>NZ_JAINRC010000026.1 GCF_020400655.1 Streptomyces spinosus
GTTTCAAACTCTACCAGGGTTTTTCCGTCTCTCTGTCCGACCCTCCGCGAGCATGCGGATGGAGATCCAGAGATAGGATCTGATGAGTTTGGTTGCTGTCGGAGGAGGATGCGGTTGCACGCCTCACTGCCCCCCGGCAGGAGTACGACTGTACACGGAGCCTTGGAGGCCATGCAAATCCGGTGAGCTGGTGGTCTAGACCACTAACTGGTAGCTTCCATCCGGAACCGCCAGTTCACATGACATACGCTGCTGCTCAGTGCGCCGTCCGGGACTGCCAGTGACGGCCCGTGAACAGCTCCACTCCTTGGGAGGCTTCCCATGACCACCGTGACGTCCCCTCTTGCCGGGCGTGCCATCGGACTGGCCGCAGTGCCGGATCCGGTCTTCTCCGGGGCCATGGTCGGCCCGGGCACCGCGATCGACCCCGTGCGTGAGATCTCCGAGGCCGTGGCGCCCGTCGACGGCATCATCGTCTCCCTGCATCCGCACGCGTTCGTCGTGGTCGATGAGAGCGGGCACGGCGTGCTCACCCATCTCGGCATCGACACGGTCCAGCTCAACGGCGAGGGGTTCGAGCTGCTCGTCAACAAGGGCGACACCGTGACCCGTGGCCAGGCCGTCGTGCGCTGGAACCCCGCAGCGGTCGAGGCCGCCGGCAAGTCTCCGGTGTGCCCGGTCGTCGCGCTGGAAGCCACTGCCGAGTCCCTCTCCGACCTCCGTGAGGACGGGGACGTGAAGGTCGGCGACAGCCTCTTCTCCTGGAACTGACAGCACTGCCGTCGTAAGGCGGCGAACAGGACAACCACCGCGGCGGCGGGACCCGCCGCACTATCCGGAGACGGGTGAGATGGAGACAACGCTGCGAGGCGTCGGCGTGAGCCATGGCGTGGCGATCGGCGAGGTACGGCACATGGGCACGGCGGTCCTGGAGCCGCCGGCCAAGCAGATTCCCGCCGAGGAAGCGGAGCGTGAGCAGGGACGTGCCCGGCAGGCCGTGGACGCCGTGGCCGCCGACCTGATGGCGCGCGGCAATCTGGCGGGGGGCGAGGCCCAGGCCGTGCTGGAGGCCCAGGCCATGATGGCGCAGGACCCCGAGCTGATGGCCGACGTCGACCGGCGGATCGCCGTCGGCAGCACCGCCGAGCGTGCGGTGTACGACGCCTTCGCGGCGTACCGGGAGCTGCTGGCCGGTGCCGGTGAGTACCTGGCCGGGCGGGTGGCCGACCTCGACGACGTGCGGAACCGTATCGTCGCCCGGCTGCTGGGCGTGCCGATGCCGGGCGTCCCGGACAGCGACCAGCCTTATGTGCTCGTGGCCCGTGATCTGGCTCCTGCCGACACCGCGCTGCTCGACCCGTCGCTGGTCCTCGGTTTCGTGACCGAGGAGGGCGGTCCGACCAGTCACAGCGCCATTCTGGCGCGGGCACTGGGTGTGCCGGCCGTGGTGGCGCTGCCGGGTGCCGGTGAGCTCGCCGAAGGCACGCTGATCGCCGTCGACGGCAGCACCGGTGACGTCTTCGTCAATCCGAGCGAGGAGAAGAAGGCGGAGCTGGAGGCCGCGGCTGCCGCGCGCAAGGCCGCCCTGGCCGCTTTGACGGGTCCGGGGGTGACCGCGGACGGGCACAAGGTGCCGCTCCTGGCCAACGTGGGCGGGCCGGCGGATGTGCCGGCGGCCGTCGAGGCCGGGGCGGAGGGTGTCGGTCTGTTCCGTACCGAGTTCCTGTTCCTGGACGACAGCAAGAACGCTCCTTCCGAGGAGAAGCAGGTGGAGGCCTACCGGCAGGTGCTGGAGGCGTTCCCCGAGAGCCGTGTGGTCGTGCGGGTGCTCGACGCGGGTGCGGACAAGCCACTGGACTTCCTGACGCCGGCGGACGAGCCGAACCCGGCGCTCGGCGTGCGGGGCCTGCGGACGCTGCTCGACCATCCCGAGGTTCTGCGCACCCAGCTGACGGCGCTGGCGAAGGCCTCCGAGGGGTTGCCCGTCTACCTGGAGGTCATGGCGCCCATGGTGGCGGACCGCAAGGACGCGAAGGCCTTCGCCGACGCGTGCCGTGAGGCGGGGCTGCGGGCGAAGTTCGGCGCGATGGTCGAGATCCCCTCGGCCGCGCTGCGGGCGCGCTCGATCCTTCAGGAGGTCGAGTTCCTGTCGCTGGGGACGAACGACCTCGCGCAGTACACGTTCGCGGCGGACCGGCAGGTGGGTGCGGTGTCCCGTCTGCAGGACCCATGGCAGCCGGCGCTGCTCGACCTGGTCGCGCTGTCCGCCGAGGCGGCCACGGCCGAGGGCAAGAGCTGTGGGGTGTGCGGCGAGGCCGCGTCGGATCCCCTGCTGGCCTGTGTGCTGACCGGTCTGGGTGTCACCTCCCTGTCCATGGGCGCGGCGTCGATTCCGTACGTCCGCGCGACGCTGGCGAAGTACACGCTGGCGCAGTGTGAGCGGGCCGCGGCGGCGGCGCGCGCCGCGGACAGTGCCGAGGAGGCGCGCGGCGCGGCTCAGGCCGTGCTGTCCGGCGAGTAGCCGTACCGGTCGCCCGCTGGGGTGTCGGTTCAGGGGCGTCCTGCCTTTCAGGGGCGTCCTGCCTTCGGGCGGGGCGCCCCTGCCGCGTTCCGGTCGTCGTGGGTGCGGGCCTCAGTGGCGGTGGTGCGGGGCGGTGCTCTCCTCTCCGAGGGCGGGCGGCTCGCGGTAGTCGACGCCGGGCTCCGGGGAGATCGGCTCGCCGGATTCGACGTCGGTGCAGTAGGCGTCGAAGACTTCGGACGCCGTCAGTGGTTCGAGGGCGCCGCCGCGCAGTCGCCAGCCGTAGACGCGGTCCGGCGTGCCTGCGGCGCTGACGCGGATCACGAGTCCGCCGGGGCTGCGGGTCGCGAGGCCGAGGGCGAGGACGCCGGCGAACTCGAGGGCTTCGGCCTCGTCCAGGCGGGTCGCGCCCTGGGGGTCCTGGTCGCCGTGCAGGACGGCGACGAGGGTGTCCGGGTGTCCGGACACGGTGCAGACGAGGTGCCGGTCTCCGGGCGGGGCGGTGTCGAGGATGCGGACGAGGAGGTCGGAGGCGCGGGTGAAGGCGGCCCTGCCGATGTCCTCGCCGCAGGTCGGGCAGGGGCCGAGGCGGGTGAGGAGGGTGGTGGCGTACTCCCAGGTGGCCTGGCGTACGGCTTCGTCCACCAGGGCGGGCAGGAGGACGGTGAGCGGGCGGCCGTCGTAGGGGATGGTCGGGCCGGTGGCCGCCAGTTCCGCGGTGAAGCGGGTCCGGCTGGCCGGGGCCTCCGGGTCGAGGCCGGTGTCCGCGCAGTACACGGCGTAGTCCTCCGGGTCGAACAGGGCGAGCGTGGTGTGGTTGCCCTGTGCGGCGCGGTCCTGCAGGACGGCCTCCAGTTGCTGGAGGTAGGTGGTGTGGTCGTCGAAGGTGAAGCTGCGGTAGCGCCGCATGGCGCTGAAGTCGTGGTCGTCGGTGAGTACGCCGATGGTGCCGGCGATCTCGCGGCGCAGGACGCGCCGCATGGTCTGGTGGTCGGTGTGCGCCATGAATCCCCCAATGCGCGGTCGATCAATACTCACTCACCGTAACCGGCGGCACTGACAATCGCGGTGCCGCCGGTGGTCATGGTCCGGTGGTGAGGTCGTCTGCGCAGGTCACGGCGCCTGGGCCGCCCACAGGCCCGGATGCGGACGGTGATCGTCCGGGGGGTCAGGCGCGTTTGCGGGCGAGCTCTTCGTAGAAACCGAGCAGGGCGAGGTCGTCGATGGAGCCGGGGTTCACGGCCTTTTCCAGGGGGGTGCCCTGAAGCAGGCGTTTGACCGGGACCTCGATGCGCTTGCCCGTGAGGGTGTGCGGGACGCCGGGGACCTCGATGATCTCGTCGGGGATGTGCCGCGGGGAGAGCTGCCCGCGGATGGCCTGCTTGATGCGGTCCAGGAGGGCCTCGTCGAGGACGGCGCCCGGTGCGAGGTGCACGAACAGCGGCATCCAGTAGCCGCCGTCGGGTTGCTCGATGCCGATGACCAGGGATTCCTTGATCTCCGGCAGGCGCTCGACGACTTCGTAGATGTCGGCCGAGCCCATGCGGACGCCCTGCCGGTTGAGGGTGGAGTCGGAGCGGCCGTGGATGATCACGGTCCCGCGTGACGTGACCGTGATCCAGTCGCCGTGCCGCCAGACGCCCGGGTAGGTGTCGAAGTAGCTGTCGTGGTAGCGGCTGCCGTCCGGGTCGTTCCAGAAGTGGATCGGCATGGACGGCATGGGACGGGTGACGACCAGCTCGCCGACCTCGTCGACGACGGGCTTCCCGCTGGGGTCCCAGGACTGCAGGTCGGTGCCGAGGCCGGGTGCCTGGAGTTCCCCGGTGTACACCGGGAGGGTGGGTACGGCGCCGGCGAAGCAGGAGCAGACGTCGGTGCCACCGCTGACGGAGGCGATCCACAGGTCCTCGCGGACCTCGTCGTGCAGCCAGCGGAAGCCGTCGGGCGGCAGGGGGGAGCCGGTGGTGGCGACGCACTTCACCCTTGACAGGTCGTAGTCGCGGGCAGGGTGCACGCCGGCCTTGCGGCAGGCCATGACGTAGGCGGCGGATGTGCCGTAGAGGGTGGCTCCGGTGCGTTCGGCGACGCGCCACTGGGCTCCTGTGTCGGGGTAGCCCGGGCTGCCGTCGTACAGGACGACCGTCGTTCCGGTGAGCAGGCCGGAGACGAGGAAGTTCCACATCATCCAGCCGGTCGAGGTGTACCAGAAGAAACGGTCCTCGGGGCCCAGGTCGCAGTGCAGGCCGAGTTGCTTGAGGTGTTCGACCAGGATGCCGCCCTGCGACTGGACGATGGCCTTGGGCAGGCCGGTGGTGCCGGAGGAGTAGAGCACCCACAGGGGGTGGTCGAACGGGACCTGCTCGAAGACCGGCTCGGTGTCCCCGGCGGTCAGCGCGGCCCATTCCAGGGCTCCCTCGGGGGGCTCGGTGCCGAGCAGGGGGATGTGGACGACGGCGCGCAGGGTGGGCAGCTCGCGGCGGAGTTCGGCGACGACGTCCCGGCGGTCGTGCTCCTTGCCGCCGTAGCGGTAGCCGTCGACGGTGAACAGGACGACGGGTTCGACCTGCTGGAAGCGGTCCAGGACGCTGCGGGCTCCGAAGTCGGGGGCGCACGAGGTCCAGACGGCGCCGACGGCGGCCGTGGCGAGGAGGGCGACGACGGCCTGGGGGATGTTGGGCAGGTAGCCGCTGACCCGGTCGCCGGGTTGGACGCCGAGGGCGCGCAGTTCGGCGGCGAGGGAGCCGACCTGGCGGCGCAGCGCGGTCCAGCTCACCGGGCGTGGCTCGTGCGTCTCGTCCACGTGCAGGAGCGCGGGTTCGTCGGCGCGGTCGGCGGCGGCGCGCAGGGCGTGTTCGGCGTAGTTGAGGGTGGCTCCCGGGAACCACTGGGCGCCGGGCATGGTGCGCTCGCCGAGCACGCGCGCGTAGGGCGTGGAGAACCGTACGTCGAACCACTCGGTGACGGCTTTCCAGAAGGTGTCCAGCTCGTCGACGGACCACCGGTGCAGGGCCGGGTATCCGCCCTCGGCCGGGGCGCCGTGGTGTTCGGCGGCCCATGCCTGGAACCGGGTGATGCGGGCCTGGGCGATCCGCTGGGGATCGGGCTGCCAGAGCGGCTGGGGGTTCGCGGTCGACATTGGTGCGGCTCCCGGGCTGTGCGCGTCGTGTGCGTCGGTCCGCGCACGGGCTGGGGTGTGCGCGTGACGCGGCTGACAGGGACGATGCCATGTGATCGACTTCTGCACCAGGGTGCGCTCCACACAGTCCACGTCATGAAGATGTGGTCCGGGCACGGGTGAACGGCAGTTGAACGACACGCGCGCGTGGGGCGCTCAGTGGCAGGGTGAGCAGCATGGACGGTCGTGACCTGGTGCGTTCGGTGAGTGTGGTCGGTTCGGGCAGGGCGGCGCAGGGGTTGCGTACCGTACGGGCCGCGTGGCGCAGGAGGCGTATCGACGCCGCCGGGCTGCCGCGGCGGGGGCCCGAGCGGGCCCGGGTGCCGGGCGAGGTGCGGGACGCGGAGCCGGGTCCCGGTGGCGGGCTGATCCGGTTCGGCCGCTCGGAGCTGCGGATCGTCGTGGCGGTGAACGGGGCGGTCTTCTGGGGGTGGGACGGGGCCGGCCCGCAGCCGTCGTACGCGCTCGCGGGCAGCGGTCCCGAGCCGGATCCGCGGGCGGTGCTGGAGCCGGACAAGGACGGCGGCTGGCGCGTGGTGGCCGAGCGGGCGACCGTCGTGGTCTCGCGGCACGGCGCGGTCCAGGTGTGCACGCCGGGCGGGGTGACGCTGCGACGGGATCTGCCGCCGCGCTGGTGGGAGCCGGTCGACGGGGGTGCGGCGCGGTGGATGCAGCGGTCGGAGGTGGCCGCGGACGCCCGGATCTTCGGCCTGGGCGGGCGCGCGGGCGGGCCCCGGCTGCGCGACGGCAGGTACCGGCTGTGGAACACCGATCCCGGCCGGGCGTTCGGGCCCGGCGACGATCCGCTGTATCTGACGATGCCGGTGCAGCTGGTGGTGGCGGATGCCGGCACTCATCTGGTGTTCCACGACACCAGCTGGGACGGCACGGTGGTCTGGCGGGAGGGCGAGGAGGGTGCCGGGTCCGGGCACGACCGGGCGGGGCACTGCGAGGTGCGGATGGACGGCGGTCCGCTGCGCTGCTGGGTGGTGGTGGGGACCCCCGCGCGCGTGCTGCACACGTGGGCCTCGCTGACCGGGGCACCCGCCCTGCCGCCCGCCTGGGCGCTGGGCCACCAGCACGCGCGGTGGGGCTTCGGCAGCGAGCAGGAGGTACGCCGGATCGTCGCGGGCTACCACGAGCACGGGCTGCCGCTGGACGCCGTGCACCTCGACATCGATCACCATGACGACCATCAGGTGTTCACGGTCGACCAGGAGCGCTTTCCCAAGCTGCCGGTGCTGGCGGAGGAGCTGCGCCGGGACGGGATCCGGCTGGTGTCGATCGTCGAGCCGGCGGTGCGGGCGGAGCCGGGCAACGCCGTGTTCGAGAGCGGCACGGCCGTGGACGCGTTCGTGCGGGACGCGCACGGCCGGACGGTGCGGGGTGTCGCGTGGGCCGGCGAGTCGGTCTTTCCCGATTTCACGGACGCACGCGCGCGTGCGTGGTGGGGCGGGTTGTACGAGGAGCGGCTGGAGCAGGGCTTCACCGGCTTCTGGCACGACATGAACGAGCCGACGTCGTTCAGCGCCTTCGGCGAGCCGACGCTGCCGCGTTCGGCCCGGCACGCCCTGGAGGGGCGCGGCGGCGACCACCGGGAAGGGCACAACGTGTACGCGTTGTGCATGGCGCAGGCCGCCTACGAGGGGTTGCGCGCGCTGGCGCCGCAGGAACGGCCCTTCCTGTTCTCCCGTTCCGGCTGGGCGGGGCTGCAGCGGTACGGGGGCACCTGGTCGGGGGACGTGGCGACCGGCTGGCCGGGGCTGCGGGCGTCGCTGTCTCTGGTGCTGGGCCTGGGACTGTGCGGGGTGCCGTACTCGGGTCCGGATGTGGGCGGTTTCGACGGCAGTCCGTCGCCGGAGCTGTATCTGCGCTGGTTCCAGCTGGGCGCGTATCTGCCGCTGTTCCGCACGCACGCGGGTCTGCGGGCGGGGCGCCGGGAGCCCTGGGAGTTCGGTGCCGAGGTGCTGGAGCACGCGCGCGTGGCGCTGCTCGAACGGCGGCGGTTGCTGCCGTACTTCCTGACGCTGGCGCATCTGGCCCGGCGGACCGGCGCGCCCTACGTGCGGCCGCTGTGGTGGGGGGCGCCGGAGGACCGGGCGCTGCGCGACTGTGAGGACACGTTTCTGCTGGGCGACGGCCTGCTGGTGGCCCCCGTCCTGGACGCCGGTGTCCGTCGGCGCGCGGTGCGGCTGCCGCGGGGCCGCTGGTACGACACGGTGACGGAGGAGGTTCACGAGGGACCGGGGCGGGTCGTGATGGACGCGCCGCTGTCCCGGATACCGGTGCTCGCGCGCGCGGGAGCGGTGGTGCCCGTGCGGGGTGCCGACGGGGGGCTGGAGCTGGAGGTGTGGGCGCCCGCGCGCGGACGCACCGGGGCCGGCCTGGTCGTGGCGGACCCGGGCGACGGGGGGGAGGAACCGGAGATCGAACGCTACGTCGCCCGTAGGCACGGCGGGCGGGTGGTGGTCACCCGGGACCGGGAGGACGGCGTGACGGAACCGCCCTACCCGGTGCGCGTGCGCGGGCTCTGCTGAACCGCGGGGTCAGACGGACCGCGGGCTCAGACGGACCGCGGGCTCAGACGGACCGCGGGCTCAGACGTAGCGGCCCTCGAACCATGCCTTGACGGCCACGGTGTGCAGCGGGAAGGCGAGTTCCTCGGGCCTGCGCAGCAGCTGCCAGCCCTCGGTCTCGTCCGTGGGACCGGAGGGCGGCAGTCCGTCGGCCGGACGTTCCGGCAGTACACCGAACAGCAGCAGGTGACCGTCGGGTGCGCTCATGACGTCCACGAGCCGCACGTCACGGGCGGCCGCCTCGATGCCGGTCTCTTCCTTGAGTTCCCGTACGACGGCCTGCTTCCAGTCCTCGCGGTCGTCGATGTACCCGCCGGGCAGGGCGATGCCGCCGCGCGCGGGGGCGACGGTCCGGGTGATGACGACGAGGGCGGTGCCCTTGGTGTCGTACACGGGCTGGAGGGCGATCGCGACCGGTAGCGGATTGCGGTAGGCGATGGTGCCGCAGGACGGACAGGTGCGCGGCCATCCGGAAACGCCCTCTCCATAGGACGCCCCGCAGCTCGAACAGTGGGAGCCGGGCGCGGAGTTGGCAGTTGGTTGCTGAGTTTCGGACACGCGCGGACTGTATCCGATCAGGGGAGGGGCGTGTTCCGCTAGTGAGGCATCAGAAACGAGCGGATCCGTAAGGGGCGGCCGGAATCACCCCCGTCGGTCCCGGCCGCCCCTCGTGTACCACGACGCCGTGCGCCGCCGTTCGGTTCACGGATCGTCCTGCCCTTTTCCGGACGGTCACAGCAGCTCCTGACGGGTCGTCAGGTGAGACCTCGGCAGGACGTCGCGACGCACTCGGCGGCCCCGGCGGCGCCGGCGGGCGGGGACCTTCCGCACCTCCGTCGCCGGGGCCACCTGGGCCGAGTCGGAGCCTCCTGCGCCACGAGGGGGCCGGCGACGCCGCCCACTCTCCGTGATCACTCCGGAATCCTGCGTGAACGTCTCGTGAACCGCGCCTGGGCGTACCGGGGCAGCGCCATCATGCTCCCGTGCACTCCTGGACGGATACTCTCCGCTTCGCGTTCCAGCCGGTGGTCAACCTGAGGACGGGCGCGGTCGCCGCACTGGAGATACTCGCCCGCCCGGAGTCCGGGGACATCCTGGCCGAGGCCCGCCGGGATCCCGGGCTGGACGGCAGGCTGACCGTGTCGGCGCTCCGTGCCGCGGCCCGCAAGGAGACCCTGCTGCCGTTGCACCTGAACGTGTTCGCGGCCACGCTCGCCGACCTCGGCGGCCTGACACCGCTGTACGACGCCGTCCGCGCGGTGGGACGCATGGCCTGGGAGGTGACGCTCGACATCGTCCCGCCGTACACCCACGTGCCACAGCGGGCCCTGCTGGAGGCCGTGGCCTCACTGCGCGCGCAGGGGTTCCGGATCAGCGCGGACGGCATCGGGGACGGGGACGTTCCGCTCAGGCTGCTCACCGACCTCTCCCCCGACCTGGTCAAACTCGACGCCTCGCTGCTCACCCGGCCGGCCGCGGTGCGGGCGATGCGCACGCTGTGCGAGGAGCTGGGCGCCCTGGTCGCGGTGGAGGGGGTCGAGACGGAACTCCAGTGCGCGGCGGCGCTGTCGGCCGGTGCGCAACTGGCCCAGGGCGAGCTGTTCGCTCCGCCTGCCCGCATTCCCGCAGCGGACGTGTACGTTCCGTCCCTGGCACCCGGCGCCGGGACCGTCCCCCGCCCCGGGCCGTCCGTGCGGGAGTTCGTACGGCCGGCCGCCGTGCTGCCGCTGACCGCCTCGGCCGGACAGGTGCGGTCGCTGCTGACCGGTTCCCCGGACGTCTCCGGCGTGCTGCTGGTGGACCAGTACGGCAGGCCCGTCCGGTCGGTGCACCGGTCGCGTTTCCTGCTGTCGATGTCGGGGCGCTACGGGCACGCCCTGTACGCCGACCGGCCGGCCTTCAAACTGGGCGACGCCCCCCGCACGGTCGGCGTCGACGCCACGGCCTGGCAGGTGCTGGACGTGGTGGCGGTCGGCGGCCGGGACCGGACCTCCGACGATGTGGCGGTGGTCGACGGACACGGCCGGTGCGTCGGCGTCGTACGGCTGGCGGACCTCGTGCGGGCTTTGGCCGAGAGCCGGGTGGAGGAGGCGGCCGGGCTCAACCCGCTGACCCGGCTGCCCGGTTCGGACGCGATCGTGAGCGAGGTGGACCGGCGGATCTCCGACGGGCGGGCGTTCACGCTCAGCTGGCTGGACATCGACCACTTCAAGCAGGTCAACGACGGTGCCGGATTCGCCGCGGGGGACGAGCTGATCCGCGCGGTGGGCCACGCGCTCCGGCAGGCGGTCGCGGAGCACGCGCGCGTGGGGCACATCGGCGGGGACGACTTCCTGGTGCTGGCGGACGAGCAGGCGCTCGGTCCGCTGGTCACCGCCGTGCTGGACGTTCCCTGGGCGGCGGGCGGCCGGCCGGTCACGCTCTCCCTGGCCACGGTCGTCTGCGGCCCGGGCAGCGTGAGCGACCATCACCAGGCCGCCGCCGAGCTGGCCCCGCTGAAGCAGGCCGCCAAGGCGCTGAACGGCGGGAGCTGGGTGCTCGGGCGCGCCGGGCTCCCCGGCCACGAGATCCTGCGCGGCGGCCCGGGCGCTGCCCCGTCAGGGGCCGGCTACGCGACCGCCGAGCCACGGTGGTGAACAACCCACCCGTCCACGTCCGTTGCGGCACGGGCGCTCCGCCGAGGCCGGCGCAGCGCCCGTGTCACCGTCGTCGCCCGCAACCTTGACGCCCCCGGGGCGCCGGTGAACACTTCCCGGTGTCAGCCGACATCGCCGTACATTCTCGGCGTTATCAGGCACCGCGGCACGGGTCTGTCCTGTTCACGGCCCGGTGCTCGAGGGCGGTCCGGCTGCGACGGCACGCTCGTCACCGACGCCGGGCGGGGCGCGGGGCCCTCCCTGCCTTCCGGCTGAAGTCGCCAAGGGAACCGTCCTGCCCTTCAGGCAGGGGGCCGATCGCCCCCGCCGGCGCCAAGGGAGCCGCCATGAGCAACGGAGACATATTCGTCGGCGAGGTCATCGGCACCGCGATCCTGATCCTGTTCGGCGCGGGCGTCTGCGCCGCCGTCACCCTCAGGTACTCCAAGGCACGCGCCTCGGGCTGGATCGTGATCGCGTTCGGCTGGGGCTTCGGCGTCCTCGCGGGCGCGTACACCGCCGCTCCCCTCTCCGGCGGTCAGCTCAACCCCGCCGTCACCCTCGGCATCGCGGTGGACACCGGCGCGTGGGGCAAGGTCTGGGTGTACCTGCTCGGGCAGTTCGTCGGCGCCATGCTCGGCGCCGTGCTGGTCTACCTCGTCTACCTCGCCCAGTTCCAGGCCAACGTGCGCACCGGAGGCACCACGGACGGCACCGCGGGCGAACCCGTGCCGACCCTCGGCATCTTCTCCACTGTTCCGGAGATCAGGAACCCGGTCGCCAACCTGCTCACCGAAATCATCGCGACCGTCGCGCTCGTCCTGCCGGTCCTCGCCTTCGGGCTCACCAAGGGGCTCGGCGAGTCCGGCACCACCGTGCTCATCGTCTCCCTCCTGGTCGTGGGCATCGGCCTCTCCCTCGGCGGTCCCACCGGCTATGCCATCAACCCGGCGCGCGACCTCGGCCCGCGCATCGTGCACACCTTCCTGCCGATCCCCCACAAGGGCGGGTCCGACTGGGGGTACGCCTGGATCCCGGCCGTCGGACCGCTGATCGGCGGAGCACTGGCCGGCCTCGTCTACAACGCGGCCTTCTGAGCCCCCCGCTCCCGCCACCGCGATCCACGATCCGCACGCGTCCTTCCGACCAGCGATCCGACCCAGCGACCCAGGGGCAGCCATGACGGACACCGCCGGCACGTACGTCGCCGCCATCGACCAGGGCACCACGTCCAGCCGCTGCATCGTCTTCGACCACGGCGGCGCGATCGTCGCCGTCGACCAGCGCGAGCACCGGCAGATCTTTCCCAGGCCCGGCTGGGTGGAACACGACGCCACCGAGATCTGGTCCAAGGTGCAGGCCGTGGTGGCCGGGGCGCTCGCCCGGGCGGGACTGCGCGCCGACCAGTTGAGCGCCCTCGGCATCACCAACCAGCGGGAGACCACGGTCCTGTGGGACCGCGCCACGGGCAAGCCCGTGCACAACGCGATCGTCTGGCAGGACACCCGTACCGCGGCCCTGTGCGGCGAACTGGGCGGAGCGGACGGCCAGGACCGTTTCCGCGAGACGACCGGGCTGCCGCTGGCCAGCTACTTCTCCGGGCCCAAGGCGGCCTGGCTGCTGGACCACGTCCCCGGTCTGCGGCAGCGGGCGGAGCGCGGTGAGATCGCGTTCGGCACCATCGACTCCTGGCTGATCTGGAACCTCACCGGTGGCCCCGACGGCGGCCGGCACGTCACCGACGTCACGAACGCCGGCCGCACCATGCTGATGAACCTGGACACCCTCCAGTGGGACCCCTCCGTCCTGTCCGCGATGAACGTGCCCGAGGCCGTACTGCCCGAGATCAGGTCCTCCGCCGAGGTGTACGGGACCGCCGTCGGGCAGCTGGCCGGGGTGCCCGTCGCCTCCGCGCTGGGCGACCAGCAGGCCGCCGTGTTCGGTCAGGCCTGCTACGACATCGGCACGGCGAAGAACACCTACGGCACCGGCAGCTTCCTGCTGCTGAACACCGGCGACCGGCCGGTGCCGTCGAAGAACGGACTGCTGACGACGGTGGGCTACAAGATCGGCGGGGAGGTGCCGGTGTACTGCCTGGAGGGGTCCATAGCGATAACGGGCGCGCTGGTGCAGTGGTTCCGCGACCAGCTCGGGATCATCCGGACCGCCGACGAGATCGAGACCCTGGCGGCGAGCGTCGACGACAACGGCGGCGCCTACATCGTGCCGGCCTTCTCCGGCCTGTTCGCGCCCTACTGGCGCTCCGACGCGCGGGGCGTCGTCACCGGCCTCACCCGGTACGTCACCAAGGCCCACCTCGCGCGCGCGGTGCTGGAGGCGACGAGCTGGCAGACCCGGGAGGTCGTGGACGCGATGTACCAGGACTCCGGGGTGCGGATCAGCACGCTGAAGGTCGACGGCGGCATGACCCGGAACGACCTGCTCATGCAGCACCAGGCGGACGTTCTCGGCGTACCGGTGATCCGGCCCCGCGTGTCGGAGACGACGTGCCTGGGCGCCGCCTACGCGGCCGGACTGGCCACGGGCGTGTGGAACGGGCTGGACGAGCTGAAGTCGCACTGGCGGAAGGACGCGGAGTGGACGCCCGGCATGCGGGCGCCGGACCGCGACCGCGAGTACCGGAACTGGCGCAGGGCCGTGGAGAAGAGCTTCGGCTGGCTGGAGGAGGACGGGGAGTAGCAACGGCGAGGAAGCCGGGGAGTCGCCGCACGCGCGCGTGGGCGCTCCGCACAGGACCACGGCCCGTACCCCGGTCGGCGGGGGTACGGGCCGTGCCGGCGGTCAGCGCACGACGGCCCCGCGGCGGCCGGCCGTGTACTCCATCGCGTGCTGGGCGAGTTGGACGAGTACCTCCTTGACGGACTCCCGGTCACGGGCGTCGCACAGCAGGAGGGGCACGTCGTCGTCCAGGTCGAGGGCCTGACGGACGGACTCCACGGGGTGGCGGGCCGCTCCCTCGAAGCAGTTGACGCCGACGAGGAAGGGGATGGAACGCCGCTCGAAGTAGTCGACGGCGGCGAAGCAGTCCTCCAGGCGGCGCGTGTCGGCCAGGACCACGGCTCCGAGCGCGCCCTCGGCCAACTCGTCCCACATGAACCAGAACCGTTCCTGCCCGGGCGTGCCGAAGAGGTAGAGCACGAGGTCCTCGCGCAGGGTGATGCGGCCGAAGTCCATGGCCACCGTGGTGGTGCGCTTGCCCTCCACACCGCTCGTGTCGTCGACGGGCCGCCCGGCCTCGGTGAGCAGTTCCTCGGTGCGCAGCGGCCTGATCTCGCTGACCGCGCCGACGAGGGTCGTCTTGCCCACGCCGAAGCCGCCGGCCACGAGGATCTTGAGCGTGACGGGTTCCACCGGAGCCTTGCCACGCTCAGAACGCCCGAAGATCATCGATCTCTTCTCCTGCTTGACGGGGGTGCGGGGACGGTGGGCCGTAGCCGCCGCCCCCGGGGGTTTCGATGACGAGTACGTCGCCCGGGCCGACGTCGGCCGAGCCGCTCGCGCCGAGGTCGGTGACCGTGCCGTCGGCGTGCTCCACCCGGTTGGCGCCGAGTGCTCCGGGACCGCCGCCCGCCATGCCGTACGGCGGCACGCGGCGGTGCTGGGAGAGCGTGGAGACGGTCATCGGTTCGAGGAAGCGGATCCGGCGCACGGCTCCGTCGCCGCCGCGCCACCGCCCGGCACCGCCGCTCCCCCGGCGGACGGCGAACTCCTCCAGCCGGACCGGTAGCCGCCATTCCAGGACTTCGGGGTCCGTGAGCCGGGAGTTGGTCATGTGGGTCTGGACCACGTCGGCGCCCGGGAAACCGTCGCCGGCGCCGGATCCGGAGGCGACGGTTTCGTAGTACTGGTGCCGTTCGTTGCCGAAGGTGACGTTGTTCATGGTGCCGGAGCCCTCGGCCTGGACGCCGAGCGCGGCGTAGAGGGCGCCGGTGATGGCCTGGGAGGTCTCCACGTTGCCCGCGACCACGGCCGCGGGCGGCTCGGGGGCGAGCATCGAACCCGGGGGCACGATGATGTCCAGCGGGCGCAGACAACCGTCGTTGAGCGGGATGTCATCGGCGACGAGCGTGCGGAAGACGTACAGGACGGCGGCGCCGACCACCGCGAAGGGCGCGTTGAAGTTGGTGGTGAGCTGTGCAGAGGTGCCGGTGAAGTCGATCGTCGCCCGGCGCTCGGTGCGGTCGACGCGGACGCGGACGCGGATGACGGCCCCGGAGTCGGTCTCGTAGGCGTACTCGCCGTCGTCCAGGGCGTCGATGACCCGGCGGACGGCCTCCTCGGCGTTGTCCTGGACGTGCCGCATGTAGGCCTGGACGACGTCGAGGCCGAACTCCTCGATCATGCGCCGCACCTCGTCGACGCCCTTCTGGTTGGCGGCGATCTGGGCGCGCAGGTCGGCGAGGTTGGTGCGCGGGTTGCGGGACGGGTACGGCGCCTCGGTGAGGAGGCGGCGGGTCTCCTCCTCCCGGAAGCGGCCGTCCTCGGTGAGGAGCCAGTTGTCGAAGAGGACGCCCTCCTCCTCGGTGGTGCGGCTGTGGGCCGGCATGGAGCCCGGGGCGATGCCGCCGATCTCGGCGTGGTGACCGCGTGAGGCGACGTGGAAGAGGACCCGTGGTTCACTGAGCGTGTCCGCGGCCACGTCGGTGTCGAAGACGGGGGTGATCACGGTGACGTCGGGCAGGTGCGTGCCGCCGTGGTAGGGGTCGTTGACGGCGTAGGTGTCGCCCGGCCGCATGGCGGAGCCGCGCCTGCGGATGACCTCTTTGACGCTGGTGCCCATGGACCCCAGGTGGACGGGGATGTGGGGGGCGTTGGCCACCAGGTTTCCGTCCGGGTCGAACAGCGCGCAGGAGAAGTCCAGCCGCTCCTTGATGTTGACGGACTGGGCCGTGGACTCCAGTCGCGCGCCCATCTGTTCGGCGATCGACATGAAGAGGTTGTTGAAGACCTCGAGCAGGACGGGATCGGATTCCGTGTCCGCGTCGGAACTCTGCGTGACCGTCGTGCGTTCCATGAGCAGATGTCCGTCATCGGTGGCGGCGGCCCGCCAGCCGTCGTCGACGACGGTCGTGGCCCCGGCCTCGGTGATGACCGCCGGACCGGTGACGGTCTCGCCGGGAGGAAGGGCCTCCCGGCGGTGGAGGGGTACCTCGCGCCAGGCTCCGCCGGTGTGGAGAGGGACGGTACCGGGCGTCTGGGCACGGCCCTCGTACGGGGCGAGGGCGGAGAGATCGGGGGGTGCGGTGATGCCGGTGGCTTCGACGGAGAGGGCTTCCACGACGACCGGGCGGTCGAGGGTGAAGGAGTACGTGGCGCGATGACGTTCCTCGAAGGCGTTCCGCATGGCGTCGGGCCCGGCCAGTTCGACGGTGAGGGCGGTGTCGGTGCCGTCGTAGCGGAGCTGGGCGCGGCGGGTGACCCGGATGCGGTCCTCCGGGACCTCCTCGGCGACGAGTTCGGCCCGCGCGGCGGCCTCCAGATCGTCGGCCGTCCTATTGATACCGGGCATGGAGGCCGCTTCCAGGGGCGCTTCCACGGAGTGCTCGCGCATGGCCGTGGTGTCGGCGAGGCCGATGCCGAGCGCGGAGAGCAGGCCGGCCATGGGGGGCACGAGGACGGTGCGGATGCCGAGCGAGTCGGCGACCCGGCACGCGTGCTGGCCGCCCGCCCCGCCGAAGGTCGTCAGGGCGTAGCGGGTGACGTCGTGGCCCTTCTGGACGGAGATCCGCTTCACGGCGTTGGCGATGTTGGCCACGGCGATCCTCAGGTAACCCTCGGCCACCTGTTCCGGAGTGCGGTCGTCACCGGTGCGCTCGTGGATCTCGCGCGCGAGGGCGGTGAACCGGTCACGGACGAGGGCGGCGTCCAGCGGCTGGTCTCCACCGGGACCGAACACGCTCGGGAAGTGAGCGGGCTGGACGCGGCCGAGCATGACGTTGGCGTCGGTGACGGTGAGCGGGCCTCCCGCGCGGTAGCAGGCGGGACCGGGGGCGGCGCCGGCCGAGTCGGGGCCCACCCGGTAGCGGGAGCCGTCGAAGTGGAGGACGGAGCCGCCGCCGGCGGCGACGGTGTGGATATCCAGCATGGGTGCCCGCAGCCGGACGCCCGCGATCTGGGTGGTGAAGACCCGCTCGTACGCACCGGCGAAGTGCGAGACGTCGGTGGAGGTGCCGCCCATGTCGAAGCCGATGACGCGGTCGAAGCCGGCGCGTTGCGACATGCGGGCCATGCCCACGATGCCACCGGCCGGTCCGGAGAGGACGGCGTCCTTGCCGCGGAACTGTCCGGCCTCGGTCAGTCCGCCGTTGGACTGCATGAACATCAGCCGTACGCCGCGCAGTTCGTCGGCGATGTGCCGCACGTAGCGGCGGAGCACGGGCGAGAGGTACGCGTCCACGACGGTGGTGTCCCCGCGCGGGACGAGCTTCATCAGGGGGCTGACCTCGCTGGACAGCGAGATCTGCGGGAAGCCGACGCGGGCGGCGAGTTCGCCGACGGCGCGTTCGTGGGCGGGGTGGAGATGGCTGTGCAGGCAGACGACGGCGACCGCGCGGATGCCGTCGTCGTACGCCTCCCGCAGCGGACCCTCCAGGGCGTCCAGGTCGGGCGCGCGCAGGACGGTGCCGTCGGCGGCGATGCGTTCGTCCACCTCCACGACCCGTTCGTGGAGCAGCTCCGGCAGCTCGATGCGGCGGGCGAAGATGTGGGGGCGGTTCTGGTAGGCGATGCCCAGGGCGTCGCGGAAGCCGCGGGTGACGACGAGGAGGGTGCGCTCTCCCCTGCGTTCCAGCAGGGCGTTGGTGGCGACCGTGGTGCCCATGCGGACGGCCTCGACGGGCTCCCGGGAGCCGCTGAGGAGTGCGCGTACGCCGGCGACCGCCGCGTCGGAGTACCGCGCCGGGTTGTCGGACAGCAGCTTGTGCGTGAGCAACCGGCCGTCCGGACGGCGCGCGACGATGTCGGTGAAGGTGCCGCCCCGGTCGACCCAGAACTGCCAGCCAGTCACGTCACCACCTCGCTTCCGCGCCGGTCACAGCGCCCGGAGGCCGTTGATCACGTCGCGCAGAACACTCTCGTCCGGCAGCTCGGCCGGGGGGACCGGACGCGTCACGTGGACGAGTTCGGCGTGCACCAGGTCGCCGATGAGGACGCGGACGACGCCGATGGGCAGGTCGAGTTCCGCGGCCAGTTCGGCGACCGACTGGGGCACGTCCCGGCAGAGCCCGACGATCTCCACGTGTTCGGGGGACAGCGTCGGGTCCGAGTCCGGGTCGCCCGTGTCCGGCTCCGTGACGACCACCGCGATCAGGTCGAGGCGGTGCTGACCCTCGCTCGTGGTGCGGCCACGCGTCATGGCGTACGGACGGACGACCGGGCCGGCCTCGTCGTCGAACCAGTGGTTTCTTGCCTGACCGTCTGCGCTCATGTCATCCCACTACCCGCCTGCGGGCAGATCGGTGCGCGGGGCGGTACCCAGATGGACGCCGACCCGCTTCACCAGGAGCGTCATCTCGTAGGCGACCTGCCCGACGTCGGAGTCGGCGTCCGAGAGGACGGCGAGGCAGCTGCCGTCCCCGGCGGCGGTGACGAAGAGGAAGGCGTCGTCCAGCTCGACCACCGTCTGCCGGACACTGCCCGCCTCGAAATGGCGGCCGACGCCCTTGGCGAGGCTGTGGAAGCCGGACGCCACGGCGGCCAGATGCTCGCTGTCCTCCCTGGTCAGGTCCTTGGACACCCCCGTGGCCAGCCCGTCGCCGGACAGGATGACGGCCTTGCGGATGCTGGCGACCCGGTCGACCAGATCGTCCAGGAGCCAGTTCAGCTCCCCCTTGTCCGTCGCCGTGTGGCCGGTCGCCTTCGGTGCGGTCATCGACCGTCCCCCTTAGTCGTTCCTTGTGCTGTGCCGGTTCGGGCCTCGTCGCCCGCGGCGTTCTCCTCGCGGCCGCGCTGCCAGCCGCGCTGGAGCGAGGCCATGCGGCTGCGGACCTCTTCGGCGTCGCGGTCGGCGGGATCCGTGGCGCGCTCGTCGCGCCGGTCGGTGCCGTGCTTGAGCTGGGGTGCCAGGCTCGCCTGGCGTACGCGCCGGGGCAGCGGCCCGGTGCCCGGCTGCGGTGCCGGGGCAGTGTCGGGTGCGGCGGTACCGGAGCGGGGCGGGGCTGTGTCCGCCGGGCCGCCGGTGCCGGGGCGGGGAGGTGCGGTGTCCTCCGGGCCGCGGGTGCCGGACGGGGTCTCGGTCCGGGTGCGCCTGGGCAGCGCCGGAGCCCCGGAAGCCGCTGCGGTGCTCCCGGCCGGCGTCGCGGTGCCGTCCTCGGCGGGGTCGGTGCGTGCGGCGGGCCCCCGGGAGGACATGCGGCGGCGGGTGGGCAGCGGGGCCGGTCCGTCCGTGTCGGCGCGGCGCGTGACGGCCGAGGGCCCGGGATCCGGTTCGCCGCGGCGGGGCCGCTGGCCGGTGACGGGCTTGCCGTGCGAGCTGACGAGCTTGGGTGTCTGCCGCCGGGGCAGCGGTACGGCCCCGTGTTCCGGGGTGCCGCCGTGCGGCGGGTGGCCGGCCGGCGGGGTGGCTGCCTGCTCCTCGTCGTCCGGGCGGATCCTGCGCGGGCGGAACAGACCGCCGCGCTCGCTGTCGTCGTCCGGGAGGGCGCCGGGGAAGTCGTCCAGCGTGTCGAGATCGACGGGCGCCTCCAGCTCCACCGGGCCGTCCAGCAGGGAGGTCGGCAGGCCGGGCAGTTGCAGCGGGGCCGGGGACCGTCCGGCACCGCGGCCCAGCGCCTGCTCGGCACCCTTCGCCGGACGGTTCCGGTCGAGCCGGAATCCGACGCCGTTGGTGTCCGGCACGTCGTCGGTGAGCAGCGCGTCGGGGATGAACACCACGGCGGTGGTGCCGCCGTACGGCGACGGCTGGAGGGAGACCCGCACGTTCTGGCGCTGGGCGAGGCGGCTGACCACGAAGAGTCCGAGCCGGTCGGTGTCGGAGAGTTCGAACTCGGGTGTCTCGGCGAGGCGCAGGTTGGCGTCCAGGAGTGCCTCGGCCGTCATACCGAGACCCCGGTCGTGGATCTCCAGGGTGAATCCGTTGGCGACCCGCTCGCCGAGGACCTGGACTGCGGTGTGCGGGGGCGAGAAGACGGTGGCGTTCTCCAGGAGTTCGGCCACGAGGTGGGTGAGGTCGGCCACGGCCGGCCCGGTGACGGCCACCCGCGGCAGGCGCCGGACCTCGATGCGCTCGTAGTCCTCGACCTCGGCGACGGCGGCGCGGACCACGTCCATCAGCTGCACGGGCCGGCGCCACTGCCGGGAGGGCGCGGCCCCGGAGAGGATCACGAGGCCCTCGGCGTGCCGGCGCATGCGGGTGGTTAGGTGGTCCAGGCGGAACAGGTCGGCGAGTTCGTCGGTGTCCTCGGTCCGGCGCTCCATGCTGTCGAGCAGGGTGAGCTGCTTGTGCAGCAGCACCTGGCTGCGTCGGGCGAGGTTGACGAAGACCTCGGAGACGCCGGCCCGCAGCTCGGCCTGTTTGACGGCGGCCTCGACCGCCGCGCGCTGCAGGGTGTTGAGGGCCTGCCCGACCTCGCCGATCTCGTTCTTGTCGTACTCCAGGCGCGGGACCTCGGTCTCGACGTCGACCTGTTCGCCCGCCGACAGCCGGCGCATCACGCTGGGCAGCCGGACACCGGACGCGTCGTGCGCCTCCAGGCGCAGCTGGCGCAGGTCGCGGATGAGGGCGCGGCCGACCCGGATGGAGAGCACGACGGAGAGCAGGAGCGCGACCAGGCCGAGGGCGCCGGCGACTGCCGCCTGCACGATGACGCCGATGGCCACCGGGCGCATACGGTCCTCGAAGCGGTCGCCCACCTGGTCGTCCAGGGTGCCGAGTTCGTCCAGGACGGTCGCCGCTGAGGAGTCCCAGCTCTTGGCGGTGACCTCGCCGGGGGTGCCGGCGTCCGAGGCGATGACGGTCCGTTCGGCTCCCCGCAGCGTGGCGGTGGTGGCGTTCTTCCAGAAGCGTTCGTAGCGGTCGCGCTCCGCTGCGGGCAGCAGGGGGAGGCTGATGTCGTACAGGAGGGTGCGCTGGGCGACGAGGTCGGAGATGTCGTGGGTCTCGTCGCGGGTGAGCCGGCCGACGACGAGGGAGGAGCCGAGCAGGGCGTCCTCGCGGGAGAGCAGCTCGCGGGCGCGGGTGACGTTCACCAGGGCGCGGGCCTGTTTGTCGAGTTCGACGTCGTCCAGGCCGTCGAGGGACGCGAGGAGCGCGAAGCAGGGGTCCACGAGGCGGTTGTAGAGGTCGAACGCCTGGGCGCGGGTGAGGGTGCCTGCCTCGACGCTGCGGCGCAGGGGACCGATACCGTCCAGGGCGTCCAGGAGAGCGGTGAGGTGTTCGCCGTCGTCCACGTCCACGCCGTCCCGGATGTCCTCGTCCTCGGCGTTCCGGCGGACGGTGGCGATCACCCGGTCGGTCGCGGTGCGGGTGCGGCGCAGCGCCGAAAGGGCCTCGGAGGCCCGCGGGTCGGCGAGGTAGACGAGGGTCTGGCGGCGCTCCTGCTGCAGGGCGCGAACGGTATCCTCGGTGGGGTAGCCGATGTCCTCGACGATGTCGGTCACGCGGAACAGCTGGGTGACCTCGCGCCCCGTGAGCACGGTGGCGAAGCCCCAGACGGCGGTCAGGGACACCAGCGGCACGAGAAGCAGCGCCACGATCTTCCGGCGGATCGACTTCCCGCGAAAGCGCATGGCCTCCCCCAGCTCGACCCCCGCCGGCCGGGGGTGCTCATGTCCGTCAACAAACGGCGCGAGCCTACTACCGCCTCACAGTTAACTCGAAGACATGTCCGGAGGGCGAACTTCCGTACCGGCTGCCAGACATGGCGAGTTGTCCGGGCATGGGGGGAGATCGCCACCACGATCCGGACACCCACGCCGTGCGCATGACCGGCGCACGGCCGGGCGGTTGGCCGGAATTTTTCGCCCGTTGGGAATCTTCGGGGGATCTCGTGCGTCCTTCTCCATGGGAGACGGGGGCGGAATGGGCCACAGGTGAGCTGCATCCCGCGCTCCGGCGGCGTAAAACAGCGCAAGCCGGGCAGCCACTGGGGAGTCGGGGTCTTCGGATGCCGGGGCGAACGGTTGGCCGGCGGTGGGGAGTGACACGGTGATGGGCACGGCTGAGCGGCGCGGGGCGCCCGGGGAGAGTGTGGCGGAGCGCTCGCAGGCGCGGCGGCACAAGCAGGCGCCGGATCGGGACATATCGGGGACGGAGCGTTCCGCGGGGCGCGGCGGTGACGAACCGCGGCAGGACTACCGCCCGTTGTGGGTCGAGGAGCCCGCGCGCCGGCATCCGTTGCCCGATCCGGTGCGCAGGGCGGCGGTGCGGGCGGTCCTCGTCATATCCGTGACGCTGATCCAGGCGATGGTGGCGTTCCTGTGCACGCTGGCCGGGTCCTGGCTGGCGTTCCCCATGGTGATCAGCGGGGTGGCCAGCACGGTGGTGGCCACCTGGGCCGTGGTCGACGTGTGGGTCACCCGCCAGGTGTGGAACCAGCGGTACGGCGTGGTCTCCGAACCGAGCAGCACGGCCCGGGCCCTGCGCCGGGAGCGGCGAGCCCGCCGGCGCCAGGAGCGGGTGAGCGTGGGCGACCAGGAGCGGATACGCCGGACCGGCGGCGCGGGGCGGCTGTCGCACTCCTGACGCCTGACGGACGGCGTTCGGACCGCAGGCGGTCGGTCTCACCGGAGTCCTGGCTGCCGCGAGCCCGGTGGCCGCGCGTCCGGTGACCTGGCGACGCAGCGTACGGAAGCCCGGCCGCCGAACCCCGGGCCGCAGGATCCCCGCGGCCAGGAACCGCGCGTCTAGGGGGCGCTCGGCGCGGGCTTCTTGAACATCCGCGTCGCCGTGATCTCGCTGTGCACCGCCTCTCCGGCGCGGGGCGGCTGGGGAAGGCCGGGCCGGAGGTGTTCCTCCACGCTGATGTACTTCAGGCCCGCCCTGAGGTCGGCGTCGTTGCGCAGGCGGATGACCAGGGGGAACTCGGCGAGGGCGGTGGTGTCGAACAGACCGGTGGTGTAGAGCAGCTGGACGCCCAGCGCGTCGGACACCGCTCGCTGGAGTTCGAGCAGGTAGGTCGCGTTGGCCCGGCCGATCGGGTTGTCCAGGAAGAGCGTGCCGGCGTGCCGGTGCTTGTCCCGGCCCCGGTCGTTGGAGCGCAGCGCGGCCATCGTGCAGTACAGGGCGATGGCCGCCGTGAGCAGCTGGCCGCCGGAGAAGACGTCGCCCATCTGGCCGACGGGGACACGCTCGGCGCGCAGCACGGCGTCGGGCTTGAGGATCTCGACGGCCACGCCCTTCGGCTGGAGGGCGGCCGCGACGCCGCGCAGCAGCAGGGACATGCCGTCACGGCGCAGGTCGGAGTTCTTCCTGACGGCCGCGCGGGTGGCCTCGTCGATGACCTCGCCGAGCCGTTCGGTGAGCGTGGCGTGGTCGGGCTCCTCGAAGCGGATGCGCAGGAACTCCTGGCCGGACCACTCGCCGAGCCCCTCCGGCAGCCGGGAGAGCCGCTGGGCGGAGCGCAGGGTCGCCAGTGCCGACTCCACGAGACCGCGCAGCCGGTCCACGATCGAGTCGCGGTTGCGTTCGAGCTGGGCCAGTTCGTCCGTCAGGACGCGCAGCCGCGGCGCGAAGGCGTCCGCCCACTTCTGGGCGTGCTCGGGCAGCGCGGAGGCGGGCAGTTCGCGGATCTGCTGCCGGGCGGGAGTGCGGACCTGCTCGTAGCGCGTGGAGTTGGCGTGCCGGACGAGGACGTCGCTCGCCTCGCGCACGGCCGCCTCGGCGGCGGACAGGTCGGCGGCGCAGCCCCGCAGCGAACGGCGGGCCTCGGCGGCGGAGTGCCGGGCCTCCTCCAGGGTGCCCGGGTACGGCTCCGGGTCCTCCTGCTCCTCCTCGGGGGCGTGTTCGCGCAGCAGGTCGCGGAGCATCGCGGCGATCTCGTCGAAGCCGCCGGCCGCGTCCTCGGCGGCGCGGTGGGCGTCCAGCAGTTCGGCGTGCGCCTCGCGGGCCTCGGCCAGCGCCTCGGTGCGCGCGGCGAGTTCGGCCGTGGCGGTGCGCAGCAGCGCCTGGGCGTGCTCCGCGTCGCGCGGGACGAGTTCCCCGGGCAGCTCGGTGTGGGCTTCGCCGTCCTCGGGCGCGTGCCGCTCGGCCTCGCCGCGCAGCCGGCCGAGCTGCTCGCTCGCGGTCGACATCCGGGTCTCCAGCAGCTGCACCAGCTCCTCCGCGCGTGCGGCGGCGGCCTGACGGGAGGGCCCGTCGGCGCCGTCGGGCGACTGGAGCAGTTGCTCGGCCCGGGTGCGGACCTTGTTGCTGAGCCGGTCCAGTTCGGCCAGGGCGGCGCTCTCGTCGCTCTCCGCGCGGGCCTGTTCGGCGCGCAGGTCGGCACCGACGCCGACCTTCTCGTACACCTGGGAGGCGGCCCGGTAGGCCTCGCGCAGGGCGGGCAGGGAGGCCTTCGGGGCGTCGTCGTCGGCGACGGGTACGTCGTCGGGGGCGCCGGCGATCTCGGCGCGCTCGGCGCGCAGGGCGCGCGCGGTGCGGCGGGCGTCGTCGGCCGCGCGCTGGGCGGCGCGGCGGTCCTCGTCGGCGGCGCGGGCGCGCTCCAGGCAGGTCTGTGCCCGGGCCTCGGACTCGGCGGCCTCGTCGGCGAGTTCGCGCAGTCTCACCTGCCAGCCGGCGCGTTCGCGG
This sequence comes from Streptomyces spinosus, assembly GCF_020400655.1. GTDB lineage: Bacteria > Actinomycetota > Actinomycetes > Streptomycetales > Streptomycetaceae > Streptomyces > Streptomyces argyrophylli. Next base: position 24,653 of record NZ_JAINRC010000026.1, read on the forward strand.
AGCCGGAAGGCGAGGCCGGCGAGGGCGTCGGCGGCGCGCCGGGCCTTCTGCGCGGCCTCCTGCCGTTCGTCGCGGATCCGGGCGGCCTCGGCGGCGGACTCGTCGGCCTCCGCCCGTACCGTGCGTGCCTCGGCGAGTTCCGCTTCGGCCTCCTCGGCGAAGGCGCGGGCCTCCTCGGCGGCCCGGGCCAGCTCGGTGAGGCGCCCGGCGGGGCAGCCGGTGCGCCAGGAGGCTAGCCGCGCGGCCAGTTCGCGGTCCTTGCCGAGGCGGGCGGCGAGGGCGCGGATCTCCTCGTCGCGTGCGGTGGCCCGGGCGCGCAGTGCCTGGCGTTCCTCGTCGGCGGCGTGCTCGTCGTGCATGGCCGGGTTCGGCGGCACGAGGAAGACGTCGCCGGAGGTGGTGCCCTGGGCGGGGGGCGGGGCGAGCAGCGCGGCGGCGGTGCCGACGGCGACGGCGGAGCGGGGCAGCAGCGCGGCGTCGCCGAGGGCCTCGCGGGCACGCGCGTGCGTGTCCGGGTCGGTGATGATCACGCCGTCGACCAGTTCGGGGCGGGCGGCGAGCACGCGCGCGTGGTCGGCGGGGTCGACGGCCTGTGCCAGGTAGCGCCAGCCGGGCAGTGCCGGGATGCCGTGTTCGCCGAGGAACTCGACGGTGGCCAGTACGTCCGGGCCGGGCGGCAGCAGCCCGCCGTCGCCGAGGGCGCCGAGGATGCGGGCGTCGTCGGCGGCGGCCGTCCGCAGGTCGAACAGGTGCCGTTCGGCGGTGGACACGGCCCCGTCGAGGAGTTCGCGCAACTCGTCGGCACAGCGGTCGAGTTCCTCGGGGGTGAGGACGCCGTGGGCGGGCTCGGCCGCCGGTGCGCGGGTGTGGCCGGCCTCCTCCGTCCTGGGCGCGGGCACCCGGGCCACGCTCGGCGCGCCCGGCAGGCTCAGCAGCTCCGCGAGCCGTTCCTCGGCGGCCAGCGACTCGGCGAGGCGCCGCTCGGCCTCGTGGGCGCGCTCGGCGGCGGTGGCCGCGTCCGCCGCGCGGGCCGCCGTCAGCTCCGCGCGGGATTCGGCGGAGGCTGCCTCGCGCGCCTGCTCGGCGGCCTTGCGGGCGGCCTCGCGGGCCGCGTCCCAGGCGGCCACGGCGGTCTTCTCGGCGTCGCTGGCGGCGAGCGCGGCCCGCGCCGGGTCGGCGTCCGGGGCGCTGTCGTCCAGCCAGCCCGCGCGGACGGCCTCGGCGGTCTCCTGCTCGACCTCGCCGAGCCGCTGGCGCAGGTGCCCGGCCTCGCTGCGGGCCCGTTGCGCCTCGGTGGCGGCGGCGGTGGAGTCCCGGTAGGCGGTGTCGCCGGCCTCCTGGAGGGCCGCGGAACGCTCCTCCTCCTCGTTGGCGAGGGCCTCGGCGCTCCCGGCGGCGGCGTGCAGGGCCCGTACGAGGTCCACGGCGGCCTTGGCGCGGGCGGCGAGCGCGGGCGCCGCGTCCCGTTCGGCCTCCTGGATGGCGGCGGACACGCGCGCGACGCGGTCGGCGGCGGCGCGGTGGCGCAGCACGGCCTCGGCCGCCTGCCAGGCGGAGTGCAGGGTGCGGGCGTCGGCCAGCTCGCGCTTCTGCGCGGCGGCGGACTTCTCGGCGGCGGCCAGCGCCAGGGAGGCGTGCCGGTAGGCGAGTTCGGCGGCGACGAGGGCGCTGCGCTCGCGGGCGCCCTCGGAGTGCGTGACGGCGTACGCGGCGGCCGTCACCCGCTGGGCGAGGTCGGCGGCACGGATCCGCTCCCGCACGGCTCGCGCGGACAGCCGCCTGGCCAGTGTGCGGGTGCGGCGCTCGGCGCCCGCGTGGACGTCACGCGCGCGGGAACGCGTCTCGGCGGCCTCGACGATCCGGCCGAGCAGGTCGACCGAGCCGGCGGTGAAGTCCCGTTCGGCGATCAGCTCGGCGCGCCGCCCGAGCTTGTTGCCGAAGCCGCTGACGAGGTCGGCGAGGCCGTCGGTGTCCCGGGTGTCGGTGACCGCGCGCAGCAGCAGGTCGGTGAAGTCGGAGTCCTTCTTGACCGCGAAGAGGCCGGCCGCCTCGCCCTCGTCGGCGTTCATCTCGCGCTGGTAGCGGAAGAGTTCGGGGTCGAGGCCGAGGTCGCCGAGGTGCTCGGTCCAGCGCTCGTGGATCTCCTCCCAGTGCACCTCCAGGTGCGGGTAGACCTTGCCGGCCTCCATGAGGGCGTCGCGGAAGCCCTTCATGGTGCGGCGGCGGCCGTGCGCACCCGAGGTGCCCTCGGCGGGCGGCCGTACGGCGGTGGACTCGGCGACGGGCAGGTTGTCCAGGCTGAGGCCGGGGCCGGGCCGGAAGGAGTACCAGGCCTCGGCGAACTTGCGCGGGTCGTTGGAGACCTGCCGGCCGCGCCACTCGCTGACCTTGCCGACGACGACGCACTCGCCGGTCAGCACGTGCTGCCACTCCAGGGCCACGTGGCCGCAGTCGTCGGCGAGCAGGAACTTGCGCAGCACGCCCGAGCTGGCGCCGCCGAGGGTGTTGCGGTGGCCCGGCAGCATCACCGAGAAGATCAGCTTGAGCAGGACGGACTTGCCGCCGCCGTTCTCCAGGAAGAGCACGCCCGCGGGCGCGGGCCGGCGCGGTGGACCGGACGGCTCCTCCTCGAAGAACTCCGCCTGCGCGGGCGCCGGGTCGGGCACGGGCTCGCCGACACCCCGCAGGTCCAGCACGGTGTCGGCGTAGCGCGCACCGGCGGGACCGATGGAGTAGAGGCGGACCCGGGACAGCTCGTACATGGCGGACTCTCGTAAGTCTGGTGAAAGGTGCGGTGGTTCGAATCGTCTGGAGCTGCGGGAGCTTCAGCGCGTCAGGAGTGGAACGGCAGTCCGGCGTCGGCCACCAGCTCCAGGTCGTCGGTGTCCTGGGCGGGCAGCAGGGTGGCCGTGCCGTCGGTGACCGGGACGATGCCCAGCTCGACCAGTTCGGCCAGGGCGGCGCTGCCGGCCAGGTCGCGGACCTGGAGCTGGTAGCGGGCCGTGGTGCGGTAGGTGCCGCCGTTGTCGTCGCCGGTGCGCTGCAGGAAGCCCGAGTCGGTGAGGAAGGCCATGGCCTTCGCCACGATGCCGGTGGTGGAGGCGGCCGGCCGGCGGGCGTCCTTGGTGGCGCCCGTGGCGCTGCGTCTGGCCCAGATCCGCCAGGCCGCCTCCAGGCCGGGCGCGTCGGTCGCCGGGTCGGTGTTCTCGCCCTGTTCCTCGGCGCGCTCCTCCAGGCGGCGGCAGGCCTGCCGGACGAAGGCGTCGACGCCGTTGACGGTGACCCGGCCGATGTAGGAGTCGTCGGCCAGGTCCTCGGGGCGCGGGAACGCCAGCGCGGCGACCGCGAGATGGGCGAGTCCGTGCAGGAAGCGGTCGCCGGAGTCGGCGGCGGTGCGACGCGCGTAGTCGCCCATGCGGACGGCGAACACCGAGTCCTCGGCGGCGGTCACGGCCATGCCCGCGCGCGGGGACACCTCCAGCACGACGAGCCCCAGACCGGCCGCGACGGCGTCGGCGAGCCGGGCGAACGCCGGGTCCTCGCGGTAGCGGCGCAGCAGTTCGGTGTACTCCTGGTCGCGGGCGGGCGCCAGTTTGGGCTGGAGTCCGAAGGCGACGAGCCGCGCCGCGTCGGCGGCGTCGGCGGGGGTGACGGCGGAACCCGCCGGGGCGGCGGCAGGCTCGGGTTCACTCCGGTCGACGTGCTCGGTCACGGGTTCGGCTCCTTGTCGTGCTCTTGTCCACTCATGCCGCTCATGCCGCTTCCGTCCGGTCCGCGGCCATCCCGGCCGCGTCCAGCAGGGCGGTCCCCACGATCAGGTCCGCCCCGCCGAACTCGGGATCGTCCAGCTCGGTGCCGTCGTCCACGGCGAACAGCAGCTTCTCCTCGCCCTGCCGGTAGGCGGTGCCGACGGGCGGGCTGGCCGCGTGGACCGCCAGCAGCGCCACCAGGTAGGCGAGGTCGGGGTCCCCGGTCCGCCGGGCCTCGGCCAGCAGCCCGGACAGTCTCCTCGGGGCGTCCGCGGGCAGGTCCAGCAGGTCCCGCGCCGCGGCCAGCTGCTCCTCGCTGAAGCGGCTGTCGTCCGGTGTCGCGATCAGGTCGGGCTCGGGCATCTCCGCGCCCAGGTGCTCCCGCTCCACGGGCGGGGTCAGCAGTATGTCCACGAGGTCGCCGACCCGGACGGACACCGGGGTGCGCAGTCCCGTGCCGCGGGCGAAGAAGGCGTCGGTGACCCGGATCGCCTGCTCCAGCGGCAGCGGCAGGACGGGGGCGACGAGATGGCCGTAGAGGTCGATCCCGGACGCCGTCGCCGGCGTGGCGAAGGCCTGCCGGTCCTGTTCGGCGCGGAACAGCGGGCCCGCCTCCAGCAGGCGCGACTGGAGCTGGGTGTGGCGCCGGATGCAGTCCTTGACGATGTCGACGAGTTCGGCGGCGCGGCGCTTGTGCCCTGGGTCCTCGGTCTCGTCGCGGGCCTTGCGGATGTTGGTGAGGATCGCGTTCTCGTGGCGGTAGCGCTCGGCCACGTGGTCCAGGGCTTCGGCGATCATGTCGGGGACGGCGCCCAGCCAGTCGACCGCGCGGACGTTGCGCCGGGTGGCCTCCAGGGCCCGGCGCAGCGTCTCGGAGTACTGGACCGTGCGGTAGCGGGCCTGCTCGGCGGCGAGCTGGGCGTCGGCGAGCCGGCCGCGGCTGATCAGCACCTCGAGCTTGACCTCGGCGGCGATCTGGGCGCTGGTGACGTCGGTGTCGAGGGCGCCGACCAGGACGTTGACCGCCTCGTCCGTCGTCCGCAGGTAGACCGTGCCGCCGGGGCCGGGGACCTCCTCGATCAGCTTGAAGTCGTAGTCGCGGCGGACGTACGTGCCGTCGGGCGCGAAGGTGCCGTAGACCGCGCGGAAGCCGCGGTCCACGCTGCCGACGTTGATCAGGTTCTCCAGCACCCAGCGGGCCACGCGCTCGTGTTCGGCGGCGGGCCGGCCCGGGGCCTGGGCGGCGATGCGCGGGAGGAGCCGGGCCACGATCTGCTCGTGGTCGGCGCCGGTGTCGAAGTCCATGTTCAGGGTGACCAGGTCGATGGCGGCCAGCGCCACCTCGGCCATCCCGTACACCGAGTACTCGCCGGCCAGGTTGGTCTTGCGGGCGTCCAGGTCGTGCAGCGGCGCCGTGCAGGCGAGGGCGCGCAGCCGACGCGCCAGCCCCTCGTCGGCGGCCGGGCCCGGAGCCGGGCGCGGCCCCGCGCTGAGCTGGGGCGGAACACGGTCCGTCGATGCAGGCGAAGTCACGGTGCACAGACTAGGTCCTGGGTCTGACATCGGCCCAAACGAGCGGTTCCGCCGGTTCGCCGGCGACGGCCGCGGCCGTCGCCGGCAAGCGCTCCGCCCGGCCGGTCGCGCGGTTCCCGCGCCGCCACGGGGTCCTCGCCCGGCCGTCCGGCCCGTCGCGCGGTTCCCCGTCCCGCTACGGGGTGCCCTCCTCGCCCACCCTGCGCCGGTACACCTCGACGACCCGTTCCAGCGAGTCCGTGAGATAGGTCTCCAGGAGGCGTTCGGCGCCGTGCCGGTCGCCGGCCTGGAGCGCCTGGAGGATCTGGGCGTTGCGGACGAGGTACGGCTCGTGCAGCCGGCGCGGGTCGTCCACGACGTGGAAGGCCAGGCGCAGCTCGGCGAAGACGCTGCGCATCAGCTCGTCGGTGCGTTCGCTGCCGGCGAGGGCGACCAGTTCCCGGTGGAAGTGGATGTTGGCCGTGCCCAGCCCTTTCCAGTCATTCTCCGCGGCCGCCGCGCGTCCCTCCTCGACCGCGGCGACCAGCCCGTCCAGCCGGTACGGCGGTTCGCCCATCCCGCGGACGACGGCGCACTCGACGAGGGAGCGCGTGCGGTAGATGTCCTCCACGTCCTCGACGGTCAGGACCCGGACGAACACGCCCCGGTTGAGTTCGTGGATGAGCAGGCGCTCGTGGGTGAGCAGCCGGAACGCCTCGCGCAGGGTGTTGCGGGAGACGCCGAGCGCCCCCCCGATGCCGTCCTCGGACAGCCGGGTGCCGGGCGGGAAGTACCCCTCGGAGATGCGGCTTCTGAGAATGTCCGAAACGCGCTCCGCGGTGCTCGTGCGGCCCAGAAGGACCCGGTCGCCGGCCAGTCCCGTCAGCTCCTCTGCCATGCCCGGAATTCAATCGCAGACACCAGGATGAAACAACACGGGTATTGAAGGATCGTTGAACGATCCTCTACGGTGCTCCGCACGGCTCACTTCCCAGCACCCTCCGTCCCTCTTCTGCGAGGTGCCCATGAGCACGACCCCACCGCCACGTTCCGTGCCCTCCACCGAATCGCGGCCGGCACCGGCCGAACACACCGCCGAGGACGGCGCGTTCACCTGGCTGCGCGCCCTCGGCCCGCGCGGCCGGCGCGCGTTCGCCGGAGCCTTCGGCGGCTATGCCCTGGATTCGTACGACTACTTCACCCTGCCGCTGAGCATGGTGGCGCTCTCGGCGTACTTCGGCCTCAGCAGCGGCCAGACCGGCCTGTTCACCACCGTCACCCTGGTCGTATCGGCGGTCGGCGGCGCCGCCGCGGGCGTCATCGCGGACCGGGTGGGCCGCGTCCGGGCCCTGATGATCACGGTGGTCACGTACGCCGTCTTCACGGTCGCCTGCGGCTTCGCGCCCACCTACGAGACCCTGCTGGTCTTCCGCGCCCTCCAGGGCCTCGGCTTCGGCGGCGAGTGGGCGGTCGGCGCCATCCTGGTCGCCGAGTACGCGAGCGCGCGCCACCGGGGCCGTACGCTCGGCGCCATCCAGAGCTCCTGGGCGGTCGGCTGGGGTCTGGCGGCGGTCGTCTACACCCTGGTGTTCTCCTTCGCCGGCGACGACCTGGCCTGGCGGGTGATGTTCTGGACCGGAGCCCTGCCCGCGCTGCTCGTGGTCTGGCTGCGCCGCTCGGTGCACGACGCCCCCACGGCGACGGCGGCCCGCGAACAGGACCCGCGCCGGGGCTCGTTCGCCGCGATCTTCCGGCCGGCCCGCGCAGACGGCGCCCCCGGCCTGCTGCGCACCACGGTCTTCGCGAGCCTGCTCTCCACGGGCGTGCAGGGCGGCTACTACACCCTGGCGACCTGGGTGCCGACGTACCTGAAGTCCGACCGCGGCCTGTCGGTCGTCGGCACCGGCGGCTACCTGGCCTTCCTGATCTCCGGCGCCTTCCTCGGCTACCTGACCGGCGGTCACCTCACCGACCGGCTCGGCCGGCGGAACAACATCTGGCTGTTCGCGTTGCTGTCGGCGGTGTGCATCCTGGCGTACGCGAACATCCCGCACGGCGCCAACACCCTGCTGCTGGTGCTCGGTTTCCCGCTCGGTTTCTGCATGTCGGCCATCTTCAGCGGCTTCGGCTCCTACCTGAGCGAGCTGTACCCGACGGCGGTACGCGGCACCGGGCAGGGCTTCACGTACAACACCGGCCGCGCGGTCGGCGCGGTGTTCCCGACCCTGGTGGGCTTCCTGGCGGACAGCTGGGGCGTCGGCGGCGCGCTGGTCTTCGGCGCGATCGGCTACGGCCTCGCGGCGCTGGCGCTGCTCGGGCTGCCGGAGACGCGCGGGAAGGAACTGGCATGACGCGGGTGAACCGTACCGAGGACCGGCCCGTCACCACCGTCGACGCGCACGCGCACGCGTGGAGCCCGGAAACCGCGCGGGCCCGCTTCCGCGGCGGCCTCACCGGGCCGACCGCCGGGGTCGCGGCGGGCCACACCCAGGCCAACCTGATCGCGGTGCCCGCCGACTGGGCCTACGACATGCTGCTGTTCTGCCAGCGCAACCCCAAGCCGTGCCCCGTGCTCGACGTCACGGACGCCGGTTCCCCGACGACCGTCCTCGCCGAGGGCGCCGACCTGCGCACCGATCTGCCGCGCTACCGGGTGTGGCAGGACGGCGAGCTGGTGGACGAACCCACGGACGCGCGCGCGTACTGGCGGGACGACCTGGTGTCGTTCCTGCTGGGGTGCAGCTTCACCTTCGAGTGGGCGCTGGCCCGCGCGGGCGTGCCGATCCGGCACGTCGAGCAGGGCCGGAACGTGCCGATGTACGTGACCAGTAGGGCCTGCCGGGAGGCGGGCCGGCTGCGCGGGCCGATGGTGGTCTCCATGCGGCCGGTGCCGCCCGAGCGTCTGGGCGCGGCCATCCGGGAGAGCAGCCTGCTGCCGGCCGTGCACGGCGGTCCGGTGCACTGCGGGGATCCCGCGGCCCTCGGCATCGAGGACCTCGGCCGGCCCGACTTCGGCGACCCGGTGACCGTCGCCGACGGCGACATCCCGGTGTTCTGGGCCTGCGGGGTGACCCCACAGGCGGCCGTGATGGCGTCCCGGCCGCCGTTCGCGATCACCCACGCGCCGGGCCAGATGTTCCTGACCGACGCACGGGACGAGCAGTACCGGCTGGTCGGCGTCGACTGAGCCGCGACCGTGCGTACCGCAACCCCGACCCCGCGCACGAGAGAGCGCCACGACAACCGGAGACGCGAGAACACCATGACCGCGATCGATCTGAACGCCGACCTGGGCGAGGGCTTCGGCCGCTGGCACCTGACCGACGACGACCAGCTCCTGTCCGTCGTCACCAGTGCCAACGTGGCCTGCGGCTTCCACGCCGGGGACGCGGCCACCATGCGCCGGGTGTGCGAACGGGCGGCCGAACGCGGGGTGACGATCGGCGCGCAGGTCTCCTACCGGGACCTGGCCGGTTTCGGGCGGCGCGCGATGGATGTGCCGCCCGCCGAGCTGGCGGCCGAAGTGGCCTACCAGATCGGCGCCCTGGAGGTGTTCGCACGAGCGGCGGGCGCGCGCGTGGCGTACGTCAAACCGCACGGCGCGCTCTACAACCGCGTGGTGCACGACGAGGAACAGGCCGGCGCGGTGATCGAGGGCGTGCGCCTCGCGGACGTCTCGCTGCCGGTGCTGGGCCTGCCCGGCTCGCGGTTGCTGGAGCTGGCGGCCGAGGCGGGTCTTCCGGCCGTCACGGAGGCCTTCGCGGACCGCGCGTACACCGACGAGGGCACGCTGGTGCCGCGAGGTCACGAGGGTGCCGTGGTGACCGACCCGGACGCCGTCGTGGAGCGCTCGGTGAGCCTCGCGCGCTCCGGCGCTGTCATCGCGCGCTCCGGCGCGCGGATCCAGGTGCGCGCCCGGTCGCTGTGCCTGCACGGCGACACCCCGGGCGCGGTCGGCCTGGCCCGGCGGGTGCGGGAACGGCTGGCGGCGGCGGGCGTGCGGGTGGAGGCGTTCGCGTGAGGGCGCTTCCCGTCGGCGACGACGCGCTGCTCGTCGAGGTCGCCTCCGGGCAGGAGGCGCAGGCCGTGCACGCGGAGCTGCTGCGGCGCCGCGCGGAGGGCTCGCTCACCGTGCGCGAGATCGTCCCGGCGGCCCGTACGGTCCTGCTCGACGGGCTGGCCGAGCCGGCCCGCTGGGCGGCGGAACTGACCGGTGCGCGGGTGCCGGAGGTGCCTGTCCGCGCGCGCGAGCTGGTCACGCTGCCCGTGCGGTACGACGGTCCTGACCTGGCGGCGGTCGCCGCGCACTGGCGGGTGCCGCAACGGGAGGTGGCCCGCGTCCACGCCGGCACCGAGTTCACGGTGGCCTTCTGCGGCTTCGCCCCCGGCTTCGGCTACCTCACCGGGCTCCCGGAGCGCTACCACGTGCCGCGCCGCGCCACCCCGCGCACGGCGGTTCCGCCCGGCGCCGTGGCCCTGGCCGGCCCGTACACCGGCGTCTACCCGCGCTCCTCGCCCGGTGGCTGGCAACTGATCGGCACGACCGACGCGGTGCTGTGGGACCCGGCACGCGTCCCGGCGGCCCTGCTGGAACCGGGCACGCGCGTGCGGTTCGTGCCGGTGGGGGACGCATGAGCGGGGAGTACGGGGGCGCACCGGCGGGGACGCGCACCGGAGAACCGGCCGCAGCCGTGACGGCACGCACCGGGAAACCGGCCACAGCCGTATCGGCACGCACCGGGGAAGCAGCCGGACCGGCGGTCGTACGGCCCGGGGGAAACGGTGTGGCCGGGCGGCGCCGGGCAGCGCACGCGCGCGCGTGCCCGGTGCCCGCCCGGCCCGTGGCCTGGGAGGCCCCATGACCGATCGTGCGCTGGTCGTCGTGCGCGCCGGGGCGCTGACCACCGTGCAGGACCGCGGGCGGCCGGGCCACGCGCACCTCGGCGTGCCCCGCTCCGGAGCGCTCGACGGGCCCGCCGCCGCGCTGGTGAACCGGCTCGTCGGCAATCCGCCGGACGCCGCCGTCCTGGAGACCACCCTCAACGGCTGCGCGCTGCGCCCGCGTTCGACGGTGACCGTCGCGGTCGGCGGTGCGCCGTGCCCGGTGACGGTGGGCGGTCGCCCGGCCGCGTGGGGCGCGCCGGTCGTGGTACCGGCGGGCGAACTGCTGGACGTGGGCACGGCCACGGCCGGCGTACGCGGCTACGTCGCGGTCGGCGGCGGAGTCACCGTGGAGCCGGTCCTCGGCAGCCGCGCCACCGACCTGCTGTCCGGCCTCGGTCCGGCGCCGCTCACGGACGGCACGGTGCTGCCGCTGGGCGCCCCGGCCGGCCCTCCCGCGCGCGTGGACGGGGTGCCGCAGCCGGGTCCGCCGGCCGAGCTCGTGCTGCGGGTGACGCTCGGCCCGCGCGACGACTGGTTCACGGGGCGGGCGGTGCGGGATCTCACCACGCGCGCGTACCGGGTCTCCGCGGCGAGCAACCGCATCGGACTGCGCACCGAGGGGCCCCCGCTGGAGCGGGCCCGGACCGGTGAACTGCCCAGCGAGGGCATGGTCCTGGGCGCGGTCCAGGTCCCGCCGGACGGGCGCCCGGTGGTCTTCCTGGCGGACCATCCGACCACCGGCGGCTACCCGGTGATCGCGGTCGTGCGCGCCGCCGACCTCCCGTCCGCCGCCCAGGCACTGCCGGGCACCCCGGTCCGCTTCGTGCCGGTGCGCCGCCGCTGAGCCCCCGGGCCCGGGACGGCAGTCCCCGCTCCCCCGCCGCCCCGCTGCCCCGCTGCCCCGGCGAGGCCAGCGGGCGGCGCCGACGGCCTCAACCGGCCGGAACGGCCCCCGCGGAGGCGGCCGTCTCCACCACCTCCCTCGCTCCGAGGCCGGCCACCCCGACCGCCCCGTCCCTCCCGTCGCCGCGCCACTGAGCCCCCGCCCCCTCGGCGCAGGCGTCCGGCAGGGCCGCCAGCGCTGCCGACACCGTCGCGGACGCGCGCAGGTCCAGGTGGTCCCCGGTGCCCCGGGCGCGGTGGCGCAGTTCGCCGGCGGCCAGGAGCAGCAGTTGCGGCAGCAGGTCGTCGCAGCGCCGGAGCACCCAGGCGGTTCCCGCCGTGGCCAGCCACCACAGGCTCGCCGTGCGGCTCGGTCCGGGGGACTCGGGTTCGGGTGAGGGAGGTTCCCCGGCCGCGTGGCCCGCCTCGGCGAGCAGGGCGTGGCAGCGGACGGCGAACCGGCGGTGACCGCGCTCCGCGGGGTGCAGCCGGTCCGCGCTCCACAGGCTCCGGTCGCTGGTCCAGCGGTCGTCCGCCGCGTGCAGGTGGAGGGCGCCGTACCGCTCGGACAGCGCGTGGACGACCGCGTTGACCGCCCGTTGCCGCCGCGCCAGCGGTCGGGCCAGGGCGTCCGGGAGCCGGAGCATGGCGCCGGGGTCGGGCAGGCAGGCGGTGAGCAGGGTGGCACCCTGACGGGTCAGGGCGCCGTAGACCTGGTCGAGGTGGGCGGCCACGGCGTGGACGTCGAAGGTGCGGCGCAGCGTGTCGTTGACGCCGACGACCACGGACACCAGGTCGGGGCGCAGCTCCAGGGCGGCCGGCGTCTGCTTCTCCAGCACGTCCCGCGTCTGCGCCCCGCTGACCGCGAGGTTGGTGAACAACACCTCTTCGCCGTCCCCGGCGAGGGAAGCGGCCAGCAGCGCCGCCCAGCCCCGCCATCCGGCGCCGACCGGGTCGCCCACGCCCTCGGTCAGCGAGTCCCCGAGCGCGACGAAACGAGACGGGCCACCGCGTCCCGGCGCCGCGTCGGCTCGCGGGCCACACCCACGCACGCGCGCGCAGCCGCCGCCCCCCGTCGCGGCATCGGCGCTCATGCCACGCCCTCCGGTACGGCGGGCCGGGTGTCGGCGGGGCGCAGCACCTCCGTGTCGTGGGCCGCCAGGAAGGCTTCCACGGCCGTCGCCCAGCCGAAGCACTCCGCACGCGCGCGTGCCGCGTCACGCCGCTCGGGCTCGGCGCGGTCCAGCAGCAGTTCCACGGCGTCCGCGAACGCCTCGCCGCCGCCCGCCGCGGTGGCTCCCGCCGACCCGACGACCTCGGGCAGCGCGGAGGACGCGCTCGCCACCACGGGTGTGCCGCAGGCCAGGGCCTCCAGCGCGGCCAGTCCGAAGGTCTCGGCGGGGCCGGGCGCGAGGCACACGTCGGCGGACGCCTGGAGCGCGGCGAGGGACGTCCGGTCGCAGACGTGCCCGAGGAAGGTCACCGGGAGCCCGCGGTCCCGCGCGCGCTGCTCCAGCCGGGCCCGCAGCGGCCCGTCCCCGGCGACCACGAGCACCGCCCGCCGCCCGCGCCGCAGCAGCGCCTCCAGGGCGTCCAGGGCCGTGCCGGGGCGTTTCTCGACGGACAGCCGGGACGCCATCACGAGCAGCGCCTCGTCCCCGCGCGCGTGGCGGTCGCGCAGCCCGGGGTCGCGCAGCGCGGGGTGCCGTTCCATCAGGTCGACCCCCAGGGGGGCGCGTACGACGTTGCGCGCGCCGATGCGTACGAACTCGCGCTCGGCGAACTCGGTGGTGCACACCACCCGCGAGTAGGCGTGCGCGGTCCGGGTGTTCAGGGAGTCGGCGGCGCGCCGCGCCAGGTGCTCGGGCAGGCCCCAGGTGCGCAGTACGCCGTCGGCGGTCTCGTGGGAGACCATCACGGCGGGCACGCGTGCGCGGCGGGCCCAGCGGCCGGTCCAGCGCAGGGTGGTCCGGTCGGAGACCTCCAGGCGGTCCGGGGCGAGTTCCTCCAGGAGCGCGGCCACGCGCCGCTTGTCGGTGAGGACGCGGTAGCCGCCGGTACCGGGCAGCAGCGGGCCGGGCAGGGTGATGACCCGGCCCTGCTCGGTGTCGCGGTCGGTGTGCCGCTCGCCGGGCACGATCAGGACCGGTTCGTGGCCCGCGGCCCGGAAGCCCTTGCCGAGTTCCCGCAGGGCGGTGCGCAGCCCGCCGGAGGCGGGGGCGACGAAGTTGGCGAGGCGGACGATGCGCAGGGCCGGCCCGGTCATGCCGCCACCGCCGTGGTCCGGTCCGCGAGAACGTCGTCGTAGTGGGCGATCAACTGGTCGCCGACAGTGGCCCAGGTGCGGCCCTCGACCGTCGCGCGGGCGGTGGCGCCGTACGCGGCGCGCCGCGCGGGGTCGGCGGCGAGGGCGCGGACGGCCTCCCGTACGGCGGCGGCGTCGCGCGGCGGGACCAGCAGGCCGGTACGGCCGTGGTCGACCAGGTCGAGCGGACCGCCGGCGGCCGGTGCGACGACCGGGACTCCGCTGGCCATGGCCTCCTGGACGGTCTGGCAGAACGTCTCGAAGGGGCCGGTGTGCACGAACACGTCCAGTGAGGCGAAGATCCGGGCCAGTTCGTCGCCGGTGCGACGGCCGAGGAAGACGGCGCCGGGCAGGGCCTCGGTCAGGTGGGCCCGGCTGGGTCCGTCGCCGACGACCACGACCCGCACCCCGGCCAGCCCGCAGACTCCGGAGAGGAGTTCGACGTGCTTCTCCGGGGCGAGCCGGCCGACGTAGCCGACGATCGGTTCGCCGTTCGGGGCGAGGTCGCGGCGCAGTGTCTCGTCCCGGTGCTGTGGCCGGAAACGTACGGTGTCCACCCCGCGCGGCCAGAGCCGCACCCGGGGTACGCCGTGCGCCTGAAGGTCGGACCGGGCCGCGCTGGAGGGGGCCAGGGTGCGGTCGGCGGCGCCGTGCACGGAGCGGATGCGCCGCCAGGCCGCGGCTTCTCCGGCGCCCATGTAGGTACGGGCGTAGCCGGCCAGGTCGGTCTGGTAGACCGCGACGGCCGGGACCCCGAGCCGGGCGGCGGCGGCCATGCCGCGGACACCGAGGACGAAGGGGCTGGCCAGGTGGATCACGTCGGGGCGGTGCGCGACGAGGGCGGCGGCGAGACGCCGGCTGGGCAGGGCGACGCGGACCTGGGGGTAGCCGGGGAGCGGGAGGGAGGGGATCCGGACGACCGGGCACGGGGCGTCCGTGTCCGGGCCGCTGCCGGGCGCGGGAGCGGGGGCGACGACGAGGGGGAGGTGACCGCGGTCCACGAGGTGCCGGGCGGTCTGGAGCGCGCAGTGGGCCACGCCGTTCACATCGGGGGGAAAGGATTCGGTCACGATGACGACACGCATACGGGTGTTGTCGCCGCGCTGGACGTGCCCGCGTCAACTTGGATCTTTCGGCGCGGGGAACGTCCCATGAGCGTTGGGCTGCACACCCGAGCGGGTCAGGCGGCCGTCATGGCCACCTGACCCGCGGGTCATCCGGCGTTCACCAGGCGGGCGCTCGTCCGCCGGAGCGGCTGTCCGGCCGGGTGCCGGCGGACACGCCTCAGCCGAGGCTCCCGGGTGCGGCGCGGTTCAGCCGAGGGCCGCGTCCGGTCCGAAGCGGCTGCGTACCGCGGTCTGCACCTCGTCCTCCTCGGCCGGATCGGCGGCCAGGCGGCGCAGGCGTTCCACGACCCGGGCGTCGCCGGTCTCGGCGTGCCGTGCGGCCAGTTCGCGGGTGGTCTCCTCGCAGTCCCACAGGCATTCGACCGCGAAGCCGGTGGCGAAGGAGGGATCGGTGGCGGCCAGCGCGCGGGCGGCGCGGCCGCGGAGGTGGGAGGAGGCCGTCTCGCGGTAGACATGGCGCAGGACGGGGGCGGCGCAGACGATGCCGAGGCGGCCGGCGCCGTCGACGAGCGTCCACAGGGTGGGGGCGTCGGGTCCCTCGCCGCGCACGGCCTCGCGGAGGGCGCCGAGGACCAGGTCGCGGTCCTGTGTGCCGCCGCGGCAGGCGAGCATGCGTCCGGCGGCGGCACCGAGCGCGTCGGGGCGCTGGGCCCAGCCGCGCGCGCGGTCGACGGCGGCGAAGCTGCGCATGCGTTCGAAGGCGTCGACGGCGGCCTCCACGACGGGTGCCGTGCCGTCGGCCACGGCCGCCTCGATCAGGTCGAGCGCGTCGCGGTCGTTGCTGTCGGCGAGGTAGCGCAGTGCGGTGCAGCGGGCGCCGTCGGTGCCGGCGCGGGCGGCCTGGAGGATCTCGGGCCGGTCCTCCGGGCCGGCCACGGCCACCAGGCAGCGGGCGGCGGGCACATGGAGGGCGGCACCGCGCTCCATGCCCTGCTGGGCCCACTCGAAGACGGCGCGCACGCTCCAGTCGGGGCGGGGGCCGGTGGGCCGCATCTGCCGCTGCCAGCGGTCGAAACAGCCGGCCTCCTGGGCGGCACGCACCCGCGTGGCGATCGACGCGCGCGGATCCTCGGCCCACAGCCGCCAGGGCCGTGGCTCGAAGGCGTCGCGTACGGCGGCGGCCAGCTCGGCCTCGCCCTCGGGGTCGGTGGCGAAGCGGGCCAGGACGGGGGCGGCGAGGGCGCGCAGGCCCGCGTCGTCGTCCCTGAGGGCCAGCTCGTCCAGGGCCCACGCCCAGTTGGAGCCGTGCGCGGCGTACCTGCGCAGCAGTTCCAGGGCGTCCCGCCTGCCGTAGGAGGCGAGGTGGCCGAGGACGGCCAGGGCCAGGCCGGTGCGGGACTCGTCGGCGTCGACGACGTCCTCGGGGTCGAAGAGGTGCGCTTCCACGGCCTCCAGCCCGCCGTTCAGGTCGAGGTAGAGCCGGGCGTAGTACAGGGAGCGGTTCTCCACCTGCCAGTCGTGGCGGGGGTCGCGCAGCACACAGTGGTTCAGGGCCGCGAGCGCCTCGGCGCGCGGGGCCGTGAGCGCGTGCAGCGTGCCGTCGCCACGGCCGCGCTGAAGCAGGCCGAGCAGCGTACCGCTGGGCGCTATGACCGGATCGAACATGGGAAACAGCCTCACATCAAGCGTCGACGCAACCGGGAAACACGCATTACCTGGCCGCGTGACACAACGTCGGAGCGCCCGCCGTCTCTTGCTTGCTGTAGACCATCTCTCTCTGCCTCTCGTCGGTGGCCCATGCGGACCGCATCACGGCCCGCGCGGTGCGGCAACACCTGCCCAGCCATCGCGTCCGTGAATCACGACGTCATGATGACCCGCGGTGTGTGCTGCCGCGACCGTATTTCCGGCGGCCCTGTACCGCCTCCCCCGTTTTCCGTGTCGTACCTGGTCAGTGCGTCGACGTCAGTGGACGCCGAACAGTTCCAGGAGCTCCTTCTTGCCGAACATCCGGGCCGTGTCGACGGCCGACGGCGTGCCTGCGGAAGGATCGGCTCCGCCCTCCAGGAGGGCTTTGATGACGTCCGTCTCACCCTTGAAGACGGCACCCGCGAGCGGGGTCTGGCCCCGGTCGTTGACCTGGTCCGCCGCCGCGCCGCGGGCGAGCAGCGCGCGCACCGCGCCGGCGTGGCCGTGGTAGGCGGCGAGCATCACGAGGGAGTCGCCGCGGTCGTTGGTGAGGTTGGCCGGAACACCCGCGTCGACGTACGCCACGAGCGCCTCGGTCTGCCCCCGCCGGGCCAGATCGAAGATCTTGGTCGCCAGCTCCACGACCTCGGGGTCGGGAACTTCACTCATCGGCCGGACCGCCTCTCCATGCTGATTCGGTGACTGCTTCGTACGGGTGAATCGCCAGCGTACTGGCTCGCGCGGCACATGACCCGATCTGCCCGAGGTAAGGATCAACGGCAGTGCCCGCCGACGGCGCCGCACCGGCAACACACCTGGTCAATCGCGGTCCGGCACGCTGACCCGAGCGAGCGAAATCCCCCGTTTTTCACCCAGTTGCACCTTTAATCGTATGGATACATCCTGTGATCCTGGAAGAACTCATGGTGACTGTCCCCCACCATCGACACCAGGAGGCCCCAAATGATCCTCTCGCTCTCAGGCGTGCTGCTGCTCGGCGTCGTCGTCTTCCTGTTCTTCCGCAAGGACGGACTGAAGGGATCGCACGCCACGGTGTCGGCGCTCTTCGGCTTCTACCTGTCGACCACGGGCATCGCCCCGAGCATCAAAGCCGGAGGAGAGAGCCTGGCCAGCCTCCTGGGCGGCATCAAGTTCTGACCCCTCCCGTCCCGCCCGCACGCACCCTCAGGAGACAGCAGTGGCCCGGCGCCCCCTCCCCCGCGTCCTGAGCAAGGACAGCGCCCAGATCGCCCGGACGCAGATCGCCCGGAGCAGGGAGCTGGCCCGGACGGCGGCCGACAGCGCCACCGACGTCCTCCAGCCGCTGATCACCGTGTCGCGCGGGCTGCGCCTGCTGGCCTCGGCCAGCCGGCGCAGGTGGGCGGACACGCCCAAGGACAAGCGCGGGCCACTGCTGTTCTTCGTGGCTTCCCTGGTCCTGGCCGTGGCCCTGATGCCGTACGGGCCGCTGCTCGCCGTCATCGCCGTGATGGCGGCAGCGGCCTGGCACGGCCGCGACCGCACCCCGGCGGCGCCCGAGGGGCCCGACGAGTCCCAGGCCCAACGGCTCCAGGCGCTGTACGAGGCCCTGGTGCCGTACTTCTCCAGCTCCGGGGACCCGGCGCCGATGTACGCGCACGGCGGGGAGTGGGACAAGGCCTACGCGGCGCACGAGTTCGACGACGCCGGGCGCATCGGCCGCCTCGTGATCCGCTACCCCGCCTACTTCCCGGACGGCGAGCCCGCGGCCCGCGCGCGGATCGAGCAGTTGCTCACCGCCAAGGCCGGGCGGAGCCGTGAGTACCACTTCGCGTGGGAGGAGGCGGGCAACCAGCTCACCGTCACCGCCCTGCCCCCGCTGCCCGCCGACATCCCCGCCCAGCGCTTCGTCACCGCGCCCGGCGAGACCGTCCTCGGCTTCACCGACCCCAGCGAGGTCCAGCGCACGCTCCCCCTGTCCTACGGGGAGGAACGGGTCGACGTGCCGCCGGTCGTCTGGCGCACCGGCATCCGCTCCACCGAGCCCCACCTGCTGGCCATGGGCCACCCCGGCAGCGGCACCTCCACCCTGTTGCGCTCCGTCGCCATCCAGGCCCTCCAGTACGGCGACGTGCTGATCGTCGACGGCGGCGGCACCGGCGAGTACGCCTGCCTGACCGGACGCAGCGGCGTCCTGGCCGTGGAGTGCGCGCTGGCCGGGGCGCTGGCCAGCCTGGAGTGGGCCGCGCGGGAGACCGAGCGGCGGCTCATCGCGATCAACCTGGCGCGGCAGGCGGGCGACCCGCCGCCCCCGGACACCCGGCGTCCGCTGTGGATCCTGCTGGACCGCCCCAGCGTCTTCGCGCACCTCGCGCCGGCGGACGGCCGCAAGGATCCGCAAGTGCTGCTCCAGGTGCCGCTGCGGCACGGCCGCGCGGCGAACGTCACCGTGGTCGTGGCCGAGCAGTTCGACAGCGCGGAGTCGCTGACCGACGCGGTGCGGCAGCACACGCGCGCGCGTGTCGTGCTCGGGTCCGCCGCGCCGGAGCAGGTGGAGGCGGTGCTGGGGGCGCCGCCGCACACGACGTCGACGACGCAGGTGCCGCCCGGGCGGGGGTACGCCCGGCTGGGGTCCGGACCGGTGCACCGGCTTCAGGTGCCGCGGACGCCGGACCCGTACGACGACGCCACGAGCGACGCCGACCGCCAGGCGGTGCTGGAGCTGCTGCCGCCGCGGGCCACCGCCGTCGAGGATGAGCCCACGGCACTGTCGAAGCCGGCGGAGGTCTCGAAGCAGGCGGAGGTCTCACAACCGGCGGCGAAGAAGGCACCGGTTCCCGCGGAGGCCCTGGCGGCGGAGCCGTCGTAGCGCCCGGACCCGGTGCCCCGGACCGCCGGGCGCCACGCTCCCGGCCTACGCCACGAACGTCTTCGGCGCCTCGCCCGCCCCCGTCGCGCCCGACTCCACCAGCCGGGCCGCGGCGGCGAGCCGTACCGCCGCCTCGTCCGCCACCGCTCCCCCGACGGTGAACGGAAGCCGCACGTACCCCTCGAACGCGCCGTCGACGCCGAAGCGAGGACCGGACGGGACACGCACCCCCGTCCGTTCGCCCGCTTCCGCGAGACGGGAACCGGAGAGTCCGCCCGCACGCACCCACAGGGTCAGGCCGCCCCGGGGCACCTCGAACTCCCAGTCGGGCAGTTCCCGGCGCAGCGCGGTCACCAGGGCGTCCCGGTTCTCCCGGGCCTGCGCCCGGCGCAGCTCGACCGCCTGCTCCCAGCCCCCGGTGCTGAAGAGCCAGTTCACGGCCAGTTGCTCCAGCACCGGTGTGCCGAGGTCGGCGTAGGCCCGCGCGGCGACCAGGCTGCGGATGACGTCCGGCGCCGCCCGCACCCAGCCGATCCGCATCCCCGCCCAGAACGCCTTGCTGGCCGAGCCGACCGTGATCACCGTGGAGCCGGCCGGGTCGAAGCCGCACACCGGGCGGGGCATGCCGCCGTCCCGGACGTCCTCGTCGAGCCACAGCTCGCTCATCGTCTCGTCGGCGACGAGCACCGTGCCGGCCGAGCGGGCCGCGTCCACCAGCCGGCGCCGCTGGTCCTCGTCGGCGAGCGCCCCGGTGGGGTTGTGGAAGTCGGCGACCACGTAGGCGATCCGCGGCGCGGCCTCGCGCAGCACCTGGCGCCAGCGGTCGAGGTCCCAGCCGGACAGGCCCTCGGCCATCGCGACGGGCACGAGCCGGGCACCCGCCTCGCGCATCAGCTGCAGGATGTTGGCGTAGGACGGGGACTCCACGGCGATCCGCTCGCCGCGCCCCCCGAAGAGGTGGCAGATGGCGTCGATGGCGCCCATGGCGCCGGTCGTGACCATGATCTGCTCCGGCATGGTGGGGATCCCGCGCGCGGTGTACCGCTCGGCGATCATCGAGCGCAGCGCGGGCAGCCCGGCCGGGTAGTCGCCGTGGGTGTGGGCGTACGGCGGGAGTTCCTCCAAGGCGCCCCGCACGGCCCGGGTGAGCCACGGCTCGGGCGCCGGGAGCGAGGCGCAGCCGAGGTCGATCACCGAACCCAGGGCCTCGGGCGGCAGGGGTTCCAGGCCACGGGCGGGAATGGGGTTGCCGGCCGGTACGGCGGTCCAGCTCCCGGCGCCGCGCCGGGACTCCAGGAAGCCCTCGCCGCGCAGCGCCTCGTAGGCCGCCGCGACGGTGGTGCGGCTGACCGAGAGGGCCAAGGCCAGTTCGCGTTCGGCGGGCAGGCGCGCGGCCACCGGGACCCTGCCCTCCAGCACGAGCAGCCGGACGCCGTCGGCGAGGGCGCGATAGGCGGGGGGACGGCGGGTGCCGGGGCCGGCCGGGCGGTCCTGCTGGGAGTTGAGGAGCCGGGCGAGCTGCGCGGCCCCCACGGCCGAGGTCCACTGCGCCATGAAGATCAGTCCACCTTCCCCGGATTGGCCATGGATGACGATTGGTCCCAAGCCACAGAGTGTCATGTGTCAGGCCACTGCCACCACCCAGGGGGGTAATTCCATGTCCACTCCCAGTCCATCCGCTCCCGCCCGCCACCTCGGACGGCGGCTGGTCCAGCTGTACACGGGGCTGGCGCTCTACGGTGCGAGCTCGGCGCTGCTCGTGGCGGCGGGGCTGGGCCTGGAACCGTGGAACGTGCTGCACCAGGGCCTCGCGGAGCTGACCGGGCTGAGCATCGGGGTGGTGTCGATCATCGTGGGCGCGGCGGTGCTCCTGCTGTGGATCCCCCTGCGCCAGCGCCCCGGGCTGGGCACTGTCTCCAACGTCTTCGTGGTCGGCCTCGCCATGGACGGCACGCTCGCCGTGCTCCCGGCGGCGCACTCCCTGGCCGCCCGCGTCCCGCTGCTGCTCGCGGGGATCGTGCTGAACGGCGCGGCGACCGGCCTGTACATAGCGGCCCGGTTCGGGCCCGGCCCGCGCGACGGTCTGATGACGGGGCTGCACCGGCGCACCGGCCGGTCGATCCGGCTGATGCGGACGGCGGTGGAGGTCGCGGTGGTGGCCACCGGATTCGTCCTGGGCGGCACCATCGGGGTGGGCACCGTGCTCTACGCCGTGTCCATCGGACCGCTGGCGCAGGCCTTCCTGCGCGTGTTCGCCGTTTCGCCGGCACCGGCGGTCGGCACGGTCGTTGCCGCGGCGACACCCCGGCGGGCGATACTGCGACCGTGAGCCTCACGACACCGCGCCCGCGCCACCCGTTCCTGGACCACCCGGGGCCGATCGCCTTCGCCCACCGGGGCGGGGCGGCCGACGGCCTGGAGAACACCGTGGCCCAGTTCCGGCGCGCGGTGGAGCTGGGCTACCGGTACATCGAGACGGATGTGCACGCCACGGGGGACGGCCGGCTGGTCGCCTTCCACGACACGACCCTGGACCGGGTCACCGACGGCGCGGGCCGGATCGCCGACCTGCCGTGGGCGGAGATACGGCACGCGCGCGTGGGCGGCCGTGAACCGGTGCCGCTGTTCGAGGAGCTGCTGGAGACCTTTCCCGGGGTGCGCTGGAACGTCGACGTCAAGGCGGAGCCCGCGCTGCGGCCCCTGCTGGAGGTGATCGAGCGCACGGACGCCTGGGACCGGGTCTGCGTCGGCTCCTTCTCCGAGGCGCGCGTGCTGCGGGCCCAGCGGCTGGCGGGGCCACGGCTGGCCACCTCGTTCGGCACGCGCGGGGTGCTGAGCCTGCGGCTGCGTTCGTGGGGGCTGCCGGCCGCCGTGCGCCGGTCGGCCGTGGCCGCGCAGGTGCCGGAGTCCCGGTCCGGCGTGCCCGTCGTCGACCACCGCTTCGTCCGCGCCGCCCACGCCGTCGGGCTCCAGGTGCACGTGTGGACGATCAACGCACCGGAACGGATGCACCGGCTCCTGGACCTCGGGGTGGATGGCATCATGACCGATCACATCGACACGTTGCGCAAGGTCATGGAGGACCGGGGCGTCTGGGTCTGACCGCCCGGCCGGCCCGGCCCGGGCCGTCGCGGTGGAGCGGGGAGGCGAGGGCACCGGGTGAGCACCGGCACCGTGCGGGCGGAGGCGGCGGACGACGCCGCCGGCCTCAGGCACGAGCAGCGCGGCTGGTACGTCTACGACTGGGCGTGCTCCGTCTACTCGACGAGTGTCCTGACCGTCTTCCTCGGTCCGTACCTCACCTCGGTCGCCGAGCACGCGGCGGACGCCGATGGCTATGTGCACCCACTGGGCGTCCCGGTCCGGGCGGGCTCCTTCTTCGCGTACTCCGTGTCCCTGTCGGTGGTCCTGGCCGTCGTCGTGATGCCGCTGGCGGGCGGCGCGGCCGACCGCACGGGCCGCAAGAAGCCGCTGCTCGCGGCGGCGGCGTACACCGGTGCGGCGGCGACCACGGGGATGTTCTTCCTGGACGGTGACCGGTATCTGCTCGGCGGGGCGCTGCTCGTCGTGGCCAACGCGGCGCAGTCCGTCGGCATGATGCTCTACAACTCGTACCTGCCGCAGATCGCGCCGCCCGCACAGCGCGACGCGGTCTCCTCCCGCGGCTGGGCCTTCGGTTACGCGGCGGGCTCGCTCGTCCTCGTCGCCGACCTGGTGCTGTACTCGGCGCACGACTCCTTCGGCCTGTCCGAGGCCGCCGCCGTCCGGGTCTGCCTGGCCACGGCCGGCCTGTGGTGGGGGGCGTTCACGCTCGTACCGCTGCGCAGGCTGCGTGACCGCCACGCGCGCGTGGGCCGGGCCACGGCACCGGGGCTGCGGCAGCTGGCCGCGACGGTCCGGGAGATGCGCCGGTACCCGCTGACCCTGGCGTTCCTGCTCGCGTACCTCGTCTACAACGACGGCATCCAGACGGTGATCACGCAGGCCTCGGTCTACGGCTCCGAGGAGCTGGGTCTCGGCCAGTCGACGCTGATCGGGGCGGTCCTGCTGGTGCAGGTGCTGGCCGTGGCGGGGGCGCTGGTGATGGGGCGGCTGGCGCGGGCGTACGGCGCGCGGCGCACGATCCTCGGCTCGCTGGTGGCGTGGACGCTCACGCTGGCGGCCGGCTGGTTCCTGCCCGCGCGGGCGCCGGTGTGGTTCTTCGCGCTGGCCGCCGCGATCGGCCTGGTCCTCGGCGGCAGTCAGGCGCTGTCCCGGTCGCTGTTCTCCCACCTGGTGCCACCGGGCAAGGAGGCCGAGTACTTCTCGGCGTACGAGATGAGCGACCGCGGGATGAGCTGGCTCGGGCCGCTGCTGTTCGGGCTCACCTACCAGCTGACCGGCAGCTACCGGTCGGCGATCTTCTCGCTGGTGGCGTTCTTCGTGATCGGCTTCGTCCTGCTCGCGCGGGTCCCGGTACGGCGTGCGGTCCGCGAGGCGGGGAACCCGGTTCCGGAGAAGGTCTAGCGCCGATTTAGCGCTCGGCGTGAAAGGGCGGTAGTGTACGCGTTTGGCCTGCCAGGCGTACCGTTACTGCGCGTCAAAGATGCCGAAACGCTGGGTGACATCTGCTAGCAGATGTGACAAACCGGGCGCCTGTGGGTAGAACAAGGGGCGGCTACGACGGCGACGCATGACCCGGAACGGGACTCGGAACGGGAATCTTTACCGCCGACCGGACGTTGACCGGATGACGACGACAGCGACACCTGTCCTGTGGGCGACAAGCCCGGGAGGCACGATTCATGAGTGAGCGAGCTCTTCGCGGTACGCGCCTCGTGGTGACCAGCTACGAGACGGACCGCGGTATCGACCTGGCCCCGCGCCAGGCCGTGGAGTACGCATGCGAGAAGGGGCACCGCTTCGAGATGCCCTTCTCGGTCGAGGCGGAGATCCCGCCGGAGTGGGAGTGCAAGGTCTGTGGTGCCCAGGCACTCCTCGTGGACGGCGACGGCCCTGAGGAGAAGAAGGCCAAGCCCGCGCGTACCCATTGGGACATGCTGATGGAGCGACGCACCCGTGAGGAACTCGAAGAGGTCCTCGAGGAGCGTCTGGCGGTACTGCGCTCTGGGGCGATGAACATCGCGGTCCACCCCAGGGACAGCCGCAAGAGCGCGTAACGCGCACACAGCACAACGACCGCGGGCGCCGTACGTGAGATACGTACGGCGCCCGCGGTCGTTGTGCTGTGCTGTGCTCGCGGTGCCGGACGCTCAGCGCGTGAGCGGCGGCCGGTGCTCCCCCGGTTCGGGGCGGTCATCCCTGATGACCTCGCCCTGCACCACCCTGCCGTCGGGCCGGTGGATGCGGACCTGCCGGAACGCGTCGCCCAGGCTGCCCGGGGCGGCCTTGCGCAGACTCCGTTCCACGGCGTTCTCCGCGAAGCGGCTCACCGCCTTCTGGACCGGCGGGAGCAGCAGGAGCAGGCCCGCCGCGTCCGAGACCAGGCCGGGGATCATCAGCAGCAGACCACCGAGCATCATCAGGCCGTTGCCGCCGCCGCGCGCCGGGGAGCCGCCCCGCTGCAACGCCTCGTTCAGGTTCTGGAAGGCGCGGCGGCCGGCCCGCTTGATGACCACGGATCCCGCCACGAGACCCGCGACCAGCAGCAGGAACACCGTGAGGCCGCCCGCGGCGCCCGCGACCAGGGTCAGCAGCCAGATCTCCAGCACCAGCCACACGGCGAGGCCCAGCGGCAGGTACCTGCGCAGCCGGGAACGCCGGCGGCGGGCGGTGTACGGAGAGGTCGGAGCGCCAGTCGTCATGCCCCCAGTGTGCCTGGGTGTGCCTCAGCGCGGGATAAGGGGGTGATCAGCCCGGCCCGGACCGGCCGCGCGGCCGGTCCGTGGATCCGCCGCTACGCCTGCTTGCCCTTGCCGGTGAGCTTGCCGAGGCGGTCCCCGACGCCCCAGGAGGTGACCCGCCACAGCGCCTCGACCACGATGTCCCGGCTCATCTTGGAGTCGCCCAGTTCCCGCTCGACGAAGGTGATGGGGACCTCGACGACGTGGTAGCCGGCCTTCACCGCGCGGCGGGCCAGGTCGACCTGGAAGCAGTAGCCCTGCGAGGCGACCTCGCCGAGGCCGAGGCCCTCCAGCGTCCCGCGGCGGAAGGCACGGAAGCCGCCGGTCACGTCCCGGATGGGCACGTCGAGCATGAGCCGCGAGTAGGTGGAGCCGCCCCGCGAGAGGAACTCCCGGGACTTCGGCCAGTTCACCACCCGGCCGCCGGGCACCCAGCGGGAGCCGAGGACCAGGTCGGCGCCCTTGAGGGCGGTGAGCAGCCGGGGCAGTTCCTCGGGCTGGTGGGAGCCGTCGGCGTCCATCTCGATCAGCACGCCGTAGTCCCGCTCCAGGCCCCAGCGGAAACCCGCGAGGTAGGCGGCGCCCAGGCCCTCCTTGCCCTTGCGGTGCAGCACGTGGACGTGCTCGTCCTCGGCGGCCAGTTCGTCGGCGAGCTTGCCGGTGCCGTCGGGGCTGTTGTCGTCCGCGATCAGTACGTGCGCCTCGGGGACGGCCTTGCGCACCCGGCCGACGATGGACTTGATGTTCTCCGCCTCGTTGTAGGTCGGGATGATCACCAAGGCCGTGCCGAGCGGACCGAACTGCCTCCCCTGGGCCTGGGCCGCGAGGGTCCCGTCGCCGTCGTTCACTACTGCCCCTTCATGTCGTACACAGGGGTCCACCATAGTGGCCGCGGCCTGGCCGGACGTGACAGTGCGTGCGTACGGTGGTGTCGGTTCCGCAAGAGCGGGGTAAAAAGTTCTCTTCCGGTACCTTCCCGCCAGGCGCTGAACACCTTCGTACCACGACGGATGGGGGCCCGGCGCCCTTCGGTCCGACCCGGGACCCGCTGGCTGCGGGTCGACCGGAAGCCGTTGTCTACTGAGCCCGGGCCCCACCCGGGTCACACCTGGCCGACCCGCGGGAACGTCCCCCTCGTCGGCGCGGGCGCTGAGCCTGGCTCCCAGCGACGGTGCTCCGGTGCGGCACACCGTCCCTGACCCAGCGGCGCTGCGACGAGTCGGCTGAACGTCCCCCGGTCGGGCGTCCGGTGGTGGACTCGGACGAACCTACCGGCCCCCGGCCGCAGACTGTCAACAGCCCTGCGAACCGGGCGGCCGGCACCGGCGGACCGGCCGCCGGGGAGGACGCGCAGGTCGGGCGGCGGGGCCCCGGCGGCCGGGGCGGCCGACGCCACCCCGGGAGATCACTCGCCCGGCCGTACGAACACCGTCCGCCCGCCGACCACGGTCCGCAGGCAGACCGGCAGGTCACGGCCCGGAGTGAGGTCGGGCAGGCCGGGCGTGCCGGAGCGCGGATCGGTGGACCAGCGGGCGACCCGGTCGTCGGGGGCCTGCACGACCAGTTCGTCGGTACGCCAGACGGCGTAGTCGGCGGGGGCGCCCGGGACCAGGACACCCGCGTCGTCGCGGCCGACGGCCCGCCAGCCGCCGCGGGTGTGCGCGGTGAAGGCGGCGCGGACGGAGATCCGGTGCCCGGGCGTGCGGTGGAAGGCGGCGGCACGGACCGTGCCCCAGGGGTCCAGCGGCGTGACGGGGCTGTCGGAGCCGAACGCGAGCGGTACACCGGAGCGGAGCAGTGCGGCGAAGGGGTTGAGTGTGCGGGCCCGCTCCACCCCCAGACGCCGGGCGTACATGCCGTCCTCGCCGCCCCACAGGGCGTCGAAGGCGGGCTGGACGGAGGCGATCAGGCCCAGCTCGGCGAAGCCCGCGACGGTGTCGGGGGTGAGCATCTCGGCGTGCTCGACGCGGTGCCGGGCGGCCCGGATCCGGGCGAGGCCCACCTTCTCGGCGGCGGCGCGCACGCCGTCCACCACGGCGGCGACGGCGGCGTCGCCGATGGCGTGGAAGCCGGCCTGGAGGCCCGCCTCGGTGCAGGCCACGACGTGGGCGGCGACGGCGTCGGCGTCCAGGAAGGCGGTGCCGCTGTGGCCGGCGTCGGCGTACGGCTCGTGCAGGCAGGCGGTGTGGGAGCCGAGCGCGCCGTCGGCGAAGAGGTCGCCCGCCGCGCCGGCGGCACCCAGCTCGCGGGCCTTGGCGGTGTCCTCTTCCGCCCAGTAGCCCACCACCCGGGGGCCCGGCATCTCCGCGGCGAGCCGCAGCAGGCCGGTGAAGTCGTCCTCGGAGGAGATCCGCGGGCCGCCGCACTCGTGCACGGTGCCGATGCCGAGAGAGGCCGCGTGCTCCAGTGCGGTGCGCTGGGCCTCGGCGCGCTGGGCGGGGGTGATGGCGGCGAGGGCGGCCTCGCGGACGGCGTGGTGGGCGTCCTTGGTGAGCGGGGCGTCCGCGCGCGGGAGATCGCCGGGGACCAGGTCCAGCAGGGCGGTGCTGACGACCGCCGAGTGCACGTCGATGCGGGACAGGTACAGCGGGCGTCCGCCGGTGGCCTCGTCCAGCTCCGCGCGGGCCGGCGGCCGGCCGCCGGGCCAGCGGGCGGCGTCCCAGCCGTGGCCCAGCAGGACTCGGTCGTCGGGCCGGGCGGCGGCAAACTCGCGGACCCGGGCCAGGGCGGCCTCCAGGGAGGGGGCGCCGGACAGGTCGAGACCGGTCAGGGCGAGGCCGGTGGCGGTGGTGTGCACATGGGCGTCGGTGAAGGCCGGGGTGACCAGGGCGCCGTCGAGATCGACCACCTCGTCCACGCCGTCGGCGAAGGCGTCGGCCGCGCCCTCGGATCCGACCCAGGCGACGTGGCCCGCCTCGACGACCATGGCCGTCGCGAAGGGGTCCGCGGGGCTGTGGACCTCGCCGCGGCGGAGCAGGACGGTCTGGAGGGGCTCGGCGGTGCGGTTGCTCATAGCCGACAGTTTCTCCCGGCGCCGGGCGGGCGCCGCACCCGGGTCGCCCGGACGGCACCCGCGCGCCGCCGGCGCCCGGACGGTCAGATCTTCGGCGGCCGGGCCTCGTACGGTGTCGAGAGGACCACCGTCGTGCGTGTCGAGACCCCCGCCAGCGAGCGCAGCCGGGCCAGCAGTTCCTCCAGTTCGTGCGGGGTGGACACACGGACCTTGAGGATGTAGTTCTCGTCGCCCGCCACGCTGTGGCACGCCTCGATCTCGGGGACCCCGGCGAGGCGGTCGGCGATGTCGTCGGGGGCGCTGGGGTCGAACGGTTTCACCGAGATGAACGCGGTCAGCGGCAGCCCGACGGCCTCGGGGTCGACCACCGCGGCGTAGCCGCGGATGACGCCACGCTGCTCCAGCCTGCGCACCCGCTGGTGCACGGCCGACGTGGACAGGCCCGTGGCCTTGCCCAGGTCTGTGTAGCTCATCCGCCCGTCCTTGACGAGCAGCTGCACGATCTGACGGTCCAGCTCCTCCATGCCGCCAAAACCTACAGTGCGCCTGATCTCCACGGATACCTCAGAGGTGCAGGTCATTCCCTGTTTCGGCAGAAAATGCACCGGGACGGGCACCTGCGCACGGCATGTGACGAAGACCACACGCCCCGGACACAGGCTCCGTGATGTCCTCGTGATTACCGCCGAGACCGGACGGGAAGTGCTTGCTGTGGTCGAGGCCGCAGCGCCTTCACGGCCCAGCCTTAGGGGGAGAATCCCATGCAGAGTACCCATCGCCCTGGTCGATCCGCGTCCACGCACCGGCAGTCGGTCGCCGAACCCGAGCCGGAGGGCGTCGAAGCCGACGCCTTCGACGAGGAGCCGGACGCCTGCGACACCTTCGAGATGTACCGGGTGATCTGCCCGGACTGCGCGCAGCCGATCGCGCTGCTGGCGGACGAGGAGGTCCTGCCGGAGCACGCGCTGTGCGCCTCGCCGTGGAACCCGTTCGGGCTCACGGTGTGCGCGGGCACGGGCCGTGCGGCGGCCGACGCCCGCCCCGCGGACGAGTCCTTCGAGCCGCAGGAGCAGGACACCGCCCTGCTGCTCACGCTTCCCCAGGGTCTGAACTGGCGGACGCAGCCCTTCTCGCACGTCGGCGGCCCGGGCTCACGCCCGATGCGCGTGCCGTCGATGCGCCGCCAGGCCGCCTGAGCCGGCTCACCGACACCCACCCGTTCGCGCCCTGGACCGGGCGCGCACGGTGCCGTGGCGCGGGCCGGCGGGTCCGGGTCCACGGGCACGGCGGCCTGCCCGGAGCACGCCCGGCAGCAGAGGACGCGCAGCGTGACGTGCGCGTGCCGCCGGGCGGCGTACAGCAGTCGCCGCCCCCGGACGCTCGCGCACCGATGCGCCGGCCGGGCGGCACGGGACGGCCCTCGCTCCCGAACGCCCCCTGGCCGGCGTGCACTTGACGCGTCGTCAGGACCGCGCGGCGAACCCGGGAGGGGAACCGGACGGAGATGAACTGAAGCTCGATTCCGTGGCAGGGTGACCTGTCCGGCCGTCGCCGCGTTGCCCTGGTATGACCCCCATGTACTCGGCGACCGGGCGTCAGCGCCGTATCTTCGTCCCCCGCCCCGGAGAAGCGGTTCCGCCGGCCGCGCCGCCGGACCCGCCCATCTACCGCGACCTCATGCGGGCCTGGGCCGACCGCGGGCGCACCCTGCCGGGCCGCCACGACCCGGAGTGGATCAGGCTGGCGGCCCCGACGGTGCTCACGGGCCAGTTCAGCGACCTTCTGGCCCCGCCACGTGACGGGCGATGACCATCCGCTGGATCTGGTTGGTGCCCTCGACGATCTGCAGGACCTTGGCCTCGCGCATATAGCGCTCGGCCGGGAAGTCGGCGGTGTAGCCGTAGCCGCCCAGGATCTGCACCGCGTCCGTGGTGACCTTCATGGCGGTGTCGGTGCAGTGCAGCTTGGCCATGGCGGCCTGCTTGGCGAACGGCCTGCCCGCGTCGCGCAGCCGGGCCGCGGCGAGGTACAGCGCGCGGCCCGCCTCGATCTGGGTGGCCATGTCGGCGATCATGAAGCGCAGGCCCTGGAAGTCGGCGATGGTCCGGCCGAACTGGCGGCGCTGGGTGGCGTAGCGGACCGCCTCGTCCAGTGCGGCCTGGGCGAGGCCGACGGCGCAGGCCGCGATGCCGAGCCGGCCGGAGTCGAGCGCCGCCAGGGCGATGGAGAAGCCCTGGCCCTCCTCGCCGATGCGCCGGTCGTCCGGGACGCGGACGCCGTCGAAGTGCACCTGCGCGGTGGGCGAGCCCTTCAGGCCCATCTTCCTCTCCGGCGCGGCGCCGCTCAGGCCGGGGGCGTCGCCGGGCACGAGGAAGGCGGTGATCCCGCGCGGGCCGTCCTCCCCGGTGCGGGCCATCACGGTGTAGAAGTCGGCGATCCCGCCGTGGGTGATCCATGCCTTGGTGCCGTCGATCACCCAGCCGTCGCCCTCGCGGACGGCCTTGGTGCGCAGGGAGGCGGCGTCCGAACCGGAGGACGGCTCGGACAGGCAGTACGCGCCGAGCAGACCGCCGCCCAGCATCGCGGGCAGGTGCTCGACCTGCTGCTGCTTGGTGCCGTAGGTGGCGAGGGCGTAGGACGCGAGCGTGTGCACGCTGACGCCCAGGCCGACGGTGAGCCGGGCCGCGGCCAGCTCCTCCAGCACCTGGAGGTAGACCTCGTAGGGCTGGTCGCCGCCGCCGTGCTCCGACGGGTACGGCAGGCCCAGCAGGCCTGATTCGGAGAGCAGAGTGAAGACCTCGCGCGGGAAGCGTCCCGCGTCCTCCTCCTCGGCGGCCCTGGGCGCGATCTCGCGCTGGGCGATCTCCCGGACGAGGGCGAGCAGATCCCTCGCCTCTTCCGTCGGCAGTTGACGCTCCACCGGCTGCGGGTCGCGGTCGGACATGGCGTCGGGCTCCTCCCTGTTCGGACACCGGCGGTCCGGCCCGGGGTGGGGGGCGGCTCCGTCTGGTGATCGCGCTTCGCCGAAGGCGCCCGCTCCCGGGTCTCGGAAGCTGCTGACCAGCGGCATGCGCAGTGAGTATGCCCGATCAGCGACCTCCCGTCACCAGTTAACGACCGCTTACTTCAGGAGTCCAGCCGGGGCCCGCGCGGGGGCCGAGATTGGTCCGAACCATTGACCTAATGGTCTAGTCCTCCTAGGGTGCATGACCAACGCTTTACCGCGTTCATGCCAATCGGCGCGCGTCCCCCTCTCCCCCACGAGGAGACACCCGAATGCACACTCCCCACCGCTTCACCGTCCGGGCCCTCGTCTCGGCCGCGTGTACCGCCGCCCTGGGCGCCGGCCTGCTGGCCGGGACGGGCACGGCGACCGCGGCGGCACCGAGCGCCCCGCGGCTGGCGGCCGGATCCAAGGTCGTCGGCTACTTCACCGAATGGGGCACCTACGACCGCAAGTACTACGTCAAGAACATCGAGACCTCCGGCTCCGCCGCCAAGCTGACCCACATCAACTACGCCTTCGGCAACGTCACCGGCGGCAAGTGCGCCATGGGCGACTCCTACGCGGCCACCGACCGGGCCTACACCGCGGCCGAGTCCGTCGACGGCGTCGCCGACACCTGGGACCAGCCGCTGCGCGGCAACTTCAACCAGCTGCTGAAGCTGAAGAAGAAGCACCCCGGTCTGAAGGTCCTGTGGTCCTTCGGCGGCTGGACCTGGTCCGGCGGCTTCGGCGAGGCCGCGAAGAACCCGGCCGCCTTCGCCCAGTCCTGCTACGACCTGGTGAAGAACTCCAAGTGGGCGGGGGTCTTCGACGGCATCGACATCGACTGGGAGTACCCGAACGCCTGCGGCAACACCTGTGACACCAGCGGGCGCGAGGCGTTCAAGAACCTGATGGCCGCCCTGCGCTCGAAGTTCGGCTCCGGCAGCCTGGTGACGGCGGCGATCACCGCGGACGCCACCAGCGGCGGGAAGATCGACGCGGCGAACTACGCCGGCGCCGCCCAGTACGTCGACTGGTACAACCCGATGACGTACGACTACTTCGGCGCCTGGGACGCGACCGGACCGACCGCCCCGCACTCGCCGCTGACCTCCTACTCGGGCATCCCCAAGGCGGACTACAACACGTCGGCGACGATCGCCAAGCTCAAGGGCCTCGGCGTCCCGGCCTCGAAGCTCCTCCTCGGCATCGGCTTCTACGGCCGCGGCTGGACCGGCGTCACCCAGGCGGCACCCGGCGGCACCGCCACGGGCCCGGCCGCCGGGACGTACGAGCAGGGCATCGACGACTACAAGGTGCTCAAGACCAAGTGCCCGGCGACCGGCACCGTGGGCGGCACCGCCTACGCCAAGTGCGGCAGCGACTGGTGGAGTTACGACACCCCGTCCACCATCGCCACGAAGATGACGTACAAGAACCAGCAGGGCCTCGGCGGCACCTTCTTCTGGGAGCTGAGCGGCGACACCGCGAACGGTGAGCTGATCAAGGCCATCAACTGACGGTTCCTCCCGGGTCAGCCGTCCCGGCGGGCGGGCGGCGGGGCCGGGTGGGCGGGGTCCAGCTCCTCGATGGCGCGCAGGGCCCCGCCCAGCGTCTTCACCAGCAGCGCGCACATGGTCTCGCGGGGCAGCCGGGGGTGGCCGATCCAGTCCAGGGTGGCGCCCTCCACGCCGCACACCCAGGAGAGCAGGCCCATCCGGGCCACCGGGGAGATGTCGGCGCGGCCATAGGCCCCCTCGGCGATCGTGGTGACGATCGCCTCGCGCACACCGTCCCGGATCGCCTGCACCTCGGTGTCGAAGCCGACGCCGCCGCTGACGATGGTGCGGTAGGCGGCCTGGTGATGCTCGGCGTAGCGCAGGTAGCCGTCGATCGTGCGGTGCACGCGGTCCACGGCGGGGAGGTGGAGCCCGCCGGCGGCGGAGGTGACCAGGTCGGCGACGGAGTCCTGGATGATCGCCAGGTAGTAGCCGCGCTTGGACCGGAAGTAGTAGTAGATGAGGCCCTTGGCCACCTGCGCCTGGCGGGCGATGTCATCCATGGACAGCGCGTCGTAGGACGTGTCGGCGAACAACTTCCGCCCGATGGCGATGAGTTCGGCGCGACGCGCCACGGAGCGCTCGGTGCCGCGCGGCTGGACGACGGCACGCTGCTGCGGCATGTTCAAGACCGGCCCTGATGCGGGGACGACGGGACAGCCGCAGTATGTCAGAACAATCCGCTCGCGTGAGCGGTCCGTCCACAGACAGGTACGCGGCGGTTCAGAGCAGGCCGAGCTGGGTCACGAGCATCGCGAACACCGCGACGAGGACCCAGCCCAGGACGTGCTCGACGATCTTCGGGCCGTCTTCCTGCGGGCCGCCGGTGACGGCGCGGGTGGCGGTGGCCGGATGTGCGGTCATGGTGTTACTCGCAGAGGTCGGACGTACACGGCGGAAATCCCCCACCCCTCCGTCCACCATGCCACCCGCGACGGCGCGCGCGGCGATGAGCTTGGTCACACGCCGCGCGCACCGGGACTCAGTACACGCCCACCGCGGCGAGCGCCTTGCGCTGACGCGGGGTCGGGTGGGCCGGGAAGTAGAGGTAGCAGACCCCTCCGGTGCCGGAGACCACCTTGCCGGAGGCGTTGTACCGCTTGGTCCTCAGCCAGATGTTCTCCCACTCGCGCCGCTTGTAGACGCGCCGCACCGCCTCGTCGCTCGGCGAGGCGGGGTCGTTGGCGATCACGTCCCCGTCCGCGGTGAAGCCGATGACGGTCATCAGATGGCCGGAGGTGCCGTAACCCGCCCCCGTGAGCTCTTCCTTGAGGAACGACTGGGACGTTATGGCCGGGATGCCGGCCGCGATCAGCGTCTCCAGGTCGGCGAGGGAGGCGAGCCGGGTGACCACGCCCTGCAGACCGTCGAAGGTGGCCGCGTAGGCGGCGTTGAACGGCCAGTTGCCGCAGCCCTGGTACTGGTAGTCGTAGGTGGACCGGGCCGCGTGGCAGACCTGCGGGTCGGCGTAGGACGGGTCGACCCAGGACAGCTGCTCGGGCGTGAGCCGCCCGCCCCAGTACTCGATGATCATCTGCGAGGAGGTGGGGCTGCACCAGGCCTCGCCGCCGTTGTCGTACTCGGGGTACTGGCCCTTGTGGATCTCCTGCGAGTAGCGCGGGACGGCGAGTTCCTGGGCGAGACCGGGGGTGGAGGCCGGCACGGTGAAGCGGTCCGGGATGTCGGATCCCATCGCGCCGAGCCGCCAGACCGTCGGTGTCAGGTGCGTGCCGGGCCGGCGGTAGAGGGTGAGGCGCAGCCGGTACGACGCCAGGCGCAGACCGGTGCTCGCGTCGTCGATGGCGAAGGTGTCCGTCCAGATCGTGCTCTTGCCGTCGGTCTGGTCGTCCACCGAGGTCCGCTTGATGTCCTGGTCGCCCGCGGCCCAGCGGCCCATCACGTACCAGGGTGTCTCGGTGCCGTCGGAGTACGTGCCGTGCAGTTCGACCTGGAGCCAGGTACCGGCGGGGGTGTGCGCGTTCCAGGAGGCGATGACCTCGGTCGCGGGCACGGTGAGCCGGTGCACCGGGGAGGTCCAGGTGGCGTACTCCCAGGTGGCGGTGGTCCCGGTGTGCGGGTCGGTGTAGTCGGTACGGCCCGCGGCGGCACCGATCACGACGCCGGGGCGGCTTCCGGCGACGGGCCGGACGCCCTCGGGGGTGCCGCAGCGCCAGTCGCGGAAGGTGGTCCAGCAGTGGTAGTCGATCGGGCGGGCCTGCGCCTGGCCGGGGTCGTCGCTGTCGGCGGGCCGCGGTGCGGCGACGGCGGCGGGAACCGCCGTGCCGGTCAGCGCCGCGGCGACGGCCACGGCCAGAACGGTTCTGCGGGACGGCTGTTGGGCTCTGCTCATGGGCGCGATGACCCCCAGGGTTCCGAGACGGGCTTGATCCGGTGCGGTAACTATGAAGCAGGCCGGATCTCGCTGCCAGCACTTCGGCGCATGCCGCCGCAGGAATATTGGTCTGGACCACTGGTGAGGGCGTCCGGGGAGGCGCGGGCCGGGGCACCACTGGCCGGCCGCGCGAGCGCGACCGACCCCCCAGGCACCCGCGCCCGCACCCGCACCCGGCACGCGCTCAGACGAGGTCCATCGCGGCGACCTCGTCCGGGCGGCCGTAGCTGACCGGCCCCTGGAAGCGGCGACGGGCCGTGGCGAACCACCACACCGTCGCCACCAGCAGGACGACGGCGAGCGCGATCGGCGCGTAGTTGAAGGAG
Source organism: Streptomyces spinosus (assembly GCF_020400655.1). Lineage (GTDB taxonomy): Bacteria > Actinomycetota > Actinomycetes > Streptomycetales > Streptomycetaceae > Streptomyces > Streptomyces argyrophylli. The sequence goes on from NZ_JAINRC010000026.1 coordinate 59,711, forward strand.
TCGACGGTGATCGGAGACGCCTGCGGCAGCATGAACAGGACGCTGCTGAGCAGGATCCAGGTCACCGCCAGCCAGCCGATCGGCCTGCCCCAGCGGCCCAGGTGCCAGGGGCCGGGCTGGAAGGCGTCGCCGAGCCGCAGCCGCAGGAAGATCGGCACGGCGTAGGCCAGGAAGAGCCCGACCACGTTGACGCTGACGATGGCGGTGAAGGCCGTGTGCGACCACCACCCCGGCACCACCAGGGCCAGCGAGCAGGCGACCGCGAGCCAGACCGCCTTCACCGGCGTACGGGTGCGCAGCGAGACCGAGTGCCACCAGCGCGAGCCGGGCATGGCGCCGTCCCGGGAGAAGGCGAAGATCTGCCGGGTGTTGCTGGTGAGGTTGGCCAGACCGCAGAAGAGCATCGCGCCGATGACGATGAGGAGCATCACCTTGGCGGTGGGCAGGCCGAGGCCGTCGATGAGGATCTGGACCGGCGGCGCCGCGGCGCCGGCCACCTCGGCGTAGTCACCGATGCTGTAGACCAGTGCCAGCATCAGGACGAGACCGGTGATCGCCGACCAGCCGATGGCGCGGGTGATGCCCTTCGGTGCGCTGACCGTCGCGTGGACCGTTTCCTCGGACATGTGGAAGCTGCCGTCGAACCCGGTGAAGGTCCAGCTGGTGACCAGCAGGCCGAGCATGCCGCCGTAAAGCCCGCTGGTGAAGCCGGTGTTGTTCTCGAAATGGGTGACGAAGGACGCGGACTGGTGGTGATCCGGCATCACGATGAGTGCACCCACGATCACGACGAGTCCGATCAGCAGCCACCACACGGAAATGCGGTTCAGCAGGGCGACGAGCTGGATGGTGTAGGTGTTGGCGAGCCCCTGGAGCACGATGATCAGGGCGGTGAGGAGGACCGTCTGGTGGGGGGTCGGCCGGTAGGAGGGCCACTGCAACTGCACGAACACCTGGATGAAGGTGGCGGCGGCGTAGCCGGTGGCGGCGGTGCCGCCGATCTGGCCGACGAAGTTCAGCCAGCCGGTGAACCACGACCAGGCGCCTTTGTGCCGCTTGGCGAGTTTACCGGCGGAGAAATACAGGGCACCGCTCGTCGGATAGGCGGAGGCGACTTCCGCCATGGCCGCTCCGATGAGCAGCACCATGAGCGAGACGCCTATCCAGCCGAACACGAGAATACGGGGGCCGCCCGCGTTCATACCGAATCCGAAGGACGAGAAAATACCCGAGAGAATATTGATGATGGTGAACGAGATCGCGAAATTGTCGAACGCCCGGAAGCGCCGGGTGAGTTTCCGCGGATAACCCATCGCGTGCAGGGTGGCGTCGTCGTCGAGCACGACGGGGTCCGCCGCGCGGGCGCGGGCCCGGGGGGTCGACATCCGTTCCGACACAGATCGGCCTTTCTCTGGGTGGGGGGTGGGGGACGAGCGGGTCAGGCGGGTCCCGGGACGGGCAGGCCGCAGGCGCGCCGGGCCCGGGAGAGCTGCTCGGCGGGGTCGCCGAACGCGCTCCAGGGCATGCGCGAGGCGTACGGGCCCATCGCCGTGAAGACGGCCCGGGCCTCGAACACGCGCTGGGCCATGACCAGCGCGTGCGCGAGGTAGGCCAGGTCGAGCACGGGGGTGAAGCGGTAACCGGCCACGGTGGGCAGCCAGTTCTGGTAGATCGCCAGCGCGGTGGAGCGCCACTGCGGCTGCTCCCAGACCCGGTCGGCGAGGAGCTGGGTGGGGTTGTAGCTCTCCACCAGGGCCACCAGGGGCAGCAGCCGGAGGGCGGAGTCGGCGGGCGCCCGCTGGCTGAGGAAGGCGGCCACGTCCCAGGCGGCGGTGACCGAGCCGCCGTAGCGCGTGAAGAAACAGGACAGGAAGCGGTGGTGGGCCTCGCGGTGCCAGGGGTCCAGGGACAGGATGTGCGCGAACAGCCGCCAGGGGCCGGGCGGGGCGGTGAGCAGGCCGCGCGGGGCCGGGTCGCCGAGCCGGTGCAGCCGGGCCATGGAGAGCCGGGCCACCCAGGGGGTGGGGTCGGCGGGGGCCGCCTCGGCGGCCCGGTCGCAGGCGGTCAGCGCGATCCGCTCCAGCGCCTCGGCGCGCTCGTCACGGGCGTCGGCGGCCCGCAGGGCGCGCTGCACCGCGACCCGCGCCCACATGAGCGCGGCCTCGGGTGTCGGCTCCTCGGCGAGCCAGCGTTCCACGAGGTCGGTGCCGGCCGCCTCGGAGGCGAGGACGAGCGAGCGGTGGGCCCGCAGGGCGAAGTCGGTCCGTGTCTCGACGAGTGCCTCGTGGGCGTACCGGTGCCGTCCGGCGCGCACGTCCACGCATACGCTCGCCAGGACCCGGTCGTCGGCGGCCGGGTGCCACACATAGTGCCCTTCGAATAATTCCGCGGCCATGGTCCCCCTGCCGGTCCCCGTTCGACGCATCACGTTGCGCAGAAGGCACCTTACTCAGCGTGGGGCACAGCCGGAACGCCGAATTCGACATATCGGTCAGCGGATTCGGCCTGATTTATCGAGGACCTTTGACTGGCCGCCAGCCGATGGTTCAACGCGAGACAACCACCACTAGACTGTTTCACGGAAAACCCACAACACCGATCTCACCCCACACACGGCACGACCCCGGGAATCACCATTCACGACCTCGCCGCCCGGTTGCGCGGGCTCCCGCCCTCCCTGGGACCGGTCCGGCTCGTCGCCGTCGACGGGCACGCCGGCTCGGGCAAGTCCACCTTCGCCGGCCGGCTGGCGCACGCGCTGGGCGGGGCTCCGGTGCTCCACCTCGACGACATCGCCTGCCACGAGCGGCTCTTCTCCTGGACCGACCGGCTCATGACCCAGGTGATCGAACCCCTGGCCCGCGGCGAGAGCGCCCACTACACCCCTTACGACTGGCGGACCCGCGCCTTCGGGGCCCCCCGCCCGCTGCCGGCCGCACCCGTCGTGCTGATCGAGGGCGTCGGCGCCGGCCGCCGTGCCCTGAGGCCGCACCTGGCCCGGCTGCTGTGGATGGAGTTGCCCCGGGAGGAGTCCTGGTCGCGCGGCCGGCGACGGGACGGCGCGGAGCAACGCGAGTTCTGGGACGGCTGGGTGGCGGCGGAGCGCGCGCACTTCGCCGGGGACCCCTCGCGCCCCCACGCCGATCTGCTGGTACTTCAAGGACCTGAGGGATATGAGGTGCTGCCGGGACCCGCGACAGCTCCCGAAGCCGGGCCGGATGTGACGCTGGGTGACGGACCCTCCCGGATGTGGTGAACTCGTGAAGGGCCTTGCGGGGCAACTTCTCCCAGTGCCCCAACTCCGCTTGACCGGGGGGCCGTACAGGTCTTACGTTCTCAATGTGCGGCTTTCGGAGCCGCCCACCGACGCGAAGCCCCCGGTTGTTCCCCCGTGACCGGGGGCTTCGTTCTGCCCGCGCAGGCGCGATTCCCGGCGCCCCGCGCACCCGCGGTCTCACCCTCGGTCACGAAACGCCGTGCGCCCCGTCTGCTCCCACCTCGTCGAACGCCCTGTGCGGCACCCTTCGGCCCGCGCGGTACCGCGGGTACGATGCCCTCGGTGCGACCTTCGAGCGGCTGCCTCGCGCACCTGCAACTCCGGTCCGCGGCACAGCGGTTCGACCGCGGCGGCCGTCGGGCGACCGCCCGGTGGTGAACCACGGGGACACGGTCTGTGGGGGGACGTGATGGACTTCGGCACGCAGGGCCCCGAGGCCCCGGCCGACCTCGCCTGGCTGCGGGGTGTGGACGCCTACACGATGGGCGCCTACCCGCAGGCGGAGGAGGAGTTCCGCACCGCGGTGCGGATGGACCCGGGCATGGCGGACGCCTGGCTCGGACTGCACGCGCTCCGGGTCGACACGACCACCGCGCTGCTGCGGATGTTCCGGCACCGCGACCGCTTCGGCGAACAGCGCGCCCGGCACCGCCGCAGCCTCAACTCCTGGTACTGGCTGGGCTGGTGGGTGCAGCCGGTGCTGGAGAGCCCGCGCGATCTGCTGCTGGCGCACGCCTCGCACTGGCTGGACGGCCGCCACGTGCCCGAGCTGGACCGCGCCCTCGCCGGACTGCCACCGGTCGACGCCGACCCGCAGGTCCGCTTCCTGCACGCCTGCCGCGCCTATCTGATCAAGGACTGGGAGCAGCTCGTCCGGCACACCGATCCCCTGCTGGACGACCCCCTGCTCGGCATCGAGGCCGGCCTGTTCGGCGGCATGGCCCGGGTCCGGCTGGAGATGTACGGCCAGGCCGAGCCCCTGCTGGCGACGGCGCTGATGCGGTGCCGCAGCGAGCAGCCGCAGCGCAAGGAGCTGCGGTACTGGCTGGCGAGGGCGCACGAGGGAACGGGACGCTCGGCCGCCGCGCTCCCCCTGTACCGCGCGGTGCACCGGGTCGACCCGGCCTTCATGGACACCTCCGCCCGGCTCGCCGCGATCTCCGAGGGCGACGGGTACGACGAGACGGCCGACTACGCCGCGATCACGCTCACCGGCGCGGGGCAGGACGTGGTGGACGGACCGGACGCGTTCGATCCGCTCTTCGGCACGGAGGGCCGTGATCTGCGGCTGCCGGAGCCCGATCTGCCGACCGGGCCGCTGCCGTCGGTGGCCGACCCCTCGGTGCGGACCAAGACGGGGATGCCCGGGGTGTCCACCGCCCCGATCCCGGCCGGACCCACCGACCCCGCGTTACTGGAGGAGGCGCTCGCCGAACTGGAGCGCATGGTGGGACTCGAACCGGTCAAGCGCCAGGTCAAGGCGCTGTCGGCGCAGCTGAACATGGCCCGGCTGCGGGCGGGGCAGGGGCTGCCGGTCCAGCCGCCCAAGCGGCACTTCGTCTTCTCCGGCCCGTCCGGCACGGGCAAGACCACGGTCGCGCGGATCCTCGGCCGGGTGTTCTACGCGCTGGGGCTGCTGGGCGGGGACCACCTCGTGGAGGCCCAGCGCGCCGACCTGGTCGGCGAGTACCTGGGGCAGACGGCTGTGAAGGCCAATGAGCTGATCGACTCCGCGATCGGCGGGGTGCTGTTCGTGGACGAGGCCTACTCGCTGTCCAACTCCGGGTACGGCAAGGGGGACGCCTACGGCGACGAGGCCCTCCAGGTGCTGCTGAAGCGGGCCGAGGACAACCGGGACCACCTGGTGGTGATCCTGGCCGGCTACCCGGAGGGCATGGACCGCCTGCTCGCCGCCAACCCCGGCCTGTCCTCCCGCTTCACCACCCGGGTGGACTTCCCCTCCTACCGGCCGCTGGAGCTGACCGAGATCGGCAAGGTGCTCGCGGCGGAGAACGGGGACCTGTGGGACGAGGAGGCGCTGGACGAGCTGCGGTCCATCGCCGGGCACGTGGTCGACCAGGGGTGGATCGACGAGCTGGGCAACGGGCGGTTCCTGCGGACGCTGTACGAGAAGAGCTGTGCGTACCGGGACCTGCGGCTGTCGGTGTACGCCGGTCCGCTCACCCGGAACGACCTGGCGACGCTCCGGCTGCCGGACCTGATGCAGGCCTACGGTGAGGTGCTGTCGGGGCGGGGGCCCCAGGACCCGCCGGGCATGTGAAGCGCCCGGGGCGCGGGGAGCCGCGCGACCGGCCGGCGGTCACACAGCTCCCCGACTCCACCCCGGGACAGCACACCTAGCCCGCGAGCGCTTCCTCCGGCTCCCCGCTCACCCGCGGCTCCGGCATCTCCCGGTGCGCCGGGTCCCGCACCTCGCCCACCAGCATCTCCAGCACGTCCTCCAGGGCCACCAGGCCGAGCACCCTGCCGGTCGCGTCCGCCACCTGGGCCAGGTGCGTGGCCGCCCGGCGCATGACCGTCAGCGCGTCGTCCAGCGGCAGCTCGGCGCGGAGCGTGGCCATCGGGCGCCACACGTGCTGCGGGACGGCCCGGTCGGAGTCCTCCAGGTCGAGGACGTCCTTCACGTGCACGTACCCCATGAACGGCCCCTTCTCCCCGGCCGCGACCGGGAAGCGGGAGTAGCCCGTGCGGGCGGTCAGCTCCACGATCTCGCCCGGAGTGACCGCCGGGGTCACCGTGACCAGGGTCTCCCGGCGCAGCAGGACGTCCGTCACCGGGCGCGAGCCCAGCTCCAGGGCGTCCTCCAGGCGCTCCTGCTCCTCCGGGTCGAGGAGACCGGCCTGGCCGGAGTCCTCCAGGAGCCGGTTGAGCTGCTCGGTGGTGACGACCGCCTCCACCTCGTCCTTCGGCTCGACCCGGAACAGCCGCAGGATGCCCTGGGCGCAGGCGCCGAGGGCGACCGTGATCGGCCTGCACAGGCGGGCGAACCAGACCAGGCCCGGGCTGAGCCACAGCGCGGCCTTCTCCGGGGCGGCCATCGCGAGGTTCTTCGGGACCATCTCGCCGATCACGAGGTGGAAGAAGACCACCGCGGCCAGCGCGATCACGTAGCCCAGCGGGTGGATCACGCCGTCCGGGAGGTGGATCCACTCGAACACCGGCTCGAGCAGGTGCGCCACCGTCGGCTCGGCGACCGCGCCGAGCGTCAGCGAGCAGACGGTGATGCCGAACTGGGCGGCGGCCATCATCTGCGGCAGGTGTTCGAGGCCGTACAGCACCTGCCGGGCCCGGGCGGTGCCGAGCGGTTCGATCTGGCTGCGGCGGACGGAGACGAGGGCGAACTCGGCGCCGACGAAGAAACCGTTGGCGAGGACGAGCAGCGCCGCGAAGACCAGTTGGAGGACGCTCATCGGGCGGCCTCCATCACGTTCGCCACCGGGACCGTCCTGACCAGGCGGACCCGTTCGGCGCGGTAGTGGCCGACCTGGCGGACCGAGAGCCGCCAGCCGGGCAGCTCGGCCCGGTCACCGGGGGCCGGGATCCTGCCGAGCAGGTCGGCGACCAGGCCGGCGACGGTCTCGTACGGCCCCTCGGGCACGTCGAGGCCTATGCGCTGGAGGATGTCGACGCGGCAGCTGCCGTCCACGTCCCAGGCGGGCCTGCCGTCCTCGGGCGGGGCGGGGGCCAGCTCGGGCACGTCCTTGGCGTCGTGCTCGTCGCGGACCTCGCCGACGAGTTCCTCGACGATGTCCTCCAGGGTGACCACACCGGCCGTGCCGCCGTACTCGTCGACGACGACCGCGATGGGCTGCTCGCTGCGCAGGCGGGCGAGCAGGGGCTGGACCGGCAGGGTCTCGGGGACCAGGAGCGCCCTGCGGGCGATCCGGCCGACCGGCGTACGCAGCCGGTCGTGCACGGGGACCGCCAGCGCGTCCTTGAGGTGGGCCATGCCGACGATCTCGTCGATCTTCTCCCGGTAGACGGGGAAGCGGGACAGGCCGGTGGCCCGGGTGAGGTTCACGACGTCCTCGGCGGTGGCCGAGTCCTGCAGCGCGCTCACCTTCACACGCGGGGTCATGACGTGCTGCGCGGTCAGCTCGCCCAGGGACAGGGTGCGGACGAACAGGTCGGCCGTGTCCTGCTCCAGGGCCCCGGCCTGGGCGGAGTGCCGGGCCAGGGAGACGAGTTCGCCGGGGGTTCGGGCGGAGGCCAGTTCGTCGGCGGGTTCCACGCCGAGGGCGCGGACCAGCCGGTTGGCGACCGTGTTCAGCGCCGAGATCACCGGGCGGAACAGGCGGGCGAAGCGGTGCTGCGGGCCGGCGACGAAGCGCGCGACCTGCAGCGGCCGGGACACCGCCCAGTTCTTGGGGACGAGTTCGCCGATCACCATCTGGATCGCGGAAGCCAGCAGCATGCCGACGACCACGGCGACGCCGGAGGCGGCGCCCTCGGGGATGCCGAGGGCGGCGAACGGGCCGCGCAGCAGCTCGGCCAGGGCCGGTTCGGCGAGCATGCCGACGACCAGGGAGGTGATGGTGATGCCGAGCTGGGTGCCGGAGAGCTGGAAGGACAGCTCCTTCAGCGACTCCACGACCGTACGGGCGCGGGGGTCGCCGTCCGCGGCGGCCTTCTCGGCCTCCGGGCGCTCGACGGTCACCAGGCCGAACTCGGCGGCCACGAAGAAACCGTTGGCGAGAATCAGCAGGAACGCCGCTCCGAGGAGCAGCAGGGGGATGGTCACGCTGCCACCGCCTTCCCGTTCCGTCGGGCAGGGGTGGCGCAGGTACTACAGGACGATCCGTCCATCGCCGGAGGGAGTCACTCCTCGGGTAGCAGGAACCCCTGTGCACCGGGCGGCACGCAGGGGCGGAGGCGCAGCGAAACGACCTCCGCCCACCAGATTAATCAAGATCTGGGCTCATGCGGCAGGGCGGAGGGCGCCGAGTGGGCCTCGGCGAGCGCGCGCAGGGCCTGTGCGTCGGCGATGGCACGCTGCTTGGCGATGCCCGGCTGGATGCCGAGCGCGGGCAGGCTGGTGCCGTCGCTGAGGTCGAGGAAGACCCACGGGTCACCCGGCCGGAGGTTCACCCGGAGGATTTCCGCCCATGCCAGGCGGCGCTTGCCGGCGATGTTGACGACGGTGACGCCGGACTCGTCGGCGACCACCTTCACCCGGGCGAGCCGGGCCAGGGCCCAGAAGATCAGCGCCCCGGTGACGACGAAGCTGAGCCGCGAGCCCGGGCCCAGGTGCTCCAGCAGCATGCCGATGCCGGATATCACCAGGAAGATCACCACCCCGGCGGTGAGCAGGATCGCCCGGGTGTGTCCCGGCCGGAAGGTGACGGGGAGGCGGGAAGGAGGGGTCAGGTCGGACATCTCGGGCGTACCTCTTACAGGCGGCAGGCGTGGATGGCCGTGGTCAGGATGGCGCGTGCACCGATGGCGTAGAGGTCGTCCATGATCCGCTGGGCCTCCTTGGCGGGGACCATGGCACGGACGGCGACCCAGCCCTCGTTGTGCAGCGGGGAGACGGTCGGGGACTCCAGGCCGGGGGTGAGCGCGACGGCCTTCTCCAGCTGTTCGACCCGGCAGTCGTAGTCCATCATCACGTACGTGCGGGCCACCAGGACGCCCTGGAGGCGGCGCAGGAACTGCTGGACCTTCGGTTCGTCGGCGTCGGCCCCGGTGCGGCGGATCACGATCGCCTCGGACTTCATGATGGGCTCGCCGAAGACCTCCAGACCCGCGTTGCGCAGGCTGGTGCCGGTCTCGACGACGTCGGCGATGACCTCGGCGACCCCCAGTTCGATCGCGGTCTCCACGGCGCCGTCCAGGTGGACGACGGAGGCGTCGACCCCGCGGTCCGCCAGGTGCTTGTCGACGATGCCCTCGTAGGAGGTGGCGACCGTCTTGCCCTTGAGGTCCTCGATGTGGTCGGCCGTGCCGGGCTTGGCGGCGAAGCGGAAGGTGGAGCGGGCGAAGCCGAGCGGCAGGATCTCCTCGGCGTCGGCGCCGGAGTCGATCAGCAGGTCACGCCCGGTGATGCCGATGTCGAGGCGGCCGGAGGAGACGTAGATCGCGATGTCCCGGGGGCGGAGGTAGAAGAACTCGACCTCGTTCTCCGGGTCGACGATGCGCAGCTCCTTGGACTCGCGGCGCTGCTGGTAGCCGGCCTCATGCAGCATCTCCGCCGCAGGGCCGGACAGTGAACCCTTGTTGGGGACGGCGATGCGCAGCATGAGGTCGGCTTCCTTTGCGTGAAGGGTTTTTCTACAGGTGTGTGCGGCGGGCGGGTCAGAGGTGGGCGTAGACGTCGTCCAGGGAGATCCCGCGGGCGACCATCATTACCTGGACGTGGTACAGCAGCTGCGAGATCTCCTCGGCCGCCGCCTCCTTGCCCTCGTACTCGGCGGCCATCCAGACCTCGGCGGCCTCCTCGACGACCTTCTTGCCGATGGCATGGACACCCTTGCCGACCAGCTCAGCGGTGCGGGACGTGGCGGGATCGCCCTGGGCGGCCTTCTGCTGGAGCTCGGTGAAGAGCTCCTCGAACGTCTTCTTGGACATGGTGCTGCCCACCCTACGCGGTCGGGCCGGCTCCTCAGTGCCAGGGTTCGGATACCGAGCGGAGCGTCGCCGCGGTCGCGACGGCGGCGGTCACCGCCTCGTGGCCCTTGTCCTCGTTCGAGCCCTCCAGGCCGGCCCGGTCCAGGGCCTGCTCCTCGGTGTCGCAGGTGAGCACGCCGAAGCCGACGGGCACGCCGGTCTCGACGGACACCTGGGTGAGGCCCTGGGTGACGCCCTGGCACACGTAGTCGAAGTGGGGCGTGCCGCCCCGGATGACGACGCCGAGGGCGACCACGGCGTCGTAGCCGCGGCCCGCCAGGACCTTGGCGGCGACCGGCAGCTCGAAGCTGCCGGGGACCCGGATCAGGGTCGGCTCGTCGATGCCCAGGTCACTCAGGGCGCGCAGGGCGCCGTTCACCAGACCGTCCATCACCTGCTCGTGCCACTGCGCTGCGATGACGGCGACCCGCAGGTCGCTCACATTGTGTACGGACAGCTCCGGTGCACCCTTGCCGCTCACGTCTCTCCTCAGTGCTCTCGTGCTTACTGGTTGCCGCAGGTGGTCGCGGACGCGGCCACCGGAGCCGACACGGCGGGCGTGTCGAGCCAGGGCAGGTCGTGTCCCATCCGGTCCCGCTTGGTGCGCAGGTACCGGAGGTTGTGCTCGCCGGCCTGGACGGGCATCGGCTCGCGGCCGGTGACCTTCAGGCCGTGGCGCAGCAGCGCCTCGGTCTTCTCGGGGTTGTTGGTCATCAGCCGGACGCCCCGGACGCCGAGGTCGGCGAGGATCCGCGCGCCGGCGCCGTAATCGCGGGCGTCGGCGGGCAGACCGAGTTCCAGGTTGGCGTCCAGGGTGTCGTGGCCCTGCTCCTGGAGCGCGTAGGCGCGCAGCTTGGACAGCAGGCCGATGCCGCGTCCCTCGTGTCCGCGCAGGTAGACGACGACACCCCGGCCCTCGGCCTGGATGCGTTCCAGGGCGGTGTCCAGCTGAGGGCCGCAGTCACAGCGCAGGGAGCCGAAGACGTCGCCGGTGAGGCATTCGGAGTGGACGCGGACCAGGACGTCCTCGCCGTCGCCGATCTCGCCGTGGACGAGGGCGACGTGCTCGACGCCGTCGGCGGCGGACCGGTAGCCGTAGGCGGTGAAGGTGCCGTGCCGGGTGGGCAGACGGGTCTCGGCCTCGCGGCGGACGGTGGGCTCGCTGCCGCGTCGGTAGGCGATCAGGTCCGCGATGGAGATGATCGTCAGGCCGTGCTTGCGGGCGAACGGGATCAGCTCGGGCAGCCGGAGCATCCGGCCGTCCTCGCCCGCGATCTCCACGATGGCGCCGGCCGGGCGGAGCCCCGCGAGCCGGGCGAGGTCGACGGCGGCCTCGGTGTGCCCGTTGCGCACGAGGACGCCGCCGGGCCGGGCGCGCAGCGGGAACACGTGGCCGGGGCGGACGAGGTCGGTGGGTTCCGCCGTGCCGCTCGCGAGCAGCTGGAGCGTCGTCGCGCGGTCGGCGGCCGAGATGCCGGTGGTCACGCCGTGGGCGGCGGAGGCGTCCACCGAGATGGTGAACGCGGTCTTCATCGACTCGGTGTTGTCCTGGACCATCTGCGGCAGCCGCAGCCGGTCCAGCTCCTCGCCCTCCATGGGGGCGCAGATCAGGCCCCGGCATTCGCTCATCATGAAGGCGACGATCTCGGGGGTCGCCTTCTCGGCGGCGATGACGAGGTCGCCCTCGTTCTCCCGGTCCTCGTCGTCCACGACGACCACCGGGCGGCCCGCCGCGATGTCGGCGATGGCCTGCTCGACCGGGTCGAGGGCGAAGTTCTCGATGTCGTCGGTGCCGTACAGCGGCGGTGCCGAGGTCATGCCGGGGCTCCTTCCAGTGCGGGCTGCGGGCCCCGGCGGGAGCGCAGCCACCAGTCGCGCATGCCCCACAGGACGAGTGCGCCGTAGATGACGTAGACGAAGCCGGAGAAGGCGTAGCCGTTGGCGAAGTTGAGGGGGACGCCGACGGCGTCGACGAGCAGCCAGGCGATCCAGAACTCGACCATGCCCTTGGCCTGCGCGTACATCGCGACGACGGTGCCGACGAAGATGTAGGCGTCGGGCCAGGGGTCCCAGGAGAGCTTCGGGTAGGCCGTGAAGAGCAGGGCGACGGCGACCGTGCCCGCGGCGGCGGCGGCGAGCATGGCCGCGCGCTCCCGCCAGGTGGCGAAGCGGGGGGTGATGTGGCCGTCGCCGGCACGGTCCTTGGTGCGCTGCCACTGCCACCAGCCGTACAGCGCCACGGCCATGACGACGACCTGCTTGCCGGCGCTGCCGGTCAGGTGGCCGTAGAAGGCGGCGAAGAGGACCAGGCCGGACAGGAACTGCACGGGCCAGGTCCACAGGGAGCGGCGCCAGCCCAGGGCGAGGGTGATGAGGCCCAGGATGTTGCCGGTCATGTCGGACCAGATGATGTGCTGGCCGAAGAGGGTGAACGCCTCGGAGTTCATCCAGTTCACCTGCCGGCCCCCTGTCCGGCCGCGAGCAGCCGCTCCACGTACTTGGCGATGACGTCGACTTCGAGGTTGACCGGGTCGCCGGGCTGCTTCACGCCGAGCGTGGTCAGGGCGAGGGTGGTCGGGATGAGGCTGACGGTGAAGTGGGCGGGGCCGGCCTCCACGACGGTGAGGCTGATGCCGTCGACGGTGATGGAGCCCTTCTCCACGACGTAGCGGGAGAGGTCCGCGGGGAGGGAGATCTTCACGATCTCCCAGTTCTCGGAGGGCGTGCGGGCCAGGATCTCGCCGGTGCCGTCCACGTGGCCCTGCACGATGTGTCCGCCGAGGCGGGCGCCGACGGCGGTGGGGCGCTCGAGGTTGACACGGGAGCCGAGGGTCAGCGCGCCCAGGCTGGAGCGCTTCAGCGTCTCGGCCATGACGTCGGCGGTGAACTCGTCGCCCTCGTGCTCGACGACCGTGAGACAGACCCCGTTCACGGCGATGGAGTCGCCGTGGCGTGCGCCCTCGGTCACGACGGGGCCGCGGAGCCGGAAGCGGGAGGAGTCGCCGAGGTTCTCGACGGCGGTGACTTCACCCAGTTCTTCGACGATTCCGGTGAACACTTCCCGGGTCCTCCTGCCTCTTCGGGCACGGACTCCGGGGCCTGTCGATGACGACAGAAAGAAACGGATGAGCACACACCGGGAGCGTCGCCGAAAGGAACGCGTCCGCGTACGGACACGTCCGGATACGGCGGCGCGCACACGGAAGACGCATGCCCGCCCGCCGCGCACTGCCTCCCATCCGGACTTTAACCGTCGGTCCAGGAATTTCACCTGGTCAACCGGCCGCTGGAAGCGACCGGGTCGCGGACTGTAACCGCCGGTTCGGAGTTTCACCGACCCCGGAGTGCGCTGCTTCTGGTACAGAGCCAGTGTGCCACGCCCGGCAGGCGTCCATGAGGGTGACGGGTGTGGGGTCGCTCACAGTACGTGTCGCCGGCCTTGCGCGACGCGACCCACTCGCCAACTGGCGGGCACGCGAGCAGGGTTGACCAGGTACGGACCATTGACCGTACTGGTCTAGTCCTTTTAGGGTGCGGTCGGGCCCGGCGGCGGTGACGACGGCCCTTGCCCGCCGCCGGGCCGCCACCGCGCCGGGTACGGTCACCGCATGACGGCACCGGTGATCCGCGCGGTCGCGTGGGACGGGACGGCGTGGGACGGGCGTGGGACGACCCTTCCGAGGACCAACTCCACGGCCTGCTCGCGGACATGAGCCTGACCTGGCGCGTCGTCATCGTCGAGCGGCTGGACCGGGAGCCTGCCGGGCACCACTACACGCAGGTGTGTCTCGACGACGACCTGAGCTACCGGGTGGAGTACCGCGAGGGCGGCCCCGACCGGCACTTCCAGGCCCGGGTGCCCCGTGAGCACGAGGTGTTCGCGGTCGAGCCCGTCGCCGAGGTGGTGCGGGCCTGGGCGTTCGATCGGCCGGGCTGGCGCGAGGCGCTGCCGTGGGTGCCGTGGCCGAGAGGCCCTAGCGGGAGCCGGTAACGCCCCGACGTCCGGCAGCGCGGCGCCGGGTGGCCCGCTGCTCCGGCCGGGGGTCAGCCGCCCGGGCGCTCGGGAGGCGCGAACAGTTCGTCCTGGGCCCGTTCCCGGGCGGTGAGGAGAGCGCCGCGGAGTACGGCCGCCCCGCCCAGGCTGCTCGCCCGCACCTCGGTGACCAGCGGCGACATCCGGCGCAGCCGCTCCTCCACCAGCCCGGCGAGCAACGCGCCCCCGGCCTGGCCGACCTCCCCGCCGAGCACCACGCAGCCAGGGTCCAGCACGGCCACCACGGAAGCGGCACCAACGGCGATCCGGTCCGCGAGGACGCGGAGGAAACGGGCGGCGGGGTCCTGCCCGGCACCCGTACGCCCCGTCTCGGGCCCCTCCCCCGAGGCAGCCGCGGTGACGGCACCCGGCCCCGTGCCCGCTTCGAGGTCCGTCCCGTCCGACCGCTCCGCACCGGCCCCCGGCCCCGCCACGAGCGACGCCACGGGCACCGCCCCGCTCGGTCCCGTCACAGGACCCGCCTCCCACACCGCCCCGCTCGCCTCCGCGACAGGCCCCGCCACCGGCACCCTGGCGCTCGCCCGCTCCATCGGCGCCGGCACCGCCCCGCCCGGCTCCGCCACGGGCTCAGCCGCCGCCTCCCCCGCCTTCTCGGCCCGCGCCACCGCGGCCCGCACCGCCTCCGCCGCCCCGGGGCCGTCCGGTGCGGCAGGAGTCGGGAGGCCGCACTCGGCGGCCAGCGCCACGACCGCCGCCGCGCCGGTGAGGGAGTGGAAGCCGCCGGCGCAGTCGGTCCCCGAGGGCAGGGTGGCCGTTCCCGGGACCGGCAGGAAGCCGATCTCGCCGGTGCCGCCGGAGGCCCCGCGGCGCAACCTGCCGTCCAGGACGACCGCGGCGCCGACGCCGTGGCCGAGCCAGAGCAGGACGAAGGTGTCCCGGTCACGCGCGGCGCCCTCGCGCTGTTCGGCCAGGGCGGCCAGGTTGGTCTCGTTCTCGACGGTCACCCGCGCGCCGGGCAGCCGTTCCTGGAGGGTGGCGGCCAGGCTGCGGTGCCAGGCGGGCAGCCCCGCCGAGTCGCGGAGGTCGCCGGTGGCCGGGTCGATCAGGCCCGGCGCGCCGATGCCGACGGTGTGCAGCGTCCCCCACGCCCGGACGCCCTCGCGCGGGGGCGCCCCCATGGCGCCGGCCTCCTTCGCGGCGCTCTCCACCGCCGCCACCGCCTGTTCCACGGCGGGCCCGGTCCCGGCATCGGGGCCGATCGGCACGGACGCCTCGGCGAGCACCCGTCCGACCAGGTCGGAGACGAGGACGAAGACGCCCTCGGTGCGGACGTCGAGCGCGGCGAGGAGGGCGCGGTCGGCGACGATGCCGTAGAGCTTGGCGTTGGGGCCCCGGCGCTGCTCGCCGGACTCGCCGACCACCGTGATCAGCCCGGAGGCCGTGAGCCGGTCGACCAGGTCGGCGACCGTGGGCCGGGACAGACCGGTCAGCTGCTTCAACTGCCCCGCGGTGAGCGGGCCTTCCTGCTGCAACAGCCGCAGGGCCAGCCGGTCGTTGAGGGCCCGGGCGGTGCTGGGTGATGCGGGCATGACGGGAATCCTCCCAGATCGCCGTGGCGGCACCTGGCCTGGTACGCGCTATCTATCAGGCAGGGTTCCTGATAGTTTACGGCGCGTCGCACTGGAGCGGCGCTACGGGGCCGGGCACTCCCGGGGAGGGGACAGGATCATGAGTGACGTGACGCGTGCGGGCCACGAGGTCAGGCGCGCCCGGTACGCCGTGGCGGCCGTCTTCGCCGTGCACGGCGCCGTGACCGGCTCGTTCGCGACCCGTGTGCCATGGGTCCAGGACCACACCTCGCTCGGCGCGGGCCAGTTGGGGTTCGCGCTGGCCTTCACGGCGCTCGGCGCCTCGTGCGCGATGCCGCTGGCGGGCGGGATCACCCACCGTTTCGGCAGCCGCGCGGCCCTGCGCGGGCTGCTCGCGCTGTGGACGCTGTCCCTGATCCTGCCGTCGGTCGCGCCGAACCTGGTCACCTTGTGCCTGGCGATGTTCGTCTACGGCGCGAGCGCGGGCATGGCCGACGTCGCGATGAACGCGCTCGGCGTGGAGGTCGAGCGGCGGCTCGGCAAGTCGATCATGTCGGGGCTGCACGGCATGTGGAGCGCGGGCGCCCTGATCGGCTCGGCGGCCGGCACCCTCGCCGCGCATCTCGGCGCGGACGCGCGCGTGCACTTCGCCCTGGCGTCGGCCGTCCTCACTCTGCTCGGCCTGGTGGCCTGCACCTGGGTGCTGGACCTCCAGCCCGCCGAGGACGAGGAGCCGCCCCCGCGGTTCGCGCTGCCGCCGCGCTCCGCCCTGCTGATCGGCGCCGTCGGTTTCTGCGCGGTGTTCGCGGAGGGCGCGAGCCTGGACTGGTCCGCGGTCTTCCTGCGGGACCGGCTGGACAGTTCGGCCGGGCTGGCGGCGGCCTCCACGACCGGGTTCATGCTGACCATGGCGGTGGCCCGGATCGCCGGGGACGCGGTGGTGAACCGATTCGGCGCGGTCCGCACGGTGCGCGCCGGCGGTGTCCTGGCCGGGCTGGGCGGGCTGCTGATCGTGCTCGCCGGGCACCCGGTGGTGGCGATGACCGGGTTCGCGCTGATGGGGCTCGGCATCGCGGTGGTCGTACCGCTGTGCTTCGCGGCGGCCGGGCACGCGGGCCCGAACCCCAGCCAGGCCATCGCGGGCGTGGCGACCATCACCTACACCTCGGGGCTGGTCGCGCCGAGCCTGATCGGCGGGGTGGCCCAGGCGACGAGCCTGATGGTGTCCTTCGTGGTGGTGACGGCGCTGGCGTGCGGGCTGGCGGTGTGCGCGGGCGTGCTGCGCACCGCCGAGCGCGGCGGCGGCGAGGTCAGCCGGCGGGCCGCAGCAGTTCCCGACCCACGGCCCTGAAGGTCTCGCTCCAGGGCGCGGGACGCAGGGTCGACGCGTCCAGCCGGACCAGCACCCGGGTGCCCCGGGCGTAGGTCTCGGTCCCGTCGGCCGAGCAGAACCGGAAGCCGTAGGTGAGGCCGGTGGTGCCGAGGCGTTCCAGCCAGAGGTGGACGGCGTAGGTGCCGGGGCGGGTGACCGGCGCCTCGTAGCCGATGCGCAGTTCGCGGACCGCGTTGCAGGCGTCGCCGGCCGCCGCCCAGTCGCCGTCGAAGCGGACGCCGTGCTCGTTCCACAGCTCGGTCCAGGCGCGCTCGACCATCAGCGGGTAGCGGGCGTTGTGCAGCAGCCCGAGCGCGTCGAGGTCGTCGAAGTGGACGGTGACGGGGATCAGCCGGCCGTAGGAGACGGCGGGGGCGGTCGGGGCTTCGGCGGTCACGGGAAGGGCTCCTGAGCAGCGCTGTTGGGGTGGCGACACCCTCGTACGCCACCATACTAAGCGACCGCTCAGGAGCCTGGTCGGCAAGCCTCCCGAGGACGGCGGGGCGGCGGGGTTCAGCCCGCTATCGAGTCCAGCTGCTCGGCGGCCGGCCGCAGCGCCCAGAGGTCTCCCCCGGGCGGTGCCTCCAGCTTCGGCACGGCCGCCCTGGCCGACGGGTCACCGGCGTCGGCCGCCGCGTGCACCACGTCGGCCGCCGCGTAGCGGTGGAACTCCAGCTCGGGGTGGGGCCAGGCGGCGGCGCCGGTCGCGGCGGGCAGCAGGTAGTCGACCGCCTTGGACAGGCTCTGCCCGTCCGGCCCCGCGTAGGCCCACAGGTCCACGCCCACGTGCCGGCCGATGGCCGCGAGCCGGGTGTAGGCGACCAGGTCGAAGGTCGAGTAGTGCCAGCTGCGGGTCCGGGTCAGCTCCTGGGGCTGACTGCCGTCGGCCGCTATCTGCGGGTCGATCCGCCTCGCGCGCGCGTCCAGCACGGTCCGCCGGGCGAGCGCGGTGTCGCCGGTGGCGTAGGCGAGGGCGGCGAGCTGCATGTCGTAGAAGGTGCCGTGGTTGTTGGCGGCCGCGCCCTCCTGCCGGCCGAAGTCGCTGTCCGTCAGCCAGTCGCGGAAGTCCTCGTTCCACCGGGTCATCGCGGTGCGGTCGGCGGGCGTCCAGCCGGGTGCGCCGGTGGCGAGGATCGCCTGCGCGTCCAGGACGCTGGTGTAGGACTGCGAGAAGTCGATGATGCCGATGGCCCGGCCGTCGTACTTGCACGGGATGAACTGGGCGTGGTCGAGGCCGGGGTTCATGCGGGTGGCCGGGTCGAGGAACCAGGTGCGCAGGATCTGTCCCGCCTTCTCGGCGTAGCTGCGCCTGCCGGTGTAGTACCAGGCGAGCGAGAGGTCGTACGACGCGTCGAAGACCTTCTCCGCGTCCTGCCGGTCGGTCCCGCTGTCGACCTCCGGGTTGCGCTGGCCGTCGCGCTGGACGTACGGGCAGCCCCAGGGGTTGTCGGCGGTGGGGGCGGTCGTGGGCCACCAGTAGGGGGCCTGGCTCAGGTAGTCGTGGACGTCACCGCCGGGGGCGGGCTTCGGCTTGTCGACGACCGTCCAGGGGCCCTGGTCCAGCCAGGCGTCGGCGCGGGCGGTCAGGGCCGCGAGTGCGTGCCGCAGCCGGGGGTCGCGGGGCAGGCGGGCCCGGGTCTGCTGGAGGCGGACGCCGTCGAGGACGGCGGTCCGCGGGACCTTGGACGGGGCCGCGTGGGCGGAGGGGACGAGCAGGGCTCCGAAGGCCACCACCGCGGTGAGGAGCGCGGCCGCACGGGTTCTGCCACTCATTCAGGCACTCCGATCTTCGCTCGACCCGATCAGCACCCGATCAGGTATGTGAACGCAGTTCATGAGGAGGACCGTGTGAGCGTAGAGCCGCCAGGTACCCCTGACAATGGTGCGGACCCTCTTCACGTACAGAGAAAGCGAAACCCCTCATGGATCTCGGCGTGCGCTGGAAGCTGCACGGTGACGGGCGCACGCCCGCGCCCGGAGCGGTGGTACGCCCCGACGAACGGCTGTCCTGGCCCCGCACCGTGGGCCTGGGCGCCCAGCACGTGGTCGCGATGTTCGGCGCCTCGTTCGTGGCCCCCGTGCTCATGGGCCTGGACCCCAACCTGGCGATCATGATGTCGGGCGTGGCGACCATGATCTTCCTGCTCGCCACCCGGGGCCGGGTGCCGAGCTACCTCGGCTGCTCCCTGTCCTTCGTGGGCGTGGCCGCCGTCATCCGCGCCCAGGGCGGTACGAGCGCGACCGTGACCGGCGCGATCCTCGTCGTCGGTGCCGTGCTCTTCCTGGTCGGCCTCGCCGTGCAGCGCTTCGGCGCGCGGATCATCCACGCGGCCATGCCGCCGATCGTCACCGGCGCGGTCGTCATGCTGATCGGCTTCAACCTGGCGCCCGTGACCGCGTCCACCTACTGGCCGCAGGACCAGTGGACGGCCCTGCTGGTGATGCTCTTCACCGGCCTGGCGGTCGTGTGTCTGCGCGGTTTCTGGTCCCGCGTCGCGATCTTCCTGGGCCTCGTGTTCGGGTACGGCCTGTCCTGGGCCTCCGACCGGGTCTTCGGCAGGATCCACTCGGTGGACGCGAGCGGCAAGGTCACCGACCACTGGCGCCTGGACCTCTCCGGCGTCTCCAAGGCCGACTGGATCGGCCTGCCGTCCTTCCACGGCCCGTCCTTCCAGTGGTCGGCGATCCTGGTCGCACTGCCGGTCGTCATCGCGCTGGTCGCCGAGAACGCGGGCCACGTCAAGGCCGTCGGCGAGATGACCGGCGACCCGCTGGACGACAAGCTCGGTACGGCGATCTCGGCGGACGGCGTCGCCTCCATGCTGTCGACGGCCGTCGGCGGACCGCCCAACACCACCTACTCCGAGAACATCGGCGTGATGGCCGCGACCCGCGTGTACTCCACCGCCGCCTACTGGGCCGCCGCCTGCTTCGCGCTGCTCTTCGGCGTCTGTCCCAAGTTCGGCGCGGTCGTGGCCGCGATCCCGGGCGGGGTGCTCGGCGGCATCACCGTCATCCTCTACGGCATGATCGGCCTGCTCGGCGCCCAGATCTGGCTGAACGCCAAGGTGGACCTGCGCAACCCGCTGAACCTGGTCCCGGCCGCGGCGGGCATCATCATCGGCGTCGGCAACGTCACCATGAAGTTCACCGACACCTTCTCGCTCAGCGGCATCGCCCTCGGCACGCTGGTCGTCATCACCGGCTACCACGCGCTGCGCGCCTTCGCGCCGGCCCACCTGAAGAAGCAGGAGCCGCTGCTGGACGAGGGCACGTCCTCCTACGACACCGGGGCGGACCCCGACTCCGACACGCCCGCCCCGCGCGCCGAGCCGTAGCCCGGCGTTCCCCCGTTCCGGCGAAGCACCGGGCCGGTCGGCACGCCGGCCGGCCCCGGGCTGGGACCCTTCCCCCATGGTGCAGTTGGAACACCTCACCGCCCCCGTCGACGCCGTCGTCGCCCGGATGCGCGCGCTGGACGCGGCGCTCCACCCGCGCGACGGCGTCGCCGTGTTCAACCGGGTCTACCTCGCCGTCACCGAGGAGGTCGACCGGCGCCTGGACGCCGGGGAGTTCGCGGACCCCCGCGCGGCGACCGCGCTGGACGTGCGGTTCGCCGAGCGCTACCTGGCGGCGGTGGACGCGGCCGCCGCGGACCGCCGCCCGCCCGCCTGCTGGCGGCCCCTGTTCCAGTTCCGCCGCCACCCCGGCGTACGACCGCTGCAGTTCGCGCTGGCCGGCATCAACGCGCACATCGGGCACGACCTCGCCCTGGCCGTGGTCGACGCCTGCCACACGCTCGGCTGTGAACCGGCCGACCTGGAGGACGAGTTCGACCGCGTCGGCGATCTGCTGGTGTCGCTGGAGGAGCGCATCCGCGAGGATCTGATGCCGGGCCCCGACCTGTTCCAGATCGCCGACCCGCTCACCCATCTGCTGGGCTCCTGGAGCCTGGAGCGGGCCCGGGAGGCGACCTGGGCGGCGGCCCGGGCCCTGTGGGCTCTGCGGCACTGCGCCGACGTGGCCGGGGAGTTCGCCGAACGGCTGGACGCGGCGGTGGGGTTCGCCGGCCGGATGCTGCTGACACCGCTGGCCGGCTGAGGTTGCGGCGCGTGGAAAGGGCGCGGGCGGCCGAGGTCCGTGACCGGCCGCCCGCGCCCTGGTAGGTCCCCCGGGTCAGTCCTCGGGAAGCTCCACCGGCGCGATCTCGTCGTAGACGTCACCCGGGCCCGGGTTCGCCGCGTCGGTCTCGCCACCGAAGTGGCGCATGACGCCCCAGACCGCGTTCAGCGCCGTCTGCACGGCACCCTCGGCCCAGCCGGCCGTCCAGGAGATGTCGTCGCCGGCGAGGAAGATGCCCCGCTTGTCCTCGGGCAGCCGGTCCTGCATGAAGTGCGTGAAAAGACGCCGCTGGTAGCGGTAGTGGCCGGGCAGGTTGGCCTTGAACGCGCCCATGAAGTAGGGCTCGTTCTCCCAGGAGACCGTCACCGGGTTGCCGATGATGTGCTTCCTGATGTCGACCTTCGGGTAGATCTCGCCGAGCGACTTCAGCATGACCTCCATCCGCTCGTTCGCGGACAGCGGCAGCCACTTCAGGCTGTCGTCGCACCAGGTGTAGGACAGGCAGATCACGGCGGGCTTGTCCGGGCCGTCGTCCAGCAGGTAGGTGCCGCGGGTCATACGGTCGGTGAGCGTCATCGACATGACGTCCCGGCCCGTGTCCTCGTCCTTGTCCAGCCAGAACGGCCGGTCCACGGGCACGAAGAGCTTGGAGCTCTCCATGTAGTGGGTGCGCTCGATCGCGGTCCAGTGGTCGATCGGGAAGAGCGAGTCGTCGCAGGCGATCTTGGACAGCAGCATCCAGGACTGGGCGGTGAAGATCGCCGCCTTGTAGGTGCGGATGTCGCCGTTCGCGTCGGTGACGGTGATCTGGTTGCCGGCCGTGCGATGCAGCCGGGTCACGGCGGGCTTCGGCTCGCCGTCCACGTGCAGCGACTTCAGGGACGTCCCGTACGGCCAGTGGACGATCTTCTCCGGCTCGCGCTCCCACAGGCGCAGCGGCAGCTGCTGGGAGCCGCCGACGATGCCGCGGTGGTGGTCGTCGGCCTCGGTGTAGACGACGCGGAGGATCTCCAGGATGGAGTTCGGGAAGTCGGTGTCCCAGCCGCCGGTGCCGAAGCCGACCTGGCCGAAGATCTCGCGGTGCCGGAAGGACTTGAAGGCCTCGGAGTCGCAGAGGAAGCCGTAGAAGGTCTGGTTGTCCAGCTTCTCGACGAGCTTCGCCCAGATCTCGCGGATGCGCGGGACGTCCCGCTCGCGCATCGCGCGGTTCATGTCGGAGAAGTCGGCGCCCTCCTCCAGGCACCTGTTCCAGGCGTCGGCGACGTCCCGGTACACCTGGGGCAGGTCGTCGATCGTCTCGGCGTAGTGCGACTCGCCCTTGAGGTCGACCACGGTGGACGGCGTCGCCTCGGCCAGGGGGTTCGGGAAGGGCCTGGTCTCCAGGCCGACCAGGTCGATGTAGTGCTGGAGCGCGGTGGAGGACGGCGGGAAGCGCATCGCGCCCATCTCGGCGGTCAGCGAGTCGTCGCAGCCCTCGAAGCCGACCGTGCGCAGCCGGCCGCCGATCTGGTCGGCCTCGTAGACGACGGGCTTGAGGCCCATCTTCATCAGCTCGTAGGCGGCCACGATGCCGGACAGGCCGCCACCGATGACCGCGACCTCGGTGCCGTGCTCGGTCGCCGGGACCTGGCCGAGGCCCGCCGGGTGGGCGAGGAAGTCGTCGTAGGCGTAAGGGAAGTCCGGGCCGAACATGGTGATCGGCGGCTGCTGCTCGTCGGTGTGCTCGACGGCGTTGGGCACCGTGGACGTCATGGGGTACGGACTCCTTGCACGGGGTGGTTCGGGGGAAGGCTCGGGTGTCAGACGAGGGACCCGTACAGACCGGGGCGGCGGTCCTTCAGGTACGGGTTGTGCTCGCGGGAGACGGCCAGGAAGGCGGGGTCGGCGTCGGCGAGCACCAGCTGCTCGGCCCGGCCGGCGCGGGTGCGGGCGACGCCGTCGGGACCGGCGAGGACGGAGAGGCCGACGAACTCGAACTCGCCTTCCTGACCGACGCGGTTGACGTAGGCGACGTACATCTGGTTCTCGAAGGCGCGCACCGGGATCATCGACTCGGCGACGAACTGGAAGGGGTGCATCTGCGCGGTCGGCACGACCAGGAGGTCGGTGCCGGCCAGGGCGTGGGCCCGGACGTTCTCCGGGAACTCGACGTCGTAGCAGATCAGCAGGCCCACGGTGAGGCCGTTCAGCTCGGCCTGGACGACCTGCTGCCCGCCCGGCGTGAAGTGGTCGCGCTCGAAGCAGCCGAAGAGGTGGGTCTTCCGGTAGTTCGCGAGCCGGGTTCCGTCGGCGGAGATCAGCTGGGCGGAGTTGAAGACCGCGTCGCCGTCGCGCTCGGGGTAGCCGTAGGCGAGGGCGAGGCCGTGCCGGGTGGCGATCTCGGCGATCGCGTCGGCGGAGTCGCCGTCGGCGGGCTCGGCGAGGCGGGCGATGTCGTCGCCGATCGCGTACCCGGTGAGGAACATCTCCGGTGCGGCCAGCAGCCCGGCGCCCGCGGCGGCGGCCCGGCCCGCGGCCTCGTCGAGGACCTTCAGGTTCTCGGTGACCGAGCCGGGACGGCCGGAGCTCTGGAGCAGGGCGGTACGCATGCGTGATCCTCACCGGAACGGAGGGTTTGGGGGGTCAGGAAGAAGGTACGTTCGGCGCGCGCGGCGGGACAAGAAGGAGCCGTTGCGCGCCGGTGCGGGGTTTGTTGCGCCGAAGGGGGTCCGGGCGGCGATTCGTTGCGCGGGCCGGTGAGGGTGCCGGCGAGGAGGGCGGAAAACGGCTCGGGGCGCCTCGTCGCCGGCCGGGTGCGGGTGGTCCGGGGGGGCTCGCGCGGTCCCCCGCGCCCCGTCGGAGCGCTGATCCGCTCCCGGTGACGACGAGGCGCCCCGAGCCCAGGTGTCCGCTCCTACCCGGGCGCCCCGGAGGAGAAGCGGCGCAGCAGCGGCGACAGCACCAGCACCGACTTGGTCCGCTCCACGAACGGCTCCCCGGCGATCCGCTCCAGCACCCGCTCGAAGTGACGCATGTCGGAGGCGAAGACCTGCGCGACGGCGTCCGCGTCCCCGGTGACGGTGGACGCGGCCACGACCTCCTGGTACCGCTCCAGCCCCCGTTGGATCGTCTCCGGCGAGGTGTTCCGCCGGCAGTAGATCTCGATGAAGCCCTCGGTCTCCCAGCCGAGCGCCGCCGGATCCACCCGCACGGTGAAGCCGGTGATCGCCCCGGTGGCCCGCAGCCGGTCGACGCGCCGCTTCACGGCGGGCGCGGACAGGCCTACCATCTGCCCGATGTCCGCGTAGGAGCGGCGGGCGTCCTCGGCGAGGGCGTGCACGATGCGTTCGTCGAGATCGTTCAGCACAGGGGGTCGTTCACTTCTTCGGTCCGGTCACTTCTCTGCCGTCGCCGCGAGGGCGTCATCGGTCGCGAGACGGGAACGGCGGTAGCCGTAGAGGAAGTAGAACACGAGCCCGGCGGCCATCCAGCATCCGAAGACCACCCAGGTGACGGTGTCGAGGCTGGACATGTTGTACGCGCAGAACAGGAAGCCCAGCACCGGCAGGACCGGGCCGAACGGCACCTTGAACGTGCGCTCCAGACCCGGGCGCCTGACCCGCAGCACGATCACCGCGATGTTGACCAGGCCGAAGGCGAACAGCGTGCCGATGCTGGTGGCGTCGACGAGCTTGCCCAGCGGGATGAGGGCGGCGAGCGCTCCGCAGAAGAGGGACACGATCACCGTGTTGAGGCGGGGCGCGCGGGTCTTCGGGTGGATCCTGCCGAGCGCCTTCGGCACCAGGCCGTCGCGGGCCATCGCGAAGAGGATGCGGGTCTGGCCGTAGAGCACGGTGAGCACCACGCTCGCGATGGAGATGACGGCGCCGAGCGCGAGCAGCGTGCCCCAGAAGGTCTGGCCGCTGACGTCGTTCATGATCCCGGCGAGGGACGCCTCGGAACCGTCGAACTTCTTCCAGTTCCAGGCACCCACGGCGACGGCCGCGACGAGCACGTACAGCGCCGTCACGATGATCAGCGACAGCATGATCGCCCGCGGCAGGTCACGCTTGGGGTCCTTCGCCTCCTCACCGGCGGTGGAGGCGGCGTCGAAGCCGATGTACGAGAAGAACAGCGTGGCACCGGCGGCGCTGACCCCGCTCATGCCGAGCGGCATGAAGTCGGCGTAGTTGCCGGACTTGAAGCCCATGACGCCGATCGCGCAGAACAGCACCAGCGCGGCGATCTTCACACAGACCATGATCGTGTTGGCGCGGGCGGACTCCCGCGCGCCACCGAGCAGGAAGGCCATCGCCAGCAGGACGACGATGAGGGCCGGCAGGTTGATGATGCCGCCCTCGCCCGGCGCGGAGGACAGCGCGGCCGGGATGGTGACGCCGATGGTGCCGTCCAGCAGCTCGTTCAGGTACTGGCCCCAGCCGACGGCGACGGCGGCCACCGACACGCCGTACTCCAGCACCAGGCACCAGCCGCAGACCCAGGCGACCAGTTCGCCCAGCGTTGCGTACGCATACGAGTAGGAGGAGCCGGCGACCGGGATGCTGCCGGCCAGTTCGGCGTAGGACAGGGCCGAGAACAGCGCCGTGAGACCGGCGATGACGAAGGCGAGGGTGACCGCCGGACCGGCCTTGGGCACGGCGTCGCCGAGGACGACGAAGATGCCGGTGCCGAGGGTGGCCCCGATGCTGATCATGGTCAGCTGCCACAGTCCGAGAGAGCGCCGAAGCTGCCCTCCCTCACCGTGGCCGCCCTCGGCGACCAGGCGTTCCACGGGCTTGCGACGCATGAGGCGCGCGGCGACGCCCGGGGACGCGGGGGCGGCCGGTATCTGGTTGTGCGGGGGTGCGCCTTGGTCGAGCACGCGCTGGCTCCTTATCGCTGCCGGTGGTCGGGCGGACCGGCAAGAGCGCCGGCCCTCGTGCGCGGGAACCGGCGGACCCCGATGGGGCAGGGACCGCCGAGCGGGGTCCCCGCCACGCCACGTACTAGCGCAGCACCCTATGAGGCGGGCCTTCACGGGCGTAATGCAGCAACCTTGCGTATTCCCGCATGATCATTGCGTTCATCGGGGCGGAACGACAAATCGTTGCGCGCCACCTGGCGACCGTTGCACACGGTTTCCCGGGCGTTCGTTTCCCGGCCGGCTTCCCGGCCGCACGGACACGACGACGGCCCCCGTCGATTCCCGTGCCAGGGAATCGAGAGGGCCGTTCGCGGGTGCGGAGCGGGGATCAGCTCCAGCTGGCGTGCAGCGGCTTGCCCTCGGCGTAGCCCGCCGCGCTCTGGATGCCGACGATGGCCTTGTCGGCGAACTCCTCCAGGCTGGCGGCACCGGCGTAGGTGCAGGAGGAGCGGACGCCCGCGATGATCGAGTCGATCAGGTCCTCGACGCCCGGGCGGGCGGGGTCGAGGAACATGCGGGAGGTGGAGATGCCCTCCTCGAACAGCGCCTTGCGGGCGCGGTCGTACGCCGACTCCTCCGACGTGCGGTTGGCCACCGCACGCGCCGAGGCCATGCCGAACGACTCCTTGTAGGCGCGTCCGCCCGCGTCGTGCTGGAGGTCACCGGGCGACTCGTAGGTGCCCGCGAACCAGGAACCGACCATCACGTTGGACGCGCCGGCGGCGAGCGCCATGGCGACGTCGCGCGGGTGGCGGACACCGCCGTCGGCCCAGACGTGCTTGCCGTACTTCCTCGCCTCGGCGGCGCACTCCAGGACGGCGGAGAACTGCGGCCGGCCCACGCCGGTCATCATGCGGGTGGTGCACATGGCGCCCGGCCCGACACCGACCTTGACGATGTCCGCGCCGGCGTCGATCAGGTCCTTGACGCCCTCGGCCGAGACGATGTTGCCCGCGGCGATCGGCACCCGCGGGTCGAGCGCGCGCACCACCCTGATGGCGTTGATCATCGACTCCTGGTGGCCGTGCGCGGTGTCGATGACGAGCGTGTCCACGCCCGCGTCGAGCAGCTGCTTGGCCTTGCCCGCCACGTCACCGTTGATGCCGACGGCGGCGGCGATCCGCAGCCTGCCGTTCGCGTCCACGGCCGGCGTGTACAGCGTGGCGCGCAGCGCGCCCTTGCGGGTGAGGATGCCGGCGAGCTTGCCGTCCTTGTCGACGGCCGGGGCGTAGCGGCGGTTGTGCTGGTCGAGGGTGTTGAAGGCCTCGCGCGGGTCGATGTCGGCGTCCAGCAGGAGCAGGTCCTTGGACATGACCACCTCGAGCTGGGTGAAGCGGTCGACGCCGGAGAGGTCGGCGTCGGTGACGACACCGACGGGCCGCTGGTTCTCGTCCACGACGACGCCGGCGTTGTGCGCCCGCTTGGGCAGCAGCGCCAGGGCGTCGGCGACGGTCTGGTGCGGGGCCAGCACGATCGGGGTGTCGAGCACCAGGTGGCGGCTCTTCACCCAGGAGATCACGTCGGTGACGACGTCGATCGGGATGTCCTGCGGGATGACCACCAGGCCGCCCCGGCGGGCCACCGTCTCGGCCATGCGGCGGCCGGCGATGGCGGTCATGTTGGCGACGACGAGCGGGATGGTGGTGCCCGTGCCGTCCGGAGAGGCGAGGTCCACGCCCTGACGCGAGCCGACCGCGGAACGGCTCGGCACCATGAACACGTCGTCGTACGTCAGGTCGTACGCGGGCTGGATGTCATTGAGGAAACGCACGTGCTGCACATCCCAGTCGATCAGAGGCGACCCCCTGACAGGTGTGCCAGGGGGAAAGAGCACGTACTTCATTGTCCCATGTCGGGGTCGGTGTCATGCCCCGACGGATCATCCAGGGTCGTCGCGGACCGGCTGGGAGGTTCCTCCAAGGGCGAGGGCGACGGTGAGCGCCGGCAGCACGCTCATGGCGTGCGTGAACACCTCCTGAGCGGTCTCCCACTCCTCGGGCCGCTCCCGCGCGTAGGCCTCCCAGTCCTGAACGACGACCAGAAGGCCCCTGTCCTCGGCCTGGGCCGGCCACACGGACGGGTCGGACAGGGAGTCGGCCAGCGCGTCCCAGTTCCGGCCGAACCAGTCGGGCAGCGACAGGGCCCGCGCGGCTCGGTCCATCAGGCCGGCCTTGTCCGTGACGCCCGCGAGGTCGAGCGCGACCACGAGGCGGCCGCTCAGGTCTTCGCTCATCTCAGCACCGCCCGGAACGACTCGTAGTGATCACCGCTGTAGTAGTACTCCCCGCCCTGCCCCGTGACGATGCGCCGGGCACCGCGGTCGGGCGAGCCGGGGGTCGGCACGGTGTACTCGTGGTAGTAGCCGCGCCGGTGCTCCGGCAGACGTCCCTCGAAGTTCCCGAAGACGGTCCCGTCCTTGGCGTAGGGGAAGGGGCCGCCCTGGTCGATGAGGGCGAGTGTCCTGCGGGCCTCGGCCGGCAGCCGGGACTCCTCGACGGTGGCCGTGCCCCGCGCCCACGCGGGGGACGTACGGGACGCAGGGGACGCCCGGGAGGCGGGGCCGGGGTCGCCGGCGCACCCCGTCAGGAGAACGGCGAGACAGACCAGCAGCCCGGCGAGGGCACGCGGGACGAACCGTGGCAGCATGCGGACGATGCTGCCACGGCCGTCCCGTCACGACCCGCCACCGGGCCCGGCCGGACTCCGTCAGACGCCGTCGGGGTCCTGACGGCTGAGCGCCGGCTTCGGGGCCGGGCCCGCCGTCATCAGGTAGTCGGCGGCCGAGGTGTCGGTCACCAGGCTGGTGACCAGCCCGGAGCGCAGCACCGCGTCGATCGCGGCGGCCTTGCGCTGCCCGCCCGCGATGGCCACGACCTCCGGGACACGGCGCAGCTGGTCGGCCTTGACCGTGATGCACCGCTCCCCCAGGTCCCGTCCGACCCGGCGCCCCTCGGTGTCGAAGAGGTGTGCCGACATCTCGGCGGCGACCCCGAGCGAGGCGTAGTGCGCGCGCTCCTCGTCGCTGAGCATGTCGTGCACGGTCGAGATGCCCGGCTCCCAGGAGCCGATGGAGACACAGGCGACCGTGACCTTGTCGAAGTACTCGAAGGCCCGGGCGATCCCGGTCTGGTGGCGCAGCGCCGCCGCGGTGGCCGCGTCCGGCAGCAGCATCGGCGCGTAGATGGGGTGGGCGTCGCCACCGGAGACCTGGGCGGCCCGGCGGACGGCCTCGACCGAGCCGCGCTCGGCGGTCCCGGCGTCGTACACGCCCGTCAGCTGCACCACCGTGCACGGCGGCAGCCGGTCGAGCGCCGCCGCCATGTGGATGGTGGACCGGCCCCAGGCCAGCCCGAGCACGTCCCCCTCGTTGACGAGTTCGCCGAGCAGGTCGGCGGCGACCTCGCCGAGGTTCTCGGGGTCGGGGGTCTCCTCGGCATCGGCCGGGGACTCGACCACGACGGCGTGCCTCAGGCCGTAGCGGGCGCGGAGCGCGTCGGAGCGCTCGGCGTCCAGTTCGGCCGGCACGCGGATCTCGATGCGTACGAGGTCCCTTTCGAGGGCAGTCTCCAGTACCCGGGCCACTTTGAAGCGGCTGACGCCGAACTCCTCCGCGATCTGGATCTTGGACTTGCCCTCGAGGTAGAAGCGGCGGGCCATGGCCGCCGCCTGCACCAGCTCAGCGGGTCCCATCCGCATGGCTGACCGGCCCGCCGACATACCCGACACGGCGATCTCCTCACTGCTGTTCACACTCTGGATTCGCCGTTCATCCTTGCAGATTCGGGGCGACTGATCTGCCCTGATGGGCGCCGTTCACTTAACCGTTCACTTGGCCGTGGCTCAGTGGTCGCATGCCCAGGACGCCTTGCCGGTGGCCGCCTCCGCCTGGGCGCGCAGGGCACGTACGGCTTCGGACGGGTCCTTCGCACCGTAGACGGCCGAGCCGGCGACGAAGACGTCCGCTCCCGCGTCCGCGCACCGCTCGATCGTCGAGGCCGAGACCCCGCCGTCGACCTGCAACCACAGCTCCAGACCGTGCTTCTTGATCAGCTCACGGGTGCGGCGGATCTTCGGCAGCATGATGTCGAGGAACGCCTGGCCGCCGAAGCCGGGCTCCACCGTCATGACGAGCAGCATGTCCAGTTCCGGCAGCAGATCCTCGAACGGCTCGATCGGCGTCGCCGGCTTGAGCGCCATGGAGGCGCGGGCGCCCTTGGCGCGGATCTCCCGGGCGAGCCGTACCGGAGCGGCGGCGGCCTCCACGTGGAAGGTGACCGACGACGCCCCCGCCTCGACGTACCCGGGCGCCCACCGGTCGGGGTCCTCGATCATCAGGTGGCAGTCCAGCGGGGTGTCCGTCGCACGGGCCAGGGACTCCACCACCGGCACGCCGAGCGTGAGGTTCGGGACGAAGTGGTTGTCCA
Organism: Streptomyces spinosus; assembly: GCF_020400655.1. Taxonomy (GTDB): domain Bacteria; phylum Actinomycetota; class Actinomycetes; order Streptomycetales; family Streptomycetaceae; genus Streptomyces; species Streptomyces argyrophylli. The sequence goes on from NZ_JAINRC010000026.1 coordinate 90,019, forward strand.
TGACGTCGACATGGAGGAAATCGGCGCCTCGGACCGCCTCGGCCTCCTCCGCGAGGCGGGCGAAGTCGGCGGACAGGATGCTGGGGTTGATCTGCACGGCCATGACCCAAGCCTGCCATGCCGCCGCGCCGGGCTGTAGCGGCGGTCCCTCGAGGTGGGGGTTGGCGGCCGGGCCGGCGGGGGTCGATCGCGCGGTTCCCCGCGCCCCTTTCGGGACCGTGCGTTATCCGGTTCGGCGGATGAGGGCCAGGTACATCGCGTCCGTGCCGTGGATGTGCGGCCACAGCTGGATGTCCGGGCCCTCACCCAGGTCGGGGACGCCGGGCAGGAGGGGGCGGGCGTCGATCAGTTCCGTCTCCGGGAGCTGCTTGAGCACGTCGGAGACGACCGCGCGGGTCTCCGCCAGGTGCGGCGAGCAGGTGGCGTAGCCGACGACGCCGCCGACGCGGACGGAGTCGAGGGCCGTGCGCAGCAGACCGCGCTGGAGCGGGGCGAAGTTGTCCAGGTCCTCGGGACGGCGGCGCCAGCGGGCCTCGGGGCGGCGGCGCAGGGCGCCGAGGCCGGTGCACGGGACGTCCACCAGCACCCGGTCGAAGCTGCCGGGCCGCCACGGCGGGCGGGTGCCGTCGGCGGCGATGACCTGGTACGGCCCCGGATTGCCGTGCAGGGCACGGGCCACCAGCCCGGCCCGGTGCGGCTGCTTCTCCGAGGCGAGCAGCGCGGCCCCGCGCTCGGCGGCGAGCGCGGCCAGCAACGCGGCCTTGCCGCCCGGTCCGGCGCAGCCGTCGAGCCACTTCTCGTCGGGGCCGTCGAGCGGGGCGCTGGCCAGCGCGAGGGCGACCAGCTGGCTGCCCTCGTCCTGGACGCCGGCGCGTCCCTCGCGCACGGCCTCGACCGCGCCCGGCTCGCCGCCCTCGGCGAGCCGCACGGCGTACGGCGACCAGCGTCCGGGTACGGCGGCGTCCTCGCGGAGCAGTTCCCCGGTGCTGGCGCGGCCCGGCCGGGCGACGAGCGTCACCTCGGGCCGCTCGTTGTCCGCCGCCAAGAGCCGCTCGATGCCGGACCGGCCGCCGCCGAGGGAGTCCCAGAGCGCGGAGACGACCCAGCGGGGGTGCGAGTGCACGACGGCGAGGTGGTCCTCAGGGTCGTCGTCGTAGGGCGGCGCGACCTTCTCGATCCAGCCGTCGAGGTCGTCCTGGGCCACCTTCCGCAGCACGGCGTTGACGAACTTGGCCCGTCCGTCACCGAGCACGACCCGGGCCAGCTCGACCGAGGCGGACACGGCCGCGTGCGTGGGGATGCGCGTGCCGAGCAACTGGTGCGCGCCCAGGCTCAGCACGTCGAGCACCGGCGGGTCGACCTCGCGCAGCGGCCGGTCGACGCAGGCGGCGATGACGGCGTCGTACGTGCCCTGGCGGCGCAGTGTGCCGTACACCAGCTCGGTGGCGAGGGCGGCGTCCCGGGCGTCGAAGTCGCCCTGCTCGCGGGCCTTGCGCAGCAGCGGCGGCAGCACGAGGTTGGCGTACGCGTCCCGCTCGTCCACCGCGCGCAGCGCCTCGAAGGCCAGGATGCGGACGGGGTCCTTCTGGGGACGGCGGTAGGGCTTGGCGGGCTTGCGGGGCCGCCGGGACTGCTCGCTCACGAAAAAGGTGCTCCGGGTGTGAAGAGGGGATGCGCCTCCAGCCTACGTCGCCGGACGCACGGGCCCACCGCCCGGGCTCGCGTGTGCCGCCGCGCAGGCTCGCACGGCGTCGCCCGGGAACGCCGGCCTGCGCTCCCCCGTCCTCACCCTCGCTCGGGAGGTCAGCCGCCCAGCGTCTCGCCGTCCGCGATGCGTACTCCACGGGCCCAGTCGGCCGCGCGCATCGGCTTCTTGCCCTGGGCCTGGACCCACAGCAGCTCGACGGCGTACGACCCCGTGCCCACGTGGACGCTGTTCTTGCCCACCGCCAGCCGGCCCGGCGCGAGGTCCGTGCGCCCTGGCACGGGCGTGACCTGGACGAGCTTGAGCCGCTCGCCGCGGAAGGTGGTCCAGGCGCCGGGCGCGGGCGTGCAGCCGCGCACGACCCGGTCGACGCGCAGCGCGGGCGCCGCCCAGTCCACCTGGGCGTCCTCGACGGTGATCTTCGGCGCGAGGGTGATGCCCTCGGCGGGCTGCGGCACGGCCTTCAGCGTGCCGTCCTCGATGCCGTCCATGGTGGCCGCGAGCAGCCCGGAGCCCGCGAAGGCGAGCCGGGTGAGCAGGTCGCCGCTGGTGTCGGTGGGGCGGATCTCCTCGGTGACGGTGCCGTAGACGGGCCCGGAGTCCAGCCCCTCCTCGATGAGGAAGGTGGACGCCCCGGTGATCTCGTCGCCCGCCATGATGGCGTGCTGGACCGGCGCGGCACCGCGCCAGGCGGGCAGCAGCGAGAAGTGCAGGTTCACCCAGCCGTGGGCGGGGATGTCCAGAGCGGCCCTCGGCAGCAGGGCGCCGTAGGCGACGACCGGGCAGCAGTCCGGGGCGATCTCGCGCAGCCGCTCCAGGAACTCCGCGTCCCGTGGCTTCGACGGCTTGAGCACCTCGATCCCGGCCTCCTCCGCACGCTCGGCCACGGGTGACGCGACCAGCCTGCGTCCGCGCCCGGCCGGCGCGTCGGGCCGCGTGACGACGGCGGCCACCTCGTGCCGCCCGGAGGCGAGCAGAGCGTCCAGAGCGGGAACGGCGACCTCGGGGGTACCGGCGAAGACGAGCTTCATGGGCGGGATCGGGCCTCTCGGGCGGGGATGCGCGGGCAGCGCACCAGTCTATGACCATGGGCGGCGCACGAGCGGGTGGGCGGCGTACGCATATGCCCGTACGCCCCCACCCCGTGACCAGCGGAGCGTAAGCGCGTTGGTCAAGAAAGAGTTGACCACATCGGGCCGCTGTCGCGGCCCAATTCCTTTCAACGCCGGTTCGAGAGGCTTGTTCATGGCCGACCACGCAACCCACGACGCCCAGGCCCGGGCCAGCCTGCACTTGCTGGTGCGGGACATCGAGAGGGTCCGCCGGCAGGTGGACGCGCTGCGCACGCTCACCGCCCAGTTGGGCAACGTCTACCGCCCGCGCCGCTCCGGCCCGTCCACGGGCTTCGTCGTCTACGGACGCGCCCCGGCCCCGACGGTCCGCCTCGCCCAGGAACTCCGGGACAGTGTGGAGACCCTGGTCACGGCCGCCGTGGACTTCGACCGCTCGCTCGGCTTCTCGTGGGACGCGGTGGGCTCCGCGCTCGGGGTCACCAAGCAGGCCGTGCACCGCCGGTACGGCGCCCGCCGCGCCGCGGCCCAGGCGGCGGCGGAGACGGAGCGGACGCCGGAGCCGTCCGGCACCCGCACGATCAACGTGAACACCGGACTGCCCACGGTTCCGGCGGCCCGCTCCATGCCGACGCAGCCGACGGCGGGCAGCCCCACACTGCGCGACGACGCCCGCCCGACGGCCTTCCCGGGCCCCCGCAACGGCTGACGCCCCCACCGCTGCCCCTCCCGGCCCATGACCGGGAGGGCAGGTGTGTCTCCCACCCGGCCGGGGCCGTCGCGTGTGCCCGGGGACCCCGTCCGGCCGGGCGTCCCCCGTCACCCGATGTCGGGCGGATCGATCCGCACCCGGACCGCCTCCCCGCTGCCTCGTGCCATCCGCGCCGCCTGCGCGGTCTTCAGAGCCGCGGCCAGGGCGGCACCGCTGCCCGGTGGTACGCGCACCAGCGCCCGGTCCCAGTGTTCGCCGGGCGGCGGCGCGCCGGGTCTGCGTGCTCCGCCGGGCGGGGGCGGGGGCAGCGGCACCGGTCCCAGCACCTCGGCGTCCGGCGGCAGGTCGACGGCCGCCAGGAACTCGGCGACGGCCGCGGCCGGCCCGGACACGGCCGCCATCCGGGACACCGGAGGAAAGCCCAGCTCGGCCCGCTCGGCCAGCTCCCGCACGGCATGCCCGACCGGGTCCCAGCGCACCAGCGCCTGGACGGGCCGCAGGGTCGGCTCGGCCACCACGACCACCGTGCCGCCCTCGCTCTGGGGCCGCACCAGCGCCCCGGCCGCGATCCACCGGCGCAGCGCGTCCTCGCCGGCCCGCAGGTCGGGCCGTACGAGCATGGCCCAGCCGTCCAGCAGCAGGGCCGCCGCGTAGCCGCCCTCGGCGACCGGTTCGGCGCCCGGGGTGCTGACGACCAGCGCGGGGGTGTCCGGGACGGTGTCCAGCACGTGCTCGCGCCCCGAGGTGCGCACCGGTACGGCGGGGAAGGCGCGCCCCAGCTCCTCGGCGGTCCGGCGCGCGCCCACGACTTGGGCCCGCAGCCGGAAACCGCCGCACTCCGGGCAGTGCCAGGCGCCCTCCTCGCGCCCGCACCACTCACAGCGCAGGACGCCCGCGTCCTGCCCCTGGAGCGGGCCGGAACAGTGCCGGCACCGGGCGGGCGCCCGGCACCGGGCGCACGCCATGCGGGGCGCGTAACCACGCCGGGGCACCTGCACCAGCACCGGCCCCTGCCGCAGCCCCTCACGGGCCGCCTGCCAGGCGAGCGTGGGCAGCCGGGCGGCACGGGCGGCCTCGTCGCGGGCGAGGTCGCCGTCCCCGACCGTCCGGACCAGGGGCGCGGCCCGGCGCACCTGTTCCCGCCCGGCGACCAGCGGCCGGGCCCAGCCGCTCTCGACGAGCTGGGCCGCCTCCACGGTGCAGCCCCAACTGCCCAGCAGGAAGGCGCACTTGTCCAGCGCGGCGCGCAGCAGCAGGACATCGCGGGCATGCGGCTGCGGGGCGTGCGGCTCGCTGTGACTGTCGTCCCCGTCGTCCCAGATCGCGACGAGCCCCAGGTCCTGGACGGGCGCGAACATCGCCGCCCGGGTCCCGACGACGGCGCGCACGGATCCGCGCCGCACCGCCAGCCACTGCGCGTACCGCTTCTCGGGCCCGGCGTCGGCGGTGAGCAGCGCGTGCCGGCCGGGGCCGAGCAGCGTGGTGAGCGCGGCGTCCACGCGCGCGGCCGAGCGCCCGTCCGGTACGACGACCAGGGCGCCGCGCCCGGAGGCGAGGGTGGCGGCGACGGCGCGGGCCAGCTCCTCGCTCCACAGCGGTCCCGGCAGCGCGGTCCACACGGCCCTGGGCGCCCCCGCGGACGCCAGGGCGTCGAGGAAGGCGCCCCCGTGCTCGTAGCGGGCCCAGGAGCCGTGTTCCGGGGCCGGGGGCGGGGGCAGCGGCTCGGGGGACGGGCGCTGCTCGGCGCGGGCGCTGCGCGGGGGCACGGCCAGCTGGAGGACGTCGGCGAGACTGCCCGCGTACCGGTCGGCGACGGCCCGGGCGAGGCCGAGCAGTTCCTCGCTCAGCACCGGCTCGGGCGACACCACCTGGGCGAGCGCGGCCAGCGGTCCGGAGTAGTCGGACTCGGCGCGCCGCTCGACGAGGAAGCCGTCGATGAGCCCGCCGCCCTCCCGGCGTCCGTCGCGGACCCGGTGCCGGCCGGCCCCGAACCGCACCCGCACGCGCACCCCGGGCCGGGCGTCCGCGTCCAGCTCCGCGGGCACGGCGTAGTCGAAGTACCGGTCGAGGTGCAGCACGCCCTTGTCGACCAGCACCCGTGCCACGGGCAGGTTCTCGGCGAGCGCGGCTCCCCGCCAGGTGCGGGGCTTGGCCCGCGGCACCTTCGCCTTCCGCACGCTCTCCCGGATGAGCGCGAGCTGCTCTGGCGGCGACCCCTCGGCCCCGCCGCCCCCCGACCCGTTCTCGCTGCTCACGCTTGCATTCTTGCAAACCCCACTGACAACGCGGCCGGTCCGCGGGTCGACGGCGACGCCGAGGCCCGGCCCCCCGAAGGGAACCGGGCCTCGGCGGCAGCGGGCGGCGCCGGGTTACAGACCGGCGGCCTTGCGCAGGGCGTCCACGCGGTCGGTGCGCTCCCAGGTGAAGTCGGGCAGCTCGCGGCCGAAGTGGCCGTAGGCCGCCGTCTGGGCGTAGATCGGGCGGAGCAGGTCGAGGTCGCGGATGATCGCGGCCGGACGCAGGTCGAAGACCTCGTCGATCGCCTTCTCGATCTTCTCCGGCTCGATCTTGTGGGTGCCGAAGGTCTCGACGAACAGACCCACCGGCTCGGCCTTGCCGATGGCGTAGGCGACCTGGACCTCGCAGCGGGAGGCCAGGCCCGCCGCCACCACGTTCTTCGCCACCCAGCGCATCGCGTACGCCGCCGAGCGGTCCACCTTGGAGGGGTCCTTGCCGGAGAAGGCGCCGCCGCCGTGCCGGGCCATGCCGCCGTAGGTGTCGATGATGATCTTCCGGCCGGTCAGACCGGCGTCGCCCATCGGGCCGCCGATCTCGAAGCGGCCGGTGGGGTTGACCAGCAGCCGGTAGCCCTCGGTGTCCAGCTTGATGCCTTCGTCCAGCAGCGCCTTCAGCTCCGGCTCCACCACGAACTCACGGATGTCCGGGGCGAGCAGCGACTCCAGGTCGATGTCGGAGGCGTGCTGGGAGGAGACCACCACCGTGTCCAGGCGGACGGCCTTGTCACCGTCGTACTCGATGGTGACCTGCGTCTTGCCGTCGGGGCGCAGGTAGGGGATGGTGCCGTTCTTGCGGACCTCGGACAGGCGCTTGGACAGCCGGTGCGCCAGGAAGATCGGCAGCGGCATCAGGGTCGGCGTCTCGTCGGAGGCGTAGCCGAACATCAGGCCCTGGTCGCCCGCGCCCTGCCGGTCGAGCTCGTCCTCGTCGCCCTCGACCCGGGCCTCGTACGCCGCGTCGACACCCTGCGCGATGTCCGGGGACTGCGCTCCGATGGACACCGACACACCGCAGGAGGCGCCGTCGAAGCCCTTCTTGGAGGAGTCGTAGCCGATCTCCAGGATCGTGCTGCGGACGAGGGTCGCGATGTCCGCGTACGCCTTCGTCGTCACCTCGCCGGCCACGTGCACCAGGCCGGTGGTGATGAGCGTCTCCACGGCGACCCGGGAAGACGGGTCCTCGCGCAGGAGCGCGTCGAGAATGGTGTCGCTGATCTGGTCAGCGATCTTGTCGGGGTGACCCTCGGTCACGGACTCCGAGGTGAACAGGCGACGGGACACAACGCTCCCTGTGGTTGCAGCGGCTGCTGGCTGATCATTTACGGTCGGCGCGGGGCTGCGCCTGGCGCCGACCGTGAACAGTTTATCGGTCGCACTCGACCGGCGGGCCACCGTCTCGCCTCTCGGGAGCGCTGTGACCTGCGGCACGGGCATTCTGCACAATGGCGAGCGGCCTTGGCCAGGGCCGCCACACCGGATTTCGGCGTGGCGTGAACGTGATGCCGAGTTCGCCCGATCGCCTGCCGGGGGTTAGTCCAGACGCCGTACGACCAAGTCCCAGACGGTGTCGGCCAGGGCCTCCTTGGGACCGTGCGGCACCGGGGTCTCGCTGCCGTCGGCACCGAGCACGACCGCCTCGTTCTCCTCGGAACCGAAGGTCTTGCGCTCCCCCACCTCGTTGACCACGAGCAGGTCGCAGCCCTTGCGGGCGAGCTTGGCGCGGCCGTTGGCGAGGACGTCGTCGGTCTCGGCGGCGAAGCCGACGACGACCTGTCCCGGCCGGGCCCGGTCGGCGGAGATCTCCGCGAGAATGTCCGGATTCCGCACCAGGACGACCGGGTCCGGGTCCTGGCCGTCCTTCTTCTTGATCTTCCCGGCGGCGTAGGCGGCCGGGCGGAAGTCGGCGACGGCGGCGGCCATCACCACGGCGTCGGCGTCCGCGGCGGCCTTGAGGACGGCCTCGCGCAGCTGGACGGCGGTGCCGACCCGGACGACGTCCACGCCCGCCGGGTCGGGCAGGCCGGCGTTGGCGGAGACCAGGGTCACCCGGGCACCACGGGCCGCCGCGGTGCGGGCGAGGGCGTAGCCCTGCTTGCCGGAGGAGCGGTTGCCGAGGAAGCGGACCGGGTCCAGGGGCTCGCGGGTGCCGCCGGCGGAGACGACGACGTGCCGCCCCTTGAGGTCGGGCTCGGTGACACCGCGGGCCAGCACCCGCCGGCACAGCTCGAAGATCTCCGCCGGGTCGGGCAGCCGGCCCTTGCCGGTGTCGACGCCGGTGAGGCGGCCGACGGCGGGCTCGACGACCACGGCGCCGCGGCGGCGCAGCGTGGCCACGTTCTCCTGGGTGGCCGGGTGTTCCCACATCTCGGTGTGCATGGCCGGGGCGAAGACGACCGGGCAGCGGGCGGTGAGGAGGGTGTTGGTCAGCAGGTCGTCGGCGAGGCCGTGGGCGGCCTTGGCGAGCATGTCGGCGGTGGCCGGGGCCACGACGACCAGGTCGGCGTGCTGGCCGATGCGGACGTGCGGCACCTGGTGGACGTCGTCCCAGACCTCGGTGGCGACCGGGTTCCCGGACAGCGCGGACCAGGTGGCGGCGCCGACGAAGTGCAGCGCGGAGGCGGTCGGCACGACGCGGACGTCGTGGCCCGACTCCGTGAACCTCCTCAGCAGCTCACAGGCCTTGTAGGCGGCGATGCCACCGCTGACCCCCAGCACGACCTTCGGCTTGTCCACCATGGCTCCTCGCGTTCGAGAATGTGCACCACCCCTGACACACCACAGGCCCGGCAGGGGTCCCCCGGCGTTGGCAGGGGGAGTGACTGCCGGGCCTGCGGATACGTCAGGCGCAATCTGAAGGTACTACTGCGCCGGGCCCTCGACGGCCTCGGAGGTCAGCAGACCGGCGTTGATCTCGCGCAGGGCGATCGACAGCGGCTTCTCGTGGACGTGGGTGTCGACGAGCGGACCGACGTACTCGAGGAGGCCCTCACCGAGCTGGGAGTAGTACGCGTTGATCTGGCGGGCACGCTTGGCCGCGTAGATCACGAGGCTGTACTTCGAGTCGGTCGCCTCGAGAAGCTCGTCGATCGGCGGGTTGATGATGCCCTCGGGCGCGGTGATGGAAGAGGACACGCTCTACCTTCCGATGGATGGGAAAGAATCAGACATCGTGATCACAGTCACGATCACACAACGTCCATCAAGGCTAGCAGCTCACGGGCCACGTCCTCGACGGAGGTGTTGACCAAGGTCGTATCGAACTCCGGCTCGGCCGCCAGCTCGGTCTTCGCCGCCGCCAGGCGGCGCTCGATGACCTCCGGCGGCTCGGTCCCCCGGCCGGTCAGCCTGCGCACCAGCTCCTCCCAGGAGGGCGGAGCGAGGAACACCAGCTGGGCGTCGGCCATGGACTCGCGGACCTGCCGGGCGCCCTGGAGGTCGATCTCCAGCAGGACGGGCTCGCCGTTCTCCAGCCGCTCCAGTACCGCCGCGCGGGGCGTGCCGTAGCGGTTGCCGGCGAACTCGGCCCATTCCAGCAGCTCGCCGTTGGCGATCAGCTTGTCCATCTCCTCGTCGGTGACGAAGAAGTAGTGGACTCCGTGCTGCTCACCGGGGCGCGGCTTGCGGGTCGTCGCCGACACCGAGAGCCAGACCTCGGGGTGTTCCTTGCGCATATGGGCGACGACCGTGCTCTTGCCGACCCCCGAGGGGCCGGAGAGCACGGTCAGCCGCGGACGTTCACTCATGCAGCGATTATTCCAGCAATCCCGGAGTGCCCGGGACTCCCGGTCCGCCGGGCGGCGGACTCAGGAGCCGGTGCTGCCGAACTCACGCTCCAGGGAGGCGATCTGGTTGGAACCGAGACCGCGCACGCGGCGGCTCTCGGAGATGCCCAGACGCTCCATGATCTGCTTGGCGCGGACCTTGCCCACGCCCGGCAGGGACTCGAGCAGGGCGGAGACCTTCATCTTGCCGATGACGTCGTTCTCCTGGCCCTGCTTGATGACCTCGTGCAGGGAGGCGCCGGAGTGCTTGAGTCGATTCTTGACCTCGGCCCGCTCCCGGCGAGCCGCGGCGGCCTTTTCGAGCGCGGCTGCGCGCTGTTCAGGGGTAAGGGGCGGAAGAGCCACGCCTACGTCACCTCGGATGTCGAACTGTCGGATACGGACCGGTGAGGAACCTAGTCGCCCCACACCTGGGGAGCCACGAGCAACACGCTGCCCGTTCTCCCCCACTGCCTGAGGGGCGCGGGAGGTGCCCCCACTGCTCGGAGACTAGCGGGCAAGTCCGCCGGAGTCAGCGAGAACAGCGGAAAAGTCCTGGTCAGCCTCCGTGAGGCCAGACATTTCAGACATACTGCCCTCGATTTGAGCATGTATTCAAGCTCAAGTCGGCGCGGGACCGCTCAGCCGAGCACGCGGCCGCTGCTCAGGCGGCCGTGACGGCGGCCTGGATCTCCGCCGCGAACCGCTCCGCCGCCCCGCGCAGCGCGCTGACGTCGGGACCGTGACGCAGAACACCCCGGCTGACGTTGGGCACCACGTTGCGGACGGCCGCCCCGAAGACCCGGGACAGATCGGCCGGGGTCGCGCCCTGGGCACCGATGCCGGGCGCGAGGAGCGGCCCGTTGATGTCCAGGTCGTACGAGGACAGGTCGCCGAGCGTGGCCCCGACGACCGCGCCGAAGGAGCCCAGCGGCTCCTCCCCCGCGTTCTCGGCCGCCAGGTGGGCCAGCACCGTCGCCCCGACGGTCCGGCCGTCGGCGCGGACGGCGTGCTGCACCTCGCCGCCCTCCGGGTTCGAGGTCAGCGCCAGCACGAACAGGCCGGCCCCGCTCTCCCGGGCGAGCGCGACGGCCGGGCTCAGCGAGCCGTAGCCGAGGTAGGGCGAGACCGTCAGGGCGTCGGAGAACAGCGGGGCGTCCGGGCGGAGGAACGCCTCGGCGTAGGCGGCCATGGTCGAGCCGATGTCGCCGCGCTTGGCGTCCGTCACGACCAGGGCGCCGGCCGCGCGCGCCTCCTGGACCGACTTCTCCAGGACGGCGAGGCCGCGCGAGCCGAACCGCTCGAAGAAGGCGCTCTGCGGCTTCAGGACGGCCACCCGGCCGGCCAGGGCCTCGACGACCGTGCGGCTGAACCGCTCCAGGCCGGCGACGTCGTCGTCCAGGCCCCACTCGGCGAGCAGCGACGCGTGCGGGTCGATGCCGACGCACAGCGGCCCGCGCTCGTCCATGGCGCGGCGCAGCCGGGCGCCGAAGGGCTCCAACGGGCTCATGCGGGCTTCCTCACGTCGGCGCCGACCGCGTCGGCGAGGGTGGCGTACGGGCTGGTGCGCAGGCGGGCGGCGAGGCCCTTGTGGAGGGCGCGGCACCAGAAGGGGCCCTCGTAGATGAAGGCGCTGTAGCCCTGGACCAGCGTGGCACCGGCCAGGATGCGCTGCCAGGCGTCCTCGGCGGTCTCGATGCCGCCCACGCCCACCAGGGTGATCCGGTCGCCCACGCGCGCGTACAGGCGCCGCAGGACCTCCAGGGAGCGTTCCTTGAGCGGGGCGCCGGACAGGCCGCCGGTCTCCTTGACCAGCGCGGCGGAGGACCGCAGTCCGAGGCCCTCGCGCGCGATGGTGGTGTTGGTGGCGATGATGCCGTCCAGGCCGAGCTCCACGGCGAGGTCGGCGACCGCGTCGACGTCCTCGTCGGCGAGGTCGGGGGCGATCTTCACCAGCAGCGGGACGCGCCGGTTCGCCACCGTGCGGTCGGCGGCCTCGCGCACGGCGGTGAGCAGCGGACGCAGGTGGTCCACGGCCTGGAGGTCGCGCAGACCGGGCGTGTTCGGCGAGGAGACGTTGACGACCAGGTAGTCCGCGTACGGCGCGAGGCGCTCGGCGGACTTCACGTAGTCGGCGACGGCCTCGGACTCCGGGACCGCCTTGGTCTTGCCGATGTTGACGCCGACCACCGTCCTGAAGACCGGCTCACGGGTGGCCAGGCGGGCCGCCACGGCCAGGGAGCCGTCGTTGTTGAAGCCCATGCGGTTGATCAGCGCGCGGTCCGCGACGAGGCGGAACAGCCGCTTCCTGGGGTTGCCGGGCTGCGGCTCCCCCGTCACCGTGCCGATCTCGACGTGGTCGAAGCCGAGCATCGACATCCCGTCGATGGCCACCGCGTTCTTGTCGAACCCGGCCGCGAGCCCGAACGGGCCGTGCATGCGCAGTCCGAACGCCTCCGTGCGCAGCTCCTCGTGGCGGGGCGCGAGGGCGGCGGCGAGGAAGGTGCGCAGCACCGGGACGCGGACGGCGAGGCGGATCCAGCGGAAGGCGAGGTGGTGGGCCCGCTCCGGGTCCATCCGGCGGAAGACCAGACGGAAGAAAAGCTCGTACATGTGCGTGTCCTTCTGAAGCTTCAGGGAGCCCTCATGACGAGGGGGACACCGTTTCCGGTGTCCCCCTCGGGGCTGCTAGTCGCGGGCCGCGGTCAGGTGTTCCGCGTGTTCCTGGAGCGAGCGGACGCCCACGTCACCGTGGTTGAGGGCGTCGATGCCCTGGACGGCCGCCGCGAGCGCCTGGACGGTCGTCAGGCACGGCACGGACCGCGCCACGGCCGCCGTACGGATGTCGTAGCCGTCGAGTCGGCCGCCGGTGCCGTACGGGGTGTTGACGATGAGGTCGACCTCGCCGTCGTGGATGAGCTGGACGATGGTCCGCTCGCCGTTCGGGCCGGTGCCCTCGGACTGCTTGCGCACGACCGTGGCGTTGATGCCGTTGCGCTTGAGGACCTCGGCGGTGCCGGAGGTGGCGAGCAGCTCGAAGCCGTGGGCGACCAGTTCGCGCGCCGGGAAGATCATCGAGCGCTTGTCGCGGTTGGCGACCGAGATGAACGCGCGGCCCTTGGTGGGCAGCGGGCCGTACGCACCCGCCTGCGACTTGGCGTAGGCCGTGCCGAAGACGGAGTCGATGCCCATGACCTCGCCGGTGGAGCGCATCTCCGGGCCGAGGACGGTGTCGACACCGCGGCCGTGGATGTCGCGGAACCGCGACCACGGCATGACGGCCTCCTTGACGGAGATCGGCGCGTCCAGCGGCAGCTCGCCGCCGTCGCCGTCCTTCGGCAGCAGTCCCTCGGCGCGCAGCTCGGCGATGGTCGCGCCCAGCGAGATGCGGGCGGCCGCCTTCGCGAGCGGCACCGCGGTCGCCTTGGAGGTGAAGGGGACCGTGCGGGAGGCGCGCGGGTTGGCCTCCAGGACGTAGAGGATGTCGCCGGCCATCGCGAACTGGATGTTGATCAGGCCGCGCACGCCGACGCCCTTGGCGATGGCCTCGGTGGAGGCGCGCAGGCGCTTGATGTCGAAGCCGCCGAGGGTGATCGGGGGCAGGGCGCACGCCGAGTCGCCGGAGTGGATGCCGGCCTCCTCGATGTGCTCCATGACGCCGCCGAGGTACAGCTCCTCGCCGTCGTACAGGGCGTCGACGTCGATCTCGATGGCGTCGTCCAGGAAGCGGTCGACGAGGACCGGCCGGGAGGGGCTGATCTCGGTCGACTCGGCGATGTAGGAGGCCAGGCGGGTCTCGTCGTAGACGATCTCCATGCCGCGCCCGCCGAGGACGTACGACGGCCGCACCAGGACCGGGTAGCCGATCTCGTCGGCGATGGCCTTGGCCTCCGCGAAGGTGGTGGCGGTGCCGTGCTTGGGCGCCGGCAGGCCCGCCTCCGCGAGGACGCGGCCGAAGGCGCCGCGGTCCTCGGCCGCGTGGATGGCCTCGGGGGACGTGCCGACGATCGGCACGCCGTTGTCCTTCAGGGCCTGCGACAGGCCGAGCGGGGTCTGGCCGCCGAGCTGGACGACGACGCCCGCGACCGGGCCGGCCTGCTGCTCCGCGTGGACGATCTCCAGCACGTCCTCCAGCGTCAGCGGCTCGAAGTACAGGCGGTCGGAGGTGTCGTAGTCCGTGGAGACGGTCTCCGGGTTGCAGTTGACCATCACGGTCTCGTACCCGGCGTCGGACAGCGCGAAGGAGGCGTGGACGCAGGAGTAGTCGAACTCGATGCCCTGGCCGATGCGGTTCGGGCCGGAGCCCAGGATGATCACGGCGGGCTTCTCCCGCGGCGCGACCTCGCTCTCCTCGTCGTAGGAGGAGTAGAAGTACGGCGTCTTCGCGGCGAACTCGGCGGCGCAGGTGTCTACCGTCTTGTAGACCGGGCGGACGCCGAGGGCGTGCCGCACCTCGCGGACGACGTCCTCGCGCAGGCCGCGGATCTCGGCGACCTGCTGGTCGGAGAAGCCGTGCCGCTTGGCCTCGGCGAGCAGCTCGCGGGTCAGCTCGGGCGCCTCGGCCAGCTCGTCGGCGATCTCCTTGATCAGGAAGAGCTGGTCGACGAACCAGGGGTCGATCTTCGTGTACTCGAAGACCTCCTGGGGGGTGGCGCCGGCGCGGATGGCCTGCATGACCGTGTTGATCCGGCCGTCGGTGGGCCGTACGGCCTCGCGCAGCAGGGTCTCCTTGTCGCCGGGCTCGCCCGTGAAGGCGAACTGGCTGCCCTTCTTCTCCAGGGAGCGCAGCGCCTTCTGGAAGGCCTCCGGGAAGTTGCGGCCGATGGCCATGGCCTCGCCGACCGACTTCATGGTGGTGGTCAGCGTGGAGTCGGCCTGCGGGAACTTCTCGAAGGCGAACCGCGGGGCCTTGACGACCACGTAGTCGAGCGTGGGCTCGAAGGAGGCCGGGGTCTCCTGCGTGATGTCGTTCGGGATTTCGTCCAGCGTGTAGCCGACGGCCAGCTTGGCGGCGATCTTGGCGATCGGGAAACCGGTCGCCTTGGAGGCGAGGGCGGAGGACCGCGACACGCGCGGGTTCATCTCGATGACGATGACCCGGCCGTCCTCGGGGTTCACCGCGAACTGGATGTTGCAGCCGCCGGTGTCCACGCCGACCTCGCGGATGACGGCGATGCCGACGTCCCGCAGGATCTGGTACTCGCGGTCGGTGAGCGTCATCGCGGGCGCCACGGTGATGGAGTCACCGGTGTGCACGCCCATCGGGTCGAAGTTCTCGATGGAGCAGACGACCACGACGTTGTCGTTCTTGTCGCGCATCAGCTCCAGCTCGTACTCCTTCCAGCCGAGGATGGACTCCTCCAGGAGGACCTCGGTGGTCGGGGAGAGCGTGAGGCCCTGGCCGGCGATGCGGCGCAGTTCCTCCTCGTCGTGCGCGAAGCCGGAGCCGGCGCCGCCCATGGTGAAGGACGGGCGGACGACGACCGGGTAGCCGCCGAGGGTCTCGACGCCCTTGAGGACGTCGTCCATGGAGTGGCAGATGACCGAGCGGGCGGACTCGCCGTGCCCGATCTTGCGGCGGACCTCCTCCACGACCGCCTTGAACTGGTCGCGGTCCTCGCCCTTGTGGATCGCCTCGGGCTTGGCGCCGATCAGCTCCACGCCGTACTTGGCGAGGACGCCGTTCTCGTGCAGGGAGATGGCGGTGTTCAGGGCCGTCTGGCCGCCCAGGGTGGGCAGCAGGGCGTCCGGGCGCTCCTTGGCGATGATCTTCTCGACGAACTCGGGGGTGATCGGCTCGACGTAGGTGGCGTCGGCGATCTCCGGGTCGGTCATGATCGTCGCCGGGTTGGAGTTGACGAGGACGACGCGCAGCCCCTCGGCCTTGAGCACACGGCAGGCCTGGGTGCCGGAGTAGTCGAACTCGGCGGCCTGGCCGATGACGATCGGGCCGGAGCCGATGACCAGGACGGACTGGATATCGGTGCGCTTAGGCACGCTGGCCCTCCATCAGGGAAACGAAGCGGTCGAAGAGGTAGGCGGCGTCGTGCGGGCCGGCTGCCGCTTCGGGGTGGTACTGGACGGAGAAGGCCGGCTGGTCGAGCAGCTGGAGCCCCTCCACGACGTCGTCGTTCAGGCAGACGTGCGAGACCTCGGCACGGCCGAACTTCGTCTCGCTGACCTTGTCGAGCGGCGCGTCCACGGCGAAGCCGTGGTTGTGCGCGGTGACCTCGACCTTGCCGGTCGTACGGTCCTGGACCGGCTGGTTGATGCCCCGGTGGCCGTACTTCAGCTTGTAGGTGCCGAAGCCGAGGGCGCGGCCGAGGATCTGGTTGCCGAAGCAGATGCCGAACAGCGGGGTCCTGCGCTCCAGGACGGCGGTCATCAGCGCGACCGGGCCGTCGGCGGTGGCCGGGTCGCCGGGACCGTTGGAGAAGAACACCCCGTCCGGCTCGACGGCGTAGACGTCGTCGGCCGTGGCGGTGGCGGGCAGGACGTGCACCTCGATGCCGCGCTCGGCCATGCGGTGCGGGGTCATGCCCTTGATGCCGAGGTCGATGGCGGCGACCGTGAACCGCTTCTCGCCGACCGCCGGGACGACGTACGCCTCCTTGGTCGCGACCTCCTCGTAGAGGCTCGCGCCCTTCATGTGCGGCTGCGCCTGCACGCGCCGGAGCAGCTCGGCCTCCGGGGCGACCGCCTCGCCGGAGAAGATGCCGGCGCGCATGGAGCCGCGCTCGCGCAGGTGACGGGTGAGGGCGCGGGTGTCGATGCCGGAGATGCCGACCACGCCCTGCCGCTCCAGCTCGTCGTCCAGGGAGCGCTTGGCCCGCCAGTTGGACGGCACGCGCGCGGGGTCGCGCACGACGTAGCCGGAGACCCAGATGCGGCCGGACTCGTCGTCCTCGTCGTTCCAGCCGGTGTTGCCGATCTGGGGGGCGGTCGCGACGACGATCTGGCGGTCGTAGGACGGGTCGGTGAGGGTCTCCTGGTAGCCGGTCATGCCGGTGGAGAACACGGCCTCGCCGAAGGTCTCCCCCACGGCCCCGTAGGCGCGGCCGCGGAAGGTGCGGCCGTCCTCCAGGACGAGTACGGCGGGAGTCTTCGCGGCTCCCCTGGTGGAGGTCGTCATCGTGCGCCTTCCGTGTCGTTGGTCATCTGGTTCAGGGTGTCGACCCACTCGGTGTGCTCGGCCGCGTGGTCGGAGCGGAAGCCCGAGTCGATCAGCTTGTCGCCGAGCGCCCAGGTCACCACCAGCAGTCCGCCCTCGGTGAGGACCTTGCCGGCGATGCCCTTGTCCAGCCGGGCCCCGCGCAGCGCGGCCTTGGGGACGAAGAAGTCGGTCGCGCCGGGGCGCTCGACCTCCAGGCCCGCGTCGGTCAGGGTGAGCTCGGCCCGGCTGCGGGTGCCCAGGCCGTGGGCCACGATGCGGTCCAGCCACTGTCCGGCGGTGGTGGAGCCGTGGTAGCGGCCGCTCATGCTCAGTCTGGCCGGGCCGGTCTCCTCCGGCGCGGCAGGCAGCTCCGGCAGGTCGCTCTGGAGGGTGCCGCGCCACTTCCAGCCCTCGCGCATCAGCCAGTAGACGAGCGCGATGAAGAGGACCAGTCCGACGAGCCAGCCGATACGGGCCGGCCAGTCGGTGACGTCGGCCGACCGCTTGGCCTCGGCCAGCAGGATTACAGGTGTCACGTGAGCTTCCCGTCGACGAGCGTGGCCTTGCCCCGCAGCCACGTGTGCGTCACACGGCCCGGCAGCTCACGCCCCTCGTAGGGGGTGTTGCGGCTGCGCGAGGCGAAGCCCGCGGGGTCCACCCGGCCACGGTATTCCGTGTCGACCAGGGTGAGGTTGGCGGGCTCACCAGCCGAGACGGGACGGCCGTGGCCGGTGGCCTGTCCGATCCGCGCGGGCTTGAAGGACATGCGGTCGGCGACGCCGGCCCAGTCCAACAGGCCCGTGTCCACCATCGTCTCCTGGACCACCGACAACGCGGTCTCCAGGCCGACCATGCCCATGGCGGCCGCGGCCCACTCGCAGTCCTTGTCCTCGTGCGGGTGCGGGGCGTGGTCGGTGGCGACGATGTCGATCGTGCCGTCGGCGAGCGCCTCACGCAGGGCCAGCACGTCGCGCTCGGTGCGCAGCGGCGGGTTGACCTTGTAGACCGGGTTGTAGGTGCGCACCAGCTCGTCGGTGAGCAGCAGGTGGTGCGGGGTGACCTCGGCGGTGACCTGGATGCCCCGGGACTTGGCCCAGCGGACGATCTCCACGGAGCCGGCGGTCGACAGGTGGCAGATGTGGACCCGGGAGCCGACGTGGTCGGCGAGGAGGACGTCACGGGCGATGACCGACTCCTCGGCGACGGCCGGCCAGCCGCCCAGGCCCAGCTCGGCGGAGACGACGCCCTCGTTCATCTGGGCGCCCTCGGTGAGCCGCGGCTCCTGCGCGTGCTGGGCGACGACACCGCCGAAGGCCTTCACGTACTCCAGCGCGCGGCGCATGATCACGGCGTCGTCCACGCACTTGCCGTCGTCGGAGAAGACGGTGACGCCGGCGGCGGACTCGTGCATGGCGCCCAGCTCGGCGAGCTTCCTGCCCTCCAGGCCGACGGTGACGGCGCCGATGGGCTGGACGTCGCAGTAGCCGTGCTCCTGGCCGAGCCGCCAGACCTGCTCGACCACACCGGCGGTGTCGGCCACCGGGAAGGTGTTGGCCATGGCGAAGACGGCCGTGTAGCCGCCGCTCGCCGCCGCGCGGGTGCCGGTGAGGACGGTCTCGGAGTCCTCGCGGCCCGGCTCGCGCAGGTGGGTGTGCAGGTCGACCAGGCCCGGCAGCAGCACCTTGCCGCCGGCCTCGACGACCTCGGCGCCGTCGGCGGACAGCCCCGTGCCGACCTCGGCGACGGTCTCGCCGTCGATCAGCACGTCCTGCGGCGCGCCGCCGAGCACCTTCGCACCACGGATCAGGATCTTGCTCATGTGTCTTACTTCTCCTCGGTACGGGAGTGGGTGACGGCAGGCTCGTTTCCGCCGAGCAGCAGGTACAGGACGGCCATCCGGATGGAGACGCCGTTGGCGACCTGCTCGACGGCGGTGCAGCGGCCGGAGTCGGCGACCTCGGCGGTGATCTCCATGCCGCGCACCATCGGGCCGGGGTGCATGACGATGGCGTGCTCGGGCAGCCGCGCCATCCGGTCGCCGTCGAGACCGTAGCGCCGCGAGTACTCGCGCTCGGTCGGGAAGAAGGCGGCGTTCATGCGCTCGCGCTGGACGCGGAGCATCATCACGGCGTCGGACTTGGGCAGCGTGCTGTCGAGGTCGTAGGAGACCGCGCACGGCCAGGAGTCGACGCCGACCGGCACCAGCGTGGGCGGGGCGACCAGGGTGACCTCGGCGCCGAGGGTGTGTAGCAGGTCGACGTTGGAGCGGGCGACCCGGCTGTGCAGGACGTCTCCGACGACGGTGATCCGCTTGCCGGACAGGTCCTGGCCGAGCCCGGCGTCGCGGCCGATGAGCCGGCGGCGCATGGTGAAGGCGTCCAGCAGGGCCTGGGTGGGGTGCTGGTGGGTGCCGTCGCCGGCGTTGATGACGGCCGCGTCGATCCAGCCGGAGTTGGCCAGGCGGTACGGGGCACCGGAGGCGCCGTGCCGGATGACCACCGCGTCGACGCCCATGGCCTCCAGGGTCTGCGCGGTGTCCTTCAGGGACTCGCCCTTGGACACCGAGGACCCCTTGGCGGAGAAGTTGATGACGTCCGCGGACAGGCGCTTCTCGGCGGCCTCGAAGGAGATGCGCGTGCGCGTGGAGTCCTCGAAGAAGAGGTTGACGATCGTCCGGCCGCGCAGGGTCGGCAGCTTCTTGATCGGCCGGTCCGCCACCCGGGCCATCTCCTCGGCGGTGTCGAGGATCAGGACGGCGTCGTCGCGGGTGAGGTCGGCGGCCGAGATGAGATGACGCTGCATCTGTCAGGCTCCGTAAGGCAGTTCATTCAGGAGATTTCGGGCATGCGGGCGCGTGTTCACGGCACGCCGCAGCGGCCGTGCGCCTGACTTGCTACTGAGCGGCCGGCTTCGCACCGAGCAGCACGGTGTCGCGACCGTCCTCCTCGGCGAGCTGGACCTTGACCGTCTCCCGCAGCGACGTGGGGAGGTTCTTGCCGACGTAGTCGGCGCGGATGGGCAGTTCCCGGTGGCCGCGGTCGACCAGGACCGCGAGCTGCACCGCGCGCGGGCGCCCGATGTCGTTCAGGGCGTCGAGGGCGGCGCGGATGGTGCGTCCGGAGAAGAGCACGTCGTCGACGAGGACGACCAGCCGGCCGTCGATGCCGTCGGCCGGGATCTCGGTGCGGGCCAGCGCGCGCGGCGGGTGCATGCGCAGGTCGTCGCGGTACATGGTGATGTCGAGCGAGCCGACCGGGACCGCGCGGTCGGTGATCTGCTCCAGCTTGGCGGCGAGCCGCTGGGCGAGGAAGACGCCGCGGGTCGGAATGCCGAGGAGCACCACGTCGTCGGCGCCCTTGGCGCGCTCGACGATCTCGTGGGCGATGCGGGTGAGCACCCGTGCGATGTCGGGGCCCTCGAGAACGGGCCGGGCATCGGAAGCCTGCGCGGGCGCGGGCGTGACGTGCTTGTCCATACGAAACGGACCTCCTTCTCCGCCTCACGGGACGGACCTTAAAGGACGTCGGAATTGCGCCAACCACGGTAGCAGGTCACCTGACCGGCCCCGGACGCCCCCCTGTCACCCGCTTGGCTCAATCGGTCGTCACTACCACGGAAGAGTCGGTGTGGACCATTCGGCTTGACGCATCAGAGTCACGCTGCGTAACCTCACAGTGAGTTACCAGCCGCGCGGCGGGAATGCAGCCGGCCGCGTCGACACAGTGTCCGGGGAGCTATATGTCCAGCGAATACGCCAAACAGCTCGGGGCCAAGCTCCGGGCCATCCGCACCCAGCAGGGCCTTTCCCTCCACGGTGTCGAGGAGAAGTCCCAGGGTCGCTGGAAGGCCGTGGTGGTCGGTTCCTACGAGCGCGGCGACCGCGCCGTGACCGTGCAGCGCCTGGCCGAGCTGGCCGATTTCTATGGCGTTCCGGTGCAGGAGCTCCTGCCGGGCACCACGCCGGGCGGCGCCGCCGAGCCGCCGCCGAAGCTGGTCCTGGACCTGGAGCGGCTGGCCACCGTGCCGGCCGAGAAGGCGGGCCCCCTGCAGCGCTACGCGGCGACGATCCAGTCCCAGCGCGGTGACTACAACGGCAAGGTGCTCTCCATCCGCCAGGACGACCTGCGCACACTCGCCGTCATCTACGACCAGTCCCCCTCGGTCCTCACCGAGCAGCTGATCAGCTGGGGCGTCCTGGACGCGGACGCGCGCCGCGCGGTGGCGACGCACGAAGACGCCTAACCGCCTCGTACGCCTCAGCAGAAACGTGCCGCCGGGGGGGGGGGCCCCGGCGGGGGGGGGCCCCCCCCCGGGGGGGGGGGGGCCGGGCGCGCCCCCC
>NZ_JAINRC010000027.1 GCF_020400655.1 Streptomyces spinosus
AACAGCGCCCGTTCGCGCTCCACCAGCAACGGCATCGGCTCCGAGGCCGTGACCAACTCCCTCAACGGGTACCGCGCGAGGACCGCCTCCACCTCCGGCGCCAGCGCCGCCGCCAGCCGCCAGGCCGCCGGGCGGTCGTCGTCCCGCAGGGCCGCCGCCGCGTCCAGGACGGCCTGGCGCCGGTCCTCGGGGACACCCTCGGCCGCACGCTCGTACAACTGCGCGCCCTCGGTCAGGACGAGTTCGGTGTCGATGCCCGCCGGGACCTTGATCCGGGCGTGGTGCCGCCAGGTGGCCAGCGGGTCCGACCAGGCCTCCACCGTGTACGTCCAGTGACCGGGTTCCCCCGCGGTGACCGTGGCACCCCAGCGGTCGGTGCCCGGGGCGAGTTCCCGCATCGGCGTCCACGGGCCGGGCCGGCCCGCCGGGTCCCGCAGCACCACGTTCGCCGCGACGGCGTCGTGGCCCTCCCGGAACACGGTGGCCGACACCTCGAACGACTCCCCGGTGACGGCCTTGGCGGGCCGGCGGCCGCGCTGGACCACGGGGCGTACGTCGAGGACGGGGATACGGCCCACGGTGGTGGCCGGGTCCGGGGAGGACCGTTCCCCGGCGGCGGTGGCGTCGACGACGGCGGCGGACGGACCGTCGGTGCCGGCCGGCGCCGTGCCTTTCCTGCCCGTCGTCCTCTTTCCTGTGGCCTTGTCCTTACTGCTTGTCGGTGGTGCTGACGAGTGGTGCGTGGCGGGCATGACCGCTCCTGTCCGCTTCAACGAGGTATGGCGGATGGATATGGGGAGGTGGGTCCTGCGAGGTGCTGTGGTGCTGCTGTGGGGCGTACCGGAGGAGCCTTCCCACCCGGTTCGGGTGGGCAATCCGGCACTTTGTTAACTACTCACGCGTACGTCCGTCCACAAGACCGGCCCCTCTTTCCGAGTGCCCGGTGACCGGGTCTTGACGCCAGTCTCCAGGGCAGAAGCCCGTACGGCTGTTCGTTCCGCGCACCGGGCCGCGTCGGCTCGTCAACTCACCCACCAGGTGAACCATTTGGCCCTATGATCGGCGGCAGGTGCCGGGACGAGCGTGGGGGCGGGGCATGGAGTCGTACGACGGACGGTCGGCCGGCGGCGCGCAGGAGCTGGAGTTCCTGGTAGTGGACGAGGAGAGCGACGGACGCGGCGGATACGACAAGTCCGGCGGAGGGCTGCGCGGCGGCCGGAGCGACGACGGACCCCGGATACGGCGCCGCAGTTTCAGACCGGCCGACCTCAACGCCCAGCTGGCGCACACCCTGGCCGGCCTGCGCGACGCCTTCGAGGGGCTGCAGCAGGCGGGCCCCGACGGCTGGGGCATCTCCCAGGTGCAGGTGTCCTGCCAGCTGACCACGTCAGGGCAGCTCGTCGTCGTGGGAGTCGGCGGCCAGGCCCAGTGCATGGGCGGCATCCAGCTGACCCTCACCCCGAACCCGACCGGCGGTGACCGCTAGCCGAGGCGGGCCGGGCGGGAGGGAGCGGCGGTTCCGCGCGCTCCTGGTGGGCGTGGGCCGCTACAGCGACCCCCTCTTCCGGCCGATGCCCTTCATCACGACCGAACTACGGGCGCTGGCCGAGGCGCTGAAGGAGCACGGCGGATACCAGGAGGCGGAGGTCCGGGAGGCGGACGACTGGTACGGCCCGCAGCTCAGGCGTGAGGTGGAGCGCTTCGTGGAGGACGCCGCGCCCGGCGACCACCTTCTCCTGGTGCTGTCCGGACACGGTTTCCACGAGGACGGCTCGGACTACCTCGTCACCGGACCCGCCGTGCGCAGCTCCCAAACCTTCAAGGAGACCTGCCTGCGCATCGAGTTCGGTGCTTTTCTAAAGGACTCGGGGGCCGACCAGTTCGTCGTGGCCGTCGACGCGTGCCGTGCGCCGCTCGACGAGTACGCCAAGGGCGGCGACGAACTCGGCTGGAGCACGGGCGACACCGGCTATCGCGCCGACGAGGTCCTGGACCAGCCCCGCTACGCCCACGTCTACGCCTGCACCCGCTACAACAAGGCGGGCTTCAAGCCCGCGGCCGGACCGTACCCCGAGGACACGCAGGCCGACGGCGTGGTCGAGGAGTCCAAGGGGTTCTCCTACTTCACCAAGGCCCTCACCCAGATCGCCCGGGACGGCACCGCCCCCGGCCTCCTCGACGAACTGGAGCCCGCGCTCGACGAGCGGGTCCGCGCCATCGCGCGCGAGGAGCGCGGCGACTCCGACCAGTGCGTACAGATCACCTACGCCACCGGCAAGGACGACCTGCTGCTGTTCCCCGACCGGGGCCCCGGAGCGAGACGGGCGGGCGAACACCACTGGGAGGAGAGGGCCCGCGAGCACGAGGCCTGGCGCCGGGTGCGGCGTCCCGAGGGCCTCACCAAGGCCCAGACCGAGCAGGCCGTCGCCCAGCTGCGCGAGGCGGTCGCCCGGCTCGTCGGCCTGTGGGGGCACGACACCGACGAAGGCGACGCGTGGCTCGCCGGGCACGGGGACATCTGGCGGCCCGCCGGCACGGAGAGCCGGATGGGGCCCTGCGTCGAGACCATGCTGCGGAACGCCGACAAGTCCGCGACGGGTCTCAGCCTCACCGAGGCCGCGCTGCTCGTCGCCGGCCCCTTCCTCTACACCGCGTTCGGCACCCGGCTCGCCTACCTGGCCCGGGACATCCGGCCCTGGACCCTGGTGGACGGCACGCCCGCGGGCGAGGAGCGCGGCTTCGCGACCCGCGAGGCGTTCGAGCACTACTGCGGCGCGCACCAGGCCCTCCAGGACCGCGAGCGGCGCGCCCGGGAACGCGGCCGGGACGGCGAGGCCCACGCCGTCGCCTGGTGGCTGGCCCGGCAGTGGCTGATGCGGCTGCCCGCCTCCCGCGCCGCTGTGGAGCGCTCCGGCCTCGCCGGGTTCGACTCCCTCCCCGACGAGCCGGAGTTCGAGCCGTGGCTGGTTCGCGAGGTGCTCACCCCAGTCCGGCTGCGGTCGCTCGCCGGCCTCTTCGGGCTCGACCTCGAACAGCTGCGGCCCGCGTGGCTGGACACGGTCACCGCCCTGCGACGCACCGAGCACACCGCCGACTGGGGGAGGATCGCCACCCTCCTCACCGTGGCCCACCACATGGCCGTCGACCCGGTGCTGCTGCCGTCCCTGGTCGCCGAGCACCTCGGGATCAGCGACCCCGTCGACGGCCGGGAGTTCCGCGAGACCCTGCGGGGGCTGACCTGGCAGCCGGAGAGTCCCGGCCGGGTGCTGTCCGCGGACTGCGCGCACGAGGCTGTCGAACTCGCCCTGCGGGAGCACACCGACACCCTCGACGGCACCGTACGTGCCGTGCTGCGCGGCCCGGCCGGCGCCCGCGTCACGGCCTGGGGCGTCCCCGCCGCGTACGGTGCGGGCAGAGTCGGTCCCGCTCCGGGCGAGGGCCGTCAGCCGCGGTACCACTCGGCCGACGTGCGGTTCCGGCTCGACGGCGAACGGGTACGCGACCTGCTCATGGGCGAACAGCTCTACCAGGACCGCACCCTCGCCCTGCGCGAGCTGTACCAGAACGCCCTGGACGCCTGCAGGTACCGGCGCGCCCGCACCCAGCTGCTGAACCTGCGCAACCCCGACAACCCCGATCACTGGCAGGGGGAGATCACCTTCGTCCAGGGTGAGGAGAACGGGCGCGCCTACATCGAGTGCCGGGACAACGGCATCGGCATGGGTCGGCACGAACTGCGCCATCTGTTCGCCTTCGCGGGCAGCCGGTTCGTGGAGGAACGCGAGTTCCTGGAGGAGCGCGCCAAGTGGGCCGAGAAGAACATTCCCTTCCAGCCCAACAGCCGCTTCGGCATCGGTGTGCTCAGCTACTTCATGCTGGCCGACGAGATCCAGGTGATCACCAGCAGGATGCCCCGCGAGGGCGGCTACGGCGAACGGCTCGAAGTCGGCATCGACGGGCCCGGAGTGCTGTTCCGGGTGCGGGAGACGGGCCTGTCCCGGCCGCCCGGGACGACCGTACGACTGTACCTGCGCAACCCGGACGACCACGTGTCGTGCGGGGAGGTGCTGCGCAAGCACCTGTGGGTGTCGGACTTCTCGGTCACCGTGTGCGAGGCGGGCGAGGAGCGGCTTCAGTGGCGGCCCATGGAACTGTCGGAGTACGTGGGCGTGGTCCCCGCGGGCTCACCGGACGACGGGCCGGAGCAGGACGGTGCCGGTCCCGCCGTACAGGACGCCGGGGACGGAGTGTGGTGGTGCCCCGGGCACGGCGCGGTCCTCGCGGACGGACTGTGGGCCGGAGAGGCCCGTTTCGGCGCCGTGGTCAACCTCACCGGGGAGCACGCGCCCACGCTGCGCCTGGACCGGGGTGCCATGCTCGACGACCACGAGGAGTACGTGGCCGGCCTCCTCGCCGAGAAGATCCCCGTCCTCTTCGAGGAGGGCGGGCGTGTGCTCTCCTTGGAGTGGCTGGACGACCTGGTGCAGGGAGGTTCCCGCGCCTTCGGCGCGCCGAAGGCCGAAAGCCCGGGCCAAGGGGAGCTGGCCAACCGGATCGCGGCGCAGGCCGCGGCCCGCGGACACCGTTTCCGGTTTCGTACCTTCGAGCAAACGGAGGTCGTCGCGGACGCCTCAGTGCTCGGTTGTTGCCCGGGCGACAGCAGGCTGGTCCGCACCAGGAGGTCGGGCGCGCCGACGGTGCTCACGGATGACGCGAACCTCTTCACCGAATGGCGGGCCAGGGTCTGGGCAGCCGCCGATCCCGCGGCCGGAGTGGTGCCCCGCTCACCGCTCCCCGCCGCCCTCCCCACGGATCAAGTGATCATCGACCATGTCGCACGGGTAGACGGCGCGATCGCCCCGCCGGGAGCGCTGGTGGCGGCCGCCAGGTCGTGCGGGATGGCCATCGAGCAGGTCGCCGACCGCATGCGGGAGCTGGGCATCGAAGCGCCCGGCGAGCCGATCCTGCGCCGACTTGCCGACCTGTACGAGGAGCAGGCCGCGCGGCTGGTCAGGCTGCTCAGCCGCGACCGGGACGGTCTGCACCCCTGGCTTCCCTGGGGCGAGCGGCTGGACGTCGGAGAGATCGTCGCCAGGCGCGCCTCCGACAGCGAGGACCCTCGTTCCCTGGCGGGGCTGTTGGTCACCCTGGGCTTCCGGGTGCCCGCCGACGAGGAGTTCGACCGGCCGCCCGTGCGCCGGCGCTGGCCGCCGGCCCGTAAGGACTTGCTCACCCTGCTGCTGCGGCAGGACTTCGACCCGGAGGGGCCCGAGCTGCCCCGGGATCGGCCCGTGTCGCCGGTCCATCTCGCCATGGCCGTGTCTGCCTTCCCCGACCTGTGGGACGTGATCGCAGAGACGCTGACGAGGGCCGGACACCGGCTGCCGCCGGACCTGGTACCCGACCCCGATCTCGATCCCGCTCTCGTCAGCCGGTTCAGCAACGGCCGGGATCCGTGGCGCTCTCCGGACGAGCCTGTTTCGCTGGGCGACCTGCTCGTCCTCGCCGAGGAGCTCCGCATGAGCCCCGAGCGGGTGGCCCAGCGGTGCGAGGTGCTCGGCTTCGTCCCGCCGCGGCTGCCCGGCGAAGACGAGCGGCGCGTCCTTGAACGGCTCTTGGCGGACCTGCACCGGAACGACCGGATCGATCCTCAAGGCGACTCGGAGAAGATGGAGCCGTATGTCGTCCTCACCCTGGCTCGGCGTCACGCGCGGGACGACAGGGAGATCGCCCGGTTGCTCGGCATCCTGGGTTACTCCGTACGGGGTCTCGAGGAGCACCCGGGGCAGCCTCGGGACCACCTCGACATGGCGCTGACAAGCCTCGACGAGGAAGGCGGACCGCCCTGGCTGGATGTGGAGCACCGGGTGCCGTGGCACCACGTCCTGCGCGGCGCGGACACCTACCGGCTGACGGCCGAGGAGGTCGTCGAGCGGCTGGTGCGTTGCGGTTACGACGTGGCCCCTGAACCCCCGCGCGCGGACTGGGCATGGGACGACGACCTGTTCCTGCTCCGTAACCGCTCACGGCATATGGCGTACATGTGGCACGCCATGAACGTCCCCGTCCCCCTCACCCACATCCTCCACACCGCCCACCGCCTCAACCGCACCCCCACCGCGGTCGCCCGCCGGCTCGAACAGCTGGGGCACGTCCTCCCGGAGGACGTGGAGTTCACAGAACCCGCCGTTCGCTAGGACAAGCCGGGCCAACCCCGAAGTAACCACTACCGTCGACAGTGATGACAGGGCGCACACAGCGGTGCGTCCCCCTCCGCATGCGACGAGGTGGAATGTGAAGGCGATCCGCCGATTCACCGTCCGACCTGTTCTCCCCGACCCCCTGCGCCCCCTGAGCGACCTCGCGCGCAACCTGCGCTGGTCCTGGCACGCCGAAACGCGCGACCTGTTCCAGTCCGTCTGTCCCGAGGGGTGGGCCGGGGCCGGCGGGGACCCGGTGCGGCTGCTGGGCAGCGTGCGGCCCGACAGGCTGGCCGAGCTGGCCGGGGACCGGCGGTTCCTGCGCCGCCTCACCGCCGCCGCCGACGACCTCGACGACTACCTCACCGGCGACCGGTGGTACCAGGAACAGGCCGCGGGCCTGCCCGCCGCCGTCGCCTACTTCTCACCCGAGTTCGGCATCACGGCCGCGCTCCCGCAGTATTCCGGCGGCCTCGGCATCCTCGCCGGCGACCACCTGAAGGCGGCCAGCGACCTCGGGGTGCCGCTGATCGGGGTGGGACTGCTGTACCGGCACGGGTACTTCCGGCAGACCCTCTCCCGGGACGGCTGGCAGCAGGAGCACTACCCGGTGCTCGACCCGAACGAACTGCCGCTCACCCAGCTGAAGGAGGCCGACGGCACCCCGGCGCAGGTCTCCCTCGCGCTGCCCGGCGGCAGGGCGTTGCGCGCCCGGGTCTGGCTCGCCCAGGTGGGCCGGGTGCCGCTGCTGCTGCTCGACTCGGACGTGGAGGAGAACGAGCTCGGCGAACGCGGGGTGACCGACCGGCTCTACGGCGGCGGCAGCGAGCACCGGCTGCTCCAGGAGATGCTGCTCGGCATAGGAGGTGTGCGGGCCGTACGGACGTACTGCCGGCTCACCGGGCACCCGGAGCCGGAGGTGTTCCACACCAACGAGGGGCACGCGGGCTTCCTCGGCCTGGAGCGGATCGCCGAACTGTGCGCGGACGGCCTTGACTTCGACGCCGCGCTGGAGGCCGTGCGGGGCGGGACGGTGTTCACCACGCACACCCCGGTCCCGGCCGGCATCGACCGCTTCGACCGGGAGCTGGTGGGCCGGCACTTCGGCCCGGACGCCGAACTGCCCGGCATCGACGTGCAGCGCGTCCTGGCGCTGGGCATGGAGACCTACCCGGGCGGCGAGCCGAACCTGTTCAACATGGCCGTGATGGGGCTGCGGCTCGCGCAGCGGGCGAACGGGGTGTCGCTGCTGCACGGGCAGGTCAGCCGGAACATGTTCGCCGGGCTGTGGCCGGGATTCGACGCCGAGGAGGTGCCGATCACCTCCGTGACCAACGGGGTGCACGCGCCGACCTGGGTGGCGCCGGAGGTGCTGCGGCTCGGTGTGCGGCAGATCGGCGCCCAGCGGACCGAGGACGCGCTGAGCGTCGGCCGCTCCGAACGCTGGGACGCGGTCGCGGACATCCCGGACCAGGAGATCTGGGAGCTGCGCCGCACGCTGCGCGAACAGCTGGTGCTGGAGGTACGGGAGCGGCTGCGCGCCTCCTGGCGGCAACGCGGAGCGGGCGACGCCGAGTTGGGCTGGATCGACGGGGTACTGGACCCGGACGTCCTGACGATCGGTTTCGCGCGCCGCGTCCCGTCGTACAAACGCCTGACGCTGATGCTGCGCGACCGCGACCGCCTGATGGAGCTGCTGCTGCACCCGGAGCGGCCGGTGCAGATCGTGGTCGCGGGCAAGGCGCACCCGGCGGACGACGGCGGCAAACGCCTGGTGCAGGAGCTGGTCCGCTTCGCCGACGACCCGCGGGTGCGCCACCGGATCGTCTTCCTGCCCGACTACGGCATGGCGATGGCGCAGAAGCTCTACCCCGGCTGTGACATCTGGCTGAACAACCCGCTGCGCCCCCTGGAGGCCTGCGGTACCTCCGGCATGAAGGCGGCGCTGAACGGCTGCCTCAACCTCTCGGTGCTGGACGGCTGGTGGGACGAGTGGTTCCAGCCCGACTTCGGCTGGGCGATCCCGACCGCGGACGGCGCGGGCACCGATGCCGACCGGCGCGACGACATCGAGGCGGCCGCCCTGTACGACCTGCTGGAGCAGCGGATCACCCCCCGCTTCTACGAGCGCGGGCGCGCCGGTCTGCCCGACCGCTGGATCGAGATGGTCCGCCAGACCCTGTCCCTGCTCGGCCCGAAGGTGCTGGCCGGCCGCATGGTCCGGGAGTACGTCGACCGTCTCTACGCTCCCGCCGCGCGGGCGCACCGCGCGCTGACCCCGGACACGGCGCGGGATCTCGCCGGGTGGAAGGCGCGGGTGCGGGCCGCCTGGCCGGGGGTGAGCGTCGACCACGTCGAGACGACGGCGACGACGGCCACGGTGGAACTGGGCGGCACCGTGGGGCTGCGGGTCCGGGTCGGCCTCGGGGAGCTGAGCCCCGACGACGTGGAGGTGCAGGCGGTGTCCGGGCGGGTGGACGAGGAGGACCGCATCACGGACGCCACGGTGGTCTCCCTGAAGCCGGCCGGCACCCCCGACCTGGAGGGCCGCCTCCTCTACGAGGGCCCCCTCTCCCTGGACCGCACCGGCCCCTACGGCTACACGGTCCGCATCCTCCCCGCCCACCCCCTCCTGTCCTCGGCCGCCGAACTGGGCCTCGTGACGGTGCCGTCCCAGGAGGTGGTGGAGGGGGCGGGGATGGTGTTGCGCTGAAGGGGACGCCTCCTCGCTGATTCACCGAAGACCGACGCGAGTGCGGCAGTGGCGACGGGCCCGGAGCGGCTGCCGCTGCGCGGAAGTCACACAGGCGTTCAGATCACGTCCGACAGGGTGGCGCGGAATGCGTCCACCTCTCGCTGTACGTAAGGCGAGAGGTCGGTGAGCATGCGGACTGTCCCGTCAAGGTGACGTGCGAGTTCCGGCGCGTTCCTCCACACCGATTCCTTGCGCGTCAACGCCGCGGAAAGCAAGTCGTCGTCGTACCAGCCGCCCGCCGCTTCCTGCGGTGCTGTATCGCGCAGGAAGTCCAGAGCAACGGGAAGGAGCCAGTCAAGGCCGACATCCTGGGCGATGAGCCGGCGTAGATCCTCCACTGTGAGATCTTCGATGGCTCGTCTCCTCAACTCGTGGACGCTGAGAACCAAGTTCGTGCTGCCTTCTGGGGGATCGGGCCATCGATCCCCCTCCAACTCTTCGACGGATCTGCTTTTGTCAACGAAATCCGAGAGCATGATCTCCTTCATTCCGAGATTGGTCTAACGATGTCCGATCGAATGCAGGAAGCCATTCAAGCGGTCAAGCTCTCCGATCACCTCTTTGCGCTTGGTGATCAGAACGTCGACTCCTCGGTCCGTCAGCGTTTCAGGAGGACTCTCGATTTCACGTTCAAGAACTCTCCTTGCCCTGTCCAAACCATCCCGTGCCTGCTTCAGTTCCGCGATGTGATCGAAGGGCGTGCCGTCGGCTTTCCGGGCGACCACCTCTCCGTTTGCCTCTCGCCTGGCCGCATCGTAGTGGTTGTGATTCGGCTGCGAGTTGACATCACCAAGCGGGTCCTTCCTTATGTTCTCGAACTTTTCAATGGCACGCTGCGCGGCCGGCGACAATCCCAACTCACGGCAGGCGTCGGGCGCGAGGCCCAGCGAGTCGGTCCACCTGAGCGGGTTATGGACGTAGGTGGCTGGGCTGGGAGCGGGTGCGAGTCCGAGAGGGTCTGGTGTGAGGTAGCGGGCGGTTTCGGGGTCGTAGTGGCGGAAGTAGTTGTAGTGGAGGCCGGTTTCAGGGTCGTAGTACTGGCCTGGGAAGCGTAGGGGAGTGTAGGTCGTGCTGTTCGCCGACCACGCCGTTGTTCCCCACAGGGTGCTGCGGGTGCGCCAGGCGATGTCGCCCTGTTCGTCGATCAGTTCGCTCGGCGTGCCGACCAGGTCGGTGACGATGGCGAAGAAACGGGAGTCGATTTCCTGCTGGGGAGCATTGGCTGCGGTGATGCGTTCCGTTTGGGAGAGCGGGCGCAGGCCTTGGTGGTCCCAGGTGAGGGTGACCGGGTGGGGTAGGTCAACGGCTGTCGTGGTCTGTTCACACAGCGTTGTGCCGTCCCAGGTGAAGTCCACCCGCTCCACGACCGTCTCGCCGTCGTCGGCCAGGCGGAGTTTCGCCGTGCGGCGGCCCAGCGGGTCGTAGGTGTAGCGCCAGCGGGTGCCGTCGGGGGTCACCACCGAGGTCAGGCGGTCCTCTGCATCCCATTCGTAGCGCCATGTGTCCGGCTTGCGGGACAGGCGGGTCTTCTGGCGGAGGGTGATGCGGCCCAGCGCGTCGTGCTCGTAGCGGGTGTTGCCGGCTCGGACGATGCTGGTGCCCACGTAACTACGGGGCCCCGTCGCCTCTCGGCCCGGGTGGTGCGGTGGCCAGGACGCCTGGGTCTGGTTGCCTGCCTCGTCGTACGCGTACCGTTCCGTCCAGTTGGACGCGTGTACTGCCGTCACCCTGCCTGCCGCGTCCAGGTCGAAGCGGCGGCTGCCGGACAGGTGGTCGTCTATGCCGATCAGGTTGCCGTCCGCCCGGTAGGTGTAGGTCCGGTGCTGCACGGTGCAGCCGCCGTGTCCGGTCACCCGTTGGGTGGTCAGGCGGCCGAGAGCGTCGAAGGTGTGTTCCAGGGCGACCGTGGCGCCAACCCGACGGGTTAGTTCGCGGTCTGCTGCGTCGTACGTGAAGTCGATCGTCCGGCCGGACGCCACCATGCTCGTGCGGCGGCCCGCCGCGTCGAACGACCACGTTGTCCTGGCCCCGGTCGGGGTGGTGCGGCCCGTGGGGCGGCCCAGGGGATCATAGGTGTACGTCACTGTACGGCCGTTGACGCTCTCGGAGTGCACGCGGCCGTGGCGGTCTCGCAGCAGGGTCAGTGTGGTGCCGTCCGGGCCCGTCGCCTGGGCCAGTTGGTCGGTCAGGTCGTACGCGTAGGTCGTGACCTGGCCCGCCGTGTCTTTGCGGACTACCTGACCCAGTTCGTTGCGTTCGAAGGACGTCACCTCACCGAGTGCGTTCCGACGTGCGATCAGGCGGCCCGCCGTGTCGTATTCGTACGTCAGCGTACGGTCGTCGAAGTCCGTCTCCGTCACCAGGCGGCCGGCCGCGTCGTACTCGTACGACCAGGTCAGCCCCTGTGGAGTCGTGACCTTCGTCAGGCGCAGTTCCGTGTCGTGGTCGAATGCGTAGCGAACACCGTCCGGGCCCGTGCGGGCCGTCAACAGGTCGAAATGGGTGAACTCGAAACGGCTGACCCCGCCGAGCGGGTCCGTGTGGCTCGTGCAGTTTCCTTCGCCGTCGTACGTCCATGTCTCTGTGGTGCCATCGGGGGCCGTGCGGCGGGTCAGCTTGCCTTCCAGCGACCATTCCAGGTGGGTCGCCGCGCCGGTGGGGTCCGTGATCGTGGTGGGGAGGCCGAGGGGGTTTCGTTCGTAGCGCGTGGTCGCGCCCAACGGGTCCGTCACCTGCACAGGCAGGCCCCTGCGGTCGCAGATGACCCTTGTCGTGTTGCCCAAGGGGTCCGTCACCGACGTCAGATGGCCGGCCCCGTCGTACGCGTATCGGGTGGTCTGGCCCGCCGAGTCGGTCACCGAGGTGCGGTTGCCCCGTTCGTCGTACGTCTGGCGGGTCACCGTCCCGTCCGCGTGCACGACCTTCACCGGGAGGCCGAGGCCGTTGTACTCCGCCCGCGCCTCGCGGCCGTCCGGGCGGACCACCCGGGTGAGGTTGCCGGCGACGTCGTACTCGTACGTGGTCGTGTTGCCCAGTGGGTCCGTGGTGGACAGCAGGCGGTTGAAACGGTCGTGACTGTAACTGGTGGTGACGCCGAGGGCATTCGTTTCGGCGATGACCTGGCGGTTACGGTTGATCAGATAGTGGGTGGTGTGACCGTGTGAATCGGTGATAGTCGTGGTGTGCTCACCGGTGCCGGGATCCACCGGCCCGTAGGCGAAAGTCGATGCCAGGTGGCCGGCGGCTCCCGACTGGTGGGTGCAGCGGTCCTGGTCGTCATAGACATACGTGAAGTGACTGTCGTTGCTGTCGGTCCAGGAGGTGATGCGCCCGCGATGGTCGTAGGTGAAGCGGGTGGCATGACCGGCTGAGTTGACGACCTCAGTCAGGTGGCCGTCGGCGTAGCCGTAGCGGATCAGTTCATGACCGGTGTCATCCGCCGCCCCCGCCAGGCGCAGGGCGGTGACACGGTCGTCGGCAGTCGACACCAGCAGGCGGTAGCCGCCGCTGTGGGTGAGAGCGCTGGGTACTCCCGTGGTGTCGTACTCGAAGGTGATCCAGTTGCCGTTGCGGTCGTTGATCTGCTCCAGTACCGCCAGGCTTGCGGAGCGGTTGGCGAAGTGCCGCACCTGGCCCGTCTCGGGGTCGGTGAGGGTGTAGCCGTCGTCCGTTCGGTCCAACGACCAGCGGGGGCCGTGGTTGGGGAGAGTCGGCAGACCTGGAGCCGGATGCGGGTAAGCGAGTGTAAGGCCGTCCTCGCCGACGAAGACGACTCCCTGTGAGTCGATCTCCAGGCGCTGGTCGAGCGTCGAGGACCAGGCCGGTCCGAACCAGCCGCCGAGTCGGTAAGAGGATTCGAACTGGCGCTTGACGATCAGCGGCAGGACGCCGAGAAGCGAGACGTCCGTGGCGGGCAACACCATGCGGCCGGTGGCGACGTCGACGGGGTCCTTCTCGCAGACCTTCTCCAGCGGCCGCCGTGAGACGTCCTCCGCGCCCTCCTCCACCGCGTTGCGGGCGGTCTTGCGCAGCCCCTGTTCCGCGACCCCTTCGGCGCCTTCCTTCAGCGCGAGCCGCAGGCCGCCCCGGGCCAGGCCCGCGCCCTTGGTGCCGATCAGTTCCGGGATGAGGCGGCCGACGAACTCCGAGGGGTCCTTCTTGAAGCCGTCCACTGCGGCCTGCACGACCCGCTCGGGATGCGCGGCGGTGGAGACCAGCCCGGACAGCGTCATGCTGACGTTCTGCAGGTATGCGGCGGGGTGGGTGAGGTTGTAGGGGTCCGTCGGGTTCAGCCCGCGGACGAAGTTGACCAGGCCCGCCGTGCCCTTGAGAGCGCCGCCGACGACATGGGTGAGTTCGGTGTTGACCGCCTGGTAGCCGTCGCTGAGGTCGTTCCCGATGCGTTCCAGGGGCGGGGGTTCCGCGGGGGCGTGGGCCAGGGCTGCCTTGACCTTGCCCTGGGCTTCGGAGGCGGCGGTGTTGCGCTGTTTGCGGGCCTCGGCGAGCTTGTCCTGCGCGGCCTTGATGTCGGCTTTGCCCGGGTCGTGGAACGGCTCCGGCTTGGGGCCGGGGTCCTCGTTCGCCTTGATCTTGGCGTTGTAGGCGTCGACCGTCTTGTTGTACGCGTCCACCGCGTCCTTGGAGGCCTTCACGCCCTTCTTGTAGAGCTCGACGGCCTCCTTGGCCTGCCCTTGTGCCCACTTGACGGTGTCGGCGTACGCCTCCAGCGCACCGGCCGCCGTGGCGCACGCCTCCGCCGCCCGCGCCCACTTGACGGGGTGCACGCCGAACTTCTCCCGGAAGGCGTCGCCGCCCTCGCCCCGCCAGCCGGAGGAGTCGACCTTCTTCAGCCCCTGGCCGACCTTGTCGAACGCGCCGTGGAAGTCCCGCAGGTGCTTGGCGCTTTCGCGGATCTTGTCCGGGCTGCCGTGGACGAGTTCGTTCGCCTCCTCGCTCTGGCCGAGCTGCTGCTCGCCCGGTGTCGCCCCGAGGTCGGAGGCGACGCCGTCGCCCCAGTCCTCCACGCTGTCGGCCCAGTCGTGCGCACCGACGTAGTCCAGCGCGCCGCCCAGCTTGTCGGTGCCGTAGTCGACCGCCTCGCCGAGTTTCTTCTTGCCCTCGTCGTAGAGGTGTTCCCCGTAGCCCAGGGCACTGTTCAGGCCGTCGCCGATGTCACCGAAGACCCCCATCAGCCCTCACCGCCCTGCTGCTCGGCGGCTTGGGCGCGGGCCTCGGGGGAGGGGCCGAAGGTGTCGTCCAGGTACTGGCCGTACTCCTGGTCCGAGACCCCGAACGCGTTGTGCAGGTTCTCGGGGTTGAGGCCCATCGGCCCCACGGTGTGGGAGGTCATCACGTCCCGCCCGGCGTCCTTCCAGCCCTGCTTGCTGTTGGCCCAGGCCTGCTCGAAGGACTCCTTGCTGTAGTCCACGTCACCGCCGTAGGCACCGGAGGAGGCGATGTCACCCCAGCCCATCTTCTGCACGTCCTCCTCGGAGGCGTACGGATTGCCGATGGCCGCGTTGGTGACGATCTTGAAGGTGCCCTCGACGTACTGGTCGGTCTCGTAGTAGGTGCCCGCCGCCAGGCCGGTCTTCGCGGCGAAGCCGTTGCCCTCGTCGATGAGCGAGCGCACGCCCCATTCCCAGCGTTCACAGAAGGACTTGAACTCGTCCGTGAGGCCTTGGTGGCCCAGTTCCAGCCCGGACAGGGCGATGTCGGAGAAACCGCGCCCGGCACCGGCCTCGCCGACCATGCCAAGTTCCTTCAGCTCGCCCAGCGCCTCGGTCAGCCCCTTGGCGATCAGACCGAGTCCCTCGGTCGCCAGATCCTTGCCGCCGCCCCCGCTCACCGCACGTCCCCCGTCTACTCAGCCACCACGTCGACGTCCACCGCCACCTCGTCCGGCACGATCCCGCGCACCGGGGGAAAGACCATCCCGTCCTCACCGTCCGCACAGTCCAGCGCCACCCCACACGGCACCCCGACCGCCGGAACCGCAGCGTCCAGCAGACGCGCCCCCAGCCACCGCTGGTACGGCCACTCCCGGTCACCCTCACCTCGCGCGAGTGCGAAGCGCGCCAACGCCTCCTCGTTCGAGAAGGCGTAGAACCAGCGGACACCACCGAAGTCCGCTGTCAGCGGCGCGTCGTCCTGGTCCAGCGGCACGAGCACCGCCGTACGGCGGAACTCGCCGAGCAGACGCACAAATTCATGCCGTCGGTGCTCCGCGGCATCGGTCTGTGGTGCCCCTCGAACAGGCGAACCGGTGCCTTCGGGCGCCTCCGGTGTGGTCGTGTCCTGCTGGTCGGTACGGGTCGAGTTCACGTAGTCGTATAGACGTGACCTCGGCACATGTGCCGGAAATTCGGCGTTGCCCCCGTGATCGTTCACGGCCGGATCATTACATCGGCACATTCTGGATCGCAACGCGGAGCGGGGGATGCCGTCGGCGGCACGGTCGAATTCCGGCCTTCTCGAACGGTCATGCTTCCGGCAGGCTCCCGCACAGCTTCCTCAGCACAGCCCCGCACCGGCGCGCGTACGCGTGTTGCAGTCCCCGGGTCGCCGGGCCGCCCGCGCGGGCGTACCACTTGGCGGCCTTGCTGAAGGCCGCCACCGTCAGCCAGACCGTGCCGTCGCCGGTGCGGTCGACCACGAAGGCCTCCTCGCCGCACTCGGGGTGGCCTTCGAGGGTGCCGTAGGCCCAGCCGGCCCGGCGGTGTTCCTCGGCCGTCCATATGATGCGGCAGGGGGCCCGGATGACGCCGGCCAGGGTGACGGTGACGTCGGCGCCGGGGGCGGCGCGGTCGGCGCCGGCGTCGATGCCGACGCCCAGGGCGCGGTGCATCTCCCAGGTCAGGACCGCCTCGGCGGCTCGCTGGAACACCTCCTGGCCTTCGCCGAGGCGGGTGCGGACCAGCATGGGGTGGAAGCCGGGCGGGCAGAAGGTGAGATCGTCGCGGGTCGCACCGACCGGCTCGTAGGTGAAGGTCGCCGAGGACATGGGTCACAAGCGTAGGGCGGCACCCGGAAGAACCGCTTCCCGGGTGCCGCCCCCTCACGAGCCGGCGCGTACTAGCTGACGTTGACCGCTGTCCAGGCCGCCGCGACCGCGTTGTACTCGGCGCTGCCGGAGCCGTACAGCGCGGACGCCGCGTTCAGGGTCGCCGTGCGGGCGGCCTTGTAGTTGGTCGTCGACGTCATGTACGTGGTCAGCGCCTTGTACCAGATCTGCAGCGCCTTGGCGCGGCCGATGCCGGTGACCGCGGCGCCGTTGTAGGTCGGCGAGTTGTAGGTCACGCCGTTGATCGTCTTCGAACCGCTGCCCTCCGACAGGAGGTAGAAGAAGTGGTTCGCGACGCCGGACGAGTAGTGCACGTCCTTGCTGCCGACGGACGAGGACCAGTAGTCGGCCGAGCCGCCGTCCTTGCTGGGCTTGTCCATGTAGCGCAGCGGGGTGCCGTCGCCGTTGATGTCGATCTTCTCGCCGATGAGGTAGTCACCGGGGTCGGACGCGTTGTTCGCGAAGAACTCCACGCCGGTGCCGAAGATGTCGGAGGTGGCCTCGTTCAGGCCGCCGGACTCACCGGAGTAGTTCAGGCCCGCGGTGTTGGAGGTGACGCCGTGGCTCATCTCGTGGCCGGCCACGTCCAGCGAGGTCAGCGGGTCGACGTTGCCGGAGCCGTCGCCGTAGGTCATGCAGAAGCAGCCGTCGTCCCAGAACGCGTTGACGTAGGCGTTGCCGTAGTGCACGCGGGAGTAGGCGCCCACACCGTTGTTCTTGATGCCGTTGCGGCCGAAGGTGCTCTTGTAGAAGTCCCAGGTCTCGGCCGCGCCGTAGGCGGCGTCGGCGGCCGCGGTCTGGTCGGAGGAGGAGCTGGAGGCGGTGCCGGTGCCGAAGACGTTGGTGGAGCTGGCCACCAGGGTGCCCGTGCCGGACGTCTTGCGGGCCAGGTTGTAGGTCTTGTGGTTGCCCCGCGCGCTGTCGGTGAGCTGGTAGGTCGAGCCCGACTGCACGGAGTTGAGGGTGACCGTGCCGGAGTACAGCGTCTTGCCGGTCGCGTTCTCGATGCCCTGGTACTCGAACAGCTTCTTGCCGGTGGCCGCGTCGGTGATGACGTGCAGCTGGTTCGGGGTGCCGTCGTCCTGGAGGCCGCCGACGACGGTCTCGTAGGCGAGGACGGGCTTGCCGGAGCCGGCCCAGATCACCTTGCGGGCGCCGTCCGCGGTGGTCTTGGCGGAGCCCAGCGTCTTGGCGGCGGACACCGCCTGCTTCTCGGCCTTGGCGGCGGTGATCTGCGGCTTGAGCGAGGCCACCTTGATGGCGGACTTGGTCGCCTTGGTGACGCCCTGGGTCTTGCCGGACTTGGCCGTGTGGACGATCAGGTCGCCGCCGAGCACCGGCAGGCCCGCGTAGGTGCGCTCGTAGCGGGTGTGGACGGTGCCGTCGGCGTCCTTGACGACGTCCTTGACGACCAGCTTCTCCTGGGCGCCGAGGCCTATCTGCCGGGCGGTGCCGGCCGCGTCGGCCTGGGCCTGCTGGATCAGGGTGGTGCGCGCGGCCGCGGACAGCGCGGTCGGGGCGGCGGCGAGCGGCTTGGCCGCCGGCTGGGCGGTGGCACTGGTGGTGACACCGGTGGCGAGCAGGGCTCCGGCGGCGACGGCGGTGGCGATGGCCAGAGTGGTGCGCTTGTGACGCGCGTAGAGGGGGCTCACAGAAGCTCCTTCTGGTGGGGGAGTCCGGGCAGTGTGGGGTTACTGCCGGAGTGTGTGGCGTTGCGGAGTTGCGGTGCTGCTGCGGCGGGTGGAGAGAGAGTGACATCAAGGGCGCGTACATGTCAGGCCCTTGACGTGATGTTGGCCGAAAGTCAACTGTCCGAGAAACGTTGCGGGCGTGTGAACCGGGTGCCGCCCGAGGGTGTTCGACCCCCGGACGGCCCCGTGATCACCGGCCCCCGGCGTGCGGTTTACGGGAAGGTCAGCTTCCAGCCGTTGAGTGTTCCGGTGTCGTACGTGGCCTGATCCTGTACCCGCAACTTCCACGTGCCGTTGGCCGGTTCGGCCGAGGCGTTGACCGTGTAGGTCTCGTTCACGTCGTCCGCCGAGTCCGAGGAGCTGAAGTTCTTCAGCCGGTAGGCGGTGCCCGACGGGCCGACGAGGTCGATCACCAGGTCACCGCGCCAGGTGTGGGTGATGTCGACGCTCACCTGGAGGTTGGCGGGCGCGTTCCCGCTGCGGCCGGAGACGGTGATGTCGGAGGTGACGGCGGGGCCGTTGTCCGGCACCGCCACCGGCGTGGTGCTCTCGTACGACGTACCGCCGCCGCCCCCGCCTCCGGAGCGCGAGCCGACCCCGACGCCCGCCCAGGCGTCCTGCACGGCCTTGTACTCGGCGCTGGTGGTGCCGTACAGCTCGCCGGCCACCGCGAGGGTGCCGGTGCGGGCGCCGGCGTAGTTGGTCGTGGACGTCCACTTGGTGGTCAGCGCCCGGTACCAGATCTGCAGCGCCTTGTCCCGGCCGATGCCGGTGACCGGGAGGCCGTCCGCCGTCGGCGAGTCGTAACTGACGCCGTTCACGACCTTGGCGCCGCTGCCCTCGCTGAGCAGGTAGAAGAAGTGGTTCGCGGGACCGGACGAGTAGTGCACGTCCACGCCGCCGATGCCCGAGTACCAGTTGTCCTTGGACGCGCCGTCCTTGCTGGGCTTGTCCATGTAGCGCAGCGGGGTGCCGTTGCCGTTGATGTCGATCTTCTCGCCGACCAGGTAGTCGCCGGGGTCGGTGGGGTTGTTCGCGTAGAACTCCACCCCGGCGGCCATGATGTCGCTGGTCGCCTCGTTCAGACCGCCGGACTCACCGCTGTAGTTGAGGTTGGCGGTGGCGGAGGTGACGCCGTGGCTCATCTCGTGGCCGGCCACGTCGATCGAGGTCAGCGGCTTGGTGTTGCCGGAGCCGTCGCCGTAGGTCATGCAGAAGCAGCTGTCGTCCCAGAACGCGTTGACGTAGGCGTTGCCGTAGTGCACGCGGGAGTAGGCGCCCACGCCGTTGTTCTTGATGCCGGTGCGGCCGAAGGTGTTCTTGTAGTAGTCCCAGGTGAGCGCCGCGCCGTAGTGGGCGTCCGCGCCGGCGGTGGCGGCGTTGGAGCTGCTGCCGTTGCCCCAGGTGTCGGAGGACTGCGAGAACAGGGTCCCGGTGCCGGAGGTGCCCCGGTTCAGGTTGTACGTCTTGTGGCCACCGCGCGCCCCGTCGGTGAGCGTGTACGCCGAGCCCGACTGGGTCGTGGTCAGCGTGACCTGCCCGCTGTACTGGGTGTTGCCGATACCGGTCTTGACGCCCTGGTACTCGAAGAGCTTCCTCCCCGTGGCCGCGTCGGTGACGACGTGCAGCTGGTTCGGGGTGCCGTCGTCCTGGAGGCCGCCGACGACCGTCTCGTACGCCGGCACGGGCTTGCCGCTCGCCGCCCAGATCACCTCGCGCACGCTGTCCGCGGCCGGCTTCGTCGCGCCGAGCGCCTTCGCCCGCTGGACGGCCTGCTTCTCGGCGGCGGCCTTCGGCACGGCCGGGGTGAGCCCGGGGACCTTCAGTGTGGCGCCGGTGGCCCGGATCACCTCCATGGTCTTGCCCGACCTGGCGGTGGTCACCACCAGGTCGCCGCCGAGCACCGGCAGACCTCCGTACGTGCGCTCGTAGCGGGTGTGCAGCGTGCCGTCGGCGTCCTTGACGACGTCCTTGACGACCAGCCGCTCCCGGGCGCCCAGGCCGATCTCCCGGGCGGTGGCGGCGGTGCCGGCGTCGGCGTGGCGTATCAGCTCGGCGCGCTGCGCCGGCGTGAGCCTGACCGCGGTGTGGGCCCGGTCGGCCTTGCCGGCCCGCGGGGTCGCCGGGGCGGCGGTGGCCGCGCCGGACTGGACGGCGGCGGCGATCAGGGCGGCGACGCCGGCGAGGGCGACGGTGGCGGCGCGGCGGTGCGTGGTGGGGCGGTGCGGGGTGTGGGAGGTGCGTCCGCGAGAGAGATTGCTTCTCACACTGACTCCTTCTGCGTGACCGCGGGTCGCGCGGCCGGGGAGACCGGACGGTGGGTTGGGGCGTCCGGGCAGAACAAGGCGTTACGCGAAAGCCACGTGCAGGTGCGGAGCCGGCTCACACAGAAGCGCGGAAACTGTGGGGTTGCTGTGAGTCGGCCAGGGAAGAGTGGCAGGCGATCTCGCTGCTTGTCAGGACCGCGTCACCAATTTGGCCGGAAATGGTTCGTTGTCCGGATGTCCGAGTCCGTTATGCGGACTGCCGGGCCGGCGGACAGCCGCGGGACGCCGGCAGACACCCGCGCGGGACGCCGGCGGTCACCCGCCCGGGGCGCCGGCACATCACCGTTCGGGCGCCCGCCCGTGCCATGTCCGCCACAGCGCCGCGTACGCGCCGTCCGCCGCCACCAGCTCCTCGTGCGTGCCCAGTTCGGTCAGCCGGCCGCCCTCCATGACCGCCACCCGGTCCGCGTCGTGCGCCGTGTGCAGGCGGTGGGCGATGGCGATGACCGTACGGCCCTGGAGCACCGAGGCGAGGGCGCGCTCGGTGTGCCGGGCGGTGGCCGGATCCAGCAGGGCCGTCGCCTCGTCGAGGATCAGGGTGTGCGGATCCGCCAGGACCACGCGCGCGAGGGCGAGCCGCTGGGCCTGCGAACCGTCCGTCGGCCGGCCGCCCTCGCCCAGCCGGGTGTCGAGCCCGTCCGGCAGGCCCCGCACCCAGTCGTCGGCCCCCACGGCCGTGAGCGCCGCCCACAAGGCGGCGTCGTCGGCGGCGGGTTCGGCGATGAGGAGGTTCTCCCGCACGGTGCCCAGGAAGACGTGGTGCTCCTGGGTTACCAGCACCACCTGCCGGCGCAGCAGCTCCGGCGCCAGCCCCGCCACCGGCACCCCGCCCACCGTCACCGTGCCGGAACCGGGCCGGTCGACGCCCGCGAGCAGCCGGCTCAGGGTCGTCTTCCCGGCACCGGACGGCCCCACCACGGCGAGCCGCTCCCCGGGCCGCACCGTCAGGTCCACCCCGCCCAGCACCTCACCGCCGCGTTCGTACGCGTACCGCACCCCGCGCACCTCGATCCGGTCGTCCGCCGGCACCGCGGACGCCCCCTCGTCCTCGTCCCGGGGTGCCTGCGCCAGCCCCTCCACGCGCGCGAACGAGGCGCCGCTGCTCTGCAGTTGCTCCACCCGGATCAGGATCTGGTCCAGCGGCTCGGTGAACTGCCGCAGGTACAGCGCCGCCGCCACCACCGCCCCCACCCCGACCGCCCCCCGGGCGTGCAGCCAGCCGCCGAGCAGCAGCACACCGGCCACGGGGACGGTGTACGTCACCTCGACCGCCGGGAAGAACACCGACCGCAGGCGCAGGGTGTACAGACGGGTACGGCGGGACGCCTCCAGCGCGTCCCGGCTCGCCGCGATCCG
Source organism: Streptomyces spinosus (assembly GCF_020400655.1). Taxonomy (GTDB): domain Bacteria; phylum Actinomycetota; class Actinomycetes; order Streptomycetales; family Streptomycetaceae; genus Streptomyces; species Streptomyces argyrophylli. The sequence goes on from NZ_JAINRC010000027.1 coordinate 21,393, forward strand.
CCGCTCCCGCAGCCCGAACGCCTCCACGGTCCGCGCGCCGGCCGCCGTCGCCGCGACACTCTCCGCGACCTGCGAGGTCGCCGCCCCCTCGGCGAGGTAGCCGTCCCGGGCGCGCCGCAGGTACCAGCGCAGCGCCAGCTGGATCGGGGTGAGACCGAGCAGGCCGAACGCCCCCAGCACGGGGTCGAGCGCGAACACCGCGCCCAGCACGAAGACCGCCTGCACGCTGTCGACCAGCAGCTCGGGGCCGGCGTCCCGCAGGGTCGTGCCGACGGTCGCCACGTCCGCGGTGCCCCGCGCGGTCAGGTCACCGGTACCGGCCCGCTCGACCACGGAGGCGGGCAGCGCCAGCACCCGCTCGACGTACTCCTCGCGGACCCGGGCCAGCGTGCGCTCCCCGAACCGGTGCCCGACGTACCGCGCCCAGCGGGCCAGCAGGAGCTGCGCCAGCGCGCACACCACGATCCAGGACGCCAGCCGGTCCACCGCGCCGGCCCCGTGCCCGGCCCGCACCTCGTCGACGATCCGGCCCACCAGCCAGGGTCCGGCCAGCCCCGCCGCCGCGGCCAGCGCGTTCAGTCCCAGCGCCCCGGCGAACGCCCGCCGGTCGGCCGACACCAGCCGCACCGTGGCCCGCCGTACGGCAGCCCGGTCGGCGACCGGCAGCAGGGCGTCGCCGGAGGTCATGCGCGGGGCTCCGTCGCGGGTGGGGCCGCCGCGCCCGCCGGGGGCGCGGCGGTGGTGGGCGTGGCGGTCGCCGGGTGCGGCGTGTCCGCCGCGTCCGGTGTGCCGTCCGTCTCCCCGCCGTCGCGCGCGACCAGCGCCCGGTAGGCCGGTTGCTCCGCCAGCAGGGCCGGGTGCGGGCCGGTCGCCGCGACCTTGCCGTCGGCCAGGAACACGACCGTGTCCGCCCGGGTCAGGACCAGCGGGGACGTCGTCGTCACCAGCGTGGTGCGGCCCTCCCGTGCCGCCCGGAGCCGGTCGGCGACCGTCGCCTCCGTGTGCGCGTCCAGCGCCGAGGTCGGCTCCACGGCGAGCAGCACCTCGGGATCGGCCAGCAGCGCCCGGGCGAGGCGCACGCGTTGCCGCTGGCCTCCGGAGAGGCTGCGGCCCTGCCCGGCCACCGCCGAGTCCAGGCCGTCCGGCAGGCCGCGGACCACGTCCTCGGCCGCCGCCGCGTGCACCGCCCGGCGCAGTGCCGCCTCGTCGGCCGGGTGCGCGGCGGCCAGCACCTCGCGCAGCGGCCCCGCGAACAGGTCCGCCTCGTTGTCCGCGACCAGGACGCGCCGCCGCACGTCCGGCAGCGGGACCGCGTCGAGCCGTACCCCGCCCCAGGTCGCGTCGGTGGGCCCGTACCGGCCGAGCCGGTCGACCACGGCGGCGGCCTCGGCGGGCCGGACGGCGGCCAGCGCGGTCAGCCGGCCCGGCACCACCCGCACCCCGGACACGGGGTCGTGCAGCTCGGCCGGTCCGGCGGGCGCCGGCAGGGTGCCGGTGTCCGGTTCCGGTTCCAGCCGCAGCAGCCGTACCGCCCGGCGCGCGGCCACCACGCCCCGGTTGAGGTCGTAGGCCATCCGGACGAAGAACGCGACCGGTCCGACGAGCACCGCCACATAGCCGTAGACGGACACCAACTCGCCCACCGACATGGAGCCCTCGGCGGTGAGCCGGGCCGCCAGCCAGGTCACGACCGCGAGGAACACGGTCGGCAGGCCCACCCCGAGCGCCTGCACCCAGCTGGCCACCGCGCCCACCCGGTAGCCCTGTGCCCGCAGCCGCCGCGAGTCGTCGCGGAACGCGTCCGCGACCAGCCCCTTGCCGCCGAGCCCGTTGAGGACGCGCAGCCCGCCCGCGAGGTCGGCGATGCGCGCGGTGAGGATCCCCTGGAGCTCGCGGTACCCGCTCTCCGCGCCCTGCAGCCGCCGCGCCGGCGGCCCGGTGAGCAGCGCGATCACCGGCACCCCGAGCAGCACCACCGCGGCCAGCGGCGCGGAGACCGCCAGCAGCAGCCCGGCCACCACCGCGTAGACCACGAGCGAGCCGACCCCCGGGCCCACCACGGTCAGCGCCGTCGCCAGGGTCTGCACGTCCCCGACCCCGATGGTGACGACCTCCCCGGCCCCGGCCCGGCGCGACAGCGTGGCCCCCAGCCGCACCACGTGCCCGACCACCACCTTGACCGTGCGGAAGTTGGCGTCCATCCGGACCCGCGTCATCACCCGGTGCCGCAGGATGCTCACCCACGCGCTCAGCGCCCCGACGGCGAACATCACCCCGGTCCACCCGGCGAGCACCCCGAGCCGTCCCGGCAGCAGCCCGTCGTCCACGGCCCGCGCCATCAGGTACGGCTGTGCGGCCAGCAGCACCATCCAGGTACTGGCCAGCAGCGCCCCGGCCACCGAACGACCCGGCTGACACCGCACCAGCCACCACAGGAACCACCAGCCGCCACGGGTGTCGGGCGTGCCCGGATCCTCGTACGCGTCGATCATCCATCCCCCGATCCGCCGGCCGTCCCCCCGGCGCGCCCGCCCATTTTCCCCGAGGCGGCCCGTCCGGCGGAACACGTCACCCGGCCGGGTGAGGGGGGACCGGCACCGCCCGCGCCTGTCCGTACCCGCGCCGGTCCCGCGACGCGACCGAGGTCCGGGCGGAGCCGGGCCGAAACTCGGTGGGCGTTGTCAGTGCCGGTCCGTACGCTCGCGGTTGATGGCCACGACACGTGAAACCACCGACCGATCCGCCGTACGGACCCTGCTCAGGCTGTGGCCGTACGTCCGTCCCGTGCGCGCCCGGCTGTTCACCGCCGCCTTCGTCGCGGTCGTCGCCTCCTGTACGGGGCTGGTGATCCCGCTCGTCCTGAAGTGGATGGTCGACGGGCCGGTCGCCGGCCGCGACCCGGCGGGCGTCTGGCTCGGCGCGCTGTACCTGCTGCTGCTCGGCATCGCCGAGGCGGTCCTGTTCGGCATACGGCGCTGGCTCGTGGCCCGGCCGCTGTCGCACGTCGAGGCGGAGATGCGTGCCGCGCTGTACCGGCGTCTGCAACGGCTGCCGGTGGCCTTCCACGACCGCTGGGCGTCCGGCCAGCTGCTCTCGCGCGGCACCACCGACCTGATGCTGCTGCGCATGTTCCTCGCCTTCCCGCTGACGTTCCTCCTCGTCAACGGCGTCACCATCCTCGTCGGCCTGGTCATCATGCTGCTCCAGGACTGGGTGCTGGGGCTGGTCATCCTCGGCCCCGCCGTCCCCGTGGTGTGGACGTGCGTGGTCTTCGAACGGCGGTACGCGCAGGTGGCGCGGCGCGCCCAGGACCAGATCGGCGACCTGACGACGCTGGTCGAGGAGAGCGTGCTCGGCATCCGCGTCATCAAGGGCTTCGGCCGCCACCGCAGCCAGGCGCGCGCCTTCCGTGAACTCGCCGGCCGGCTCCGGGGCACGGAGCTGCGCAAGGCGCGGCTGCTGGCCACGATCTGGGGTGTCATCGTGACGCTGCCGGAGGTGGCGATCGGGGCGGCGCTGGTGCTGGGGGTGCTGCGGGTGGCCGACGGGCAGCTGTCCGCCGGCACGCTGGTGGCCTTCCTGAGCACGGCGCTCGCCCTGCGGTGGCCCGTGGACTCGATCGGGTTCCTGCTGGCGATGAGTCAGGAGGCGGCGACCGCCACGGAGCGGTACTTCGAGGTGATGGACGAGGAGCCGGAGGACCGGCTGGACGGGGCCGCGGCCGGAGGCGCGCGCTCGCGCGGTGGCGCGGACCCTGCCGCCGCGCCGGGACTCCGGTTCGAGAACGTGTCGTTCCGCTACCCCGACGCGCCTCCCGGCTCCCCGCCCCTGCTGACCGCCGTCGACCTGCACGTCCGCCCCGGTGAGTCCATGGCCCTCGTCGGGGCCACCGGCAGCGGGAAGACCACCCTCACCGCGCTCGTCCCCCGGCTGCACGAGGTGACCTCCGGGCGGATCACCCTCAACGGCGTGGACATCGCCGCCATGTCCCGCGAGGAGTTGCGCGGCAGAGTCGCCGTGGCCTTCGAGGAACCCACGCTGTTCTCCGCCAGCGTCGGGGAGAACGTGCTCATGGGCGCCCGGGACGCCGCGGGGAAGGCGGAGCTGGACCGGGCCCTCGCCATCGCCCAGGCCGACTTCGCGCACGCGCTGCCGCAGGGCACCGACACCCGCGTCGGCGAGCAGGGCCTGAGCCTGTCCGGCGGCCAGCGCCAGCGCCTCGCGCTGGCCCGCGCGGTGGTCGGCCGGCCGGAGTTCCTGGTCCTGGACGACCCGCTGTCCGCCCTGGACGTGCACACGGAGGCCGCCGTGGAGGCCGCGCTGCGCCAGGTGCTCGCCGACACCACCGCGCTGATCGTGGCCCACCGCCCGTCCACCGTGCTGCTCGCCGACCGCGTCGCCCTGCTCTCGGGCGGCCGCGTCGCCGCCGTCGGCACCCATCAGCAACTGCTGCGCGAGAACGCCGAGTACGCCCGTCTGATGTCCGGGGAACAGGAGGACTCCCGTTGACCACCACGACCCCCTCCACGCCCGCCGTCGACGACGACGGTGACGGACCGGCCCGTCACCGGGACGCGGACGACCCGGGCGGCGCGGGCGACCGGTTCGACCGGGACGTCCTGCCCAGCCCGCCCGGCGCCACCGCCGCCCTGCTGCGCTCGCTGCTCGCGCCCATGAAGGCCCGGGTCGCGCTCACCACGCTCCTGCTGCTGCTCCAGCAGGCGGCGGTGCAGGCGGGCCCGCTGCTCGTGGCGTACGCCATCGACACCGCCGTACCGGCGTTCCGGGACGACCGCGACGGGCCGCTGTTCGCGGTCGCCGCCGGCTACCTGCTGTGCGCCCTCGCCTCCGGCGCGCTGCAGTTCGCGTTCATCGAGGTCTCCGCCCGGGTCAGCCAGGACGTGCTGCTCGACCTGCGCGGGCGGATCTTCCGGCACGCGCAGGCGCTGAGCGTCGACTTCCACGAGCGGTACACCTCGGGCCGGCTGATCTCCCGCTCCACCACGGACGTCGAGTCGCTGCGCGAACTCCTCGACGAGGGTCTGCAGGAACTGGTGACCATCGTCCTGTCCTTCGTCTACATCTCCGCGACGCTGCTCTGGCTCGACCCCGGCCTCGGCGCGGTCGCGGTGGCGTCCTTCCTGCCGCTGTACCTGCTCGTCCGGCTCTACCGGCGGCGCGCGGCGCGGGTGTACGGGGCGCGGTCCACGGCCATCGCGGCGGTGATCGTGAAGTTCGTGGAGACGATGAACGGCATCCGGCCGGTGCGCGCCTTCCGCCGCGAGGCCGCGAACGACGCCGAGTTCGCCGTGCTGAACGCGCGGCACGAACGCACGAACGGCGACTCCCTGCTGGAGATGGCCCGCTATGTGGTCGGCTCCCGGCTGGTGGCCAACACCGCGGTCGCCGGGATCGTGCTCTGGGGTGCCCACCGGGTGGCGGGCGGCTCGCTGGAACTGGGTGTGCTGGCGGCGGCCGTGCTGTACCTGCGCCGGCTGTACGACCCCATCGACCGGCTCGGCATGTTCCTGAACTCCTACCAGTCGGCCGCCGCCTCCCTGGAGAAGATCGCCGGGCTGCTGGCGCAGACGCCCTCCGTGCCGGAGCCGGAGCACCCACGCGAACTGCCGCCGCGCAAGGGCGAATTCCCGGGACGCGAGGTCGTCTTCGACGGGGTCAGGTTCGCCTACCGCACCGGCGGCGAGGTGCTGCCCCGCTTCGACCTGACCCTGCCCGCCGGGCAGACGGTCGCGGTCGTCGGCTCCACCGGCGCGGGCAAGTCGACCCTGGCCAAGCTGCTCGCCCGGTTCTACGACCCCTCCGCCGGGCGCGTGCTGCTGGACGGCGTGGACCTGCGCGAGCTGCCGATGCCCGAACTGCGGCGCGGGGTGGTCATGGTGACGCAGGAGGCGTTCCTGTTCTCCGGCACGGTCGCCGACAACATCGCCCTCGGCCGGCCCGACGCCACCCGGGAGGAGATCGAGCGGGCCGCGAAGGCGATCGGCGCGCACGAGTTCATCAGCGCCCTGCCCGACGGCTACGACACCGACGTCCGCAAACGCGGCGGCCGGATCTCCGCCGGTCAGCGCCAACTGGTCGCCTTCGCGCGCGCCTTGCTCGCCGACCCGGCCGTGCTGATCCTGGACGAGGCGACCAGCTCGCTGGACATCCCGGGGGAGCGGGCGGTGCAGGGGGCCATGGCGACGGTGCTGCGGGGCCGTACCGCGGTGGTGATCGCGCACCGGCTCTCCACGGTCGAGATCGCGGACCGGGTGCTGGTGATGGAACACGGCCGGATCGTCGAGGACGGCCACCCGGATGAACTCATCGGCGGCACCGGCCGGTTCGCGGACCTCCACAAGGCGTGGCGGGACAGCCTGGCCTGACGTGCGGGGTCCGCAAGTCCGCCGAAACCCGGTTGCCCCCGTCGGTACGCGGCTGACAGGGTTCCCGGTCATGCCTTCCTTCTCGGCGTACGACGGGACCCGGCTCGCCTACCACGTGGCCGGGGACGGCCCCCCGGTGGTCTGTCTGCCCGGGGGCCCGGCGGATTCCGCCTACCTCGCCGACCTCGGCGGGCTGTCCGCGCACCGGCAGGTGATCAGGCTGGATCTGCGGGGCACCGGCCGGTCCGCGGCACCGCGGGACACCGCGTCCTGCCGTTGCGACCGGCTCGTCGACGACGTCCAGGCGCTGCGCGAACACCTGGGCCTGGACCGGGTGGACCTGCTCGCGCACTGCGCCGGCGCCAACCTGGCCGTGCTCTGCGCGAGCCGCCACCCGGACAGCGTCGGCAGGCTCGCGCTGATCACGCCGAGCGTCCGGGCCGTCGGCCTCACGATCACCGGTGACCTCCGGCTCCGGACCGCGCGGCTGCGCCGGGGGGAGCCGTGGTTCCCGGAGGCGTTCGCGGCCCTGGAGGCGATCGTGGCGGGGGAGGCCACCCCCGACCGCTGGCAGGCCGTCGCACCGTTCTCCCACGGCCGCTGGGACGCGGCGGCCCAGGCCTGCCAGGCGGCCCAGGACGAGCGGACGGACCCGGAGCTCGTCGCCGCCTTCGGCGCCGAAGGAGCCTTCGCCCCGGCGGCCACCCGCGCCGCGCTCGCCCGGTTCCCGCGGCCCGTCCTCCTCCTGGCCGGCGAGGTCGACCCGGGAGCCCCTCCCGGCACCACGGCCGAGTTCGCGGACCTGTTCCCGGCCGCCGAGCTCGTCGTCCAGTCCGGCGCCGGACACTACCCGTGGCTCGACGACGCCGACCGGTTCGTGGCCGCCGTCGCGGCGTTCCTGGGCCCGGCCGACGTCCCGGGACAGCCCACCTAGTCGGCGGGCCCGGTCACGGCACCCCCAGTTCGAACAGCGCGTACCCGGCGTACGAGCCGGAGGCCAGGGCCGCGATGCCCAGCAGCGTGCACTGCACGGGCAGGCTCAGCCGGCGCATGGCCACCGCGAGCGGCAGGAACAGCGGGAAGCAGGGCAGCAGGTAGCGGGAGATGTTCGCGACGATCTGCTGGCTGCCGAGCACCAGGACCAGGGTCAGCACGGTGTACACCACCAGCACCGCCGGCGGGCGCAGCCGCAGCAGCAGCGGCAGCAGCGCGCAGGCGAGCAGGATGACGGCGACGGAGACGACGTCCGCGAAGGGGTAGGCGAAGAGGTAGTCGAACCTGCCCACGGGCACGGACGTCAGCACGTCCAGGGTCTGCGCGCCGTAGTCGAAGCTGTGCGCCCACGCGCCCGACTGGAGGCGGAAGTAACCGCCCAGGTCGCCCATGCGGTCGCCGACCCAGAGCAGGTAGCCGAGCAGTCCCAGCGGGGCGAGGGCCGTGGCCAGCAGCGGGCGCAGGACGCCGTCCTCCCGCCGGCGCAGGGACAGCAGCGCGGCCACGCCGAGCGCGGCGATCAGCGCGGCGGCCGTGGGCCGGTTGAGACCGGCCGCGAAGGTGAGCACGCCGGCGGTGAGCCAGCGGCGGGTCAGGACGGCGTGGCAGGCCCAGGCGGCCAGGGCCACGTACAGCGATTCGGAGTAGACCGCCCACTCCACCCCCGAGCCCGGCCACACCGCCCACAGCCCGGCCGCCGCGAGCCCGGCCCGCCTGCCGCCGAAGCGCTCGGCGACGGCGTACACGCCGAGGGCGGCGACGAAGGAGGCGACGACGGAGACGAGCAGCCCGGCGCCGTAGGGGACGAGACCGGTGACGGCCGAGGCCGGCCGCATCAGGGCCGGGTAGAGCGGGAAGAACGCCGCCGAGTTGCCCTCCAGCGTGATCAGGCCGGTGGCGCCCGGGACCGGGACGAGCTTCGGGTCGTAGCCGTGCAGCGCGATCTGCTGGTACCACCAGCCGTCCCAGGTGGCCAGCACGTCCCAGGGGTGTGCGCCGCCGCCGAACCGCGGGTGCCGGGTGCGGTAGTCCCCGGTGGAGGACAGCAGGTACAGGAACGAGCAGAAACCGGCCAGCTTCAGCGTGCCGAACAGGGCGAGGACCGGTCCGTGGCGGCGGACGGCGGCCCGCGGCCGGGAGACGGGCGCGGCCTCGGGCGCCGGCTTGCGGGCGCCGGGCAGGATCGCGGTCACCGGAGCGCCGGCCCGGGCCGGCGGCGGCTCAGGGTGCGCCGCATCCGTACGATCCCGCGCAGGTCGGCCAGGGCGGTGGCGAGGATGTCGACGCTGCTGTCCGGGTCGTCCACCCAGTCCACCGGCACCTCGTGGATCCTGAGGCCCGCCCGCTCGGCGAGTACCAGCAGCTCGGTGTCGAAGAACCACTCCCCGTCCCGCACCAGCGGCAGCAGCCGCTCGGCGGTCTCCCGCCGGACCGCCTTGAACCCGCACTGCGCGTCGGAGAAGCCGACGGCGAGCGTGCGGCGCAGCAGGGCGTTGTAGCAGCGGGATATGACCTCGCGCCGGGCCCCGCGCACCACCCGGGCGCCGGGCGCCAGCCGGGTGCCGATGGCCAGGTCGGAGTGGCCGGAGATCAGCGGGGCCACCAGCGGCAGCAGCGCGGTGAGACCGGTGGACAGGTCCACGTCGAGATACGCCAGCACGGGCGCCCGGGAACCCGACCAGGCGGCCCGCAGCGCCCGGCCGCGGCCCTTCTCGGGCAGCCGCAGCGAGACCACCTCCGGGAGTTCGCCGGCGACCCGGGCGGCGATGACCGGGGTCCGGTCGGTGCTCGCGTTGTCGGCGATGGTGATCCGGAACGGGTAGGGGAAGCCGTCCCGCAGGTGCGCGTGCAGCCGCCGGACGTTGGGCTCCAGGTCCTTCTCCTCGTTGAACACCGGCACGGTCACGTCCAGGACGGGGTCCTCCTGGGGCATCCGCAGGGGGGTGCGCCGGGGTGCCGCGGCCGGTGATGCGCTCGGCCGGACCGGTCGTGCCGATCGGCTCGGTCGGATGTATGTCACGTAAGTACCTGTTTGTTCCAGTGGACAGGGCGCACGGAAGGGCATGCGCGGGTGCGACGCGCGAGGTAGGGCAGGTGGGGCTAGTCGCTCGCCGTCGCGGTGGCCGGTGGCGTGGTGCTGTCGCCCCGGGCGGTGGCCGTCGGCGGCCGCTGCGTGGCGGTCGTCGAACTCTCCGGGGCGGTGGGCGGGGCGGAGGTGGTCGCGGTGTCGCCCGGTGACGGCAGGCCCGTCGGCGTCGATGTCGGCGTGGACGACGGCGTCGATGTCGGCGTGGACGTCGGCGTGGACGACGGCGAGGACGACGAGGACGGCGGCGGACCCGGCGTCCCGGACGGCGACCGCGACGGCGAGGTGCTCGGCGCGGGCGCCGGGCTCAGCGCGGGCCGGGGGCGCGGGGCGGTGGGCCGGTCGGCGGTGTGGCCGTGCGGCCACAGGAACAGGCCCAGGCCCAGCCCGGCCGCCGCCAGCACGGAACCGGCGGCCCGGCGCGCCGCGCGCACCCGGCGCCGGGCGCGCACTCCCGCGCGCAGCGCCTCCCGGTGCCGCACCTCGAACGGCACCGGCTGCCGGGCCCGGTGCATGAGCCGCGTCAGCTCCCGCTCGAAACGGTCCGTGCCGTCCGGCGCGGCCCTGCGGTCTTCCCCGTGATCCGTGCGGTCCCTGCGCTCCATGGGTCCTCCCTCACCCCACCGGCTCGATGACGTCGGCCAGCAGCCCGCGGAGCCGGGCCACGCCGCGCGCGGCATGCGACCGGGCCGTGCCCACCGGGCAGCCCAGTGCCTCCGCGACCTGCCGGTCGGGCAGGTCCTGGTAGTAACGCAGGACCACGGCGGCCCGCTGCCGCGGCGTCAGCTGGGCGAGCGCGGCCTCCAGCCGGGACCGCTCGGCCACGGTCGCCGACACGTCACCGGACACCGCCACCTCGGGCAGCTCCTCCACCGGCCGTTCGCCCCACCAGCGCCGCCGCGCCGAGCGGGCCGCGGCCCGCGCCAGCACCTTGCGCACGTACGCCTCCGGCGCCTCGTCGGCGACCCTCGGCCAGACGAACCACAGCTTGACCAAGGACTCCTGCAACAGGTCCTCGGCGCGGTGCCGGTCCCCGCCGGTGAGCAGACGGGCGAGATGGAACAACACCGACCAGCGGGCCGCCACGAACGCGTCGTACTCACCGGCCCTGGTCTGCTCCATCCCACGGTCCCCGTCCTCGCCGGCTCTTCCTCCACCAGGGGTAAGGCACTGGACCCCCGGCGGCGCTGCACCCGGCGGACGTGATCCGCGTCACCCACGGCTCCCGCGCGGCCTCAGCAGACCCTCAGCAGCAGCACCGTCCGCGCCGGCACCGTGATCTCCGCCCCCGCCCGGTGGACCGTGCCCGGCGCCCGGTCCTGCTCCTCCGCCGAGGTGTCCACGACCACCTCGTACCGCCGCGCCCACGGCGGGCCGGGCAGCACGAAGCCGGTCGGACTCTCGCCCGCGTGCAGCACGGCGAGGAAGCTGTCGTCCACCACCGGCGCGCCCCGCTCGTCGCGGCCCGGGATGTCCCGGCCGGAGAGGTACATGCCGAGCGTGGCGGCGGGCGCGTACCAGTCGCCCTCGGTCATCTCCGCGCCCCGCGCGGTGAACCAGGCCAGGTCGCGCAGCCCGTCCGCGGTCTGGGCGCGGCCGGAGAAGAAGGCCCGCCGGCGCAGCACCGGATGCCGGTGGCGCAGCGCGATCAGCCGCGAGGTGAGGTCGTACAGCGCCCGCCAGCCGGGCTGCTCCAGCAGCGACCAGTCCAGCCAGCTGATCTCGTTGTCCTGGCAGTAGGCGTTGTTGTTGCCGCGCTGGGTGCGGCCCAGTTCGTCGCCCGCGACCAGCATGGGCACACCGGTGGACAGCAGGAGGGTCGTCAGCAGGTTCCGCAGCTGCCTGCGGCGCAGGGCCCGTACGCCCGCGTCGTCGGTCTCGCCCTCGGCGCCGCAGTTCCAGGAGCGGTTGTCGTTCGTGCCGTCCCGGTTGTTCTCGCCGTTGGCCTCGTTGCGCTTGGTCTCGTACGACACCAGGTCGCGCAGGGTGAAACCGTCGTGCGCGGTGACGAAGTTGACGGAGGCGTAGGGGCGCCGGCCGCCCCAGGCGTACAGGTCGCTGGAGCCGGAGAGGCGGTAGCCCATCTCGCGCACGTCGGGCAGGGCGTGCCGCCAGAAGTCGCGGACCGCGTCGCGGTAGCGGTCGTTCCACTCGGTCCACAGGGGCGGGAAGGCGCCCACCTGGTAGCCGCCGGAGCCGATGTCCCACGGCTCGGCGATCAGCTTCACCCGGCGCAGCACCGGGTCCTGGGCGATGACCGCCAGGAACGGGGAGAGCATGTCGACGTCGTGCATCGAGCGGGCCAGCGCCGCCGCGAGGTCGAAGCGGAAGCCGTCGACGCCCATCTCGGTCACCCAGTAGCGCAGCGAGTCGGTGATCAGGCGCAGCACCTGGGGGCGGACCACGTGCAGGGTGTTGCCGCAGCCGGTGTAGTCGGCGTACCGGCGGGCGTCGTCCTGGAGCCGGTAGTAGCCGCGGTTGTCGACGCCCTTCAGGGACAGCGTGGGGCCCAGCTCGCCGGCCTCCGCGGTGTGGTTGTAGACCACGTCCAGGATGACCTCGATGCCGGCCGCGTGCAGCGCGCGCACCATCCGCTTGAACTCGCCGACCTGCTGGCCGGTCGTACCGGAGGCCGCGTAGGCCGCGTGCGGGGCGAAGTAGCCGATGGAGTTGTAACCCCAGTAGTTCCTCAGGCCCCGGCGCAGCAGGTGGTCCTCGTGCGCGAACTGGTGCACCGGCAGCAGCTCGACGGCCGTGACGCCCAGCCCGACGAGGTGGTCGATCGCGGCCGGGTGCGCCAGTCCCGCGTAGGTGCCGCGCAGTTCCTCGGGGACGCCGGGGTGCAGCTTGGTGAAGCCCCGCACGTGCAGCTCGTAGATCACCGAGTCGGCCCACGGCGTCTTGGGGCGCCGGTCGTCGGACCAGTCGTCGTCGTCGTGGACGACGACCCCCTTCGGAACGTACGGCGCCGAGTCCCGCTCGTCGCGCACGGTGTCGGCGACCGACTGCTCCGGCCAGTCCCGCACGTGCCCGTACACCTCCGGCGGGAGGCCGAACTCGCCGTCCACCGCGCGTGCGTACGGGTCCAGCAGCAGCTTCGCCGGGTTCCAGCGGGCGCCGGTCCACGGGTCCCAGCGGCCGTCCACCCGGTAGCCGTAGCGCTGTCCGGGCATCACCCCGGGCACGAAGCCGTGCCAGATCTCGTGCGTCAGTTCGGTCAGCGGGATCTGCGTCTCCCGGCCGCCCTCGTCGAACAGGCACACCCGGACCGCCTCCGCACCGGCCGCCCACAGCGCGAAGTTGGTGCCCGCGACCCCGTCCGGACCGACCCGGAACCGGGCACCCAGCGGGGTCGGCGCACCCGGCCACACGGCCGGGACCGGCGGTACGGCACGCCGGGCGCCGTTCACCGCCGCCGGTTGCCCGCTCCCCGCGGCCGGCATCCCGGCCGGTGCCCGCTGCTCGGCTGCGCTCGTCACTGTCGCCCCTCTTCCCAGTGGCTCGCCCGAGGGGCGCGGCCGGCCGCGCCGGGTGGCCGGGGCGCTCCCGGCACCCCGGCCACCCGGTCCGGCCGCGCCCCGACGGCTCCGACGCGGGCCCGGGGGTCCCCTGCGGGGAGACCCCCGATGTGTCGTCCTTCCCTCTGTTCTGCCCAGCGCGTGGCTCGCACTCACGTTTCCCCGGAGCGGGCCCGGTCGTTGGGTCTCGCGTGAGGCACGCAACTGGACGCGCACGGCGCGCGGGGGCCGCGCTGGCCGCCGTACTGACATGGGCGGGGCTGCTCGCGGGCTGCTCCATGAACGGCTCGGGCCCCCTGGGCATGGGCGGGCCGGTGGGCAAGCCCCCGGCTCCCGAGGACATCATCCGGGTGACCCCCGACGACGGCAGCAAGGCCGTCCGTCCGGGTGACCGGCTACAGGTGCGGGTGCCCGGCGGGCGCCTGGAGAAGGTGACCGTGGTCAGGTCGCAGGACGCGCAGGACACCCCGGTCCCGGGGCACATCAGCGAGGACGGGCTGACCTGGCGGCCCGACGAGGACCGGCTGGCGCTGGCCGCCAGGTACACCGTCGACGCGGTCGCGCTGGACCCCCACGGCCGCCGCTCGGCCCGGCACACCACGTTCACCACCTACGTCCCCGACCGGCGGTTCATCGCCTACGTCAGCCCCGAGAACCGCGCCACCGTCGGCACCGGCATGATCGTCTCGCTCTCCTTCAGCCAGGAGATCACCGACCGTGCCGCCGTCCAGCGCGCGGTCCGGGTCAGCGCGAAGCCCCCGGTGGAGATCCGCCCGCACTGGTTCGGCAAGAACCGCCTGGACTTCCGTCCCGAGCGCTACTGGAAGCCCGGCACCGAGGTGACCGTCGACCTGGACCTGCGGGACGTCCAGGGCGCCCGCGGGATCTACGGGCTGCAGGACAAGACGTTCGCCTTCACCGTCGGCCGCAGTCAGGTCTCCGTGGTCGACGCGGCCCGGCACACCATGGACGTCCGGCGCGACGGACACCTCCTCGCCACCGTCCCCATCACCGCGGGCGCCCCCCAGCACCCGACGTACAACGGGAAGATGGTGGTGATGGACATGCTGGAGGTCACCCGCATGAACAGCCAGACGGTCGGGCTGGGCGCCGAGTACGACATTCCCGACGTCCCGCACGCCATGAGGCTCACCGACTCCGGGACCTTCCTGCACGGCAACTACTGGGCGCCGGAAGCCCCCGGACAGGTCAACGTCAGCCACGGCTGCGTGGGACTCATGGACGTCAAGGGCGGCAGTTCGGACACCCCGGCGGGCTGGTTCTTCGACCGCAGCCTCGTCGGCGACGTCATCGAGGTGGTCAACAGCAAGGACAAGACCGTCGCCCCCGACAACGGCCTCGGCGGCTGGAACATGGGCTGGAAGGAATGGAAGGCGGGCAGCGCGGTGAAGTAACCAGGTGAGGGGGCGGGGCGCGCGGCGCGGGTGCCGGGCGGAAGTTGCGACGGAACGGTGACATTCGGCTGACACCCCGCTCAAATCCAGGCGGTTAATATGCGCGCACAATGTGGTGGGGAGCGGCCTGACCAGGGCCGCTGGAGGGGAGAACAACGTGAACACGCGGCCTGTGGCGGGGGCGTCGGCTCGGGGGCGGCAAGGCCGTGGGGCGCTGGCGGTCATAGCCGGCGCCCTGGCGTTGTCGCTCGCCGCGTGCGGCGGGGGCGGCGACTCGGGCTCCGGTGACGGCAAGGGCAAGGACGGCGGCGGCCGGAAGGGCGGCCAGTCCACGGCCGCGGTCAGCATCGCGCCCAAGGCCGGTGCCACCGGCGTCGACACCAGCGGGGCGCTCAAGGTCGACGTCGCCCGGGGCCGGCTGACCGAGGTCACCGTCAAGGACGCCAAGGGCGAGAAGGTCGAGGGCGCGATATCCGGCGGCGGCGCCTCCTGGACGCCGTCGACCCATCTGGCCGCCGGCACCAAGTACACGGTGCACGCGGTCGCCAAGGACTCCGAGGGCCGCGAGGCCGCGGAGGACTCCACCTTCACCACGCTGACCCCGAAGAACACCTTCGTCGGCTACTTCACCCCCGAGGACGGTTCCACCGTCGGCGTCGGGATGCCGTTCTCCATACGCTTCACCCGGGGCATCACCAGCCCGGACGCGGTCGAGAAGGCCATCCGCGTCAAGACCGAGCCGGCCGTCGACGTCGAGGGCCACTGGTTCGGCAACGACCGCCTGGACTTCCGCCCCGAGAAGTACTGGAAGGCAGGCACCAAGGTCACCGTCGACCTCGACCTGGACGGCGTCGAGGGCCGCGACGGCGTCTACGGCAAGCAGCGCAAGACCGTGAAGTTCACCATCGGCCGCAACCAGGTCTCCGTCGTGGACGCCAAGAAGCACACGATGAAGGTCACCCAGGACGGCAAGGTCGTGAAGACCATCCCGGTCACCACCGGCAAGCCCGGCTACGACACCTGGAACGGCCAGATGGTCATGAGCGAGAAGCTCGCCGTCACCCGGATGAACGGCGAAACCGTCGGCTACGGCGGCGAGTACGACATCAAGGACGTCCCGCACGCCATCCGCCTCACCAACTCCGGCACCTTCATCCACGGCAACTACTGGGGCGGCGACGCCTTCGGCAACTACAACGCCAGCCACGGCTGCGTCGGCCTGCGCGACGTGCGCGGCGGCTACGACGGCTCCGTACCGGCGGCCTGGTTCTTCAACCACTCGCTGATCGGCGACGTGGTCGTCGTCAAGAACTCCCACGACGCCACGGTGGCCCCCGACAACGGCCTCAACGGCTGGAACATGTCG
Source organism: Streptomyces spinosus (assembly GCF_020400655.1). GTDB lineage: Bacteria > Actinomycetota > Actinomycetes > Streptomycetales > Streptomycetaceae > Streptomyces > Streptomyces argyrophylli. The sequence continues at coordinate 37,157 of NZ_JAINRC010000027.1, forward strand.
TGGGCCGACTGGAAGAAGTAGCCCCGTCCGACGTAAGGGCCCGGTGCTGTGACCTACGGCACCGGGCCCATTGTCGTTAGTGGCCGTTAACCTGACCCCCATGACCGTCTCTCTCGAAGTCGCCGAAGGCGTCGGCACCCTGCGGCTCGACCGGCCGCCGATGAACGCGCTGGACATCGCCACCCAGGACCGGCTGAAGGAGCTGGCCGAGGAGGCCACGGACCGCGACGACGTGCGCGCCGTGGTGATCTACGGCGGCGAGCGGGTGTTCGCGGCGGGCGCGGACATCAAGGAGATGCAGACCATGGACCACGCGGCGATGGTCCGGCGCTCCCGAGCCCTGCAGGACTCCTTCACCGCCGTCGCCCGCATCCCCAAGCCCGTCGTCGCGGCCATCACCGGCTACGCCCTCGGCGGCGGCTGCGAGCTGGCCCTGTGCGCCGACTACCGCATCGCCGCCGACAACGCCAAGCTCGGCCAGCCCGAGATCCTGCTCGGCCTGATCCCGGGCGCCGGCGGCACCCAGCGGCTGCCCCGGCTGATCGGCCCCTCCAAGGCCAAGGACCTCATCTTCACGGGCCGTCAGGTCAAGGCCGACGAGGCCCTCGCCGTCGGCCTGGTGGACCGTGTCGTGCCGGCCGCCGAGGTGTACGAGCAGGCGCACGCCTGGGCCGCGCGGCTCGCCCAGGGTCCGGCCATCGCGCTGCGCGCGGCCAAGGAGTCCGTCGACACCGGCCTGGAGGCCGACATCGACACCGGGCTCGCCGTCGAACGGAACTGGTTCGCCGGTCTGTTCGCCACCGAGGACCGCGAGCGCGGCATGCGCAGCTTCGTGGAGGAGGGGCCGGGCAAGGCCAAGTTCGTCTGACCGTCAACCGCGTGGACGGCCCGCCGGCTTGCGCGCGGGGTCTTGCAATTGACGCGTCGTCTCATTCGGGTCCCCCGATGGGGCGGTTTATGGGAGCCTTATCGCAACCTTAAGCCTGCCTCGTCGAGGGGGTCCGACGATTGCCCGGAAGTGAGCCGTCGCCGCAGGTCAACCGGGCAGCACCGGACATCGACATGCCAACGGCATATGCCGATCGGCGGGTGCGGGGCGGGGGCGTGCGGGGGGCGTATTCCTCCGGAACGGCCCCCAAGACGGCTCCGGACGGCCATCATGGGGGCATGGCGGGGCTGGAGGGCATCGAGCAGCCGCGGGGAGACAGCCGTGCGGCCGCGGCGCGCTGGTCACCCGCGGTCGAGGACGAACAGGGACTCAAGGCGCTCGAACTGTTCGGGAACCCGACCGAGGCGGAGGTCCCGCTGCCGTCCCGCCCGGAGTCCGCGGCCACCGCCCGCCGGCTCGCCCAGGTCGTCGTCCTGCGCACCTGGCGGCTCACCCCCAAACTGGCCGAGGACGCCGTCCTGCTCGTGTCGGAACTCGTCGGCAACGCCGTACGGCACACCGGCGCCCGCGTCTTCGGTCTGCGGATGCGCCGCCGCACCGGCTGGATCCGGGTCGAGGTCCGCGACCCCTCGCGCGGGCTGCCCTGCCTGATGCCGGTCCAGGAACTGGACGTCAGCGGGCGCGGACTGTTCCTCGTCGACAAACTGGCCGACCGCTGGGGCGTGGACCTGCTGCCGCGGGGCAAGACGACGTGGTTCGAGATGCGGGTCGCCGACCGCTGAGGACCGGCGGGGCGTCCGGTTGCGCCATCCGCGGCGCCAATCGCCCTGTTTCTCACCGATCGCCCCTTAAATGGTGCAGGTGACCCCCACCCACCGCCGTGATGTGCTGCGCACCGGCGCCGGAATCGTCGCCGGCGGTGCGCTCGCCGCCGGATGCGGCACCGGACACGCCGTCCGGCCCCCCGTTCCGGCCGCCCCCGAGCGCTCCCCGTCGGCACCCCCGCCGGAACCCCGCGCCTACCCCGGCCAACCCGCCCAGATCACCCACGGCCCCCGCACCCGCCCCCAGGTCGCCCTCACCTTCCACGGCCAGGGGGACCCCGCCCTCGCCCGCACCCTGCTCGACACCGCCGAACAGCGCGGCGCGCGGCTCACCGTGCTCGCCGTCGGCACCTGGCTGGACCAGCACCCGGACCTCGCCCGCCGCATCCTCGACGGCGGCCACGACCTCGGCAACCACACCCAGCGGCACATCGGCGTCAACACGCTGCCCGAGGCGGAGGCCCGCCGGGAGATCACCGACTGCGCCGCCCGGCTCAAGCGGCTCACCGGCTCCATCGGCACCTGGTTCCGCCCCTCCCGCGCCCCGGCCGCCTCCCCGCTCGTCGCCCGGCTGGCCCGCGCCGCCGGCTACCCGCACGTGCTGTCGTACGACGTCGACTCGCTCGACTACACCCGCCCCGGCGCCGCCGCCGTCACCCGCGAGGTCCTCGCCGGCGCGCGCAACGGATCGGTGGTGAGCCTGCACTTCGGATACCCCGACACGGTCGCCGCCCTCCCCGACCTCCTGTCCGAACTCGGCCGCCGCGGACTGCGCGCGGTCACCACCACGGAGCTGCTGAGCTGATGCGAACCACGAAAGCCGCCCGCCTGCTGGCCGCCGGTGCCGCCGTCACCGCCCTGACGCTGCTCTCCGCGTGCGGCGGCGGGTCCCGCGACCACGCGGACGAGCCCGTCGGCAGCAAGGCGCCGGTCCAGCCGAAGGTGAAGAAGCCGCTGGTCGACGTGTTGCCGGGGATGCCACCGGTCGACGACCCGGCCGACCTCTACGCCGCCGACCGGCCGAACCGGCTCTCGCCCGTGGTCAAGGGCTTCCCCTCCCGGGTGTACGTCCCCAACACCAACTCCGACACCGTCACCGTCATCGACCCCGCCACCTACCGGATCGTCGAGACCATCCGGGTCGGCCGCCAGCCCCAGCACGTCGTGCCGTCCTGGGACCTGAAGACCCTCTGGGTCAACAACGACCTCGGCAACAGCCTGACCCCCATCGACCCGCGGACCGGCCGGGCCGGCGAACCGGTCTCCGTGCACGACCCGTACAACCTGTACTTCACGCCCGACGGCAAGTACGCCGTCGTCATGGCCTCCATGGACCGCCAGCTGGTCTTCCGCGACGCGCACACCATGAAGGTCGTCAAGGCGCTCCCGGTCAGCTGCTACGGCGTCAACCACGCCGACTTCTCCATCGACGGCCGCTACTTCATCGTCTCCTGCGAGTTCAGCGGCGAGATCCTCAAGGTCGACACGGCGCGGATGAAGGTCGTCGGCCAGGAGAAGCTGCCGCTGCACGGCGCCATGCCGCAGGACGTCAAGATCTCCCCGGACGGCAAGCTGTTCTACATCGCCGACATGATGGCGGACGGCCTGTGGATCCTCGACGGCGACAAGTTCACCCGGCCCCGGTTCCTCGCCACCGGCAAGGGCGCCCATGGCCTCTACGTCAGCCGCGACTCCCGCGAGATGTACATCTCCAACCGGGGCGAGGGCACCATCTCGGTCTTCGACTTCACCCGCAACCGGCTCACCAAGAAGTGGCACCTGCCCGGCGGCGGCAGCCCCGACATGGGCGGGGTCTCCGCCGACGGCAAGGTCCTGTGGCTCTCCGGCCGCTACAACGCCGAGGTGTACGCCATCGACACCCGCACCGGCGCCCAGCTGGCCCGCATCAAGGTCGGCAGCGGCCCGCACGGCCTGGCCGTCTACCCCCAGCCGGGCCGCTACTCACTGGGACACACCGGCGTCTTCCGCTGAAGCAGCAGTTCCGCGCCCACCGGACGGTACCCGGCGGCCTGGAACGCCCGCAGGCTGCGGGCGTTCCCCGGCGCCACCTGGGCCCACAGCGGCTCCGCGGCCAGCTGCCGGGCGGCGGTCACCAGCAGCCGCCCGAGCCCCCGGTGCCGCACGTCCTCGGCCACCTCGACGGACACCTCCAGCCGCCCGGCGAGCCCGCGCCCCATCACCAGCACCCCGCCGTCGGTCACCCAGGCCCGCACCTCGTCCCGGCGCCCCCGGGCGTACCGGATCCGGGGGTGCCCGGCGTCCTCGATCTCCGTCAGCGCGAGCGGGGGTCCGCCCGGCAGCGGGTCGCCCACCAGCACCGCGTCGACGGTCTCGGCCCGGCGTCCGGTCCGGTCCAGGAGGGCGGTCAGGAAGCGCGGGTTCAGCGTGGCCGCCAGGGGATCGCAGTCCAGGCCGCGCAGCGTTTCGTACACCCACTGAGGGTCCTCGTCGGTGACGACCACCGAGTGCGCGGTGAAGGACAGCACCCCGGCGTCCCGCGGTGAGGGCTGCGCCACGACCGTCGTACCGCCGTCCGCCGGCGGGAAGACACCGGCCGCCGCCGCATCGAGAATGTCCCGCAACGTCTCCACGGCCCGCTCCTTGAGTCTCCACCCACTGGAAGGCCCAGACTCGCAGACATGATCGAGGACGGCACCGGACTTCTCACCATCGGCGAGCTGGCCCGCGCCACCGGACTGGGTGTGCGCACCATCCGCTACTGGTCCGACGCCGGGGTGCTCACCCCGGTGACCCGGTCGGCCGGCGGTTACCGGCTCTACGACGCCGAGAGCGCCGCACGCCTGGAGCTGATCCGCACCCTGCGCGAACTGGGCCTCGGCCTGGCGGACGTGCGCGCGGTGCTGGCCGGCGAGCGGACCGTGGCCCAGGTCGCGGCCACCCACGCGGCGGCGCTGGACGCGCAGATCCGGTCGCTGGGGGTGACCCGGGCGGTGCTGTCCGCCGTAGCGCGACGCGGTGCGACCGCTGAGGAGATGACACTGGTGAACAAGCTGGCCCGACTGTCCGCCGCCGAACGGCAGCGGATCATGGAGGAGTTCGTGGCGGAGGCGCTGCACGGGCTCGACACCGTGGACCCGGACGTCCGGGAACGGATGCGGCGCACGGCCGTCCACCTTGCGGAGGACCCCACGCCCGAGGAGGTGGACGCCTGGGTGGAGCTGGCCGAGATGCTCCAGGACCCCGCGTTCCGGGCGCAGATGCGCCGGGCCGTCGAGTTCAACGCGGCCGACCGGCGGCCCGGCGAGCCGCGGGGACGGTCGCTGTGGTTCGCCAGGCGGCTCGTGGAGCTGGTGGCGCCGGTCCGCGAGCGCGGCGTCGACCCCACCGGACCCGGCGCGGAGGAGGTGCTGGACGAACTGTTCGGCGACGCCGACCGGGGCGAGGCACTGGAGCGCATGACGGCCGGCTTCGACGAGCGTGTGGCCCGCTACCGGGAGCTGGTCGCCGTGGTGAACCGGCAGCCCGCGCCACCGCACGCCGAGGACTTCGCCTGGGTGGTCGCCGCACTGCGCTTTCGTGCGGGCCGTTAACCTGACCAGCGTCAGTACGCCAGCACGGCATGAGAAACACGAACAAAAGGGGCGGATCGGTGGCGGACATCGAGGAAGCACGCAAGCAGTTCCAGCGGATCGACGCGGACGGTGACGGATTCATCACCGCAGCGGAGTTCAAGTCCGCCCTCGCGCAGCAGGGTGACTGGAACGTCACCGAGACGGTCGCGGAGGCCGTCATCAAGACCCGCGACCTCAACGGCGACAAGGTGCTGTCGTTCGACGAGTTCTGGGCCTACCTGAGCAAGTGACCCGTCGGCGACAGGGGGTGCCCGCGCCGAGCGGCCCGGGCACCCCCTTCGTCATGCCGTCACGCCGTCATGCCGTCACGGCGCCGCGTCCCGCGCCGGATCCGCACGCTCCAGCGCCCCTCGTGCCGCTCCAGCGTCAACGGCAGGTCGAAGCACTTGCCGACCTGGTCACCGGTGAGCACCGACGCGACCGGCCCCGAGGCCAGCACCCGTCCGTCGCGCAGCAGCACGGCGTGCGTGGTGCCCGCCGGCAGCTCCTCCAGGTGATGGGTGACCAGCACCGTCGCCAGCGCCGGATGAGCCGCCCGCAGGTCCTCCAGCGCATCGATCAGCTGTTCCCGGCCGGGCAGGTCCAGGCCGGTCGCCGGCTCGTCCAGGAGCAGCAGCCGCGGCTCGGGCATCAGCGCCCGCGCGATCAGCGTCCGGCCGCGCTGCCCCTGCGAGAGCGTCGGCCACCGGGCGTCCCGCAGCGCCCCCAGCCCCAGTGTGGCCAGCAGCGCCTCGGCCCGCTCCGTCTGCTCCGGGGTGGGACGCCACCGGGGGACCGGTTCGACCGAGTTCGTCGCCCCCGTGAGCACGACGTCCCGCACTCGCAGCGGCGAGGTCAGCGGATGGCGCGGGTCGACGTGCCCGACCAGGGTCCGCAACTCGCGCAGGTCCACCCGGCCCAGCCGGTGTCCGAGCACCTCCACCGCGCCCCGGGTCGGATGGACCAGCGCGCCGAGCAGCCCCAGCAGCGTGGACTTGCCCGCCCCGTTGGCGCCGAGCAGCGCCCAGTGCTCACCGGCCCGGACGGTCAGCGAGACCTCCTGGAGGATGGCCCGCCCGTCCCGGACGACGTGCACGTCCTCGGCGCGCAGCACCTCCGTCGTCGCCTTCGTCATCGCGCCGCCCGGTTCACCGCGGACGGCACCGTGCGCGCGGCGGCCGACCGGTTCTCCCGGGCGCGGCGGGCGGGCCCGGCCCGGCCCTCGCCGAGCGCGTCCTGGTGGGTGCCGGAGAACACCGTGCGTACGGCGTCGACGTCGCCGGGGCCGGCCATGGGGCCGGCCTCCTGGGCGCGGAGATCGAGGGCGAGGGTCACCAGGCCGACGTTACCGGTGCGCTCACCGTCGCCGAACGGGCAGCCCCCCGCCCGGGGTCTCCGGGTGCCGCGGCCGTTGTGCGGATGCCCCGAGAGGATCGCGCGGCGGCACCGGCCGGGCAGCCGTCACCCGTTCGGCGCACGGCGCGGAATAGGCCCGGACCCGGCTGGGTTGAGCGGAGAACATCCCATGCATGCGCATAGACCATCCGGAGGGTCAGCCATGAAGATCGGCATCATCGGCGCGGGGAACATCGGCGGCAACCTCACCCGGCGGCTCACCGCCCTCGGCCATGACGTCTCCGTCGCCAACTCCCGCGGCCCCGAGACGCTCCGTGACCTGGCGGAGGAGACCGGCGCGACCCCCGTCCGGGCGGAGGAGGCCGCCAAGGGCGCCCAGGTCGTGGTCGTCACCGTGCCGCTGAAGGCGGTCCCGGACCTGCCCGCCGGCCTGCTCGACGGCGCGGCCGAGGGCGTCGCGGTGATCGACACCGGCAACTACTACCCGCAGCAGCGGGACGGCCGGATCGCGGCCATCGAGGACGAGGGCCTCACCGAGAGCCGCTGGACCGAGCAGCACCTCGGCCACCCGGTGGTCAAGGCGTTCAACGGCACCTACGCCCAGGACATCCTGGACCGGCCGCGCCCCGCGGGCGACCCCGAGCGCATGGCCCTCCCGGTCGCCGGCGACGACGAGGCGGCCAAGCAGGCCGTCCGCGACCTGATCGACGAACTCGGCTTCGACACCGTCGACGCCGGCACCATCGCCGACTCCTGGCGCCAGCAGCCCGGTACCCCCGTCTACGGCCTGCGCGCCGGCGCGGAAGCGGTGCGCAAGGCCCTCGCGGAGGCGTCCCCGGAGCGCCCTGCGGACTTCCGGGGCTGACCCCGGCGAGACGGGAGGGGCCACGAACCCGTCAGGCGCTCGTGGCCCACTCCTTCAGCGCCGCCTTGCTCGCGAAGTCCGCCACGTCCTTGTCGTGGGGTTCGCTGGTGTACTGGTGGAACCGCCACCTGGCCTCGATCCGGGGCTTTCCGGCGGTGACGTAGTCGGCGATCCACAGCCCGTCCCCGGCGTAGGAGGTGGTGTCGACGTTCAGCCAGAAGTGGCGGTTGCAGTAGAGCACCACCCGGTTGTCCGGCCGCAGTTCCTTCAGCTTGCGGATGAAGCGGTCCTTCTCCGCGTTGCTCGCGTGGGTGCCGTCGCCGGTGGTCTCCCAGTCGACGGCGAGGAGATCACCGCGGCGGTCCGGGGCGTGACTGAGGAAGTACTCGGCCTGGGCGGTGAGGTTGCCGGGCCACAGGAAGTGGTAGAAGCCGACGACCAGGCCCGCGTCACGGCCGTGGCCGGCCTGGGCCGCGAGTCTGGGATTGACGTACGAACGGCCTTCCGTCGCCTTGATGAAGACGAAGGAGAGACCGCTCGTCGCGTAGGAGGAGGACTGGTAGGCGCTCACGTCGATGCCATGCAGCATGTGAAGGTTGTCCCCCGTGGGCGCCGCCCCGGAACCTCAGCTTCGGGTGGTCACCGAACTCAGTACGGAGGCGGACTTCGCCGACCAGTCCGAGGTGATCAGACTGGCGTGGTTCTTGGCCAGCAGGGCGAGGCGCGCGGCGACTTCGGCGTCCGTCGGGCTGGTGGAGGAGATGGCCGGTGACACGTTGTGGGCGTCGGTGGTGATGAGGATGTAGTGGTTGGCGGAGTAGAACGAGGTGTCGTAGCCGTTGTCGACGTACGTCGCCGCGTCGCCGTCGAAGAACACGAACCAGGGGCGGATCGAGGCGTCGTAGCGGCTGGTGCGCGGGTCGCCGTTCGCCGCGCCGAGGACGACGGGGAAGGCCTGGGCCGCCGAGATGTTCCCGGCCGCCTTCAGGTCGCGCAGGTGGTCGCCGTACTCCTCGTCCGTCCAGTAGCTGTCGAACGGGTTGGACTGCTCCACCGTGCCCGGGATCAGGTCGAAGACGAACTTGCCCTTCAGGGCGTCCCGGGCGGGCCAGGCGTTGGCCTTCGCGGCCTCGTCCAGCGTGCCGTACGTCCCGCCGAGCAGGTCGGCCGGCTTGTAGACGCTGCCGCCCAGCCGCTGCGCGACGAGCGTGTCGAACTCGTCCGGTCCGAGGCCCGCCTTGTCGTTGAAGCCGACCTTCATCTCGACCTTGACGACGATCGGCGGGTGGTCGGGGTGGAGCTGGTTCCAGGCGGCCATGTTGTCCAGGCAGCTGCCGAGGTCCTGGTTGCGGCTCTTGCCGTACAGCTCGCCCGGGGTCTTCGCCGCCTCGCAGTTGTTGTCGTTGCCCAGCGGGTTGCTGTGGCTGACCCGCCAGCGGTGGCTGATGCTGTCGACGTAGACGTCCAGTTCCAGCAGCGAGGCGCCGGAGTCCAGCGCCTGGGCGAAGTAGGCGTACTTGGCCTTGTCGTACGCGTTGTGCGTGCCGATCGCCGTCGTCTCGGAGAACTTCGGCGACGCCGCGTGCGCGTTGCCCGGCACCATCGCCAACAAAGCGGCGGCCCCCACGAGCGCCGCCAGCCGTCTCATCCCGCGTATCACCGAACTCCCTTTCGCTGACGTCGAGTTGGCGGCAGCGTAGGGCCAATCGGTTACTGTGCGGTAGCCCTTGAGGGAACATCAGAAGCGGGGCGGCGGCGCGTGGCGCGGGCTCCGGCCGGACATGACACCGCCGCCCCGTCCGGTGGGCGGGGCGGCGGTGTGCGGGGTGGGGGGGAGGCGGCGGGGCCGGGCGGGTGCCCGTCACGGCGCGACGGGCTTCACCGCACGGTGGGACCGGGTGGGCGGGTCAGCACTCGATGATGTTCACGGCCAGCCCGCCCCGGGCCGTCTCCTTGTACTTCACGCTCATGTCCGCGCCGGTGTCCTTCATCGTCTTGATGACCTTGTCCAGGGACACCTTGTGGGAGCCGTCGCCGCGCATCGCCATCTTCGCGGCCGTGACCGCCTTCACCGCGGCCATGCCGTTGCGCTCGATGCACGGGATCTGGACCAGACCGCCCACCGGGTCGCAGGTCAGGCCGAGGTTGTGCTCCATGCCGATCTCGGCCGCGTTCTCCACCTGCTCGGGGGAGCCGCCGAGCACCTCGGCGAGCGCGCCCGCCGCCATGGAGCAGGCGGAGCCCACCTCGCCCTGGCAGCCGACCTCGGCGCCGGAGATGGAGGCGTTCTCCTTGAAGAGCATGCCGATCGCGCCGGCGGCCAGCAGGAAGCGGACCACGCCGTCCTCGTCGGCGCCGGGCACGAAGTTGATGTAGTAGTGCAGGACCGCCGGGATGATGCCGGCCGCTCCGTTCGTGGGCGCGGTCACCACACGGCCGCCCGCCGCGTTCTCCTCGTTCACCGCCATCGCGTAGAGCGTGATCCACTCCATGGCGTGCGCCAGCGGGTCGCCCTCGGCGCGCAGCTGGCGGGCGGAGACGGCGGCGCGGCGGCGTACCTTCAGACCGCCCGGCAGGATGCCCTCGCGGGACATGCCCCGCTGCACGCACTCGCGCATCACCCGCCAGATCTCCAGCAGGCCCGCGCGGATCTCCTCCTCGGTGCGCCAGGCCCGCTCGTTCTCCAGCATCAGCGAGGAGATCGACAGGCCCGTCTCCCTGGTCAGGCGCAGCAGCTCGTCGCCCGTGCGGAACGGGTACTTCAGGACCGTGTCGTCCAGCTTGATCCGGTCCGCGCCCACCGCGTCCTCGTCGACGACGAAGCCGCCGCCCACCGAGTAGTACGTCTTGGTGAGCAGCTCCTTGCCGTCTGCGTCGTAGGCCCACAGCGTCATGCCGTTGGCGTGGTACGGCAGGGCCTTGCGGCGGTGCAGCACCAGGTCCCGGTCGAAGTCGAAGGCGATCTCGTGCTCGCCCAGGAGCCGGATCCGTCCCTCCGCCTTGATGGCCTCCACGCGCGCGTCCGCCGTCTCCACGTCCACCGTGCGCGGTGAGTCGCCGGTCAGGCCGAGCAGGACGGCCTTGGGGGTGCCGTGGCCGTGCCCGGTCGCGCCCAGGGAGCCGTACAGCTCCGTGCGGACGGCGGCGGCCTGCTCCAGGAGGCCTTCGTTGCGCAGGCGGCGGGCGAACATCCGTGCCGCGCGCATCGGGCCGACCGTGTGGGAGCTGGACGGGCCGATGCCGATCGAGAACAGGTCGAAGACCGAGATGGCCACGGTCACTCCTCAAGACAGCAGGGGGGTGGTGGGGCACCCTCGGCGGGTGCCCCACCGGGGACTTACTTGTTCAGGCCCGGGTACAGCGGGTGCTTGTCGGCGAGCGCCTTCACGCGCGCCTTCAGGGCCTCGGCGTCGTAGGACGGCTTCAGCGCCTCGGCGATCACGTCCGCGACCTCGGCGAAGTCCTCGGCCGTGAAGCCGCGGGTCGCCAGGGCCGGCGTACCGATGCGCAGACCCGAGGTGACCATCGGCGGCCGCGGGTCGTTCGGGACGGCGTTGCGGTTGACCGTGATGCCGACCTCGTGGAGCCGGTCCTCGGCCTGCTGCCCGTCCAGCTCGGACGCGCGCAGGTCCACCAGGATCAGGTGCACGTCCGTGCCGCCGGACAGCACGTTCACGCCGGCCTCGCGGGCGTCCGGGGCCGTCAGGCGCTCGGCGAGGATGCGGGCACCCTCCACCGTACGACGCTGGCGCTCCTTGAAGTCCTCCGAGGCCGCGACCTTGAACGACACCGCTTTGGCCGCGATCACGTGCTCCAGGGGGCCGCCCTGGAAGCCCGGGAAGACGGACGAGTTCAGCTTCTTCGCGAAGTCCTTCCTGGCGAGGATGATGCCGCCGCGGGGGCCGCCCAGCGTCTTGTGGGTGGTGGAGGTGACCACGTCGGCGTACGGCACCGGGTTCTCGTGCAGACCGGCCGCGACCAGGCCCGCGAAGTGCGCCATGTCGACCCACAGGTAGGCGCCGGCCTCGTCGGCGATCCGGCGGAACCCGGCGAAGTCCAGCTGCCGCGGGTACGCCGACCAGCCCGCGATGATCACCTTGGGGCGGTGCTCCTTGGCGAGCCGCTCGACCTCGGCCATGTCGACCAGGCCGGTCTCGGCGTCCACGTGGTAGGCGACCACGTCGAACTGCTTGCCGGAGAAGTTCAGCCGCATCCCGTGGGTCAGGTGGCCGCCGTGCGCCAGGTCCAGGCCGAGGATGGTGTCCCCGGGCTGGGCCAGCGCGAAGAGGGCCGCCTGGTTCGCGGAGGCGCCGGAGTGGGGCTGCACGTTGGCGTACTCCGCGCCGAACAGCTCCTTGACCCGGTCGATGGCGATCTGCTCGGCGACGTCGACGTGCTCGCAGCCGCCGTAGTAGCGGCGGCCCGGGTAGCCCTCGGCGTACTTGTTCGTCAGGACCGAGCCCTGCGCCTCCATCACCGCGAGCGGCGCGAAGTTCTCGGAGGCGATCATCTCCAGGGTCGACTGCTGGCGGCGCAGCTCGGCGTCGACCGCGGCGGCGATCTCCGGGTCCAGCTCGTGCAGAGGCGTGTTCAGGACAGTCATACGGCTACGACTCCTCAGCCGGCGGAAAAGGCGGTGTACTCGTCGGCGGAGAGCAGGTCGGCCGGCTCCTCGGTGACGCGTACCTTGAACAGCCAGCCACCCTCGAAGGGGGCGGAGTTCACCAGCGACGGGTCGTTGACGACGTCCTCGTTGACCTCGGTGACCTCGCCGGTGACCGGCGAGTACAGGTCGGACACCGACTTCGTTGACTCCAGCTCTCCGCAGGTCTCGCCCGCGGACACCGTGGAGCCGGCCTCGGGGAGCTGGACGAAGACGACGTCACCGAGCGCGTTGGCCGCGTGCTCCGTGATGCCGACCGTCGCGACGCCGTCCTCGGCGGCCGACAGCCACTCGTGCTCCTTGCTGTAGCGCAGCTGCTGGGGGTTGCTCATGGCCTGAATTCTCCTGTACACGCGAGGGTGCTGATGACGGGGGACTGCGGAAACCGCTGGTGAGCGGGCGAATGTGCGCAGCGTCACGCCCCGGCCACGGGACCGGGGCCCCGGCGGGCGCGACCGCGCCCAGTGTCTACTTCCGGCGCTTGTAGAACGGCAGCGCCACGACCTGGTACGGCTCGTGGGTGCCCCGGATGTCCACGCCGACGCCCTCGGTGCCCGGCGCCGCGTGCGCCGCGTCGACGTAGGCCATGGCGATCGGCTTGCCCAGGGTGGGGGAGGGGGCGCCGGAGGTGACCTCGCCGATCACCTCGCCGCCGGCGACGACGGCGTACCCGGCGCGCGGCACCCGGCGGCCCTCGGCGACCAGGCCGACCAGGACCCGCGGCGGGTTCTCCTGGGCCCGCGCGGCGGCCTCGGTGAGCGCCTCGCGCCCGACGAAGTCGCCCTCCTTCTCGAACTTGACCACACGGCCGAGCCCGGCGTCGAACGGGGTGAGGGAGGTGGTCAGTTCGTGCCCGTACAGCGGCATGCCCGCCTCCAGGCGCAGCGTGTCCCGGCAGGACAGCCCGCACGGGACCAGGCCCGCGCCCTCGCCCGCCTTGGTCAGCGCCTGCCACAGCTCGACGGCGTGCTCCGGCGCGACGAACAGCTCGAAGCCGTCCTCGCCGGTGTAACCCGTGCGGGCGATCAGCGCCGGGACGCCGGCGACCGTGCCCGGCAGGCCGGCGTAGTACTTCAGGCCGTCGAGGTCGGCGTCGGTGAGGGACTTCAGGATGCCGGGGGACTCCGGGCCCTGCACGGCGATCAGCGCGTAGGCGTCCCGGTCGTCGCGGACCTCGGCGTCGAAGCCCTCGGCGCGCTCCGTCAGCGCGTCCAGCACCACCTGGGCGTTGGAGGCGTTGGCCACGACCATGTACTCGGTCTCGGCGAGGCGGTAGACGATCAGGTCGTCCAGGATGCCGCCGTCGGTCCGGCAGATCATCGTGTAGCGGGCGCGGCCGACGCCGACGGAGGCGATGTCGCCGACCAGGGCGTGGTTCAGGAACGCGGCGGCCTGGTCGCCGGTGACGGTGATCTCGCCCATGTGGGAGAGGTCGAAGAGACCGGCCCTGTTCCGCACCGCGAGGTGCTCGTCGCGCTCGGAGCCGTAGCGCAGGGGCATGTCCCAGCCGGCGAAGTCGGTCATCGTCGCACCGAGCGCGCGATGCACGGCATCGAGCGCGGTGTGGCGGAGTTCAGTGCTGCTCATCGGACGGTCGTCTCCCAAGGCGAGCGGACAGGCGAGGAACGTTCCTCCCCATCTGTCATCGGAACCTGAGAGGTTCGCCACGACCGCCACAGGGACGATCACGGCTTGCACCGTGGGTGGAGCCACTGACACAGCGGCCCGCTTTTCAGATGTGCCTCGCCCGCGCGGTAACGGGGCCTGAGAGATTCAAGGGAGGGACTTGCTCCTTCGGCGTCCCAGCCGGGGGCTGGGAACTCTCCCGCGCGGATTCAAGCGGCCGGTATGCAGTTGGCGGCCTCATCATTGCACGCCGCTCCCCGCCCATCCAGAGCGTGCTCCTTGTGACCGGGCTGTGGCAGAACGCACACGAACCGCCTACCGTTGCCCATTACCTTCTCTTTACACAGAACGGGCATGGGGATGACCGAGCCCCCTGGGGAGGACGATCACGGTGAACAGGACATCGGCCTACGCCACCGACGCCGGCATCGCGGTGCCGGGACAGCCTTCCGCCGCGGCCCGCGCGCGCCGCGCGGACCGCCCCGCCCCGGTCGTCCGCGACCTGCGCGACCGCGCGGGCCGCAGCCCGCACGCCCTGCTCTTCGGCCCCCGCGACCTGGTGGTGATCACCGGCCTGCCCGGCAGCGGCAAGTCCACCCTGATGCACCGCGCGGTCACCGGCCACCGCGTCGACTCCCAGGACACCCGCGACCGCTGGGACGCCCGCGTTCCCCGCTCCGTCCCCTACGCGCTGTACCGCCCCCTGGTCCGCCTCGCCCACTACGCCGCCCTGCGCAGGGCGCTGCGCACCGGCGAGGGCGTCGTCGTGCACGACTGCGGCACCCAGCGCTGGGTGCGCGCCTGGCTGGCCCGCGAGGCCCGGCGCCGCGGCGCCACCCTGCACCTGCTCCTCCTCGACGTCAGCCCCGAGACCGCCCGGGCGGGCCAGCGCGAGCGCGGCCGGGGCGTCTCCCGCTACGCCTTCCGCCGCCACCGCCGTACGACCGGCCGGCTGCTGCGCGCGGTGGAGAAGGGGGAGCTGCCCGCCGGCTGCGGCGCGGCGGTGCTGCTGGACCGGGACGCGGCGGACGTCCTCGGCCGGGTGGGCTTCGCGCGGTGAGGCACTGTCACAGCCACCCGCTAGCCTTCTTGCTCCCAGCAGTGGTTCCCAGCAGGCGGTAGGCACATGGACTTCCCGGCGGACGTTCCCGCGGACTTCCCGGCACAGGCGCACCCCCACCCGCACGGCGGTTGGCCCGGCAACGAGCTGGAGGAGGTGCTGTCGGCCTCCCTCGGCATCCCCTCGGCGGGCGGCCGGATCATCGAGGTCCTCGGCCGCAGCTTCCTGTGGATACCGCTGCCCAACGGCGGGGGCCCGCACAGCGGCCCGCTGGACCTGCCGACGATGGAGATCGACGGCCAGGTGTACGTCCCGGTGTTCAGCTCCGAGGAGCAGCTGCGCCAGGCGACCGGTTCCCACATGTCGTACACCATCGCGCCCGCCGTGGAGTTCGCGCGCGGCCTGCCGCCGCAGGCGGGCATCGCGGTGAACCCGGGCGGTGTGGTCGGTATCCCGCTGCCGCCCGACGCCGTGGCCGAACTGTGCCGCGCCGGCCGCACCCCGCTCGACGGGCCCGGCACCGGCGGCCGGGTCCGCCTCTTCGAACCCGACTGGCAGGACGACCCGGTCGACTTCCTCGCCGCGGCCTCCGCCGAGTTCGCGGCCACCGGCGTGGTCCTCACCGCCCGCCGCTGCCTGGCCGCCATCGAGACGGCCGACCCGGTGATGTTCGTGGGCGTGGAACTCTCCCAGTGGGAGGGGGACGTCCGGAACCTGCCCCTGGACGCCCTCGGCCGGGCCCTCGGCACGGTCCCGGTCAAGTGGCCGGTCAACCTGATCCTCATGGACGTGGCCGAGGACCCGGTCTCGGACTGGCTGAAGACGCACGTCCGGCCCTTCTACCAGTACGGCCGCTGAACGCACCGGAAGAAAGCGGGGCCGCATCCGGTATGCGGTCCCGCCGCGGGGCGCGGCCGGCCACGGACGACCCGCACCGGCACACGAACCCGAGGCCCCGGGCCGCTGGGCGCTTAAGCTGTCTCCAAACGCGGGGCACGGAGTAGAAGGGCCGGTACAACAGGTGAGCGCGAGCCACAGCGGCAGCGTCGAGCACATGCTGCGCCAGGTCACCCCGGGACGCTACGACGCCTACGAGGCCCTGCTCCGCGCCCTCGCCACTCCCTCCTCCGGCCAGATCTGGATGCTCCTGTGGCACGGCCAGGCCGGCTCCCCGGACGCCCAGTACGGGGACATGGAGGTGGACGGCTGCCACTACGCCCCCTGCGTCACCTCCGCGCAGGAGTTGTCGGCCAGCGGCTGGAACCGTTCGTACGAAGTGGTCGACGGCCTGGACGTGGCGCGCACCCTCTACCCCGACCACTACGGCCTCTGGCTCAATCCGCACTCCCCGGGCGGCGGTGTCGGCATCCCCTGGCTGGATCTGCGCCGCATCGCCACCGGCCTGGACCGCCAGCCCGCCGGCCCGCTCCGCCTGTCGGAACCCGGCATCGAGATCCCGCAGTTCTACGCCCTGCTCGCGCAGAACGCGCACCGCACCCCCGCGCTGCGCTCCCTGCGCCGCGCCTGGGTCCAGCCCGCGCTCGGGGCGCCGTATCTGGCCATCGGCCTGGACGTGTACGAGACCTCGCCCGCCGCGGTCGACTCGGTGCGCGCGATGATGCAGCAGTCCATCGGCGCGGTCCCGGAGGGGCTGCCGGTCTCGACGGTCGCGATGACCGACGGCTACGACCCGGTGGTGATGTGGATGCGGGCCAACGCGCGCCCCTTCTACGACCGCGAGGCACACGCCCCCGCGCCGCAGCCGCAGCTTCAGGCGCCGGTCCCGCCGCAGGCCCCGGCCGGCGGGTACGGCTACCCGCCCGTACACGGCGGTTACTGACAACCGGGCGGTGCCGCGGGCTTTCTGAGTCCGGGTCGCAGATTTCACACGGGCGACACACTTCTGCGCGCGTAGACATCGCCCGATCGCCCCGAACCGCGTAGATTCGCCGTTCTGTCCCAACTGGCCCACGTCCGATGCCCGTTACCCACTGATCGGATAACGGAATCCCCTGGACTGCATCACGGTTGCGCATACATTCGCCGTCAGCTCTGGCGGGTGATCGCAAAGACGCTGAAGACTCCCGACTCAGACATGAGGTCGAGACCTCATGCTCGATGGCAAGTCGACAAAGCCGCAATCCGCGGCAGCGCAGGCCGGTCACCACCGGCGAGAGGGGTCGCTCACCGTGACCGCACCGATCGAGACCACCGGGGCGGCAGCCGAGGCACAGCCGGAGGCTGTGCTGGAGGGTGCCGGTAAGGGGCAGATCGAGGGTCGTTCCCTGGGCCAGATCGCCTGGACCCGGTTCAAGAAGGACAAGGTCGCCGTCGCGGGCGGCGTCATCGTGGTCCTGCTGATCCTCGTCGCGATCCTCTCGCGTCCCATCCAGGCCGCTTTCGGGCTCGACCCCAACGCCTTCAACCAGGACCTGATCAGCCCGGACACCTCGCTGCCGAAGGGCAGTTTCGGCGGCATCAGCGCGGATCACCCGCTCGGTGTGGACCCGAAGTTCGGCCGGGACATCGCCACCCGCGTCCTGGAGGGCTCCTGGGTGTCGCTGGTGGTCGCCTTCGGCGCCACGATCCTGTCCAACGTGATCGGCGCCATCATGGGCGTCATCGCGGGCTACTACGGCGGACGGGTGGACTCGATCATCAGCCGGCTGATGGACACGTTCCTCGCCTTCCCCCTCCTGCTGTTCGCCATCTCCATCTCCGCCACCCTCCAGGGCGGCGCGTTCGGCCTGGACGGTCTGCCGCTCCACCTGAGCGTGCTGATCTTCGTCATCGGCTTCTTCAACTGGCCCTACCTGGGCCGGATCGTCCGGGGCCAGACCCTCGCCCTGCGCGAGCGCGAGTTCGTCGACGCCTCCCGGGGCATGGGCGCCAAGGCCCCGTACATCCTGTTCCGGGAGCTGATGCCCAACCTGGTCGGCCCGATCATCGTCTACTCGACGCTGCTCATCCCGACCAACATCCTCTTCGAGGCGTCCCTGAGCTTCCTCGGCGTCGGCATCCAGCCCCCGCAGGCGTCCTGGGGCGGCATGCTCCGGGAGGCGGTCAACTTCTACCAGGTCGACCCGATGTTCATGATCGTTCCTGGTCTCGCCATCTTCATCACCGTCCTGGCGTTCAACCTGCTGGGTGACGGTCTCCGCGACGCTCTCGACCCGCGCAGCCGCTGACGCCTGCCGCGGAGAGCCCGTAAATTTTTCCGATCAATGGAGGGGAAAGCGCCCATCATGCGAAGGTCAGCGCTGGCCGCGATCGCGGCCATCGGCTCCGCCAGCCTGCTTCTTGCAGGTTGCAGCAAGGCCGATGACAACAAGAACGAGAACGGCACCAAGTCGGCCGGGGCCAACGCCGCGACCAAGGGCGTCGTCAACGCGTCGGACAAGAAGGGCGGCACGCTCACCTACGAGCTGTCCGACGTCCCGGACTCCTTCGACCCGGGCAACACGTACTACGCGTACATGTACAACCTCAGCCGGCTGTGGGCCCGCCCGCTGATGACCTTCAAGCCGGGCGCCGGCCAGGAGGGCAACGCCCTCGTCCCGGACCTCGCCGCGAGCAAGGGCGTCCCGAGCGACGGCGGCAAGACCTGGACGTACAAGCTGCGTTCGGGCCTGAAGTACGAGGACGGCTCGCCGATCACCTCGAAGGACGTCAAGTACGCCGTCGAGCGCTCGAACTTCGCGCGTGACGTGCTCTCCCTCGGCCCGAACTACTTCCAGCAGTTCCTGGCCGGCGGCGACAAGTACAAGGGCCCGTACAAGGACAAGAGCGACAAGGGCCTGTCCTCCATCCAGACGCCGGACGACACCACGATCGTCTTCCACCTGAAGCAGGCCTTCCAGGAGTTCGACTACCTGGTCGCCGCCCCGCAGACGGCCCCGGTGCCCAAGGCGAAGGACACGGGCGTCGACTACGTCAAGCACATCGTCTCCTCGGGCTCGTACAAGTTCCAGAGCTACGCGGAGGGCCAGCAGGCCGTCCTCGTCCGCAACGAGAACTGGGACGCGAAGACGGACCCGCTGCGCAAGCAGCTGCCGGACAAGATCGTCGTCAAGCTGAAGGTCAACCCGGAGACGATCGACAAGGACGTCCTCGCGGGCAACGCGATCGACCTCGGCGGCACGGGTGTCCAGGCCGCGACGCAGGCCCAGGTCATCACCGACCCGTCGAAGAAGGCCAACACGGACAACACCTACGGTGGCCGTCTGGTCTACATGGCGATCAACACCAAGGTCGCGCCGTTCGACAAGGTCGAGTGCCGCAAGGCCGTCCAGTACGCCATCGACAAGGTCTCGGTGCAGACCGCCGAGGGCGGCCCGATCCGCGGTGAGATCGCCTCCACGGTCCTCCCGCCGGACATCCCGGGCTACGCCAAGTCCGACGTCTACGCGACCACGGACAGCAAGGGTGACGCGGCCAAGGCCAAGGCGCAGCTCAAGGCCTGCGGCAAGTCCTCGATCTCGACGAACATCTCGGCCCGTTCGGACCGTCCGCAGGAGATCGACGCCGCCACGGCGATCATCAACTCGCTGAAGAAGGTCGGCATCAACGCCACCCTCAAGCAGTACCCGTCCGGCAAGTACTTCACCGACTACGCCGGCGTGCCGAAGTTCACCAAGAAGCAGAACATCGGCCTGGAGATGATGCAGTGGGGCGCCGACTGGCCCTCCGGCTACGGCTTCCTGCAGCAGATCCTGAACGGCAAGGCGATCAGCCAGTCCGGTAACACCAACCTGTCGCAGTACGACAACAAGGACGTCAACGCCCAGCTGTCGAAGGCGATCGGCACTCAGGACACCACCGAGCGCAACAGCCTCTACACGCAGATCGACAAGAAGGCCATGGACGACGCCGTGCTCGTCCCGCTGACCTACTTCAAGGTCCTGCTGGCCCGCCCGCAGAACTACACCAACCTGGTTTCCACGGCGGCCTTCAGCGGTCAGTACGACTACCTCAACATCGGCGTCGCGTCGAAGTAGCAGCCCCGGAAGGCAGGTGAAGGCATTGGTGCCCGCGGGCTTCGCGGCCCGCGGGCACCAGCGCCGATCCCCGTGATCTCGTACATCCTCCGCCGGACGTTCGCGGCAGTGATCCTGCTGCTGGTCGTCTCCGCGGTCACCTTTGCCATCTTCTTCCTGCTGCCACGGCTCGCCGGCCAGACAGCGGATCAGCTGGCGCAGCAGTACATCGGCAAGAGCCCGTCGAAGGCGGACATCGTCGCGGTCAAGCACAACCTCGGTCTGGACCAGCCCGTCTACGTCCAGTACTGGCACTTCATCAAGGGGATCGTGGCCGGCGCCGACTACAACCTCGGGCCCACCACGGTGCACTGCGACGTACCCTGCTTCGGCTACTCCTTCAAGGACCACGTCGCGGTCTGGCCGCAGCTCACCCAGCGCATTCCGATCACCCTGTCGCTGGCCGCCGGTGCCGCCGTGCTGTGGCTCGTCTCGGGTGTGGTCATCGGTGTCATCTCCGCTCTGAAGCCACGCTCGGTCTTCGACCGCACCTTCATGGGCATCGCGCTCGCCGGTGTCTCACTGCCCATGTTCTTCACGGGGAACCTGGCGATCCTGCTCTTCGTCTTCAACTGGCCGATCTTCGGACGTGACTACGTCCCGTTCACCGAGAACCCCGAGCAGTGGGCCAACACCCTGTTCCCCGCCTGGTGTTCGCTGGCGCTGCTGTACTCCGCCATCTACGCGCGGCTCACCCGCTCGGGCATGCTGGAGACGATGAACGAGGACTTCATCCGCACGGCCCGCGCCAAGGGCCTGCGCGAGCGCAACGTCGTCGTCCGGCACGGACTGCGCGCGGCCCTCACCCCGATCATCACCGTGTTCGGCATGGACCTCGGTCTGCTGCTCGGCGGTGCCGTGATCACCGAGAGCGTCTTCTCGCTGGGCGGTGTCGGCCAGTACGCGGTCCAGGGCATCACCGACAACGACCTGCCCAAGATCCTCGGCGTGACGCTGCTCGCCGCCTTCTTCGTCGTGATCGCAAACCTTGTGGTGGACGTGCTCTACGCCGCCGCCGACCCGCGGGTGAGGCTCTCGTGACCGAACTCTCCAAGACCGGTGCCGCGGTGGGCGAGCCCACCCACTCCGGCAAGGCGCCCGAAGCCTTCCTGGAGGTCCGCGACCTCAAGGTGCACTTCCCGACCGACGACGGCCTGGTGAAGTCCGTCGACGGGCTCAGCTTCTCGCTGGAGAAGGGCAAGACCCTCGCCATCGTGGGCGAGTCCGGCTCCGGCAAGTCCGTCACCTCGCAGGCCATCATGGGCCTGCACCGGCTCGGCACCCGCGGCAAGAACGTGCAGATGTCCGGCGAGATCTGGCTGGACGGCAAGGAACTGGTCTCCGCCGCCCCGGACGAGGTGCGCAAGCTCCGCGGCCGCGAGATGGCGATGATCTTCCAGGACCCGCTGTCCGCGATGCACCCCTACTACAAGGTCGGCGACCAGATCGTCGAGGCGTACCGGGTGCACCACGACGTCAGCAAGAAGGTCGCCCGCGCGCGGGCCGTCGAGATGCTCGACCGCGTCGGCATCCCCGAGCCCGCCAAGCGCGTCGACGGCTACCCGCACGAGTTCTCCGGCGGTATGCGCCAGCGCGCCATGATCGCCATGGCGCTGGTGAACAACCCCGAGCTGCTCATCGCGGACGAGCCGACCACCGCCCTCGACGTGACCGTCCAGGCGCAGATCCTCGACCTGATCCGTGACCTGCAGAAGGAGTTCGGCTCCGCGGTCATCATGATCACTCACGACCTCGGTGTGGTCGCCGAGATCGCCGACGACGTCCTCGTGATGTACGGCGGCCGGTGCGTGGAGCGCGGTCCGGCCGGCGAGGTCTTCGAACAGCCGCAGCACCCCTACACCTGGGGCCTGCTCGGCTCGATGCCCCGCATCGACCGCGAGACCTCCGAACGGCTCATCCCGGTCAAGGGCTCCCCGCCGAGCCTCATCAACGTCCCCTCGGGCTGCGCCTTCCACCCCCGCTGCCCGTACGCGGACATCCCCAAGGGGAACGTCACCCGCACGGTGCGCCCCGAGCTGGAGCAGGTGAGCACCGGGCACTGGTCCGCCTGCCACCTCTCGGCCGAGGACCGCCAGCGGATCTGGACCGAAGAGATTGCGCCCAAGCTGTGAGTGAGACCAAGAAGACGGACACCGTCGCCGAGGCCGAGGTCCCGAAGCAGGCGTCGGCTCCCGAGGAGCGGGACGTGCTGCTCAAGGTCGAGGGGCTGACCAAGCACTTCCCGATCAAGAAGGGCCTCCTGCAGCGCCAGGTCGGTGCCGTGAAGGCCGTCGACGGCATCGACTTCGAGGTGCGCAAGGGCGAGACCCTGGGCGTGGTCGGCGAGTCGGGCTGCGGCAAGTCGACCATGGGCCGGGTCATCACCCGCCTCCAGGACCCGACCGGCGGGAAGATCACCTTCGAGGGCCGGGACATCACGCGGCTGAGCACCGGGGACATGCGCCCGCTGCGCCGCGACATCCAGATGATCTTCCAGGACCCCTACGGCTCCCTGAACCCCCGGCACACCATCGGCTCGATCGTCTCGGCGCCCTTCCGGCTCCAGGGCGTCGAGCCCGAGGGCGGGGTGAAGAAGGAGGTCCAGCGGCTCCTCGACCTGGTCGGCCTCAGCCCCGAGCACTACAACCGCTACCCGCACGAGTTCTCCGGCGGCCAGCGCCAGCGCATCGGCATCGCCCGCGCGCTCGCCCTGAAGCCGAAGCTGGTCGTGGCGGACGAGCCGGTCTCCGCGCTGGACGTGTCGATCCAGGCGCAGGTCGTCAACCTGATGGACGACCTCCAGCAGGAGCTGGGCCTGACCTACGTGATCATCGCGCACGACCTCTCGGTCGTCCGGCACGTCTCGGACCGCATCGCGGTGATGTACCTCGGCAAGATCGTGGAGCTCGCCGACCGCACCTCGCTGTACGAGTCGCCGATGCACCCGTACACCAAGGCGCTGATGTCGGCCGTGCCGGTGCCGGACCCGAAGCGCCGGGGCCAGAAGAGCGAGCGGATCCTGCTGCGCGGCGATGTGCCCTCGCCCATCGCCCCGCCCTCCGGCTGCCGCTTCCACACCCGGTGCTGGAAGGCGACGCAGATCTGCAAGACCACCGAGCCTCAGCTCGTGGAGCTGCGGCCGGGCCAGCGGGTCGCCTGCCACCACCCCGAGAACTTCGCCGACCAGGCCCCGCAGGACACGGTCCTGCTGACGGCGGCGAAGGAGGCGTCGGAGCTGGTGCCGGACGCGGTGCTCTCCGAGGGTCCGGCCGGTGCGGAGCCGGAGTCGCGGAAGGAGACGGCCGCGCAGGAGACGGCCGCGGCCGAAGCGGCGGCGGTCTCCGAGAAGCCGGCGGTGTCCGAGGAGGCGGCGGTGTCCGAGGAGGCGGCTTCTGACAAGGCCGCGTCCGACGAGGTGGCTTCCGAGGAGAAGGTGGCTTCCGGGGAGAAGGCGGCTTCCGGCGAGGCGGCGTCCGAGAAGGAGGCGGCTTCCGAGGACGGGGCTTCCAAGGAGGCGGTCTCCGAGGACGAGGCTTCCGAGGAGGCGGCCTCTGAGGTGGCGGCTTCCGAGGAGGCGGCTCCTGCCAAGGCGGCTTCCGGCGAGGCGGTCAGCGGCAAGGCGGCGGCTTCCGGAGAAGAGGCTCCCACGGACGAGGCGGTCTCCGAGGGTGAGGCCTCCGACGAGGAGGCCGCCAAGGACGAGGCGGCTTCCGAGGCGGCGGCTTCCGGTGTGAAGACCGGTCCCGGTGCGAAGGTCTCGGCGGGGAAGGCCGCGCCCGCGGCCGACGCCCCCGCCGAGGAGCCCACCGCATCCACCGCCACCGGTGCCGCGGCCGACGTCCCGGCGGAGGACTCGGGCGACACCGGGGCCGTCGCCGAGGAGAGCGGCCGTGCGGCCGAGGCCGCCGGCGAGGCGTCCGGCGCCGGCTCCCAGGAGTCAACCGACAAGTAGCACATGACAACTAGGCAAAGTCATGTACATGCCTGAGCGGGGGAGTGCAGAGTCGTCCGTGCCCGGCCACTGATCGGCACGCTCGAAAGGGACGACACATGGCACTCTCCCGTTCGGCACGTCTGGGGGCTGTCGCGACCGCGGCAGCCTCCTTCCTCGTCGTCGCCGCCTCCTCCGCCCCCACCCCCGGCGCCCCCGGCATCGGCGACCCCTACTTCCCCCGGCTGGGCAACGGCGGCTTCGACGCCCGCCACTACGACCTGGACATCGCCTACGCCCCGGACACCGGCCGCCTGGACGGCCGTACCACCCTCACGGCCCGCGCCACCCAGACGCTCTCCTCCTTCGACCTCGACCTCCAGCAGCTGGAGGTCACCGGTGTCCGGGTCGACGGCAGACCGGCCCGGTTCACGCGCGACGGCGACGAGATCACCGTCACCCCGCGCCACCCCCTCCCCGAGGGACGGGACTTCACCGTCTCCGTGACCTACGGCGGTGTACCGCGGGCCCTCGGCGGGCCGATCATCTTCGGCTCCGACTACGGGTGGATGAAGACCCCCGACGGCGTCTTCGTCGCCTGCGAACCCAACGCCGCCTCCACCTGGTTCCCGTCCAGCGACCACCCCTCCGACAAGGCCACCTACGACATCCGCGTCAAGGCTCCCCGGGGCCTGACCGCCGTCTCCAACGGCCGGCTGGTGTCGACGTACGACAAGGGCGCCTCGACGTACACCCACTGGCGGGAGTCCAAGCCGATGGCGACCTACCTCGCCACCGCCACCATCGGGAAGTTCGACGTGCGCACCGGGCGCACCCCCGGCGGCATCCCCGTCTACGTCGCCATCGACCCCGTGCTCAAGGACAGCAACAGCGTCGACGTGTACGCCGTCACGGCCGCCGCCACCGACTACTGGTCGCAGGTCTTCGGGCCGTACCCCTTCGAGGAGACCGGCGCGATCGTCGACGACATGCCGCAGGCCGGGTTCTCGCTGGAGGTGCAGAGCAAGCCCGCCTACTCGGCCGTGCGCAACGAGTCGACCATCGTGCACGAGCTGGCCCACCAGTGGTTCGGCGACTCGGTGAGCGTGGCCCAGTGGAAGGACACCTGGCTCAACGAGGGCTTCGCCACCTACGCCCAGTGGTTGTGGGCCGAGCACCAGGGCACCCGCAGCGCCCACGACTCCTTCCTGGCCGGGTACGACTCCCGTCCCGCCGACTCCGCCTTCTGGCAGATCAAGGTCGCCGACCCGCAGCGGGACACGATGTTCGCCTCCGCCGTCTACCAGCGCGGCGCGATGACGCTCCAGGTGCTGCGCGAGCGGATCGGCGACACGGCCTTCTTCAAGCTGCTGCCGGCCTGGACGAAGCTCCACCGGTACGGCAACGCGGACACCGCCGACTTCATCCGCCTCGCCGAGCGCGTCAGCGGACAGCAGCTCGACGATCTCTTCGACACCTGGCTGTTCACCCCAAGGAAACCCGCCCTGTGAGCCTGGCTTTGTAAGGCCCACGCACTCGGGCGGGTGAGAATGTCAGGGTGCAGCTCCAGCAACTCTTCAGTCCCTCCGTCCAGCACACGCTCGATGTGATCGGCATCTTCGTCTTCGCGATCTCCGGCGCCCTGCTGGCCGTGCGGAAGAACTTCGACGTCTTCGGCATCGCCGTGCTCGCCGAGGTCACCGCGCTGGGCGGCGGGCTGTTCCGCGACCTGGTGATCGGGGCCGTACCCCCGGCCGCCTTCACGGACCTGGGGTACTTCGTCACCCCGCTGCTCGCCACGCTCGTCGTCTTCTTCCTCCATCCGCACGTGGAGCGCATCCAGGCGGCGGTGCTCGTCTTCGACGCGGCCGGCCTCGGTCTGTTCTGCGTCAGCGGTACGACGAAGGCGTACAGCTACGGCCTCGGCCTGACCGCGTCGGCGACGCTGGGCCTCGCCACCGCCGTGGGCGGCGGTGTCCTGCGGGACGTGCTGGCCAACGAGGTGCCCTCGCTGCTGCGCTGGGACCGCGACCTGTACGCGGTGCCGGCGATGGTCGGCGCCACGATGGTCGTGCTGTGCATCCGCTACGACGTCCTGACCCCGTTCACCAGCGGGCTGGCGGTGATCACGGCCTTCGTGCTGCGCCTGCTCGCGATGCGGTTCCACTGGCGAGCGCCGCGCGCGTGGAACCGCCGGTCGACGGTGACCGAGGAGTAGCCCCGGGAGCCCTCCCGGCGACCGAGGTGTCCCGGCCCCTGGCGTGGCCCTGGCCCATCTGGAGGGTCAGCCAGCGGAAGACGGTGTCGACCTGCGGACGCCACAGTGCCATGGTGTGACCGCCCGCGCTGCTCGGCAGGAACACCACCCGCACGGTGGTCGGCGCCTTGGCGACGGACTCCAGGGCCATGCCCGCCTGGTAGCCGTCGCCGGACTCGCCGGAGAGGTACAGCGCGATCGGGGGCGGCACGGCCTCGTGCCTGAGCAGCAGATAGGGGTTGTTCGCGGCGCGCAGGGCGGGGGTCTGGGCGGCGAGGGAGGCGCGCTCGCCGATCGGGTCGTTGTAGCCGGACATGCCCACGGCGGCCCGGTACCGGCCGGGGTGGGCCACGGCGAGCTTCACCGCGCAGTGCGCGCCCGCCGAGTACCCGGCCACCGCCCAGCCCCGCGGGGCGGGCTGGGCCCGGAAGTTGTCCACGACCATCTTCGGGACGTCGACGCTGAGCCAGCTGTCGGCGTCGACCTGCCCCGGGATGTTGGCGCAGCCCGTGTCCACGCCGGCCAGCAGGTTGGTGCGCGGGGCGACGAGGATGAACGGCGCCACCCGGCCGCTCCTCATCAGCGGCAGCAACTGCTCGTGCGCCTTGAGCGACCCGAACCACGCCTTCGCGGAACCGGGGTAGCCCGGCAGCAGCTCGACCACGGGGAACCTCTTGTTCCGGTAGGCCGGTTCGCCGTACTGCGGCGGCAGCCAGACGTAGACCTCGGCGTTCACGCCGGAGACCCGGCCCCTGAGCTGGGTGACGCGGACCCCGCCGGCCGCGCGCATGCCCGGCCCGTCGGCGGCCGTGAAGGTCTGCCTGACCTTCGGCAGCCGGGTCACCGTGATGCCGCCGGTGCCGTCCCTGCCGAGGTCGGCGGCCCGCTGGACGTGGTTACCGGTGCCGAGCAGGTCGGCCCAGTTGTCGTAGAGGTTGTTCTGGTTGTTGACCAGCACGAAGACCAGGGTGACGGCCGTGCCCTGGGCGAACAGCAGCATGAGGACCCGGGCCGTGATCCGCAGGGGCTCGGGCCCGCGCATCCGCGACCACAGGACGAGCGGCAGTATGAGGGCGACGACCGAGAGCAGGACGGTCGTGTAGAGGAACGGAGTCCCGGTGAGGCTCATGTCCCCATAGAGGGCGATCCGCCGCCGGGGGTTGTGGACAGGTCCGGACACTTACCGAGAAATTGCCGGAAGCTCACCCGGGGGCGGGAGCGGAACGACCACCGGACACCCCATCATCAGGGTAGAAAGCTACCGCTTAGTAGTTTTCTGCTGTACCGTGCAGCCATGCCAGAAGCAGCTTCCGCCCCTTCCCCGTCGCGGGCCCTGATCGGCGACAGCGAGTTCGACCGGGACACGGCGGTGACCCGGCGCGGGCCCGGCGCCTACGACACCGACCTCTCGGCCGGCTGGACCATCCTCGGCGCCGTCAACGGCGGCTACCTGCTGGCCGTGCTCGGCCGGGCCCTCGCGGACACCCTCCCGCACCCGGACCCCTTCTCCGTCACCGCCCACTACCTGACCGCCTCCCGGCCCGGCCCGGCGGTCGTCCGCACCGAGACCGTCCGCACCGGCCGCACCCTCTCCACCGGCCAGGCCTCGCTCTTCCAGTACGACGACGAGGGCAACGAGGTCGAACGCATCCGTGTCCTCGCCTCCTACGGCGACC
The DNA here is from genome assembly GCF_020400655.1 of Streptomyces spinosus. GTDB lineage: Bacteria > Actinomycetota > Actinomycetes > Streptomycetales > Streptomycetaceae > Streptomyces > Streptomyces argyrophylli. Next base: position 64,933 of record NZ_JAINRC010000027.1, read on the forward strand.
TCGCCACCCTCCCCGACGACGTCCGCACGACCGCCACCCCGCCCGCGATGCCCCCGCTGGAGCAGTGCTTCGGCCCCGAGGACGGACCGTCCCCGGTCGAGGGCGGCTCCGCCATCGCCGGCCGGCTGATGCTCAAGCTCGACCCCGCCACCCTCGGCTGGGCGCTCGGCACCCCCTCCGGCAACGGCGAGATGCGCGCCTGGTTCGGCCTCGCCGACGGACGGGACGCCGACCCGCTCTCGCTGCTCCTCGCCGTGGACGCCCTGCCGCCCACCGCCTTCGAGCTGGGCCTCAAGGGCTGGGTGCCGACCGTGGAACTCACCGTGCACGTCCGCCACCGCCCGGCCCCCGGCCCGCTGCGGGTGTCCATCACCACCCGCAACCTGGCCGGAGGCTTCCTGGAGGAGGACGCCGAGGTGTGGGACAGCGCCGACCGCCTGGTCGCCCAGTCCCGTCAGCTGGCCCGGGTCAGGCTCGGCTGAGCGGCTCGCGCCCCAGCCAGGCCGCCAGCCGCTCGTAGGGGCCGGCTGCCGGCGGCGCCTCGCGGCGGGCTCCGAAGGGGGTCTCCGTGTCGCGGGGCCGGGAATCCGGCAGCACGGCACGGGCCGTCGCGAGCGCGAACTCGGCCAGTTCCGCGTCGAGTTCGCCGGCGGCCACGCCGATCGCCTCGGCCAGGTCCCAGGTGTGCGTGACGATCTCCATGACGTAACCGGAGAGCGCCGCGTGGCCGGGGACCTCGCCCCAGGGCACCCGCACCGGGGTCACCATGCGTGCGTCGCTCTCCCAGGCCGTGAGGACACGGGCCCGCACCTCGTCGTAGGCCGCGGCCCAGCCGTCGTCCCCGACGCCGTCCGCGCTCGGGTCCACGGCGAGCCCGTCACCGCCCTCGCCCACCACCGCGATCCGCCGGGTGCCGCCGACGACGTGGCTCAGCAGACCCCGGACGTCGAACTCGGTACAGGGTGTCGGCCGGGTCAGGTCTTCGGGGCGCACGGTCTTGATCAGGGCGGCCGCCTGCTCGGTGGCGCGGGCGTACACGGGACGCGGGTCGATGAAGCCGGTGCCGGTCATGGTGTCTCTCCTTCGGTCGGTGAGGCGAGGATGCCCGGATAACCTGACAACCGGCGTCATGATTTGTGCGGCACCCCGCGGCGGCGCGATCCTGGCGCGGTGAAGTCCGACCGGCTGCTGTCGATCCTGCTGCTCCTCCAGACCCGGGGCCGTGTCCCCGCGCCCGAACTCGCCGACCGGCTGGAGGTGTCGGTCCGCACCATCTACCGGGACGTCGAGGCACTGTCCGCCGCCGGCGTCCCGGTGTACGCCGAGCGCGGCCGGCACGGCGGCATCGAACTCCTCCCCGGCTTCCGCACCGACGTCACCGGGCTGACCGCCGACGAGTCCCGCGCGCTGTTCGTCCTGGCCGCGCAGGGCGCCCATGCCGCGCTCGGCCTCGACGCGGCCCTCGGCTCGGCCCTGCGCAAGGTGATGGCCGCGCTGCCGGCGCCGCACCGGCCCGCCGCCGAGGTCACCAGCCGTCGCGTCCTGGTCGACGCCAGCCGCTGGAAGAGCGGCCCGCGGCAGGCCGTCGACCTCGACGTGCTCCAGGACGCGGTCTTCTCCGACCGGCGCCTGAGACTGCGCTACCGGCACAGCGGGGAGCCGGAACCGCGGACGTACACGGTGGACCCCTACGGCCTCGTCGCCAAGGCCGGCGTCTGGTACCTGGTCGCCGACCGGCGCGGCGGCCCCCGGCTGTTCCGCGCCGACCGGGTGCACTCGGCCCGGCTGCTCGACGAGCCCGCACGGCGCAGGGTCGGGGTCGAACTCGCCGACGTCTGGGAGCTGTTGCGCCGGCAGGTGGAGGAAGGCGGGAACGAGGTCGAGGTCACCGTGCGGGTACGGCGGGAACTGCTCGACATGTTCCGGCGCATGGCCGCCGCACAGCTGACGGCTCCGCCCGAGGACGACGGCGCGAGCGAGTGGGTCACCGCCCGGCTGGCCTACCCGGTGCTGCGCGCGGTGCGTCAGCTCCTCGCGTTCTCCGACCGGGTGGAGATCCTGGACCCGCCGGAGGCCCGCGCGGAACTGCTGGCCGGGGCGCGCTCCGTCGCGGCCCTGTACGAGCAGGGCTGAGCGGCCCGGGCGCTGCGCGACGGCTCAGTCCGGCCAGTGGGTGCGGCCGATGCTGATGAGCCGCAGCTGGCGGGTGGCGAGCTGGGCCACCCGCTCCCGCTCCTGTGCCGGGGCCTCCAGCGCCTCGAGGAACAGGGAGGCGGTGATGAGCATCTGGTCGACGTAGAGGTGCGCGAGCATCAGCAGGTCGTCGTCGCTCCATCCCGCCGCCTCCGGGTCCTTGGCCAGCTCGGCCTTCACCTCCTCGGCGAACCGCTGCAGTTGGGCCCGGATGGCCTCGCGCACCGGCTGGACCCCGCCATGTCGTTCCCGGGCGATAAAGCGGACATGCGCGGGGTACGCGTCTACGTGACGGGCGATCAACTCGACGGCCCGCGCGATGCGTTCCTCGCTGTCGCCCGTCGTGGACACCGTCGTCCGCACCATCGGATGCAGGCTGCCCAGCGCCTCGTCGACCAAGGCGACCCCGAGGTCGGCGGTCGAGCGGAAGTGCCGGTAGAAGGCCGTCGGGGCGACACCGACGGCCCGGGTGACCTCGCGCAGACCCAGGCTGCTCAGGCTCTGTTCCTCCAGCAGCGCGAGGGCCGCGTCGAGGAACGCCTGCCGGGTCTTCTGCTTCTGGGCCTGCCGGATGCCGAGGGTGTGACTCATGTCATCCAGTTAACAACTGTTCTCTGGAATTGGAAAGCCGTCAGGAGCGCTAGACTCGAAGTCAGTGAACAACTGTTACTACAACTGTTCACCCAAACTTCACACCGGCCGAACACGAGGCATATCGGAGGGGGGATCTGATCCCATGCTGTTCCTCGTCGCCGCACTCATGCTGCTCGGCGTCGTGCTGGGCACCGTCGCCCACGCGCCGCTGACCGTCACCGCCGTCCTGGCCGCCGTCATCGCCGTCTGGCTCGGCGTCTTCGCGATCCGCGAGCGCCACGGGCGTCGCCGCCGCACCTCGGCCAACTGACCCGGGACCCCCGGCCAGCCGACCACCGGAAAGCACCCCAGGAGCTGAGCGTCATGCACCTCACCGCACCGGCCACCGGCCGCACCCGCACCGACACCCGCCCGCGCCCCCGCGACGCCGACGGCATGGCCGTCGCGTCCTTCATCCTCGGCCTCCTCGGCCTGCTCGTGCTCAACCTCTTCCTCGGCCCGGTCGCCGTCGTCCTGGCCGCGGTCGCCCTCTGGCGCGGCACGTCCCGCCGGGGCCGCGCCTACCTCGGTCTGGCCCTGGGCGTCGCCGACCTGGCGGTCCTGCTGATCGCGATGGAAGTCTCGGGCACGGTGTCCTGGAGCCTGTGACGTCCCCCGGCGCGCCATGGCGCACCACGGACGACTACACGGCCCAGGCCCCCGCCGCACCCGTACCGCCGCGGTGCGCGCCATACCCGCCGTGGGCAATCGTTCCGCAGGGCGGAACGGGTGGGCACGGCCCACAGCGCCGGGTGCGCCGCCACCAAGCCCAGGTGCGGCCGACGCGAGGCGCCCAGGCGCGGCCAGCGCAAGGGGCCCAGGCGTGGCCGGCGCAAGGCGCGGAGCCGACGGCACGCCCTCGCGGCCGAAGCCGACCGCGGGGGAGCCGTAGAATCGCCTCACCATGGCTTACCTCGACCACGCCGCGACCACCCCGATGCTCCCGGAGGCGGCGGAGGCATTCACCGCCCAGTTGAGCATCACGGGCAACGCCTCCTCCCTCCACGCATCCGGCCGCCAGGCCCGCCGTACGGTCGAGGAGTCCCGTGAGACCCTCGCGGAAGCCCTCGGCGCCCGCCCCAGCGAGGTCGTCCTCACCTCCGGCGGCACCGAGGCCGACAACCTCGCCGTCAAGGGCCTGTACTGGTCCCGCCGCGACGCCGACCCGGCCCGCACCCGCGTCCTGGCCAGTCCCGTCGAGCACCACGCCGTGCTGGACGCCGTGCACTGGCTCGGCGAGCACGAGGGCGCCACCGTCGAGTACCTCCCCGTCGACTCCTACGGCCGTGTCCACCCCGAGGCGCTGCGCGAGGCCATCGCCCGCAACCCCGCCGACGTCGCCCTGGCCACCGTGATGTGGGCCAACAACGAGATCGGCACGCTCATGCCGGTCCGGGAACTGGCCGACGTCGCCGCCGAGTTCGGCATCCCGCTGCACGCCGACGCGGTCCAGGCCTTCGGTCAGGTCCCGGTCGACTTCGAGGCCTCGGGCCTGGCCGCCATGACCGTCTCCGGGCACAAGATCGGCGGGCCGTACGGCATCGGCGCGCTGGTCCTCGGCCGCGAGCACACTCCCGTACCCGTCCTGCACGGCGGCGGCCAGGAGCGGCATGTGCGCTCCGGCACGCTGGACGTCCCGGCCATCGCCTCCTTCGCCGTCGCCGGCCGGCTCGCCGCCGAACAGCGCGAGTGGTTCGCGCGCGAGGTCGGCGCCCTGCGCGACCAGCTGATCGACGCCGTGCGCCGCGCCGTACCGGACGCGATCCTCGGCGGCGACCCGGCGCCCGAGGGGCGGCTCCCGGCCAACGCCCACTTCACCTTCCCCGGCTGCGAGGGCGACTCCCTGCTGCTCCTGCTGGACGCTCAGGGCATCGAGTGCTCCACCGGCTCCGCCTGTACCGCGGGCGTCGCCCAGCCCAGCCATGTCCTCCTCGCCACCGGCACCGACCCCGACCTGGCCCGCGGCACCCTGCGCTTCTCCCTCGGCCACACCTCCACACAGGCGGACGTCGAGGCCGTGGCCAAGGCGATCGGTCCGGCGGTGGAACGCGCCCGCGCGGCCGGGCTCACGTAGCCGCGCGGGGGGACGCGGACGCCCGTGCCCTTTCCCGCTCGGCCTTCTCCCGCTCGGCCCGGACCAGGCGCATGTACCGGTCCCAGTCCCAGAACCGCCCCGGATCGGTGTGGTCCGTGCCCGGCACCTCCACGTGCCCGATGACGTGCTCGCGGTCCACGGGCATGCCGTACCGCGCGCATATCGCCGCCGTCAGCCGCGCCGAGGACGCGTACATCGCGGCGGTGAAGGAGGAGGCGTCCTCCACGAAGCCCTCGTGCTCTATCCCGACGCTGCGTTCGTTGTACTCCCGGTTGCCCGCGTGGAAGGCCACGTCCAGCTCCCGGACCAGCTGGGTGACCCGCCCGTCCTTGCGCACGATGTAGTGCGCCGCCGCCCCGTGCCCCGGGTCCCGGAAGACCTTCACCGCGGACGCGTAGCCGCCCTGCGTGACATGGATGACCACCCGGTCCACCCGGTAGTCGGACGGCCGGTCCGCGACCCGGTAGTTCGCGGCCGACGCCCCCACCCAGCGCGCGCCCCGGAAGTCCACCGCGCCCGCCACCCGCGGCTTGTCCACCCCGGGCATCCGCCACCACAGCCGGGACAGCTCCTGACGGGCCAGCACGGCCGTGCCCACGGCCGCCGCGGCCCCGCCGACCAGCAGCGCCCGCCGCCCCAGCCGCCGGTCCGCGTCGTCCTTCGCCGTGCCCATGCCCGCCCCCGTCACCGCCGGTGTCACCGGCCCCGTCGTCACCCTCTGCGACCGTCAACGGATACCAGGCCGACGGGGTTCCCGCGCCCCGTACCCTGGAAGGGCTATGACTGACACCCCGCAGCGCACCCGCCCCCTCCGCGTCCTCGCCGCCATGTCCGGCGGGGTCGACTCCGCCGTCGCCGCCGCGCGCGCCGCGGAAGCAGGACACGACGTCACCGGCGTCCACCTCGCGCTCTCCGCGAACCCGCAGTCGTTCCGCACCGGCGCGCGGGGCTGTTGCACCATCGAGGACTCGCGCGACGCCCGCCGCGCGGCCGACGTCATCGGCATCCCGTTCTACGTCTGGGACCTCGCCGACCGCTTCCGCGAGGACGTCGTCGAGGACTTCGTCGCCGAGTACGAGGCCGGCCGCACCCCGAACCCGTGCCTGCGCTGCAACGAGAAGATCAAGTTCGCCGCGCTGCTCGACAAGGCGCTGGCCCTCGGCTTCGACGCCGTCTGCACCGGCCACTACGCCAAGGTGATCGTGAACCCGGACGGCTCCCGCGAGCTGCACCGCGCCTCCGACATGGCGAAGGACCAGTCGTACGTCCTCGGTGTCCTGGACGAGAGGCAGCTCGCGCACGCGCTGTTCCCGCTCGGCGACACGGTCACCACCAAGGAGGAGATCCGCGCGGAGGCCGAGCGCCGGGGCCTGGCCGTGGCCAAGAAGCCCGACTCGCACGACATCTGCTTCATCGCCGACGGCGACACCCAGGGCTTCCTGGCCAAGCGGCTCGGCAAGGCCGAGGGCGACATCGTGGACGAGTCCGGCGCCAAGCTGGGCACGCACGAGGGCGCGTACGGCTTCACCATCGGCCAGCGCAAGGGCCTGCGGATCGGCACCCCGGCCCCGGACGGCAAGCCGCGCTACGTCCTGGACATCTCCCCGGTCACCAACACGGTCACCGTCGGCCCGGCCGACGCCCTGGACGTCACCGCCCTCACCGCGATCAAGCCCCGCTGGTGCGGCACCGCCCCCACCGGGCCCGGCACCTACACCGCCCAGCTGCGCGCCCACGGCGGCGAGACCGAGGTGACCGCCGAGCCGGTCGACGGCGGGCTGCGCGTGACGTTCACCGAGCCGGTCCGCGGCGTCGCCCCCGGCCAGGCGATCGTCCTGTACGACGGCACGCGCGTGGTGGGCTCGGCGACGATCGCGTCGACCACGCGGGCGACGGCCGCGGCGGTCTGAACCGGCCCCCCGTCCTGGGAGGACGGCGGGCTCAGCCCGCGAAGAACTCCGCCAGCACCGGCCCCAGCACGTCCGGTTCCACCACGTGGGTCTGGCCCTCCAGGACCCGGTACGTGCCCCGGGGCACCGTCTCGGCGATGTCCCGGGAGGCCGCGCGCATCCACGCGGGGCTCGCACCGCCCGCGACCGCGAGCACGGGCACGCCGACCGAGGCGAGCCGGTCCCGGGGGAGCAGGCCGTCGCCCATGACGGCGTCGTCGTGGGCGAGGCTGGGGGCGACCGCCTCCATCCCGGCCCACATCGGCGACTCCCGGGCGCGCTGGATCATCTCCTCGCCGAGGCCCGTCAGACGCAGGAACAGCTCCACCGCGTCCCCGCGCCGGCCCTCGCCGAGCGCCTTGCCCAACTGCTCCTTGTAGGTGGCCTCACGCGCGGCGCCGCCCGCCAGGTGGTCGGCGTAGGGCACCTCGTAGACCGCCGCGCGGGCGACGGGCAGTCCGCTCGCCGCCGCGCGCAGGACCAGCGCGCCGCCCGAGGAGACCCCGAACAGCGCCGCCTCGCCGCCCACCGCGTCGATCAGCGCGGCCAGGTCCTCGATCTCGCGGTCGACCTCGTACGGCGCCGTGTCACCGCTCTCGCCGCGGCCCCGGCGGTCGTAGACGACGGCCGTGCAGCGGTCCGCGAGGCGCTGGGCCAGGGGCGCCACGGTGCCGCCGGTGGACATCGCGCCGCTCACCAGGATCACCGTGGGTCCCTGGCCGATCACTCCGTACGCGAGGCAGGTGCCGTCGCGGGAAGTCGTCTTCTTGTCCATGGCCGTGCAGACTGCCGCACGGCACGGCACGGACCGGTCACGACACGGCGATGCCGGGGGTGGTCATGCGACCTCGGTGTCGTAGAAGCAGTAGTGGTCCTTGATCTCCGCGACCCCGTCCTTGGGGTCCGGATACGCCCAGACGAGGTCCGGCGCGTCCGGCAGCGACCAGTAGGACGCCGTGCCCTTGAAGGGGCACACGGTGTGCGTGTCGGAGGGCGTCAGCAGATCGAGGCGGACGTCCTCGGCGGGGATGTAGTACCTGACCGGGCAGCCCGTCTCGCGCAGCTCCAGGGGCCGGTCGGACTCCGCGAGCACCTGGTCGCCGCGCACCACGCGCACGTGCCGCTCGCTCTTCTGGATCGTGATCGTGTGTCCTTGGGTCATACCCGTTCAGCGCCGGGAGGGGCCGCGCTTCTTCCCGTCCGGCGCGGGGACCGTACGGTAGAGGCCATGAACATCTGCGTCTTCCTGTCCGCCGCCGACCTCGACGAGCGGTACACCCGCCCCGCCCGCGAGTTCGCGGAACTGCTCGGCAAGGCCGGCCACACGCTCGTCTGGGGCGGTTCCGACGTCGGTCTGATGAAGGTGGTCGCCGACGGTGTGCAGGAGGCGGGCGGCAGGCTGCTGGGCGTCTCCGTGGAGTTCCTGGCGAACAAGGCGCGGCCCGGCGCCGACGAGATGATCATCGCCGCCGACCTCGCCGAACGCAAGAAGCTGCTGCTGGAGAAGGCCGACGCCGTGGTGATCATGGTGGGCGGCACCGGCACGCTGGACGAGGCCACCGAGATCCTGGAGCTGAAGAAGCACGGCCGCACCGAGAAGCCGGTCGTGCTGCTGAACACGGCGGGCTTCTACGACGGCCTGCGCGAGCAGTTCCGCCGCATGGAGGCCGAGGGCTTCCTGCCGCGCCCGCTCGCCGAACTGGTCTTCTTCGCCGACGAGCCGGTCGGGGCCCTGGCGTACCTGGAGGCGCAGACCTGAGCCGCACCGCCGCGTGACCCGGCGCCCGGTGATGCGAGCATGGCCGTCATGGCTACTCATGTGATCACCGGAGCCGGTTCCGGCATCGGCGCGGCCGTGGCCCGCCGGCTGCACGCGCGCGGGGACGAGATCGTGCTCCACGCGCGCGACGCGGGCCGGGCGAAGGAACTGGCGGCCGGGTTCCCCGGCGCACGCACCCTCGTCGGCGACCTGGCGGACCCGGACAAGCTGTCGTGGGCGTTCTCCCACCAGACGCTCCCGGACCGGATCGACTCCCTGCTGCACATCGCCGGCGTCGTCGACCTCGGCGGCGTCGGCGAGCTGACCCCGAAGTCCTGGCGCCACCAGCTCAACGTCAACCTGATCGCCCCCGCCGAGCTGACCCGGCACTTCCTGCCGCAGCTCCGGACGGCCCGCGGCCATGTGATCTTCGTCAACTCCGGCGCCGGCCTGTCCGCCAGTGCCGGGTGGTCCGCGTACGCCGCCTCCAAGCACGGTCTGAAGGCCCTCGCCGACTCCCTGCGCCAGGAGGAGCACGCGAACGGCGTCCGCGTCACCTCGGTCTACCCGGGTCGCACCGCCAGCCCCATGCAGGCCAAGGTGCACCAGCAGGAGGGCAAGGAGTACGACCCGTCGAAGTGGATCGACCCCGAGTCGGTCGCCACGACGATCCTGACCGCCCTGGACCTCCCGAGGGACGCGGAGATCAACGACCTGACGGTACGCCCGGGGCGCTGACCTCGCCCGGAGGGTTCCGTACGCTTCCCGGGTGAGCGAAAACAGCCAGTTCAGGTTCCCGGGGGCCACCGGCGTCGGTTCCCTGCCCGGCGGGGACGCGAGGGAAGCCGCCAAGACCGCCACCGGATCCTTCGAGGACTTCCCCTTCCTCCCGGAGCTGCCCGCGCGCGGGCCCGGCGCCGACATGATCGGCCGCACCGCCGGGATGCTGGTCGAGCTCTACGCGCGCGTGGAGCCCAGCGGGTGGCGGATCGGGGACCGGCCGGGCCGGGACACCAGGCGGGCCAGGTCCTGGCTCGGCGAGGACCTGGACGCCCTGGAGGAGTTCACCCAGGGCTACGAGGGCGACCTGAAGGTGCAGGCGGTCGGGCCGTGGACGCTGGCCGCCGCCCTGGAGCTGAGGAACGGCGAGGCCGCCCTGTCGGACCCCGGCGCCTGCCGGGACCTCGCCGCCTCGCTCGCCGAGGGCCTGCGGCTGCACCTCGACGAGGTGCGGCGCCGCGTCCCGGGCGCCCGGATCGTCCTCCAGCTCGACGAGCCCTCCCTCACGGCCGTCCTGCGTGGGCAGGTCCGTACGGCGAGCGGCTACCGCACCCACCGGGCCGTGGACCGGCAGGTCGTGGAGGCCACGCTCCGGGACGTCGTCGGCACGCACGCCGGCGCGCCGGTGGTGGTGCACTCCTGCGCCCCGGACGTGCCGTTCGCCCTGCTGCGGCGGGCCGGCGCGGCGGCCGTCTCCTTCGACCTCGCGCTGCTCACCGAGCGTGACGACGAGGCGATCGGCGAGGCCGTGGAGGGCGGTACCCGGCTGTTCACCGGTGTCGTGCCGGGCACGGACGGCCCGTTGTCAGACCCTGCCGGTAGCGTCATGGGTGTCAGGACGTTGTGGCGCAGGCTGGGGCTGCGTCCGGAGCTGCTCGCGGAGGCGGTCACGGTCACCCCGGCGTGCGGGCTGGCGGGCGCTTCCCCGGCGTACGGGCGCCAGGCGCTCGCCCACTGCGTCCGGGCGGCGAGATCCCTCGCGGACAACCCTGAGTAACGGGAGGACAACACGGTGGCCGGCGACAAGCAGGCGGAGACGACGGCGGTGCCCGCCGAGGCCCGCGACAAGCACGCGCAGCTGGCGGAGCAGGTCGAGGAGCACCGCTTCCGGTACTACGTGAAGGACGCTCCCGTCATCAGCGACGCGGAGTTCGACCAGCTCCTGAAGTCCCTGGAGGCCCTGGAGGAGCGGTACCCGGAGCTGCGCACCCCGGACTCGCCCACCCAGAAGGTCGCGGGGTCGTACGAGACGGAGTTCACGGCGGTCGAGCACCGCGAGCGGATGCTCTCGCTCGACAACACGTTCAACGACGACGACCTGGCCGCCTGGGCCGACCGCGTCGCCAGGGAGCTGGGCGACCAGACGTACCACTTCCTGTGCGAGCTGAAGGTGGACGGCCTCGCGGTCAACCTCACCTACGAGAAGGGCCGCCTCACACGCGCGGCCACCCGCGGCGACGGCCGCACCGGCGAGGACATCACGCCGAACGTCCGGACGATCGCGGAGATCCCGGACCGCCTGACGGGCGACAAGGTGCCCGACCTGGTGGAGATCCGCGGCGAGGTCTACTTCCCGATGGAGAAGTTCCTCGAACTGAACGAACGCCTGGTCGCGGCCGGCGACAAGCCCTTCGCCAACCCCCGCAACGCCGCCGCCGGTTCGCTGCGCCAGAAGGACCCGCGGGTCACCGCGACCCGCCCGCTGCACATGGTCGTCCACGGCATCGGCGCCCTGGCGGGCTTCTCGGGCATGACCCGGCTCTCGCAGGCGTACGACCTGCTGAAGACCTGGGGCCTGCCCACCTCCCCGCACAACCGCGTGGTCGACGACCTCGCCGGCGTACGGGAGTTCATCGCGTACTACGGCGAGAACCGCCACTCCGTCGAGCACGAGATCGACGGTGTCGTGGTCAAGCTGGACGAGATCCGCCTCCAGGGCCGGCTCGGCTCCACCGCGCGGGCACCGCGCTGGGCGATCGCCTACAAGTACGCGCCGGAGGAGGTCAACACCAAGCTCGTCGACATCAAGGTGGGCGTCGGCCGCACGGGCCGCGTCACGCCGTACGCGCAGGTCGAGCCGGTCACGGTCGCGGGCAGCGAGGTGGAGTTCGCCACCCTGCACAACCAGGAGGTCGTCAAGGCCAAGGGCGTGCTCATCGGGGACACCGTGGTCCTGCGCAAGGCCGGCGACGTCATCCCGGAGATCCTGGGCCCGGTGGTCGACCTCAGGGACGGCAGCGAGCGGGAGTTCGTGATGCCGGGAGAGTGCCCCGAGTGCGGGACGCCGCTGCGGCCCATGAAGGAGGGCGACATCGACCTCCGCTGCCCCAACGCGCGCGGCTGCCCCGCCCAGTTGCGCGAGCGGGTGTCCTACCTCGCCGGCCGGGAGTGTCTGGACATCGAGCACTTCGGCGCGGTGGCCGCCGCCGCGCTCACCCGTCCGCTGGAGCCGGCCGACCCGCCGCTGGTGGACGAGGGCGACCTGTTCGACCTGACGGTGGAGAAGCTGCTGCCCATCAAGGCCTACGTCCTCGACCCGGACAGCGGCCTGCCCAAGCGCGACCCGAAGACCGGCGAGGAGAAGGTCGTCACGGTCTTCGCCAACCAGAAGGGCGAGCCGAAGAAGAACACCCTCGCCCTGCTGGCGAACATCGAGGCGGCCAAGTCCCGTCCGCTGGCCCGCTTCCTGAACGGGCTGTCGATCCGGCACGTGGGACCGGTGGCCGCGCAGGCGCTGGCGCGCGAGTTCCGGTCCATCGACCGCATCGAACAGGCGACCGAGGAGGAGCTGGCGGCCACCGACGGCGTCGGCCCCATCATCGCCGCCGCGCTCAAGGAGTGGTTCGCCGAGGACTGGCACCGCGAGATCGTCCGCAAGTGGAAGGCCGCGGGCGTCCCCCTGGAGGACCAGTCGTCCGGCGAGGAGGAGGGGCCGCGTCCGCTGGAGGGGCTCACGGTCGTCGTCACCGGCACGCTGGAGAACTTCACCCGGGACGGCGCCAAGGAGGCGTTGCAGCGCCAGGGCGCGAAGGTGACCGGTTCGGTGTCGAAGAAGACCTCGTTCGTCGTTGTGGGTGACAACCCCGGATCGAAGTACGACAAGGCCATGCAGCTGAAGGTTCCCGTGCTGAACGAGGACGGTTTCGGCGTCCTGTTGGAACAGGGCCCCGAGGCGGCGGCCGAAGTCGCGCTTCCGACCGGGGAGTAGCGGTTGAAGGCCACCCGATCGGCGCATATCAGATGCATACGGGTGGCCCGGGCGCATTCGGGCAACCGTCGGAGACCGCTGCCCGTGGAAGCCTTCCGCGGCCTACTGTTGAGGTGTGCGCCTGCCGTGCCCAGCTACGGCTGGGGCATTTCCGTGCCCTCCACGGGCGCGGGGAAGGTTTCTTCGACGCGGAGCTGCTGATGGTTGTCGGGCATCGGGCCGCGTGGCGTGGGCACCGCCGGCTGTGAGAGGGACGGGAATGGAACCGACCGAGAGCGCCGCCCCGGACTCATGGCTGCGCCTGCGCCGCCGCGCGGGCGTGTGGCGGGTCAACCGGTGGAGCGGACGGGGCGTCGGGCGCACGGCCGGACCGGGCGCGGTCACCGACGCCCGCGCCTCCCTGTCCGCCGTCGCGCCCGCCCCCGGCCTGGCCGGCGCCGACACCGAACGGCACCTGTCCTGGCCCGCCCTGCCCACGGCCGCCGTGGCCGCCGCCGGACTCGTCCTGGGCGCCGGGTTCTACCGCGCCTACGCCGGTCACCACGCCCTCTTCCCCGGTGGCACGGTCGGCTGGTCGCTGGCCCTGCTCACCGGCGTCATCGTCGGCCACCTCGTCATGCTGGGCCGCGCCCGCTGGTCGGGCGGCACCGGATCGGGCGCCGCCCTCACCCTCGCCGTCCTGCTGCTGTACGGCTGGGTGCCCGCCGGCCTGGTCAGCCTCGCCGTCGTCGTCCTGGTCGGCATCGCCCGCCGCAACCGCTGGCGGCAAGGGGTGCTGCACGGCGCGGCCGACATCCTCGGCATCGGCGTCGGCGCCCTGCTGCTCGGCGCGTTCGGCCGGGTCCCGAGCGTCGAGGAGCCCTGGCGACCCGGCACCTGGAGCGTCGCCACGGCACCCCAGATCATGCTGGTCGCGGTCGCCTACCTCGCCGTCGGCCGCGGCCTGCTGTGGTACCTGAACGCCCCGCGCGGCGGCGGGGTGCCCACCGTCGCCCGCACCGCCCTGGTCCGCCAGGGCCTGGTCGCCGTCGCCCTGCTCGGCATCGCGCCCCTGCTGTGCGTCGTCGCCGACACCCAGCCGGTCCTGCTGCCGCTGTTCGCCATCCCGCTCATCGCCCTGGACTCCACGCTGTGGATGGCCCGTGCCCGCGCCGAGGAGCAGCTGCGCGACCCGCTGACCGGGCTGCCCAACCGGCAGTGGCTGCTGGAGCGCATCTGGACCGCCCTGGACGACGCCGACCGCATCGGGGCGCGCTCCGCGCTCATGCTGATCGACCTCGACCGCTTCCGTTCGGTGAACGACACCCTGGGTCATCTGGCCGGTGACCGGCTGCTGCTCCAGATCGCCGACCGGCTGCGGCTCGCCCTGCCGCGCGGTGCCGAGGCCGCCCGGCTCGGCGGTGACGAGTTCGCGGTCTTACTGCCCGTAGCCGACTCCACCACGTCGGCCACCCGCGTCGCCCGCGGCCTCGTCACCGACCTCAGCTCCCCGCTCGACCTGGACGGACTCACCCTCGTCCTGGAGGCCAGCGCCGGCGTCGCCGTCTTCCCCGACCACGCGCTCGACGCCGAAGGGCTCCTGCGCCGCGCCGACGTCGCGATGTACCAGGCGAAGAGGGACCGCACGGGCGTCGAGGTCTACGAGTCCAAGCGGGATTCCAACACCCCGGACCGCCTCGGCCTGCTGGGCGACCTGCGCAGGGCGTTGGACGCGCACGAGGTGCAGCTCCACTACCAGCCCAAGGTCCGTTTCGACGGACAGGTCGCCGGCCTGGAGGCCCTGGTCCGCTGGGTGCACCCGGAGCGCGGCAAGGTGCCGCCGGACGAGTTCATAGCGATAGCGGAGTCCTCGGGGCTGATGCCCCACCTCACCGAGTACGTCCTGGAGACCGCGCTTGGCCAGGTCGCCCGGTGGCGCGCACAGGGGCTGCGGGTGCCGGTCGCCGTCAACGTCTCCCCGCGCGACGTGCACACCCCGGGATTCGCCGGTTCGGTCGCCGCGCGCCTGGCCCGGCACGGCGTCCCCGCCGGGGCGCTCCAGCTGGAGATCACGGAGCACGTGCTGCTGGAGGACCCGCAGCGGGCCGCCGACACCCTCGCCGGGCTCACCGGCCACGGCGTGAAGATGTCCCTGGACGACTTCGGCACCGGCTACTCGTCGCTGGTGCACCTGCGGCGGCTCCCCGTCAGCGAGCTGAAGATCGACCGCTCCTTCGTGGCCCGGCTGGCCGTCGACGCCCAGGACGCGGAGATCGTGCGCTGCACGGTGGATCTCGCGCACTCCCTGGGCCTCCTGGTCGTCGCCGAGGGGGTCGAGGACGACGAGACGTGGGAGCGGCTGCGGGACCTGGGCTGCGACGCGGTGCAGGGATGGCTGGTCGCCGCGGCGATGCCGCCCGAGGAGGCCACGGCCTGGCTGCTGGCGCGGGGTTCCCGCGGCTGGCAACGGCCGCGCGCCGCACTGCCCGCGGCCGAGTAGCTCCCGCCGAGAGGCCCCGCGGGGCCTCTCGGCGGCGTCAGGAGAAAGTCCCTAGTCCCCGGCGAAGCGGCCGATGAGCAGCGCCAGGCGCGCCTCGTGCGCGCGTTCCGGCAGCCTGCCGCCGCGCGTCAGCGTCACCAGGCCGTGCAGCCCCGCCCAGAACGTCTCCGTCAGCAGCCCGGGGTCATCGCCCTCGGCCGCGGCCGGTTCCACCGCGAGGAGCAGTTCGGCGAAGGCCTCCCGCAGCGGCGCGGGCGCCTCCCGCGCCGCGAACGGCAGGTCCACCAGGTGGGTGAACATCGCGTCGTAGAGGGCGGGCCGGCGCCTGCCGAAGGACGTGTACGTCCGGGCCACCGCCGCCAGCGCCTCCCGCGTGCCCCGCGCCGCCGTACGGGCCCGGCGTAGCTCCGCCGCCAGGTCGGCGCACCCCTGCGCCGCGACCGCCGCCATGATCGCGCCCTTGCCCCGGAAGTGGCTGTAGAGGACCGGCTGGCTGTACTCGATCTCGGCGGCCAGCCGGCGCGTGGTCACCGCGTCCCAGCCCTCGGCCTCCGCCAGTTCCCGGGCGGCCGTGACGATCAGCCGCGCGCGTTCCGCTCGTTCGCGCTCCCGGCGCGCCTGGATAGGCATGGCCGTGATTCTAGCAGCGCTAGTCAATCTGTCGATGATCTGCTAGCTTCGCTCTCACGCCTAGCAACGCTAGAAATCGATGGGGGAGAACCACACATGACCGTCACCGCGTACACCCTGGCCGTCCTGCTCGACCTGTTCTGCGTGTTCCTCGGCTACCGGTTCTGGTTCCGGCCCGGACCCGCGGCCGCCGGCTACGGAGTCCCCGCCGACCCGCACGGCGACGCCCGCGCCTACCTGTCGGTCAAGGGACTCAGGGACGGCACCCTCGGGCTGGTGGGCCTCGCCCTGCTCGCCTTCGCCGGCGCCCGCGCCGAGGCGTGGTTCATGCTCTGCGTGGCACTCGTGCCGTTCGCCGACACGTTCATCGTCCTGCGCCACGGCGGGCGGAAAGCCGTCGCCTTCGGGATCCACTTCGCCACCGCGATCGTTGTACTGATCGGTGCCGGACTGCTCTTCGCGGTCTGACCGCCCCGCAGCGGGCTCACACGAGGGGGATGCCGCCATGTCGTTGTTCGTGCCAAGGTTCGACGAGACCGTGCTGGTCCGGGACGCCGAGGCGGAGGTCGTCGGCGACGCGCCCGTCGCCGTCAGGCTGCTGGCCGACAGCAGCGCCAGCGGCGGCGCGCTGTCCACCGTGCGCGTCACGCTCGCCGAGGGCGCCGACGGGGCCCGGCCGCACGTGCACCACAACTCGGCCGAGATGTTCTACCTGCTCGACGGCGAGGCCGAGGTGCTGTCCGGCGACGATGTCGTCACCGCCGGGCGCGGCGACCTGATCATCGTGCCGCCGGACCGGCCCCACGCCTTCGCCGCCGCCCCCGGCAGCACCGCGGACCTGCTCATCGTCATCACCCCGGGCGTCGAGCGCTTCGAGTACTTCCGCCACCTCCAGCGCATCCGCCTCGGCGAGGTCACCCCGGAGAGCCTGCTGGAGGTCCAGGAGCTGTACGACAACCACTTCCTGGGGAGCGACGCCTGGGACGGGCGCCGCCGCTGAGGCCGGGGCGGGGGGAAACCGTTTCACGGTCAGGCCGCCCCGCCCCATAGGATTGGGGCTGGTCGTCCCGTTCCGTCACCCGCCCTCCGGGCGGACGACGGGAACGGCACGAACAGCCCCCGGCCCGAACCACACACTCACCCCAGAGGATCGCTGCATGCCTGGCATCACGCGCGAGGAGGTCGCCCACCTCGCCCGGCTGGCGCGTCTGGAGCTGAAGCCCGAAGAACTCGATCACTTCGCGGGACAGCTGGACGACATCATCGGCGCGGTCGCCCGCGTCAGCGAGGTCGCCGACCAAGACGTACCGCCGACCTCCCACCCGCTGCCGCTGACGAACGTCATGCGGCCGGACGAGGTCCGTCCCTCGCTCACCCCCGAGCAGGCGCTCTCCGGCGCCCCGGCACAGGAGCAGCAGCGTTTCAAGGTGCCGCAGATCCTGGGGGAGGAGTGACCGCCATGACGGACAACAACAGCATCATCAGGCTCACCGCGGCCGAGACCGCCGCCAAGATCGCCTCCGGCGAGCTGACGGCCGTCGAGGTCACCGAGGCCCACCTCGCCCGGATCGAGGCGGTCGACGAGAAGGTGCACGCCTTCCTCCACGTCGACCGCGAGGGCGCCCTCGCCCAGGCCCGTGCCGTGGACGAGAAGCGGGAGCGCGGCGAGAAGCTCGGCCCGCTGGCCGGCGTCCCGCTCGCGCTCAAGGACATCTTCACCACCGAGGGCGTGCCCACGACCGTCGGCTCGAAGATGCTCGAGGGCTGGATCCCGCCGTACGACGCGACGCTCACCAAGCGGCTGAAGGCCGCCGACGTGGTCATCCTCGGCAAGACCAACATGGACGAGTTCGCCATGGGGTCCTCCACCGAGAACAGCGCCTACGGCCCGACCGGCAACCCGTGGGACCTCACCAAGATCCCCGGCGGCTCCGGCGGCGGCTCCTCCGCCGCGCTGGCCGCGCACATGGCCCCCCTCGCCATCGGCACCGACACCGGCGGCTCCATCCGCCAGCCGGCCGCCGTCACCGGCACGGTCGGTGTGAAGCCGACGTACGGCGCGGTCTCCCGCTACGGCATGGTCGCGTTCTCCAGCTCGCTCGACCAGGGCGGCCCCTGCGCCCGCACGGTGCTCGACGCCGCCCTGCTGCACGAGGTCATCGCAGGTCACGACCCGCTCGACTCCACCTCCATCGACGCCCCGGTCCCGCCGGTCGTCGAGGCCGCCCGCAACGGCAGCGTCCAGGGCATGCGCGTCGGCGTGGTCAAGCAGTTCCGCGGCGAGGGCTACCAGGCGGGCGTCATCCAGCGCTTCGACGAGTCCGTCGAGGTGCTGAAGGAACTGGGCGCCGAGATCGTCGAGCTGGACTGTCCGTCCTTCGACCTCGCCCTGTCGGCGTACTACCTGATCGCCCCGTCGGAGTGCTCCTCCAACCTCGCCCGCTTCGACGGCCTGCGCTACGGCCTGCGGGTCGGCGACGACGGCACGCACTCCGCCGAGGAGGTCACCTCCCTCACCCGTGAGGCGGGCTTCGGCCCCGAGGTGAAGCGCCGCATCATGCTCGGCACGTACGCCCTGTCGAGCGGTTACTACGACGCGTACTACGGCAGCGCCCAGAAGGTCCGCACGCTGATCAAGCGGGACTTCGACAAGGCCTTCGAGCAGGTCGACGTGATCGTCTCCCCGACGACCCCGACCACCGCCTTCGCGATCGGCGAGCGCGCCGACGACCCGATGGCGATGTACCTCGCGGACCTGTGCACCATCCCGACCAACCTGGCGGGCAACGCGGCCATGTCCCTGCCCTGCGGCCTCGCCCCGGAGGACAACCTCCCGGTCGGCCTGCAGATCATCGCCCCGGTGATGAAGGACGACAGGCTGTACAAGGTGGGCGCCGCCGTCGAGGCCGCCTTCGTGGAAAAGTGGGGTCACCCGCTGCTGGAGGAGGCACCGTCGCTGTGAGCGCACTGACCAAGGCCAAGGGCTTCAAGAAGTCCAAGTCCGGTACGTACCTGTCCATGGCCGCCACCGCGTTCGGCGCGGTCGGCGCCGCCAAGCAGATCAAGAAGGCCCGCGCCGAGAACGACACGCTGCGGCTCGTCGACGCCGTCGTCACCGCCGCCGGCATCGTCACCGGCCTCGCCATCCTCTACCGCGAGCTGAAGCGGCTGGGCGACGACGACGTCCTGCTGGGCTGAGAGGGAAGTTTTCACCGTGACCACCACGACCGACCTGGTGTCGTACGAGGACGCGCTGGCGTCGTACGACCCCGTCATGGGCCTCGAGGTCCATGTCGAACTCGGCACCAAGACGAAGATGTTCTGCGGCTGCTCGACGGCGCTCGGCGCCGACCCGAACAGCCAGACCTGCCCGGTCTGCCTCGGCCTGCCCGGCGCGCTCCCGGTCGTCAACGCGACCGGCGTCGAGTCCGCGATCAAGATCGGTCTCGCACTGAACTGCGAGATCGCCGAGTGGTGCCGCTTCGCCCGGAAGAACTACTTCTATCCGGACATGCCGAAGAACTTCCAGACCTCCCAGTACGACGAGCCGATCGCCTTCAACGGCTACCTCGACGTGCAGCTGGAGGACGGCGAGGTCTTCCGCGTGGAGATCGAGCGCGCCCACATGGAGGAGGACACCGGCAAGTCGACGCACGTCGGCGGTGCCACCGGCCGTATCCACGGCGCGTCCCACTCCCTGCTGGACTACAACCGCGCCGGCATCCCGCTGATCGAGATCGTCACCAAGCCGATCGTGGGCGCCGGTGAGCGGGCCCCCGAGGTGGCGAAGGCGTACGTCCGCGAGCTGCGCGAGCTCATCCGGGCCCTCGGCGTGTCCGAGGCCCGCATGGAGATGGGCCAGATGCGCTGCGACGTCAACCTGTCGCTGATGCCCAAGGGCGCCGACAAGTTCGGCACGCGCTCGGAGACGAAGAACGTCAACTCCCTGCGCTCGGTGGAGCGCGCGGCCCGCTTCGAGATCCAGCGGCACGCGGCCGTGCTGTCCTCGGGCGGCACGATCGTCCAGGAGACCCGCCACTTCCACGAGGACACCGGGTCCACGACCTCGGGCCGCGTGAAGGAGGAGGCCGAGGACTACCGGTACTTCCCGGAGCCCGACCTGGTGCCGGTCGCGCCGTCGCGCGAGTGGGTCGAGGAGATCCGCGGGGCCCTGCCCGAGCTGCCGCTGGCCCGCCGCACCCGGCTGCTGGCCGAGTGGGGCATCTCCGCCACCGACATGCAGGCGATCCTCAACGCCGGCGCGCTGGACCCGATCGTCGCCACCATCGACGCCGGTGCCGACGCGGCCTCCGCCCGCAAGTGGTGGATGGGCGAACTGGCGCGCAGCGCCAACGAGTCCGGCAAGGCGCTGGAGGAGCTGGCGATCACGCCGCAGCAGGTGGCCCGGGTCACCGAGCTGGTCGCGAAGGGTGACCTGAACGACAAGCTGGCCCGCCAGGTCATCGAGGGCGTCCTCGCGGGCGAGGGTACCCCGGACGAGGTCGTCGACAAGCGCGGTCTGAAGGTCGTCTCCGACGACTCCGCGCTCGGCACGGCCGTCGACGAGGCCATCGCCGGCAACCCGGCCATCGCGGACAAGATCCGCGGCGGCAAGGTGGCCGCGGCGGGCGCCCTGGTCGGCGCGGTCATGAAGGCCACCCGCGGCCAGGCCGACGCGGCCCGCGTCAAGGAGCTGATCCTGGAGAGGCTGGGCGTCAGCGAGGGCTGACGGCAGGCGGTGTACGGCCCCGGAGGGATGCCCTCCGGGGCCGTACGGCTGGTCGCGCCGTCCCACGGCCCGGGCGGGTCCCAGCAGGCGCCCCTGGTCGGCCCTCGGCGGCTCCGCCGAGTCGCGTGCCGGCCCGGCCACGACCTCGCTCGGGCTCTCCTCGGCGCACACCTCACCCCACGGCAGCCAGTCCCGCCGGCCGTCCACCAGCCGGTCGGCGGCCTCGACGGTCAGGGCGCCCGTGCGCGTCCGGCCCCGGTGCCACCAGCCGGGGGAGCGGGACGCCCGTAATCCGGGTTCTGTCCTCTGTCTGCCCCCACTCACGCGGCTGCTGAAGCCGGGCGGGCGGATCGGGGTGGTGGTGCCGTCGCCGCGCGAGGAGACCGCCGGGACCGAGCCGCCGGAGCACCTGAAGGCCCACGGGGACGTCATGGCCCGTTCCGCAGCCCAGGCCGAGCACCCGTGCGCCGGGCGGCAGCCGGTCGAGGCCGGGCGCGGGCGCCAGCCACTCCGGCAGCCACAGGGCGTGCGGGCCCACCTGGTTCTCGATGGTCCAGCGGGCGTCGTAGCCGTTGCTGCGTGGTGGCGCGGACGGGTGAGGCGGCTGAGCCACGCTTCGGTCGTTCCCGGGTTCTCGGTCACAGGCGACCGTGCCCAGCATCCGCAGGCACCGCCCCGCAGCAGGGTTTCCCGAGCGGCGACGGTACGCTCGCCCGCCATGAGTGGACGCACCGATTCCGACATCGAGCCCCCGATAACCGAGGAGCCGGAGGGGTACGTCGAGGACGCCCGGCGGGCCCGGTGGACCGCGGCCGGCACCGGAGCGCTCCTCTGCCTCGCGGGGCTCGCCGCCTCCCTGCTGCGGCTCACCGGGTCCGCACCCGCCCGCGTGCCGGCGGCCTACGGCCTCGGCGCCGCCGTCTGCGCGCTCGCGGCCCTCCTCGGTTCCCAGGGCCGCACCCGCAGGGCCCTGTGGCTGCTCGTGGCCGGGACGATGGTCATGGCGCTCGGCGACCAGTTCGACTGACGTCCTTTCCGTTCTCGCCCTCGGCCCGATCGCCTCCCCCCGCCGATCGCCACCGCGCCGGTCGGCGGCGGCGCCGCGCCCGCCTCCGTCGCCGCCCTCGACGCCTTCGCGCTGCGTACGCTGCTCGTGCCCCACGCACTACGGAAGGAACAACGGCACGATGTACGCGATATCGCTCGGTGACGCCGCCGAACTGCGGCCCCTGGAGGTCTGGCACGCCCAGGAACTGCTCGCCAACATCGACCGGGGCCGGGAGTTCATCGGCCGGCACGTCGGTCTGACGGACGTGGTGTCCGACCTCGACGGAGCCCGTGGCTGGCTGAAGGCGTACGCCGACAAGCGCGCCGCCGACGCCGGCGGCCTGCACGGCATCTGGCTGGACGGCACGCTCGTCGGCGGCCTGCTGTTCCGCGTCTGGGACACCCCGGGCGGGGTCTGCGAGGCCGGCTGCTGGCTGGAGCCGGCCGCGGCCGGGCGCGGGCTGGTCACGCGCGGGATGCGGGTGCTGCTCGACTGGGCCTTCGAGGAGCGCGGCATGCACCGGGTGGAGTGGCAGGTGTCCTCGGCCAACGAGCCGAGCATCAACGTGGCCCGGCGGCTCGGCATGACGCGTGAGGGCGTGCTCCGCGAGAACTACCGGCACCGGGGTGTGCGCACCAGCACCGAGATCTGGTCGGTGCTCGCGCCCGAGTGGCGTGCGGCACGCGCGCGTACCGCGCACGACGATCGTTAAGGGACCTCTCAGAGAGCGTCCGTACGGTGCCGGGCATGGCAACGAAGACAGCGGAAGGCGCCACGGGCGGCACTGAGGCCGGCACCGGGGCGCGCAAGGACGACGAGACGACGACGGTGGGTCCCGCGGCGGAGCAGAGCGCCGAGGAACAGGCCGCCGAGGAACAGAGCGCCGAGAACCAGGCCGCCGGGGACCCGGCCGCCGAGAACCAGGGCGCCGAGGAGGCCGCGGAAGCCGCCGGCGGCGAGGCGGGCGACGCGACGGAAGCCGCCGGCGGCAAGACGCCCTCCGGGGTGGGCCAGGGCGCCGGCGCCGTCGTCTCCGCCGCGCTGGGCCTGGTCTCGCTCAGCGGCGGCTGGATCGGCACCGTCGCGTCCGCGCGCGAGCAGCTCGTCGGCCAGCTGCAGACGTCCTCGACCGCGAGTGTCGCCCGGCAGATCAAGGAGGTCTACGGCGACGCCTGGCACGCCACCGCCCTGTGGGCCGGCCTGTTCGCGCTGGCCGCGCTGATCACCGGCGTGGTCGTGCTGGCCCGGCCCGCGTTCGGCACGCCCGGCCGCCCGCAGGCCGCGTGGATCAAGTCGGTCGCCTGGGCGGGTGTCTCGCTCGGCGTCATCGGACTGCTGCTCGCCGTCCTGAAGTACTCCGACGCCCTGCTCGGCCTGCCCTCGACCGGCTGAGAGCACGTCGGGAACCCCCGGTCCCAGGGGGGCCTTAGGGCGCGCGTGAGCGACTCACCGCCGCCCTGAGGCCCCTTACGCGTGTGCGCGGCCCGGCTGCCGCCACGAAGATGCGGCACTCTCCCGATGTGGCGGACCCCTCCGGGAAACGAGGGTGGAGGTGTCGCGGAAAGCGGCACTCGACACCGTCCCTCCCGGAAGGACCCGCCATGTACGCCCTCGAACTGCACCGCCTGCGCTCCGACGAGCTGCGTCGCACGGCCGAAGAGGACCGCCTGGCCCGCGAGGTCCTGCGGTCCCGCCGCGCCGCCCGCCGCGCCGGCGACGGAGCCCCGGCCGCCGAGTCGCATACCGACGGCCCGCGCCGGCACCGGCTGCCACGCACCGCGTGACCCTGCCCCCGGCCGGTACGGCACCGCCGGCCACCGGTACGACCATCACACAGGGGCTGTGGAAAACCGGTGCCGGGCCGTTCAGGCCCCGTGCGGTGCTCGGGCCCGTGGAGAACAGGTCCGTCAGTCCCGTGTTCGTCGGCCGCGCCGACGAGTTGGACACGCTGAACGACGCGCTCGCCCGTGCCGCCCGGGCCGAGCCGCAGGCGCTGCTGCTCGGCGGCGAGGCGGGCGTGGGCAAGACCCGCCTCGTGGAGGAGTTCGCCACCGTCGCCGTCCGGCACGACGCCGTCGTCGCCGTCGGCGGCTGTGTGGAGATCGGCGCGGACGGACTGCCGTTCGCCCCCTTCTCCGCCGCGCTGCGCGCCCTGCGCGACACCCTGCCCGAGGAGTTCGCGGCGGCGGCGGCCGGCCAGGAGGAGGAACTGGCCCGGCTGCTGCCCGACCTCGGCGAGGCCGGCGCCGGCCGTCCCGACGAACAGGGCACGGCCCGTCTGTTCGAGCTCACCGCCCGGCTGCTGGAACGGATCGCCGCCGAGCACACCGTCGTCCTCGTCCTGGAGGACCTGCACTGGGCCGACGCCTCCACCCGCCATCTCCTCGCCTACCTCTTCCGCACCCTGCGCGCGGGCCGCCTCCTCGTCCTGGCCACCTACCGCTCCGACGACATCCACCGCCGCCACCCGCTGCGCCCGCTGCTCGCCGAACTGGACCGGCTGCGCACCGTCCGCCGCATCGAACTCGCCCGCTTCACCCGCGAGGAGGCCGGCCGCCAGATCGCGGGCATCCTCGCCGCCGAACCCGACCCCGCACACGTGGACGAGATCTACGCACGCTCCGACGGCAACGCCTTCTTCATCGAGGAGCTCGCCGTCGCCGCCACGCCGGGCGACTGCACCGGCCTCACCGACTCCCTGCGCGACCTGCTCCTCGTCCGGGTCGAAGCACTGCCCGAGCCCGCCCAGCGGGTCGCGCGGATCGTCGCCGAGGGCGGCTCCACGGTGGAGTACCGGCTGATCGCCGCCGTGGCCAGGCTCGCCGAGGACGACCTCATCGAGGCGCTGCGGGCCGCAGTCGGCGCCAACATCCTCACCCCCACCCGCACCGGCGACGGCTACCGCTTCCGCCACTCCCTGGTCCGCGAGGCCGTCGCCGACGACCTGCTGCCCGGCGAACGCTCCCGGCTCAACCGGCGCTACGCGGAGGCCCTGGAGGCCGACCCGGCACTGGTCCCGGCCGACGCCCGCGTGATGCGCCTGGCCAGCTACTGGTACCACGCCCACGACGCCGCGAAGGCCCTGCCCGCCGTCCTGTCCGCCGCCGTCGTCGCCCGCCGCCGGCACGCCTACACCGAGCAACTAAGACTGCTGGAACGGGCGATGGAGCTGTGGGACAGCGCCCCGGCACAGGTCCGCTCCGCCCTGCGCCCGGTCGACTACGCCGAGGTCTACCCCCCGTGCGGCTGCGACCCGGCCACCACACCGCTGCGCTACCTCGACCTGCTGGCCGAGGCGGCCGTGGCGGGCCGTTTCGGCGGCGAGCGGGAACGCGCCCTGAAGATCACCAAGCGTGCCCTGCGCCTCCTTGAGGAGGAGCCGGACCCGCTGCGCGCCGCCTGGTTCTGGGTGCAGCGCTCCCGGCTGATCCAGGCCACGGCGCGCGGCGACGGCCGGCAGGAGCTGGCCACCGCCCAGGAGCTGGTGCGCGGACTGCCGCCGTCGGAGGTGCACGCGGAGGTGCTGGCGGTCGCGGCCAGCTGGTCCATGCAGCGCCGGCCGGGCCCCGAAGCGCTGGCCGCCGCCGAGCGGGCCGTGGAGTACGCCCGCATGGTCGGCGCCCGGGAGACCGAACTGGACGCCCGCCTCACCCTGGGCGGGCTGACCGTGGAGTCCGGCGAGCCGGAGGCCGGTCTGGCGGAGATGCGGCAGGTGCTGCGGGACACCCGCGCGGAGGGCATGCACCAGGTCGCGGCCCGCGCCTACGTGAACCTGCCGTCCGTGCTGCAGAGCGTCGGCCGGGACCGGGAGGCCGTCCCCCTGCTGCGCGAGGGCATCGAGTTCTGCCGCGCCTACGGGATGCTGGACTCCGGGGCCTGGATGTGGGGCAACCTGTCCGAGGCGCTGTACTCGCTCGGCCGGTGGCAGGAGGCCGCCGAGGCCGCCGCGCACGCCACCCGGGTCGGCCACGGCGCGATGCCCCGAGGCGCGGGTGCCGTGCTGCGGGCCCACCTGGCCCTCGCCCGCGGCGACCACGCCGAGGCCGGCCGGCACCTCGCCGCCGCCCGCGCCTGGTACGGCACCCACGACCCGATGCCCCAGCAGTCCCTGCCCGTGGCCGGCATCGTCCTCGGGGTCGCCGCCGCCGAGGGCCGGATCACCGACGCCCGCGCGGCACTGCTCCCGGCCCTCGACGCCGGCTTCCCGCCCGGCACCCACCGCTACGGCTGGCCCCTGCTGCTGGCCGCCGCCACCGCCGAGGCCGACGCCCGCGCCCTGCCCGCCGCCCTGCCCGGCCGCGCCGGGACCCTGGACCGTCTCTCGGCGGCCGCACGGACCCTCACCACCGGCGTCCCGCTCTGGCAGGCCTACGGCCAGTGGACCCGCGCCGAACTGCTGCGCGCCGAGGGCCGGGACACCGTCGGCACCTGGTGCCCTGTCGTCACCGCCTTCGAGTGCCTGGACCGGCCCTACGACCTCGCCCGGGTCCGCCACCGCCTCGCCGCGGCGCTGCTGGCCGAGGGCGGCGACGACGAGCGCGAGCGCGCGGTGGAACTGCTCCGGCTGGCCGGGGCGGTCGCCGACCACCTCGGCGCGCGCCCCCTGGCCGGCGCCGTCGCCCGGCTCGCCCAGCGCGCCCGCCTCACCCTGACCGGCGCCACCCGCCAGGCCCCCGCCGACCCGGCCACGGCACTCGGTCTCACCAGCCGCGAGCGGGACGTCCTGCACCTGGTCGCGGCCGGCCGCACCAACCGCCAGATAGCGGCGGAGCTGTTCATCTC
This sequence comes from Streptomyces spinosus, assembly GCF_020400655.1. Classification (GTDB taxonomy): domain Bacteria; phylum Actinomycetota; class Actinomycetes; order Streptomycetales; family Streptomycetaceae; genus Streptomyces; species Streptomyces argyrophylli. Next base: position 91,218 of record NZ_JAINRC010000027.1, read on the forward strand.
CCCGAAGACCGCGAGCGTGCACGTCTCCAACATCCTCGGCAAGCTCGGTGTCTCGGGCCGGGGGGAGGCGGCGGCCGTGGCCCACCGGCTGGGGCTGTTCGCGGCCGGGACGCTCACTGCCGAAACACCGGGCTGAGACCTACGCTGGAGGAAACCGGCAGTGAGGGGGAGCCGTGTTCAACGCCTTCGAGGAACTGTTCGCACCCGGCCGCAAGCACACCCGGGACGAGCAGAACCGGCTGGAACTGACCCGCGAGGACGTGGGCGACAACGATCCCGGCCGCGGTCCCATAGACCTGACCTCCGGGAAGGCGGTGATACGCCTGCCGGAGAGGGCGGCTGCCGAGCCGGAGCCCGAAGCGCCCACCGGGGAGGAGTAGCCGCGCGGCCCCTCCCGGGAAGGCGCGCCGCTCACCGCACCCGCAGCTCCAGCACCCGGTCGTCGCCCTTCTTCGAGGTGCCCCTGCCGTCCGTGTTGCTCGTCACCAGCCAGAGTCTGTCGCCGCCCGCCGGGACGACCGTACGCAGCCGGCCGTAGGCACCCGTCAGGAACGCCTGCGGGGCGGCCGAGGCCGAGGTGCCGTTCAGCGGGACGCGCCACAGACGCGCGCCCTTCAGGCCCGCCATCCAGATCACGCCGTTCACGTAGGCGATGCCGCTGGGGGAGGCGTCGTCGGTGTGCCACTGGGCCACCGGGTTGCGCAAGCCGGCCTCGGATGACCTTCCCTCGGCCCGGGGCCACCCGTAGTCGCCACCGGGCGCGATCGCGTTCAGCTCGTCCCAGGTGTCCTGCCCGAACTCGGAGGCGAACAGCCGCTGTCTGTCGTCCCAGGCCAGACCCTGGACGTTCCGGTGGCCGTACGAATACACGGGCGAGCCGGGGAACGGGTTGCCCGGGGCCGGTTCGCCGTCCGGGGTCAGCCGCAGGATCTTGCCGCCCAGCGACTTCCTGTCCTGCGCCAGGCCCTTCTCCCCGCTCTCGCCGGTGCCCGCGTACAGCATGCGGTCGGGACCGAACGCGATCCGGCCGCCGTTGTGGATGACACCCTTGGGGATGCCCTTGAACACCGTGTCCGGGGCGCCCAGTTGCTCACCGGCCGGCTTCCGCTCGTCGTACAGCATGCGGACGATGCGGTTGTCCGAGGCCGAGGTGAAGTAGGCGTAGATCATGTGGTCCGAGGCGAAGTCGGGGGAGAGGGCGATGCCCAGCAGGCCGCCCTCGCCGGCCGGCGAGACCCCGGAGACCGTGCCCAGCTCGGTCGTCCGGCCGGTCTTCTCGTCGATCCGGCTGATCGTGCCCTCGTTCCGGGAGGAGACGAGCAGGCCCCCGCCGGGCAGCGGAGCCAGCCCCCACGGTGTCTTCAGACCCTCGGCCACCGTGCGCAGCACCTCCACCGAGCCCTTGGCCGGGGGGAGCGGCGCGGCCGGGGCCGTGCCGTGCCCGGAAGCGGTGGCCCCGGAGGCCGTCGCGCCCGGGGTGCCGCCCGGGGCGCTGCCGCCGTCGGAGGAGCAGCCGGCCACCAGCAGGAGGGCGGCCACGGCCAGCGCGGCAGGCACAGCTCTACGTCGCACGATCACGGTTCCCTTCGCCGCGGCGGTCCGGTGGCGCTCCACAGGCGGGCTTGTCGGCACGCTCTCCCTGCTGAACACCGGCCACGCCCCCACGGGTTCCCGATCCCCACCGGCCGACCGCGAAAACCTCGGTCATGTGTCCGCCGGGTGGCGGGCAGCCCGCGACCCCTGGTGGCCGGCTCAGTCCCACGATCCCTGGGCGGGCGGCAGCCCGGACACCTCCGCCAGGTCCTTCGGGGTCAGCCGCAGCCCGGCGGCCGCCGCGTTCTGCGCCGCCCAGCGCTCCCGCTTGGTGCCCGGCAGCGCGATCACATGCCGGCCCTGGGCGAGCACCCAGGCCAGCGCCACCTGGGCCGGGGTCATGTCCTCGCCGTGCCGGCGGGCTATGCGCCGCAGGCCCGCGACGATCGGCTGGTTGGCCGCCATCATCTCGGCGGTGAACCGGGGGTGCCGGGCGCGCAGGTCGTCCGGTTCGAAGCCCTCGCCCGGTGTCAGCGTGCCGGTCAGGAAGCCGTTGCCCAGCGGCATCGCCGCGAGGAAGCCCACACCGCGCGCCTCGCACCACGGCAGCAGATCCCGCAGCGCCTCCGGCGACCACACCGACAGCTCCGCCTGCACCGCGCTCACCGGGAACACCTGCTGCACCCGCCGCAACTGGCGCAGCGTCGTGTCGTACAGCCCGGCCCCCGGGCGGCGCCCGCCGCGCGCGCCCACCGCGCACAGACCGAGGGCCCGCACCTTCCCGGCCCGCACCAGGTCCGCCATCGCGCCCCAGGTCTCCTCGACGGGTATCTCCGGATCGGCGCGGTGCAGCTGGTACAGGTCGATCACATCGGTCTGGAGCCGCCGCAGCGAGGCGTCGCAGGCACGCCGCACATATCCGGGCCGGCCGTTGGCCACGATGTGCTGCTCACCCACCAGCAGGCCCACCTTCGTGGACACGAAGGCGTCCCGGCGCCGCTCCCTGAGCACCCGGCCGAGCAGCAGCTCATTGGTGAACGGGCCGTACATGTCCGCGGTGTCCAGGAGGTCGCAGCCCAGGTCCAGCGCGCGGTGCACCGCTCTGACCGACTCCTCCCCCCGCCGGCGCGATCCGCTGTACGCCCAGCTCATCGGCATGCATCCGAGTCCGACGGCCCCCACCGCGAGCGCCCCCGCGCCGATCGTCCTGCGCTCCACCTGCTCGTGAACCTCCCTTAGCCCGGCCCCCAACCTAACCTCTGCGCGCCGGCGTGCCTGACATAGCCTCCTGGCATGAGTGCAGACGTGTGGCTTCCCATTCCGCCCGAGGAGATCGAGGGGCTGCCCGAGGGGCCCCGGTACCTGTTCTGGGACGGGGGAGAGGACGGCGCGCAGCCGTATCCCGGCGACCCGGCGGAGTGCGCCGTGTACGTGGTGCCGTACATGAAGCGGCTGTCGGTGCGGGTGGGCCCCCTGGAGCACCTGACGAACGTGCGGCTGATCCAGACGCTCACCGCAGGCGTCGACGACATCACCGGGCAGCTGTCGGTGATCCCGCCGGGTGTGCGGCTGTGCAACGCGCGCGGGGTGCACGAGACGAGCACGGCCGAGCTGGCGCTCACCCTCACCCTCGCCGCGCTGCGCGGCATCCCCGGTTTCGTACGCGCCCAGCAACAGGAGCGCTGGGCGGCCGGTTTCCACCCCGCCCTCGCCGACAAGAACGTGCTGATCGTCGGGTACGGGGCCATCGGTGCCGCCATCGAGGACCGGCTCGTGCCCTTCGAGGTCGCGCGGGTGGCGCGCGTTGCGCGCTCCGGTCGCACAACCGCGCGCGGTCCCGTGCATCCGATCGCCGATGTGCTTCCACTGCTTCCACACGCGGATGTCGTGATCCTCTGCACCCCGCTCACGGACGAGACCAGGGGGCTCGTCGACGCCGGCTTCCTCGCCCGGATGAAGGACGGCGCGCTGCTCGTGAACGTCGCGCGCGGTCCCGTCGTGGACACCAAGGCGCTCCTCACCGAGCTGGAGCGGGGCCGGATCACCGCCGCCCTGGACGTCACCGACCCCGAGCCGCTGCCCCCGGGCCACCCCTTGTGGCAGGCGCCCGGAGTGCTGATCAGCCCGCACGTCGGCGGGCCCTCCTCGGCCTTCCTGCCCCGCGCCGGGAGGCTGCTCGCCGACCAGTTGACCCGGTTCGTGAACCGGCAGCCCTTGCGGAACGTGATCCTGACGACCGGACCCGAAACCAAGGGAGCAAACGGGCGCTAGGCCGCTTCCGGCACCCTCCGCAACCTTTCGGGCGCGTTCTGTACCCGCATCCTCGCTGGTCGTCACGGAGCGTAGAGACACTATGTCCCTGAGTGACGAACCTGGTGTATGGTCCCCGACAGGGGCTGCGCCGCTGACCACTCGGCGCCGGGGATGGACATTTCAGATTCGTGAGGGGGGCGACGGGCGATGCACGGCCTATGGACGAACGATCCGACGCGGCGGAGCCGCCGACGGCGACCCTGGCGCACGGCCGCGCGCAGGCGCGGACACCACACCGGCCACCACAGCCACCACCAGCGCAGGCACAGCGGTCGTCGCAGGCATGCGCACCCCGCGCACCGGGACCGTCGGGACACGGGAGCGGCGCTCACGGGGAGGCCCCGGTGAGCGCCCCGCCCTCCGTGACGACCACCCTCGACGGAGCGGCGCGCGCACCGCACCCGCACGAGGCACCGCCGCCCCGCCGGCCGGTCATCGGCGGCAACATCCGGCTGATGGAGCAGCTCGTCCTCGCCGTGATCTGCGCGGCCTACGCCGTCGGGGCCGCGTTCGACTGGGGCGCGAGTCAAGTCGCGCTCGTCATGGGCGACTTCGGCCTGAGCGCGGCGGCGGGCACCGCCGCCGTCTCCTGCTTCCTCTACGCTCGCAGCCGGCGCGTGCGCTTCCGCTCGGCCTGGCTGCTGTTCGCCCTCTCCTCGCTCATGGCCGCGCTGGGCAACGCGGTCTGGGGCTGGTACGAGGTCGTGCTGGACCGGCCCGTGCCCAGCCCCAGCTACGCCGACCTGTTCTTCCTCTGCTTCGCACCGCCCGCCATCGTCGGCCTGCTGGTCCTCGCCAAGCGGCCCGTGACGAAGGCGGGCTGGATCTGCCTGGGACTGGACGCCTGGCTGATCGGCGGCTCGCTGCTGACCCTCTCCTGGAGCCTCGCCCTCGCCCAGGCGGCCCGGATCGAAGGCTCCAGCGTGGCGCACGCCGCGCTGTCCCTGGCGTACCCGCTGCTCGACATCGCGCTCGTCAGCATGGTCCTCGCCCTGCACTTCCGCCGCGCCCCGGGCAACCGCACCGCGGTGAACACCGCGATCGGCGCGCTCGCGCTGACCGTGATGTGCGACGCCCTGTTCACCTCGCCGCTGCTGCACAGCAGCTACCGCTCCGGGCAACTGCTGGACGCGGGCTGGTTCGCCGGTTCGCTGCTGCTCGCCTACGCGCCCTGGGCCGCGCCCCGGCGCCGGCGCGCGCGGGAGGCGCGCGCGGCGGACGGTCACACGCGCGTGGTCCACGAGCACCGGCCGGGACGGCGCAGCACGGGCCGGCAGCCGCCCCTGTCCGCGCCGGGCGGCGAGCACCCCCGGTACCCGTCGGGCCGGCCGCTCACCGGCTCGCTGGCCGCCCTCACCCCGTACCTCGCCGCCGCGGTGTGCACCCTGGGCATCCTGTACAACGTCCTCAACGGCCGCAGGCCCGACCACGTGGTGCTGATCACCGCGGGCGCCGTGGTGCTGGCGCTCGTCATCCGGCAGGGCATCATGCTGCTGGACAACATCACCCTCACCCAGGAACTGGCGCAGAAGGAGAACCACTTCCGCTCCCTGGTGCAGGGCTCCAGCGACGTCATCATGATCGCCGCGCCCAACGGCATCCTGCGGTACGTCTCCCCGGCCGCCGCCGGGGTGTACGGCAGACCCGCCGAGGAGCTGGTGGGCACCGAGCTGGCCGGGCTCATCCACCCGGAGGACCTCGGCTGCGTGGTGCACGAGGTGCGCCGTTTCCTCGCCGCGAGCCCGTTGGAGGAGCCCACCACGCGCATCGAGTGCCGGTTCCGCTCCGGCGACGGCGGCTGGCTCAACGTCGAGTCGACCGTCAACCGGCACCACGGCGGACTGATCTTCAACAGCCGGGACGTGACCGAGAGAGTGCGGTTGCAGGCCCAGTTGCAGCACAACGCCGAGCACGACCCGCTGACCGACCTGCCCAACCGGGCGCTGTTCACCAAGCGCGTGCAGCAGGCCCTGTCCGGCCGCCGGGCCACCGACCGGGGCGCCGCCCTGCGGGGTACGGCGGTGCTCTTCATCGACCTGGACGGCTTCAAGGCCGTCAACGACACGATCGGACACCAGGCCGGTGACGAACTGCTCATCCAGGCCGCCCGCAGACTCCAGGACGCGGTCCGGCAGGGGGACACCGCGTCCCGGCTGGGCGGCGACGAGTTCGCGGCCCTGATCGTCGGGGACGGCACCCGGGACCGGGCCGCCCGCGAGCGGAACATCCTGGAGCTCGCCAACCGCCTCAGGGTGACCCTCTCCCACCCGTACGCCATCGACGGCAACGACGTCAGGGTCAACGCCTCCATCGGCGTCGCCTTCGCCGAACCGGGCCTCGGCGCCGGGGAGCTGCTGCGCAACGCCGACCTGGCGATGTACCGCGCGAAGTCGGCCGGAAAGGGCCGGGTCGAGCTGTACAAGCCGCAGATGCAGCAGGACGTCGTCCGCAAGGCGGAGCTGGCCACCCGGCTGCGCGCCGCGCTGCACGACGGCGAGTTCGCCCTGCTGCACCAGCCCGTGGTGTGCCTGCAGAACGGCCGGATCACGGCGGTCTCCGCACAGGCGCGCTGGCGCTCCTCGCAGGGGGTGCTGTTCACCCCGGCCGAGTTCCTGCGGGTGACCGAGGACGGCGACAAGACGGCCGAGCTGGACCGCTGGATCCTGCGGGAGGCTGTGGAGCAGGCGGCCGAGCGGGCCGCGACCGGGACCGTCGTCCCCGTGACGGTCCGGATGAGTGCCCGGCGGCTGCTGGACCGCTCGACGCCGCTGGGCTCGGTGGAGGGGCTGCTGACCCGGCACGGGCTGCCGCCCGGGGCACTGGTCGTCGAGCTGTCCGAGACCGACCCCCGCGTCTCCCTGGACGAGCTGGAGCGGCGGCTGACCGCGCTGAGCCGGCTCGGGGTGCGGATCGCGCTGGACGGCTTCGGCAGCGGCTACGCGGCCATCACGGCCCTCAGGAGGCTGCCCGTGGACATCCTCAAGCTCGACCGCGGCCTGGTCGAGGGCGTGGTCGAGTCGGCGCGGCTGCACAAGATCACCAGCGGTCTGCTGCGGATCGCCGGCGATCTCGGGCTCCAGTCGGTCGCCGAGGGCGTGGACCTGCCCGAGCAGGTGGTCGCGTTGCGCGCGATGGGCTGCACGCATGGGCAGGGCATGGCGTTCGCCGGCCCGCTGGACGAGTACCGGCTGCGCCGGGCGCTCGGATCCGGCCACTACCCGGTGCCGCACGCCCCGGCCGAACCCGCGTTCGCCGGCAGCGCCAGGGAGCCGGAGAGGATGTACACAGGAGGCGTTCCGGCCGTCCTGGGAGGCGGCACCGCCCTTCGCTCACATTCTGAGACTCCCGTCCCACCCACTTGACACGTGGTGCGTGCCGGGGGGAGGGTCAGTGCCATGCGCACCCGAATTCTCGTACTTGGACAGCGCGTCGGCTGAGCTGGGACCCACCGGAGGACGATCCGGAATCCCCAGCGACCTCACCGGCGCGCTCCCCTCGCTTGCCTTGCGGCACGAGGGGTTTTTTGTTGCACGAGTACCTTGCGTGCGACGCTCGAAATCCGCCCGAACCTCGCAAAAACCCTCAGCATCGAGAAGAGAATGCCGATGACCGAGCAGGCCACCGGGGCCCACCATCCGCAGCCGCGGCCCCGTTCCGGAGGACAGCAGTCCGCCCCCGTCGAGCACGTCACGGGTGCGCAGTCCCTCATCCGCTCCCTCGAGGAGGTCGGCGCGGACACGGTATTCGGCATTCCGGGCGGTGCGATCCTGCCGGCGTACGACCCGATGATGGACTCCACCCGGGTGCGGCACGTCCTGGTCCGGCACGAGCAGGGGGCGGGCCACGCGGCCACCGGTTACGCGCAGGCCACCGGCAAGGTCGGCGTCTGCATGGCGACCTCGGGTCCGGGCGCGACGAACCTGGTGACGCCGATCGCCGACGCGCACATGGACTCCGTGCCGCTGGTCGCGATCACCGGCCAGGTCGCCTCCAAGGCGATCGGCACGGACGCGTTCCAGGAAGCGGACATCGTCGGCATCACGATGCCGATCACCAAGCACAACTTCCTGGTCACCAAGGCCGAGGACATCCCCCGGGTGATCGCGCAGGCGTTCCACATCGCCTCCACCGGCCGCCCCGGCCCGGTCCTGGTCGACATCGCCAAGGACGCACTCCAGGCGAGGACCACCTTCTCCTGGCCGCCCGTCATGGACCTGCCCGGCTACCGCCCGGTGACCAAGCCGCACGCCAAGCAGATCCGCGAGGCCGCCAAGCTGATCACCGCCGCCCGGCGGCCCGTGCTCTACGTCGGCGGCGGCGTCCTCAAGGGGCGCGCCACCGCCGAGCTGAAGGTCCTGGCCGAGCTGACCGGCGCCCCGGTCACCACCACCCTGATGGCGCTCGGCGCGTTCCCCGACAGCCACCCGCAGCACCTGGGCATGCCCGGCATGCACGGCAGCGTCGCCGCCGTCACCGCGCTGCAGAAGGCCGACCTGATCGTGGCCCTCGGCGCCCGCTTCGACGACCGCGTCACCGGCAAGCTGGACAGCTTCGCCCCCTACGCCAAGATCGTCCACGCGGACATCGACCCGGCCGAGATCGGCAAGAACCGCGCCGCCGACGTGCCGATCGTCGGCGACGCCCGCGAGGTCATCGCCGACCTGGTCCAGGCCGTGCAGAAGGAGCACAGCGAGGGCAACCGGGGCGACTACACCGCCTGGTGGAGCGACCTCAACCGGTGGCGCGAGACCTACCCCCTCGGCTACGACCAGCCCGGGGACGGCTCGCTCTCCCCGCAGGCGGTCATCGAGCGCGTCGGACAGCTCGCCCCCGAGGGCACGATCTTCGCGGCGGGCGTCGGCCAGCACCAGATGTGGGCCGCGCACTTCATCCAGTACGACACCCCCGCCACCTGGCTGAACTCCGGCGGCGCCGGGACGATGGGCTACGCGGTCCCGGCCGCGATGGGCGCCAAGGCCGGCCGGCCGGGCCGTACCGTCTGGGCGATCGACGGCGACGGCTGCTTCCAGATGACCAATCAGGAACTGACCACCTGCGCCCTGAACAACATCCCCATCAAGGTCGCCATCATCAACAACGGCGCCCTCGGGATGGTCCGCCAGTGGCAGACCCTCTTCTACAACCAGCGTTACTCCAACACCGTGCTGCACAGCGGCCCCGACGACGTCAACCCGGAGGCCAAGGGCACGCGCGTGCCGGACTTCGTGAAGCTGTCCGAGGCGATGGGCTGCGTGGGCCTGCGCTGCGAGCGCCCGGAGGACCTGGACAAGGTCATCGCCGAGGCCAACTCCATCAACGACCGCCCGGTCGTCGTGGACTTCATCGTCCACGAGGACGCGATGGTCTGGCCGATGGTCGCCGCCGGCACCTCCAACGACGAGATCATGGCCGCCCGGGACGTCCGCCCCGACTTCGGCGACAACGAAGACGACTGAGCGAGGAAGAGCAACAAGACATGTCCAAGCACACGCTCTCCGTCCTGGTGGAGAACACGCCGGGCATCCTCGCCCGCATCGCCGCCCTGTTCTCCCGGCGCGGATTCAACATCGACTCGCTCGCGGTCGGCGTCACCGAGCACCCCGACATCTCCCGCATCACCATCGTGGTGGGCGTCGAGGAGCTGCCGCTCGAGCAGGTGACCAAGCAGCTCAACAAGCTCGTCAACGTGCTGAAGATCGTGGAGCTGGAGCCCGGTCAGGCCGTTCAGCGTGAACTCGTTCTGGTGAAGGTCCGCGCCGACAACGAGACCCGCTCGCAGATCGTGGAGATCGTCCAGCTGTTCCGCGCCAAGACCGTCGACGTCTCCCCGGAGGCCGTGACCATCGAGGCCACCGGTTCCGGCGAGAAGCTGTCCGCCATGCTCAAGATGCTGGAGCCATACGGCATCAAGGAACTGGTCCAGTCCGGCACGATCGCGATCGGCCGTGGCGCCCGTTCGATCACGGACCGCTCGCTGCGCGCTCTCGACCGGTCGGCGTAAGACTGGGAACGGGCGGCCGGCGATCAACGGCCGCCCGTATGCCGAGACCCCCGAACTTCCTTCCCGCCCGCCGTCATACGGTGGGACGCACCACCTGCACACAAGGAGAGAACCCAAAGTGGCCGAG
>NZ_JAINRC010000028.1 GCF_020400655.1 Streptomyces spinosus
TTGTCAGGCACGTAACCGACGCCCTCGAAGCCCAGGTTGGCGTCGTCCTTGCTGCCGGTGTCGAGCTGGGGGAACTGCGACGTCATGTCCCACTGGTGGACCGGCGTCAGGGTCGGTCCGGTCGCGGCCGGGTCGAACTCCATGATCGTGTCCTTGGGAACCGTGTTGTCGGCGTTGTCACGCTCGGACGTCACGTAGACGTGACCGTTGCCGCCGACCGTCAGGCCCTCGGAGTCCGGCTGGCCCGAGCCGCCCGCGAAACGGATCTGTTTGCCGGTCGCGCTCCACGACGGGTCCGGGACCCACTTGCCGTTGCTCTTGACCAGCTTGTACAGCCAGTTCTTGTTCTTGGCGGCCCACAGCACCGACGGGTTCGCCGGATCGAACGCCAGCCCGCTCACGTCGCGGCCCTCCGGACCGGTGGACGTGGTGAACGCGCAGACGTTGTCGGTGATCGTGACGTCCAGGCCGCCCGGCCACGCCGATGTACCCGTCGGAGCGGAGCCCGTGCCGGAGGGCGCCTCAGGGGTGCAGCCACTGGTCAGCGAGCCCCCGCCGCCCAGCAGATGGCCGGTCTGACCGCCGCCGCTGCCCCCGCCGGAGCAGGAGTTGGCGCTGCCGAACGTCACGGTCGTGGAGGTCTGGAACCAGCCGGTGCCGTTCGTGCAGCGCTCGTAAGACGGCTTGGCGCCGTCGGTGGCCCAGGTCACCGAGTCCACCGTGGTGCCGTTGCCGTCGAGGAGGAAGAGCGAGTCGTCGTCGCCCAGACCGAGCGCGGAGCCGAACGTGGCGTAGCCGTGCGCCGGGATGCTCGTCGCGCTCGGAGAGGAGGACGAGACCGAGACCGGCGAGTGACTGGTGTCGTTGTCGACGTACTTCCACGACCCGATGCCGACCGCGCTCGTTCCGCCGTTGTACAGCTCCACGGTGTCCGAGCCGTCGGAGGAGACCTCGTTGATCCGCACCTGGCTCGCCGACGGGATCGACGACGGGCAGGCCGAGGCGTTCGCGGCACCGAACGTGGACGCGGTGGTCGCGGTCACCCACGCGCCGGTGCCGTCGCCCCCACAGCGTGCCATCGCCGGTTTCGCCTTGCCGGTGGCCCACTCGACGCGGTCGACCACCGCGCCGCCGGCCGTGTAGATCACCACCTTGTCCGAGTCACCGAGTCCCTTGGGCGAGTTGAAGGTGACGAAGCCGCCGGGAGTGATCGTGGTGGCGGACGGGGTGAACGACTGCGGCGAGAAGCCGTCGTCGGACATCTTCCAGCCGCTGAGGCTCACGGCGGTGGAGCCGGAGTTGTACAGCTCCACGGTGTCGTTGTTCGAGGAGGTGACCTCGTTGATGCGAACGTTCTGGTAACCGGCGGGATCGGCGGCAGCCGCGGGCTGAGCCGCGAGCAGCCCGGTGGCGATCAGCCCTGAGAACGCCAGGGTCGCGGCGCATACCGAGGCGACGCCGACGCGTGAGTGTGAGGTAGGCACGAGGCGGAACTCTGGTGAAACGACGTTGAAACGGCGTGTACTTCGGCTGAATGCCACCTGCTGACCACCGGAACGTCAGGCGCGCGTCGCCGTCACACCGGGGCGACGGCTCCGCCGAAGAGGGCCGGAACACCGGCCCGGCCCACACGGCCGGCGCAAAGGTATGGGGACGTCCGGCGTCACACTGCGGATACGGACGCAGCGACCGGCGCACGCGTTTCCGCGTGCGCCGGTCGGTAGGGCGTGCCGCAACCCCGCGGCCGGCGGGTTACTTGATGTAGACGAGGCCGTCGGTGGTGACGGTGGGACGGCCGCTGGTGCCGACCACGACGATCTTGACCGTGTGCTTGGCGCTGCCGGACCAGGTCTTGGTCCAGATGGCCTGCCGGTACGACGTGGTGGAGGACTTCAGGTCGACGGTGGAGACCTTGGTGCCGTCGACGTAGACGTAGGCCTGACCGGAGCTGGTGGCCCGGGAGACCACCCAGGCCACCGAGCGGCCGGTGAACGTCCAGGTGAGGGCGGCCCCCTTGGAGGCGCTGGAGTACGACTTGCCGCCGAGGTAGCTGGTGGAGGAGCGGGTGCTCCAGGTGCCGGACCTGGTGGCGGAGCTCTCCTGGAGGATCATCGGGGTGTACGCGGGGGAGGACGTGCGGTAGTTGCCGGCGTAGTCGTAGGCACGCATCGACCAGGTGGTGGCGGTGCCGGACTTGGCGGTTGTGTTGTAGCCGGTCGTGGCGGGGGTGAAGGTGCCGGTGGTGGGGGACAGCAGCTTCACGTAACGAAGGGCCTTGTCGTCGGTGGCCTTCCAGCCGAGGGCGACCGGGACGGCGGTGGTGCTGACGGTTCCGGTCCGCAGGGACAGCTTCGGCGTGGTGGTGAACGTCGGCGCGGTCGTCTCCGCGACGACGGGCAGTGCGGCGCTGGTCGCTGTCTTGCCGGACTGGTGCACGGCCCGGACGGCGACGCTGTGGCTGCCCACGGCCAGGGTGGTGGTGGCGGAGGTGGCACTGCCGGACGTCGTGGCGACGGTCTTGCCGTCGACCAGCAGCTCGAACTTCGAGATCAGCGAAGCCGGCGTGGTGGCCGTCCACTTCACCGTGAGGGCGCCCTTGGTGTAGTACGTCGAGCCGGAAAGGGTGGCGCCGCTCACCGAGGTGACCTTCAGACCCTGGACCGGGCCGGCCGCCCAGGTGCGGATGGTCGGCAGCTGGTCGTAGAGCAGGCCGCCGGGGCACTCGGTGTTGTAGCCGTCGCGGTGACCGGAGATCCGCTGGAACGTGTACGTGCCGCCGGCGGTGAAGCCGGTGCCGGCAAGGTTCTTCTGGGTGGCACCGGCAGTCAGCTCGGTTGTGCCGGTGGGCTGGGCGCCGTACTGGCCGAGCTTCCAGGCCGCGAGGCGGGCGATCGAGGCCAGCGCGGCGTCGGAGGCGCTGGTGGTGGTGTAGTCACCGAGCACCGCGACGGCGGTGGACTCCCGGTTCCAGCCGTAAGTGTGGGCGCCGAACACCGGCAGGTCGACCCCGCCCTTGCGCCCCTCGAAGAGGGTGCCGCACTTGTCGACGAGGAAGTTGTAGCCGATGTCCTTCCAGCCGCTGACCTGCACGTGGTACGCGTAGATGCTCCGCACGATCGACGCCGAGTCGGCGCAGGAGTAGTCGTTCGCCCCGTCGGTGTGGTGGACGAACACGGCCTTGACGTCGTTGTTGTACTCGGGTGCTTCCGGGCTGATCGACTCGTCCGCGCCCCAGCCGGCACGTGTGACGATCGGCGGCCGCGGCACGGTCGAAGGCGGCGCGGACGGCGGGGTGGCCGACGGGCTCGTGGACGTGCTCGTCGACGGCGACGCGGAAACCGAGCCGGTGGGGCCGGGATCGGACGTGGTGCCGGTCGGCGCGGGAGCCGTGGTGGTCTGCCCGTCCGTGGGCGTGGCGTCGGCGCTGTCGCTCGACGTGGGCGATTCGGTGGGCGCCCCGGAGTCGGCCGGCGAGCTGCTGGCGTCCGTGGTCTCCGCGGGGACGGCGAATCCGGCCGGTTCGGCCGGAGCACCGCTCGCCTTCGTCTCGGCGGTGGACACCACACCCGGGTCGACCAGGTTGACCTCGAGCCCACCGGGCAGCCTGCCGGCGTGGCCGTTCTCGTGGACGACCCGCACCTGCACGCCGTTCGAGGGTCCGACCCACAACGGTTCCGAGGCGCCACGCACGCGCCGGCCCGGCTTCTCCAGCGGGTCGACGTTCACTTCGAGCTTCCGCCAGGCACTCCATTCGCCGGTCCCAAGGCTGTGGGTGCGCACCCGCACCGTGCCCTCCAGACGCTTGGCGGCACCCGTCCAGGAGACGCCGAGCAGGGAGAACTCCTCGGTGTCCTCGCGCGTGAGCTCCCGTCTGTCCTGCGAACTGCCCGCCAGCGACAGGTCGTAGACCTTCGCCGGTCGCTTGGCGCGTTCGGCGCCCGGACCCCCGGACGGGCTGGCGACCGCATAGGTCACGATCCCTCCCCCGCCCAGCACCACGGCACCGAGCGTCAACCACGCCCGTCGCCTGAAGCTCAGCGGTCTGTACGCATGCGACGTACGACGGCTCACGACGTATCCACCCCACAGAAGGCCAGCAACGGCCACAGAAGAAAGACAGATCGGCACACCCGTCACACGGGTGACCCGTTCTCCCAGCGGACGCCGGCCGGCAAACGTCACAGACGAACGAGGGACAGCGACGCGGATCACAGCGATCGATGAGGTGCGGGGGCGCTGGCGCCTTGGAGTGCGGTTCCTCGCGGACCCGGGCGCGCTCAGGGGCACCGCCACGGTGCGTTCACCACGGACTCCATGACCGTCTGCCGTTCCTCTTGCATGTTCTATGGCATACCCCATAAGTTACTGTCGAGTAGATCGGGTGGCCCGGTGGGCCGTACGGCCGTTGGGAAGGTGGTTGAGCGGATGAGCCCGCGCAGGAGTGACAGCCGTGAACGCATGATCCTCAGTGCTGCCGCTCTGCTGCGTGAGTACGGCGCGAGCGCGACCAGCATCGACCGGGTGCTCGCCCACAGCGGAACTCCCCGAGGCTCGGTGTACCACCACTTCCCCGGCGGGCGCGCCCAGCTCATCGACGAAGCGGTGGCGCTGGCGGGGGACTTCATCGCGGGGCTGATCGACGCCGCCACGCAGGCGGACGATCCCGTGGCGGCCGTCGACGCGTTCTTCCTGCTGTGGCGTGACCGGCTCGAGGAGAGCGGCTTCCGGGCCGGCTGCCCGATCGTGGCGGTGGCCGTGGAGACCAACGACGACGCGCCCCAGCTCGCCCGTTCTGCCGCCGCGGTCTTCGCCCGCTGGCAGGAGGCCCTCGCGGCCCTCCTCCTGAGGCACGGCCTGAGCGAGGAACGCAGCCGCAGGCTCGGTGCCTTCATCATCGCCGCGGTCGAAGGCGCGGTGATCATGTGCCGGGCCGAACAGAGCACCGCCCCGATCGAGGCCGCCGCCGCCGAGATCCACGACCTGCTCCGCCACGCCCTGCGCGACCGCCCCGGCGCCGAACCAGGTCCCCGGCCGTAACCCGCGGCCACCCGGCGCATCACCCGCATACCCCGAAGGAGTCGTCATGCCCTCGCTCGACCGTCAGGACAACGTCTTCGTCCTCGACCTCGGAGACGGCGAGAACCGCTTCCACCCCGACTGGCTCACCGCCGTCAGCGCCGCGCTCGACGAGGTGGCGAAGGCGGAAGGCCCCCGCGCCCTGGTCACCGCCGCCACCGGCAAGTTCTACTCCAACGGGCTCGACCTGGAGTGGCTGTTCGCCCACGCCGACCAGCACCAGGACTACGTCGTCTCCGTCCACGAGCTGTTCGCGCGGATGCTGTCGCTGCCGGTCGTCACGGTGGCCGCGCTGCAGGGGCACACCTTCGCCGCCGGCGCGATGTTCTCCCTCGCTCACGACTTCCGCGTCATGCGCGCCGACCGCGGCTACTGGTGCCTGCCCGAAGCGGACATCAACATCCCCTTCACCCCCGGCATGACCGCCCTCATCCAGTCCCGGCTCGCCCCGCGGACCGCGCACGAGGCCATGCTCACCGCCCGCCGCTACGGCGGCACCGACGCCGCGGCCGCCGGCATCGTCGACCGAGCGGTCGATGAGGACGCCGTGCGCTCCACCGCCATCGAGATCGCCCAGGCTCAGGTGAACAAGGCCGGCGACACCCTCGGCACCATCAAGGCCCGCATGTACGCACCGGCCCTGGCCACCCTGCGCGACACCGCCGACCCGCTCGGCTGACCAGTACCCCACCGACCGCACCGAGCCGCGCCCCGGACGAGCCCCTGGCCGTCCGACGAACGCCGCGTCCGTAGGGTTCCCGTATGACGGATGAGAATGAGCGGGCCGTGCGGGCGGCCATCGACGGGGAGATGCGGCTTCTTGATCCCGATGTACGTGCTTCCCCGGCGCGCGTCCTTGAGCTTCTGGATCCGGACTTCACCGAGATCGGGGCTTCGGGACGCCGGTGGGACGTCGAGACCGTCCTCGCGGTGACGAGTGGCGGCTCGGTGTCCCAGGAGTCTCCGGTCGAGGTCGGCGAGATGTCCGGAGTCGTCCTTGCTCCGGGCGTCGTTCACCTGACGTACTTCGCCGACAACCAGGGCCGTCGCGCATGGCGGAGCTCTCTGTGGCGGCTGACGGAGACGGGCTGGCGGATGTACTTCCACCAGGGCACTTCGGCCGGCTGAGCGTATGGGCCCGGACCGGGCCCGGCTTGTTCACGGCGAGGGTGACAGAGGAGGAGACGCAGGCGCGGGCCACCAAGGCGTCGAGGGCCTCCTGGGGTAAGCGGGCCTTGCGCGCAGGAGCCGGCCCACGACGGCGCTCCGCCCCGGGCTCGGACCCGCGGAAGGGGGCTCCGCGCCGGATGCGCGAAGCCCCCGGGCCGGTCGGCCGGTGCGTGCGGTCAGTAGGTGTGGAGAGTCAGACCGTACCGGTTGAGGATCTCGTTGACCGGCTGGAACCAGGTCTCGCCGCCGCTGGAGCAGTTGCCCCAGCCGCCGGAGGTGACGCCCTGTGCCTGGTCTCCGGTGATGAAGGAGCCGCCTGAGTCCCCGGGTTCGGCGCAGGCGCTGGTCTTGGTGAGCTGGTGCACCGCACCTTGGCTGTAGTTGACGGTCTCGTTCAGCGCCAGCACCGTGCCGCAGTGCCAGTGCGAGGTGGAGCCGGAACGGCAGACCGAGGAGCCGACGGGTGCGACGGCCGAGCCGCGTACGAGCTGGTCCGGCACCGTGCCCCAGCCGAGCACCACCGGTACCGTCCACCAGCCGCTGCCCACGCTGACCCAGGCGTAGTCGTTGTCCGGGAACGAGGAGCCCTGGAAGGTGCCGATGTAGGAGCCGTCCCAGCCGCTGACCGCGGCGCCGGGCTGTGCGCAGTGCCCGGCGGTGACGAAGCCGCCGTACACCGAGAAGCCGATGGAGCAGCGGACGTTGCCGGTGTAGTACGGGTCGCCGCCAACGGTGCCCGCCGCGAGGGTTCTCGGGGCCGAGGTCGCCGCGATGGTGACGGGCCCGGTCCGGCGCGCCTGGGACAGGAAGCGCCGGACATCGTTGTCAGCCTGCTTGCCGCGCACGATCTCGACGACGACCGCCCCGGCCTTGGGGTCGACGTACCAGCCGGTGACTCCCGAGGGCGCGGTCAACCGGTCGATCCGCGCCTTGGCGGCGTCCAGTTGCCGGGCGCTGTGATCGGCGGTGCGGACGACGGCCCCGGAGCGCTCGATCGTCCGCCGGGTGGCGGGCGGGGCGTCCGGAGTGAGGGCGACGGTCAGGCGTCCGCTCGGTGCGTCGAACCAGGAGCCCGCGTAGGCGGCGCCGGCCGTGCGGCGTGCCTTGGGGGCGAGGTCGGCGGCGGCCTTCTCGGCCGCGAGCCGGGCCACCGCCTGGGTGCGGGTCAGGCCGAGGTCGCGTTGCATGGCGTTCACGATGCCGTCGGCGGCGGGCGCGGTGGATGTGGTGGGTGCGGTGGATGCGGCGGTTGTCCCGGAGCCGGCCGCGGAGGCGGGGAAGGCGCCGGCCGCGCCCAGTCCGCCGAGGACGAGGAGTGCGGCTGAGACCGCGTGAGCGAGCCTGGTGCGTCTCATGGGGGTTGCCCTTCGTCGTTCCAGTAGTGGGGGTGGAACAGCCGATGGTGAGAGCGCTCTCAATCGTGGCGCCGCAGAGCCTAGTACGGACTTTGAGTCAGGTCCATGCCAATGCGTGGACCGATTCGCGACGGGAGGGCGCCGGGGTGGGTTGCCGACGGCGGCGCGCGGGCGGAGGACCACGGGATTCGACGGAAGGCGTACACGCCGGTCGGACAGATGCCATGATCACTCGGCGGCCTCGCACCTCCTCATGCCGTCCGCCGGTGCCGGGCCGTAGCGCGACAGCGTGACCAACGGAGGGAACCCGGAATGCGCAGACTCGTCCACTACGTCGCCACCACTCTCGACGGCTTCATCGCGGGCCCCGGCGGCGGGGACCCCACCGGTCCCGACGGCTTCTGGCCCATACCGGGGGACTACATACAGCACCTCGTGGCGGAGTACCCGGAGACGCTGCCCGTCCAGGCCCGGCAGGCCCTGTCCGTCACGGCGGAGGGCACGCACTTCGACACCGTGCTGGAGGGGCGGCGCAGCTACGAGATCGGCCTCGCGGCCGGCATCACCGACGCCTATCCCCACCTGCGACACCTCGTGTTCTCCCGGACCCTGACCGAGAGCCCGGCCCCGGCCGTCGAATTGGTGGCCGACGACCCGGTGGCGACCGTGCGCGAGCTGAAGCGACAGGACGGCAAGGACATCTGGCTACTGGGCGGCGCCGAGCTCGCGGGCTCCCTGTACGCCGAGATCGACACGCTCGTCCTCAAAGCCAGCCCGCTGACCATCGGAGACGGCATCCCGCTGTTCTCCCGCAAGGCCGCCTTCGACCCGCGCACCTGGACACTCGCGGACCACACCGTCCTCAAGAGCGGCGCGGTGTTCCTCACCTATATGCGCGTCGGCAGCTGAACGCCCCGGACGGGCGGCGCTTGCGCGGGCCGGGCGCGACCGCGCTCAGCGGGCCACGCAAGCGCCGCCGTGCCCCACGCGCAGCCGGAGCGGCGGAGCGGCGGAGCGCCGTAGCCGGGGCGTCGGAGAGCACGTGCGGCCCCTCGGCCTGACCTCACGTCAAGTCCGCTCGGTGCACCGAGCCACCGCGTCACAGCCGGCAGACGAACCCGGCACCGGCCGGGCACCAGATGCACACGGCCCGCGCCACCCGCCAGTCTTCGCGACGCGTCCCTGTGCTGGTGGGCGCGAACGACCGTGGCGTCCATCGTGAACGACCGTGGAGTTCGTCGCGAACGACCGGTCCGCGTGACCGACCGGTCCGCCTGACCAACCCAGTGAGCGGGGGTCCAGGCGGGCGGCAGCCGCCTTGGCGGAACGCGCCGCCGCCCGAGCGGGCAGGGCCTCGGCCGGAGGCTGAGGCGTGGCTGATCACGGCTTCGTAAAGGATCACCGTGGGAGCTGTGCGTCTTCCGTGGAGGACGAGTGGGGAGCCGATGTCTGATCAGCGGTCATGTGTCCGGTTCGGCTTGGTGATCACATGACGGTCGCTTGGGGAGACGCATAATCTCGCCGGTCATGAGCAAGTCAAAACAGGTCCGGCGCAAGGGACTTGAGCGGGATCTGAGGAAGCGTTCTCCCTGCTCAGAGGCGGCCTCGTTCACCTGGGAGACATGTGGCTCCCTTTCTCTCACCTCCTGATCGGGGGTCGCATCCGTGCCCCCGACCGGCTTGACGGAGGGGCGTTGATGAGAAACAGGCCGTGGCGGTCGGGACCGCCACGCGGAGGTAGCCGGCTGAGACGGACCGCGCTCGCGGTGGCCGCGGTGCTGGCGGCGGAAACCGCGTTGATGTCGCTGGGCACGGGGGTCGGCTTCGCGACCGCTTCCGGTGCGGCGCGGACAGTCAAGGCGTCCGACGTCAAGTCGGCCGCCACGTCCGCGGACTCGGTGGCGTCGGCGCTGCTGACGGCGCGGACGCTCAACCGGAAGATCGAGGTGCTGTCGGAACGGACGGAGGATTCGACGACCTTCGCGCTACCGAGCGGCGAACTGCGGACGGAGGCGTACGCCGGGCCGGTCCGGGTGAAGCAGGACGGCACGTGGAAGGACATCGACACCTCGCTGTCCGACGCCGGCCCCGACCTGGCACCGGTCGCCGCGGCGGCGGACATCGCGGTGTCCGATGGCGGGGACAAGCAGCTCGCCTCGGTGGCCAAGGGCGACGAGACCTTCGGGCTGCGCTGGGAGAACAACCTGCCGAGCCCGACCGTCAAGGACAACACCGCCTCCTACGACCTGGGCAGCGGACAGACCCTTTCGGTCACCGCGCTGGCGCAGGGCTTCTCGGAGGCCATCAAACTCACCCAGCGGCCGGGCGACGACACGGTCTCCTACCGGATTCCGCTCGACCTGGACGGCCTGAAGCTGTCCCAGGCCGCCTCCGGGCACCTGCTGCTGAAGAACAGCGACGGCCACCTGGTGGCCGAGGCGCCCGCCCCGATGATGTGGGACGCCTCCAAGGACCCCGCATCCGGCGAGTCCGCGCACCAGCAGCAGGTCAAGACGGAGATCGAGACGGCCTCCGACGGCGCCCAGACCCTGGTGCTCACCCCGGACCAGGACTTCCTGGCCACGGCCACCTACCCGGTGACCGTGGATCCGACCACCACGCTGGCGGTCACCACCGACACCTGGGTGCAGAACCCCGACTACCCCGACTCCCAGATCTCCTCCCAGGAGCTGAAGTCGGGCACGTACGACGCGGGCACCGACGTGGCACGTTCGTATCTGAAGTTCGACGTCTCCCAGTTCACCGGCAAGCACATCACCGGTGCGACGATGTCGCTGTACAACTACTACTCGGCGACCTGCTCCACCGCCGGGGCGGCCACCGTGGCGAAGCGGATCACCTCCGGCTGGTCGTCGTCCTCGATCACCTGGGGCGTACAGCCGTCCACCACGACCACGGGTATGTCCTCCAACACCGGTCACTGGGGCTACGACTCCAGTTGCCCGGCGAACTGGTCGCACTGGAACCTGCAGTCGATCGCGCAGTCGTGGGCCGACGGCGCCCCGAACTACGGTCTGCAGATCCGCGGCGACGACGAGAAGGACGCCACCACCTGGCGGCGCTTCCGCTCGGCGAACTACACCACCCCCGGCTACGCGCCGAAGCTGACGGTGACCTACAACTCGTACCCGGCTGTGCCGAGTTCGCCGGTGATCTCGCCCTCCCAGGTCAACGCCTACAGCGGAACCCGGTACGTCACCTCGCTCACGCCGACCCTGTCGGCGAAGACGACCGACCCGGACGGGGCCACCACCAAGGGACAGTTCGAGGTGACCGCGGACCCGGCGTACGCGGACACCACCTACTCCTACACCGGCACCTCCGCCTCGGTGGCCTCCGGTTCCACGGCCCAGCTGACCATCCCGTCCGCCTCCGCCCTGCCGGCGGGCAAGCACCTGCGCTACCGCGTGCGGGCCTATGACGGCACCGACTACGGCCCCTGGTCCGGCTACACCACGTTCACGCTGAACACGGACGCGCCCGCGGCGCCGGCCGTCAGCTGTGACACGTACGAGGAGAACGGCTGGAACGCGAAGGCGGCCGACGCGGTCTCGTGCACGCTCGACACCTCCTCGTCGGACGGCGCCGGCTACTCCTGGGGCCTGGACGACTCCTCGGCGCCGAACAAGAAGCAGGACACCACCGACGGCACCGGCGGTGACGCACAGACCGTCAGCATCGCCCCGGCGAACGGCTGGCACACGCTGTACGCACGCACCGTCGACGCCGCCGGAAACCTCTCCGCCACCACCACGTACTCCTTCGGCGTCGGCGCGGAGGGCGCGGCGGTCATCGCCCCGAAGGACGGTGACACCACCGCGCGTCGGCTGACGCTGGCGGCCAGGGGCCTGACCAGCTACACCGGGGTGACCTGGGAGTACCGGCGCGGCGAGACGGACGGCTGGCACACCGTGCCCGTGGGCGACGTCACCGCGTCCGGCGACGCCGTGCCCGCCTGGCCGGTCGCCGTCAGCGACGGCAACGCCACCAAGCTGGTGTGGAACACCGTCGGATCGCTGGCCGAGGACGGTGTGATCCAGCTGCGGGCCGTGTTCACGGACGGCATCAGCACCGGCCACTCGCAGACCGTCGCCGTCACCCTCGACCGTGACGCCGGTACCGCGCCGACCGCGGACGTCGGCCCTGGCACGGTCAACGAACTCACCGGTGACTACACCCTGTCGGCCACGGACGCCTCCGCCTTCGCCGCGGATGTGGAGCGCACGTACTCGTCGCGCGCCAACGACACGGACAAGGAGGGCCAGGCGGAGATCTTCGGCCCCGGCTGGACCTCCGCCATCGCCGCCGCGGGCAGCGACTACACGCAGATCCGCAGGACTTCCGCCACCTCGGTGGAACTCCTCGCGGCGGACGGCGGCACCATCGCCTTCACCGCGACCTCGGGTGGCGGCTGGCAGCCGGAGACCGGCGCCGAGGGCGTGACACTGAAGGGCACCCTGTCCGGCACGACGTTCACGCTGACCGACACGGACGCCGACACCACGGTGTTCACGAAGACGGCCTCCTCGCTCCCGACCTGGACCCTGTCCTCGTCGGCCACCGCCGTGTCCGACTCCACCGTCACGACGGTCTCCGAGACCGACGACACGGGCAAGCTGGCCCGCCCGAAGTACGTGATCTCCCCGACCGCCGGAGTTCCGGCCGCCACCTGCCAGAGCGCCCCCGCGACGAAGGGCTGCCGGGTCCTGGAGTTCGTCTACGCGGACTCCACCACGGGCACCGACTCCGCCCCCGGCGACCACCGGGGTCAGGTCAAGGCGATCAGGCTGTGGGCCACCGACCCCGGTGCCTCCGCCGCCACGGCCGAGACCGTCGCCTCCTACGGCTACGACGCAGCCGGCCGGCTTCGCCAGGTGTGGGATCCGCGTATCACCCCCGCGCTGAAGACGCAGTACACGTACGACTCCAACGGCCGGGTCGCCACCCTCACCAAGCCCGGTGAGCTGCCCTGGACCTTCGCCTACGGCAAGGCCGGCTCCGCCCTGACCGCGGGCGCGGGCATGCTGTTGAGCGCCTCGCGGCCCGCGCTGGCCGAGGGCAGCGCGAACACCACCTCCGGTGAGGCGACCACGACCGTGGTGTACGACGTGCCGTTGTCCGGTACGGGCGCCCCGCACCAGACGGACGCCGGCACGGTTGCCACCTGGGGTCAGGACGAGGCACCGACCGACGCCACCGCGGTCTTCCCGGCCGACAGCGTCCCCGCCTCCAGCACCGGGAGCGACCTGACCGCCGGCGACTACACCCGCGCCACCGTCACCTACATCAACGCCGACGGCGAGCAGACCGACCTGGCGACGCCCGGCGGCGCCATGGCCGTCACCGGCCACGACGAGTACGGCCACGAAGTCACGAACCTGACGGCCGCCAACCGGGCCCTCGCGCTCGGCACGGGCCAGGGAGCCGCCGAGAAGCTCTCCGCCCTCGGCCTGACCGACCTGCCGACCGCGGACCGGGCCCGCCGGCTCAGCACCGTCCGGGTGTACTCCGCCGACGGCGAGCGGCTGCTCGACGAGTACGGCCCGCTGCACCAGATCACCCTCGCGACCGAACTCAAGGGCACCGGCACGCTGGCCGCCGGCAGCGCGGTCCCGGCCCGGTCGCACACGTCGTACACCTACGACGAGAACCGGCCCGCCGACGCGGCGGTCTCGAACCTGGTCACCACCACGGTGATCGGGGCCGCGGTCGCCGGATACGCCACGGACGGCGACACCACGACCGTCACCACCACTTATGACTGGTCGACCGGCCGGCAGAAGGCCACCCGGGGCGGTGCCACCGACGGCACCGTGACGTCGTACGACAGCGCCGGCCGGGTGGCTTCGACACGCACCGCCGGGTCGTCCGGCTCCGACGCGGACACCCTGCTCTCCACCTACTACACCGCGGACGGCTCCGGCACCTGCGGCGCCCGCCCCGAATGGGCCGGACTCCTGTGCAGGACGGCGCCGGCGGCCGCCATCACGAACGGCGGCGGCAACCCCACCGAGGCGGTCACCACCGTCTACACCTACGACCGCTGGGGCCAGACGGCCACCAAGGCCGAGACCGCGAACGGCGTGACCCGCACCACGACCATCACCGCGGACGACGCCGGCCGCGGTGTCAAAAGCGCCGTCTCCGGCGGCACCGGCACGCAGACCCCTGCGACCACCATCGGCTACGACCCGCGCAACGGCCAGATCGCGACCCAGTCCACGGGCGGCCAGACCATCGCGTACACCTACGACGACCTGGGCCGGCTCCTGTCGTACAACGACGGCGCGGGCAACACCGCCACCCGGGCCTACGACATCCTCGGCCGGACCGTCAGGACCACCGACTCGGCCCCCTCCACCGTGACGTACGCCTACGACACGGCGGAGAACGTCAGGACGCTGACGGACTCGGTCGCGGGCACCTTCACCGGCACTTACGACGCCGACGGCTCCCTCCTGTCCGAAAGCCTGCCCGGCGGCTACAGCCTGGCCGTCAGCACCGACCCGGCGGGCAACCAGACCGGCCGTGAGTACACGACGTCCGACGGCACCCCCGTCGCCTCCGACACGGCCGAGTACTCCACGAGCGGGCAGCAGCTCGGTCACACCCAGACCGACGGCCCGAGCATCGACACCGCCTACACCTACGACGCCGCCGGGCGCCTCACCCAGGCCACCGACACCACCGGCACCGGCTGCACCACCCGTTCCTACGGCTTCGACGCGAACAGCAACCGCGACTCGCTCAAGACCACGTCGGACGACTGCGACGACAGCACCGCCGACGCCACCACGACCACCTCGTCCCACAGTTACGACTCGGCTGACCGGCTGACCGACCCCGGCTACGCCTACGATGCCTTCGGGCGCACCACCACCAGCGGCGGCACGGCCCTGTCGTACTACACCAACGACCTCGTCGCCTCGGAGACGGTGGGCTCCACGCGCACCGCGTGGAGCCTTGACGCCGCCTATCGGCTCGCCGTCCAGACCACCCAGACGAAGGACGCGAGCGGCACCTGGAGTGACACCGCGACCGTCACCAACCACTACGGCTGCGCCTGTGACAGCCCCACCTGGAGCGCCTCCGGCAAGGCCATCAGCCGTGACGTCCGGGACCTGGAGGACGGTCTGGCGGCCACCACCTCGGCCGGCGGTGACGTCGTGCTGCAGTTCACCGACGTGCACGGCGACGTCAGCGTCCGCCAGCCGCTGGACGCCGGAGCCGCCGCCGTCGTCCAGCACTTCGACGAGTACGGCAACTCACTGGACGCGACCGCCGGCAGCACCTACGGATGGCTCGGCCGATACCAGCGGCCGGCCGACGCGCTCGGCAGCGTGATGCAGATGGGGGTCCGGCTCTACTCCCCGGCCACCGGCCGGTTCCTGAGCACCGACCCGGTGTACGGCGGCAACTCCGACGCCTACACCTACCCCGGCGACCCGGTGAACGATCTCGATCTGACCGGACGCCTGCGCTTCTCCTGGCACTACTACGGTCTGCGCATCCGCTTCAACAAGCACGAGACAGCGCAGGCGGAGAGCTGGGCCGGGCTGAGCGGCAAGGCGGGCACCATCGCCTCACTGCTGAAGATCGCCAAGGCCACGGCGCTCAACTACCTGTCCATCGACGCCTACTTCATCGAGAAGAAGGCGAAGTGGGCACAGAAGGTACATCACTGCCTCGAACTTCAGTGGTGGTGGCTGTACCCGGGCTTCATTCCCTACACCTACTGGGGCAAGGCCAACGGCTGCAAGTAGGCCGAACCGACAGCCGGCGGGTGGCGGCCGGGCACACACCCGGCCGCCACCCGCCCGTACGAGAGAGACAGTCGTGTTGATCGTCGAAGTACTGCAAGTCGTGCTGGTCATCGCCGTCCTGGTCCTGGCGACAGGCAGACAGACGCCGAACCCCCTCCTGCTCTGGACCGCCGTGGGCTTCGGAACGAGCCAGGTCATCACCGCGCTGGACGGGAACCTGGCCGACACCTTCTTCCGGCTCTTCGTAGCCGTGTTCGCCACGCTCGTGATGGACAGATGGCGTACCGAGCATGCGGTCACCGCGTGGCTGGCGGGCCCCGCGGCTCTGCTCTCAGGACTGCTGATCGGCTGGGTGGCCTGAGCCGCTGCCGCGTGCGGGGAATGATCACCGGATGCGGGCGCCGTCGATCAGAACCGCTCCCAGCCGGCCTGGCGGCCTTCTCCGGGGCGCGGACAGCCCACCTCGGGACAGCGCGAGGCCGAAGCACGGCGAGGATCAGGCGTCGAAACCGGTCAGCCGGGCCCGCTCCTCCCACGCGGCGACGTCCTCGCGGACCTGATCGAGGTGGGCGAGGACCGCGCTCACCCCGTCCTCGCCGAGCGGCAGCCGCAGTGGAGTGCGCTCGGCCTCCAGCGCGGCCAGGATGAGGGCGGCCGCCTTCGCGGGATCACCGGGCTGGGTGCCGTGGCCGCCGGCGACGAGGCCGCGGGTCTCGGCGACCTTGTCGTACGCACCGGTGTCGGAGCTGGCCCCGGCCCGTTCGCCCTCGAACAACGAGGTCCGGAAGGCCCCGGGCTCGACGACCAGCACCTTGATGCCGTACTCGCGCACCTCGTCCGCGAGCGCCTCGGACAGGCCCTCCAGGGCGAACTTGGTCGCGCTGTAGGCGCCGAAGCCCGCGAACGACATCTGCCCGCCCATGCTGCTCATCTGCACGATCGCACCGCCGCGCCCTGCCGCATGTGTGGCAGCACCGCCCGCACCAGGGCGGCCGGACCGAAGAAGTGCAGGTCGAACAGGCCGCGCAGCTCGTCGTCGGTGGTCTCCTCGACGGCGCCGACGTGGGTGCGCCCCGCGTTGTTGACCAGCACGTCGATCCGCCCGTGCCGGCTCACGACATCCCG
Source organism: Streptomyces spinosus (assembly GCF_020400655.1). Taxonomy (GTDB): domain Bacteria; phylum Actinomycetota; class Actinomycetes; order Streptomycetales; family Streptomycetaceae; genus Streptomyces; species Streptomyces argyrophylli. The sequence continues at coordinate 16,511 of NZ_JAINRC010000028.1, forward strand.
CACGGCCTCCTCGGCCGAGGCCGGGTCGGTGACGTCGAGCCGGAGCGCCTCCACCTGGTCGGGGTGGGCGGCCACCAGGTCCTCCAGGGCCTGTGGACGCCGGGCCGCTCCGACCACCACGTCACCGCCGGCCACGGCCGCCTCGGTGATCGCCCGCCCGAACCCGCTGCTCGCCCCGGTCACCAGCCACACCTTGTTCATCAGCACTCCCCGCACCGTCGTCGTCCGCGTACCGGACACGAACAAGACTGCTGCGGCGCGCCGTTGCCAGTCCAAGACCCATGGTGATAACCATCGGTTATGGCGAACGACGTCCACGTCCGGGACCTGCGCTACTTCGTCGCGGTCGCCGAGGAACTGCACTTCACGCGCGCCGCGGAGCGTCTCTACGTCTCGCAGCCCGCGCTGAGCAAGCAGATCAGGGCGCTGGAGCGGCAGCTGGGGGCGGACCTGTTCCGGCGGGACCGGCACCGCGTCGCGCTCACGGCTGCCGGGGAGGCACTGCTGCCGCATGCCAGGCAGACGCTGGCCGCCTGGGACGCGGGGGCGGCGGCCGTGGAGGCGGTCGAGGCGGCCCAGCGCAGCACGCTGGTCGTGGGCATGAGCACGAGCCTGGGCCGGGGCGGGCTGCTGCCGGCCATCCGTTCCCGGTTCACCGCCGCGCATCCTCAGGTCACGGTCCGGCTGCGCCAGATGAGCTGGGACGATCCGACGGCCGGTCTGGCGGACGGGACGGCCGACGTCGCCTTCGTCTGGCTGCCGCTGCCCGACGAGGAACGCTACGACTGGACGGTGGTCGCCGAGGAACCCCGGCTGCTCGCCCTGCCCGAGTCGCATCCGCTGGCCGACCACGCCGAGGTCGACTTCGCCGCCCTTCAGGACGAGCCGTTCCTTGCCCTCCCCAAGAGCGCGGGCCGGCTGCGGGACCACTGGCTCGCCCTGGACGCCCGCGCCGGCCGCCCACCCCGGATCGGCGCGGAGATATCCGGCGCCGAGGAGACGTACGAGGCCCTGGTCGCGGGCCTCGGCATCTGCCTGGTGGCCGAGGGCAACGCGCCCCTGATCACCCTGGGCGGAGTCACCACCCGCCCAGTGCGCGGCCTGGGACCCAGTAGGTATGCGCTGGCCTGGCGGAGACAGGACGCGCACCGGCCACTGATACGGGCGTATGCGCAAGCGTGCCGGGAGCGCGCGGCGTGAGGAACCGCGCGGCCGGCCACGATGAGCGTCATGGAGCCGCGGGACCGAGGGCCAGCAGGGCCCGCAGTGGCCGGGTGGGCTGCGGTGCGCCCCGCCAGATCAGTGCCTTGCGGTAAGCGAGGGAGGGGCTGACCGGGACGGCACTGACGCGGGGGTTGCCGGTGAGAGCCCGGTCGGTGCCCACCGTCAGGGAGACGCCGATGCCGGCCTCCACCAGGGCGACGTGGAGGGCCGCGTCGTTGGTCGCGTACCGGGTGGCGAAGTCGATGCCTGCGGCATCGAACGCGGACTGCAGCCATGGCCGCAGTCCGCTGTCCTGGCCGTAACTGATCAGGGTCTTTCCGGACAGCAGCTCGATGGGGATGCTCGTGCGACCTGCCAGAGGGGAGTCCGCCGGGACGACGGCCACGATCTCGTCTTCGAGCATGACCACGCTGCGCATGCCCTGGGGCAGGGGATGCTCCGGCAGGGCCACCACGGCGGCGTCCAGCTCGCCGTTCTCGACGCGCGAGATGAGCCCGGCGCTGCGCCCCTCGACGAGCTGCACGGTGACACCCGGGTACCGGCGGTGGAAGGCTCCGAGGAGCGCGGGCAGACGGGTGTGCTGGACCCCGTCCACGGTGCCCAGGAGGAGGGTGCCGGTGACCAGCGCGGTGCGGGAGGCGAACTCCGCGGTCACCCTGTCGGCATCGGCGAGGGTCTGGTTGGCCAGGGGAAGCAGCACCCGGCCGGCCTCGGTCAGGCGGACGCTGCGTGGATTGCGTTCGAAGAGCGCTTCCCCGAGTTCCCTCTCCAGGGAGCGGATCTGGTGACTCACGGCGGGCTGTGCGACGGACAGCCGGTCGGCGGCGCGCGTGAAGCTCTGTTCCTCGGCCACGGCGACGAAGAACCGCAGCGTTCTCAGCTCCACGATCATTCACCTCACTTATTGCTGGCATCGAAAAATGGTCTTTGACCTCGATGTTGTTTATCTTCACCCTAGAGGCATGGCGGAGGTGAGACAGGCGTCCGAGCGCCTCGACAGGGTTGGTCCGATACCGCGCTTCGCAGCCGCTGCTGCGACCGCCGGCCACCTCGTCGCGGTCACCGGCGCACTCGCCGGGCTGCTGCCGCTGATCAGTGGGCCGCTGATCAGTGCGTCGCGGCGACATCGGCGGTGCGCTGACGGACAAACGCCGCGGTTCCGCCGGTTCTAGGGTTGCGGCATCCGAAGTCACCGAACCGACAGCATGGCGCCGGTGATCCCGGTGCCGGAACCCGCGGCGACGGCCCCGGCCCGCACGACCTCCTCACCCCGCCCCGTCCTGGACCGCAGAAGCGGTCGACGGATGACCGGGGGCGGTCGAACCGGCAGTGTCCGGTCGGCCTACCCCTGCACAAGCCGGCCCGGTTCCCGCCGTGGCCCTCACTGAAGGAGTGAACAATGAGTGATCCGAAGAAGGTCCTGACCGATCTGGTCCTGTCCAGCTCGACGGAGCACGCGCCGCTCGACGCGCCCTGGGACGCGATCGACATCGCCGACTGGCTGCTGAACCTCCCGGACAAGGAGTACCAGCGCTGCGCGCCGCCCGACCACAAGGCGGCGGGTTACACCACGACCGACGACGGCAGGCCGATGTCGATCAACGTGGAGATGATCGGCACCGGACTGGTGATCCAGCACTACGTCGCCGAGATCGCCGAGAAGCACCACTGCCACATGGTGTCCACCTCCGATGTGCTCACCCCGCACGGCTGGACGTCGGTCCAGGTGATCTGGGACCTGTCGGCCAAGGACAACGGCGACGGCACCGTCACCTACACCAACCAGGTCACCAGTCACCCCACCCAGGAGTTCCTGGAGTTCAACGAGAAGAACGGCATCACCTTCGAGCAGGCCGCCGCCGCACGGCAGGCAGCCTCCGGTGACCACAACCGGCGGGAAACCCCGCTGTTCGCCGCGAGCATCGCGCGCCACGCCCTCGCTCGGAGTTCGTGATGACCACGCGGTCCGAGACGCCTTCCACGCCCTTGTCGCCGCGCGAGATGGCCCGCGCCTTCACGCCGGCCCTGACCGAGCTGGTCGAGGACCCTCTGTACAGCGAGGTCTGGGCGGATCCCGCCCTCAGCCCGCGGGACCGCAGCATCGCCACCGTCGCCGCGGTCGTGGCGCTGTACCGCCCCGAAGAACTGCCCGCGCAGTTGCGGCGCGCCGTCGACAACGGGGTGACCCGGGCCGAACTCGGCGCGCTCATCACACAGATCGCGTTCTACGCGGGCTTCCCCGCGGCCATCAGCGCCTCGGCCATCGCCGCCCGCACCCTCCCGGACTGAGAACGCACACCGCGGGTCTGCCGGGCCGCCGCCCGTTCCCGTCTTCCCCCGTACGTCGAGGACCGCACCAGCGCGTCCCGCGCAACAGGAGGTCCGATGACGACAGACGAGGAACGGGCGGCCGGCCCCTGCCGGCGGTTGGCCCCCCGGCAGGCGTTCTGTCTCCAGGCCTCGGTCGTGGTGTTCTTCCTCGCCGGGGCAAGCGCACCCACTCCGCTCTACGCCACCTACCAGCAGCGGTGGCACTTCTCGCCGATCACCACCACGGTGATCTTCGGCGTGTACGCGATCGCGGTCCTGCTCGCCCTGCTCATCGTCGGCTCGCTCTCCGACCATGTCGGTCGCCGGCCGGTGATCTTCGGCTCCCTCGTGGTCCAGGCGGCAGCGGTGGTCGTCTTCGCCGGCGCCGACGGAGTGCCCGATCTGGTGTGCGGCAGGATTCTCCAGGGGCTCGCGACCGGCACGGTCGTGGGTGCCGTGGGCGCCGGCATGATCGACGTCAGCCGCTCGGCGGGAACCCTCGCCAACGCGGTGACGCCGGCCGCGGGTACCGCTGTGGGCGCCATGGGATCGGGGCTCCTGGTGACCTACGCGCCCCAGCCCACGCACCTCGTCTACGACGTTCTTCTGGTCGTCTACGTACTGCAGGCCGTCGGCGTGCTCCTCATGGCCGAGACCGCTGCCCGTACCCCGGGCGCGCTGCGCTCACTGCGCGTGAGCTGGACCCTGCCGGCGCGGGCACGCGGTCCGCTGGTGAGGGCCGCGCCAGTGGTGCTGGCCGTCTGGGCGCTGGCCGGCTTCTACGGCTCCCTGGGCCCGGCACTGGTCCATCGCGTCGTCCCCGGTCAGGGCGCGCTGCTGGGCGGACTCGCCCTGTTCACGCTCACGGCCTGCGGTGCCCTGACCGTCCTCGTGCTGCGCGACGCCGCCCCCGTCACCACCATGCAGGTGGGGGCCCTGGCTCTCATCGGTGGTGTGGGGATCACCCTGGTGTCTGTCGCGCTCGGTTCCGCCGGACTGTTCTTCGTGGGCACGGGGATCGCCGGTGTCGGATTCGGGGCCGGCTTCCAGGGCGGCGTCCGCACGGTGGTACCGCTCGCCGAACCGCACGAGCGGTCGGGACTGCTGTCGGTCATGTACCTGATCTCGTATCTCGGCTTCGGCCTGCCGACGATCGTCGCAGGAGTGATCGTCGTGTACGGCGGCGGCGTGGCAAGGGCTGCCTACGAGTACGGCACAGCCGTGATGCTGTCGGCCGCGGTGGCTTTCGCCGGCACTCTCGGACGCCGGTCCGCCCAGGTCTCGTCCGCTCCCGCGGTGCCCGTGTCCAGCCGCCCCGACACCGCGGTCGACGTGTGCGCCGACGGCAGCCGGCCCCGTGCCGCGCGCGGGCACCGTTCCTCCTCGCACGGCGGCGTTCCGGCACCCAAGGGAGACCAACCGTCATGAACCAGCCGACGCCTGGCACGGCCCCGCGGATCGTCGTGGGCGTCGACGGCTCACCCTCGTCGAAACGGGCTCTGGCCTGGGGCGGTTACCTGACCGCCACGATGGGAGGGGTGCTGGAGGCCGTGACCGCGTGGCAGGACCCCCCTTCCTGGACCGGCGTGGCCGACGACTGGGACCCCGCCGCCGACGCCGGCGCCATGCTGTCCGCCTGCTGCGCCGAGGTGTTCGGCGACGCCCCGCCCGGGGACCTGCGGACCACGGTTCGAGAGGGCGCCGCCGCGGCCGTCCTGCTCAGCGTGAGCGCGGGAGCCCGGATGCTCGTACTCGGCAGCAGAGGCCACGGCGGTTTCGCGGGTCTGCTGCTGGGATCGGTCAGTGCCGCATGTGCCGAGCACGCTCCCTGTCCTGCCTTGATCATCCACGGCGACGGCCTGCCGCCGGCCGCCGCCGTCGCGTCCGGCACGGGCCGGAACACCCCCGCAGCGACGACGAAGGGAACACGATGACCGCACACGAAGAAGCCCGGAGCGGGAGGAAGGCTCCGAAGTCCAGCCCCTACCGGCATCCCGCAGCCGGATGGGGCGCGGCGAAGAGCGTCGCCGAGTTCCTCGTGCGCGAGCGCAGCCTGGTGTCCGGCACACGTGCCATCCAGCGCATGAACCACGAGAACGGCGGATTCGACTGTCCGGGCTGCGCCTGGCCCGACGACCGCAAAGGGCTGCACCTCGACATCTGCGAGAACGGCATCAAGCACGTCACGTGGGAGATGACCCGCAAGCGGGTCGGCCGCGACTTCTTCGCGGCGCACACGGTGACGGAACTCATGGAGTGGTCCGACTTCGACCTCGAGAACCAGGGCCGCCTCACCGAGCCGATGGTCTACGACCAGGCGAGCGACAGGTACCTCCCCATCACCTGGGACGACGCCTTCGCCATGGTCGGACGGGCGCTGCGCTCGCTGGACGACCCCGACCAGGCATCCTTCTACACCTCGGGACGACTGAGCAACGAAGGCACGTTCCTCTACCAGCTGCTGGCCCGGGAACTGGGCACCAACAACCTGCCGGACTGCTCCAACATGTGCCACGAAGCCAGCGGCAGGGCACTCCAGGCGTCCATCGGGACCGGTAAGGGCACCGTGGACGTCAACGACTGGCAGGCGGCCGACGCCCTGTTCGTCTTCGGGGTGAACGCGGCCTCCAACGCTCCGCGCATGCTGACCGCCCTGGCCGAGGCGTACCGGCGCGGAACACAGATCGTGCACATCAATCCGATGGTCGAGGCCGCGGCCCGCGACACCATCGTTCCGCACGAGTTCGTCGAGATGGCCCGCTTCCACGCCACCCCGACCAGCACCCTGAACCTTCAGCCACGCATCGGCGGAGACATGGCTCTGCTGCGTGGCATGGCGAAGGCCCTGCTGGAAGCCTCACGCACGGACCCCGATGCCGTGGACCGCGAGTTCCTCGGTCGGTACACGCACGGTTACGCGGCCTGCCGCCAGGTGTGCGAGGACACCTCCTGGGAGACGATCGAACACCAGTCGGGAGTGGCGAAGCGGGACATCCTCAAGGCGGCCGACATCTACCGCGCCGCGGACCGCACCATCATCAGCTGGTGTCTCGGTCTCACCCAGCACGAACACGGCGTGGACACCGTCCGGGAGATCGTCAACCTGCTCCTGCTCCGCGGGAACATCGGCCGCGAGGGCGCGGGCCCGTCCCCGGTACGCGGCCACAGCAACGTGCAGGGCAACCGCACCTGCGGCATCGACCACCGCCCCGCCCCAGCCTTCCTCGACCGCCTCCAGGAGGTGTGCGGCTTCGCTCCGCCCCGCGCTCACGGGCTGGACACAGTGCGCACGATCGAGGCCATGAACAGCGGGCGGGTGAAGGTCTTCGTCGGCATGGGCGGCAACTTCGCCCTGGCCGCTCCCGACACCGCGTACACCTACTCCGGACTGCGCAACTGCGACCTGACGGTCCAGGTCAGCACCAAACTCAACCGCAGCCACCTCGTCCACGGGCGACAGGCGCTCATCCTGCCCTGCCTCGGACGCACCGAGAAGGACCACCAGCGCGGCGGGTTGCAGTCCGTGTCCGTCGAGGACGCCATGAGCATGGTGCACCTCTCCAAGGGCATGAAGCGTCCGGCCTCAACCGAGTTGAAGTCCGAACCCGCGATCATCGCCGGGATGGCCCGCGCGGCGCTCCCGGACAGTGCCACCCCCTGGGAAGCCTACGTGGACGACTACGACCGCATCCGCGACACCATGGCCCAGGTGCTGGAGGGCTTCGACGACTTCAACCGGCGCGTACGCCGGCCATTGGGCTTCCGCATCCACCAGCCCGCCCGGGAACGGGTGTTCCTCACCCCGTCCGGACGGGCCGAATTCTCCCACGCCGGGCTGCCCGACGTCCTCAACGCCGACGGCACGCTGACCCTCGCCACGATCCGGTCGCACGACCAGTGGAACACCACCGTCTATTCCGACAACGACCGTTACCGCGGCATCAAGAACCTGCGCACGCTCGTCTTCATGAACGACGAGGACATGCGGGAGCGCGGCATCGGCACGTTCGATCCGGTCGACATCGTCAGCACCGCGAAGGACGGCAGCAAGCGCCGCCTGGACGGCTTCCTGGCGGTCCCCTACGACATTCCCCCCGGCTGCGCGGCCGGTTACATGCCGGAAATGAACGTGCTGTGCGCGATCGGCGACTACAGCACACAGAGCGACCAGCCCCTCATGAAGCACGTGAAGGTGACCGTGACACCGGCCACGCCCGCACCCTGACCACCGGCCCGCGGCGCGTGCCGGTGGCCCGGGACGGACCGGTCGCCACCCCTTCCACGAGCGGTTCGCGACGGTGCGGATCGTGCTTGCGGGACGGTTCGCTCCGATATGTCCGGCGCACTGCATGGGCCATGAGCACCTTATGAGTGCGTGTGCGCCCTTCCGGTTCCCCCTGGGGGACGGAAATGATGAGCGCACCGCACATGAGCCAGGTGATCCGCGGTCCCCTGTCCCTCGGCCGGGCGGACCGGCGGTGAAGGAGGTCAGGGTGTTGCTTCTCATCTCCCCGGACGGTGTCGAGGAGGCTCTCGAATGCGCGAAGGCGGCGGAGCATCTCGACATCGTCGACGTCAAGAAGCCTGACGAGGGCTCTCTGGGCGCGAACTTCCCCTGGGTCATCAGGGAGATCCGCGACGCGGTCCCGGCGGACAAGCCGGTGTCCGCGACCGTGGGTGACGTCCCCTACAAGCCCGGCACGGTGGCTCAGGCCGCGCTCGGCGCGGTCGTCTCCGGGGCCACGTACATCAAGGTCGGCCTCTATGGATGCACCACGCCCGACCAGGCCATCGAGGTCATGCGCGCGGTCGTCCGGGCGGTGAAGGACCACCGCCCGGACGCGCTCGTCGTCGCCTCGGGCTATGCCGACGCCCACCGGATCGGCTGCGTCAATCCGCTCGCCGTGCCCGACGTCGCCGCCCGCTCCGGCGCCGACGCGGCCATGCTCGACACCGCCGTCAAGGACGGGACCCGGCTGTTCGACCACGTTCCGCCGGACGTCTGCGCCGAGTTCGTCCGGCTGACCCACGCATCCGGCCGACTGGCGGCTCTCGCGGGCAGTGTCACCCAGGCCGACCTCGGCCCGCTGACCCGCATCGGTACGGACATCGTGGGCGTACGGGGAGCGGTCTGTGAGGGCGGTGACCGCAACGCCGGAAGGATCCAGCCACACCTGGTCGCCGCCTTCCGGGCGGAGATGGACCGGCAGGCCCGGGAGCACGCCGCCGGCGTCCCGGCCGTGAACTGACCACCGGGATGCCGACACCGGAAGCCGGCCGCACCCCCGGACACCGTGCCTCGCGCCTCGCCGTCGTGGACCCGGCCACCGGGGATGCCTTCGACGAGGCCCCCGACCAGCAGCCGGACGAGCTGGACGCCGTGGTCGACCGGGCCCGGCGTGCCTGGACCGGATGGCGCGCCGATCCGGCCGCCCGCGCCACCGGGCTGCGCGCCGCCGCCGACGCCGTGGAGGCGGCCGGGGACGACCTCGCTCCGCTGCTCACCCGGGAACAGGGCAAGCCCCTGGCCGAGTCGTACGCCGAGGTCGCCCGCACGGCGGCCCGGCTGCGCTACTTCGCCGGCCTGGCCCCCCGCACCCGCCCGGTCGACGACGGCCGGCCCGTGCGCGGCGAGATCCGCTGGCGTCCCCTTGGACCCGTCGGCGCGATCGTGCCGTGGAACTTCCCCCTCCAGATCGCGGCGGCGAAGTTCGCGCCCGCACTCGCGGCCGGCAACACCGTGGTCCTCAAACCGTCCCCGTACACCCCTCTCGCCACCCGGCTGCTCGGTTCCGTCCTCGCCACGGCCCTGCCCCAGGACGTCCTGACCGTCGTCACCGGTCGTGAACCCCTCGGTGCCCGCCTCGCCTCCCATCCGGGAATCCGCCATGTCACCTTCACCGGCTCGGTGCCGACCGGGCGGGCCGTCGCCGGAGCGGCGGCGTCCTCGCTCGCCCGGGTCACCCTGGAACTGGGCGGCAACGACGCGGCCGTCCTCCTGGACGACGTCGACGTGGACCGGATCGCGGACCGGCTGTTCTGGGCCGCCTTCCGTAACTGCGGGCAGGTCTGCATGGCCGTCAAACGCGTCTACGCCCCGGCCCGGCTCCACGCCGAGGTCGTCGAGGCCCTCGCCCACCGGGCGAAGACCGTCGTCGTCGGACCCGGACTCGACCCGGACACCCGGCTCGGGCCGGTCAACAACGCTCCCCAGCTGGCCCGGGTCGAGCGGGTCACCCGGCAGGCCCTGGCGGCAGGCGCCCGGGCGGCGGCCGGCGGTCACCGGCTTGACGGACCCGGCCACTTCTTCGCGCCCACCATCCTCACCGACGTGCCTGCCGACGACCCGGTGGTGACCGGGGAACAGTTCGGACCGGTCCTGCCGGTGCTGCCGTACCGGGACCTCGACGAAGCCGTCGAAGCGGCCAACGGCACCGACTTCGGGCTGGGCGGCTCCGTGTGGGGCACCGACCTCGACCGGGCGGAGGCCGTGGCCGACCGGCTCGACTGTGGCACGGCCTGGATCAATCACCATGCCGAACTGTCCCTCGCCCAGCCCTTCGCCGGCGTCAAGAACAGCGGTGTCGGCGTCGCAGGTGGGCCGTGGGGCCTCTACGGCAACCTCCGGCCGTTCGTGGTCCACCGTCCGCAGGAGGCGTGACGATGAGGTTGCGGGCAGCTGTACTGCGCTCCTACGAGGGCCCGTTCACGGTGGAGGAGGTGACCCTGCGCACAGAGCCCGGCGCCGGCGAAATCCTGGTCGAGATCGCGGGCTGCGGAATGTGCCGGACCGATCTCGCGGTCCGGCGATCGGCCGGCCGCAGCCCGTTGCCGGCGGTGCTCGGCCACGAGGGGGCCGGGGTCGTGGTGGCGACGGGCGACGGCTCGGACGGCGCGATCGGCGTCGGTGACCACGTCGTGCTGAGCTTCGACTCCTGCGGGCGCTGCCGGACCTGTCTCGGCGCGGCCCCCGCCTACTGCGACTCCTTCGCCTCCCTCAACCTCTTCGGAGGACGCAAGGAGGACGCGCCGCGGCTCACCGACGCGACCGGGGAAGCGCTGGCCCCCCGCTGGTTCGGCCAGTCCTCGTTCGCCGAGTACGCGCTCGTCCCGGCCCGCAACGCCGTCCGGGTCGACCCCGCCCTGCCCCTCGAACTGCTCGGGCCACTCGGCTGCGGGTTCCTCACCGGCGCCGGGGCCGTGCTGAACACCTTCGGCATCGTCCCCGGCGACACCCTCGCCGTCTTCGGCGCGGGAGCCGTGGGCCTGGCCGCCGTGCTGGCGGCCACCGCCGCCGGCGCCCTGACCGTGGCCGTCGACCGGCACCCCCAACGGCTGACCCTGGCCGAACGGTTCGGTGCGGTCCCGCTGCCCGCGGCAACGGCCGGACTGCCCGAGCAGATCCGGCACCTGACCGACGGCGGCGTGCAGTACGCACTGGACACCACGGCCTCGCCGCCGCTCATCAACGACGCGCTCCGGGCACTGCGCCCCACCGGCACCCTCGGCCTGGTGGCACGGCTCCACACCGCGCTGCCGCTCGAACCGGGCACCTTGGACCGAGGCCGCAGCATCCGCCACATCTGCGAAGGGGACGCCCTGCCCGGACTGCTGATACCCCGATTGACCGGGCTGTGGCAGGCCGGACGCTTCCCCTTCGACCAGCTGATCCGCACCTATCCACTAGCCGACATCAACGAGGCCGAACGCGACTGCGAAGCGGGCCGCGTGGTCAAACCCGTCCTGCTCCTGGAGCGAAGCAGCCGATGAGCGAGGCATACAGCACCGCAGACCCAGCGCATCCGACCGGCGGACCCCCCGCGGTCCCCACTCCCGCCAACGGAGGACACATGGCCGGCACGGCCCCGCAGCACACGGACGTGGAAGGTGTGGACGCAGGGGTCGGTCTGACCGCCCTCCTGGTCGCCGCGGCCCGGGCGATCGAGACCCACCGCCACGACAGCCTGGCCCAGGACGCCTACGCGGAGCACTTCGTGCGCGCCGCCCCGGCGTGCGCGGACTGGCCGGTGCGCATCGAGCAGGTCCCGGACGGGGACGGCAACCCGCTATGGGGGCGGTTCGCACGCTACTTCGGCCTGAGGACCCGGGTCCTCGACGACTTCCTCCTCCGGTCGGTCCGTACAAGCGCTCGCCAAGTCGTCCTGCTGGGAGCCGGGTTGGACACCCGCGCCTTCCGACTCGACTGGCCCTCCGGCTGCGTCGTCTTCGAGATCGACCGGGCGGGCGTGCTGGCGTTCAAACACCGGGTGCTCACGGACCTGACAGCCACCCCGACGGTGGAGCGCGTCCCCGTACCGATCGACCTGCGCGGCGACTGGGTCACCGCGCTGACCACCGCCGGCTTCGACCCGGCCGCACCGAGCGCCTGGCTGGCCGAGGGACTCCTCTTCTACCTGCCGAGCCCCGCCGAGACGTACCTCATCGACACGGTGGACCGGCTGACCACCCGGGGCAGCACACTGGCCTTCGAGGCCAAGCTGGAGAAGGACCTGCTGGCGTACCGCGACAGCCCGATCTACACCGCGACGCGGGAGCAGACCGGCATCGACCTGCTCCAGCTCTTCGACAAGGGACCCCGGCCCGACTCCGCGGGCGACCTGACGGCCAAGGGCTGGTCCACCTCGATGCACACGCCCTTCGACTTCAGCCGCCGGCACCGACGTGGCCCCCTGCCCGAGCCCAACGACGCACTGGAGGGGAACCGGTGGGTGTTCGCCCACAAACCCACGCCCTGACCCGCGCACCGCTCACGCCGACGTCCGCCCGGACGCTCAGGGCCCCTCGATCGACACGGAAGACCCTGGGGCGGGGCCCGGGGTCGCAGGCCCCGCTCGCCGGGACGCGTCCCGAGGGATGCGGCAGCCCGGTCACGTCCAGCGGTGCCGTCCACGGCCGGGAGAGCCGCTGACGGACCGAGTCAGGCGGCCCGGGCAGCCACCAGCCGGTCGCCTGGGATACCGGCCATGTCCGGCGCGTAGTAGTCCTTGATGCCGGCCTCCCACGTGGCCACGGTGATGCGGTCCTCGGCGTCCGGACCGAAGGCGTCGAAGAGTGCGTGGATGTTCGCCTCCTCGAAGCCGATCGCCGTCATCAGCGATACGAAGAGGGGGCGCTCGATCAGACCGTCCCCGTCGGGGTCGCCGAGTGCGGAGAGGGCCTCGGCGAACTCGGCGATCGTGGGACCGAAACGCTCGGGGTCGAGCACGAACGGACGGAACTCGTCCATGGTGATCACACCGTCGCCGTCGGCGTCCAGTTCAGTGGCCAGCGTCGTCCAGTAGCGGCGGAACGCGGCCCGGATGGCGGCCTTGGCGCCGTCGTCCGAAGCGACCGCCGCTTCCAGCACACGGCTCGCCATCAGATCGAAGTCGTCGGAGTCGACGACTCCGTTGGCGTTGGTGTCGAAGAGGGAGAAGACCAGCTCGACCCGCTTGGCGGCCTCGTCTCGCATTTCCCATCACCTGTCTTCCGCGACCCGAAGATTCCGGGCCTGGGCCAATGAGGGCCTCTACTCGACCGCGTCGGGACACACCGGACCCCGATGTCAGCGACCTCGGCTGCCCTCGGCCCAGCGCGCGTAACGGCCATGACCATGGAACCGTCCTGGCGAGCCGCGGGCTTGCGATCTTCGCTTCTGGTGACAGAAAGAATGCAGAGCGAGCATATGTGACGTTTCGGATGCCCTGCCTGTGCAAACCAGACCGCTTCGACCTGTCCCGACGCTCACCTGGCCGACGGACAGACCACATCTGGGCGGGATCGTCGTAGCGGGAGAAGACCCCGACCTGGACGCCCGCGCCGGTGGCGGGGTCGAAGTCCCGCAGCAGGGCGCCGCCGCTAGGACGCCGCCCCGACTCCGCGCCCGAGCGTCGCGAACGGCGGCAACCAGCCCACGTCGGCCCGCGCGTCGCGCCGTGAGCGACACCTTCTGGATCCGCATCGACGCCTACCGCAGCGGAAAGGTCACCCTCCGCGGGGACAACAGCCGACGACGCCACGCCCCCGCCCAGGAACGTGAGGCCTACGCCAACCATCTCGGTGACACGGGCGGCCGGCCCTTCTCGCGTGCCCGTCCGCGTTGATCCAACGCCGCGGATCGGGGTAGATGCTGAGGACGTGCGCGGTGACCTGCGTCGTCGGACGGATGCGTGGGTGCGGTGACGTTGTCGTGGCAGCAACCGGAAGGGGCGGACCGTATGGCGCGTACGCGTGCGGATGCAAGGACCCGGCATCCTCGGCATGAGCGCAGGGGCGAGGCACGGTTGCCGGCAGTGGTGGCGACGCTTGCCGCGATCGCCCTGTACCTGTTCCTGCCGCAGCGGTTGCTGATCGCTCCGCGTTATGTGCTCCCCGCCCTGGAATGTCTGCTGCTCATTCCGCTCATCGCGATCAACCCCAAACGTCTGACCCGGCAGACGAAGGCCTTCCGGGTGCTCTCGCTGACGCTCGTGGCCGTCATCGCCGTCAGCAATCTCGTGGCGCTGACCATCCTGATCCACGAGCTGGTGTACGCCGGAGTGAAGGACGGCCGTGCACTGTTGGTGGCTGCGCTCCAGGTCTGGCTCACCAACATCATCGTCTTCGGGCTGGCCTACTGGGAGCTGGACCGGGGCGGCCCGGTCAGCCGCACCCAGGTGCCCCGCTCCGCCCTGCCCCTGGCGGACTTCCGTTTCTCACAGGACGAGAACGACGACGCCGTCCAAGAAGTCGCCGACGGCGCCAGCGGCGCCTCGGACTGGGTTCCCACCCTGGCGGACTACCTGTACGTGTCGCTCACCAACTCCACGGCCTTCAGCCCGACCGACACCATGCCGCTGTCGACCCGCGCCAAGGCCATGATGAGCGTGCAGAGCGTCTCCGCCCTCGTGACGTCGCTGCTGGTGATCGCACGAGCCGTGAGCATCCTGCACTGACCGGCGTTCACGGCGAGGGGTGCGGGTCCTGCGGGGCGTGGAAGCCGGGGGAGCGGCGGGCGACTTCGTGCGGGACGTCCTCGCTGACACCGTCGAGCCCGTAGGAGTCGAGCTTGCCGATCGCATCACCGGCCGGACGCATGGGGCGACGACCTCGGCCTCATGCGACCGCAAGAGGCGGGCGGCACCGCCTGAGCTCTGCCCTCGTCCCACGGCTTCGGACCACCACCCCGGGCGCGCGGCCGGGAAAGCCTGTACCTGGCGCTGGCACCCGGCACCCGGCACCCGGCACGCCGCGCCGCCGACCGCCCGTCAGCGGGGGAGGAGCACGGCCGCGCCGGTGACCCGTACCCGGGCGTCCTCGGGCGTCACACCGATGACGAGGTCGCTCGGGCGGCCCATGTCCTCGCCCTGCCGCACCGCGATGTCCGCGGGCTCGGTGACCAGCCCGAGGGCGCGGAGGTAGCCGCCGAACGCGGCCGCCGCCGCGCCCGTCGCCGGGTCCTCCACGACACCGCCGACGGGGAACGGGTTGCGGGCGTGGAAACGGCGCGGCGACTCGCACCACACCAGGTCGACGGTGGTCCAGCCGTAGCGGCGCATGACGTCGGCGAGCGCGTCGAAGTCGTAGTCGAGCGCGGCGAGCCGCTCGCGGGAGGCCGCAGCCAGCACCAGGTGGTCGTTGCCGCCGAAGGCGACGTGCGGCGGCAGCGCGGGGTCGAGGTCCGACGCGCTCCAGCCGAGGGCCGTGAGGGCGGCCTCCAGCTCGCCGGCGAGCGCCTGGCGGGACCGGGTCGGCACGCTGGTGAGCGTCGCCTGCACCGCCCCCGTGCCGTCGGTGGCGGTCGTCACCGCGATGGTGCCCGCCGGAGTGTCCAGGGCGAGGTCGCCGGGGCCCAGCCGGTCGGCGAGGGCGACGGCCAGGGCCACCGTCGCGTGCCCGCAGAAGGCCACCTCGGCCAGCGGGCTGAAGTAGCGCACCGTGAAGCGCCGGGCGTCCTGATCGGCGGCGGTGACGAAGGCGGTCTCCGAGTAGCCCACCTCGGCGGCGACGGCGAGCATGGCCGCCGCGTCCATCCCGGAGGCGTCGAGCACGACCCCGGCGGGGTTGCCGCCGTCCGGTGTGCGGGTGAACGCGGAGTAGCGCAGGATCTCGGGGGCCGCGCCGGAGCCGCCGCGGGCCGGGGTGGTGGTCGCGGTGTCACCGGCGGAGGCGGCCGTGTGGTTGGCGGCGACGGCGGCGGTCGTGTCGTTGGTCGTCATGGTGAAACCCTGGCACCCCGGACGCCATCGCGTCCAACGATGGATCGTGATGCACACCATCGACTTTCCGCATATGCTGCGCGGGTGGACACGCGACTGCTGACGACCTTCACCACGCTCGCCCGCACCGGCAGCTTCACCGCCGCCGCGGCCGCACTCCACCTCGCGCAGTCCACCGTCACCGTGCACATCCGCACCCTCGAACGCGACCTCGGCGTCCCACTGTTCGACCGGCTGCCCACCGGCGCCCCGCTCACCGAGGCCGGCCGACGGCTCCTCGCGGAGGCCGAGGAGGTGCTCGACGCCGTGGCCCGACTGCGCTCCGCGGCCGGCGAGGACGGGCCCGTCGCCGGCCGGGTGGTGGTCGGCACGCCGGAATCGCTGTGCGCCACCCGGCTGCCGGCCGTGATCGCCGCCCTGCGCACCGAACACCCCGACGTGGACGTCGACCTGCACGCGGCCGGCACCGAGGAGTGCGTACAAGGACTGCGCTCCGGCGACCTCGACCTGGCGCTGCTGATGAACGAGGACGCCGAGTCCCCCGAGATCGCCACCGAACCGGTCGCCCGCGAGGCCCTCACCCTCGTCGCCGCCCCCGGCCACCCGCTGGCCGGCCGTGACCGCCCGGCGGCCTGGGGCGATCTGGCGGCCGAGCACTTCTTCCTCCTCGAGGAGGGCTGCGCCTACAGCGACGCCTTCGAACAGCGGCTGCGTGCCGCGCCCGGCGCGAACCCGCGCCTCACCCGGTTCGGCAGCGTGGACGCGGCCCGCTCCTGCGCCGCGGCGGGCCTGGGCCTGACCCTGCTGCCGGCGACGACCGTCGCCGAGCACCTGCGCGACGGACGGCTGCGCGCGATCGCCCTCGACGGCCCGCCCCTGCCCGACGTACCCGTACGACTGGCCCGGCACCGCCGGCGCTGGGCGGCGCCCGCCGCGCGCGAGGTCGCCCGCGCCCTCGTCCGGCACCTCGCGCGGGCCGGGAACGGGGACGGCGGGCCGGGAACGGGCACGGCGGGCACCAAGCGGCCGACGAGCCCCCGGTCCGACGGGCCGGCCGACGGCGGAACCCCGGGCGATCGCCGGTAGGCTGCGGCGGTGCGCACGGTCGAACTCCTGTTGGACGAGGCGGCGGATGAGGCGGTCAGGCAGGCCTGGCGGCGGCTGGCGGACGCGGGGCTGCCCAGTCAGGCACGCCACCGCTCACCGACCAACAGCCCCCACCTCACCCTGACCACCTGCCCGGAACTCACCCCTGCGATCCGCTGGGAACTCGCCGAAGCGGCCGCCGCCCTGCCGCTGCCGGTGCGGTGCACCGGCGTGGTCCGCTTCGAGCGGCCCACCTCGGTACTGGCCTGGGCGCTGGACCTCGACTGCGCACTGGCCGGGTTGCACCGCTGGGTGTGGGACGCGGTGGCCTCCGACAGTCCGCCCGAGACCCTCAACCCCTTGCACGCACCTGGGCGCTGGAGCCCGCACATCACCCTCGGCCGGACCCGACGGGCCGGTGCCTTCGCCGACCGACGGGTTCCCGAGCTGCTGCCGTCGCCGCCGCTGTCGCTCCGGCTCACCACCCTGCGCAGCTACGACACCCGGACCGGCGCCCTGGAAGTGCTGGTGCCCCGCTCCTGAGCGCACCCGTCGTGACGCCGCGCCTCCTCCGCCTGCCGCTGACCGCACCGCTGACCGCGGCCGCGCCTCCTCCGCCTGCGAGGCCCGCAGGCAGGCCGCCGGGGCCGCGGCGGCGGCCGGTGCGACGGGTGGCAGGCCCAGCCTGCCGCCGTCCGCGGCTGCGCCGCATCCGGTTCGCCGGCGCCCGCGAGGCGGACCGAGTGCCGCGCGCCGCGCGCCTCGCCCGCGGGTGCGCCGGCCACGGTCGGCCAGGAGGCGGCGTCTCGCGCACGCGGCCTGCACCAGGGACGTGCGCGGGCCGGCAACGGTACCTAGGCTGGAGAGCGCAGTTCCGGGACACATCCTGGAACGAGTGACGAAGCAGGAAGACGCGCGACGCAGGGCCCGGTCCGCTGCGGCCAGGCCGCGACGGGAGGCGACCGGCACGGGCAGGCGCGCCGTCGAGGGCCGGGTATGGGCCGAGGGTGGTTCCGAACCATGAGCGATGTACATCAGCTCGAACGCAGCTCCGTGAACCTGGACGGCGGCACGGTCCTCGCGGCCTGGGAACGGTTCGTGCGGGGTGAGGACCAGGACCCGGATGTCCGGCCCCTGGTGGCGATCTCCTGGCATCGCTGCCGGGAGCAGTACCAGGTGGATCCGCACCTCACGGAGGCTCCGGTGGCCGTCGCGGAGCTCGACCACACGCCCGAGCGCGATGTCGTACTCGCCGAGCTGGGATTTCGTGCTGCCTCCCTGGCACATGAGGTGGGCAGCCTCGGTGGCGTCGTCACCGTCACCGACGCCACCGGCCGGATCCTGGCCGAGTGGGGTGACCAAGCCACGCTCGCCAGAGCCGGCGACCCGAATCTGGCGCCCTGGTTCTGCTGGTCCGAGTGCGCGGTCGGCACGAACGGCATAGGCACGGCGCTCGAGGCGCACGGCCCGGTGACGATCAGGGGCGCGGAGCACTGGTGCCAGGTGCTCCACGACTGGGTCGGCGCGGGCATCGCGGTGCGCGACGTGGTGACCAGAGAGCCGATCGCGGTCCTGAACGTCTGCTGCTGGCGCAGCCGGCTTCCCGCGTCGACGGAAAGCTGGCTGGCGAACGCGGCCACCATGACTCAGTGCCCGCTGAAGAGGCGCGCCCGGCACAGCGGTGCCGAGCTGGTCGCCGCCTACACCCGGGCCAGAACACAGTCCGGTGCGGCACTCGCCGCGGTCGACACCGCGGGCAAGGTGGTGATCGCGGACGACATGGCGAGCGCCGTCCTGGGCGTTCCGGCATGCACCCCGGCGGTCGACCCCACGCTGCGATGGAACCCCGGGCTGCCCGAACTGATCACTGCCGCTCGGTATGCCACTGGGCAGGCGGTCAACAATCCCGACTGGGTCGGCTCGACACAGATCTTCGCCCATCTCGCCGACGAACCGACGTCGATCAGCATCCGGCCCGTCTTCTCGTCCGGACGCCTGATCGGGAACCTGGTCTCCTTCGGTACCACCGACGGGGCGCAGCTGCCCCAGGCGGAGCGGGTCGTGCACCTTCGGGCGCGACCGCGCCGGCTGGTCGCGACGCGGGACCACCGGACGGTGCTGCTGCGGCTGCCGGAAGTCCACTTCGCCGAGTCGCACGGGAACGACGTCTGGCTCTCCACCGACCAGGGGCGCCTGCGATCCACCTCACCGAGCCTGGACAGACTCGAAGGTGAGCTGGCGGGTGTCGGCTTCCTGCGGGTTCACCGCCGGTACGTGGTCAATCTCAGCCGCGTCAGGGAGATAGAGCGCGGCCTCAAGGGCGAGCTGTCCTTGGTCATGGACGACCGGGCGAACGCCATGGTGCCGGTTTCCCGGCGGCACGCGCCGGCCGTGCGTCACGCGCTGGGCATCTGAGTGCGCCGGCCCGACCTCTGTTCCCGGAAAGGAAGAGTCCCGTGTCCGACAGTCCGGACGTCGTTGACGGCGAGACGAACGCTGGGGGCGCGGGCGGCCTCGGCCTCTCCGCCCCTGCCGCGCACCGCGGCCACGCGACGGGGGGCGCGAGCAACCGCGACTGGTGGCCGGACCGGCTCGACCTGGGGATCCTCCGGAAACATCCCGCAACGGCCGACCCCATGGGCGAGGACTTCGACTATGCCGCGGAATTCCGCACGCTCGACCTCGACGCCCTGGCGCGGGACGTCGACGAGGTGCTCACGACGTCGCAGGAGTGGTGGCCGGCCGACTTCGGCCACTACGGGCCGCTCGTGATCCGGATGGTGTGGCACAGCGCGGGTACGTACCGCGTCCACGACGGCCGTGGCGGCGCCGGCGCCGGCATGCAGCGATTCGCGCCGCTGAACAGCTGGCCGGACAACCGCAACCTCGACAAGGCGCGCCGGCTGCTCTGGCCGGTGAAGAAGAAGTACGGCCGCAAGATCTCCTGGGCCGACCTGATGATCTTCGCGGGCAACCGCGCGCTGGAGACGATGGGCCTCACCACCTTCGGCTTCGCCGGCGGCCGGGCGGACGTCTGGGCGCCCGACGAGGACGTCTACTGGGGTCCCGAGCACGCCTGGCTCGGCGACGAACGTCACGGCGGCGTCCGGGAGTTGGAGAGCCCCCTGGCCGCCGACCAGATGGGCCTCATCTACGTCAACCCGGAGGGCCCGAACACCGTCCCGGACCCGCTCACCGCCGCACGGGACATTCGTGAGACGTTCCGGCGCATGGGGATGAACGACGAGGAGACCGTCGCGCTGATCGCGGGCGGTCACACGTTCGGCAAGACCCACGGCGCGGCCGACCCGGTCGCCTGCCTAGGCCCCGAACCCGAAGGCGCGCCCCTGGAGGAGCAGGGACTGGGCTGGAAGAGCAGCCATGGCACCGGAAAGGGCAGGGACACCGTCTCCAGCGGGCTTGAGGGTACGTGGACACCTACCCCGACGAGATGGGACAACAGCTTCTTCGAGACCCTGTTCGGCTACGAGTGGGACCTCACGCTCAGCCCTGCTGGTCTGTGGCAGTGGATCCCGAGGGACGGCGGCGGGGCCGGCACCGTGCCGGACGCCCACGATCCGTCGACGACACACGCCCCGACGATCCTGACGACGGACCTCGCGCTCCGGTCGGACCCCGTCTACGAGTCGATCTCGCGACGATTCCTGGAGAACCCCGACCAGCTCGCGGACGCGTTCGCCCGGGTCTGGTTCAAGCTGACGCACCTCGACATGGGCCCGGTCCAGCGCTACCTCGGTCCGCTGGTTCCCCGGGAGACGCTGCTCTGGCAGGACCCGGTCCCGGCCGTGGACCACGTGCTCGTCGGGGCGGCGGACATCGCCGCGCTCAAGAGCCGGGTCCTCGCCTCCGGGCTGTCCGTCTCCGAGCTCGTCGCGACCGCGTGGGCGTCTGCCTCGACGTTCCGCGTCAGCGACAAGCGGGGCGGGGCGAACGGCGCGCGCGTCCGCCTGGATCCGCAGCGGGGCTGGGAGGTCAACGACCCCGAGACACTGGCACGAGTGCTGCGCACGCTGGAGGAGATCCAGGAGTCGTTCAACAGTTCCCAGACGGGGAACAAGAGGGTCTCGCTGGCGGACCTCATCGTGCTCGGCGGAGCCGCCGCCGTCGAGCAGGCCGCCAGGACCGCCGGCCACGACGTCCGGGTCCCCTTCAGCGCGGGACGCACGGACGCCACGCGGGAGTGGACCGATGTGGACTCCTTCGCCGCGCTCGAACCGACCGCGGACGGGTTCCGCAACTACCGTGGCAAGGGCAACAGGCTGCCGTCGGAACGCCTGCTGGTCGACCGTGCGAACCTGCTGGGCCTGACCGTGCCCGAGATGACCGTCCTCGTGGGTGGCCTGCGGGTGCTGGGCGCCAACCACCAGCAGTCGCCGCTGGGTGTCTTCACCTCGACACCCGGGTCGCTGACCAACGACTTCTTCGTGAACCTGCTCGACACGGGCACGCGATGGCAGCCGACGTCCGCGCACGCGGAAACATTCGAGGGGCGCGACCGCGCCACCGGCGAGGTCAAGTGGACCGGTAGCCGCGTCGACCTCGTCTTCGGCTCGAACTCCGAGCTGCGAGCCGTCGCGGAGGTCTACGCGAGCGACGACGCACGGGAGAAGTTCGTGCGGGACTTCGTCGCCGCGTGGGCCAAGGTCATGGACCTCGACCGGTACGACCTCGTCTGACCGAAGCGGCGCGGTGCGACTCGGCCGGTCTCAACGGCGGCACATCGGTTACCAACGGCGGAAGTTCGCGGACGAACGGCGTGATTCGCGCCGGAACAGGACGCACCTTGTCGGTGTGATCCGTCCGGCGTAGCGTGTTTACCGACTGCAGATATCACATCCTTTCCGCTGTTATTCATTCGGCGCGGCGCGCTCCTGGAGTACCGATTACAAGCGGGCCCAGGCGACGCGAAGAAGGAAATACAGGGAATCGGATGAGGGGAGAGAAGCCCCGATGACGACGACCGCGCACGAGCGGGCCGACCTGCTGGACAAGCTCGGGTTGGCCACACAGAACAAAGCAGCGCTGGGTCAGGTGCTGGGAACCGGAAGCATCGGGCAGGCAACCGAGGAACCGGACGGCCGTATGAAGGCCACCATTCGCATCCATCCGGACGAGCTGACCTGGGATCCCTCCATTCTGGTCATGCCGCACGGAGGCGATATCGAGTTGGAGCTCGTCAACGACGACAAGAACACGCACTGCGCACTTCTGCCGAGCAATGGCGACAGGAAGTTCATCTGGCTGGTGAACCATTCGCACGGGCATGCGCACCTCAACCTCGACGGTCCGGGCTACTACTGGTTCGGCTCGCCCACGGGCAATGACGAGGGCCGGGGGCTGACCGGGTCCATCGTGGTCCTGGGAGACGCTCCGCCGGAGGCCCGCCTCGACCGTCCCGAACAGCCGCGGCCGTAGGCAGAAGCAGGAGGTGGAGGAAATGACCGTCGACTACGCCGACTACGTCGACGCGGGTGAGGCCGTCGACCAGGGAACCCTGAATTACAAGACCCCTGGCGGAGACGTCGCGCCGCCGGTAGTGGCCGGTGTCGACTACGAGCGCATACTCAACGCGCGCCAGGAACCCCAGAACTGGCTCACCTACTACGGCGCCTACAACGGGCAGCGCTACAGCCCGCTGGACCAGATCAACACGGACAACGTCAAGCGCATGGTCCCCGCCTGGGTCTTCCAGGCCGGCACGACCGGACTGATCGCGGGCGCGTCGACCTACTCGTTCGAGGCCGCCCCGATCGTCGTCGACGGGGTCATGTTCCTCTCCGGCTGGGACGGCTGGGTATGGGCCCTAGACGCGAAGACGGGCGTGGAGATCTGGCGGTACAAGCACGCGGTCCCCTTCGACGTGTCCTTGTGCTGCGGGAACGTGAACCGCGGGGTCGCCGTGGCCCAGGGGAAGGTCTTCTTCGTCACGGCGAACGCCCGGGTGCTGGCGCTCGACGCCACCACCGGCAGGCGGGTCTGGGACAAGACCTACGGCGACGTCCGGGCGGGGGAGAGCGCCACGCTCGCCCCTCTCGTCGTGAAGAACATGGTCATCGTCGGAAGTTCCGGCGGCGAGTTCGGCGTACGCGGCCACCTCGACGCGTTCGATCTCGAAACCGGCGAGCACCAGTGGCGCTGCTACACGGTTCCCAAGCCCGGGGAGCCCGGCTCGGAGACCTGGCCCGCCGACGGCGAGGCCTGGGCACGGGGCGGGGCGAACTGCTGGATCACCGGCACCTTCGACCCGGAGACGAACCTGCTGTACGTGGGCACCGGCAACCCGGCGCCCGACTTCGACGGAGAGGTCCGCGAGGGCGACAACCTCTTCACCGACAGCATCATCGCCGTGGACGTGGACAGCGGTCAGATCCGCTGGCACTACCAGTGCACCCCGCACGACGTGTGGGACTACGACAGCATCGGCGAGTGCATCCTGTTCGAGCAGGACGGCCGCAAACTGCTCGGTCACTTCGACAAGAACGGCTACTTCTTCGTCCTCGACCGCACGAACGGCGCGAGGGTCGGGATCACCCCCTTCGTCGACCGCATCACCTGGGGGGCGATCACGAGGGACGGCCAGGTGACGGCCAAGGTGTACCCGGACAAGGAGGGAGAACCGGTCCACTTCTACCCCGGTCCGGCCGGTGCCAAGGAATGGACCCATGCGGCCTACAGTCCGAAGACCGGACTGTTCTACGTCCCGGTCCAGGACACCGGTGCCACGGCCACCCGGCGGCGGCGGGAGTTCAAGGAGAGCATTCCGTACTGGGGTGCGGGCGTTCAGGTGGACATCGGGGACATGGCGGGGTCCATCAGCGCCTTCGACGCCGCCGGCGAGGAGAAGTGGCGCTGGCGCAACGACCTCCCGATGTGCGCTTCGACGCTGGCCACCGGCGGTGACCTGGTGTTCGCCGGTGAGCCCTCCGGGGAGTTCAACGCACTCGACGCCCGCACCGGGGAGCTGCTGTGGCAGTTCCAGTGCGGAAGCGGCCACCACAGCAGCCCGACCACCTACATGGTCGACGGCAGGCAGTACGTGGCCGTGCCCGTCGGCTGGGGCGGATGGGCCGAGGGATTCCTCCCCGGCATGCTCGGCGCGGGGCACGGAAGCGCCCTGATCGTCTTCGCCCTTCCGGAACCGTCGTAGCGCGTGACCGGAGCCTGCCGTGATTCCCGGCGGAGAGGAGGTGGATCCATGGAGTCTCAGCTCGCCGTGTGGGAGACGCCCGATTTCGACGAGGTCGCAGTCGCGGCCGAGGTGACCATGTACCTTGCCCGGTTGGAGGACTAGCGGATGATGGGCGGCACCGGACCTGGTCCGGCGTCGCCCGACGGTTCGGGAGGCCGCGGCCGGCCGACACGCACGCACTCGTGCGGCCCGGTCCGGCCGGCGAGACGCCGCGGGTCATGGGCCGCCTTCCATCGACGGCCCGGACTGAAGCCTGACGCGGGTCCCCTTCGCCCGATGAGGGCGGACGATCCGCGTGCACACGAACAACGCCGCCCCGGTCCCCGTGGAGGACACGCCCGAGCGGCGTTCCCTGGAGGAGCGGCATGGAAGGGGCCAGGAACGGCCTCGAGGTCCAGGTGTACAGCCGTGACGACGACAACCATCACAACCGGCGCCGACGGTTTCGTGGAGACGCTGCGGGCCCACTCGCGGCGCTACCACGACCAGCACCCGTTCCACGTCCGGATGAACGCCGGCCGGCTGAGCCGTCGCCAGATCCGGGGCTGGGTGGCCAACCGCTTCTACTACCAGGAGAACATCCCCCGCAAGGACGCCGCGATCCTTTCCAACTGCCCCGACGTGGAGGTCCGTCGCCGCTGGATCCGGCGGATCGTCGAGCACGACGGCACGGCCGCGGGCGAGGGCGGCATCGAGGCATGGCTGCGCCTCGCCGAGGCCGCCGGGCTGACCCGTGAGGAGGTCCGGGACCACCGGCACCTGGTACCGGGGGTGCGGTTCGCCGTCGACGCCTACGTGAACTTCGCCCGGACCCGCCCGTGGGTGGAGGCGGTGGCGTCCTCGCTCACGGAGCTGTTCGCGCCCGACCTGATGGCGGCGCGGCTCGCCGCGTTCGAGCGGTGGTACCCGTGGATCGCCCCCGAGGGCCTCGCCTACTTCCGCGCCCGCCTGGAGCAGGCCCCCCGCGACTGCGAGCACGCCCTGGAGGTGGTCACCGCGCACTGCCTCTCCGCCGAGTCCCAGGCGCGCGCCGTCGACGCGCTGTCGTTCAAGTGCGATGTCCTGTGGAGCCTCATGGACGCCATCGACCAGGCCTACCCGGAGTGACCACCATGGACCCGACCCGTACCGGAACGACCCACAGCAGCAGCACGACCCGGCCCGGCGCCGGGGTGTCCGGCCTGGACCGGCCCCGGTTGGCTGCCCATGTCCGGCTCACCTTCTGCCGGACCAGGCAGCGCAAGGTCCTGCTGCACCCCGAGACGGTCGTGGTTCTGAACGGCAGCGGCGCGGCCATCCTGGAGCTGTGCGACGGGCGGCACACCGTGGCCGAGATCGTGGACGAGCTGGGCGCCCGCTATCAGACCGTTCCCGAGGACGACGTCCGGCAGTTCCTGGCCCGGCTCGTCGCCCGGCGCTGGGTGGAGCTCACCGATGGATAGCCCCTTCGGGCTGCTCGCCGAGCTGACCTACCGCTGCCCGCTGGCCTGCCCCTACTGCTCCAACCCGCTGAACCTGGCCGGCTACCAGGACGAGCTGACCACCGACGAGTGGCTGCGGGTGCTGACCGAGGCCGAGGACCTGGGAGTCTTGCAGTGCCACCTGTCCGGCGGGGAACCGCTGCTGCGGCGCGACCTCGTGGAGCTCGTGACGCACGCCCATGCGCTCGGCCTCTACACCAACCTCATCACCAGCGCGCTCGGGCTCTCGCGTCCGAGGGCCGAGCAGTTGCGGGCCGCCGGTTTGGACCACGTACAGATCAGCGTCCAGGCCGACGAACCGGCCGTGTCCGACCGGATCGCCGGGGTCCCCTCCTTCCGGCGCAAGATCGAGGCGATGGGTGTGGTCAAGGAGCTGGGCTGGCCGCTCACGGTGAACGTGGTGCTGCACCGGCACAACATCGACCGCGTCGCCGACCTGCTCGCTCTGGCCGAGGAGGTGGGCGCGGACCGGGTGGAGCTGGCCAACACCCAGTACTACGGCTGGGCCTGGCGAAACCGTGCCGCGCTGCTGCCGAGCCGGGCCCAGCTCGAAGCGGCCGAGGCCGTCGTACGGGCCGCCGTCGAGCGGTCGCGGGACCACATGGACATAATCTGGGTCATCCCGGACTATTACAGCCGTTATCCGAAGCCTTGCATGGGCGGTTGGGCCTCCCGGCAGCTGACCGTGACGCCGAACGGCGACGTCCTGCCCTGCCCGGCCGCCCAGCCCCTGCCGTTGCCACGGGCCAGTGTGCGGGAGGAACCGCTGGATCGGATCTGGGCCGAGGCGCCCGTGATGACCGCGTTCCGCGGGACCGACTGGATGCCGGAACCCTGCCGGAGCTGCCCCCGGCGGGAGGTGGACTTCGGCGGGTGCCGCTGCCAGGCGTTCCTGCTCACCGGCGACGCCGCCCGCACTGACCCGGTCTGCTACCTGTCGCCCGACCACGACCTGGTCGCCCGGGCGGTCGAGGCCGCCAACGCCGACTCGCGGGACGACGACCCTCCGCTGGTCCCCCGACCGCACCGCCCGGCTCCGCCACCCGTCGCCCGGTAGCGACCCGATGGACCGGGCGGTCGAGGCCGCCAACGCCGACTCGCGGGCCTGCGGCCTTGCGCCGCTCCTCGGCTCGCGGGCCGGCCCGCGAGCCGAGGAGCGGGTCAGTCGCCGAACCACAGGGGCAGCGTACCGGCGGCGATGATCAGGACGAGTCCGCTCATCAGGTCCGAGCGGATCCGGACGAGACGCGCCGCGGCCCGCCCGAGTTGCAGCCCGACCAGCGACAACACTGCCGTCATGCCGCCGAAGACGGCGGCCGAGAACCACGGTGAGAACCCGAGGACCCCCAGGCTCGCCCCGGCGAGCAAGTTGTCCAGGCTCAGCGTCAACGGGATGCCGAACAGCGCCCACGGGTGGTCCAACTCGTCCGGCTCAGGGTTCCGGAGGGACGAGATGACGAGGTAGAGACCGTACCCGCCGAGCGCGGTCGCGCCCACCACACCGGCGACGTCCCCGACGGACTCCCCGATCCGTTGACCGATCAATATCCCGACCAGGGGCATGACCGCGTCCCACAGCCCGAAGGTGAGCGCCACCTGCACCGCGCGCTTCAAACCGAACGGGACCGTGCCGAGCGCGATCGATACTCGGAGATTGTCGAGACTGAGCAGGAAACCCAGGCCAATTGTTTCCCAGATCATGGTGACGCGGCTGCCCGATGACGGCCGGCGTCGACGGAAACGACTCTGCCGGGTTCAACATTCCCCATAATCCTCAAGAATATCTCAGACGGTGCGCGAAATAAACCTGGAAAAGTCGAAGTCCGGATCATTTTCATTGAGTGTCAATTCCGTCCGGCACGCTATGGTGCCGTCCTTCGGACCGGCGAGGTGGACGTCGCCCGGACACCGGCGGCACCGACCGAACGCCCCAGGCGCCGCCCGGCCGGCCTCGGTTGCCGCGTCAATCACCACCTTGCTCGACGTCCAGATGGACCGGCCCCCGGAGAACGGGGCTGGGCCGGTACGGCGGCGGATCGGCGACCAGCCTGGGGCGGTCGAGTCGGCGTACCAGCTCGGTCAGCGCGATCTGGGTTTCCCGCCGGGCCAGCGCGGCGCCGAAACAGGAGTGGATGCCGCTGCCGAAGCCCAGGTGCTGGTTGTCACGCCGATCCGGGTCGAAGCGGTCGGGATCGTGGAAGCGGTTCGGATCGCGGTTGCCGGAGGCCAGCATGAGCATGATCTGCGAGCCTTTGGGGATGACGGTGTCGGCCACGGTGATGTCGCTGTAGGCCGCCCGCCAGGGAACGATGTGCACGGGTGGCTCGTAGCGCAGTAGTTCCTCGACCAGTGGTACGACGAGGTCGGGTTGGTGACGCAGTCGTCGCAGCACCTGCGGGTGGCGCAGCAGCGTCAGCATGCCGTTGGCGATGAGGTTGACGATCGTCTCGTGGCCGGCGATGAGCAGCAGTTTGGCGGTGGCGGCGATTTCTGCGTCGGTCATCCGGCCGTCGGGCCCGTCATCGTTGGCCAGCCGGGCCAGCAGACCGTCGCCGGGCCGGCCGTGGCGCTGTTCCACCAGCCCGCCGAGGTGCCGGCGCAGGTCCTTGCGCGCCTGTACACCCTTGTCCAGCCTCTCCTTGGGGTCGGTCTCGGGGTCGTAGTCGACCGAGTTCATGATGTCGTTCACCCAGCGGTGGAACCGCCGTTCGTCCTCACGTGGAACGCCGAGCAGGTGGCAGGTCACGGTCACGGGCAACCGGCAGGCGAAATCGTCGACGACGTCGATCCGCTCCTTGCCCGCGAAATCGTCGATCAGGCTGTTCACCGTGGAGGTCAGGTCGCCTTCCATGCCGGCCACCAGCCCCGGGGTGTGCGGGGGGCCGAAGTGGCGCATCGCCATACGCCGCAGGCGATCGTGCTCGGGCGGGTCCTTCTTGATGAACGCCGTCGTGACGCCTTCCTCGAGCGCGGGCATCGGACGCGACAGGTTGCGCACGTC
Source organism: Streptomyces spinosus (assembly GCF_020400655.1). Lineage (GTDB taxonomy): Bacteria > Actinomycetota > Actinomycetes > Streptomycetales > Streptomycetaceae > Streptomyces > Streptomyces argyrophylli. Next base: position 45,020 of record NZ_JAINRC010000028.1, read on the forward strand.
GGAGCTCAGGCGCGGGTCGTGCAGCAGGTCGGTGATCTCGTGATAGGTGCTGACGACGTAGCCGGCGTCCTCGTGCACCGCCACCGGGTTCTGGCGCAACTCGGCATACAGCGGGTACGGGTCGGCCCGCGCGGAGTAGTCGAAGATCCGTCGCAAGGTACCGTGCGTCCGGGCCGTGGTCATCCGGCCCTCCTCCCGCCGGTACCGGTGCACGGCCCTGACGCGGCGCTCACCCGGGTCCGGCCGGTGACGACCGCGGTGGCGCCCTGGGCGAGCAGGCCGGGGCCGGGCAGGCCGACCGGTACCGGTCGTGCGTCGGCCGGCTGGTCCGGCATGGGACAGCGTGGCGGGAAAGGCGCGGCCGTCTCGATCAACCGCCGATAGTGGTGCAGCCACTTGGCGCTGTCGAAGCTCACGGCGGCCGTGACGCGGCCCCGACAGCCGTATGCGGCGACGAACCGGTGGTCGTCCACCGATCCCTGGGTCACGACCACCTCGTCGGCGAAGGTCGGCACGCCGACGGACTTGATGTTGACGCCGAACTGGATCGACCAGAACACCGGGATCGAAAGACACGGCCGGCGGTCCGCCTCGGCGCTGACCATGTTGTGTGCCGCGACCTCGGCCTGCTCCACGGCGTTGGCCCAGTGCTCCAGTGAGATGAGCCGGTCCTCGTAGAGGGGATGCGGGCAACGTGCCACGTCCCCCGCGGCGAAGACGTCCTCGGTGGCTCGGCCACTGACATCGAGGGCGCGGCAGCCCGTGTCGCAGGCGACTCCCCACACGCCCGCCGCCAGTCCCGACCCTCGTAGCCACTCGGTGTTGCGGATGCTTCCGAGTGCCACTACCGCCACATCGGCGTCGACCGTACCGCCGTCGCCGAAGTGAGCACGGCGGAACCGCCCCCGCGCGTCGCCCTCAAGCCGGGTGACCTCGACACCGCACCGCAGGTCGACACCATGAGTGCGCTGCAAGTCGGCCGCGACGTCACCGATCACGGCACCCAGCGCCCCGGTCAGCGGTGCCGCTGCGAGTTCGGCGACCGTCACCGGCAGGCCCCGCTCACGGCAGGCGGAGGCGATCTCGCAGCCGGTGAATCCGGCCCCGATGATCAGGACGCGGGAAGGCCCGGCGGCGAGGGCTCGCCGCAGGCTCTCGGCATGCTCGCGCGTGCGCACCACGAACACCCCGTCCAGCGCCGCCTCGGACTCGACGGACCACGGCCGGGCCCGTACTCCGGTGGCGATCAGTACCCGGTCGAAGGGGACGCAGCGTCCGTCGGCGAGTCGCACGTGTTTCGTCGCGAGGTCCAGCCCGCCGGCGGGCACACCCAGCAGCCACTCCGCGTCGAGGCCGCGACGGCGGGGCAACGTGGTGCCCCCGGCCCGCACCCACCCGGTCAGTACCTGCTTGGACAGGGGAGGCCGGTCGTAGGGCTCGCCCAACTCGTCACCGATCATGGTCAACGATCCTGTGAAACCCTCGGCGCGCAGGGCCTCCGCAGCCCGCAGTCCCGCCAGTGACGCGCCGACGACCACGACGCGGCCATCGCGCTTGAACGCCCGCGGAGTGCCGGCACTGGTCACGGCGCCGACGCCTCCACCGGGGCGTCCCGTTCCTCCAGCCGGTCGACCAGAATCGCTTGGACCGGGCAGGCCGCCGCGGCGCGCAGCACAGGGCCGCGCTGGGTGTCGTCGGGGCCCGGGTCGTACATCAGCGCCTCCTCGCCGTGCATCCGGAACGCCTCCGGAGCCAGGAAGGCGCACTGTGCGTACCCTTCACACCGGGAAAGATCAACGACCACTCTCATCCCGATCTCCACGGGGGAGTGCGAACTTCAGACCCTCGAACCGGCGCCGCTCCGGCCCGAGACAAGCCTCGAAAGAGCTATGCGGTCGCCGCCTGCCGCTGCGAAGTGCGAGGGGCACCGAACTCGTCGGTCTCCAGGCAAAGACCGGACCATCGCACTTGCGGCGATCGACGTCGGAAAGACTCCACGACACTCATGTTAGGTCCCAAAACCCGCGGGGGAAGGGCGGCCTGCTCACTGGTGTCGAAGCCACGGACCATTGAAGCCCGGCGACGTACGGCTCGGTCGGTGGCCGGGGCGGGAGTCGGCGTGGCGCAGCACGGCGGAAAGGTGGCAGACCGGCTCGCGGCCCGCGGCGGACGCCCCCGCCGGCCGGCGCACCCCGGCCGCCGCATGGTTGCGCCGGACCGCACGCTGCCGTACACGCGCGGCCAGAAGGAGCGCATGGATGGCTCAACAGCTACTTGTGACGCCCCCTGCACGGCTGCCAACCTCCCGATGGGCCACTGCGGTAGCTGTGTGTCAGCGCATCGTGACATCTCGCAGTCGGCAGGAACGGCAGATGTGATGGCAAAGACCCCACGGATCATCACCACCGCACTCGTCGCCGCAACCATGCTGATCGCCGCGCCGACGGCGACCGCGGCAACACCCCACGTACAGCACCCGGCCGAGGCTGCGGCCGACACCTGCGGCCCCAGCGTCGATCCCAACACCTACATCCCGAGCAGCCGCCGCCACACCGGGCCCACCGCGAAGGCCGGAAGCGCCCGCATCCAGGTGCGCTACGGCAACAAGAAGGCCGGAGCGCCCTACTACGTGTGGGCGTCCATCACCGGCGCGAGGAGGGGCGACCCGGTCCAACTCCGGTGGGACATCGACTACGGTTCCTGGGAGGACTACGGAGTCTGTGCGGCAACGGTGCACTCCGGTACCTCGCAGAACACACGAGCCGTGAAGTACCGGCACGGCAGTGGCTGGCACCTTGAAGCCCAGGCCTGGGGCAAGCACGCGGGCCACAAGGGTTCCACCGCCTACTGGCCCTGATCGGACAACGGGCTGGCCGGCGGAGCTGGACGCCGACGAGGGCTACGACCACGACCACCCGCGCCGATGGCTCCGTCGGCGAAGCACGGCGCCGGGACCACGCGGGAGCGGATGGGCGGGATGCCGCGCACGAGCGGCTCCGGGCCCGTCGCGGTGCCGGCGGGTTTGCCGACCGACCAGGGCATCGACACCCCAGCCACCGCCATCCAGATGTCGGCGCCCGCTTTCCGCAGCAGGGCGAGGAGGGACAGTGCGTCGTCGGCCGTCATCACCCCGCGCAGGCCAGCGTCGGTCATTCGGGCCGGCGAATGGATTCGCTGACTTTCACCAGGGCGACCAGGCGCATGCTACGGATCATCCGAGGCCCGGCTCCGCCCGGCTTTCGTCCCCTCGGCGTCCATCACGTGCGGGTTGGCCTTCGGCCATGCCTCGCGTTCAGACACCGCTGCGACACGGCCCAGGAGGCGGGGTGCAGCGGGACGGGGGGCCGCACGCCGCCCGCACGGCGCGCACGTACGGCACGCGGGGCTTTCCGATGAGGTTGGATGCGCGCCGCCCGTGCTTCCGCGCGCCCCTACTGGCCGGAACAGGAAGCTGCCACCATCGCCCTGCGCGGCTCGGCACCGCGGCCACGGACACGGCGACGGGGGACGCATGACGCGGCGATGGCTGGTGACAGGATGCTCTTCAGGGCTCGGGCGGGCGCTGGCGGGCGCCGCCGCCCAGGCCGGCGACCTGGTGATCGCCACCGCCCGCAGGCCCGCCAGCCTGAACGACCTGGCCGACCGGTACCCGGACCGGGTGTCGGCGGTGGCGTTGGACGTGTGCGACGCCGAGCAGTGCGAAGCGGCGGTCGCCCACGCGGTCGATCGCTTCGGCGGCGTCGACGTGCTGGTGAACAACGCCGGGGCAGGACTGTTCGGCGCGGTCGAAGAGGTATCCGACGAGGAACTACGGGCGCAACTCGAGGTGCTGACTGTCGCGCCGTGGCGACTCACCCGCCTGGTCCTCCCCCTGATGCGCCGTCAGGGTCACGGACACGTCGTCAACGTCTCCTCGATCGCCGGACGGATGGGGCTGCCGGGCCTGTCGGCGTATGTGACGGGCAAGTACGCGCTGGAAGGGATGAGTCAGGCCCTGGCGGCGGAAGTCGCGCCCTTCGGCATCCGGGTGCACGCCGTCGAGCCCGGCGGATTCGCCACCCGCTACGGCACCTCGCTGACCGAGGCCGCCGGCCGCATCGAGGCCTATGCGCAGAGCACGGGAGAGGTCGAGGCAGGCCTGCGGGGCATGCCAGGCAACCCCGGGCTGAGCCGGCCCGCAGTCTTCGCCCGCCACGTCCTGCGCCTGGTGGCGTCGCCCACGGCACCACTGCGCGTACCGATCGGCGCGGACGCCTACGACTTCCTTGAGGCGGTCGAGGCCGCGGCCCGCGCCGAGTTGGCGGCCGCGCACGCCTTCGTCCACGACCCCGCCGAGCGCGCGGGGGAAGACGCCGCACCCGTGACGCCCACCGGGTGACGACGGTGCCCGGTGAGTGGTGCGATCGGGTGGTCCGCGGGCGGTCGTTCAGAGCGTGAGCACCGGTCGCGTGGAGAAGTCCTCGTACATGTCCTCTCCGTCCGGCCCGTACACGAACTCGGCCATGCCGGGGTTGCGGTTGGCGGTCGCCAGGGGAAGCCAGGCCAGTAGGTGGCCGTAGCCGCCACACACCGACTCGCCCCCGTCGCCGCCGTGGACTGCGGTGACATCGCTGGTCAGTTCGGCGCGGTAGGTGTCGTAGGCGATGTGCAGACCGAAGGCGTTCAGCTCGTTGTGCGGGCCGGTGTCGTCCCCGTAGGGGATGCGGTCGAGGGCACAGTCGTCGCCCCACCGGAACAGGGTGTCCGACCCGGCGCCGCAGGCGTGCTCCCACTCGTCGGAGCTCGGCATCCGCAGACCACGGACGGAGAGGGCAGCCGGCATGTCGGCCGGCGGTTCCGTCAGGTTCTCGTCCTCCACGGCCATGAGGACGGTGGCCAGGTGAACGCTGCGGCGAGCGCTGAGGGTCCGCTCGAGGTGGGTGCGCAGATCGGGCCCGTAACCGTAGCCCTGCTCCAGGCTCCCGGCGTAGTCGGCGGCCTGCCGCGCGGTCGGCTTCCAGGTATCGGCGTCGAAGCCCAGGGACACCCGGCCTCCGGGTATCAGGGCGAACTCCTGCCCTTCCCGCTCGATCCGGACGCGGTGCAGCGGGGCACCGAGATGTTCCGTGGCCTCGACGAGCGACACCCGGCCGCCCACGTGGTCGGCGGCATTCTGGGCGATCCGCCGGGCGGTGACCTCGTCGAAGGTCCGCCACAGGTCGAGAGTGAGATCAGCGAGCGACATGGCCGGCAGTCTGGCACGCGCCACTGACAGCAACGCGGGCAGACGGCCGCGTTTGGCCGGGCAGGACAGGACGGTAACGCCTCAGGTGTTCTACGCCGGCCCCGGGCGCAAGAGACTCATGACGAAGAGCGTCGAGGACGGCCTCTCCGCCCATGCCCGAGCCGTCGGCGGACCGCTCGCTCACCAGCGTGAAGCTCGGCGACTGGCCGGCCCGCGAGCTCACCGTGCCGGTCGAAGAGGCTCACTGACGAGGACCGGCGTGGGATGGCCGTTTTGTGCGGTCCGGCCCCGCTGCATCGCGTTGATCCCGATGCACCCTCGCCGTCGACGATGTGAGCGAAGGTGGACTCGACGGGAGTCGAGGCCGGCCGTGGAAGTTAGGTGGGTGGTCACGGGCGCGATGGGCTGCCTCATGTCTCAGGCGCCGTGAGTCCCGTCCGCGCCGTATCGGGCCAGCATGGTCAGCACCGCTTGGTCGACCGCGTTGGCGATGGCGGAGTCGTCGGGCTCCCACCGTGCGAGCAGCATGCGCGGCCAGAACACGTAGTTGGAGATCATCCCGAGGAACTGGGTCGCCGCCGTCTCCGCGTCGTCAAGCCGGGCTGTGCCGGCGGCGTTCTCCGCCGCCAGGTAGCGGCGGACCGATTCGAAGTAGGGCATCTTGCCGAGCTTGAACTGGGTCTCGCCGAGCTCGGGGAAGCGCGGTACCTCGGCGATGACGATGCGGAAGAGGGCGGCCATGCCGGGCTGGGTGAGAAGCGCCACGTATCGGTGTCCGATGGTCTCGAGCCCCGCGCGGAGGTTTCCCGGTTCCGGGAGAGGCGCCTCCCCGTCGTCGACCTTCCAGTATTCGGTGACGATCGCCTCGAACAGGGCCGCCTTGGTGGAGAACTGCTTGAAAAGCGTCGCCCTCGACACTCCGGCCGCCTCGGCGATGCGGGCCAGCGAGGTGCCGTCGTAGCCGGAGTCGAGGAACAGCTTCGTCGCTGCCTCGATGATGGAGGTCCGCTTCTGCGCTGCCACGCGCCGGTGGTATTCCGAAGGCTGTGCCGTCATGCCCTCCAGTATGCCTCCCGCAGCGAGGTGAGTCACTTGACTCACCTCAGCTCCGCCGCCTACCTTGAGAGAGGAGGTGAGTCACTCGGCTCACCATCAAGGCGAGCCTGGAAGGATGCACCATGGGACGCTTCGAGGGTCAGACCGTCCTCGTCACGGGCGGCAGTGGGGGCATGGGCAGTAGTCATGTGAGGGGCTACCACGCCGAGGGGGCGAACGTCGTCATCGCCGGCCGCGACGACGACGCAGGCCGCGATCTCGCCGCTCAGCTCGATCACCGGGCTCTGTCCGTTCACCTGGATGTCGCCAGCGAGGACGACTGGGCGGCGGTGGTGCGAGAAGTCGAAGGCCGCTTCGGGCCGATCACCATCCTGGTCAACAACGCGGGCGTCCAGAACCCGGCGGCCCCCATCGAGCACACCGAACTCCGCATCTGGGAGCACACCTTCAGCGTCAACGTCACCGGCCAGTTCCTCGGCATCAGGGCCGTGGCCCCATCGATGCGCAGGGGCGGTGGCGGAACCATCGTCAACATCGCCTCGACCATGGCCCACGTCGGCACGGCCTTCTACGCTCCCTACACCGCCAGCAAGTGGGCCGTGCGCGGGCTGACCAGGACGGCCGCGCTGGAGCTGGGGCGGGACAACATCCGGGTCAACTCCATCCACCCCGGCGTCGTCTCCACACCGCTGATCAACGAGCCCACCGTCGCGGGTCAGCCGGCCGTCGCCGACTTCTACTCACCTGATCCCTTCGCCATCCCCCGCCTCGCCGAACCCGACGAGATCACCCGCCTGTTGCTCTTCATCACCTCCCAGGACGCGTCTTTCGCCACGGGCTCGGAATTCGTCCTGGACGGGGGCCTGCTGCTCGGCCCCGCACTCCAACCCGAAGTCGGCACCGCAGCTTGAGCCGGCATCGCGGTACGGAGTGCGCAGTCGCGGGCGCCCATCTTGTTCGAGGCGGAAGCGATCCTGCCTTGCGATGATGACGGGCTGTGGCAGTCGTGAGCACGACGTCCGAGCCGTCCTGGACAGCTCCGTTCACCGGGCTGAGCCCGCGCTGCTTCGGCAGGCCGGTGACCGTGTCGCGACGGGAGAGCGGATGCGGCGCGGCGGGGCCGTCCGTGGACTCCACCGCCGGAAGACCGCACGCCGCTCGTGACAACGTAGCGGCGATCCGGGGCCCCACCTCGCCGCCCCCGCTCTGCCCGAGCAGGGACAACCGCTCCGGTGCCACCTCGGGCCGCTGCCGGAGCAGCAGGACCGCGGCGAGTACCTGCCCCAGGCACTCGCCGCGGTCCTGGTGAAGTCCGATGGCAGACGATCCGGGTGCGCGAAGGTGGCTTCGTCGAAGCGCCACACGGTCACCTGTCGGGAGGCGAGCCCCCAGGCGAGGTCCGTGTGGCGCTCGCTGGGCGCCGGTGTCGTGGTTCCGCTGGAGCGCCGGGGCGGGTATGACCTGGCACGCCGGCCTTTCGGGCCGGCGGCCGGCTTGCGGGTTCGGCCGGCACACAGGCCCTGGCGTTCAGAGGGCCGCGAACCCCTGCCGCGCGAGGTCGACTGCCGTGCGGACGCCGGTGGCGTACTCCGACGGGCACTCCCAGGCCGCGAAGTGACCACCGGCCGCCTCCTCGGTCCAGGAGCGGACGTCGAAGAAGCGTGCCGCGAACTCGCGCGGGGCGTTGACCAGGTCCTTCGGGAAGATCGTGAACGCCGTCGGGACGTCGATGCGTCCGGTCGGTTTCTCCGCGCTCTCGGCGTACGGGGTGAAGGAGGTGCCGATGGCGCCGCTGACCCAGTACGCGGTGATCCAGGTGAGCAATTCGTCCCGGTCGAACACCGCTTCCACATCACCGCCGCAGTCGGTCCACGCCCGCAGTTTCTCCAGGATCCAGGCCGCCAAGCCCGCGGGCGAGTCACCGAGCGCCACCGCCAACGTGTGCGGTCTGGTGGCCTGTTCGTGCATGTAGCCGCCCTCCGTGGCTTGCCAGTGATGACCGCGCCGGACGTAGGCCCGCTCCGCGTCGGACAGGTCCTGCGGCGGGTCCACCAGGAAGCGGTACTGCGACACATCGGTCAGGTGCAGGGCGGCCACGCGGTCGGGGTGCGCAGCGGCCAGCGCCTCGGCGACATCACAGCCCACATCGCCCGCGGACACGACGTACCGTTCGTAGCCGAGCTCGGTCATCGCGTTCGCGATCGCTTCGGCCATGTCCCCGGACGACATGCCCCGGGCGGCCACGGGCGCGGCGAACGGAAAGCCCGGCAGGGCCGGGACGATCACGTGGAGGTCGGACAGCAGGGGCCAGACCTTCTCGAACCGCAGGACGGAGTCGGGCCAGCCGTGGAGGAGCACCACCGCCACCGCGTCGGTGCGCGCCGCTCGCAGATGGACCGCCCGCACCGGTGCGTCGGCCCGGCCGGCCAGGGCCCAGGGCAGGCTGCGGATCCGGGCTTCGTGCGTGCGCCAGTCGTAGGAGCGGGCCCAATAAGAGATCAGGTCCGCGAGGGGGTCGCCGTCGACACCGCGCGCCCATCCGAACCCGGCGGGGACGTCGATCCGGCGGTAGCTGCGCAGGCGCGCGCGCAGATCCTCGAGTACCGACTCCTCCACGACTGGTGGAGTGGCGTGCTCCGTGCTGATCATGCCCGGTCGTCCTCTCGTTCGTCCGAAACGACAGTGGTGGCCGCATCCCGGCGATGTTCCCGGGACGCCTTTCCCAGGACAACTACCCGCAGGGCGTGAACGGTGACGAACGACCTCCCCGGCGCGGACCGTGACCTTGGGGGACCGACCAGTTCGGGTGGGGTAAACGAGTCCGGGCCGAGGTGGAAACCCGGTGACCACCGCAACGGACATGCCCCGCCGGCCACATCCCGCCACCGGACGGCCAGGAGCTCGCGTCCGCGCTACCGGACGGCCTACAGCTCGCGTTCGCGGTGGCCCCGGGGCGCCGGACGGCCTACAGCTCGCGTTCGCGGTGGCCCCGGGGCGCCGGACGGCCTACAGCTCGCGTTCGCGGTGGCCCCGGGGCGCTACAGGTCGTCCACGCCGCACGCCGGGCCAGGGCACGCCTTCCGCACTCGACACACGGTGTCGTGCCGCGCTCGGCCCGCCGGGCACGGCACGCTCCCATACGTGTGCGGGTGACCGAACAAACCCCGGCCCCGCCCAGGGCCACACCCCCGGCTCAACCCGCGCCGTGTTAACACCAGTTATCCAAGGGCTTTACATGCCTGCCGGAAGATGGTCGGATGCCACCGATCACGATCATGGAGGACATGTGCCCGTCCCTTTCTCCCGAATATGTACAACATCGGCCGCTGCGTTGCTCCTTGCCGCCCTCGGTGTGCCGACAGCAGCCCACGGCGCCGACCCCCCAGCCCCTGCCGCCGTCTCCCCGACGGAACACAGCGAGTCACACGGCGCGCCCCTCACCATCACGCTGATCACCGGCGACCGGATCACGGTGACCCGAGGACCGGGCAACGCCGTGTCGGTGCAAGGCGTCCAACGCCCACCGGGAGCCGCCGGCTCGGTGCGGGTCACCGTGGAGAACGGTGACACGTATGTGTACCCGGACGAAGCCATGGCCTACATCGCGACCGGCGGACTCGACCGGCAGCTCTTCAACGTCACCCAGCTGATCACCCAGGGCTACGACGACGCACACACCAGCGCCCTCCCCCTGATCATGACCCGCGCGCAGGGCACCGCCACGGCCAGGACCGGCAGCGGCACCGGCCTGCCGGGCGCCCGGACCACCGCGCAACTCCCCGCCATCCGGGCGCAGGCCGTGCGCGCCCAGCGCACGAAGGCCGCCGCCTTCTGGACGGCCCTCACCGCCACCGCGAACCCCGACGCCCAGCGGTCCGCCGACGGCGGCGCCACCCCGTCGTTCACCGCCGGCGTCGGCAAGGTGTGGCTCGACGCCAAGGCCCACGCCGACCTGGCCGACACCACCGCACAGATCGGCGCTCCCCAGGCCTGGTCCGCCGGCGGCACCGGCGCCGGGGTGCGGGTCGCCGTACTGGACTCCGGCGTCGACACCACCCACCCCGACCTCGCCCCGCGCATCATCGGCACACGGAGCTTCGTCCCGGGTGAGGACGTCATCGACCACAACGGCCACGGCACCCACACCGCCTCCACCGTCGCCGGAACCGGCGCCGCGTCCGGCGGCAAGGAACGAGGCGTCGCCCCCGGCGCCGACCTGCTCGTCGGCAAGGTGCTCGACAACTCCGGCTCCGGCGCGATGTCACAGATCATCGCGGGCATGGAGTGGGCGGCCCGCACCGAGCACGCCAAGGTGATCAACATGAGCCTGGGCACACCGGTCTGGCACACCCAGGACGACCCCCTGAGCCAGGCGGTCAACCAGCTCAGCGCGGAGACCGGGGCCCTCTTCGTCATCGCCGCGGGCAACACCGGCAACAACCCCTACAGCGTGAGCTCACCGGGTACCGCCGACGCCGCCCTCACCGTCGGCGCGGTCGACGCCTCCGACCAGCTCGCCGGGTTCTCCAGCACCGGCCCGCGGCAGAACGACGACGGCCTCAAGCCCGACATCACCGCACCCGGCGTCGACGTACTGGCCGCGCGGTCGCAGTACTCGCAAGGCGGCGAAGGCTACTACCGCACCGACAGCGGCACCTCCATGGCAGCCCCGCACGTCGCCGGCGCGGCCGTCCTGCTCGCCCAGAAACACCCGCAGTGGACCGGTGCGGACATCAAGAACGCGCTGATGAGCACCAGCACGCCGACCCCCGCCTACAGCCCCTACCAGGCAGGTGCCGGCCGTGTCGACGTCGCCGCCGCCTACCTGAACGACCACATCATCGCCAGCGGCTCGGTGGACGCCGGACTCGTCCGCTGGTCGGCGGACCACCAGCACGCGCCGGTCGAGCGGCACCTCACCTATCGCAACACCACCGGCCACGCCGTCACGCTCGCCCTCTCCGTCGACCCCGGCACCTCGCCCGCCGGAGTGTTCACACCGGCCGCCTCCCACGTCACCGTGCCGGCCCACGGCACCTCCACGGTCGGTCTCCTCGCCGACCCGAAGGGGCTGGCACCGGGACAGTACGGCGCACAGGTCGTCGCCCGCTCCGCGACGGGTGCCGTCCACACGGTCGTGGGCATGTCCGTCGAGTCCGAGAAGTACGACCTGACGGTCCACCTCAAGGACCGGCACGGCAAGCCCGTGGACAACGATGTCGAGATCACCGGCGCGGACGGACGCACCACCGTCATGTGGGTACCGCACGGAACGCTCACCACCCGCCTGGCCCCCGGCTCGTACACGATCGTCTCCACCCTGGACGTCGAGGGACGCCACGGCCCCCACTCCCTCGGCTACGCCGTGCTGACCGACCCCGAACTCGACCTGACCGGCGACCGGGACGTCGTCCTCGACGCCTCCCGCATCCGCCGGATCAAGGTGGACACCCCCAAGCCCACATCCGTCACCACCAGCAGGATCGACCTGTTCCGCTCCTTCACCTCGAACACCCCGTCACCCGGCGACGGACAGGCCCTGCACGAGATCCTCATGCCCTCGGCCGCCTACGACAGCCTGTGGGCGCTGCCGACCAAGGGACGGGTGAAGAAGGGCAGCTTCGTCTTCACCACCCGCATCCGCGCCGAACAGACCCCCCTGAGGATCACCTACCGCGGCGGGCACACCCTCGACGACACTCTGCTGACGCAACCCGGAAGCCACCCCTTCCCGGACGGCACCACCCACGTCGAAGCCGTCTTCGCCGGCACCGGCACGACCGCCGAGTACGCCGGCCTCGACGCCCGCGGCAAGGCCGTCGTCGTCCGGCACAGCACCGAGGTGACCGCCACCGACCAGGCCGCCGCGGCACACACCGCGGGCGCGGCGATGCTCCTCGTCGTCAACGACGGCGACGGCCGCGGACTCGACTGGTACGGCGACCCGGACGGCAGGACGGCCGGACAGCTCCCCGTCACCTCGCTCACCCAGGACGAGGGCGAGGATCTGATCAGCGGCATCCACGACGCGGGCCGAAAGCGGCTGAAGCTGGCCGTCCAGGCACACCCGTCGCCCGCCTACCTGTACGACCTGGCCGACTACCACCAGGGTGGCGTGCCGGACGACCCGTCCGCGAAGACCGATCCCGGCAGCCTCGCGCGCATCGACGACACCTTCGCCCCGCCGGCCGGCAAGCAGGTCACCGAGAGCCGCGAGGACAGCCCGCCGTACGAGTACTGGCCGGCCGCCTACCCCTACGCCGGGTTCGGCATGACACGCGTGCCGCCCTTCCCGCGCGAGCCGGTCGCCGCGGGCCACCGCACCGACTGGGTGTCCGCCGGGAACGGCGTCAAGTGGCAGCAGTACGCGGCCGTCGACGGCTGGTCGACCTTCACCGACGTCGTCGGCTACCGTCCGGGCAGCGTCCACGACGAGCACTGGTTCGGACCCGTCGTCCGGCCACGCATGGTCGGTTTCGAGGTGCCGCACCGGGTCGGCAACGCCATGGGCGGCACGCTCGCGGGCTTCGGCGACGGAGGATCCGCCCACAGCGGCGACACCAGCCTGATGACACGCAGCTTCGCGCTCTACCAGGGGGACACCCTGCTGGTACGGAACGGAGCCCGGCCGGACTTCGGCGTGGGCGACCTGCCGCCGCAGACACTGCCGTACCGGCTCGTCGCCGACACCCGGTCCGACAGCGACGTCCTGCCGTACTCCAGGACCACCCACACCGAGTGGACCTTCCACTCCGGCACCGCCGACGACCAGGCCCTCCCACTCGTCCAGCTCGACTACGGCACGGACGTGGACCTCGCCGGGCGCGCCAAGCGCACCTCGCCGTTCTCCGTCCAGCCCGTCGTCCTCGGCGGCGCCGCCACCGACGACACCGTCACCACGGTCCGCCTCGACATCTCCTACGACGACGGGGCGACCTGGCACCGGCAGGAACTGAAGCGGAACAAGGACACCTGGCAGACCCTGCTGCACGCGCCGTCCCGGGCCGACTACGTGTCCTTCCGTGTCACCGCCGAGCAGCGCGACGGCGACGGCGTCACCCAGACCGTCATCCGTGCCCTCGGCCTCCGCTGACCCCCATGCCACGGCCCGTGCCCCACGCCCCCCGGCGTGGGGCACCAGCGGAACGCGCCGCGGCGGTCGTGTGTCCCTTCGTCCGGATGCGACGAGCGACGGCGACACGTCCGGACGGGGGTGCCGCTCCTGCGTCCGCGAACCCTGGTGTCCGCGCTGGGGGTTGAGCGGACCGACGACGGCAAAGTGAGCTGATCACTCGCCGGGAGCGGCAGGCATGCGGCGCTGGGCGTCGGATGCGGAGGTCCCCACACTCAGCGCGACCCGCTTCACCTCCGGATCGGCGTCTGCCTTCCGCACGCTCGTCGCGAGCATCCGTTTCTGCTTGAGGTGCTCACCCAGCGCGGACCGCAGAAGGCGGTCGAACCGCGAGCCACGGGCGGTCTCCAGCGCCCGCAGCTCGCGTGCGCTGACCATGCCCGGCATCTCGTGACCCGCGTGGGGGTTGTCGTCGGGTATGCCGGCTTTGGCCAACAAGGCCCGCTGGGTGCCGAGTTCGGCGCGGTGACCCTCGGCGGTGTCGTCCGCCCAGTCCAGCAGGCCCTTGTCGGCGGTCCGGCCCCGTGCCAGCCGCAGGATGTGGTGCGCTTGATCGTCCATGGCGATCATCAGCTGGATCCAGCCGATGTCCGTGGCGTTGAGGCCGCCGTCAGCGGTGGCGGCGCCGCCCTGGTTCTGCCCGGCTCCGTGAGCCGAGGCATGCGGTGCGGCGGTCGTCGTCGCGCTCGCGGGCGGGACGGGCGGCTGTGGGGAACCGGTGCACCCCGGCACGGTCAGAGCGCACAGCAGAGCCGCGGCGAGCAACGTCGCCCTCGGTGCGCCGGCCGCGGCATCTGCCATGTCTGCTCCTCTACCTCATCACTGTGGGACGGTCGGTGCGTGAGCGGTCAGCGGTCAGGACGGATTGCCGTCCGCTCCGCACTTGACGATGGCGTTGATGCAGTTGGCGACCCTGCGGGCGAGCTCGTTCTCGGGCCAGGCGTTGAAGAAGTCGCCGTGCATGGTGTAGCCGGGTCCGGAGGCCAGTCGCAGGCCCTGGGTGCTTCCGGAGACGGGATAGCGCAGGACCTGGCGGAGCTTGGGCACGGGCACCGGGTGGCTGGCCGGGCACGCGCCGTTGACCGGGTAGGCCATGTGGCTCTTGTGGTCGGCGGAGTCGAGGTCCTTGCCGTTCCAGCACTGCGGGAAGTCGAGGTACGACTCCAGCATCGAGCCCGCGGGGCAGGTGACGAAGTCCTTGGAGGGGTTGACCTCACCGTGGTGCAGGCAGGACCAGCGGGCCACCGACGTGGGGTCGTCGATGCCTGTGGCCTTGGCGTTGCCGGCCACGATCCGCAGGCCTTGCGGGAAGGGCCGGATGCGCTGGATGACGTCGTCCCGCACCCCTTCGCCGAGGTAGTAGAAGGTGGTGCCGGTGGGCTCGACGGGCTGGTCGTCGCGGTACATCGTCGGGACCCAGTACGACGACGAGTCGATAGCCGGGTTGCAGGTGGAGGAGGAGCCCAGCAGATCGGTCACGTCGGTGTGCGCGTTCGTCACATGGCTGCCGAAGAAGCTGTGCATGTGGGAGGCGCCGGGCAGGCCGGGGAAGACGATCGGGTCGTCCGGGAGCCGGTGACTGTACGGGCACTCCGCGAGGAACTCCGCGACACGGACCACCTGGGCGCCCTGGGGAGCGGCCTCGATCTTCGTGGTCTGCGGTCCGTTGGCGGTGGAGGCGGTGCCGCTGTACCAGGTGGCGAGTATGAGGCCGAGTGCTGCCAGGGCAGTCAAGCAGGCGCTTCGTGCACGGGAACGCCCTGTGGGCGGGGAAGGGGAACGGTTGAGCACGGCATTCCTCCTAGGGAAGCGGTGGGGGTGCTCTGTTCCGGGACCGGTTCCGGAACCGGTCCCGGTCCTTACCGTGAGTGAAGCGACGTGTCATGGTGCCGTCAATACTTCGCGCAATCCGGGATCCGGCGAGCTTCACCGCCTTCAGGAGTTGACGGGTCCGTCGTCCCCCGGGTCATGGTCGCCGGACGCCCGTCGGGGCCGGGCACCGTCCGGGCCTGGTCCGCGACGTCAGGGTGTTGACATCGCGGCGACGCCGCTGTTTCACTCGGCGTCACACGGGTGGTCCTGCTGCCGGTCACGGCGTGTCCCGCGCGGCGGAGGTGTGCGGTGCGTATCACCATCGCGGACGTGGCCCGAGCGGCCGGCGTGAGCAAGACGACCGTTTCCCGGGTCCTCAACACCCGCGGTGACGTGGATCGTTCGACCGCCGCTCGCGTCCGCGAGGTCATCGACCGGCTGGGGTACGTGCCCAGTTCGGGTGCGGTGGGTCTGGCCCGCGGGCAGAGCCGTACCGTCGGCATGCTGGTGCCGTCGCTGACCTGGCCGTGGATGGGCGAAGTCGTCCAAGGAGTCGTCGATACGGTGGAGGCGGCCGAGTTCGGGTTGCTGCTGTTCACGTGTAATCGCGGCGCGGACTCGGTCGAACGGTTCACCAGCCAGGTCTTCGCGGGAGCTTTCGACGGACTGCTGGCCGTGGAGCCGGAGAACACCCTGGCGATGCTGACAGCCCTTCACCGTAGAGGGCTCCCGGTCGTTCTGATCGACGACCGCGGCCGTCATCCCGAGTTCCCTCACGTCACCGCCGCGAACCTCGAGGGAGGAGCCTCGGCTGCCCGGCACCTGCTGGCCGTGGGACGGCGTAGACCGCTCGTCCTCACGGGACCGCTGCGTTTCGGCTGCGTACGCGACCGGCTCGACGGCTTCCGCGCGGCCTTCGCCGAGAGTGGCCACCCGCTCGAAGCGGCGCTCGTCGTCGAGAGTGACTTCACGGAGGCGGGCGGACGAGAGGCGGTACGTCACCTGCTGGAACAGGGCCCCGACTTCGACGCCGTCTTCGCCCATAACGATCTCGCGGCCATGGGCGCCATGGCCGCCCTGCGCGCCGCGGGGCTGCGGGTACCGGAGGACGTCGCCATCGTCGGCTTCGACGACATCCCGATGGCCCGCCTGACCCAGCCCCCGCTCACGACCGTACGACAGCCGATGCGGGAGATGGGCGAGTTGGCGGCACGCATGCTCCTCGCCCGCCTGACGGACACGGAGGCCCCCGGCCCGGTCGCTGAACTTCCGACGTCGGTCGTCATCCGCCAGTCGACGGTCAACAGCTGAGCGCCGGCTACCGAACGGCCGCAACCGCTTCGGTCGTCGCCGGGAAGAAGCAAGAAGCCGACGTGGCCGGGCCGGCGCCCGCACACTGGCCCGGTGGTCGGGCGTCCCATGGGAGGTCGATGTGCTCGGCGAGGGCGCGGTCGACGGCCGTTCGGGGTTCGGGGACCGGGAGGAGGCGGCCCACCTTCCCTGATGCGCAGGGCGGCGAGCTGAGCGGCGGGCAGCCGCCCCACCGTGCGGCTGCCCGCCAGGCGTGCCGGCGCGGCGCCCCCGGCGGGGACGTTGCGACCGGACTCGGGGACCGGCCGCGACGCCCCTGCCCGGAGGACATGCACGACGGGCGTGATCATGTGCGACTGCTTCCGCCGGCCGAATCGGCCCGGACGGTCGAGCCGCACCGGGAATGCCCGGCGGACAGGTGTGGTTGAACCGTGCGTCATGGTGAAGGGGACAGTGTCCCCGGGCCTCATCCATCGCATGCGAGGACGATCGTCCGGCTGAAGCCTCGCATTGCCTTTCGCCGCGTAGGCGACCGCCCTTCACCATCACACCCCTTCGGGGGTTCCGCCCCGGCCGGCTCGCTGGCCGGGGTTCGGTGCGTCAGTCCCTTCTCGGCGGCACACCCGGCGGAGCGGGAGACGACGCGAGCGGGTGTGCCGTCCGGGTGTCACGGGACGAGAGAGGTGAGGGTGCCTCCTTCGACCTTCAGTGCCGCGCCGGTGGTGGCCGAGGCCCGGTCGGAGCTGGTGAAGAGGATGAGGTCGGCGACCTCGGAGGGCTCGATCAGCCGCTGGATCAAGGACGTCGGGCGGAAGCGGGCGATGAACTCGCGCTGCGCGGCGTCGAAGGACTCCGCCTCGGGGATGAGGGCGGTGATGTATTCCTCGATGCCTTCGGTGTGGGTGGGTCCGGGCAGTACCGAGTTGACGGTGACACCGGTGCCAGCCGCGGCCTTGGCCAGGCCGCTGGCCACCGCCAGCAGGGCGGTCTTGGTCACGCCGTAGTGGACCATGTCCAGGGGTGTGTCGATGGCCGTCTCGCTGGAGACGAACACGACGCGCCCGAAACCGCGCGCCATCATGCCCGGCATGTACTGGCGGGCCAGGCGTACGCCACTGAGGACGTTGACCTCGAAGAAGCGACGCCACTCCTCGTCGGGGATCTCCAGAACCGGGGTCGAGGCGAAGATGCCGGTGTTGTTGACCAGGACATCAACCTGCGGGACCGCCTCCAGCAGCGCCTGAGCGCCTTCGGCGGTGGCGACGTCCGCGGCGGCGGTGACGATGTCGGCGCCGGGAACGCGCTCGCGGATGCCATCGGCCGCCGCCTCCAGGCGGGCCTTGTCGCGGCCGTTGAGGACCGTACGGGCCCCGGCCCGAGCGAACGCCTCAGCGGTGGCCAGGCCGATTCCCAGCGTCGATCCGGTGATCAAAGCGGTACGGCCGGTGAAGTCGATCTGCATGGTGTTTCCCTGGATGAGTGCGGCGGTGGTCCGGTCGGGCAGACCAGCCGGACCAGATTGAGACGGAACGTTCTCACTCACTATGAGACGGAGCGTTCTCTCTGTCAAACCTTGTTAGTGAGAACGTTCCGTCTCATAATGGTGGCGACCCCGTTCACCCCGACCTGAGGAGGACCTTCCCGTGGCGCGACGCTCGGCGGAGGAAACACGGCGACACATCCTGGAGATCGCGGGCGACCTCTTCTACACACGAGGCGTCCGCGCGGTCGGCATGGACCTGGTCATCAGCAGCGCCCAGGTGGCCAACGCGACGCTCTATCGCCAGTTCGCGACCAAGGACGACCTGGTCACCGCCTACCTCGTCACCCGCAACGAGCACTGGTGGCAGCGCCTACGCGAAGCCGCCGCCGGCGCGCCGGACGCCCGGGCGAGGGTCCGGGCACTGTTCGACCTCATCCGCCAGGACATGGCCACCCCTGGCTACCGCGGCTGCGCCACACTCAACATCACCAGCGAGTTCCCCGACGCGGACCACCCCGCCCACACCGCCGCCATCGCGCACAAGACCGAAGTACAGGCCTGGCTGCGCGACCAGCTCCGCGAGGCCGGCGACCCGGATCCCGATGACACGGCCGGCAAGCTCCTGGTCATCCTCGACGGCGCACAGGTCCTGGCAGCCGCCATGGGGACCGACGCCCCCGGTGACCACATGATCCAGCTCGCCGAACAGCTCCTCGACACCCGGCTGCCCGCCACGCCCTGAGCCCGCCGACTTGACCGGCGGTCTGCCAGACGGCCGTGTTTCGGCCTATCAGCGACTGGACCGTCGCCACCCCTGACCGCTCCCGGACCGGCTCGCCCGCCCTCCCGGTTCGGTGCGGGCGGGGAGGTGTGACCCGGGGCGCCGATGGTCGTGCACCTCGGCGTGCACCGGCCCTCCCTCTCGGGCGGCCGGAGAGTCACCAAGCACCGCCAGGACCACGACGAGTTGGTGGTACGGGGCCCGGCCCAACTCGCCGGGGGCCCACGCGGCCAGGCGTGACGCCTGGCACAGAAGACACGCGCCGGATCGTCATCCGGCGCGACAACGCTCGGGCTACGGCGACTTCGTCCACGCCGACGGCACGTACGCCGAGCTCCTCGCACTCGCCCAGGACCGCTGACGCACCTTCCCGGGACCGCTGACGCACTCGCCCAGGACCGCTGACGCACCTTCCCGGGACCGCTGACGCACTCGCCAGGACCGCTGACGCGGCCGGGGCGACTCCCTCCACCCGCGGGGCGCCGCGACGACGGTGAAGCGGCGAGCGGGGCGCGGTCGCCGGCCACCCGCCGGGTCACGGTGAGCGGCGGGTGGCCGTACCCGGGGTGAAGCCGGAGCCGACCGTCGGCCGCCTGGAAAAGCACGTGTTCAACGCCTCTACCACGCCCCGGGCTCGGCGCCCCTCCTGCCAGCCGGGCCCGGCCCCTTCTCGCGCCCGGGGGCCGCCCGGGACGCCGGCGCGGTCGGGTGACTCGAAACCCGGGATCGGGGAACCGGAAGAGATGCCCTGCCCGTAAAAGGAGGGGCGGGTCTGAGGACGCCCGGCTCCCTCACCGGAAGAAGGACCATGATGGTGCACGAAGACGACAGTGGGCAGGCCACGCCGAACACCCCGGGCACGCGCTCCGACGGCGACGACGTGACACGCCGCCGTCCGCTGCGCGAGCAGCACGTCGAGGAGACGGTCGAGGTCGCGGTGCCGGTCCGCACGGCCTACAACCAGTGGACGCAGTTCAAGACGTTCCCGCGCTTCTCGACCGTGGTGCGCGACGTCGAGCAGATCAGGCCCACCGTCACCGCGTGGACCATCGGCTACGGCCCCCTGCGTCACCGTTTCGCGGTCGAGATCGTGGAACAGGACCCTGACGCCTACCTGGCCTGGCGTGGCCTGGAGCAGCACCCCACCCACCAGGGCGAGGTCGAGTTCAGGGCGACGGAGTCCGGCGGTACCGCCATCACGGTCCGGATGCTCCTCCAACCGCAGGGGGCCGCGAAGGTCCTCACCCGCTCGTCCAAGGTCGTGGGGCTGACCGCCCGGCTGGTGCGCGGGGAACTGGTGAGCTTCAAGCGCTTCATCGAAGGGCTCGGTCAGGAGGGCGGCGCCTGGCGCGGCACCATCCGCAACGGCCGGGTCCAGCACGACACCCCGGAACCGCCCAGGAGCCGTGTCGCCCAGTGGCCCGTCGGCTGACCCGCATACCGCACACGGCAAGAGAAAGGCCAAGCGATGCAGAACCCGCCCGGTGAGGAGCCGGAGACCTCCCTCTCCGTGACACCGCCGAAGAAGTGGGCGGCCGGTGTTCCCGCCGTCGTGCACGCGCTGGAGTACTCCCTGGAGCAGACCTCCCCGCGCAAGACCGGGGTCGACCTGCTCACCATGAACCAGGTGGGCGGGATCGACTGCCCCGGCTGCGCGTGGGCGGACCCCGCCCCGGGCCGGCGCCATCGCAACGAGTACTGCGAGAACGGCGCCAAGCACATCAACGACGAGGCCACGACGCGCCGGATCACCGCCGACTTCTTCCGCGAGCACAGCGTGTCCGATCTGGCCGCCCGCTCCGACATGTGGCTCAACCAGCAGGGCCGGCTCACCGAGCCGATGATCAAACGGCCCGGGTCGGACCACTACGAGCCCATCGGCTGGAACGACGCCCTGGGCGTCCTCGCGCAGGAACTGAAGGGGCTGGACTCACCCGACGAGGCGGTCTTCTACACCTCCGGCCGGGCCAGCAACGAGGCCGCCTTCGTCTTCCAGCTCTTCGCCCGCGCCTACGGCACCAACAACCTGCCCGACTGCAGCAACATGTGCCACGAGTCCAGCGGCTTCGCCCTGAACGAGACGCTGGGCGTCGGCAAGGGCACCGTCAGTCTCGACGACCTCCACCACGCGGACCTGATCTTCCTGGTGGGGCAGAACCCGGGCAGCAATCACCCGCGGCAGCTCTCCGCCCTGGAGGAGGCCAAGCGCAACGGCGGCCGCATCGTGGCGGTGAACCCGTTGCCGGAGGCGGGGCTGCGACGCTTCAAGAACCCGCAGAAGCCGCGCGGTGTCGTCGGCCGGGGCACCCAGATCGCCGACCGGTTCCTGCACATCAAGCCGGGCGGGGACCTCGCCCTGTTCCAGGCACTGAACCGGCTGTTGCTGGAGGCGGAGGACGCGCGTCCCGGCACCGTCCTGGACCACGACTTCATCGACGCCCACACCTCCGGTTTCGAGGAGTTCGCCCGGCACGCCCGCACCGTCGACTGGGACGACGTGCGCGCGGCGACGGGACTGACCCGCGAGGAGATCGAGAAGGTCCGCGACGAGGTCCTGCGGAGCGAACGCGTCATCGTGTGCTGGGCGATGGGCATCACCCAGCACAAGCACGGCGTTCCCACCATCCGGGAGATCGTCAACTTCCTGATGCTGCGCGGCAACCTCGGGCGCGCGGGCACGGGCGCCTGCCCGGTGCGCGGCCATAGCAACGTCCAGGGCGACCGCACCATGGGCATCTGGGAGCAGATGCCGGACACCTTCCTGGACGCCCTCCAGGAGGAGTTCGGCTTCGATCCGCCGCGTGCGCACGGCCTGGACTCGGTCAACTCGATCAAGGCGATGCTGGAGGGCCGCGTCAAGGTCTTCCTCGCCCTGGCCGGCAACTTCGTGCGCGCGGCACCCGACAGCGAGGTCACCGAGAAGGCGATGCGTTCGTGCCGGCTGACCGCCCACATCTCCACCAAGCTCAACCGCTCGCACACCGTCTGCGGCGACACCGCCCTGATCCTGCCGACGCTGGGACGCACCGAGCGTGATGTCCAGGCCGACGGCGAGCAGTTCGTCACCGTCGAGAACTCCATGAGCGAGGTGCACACCTCCCGGGGACGGCTCGAACCGGCCTCGCACATGCTGCTGAGCGAGGTCGCCATCCTGTGCCGGCTCGCCCGGCTGACCCTCGGCGGCGAGGGGGACGTCCCCTGGGGTAAGTTCGAGGGCGACTACAACACCATCCGCGACAGCATCTCCCGGATCGTGCCGGGCTTCCACGACTTCAACGCCCGGGTGACCCGTCCGGGAGGCTTCCAGCTACCCAACCCGGTCAACGAGGGCGTGTTCAGGACCGAGACCGGCAAGGCCCGGTTCACCTGCAACGAGCGGGTGGTCCCCCGGGCCCCCGAGGGTCACCTGCTGCTACAGACCTTGCGCTCGCACGACCAGTGGAACACCGTGCCGTACACCAACAACGACCGCTACCGCGGCATCCACGGCAGCCGCCACGTCGTCCTCGTCAACCCGGCCGACCTGTCCGAACTCGGCCTCGCCCAGGGCGATCGCGTGGACCTGGTGAGCGTCTGGCAGGACGGCACCGAGCGCCGGGCCGAGAACTTCGAGGTCGTGTCCTACCCGGCGGCCAAGGGTTCGGCCGCCGCCTACTACCCGGAGACGAACGTCCTGGTGCCGCTCGACAGCGTCGCCGACGCAAGCAACCAGCCCACGTCGAAGGGCATCGTCGTCCGCCTCGAACCCACGGGCGACCGATCCCGGCCGGCCCCCGTCTGACCAAGACCGACGACGCCACACCCCGGCGGGGCCCCGCCGACACATGCGGGGCCCCGCCGTCCGTCTGGCCGTTGCCGGGCTCTGCTGCGCCGGACCTCGTACGTGTCCGCTCTCGGTCGGTCAGGGTGCGGCCGAGTATGCCGGCACACGTGGCGGGGGCCGATGCGGCGAAGTGATGTCGGACAGTGTCGAAATCGACCGGCCGCGCGCCTAAGGATGGAGGGCTTCTCGTCGGCCTGTGGCGGCGGACCGTACGATCGCGTCAAGGAGTCGGTGGCGCTTGACGGCGTGGGTGAAGTCCGGGGCGGCAGCCGTTCCGTGGATCAGGTCGTCCCGGATCGCGGCGTAGGCGTGCGCCAGCGTGTGGATCACTGTTCCGGCCAGGCCGGGATAGTCGTCGTAGCCGCTGGGCAGCGTGACCTCCGCAGGCCGGCCGCCGCCGCGTGTGCCACGCACCGTGACCGGACCGATGTGCGGGAACTCCGCGGCGGTGATCTCGAGTCTCCCCTCCGTGCCGTCGATGATCAAGCAGAACCCTGCGCCCGATGCCGCGCCTCCACGGTGGTGGACGGACAGGACCGCCCCGCCCGCCACGGTGCCCGAGATCGCGATCTGGTCCTCGGCGGTCATCGGAACGACCTGCCCGGTGCGCCCGAGGGGAACCCGGCGGCGCCGGGTCGCGGTCGTGGCGACCACTTCCCGAAGCTCGCCGACGACCATCGACACCAGGTCGATCGCGTGTCCGAACGCGATGGTCAGCATCGTGGCCCCGAGCTCGCGGTCGAGCGTGTAGACCATGTTCGCAGACACCGGAGTGCCCCATTCGGTCGAAGACGCCACGACGGTGGCGGAGAGCACTTCCCCCACGAATCCTTCGGACACGAGGTCGGCCAGCCGGCGGAAGGCAGGCGAGGAGCGTCCCTGAAGACCGACGAAGGTGCGCGTCGTCCCGGCGGCACGCTCCATCTCCTCGGCCTCGCGCAGGTCGACGCCGAGCGGCCACTCGGAGAGCACCGGCACGCCTGCCTTCAGCACGGGCAACACGAGTTCGCGGTGCCGAGGCACTTTGACGGCGACCACGACGAGGTCGACGTTCTCGTCGCCGGCGAGCTGCTCGACCGACGTGTACGCGGGTACGCCGTACGCCGCTCCCGCGGCCCGGGCCGAGGCTTCGGAGCTCGCCGCCAGCGCGCGAAGCTCGATCCCGTCGACCGCGTTCAGCGCGGGCAGGTGAGCCCCGGCCGCCCAGCCTCCCGTGGCGCTCAGGCCGACGATGCCGACGCCGATCGGTTCACGGGGGTCAGGCATCGAGCTGCCGCCTCAGCGACTCGGCGTCGTGCAGAGCCGTCATGTGCACGAACCGCCCGTCACGAACCTGATAGACGGCGTACTCGACGATCTCGAACGAGGCGCCGGTGGGAGCCACGCCCAGCCACTCCTTGGCGGGCGTGCCCGTGTCGGTCAGACGGGCGGCCAGGCGATCACCGTCGACCACGATCTCCCGGGGCTCCCAGTGGAAGTCCGGGACCGCGTCGATATCGCCCTTCAGCACAGCGATGACCTGGTCCCGAGTGCCCGGCTCGCCGTTCAGGGTGGTCTCGTCGTTGATGAACTCGTCCATGCGGGAGATCTCGTGGGCGTTGAGCGCTCCGATGTAGCGCAGGTAGAACTCGCGCAGGTCGGTGTCGGACATGATCCCCTTCTTCGGCCCCCGGAGCGGAGGTCATGCTCGGTGTCCGCGACGGCCCTCGACGGTTTCCTCGCGGTGATCGTCGGCAGGGGAGGACCCGCTGCCCGAAACTTCTGTCCCGGACGGTACCGAAGTTTTGCCGCACCGTCACTGCCCTCATGCGCGGAGATGATCCCGCCGGGGGAAGAGGCGCAGGCGCTATGCGGGCCAGCCGAGCAACGCCGTGTCGACGATCTCGTCGAGCTCGGCAGGACCGAGGCCGTTGGCGGCCTGCACTGCGATGCCGAAACCCATCGTCATGATGAACCGGGCAAGACGCCGAGGGTCGGCGTCACGCGGAAGATCGCCCTCGTCGACGGCGCGCCGGAAGCGCTCCTCGAGGCGAACCCCCGCGTCGTTGCGCCAGTCGACCAGCAGGTCGTGGACGGCCTGGCTGTCGCTGCTCGACGCCAGCGCACCCTGCACGGTCAGGCACCCGGAGGGGCCACCGGGAGGGGTCGTGGTGCGGACCGCTCCGTAGAGGAACGCCGAGGCCACGGCCCGCGCGGTGGGCTCCTCCAGGGCGCGCGTGACGTAGGCGGCCGGCCCCGCGCCGTAGCGCTGGAGGGCCTTGCGGAACAACTGCTCCTTGTTGCCGAAGGCCGCGTACATGCTCGTCTTGGTGATCCCCATGGCGCCGGTCAGTTCGGCGAGGCTCGCACCTTCGTATCCGCGGGTCCAGAACACCCGCATCGCACGTTCCAGCGCCTGGTCGATGTCGAATTCTCGAGGCCGGCCCATGACGGCCCTGCGGGAGTCGCCCATACCAGAAGCGTACCACTCGGTACAAATCTTCGCCGACGAGCAGATTCATGCCCGCGAACGTAATTCAGTACCGATCGGTCTTGAACGTGCTACGGTTCTGCACCGACCGGTACTTAAGTGGTGGGAAGGGAAGTCCGCGCCATGAAAACCGTCTCGCTCGGCAGCCTCAAGGTCTCGCGCATCGGTCTCGGAGCCATGGGAATGTCGGCGTTCTACACAGGCGCAGGCCGGTTCGACGACGAGTCGATCCGCACGATCCACCGCGCTCTGGACCTCGGGGTCACCCATATCGACACCGCTGAGGGGTACGGTCCGTTCACCAACGAGGAACTGGTCGGCCGGGCCCTGCGGGGGCGCCGAGACGAAGTCGTGCTGGCGACCAAGTTCGGACTGATCTCCCACACCGGCGGCACGTCTTTGGACAGCACCCCGGCCAACATCCGCCTGGCCGTGGAGGGATCACTGAAGCGCCTGGGTACCGACTACATCGACCTCTACTACCAGCACCGGGTGGACCCCGGCACGCCCATCGAAGAGACCGTTGGCGCGCTGGCCGAACTGGTGGCCGAAGGCAAGGTCCGCCACATCGGCCTGTCCGAGGCCGGCCCCGCCACGATCCGCCGCGCTCACGCCGTGCATCCGGTCACCGCGGTCCAATCCGAATACTCCCTGTGGACCCGCGACCCGGAGGCCGAGATCCTGCCTGTCCTGCGCGAACTGGGTATCGGCTTCGTGCCGTACTCCCCGCTTGGCCGCGGCTTCCTGACCGGCGGCATCCGCTCCCTGAACGATCTCGACACCGACGACTGGCGCCGTACCAACCACCGCTTCGCCGACGGCAACCTGGAACGCAACCTGCGCATCGTCGACGAGGTCCGGGCCGTAGCCGCCGAGATCGACACCACGCCCGCGCAGGTCTCCTTGGCCTGGCTGCTCGCCCAGGGTGACGACATCGCGCCCATCCCCGGCACCAAGCGAGTGGCCCGGCTGGAGGAGAACGCCGCCGCCGACCGGATCGAGCTCACTTCCGGCCACGTCGCCCGCCTGAACGACCTGCCCCGGGCCTCCGGCGAACGCTACGACGCGGACAACATGGCCGCCGTCAACCGCTGATCGACCACGTACCACCACGCACGCCGCGGGTCGGCATCCGGGCGAAGAGGGCGGCATTCCCGATGCCGTGGCTGCCGGTGTGGTCAGCCGAACGTGTCGCAGCTGGCGACGCGGCCGGAGCGGTAGCCGGTGGAGAACCATTGCTGACGCTGGCTCGCGGAGCCGTGGGTCCAGGTGTCGGGTGTGACCTTGCCCTGGTAGCGCTGCTGGATACGGTCGTCTCCGACGGCGGCGGCCGCGTCCAGCCCGCGGTCGATGTCGTCCTTCGTCAAGTCGGTGATCAGTGGCTTACCGCTCCTGGGGTCAGGGGTGGTGGTGGCGTGGTGGGCCCACACTCCGGCGTAGCAGTCCGCCTGCAACTCCAGTTTCACCGAGCCGCTGTTCCGGCCCTCTCCGCCGCCGCTGGAGATCGTCCCGCTGAGGTCCTGGAAGTGGTGGCCGTATTCGTGCGCGATGACGTAGGCCTCGGCGAAGGGGCCGCCTTCGGCGCCGAACTTGCTGCTCAGATCGTTGAAGAAGCCGAGGTCGAGATAGACCTTGTCATCGGCTGAGCAGTAGAAGGGGCCGACGTCGGACGTCGCGTTCCCGCAGCCGGTGTTCACACTGCCGGTGAACAGGAACGTGGGAGCCTGCTGGTACGGCTTGCCGGCGGCTGTCTCCGTCCGCTTCCAGAATGCCTGCACGCTGTCGACCACGGCGACGATCCGGCACTCCTCCTTGCGGTTGGCGTCGGCACCGGTCCGGCAGTCCGCCGCGAGGTCCGCGGCTGACCTGCCGGACGAGGACGTGTCGCCGCTGCCCGAGCCGAAGATCCCCGGGTCGACACCCAGGAGCACGGACGCGACCAGCACCACGAGCCCGACCAGTCCCCCGCCGATGGTCTTCCCGCCGCCCGGGATCCCGCCCAGCGCACCTCCCCGACCGTCCTCGACCTCGGACGTGTCCAGAGCAGCATCGTCGTCGAATTGCATACGTTGACCTCCCTCAAGCAGCACGCCGGACCGCCCCGCGTCGTCCCGCTCGCCTACCCCGTACGAGGACATCCCCATCCCGTCCTCTTGCTGCTCCGCCGTTTTGCCGGAGCGGCAACAGGAGTGGCGTGACCGGGCCGCGATGGGCGACGTTGGGCCCGTGACCGACAACATCACGGCGGGATCTCCCGCGTCTGACACCTCCTTCCCTGACGACGGATACGTCGGAGACCCCGCGGTGCGGGCGGAGTGGGACACCCGGTACGCCGACCGACAACAGCTGTGGAGCGGCCGGCCCAACGGTGCGCTCGTGACCGAGGTCGCCGGGCTCACGCCCGGGCGGGTGCTCGACGTCGGCTGCGGCGAGGGCGCGGACGCCGTCTGGCTCGCGCGCGGCGGCTGGGACGTGACCGCGCTCGAGGTCTCGGGTGTGGCGCTGGAGCGGGCGGCCGGGCACGCGCGGGACGCAGGCGTCACCGTTCGCTGGGTACACGCCGCGCTGACGGAAGCGGCGCTCCCGCCGGCCTCCTTCGACCTGGTCTCCGCGCAGTATCCCGCCCTGCTGCGCACCCCCGACGCCGCAGCCGAGCGAGCCCTGCTCGCTGCCGTCGCGCCCGGCGGCGTGCTGCTGCTCGTGCACCACGCGGGGATGGACACCCAGCAGACGCACGACAGCGGTTTCGACCCGGCCGACTACGTCTGGCCCTCGATGGTAGCCGCCCTGCTCACCGACGACTGGAAGGTGGAGGTGAACGAGCAGCGACCACGCGTGGCACCCGACGGCGGCGCCGGCGCGCACCATACCGACGACCTGGTGCTGCGTGCGCGACGGCTGCGCTGAGCCCCTCCGCTCACGGCAGGCGCGGCATCTGGGCGGAAGAGGTACTCGTGGCCACGGTTCTCGGTTTCCGGGAGTTCGTGGGTACGGCCACCGTTGCACAGGGCGCGGGGGGTGGTCGGCGCTGGTGAGCCGAAACACGGCACAGACCGGCTGCTAAGCCAAGTGCGTTACGTGGCGCGACGCTGTAGAGGTCGGCGAGGATGGCCTTGGCACGGGGCGGATCGTACGGGTGCCACAGTCGCCACCCTGAGCAGCCGACGACCTCCCAGCAGGCCCGCGTGCTGCCGGTCGAAGACCATCCGGCCAGTACCAGTCCCCTGCGAACTACAGGCCTACCGGTAGAAGACCGCTACGCCCCCATGGTGCGAGCACGCGCCCTGGTGGTGTGCGGCGTAGGAGTACGTGCCGTCATTGCAGAGAGCGGTGGCGCCGTTCCCGGCTCCGACGGAGCCCCCCGAGGAGCTGGAGCCGCCGCCTCCGGAAGAACCGCCTGACGAACTGCCGCTGCTCCCGGAGTTCGCCGCGGCCGCGCGGGCGGTGACGGTCACCTTCACCTTGACCGTCTTCGTCTCGGTCACTGTCGGCGCGGGTTCCGGCGTCGCTGTTTCCGTGGCCGTGGCCGTGGCAGTTGCGGTGACCGTGGCCGTCGGCCGCACCTTGTCGGCTGCCGGCTTCGCATCGCTGCCGGTGTTCTGGTCGCCGGCGCCTGCGCCGATGCCGAGGAAGAAGGCGAGGCCGATCGTGGGCAGCACGTACCGCTTGCGAGCCCACTTCGGGGCGGTTCTGACGGGCGGCTGCTGCGGCGTGGTGTACGGATTGGTCATGTGTCCCCCCAGGACGTGCCAATGGCGCGAAACGCTAGCGCCAGTTGTGACGCGTAGCGTGCTGGTTGCGTGCAGGTGTCACCGATTCGTGATGTCGCCCGGCCTCGTTGCCAGGGCCCCGCTGCGGCTTCGGAGTGGGGGCGACGCGACAGCCGGTCGGCGGCGAGGGGCGTGGTCCGCAAGCCGTCGTTGGGCCGGGCGTGTCACAGTACCGACCCGCGGTTCGAGAGCGGGCCGCTGGTCGTCGTCGACGTCGACGACGGTTCCGACGTGCGGATAAGCAGTGGAGGCCCGGTCGTGGTGATGACAAGGTGAGACCCATGCCGTCGCCTACATCCGAACAGCTCCTCCGTGAACTGCACGCTTCACTGACACTGCGCAAGCGTCCGGAAGATGTGGCCCGGCTCATCCAGGATCTGCACGCCGCCCAGGGCACCGACCTCGACACAGCGACCGAGGCGGCGCTCGCCAAGGCCGCTGAGCACTCGCTGCGCAACCTCTGGCACGGCTACACCTCCATGCGGGAGGAGTTCGCCCGTCCGGTCGGCGCACAGCGCCAGCTCGCCCGAGCGGCAGACCTGTTCGCGAGCGTGCCGGACCTTCCGGACGACGCCGGGGATGATCCCGCCCGGATCGAGGTGGTGATCCGGCAAGCGGGTGAGGAAATCGGCCGCGCGTACGGGCAGAACGACTTCGGCACGGACCGCCTCAACCGGACCGAGCGCACGGAGGCCGGACTCGGGGACGTTTCCAAACGCCAGTACAACAAGCGTTTCCGGCTGCTGCGCCGGATGGAGGCCAAACTGGCCCGGCTCATCCACGAGCAGCGCCGACGCGACGTGGTCATCACCGGCAAAGGCGCCCTCGCCCACGTCCTGCCGTACGAGCTGTTCGCCGCGGACCCGGACACGGCCGCATTCATCGCCTACATCACGGCGCGCGGCCACATGCGCAGCGTGTTCACCAACGGCCGGCAGCGTCAGGTCTACGACGAGGTCGCCGAGGCCCTGTTCGAGCGCCTGAGGAATCACCCCGAGCGGGCCTGCTGGTACGCGGTCGCGCATGTGCACCCCACATCCGAGGTGCTGACCCACGTGTCCGACCAAGACCTCACCCGGCTACTGGTTCGGTGGAACGCGTTCCTGCGCCAGGTCGCCGGTCTGCTGGAGGACGCCTGGAACCGGCATCCGCTGGAACGCGACACGATGATCGTGCGCCGTGGCGACGACTCGTCGACGTGGAACCAGGCCGCACAGGCATGGAACACGGCCCGGGCCCACTGGTTCGCGCTGCTGACCGAGCTGGGGCAGGACGGGATCCTGGACCGGATCTGTCCCGGCAAGGTGCCCCGCCTGATGGCGGCCGATGTGGCGTACTGGCACCGCATGAGCGGCGGCGGGCTGCACCCGGACACCCACGTCTGGGCGGACCTCCCTCTGCCCTGGGAAGTACTCCGCGGTGAGAAGGAATGCCCGCGTTCGCTCGTCGAAGCAGTCTGCGCCCGGCATCGGGTGGACCCGATAGCTGGTGCATGGACTGCTCCCAGGACGGCGGCTGAGGCCGTCGCCTTCCGGCGGACACCCGAGCTGGTGCACGGAGTCGCCGTCGCGGATCCGCTCATGGCCGGCGCTCTGCGTTCGGCGGGGGTCTTCTCCGGCAAGGGAAAACGTGCCGCCGCTCAGGAGTGGACGTGACGACCGGCGGCAGTTCCCGCGTGTGTCCGCCGCCGCAAATCGATTGACCCACACAGCGGCCCCAGGCAATGATCACGGTGGCGACGAGGAAGCTCTGCGGAGGAGCGCCCGGCTCTGGACCCGGGTGGACGCAGGTTCGAATCCTGCCCTCGTCGCCTCTCCGCGTACTTCCCAGAACACGATGCTCCCGGGCCGCGCCCTTCGTGGGCGAGTGACGCAACGTCACAGAAGGGTGGTCTCGTCGCGCAGCCGAGAAGCAGGATCGGTCCGGTGATGCGCCATGCCACCCTTGGGCGTTGGCGAAGCGTCTGATCGCCGGCCGTACTCGCCGGCCTCTGCTTGACCTACGATGACGCGGTGAAGTTCGTGATGGTGCCGGGCGGCTGGCAAGGCGGATGGGCGTTCGACTCGGTGGCTGCCGAGCTGCGCCGAGCCGGTCACCACGTCGAGGCGGTGACCCTGTCGGGGCTGGAGCCGGACGGCCCACTCGATGTGGACTCTCCGCCGAACCTGGACACCCACATCGCCCAGGTAGCCGACATCATCGACCGTGGCGACGGAACGCCCGTCGCCCTGTGCGGGCACAGCTACGGCGGGATGGTGATCGCCGGTGTCGCGCACCGGCTCGGCGACCGCCTCGATCAGCTCGTCTTCATCGACGCCTATGTCCCGGACGACGGGGATTCGTGTTGGTCTCTGACCAGCGACAGCTTCCGGGAGTTGTTCATAACCGGCGCACGCGCCGACGGCCGATGGGTCGCAGTTCCCGAAGGACTCGACCCTCGCGCGCGACCGCACCCACTGGCGAGCTTCGTTCAGTCGATCAGGCTGGAAGACCCTCCCGGCTACGCGCTCAGCCGAACGTTCATCAGTGGTGGCGCATGGCCGGGCAGCCCGTTCGTGACCCTGACCGAACAGTTGCGCAACGACCCGGACTGGCGGGTTCACGAGATCCCCGTCGGCCACAACATCGCCCGCCGGGACCCGCACAGCCTCGCTGCCGTTCTCGCCGCACTGCCACCCGCCTCCGCCTGACGCACACCCGCTCACTCCTCCGCATCGCCGTCCTGGCAGAGGTGGACGGCCGCCGGGTCGGAACTCACGGCGCTGCCCGCCCGTGCGGCGGCGGCCCGGGAGGCCGCGCGCGGGGTGTCCTCGCCCTGGCCCAGTGCTGTGCCGCCCCTGCTCAGGACGACCGGCGCCGCGACCACGGCGGGCCATAAGAGGGATCCTGTCCTTGTCATCGTGCGACTCGCCTTCCGTTGCGGACCGGCAGGGCAGGGAACGAGGGGCCGACGTGCGGGGGCGAGGCGGCGCGGGCGTCCGTCCCCGCTGCCGGGCCGCCGTGACGGTCTCGGGCGGCCCGGCACGTGATGTCGGGAACGTCGGTGCGGGCGAAGCCGGTCGGCCGGCGGGTGGTGTCGCTCAGGCGCGGCTCCACTTCTGGCCGGCCTGGCCGTTGCAGGTCCACAGGACCAGCCGAGTGGCGTTGGCGGTGCCGGCCCCGTCGGCGTCGAGGCACAGGCCCGCGTGGACGTTGCGGATCGACCCGTCCGGGCCGAGGGTCCACTTCTGGTTGTCCTGGCCGTTGCAGGGCCACGTGATGACGCGGGTGCCGTTGGCGGTGCCCTGGTCGTACGCGTCCAGGCACTTGTCGCCGTACACGCGGATCTCCCCGCCGGCCCATGTGGTCCACAGCTGGTTGGCAGCCGTGTGGCAGTCCCAGAGCAGTACCGTGGCACCGGCGGCGGTGGAGGAGTTGTCCACGTCCGCGCAGCGGCCGGACGCGTTGCCCCGCAGCCGTGAGGTGGTGGCGGCCAGGGGGCTGCCGCCGGTCACCCGGAACACGGCCACGCCGTGGGCGGGGACGCTCGCCGAGATCTGTCCGGACGTGTTCGACGTGCCGCCGGTCCACAGGTCGGTGAGGGTGAACGGGCCGCCGGACAGACCGACTTGCGCGGCGGTCGTGGTGACCGTCGCCGTGCCGCCTCCCCGGTTGAACAGGCCCACGGCGACCGAGCCGTCCGACAGGGGTTTGGCGAACACCTCGGTGGCGCCGTCGTCGCGCACCCTGCGCCCGCCCGCGCCCAGCGGATCCTGGTTCACCGCGATCAGGCGCGGGTTGCGCAGGATCGCGCTCACGTCGGCGGACATGGTGCGGATGTCGTTCCCGGCCATGAGGGGGGCGCTCAGCAGTGCCCAGAGGGCGAAGTGGGAGCGGGACTCGGTCAGTGTCAGGCCGGGACGGCCGACGACCAGCATGTCCGGGTCGTTCCAGTGTCCCGGACCCGACTGCGCCGCCAGCGGCGCGGTGACGTCCAGGACGTTGCCGACGCCCATCGGGTAGCTGTTGGTGTTGCCGTTCTGCCAGATGTCGAGCAGGTCCTCGGTCGTCCGCCACAGGTCGGCGACCTCGCCCCAGTTGTAGGTCGAGCCGGTGATGGCGTGGAAGCTGTTGGGGTTGATGGAGTAGACGATCGGCCGGCCGGTGGCGCGCAGGGCGTCACGCATCAGGGTGAACCGCGCGACCTGCTCGTCGCGGGTGCCGCTGGAGGAACACCAGTCGTACTTGAGGTAGTCGACGCCCCAGGAGGCGAACGCGGCGGCGTCCCGGGCCTCGTGCCCCCTGCTGCCGGTCGAGCCCGGATAGGCGCCGCTGGTCTGCGCGCAGGTGCGTTCGCCCGGCACCTGGTAGATCCCGAACTTCAGGCCCTTGCCGTGGATGTAGTCCCCGAGCGCCTTCATCCCGCTCGGGAACTTGGCCGGATCGGCCCGCAGGTTGCCCGCCGCGTCACGCTGCGGGTCGAACCAGCAGTCGTCGACCACGACGTACCGGTAGCCGGCGTCCCGCATGCCCGAGGACACCATCGCGTCGGCGGCCTGGCGCACCTGTGCCTCGGTGACCGCGCATCCGAAGCTGTTCCAGCTGTTCCACCCCAGCGGTGGCGTGAGCGCGGGGCTGCCCGGCGCGGCCGAGGCAGGGGAGTGGGCCGAGGCCGTCACGGTCGCGGTGATGGCCAGCGCGGCGGCCGCGAGGAGGCGGAGCAGTCGTCCGCCTGATCGTCTGAGCACGTGGGGCTCCTTCGGCACGGCGAGGAAAGGGCAAGGGGTTCGAAATTTCGGTCAGCATTCGGAAATTCGACCCTTCCGCGGATACTAGAGCGGAGCCTGAGCATGTCAACATCGCCGGAACGAGCCAACTGTGCTTTGGATTGATGACCGTCGGGGAGACCGTCACCTGTGTCGATGGTGAAGAGACCGGCGGCGGGTGCGAGCCGTCCGGTGTCGAATGTATCGATCGACCTGGCGAAACTGCGCGAGGTCTTGACGGGTGCGATCGGGCTCCTATGATCCGGGATGCTCGATAAATCGACCCATGTTCGAAATACCGAACACACTGCACCCGCTCTACGCGAATGAAGCCCGAGGAGGACGCCACAGATGAATATGTCATGGCCTCAACAAAACTTATCCCGTCGGCGTGCGCTGACGGCCGCCACCGGCCTGGCCGCCGGCGCCCTCCTGCCCCGTGGAGCCGCCCTCGCCGCCGCCTCCACGTACACGAACCCGGTGATCTGGCAGGACTTCGCGGACATCGACGTCATCCGGGTCGGCGACACGTACTACGCCTCGGCCTCGACGATGCACTATTCGCCGGGCGCGCCCGTCCTGCGCTCGTACGACCTGGTGCACTGGGAGATCGCCGGCCACTCGGTGCCCGTGCTCGACTTCGGTGCCAAGTACGACCTGAACGGCTCCCGTGGCTATGTCAGAGGAATCTGGGCGTCGTCACTGGCCTACCGGCCGAGCAACAGGACCTTCTACTGGCTCGGCCAGATCGACTTCACCCGGACGTACGTCTACACCGCGACCGCCGTCGAGGGGCCGTGGAACAGGCTGACGACGATCGCCACGCCCTACTACGACGCGGGGCTGCTCGTCGACACGGACGACTCCCTGTACGTGGCGTACGGAAACACCACCATCAGCGTGGCCCAGCTCTCGCCCGACGGCCGCGCCCAGGTCCGCACACAGCAGGTGTTCACGACGCCGTCGAGCGTCGGCACCCTCGAAGGCTCACGGTTCTACAAGATCAACGGGCAGTACTACATCTTCCTGACCCGCCCCGCGAACGGTCAGTACGTCCTGAAGTCGTCCGGCGGCCCCTTCGGCCCCTACACGATGCGACAGGTCCTGCTCGACCTGCGTGGGCCGATCCCCGGAGGCGGCGTCCCGCACCAGGGCGGGCTGGTGCAGACGCAGAGCGGCGCCTGGTACTACCTGGCCTTCGTGGACGCCTATCCCGGCGGCCGGATGCCCGCGCTGGCCCCCGTCACCTGGACCTCGGACGGCTGGCCCGTCGTACAACTCGTCGACGGCGCGTGGGGCACCTCGTACCCCAGCCCCGCCGTGCCCCCTCCGCCCCGTCAGGTCACCCCCATGACCGGCGTCGACACCTTCGACGGTACGACCCTCAAGCCGAGATGGGAGTGGAACCACAACCCGGACAACACCAAGTGGTCGGTCGGCGACGGGCTGACCCTCCGGACCGCCACCGTCACCAACGACCTGTACTGGGCCCGCAACACCCTCACGCACCGCATCCAGGGTCCCACCTCCACGGCCACCGTCCAGCTCGACCACTCCGCGATGCGGGACGGCGACCGCGCCGGCCTCGCACTGCTGCGGGACGCCTCCGCGTGGATCGGTGTCAAACGCGACGGCGGCGTGACACGGGTGGTGATGGTCACCGGGCTGACCATGGACACCAACTGGAACACCACCGGCACCGGCTCCGAGGTCGCGAGCGCGCCCGTCTCCGGTGGCCGCGTCTGGCTGCGCGCGACCGCGGACATCCGCCCCGGCGCACCACGCCCCGGCACCTTCTCCTACAGCACCGACGGCACCACCTTCACCCGCCTCGGGCCCGCCTTCTCCATGGGCAACGACTGGCGGTTCTTCATGGGCTACCGATTCGCCCTCTTCAACCACGCCACGCAGGCGCTCGGCGGCGCTGTCCGCGTCACGCGGTTCGAGCTGTCCACGCCCTGAACCGGTCCACCGGTCGCACCCCCCAGCCACCTGCTCACACCCGGGGCCACGGCTCCTGCCGGGGCCCGCCTCAGCCGTCAGGCACTGGAACGGACGACCAGGTGGGTCGGCAGGATCAGCGCGGTGGGGTCCTGCCCGTTGACCAGGGCGACCAGCATGCGCGCCATCTCCCGGCCCAGAGCCTCTATGGGCTGATGGACGGTGGTGAGCGGCGGATCGGTGATCCGGGAGACGCTCAGGTCGTCGAATCCGACCACGGCGACGTCGGCGGGGACCCGCCGGCCGGCCTTCCGCAGCGTGCGCAGGGCTCCCACCGCCATGTTGTCGCCTGCTGCGAACACCCCCTCCACCCCAGGGCGGTCCGCCAGCAGTGTGGCCATGGCGGCGGCTCCGCTGTGCTCGGTGAAGTCCCCCTCCTGCGGCGGCAACGGGTCGAGGCCGGCGGCGAGCATGGCGTCCCGGTAGCCGCGGTACCGGGCACGCCCGGCCTCGGTGTCCAGCCGCCCGCAGATCGCGGCCACACGAGTCAGGCCGCGTGAGAGCAGGTGCTCGGTCGCCTTGCGCGCCCCGCCGACATTGTCGACATCGACGTACCACCGGGGGGTCGTACGGACCGGGCGTCCGCCGAACACGACGGGCATCTGCGCCTTCTCGGCCACCCGGGTCAGCGGATCGTCCTCGCGCAGCGCCATCAGCATGGCGCCGTCGGCGCCCCTGGAGCGGAGGAGTTCCGCAACCCGCTTGCGGCCGCGGTCGGAAGCGGCCAGGCACAGCATCAGATGCAGGTCCGCCTCCTCAAGAGCGGCCGACGCTCCCACGATGACCTGGGCGAAGAAGGGATCGGCGAAGATCGACGGATCTTCTCCGCAGACGACCAGGGCGGCGGCTCCCGTCTGCCGGGTGGCCAGGGCGCGGGCGGACGGGTTGGGGACGTAACCGAGTTGCCGGACGGCCCGTTCGACGGCTTCACGTTTGGCGCGGCTGACGTGCGGAGCGTTGTTGAGGGCGCGGGAGGCCACAGAGCGGGAGACGCCGGCGCGTTCGGCCACCTCGTCGAGCGTCGGCTGCCGACGCGGCGCATCTTCTGCCATGAGCCGGGAGTCTGTCACAGGTCAGCGGGCACATGGTGGCGTCGGCTGGGAGCGCTTCCAGCTCATGGTCTCCGTGCGTCTCCCACTGCGGTCGAGGTCGAGTCCTGCGCCGACTATTGACAGCTCAATCAGCCCACCCCACGATTGGGACCGCTTCCAGTGGGAGCGCTCCCAATGCACTCGAGTCCCGCTCAGGAAATCGAGGTACAGCCATGCGTCGCAGCATGCGAATACTGGTGGCGGCCCTCTTCGCCCTGCCGTCCGCGCTCGCCCTCGCACCGTCCGCCCACGCGGCCGACCCGACCACCATGACCAGCGGGTTCTACGTCGACCCCGACTCCAGCGCCAAGCGGTGGGTGGCCGCCAACCCCGGCGACGGCCGGGCACCCGCGATCAACGCCTCCATCGCCAACACCCCGATGGCCCGCTGGTTCGGCTCCTGGAGCGGCACCATCGGCACGGCCACGGGGGCGTACGCCGGAGCGGCGGACTACTCCGACAAGCTGCCCGTCCTCGTCGCCTACAACATCTACAACCGTGACTACTGCGGCGGGCACTCCGCGGGCGGGGCCGCCTCGCCGTCCGCCTACGCGAACTGGATCGCCCAGTTCGCCGGCGGGATCGCGGGCCGCCCGGCGGTCGTCATCCTCGAACCGGACTCCCTCGGGGACTACGACTGCATGACCCAGGCCCAGATCGACGAGCGCGAGGCCATGCTCACCAACGCCCTCGCCCAGTTCAGCCGCCAGGCCCCCAACACCTGGGTCTACATGGACGCCGGCAACCCGGGTTGGGTCAGTCCGGCGACCATGGCCAAGCGCCTGCACGAAGCCGGCCTCCGGCAGGCCCACGGCTTCTCGCTCAACGTCTCCAACTACTTCACGACCGCCGAGAACACCGCCTTCGGCAACGCCGTCAACAGCGAGCTCAGTGCCCGCTACGGCTACACCAAACCGTTCGTCGTGGACACCAGCCGCAACGGCAACGGCTCCAACGGCCAGTGGTGCAACCCCGCCGGCCGCCGCACCGGCACACCCACCCGGACGGGCGGAGGCGCCGAGATGCTGCTGTGGATCAAGACACCGGGCGAGTCCGACGGCAACTGCGGCGTCGGAGCCGGCTCCACGGCCGGGCAGTTCCTCCCCGAGGTCGCCTACAAAATGATCTACGGCTACTGATCCGGAACTCCCGCCGCCTTCACGGACGCATCGGCAGTCCACCCGGCCGGCGGGCATCCGCCTCCACCACCCCATCGACCAGGAAGCAACCATGAATCCACGCAGCCTTCGGCGCCGCGCGGCCGTCGTCGTCGCGACCCTCACCGCAGGCGCCGCTCTGACCGCGACGCAGGCACAGGCCACACCCACGCAGGACGTGATCACCCCGGCCACGAAGTTCTACGTGGACCCGCACAGCAAGGCCGCGCGGCAGGCCCTCGCGGACTTCGCAAACGGCGACACCCTGAACGCCGTGAACATGGCCGAACTCGCCAGCTGGCCGCAGGCCGAATGGTTCACCGAGGGCACGCCCGACGAGGTGCGCGGCAAGGTCGGCACACTCGTCCACCGTGCCCGCGCCGTGGGCCGGACCCCGGTCCTGGTCGCCTACAACGTCCCGGGCCGCGACTGCACGCAGTACTCCAGTGGCGGAGCCGCGTCCTCCGCCGCCTACCGGCAATGGATCGATGCCTTCGCCGCCGGTATCGGCACCGGCAAGGCGGTGGTCGTCGTCGAACCCGACGGCACGGCCCTCCTCCCCAAGGACTGCGGGCCCACCGCCGACCCGACAGGCGAACTCACCGCCGCCCGCGTCGCCGACCTCGCCTACGCCGTGAAGACCCTGAAGGCCAGGCCGCGCACCGCGGTCTACCTGGACGCGGGGAACGTCCAGTGGCGGCCCGTCGGTGAGATCGCCCAGCGGCTGCTGGACGCCGGGGTCCGCCACAGTGACGGCTTCGCCCTGAACGTGTCCAACACCCACCCCACCGACCACAACGCCAGATACGGCACCTGGATCGCCAAGTGCATGTGGTTCGCCACCGAAGGACCCGAGGAGGCGCGTGGCCACGCCGAGCGGTGCGCCGACCAGTACTACTCGGCGGCCGCCCCCAACGACGGCACCCCCGGCGACGCGGTCTCCTCCGCCGATCCCGCCACCTGGCGGTGGACCGACGCCTGGTACGACCAGAACGTGGGCACTCCACCGGCCGACCGGCTGCGTCACTTCGTGATCGACACCAGCCGCAACGGCCAGGGCGCCTGGACCCCGGAGCCGGGCAAGTACACCGGGGATCCGGAGGCCTGGTGCAACGCACCCGGCCGCGGTCTCGGCCCGCGCCCCACCGCCGACACCGGCGTCCCCCTCGTCGACGCCTACCTGTGGATCAAGGTCCCCGGTGAGTCCGACGGCAGCTGCACACGCAACACCGGCGGCACCGTCGACCCCGAGTACGGCATCGTCGACCCGCCCGCCGGCACCTGGTGGCCCGACCAGGCCCACACCCTGGCCCGCAAGGCGGCACCGCGCCTGACCTTCAACCACTGAGCGGACCGAGGCTGCGAGCCGTCCTGCGGCTCCTGGGCCCCGCACCCCGCGTACGGTCGCGTTACGGCCCGTCAGGAGCTGCCGATGAGCGCGCAGCCCGATGCCCCCCGCCCCGCCGGTCCCGGCCGCCCTCGCCCCGCTGGCCGCGGGGGCGGCGGGCGACTCGCCGTGCCATTGCGCCGAGGAACGGGCGCCGGCTCCGTGGAACCCCGGGACGTGAGCGAGCCGGTGGGGCGGGAGCCGTTCGGGCCCGCCCCACCGGCCACTCGGGAGCCACGGCCCCCGGGGGATTACCGCGTCACTCCCAGGAGTCCTTGTTCGTGGACACCAACTGACCCGGGATCACCTGCCCCTCGGTGCCCAGTTCGGTGTACGCCCAGTACTCGACGCCGGGCTTCAGCGGAGCCTTCGGCCGCAGTTTGTACTGCGGTGTCGTGCCGCGCTCCACCGCGGCCGGCAGTTCCAGCGTCGCCTGCTCGTAGTGGCCCTTGCGGCTGAGGACGACGTGCCCGAGCCGGTAGTCGACGACCGGGCTACGGGAGTCCTGTGCGAAGACGTACGCCGTGTACGTGCCCGCTTCCGGCATGAAGACCCAGGCCCGCTCGGAGCTGCTCCAACTGGCGGCGCTGCGGTAGACCAGCTTGTCGCCCTTGTACAGCCAGAGATCGAGGTTGGTGTCCGGGTCGTCGGTCGCGGTATCCACGACGATCCCGGCGCTGCCCGCCGGCACCTTGAAGGAGTGCGCCTGCACCCCGAGGGCCTTCCGGTCGAAGACCCCGCCGCTGACCCCGGTCCGCATCGAGTACGACTCCCGCTGCATGGCGGCGTAGCCGGTCGAGTGGCCGGAGACCGGGCCGGTGAAGCCCGGCTCGAACATGCCGTAGGTGCCGTCGGCGAGCCGGCCGAACTCCTCCAGGTTGTCGTCGTACTGCCGGGGCGAGATGCCCCACGGGCGCGCGGCGACCGGAATCCTTACCCGGTGGGCGGTGCCACGCCAGGTGATCGCGCCGGTGACGTAGCGGTCCCACGGTGCGCTGCCGCGCCGCAGCGTGATGGTGACCGAGGCGGTCTCACCCGGTGCCACCGTCACCGTCGCCGGTGCGACGCTCACCCGCATGCCCTCCAGCCCGCTGGTCGAGGCATGGTACGTCTCCCGCTTGCCGCCGACGTTGGTCAGCTTGCGGGTCAGCACCACCGGCTTGGTGCCGTCGTAATCACGCAGCCCGATCGACGGCAGGTTCAGCTCGCGGCCGTCGGGCTGAGCCGCTTCGCTGAAAGCGGTCAGACTCCTGGCGTCCGGCTCGATGACCAGTCCCGGATCGGCGGCCCGCTCCAGCGACGGCAGTCCGCTGCCCTGGGCCAGCGGGCCGGCGTCGCCCACGCTGCCGGCCGTGGTGTGCAACGCCGAGGCGACCGCGCCGGGCGACCAGCCGGGATGCTCGGCCCGCAGGACCGCGGCCTCACCGGCCACGTGCGGGGTAGCCATCGAGGTACCCGAGTACGCGTCGTACTGCCGGCCGAAGTTTCCCGGCGGGGAGACGGCCGCGATGATGTCGCTGCCGGGGGCGACCAGGTCGGGCTTCATCAGCCCGGGGTGCGTCTTGTCCGGCCCCGTCGCAGAGTAGTCCGCGATGGTCGGCGCCCCCGCGGCACCGGAGCCGTGGCCGCTCGAAGTGAGCCGTGCGGTGCCGTCGTCCGGGTGCCTCATCAGGTAGTTGAAGATCTTGCCGGCCTGGTCCCTGGTGTTCAGATAGAGCACCGGGAAGTCGTAGATGCTGTTGACCCGGAAGTTGCCGTTGGGGTCGAAGAGGACCATGGCCGCCGCGTGCTTGGCTTTGAGCTCCTCCACCGCGGCGTAGGGGCTGTCCAGGGCGCAGGCGACCACCTTGCCCTTCACCTTCGCCGGGTCCAGGCTGCCGGGCTCGCAGTACGCCGAGCCCTCCTCCAGTGTGCCGGCCTGTTCGCCGAAGACCAGCGGCAGGGACCGGCCGCCGGGGAGCACGTCCAGCGAGGCGCCGGTGATCGAGGTGCCGTCGCCGAGCCGGACGGTTCCCTCGTTCACGTGGGTCACCGCCGCGCCGACTGTGGTGACCCACGGCTGGGTGTTGCTGACCGCGCCGCTGAAGCCGGAGTTGCCGGCCGCGGCCGTGACGAAGACTCCGGCCAGCGTGGCGTTGAGGAAGGCCTGGCCGATCGGGGTGTTGGGCTCGCTGTCCCCGAACTGCGTTCCGATCGAGTAGTTGAGTACCTGTACGCCGTCGGCGACCGCGGCGTCGATGCCCGCGATGATGTCGGCGTCGTATCCCGAGCCGCCCCACAGGACCTTGTAGACGGCGATCCGCGCGTCCGGGGCAACACCGGAGACCGAACCGAAGTTCCGCCCCGAGATGGTGACGTTGTCGACGGGCAGGCCGGCCGCGGTGGACGCCGTGTGCGTGCCGTGCCCGACCATGTCCCGGGGAGAGAGCACCTCACCCTCGGGGAGCGTGCCGCCCGACACCGCGAGGAAGGTGTCGGCGAAGTACCGGGCGCCGACGATCTTGCCGTTGCAGTGCTGGGCGGCGAAGGTGTAGCCGGTCTGGCAGGTGCCGTGCCAGCCCGCCGGGGCCGTCGGTATCTGCTTGGCGAACGACGGGCTCTCCGGCCAGATCCCGGTGTCCAGGACGCCGATCACGACCCCGGCGCCGGTGCTCTTGCCCGGCTTCCGCGCGGCGGACCCCTGCGCGCCGGCCGCCGGCGAGCCGGTTGCCCGGGCGCCGGTGGCGGACGCCCCGGTCCTCGCCGCTCCGGCGGTGCCCGTCGCCGTGCCGTTCGTCGGCTGCGGTGTGGTGCCACCGACAGACGCGCTGGTACCGACCACCTGGGACTCGGTGACCGAGCGGACCCGCTTGTCCGCCTTCAGTTCCTCGACCTGAGCAGCGGTCAGCGTGGCGGAGAATCCGTTGAAGGCCGTGGTGTACACCTCGTCGACCGTGATGCCGGCTGCTTCGGCCACCGCCGTCCGCCGGGTACCGAGGTGCTTCCGGTACGCCTTCGCCGCCCCCGACTGCGGTTCCAGCGGCTCGCCCGGTGCCGGGCGGGTCCGGGCCAGGCCCGAGAGCCGGCCCGTGTACGTGGCCACAGGTTCCTCGGCGAGCTGCACGATGTACGGAGCGCGGCCGGAGGGCTTTTCCTGGTGTCCCGTCTCGGACTTACCGGTCTGGCGCGGTCCGAACCGGCCGGCGCCCCCGGTCAGGTCGACCCTGTCTCCGCCGGGTCGCAGTCCAGAGCTGACACCGCTTCCCGCCGAGGTGTCCGGCTCGGCGGCTGCCGCCGTTGCCGTACCCCCGGTGGCGACCGTGCCGCCGGCCAGGACGAAGGCCAACAGGGGTATGGCCAGCCTCCGTCGCCGGGTTCGTCTGCTCGTAGCCACGAGACTCCTTCCAGTCGCTCCCTGATGGGAGCGGTCCCATGGAACCTAACTCGACGTCAGTTAACGACGTGTTACTGGTTGATTCCGATGCTTGTGTGGCCACAGTGGCCGTACTTCCGCCGGAAGCAGGGCCCCGTCGAGGGCACCCCGGCCCGTTGCGATCACACGTATCTGACGCCGCGTCTCCGGACAGCCGTGGTGTGCGCAGGCCGACGGCCGCCTCGGCCTGGTCGGCGACGCCCGTGGCGGCGGACGGACGCACAGTCCCTTCCGCGTGCGCGGGCGCGGCGCCTCGGCGGCGCACTGCCGGTAGTGGATGAGCACAGAGACGCCCTCGACGTCCGCCGGCGGGCGCTGCGCCTTCGCGCGCACCCGCGGTCCAGGAACGGCGCCGACCTCAGCAGTGCCTTCTGCGAGATCATGACGGCCGGCCTGGCCCAGAGGTGCCGGCCGGACCGCCGGGGCCGATCAAGGGAGCGACGAGGGATCCGGTCGGCCGCCTTCTCCGAGCGCGTACAGGAACGTCGCGACACGCTCCACGATGACCGTGGCGACCAGCCCCCGCAGGGAACCGATACCGGTGTGGACGGTTCCCGGGTGCGCGTGCGCGCATCGCCGCTCACCGCCGGCCGGTGTGCCGGTGGTACGGGCTGGTCACGGCGGTCGTTCAGACCGGCCCGCGCCCGCTGAACCAGGCGGTTTCGCTGAATGACCTGATCGTCCGGTCAAGGGCTGTTTCGC
Organism: Streptomyces spinosus; assembly: GCF_020400655.1. Lineage (GTDB taxonomy): Bacteria > Actinomycetota > Actinomycetes > Streptomycetales > Streptomycetaceae > Streptomyces > Streptomyces argyrophylli. The sequence goes on from NZ_JAINRC010000028.1 coordinate 88,377, forward strand.
GTCGAAGGGGGACGGGGACCCGCATCGCACGC
>NZ_JAINRC010000029.1 GCF_020400655.1 Streptomyces spinosus
ACGGGGTGATGACCAACCTGCGGATCGAGATGGCCACTATCAGCCGCGTCACAGCATTCGAACAGTCGCTGACTGCGGTGCCTCCCGAAGTGGTGAACATCTGCTGGCGGTCTCGCGAACAAAGTCACCAAGGCGACAGCAGGCCACCCGTGCTCCCGAGACGGTGCCGGCGAGCACGGGTACTCAGGACGGGGCCGGGACGGCAGCGGCCGGCGCAGGCTTCTGGAAGGGGAGAGACCATGACACATCCTTCTCGACCCGGGACTCTGGTCGGCATGGCGGGCACCGCCGTCGCCGCGCTGGTGCTCTCGCTTGCGGGATGCTCGGGTGACAACGTCGTTCCGTCGGAGGCGCCGTCCGCCGTCAAGTCCGCGGCCTCCGAAGCAGCGAACCGGCTTCGGGACATCCGCAACGGGATCGTCGCCACGGATGACGCCAAGATCCAGGAGATACACGTCGACAACAGCGGTCACGCCGTCGCACGCGTGATCGTGACCAACAGTGGGAAGGACACCGACTCCTACGCCGTCCAGGTCAACTTCAACGGCAAGCACGGCGACCTGGTCGACGCTGTCGTCGTCACCCTCCCCTCCGTCCGTCCGGGGAGTACCGCCCGTGCAGAGGCCCGGAGCCATCGGGAACTGCCTGATAAGACCACTGCCGAGGTGGTGAAGGCCGTCCGCTATTGACCGGGCCCGCCCGCCGCGTCCGGATGGAGAGCACGATCAGGGGGCCCAGAGCGTCCACCCGGCTGGGGCCCGAAGAAACGGCCGTTACGGGTGGCGCACTTTCGGTGTCGTCCGCGCTTGCCGGTCACCCAGTCGACGCCAGAGACGACGGAGGCTCACCGCGGCGGGCGAGACCGGCACGCCGTAGCGGTCGTCATGGCGGTGGCCCCTCGACAGACGTCGGACTATCACCGAGTGGCATGCCGTCTTGGCCATACGGCTGATTTACAAGCAGCACATAGGCCGCGGCGAGTCTATTGAGGGCCGTCGCCGCATCGGGCGGGTTCATTTTCCGGGTGGCGTCCGCGGTGGCGGTGATGTGCTCCAGCAGAACCAGGCACGTCACGTCCTCAGCGCTTCTCTCTTGCGTGGGCATGGCTTTCATCCTCTCTCCGATTGAGCCGGTCCATGCTCAGAGCGCGTCGCCCGCCGAATGGCGAGCGAGTGACCGGACGCATGCACCGGGCTCGCTGTCTTTCGGATCCCCTCACGAGGGGCGCGAACGCGCTGGGCGCCGCACCAGAGCGGGCCATGAAGGAGAGGAGTCTTTGCCGGAGTACGGCAAAGTCGATGGCAGTGCACGCGGACTCGGCATCCGGCACCACGAGGTCGCCTGACCGCCGTGGCCCCATCCCTCCCTGCCCTCAGGAAGCCATGACCGCCATGACCGCAGTCGCTCCGCCGACGACAGCGAGGCGGGCGATGGCGGCGTAGTAGCCATGGCGCCCAAGACAGACTCAACGCCAACGTCCCGGCGTGCGCCCACCGCACTGGTGCCCGACGACGACCTCCCTGCTGTCCAACTCCTGCGGCGATGGTTGGCTGAACGACGGTGCGGGGACTCGGAGGCCGAGGATGCTCTCAGCGGACCGACCGGAGGCGCGGACATGGAGTGGTGGGGCTGGCTCATCGTGGCCGTGGTGGTGCTTGCGGTACTGATCGCGTCGGCCTTGGTGACGCAGGCACGGCGCCGCAGAGGCGGAGTGATCGCGGGCGGCGGGCAGCGGCCCGGCGAAGGGGAACGGGGTGGTCGGCGATGACTCGATACGTCAGGGCGAGCGAACTCGTCAAGAAGCCGGTGGTGACCTTCGACGGCGAAGACGTCGCCCAGGTGAAGGACATCCTCTTCGAAGCCGCCGACGGCAGTGTTCGCGGTTTCACCTTGGCCGGACGCGGACTGTTCTCCGGGCCACTGAAACAGACACTTGCCGCGGGCCGGGTGCACGGCCTCGGCCCGGATGCGGTGGTGATCCGGGACGGAACGGCACTGTCCGGCGATGACCAGCCCGCGGTCGGTGTCCCCGGCGGGGGCGACGTCATGGGTGCGACGGCGTTGACCGTAAAGGGCACCGAGCTCGGCAAGGTGGTCGACGTGATCATCGAGGGGAGCCGTCAGCCGGTGGTGGCGGGCTATGAGGTCGAGTCTTCCGGCCCGCCGCGAAGGCGGGTGCTGCTACCGGTCCTCAGGCCGGTGGGTGTCTCTGGGGACATGGTCGTCGTGCCGGACGCCGTGGTGGATTTCGCCGCAGGTGACCTCGCGGGCTTTGCCGAGGCGGCGCGAGGTCTGCGCCACCGCCTGGAGGAGGAATGATGCTGTTCAGTCAAGCCAACGGCCGCAGAGTAGTCGGTCTCACCGAGGCGGAGGTTCTCGGCTCCCTGGCCGCGCTGTCCGTAGCTTCCGCGCCTGCCCGGGTGACGGCGCTGAAGCTGAAGGGACGCGGACCCCGGGATGTGCTTGCGTGGCGGCAGGTGGAAAGTTTCGGCCCGGACGCGGTCACCGTGCGCGCCGGTGGCGAGGGCGGTGATGATGTCCAGGATGACGAGTTCGAGAGTCGGCGTGATCCCATGGGCAAGCCGGTGATCACGGAGGACGGCCATTGCCTGGGCAAGATCGTCGACGTCGAGTTCGACGGCACGACCGGACGCGTTCAGCGGCTCATGGCAACCGACGAGGAAATCGCGGGCGAGCGATTGCTGGGGGTCGGCGGGTACGCGGTCGTGGTCAGAGGAGGCTGAGCATGCCGGGAACCGCCCTAGCAAGGGCCGGTGCCGCAAGAGGCCGTCCACTCGACGGAACCGTCGTGTGACCTCGTGAGACGCACGTACGAAGGTCTGCGTTCGCGACTGTGGCCGCTGCCCGCTCTGGGCGTCGCCCTGGCGGTCGCCGCCGGGGTAGGCCTGCCGGAACTCGACCGAAGCCTCGGCTACAGCGTGCCGCCACGCGTCACCGGACTGCTCTTCGGCGGCGGTGCGGAGGCTGCCCGTACGGTCCTCCAGACCATCGCCGGTTCACTGATCACGGTGACGGCGCTGACGTTCTCGCTCACGGTGGTCGCGCTCCAGATGGCGAGCAGCCAGTATTCGCCCCGTCTGCTGCGTACCTTCTCCGCCGATCCCTACGTGCAGGTGACGCTGGCCCTGCTGCTGACGGCGTTCACCTATGCCCTCACCGTTCTGCGCACGGTGCGCACCGGTGACGCCTCCGGAACGGAGTTCGTGCCGCAGATGTCGGTCAGCGTGGCTTTCGTCCTGGCGCTGGCGAGCGTCATGTGTCTCGTCGTGTTCCTCTCCCACTTGGTGCGCGAACTACGGGCGGAGATCATGCTGATCGCTGTCCACAAAGACGCCGAGCGCACCGTCGACAGGGTCCTCGGCGACGAGGGGGCCGAACGGGACCAACCGGCATCATCGCCTCGGCCGCCTGGGGAAGCTCTGCCGCTGCTCGCTGCCCGGTCCGGCTTCCTCGCGGCCGTGGACGAGGACGCCCTGCTGCGGGCAGCCATGGATGCCGACGCCGTCGTCCTCGTCGACCGCCTGCCCGGCAGTTCCCTGGTCGCCGGAACACCCTGTGGCAGCGCGTGGTCACGCGAACGTGCCCCGCTCTGCCCTGACACCCGAGACCGGCTGCTGCGACGCGCAGCGGAAGCGATCGTGACGGGGCACGAACGCACCGACGAACAGGACGTGGCCTTTGCTCTCCGTCAGTTCACGGACGTGGCCCTCAAGGCACTGTCGCCCGGCGTGAACGACCCGACCACGGCCGTTCACGCCCTCTCACACTCCTCGGCTCTGCTGTGTGAGCTGGCACGTCACCGCCTCGGCCCTCGTGCGCTCTACGACGGCGATCGCCGGCTACGGGTCCTGCTGAACCGTCCGGACCTGCCCGACCTGCTGGATCTGGCCGTGGGGCAGCCGCTGCGCTACGGGGCGGGCGAGCCCGAGGTGCTCGCCCGGCTCCTTGCGCTGCTGCATGAGGTCGCGTGGGTCGTCCGACCCGACTGCCCGGCCGCCCTGGCGACCTATCTCCGGCGCCTGCGGGTCACTGTGGCGGAGCAGTCGTTCCCGGCAGAGGAGCAGGCCCGGCTTGACCGACTGGCATGGCGGGCCGAGCAGTCGATGTCGCCCTGAGAGCGCCGATACGGCGGTTTTCCGCGCCCATGCGCGTTCACGGTGGAAGACCGGTCGGCCGGTTCGGGGTGCCGCGCCGCATGGGCCGGCGGGATGAATTCCGGCCGGCCTGACGAGCGCGGCAGGGATCGCGGGTACTCCCGACCCATGAGCTACCGGCACGTAACCTGTTCAACAAGTAACCGGCGGGCAGGACGCCCGCAGACCGGTGGGCGGGCCTCCGCCCGGGCCATGCGGCTCTGTGTGGCGATGCTTGCCTTCGCGACGGCGTGCGGGGGAGGCGCCGCCCAGACGCACAACGCTCCAGGAGCCACGGCCGACGTGAACAGTCTGGCCATCCGTTACGCGCATATTGCGGAACCGGACGACGGAGTGTGGGCCAAGGGCTCCGATGTAGCGGCATATCTGTGGGTTTTGAACCAGGGCGAGCGGTCCGACCGTCTGGTGGCTGCCTCGTCACCGGCAGCGGACTCCACGGCAATCGTTGACCAGCAGGGCAAGAGCCTCCCGGGCGGGGTGGAGCTGCCGCCGCACGAGGCACGTCAGATGTATCGGGACGGCCCTCATCTGCTGCTGCGTGGCATCCACGAAGAGTTGCGCGCTGGTGACTACGTCAAGCTGACGGTGCGGTTCTCCAAGTCGGGTTCCGCGTCGATGCAGGTCCATGTGCAGCGCTCGGGCTACGAGACGGTCGGTCCTTCGGAGACGGGCTGAAGCCTGGTTCTGCCCGACTTCCGCTGGGGTGGGGTGAGCTGGAGGTCATGCCAGCCAGACGGCGACTGGAGCGTCCGGCCCCGATAGTTCACGGTGATCGAGCCGGAGTGACTCAGTAGGCGGAGCCGAGCAACCCTTGGATCTTTCGCCGCGCTGGGGAGTCCTGAAGTGGATGACCGGGGCGACCGCTGCCGGCCAGCTGACTTGACCCGCCTTCCAGACAGGCAGGCGCACCACGGACGTCGTCTCGGTGCCCACGACACCTGTGATGGGCTGCCGCTCACCGGTCTGCGTGACGGGTACGAAGGCCACGGCCCGCCCGCCGCGCGAGACCACATCCAGCGGGACTACTGGCGCTGGTGCGAGTCGGGCCGTTGAGCGCCTGGGTCAGCGGATCCCATGCCGCAGCCGGTCAGGAGTACGGCGGTCCTACATGGCGCGAGCCAGGGCTGAACGGGTACGGGCAGTGGAGAAAGTGTGTCGACGCTCTTCAGGTCGCGTCTCCCGGCTCCGCCGGAGCCGTTCGACGCAGCGGTCCTCAGCGTTGGCGCCGGAGATCACGTCCGTTCACGAATCGGCAGCCGGTTTCCGGGCCTGGGCACCGGTGAGGGCACGCGGCGGGGCGTAGAAGGCGCGTTCGGCGCGTCCTGCCAGTGCCTCGCGGGCGAAAGTGATCAGGTGGTGGCCGACCACGGCCGCACTGATCAGTCCTTCGACGTCACCGGCCCGCAGCGCCACGGACGCCAGTCGCCAGAACTCGCGCCGGTAATCGGCGCGTACGCCGCACCGCCACAGCACCCGGCCGACGATCCGGAGACCCCGCCTCAGCGCCCGCGGGCTGCGGCGGTAGGGCGAGGCTGCTACCGACAGCCGATTCGAATACGTGTGACGGACCTGGCGGGCGAACCGCTGGTACAGACGGTGTGGCTCGTAGGCATGGGAGATCACATGGCGCCAACCCTCGGACACGACGTGCTCGGGCAGCCGGAACTTCACGTTCGATTGCCGGTGGCCCGGGTCGTCCAGCAGTCGGCCTTCTGCGGCCAGGCGGCGCCACAGAGGGGTCTGCGGCAGCGCGTGCAGCAAGTTGATGGTGAGCAGGGGGATGCCGCTGGCGTCGATGAAACGGCAGACACTGTCGTAGGTACTCGCGGTATCGGTGTCGAGGCCGAGGATGACGCCGGAGACCACCTCGATGCCGTGCTCGTTGATGGTGGCCACCGCTTCCAGAATGGGCGACCGCAGGTTGTGTCTTTTGTTGATGGCTTCCAGGGCTGTCTCGTCGGGTGTCTCGATGCCGACGAACATCGTGGTGAACCGGGCCTGCCGCATCAGCCCCAGCAGGTCCCGGCGCTTTGCGATGTTGAGAGTCGCCTCGCAGGCGAAGTCGAGAGCGTACCCATGCGCCTCCTGCCAGATGACGAGAGCCTGCAGCAGTCGGCGTGCCGCGTGCGGATCGGCGATGAAGTTGTCGTCGACGAAGTAGACGGCGTCCGGACGCCCTGCTCCGAGAATCGCATCGAGCTCCCTGATCACCTGTACGGATGACTTCAGGCGCGGGGCTCTGCCGTACAGCTCGGGAATGTCGCAGAACTCGCACTGAAAGGGGCAGCCGGAGGACGCCTGGATGCTCGCGATGAAGTAGTCGTTCAGATCGATCAGGTCATACGCCGGCACCGGGAACTCACCCAGCGGCAGACGGTGCGCGGTCCGGTACATCTCCTGCTGTACCGATGGCGCAATGTCCTCTTCCAACCGCTCGGCCAACCTTACTGTGGCGTCACCCAGTTCCCCGATGTGCAGAACGTCCGGTTCCGGATACCAGTGCGGACTCGCGGACACCGACGGACCGCCGAGCACGGTGATCACGCCTGCCTTCCGGGCCCGGCCCGCCACATCGGTGATGGCGTCGTGCTGCACGTGCATCCCTGTGACCATGACGACCTCGGCCCACTCTAGATCCGCAGTAGTGGCCCGGCGGACATTCTCGTCGACCACACGGACCTGCCATCCCCGGGCGCCGAACCAGGCAGCGATGACCAGAATGCCCTGCGGTGGCATGAACGCCTTCGCTCCGGTAAGGGTGAAGGCATGATCGAACGTGCCGAACGAACAGGCATAGCGGGGGGACACGCAGAGAACTCGCCGACCACCGGTTGCCATGACTTCTCCCTCTCCTCGGGAAAGATGGCGTAACCGGACCGCCTTGTTCCGAAACGCTGCCTGAGGTCGGCCCCGGGCGCAGTGTCCAGTCCGCCGTCACCCCACGGTGCTGGCTTGATGGAGAGTGTGTCGCAGCATCCTGTCGAGGGAACCCAGGTATGAGTCCCGCACTGGAAAGCTGATTTGCCGGCCCGCTGCGGTGCGTCAGCATGAGGTCGGTTACGCACAGTGATTAGGTGGACGGAGAGTGACAACAGCCCGACCGCCGAGGAGCAGCCATGCCGCGCACAGAACGCGCCGCGCCGACAGAAGGCACTCTTGAACGCCTGGACGACGTCATCCGCGATGTCATCGCACCGCTCGCCCGACAGGTCGACCAAGAGGCCAGCTTTCCCAGGGAGGGCCTGCGGGCGCTGGCCGCCGCCGGAATGCTGGGCCTGCTCAGCGCACGCGAGGACGGCGGGGCAGGAGCCGGTCTGCGGCAGGCCGCCGCGGTCGTCGAGCGGCTGGCCGGCGCCTGCGGTTCCACCGCCATGGTGTTGCTCATGCACTACGCCGCTGCGGCCGTCATCGAGGCGCACGGCCCGGACGAGGTGCGGCGGGCCGTGGCGGACGGGCGGCACCTGACCACCCTGGCCTTCTCGGAGAGGGGCTCGCGCAGCCACTTCTGGGCGCCCGTCGGCACCGCGTCTCCGGACGGCGCCTACGGCGTCTGTTTGAACGCCCAGAAGTCGTGGGTCACCTCGGCAGGGGTCGCCGACAGTTATGTATGGTCGAGCCGGCCACTTAGCGCGGCGGGACCCATGACCCTGTGGCTGGTGCCGACCGACGCCCCGGGCCTTGAGGTCGGCGAAGACTATGACGGCTTCGGTCTGCGGGGCAACGCCTCCAGCCCGGTGAGTGCCAAGGACGTACGCGTTCCGGAGACGGCCCGGCTGAGCACCGACGGCGAGGGCCTCGCCACTGCCCTGGATCTGGTGCTGCCCCGCTTCCTCGTGCTGAGCGCCGCCTTCTGTACGGGGGTGAGCGAGGTGCTCCTCACCCTTACCGCCAAGCACCTCCGTACCGCCCGCCTTGACCACCTTCAGCAGAGTCTGGCCGAGCAGCCTGTCGCGCGTCACGAATACGCTTCGCTGCGGCTGCGCGCCGATGCTTCCCGCGCCTTCCTGAACGACACCCTCGCCGCACTCGACACCGGCCGGCCCGACGCGAAGCTGCGTGTCCTCCAGGTCAAAGCGCTCGCGGCCGAGACTGCCGCCGAAGTGGCGGACGGCGCCATGCGACTGTGCGGGGGCAGCGCCTTCCGCCGCGACCTGGGCGTGGAGCGCCGCTTCAGGGACGCGCTGGCAGCACGCGTCATGGCACCGACTACCGAAGCACTTCGCGACTTCTGCGGACGGATCGCACTGGACCTGTCGATGTTCGAGGAGGCCCGGTGAATCCGCTCGTGTTCGGCGCAGTCGCCTACGACCCGAAAGTGGTGACCATCTGGAGCGGGTTCCGCTCCTGGCTGCGGGCCCGGCAGCTGGCGTTCGACTTCGTGCTCTACGCACACTACGAACGGCAGGCCGAGGACTTGGTCGGCGGTCGTATCGACGTGGCCTGGCACTCGCCGCTGGCCTGGGTGCGCACCCGCAGACTGGCCCGGGCGGCAGGCGTCGACGTGCGACCACTGGTCATGCGCGACACCGACCAGGACCTGACCTCGGTCATCGTGGTCAGGGCGGATTCGTCTGCCGCCGTGGTCGGAGACCTCAAGGACAAGACCGTGGCGGTCGGCGCGATCGACTCTCCGCAGGCCACCCTCATCCCCCTGCACCACCTGCGCGAGCTCGGAGTCGATGCCGATGCCGGGCTGCGCGTCGTACGCCATGACACCGGCGTCGGGATGCACGGCGATCACATCGGCGGGGAACGGGAAGGGGCCCGCGCCCTGCTGGCCGGCCGAGTGGAGGCCACCTGCATGACTGACACGAACCATCTCGCCTTCGCCCAGGACGGCACCTTCCCTCCGGGCAGCACGCGGGTACTGACCCGAACCGCCCCCTACGACCACTGCGTGCTCGCCGCGGGGCCCACGCTCACCGCCGGGGCGGGCCAGCAGTTGACTGCATTGCTGCTGTCGATGTCATACGCGGACCCGGAGCTGCGGCACCTGCTCGATCTCGAAGGCCTCACCCGCTGGGTCCCCGCACGGGAGACCGGCTTCGCACAGTTGACGGACGCTGTCGACGCCACCGGCTTCTACGACCCGGACGGCCGGGTCACAGCCGTCGGCTATCGGCCATGACAGCCCGTCCGCGGCCCGCCGCCGTAGTCCGGCTAGACCTTTCGGGACTGGGCTTCGATCAGGGAGCACACCTGTTGCTGCGGCGGGCGCTCGAAGAAGCCGCACCAGACCGGCAGGTCGCCGTGTGGGGCACCCACCCGGCCCTGCTCTACCAGCTGACCGTCTGGTGCCGTCGTGAGGGACACCTCGTGACCCCTGCACCGCCCGATCAGGCACCGCTATGTGCGCATGTCACGCCGGGCGCACATGTCACGACCCGCTGGGAAGGTGCCGACAGGGCCGGCAGCGCCGGACCCGGCGGCGCTGTGCGTCGCCCTCCGCTGCACTGGGGCCTGGCGGCGCGGGGCGCACTCGTCGAGGAGGGCGGTCCGGAGGTGTACTTCGCCGTGGCCGACCGTGACACGGCCTGGACGGACCTCGCACCGAGACTCTACCGCCAGGCGACCGCCGCCCAGTGGGACCCAGACACCGCCGTCCCGTGGGACGCCCCCTTCTCGCTGCCCGACGGGATCGAGAGGGCCGTCGTGCAGGTGATGACCTTCCTGGTGGAGAACGAGCAGGCTGCCCTGGTGGTGCCTGGGCGGCTGCTGGCGCAGGTGCACCCGCACTTCCGCGAGGTGCTCCAGCTGCTCGCCGTCCAGGCAGCCGACGAAGCCAGGCACGTCGAGGTCTTCACACGCCGAGCGCTGCTCAGGGGCGGGGAGATGGGCACCTCGTCGGTGGGCGGCCGCGCGTCCTTGGCGACCCTTCTGAGGGAACCGGACTTCTCCATCGCCTCTTTCCTGCTGTCCGTGCTGGGCGAGGGGAGCTTCCTCAACCTCCTCGCCTTCCTGGAACGGTACGCACCGGATCCCGTGACGCGGCGCATCACCCACCTGGTCCGCCAGGACGAGGCCCGGCACGTCGCGTTCGGGCTGGGCCACCTGGAGCACCGCAGCACGGTCGACCCTCCTCTGCGGGGCCGTCTGCGAGCCGCTGTGGAACGGCGCCACGAGGTACTGGTGCACACCGCCGGCCTGAACACGGACGTGTTCGACGCCCTGGTGCTGCTCGCAGCGGGTTCCTGGTCGCCGACGGCGATCGAACGCGGATGGCGGGCGGTGCAGCGGCTGCGGGCGGATATGGACGAGGGGCGGCGCCACCGCCTGTCGCGGCTGGGCTTCACCGACGACGAGGCGGCGGACCTCTCGCAGCTGCATACACGCAACTTCATGTGACGAAGCAGCACGGCCGGCCGTCTGGTGAGAGCTGGCTGAGCCCGGTGACGCCGACCGTCCGAACGGAGCGGTCGGTCGTCGCCGTCGTCACCGAGCCTCGAAGAACTCCGCGATCGTGCCGGTGAACTCATCAGACTCCACATCGGTGAGTACGACGACCTCGTCACCGGCCTTCAGACGGGTTCCGGCACCGGGCTTCAGCAGCGCACCGTTCCTGATGACGAGGGCGACCCACACCGTGTCCGGCAGCCCCAGATCGTGCACGTCGGCCTGGTCGGCCTCGGCGCCCGCCTGGACCTCGTAACGGTGGACACCGGCAGGCGGCTTCCTGAACCGAACGCCGAGGGGCCACGGCCTCAGAGGCGGGGCCTCCCGTAGAGGGACACCGCAGCGTCGGGCAAGCCATGGGATGAGCGTGCCCTGGACGAGGATGGATGCCGCTACGACGACGAAGATGATGGCGTAGACGGAGCGGCCGGCGGCTTCGTGGCCGGTGACGATGAAGCTCCCCAGCAGGATGGGCACCGCGCCTTTGAGCCCGGCCAACGACAGGAAGAACCGTTCACCGGTGCGTAGCCGGACGGGCTGCAGCAGCAGCATCACGACGGCGGGCCGGACCACCAGAAGGGCGAGGACGGCCATGACGGCGCCGTGCCCCCACGCATCGAGTTTGTCGAAGTCACTCAAGGTGATGGTCAGACCCAGTGCGGTGAACGCCGCGATCTCTCCGAGGCTGGCGAGGGCATCGTGAAAGCGCTCGATCTCGCGTTCGAAGGGCACTCCTCGATCCGCGACCACCGTGCCGGTGACGAATACGGCCAGGAATCCGGATCCCTGAGCCACGGTCGCGAGCCCGTAGATCACCAAAGCACCCGCCAGCGCGGCCAGCGAGTACAACCCCTGCCCCGGCAAATGGATGCGCCGCAGGATGTACAGAAGGGCGAGACCGCCCCCGACACCGACTGCCGCTCCGACTGCGATCTGCTCCAGGAACACCAGGGCGACGTGGCCGACGGCGGCCCCGGTTGACCGCCCGCCGATTTCCAGAACGCCCGCAAGCAGGGCGATCCCCGCCGGGTCGTTCAGACCCGCCTCTCCGTCCAGTAGCACACCGGTGCGGCCGCTGATCTCCTTGCGGCCGAGCGCGGAGAACACGGCCGCCGGGTCGGTGGGGGCCAGGGCGATGCCGAGCAACAGCGCGGGGTGCCAGGAGAAGCCGAGCAGCAGGTGCGCCAGCGACCCGATTGCGCCGGCGATGAGGACCGTCCCCGCGAGTCCCAACCAGGAGGCCGCCGCCAGGGAGCGCCGCAGCTTGCGCCAGCCCAGCGACGCGCCGCCGTCGAGGAGCACGAAGATGAGCGCGATGGTGACGACCCGCTGCACGGTCTCGATGGGAATGCCGCGCAGGCCCGGTACGAAATCCGAGACCACGGCCGAGGCGAGAAGGAAGAAGGCAGGAGCGGGCACCCGTGTCCGCCGGCTCAGCGGGTGCAGCGCCAGCGCGGCGGCCATGACCGCTCCGACCACCAGAACCGCCCAGCCCAGGGAGACCACATCCTGTGTCATAAGGATCGCTCCCTTCCACGCGGAGAGCTGCGACCCGGCACAGCAGGCCTTACACCGCCCACGGACCGTGCGTGGAGCGTCATGCCACCTCCTTGATCGTTTTCCGGGCGGGGTACCCCTGCCCCGGCGACCACAACTGCTGAGAGTCAGTCCCCATGGGCCTGCTGGCGCGACACGGCGTCCGCGATCCGTCTGGTGGATTCCTGAGCGGTGGCCAGATCACGGGGGTAGGTGCGCATGGCCACCAGTCCGAGCAGTCCCGCGCCCACCAGTGCGAGCAGGAAGAACAACAGCGTGTACTCCAGGCCGGTACCTCTGTTGCCGCCGTCCCCGGCGAAGACGGCGGTGGAGAAGTAGCCGAACAGGGTCGGGGCGACGGCTTCGCACAAGGTTCGGAGCATGGTCCGCACTCCCTCGCCCGTCCCCCACAACAGTGGGGGGAGGATGTCGAGGCGAGCGGCGTCCAGCGGCGGGTTCGCCGCCCCCAGCAGCAGTGTGCCGACGACGAGCAGGGGCAGGGCCGCGCCGAGGAAGTCGGCGTACAAGGCCGGCGCGACGACGAAGGGCACCGCCAGCATGCAGACGGTGGGCACCAGGGCCCGGGCGTTCACCCTTCCGTCACGCAGCAACCGGTCGGCGACGCGTCCACCGGACAGGACGCCGGCCAGTGCACCGATGCCGACGACGAGTACGAGGGACGTGGCCACGGAGGTGGTGATGCCATAGTGGCCGGTGGAGAAGAGGATGGCGAACGAGCGTAGTCCGGTGAAGTAGAAGTAGCCGAGTGAGGACGCCAGGATCAGGACCACGTTGGTACGGACCCGCAGGACGTAGCGGATCGACCACCATGTGGGCGCCTTGCGCGGATCCGAGTCGATGACGAGTCGACCGTGCGGTTCCACTTCGGCCCGCCGTACCGCACGTGCGGCCAAGTCCTCGTCTTGGCGACGGGGTCCGGGCGGCCGTGCAGCCTCCCGCGATCCACCCGGCGAGTGCTGCGGACCGTACATCCCACCACGCTCGGGCTCGGGAAGACGGTGCAGGAAGAAGACGAGAGCGCCGGCCGGAATCACCAGCCACCAGAAGGCGAACCGCCAGCTGAGAAAGGAGCCGATAGACCCCGACAGCGCGAAACCCAGTCCGGTCCCGGCCAGTTCCCCCGCCAGGACGAGGCCGTACATCCGTGCTCGGTCCTTGATGGGGAAGTAGTCGCCCATCAGTGAGGCAATGGTAGGTCCGGCAGTCGCGCTGACCGCTCCCAGCGCCGCGCGTGAGGAGATCAGCCACCCGTACGAGGTGCTCATCCCTGCGATGAGCATCGCCGTGGCCCACAGAGCCACGCTGACGGCGAGCAGCCGTGTACGGCGTGTGCGGTCGGTGAGCAGCCCGACGGGGACGGTGAACACGGCGCTGGACAGGGCGACCACCGACACCAGCAGTCCGATCTCGGTGTTGCTGAGGTCGAACGTGTGCTTCAGCTGAGCCGCCATGGCCGAGACGGTGCCCTTGTCCGCGCCGTCCACTGCCAAGGTGGCGGCGAGGGTGAGGACGACTCTGGCCCGGGCCGGACCGCCGAGAGCCTGAAGTCCTCGCTCCATGAGTCGCGCGGGTTTCGGTGCCTTCATCTGTCCCTCGCGCGCGTTGCTTCAGAGTTGCTGTGCCGGCCAGGATCCTGGTTCTCGTCCTCGTCCTGGCCGCCACTCAGCAGAGGCGAGCGCGACAGGACCATCACCGCGGTGGCAGCCGCTGCGGCGGACAGCACTGCCAGGGCGATGAAGGGGCCGCCCCGTACGTTCTCCTCGAAGATCAGCGTCCCCCAGAGGATGGCGATCACCGGGTCGGCCATGGTGAGGCCGGGCTGGGCTGCCAGCAGGGGTCCTGCGTGCATCGCCGACTGCAACAGGAACATGGCACACGCGCCGGCGGCGATCATGGCCCACAGCTGCCAGCTGGTGAACAGGGCGGCCAGGCCGTGCGAGAACACGTCCGTCATGCCCTTCATGAGGGCGGCTGTCAGCCCGAAGGCGCACCCGGTCGTCGCTCCCAGGACCGCGGCCCGGCGCGGCCCCGACGCGCTGCGTGCCCACAACAACCCGATCAGGATCACCAGCACGTTGGTAGCGCCGCCGAGCAGCCAACCCACCCAGGAAACGGAGGAGGTCGTCCCGCCACTCGGCCCCAGGGCCATGATCAGCCCCGCCACCCCCGCCGCCATCACCGTCGACGCCCACCACTCCCGTCGACCCAGCCGGCCACCGAGCAGAACGGCGGACAGTATCAGTGCGGCCGGCAGCTCCAGAGCGAGAAGCGGCTGCACCACGGAGATGCTTCCGGCACCCAGGGCAACCGCCTGGAGCAGAAAGCTGACGATGATGAACAGAATGCCGCCGAACCACACCGGACGGTGCAGTAGGTGCCACACCAGGCGCAGTGACAGGTTCTCCTCGGCGGGCTCCTCCCGTGCGGCCTTGCGCTGAAGCGCGGAGGCAAGGGCGTTGCAGGTGGCTGCGAGGACGGCCAGCAAGGCGCTAAGCATGAGATGGGGCGAACACTCGGGCCGGCAGCGGCAGCGGCACCGGCCGTGCACGGGCGGGGAGGAGAGTAAAAGGGCTGACGGTCACTCTCACTGGGTGGCCGATTTGTCGCCTTCCCACACTGCAGGAGCGATGGCTTTTGTCTTCGGCGCGCTTCAGCACGGCGTTGTGCAGCGCTGTTCCGCGCCAACTGCCCGTCGGCACACGCTGTGGTGGATCGCGGTGGTGTGTTTCGGCCCGGGTACTCAGGCCGGGCACGCGGTCGGACCTCCACAGAATGGCAGGTGAGTTCCTTGGAGCCCCACAGCACCCCTGCGGGCTGGATCGAGGCGATCGGCTGGTTGAGCCTTGGTCTCGCCTTCTTGAGCGCGTTGCTCATCCTGGCCGACATCGGGAGGGGCTACCGCCAGAAGATGTGGATCATGAACCTGGTGTATCCGATCACCGCTCTGTACTGGGGGCCGGTCGCGCTCTGGTTCTACTGGGTGCACGGGAGGAAAGACGCACAGCCCGTGATCGAGGAACGAGGGCAACCGGACGCCGAGCGATTGCCCGAGTGGCAGGTGATGTCCAAGGCGGTCAGTCACTGCGGTGCCGGCTGCACGCTCGGTGACATCGTCGGCGAGTGGATCGTGTTCGCCACGGGCTTGACCATCGCGGGGAAGTCTCTCTACGCGGACTTCGTCCTGGACTTCGTCTTCGCCTGGACGCTTGGCGTGGTCTTCCAGTACTTCACTATCGCGCCGATGCGGGATATGAGCCGAGCGGAAGGAATCCGTGCCGCGATCAAAGCCGACACCCTTTCGATTGTCGCCTTCCAGGTAGGTCTCTTCCTCTCGATGTGGGTGTACCAGGACGTCATCTTCTCCCCGGGCCTGCCGAAGACATCGGCCGCGTACTGGATGATGATGCAGGTGTCGATGGTGATCGGCTTCTTCACCGCGTGGCCTGTGAACGCCTGGCTGGTCAGGGCCGGGCTGAAAGAACGGATGTGACATCGCCCAGCACGCGACCTCAGGGGAGGCGAAGCGATATGTGGAAGCGCCGGAAGAAGCGGGTCCGCGCGGTCCGTCTTGAACTGTGTGACGTCTGCGCGGCGACGTTCCCCCAGGACGAGGCCGTACGCGGATACGTGCCCGACTCCTCGTCCGTCAGTCCTCGCAACGACTGGTTCGACGGCCTGCGGCTCATCACGGCGTGCAGCACCGAACACTTCGCCGCGTTGAGGAAGACCTATCAGCGACGGCCTTTCACCCAGGAGGAACTCTGGGCGGCGAAGGTCGACCGAGTCCTGACCAGTGGCCCGCCGGTCCTCACATTCATGGAGCTGGAGTGCCGCACCGGCTTGGACGAGAGGGAGATCAGGCGTGCCATCGCCTGGCACAACGAACACGGCGGGTGGCGGGCGATGCGATGACGGCGATCCTCGGCGACGATCCCGTTCTGCGCCAGCGGATCACGGACTCGACACTGGGGCCAGTTCCCGGTCATCCACTCCTTCCACAGCAGTGGGTTGCGCTCGCCGTGGGCATCACGGGCAGCCTCCACGGTTCTCTCGGCGTGGCACAGGCCGCGAAGTACGCCCTCAACAAGATCTGGGCGGTCCCCCGGCATGCACGCCCCCGTGGCCGCGCAGTCTGCTGACGCCTTTCACAGACCGGGTGCACCTGAGCCTCGCGGACCGGCGCGCCGGCAGGTCGTACGCCGCGACCGAGGCGTTCAAGGGGTTCAGAAGCTCCAGATGCGCTTCGACCAGCCACGTAAGCCCCTGCACGAGGCGCCGCCGGATGACACCGCCTAAGGGAGGTTTACTCCCTGTTCGTGCCGCTTCGGGCGGAGGCCGCGCGAGCACGTTCACACGCCTTTCGCGAGACGTGAGGCGGACATCTCGACGGGTGCCGTAGGTCATTCGCCACGGCATGGCTGCCCAAGGGGCGCGAAGGTGACAGCGGAGCCCAGGGCGTCGATGCTTCCGGACGGTGCGCACGACGTCGAGTGACGTGGATACCAGGCGATGCGGCGACCTTCGTCGCCGCGTTGCTGGTCTCAGCACCATGGTGTGCGTTTCCCGGCCGGCCGCGCTGGTCACTGAGTTCCGGCTCCGCCGACGACGGCGGGTGGGCGCTTGCTCGGCCGGTGTCACCATGACGTTCGTAGGGTGCGAAAGCCGGGGCTTGCGCGATCGGCCTGCCGGACGACGCTGCGACCGGCACTGATCATGCACGGGGACGTGGTCCGACAACGCTTGGCGGAGTCGTTCGACGCAGCTTCTGATGATCCGGGAAACCTGCATCTGGGAGAGGCCGATGGCACTCGCTATCTGCAGTTGGGTCAAGTCTCGGAAGAACCGCAGATGCAGTATGTGTCGCTCTCGCTCGGGCAGGTCGCGCACGGCGGAGGCGAGCGCGACCGTGTCCACCACGCGGTCGAGAGCCGGGTCGTCGCGACCCAGGAGGGCGGCGAGTGAGGTGCCTTCGCCGTCGTCCGGCTCCGCGTCCAGGGAAGTGGTGTTGCACTCTCGTACCGCACGCAGTGTCGCCTCGACGCGTTTCACGTCGAGTCCCGTGTGCTTGGCGATCTGCTCGCTGGTCGGTGTACGCCCACGCAGTCGCTGCTCGAGTTCCTCGAACGCCTGGAAGACCTGTCCACGTGCCTCCTGCACCGGCCGAGGCAGGCGTACGACGGTGGTTCGGTCGCGCAGATGCCGCTGGAGCTCCCCGACGATCGTAGGTACGGCGTAGGAAAGGAAGGCGTGCCCCCGCGTGGGGTCGTATCCGTCTACGGCCTTCACCAAGCCGAGTGACGCGACCTGGATGAGGTCGTCCATGTCCTCTCCCCGATGGCGGAAACGCCGCGCCACCCGCTGGGCCAACGGCAGCAGCAGGCGAATAGCCTCCTCGCGCAGATGGGATCGCCCGGGGCCGGGCGGACAGGCGACGAGATCGCGCAGCAGCGGGTCCAGACAGCCTGAGCAGAAGTCCCCCGCGTTGTGATCACAAGGGACAAGGGCTGCTGGGGAGCGCATGGAGAGCCTCTGGGAGTCGAACGGTCGGCTGCCGACGACGACGATCGGTGGTGCGCGTTGCCGCCGGGGAGGGGAGTCACCCGGTGATGTAGCTGTGAAACGAGCCGTCCCTCATCACCACACGGACCATCCGCCACCGCAGCCGCCGTTCCGCGCGGCCTGACGCTCCACCGGTCCTGTCCGGTATGGCGGGGGCCCGCAGATCTCTTCGTGAGCGGTCCTCGATGTCAAGGAAGACCTGGTCCGCCTCGGGTACACGCCGGCTCAAGGAGCTCTTGATGCGACTGGCCACTTCCTCCACCCGTTCGCTGTCCAGGCCCGGCGTGAGATCGATCCGGGCGGCGACGAGCGTGGAATCGGTACCCATCTGCATCGTGAACAGCTCGCTCACGGCATCGATCTCCGGCTGAGCGCGGAGGAACGAGCGGATTCGATCCCTCAGTTCCGGGGACGCCGCCTCGCCGATCAAATGCTCCCGTGCGTCACGGCCCAAGCGGTAAGCGACGTAGATGAGCAGAGCCCCGATCGAGAGCGACGCAGCCGCCTCCCAGGCCACGTATCCGGTCACCATGTGCAAACCCATGCCGAGGAGGGCGAGTGACACGCCGAGTACGGCGGCACCGTCCTCGGCGACGACCGTGCGCAGAGCTGGATCGCGCAGCCCCTTCCCGCTGTGCCGACGTACTTGGAGCAGAGCGCGTAGGAGAGAGGCGCCCTCCGCGCACAGCGCGACACCGAGCACGGTCAGCCCGGTTACGTACCCGTTGAAAGTCTCGTCGGCTCCGTCTTCCAGGGCGCGTACGCCCTGGAAGACGGAGAAGCAGTGGCCTGTGACGAAGATGCCGACGGCGGCGAGGAGGGACCAGAGGAAACGTTCCTTGCCGTAGCCGAAGGGGTGGCAGCGGTCTGCGGGGCGGCGGCTGCGGCGCAGCGCGGCCAGCAGGAAAACCTCGTTGAAACTGTCGGCCAGGGAGTGGGCCGCTTCGGACAGCAGCGCGGGGGAGTGTGCGAACAGGCCGCCGATCACCTTGGCAGTCGCGATAAGCACGTTCGCCACCAGCGCGACGACGAGTGTGACCCGTGTCCGGTGATCACCGGTTCGCCGGGAGCCCGCGTCGTCCCGCGGGGTTGGTCTGGGGTCAGGAGAGCGGCCCCCGGGTTCGGACGATGAGGAGTTCACGTCTGCTCCTTCAGAAGATCGGCCACGGCCTGCTCCAGCTCGGCCGGGGTCACCGCGCCGACAGCCCGCACGATCCCGCGCGCGTCCACGAGTACGTTCGTAGGGACGCCCGTGATACCGAGAGCGGCGGCGTAGTCGCCGCTCTCGTCGAGCAGGACCGGTCCCGCCACGTTCCACACGTCGGCGAAAGCGAGCGCTTCGTCGCGAGCGTGGTGCGTTTCCCACACGTTGATATGGATGAATTCCAGCCCGGACCGGGCGGTACGGCGGCGCAGGTCCTTGATGACCGGAGCCTCCGCATTGCAGGGGCCTCACCAGCTCGCGAAAAAGTCGATCACGTACCTCTTCTCCGCCCACTCCCTCGTCGTACGGATCTCACCCGTGCGGGCATCCGGCAGAGCGAACTGGGGGATCGGCCTGCCTACAGCCGGATGGGTCGGCGGCTTCGCCGCACCGGGCAGCCACGGCGCGTCCACCATGGTCAGCGTGCCGCTTCCGGCGTTGGAAACCAGCAGGCGCCCCGAGGCGGCGTCGATCCCGCAGTCACCGGGACCGTTGCCGACGGTGATGCGGTGGGTTTCCGACCCTGTGGCGGTGTCGACGACACTGACGGTCCCCGCTCCTCTGTTGCAGACGTACAACCGGCTGCCGTCCGGTGTCACGCACATGCCCACCGGTGCTCGTTCGACCCGGATCTCACCCAGCGGGCGCGCTGTCGCGAGCGACAGCCGCAGCACTGTGCCGTGCAGGGAGCCGGCCACGTACAGCTGGTCGGCCCGGGGATCGGCGATCGTCTTGCACGGTCCTTCGCCGACAGTGATCCGACCGAGGGGACGCAGGGTCTCCGTGTCGAAAACCGTCAGCGAGCCGGCCATGAAGTTCGCGCAGTATCCGTGTCCCCGCTCACTGTCCACGGCGATGCTCCCCGCTCCGAGCTCGGCGGGAATGGTGCCGATGACCTCCAGACGGTCGGCGTCGATGGCGGTGATCGTGCCGGCCGCGGTGTTGCCGCAGAAGATCCGCCGTCGTTCCGGATCGTGTCCCAGGCCGGCCGGGTAGGCGCCCTGCCCGATGTGGAGCTGTACGACACGCGCGGCGCTGTCGGCGTTGAGGACCGTCACGGTGTCCGAGCGGGCGTCGGCTGTGAACAGGCGTCCGCTCGGCAGATCCAGGACGATGGGAATCGGCTCTTTGCCCGCCTCGGCACGCCATACCGGAGCGAACTGGTCGAGATCCACACTGACGACCGCGTTGTCACGGGAGCACGCCACGTAAGCCCGGCGAGCCGTACTGTCCACCGCCACGGCTTCTGGGCCGGCGCCGAGCCGGGGCGCTGCCACCACTCGGTGTGCGCACTCCACTCGGCACGCCGGGCCGCTGCGCCGAGGAGGCGGGTCGCCAGTCACAGTTCCTGTGTTTACGGGGAACCGGGGGGCAAAACGTTCGGAGCGTATGTCACGACGGTCGTGGTGGTGCGCCGTCGGATGCTCATCGTGAGAGGGCCCGCTGATCCGCGACCGCGATGGCCAGTTGCCCGGCGGCCGAGGGATGCAGCGGGGCGCGGTCCGTTGGTCCCTGCACATACGGCTGGGCGCTGCACAGCTCGTGACCTGTGAAGTCCGGTCGTACCGCCGTGAAGCCCCGGCTCGTGGCTCCCTCCCGCAGCACATCGTTCAGGACGGACAGGCGGGCGCGCAGTACTCGGACCTTTGCCACCGTCAGGCCCTCACCTCGCAGGCAGCTCACATCGCTGCCGAAGGGGTCGTAGTACTCGTTCACCACAACCTTGGGGTGCTGCGGCATACCTGCCAGATGGTGAAGGAGACTGCGGTAGTCAAGGGCGAAACGGCTGAGCCGGTTCTGGAAGAACGCGGTGGAGGCCTTGTCGTCACACGAGGGCGCTTTCGCGCAGAGCTGCACCAGATCCGCCCAACCCACGTCGTTGGCGCCCACGCTCACGATCACGACGCCTGCCCGTGTCGCCCGCTGAGCCTCGGCGAACTGTGGCGGTGCCACTTGGTCGCCGAGGATCTGTACTCCGAGAATGCCGTCGTGAACGGTGGCCCCGGCACAGCCGAGATTCAGCACTTTCCTGTCGTTGGTTCTCGCGAGAACGCCGGCATACGAGTCCGCGCTGCGCCGACAGGCCCTGTCCAGGGCGTCCGGGTCGACGAGAGGACGGTTGCCGGTACCCGCAGCGGTCGAGTCACCGAGCACCACAGCGGTGACATCGGTCAGATCGGGGCCCTCGGTCCTCGGCACGTTCGCTGCCGTGCTCCGGCCGACCAGGTCCGCCAGGGAGTGCACGTGCCGAAGGGCGTCGGGTGTCTGCGACGCCAGGAGGTAGAAGCCGGTGGCATTGGCGACCGCCACCACGGCAACACCGCAGAACAGGATTCCCAGAGTGCGCCGACGCGGGAATCGGCGAAGCCCCGCCCAGGCCAGCAGGGCGACGGCCATTATGCCGGCGGCCACCGCCGTTTCCTGCACCCCGTAGAGGACCCAGCCCGATGCGAGACTGTGCCCTGCTGTGATTTCCAGCTGTTCATGGTTGCCGGACCGGACCAATTGGGCGACCTGGCTGCTCTCGGTGATGTGCGTCAGCTTCAACAGCGGACGGATGGGGCCGGAGAAGGTGGCTTCTGTGGGCAGGGTCTGGCCGAACAACTGGAGATCGCCGGGGCCGGACATACGCCAGTCGGGTGGTGCCGCCCCCACCTTCACGGTCTGGCCGGCTACTGTCACCGTTCGAAGCGGGGTGAGGCGGACCGCCAGCCATATGGCAGCGGCGGCCAGTACCGCGAGCCAGAGAGCGCAGAGAGCCCAGGAGCCTGCCCGGACCCAGCGGCGCATGCAGGGCCGCTCCGAAATCGATCTCACCCGTCCGGGCACCTGTTCACCTTCCACCATTTCGGTGCTGCTCGGGATCGGACGACCGGACGAAGACGGTCCAGCGGTCGCACCGTCCGGCAGGGGAGTCCCCCACGGCGAGGATAAGTAGCCCGGGAGCAACGGACGTTTCAGGCGGCGGCGTGAGGTGACTACCCACGGCCCAGAGAGGCCGGTATGCCTTCGGCCTCTCGCGTTTCGAAGGAGTCCTCATGTCCTCGCAAGCTCAGCCGCCGCCTGTACCCGGCCCCGTGGAAGACCCCGACAGCTACGAGGCATGGCAGGCGCGAAGCAGGCTGGTCCTCACCCCAGTGGCGGCACCGTCGATCCTGGGGCTGTTCGGCCTCGCCGCGGCGACCTTCACCGTTTCCTCGAACCTCGCGGAGTGGTGGGGCAACCCTCTCACCTCGCCTGTTGTCCTCGCACCGTTCGCGATCTTTCTTGGCGGCGTCGCCCAGCTGCTGGCCGGGATGTGGGCCTATCGCGCCCGTGACTCCCTGGCCACGGCCATGCACGGAATCTGGGGAGCTTTCTGGCTGGCCTGGGGTCTGATGACGCTGCTGACCGCCTCCGGCGCGCTGTCACCGTTCCTCATCACCAGCCAGGCGATGGGGTTCTGGTGGATCGCACTCGGGCTGATCACCCTGTTCGGAGCCGCGGGTGCACTGGCCCAGAACATGGGCCTCTTCCTCACGTTCATCCTGCTCACCGCCGGATCCGGCCTGCTGGCCGCGGCCCAGATCGGTGCCTTTCACAGCGTCCGCCTAGCCGCTGGATGGGTGCTGGTGGCGTCGAGCGCGGCTGCCTTCTACACCGCCGGCGCACTGCTCCTGGAGCAGTCCTTCGGTGGGCGGGTCATCCTTCCTCTCGGAAGGTGGAGCCTGAGTGGCAACGTTCCCGGACACCGGGTGGTGCACGACATCGCCTACAGCGCGGGGATGCCGGGCGCGCGCACTGGTCAGTGATCATTCATCGGTGCCGGGAAGTCCGGTCGGCGTCCGGTGACCACGTCCCGCTACCGCGTGCGGCGCCAGTGCCGGGCCGCCGTGGCCGCGGCCGTCGACTTGGCGGTCGTGACGTCGTCCCGCCCCCACGGGGACGGGCGGGACGGCGTCCCGCCGGATGAGGACGGCCGCCTTAGCGGGTGCCTGCCGGCTCGGAGGGCGGCGCACTGCTGATGACACGGTGGCGGCCAGCCGGGCTGTGTCCCAGCAGCTTTTCTCTGCGAGGCCGCCCTGCTGTTCGGGGTCGGTCGGTCTGTGTGCTCTACGGCATGTTGCAGCGCGCGAAGGCCTCGTGGCAGAGCGGTATGGGCAACTGACCCATCGCGCACCAGAGTGCCGGATCAGTCGCACAGCAGGTTGCGGCGAAGGAAATCGCAGGACTTCTCCAGCAGCCGCGACACCTGCATCTGGGAAATGCCCACCACGGCCGCGACTTGTCGCTGACTCATGGAATCGAGGAAGTACAGGGCGAGTATCCTCCGCTCCCTGACCGGCAATTCCGGCAGGAGCGACTTGAGCGCGATTCGGTCGACCACTCGGTCCAGCATGGGGTCCTCGTCACCCACGGCGTCCGCCAGGGAAGGCGCATCCTCTTCTCTGCGCCGCGTGTCCATGGACAGCGGGTTGCGGGACTGATCGGCACGGAGGGCCAGCCGTACCTCGGCCTCCTCGATGCCCGTCAGGCGGTGCAGGTCCGGCACGCTGCCGCCATTGCTGTGCCCCGCCCGTGTCATTTCCTCCTGGGCCCGGCGCACCCGCCGGTGCTTCTCCTGGATGCTGCGGGGCACGTGCGCGTCCCAGGTGCAGTCACGAAGATATCGCTTCAGTTCGCCATCGATGGTCGGTACGGCGTAGGAGAGAAACGGGCGGCCGTATCGGGGATCAAAACGATTGACCGCTTTGACCAGCCCCACACAGGCCACTTGGTAGAGATCCTCGCGACTGTCGATCGGAGCACCGTACCGTCGGGCGAGGCGTCGAGCTACCGGGAGGAAGGCACGTACCGCCCTCTCGCGCAACGCCTCTCGTTCCTGCCCGGGTGGGCAGGCCGCCATCCGGTGCAGCAACTCCTCGTTCTCGTCCGACGGTGCCCGGTCGGCCCGCCTGCCGGTAGTGTCACGCGGCGGGGCCGGCGGATCGTCCACCCGAGGAACTTTTGTCAGAGGCATGATGGCACGCCCACCTTCCTGCGGAGGGTGCCGATGGGTGCCCGAATGGGCCCCGCCAGGGCAGCCAGGTCTTTCCGGCTGCGACGTCATGCGAGTGCCCCTTCGTATTTGTCTTATGCAAATTTTGCTCTGTGATCGCCCTTCGAGGTGTCCCGTCGCAGGGTTTAGTCCTGGAGCCAAGAGGTGACTACCGTGCCGACTCTTCGGACCTCCGGCTCAGGAGAACCACCATGACCCAAGTCGCCGACTACGTCCTCCATCGCCTCACCGAATGGGGCGTGAAACGGGTGTACGGCTATCCCGGGGACGGCATCAACGGTCTGCTCGGCGCCTTCGACCGGGCTCAGGGCAACCCCGAATTCATCCAGACACGGCACGAGGAGATGGCCGCGTTCATGGCCTGCGCGCATGCGAAGTTCACCGGTGAGGTGGGCTGCTGCACGGCGACCTCGGGACCCGGCGCCGTACACCTGCTGAACGGGCTGTATGACGCCAAACTGGACCACCAGCCGGTTGTCGCCGTCATCGGCCAGCAGAAACGGCTTTCACTCGGTGCTCACTACCAGCAGGAGGTGGAGCTGGACCTGCTCTTCGCCGACGTTTCCGAGTTCTGTCAGATGGTCGTGCACCCAGGACAGGCCCGGCACGTCATCGACCGCGCCTTCAAGACGGCCCTGACCACGCGTGGTGTCGCGACGGTCATCATCCCGAGCGATGTGCAGGAGGAAGACGCCCAGCCCTCCCCGCCCAAGATGCACGGCTCGGTGTTCTCCAGCGTCGGCTGGAGCCGGCCCCGCGTCCTGCCTGACCCCGGGGAGCTGCGCAAGGCCGCCGACATCCTCAACGAGGGTTCGAAGGTCGCCATGCTGGTCGGGCAGGGAGCGGCCAAGGCACAGGAGGAGGTCGTAGAGGTCGCGGAGCTACTGGGCGCGGGCGTCGCGAAGGCGCTGCTCGGCAGGGAGGTCCTCCCCGACGACCTGCCGTTCGTGACAGGACCCATCGGTCTGCTCGGCAGCAAGGCCAGCGACAACATGATGCGGAACTGCGACACCCTCCTCATGGTCGGCAGCAGCTTCCCCTACTCCGAGTGGCTGCCGGACGAGGGTCAGGCGAAGGGCGTCGAGATCGACATCGACGGACGGATGATCGGTATCCGCTATCCGATGGACGCGCACCTGGTCGGCGATTCCAAGGAGACCCTCCGTGCGCTGATCCCGCTCCTGCGGCGCAAGGAGGACCGGGGCTGGCGCGAGCAGATCGAGAAGGACGTCCGCGAATGGAACGACCTCTGCGATCGCTGGGCGGACCAGCACTTCGAGGGCAAGATCAACCCTCAAGCCGTCGCGGCCGAGCTGTCGCCGCGGCTCCCCGACGGCTCCATCCTGACCGCGGATTCCGGCTCGGGTACGAACTGGTGGGCACGGCACCTGAAGCTGCGCCAGGGCATGCGGGCCTCGCTCTCCGGCACCCTGGCGACCATGGGCCCCGGCACCCCGTACGCGATCGCGGCCCGCTTCGCCTACCCGGACCGGCCGGTGATCGCCTTCGTCGGCGACGGCGCGTTCCAGATGAACGGCATGAACGAGATGATCACCATCAAGCGGTACCTGGACCGCCTCTCGAATCCGGCGGCGCCATTCATTTTCTGTATCTTCAACAACCAGGACCTCAACCAGGTCACCTGGGAGCAACGGGCCATGGCCGGTGATCCGAAGTACCCGGGCTCGCAGGAGATCCCGGACGTGCCGTACGCGGCCTACGCCCAGCTGCTCGGCCTGAAAGGCATCGTCTGCGACGATCCGCAGAAGGTCGGCGCCGCCTGGGACGAGGCGCTTGCCTGCGACAAGCCGGTGGTGCTGGAGTTCAAGGTCGACAACGAGATCGCCCCGATCCCGCCGCACATCATGACGGCCCAGGGCAAGAAGGCGGCCAAGGCGGTACTGCACGACCCGGAGAGGGTCGGCATCGCCGCCAAGGGCGTACGGCAGAAGATCACCGAATTCGCCGAACACCTCCCGGGCCGGGGAAGCAAATGACGACGGAGCAGACCGGTCGTGCACACGGCGCGCAGGTTGTCGTCGTCACCGGTGCGAGCGCCGGCGTTGGCCGGGCCACAGCGAAGGCGTTCGCCGCCCGCGGCGCCGCGGTGGCCCTTCTGGCCCGTGGCCAGCGGGGGCTCGAACAGGCGGCGCAGGACGTCCGCACTGCCGGGGGGCTGGCCTTGCCCCTGATGGTGGACGTTTCGGACGCCGAGGCGGTGGACGCGGCGGCACAACAGGTCGAAGATCGGCTCGGACCCATCGATGTATGGGTGAACGCCGCCTTCACCACGGTCTTCTCGCCCGCGAGCGAGATCCGGCCGGAGGAGCTGAAGAGGGCCACCGAGGTGACGTACTTCGGTTTCGTCCACGGTACGCAGGCGGCCCTCCGCCGTATGCTGCCCCGCGACCGCGGCACGATCGTGCAGGTCGGTTCCGCCCTCGCCTACCGCAGCGTGCCCTTGCAGTCGGTGTACTGCGGAGCCAAGGCCGCGATCCGGGGATTCACCGACGCACTGCGCTGTGAGCTGATGCACGACGGCAGTGGGGTGAACGTGACAACGGCCCATCTGCCGGGGGTCAACACCCCGCAGTTCAGCTGGGTGCTGACTCGCCTGCCGAGGCATCCGCGACCTGTGGCTCCGGTCTACCAGCCCGAAGTCGCCGCCGCCGGCATCGTGTACGCCGCCGACCACCCGGAGCGACGGGAGTACTGGATCGGCGGCTCCACGGTGGCCACCCTGCTGGGGCAGAGACTCGCGGCGGGCCTGCTCGACCGCTACCTCGCCCGCACGGGCTACGACTCCCAGCAGACCGACAAGCCCGTCGACTCCTCCCGGCCGGCCAACCTGTGGAAACCGGTTGACGACGCGCAGGGCACCGACCACGGACCGTACGGCATCTTCGACGACGAAGCGCACTCCCGCAGCCTGCAGCTGTGGGCCTCGCGGCACCGTCGGCCCCTCGTGCTCGGGGCGGCGGCCGTTGGTGCCCTGGTCACCGTCGGTGCGGCGGCCACGGCCGCAGGGCGCGGGCGGCTTCCTCAGAGCGGCAACGCGGAGGCGTCGTTGAGGCGGACGGCGCACTCCAGCAGGAGGGCGTGGACGAACGCCTGGGGCAGGTTGCCGCGTAGCTGGCGCTGACGGACGTCGTATTCTTCCGCGAACAGCCCGGACGGCCCGCAGGCCGCCCGGGTTCGTTCGAACCAGCGCAGCGCGCGGGTGCGGTCGCCGACGCGGTCGGCGGCGAGCGCCATGGTGAAGCCGCAGAGCAGAAAGGCTCCCTCGGCTTCCCCGAGAGGGATGTCGCCGTGCACGAAGCGGTACAGGTAGCCGTCTTCGGCCAGCCGGTCCTCGATGAAGCGGCGGGTGAGCGTGTTGCTGGGGTCGTCGGCGGGCGGGCAGCCGCGGGACAGGGGGGTGAGGAGGGCGGCTTCCGGTCCGTCGTCGTCGGCGGCCCGGCGCCAGCGGCCATCCGTCCTGAGGCAGCGGCGTCGGGTCTCCGCGAAAACCCCATCGGCGAGTTCGGAAGAACGTTGTGCCGTCCGGCCCGACAGTGCCACCGAAACCTGTCGCAGTCCGCAGACCACGCTCAGCCGGGACTGGGTCCACCAGCGGTTGTCCAGTTCCCACAGGCCGGCGTCCGGCCGCGTCCAGTTGCTTTCCACCGCGTCGACCGCGATCCCGACCGCCTGTTCGGCTTCCGGGGTGAGCCGGTCGTGGTGCGCGGCGGCGGCGAACAACTGCAGAACCTCACCGAACGCGTCGAGCTGGAACTGCTCGGCCGCCTTGTTGCCGACGTGGTCGCTGCCACCTGGATATCCCCTGAGCGGCAGCCGTTGCTGGTCCGGCACCGGGCCGCCGTCGACGGTGTAGGCCGGGTGGAGAGCCTCACCGTCGGCGAGGATGCGCTCCGCGGTGAAGCGCACCGCCGTGTCGAGCAACTCGTGCGGGCCGTGTGACGCGACGGCGAGGCCCGCGTAGCACTGGTCGCGCACCCATGCGAAACGGTAGTCATAGCTGCGGCCGGTGTTGGCGCGTTCCGGGAGCGAGGTGGTGGCCGCGGCCACCATGCCACCCGAGCTGCTGGTCAGCCCGCGCAGCACCGCATAGGCGTGGCGGGCGTCGCGCGGTGCGGCCGTGCCGGAGCAGTCCGGCACGGCACGCTGCCACGCCTGTTCCGTCTGCTTCCACAACTGCTTCGGGGCCAGCTGTCGACTGTCGCCGCCGGCCGACAGCTCCAGCACGATGTCGTGTTCCTCGCCCTTGCGCAGCCGGAACCCACCGCGAAGACCGGACTCCCCACTCCACGAGGCCCGCTCGGCACCGGCCAGTCGCACGTGCAGGCCCCCGGCCCGGGCCGTCCACAGGCCGTCCTGGAGCCGTACCTCGGACACGCGCCCGGCGCCGAAACCGGGCCGCAGGTCGAGGGACATGCGCAGGCGCGCCTCGCCGCGTTCCACCCGCATGCGGCGCAGCAGCAGCAGGCGATCGGTGGAGGCCGGCATCGCGAGCGCGTCGCGGCACTCGATGACGGCGTCGGCGGTCACCCAGCGGCTGACGTGGATCAACGTGCCGTCCTCGTAATATCCGCCCCACACACGCCACCGGTCCTCCGGCTCGACAGCGAAGTACCCGCCGCCGCCGATGAGCGCGGAGAACACGGCGTCACTGTGCCAGCGTGGGGCACACAGCCACACGATCCGCCCCTCCGGGTCCACCACGGCGCCACGTTCGCCGTCGGCGAGGACCGCGTAGCCGCGCACGACCCATGGGGGACAGGCGCCGTCGTCCGCTTCTGTCGGCTTGTCCGCTTTCTCGTTCATGGCCGGGGAGAATGCCCGACGGCCGCGTCGCGAAAACGGTCCGCACGCCGTGGGGCCGGGGCATGACGGCAACCGGAATGCTGGACCGGCACCGCTGCGGTCCTGCGGGGCACACCCTTCATCCGAATACCGTGGCGAGCCGCCGGTACAGACCGGGGGCCACACCGCGAACCATGGCGGGCAGCCGCAACCAGGCTGGTACGAACACCTCGTCCTTGCCATGCCGTACGACGTCCCATACGGCGTCGGCCACCCGCTCGGGAGCCACCGGCCTGGGCGACGAGCGCAGGTAAGGCACCCCGCGCCGTTCGAAGAAGGGAGTGTCCACCACACCCGGAATCACGTGGCTGACTGCTACGCCGGCAGGGCGCAGTTCGTATCGGAGTGCGTCGGCGAAGGCCCCGAGGCCTGCCTTGACGGCCGAGTAGACCGCCTCACCCCGCACTCCCGTGCTGCCCGCGACCGAGCCGATCAGGACGATGCGTCCGGTTCCCGCGGCTGCCATGTGCGGGGCGAGGTGCCGTACGACGTGCAGGGTGGCCAGGAGGTCGACGGCGACCACCTCCTCGATCGCGGACAGCGGCATGTGCGTGAACTCCCCGGCCCATCCGACCCCGGCACAGGCCACCAGCAGGTCGAGCCGGCCGAGCCGCTCCAGGGTGAAGCCAGCCAGTTCCGGGCCGGCGCGGGTACCGGTGAGGTCTGCAGGAAAGGCCGCCGCGCACGCGCGGGTCGCCACCTGGGAGAGCCGCGACGGATTGCGACCGTTGAGGACCATGCGCCAGCCCCCTTCGGAGGCCAGCCGAAGGGCCACCGCGGCACCGATGCCGGAGGATGCGCCGGTGATGAGCGCCGTCCCCCGGAAGAGGGTGGCGCCGCTCGCGGTGCGCGCCTGCCTCTCTGGCACGGCTCCCGTGGGGCTGCTCTTTGCGCCGGCACGGAAAGGGACATGGGTCATGGCTGGACCTCGCTGCGCTGGCGGACGTACTGGGCGAGCCTGGAGTCCGGTGAAGTATCCCGAGCACCCTTTTCGTGAAACGGCTTGTTCACCGCACAGCCGCGCGGGTCGCGCACAGACCTCCCACCGTGAAGGCGCCGGCAACCGCGAAATCGACAGAAGCCGCCGTGCGCCATCGAGGGCTGTACACCGCGAGGCCGGCCATCGTGGCGGCGTGGAGGGCGTCGGGCAGTGCCGCCCATGCCGGCGGCATCACTCCGGCGGCCGTCGCAAGTCCCTGGACGAGATGACGGGCACCCAGCACGCGCACGACAGCGTCCGCGGCGGTGTTGCGGGCAGTGCGCGGACAGTGGCGCAGTACGGCTCCCGGAACCGTGGTCAGGACGGTTCCCCACATGACGCGAGCCACGGTCATGGTCACCACCGAGGACCGCCTCATCGCGGGCTGCCTGACGAGGACGCGGGAGGACTGGCCGGCTCTCTCGGTACGGACGAGTTCCCCGGAACGGTGCTGCTGTGGACGACCTTGGACGTCACGGCGTCGATCTGGTAGACGTGCGTCTGCCCTCCTTGCACCGTGTCGATGGTGACCGACCACACCGGGCGCCCCTGGTTGTCCTTCTCCAGGCTGACATCGGTGACCTTGCCGAAATCCGGTTGTTTCACCTTGTCCACCGCGTCGTGTGGCAGGACCTTCGCCGATGCGATGAGCGCGGCCATACGTGCTTTCTGCGCCTGTCCCTGATCACCGGGTACGGAGGTGCCCAGGAACCGCCCGTGGATGGCGTCCACACGTACCGCGTGTACCGTGCCGTTCTGTTCAGCGACCCGGGTCAGCCAGACGGGGTTCGGACTTGAGACGTCCGTGACCCGAACGGAAAGCAACGTCGTGCCGGGCACTTCTGACAGCGCCGTAAGCACGGCCCGGTCGTAGGGAGCCTCGACCTGGGGGAGGGCTTCCGGCCGGTGTTCCGGCGGCTGGCTCTGACAGGCCGTACCGGCCACCAGCAACGCGCCTGTCGCCAGGAAACCGGCCAGAGCCGGCGCTGTTCTGCCGACGGCGCTGCCTCTCGTGCGCATGTGTTCCTCCTGATCTCGGTCCCCTGGTTCGGTGGAACTCCGTACGCCCGTGAGCGGAGAGCGACAGGGGGGCTTACGTCAGCCTGCGTCACCACCGCCGGAGCTGCGGGAGGACGTCGCGGCGGTGAGAATCGGCGCGATACCCAGCACGAGAGCCAGGCCGACCAGCAGGCCGTACAGAGGTGGCCCTGGTCTGGTGATGCCGGAGGTGATCAGCAGCGCCGTGGCGGCGGCCGGGGCATGGTGGGAGTCCAGCACGTGGAGAAGGAAGAGGGTGACACCCACCGCGAGGGCTTGTGCGCCGATCTGTGGCGCGGTGTCGTGATGCTGCTCGGCGACGGAGGGGTGGCTCCACAATCCGAAGACCGCCAGACAGGCCAGACCCACGCCGACCGCTGCGGCGTGGCCGGTCACCGCGCTGCGGAGCCGGGCAGTCACTGATTCCGGATGCGCCAGCAGCAGGTACGCGGTCGGGCCCAGCGTCGTGGTCAGCGCGATCCAGCCGATGAGGTTGCCGACGGCGCCGACGCCGGCGAGCAGCAGTGTCGACAGCGCGAACAGCCGCAGACCCCCCAGCAGGCGGGCCGGTGCTCCGCTGAGAGGACCGGCCGGCAGATCACCGGTGTCCATGCTGGGCCTCCTCAGGACTCGGAGCCTTCCGGGTATCCGCTCGGAGTCACCGTCAACCGGGCGGGAGCCCCACCAGTCACTGCGGCGCCCGTACGGTTCCATGATCACCGTTGCCCCCGGGTGAGAGGGCTGATCAAGACGCCGGTTGCAGCCGAGAGCCCCCGCTGGTCAGATGTCTGCGCTCCAGTCGTTCGTGGGCTGAAGAACTGCCTCTGTCAGGGCACGCGTGCGTAGTTCCGTGACCGCTTGGTACTCCGGGTCGGCGACCATGCGGCTGAAGGCCGTACGGCTCGGGTAGCGGACCAGGACGACTGCGTCCCATGTCTGCCCCTCTTCGGCCACCAGCGCGGTTCCGCCCCTTCCGGCATAAAGAACATGCGCTCCGTACCGGGGCAGGAACGTTTCCCGCAGGTGCCGTGCGTACTCCTGGTACAGAGCTCTGCCGCCAGGCGCGAAGCGCAGCAGGTTCAGCATGACAACGGGCCCGTCGGGGTCCTCGGCCAGCATCGCCTTCATATCTCCGCCGGTGGGGTCGATAGCCACGGGGCACTCCTTCGGACGAACGGACGCGACTGCCCCGGCCCGATGGGCGGGGCGGCTCAGCATACCGATCGGTATGTGCCTGTCGGCAAGGGTGTCGAACCCGCGGGTCGGACGAGATCGTCAGTCTGCGGGCTTTCAAAAATCACGCGTCTGGGCACTCCCGCACGCCGTACAGGTCGAGCGGAGGAGAGCGGCGAGTGGACCATCGGCGGGTCTTCGGTGAAGTCTTCACCCTGGAGACGGCTATCGCATCCTTTGTGTTCGCCGCGGTACTCGCGCTGATGGCCGTCGCCGTCATCAGACGCCGGGCCGGAACCGGCAGGCACCCGTCCCAACGGGCGGAGAACAACCGATTGGAGTCCTACTACCTCGGGGTGCTCGGCGTCGTCGCCGTTTTCCTCGTCGTCTACACGGCCCTGGCCAACCACCGCGAGCACCACACGCCGGCGGACCGCCCCACCACCCGCGTCGAGGTGACCGGGTTTCAGTGGTGCTGGGAGTTCAGGTACCCGCGCGCCGCGGCGCAGCGGACCGTCTCGGTACAGGGCAATTGCCGCGACAAGCAATTCCCCACACTCGTCGTGCCCACAGGCACGACGGTCAAGATCAAGATTACGTCGAAGGACGTCATCCACTCGATGTGGATCCCGGCACTGCGCTACAAGATGGACGCCTTCCCGAACCACCGGAACACGTTCGCCCTCACGTTCAACCAGACGGGGCGATGGCGCGGCAGGTGTGCGGAGTTCTGCGGCCAGCGCCACAAGTCGATGGACTTCTGGGTGAAGGCCGTGCCGCCCGACGAGTACCGGAAGTGGCTCAGCACGCAGGCGGCTGCCAGCGCGACCGGAGCCGCCGTATGAGTACGGATCAGCAGACACCTCACCGGGCTCCCGGCCATGCACGCGCCGGCGGTCGGCTGATGTCCTTCACCTCGACCGATCACAAGCGCATCGGGCTGCTCATCGTCGGGACCTCCCTGGTTCTGATGTCCCTCGTAGGAGTGCTGGCCCTGCTGATGCGTAGCCAGCTCGCCCTGCCCGACGAGACGTTCCTCGACGCACACGTCTACAACCAGCTGTTCACCATCCACGGCTCGGGCATGATCTACATGGTCATGACGCCGTTCGCCCTCGGCCTCGGCGTGTACCTCGTGCCGTTGCAGATCGGCGCGCCGGGCATCGCCATGCCACGCACCACTCTGATGGGCTACTGGCTCTACGTGTGCGGTGCCGTGACGATGCTGTCCGGTTTCGCGGCGAACGACGGAGCGCACCCCGACGGCTGGTTCTCCTATCCGCCGCTGGCTGACCGCGTGAACTCCCCGTCCGTCGGTTCGGACCTGTGGATCGTCGGCGTGTTCCTGGCGGTCACCGGCTCCATCCTCATCGGCTGGACCGTGCTGTGGACCGTGCTCCGCAAACGGGCACCGGGCATGACGATGATGCGGATGCCCGTGTTCTCCTGGTCGATGGTGGCGACCTGCCTGATGGTGGTGGGTTCGTTCCCCGCACTGCTGGCGGCCCTGGTCATGCTCGCTGTGGGCCGGGTGGACCCCGCGGTGTTCGCGTCCAATGTGTGGAACATCGGCTACCAGCACATCTTCTGGTTCTACGGGCATCCGGTCGTCTACGTGATGTTCTTCCCCTACCTGGCCGCGGTGGGCGAGGTGCTCGCCGTCTTCTCCGGACGCCGCTTCTTCGCCTACAAGGGGACGGTCCTGGCGCTGCTGACCTTCGCCGCACTGTCGATGAGTGTCTGGGGTCACCACATGTTCGCCACCGGACAGGCCGCGAACGACTACTACTCCCTGACGTCGATCCTGCTGCTCATGCCGGCCGGGATCGAGTACTTCGCGTTGATCGGCACGATCCTGGGCGGCCGACTGGTCTTCCGTACGCCCATGCTGTTCGCCCTGGCGTTCATCCCGCAGTTCCTGATCGGCGGCCTCACCGGCGTCATGGTCGGCACCCCGGTGATCGACTACCACGTGCACGACAGCTACTTCGTCGTGGCCCACCTGCACTATGTGCTGTTCGCCGGCAGCGCCTTCGGACTCTTCGCGGCCGTCTACTACTGGTTCCCGAAGGCCACCGGCGCCCTGCTCCGCGAGAACCTGGGCAAACTGCACTTCTGGCTGCTCGTCGCCGGGACGAACCTGACCTTCCTGCCCATGTTCGCTCTGGGGTACCTCGGCATGCCCCGGAGGGTCTACACCTACGACGCGATCGACGGCTTCGGCTGGCTGAACCTGCTGTCCAGTTGCGGCGCCGGAGTGCTCGCCCTGGCCATGGTCGTCTTCATCGTCAACGTGCTGGAGTCGCTGCGCAGCAGACGGCCCGCGGGTGACGACCCGTGGGGTGGCCAGACACTGGAGTGGGCCACCTCGTCACCTCCGCCCGAGATGAACTTTCCGCCCGAGCGGCCACTGCCCCCGATCACCAGCTACGCCCCGCTGCTCGACCTGGAGAAGCAGAAGAGGACCGGTGCCGGGCGGACGCCCGCAGCCGGTGAGGGGAGCCAGGCATGACCAAGAAGGATCCGGGGGCGGCCCTCGTTGCGGGCTGGGGCCTGTTCAACGGTCTTCTCGCGGCCGTCCTCGTCATCTACCACGGCCACCTCATCGCCGTGATGTTGTACGTCGGCGCGGTCGTCCTGATCGGGCTCGCCGCTGTGGCGGTCCTCGTCTCCGCCCGACGGAACCCACAGGGGCAGGTCGACCAGAGACTTGCCGTCCGCGGCGCGGCGACCCTGCCCCTCATGGCCGTCGGCCTCACTCTCGCCCTGCTCACCCTCGTGTACGGCCCCTGGATGCTGTCGCTGTCGGTACCGCTGCTGCTCGTGGCGGTCGCGGTCGCTATCCATCGGGGGGCCTGGCGCAAGGGCGGTTCCTCATGACTGGTATGGGCGCGTTGAGCCCGGATGCCCTGGCCATGGGCCTGTCCGGGCTGCTGGTCGCCGTCGGAGTGCCGGCCCTGATTCACTACACGCAGGCCTGGACCGGGTGGGGACGTCTCTCGCTGCCGGCCGCGGTGGCCCTGCCCCTGTTCGTCGTTCTGCACGCGGCCGTCGTCCTGACGGAGCCGCTCGTGCCCCCGGGCTTTCCCCGCATCGCGGCGGAGGCGCTCCTGTTGTACGCCGCGATGCTGTACTGGCTGCCCGTTCTCGGCACCCGTCACCGGCTGAGCGATCCGGCGCGCTGTGTGTACCTCTACCTGTCCATGCCCTTGCTGGACCTGCCCGCGGTGGCCATGGTGGCCATGGGGCACGCGGCAGGGGGGCTGGCCATGGTGGCGGCCATGCTGCCGATCGGCCTGGTTGCCCTCGGCGTCACATGGCGCTGGATCACCCAGGAGGAACGCCTCGCGCAAGCCGGTGCCGAGTGACTCGGAGTGCCCCACCCCTGGTTACTTCTTCGGCCCCTCCTCGGCCTTCTGGGCCTCGGCGGGGTCGGCCGTCACCGCCGCGACCTGGCGCCGGGCCTCTTCCGTGAGCGGCATTTCGACCCGCTCGGCGTAGTACCAGCGACTGAGGCCTCGCCTGAGGTACCGCCTGACAGGCATGTACCAGCGGCCGGGTTTGTGCAGGGGGAGCGGAATGTCCCGGACGACCATGGCCACGCGTTCTTCCTGCGACAGCGGCTCATGGGCTCGCGCGTACGAGCCGTCCGCGATCATCCGGACCTCCTCCGTAGGTTCTCCCTCCACAAGACGCGCCCGGTCCCTGGCCTGTAGCCCCAGGCACAGCCGCTTGGTCAGCAGGAAGGCAACGACCGGCAGGACGAACACTCCGACCCGCAGCGACCATGTGTAGACCTCGAAGGGGACGCGGAAGACCCGTTGCAGGACGTCCTGGCCGCCGTCCAGGAGCAGTACGCCGAAGAACGTGATGCCGGCGACCCCCAGCCCGGTACGTGTGGGCTGGTTCCGGGGCCGGTCGCACAGGTGGTGCTCCTTGCCGTCGCCGGTGACCCAGCGTTCGAAGAAGGGATACGCGTACAGCGCCCCGAACAGGAGCACAGGAAGCACGACAGCGGGGAGGAAGACGTCCCAGACGACGGTGTGGCCCAGGAAGTTGGTCTCCCAGCCCGGCGTCAGACGTAGGGAACCCTCCAGCCAGCCCAGGTACCAGTCCGGCTGGGCGTCGATGGAGGCCTGGTCGGCCCGGTAGGGGCCGAAGTCCCAGATCGGGTTGATCTGCATCAGTGCCGACATCAGGGCGATAATGCCGAACAGAATGAAGAAGAGGCCGACCGACTTGGTCGTGTACTGCGGGTAGAGGGGCTTGCCGATCACGTTCTGGTTGGTCCGCTTCGGCTTGGCCCACTGGGTGTGCTTGAGGTAGATCACCAGTCCGAGGTGGGCGGCGATCAGCGCGATCATCAAGCCGGGGATGAGCAGGATGTGCGCCGCGTACATACGCGGGATGATGTCGGGTCCCGGGTACTGCCCGCCGAAGACGAAGAACATCAGGTACGTGCCGACGATCGGGATGGAGAGCAAGATGCCTTCCGCGGTGCGCAGCCCCGTACCGGACAGCAGGTCGTCCGGCAGGGAGTAACCGCAGAAGCCCTCCAGGATGGCCAGCCAGAACAGTGTCACGCCGATCATCCAGTTGACCTCGCGCGGTCGGCGGAAGGCCCCGGTGAAGAAGATGCGCAGCATGTGCACCCCGATCGCGGCGACGAAGACGAGTGCCGCCCAGTGGTGCATCTGCCGCATCAGCAGTCCGCCGCGCACGTCGAAGCTGATGTGCAGGGCCGAGGTGTAGGCCTCGGATGCCATTTGGCCCAGCAGGGGTTGGTACGAGCCGTCGTAAGGGCGTTCCTCCATGCTGGGGTGGAAGAAGAATGTCAGGAACGTACCGGTGAGGACCAGCACCACGAAGCTGTAGAGCGCGATCTCGCCGAGGAGGAAGGACCAGTGGTCGGGGAATGCCTTGCGCAGGAACTTCTTCCCCGCCTCCGACAGGGGCACGCGCCGGTCGACGGCGGTCACGAGCCGCTCGCCCCGGGTGGGCCGCGGCTCCGGGTGCAGTAGCTTCCGCAGGAAGGACAAGAAGGGTTCACCTCCGAGTGGCCGGCGAGCGGGCCGGACCCGCCGGGGGCAAGGGTCGGGAGGAGCAGGCCCCCGGCCGCCGACGGGGGTCCCCGCGCCCGCCCAGCTCGAAACCGTCCCGCGAGGCCCCCTGGGGGAGCGGTCGGCCGCCGGTCACGAACCTGCTTGGGTACGCCGGTCACTCACGGATCAGAGGTCGGTGCCGCTGTCCGCCGCACTGCCGGGGGAGGAGCCTGACCGAGTTGCCCGCTTGGTGTGGACGTAGAGTTGCTGCCGGTCGCCGACATCGACTCGACGTGGTAGGGGCAGTTCGTAGCGCACGGGGCGGCGGTGGTCGGCCAGCTGACGTTTCGGGTTGTAGACCCGGTTGAACCGCCACAACATGCGGGCGAAGTTCGTCTGGCCGTGCAGGAGGTTGCGCCCGAGTACCTCCGCGGCGCCCAGGGCGGTGCGCCAGCCGAGGTGTTTGCGATTGATCACCGCCTGGGTCCGGACCAGCTCCCGGTAGAACTCGTCCAAGGGCAGCTTGGTCGGTACGACGGCGTGCTGGATGTCGAACAGACGGTAGTCACGTGTGGTCAGCCGGCGCGACTCGGTGTGCCAGATCTCGGTCCCCGGATACGGGGTCATGACAGTGAGGTGCACGATCTCCGGTACGGAAAGGGCGAACTCGCGGACCACGCGGAATTGCTCGGCGTCCCAGGCGGGATCCACGATCAGGTTGATGGCCACGGCGATTCCCAGCTTGCGGGCCGTCTCCAGCGCACGGAAGTTCTCGTCGGGACTGACCCGCTTGCGGTACAGGTCCAGTCCCTCGGCGTCGATCGCCTCCATCCCGAGGAACATGTACTTCAGACCCAGGCGCGTCCAGCGCTCGAAGACGTCGGTGTTGCGCAACAGGACGTCGCTGCGGGTCTCCAGGTAGTACCGCTTGCGGACCCGGCGCCGCTCCACCTCGGCAGCGATGGCGTGGCCGTGTTCCGGGCGGATGAAGGCGACGTCGTCGACGATGAACACGTTCGGCTCCCCGATGCTCGCCAGCTCGGTGGCGGCGGCCTCGGGGGAAGCCTTGCGGTAGCTGCGGCCGTAGAAGGTCCACGCGGAGCAGAAGGAGCAGTCCCAGGGACAGCCTCGGGTGAACTCGATGGACGCGCACGGATCCAGTTCCCCGATGAAGTAGCGGTTGCGGCGCCTCATGAGGTCCCGTGCCGGGCGGGGGCTGTCGATGGAGTGCAGCATGCTG
This sequence comes from Streptomyces spinosus, assembly GCF_020400655.1. Taxonomy (GTDB): domain Bacteria; phylum Actinomycetota; class Actinomycetes; order Streptomycetales; family Streptomycetaceae; genus Streptomyces; species Streptomyces argyrophylli. Next base: position 38,262 of record NZ_JAINRC010000029.1, read on the forward strand.
GGCGCCGGGCCCCGCCCGGCCGGGGTGACGACGCCGGGCGCGCCGTCCACACCACCGTGCCGGACGGCCTCAAGGAGCGGCACGATGGCCGGCTCGCCCTCGCCGCGTACCACCGCGTCCACGCCCCCCTCCGCCTGTTCCAGGACTTCCTCGGCCACAAAGGACACGCTGTGTCCGCCGAAGAAGACGAAGCATCCCGGGTTCACCCGCTTGATGGCGCGCGCCAGGTCGATGGCCTCGGGGATGTTCGCCAGGTAGTTGAGGGAGAAGCCCACGGCCTCCGGCTCGAAGGAGGTGACGAGCCTGCGCAGGTCACGCTGGTCGTGTACCTGGAGGTCCACGGCCCGCACGTCATGACCCGCGTCGCGGGCGGCGGCTGCGACCCGTTCGAGACCGAGGGGCTCCAGTCTGAGAAAGATCTCCGAATACATCAGGGCACTGGGGTGGACGAGCAGCAGACGCATGAGGCACCTCGGGCGGCGGGGGAGCCACTGGGTCACCTGGCCCCGGAACGGTGAAACCGGCGAGCTCCCGTCCGGCCTAACGATCGACAGGAAACAGGCGACCGACCGGGTGACGTTTGCATAGGACAAAGCAGCGGGGAAACCCAGCCGATGCCCAGGTAACCGATCCAGCGCAGAGGCTCACATGACTCCCCTCCCCACACTTCGTCCTACGGTCGATACCGAGGCGGGTGGCGTGCCCACTTCCGCGCGCATCGACGAGCTCGTGGGGCGCGTCAGCCGTCAGGCGCCGGGCAGAGAGCGGATGGCTGCCCGAGAGGAGGCCATCCGTGCCCTGATCCCCCTGGCGCGCCGCATCGCGGCCAAGTACCGGAACGCGTGGGCGGACGACTCGGACGACCTCTGCCAGGTGGCGTGCGTGGGCCTCGTCAAAGCCGTCGACGGCTACGACCCGACACAGGGTCACGCCTTCCTTTCCTACGCGGTTCCGACCATCACCGGCGAGGTGAAGCGGCACCTCAGGGACCGGGCGGGCCTGGTGCGGCTGCCCCGCACCGTGCAGGAGGCGAGGCAGCGAGTGTGGCGCGTCCGGCAAGAGCTCGAGCAGGCTTATGGCGGACGCCCTCCCACGATCGCCGAGATCGCCGGGGTGTGCGGGCTCTCCGAGGATGCCGTGGTGGAGGCCATCCGCTCTCAGGGTGCCGTACAGCCGCGGTCCCTGGACGCACTCCCGGATGGGGCGGACGGAGCGCTGCCCGCGTACGCCGAGACGCTGGGCGATCGTGACCCGGGCGTGGAAGCGGCCGCCGAACGTGCGGACATCATGCGGGCGCTGCTCGACTTTCCCGAGCGGGAGCGACGCATCCTGGTGCTTCGCTTTTTCCACGACCAGACACAGCAGCAGATCGCGGCGACCGTGGGCGTCTCACAGATGCACGTGTCCCGGCTGCTCGCCCGATGCCTGGCCCGCCTGCGTGAGGAACTCGGGCACCTTGCTCCGACGGAACGCCAACCGGGTCACGAGCCCGTAGAAGCACCTGCCCCCCTCGCAGGGGTGGACAGCCCTGCCACGCACCCGGGCGTGGAGGCCGCCGTCACCGCCGACTCCGCGTCGGCTGAGAGGTCCGGTGGACAGGGGTGCAGCACGGAAGGGGAGGCCGCCCCGGGCGCGGTCGGTGGGCGGCGCGTTCGGGGAGTATGCCCCGGCCCTGTCCGGCGAGGCCCGGCCGGTCCGTGGCCGGGTACGCCGGTCGGCTGCCGTCCCTTTGGCGGATCCGAGGGCCTGGCCCTCGCGCGGGACCTCGGCAGGCGCCGCCGCGGCCCCTACTTCTTCGAGCGCCCGGCCCCCGGCTGCCGTCACGACGACGGCCGGTCCAAGTCGGCACGATCACGCGGTCCCGCGCCGGATGAGGCCGAGGGGCGCACGTGCGCGTCGACGGTTTACGCGGCACGGCCAGGGGTCACACAGTGCCGATGCCAGAGGTGTGCGTCCAAGGGAGCAGGTCATGACGCTGGTCGCCGACTATGTACTGCAACGCCTGCGGGAGTGGGGGATCCAGCGGATCTACGGCTATCCCGGCGACGGGATCAACGGGCTGCTGGGTGCCTTCGACCGAGCGGAGGGACAGCCGGAGCTCATCCAGGCGCGGCACGAGGAGATGGCCGCCTTCATGGCCTGTGCCCATGCGAAGTTCACCGGCGAGGTGGGCTGCTGCATGGCGACCTCGGGCCCCGGCGCGATTCACTTGCTCAACGGGCTGTACGACGCGAAACTGGACCACCAGCCGGTGGTCGCCGTGGTCGGCCAGCAGAAGCGGCTCTCCCTCGGTGCCCACTACCAGCAGGAGATTCCGCTCACCCAGCTGTTCGCCGACGTCTCCGAGTTCTGTCAGATGATCTCGCACCCCGCTCAGGCGCGGCACGTGATCGACCGCGCTTTCAAGACGGCCCTCACCATGAGGTCGGTCGCGACCATCGTCATTCCGAGCGACATCCAGGAGGAGGAGGCCCAGCCGTCGCCGCCGAAGATGCACGGGTCGGTGTTCTCCAGCGTCGGGTGGAGCCGCCCCCGGCTGCTTCCCGATCACGGGGAGCTGCGCAAAGCGGCGGACGTCCTCAACGCCGGCACCAAGGTGGCCATGATCATCGGGCAGGGAGCCGCACACGCCGAGAGCGAGATCGTGGAGACGGCGGAGCTGCTCGGTGCCGGCGTGGCCAAGGCGTTGTTGGGCCGCGAGGTCCTTCCGGACGACCTGCCGTTCGTGACCGGCCCGATCGGTCTGCTCGGCACGAAGGCCAGCGACAACATGATCCAGGGCTGTGACACCCTGCTCATGGTGGGCACGAGCTTTCCCTACGCCGAATGGCTGCCGGACGAGGGACAGGCCCGCGGCGTCGAGATCGACATCGACGGCCGGATGATCGGCATCCGCTATCCCATGGACGCCCACCTCGTAGGTGACTCCAAGGAGACTCTCAAGGCGCTGCTGCCCTTGCTCGAACGCAAGGAGGACCGCGGTTGGCGGGAGCAGATCGAGAAGGACGTCCGCGAATGGGACGCGATCTGTGAGAAGAGGGCGGGCCAGCACTTCGGCGGGACGATCAACCCGCAGGCGGTCGCCGCCGAGCTGTCGCCCCGGCTGCCGGACGACTGCATCCTGACTGCCGACTCCGGTTCGGGGACGAACTGGTGGGCCCGTCATCTGAAGCTGCGCAAGGGCATGCGGGCGTCGCTGTCCGGGACGCTGGCCACCATGGGTCCGGGAACGCCGTACGCGATCGCCGCCCGCTTCGCCTACCCCGACCGGCCGGTGATCGCGTTCGTCGGTGACGGGGCGTTCCAGATGAACGGCATGGCCGAGATGATCACAGTGAAGCGGTACCTGGACCGGCTGTCCGGACCGGCGCCGTTCGTCTTCTGCGTCTTCAACAACCAGGACCTCAACCAGGTCACCTGGGAACAGCGCGCCATGGCCGGCGACCCGAAGTTCCCGGGCTCGCAGTACATCCCCGACGTGCCCTACGCTAAGTACGCCGACATGCTGGGCCTGAAGGGCGTCTACTGCGACAAGCCGAAGAAGGTCGGCAAGGCGTGGGACGAGGCGCTGGCCTCGGGCGTACCGGTGGTCCTGGAGTTCAAGGTCGACCAGGAGATCGCGCCGATCCCGCCGCACATCATGCTTGCACAGGGCAAGAAAGCTGCCAAGGCAGCCGTCCGCGACCCGGAGCGGGTGGGCATCGCCGCGAAGGGCGTGCGCCAGAAGCTCACCGAGGTCGTGGAGCACCTGCCAGGACGGCATTCATGAGCGGTGAGGGAGCCGGCCCCGACCTTGCCGCTTGCCGGATCGACGCGGTCGACGTGCACGCCTTCGAACTGCCGACCGACGGCCCGGACGGCCAGGAGGAGGACGGCACGCTGGAGTGGGACTCCACCACCATGGTCCTGGTGCGAGTGCACGCCGGCGGCCGTACCGGGCTCGGCTACACCTACGGCGACGTGTCGGTCGCCACGTTCGTCGACTCCCAGCTCGCTGGCGTCGTACGCGGACAGAGCCCCTCCTCGCCCCCGGCGCTCCGGAACCTGATGGCGCGGAAGATCCGCAACGCGGGCCGCCCCGGGGTCGGCGCCATGGCGGTGTCCGCCGTGGACGTGGCGCTGTGGGACCTCAAGGCCCGGCTGCTGGAGCTGCCACTGATCCATGTCCTCCCGTCCTGGCACGATCGGGTGCCGGTCTACGGCAGCGGAGGCTTCACCAACTACCCCCTGGACCGCCTCACCGACCAGCTCGGAGGCTGGGTCGAGCAAGGGATTCCGCGCGTCAAGCTGAAAACGTCCCGGAAGCCCGAAGACGACCCGCGGCGCCTCGACGCCCTTCGCAAGGCCCTCGGCGACGGCCCTGAGATCTTCACCGACGCCAACGGGGCGCTGGGCCGCAAACAGGCGCTGTACTGGGCCCAGCGGTTCCACGAGGAGTGGGACGTGCGCTGGTTCGAGGAGCCCGTCAGCTCCGCCGACCTGGAGGGCCTGCGCATGCTGCGCGAGCGGGGGCCCGAGCGACTGGAGATCGCGGCGGGCGAGTACGCCTACACCGCACAGGACTTCGTCAACCTCGTCGAAGGCCCCGCCGTGGACTGCCTCCAGGCCGACGTGACCCGCTGCGGGGGCATCACCAGTGTTCTGGAGATCTCCGGCCTGGCGGCGGCCCACCACCTGGACCTGTCCGCGCACTGCGCGCCGGCCGTCTCGGCCCACGCCTTCTGCGCAGTGCGCAGGCTGCGGCACCTCGAGTACTTCCACGACCACGTGCGGTTCGAGCGCCTGCTGTTCGACGGCACGCTCTCGCCCGAGGGCGGTGCCCTGCGCCCCGACCCAGGCCGGCCCGGCCTCGGCCTGGAAATCAAGTGGCAGGACGCCGAGCCCCACCGCGTCTACGGAACACCGACCACCTGACGACGCTCGACCAAAGGAGAGCTGAGACCGATGGCGAAGCCCACCAGCCGCGGCACGCGTGAGATTCCGGCGAAGACCCACCCGGAGATTCCAGGGGCGCCACGGGCCCGCCAGCTTCTCGACGTCGGCGCGCTGGAGCGGGCGCTGCGCAAGGCCGTCGACGGCGAAGTCCGTTTCGACACCGCCTCCCTCGGCCTGTACGCCCAGGACGCGTCCAACTTCCGCCAGGTGCCGATCGGTGTGGTGATCCCGCGCACCCTCGACGACGTCGTCGCGGTGCACAAGGTCTGCCACGAGTTCGGCGCGCCCATCCTCAACCGCGGCGGCGGCACGAGTCTGTCGGGGGAGACCGTCAACGAGGCCGTGGTCATCGACCACTCCAAATATCTCACCCGTATCGGAGACATCGATCCGAAACGCCGCCTGGTGACCTGTGAACCGGGCGTGATCAACGAGGAGCTGAACCGGCACACCGGACGATACGACCTCGTTTTCGGCCCCGATCCGTCCTCCCACTCCCGCTGTGTGATCGGCGGCAACATCGGCAACAACTCGTGCGGCATCCACTCGGTGCAGTCGCAGCTGTACGGGCCGGGCCCGCGCACCAGTGACAACGTGCACGCCCTGGAGGTCGTCACCTATGACGGATCACGCTTCTGGGTGGGAGTGGACGAGGAGAAGCACCTCGACAAGATCATCGCCGAGGGTGGCCGCAAGGGGGAGATCTACGCGGCGCTGCGCGACCTGCGGGACAAGTACGCCGACGCCATCAGGGCCGGCTTCCGACCGGCCGAGGAGGTGCCCCGGCGGGTCTCCGGCTACAACCTCGACGAGCTGCTGCCCGAACGCGGCTTCAACGTCGCCCGCGCGCTCGTCGGCACCGAGAGTACCTGCGCGACAGCCCTGCAGGCGGTCCTCATGCTGACTCCCGCGATGCTGCAGCGCACCACCGTGGTCGTGGAGTACGACGAACTCGACGATGCCGCCGAGCACTGCATGGAGATCATCGAGCGGTTCAGGCCGATCGGACTGGAGGGAATCGACGACCAGCTGATCCGTGACCAGCAGCTGCAGAACATGAACGTGGAGGACCTCAAGGAACTGCCGCGCCGCGGTGGAGCTGCCTGGCTGCTGGTGCAGTTCGGCGCGGACACCACTGCGGAGTCCACCGAACAGGCCGAGCGGTTCACGCGGTGGCTCACCGACGACAAGGGCTACGACCGGGACCGCATCCGTGTCGCCAAAAGCACGCAGGAGGGCGGCACCAGCGAACATCTGTGGGCGATCCGGGAGAGCGGTCTGGGCTCGACCGCATTCCCGCCGGGCGGCAAGGACCACTGGCCCGGCTGGGAGGACTCCGCTGTTCCCCCGGACCGGCTCGGCGAGTACGTGCGGGCGCTGCGCAAGGTGATGGACCGGCACGGCATCTCCGGTGCCATGTACGGTCACTTCGGCCAGGGCTGCATCCACTGCCGGCTCAGCTTCGACCTGCGCACCGCCGAGGGCATCGCCACTTATCGGGCGTTCATGGAGGAGGCCGCCGACCTGTGCGTGTCCCTGGGCGGCTCGGTCTCCGGCGAGCATGGCGACGGACAGCAGCGCGCCGAACTGTTGGAGAAGCAGTACGGTCCGGAACTCCTGCAAGCCATGCGGGAGTTCAAGGCCATCTGGGATCCGCAGTGGAAGATGAGTCCGGGCAAGGTCGTCGATCCCTACCGGATGGACGAGAACCTCAAACTCGGTACCGACTACAACCCGCCACGGCATCCGGTGAAGTTCGCCTATGAGGAGGACGGCGGCGACTTCGCCCATGCGACCCTGCGCTGCGTCGGCGTAGGCAAGTGCCGCGTCCCGCAGGCCGAGACGACCATGTGCCCCAGCTACCAGGTCACCCGGGAGGAGAAGCACACCACCCGCGGCCGGGCCCACCTGCTGTTCGAGATGCTCAAGGGAGACGTGATCACCGACGGCTGGCAGTCCGAGGAGGTGCACGACGCCCTCGACCTGTGCCTGGCATGCAAGGGCTGCACCAACGACTGCCCCGTCAACGTCGACATGCCCACCTACAAGGCGGAGTTCCTCTACCACCACTTCAAGTCACCGAAGCGCCGGCGTCCCCGCTACGCCTACGCCTTCGGCTTCATCGACCAGGCCGCCAGGATCGCCTCCCGCGTCCCCGAGCTCGCCAACCTGGTCACCCAGACCCCTGGCCTCGCCCGGCTCGCCAAGCTCGCCGCGGGCATCGACCGTCATCGCCCGCTGCCTCGTTTCGCGCCCATGACCCTGCAGGAGTGGTTCGCCCGCCGCGGCGGCACCGCCAACCCCTCCGGCCGCCCGGTCGTACTGTTCCCGGACACCTTCAACAACCACCTCCACACGAACGTCGGTGTCGCGTGCGTGGAGGCGATCGAGGCGGCGGGCTGGCAGGTGATCATGCCGGAACAGCACGTCTGTTGCGGCCGGCCGCTGTACGACTACGGCTTCCTGGACGCCGCCGAGCGCTACCTCCACCGTGTCCTGGACGTGCTCCGCCCCCACCTTCGGGCCGGCATCCCGATCGTGGGCATGGAACCCAGCTGCCTGGCCGTCTTCAAGGACGAGTTGCCGAAGCTGCTCCCGCACGACGACGACGCCCGGCGCCTCACCAAGAACGCCTACCACTTCCCCGAGTTCTTCCAGGCCTTCGGCGTCGAGCCACCGAAGCTGGACGGGACCGCCCTGCTGTGGGGCCACTGCCACCATCGGGCCACCGGCGGCATGGGCTCCGAACAGGGACTCCTGGAACAGATGGGCCTGGACGTCCGGAACCTCCAGGGCGGCTGCTGCGGCCTCGCCGGATCCTGGGGTTTCGAAGACGGCAAGTACGGGATCTCCATGGAATGCGGGGAACAGGCCCTGCTGCCGGCCGTTCGCGACGCGCAGGAGGACTGCCTGGTCGTGGCCGACGGGTTCTCCTGCAAGACGCAGATCAAGGACGCGGCCACCGGACGGGGCGCACTGCATGTAGCAGAGGTCATGAAGCTGGCTCGTGAGAAGGGCAGGCACGCGGTCGGCTCGCTCCCGGAGAGGGGCGCCGCCTCCCTGCCCGTGCCTCCGCTGCGTAAGCGGGTACTCAGGACGGCAGCCGCCACCCTGCTCGGGGCGGCCGTGACCGCGGCCGGCGTGCGGATCGTACGCCGATGACAGACTGATCAGAAGGAACCGACCATGGGTGACGCACAGAACGATCTCAACCAAGCCGCGCAGCTGCCCGAGGGTGACGTCGTGGCGATCCTGCTGGAGCAGCACGCACGCATCAGGGCGCTGTTCGGCAAGGTGAAGGAAACCCACGGAGAGGCGAGGCAGAAGACGTTCGACGAACTGCGGGCATTGCTCGCGGTGCATGAGACGGCCGAGGAGATGATCCTGCGACCGGTCGCGGCCGACACCGCCGGCAAGGCCGAGGCCGACGCCCGCAACGAGGAGGAGGCCGAGGCCAACAAGGTGCTGGCCGAGCTGGAGAAGATGGACGTGGACAGCGCCGAGTTCAGCCGTCAGGTGGAGGATTTCGAAGCGGCCGTCCTGGAGCACGCGGAACACGAGGAGCAGGAGGAGTTCCCCGCGGTCCGCGCCGGGTGCTCGGAGGAGCAGCTGCGGAAGATGGGAAACCGGTTGCGGTCGGTGGAGCGCATGGCACCGACTCATCCCCACCCCACGGCGGCGGGCTCCACGGCGGCCCAGTGGCTGACCGGCCCGTTCGCCTCCATGGTCGACCGGACGAGGGACGCGCTCAGCAAGAGCTGACGTCGGCGCAACGGTGAGGACCTGGCCGCCGAGGGCCGGCGACAGGAGGTCGAGGGCAAGCGGTCGGAGAGGCCGGACGGTGACGCCTGCCCAGCCGCACCCGCACCTGCCGAGCGGTAACGGCGGCGGCCGTGGTGAGCCGTGCACGGGACGCCTTGATCCGGCGACGACCACACGACGCGGGCTTCGCACCGCCTCTCCCGGGACCGAGGTGAGCTGCTGCCGGAGCCGTCGGCAGGCGTGGGCCAGAGTTCGGGACACCTGTGTCTGCGTCAGACCGACGGCCTCGGCGATCTGCTGCTGGGTCCGCTCCTGGTAAAAGCGCAGGTGCAGAATGCGGCGCTCGACTTCCGTCAGCTGCCGGACGGCGGACGCCAGGGCCACCACGTCGACCACGTGGTCGAGGCCCGAAGTCACGGTGCATGCCACGGTGGCCGTGGACTCGGGGATGCCGGCCGTTGCATCGAGCGACAGCAGTCGGCACTCCTGCACGGCACGCAGTGTGTCCCTGATCAGGGTCGCGTCCATGCCGGTGTGCGCCACAATCTGCTCCACGGAGGGCGTCAGGCCGCCGCATCGCTGTTCCAGCTCTTCCATGGCGCGGAACACCGGCCCACGCGCCTGCTGCAGGGCTCTCGGCATCCGGATCATCGGTGCCTGATCCCGAAGGTGCAGTCTCATCTCGCCGACGATGGTGGGCAGCGCATAGGCAAGGAAGGCATGCCCCCGCGACGGGTCGAATCCGTCCACGGCCTTCGTCAGGCCGACGGCGGCAACCTGTAGCAGGTCCTCGAACTCCTCCCCATGTCTTCGGAAGCGGCGTGCCAAGCGCCGCGCCAGCGGGAGCAGGGTGCGAATCGTGTGGTCGCGAAGGGCTTGGCGGCGAGGGCCCGCCGGGCAGTCGGCGAGGTCGCGCATCATCGTGTCGATCCACTCGGAGGAACGGCCGGCCGTCGGCACGTGGTCCGGGGAGGCCGGACGGGCGTCAGGAAGCCTCTGCATGGGCTCTACCGAGTCCTTGGCGAGGGCGACGGACCCGTACCAGCGGGTGCGCCGACGAGCGGTACGTATGGATCATTCGGGCGAGCGACTGGAACGGCCATCAGCTGACCCGCTTCTTCGAGTCCTCTTCTAGTTGACCGATCGCACGTGCGGCGAAACCACTTGTCAGCCGATCGGCTGAGGGCCACCGGTTACGTAAGACTCAGTCGCTTCCGCGGTGGGGGGCACCAGCGCGTTCCGATGCGCCCGGCCGTGAAGCAGTGGGCCGGCGGGGGTCTGCGCCTGCCGCCCCAGGGCTATTCCGCTCGGGCAGCCGTCTTCAACTTCCACCCGGAACCAGAGCAGTGCTCAGGCAGTGGAGGGAAGACGTGACCCTTCACGTCCGTACTGTGGCCCTGGCCGCAGTCGCACTCGTAGATGCCGCTTCGCGGCACCCTCTCACCGGGTCGGTACGTTTCGCTCATGCTTCCAGGTAACCGGGGAGGTTCCCGCAGCGCGACCGGAGGCGTCACACCACAGACTTACAGCGGTCACTTCCGTCAGTATGACCAGCAGCCGGTCTGCGCCCCGTCGATCGGCTACTGCACCGTTTGAAGGCGAAGGTCGAGTCCGTCGCTTCCATCCGGCTCGCCTGACGCAAGCGCGGTATCGTCTCCCGGCCCGGGTTCCCCACGAAGCCGGGGCCTCGGCTGGGCCAGCCTCCTCCTCGAGCTCCGTCGCCAGTCCGGGCGACTTCACCGCGGGCTCGGTCCGCAGCGGTCGCTCCCCGCCGCTTTGCGGACCATACGCCGAACCCTGCGCCTGGCCGACTTCTGACGGCGGACAGGCGCAGTGCCGGATCCTTCACAGTGAGGAATGCCGTCGTCAGCCGTCAGGTAGCGACGGAGTGCATTGCGTACGCTGTCGCCACCCGTATGGGCGCTCGGCAGCGGTCGGCACGTGACGGCGACGGCGGGACCACACGCCGACCGGTCGGTTACCGGTGTCAGGTGCGGCTGCGAGAGGCCATCGCCGTGGTCATCAGCCCCAGGATCACCGCGATGCCGCCTGTGACGGAGTTGCTGATGATCGTCCCGGTCGTGGCGGACGCGTGTTGGACGACCCATGGGCTGACGATCGTCCACGCGCCGATACCGGCCGCGACCCAACCCATACCGAAGGTCCGCTCGTAGATCGAGCCGAAGCCGAGGGCGAGGACGGCCAGGGCGATCCCGGTGACCAAATTGCTGACAGCCAGCGGATTGCCGCCGAAGCCGACCACCCAAGGAGAGATCGCAAGGTACAGACCAGTCAGCAGGGTCACCCCCTCGGCAGCCTGCAGTTGCGGTCGAGCGGAGACCTCCGCGTAGTGGGCCCGCATCGCCATGATGTCCGGGTGTTCGTCGATGCGAGTGTGCGTGGCCACGGGGGCCACCTCCCTTCCCATCGAGTGTGGGTGTTTTGTCGCCTCCTGAGTAACCGTCCTTACGCCTCCGATTCACTGGCACAGTGCAAATTTTTCGATTCTTTTCGACGCTCTTGGAGCGCTCCCGTAACCGACTGTGGTCGGGGGTGGCGGCATCCGCGCGGTAGAAAGGATGTATGGCGGAGACAGACACCCCGGTTGGGGACGTGGATGACGTGGACGTGGTCACGCGAGCGGTGCTGACCGCTTCCCGTTTGCTGGTGGCGGTCTCCGCCCGCTCGCTCGCCGAGGTCGAAGAGCGGGTCACGCTGCCGCAGTTCAGGATGCTGGTGGTGCTGGCGAGCCGGGGCGCCACCAAGCTGGTCGATCTGGCCGAACTGCTGCAGGTAGCGCCGTCGACGGCCATGCGCATGGTGGACCGGTTGATCGCGGCCGGGCTCGCGGACCGGCAGCCCAACCCCACCAATCGCCGGGAGACCATGCTGCAGCTCACGGAGGAAGGTCGCCGAACGGTCGAGACGGCAACAGCTCGGCGTCGGGCCGAGATCGCCGCCATCGTCCAACGCCTGCGCCCGACGCAGCGCCTGGCGCTCGTAGAGGCGCTCGACGCTTTCAACGAGGCCGGCGGAGAGCCGCCCGCCTCGGCCGAAGGCGTGGATCCGCACCCGCTCGGCTGGGCACTGGACCTTCCTCCCGGGCGGTAGGCCTGTCTGCTGCGCCATCGCCGTGCTGTGATGCAGACGACATCGGAGCGTCATCGAAGATTGCATAATCTAAGATTCCCGGTTGGCCGCCTCCTGTGCTGTGCCGGCGCGTGGCCAGGCATGCATAACGCTCATTTCCAGGCACCCCGCATCTCGGAGCCCTATGCTTGCACTGTGCAAAAGGGTAGGTGGTGTCTCTTCCGCCGCCTGATGGGCCACGCTGCCGCCGTCGACGCTGCGGCGTCTGTCGATGCGGGAAGCGAGCGATGGGATGAGCAGTGGAACCGGAGGGGGTGATCGACCGGTCGACGCACCGCTCAGAGCTTCCGCCGCTTATGACGGCAGCACCGCCGGCATCGCACACGCGCGGGAGCTGGCGCGGTCATTCCTTGGACAGGTCCGGTCTGTCCACGGCCGTCGGGTGTCCGAGCACGCTTCGCACGCGGTGCAGCTCGTGGTGAGCGAGCTGGTGACGAATGCGTTCAAATACGCACCAGGGCCGTGCCTGCTCGACATCGAACTGGCAGAGGGGCGCATACGGATCACCGTCCGGGACACTGCGCCTGAGCTGCCGGTGATCCGGGCCCCGGAGCCGGGCCGGGTCGGTCAGCACGGTCTGGAGATTGTCAGAGCCTTGAGTCAGAGCTTCGAGGTGCATCAGGAGCCGGCCGGCAAACGCACCGTGGCAACGGTGATTCTCGCGGACGGTCCCGCAGACACTGCGGCCGATCAGCGGTCCTGACGAGCCGGGGGACGTTTCGGCATTGACTCTCGTACGCGCAACGTCAAGGGCGCCTGGAACGGCGTGGCGGTCCCCTCGTGCGCTTATTTGCATAGTCTAAAACCGAGGCAGCCCCGTCTCGACGTGGAGCATCCGGACGGCAAGTATGAACTGTGACACCGATGGAGGACGCATGACCGGGGACAAGCCGACGCCGGGTTCCGCCCTGCTGACCTGGATGCCGGTGGCGGTGATGACCGTCGTGGCCGTGGCGGACGTGGTGGCCGGGCCGGGCGTGGGGTTCCTCCCGTTGGTCTCTCTGGGGCCGGCGTTCGCCGGCCTTGTCGGCGGGTGGCGGCGCACGGCACTGATCGGGTTGGCCGCGCTGCTGTTGTGCGTGGCACTGGGGCTGTATGACGGGCTGTTCGAGGAGCGGCGGGGGTACACCGCGATGGCATCGGTCGGCGGGGTCACCGGAGTGGGTATCGCGGCCGCGGTGATGCGCTCGCGCCGGGAGGCGGAGCTGGCCAGTGTGCGGTCCATCGCCGAAGTGGCACAACGGGTACTGTTGCGGCCCGTGCCACGGACCGCCGGCCCGTTGCAGGTGGCGGTGTCATACACCTCGGCGGTCGCGGAGGCGCGCATCGGCGGCGATCTGTACGAGGTGGTGGCCTCACCGCACGGTATCCGGGTGATCGTGGGCGATGTGCAGGGCAAGGGACTGGCCGCGGTCGAAACCGCCGCCGTGGTACTCGGCGCCTTCCGGGAGGCGGCACACGACGAAACCGACCTCGCCGGGCTCGGCGAGCGCCTTGAGAGATGCGTCAGCCGTGAGGTCGAGGGAGAGAAGTTCGTCACCGCTGTTCTCGCCGAGATCGGCGAGGGCAATGAGGCCGTCTTCCTGAACTACGGCCACCCTGCTCCCATGGTGGTGCGGTGCGACGGAACCTCCGAGTTCCCGGAGCCGCCGGCCTACGCGCTGCCCCTGGGCCTCGACGCCCATGACAGCGACGGGCCGCAGCCTTACAGGGTGCCCTTCGGACCGGGCGAACAACTGCTGCTGTACACGGACGGTGTCACCGAGGCCCGCGACACCGAAGGAGCCTTCTACCCGCTGGGAGAGCGAGGGGCGAACCTGCTCGAGGCGCCCGCGGCACACCAGGCCCTGGAGCGGCTGCGCGAGGACCTGGTGCGTCATGTAGCCGGGCCTCTCCACGACGACGCCGCCATGCTCCTGCTGCGATACCACCGTCACGCTGGGGGAGAGGGGGGCGTTACGGCGTGACGCTCCCGGAATTCCTGCCTGGCTCAAGAGAACGGAGGCAGCATGAAGGCGGCAGCGTGACCCGGCGGTCCGGGCCGTCGCGCTGTCCGACACCATGGAGGCCGGATGCGCTACGCGAGCGGCGGCACATGTGGTCCATGAGGAGAGGGAAGGCCGTCCGGAAGTGACATCCCGACGCCAGGGGCCCCGGCCCTCCTCGTTCGGTGCGCCACGCCTCGCGGTCCACGTTCGCGACATGGTCTGGGGGCCGGCCGGATTCACCGGTGCACCGCCCCGCTGGCTGGTGGCTGAAGGGCTCCTCGTCGGCGTACTCGGCGTCGTGGCGATGGTCGGTGTCGCGTTCTTCGGAGCGTGGGTGGGCAAACCCTCACTGGCCGGCGGTGAGGCGAGCATGGTCTGCGCGGCGGCTCTTGCCGTCTACCTCATGTGTGTGAGAGCCGGGCGCGCGCTGGTCGGTATCACCGCGCTGCTGGCGATGGCATTCGCGGCACGGACTCCGCAGGCCGCCGCCGGGATGGTGCTGGAAAGCCGGGGGCTGGTCGAGTCCGCGGTGGTGACGTCGGTGGAGAAGGGGAATGCCGCGGACAGCGAGCGGGGCCGGTATCTCTGCTCGGTCTCAGACGCCCGTGGCGTTACGCTCGGAACTCAGATCTGGCGCGGCTGTGGGCCGACGAGCCGACCCGGGGATGTACTCCCCGTGGTCTACGACCCCAGGGGCTCGGTGCCTCCCCGGGGTGTGGGGCAGGGGCCACTGGACGACTTGGTCCCATGGGCGGCGGCCGTCGTCGGGGCGAGTGTGGTGGCGGTCGTTCGCTCGATCCGCCCGCCCGCCGGACCCACCGAGGTTCCGCTTCCCACTGGCACAGGTCTACGCCGGCCCGGCTGAGTCGTCCGCTCCGGTGAGGGGCTGCTGGGCTGACAGCGGGCAGGGTAATGGCCGACCGACGGCAGTGGTGGCTGCCCGAGCGCGGAGCGAGGGCGACAGGTTCCTGACAGCCGCCTGCCCTCGGCCCGGCGAGTTGTGCCGGGCGAATGGCTGCCGCCGGGCCGACCGCGCCGCCTCGGCCTTCATTCTTCCTGGTGGAGGATGCGAGAGGGCCGGTTAGCCGCACGGGACATGGGCAGCAAGCGGCGATCGTCGCCTGGTGATGGCCGACCAGACGGTACGACGCCCCCGGTCCCGCAGTGCCCGTTCCACGACCTCGTGGCAAGGCCGTGAGCCGCCCGTCACGCCGATCACTCCAGATCGTCCGCGTCCTGGTCGGTCCCTGTCGGTACCGGAGACGACTCAGTTTGTCCCTGCTCCAGCCGCTGTGCTTCCCTTGTCATGCTGTCGGCGGTGGCCTGGGCGGCGGAGCGGAGGCGGTTCCGGGCGGCCATGCCGAGCGCTGCCGCGGAGGAGGCGTACAGACAAGCCAGCGTCAGCGCGGCCCGTCCCCTCGGCAGCACGGACTCGACACCGCGCAACGCTGCCTCGTGCGCCGCCCACAGCGCGAGTACGCTGCACGTGCCCGCGCCGGCGAGCAGCGCTCCGCCGGCGCCCAAGCGCCGGAGGGCGCTCAGGGCCTCCTGCTGGATCGCCCTGACCTCCCGCCGGGCCAGTTCGGCGGTGTCCTCTGCCAGCCGGGCCGCCGCGTCGCCCACAGGGCTGCCGGCCGGCTCCTCACCGTCACGTCGCGGGTACATCGCACTCTCCCGTCCGTCATCGCGCGCACTCTCTGGCGGCCCGGGGGCCGCCACGTGCTCCCGCAGTACCCCGGTGGGCACGGCCGTACCACCCGCGACCGGTACCGACCTGGTCCGGGGGAACGAGGGCGAAGCCGGGGCAAGAGGTTTACTGCGCTGGCACAGGGTGGACTGCCCGCAGCGCGCTGCGATGGCTGAGCCAGCCGACCGGACGGCTGCGTGCGGAATCGAAGACGGGAACCCCCGAGCCTGCACCGTTGAGCAGGACGTGCACAGCCTGCGCCAAGTTCTGGTCCGTGGTGATCGGGGTGGACGGCTCGGTCAGTTCACCGATGCCCGTGGGCACGGCCTCGGGATCTTCCATCAGCGCCTCGGCGACGGCTTGGGCGGATATGACGCCGATGTGGACACCGGCCTCGTCCACCACTGGAAGTGCGTCGTACCCGGAGTGACTCAGGGCATCCGCCGCGTCCGGGAGCGGCGTGGACGAAAGCAGCGGCGTGGGCAGCGGTTCCATGACCGCGCCGACTCGCTGAAAGCCGAGTGGTGCGTCGTGGGCGGGGGCGGTGAGATCGATGCCCCGGCGACGCAGCTTGAGGGTGTAGATGGTGTCCCGTGACAGCAAGCGGCTGGTGGCCGTAGCGAGCACGATGGCGAGCATCAGCGGCAGGATGATCGAGTACTCCCCGGTCAGCTCGAAGAGGATCACCACGGCGGTGATCGGCGCCCGAGAGGCGCCCGCGAAAACGGCCCCCATCCCCACCAAGGCGTAGGCGCCCACAGCCCCCGCCGTTCCGGGCAGCAGGTCGTGGGCTCCGAGGCCGTACGCGGCTCCGAGCATCGCCCCGATGAACAGACTCGGCGCGAACACGCCACCTGAGCCGCCGATGCCGATGGTCAGACTTGTGGCCAGCACCTTGCCCACCAGGAGCAGGAGTAGAAGACCGATCGCGTAGCGACCCTCGGTGGCCTTCTCCAGGACCGGGTAGCCGACGCCGTACATCTCCGGCAAGGCCAGGAGCAGTACGCCCAGAGCCAGCCCGCCGACCGCCGGTCGCAGCCATTCCGGACCCCGCCAGAGCCAGTCGCAGGCGTCCTCGATCAGGTACAGGACGCGTGAGAATCCCGTTCCCACCGCTGCGGCCAGGACGCCGAGCAGGGCGAAGAGGCCGTACTGGGTGAGGTGGTCGACGTGGAAGCGTGGCAGAGTCAGGAACGCCACATCGCCGAAAGCCGCCCGGCCGATCACGCTGGCTGTGACGCTGGAGAGCACGGCCACACCGAATGCCTCCGCGCTGAAGGTGCCGAGGACCAACTCCATGGCGAAGAAGACGCCGGCTAGCGGAGCGTTGAACGTGGCCGCGATACCACCTGCCGCGCCGCAGGCGACCAGGAGCCGCATGCGGCCTTCCGTTACCTTCGCGAGGCGGCCGAGCGTCGATCCCAGGGCCGACCCGATCTGCACGATCGGTCCCTCGCGGCCCACCGAGCCACCTGAGCCGATGGTCAAGGCGGATGCGAGGGTCTTGACGACGGCCACCTTCGGACTGATCTTCCCGCCCCGCTGGGCGACGGCAAGCATCACCTCGGGGACCCCGTGTCCGCGCGCCTCCTTCGCGAACCGGTTGACCAGAGGGCCGTAGAGGAGGCCGCCGAGAGCCGGGGCCAGAAGTACGAAGAACGGGCCGAGCCAGGGCACGTGCGGGTTGCTGCTGCCGGGAGCGGACGCATAGTCAGTGTGACCGGAGAAAGCGCGGGTGAAGGCGAGGATGCACCAACGAAAGACCACTGAACCGGCTCCCGCGCCGCCACCAACCGCTATGGCCAGCAGCATGAGTCCCCAGGGGCTGGTGCGGATTCCAGGCCTCGCCGTTCCTGGGCCCAAACCGGTGATGATTTTGTTCGGGTCCACATGGGCCGGATCCAGTGGTGCCCTGCTGGCCATCGGTTCCCCTTCCTTACCTTGCAGTATGCAAAATGATGGGCCACGCTGCCATAGTCGGGTGGTGCTGCGGCGGCGGAGAGCGCCACGAGAGAGTGTGGTCGCGGTCGCCGACGTGTTCGACTAGGCGGTCCGCTAAGTCGGACATTGAGCAACGATCTTTCGATGCTCTAAAGATTGTACAGTGCAAAGCGTGTAAGATCCCCACATGAACGTGGCTGTGAAGATGGGGATCGCGGGTGCGTGCGCCGTGGTGCTGGCCGCCGGTGGGATCGGTGCCTACAGCGTTGTCCACGGGTTGGTCTCCGGCACGACGGCGAGTGAGAGTCCGGTGGGAGACAGTTTCGATCCTTCGGCGCTGTCCAGCTCCCCGCCATCCAACGACAAGGCGGTCGAGCTGGCCCGGTCCTTCCTGGATGACTGGTCCGGCCAGCGTCTACAGCGGGCGGCTGCTGCTACGGACGCGCCGGACACGGCCGCCCCAGCCTTGCGGAGCTACGCGCAAGGGCTGCATCTGAAGAACCTCGTCTTCAGTGACGTAGTGGCCGTGGGGCCCTCTGCCGCGGCGCCCGGTGGCACCAAGGTCACCTTCCACGTGACGGCTCAGGTGGCGGGTGGAACCTGGAGGTATTCGAGTGCGGTGGCCGTGCTGCAGAGCCGTAACGGTGCGCCGGCGGTGCACTGGAACAACTCGGTCCTCTATCCAGGACTCACAGGCGGCCAGTCACTGACCGCTGGCAAGCTCCCGCGCGACCTGGGCGCGGTCAGGGTCGTCGCCAGCGACGGCAAGACGGAACTCGCGGGCTTCCCCTCTCTTCGGCAGATGGCGGCGACGATCCGCGAGAACGCCGAACCAACCGGAGGAACCGGTGACATGGGCGTGGCCGCAGTCGGTCCCGGCGATGCGCGCAGGACGCTGCACGTCTTCGTCAAAGGGCGGGCGCCGATCATCAAGACGACCATCGATGCGTCTCTCCAAGCGGTGGCCGAGGAGGCCGTGGAAGACGGCCATCTCCAGGAAAAGCCGGCGGGAGTTGTGGCGCTCGACTGGCGGAACGGGCACATTCTCGCGGTCGCGCACACGGGACCTGACGGGGACATCGCCATCAACGGCATCAAGTCACCGGGCTCCACGATGAAGATCATCACGTCGGCCGCCCTGTTCGACCAGGCGGGCCTGACGGCGAACAGTCCGGCTCCCTGCGCCAACTCGGTGACAGCCAACAGTCAGGTCTTCCACAACGACCCGGGTGTGAGGGCCAATCCCGGGGCCACCCTGGCCCAGGCGTTCGCTGTCTCGTGCAACACCTCGTTCATCAAGGAGGGCTTTCACCACCTCGTGCACGACGGAGACGCCTCCGCCCTGCACGACGAGGCCGTGAACGTCTTCGGGATGGGCAGTTGGTCGATCGGCGGAGGCGTCGCCACCACGGACCCCAGCATTCCGCCGGACGTCCAAGGGGGAGACCAGGCGGCCCAGTTCATCGGGCAGGGCAAGGTCACAGCCACACCGCTGTTCATGGCGTCGGTAGCGGCAACGGTGCGCAATGCCGGCTTCCACCAGCCGATCATCCTCCCGGGCCAGGAGCAGGAGCGAGCGCCACGGCCCATATCGGCAACGACGGCGGGGTACCTGCAGACGATGATGCGTGATGTGGCCACCAGCGGTACCGCGGCACCGCGCCTCGGCGGACTCGCGGATGTCGGAGCGAAGACGGGTACCGCGGAGGAAGGGGATCACACGAACGGCTGGCTGACTGCGTACAACTCCCGGGTCGCTGTGGCGGCACTCGTCGAAGGCGGGCGTTCCGGCGTGGACTCGGCGGGCTATGTCGTCCGGCGACTGCTGATCGCACGCTGAGGAGCGGCCTTCTGGGCTCAGCCCTTTGGCCGTCAGCGCTCGTCCGGATGAGACGGCGGCGGTGCGGCAGGGGGGCTGACGGGCGAGCAGTAGCCGATGTGCCCCTCGACTCAGCCCAAGCACGCGACCGGAAGATCCATACCGGATAGCGGGCGACTTCGGTCCGGATGGTCAACTGACCGTCCTGAGCACGGGTTTTGCAGTCCCAGGGATCCCCACCCCTGGCCGGATTGAGGCTAATGGGGCCTCTGGCCAGGAGTTATCCCGTCTGTGGGTTCTGGCGTCCCGTCTCAGACGCGCGCAGCGGGAGCGTCCTGCTCCAGATGGCCACCGTCATCCTGGCCGGTGTCTTCCAGGTGGTCCTCGGTGCGATCGGTGTGGCAAAGCTGATGCAGTTCGTGCCCCGCTCGGTGATGACCGGCTTCGTCAACGCCCTCGCCATCATGATCTTCATGGCGCAGGTCCCCGAGATGCACGACGTGCCCTGGCCGGTCTACCCGCTGATCATCGGCGGGCTCGCGCTGATGGTGTTCTTTCCGAAGGTCACCAGGGTGGTTCCGGCGCCTCTGGTGTCCATCGTCATCCTCACCGTGATCACCGTGGCCGCCGGGATCGCCGTGCCCACCGTCGGCGACAAGGGCAAGCTGCCCTCCTCGCTGCCGGTGCCCGGCCTGCCCGACGTGCCCTTCACCCTGGACACGCTCACCACCATCGCCCCCTACGCCCTGGCGATGGCGCTGGTTGGACTGATGGAGTCCCTGATCACGGCCAAGCTGGTCGACGACATCACCGACTCCCACTCCTCCAAGACCCGTGAGTCCATCGGACAGGGCATCGCCAACATCGTCACCGGCTTCTTCGGCGGCATGGGTGGTTGCGCGATGATCGGTCAGACGATGATCAACGTGAAGGTATCCGGAGCCCGCACCCGCGTCTCCACCTTCCTGGCGGGTGTGTTCCTGATGGTGCTGTGCATCGTCTTCGGGCCGGTCGTCTCCGACATCCCCATGGCCGCGCTGGTCGCCGTCATGGTCATGGTCGCCTTCGGCACCTTCGACTGGCACTCCATCGCCCCCAAGACACTGAAGCGGATGCCCGCCGGTGAGGTCGTCGTCATGGTTGTCACTGTGATCGTCGTGGTCGCCACCTCCAACCTCGCCATCGGCGTCGTCGTCGGCACCATCACCGCCATGGTGATCTTCGTCAAGTGCGTCGCTCGCCTCGCCCACGTCACCGCCGTCATCGACCCCGACGGCAGCACGGTCGTCTACTCCGTCACCGGGGAGCTGTTCTTCGCCTCCTCCAACGACCTCGTCGGCCAGTTCGACTACGCCGGCGACCCGAAGAAGGTCGTCATCGACCTCTCGGCCGCCCACATTTGGGACGCCTCCTCCGTCGCTGCCTTGGACGCGATCGAGACCAAGTACGCCCAGCGCGGGAAGACCGTCGAGATCACCGGTCTGAACGACCCAAGCGCCGACCTCCACGGCAGGCTGACCGGCGAACTCGCCGGCAGCAACTGATCCTCAGCGCCGCAACACCAGAGGACCCCGGCCAACCGGCCGGGGTCCTTTCAGCAGAGACCCGGATATGCGCGGTGACGATCACTGGTGCGCGTCATCAGGGCAGTCGTCGGCCAGGTCGGGTGTTTCCCCGTCCCCCGGCCAGCACGAGAGTTCCCGGACTCCGAGCCGTCGGCAAGGCGGGTACGTCCGTTACCTGGACGTACCCGAGGTTCGTATGTGCGGTCATGATGGTTTGGGTCGAAGCGTGGTCTCTGCACGACCTACCAGACGCCTGCGCGCGTCCTGCTGCGGCGCTCCTGAACGCTTGCGGGCAGCGCTCAATCCGAAGCGGCCGCCGCGTACTCCACGATGAGCGGGCTCGCCACTACGCACGGCCTGTTGGCACTGCTACCGGGTAGCACTCCCGTGACGCGCGCGTATCCGGTCATCAAAGCGGATGTGTCAAGGCTGAGGTCTTCGTTGTCCAGGGCGTGCAACAGTTCCTGCACGCCTCGGCGGTGAAGATCGGGGGCTGTCCGTGAAGCGGCCTGATCTGCCGCCATGGGGTCGCGGTGTCTGGTGAGTGCCTCGACGACCTGGCCGGCCCTCGTGACGAATGCATGTCCCAGGCTGGAGGCTGAGTTCGCTACCTCCAACACGGGCCCGTCGACTGACATCGGGTTCCAGCCTCGCAGGTGCCGGACAGAACCGTGCATCAGCAGACGGCAACTCTGCCCCGATGCCGGGTTCAAGTCTCCTCCGGGCGCGGGGTCCACGAAGAGCACGAGGTCCTCGTGGGCGCCGCTGAGCGTCACGCATCGAAGAGGCACCTCATACTGAACCCACTGCCCAGGTCGCAGCCCTGGCCTTTCGTACCAGTCCGCAACAAGTTCCACATGCCGGTACACCTGACGTCGGTGCCGGCTCTGCTCTTCGTCCGTGGTCGGCGCGTCCATGTCGATACCGCCGAACGGCGTGGTCACCCGAAGAGCAGCCGTACGCGGGGCGCGCCGCGGCTCGGGCATGAACTGCCGCAGTTTGCTCTCCGACAAGTAAACGATCTCACGCAAGAGGCTTCCTCCGTCAAGTGCGCCGGGAACGTGGCACGCCATACTGCCACCATGCACTGACACGGCCGCCAGCACACAACCGCGCGACAAACTCGGCCAGTTGATTACCGCTGGTGCGCGTTGACCGGATAATGAGCAAGTCGTGCTGCGTGACACGAGGAGCCCGGGGGACGTCATGGAAGACCGGTACGAATCGGACTCGGCACTGGAGCGACTCCGTGAACGGGTGGAGGGCATAGGACAAAGCCAGACTCGGCATGAGGGAAAGCTGGAAGGCTTCGAGGAGAACCTCCACGGCGTACGAGCACACGTCGGCAAGCTCAGCGGCGAACTAACCGAAGTCCGCAAAGAGCTTGCGGGGTTGGAGAGCGCGGTTACCGACACACGTCAGACCCTGGACAGCTTCATCGAACAGTACGGTCGCGACCGAGAGGTGGCCAAGGCCCAGGCCGAGCTGTCCCGCCTGACAACCCAATGGCATGCGGACTTCGCCCAGCGGAAGCACACGCGTGCGCTGGCCCGCGGACTCGTTCACACCCTCACTGCGCACGCCGTCAACAGGGGAGTCGTCAATACGGCTACGGTGCGAGCCTGCACAGAGGAACGCATGCTTCTCGAACCGACATACTGGCTGGCACCGGCTGCCATGACGGTAGCAGCCGCAT
This sequence comes from Streptomyces spinosus, assembly GCF_020400655.1. Taxonomy (GTDB): domain Bacteria; phylum Actinomycetota; class Actinomycetes; order Streptomycetales; family Streptomycetaceae; genus Streptomyces; species Streptomyces argyrophylli. Next base: position 60,805 of record NZ_JAINRC010000029.1, read on the forward strand.
TCCGTAACGAGGTAGAACGAGGCGAGAGCGCCCACGCACACGCGCTGATGCTGGACGCCGCCAAAACCAACCTCTTCTTTGCACTGACCTATTCCCGCCTCGGAGACCAGGTCAAGGCGGCCAACTGTATGGATCTCTACCTGCAATCACTTGATCCTGACCGACTCGGGCAGGACTTCTTCGTGGTCCTGGACGCGATCGCGAGCAAGGAACTGGGAGAGGAGGCGCTCGGCTATACGCAGGTGGCGATGACGGGATGGAGTCAGAGCAGGCAGCTCACTCCGGTTGCTTCCTATCCGCCTGTCGACCTGGCCGATGACGGCGAGTGCGAGGTTCGGCTGCAGAGCCTGCGCCGACCCATGCCCAGGGGCCAGTACGACGCACTGCGCGAGGCGTGCGGGCGGCAGTGGGAGTCGCTCGAGGAAGGCTGGGAGCTGGCATCAGTGCCCGGCAGAACTCTGGCTCACCTCAGGCGCACATTTCCAGACGGGCCGAACGGGGTCGACTGGCCCGTCAGCACCGGCCACTACGTCGAAAGTGCCCTGGAGCGGCTCATCAACCAACCTGAGCCCGATGAGGCCGCCATGAGAGAGAGAATGCACCGGCTCGAACGTGTCATCGAGCATGGAGGAGACCTCGAAGCGGCCAAGGCAGCACACGAGATGTCCCTTGGTCCTGACGCGGAACCAGTGACCTTCATGACGCTCCTCGACCAGGCCGTCTTCGAGCCGGCCACAGCGCGGCTCGGCTCTCCGGCCCGCCGCATGGCCCTTCGCGCCATCTGGCCGAGCTTGGAGCATGCCGCCAACCGCATCGTGGCAGCCTCCCGGTACCACCTCCCTCAATACGTCAACCTGACCATCGCCGACTGGTCCTGCACCGTCCCGACGGATCCGCAGCGGACGGTCGATCCAGGCCCACTCCTTGATGACCTGGCGACGCACATCGAACAGCAGACGCAGAAGCAGTCGGACGCGGTGGTGCGCCGATGGCCGCGCATTTGGGGTGCCCTGGCGATCGGAACCCTCACCGGGTCACTCGTGGTGCCGTTCACTGAGGGGGTATGGCTGGGACTGTTCCTCCTGGTCGCCCTCGCCATGTTCGCGTGGGCAGCGGGGGAGATATGGGGTGTTCCCCTGCGCAGGAAGCACGTGCTCGATCAGGGGGGCCGGCTACGGCGTGAAGCCGTATCTACGTTGGCCGAGGCCCTGGAGCAGCGTGAGGACTTCTTCGAGGAGTGGCATGAGGCGATGCGGGGTCTGACGGCCCTCACAATGTGGGGAGGCAATCGCACACCGGACTGACCAGCGGCTCATCGGGGTGTGGCGAGTGAACGGAAGAGAGACACAGGTGGATGCCTTGCAGCTGATCGGCGGTCGTTACCAGCAGAAAGGCGACCCTGCCAGAGGCGCCATGGGCGATGTATGGATGGTCGAGGACACGAAACTCGGCCGAACCGTGGCTCTGAAGTTCCTCGCTCGGCGCCGGCTCTCCCAACAGGGAGCTCTCACGGAGTTCGTCGATTCGACGGTGAAGATGTTCGAACGCGAAGGTCTGGCCATGGCGCGGATCAACCACCCCCACGTCGCGCACATCTACGACACCGGCGAACATGACGGCGAGTTGTACATCGTCATGGAGTACGTAGACGGCAAGTCACTCGCTGAACACCTGAAGACAGGCGCGACTCTCGCTCTCGAGCCAGCCGTGCGCTGGACCCGCCAGATATGCGAAGGGCTTGAGGCCGCGCACAAGGCCAAGGTGCTCCATCGCGACATCAAGCCCGACAACATTATGATCACTCAGGAACGCGACGTGAAGATCGTGGACTTCGGGCTGGCGTTCCTCGCCGACGTCACCCAGTCGCAGACGACCGCAGGCACCCCGCTCTACAAGGCACCGGAGCGATGGAGTGGTGAACAGGGAAGCCTGCGCAGCGACTTGTACTCCGTGGGCTGCGTCCTTTACGAGATGCTGACAGGCCGCCCACCGTTCGGCAGCCCCGGCGACGACGTCATGGCCGTGGGCAGGATGCACCAGGAGGACACACCGGCACCACCGAGCGCACACCGCCCCGGCGTTCCCCCTCAGCTGGACTCCATTGTTCACATGCTGCTGGCCAAGGAGCCGGCGCGGCGCCCGGAGAGCGCCCAAACCGTGGCGGATGCGGTGAGGGAGATCCAGCATGTTTTGGATGCGACGGGCCTGGGTGATGCGATGGAAGAGGCAGACCAGGTGGAGACGTCCGCCACCGATGTCGGCCTCTCTGGAAGCATCCGTGCACTGGACCGCCGTATCTTCGACCTTGAGCGCAGGTTCGGACCGACTGACCAGTCCGTGATCGAGGCGCGCGCGAAACACGCTGAAATCACCGGTCAGTCAGGCGATGCACGAGGAGCCGTGGCTCTCTACAACCGGCTCGGCCACGACTGTCAGGACTTCTTCGGACCCTATGATGTGCGAGCGCTGAGCGCCTTCGAGGGCGTCGCACGATGGATTGCGGAAGCGGGTAGAAAGCCGAACACGACACAGCGTTGAGGGGTTCGCCGTCGTCAGGTCGTGGCGGGATCGGGGCCATCGCATCCGTAGCGAAATTGAGTGCTTAAGTCATGTGATCGGCCGATCATTACCCATCTCAGTCACGTGCCCTAGGCAGTGTCTTCAAATGATCTTGAGTGGTGGATCATGGACGGGTGATACGTCGCCATGAACTGTCCGATGCCGAATGGGACTTCGTCAGGCCGCTGCTGCCCGTGTCATCGCGAGGGCGCAAGCGGCTGGATGACCGCAGGGTCCTCAACGGGATCGTGTGGAAGTTCCGTACCGGGACGGCCTGGCGGGATGTGCCTGAGCGGTACGGGTCGTGGGCCACGCTGCACACCCGTTTTCGCCGGTGGGCGGCACGTTCGAACGGATGCTCCGCGCCGCCCAGTCCCGGGCCGACGCCGTCGGTGACATCGACTGGCTGGTGTCGGTCGACTCCACCATCGTCCGCGCCCACCAGCATGCCGCCGGCGCCCGAAAAGGGGGCTCCGCAGCCCAGCTCTCGGGCGCTCCCGAGGCGGCCTGACCAGCAAGATTCACCTGGCCTGCGACGGTGCCGGCCGCCCGCTCGCCTTCATCGTCACGGGCGGCAACACCAACGACTGTACCCAGTTCTCCGCCGTGATGGAGGCGATCCGGGTGCCCCGCCCAGGCCCGGGGCGGCCCCGGGTGCGGCCCTCGCACGTCCTGGGCGACAAGGGCTACAGCTCCAGGGCGATACGCAGCTGGCTGCGTCGGCGCGGGATCAGCCACACCATTCCCGAGCGAGCCGATCAGGTCCGCAACCGGCTGAACCGCGGCAGCCGTGGCGGACGGCCCCCGGCCTTCGACCGCGACATCTACAAGCGGCGCAACGTGGTGGAACGGTGCTTCAACAAGCTGAAGCAGTGGCGCGGCATCGCCACCCGGTACGACAAGACCACCGAGTCCTACCAAGCAGCCATCACCCTCGCATCGCTCCTGATGTGGGCGTGACATTTGACGACAGAACCTAGCACGCCAACGCGGACGGTGTTCAAGCGATGCGCTAAGGGGCTGTCCCGGTCCAGCCGATGCCGTTGAGAGCGAGCGAGTGCTGAGCGACAAAACCAGGTCGACGTAAGTCAGTGCGGTATCCGATCATGCGTTCATGCCCCTGAGAGAGACCCTTGCCCGAGTCGATGCAGACCTGGCCGCCGGCCGGATTCCCGTCGCGCGCCAGCGTCTACGCGGTCTCGTCTCGTCCTTCCCGTACGACCTGACGCTTCGCCGGCGTCTGGCCGAGGTGTACCGGCTCTACGGCGATGCCGCCGAGGCTGGACGCTGGATGTACCTCGAGGAGGACCGGAACGCCGGTGAGACCGCTTCCTTCGAGGCGCGGTACGGGTCTCCCGGGTGGCGGATGAAAGCCCTCGCCTGGCGTGGTCCCGAGGCCATGGCTGCCACCGCCTTCGCGGAGGGGCAGTTGGCCGCGGTGCGGACTGCCTGCGCCGAGGAGCTGGGTCACCCCGTCGACTGGGACGACCCGGACTCCTACCGGGACGATCTGGAAGAGGAGTACGAGGCGCCCTTTGAGCCGTGGACGGTCGGCGGTGTGCTGGCGGGCGTCGGCTGCCTGGTGGGGGCCCTTGCGTTCCTTGCGATCTGGGTGAGTGGAGTCGTAGCTCTCTTCGACTGACACAGGTCGCCGGGCCGGGGGGCGCCGCTCAAGGTTCGGTGGACCGTCCAGAACCGTCGTGAACGGGACATCGGCGCCGAGCGTTCACCGGGCTGAGCCCTCGCCTGTTCGGCAACTGGTGACCGTACTGCGACGTGAGGGTGCTGACGCGGTCCGCAAGGGCCGGCCGTGGAGCCGCCGCTGGAGGACCGGGCTCTGCCGGTCGCGGCGTATTGGCACACGAAAGTGACGATGCGCCAACTCGCCCCGCTCTCCGGTGTCTCCAAGTCGGCAGCGGACCGCACCATCGACCACCTCGGGCCGATGCTCGCGTTCCAACCCCGCAAGCGGTTCGCCAAGGACACTGTGCTCATCGTGGACGGCAGCCTGGTCCCAACCCGGGACCACGCGGTGGCGGAGTAGTCCAAGAACTACCGGTGCTCGACCAACCACCAGGTCGTCGTCACGCCGATACGCGCCTGGTCGTCGTGGCCGGCCGGCCCCTGCCCGGCTAACCGCAACGACTGCAAGGCACGGGAGGAATCCGGCACCAAAGCCGCTGCCGGCAGAACACTCACGATCGCCGACGGCGGCTATCCCGGCACCGGGCTCGTCATGCTCCACCGCCGACGCAAGGGCGAAGACCTTCCGGACTGTAAGGAAGCGAACAACAAGTGCCAGAAGCAGGTCTGCGCCCGCGTCGAGACGTCTTCGCGCGCATGAAGACCTGCAAGATCCTCCGCGACTGCCGCCTCAAAGGCGACGGAGTCCATCACGCCATGCTGGGCATCGCCCGGATGCACGACCTCACCCTCGCCGGATAGACCGCGCTACTGTCAGTGACGATCTCTGGTGCGCGTCATCAGGGCAGCCGTCGGCCAGGCCGAGTGCTCCCCCGTTGCCCAGCCAGCACGAGAATTCCCGGTGCTGGTTCGGTGCTGACTCGGAAGGGTAATTATCGGAAAAGCCGCAGGTCCTAGCCTCGATCGGATGAGTTGTCGTACCACTCGATCGTGGTCCCGATGAGGCTGGCGGCGACGATGCGGGGGAGGCTGGCGGGGGGTGGGGGAGCGGTGGTTCCGGAGGCCATGTGCGCCACTTCCTCGTGTGCGGTGGGGACGGGTACGTGTCGGCACACCGTAGAAACACGCACGTCAGGGGCACATGTGGTGGGGCAACATAGTTCGGGGGGCGACTATGCGTTTGGCCACCATGCCGGCTCACGGAAGGGCGGTTCAGGGGCTCGGAGATGGTCGCAACGACTGCTGTCCGGGACGCGTAGTTTGGCGTGATTTGACGGTCTGGTGCTGGCTACCGTGCTGACTTGGTGCTGACTTGGTGCTGACTACGCCGCGTTGGTCTCGGACATCACCGCACCGACCGAGGACCCTGAGGTCAACGCCACGACGCCGATCTGTGAGGCGGAAGAAGGCCAAAGCTCCCAGTCCTTCGCCTCAGGCAAGCGCAGCGCCTGGTTGGCGGCCTCCTGGATCTCGCTCCGGACGGACGAGGACAGTGCGCCTCGCCATTTGCGGGGCCACCGAGAAGGTAATGGGGGGGCAGCGGCCCCGCCCCTGCCGCCAGCCGTGTGACCGCCCCGGACAGGGCGTCGTACGAGAGCGTCGGTGTGCCTGTGGCTGGGTCCGGCTCGACACTGCCCGCGGCGAGGGAGGTCCTGCACTCCCCGTACACGGTATGCGGCTTACGCCCAGCCTGGTGAGTCGGAGGACTTGTTTGCGGCCTGCGCGACCGGCAGGTCGGACCTCGGTCTGCGTCGGTCACTCCAGGGTGTCGCGGGGCACAGCGCAAAGCCGCCCCCTCCACCCGTCGACCCCCCGGCCCGAACCCGCCCAACCCCCGGCCCGAACCCGCCCAACCCCCGGGAGCACCGCCCGCAGCGCCCCCGCTGAGAGGTCCTGACAGAGGCGTTGGACATGTTGGACATGGGGGTATGTGGTCAGGCCGAGCAACGCTTCATGGCCGGGATGCGCAGGCGTCCGTCGTGGACTTCGGCGATCTGATCGACGTCGGTGAGGTAGGCGCGGTCGTGGGTGACCAGGACGGTGGCGGTGGCCTGCTGATGGGTCAGCCGCGTGATCAGGTCGATGACGGCGGCGCCGTGTTCGTGGTCGAGGGCGCTGGTGGGTTCGTCGACCAGGAGGACGCTGGGGTCGTTCATCAGGGCGCGGGCGATGTTGACGCGCTGGCGCTGGCCGCCGGAGAGCTGGTGGGGCCGTCGGCCGGACTGGTCGGCCAGGCCGACGGCGTCGAGGAGCTCCATCGCGCGGGAGCGGGCGGTGCGGGGCTTGCGGCCGTCGATCCCGGCCATGACCTGGAGTTGTTCGGCGGCGGTGAGGGAGGGCAGCAGGTTGGGCTGCTGGAAGACGATGCCGATCTTGTGGCGGCGCTGTTCCGTCAGCTCGCCACGGGTCAGACCGGTGGTGGAGGCGCCGTCGATGGTGACGGTGCCGGAGTCGGGTGTGATCAGCGTGGCGGCAACCGCGAGGAGGCTGGACTTGCCGGAGCCGGAGGGGCCGACCACGGCGGTCAGGCTGCCCCTGGGGACCTCCAGGCTGACCTGGTCGAGGGCGGTCAGGCGGGTGTCGCCGTTGGGGTAGGTGAGGGTGATGTCGGTCAGTTTCAGGCTCATCGGGCGCTCCCCAGGGCGGTCAGCGGGTCGACGGAGGTGATGCGGCGGACGGACAGGGCTGCTCCGACGGTGCCGAGGAGGACCATCACAGCGGCGGGGGGCAGGACAGTGGTGGGGGTGAGCAGGAAGGGCACGGCGGAGCCGGTCAGGAGTGCTCCGAGGGCGGCGGCGATGCCGGTGCCGAGCAGGGTGCCGCCGGTGAGCAGGACGACGGCCTGGCCGAGAGCGTCCTTCAGCAGGCTCGCGGTGGAGGCGCCCAGGGCCTTGAGGACGGCGATGTCGCCGCTGCGCTGGATGGTCCAGACGGTGAAGAAGGCGCCGATGACGAGCGCGGAGATGACGAACAGGAAGCCGCGCATCAGCTGCAGAGACCCGTTTTCGGAGGTGTAGGAGCCGATCGCGGACAGTGAGTCGTCCTTGGTGACCGTCCGGGTGCCGGCCCGGTGGTCGGTGGCCGCCGTATCGGCAGGGGAGGTGGTGTTCAGGGCGATCACGGTGGCGGTCGGGCCCTTTCCCCGGCCGGTGGGAGGTGCGGTCTCCTGCCAGACACTGAGGCTGGTCCAGATGACCGGGGTGTGGCTGAAAGAGGAGTCGCCCTTGACGGCTGCCACCGTCAAGCGCCGCCCGGCCAGGGTGAGGGAGTCACCCGGGCGCAGGCCGAGGTCGTCGGCGGCTTGGGCGGACAGCACCACCGCGCTGTCGGTGATCTTGTTGCTGTCGGGGGCCAGGCGGGAGCCGGGCTGGACACCGAAGGCGGAGACCCCGGTGCTCTTGTTCCCGGCGGTGGCCTTGGTGGTGGTGATCCCCAGCGGTTCGGCGTCCTCGACGCCGGGCGCCTCGGACCACTGCTGCCACTGCCGCTCGGTGACGGTGGAGTTGGCGTACGACAGCCTCTGACTGCCGCCGGGCGCCTGGAAGGCGATCTTGTCGGCGGGCAGGGACGTGATCGCGGAGATGTTCTGTCGGCCCAGTCCGGCCGTCAGCCCGGACAGCAGCCCGACCAGCAGGGTGATCAGCACGATGACGGTCCCCGTCAGGGCGAAGCGCCCTTTGGCGAACTTGAGATCTCTCCAGGCAACGAACACGCCTCGACTGTCCTTTCCGGCGGGAAGCGGTATGCCTCCACCGTCGCCGACGACCCCCAGTGCGCGGGTCTGGCGCAGGACGGCACTTGGCGGGCCGAAAGGCGGAATGCGGGTCGCAACTTTCGACAGAGGCCCCTCGGCCCGCCGCCTCCGTAGTCTGGGACGTACTGTGAACACCGCTGCTCCCGCCCTGACCCCGACCACCCGAGCCCTGGCCTGGTGCCTGCATCTGCTGCTCATCGGCCTGCTCGCATTGGCCGCCGCCCGGGCCGTGACCGGCGACCGGCCCCACGCCGGATGGATCGTCGCCGCGTCCGCAGCGTGCGGTCTGGTGTACGCGATCGGGCCCGTGCTGCCGGGCGTACGCCGCTCGCGGCGGGCCGCCGGGCTGTGGCTGGCTGCCGTGGGCGCCTGCTGGCTGGTGCTCCTCGCCCTGTCCCCCGACGCCGTGTGGGTCGCCTTCCCGCTCTATTTCCTCCAGCTGCACCTGCTTCCCCGCCGCGCCGGACTGACGGCGGTGATCGCGACCGCCGCCGCGGCGATCGCGGGATTCGCCGCCCACCAGCACTCCTTCAGCCCGGCCATGGCCATCGGTCCCGCGCTCGGCGCCGCTGTGGCGGTCGCCGTGGTGTGGGGGTACCAGGCCCTGTACCGGGAGAGCGAACACCGCCGCAGACTGATCGAAGAGCTCACCGCCACCCGCGCCGATCTGGCCACCGCCCAGCACACCGCGGGTGTCCTCGCCGAACGCGACCGCCTGGCCCGCGAGATACACGACACCCTCGCCCAGGGCCTGTCCAGCATCCAACTGCTGCTGCGAGCCGCCGAACGCGCCTTGCCCCAGGCCCCGGAGAACGCGGCCCACTACGTCGGCCAGGCGCGGCAGGCCGCCGTCGACAACCTGGCCGAAGCCCGCCGCTTCGTCGCCGCCCTCACCCCGCCCACGCTGGAAGGCACCACCCTGGCCGGCGCCCTGGAACGCCTGTGCACCACCACATCCGCCCGGCACCGGCTGCCCACACGCTTCCACCTCACCGGCGACCCCGCCCCGCTCGCCACCGCGCACGAGGTCGCCCTGCTGCGGATCGCCCAGTCAGCCCTGACCAACACCGTCCGCCACGCCGAGGCCACCACCACGGAAGTAACCCTCAGCTACCTCGGCGACCGCGTCGCCCTTGACGTGGTCGACGACGGGCACGGCTTCGACCCCGACCAGGTGCCCGCCCCCGACCCCGAGGCAGGCGGCTTCGGGCTGGCCGCCATGCGCGCCCGCGTCCACGCCCTCGGCGGCACCCTCACCATCGCATCCGCTCCCGGCCACGGCACCGCCCTGGCCGCCCGGCTGCCCCTCACCCCGCCGACCGAGACCGAGCCCGAGGCCCGCCCGTGACCGACGACACCCCCATCCGCCTGCTCCTGGCCGACGACCACCCCGTCGTACGGGCCGGACTGCGCGCCGTACTGGAAACCGAACCCGGCCTCCTCGTCATGGCCGAAGCCGCCACCGCCGAGGACGCCGTCACCCGCGCCGCCGAAGGCGACATCGACGTCGTGTTGATGGATCTGCAGTTCGGCAGAGGCATGGGCGGTGCCGAAGCCACCGCCCGGATCACCGCCCGGCCAGGAGCCCCCCGCGTGCTGATCGTCACCACCTACGACTCCGACGCCGACACCCTGCCCGCCATCGAAGCCGGCGCCACCGGCTACCTCCTCAAGGACGCCCCGCCCGAGGACCTGGCCGCCGCCGTACGCACCGCCGCCGCCGGACGCACCACCCTGGCGCCCAGCGTCGCGGACCGGCTGATGAACCGGCTCCGCGCCCCCGGCACCGCCCTGACCCCGCGCGAGAGAGAAGTCCTCGCCCTGGTCGCCGAGGGCCTGTCCAACCAAGCCATCGGCGCACGCCTCCACCTGACCGAGGGAACCGTCAAGTCACACCTCGCCCGCGTCTACGGCAAACTCGGTGTCGAATCCCGCACCGCCGCCGTCGCCACAGCCATCGACCTCGGCCTGCTCCGTCGCTGACCCGCGCACGCGTACGCCCGGGGCCCGCCGTCACGGTCCGGTCGGGCGACACCCTCGCCCGGGCGGCTCGCCGCATGGCGGTACGCCACGTCGAACAGCTGCCCGTCGCCGACGACGCGGACCGGGGCGACTCGGTGTCGTCAGCCGGTGGCGACCTGCCGAAGGTGTGCCTGCGGCCGGACGTCCGCGGGTGCTTCCGGGTCACCTATGAGGGCCTCTCGTTCGGATCATGCCGGGCTCGCGGGCCCTGGCACCGCGCCTCGCACCACACTCGCCGGGCCGAAGGACGCCGACGCCGCGACGCGACCGACGCCGTGCGTGGACAGCAGGGTGCGGCGTTCCTCCGGGGACAGGTTCCGCAACTGGTGGTACGGCAGAGCGTGGCCCCGACCGGGTGGAAGATCCATGCCTCCACCGCGCAGTGCGGCGACCGTGGACACCGGACTCATCCCTTGCCGTAGGCGTCCGGTCCGCACGCGCCGTCCGATGCCGCCGGGATCGGTCGCCCCCGTCGGCCGCGGAGCGGTGACCACGGTCTCCGCCTCCTGTGTGCCCGGCAGTGGCTCGCGTGTGTCCACTGTTGCTGATGTCCGAGGTTCTTAGCCTGGGGGTCGGCTAGGCGTGCAGCCGCCATGACGGCCCGGACAGGGAGTTCAGCGGCGGAGCCGGGTGCGGAGCGCCGGGGGAGAGTGCTCATGCCTCGGCGGGGGGCTCGGGGACGCGGATCACCAGCAGGGCGACGGCCAGAGCGCAGCCGACGAAGACGATGCTGCCGGCGAAGGCGCTGCGGACACCTTCCGTCACCACCTTGTGCACCGCGCCGGCGCCCGTGCCGGCGTGCCTGGCGGCATCGTCGGCGGACGTGCCGTACACGGTGACCAGGATGGCCAGGCCCAGGGCACCGCCCAGCTGCATCATCGTCTGCAGCACGCCCGAGGCCGCGCCGGCGAGCTGCTGGGGGACGCCGCTGAGCACCGTCACGTTCGTGGGCATCAGGCAGCAGCCCGCGCCGATGCCGAAGAGCAGCATCGGACCGAGCACGCCCGTGAGGTAGCTGTCGGAGACCGAGATGGTGCTGAGCCAGATCGCCGTGACGGTCATCAGCAGCGCGCCGACGACCATGAACCGCTTGGCACCGTGCCTGGGCAGCATCCTCGGCACCGCCCGCGCCACGACGAACATGCCCAGGGTCATCGGCAGGAAGGCGAGGCCGGCCTGGATCGGGGAGAACTCCAGGACATCCTGGATGAACTGGCTGAGGAAGTAGAACAGGCTGAGGATGGTCGCCGTGAACATCAGCATGCTGGTGTAGGCGGCCGTGCGGGTGCGCTCCGAGAACAGCTGGAGCGGGACGATGGGCTGCGCGGCTCGGCGCTCGGCCGGCAGGAACGAGACGAGCAGGACCACGGCGGCGGCGAAGCAGGCCAGCGACACCCCGTTGCCCCAGCCCTCGGAGGGCACCCGGATCAGCCCGTACACCAGGGCCGTGACACCGGCGGTGCCGCTGACCGTCCCGGCGAAGTCGAAGCGGCCGGAGTGCGCCGGGGTCTCCCGGATGCACATCGGGGCGAGCACCGCCACCGCCAGACCGATGGGTACGTTGACGAACTGGATCCACCGCCAGGACGCCAGGGAGGTCAGGATGCCGCCCAGGATCAGACCGAGCGAGGTCCCGGTCGCGGCGGTGGCGGAGTAGATGCTCAGGGCCCGGTTGCGGGGCGCGCCCTCCTCGAAGTTGCCGGCGATCAGGGCGAGCGTGCCCGGTGCCGCCATCGCCGCGCCCACTCCCTGCAGCGCCCGGGCCGTGACCAGCAGCCACGGCGTGTCGGCGATGCCGCCGAGCAGCGAGGACACCGTGAAGATCACGGTGCCCACGACCAGCACCCGGCGCCGCCCGAACATGTCGCCCATGCGGCCGCCGAGCAGCAGGAGGCCGCCGAAGGCCAGCAGATAGGCGTTGATCACCCACGACAGGCCGACGGGGGAGAAGCCCAGGGCCTTCTGGATGCTGGGCAGTGCGATGTTCACGATCGTCGAGTCGATGGCCACCATCAGGTAGCAGGTCACGATGACCGTGAGGGTGAGGGCGGAGCGGTTCGGGCGTGACGGCGCGGTCGCCGACTGTCCCGGTGCGCCGGGCTCGTCCTTGGCGGGTGGCGAGCCGACGGTGTTCTGGTTGGACATGCTGCTCCTTGGGAGGACCGGGGCGATGGGGCCGCGCGCCGTCGACGACGTCGAAGTGCCGAGCGGGATACCGTCGGCCGCGCTTTCACTCAACGAGCGTAGAGTGAAGCGGCAGTCACGGTCAACGTGTGTTGAGTGAAGCGGTTAGCATGGGTGTGTGAGTACCGAAGAGCCCCCGCTCTCGCGAGCCGAGCGACGCCGCTCGACCGAGAAGCGCATCCTGAACGTCGCGCGTCAGCTGTTCGGTGAGCTCGGTTACGACCGTGCGACGATCCGAGGCATCGCCAAAGCGGCCCAGGTCGACCCCGCCCTGGTGATGCAGTACTTCGACAGCAAGGAGAACCTCTTCAGGCAGGTGGTCCGGCTCGACGCCGCTCAGTCCGCCCCGGAGACCGCCGACCCGCTCATCGCGCAGCTCATGGCAGGTCTCGGCGTGAAACTCGCGGGCATGCCCGCCCCTTCGCTGGCCATGCTCCGCTCGATGCTCACCCACCCGGACACGGCCGCGGAGATGCGCGAGACGTTCGACCGCCAGATCAAGCAGGTCTCCGCGGTCCTGGAGGGGGACGACGCCGAACTGCGGGCGGCACTGCTGATCATGGCCCACCTGGGCGTCGTCGTCGGCAAGCATCTGCTCGAACTGGAACCGCTGCGCGACACCCGGCCGGAGCGGATCATCGAACTGCTCGACCCCTGCTTCAAGACCTTGACCGATCCCGCGTCCTGACGGCCGCAGGACCCGCCCGGCTCGGGCTGGTCACCGCCCCCGGGCGGGCTCAGCCCGCGTGGGGCCGGGCCAGGCCGTGGTCGTAGGCGAAGATCACCGCCTGGATGCGGTCGCGGGCGCCGATCTTGGACAGGACGCGACCGACGTGGGTCTTCACCGTGGACTCCGACAGCACGAATCGCGTGGCGATCTCTCCGTTGGACCAGCCCCTGCCGATGGCGACGAGGATCTCGCGTTCGCGGTCGGTGAGGGCGCCGAGGCGCGGATCCTCGGGTGAGCCGGTGCCGCCGGGTGGCACGAGACGGGCGAACTCGTGCAGCAGGCGCCGGGTGAGGGCGGGCGCGATCACCGCGTCGCCTGCGGCCACGGCGCGGATGCCGGCGAGGAGTTCCTCGGGGCGGGCGTCCTTGAGGAGGAAGCCGCTGGCTCCGGCGCGCAGGGCGGCGTAGACGTACTCGTCGATGTCGAAGGTGGTCAGGACCAGGACCCGGGAACGGTCGCCGGCGGCGACGATGCGGCGCGTGGCCTCGATGCCGTCCATACCCGGCATCCGTACGTCCATGAGGACGACGTCGGGGCGCAGTTCGGCGGCCTTGCGGACGGCCTCGCTGCCGTGCGCGGCCTCGCCGACCACCTCCGTCTCGGACACGGAGTCCAGGAGCATGCGGAAGCCGTACCGCTGGAGCGGCTGGTCGTCCACGATGAGCACGGTCGTCATCTGGCGCCGGCCTGGGGAGCGAGGTCGAGGGTGGCGCGCACCGTCCAGCCGCCACCGGCCGGGCCCGCGCTGACGTGCCCGCCGTAGAGTGCCGCTCGTTCCCGCATGCCCACCAGGCCGTGTCCTTCCTCGTTCGCCGGGCCGGGACGGCCGGCCGGTGTGGAGGGGCCGGAGTCCTGGACGGTGACGGTCAGCCGTGTGTCCTCGACGACGACCGCCAGGTTCGCACGGGCGCCCGCACCCGCGTGCTTGAGAGTGTTGGTCAGTGCCTCCTGCACGATGCGGTGGACCGCGAGCTGCACTCCGCCGTCGAGGGCGTCGACGTCACCGGCCGTACGGTAGACGACTTCCACGCCGGCGGCGCGCACCGCCTCGCACAGCGCGTCGATGTCCGCGAGACCGGGCTGGGGGCTGAGTTCGATCTCCCCGCGCGGGCCGTCCGGCTCACGCAGGACGCCGAGGACTCTGCGGAGTTCGCCGAGGGCCTGGCGGCCGGCGTCGCCGATGAGGTGCAAGGCCTCCTTCCCCCGCTCCGGGGAGGCGGCGGTGGCGTAGGCGCCCGCGTCGGCGAGTGTGATGATGACGGACAGGTTGTGGCCGACGATGTCGTGCATCTCGCGGGCCACCCGGGCCCGCTCGGCCGCGACGGCGAGCCGGCCCCGCTGGTCGCGTTCGGTCTCCAGCCGGGCCGCACGGTCGCGCAGCCCGGCCAGCTGAGCCCGCCGGATACGGATCGTCAGACCGAGCGCGAGGGCCGCGGTCGCCGTGCTGAGCAGGAAGAAGAGCGCGTCCCAGACCGGGACCGCCGACGACAGCCTGACCGCGACCAGGCCGAGTGCCCCCGCCGTCGCCGCGCAGGCCCACGGCAGCTGCCGTAGCCGTCCGTGCAGGGTCAGGCTGTACAGGGCGACGAGGAGGGCGACGTCCGCGCGAAGGGCGGCACCGATCGCCCACTGGAGAACGAACACGGCCGTGACCGCGCCGAAGGCCACCGCCGGTGCCCGGCGTCGCCACAGCAGCGGCAGCACCAGCCCGGCCTGGAGGGCCGGCATCCCGGCCACGGGCAACCGGGTGAGCGCCACTCGGAAGCGGCGCGCTTCGTCGCCGTCACCGTCCGGGCCGACCAGGCCGACCGCGTGCAGGAGGTCGGGCAGACAGAACACCACGAGGACCAGCACCACCACCGCGCTGTCCAGAATCCAGGGGCGGGCCCGGTCGGCGTCCCGGAGCCGCTGGGCGGCCCGGCCGAGCCGGGCGACCAGCGGACCCACCCCGCTGAGGTCTTCGGTGGTCACGGAGGTCACCAGCCCATGATGGGGGCCGCGCTCAGACGTCGCCGCGCAGCAGCCGGTACGACGCCCCGGCGAGCGCCAGCGCCGTCCAGCCGAGGAAGACCACGAGTCCGGCGCCGGGCGACAGGGCTGTCGGGTCGTGGGTCAGGGCGAAGACCGACTCGCCCGCGTGGCTGGGAAGGTAGGCGACGATGTGCCCCTGCCACGAGGTGGGCAGCAGGGAGACCAGTCCGGGTACCAGCATGAAAGCGGCCACGAGCACAGAGATGCCGCCCGCCACGGACCGCAGCAGCGCGCCGAGGGCGGTGCCGATCACGCCGACCAGGCCGAGGTAGAGTCCGGCGCCCAGCAGACTGCGTACGACACCGGCGTGACCGAGACCCATCGCGGCGGGCGTGCCGGAGACGATCCGGCTGCCGGCGAGGAAGGCGGCGAACGCGCCGGCGGTCGCGAGCACCAGCGCGACCGCGCCGAGCACCGCCGCCTTGGACCAGAGCACGGGCAGGCGGCGCGGTACGGCCGTGAGGGTCGAACGGATCATGCCCGTGGAGTACTCGCCCGCGGTGACCAGTACGCCGAGCACACCGAGGGCGAGCTGGGCGAAGTTCGTGCCGAACAGGGACAGGCTCACGGCGGTCGCGGTGGCGAAGTCGCGGTCCGGGTGCCGGCCGGAGTCGATGTTCGACGTGTAGTGGCTCGCCGCGATGACACCGAAGGCGACGAGGAACAGCAGGCCCAGCCCGAGGGTGATCCAGGTGGAGCGCAGGGACCAGAGCTTGGCCCACTCCGAGGCCAGCACGCGCCGTCCGGTCACCCGGTGGACGGGCCGCGACGCGGCGCCCACTGCCGTCTCGGGTGTCTCGGGTGTCTCGGGGGTCTTCGGGGTCGCCGTGAGGGTGCTCATGCCGCGCTCCCGGAGGTCTCGGTGCCGGTCGTGGAGCCGTGGTACTCCACGGCGTCCCGGGTCAGTTCCATGAACGCCTCCTCCAGTGACACCGCCTGGGTGGTCAGCTCGAACAGGGGGATGGCGTGCTCGGCCGCCTTCAGGCCGATCTCCCGGGCGGAGACGCCGGTCACCTGCAGTTCCTCCGAGCCGATGCGCCCGGTGATCTCCACGCCCGGTCCGGCGAGCACGTCCCGCAGCCGCGCGGGGTCGTCCGTCGCGACGCGCACGGTGTCGCCGCCGGCCTGCCGGACCAGGTCCCGCACGGTCGTGTCGGCGAGCAGCCGCCCCCGCCCGACGACGATGAGGTGATCGGCCACCAGCGCCACCTCGCTCATCAGGTGCGAGGAGACGAACACCGTGCGCCCCCCGCCCGCGAGGGAGGTGAGCAGGTTGCGGATCCACAGGACGCCCTCGGGGTCCAGCCCGTTGACGGGCTCGTCCAGCATCACGGTCTGCGGGTCGCCGAGCAGGGCGGCCGCTATGCCGAGCCGCTGGCCCATGCCGAGGGAGAAGGCACCGGCGCGCTTCTTCGCGACGCTGCCGAGACCGGCGAGTTCGACGACCTCGTCGACCCGGCGGCGCGGGATGCCGTGGGTGAGGGCGAGGGCACGGAGGTGGTTGCGGGCCGAGCGGCCGGGGTGGACCGACTTGGCCTCCAGCAGCGCGCCCACCTCCTGCAACGGCGCCTCGTGGCGGGCGTAGCGCCGTCCGTTCACCGTGACGGAGCCGCTGGTCGGCGCGTCCAGCCCGACGATCATGCGCATCGTCGTGGACTTTCCCGCACCGTTGGGTCCCAGGAACCCGGTCACCGTGCCCGGCCTCACGGTGAAGTCCAGACCGTCCACGGCTGTCTTCTCCCCGTACCTCTTGGTGAGCTGCTGTGCCTCGATCATTCACGTTCTCCCTCGGACTCCGGCGCCCGTGACGCCCGGCGCCTCCTTCCTCACGCTAGGTCCGTGACCTGCCTCGTCCGGTGGTACCGAGGGCTGAACCAGGCCGGACGGGTGGTACCGGGGTACTACGGCTCCGGGGCGCGGGGCGCGGGGCGCGGGGCGCGGGGCGCCGGGCGCGAGTGCGAGGCCGCCGGCGGTCGATGGCGGCAGCCGTGAGGTACAGGCGGTCGGTGAGTCCGGTGCCGGGCGGCCAGGAAGATCACCGGTCCGGGGGAGCCGTCGGCGCGCCTCGCCCGCACACATCCCGGCCGTCCGCGTCGGGCGAGCCCACGTCCAGCGCCGTCGCCGCGACGCCGTCGGCGGCCGGTCGCGGGGCGGTGGCACCGTCGGCGGCGAGAACAGGCGCGCAGTCCTTTTCTTGCAGGCCGCGACGCACGGCGTCACGCGGGACGTGACCGGCCTGCGTCGCCAGGATCGTGGGGTGCCTGCTCCTGCGCCGGCTCGGCGGCCGGAACCGTCGTGGGGCCGAGGAAGGCGGCGGGCAGGACGTAGGCAGCCGCGCACAGGCACGTTCCCAGCCAGCCGACGGCGAACAGCCAGCCGCCCACGACGTCGGTGAACCAGTGCACGCCCAGGTAGATCCGGGTCAGGCCGACCAGCAGGGCCCAGCAGGCGACGGCTGTCCGCAGGGCCGTGCCACCGCGGGGGGCGCGCAGGGTCAGCGCGAGGACGAGCATGCCGGCGGTCAGTGCGGCCGTCGTGGTGTGCCCCGACGGAAACGCCCAGCCGCCGGCGTGCGCCGCCCAGTCCGCGTGCGGGGGGCGCGGCCGGTGGACCAGCTCCATCACACCCGACCGCAGCAGCTGCCCGAGCCCGAGGCAGGCGAGGCAGAGCGCGGCGGCCTGCCACCGCTGCCGCGCGGTACCGCCCATCAGGGCGCCGGCCAGCGTGGCGAGCAGGTAGGGAACGACACCGGTACCGGTACTGGTCACGCCCCGTGCCACCGTCACGGCCATCTCAGGGCGGTGGCCGACCGCCCAGGTGTGGAGGCCGTGATCGAGCCACAGCGGAGCACCGGCCCGGCCGCCGACGACCATGGCCAGTACGGCGAACGCCGCCCAGGCGCCGAGGCCTACGCTGCCGGCCAGCTCGGCGACCTCCTTGCGGTTCACGAGGCCGACAGCAGCGGACGGAGCGGAGCCGACGCGGTCACCCGGCGGGCCAGCGCCGGAGATCCGCGCCGGACGGCGAGCATCGTGACGGCAGCGATCAGCCCGCCCACCACCAGCCCGGTCACCACGTCGTGCGGGTAGTGCACGCCGACCCAGACCCGCGAGGCCGCCATGGCAGCCGCCGCCACGCAGGCGACCGCGCCCAGCCGCCGCGAGACGAACAGCAGCGCCACGGCGGCAGCCGCGGCGATGGCCGCGTGGTTGCTGGGGAACGACCAGTCACCGGGCGCCGGACATGCCTCCAGGGTGCTCACCCGCAGGCTCCGGCACGGCCGGTCCTCGCGCACCGCCGTCTTGAGCAGGGCGTCGACGCCGTACGCCAGAACCACCACCACCGGAACGGCCAGCGCGGTCACCGCCGCCGTCGCCCCGGTCCGCCGGGCTCGCCACCAGCCGGCAACCATGAGCAGGGCGAACAGCGCCAGCCCGTACGCGGACCACAGCGTCACCGCGGTGTCCAGCCACCCCGGCGAGCGCTGCGCGAGACGCACCAGGTCCTGATAGGCGAAGCCGTCGATCGACGCTCCGTCGAAGGCGAGCATCATCGACGGGCCCCCTTCTCCTGGGCCCGCTCACGGCCGCGGTACAGCTCCACGGCGAGCGGCACGAGCGATATCGCGACGATCAGCGCGACCAGCGGCAGCAGATAGCGGTCCACGTTCGGGATCGAGGAGCCCAGCGCGTATCCCGCCAGGGTCAGGCCGAGGCTCCACACCAGGCCGCCGGCGGTCTGCCATACGGTGAACACCCGGGCGGGCACCCCCAGCGCTCCCGCCAGCGGATTGAGTACGGTCCGCACCACGGGCACGAACCTGGCCAGGACGATCGCCTTGGCGTGCCCGTAGCGGCCGAGCAGTTCCTCGGCCCTCTCCGCTCCCTCACGCAACCGGGCCGAACGGCTGCGGGCCAGCAGGGCACCGCCCGCCCGGCGCCCGATCAGATAACCGCACTGCGCGCCGGCCAGCGCGCCCACCGCCGCGGCCACCAGCAGCGGACCGAGGGACAGCTTCACGCCGTGCTGCCCGGTGCCGGTGCACAGCAGGCCCGCGGTGAACAGCAGGGAGTCGCCCGGCAGGAAGAAACCGATCAGCAAGCCCGTCTCGGCGAACATGACCACACCCACTCCCAGCACGCCGAAGGCGGCCAGGAGCGACTGCGCGTCAAGCGGGTTCACCGCGAGCTGCGACGACAGAACCACAGGTGTGGTCATCGGCAGGGGTCCTTTCCGGACGGGCGACTGGACGCAAGGACGACTGGGCGCACCGCGCCCGGCACGTGCACGCCCAGCGGTCTACAGTTCCGTAGACGGTCTACGGAACTGTAGACGATCGCGGGGGAGGACCGTTCCCGAGGGCTGGCGAACAACGCGCCTACCGTCGGCCGCCCTCGCCGCCGGCCGCTCCCGTCGTGCGGCAGGCCGCCGGACTGCGCACCGCCCGGTCCCAGGCCGGCCACCGGCCCGCAGCGGGCGACCTGTGCGTCGAGTCGCTGCTTGGATGCCCAGGGAACCCGCCGCCCACTGCCATCCCGCGCTGCGCCCGGTCCGCGGGGCCATCGGGCCGGCCGTCGAGCGGGCCACCGACGAGACCGCCGCCACCGTCGGCGACCGGCGGGTCATCGCCCCGCGCCGCCCTGGCAGCCCGTGCGGCGGAGGCTTCCCGGCCGGCGGCCACCCCGGCTCCGTACCGCAGCGCGTGGCCGTCCTCGTTCACCTCGCCCCGCGCCCCCCGTCAAGTCAGTCCCGCCCCTGTACGGCCATCTCCCCGAGCAGGGACCAGTCCTCCTGGGGGAGCGTCGTGTTGACGATGCGCGGTGTCTCGGCGAGATGCGGCGGCAGCGTTCGCTGTGCGTCGCGGAAGTGCTGGGAGCGGACGTGCGCGGCGCCCGCCTCGTCGTCGCGGAACGCCTCGACGAGCACGTACTCGGTCGGGTCGTCGAGGCTGCGGGACCAGTCGAACCACAGGCAGCCCGGTTCGGCGCGGGTCGCCTCGGTGAACGCGGCCGAGATCTGCGGCCATTGGTCGGCGTGCTCCGGCAGTACCCGGAATTTCGCGGTGATGAAGATCATTCCCAGCTCCTGGAGGGGTTCCGTGTCGTGCGCGTCCGTGGTCCGCGTGTCTCCATGGTCCGTGCGGTGCGCCGCAGGCGAGGCGGCCGACGCGCCGAGGAGGTCCGAAGAGGGCGGAGTCCCGGGTTCGCCCCGGCTCACGAGCCGGAATCGTCGAGGTGGTCGAGGAGGAAGTCGACCGGGGCGAGGCGCGGGACGGCCGACGTGCCGTCGTGGAGGACCTGTTCCGCCCAGATGACCTTGCCGCGGGGCGTGTACCGCGTCCCCCACCGCTGGGCGAACTGCGCCACCAGGAACAGCCCCCGCCCGCCCTCGTCCGTGGTCGCCGCCCGCCGCAGGCGCGGTGAGGTGCCGCTGCCGTCCGAGACCTCGCAGATCAGACACCGTCCGTGCAGCAGTCGCACGCGCACCGGCGGTGAGCCGTACCGGATCGCGTTCGTGACCAGTTCGCTGACGATCAGCTCCGTGGCGAACCCGGCCTCCTCCAGCCCCCACTTCCGCAGCGTCTCCCTGCACCGCGCCCGCACCGAGGGAACCAGCGCGGGGTCCGGCGGCACCTCCCACTCGGCCACACGCGAAGGCGGGAACGTGCGGGTACGTGCCGTGAGCAGCGCGATGTCGTCGGCGGAGGGCGACGGCTTCAGCGCGTCGATCACCGCCTGGCACGTCTCGTCCGGGGTGCGGTTCGCTGAGCCGTCCAGCGCACGGCGCAGCCGCTCCAGTCCGACGTCGATGTCCTCCGCGCGGTTCTCCACCAGGCCGTCGGTGTACAGCACCAGTTGCGAACCCTCCGGCAGGGACAGCTCGGTGGTCTCGAACGGGTAGCCGCCCAGACCGAGGGGTGCCGACGCCGGCACCCCGGCGCAGGTCACCGTTCCGTCCGGGCGCACCACCACCGGTTCCGGGTGTCCCGCACGTGCCATGGTGCAGCACCCCACCACCGGGTCGTAGACCGCGTAGAGGCAGGTCGCCCCGGTCACGCCCACGCCTTCGTGGTCCCCCTCGGCATCACCCGCGCGCTCCTCGTCGTCCATGCGGACGACCAGGTCGTCGAGGTTGCCGAGCACCTCGTCCACGGGCAGGTCCAGGACGGCGAAGTTGTGCACCGCGGTGCGCAGCCGGCCCATCGTCGCCGCCGCGTGCAGACCGCGCCCGACGACGTCGCCCATCACCAGGGCCACCCTGGCCCCCGTGAGCGGGATGACGTCGAACCAGTCCCCGCCCACGCCCGCCTCCGCCGGCAGGTACCGCCAGGCCACCTCCAGGGCGTCCTGGTCCGGCTGCCCGCGCGGCAGCAGACTGCGCTGGAGCGTCACCGCCATCGCGTGTTCCCGCGTGAACCTCCGCGCGTTGTCGATGGCCACCGCCGCCCGAACGGCCAGTTCCTCCGCGAAGGCCAGGTCCTCCGGCTCGAACGCCAAGGACCCCGCCGTCCGGTAGAAGTTCACCACCCCCAGCGCCACGTCTCGCGCCCGCAGCGGCACGGTGACCAGCGACCGCAGCCCGCTCTCCAGGGCCGTCCGGGAGCGTTCCGGATCCTGCTCCCGCCAGCCGCGGGCCCGCCGCAGGTCCGCCTCCAGCACACCCCGTCCCTCCTGCAGCGCCCGCATCTGCGGGCTGCGGGCCGAGAAGGTGATCACTTCGCCCAGCGGGTACACCGGGGTCATCCGCCGCTCGCCGCCGATCGCCGCCCGGCGCAGTTGGCGCCAGCCCTCGGCGGTCGGTTCCCAGCCCCGCAGCACGGCGTCGAGCAGGTCCACCGTCACCAGGTCGGCGAACTGCGGCGCCGCCACCTCGGCCAGCTCCTGGGCCGTACGCTCCACGTCCAGCGTCGTGCCGATCCTCACCCCCGCCTCGTACAGCAGGTCCAGCCGCTCCCGCGCGACCTCGGCGCGGCCGGAGACCGCCGCCAGCTCCGTGGTGTCCCGCAGGGTCACCACGCTGCCTCCCCGGCCGGCCCGCGGGTACGCCGGCCGTTTGTTCACCGCCAGCAACCGGTTCCCCACGCGGTACACCTCGTCCGTGACCGCCTCCGGCGACGACAGCAGGCGCATGACCGGCTCCGGCAGCCCCAGCTCCGCCACCGGACGCCCCTTCGCGTCCTTCGGCAGCCCGAGCAGCCGGGCCGCCTCGTCGTTCGCCAGCAGCAGCCGTCCGTCGTCACCGATGATCAGCACGCCCTCCCGCACCGCGTGCAGGACCGCGTCGTGGTGCTCGTACAACCCCGCCAGCTCCACCGGTGACAGCCCGTGCGTCTGCCGCCGCAGCCGCCGCGACACCAGGGTCGTGCCGGCCGTGGCCAGTGCCAGCGCCGCCACGCCACTGCCCAGGATGATCGGCAGCTGCGGCAGCCAGAGTGCGGCGACGTTCCTGACCGTGAGGCCGGCGGAGACCAGGCCGACCACCGTGCCACGCGAGTCGGTCACCGGGACCACGGCCTGCACGTCCGTCCCCCTGCCCGCGGGCAGGGGCGGCCCGCCGGCCTGCTCGACGACGGTACGGCCCCGCACCGCGGGCCCGATGGTGCCGACGAACCTCTTCCCGATCTCTCCCGGGTAGGGGTACGTGTAACGAATCCCCGTCGTGCTCATGACGATGACGAAATCCATGCCCGAGCGCTTGCGCGCCGTCTCGGCCCGCGGCTGGAGCACCGCCGACGGGTCCCGGCTCCGCAGCGCCTCGGCCGTGCCCGGCGCGCTCGCGAAGGACTGGGCCGCGATCACCGACGCCCGTCGCCCCTGCTGAAGGGCGTCACGCGCCGCCTGGAGGATCATGCCCACCACCGTGGCCACGACCAGCAGGGCCACGATGACGACCTGGAGAAGGAACACCTGACCGGCCGCGCTGCGCACGTCCAGCAGGGAGGCGCGGCGTTCACGCGGGCGGCCCGGGGGCGGATGTCGTTCCGGGGTCCGAGGACGCCCGGAAAATACCTCCATACACCCTTGATAACACCACCGCGGGACAGCCGTACGCCGCGGTGCGGCGCTCTTAGGGAATGGCCAGCTCGGCCCAGATGGTCTTCCCGGACGCGGTGTAGCGCGTGCCCCAGCGCTGGGACATCTGGGCGACGAGGAAGAGCCCGCGGCCACCCTCGTCGTCCCGCCGCGCCCGCCGCAGATGGGGTGCGGTGTGCGCGTTGTCGGAGACCTCGCACAGCAGGCAGCGGTCCCTGATCAGCCGCAGCATGACCGGCCCGGAGGCGTACCGGATGCTGTTGGTGACCAGCTCGCTCACCACGAGCGCCGCGCTGAACGACAGGTCGGACAGGCCCCAGTCGGCCAACTGGCGCTCGGTGCCCGTGCGGGCCCGCGCCACCATGGCGGGGTCCGGCGGCAGCTCAAGGTCCGCCACACGGTCGTCGCCGAGCCGCCGGGTGCGCACGAGCAGCAGCGTGGCGTCGTCGGTCTGCGGACCGGGCGGCCGGGCCGTGAGCGCGCGGTCGCACAGCTCCTCCAGCGGGCACCGCTGCCAGGTGAGCACATGGGCCAGGCGGTCGATGCCGCTGTCGATGTCGGTGTGCCGGTCCTCCACGACCCCGTCGGTGAAGAACGCCACCACGCTGCCGCCGGCCAGACTCAGCTCGACGTTCTCGTAGGGCAGGCCGCCCAGTCCGAGCGGCGGCCCCGGCGCCAGCGCCGACAAGGCCACCGAGCCGCTCGCATCGGCCACGATCGGCGGGGGATGGCCCGCGCTCGCCCACACGCACCGGCCGCCGACCGGGTCGTAGATCGCGTACAGACAGGTCACCCCGAGCGTCTCGTCGCCCAGTCCGCCGTCGGCGTCGGAGTCCGAGTCCTGCGCGACCAGGGCGTCCAGCCGGGTGAGCAGTTCGGCCGGGTCCAGGTCCAGCAGGGCCAGGGTCCGTACGGTGGCGCGCAGCCGGCCCATGGTCGCGGCCGCGTGCACCCCGTGGCCCACCACGTCGCCGACGGTCAGGCCCACCCTGGCGCCGGACAGCGGGATCAGGTCGAACCAGTCGCCGCCCACGCCCACGCGACTGTCGGCGGGCAGGTAGCGGTACGCCACGTCGACCGCGCTCTGCTCGGGCAGGTGCCGGGGCAGCAGGCTCCGCTGGAGTACGAGGGCCGCCGCGTGCTGGCTGGTGTACCGGCGGGCGTTGTCGATGCCGACGGCGGCCCGCTCGGCCAGTTCCACCGCTAGCGTCTGCTCCTCGGGCCCGAAGCGGTCGGGGTTGCTGCTGCGCAGGAAGGTGGCGAGGCCCAGCACCGCGTTCCGGGTGAGCAGCGGGACGAAGAGGCAGCAGCGCGAGCCGGCCGCTCCCGTCCCGTCCGGTGCCCCGCACGGGTCGGCGTGGACGACGGGGCGGCTGGTGGCCAGGCTCCGCGCCTGCGGTGACGAGGGCGGGTAGGAGACGGGACTGGTCCGGAACTCCTCCGGCGTCCGGCCGTGCATCCGCAGCAGGCTGTGTCCCGGCGCGGACCCCGTGGGCGGCTGCCGGCCCTCGATGACCGCCGGCGGCAGGTCCACCAGCACCTCGTCGGCCAGCTGCGGTACCGCCACGTCCGCGAGCTCCGCGGCCGTACGGCGTACGTCCAGCGAGGCACCGATGCGCTTGCCCGCCCGGACGAGCAGCGACAGCCGTTCCTGGGCGCGGTAGCGGTCGGTGATGTCCAGGGACTCCTCGAAGACTCCCAGCAGTTCACCGCGGGCGTCCACGAGCCGGTGGTACGAACAGGACCAGACGTGCTCGCGCACCGGGTCGGCGGGGGCACGCCCGCGGTAGTGCATGCCCATGATCGGCTCGCCCGTCGTCAGCACGTGTTCCATGATCTGGTCTTCGTCCGGAGGGTGGTGGCGGGAGATGAACTCGCCCTCCGGGAAGAGATCCGCGGCCGGCCGGCCGATGTACTGGGCGATCCCCGCCAGCTCCAGATCGGTGGAGACGTTCCCCCAGACGACGCGCATGTCGGTGTCGAAGATCGTCAGGCCCACGGCGGACTCGGTCGCCAGCCCCTGCAGCATCGCCAGCTGCGCCTCCCAGCCGCGCTGCGTGTCCAGGTCGGCCGCGACCACGACGGTCGCGGCGGCGCCCCGGTGCGCGAGCGGGCTGAACGTCACGGCCGCGCGCAGGGTCCGTCCGTCCCGGCGGCACAGGTCCAGGACGGTGCCGCGGGGCCCGTGGCCCTTGCAGAGCTTGCAGAGGGTGGACAGCCGCTGTCCGGGGGCCGCTGACAGCAGCCGGGCGGCCGGCTGCCCGAGCACCTCCTCGGGGGAGTGCCCGAGCAGGCGCTGGGCCGAGGACCCCCAGCCGGAGACGCGGCCTTCGGCGTCCAGTACCGCGGCGGCGGCCTTGGAGAGGTCCAGCGGACTGTGGAAATCGACGTTGGCGGCATGCGGAAAACGATCCATGGCACCGCTTCCCTCCGTGCTCCCTCAGCATCCCGTGCCGGGCTGCGGACGACAACCGCACGGGTGACGGCCCCGGCGCCCCGATGCCGTGGCGGGCCTCGGGCGCGGCGAGTCGCACGGCTCGGCCGGTGCCGTGGCGGGCCGGTCAGCCGGCCTTCTTCCACCGCGGCCACTGCTCCAGCGCGGTGGTGACGCGTTCCGTCAGAAGCGGGACGGTCCTCGTCGCCTGTTCGTAGGCGGCGTCGAGGTCTTCCGGCATCTTCGTGTTGCGCCGCACGTCGTCGGTGTCCGAGTCGAGCACGGACGTGCACTCACGGGCCGCGTCCCGGCCCTTGGCCAGCAGGGCGGACCACGCGCGGCCCAGGTCGGGGTCGGGGACGCCCAGATGGCGCCGGGCGGTGGCCGTGTCGCGGGCGAGAGAGCACGGCCGGCCGGGCGCGGCCCCGCAGACCGGTGCATGGGTCCGCGGGGCCTCGGTGGGGCCGTGCTCGGGGACGGGCGGACAGCGGCGCATCAACTGACCCCTTCGGCGTCGGCACCCGGCTCTTGCTTGAGGCCCTGGCGGCTGGGCCGGAGGGCGGCCATCGGGGCGGGCCGAGCGGGTGACGGTACGGGGAGGCGGGCCGGGGTCCGCGGGGACGTGACACCGCGGGCGGTGGACGCCGCCGACCCCGGTCGGAGCAGCGGAATACGCGGAGGCGCGGCCCTGTTGCGGGGGTATAGTTGAAACGTCAACCTCTTGGAAGGGTGGAGGACGGATGCAGTTCGGCATCTTCACGGTCGGTGATGTGACCCTC
>NZ_JAINRC010000002.1 GCF_020400655.1 Streptomyces spinosus
TCTATCAGATCCTTTCGGCGTCTGATCCCCGGTCAGCGGGGTTCGTCTTCCCGGCCGTTGGGCCGTTCCGACGAGTGAGACTTTAGCGGATTCCCGGCTCCCGAGCTAATCGGGTGGCCGCCGTCCTTTCGAACGCGGATTCCTCATTTCGCAAATACGCACGCCAAAACAGCCGACGCGGACAGCGTCGATTGAGTGGGTGGTGCTTGCGGAATGGCTGTCCGGGGACCGACCGGGGTCGGCGCTCACGTCGGACAACTCGGAGAACAGTACGTATCGGCGGAGGGTGTGTCAACTCGCCGCCGCGAGGCACACCGGGGGCGTACTGTGGAGGGCGTGATGACGCGTACGTGCACCCAGCTCTGGTGGGCCGCCTGACGGCGGCCGTACTCACGTATGCACTCAACGGCCGCCGCTTCGGCGGCCGTTCTCGTATCTCCCTCCGGGACCCGGGGGCCGGCCGCGGGGGCGGCGGTCCCGACCAGAAGGTGGAGTGGAGATGACTCGGGTCTTCAGCGGGATTCAGCCGACCGGGCACCTGACCCTGGGCAACTACCTGGGGGCCATGCGGCGCTGGGCCGAGGTGGACCAGCACCGGGCGGACTCGCTGTTCTGTGTGGTGGACCTGCACGCGCTGACCATGGAGCACGATCCGGCGCGCGTACGCAGGCTCAGCCGGCAGACGGCGACCCTGTTGCTGGCGGCCGGGCTCGACCCCGAGGTGTGCACGGTGTTCCTGCAGAGCCATGTCGACGAGCACACGCGGCTGTCGTACCTGCTGGAGTGCGTGGCGACCGACGGTGAGATGCGGCGGATGATCCAGTACAAGGAGAAGGCGGCGAAGGAACGGGACCGGGGTGGGAGCGTGCGGCTGTCGCTGCTGACGTATCCGGTCCTGATGGCGGCGGACATCCTGGCGTACGGCACGGACGAGGTGCCGGTCGGTGAGGACCAGGCGCAGCACGTGGAGCTGACCCGGGACCTGGCGGTGCGGTTCAACCAGCGCTACGGGCAGGCGTTCGTGGTGCCGAGGGCGACGATTCCGCGGGTGGCGGCGCGGGTGATGAACCTCCAGGACCCGACGCGGAAGATGGGGAAGTCCGACGACTCGGGGGCGGGGGTCGTCTATCTCCTGGACGAGCCCGACGCGGTGCGCAAGAAGGTACTGCGGGCCGTGACGGACAGCGGGCGGGACGTCGTCTACGACCGGGCGGAGCGGCCGGGCCTCGCGAACCTGCTGGACGTCCTCGCCGCGTGCACGGGTGGGAACCCTGAGTCACTGGCGGACGTTTACGACTCGTACGGCTCTTTGAAGAAGGACACCGCGGAGGCGGTGGTGGAGGTGCTGCGGCCGGTGCAGGCCAGGCACCGGGAGCTGTGCGCCGATCCGGCGTATGTGGAGGGGGTGCTGCGGGATGGTGCGGAGAAGGCGCGGGCGCTGGCTCGGCCGACGGTCGATAGGGCCTACCGGGCGATCGGGCTGCTGCCGCCCGTGGCGGAGCCCTCGCTGAGCGCCGCGCGGTAGCCGGACGGCGCTCGGCGGGGTCGGCCTGTTCAGTCCTTCTTGCCGGAGGCGAGTTCGCGGCTGCGGTCGCGGGCGGCTTCGAGGGCGGCGATGAGGGCGGCGCGTACGCCGTGGTTCTCCAGTTCGCGGATGGCGTTGATGGTGGTGCCGGCCGGAGAGGTGACGTTCTCCCGGAGTTTGACGGGGTGTTCGCCGCTGTCGCGGAGCATCACGGCGGCGCCGATCGCGGACTGGACGATGAGGTCGTGGGCCTTGTCGCGCGGGAGACCGAGCAGGATGCCGGCGTCGGTCATGGCTTCGACCAGGTAGAAGAAGTACGCCGGGCCGGAGCCGGAGAGTGCGGTGCAGGCGTCCTGCTGGCTCTCGGGGACGCGGAGGGTCTTGCCGACGCCACCGAAGATCTCCTCGGCGTGTGCGAGGTGCTGTTCGGTGGCGTGGCTGCCGGCGGAGATGACCGACATGGCCTCGTCGACCAGGGCGGGGGTGTTGGTCATGACGCGGACGACGGGGGTGCCGGTGGCCAGGCGTTCCTCGAAGAAGGAGGTGGGGATGCCGGCGGCTCCGCTGATGACCAGGCGGTCGGCGGGGACGTGCGGGGCGAGTTCGTCCAGGAGGGTGCCCATGTCCTGCGGCTTGACCGTGAGGATCAGGGTGTCGGCGGTCTTGGCGGCCTCGGTGTTGGTGACCGGGGTGACTCCGTAACGGGTGCGGAGTTCTTCGGCGCGTTCGGGGCGGCGGGCGGTGACCAGGAGGTCGGCGGGGGCCCAGCCGGCCCGGATCATTCCGCTGAGCAGGGCTTCGCCGATCTTGCCGGTGCCGAGGACTGCGACTTTCTGGCTCATGCGGTTCAGTCTGGCACCGGGGTGGGGGGCGCGGGCGGGTTGTCCGCTGAACGGAACGCCGGCGGTCGGGGCCCTCGGTCACGCCGTGCGCCGTCGGAGCGTCGCCGCGCCCACGCCCAGCACGAGCAGCGCGCAGCCGGCCACGATCAGGACGTCGCGGACGAAGGTCGCCGTCATGTCGGTGTGGCGGAGGACCTGGTTCATGCCGTCGACGGCGTACGACATCGGCAGGACGTCGGAGACGGTCTCCAGGACGGGGTGCATGTCGGAGCGGGGGGTGAACAGGCCGCAGAGGAGGAGCTGGGGAAAGATCACCGCGGGCATGAACTGGACCGCCTGGAATTCCGAGGCCGCGAAGGCCGAGACGAAGAGACCTAGGGCCGTGCCGAGCAGGGCGTCGAGGAGGGCGACGAGGAGGAGCAGCCAGGGGGAGCCGGTGACGTCGAGGCCGAGGAGCCAGACCGCGAGCCCGGTCGCGAGGGCGGACTGGACGATGGCGAGGGCGCCGAAGGCGAGGGCGTAGCCGGCGATGAGGTCGGCCTTGCCGAGGGGCAGGGCGAGGAGGCGTTCGAGGGTGCCGGAGGTGCGTTCGCGCAGGGTGGCGATGGAGGTGACCAGGAACATCGTGATCAGCGGGAAGATGCCGAGCAGTGAGGCGCCGATGTCGTCGAAGGTGCGCGGGCTGGCGTCGAAGACGTAGCGCAGCAGGATCAGCATCAGGCAGGGGATCAGGACCAGCAGCGCGATGGTGCGCGGGTCGTGGCGCAGCTGGCGCAGGACCCGGGCCGCGGTGGCGGTGGTGCGGGAGGCGCTGAGGGCGCTGGGGCCCGTGGTGGGAGCCGCCGGGGTCGTCGTACGCGCGGTGGTCGCGGGGCTGGCGTTCATCGGGTGCTCTCTCTCGTGCGGCCTGCGGCTTCGTCGACCAGGCTCAGGAAGGCGGCCTCGACGGTGTCGGCGCCGGTGCGGCTGCGCAGGGCGCCCGGGGTGTCCTCGGCGAGGAGCTCGCCCTCGCGCATGAGGATCAGGCGGTGGCAGCGCTCGGCCTCGTCCATGACGTGGGAGGAGACGAGGAGGGTGGTGCCGCGGGTGGCGGCGAGGTCGTGGAAGAGCTGCCACAGGTCCCTGCGCAGGACGGGGTCGAGGCCGACGGTCGGTTCGTCGAGGACGAGGAGTTCGGGGGTGCCGAGGAGGGCGACGGCGAGCGAGACGCGGCCCCGCTGGCCGCCGGAGAGGTTGCCGGCCAGGGCGTCGGCGTGGCTGGTGAGGTCGACGTCGGCGATGGCCTGGGTGACGTGCTGGTGGCGGCGGTCGGCGGCGGCGCGGCCGGGGTCGAGGATCGCGGCGAAGTAGTCGAGGTTCTGCCGGACGGTGAGGTCGTCGTAGACGGAGGGGGCCTGGGTGACGTAGCCGATGCGGCTGCGGAGGGTGGGGTGGCCTGCCGGCCGGCCGAGGACGTCGAGGGTGCCGGTGACCTTGGCCTGGGTGCCGACGATCGCGCGCATGAGGGTGGATTTGCCGCAGCCGGAGGGGCCGAGCAGGCCGGTGATCCGACCGCGGGGGACGGTGAAGCGGAGGTGGTGCAGGACCGTGCGGGGGCCACGGGTGACGGTGAGGTCGTCGGCGTGGACGGCGGGGGCGGGGGCAGCGGTGTCCGGCGGGTCCGGCTCGTAATTCATCACATGATGAATAATTGGGCTGGAGGGGTCGGGGCGTCAAGGGGCGAGGACGAGAAGGGGGAGGCGGTGGCAGCCGGTGAAGGGGGCCGGGGGTGGGGTCAGGGCTTGCGGGCGACCAGGAGGAGGACGTCGTAGGTCTCCTCGACGGTGCCGTCCGGGAAGACCTTCAGGAGGTGGGCGCGCTCCTCTTCGAGGAAGGCGGTCGTGCGCTCCTCGGACGTGATGAGGAAGGCGGAGTGGCTGCCGATGTTGGCGAGGTGGGTGTCGACCGGCACACGGCGGCTCCAGCGGACCGTACGGCGGGCGAAGTCCAGGCGTCCGCTGGGGTCGGCCAGCTCGACGCGGTCACTGGCCTTGCGCGCCTCGGCGGCGACGTCGACGCCCAGGAAACGGCCGACACGGCGGGCGGCGTCGGCGATCCACTCGACGTCCAGCGCCTCGGTGTTCCACCACAGTGCCAGCGCACCGCCGGGGCGCAGCACGCGCAGCGCCTCCGGCACCGAGTGGGCCGGGTCGGTCCAGTGCCAGGCCTGGGCGTAGGTGATGAGGTCGGCGTGGGCGTCGGCGACGGGCAGGGCGTTGCCGTTGCCCCGGACGAGCGGGACGTGCGGGAGCGCGCGGCGGAACTCGGCGGCCATGCCCGCGCCGGGTTCCACGGCGAGGACGTCGGCGCCCCGGGCGTGCAGGAGGGCGCTGGCGATGCCGGTGCCCGCGCCGACGTCCACCGTCCTGGCGCCCGGCAGGGGGCGGCCGGCCAGTTCCTCGACGGCGTCGAGGAGGGCGGGCGGGTAGGAGGGGCGGTTCGCGGCGTACTGGGCGGCGGCGGAGTTGAAGGACGCGGCGCGGGCGGCGTGGGAGGCGCCCGGGTCGGCGGGCGACGGCTCGGTGACGGTCATGGGGTCCTGTCTACGGCATCGCGCGTGCCTGCCGTACCCGGTTCTCCGTCCCGCGGTCGCGGTTCCGCCGTCGACGTCGCGCCTGTGTTCGTTTCGACGGTGCCGTCCTACCGGCGGCGCTTCTTCCTCGACGGGTTGCCGGTGCGGCGGGTGGTGCGGCGGGCGTGGGCCTCGCGGGCCTGCTCGTACTCCTCGCGGTGCAGCTTCTCGCCCGGCGCCTCGGTGAGGGAGCGGAAGAAGTAGGCGAGGAGGGTGCCGACGAAGCCGATGGCGAGCAGACCGCGCAGGGAGGCCTGGCGCTGCGGGTCGTGGCGCTTGCCGAAGCCCTCCCAGGTGTTGCGGAAGGCGAGCGCGCTGCAGATCGCGAACATGGCGACGACCAGTACGGTCACGAAGGAGCCGGACTCGGCGATCCGGATGCCCTCGTAGGCGAGGCGCAGCACCAGACAGGCGACGGTGGCGGCGGCGAGGGAACCGACGGCGACGCCGGCGCGGCGGGCCGCGTAGCCGTTGTCGTGGTCGACCCACGAGGTGCCGAAGAACCGCAGGGGCTCCGGGCGGGGACCGCCACCCTGCGGCGGGGCGCCGTCGCCCTCGGCCGCGCGGCCGGGGGAGCCCGCCGAGGTGTCCGGGGTGCCGGTTTCGTCGCTCACAACACGATTATGGCGCCGACCGTGGACGGGCTTCCGGGCGGGGTCCGGGCGGAATGGGGTGCGGGGTTCGTGCGGGGCGGCCGGGTGCGGTGCCCGCCGGGCGGCGGTTTCGCGTCGGCGGCCTCCGTCCCGCCCGGGCACGGCCCGGACGGGACGGAGGGCTCACGGCGCCCGGTGGTACGGGTGGGGATCAGCCGCAGCGGGGGGCGATGTAGCCGTCGCTGCCCGTGTGGACGTAGGCGTCCGAGACGTACTCGCCGCTGTCGATGAGGTCCCAGATGTTCGTCGTGCCGTAGGTGCCCGTCACCGTGGTGCCGGGTGTCTGGCAGTAGATCGGCACCCGGACGTCCTCCGGCAGGACGCGGACCAGGTTGTACTGGGTGCCCGGGCCGCTGCGGACGTTGAGCCTGACGCCGGGCGCCACGGCGTAGGTGCGGACGGCTGCCGCCGCCTCCGTCACCACGCTCCCGGTGTCACCGGCTGCGTTCTCGATGGCCTCGGCCTCTTGTGCACGGTCGACCGACATGAATGGTCCTCCCCCGTCGTCTTCCTGAACTCGGCGCGAAACGCTGGTGCGCGACTCGCACGCAGACGCTAGCAAGCCGCCTCTGTCCCGTACGAGTCATCGACTAGGCTCCGTGCGTCGCGCGCGCGGACGAAGAGCACGGGGGTGGTCCATGGCGCCACAGCGCAACACCGGAGCGGGCGCGGAAGCGGAACTTCCCGAGTACGCCGGGCACTACCGGCTGGAGTCCTGCCTGGGCTCCGGCGGCATGGGGGTCGTACACCTCGCCCGGAGCACCTCGGGGATGCGGCTCGCGGTGAAGGTCGTACACGCGGAATTCGCGCGGGATCCCGAGTTCAGGGGCCGTTTCCGGCAGGAGGTCGCCGCCGCGCGCAGGGTCAGCGGGGCCTTCACGGCACCCGTCGTGGACGCCGATCCCGAGGCCGGACGTCCCTGGATGGCCACCCTGTTCATCCCCGGGCCGACCCTCTCCGAGCAGGTGAAGCGGAAGGGCCCCATGTCCAGGGAGCAGTTGCGCCGGCTGATGGCGGGGCTCGCCGAGGCGCTGCGGGACATCCACCGGGTCGGGGTCGTGCACCGGGATCTCAAGCCCAGCAACGTGCTGCTCGCCGAGGACGGGCCGAAGGTCATCGACTTCGGCATCTCCCGGCCGAAGGACAGCGAACTGCGCACCGAGACCGGCAAGTTGATCGGTACTCCGCCGTTCATGGCCCCCGAGCAGTTCCGGCGGCCCCGGGAAGTCGGCCCGGCCGCCGACATCTTCGCGCTCGGTTCGGTCATGGTGCACGCGGCCACGGGGCGCGGGCCGTTCGACTCCGACAGCCCGTACGTCGTCGCCTACCAGGTGGTCCACGACGAACCCGACCTGACCGGCGTACCGGAAGGGCTCGCACCGCTGGTGCGCCGGTGTCTGGCCAAGGAACCCGAGGACCGGCCCACGCCGGACGAACTGATGCGGGAACTGCGCTCGGTGGCGGCCTCGTACGACACCCAGGCGTTCATACCGGCACAGCGGACGGGTGAGGCGCAGCGGGCCGGCGAGGAACAACGGGCCGGCGAGGAGCGGATCCCCGCGGAAGCCGGAGCGGAGGCAGGGGCGGCACAGGCAGGGGGAACTCCTGCCGGGGCCGATCGTTCCGGGGATGCCGGCCGTTCCGGGGACGCCGGCCGTTCCGGGGATGCCGGCCGTTTTGAGGGTGCCGGCCGGCGTGCGGGCCGGCGCCCGGGGCGCCGGCGGGTGGTGGCGCTCACGGCCGGGAGCCTGGGGCTGGCGCTGCTCGGTGCCCTCGTCGCGGTGTGGGTGTCCGGCGGAAACGATCAGGCAGCCGAGGGAGCGGGCGCACCGACCCTGACGGCCGCTTCCGGCAGCACGTGGACGGCCCGGCCGGCGGTCGGCGGCGAGGGCATGCCGCACTGCGCGTACGCGGGCGGGAAGGTGTTCTGCGCGCGGCCGGGTGTCGTCTTCGCGCTCTCCGCGAGCGACGGCGGGCTGTTGTGGCGGCGCTCGGTCGACACCCGGTCCACGAGCGGACCCCCGGCCCTCTCCGGCGGGCTGGTCCAGCCGTACACGGACGGCGGCTCACGGCTCGCGGGACTGGATCCGGCAACGGGCAGGCAGGTGTGGCAGCGGCGGCTGCCGGCCGGGACGACCGTGCGGTACGCCGGTGACACGGCCCTGCTCACCGGCGCCGACGGCACGGTCACCGGCGTGGACGGCGCGGACGGCGCCACGCGCTGGCGCAGCGCGGTGCCCGGTCGGGGCATGCCGGTCCTCGACGCGTTCCCCGGCGCCCCGACGGTCTTCGCGACGCGTACGTCCGCCGACGGGACGCGCACACAGGTGACCGCCGTGGACCCGGGCACCGGCCGGGTGCGGTGGGACACACGGCTCGGTGGCTGGCTCAAGCCGTTCGCGGCGCAGGGCGGTTCGGTGTTCTTCCTGGCCGTGGACAGCGCGTACGGCGCCAAGGAGATCGTCCGCTACACCCCCGGCACGGGCGCGACCCGGCGTGTCCCGCTGCCCGCCGTCCTCGACGGCGCGCACGCGACGGTGCGCGGGAACGTGGTGTACGTACTCGCCACCGGTGGCTCCCTGGACGCCGTGGACCTGGGTCCCAGGCGGCCGGGCAGGCTGTTGTGGCACCTGGAGACGTCGGTGAGCCGTGGTTCGGCGCCCGTCGTGCGGGGCGGGCGGGTGTACCTCACCGCGAGCGACGGCCGGCTGCTCGCCGTCGACGCCGGGAACGGCAGGCTCGTCGGGCAGACGCCGGCGCGGCTGGGCGCGAACTCGGCCGAGGTCATGAGCACCCCGCCCGCGCCGGTGCCGGTCGGCGCCCGCGTCCTCGCCGCCGCGCCCGACGGCAGGGTCTTCACCGTGGACGGCGGGAGACCGTCGGCCTGGTGACCCCGGCCGCGCGGGGAGCCCGGACGGCACGGGGACGGCGAACGCCCAGGTGATCCGGTGAAGGGCTCCCGCGTGGAACGGCGAAGGGCCGCCCCCGGTCGGGAGCGGCCCTTCTGTCCTGGCTCAGCCCAGGCGGGACACGTCGCGCACCGCGCCCTTGTCCGCGCTCGTCGCCATCGCCGCGTAGGCGCGGAGGGCGGCGGAGACCTTGCGTTCGCGGTTCTTCGGGGCGTAGACGCCGTTCAGGGCCTGCTCGCGGCGGGCCAGCTCGGCCTCGTCGACCAGCAGCTCGATCGTGCGGCCCGGGATGTCGATGCGGATGCGGTCGCCGTCCTGGACCAGCGCGATGGTGCCGCCGGAGGCCGCCTCGGGCGAGGCGTGGCCGATGGAGAGGCCGGAGGTGCCGCCGGAGAAGCGGCCGTCGGTGATCAGTGCGCAGGACTTCCCGAGACCACGGCCCTTCAGGTACGAGGTCGGGTACAGCATCTCCTGCATGCCGGGGCCGCCCTTGGGGCCCTCGTAGCGGATGACGACGACGTCGCCGTCCTTGACCTCCTGGGTCAGGATGCGCTGGACGGCCTCCTCCTGCGACTCGCAGACGACGGCCGGGCCCTCGAAGGTCCAGATCGACTCGTCCACGCCGGCCGTCTTGACCACGCAGCCGTCGACGGCGAGGTTGCCCCGCAGGACCGCGAGGCCGCCGTCCTTGGAGTAGGCGTGCTCGACGGAGCGGATGCAGCCGTTCTCGGCGTCGTCGTCCAGGGCCTCCCACCGCTCGGACTGGGAGAACGCCTCGGCCGAGCGGACGCAGCCGGGTGCCGCGTGCCACAGCTCCACGGCCTCCGCGGACGGGGAGCCGCCGCGGACGTCCCAGGTCTTCAGCCAGTCGGCGAGGGACGGGCTGTGGACGGCGTGGACGTCCTCGTTGAGCAGGCCGGCGCGGTGCAGCTCGCCGAGGAGGGCGGGGATGCCGCCGGCGCGGTGCACGTCCTCCATGTAGTACGTGCGGTTCTTGGCGACGTTGGGGGCGACCTTGGCCAGGCAGGGCACGCGGCGCGAGACGGCGTCGATCTGGTCGAGGCCGAACGGGACGCCCGCCTCCTGCGCGGCGGCCAGCAGGTGCAGGATCGTGTTGGTCGAGCCGCCCATCGCGATGTCCAGGGCCATGGCGTTCTCGAAGGCCTGGAAGGTGGCGATGTTGCGGGGCAGGACGGTGTCGTCGTCCTGCTCGTAGTAGCGGCGGGTGAGGTCCATGACCGTGCGGGCCGCGTTCTCGTACAGGGCGCGGCGCGCGGTGTGGGTGGCGAGGACCGAGCCGTTGCCGGGCAGGGACAGGCCGATGGCCTCGGTCAGGCAGTTCATCGAGTTGGCGGTGAACATGCCGGAACAGCTGCCGCAGGTCGGGCAGGCGTTCTCCTCGATGCGGAGGATGTCCTCGTCGGAGATCTTGTCGTTGACAGCGTCGGAGATCGCGTCGACCAGGTCGAGGGTGCGGACCGTGCCGTCCACGAGGGTGGCGCGGCCGGACTCCATGGGACCGCCGGAGACGAACACCGTCGGGATGTTCAGGCGCAGGGCCGCCATCAGCATGCCCGGGGTGATCTTGTCGCAGTTGGAGATGCAGACCAGGGCGTCGGCGCAGTGCGCCTCGACCATGTACTCGACCGAGTCCGCGATCAGGTCGCGGGAGGGCAGGGAGTACAGCATGCCGCCGTGGCCCATGGCGATGCCGTCGTCGACGGCGATCGTGTTGAACTCACGCGGGATGCCGCCCGCCTCCCTGATCGCCTCGCTGACGATCCGGCCGACGGGCTGGAGGTGGGTGTGGCCCGGCACGAACTCGGTGAAGGAGTTCGCGACGGCGATGATCGGCTTCCGGCCGATGTCCGCACCGGGTACACCGGAGGCGCGCATAAGGGCGCGGGCGCCCGCCATGTTGCGGCCGTGGGTGACTGTGCGGGACCTCAGCTCGGGCATCGTCGCTCGCTCCTTCAGACGGGTGTGGCTGCTGTCGAGCGTACGCCGCTCATCCAGTGGGCGGGACACGGTGTCCGTATCGCGGGACGCGCGTTTCACGGAGCCGTCAGGTGTCCCTGTACGACGGGGGCGACCCGGGCGATGATCTGCTCCAGGTCGGCCGAGGCCAGCGGCTCCACCTTGATCACGTACCGGAGCATGGCGCAGCCGACCAGCTGGGCGGCCGCCAGCTCGGCGCGCAGCTCGGCGTCCGGCAGCTCCAGCTGGGCCGCGATGCGGCGCAGCAGCTGGGCGGCGACCAGGCGGCGGAAGACGGCGGCGGCCGTGTCGTTGTTGACGGCCGAGCGCACGATCGCGAGCAGCGGGGTGCGGGTGGTGGGGTTCTCCCAGATGCCGAGGACGAACCGGGTCAGCCGCTCGCCGACGGCGTCGGGGGAGCCTTCGGCGACCGCCTCCGGCGCGTTCAGCGCGGGCGCGAAGGCGACCTCGATGGCGGCCTCGAAGACCTGTTCCTTGGTGCCGAAGTAGTGGTGGACGAGGGCGGAGTCCACGCCGGCGGCTTTGGCGATGCCGCGCACGGACGTCTTCTCGTAGCCGCGCGCGGAGAACTCCTCGCGGGCGGCGGCGAGGATGCGGTCACGGGTGCCCGCGGACTCGGTGCGGGGAGGCCGGCCCCGGCGCCGGGCGGGCGGTTCGGGGTCGTGCGCCGGCGGGGAGGCGGTCACCGGCGGGTCACCCGTACGGCCGCCGCGGCCAGGTGCTTGCGGGTGTACTCCAGGGCCTCGGCGAGGTCGGCCTCGCGCTCGGCGCCTGACATCGCCCGCCGGGTGTTGACCTCGATGACGACGTGGCCGTCGAAGCCGGTGTGCACCAGGCGCTCCAGCAGTTCGGCGCAGGGCTGGGTGCCCCGGCCGGGCACCAGGTGCTCGTCCTTGGCGGAGCCCCGGCCGTCGGCGAGGTGGACGTGTCCGAGCCGGTCCCCCATGCGGTCGATCATGCCCAGGGCGTCGGTGCGGGCCGTCGCCGTGTGGCTGAGGTCGATCGTGAAGTGCCGGTAGTCGTCGTTGGTGACGTCCCAGTCGGGGGCGTAGGCGAGCATCTCGCGGTCGCGGTAGCGCCAGGGGTACATGTTCTCGACGGCGAACCGCACGTCCGTCTCGTTCGCCATCCGCCAGATCCCGTCGACGAACTCCCGGGCGTACTGCCGCTGCCAGCGGAAGGGCGGGTGGACGACGACGGTGGAGGCGTCCAGCTTCTCCGCCGCCGCCCGGGCCCGCTGGAGCTTGACCCAGGGGTCGGTGGACCAGACGCGCTGGGTGATCAGCAGACAGGGGGCGTGGACGGCCAGGATCGGGATGCCGTGGTAGTCCGACAGACGACGCAGGGCCTCGATGTCCTGGCTGACCGGGTCGGTCCACACCATGACCTCGACACCGTCGTAACCGAGGCGCGCGGCGATCTCGAAGGCCGTCGCCGTCGACTCGGGGTAGACGGAGGCGGTCGAGAGCGCGATGCGCACGTCTGCGTCCCTTGGTTCAGCCACGTCCGTCACCATACGGCGTCGGGTGGTACCGGTGTTGGGTGCCTATTCGCCGTTGTGAGGTTTGCCATTTGGGCCGGTGCGGGTCGTTTGCGGCGTGCCGCGCCGTTCCCCGCACCCCTGTGGGGCGCTAGGCGGAACCCATGTGATCGAGGCGCCGGAGGATGACGCCCTCGCGCAGGGCCCACGGACAGATCTCCAGGCTCTCCACGCCGAAGAGGTCCATCGCGCCCTCGGCCACCAGGGCGCCGGCGAGGAGCTGGCCGGCCCTGCCGTCCGAGACTCCGGGGAGTTCGGCGCGCTGCTCCACCGTCATGCCGGCCAGGCGCGGGACCCATGCCTCCAGTGACTCGCGCTTGAGTTCGCGCTGGACGTAGAGGCCCTCGGCGCTGCGGGCGGCGCCGGCGATGCGGGCGAGCTGCCTGAAGGTCTTGGAGGTGGCGACCACGTGGTCGGGGGCGCCGAAGCGGCTGAACTCGCCGACCGTGCGGGCGATCTCCGTGCGGACGTGGCGGCGCAGGGCGCGGACGTCCTCGGGGGCGGGCGGATCGCCGGGCAGCCAGCCGACGGTGAGGCGGCCTGCGCCGAGCGGGAGGGAGACGGCCGCGTCCGGTTCCTCGTCCATCCCGAAGGCGATCTCCAGGGAGCCGCCGCCGATGTCCAGGACCAGCAGCTTCCCCGCGGACCAGCCGAACCAGCGGCGGACGGCGAGGAAGGTGAGCCGGGCCTCCTCGGCCCCGCTGAGGACCTGGAGCCGTACACCGGTCTCGTCGGCCACGCGCGCGAGGACGTCGTCGGCGTTGGTGGCCTCGCGGACGGCGGAGGTCGCGAACGGCAGCAGGTCCTCGACGCCCTTGTCCTCGGCGGCCTGGAGCGCGTCCCGGACGACGGCGATCAGCCGGTCGATGCCTGCGTCGCCGATGGCACCGCTGTCGTCGAGGAGCTGGGCGAGCCGGAGTTCGACCTTGTGCGAATGCGCGGGCAACGGGCACGCGCCGGGGTGCGCGTCCACCACCAGCAGGTGCACCGTGTTCGAACCCACGTCCAGGACACCGAGTCTCATGTACGGAACGCTACTGCCAGAACGTCCGTCCTCGGTCCCCGATGCGGCACCCGGCCACTTACCCTGGACGGGTGCCAAAGACGAAAAAGGCGAAGGCCGACAAGGCGGACAAAGGTCGCAAGACTGCCAAAACCACCGCGGAGGCGCTGATGGGCGACGAGAAGGGGCTCGACTTCGCCCGGGCCTGGGTGGAGTTTCCTGACCCGGCGGACGACGAGCAGGTCTTCCGCTGTGATCTGACATGGCTGACCTCTCGCTGGAACTGCATCTTCGGCAGTGGCTGCCAGGGCATTCAGGCGGGCCGCGC
Organism: Streptomyces spinosus; assembly: GCF_020400655.1. Classification (GTDB taxonomy): domain Bacteria; phylum Actinomycetota; class Actinomycetes; order Streptomycetales; family Streptomycetaceae; genus Streptomyces; species Streptomyces argyrophylli. The sequence goes on from NZ_JAINRC010000002.1 coordinate 13,410, forward strand.
GGACGACGGGTGCTGCTCGCTGGGGGCGCACTTCTCCGACGAGGACGACGAGAAGCGGGTCGCCGGGCACGTGGCGCGGCTCACGCCGGAGCTCTGGCAGCACCATGACGAGGGCACGCGGGGCGGGTGGGTCTCCGAGGACGAGGAGGGTTCCCGGCAGACGCGGCCGTTCCAGGGGTCGTGCATCTTCCAGAACCGTCCGGGTTTCCCGGGAGGGGCCGGCTGCTCGCTGCACATCCTGGCGCTGAAGGAGGGCCGGGAGCCGCTGGAGACCAAGCCGGACGTGTGCTGGCAGTTGCCGATCCGGCGGACGTACGACTGGATCGACCGGCCGGACGACACGCGGGTGCTCCAGGTGTCCATCGGGGAGTACGACCGCCGGGGCTGGGGACCGGGCGGGCACGACCTGCACTGGTGGTGCACCTCGGCGACGTCGGCGCACGGCGCGGGCGAGCCGGTGTACGTGTCCTACCGGGCCGAGCTGACGGAGCTGATGGGCAAGGCGGCGTACGACCGTCTGGTCGAGCTGTGCGAAGCGCGGCTGGCGTCGCGGTTGCCCCTGGTGGCGCCCCACCCGGCCGACCCGGGAGCCTCGTGACGGCCTTCTGCGCCGGCTCACCCGGCTCGCCCGGCTGACGGATTCCGCCCTGCCGGTCACCGCCCAGGGTCCTTCGTCCGGATCAGGCCGGATCAGGCCGGATCAGCCCAAATCGGGCAGCAGTGCCAGGGCCCCCGAGCCCGGCACCAGCCGAACGAGAGGCCCTAACTGTCCGCCGGGGTCGGGGTCTCGGTGTCGGTCGGCGTGGGAGTCGGCGTCGGGGGGTCGGAAGGGGACGAGGTCGTCGGGGTCGGCGTCGGGTCCGTGGGCGGTGGCGACTGTGTGGCCGGGGGCTCGGTGGGCGGTGTGCTCGGCGGGGACGACGGGGGTGTCGGTGAGGCGTGGGGCGGGGTCGGGCGGCTCGGTGCCGTGCCATAGCCGTCGATCGAGACGACCGCGCCGGCCGGTGCCACCGCCACCTGCGCGTGCCAGTGGCCGGACGGCTCGCGCAGGTGGTCGACGTACACCTTGACCGTCAACGTCCGACCGGGCTCCAGGGTTCCGGAGGACTGGCTGAAGTAGAGCCAGCCGGCCGACGTGGACACCGACCAGCGGACCTCGGACGCGCCGGACGCCGTGAGGGTGATGAGGGTCGTGTCGCCGTCGTTGGCGGCGCTCACCTCCAGCTGCCCCGCGCCCTTGGCGCCCGTGCCGCCGACGCTGACGACCTCCACCGAGACGTCCGCCTTGCCGTTCCTGCCCATGCGGACGCCCGGCTTGACGCTGGCGTTGCCCGCGTTCTCGTAGCCGCCGGACGTGTCGCCGCCCAGCGCCTCGGGGCCCTGCGCCTCGCGCGCGGTCGCCGAGCGCCCGTCGTCCTCCCCGGCCGGCCCGCTCCGGTAGGCGGCCCAGAGGGCGAGGACCGGCGCGGCGACCACGGTGGCCACGACCGTCGTCGTGACCGCCCGCGCGCGGATGCGGTCGCGGCGGGCCGCGCGGTCCTTGGGGTCCATCGGGAAGCCGCGCCGGTCGAAGCGGGGCACGGCCGCACCTCGCGCGCGCGGGTGGCGTGCCAGAGCCGCGCGCGGGGCTTGAAGGACGGGCAGCTCGGCGGGGGTGACCGTGGCGCCGGGCCAGTGGCCGGGGACCGCGCGCTCGGCGGTGCGGCGGCAGCGCGGACAGTCGTCGACGTGCCGGACCAGCTCGCGGCGCACCGCCGCGCTCAGGACCAGCCGGTTGTCGCCGGTGAGGTGGGCCACGCTGGGACAGCCGCCCGTCTCGACCACGGCGAGGGCCGCGCGCGTGCGCTCGACCTCGCAGGCGGCGGACGCGAGCAGTTCCCGCGCGGCGGCGGGCTCCATGCCGAGGACGGCGGCGACCTCGTGGGTGGCGAGGTGGTGACGGACGGCGAGTTCCAGGGCCTCGCGCTGCTCGGGCGTGGTGCCGGCGGCCTCCGGCCAGGCCAGCAACGCCAGTTCACGCCGCCGCAGCTCCTGGACCTCCAGGGGGAGGGCGGCCGACGCGGGGGCTTCTTCGGCGGGGGGCTTGTCAGCGGGGGGCTCCTTACCGGCGGACCCGGGAGTCCGGGCTCTCCCGTCGGCGCCTGAGGGCCACTGGACGGCGGGGCGGGGTCCGGCGGACGCGGGAGATGCCGTGGGTCCGGGAGATCCAGGGGACCCAGGAGATCGGGGTGACTCGGGGGACCCGTGCGCCCCCGGCAGCGGCCCCGACGATCCGGATGACCCTCCTGTCCCCGCGAGCCCGGCCGGCCCCGCAGCCCTGCCCGGCCCGGCGGCCTCCTGAGCCCCGGGCGGCCCGCCTGTCCCCTTTCCGGCGCCGCCCGGCCCGCCACGCCCCGCCGCGTGCGTGGCCTGACGTTTCTGCTTGGCCTCGGCGAGCTTGCGGAGGCAGGCCCAGCGGGCGAGGGCGTACAGCCAGGCCCTGCGGTCGCCGGGCGCACCGGGGGCCCGGTGGCCGCGCCGTTCGGCCAGGGCGAGGACGTCGCCGAGGGCGGCGGTGGCCGTGTCGTGGTCGCACAGGACGGACAGGCAGTAGGTGAACAGGCCGTCCAGGTACGGCTCGTAACGCGCCGGCGTGCGCTGGGCGACGGTGCGCGCGGCGGCGCGGTCGCGCGCCTCCTTCTCCTCACGGTTCTCGCGCGCCTCGCGTCGTGCGTCACGGGCCTCACGTGCCCCGCGATGCGCCCGGTGCGCGCCTGTCGTGCGGGTGGTCGTCTCCGGACTGCTCCTCATCACCCGTGCGACCGTAGGCGGCTGCGGAGTGCCCCTTCTGGAACCTTGAGCACTTTTAATCCGTACGGGTGAAACGATCCCTCATAAGGGGACAGGAACCCTTTGTTCCGCGACTGGATTCCGGTGGGCGGTGGCCGAGAACGGTTCACCCACACGTGCTCCCCGCTCCCGCGCACCCGACCGCAGGCCCCGTTGTCAGTGCTGCGGGCTACGGTTCTCCGCATGGCTGCCCGTACCAAGACGACCAAGGACCGCCCGTCCTACCGCTGCACCGAGTGCGGCTGGCAGACGGCCAAGTGGCTCGGCCGCTGCCCGGAGTGCCAGGCCTGGGGCACGGTCGAGGAGTACGGCGCGCCCGCGGTCCGCACCACGGCCCCGGGCCGGGTGACCAGCTCCGCGCTGCCCATCGGCCAGGTCGACGGCCGGCAGGCCACCGCCCGTTCGACGGGTGTGCCGGAGCTGGACCGCGTGCTCGGCGGCGGCCTGGTGCCCGGCGCGGTCGTCCTGCTCGCGGGCGAGCCCGGCGTCGGCAAGTCCACCCTGCTGCTGGACGTGGCCGCCAAGGCGGCCGACGCCGAGCACCGCACCCTCTATGTGACCGGCGAGGAGTCGGCGAGCCAGGTGCGGCTGCGCGCCGACCGCATCGGCGCGCTCCACGACCACCTCTATCTGGCCGCCGAGACCGACCTGTCCGCCGTCCTCGGCCACCTGGACGAGGTCAAGCCGTCCCTGCTGATCCTCGACTCGGTGCAGACGGTGGCCTCCCCGGAGATCGAGGGCGCGCCCGGCGGCATGGCCCAGGTCCGCGAGGTGGCGGGCGCGCTGATCCGGGCGTCCAAGGAGCGGGGCATGTCCACGCTGCTCGTGGGCCACGTCACGAAGGACGGCGCCATCGCCGGGCCCCGCCTGCTGGAGCACCTGGTGGACGTCGTCCTGCACTTCGAGGGCGACCGGCACGCGCGCCTGCGCCTGGTGCGGGGCGTGAAGAACCGGTACGGGGCGACGGACGAGGTGGGCTGCTTCGAGCTGCACGACGAGGGCATCACGGGTCTCGCCGACCCCAGCGGCCTGTTCCTGACCCGCCGGGCCGAGCCGGTCCCGGGCACCTGCCTGACCGTCACCCTGGAGGGCCGCCGTCCGCTGGTGGCCGAGGTGCAGGCGCTGACCGTCGACTCCCAGATCCCCTCCCCGCGGCGTACGACGTCCGGGCTGGAGACCTCACGGGTGTCGATGATGCTGGCCGTCCTGGAGCAGCGCGGCCGGATCAGCGCGCTCGGCAAGCGGGACATCTACTCGGCCACGGTCGGCGGCGTGAAGCTGTCGGAGCCCGCCGCCGACCTCGCCATCGCGCTCGCCCTCGCCTCGGCCGCCAGCGACACCCCCCTGCCGAAGAATTTGGTGGCGATCGGCGAGGTCGGGCTCGCGGGCGAGGTCAGACGGGTCACGGGCGTGCAGCGCAGGCTCGCCGAGGCGCACCGGCTGGGCTTCACGCACGCGCTCGTACCGGCCGATCCGGGGAAGGTGCCGCCCGGCATGAAGGTCCTGGAAGTCGCCGACATGGGTGACGCGCTCCGGGTCCTGCCGCGCTCCCGTCGCCGAGAGGCCCCACGGGAGGCGGAGGAGCGCCGGTAGACTTTGCCCAGGTCTCGCCCGTCCGTACGAACCGAGTGCGGGTGCGGGGGCGCGTCAGAACCTGCGACCGGAGGAGTGCAGTGGCAGCCAACGACCGGGCAGCAGCTCCCGGCAAGTCCGGTGGGAGTGCCGGTTCCGATGGCCTGATGCGCGCCTCGCTGAGTGCCGTGGCACCCGGTACGGCCTTGCGTGACGGCCTGGAGCGCGTCCTGCGCGGCAACACCGGCGGGCTCATCGTCCTCGGCTCGGACAAGACGGTCGAGGCGATGTGCACGGGCGGCTTCGTGCTGGACGTCGAGTTCACCGCGACCCGGCTGCGGGAGCTGTGCAAGCTGGACGGCGGCATCGTGCTGTCGTCGGACCTGTCGAAGATCCTCCGGGCGGGCGTGCAGTTCGTGCCGGACGCGACGATCCCGACGGAGGAGACGGGCACGCGGCACCGCACGGCGGACCGCGTCAGCAAGCAGGTCGGTTTCCCGGTGGTCTCGGTCTCCCAGTCGATGCGGCTGATCGCCCTCTACGTGGACGGTCAGCGGCGCGTCCTGGAGGACTCGGCGGCGATCCTGTCCCGCGCGAACCAGGCGCTGGCGACCCTGGAGCGGTACAAGCTCCGGCTGGACGAGGTCGCGGGCACGCTGTCCGCGCTGGAGATCGAGGACCTGGTCACGGTCCGGGACGTGTCGGCGGTCGCGCAGCGGCTGGAGATGGTCCGCCGTATCGCCACCGAGATCGCCGAGTACGTCGTCGAGCTGGGCACGGACGGCCGTCTTCTCTCCCTCCAGTTGGAGGAGTTGATCGCCGGTGTCGAACCCGACCGTTCGCTGGTCGTCCGCGACTACGTGCCCGAGCCCACGGCCAAGCGGTCCCGCACGGTCGACGAGGCGCTGGCCGAGCTGGACGCGCTGACCCACTCCGAGCTGCTCGAACTCGGCACGGTGGCGCGGGCGCTGGGCTACACGGGGTCCCCCGAGACGCTCGACTCGGCGGTGTCCCCGCGCGGGTTCCGGCTGCTGGCCAAGGTGCCGCGGCTGCCCGGCGCCATCATCGACCGGCTGGTGGAGCATTTCGGGGGCCTGCAGAAGCTGCTCGCCGCGAGCGTCGACGACCTGCAGACCGTGGACGGGGTCGGCGAGGCCCGCGCGCGGAGCGTGCGGGAGGGGCTGTCGCGTCTGGCGGAGTCGTCGATCCTCGAGCGCTACGTCTGAGGTCCGGCCGGCGCCCGGGAGCTCGGGACCGCAGGGCGTACGGCGACTGCGCGACCGGCCACGACGGGCGTGGACGACGACTCGCCCGCGCCGCCTCCGTCCTCAGTCCGCCGACAGCACGAACGACGCCTGGGTCTTGCCGAAGCCCGGGGTCTTGGCCTCCAGCAGGTACGTGCCCGGCTTGGCCGAACCCGCGGAGGGCGTCGCGCAGTGGGCCTCGCTCGGTTTGCGGTCCCACTTCACGGTGTAGGTGATGCTGTGGCCGGCGGGCACCCGGAACACCAGGCTGCCCGCGCCCCCGGGGCAGTCGGCCGACGACCAGAACGCGTCGTCGCCGTCCGCGGGCGTGACCGTCAACACCGCTTTCTTCGGGCCGAGGTCCACCTTGCAGTCGGCCGACGAGCCGTTCTTCGCGGTGAGTTCGAACGTCGGCGTCTGGTCCGGCGAGTAGGAGTTGCGCACGCTGCGCAGGCTCAACGACACCGCTGCGGACGTGCAGTCGGGCAGCGTGGAGGACGCCGGGAGCGCGTCGCCCGCACCGACGCCGCCGCCGGACGCCGTACCGGAACCCGAGCCGCCCCCGGAGCCCGAGGAGCCACCGGAGCCCGAGGAGCCACCGGCCGGACCGCCGTCCCCTCCGGATGCGGAACCCGAGCCCGAACCGGAGCCGGAACCGGAACCGGAGCCGGAAGAGTTCGCGCCGCCCGACTCGTCGCGCCCGCCCGGGTGTTGGCTGATGGCGGGGCCGGACGAGCTCGGTCCGGGTGTGATGGTGTGCGTGGGATTCTTGCCGTTGGACCCGTCGGCGTTCTTCTTGCCGCCTCCGCCGCCGGCGGTGACGATCAATGTGATCACCAGCGCCAACAGGGCGACCACGGACAGCAGTACGGCCCTCCGACGCCAGTAGATGGAGGAGGGAAGCGGCCCGACCGGATTGCGCAGAGATCCCACGGCGCAAACTGTACGAGAGATCGCCGCGCTTGCTCGCGCCACCCGCCGCGCCGACGTGAACTTTTCCGGATCATCATCCCGGTAACTGCCGCGAACGGCACGGCCCTTCCCGTTCCGCCACGCTCGGTGAGCGTGCGGTCACCCATCGGGCCCGCCAACCCGTGGCAGGATCGGAAGGGCCATGACTGAGAAGCTGCACGCCCCCGTGATCGCCTGGTTCGACATCCACGCCCGCGACCTCCCCTGGCGCCGCCCGGAGGCGGGCCCGTGGGGCGTGATGGTCAGCGAGTTCATGCTCCAGCAGACCCCGGTCAACCGGGTGCTGCCCGTCTACGAGGAGTGGCTGGCCCGCTGGCCGCGCCCCGCCGACCTGGCGAAGGAGGCACCCGGCGAGGCGGTGCGCGCCTGGGGCAGGCTCGGCTATCCGCGCCGGGCGCTGCGCCTGCACGGTGCCGCGGTCGCCATAACGGAGCGGCACGGCGGTGACGTACCGACGGATCACGCGCAACTGCTCGCGCTGCCCGGCATCGGTGAGTACACGGCCGCCGCGGTGGCCTCGTTCGCGTACGGGCAGCGGCACGCGGTGCTGGACACCAATGTGCGCCGGGTGCTCGCACGGGCGGTGACCGGGGTGCAGTACCCGCCGAACGCGACCACGGCCGCCGAGCGGCGCCTGGCGCGGGAGCTGCTGCCGCAGGACGAGCGGACCGCCGCGCGGTGGGCCGCCGCCTCCATGGAGCTGGGCGCGCTGGTGTGCACGGCGAAGAACGAGGGGTGCGCGCGGTGCCCGATCGCCGCGCAGTGCGCCTGGCGGCTCGCGGGCAAGCCGGAGCACGCGGGTCCGCCGCGCCGCGGACAGACGTACGCCGGCACGGACCGGCAGGTACGGGGCAAGCTGCTGGCCGTGCTGCGGGAGGCGCACGCGCCGGTGCCGCAGGCGGTGCTGGACCGGGTGTGGCACGAGCCGGTGCAGCGGGCGCGCGCGCTCGACGGACTGGTCGCGGACGGTCTGGTGGAGCCCCTTCCGGGTGGCCTCTACCGGCTGCCGCTCGGCTGACGCGCTGCCAGGCCGCAACCGTCACCCACGGCCGGGCCACAGCCGCTGCCCACGGCCGGTTCACAGCCGTTACCCACGGCCAAGTCACAGCCGTTACCCACGGCCAAGTCACCGGCGTCCGGCCTCCGTTGCGAAGAACCCGATGGGACAAATCACCCCATAGCGATACAAATCCCTTGCCGGCATTACCCAGTTCCTCCGTCCGTTACACAACCGACGGATAGCCGATTGCCAGCCGCAGGCTGGTCCGCACAGCTCCGTGACAACGACTCCGTAGCTTCTTCTGCGTGCCCGGCGGACCACCGGGCGCGGGGAGAGCGGGACTTCGGGCAAGGGCCGGAAGCACAACGGGGAACGGAGGCGGTCGATCATGGCGCAGGGCGAGGTGCTCGAATTCGAGGAGTACGTCCGCAGCCGGCAGGACGCGCTGCTGCGCAGCGCCCGTCGGCTGGTCCCGGACCCGGTCGACGCCCAGGACCTGCTGCAGACGGCGCTGGTGCGGACGTACGGCCGCTGGGAGGGCATCGCCGACAAGCGCCTGGCCGACGCCTATCTGCGCCGTGTCATGATCAACACGCGGACCGAGTGGTGGCGGGCGCGCAAGCTGGAGGAGGTGCCGACCGAGCAGCTGCCGGACGCCTCCGTCGAGGACTCCACCGAGCAGCACGCCGACCGGGCCCTGCTGATGGACGTCATGAAGGTGCTCGCTCCGAAGCAGCGCAGTGTCGTGGTGCTGCGACACTGGGAGCAGATGTCCACTGAGGAGACGGCCGCTGCCCTCGGCATGTCGGCCGGTACGGTCAAGAGCACGCTGCACCGGGCGCTCGCCCGGCTCCGTGAGGAGCTGGAGGCCCGCGATCTGGACGCACGCGCTCTGGAGCGTGAGGAGCGGGAGCGTTGCGCGGCCTGACCGGGGCCGGGCCCGACCGGGCCCGAGGCAGTACACAGGCGGTGATCGCGGTGGGGGCCGCGCTCGCCGCCCCCGCCCTTTTCCTCGCCGCGTGCGGCAGCGGGGGCACGGGCGCACGGGACGAGGGCCCGGCACACGCCTCGGCGATGGCGGGGGCCGTCGCCTCTCCCTCCCCCAGCCCGTCCGAGAACTACCGGCGGGTCGACCCGGTGGCGCTCGTCAAGAGCGATCCCGAGGTGTCGCCGGCGGTCAAGCGCGAGCTGAAACCGTGCAACGGCGATGAGTACCCGGTCGACGTCTCCTACGGCAATCTGACCGGGGCCCCGGTGGACGACGTCGTCATCAACGTGCTGACCTGCGCCGACGCCGTGGGCATCGGCTCGTACGTGTACCGGGACGCCGGCGGCTCGTTCCGGAGCGTCTTCAAGAGCGAGGAGTCCCCGGTCTACGCGGAGATCGACCAGGGCGTCCTGTCGGTGACCAGGCAGTACTACGAGAAGGGCGACCCGATCTCCAGCCCGTCCGGTGAGATCGTGACCCCGTACACCTGGAAGGCCGGACGGTTCGCCCAGGGCAAGCCGACGCGCAACGAGTACAGCAAGTCGGCCGGCGGGGGCCCGACACCCGTACCGGACAGCTGACCGCCCCGCACCCTCGCACACCCGACCGCCGCACCTACCCCACGAAGACTGAGAGCACCGGGATGGCAGACCAGACCCACGTCCTGTTCGTCGAGGACGACGACGTCATCCGCGAGGCCACCCAGCTCGCGCTGGAGCGGGACGGCTTCGCGGTCACCGCGATGCCCGACGGCCTGTCGGGCCTGGAGGCGTTCAGGGCCGACCGCCCCGACATCGCGCTGCTGGACGTCATGGTGCCGGGCCTGGACGGCGTCAGCCTGTGCCGCCGGATCCGCGACGAGTCGACCGTGCCGGTGATCATGCTGTCGGCGCGCGCCGACTCCATCGACGTGGTCCTGGGGCTGGAGGCGGGCGCCGACGACTACGTGACCAAACCCTTCGACGGTGCCGTGCTGGTCGCCCGGATCCGCGCGGTGCTGCGCCGCTTCGGACACGCCGGCGGGTCCGCGCAGACGGAGGAGGCCGTGCCGGCGGACGGCGGCGGCACCCTCGCCTTCGGCGACCTGGAGATCGACACCGACGGCATGGAGGTGCGCCGGGCCGGGCAGCCGGTGGCGCTGACGCCGACCGAGATGCGGCTGCTGCTGGAGTTCTCCGCCGCTCCGGGCACCGTGCTCTCCCGCGACAAGCTGCTGGAGCGGGTGTGGGACTACGGCTGGGGCGGTGACACCCGGGTCGTGGACGTGCATGTACAGCGGCTGCGGCAGAAGATCGGCCAGGACCGGATCGAGACGGTCCGCGGCTTCGGCTACAAGCTGAAGGCCTGAGCGGAGCGGCGGCATGCGGGGGATTCTTCGGCATCCGGTCCGGCGCATGGAGCGCGCGGGCCTGCGCACCGGGCTCCGGTGGAAGGTCAGCGCGGCCATCGCGCTGGTGGCCGGGCTGGTGGCGATCGTCCTGAGCCTGGTCGTGCACAACGCGGCCCGCGTCTCGATGCTGGACAACGCGCGTGAGCTGGCCAACGACCGGGTGCTGATGGCCCAGCGCAACTACGAGCTGAACCGGGGGCCGGTCTTCCCCTACGTCAGGGTCGACGACCCCGGACTGCCGGCCGCGCTGCGCGAGAAGGTCGAGCGGGGCCGCCGGGCCAGCGATGTCTCCGAGCACCACGGAGTGGCGGACATCTGGGCGGCCGTACCCGTGAAGGACGGACATGTGCTGTCCCTGCACAGCCATCTGCCCGACCGCAGCACCGACATGCTGGGAGACCTGGACCAGGCCCTGATCATCGGCTCGGTCGCGGTCGTGCTCGGCGGCAGCGCGCTGGGCGTGCTGATCGGCGCGCAGCTGTCCCGCCGGCTGCGCAAGGCGGCTGCCGCCGCGAACCAGGCCGCGGCCGGCGAGACCGACGTACGGGTGCAGGAGGCCATCGGCGGGGTCGTACGGGACGAGACCGACGAGCTCGCGCGCGCGGTGGACGCCATGGCGGACGCGTTGCGGCAGCGCCTGGAGGCCGAGCGGCGGGTCACCGCCGACATCGCGCACGAGCTGCGCACCCCGGTGACGGGTCTGCTGACGGCGGCCGAGCTGCTGCCACCCGGCCGGCCCACGGAGCTGGTCCTGGATCGGGCCAAGGCCATGCGCACCCTGGTCGAGGACGTCCTGGAGGTGGCCCGGCTGGACGGGGCCTCGGAGCGGGCGGAGTTGCAGGACATCATGCTCGGCGAGTTCGTCGCGCGCCGGGTGGCGGCCAAGGATCCGGACATCGCCGTACGGGTGGTGCACGAGTCGGAGGTCACCACCGACCCGCGGCGGCTGGAGCGGGTGCTGTTCAACCTGCTCGCCAACGCCGCCCGGCACGGCCGGCCGCCGATCGAGGTCACCGTGGAGGGGCGGGTCATCCGGGTCCGCGACCACGGCCCCGGCTTCCCGGACGAACTGCTCGCCGAGGGGCCGAGCCGGTTCCGCACCGGCAGCAAGGACCGCGCCGGGCAGGGCCACGGCCTCGGCCTGACCATCGCGGCGGGCCAGGCGCGGGTGCTGGGCGCCCGGCTGACGTTCCGCAACGTACGGCCCGCGGGAGCGCCCGCCGGTGTTCCCGCGGAGGGTGCGGTGGCCGTCCTGTGGCTGCCTGAGCACGCTCCGACCAACACGGGCAGCTATCCGCTGCTGCCCGCGTCCGGCGGCACGTCGCTGCCGTCCGCGGGCCCCGCTCGCCGCGCGACCCGGGACGCGTGAGGGCGGCTCACGGCCCGCCGGAAAGCCCGATCCGGGTCACCGGGGCTCAGCCCTCACCGGGAAACCCGATCCGGGACCGTCGCCGGGGCTCAGCCCTCACCGGGAGACCCGATCCTGGGACCGCCGCGCCGATCCGGGCTCGCTGTCCAGGCCCGGCGCCGGGCCGGACGGGCGACCCGCACCGCCGTGTGGTCCGGGAGCGCGGCCGCCCGGCCGGTCACCCGAAGTCCTTGGAGAAGTCCAGCTCCTCGCTGCGCTCGGTCAGCGAGTACCAGTTGCCGCTGTCGTCACGGAAGATCGCCTCGATGCCGTACGGACGCTCCTTGGGCTCCTGGATGAACTCCACTCCGCGTGCCGTGAAGGCGGCGTAGTCGGCGCGGCAGTCGTCCGTGTGGAACGCCCCGGCGCCCAGTGTCCCCTTGGCGACCAGCTTCTTCAGCGCCTCGCGGGACTCGGGGTCGAGGCCCGGTCCGTCCAGGCTCATCAGCGCCAGCTCCAGGTCGGGCTGGTCCTTGGCGCCGACGGTGATCCAGTGCATGTCGCCCAGGGCGAGCTCGGTGCGCACCTCGAAGCCCAGCTTCTCGGTGAAGAAGGCCTTCGTCCGCTGCTGGTCGGTGGTCCACACGGTGCTGATGGCCAGGCCCTTGATCATGGCTGCGCTCTCCTGTCGCGAGGCTGCTGTTCCCGCTCGTCACCGTAGGCAGGACCGGGCGCGGCGCGCTTCTCCGATGTTGCGGTGTTGAAACCGCCGGCCCAGAGCATGGCGTAGCAGCCGGGGATGAGGGCGGCGCCGCGGCCGACGTGCCGCGCACGGTACTCGCTCGGGGTCAGGCCGGTGCGGGCCTTGAAGCGGGCGGAGAACGTGCCGAGGCTGCTGAAGCCGACCAGGGTGCAGATCTCGGTCACCGTGAGGTTGGCGGTGCGCAGCATCTCCTCGGCGCGCTCGATCCGCCGGTGGGTGAGGTACTGGCCGGGTGTCTCGCCGTACGCCTCCTTGAAGGCGCGCAGGAAGTGGTACCGCGAGTACCCGGCGTGCGCCGCCACCGCGTCCAGGTCGAGGACCGGGTCGGCCCAGTCCCGGTCCATGGCGTCCTTGGCCAGCCGCAGGCGGCGGATCTTGTCCATGAGCCGATGGTGGCACGGGGGTCTGACACCGGGGCCCGGGCCGGGAACGGCCGAAGGCCCCGGCGCTGCGGACGCGCGCCGGGGCCTTCGGGCTCGTGCTGGTTCAGACGGCCTCGACCACGGTGACCGGCGCCGCGTCGGCACCCTCCGTGGCGGCCTTGGGACCGCCCTTGAGCGGCACCTCCTTGACGAACAGCGCCGCGATCAGCACCAGCACCGAGATCCCGGCACCGAGCAGGAACGCCGAGTGCGTGCCGGAGGACACCGCGTGCTGGTACGCCTCGCGGGCCACCGCCGGCAGCTTCGCGAGGCTCTTCGCGTCCAGCTGCGCCGACTGCTCGGTCATCCTGGCCCCCGCCGCGCCGGCCCGCTCGGCCATGACGTCCTGGACCCGGTGGTTGAACAGGGCGCCCATGATGGCCACGCCGAAGGAGGAGCCGAGCGTACGGAACAGGGTGGTGGAGGAGGACGCCACGCCCATGTCCTTCATCTGGACGCTGTTCTGCGCGACGAGCATGGTGATCTGCATCAGGCAGCCCATGCCCGCGCCGACCACGGCCATGTAGAGACCGGAGGTCAGGCGGGTGGTCCCGGTGTCCATCAGGGACAGCAGGTACAGGCCGACGGTCATCAGGACGCCGCCGACGATCGGGAAGATCTTGTACCGGCCGCTGTTGGTGGTGACCCGCCCGGCGACCATCGAGGTCACGAGCATCGCGCCGAGCATCGGCAGGAGCAGCAGTCCGGAGTTGGTGGCGGAGGCGCCCTGCACGGCCTGCTGGTAGAGCGGCAGGAACAGGGTGGCGCCGAACATCACGAAGCCGGTGATGAAGCCGATGACCGACATCAGGGTGAAGTTGCGGCTCTTGAAGATGTGCAGCGGCACGACCGGCTCGGCGGCCTTGGTCTGCCAGAACACGAAGCCGACCAGCGCGGCCACGCCGATGCCGGTCAGCTCCATGATCCGCGCGGAGGTCCAGGCGTACTCGGTGCCGCCCCAGGTGGTGACCAGGACAATGGAGGTGATGCCGACGGTGAGCAGCAGCACGCCCAGGTAGTCGATGCCGGCCTTGGAGCGCTTCTTCGGCAGGTGCAGTACGGCGGTCACCAGCGCGAGGGCGACGGCGCCGAGCGGCAGGTTGATGTAGAAGGCCCAGCGCCAGCCCCAGTTGTCGGTGATGGTGCCGCCGACGAGCGGGCCGCCGATCATCGCCAGCGCCATCACGCCGGCCATCATGCCCTGGTACTTGCCGCGCTCCCGCGGCGGAATCAGGTCGCCGATGATCGCCATGACGCCGACCATCAGACCGCCGGCGCCCAGGCCCTGCACGGCACGGAACCCGATCAGCTGGCCCATGTCCTGGGCCATGCCGCTCAGCGCGGAGCCGAGCAGGAAGATCACGATCGAGCTGAGGAAGGCGCCCTTGCGCCCGTACATGTCGCCGATCTTGCCCCAGATGGGGGTGGAGGCCGCGGTGGCCAGGGTGTAGCCGGTGACGACCCAGGAGAGGTGTTCCAGGCCGCCCAGCTCGCCCACGATCGTGGGCATCGCCGTACCGACGATCATGTTGTCCAGCATCGCGAGCATCATCGCGATCATCAGTGCGAGCAGTACCACCCGCACGCTCCGGGGCTGTTTGCCCTCGGCAGCACTCTGGGGCTGTTTGCCCTCAGCTACGACACTTTCGACCGTGTCCGCCATCGTCTTCCCATTCCCCCTGCGGCAACTACTTACTTGCCGCCCGGCTAGTTACTACACTGCGGAAGGTAGACCCGCTACTAGCCGGGCGTCAAGTAAGTTTTCGCGCAAGCGCGAGGAGTACGAGGATGGGCCTCACCATGGACGGCACCAAGCAGCAGCGCCGCGGCAACACCCGCCAGCGCATCCAGGACGTGGCGCTCGAACTCTTCGCGGAGCAGGGCTACGAGAAGACCTCCCTGCGCGAGATCGCCGAGCGTCTCGACGTCACGAAGGCGGCCCTGTACTACCACTTCAAGACGAAGGAAGAGATCATCGTCAGCCTCTTCGCGGACCTGACGAAGCCGATCGAGGACCTGATCGAGTGGGGCGGACGGCAGCCGCACACCCTGGAGACCAAGCAGGAGATCGTCCGCCGCTACAGCGAGGCGCTGGCCGGCGCGGAACCGCTGTTCCGCTTCATGCAGGAGAACCAGGCGACGGTCCGGGAACTGCGCATCGGCGACACCTTCAAGGACCGGATGCGCGGCCTGCGCGACATCCTCATCGACCCGGAGGCGGAACTGGTCGACCAGGTCCGCTCGGTCAGCGCCATGTTCACGCTGCACGCCGGGATGTTCGTGATGCAGGACCTCGAAGGCGACTCCGAGAAGAAGCGCGAGGCTGTTCTCGAAGTCGCCATGGACCTCGTGGCGCAGGCGCACGAGCACGCCCGCGAGAAGGGCTGAGCCCTGTCGTAGGTCAGACCTTCACGCCCTGGGCGCGCAGGAACGGGACCGGGTCGATGCCGGAGCCGTAGTTCGGGGTCGTGCGGATCTCGAAGTGCAGGTGCGGACCCGTGGAGTTGCCGGTGGAGCCGGACAGCGCGATGTGCTGGCCGGTCGCGACGACCTGGCCGATCCGCACGTCGACGCGGGACAGGTGCGCGTACTGCGAGTAGGTGCCGTTGCCGTGCTTGATGACGACGGCGTTGCCGTACGCCGGGCCGTCACCGGCGCCGTTGGGGCCGGCCTTGACGACGGTGCCGCCGTGCGCGGCGACGACCTCGGTGCCGGTCGGCACGGCGAAGTCCTGGCCGCTGTGCTTGTGCGCCCAGTGGCTGCCGGCCTGCGCGAAGCCCGCCGAGAGCGTGTACTTCTTGACCGGGTCGACCCAGGAGCCGGCGGACGCGGTGGCGGCGCTCGCGACCCCGGTACCCAGCACGGCCGTGGCGCCGAGTCCGGCAGCCAGGACGGTCACACGGGCACGGAGCGAGGACGAACGGGAGGAGCGGGACGTGAAGCGCTGGAACATCTGGACCTCGTGAACTCGGAGACACTTCCGCCACCCGGCGTACGGACGTCCATGGAGACGTTTCACCGGGGCGGCTGTTCCTTGGTAACCGAGCAACCCATCAAGCCCAAAACACCCCAAGTACGGCATCACGTAGTAGACGCCGCCATACCACTTACTTTCTTGACAGCCGCACCCTCGGGCGCGCAAGGCCCTGACGACGCACTTCTCAGGCGTGCCCCCGCATGGCAGAGCCTCCCTTTTTGTCCGTTTTGCCCATAAGGCGCATCCCACTATCCCGTCTAGTACCGGACATTTCGCCTGTGCCGCATATCACCGGCATCTCTGGTCGGGAAATGCAGAAATGTGACGCAGGCCTCTAGGCGCCTACCCTCCGGTAACCCTACGGTTCCCCTCGCGCCACCCTCGCCTCAGATCATGCCCCTGACATTCGGACGCGAGAGGACCCCCACGATGACCAGACGCCCCTGGGCGCGCCGCATCTCCGTCACCACCGTCTCCGTGGCCGCCCTGGCCGCGCTGGCCGCCCCGGCGGCCACAGCGGCCCCCACGGGGGCTGCGAGCACCTCCGCCGGGGTCGACCACGCCACCTGGCAGAGGGACTGCCAGGCGGTCATGGACCAGGCCCTCCCGTACCTGAAGGACCGCATCGCCGCCGCCGGGCCCGGCGAGAAGCAAGCGATCGTCTTCGACATCGACAACACCACGCTGGAGACCGACTTCGGCTTCAGCTACCCCCAGCCGGCCAACCGGCCCGTCCTGGACGTCGCCCGCTACGCCCAGGAGCACGGCGTCTCCCTCTTCTTCGTCACCGCCCGCCCCGGCGTCCTGTACTGGCCCACCGCGTACAACCTCGAGCACGACGGCTACGACGTCTCCGGTCTGCGTGTGCGCGGCCTGGCCGACCTCTTCAAGGACGTCGCCGCCTACAAGACCGCCCAGCGCGTCGGCATCGAGAACGACGGCTACACGATCATCGCGAACATCGGCAACAGCGCCACCGACCTCTCCGGCGGCCACGCCGAGAAGACCTTCAAGCTGCCGGACTACGACGGACAGCTGTCGTAGGACCGCACGCGTCCGGCACGGACCGCGCCATCCGCACGCGACCGCGCCCGGGGAACGCCGAAGGGGCCGGTGCCCGAAGGCACCGGCCCCTTGGTCCGGCTGGACCGCCGGAGGCTGACCCTTACTCCTTGCTCAGGTTGGGCCCGGCCCCACCCGCGGCCTGCTCGATCGGCGGGACGTCCGGCAGCGCCGACTTCTCCTCACCCCGGAAGGTGAAGGTGGCGGCGTCGCCCTCGCCCTCGGTGTCCACGACCACGATGTGACCGGGGCGCAGCTCGCCGAAGAGGATCTTCTCCGAGAGCGTGTCCTCGATCTCGCGCTGGATCGTGCGGCGCAGCGGCCGGGCGCCCAGCACCGGGTCGTAACCCTTCTTGGACAGCAGTTCCTTCGCGGACTGGGAGAGCTCGATGCCCATGTCCCGGTCCTTCAGGCGCTCGTCCACCTTGCTGATCATCAGGTCGACGATCCGCAGGATGTCCTCCTGCGTCAGCTGCGGGAAGACGACCACGTCGTCGACGCGGTTGAGGAACTCGGGGCGGAAGTGCTGCTTGAGCTCGTCCGACACCTTGTTCTTCATGCGCTCGTAGTTGGTCTTCGTGTCACCCGCGGCGGCGAAGCCGAGGTTGAAGCCCTTGGAGATGTCCCGGGTACCGAGGTTGGTCGTCATGATGATGACCGTGTTCTTGAAGTCCACGACCCGGCCCTGGGAGTCGGTCAGACGACCGTCCTCCAGGATCTGCAGCAGCGAGTTGAAGATGTCCGGGTGGGCCTTCTCGACCTCGTCGAAGAGGACGACCGAGAACGGCTTGCGGCGCACCTTCTCCGTCAGCTGGCCGCCCTCCTCGTAGCCCACGTATCCGGGGGGCGAACCGAAGAGACGCGACACCGTGTGCTTCTCGCTGAACTCCGACATGTCGAGGGAGATCAGCGCGTCCTCGTCACCGAAGAGGAACTCGGCGAGCGCCTTGGACAGCTCGGTCTTACCGACACCGGACGGGCCGGCGAAGATGAACGAACCACCGGGGCGCTTCGGGTCCTTCAGACCCGCACGCGTGCGACGGATCGCCTTCGACAGCGCCTTGACGGCGTCGTTCTGGCCGATGACCCGCTTGTGCAGCTCCTCCTCCATGCGGAGCAGGCGGCTGGACTCCTCCTCGGTCAGCTTGAAGACCGGGATGCCGGTGGCCGTGGCGAGGACCTCGGCGATCAGCTCGCCGTCGACCTCGGCGACGACGTCCATGTCGCCGGCCTTCCACTCCTTCTCCCGCTTCGCCTTGGCGGCCAGGAGCTGCTTCTCCTTGTCGCGCAGCGACGCGGCCTTCTCGAAGTCCTGCGAGTCGATCGCGGACTCCTTGTCCCGGCGGACGGCGGCGATCTTCTCGTCGAACTCGCGCAGGTCCGGCGGAGCGGTCATCCGGCGGATGCGCATCCGGGAACCGGCCTCGTCGATCAGGTCGATCGCCTTGTCCGGCAGGAAGCGGTCCGAGATGTAGCGGTCGGCCAGGGTGGCCGCCTGGACCAGGGCCTCGTCCGTGATCGAGACGCGGTGGTGCGCCTCGTACCGGTCGCGCAGGCCCTTGAGGATCTCGATCGTGTGCGGCAGGGACGGCTCGGCGACCTGGATGGGCTGGAAGCGGCGCTCCAGGGCCGCGTCCTTCTCCAGGTGCTTGCGGTACTCGTCCAGGGTGGTCGCACCGATGGTCTGCAGCTCACCGCGGGCCAGCATCGGCTTCAGGATCGAGGCCGCGTCGATGGCGCCCTCGGCGGCACCCGCACCGACCAGCGTGTGCAGCTCGTCGATGAACAGGATGATGTCGCCGCGGGTGCGGATCTCCTTGAGCACCTTCTTCAGGCGCTCCTCGAAGTCACCGCGGTACCGGGAGCCGGCGACCAGGGCACCGAGGTCCAGGGTGTAGAGGTGCTTGTCCTTGAGGGTCTCGGGCACCTCGCCCTTGACGATGGCCTGGGCGAGGCCCTCGACGACGGCGGTCTTGCCGACGCCGGGCTCACCGATCAGGACCGGGTTGTTCTTGGTACGGCGGGACAGCACCTGCATGACCCGCTCGATCTCCTTCTCGCGCCCGATGACCGGGTCGAGCTTGGACTCACGAGCGGCCTGGGTGAGGTTCCGGCCGAACTGGTCCAGGACGAGAGAGGTCGAGGGGGTGCCCTCGGCCGGGCCGCCCGCGGCGGCGGTCTCCTTGCCCTGGTAACCGGAGAGCAGCTGGATGACCTGCTGCCGCACCCGGTTGAGGTCTGCGCCCAGCTTGACCAGGACCTGGGCGGCGACGCCCTCGCCCTCGCGGATCAGGCCGAGCAGGATGTGTTCCGTGCCGATGTAGTTGTGGCCCAGCTGAAGGGCCTCGCGGAGCGACAGCTCCAGGACCTTCTTGGCACGGGGGGTGAAGGGGATGTGCCCGGACGGGGCCTGCTGGCCCTGACCGATGATCTCCTCCACCTGCTGGCGGACCGCCTCAAGCGAAATGCCGAGGCTCTCCAGGGCCTTAGCGGCGACACCTTCGCCCTCGTGGATGAGACCCAGGAGGATGTGCTCGGTGCCGATGTAGTTGTGGTTGAGCATCCGGGCTTCTTCCTGAGCCAGGACGACAACCCGCCGCGCGCGGTCGGTGAACCTCTCGAACATCGTTAATCGCTCCTCAGAGCGGTCAGGCAGTGGGGGGAACTTCCCCTCCCTGTCCTTCCGCAGCTTAGTCCCGCAAGCGGGGACCGCTCATTCCAACTGCCGACACCGTCGATGGCCTCCTGACCCGTGACGCCGACATCTGCTCCAACCCGATGGTGCGAGACGATGTTCCCGCAGGCCAGGCAGTTACCCCAGTCGCCAGTACGCCGATGGCGAACGTGAGACGGCCTTTCCTGCGTGTCGCCCCCTCCCACTAGGCATGTCTTACCCGCAGGGACTGACACTCCATGCGGCGCGCACTGGTTCCCTCCGCTATGGGCGAACAACCTTGCGCCTCCCCACACCCCCAGGCGCCCCCACTTCCGGCACTCTGTGCTGTCGGAAGCGCACCGAGCGTAACCCGAAAGGGGGTCCGGCTGTTGCTCCTGTCATGGTTGGCTCGGTCTCCATGACCTCCACGGTCCCCCTTCCCCGCCGGCCCGTCGATCCGGAAGCCCGGGCCCGGCACTGGTACGAGAACGATCTGGGGTGGCCGACCGTGCCCGGACGGCCGCTGCGGCTGCGCACGGGGGTGCGGTTCGACGTGCTGGACGTACCGGC
Organism: Streptomyces spinosus; assembly: GCF_020400655.1. Taxonomy (GTDB): domain Bacteria; phylum Actinomycetota; class Actinomycetes; order Streptomycetales; family Streptomycetaceae; genus Streptomyces; species Streptomyces argyrophylli. The sequence goes on from NZ_JAINRC010000002.1 coordinate 33,203, forward strand.
CGAGGCGGGCGCCAAGGCGCTCCGGCATCTCGCGCCGGACTCCCCGGTGGCCCTGCGGGGCGACCGGATGTGGCTGTGGGTGGCCGCGGGCAGTGCGGAGGAGTTGCCCGGTCTGCTGGCCTGGCTGGAGTGGGGCGCGGTGGCCCTGGACCTACGCGTCCTCGGGGCGGGCGACACGGTGCAGGCCCCGCCGCCGCCCGCGGGGGCCGCCGTCACGGGGCCCGCGTCCGTGCGGGCGCCCGGAGTCGCGCCCCGGCAGTCCGTGCAGGGGGCCGCGGTGTGGGTGCGGCCCCCCGGTCCGGGACCCGAGGCCGGGGCCTCGCTGCCCGCCATGCCGGCCATGCCGGCGTCGCCCCCCGCGGGGCGCGAGGGGAACGCACCCGATCTCGTGCGACTGGTGGACACGGCGGCAGCGGAGTGCCACCGGGTCCGGCTGCGGCGCGCGTGCGCCGGGCAACCCGCCGACCGGCGGGATCAGCCGTTGGCCTTCTCGTAGGCCTCGCGGATGGACGCGGGAACCCGGCCGCGGTCGTTGACCTCGTAACCGTTCTCCTTCGCCCAGGCGCGGATCGCCGCGGTGTCCTGGTTGCCGCCGGTGGCGGCACGCGCCTTTCCACGCCCGCCGGAGGAACGGCCGCCGGTGCGACGCCCGCCCTTCACATAGGGGTCGAGAAGGGTGCGCAGCTTGTCCGCATTGGCAGTCGTGAGATCGATCTCGTACGTCTTGCCGTCCAGCGCGAACGTCACGGTCTCGTCCGCCTCGCCGCCGTCGAGGTCGTCGACAAGAAGGACCTGAACCTTCTGTGCCACCGCATTTCCTTTCATCGATAACGTTGAGGGCCAGGGGTGTGCGGCGTCCGCCGTTTCGCCGCCCCTGTTATATGCAGTACTGCAGTACGTCGGAAAGCAAACCGCTTTTGCCGGAAAAACACAAACCCTCGGGAGTGACTCAGTGGACCGCCCCCGTCCGGAAACATGCGCGTTTCGGACATAGGCCACCGGGGCAATGACGATCACAGATGCAGAAGCATCCGGCTGTTGCCCAAGGTGTTCGGCTTCACTCGTTCGAGACCGAGGAACTCGGCGACGCCCTCGTCATAGGAACGCAACAGCTCCGCGTACACATCCGTGTCGACCGGTGTCTCCCCGATCTCCACGAAGCCGTGCTTCCCGAAGAAGTCGACTTCGAAGGTCAGGCAGAAAACGCGTCGAACGCCGAGCCAGCGCGCGGTCTGGAGCAACTTCTCCAGCAACTGATGACCCACGCCGGCGCCCTTGAGGCCGGGCTTCACGGCCAGTGTGCGGACTTCCGCGAGGTCCTCCCACATGACGTGCAGCGCTCCGCAGCCGACCACCTCGGCGTTGTCGTCGCGTTCGGCGACCCAGAACTCCTGGATGTCCTCGTAAAGCGTGACCGTTGCTTTGTCGAGCAGGATGCGACCGCGGACGTAGGCGTCGAGGAGGCGGCGCACGGCGGGGACATCGCTGGTCCGGGCCCGGCGGACGGTGATGGCTTTTGCGGGGACTTCGGGACGCTCTGCTGACATGTGCGGACGCTATCGCCCGCCGGTGCCCTCCGGCGCGCCGGGGTTCTCCTCTTGGCGGGCTTCGACGGGTTCCTGTCGGCGGGCTTCGGAGGCTTCCCGGGTTTCTTCGGGCCCCTGGACGATGCGTACGGCGTCCCTGAGGGCCTGACGCTGTTCCTCGCTCATCATGCCGAAGAAGGCGACGAGCGCGGCGGCCGGGTTGTCGCTCTGCGACCAGGCGTCGTTCATGAGGGCGGCGGCGTACGCGGCTCGTGTCGACACGGCCTCATATCGATAGGCCCGCCCTTCGGCCTCGCGACGCACCCAGCCCTTCTGATGGAGATTGTCCAAAACGGTCATCACGGTGGTGTACGCGATCGAGCGTTCCCGCTGGAGGTCTTCCAGGACTTCTCGAACGGTCACCGGGCGGTTCCACTTCCACACCCGCGTCATGACCGCGTCTTCGAGTTCTCCCAATGGGCGAGGCACAACTCAGAACAATAGTGGGAGATCCCGTCAATGGCGTGCCGGACGGGCGCTAAGGGTGCAAACGCGAACAAAAAGGGCGTACGACTCGTGGGGCGCCGGGCGCGGGGAGTCGTACGCCGGGGGATGGCCAGGGAGCTGTGACCTGGGGTGATGCGGTGTGCTCCGCCGTGGGCCCGGTCAGGCGTCGCCGGCGGCGGAGGCCTGGCGGGCGCCCTCCGCACGGGCGAGGGCGGCGTCGACGGCCGCGTCCTCCTTGGCCTTGGCGGCTCCGCCCTGGGTCTTCACGATGACCCTGACCACACCGATGAAGAACGCGGCCATGACGACCGGGGGCACGAGCGCGGAGAAGTAGTCCATGGCCCCAGAGTAGCCACGCCGGAACGCCCGGAAGGGGCAGGGGCGCCCTGGGGCCTTTCGTTCGGATCACTCCGGGCCCGCGGGGTCCGGCCTGACCGGAACGGAAAGCCCTAACCCGCGGCCAGCCGGCACGGCGCGGACTCCGCCGGGGGTGCCGGCTTGCGGCGCGGGAAGACCTCTCCGGGCGTCGGGATGGGCCGTTTGGGGGCTCCTGGTTCCGGAGCCGGCCGCTCCGAGGGGCCGGGCGCCGGCTTCTGCCCCGGCTCCCGCGCGGGCTCCTGCGGCGGCCTGGAGGGCCCGTCGCCCTCCCTGTCGCCCTCCCCGTCGCCCTGCGGGGCCCCGGACTCCCCCGCACCGCCCGGGAGCGCCAGCAGACGCGCCCTCGCGGGCGGCACGGCGGGCGCGGGCACCTTCCGCCCGCCCTGCGCGAACCGTGCCCGTACGTCCTGCTCGGCCAGCTCCTGGCAGCGGTCCAGCAACGCCGCCGCCGCGGGGTTCCCGCGCAGCGCCCGCAGCGCGGCCAGGTCGTCCGGCGTCGGCCGGTGCCCGGCGCCGAGCACCTCCTCAAGGAGGGCGAGGTAGCCGGCGGCGGTACCCGGCAGGGCGGCCCGGTAGCGGCCCAGGTCGGCCACCAGGAAGGCACGCAGCCTCGCTCCCTCGCACATCGCCTCGTCGAGCGACTCGGCGAGCCGGAGACAGTCCTGCACGTCCTCGGCGGAGGCGTGGCCGGGGTGGAGGGCGAGGGCGAGGGCGCGGCGGAGCACACGCAGCTCCTGCGCGCCGAACGCCATGCCGCCGCGGGATCCGTATGGCGTGGGCATGCGGCGACGCTACCCACTAATCGGACAAAAGTGACGATTCCGCATCTCTTTTCCCCGCGTGTCGCTCCGGCTTTCCTCCATCCGGTGCCACCTGCGGCGCGGCCTCACGGGACGGCCCGGCGCCTGGCCGGGCGCCGGGCCGTCCTCACAGCCGTGAGACGTTGCGTTCGTAGACGAGGCGGAGGCCCATCAGGGTCAGCCACGGCTGGTGTTCGTCGATCACCGAGGACTCGCCCAGCACCATCGGCGCCAGACCGCCCGTGGCGATCACCGTCACGTCCTCCGGGTCGTCGGCCAGCTCCCGGGCCATCCGGCTGACGACCCCGTCGACCTGCCCGGCGAACCCGTACACGATGCCCGCCTGCATCGCCTCGACCGTGTTCTTGCCGATCACGCTGCGGGGCCGGGCCACCTCGATCTTCCGCAGCTGCGCGCCCTTGACCCCGAGCGCCTCCACGGAGATCTCGATGCCGGGAGCGATCACCCCGCCGACGTACTCCCCGCGCGCGGAGACCGCGTCGAAGGTGGTCGCCGTGCCGAAGTCCACGACGATCGCCGGACCGCCGTACAGGTCGACGGCCGCGACGGCGTTGATGATCCGGTCGGCGCCGACCTCCTTGGGGTTGTCGGTGAGGATCGGCACGCCCGTCTTCACGCCCGGCTCGACCAGGACGGCGGGTACGTCGCCGTAGTACCGCCGGGTGACCTCGCGCAGTTCGTGCAGCACCGACGGGACGGTCGCGCAGATGGCGATGCCGTCGATGCCGTCCCCCAGCTCCTCGCCGAGCAGCGGGTGCATGCCCATCAGGCCCTGGAGCAGCACCGCCAGCTCGTCCGCCGTGCGGCGCGCGTCCGTGGAGATGCGCCAGTGCTCGACGATGTCCTCACCGTCGAACAGGCCGAGGACGGTGTGCGTGTTGCCGACATCGATCGTGAGGAGCATCGCCGTTACTCCGCCTCGCGCAGGTCCAGGCCGATGTCGAGGATCGGCGAGGAGTGGGTCAGCGCGCCGACGGCGAGGAAGTCCACGCCGGTCTCGGCGTACGCGCGCGCGCCCTCGAGCGTCAGCCGCCCGGACGCCTCCAGCAGCGCCCGCCCGCCGACGATGCCGACGGCCTCCTCGCACTCGCCGGGCGTGAAGTTGTCCAGCAGGATCAGGTCGGCGCCCGCGTCCACGACCTCGCGCAGCTGGTGCAGGGTGTCGACCTCGACCTCGATCGGCACCTCCGGAAAGGCCTCCCGTACCGCCTTGAAGGCCTGCGCGACGCCGCCGGCGGCGACCACGTGGTTGTCCTTCACCAGGGCGGCGTCGGACAGCGACATGCGGTGGTTGACGCCCCCGCCGCAGCGGACGGCGAACTTCTCCAGCGAGCGCAGGCCCGGCGTCGTCTTGCGGGTGTCCCGCACGCGCGCCTTGGTGCCCTCCAGCGCGTCCGCCCACGCGCGCGTGGCGGTCGCGATGCCGGACAGCCGGCACAGGATGTTCAGCGCGCTGCGCTCGGCGGTGAGCAGGTCACGCGTGCGCGTGGTGACCGACAGCAGCTTCTGCCCGGCCTCGATGCGGTCGCCGTCCTCCACGTGCCGTTCGACCTCGAACTCGTCCGTGCACACCACGGAGAGCACGGCCTCGGCGACGCGGAGGCCGGCCACGACGCCCGCCTGGCGCGCGGTGAAGTCGGCCGTGGCGACCGCGTCCTCCGGGATGGTCGACACGGTCGTCACGTCCACACCGCCGTCCAGGTCCTCCTGGATGGCGACGTTGGCGATGTCCTCGACCTCGATCGGGTCCAGTCCGGCGGCGGCCAGCAGTTCGGCGAGCGCGGGGTCCAGCCCGCACTCCAGGTACTCCTCGTCGCCCTCGGCGCCGCAGGTGCAGCCGTCGCCGCAGCCGCCGTTCGAGGCGAGGGGAAGGTCGTCGGTGCTCACGTCTGTCACTGCTCCTGGGGCGCTGGTGTTACCGGACAGGGGGGAAGTCTGCGGTGTCGGTGGTGCGTACGGCCAGCGACCGGTCGGGATCGAGCCGTACGACGATGTGGCGCCGCCAGTTCGCGTCGTCGCGCTCGGCGCGGTCCTCGCGCCAGTGGCAGCCGCGGGTCTCCTCGCGCAGCCGGGCGGCGGCGACCAGGACCCGGGCCACGCACAGGAGGTTCGTGGCCTCCCAGGTGTCCACGCCGGGCTCGGCGGTCTTGCCGTTCTCCCGCAGCGCGTCCCGGGCCTCGGCGTCCAGCCTCTGGAGCTGGTCGGCGGCCCTGGCGAGGGACTCCTCGGAGCGCAGCACGCCCGCGCCCTCCGCCATGGTCCGCTGGATGGCGAACCGGCTCTCGGGGGTGAGCAGCGGGTGGGCCGGCTTCGCGGGGTCCGGGACCGGTACGGGCACGCGCGCGTGCAGGCCGTCCGCCGCGCGGGCGGCGGCGATGTCGGCGGCGATCCGCTCGGCGTAGACGAGGCCCTCCAGGAGGGAGTTGGAGGCGAGCCGGTTGGCGCCGTGCACGCCGGTGCAGGCGACCTCGCCGCACGCGTACAGGCCCGGCACCGTGGTGCGTCCCCGCGCGTCCGTGCGGACGCCGCCGGAGGCGTAGTGGGCGGCCGGGGCGATCGGGATGGGCTCGGTGACCGGGTCGATGCCGTTGGCGCGGCAGGCGGCCAGGATGGTCGGGAAACGGTGCTCCCACATCGCGGCGCCGAAGTGCCGGGCGTCGAGGTACATGTGCTCGGCGTTCCGCTCCAGCATCCGCCGCATGATGCCCTTGGCGACGATGTCGCGGGGCGCCAGCTCGGCCAGTTCGTGCTGGCCCACCATGAAGCGCACGCCGTCCCCGTCGACCAGGTACGCGCCCTCCCCGCGCACCGCCTCGGAGACGAGCGGCTGCTGGCCCTCGGCGTCCGAGCCGAGGAACAGCACGGTCGGGTGGAACTGCACGAACTCCAGATCGCTGACCTCGGCGCCCGCGCGCAGCGCCAGCGCCACGCCGTCGCCGGTCGACACGGACGGGTTGGTGGTCGCCGAGAACACCTGTCCCATGCCGCCGGTCGCGAGGACCACGGCGGGCGCGTGCACGGCGCCCACGCCGTCGTGCTGGCCCTCGCCCATCACGTGCAGGGTGACCCCGGCCGTACGGCCCTCGGCGTCCGTCAGCAGGTCGAGGACCAGCGCGTTCTCGATCGTGCGCAGCCCGCGCGCGCGTACGGCCTCCACGAGCGCCCGGGACACCTCCGCGCCGGTCGCGTCACCGCCCGCGTGCGCGATCCGGCGCCGGTGGTGGCCGCCCTCGCGGGTGAGGTGGATGTCGCCCTCGTCGTCGGTGTCGAAGTGGGCGCCGGTGGAGATGAGCCGCCGGACGGCGCCGGGGCCCTCGGTGACGAGGATGCGCACGGCTTCCTCGTCGCACAGGCCCGCGCCGGCCACCAGGGTGTCGTCCAGGTGCTGCTCGGGGGTGTCGCCCTCGCCGAGGGCCGCGGCGATGCCGCCCTGCGCCCAGCGCGTGGAGCCGTCGTCCAGGCGGGCCTTGGTGACCACGACCGTGGTGAGTCCGGCGGCCTCGCAGCGCAGCGCCGCGGTCAGGCCGGCCACTCCGGAGCCGACGACGACCACGTCCGCGGAGATGCTCCACCCGGGGGCGGGTGCGTGCAGTCGTATGCCTGTGCTGGTCACGAGGCGGCTCCGAAGGTGAGAGGCAGATTGTCGATCAGCCGGGTCGTGCCGACCCGGGCCGCGACGGCGAGGACGGCCTCGCCGGTGAAGTCGTCGCCGATCTCGGTGAAGTCGGCGGGGTCGACCAGTGCCAGGTAGTCGAGACGCAGGGGCGGTTCGAGACGGGCGGCCTCGTCCAGGACCTGGCGCGCGGCGGCGCGGACGGCCGCCGGGCCGCCGGGCGCGGCGGTGGCCACCGCGTGCGCGTCGGCCGCCGCGCGGGACTCGCCTATGGCGCTCAGCGCCTCGGCACGCGCGTGCGTGGAGGGCACTTCCCGGGCCCGCGCCCGCAGCGCCTCCTGTGCCGCGTGCCGGTCCCGGCCGGCGAACAGCGCGCGGGACAGCGCGAGGGCGGTACGGCGCTCGGTCGCCGAGAGGTAGCGGTTGCGGCTGGACAGCGCGAGCCCGTCCTCCTCGCGGACGGTCGGTACGGCGACGATCTCGACGCCGAAGTCGAGGTCCCGCACCATGCGCCGGATGAGGGCCAGCTGCTGGGCGTCCTTCTGGCCGAACAGGGCGGCGTCGGGGCGGGTGAGGTGCAGCAGCTTGGCGACGACGGTGAGCATCCCGTCGAAGTGCCCGGGCCGCGAGGCACCCTCCAGGCGCTCGCCCATGGGGCCCGCGGAGACGCGCACCTGGGGTTCGCCGCCCGGGTAGACCTCGTCCACGGAGGGCGCGAACACGGCGTCCGCGCCCGCCTGCTCGGCGAGCTTGAGATCGGCGTCCAGGGTGCGCGGGTAGCGGTCCAGATCCTCGCCCGCGCCGAACTGCAGCGGGTTGACGAAGACCGTGACGACGACCTCGCCGTCGGGGCCGGCCACCTGCCGCGCGGCGCGGATGAGCGTCGCGTGGCCCTCGTGCAGGGCGCCCATGGTCATCACGACGGCGCGGCGGCCGTGGCGCACACGCGCGTGCAGCTCGTCGGCGGTGCTCAGCAGGGCGGTGCTCATCGGTCGTTCCCCTCGGTGCCGGTCGTGCCGTCGGAGCCGTTCGGGCCGTCGGTTCCCTCGCCGGGCCGGCCTTCCTGGCCGCCCTGGCCTCCTCGGTTCGCCTCGGCCCCGTCGGCGAGTACCCCGAGGAGGTCCTCGGCGAGTTCCGGCTTCAGCAGGCCGTGGGCGAGCGCGCGGTCGGCCGTCGCGCGGGCCATCGCCAGATAGCCCGCCACGGTCTGCGGGGCGTGCTCGCGCAGCTCGGTGACGTGCGCGGCGACCGTGCCGGCGTCCCCGCGCGCGACCGGGCCGGTCAGGGCGGCGTCACCGGAGCGCAGGGCGTTGTCCAGGGCGGCTCCGAGCAGGGGGCCGAGCATCCGGTCGGGCGCCGCCACACCGGCGGTGCGCAGCAGTTCCATGGACTGGGCGACCAGGGTCACCAGGTGGTTGGCGCCGAGCGCGAGGGCCGCGTGGTACAGCGGCCGGTTCTGCTCGCTGATCCACTCCGGTTCCCCGCCCATCTCGATCACCAGGGCCTCGGCGGCCAGCCGCAGTTCCTCGGGCGCGGTGACGCCGAAGGAGCAGCCCGCGAGCCGCTGGACGTCGACCGGCGTGCCGGTGAAGGTCATCGCCGGGTGCAGGGCCAGCGGCAGCGCGCCCGCGCGCAGGGCGGGGTCGAGCACCTTGGCGCCGTACCGGCCGGAGGTGTGCACCAGCAGTTGTCCCGGCCGTACCGCGCCGGTCTCGGCGAGGCCGGCGACCAGGCCGGGCAGGACGTCGTCGGGGACCGTGAGCAGCACCAGGTCGGCGCGCTGGAGCACCTCGGCGGGCGGCACCAGCGGGACGTCCGGGAGCATGGTCTCGGCGCGCCTGCGGGAGGCGTCGGAGACTCCGGAGACGGCCACCGGGCGGTGCCCGGCGAGCTGGAGGGACGCGGCCAGCGCGGGGCCCACGCGACCGGCGCCGACGACGCCGACGGTGAGCCGCGCGGGGCGGTCCTTGAGGTCTGGTTGGTGGACTGTACTCACGCGACGGCGGCCTTCCCGTTCCAGTCCGCTCTGGGTACCGGACGATTTCTCGTCATGTTAACGCTATCGGGTGGGGCGGCGGCCGGTTGTCCACAGGCTGTGGGTTTCACCACGTCCCCCTGCCGCTCTTCCTCGCGGGAAAACCCGGCTGCCGCGCGGGGGCCGTGCGAGGGATGATCCACGGCATGACTGACATGGCTGAGCAGGACGACGAACGGTCGGCGGAGGAACGCTCGCGGGAGCGGCGCAGGGCCGCCCAGCGGGGGGCGCGGCGGATCCTGGCGCACGGAACCCCCCGGGACTCGATCCGTGAACGGCTCGCGCTGCTCCAGGAGGCGGGCGCCGAGGTGTACGACCTGGACGAGCCCGGGGACGTCTACGGCGACCGGATCGTGGCCGCCCTGGAGGAGCGGGTCGCCGCGCTGCTCGGCACCGAGGCCGCCGCGTTCTTCCCGACGGGCACCATGGCCCAGCAGGTGGCCCTGCGCTGCTGGGCCGCCCGCACCGGGAACCCGGCGGTGGCCCTGCATCCGCTGTCCCACCCGGAAGTCCATGAACGGCAGGCGTTCAGCCAGGTCAGCGGGTTGCGGCCGGTCAGGGTGGGCGGGGGGCGGCGGCTGCCCACGGCGGCCGAGATACGAGACCTCGAAGAGCCCTTCGGCGCGCTGATGCTGGAGCTACCCCTGAGGGACGCCGGTTTCGTCCTGCCCACCTGGCAGGAGCTGACCGAGACCGTCGCGGCGGCGCGGGAGCGTGACGCGGTGGTGCACTTCGACGGCGCGCGCCTGTGGGAGTGCACCGAGCACTTCGGGCGCCCTCTGGCGGAGATCGCCGGCCTCGCCGACAGCGTCTACGTCTCGTTCTACAAGTCCGTCGGCGGCTTCGGCGGCGCCGCTCTCGCCGGCCCGAGGACGCTGGTGGAGGAGGCGAGGACCTGGCGGCACCGGTACGGCGGCATGGTCTTCCAGCAGTTCCCGACCGTGCTGTCCGCGCTCGTCGGCCTGGACCGCGAAGTGCCCCGGCTGCCCGAGTACGTGCGGCACGCGCGCGTGGTGGCCGCCGCGCTGCGCGAGGGCTTCGCGGCGGCCGGGGTGCCGTGGGCGCGCGTCCACCCGGAGGAGCCGCACACCCACCAGTTCCAGGTCTGGCTGCCCTACGAGCCGGAGGCGGCCGCCGAGGCGGCGCTCCGGCAGGCCGAGGAGACCTCGGTGATGCTCTTCGCGAACGTCTGGAACACCGGCGGGCCCGGCCTCGCGTTCACGGAGGTCGGCGTCCAGGCCGCGGGGCTGGAGTGGACGGCGGACGACGTCCGCGCGGCGGTGCGGGACTTCGTGGACCGTCTGCCCGGCGGGGCCTAGGTCTTTCGTTCGGATCAGGCCGGGCACGGTGCCGGGCCCGCGAGCCCGGCGCGATCCGAACGAGAGGCTCTAGGAGGCGCGAGGGCGCGCCCGGTGGGCCAGGGAGCGCAGCCGGCCGGCCAGGGCGCGCCGGAGCCGCCCGCGCGCCGGGCGCCCGGCGACGACCGCGCGGAAGTGCCGGTGGTCGCGCACCTCGCGGAGGAGGCCGAGGTCGTGGCGGCCCGGCGCGGGCGGCCCGGGCTCGCCGTGCAGACGGGCGCGGTAGCTGTCGAGGAGGTACTGCTGGGTGATGCTCATGGCTTCGCCTTCTCGGGAGGGGGCTGACCGGTGACCGATCGGGCGCCGCGGCGGCCCCGGCGTCCTCAACGCTGCCCCTGACCGGCACGGATGTCCCGTGGATTGACGGCTGCCGTCAATCCACGGGGGCACTGTCAGTGGCCCGGTGCACCATGGGGCCATGAGCGTGACCATCGACATCACCGGACTGCCCCTGGAGAGGGTCTCCGTCGTGCCCTCCCCGCTGGCGGAGCTGGGGATGGCGCTGCACGCGCTGAGCGAGCCCGGGCACCACCCGGAGCTGGGGGGCTGGGCGACCGCCGTCTCCTCCCGGCTGGATCCCTGCCTGGCCGACCGGCTGTGCGAGGCGGACTTCCTGTGGCGCACGACGTTCTCGGACGTCTTCGCCCCGTTCGCCGGCCTGCCGGGCGGACGCGCGCTGCCCGGTGCGACACTCGCCGAAGAGCTGGACCAGCTGGACCAGCTGACGGACGAGCAGTTCGTCAACGCCGCCCTGGAGTTCACCTGCCAGCTCCGCTACGACGTCCAGGAGGCCGGTCCGCTCGAGGACCCAGAGCTGCGCCGCCGCTCCCTGGAACTGGCCGCCGCGCGCGGTGCCGTGCAGGAACAGTTCACGCGCCGCCTGCTGACCGATCCGCCGGCCGTGCGCGCCTGGTTCCGCCGGCTGATGCTCGACTGCGACGAGGCCTTCTTCGCCGACACCTGGGCCCGCGTCCAGCCCCAGCTGGCCGCCGACGCCCGGCACAGGACCGAGCTGCTGCGCCGCAAGGGACTCGGCGAGGCCCTCGCCTCCCTGTCCGGGGCCGTCTCGCTGGACGAGGAGGCGGGGCTCGTGACGGTGGACAAGCTGCTGGTGGGCCGCGCCGCCACCGGCGACGGCGGCCTGGTGCTGGTGCCGACCAGCCTCGGCTGGCCGCACGTGATGGTCCTGCACCGGTACGGCTGGCAGCCCTCGATCACCTACCCCGCGAGCGGTCCCCGGCCGCAGGCGCCCTCCGTCGAACAGCTCACGCGCCGGCTGGAGGCGCTGGCCCACCCGGTGCGGATGCGGCTGTGCCGGCACCTGGCGCGCGCCCCGCACACCACCAGCGAGCTGGCCGACGCGCACGGCATGTCCGCGCCCGAGATATCCCGGCACCTGACGGTGCTGAAGAAGGCGGGCCTGATCACCGACTGCCGCCGCGGCCGGTACGTCCAGCACCAGCTGGACCTGACCGCGGTGGCCCGGCTGGGCAGCGACTTCATCGAGGGCGTCCTGCGCTGAGGAAGGCGGGGCCCGGGGCCGGGCGGCCGACGCTCCGGGAAAGCGGGGCCCGAGGCTGACGGCTCCAGGCGAGCCGAGCCTGACGGCTGAGGCTGAGGCAGCGGGGCCGGGCTCGTGAGCCCATGCTCAGCACCCCGGGCCCGGGACCAGCGGTCCACGCCGGGCGAGCGGGGCCGGGCGGCCGACGTCGAGCAGGCCCGGCCCGAAAACGGCCGCTCGCGCCGGGCAGGCGGCCGCGGCTCGGGGCGTCAGCCGTGGCCGCCGGCGCGTACCAGCCCCGTCTCGTACGCCAGTACGACCACCTGCACCCGGTCGCGCAGGCCGAGCTTGGTCAGGATGCGGCCCACATGGGTCTTCACGGTCGCCTCGCTCAGCACCAGCCGGGCCGCGATCTCGCCGTTGGACAGGCCCTGCGCGACCAGCACCATGACCTCGCGTTCGCGCTCGGTGAGCCGTTCCAGCTCCTTGTGCCAGGGCTCCTTGCCGGCGGAGGGCAGCATCGGCGCGAAGCGGTCCAGCAGGCGCCGGGTGGTGGAGGGCGCCACGACCGCGTCGCCGCTGTGCACGGCGCGGATGGCGGCGAGGAGATCACCCGGCGGCACGTCCTTGAGCATGAAACCGGAGGCGCCCGCCTTCAGCCCGGAGAAGGCGTACTCGTCCAGGTCGAACGTGGTCAGGATCAGGACCTTGGGCGCGTCCGGCTCCGCGCAGATCCGCCGGGTGGTCTCCACACCGTCCAGCTTCGGCATCCGGACGTCCATGAGGACGACGTCGACGGCGGTGGACCGGAGTACCTGGAGGGCCTCGACGCCGTCGCCCGCCTCCGCGACGACCTCCATGTCCGGCTGGGCGGCGAGCACCATCCGGAACCCGGTGCGCAGCAGCACCTGGTCGTCGACGAGCATCACACGGATCGTCATCGGGCTTCTTCCGTTCGGGATCAGGGGTCGGTCAGTGCGCCGGTTTGAGCGGCAGCAGGGCGCTGATGCGGAATCCTCCGCCGGGGCGCGGACCGGCGTCCAGCGTGCCGCCGACCATGCCGACGCGCTCGCGCATGCCGATCAGGCCGTGGCCCTGTCCGTCGGCGCCGCCCTCCTCGTACAACTCCTGCGGGGCGCCCTTGCCGTCGTCCTCGACCAGCAGGCCCAGACCGTCGTCGAAGTAGACCAGGCGGACGCTCGCACCCGCGTGGGGGCCCCCGTGCTTGCGGGTGTTGGTCAGCGCCTCCTGCACGATGCGGTACGCGGTCAGCTCCACGCCGCTGGGCAGCGGCCGAGGGGTGCCCTCCACCTTGAAGTCGACCGGGAGGCCGGAGCTGCGGCACTGCTCGATGAGGTCGTCGATCTGCTCGACGTCGGGCTGCGGGACGTACTCCCCGCTCTCCTGGTGCTCGCCGGTGCGCAGCACGCCCAGCAGGCGGCGCATCTCGGCCAGGGCCTGACGGCCGGTGGAGGAGATCGTCTCCAGGGCCTTTCTGGCCTGGTCAGGCGCGGCGTCCATGACGTAGGCGGCACCGTCGGCCTGCACCACCATCACCGACACGTTGTGCGCGACGACGTCGTGCAGCTCGCGCGCGATCCGGGCGCGCTCGGCGGCGACCGCGACCTTCGCCTGTGCCTCTCGCTCCTTCTCCAGGCGGGCCGCGCGCTCCTCCAGCTGGGCGAAGTAGGCCCGCCGGGTGCGCATGGAGTCGCCGAGGACCCAGGCCAGGGCGAAGGGCACCGTCTGGAAGACCGCTATGGCGGCCTGTCCGAGGAGGCCGCTGTCCGCGGCCGGCCAGCGGATCTGGGCCACGGTCGCCGCGCAGAGGCTGACGGCCAGCGCCAGCCGGGAGGCCCAGCGCGCCCCGACCGTCGCGACCGTGTAGGTGATCACCAGCATGGCGAAGTCGGCGACGGTCGTCTCGATGTCCAGGACCAGTTGCACCAGCCCGGCCACGAGGGCGAGCAGCAGCATCGGCTCCGGGAGACGGCGGCGCAGCGCCACGACCACGCACAGGACGGTGGACACGGCGATCCCGCCCGGGATCGTCCCGTGGTGACCCCGCACCCCGTCGAGATTGACCACGCTCAGCGCGGACAGCCCGAACAGGACGACGGCCCAGAAGGAGTCGACCCAGATCGGGTGGCGGCGGAGGAAGTCATAGAGGCGCTGCACGTAACCCAGAGTAGGGAAACCGGATGCGTGCAGGGGTCAACCGGAGGACCGATCCGTGCCCGTCGCGCGTACTCCCCAAGGTGGATGCCGTGATCAACGATGTGCCTAGTCTGGTGCAGTGACGGATGGGACGACGGCGGAGGGCTCCCGCCACGGCAGCGCGGACCGCGCCCCGCGCGGCTGGCGCGCGGCGGCCGGGGCGGCCCTGTACGGGCCCGGCGGCTTCTACCGCCGCCCGGAGGGCCCGGCGGGCCACTTCCGCACGTCGGTGCACGCCTCCCCGCTGTTCGCGCGGGCCGTGGCCCGGCTGCTGTGCCGGGTCGACGCGGCGCTCGGGCGGCCCCCGGTGCTGGACTTCGTCGACCTGGGCGCCGGGCGGGGGGAGCTGGTCGGCGGGGTGCTCGCCGCCCTGCCGACCGACGTGGCCGCACGCGCGCGTGCGTACGCCGTCGAGATCGCCGACCGCCCGGCCGGCCTGGACGATCGGATCACCTGGCTGAGCGAACTCCCGGAGGCGGTCACCGGGCTGCTGTTCGCCAACGAGTGGCTGGACAACGTGCCCGTGGACGTCGTGGAGGTGGACTCCGCGGGCGTGCCCCGGCTGGTGCTCGTCGCGGAGGACGGCTCCGAGCGGCTCGGGGAGCCCGTGACGGGCGCGCCGGCCGACTGGCTCGCCCGCTGGTGGCCGCTGCCGGCCGAGCGGGGACTGCGGGCGGAGGTCGGGCTGCCCCGGGACCTGGCCTGGGCGTCGGCCGTGGGCCGGGTGGCGCGGGGGCTCGCGGTGGCCGTGGACTACGCGCACAGCGTCGACACGCGTCCCCCGTTCGGCACCCTCACCGGCTTCCGCGAGGGACGCCAGACGGCGCCCGTCCCGGACGGCTCCTGCGACATCACGGCCCATGTGGCCCTGGACGCGTGCGCCGCGGCGGCCGTTACGCGCCACACGCCCTCCGGTGCCGCGCACACGCCCTCCGGTACGGCGCACGCCCCTTCCGGCACCGCGCCGACGCGGGAGCTTCCCAGCGCGCGTCTGCTCACGCAGCGCACCGCTCTGCGCGCCCTCGACATCACCGGCACACGCCCTCCGCTCGCGCTCGCCTCCTCCGACCCCTCCGCCTATGTGCGCGCTCTCGCGACCGCCGGTGAGGCGGCCGAGCTGACGGCACCGGGCGGACTCGGCGACTTCGGCTGGCTGCTCCAGCCGGTCGGCATCCCGGACCCCCTGGAACCGGACCCGCGGGACGCGCCCGGACGGTGAGGCCCTGACGGCGGGTGCCGCCGGCTACTTGTCGATGTCACCGACCACGAAGAACATCGACCCCAGGATCGCGACCATGTCCGCCACCAGCGTCCCCGGCAGCAGCTCGGTCAGCGCCTGGATGTTGTTGTACGAGGCCGAGCGCAGCTTCAGCCGGTACGGGGTCTTGTCGCCCTTGCTGACCAGGTAGTAGCCGTTGATGCCGAGCGGGTTCTCGGTCCACGCGTACGTGTGCCCCTCGGGCGCCTTCAGCACCTTCGGCAGCCGCTGGTTGATCGGCCCCGGCGGCAGCTCGGCGAGCCGGTCCAGGCAGGCGTCGGCGAGGTCCAGCGCGTTGTGGGTCTGCGCCAGCAGCACCTCGAACCGGGCGAGACAGTCGCCCTCGCCGCGGGTGACGACCTCCAGGGTGTCCTGGAGGTCGCCGTAGGCCAGGTACGGCTCGTCGCGGCGCAGGTCGAAGTCGACGCCCGAGGCGCGCGCGATGGGGCCGCTCACGCCGTAGGCGTGCACCGCCTCCGGCGACAGCACGCCCACCCCGCGGGTGCGCCCCCGGAAGATCTCGTTGCCGAGCACCAGGTCGTCGAAGACGTCCATGCGCGAACGCACGGCGGCGACGGCCTCACGCGCGCGTGCGCTCCAGCCGGCCGGCAGGTCCTCCTTGAGGCCGCCGACGCGGTTGAACATGTAGTGCATGCGCCCGCCGGAGACCTCCTCCATGACGTTCTGGAGCACCTCGCGCTCCCGGAACGCGTAGAACACCGGCGTGATCCCGCCCAGCTCCAACGGGTAGGAGCCGAGGAACATCAGGTGGTTCAGCACCCGGTTCAGCTCGGCGAGCAGCGTGCGCGTCCACACCGCCCGCCCGGGGACCTCCATGCCGAGCATCCGCTCCACCGCGAGGACCACGCCCAGCTCGTTCGAGAACGCCGACAGCCAGTCGTGGCGGTTGGCGAGCACGATGATCTGCCGGTAGTCGCGCGCCTCGAAGAGCTTCTCGGCGCCCCGGTGCATGTAGCCGATCACCGGCTCGGCGCGGACGATGCGCTCCCCGTCCAGCACGAGCCTGAGCCGCAGCACACCGTGTGTGGACGGATGCTGGGGCCCGATGTTGAGCACCATGTCGGTGCTCTCCGCCGCGCCGCCGATACCGACCGTGGTCTCCGTCGTAGGAGTCATGGGCCCAGTTTCCCCTACGTACGCTGGGCTCATGGAAACGGGGAGTCCCGAAGGGACCGTAGCGCCGGCGGACCAGCCGGTGTGGCGCGGGCTGCGGCCCGGGCTGCTGGGGGTGCGCCGGCTGCTGCTGGTGGTGTGGACGGCGGTGCTCGCGCTCGCGGCGGGGCTCCTGCCGGGCCTTCTCGTGGGGCCCGGGTGGGCGGCCTGGGCCCTGCTGCCGCTCGGGTGCGCCGCCTGGTGCTGGTGGCTGCTGGAGCGCAACTGGCGTTCGTGGCGGTACGCCGAGCGCGCCGACGACCTGCTGATCAGCCGGGGTGTCCTGTGGCGTGAGGAGACGGTGGTGCCGTACGGGCGGATGCAGCTGGTGGAGGTGACCTCCGGGCCGTTGGAGCGGCGCTTCGGACTGGCCACCGTGCAACTGCACACGGCCGCCGCCGCGACCGACGCGACCATCCCCGGCCTCGACCCGGCCGAGGCGGAACGCCTGCGGGACCGGCTGACCGAGCTGGGCGAGGCACGATCGGCGGGCCTGTGACCTCCCCCGACGGCACTCAAGGCGTACCGGACGGCGGCATACCGAGCGGGGGCGGACCTCATGACGGCACACCGCACGACGGCACGCCCCAGCGCCCGCCCGTCACCGAGCACCGGCTGCACCCGGTCACGCCCTTCCGCCGGGCGTGGGCGCCGCTCGCGGTCCTGGCCGGCTGGGCCGCGCACGACCCGAACGGCGCCCAGGAACAGCTCGACCGGCTGACCGGCACCGTTCTCCTGCTGGGGCTCGCGGTACTGGTGCCGGCGGCCGGCCTCTACGGCTTTCTGTCCTGGTGGTTCACGCACTACGCGGTCACCGACACCGAACTGCGCATACGGACCGGGCTGTTGTTCCGGCGCACCGCGCACATCCGGCTGGAGCGCGTCCAGGCCGTGGACGTCTCGCGTCCGCTCCTCGCGCGGTTGGCGGGAGTCGCGAAGCTGCGGATCGACGTCGTCGGCGCCGAGAGCAAGGACGAGCTGGCCTTCCTGGGCGAGCGGGAGGCGCGCGCCCTGCGCGCCGAACTGCTCGCGCGCGCGGCGGGTTTCGCGCCCGAGACCGCGCACGAGGTCGGAGAGGCGCCGGCGCGCGTACTGCTGCGCGTGCCCCCGCGCGAGCTGGCGCGCTCCCTGGTGCTGACGGGAGCCACCTGGGGCTCGCTGTGCGCCGCGCTGGTGGTCCCGGCCGTGCTGTGGCTCGTCACCCACAGCCTGTGGACGGTCGTCGGGACCGCCCTGCCCCTGGTCGGCGCGGCCGGCGCGAGCAGCGTGGGCCGGTTCGTCACGGAGTTCGACTGGACGGTGAGCGAGTCCCCGGACGGGCTCCGCATCGACCACGGGCTGCTCGACCGCGCGCACGAGACGGTGCCGCCCGGCCGGGTGCAGACCGTGCGGATCGTGCAGCCGCTGCTGTGGCGGTGGCCGGGCTGGGTGCGGGTGGAACTGGACGTGGCGGGCTCCGCCAACTCCGTGCTGATCCCCGTCGCCCCGCGCGCGGTCGCCGAGACCGTCGTCGCGCGCGTGCTTCCCGGCGTGACCGTGCCCGGCGGACTGTCGCGGGTGCCGCGCCGGGCCCGGTGGTGCCTGCCGGTGTGGTGGCGCGGGCACGGCCTCGCGGTCACCGAAGCGGTGTTCGCCGCCCGGAGCGGCCTGCTGTGCCGGCGGCTCTCGCTCGTCCCGCACGCCAAGGTGCAGAGCGTACGGCTCACCCAGGGGCCCTGGGAGCGCCGCTGGGGGCTCGCCGACGTCCACGTGGACACCGGCGCGGACAAGACCGTGACGGCCCGGCTGCGGGACGCCGGGGAGGCCGCGCGGCTCCTGGACGAGCAGGCGGAGCGGTCCCGCACGGGCCGCCGGGACGCCCTCCCCGACCGCTGGATGAGCGCCGGCTGACCAGCACGGCCCCGACGCCCCACCGCCCGACGCAGCGGGCCCGGCTCCCCTCGGGGAAGGCCGGGCCCGGTGCGCGTCGCGTACGGCTGACGTCGGCTCAGGAGGCCGCGCTGCGCAGCCCCTGGATGTCGATCTGCTCGGTCTCGTCGTGCGCGGTCAGGTCGATGACCTGGCCCACCCCCCGGGACCGCTCGTCGGCGGCCTTGAACCCGGCCTCGGACTCGGCCTTGTGCACGGCGAGCGCCTCGGGGCCGACGACGTCGGCAAGGTCCTCGTTCTGCACGGAGTCCAGCGTGGTCTTCGGCGCGCCCTTCTGGGTGCCGAAGAAGTCGAAGCCGCCCTCGACCACCGGGCGCCGCGCGGGCGCGGCCGGTACGACGGCCACCGCGGTCGGCACGGTGAAGTGCCCGGCGGGTGTCCGGCCGGCGGGACGCGCGGGTTCGGTGGCCGGCGCCTGGCCGGCGTCCTCCTTCACGCCGTCCGCCGCGGGTTCTCCTTTGGCGGCGGCGGCCTCGGCGACGGCGTCCCCGGGAGCCGGGTGAGCCGACGGCTCGGACGTCTCCGGCGCGTCGGCGACGGGGTCGGCGGAATCGGTGAACTCAACAGCCTGGGCAGCGTCGGCAGAGTCTGCGGACCCGGTGGCCTCCGTGGACTCCGCGGCGCCGGCGGGCTCGGCGGACTCGACCCGCGCGGCCCGGATCTCCGTCGCCTCGGGCTCGTCCCCCGCGGCCTCGGCGTCGGCCTCGGCGTCGGTCACGGTCCCGGCCTCCCCCTGGTCCGGCCCCTCCCGGTCGAACCGCGCGAGGGCCGTCAGCGCCGACCGGTACAGCGGGGCGCCCTCCGGCGAGAACACCGCCGGCCGCTCCTCGGTGCCGGCCGCCTCCGGAGCCGCGGCGGCCGCGGGCTCGTCGCCGCGTGCCGGCGGCAGCGCGCGCGACGACGGCGCGGACTCCGGCTCGGGCTCCGCCGCTTCGATCTCCAGCAGCCGTCGTCCCTCCAGGGCGCTGGCCCGCTCGGTCTCCGCCGTGGCGTACCGGCGCAGCAGGGCCGCGTGCTCGTTGCGCAGGCCCGCCAGCTCCGCCCGTTTGGCGCGCAGGCGCTGTTCCAGCTTCGCGCGCAGTTCGCGCGACTCCTCCAGGTCGGTCTCCAGTTCGGCGACCCGTTCCTCGAACCGCCACTCGTCGCCCGCACGCGCGCGCACGAGTTCGGCGACCTGCTTGCCCGCCTGCGCGTCCCAGCGGCGCATCACGACCGCGCCGACGACCGCCGTCGCGGCGGCCGCCGCGGCCAGCGCGCGCAACACGGTGGCCTCGGAGAACACCCACGGACCCAGCGCGCAGGCGACGGAGACGCCGGCGATCGCCGACGGGGGCAACAGCCGGTGCAGAGGCGGGGAATGGCGGTGGCGTCCACGTGGCATGGCCAGAAACTTACCGCGCGTAGGCGAATCATGGGCCCCCGCCCCGTAAAAACACGGCCACACCGTGTACTTCGCGAGGCGTCGGGGCCGGGACGGCTCAGTGGTCGGTGAGCCGTCCGCTGAGCCACTGGAGCGCCGGCGGGACCTCGCGCCGCCAGGTGTTGAAGTTGTGTCCGCCGCTGCCGAGGATGATCGACGAGATCCGGGTCAGATTGGTGGCCTGGACCTGCTGGATGAACTTCATCGTGGCGTCGTAGTTGTGCTCGCCGACCTTGCTGCTGGTGACGAGCAGCGAGGTGTCCGGCGCCTTCTCGTGCTTCAGCAGCCAGAACAGGTCGGCACGGTTGCGCAGCCTGTCGTCGCCGTGGAAGAGGTCACCGGTGGTCGGGTCGATCGGCGCCTTGTAGTACGGCGAGAGGCCCGCAGCGGCCGCGTACACGTTCGGGTGGTGCATGGCGAGCTTGATGGCGCAGTAGCCGCCCGTGGAGTCGCCGATGACGCCCCAGCTCTCCGGCCGCTTGCCGGCCCGGTAGTGCCCGAGGACGGCCTCCGGCAGATCCTTGGCGAAGAACGTCTCCGCCTGCGGCCCGCCCGGCACGTCGACGCACTCGGTGTCCCGCGGCGGTGCCACGGTCGGCCGGAGCATCACCAGGATCATCGGCTGCGCCCGCCCGTCCTTGGCCAGCCCCTGCGCCGTACTCGGGTACTGGAGCTTCGCCACCAGCGCCCGCGCGGTGCCCGGGTAGCCGGTCATCACGACCGCCACCGGGAACGTGCGCGTGCGGTACTGCGGCTGGAAGTACTCCGGCGGCAGGTACACGTACGCCGGCGTGGCGATGTGGCTCTTGCGGCCCACGATGTCGACCTTCTGCACCTGCCCGCCGGTCTCCGGCCGCGTGGCCTTCACGCCCGGCACGTCGGAGGTGGAGACCACCTGGAGCGGGCCGCCGGTGCTGCCGTTGGCCGAGTGGTCGACGACGATCCCCTGGTCTGTCTCCTGGCCGAACAGGTCCGCCCAGCTCGCGTAGAAGCCGAAGGCCTGGTTGGCGGCGAGCCCGACGCAGGCGAAGAGAGCCACCTGGGTGAACAGCAGCAGGCCTACCCGCCCGCTG
Organism: Streptomyces spinosus; assembly: GCF_020400655.1. Lineage (GTDB taxonomy): Bacteria > Actinomycetota > Actinomycetes > Streptomycetales > Streptomycetaceae > Streptomyces > Streptomyces argyrophylli. Next base: position 54,012 of record NZ_JAINRC010000002.1, read on the forward strand.
ACGGCGCGCCAGTTCGTGCGGGCCAGGCGCGGCCACAGCCATACCGTGCCGATGAACAGCACGACGGCGATCGCGATCGCCAGCACCAGCACTTTGTTGCTCGTGAGACCCATGGGCTGTTTCCTGCCTGTGCTTTCCGCCCGCGTCGTGCCCGCGCGACGTTGCGAGGGCTTGCCCGGGGCTTTCCTTGGCCTTTGACCCGACTTTCCGGTGGGGAGTGAACCTCTCTCCCCGAGACACCGTCCTAGAGGGCGCAATGTCGCCGGATGCCCGATCGGGCCCGGGTTCAAGGTCTCTCGCAGAACTACGGGATGCGATGTCTGTCAGGATAGATGGGGAAATGTCGGGCGGGGTTCCGGGCCGATCAAGCCGGGCGCGGCGCATACTGCGCGGCCCGCGCCCCGAGGCCGTTCCCGTCGTGGTCGGCAGGGCCGCCGCGCTCGTGGGCGCCATGGACATCGCCGCGGGCGTGTTCCCGCGCTTCCGTCACAGCCGCATGCACGCCCTGGCGGAGGTGCTGCCGGGCTCCTTCGGACCGTTCGCGGCGGCGCTCTCGCTCAGCGCGGGCGTGCTGTTGCTGCTGCTCGCGCACGGGCTCAAACGGCGCAAGCGCCGGGCGTGGCGTGCGGCGGTCGCGCTGCTCCCGGCGGGTGCGGTGGCGCAGTTCGCGTACCGGCACTCGGTGGTGGGCATGCTGATCGCGGTCGCGCTGCTGGTGCCGTTGCTGCGCCACCGCGACCAGTTCGCGGCCCTGCCCGATCCGCGCAGCAGGTGGCGCGCGCTCGCCAACTTCGTGCTCATGAGCGCCGGTTCCCTCGCCCTCGGTCTCGTCATCGTCAGCGTCCACCCGCACCGGACCATCGGCGACCCGAGCCTGGCAGACCGGCTGACGCACGTCATCTACGGCCTGGCCGGCTTCGAGGGCCCGGTCGACTACCAGGGCAACACGTCCTGGACGGTCGCCTTCTCCCTCGGCGCCCTCGGCTGGATCACCGCGGTCACCACCATCTACCTGGCCTTCCGCCCGGAGCACCCGGCCGCCCGCCTCACCGAGGACGACGAGGTCAGGCTGCGCGCGCTGCTGGAGAAGCACGGAGAGCGCGACTCGCTCGGCCACTTCGCGCTGCGCCGCGACAAGGCGGTCGTGTTCTCGCCGAGCGGCAAGGCCGCGGTCACCTACCGGGTCGTGTCCGGCGTGATGCTCGCCAGCGGCGACCCCATCGGGGACGTCGAGGCCTGGCCGGGCGCCATCGAGCGCTTCATGGACGAGGCCAGGGCCCACTCCTGGACGCCCGCGGTCATGGGCTGCTCGGAGACCGGCGGCGAGGTGTGGACCCGTGAGACCGGCCTGGACGCCCTGGAACTGGGCGACGAGGCGGTGGTGGACGTGGCGGATTTCTCGCTCGCCGGACGCGCGATGCGCAACGTGCGCCAGATGGTCAAGCGCATCGAGCGGGCCGGCTACGAAACCCGGGTACGGCGCATCCGTGACGTCGGCGAGGCCGAGCTGGAGCGGATCCGCCAGGCCGCGGAGGACTGGCGCGGCACGGACACCGAGCGCGGCTTCTCCATGGCGCTCGGCCGCATCGGCGACCCGGCCGACGGCGACTGCCTGATCGCCACCGCGCACAAGCAGGACGACGCGCCGGGCGAGTACGGCGACCTGAAGGCGATCCTCCACTTCGTGCCCTGGGGCGAGGACGGCGTGTCGCTGGACCTGATGCGCCGGGACCGCGGCGCCGACCCGGGCATGAACGAACTGCTCATCGTCGCCGCCCTGCAGGCCGCCCCCAGGCTCGGCATCACCCGGGTCTCGCTGAACTTCGCGATGTTCCGCTCCGCCCTCGCCCGCGGCGAGAAGATCGGTGCCGGCCCGGTGCTGCGGGCCTGGCGCGGACTGCTGGTGTTCCTCTCACGGTGGTTCCAGATCGAGTCGCTGTACAAGTTCAACGCCAAGTTCCAGCCGCGCTGGGAGCCGCGGTTCGTGGTCTACCGGAACTCCGCCGACCTGCCCCGCATCGGCTTCGCCGCCATGCAGGCGGAGGGCTTCGTCAACCTCGCCGTGCCGCTGCCGCGCTTCCTGCGCCGGCGCCGGGCGGCGGCCCAGCGCACGTGCGCGCACGCCGTGGCCGAACGCGACGTCCGGGCGGCCTGATCCGGCCCCCCTGCCCCGAGCGCCGACACGCCGGACGGCACAACCCCCGGGCCGGCCCGGCCGGAGCCCCACGCCCTCCGGCACGGGGGCTACCGCCCGGGCCGCGGCGCGTTCCGGCACGGTCCTGGGCCTACGCTGAACGTATGAACAACCACAGCGGGCGCGGCCGAGTGGCCGGCCTTCCGGCATGGGACCGGTGCGCGGTCATGGGGGTCGTGAACGTGACCCCCGACTCCTTCTCCGACGGCGGCCGCTGGTTCGACACGACCGCCGCCGTCAAACACGGCCTGGAGCTGGTCGCCGAGGGCGCGGACCTGGTCGACGTCGGCGGCGAGTCCACCCGGCCCGGCGCCACGCGCGTGGACGAGGCCGAGGAACTGCGGCGGGTCGTCCCCGTGGTGCGCGGCCTCGCCTCCGAGGGCGTCGTCGTCTCCGTGGACACCATGCGCGCCTCCGTCGCCGCGCGGGCCCTCGCGGCCGGCGCCGCCCTCGTCAACGACGTCAGCGGCGGCCTCGCCGACCCCGCGATGATCCCGGTGGTCGCCGAGGCGGGCGCCCCCTTCGTCGTCATGCACTGGCGCGGCTTCCTCGAGGGCGGCAACGTCAAGGGCGTCTACGGGGACGTCGTCGGCGAGGTCGTGGACGAACTGCACGCGCGCGTGGAGGCCGTTCTCGCGGGCGGTGTCGCCCCGGACCGCATCGTCGTCGACCCGGGCCTCGGCTTCTCCAAGGAGGCCGAGCACGACCTCGCCCTCCTCGCCCGCCTGGAACGGCTGGCCGGCCTCGGCCACCCGCTGCTGGTCGCCGCCTCACGCAAGCGGTTCCTCGGCCGGGTCCTCGCCGGACCCCAGGGGGCGCCCCCGCCCGCCCGGGAACGCGACGCGGCCACGGCCGCCGTCTCCGCCCTCGCCGCGCAGGCCGGCGCCTGGGCGGTGCGCGTGCACGAGGTGCGCGCCACGGCGGACGCGGTCCGGGTGGCTCGGGCTCTGGAGGAGGCGCGCGGCGCGGCGGACGCGCCCGGCGCCGGCGGCGAGCGCGGGGCGGAAGGAGAGCGGTGAGCGCCCCCCACACCGACGTCGAGCAGGTGGAGGCCGCCAACACCGCCTTCTACGAGGCACTCGAACGCGGCGACTTCGAGGAGGTCTCCTCGCTCTGGCTGACCCCTGCCGACCTGGGCGTGGACGAGACCTACCACGACCCCGCGGACAGCGGGGTCATCTCCTGCGTCCACCCCGGCTGGCCGGTGCTCACCGGCCGGGGCGAGGTCCTCAGGTCGTACGCCCTGATCATGGCCAACACCGACTACATCCAGTTCTTCCTCACCGATGTGCACGTCTCGGTGACCGGCGACACCGCGCTCGTGACCTGCACGGAGAACATCCTCAGCGGCGGCCCCGCCCCCGAGGAGGGCGCGGAGCTCGGCCCGCTGGTCGGCCAGCTCGTCGTGGCCACCAACGTGTTCCGGCGCACGCCCTCCGGCTGGAAGCTCTGGTCGCACCACGCCTCCCCCGTGCTGGCCGAGACCGACGAGGACGACGACGACAACCACGTGAACGGGGTGAACCCGGACGACGAACCCCTGGCCTGACGCTCGGACGTGGTTGGAATCACCTACCCCGGGGTAGAAGCCGCTACCAGCCCATGGCAGCGCCGGGTTGCCGGGGGGAACGGCCGGTGAACCCTGCGGACACCGGCCCGTGCCGACACCCCCGTGGCCCGGCTTTGTCGGTGCCCGCAGGTAGATTCGTCTGAGGCCGGTGTGCCGCCCGCACGCGGCACGGGCCGGTCGTTCCCGACGATTGCAGGAGTGATTCGCGTGGATCGTGTCGCGCTGCGCGGCCTCAAGGCCCGCGGGCACCACGGGGTGTTCCCCAAGGAGCGCGAGGAGGGCCAGACCTTCATCGTGGACCTCGTCCTGGGCCTGGACACCCGTCCGGCCGCGGCCGACGACGACCTGACGAAGACCGTGCACTACGGCATCGTGGCCGAGGAGGTCGTGGCCGTGGTCGAGGGCGAGCCGGTGAACCTCATCGAGACCCTCGCCGAGCGGATCGCCCGGACCTGCCTGAAGCACGAAGGGGTGGAGGAGGTCGAGGTCCGCGTCCACAAACCGGACGCCCCGATCACCGTCCCCTTCGACGACGTGACCGTCACCATCACCCGGAGCCGAGTATGACCCGACCTTTCCACCAGGGTCACAGCGACCCGACCGTCCAGCCGGTGCCCGCCTCGGTCCTCGAACAGGTCGACGCCGCCGACACCACGCTGAGCAACCCGAAGTGGGCCGTGATCTCCATCGGCTCCAACCTGGGCAACCGCCTGGAGACCCTCCAGGGGGCCGTCGACGCCCTGGAGGACACCCCAGGCGTCCGGGTGAAGGCCGTCTCCCCGGTGTACGAGACCGAGCCGTGGGGCGTGGAGCCGGGCAGCCAGCCGTCGTACTTCAACGCGGTCGTGGTCCTCAAGACGACCCTGCCCCCGTCGTCCCTGCTGGAGCGGGCGCACGCCGTCGAGGAGGCCTTCCACCGCGTCCGCGACGAGCGCTGGGGCCCGCGCACGCTGGACGTCGACATCGTCGCCTACGCCGGCGTCACCTCGGACGACCCGCGGCTGACCCTGCCGCACCCGCGCGCCCACGAGCGCGCCTTCGTGCTCGCGCCCTGGCACGACGTCGACCCGCAGGCGCAGCTCCCCGGCCGTGGCACGGTGGCCGACCTGCTGTCCGCCGTCACCCGTGAAGGTGTCGCGCCCCGCGCGGACCTGGAACTCCGGCTGCCCGAGTAGTCGTTAAGGTCGAGACGGGTCAGGACCAAGACGACCACCGTCCGGGACGGTCCGGGGGAACTGAAGGGACACCGTGAGAGAGCTGCGCATCAGGGTGCTGGCGGGCGTGTTCGTCGTGGCAGGCATCCTGTCCTGGGCGGGTGCCCGCCTCTGGAACTCGATCGGGACCCTCCCCAGCGTCCCCCTGGCCGCCCCCGTCGTCCTCGCGCTGATCGCGGTGGTCCTGCTCTCGACGGCGCTGTCGCTGCGCGCCCGTCTCAGGGCCCAGCGCGAGCGCCGGCCCGGCGCCAAGGGCGTCGACCCGCTGATGGCCGCACGGGCGGTCGTCTTCGGCCAGGCCAGCGCCCTGGTGGCCGCGCTCGTCGCCGGTATGTACGGCGGCACGGGCGTCTTCCTGCTGGAGCTGCTGGACATCCCGGCCCGCCGCGACCAGGCGATCTACGCCGGTTTCTCCGTCGTGACCGGCCTCGGCGTGATAGCCGCCGCCATCTTCCTCGAGCGGGTCTGCAAGCTCCCGGAGGACGACGACCAGGACCGCTCGGGGGCGGAGCCGGTGGCCTGACCGCCTGCCCCGCGTCCCGCTGCGTTCTCCGCCTCGCTCAGCGCGCCATGATGAGGCTCATCGCCTCGTTGCGCGTCGCGGCGTCCCGCAGCTGACCGCGGACGGCGGAGGTTATGGTCTTCGCGCCCGGCTTGCGGATGCCGCGCATCGACATGCACATGTGCTCGCACTCGATGACCACGATGACGCCCCGCGGCTCCAGGATGTCCATCAGGGAGTCCGCGATCTGCGTGGTGAGACGTTCCTGCACCTGCGGCCGGCGGGCGTAGACGTCGACCAGGCGGGCCAGCTTGGACAGGCCGGTGATCTTTCCGTTCTCGGACGGGATGTAGCCGACGTGGGCGACGCCCCGGAACGGCACCAGATGGTGCTCACAGGTCGAGTACACCTCGATGTCCTTCACCAGGACCATCTCGTCGTGCCCCAGGTCGAACGTCGTCGTCAGGACGTCCTCCGGCTGCTGCCACAGACCGGCGAAAATCTCCTTGTAGGCACGCGCGACCCTGGCCGGCGTCTCCCGCAGCCCCTCACGGTCCGGGTCCTCGCCGACCGCGATCAGCAGTTCGCGTACGGCGTTCTCGGCGCGCTTCTCGTCGAACTCGCCGATGGGGCCCTCGCCGTCCAGCGTCACCGGGTCGGTCATCTGGTTCCCTCGTTCCTGTGCCTCGCGCGCGGATGTGCCCGCGTTTCCGTCCGCGGACATGCGAAATGCCGCGCCCCCCCAGGCTAGAACCTGGGGGGGCGCGGCATCCATTCCGGGCCTTCGGCCCGAACAGGGTCAGCTCTCGGAGCGGTCCTCGGGGGTCTGCTCCGTCACCGGGGCGGACTCCGCGGCGGTGGACTTCGCCGTGCTGATCGCCGCCGTCGCGCCGTTCGCACCGTTGGTCAGTGCCAGCTCCTTCGGGGAGAGCACCGGCGGGCGGGTGGACGGGGTGCGGCGGGAGGAGCCGGTCCAGGCGGGCCGCGGCGGGCGCTTGACGATCGGGGCGAAGATCTCGGCGATCTCCTCCTTGCCCAGCGTCTCCTTCTCCAGCAGCTGCAGGACGAGGTTGTCGAGGACGTCGCGGTTCTCGACCAGGATCTCCCAGGCCTCGTTGTGCGCGGTCTCGATCAGCTTCTTGACCTCTTCGTCCACCAGCGCGGCGACCTCTTCCGAGTAGTCGCGCTGGTGAGCCATCTCACGGCCCAGGAACGGCTCGGAGTTGTCGCCTCCGAACTTGATCGCGCCGAGGCGCTCGGTCATGCCGTACTGGGTGACCATCGCGCGGGCCAGGTTGGTGGCCTTCTCGATGTCGTTCGCGGCGCCCGTGGTCGGGTCGTGGAAGACCAGTTCCTCGGCCGCCCGGCCGCCCAGCATGTAGGCGAGCTGGTCGAGCATCTCGTTGCGCGTGGTCGAGTACTTGTCCTCGTCCGGCAGGACCATCGTGTAACCGAGGGCACGGCCACGGGAGAGGATCGTGATCTTGTGGACCGGGTCGGAGTTCGGCGAGGCCGCCGCGACCAGGGCGTGTCCGCCCTCGTGGTACGCGGTGATCTTCTTCTCCTTGTCCGACATGATCCGGGTCCGCTTCTGCGGGCCCGCGACCACGCGGTCGATCGCCTCGTCCAGCGCCTTGTTGTCGATCAGCTTCTGGTCGCCGCGGGCGGTGAGCAGCGCGGCCTCGTTCAGCACGTTGGCGAGGTCGGCACCGGTCATGCCCGGGGTGCGGCGGGCCACGGCGGACAGGTCGACGTCGGGCGCGACCGGCTTGCCCTTCTGGTGGACCTTGAGGATCTCCAGGCGGCCCTGCAGGTCCGGCGGGTCGACCGCGATCTGCCGGTCGAAGCGGCCGGGGCGCAGCAGCGCCGGGTCGAGGATGTCCGGGCGGTTCGTGGCGGCGATCAGGATCACACCGCCCTTGACGTCGAAGCCGTCCATCTCGACGAGCAGCTGGTTCAGCGTCTGCTCGCGCTCGTCGTGACCGCCGCCGAGGCCGGCGCCGCGGTGGCGGCCGACCGCGTCGATCTCGTCCACGAAGACGATCGCCGGGGCGTTCGCCTTGGCCTGCTCGAACAGGTCGCGGACCCGGGAGGCACCGACACCGACGAACATCTCGACGAAGTCCGAACCGGAGATCGAGTAGAAGGGGACGCCCGCCTCGCCGGCGACGGCGCGCGCGAGCAGGGTCTTGCCGGTACCCGGGCGGCCGTAGAGCAGCACGCCCTTGGGGATCTTGGCGCCGACGGCCTGGAACTTGGCCGGCTCCTGGAGGAACTCCTTGATCTCCTGGAGCTCCTCGACGGCCTCGTCGCAGCCCGCGACGTCGGAGAAGGTCGTCTTGGGGGTGTCCTTGGTGATGAGCTTCGCCTTGGACTTGCCGAAGTTCATGACCCGGGAGCCGCCGCCCTGCATCTGATTCATCAGGAACAGGAAGACGACCACGATCAGGACGAAGGGCAGCAGCGAGAGCAGGACGCCGACGAACGGGTTCTGCTTGGACGGCGACACCGTGTAGCCGTCCGGAATCTGCTTGTCCTGGTACTTGGTCTGCAGCGTGCCGGCGATGGTGACGCCCTGGTCGCCGATGTAGCTCGCCTGGATCTTGGAGCTGCCCTGGACCTTGTAGCCGTCCTTGAGCGTGACCTTGATGCTCTGCTCGTCACCGGTGGTGAGCTTGGCCGACTCGACCTTGTTGTCGTTGATCGCCGCCACGACCTGGCCGGTGTCCACCGTCTTGTAGCCGCCGGACGAGCCGACGACCTGCATCAACACGACCACGGCAAGGACGGCCAGCACGATCCACATGACCGGCCCACGGAAGTATCGCTTCACGTCCATCCATACGGAGCGGTGCCGCCCCGTCCCTCCTGCCATAGTGAGTTTGATAAGACAGTTCTTCTGACGGTACCCCAGCATTGTTGCCCGAAGCCGCACGGAGCCGTTTCGACGGCTGGGAAACCGTCTCTGCATCCTTCAACGGCGTGGAACCCGCTGGGGTTCCCGATCGTCCTACTGGGCTTGGGCCGACCGGCTCAGCCGCCGTAGACGTGGGGCGCGAGCGTACCGACGAACGGCAGGTTGCGGTACTTCTCGGCGTAGTCGAGGCCGTAGCCCACGACGAACTCGTTCGGGATGTCGAAGCCGACCCACTCCACGTCGATGGCGACCTTGGCGGCGTCCGGCTTGCGCAGCAGCGTGCACACCTTCAGGGAGGCGGGCTCGCGGGAGCCGAGGTTGTTGATCAGCCAGGACAGGGTCAGGCCGGAGTCGATGATGTCCTCGACGATCAGGACGTGCCGGCCCTTGATGTCGGTGTCGAGGTCCTTGAGGATCCGCACGACACCGGAGGACTGGGTGCCCGCGCCGTAGGAGGACACGGCCATCCAGTCCATGGTGACGGGGGTGGACAGCGCCCGGGCCAGGTCCGCCATGACCATCACCGCGCCCTTGAGGACACCGACGATGAGCAGGTCCTTGCCCGCGTACTCCGCGTCGATCTTCGCGGCCAGCTCGGCCAGCTTCGCGTCGATCTCTTCCTTGGTGATGAGCACCTGCTGGAGGTCGGCACCCATGTCTTTCGCGTCCACCCGCATCACTTTCGGTCGTCCCGCACTTACGGCCGCGTGCGCGGCCACCGGCTCCGGCCGCACGCACGGCCTCCGGCCGCCCGGCCCGCCGGAGGTCGCTCCGGGGAGGTCGGGATTCAGCCTTGCCGAATCACCAGTCTGCCACCCTGCCGCTGGGCGACGACCCTGCCCGGGAGATTGATGGCTCCCTGGCCGCGCCAGCCGGTGATCAGGCGGTCGACTTCCTCGATGTGGCGGGCGAACAGCGCACCGGCCGGTGCGCCGGCCTCGATGGCGGCACGGCGCAGGATCCGGCGGCGCACGGCGGGCGGGAGGGCGTACAGCTTGGCGCACTCCAGCATGCCGGCGGCGTCCCGGACGGAGGCCTCGGCCTCACGGGCCCAGGCGTCCAGGGCGTCGGCGTCGTCGCGGGAGAGCTGCGCGGTGCGGGCGAGCGCCTCCACGACGCCCTTGCCGAGGGCCTTCTCCAGGGCGGGCAGGCCCTCGTGCCGGAGCCGGGAGCGGGTGTAGGCGGGGTCGGCGTTGTGCGGGTCGTCCCAGACGGGCAGCGACTGGACCATGCAGGCCTTGCGGGCGGTCTGCCGGTCGAGTTGCAGGAAGGGCCGCCGGTAACGGCCGCCGGCCCCCGAGACCGCGGCCATGCCGGACAGGGAGCGGATGCCGGAGCCGCGGGCGAGGCCCAGCAGGACGGTTTCGGCCTGGTCGTCGCGGGTGTGGCCGAGCAGGACCGCGGCGGCGCCATGGCGTTCGGCGGCGGCGTCCAGGGCGGCGTAGCGGGCGTCGCGGGCGGCGGCTTCGGGGCCGCCCTCGCGGCCGACGGTCACGGCGACGGACTCGACCGGATCGAGTCCGAGTCCGCGCATCCGCAGGACGACCTCCTCGGCGCGGAGGTCGGAGCCGGACTGGAGGCCGTGGTCGACGGTGACCCCGCCGGCCCGGACGCCGAGCTTGGGTGCCTCGAAGGCGAGGGCGGAGGCGAGGGCCATGGAGTCGGCGCCGCCGGAGCACGCGACGAGGACGAGCGGGGAGGGGGGCCGCTCGGCCGTCCGGTCCGGGCGCGCGCCGGCCGGCTGCGGGGCCGGGTGCGCGGGGAGGGCCTGGTGGTCGTTGAGGATGTCGTGGAGGACGCGGCGAACCGCCAGGCGTATCGCCGCGACCGCAGGATGGGGACCCATGTCCGGTTCCCTTCATGAAGTTTTCGGGGGGTGAGCCCGGGACGGTCACTCAGAGTGTGTAGATGGTGACAGAAGCGGGCCGTTCCCCGAGCATTGCACGCCTACGCATGGCCCACGGTCCCTCGGACGGGTGATTGGCGGGGCGTTCGCCTGCCGTCGGCCGGATTCCTTTCACGACGTCCACGTGACGTTCACTACTCGGCCTTGCGGTGCACCCGCGCGACCCAGTCCGCCGGTTTGGCGATCTCCGCCTTGGTGGGAAGGGTGTTGGGCGAGGTCCACACGCGGTTGAAGCCGTCCACGCCGACCTGGTCGACCACGGCCCGCACGAACCGTTCACCGTCCCGGTACTGCCGCAGTTTGGCGTCCAGGCCGAGCAGCTTGCGCAGGGCCGTGTCCAGGCGGGAGGCGCCCTTCGCCCGGCGCTGCTGGAACTTCTCGCGGATCTCCGCGACGGTGGGTACGACGCTCGGGCCGACGCCGTCCATGACGTAGTCGGCGTGGCCCTCCAGCAGGGACATCACGGCGGTGAGCCGGCCGAGGATCTCCCGCTGGGCGGGGGTCTGCACCAGGTCCACGAAGGAGCGCCCGCCGTCCTCCTCCTCGCCCTCGGGACGGCCGCCGGCCAGGGACTGGGCGGCGTCCCGGATGCGTTCCAGGAAGGTCATCGGGTCGACGTCGGTCTCCGCGAGGAACGACTGGATCTCGCCCTCCAGGTGGTCCCGCAGCCAGGGCACAGCGGTGAACTGCGTGCGGTGGGTCTCCTCGTGCAGGCACACCCACAGCCGGAAGTCGTGCGGCTCGACGTCGAGTTCGCGCTCGACGTGGACGATGTTGGGTGCGACGAGCAGCAGCCGCCCGCCGCCGTTCTCGCCGGCCGGCAGGTCGCGGGTGGCGGGCGCGAAGGTCTCGTACTGGCCGAGGACCCGGGAGGACAGGAACGACAGGAGCATGCCGAGTTCGACACCGGTGACCTTGCCGCCGACGGCGCCGAGGACCGCGCTGCCCGGGTTGCCGCCGCGCCGTTCCTGCATCTTCTCCAGGAGCGGGCGGAGGATCTCGCGGAAGCCGGCGACGTTGGCGCGGACCCAGCCGGGTCGGTCGACGACGAGGACGGGGGTGTCGTGGGTCTCCTCGGTGCCCATACGGGTGAAGCCCCGGACGTGTTCCTCCGAGGCCTTCGCGTGCCGGCGCAGCTCCGCGACGACGGCCCTGGCCTCGTCGCGGCTGACGTCGGGGCCGGGGCGTACGAGGCGGGTCGCGGTCGCCACCGCGAGGTTCCAGTCGACCATCCCGGGAGATGCGGTGCCACCGAAGCCAGTCATGCTGTCAACCGTACGTGAGCGCCCCCATTTCGGGCAGGCCGTGGGGACACCGACAGGGCCGACCGCGCTTTCCGCTCACCCGGCGCCCCGAGCCGTCCCCGGACCGGCGGGAGCCCGCGGCGCGACGCTGACGGAGCCCGCCACCGCGGCCGGGGCGGTGGCCGTCCCCGGTCAGCCCGCCAGGGCCGTCGCCGCTCTGTCCAGGGCCGCCTGGGCCTCCAGGGGATCCGTCGTGTCCGAGGCGAGGAAGGCGAAGGCCAGGAGGTGGCCGGCCTTGTCGACGACCGTGCCCGCGAGGGTGTTCACGCCGGTCAGGGTGCCCGTCTTGGCGCGTACGAGGCCGGCCGCGCCGTCGGTGTACCGCGTGCTCAGGGTGCCGGTGAAGCCGGCCACGGGCAGGCCGGTGAGGACCGGGCGCAGACCGGGACGGCCGGGGTCGCCCGCCTTGACCAGGAGGGCGGTGAGGAGGTCGGCCGTGAGCCGGTCGTCGCGGTTCAGTCCGCTGCCGTCGTGGAAGGCGGCGCCGGCCATCGGCAGGCCGAGCTTGCGCAACTGGATGGCGATGGCCTTCGCGCCGCCGTCGAAGCCGGCGGGCTGCCCGCTGGCCAGGGCGGTGTGCCGGGCCAGGGCCTCCGCGATGTCGTTGTCGCTGTTGGTCAGCATCCGCTCGACCAGTTCCGACAGCGGTGGCGAGGAGACCCGGGCGAGGGTCTCCGCGCGCGTGCTGGCCTTGGAGGGGCCGGGGGCCGTGGTGGTGATGCCGGCGTCCTTCAGGAAGCCGGCGAACCGGGTGGCCGCGTCCGCCGCCGGGTCGCCCACGCGGGGCGCCGGTCCCTCGGTGGAGGCGTCGGTGCGGCCCTCGTCCACGGTCAGGGCGCTGATCGGGGCGAGGTTGTCGTTGACGCCGATGGGGTGCAGGGCGGGGCCGGTGAAGAGGGTGGTGTCGTACGAAAGGGTGATCTTGTGGATGCCGCGCCGGTCCAGTGCCCTCGCGGTGTCCGCCGCCAGCGCCCGCAGGCCGGCCCAGCCGCCGGTCCTGGCGTGCGCGGTGAGGGTGGGGTCGCCGCCGCCGACCAGGACGAGTTCCCGCGTGTCGGGTTCCAGGGCGGTGCGGGTGGTGAGGCGGTGGTCGGGGCCGAGGGCGGACAGCGCGGCGACGGCGGTGGCGATCTTGGTGGTAGAAGCGGGGGTGAGGGCCTTGCCGGCGTCGGCGCCGTAGAGGCGCTCGCCGGTCGTGACGTCGACGACGGCCGCCGCGTGGCTGCCGCCGAGCGCGGGCACGTCCAGCAGGGGCCCCAGGGCGTCCGCGAGCGCCTTCGCGTCCGGAGAGGTCTTCGTGGTGCCGACGGTGCCCGTGGTGCCGCCCAGGCCCGTCAGCACGGCCGCGGCGCTCGGCGCGGGCCGGGGCGCCCCGGCGGTCCTGCCGGGGCGGCCGTGATCTGCGCCACCTGACCGCTCCAGTGCGGCGGCGCGGTCCCGCTCGGCCGTACGCTGACCGTTGGCGTCCCAGGGACCGGCCACGGTCACCACGCCGGCGGCCAGTGCCAGGCCGGCGGTGGCGGCGCCCGCGGTGTACTGCCAGGTCCTGACGGTCCGCGGACGGGGGAGGTGCACAGGCCTGACGCGGACGGCTTCCGTCAGCCGCGCGATCCGCGGCCGGGCGGCCGTCGCGGCACGTGCCAGACCCGGTCGTACGGCGGTCACGATCCGCGCCACGCGCGGTCTCGCGGCCCGCCAAGGCCTCAGCTCAGGCACGACCACCAGCCCCTTTCGCGATCACACACCTGCGTGAGGGACACTTAACCACCAGAACTATGTGCTGATCATGGAGGAGCCACCGGTGGAGTTCGACGTCACGATCGAGATCCCGAAGGGTTCGCGGAACAAGTACGAGGTGGACCACGAGACCGGTCGGATCCGCCTGGACCGTCGTCTCTTCACCTCGACCGCCTACCCGACCGACTACGGCTTCGTCGAGAACACCCTCGGCGAGGACGGCGACCCGCTGGACGCGCTGGTCATCCTGGACGAGCCGACCTTCCCCGGTTGCCTCATCCGCTGCCGCGCGATCGGCATGTTCCGCATGACGGACGAGGCGGGCGGCGACGACAAGCTGCTGTGCGTCCCGGCCACCGACCCGCGCGTGGAGCACCTGCGCGACATCCACCACGTGTCGGAGTTCGACCGCCTGGAGATCCAGCACTTCTTCGAGGTCTACAAGGACCTGGAGCCCGGCAAGTCGGTCGAGGGCGCCAACTGGGTGGGCCGGACGGACGCCGAGGCGGAGATCGAGCGGTCGTACAAGCGCTTCAAGGAGCAGGGCGGCCACTGAGCACCCGCTCGCGCGAACGGGCCGCACGCGCACGCGTGCGGCCCGTTTCGCATGTCCGCACGGTTACGGCCCGGCCGGGTACGTGTGCGCATACTGATGCTTACGGCAAGTGCGGTACAGGGAGCGGTGCGAGGTGACGGAGGCGGAGGAGCGCAAGCCCCGGTCGGACGAGGCGCGGTACGACCCGGAGATCACGTCCGAGTTCGCCATCCCCAAGGGGCTCGACGTCCCGAGGGGCGGCGAGTCGGAGACGACCTCCGAGTTCGCGGTGCCGGAGGGGCTGGAGACTCCGCAGCCGCCGAGTGCCGAACCGGAGGGCTCGGCGTTCGGCACGCCGAGCACCTACAGCGCGAACAGCGCGCCGGCCGCGTTCACCCCGGCCACCGGGGTGCCGCTGGTCAGCCTGGTCAAGGACGCGCCCTGGCAGGACCGGATGCGCACGATGCTGCGCATGCCGGTGACGGAGCGACCGGCGCCTGAGCCGGTGCAGCGCGTGGAGGAAGGCGGTCCGGCCGTCCCGCGCGTGCTGGACCTGACCCTGCGTATCGGTGAGCTGCTGCTGGCCGGCGGTGAGGGCGCGGAGGACGTGGAGGCCGCGATGTTCGCGGTGTGCCGGTCCTACGGCCTGGACCGGTGCGAGCCGACCGTCACCTTCACGCTGCTGTCGATCTCGCACCAGCCGTCGCTGGTGGAGGACCCGGTGACGGCGTCCCGGACGGTCCGGCGGCGGGGCACCGACTACACGCGTCTCTCGGCCGTCTTCCGGCTGGTCGACGACCTGACCGACCCGGAGACCCATGTCTCCCTCGAGGAGGCCTACCGGCGCCTGGCGGAGATCCGCCGCAACCGGCACCCGTACCCAGGCTGGGCGCTGACCCTGGCGAGCGGGCTGCTGGCCGGTGCGGCCTCGGTGCTGGTCGGCGGCGACCTGGTCGTGTTCCTGGCGGCGGCCGTCGGCGCGATGCTCGGCGACCGGCTGGCGTGGCTGTGCGCGGGGCGCGGACTGCCGGAGTTCTACCAGTTCACCGTGGCCGCGATGCCGCCCGCGGCGATCGGGGTGGCGCTGACCCTGGCGCACGTGGACGTGAAGGCGTCCGCGGTGATCACCGGTGGGCTGTTCGCGCTGCTGCCGGGGCGGGCGCTGGTGGCGGGGGTGCAGGACGGGCTGACGGGCTTCTACATCACCGCCTCGGCCCGGCTGCTGGAGGTCATGTACTTCTTCGTCGGCATCGTCACCGGGGTACTGACCGTCCTGTACTTCGGCGTGAAGATCGGCGGCAAGCTGAACCCGGACGCACAGCTCGGCATCTCCGAACGGCCGCTGATCCAGATCGCGGCCTCGATGCTGCTGTCGCTGACCTTCGCCGTGCTGCTCCAGCAGGAACGCTCCACCGTGCTCTGGGTGACCCTCAACGGCGGGGTGGCCTGGTCGGTGTACGGCGCGATGCACTACGCGGGCGATATCTCGCCGGTGGCCTCCACGGCCGTGGCGGCGGGGCTCGTCGGCCTGTTCGGGCAGCTGCTGTCCCGGTACCGGTTCGCCTCGGCGCTGCCGTACACGACGGCGGCGATCGGACCGCTGCTGCCCGGTTCAGCCACGTACTTCGGGCTGCTGTCCATGGCGCAGAACGACGTGGACAAGGGGCTGGTGTCGCTGGCCAAGGCAGCGTCGCTGGCGATGGCCATCGCCATCGGGGTCAACCTGGGGTCGGAGATCTCCCGGCTGTTCCTGCGGATCGGCTCCGCCGGGAAGCGCCGGGCCGCCAAGCGGACGCGCGGGTTCTGAGTCTCCCCGTCCCCCGCGCCCCGGTCAGTGGCCGCGGTTGTCGTACGGGCGCTGGTTCGGGTCGTACTGGTTCGGGTCGTACTGGTTCGGGTCGTACTGGCTGGGGTCGTACTGGCTGCGGTCGTACTGGTCCGCGTGCTGCTGCGGGTACTGCTGCCGGCCGTAGGACTGGCCGGCGTCGTAGCCCTGGTTGGCGTAGCGCTGGTTGCCGTAGTCCTGGTGGCCGTGGCCCTGGTCGTCGTAGCCCTGATGGCCGTGGCCCTGGTTGTCGTAGCCCTGGTTCCAGTCCTGCTGCCGCGGCTGCCGGGGCTGCTGGGGCTGCTGGTACGGCTGCTCGTACTGCGGGGTGTACGGCTGCTCGGGCTCGACGCGCCGCAGGCGGGTCGTGGCGTCGTCCATGACCGGGGGGTGCTGGTACTGCGGCTGCCGGTGCACGGGCTGGGCCTGCTGGTAGGCGGGCTGCCGCGCGGGCTCCGGGGTGCTCTGCCCGGCCTTCTTGCTCTTGCCGCGCGCCCGCAGGTACTCGATCGCGATCGGGATGACCGAGACGAGGACGATCAGGATCAGGATCGCCTCGATGTTCTTCTTGACGAAGCCGATGTTGCCGAGCCAGGAGCCGAGCAGGGTGACGCCCGCGCCCCACAGCACACCGCCGATGACGTTGAAGGTCAAAAACGAGCGGTACTTCATGCCGCTGACGCCCGCGATGATCGGCGTGAACGTGCGCACGATCGGCACGAAGCGGGCCAGGACCAGGGACTTCGGGCCGTACTTCTCGAAGAACTCGTGCGCCTTGGTGACGTTCTCCTGCTTGAAGAGCCGGGAGTCCGGCCGGTTGAACAGGGACGGGCCGACCTTCTTGCCGAACATGTAGCCCGCCTGGTCGCCGAGGATCGCGGCGAGGCAGATCAGCGCGATCGCTGCCCACAGCGGGAAGTCGAGGTCCCCGGACGTGATCAGCAGGCCGCACGTGAACAGCAGCGAGTCACCCGGCAGGAAGAAGCCGATGAGCAGGCCGGACTCGGCGAAGACGATGAGCAGCAGACCCCAGATGCTGTACGTGTCGAGCAGATAGTTGGGATCCAGCCAGCTCGGGCCGAGGGCGAGTGTCATAACGGGTCCGGCTCCTGAGAGGTGAAGGCGGCTACGGCGGCTGAACGTCGATGGGGCGCCGTACAAAACTATCAACGTAAGGGGACCACCCCGGGTTCCACCGCCGCACCGTGGGGTGCCCGGGCCGGGGGAGCCGGCCCGGGCACGGACGTCAGGAGGCGGTGTGCCGGTCCGCGTTGGCGAGGATCGCCTCGCGCAGGTGTTCGGCGAGGCCGGGACGCATGGCGTCGTAGAACGCCTTGAAGCGCTCGTCGGAGACGTACATCTCCGCGAAGCACCGGTGCATCTCGTAGGGGACCTCGAAGTAGTACCGGCCGATGTGCCGCCGGTGTTCCTCGGCCAGGTCCATGGCCGCCTCGCCGGCCGGCCGCTCGCCGGCGGCGACCAGGGCGGCGTACCGCTCGCCCCAGTCGTCCACCTCGGCCTGGATGCGCTTCCAGTCCTCCTTGGTGTACGTCGCGGCGCGGCGGCGTGACTCGGCGTACGCCTCGGTGCCGCCCCAGCGCTGCTCGGCCTCCTCGGCGTACCGCTCGGGGTCCTTGTCCCCGAAGACCTCGAACCGTTCCTCCGGCGTCAGGTCGATACCCATCGTGCGTGCCTCCAAGGCGTGCTCCACGGCCGCGGCCATCTTCTGCAGCTTCTCGATCCGGGCGCTCAGCAGGTCGTACTGGCGGCGCAGGTGTGTGCGCGGGTCCGCGTCCGGGTCGTCGAGCAGGGCCGCGACCTCGTCGAGCGGGAAGCCGAGCTCGCGGTAGAACAGGATCTGCTGGAGCCGGTCGAGGTCGGTGTCGCCGTAGCGCCGGTGGCCGGCGTACGTCCGCTCGCTGGGCACGAGCAGGCCGATCTCGTCGTAGTGGTGCAGGGTGCGCACCGTGACGCCGGCGAACCCCGCGACCTGTCCCACGGAGTAGCTCACTTTCCGCTCCTTGTCGTCGGTACGCCCCACGCTGCGGCCTCACGTCGCGTGAGGTGCAAGCCGACAGCACGTCATGGAGGCTGCGATTCCGGATGTTGCGGGTGTTTCGTCCGCTTATGGTGAGGCCGTGGCCCAGGAGACGACGCAGCAGGCGCCCCCGAGCGCTCCGACCGCCCCGGCACGGGCTCTGCTGCCGTTCATCCTGCCCGCCGCCCTCGTGGGCGTGGCCGCGAGCCTCGTCTTCGTCGGGGTGAGCACGGCCGGGGAGAAGCTCCAGCGCCTGCTGTGGGGGCCGCTGCCGGACGCCCTCGGTGTGGGCCGCTCCAGCGTGCTGTGGATGTTCGTCGTGCTCGTGGCGACCGGGATCGCCGTCGGGCTGGTGGTCTGGAAGGCGCCCGGCCACGCCGGCCCCGACCCGGCCACCGTCGGACTGGACGCGCCGGTGCTGCCGCCTGCCGTTCTGCCGGGCCTGGTGCTGGCCACCGCGCTCATGCTGGCCGGCGGCCCGAGCCTCGGCCCGGAGAACCCGGTCATCGCGGTCAACGTGAGCCTCGCCGCCTGGCTGGGGGCGCGCTTCCTGCCCCGGACACCGGGCGCGCTGTGGCCGGTGCTGGCGGAGGCGGCGACGATCGGCGCGCTGTTCGGCACGCCGGTGGCGGCGGCACTGGTGATCTCCGAGGCGCTGGCGGGGCAGCCGATGCCGGGCCGGCTGTGGGACAACGTGTTCGCGCCGCTGACCGCGGGCACGTGCGGGGCGATCACGACGGCCCTGGCGGCCCGTCCGACCTTCGACCTGAAACTGCCGCCCCTGAGCCACCCGCGCGCCGGCGACCTGCTGGCGGCCCTGGTGATCGCCTCGGTCGCCGCGCTGCTCGGCATGTGCGCCGTCCGTGCCTTCCCGTACGTCTGCGCCGCCTTCCGGCGGCTGCGGCACCCGATGCTCATGCTTCCGGCCGGCGGGGTGGTGCTGGGTGCCCTGGCGGCCGTGGGCGGCCAGCTGACGCTGTTCAAGGGCGTGACGCAGGTCGGCCAGCTGGCCCGCGACCCGGGGGGCTGGTCGGCGGGGCAGTTCGCCACCATGACGGTGGTGAAGCTGGCCGCGCTGCTCGTCGCGGCGTCCTGCGGCTTCCGGGGCGGCAGGATCTTCCCCGCGGTCTTCGTCGGCACCGCGCTGGGCCTGTGCGCCCACGCCCTGGTACCGGCCGTGCACCTCTCGGTGGGCGTGGCCACAGGCGTGCTGGGCATGCTCCTGGCGATCACCCGGCAGGGCTGGATGAGCCTGTTCACCGCCGCCGTCCTGGTCTCCTCTCCCGGGACCCTCGCCCTGCTGTGCGTCGCCTCGCTGCCGGCCTGGCTGCTGGTGACCGGCCGTCCGCAGATGCAGGTGCGGCAGGACGGGAGCCCGGTCCGATGACTCCCCCCACCCGACCCCCACTTCACCCCTGACACCCGTTCACCCGGAGGCACATCCCGATGGCGCTGCACAAAGGTCCCGACAAGCACGAGCGGCGGACGATGTCGGTCAACCCGTTCTTCGGGGAGGCCAACCCCGTCGGCGGCATGACCGAGGCCCCGCCCACGCACCGGCTCCCGGACGCCCCGATGTCCCCGTCCACGGCGTACCAGCTGGTGCACGACGAGCTGATGCTGGACGGCAACTCCCGGCTGAACCTGGCCACTTTCGTCACCACCTGGATGGAGCCGCAGGCCGGGGTGCTGATGGGCGAGTGCCGGGACAAGAACATGATCGACAAGGACGAGTACCCGCGCACGGCCGAACTGGAGCGGCGCTGCGTGGCGATGCTCGCGGACCTGTGGAACGCGCCGGACCCGTCGGCGGCCGTCGGCTGTTCGACGACCGGGTCGAGCGAGGCGTGCATGCTCGCCGGGATGGCGCTGAAGCGGCGCTGGGCGAAGCGGAACGCCGACCGCTATCCGGGCGCGCGGCCCAATCTGGTCATGGGCGTCAACGTCCAGGTGTGCTGGGAGAAGTTCTGCAACTTCTGGGAGGTGGAGGCCCGGCTGGTCCCGATGGAGGGCGACCGCTTCCACCTGGACCCGCAGGCGGCCGTCGAACTGTGCGACGAGAACACCATCGGGGTCGTCGGCATCCTGGGCTCGACCTTCGACGGCTCCTACGAGCCGGTCGCCGACCTGTGCGCGGCCCTGGACGCCCTCCAGGAGCGCACCGGGCTCGACATCCCGGTCCACGTGGACGGCGCGTCCGGCGGGATGGTGGCGCCCTTCCTGGACGAGGACCTGGTGTGGGACTTCCGCCTGCCGCGCGTGGCGTCGATCAACACCTCCGGGCACAAGTACGGGCTGGTGTACCCGGGCGTCGGCTGGGCGCTGTGGCGGGACAAGGAGGCACTGCCCGAGGAGCTGGTCTTCCGGGTGAACTACCTGGGCGGCGACATGCCGACCTTCGCGCTGAACTTCTCCCGGCCCGGCGCCCAGGTGGTGGCGCAGTACTACACGTTCCTGCGGCTGGGCCGGGAGGGTTACCGGGCGGTGCAGCAGTCGACGCGGGACGTGGCGACCTCGCTCGCCTCCCGGATCGAGGAGCTCGGTGACTTCCGGCTGCTCACGCGCGGGGACCAGCTCCCCGTGTTCGCGCTGACCACCGCCGAGCACGTCACCTCCTACGACGTCTTCGACGTCTCCCGGCGGCTGCGCGAGGGCGGCTGGCTGGTGCCCGCCTACACCTTCCCGGCCAACCGCGAGGACCTGTCCGTGCTGCGGATCGTGTGCCGCAACGGCTTCTCGCACGACCTCGCCGACCTGTTCCTGGACGACCTGGCCCGCCTGCTGCCGGATCTGCGCCGGCAGCCGCACCCCCTGACCCGCGACAAGGGGGCGGCCACCGGATTCCACCACTAGGACCCTCCGGTGGCGGGCCCAGGGCCTTTCGTCTGGATCAGGTCGTCGATCCGGACGAAAGGCCTCAGCGGCCCAGGCGCGCGAACGTCCGTACGGCCAGCGGGAAGAACACCGCCAGCAGGGCGAGCGGCCAGAGGACGGCCGGCCACAGGTGCCCCGGTGCGCCGCCGGGGCCGCCCAGCAGGTGCCGTACGGCCGTCGCGGTCTGGGACAGCGGGTTCCACTCGACGGCCGTGCCCAGCCAGTCGGGCATGGACGCGGGTACGGCGAAGGCGTTGGAGAGGAAGCCGGCCGGCCAGACGAGGATCTGCACGGCCTGCACCATCTCCGGGCGGCCGGCGAGCAGGGCGAGACAGATGCCGATCCAGAGCATCGCGAAACGGAGCAGCAGGAGCAGGCCGGCGGCGGCCGCGTAGGCACCGGGGCCGCCGTGCGCCCGCCAGCCCAGCGCGTACGACACCCCGGTCAGCAGGGCGAGCCCGACCGCGGACTGGAGCATGTCGGCGACCGACCGGCCCACGAGCACCGCGCCGTCCGTCATCGGGAGGGAACGGAAGCGGTCGATCACGCCCCGGTCGAGGTCCTGGGTGACCGCGAGCATGGTGCCCTCCAGACCGAAGGCCATGGTGAGCACGAGCATGCCCGGCACCAGGAAGTCGAGGTAGTCACCGGTCACCCCCCGGCCGCCGCCGACCAGGTAGCCGAACATCAGCAGCAGCATCACCGGGAAGACCAGTGCGACCAGCGGCTGACCGGGCCGCCGCACCCAGTGGGCGAGTTCGCGCCGGGTCATGGTCCAGGAATCGGTCAGGACGTGCGCGCTCACGCGGCCTCCTGCGCCCGGCCGTCCGCGCCGCCCTCCGCGTGCCGCTCCGCGTCGCCGGTGAGGTGCAGGAACACCTCGTCCAGGGTGGGGCGGCGCAGCACGATGTCCGCGGCCTCGACGCCGGCGGCCTCCAGGGCCCGTACGACCCCGGAGAGGGCGGCCATGCGGTCGGTGACCGGGGCGCTGAGCAGCCGGCGGTCGGCGTCGACGGTGACCCCGGGCAGGGGCAGTACGGCCACCGCGTCGGCCAGCCGGTCCGCGTCGCGCAGGACGACGTCGACGCGGTCCCCGCCGGTGAGGCTCTTGAGGTCCTCGGGGGTGCCGCCGGCGACGACCCGCCCCCGGTCCACGAAGGCGACGCGGTGGGCGAGCTGGTCGGCCTCCTCCAGGTACTGGGTGGTGAGCAGGACCGTCGTACCGCCGTCGACCAGGGAGCGGACGGAGGCCCACACCTCGGCCCGGCCGCGGGGGTCGAGGCCGGTGGTGGGCTCGTCCAGGATCAGCACGGCGGGGTCGGTGATCAGGGAGGCGGCCAGGTCCAGCCGGCGGCGCATGCCGCCGCTGTAGCGGGCGACCGGCCTCCGCCCGGTGCCGGTGAGGCCGAAGCGCTCCAGGAGTTCCGTGGCGCGCACGCGCGCGTGGCGGGCGCCGAGGTGGTGCAGGCGGGCGAACATCTCCAGGTTCTGCCGGCCGTCGAGCTGCTCGTCCAGGGCCGCGTGCTGGCCCAGCAGACCGATGCGCCGGCGGACCGCGCGGGCGTCGGCCGGCACGTCGTGCCCGGCGACCCGGACGCGCCCGCTGTCGGGTCTGAGCAGGGTGGACAGGATGCGGACCAGGGTGGTCTTGCCCGCGCCGTTCGGGCCGAGCACCGCGTGCACGGTGCCGCGCGTGACGTGCAGGTCGAGCCCGTCCAGGGCGGGTCTGCCGCCGTAGGTCTTGCGTACGCCCTCGACCGTGATCGCCGTGTCGGCCATGCCGCTCCCTCGGTTAGTCAAGTTTGACTAGTAGCTCGGAAGGTAACGCCGGGACGAGTTATTAGTCAAACTTGATTAGGTCGACTGTCTGCTCAGCGGTCGTCCTCCGGATGCCGCTCCGCTGTCGCGTACGGGTTCTCCTGCCCCTCGGCGAGCACGCCCACGAACGGCTCGCCCTCCCCCGCGAAGGTGTACGCGCCCGCCTCCAGACGGTCGATGAGCCCCTGGGTCCAGGCCGCGTCGGAGTCGGCCGTGTGGACCCAGAGGTTCATGATCTCCCCGATGTGGCCGAGCTGCGCCGGACCGTCCTCGGGGACGTAGTGCTCGGTGACGGCTGTGCGCCAACGGACGATCCGGCGGATCCGTTCCCGCAGCAGCTCAAGGGCCTCCGCGCGGGGCAGTTCGACCAGGAAGCCGATCGCCGCGGACTGGATGTCCATCTTCTGGTCGTAGGAGACCAGGGACTCGCGCAGCAGCCGGAAGAACTCGTCCTCGCCCGGCTCCGTGATCTCGTACTCCACCCGCGGCGGCCCGCCGGCCGTGGACGGCGCGATCTCGTGCGCGTGCAGCAGCCCCTGCTTGGCCATCTGCTTCAGGGCGTGGTAGATCGATCCCGGCTTGGCGTTGGACCACTCGTGCGCGCCCCAGTACTCCAGGTCGTTGCGGACCTGGTAGCCGTGGGCCCGCCCGTGCTGGCGGACCGCGCCCAGCACGAGAAGACGGATCGCTGACATGAGGTCCAGGTTAGGACCCCGCGATCACCCCCAGGAGCCGCCCCGCTCCTGCGCCACGAGCTCGAAGGCCGTCTTCCCGTCCAGGGACTCGCGGATGATGTCGGCGTGGCCGGCGTGCCGGGCCGTCTCCCGGATCAGGTGCAGACACAGCCAGCGCAGCGACACACGGCCCTCCGGCGGGAACCAGGGGTCGGGCGGCAGCGGGAAGGTGTCGTCCAGGCTGGGCGCCGAGCGGATGAACTTCTCCGTCTCGGCGGCCACCTGCTCCCAGTACGCCAGCTGCGAGGCCACCGTCTCGTCTTCGGCCAGCCGGAAGGTCTCGTGCCAGTTCGACTGGTCGCGCCGCACCGCCGGCGGCTCCTGCTTCGCCCGTGCGATCCAGCTCTGCTCCACCTCGGCGACGTGCTTGAGCAGACCGCCCAGGGACAGCTCGCTGACGCTGGGGCGTGTACGGGCCTGCTCCTCGGTCAGCCCGAGCAGTGCCCGGCGGATGCCTCCGCGCTGTTCCTCGATGAACGCGAGCAGCGCCCCGCGCTCGTCGCCGTCCGTCTCCGCCGCAACGTGCGTGACCATGGCGTGCCGCCTTTCGTCGGACCGGTGCCGGGGCCGTTCCCCCGACACCGACGACGCTACGGGCCCTTGCGGTCAGGTGCTGTCCGCAAGGGGCCGCGCGCGGTAAGGACGCCGGAAAGGCGTGGCGCAGGACGACAGGGGCGCAGGACGACAGGGGCGCGGAACGACGAGGGGCGCGGTCAGAACGGGAACGCGCTGCGCCCGTGCTGCACCGAGATCCACTTCACCGTGGTGAACGCCTCCAGCGTGGTCTCGCCGTTGAGACGGCCGAGACCGGAGTGCTTCTCCCCGCCGAAGGGCACGATCGGCTCGTCGTGGACCGTGCCGTCGTTCACATGGAACATGCCGGTGTCGATCCGCTTGGCGAAGGCCACGCCCCGCTCGACGTCGGCCGTGTGGACGGCGCCGCTCAGACCGTACGGGGTGTCGTTGACGATCCGGACCGCCTCCTCCTCCCCCTCGAACGGGACCAGGAAGACGACCGGGCCGAAGACCTCCTGCCTGAGCAGCGGGGAGCCGGCGGGCACGCCGGTCAGCACGGTCGGCCCGACCAGGTTGTTGGTGGCGGTGCCGCGCACCAGGGCGGTGGCGCCCTCGGCGAGCGCCTGCTCCACGGTGCCCGAGACGGCGTTGGCCTGCGCGGTGTTGATCACCGGCCCGATCACGGTCTCCGGGTCGCGCGGGTCGCCGACCTTGAGGGTGCGCACCTTGGCGACGAACTTCTCGGTGAACTCCTCGGCCACGGACGCGTCCACGAGGACCCGGTTGGCGGCCATGCAGACCTGGCCCTGGTGCACGAACCGGCTGAAGACGGCCGCGTCCACCGCGTAGTCGATGTCGGCGTCGTCCAGCACCACCAGAGCGCTGTTGCCGCCCAGTTCGAGCACCGCGCGCTTGAAGTGCCGGGCGCAGACGGTGGCGACGTGCCGGCCGACCTTGTCCGAACCGGTGAAGGAGATGACCTTCGGGACGGGGTGCTCCAGGAACGCGTCACCGATCTCGGCGATGTCGGTGACGACGACGTTGAGCAGGCCGCCGGGCAACCCGGCGTCCTCGAAGATCTTCGCGAGGAGGGTGCCGCCGGCGATCGGGGTGTTCTGGTGCGGCTTGAGCACCACGGCGTTGCCGAGCGCGAGGGCCGGCGCGACCGACTTCAGCGACAGCAGGAACGGGAAGTTGAAGGGGCTGATGACGCCCACGACGCCGACCGGCACCCGGTAGACACGGTTCTCCTTGCCCTCGGTCGGGGAGGGCAGGATCCGGCCCTCGGGGCGCAGCGCGAGGTGGACCGACTCGCGCAGGAACTCCTTGGCGAGGTGCAGCTCGAAGCCGGCCTTGACGCGCGTGCCGCCCAGCTCCGCGATGATCAGGTCGGCTATCTCCTGTTCGCGGTCCTCTATCAGCCTCAGGGCCCGCTCGAAGACCGCGCGCCGGGTGTAGGGGTTGGTCTCGGCCCACTTGCGCTGGGCGCGGGCGGCGGCCTGGTAGGCCTCGTCCACCTCGTCGACCGTGGCCACCGTGATCGAGGCCAGCTTCTCGTCGTCGTAGGGGTTGAAGTCGATGACGTCCCAGGAGCCGGTGCCCGGCCGCCACTCGCCGTCGATGTACTGCCGGGCCAGGTCGGTGAAGTAGGACGACATGTGATCCCTCAATCGCTAGCGGCCACAGATCCGCGCCGGGGCTGATCGAGCGTCATCCTACTTGCGAGTCACCGGAGTTGGGGCTCGTCAGGACAGTTGCAGCAGACCGCGCAGGACGTCGCGGCTCTCGTCCGGGCCGGGGCTGTCCTGCTGGAGTTCCTTCAGGGCCTGCTCGTACTGGGCGACGTCCTCGCGCTTGTCCAGGTAGAGGGCGCTGGTGAGCTGCTCCAGGTAGACCACGTCGGACAGGTCGGACTCGGGGAAGCTGAGGATGGTGAACGCGCCGCTCTCGCCGGCGTGCCCGCCGAAGCTGAACGGCATGACCTGGAGCCGTACGTTGGGCCGCTCGGAGACGTCGATCAGGTGCTGGAGCTGGCCGCGCATCACCTCGCGGTCCCCGTAGGGGCGGCGCAGGGCGGCCTCGTCCAGGACGATGTGGAACTCGGGGGCGTTGTCGGCGAGCAGGTACTTCTGCCGCTCCAGGCGCAGCGCGACCCGGCGTTCGACGTCGGCGACGCTCGCGCCCCGCATGCCGCGCCGGACCACCGCGCGGGCGTACTCCTCGGTCTGCAGCAGACCGTGCACGAACTGCACCTCGTAGGCGCGGATCAGGGAGGCGGCGCCCTCCAGGCCCACGTAGGTGGGGAACCAGCTGGGCAGGACGTCGGTGTAGCTGTGCCACCAGCCCGCCACGTTGGCCTCCCGGGCAAGGGAGAGCAGCGACTCGCGCTCCGCCTCGTCCGTGATGCCGTACAGCGTCAGCAGGTCCTCGACGTCCCTCGTCTTGAAGCTCACCCGGCCCAGCTCCATCCGGCTGATCTTCGACTCCGAGGCGCGGATCGAGTACCCCGCCGCCTCACGCGTGATCCCCCGCGCTTCCCGCAGTCGCCTGAGTTGCGAGCCGAGCAGCATCCGCCGCACCACCGATCCGGGCTCTCCCGCGCTCACTTTCGCCAGCCTCCCCAACCGTCTTCAGGGGCCGAAGTCTGCCACTAAAACACTTCGAGCAGTACTCGTCCGGTTACGGAAACGGAAAGAGCCCGCCCATTTCCACCCGGGGCGGACCGGTCAGAGGTCCGGACCTCTGGCGGGAACGGCGTGAAGATGGCAGAAAAAATGGCCAAGAAGCGGTACGGGCAGTGTCATTTCGGTCGCGTGCACGTGCATCTGCCCTTGCATCTGTTGTGCGCATCCGAAACCATGGTGCCGCGCCACCGCTGCATCGCAACGACCGCGAATTCCCGGGAGTGCCTCGCATGGGGACGAATGGATCGACCATGCTCAAGCCGTTACGGCAGGGCCTTCCGCCGCTGGATCCCGCGGCCGTGTCCGATGCCGCCTCCTGCGCCCTTCCCGCCCGGTTCGAGGCGGTGCGCGAGGCCCGGCGCTTCACCCGGTGCACCCTGGAGCAGTGGGACGTCGGTGACCGCTTCGACGACATCTGCCTCGTCGTCTCCGAGCTGGTCACCAACGCGCTGCGCCACGCGGTACCGGCCGCGCCGCGCGGGGGCGAGGCGCACCCGTCCGTACGGCTGCACCTGATGCGCTGGACCGAGCGGCTGGTGTGCGCGGTGCGCGACCCGAGCCACGAGAGCCCGGCCCCGCGGGACTCGGACGACTTCTCGGCCGAGTCGGGCCGCGGCCTGTTCCTGGTCGACTCCTTCGCCGACAGCTGGGGCTGGCACCCGCTCGCGGGCACGCTCGACGGCAAGGTGGTCTGGGCGCTGTTCCGGCTGCACACGGCCGGCTGATCCGGCAGGGCACGGGCGGGCGCGCCGGTTCTACGCGCGTCCACCGGTCCGCGTCGGCTCGCCCCGCCGACATCGTTGCCACCGGCGCGGCGAGAGCGGAGCGACGGCGTCAGCTCGCGATCAGATGGTCGAACTCGCCGTCCTTGACGCCCAGGAGCATGGCCTCGATCTCCGCGCGCGTGTAGACGAGCGCCGGCCCGTCCGGGAAGCGCGAGTTGCGTACGGCGACGTCGCCGCCCGGCAGCCGCGCGAACTCCACGCAGGACCCCTGCGAATTGCTGTGCCTGCTCTTCTGCCAGGCCACTCCGTCCAGCTGCGTGGCAGCCATGCCGTTGTACACGTCGTACCCCCCGTACACGCCGTCAACGTCGCGGTCCACAGGTCGCTCCCCGAGTGGTGCACTGGCTGGTGAGGCCATAGATGCTGTATTCAACTGACCCGGATCATAGCTCTGTTCACGTGCAGGTGCATGAGCAAATGCACGTGCACGGGGAGTGGTGCCACGGTTACAGCCTTGACGCCCGTTTTACCGAAGCCGCTCCAGCGCCTGCCCCAGAGCGGGCAGGACATGCCCTCTCCAGCCCCCGCCCATGATCTTGCGCGCCATCAGCTGGGCGGGGTCGTCCGGATCGAACCCCTCGTGCACTAGGAAGAGACGCGTACCGCGCCCCTCGTGTTCCAGTGTCCAGGTGATCGTCCAGTCGGCCGGGTTGGCCGGATCGGCATCCGCCCAGCGGAGGGACAGCATCCGCTCGGTGTCGTAGGCCAGCACCTCCACCTCTACGACGCCCGAGAAGCGGGCGTTGGGACGGGGGACGGAGGTCATCCGGTACCGGTGGCCGACCCGGAGCCGGAAGTCCTCGGCGCCGGGCATCTGCCAGCGGGCCAGCAGGCCGGGGTCGGTCAGGGCTCGCCAGACCTTGGCGGGGGGATGCGGGAAGAACTGGTCGACGCGGATCGTGGTCAGGTCGTCCGCGCCGGGTCCGGGGGCTGAGCTCATGACCGCTCATCGTCGGGCATGCGGTCGAGGAGATCACCGAGGCCCTTCAGCCTCTCGCGCCAGAACCGCTCGTACGGATGGAGCCAGTCCTGCACATCGGCGAGCGGCGCCGCCTCCAGGCGGTAGAGACGCTGCCGTCCGGAACGCCGCTCGGAGACGAGGCCGGCCTCCCTGAGCACCTTGAGGTGTTCCGACAGGCTCGGGCGGCGCATGTCGAAGTGGTCGGCCAGGGCCTGTACGGGCTGCGGCCCGCGCTCGCGCAGCAACCGCAGCACCTCGCGCCGGGTGGCGTTGGCGAGCGCGGCGAAGACGCGGTCCTCGGCGGCGGTACCCGTCCCGTTCATCGAGCGGTCAGAAGCCTTCCTTCTCCGTCAGCAGCAGCAGACCGTTGCCGTCGGGGTCGGTGAAGGAGGCCATCCGCCCCCAGGGGACGTCGTCCGGCCCCCGCACCTGGGCGCCCGCCGCGACCAGCCGGGCGCAGTCGGCGTCGACATCGGTCGTGACCAACATGATCCCCCGCGCGGAACCGGGCTCGAAACCGCCCATGCCGGGCCCCGAGAGCGTGAAGACGGTCTGGGCGCCCTCGGGCGCCACCTGGAGCCAGCGGCCCTGGGGCATCTCCCGGTCGACGGTGACCTCGAAGCCGAGGACGTCGCGGTAGAAGCGCAGCGCGCGGTCCTGGTCGGCGACGGGGAGCGTGACGAAAGAGGCGTGCGTGATGCTCATGCCGCCGACAATAGGTAGGCAGTTCCCTACCAGTCAAGCGTAGGGATTCTCCTACCTGTCCGGCGTCCGGTGCCCTGCGCCCGGCAGTGCGCCGCCTTGACGCGCGCCCACCGGGGATACCGCCCCGCGTACGGAAGTCCCTCCGCCGGCTGCTGGTAGCTTGCGCTGCGGGCCGTCCGGCGAGGGCGGCCGGCCGCTATCGCTGAGGGAGCTTCCGGTGACTACTGCGACTGCGAGGGTGCGGGCGACCGCGCGAGGGCGGGGCGTGGCCCTGGCCGCCGGGCTGGCGGGCGCGCTGGCGCTCACGGCGTGCGGCGGCGGTTCCGGGGGCGGCGAGGACACCTCGGCGTCACCCTCGAAGAGCGCGACCGCGGCCCCGTCGCCGGACGCGGACTCCCCCACGGGTGGCTCCGCCAAGCTCCAGGGCAGCTGGATCACCACCGCCGGCGGCAAGATCGTGGCCCTGGTCGTCACCGGGAAGAAGGCCGGGATCTTCGCGACCGGCGGGACCATGTGCAGTGGGACGGCGGGCGCCGAGAACGGCATGCAGATGATCCACCTGACGTGCGCCGGCGGGGACGAGGGGCGCACCACCGGCATGGTCGACTCGGTCGACGGCACGACGCTCAAGGTGACCTGGTCGGGCAAGGCCGGCCAGGAGACGTACACCAAGGCGGAGGGCGGGAAGCTGCCGTCGGGACTGCCGACGGCGCCGGTGCGGCAGTGAGGACGCTTTCTCCGCGCCCGAAGCCGCCGAGCACCATCTGAAGTGGTGAATCGGGCCGGGGTGCGTGATGGCGTCCCGGTCGCAGGGGCCATGATGCGGGGGAGACCGTCACCACCTCGATGGGAACCTGCTCATGCGCGCCATTCCGCTCACCGTCACCGCTCTCACCGCCGCTCTGCTGCTGACCGCCTGCAACGACGGCGGTGGCGAGAAGAACGGCAAGAGCGGCTCCGCCTGCGAGATCGGCGGGGTCTCGTTGCAGATCGGGGCGGCGAGCGTGGCCCCGGCCGCCGGGGACACCGGCGAGATCCCGGTCAGCATCACCAATCAGAGCACTCCCTGCACCCTGGACGACTTCCCGGCGGTCGCGCTGAACGGCGGCGGCACCACGACCCGGGTACCCGTACTGAAGGGCGCGAAGGCCCAGAAGCTGAAGCTGGCCAAGGGTGACTCGGCGTCCTTCTCGATCAGCTACGTACGCGGGGCGGAGGGCACCAAGAACGCCCTGGCCGCGCAGACCGTGAAGATCACCCTGCCCGGCTCGGACACCGGCCGGACCTTCCCGTGGAAGTACGGCCCGGTCGCGGCCAAGTCCTCCGGAACCGCCCCGGACGCCTCCGTGAGCGCCTTCCAGCAGGTGGGCGACTGAGGAACGAGGGCTCGCGGCGGCGACTGGCCTGGCGGGCGTGAGAACAAGTCGGCGACCGGGCGGGACGGTGACCGGGTCTGTGGGCACGGGCGCGGGCCGGCGACCGGGCCGGGAGGCGCGAACACGGGCCGGCGACCGGGCCGCGGGGCACGCGCGCGGGTCGGTCACCGAGCGTGGCGGTGAACGAGTGGGCGGCGGTGACCGCGCGGGGCGGTACAGGAGCGGGGCCGGGCGACCGGACGTCGCTTGCCGCTTCGGGTGAGCGCTCGGCGACCAGGTGGGTCGGCAGAGGCAACGCCGGTGATCCAGGCGCGTGGTGAACGGCCGTCACCCCAGGCGCGGGCGGGATCCGACCTGGGCCCGGTCCGCCGCGCGTGCGCCCTCCGTCCAGCCCGCCGCGTCGCTGACCCCCCGCAGCCGGGTCGTCGTGGTCTGCGGGAACATCCGCTCCAGCCGGCCGGTCACGGCCGTCTCGCGTGTGGCCAGCACCGGCAGCAGGTCCTGGGTCACCTGGGTCTCGGCGGCAGCCGCGAGCCGGTCGCCCACGCGGTGCGCGTAGGCCGCCAGGAACGACTGCCGGAAGGTCTTCGTCCGCTTGCGCCCGCCGGCTCTCTGGGCGGCCTCCGCCTTCGTCATCGCGTGCGTGGCCTGCACCAGCAGCGAGGTGTAGAGCAGCTCGACCGCCTCCAGGTCCGCCTCGAAGCCGACGACCGTGGAGAAGCCGAACGGTTCGTTCCACACCGCGCGGCAGTGGTTCGCCGTGGCCACCGCGTCCAGCAGGACCGCCTTGGCCTGTTCGTACGGAGGCTCCACCCCGATACGGCAGGCGCCGGGCGCGTCCGGCGCGGGCGCCTCGGCGGCGAGCAGCGCCTCGTCGACGCTGTACCTGGCCATCAGCTCCTGCGCCTTGGCGCTGAGCGCCTCGGCCTCCTCCGGATAGCCGGTTGCCTCAGCCTTGGCGAGCAGCGCGCGGATGCGGGTGAGCGTGCGGGAGGCGCCCGGACCGGGGGTGCGCCGGGGCTCCTCGTCCAGGGGCTCCAGGGCGGGCAGGCGCAGCAGCAGGCGGTACAGCTCGAGGGCCGCCGTGGCGTGCGAGAAGCGGTCGGTGGTGCGTTCGGGTCCGGCGGGCAGCGCCGCGAGCTGGTCGGCCCAGCGGCGCCCGCGCGGGCGGTCCCGCCCGGCCTGCGCCCGGATCAGCGCGGCGGCCGGCCCGACGTGCGCGTCGCCCAGCTCGCGCCGGACCAGGCGTATGAGGTCGGCGGGCTGCCAGCCGCGCTGCCAGGCCCCGGCCACGAAGTCCTCGCCGCGCCGCGTGAGTTCGGCGTCGGCGCCCGGGTCGGCGGCGAGCAGGGAGGCGCCCGTGTCGAGGCCGGTGTCGGTGTCGTCGTAGAGGGCGGCCCGGAAGGCCCGTTCGACGGTGGTGGCGGTGCTGGTCACGCTGTCGATCGTGCCATGCCATGCCGACAGCGCACGATCGTTGTCCACACCCTGTGGATGAAGGTTTCGATGGATGGAGGCGAGGCGGCCCGGAAAGGTGACGAGGGAGTGTCAACCATCGGTTGACGCTAGGCGGAGCGCAACCTACGGTTGACACTATGGCGACCAACCCGAACATCACGGCATCCGTACGCCTCGACGACCTCATCCAGGCGATCAAGAAGGCCCACAGCGAACCCCTCGACCAGCTCCAGGACGCGGTGATCGCCGCCGATCACCTCGACGACGTGGCCGACCACCTGATCGGGCACTTCGTCGACCAGGCCCGCCGCTCGGGCGCTTCCTGGACCGACATCGGACGCAGCATGGGCGTGACCCGGCAGGCGGCGCAGAAGCGGTTCGTGCCCAAGGAGTCCACCGACCTGGACCCCAGCCAGGGCTTCAGCCGCTACACCCCACGCGCGCGGAACGTGGTCATGGCCGCGCACAACGAGGCGGTGGCCGCCCGCAACGCCGAGGGCCGCCCCGAACACCTGCTCCTCGGGCTCCTGGCCGAGCCGGAGGGGCTGGCCGCGAAGGCGATCACCGCGCAGGGCGTCCCCCTGGACGCCGTACGCCAGGCCGCGACCGCCGCGCTCCCGCCCGCCGCGGATGACGCGCCCGACCTCGTCCCCTACGGCCCCGAGGCCAAGAAGGCCCTGGAACTCACCTTCCGCGAAGCCCTCCGGCTCGGCCACAACTACATCGGCACCGAGCACCTCCTGCTCGCCCTGCTGGAGCACGAGAACGGCCAGGGGGTCCTCAGCGACCTCGGCATCTCCAAGGCGGGCACCGAGGAGTACGTCGGCAAGGCGCTCTCGCTGCTGTCGGAGCGGAAGGAAGCGGCAGCGGAGGCGGCGGCCGGGGCCCCGGAACCGGGCCAGGACTGAAACCGGCCGGATCCGCGGGCCGAAGCCGTTGTCAGACCCCCCTGCCACACTCGCAGTCATGACCGACCGGTGGGCGCTCGCACCGGCCGAGGACGGAGGCGTGGACGTCGCCCCCCTCGGCCCGGACGGGCTGCCCGCCGGACCGGTGCGGCGGGAGAGCGATCTCGCCGCCGCGGTGCGGAGCCGCCCGGAGGTGACGCGCTGGGTGTGGCGGTCGACCCCCGAGGTCTACCCGCGACTGCTCGCCACGGGGGTGCGAGTGGAGCGGTGCTACGACATCGAGGACGCCGAGACCCTCCTGCTCGGCCACGAGGGGCGGTACGGCGAGCCACGCTCGGCCGCCGCCGCCCTGGCCCGCCTCCGCGGCGGCCCTGTCCCGCCCGATCCGCCGCAGCGGGCGGCCGATCCGAGCGCCCAGTCCCCGCTCTTCGAACCCGTCGGCAGCCACCTGCCCCTGCCGGACCTGCTCGAGGTCTACGCCGACCAGGTGCGGCGGCACGAGAAGACCGCTCATCCCGGCCGCATGAGGCTGCTGACCGCCGCCGAGTCGGCCGGGACGCTGGTAGCCGCCGAGATGAACCACGCGGGCCTGCCCTGGAGCGCCGAGGTCCACCGCGAACTGCTGCGCGACCTGCTCGGCGAGCGGTACGCGGGCGGCGGCGAGCCGCGCCGCCTCGCCGAGCTGGCCGACGAGGTGTCCGCCGCCTTCGGCCGCCGGGTGCGGCCCGATCTGCCCGCCGATGTCGTCAAGGCCTTCGCGCAGGCCGGGATCAAGGTGAAGTCCACCCGCCGCTGGGAGATCCAGTCCGTCGACCACCCGGCCGTCGAGCCCCTGCTGGAGTACAAGAAGCTGTACCGCATCTGGGTGGCCCACGGCTGGTCCTGGCTCCAGGACTGGGTGCGCGACGGCCGTTTCCGCCCCGAGTTCCTGGCCGGCGGCACGGTCACCGGGCGCTGGGTGACCAACGGCGGGGGCGCGCTGCAGATCCCCAAGGTGATCCGCCGGGCCGTCGTCGCCGACCCCGGCTGGCGGCTGGTGGTGGCCGACGCCGACCAGATGGAGCCGCGCGTGCTCGCCGCGATCTCCCGCGACCCCGGCCTGATGGAGGTGGCCGGCCGCGAGAGCGACCTCTACCAGTCCGTCTCCGACCGCGCCTTCTCCGGCGACCGGGACCAGGCCAAACTCGCCGTGCTCGGCGCGATCTACGGCCAGACCTCCGGGGACGGCCTGAAGAACCTCGCCGCGCTCCGCCGCCGCTTCCCCAAGGCCGTCGCCCACGTCGACGAGGCGGCCCGCGCGGGCGAGGAGGGCCGGCTGGTGCGCACCTGGCTGGGCCGCACCTGTCCCCCTGCCGTCCGGGCCGGCGAGGACACGGCGGAGGAGGCGGGCATCCCCGTGGGCGAGGAGGAACCCGAGGGCCAGACCGGCTGGGGCCCCGGCTACGCGTCGACCGACTCCCGCGCGCGGGGACGCTTCGCACGGAACTTCGTCGTCCAGGGCAGCGCCGCCGACTGGGCCCTGCTGCTGCTCGCCGCGCTGCGCCGGGCCTGCGCCGGGCTGAAGGCCGAACTGGTCTTCTTCCAGCACGACGAGGTCATCGTGCACTGCCCCGCCGAGGAGGCCGACACCGTCGTGCAGGCCGTCCGCGAGTCCGCCGCCCTCGCCGGCCGGCTGACCTTCGGCGACACACCCGTGCGGTTCCCGTTCACGACGGCGGTGGTCGAGTGCTACGCCGACGCCAAGTGAGGAGCGGTGTGACGCCTGGCGGGCCAGGCGGCCACAGCGGCTCATCCCGCGGCCGGGCCGCCGCTCAGCAACTCCCGCAGCTCCGCCAGGACCGCCTGCTCGTCGGTGCCGTCCAGCGCCTCGTGGGCCGCGCGCCAGGCGTCGTACGCCTCGGCCGGCCGCCCCCGCTCGCGCAGCAGGAAGCCGTGCTGGTGCAGGGCCAGCCCGCCCATGTACCGGTCGGCACGGGCGTCGGCCCGGCGCAGCAGCTCGGCGCACTCGTCCGCCGCCCGCTCGGCCTGCCCCAGCCGCCGCAGCGCGCGGACCAGGCCGAGCCGGGTCTGGGACTCGCCGTGCCAGTCGCCGTGACCGCCGAGGATGCGCAGGCTCTCCTCGAAGTGCCGGGCGGCGGCGGCCGGTTCGCCGAGCGTCAGATGGGCGTAGCCGATGTTGCAGTGCGCCGAGTGCTGCACGATGACGGCGCCGATCTCGTCCCCGATGGCCAGCGAACGCTGGTGCTGTTCGATGGCGGCGCGCGGGTCGGTGTGTTCGTAGAGGTTGCCCAGGTGGCTGCGGGTGACGGCCTCGCCGTAAGGGTCGTTCAGCAGCCGCGAGTAGGCCAGGCTCTGCCGCAGCGCCTCCCCCGACTCCGCGAACCGCCCCAGCCCCTCCAGCAGCAGTCCGCGGTTGTTCAGGCAGCGCCGGATCCTGGAGGCCGTGCCCAGCCGCTCCCAGATCTCCAGGGCCTGCTCGGTCAGGGCGAGGGCGTCGTTCTGCCGGCCGGTCAGGAAGTGCAGGCCCGCGAGGTCGCCCAGCGCGTACGCCTCGGCCTCCGGGTCCCGCAGCCGCCGCGCGGCGCCCAGTGCGGCCCGCCCCAGCACCTCCATCTCGGCGACCCGGCCGCTGCGCTGCACATAGGGGAAGAGGAGCCGTACGAGCGCCGAGAGATGGGCGGCCGTGCGCGGATCCTCGGTGTCCGCGTTGCGTGCCACCAGGGTGACGACGTTCTCCAGCTCCAGCTCGCCCCAGGCGAAGGCCTCCTCGGCCGACTCGAACGCCGCCAGCGCCGCCACGTCCGCCGCGTGCCCCGCCGGCTGCGCGGAGGTCGGCCGCCGCCGGTCGTCCTGATCGAGCCCCGGCTCCACGACCGCCGACAGCACCCGCTCGGCCATGGCGGCGTACCAGCGCAGGGCGGCCAGATCGGGGGCGACGGGGGTGGGTCCGCGGTGGGATGCGGGATCGGCGACGGCGGGGGCCGGACCCTGGTTGGGCGTGCCCTCGGGGCCGGCGGAGGCGAAGCCCGGGCCGGGCGTGCGGGCCGGGGCGGTGGGGGCGGACTCCGGACCAGGCGTGTGGGACGGGGCGGCGGGGACGGACTGCGGACCGAACGTGCGGGTCGGGCCGGACGTGCGCTCAGGCGCGGGAGGGGCGGACTCCGGGCCGGACGTGCGCCCGGGGACGGCCGGGGTGGAGTCGGAGCCGAACGTGCGGGCCGGGTCGGCGGGGTCGGAGGTCTCGGCGGCGTAATCGGCCTCGGTGGTGCCGGCGGCGCCAGCGGCCTCTGTTGAACCGGCGGCGCCATCGGCCTCGGTGGTGCCGGGAGTGCCGTTGTCGGCGGGGCGGGGGCTCTCCGTGGAGGGCTCGGTTCCGGCAGGTGCGGGAGTCCGCCCGAATCCGTCAGGCCTTGCCTCGTCGGCGGCGGGGGGCACGGCGGGGTGCGGCAGGGCGTCGGCCAGTTCGCGGGCGAAGTCGCGGACCAGGTCGTGGGGCACGTAGCGGCCGTACGCCGTTTCCTCCAGGAGGGCGACGTCGACCAGGCGGTCCAGGGCGGCCTCGGCACGGCGCTCGTCCGTGCCGGTGAGGCATGCGATCAGCGGGGCACCGTAGGTGGGCAGGTCCAGCGCGCCGATGTGACGCAGGGCGAGGGCCGCGTCCCGGTCGGCCTCGCGCTCGGCGGCGGCGAGCGCGTCGTGGGCGACGGCCAGGGAGCGGCGGACGCTCAGGTCGTCGTACTCCAGGTGTCGCAACCGCCCGCCGGTCTCGGCGAGTTGGCCGGCCAGGACGTCCGGGGTCAGGGCCTGGCGGGCCGCGAGCCGGGCGGCGACCACGCGCAGCGCCAGCGGGAGCCGGCCGGTCAGCTCGACCAGCGCGTGCCCGGCGTCCAGTCCCGCGCGTCCGCTCACCGCGCGCAGCAGGGCCGCGCTGTCCTCGCCGGTCAGCGGGGAGAGCGGGAAGCGACGGGCGCCGTCGAGCGCGGTGAGCGGTGAGCGGCTGGTGACGATCACCGCGCAGCCGGGCCCGGCCGGCAGCAGGGGCCGCACCTGGGCCGCGTTCGCCGCGTCGTCCAGCACCAGCAGGATGCGCGCGGGTGCGAGCAGTGAGCGGAGCAACGCGGCGGCCGCATCGGGGTGTTCCGGGATGTTCCGGGGCTCGGCGCCGAGGTCGCGCAGCAGCGCGGAGAGCGCCTGCGTGGCGGTGAGCGGGGTCATGCCGGGGGTGGCGCCGTGCAGGTTGACGTAGAGCTGACCGTCGGTGAAACGTTCCCTCAGCTCGTGGGCCACGTGCAGGGCCAGCGCGCTCTTGCCGACCCCGGCCATACCGCTGACCACGGCGACGGCGGGGGCCTGGGCCGACGGCTCGGTCAGCGTGCGGCGCAGCTCGCGGCGCACGTCGGCACGGCCGGTGAAGTGGGCCGGCGGGGCGGGCAGCTGGGCCGGACGGGGCGTCTGCCGTGCGGAGGGTCCGTCGGCTTCCCGTGCGGACGCGGGGGCCGCGGAGGCCGCGGGGGGCGTGGAAGGTGACTCGGGGGCTGCTCGGGGGGCCGGGGACGCGGCACCGCCCATGGAGCCGCCCGCGGTACCAAAGGCGGTACCCGTGCCGGTGCCGGTAACCGTGCCGCTAGGGGTACCGGTGCGGTCGCCCTCGCCCTCGCCATCGCGGGGGCCGTCACCGTCGCCGTCGGCCGGGTCCCCCGACCGGCGCGGTTGCCCACTCTGCCCGGCCGGCAG
Source organism: Streptomyces spinosus (assembly GCF_020400655.1). GTDB lineage: Bacteria > Actinomycetota > Actinomycetes > Streptomycetales > Streptomycetaceae > Streptomyces > Streptomyces argyrophylli. The sequence continues at coordinate 91,307 of NZ_JAINRC010000002.1, forward strand.
CGGGGAGTCGCCGTACTCCGGGCCTCGCCGCCGTTCCCCACCGGTCCCCCGCAGCACCTCGACATGCGCCTCGCGCACCCCCGGGCCGGGTTCAATGCCGAGTTCCTCTACCAGGCGGGCACGCAGGTCACGGTGGACGGCGAGGGCCTCGGCCTGGCGGCCGGTGCGGTGCAGGGCGAGCATCAGCTGACGGTGGTACGCCTCGCGCAGCGGATGTTCGGCGACGAGGGCCGCCAGCTCGGGGACGAGCGCGGTCAAGCGGGCTCCGCCGAGGGCGAGTTCGGCGTCGTAGCGCAGCTCCAGCAGGAGCAGCCGTGCCTCGCTCAGGCGCTGCACGAGGGCGTAGCCGCCGATGTCGGCGGGGAGTCCGCTGAGCGGCGTGCCGCGCCACAGCGTGAGCGCGGAGACGCAGGCGCGTACGACGCCCGGCCAGTCGCGCAGGGCGTGCGCGGCGCGCGCCTCGGCGACGCGGGCGTCGAAGACGTGCACGTCCAACTCGCCGTGGTCGACCCGCAGCACATAACCCGGCGGTACGGCCCTGAGCCGTTCAGGGTCGTCGAGAAGCCGGCGCAACCGGGTGACGTGGTTGTGCAGGGAGGCCTGCGCGGAGACGGGGGGCGCGCCGCCCCACAGCGCGTCCTTCAGCGCCTCGACCGACACGACCCGGCCGGGTTCCAGCAGCAGCGCGGCGAGCAGGGCGCGGACCTTGGGGCTGCCGATGGCCCGGACGCCGTAGCCGGTGGCGTCGTGGCCGTCCTTCTCGTCGGGACGGTGGGAGGCGGAGGGACCGGAGGATTCGGACGCGGCACCGGTGGATGCGGCTCCGGCACCGAAGGATGCGGCTCCGGCTTCGGAGGATTCAGGTCCGGCACCGGAGGATTCGGGCCCGGTGCCGGCGGCTCCCGGTGAGGTGCCGGAGGTTCCCGGTGAGGTGCCGGAGGTTCCCGAGGACGTGCCAGGGGTTTCGGGAGGGGTGGCGGCGTAAGAGCCGTCGTACGACGTCCCGTACCGCGGACGGTCGTAGAGGACCGGCGGTCCCAGCAGTCCGAAGCGCAGCTCGCACCGCCGCATCACGCCGCTCCACTGCCTTCCCGCGCGGTCGGCCCGACCGCGCTCCGCCGCGGGTGTGTACCCGCCGTCGCCTGGCGGAATTCCGCCCTGTCCGCAGCGGTTTCCCGCCACCTTCGTCCTGTGGGCCGACCGCAGGACGACCCACCGGCCCTCCGCCGGTCCGGCAGCCGAAACCGTCCGCCCGAAGGGGCAGTTCCCGCTGCCGCCGGAGGACTTCCGGCCAACCGCTCCACACGATCCGCTGACGAACCGTTGGCCACATGTTAGCGATCCGTTGGCGCATCCTGATGTGATCATTCCATCGGATTCGGCCCGACGGCGCGCGCGTAGCACGCGTAACTCGGGGGAGTGTCGCCGCAGGCTGGGTCCGGGGACGACAAGGGCCCCGGCCGGCGGAGGTGAACGACCGGGGCCCCGTCCCGCTTCCCGTCCCGGACTTCCGTGGCTCCCCGGACTTCCGTGGCTCCCCGGACTTCCGTGGCTCCTTGGCTTTTGCGGCCCACTCGCCCCGGGCTTCCCGGCTCCCGGGCTCAGATCACCGGCGGGCGTCCCAGCCGGGTCAGCCTCCACACCGTCCGCCAGCGCATCGGCCGCCGCTCACCGGCCTGCTCCCGCAGCCCCTCCGCGAACCCGCCGAACCATGCCTTGAGCCCCGCCGGGGAACGGGTGCGGGCGAGGGTGAGGAGCGTCCACACCCCGAGGTGCACCGGGACGAGCGGCAGTGGCAGCCGGCGCCGGACGAGCCAGACGCGGTTGCGGGCGTTGACCCGGTAGTAGATGGCGTGCCGGGCAGGTGAGGTCCTGGGATGCTGGAGGAGCAGTTCGGGGGCGTACAGGATCTTCCAGCCGGCGTCGGCGGCCCGCCAGGCCAGGTCGGTCTCCTCGTGCGCGAAGAAGAACTCGGCGGGCCAGTCGCCGGTCTCGGCCAGCATGGCCATGCGCAGGGCGTGTGCGCCGCCGAGGAAACCGGTGACGTAGCCGCCGCGCAGCGGATCGGAGGCGCCGATCCTCGGCACATGCCGCTGCTGGGTCTCGCCGTGCTCGTCGGCGATGCGGAAGCCGACGATGCCGAGGCGCGGGTCGGCGGCGTACAGGTCACGCACCCGGCGCAGCACGTCGGGGTCGACGAGCAGTCCGTCGTCGTCCAGCTCCACGACGACGTCGATGTCGCCGAACTCCCGTAGCCGGGCGAGGGCGACGTTCCGGCCGCCCGGACAGCCGAGGTTCTCCTCGACGTCGACGGTGGTGACCTCGCCGGGCAGCGAGAGCCGGCGGGCGAACTCGGGCAGCCGGCAGCCGTTGCCGACGATCACGATGCGGGCCGGCGGGAGGTCCTGCTTGGCCACGGACTCCAGCAGGGCGTCGACCTCGGCGGGCCGGTTGCCCATGGTCACCACGGCGACGGCGATCCTCGGCTCCACCACGTCCCTCACCCCGTCCGGCCGACGGCGGCACCGCGTCCCGACCGCGCGCTGCCCGCCGTTCACCAAGATGTCGCCTGGGGTCCCCGGGTTCACCGAACGCCGATTCACTTTGCCGCGTCTTTGATCCGGTTTTGTCGTCGCATTCCCGCGCGGTGAGCAGACAACCGGCGCGAACGCCGGGAGTGCCGGAGCAAGCGCCGGGCGCCGGCCGGGACGCGTCCGACTCCCTGTCCCCACGCGAAGGATGGAGCCGCCCTGCCGGACAACTGGAGAAGACCCGGCTGACCAACGGCACGTGTGAGGACGACATCGCCCTCCTGGCCGCCCGCCTGCGCCCCGGCGCCGCCCCGCACTCCCCCACGGACAACCGAAAGGCCAGGTCACGAACCACATGACCTGGCCTTCTCACCGAGCCGCTTTCGGGATTCGAACCCGAGACCTACGCATTACGAGTGCGTTGCTCTGGCCATCTGAGCTAAAGCGGCGCGCTGCCCGCACCATGGTGCGATCGGCAACGTCGGTAAGTCTACACAGTTTCCGGGAGTGGTTCGCACCCACCCCGGAGGGGGTGGTTCCGGGGTGGGTGGCAGGGGCTATGAGCAGCGCTTTCCGGGGGCCGGCGGGGTGCCGCGCAGCAGGTAGGTGTCGATCGCCGTGTCGATGCAGGCGCTCCCCCGGCCGTACGCCGTGTGGCCGTCGCCGTCGTAGGTCAGCAGGCGGGAGGAGGAGAGCTGGCCGGCGAGGGAACGGGCCCAGCGGTACGGGGTGGCCGGGTCGCGGACCGTGCCGACCACCACGATCGGTGCCGCCCCCCTCGCCTCGATGCGGTGCGGCTCACCGGTCGCCCGCACCGGCCAGTACGCGCAGTTCAGCGAGGCCCAGGCCAGTCCCGCGCCGAAGACCGGGGACGCCTTCTCGAACGCGGGCAGCGCCTTCTCGACGTCCTCGGGACCGGAGAAGGCCGGCGGCAGGTCCAGGCAGTTCACCGCGGCGTTGGCCATCATCAGATTGCTGTAGTGGCCGTTCGCGTCCCGCTCGTAGTAGCTGTCGGCGAGGGACAGCAGGCCGGCGCCGTCGTTCTTCCTCATCGCCGAGGTCAGCGCCTCGCGCAGTTGCTCCCAGGATCCCTCGTCGTACATCGCCGCGATCACCCCGGTCGTGGCCAGCGACTCCCCCAGCTTGCGGCCGTCCGCGTCGCCCGCCGGGTCGGGGTGGCCGTCCAGCTTGCGGAAGAACGCGTTCAGGTTGGCGCCGACCCGCGCCGGCGTCGTGCCCCTCCGGCCGAGCGGGCAGTCGGAGTGCCGTACGCAGTCCTTCGCGAACGCCTGGAACGCCGTCTCGAAGCCCGCCGTCTGGTCCAGGTTCAGCCTGCGGGCGTCCACGGTCGGGTCCATCGCGCCGTCCAGGACCATCCGGCCGACCCGCCGGGGGAACAGTCCTGCGTACGTCGCCCCGAGGAACGTCCCGTACGACGCCCCTACGTAGTTGAGCCGCCGGTCCCCGAGCGCCGCCCGCAGAATGTCCATGTCCCGTGCCGCCTCGACGGTGGAGACGTGCCGCAGCAGCCGGGCCGAACGGGTCCCGCAGCTCTCCGCGAACTTCCTGTCCGCCGCGACCAGCGCGTCCCGTTCCCGCTGATCGTCGGGGGTCAGGTCGGTCTGCGTGTACGCGTCCATCTGACGCCCGTCGAGGCATTGCACGGGCTCGCTGCGGGCGACGCCCCGTGGGTCCATCGCGACCATGTCGTAGCGGGCCCGGACCTGAGCCGGGTAGCCGATGCCCGCGTACTGCTGGAGGTACCCGACCGCCGAACCGCCCGGTCCGCCCGGGTTGACCAGCAGGGAGCCGAGCGGCTTGCCCTTGCCGGTGGCCTTCTTCCGGGCCACGGCGAGCCTGACCGAGCCCGCGTCGGGCCTGGCGTAGTCCAGCGGGGCCTTCATCGTCGCGCACTGGAACCCGGTCACACCGCAGTCGCGCCAGCTCAGCCGCTGGCCGTAGTACGGCGTCAGCGCCGACGGCGTCGCACGCGGCAGCGCGGCCAGCGCCGCCTGCACCGTCCCGCCCGCGGAGGACGTGGTCGAGCTCCCGGAGGAGCAGGCGGACACGAGCAGTGCGGCGGTCGTCAGGAGGGTGGCCGTGAGGCGGGCCGTCGTCCGGGCGCGGGTGCCCCGGGTCCGGAGGGTGCGGGGGGTGCGGGGGGATGGCCTGATGTGCATCCGGCGAGCCTAACCGTGTGCGACGGGATGTGTGCGGTACGTGTGGATTGTGGCTCGTACGAGGGACACGCGCTTCCTCCCTCGTCAGCCGCTCGCCCTGCCGGGCCGAGTCCTGCCCCGCCGGTCAGCCGGACGGCCGGAGCGCTGTCCGCCGGTCGGTCGGAGGGGGCGAGCGCTGATCGGCGGTCGGCCGGACGGGCCGAGCGCTGCCGCGACGGTCACCCTCGCCGGCACATCCCCCCGACGCCCTCGGCCCAAGCCCCGCCGGGCGCCCCCACGGGCGGGGCTCCTCATCCCGCTCGCAGCGCCATCGTCATCGCCTCCACCGCCAGCAGCGGAGCCACATTGCGGTCCAGGGCCTCGCGGCACGCGGCGATCGCCTCGATGCGGCGGAGCGTGGACTCCGGGGTGCCGGCCCGGGCCAGCCGCTCCAGGGCGTCCTCCGCGTCGGCGTTGGCGAGCGCCACGCGCGTACCGAGTTGCAGGGCGAGGACGTCGCGGTAGAACGCGGTGAGGTCGCCGAGGGCGACGTCCAGGCTGTCGCGCTGCGTACGGGTTCTGCGGCGCTTCTGCATGTCCTCCAGTTCCTTCATCACGCCCGCCGTGCCGCGCGGCATGCGGCCGCCCTGGGCCGCGCCGAGCGCCGCCTTCAGCTCCTCGGCCTCCTTGCCGTCCATCTCCTCGGCGAGCTGTCTGGCATCCTCGGCCGCCGCGTCGACCAGCTCCTGGGCGGCCCTCAGACAGGCGCCGACCTCGTCCAGCCGCAGCGGGAGCTTCAGCACGGCGGCCCGGCGCTCGCGGGCCGCCGGGTCGGTGGCCAGGCGGCGGGCCCGGTCCACGTGCCCCTGGGTGGCGCGGGCGGCGGACGCGGCGAGCCCGGGCTCGATGCCGTCGCGCCGCATGAGCATGTCGGCGACCGCCTCGACGGACGGCGTGCGCAGGTTCAGGTGGCGGCAGCGGGAGCGGATGGTCGGCAGGACGTCCTCGATGGAGGGGGCGCACAGCAGCCAGACCGTGCGCGGGGCGGGTTCCTCCACCGCCTTGAGCACCGCGTTGGCCGACTTCTCGTTCAGCCGCTCGGCATCCTCGACCAGGATGATCTGCCAGCGGCCGTTCGCCGGGGAGGTGAACGACTTGCGGACCGTGTCCCGCATGTCCTTGACCAGGATCTCGGAGCCGACCGCGGCGACCGTCGTGACATCCGCGTGGGTGCCGAGCAGCGCGGTGTGGCAGCCGTCGCAGAAGCCGCAGCCAGGGGCGCCGCCGAGCGCGCGGTCGGGGCTCACGCACTGCAGGGCGGCGGCGAAGGCCCTGGCCGCCTGGTTCCGGCCCGCGCCGGGCGGGCCGGTGAAGAGCCAGGCGTGCGTCATCTTCGACGTCTCGGGCAGCGGCTGGTCCGCCGCGGCGGCCGTGACGAGGGCGTCGGCGTCCCGCGCGGCGGCGTCGAGCACCGCGCTCACCCGCTCCTGCCCGACGAGGTCGTCCCACACGGTCATGGGTCACGCCGCCCTTCCGTCACACTCCACGTACCGGCATCCATTGTGCGGGTGGGCACTGACAGTCCGGGTGGGCACTGACAACGAGGGCGCACGAAGGCCGCGGAGGCGGTGGCGCCGGCGGGCCGCGTCTGTCCGCAGGCACAGCCCGCCGGCACCTGCTCGGCCGTACCCGGCCCCTTGCCGACACTCGCCGCCCCTTGGCCGACGGCGCAGCACCGCAGCCGTCACCAACGCCTTGCCCCGAGCCACCCGATGCCGCCTACCTCACCGACGGCCCAGAAGCACGCCCCGCCGATGTCCCGGGCGCCCGTCCTCACCCGGCGCCCGGAGGCCGGCTCCCGACAACGCCCGGAGACCGGCCCCCACCGTGCCCCGACACCCGGCTCTCGCCCGCGTGAGACTCGGCCGCGGCGTCCGCGCCCGCGTGCGGCTCAGCCGCGGCGCCCGCGGCCACGGCCCTTGCGGCCCTGTTCCCCGCCGTCGCCCTGGTCGCCGTAGTGCCCCTCGTCGTACGAACCCAGTAGTTCGTCGGCCAGCGTGGGCAGGTCGTCCAGCGGGGTCTCCTCGGCCCAGTCGGGGCGCGGGCGGCGGCGGGGCGTGCCGTCCTCGCCGAGCTGGGGCATCTCGCGCGTGCGCGGCTCGGAGCCGTCGGGGCCCGCGGCGGGCCGCTCGTCCCGGAAGAAACCGGGCGGAACCCGGTCCGACGGGGCGTCGTCCCGTACGGGCGGCAGCACCGCGGTCTCGTCCGCCGCGCCCGGAGCGACCGACGGCAGCTCGGCCGTCTCGTCGGGGGACACCGGCGGCAGCACGGCCGTCTCCTCCGCAGCCGACGGCACCCGCGGCAGCACCGCGGTGTCGTCGGCCGGTCCCGTGGCCGCCGACGGCTGCGGCAGCTCGGCGGTCACCTCGGAGTCGGTGGGAACACCCTGGGAGTCACGCAGGTCCCGGAAGTCGCGTGGGTCACGCTGCTCACGCACCGGACGCAGCACCGTCGTCTCCTCGTCCGTGCCCCGCGTGTCCGTCCCGCGCGCGGCCGCCGGCGTCCCCGGCGTCGGCACCGTGGCCGCGTCCGGGACCATCCGCGGTGCCGCCGACGGAGGCGTGCTGGGCCTGCGGGCCGCCGCGTCGGCCGCCGCCGCGGCCTCGGCGGCCTGCCGGCGGGCCTCCTCGGCACGCAGCAGCGCCTCCTCGGCCTTGCGCTGGGCCTCCAGACGCCGGGCCTCCTCCTCGGCGCGCAGCCGGGCCTGCCGGGCCTCTTCCTCGGCGCGCCGGCGGGCCTCCTCCTCGGCCTGCTTGCGGAGCCGCTCCTCCTCGGCCCGGCGGCGGGCCTCCTCCTCGGCGCGTGCCTTCTCCTCGGCGAGCAGCCGCTGCCGCTCCTCCTCCGCGCGCCGGCGGGCCTCCTCGGCCCGCTGCCGGGCCTCCTCCGCCTGCCGTTCAGCCTCGCGCCGCTGCGCCTCCTCCAGCTCGCGCCGCTTGCGCTCCTCCTCCTCGGCGCGCAGCTTGGCCAGCTGTTCCTGGCGCTCGCGCTCCAGGCGCTCCTCCTCGGCCTTGCGGGCGGCCTCTTCCTCGGCCTTGCGGCGGGCCTCCTCCTCGGCCTTCCTGCGAGCCTCCTCCTGGGCCTTGATCTCGGCCTCGGACAGCGGCAGCACGACATCCAGCCGGTGGCGGATCACGGTGGTGACGGCCTCGGGCTCCTGGCCTGCGTCCACGACCAGGTAGCGCCCGGGGTCGGAGGCGGCCAGCGTGAGGAAACCGGCCCGCACGCGCGCGTGGAACTCCGCCGGCTCCGACTCCAGCCGGTCCGGTGCCTCGGTGAACCGCTCGCGGGCGGTCTCCGGGGAGACGTCCAGCAGGACGGTCAGGTGCGGGACGAGACCGTTGGTGGCCCAGCGGTTGATGCGGGCGATCTCGGTCGGGGACAGGTCGCGGCCGGCGCCCTGGTAGGCGACGGAGGAGTCGATGTAGCGGTCGGTGATCACCACCGCGCCACGCTCCAGGGCGGGTCGTACGACGGTGTCGACGTGCTCGGCTCGGTCCGCGGCGTACAGCAGTGCCTCCGCACGGTGGGACAGGCCCGCCGACGAGACGTCCAGCAGGATCGAGCGCAGCCGCTTGCCCACCGGTGTGGCGCCGGGCTCGCGGGTGAGCACCACCTCGTGGCCCTTGGCGCGGATCCACTCGGCGAGCGCCTCGGCCTGGGTGGACTTGCCGGCGCCGTCGCCGCCCTCGAGGGCGATGAAGAAGCCGTTGGCCGCCGGGGCGGTGTCCGGGTCGTCGCCGCCCAGCAGGGCGTCCTTGAGGTCTTGCCGCAGCGGCACACCGGAGCGGTCGTCGACCTTGGCGAGCACCAGCGCGGCCACCGGCAGCAGCAGCGCGCCGACCAGCATGAGGGTGAAGGCCGCGCCGCCGTGCGCGAAGACGAACCTTCCGTTCTCCAGCCGGTGCGGGCCGATCAGGGCCGCGACCAGGGGCGCGATCAGGGCTCCGAACGCTATGAAGACGCGGACCATGGCGTGCAGGTGTTCGGTGGTGCGCGCCCGGCGGGAGTCCTCGGTCTCCTGGTCGAGCAGGGTGTGCCCGGTGTTGGCGGCCACGCCCGCGCCGACGCCGGCGAGCGTGACGATCAGCAGGACCGTGGTGACGTCCGGGACCAGCCCGGCCGCCAGCAGCGCGATGCCCGTGACGGCGATGGCCAGAGCCAGCAGACGGCGGCGGGAGAGCGAGGGCAGCAGTGTGGGGGCGGTGCGGATGCCGATGGCGACACCACCGGTCAGGCCCAGCACCAGCAGGCCGTACAGCACGGGGCCGCCGCCCAGGTCCTTGGCGTGCAGCACGCACACCGAGACGGCCGCCGCGATGGCGCCGGCGACCCCGGCGCAGGCCGGGACGAGCAGCGGAATGGCGCCCGTGCGGCCCTTGTCGACGCCGGTGCCGGTGCGCGGGCGGCGCAGCCCCTCCAGCGGGGACCGCGCGCGCGGGGTGCGCGTGACGGGCAGCTCCAGGTAGGTCAGCACGGCCAGCGAGGCCGCGAACAGGCCCGCCGCCACGTACGACCCGAGGGCCGCCTGGTGCTGGTCGAACCAGGCCACGCCGGTGCCCAGCAGGTTGTTCAGCAGGGCGGCGACGACCAGGGCGGCGGCGGCCAGCGGCACCGCCAGGAAGGTCGTCCGCAGCGACAGGCGGCGCAGGGCGTCCAGGTGGTCCGGCAGCGGCCGTACCGTCGCGCCCTCCGGCGGCGGGGCCGGCAGCAGGGCCGGGGCGGCGCTCTCCCGGCAGACGGTCCACAGCCGCTCGGCGACGCCCGTGACGAAGGCGGTGACGAGCAGGACAGCCAGCGCGTTGTCCGGCGTCCAGTCGATCCACAGGGGGGCGACGATCAGCAGCGCGGCGCGCAGGCCGTCGGCGCCGACCATGGTCCAGCGGCGGTCGAGCGGGCCCTCCGGAGCGGTGAGGGAGGTCACCGGGCCGAGGAGGACGGCGCCGAAGAGGAGCGTGGCGACGACGCGCGCGGCGAAGACCGTCGCCACCGCGAACGCCACGCCTCGGTAGCCACCGCCGAAGGCTCCCTCGGCGATCGCCGACTGGAGGACCAGCAGGACGAGGACGAGGAGGGACAGGGTGTCGCCGACACCGCTCACCAGCTGCGCGCTCCACAGGCGCCTCAGCTGCGGTCGGCGCAGCAGGGAGCGTACGGCGCGCTCGCGGGAGTCGGCGACCAGGGCGTCGTCCGGTGCTGGGGTCTGGGCCGTCGGCTGCTCGGCTCGCGTCATGCGTTCAGCCTATCCGCAGCCGCTGACACCACACCTCGCGTGTCCGGGCACGCGCGCGCCCCGGCACCGAGGGGTGCCGGGGCGATCAGGTCGGTGACCCGAGGGCGTGTCAGTCCTCCGCGCCGGAAGCCGTCGCCTTGGACGCCGTCGCCTTCTTGGCGGTGGTCTTCTTGGCGGTCGTCTTCTTCGCGGCGGCCGTGGTCTTCTTCGCGGCCGTCTTCTTGGCGGCGGTCTTCTTGGCCGGGGCGGTCTTCTTCGCCGCCGCCTTCTTCGCGGTCTTCTTGGCGGGACCCTTCGCGCGCTTCTCGGCGAGCAGCTCGAAACCACGCTCAGGAGTGATCGCTTCGACGCTGTCGCCGGAGCGCAGCGTCGCGTTGGTCTCGCCGTCGGTGACGTACGGGCCGAAGCGGCCGTCCTTGACCACGACCGGCTTGCCGGAGACCGGGTCCGCGCCCAGCTCCTTCAGCGGCGGCTTGGCGGCCGCCCGTCCCCGCTGCTTCGGCTGGGCGTAGATCGCCTGCGCCTCCTCCAGCGTGATCGTGAAGAGCTGGTCCTCGGACTGCAGCGAGCGGGAGTCCGTGCCCTTCTTCAGGTACGGGCCGTAGCGGCCGTTCTGCGCGGTGATCTCCTGGCCGTCCGCGTCGGTGCCCACGACACGCGGCAGCGACATCAGCCTCAGCGCGTCGTCCAGCGTCACCGTGTCGAGCGACATGGACTTGAACAGCGACGCCGTGCGCGGCTTCACGGCGTTCTTTCCGGTCTTCGGGGTCCCCTCGGGGAGGACCTCGGTGACGTACGGGCCGTAGCGGCCGGCCTTGGCGACGATCGTGTGCCCGGTGGCCGGGTCGGTTCCCAGCTCGAAGTCGCCGCTGGGCTTGGCCAGCAGTTCCTCGGCCAGCTCGACGGTCAGCTCGTCCGGTGCCAGGTCGTCCGGGATGTCGGCGCGCTGGTGCTGCTCGGTGTCCTTCTCGCCACGCTCGATGTAGGGGCCGTAGCGGCCGACGCGGAGCACGATGTCGTTGCCGACCGGGAACGACGACACCTCGCGCGCGTCGATCGCGCCCAGGTCCGTCACCAGTTCCTTGAGGCCGCCGAGGTGGTCGCCGTCACCGTTGCCGGCATCGGCCGCGCCGCCCGTGGCCGTCCCCTCGCCGAAGTAGAAGCGCTTCAGCCACGGCACGGCCTTGGCCTCACCGGCCGCGATGCGGTCGAGGTCGTCCTCCATCCGGGCGGTGAAGTCGTAGTCGACGAGCCGCCCGAAGTGCTTCTCCAGGAGGTTCACCACGGCGAACGACAGGAACGACGGCACCAGGGCCGTGCCCTTCTTGAAGACGTAGCCACGGTCCAGGATGGTGCCGATGATCGACGCGTACGTCGACGGGCGGCCGATCTCCCGCTCTTCCAGCTCCTTGACCAGGGAGGCCTCGGTGTAGCGGGCCGGGGGCTTGGTGGCGTGGCCGTCGACCGTGATCTCCTCGGCGGACAGCGCGTCGCCCTCGGCGACCTGCGGCAGCCGGCGCTCGCGGTCGTCCAGCTCGGCGTTCGGGTCGTCGGCGCCCTCGACGTACGCCTTCAGGAAGCCGTGGAAGGTGATCGTCTTGCCGGAGGCGCTGAACTCGACGTCCCGGCCGTCGGCGGCGGTGCCGCCGATCTTCACGGTCACGCTGTTGCCGGTGGCGTCCTTCATCTGGGAGGCGACGGTCCGCTTCCAGATCAGCTCGTACAGCTTGAACTGGTCGCCGGTCAGGCCGGTCTCCGCGGGCGTGCGGAAACGATCACCCGACGGGCGGATCGCCTCGTGCGCCTCCTGGGCGTTCTTGACCTTGGCGGCGTAGGTGCGCGGCTGCGGCGGCAGGTAGTCGGCGCCGTACAGCTGCGTGACCTGGGCGCGGGCGGCGGAGACCGCCGTGTCGCTCAGGGTCGTGGAGTCCGTACGCATGTACGTGATGTAGCCGTTCTCGTACAGCTTCTGGGCGATCTGCATGGTCGCCTTCGCGCCGAAGCCCAGCTTGCGGCTGGCCTCCTGCTGCAGCGTCGTCGTACGGAACGGGGCGTACGGCGAGCGGCGGTACGGCTTGGACTCGACGGACCGCACGGAGAAGCGGGTGTTCTCCAGGGCGGCGGCGAGGGCGCGTGCGGTCGCCTCGTCGAGGTGGAGGGTGTTGTCGCTCTTGAGCTGTCCCAGGGAGTCGAAGTCTCGGCCCTGCGCGACCCGCCGGCCGTCGACGGTCTGCAGGCGGGCGACCAGCGACGACGGGTCCGACGGGTCCCCCGCGCGGCCGGTCGCGAAGGTGCCCGTCAGGTCCCAGTACTCGGCGGAACGGAAAGCGATGCGCTCGCGTTCCCGCTCCACGACGAGCCGTGTGGCGACGGACTGCACGCGGCCGGCCGACAGCCGGGGCATGACCTTCTTCCACAGCACCGGGGAGACCTCGTAGCCGTAGAGGCGGTCGAGGATGCGGCGGGTCTCCTGGGCGTCGACCAGCTTCTGGTTGAGCTGGCGCGGGTTGGCGACGGCCGCGCGGATGGCGTCCTTGGTGATCTCGTGGAACACCATGCGCTTGACCGGGATCTTCGGCTTCAGGACCTCCTGGAGGTGCCAGGCGATCGCCTCGCCCTCCCGGTCCTCGTCCGTGGCGAGGAACAGCTCGTCGGAGTCCTTCAGCAGGTCCTTGAGCTTCTTGACCTGCGCCTTCTTGTCGGCGTTGATCACATAGATCGGCTGGAAGTCATGGTCGACGTCCACGCCGAGGCGCCGGACCTCGCCGGTGTACTTCTCGGGCACCTCGGCGGCGCCGTTGGGAAGGTCGCGGATGTGCCCGACGCTCGCTTCGACGACGTATCCGGGGCCGAGGTAGCCCTTGATCGTCTTCGCCTTGGCAGGCGACTCGACGATGACGAGTCGGCGGCCGCCCTGTGCGGTCTCGCTGGTCGGGGACAACTTCGCTCTTCTCTCCGGTCGACGCTGTGGCCTCCCCAGGCCTTGGTCCCGGGGTCGCGGCGTACTGCTGGCACGTGTGACGCTGCGGAGTGTGACGCTACATCCCGCCCCCGTGTCAAACGGGAAAAGCCCACAACGGCCACTCGAACGGTAACCCGACTACCGCCATTCCTGCCGCCCGGACTGCCAGGTCGCTCCCGCGATCATGTCCGGAGCGTGACGCTCCCCTTACCCGCCGGACAGGGCGGCGACCCGTCTCAGAGCCGGGTCAGGCAGTACGCGGCGAGGCTCAGCGCGAGCGTCCCGGCCAGGCTCGCGACGGCGGCGGATGCGACCCGACTCACGCCGAAGGCCACCGGTTCCCGGCGCCGGAGGCGGGTGCCGGTCCACGCCAGCAGACCGGCCCCGAACAGGGCGAACACCACTCCCGCGAAGATCGCCGGCCCGCTCTCCATCGCCCGAGCGCCCCTTCCCTGCCGTCGGCTGTGCCCAGCGCCGGGAGGGTGGCACGCCCGGGAGGCGGGCGGGCGACATCGGGGTGAACGGAAGGCCTCCAGCCATTCGAACGCACACTCGAACGAAAGAGGCGCGAGCCCGGTACCGATATTTTTCCGGCCGTTTTAGGAAAGCGGCTCGGTGCCACCCCGGCCGGCAACCTCGCCGGGCCCGTGCCCCCGGCATACGACGATGGCAGCGCCGCGATCGGAAGATGATCCGACCGCGCCTACGACCGCACGGGCACCCGGCGCCTACGACGCCACCGGCACCCGGCGTACGGCACCCGCCCGGCACCGCTGCCACCGGGCGCCCCACCGGACGCCCCGGCACCGCTGGGGCCGGACGCCCCCGGCCCACCCGCGCCCGCTCAGCCCGCCGGCTCCAGGAAGCCCTGCTCCACGAGCAGCCGGATCTGCGCGGGCGTACGGTCGCGGAGCACCACAGGGTCCTCGCCGACGAGCTGTGCGATGGCGTCGAGGATGCGGCCCGCGCTCAGCGTGCCGTCGCACACCCCCGCGAATCCGGCACCGACCGTGTCGACCTTCGTCGCCCGGCGCATCCCGCGGTGCTGGCGCAGCACCACATGCTCCGGGTCCTCGGCGCCGGGCAGCCCGACCTGCTCCTGGACCACCTCGGGGACGAGCTTGAAGCGGCTGTCCAGCAGCGCCGCGTCATCGTGCTCCCGGAGGTAGTCGAGCCGCTCGAAGTGCGCCCGGATCGTCTCCCCGAGCGGCTGTTCGACCGGGTGCGGCCACTCCTCCACGGTGACGACGGGCTCGGCGGAGCCGGTCCTGCGCAGGGTGATCCAGCCGAAGCCGACCGCCCTGACCTTGCGTGCCTCGAACTCGTCGAGCCAGGCGTCGTATCGCGCCTGGTACTCCGCCGGATCCCCGCGGTGGTCACCGGCGTCCCTCAGCCACAGCTCGGCGTACTGCGTGACGTCCTGCACCTCGCGCTGCACGATCCAGGCATCGCACCCGCGCGGCACCCACGACCTGAGTCTGTCCTGCCAGTCCTCCCCCGCCACGTGCTGCCAGTTCGCGAGGAACTGCGCGAACCCGCCCTCGTTCAGCCGTTCCCCCGCTTCCTGAACGAGCGAGCGGCACAGATCGTCCCCGCCCATGCCACCGTCCCGGTACGTCAGCCGGGCGCCGGGGGAGATCACGAACGGCGGGTTGGAGACGATCAGGTCGAACGTCTCGTCGTCCCGGACGGGTTCGAACAGCGAGCCCTCGCGCAGGTCGGCCGCGGGCGCCCCGGAGAGCGCCAGCGTGAGCGCCGTGATGTGCAGCGCGCGCGGGTTGAGGTCGGTCGCCGTCACGCGCGTGGCGTGCTGTGCGGCGTGCAGCGCCTGGATGCCGGATCCGGTGCCGAGGTCCAGTGCGGCGGCGACGGGGGTGCGGACGGTGATGCCGGCGAGGGTCGTCGAGGCGCCGCCGACGCCCAGGACGACGCCCTCGTCACGCTGTCCGATGCCGCCGGCTCCGCCGACCGCGCAGCCGAGGTCGGAGACGATGAACCAGTCCTCGCCCCCGGGGCCGCCGTACGGCCGTACGTCCACGGTCGCGGCCACCTCGTCCCCGCCCACGCGCCTGAGCCAGCCGGCCTCCACCGCCTCCTCGACCGGCAGCACGGCCGCCACGCGCGCGTGCGTCACCGGTTGCTGGAGCAGGAACAGCCGCACGAGCGTCTCCAGCGGCGTGTCGCCACGGGTCGCCCGGAGGGCGGGCACGGTCTCGCTGCGGGCCAGCGCCGCGTACGCGGGCGCGCCGAGCAGGTCGAGCAGCCCGTCTGCGGTGAAGGAGGCGGCCAGCAGGGCGTCCCTCAGGCGCGCGGCGATGTCGGGCCGGTCGGAAACGGGCAGGGGAGCGGGTCCGGAGTCAGTCACGCCCCCATTGTGGCCCGCGACGCCCGCGCGGGGCCGACTGACGGCGGCTGCGCGGGGCGGCTCGGGGCGGGGCGCGTGGGCCGACTCGTAGGGGCTGCCTGCCGCTCGCCGACGACGGCTGCGCGGGCCGCCCTGCGGCGACGGTCCGGCGCTCCGGCGCCGGCCCGAGTCAGGAACTCGCCGACGACAGCCGTCCACTCACCGACGTCCTCCGCGTACCCGGCGACGTGGAGCCGGCCGACCGCGGACGTGAGCCGGCCGCCCCCGGCGTCAGCCGGCCGTCGTCGACGCCGTCGGCTGTGCGGAGCCGGACGCCGCGACCTTGCAGCTGGGCTGCTCGGCCATCGCCTCCTTGACGTCGCCGCTCTCCAGCCGCTTCAGCGCCTGGGTGCCGCTGTCGCTCTGCTTGCCGACCTCCTTGGTCTGCAGGGCGACCTCCTTCAGGCCCTTGGCGAACTTGCCCTGGTCCTTGGTGTTGAGCCCGTCGACCTTCTTCTTCAGGTCGGTGTACGACGTGGAGAGGCCGACGAGGTTCTTGGCCGCGTCCTGCTGAAGCTTGGCGCCGCCGTCGATCCCGGGGGGCGCTCCGGCGCTGTCGAGGGCGTCGGCGAGCGCCTTGTAGCCCTCGGACATGTCCTGGAAGGCGGCCGCGTACGTCTTCTGGGCCTCCTTGGGCGGGAGGTTGGTGTCCGTGGCTATGGCCGCGATGGAAGCGTTGGCCGACCTGATCTTCGCGTCCTGCGCGGGCACCGCGTCGCAGACCGTCTTGGCCCAGGACACCAGCTTGGGGTCGGGCCCCTTGTCACCGCCGTCGCTGCACCCGGACACCGCCACCATCAGTACCGCACCGCCGGACAGTGCGGCCGCGAGCTTCTTGTTCACCGGATTGGTCCCTTCCATGGCTCTCGGCCCCCGGAATCTACACGGCGGACGCACTCACTCCCCTTGCCGGGGGAGGCATAAGTCGGGTTTTGTGATCTTTCGCGCCATGGGAGAGAAGGCTCACGGCGTGGGCGAGCCCACAGACGACGGGTGGGCGGGCGGCGTCCGTACACGCCGCCCGCCCACCCGTGGGAGCAGGGCCTTGCCGTCTCGGCCGGTCCAGCGCCGCTCCGCCTACGAGACCACCGCGGCGTCCGGCGGGTTGGCGACCCGCCCGGCGCTGTCGTCGTCCCCGACGGCGATCCCGCGCCGCTTGGAGATGTAGACGGAGACGACGATCACCAGCAGCGCGAGGACGGCGATCCCGATCCGCACGCCGAGGTTCTTGTCGTCGCCGTAGGAGAACTTGATCACTGCCGGTGCGATGAGCAGCGAGACCAGGTTCATGACCTTCAGCAGGGGGTTGATCGCGGGTCCGGCGGTGTCCTTGAACGGGTCGCCGACCGTGTCCCCGATCACCGTGGCCGCGTGGGCCTCGCTGCCCTTGCCGCCGTGGTTGCCGTCCTCGACGAGCTTCTTGGCGTTGTCCCACGCGCCGCCGGAATTGGCGAGGAACACCGCCATCAGCGTGCCCGCGCCGATCGCGCCGGCGAGGTAGGAGCCGAGCGCGCCGACCCCGAGCGTGAACCCGATGAAGATCGGCGCCATGACGGCGAGCAGACCGGGCGTGGCCAGCTCCCGCAGGGCGTCCTTGGTGCAGATGTCGACGACCTTGCCGTACTCGGGCTTCTCGCTGAAGTCCATGATCCCGGGTTTCTCACGGAACTGCCGCCGCACCTCGAACACCACCGAACCCGCCGAACGCGACACCGCGTTGATGGCCAGTCCGGAGAAGAGGAAGACGACCGCGGCGCCCGCGATGAGGCCGACGAGGTTGTTGGGCTGCGAGATGTCCAGGGACAGGCTGAGCGGCGACCCCGGCCCGGTGAGCTTCGCGCCGACGTCCTGCACGTTGGTGGTGATCGCGTCGCGGTACGACCCGAACAGCGCCGACGCGGCGAGGACGGCGGTGGCGATGGCGATGCCCTTGGTGATGGCCTTGGTGGTGTTGCCGACCGCGTCCAGGTTGGTGAGCACCTGCGCGCCCGCTCCCTCGACGTCGCCGGACATCTCGGCGATGCCCTGCGCGTTGTCGGAGACCGGTCCGAAGGTGTCCATGGCGACGATCACACCGACCGTGGTGAGCAGGCCCGTGCCGGCCAGCGCGACCGCGAACAGCGCCAGCATGATCGACGTGCCGCCGAGCAGGAACGCGCCGTACACCCCGAGCCCGATGAGCAGCGCGGTGTAGACGGCGGACTCCAGGCCCACCGAGATGCCGGAGAGGACGACGGTGGCCGGGCCGGTGAGGGAGGTCTTGCCGATGTCCCGCACCGGACGGCGGCTGGTCTCGGTGAAGTAGCCGGTCAGCTGCTGGATGACGGCGGCGAGCAGGATGCCGATGGCCACCGCGACCAGCGCGAGGATGCGCGGATCGCCGTCCTTGCCCTTGATCGCCGCGTCGGTGACGCCGTGGAGGGCGGAGTACTTCGAGGGCAGGTAGACGAAGACGGCGATCGCGACCAGTGCCAGCGAGATCACCGCGGAGATGAAGAAACCGCGGTTGATCGCCGACATGCCGCTGCGGTCGGCCCGGCGCGGGGCGACCGCGAAGATGCCGATCATCGCCGTGATCACCCCGATGGCGGGCACCAGCAGCGGGAACGCAAGCCCCGAGTCGCCGAAGGCGGCCTTGCCGAGGATCAACGCGGCCACCAGGGTCACGGCGTACGACTCGAACAGGTCGGCCGCCATGCCCGCGCAGTCGCCGACGTTGTCACCCACGTTGTCGGCGATGGTCGCGGCATTGCGCGGGTCGTCCTCCGGAATGCCCTGTTCGACCTTGCCGACCAGGTCGGCGCCGACGTCGGCGGCCTTGGTGAAGATGCCGCCGCCCACCCGCATGAACATCGCGATCAGGGCGGCACCGAGGCCGAAGCCCTCCAGCACCTTCGGCGCGTCGGCCGCGTACACCAGCACCACACAGGAGGCGCCCAGCAGGCCGAGCCCCACCGTGAACATGCCGACGACACCGCCCGTGCGAAATGCGATCTTCATCGCCTTGTGGGAAACGGTGGTGAGATCCTTTTCCGGCTCGCCTGGCGCCGGGGTCGCTTCCCGGGCCGCCGCGGCGACCCGCACATTGCTGCGCACGGCGAGCCACATGCCGATATAGCCGGTGGCCGCCGAGAACGCCGCTCCGATCAGGAAGAACACCGAGCGGCCGGCCCGCTGATTCCAGTCGTCCGCGGGCAGCAGCATGAGCAGGAAGAAGACGACGACGGCGAATACGCCGAGCGTGCGCAACTGCCGGGCGAGATACGCCTTGGCACCTTCCTGGACCGCCTCGGCGATCTTCTTCATGCTGTCGGTGCCCTCGC
The DNA here is from genome assembly GCF_020400655.1 of Streptomyces spinosus. GTDB lineage: Bacteria > Actinomycetota > Actinomycetes > Streptomycetales > Streptomycetaceae > Streptomyces > Streptomyces argyrophylli. The sequence continues at coordinate 109,976 of NZ_JAINRC010000002.1, forward strand.
CGGCCGCCAGCACCTGGCGGACCAGGATCCCCGCGACCACCAGCGCGGCCAGGGCGACCGCGGCGATGACGGCCACGATGATCCGGTTGTCGTCGGTCAGGACCGCGGCCGCGAGGGACGTGGGGTGAGCCGACTGAGGAGTGGAAAGCCCCGCCATTCGTCCTCCTTGACGCTTGGGCTGAGCTCAAGATGTGGACGGATTGTAGGTACCGCCGTGTGATCTAAACAGGGGACGGTAAACGGAATTGGCCTGCGTGTACATACAGCGGACCAGAACGATGTAATGCCCTAAAGCCATTGTCGGCCACCCGAGCACTTGATCAAATTACCACGGTTTTGATCGTGAATTCGTTCACGAATTCCATAGTGCCAGGAAAAACACGGCAGGGGCCCTGCTCGGCAGGGCCCCTGTGCGTTTGCGGGGTGGTTGTGGCGGCTACGGCCAGTCGGGTGAAACGGGTCGGGTGAGACCGTCGGCCGGCCGGACGGGATCAGACGCCCGAGAACGGGCGGGCGAGTGCAGACGGGCGGGTGGCGGAGGTTCAGGCGAGCGCCGTGGCCGGCGGCGCGGTCGGCCAGGTCATGCGGATCAGGCCCCCGTTCCGCCCGGTGCTGACCTCCACGTCGTCGACGAGACCGCTGATGACCGCCAGGCCCATCTCGTCCTCCTCGACCTCCGCGTCGGCCTCCTGCCCGGCACCGGACGTGTCGCCGCCCGGAGCGGCATGCGGTGCCTCGTCGCCGACCTCGATGGAGAACTGTTTCTCCTCTTCGATCAACGCCACCTTCACCGGTGCCGTGACACCGCTGTTCTGGTGGAGTCCGACAGCGCGGGAGCAGGCCTCACCCACGGCGAGCCGCACCTCGTCCAGGACGGCCTCGTCCACTCCGGCCCTGCGCGCCACCGCTGCCGCCACCAGCCGGGCGGTCCTGACGTGCTCGGGCAGCGCGCTGAAGCGGAGTTCGACGGTGGCCATGCATCCCCCTCGCGACTACGGGCGTGCGGTCGGGGGCGGGGCCGCCGAGCGCCCGCACCCCCCGGTGTACATGTGTGCCCCGGGCCGCCGCGTCGGCACCTGCCCAGGACGGGACCGGCCGGCGACCGGGCCCCGGCAGGAGCCCGGTGCCGGCGAACGGTCCGGGATCGGTCAGTCGCCGATCAGTCGGTGGCCGCCACCGCTTCCTCGACCGTGGTGTGAATCGGGAACACCTTGGTGAGGCCGGTGATGCGGAAGATCTTCAGAATGCGCTCCTGGTTGCAGACCAGACGCAGCGAGCCCTCGTGGGCACGAACCCTCTTCAGGCCACCGACCAGCACGCCGAGCCCGGTGGAGTCGAGGAAGTCCACACCTTCCATGTCGACGACGAGGTGGAAATTCCCGTCGTTCACCAGCTCGACCAGCTGCTCGCGCAGCTTGGGCGCGGTATATACGTCGATTTCGCCACCGACCTCGACGACCGTACGATCGCCGACGGTACGGGTCGACAGGGACAGGTCCACGGATCCTCCAGCACCTTGCTATCGAGCGGTCGTCCCTCGGGCACCTCGCTTGCGGCCCCCGGGACGTTTCGCCAGCCGCGATGGCATTCAATCACTTACCGGCAGGCGTGCACGACGCCTTGGCTCCATTGTCCGTCACGCCAGTGACACACTCGGTGCCGATGGCCAAGAATCACCGATCCGATCGAACCCAGGCCCCCCCGGCCTCCCGCCCGTCTCCGAGCACGGTCCTGGACCGGCTCGCCTCCGGGCCGAGCCGGGCTGCGCGCATCACTCATACGGAGCACTTGCCCCCGCGCGCGGGCCGCCATGCCGTCTGGCCTGAGCGGATTCGGCCCGAGGTGATCGCGGCCGTCCAGGAGTGCGGCATCGAGCACCCCTGGGCGCACCAGGCGCTGGCCGCCGAGCACGCCCTGGACGGCGACTCGGTGGTCGTCGCCACCGGCACCGCCTCCGGCAAGTCCCTCGCCTATCTCGTGCCCGTCCTGTCCACCCTCCTGGACGGCGCGGAGGCCCCGAACGGCCGTGGTGCCACCGCTCTCTACCTGTCCCCCACCAAGGCGCTCGCGGCGGACCAGTGCCGGTCGGTGAAGGAACTTTCACAACCCCTCGGCACTTCGGTGCGGCCGGCCGTGTACGACGGCGACACCCCGTTCGAGGAACGGGAGTGGATCCGCCAGTACGGCAACTATGTCCTCACCAACCCGGACATGCTGCACCGCGGGATACTCCCCTCCCACCCGCGCTGGTCCTCCTTCCTGAAATCGCTCAAGTACGTCGTCATCGACGAGTGCCACACCTACCGTGGCGTCTTCGGCTCGCACGTCGCCCAGGTGCTGCGCCGACTGCGCCGCCTGTGCGCCCGCTACGGCTCCTTCCCGGTGTTCCTGCTGGCCTCGGCGACCGCCGCCGAGCCCGCGGTCGCCGCCCGGCGGCTGACCGGCCTGCCGGTCGTCGAGGTCGCCGACGACGCCTCCCCGCGCGGAGAGCTGGTCTTCGCCCTCTGGGAGCCGCCGCTCACCGAACTGCAGGGCGAGAAGGGCGCACCCGTCCGGCGTACCGCCACCGCCGAGACCGCCGACCTGCTCACCGACCTCACCGTGCAGGGCGTGCGCTCGGTCGCCTTCGTACGCTCCCGGCGCGGTGCCGAGCTGATCTCGGTGATCGCCCAGGAGAGGCTCGCCGAGGTCGACCGATCCCTGGCAAGGCGTGTCGCGGCCTACCGCGGCGGCTACCTCCCCGAGGAGCGCCGCGCCCTGGAACGCGCCCTGCACTCCGGCGAACTCCTCGGCCTCGCCGCCACGACCGCCCTGGAGCTGGGCGTGGACGTCTCCGGCCTGGACGCCGTGGTGATCTCCGGCTACCCGGGCACCCGTGCCTCCCTGTGGCAGCAGGCCGGCCGCGCGGGCCGCTCCGGCCAGGGCGCCCTCGCGGTCCTCGTCGCCCGCGACGACCCGCTGGACACCTTCCTCGTCCATCACCCCGAGGCCCTGTTCGACCAGCCGGTGGAGTCGACGGTCCTCGACCCCGACAACCCCTACGTCCTCGCCCCGCACCTGTGCGCCGCCGCCGCGGAGCTGCCGCTGACCGAGGAGGACCTGGACCTCTTCGGCCCGGCCTGCGCGGACGTGCTGCCGCAGCTGGAGGCCGCCAAGCTGCTCCGCCGGCGCACCAAGGCCTGGCACTGGACCCGCCGGGAGCGCGCCGCCGACCTCACCGACATCCGGGGCGCCGGCGGCCGGCCGGTGCAGGTCGTCGAGGCCGCCACGGGCCGTCTGCTCGGCACCGTGGACGCGGGCGCCGCGCACTCCACGGTCCACGAAGGCGCCGTCCACCTGCACCAGGGCCGCACCTACCTGGTGCGCTCCCTGGACCTGGAGGACTCCGTCGCCCTGGTCGAGCAGGCGGACCCGCCGTACTCGACGGTCGCCCGTGACACCACGTCCATCTCCGTCCTGGAGACGGACACCGAGATCCCGTGGGGCGCCGGCCGCCTGTGCTACGGCTCGGTGGAGGTCACCAACCAGGTGGTCTCCTACCTGCGCCGACGCCTCATCACCGGCGAAGTGCTGGGCGAGACGAAACTCGACCTCCCTCCTCGTACGCTGCGCACACGCGCGGTGTGGTGGACGGTCACCGAGGACCAGCTGGACGAGGCCCGGATCACCCCGGAGATCCTCGGCGGCTCCCTGCACGCCGCCGAGCACGCCTCCATCGGCATGCTGCCCCTCTTCGCGACCTGCGACCGCTGGGACATCGGCGGCGTGTCCGTGCCCCTGCACCCCGACACCCTGCTCCCCACGGTCTTCGTCTACGACGGCCACCCCGGCGGCGCCGGATTCGCCGAGCGCGCCTTCCACACCGCCCGCGCCTGGCTCACCGCCACCCGCGAGGCCATCGCCTCCTGCGAGTGCGAGGCCGGCTGCCCGTCCTGCATCCAGTCCCCCAAGTGCGGCAACGGCAACGACCCGTTGCACAAGAGGGGCGCGGTACGACTGCTCACGGTGCTGCTGCGGGGGGCGCCGCAGGGGATGGATGCGGGTGCGGCCGAATCGGGGGGAGAGTAGGCGACGGGGCTGACTGGACGCCGGTAACCGCGGGCCCGTCCGGCACGCCGGACGGTACCGGGCCCGCCGGTCCCGCTCTCGCCCTGACCTCCGCCGTGAACGGCCCCCTTCCCGCGGCCGCCGTCACCTCGGACGTGTCGCCCACGATCGCGCACCGCACCAGCCGTACTCCCTGGGCCGCGGCCAGCCGCCCGGCCCGCGCGCAGGCCGTCGGTCCGCCCTCGGCCCAGTGGTCCGCCGCCGCGAGCGCGGCCAGGTCGGCGCCACCGGCCGCCCGGTGGCGTACGACGACGGCCTGCCCGAGAGCGAGCACGGCGCCGAACACCACACAGAGCACGGCGATCGCGCCCAGGCTCCAGACGGTGGCGGACCCGCGGTCGGAGTCCGGCAGGCGATCCGGTTGCGCGTGCCCACCGCACCGCGCCTTCCGTCGTCCGTCGGTGCGGTCGGTACGCACTCGTCCGCCGGTCAGCCCACGCCGGCGTCTCATGGCCCCGCCTCCCTCGGTCCCACCGTGTCCTCGGCGAGGGCCACGGCGTCCTCCCGTACCTCGAACGGCAAACCGCTCAGCACCGGTGGCTTGGCCGCCACCGTCACCCGGACCCGGTCGCCCTCCCGCGCGACGGTCACCCGCGCTCCCCTGGGCGCCGCTTCCCGGGTCACCGTCACCACCGCATCGGCCGGATCCTGCCGGGCGGCGGCCCGGGCACCCACACGGGCCGCGTCCACGCACTCGATCTGCGCCGCCACCACGAGCAGCCCCCAGACCAGCGCCATCGTGAACGCCACCAGCACGGACAGCACCACGGCCGCCTCCGCGGTCACGAACCCACGGTCCCCACCTCGCTCACATCCGCGCACTGAGGGCCTTCTTCACGATGGCCTGCAGCTCCGCCTGGACCTGGCCGCTGGTGACGACCTTGTAGAGCAACAACGCGAACCCGACGGCCGCGATGATCCCCATGGCGTACTCGGACGTCACCATGCCGCCGTCCTGCCGGCAGGCTCCGCGCACCCGGACCGCCGCTTTCCTGATCTTCTCGAACATTTCAACCCCCGTGGGATTCCTGGTCTTGCCGCTCGTTGCCGGCTGTCGTCGTTCGCTGTTTGTCGTCGTTCGTGGTTTGTCGTGCGCCGCTGTCGTCGTGCGTCGCTGTCGTCTGTCGGTGCGCGTCGTCTGTCGTCGCGCGTCGTCTGTCGTCGCGCGTCGTCTGTCGTCGCGCGTCGTCGTCCGCCGCGCTTACCCGACGTCTGCGTGCCGGTCCGCTCTCATCGCCCTCACCTCCCTCCCATGACGCCGCCCGCCAGCCCGATCACGACCGGCAGCACACCGACCGCGATGAACGCGGGCAGGAAGCAGAGGCCGACCGGGGCGGAGATCAGTACGCCCGCACGGCGTGCCCGGGCCGTCGCCGTGCGGGCCCACTCCGCACGCGCGTCCGAGGCGAGCCGTGCGACCGGGCCGGCCGCGGGCAACCCGGACTCGTCGGCCCGCTCCAGCAGCCGCGCCAGCACACCGGCACCGGGCAGCGCCGCCAAGCTCCGCCAGGCATCCGCCGGTTCACCACCGAGCCGGACCTCCGCCGCGCCCCGCGCCAGTGCCTGCCCGACGGGTCCGCCAAGGGCCTCCCCCACGGCCTGGGCGGCGATCACCGGGCCGGCACCGGCCGCGATACAGGCGGCCAGCAGATCGGCGGCGAGCGGAAGCTGGCGCGCGGCCCCGGCCGTATCGACCGCCTCTAGCCCCACCGCTGCCGTCTGACGGCCCCGCCACCGCCACAGCACCGCGCCCACGCCCAGCCCCAGCGCCGCACCGGTGACCCCGCCGACCAGCACCCACACACCGCACGCCGCACCGGCCGTCGACACCCACCGCCGCCGAACGATGTCCGAAATCGTCAACCGGCCTGTCCGCTGGGGCACGTCGAAGCCCAGCAGTTCCGCCACCCGGCGCCTCGCCCGTCGCCGCCGCCGCACCAGCTCCAGCCACCGGACACCCCAGCCGAGAACCAGCGCCACGACCACCGCCGTCCCCAGCCTGTGGATGACTTCCCCACTCACACCGCACGCCCCTTCCCCGCCATCCGGCCAATCGCCCATCACTCATTCGGTCACCCGGTCACCCGGTCGCCCGTCCGGTCCGCCGCATACGCACGGCGCACCTCACACGGCCTCCGCCCCTCGCACGATCCGCATCGCCCACCACAGCCCGGCCGTCTCGAACACCGCGCCGGCCGTCAGGCAGCCGAGGCCCGCGCCGCTGTGCAGCAGCACACGCAGCGGATCGGCGCCCATGGCCGTGCCGAGGAGCAGCCCGAGGGCGGGCAGTGCGGCGAGCAGCACCGCGGTGGCCCGGGCGCCCGCCAACTGCGCGCTCACGTCGGATCGCTGATCCCGCTCCGCGCGCAGGGCCGCGTCCAGCCGGTCCAGGCCGGTGGCGAGTCCGGCGCCCCGGTCCACGGCCACCCGCCAGCACGCGGCGAGCCCGAGCAGCCCCTCCGCCCCCGGCTGCCGAGCCGCCACGGCGAGCGCGCCGGACACATCCCCGCCGAACCGTGCCGCGGCCACCACGGCGGCCTGCGCCTCGCCGAGCCCGCCGGAGTCCCGAGCGGCCCGCAACAGCGCCTCCCCCGGCTGCCGTCCGGCCCGCACCTCCCCGGCGAGCCCACCGCACAGGTCGATCACCGCGTCGGCCCGCCGTTCCCGGGCACGCCGGGCCTGCCGGGCCTGCCTCATCCGGCGCACCACGGGGACACCGGCGGCCCCCGCGACCACCGGGATCACCGAGGCACCCAGCAGGGCGATCCCCAGACCGGCGACGAGCGCCCACCACTCGGCTCCCCATCGGCCGCTCCGCCGCCGCAGTTCCGCGCGGAACCGCTCCCAGACCGGCGGCCCCGTCGTCACCACCCCGCCGCCGGCGAGCATCAGCCGCGCCCGCCGCATCCCGTGGTGCCGTCCGCCCAACAACCACACCCACGCGCCGAGACAGACCAGAGCGGCCCCCATGGACGTCTCACCCATCACTTGCGTCACTCCTCTCCTCACCGCCGACCTCGGCCCGCCCGACGGACCTCACCGAGCCGCCGAGCCTCACCGGCCTGACCACCGCTGGACCTCCGAACGAGCCGACCTGCCGAAAGCCCCCGCTCCGCCCCTCACTCACCCCCCAGCTCCCCGGCATCCCCGACGAGTTGCCGCAACCGCTCCCACCCCCGCTCCCGCACGAACGCCCGCTCGCCCCAGCGCAGGGCCGGTACCGTCCGGACCAGCCCGGTGGTGTCCCGTTCCAGCACGTGCACCTCGGCGATCCGGCGCCGCCCGGACCTGTCCCGTACGAGGTGCACGACCACGGAGAGGGCCGCCGCCAACTGGCTGTGGAGCGCGGCCCGGTCCAGCCCGGCGGCCGTGGCCAGCGCCTCCAGCCGGGCCGGCACATCCGCCGCCGCGTTGGCGTGGACCGTGCAACACCCGCCCTCGTGGCCGGTGTTGAGGGCCGCGAGCAGATGCACGACCTCGGGGCCGCGCACCTCGCCGACGACCAGCCGGTCCGGCCGCATCCGCAGCGCCTGCCGTACCAGGTCCTCCAGGGTGACCAGGCCGGCGCCCTCCTGGTTGGCGGGCCGGGTCTCCAGCCGGACGACGTGCGGGTGGTCCGGCCTCAGCTCGGCCGAGTCCTCGGCGAGCACGATCCGCTCGCCGGGTCCGACGAGCCCGAGCAGCGCGCTGAGCAGGGTGGTCTTGCCGCATCCGGTGCCGCCGCTGACGAGGAAGGACAGCCGGGCGTCGAGCAGCGCCCTCAGGATCCGGTCACCGCCCGGCGGCACGGTGCCGGCCGCGACGAGCTCGCCGAGGGTGAAGGCCCGTGGCCGTACCACCCGCAGGGCGAGGCAGGTGCAGCCGACGGCGACCGGGGGCAGCACCGCGTGCAGCCGGGTGCCGTCGGGCAGCCGGGCGTCCGCCCAGGGCCGGGCGTCGTCCAGCCGGCGTCCGGCCACGGCGGCCAGCCGCTGAGCGAGACGTCGTACGGCCGCCGCGTCGGGGAAGGTCACCGGGGTCAGTTCCAGGCCGCCGCCGCGGTCCACCCAGACCCGGTCCGGGGCGGAGACCAGGACGTCGGTGACGTCCGGGTCGGCGAGCAGGGGTTCCAGGGGGCCGGTGCCGACGAGTTCGGACCGCAGGTGCGCGGCCGCGCCGAGGACTTCGGCGTCGCCGAGCACCCGGCCCTGTTCGCGCAGGGCCTGGGCCACACGCGCGGGCGTGGGTTCGGCGCCGCTCTCGGCGAGCCGGCGGCGGACGCCGTCGAGCAGGGCCGCGCCGTCGGCCCGGTCGAGTCCGGGCAGCGTCATCGGACACCTCCCGTCTCCACCAGCGCGCGCTCCCAGAAGTGCGCGCAGAAACGGGCGAGCGGTCCGCGCCCGGTGGCGCCCGGCGGTTTCGTGCCGCCCCGCGGGCGCTGCAACGCCGGTTCGACGGGCACCTCGCCGGCCAGCGGCAGGCCGAGCAGCCGGGCCACCTCCTGGTCGTCGAGGCCGGGCGCGTACGGCCCGCGGACCGCGACCCGCAGGTCCCGCACCACCATGCCGACGGCGGAGGCGACACGGCCGGCGGCGGCGACGGCCCGCAGCTCGGCCGGGACGACGAGCAGGGCCATGTCGAGCTGGGCGAGGGCCTCGGCAACCCCGTCGTCGAGGCGACGGGGCAGGTCGACGACGACCGTGCCGCCGCGCCGCCGGGCGGCTGCCAGTACCGCGCGGACCGCGGGGGGCGGAACGGCGACGCAGTCACCCCGGTCCCAGCTGAGTACGCGCAGGGAGTGCAGCTCGGGCAGCGACTCCTCCAGGGCGCCGCCGCCGACCCGGCCCCGGGATGCGGCGAAGGCGGGCCAGCGCAGCCCTTCGACGCTCTCGCCGCCGAGAAGTACGTCGAGTCCGCCGCCCAGCGGATCGGCGTCCACGAGGAGGGTGCGCAGTCCCTCACGCGCGGAGGTGACGGCGAGCGCGCAGGCGAGCGTGGACGCGCCGGCCCCGCCGCGACCGCCGATCACCCCGACGGTGAGGGCCGGGCGGCCGATGCCCTCGGCCACGTCGGCGATGCGGTCCACCAGCCACGGTTCACCGTCGGGGAGCATCAGGACGTGGTCGGCGCCGATCTGGACGGCTCGTTTCCACACCCCCGGGTCGTCCTGGTCGCGGCCCACCAGCACCACCCCCGGCCGGCGCGCCACGCCGCGCATCCGCTGGGCGGCGTCGTCACCGACGAGTACCAGCGGGGCGGCCGCCCAGCCGTCGCCGGATTCCGGTACGCCGTGGTGGACCTCGGGTGTGGCGCCCGCCGCCGCGCACAGGCGCAGCAGGTCGTCCAGGAGGACGGCGTCCTCGGTGACGATGAGCGGCCGTCCGGGCCGCTCCGCGGAGCCGGGCGGCGGGTCGTGGGTGACGGTTCCGGTCACGGGTGTTCCCCCTTCGCTGGACGGGCCGCGCAGCCCCTGCGGCCACGCGATTCCCAAAGATGTGAAGAACCGGCAAGCGGCCTCCATATGAACGGCCGATAGGAACCGGCCATACGCGCTCCGGCAATGGGACCCGGCCATGAACTCGCCTCGGCCGGAGTGCGCTGGAATCACGGTGCAGTGATCCGCGAAATAATGTGGATCTTGGTCGATAACTGTGGACAACCCGGGCCCTGTGAATAACTCCGTCACCCATACCGGTGACCCCCGTGCCAGCACGTGTTCGATATCCACAGCGCAGCCTGGCGATTACTTTCCGTCACCGATCACGGGCAGGCCGATGGAGCGCCCGCGACGGGTCGCTGCCGGCCGTGCGACCGCGTGAAGGGGGGAACGGAGGGAGAAAACCCATCCGGACATGCGACGACCCCCGCCGGGGGGGAGAGCGGGGGTCGTCCCCACGGCCGACTCGGGGGGGGAGGAGTCGGGCCGGGTTAGCACGGTCGCGAACGATCCGTGACTTCCATGGTGTACCCGAGAGCCCTCTCAGGCAAACCCACGCGCCCCACCTTACGCCGAATGGTGGGCGCCTATGCTCGGGAACGTGGAAAACCACCTCTCGCCCCGCGCAGCGGCCTTCTTTGACCTGGACAAGACGGTCATTGCGAAGTCCAGCACGCTCACCTTCAGCAAGTCCTTCTACCAAGGCGGGCTGATCAACCGCAGGGCCGCGCTGCGTACCGCCTATGCCCAGTTCGTCTTCCTGGCCGGCGGCCTGGACCATGACCAGATGGAGCGCATGCGCGAGTATCTCTCGGCGCTGTGCCGCGGCTGGAACGTCCAGCAGGTGCGGGAGATCGTCGCCGAGACCCTGCACGAGCTGATCGACCCGATCATCTACGACGAGGCCGCCTCCCTCATCGAGGAGCACCACGCGGCCGGCCGGGACGTGGTGATCGTGTCCACCTCGGGCGCCGAGGTGGTCGAGCCGGTCGGGGAACTGCTGGGCGCGGACCGGGTGGTGGCCACCCGCATGGTCGTCGGCGCGGACGGCTGTTTCACCGGAGAGGTGGAGTACTACGCCTACGGCCCGACGAAGGCCGAGGCCGTCAGGGAGCTGGCCGCGTCCGAGGGCTACGACCTCGACCGCTGCTACGCCTACAGCGACTCGGCGACCGACCTGCCGATGCTCCAGGCCGTCGGGCACCCGCACGCGGTGAACCCGGACCGCGCACTGCGCCGCGAGGCGGTCGCGCGCGGGTGGCCGATCCTGGAGTTCCGGCACCCGGTCCGCCTGAAGAAGCGGCTGCCCGCGTTCTCCGTACCGACCCGCCCTGCGCTGGTCGTCGCGGCGGCCATAGGCGCGGCAGCGGCGACCGCAGGTCTCGTCTGGTACACGAACCGGCGCCGCGGCACCGTCTGAACAGGCGCCTGTTTCACCCTGTTTGAACCTGAAAGTAAAGAAGTGCGGGCTGGGGTTCCGCTTCCTCCCGGCTCGCGGTACAAAGAAGCTAGGCCCGCGAGACCAAAGGACATCCGCGAGGATCCCCTACCACTACGCACTGGCCCCACGGACCCAGCATGAACACCGGGCACCCACGCGACGTCGACCCGTCGATTACGGGCCAGCCGCACCAGGTGACGGGCAAAGATCCCGACCTGATGGGCGACATATCGAGGACGCCTGGTAACCCGGTGATCATGCCAGCGGCGGTACGAGCACTCGTACCGCCGCATCCCTTTCCGGCGGCACCGCCGTCACGGGTTCCCGCCGGCCCGGCCCGTCCGGCGAGACTTCCGCCGTACGGCCTCCATCGGGCCGCGCCGGCTCGTCCGGCCTCCCTCAGGCCGCGCCGCGCTGCAGCGCCTCGCACACCGCCGTCGACTCGCGCACGCCAAGTTCCACCGCCCGGCCGCAGTGGGCGATCCAGGCCGCCATGCCCTCGGGGGTGCCGGAGACGTACCCGTCCAGAGCGGCCAGGTAGGAGGCGCGCCCGAGTTCGGCGTGGCCCACCTCGGCCGGGCAGACCGCCTTCGGGTCCAGTCCGCTGCCGATCAGCACGATCCGTTCGGCCGCGCGCGCGACCAAGCCGTTGTGGGAGGTGAAAGGGCGCAGTGCGAGCAGCTCGCCGTGCACCACGGCGGCCGTGACCAGCGCGGGTGCGGAGGTCCCGGCGATGATCAGGTCCGCCAGCCCCTCCAGCCGGCCCGAGACCTCCCCGGCGTCCGGCAGCGGCAGCTCGACCAGCGGCTCGTCCACCGGCTCGCCGGCCAGGCGCGGCCTGCCGACCCGGTCCTCACCGCTCGCCGCCGCCACCAGGTGCAGCCGGGCCAGCACCCGCAGGGGCGACTGGCGCCAGATGGACAGCAGCTGCCCCGCCTCCGCGGTGAGCCGCAGGGCCGCACCCATGACGCGGGCCTCGGCGTCGACGCCGAAGTCGGTGCGCCGGCGCACCTCCTCCAGGGCCCAGTCCGCGCCGGACAGCGCCGCCGAGCCCCGGGCACCGCGCAGGGCCGCCTCGGAGGTGATCTCGTTGCTGCGACGTCGCATGATCCGGTGGCCGTAGACCCGGTCCACGGCCTTGCGCACGGACTCAACGGACTCGGCCACACCGGGCAGCGAGCCCAGGGCCGCGAGCGGATCGGCGGTCGCGCCTGTCGTACTCATGAGTACGACACTACGCACCCCGTCGGCCCACCCCACGAAGGAGTGGTCTTCTTCACTGCACCTGACACGTACAGCTATGAGCCGACTACCGTTGGTGAACATGAAAATTGCTTTCGTCGGGAAGGGCGGCAGCGGCAAGACCACGCTCTCCTCCCTCTTCATCCGCCATCTCGTCGCCTCCGGCGCCCCGGTGGTCGCCATCGACGCGGACATCAACCAGCACCTCGGCCCCGCGCTCGGCCTCGGCGAGGAGGAGGCGGCGGCGCTGCCCGCCATGGGCGAACAGCTCACACTGATCAAGGACTACCTGCGCGGCACCAACCCGCGCATCGCGTCGGCCGCGACGATGATCAAGACCACTCCGCCGGGCGAGGGCTCGCGGCTGGTCGGGGTGCGCGAGCCCAACCCGGTCTACGACGCCTGCGCACGCCCGGTGGAACTCGACGGCGGCGCCGCCCGTTTGATGGTCACGGGCCCCTTCACGGACGCCGACCTGGGGGTCGCCTGCTACCACGCCAAGACGGGAGCGGTGGAGCTGTTCCTGAACCACCTCGTCGACGGCCCCGGCGAGTACGTCGTGGTCGACATGACGGCCGGTTCGGACTCCTTCGCCTCCGGCATGTTCACCCGCTTCGACATGACGTTCCTCGTCGCCGAGCCGACCCGGAAGGGGGTCTCCGTCTACCGCCAGTACAAGGAGTACGCCCGCGACTTCGGCGTGGCCCTCAGGGTCGTCGGCAACAAGATCCAGGACCCGGACGACCTCGACTTCCTGCGCGAAGAGGTCGGGGACGACCTGCTCGTGACGGTCGGCCGCTCGGACTGGGTGCGCGCCATGGAGAAGGGCCGCCCGCCCCGGTTCTCCCTCCTGGAGGAGGCGAACGCCCGCGCCCTGGACCTGCTCAAGGCCACCGTCGACGCCACCTACGAGCAGCGCGACTGGGAGCGCTACACCCGCCAGATGGTGCACTTCCACCTGAAGAACGCCGAGTCCTGGGGCAACGAGCGCACGGGGGCCGACCTGGCGGCGCAGGTCGACCCCCACTTCGTGCTCGGCGAGAGCATGGTGGCGCCGGCCTGAGGTCTACGGCTCCTCCGCCGGCGCCCCGGGCACGCCCTTGGGCGCGGGAGCGGGGTGGCCGGACAGGAAGGACGCCCAGCCCTGCCGGGGAGCCTCGCCCACCTTCAGGGTGCGCAGCTTCGCCAGGGTTCCCGGGTCCTGGGCGTCCAGCCAGTCGGCCAGCTGACGGAAGGAGACGCAGCGCACCTCGGGCTTGGTGCACACCGTCTTGACCACGTCCTCCACGGCGCGCATGTAGGTGCCACCGTTCCAGGACTCGAAGTGGTTGCCGATGATCAGGGGCGCGCGGTTGCCGTCGTAGGCGCGGTAGAAGCCCTGGACGAGTCCGTCACGCATCTGGGCGCCCCAGTAGTCGAACTTGTCGGGGTCGCCCTGGGTCTTGGTGCCGGACTGGTTGACCATGAAGTTGTAGTCCATGGTCAGCTGCTCGTAGCTGTGGCCGGGGAAGGGCACCAGCTGCATCGACAGGTCCCACAGACCCTCTTTCTTCTTGGGCCACACCTGGTTGTCGACTCCGCTGGAGTCGTAGCGGAAGCCCAGCTGGCGGGCGGCCTCGACGAAGTTCTTCCGGCCTTCCAGGCAGGGGGTGCGGGCGCCGATCAGCTCCTTGTCGTAGTCGAAGGGCAGCGGGGCCGTCCGCTTCATGCCGGTGTTGGTCCGCCATGACTTCACGAAGTTCTTGGCCTGGGCGATCTCGCTCTTCCACTCCTCCACCGACCAGGTTCCGACCCCTCCGTCGGGCCCGCAGAAGTGGCCGTTGAAGTGGGTGCCGATCTCGTTGCCCTCCAGCCAGGCCAGCCGTACCTGCTTGAGGGTGTCGGCGATGCCCTGCTCGTCGTTGAAGCCGATGTCGGAGCGGCCCGGCGAGTGCTGCGGGGGCTTGTACAGCTCGCGCTTCTCCTCCGGCAGGAGGTACACGCCGCTGAGGAAGTACGTCATGGTCGCGTTGTTCTCCTTGGCGACCTCGCGGAAGTGCGAGAACAGCTTCTGACTGTCCTCGCCCGCGCCGTCCCAGGAGAACACCACGAACTGCGGGGGCTTCTGACCGGGGCTCAGCCGCTCGGGCCGGGGCAGGTGCGGCTGGGATCCGGTGTAGGCGGTGGAGCCGTCGCCGATCAGCCGGAGCACGCTGCCGGGTGCCGGTGCCCCCTGCGCCGGGCCGGGCGCCCCTTCCTTGGTGCCGCTGGAGCCGGTCGCGCAACCGGCGAACGACGCAGCACAGGCCGCGGCGACCATGGCGCCGACGGCGATCCTCTGGGTGGCGGCCATGTTCCGCCCACCTTCTTCCTTCTCTCAGGCACACGCTGACGAGGGCCGTTCAGTGACGCGCCGGGTTCGCACCGGCGGCGCCGCCAAGGTCGCACGGGACCGAGAAGGAATTAGTACGACAAGCCGATCAAATGCCCACTTCACTCGGGTGGGCGATCTTCCATCCCGTTTGCCCCAGAAAGCTATGATCTGGCTTTACTTGGCATTACGATTCTTTTACCGAGCGTTGATCCATCCCGCCGCTGTACGCCGTGACCCACGGCCGCGACCGAGCCCGCCCATCGCCGCGGCTCCCACCCAGTCCGCGACCGCGCCGCCCCGGAGGAGACGGGAACATGTCCGCCTGCGCAACCCCTCACACCCAGCAGCCCCACCCCCCGCACGACCCCGCACCGACCCGCCGCCGCTTCCCCGTCGCGGGCGCCGATCTGTCCGCGGCCGTCGCGGTCTTCCTGATCGCCCTGCCGCTCTCCCTCGGCATCGCCCTGGCCACCGGAGCCCCGCTCCAGGCCGGACTCGTCGCCGCCGCGGTCGGCGGGATCGTCGTCGGGCGGCTGGGCGGCTGCCCCCTCCAGGTCAGCGGGCCCGCCGCCGGACTCACCGTGGTCACCGCGGACCTGATCCACCGTTACGGCTGGCGGGCCACCTGCGGCATCACCGTTCTCGCGGGCCTCGCCCAACTCGGCCTCGGCTGCCTGCGGGTGGCGCGCGGCGCGCTCGCGGTCAGCCCGGCCGTGGTGCACGGCATGCTGGCCGGTATCGGCATCACCATCGCCGTCGCCCAGCTGCACATCGTCCTCGGCGGCAACCCGGACAGCTCCGTCCTCGCGAACCTGCGGGCACTGCCCGCCCAGTTGGCCGGTCTGCACCCGGCCGCCGTGTCGATGAGCGCGCTGACCCTGGCCCTGCTGCTGGCGTGGCCCCGCCTGCCCGGCCGCGCCGGCCGGCTGCTGCGCAGGGTGCCGGCCCCCCTCGTCGCCGTCACCGGAGCCGCCGCGACCGCCGCCCTCACGGGACTGAGCCTCCCCCGGGTCGAACTGCCGTCCTGGCACAGCCACGCCCTGGCCGGACTGCCCGAGGGCCCCGCGCTCGGCCTGGTGGCCGCGGTGCTCACCACCACCCTGGTGTGCAGCGTGCAGTCGCTGCTCGGCGCGGTGGCCGTGGACAAGCTGGTCGCCGCCCGCACCGGGCCGCAGTCCCGCATCGGCCGCTCCGACCTGGACCGGGAGCTGCTCGGCCAGGGCGCCGCCAACATCGTCTCCGGAGCCCTCGGCGGGCTGCCGATCGCGGGCGTGGCGGTGCGCAGTACCGCGAATGTGAAATCAGGTGCCGTCAGCCGGAACTCCACGATGGTGCACGGCGTTCTCGTAGTAGTCGCCGCGTTGCTGATGGTCCCGGTCCTGGAGGGGATCCCGCTCGCCTCCCTCGCCGCCCTGGTGATGGCCGTCGGCATCCAGATGGTGTCCCTGCACCACATCCGCACGGTGACGCGCCACCGCGAAGTGCCGGTCTACGCCGCGACCACGCTCGGCGTGGTGGTCCTCGGTGTCCTCCAGGGCGTGTTCCTCGGGGTCGCCGTGGCGGTCGCCGTCGCCCTGCACCGCCTCGCCCGCACCCGCATCACCCACCACGAGAAGGAAGGAGTCCATCACGTACGCGTCCGGGGCCAGCTGACCTTCCTCGCGGTGCCCCGGCTCAGCAGAACCCTGCATCTCGTGCCCCAGGGCGCCCATGCCGTCGTGGAGTTGGACGGTTCGTTCATGGACCACGCGGCGTACGAGTCGCTGCAGGACTGGCGCAGCTCCCACACCGCGCGGGGAGGCACGGCCGAGCTGTCGGGCCGGCGCGACGGAATCCGGACCGCCGAGCAGGCCCCGGCCACCGAGTGCCGGTGCCGCCCCTGGACCCCCTGGCGCAACCACCAGGCCTGCTCCGCCGCGGCCGCCGCCCCGGCGGGCCAGGGGGCCGGCCGGGAACTGGCCCGTGGCATCAGCTCGTTCCAGCGGAACACCGCGCCGCTGGTGCGGGAGGAGCTGGCGCGGCTCGCCCGGGAGGGCCAGCAGCCCTCCCAGCTCTTTTTGACCTGCGCCGATTCCCGGCTCGTCACGTCGATGATCACCGCCAGTGGTCCCGGCGACCTGTTCGTCGTCCGCAACGTCGGCAACCTGGTGCCGCCACCGGGCGAGGAGCACGGCGACGACTCCGTGGCCGCAGCCATCGAGTACGCGGTGGACGTGCTCGGGGTGCGCTCGATCACGGTGTGCGGGCACTCCGGGTGCGGCGCGATGCAGGCGCTGCTGGCCTCGGGGGCCGGCCGGCAGGACGGCACCCCGCTCCAGCGGTGGCTCCGCCATGGGCGGCCGAGCCTGGCACGGACGGCCGGGGATCACCCCGGGCGGCCCCGGCTGGCCGGGCGGGAGCCCGCGGACGCGGTGGAGCTGCTGTGCCTGACCAACGTGATGCAGCAATTGGCGCATCTGAGGGCGCACCCGCCGGTGGCCCGGGCGCTGGCCGAGGGGGCGCTGGAGCTGCACGGCATGTATTTCCACGTGGGCGAGGCGCAGGCGTATCTGCTCGCGGGGACGGGCGAGGAAGCGGTGTTCGAGGACGTCACGGGAGGCATCGGTGGAGGTGAGGGGGCACACGAAGCGGTGCGGGTCACGAGCGGTGGACAGGTCTAAACCAATTTTCCGGTCGACCCTTGTCATCGGACCTCGGGTCTGATGAGCTGTGGCCTGGGACACAACGGACACCCTTCGAAAGGGAGATGTCGTGAGCAACGAGAGCCTGGCCAACCTGCTCAAGGAAGAACGCAGGTTCGCGCCGCCCGCCGACCTGGCAGCGCACGCCAACGTCACCGCGGAGGCGTATGAACAGGCCAAGGCTGACAGGCTCGGCTTCTGGGCCGAGCAGGCCCGCCGGCTGACCTGGGCCAAGGAACCGACCGAGACGCTGGACTGGTCGAACCCGCCGTTCGCGAAGTGGTTCAAGGACGGCGAGCTGAACGTCGCCTACAACTGTGTGGACCGGCACGTGGAGGCCGGGCACGGGGACCGCGTCGCCATCCACTTCGAGGGCGAGCCCGGCGACAGCCGGTCGATCACCTACGCGGAGCTGAAGGACGAGGTCTCCAGGGCCGCCAACGCCCTGCTGGAGCTGGGCGTGCGCAAGGGCGACCGCGTCGCCATCTACATGCCGATGATCCCGGAGACCGCGATCGCGATGCTGGCCTCGGCCCGGATCGGCGCCGCCCACTCGGTCGTCTTCGGCGGCTTCTCGGCGGACGCGCTCGCGACCCGGATCAAGGACGCGGACGCCAAGGTGGTCATCACCGCCGACGGCGGCTACCGGCGCGGCAAGCCGTCCGCGCTCAAGCCGGCCGTGGACGAGGCGATCGGCAAGGTGGACAACGTCGAACACGTCCTCGTGGTCCGCCGCACCGGCCAGGAGGTGGCCTGGACCGAGGGCCGGGACCTGTGGTGGGACGACGTCGTCGCCCGCCAGTCGGCCGAGCACACCCCGGAGGCGTTCGACGCGGAGCACCCGCTGTTCATCCTCTACACCTCCGGCACGACGGGGAAGCCGAAGGGCATCCTGCACACCTCCGGCGGCTACCTCACCCAGACGGCCTACACCCACTGGGCGGTCTTCGACCTGAAGCCGGAGACGGACGTGTACTGGTGCACGGCCGACGTCGGCTGGGTGACCGGGCACTCGTACATCGTGTACGGCCCGCTGGCCAACGGCGCGACGCAGGTGATGTACGAGGGCACGCCGGACACCCCGCACCAGGGCCGCTTCTGGGAGATCGTGCAGAAGTACAAGGTCACGATCCTGTACACGGCGCCGACCGCGATCCGGACGTTCATGAAGTGGGGCGACGACATCCCCGCCAAGTTCGACCTGTCCTCCCTGCGGATCCTCGGTTCGGTGGGCGAGCCCATCAACCCCGAGGCGTGGGTCTGGTACCGCAAGCACATCGGCGCCGACAGGACGCCGGTCGTGGACACCTGGTGGCAGACCGAGACCGGCGCCATGATGATCTCGCCGCTGCCCGGAGTCACCGAGGCCAAGCCCGGTTCGGCGCAGCGTCCGCTGCCCGGCGTCAGCGCGACCGTCGTCGACGACGAGGCGAACGAGGTGCCGGACGGCGGCGGCGGCTACCTGGTGCTGACCGAGCCGTGGCCGTCGATGCTGCGCACCATCTGGGGCGACGACCAGCGGTTCATCGACACCTACTGGTCCCGCTTCGAGGGCAGGTACTTCGCCGGTGACGGCGCGAAGAAGGACGACGACGGGGACATCTGGCTGCTGGGCCGGGTGGACGACGTGATGCTCGTGTCCGGGCACAACATCTCCACCACCGAGGTGGAGTCGGCGCTCGTCTCGCACCCGTCGGTCGCCGAGGCCGCCGTCGTGGGCGCCGCGGACGAGACCACCGGCCAGGCCATCGTCGCCTTCGTCATCCTGCGCGGCACGGCCTCGGAGAACGAGGCGCTCCTCGGGGAGCTGCGCGACCACGTCGGCGCCACGCTCGGCCCGATCGCCAAGCCCAAGCGGATCCTGCCGGTGGCGGAGCTGCCGAAGACCCGCTCCGGCAAGATCATGCGCCGCCTGCTGCGGGACGTCGCCGAGAACCGCCAGCTCGGTGACGTGACCACGCTGACGGACTCCACCGTGATGGACCTCATCCAGGCCAAGCTGCCCGCCTCGCCCAGCGAGGACTGAGCGGACCGGCAGGTCTGAGCGGTACGGGAGGACTGAGCGGCACCCCGAGGGGCACCCGGGCGGCGAACGTGCCGGGTGCCCCTCGGGCGTCCACGGTGGAGATCAGCGGACGCCGGACCCGGGCGTACGGCACCTTAGGTAAAGTAAGCAAAGTGCCGTACGGAGCGGCACGCCAGGTGCGCCGGGAAGTCTGGTCGGCATGTGAGTCCCGCCTGCCCCGGAGGTCCCGCCGTGACCGCGCCCCCCACCCGCCCCCGCACCGCCTCCCGCAAGGCCTTCGGCCGCCTGTCGCTGCCCGAGCGCTCCTTCGTCGCGGACGCGCTGCGCACCGAGACCGTCGGCGGTGTGCTGCTGCTCCTCGCCGCCGTGGCCGCGCTGGTCTGGGCGAACGTCCCCGGCATCCGCCACGGCTACGAGACCGTCGGCGGCTTCCACGCCGGCCCCGAAGCCCTCGGCCTGCACCTCTCGGTCGCCCACTGGGCCGCCGACGGGCTGCTCGCCGTGTTCTTCTTCGTCGCCGGCATCGAGCTCAAGCGCGAGCTGGTCGCCGGCGACCTGCGCGATCCCCGGGCCGCCGTGCTGCCCGTGGTGGCGGCGCTGTGCGGGATGGCCGTACCGGCACTCGTGTACACCCTCACCAACGTCGCCGGGCACGGCTCCACGCAGGGCTGGGCGGTGCCCACCGCCACCGACATCGCCTTCGCGCTCGCCGTCCTCGCCGTCATCGGCACCTCACTGCCCAGCGCCCTGCGCGCCTTCCTGCTCACCCTCGCGGTGGTCGACGACCTCTTCGCCATCCTGATCATCGCGGTCTTCTTCACCGACCGGCTGGACTTCGCCGCCCTCGGCGGGGCCGTCACCGGCCTCGCACTCTTCTGGCTGCTGCTGCGCACGGGCGTACGCGGCTGGTACGTGTACGTGCCGCTCGGGGTCGTCGTCTGGGCGCTGATGTACAACAGCGGCGTGCACGCCACGATCGCCGGTGTGGCGATGGGCCTGATGCTGCGCTGCACCACCCGCGAGGGTGAGGAGTGCTCTCCGGCCGAGCGCATCGAGCATCTGGTGCGGCCCCTGTCCGCCGGACTCGCCGTACCGCTGTTCGCGCTGTTCAGTGCCGGTGTGTCGATATCCGGCGGGGCGCTCGGGGACGTGTTCACGCGGCCCGAGACGCTCGG
Source organism: Streptomyces spinosus (assembly GCF_020400655.1). Taxonomy (GTDB): domain Bacteria; phylum Actinomycetota; class Actinomycetes; order Streptomycetales; family Streptomycetaceae; genus Streptomyces; species Streptomyces argyrophylli. The sequence goes on from NZ_JAINRC010000002.1 coordinate 130,417, forward strand.
CGTGGTGCTCGGCCTGGTCGTGGGCAAGACGATCGGCATCTTCGGCGGCACCTGGCTGACCGTCCGCTTCACCCGCGCGCAGCTCAGCGACGACCTGGCGTGGGCCGACGTCTTCGCGGTGGCGACGCTCGCCGGGATCGGGTTCACGGTCTCGCTGCTCATCGGCGAGCTGGCCTTCGAGGGCGACGCGGTGCTGACCGACGAGGTGAAGACGGCCGTCCTCACCGGGTCGCTGATCGCGGCGTCGTGCGCGACGGTGCTGCTGAAGCTGCGCAACGCCAAGTACCGCAGGATGTGCGAGGAGGAGGAGCGCGACGAGGACCTCGACGGCATCCCCGACGTCTACGAGCAGGACGACCCGGCGTACCACCTCCGGATGGCCGAGATCCACGAGCGCAAGGCCGCCGAACACCGCCGGCTGGCCGCCGAAGCGCGCCACGGGCTTCAGGAAGTGCCGGGCGGGGCAGGCGAGGAGGACGGCCGTCCGGCATGATCTGACGAGACGGTACAAATCAAGACGGTACGCAAGACCCACGAGAGACCTCTGAGGGAGAACGCGATGAGCGCACCCGACGGCAGCCCGGTCGGCGCCGAACGCAGCATCGGCCAGCTGTTCGCCTCGGCGACGACCGAATTGTCGGCGCTGGTGCACGACGAGATCGCGCTGGCCAAGGCCCAGCTCAAGCAGGACGTGAAGCGCGGCGCGGTCAGCGGCGGCGCCTTCTCGATGGCGGGCGCGGTCCTGGTGTTCTCCCTGCCGATGCTCAACTTCGCCCTGGCCTACGGCATCCGCACCTGGAGCCACTGGAACCTGGCGATCTGCTTCGTGCTCTCCTTCGCGGCCAACGTGCTGGTCGCCGGCCTCCTCGCGCTCATCGGCACGGTGTTCGCGAAGAAGGCCAAGAAGGGCCAGGGCCCGCAGAAGGTGGCGGCCTCGATGAAGCAGTCGGCGGGCGTCCTGCAGAACGCCAAGCCGCACCCGCGTCCGGAGCTGCCCGAGGACCGGGCTCCCGCGGCCATCGAGGCTGTGGCACGCTCGTCGTCATGACGGACCCCGCCGCTCCCTCGGCCGTACGGATCGCAGGTCCCTGGAGCCACAGGGACGTCGCCGCCAACGGCGCGCGCTTCCACATCGCCGAACTCGGCGACGGCCCGCTGGTCCTGCTCCTGCACGGCTTCCCGCAGTTCTGGTGGACGTGGCGGCACCAGCTGACCGCGCTCGCGGAGGCGGGTTACCGGGCGGTGGCGATGGACCTGCGGGGCGTCGGCGGCAGCGACCGCACGCCCCGCGGTTACGACCCCGCCAACCTCGCGCTGGACGTCACGGGGGTGATCCGGTCCCTCGGCGAGCCGGACGCCGCGCTGGTCGGCCACGACCTCGGCGGTTATCTGGCGTGGACGGCGGCGGCCATGCGGCCCAAGCTCGTACGGCGCCTGGCGGTGGCGTCCATGCCGCATCCGCGGCGCTGGCGCGCGGCGATGCTGCGGGACGCCCGGCAGACGGCCGCCAACTCCTACATCTGGGGTTTCCAGCGGCCCTGGATCCCCGAGCGCCAACTGACCGCCGACGAGGGCGCGCTGGCGGGCCGGCTGATCCGGGACTGGTCCGGGCCGCGGCCGCCGGAGGACGCGGCCGTGGACACCTACCGGCGGGCCATGTGCATCCCGTCCACCGCGCACTGCGCGATCGAGCCGTACCGCTGGCTGGTGCGTTCGCTGGCCCGGCCGGACGGCGTGCAGTTCTACCGCCGGATGAAGCGGCCCGTACGGGTGCCGACGCTGCACCTGCACGGCTCGCTGGACCCGGTCACCCGCACGCGCAGCGCGGCCGGTTCGGGCGAATACGTCGAAGCGCCCTACCGCTGGCGGCTGTTCGACGGGCTCGGGCACTTCCCGCACGAGGAGGACCCGGCGGCGTTCTCCACCGAGCTGATCAACTGGCTCAAGGACCCCGAGCCCGACCGATGAGGCGTCAGACACCCGCCCCGGTGACCGAGCGGTGAAGGTTCGATGCGTGGAGTATCCGATTTCCTGAACAGTTGTCCCCCGAACGGCCACATGCCTGCCGCATAGGCCAATTGGGGGGCGCACAAGCGGTTATCGACCTTGGGGCGGGGGCACACGTCGGGGTATGGGCTGGACGCACGACTACAGTGACGCACCCCGCAACCGCCGCTCGGCCACGGGCCTGAGCACGCCTCAGCGAGGCACCCCGCAACTGGCGGAAGCGGACCTGCGGGTGGGAATCCCGCGCATCCTGCGCCGCCGGGCCCGCTGGGTCTCGGTGCGCCTGCGTCACCCGCGGGGCTGAACGCGGCGCGTCGCCCTACAGGGCGCAGCTGTCCGTACCCACCTGTTCGTTCGCCGTGCGCCCCCGCTCGATGTCGGCCTGAATCTCGTCGGCCGTCAGGGCGTAGCCGGTGTCCGCGTCGTCGAGGGACTTGGCGAACACCACGCCGTACACCTTGCCGTCCGGAGTGAGCAGGGGGCCGCCGGAGTTGCCCTGGCGGACGGTGGCGTAGAGGGAGTAGACGTCGCGGCGGACCGTGCCGCGGTGGTAGATGTCGGGGCCGTTGGCCGTGATGCGCCCGCGCACGCGCGCGGCGCGCACGTCGTACGAGCCGTTCTCCGGGAAGCCCGCGACGATCGCGCCGTCGCCCCAGGTCGCGTCCCGCGAGGTGAACCGCAGGGCGGTCGCCTTCAGGTCCGGTACGTCGAGTACGGCGATGTCGCGCTTCCAGTCGTACAGGACGACCTTCGCGTCGTACCTGCGGCCCTCCCCGCCTATCTGCACGCGCGGCGCGTCGACCCCGCCGACGACGTGCGCGTTGGTCATCACGCGGCGGTCGGCGAAGACGAACCCGCTGCCCTCCAGGACCTTGCCGCAGCTCTGGGCGGTGCCGGTGACCTTGACGATGGAGCGCTGGGCGTGGAAGGCGACCGGGCTGCTCTCCAGGGCCGGGTCGGGCGGCTGCACGTCTTTGATCGGCTCGTTGGCGAACGGGCTGAAGACCTGCGGGAAGCCGTTCTGCGCGAGCACGGAGGAGAAGTCCGCGAACCAGGTGTCGGCCTGCGCGGGCAGCGCCCGGGAGACCCCGAGGAGCACCTTGGAGCCGCGCACCTCCCTGCCGAGCGTCGGCAGCGTCGTCCCGGCCAGGGCCGAGCCGATCAGCCAGGCGACCAGGAGCATCGCGACGACGTTGACGAGGGCGCCGCCGGTGGCGTCCAGGGCGCGCGCCGGGGACCAGGTGATGTGCCGGCGCAGCTTGTTGCCCAGGTGGGTGGTCAGGGCCTGGCCCACCGAGGCGCAGACGATCACGACGACCACGGCGACGACGGCGGCGGTGGTGCCGACCTCCGCCTTGCCGGTCACGGCGTCCCAGATGACGGGCAGCGTGTACACGGCGACCAGGCCGCCGCCCAGGAACCCGATCACCGACAGGATGCCGACGACGAAGCCCTGGCGGTAGCCCACCACCGCGAACCACACGGCCGCGACCAGCAGCAGGATGTCCAGCACGTTCACGGGGATCACCCTGTCATGCGTGCCAGTCGAGCGGGACCTGCTTGTCGCGGTCCCAGGGGCGCTCCCAGCCCGCGAAGTGCAGCAGGCGGTCGATCACGCCGGCCGTGAAGCCCCACACCAGGGCCGATTCGACCAGGAATGCCGGGCCGCTGTGGCCACGGGGGTGGACGGCGGTGGCGCGGTGGGCGGGGTCCGTGAGATCCGCCACGGGGACGGTGAAGACCCGCGCGGTCTCGTTCGGGTCGACGACGCCGACCGGGCTGGGCTTGCGCCACCAGCCCAGCACGGGGGTGACGACGAAGCCGCTGACCGGGATGTACAGCCTCGGCAGCACGCCGAAGAGCTGCACGCCGGACGGATCGAGCCCGGTCTCCTCCTCGGCCTCGCGCAGCGCGGCCCGCAGGGGCCCGTCGCCTTGCGGATCGCCGTCCTCCGGATCGAGCGCGCCGCCCGGGAACGACGGCTGCCCGGCGTGGGAGCGCAGCGAGCCCGCGCGCTCCATGAGCAGCAGCTCCGGGCCGCGCTCCCCCTCGCCGAACAGGATCAGCACGGCCGACTGCCGCCCCGAGCCGTTCTCCGGCGGCAGGAAGCGGCTCAGCTGGAGCGGCTGGATCGTCTCGGCGGCGCGCACCACGGGCTCCAGCCAGTCCGGCAGCCCCTCCCTGCTGAGCGTCACCGGACCGCCCTGTGTGTCACTGGCCCTCGTCATCGCCACCCCCGTCGCTCCGTCCTCTCCAACGCCGAGGGTCCCGGGATCGTTCCGTCACGCGGCCCCCAGCGGCGGCGCCGGTCTGCCGCCCGCGTCGAGGTAGGCCTGCGGGGGCTTGAGCCGCTGCCCCGGGAAGCCGCCCTTCTCGTACTTCAGCAGCTTCTTCGCCTTCTCCGGGTCGGTCTCGCCCTCGCCGTAGGCCGGGCAGAGCGGGGCGATCGGGCAGGCGCCGCAGGCGGGCTTGCGGGCGTGGCAGATACGGCGGCCGTGCCAGATCACGTGGTGGGACAGGTCGGTCCAGTCGCTCTTCGGGAAGAGCGCGCCGACGGCGGCCTCGATCTTGTCGGGGTCGGTCTCGTCGGTCCACCGCCAGCGCCGGACCAGCCGCTGGAAGTGGGTGTCCACGGTGATCCCGGGCCGGCCGAAGGCGTTGCCGAGGACGACGAAGGCGGTCTTGCGGCCCACGCCGGGCAGGGTGACCAGCTCCTCCAGTCTGCCGGGCACCTCGCCGCCGAAGGTCTCGACGAGCGCCTTGGAGAGCCCTATGACCGACCTGGTCTTGGCGCGGAAGAAGCCGCAGGGGCGCAGGATCTCCTCGACCTCCTCCGGGTTGGCGGCGGCAAGGTCCTCGGGGGTGGGGTACCTGGCGAAGAGCGCCGGGGTGGTCTGGTTGACGCGCAGGTCGGTGGTCTGGGCCGACAGCACGGTGGCGACCAGCAGCTGGAAGGGGTTCTCGAAGTCCAGTTCCGGGTGGGCGTAGGGGTACACCTCGGCCAGCTCGCGGTTGATCCGGCGGGCGCGGCGGACCAGAGCGGTGGGGGACTCGCCGGACGGGGGCGCGACGGCGGTCTTCCTTACGGGGGCGGCCTTCCCGGCGGGCTCCGCGACGGACGCGGCCTCCTTCACGACGACGGCCTTCCTCAGGGCCGGGGTCTTCTTGCCGGCGGCGGCCTTCGTCACGGCGGCGGTCCTCTTCGCCGTAGGAGCCTTCTTCGCCGCAGTCCTCTTCGCCGCAGGGGCCTTCTCGGCAGCTGCGGTCTTCTTCGCGGTCGCGGTCTTCTTCGCGGTCGCGGTCTTCTTCACGGCAGCGGCGGCCTTTTTAGCCGATTTGCCTGTTTTATTACTTCCACCGGGATCCTGTTCGCCCACAGCGGAATCATGACGCGCAACCACCCGCCCAGCCCCCTTGCCCTGTGCTCTCACCGGCGATTTGGACACCCGGCCAGCCTAAAGCCCGGCACCGACATCCGCGCCGAAGCCCGCTGAGCGGCCCCCGATCGGACCCCTGACGCTTACCCCGGGACACCTGTGCGGCATCCTTGTGACAGATCACACTGTTCGGACCGTCCGGCAAAATGGGGAACACGGTCCCCTGACACACGGGGGAGCAAGATCCCCTGAGCAGGTCGACAAGGAGAGAACTCGTGGACGACGTTCTGCGGCGCAACCCGCTCTTCGCGGCTCTCGACGACGAGCAGGCCGCGGAGCTTCGCGCCTCCATGAGTGAGGTGACCCTCGCACGCGGCGACTCCCTGTTCCACGAGGGTGACCCGGGGGACCGGCTGTACGTCGTCACCGAGGGCAAGGTCAAGCTGCACCGGACCTCCCCCGACGGCCGCGAGAACATGCTCGCCGTCGTCGGCCCCGGCGAGCTGATCGGCGAGCTGTCGCTGTTCGACCCGGGCCCCCGCACGGCCACCGCGACCGCGCTGACCGAGGTCAAGCTGCTCGGCCTCGGCCACGGCGACCTCCAGCCCTGGCTGAACGCCCGGCCCGAGGTCGCCGGCGCCCTGCTGCGCGCCGTCGCACGCCGCCTGCGCAAGACCAACGACGCCATGTCCGACCTGGTCTTCTCGGACGTCCCCGGCCGCGTGGCGCGCGCCCTGCTGGACCTCTCCCGCCGCTTCGGCGTGCAGTCCGAGGAGGGCATCCACGTCGTCCACGACCTCACCCAGGAGGAGCTGGCCCAGCTGGTCGGCGCCTCCCGCGAGACCGTGAACAAGGCACTGGCGGACTTCGCCCAGCGCGGCTGGCTCCGCCTGGAGGCGCGGGCCGTGATCCTGCTGGACGTGGAGAGGCTGGCGAAGCGGTCGCGCTGACGCGGGGCCCGGCCGCCGGAAAACCCGGCTGCCCCGGACGCGGGCGGACGGCAGAGTAGGTCCATGACCGTGCTCCCCGCCCCCGGTGGCGTCGACGCCCAGGGCCGCTTCGTCCGCGAAGGCTCCCTAGCGCGCGTGCAGCCCGCCTTCCGCCCGGTCGTGGCCGCCGTCCGCGACCGGCTGCCGGCCGCCCTCGGCACACGCCTGCACAGCGCCTACCTGTTCGGGTCGGTCCCGCGCGGCACCGCGCGCGTGGGGCGCAGCGACCTCGACCTCCTGGTCGCGCTGCGGGCGGAGCCGACCGACGCCGACCGGGACGCCCTGCGCGTCCTCGGCGAGGCGGTCGACCGGGAGTTCCCGCAGATCGACGGCGTCGGCACGCTGCTGTACGGCCGGGAGCGGCTGCTGAGCGACCTGGAACGCCACGACATGGGGTGGTTCGTCGCCTGCCTGTGCACGCCGCTGCGCGGCGACGACCTCGCCGCGCACCTGCCCCGCTACCGCCCCGACTCCCTGCTGGCCCGCGAGACCAACGGCGACCTCGCCCGGCTCCTGCCGCGCTGGCGCGAGCGGATCGCGGGGGCGCGGGACACCGAGGAGGCCCGCCGGCCGCTCGTGCGCTTCATGTCCCGGCATCTGGTCCGCACCGCCTTCACGCTCGTCATGCCCCGCTGGCAGGGCTGGACCAGCGACCTGCGCGAGATGGCCGGCGTGTTCGGCGCCTACTACCCGGGGCGGGCCGCACAGGTGCGTAGGGCGGCCGGCCACGGCCGCGAACCGGTCGGCGACCCGGACGTCCTGCGGTCGTACGTCGACGACCTGGGCCCCTGGCTCGCGGCGGAGTACACGCGCGTGCACGGCGTGAAGGCCCCGCGGCCGGACTAGGGTCCTTAGTCCGGATCGGCCCGGCATGATCCAGGCGACAGGGCCTACTGGGGCATGTCGTTCCCGGCCTGGATCAGCCCGTGCTCGCCGAGGTAGTCCAGCTGGGCCCGGACCGACAGCTCCGCCGCCGGCCACAGCGAGCGGTCGACGTCGGCGTACACATGGGCGACGACCTGGGCCGGGGTCCGGTAGCCGTCCTCGACCGCCGTCTCCACCTGGGCGAGCCGGTGGGCGCGGTGGGCGAGGTAGAACTCGACGGCCCCCTGGGCGTCGTCGAGGACCGGCCCGTGGCCCGGCAGGACGGTGTGCACGCCGTCGTCCACGGTCAGGGACCGCAGGCGGCGCAGGGAGTCCAGATAGTCGCCGAGCCGGCCGTCGGGGTGGGCTACGACCGTCGTGCCCCGCCCGAGAACGGTGTCGCCGGTCAGCACCGCCCGGTCGGCCGGGAGGTGGAAGGACAGCGAGTCAGCGGTGTGCCCGGGGGTCGGTACGACCCGCAGCTCCAGGCCGCCGACGGTGATGACGTCTCCGGCGGCCAGACCCTCGTCGCCCAGCCGCAGGCCCGGATCGAGGGCACGCACGCGCGTGGCGGTCAGTTCGGCGAAGCGGGCGGCGCCCTCGGCGTGGTCGGGATGGCCGTGGGTGAGCAGGGTGAGGGCTATGCGCTTGCCCGCCTTCGCGGCCGTGTCCACGACGTTGCGCAGGTGGCCGTCGTCCAGCGGCCCCGGATCGATCACCACGGCCAGGTCGGAGCCGGGCTCGGCGACGATCCAGGTGTTGGTGCCGTCCAGGGTCATCGCCGAGGGGTTGGGCGCCAGCACGTTGACGGCCCGTTCGGTGGCCGGGCCCGAGAGCACTCCGCCCCGGGGCCGGCCCGGCAGGGCTGCTGCGTCGGTCATGCGGGGCCTCCACCGGTCGTGTCGGCGGCCGTCGGTACGGTCGTCTCGGCTGAGGCCGCAACGGGTGTCCCAGCGGGCGTCGGGGCGGTCGGGACGTGCTTGGTGAACTCGTCGTGTCCGGGCCAGGAGAGGACGATCTCGCCGTCCTCAAGGCGGGCCCGGGCGAGCACCGGGGTCATGTCGCGCGCGGGGGCGGCTGCCAGGGCCTCGGCGGCGGTGCGGTACGGGAGAAGCTGGCGCAGCGTGGCGACGGTGGGCGGCATCATCAGCAGCTCGCCCTTGTCGTACCCGGCGGCGGCCTCCTCGGGGCGGATCCACACCGTGCGGTCGGCCTCCGTGGAGGCGTTCCGGGTGCGCTGCCCCTCGGGGAGGGCGGCCACGAAGAACCAGGTGTCGTAGCGGCGGGCCTCGAACTCCGGGGTGATCCACCGGGTCCAGGCGCCCAGCAGGTCCGAGCGCAGCACCAGGCCGCGCCGTTCGAGGAACTCGGCGAAGGACAGCTCGCGCGCGACCAGGGCGGCGCGGTCGGCCTCCCAGTCGTCGCCGGTGGTGTCGCCGACGACCGAGTCCGGGTCGGGGCCGGCGAGCAGCACACCGGCCTCCTCGTAGGTCTCCCGTACGGCCGCGCAGACGATCGCCTGGGCGCCCGCCGGGTCGACGCCGAGCCGTTCGGCCCACCACGCGCGCGTGGGGCCCGCCCAGCGGATCTGCCGGTCGTCGTCCCGCGGGTCGACACCGCCGCCGGGATACGCGTACGCGCCTCCGGCGAAGGCCATGGAGGCGCGTCTGCGCAGCATGTGGACGACCGGCCCGTCCGGGGTGTCCTTCAGGAGCAGCACCGTGGCCGCGCGCCTCGGGGTCACCGGGGTGAGGGTGCCGTCCGCGAGCGCGCGGATGCGGTCGGGCCACTCCGGGGGGTACCACTGACCGTTCGCCATGGCCGGAGGCTATCCCGTGTAGGGCGAATGTTCGAGAGGTACCCGAGGTCAGCGGGCCTGCCGGGGGTCTACCGGTCCAGCTCGACCTGGATCTCCACCTCGACGGGCGCGTCCAGCGGCAGCACCGCGACGCCGACCGCGCTGCGGGCGTGCACGCCCTTCTCCCCGAGCACCTCACCGAGCAGTTCGCTGGCGCCGTTGACGACGCCGGGCTGACCGGTGAAGTCGGCCGCCGACGCGACGAAGCCGACGACCTTCACCACGCGCGCGATGCGGTCCAGGTCGCCGACGACGGACTTCACGGCGGCGAGCGCGTTCAGCGCGCAGGTGCGGGCCAGCTCCTTGGCCTCCTCCGCCGTGACCTCGGCGCCCACCTTGCCGGTGACCGGCAGCTTGCCCTCCACCATCGGCAGCTGGCCGGCGGTGTAGACGTACACGCCCGACCGCACGGCCGGCTGGTACGCGGCCAGCGGCGGTACGACGTCCGGCAGGGTCAGACCCAGTTCTGCCAGCTTGGCCTCGACCGCGCTCACGCGTCCGCCTCCGGCTTCTCCCGCTTCAGGTACGCCACGAGCGACTCCGGGTTGGGCCCGGGCACGACCTGGACGAGTTCGTAGCCCTGGTCGCCCCAGCTGTCCAGGATCTGCTTCGTGGCGTGGATCAGCAGCGGCACGGTCTGGTATTCCCACTTCTTGGTCATGGGGGCGACTGTAGCCGCTGTGACCGGGGGGTCCGGCGGCCCACCACGGCCCCCGTTGTCCACAGCCTGCCGCGTGAGTGTCGCCCGGACTGGTTAGTCTCGAAGATGTGAGCAGGCTCCAGGTCGTCAGCGGCAAGGGCGGGACCGGAAAGACGACGGTCGCCGCCGCACTCGCGCTGGCCCTCGCGACCGAGGGGAAGCGGACGCTTCTCGTGGAGGTCGAGGGCCGGCAGGGCATCGCGCAGCTCTTCGAGACGGAAGCGCTTCCGTACGAGGAGCGGAAGATCGCGGTCGCTCCGGGCGGCGGCGAGGTGTACGCCCTCGCCATCGATCCGGAACTGGCCCTTTTGGACTATCTCCAGATGTTCTACAAGCTCGGCGGCGCGGGCCGGGCGCTGAAGAAGCTGGGCGCGATCGATTTCGCCACCACCATCGCGCCCGGTCTCAGGGACGTCCTGCTGACCGGCAAGGCGTGCGAGGCGGTGCGCCGCAAGGACAGGTCGGGCAGGTTCGCCTACGACTACGTCGTCATGGACGCCCCGCCGACCGGCCGCATCACCCGCTTCCTGAACGTGAACGACGAGGTGGCGGGCCTCGCGAAGATCGGCCCGATACACAATCAGGCGCAGGCCGTGATGCGGGTGCTGAAGTCACCGGAGACGGCCGTGCACCTGGTGACCCTGCTGGAGGAGATGCCGGTCCAGGAGACCGCCGACGGCATCGCCGAGCTCCGCGCGGCACGGCTGCCGGTGGGCCGGGTCATCGTGAACATGGTCCGGCCGGAGGTGTTGGACGCGGCCGATCTGGAACTCGTACGGACCGTGGAGCGTTCATCGGTCGCGCAGGCGCTCTCGGCGGCCGGTCTCGGCGGGGCCCGGCGCGGCGGGAACGCCGAGAAGCTGGTGGACCCGCTGCTGGAGCAGGCCGCCGAGTACGCCGAGCGGTACGCGCTGGAGCAGGAGCAGCGCGCGGTCCTCGGCGAGCTGGGCCTGCCGCTGCACGAACTGCCGCTGCTCGCCGAGGGCATGGACCTCGCGGGCCTGTACGAACTCGCCACCGAGCTGCGGAAGCAGGGGTTGTCATGAGTGCGGACCCGGCCGAGGCACAGGACGCCGCCCCCCACCAGGACGCGGCACGCTCGCGGCTCTCCGCGCGCGTGCTGGACGTCGACCCGCTGCTCGACGACCCACGGACGCGGATCGTGGTGTGCTGCGGCGCCGGCGGGGTCGGCAAGACGACGACCGCGGCCGCCCTCGGTCTCCGCGCGGCCGAGCGGGGCCGCAAGGTGGTCGTGCTGACCATCGACCCGGCCAAGCGGCTGGCCCAGTCGATGGGCATCGACTCCCTCGACAACGTGCCGCGCAGGGTGAAGGGCACGGAGGGCGACGGCGAGCTGCACGCCATGATGCTCGACATGAAGCGCACCTTCGACGAGGTCGTGGAGGCGCACGCGGACCGGGAGCGGGCCGCCGCGATCCTGGCGAACCCCTTCTACCAGTCGCTCTCGGCGGGCTTCGCGGGCACGCAGGAGTACATGGCGATGGAGAAGCTGGGCCAGCTGCGGGCCAAGGAGGAGTGGGACCTGATCGTGGTCGACACCCCGCCCTCCCGCTCGGCGCTGGACTTCCTGGACGCGCCCAAGCGGCTCGGCTCCTTCCTCGACGGCCGGCTCATCCGGCTGCTGACCGCCCCCGCCAAGCTGGGCGGGCGCGCGGGGATGGCCTTCCTCAACGTCGGCATGTCGATGATGACCGGCACGCTGGGCAAGCTGCTGGGCGGTCAGCTGCTGAAGGACGTGCAGACGTTCGTGGCCGCGATGGACACCACCTTCGGTGGCTTCCGTACGCGCGCGGACGCCACCTACAAGCTGCTCCAGGCGCCCGGCACGGCGTTCCTGGTGGTGGCGGCGCCGGAGCGGGACGCCCTGCGCGAGGCCGCGTACTTCGTGCAGCGGCTGGCCGCGGAGGACATGCCGCTGATGGGCCTGGTGCTCAACCGGGTCCATGGCAGCGGCGCCGGCGGACTGTCGGCCGAGCGGGCCCTCGCCGCCGCGGAAAATCTTGAGGACGCCCGCATTGTCGATCAGGGGGACGGGAAAGCTGGACTTCGTAACTCTCCCGACACATACGGCAGTTCACGAACTCCCGCAGCCGCCGCTTCCGAGGAAGGCTCCCCCGCCGACACGGAGCGCTCTGTCGACCGGCTCACCGCGGGACTGCTGAGGCTGCACGCCGACCGCATGCAGCTGCTCTCGCGTGAGCAGCGCACGCGTGACCGCTTCACCGCCCGTCACCCCGAGGTGGCGGTGGCGGAGGTACCGGCGCTGCCCGGTGACGTCCACGACCTCGCGGGCCTGCGCGACATCGGTGACCGCCTGGCGGCGGGGCGGCCGGAAGACACGTAAGCCGAACGCACACGAACCAGGGGGCACGTGGCCGGACCACAGGACGCGGCAGACCAGGACGCCGCTCACCACTGGATGCCGCCCGTCACAGGCCGCGGCAGACCACAGGAACGGTGGTCACGCGCCGTCCCACGCGCCAGGCCCCGCGCACACGCGGAACACGCACGCGGAAGACGCAGGCGACGGCTGCTGCCCAGGGGGCGTGTACCCGCCGCAGGACCATGCGCCCCTCGCAGGACGGATGCCCTCAGCTCACCGCCGCGTAGTTCTCGTACACCTCGTCGTTGTCGAGGGGCACGATGCCCGCGCCCCGCTCGTACTCCGAGCGGGCGGTCTCCAGCAGTCTCCGCCAGGAGGTCACGGTGGGCCGGCGGCGCAGCAGTGCGCGGCGCTCACGCTCCGTCATGCCTCCCCACACGCCGAACTCGACGCGGTTGTCCAGCGCATCCGCCAGGCACTCCGTGCGTACCGGGCATCCGGTGCACACCGCCTTGGCCCTGTTCTGCGCTGCTCCCTGAACGAACAGTTCATCCGGATCGGTAGTGCGGCAGGCAGCCTGCGCACTCCAGTCGGTTACCCAGCCCATACCGGCGCCGTCCTCTCCCGAATCGAGGCTCCCCCACGGCGGCAGCGGCATATTCACCGCCGCCAGTTGAGGACGTTACGGAAGGTGGGGACAGCGCAACACCCCCTGCGGGCCCAATCTTGAATGGCCCGAACGGACTATGGGTAAGCGGCAGATCACCCGCGGGAGTGAGCTGGCGACATGCGCGACCATCCCGACAAAGCGGGACAGTGGTGGTGCGTCACATCGGGCGCCAGGTGACACACGAGGCGGAATCGGGCTCGCCCTTCTCAGGGAACGAGCCGTCCCTGGGAAGTCCGGGCCACGTCCGGAACGATTCGGGTTCGCCGGACGTATAGCTACGTGACCGCTCAGCTGTGACAGTTGAGAGCAGCTTAGGCCAAGGCCTGGGCGCGTGTCCGGCGAATGGGAACGCCGGCCCCCCGCGCTTTGCCGTGCCGTGATGCGGTCGCTCCTTCGGAACGCTCAACAGTACGGATTAGGCTGCCCCCATGCCAAAGAAGCGCCCGGGCGGCGGTCTGTCGCCCATGCAGCAGGCCGCCAAGTTCCTCGGTGTCAGTGTGCTCGCCGGAGCCGTGATGGCGGGCATCGCGCTGCCCGCTGCCGGCGCGCTCGGCCTCGCGGCCAAGGGCTCGGTCCAGGGCTTCGACGAGATCCCGGCCAACCTGAAGAGCCCCCAGCTGAGCCAGCGCACGACGATCCTGGACAACCAGGGCAAACAGATCGCGACCGTCTACTCCCGCGACCGTACGGTGGTCGACCTGAAGGACATCTCGCCGTACATGCAGAAGGCGATCGTCGCGATCGAGGACTCGCGCTTCTACCAGCACGGCGCCGTCGACCTCAAGGGCGTCCTGCGCGCCCTGAACAAGAACGCGCAGGAGGGCGGGGTCGCCCAGGGCGCCTCCACGCTCACCCAGCAGCTGGTGAAGAACTACTTCATCGAGGAGGCCGGCGACGACCCGACGAAGGTCGCCGAGGCCACCCAGCAGACCCTGGGCCGCAAGATCCGCGAGCTGAAGTACGCGATCCAGATCGAGGACAAGCTCGGCAAGAAGAAGATCCTCGAGAACTACCTGAACATCACCTTCTTCGGCGAGCAGGCCTACGGCGTCGAGGCCGCCTCCCAGCGCTACTTCTCCAAGCACGCCAAGGACCTCAACCTCCAGGAGTCGGCCCTGCTGGCCGGCATCGTGCAGTCCCCGAGCCGCTACGACCCGGTGAACGACGAAGCGGAGGCCACCAAGCGGCGCAACACCGTCCTGCAGCGCATGGCGGAGCTCGGCGACATCTCCCAGAAGGAGGCCGACCAGGCCAAGGAGAAGCCGCTCGGCCTGCACACCAGCCGCCCCAAGAACGGCTGCATCACCGCGGCGAAGGGCGCCGGCTTCTTCTGTGACTACGTCCGCCAGGTCGTCCTCACCGACCCGGTCTTCGGCAAGACCAAGGAGGCCCGGGCCAAGCTCTGGAACCGGGGCGGCCTGACGATCCGTACGACGCTCGACCCGCAGGCCCAGCGGTCCGCGCAGGCGTCCATCAAGGACCACGTCTACAAGAGCGACGCCGTGGCGACCGCCGCGACCATCGTCGAGCCCGGCACCGGCAAGATCCTCGCCATGGGCCAGTCCCGCCCGTACGGCGTCAACGTCAAGGACGACGAGACGACGATCAACCTGTCCGTCAACGGGGACATGGGCGGCGGCGCCGGCTACCAGCCCGGCTCCACGTTCAAGCCGATCGTCGCCGCGGCGGCCGTCGAGGGCGGCAAGCCCCCGACGCAGGAGTACTCCTCGCCGTACGAGATGACGTACCCGAGCCCGGTCTCCGCGTGCGACGGCAAGACCTGGCACGACGACCCGAACAAGCCCACCAAGCTGACCAACGAGAACGAGTCCGAGCACGGTCCGTACGCCATGAAGGAGGCGACCGCCAAGTCGGTCAACACCTACTACGTGCAGCTGATCAGCGACATCGGCATCTGCCCGGTCATCGACATGGCCAAGAAGATGGGCGTGCAGCGCGCGGACGGACGCCAGATCCAGCAGGCCCCCTCCATCGCGCTCGGCACCCAGGAGATGTCCCCGCTGACGATGGCGAACGCCTACGCCACCTTCGCGTCGCGCGGGATGTACTGCACCCCCGTCGCCATCGAGTCGGTCACCAAGAAGGTCGGCAGCGAGCGGAAGTCCCTGCCGGTGCCGAAGTCGACCTGCTCGCGGGCGATGTCGGAGCAGACCGCCGACACGGTCAGCACCCTCCTGAAGGGCGTGGTCGAGGACGGCACGGGCCAGGAGGCCGGTCTCGGCAGCCGCCCGAGCGCGGGCAAGACCGGTACGACGGACGAGCGCTTCGCGGCCTGGTTCGTCGGCTACACCCCGAACATGGCGGGCGCGGTCTGGGTCGGCGACCCCCAGCACAAGCGGAAGATGACCAACATCACCATCGGCGGCGTCCCGCACGACAAGGTCTACGGCGGTGAGGTCCCGGGCCCGATCTGGCGCGACATGATGAGCGGCGCGCTGGAGGGCAAGCCCGTCGAGGACTTCCACCTGGTCGACATCCCCGACGACACCCACGAGGGTGATGATCCGGGAAAAGGCGACGGGGGGACGGAGGACGACAACAACCGGGCCACGACGGGACGGCTGATCGGCGGACTGATCGGCGGCCCGACGGACGGGGGAGCGACGCACGGCACCACGGGTGACGCGACCGGCGGCACCCTCGGCGGCACGTTCCCGACCCCCACGATCTCCCTCCCCGGCAACTTCATCCAGGGCCAGGTGAACGGCGGGAACAACGGACACGGCCACGGAGGCGCGGGCGGACGGAGGTAGCCGCCGTCACCCCACGTCAGCGGGGCCGCACCCGTCGCCCGGGTGCGGCCCCGCTGTCGTACGCCGTACTACCTGAAGCCGGACTGCCTGAAGCCGGACTGCCTGAAGCGGTACCGCCCTGAAGCCGTACTGACCCGAGGCCGTACTGCCCCGAAGCCGTACTGCCCCGAGGCCGTACTGCCCTGACGTACGAGTCGGTCACTCAGCCCTGAAGGAGCTTCTTCACCGCGGCGGCGACCCGCCCGCCCTCGGCCTGGCCGGCCACCTTCGGGTTCACGATCTTCATGACGGCGCCCATGGCCCGCGGCCCCTCGGCACCGGCCGCCTTCGCCTCCTCCACGGCCTCGGCGACGATCGTGTTCAGCTCCTCGTCGGACAGCTGCTTGGGCAGGTACCCGGCCAGCACCTCGCCCTCCGCCTTCTCCCGCTCGGCCTGCGCCGCACGGCCGCCCTGCGCGAAGGCCTCGGCGGCCTCACGGCGCTTCTTGGCCTCACGGGTGATCACCTTCACCACCTCGTCGTCGGAGAGCTCACGCTTCTCCTTCCCCGCGACCTCCTCCTTGGTGATCGCGGCGAGCGTCAGCCGCAGGGTCGAGGAGCGGAGCTCGTCGCGCTCCTTGATCGCGGCATTGAGGTCGTCGTGCAGCTTCGACTTGAGCGTGGTGGTCATGGCCCGATTGTCGCAGGTGCACCGCCCGGCACGCCCGCCGATTTACCGGGCGGCCGGTCTCACCGTGACCAACGCGTCTGACACGATGGGCACATGCGCGCGCGATACGGAATCCCCCTGGGAATCGTGGCGGCCGGCGCCGCCGGCCTGGTCTATGCGGCGGGCTTCGAGGCCCGTTCCTTCCGCCTCCGACGGGTCACCGTCCCCGTCCTGCCCCCGGGCATGCGCCCGCTGCGCGTGCTGCAGGTCTCCGACATCCACATGGTGAGCGGGCAGCGCAAGAAGCAGCGCTGGCTGCAGTCGCTGGCCGGATTGCGCCCCGACTTCGTGATCAACACGGGCGACAACCTGTCGGACCCCGAGGGCGTCCCCGAGGTCCTGGACGCCCTGGGCCCGCTGATGGAGTTCCCGGGCGCGTACGTCTTCGGCTCCAACGACTACTACGGCCCCCGGCCCCGCAACCCCGCCCGCTACCTGCTGGAGAAGACGAGCGGCCGGCACGGCCTGAACGGCAACCCGCCGGTGGTCGGCGCGATCCACAATCCGTGGCAGGACCTGCGGGACGGCTTCGACGAGGCCGGCTGGCTGAACCTGACGAACACGCGGGGCGTCCTGAAGGTCGAGGGCGTCTCGATCGAGCTGACGGGCCTGGACGACCCGCACATCAAGCGTGACCGCTACGCCCAGGTGGCCGGCGGCCCGTCCGGCTCCTACGACTTCTCGCTCGGCGTGGTCCACGCGCCGTACCTGCGGGTCCTGGACGCGTTCACGGCGGACGCCTACCCCCTGATCCTGGCCGGCCACACCCACGGCGGCCAGCTGTGCATCCCCTTCTACGGCGCCCTGGTCACCAACTGCGACCTGGACACGGACCGCGTGAAGGGCCTCTCCACGCACACGGCGGAGGGCCACACCTCCTACCTCCACGTCTCGGCGGGCTGCGGCACCAGCCGCTACACCCCGGTCCGCTTCGCCTGCCCACCGGAGGCGACGCTGCTGACGTTGGTGGGGAGGGAGTAGGGAGCCAAGGGGTCAGGCTGCTGCGGTCAGGGGCCGAGGAGCAAGGAGTAATAGGGAGGGACAAGGCCGGGGGACCGAGCGACAGGCGCCCGGAGCGGGCCCGCGCCCACACGAACGCGCCCCTCACACGGCCCACCCCCTCACCCCCTCCCCCGCGCCTTCCCCCGCCCTCCCCCATACGGACGAGTCCGCATGGCCGCCCCCCTCCCCCGCTCCTAGCGTGAGGGCATGACCGCCCCGATACCCAGGGAGATCCCGGACCTGCCCGCGGTCCCGGCCCCGCCCCTGCTGCTGCCCGCCCCGGTCCCGGCCACGGCGGTGGTGGCCCCGGTCCGCCGCCCCCGGGCCGCGGTGTTCCGCCTGGTCACCGCCGTGGCGGCGGCCGGCGGCGTCGCGCTGGAACTGCTGCTCGGCACCCCGGCCGACATCCTGAGCTACTTCAGCGTCCAGGCCGGCATCCTGCTGACCGTGGTGATGCTCCTGTCCGCGTCGAGAGCCTGGCGGGCCCGCCGCGCGCTCCCGTCGGCCGTGACAGGCGCCACGCTCCTCTACGTCCTGACCTCGGCCCTGGTCTACCACCTGCTCCTGGCCCACACGACGCCCCCGTTCTCCATGACCGGGGCGACGTCACCCCCGGAGCGCTGGCACGCCCAGTGGGCAGCGCTCCAGGTCCTCCACCTCGTGGTCCCGGTGGCGGCCCTGCTGGACTGGCTCCTGCTGACCCCCGCGGCCCGCCTGCACCTGCGCCAGACCGCGGCCTGGCTCCTCTACCCCCTGGCCTACCTGGTCTTCTCCCTCACCAGGCCCGCGTTCCTGCCGCCGGCCGGCCCGTCCCGGTACCTCTATCCGTTCCTGGACGTCGCGACCCACGGCTACCGCGGCACCCTGGCCAACGCCCTCCTCATCGGCCTCGCGATCTACGCCCTGGCCGTCCTCCTGGTCGCCTTGGACCACGCCCGCCCCACCCCGGTCCGCCACCCCGCCTGAAACCGGATTTCGTCTACAGCCACCAGTGGGCTAAAGTAAACGTCGTCGCCGCGGGAAGCAGCGACACCGGGGTGTAGCGCAGCTTGGCAGCGCGCTTCGTTCGGGACGAAGAGGTCGTGGGTTCAAATCCCGCCACCCCGACAGCCAAGTAGCAGGTCAGAGGGCCCTTACCGTTTCGGTGAGGGCCCTCTGGCTTTGCTGCGTGTCTATCTGCGTGACTATCGATTTCCGAGTGTCTACGAGCGTCGCGGGTCGGCGCCGAAGATCCCGTCCATGACCACCGCACCGGTCTGGATCACGGGCCGGATCTGCTTCCGGTAGACCTCCTCCGTCACGGCGGTCCCGGAGTGGCCGACGAGCCGGGAGATCTCTTCCAGCGGGACTCCCCGGTCGGAGAGCAGGGATACGAAGCTGTGCCGTAGCTCCCTCGGAGTCCACTCGTCGGCGTTGATCCCGTCGATGCCCCTGAGCGCCTGGCGGAAGGCACGGCGGACATTGGCAGCGTCGAGAGGCTTGCCCACGGCCGACGAGAAGACAAGACCGTGTTCCTCCCACTTGTCCTCAGCTGCGAGCCGATCCCAGCCCTGATCTTCGAACTGCTGCCAAAGGGCCTCGACGCAGCGCGCCGGCAGAGCGAGCGTGCGCCGGGACTTCTTGGTCTTGGTGTCTCCGCTCCGCCGTACCGAGCGCCAGACGGCGATGTGCGGAGGCTGCGGCGGGTCCAGATCCCGGCGGCCCTTCAGGAAGACGTGGTCCCAGGTGAGGGCCCGCAGTTCTTCCGTGCGGGCACCGGTCAGAAGCGCGACGACGATGTACGCGTACATCGAAGTCCCTTCGGCGCCCTTGAGTACGGCCTCAGCCTGGGCGAAAGTGAGCGCCTTGGACGGGCGCCCGGCCTGCCCCTGCGGCACTGAGCACAACTCGACGACATTCCGCTTCACCTTGTCCCGCGCCATGGCCCGCTTGACCGCGCGGTTGAGGCAGGAGTGGATTCCCTGGAGCGTGCGCGTGCTGAGCGTCTTCGCTTTGGTGGCCAGCCAGCGATCTACGTCCTCCGCGCTCAGATCGCGAAGCTTTCGCGCGCCGAGCGACGGAATCACGTGCTTCTGACTCAGAAGCGTGACGGTCTCAACGGTGCGGAGGTCGAGGCCCGCCAACCCGTACTCCAGCCAGTCCGTCACGGCGTCCTTGACCGTGTAGTTGGTGGGCGCGATGGCGAGACCGTCTTCGTGGTCCCGCAGCACTTCCTTGCGCGCCAGATCGGACCACAAGTCAGGCGCACTGCACGCGCCAGACGCCGATAGTCGCAGGTAGGAGACCCAACTCCTCAGACAGTTGGAAAGCGTGTTGGCATCGGGGTTGGGCAACGCCCAACGGAGGACCCTCGAT
The DNA here is from genome assembly GCF_020400655.1 of Streptomyces spinosus. Taxonomy (GTDB): domain Bacteria; phylum Actinomycetota; class Actinomycetes; order Streptomycetales; family Streptomycetaceae; genus Streptomyces; species Streptomyces argyrophylli. Next base: position 150,066 of record NZ_JAINRC010000002.1, read on the forward strand.
GCGTGATCAGCTTGGGTGGTGGAGACCATCATCGCCAGCGGCATAGCCGTCCTAGGGACGCTGCTTGGTTCGGGGATCACCCTGGCGTTCCAGCAGCGCACCGCCGACAGGAGCCACCAGTTCACCCGCCAAGAGAAGCTCCGGCAGGAACGACTCGATGCCTACTCCGCTTACGCCGGCGCATTGGTCAACTACCGCCGCTGCCTCGTTCACCTATGGTTTTGCGAGCACGAACAGCCACCACCGGAGGACCCCGACACGGTACGGATCCGCGCCTACGACCTGCGCTCCAACGCTCAAGAAGCACTGTTCCGGGCACAGATGCTCACCGATGACGTGACTCTGAGCCAGGCCGCGGAGGACTTGCTCGCAGACGTTACGACGCTGTCCAAGACGGACAGCAGAACAGAACTCGACGTTGCCAGGGTACGGACCCGTGACGACATCAGCCGACTGGTCAGGGCAGCCAAGCAACACCTTTAAGGCACGTGCAGACGCGCCGGTTCGTAGGTAACCGCACCACAAGTGCACCAGATCGAGCGGGGAGCAGCGGGGAATCACGGTGAAAGCAGTCGAGCCCGCAGAGGTTACGAACCTGCCGTTCAAGCAGGTCAGCGCCGACGACAGGCCCGCGATGCTCGCTGCTTCCCAAGCTGAGGGCACGCCGCGGTGGTCACGTGCCGGCCGCCGCGGCTTGCTCTGGTCGACGGCATCAGTAGTGTGGCTGAGCCCGGTGGGGGTACGGCGAGACATACGCGCGCCTGATCGTTCGACGCCCCCGCCGTCGTCGCTGACTTTCGTCGGCTGAGGTTCAGACGTGGGTCCGCCGCACGCCGGTGCACGCGATCAGCCTGCTGCCGTCTTCGGTCAGAAACAGCATGAACGTCCATGAGCCATCGGCAGCCCTGATCTCCCCCAGGCGAACCGGCTGCTGTTGCCGACCGAGCAACTCCACGGCGCGTGTCAGGTTCGTGGTCTCGATGCCCCGGCGGCGTGTGTGCCGTAGCCGACGTCCATAGATAAGGGCGAGCGGCTCAGCAGGCGTAGTCCCCTCCCAAACCACGTAGGAACCGCCGCAGCGGAGCGCAGCCAGAGCGGCCACGGACGCCTCGTCGTTGCCAACCAGTAGCCGTTCGAGTAGTTCCCGCTCCATGCCGCCACCCCCACCAGGATCCTGCTGTACAGCAGCCGGATACAGCAACCACAGCAACCGGCCCCGGCCCGTAGCGTCCCCCTGGGGCCGATGCGCGACCTGTATGACCGTCGCTGACCGATCTCTGTAGAGCTACGGATCAGAAGTTGCCCGTGCCTCAGCCCTGCCCGATGGAGCGGGGAGCCACGGGGAACACCGGGCAGTCACGGCAGCCATGCATGAGAACGGCCCCCGGCCTACTCGACAGGTCGGGGGCCGTTCCCAACGTTCTCAGCACGGAGGCGGGAGGGTGAACCCACCCTGAAGTCGCTGTCACGAGGTTTTCAAGCTCGGGGACGGCCACGCTCGGCCGGGCCCGTAGCCCGACCGTGGCCTCAATACTTGCCTCCGAGGAGCACGACGATCACCACGGCGACCGTGAGCAAGATGGCTGCTCCCAACCAGTCTTTCGGCGTCCTTCCCGGACGCTGCGGCCGCTCGGTTGCACCAACCATGAGTCCACATCGCCGGCAGAAATGAAGACCGGGCCCCCACACCTTCCACTGGGCCGCGCATCTAGCACACCGGACTAACCGACCCTGATCCGCCATCCGAACAGCCTAACGCCGCATGCCCGCTTCCCAAGCTGAGGGCTTACCGCCGGCCTTGACCTCATCGGCCCGCTTCCCTTCACCAGCTGCCGAACCGATCATGGGCTCATGGTGTCAAGCATCGTCGTTCAGTACACCGACCTCCTGAGGACCAGCGACTACGACCTGTGGAGGCGGTTGCGGGAACTCCTGACGGGCCAGGGACTCGATCCGGGCCGAACGATCGTCGTCGACCTCTTGCAGGAGGGCCCCGACCACGAGGACGGGCAAGTCATCTCCGAAGACGGCAGGGTCTACAAGTTCACCCTCTTTTACGACCAAGCAGCAGAGCACGGCGCGCGCAGCGCCTACCTCCACGGCTGGACCGACATCACCGATTCCTGGCAGAGCGGATCGCTGGCTCCCCGAACAGCAGACGCCTTCGCTTTGCTTCGGGACGAAGATGTCCGTGCCCCCTCCGTGCCCGATCGAGCGGGAAACCACGGGGAACCGCGGAGAAGAGCGGGCGCAGCTCAACTCGACGGCCCCTGACCGATCTGCCTGGTCAGGGGCCGTTTGTGCTGGCGGTGGGTGTGGGATTTGAACCCACGGTGACTCGCGCCACGACGGTTTTCAAGATCGCTCACCAACTGTTTGGCATGGCCACGTCGTCCGATGCGTCGCGACAGGCAGAGGCGATCAGTCGAGCCACACGAGCATGGCGTCATCCGCCGCCGCAGCAGCCTCGAAGAACTGCGTCAGGCCGTCGTACCAGTGACGCCCCCACTCAAGCGCACCAGGTTCATCCCATCCGAGGGGATACGCAGCAGCCAGAGGATACACATCAGCCTTGGTCAGGTCGGCCGGATTCACGCCGCTAACGAGCTGGTCATACGTGGTGGCACGCAGCGCCCGCGCTGCAAGACCCACCCGCTCCGAGCGCAGGTACCTCGGTGGTCCGTAACCCCAGTCCTCATCCTCGGCAAACGACTCCTCACCATGGATGACGTCCACCGGGAAGTCGGCACGCGTCAAGAAGAAGCCCAGCATGTCCCAGGTCTTGGACGTGCTGAAATGACGCGCTTCGGTCGGCGCAGGCTCTGACTCCTCCTCGGCGTCCTGAACCTCTTCGGCGAAATCCAGCGCCCAGTCAGGGTCCCGAATCGCCCGGTCGAGCTCAGCAGCCGTAACGCGCAGATACTCACCTATCATGCTCATGGCCGGAGACTAGACGAGACCTCTGACAGCGGTGGGCGAGCAGACCGTCTCAGTTTCCGTCTCATTCAGCCCCGTTCAGGAACGCGTTCATCTGAGCCGCGGTTCCGGTTCCAACCTGGTCGATAGGCTTCCGACATCCACTGCTGACATCAACGACGCCGGACGGGGACGTACACCAGCATCTCTGTCTGGCCCTCGCACCAGCCGTCGACAGCAGCTGGAACGGGATCGGATCGAACTCCTAAAGCGGGTGTCGCAGGTTCGAATAGTGCCAGAGGCACAGCGAGAAGGGCCACCTCAAAGAAGTTCCTCCCGAGTCAGCCTTTGCTGTTTCAGGTGCCATACCACACGTGCAACACCGACGGCAGTTATCATTACGCCAGCTCGCGATCAACCTGGTGCAGATAACTGAACGGGTGCCCATTCCTCGCGCGGAACAGCGGACGGACCTCACGGGTTGCGATATTGAACCCGATGCTGCCCGCTATGCTGGCTACCCAGGCGAGATCTGGGACAACCAACGCACCCACAGCAGCCGTAGCCACTCCGACCGTAACCGAGATGGACCTCTGCACCCAGGCCATACGGCTTGCTCGGGCAGCCGCCTGGTAGTCTTCGCGCGCCTGTTTAAGCGCCACTCGCATGCGTTCCAGCACGTCGGCCGGATGCTCCCATTCGCGGCGCAAATCGCTGAGCATGGTCTGAGTGGCACCCATCAAGCGTTCCCGCTCGTCGGCATACCTGTCACGAAAAGCCAGGATCTCTGATGTGGGGGTGCCCGGTGCTGGCATGGGCAGCAGGCGGCCAAGCTCAACTCGCCAGGCTGTTACACCGAAGCCAGGAGCCATCGGCCGAAGCGACGTCTCATGGGCGGATCGTTGATCGGTGTACGGCGTGTAGGCGCGAGTGTCAGTCGTAACAGCCACTTCCTGCGCCAGTGTGCCGAGTAATAGGAGGCGCACCTCACTAGACACGGCCAGGCTGGCGCCACGCCACCTCTCCGAGCTCTCAAGCCTTCGCCCCAGACCTAGGCGGATGATCTCTTCCTCCAGAAAGTGTCCGAGCTTCGAGCGGAAGAGAAAGGCATCCATGACAGAAACCTGAGGACTCGGCGGCCCGGCAGCAAGCTCGCATAATTCCCGGGTCAAGACTTCACGATGAAGCATGTCGTCGAGTGGCTGGCGGTATTGAGTACCGAGGACGATAGGATGGTAGAGCCCTCGTTCCCTGAGGTCCTTCAGCTCATCCGAGACTGCATCCTCGTACACCTCTGGATCCATCGGCACCACGGACGCCACGTCATCCCAGTACAACAACGCTTGGTGCAGGACCTCCTGAGGCGGTCTGACCAGAGGGTAGTAGAGCAGCGTAGGCATCGGGTTCCCCTTCCAACAGGGTGATCCACCCTAGTGGACTCTCAGTGCCGCCACTACGAGACGTGATCTGACTGCGCAATTGGCAGCCAGCAACATCCACCCGCAGTCATCTACGAGCCACGTTCGAGGCTGCCGAGTACGACCAGCTGAACAACTTATCTGAGGGCTGCAGTACAGCAGCGGAGTACAGCAACCACCTCGGCCGCAGCCGACCGCCAATTCACACAGGTGGCCTCCCGATCAGCCCACCTACCCCTTCAGCCAGAGTTCGGGATGAAGAGGTCATGCCAGAATCGTGCCAGGTCGTGCAGGGAACCACGGGGAATGGCGAGTAACAGGAAGACGGCCCACCAGGTCACTCAGCCGCTGAGCAGCAGGTCAGCCAACGACCATCCACAGGAGGCCCGAGCTTCCCAAGCTGAGATCCCACCAGCAACGAAACTGTGGCCGGTCATGCTAGCCGCCGTCATGGACGATGACCGCATGCATTACTTCAACGGGACAGGTTGGCTCGCGATCTTCACCGGCACAGAGACGATGATCGCTCGGACCATGGACGTGGACGCCTGGGACGAGGCGACAGGCGTTGCCCTCGTGGTCGACCCCAAGCACGGCACCCGCCTCCCGGTAACGGACTACTCAGACTTCTCCCACCTGGAGCGCGCCGACCAGGTAGTGGCAGCCATACCCGGAGGCGGCTGGCGCGCGTACTGGGAGGACGAGGGACCCGGTAACGGGCCGCTGACCGAGCAGGTGCTCGCATGGCTGGTCACCGCCATGGGGCGTGCCACCCCGATTACCGTCGACGCGGACGGACACGTTGACGACGCTGAGAGCGCCGATCGCCTCATCCCGCCTGGAGAGGACTGAAGCGGTCGCCACCGCGTGCGTGTCTAACTGCGTGACAACGCTGGCAGACAGCGGCGGACAAGTACGGACGCCCGCGGACCATCGCCGCAGGTGAAGGGCGCACACGCCGCAGGTCGAGCCTCCGCCCAACTTGCTTCGGGACGAAGAGGTCGTGGGTTCAAATCCCGCCACCCCGACAGCCGAAGTAGCAGATCAGGCAGTTACTGGATCCAACCTAAGAGCGTCCGCGCATTGCGCCGGCAGAGCGAGCGTGCGCCGGGATTCCCGGGTCTTGGTGCCCCCGCCCCGCCATCCGACCGCCGTTGAGGAAGACGTGGTCCCGAGCGGAATGCTCGGCTGGTGTCCTCCCACGCGGCGTGCAAATCCGCGAACCGGACGGTGAACGACGCATCCGGGGGGCGACTTCGTACACGCAGTCGCCGTCCACAGCGGGAGGGCTCCGGCGACAGAGCGCGCCCAGGACCAGCCCGCCAGTTATGTCGGCGGCGGACGGGCCCCGGCCGGCTGCGGGTTCCATGGCGAACCCCCTCGCCCAGGACAGGCGTGACGCACTTCGTTCGCAGCCTTCCGCGGCGGTGGTCCCGCTGCGTCAGCGGACCGTCGTGAAGCTGACGACCGGGCCGTCCTCCGTGCCGCTCGCGACAACCCGGAACGAGCGGTCCGGGAAGGCGTCGCGCAGACACCTGTCCCAGGAACACGCGATCTCCTCGGCCAGAACTTGGGCCGCGGCCTCGGAGTCGGGATCCTCCGCTACGTCGATGTAGAGCGCGAGAGGGAACTGATTCAGCGTGGCCTCGATCGATGTAGCGTCCCCCCGCAGCCGCTCGTGCCAGATACGGAAGTTGCCGGGCTCGTAGACGCGGTCCCACAGGACGCACCCTTCCACTTCCACGAACCGGGGCATGAACACGCGGGTGAACGCGGCCCACTCGCCCAGTCCCACCTGCTGCGACAGGTAGTCGAGGTAGTCGGCGTCGCTGCCTACCGCCTGCGTCCACTCCCGCACATCCCGAACTCGCAGCGGGTCCATCATCCGTCCTTCGCACTCACTGAGGGAGCTCGTCGGGACGAGCTGGCCTGGGCATCTTCTTCCATGTGAGGAACGTCTGTCCGGTCTTCGGGTTCACGTTCCTGGTGGTCTCCAGCACGTGGGGCACCGGGACACCACCATGCGGCTTGGAGTCCGGGTCGACGTCGACACGTTTGATGGGCAGCCCTTGATCGTCGTACACAGCGTAGGCCGTCACGCTCCCGTCTTGCTTCCGGCGCACGAGAATCTCGTTCGGTTTCGCGGAGTTAGGGAAACGGCCGCTGTGCGGAGTGGCGCTGGACAAGTCGATTCCGCACTTGGGAGCCAAGCCCCACGGGTCCGTCCAGCCCAAGGCGTTGACCACGTAGGCGTGGGGATTGCTGGAGGGCGCGAGGCCCAGCGGGTCCGGGCTGATGTACCGGGCCGTTTCCGGGTCGTAGTAACGATGGAGGTTGTAGTGCAGCCCGGTCTCGTGGTCGGCGTACTGACCCGGGAAGCGCAGCGGGCAGTCGACCGAGCCGGTGGAGGGCTCAGGGGTCCGGAAATCGGTGCCCCAGAGAGTGGTGCGGTGCTGCCAGACGAGCTCTCCTGCGTCGGAGACCAGTTCCATGGGGGTGCCGACGCCGTCCGTGACCACCGCATGCAGTTGGAGCCTGTGTCCAGGATCCGACTCATTCGCCAGTCGGGCCAGGAACGAGGTGTTGTCCGGTGCGCCTTGCGGCAGGTGATCGGTCTGGGCCACCGGGCGGTGGGTGCCCGGTGCGTAGTCCCAGGTGGTTACCCGTCCGTCCGAAAGAGTCCGCTCGGCCAGGGCCGAGTCCTCCCAGGTGAACTCCGTGCGGTCGGTATCCGTGCCGTTCTTCGACACTCGGTGCTTGGAGACGCGGCGGCCGAGCGGGTCATAGGCGTAGCGCCAGCGGTCTCCGTCCGGACCCACCACCTCCGTCAGCCGGTCCTCGGCGTTCCACTCGTAGGTCCACGTGTGGCTCTGGCCGTTCAGCAGTCTGCGGGTCCTGCGGATCAGACGACCGTGCGCGTCATGGGCGTACGAGGTGCGGCCGGCCGAGCGGACCAAGCGGCCCGCAGTTCGGACAACAGCACCTCGTGCAGGCGTTGCCAAACTCCGGCGTTGTTCCAGTCCCGCAGCCTGCGCCAGCAGGTCATGCCTGAGCCGAAGCCCAGCTCGGCTGGCAGCCACTCCCATCGGATGCCCATGTAGAGGACGAAGAGGATGCCGCATAGCACCTTGCGGTCATCCAGCGTATTCCGGCCGGGGTGCCGATGCCGACGCTGCCGGACAGGCAGCAACGGCTCGATCCGCGACCACAACTCATCATCGACCAGCCAGGGTGGGGATCACGCGTCCTCACACACAAGCAACCGAGTCACCCAGCCGGAGGACACGCTCCAACCGGATTCTGTTAGGAGCTCTAAGCCGTTCTTGCCGGCAACCGACAGGCCGTCATTGGTCCGTCGCACCACAAGGCCGAAGGATGTGTCGGCACCGGTGAAGCTCAGCATCCGGGCGTTGTCCCGGAGAAACGCACCCAGGCTGTCCTTCAACTGGACGATCGAGAGGTAGATCATCATCCCCTGATCGGGGTCATGGCCGGCCGAGTCGGCCGTGCCGAAGTCCCCGGTGACGGCCATGTCGCCCATGTCGAAACCGCCGGCGTCGCCCTGGCCGGTCCGTACGGTGAACTGCACAGTGATCATGGCTCGTCGGGTCGATGCTGAGGCCATCAACGTCACTTGACGGACGGCCACTCCTCAGCCGGCGTCCTCCCACACTGCCTGCAGATCCGCAGACCGAACGGTGATCGACGCGTCGGTGAGCGCGATCTCGTGCAGGCAACCACCGTCCTCCTCGGGAAGGATCTCGTCGAGGAGCACGGTGTCGACGCTCATCCAGTCGATGGAGTGTTCATAGTCGATGGAGAAATGCGTGACGCCCGAGTAGCTGATGCGCAGGCCGGAATCGTGCTTGAACTTGTTGGGTGCGAAGTCCAGGACCAGCCCCCCGCTCTTGTCGGTGGCCAGGTGAATCCCGGCGAGTTCCAGATCCTTCACACAGCGGATGGCGCCCGCGATGTCATAGTGCCCGGGGTCGGTCGCGAAAGATCGCGCGCCGGGAGGCAGGGCCGCGCGCAAACGCGGCAGCTCGGCCAGGTAGGCGTGCGCATCCAGACGGAATCCGTGCAGCTCGGGATCCCAGTCCGCCTTGACGAATTTCATGGACAACCTTCCTGTGAGAGGGGAGGGCGACGGCTCACCAACCGCACCTCATCGGGGACGAAGAGGCCGTGGGTTCACATCCCGCCGCCCCGACAGCCGCAACAGCAGCTGGGGCGCCTAGGAGTGCTTGCGGCCGTGGACTGGAACGGCTTCGGCGCGAGTGAGCACGGCCCCGTGGCTTCCGGCGTGTCGAGCACTGTGCGGACCTGCATATCCGGCACTGATCGGTGGCGGCCCATGACGAGGTGGAAGTCCCCGGCTGGATCGTCCGGATCCCGGCGGTCTCAGTGGGCCTGATCAGCTCTTGGAGCAGTGCGGCGCCGACGTCACGGCTGCGGGCGTCGGGGTGGACCTGGACGTATACCGACGTGTTCGACGACGCCGGCGTACGCGCACCGGTCCCAGACCGGCACTACGGCGACCCCGCCCAGGCCCCTGCCCGAGTCGTCGCGGGCGACGTATCGGTGTCGCGGGAGCCTGGCGGCGTCGGACTCTTCCCCTGTGGGGCGGTGGTCTCGAAGGTCGCGTTGCCTTCGTCGATGCCGCGTTGGCGGAGCGTCAGGCCTGGTGGGCGTGCCCGGTGCCCATCGCCGTGACGCGGTACCCGCCGAGCCTGCCCGGTCAGTTCGCCGGGGCGATCTCGTCGACCAGGCCGCGGACGCGCTTCTCGATCTCGTCGCGGATCGGGCGAACCGCTTCGACTCCCTGGCCGGCCGGGTCGGGGAGTTCCCAGTCGAGGTAGCGCTTGCCGGGGAAGACGGGGCAGGTGTCGCCGCAGCCCATCGTGATCACGACGTCGGACGCCTGGACCGCCTCCACCGTGAGCACCTTCGGCACCTCTGCCGAGATGTCGATGCCCAGCTCTGCCAGGGCCTCGACGACGGCCGGGTTCACGGTGCCGGCGGGGGCGGAACCGGCGGAGCGCACCTCGACGCGGTCGCCTGCCAGGTGGGTGAGGAAGGCGGCCGCCATCTGGGAGCGCCCGGCGTTGTGGACGCAGACGAACAGGACAGACGGTCGCTGGGAGGGAGAGGGCATGGCGGGTGTCTTTCCGGGCGGCGGGTCAGAGGCTCGAGGAGGGAGCGGCGAGTGCGGGTTCGTCCTGCGCGGGGACGGATGCGACCGGCGTCGGTACGGGCCGCGCGAACACGACGGCCACCAGGCTCAGGCCGGCCACGGCACCGGCGGCCTGGGCCGCGACGAACGGGCCGACCGAGGCGGGCGCGATCCCGGCGAAGGTGTCGGTGAAGGCGCGGCCGACGGTGACGGCGGGGTTGGCGAACGACGTGGACGACGTGAACCAGTACGCCGCGCCGATGTAGGACGCCACAGCCGCCGGAGCGAGGTGGGTGCGTCCGGTACGCCCGAGGCCGAGGACCAGCAGGACGAGACCGGCGGTGGCGACCAGCTCGCCGAGCCACAGGTGGCCGGCGGAGCGGTCGTGGCCGGACCACCGCACCAGGGGCTTGGCGAACATGGCATCCGCCAGGACGGCGCCGCCGATCGCTCCGGCCGTCTGGGCGGAGATGTACGCGGCCACGTCCTGGAGGGTCAGCCCGTCCGGGGTGCGCCGGCCGGTGAACCAGGCCACGAGCGTGACGACCGGGTTGAAGTGGGCGCCGGAGACCGGCCCGAACAGAGCGATGAGCACCCCCAGCCCGAACACTGTGGCCAGCGAGTTGGCGAGCAGCCGCACGCCCACGTCGTGGGTCAGCTCGGTGGCCTGGATACCGGAGCCGACCACCACGGTGACCAGGGCGGCCGACCCCACGGCCTCGGCGAGGGCACGGCGCCCCAGTGATCCGCTCACGCGGTCGCCTCGGCCTTCTGTGCGGTGGCGAGGAACGCGGCGAGCCGGTCCAGGGTGCCGGGCAGCGCCCAGTAGTAGACCCAGGTGCCCCGGCGCTCGCAGTCGATCAGGCCCGCCTGCCTGAGCAGCTTGAGGTGATGCGAGATCGTCGGCTGTGACAGCTCGAAGGCCGGGGTCAGGTCACATACGCAGACTTCGCCGCCGGCCCGTGAAGCGATCATCGACAGCAGGCGCAGGCGCACCGGGTCACCCAGCGCCTTGAAGATCTTCGCCAGCTCGGCCGCCTGGTCCTGGTCCAGGGGTGCGGTCACCAGCCCCGGGCAGCAGGCGGCGGACCGGTCGTCCTGACCGAGCATCACCAGTTCTTGCTTCGACATTCTTCTATGTTGACGATTCTCGATCCAGGCCGCAAGCTCTGTATCGACAGACGTCAATGCAACCAGATGGGGGCCACGCCATGTCCCGTGCTCAGCTCGCCCTGCGCGTCAGTGACCTGGAAGCGTCGATCGCCTTCTACTCGAAACTGTTCGGCACCGAACCGGCCAAGCGGCGCGAGGGCTACGCCAACTTCGCCCTCACCGAGCCGCCGCTCAAGCTCGTCCTGATCGAGGGCGAGCCCGGCGAGGAGACCCGGCTGGACCACCTCGGCGTCGAGGTGGAGTCGACCGACCAGGTCAGCGCCGCCACCACCCGGCTCAAGGACGCCGGCCTGGCCACCTTCGAGGAGAACGACACCTCTTGCTGCTACGCCCTCCAGGACAAGGTCTGGGTCCACGGCCCCGGCAAGGAGCCCTGGGAGGTCTACGTCGTGAAGGCCGACGCCGGCACCCTCGGAAAGAGCGCCGACCCCGACGCCACCGGCGCCGGATGCTGCACCGGCCCGGCCACCGTGGAGACCCCGGCGGCGGCCGGATGCGCCTGCGGCCGGTGATCCCGCGGGTGAACGCGCCGGGATGCCGGCCGACGGCGGCCAACAGGCTGGGGAAGCGTGCGTCCGCTGGGCGTGTGAGGTCCAGGTCCTGCCGTCCGCTCGTGTCGGTCGCCGGGCGGAGAGCGGCCGGTTCCAGGTCCTTGACGCACCGGTCGGCGGGAATGCCGTAGTGCCCCGGGCCGGCCAAGCTCGGTCTCTTCCTCCCCGAGAGCGGTGGGTGGCTAGTCTTCACGCGTGACCACCGAGTTGGCTCTGTTGTCCGAAGTCGCCTGTCGTGGGCGGGAGATCACCGCTCCCCGGCTGCGCGGGCTGGTGGCGTTGCTCGCCGGGGATCTGCGGGCCGGGTGCAGTACCGGGCGGCTGGTGGAGGGGCTGTGGCCGGACGGGCTGCCGGAGCGGCCCGGCAAGGCCGTGCAGGTGCTGGTGTCGCGGCTCAGGGCACAGGTGGGCGGGGAGCTGGTCGTCAGTACGCCGACGGGGTACCGGCTCGCGCTGGACGAGGCCCAGGTCGACAGTTCGGCGCTGCTGCTGCACGAGGCGGCGAGCGCCGCGCGGGCGCGGGCCGGGGATCACGCGGGTGCCCTGGCGCAGGCCGAGGCGGGCTTGGCCCTGTGGGACGGGAGCGTGGGGGCCGGGGCGGGCGAGGACCTGCACGATCCGGTGGTGGCGCTCCGTACCGACCGGCTCGGGGCGCACCGCTCGCTCGTACGCTCCCGCGCGCTCGCGCTCGCCCGGCTGGGGCGGCGGGAGGAGGCCGCGGCGCCGCTGGCCGAACTGGCCCGGGAGCTGCCGCGGGACGAGGAGGTGCTGGCGGAGCTGCTGCGCTGCGAGGCGGACACCGTGGGCCGGGCCGCCGCGCTGACCCGGTACGACGCCTACCGGCGGGGCTTGCGCGAGGAGCTGGGCACCGATCCGGGCCCCGGGCTCAGGGCCCTCTACCAGGAGTTGCTGAGCGCGGACGCGCCCCGGGTCCGGCAGGGAGTGCCGCACGAGCCGAATCCGCTGCTGGGGCGGAGCGCCGACATCTCGACCGTGGCGGAGATGCTGCGCGTGGCCCGGGTGGTCACCGTCGTGGGCCCCGGCGGGCTGGGCAAGACCCGGCTGTCCCACGCGGTGAGCCGCGCTGCCGAGCAGCCCGTGGTGCACTTCGTCCCGCTGGCCGGTGTCACCGCCGACGACGACGTGGCCGCCGAGGTGGCCGCGGCGGTGGGCGCGGGCGAGGGCCGGCAGTTCACCGGGGGCGGCGACACGGTGAGCGGCATCGTCGGCGCGCTGGGCACGGGGCCGACACTGCTGGTGCTGGACAACTGCGAGCAGGTGATCGCCGGCGTGGCCGACCTCGTCCGGGCGCTGGTGTCGCGGTCGAAGGAGCTGCGGGTCCTCGCGACCAGCCGGGCCCCGCTGGGGCTGACCTCGGAGTCCGTGTACGCCCTGCCGGAGCTGTCCCTCGCCACCTCGGTCGAGCTGTTCGAGCAGCGGGCGCGGGCGGCCCGGCCCGGCGTGGACCTGCCCGCCGACCGGGTCGCCGAGATCTGCCGCCACCTGGACGGGCTGCCGCTCGCCGTGGAACTGGCCGCGGCCCGGGTGCGGGTGCTCTCCGTGGCCGACATCGCGCGCCGTCTCCGGGACCGGTTCGCGCTGCTGCGCGGCGGCGCCCGTGACGCGCCCGAGCGGCACCGCACGCTGCACGCCGTGGTCGAGTGGAGCTGGAACCTGCTGGAGCCCGACGGCCGGGCGGCGCTGCGCGCGCTGTCGGTGTTCCCGGGCGGCTTCGCCGAGGACGCGGCGGAGTACCTGCTCGGCGGGACGGGGGACACGCTGTCCCTGCTGGAGCAGCTCGCCGGTCAGTCCCTGATCAGGGTGGACGACAGCCCGTCCGGGACGCGTTTTCGCATGCTGGAGACCCTGCGCGAGTTCGGCGCCGCCCGGCGGGCCGAGGCCGGCGAGGAGGAGGCGGTGACCGGCCGGTTCCTGCGCTGGGCCCGGGACTTCGGCCGCGAGCACCACGACGTGCTGTTCAGCAGCGACCCGGCACCCTCCTGGACCCGCATACGGGCCGAGCAGGACAACCTGGTCCTCGCGCTGCGGCACGCGCTGGCCCGCTCCGACGGGCCCACCGCCACGGCCCTCACCGCCGTACTGGCCTCCCTGTGGGCCACCGACTCCCACTTCACCCGGCTCGCCGCCCTCATCGACGACACCGGCGGGCCGCTGTCCCGCTTCCGTCCCGGCCCCGAGGACGTCGAACCGGCCCGCACCGCGGCGGCCGTGTGCACGGCCAGCCTCTTCATGGCGCACGGCCCGCGCGCGGTACGGCAGTTGGTGACGCTGCGCAGGCTGCCGCCCGCTCCGCCGGACACGCTGCTGCGGGCGCTGGCCGTCGTGCTGTGCGCCGTACCGGACATCCACCCGCCGCAGTACGCGCTGCTGCGGGAGCTGTGCGACGCGGAGGAACCCCTGCTGGCGGGTGTGGCGGCGTGCTTCGCCAGCTACGTGTGGGACGCGGCGCACGACACGGAGCGCGCGCTGGAGTACGCCCGCCGGATGCTCGACGCGCTGGGGCCGCTCGCCAACCCCACCATGCAGCTCCTCTGTCACGGACGGATCAGCGAACTGTGCCTCCAGTCCGAGCGGGGCGCGGAGGCGTACGACCATCTGCGCGCCGCGCTCGATGCGCTCGACCGGTTCGGCGACTGGTCGGACTCGGTGGGCGTGCGCTGGGGGCTGGTGCTGGCCTGTCTGCAGCGCGGGGAGGTGGACGAGGCGGAGTACTGGCTGGGGCTGGCGGCCCTGGAACAGCCGCCCGAGTCGCCGCAGATCTACACCCCCGACCTGCTGGCCCGGGCGGAGATCGCGCTGGCCCGGGGGCTGACGGAGGTCGGGCTCGGTCTGTGGCGCCGGGCGGCGGAGCGGGTGCGGGAGGACAGCGTGCTGCATGCCGGTGATCCGTTCGTGCATCCGTGGTCGCTCCAGGTGCAGTCGGTCGCGCTGGCGGCGCACGCGCAGCACGGCCGGCTGGAGCCGGTCGCCGGGCTGGCCGGACAACTGCGGGAACGGCTCGTGGGGATGCTGTCCGGTCCCTCCGCCTCCCCCGGCCCCTCCCCCTCCGCCTCCGGCTCCCCCGTCGAACTGCCGGTCTACGGCACCGTGTTGCTCGCGCTCGGGCTCGCCGGGCTGGCCGGGGGCGAGACGGCGGCCGTGCGGCTGGTGGCGCTGGCGGAGCGGATGCCGGTGGTGCGGGACTTCCCGACCCTGTCCTCGGCCCGGTCCCGGCGGGCCGCGGAGAACGCCGACAGGGCGGCGTACGCCGACGCGAGGTCGAGGTACGCCGCCCTGGGGCGGGAGGAGCTGCGGGCGGCGGCACTGCGGGAGCTGAGCGCCGGGTGAGCCGCGAGGGGCTGAGCGCCGGGTGAGCCGCGAGGGGCTGAGCGCCGGCTGAGTCCCGCCGGCGTCAACGCCGCGGCTCCCGGTTGAACCGGGCCTTGGACCACAGGTAGCCCAGCACGGTCAGCCCCACGCACCAGGCGACGGCGAGCACGGCGTTCCTCGTGCCGATCCCGCTGCCGAGCAGCAGGCCGCGCAGGGTCTCGATGACGGGCGAGAACGGCTGGTACTCGGCGAACCAGCGGAACCAGCCCGGCATGGCGTCCACCGGCACGAACGCGCTGGACAGGAACGGCAGCATCACCAGGGGGGTCCCGGTGTTGCTGGCTCCCTCGGGGTTGGGGCTCACCAGGCCGATGCCGACCGCGAGCCAGGTCAGTGCCAGGCTGACCAGCGTCATCAGCCCGGCGGCGGCGAGCCACTCCAGCGGCGTCGCGTCGGGCCTGAAGCCGATGGCCAGGCCGAGGCCCAGCACCAGCACCAGGGCCATCAGCGTCTGGATGACGCTGCCGAGCACGTGGCCGATCAGCACGGAGGCCCGGGAGATCGCCATGGTGCGGAACCGGGCCATGATGCCCTCGGTCATGTCGGTGGCCACCGACACGGCGGTGCCGAGCGAGGTCATGCTCACGGTCAGCAGCAGGATGCCGGGGACCAGGTAGGCGACGTACTCGGCGCGGTCCGCGTGTCCGCCGTTGATGCCGGCGCTCATCACGTCGCCGAAGACGTAGACGAAGAGCAGCAGCAGGATGACCGGGGTGAGCAGGAGGTTGAGGGTGAGGGAGGGGTAGCGGCGGGCGTGCAGCAGGTTGCGCCGCAGCATGGTGAGGTTGTCGCGGAAGGGCTGGCCGGCGGCGCTCATCGGGCGGTCTCCTTGTCGGCGGACTGGGCGGGCACGGGGGTAGCGGTGAGGGCGAAGAAGACGTCGTCCAGGTCCGGGGTGTGGACGGACAGTTCGTCGGCCTCGATGCCGGCGGCGTCGAGCCAGTCGAGGATGGCCCGCAGTTCGCGCTGGCTTCCGTCGCTGGGGATCTGGAGGGTGAGCGCCTCGTCGTCGCGGGTGGCCTCGCGCAGCGCGGTGGCCGCCTGCTCGTACGCCTCGGGGTCGGAGAAGCGCAGCCGCACGTGCCCGCCGGGGACGAGCCGCTTGAGCTGCTCGGCGCTGCCGTCGGCGACGATCCTTCCTCCGTCGAGCACGGCGATGCGGTCGGCCAGCTGGTCGGCCTCCTCCAGGTACTGGGTGGTGAGGAAGACGGTCGTGCCGCCGGAGACCAGTTCGCGGATGATCTGCCACATGGTGTGGCGGGAGCGCGGGTCCAGGCCGGTGGTGGGCTCGTCCAGGAAGATGATCCGCGGGCTGCCGACCAGGGTCATGGCGATGTCGAGGCGGCGCTTCATGCCGCCGGAGTAGGTGGAGGCGGGCTTCTTCGCGGCCTCGGTGAGGTCGAACCGTTCCAGCAGTGCTGCGGTGACGCGCCGTCCCTCCTGCCGGGAGAGGTGGTGCAGGTCCGCCATCAGGAGCATGTTCTCCTCGCCGGTGATCAGCCCGTCCACGGCGGAGAACTGACCGGTGACCCCGATGGCGGCCCGCACCGCCTGCGCCTCGGCGGTGACGTCGTACCCGGCGATCCGCGCCTGTCCGCCGTCGGCGGAGATCAGCGTGGACAGGATGCCGACCGCCGTGGTCTTGCCGGCACCGTTGGGCCCGAGGAGGGAGAAGACGGTGCCGGCGGGCACGTGGAGGTCGATGCCGTCGAGGACGGTCTTGTCCCCGTAGGACTTGCGCAGCCCGGTGGCTGCGATCGCGAGTGGGTCCGCGTTCGTCGTCGTCATGCCGCAGAGCGTGCGGCCCGGGCGGTTCAGCGTGGCTTCAGCGCGGTTTCAGCCGCTCGGGGGCGGGACCGGGGCGGTGAAAACCGCGGCCCCGTCCGGGGCGCGGGTCACGGTCCGGGCCCTCGGAGCCGCCGGCCCCGTCACCCCTTCGCCACCGGCTCCTCGAGCGCGGTGGTGGGTGCGCGGACGTTCACCCTGGGCTCCGCGACGAAGCCGAGGACGGTGACGGCCCTCTCACGGCCGCCCGTACGGCCTTGACGCGACCCCTACGCCTCCGGCCCGCCGGGGGGACCCCTGCCCGCGAGGTCCGCGCCGGTCAGGACGCGGCGCGGCGCGCGCCCCGACCGGTCAGGGCGATCACGGCTGAGACGGAGGCGGTCCCGGCGAGGCTGCCGATCGCGACCAGGCCCACGCCGATCACGAAGAGGCCGCCGGCGTCGTCCGACCAGTCGTACCAGGCCGCGGCCGTCAGCCCCGCCGTGGTGCCGAGGACCGCGCTCGCGGTGTGTCCCCGGGACACGGCCCGGTACACCGGCACCAGCAGTGTGAGCACGAGCCCGATCACCTGCCAGGTCTCGTACGGGCCGGTCGTCGAGCCGTCCGCGTGCACGTCCCGCCGCTGGTCCCAGCCCAGCCAGGCGGCCCACGCCGCCAGGGCGGCCAGGGCGGGCGCGAGGGCCGGAAGCATCCGGAGAACGGGCTTCAGAGGTTCTTGGCGCATGCCTCCAGCCTTCCGGTCCGCAGCCGCACCGCCCAGAGCCCGCGTACTCAGGTGCGCCCGAGTACCCCGGCGGACCGTGCCCCCGGTACCCCGGCGGACAGGTGGGCCCGAGGAGCCCGGCGCGGCCGGGATCTAGGCTTCCTGACATGAAGGAAGCCCCGTTGAACTTCTGGTCGCTCTACAGCCACGGCTTCGCGCGGGTCGCCGCGTGCACCGGCCACACCGTCATCGCCGACCCGCGGGCCAACGCCGACGCGGTCCTGCGCCTGGCGCGCCGGTGCGCGGACGAGGGCGTCGCCGTCGCCGTCTTCCCCGAGCTGGGCCTGACCGGCTACTCCATCGAGGACCTGCTCCTCCAGGACGCGCTGCTCGACCAGGTCGAGGCGGCTCTGCACACCGTCGTGGCCGGGTCGGCGGAGCTGCTGCCGGTGCTGGTCGTCGGCGCCCCGCTGCGCCACCGCCACCGGATTTACAACTGCGCGGTGATCGTGCACCGCGGCCGGATCCTCGGTGTCGTACCGAAGTCGTACCCGCCGACCTACCGCGAGTTCTACGAGCGCCGGCAGCTCGCCGACGGGCACGACGAGCGGGGCGGGACCATCCGGGTCGCGGGTGCCGAGGTGCCGTTCGGGGTGGACCTGCTGTTCGCCGCCGAGGACGTGCCCGGGCTGGTGCTGCACACCGAGATCTGCGAGGACATGTGGGTGCCGGTGCCGCCGAGCGCCGAGGCGGCCCTCGCCGGGGCGACCGTGCTGGTCAACCTCTCCGGCAGCCCGATCACGGTCGGCCGGGCCGAGGACCGCAAGCTGCTGTGCCGCTCGGCGTCCTCGCGCTGCCTCGCCGCGTACGTCTACGCGGCGGCCGGCCTCGGCGAGTCGACCACGGACCTGTCCTGGGACGGGCAGACCATGATCTACGAGAACGGGGTGCTGCTCGCCGAGACCGAGCGCTTCCCGCTCGGCGACCGGTACGCGGTCGCCGACGTGGACCTCGACCTGCTGCGGCAGGAGCGGCACCGGATGGGCACCTTCGACGACAACCGCCGGACCCACGCCGCCCGGACCGGCGACTTCCGGACCGTCTCCTTCGAGCTGGACCCGCCGCTCACCGACCTCGGGCTGCGCCGGCGCGTGGAGCGCTTCCCGTTCGTGCCCGCCGACCCCGAGCGGCTCGCCCTGGACTGCTACGAGGCCTACAACATCCAGGTCGCCGGGCTCCAGCAGCGGCTCGCGGCGATCGGCGGCCCCAAGGTCGTCATCGGCGTGTCCGGCGGTCTGGACTCCACGCACGCGCTGATCGTCGCCGCCCGGGCGATGGACCGGGCGGGCCGGCCGCGCAGCGACATCCTGGCCTTCACCCTGCCGGGCTTCGCCACCAGCGACCACACCAAGGACAACGCCCACAAGCTGATGCGGGCGCTCGGCGTCACCGCGGCCGAGCTGGACATCACGCCGACCGCGCGGCTGATGCTGAAGGAGATCGGGCACCCCTTCGCCTCCGGCGAGCCGGTGTACGACGTCACCTTCGAGAACGTGCAGGCCGGTCTGCGCACCGACTACCTGTTCCGGCTGGCCAACCAGCGCGGCGGCATCGTCCTCGGCACCGGCGACCTCTCCGAGCTGGCGCTCGGCTGGTCCACGTACGGCGTCGGCGACCAGATGAGCCACTACAACGTCAACTCCGGCGTGCCGAAGACCTTCATCCAGCACCTGATCCGCTGGGTGATCAACAGCGGCCAGTTCGACGAGGAGACCGGCAAGATCCTGGCCGCGATCCTGGACACCGAGATCAGCCCGGAGCTGGTGCCGGGCGAGGAGATGCAGTCCACCGAGTCGAAGATCGGCCCGTACGCGCTGCACGACTTCACCCTCTTCCACGTGCTGCGCTACGGCTTCCGGCCCTCGAAGATCGCCTTCCTGGCCTGGCACGCCTGGCACGACGCGAAGTCCGGCGCCTGGCCGCCGAACTTCCCGGAGACCAAGCGGGTGGCGTACGACCTGCGGGAGATCCGGCACTGGCTGGAGGTGTTCTGCCGCCGCTTCTTCGCGTTCTCGCAGTTCAAGCGCTCGGCCATGCCGAACGGCCCGAAGGTGTCGGCGGGCGGCTCCCTCTCCCCGCGCGGCGACTGGCGGGCCCCCTCGGACGGCAACGCGGAGGTGTGGCTCAGGGACCTCGCCCGCTTCGACCTCGACAGCGCGGCGGCCGACCGGTAGCCGGGGCCGGGCCGGCCGGTGCCGGTGACCGGTGCCGGTCAGGTGTTCCAGGTCTCGTCGTAGGGGTCGCGCGGGGCCTGCACCGGACGCGTCGCGGTGACCAGCAGATAGGGGATGGGGCCGTCGTTGACCGGGTCGTGGGTGAGCCCGGGGGCGTACGTGCCCGTCACCTCCAGCCAGGCGTCCGGGCGCAGGACCGGCGGCAGCGCGCCGGTCAGCGCGATCTTCACCGGCTGGGCGTCCGCGGCACAGCAGTTGAGGGCCATGCGGACCAGGTAGGGCCGGCCCGCGTGGTCCAGGGCCAGGAAGCCGGTGACCCGGACGGCACGGCCGTGCAGGGAGCGGCCGTGGCCGTAGGCCGCGCGGGAGGCGTAGTCGACGACGGACAGCGGCACCGGGTCGCCCGCCGGCAGCGGGCCGTAGCCGTACGGCTTCTGCAGGGCCGTGCCGGAGCGCAGGGCGCTGTAGGAGCCGAGGGCCGGCGGTGCGATCAGGATCAGGGCGAGGAGCGGCAGCAGGAGCAGCCAGGCGACACGCGGCTCGGGGTGCGGGTGCCGCTCCCGGTCGCGCCGGCGCTCGTACCAGGCCGTCGCCAGGGCCGCCGCGATCAGCACCGCGCCCGCGGCCAGCAGCAGCGGGCGCAGGCCCGCCTTGACGTACCGCAGGTACAGGTCGGTGGTGCCCGCGTGCAGCAGCGCGCCGCCGAGCAGGAACAGGACGGCCGCCTGGGCCTGGCGGTTCACAGCAGCACCGCCCCGGTCAGCACGGCGCCCGCGACGGCCAGCGCGAAGGTGGCGGGCGCGAACCGGAGCGCGAAGCCGCGGCCGAAGGTGCCGGCCTGCATCGCGAAGAGCTTGAGGTCGATCATGGGGCCCACCACCAGGAACACCAGCTTGGCCGTCGGGGAGAACTGGGTGAGGGAGGCGGCGACGAACGCGTCCGCCTCCGAGCAGATCGACAGCAGCACGGCGAGGGCGGCGAGGGCGAGGACCGAGACCAGCGGGGTGCCGGCGGCCGTGCGCAGCCAGTGGGCCGGGACCGCCGCCTTCAGCGTGGCCGCGGCCGTCGCGCCCAGCACCAGGAACCCGCCCGCGTGCATGACGTCGTGCCGGACCGCGCCCCAGAACGCCTCCCCCTTGGTCGCGCCCTCGTGCGCGCCGCGCGCCGGGGTGCGCAGCCAGTCCGTCCGGCCCAGCCGCTGCCACAGCCAGCCCATCGCGCAGGCCACCAGCAGGCTCGCCAGGAACCGGGCCAGGACCATCTCCGGGTGCCCGGGGAAGGCGACGGCGGTGGCGGTCAGCACCACCGGGTTGATCGCGGGCGCGGAGAGCAGGAAGGCCAGGGCGGCGGCCGGGGTCACGCCCCGGCGCACCAGGGCGCCCGCCACCGGCACCGACGCGCACTCGCAGCCCGGCAGCACCGCGCCCGCGACCCCCGCCACCGGCACGGCGAGGGCGGGCCGGCGCGGCAGGGCGCGTGCGAAGAAGGACGCCGGGACGAACACCGCGATCGCCGCCGACAGCAGCACACCCAGCACCAGGAAGGGCAGCGCCTGGACGGTCACCGCCACGAACACGGTCGTCCAGCTCTGCATCAGCGGGGTGCCGAGGGCCCCGCGGATCGGCGACTGGGCGAGCACGGCCGTCAGGAGGGTCAGGGTGAGCGCCAGCGGCGAGCTGAGCCGCCGGCTCCGCGGGGGCCCGGCACGGCTGACGTCCGTACCCAGCGGGGCGTCTTCGGTGATGGCCACGGGCTGTTCCCTCCGGCTGCTGCTCTCCCTCCCCTTCCCTACGCGGATCCCGGCGCGGGCGTTCAGAGCGCCGCTGGAACCACCCGGCTGCTTGGTGCACTCTTTTCCCTCGTGGCGAGCGTTCCGTATCAAGGGGGGCCGGGGTCCCCGCCGGCGCACATGGTGGTGTGCGGGGACGACGGCCTCGCGCACCGGCTGGCCGCCGAGTTGCGCGGGGTCTACGGCGAGCAGGTCACGCTCGTCGTGCCGCCGGACGAGCGCACCGTCCGGCCCCCGGTGGTCGGCCGTGCCCGGTCCGCGTCGGCCGCGCTGTTCGACCGCGTGGTCAGCGCCGCCGTGGGCACCGTGGGCCGCTCCGGCCCGGGCGGGCAGCCGGCCGGCGCGCCGGCCGGCGGGCACCCCGAGGGTGAGGGGGTGCTGGAGGCCGCCGAGCTGACCGAGGCGGTGCTCGCCGAGGCCGGGGTGGCACGGGCCGCCGCGCTGGCCCTGGTGTACGACGACGACGAGACCAACATCCGGGCCGCTCTGACGGCCCGTCGGCTCAATCCACGGCTGCGGCTCGTCCTGCGGCTGTACAACCGGCGGCTGGGCCAGCACATCGAGGAACTCCTCGACCAGGCCGCCGCGTTGGCCGCCGGGGACGACGGCGGCCCGGGCACCGCCACCGAGGCCTCCACCACCGTGCTGTCCGACGCCGACACCGCCGCACCCGCGCTGGCCGCCACTGCCGTCGCCGGTACGAGCAGGGTCGTCCAGACCGAGGGCCTGCTGCTGCGGGCCGTGGAACGGCCGCTGTCCGGGGACGGCCCCGGCACCGGGCTGCACACCCTCGCCCTGCTCTCGGGCGGCGACCCGGGCGGCGCCGACGGCCCGTACGGCGCCGGTGAACAGCAGCCCCGGCTGCTTCCCGACGACGAGGAGGTCCGGCAGGCCGCCGGACGGCAGGCGGTGGTGCTGGAACACGTCTTCGCCCCGGCCGGTGGCGAGTCCGCCGCACCCGCCCGTCGCGCGATGACCGGTGTGCCCCCGCTCGGCTCCCTGTTCTCACGGCGGCTGCGCTGGACCCTCGCCGTGCTCGCGGGCTGCGTGGTGGGCCTCGCCGTCGCCCTGTGGGTGGTCACCGGCATCCATCCGCTGCGCGCCTTCTACATCACCCTGCTCGACCTGTTCGCGATCGACGACCCGGCCCTCAGGCAGCCCCTGGGCCGCCAGCTCCTCCAACTCCTCTCCGCGCTCGTCGGGTTGCTGCTGCTTCCGGTGCTGCTGGCCGCCGCGCTGGAGGCGTTCGGCACCTTCCGCACCGCCTCCGCCCTGCGCAAGCCGCCGCGCGGCCTGAGCGGGCACGTCGTCCTGCTCGGGCTCGGCAAGATCGGCACCCGGGTGCTGACCCGGCTGCGGGAACTGAACATCCCCGTGGTGTGCGTCGAGTCCGACCCGGAGGCGCGGGGCCTCGCCACCGCGCGCCGGCTGCGGGTGCCGGTGGTGCTCGGGGACGTCACCCAGGAGGGCGTCCTGGAGGCCGCCCAGATCCAGCGGGCCCAGGCGCTGCTCGCGGTGACCAGCTCCGACACCACCAACCTGGAGGCCGTGCTGTACGCGCGGACCGTACGGCCCGATCTGCGGGTGGTGCTGCGGCTGTACGACGACGACTTCGCCACCGCCGTGTACCGCACCCTGCGCACCGCCTACCCGCAGGCTCTGACCCGGAGCCGGAGCGTCACCCATCTGGCCGCCCCCGCGTTCGCCGGGGCCATGCTGGGGCGGCAGGTGCTCGGGGCCGTCGCCGTGGAGCGCAGGGTGCTGCTGTTCGCCGCGGTGGACGTGGACGGGCATCCCCAGCTGGAGGGGCGCACCGTGCGGGAGGCCTTCCGGGCCGGGTCCTGGCGGGTCCTGGCGCTGCTGGGCCACGCCGACACCGCGTCCTCCCATGTGCTGGGGAAGGGCGACCGGGTGGTCGTCGCCGCCACCCGGAGAGGCCTCGCGGAGCTGCGCTGAGCCCGGGACAGCACACCTAGACCGGCAGGTGCCGTGCCGCGAACTCCAGCTCCAGTCTCACCTGCTTGATCCGCTCGTCCACGACCAGCGAGCCGTGCCCCGCGTCGTACCGGTACACCTCGTGGACCGCGCCCCGGGTCTCCAGTCTCTTGACGTAGTTGTCGATCTGGCGGATCGGGCAGCGCGGGTCGTTGACGCCCGCCGAGATGTAGACGGGGGCCTTGACCTGGTCGACGTACGTCAGCGGGGACGACGCCTCGAAGCGCTCCGGGACCTCCTGCGGGGTGCCGCCCAGCAGGGTGCGGTCCATGGCCTTCAGGGACTCCATCTCGTCGTGGTACGCGGTGACGTAGTCCGCGACGGGCACCACCGCGATGCCCAGCGCCCAGGCCTCCGGCTGGGTGCCGACGCCGAGCAGGGTCAGATAGCCGCCCCAGGAGGCGCCGGTCAGGACCAGGCGGGCGGGGTCGGCGAGACCGGAGGAGACCGCCCAGTCGCGCACCGCCGCCACGTCCTCCAGCTCGATCAGGCCGACCCGGTGCTTGAGGGCGTCCGTCCAGGCACGGCCGTAGCCGGTGGAGCCTCGGTAGTTGATGCGGACGACCGCGTAGCCGTGGTCGACCCAGGCGGCCGGGCCGGCGGCGAAGGAGTCGCTGTCGTGCCAGGTCGGCCCGCCGTGCAGGTCGAAGACGGTGGGCAGGGGGCCCGTGGCGCCCGCCGGCTTCTGGACCAGGGCGTGGATACGGCCGCCGGGGCCCTCCACCCACACGTCCTGCACCGGCACCGACGCCGGGCACGCCATCCCCGGCGGGTCCAGCACCACACCGCCGGCCGTGGAGCGGACCGCCGGGGGCTCGGCGGCCGACGACCACAGGTACTCCACGCTGCCGTCGGGGCGGGCCGTCGCCCCGGAGACCGTGCCGGGCGGGGTGGGGATGCGGGTCAGCTCGCGGGTCGCGACGTCGTACCGGAACAGCTCGCTGCGGGCCTCGAAGCCGTGGACGACGAGCAGGGCCGAGCCGTCCGGGTACCACTCGGCGCTGACGTCGCCGGGCAGGTCGAGGGCCAGGCCGGTCTCCTCGCCCGTGGCCACGTCCCACACCAGCGGCTCCCAGCGGCCCCGGCGCTGGTGGCCGATGAGCAGCCGGGTGTCGCCGTCGACCGGGGCGAAGCCCAGCACCTCGAGGCCCAGCTCCTCGGTGCCGCCCTTGGTGTCGTCCAGCTCGGCGACCGTCGTGCCGTCCGGGCGGAGCACCCGCAGGGCCGCGTGCATGGCGTCGCCGTGCTCGGTGTGCTCCACGGCGATCAGGGAGCCGTCGTGCGAGAGGTCGCCGACGCCCGCCGACTCGCGGTGGCGGTAGATCTCCACCGGGTCCGCGCCCTCGCGGGCCAGGTGGATCGTCGTGCCCTCCTCGTCCGTGGAGCGGCCGACGACCGCCGTGCGGCCGTCGCGGGACAGGGCCAGGCCGGCCGGGTACGACGGGTCGAGACCGGGTACGGCGGGCTCGTCCGGGCCGCCCGTGAACGGCTGGCGGCGCCAGATGCCGAACTCGTCGCCGTCCTTGTCGTCGAACCACCAGATCCAGGCGCCGTCCGGGGAGAGCACGCCGTCCGTCGTGCCGTTCGGCCGGGCCGTCGCCTGGCGCTGCTCGCCCGTCGCCCGGTCCCAGGCGTACAGCTCGTACGTCCCCGTCGCGTTCGACACGAACAGGGAGCGGTCCGGCGCGTCCTCCGCCCAGTCGGGCAGCGACACCCGCGGCGCCCGGAAGCGCTTCTCCCAGTCCGGCATGTCCGCTGTGTGCTGCGTGGGCGGCGTACCGCCGTCGTTCATGGCCCCAGTCATGCGCCCATAGTGCCTGGCCGCGCCGACAATTGGGTGGCGGGAGCGCACAGCCTGTGGATAACTTCCGCGGCATGAGCGTTTCCGTCACTTCTCCGTCCGCACCCGAGGGGCCGTCGTCCCCGTCGGCGCCGGAGCACCCCTCCCCGTCCGTTCCCGAGGGCTGGCGCGAGGACAACAAGGCCATGTGGGACGAGAGGGTGCCCCTCCACGTCGCCGGACCCTTCTACGACCTCGAAGGCTTCCGCACCCGCCGGGACGACCTGCGGGACTTCGAGCGGGCCGAGGTCGGGGACGTCACCGGGAAGTCGCTGCTGCACCTGCAGTGCCACATCGGCACCGACACCCTCTCCTGGCTCCACCACGGCGCCGCCCGCGTCACCGGCCTGGACTTCTCCGCACCCGCGGTGGAGGCGGCCCGCGCGCTCGCCGCCGACCTCGGGTACGGCCCCGACCGGGCCGCCTTCGTCACCAGTGACGTGTACGACGCGGCCGGGGCCGTGCCCGAGCCGTCGTACGACATCGTCTACACCGGGCTGGGCGCCCTGTGCTGGCTGCCGGACCTCGGGCGCTGGGCCCGGACGGCCGCCTCCCTCGTCGCGCCCGGCGGTTTCCTCTACCTCGCCGAGTTCCACCCGATCACCGAGACCCTGGACGACGAGACCGGCACCCGGGTCGTGCGCGACTACTTCACCCGGGACGCGCAGGTGTGGAACGAACCGGGCACCTACGCCGACCTGGACGCCGTCACCGTCCACAACCGCAGCGTGGAGTGGCAGCACCCGCTCGGGGACGTGGTCTCCGCGCTCGCCGCGGCCGGGCTGCGCATCGAGTTCCTGCACGAGCACGACGTGTCGCTCTTCCCGCGCTTCGGGAACTTCGAGGTGCGCGACGGCTACCACAGGTTCCCGGCGGGCCATCCGCGCATCCCGCTGATCTACTCCCTCAGGGCGGCCAAGGACTGACCCGAGGCCGGGGCACCGGGCCGGGCGCCGTACCGTGGAGGGCGTGTACCGGTTTCTGCTGACACCCCGCTGGTGGGGCATCAACGTCTTCGTGCTGCTCGCCATCCCGTTCTGCGTCTTCATGGGGTCGTGGCAGCTGAGCCGGTTCGAGGGGCGGGTGCAGGACCATCGCGCCGCGACCGAACAGGCCGCCTCCGACCGGGACGAGGCCGCGCGCCCGCTGGACTCGTTGCTGCCCGTCGACAAGAGCACGTCGGGACGGCGGGTCACGGCGAGCGGGCGGTACGGGGAGCAGTTGCTGGTGCCGGGACGGGAGCTGGACGGCAAGCGCGGCTTCTACGTGCTGACGCTGCTGCGTACCGGTTCCGGCAAGGCGCTGCCCGTGGTGCGGGGCTGGCTGCCGGGTACGGCGGACGCGGCGAAGGCGCCCGCGCCGCCCCGCGGCGAGGTCACCGTCACCGGTGCGCTGCAGGCGCCCGAGACGCCCGGGGACAACGGGGTCAGCGCGCAGGGCGGGCTGCCCGCCGGGCAGACCTCCGCGATCAGCCCGGCGTCGCTGGTCAACCTGGTGCCGTACCGGCTGTACGACGCCTGGGTCACCCTGGACAAGGGGGACGCCGGGATGAAGGCCGTGCCCGCGAGCGCGCCGGGCGGTACGGGGCTGGACCTCAAGGCGTTCCAGAACCTCGGTTACACCGGCGAGTGGTTCGTGTTCGCGGGCTTCGTGGTGTTCATGTGGTTCCGTCTGCTGCGACGGGAGCTGGAGTTCCAGCGGGACGCCGCGCTCGGGCTCGTGCCGGAGGAGCCGGAGCAGTCTCCGGTACCGACCGGCTGACGCGCGGGAACCGCGCGGCCGGCCACGACGGACCCGCGGCCGCGCACGCTCCCCCCGGACGGACGGCGTCGACGCACCCCGCTCCCGCCGAAGGGTCAGGCGCCCGCGAGGACCCCGGTGTAGTAGACCGTCCCCGCGCACGCGCCGGGCACCACCGCCGTCGCCGTCGGCGAACCCCCCTGTGCGGTGTGGGTCACCGTGACGCTGCCGTCGGCCGTGCCGTCCTCGGTGACGAGCTGCGGTGCCGTGCCCTCCGTGCCGGTGCTGTCGGTCGTGGTGCCGGAGGCGCTCTGGGTGGGCGACGGATCGGGCGTCGGGCCGGTGGGGCCCGGGTCGCCCGGACCGCTGTCGCCGCCGCTGGTGGGGCAGGTCTGCGAGGGGACGAAGGCGAACTTCTCCTCGTACGCCGCGCCCGGCTGGAGGACCAGCCCGGTGACCTCCTGGGACGGGTCGGGCAGGGCGGTCGCCGCGTCACCGGCGGTGTGCCGGGCGGTGAGGATCTTGGCCGGGTCGGCGGCGCCCTGGGCCGTGGGCGTGACGCTGCCGGCGCCGGCGACCGTGCAGGCGGTGCCGGAGATGTTGGTGACGCGGAAGGTGCCGTAGACGACCCCCGCGGTGTCGGGCGCGTTCGCGCTGCCGGTGGCGGAGCCCAGCTGGGTCGCCGTACAGAGCGGGACGCCCGAGGACGGCGTGGCGGAGGGGCCGACGGAGCCGGTGGAGCCGCCGCCGCCGCCGCTGCCGGGCGTCGTGCCCTTGTCGTCGGGCCGGCCGGACTCCTTGCCGGGCTTGGCCGTCGTACCCCCGGTGTCCTTCGGGTCGCTCTTGCCTGTGCCCTTGTCCTTGCCCTGCCCGGTGCCGCCCTGGGCCTGGGAGGACTGGCCGGCCATCGCGGTGTTGGGGTCGGAGCCGCCGGCCTGGGAGACGTGTACGAGGGCGGGGATCGCGGTGCCGATGAACAGGGCCGCCGCGGCCATGCCGACCACCGCCTGGCGCTTGCGCGCGCGGCGCGCGGGGACGGCCCGGCGCAGGTGGTCCAGGGTTCCGGTGCGCGGTTCGATGTCGTCGACCGCCGAGTGCAGCAGTCGGCGCAGGGCCAGTTCGTCGGAGTCGGGCCCGTCCAGGCTGTGGACTCCTTCGAGCCTCTCCGGGCCCTTGTCGTCGGGGCCGTGGTTCACAGTTCCGTTCCCAGCGTGCGATGGCGTGTGCTGTTGCCCGTCGCCCTGCGTCGGCTCGTGCCAGACGTAGGGCTCGTGGCGTTCATGGGAGTGGCGCTCATGGGAGTGACCCTCATGGCAGGCGCCCTCTTCGGCGTGGTCGCTCATGCCGGTGTCCCCATGGCGACCCGCAGTGCGGCGATGCCCCGGGAACCGTACGCCTTGACCGAGCCGAGGGATATGCCGAGCGTCTCGGCGACCTGGGCCTCGGTCATGTCCGCGAAGTAGCGCAGCACGAGGACCTCGCGCTGACGGCGCTGGAGCCCCTTCATCGCCTTGATGAGGTCGCGGCGCTCCAGCTGGTCGTAGGCGCCCTCTTCCGCGCTCGCCATGTCGGGCATCGGCTTGGAGAGCAGTTTCAGGCCGAGGATGCGCCGGCGCAGCGTGGAGCGGGAGAGGTTGACGACCGTCTGCCGCAGGTAGGCGAGGGTCTTCTCGGGGTCGCGGACGCGCTTGCGGGCCGAGTGGACGCGGATGAACGCCTCCTGGACGACGTCCTCGCAGGAGGCGGTGTCGTCGAGGAGGAGTGCGGCGAGACCGAGCAGCGAGCGGTAGTGCGCCCGGTAGGTCTCGGTGAGGTGGTCGACGGTCGTGCCGGCGGCCTCGGCCGCCACGGCACCCGCGGAGTCCTCGGCGCCGTCACGCTGACTGGGTATGCGGGCGGGCCGCGCTGCGGGCATGGGCGCGATCACCGGCATGCCGCCGGACGGGCGGGGCCGGAGCGCCGCGCGGGGCCGCAGGGCCGTACCGCCGCGGGCCACACTGAGTTCGAGTACCTCTGCCACGCCTGTTGGACACGCTGCCCCCCTCGGGGGTTGTACGTGCCGGGCGTCACATGTGCGACAACCGGCGGCGCCTCAAGTGCCGTCATGCGTCCCGCTCTTCCCTTATGTCCCATATGAACGGGCGCCCCCACGCCCCGACCACGGCGTCCCCACGCCGGGATCATCACGTCCCCAGGTCCCGCAAGGGTGACCGCAAAGACGCTCCCCGCCTCCGTACGGTTGCGGATGGCGGGGAGGGAAATCCTCTGTCGCGGGCAGGGAGTGGTTCAAGCCGTTTGGACCATGCTCCCGACCACAGTGCTTACAGAGATCCTACAAAGTTCAACGGCTATGTGGGGGCGGACAGCTCCGCCGCGACGAGTTCCGCGATCTGCGCGCAGTTCAGCGCGGCGCCCTTGCGCAGGTTGTCGCCGCAGACGAAGAGCTCCAGCGCGGTGGGGTCGTCCAGGGCCCGGCGCACCCGGCCCACCCAGGTCGGGTCGGTGCCCACCACGTCGGCGGGGGTGGGGAACTCACCGGCCGCCGGGTCGTCGCACAGCACCACGCCCGGTGCGGTCGCGAGGATCTCGCGGGCCCCGTCGACACCGACCTCCCGCTGGAAACGGGCGTGGACGGTGAGCGAGTGCGTGGTGACCACCGGCACCCGGACACAGGTCACGGCGACCGGCAGCGCCGGCAGGCCGAGGATCTTCCGGGACTCGTCGCGGACCTTCATCTCCTCCGACGACCAGCCGTCCTCGCGCAGCGAGCCGGCCCACGGCACGACGTTGAGCGCGACCGGCTCGGGGAACGGCCCGGTGTCGTCCCCGACGGCCCGCCGTACGTCCCCGGGCTTGGTGCCCAGCTCGGTGCCGGCGACCAGCGACAGCTGGGCCCGCAGCGTCTCCACGCCGGCCCGCCCGGCCCCGCTCACCGCCTGGTACGACGACACCACCAGCTCGCGCAGCCCGAACTCGGCGTGCAGCGCGCCCAGGGCGACGATCATCGTCAGGGTCGTGCAGTTGGGGTTGGCGACGATCCCGCGCGGCCGGGACCGCACGGCGTGCGGGTTGATCTCGGGCACGACGAGCGGCACGTCCGGGTCCATGCGGAAGGCGCCGGAGTTGTCGACGACGACCGCGCCGTGCGCGGCGGCGACCGGCGCCCACTCGGCGGCGACCTCGTCCGGGACGTCGAACAGCGCGATGTCGACCCCGGCGAGGGCGTCCTCCGTCAGGGCCACCACCTCGACCTCCTCGCCGCGCACGGCCAGCTTGCGGCCGGCCGAGCGCGGGGAGGCGATCAGGCGGATCTCGCCCCAGACGTCCGCGCGCTGGGACAGGATCTGGAGCATGACCGTGCCGACGGCTCCGGTCGCTCCCACGACCGCGAGCGTCGGCCTGCCGGTCATCGGACCGTGTCCCGGCTCATCGGCCGGTGCCGCCGTAGACGACGGCCTCGTCGCTGTCGGAGTCCAGACCGAAGGCGGTGTGGACGGCGCGGACGGCCTCCGGCACGTCGTCGGCCCGGGTGACCACCGAGATGCGGATCTCGGACGTCGAGATCAGCTCGATGTTCACACCGGCGTCGCTGAGCGCCTCGAAGAACCCGGCGGTGACGCCCGGGTTGGTCTTCATGCCGGCGCCGACCAGGGAGATCTTGCCGATCTGGTCGTCGTAGCGCAGCGAATCGAAGCCGATGCCGGAGCGGTTCTTCTCCAGCGCGTCGATGGCCTTGCGGCCCTCGGTCTTCGGCAGCGTGAAGGAGATGTCCGTCAGGCCCGTGGAGGCCGCGGACACGTTCTGCACGACCATGTCGATGTTGATCTCGGCATCGGCGATGGTCCGGAAGATCGCGGCGGCCTCACCCGGCTTGTCCGGCACGCCGACGACCGTGATCTTGGCCTCGGAGGTGTCGTGCGCGACACCGGAGATGATGGCCTGCTCCACCTTCTTGTCCCCAATCGGCTCACTGCTGACCCACGTGCCCTGCAGTCCGCTGAAGGACGACCGGACGTGGATCGGGATGTTGTAGCGGCGGGCGTACTCCACACAGCGGTGGAGGAGCACCTTGGAGCCGGAGGCCGCGAGCTCCAGCATGTCCTCGAAGGAGATCCAGTCGATCTTCTTCGCCTTCTTGACCACGCGCGGGTCGGCGGTGAACACGCCGTCGACGTCGGTGTAGATCTCGCAGACCTCGGCGTCGAGCGCGGCGGCGAGCGCCACGGCGGTGGTGTCGGACCCGCCGCGGCCCAGCGTGGTGATGTCCTTCTTGTCGGCGCTCACGCCCTGGAACCCGGCGACGATGGCGATGTTGCCCTCGTCGAGAGCCGTCCTGATCCGCCCCGGCGTGACGTCGATGATCCGGGCTTTGTTGTGGACCGAGTCGGTGATGACGCCTGCCTGGCTGCCGGTGAAGGACTGCGCCTCGTGGCCCAGGTTTTTGATCGCCATCGCCAGCAGGGCCATGGAGATCCGCTCTCCGGCGGTCAGCAGCATGTCGAATTCCCGCCCGGCAGGCATCGGAGAAACCTGCTCGGCGAGATCGATCAGCTCGTCCGTCGTGTCGCCCATCGCGGAAACGACGACGACAACCTGGTTGCCGTTCTTCTTCGCTTCCACGATCCGCTTGGCGACGCGCTTGATGCCCTCGGCATCGGCTACGGAGGAGCCTCCGTACTTCTGCACGACAAGGCCCACGTGCGCTCCTCGCTCGGTTCGTTTGTGTCGGCTCAGTCTATCGAGCGTCCGAAATCCACCACCCTGCTCCCGCATGGTGAGACATCCGCCCGCCCGGTCTCGACCCCTGCCCAGCGATCGGCCCACCACTCGGAAAGTGCCCTGGCTCACAAGGTGCCGGGTCCGGACCCGGCACCGGTCCGGTCACTGCCCGGGACGGATCCCCAGGGGCTCGCCGATCTCCTCGGCCATGACGCGGCCCGCCTCGAACTCCAGGATCTCGTCGCCCACGGCGGCCTGGTCGGTGTCGAGGCCGTCCAGTTCCTCCAGGGGCTGGTTGAGGCGGACGTGGATGAGGACGGACTGCAGGGCGCGCAGCACCGCGGAGGCCGTCGGGCCCCAGTTGGAGAAGTAGGAGAACTGCCACCACCACAGGGCCTCGGTGGTGCGGCCCGCGCGGTAGTGGGCCATGCCGTGGCGGAGGTCGGTGATGATGTCGGCGAGGTCGTCGGAGAGCCGGGCCGGCACCGGCGCCTTGCGCGGCTCGTACGGGTCGAAGACCTCGGAGTAGACGTCGATCGGGTCCAGGAGCCGGGCGTAGTTCTCGCGCAGCTCGTCCACGTCCGGCTCGGGCCCCGGGTCGGGCTCGTAGCGCTCCTCGGGGACGATGTCCTCGTGGGCGCCCAGCCGGCCGCCGGCCAGCAGGAGCTGGGAGACCTCAAGGAGCAGGAAGGGGACCGCCGATTCGGGCTCGTCGCCCTTCGCCACCTCCGTGACGGCCACCAGGAAGCTCTCGACCTGGTCCGCGATCTGGACCACGAAGTCGTCCGGGTTCTGCGTCGAGGCGTGCAGCGTGGCGTCAGACATCTAGGAGTCGTCTCCCCTCGAAGGCGCGGCCGAGGGTCACCTCGTCCGCGTATTCCAGGTCACCGCCCACCGGGAGGCCGCTGGCCAGGCGGGTGACCTTCAGGCCCATGGGCTTGATCATGCGGGCGAGGTACGTCGCCGTCGCCTCGCCTTCCAGATTCGGGTCCGTGGCCAGGATCAGTTCCGTGACCGTCCCGTCGGCCAACCGTGCGAGAAGTTCTCGTATACGCAGGTCGTCGGGGCCCACGCCCTCGATCGGGCTGATCGCGCCGCCGAGCACGTGGTACCGGCCCCGGAACTCGCGGGTGCGCTCGATCGCGACGACGTCCTTCGGTTCCTCCACCACACAGATGACGGAGGGGTCGCGGCGCGGGTCGCGGCAGATGCCGCACAGCTCCTCCTGCGCCACGTTCCCGCAGGTCGCGCAGAAACGCACCCTCGCCTTCACTTCCAGGAGCGCCTGCGCGAGCCGCTTCACGTCCGTCGGCTCGGCCTGCAGGATGTGGAAGGCGATCCGCTGCGCGCTCTTGGGACCGACGCCGGGCAGCCGCCCCAGCTCGTCGATGAGGTCCTGGACCACGCCTTCGTACAACGGACTGCCCTTCCTGGAGACCTTTCGGTACGTACGGTAGTTGCCTGACGCCTCCGCCCGGAAGGCGGAGGCGTCAGAACGGCAGGCCCGGGATGCCGCTGCCGCCGCCCAGCCCCTGGGCCAGCGGGCCGAGCTTCTGCTGCTGGAGCGCCTGCGCGTTCTCGTTGGCCGCCTGTACGGCCGCCACGATCAGGTCGGCGAGGGTCTCGGTGTCCTCCGGGTCCACCGCCTTCGGGTCGATCTTCAGCGCCCGCAGCTCACCGGCACCGGTGACGGTGGCCTGCACCAGGCCGCCACCCGCCTGCCCGTCGACCTCCGTGTTCGCCAGTTCCTCCTGCGCCCGCTGCAGGTCCTGCTGCATCTTCTGGGCCTGCTGGAGCAACTGCTGCATGTTGGGCTGGCCACCACCGGGGATCACGATCAGCTCCTCACCGTCTTCTCCGACGTCCGTCCGACGTTCTGTCCGACGTTCCTCGTGCGACGTTCTTCTCCGTCGTGAATGAGCCTACGTGGTCCACGCGGCCACTGCTCCGCCACTCTTTCGAGTGAGAACACGGTGAGTCCTATACCTGATCAAGGCCCTCTTACGGGCGGAAAAGTCGGGAAAGCCCCCTCTCCGCCACCCGTTGGGCGGTAGGAAGGTGGCCGCACGTCGGCAGGGAGTGTCACGCTACGTGACCGGTCGTGATCAGTAGGGAGTGCCGGGTGGGTCAGCCGGAGATGCAGCCCGAGGGTCCGCCTCAGGACGGGCGGGGCGAGGGTGCGGCCGGGCTGCGGCCGGGCGATCTGACCGGGCGGGCCTTCCCGCTCGGGGACTGGGGCGAACCCGCCGAGCGGCTGGACGAGCTGTACCGGTGGGTGGAGCGGCGGGCACTGGAGACGGCCGACTGGTACCTGCGGGACCGGGTGTGGAAGCGGCGCGGGGCACGTGTGCTGCGGGTCGGGGCGGCGGCCGGGGCCGTGGCCGGGGCGGCGCTGCCGCTGCTGGACCTCACCGGGGCGGCCGGCGGGGTGGCACCCTGGGGCTGTCTGGCGCTGCTGCTCGCGGTGTCCTGCGTCGGCATCGACCGGTTCCTCGGGGTCACGTCGGGCTGGATGAGGGACGTGGCCACGGCCCAGGCGGTGCACCGGCGGCTCCAGGCGTTGCAGTTCGACTGGGCGTCGGAGTGCGTGCGGGAGATGCTCGGGCCGGCGGAGGGCACGGCGAGCGAGGCGGCCGAGCGGTGCCTGTCGGTGCTGCGGCGGTTCTCGGAGGACGTCACGGAGCTGGTGCGCACGGAGACGACCGACTGGATGGTGGAGTTCCGCACGGGGGCGGCGCCGCTGGGCATCCAGACGGCGGTGGCGCCGGTGCCGCGCCAGGAGGCCGGGGGCCCGGGCACCCGCTTCCTCCTGCCACCGGCGAACGGCAGCCGCCCGAACATGCCGCGGCAGCGGCCGCCGGAGCCGCGGTGAGCGTTCCGACGGGGGCGCGGGGAACCACTCATGTGGGTGCCCCCGCCACTCCCCGGAGCCGGACGATGGTGGAGTCACGGTACGCGCGCGGACAGGCCCCGGCGGAGCCTGTCCACGAACGTTCGCCCGACGTTCAACCACCCCGGGGCCAGCGCGTGTTGGCGGCCGTCGCGGTCACTCCTTGCTGTAGGTGAGGCTCTCCCCGCCGCCCGCCTTCGCCCGCTTCAGCCGTCCGTCCGGCAGCAGGGTGACCTCGGTCGCCTCGCCCGGGGTGCAGGAGGAGGCGGGCTCACCGCTGGTCACGGTGGACGGGCCGATCTCCAACGGACCGCCGTCACCGGGCTGTCGGGCCAGCTCCGCCTCGAAGACGCAGTGGTACGACCCGCCGCCCGCGGTCGGCCCGTCCGCGACCAGCGTCAGCACGGTGTCGCCCACCTCGCCCTGCCGGATGGTCAGTTCACGGCTGTTCGAGCCGTCCGCGTTGTCGATGGCCGTCCGCCAGGTGCCCAGATAGGCGTCCGGCACCGCGCCGGCCGTGGAGGCGGAGGGGGACGGCTCCCGCGTCGCGGACGGGGAGGGCGTGCCGGAGTCGTCCGGTGACCCGGAGGTGGCGGTGGGCGCCGGGACGACCGTGCCGCCGCCCTTGTCGTCGGTCCCGCCGCCGTTCCTCATCAGCGCGTACACCGAACCGCCCGCGCCCAGCGCGACGACCAGCGCGATCACGACGAGCAGCGCGGTGGACCGCCCGCTGCGCCGCTCGGGGTCCACCGGGACGCCGACGGTGGACGGCCCGTACGGCGTGGTGGAGCCGGGCGGCGGATACCCGTAACCGGCGGACCGGGGATGCGGCGGGTGCGGCTGTGCGTACGGCTGCTGGGGGTACGGCTGTTGCGCGTAGGACTGCTGCGGGTAGTGCTGCTGGGCCGGGGGCACTCCGTACGCCGGTCCGAACCCGGCGGACGCGGGCGGCGCACCGGGCGGCGGCGGAGTCCCGGCGGGGACCGCGGTGGGCAGGTGGTCGGCGCTCCCCGCGTCCCCGCCGTCGGAGACGGCGGCGTGCTCGGGCCCCCGGCCCGGACCGGACCCCGGCCCCGCCCCCCGCTCCGGGTCCTCCGCGTCCAGCAACCGCACCGCGTGCCGGCCGAGCTGCGCGACCAGCGAACTCGGCAGCCAGGGGTCCCGCGACCGCCCCTCGGCGACGGTGTCCTCCACCCCCGTCCGCTCCAGGATCGCGTCCAGCGAGGGCCGGGCCCCCGGCTCCTTGCGCAGGCAGTCCCGGACGAGGTCGGCGATCCCCTCCGGCACCCCGGTGAGATCCGGCTCCTCCTGGGCGATCCGGAACATCAGCGCGTGCGCGCCGCTGTCGGCGCCGCCGAAGGGAAGGGTCCCGGTCGCCGCGTACGCCAGCACGGACCCGAGGCAGAACACGTCGCACGCCGGTGTGATCCGGTCCCCGCGGACCTGCTCGGGCGCCATGAACCCCGGCGACCCGACGAGCGCGCCGGTCCGGGTGAGGCCCTCCCCGCCGGCGGTCGCCGTCTCCCGGGCGCGGGCGATCCCGAAGTCGATCACGCGGGGCCCGTCGATGGTCACGAGCACGTTGGACGGCTTGAGGTCCCGGTGCACGATCCCGGCCGCGTGGATGTCCTTCAGCGCGTGCGCGAGCCCCGCCGCCAGGATCCGTACCGACCGCTCGGGCAGGGCCCCGTGGTCGTGTCCGACGACCTGCTGGAGGCTCGGCCCGGCCACGTACCCGGTCGCCACCCACGGCACGGCCGCCTCGGTGTCCGCGTCCAGCACGGGCGCGGTCCAGTAGCCGCCGACCCGGCGCGCGGCGTGCACCTCCTGCCGGAACCGCGCCCGGAACTCCTCCTGCGCGGCCAGGTCCTCCCGGACGAGCTTCACCGCCACGGTCCGCCCCCGGTCCGAGCGCGCCAGATACACCTGCCCCATGCCGCCCGCGCCGAGCCGCGCCAGCAGCCGATAAGCGCCGATTTCCTGCGGATCCCCCGGCCCCAGCTTCTCCATCCGCGTCCGCCTTCCCCCCATAGGTCTGCGACGACCGAGAATAGTGCGGCGGCAGGACAGGACGTCCCTCCTCCGGCGATCTCCGGCCGGTCCCGGCCGGTGCGCCGTCGACAACCTGTCGCGCTTTGCCCCCGCCCACGGAACAGGACGCCGATAGGACTTCCGCATCGCGGACATCTACGCTCGGCCGCATGACCTCTCAGCCCAGCCCCGAAGCCGGCGCCGCGGTGAAGGCCGCGGACCGCGCGCACGTCTTCCACTCCTGGTCGGCCCAGGACCTCATCGACCCGCTCGCCGTCGCCGGCGCCGAGGGGTCGTACTTCTGGGACTACGACGGCACGCGGTACCTGGACTTCACCAGCGGACTCGTCTTCACCAACATCGGCTACCAGCACCCGAAGGTCGTCGCGGCGATCCAGGAGCAGGCCGCGAAGCTGACCACCTTCGCGCCCGCGTTCGCCGTCGAGGCCCGCTCGGAGGCGGCCCGGCTGATCGCCGAGCGGACCCCCGGCGACCTCGACAAGATCTTCTTCACCAACGGCGGCGCGGACGCCGTCGAGCACGCGGTCCGCATGGCCCGGCTGCACACGGGCCGCCCGAAGGTGCTCTCGGCCTACCGCTCCTACCACGGCGGCACCCAGCAGGCCATCAACATCACCGGCGACCCGCGCCGCTGGGCCTCCGACGGCGCCGCCGCCGGTGTCGTCCACTTCTGGGCGCCGTTCCTCTACCGCTCCCGCTTCTACGCCGAGACCGAGGAGCAGGAGTGCGCCCGGGCGCTGGAGCACCTGGAGACGACGATCGCCTTCGAGGGCCCGGCGACCATCGCGGCGATCATCCTGGAGACCATCCCGGGCACCGCCGGGATCATGGTGCCGCCGCCCGGCTACCTGGCCGGGGTGCGCGAGCTGTGCGACAAGTACGGCATCGTCTTCGTCCTGGACGAGGTCATGGCCGGCTTCGGGCGGACCGGCGAGTGGTTCGCGGCCGACCTGTTCGGCGTCACCCCGGACCTGATGACCTTCGCCAAGGGCGTGAACTCCGGATACGTCCCGCTCGGCGGCGTGGCCATCTCGCGGGAGATCGCGGAGACCTTCGGCAAGCGCCCCTACCCCGGTGGCCTCACCTACTCCGGCCACCCGCTGGCCTGCGCCGCCGCCGTCGCCACGATCAACGTGATGGCGGAGGAGGGCGTCGTGGAGAACGCCAAACGGCTCGGCGAGAGTGTGGTCGGCCCGGGCCTGGCCGAGCTGGCCGCGCGGCACCCGAGCGTCGGCGAGGTGCGCGGTACCGGCATGTTCTGGGCGCTGGACCTGGTGAAGAACCGGGAGACCCGGGAGCCGCTGGTGCCCTACAACGCGGCCGGCGAGGCGGGCGCCCCGATGGCCGCGTTCACGGCCGCCGCCAAGCGGCACGGCCTGTGGCCGTTCGTGAACATGAACCGCACCCACGTCGTCCCGCCGTGCAACGCGAGCGAGGCCGAGCTGAAGGAGGGTCTGGCCGCGCTCGACGCCGCGTTGAGCGTCGCCGACGAATACACGGTGTGACCGTACGGTGCCTGCCGCACGGCGGGTCCGAACGCGTAAGGTGACGTGCTCGTACGCAACAGCGACTCGCGTAGATCGCGAGTCCGTACGAGTACGTCACCCGGACGTGTGAGGAGAGGCACGGACATGCCCGGCAACGGCACCGTGACGCGCAGCACCCTGCGCCAGCAGATCGCGGACGCGCTCCGCGACGAGGTGCTGGCCGGCCGGCTGCGCCCGGGCCGGGCGTTCACCGTGAAGGAGATAGCCGACCAGTACGGCGTCTCCGCCACCCCCGTCCGCGAGGCGCTGGTCGACCTGTCCGCGCAGGGCGTCCTGGAGGCCGACCAGCACCGCGGCTTCCGGGTGCCCGAGTACTCGGTCACCGACTACCGGAACATGATCGAGGCACGCAGCCTGGTCACCGACGGCATGTTCGAGGTCCTCGCCGCCGGCCACCCCGCCTTCCGCACGCCGCCCGATGACCCCCGCACGGCCGCCGCCCTGGCCACCGTGCGCCGCCGCGGCGAGGAGGCCCAACGGGCCGCGAACGCCGGCGACCTGTCGATCCTCATCGGCTACGACCTGCGCTTCTGGCGCGAACTGAGCGTCCTCTTCGGCAACCCCTACCTCGGTGACTTCCTGCACCGTCTGCGCGTGCAGTCCTGGGTGTGCGTGGTGCAGCACCTGCTGCGCCTGCCGGACCTGCGCGGCCGGCTCTGGGCCGGGCACACCGAGCTGGTCGACGCGCTCGCCCGGCGGGAGGCCGAGACGGCCCGCGCGATCGTCGCCGCCTCCAACGCCG
This sequence comes from Streptomyces spinosus, assembly GCF_020400655.1. Classification (GTDB taxonomy): domain Bacteria; phylum Actinomycetota; class Actinomycetes; order Streptomycetales; family Streptomycetaceae; genus Streptomyces; species Streptomyces argyrophylli. The sequence continues at coordinate 188,723 of NZ_JAINRC010000002.1, forward strand.
ACTCGCTGGCACTGCTGGAACACCTGACCAACGGGTAAGTGACCGGTACGGCCCGTCCGGTCCGTACGAGGGGAGCCGCCCAGGGGCCGTACCGACTACCCTTCCCTGACCACCTGCTGCCGTGCGTGACCGCGCGCCTGCCGATGTAGGAGCCCTCTTTTGGCCTGTGACCTGTGGCTGGTCCCGCTCGTGGACGTGTTGTGCCACACCCCGGACAACCCCTTCGCCGAGGAACTCGCGCAGTACGACAAGGCTCTCGCCGAGGCGGGTCTGCCGCCGGTGCCGGTGTACCAGTACATGCCGGGCCTGTCCGGTGACGTCGCCCCGGTCGCCGGTTTCGACTACGACGCCCTGCACTTCCTGCGCCGGGCCTACCTGCTCCAGGTCTGCGGCCTGCCGGTGACCCCGGTGGACGAACTCGGCGGCGACTACGAGCAGTTGCTGGAGATGTTCGAGTCGACCGCCCAGCAGTCCCACCTGGTCTGGCACTACGACCACGCGGGCGCGTACGTCCCCGTCGACTTCCCGCACCCGCTGTCGAACGACGAACTCCTCGCGGGCGGCGGCCCGTTGGGCTCGTCGCAGACGCTGCTGCGCGAGCTCCAGCACGTCGCCCCGACCATCGGCATCGACCCGGCGAACCCCCCGGCGCCCCCCGCCCCGCCCGCGGCCCCGACGGAGCTGGAGGAACCGGCCCCCGCCGCCCCCTACGACCCCAGCCCCTTCGCCCGCGAACGGCACGTCTGGCTCGGCCTGCACGCGGCGGCGACCCGCTCGCTGGCCCAGGGCTCGATGATCGTGTTCAGCTGACGCCGACGTGTTGCTTGGCCAGAGCATTATTCACTCTTGGGCTTTCCGGCCCGATCGGACGATCTTGATCGAAATAGGGTCTACGGATCGGCGCACCACCGGAGGGGACAGGGACGAGGTATGAGCGACGAGATACTTCACATCAAGATCGCCGATCTCAAGGCGACCGCACCGCACTTCCACGCCCACAGCTCCGACCTGGCCAAGGCGCTCGCACGACTCAAGTCCGGTCTCACGGCCGCCGGTTCTCCCTGGGGCGACGACGACCAGGGCGCCGAGTTCCACGAGCACTACGGCCCGCTGGTGACGAAGATGGAAAACGCCGCCAGCATCCTCTCCCAGGGGCTGCAGAGCATCCACGACGCCATGAGTGACATGGCCGACGGCCACATCGACAACGAGTACCTCGTGCGCTCGATGTTCTCGCGGATCACCGTCGAGGGCGGTGACTCCGCCAAGTGAGTGCCGCGGACAAGGCGAAGGAGATCGTCCAGGACGTCACCGGCATGTGGTGGCCCGCCGCCGACGAGGACGGGCTCCGGGACGCGGCCAAGGCCTGGCGGGACTTCGCCGATGACATCGAGGACGTGCTGGTCGCGGCCAACAAGTCGGCGCGCAGCATCATCGAACACAACAAGGGCGAGGCGATCAGCGCCTTCGACGACCCGTTCTGGCGGCGCTACTACCACGATGGCCGCGGCTGGCTGAAAGACCTGGCCGACAGCGCCCGAGACATGGCCAAGGCGCTCGACACATATGCCAATGCCGTCCACGCCGCCGTCAAGCGGCTGGAGCACGAGCTCGAAATCGTCGGTGCGACCATCGTCGCCGGTACCGCGCTGGCCATCTTCACCGCCGGCATCTCGGAAGCCGCCGCGGCGGCGGCCACCGCGGGAATCGTCGACCTCGCGGCCACCCTGGGTGTCACGGTGTCGACGGAGATCGCCACCATCGCGGGCACCACGCTCGCCACCGCTTCCATCGCGGGTGTCGAGTCGGTCACCGTCGACCTGGCCGTCGCACAGCCGATGAAGATCGCCGCCGGCATGCAGGGCGGATTCAGCCTGGACGAGGCGAGCGACTCAGCGCTCACCGGCATGGCGTTCGGCGGTGTCCTGGGCGCCGGGGCCGGGGGCGTCCAAGCCGCCGTCGGCGCCGGCGGAGTCCGGAACATGTTCCTGGGTGTGGGCACCGACCTGGACGGTCTGTCCGCACTGCCGGCCCCCCGCTTCAACGACGAGTGGCTCACCGGAGCCCGCCGCCGCCCGAGGGACATCCTCGACGACCCGGCCCAGACCCGCTGGGCGGAAGCCGCCTACGAGGACTTCCTGAAGAACCCGCGTGACATCCAGGCCATCAGCCGCAACACCCAAGCGGTGCCGCGCGCGAACGGTTCGACGGGGTTCTCGGAGGAGGAGATCGGCGCGATCAAGAAGCACGTCTTCGACACCGAGCACCCGATCGAGGATTACGAGACGGGCCAGGTCGTCGTCCGCAAGTTCGACGCGGACGCCGAGATCGCGGACGCCTGGATCCGCCTTCGCTCCGGCAACGCGCTGCCCGAGGACCACGTGCTGCTGGAACACGAGCTGACCGAGCTCGGTTATCTGCGCGATCACCCGGGAGCCACCTACCAGGAAGCCCATCGCGTGGCGAACGAAACCTACAATTGGCAGAGCAAGGTGCCGCTGAACAAGCGGGAAGACTTCGAAGGTGAGTGGTGATGGCGTCCCTCGTCTACTTCAAGAAGGAGTCCGAGGACGGGGCGGTCATCCGCTACTCCTTCGGTGAGGACCCCGCGACGATGACGCGGCTCCTGAGCATGAACACGTACACGCGGACGGCCCAGCCGGACGACGGCGACCTCGACTACACCTTCCTCAAGGCGTCCCGGAAGATCAACGCCGTGTACGACGAGCGGTCACAGTGGCCGGAACGAGGGATGAGCGCGAGCTGAGCCGGGACAGCGGGAAGCGCTCGGGCACGCCGTCCTCCGAGGGTCCCCACGACACGGACCGGCGAACGCCAAGGCTCCTCGAATGAGGCCGTCACCAACGACGTGAACGGCCCAGGCTCAAAGATCGCCCATCCAGACGCGCCGCCCCAGCTCGTCCAGCTCTGCCTTGACTTGTCGGCACTCGGGCAACGCCCGGCTCAGCAGCCGCCAGTAGTCGGGGCCGTGGCCGGACACTCGGCGTACGACCGCATCACGCAGCGGCGCATGTTCCGCAGCGCGGCGATCACCTTCGACTTGCCGGAGGCGTTCGGGCCGAAGACGCCGAGAACGGTATGGACCGGGAGCCGCCTGCCGTCGGAGAGTTCCGTCTCGCGCGCCGTGGCCCGCTGGTCCTCGTCGTCCTCGTCGTCCTCGGGCGCGACAAACGACAGTTCCTGTTCGTCGCGCAGGGACCGGACGTTGGCCACCCGGAATCTCAGCAGCATCCCGCTTCCTTCACGACGGACACAGTGGGCGCCCCCTGCCCGGTCCGCACTGCGGAGGGCGGGACGGCCGGGCGGGTTCTCCGCACCGGCCACCCCATCAGATTCCCCGGGCCTGGGGAAAGGGACGCTCAGAGGAACGAGTTGATCTCGATCGTCTCGTCGCGGCCCGGGCCCACGCCGATCGCGGAGATCGGCGCGCCGGACATCTCCTCCAGCGCCTTGACGTAGTTCTGGGCGTTCTTCGGCAGGTCGGAGAAGGACTTCGCCTTGCTGATGTCCTCGCTCCAGCCCGGCAGCATCTCGTAGACCGGCTTCGCGTGGTGGAAGTCGGTCTGGGAGTACGGCAGTTCCTCGACGCGCTTGCCGTCGATCTCGTAGGCCACGCAGACCGGGATCTGCTCCCAGCCGGTGAGGACGTCCAGCTTGGTGAGGAAGAAGTCGGTCAGGCCGTTGACGCGGGTGGCGTAGCGGGCGATGACCGCGTCGAACCAGCCGCAGCGGCGGTCACGGCCGGTGGTGACACCGCGCTCGCCGCCGATGCGGCGCAGGGCCTCGCCGTCCTCGTCGAACAGCTCGGTCGGGAACGGGCCCGCGCCGACGCGGGTCGTGTAGGCCTTGAGGATGCCGATGACCCGGCTGATCTTCGTGGGACCCACGCCGGCGCCGGTGCAGGCGCCGCCGGCCGTCGGGTTCGACGAGGTCACGAAGGGGTACGTGCCGTGGTCGATGTCCAGGAGCGTGCCCTGGCCGCCCTCGAAGAGCACGACCTTGTCGTCCTCCAGGGCCTGGTTGAGCACCAGGACCGTGTCGGCGACGTACGGCTTGATCTGCTCGGCGTAGCCCAGCAGCTCCTCCACCACCTGGCCGACGGCGATCGCGCGCCGGTTGTAGAGCTTGGTGAGGATCTGGTTCTTGACGTCGAGGGCCGCCTCGACCTTCTGGGTCAGGATCGACTCGTCGTAGAGGTCCTGGACCCGGATGCCCACACGGTTGATCTTGTCGGCGTAGGTCGGGCCGATGCCGCGTCCGGTCGTGCCGATCTTGCGCTTGCCGAGGAAGCGTTCCGTCACCTTGTCGACGGTCACGTTGTACGGCGTGATGATGTGCGCGTTACCGCTGATCAGGAGCTTTGACGTGTCGACGCCACGCTCGTTCAGACCGCTCAGCTCGGAGAGCAGGACCGACGGGTCGACGACGACACCGTTACCGATGACCGGCGTACAGCCGGGCGACAGGATTCCGGAAGGGAGGAGGTGGAGCGCGTACTTCTGGTCGCCCACGACGACCGTGTGGCCGGCGTTGTTGCCGCCCTGGTAACGCACCACATAGTCGACGGAGCCACCGAGCAGGTCCGTCGCCTTTCCCTTGCCTTCGTCACCCCACTGAGCACCGAGCAGCACAAGTGCGGGCACGCGCGTACACCCCTTCCGGGCGGGGCATGTCCAACGTCGGGGGCTTGGGCGTAAGGTTCACCGCCGCGTACCACTGCGACCGCCGTTGGTCGCACAACCGTCGGACCGGGTGCCCCGGAATAGACGAAGCCCCTGGCGCAATAGCGCAAGGGGCTCTTGCACAAAGATGCTACCCGAGGAAGCGAGGCAGGACCGAGGTGGCGACTTTCGCGACGTCCGATCAGCTGCTGGTGATCATCGATCCATCGGCACGGCAGGCGGACGGGGAGTCCGTACGGATCGCGAAAGACGTGCTCAGCGCGGGTGCGGCGGCGAAGGTGTGCCTGCCGGACGGGCCGGAGGAATTCGCCCGCGCGCTCGGCCGTCGGGGGTCCCGGCGGCCGGTGGTGATCGGTGACGACCGTGCGCTGGTGCGGGCCGTCACCCTGCTGCACCGGCGGCGGGAACTGGCCGGATGCGCGCTGTCCGTGGTGCCGGTGGGGGATTCGGCGCTCGCCGAGTCGCTCGGGGTCCCCGGCGGCACGGTGGCCGCGGCGCGGGCGGTCCTGGACGGCGCCGAGCGGCGGCTGGACCTGCTGGTGGACGACAGCGACGGGGTCGTGCTCGGCACGCTGGGCATTCCGCCGGCACGCCCGGTCCCCGCCGAGCCGGTCCCGCTCGGCCCGGACCGGCCCTGGTACCGCTCGCTGGCCCGCACCCTCGCCCCCCGTCCCACCCGGCTGTCCGCCGTGCCGTCCCCGCGCGTGACCCGGCTGCGGGTGGAGGTGGACGGGGAGACGGTGGTCGACCTGGACCAGCCGGTGGAGGCGGTGTCGGTGACCCCGGGCCGGACCGGGACGGCCTCGGTGGAGGTGCGGCCCCTGTCGGTGGGCGCGGAGGCGACCCCGCTGCTGGCCTCCGGGCACACGGTGACGGTCACGGGGGCGGACTTCCGCTACCGGGCGGACGCGGCGGTCTCGGGCCCGGTACGGCGCCGGACGTGGCGGGTCCTGGCGGGCGCGTGGGCGCTCACGCTGCCCCGTACTCCTCCTCCCGGTACTGCTTGAGTTCCCGCGTGCCGAGCACGGTGCCGACGGCTCGTCGATGAGCCGGACGGGTGATCAGCGCACCTCCACGCGCAGCCCCTCCAGGCCCCGGATCACGAAGTTCGGCTTCCGCTTCGGCTCCTCGGCCAGGGTCAGGGTGGGGGCCTGCCGGAGGAGGGCCGTCATGGACGCCGCCAGCTCCATGCGGGCCAGGGGGGCGCCGATGCAGTAGTGGATGCCCGCGCTGAAGGAGATGTGCGGGTTGTCCTTCCGGGCGAGGTCCAGGCGGGCGGGGTCGGTGAAGACCGCCGGGTCGTGGTTGGCGGAGCCGAAGAGCATGGCGATCTCCGAGCCCCTCGGGATCGTCGTGCCGTCGATCTCGATGTCGTCCAGGACCCAGCGTTCGAAGAGCTGGAGCGGGGTGTCGTAGCGCATCAGCTCCTCGATCGCGGCGGGGACCAGGGAGTGGTCCGCGCGGAGGGCCGCGAGCTGGTCCGGGTTGCGCAGCAGCGCCCACCAGCCGTTCACCGTGGCGTTCACGGTCGCCTCGTGGCCGGCGTTGAGGAGCAGCACCGCCGTGGAGATCATCTCCTGCTCCGTGAGGCGGTCGCCCTCGTCGTGGGCCGCGATCAGCCCCGAGATCAGGTCCTCGCCGGGCTCCTGGCGGCGGGCCGCGATCAGCTCCCGCAGACAGTCCGAGAACTCCACCGACGCCCGTACCGCCCGCGCCGCCGTCTCCTCGGACGGGTTCAGCTCGTACATGCCGCAGATGTCCGCCGACCAGGGGCGCAGCTGCCCCCGTTCCGCCTCCGGGATGCCCAGCATCTCGGCGATCACCGCCACCGGCAGCGGCTCCGCCACGTCCGTGAGCAGGTCACCGCCGCCGTTGGCGGCCAGGGCGGCCACCAGGTCGTTCGCGAGCCCCTCGACGTACGGCCGCAGCCGCTCCACCGTGCGCGGTGTGAACGCCTTCGACACCAGGCGCCGGATGCGGGTGTGGTCCGGCGGCTCCAGGTCGAGCATGCCGTGGTCGTTGAGGGTGTGGAACGGCTCGTGCTCCGGCGGGGGCGGGGTGCGGCCGAACTCCTCGTGGCTGAAGCGGTGCTGGTACGTGCGGCCCAGCCGGCGGTCGCGCAGCAGCGCCGAGACGTCCGCGTGGTGCGGGACCAGCCACTGGTCGGTCGGCTCGTACCGGATCACCCGGCCGCGAGCGCGCAGCTGCGCGTAGGCCGGGTACGGATCGGCGACGAACGCCGGGTCCCAGGGGTCGAACGCGAGGTCGGTGGGGCCTGCCATGCGGGGACGCTAGCGCGCCGGGCGTCATCTGACCAGGACGTGGTCGTGGTCCAGGGGCTCGTCCTCCTCGGCTCCTCGCACCCGGCACGGCGGGTCAGCCGGGCGTCACCAGCCGGGCCTCGTACGCGAACACCGCCGCCTGGGTGCGGTCGCGCAGGCCGAGTTTCACCAGGATCCGGCTCACATGGGTCTTGATCGTCGACTCCGCCACCACCAGGCGCCCGGCGATCTCCGCGTTCGACAGGCCCTGCGCGATCAGGACCAGCACCTCCGTCTCGCGCTCCGTCAGTTCCCCGTACGCCGCCTGGGCCGCCGGCATCAGCCGTGGGGCGTGCGCCAGGCGGGAGAACTCCGTGATCAGGCGCCTGGTGACGGAGGGGGCCAGCAGCGCCTCGCCCGCCGCGACCACCCGCACCCCGTCGGCCAGCCGGCGTGCCGAGGCGTCCTTGAGCAGGAAGCCGGAGGCCCCCGCGCGCAGCGCCTGGTACACGTACTCGTCCAGGTCGAACGTGGTCAGCACCAGCACCTTCGCCGACTCGTCGGCCGCGACGATCTCCCGGGTCGCCTCGATGCCGTTCAGCTCCGGCATGCGGATGTCCATCAGCACGACGTCCGGGGACAGTTCACGGACCCGGTTCACCGCCTCCCGGCCGTTGACCGCCTCGCCGACGACCTCGATGCCCGGCATCGCGTTCAGCAGCACCGAGAATCCCTCGCGGACCATCATCTGGTCGTCCGCGATCAGCACCCGGATCGTCATGCCCCACCCTCGATCGCGGGGGCCGCCGCCGGCACCGGCAGGAACACCGCCACCTCGTAGCCCCCCTCGTCCGTGGCTGCCGCCGTCATCTCCCCGTTCAGCATCGACACCCGCTCCCGCATGCCCGTGATGCCGTGCCCGGCCCCGGGCGAGGGCTTCACCAGGTGCGGCGCCGGTGCCGGGCCGTTGACCATCCGCAGGCCCAGACCGCCCAGGACGTAGCCGATCTCGACGCGGGCGCCCGCACCGGGCGCGTGCCGCAGGGTGTTGCTCAGCGCCTCCTGCACGATGCGGTACGCCGACAGCTCCACCCCCTGCGGCAGCTCCCGCACCGCGCCGGTCACCACCTTCTCCACCTCCAGACCGGCCTCCCGCACGTTCGCGAGGAGCCCGTCCAGGTCGGCCAGGGTGGGCTGCGGGGCGTCCGGGGCCTCGTAGTCCTCGGCACGGACCACCCCGAGGACCCGGCGCAGCTCGGTCAGCGCCGCCACCGCGTTCTCCCGGATGGTGGCGAACGCCTTCTCCAGCTCCGGCGGCGGGTTCTCCACCCGGTACGGCGCGGCCTCCGCCTGGATGGCGACCACCGACATGTGGTGGGCGACCACGTCGTGCAGCTCCCGGGCGATCGTCGTGCGCTCCTCCAGCAGGGTGCGACGCGAGCGCTCGTGCTCGGTCACCGACTGCTGCGCGGTCACCTCCTGCTCGGCCTCCCGGCGCACGTGCCGGACCGTGACGGCCAGCAGGGCCAGCGCGGCCAGCACCAGCATGGGGCCGGTGTCGCTGCCGTCGTTCCCGTAGCCGAAGACGGTCTCGGCCCAGAAGCCGTACAGCGCGGTGAGCACCCACATCCAGCCCGCCGTGCGCGGCCGGGTCCGGCCCGCCACGATCGTGAGCACCAGCAGGTGGGAGACGAAGCTGCCCGGCGGCCAGGGCCGGCCGCCCCAGTCGTCGCCGAGGACCGCGGCGACCGTCGTCGCCGCGAACGACAGCCAGAAGGCGCCGACCGGACGCACCAGGGTGAGCAGCACCGGCGCCAGCGCGAGCAGCCCGCACAGCAGGGACGGCCCGCCGACGTCGGTGTTCACCGTGCCGACGAGCAGCGCCACGAGCCCGCCGGCCACCACCGTCGCGTGCGCGGTCCAGGCCGCGCGGGCCCGCGTCCGGTCGGACAGGCGGCGCGAGAGGCGGCCGTCCACCGTCGTGCGGGGCAGCGGCCGGTAGGCGAAGGCGTCGTGGAACAGGTCCTGCCGCAGCCCGCGCAGGGCGTCCACGGCCAGCCGGAACTCGGGGCTGCGCGGCCGGCCGGCCGTGCCCGGCGGTGTCGTCTGCGTGTGCGTCGTCTCGGTCACGTGCCACACGGTAGGCGCCGGCCGGACTCCCGGTCGTCCCCTCGCAGGGGGGTCCTCGGAGGTCCGTCTCAAGTACTACGAGCTCCCGCGGTACCTGCCGCGGCGCCCCCCGGCGCCCCGGCTCTCACCAGGCGAGCTGGGCGATCTCCTCGGCCACCACCGCGCAGGCGTCCGCCGCCGGGTCGATCAGCGGGAAGTGGCCCACGTCCGCCAGCAGGGTCAGGCCCACCATCTCGCCCGCCTTCGCCGCGGCGTCCGCGTAGGACTCGGCCACCGCCTCCGGTACGACCAGGTCGGCGCGGCCCTGGACGAGGGTCGTGGCGATGCCCGTCGGCACGAGCAGCACCGGGTCGGCGTACGGACGGCGGGTGGCGAAGGTGTCGGGGCCGCCGAGGAGTTGCAGCGACGCGTGCGCGCAGACCTCCAGCTTCTCCGCCACCTGGAAGTCCGCGATGGGGGCGAGCGCGACGACGCCCCGCAGATCGGCCGGGCCGTCGGTGCGCCACGGCGCGTCCGGGGGGAGGACATGGCGGGCCGCCGCCCACAGCGCCAGGTGCCCGCCCGCCGAGTGTCCGGTCAGGACCGTGCGGCGCGGGTCCGCCTGCGGCAGCGCCTCGCCGACCAGGGCGGGCAGGGCGTCCAGGGCCGCCGCGACGTCGTCGAAGGTGTCGGGCCAGCGGCCGGCCGGGGCACCCGCCGAGCCGTCGTCGCCCCGCCGGTACTCCACGTTGGCCACCGCGAAGCCCCTGCGGGCCAGGTAGTCCGCGAAGGGGCCGAGGTGGCGGCGGTCGTAGCGGGCGCGCCAGGCGCCGCCGTGCAGGACGACGACCAGCGGGGCGAGGGCGCCGGGAGCGGTGGAGTCCGGGCCGGGGCGCGGAGCGTGGAAGTCGATCACCTGGTCGGGGTGGTCGCCGTAGGCGGCGGTGACGTCCGGGGCGACCGGGGAGTGCGAGAAGGCCGACTCCTCTTCGGCGGCGGCGCGGGCTGCGGCGGCGTCGTCCGGCATGCTCCAACCTCTCAGCGACGGTGGGGTACCTCCCAGGCTTTCGGCACTGGGGGAGGGTTCGGCGGACCAGGTGGGGAATCGGCCGTTGGCGGGGACGGTATCAGGCAGGTGACGTGCGGGGACACGGGGATGTGACGCACGGTGAGGGCGGCCGGTCTCCCCGGGCCGTCGCAGGCGCGGTGCGGGCGCCGCCGAGACCCAACGCGGCGGCGCACAAGGCCGGTTGAAGGAGCCCCCCGGCCCCGCCCGCCGGCCACGGGAGCCGTGGTGCGGGAGCCGTCGGAGGCCGGGGAGACAGGGAGCGCGGAGGCGGAGCCGCGCACCGCGCGTGGACCGGGAAGGCCCGGAGCAGGGACGCCGGGGAGACAGAGAGCGCGGAGGCGGAGCCGCGCACCGCGCGTGGACCGGGAAGGCCCGGAGCAGGGACGCCGGGAGCGTGACGCCGGGCGGGGGCCGGGGGAACCGGGGGACCGGTGCCCCGGTGTGCCGTCCCGGGCGCCCCGGCCCGTCCCGCCCCGCGTCCGCCGGCCTACGCCAGTTCCTCCCCCAGCACCCGTGCCGCCCGCTCCACGTCCCGGAAGCCCACGTACAGCGGGGTGAAGCCGAAGCGGAGGACGTCGGGGTGGCGGAAGTCGCCCACCACGCCCCGGGCGATCAGACGCTTCATCACCTCGCCCGCGTCCGGGCAGCGCAGGGCGATCTGGCTGCCGCGCTCCGCGTGCGGCCCCGGTGTCACGCACTCCACCCGGCCCGGCTCGGTGTACTCGTCCACGCACCGCAGGAAGAAGTCCGTCAGCGCCAGGGACTTGGCGCGCACGGCTTCGACGGACACCCCGTCCCAGACGTCGAGGGCGGCCTCCAGCGCCAGCAGGGAGAGGATGTCCGGGGTGCCGACCCGGCCGCGCACCGCGCCCGCCGCCGGGGTGTACGACGGGCTCATGCCGAACGGCTCGGCGTGGGAGTTCCAGCCGGGCAGCGGGGAGTCGAAGCGGTCCTGCAGTTCCCGCCGCACGTACAGGTACGCCGGTGAACCAGGGCCGCCGTTCAGGTACTTGTAGGTGCAGCCGACCGCGAGGTCCACGCCGTGCTCGTCCAGGCCCACCGGCAGCGCGCCCGCGCTGTGGCACAGGTCCCAGACCGCGACGGCTCCGCAGTCGTGGACCGCGGCGGTGAGCGCCGGGAGGTCGTGCAGCCGGCCGGTGCGGTAGTCGACGTGGTTGAGCAGCACGGCGGCCGTGCGGTCGCCCAGCGCCGCCGGCACCTCGGCCGGGCTTACCGCGCGCAGGGTGCGGCCGGTGAGCCGGGCCGCCGACTCGGCGATGTAACCGTCGGTGGGGAAGGTCGTCGCGTCCACCAGGATTTCGTCGCGGCCGTCGCCCGCCATGCGGACCGCGGCGACCAGGGCCTTGAAGACGTTGACGCTGGTCGAGTCGCCGACGACGATCTGGCCGGGTGCGGCACCGACCAGCGGGGCGATCCGGTCGCCGATCCGCTCGGGCGCCGTCCACCAGCCGCTCTCGTCCCAGGAGCGGATGCGCAGTTCGCCCCACTGGCGGCGGACGACGTCGGCGATCCGGTCGGGGACGTGCGCGGGCAGGGCACCGAGGGAGTTGCCGTCCAGGTAGACGCCCGCGGGACCGGACGCGTCACCGGAAGGGGAGTCGAGGACGAAACGGTCCCGCAGGGGCGCCAGTTCGTCGGCCTGGTCCAGTTCCTTCGCGAGCAGGGGCAGCTCAGACATGGGACCTCGCCGTCCACAGCTCGGGGAACACGTTCTTGCGCGCGCGCTTCTCCAGCCAGGCCACACCGGCGGAGCCGCCCGTGCCGGCCTTGGCGCCCATCGCGCGGCGGGTGGCGACCAGGTGGTCGTTGCGCCAGCGCCAGACCAGTTCGGCGACGTCGCTCAACGCCTCGCCAAGGCGGGCGAGTTCGGCGTTCTGGTCGCCGGAGTAGATCTCCGTCCAGGCCGCCTCGACGGCGTCGGAGGGCTCGTACCGCGCGGAGACGTCGCGGTGCAGCACGGAGCCGGGGATGGCGTGACCGCGGCGCGCGAGGAGCCGTACCACCTCGTCGTACAGGCTGGGCTCGTGCAGCGCCTTCTCCAGTTCCGCGTGGACGCGCGGGGCGCCGCGGTGCGGGACCAGCATGGACGCGGACTTCTCGCCGAGCAGGAACTCCAGGCGCCGGTACATCGCCGACTGGAAACCGGAGCCCTCGCCGAGCGCGCCGCGGTAGGAGTTGAACTGCGCCGGGGTCAGCTGCCCCAGCGGCTTCCAGGAGGCGTTCAGGGCCTCCAGCTCGCGCACGGAGCGCTTCAGCGCGGCGAGCGCGGTCGGCACGTCGTCCGCGCGCAGGGCCTGCGCGGCCGTCTCCCACTCGTGCACGATGACCGTGAACCACAGCTCCATGACCTGGGTGGTCACCAGGAAGACCATCTCTCCGGGATCGTCGGAGAGGGTGTGCTGGAGGTGGGTGAGGACGTCCGCCTTGACGTAGTCCTCGTACGGCGTCGTCCCCGCGAAATCGAGATTCGGGGTCTCGGGCTCAGCGGCCTCGTAAGGGGGGTGAGCCTGTTGGGACATCGCTGTCTCCTGTTGTGTCGCTCCGGGTAGCGGTCCGCCCCTGCCGATGCCGGCACGGGGGCCCCGGTCCCCACTACGGAATCCTCCGCAATCACTCCCGATACGGCAAGGCCGATCATGCCCGGTGCCGGGCGCCGCCGCCGAGGGGGGCGCGTGCGGTGGCGACCAGCAGGGCGGCCAGGACGAGCAGCAGGGCCGCCGCAGCGAAGGCCGCGCGCAGGCCGAGGGCGGAGGCCAGCGCGCCGCCCAGGAGCCCGCCGACCGGCATGCTGCCCCAGGCGAGCACCCGGTACGCGGCGGTCACCCGGCCGGTGAGCGCGTCCGGGATGCGGGCCTGCCGCACGGAGACCGTGACCACGTTCCACACCACCACCAGCAGCCCGTTGACGGCCAGCAGGGCCGCGCCGAGCGCGGCCGGCCGGGACACCGTCAGCAGACCGAAGACCGTCGCCGAACCGGCGGCGGACCCGGCCAGCAGCGGCCGGTGGGACAGCCGCCGGGCCAGCGGGGCGGCGACCAGGGAGCCGAGGACGCTGCCCACGGCGCTCGCCGTCAGGAGCAGCCCGTAGCCCGCGCCGCCGAGGTGCCACCGGTACCGGGCGAACAGGACCATGACACCCCAGGCGGCGGCGCTGCCCATGCCCAGCAGGACCGTCGCCAGGGCGAGCACCCGGACCACCCGGTCGTCGCGCAGCCAGCGCAGCCCCTCGGCGACGCTGTGCCGCAAGGACGCGGTCCCCTCAGGCGTGGGGGTCCGCGCCGGGCGGAAGCGGCCCCGGACGCCCGTCAGCAGGGCCACCCCCAGCAGGTAGCTGACCGCGTCGATGCCGGCCGGCAGCCAGCGCGCGACCGCGAACAGGGCGGCACCCGCGGCCGGCCCCGCGAACTGGACGAGCACGGTCGAGCTGCCCTGGAGCAGGCTGTTGGCCCGGACCAGCGAGCCGGTCCCGGCCACGGCGGGGATCACCGCCTGCACGGAGGTGTCGAAGAAGATCTGCGCCGACCCCAGGGCGAACAGCACGGCCAGCAGCAACCAGATGTTCCCCACGTCGAAGGCCACCGCCGCCGCCAGGGCCGCCACGAGCAGCGCGCGGCAGCTGTCGGCGGTCAGCAGCACCCTCCTGCGGTCCCAGCGGTCGACCAGCCCGCCCACCAGCAGCCCGAGGAACAGCCAGGGTGCCTGTGTGGCGGCGGCGGCCGCGGAGACGAGCACCGGGTCCCGGGTCCACTCCGTGGCCAGCAGGGGGAACGCGCTCAGCTCCAGCCCGTCACCGAGCCCGGAGACCGCCGCCGCGGTCCACAGCAGCCAGAAGTCCCGGGACAGCCCGAGGAGCCCCGGCCTGCGCGCCCCGGCTGAGCCGTCGCGGCGCGGGGCCAGGGCGGACTCGTCCGTCACCCGCGGATCAGCCCAGGGTCTGGGCCGCCGTGGGCGAGGAGTCCTTCAGGAACTGCGTGCAGCGCTCGTACTCCTCCTGTTCGCCGATCGCCTGCGCGGCGCGGGCGAGGGCGTGCAGGGCGCGCAGGAAGCCGCGGTTCGGCTCGTGCTCCCACGGCACCGGGCCGTGGCCCTTCCAGCCGCTGCGGCGCAGGGAGTCCAGGCCCCGGTGGTAGCCCGTACGGGCGTAGGCGTACGACTCCACGACCGAGCCCCGCTCGAACGCCTCGTCGGCCAGCTGGGCCCAGGCGAGGGAGGAGGCGGGGTACTTGGCGGCGACGTCCGCCGGCGCGGCACCGTTCGCCAGGGCCTCGCGGGGCGCCGGGTCGTCGGGGAGGTGGGTGGGGGGCGGGCCGCCGAGCAGGTTCTCGTGAATCGTCATGACTTCAGTCTGACGCACGTCCGACGAACCCCCGAGAAGGGCCACGGGAGAACGGCCCGAGCGCCCCGAAGGGGCGCGGGGAACGGCAGCGCCCCAAAGGGGCGCGGGGAACTGCGCGACCGGCCCCCACCGGACCCACAGCCGAACGACTACGGACGCCGGAAACCACGCGCCCCCACCGGACCGCAGCCGAAGAGACCCCCCGGCCCTCGCCCCCGCACTCACCCCGGCCTGTCGGCCTCCAACGGCGGAGCCGTCACGCTGCCGTGGGTCCGGCACTCCGGTCGCCGGCACCCCGGTGCCGGCCGGCGGACCAGGGCGAACGCGAGCACCGAGCCCAGCACCAGCACCCCCGCGCAGATCGGCATCGCCCGGTCGAACGCCGCGTCGAACGCCGTGGGCGACCGGTACGCCTCCGCCCCCATCCCCGCCAGCAGCGGCAGCGCCGCCACCGCCACCAGTCCCGCCGCCCGCGCCGCCGCGTTGTTGATGCCGCTGGCCAGGCCCGCCCGGGAGGCGTCGACGGAGGCGAGCACCGTGGCCGTCAGGGGCGCGACCAGGGTGACCATGCCGGCACCCATCACCAGCAGGGCCGGGAGCACGTCGGTCAGGTAGTCCGCCCCCTCCCCCACCCGCAGCATCAGCAGCAGCGCCACCGCGCACAGCAGCGGGCCCACCGTCAGCGGCAGACGCGGCCCCGTGCGGTCGGCCAGCGCGCCCGAGCGGGAGGAGAACAACAGCATCAGGGCCGTGGTGGGCAGCAGCGCCGTCCCGGCGGCGAGCGGCGAGTAGCCCGCCACGACCTGGAGCTGGAGCGCGGTGAGGAAGAAGAAGCCGCCGAAGGCCGCGTACACGCACAGGGTGACGAGGTTGACCGCCGTGAACTGGCGCGAGGCGAAGATGTCCGGCGGCAGCATCGGGTCGGGCCGGTGCCGCTCGACGTGCACGAAGGCCACCGCCGCCGCGAGGCCCGCCGCCCCGGTCAGGGCGACCGCCAGGGAGCCTCCCCGGGCCTCGATCAGCGCGTACGTCAGCAGGGCGAGGGACAGCGCCCCGAGAGCCGCGCCCAGCACGTCGAAGCGGCCGTGGGCACGCTGGTCGGCGGACTCCGGTACGTGCCGCAGCGCGATCGGCGCGCACAGCAGCGCCACGGGCACGTTGAGGAGGAACACCCAGCGCCAGCCGGGACCGGCCACCAGCCAGCCGCCGAGGAACGGGCCGACGGCGGCACCGATCCCGCCGAACCCGGACCACAGGCCGACCGCCCGGCTGCGGTCGTCGGGGTGGAAGGACGCCTGGATCAGGGCGAGCGAGCCGGGTGTGAGCAGGGCCCCGCCGATGCCCTGGAGGGCGCGGGCGGCGATGAGGATCCCGGAGGTGGGGGCCAGACCGCACAGCAGGGAGGCCGCCGCGAACCAGACGACCCCGAGGACGAAGATCTTCCGGCGGCCGTAGCGGTCGCCCAGGGAGCCGCCCAGCAGGATCAGGCCGGCCAGCGTGACCATGTACGCGTTGACCGTCCACTGCAGGGCGGCGAGGCTCGCGTCGAGGTCCCGGCCGATGCGCGGCAGGGCGACGTTGACGACGGTGGAGTCCAGCATCGCCATGCTGGAGCCCAGGACGGTGGTGAGCAGGATCCACTTGCCCTGGGGCGAGGCGAGCCGGACGTCGGGCATGCCCCCAGGTATACAGCGGGGCCCGGCGGCTTGGACAGCCGCCGGGCCCGCCGGGACGCGTACCGCCTACTTGAGCTTGTTGCCCGCCGAGCGCAGGTGCCGCGTGGCCTCGACGACGCGCGCGGCCATGCCCGCCTCGGCCAGCTTGCCCCAGGTGCGCGGGTCGTAGGCCTTCTTGTTGCCGACCTCGCCGTCGACCTTCAGGACGCCGTCGTAGTTCTGGAACATGTGGCCGGCGACCGGACGGGTGAAGGCGTACTGGGTGTCCGTGTCGATGTTCATCTTGACGACGCCGTTCTCCAGCGCGGTCTGGATCTCCTGCTCGGTGGAGCCGGAGCCGCCGTGGAAGACGAAGTCGAACGGAGCGGGCTTGCCGAACTTGGCGGCGACGCCCTCGTTCAGCTCCTTCAGCAGCTCCGGGCGCAGGACGACGTTGCCCGGCTTGTACACGCCGTGCACGTTGCCGAAGGAGGCGGCCAGCAGGTAGCGGCCCTTCTCGCCCAGTCCCAGGGCCTCGGCGGTGCGGATGGCGTCGTCGACGGTGGTGTACAGCTCGTCGTTGATCTCGTGGGAGACCCCGTCCTCCTCGCCGCCGGTCGGGGTGATCTCCACCTCCAGGATGATCTTGGCGGCGCGGGCGCGCTCCAGCAGCTCCTGGGCGATGGAGAGGTTGTCGGCGAGGGTCTCGGCGGAGCCGTCCCACATGTGCGACTGGAACAGCGGGTTGCGGCCGGCCTTGACCCGCTCCTCGGAGATCGCGATCAGCGGACGCACGTACCCGTCGAGCTTGTCCTTCGGGCAGTGGTCGGTGTGCAGGGCGATGTTGACCGGGTACTTCTCGGCGATGACGTGCGCGAACTCGGCGAGGGCGACGGCACCGGTCACCATGTCCTTGCTGTACTGCCCGCCGAGGAACTCGGCCCCGCCGGTCGAGATCTGGACGATGCCGTCGCTCTCCGCCTCCGCGAAGCCGCGCAGGGCCGCGTTCAGGGTCTGCGAGGAAGTCACGTTGATGGCCGGGTAGGCGAACTTGCCTGCCTTCGCCCGGTCGAGCATCTCGTTGTAGACCTCGGGGGTTGCGATGGGCATCCTGTCCGCTCCTTGTGTTGCGGGTTGGCGTTCTGCGTTACGGCCCTGACCTAGACCTGGGGTGCGACGTCATCGTCGGCCCCATCTTTCCAGACCTGGGGGGCTGGGTCGGCGCCCCGGTCAAGTGCAGGTCAAACTGCCCGGTCAGTCCAGACCCAGTTCATCCTTCGAGAAGGCGAACCGGTACGGAACGCCCGCTCCGGCCTCGATCTTCTCGGCGGCGCCGGTGGCCCGGTCCACGATGGTCGCGACGGCGACGACCTCGGCACCGGCCTCGCGGACGGCCTCGACGGCGGTCAGCGGGGAACCGCCGGTGGTGGAGGTGTCCTCCACCACCAGGACCCGGCGGCCCGCGATCTCCGGGCCCTCGACGCGCCGCTGGAGCCCGTGCGCCTTGGCGGCCTTGCGGACGACGAACGCGTCGAGCCTGCGCCCGCGCGCGGCGGCGGCGTGCAGCATGGCGGCGGCGACCGGGTCGGCGCCCATGGTGAGCCCGCCGACCGCGTCGAACTCGAGGTCCTCGGTCAGGTCCAGCAGCACCTGGCCGACCAGCGGCGCGGCCTGGCCGTCGAGGGTGACACGGCGCAGGTCGACGTAGTAGTCGGCCTCCAGGCCGGAGGAGAGGATCACCTTGCCGTGCACCACGGCCTTGTCCTTGATCTGCTGCAGCAGCGCGCCGCGAACGTCCGTCATGCCGACCAGCTTAGAGCCGCCGCCAGCTCCAGGTGGTCCCGGCTTCCAGCGGGTCCAGCGGGGTGACCAGGCGCGGAGCGGTGTTCAGCCCGTTGGGCGGCCCGGTCTGCGGCTCCACGCAGACGGCCTCGGCCTGCTCGTCGTAGACCACCACCCACTCCTCCCGGCTCGCCACCTTCAGCTCCAGCTGCCCGGGCCAGGTGAGGGTGACGTCGACACCGCCGGGCATGCCGAAGCAGTCGTCCCAGGGGCCCGGCCGGGGGTCGACGCGGTTACCGGTGGGCAGGTGGTCGGCGCCGCGCTCCTCCTGCCAGGCGGGCTTGAAGTCCAGCCGGACGTCCTCGCCGCCGAGGTTGCGGTGGAACCACGGGTGCCAGCCGATCTGCGCCGGGAAGGAATCGTCGTACGTCTCCACGGACATCGTCAGTGTCAGGCCGTCCTCGGCGAGCGTGACGATCTGGGTGACGCGGCCGGGGTGCGGCCAGGGGTCGGTCAGCTCGCAGGTGATCACCGCCTCGTTCTCCGAGACGCGCGCGGTGCGCCAGGCGCCGTCGCGTGCGGTGCCGTGGATGGCGTGCGGCGGGGAGTTGAGCGGCATCTGGCGGACGGTGCCGCCGTCCAGGAAACGGCCGTCCCGGATCCGGCCGCACCAGGGCACCATCGGGAAGCAGCCGTAGCGCTCCCCTTGCCGCAGCAGTTCCAGGGAGCCGATCCTGAGGCTGCCGATCCGGCCGCCGTTGGCCGGGCTGACGCGTGCTTCCGCTTCGCCTGCGGTCAGCGTGATGTCTTCGTTACTCACGGGACGACAGTACTGGGGGGAGGACGGTGCCGGCCTCGCGCCCGAGGGGAGCGTGGCGCTCAGCGGCGTCTGCGCAGCGCCTTGCTCACGACGATCGCCGACGCCACGACCAGTGCCGCCGCCGGTGCCGCCCAGCGCAGTGCCGAGACCGCCGTGACGGTCTGCGGCGCCGGGACGGGGGCGTAGCGGCCGCGCGGCGGGGCGTGGTCGACCTCCTCGGCGCTGCGGCCGATCATCGTGCGGCGGGCGTGCGCGGCCTCGGCGGGGGGCTCACCGGTGTCGGCAAAGTCGTCGGAGGGGCGGCCGGCGGAGGCGGCGACGGTCCCGGCGTCCGCGTCCGTGCCGGCGTCCGCGTCGGGATCGGTGCCGAGGCCCTCGCCCGCGTCCGGCGCCAGGGCGGACGGGGGGATCTCGGTGTCGAAGACGGAGGTGTGGGCGGCACCGGCGGGGGGCTCCGGCCCGTCGCCCGTCTCGGCACCGGTACCGGCGCCGGCGCCGGCGGCCAGCGACTGCAGGAAGCGGTCGAGCAGCCGGGTCGCCGCCGCGGCCACCGTCTCGGCCGGCAGTTCCGAGATGCGGCCGGTCGCGTCCGCCGTGCCCTCGGCCGTGACCGTGCAGCCGCCCTCGGCGTCCGCGAGGCGCAGGATCAGCGCGAGCTTGACCGCGCCGGTGCCGCGGGCCTCGGTGGCATCGCCCACGACGGCGTACGTGCCGTCCTCGCGGGCGGTCACCCGGGCCGTGCCGCGGTAGGTGACGGAGTGTCCGCCGACCCGCAGTTTCAGCCGGCCGGTGATCGGTTCGGCACCGGCGTCCTGCTGCAGGCCGGGGACGGACCGGGCCACGCGTGCCTGGTCGGCCAGTGCCGCGCCGATCCGCTCGGCGGTGGCCGGGACGAAGACCTGGTGCTCCATGTCCGGGGAGCCTACCCAGTTGCCGCCGGAACTCACCCGGCCGTGAAGCCGCTCAGTACCTCGGATGCACCAGTGTCGACACCGGCACCCCGGCCACCCGCGTCCGTTCCGCCGCCCGCGCGTCCGCCCTCAGCCGGGCCTGCGTCAAGGTCCCCGCGCGCTCGCCCGCCACGCGCAGGGCGGGCGCGGCGTCCCCGCGCGCCGCCAGCAGGAACCCCCAGTCGTGCGGGGCCCCCAGCGCCCCCGTGGAGCGGCCGGGGCCGGCCGCGAGCGGGGAGCCGTGGCCCGGCACCCGGTAGGGCGAGACGGCGAAGCCGGCAGCGCGCAGGGTGGCGGCGACGGTCCAGAAGGCGCGGGGCCGGGCGGTGACGGGCCCGGCGTGCACCACCAGGCGGCCCTCCGGGGCCAGGACGCGGCGGGCCAGACCGTAGAACTCCTCGGAGTACAGCTTGGTGGAGGCGGTGATGCCGGGATCGGGCAGGTCGCTGATGACGACGTCGTACGCCGGACCGCGCGTCCGCCGCAGCCAGGTGAGCGCGTCGGCCGTGGTCACGCGCACACGCGGGTCCGCGAGCGCGTGCCCGTTGAGGGCGGACAGGCCGGGGTCGCGGCGGGCCAGCCGTACCAGGCCGGGGTCGAGTTCGACGATGTCCACACGGCGCACCCCGGGGTGGCGCAGCACCTCCCGGGCGGCCAGCCCGTCGCCGCCGCCGAGGATCAGCACGCGCGCGTGCGGACCGGCCAGGGCGGGCCGGACCAGGGCCTCGTGGTAGAGGTGCTGGTCCCGGCCGCCGACCGGGAGGCGGCCGTCGAGGAAGAGGTCGAGGGGCTCGCCGTGGGTGCCGCCGGCGAGGACGACCTCCTGGACGCCGGTCCGCACGGCCACCCGGACGTCCGTGCCGTAGACGGCGTGCCGCGCGGCCCGCTCGAAGTCGCCGGCGAGGGCGGCGGCGGAGGCGAGGACGCCGAGGACGGTGAGCTGGGCGAGGAGCAGGGTCCAGCGGGCGCGGCGGGTGAGGTCGCGGCGGAAGAGGCCGAGGACGAGGGCGCCGCCCGCGACGACGTTGACCGTCCCCGTGAGCAGGGCGCCCGTCAACTGGCCGAGGAACGGCAGCAGCAGGAAGGGGAAGGCGAGGCCGCCGACCAGCGCGCCCACGTAGTCCGCGGCGAACAGGTCGGCCACCGCGCCGCCCGCGTCCTGGCGGCGGATGCGCTGGATCAGCTCCATCAGCAGCGGGACCTCGGCACCGATGAGCAGGCCGATGGCGAGGGAGAAGGCGACCAGGAGGCAGCGCGGACCGTCGGCCCACATCCCGCCCCAGCCGGCGGTCCAGGCGAAGACGGCGTACAGGGCCATGGCGCTGCACCCGCCGATCAGCGCGAGGGCCGACTCGACCGCGCCGAACCCGGCCGCCGCGTGGCAGCGCAGCCGCTTGGCGCCGAGCGAGCCGATGCCCATGGCGAACACCATCACGGAGAGCACCACGGAGGCCTGGGTGACCGAGTCGCCCATCAGGTACGAGGCGAAGGCGACCAGTTCGAGTTCGTATACGAGTCCGCAGGCCGCGCAGACGAAGACGCACACGAGGACCAGGAACCGCCCGGTGCCGGGCCGGACGGGCAGCCGTGCGGGGCACGTCCAGGAGGGCGGGGCGCCCGGGGGCGCGGGGGCCTGCGGTTCGATCACGCTGCGACGTTACGTCACTCGCCGGGTACGCTTCGTCACCCACACGTGTGGATCTGGGGGCGGTTGACGCGATGGGGGTTTATGTCGCCGCGGGGTGCCGGGCCGCCGTCCGCCGCCGTGCCCCGACCCGGGTCCGGGTCGCCACCAGCTGGCCGTCCTGCGGGTAGGCGTGCCAGGTGCGCCAGTGCACCTGGCCCTCCTGGTGCTGGGCCAGCATCGCGGTGAAGGCGTGCGGGCTGCCCGGGAAGACCCCGGCGAGGCCGTGCGGGTGGTCGGAGACGAGGGCCAGCAGCTCCTGGGCACGGCCCGCGAACGAGCCGGGGGTGAGCACCTCCACGCGGGCGGCGAACTCGTACTCCCAGTCGCCGACGCGCTTGGCGACGCCCAGGGGCAGCGGGGTGCTGGAGCCGGGGATGCAGGCGACCGTCTCCGAACAGCGGCCCCGCTCTTCCTCCAGGAGCACCTGATGGGACGCGCCGAGCAGCCGCAACTGCAGTTTCGCGCCGGTGAGTTCGAGGTCGAGGGTGGCCAGGGCGGGCAGCGGCTCGCGTCCCAGGGCCCAGGCGAGATCGGCAGCGCGCGTATCGGTGTAGGTGGTGTTCAGGGTCGTGAGCATGGATCGGCTCCGCTAACACGCAAGGAAGGGGAGATCGGCCATGTCAGCCCAGCCGGCCCGGCCGGGGTGGGGTGCCTGGGGGACGTCCGAGGGGCTGCGTTGGCGATGTAGAGGGAATCACGAACAATGGCGACGCCACAGCGTTTTTACCCAACTTCGGAGGGTTTCCATCCCTCAGAGGGCTCCACAGCTCAACTGTTCAACCACGGCGCGCGCCGGGCGCGGGAAACGGACGCGGCCGGGCGCCCGCCGGGGAGGTCTCCCCCGGCAGGCACCCGGCCGTGTGCGGCCCGGATGCGGATCCCCCCGTTCCGGAAGCTCGGCTGCCCCGTGTCAGCCGCCTCCGCCGCATCCGCCCCCGCCGCCGCACGACGAACCCCCGCCGCACGACGAGCCGCCACCGCAGGACGAACTCCCGCCGCAGGACGAGTGGCCGCCACAGGAGTGGCCCCCGTGGCCCCCGTGCCCCCCGTGGTGTCCCCCGTGCCCGCCCGACGAACCGGAGTCGCCGCCGCCGGCCCACCAGCTGCTGGTGCCCCCGCCGCCCGCGTAGCCCGCGGCCGACGACGACGCCGACGCGCGGTACGACCGGTTGCGGCGGCCGCCCTTGCCGAGCGGCACCGCGCCGCGCCGGTTACGGCGGTTACGGCCCGCCGCCGCCGCGATGACCAGAACCGCGGCCACCGCCAGGATGATGCCGACGATCATGGCGTCACCCTCCTTCCGTTCCCCCGAAGCGGCCCCCCGTGGGCGCCTCGCCGTTGCCGCGTCCTACCGCGGTGACCGGGGGATGCCCGGCCGCGCCAGGCCGCAAAGCGGAGTTGAGGAACTCCAGAGCTTGGGCGGAGGATGACCGGCATGACCTCCAGCGCACGCCCTCTCCTCAACCGCCGGCTCGCCGCGTTCGGGACGACGATCTTCGCCGAGATGTCGGCGCTCGCCGTGGCGACCGGGTCGATCAACCTCGGCCAGGGCTTCCCCGACACCGACGGGCCGGAGGAGATCCGGGAGGCCGCCGTACGGGCGCTGCGCGACGGCCGCGGCAACCAGTACCCGCCCGGCCCCGGCGTCCCCGAGCTGCGTACCGCGATCGCCGCGCACCAGCTGCGCCGCTACGGCCTGTCCTACGACCCCGACACCGAGGTGCTGGTCACGGCGGGCGCGACCGAGGCCATCGCCGCCGCGCTGCTGGCGCTGGTCGAGCCGGGGGACGAGGTGGTGGCGCTGGAGCCGTACTACGACTCGTACGCGGCGAGCATCGCGATGGCGGGCGGCACCCGGGTGCCGGTCACCCTGCGCCCGCAGGAGGACGGCTTCCGGCTGGACCTGGACGAGCTGCGCGCGGCGGTCACCGACCGCACCCGGCTGCTGCTGGTCAACACCCCGCACAACCCGACCGGCACCGTCCTCACGCGCGCGGAGCTGGCCGCCGTCGCCGAGCTGGCGGTGGAGCGGGATCTGCTGGTGGTGACCGACGAGGTCTACGAGCACCTGGTCTTCGACGGCGCCGAGCACCTGCCGCTGGCCGCGTTCCCGGGGATGCGCGAGCGGACGGTCGGCATCGGTTCGGCCGGCAAGACCTTCTCGTTCACCGGCTGGAAGGTCGGCTGGGTGACCGGCGCCCCCGCCCTCGTCGCCGCCGTCCGCTCGGCCAAGCAGTTCCTGACGTACGTCGCCTCAGGGCCCTTCCAGTACGCCGTGGCGGAGGCCCTGCGCCTGCCCGACTCGTACTTCGCGGACTTCCGCGCCGACATGCGGGCCAAGCGGGACCTGCTCGCGGGCGGCCTGGAGCGGGCGGGCTTCAAGGTCTTCCGCCCGGCCGGCACGTACTTCATCACCACCGACATCCGGCCCCTGGGCGAGAAGGACGGCTTCGCCTTCTGCCGCGCGCTGCCGGAGCGCTGCGGGGTGGTCGCGATCCCCAACGCGGTCTTCTACGACCACCGCGAGCAGGGCGCGCCCTTCGTGCGGTTCGCCTTCTGCAAGCGGACGGAGGTGCTGGAGGAGGCGGCCGCCCGGCTCAGGACGCTGGCCGGCTGACAGCCAGGGACAGGGAGTCCCTCGTCAGCGGGCGTCCGCTTCCGCCTCCGGACGCGGGAGCAGGATACGGCGGACAGCGCCCTGTCACCGCCCCGGCGGTACGGCCGTGAACGCACGCGGCATCCGGTCCGGGGGTGGAAGGCCCCCGGACCGGCAGGGTCCGGTTACTCCCCGTCGTCCTCGGGGTTCTCGGAGTCGTTGACCTCCTGCTCCAGGCCGAGCTGCTCGACCAGCCACTTGTCGAACTCGATCGCGGCCCGCACCCAGCTGACCGTGGAGGAGACGAAGTGGTTGATGTCGACGCCCGTGCCGATCAGCATCTGGGCCTCGCCGATCAGGCGGACGGTGCCGTCGTCGTGGGTGTGGGTGTACACCTTGGGCCACAGGGTGCGGCGGTTCCAGTCGTCGATGGACTCCAGCAGCTGCGGCTTCTCGTCGATCTTGTGGGGGCGGTCGTAGAAGGTCCGCACCGAGAAGATCGCCTGTTCGGCCTCTCCCCTGAACATGAAGTAGGTGCGGAACTGCTCCCACGGCGCGGCGAGGTCACCCTCCTCGTCGACGACGTACTTCAGCTCCATCTGGTCGAGAAGCTGCTTCACCAGGTCCTGATCCGGGAGGACGGGGCCAACCGGTCCTTGGGGCTGCGGTTCGGGCTGGCCCCCGAAGTTCGGAATCGAGGACGGGTCGATGCTCACCGTGATTTTCCCTTCATGCGGATGCCGCCATCCTCCCCCAGGAGGGGCGGGGGATGGCAACCCCGTGCCGCCTGTCAGCCCAGGGCGGAAAGAGGGCCGGCGGGGCCGTGGCGGGTGACGACGACGTATCCGGCGCCCTGAGCGGCGTCCGGGCGGCCCCGCACGGCGCAACGGCCCCTGCCCGGCCGGCGGGCCGGGCAGGGGCCGTCGTGGCGGCCGGGTGCGCCTTACAGGGTCTTCCCCGTCGCGGGGCCGACCAGCAGCCCCTCGCCGAAGCGGTCGACGCGGACGGTGTCGCCGTCCTTGACCTCGCCGGACAGGATCTCCTTGGCGAGCCGGTCGCCGATGGCGCTCTGCACCAGCCGGCGCAGCGGCCGGGCGCCGTACGCCGGGTCCAGGCCCTCCTCCGCCAGCCAGGCCAGCGCCTCGGGGGTGACGTCCAGGGTGAGCTGCCGCTCGGCCAGCCGCCGGGCCAGCCGGTCGATCTGGAGCCCTGCGATCCGCTCCAGCTCGGGCTTGGTGAGCGCCGAGAAGACCACCAGGTCGTCCAGCCGGTTGAGGAACTCCGGCTTGAAGGAGGCCCGGACGACCTCCAGCACCTGCTCCTTCTTCTGCTCCTCGGTGGTCAGCGGGTCCATCAGGAAGTGGCTGCCCAGGTTGGAGGTGAGGACCAGGATGGTGTTGCGGAAGTCGACCGTCCGGCCCTGACCGTCCGTCAGCCGGCCGTCGTCCAGCACCTGGAGCAGGATGTCGAAGACCTCCGGGTGGGCCTTCTCCACCTCGTCCAGCAGGATCACGCTGTACGGGCGCCGGCGCACTGCCTCGGTGAGCTGCCCGCCCTCCTCGTAGCCGACGTACCCGGGGGGCGCGCCGACCAGCCGGGAGACGCTGTGCTTCTCGCTGTACTCGGACATGTCGATGCGGACCATGGCCCGCTCGTCGTCGAACAGGAAGTCCGCCAGCGCCTTGGCCAGTTCGGTCTTGCCGACACCGGTCGGGCCGAGGAAGAGGAAGGAACCGGTGGGCCGGTCGGGGTCGGCGATCCCGGCCCGCGAGCGGCGCACGGCGTCCGACACGGCCCGTACGGCCTCGCTCTGGCCGATGAGCCGCTTGCCGATCTCCTCCTCCATGCGCAGCAGCTTCTGCGTCTCGCCCTCCAGCAGGCGCCCGGCGGGGATGCCGGTCCAGGCGGCGACGACGTCGGCGATGTCGTCGGAGCCGACCTCCTCCTTGACCATGGTGTCCTTGGCGACCTCCTCCTCGGCGGCGGAGGCGGCCTCCAGCTCCTTCTCCAGCTGCGGGATCTCGCCGTACAGCAGCTTGGCCGCGGTGTCGAAGTCGCCGTCGCGCTGGGCGCGCTCGGCCTGCCCGCGCAGGTCGTCGAGGCGTTCCTTGAGCTCACCGACCCGGTTGAGGGACTGCTTCTCCTTCTCCCAGCGGGCGGTCAGGCCGCGCAGCTCCTCCTCCCGGTCGGCGAGGTCGCGGCGCAGCTTCTCCAGCCGGGCGAGGGAGGCCGGGTCGGTCTCCTTGCTGAGGGCCAGTTCCTCCATCCGCAGCCGGTCGACGGAGCGCTGGAGCTCGTCGATCTCCACGGGCGAGGAGTCGATCTCCATGCGCAGCCGGGAGGCCGCCTCGTCGACGAGGTCGATGGCCTTGTCCGGCAGGAAGCGGGAGGTGATGTACCGGTCGGACAGGGCCGCGGCGGCCACCAGCGCGGAGTCGTTGATCTGCACCTTGTGGTGGGCCTCGTAGCGGCCCTTGAGCCCGCGCAGGATCGCGATGGTGTCCTCGACGCTCGGCTCGCCGACGAAGACCTGCTGGAAGCGGCGCTCCAGCGCGGGGTCCTTCTCGATGCGCTCGCGGTACTCGTCCAGCGTGGTCGCGCCGATCATGCGCAGCTCACCGCGCGCGAGCATCGGCTTCAGCATGTTGCCCGCGTCCATGGCGGAGTCGCCGCCGGCACCGGCGCCCACGACGGTGTGCAGCTCGTCGATGAAGGTGACGATCTGCCCGTCGGACTCCTTGATCTCCGACAGGACGGCCTTGAGGCGCTCCTCGAACTCGCCGCGGTACTTGGCGCCGGCCACCATCGCGCCGAGGTCGAGCGCGACCAGCCGCTTGTCCTTCAGCGACTCGGGCACGTCGCCCTTGACGATCCGCTGGGCGAGCCCCTCGACGACGGCGGTCTTGCCGACGCCCGGCTCACCGATGAGGACCGGGTTGTTCTTGGTACGGCGGCTCAGCACCTGCACGACCCGCCGGATCTCCTGGTCCCGCCCGATGACCGGGTCGAGCCGGCCCTCGCGGGCCGCGGCGGTGAAGTCGGTGCCGAACTTCTCCAGGGCCTTGTACTGGCCCTCCGGATCGGCGGTGGTCACGCGGCGTCCTCCCCTGGCCTTCTGGAAGGCCTCCTGCAGTTTCCTGGCGTCGGCACCCTGCCCCTTGAGCACGTCCCCGGCGGCACCGCCCTTCGCGGCGATGCCGATGAGCATGTGCTCCGTGGACAGGTACTCGTCGCCGAGCGCCTTGGCGCGCTCGGTGGCGTCCGCGATCACGGCCAGCATCTCGCGGTTCGGCTGCGGGGGCGCGACGGTGGACCCGGTCACGCTGGGCAGACCGGCGAGGACGCGCTCCGCGCCCGAGCGTACGGCGGCCTGGTCGGCCTCGACGGCCGCGAGCAGGTCGGTGATGTTCTCGTTGTCCTGCCCCTGGAGCAGAGCCAGCAGCAGGTGAGCGGGGGTGAGGTCCGGGTGCCCCTCGGTGAGGGCACGATTGCTGGCCGCGTTGATCGCGTCCCGGCTCCTGTTGGTCAGCTCGGCATCCACGTGTGCGTTCTCCTCCTGCCCGACGGTCCTGCCTTAGTCAACGTACACAAAGTTGAGTCTATTCCACTCAAGGCGGGCCGCGCACGGGTCCCGCCGGTGTCGGTTAGGTTGCACGGCATGGCCTCGTACTCCCAGGATCCCGCCGCCCCGGACGAGCCGTACCTCGCCTTCTGGCGCGAACGGCATCTGTGCACGCTGACGACGCTGCGCCCGGACGGCAGCCCGCACGTGGTGCCGGTGGGGGTGACCTACGACGCTCCGGCGGGGCTGGCCCGGGTGATCGCCAACAGGGCCAGCGCCAAGGTGGCCCACGTGCTCGCGGCCGGGGACGAGGGGGCCCGGGTGGCGGTGTGCCAGGTGGACGGCCGGCGCTGGGCGACGCTGGAGGGGCGGGCGCGGGTGCGCGCCGAGCGGGAGCGGGTCGCGGAGGCGGAGCGGCGGTACGCCGAGCGGTACGGGCGGACGCCCTCGCCGAACCCGTCCCGGATCGTGATCGAGATCGAGGTGGAGCGGGCGCTGGGGCGCGGCTGAGCGCGGCCGGCACCTGGCGGTTTCCGGCCACCGTGGAGTGCGCCCATACCCGGAAATGTCCCCGCAAACTGCAGCGGCGTCACCGTGTTCAGGTCACGGTGACGCCGCTGCGGGGGGAAGCACCTGAGCGATCTGTTACGACGGGGGAATCGCGTCAGGCACTGCGGGGGGTGGCCGAGATGGTTCGCACGTCGGACGGCGCCGGCTCGGACAGCCGGTGGTCCCGCTGGTCCAGGTTCACAAAGATCATTCCGTACCGGATGGCACAGCGCACCGGCTGCGGCGCGCCACGCGGCTTGCGCAGGCACCGGTAGGCCCGCACGTCCCCGTCCTCGTCCCGCGTGACGACGACCGGCTCACCGAACACGGTGACCATCAGCGAGTCACCACTGTGCGGGATGGCCGTGACCAGGTCGATGAAGTGCCATCCGGAGCGGTAGGCGGTGGCCATTTCGCGACGGAAGGACCGGTCGTCGGGTGGAGTAGTCATCAGTCAGCCCCAGGTGGTGTCGTCCACACCATCGGAATGAGCCGTTCCGGTGATGCCGTCACTCACAGCGACTGTCCGGGGAGCCACTCCCCAGGTCGTATCGCCCGCCACGTCACGCTTCGCACCGGAGAGGCCACTCAGCGCGCCAATGGCCACAACGGTGGAGAAGGCGACGGCAAGCATCGACCGAAGCAATTTGTTGCGCATATTCGGCTTCGTCCTCACTTGAAGGTCCCCTCTTCCCCCGTCGAACAAGACGATGTCTCATTTGGGCACGTCATGGCCACACGATCGGTGCATCATGTTCCTGCATGTTCAGGACCCTGGGGGGTGGAGATTTGCCATCAAATCGGACCAAAGCGTCACATCCCCATGCCATGACCGAACTCTGCGAGGAGGGTAGCGGCCTTTACGCCAAGGCACTGCGTGTGGGGCGGATAGCCCGCGCGGAGACGGAAGCCGCCCCCTGCCTCATGGAGTTCGCCCTCCTCCAGCCGGATCCGGACGACGCGAACTGGCTGCGCCCCACCCCGCCGTCCGTCGCGCTCGCCCAGCGGCTCAATCCGATCGAGCGGGAGATCTCCGAGCGCCGGCGGCTGTCCATCGAACTGACCGAGGCCTTCGAGCCGTTCATGACGCTCAGCGCCCAGGACACCACCTCCACCCACGCCATCTCGGTGCTGGAGGGCCTGGACCGCATCAACGCGGCCCTGGACGCGGCGACGGCGGAGTGCCGCTCCGAGGTGCTGACCGTGCAGCCGACCAGCCGCCGGATGGAGCACACCCTCCTGCAGGGCCTGGAACGCGACCGCCCCCTGCTCGAACGCGGCGTGCGCATCCGGACCCTGTACCAGCACACCGCCCGCTACAGCCCCGAGACCCTCGGCTACGTGGCCCAGTTCTCCGTCGGGAAGGTGGAGTACCGCACCATCGACGAACTGGTGGAGCGGCTCATCATCTGCGACGAGACGGTCGCCTTCATCCCCGTGCGCGACGACCGCCAGGTCGCCCTGGAGCTGCGCCACCCCGGCCTGGTGCGCTACCTGATCAAGGTGTTCGAGTTCATGTGGGCCCGTGCCGTGCCGATGAGCACCGGCGCCCCCTACGAGACGGCCCCGGACGGCATCACGGACATCCAGCACTCCATCGCCAAGCTCCTGGTCGAGGGCCACGTCGACGAGGCCATCGCCCGCCGTCTCGGCATGAACGTGCGCACCTGCCGGGCCCACATCGCCAAGCTGGCCCAGGCCCTCGGCAGCGGCAGCCGCGCGCAGCTCGGCTACCTCATCGCCCAGTCCGGCATCCTCGACCGGGAGCACTGAGGCGCGGCGCCACCGGGCTCAGCGCACGGCCGGGGGCTCCTGCTCCGGGCCGGCGAGGGCGGTGGTCGGCCGGGGCGGCCGGTGCCCGTCCAGGCCGACCTGGGCGATACGGACGCCGAGCTGGGTACGGCTGGCCGCGCCCAGGGTCTCCGACAGACGGGCGATATGGGCCCGGCAGGTGCGCACGCTGATGCCCAGGCGCTCGGCGATGACCGCGTCCTGGTGTCCCTCGGCGAGCAGCGCGGCGATGGACTGCTCGCGGTGCGAGATGCCCTCGATGCCGGTGTCGGGAAGCGGGGCCGTGAGCGGGATCGCCAGGCGCCAGAGCCGTTCGAAGACCGTCACCAGGTAGGCCACCAGGGCCGGGTGGCGCAGCTCCAGGGCCATCGTGCGGTCGGTGTTGGCGGGGATGAACGCCACCGTGCGGTCGAAGAGGATGAGCCGGTCGATGACCTCGTCCAGGGTGCGCGCCTCCACGGCGTCGCCCATCAGCTCCAGGTAGTTCAGCAGGCCCTGGCCGTGCCGGGCCACATGCGTGTAGAGGTCCCGCATCCGCACGCCCCGGCCGCGCAGCGCCAGCGCCCGGTGCAGGCCCTCGGAGAGCTCCGCCTCCCGCCGGATGCCGCCGGGCTGCACGGTGAGCACCTCGGTGGTGCACGCCTCGGTCGCCTCGTCCATCGCGGCCTGGATGCGGGAGAGCCCGTCCAGGACCCGGATGGCGCTGCCCTCGGCCGGCGCCGCCAGCGCGTCCAGCCGCCTCCCCAGCCCCGCGTACCACTCGAACGCGGCCACCGCCGAGCCCACCCGCCGCTGGCTCGCGCTGACCTCGTCGTAGACCCCGCGCAGCAGCCGGGTCATGACCTCCTGCGGGGAGGTCGGCACCAGCCATTCCATGTCGTCCGGGTCCGGGTGCAGCAGGGCCAGTTCCAGCAGACAGGGCACCGGTTCGGCGTCCGTGCGCGGCACCCGTCCCCGGCGCACGGCACGGGAGTACACCCGATCCCCGGCTGCACACAGCCGGTCGGCACCGTGAGGATGCTCCTCCGCCCCGCGCCCGGCCATCGCCCATTCCACCCCCGGTGTGCTGCCACTTCCGTGGCGCAACTATGCGCGGCGCCGAACCGGGTCCGCAACACGGCTCCTTCCACGGCGGCCACCGGAAGATGGCGCTGTGTCCGGGTTTCGGCACCGGTCCGCGCCGCTCACCGCGACGAGCCGGGAGGGGAAAAGCCGGCGTGCTACTTCAGGCCGATCTGCGCGCAGGCCGCCTTGTACTTGGCGGTGCAGATGTCCCCGACGGTGTAGATGCCGTCCGCGACGACCGTGTCCTTGACGGTGTGCTGGGTCAGCGCGGTCACCTGGACCAGCTTGGCCGGGATGTCCTTGGTGGTGGGGCTGTCCACCCGGTCCTGGGTGAGGGCGTCGAACTGGATGTCCTTGCCCTGGAGCTTGGTGACGGCCATCTGCGCGGCGGCCTCGGCCTCGTCCGGGTAGGACTTGTAGACGCTCATGTACTGCTCCCCCGACACCACCCGCTGCACGGCGTCCAGTTCGGCGTCCTGGCCGGTGATCGGGGGCAGCTTGGTGACGCCGGCCGCCTTCAGGGCCTTGATGATGCCGCCCGCCATGCCGTCGTTGGCGGAGTAGACGCCGGCGATGTTGTCCCTGCCGATCTTCGCGATGGCCTTGGCCATGTTGGCCTCGGCGTTCTCCGGCTTCCACTTGACGGTGTCGAAGCTGTCGGCGATGTCCACCTTGCCGTTCAGCTCGGAGAGCGCGCCCTCCTTGAACTGCTTGGCGTTCGGGTCGGTGGGCGAGCCGTTCATCATCACGATCTTGTCGGAGGTGTCGACGTCCGGCCCCAGGGCCGCCAGCAGGGTGCGGCCCTGCACCTCGCCGACGAGCTCGTTGTCGAAGGAGATGTAGGCGTCGATCGGGCCCTCGGCGAGACGGTCGTAGGCGATGACCGGGATGCCCGCGTCCTTGGCCTTCTTCACCTCGCCGGCGATGGCGTGCGCGTCGACCGCGTCGACCAGGATGACGTCGACCTTGCCGTCGATCATGTTCTGCATCTGCTCGGACTGCCGGGCGGCACTCGCGTCGGCGTTGGCGTACTCCACCTTGCCCTGCTTCTTGGTGAGTTCGGCCACCTTGTCCCTGATGATGGGGTAGTCGAACCTGTCGTAGCGGGTGTTCGCCTTCTCCGGCAGCAGCAGGCCCACCGTGATGTCGTTGCCCTTGGTCGGGCTCGCGCTCGCGCCGTCCCCCGTCACGTTCAGCACGCCACAGCCGGCGAGCGAGAGGGTCATCGTGGACGCGGCCACGGTTATGGCGATACGACGCATGCGAGGGCTCACTTCAGGTGCGTTCCGGACGTGGGCGTTGCTATACGGCCCAGGTGTCTGAAAAGACAACGCGCAGGCCACACCCGGCGTCAAGAAGAATCACTTAACGAGTGCGCAACAGCACGCTCCGCTGTACCTGTGAAGGTCACGCGAAACCCCCTTCAAGGACCCTTTACGGACCGTCCACGTCAAGGGAGTTCATGGGAACGGCAAAGATCCGGACAGCCAGGCCGGTTCCGCACGGGCGGTTACCGGACACGAAGAGGGGCCCGGAATCCGGGCCCCTCTTCGTGTGCGCCTGTGCGCGTCAGTCCTGCTGCTGCCGCTTCGGCCGCCAGACCACCAACGCGCTGGTCTGCTGCACCTCCTGGTACGGCACCAGGTCGCGCCGGTAGGAGGCGTGCACCGCGGCCTCGCGCTGCTGCATCGCCGCCGCCGCGCCGTCCAGGGCCGCCTCCAGCTCCGCGACGCGGTGCTGGAGCGCGGTGACCTGGTTCTCCAGTTCGATGATGCGCTTGATGCCCGCCAGGTTGATGCCCTCGTCCTGCGACAACTGCTGCACCTGACGGAGCAGTTCGATGTCACGGGCCGAGTAGCGGCGGCCCCGGCCGGCGGTGCGGTCGGGCGAGACCAGGCCCAGGCGGTCGTACTGGCGCAGCGTCTGCGGGTGGAGTCCGGAGAGCTGGGCCGCCACCGAGATGACGTAGACCGGGGTCTCCTCGGTCAGTTCGTACGGCCCACGAAAATTGTCACCGCGTCGACGGCCGTCCATCACTCTCAAGCTCCCTTCGCGGCCTCGAACAGCTCCGCCCGCGGGTCCTCGCCCGCGGTCGCCTCGCGATACGCCTCCAGTGCGTCACGAGCCTTCCCCGACAGGTCCGTCGGGACACGCACCTCGACGGTGACCAGGAGGTCGCCGCGGGTGCCGTCCTTGCGGACCGCGCCCTTGCCCCGAGCGCGCATGGTACGGCCGTTGGGCGTGCCGGGCGGCAGTTTCAGGGTGACGGGCGGGCCGCCGAGGGTCGGCACCCGCACCTCACCGCCGAGGGCCGCCTCGGGGTACGTCACCGGCACGGTGACGGTGAGGTTGTCGCCCTTGCGTCCGAACACCGGGTGCTCGCCGACATGGACGACCACGTACAGGTCGCCGGCCGGTCCGCCCCGCTCGCCGGGCGCGCCCTTGCCGCGCAGCCGGATCCGCTGCCCGTCGGTGACGCCCGCCGGGATGCGGACCTGCATCGTGCGGGACGACTTGGCGCGCCCGCTGCCCTTGCACTCCGTGCAGGGGTGCTCGGCGATCAGGCCGCGGCCCTTGCAGTCGGGGCAGGGGTCGGTGAGCGAGAAGCCGCCCCCGGACCCCCGGGCGACCTGGCCGGTGCCGACGCAGGTCGGGCACACGCGCGGTGTGCCGTTCTTGTCGCCGGTGCCCGAGCAGGCCTTGCAGGGCGCCTGGGAGGACATCCGCAGGGGCACCGTGGCCCCCTCGATGGCCTCCGTGAAGCTCAGCGTGACCTCGGACTCGATGTCCTGGCCGCGCCGGGGCTGGGTCCGCGTGCCCGCGGCGCCGCCGCCGCGGTTGAACAGGCCCCCGAAGACGTCACCGAGTCCGCCGCCGAAGCCTCCGCCCTGGGCGGCGCCTCCGAAGAGGTCGCCCAGGTCGAAGTTGAAGGAGCCGCCGGCCGCGCCCGGCCCCGGGCGGAAGCCGCCGTTGCCGAACAGCGCGCGCGCCTCGTCGTACTCCTTGCGCTTCTTGGGGTCGCCGAGGACGTCGTTCGCCTCGGAGATCTCCTTGAAGCGCTCCTCCGCCTTGGCGTTGCCCTTGTTGGCGTCCGGGTGGAACTCGCGGGCGAGCTTCCGGTACGCCTTCTTGATCTCGGCCTCGGTGGCGTCCTTGGGGACGCCGAGGACCTTGTAGTAGTCCTTCTCGATGAAGTCCTTGGTGCTCATCCTCGACGCCCCTCCTTCCCGTCAGTGTTCCCGTCAGCCCTCGTCCGGGCCACCGTTCTCCTTGTCGTCGGCCGCCGGCGTCTCCTCGGCGCCCTCGGCCTTGACGGTCTGCGCGCCGGGCTGCGGTTCGGCGACGGCCACCCGCGCGGGGCGGATGGTGCGCTCGCCGATGCGGTACCCGGGCTGCAGGATCGCCACGCAGGTCGTCTCGGTGACGTCCGGCGCGTAACTGTGCATCAGGGCCTCGTGGATCGTCGGGTCGAAGGGCTCGCCCTCCTTGCCGAACTGCTGGAGGCCCATCTTGGCCGCGACGGTCTCCAGCGACTCGGCCACCGACTTGAAGCCGCCGACCAGCTCGCCGTGTTCGCGCGCGCGGCCGATGTCGTCGAGCACGGGCAGGAGCTCGGTCAGGAGGTTCGCGATGGCGATCTCCTTGACCGCGATCCGGTCGCGCTCGACCCGGCGGCGGTAGTTCTGGTACTCGGCCTGGAGCCGCTGGAGGTCCGCCGTGCGCTCGTTCAGCGCCGTGCGCACCTGGTCCAGCTGGGCGACCAGACCGGCGTTGTTCTCTGCGTGTCCGTCCCCGGCCGGGGCCGCCCCCTCCTCGGGGGCGGCCTTCGGCTCGGCGTCGTCGGAGGTGGCGCCGGAGGGGACGTCGGACTTCTCCTCGAAGCCCGGGGTCTCCTCCGTCATTACGCGGCCCCGTCCTTGCGCTCGTCGTCCACGATCTCGGCGTCCACGACGTCGTCGTCGGCCTTGGCCTCACCGGCGCCGGCGGAGGCGCCGCCCGCGGCCTGCGCGCCCTGGGCGTCGGCGTACAGCGCCTGGCCCAGCTTCTGCGAGACGGCGGCGACCTTCTCGGTGGCGGTGCGGATCTCGGCGGTGTCCTCGCCCTTGAGGGCTTCCTTCAGCTCGCCGACCGCGGCCTCGACCTCGGTCTTGATCTCGCCGGGGACCTTGTCCTCGTTGTCCTTGAGGAACTTCTCGGTCTGGTAGACCAGCTGCTCGCCCTGGTTGCGGGCCTCGGCGGCCTCGCGGCGCTTGTGGTCCTCCTCCGCGTAGCGCTCGGCCTCCTCGCGCATGCGGTCGACCTCTTCCTTCGGGAGAGAGGAGCCGCCGGTGACGGTCATCTTCTGCTCCTTGCCGGTGCCGAGGTCCTTCGCCGTGACGTGCATGATGCCGTTGGCGTCGATGTCGAAGGAGACCTCGATCTGCGGGACGCCACGCGGCGCCGGCGGCAGACCGGTCAGCTCGAACATGCCGAGCTTCTTGTTGTAGGCCGCGATCTCGCGCTCGCCCTGGTAGACCTGGATCTGCACCGACGGCTGGTTGTCCTCGGCCGTGGTGAAGATCTCGGAGCGCTTGGTCGGGATCGTGGTGTTGCGCTCGATCAGCTTGGTCATGATGCCGCCCTTGGTCTCGATGCCGAGGGACAGCGGGGTGACGTCGAGCAGCAGGACGTCCTTGACCTCGCCCTTGAGGACACCGGCCTGGAGCGAGGCGCCGATGGCGACGACCTCGTCCGGGTTCACACCCTTGTTGGCCTCCTTGCCGCCGGTCAGCTCCTTGACGAGCTCGGCGACGGCGGGCATGCGGGTGGAGCCACCGACGAGCACGACGTGGTCGATGTCGTTGATGGAGATGCCGGCGTCCTTGATGACGTTGTGGAACGGCGTCTTGCAGCGCTCCAGCAGGTCGGCCGTCAGCTGCTGGAACTGGGCGCGGGTGAGCTTCTCGTCCAGGTGCAGCGGGCCCTCGGCGGACGCGGTGATGTACGGCAGGTTGATCGAGGTCTCGGTGGAGGAGGACAGCTCGATCTTGGCCTTCTCGGCGGCCTCACGCAGGCGCTGGAGGGCCATCTTGTCCTTGGACAGGTCCACGCCGTGACCGGACTGGAACTGCTTGACCAGGTAGTCGACGACGCGCTGGTCCCAGTCGTCACCACCGAGGTGGTTGTCGCCGTTGGTGGCCTTCACCTCGACGACGCCGTCGCCGATCTCCAGGAGGGACACGTCGAAGGTGCCGCCACCGAGGTCGAAGACGAGGATCGTCTGGTCGTCCTTGTCGAGGCCGTAGGCGAGCGCGGCCGCGGTGGGCTCGTTGACGATGCGCAGGACGTTCAGACCCGCGATCTCACCGGCCTCCTTGGTGGCCTGGCGCTCGGAGTCGTTGAAGTAGGCCGGGACGGTGATGACCGCGTCCGTGACCTTCTCGCCCAGGTAGGCCTCGGCGTCCCGCTTCAGCTTCTGCAGGATGAACGCGGAGATCTGCTGCGGGTTGAAGTCCTTGCCGTCGAGCTGGATCTTCCAGTCGGTGCCCATGTGGCGCTTCACCGAGCGGATGGTCCGGTCCACGTTCGTGACCGCCTGGCGCTTGGCGACCTCGCCGACGAGCACCTCGCCGTTCTTTGCGAAGGCGACGACGGACGGCGTGGTCCGGGCACCCTCGGCGTTGGTGATGACGGTGGGCTCGCCGCCCTCCAGAACGCTGACGACGGAGTTAGTCGTGCCCAGGTCGATGCCGACCGCACGTGCCATGGTTGATTCCTCCAGCTGACTTGAGTGGAACAGGCTCAAGTGTGCACGAGGAGAACCGCTGGGTCAACAGACCTGAGCCAGCAAGACTCAACTCTTATCCGTTCCTTACACGCAAGTGCCCGCTGACCTGCGTCGACGGCGGCCGACGGCCCTGCGGAGCGGGAATCAGAAGGAGGACGAGAACGGCGAAGGCGACCCCGCCGGCCACCCAGAGCACGGCCGAGTCCCCCGTCCAGCCGGTGTGCACGAGCACCCCCACGAGCA
This sequence comes from Streptomyces spinosus, assembly GCF_020400655.1. GTDB lineage: Bacteria > Actinomycetota > Actinomycetes > Streptomycetales > Streptomycetaceae > Streptomyces > Streptomyces argyrophylli. The sequence continues at coordinate 225,689 of NZ_JAINRC010000002.1, forward strand.
CCGAGGAGAAGGCGCCGGCCCCCAGCAGCACGACCGACCCCTGCGGGGCGAGCCCGAGCCGCCGCAGCCGGTGGGCGAGGTGGTCGGGGCCGCGCCGCAGCAGCGGGCGCCGGGCCACCCCCCGGGCGAGGACCACGAGGAGGGCGTCGGCGACGGCCACGGCACCGAGGCAGAACACCACCGCCGCGCTCGGCCCGATGTCGTAGCCCGCGCGCGTGAAGACCACCGCCGACGACAGCACGAACCCGGTGAACAGCGAGCCGCAGGCGCCGAGCCCGACCCGCGCGGGATGCCAGTTGTGCATCAGGAAGCCGGTGAGCGCGGCGGCGACCACGCTCAGCAGCACGGCGAGCCCGTCCATCACCTCGGCGGCGGCACAGGCGCCGGCACCGAAGGCGGTGACCACGCCGACCGTCCCGGCCAGCCCGTCGGCGTGGTCGAGCCCCTTGAAGGCGAGGGTGGCGAGGACGATCCAGCCGATGGCCAGCAGCCCGCCCGGCACGCCCGTCTCGTCGTACGGCACCACGCAGACCGCCGCCACGGCCGTACCGGTGACGAGCACGCGCGCGCGCAGCCGCCACACGTCGGCCACCAGACCCAGCCCGGCGACGGCCGCGGCGGCCGTGAGCAGCCGTCCGACCCCCTCCCCGAGCGGGGCGACCCGGGTCCACTCACCCGTTCCGGCGACCAGGCAGGTGACGATCACGACCGCGAGACCCCCGAGGAGGGGCAGGGGCCGCTGCCGGCGCCGGTCCAGGATCCCGGCCCTGCGGGCGGGCAGCCGGAACGCCGCCGCGAGCACGGCGGTGAGGAGAAGGGCTGCGGTGGCGGCGGCGATCCCGTAGAGCACGGCTCTAAGGTAGGGGCGAAAGTATCAATTCGGTACGAATAACACGATCCGATTGACGGGCGGCGACCCAGATCACCCCGCGCTCGGCTGCATCCCGACGGAAGATGGGGGTAGTCTCAGACGGACTGCATAAGTTACCGCTTAGTAATGTCGATCAGCTCAGACAGCTCGTTCGAACCGAGGCCGCCTCAGGAGCCCCAATGCAACTCGCCGCGATCATCGTGTCGCTGGTCCTGATCGTGGTCGGCGTGGCACTGTTCGGCCGCGCCCTCCTGCAGATCTACAACTTCATGCGGCTGGGCCAGCCGGTGCCGGCCGGCACGCGGACCGACGATCCCGCACAGCGCACCCTCACCGTGGTCAAGGAGTTCCTCGGCCACACGCGGATGAACCGCTGGGGCATCGTCGGCGTGGCGCACTGGTTCGTGGCGGTGGGCTTCTTCACGCTCCTGCTGACGATCGTCAACGCGTTCGGACAGCTGTTCAAGGCGGACTGGCTGCTGCCGGTCCTCGGCGACTGGGCGCCGTACAACGTCTACGTCGAGTTCATCGGCACCATGACGGTGATCGGCATCCTCGCCCTGATCGTCATCCGCCAGCTGAGCCACCCGCGCAAGCCGGGCCGCAAGTCCCGCTTCGCCGGCTCCAACTTCGGCCAGGCGTACTTCGTCGAGGCCGTCATCCTCATCGTCGGCGTCTGCATCTTCATGCTGCACGCCCTCGAAGGCGCCCAGCACCACGTGGGCGGCTACGAGGCCTCGTTCTTCATCTCCTACCCGGTCGTCTCCTGGCTGGAGCACGCGGACGTCTCCACGCTGCAGAACCTCACCTACTTCTTCGCCGGCCTGAAGATCGCGACCTCCTTCATCTGGATGATCACGGTCGCCCTGAAGACCGACATGGGCGTGGCCTGGCACCGCTTCCTGGCGTTCCCGAACATCTGGTTCAAGCGCAACGCCACCGGCGAGACCTCGCTCGGCGCCCTGCTGCCGATGACGTCCGGCGGCAAGCCGATCAACTTCGAGGACCCCGGCGACGACGACGTCTTCGGCGTCTCCCAGGTCGAGCAGTTCTCCTGGAAGGGCCTGCTGGACTTCTCCACCTGCACCGAGTGCGGCCGCTGCCAGTCGCAGTGCCCCGCCTGGAACACCGGCAAGCCGCTCTCTCCGAAGCTGCTGATCATGTCGCTGCGGGACCACGCCCACGCCAAGGCGCCCTACCTGCTGGCCGGTGGCGGCAAGACCATGGAGGGCGAGGAGAAGGCCTCCGAGGAGCAGCTGAAGGACGTCCCCGCCGCCGCACTCGCCGAGGCCGAGCGCCCGCTGATCGGCACGGCCGAGGAGAACGGCGTCATCGACCCGGACGTGCTGTGGTCCTGCACCACCTGCGGCGCCTGCGTCGAGCAGTGCCCGGTCGACATCGAGCACGTCGACCACATCGTCGACATGCGCCGCTACCAGGTGATGATCGAGAGCGCCTTCCCGTCCGAGGCGGGCACGATGCTCAAGAACCTGGAGAAGAAGGGCAACCCCTGGGGCCTGGCCAAGAAGCAGCGCCTGGAGTGGACCAAGGAGGTCGACTTCGAGGTCCCGGTCGTCGGCAAGGACATCGAGGACCTCACCGAGGTCGAGTACCTGTACTGGGTCGGCTGCGCCGGCGCCCTGGAGGACCGCGCCAAGAAGACCACCAAGGCCTTCGCCGAGCTGCTGCACATCGCGGGCGTGAAGTTCGCGATCATGGGCGGCGACGAGAAGTGCACCGGTGACTCCGCCCGCCGCCTGGGCAACGAGCCCCTCTTCCAGGAGCTCGGCATGGAGAACGTGATGGCCCTGAACACGGCGTTCGGCGAGGAGCTGGACGACGAGGGCAAGGTCGTCCCCGAGTCCGCGAAGCCGAGGTCGGCGAAGAAGATCGTCGCCACCTGCCCGCACTGCCTGAACACGATCGGCAACGAGTACCCGCAGCTCGGCGGCGACTACGAGGTCATCCACCACACCCAGCTGCTCCAGCACCTGGTGGACGAGGGCAAGCTGGTCCCGGTCACCCCGGTCGAGGGCATCATCACGTACCACGACCCGTGCTACCTGGGCCGGCACAACAAGATCTACACGCCCCCGCGCGAGATCATCGGCAAGGTCCCCGGCCTGCGCAACGAGGAGATGCACCGGCACAAGGAGCGCGGCTTCTGCTGCGGCGCCGGCGGCGCGCGCATGTGGATGGAGGAGCGCATCGGCAAGCGCATCAACAACGAGCGCGTCGACGAGGCCCTGTCGCTGAACCCCGACATCGTCTCCACCGCCTGCCCGTTCTGCCTGGTCATGCTCACGGACTCCGTGAACGGCAAGAAGAACGACGGCAAGGCCAAGGAGTCCATCCAGGTCGTGGACGTCGCCCAGCTGCTGCTCGACTCCGTCAAGACGCCGGCCGACCCGGCGGGCGAGGCCGAGGCGCACAGCGAGCCGGAGCCGGAGCCGGTGAAGTAACGGCCCCCGGAAAGCGGCGGCGCCCCCTGACCCGCACGGTCAGGGGGCGCCGCCGTATCCGCTAGGCGTTCCCGGGCGCGGCCTGCTGCACCACCTCGAACGACCACAGGGTCGAGCCGGAGGCCGCGGGCTTCGGACGCTCGCCGCCCTCGCCGCCGCCCTGGTGCGCCGACTTCATCGGCCCCTCCATCCACGCCTGGAAGGACTCCTCGTCACGCCAGCGTGTGTAGACGAGGTACTGGTCGGTGCCCTCGACCGGCCGCAGCAGCTCGAACCACTCGAAGCCGTCGGAGTTCTCCACCGCGTGCGCCCGCGAGGCGAACCGCTTCTCCAGAACCTCCCGCTGCTCGGCCGGGACGGTCAGCACGTTGATCTTCACTACGCTCACATCGCACCTCTCCTCGAACGGGGCCCCGACTGGACCGCCTGATCCGGATCATGTGCGCGCAGTGTCCTACATCCGGCAGTCAAGGACGCGTGAGGACGACTGCGCGTCGTCCCCCGAAGCGCGGCGGACCACCAGGGGCGTAGCGGTCCTCGGCCTCATCGCGCTGTCGACCCCTTGCCGTGTACGAGGGCGGGACGGGGAAGCCGGCCGGCGCCGAACCGGCGGTGGCCTCCGGTCCCCACCGGCGGTCACAGCGGCCCGGGGAAATTCACCGAACTCATGTACAACCTTTACGCCCCGGCGCGGGTCTCTTGATCGCCGGACTCCTGTGAACCGCGGGGCAACTCGCGTCGAACACGGGGAGACCGCACCCCATCGACTGCGGATGCCCGCCAGGCATCCCCCGCATGCCGTAGGAGAAACCGCATGCACAAGCACCGCCGACTCGCCCTCGCGACGGCCACCGCGGCCGCGCTGACGGGCGGTCTGCTCACCTTCGCCGCGTCGCCCGCGACCGCCGCGGACTCCGTCAAGGTCGCGAAGGCCGACTTCAACGGCGACGGCATCGGCGACGTCGCCACCTCGGCCGCCGGCGCCTACGTCAACGGCCGCAAGGACGCCGGCCAGATCGTCGTGCTGTACGGCACCGCCACCGGCGTCCAGTCCGCCAAGCGCACCGTCATCAGCCAGGACACCACCGGCGTGGCCGGCACCGCCGAGACCGGCGACGGCTTCGGCCGGGAGACGGCCTTCGGCGACTTCAACGCCGACGGCTACGACGACCTCGCCGTCGGCTCCCCGTTCGAGAAGGTCGGCGCCGACACCAACGGCGGCGACCTCGTCATCCTGTACGGCTCCAAGTCCGGTCTGACCGGCAAGTCCGCCCACCTGGTCGACCCCGCCGCCTCCGCCCACGACTACTGGGGCAAGGACCTCGCCGCCGGCGACTTCGACGGCGACGGCAAGACCGACCTGGTCGTCGGCAGCTCCGCCGCCACGCTCTACCTCTACAAGGGCGGCATCAGCAGCTCCGGCACCGCGGGCAGCGTCACCACCGTCAAGCCGCCCATCCTGTCCGGCAGCAACGACTACCCGTTCGGCCCGATGAGCCTCACCGCCGGCGACGTCAACGGCGACGGCCGCACCGACCTGGTGGTCGACGGCTACGAGACCTCCACCCAGTACGGCTGGAACACCAACTACTGGCTGCCCGGCACCGCGAGCGGTCTGACCGGCTCCTCCGCCAAGGCCCTCAAGCCCGGCATCATCACGGCCATCGGCGACATCAACGGCGACGGCTTCGGCGACATCGTCAGCGGCGCCGGCTGGGACGCCACCACCGAGGACGGCACCCCCGTCCCGGACGCCTCCAACGGCGGCCGGGTGAACATCACCTACGGCTCCGCCTCCGGCCCGGCCGGCACCACCGGCATCAACCAGAACACCGGCAGCGTCCCCGGCACCTCCGAGAAGGGCGACTCCTTCGGCTGGGACCTCGACCTCGGCGACATCAACGGCGACGGCTACCAGGACCTCGTGGTCAGCGCCCCGCTGGAGGACATCGAGGGCGTCACCGACACCGGCGCGGTCACCGTCCTGTACGGCTCGGCGTCCGGCGTGAACACCGCCTCCGGCGCCCAGTCCTTCAACCAGAACACCACCGGTGTCCCCGGCGGCAACGAGAAGAACGACCTCTTCGGCGTCGACGTCAAGCTCGACGACGTCACCGGCGACGGCAAGGCCGACCTGGTGATCGGCGCGAACGAGGACAGCGGCGACGGTGCCCTCACCTACCTGCCGTCCAACGGCTCGAAGATCACCACCTCGGGCAGCCGCTTCATCGGCGCCGGCAGCGCCGGCGTCTCCACCTCGGGCACCCCGCAGTTCGGCTCCGTCTTCGCCGACTGACCAGCCCCGTCCCGTTCCTCCCCGGCCGGGCCCGCGCCTCGCGGGCCCGGCCTCCTCCCACCCGGAGCCCCGCCTTGCGCAAGCGCGTCCTCCTGCTGGCCGCCACCCTGACCACCGGCCTGCTCACCGCCCTGCCCGTCACCCCCGCCTCCGCCGCGCCCTCCCGTCTGGCCGGCGACTTCAACGGCGACGGCTACCTGGACATCGCCCTGAGCGCCGCCGGCCACCAGGTCGGCTCCGCGCAGCAGGCCGGTGCGGTCGTCGTGCTCTACGGCTCGTCCTCGGGCGTCTCGGCCGCCAAGCGCACCCTGATCACGCAGAACTCCACCGGTGTCCCGGGCACCGCCGAGGCAGGGGACCTCTTCGGCCAGAGCCTGGCCGCCGGCGACCTCGACGGCGACGGCTACTCCGACCTCGTCGTGGGCGCCCCGGGCGAGAGCATCGGCGACCGGGACGCCGTGGGCAGCGCCACCATCCTGTGGGGCGGCAAGTCCGGCCTGTCCGGCGGCGCCCTGGTGCCCCAGCCGTCCACCCAGGACGAGTGGAACAACTTCGCCACCGGCATCGCGGTCGCCGACTTCGACGGGGACGGGAAGAACGACGTCACCCTGACCGGGCGGACCGAGACCCGCGTCTACAAGGGCCCCTTCACCCGCACGGGCACCCCGGTGAGCAACCTCCGGGTCGGCGAACTGGGCACCACCACCGAGGTGTTCGCGGGCGACCTGAACGGCGACCGCGCCGCCGAACGCTTCTACCCGTTCCTCGTCGACGGCGACGAGGGCGGCGACATCCGGTACTTCACCTGGAACGGCTCCAAGCACGTCATGAAGGCCCTGCCGAAGGCCGACGGCCTGCCCGGCTCCATCGGCGACGTCAACGGCGACGGCTACGGCGACGTGGTCCTCGGCGACCCCACGGACCCCGGCGCGTCCAAGAAGTCCGGCCACAAGGGCGGCCAGATCTCCGTCTGGTACGGCGGCCCGAACGGCCCCGACCCCGCCCAGACCCCGACCGTCATCCACCAGGACACCGCGGGGGTGCCCGGAACCGGCGAGGCGGACGACCTGTTCGGCTCGTCGGTCGCCACCGGTGACATCAACGGCGACGGCTACGCCGACGTCGCGGTCGGCGCCCCCGGCGAGGACCTCGGCAAGTTCAACGAGGCGGGCGCGGTGACGGTCCTGTTCGGCTCCGCCTCCGGCCTGACCACCAAGGGCGCCAAGATCTGGACGCAGGACACCGAGGGCGTGCCCGGCGGCTCCGAGGCCTGGGACCAGTTCGGCCAGTCGGTGCGGCTGACCGACATCAACAAGAACGGCAAGGCCGACCTGATCGTCGGCGCGGGCGGCGAGAACGGCTACGGCGCCGTCACCGTCCTGCGCGGCACCGCCTCCGGCCTGACCACCGACTACGCCAAGTTCATCGGCGCCCGCGACGTCTCCGTCCAGGGCCTCGGGAACTTCGCCTGGGCCATCGCCCGGTGACGTCCCCCCGCCCCAGGCCCTCCCGGGGGAACCCCGTACGCACACGCGTCCTCGCCGTCGCGCTCGCCGGCGCGCTGGCCCCGCTCGCCCTGGCCGTGCCCGCCGCCCACGCGGCCCCGGCCGCCGCCCCGTACGACTTCAACGGCGACGGCCGCGCCGACCTCGCGATCGGCGCCCCCGACGCGACCGTCGGCGGCCGGTCCAAGGCCGGTGCCGTCTCGGTCGTCTACGGCAGCCCCACCGGGCTGAGGACGGCCACCCGCACCCTGATCACCCAGAACAGGGCCGGCGTGCCCGGCACCGCCGAGGCGGGCGACGCCTTCGGCAGCGCCGTCGCCTCCGCCGACCTGGACAAGGACGGCTACGCCGACCTGCTGATCGGCGCGCCCGGCGAGGACGTCGACGGCGACACCAACGGCGGCACGGTGGTCGTCGTCTGGGGCGGCCGGTCCGGTCTCTCCGGCTCCCGCACCATCGTCGACTACGGGAAGCAGGAGACGGACCGGTACGGGCAGGCCCTGGCCGTGGGCGACATCGACGGTGACGGCGACCTCGACGTCGTGGTCGGTTCCACCGGCACCGCCGCCCTGAGCTTCGTCAGCGGCCCCGTCACCCGGACCGGCTCCTTCCAGGGCGGGTCGGGCGCGGGCTTCCCCGCCCCCTACTCCCCGTCGTACGGCGTCACCTCCGTCTCCGCCGGGCAGGTCTCCCCCGCCTGGTCCACCAGCCTGGTGGTGCACGGCCGGCAGCCCCGCACCGGCGCCGCCGTCACCCACCTGGTCACCGACCCGTCCATCGGCAACTTCACCGACTGGTGGCAGGAGCTGCCCGCCGGCACCGTCTCGGCGATCGGCGACATCGACGAGGACGGGTACGCCGACATCGCCGTCGGCAACCCGGCCGAGCCCTCCGCCGACCCGGCGGGAGCCAAGGGCGGCAGGGTCACCGTCGTCTACGGCGGACCGGGCGGCGAGGACACCTCCCGCGCCCCGCTGGTCCTCACCCAGGACACGCCGGGCGTACCGGGCGCGGCCGAGACCGGCGACGCGTTCGGCGGCGGCGTCTTCCTGGGCGACGTCGACGGCGACGGGTTCCAGGACCTGGCGGTCGGTGCGCCCGGCGAGGACTCCGGCGCCGGATCGGTCACCCTCCTGCGGGGCACCGCCCACGGGCTGACGACCAAGGGCGCGGTGTCGTACACCCAGAACACCGCGGGCGTCCCCGGCGCCGCCGAGAAGGGCGACCGCTTCGGCGCCCGGGTCCTGCTCGCCGACCACTCCGGTGACCACCGTGCCGAGCTGACCGTGGCGGGCCCCGGCGAGAACGCGGCCGACGGCGCCGTCTGGTCGCTGCGCGGCGCCTCCACCGGGCCGACGACGGCCGGGGCGCTCTCCTTCGGCCCGTCGGCCACCGGGGTCTCCACGGCGGGCACCCCGCGGTTCGGCTCGGTCCTCGGCACCTGACGCCGCACGGCACCACCGAGGACACCTGGGGGGAACCCTGGTCGGACCCTGAACCGCCCCCTGACGCCCCCTTAGGGGATGTCACAGGTCGGCCGCAAAGCCGGGCCCGGACCGCCGGGCCCGGCACGCCGGACCTCAGGACCAGGTACGTTCGTTGACGTGGCTGGATTCAGGATCGGACGCGGGGGCCGGGACAACCGCACCCCCCAAGGACAGCAGGCGCCGCAGGGGCCGTCGTACGGGCACGGGCAGGGACACGGGCCCGCCAGGCCCGGGGGGCCGTCGTACGGACGGCCGGGCCCCTCCGCTCCCACGGGCCCCTCGTACGGCTACCCGCCGGCGCCGCAGCCGCCGTACCAGCGGCAGGGGCAGCCGTACGGGTACCCGGGGCCGGCCGACGACGGACCGGAGTACTTCGGCGACGGCGGCCACCACCCGGGCGCCGGCCCCGGCGCGCACGACCCCTACGCGGCCAACAACCCGGGCCACACCCAGGCCTTCTCGGTCGACGAGGCCGCCGGCTACACCCAGGGCGCGACCTACCAGGCGGGCTCCGCCACCGCGCCCGCCGCGCCGCTCGGCCCGCCCCTGCACTGGAAGGAACTGCTGAAGGGGATAGTCCTGTCCCCGAACGACACCTTCCTGCGCATGCGGGACTACACGATGTGGGCGCCCGCCCTCGTCGTGACCTTCCTCTACGGCCTGCTCGCGGTCTTCGGCTTCGACGGCGCCCGCCAGGACGCGATCAGCGCGACCCTGTCCAACGCGGTGCCGATCGTGCTGATCACGGCGGTCGTGATGGTTCTCGGCCTGTTCGTCCTGGGCGTGGTCACCCACACCATGGCCCGCCAGCTCGGCGGCGACGGCGCCTGGCAGCCCACGGTGGGCCTGTCCATGCTGATCACGGCCCTCACGGACGCGCCCCGCCTGGTCGTCGCCATGTTCTTCGGCGGCGACGCCGGCTTCGTCCAGCTCCTGGGCTGGGCCACCTGGATCGGCGCGGGCGCCCTGCTGACCCTGATGGTGTCCCGCTCCCACGACCTGCCGTGGCCGAGGGCGCTGGGCGCGTCGGCGATCCAGCTGATCGCGCTGCTGTCGATCGTGAAGCTCGGCACGTTCTGACCGCGGACGCGCGAAGGGCCCCCGGCGGGAAAGCCAGGGGCCCTTCGCGTTGCCCGTACCGGCGATCAGGCGTCCAGAACCTGCCCCGCCCGCTTCACCACGGGAGGCAAGACACTCCACGGAAAGTTGATCCAGTCGTCGGTCCGCTTCCACACGTACTCGCACTTCACGAGGGAGTGGGACTTCTCGTAGATCACGGCGGAGCGCACCTCGGCGACGGTGTCGAGGCAGAAGTCGCGGACCAGCTTCAGGGTCTTGCCGGTGTCGGCGACGTCGTCGGTGATCAGGACCTTCTTGTCGGAGAAGTCGATCACGTTGGGAACGGGCGCGAGCATGACCGGCATTTCGAGGGTCGTCCCCACCCCGGTGTAGAACTCCACGTTCACCAGGTGGATGTTCTTGCAGTCGAGGGCGTAGGCGAGGCCGCCCGCGACGAAGACACCCCCGCGCGCGATGCTGAGCACGATGTCGGGCTCGTACCCGTCGTCGGCGATGGTCTGCGCCAGCTCGCGGACGGCCGTCCCGAACCGCTCGTAGGTCAGGTTCTCCCGCACGTCTGCGCTGCTCATGCTGTCGTCGCCCTCACACCTGGGTCCGATGGAAATTGAGGTAGGACCGCGAGGCGGTCGGCCCGCGCTGTCCCTGGTACCGGGAGCCGTAGCGCTCACTGCCGTACGGCGACTCGGCTGGCGAGGTCAGCCGGAACATGCACAGCTGCCCGATTTTCATCCCCGGCCACAGCTTGATGGGGAGCGTGGCGAGGTTCGACAGCTCCAGGGTGACGTGCCCGCTGAACCCCGGGTCGATGAACCCGGCGGTCGAGTGGGTGACCAGCCCGAGCCGTCCGAGGGAGCTCTTGCCCTCCAGCCGGGAGGCGAGATCGTCGGGAAGCGTGATCACCTCGTACGTGGAGGCGAGCACGAACTCCCCGGGGTGCAGGATGAACGGCTCGTCGCCCTCCGGCTCCACCAGCCGGGTCAGGTCGGCCTGCTCGACGGAGGGGTCGATGTGGGGGTACCGGTGATTCTCGAACACCCGGAAGTACCGGTCCAGCCGGACGTCGATGCTCGACGGCTGCACCATGGTTTCGTCGTAGGGATCGATCCGTACCCGCCCGGCGTCGATCTCGGCCCGGATGTCCTTGTCTGAGAGAAGCACGTAGCGAGGATACGCAAGGCGTGCGGAGCCGTCGCAATCGCGACGTCTCCGCACGCCCGCTGTCACACGCCGACTACAGCCGGTCCTCTCCCGCCGCGCCCTTACCTCTTCTGCAGGACGACGGGGACCGCGCTGCGGAGCCGGGCACACCGCGGACACCGCACGAGCCGGCCGGGGCCGAGCCGCTCGGCCTTCTGCATCGGGAACGAAGCGGTGCTGAAGACGTGCCCGTCCGCGCATCGGACGACGGTGCGTTCCATCAAGTCCCTCAAGTCCCTTCCCCAGGAGCCTCGTCCGGCGTTGCTGCCCGGACGACAGAGGCACATTACGGGATCAAAGAGACGACTCTCCAGGCGGCACTCCGGCCCCACCGGACCCGCCCACGGTACGCCCCAACTCCAGCCGCCCGCAGCCGGTTACCCCGCCGGAGCCGACCCAACCCTCCGGACTCCGGACACCGGGGCCCGATGATGATGTAGAGTGAGCGAGCGTCCGGACACCGGACCCTCCGGGGCCGTTCCGTCCGTATTACGCGGGTGTAGTTTAATGGTAGAACATCAGCTTCCCAAGCTGAGAGCGCGAGTTCGATTCTCGTCACCCGCTCTGCGAGAAACCCCAGGTCAGTGGCCTGGGGTTTGTCTGTTGTCAAGAGCGGGCGCCGCTCTTGACCATCCATGAGCGAGACACCGGCCCAGCCCGCCATCAGCCAGAACCGGTAGGCCGGTTTGTGCCGGCTCGCTCCTCGTAGTCCCCCACCGTGAAGATGACCGCCGACACCGTTTTGATCACCGGTGTGCCTCGGGTATCGGTCTCGGACTGGCCCTGCGCCCGCACGAGGCCGTAGGCCGGCAACAAGGTGATCGTGGCCGGGCGGCGCAGGGAACTGGTGGACCGCATCACGGCCGAGCACCCGGGTATCGAGGCGATCGTTCTGGACGTCACCGACCCGGTGTCGATCACGCGGGCCGCCGAGGCGGTTCGGGCCGGCCGTCCGGAGCTGAACGTGCCGGTCGGGCATCATGCTGGCGGAGAACCTCTTCGATACGGCCCCTCTGCCGGTCGCCGAGGACCACGTCGCCGTCAACCTGCACGATCCGTATGACGTACGCCTACCTGCGCCTGGATCGAAGTGGCCCCGCCGGGCGTGCGCGCGACTCTGTTTGGCCGGCAGGACAGCGAGCAACCCGCGTTCGAAGACACAGTCGAGATAGCGAGAGTCCTTGCTCTGTGGGGCCACATCATTGGGCGACCACGAGCCGAGCTGCCTCGGCGAGGCTCTCACCGAAGACGCCGCCAGGCGCGCCGTACACGTCAAGTGACGCTTCAGGCCTCGATGGCCGACCTCGCAAGTTCCCGTCCGCAGCCTGTGGAAAAAGCACCTCAGGCGATGTCGTGGACATTGTGCTGGAGCAGATCGGTTGCGTGCCGGGCGATGGCCCGGTAGTCGGCATCGTCGTGAAGGACAGCCAGGCCGTGGTGGGCGGCGGTGGCGGCGATGACGAGGTCCACCGCCGAGGCGCTGCGATGCTCCCCGGCCTGGGCCATACGGTGTTGCACCGCGCTGACCCAACGCTCCGCGTTCTTCGGCACCGGCACGTCGGGATAGAGGTCGGCGAACATCTCCGCGATCTCGTCGTACTCACGGCCGTTCCGGGCGCTGTACAGGAACTCGGTTCGCTGCACGTAGCAGGATGCGATGGCACCGGCGTCGATCGCGTCGTACCAGGCCGACTGCAGTTTTGGTTCGCGGAGCAGCCGGACCAGGCCGGAGGTATGGAGCAAGTAGATCACCGGCTGTGCTTCTCCGCCCGGTGCAGACGCTCGGCGTCCTCGACGGCACCCCACTCACGCGCGCGCTCGAAGTGACGGCTGATGCGCGCCGCACGCTCCTGCTGTTCGGCGTAGAAGTGCAGAGCCAGGTCGACCGCCTCCTTCTTGGTCCTGACCTTGGCCAGAGCCATGGCACGCTCCAGGGCGTCATCGTCGATGTCGATCTGGGTCACAGACATACGAGCGCCTCCTACGCAATGTTGGTGATGTACATAGAGGAATATGTCACCAACATTGGCGATGCCACATCCGAACGTCGATGCGCAGTCGCGACGGAACTCCGGGTCAGCCCGGCGCGCGATGCCCGCCGGCCGGCGCGAAGCGCCACGCGGCCTACAGCTCGCCAGATGGTGGCCCCCATGCCCAGAGCGTGCCCGCAGGTACGGACAACCACGGTCAACACAGGTGCGAACAAGCCCGCACAGCGGTGCCGACATGATGAATCCGCGCAGGTCAGCAGTCATTCGCTCACCCAAGCGCCGTCGCTTCCCAAGCTGAGAGCGCGAATTCGACTCTCGTCACCCGCTCCATGATCAAGACCCAGGTCAGCGACCTGGGCCTTGTTGTTGTGCGCGGTGATCACTCGCCACGTGCCAGATTCGAGCTGGTAGATCAGCGCGGCCCTCCGCCCGCCTCCTCCGACCGCCGGTAGCGGCCTGCCCGCCCTCCGGAGGTCGCGCGGCTGACCTGAGCCTCCGGGTCGGGGCCGGCGAGGGATGGCGGCGGGACACAAGGGCCTCCTGAGAGCTGGTGCAGAGGTCGCGATCCACACCGAACCCAAAAGGCCTTCACCTGTTCAAGCACCCGGCACGCGTGTCACCGACGCCCCGGGACAGCACCGTCGCTCGTACCGGTGCCGGCCTGGAGGAACGGATCGTCCGAGGTGTCCAGGGCAAGCTGGAAGTAGCCGCCCTGCCACGGCGTGTAGTCCATGGTGAACGTGCCGTCGTCAGCGGTGTTGAAGCGGCCTTCGTGCGGCGTCGCCGGGCTTCCCGGGCGGCCTGCACCACCGCGGCGTCACTCGCCGACGAGCCATCCACCCCCACGACGACCAGGCCGCCCACTGTGCCACCAGCGCTCGCTTCGCTTCCGGTCTCGCACCAGACACTTGAGCCCCCGGCTTCACGCCGTCCACGCGCCGTCGCCAGCCGGCCGGCGACGAGGAGACGGCGGCACGCTGTGGGACGGAAGTGCGCGGCAGGAAGACCACGCCTACGGAGAGCAATATCTGGTCCCGTGAAATGAGAAATAGGCGTGGAGTACGGAAAGCATTTCTCGACCGTCCGACGGAACGGAATTATCGACCGTGCAGGGACGATCGCACCGTGCTACTGTCGTCGTCAGTTGCAGGTGTGGTTGCCAGAAGGTTTTTCCGACGGCTGCTCATCATGGCGACACGGAATGCGCACACGGCGTATTCCCGGCACCGCCTCCGAAGGAGAAAACATCATGGCTACTGGCACTGTGAAGTGGTTCAACGCGGAAAAGGGTTTCGGCTTCATCGAGCAGGACGGCGGCGGCGCCGACGTCTTCGCCCACTACTCCAACATCGCCACCCAAGGCTTCCGCGAGCTGCTGGAGGGCCAGAAGGTGTCGTTCGACATCGCGCAGGGCCAGAAGGGCCCGACGGCCGAGAACATCGTTCCCGCCTGACACACCGGCACCGCCGCACACTTCACAGCCGGGGCCCGCACCTTGGGGTGCGGGCCCCGGCTCGCGTCTTTCTCAGGGCTTTCGGCCCTGTCATATTCCGGCCCGTTCTCGCGATTCTGCGCCGCTTATCCGCTGCGCGCGCCGATCCGTCGCGGTGCGGCCGGCTTCTCACCGGTCGATGTGAATGAGATCACCTACGGTCCAGGCGCTGACGTCCTTGATCGCGACTCGGTACATGCCGCCCGTCTCCGGGATTCCGAGGCTGCCCTGCACGATCCGGGCGAGATGGAAGTGCAGATGCGTGGGCGCCTCGTCGCCGGGCCGGTTCTCCCGTGGAGCGCGGGCGAAGACGTCCGCGAACGCGCCGAGACGGTCCGAGTCCTTCAGGACCTCCGCCACCCGCTCCCTCCACACGGCCTCCGGAGCCAGCCGGCCTGTGATGACGGCACCACCGACGATCACGGTCAGCGCCATCTGATTGCTCCGCTCGGACTCCACCGCGGCGGAGATGGCGACGAGCAGCTCATCAGGGTTCGACATGACAGCACAGCTTATGCGGTCCACCCGCGCCCGCTTCTCCCTCCTCCGGAAGAGGTAATCTACTCCGGCCGGGGCAGGTTTCGCTGACGATGTGGGTACGCCTCTTCTCGTAGACGAGGTCGTACGAGACCCGCCGGAGACGAGCCGGCGGGTGGATGAACAGGAAGCAGGCACTGGGCGGCTCGCAGGTCGAGGAGCTGTCCGCAGCAGTACCGCCTCATTCAGTGGTCGGACCGAGAGGAACGGAGGAGCCGACGCCATCAGGATCGCCCGGCCCGAGGGGCACTCGGCCGGGTACCGCAAGGCCCCGGATTGGATGGTGGTCCCCGGTCACGCAGCTGCGATCCCCCGCTCCGGCCGTCCGGGCCGGGTAGCGGACACAGAAGGCCGGCACAGCAGTACAGCCGGCAGATGGTGTTCAATCCCCTTCGGGGCCCTGGTGCCGTACGGCGCCAGGGCCCCTAGACGCGTTGCACAGCGAGGTGACATGACATCGGACAACCCCCTGAATGATCGACTGGACGACGACGACTACCCCGCTTACACGATGGGCCGGGCGGCGGAGATGCTCGGCACCACCCCGGCCTTCCTCCGCGCCATCGGCGAGGCTCGTCTGATCACTCCGCTCCGCTCGGAGGGAGGACACCGCCGGTACTCCCGCTACCAACTGCGGATCGCGGCGCGCGCCCGCGAGCTCGTCGACAAGGGGACCCCGATCGAGGCCGCGTGCCGCATCGTCATCCTCGAGGACCAGCTCGAGGAGGCGCAGCGCATCAACGCCGAGTACCGTCGTGCGGCAGGCCGGTCGGCGGGCAGCTCCGGCTCCGCCTGAACACGCGGGCGCGTTCCGGGTCCGCTGCTGCCGGACGACACCGCCCCGGCCCCTTGGAGGCGCCCCCGCCGAAAGCGCCGGCACTCGCCGGGCGCTGCCCGTCCTCGTCACCCGCTCCCTGAAGAAGGCCCAGGTCACCGAACCGGGCCTGGCGCTGTCCCGGGTGATCACTCGCCGCGGCGTTTGGTCGTGAGTGTGGCGGCTACTCGCTCGGCAGCCTGCTCGGACAGCGAGGAGTTGGTCGAGATGACGATGGTGACACAGGGGGGTGGCGGAGGCGGTTCCAGCGGCCTGTACGACGTGCTGGAACTCGTCCTGGACCGCGGGCTGGTGATCGACGCGTTCGTGCGCGTCTCCCTGGTCGGTATCGAGATACTCAAGATCGACGTACGCGTCGTGGTCGCGAGCGTCGACACCTACCTCCGCTTCGCCGAGGCCTGCAACCGCCTCGACCTCGAAGCGGGACCCCGCAAGCCGGCCGGACTCACGGAACTCACCGGGAAGATGATGGAGTCCGGTGCCCGCGGCAAGACCAAGGGAGCCCTGTCCGGTGCCGCGGAGACCATTTCGGACGCTTTCAAGCAGGCACGCGAAGAGGGCCAGGAGCGCCAGGGCGAGCGGGCCGCGCGCAGGAGGGGGGAATAGCAGATGAGCACCTACGTCTACGGGATCGTCCGCGCCTCCCATCCCCCGCTCCCCCAGGACCTGGAAGGCATCGGAGCGCCCCCGCGGCCGGTACGCGTACTGCGCCAGGGCGAGCTGGCCGCGATCGTCAGCGACGCCCCCGAGGAGTTGCGCCCCAAACGCCGTGACCTGCTCGCCCACCAGCGGGTACTCGACGAGGCCGGGGCCGATGGCGTGGTGCTGCCCATGCGGTTCGGCAGCGCCTCCCCGGACGACGACACGGTGACCGCGGTGCTCGCCGAGCGCGCGGACCGGTTCCTGGAGCGGCTGCAGGCACTGGACGGCACGGCGGAGTACAACATCAAGGCCAACCACGACGAGGAGGCCGTGCTCCGCCTGATCATGGCCGACCATGACGACATCCGGTCGCTGGCACAGGCGAACCGCGAGGCCGGCGGCGGCACGCAGGAGGACAGGATGCGGCTCGGGGAGATGGTCGCCGCCGCCGTCCAGGAACGCGAGGCGACCGACGCCGAGCTGCTCCGCCAGGCGCTCGCTCCCGAGGCCGAGGACGTCAGCGCCGGCCCGCCGAGCAGTGGCTGGCTGGCCAACCTCTCCTTCTTGGTGGACCGCGCCTCGGCGGAGCGGTTCCTGACGGCGGTCGACACGTTCAGCCAGGAGCACCCCCACCTGGAGCTGCGCGTCAGCGGCCCGCTGCCGCCCTACAGTTTCGTCGAGTCCCCCTCGTCGCAGCAGGCCGGCGGCGGCGACACGGAAGCCTTCGGGAACGCCGCCGCACAGCCGGCCGGCTGAGGGACCACCGCCGGTACGGACCCGTGGGGTTCGGGTCCGTACCGGCAGCCGGGGCTACTTGGTGAAGGTGAAGTACCTCCAGGCGCCGTGCGCCGTGGAGTTGACGGTGTCGCCGGAGGAGCCGTCGACGTACGACGAGCGCATGCGGGCGCGGATGCCGGACTCGCCCGGTGCCTCCAGGCTGACGGCGGACTTGCCGCCGGTGCCCAGGACCAAGTGTTCGGAGCCCGCATCGCGCCAGGTGGTGTGTCCGTGAGGAGAAGCTGCCGTCCGCCTTCGTCCTGACGACTGCCGGCGCCCTGCCCTTCGGCGACCCGACGACCGTACGTGCCACCGTCAGGCCGGTGCCGGCGGCGAGGGGCGTACTCGAGGTCGACTTGCCGGTGGCGGTGAGCTTCTGGCCCGCTCCGACTTCGCCGGGGGGCGGCACCTTGAGGGCGGCAGTTCCCGGTGGGGCGGTCGGTCATGGCGCGCACACCCACCGTCCGCGTGAGGCGGGCGGCACACCGGCGACCGCCGCCTTGTGGAATCTGCGCAGGAGCCCCACACAGGCTGCACACAGCCTTTCGAAGGGGTCGTTACCGTTGCTGATCGCTCGACCCTCTGTACGAGCGTGACCAGGCCGTGGCCCGGGCGGGCCGACGGCGCAGTCAACCGAGGAAGACCGCAGATGGACTACTGCTCCACGTGTCGTCGGCATCTCAATGGCGCCCTGGTCTGCCCCGGGTGCGGTGCGTACGCCCCGGACATCGCGCCGCCGCTCCTCACCGACCGCGCCGGCGCCGGCCGGTCCGCCGAGTCGACGGCCGCGGAGGTGTCCGTCCCCTTCGACGGTGAGCCCGGACCGGAGCACGACACGGGGTCCGCAGCCGGTCCGTCCGTCGACGCCGCGCAGGTGTCGTCCGCGCGGCCGGGCAGGGCGGCCCGCCGTCGCCAGCTCGCCCGGCTGAAGAAGCACCAGCGGCGGGCCATGGTCGCCACCGCCTTCGCGCTCGTCGGCGGCGGTCTGTCGCTCGCCACGCTGGACCGGCACACCACCGGCCAGGCGCAGGCGGCCACCGCACCGGACGACCGGAGCATGGGCGCCGCGAGGGAGCGCGTGGAGGCGGAGCCCCCTCGGCAGGCCTCCCAGGTCCCCCGGGCCCCGCGTGCGTCACAGGCGCCGCAGGCTCCGGAGCGGCGCGCGCCCCACACCGCACCCGAGCGCCACGCGCCGATCGGCGTCACCCCTCGGCGTCAGACTCTCCCTGCCACGCCCGGCACCGCGGCGCCGGTGACCCGGGCGGACTCCGTTCCCCCTCACCACCCGACCGTCGTGCCGCCTCCGCAGCAGCAGACCAGCGGGTCCGCGTCCTCCGGCGGTACGGCGGGCACGAACGGACCGGCCCCGGGCCACGACGACACGGCGACCCCACCGGCCCCGGCCCCGGCCCCGACGACCGGCGGCACGGACACCGGCACCTCCGGGACCGCGCCCGCCCCCGCGGCGACGTCTCCCACCCAGCTCTGCCTGCTGGGTCTCTGCCTCGGTTGACGCGCCGTCAGACCTCCTGTGTGCGACGGATTCACCATGGCCGTGAAGCGGCGCGCGGCTCCGGGCGCCTAGGCCATTCGGCTCCGAGGTGGTGTAGGGAGCGGGAACATCCGGAACGCTCCGGCATGGTGGCACTCGCCGGTGATCCGCGGGCGCTCACCGTCACGGGAGCGAAGGAACCGGAGCCGGAGCATGAAACATCGCATGGTCGCGCTCGCCCTGCTGAGCGCGCTGGCCACGGCCGCCTCGGCCACGGCCCCCTCGGCCACGTCCGCATCGGCCGTCACGACCGCCTCCGTCTCGGTGGCGTCCGGCGGCCCGGCCCCCGCACAGGTCACGTCCCCCGGTACGGGCCCGCGGCCTCCCGGACCCCTGCAACCGCCGAGGCCCCCGCGTCCTCCACGGCCGACGCCTCCCACGTCTCCGCCGGGCGCGGCCGACGGTGAGGCCTGGGCGTGGACGCAGCTCACCGGCCGCGGGACCCAGATCCGTTACGTGTCCACCGACACCAGCCGGCAGTGCCCCTCGGTCCGCTACACCCTGGGGACGGCCGGGGACACGCACCAGATGCACCGGGTGAGTACCCCGATGGGGGCGCAGTTCCCCACCACCGTCTGCGAGCTGGGAGTGCCGCTCACGGCGTCCGGCGCACGGCTGGAGCAGGTGCCCGCGGCCGTGCTGCACCCCGGTGACCGCCGGCTCCCCCTGCCCGGCTGGACGTCGGTGACACGCCCCGAGAGGATCGCGGTCATCGGTGACACCGGCTGCTCGGTCCCGAAGACCGGCACGGTTCAGAACTGCGCGAACCACCAGACCGGCTGGCCGTTCCCGACGATCGCGGACAGCGCCGCCACCGTGACCCGGCCCGACCTCGTCATCCACGTCGGTGACTACCTCTACCGGGATGACCCGGACCGGGAGAACGACAAGCAGCGGAATCCGGGCTGCACGACAACCGCCGACGCGGCGAGCTGGGCCTGTGTCGTCGCCGACTTCTTCCGGCCCGCGGAGACGCTGCTGGCCGGCGCGCCGGTCGCGCTGACCCGCGGCAACCACGAGGACTGCAACGCGAGTTTCCACGGTGGCGCGGGCGGCGCGTGGTTCCGCTACCTCGCCGACGAGCTGCGCGACGACGGGTCGTGCGACCGGTTCACCGACCCCGTGGCGATCCGCGCGGGCCTGCTGAACCTCGTCTCCCTGGACTCCTCGTCCGCCGACCCCGCGGACAACGGGAGCACGGCGGACAAGGCCGTCTTCACCAGGCAGTTCGACCAGGTGAACCAGTACGCCCAGCGACGTCCCGGCGAGGACTTCTTCCTGTTCACGCACAAGCCGCTGTGGATGGTGAAGGCGG
This sequence comes from Streptomyces spinosus, assembly GCF_020400655.1. Taxonomy (GTDB): domain Bacteria; phylum Actinomycetota; class Actinomycetes; order Streptomycetales; family Streptomycetaceae; genus Streptomyces; species Streptomyces argyrophylli. The sequence goes on from NZ_JAINRC010000002.1 coordinate 245,728, forward strand.
CGGGGCACACGACCGGTGACGTGACCTGGCTGACCAGGGTCCTCGGCGACGCGGTCGCCGACACGGCACTGCACCGGCTGGCGCGCAACGTACGGCTGGTGCTCTCGGGGCACGTGCACCTGTACCAGATGGTCGATTTCGACACGGTCCGCCCGCCGCAGCTGACCGTGGGCTCGTCGGGCGGACCACTGGACAACGGCCCGGACGACCTCCTGGTCCTCGGCCAGCCGGTCGGCACCCCGCCGCAGGCCGTCCACCAGTCGATCACCCAGACGGTGGGCCCCACGGGAGGCACGGGCATCGCCGGGTACGCGGACCTCGGCCACGGCTCCGCCGGCACCACGTGGGTGCTCACCTTCCGCACCACCGACGGGCGCGTGCTCGGCCCCACCTGCCGGCTCGACACCAGCGCGGCCGACAAGTCGTTCCTGTGCCCGCCGGGCACGCCGACCGGGCCGGGAGGCGACCGGCCCGGCGGATACGGGGCGGCGCGATGAGCCACCGGTCCCGGCGCGGCGGACACCGCGCGCGGCCGCTGGCCGTCCTCGCCGCCTGTCTCCTCGTCCTGGCCGGTGCCCCGGGCGCGTTCGCGCACGCCCGCGGTCACGCGACGGTCTCCGGGAGGCGCTGTATCGCCACGCCCGCCGAGTACCGGGCCGCGTGGAACGCGCGCCAGGTCCGGTGCGTGTCACCCGCCCTGTTCGCCACCACGCACACGCGCGGGGACACCTCGCTCTACCCCCGCGGCTTCTGGTACGCGTGGGCCGGGTCCGACACCAACCTCGAACGGTACCTGGAGTTGCGCAAGCGGTACGGGGGCCGGCCGCCGAAGGTGGGCATCGGGGTCCTGTCGTACGTCGGGTATCCGGGGCTGGACACCTGGTCCGTCCCGACGGACCTGGCCGTCTACACCCTCCCGCCGGGCGTCCGGGCGCTGGTGCCGAGCTTCGAGACGTGGTTCCGCGTGCTCGACGAACGGTTCGGCCACACGTCCGCGTACCCGCTCGCCGCGCAGCGGGACCTCGTCGTCGCCTATTCACGGCTCCGCGGGGACAAGGACGTCGTGGGCGCGTTCCAGCAGGTGACCGGCTGCCGCCGCACCGAGTTGCTCGCAGGCGCGGCGCCGTCGGCGGCCATCGGCTGCAACCGCTCCTTCCTCGGCGCGCTGGCGGCCGCCGGCCCGTCCCCGTACGAAGGCGGCGACTCGAAGGCGTGCTTCGCGAACTTCCAGTCGCGGTACCGGGGTTCCCGGGACGCCGCCGCGCTGAGGGGCGCGTTGTACCAGTGCCAGGACGCGGGCTTCCTCAACACGGGCGTCGGGCTCGGCTACAACACGTACGCCAACCCGTTCGTGTGCGAGCCGGCCGCCCGGCAGTCCGTACGGGAGAGGTACACCGGCAGGGAGTTCATCCTCCCGAACACACGTCTGTCGGCTCTGCCGGAGCACGTCGACATCCCGCTGGACCTCGGGACACCTTCCCGGCGCGGGTTCCTCCACGCCGGTTACTGCTGAGCGCCCCGGGCCGACCGGGCCCGCGGGCGCTCCGCCGCCGTCGTGGGCCCGGACGTCAGAACACGCCCTTGTACGCCTGCCACCCCGTGCCGATCTTCGCGCGGGGTCCGAACTTCCCCGCGCCGTTGCCGCTGTTGCGCCACAGGTTGCCGGAGGTGTCGCGGGAGACGATGTCCGCCTTGCCGTCGCCGGTGATGTCGCCGACACCCACGACGACGTTGTACGACGCGCCCCAGCCGGAGGCCACCTTCACGCGGGACTTGAAGCCGCCGGAACCGTTGCCGTCATAGCGCCAGAGCGTGTTGGAGCGGTCCTGGGCCAGGAGGTCACCGCGGCCGTCACGGTTGAAGTCCCCGACACCCACGATCTTCTTGTAGCCCGACCAGTTCGCCGCGATCCGGACCCGTGCGGACAGCTTCCCCGTGTTCGTGCCCTTGTACAGGAAGACCTCTCCCGTCGACGCCTTGCGCGCGATCAGGTCGGGGCGTCCGTCGCCCGTGATGTCCCCGGGCGAGGTCAGCACGTTGTACTGGTTCCAGCCGGTGCCCAGCGAGGTGTGCGGGGTGCTCGTGAGAAAGGCCTGCCCGCGCATGGTCCGGTACGCCCGCAGTTCACCGCTGCCGAACCGGACGAGGATGTCGTTGCGGCGGTCGCCGTTGAGGTCGCCGAACGGGACGAGCGTCACGGAGGAGGGCCAGCCCGAGGCGGGTATGCCCTTGGCGAAGGCGCCCGTGCCGTTGCCCGGCCGGTAGCTGACGACGCCGGACGAGGTGAGGGTCAGCGCGTCGCCGGTCCCGTCGGGCGCCCAGGTGCCGCCGTTGGTGAAGTCATGGCGTACGGCGGCTCCGGCGGACACCTTCACCGTCCGCGACACCGTCAGCGCCGGTCCCGAACCGTCGGCGGGTGGAGCCGTCAGGGTGAAGGTGTACGTGCCGTTGGGGACGAAGGCGCCCTTGCTGTCACGTGTGTCCCACCGTACGGCCAGGGTGCCGTCCACCTCCCCGCCGGACACCTTGCGGACCACGGCGCCGGTGGCCTTGCTGGTGAGGGTCGCCGTCCAGGAGGCGGCGGGCTTGGAGAGCAGTCCGCGCCACCGCCACCACGGGGCGCTCGCCGCGCTGCTCTCCCACGCGTTGTCGGTCACCTCGGACTCGACGACGGCGAGCCGCTGGGCGGGGACCCCGCTGGGGACGAGGTGGATGCGCTGGTCCGCGTCCACATAGGCCGCGGGGCCGCCGAACTTGTCCACGGTCCAGGTCACTCCGCGCAGGCTGGAGGTGCCCGCCGCGAGGTCGCCGATCTTTCGGGTGGTGGTGGTACCGCCGGAGAAGGCGGTGAGCAGGAGCGCCCCGGCCACGGTGTCGTGCCGGACGAGGTAGCCGTCACCGAGCAGCGCCTGGCCGGCCGGGACGGGGATGTTCCTCTTCGCCGTGCGGTCCCAGACGCCCGCCGTCGCGGTCGGGCCGCAGGACCAGTAGATCCAGCGGCCTACCGCCTGGAGCTCCTTGGGGGCGCACGGGGCGCCGGTGGCGACGGTGTCGGTGGTCTTGCCGGTCTTCAGGTCCTTCGCGGTGACGACTCCGGTGCCGGAACCCGGCGTCCACAGGCTGGTCCCCCAGACGGAGGCGGCCGTGACGGGGCGGGTGACGACGGGCTCGAGGTCGCTGTAGACGCCGAGGTCGCCGACGTACTGCTTGGCGGGGGAGGAACCGTTGACGATCGCGTAGCGGCCGGTGACGTCGAGGACGCTTCCGGAGGCGGAGGGCACGTGGAAGAAGCCCGCCTCGTCGTTCTTGTCGAGGGACTGGACGTACGAGCCGTCGGCGTCGGACTGCGCGGTGAACGTCACCGCGCGGCCGTCCCCGGTGGCGTACGGGCCCACCCCGCGAAGGTTCCAGTTCCGCCAGGTCGGCGCGCTCGGCGTCCCGTCGGCGGCGATCCGCCGGGTGTAGTAGCCGCCCATGAGGCCGCTGTCGGCCTCGTCGGTGGCCAGGGTGCCGTTCTGCAGCGACAGCCGGTCGATCTTCGCCGCCGCGGGCGGTACGGCGGTCAGCTCCGTCAGCGCCGGGGTGTCCGCCCCGGTGTCGGTGACCCTGCGCACCGCCCAGTGCCCGGCGTCGCTGCCGCCGACGGTCAGCAGGCTGCCGTCCGGAGCCGGGACGAGGGACGTGTTCGCGTGCCGGAGCAGGGTGAGCGGGGCACCGCCCGTGAGGGGGACGGCCATGAGCCGTTCGCCGGACTTGTCGGCCAGGTCCTGCAGGTTCCACGGCACGGAACGGGCCACCACCAGCCAGCGCCCGGCGATGCCCACGTACGGCTCGCCCTCCGTGCCGGGCAGCGTCAGCGTCGTCTCGGCCGCGGAGAGGTCGGCGCGCCCCAGGACGTGCGCCACCTTGAGATCGGACCACCAGACCAGCCGGTCGGCGCTCAGCGCGACGCCCGTCGGGGCGACGGAAACGGCCACATCGCCGGTGACCCTCGCGGCGGCCAGGTCCACCAGCGCCAGGTGCTGCTCGCCGCCCGCCCGCGCGTAACCGATGACGGCGGTGCCGCTGTCGCCGCCCAGGACCCTCGCGTTCGCCGTGATCCCGGCCGGCCAGCCGTCGACGGGGGTGCCCTCGGCGGGCGCGCCGCCGCCGTACAGCCACAGCACGCGGTTGCCGTCGCTGTCACGGGCCTGGGTCAGCACATGGGTGCCGAACGTCGCCATGTACGCGCCGTGGGTGAGGGTGACGTCCGTGGTGGTGCCGGCGGACGGGTCCCTGAGGACGACCTTCCCGGTGGGCGAGACGACATCCGCCACGACATCGGACGACGACCCCAGGTAGCCGGGGATTTCGAGGCGCGCCAGGCTGCCCAGCTCGGTCGTCGCGCCGGTGTCGTACGACGTCCACAGGTAGCCGGAACGCCCCTCCTGCGCGTGCAGGTAGCCATGAAGGCCGGCGCTGTAGAGCCGGTCCCTGCGCGGTGTGTAGCGGTCCGCCTGGAAGACCTTCTCCGCCGCGAGGGCGGTGCGCGCGACATCGTTGTCCGCGTCGGCCGCGTGGGCCAGCGGGCCGGGACCGGCGGTCGCGGTGAGGATCGCCAGCGCGGCGACGACGCCACGGGTGGTGGTACGACGGGCCAACGTGGCCTCCTGGGCTTCTCAGCGGAGATGTGCGGAACGGGACGGCCGGCGGCCGGTCAGGCGCGCGTCGACGGTGCTGCGGAAACACCCAGCCCCCCGACCGCTCCCCGTGCACAGCGGCACGAGAGTAGCAGCAGGTTCGGGCCCGTCCGCCGCGCCGGGGACGGAGATCGCGGAGGAGCACCGCGGTGCGCCCTCCCCGGCGGAGGTGTCGTCGAAGTACTCCCGCCGGCGGGCGAGTTGGCGTGATCGGCGACTCGGGCCGGGAAGGCCGTGCGCACTGCCCGGCGCGAGGTGCCGGCGGCGTGGTGCGGGCGGCCGGCACCCCGGTGTCGTCCCCGTCCGTGATCGCAGACCCGTTTCACCGTCAGGGTCCGGGATCCGCCAGACTGGGGCTGGAGTCCCACGTCCCCCGTGCCGCCCTCGAGTTCGGAGTACCGGCAGTGCTTTTCGACGTCACGCGCAGCGGACTCGCCGGCGTCTTCGGCGAGGACCGGCTCGCGACCCTGCCCGCCACCGCCTTCCCGCCCGCCGCCGCGGCCACCGCGGGCGCCCGTCTCCTGGGGACCGTCGGCGTCCCCACCGGGACGCTCTGGCTGCGTGTGCCCGACGAGGACACCGGCCGGCTGGCCCTCGTCCGGGACGTCGTCGACGTCGAGGGCGTCGAGGACGCCCCGAAGGACGCGGGCGGGTGGCCCGTCATCGGGTGGCTGCTCAACGCGCACCTCGCGTTCGACCCCGGTTCCGGCAGGGTGTACGCCTTCGACCCCGACGAGGAGAGCGTGCGCGCACTCCACACGGATGTCTCCTCCCTCGTCCAGGTCACCCTCCGGTTCCAGCGCCTGCTCGACGAGTTCGCCTTCGGCGACGACGACGAGGAAGCCGGCTTCGAGCGCCTGGAGCGCGAGGTGGAGCGCGTCCGCCGGGAGACCGGCGGCAGTGACCCGCTCCCCTTCCAGGACGACGAGACCGTCTGGTCGGTGATCGGCGAGGAGATCGCCGCGGGCCAGCGTTTCACGGCCGGCAGTCCGGCAGCCCGTTCGCTCCCCGGATGATCCCGGCCGGTCAAACCCCGTGCGGTGGTCCACGACACCCCAGTACGATCCCCTCGCCGCTCGTACAGCAGTGCGTATCGGCGCGCCGCGTGCGGGCACCCCTGGGGAGGGATCACTTGACCACGTCCTTCGGCGCGGGACCCCGTGCGGTCCTGGCTGCTCTGGGAACCCTGGCTCTCGCACTGGCCGCCGCCGCGTCGCCCGCCGCCGCGGCCGACGCGACGCCCACCACGCCGACTCAGTTGTTCGACGGCCACCGGCACTGCTCGACCGACGCGGACCGTCCGTCGTACCGCCAGGCGGGCGACGGCCTCGTCGTCGAGGGTGTCCCCGGGATCACCGGCACCACCGGCACCTCCCTGGTCGGCGTCCGGTACCAGGCCTGGCCGGTCACCGACCCGACGCGGATCACCACGGTCACCCGCGACCGCGTCACCCCCGGCTCCGAGGCCCCCGCCACCCTGCCCGCCGACGCGCTCGCCGACGGGCAGACGTACGCGTGGCAGGCGCAGACGGTGGCCGGGAACGCCGTCTCGGACTGGTCGGCCCCCTGCTACGTCACGATCGACGACACCTGCCCGGCGAACGCACCCACGCTCACCTCGCCGAACTACCCGCCGGACGTGTGGAACGAGGGCGGCGAACGCGTCGAGTTCACGCTCGGCGCGGGCGGTGCCGACGACGTCGAAGGGTTCGAGTTCTCCTGGCAGCAGGACCTGCCGGTCATCGGCACCGGCATCGGTGACCACGGCGTTCCGCAGCCCGTCGACCCGTACGCCGACACGCGGTACTTCAAGCGCGCCGACGCGCTCGGCGGCTCGGCCACGCTCAGCCTGGTCCCGCCGGCCGGCTCGGGCCGGATGACGCTGTGGGTGCGCAGCCTGGACCGGGCCTACAACGGGTCGGCGATCACCAGTTACAGCTTCCTGGTCAGGTCCTCCGCGCCCACCGTCACCCCGGCCGTCCCGCAGCCCGGGTTCGGTGAGCCGACCGCGTTCACGCTCCGTCCCGACCCCGGGCTCCAGGCGAAGAGCCCGGTCGTGAGCTACTCCGTGCGGACCTCGGGCGGTCAGAGCGACAGGACCGTCGAGGTCGCGGCGGGGGCGGACGGCACGGCGAGCGTGGAACTCGTGCTGGACGGCATCTACGGCGAGAACGTCCAAGTGACCAGCACCAGCGCGAACGGCTGGGTCAGCGACGCCGCGTGGTGGGGCACCACCTACGACACCACTCCCACCGTCGCCTCGGACGTCTACCCCGAGAACGGTTCGGGCGGCGGCGCCGGCGTCCCGGGCACCTTCACGTTCACGCCGAGGGTGGCGGACGTCGTGAGCTACACGTACACCTTCGGCAACGGTGACCCCGAGGTCACGGTCCCCGCGGACGCCCAGCACACCGCCAGCGTCGAGTGGACCCCGGCCGCGGACGGCTGGTACGACCTCACGGTCTACGCGACGACCCGCTCCGGCATCCAACTGGCCCCGTACGACTACACGTTCACCGTGAACTGACGCGTCCGCGACCGGTGTCCGCCGCGTCTGCCGGGCACCCGCTCACGGTCGGGCACCTCCCGGCCCGCCCGGCCGGGAGGTGCCCTCACCGTCTCCGGGGTCAGGCCCGCGTGCGGCGGCGGCGCAGGGCCACGGCACCGAGTGTCCCGGCACCGGACAGGACGAAGGCGCCGGCCGCCATCGCGATCACGGGCGTCGCGCTGCTTCCGGTCGCGGCCAGCTGGGTGGTCGCACCGGACGTGCCGGAGGCCGTGGCCGAGGTCCCGGACGGGGCCTCGGCCGAGGCGGACGACGACGCGGAGGGGGCGGGGGTCGCGGAGGGGGTCCGGGTGGCGGAGGCGGTCGGGGTCGGGCTGGGCGTGCCTCCCGTGGAGCCCGCCGCGAGCACCGTCAGGGTCGCCTCGTCCCCGCAGAAGGTGGTGCCGCGGAACGGCACCGCCCCCTGGTTGACGTACGCGCAGGACCGCACGGTGGTCTTTCCGGCGGGCGTGTCCTCGCGGTAGGTCACCCGGACCTCGGCGACCGTGCTGCTGTGCGCGGCGAGGGAGGCGTCCTTGCCGATCACGTCGAACCCGTACACGTCCGCCTCGGCGTCCGAGGTGACCGGCGCGAGGGTCTCCCAGGTCCCGTCGCGCAGCACCTGCACGGAGGCGTACCTGCTCGTGATCAGGGTGTCCGTGACGTTCTCGTACCCCGACGCGGTGGGGTTGGTCACCGTGGCCTCGAATCCGGCGGCGGGGCCGCCGGCGGTCACGGTGGCGGGGACGCCGGACAACCCGGTGCCGAGGCCGTCCACCGCGACGGTGTCGTCGTCGGTGCCGGTGGCCGCTCCGGAGGCGCCGTAGGAGACGAGCGTGGTCAGCTTCAGCCGCTGGGTGCCGCCGTTGCCGTCGCCGTTGTGCGGGGTGCCCATGGGCACCCCGATGCGCAGCTGCACGGTGCGGGACTCGCCCGCGGCGAGCGGGAAGGTCTCGGGCATCTCGCCGGAGAACGTCCCGTCGGCGTACGTCAGCGGCACCGTCTTCCACTCCGTGCCGCCCAGCCGGTACTGCAGGCCGACGGCGTTCGACGGCAGGCCGGCTCCCCCGTCGATCCGGTAGGTCAGCCGCGCCGACGAGGTGTCGGTGGTACCGGTGTTGGAGACCTTGGTGGTGAAGTCGACCGGCAGGCCGGCCAGTCCGACCTCCGCGGGTGCGGCGGTGTCGACCGCCAGCGCCGGCGGCTGCGACTCGTCCGCCGAAGCGGCCGGCGCGAGTCCGAAGCCCGCGGCGGCGAGCAGCAGGGCCGTCCCCGAAACCGCCACCGACGAACGGACCTTGTGTGCGAACGTGTTCAACGTATCCCCCCCGGGTGCGTGGGTCGCGCGGTGTCGCCGCGCCCGGTGACGGCGGGCAGTGGGCCGTCGTCACGCGCAGTTCGACCCGGCGCGGGCGCGGCCGGTTGTGCGTTGCCGTGTGACAGTTTCGTCACCGAGGGACGCGGGCGGCCTCGTGGTTCACCGGCGTCCCCGCGACGTCCGCGCCCCTTGCCACGGGGCCGCTGCAGGAGACCACCTCGACGGCGCGCCCGGGCACGAACGGCTCAGCCGGTGAAGAAGCGCTTGTCGAGGGCGATCGCCAGGAGCTCGTCCATGCCCAGGGCCGGCGTCGGGCGGGTCACCGGGGTGCTCTCGGCGTACGAGTTGACCTCCCGCACGGCCACCCGGCGGCCGTCCGGACGCAGGGTGTCGACCAGCCACACCGTGGCCGGGCCGCCCTTCTCGGAGCGCCCCCTGACCTTCTTGACCTTGGTGCCGTCGGCCAGGGTCGTGGCCTCGCACACGCCGGCCACACCGGCGCAGCCCATGTGCCGGGCCAGGAGTTCCGTCATGTCGTACTGCGCGTCGGCCTGCACCATGTTCTTCCCGCGCCCGTCGTCGTAGACGAGCTGGACCAGATCGTCGCTCGCGTTCAGGCCGGAGCTGGTCCCGCCCCGGGGCAGGTGCGATTTCAGCACCCGGGTCATCCGGGCGCCGGGCACCCGCCGCACCGCGGCGGAGGTGCCGGCGGAGGCGGCTTCCCGCGGGACCGGCAGTGCGGCGATCGCCTTGTTCCAGGCCGGGCTGCGCACGATGGAGGTCAGCTGGGCGATCGACAGCAGCGGGTCGGCCCCGTCGGCCGAGCCCTTCTCGCCGCCGCCGCCGAACTCCTGCACCGTCAGCTGCGCCCCGGCCGGGGTGGTGAGCACCACGTACCAGCGTTTCTGACCGGTGTCACTGCTGGGATAGGTGAACGACTCGGTGGTGGTGAGCAGCGCGCCGACCGGGAGCTTGCGGGTGGTGCACTTGTCGTAGGGGCGGACCTCCACCGGCAGGCAGCCGTCCCCGCTCCCCTGGTCGGCGGTGGTGCCGGGATCCAGCCGCGCGACGGAGACGTCGATGCCGGAGGAGCCGTTCGCGGTGGAGTAGGTGAGCCGGGCGGTCGGCCAGACGGCGGGGCCGCCCTCCTCGGAACCCCTGCCCGAGGCCGCGGAGACGGTGCCGCCGGGAGGCAGCAGGCTCGTCAGCGTACGGACCATCTCCGCGCCGCTGACGGAGACCGGTGCCCGGGACGGCGACCGCACGGTGGAGTGCGCGGGCCCGCCGGCCGTCGGCCGCCCGGGTGTGCCACCGCGGCCGCCGAGGGCGTCCGTGCCCAGCAGCGTGCCGCCCGCGGCGACCACCGCGAAGGCGGCCGTGGCGGCGGCGACCTGGGTGGCGCGGACCAGCCGCATCCGCCGGCCCCGGACGACGGAACGCCGCACCAGGTCGGGGGAGTGGGGCGGGAACGTCTCGGCGGCGCCGGTCATGGCGCGGGCCAGCCGTCGCTCGAGGTCCTCGTCGCGTGACATGGCGGATCTCCGTTCGTCTGGGGCGTCGCCCGGCCCGGGCGAGGAGCGCCGCCCGGCCGTGCTCGTCATGCGGTCAGGTCGGCCAGCTGGTCGCCGAGCAGGGCGCGCAGCCGCTCCAGGGCGCGCAGGCTCCGGGCCCGCACGGCCCCCGGCGACAGCTGCAGAACCTGTGCGGTCTCCTCCACCGAGCGGTCCTCCCAGTAGCGGAGCACCAGGACGGCACGGTCCTTGGCCGCCATCCGGGACAGGCCGTCCAGCAGGGTCACCCGCAGCTCGGGGTCCCGCGCCGGGGCGGCAGCGTCGGGCAGCCGGTCGCTGGGGCGCTCCGTGGAGCTTCGGCGGCGCCGCTGGGAGAGGAAGCTGCGGACGAGCACGGTGTCGGCGTAGGCCACCGGGGCCTGCGCCCGGCTGATCCGCCGCCAGGAGCGGTACATCTTGGCGAGGGTCTCCTGGACCAGGTCCTCGGCGAGGTGCCAGTCGCCCGTGAGCAGGCAGGCGGTCCTGAACAGCGGTCCGCTGCGGGCGGCTGCGAACTCCAGGTAGTCCGCGGGTGCTTCCCCCACCGTGTGTCCTTTCGTGGCCGGACGTCATCTCTTACACGCGGTGGGGGTGCTGCCGCGTTACGCCGCCGACGGCACCGTCGGCGCTCAGGCGGCGCGGGAGGCGCGCCGGCCCGTCCGGGAACCGGCGGGGGTTCGCTCCCGGCCGCCCGTTCCCGGACGGGCGGGGGCCTCCTGGCGGCCGCCGGCGATCAGACGCAGACGGCGTGACCCGGCGTGCCGGGGCGGCCCCGGTGAGCGCGTCAGCCAGTCCTCCACACGGTCCATGCCGTACAACAGCAGCCCTACGGAGGGCAGGAGAAGGCAGGCGACGACGACCACGGCGGGCTCCCTCCCGGCAGGCGACCGTGGACGGGTGCCCATCGGGCGGCCGGCCACCGGGCGGGTGCGTGAACATGCTGTGTCCGCCGTCCCGGCCGGGCGCGACGATGCCCCGGGCCGTACGGACCGGGGCATCTCCGTGTGCCGGGTGCGCCCGGCGACCGGGGCGTCGCCGCCTCGCCGTGTGCTCCGGCGCTCGGCGCTCCGGCTCAGGCGTGCCGCGCGCGGCGCACCGGCCGGCCCGCGGCGGCCGTACCGCGCAGGCGCCGGGCCCCGGCCAGCACCAGCGCGCCGCTGGCCAGGGCGTAGACACCGATGACCTGGGCGATGGCGAGCGCGCCCACGTCCGGCCGGGTCCAGAGGAGCACTCCGGCCGCCACGGACACGACGCCGGCCGCGAACAGCACCCACTCGTGGTGCAGTTCGTGCCGGAAGCGCACCGCCGCCCAGATCTCCGCGGTGCCGGTGACCACGGCCCAGGCGCCGATCAGCGCGGCCAGGGCGAAGGCGGTGACGCCGGGCCAGCCGATGCCGACCACGCCCGCGGCGGTGCCCAGGACACCTCCGGTCGCGTGCGCGGCGCGGTGGGCCGCGTCCCCTTGCCGGCGGAAGGCACTCGTCAGGAGGGCCAGGCCGTCGACGAGGGCGTACACGCCGAAGAGGAGGGCCAGCGCGAGGACGGTCACCCCCGGCCACACCAGGGCGACCACCCCGAACAGCAGGGCCGCCGTACCCCGCGCCACGAGCATCCACATCAGCTGCCGCCGCACACCATCACCCCTTCGTCCGCTGAACAGAGGTGTCCCGGGTACCCCGCGCACGGCCCGCACCGATCTCGCGCACCGATATCCCGGCGGGCCGTTTTGCCCACCGGTCACGGGTTGATCGAGATGTCCCGGACATTACGACCTTTCATGAGGACGAGTGACCACCACGGCACGGGACATCAGGACCAAGGGTGCGGAATGCATGACCGCCGACGAGACCGTTCTCGACGCCGCCCGCAAGATGGCGGAACTCGGCGTGGGCGCGCTTCCCGTCTGCGGCACCGACGACCGTCCAAAGCCTGCGCACCATGGCCTCCCACAAGGTGCGCCGGCTGCCCGTCATCGACGGCCACCGCCTCGTGGGCGTCGTCGCCCTGGCGGACGTCGCCCGGGCGCTGCCCGACCGAGCCGCCGGTGACCTCCGGGACGTCCTCTCCAGCGACTGATCCCCCTTCCCGTCCGCACGGCAGGAATCACGACGGGAATCGCACCGGGAATCACGGCAGGAACACCGGGGACACCGTATGAAAGCCCTGCCGCTGATTCCCCCGCTTTTCCTTCACAAACAAGGCGCTTTCGAGGAATGCGGTCACCGGCCCAGGGCAAACGGTGGTCCAGGAGGTAGATAACTATGGTTCCCCTGCTGCTTGTACTGCTCCTCGCACTGATTCTCTTCGGCGCCGGATTCGCCATCAAGATTCTGTGGTGGGTCGCCGTCGCCGTCCTGGTGCTCTGGCTGCTCGGCTTCGTCATGCGCTCCACCAACGCGGGCGGTGGCCGCGGACGCTGGTACCGATGGTGACCTGACGCATCACTTCCGCACGCGGGGACCGGCTGGGCTTCAGCCGGTCCCCGCGTGCGTGCGCTCTACCCGGCCGCCGAGGGCGACGGCGGCTGGAAGCACGCGGTGACGTCCTTGCCGTAGGGGCAGCGGTGGACCTCCACGGTGTCGGCCAGGGCGTCGACCAGGATCAGGCCGCGGCCACCCAGCGCCCCGGTGTCGGGGTCACGCTGCTCGGGCAGCCGCGGGGAGGCGTCGTGGACGGTCACGTGCAGACACGCCTGGTCCCAGGTGAGGATCAGCTGTGCCGAGCTGCGGGCGTGCACATGGGCGTTGGTGACCAGCTCGGACACCGTCAGCAGCACCGAGTCCACCAGGTCCGGCGCCGTCTCGGCCCACCCCAGCGCCGCCAGGTGCCCGCGCGTCCAGTCCCGGGCCGTCTTCACCCCGCTGCTGATCGGCAGTGAGCGCGCCCAGCCCACCGCCTTCACCGAGGAGTCCTCGGCCATGTTCTCCTCCTTCGTTCGTCCCGCCGGTGTCCTCCACGTCTGCCCCGGATCGGCGCGGAGGAGCACGCGCGTCCGCGCGGAGAGGCACGGACACCGGTACGCGCCGCGAGCCGCCGGCCTGCGCCGGGGAGATTCCCCGAATTCGTGCGGGACCCGGGTGTAGGTGCAGGATGAGGGGGTAGCCGCTGCCATGACGCCGGCCGGGGCCGGCGCTTGCGGACAGTTCGAACTCGGGAGGGGAACAGCATGGTGCTCACGAGCACGACGGCAGCCGACACGCGGACCACCGAACTGCCCGAAGTCGCCGACCCCTCCCAGGTGGCGCCCAAGGACGCCCGGGAGCTGTCCAAGCTGTTCTTCGAGCAGCTGGCCGTCCTGGAAGAGGGCACCCCCGAGTACAGCTACGCCCGCAACACGCTCATAGAGATGAACATGTCCCTGGTCCGCTACGCGGCCGGCCGCTTCCGCAGCCGTGGACCGGAGGAGATGGAGGACATCGTCCAGGTCGGCATGATCGGCCTGATCAAGGCGATCGACCGGTTCGAGCTGTCACGGGAGGCGGAGTTCACCTCCTTCGCCATCCCCTACATCGTCGGCGAGATCAAGCGGTTCTTCCGTGACACCACCTGGGCCGTGCACGTGCCCCGCCGCCTTCAGGAGGCCCGCGTCCAGCTCGCCCGCGCCACCGAGGAACTGCGCAGCCGGCTCGGCCGCACGCCGACCGACAAGGAACTGTCGGAGCTGATGAGCCTGTCCGAGGACGAGGTCCGCGAGGCCCGCCTGGCCGCCAACGGCTACAACTCCGCCTCCCTGGACGCCGCGATCAACGGCAGCGAGGAGGGCGAGGCGGCCCTGCAGGACTTCATCGGCACCGAGGACGCGGCCCTGGAGCTGGTGGAGGACTTCCACGCCCTGGCCCCCCTGATCGCCGGACTCGACGAGCGGGACCGGCAGATCATCCACATGCGCTTCGTGGAGGAACTCACCCAGGCCCAGATCGGCGAACGCCTCGGTGTCTCCCAGATGCACGTCTCCCGGCTGCTGTCCCGCTGCCTGACCCGGCTGCGCGAGGGGATGCTCAGCACCCGCTGAGGCCAGGAGCTACCGGCCCCGGCCCGCCCTGGCCGTCCCCCCGTAAGATCGACTTCGACCAAGTCACGTCTTACATGGGGGAATCAACTCATGACCAAGCGTCTTTCCGCCCTGGCCGTCTCCGCGGCCGTCGTCGGCGGCTTCCTCTTCGCGTCGGTGCCCGCGCACGCCGCCGCGCCGGCCGGCCCGGGGGCGGTCACCGCCAAGGCCACCGTCACGTGCAACAAGAACCAGATGCGCCAGCAGATAGCGGCGCTCAAGGACAAGGCCGCGCGGCTGAAGCAGCTCGGGGAGACCGCGGCGGCCAGGAAGGCGCTGAGCGAGGCGGCCGCCCTCCAGAAGAAGCTCGACGCGTGCATCAAGGCCGACGAGGACGCGAGCAAGCCCTTCCCCGGCTGAGTCTCCGGTTCGGCGCGTGGCGCCGCCCGGCCCGTACCACGGGCGGGCGGCGCCACGCGCCTTTTCCGGACCGGTGACACCGGCGCACCCGCCCGGCACCGTGGCGTACGAGGCGGTGTGCCGCCCGCGCCCCGGGATCACACCCGCTCGGTGACGGCCGGCGACTCCTCCTCGAAGGTCAGCTCCGGCGGGGGCGTGCGGAAGCCCCGGGTCAGGTAGGCGAGGTAGCAGATGCCGAGGGCCAGCCAGCAGACGCCGAGGACGAGGGCCTTGGTGTCGAGGTGGGTCAGGAGCCAGATGTCCACCGCGGCGCCGATCGCGGGGGCGACCACATGGCCCAGCGGACCGGGGCGGCGGCCCGCGCGCCGTTCGCGCACGTACGTGGCGATGACCGCGAAGTTGACGAAGGTGAAGGCGATGAAGGCGCCGAAGTTGATGAAGGAGGTGGAGGTCGCCACGCTCAGCCGCAGGGCGATCAGGCCGACCACGCCGGTGAGGAGGATGTTGAGGACCGGGGTGCGGTAGCGCGGGTGGATGTGCCCGAAGATCCGGCGCGGCAGGACGGAGTCGCGGCCCATGGCGTAGAGCAGCCGGGACGTGCTCGCCTGCGCGGCGATGCCGGACGCGAACTGGGCCACCACCAGGCCGGCCAGGAAGACGGAGGAGAACAGGTCGCCGCCGATGGTGCGGGCGATCTCGAAGGCGGCCGAGCTGGGGTCGTCGAAGGAGCTGCCGGGGTGGGCCAGCTGGGTGGCCCAGGCGACGGCCACGAAGATGCCGCCGCCGATCAGGGCGATCAGCAGGATGGCCCGGGGCATGGTGTGCCGCGGCTCGATGGTCTCCTCGGTGAGCGTGGTGACCGCGTCGAAGCCGAGGAAGGAGTAGGCCGCGATCGCCGCTCCGGCGGAGACGCCCGCCAGGGTGGTGGCGTGGTTGGCGAACGGGGCCGTGCCGGCCAGCGCGCCGGCGCCCCCGGCGTGCACCACGTGCCGCAGGGAGAGCGCGACGAAGATGCCGATCACCAGCACCTGGAAGGTCATGAGCAGGTCGTTGGCCCGCTCGGCGGTCTTGATGCCCCGCACGTTCAGGGCGGTGGTCAGCGCGATGAAGCCGATGATCCACACCCAGAACGGGACGCCGGGGAACTGGGCCTGGAGGTAGGCGCCGCCGATCAGCCAGATGACCATGGGCAGGAAGAAGTAGTCGAGCAGGGTGGCCCAGCCGATCAGGAAGCCCACCCGCGAGTCGATGGCCCTGCGGACGTAGGTGTACGCCGACCCGGCCACGGGGTACGCGGCGGCCATCTTCCCGTAGCTGTGCGCGGTGAACAGCATGGCGAGCAGGGCCAGCAGATAGGCGGTGGGCACGGTGCCGCCGGTGCTCTCGGCCACGACGCCGAACGTGCCGAGCACGATCAGCGGGGTCATGTAGGCGAGGCCGAACAGGACGACGGATCTGAGCGTCAGCGCACGGGTGAGGCCCTGAGCGGGGGCGTTCTCCATGAAGGGCTCCATGTCGGGCTCCGGGGGGAGCCCCGGGGGACGGGGACGGGCGGGCGGGCGGGCCGGAAGCCTCAGCCGGTGGCGGGACGCCAGCGGCCGGGGTCGATGCGGCCGCCGTACAGCGGCAGGTCGATCGGGGTGTCGGCGTCGGTGAACTGGTCCCACATGCGGTTGAGCCCCGCCGTGCCGAAGGTGCGGACGCGCGTGACGTCGTCCAGGTCGACCACGTCGGTCAGCACCGTGGGGGCCGAGTCGGGGGCCTCGGCGCGCACCCGTCCCTCGGGGTCCACCACCAGGCTACGGCCGGTGCCGAGGGGGCCGGCGGTGTTGACGCTGAGCACGAAGACCTGGTTGACGATGGCGTTGGCCCGGGCCAGCACCAATTCCTGGGCGCGGTCCGCCGTGGTGGTCATGACCGGGTTGACGATCGCCTCGGCGCCCAGCCAGGCCAGCTGGCGCGCGACCTCCGGGAACCAGGCGTCGTAACAGATGGAGATGCCGATACGGCCGACGCCGGGCAGGTCCGCCACGACGAAGCGGTCGCCGGGGTCGTACGGCTCGTGCGGCCGCCACGGGAAGATCTTGCGGTACGAGGCGACGAGGCGGCCGTCCGGGGAGTAGACCGGCGCCGTGTTGAACAGCTCGCCCCGCTCACCGCGCTCGCACACGGTGCCCGGTACGAGCCAGATGCCCAGGTCGCCGGCGAGCTCGGCGAGCTGCCGGGAGCGGGGGCCGTCCAGCGGCTCGGCGGCCTCCTGGAGCTGTTCGGTCGCCGACGGCGAACCGTCGACGCCGCACAGGTGCAGTTCCGGGTACACGGCGAGGCGGGTCTGCGGGAAGCGGTCCAGCAGCTGTCCGACGTCCTCGGCGAATCCGGACAGGGGTGCCGTCGCCGGGCGGGGAGGCACCTGGACGAGGGCGAGGGGCAGGGGACGGGACATGGCCAGGAAATTAGCTCAAGGTGAGCTGTTAATCAATAGAATCATTTTGATCCGTTTTCCGGTCTCGCTACATTGACGGCATGCCTCACCCCCAGGACGGCCCCGCCCCTGACGGCCATGACCCCGACGGCCGGGACCCGCGGCCGGCCGGCGCGGCGGCCCTGCCCTTCAACGCCCCCGCGCTCGACGGCATCCGCCGGCTCACGGCCCTGGACACCGTGCGCGCGCGCATCGGGCTCGCCGTCGACCTGGGACTGCTCGCCCCGGGCGAGAAGCTCCCTCCGACCGACCGGATAGCCGCGGCGCTCGACGTCGGGGAGATCACCGTCCGCCGCGCACTGTCCACGCTCTGCCAGGACGGCGTCCTGGAACGCCGCCGGGGCCGCAACGGGGGCACCCGGGTCGCCGAGCGGCCGGCCCGGGGCGTGGTCGGCGCGATGGACGACTACCGCGCGCGGAACAGCGAGGTCCACGCGCTCGTGGACCAGCGGCTCGTGCTGGAGTGCGGCCTCGCCCACCTGGCCGCCCGCAACGCCGGCGAAGCCGCCCTGGCGCACCTGGAGCGGCTGGCCGACGAGATGGACCAGGTGCCGACCTGGGCGGAGTTCCACGGCTGCGACGAACGGTTCCACCTCGCCGTCGCCGCCGCCACCGGCGTGCCCGCGGCGGCCGAGGCCTACCGCGGCGTGCTCCAGCAGCTGTACCGCTACTACCTGCCCTACCCGATGGACGCCCTGCGCGAGTCCAACCTCGAACACCGCGCCCTGGTCCGGGCCCTGCGCGCCGGCGACACCGCGGCGGCGGCCGACATCGCGCGCCGGCACGTGGAGGTGCTCCACCGGACCATGTTCGTGGGGCTGCTGGAGACGGCCGGGGGCCAGGGGACCGGCCCTCGCGGGACCGCCTGACTCACCGTCCGCCGGGCTCCGTCCGGCCCGCACCCGGCTGGGTCGGTGTGCGCAGGGCGAGGAGGGCCACGTCGTCGAGGCCGGGCGGGTGGACGCGGCGCAGGAGCTGGTCGGTGAGGGACGGCAGCGGGCGGTGGGCGAGGGCGGCGGCGTGCTGGCGCAGCCGGCTCAGGCCCTCGTCGAGGGTGTAACCGGGTGCCTCGATGAGGCCGTCGGTGTACAGCAGGAGGGTGCAGCCCGGCGGCAGCAGCACGCTGGCGTCGGGGCGGGGTGCGCCGACCCCCGTGCCCAGCAGGAGGCTGTGGCCTTCGGTGAGGTAGTCGGCCAGGCCGTCGCGGGTGACGAGCAGGGGCGGGGGGTGGCCGGCGTTCGTCCAGGTCAGCCGCCAGCTCGCGTCGTCCGTCCGGGTGAGCCGGGCGAGGATGAGGGTGGCCATGGTGACGTCGGTGATGGGCATGATCGCCTCATCGAGCCGCTGGACGATGCGGCTGGGCGGTTCCTGCTGGGACCAGGCGTAGGCGCGGAGCATGTTGCGCAGCTGGGCCATGCCGGCCGCGGCCTCCAGGTCGTGGCCCACGACGTCCCCGATGGCCAGGGCGGTGGCACCGTCGGACAGGGTGAAGGCGTCGTACCAGTCGCCGCCGACCTGGGAGGCGTCCGGGGCGGGCAGGTAGCGGACGGCCATCTGGAGCCCGGGGACCCGCGGCATCTGCGGGAGCAGGTGGTTCTGCATGGTCTCGGCGACCGCGCGCTGGCGCTGGTAGAGGCGGGCGTTGTCCAGCGCCACGCCGGCGCGGCGGGCGATGTCCTCCAGCAGGGGCAGGTCGGCGGTGGTGAAGTCCCCCGGCTTCCCGGCCCGGCCCAGGGTGAGGGCCCCGAGGACCTCCCGGGTGCCGCGGATGGGAGCGATGGCCGCCGAGTGGATGCCCGTGGCCTCGAACAGACGGCGCTGCTCGACGGCGATGCCGGAGTCCGGGGCACGCCGGTACGTGGCCGGCCCGGCCAGGGCGGAGGCGACACCGCGCAGCGCCCGGGACAGCGGCATCGGCGACTCCTCGGGCACCGGCGGCATCGGCCCTTCCAGCTCCTCGTAGTGGACCAGGCGGTCGCCCTCGGCGTGCACCACGGCGGTGCGCCACACCTCGTCGTGCTCGGTGATCAGGTCGATGACGGCCCAGTCCGCCAGCCGGGGCAGCACCAGGGACACCAGCCGGCGCAGTGCCTCGTCGACGTCGAGGGTGGAGGTCAGCCGGGTGGTGGTCTCGGCGAGCAGGGCGAGCCGCTCGAAGTCGGTCAGCGACTCGGTGGCCTGCTCCGGGCGCGGCTCGGCGGCGTCCGCCCGCTCGGGGGCGTGGAAGAGGACGAGCGTGCCGGTCCGCCGGTCGCCGGTGTCGCCGAGGTCGTACGGGGTGATCGTCCAGGAGACGGGCAGCAGGGAGCCGTTGCCGCGCAGGAAGTGCTCCCTGTGGCCCTGCGCCGGGCTCCCCGCGTGGAACGCCTGGCGCATGGCGCACTGTGTCGTCGGCAGCGGCTGGCCCTGCGGCCCGCGGTGCAGCAGGTCGTGGGCGTCCTGGCCGAGCAGGTCCGCGGCGGAGCGGCCCAGGAGCCGTTCGGCGAGCGCGTTCACGGCAAGGATGTGGCCCTGCTCGTCGACGACGTACGCTCCGGCGCCGATGGCCTCCACCGCGTCGGCGAGCCGGGCGCGGACGCGGGGTTCCGTCCGCTGCCGCTGCCGGTCGTTCCCGGCTCTCTCCGCCCCTGCCATGTCGTGGCCTCCTGTGCTCGTGGGGCGCCGCGCGTGTACGCCGCCCGGTGCCGTGGGCGCCTGGTCTTCCGTATGCCCCGTCACCGGCGGGAACTCTCCCGACGGCGGACGCACCGGCTCGGACAGCCGCACGCACCGGCTCCCGGGTACCCCGGTCGCCGGTCCCGGCGAGGTGAACGGCCTCACCTCCCGGCAACCCGCACCGGGCGCGCCGCCCGCACCTCCGCCACCTGCACAACCGGGACCACTGCACCACCTGCACCACCTGCACCACCGTCGCCTGATCGGGCGGCCGGCCGGCGCTACGCGGCGATGACGGCGACGCCCGTCCTGCCCCCGTCGACGTCCACCACGGTCCCGTGCACGAAGGCCGCCTCGTCGCTGGCCAGCCAGACCGCGGCGTGGGCGACGGCGTCCGGCGTGCCGACGCCGCCGGCCGGGGTGCCCTTCATCATGACCTCGCCCGGATGCGGCTCGCCGCCCTCCGGCGCCGGGGGCAGGATCACGCCCGGCGAGACGGCGTTCACCCGCACGCCCTGCGGGCCGAACTCCGCGGCCCACGCCCGCGTGAGCGTCTCCATGGCCCCCTTGGTGGAGCTGTAGAGCGCACCGAGCGGCACGCCCAGGCGCGCGATCCACGAGCCGAGGTTGACGATCACTCCGCCGCCGGCCTGCGCCATGCCCGGGGCGACGGCCGCCGTGAGGAAGAACGGCGCCTTGACGTTCACCGCGTAGACCTGGTCGAAGGTCTTCTCGTCGGTGGTGGCGGTGCCGGGGGCCGGGTAGACGCCCGCGTTGTTGACCAGGATGTCGATCCGCCCGCCCAGGGTCTGGCGGGCCCGGGCGGCGAGGTCCCGGGAGGCCTCGGCGCCGCCGTCGAGGTCCGCCGGCAGGAAGTCGGCCCGGCCGCCGGACGCGCGGATCCCCTCGACGACCTGTGTCCCCCGTTCCCGGTTCCGCCCGGACACGATGACGTGGGCTCCCTCGGCGGCGAACGCCTCCGCGATCGCCTGTCCGATGTTGCTGGTCGATCCGGTGACCAGTGCCGTCTTGTTCCGCAGCCGTCCGCTCATGGCGCGCTCTCCTCGTCTCGCGGTGTGCGGGCCACTGTGCGCCGTAAAAAATGGACTGGCAAGTCCAGTCCGTGGCGGTGCGGCCGACGGCACGGCCGGGGCGCGCGGGGCGCGCGGGGCGGGCGGACCGGGCGGACCGGGCGGTCCACCCGCCCCGGAGGGTCAGCGGTCCGGCCGTCCGGGCCCCGGGCCGGCTTCCGCGAACAGCGGCCCGAACTCCTCCGGAAGGGCGCCGCGCAGGTCGGCCTCCAGGCCGGTGTCCCCGGCCGTGATCCGGGAGACCACCGTCCGCGCCAGGAACAGCGCCTGCTCGGGGGTGGCGTCCACGGGCCGGGCGACATCGGCCAGCAACGCGTCGAGCGGATCGGCCGGCCCGGCCGGCGCCTCGCCGCCGTGCCGCCGTGCGCCGATTTCCAGGGCGCCCCGCTCATGGGGCGGCACGGCCTGCCGCAAATGCTCCCGGTGCGGTGGGTCGAGGCGGCTGCTCAGTGCCGCGAGGACGAGGTGAACGGCGGCGTCGGCGGCCTCCTCGTCGCCGAGACGGGCCCGTGCCGCCACCTCTTCCACCAGATGCCGATGGCTGATCATGCTTCCTCCCGCTGGTGCGGTCAGGGGTTGTCCTGGGGGGAGTGGCTGACGGGTGCCCACGCCGACAGACACGTACACAACTGCGTATATCGCACCGAAGCAGACATGGATCGCCGGAATCGTGGTAGTCCGGCTGACGAGGTGGTTCGGCCGGCGCGGCGCGGTAGTCACGGCCACCGCACCGGTCGCGGCCACGGCACGGCGTACACGAGAGCCGCAGACAACGCGACACGTAATCGGAGGTTCCGCCATGGCGACAGCACAGATGGTGCGGGACGTGATGACCGCCCCGCCGATCGAGGTGAGCCCGCAGACCTACGTCGCCGACGTCGCCCGCCGTATGCGGGACGAGGACATCGGCGCGGTCCTGGTGACGGAGGAAGGCCACCCGCGTGGCCTGGTGACGGACCGGGACCTCACCGTGCGGATCCTGGCGGAGGGCGGCGACGTCAGCGGTGTGCACGTCGAGGACGCGTGCAGCACCGACCTGACCACGGTCACCCCGGACGACCCCGTCGACCGCGCGGTCGGCCTCATGCGGGAGAAGGCCGTACGCCGTCTGCCGGTGGTCGACCCCGAACGGGACCGGGTGGTCGGCATCGTCTCCCTGGGCGACCTCGCCGTCGAGCGCGACACCGACTCGGCGTTGAGCGAGATCAGCGCCGCCGAACCCAACACGTAGTCCGGCCGGCATCCCCGTCCACCGGTGCGCGTGCCCCGTCCGCCGGCCGGTGGGCGGGGCACGCGCACCGCTCGCTGCGCCGCCCCTCGCGGAAGACGCGGAGTCCCTCCACGGGCGAGGGCGACGGGACTTCCGCGGTGGCCGCGGGGAGGAAGTCTGTCCCGGTGGGGACAGATCTGCTGGGCCGCCGGAGTTAGGGTTGTCGCACGACGCGGAGGGCACGAACGCCTCGGGGCACGGGCGCCGCACAGGCCCGGGCTCCTCGTCGCGTCCCGAGACGAAGGTGCCATGCCCGCCGAGAACGCCCCCGCCGCCGGCAACCTGGACGACGACGACTACCCCGCCTACACGATGGGGCGGGCCGCCGACGTCCTCGGTACCACTCCCGCCTTCCTGCGGGCCCTCGGCGAGGCCGAGCTGATCACCCCGCTGCGTTCGGAGGGCGGCCACCGCCGGTACTCGCGCCGCCAGCTGCGCGTCGCCGCCCGCGCCCGGGAGCTGGTGGACCAGGGCACTCCCATCGAGGCCGCGTGCCGCATCATCTCCCTGGAGGACCAGCTCGACGACGCCCTGCGCGCGAACCGGGACATGCGCCGCCGGCTCGGCGAACGCGGCACGGATACCTAGAGCCGCCGCTACAGAATTTCCGGCCACGACGGCGTCAGAATACCTGGACGATCGCGAAAAACATGGGGCTTCCGGCCCGCCTGTGTTAGCGTGATAGCAGTTGCAGTTTTGGTTGCCAGAGATTTTTTCTTTGCAGAGCTTTCCGGATTCTTCCGGAGGGGTGATCATCGCGGCGACTCGACTCCGTAAAGTGCGGAGTCCGGCATTGCCCCCAAGGGAGATTCAATATGGCATCTGGCACCGTGAAGTGGTTCAACGCGGAAAAGGGCTTCGGCTTCATCGAGCAGGACGGCGGCGGCGCCGACGTGTTCGCCCACTACTCGAACATCGCCACCTCCGGCTTCCGCGAGCTTCAGGAAGGCCAGAAGGTTACCTTCGACGTCACGCAGGGCCAGAAGGGCCCGCAGGCCGAGAACATCGTTCCCGCCTGACGCTGACGCGCTGCATGGTGCTGGGGCCCGCGCTCTCGAGGTGCGGGCCCCAGCCCGTTGTTTTCCCGGCCCAGGCCGGATTTTCGCATTTCCGTCGGCTCATTCTTGTGAATCCACGCGCGGCTCGTTCACCGCTGGGCGGAATTCCTCGATACGCCGCATCGAGGAAGGTTCCCTCATGAACCGCACCCGTCGCACCGGCGGCGACCCAGGCCGCTTCCGCGCGGACCGAACGTCCACCCGGACGGCCGGCGGCACGCGCGGCGGCCGTTCCCGTGCGCAGGAGCAGGGCCGGCAGGGCGCCCGTCCGGGCACCGGACGCAGGAGCGGCGCGGGCGCGCGCTCCGGCACCCGCCGGCAGGAGTTCGCCCTGCCGGTCACCCTCACCGAACCGCTGCCCGCGGTCGAGACGTTCGCCGAACTGGACATGCCGGCACGCCTGCTGGCCGCGCTCGGCGCCGAAGGCGTCACCGCGCCCTTCCCGATCCAGGCGGCCACGCTGCCGAACGCGCTGGCCGGCCGGGACGTCCTGGGCCGCGGGCGCACGGGCTCGGGCAAGACGCTCGCCTTCGGCCTGCCGCTGCTGGCCCGTCTGGACGGGCAGCGGGCCCAGCCCCGGCAGCCGCTCGCGCTCGTCCTCGTGCCCACCCGGGAACTGGCCCAGCAGGTCACCGACGCCCTCACCCCCTACGCCCGCGCCCTGCGGCTGCGGCTCGCCACGGTGGTGGGCGGCATGTCGATCGGCCGGCAGGCGAGCGCGCTGCGCGGCGGCGCCGAGGTCGTCGTCGCCACGCCCGGCCGTCTGAAGGACCTCATCGAGCGGGGCGACTGCCGGCTGGACCAGGTCGGCGTCACCGTGCTGGACGAGGCGGACCAGATGGCCGACATGGGCTTCATGCCCCAGGTGACGGCCCTGCTCGACCAGGTCGCCGACGGCGGCCAGCGGCTGCTGTTCTCGGCCACCCTGGACCGCAACATCGACCTGCTGGTACGGCGCTACCTCCACGACCCCGTCGTGCACTCGGTCGACCCGTCCGCGGGAGCCGTCAGCACCATGGAGCACCATCTGCTGCACGTGCACGACGACGACAAGCACACCGCCGCGACCGAGATCGCCGCCCGGGACGGGCGGGTGATCATGTTCCTGGACACCAAGCACGCGGTCGACCGGATGGCTAGGCACCTGCTGTCCGTCGGGGTGCGCGCCTCGGCCCTGCACGGCGGCAAGTCGCAGCCGCAGCGCAACCGCACGCTCGCCCAGTTCAAGGACGGCCACGTCACGGTCCTGGTGGCGACCAACGTCGCCGCCCGCGGCATCCACGTCGACGGCCTCGACCTCGTCGTCAACGTCGACCCGCCCGGCGACCACAAGGACTACCTGCACCGGGGCGGCCGTACCGCCCGGGCCGGCGAGTCCGGCACGGTCGTCACCCTCGTCCTGCCGCACCAGCGGCGTGCGATGGACCGCCTGATGGCCGACGCCGGCATCACCGCGCGTACCGTCCGGGTCCGCCCCGGCGAGGCCGAACTGCACCGCATCACCGGCGCCCGCACCCCCTCCGGTGTGCCCGTCACGGTCACCGTGCCGGCCGCCGAACGGAGCGAGCGCGCCGCGTCCGCCCCGCGCGGCCGCCGGGGACGCGGGGCCGGCCGGGGAGCGGCCACCCGCACCCGTCGCTCCGCCCCGAGGAACAACTCCTAGTCCAGGTACCGGGATTCGCCCTCCGCGTCCGGGGCGAGCCTACGGTCGATCCCTCCGCTGTCCCTCCCCCGATCCTGTGGAGTCCGCCATGCGCTGTGTCATCGCCCGTTTCCCCTTCGACCTGACCAAGAGCGAGGTCGAGCAGTCGATGAACGGGGTCTCGCCCGAACCGGTCACCGGTGTCTCGGTGAGCATCGGCCGCCGCGTCTACCCCGTCATGCAGGTCGGCGAGGTGATCACCAAGCAGGACCGCCGCGACTTCACGTCGGGCGAGATGCGCCGGGCCCTGACCCGGCTCGGGTTCACCTGCCACGACGCGCCCCCGGCCGCGCCGGCCGCGCCCGCCCCGGCCCCACGCGCCGACGAGGACGCCTGGCGCTGGTGAGCTCCCGGTGACCACGCGTCCCGGTTCACGGGTGTGAGCGGCGTGGGACGTGGCACCCGGAGACGGAGCGGGCCGGACCTGCGCACCGCGTCCCGTGCGGCCCACGGTTCGGCCACGAGCCGGGCGCCGTGCCGGGACGCCACGGCCCGCGCCGCCCGGTTGTCGCCGCGAACCGCCGACGACAACCGGTGTGGCCCGCGCGGCGGACGCCGGACACCGCGCGCCCGGGAAGGGGCGTCGCGGACCGAACGCCGGTCTCAGGCCGGTGCGTTGGCCGGTGACACCGCGTCCGCCCGCTCCCGCACGACGCGCCGTCGCGGGGCCGGGACGAGCAGCGGGTTGGCGACGCCCCAGGCCGCGCCCCTGCAGACCAGTTCCTTGTAGACGGCGGCGATCCGGCCGGTCAGGGCCGCCCGCACCGCGCGGTCGTCGGCGGTGACGTACTGGATCAGGCCTTCCTTGCGGCCCAGCGAGACGCACTGGTTGAAGTAACGCAGCGGCACCTTGGGGAGCTTGCCGCCGGTCAGGCGCGCCGCGATGGCGTCGGCGGCCTGCCAGGCGGTGGGGACGCCCGAGGCGCACGACATCCGCAGCGGCTTGTCGCCGGCGCCCGTCGCCAGGGCCGCGTCGCCGACGGCGTACACGTCCGGGTGCGAGACCGAGCGCATGGACCGGTCGACGACGATCCGGCCGGCGCCGGTGACCTCGAGGCCGGTGGCCCGCGCGACCGGGTGGACGGCGAAGCCGGTGGTCCACACGGTGACCGCGGCCGGGACCGTGGCGCCGTCGGCGGTGGTGACGTGGCCGGCCGCCACGGCGGTGACGTCGGTGTGCTCGTGCACCGTGACGCCGAGCCCGGCGAGGACCCCGCGCACGTGGTCGCGGCCCTTCGCGGAGAGCCAGTCGCCGAGGCCGCCGCGGGTGACGAGGGTGACGTCGAGGTCCGGGCGGGCCTCGGCGATCTCGGCCGCAGCCTCCAGACCGGTGAGGCCGCCGCCGACCACGGCCACCGGCTGTCCGGCCGTCAGCCCGGCCAGCCGCTCGCGCAGCCGCAGCGCTCCGGCACGGCTCGTGATCTCGTGGGCGTGCTCCGCCACGCCGGGGACGCCCTGGTCGCTCCAGCCGCTGCCCAGGGCGTACACGAGGGTGTCGTACTCCAGTTCCCCGGTGCCGTCCGCGCCGGTGACGGCGACCGTCCTGCGGTCGACGTCGACGCCGGTGACCCGCGCGAGCCTCAGCCGCACACCGGTGCCCGCGAACATCTCGCCGAGCGGCCGGGACTTGAGGTCCTGGCCGGTGGCGAGCTGGTGCAGGCGGACGCGCTCCACGAAGTCGGGTTCGGCGTTGACGAGGGTGATGGAGACGTCTTCGGGGCGCAGCCGCCTGGCGAGGCGGCCGGCGGCGATGGCTCCGGTGTATCCGGCTCCGAGGACGACGATGCGGTGCTGCATTTCCTGGCTCCTGTCTTGAGCGGATTCGCCCCTTGAACCGGGCGCCCCGCCGTTTCCTGACAGGAACCGGATGTGAAGCACGTCACATGGTGGTCGGTGGGCTGGAGCCCGGAATCTCAGAAGGGCCGGAGCAGGGGTTCGCCGTGGTCGGTGGCCGCCCAGTGCCGGGTCGCGCGTTCGAGCTTGTCGGGGTTGGCCTGGCCGCGGAACGCGCGGATGCCGTCGGCGGTGACCTCCAGGCAGATGACGCCGATGACCCGCCCGTCGAGGACCGCCACGACGGCCGGCTCGCCGTTGGCGGTGGTGGCGTAGATCCCGGGCGAGCCGCCTACCAGGTTGCGCTTGGCCGTGCCGGGCTTGAACAGGCCCCGCATGAACGTGGCGACCGCGAGCGCGCCCTCGAACGCCTTCGTGCGGGCCGGGACCTTGCCGCCGCCGTCGCCGATCGAGACGGCGTCCTGGGTGAGCAGCCGTACCAGCGGCTCGGTCCGGCCGCTGGTGGCGGCGGCCAGGAACTCCTCGACGATCCGCCGGGCGGCGGCCTCGTCGATCTCGATGCGGGCCTTGCCGTCCGCGACGTGCTTCTTGGCCCGGTGGAGGATCTGCTGGCTGGCGGCCTCGCTGATGTCGAGGATCCCGGCGATCTCCCGGTGCGGGTAGTCGAAGGCCTCCCGCAGCACGTACACCGCCCGCTCGCCCGGGGTCAGGCGCTCCAGCAGGGTGAGGACGGCGTACGACACCGACTCGCGCTGTTCCGCGGTGTCGGCCGGGCCCAGCATCGGGTCGCCGGCGAGCAGCGGCTCGGGCAGCCACTGGCCCACGTAGGTCTCGCGGCGCGCGCGGGCCGAGGTGAGCTGGTTGAGGCAGAGGTTGGTGAGCACCTTCGTCAGCCAGGCCTCGGGGACCTCGACGTGGCCGGCGCCGGCGGCCTGCCAGCGCAGGAACGTCTCCTGCACGGCGTCCTCGGCCTCGCTCGCCGAGCCGAGCAGGCGGTAGGCGATGGCCTCCAGCCGGGGCCGGGCCGCCTCGAACCGCTCCACGTCGCTCACTGTCAGGGCCATGCCCGGGATCCTAGCCGCCCCGGCCCCCGCCGGGCGGGGGCCGCGGGTTCTCCCCGGGAGTCCGCCGGCGCGCCCCGGCGCGGCTGGTATGACTGCTGCATGCTGGAAGAAGCCGCTCAGTCAGCGATCGACATGTTCCTCTCCGCGTTCAACGCGCGCGAGGACGGCCAGGTGATCTCCCTGCTGTCCCAGGCCCTCACCCCCGACGTGGTGTTCTGGGGCCCGCTGGGACGCAGCGAGGGAGTGGAGGCGGTCGAACGGTTCGTGCTGGACATCCGTCGCCACCCCGCCGGCGCCGGCACGATGGTCCGCTGTTCGGCGGTGGACATGCCGGGTGAATGGGCCCGCTACCAGTGGGCCTTCACCACACCGGACGGCGGGCCCCGGCTGGCCGGGACGGACGTGGTGCACCTGCGGCCCCGTACGCACCTCATCGACCAGGTGATCGTCTTCGCGGGGGACCTCCGGCCCGCCCCCTGACCCCCCTCCCGGCAGCGCCGGGACGGTGCCGGGGAGGGGGGTCGGGCCGTGGCTCGTTGGGCCGGTCGGGTGTATCCGTCATCCGAATGGCCGCACGTCGCACGCTCAGGGCCCCGAGCGCGGCCTCGCGTGGCGAGGATGGCGGGTGACCGACGTCCTGTCGTGGGCGGACGGCGAGCATCGGGAGACGGACGACTGGTGAGCATCCTCAACGAACCCCAGGGCGGTGGCGCCCCAGCCGAGGACTCGTACGAGAACGAGTTGCCGGTCCGGCGCAAGCAGCCCGGCAACGTCGTGGTGAAGTGGCTGACGACCACCGACCACAAGACGATCGGCACCCTCTATCTGTCGACGTCCTTCGGGTTCTTCCTGGCCGGCGGGGTGATGGCGCTGATCATCCGCGCCGAACTGGCCCGTCCCGGACTCCAGGTCGTCTCGAAGGAGCAGTACAACCAGCTGTTCACGATGCACGGCACCGTGATGCTGCTGATGTTCGCCACCCCGTTGTTCGCCGGCTTCACCAACTGGATCATGCCGCTCCAGATCGGCGCGCCCGACGTGGCCTTTCCCCGGCTGAACATGTTCGCCTACTGGCTGTACCTGTTCGGCTCGCTCATCGCGGTGGCCGGCTTCCTCACCCCGAACGGAGCGGCCGACTTCGGCTGGTTCGCCTACACGCCCCTGTCCGACGCGATCCGCACCCCCGGGGTCGGCGCGAACATGTGGATCCTGGGTCTGGCGTTCTCCGGCTTCGGCACCATCCTCGGTGCCGTCAACTTCATCACCACGATCACCGCGATGCGCGCGCCCGGCATGACCATGTTCCGCATGCCGATCTTCACCTGGAACGTGCTGCTGACCAGTGTCCTGGTCCTGTTCGCCTTCCCGGTGCTGGCCGCCGCCCTGTTCGCGCTGGCGGCCGACCGCATCTTCGGCGCCCATGTGTACGACGCGGCCAACGGCGGCCCGATCCTGTGGCAGCACCTCTTCTGGTTCTTCGGCCATCCGGAGGTGTACATCATCGCGCTGCCGTTCTTCGGCATCGTCACCGAGGTCATCCCGGTGTTCTCCCGCAAGCCGATCTTCGGCTACATGGGCCTCGTCGCCGCGACCATCGCCATCGCCGGCCTGTCGGTCACGGTGTGGGCCCACCACATGTTCCCCACCGGCGCGGTGCTGCTGCCGTTCTTCTCCTTCATGACCTTCCTGATCGCCGTACCGACCGGGGTGAAGTTCTTCAACTGGATCGGCACGATGTGGAAGGGCTCGTTGTCCTTCGAGACACCCATGCTCTGGGTGACCGGCTTCCTCGTGACGTTCCTCTTCGGCGGCCTGACCGGTGTCATCCTGGCCTCCCCGCCCATGGACTTCCACGTGACGGACAGCTACTTCGTGGTGGCCCACTTCCACTACGTCGTCTTCGGCACGGTGGTCTTCGCGATGTTCGCCGGCTTCCACTTCTGGTGGCCCAAGTTCACCGGCAAGATGCTCGACGAGCGCCTGGGCAAGATCTGCTTCTGGACCCTGTTCACCGGCTTCCACGGCACCTTCCTGGTCCAGCACTGGCTGGGCGCCGAGGGCATGCCGCGCCGCTACGCCGACTACCTGGCCGCCGACGGCTTCACCGCGCTGAACACGGTGTCCTCCATCAGCTCCTTCCTGCTCGGCCTGTCGATCCTGCCGTTCCTCTACAACGTCTGGAAGACGGCCAAGTACGGCAAGCCGGTCGGCGTGGACGACCCGTGGGGCTACGGCCGTTCGCTGGAGTGGGCGACCTCCTGCCCGCCGCCCCGGCACAACTTCCTCACCCTGCCCCGGATCCGCAGCGAGTCCCCGGCGTTCGACCTGCACCACCCGGACATCGCGATGCGGGAGCAGGAGGGCCACACCACCGCGATCACGAGCGACCGGGGCCGGGCGTGAGCGGTCTGCCCCAGCAGGGGACCGGAGTCGGCGGCGACCTCGGCAACGAGGTCGAGGGCTACCTGCTGTGGCAGGCCAGGGTCGCGGAGGCGGAGCAGCGCGCCCGCGAGTTCGCCGGCTCCCTGGACTGGCTGACGACGGCGCAGCGCGAGGAGGTCGAACGGCGCTACGCCGCCGACAGCCTGCTGCGGGCCCGGGCCGACCTCGAACGCGTCGCGGCCCGGTGCGTGTCGCTGCGGGCCGAGTACGAGCAGCGGTACGCCGAACTGCGGCGGCGCTGCGTGGGCGTGGCGCTCGCGGTGTGCGCCTGTTTCACCACCCTGGCCGCCCTGCTGCTGGCCCTGTGACCGACGCCGGCCGGTTTGCCGGGGCATCCGCGGGCCACTCGGGACCGGTGGTGTCCAGGGGGGACGTGAGGCAGACCGGGAGGCGGCCGATGAGCGCGGTGAACCCTGGCCCGGGCCCAGTGCCTGTTCGGTCCCGTCGGCGGCGGGTGGCCCCTGCCGCACCTGCGCGGATTCGAGTGGGTCTCCACCGGGTCCGCCGTGACGGGTGACGCGAGGCCCGGCCGCCGGACGCGGACGCGTTTCGAGGGGTGGATCGTCGGGACCGGGACGGCGTCCGGCACCCGGGTGGTGCTGGGCCACTGGGGCGGGTCGCCGTTCGGGCGGTTCAGCGACGTCATGGTCGAGCGGGCGGACGGGCACCGGCTGCTGCTGGCGCCCTCCCGGCGGACCGCCGACTTCATCGCCGCGACCTACTCCTTCGACGACGTGGAGATCACGCCCGTCACCGTACGGGTCGCGGGCCGGCACTGGCAGATCACGGCCGGCCCGCTGGACCTGCGCCTCACCACCGGCCCGCGGGGCCCCATGGGCCGGCTGCTGCGCGCCGTACCCGCGCCGCTCGCCGCCCGGCCGGCCTGGACGGTGCTGACGTACCCGCCCGCGCGGCTGCTGCTCGGCGTGCGCACGCGGGGCAGCGCGGGCGGCGGGCGGCGCGAGTGGTACGGCGCCCTGGACCTGCTCCCGGTCGTGTCGGCCACCACGGTGTACGACGGCCGGGACCAGGGTCCGCTCGCGCCGGTCGCGCCGCCCGTGCGGTTCGGGTTCGGTTCCACGCCCCGCGCGCCCAGCGCCGTACGGGTGGTCACGACCGTGGAGCTCCCCCGCTCTCCCGGGCCGCGCCGTGGGCCGGCCACCCGGACCAGCTGAGGTTCCGGTCGCCGTAGCCGTTGCCGGCCTCGACGGTGTCCTTGGAGCCGGTGACGCGGATGACGTCGCCGGGGATGACCCGCCGGTAGAAGCGTTCGGCGGTGCCGTCGGTGGCGAGGCCGACGCAGCGCCGACGGTGAGCCAGTGCTCGACGGCCGCCCGCCGGTCCCGCGGGGCCGGCTCCGCTCCGCCGACGCCCGCCGGCTGTACGAGCACACGGCCGTCGGCACCAAGGTCACGATCACGGGCAGCGGGACGTGACGCCGCCCCGGCTACTCCTCGTCGCTGGTCTTCACGGGCGACGCCCTGCCCGGCTCCGGCAGCTGGGCCAGCTCGGAGCGCACGAGCAGTACGTCACCGACGAACAGGTCGTAGACCACGATCCCGATCACGGCGCCGACCAGCGGACCGACGATCGGGATCCACCAGTACGCGCTGAACGAGCCGGACACGCTCCCCGGGAACGCCAGGCTGCCCCAGCCCGCCGCGTAGGTGAGCAGGCGTGGCCCGAAGTCACGGGCCGGGTTGATGGCGTAGCCGGCGTTCGCGCCGTAGGACATGCCGATCGCGGCGACGACGAAACCCACGACCAGCGGGGCGAGGTTGGCCTTCACGGCCTGGTTGCGCAGGTCGAGCACGGCCGCGATCAGCATGAGCAGGAAGGCCGTGCCGACGATCTGGTCGATGAGCGGCCCCCAGATGCCGCCGTGGAAGTACGGGGCCGGGAACGTCGCGAAGATCGAGAACGTGGCATTGGTGTGCCCGTTCACCTTCGGTCCCGTCACCGTGCTGTCGTAGGCGTCGATCGCGTTGTGGTAGACGAGGTAGACCAGCGCGGCGCCGGTGAGGGCGCCGACGACCTGCGCGAACCAGTACGGCAGCACCTTGGCCCAGGGGAAGCCGCGGCGCACGGCCATGGCCAGGGTCACCGCCGGGTTGATGTGGGCGCCGCTGACGCCGCCGGCCACGTAGACGCCGAAGACGACGGCCAGCGCCCAGCCCCAGGTGATCAGCAGCCAGTCACCGGCCGCGAGGAAGATCGTGGTGGGGGTGGCGGCCCGGCCCGAACCGGGCAGCGCCGCGACCGCCATCGCGCCCACACCGCAGCCGAAGGCGATGAGGACGAGGGTTCCGAGGAACTCCGCCAGGCACTCGCCGAGCAGTCCGCCCCGGCTTCTGAGCCGTGACGTCTTGACGAGCGGAGGGATGTCGACAGCCATGGAGGCCCCCTTGAAGAGAGCGAAGCGGCCAATAGCCCCATATTGGCCCACAACGTCACTCCCCGCAGGGTGACCGCTTCCGGTCGGTCAACGGCCGCTCAGCCGTCGAGGTCGTCGGCGTAGTGCCGGAACCCGTGCCGCTCCCGGTGCAGGCTCCACAGCCTCTCCGCGAGGACACTCGGGTCCTTGCGCTCGTGACCTGCCGTGATGGCCCCGGGGATGACCAGCTGGGCGACGTGGATGCCCTCACCCGCCAGCCGGTCGTGCAGCAGGTGCCCGTACGCGCTCTCCGCCGCGAAGGCGATCGAGGTGCCGGCCCGCTCGGGATGCGGTACGGCGGCGCTCCCGCCGTTGACGAACAGGATCGTCCCGCGCCCCAGCCGTCGCATGCCCGGCAGCACCTGCTGCACGGCGGCCACCGGCCCGTACACGGAGAACTCGATCGGGCCCACCAGGTCCCGGTGCCGGGTCTCCAGCACGGGCCGCATGAAGTCGCGGTGCGGCACCGGGCTGTATTGGAGCACCTCGACGGTCCCGAGTGCGTCGGCCAGCTCGCCCAGCGCCGCGGCCAGCTCCTCCGGCCGGCGCACGTCGGCGGCGAACCCGCGGGCGGTGACGCCCTCGGCCGCCAGTGCGCCGGCGATCGCGTCCAGCCGCCCCCGGTCCCGCGCGACGAGCCCGACGGCGAACCCCTCGCGCCCGAACCGCCGCGCGACGGCGGTCCCGAGTCCCGGCCCGGCTCCCACGATGGCGACACTGCTCATACCCGTCATCCGTACCGCGCGCCCGGCCTCCTCACACCGCCCGCCGCCTCACCAGGGGGCGGGCGGCGCCGGCCGTCCGGTCAGGCCATCCAGAAGAACACCGCCGTCATCCGCTTCTCCTCCAGCGTCCGGCCGGAGTAACCGGTCGCGCTGTGCACCAGGTTGGCGTGGTAGAGCAGCAGGCGGTTGTACCGGTGCGGGACGCGGACGTCCTCCTCGAAGTGGTCCGCCGGGACGAACCGCGTCCCCAGCGCCTCGACCAGGTTGGTGTGCGGGGCCTGCACGATGTTGCCGCCGAGCCGGCCGCCCGGCAGCGACTGGCGGTAGAAGGCGGTCCCGCAGTCCCCCGGCAGCCCGGGGTTGAGGTAGAGCACGGCCGCGTACCGGCACAGCGCGCGGGAGTCGGTGTGCGGGCGGGGTTCGCTCTCGCCCTCGCCGACCACCTGCACGCAGTTGTGGTTGAGGGTGCCGCCGCCCGGCGCCCGCTGCACCCACAGCTCCCGCGCCCCGGTCGCCTTCCGCACCAGCCTCTCGACCCGGGCGAGTTCCCCCGGCTCCAGGGCGGGCATGGCGCGCAGGCCGGGCCAGGTCTCGGAGGTGTACGGGTACCCCTCGGCCCAGTCGTCCTTGGCCAGGCACCGCTCCCGTACGGCGTCGGCGTCCGGCAGGACGTCGTCCAGCACCCAGTAGTCGCGGCCCCGGGTGGGCTTGCGGTAGGGCAGGACGGGCAGCGCGGCCGGGGGCCGGGGCGGTGACGGTGGGGGCATGCGGCGAATCTAGGGGCGGTCCCGCTCTGCCTTCACCCGGGAAGTGGTCAACCTTGCGCCGCGCAGCGGTCAACCTTCCGCCAACCGCCCCGGGAGATTCTTTACCCGCGCGCACTGAGACGAACGGCGCGGGCGTCCGTACTGCTGTGCGTCCGAACGACGGGCGGGACCCGCAGGCAGGAGGAACGGTGCGCTTTTCGCGGAACGCGACGGGAACTCTCTTCGTGGGCGGTGCGATGGCCCTGACCCTCGCGGCCCTCGCCTACCCGGGCATGCTCGGGCTGAGCACCGTCTCCAGCTCACAGACGCGGATCATCGCGCAGACACAGTGGGGACCGCTCACCGAGGCGGACCGGGACTTCGTGGTCAAGGTGCGGGCGGCCGGCCTGTGGGAGTACCCGCTCGGCCAGATCGGGCTCCAGAAGGGCTCCAGCAAGGGGGTCAGGACCGCCAGCGAGCACCTGATCGACGGGCACGCCGCGCTGGACGCCTCCTGCCGCAAGATCGGCCCCATGCTGAACATCACGCTGCCCAACGTGGCGAGTCCGCAACAGGTCGGCTTCGTCAACCAGTTGAAGGGCGAGAGCGGCAAGCAGTTCGACACCGACTTCGCCAACATCCTGCGGATGACGCACGGCTCGATCTTCAACACGATCGCGAAGATCCGCTCCACCACCAAGAACTCGCTGGTGCGGGCCCTCGCCGACCAGGCCAACGACACCGTCCTGGACCACATCACGGTGATGGAGAAGACCGGTCTGGTCGACTTCGACCAGACCATCTTCAACCAGACCACCCCGCCGAAGCTGCCGTCGTCCGACCTGACGCCGCCGGCCCCGCCGGCGGGCCAGCCGGAGGTGGTGCTCACCCCGCCGCCGACCGCCACGTCCACCCCGCTGGACCTCGGCGCCCTCGGCGGCGGCACGAGCGGCGGCGGCACGGGCGGCGGCACCGGCGGCGGCCTCACCCCCAGCCCGGTTCCGTCGCCCTAGGCCAGCCAGACCGTGGTGTCCGGCGGCAGGACCCTGCCGTCCGGCAGCGGGGCGCTGCTCAGCAGGACCTCGCCCGGTGGCAGCGCTACCGGGCCGGTGCCGAGGTTCGTGACGTTCCGCCAGGTCTCGGTGCGGCCGAAGTCCAGGACGTCCGCGGGCGCGTCCGGCGTCCAGGTCAGAGTCTCGCCCTGGAGGAGCTTGCGGCGCAGTCGCAGGGCCGAGCGGTACAGCTCCAGCGTGGAGCCCTCGGTGCCGGCCTGCGCCTCCACGGCGTACGCGGCGAAGGCCGCCGGCTGCGGCAGCCAGCCGGGCCCGGGGCCGAAGCCGTACGACGGTCCGGTCGTCGTCCACGGCAGCGGCACCCGGCAGCCGTCGCGGCCCTTGCGGACGTGGCCGGTCTGTTCCCAGATCGGGTCCTGGAGCACCTCGGTGGGCAGGTCGGCGACCTCGGGCAGGCCCAGTTCCTCCCCCTGGTACAGGTACGCCGAGCCGGGCAGCGCCAGCATCAGCAGGGTCGCCGCCCGGGCCCGGCGCAGTCCGGCCGCCGGGTCGATCGCGGGTGCGGTGCCGCCGGACAGCAGCCAGGCGGCCGGGTCGGTGCCGGCCGGCAGCACGAGCCGGGAGGCGTGCCGTACGACGTCGTGGTTGGACAGCACCCAGGTCGCGGAGGCGCCGGCGGCCCGGGCCGTGACCAGCGAGGCGGTGATGACGTCCCGCAGCTCCTCCGCGTCCCAGCGTGCCTCCAGGTACTCGAAGTTGAAGGCCTGGCCGAGTTCGTCCGGGCGGGCGTACAGGGCGCGGCGGGCCCCGGGGACCCAGGCCTCGGCGACGGCGGTGCGCGGCGGGCTGTAGGCGTCGAAGATCTTGCGCCAGTCGCGGTAGATCTCGTGGACCTCGTCCCGGTCCCAGTACGGGTGGCTGCCCGGCGGCACCAGCGGCAGGGCCTGCTCGCCGGTCGCGCCGATGCCGCCGATGTCCCGCAGCGGCTCGGTGAGGTCCTTGGCCAGGCCGTGGGCGACGTCCACGCGGAAGCCGTCCACGCCCCGGTCCGACCAGAACCGCAGGGTGGCGCGGAAGTCGGCGCGGACCTCCTCGTCGTCCCAGTTGAGGTCGGGCTGTTCGGGCGCGAACAGGTGCAGGTACCACTCCCCGTCGGGCACCCGCCGCCAGGCGCTGCCGCCGAACACCGACTGCCAGTCGCTGGGCGGCAGTTCACCGCGCGCGCCGCGCCCCGGCCGGAAGACGTACCGTTCCCGGGCGGCGGACCCCGGCCCGGCACGCAGCGCCTCCTGGAACCAGCGGTGCAGATGGGAGGTGTGATTGGGGACGATGTCCACGACGACCTTGAGTCCGAGCCGGTGCGCCTCGCCCACCAGGGCGTCGAAGTCGTCCAGGGTGCCGAGGCGCTCGTCGACCCCGCGCGGGTCGATGACGTCGTAGCCGCCGTCGGCGAGTTCGGAGGGGTAGAAGGGGCTCAGCCACAGGGCGTCCACGCCGAGGGAGGAGAGGTGGCCCAGCCGTTCGGTGATGCCCCGCAGGTCGCCGAGGCCGTCACCGTCGGCGTCGGCGAAGCTGCGCGGATAGACCTGGTAGACGACGGCCTGCCGCCACCAGTCGGGGTTCCTGGACGAGAGGTCCGGCGAGAGGTCTGCCATACGGGCTCCCAGGGGGACGGACGACGGTACGGAATCTGTATCTGTCCACATTGCCCGGAAAGGGAACCGTGCGCGGCCGTTCAGCCCACGCAGTGCTCCAACAGCCCCCGGACGTCCGCGTCCACCACCCTGTACCGCACCACGCGCCCCTCCTTCTCCCCCGCCACGACCCCGGCCGCCCGCAGCAGCCGCAGGGCCTGGGAGACGGCGGGGTCGTTCATCCCCGTGGCGGTGGCGAGGTCCGACACGGCGAGCGGCCCGGTGCGGTGCAGCGCGACCAGCAGCGCCAGCCGGTTGGCGTCGGCGAGCAGGGAGAAACGGTCGGCCCAGGTGCGCAGACGCCCCGCCTCACCGATGGCGGCGATCGCCTCGCAGACCCGGTGCCCGTCGATGGAACGACGGTCGGCTCGGTCGGCAGGCACGAGATGCATGGGGCCAGTCTGGCAGGCCCCCTCTTTGTGATCTTCGATACCTGCGCAGGTGCGCAGCTATGCAGGAAACCGCGTGCCCCTCTACGGTGGGCGGGCCGTGGTGTTCGGGAAGTCGATGGAAGGTCGACGCGGCCCTCGCCACTGTGATCGGGGAGTTCCCGTTCCGTCCGGCACCGCCGGGCCACTGGTCGCAGACCGGGAAGGCAGGAACGGCGGACGTACGACCCGTAAGCCAGGAGACCGGCCACGGCAGCTCACGAAGTGATCCACGAGGTGCTGGAGCGTGAACCCATGGCCGATGCCACGTCTTTCCGCTGGCGACGCGAGGACACCGTCAAGACGGTGGGACTGCTGGCGGTGATCGTCGCCCTCCACGTCGTCGCGTTCGGGATCCTCTACGTCCTCGTCGCACCCGAGCACTACAAGGTCGGCACCGATGTCTTCGGGGTCGGGCTGGGCGTCACCGCCTACACCCTCGGCATGCGGCACGCCTTCGACGCCGACCACATCGCGGCGATCGACAACACCACCCGCAAGCTGATGGCCGACGGCAAGCGGCCGGTGTCGGTGGGGTTCTGGTTCGCGCTGGGCCACTCCAGCGTGGTGGTGCTGCTGGCCCTGCTGATCGCGGGCGGGACCTCGCTGGCCGGGAAGGTCATGAACGAGGGCTCCACCACCCACCGGGTGCTCGGCTTCCTCGGTACGACGGTCTCCGGTACGTTCCTCTACCTCATCGCCGCCCTGAACCTGGTCGCCCTGGTGGGCATCCTGAAGGTCTTCCGGGCGATGCGCGCGGGCGCGTACGACGAGAAGGAACTGGAACAGCACCTGGACTCGCGGGGGTTCATGAACCGCGTCCTCGGGCGGCTGACGAAGTCCGTCTCGCGGCCGGGGCAGATGTACCCGCTCGGCTTCCTCTTCGGCCTCGGCTTCGACACGGCCACCGAGGTGACGCTGATGGTGATGGCGGGCTCGGGCGCGGCGGCGGGACTGCCCTGGTACGCGATCCTCTGCCTGCCCCTCCTCTTCGCCGCCGGGATGAGCCTGTTCGACACCCTCGACGGCACGTTCATGAACTTCGCCTACCAGTGGGCGTTCTCCAACCCGGTCCGCAAGGTCTTCTACAACCTCGCCATCACCGGTCTGTCCATCGCGGTCGCCTTCTTCATCGGCACCATCGAGCTGGTCGGCGTCCTGCACGAGAAGTTCGGCCTGCACGACGACGTCACCGGCTGGATCGCCGGCCTGGACCTGGACAACGTCGGCTACCTCATCGTCGGCCTGTTCGTCCTGGTGTGGGCGGCGGCGCTGGCGTACTGGAAGGTCGCCCGGGTGGAGGAGCGCTGGGCGGTCTCGCCGTCCGCCGCCGAGTAGCGCCTACCGCGCGACCGTCTCCAGGTACAGCTTCACGTAGCGGTCGGCGTTCACCTCCAGCGCCACGTCCACCAGGGCGCGTTCGCGTCCGCCCTCGTGGATCTCGGACTCGCCGGGGCGCAGGCGGCGGTCGACGATCGTCTGGCCCCGGGTGGGGCCCGGGGCGAGGGAGACCTCGACCGGGAGCCGGCGGGTGGTGATGCCCTGCGGGTCGGCGACCGCGCACACCGCGCCCGCGTCGCCGAGGCCGCCCGCCTCCTCGGCCTGGGGCGGCTCGCCCTGGTGGGCCGGCCGGTGGGCGAGCAGCTCACCGGCCAGCCGGGTGCCGGGCTCGGCGCTCGCGCGCAGCCGGTGGACCTCCGCGCCGTCCACCACGACCTGCTGGAAGACGTCCAGGCCGTACATCGTGATCGGCACCCCGGCGGTCAGCAGGATCGCCGCCGCCTCCGGGTCGTGCCAGACGTTGAACTCCGCGACCGGCGTGGCGTTCCCGGTCGCCACCGCCCCGCCCATGAACACGATCCGCTCGATGTTCCCGGTCACCTCGGGGTGTGTGCGCAGCAGCAGGGCGATGTTGGTGAGCGGCGCGGTCGGGATCAGCGTCACCGGGCGCGGGCTGGCCAGGATCTCCCGGCGCAGCAGGCTGACGGCGTCGATGTCCACCGCGGTCCGGGTGGGCGCGGGCAGGCCCAGGTCGCCCATGCCGTCGGCGCCGTGCACCGGGGCCGGGCGGGCCGGCTCGAGCAGCGGGCGCTCGGCACCCCGGGCCACCGGGACGGCGGGGGCGCCCGCCTGTTCCAGCACGGTGAGGGTGTTGCGGACCACCCCGTCCACGTCGGTGTTCCCGGCCACGCAGGTCACCGCCCGCAGGTCGAGTCCGGGGTGGCGCACGGCGAACAGCAGGGCCAGGGCGTCGTCGACGCCGGTGTCGCAGTCGATGATCACGGGAATGGGCTGACCGTCCACGGCGGACTCCTTCCGTCGTGCCGACCTTAGATCAGTGCCGCCCCGGGACCGCTCCCACCGCCCGGCGCCCGCCCCGTCACCCGTCCGGCGGCGCGCCGCGGGAGTCCGGCGGTGGGCGGGGGCCGGGGCGGTCTCCGGCGTCGTCGAGGTCGGCGTGCCCAGGCGGGCGATCGCGCGGACGGCACCGTTCCGGCCCCGCCGGAGCCCCGCCGCGGATTTCCCTGCGCCCCCTCACCCGTACGGCCCGGAGCGTTGGTGCGCAGGTCAGGGCGGTGGTGCCGTGAGAACCAGGCACCCCGGCCGCCCGCAGCCCAGGAGGCACCGATGTCCCCCGAGATACCCCACCTCCCCCGTGCCGTGTCCCTCTCCCTGACCGGCGCCGGCCTGCTGATCGCGGGCGCCTGCGCGGCCCTCGGCCTCAACCACCCGGCGAGCGCGCCGTACCCCCTGCCCACGCTCGACCGGCCGGCCCCGACGCCCCGGTCGTCCGCGCCGACCGGCGGCTCCTCGCTCAGCGACGAGCAGGCGCAGGCCGCGCTGATCGGCCCGAGCGATCTCGGCGGTTCCTGGATCGCCACGCGCGGCGCGGCCACCTGGCACGACGGGATCCTGAAGGCGCAGACCTCGGCCGGGGAGTGCCAGCGGCTGCTGGACGCCCTCTACGGCGACGAACTGCTCGGCGGACCGGCCCGCGTCACCGTCGGCCTGGACGACGCCGACACCGACGCCCAGCTCCGCTACCAGATCGGCGCCCGCCGCCCGTCCGACGTCGACGCCGTGCTGGCGTGGCTGCGGACGCTTCCGGCGCGGTGCGCGCGGTTCACGGCCACCACCGAGACGGGGCTGGTGGAGGACGTGCAGGTCGTGGACGCCCCGCTGCCCGAGGTGGGCGACGCCCGCCAGGGGCTGCGCGTCACCGTCGCCGGTACGACAGCCGACGCGCAGGATTTCCTGCTGACCCTGGACGTCGCCGCCGTCCGCCTCGGCGAGGACGCGTTCGCGCTGACCAACGGCGGCCTGGGTGACGTACCGAACGATGCCACCCAGGCGGCCGTGCAGGTCGGCGCCCTGCGCCTGGCCGACATCCGCAAGCAGGGCCGGGCGCAGGTGTGAGGGCTCAGAGCGGCGGCTGGGCGGGGGCCGGGCCGAGGGTGGTGGTGCCGGGGGCGGTGCGGTGGCCGAGGCCGGTGCGGTAGGCGTCCAGGGCGGCCTCCACGCGGCCCGTGCGGCGGAAGAGGTCGCCGAGCAGGCGGCACAGGTCGGCGAGGTCGCCGGCGGCGCCCGCGCGTTCCAGGAGGCTGAGGGCGCGGACGTAGTGCTCCTCGGCCGCCTCGGTGTCCCGGGCGTCCTCGGCGATGATGCCGAGGAGGCGGTGCGCGCCGGCGGCGTGGACGGCACCGCGCTCGGAGGAGAAGTCCCCGAGGACCTCCTCCAGCAGTTCGGCTGCCTCCCCCGATTTGCCCCGGCGGTGCAGGACGTCGGCGAGCTCCACGGCGGCCTGGCTGCGGTACAGGGCGGCGCGGGTCTCCGACAGCATGGTGTGCGCCTGGCGCAACTCTTCCTCGGCGCGGTCCAGTTCGCCGTTCTGCGCGCAGACGTAGCCGCGCATCCAGTGGCAGTTGGCCAGTTCGGTGCGCAGGCTCAGCCGGCGGTACAGCTCGGCCGCCTTGGCCAGGGAGGCGTCGGCCTCGTCGGCGCGGCCCTCGGCGAGCAGGGTGCGGGCCACCGAGCGGTGCATCCGGGCGATCAGCGCGGGGTCGCCGGCCTGCGGGGCGAGCGCCAGGGCGAACTCGGCGGCCTGGGCGGCGCGGGCGTGGGCGCCCATGTCCATGTACGGGCCGATGATGCTGGCGTAGAGCAGCAGGAGGGCGTCGGGGTCGTGCAGTCCGCCCCGGTTCAGCTCGTCTAGCGCGGTTTCCAGGAGGTAGACGGCGTACCGGAGTTCGCCGGCCAGGTAGTGGGCGACGGCCCGGCCGCGCAGGGCGGGCACCCGCACCGGCAGGGTCTCGCCGGCGAGCCGTTCCTCGGCCTGTTCGAAGAACTCGCGCGCCGTGGTCAGCCGACCCGTCTCCAGCGCGCACTCCCCGAGCCCGAGCAGGGCGGCGGCGTGCTCGTGCTCCAGTGCGTGGGCCTCGGCCTCCGCACGCAGCACGGCGTACTGGGCGGCCGCCTCCTCGGCCCGTCCGTCGGCGAGGGCCCGCTGGGCCTCGGTGAGCCGCAGCCGGAGGTCGGTGGCGAGGTGGGCGGGCCGGCCGACGGCCAGTTCCTCGAAGGCGACGCCGAGCCGGTCGGCGATGTGCCGCAACGCCTCGTCGGACGCGCGCACCCGGCCGGCCTCCAGGGTGGAGATGTAGGCGGGTGTGTACGCGGGCTCAGCCAACTGTCTCTGGGTGAGCCCCCGTTGATTGCGCAGCCGTTGTACCCGCCGCCCGATGACCTCCGGGTCGTCCCGCTCCCGCATGCCGCCTGCTCCCCCCAACTGGCCTGACACCCCTTGCCGTTGCGTTCCGGCAGCCCCTAGGTTAAACGGCGAATTAAACATGCTTAACACGCCGCTGTTGTGTTGTGAGGTCGCCGTGCCCGGACGTACATCCGCACCCTACGCACCGCCCCACTCCCGCATCCGCCCGATCGGCCGAACCTCCACCGCACGGGGGATCATCGCGGCCGTCATCGCCGCCGCGGCCCTCCTCCTCGCGGCGAACGCGGGCCCGGCCCGCGCGGCCGACACACCCCCGGCACCGACGACGGCCGAGCAGGCCAACCCCTGACGGCCGCGGCAGTCCGGAGCGGCACGCCAGGGCATCCGCCGCCACGGGAACGCCGCCTCGAAGGAGCGGCCACCCGGACCGCCCGGGCGCCCGGACCGCCGAGGCCCACGGACCCTGACGGCCATCGGCAGCCGGGACAGCACGCCGGGACACTCAGGCGCACCGAAGCACCGGCCCGAAGGACGGACCGCCGGGCTCCCGAGCCGCCGCCACCCGGTCGACGGCGCCCGCGGACCGCCGACAGCCACGGCCGGCCGGGGCGGCGCGCCGGGACACCCGGGCACCCCGGAAACACCGTCCCGGGAGTCGACCACCCCCAGCGCCCGGCCGCCGCCACCCGGTCGACGGCGCCCGCGGACCGCCGACAGCCACGGCCGGCCGGGGCGGTGCGCCGGGACACCCGGCTGCCGCGGGAACGCCGGCCTGGAGGGCGGACCGCCCCGGGCTCACGGACCGCCGGCGCCCGCGGACCCCTGACAGCCACGGCCGCCCGGAACGGCACGTCGGTGCGCCGCGGTGCCGTGCGTGTCGGGCGTGCCCGTACGGGCCGCCGCGTGTCGTGGCCGGCTCAGCGGGCGCAAGCGCGCGGCCCCGGCCGGCCCGTACCCTCGCATCACCGCGCCGCGGCCGGCCCGCCGCGCCCGCCCGGGTCGTCCCCGGGCGCCCCAGATGTCCGCGCACCCGCCTCAAAAGCCCGCGCGCTTTTGTCGGTGGCATGACCTAGTCTTTCCACACTCGCCGCACCAGGCACACACGGCACATGCACAGGGGGCGGACGCATCGCCCTGCCCACGCGGCGCCCAATTCTTTTTTCTCATTCGTTCCGGGGGGTTCGAATCAGCGTGCGCAAGCGCTCTCTCACAGCCGCCACCACCCTGGCGGTCTTCTTCAGCTCCGCGGCTCTCGCCGTCACCCCGGCCTTCGCCGACTCCACCCAGGCCCTGCCCGTCAGGACGACCGGTGACATCGTCGTCGACGCCGTCCACCAGCAGGTCTTCATCAGCGACCCGCTGAACGGCAAGATCGTCGTCACCGACTACGCCGGCAAGGTCGTCAAGCAGCTCACCACCAACCTGTCCGGCGTCGCGGGCCTGGAGCTGTCCGCCGACTCCGGCACGCTCTACGCGGCCGTGCAGGACCTCGACTCCATCGCCGTCTACGACACCGCCACCGACACCGAGACCGCCCGGTACTCGGTCGGCGACAAGCCGCTCAGCGTCGCCCTCGCGGGCGGCAAGCTGTGGTTCGGCTACGGCGGCGACACCGCGGGCAACATCGGCTCCGTCGACCTGGCCGCCGAGGACCACACGGTCACGCTCGGCCAGGACAGCGGCTGGTACTCGGCCCCACTGCTGGACGCCGCGCCCGGCTCCAGCACCCTCGTCGCCGGCGCGGTCGGGCAGAGCCCGGTCGAACTGGCCTCGTACGACGTCGCGTCGGGCACCGCCACCAAGCTGGCGAGCACCCGCGAGGCGGGCAGCAACCTCGGCGACCTCCAGGTCACCCCCGACGGCAAGGACGTCGTGGTGGCCAGCGGCGCGCCGTACTACCAGCAGGTGTTCCGGACCTCCGACCTCAACGAGGACGGCAAGTACGTCACGGACGCGTACCCCAACTCCGTCGCCATCGCGCCGAACGGCACGGTCGCGGCCGGCATCTCCGGCTCCTACGAGCCGGACGTCTACATCTTCAAGCCCGGCACCAGCGAGGCGGTCCGCACCTACGACTTCCCCAACACCGGCAACACCAGCGGTT
Organism: Streptomyces spinosus; assembly: GCF_020400655.1. Classification (GTDB taxonomy): domain Bacteria; phylum Actinomycetota; class Actinomycetes; order Streptomycetales; family Streptomycetaceae; genus Streptomyces; species Streptomyces argyrophylli. Next base: position 289,659 of record NZ_JAINRC010000002.1, read on the forward strand.
CCGACCTGCTGGCCCGGGGCGGCCTGGCCTGGACCCCGGACGGCTCCCGGCTGTTCGCGGTCACCAGCAACAGCGAGGGCGTGTTCTCCCTGCGCGTCCTGAACGCGCCCACCAAGGCGGTCTCCACCGTCACCGTGGACGCGCCGGCCACCGCGACCCGCGCCAAGAAGCTCACGGTCAAGGGCAAGGTCGGCTCCAAGGTGGCCGTCCCGGCCGGCACCAAGCTGACCGTGACCCGCACCGACCTGGAGTCGCCGAAGGGCAAGGCGCTCGCGGCGGCGGTCACCAAGGCCGACGGCACCTTCTCCTTCACCGACACCCCGCCGGCCGGCGGCAAGGTGAAGTACACGGTGGCCTACGCCGGCGACGCCGTCCACACGGCGGCCTCCGGCTCGGACTCCGTCGACGTCTCCCGCGCCAAGCCGACGCTGACCGTCAACAACAACGGCAAGGTGTACTCGTACGGCAAGGACGTCAAGTTCACCGCCCACCTGGGCAAGACGTACAAGAACCGCACGGTGGAGATCTGGGCCGATCCGTTCGGCGGCGACAAGCCGAACAAGCTCGTGAAGTCCGGCAAGGTCAACTCCGACGGCAACCTGTCGGTCACGCTGGACCTCAAGCGGGACACGAAGGTCACCGCGAAGTTCGCGGGCGACTCCCGCTACAAGCCGGCGTCCGCCGCCAGCACCGTCGGCGCCAAGGTCAGCGTCTCCACCTCGGTCAGCAGCCACTACAAGGCGAAGTCGGCGTGGGGCCACACGTACTACTTCTTCCACAAGACCAAGGACCCGCTGATCACGACGAAGATGTCGTACTACCCGGGCCGCGCGCAGAAGTTCGAGTTCGAGGTGTACTACCAGGGCCGCTGGTACCCGGGCGACCCCGCCTACTTCAAGCTGGGCTCCGACGGCGTCTCCAAGGTCCGCATCACCGGCAACCACGCCGAGGACGTCGGCTGGCGGTTCCGGGTGCGCTCGTCGTACATCAACAGCTCGTCCGGTGACATCGTGAACTCCACGACGCACGGCGCCTGGAAGTACTTCACGTTCACCAAGTAAGGCTCACCTGGCGGCCTGGAGCCGGCCGAGCTCCCGCTGGACGCTCTCCAGCGCGCCGCGCCGGCGTCCCGGCACCCTGAGCCGCAACTGCGCGAGCGCGGGCCCGAGTTCACGGGCCCGCGCCGTGTCCTTGATCCGGGTCCACTGGTGGTGGGCACGGTCCACGGCTCCCTCCACGGCGGGCGCGTCCACCGCCTGCCCGGCGGCCAGCCGCGTCTCGGCCACCGTCAGCCAGGCCCGGCAACTGCGCACCGGGTCCCCCGCGAACATCGCCAGATCGGCCCGCACCTCGCTCCAGTGCAGCGCCTGCTCCGAAGCGGCGCCGTACCCTCGCACGGCCTCCGCCTCGTACCGGGCGGCCATCCCGTCCGCCTCGGCATGCCGGCCGGCGCGCACGGCGGCGCTGATGGCGGCGTGCGGGTCCTCGGAGCGGGGGGAGGGGAACGCGGCGGTGACCGTGGTGAACGCGGTCGGGGAGGCCGGTGCGGCGGGCGGGACCCGCGGGACGGGTACGGCGTGGCCCCCCGCGTCGGCCAGCAGCAGGTTGCCCGTCGTCTCCCGCGCGATCCGGCCCACCGCCTGCTGGTGCAACTCCTCCAGCGGGGGCCGGTGGCCGCTGCGCAGCAGCGTGGCCACCGTCTTCATGTACGCCGGCTCCGCCAGCCCCCGCCGGCCCGCCGCCGGGGCGACACGGCCGTACACGGCGGTGTTCCGGCCGGAGTCGAGGCCGCGTTCGGTGACGTGCCGCCAGGCCTCGGTGTCCGCGTGCAGGTCCACCACGAGCGCGGTGTCGGCGGCGGAACGCAGGCGCAGTTCCTCGCGGATCCAGTGCCAGGGCAGCGCGGTGTAGCGGACCGTGGCCGGTGTGGTGCGGGCCAGCGCGAGGTGCGGCTGGTGCTGCCGGCGGTCGAGCTGCAACTGGCCGGTGACGTACACGGTGAGCGGGCCGGGGGAGGCCGCGGCGGCCCGCAGCCGGGTGAGGACGGCCTGCGGCTCCAGCGGATCGGCGAGTTCGACGACGTTCGCGGTGTCCGTGCCGGACAGGACGGCGGGGGCGACCGCGGCCAGCACCGGCAGGACACCGGCCGCGTCCACCAGGCGCCCCCGCCCCAGCGGCGCGGCCGCGAGCAGCAGCACGGTTCCGGGCATCGTGCCTCCCCCAAGTCACCCTGTGGATCCCGCGACCCGCGCGTACCCGGGGCCCCGTGGATCCGTTCTCCAGCCAGCACCGTAACCGCTGCGCCTGCAAACCGAGGCGTCCCCCCGGCAAACACCCTCCTTCGCGCGCGGCCCGGCCCCCGTCCGGGACTCCCCCTCACCGGCGTGCGCCGTCACGCGCCCCGCGCCCGCCCGGTGCCCGGGTCGCCGCCCGCCGGGGCTTGTGGACCCGCCACGCCGCCCGCGCGAGCCGCGCCCGCCACGCCGGGCCGCCCGCCGTCGTCCGGCAGCCGCCGGACCGCGAAGACCGTCGTGTCGTCCTCCAGGCAGCCGCCGCTGTGGCGCAGTACGCCGTCGCGGACCCGCCGGACCAGCCGGCGGGGTTCGGAGCGGCGGGGGTCGGCGCGGACCGCGCGGGACACCTCGCGGGCCAGGTCGTAGAACTCGCCGGACTCGTCGCGGGCCTCGGTCACCCCGTCGGTGACCAGCAGCAGCGTCTCGTCGGCGGCGAGCGGTACCCGGTGCACGGGCGGCGGGTCGCCCGCGAGGTCGCCGAGGCCGAGCGGCAGCCCGTCGCCGGCGGGCAGCTCGCGGACTCCGCGCGGGCCGACGGCGAGCGGGGGCTCGTGGCCGAAGTTCGTGACGTCGATCGTGTCCGTGGTGCCGTGGGGGAAGTCGATGAGGACGGCGGTGGCGAAGCGGTCGCCGTCGTCCCGGCCGAGCGCGGCGGTGTGGGCACGGTGGCGCCGCATCCGGGTCTCCAGGCGGTCGGCGACGGTCCCGAGATCCCCCTCGTGGTACCCGGCCTCACGGAAGGTGCCGAGCAGCGCGGCCGCGGCCTCCACCGCGCCCAGTCCCTTGCCCTGCACGTCACCGACGAGCACCCGGGTGCCGTGCGGGCTGGGCTGGATGTCGTAGAAGTCGCCGCCCACCCGGGCGTCGACGTCGGCGGCCAGGTACACGCCCGCGTGCTCCAGCCCGGCCCAGCACGGTGGCAGCGGGCGCAGCACGGTGCGCCGGGTGGTCTCGGCGATGTCCCGCATGTGCCCGACGTGCCGGTCCTCACGCACGCGCACGACCGCGGCCAGGGTGGCGAGGGCGCCGCCGAGGGCGACGAGGAGGAAGTCGCCGAACCCGGCCTTGTACTGGTCGGGCCAGGCGTTGTCCACGAGGACGTACGTCACCACGGCCAGGACGCCGTAGGCGGCCGTCGTCCAGACCCCGCAGATCGCGGCGGCGATGCCCGGGACCAGCACGATCCAGGTGATGATCCGGAACTTCTCACTGGTGGCGAAGTCCAGCACGATGACGCCGACGAGCAGCAGCAGGGGCGGCAGCCACGCGACGCCCGCCCCGCGGATCCGCAGCGGCGGGCGCCGCCGCCCGAACTCCATCTCCGTCACGGCACCCGGCCCTCCATGCCCCTCAGCGAACCACGGGGACCAACGGCACGCATCCGGGCACCCCTCACCCTCCTGGCCGACTTGCCAGGCCGTGCGCCCCGGTGTGCCCTGGACACGGGGGCGAGGAGAGGAAGGAGTGCTCTCATGGCTCAAGCGGCACCCGCGCCCGGCGAGATGTCCCGGCCCGGCCGCACGCCCGCGGCGGAACGGCGGTCGTCCGACGTGGTCCGGCGCCCGCCCGACGTCTTCGACGCGCGCACCCACGCGATCGGCCGGGTGGCCGTCCCGGTCGCGCTGGGGCTGGTCTACGGCTACTGGGTGGCGGCCAACGCCCGCGTCGGCGGCCCGATCACCGGCGGCAACCTGCTGCTCGGCTTCCTCAGCGGGCTGGTGTTCGCGGTGCTGTGCGCGACCCTGCTGGTACTGGGGCCCCGGATGCGGCGGGAGGTGCACGCGCTGCTGTGGACGGCGTTCGTCGGCTGCGCGTTCGGCTTCCTCTACAACCAGCGCGGCAGCTGGATCCCCACCCAGAGCGCCAGCCAGAGCGGTGACGTGCCACGGGCGGTGCTGATCTCGCTGCTGGTGTCGGCGGCCACCTTCGCCGCGTTCTTCTACCGCTACTACACCCGGGAGGACGCCTTCGGCCGCCGGGTCCGCTGAGTCCGGCGGGGTCCGCCGGAGCGCCGGGACTTCCGGGGGAGGCCCGGGACGGCTGCCGGTCGCGTCGGCCGGGGGCCGGACGCGGGTGCCGGTCCGCCGGACCGGCCGGCCGAGCGGCGCGTGGACCCCGGCCGGGCGGCCGGAGGCCACGCGCTCCCCTGTGCCCCCAGTGGCCCACTCCGCCACTTCGGCCCCCACAGCACCAGGAAACACCCGTTCGGGGGAACCCTCCACCGGAGGACACCCGAACGCAGTCCCTCCGCTCGCGCTCCGGCCGGAGCGGCCCTTGCCTGGAACCGTGCCCTCACGTCTCAGGAGCGCCCTGTCGGCCGTTTTGATCGCCCTCTCCTGCCTCCTCGTGCCGTTCGGCGCGCTGGCGGCCTGGGCGGCGTACGGGCTGGCCGACACGGGCCGGTACGTCACCACGATGGCACCGCTCGCCGCCGACCCGGCCGTGCGGGAGGCCGTCGTGGACACGGTCGGCGACGGCGTCCTGCGCGCGGTGGACGAGCACCTGGACGTGCACCCGGTACGCGGCTCGGTCCGGCCGTTCGTGCACGACGCGGTGCGCTCCTTCACCCAGACCCAAGCCTTCCGGCTGGCCTGGGACACCGGTAACCGGATCACCCACGACGCCGTGCTGCGCGCCCTGCGCGGGTCGGACGAGCGCGCCGTCACCGTCGACCTGGCCCCGGTCACCGCCCAGGTCAAGCGCCAGCTCATCCATGATCACGTGACGCTCGCGGTGCACATCCCGGTGGAGCACACCGAGGTCCCCGTGCTCCCGGCCGACCGGCTGACCAAGCTCCGGAAGGGCTACCACGTGCTCGAAGTGGCCGGCTTCTGGCTGCCGGTGGCGGCCGTGGTCTTCGCCGCCGGCGGGATCGCGCTCGCCGTCCACCGGCGCCGGGCCATCGTCGCGACGGGCCTGGGCACGGCCCTGGGCGGCGCCCTGCTCGCCGCCGCCGTGGCCGTCGGCCGCGGCCTGACCCTGGCCGACCTGCCCGCCGATGTGCCCCACCCGGCGGCGGGTGCCGTCTACGACGCCCTGACCGGGACCCTGCGCACGACCGCCTGGCTGCTGCTGGGCCTCGGCCTGGCGGTCGCCCTCACCGCCTGGCTCATCCGCCGCCTCCGGCCGCCCCGCCCCCCGCGGACGTCCCCGACCACCCCCACGTCACCGACCCGAGCCGAGGTCTGACCCCACCCGGTCCCCGCCGCACCGCCCACCCCGCACCACACCGGCTCCCGCCCCGGCCCACACCCGAGCGGCACCCGGCGCAGAACCCGGAACCGCTGCCGGCTCCGGGCCCACCCTCGCCCTCCCGCCGCCCCGCCGGCGCCCGCCCCGGGCGAACCCCCATCCGACCGGCACCCCGCACCCAACCCCCGCACCACCCCAGCCCGGCCCCCGGCTACCCCGCCACACGCGCCATCGGCGGGCGCCCCCCTCCGAAACCACCCCCAGCCCGAACCCGACCGCCCCGGCGCCCACCCCGCGCCCCCATCCGACCGGCACCCCGCACCCAACCCCCGCACCACCCCCACCCCCAGACCGGCCCCGGCCCGCCCTCAGCCCCCGGCCACCTCACCCCGCGCAATCCCGGCCAGCGTCTCCAGCGCCCGTGCCAGGCACGCCTCCGGCACCGACCCCAGGCCGAGTCTGACCGCGTCCGGTGTGCGGCTCGGGTCGACGCAGAAGGCCGTACCCGGGGTGACGGCGATGCCGTGTGCCCGTGCCGCGGCCGTGAAGGTGTCCGCCCGCCAGGGCGCGGGCAGCTCCCACCAGGCGAAGTAGGCGGCCGGGTCGGACCGCACGGTGAACCCGGCCAGTCTCTCGGCGGCCAGCCGCTGCCGGCGCCGCGCGTCCTGCCGTTTGGCGGCCACCAGCCGGTCCACGGTGCCGTCGCCGAGCCAGCGCACGGCCGCCTCCAGCGCGAAGGAGCCCGCGTTCCACCCGCCGGAGCGGACGGCCCGCGCCACCGCCTCCACCCGGTCCTCCGGCACGACGGCGAAGCCGACGGTGAGTCCGGGGGCCACCCGCTTGGACAGGCTGTCGACGAGGTGCACCAGGCCGGGAGCGAGCGCGGCCAGCGCAGGCGTGCCGCCGGGGTCCAGGAAGGCCCAGATCCGGTCCTCCACCACCGGCGCCCCCAGCCTGTGGACACAGTCGGCCAGCTCCCGCAGCCGTCCGGCGCCGATCGTGCGGGAGGTCGGGTTGTGCAGGGCCGGCTGGAGGTAGAGCGCGGACAGCGGCGCAGCGCGGTGGGCGGCGGCCACCGCCTCCGGCAGCGGCCCCTCCGCGTCCGCGGCGAGCGGGACCAGCACCAGCCCGAGGCGCGCCGCGATCTCCTTGACCAGCGGATACGTCAGCGGCTCCACCCCGACGCGGCCACCGGGACGGACCAGCGCGGCGAGGGTGGCGGCGATGGCCTGGCGGGCGTTGCCGGTGAACAGGATCCGCTCCGGCCCGGCCCGCAGCCCGCTCCGGGCGAGCAGGGCGGCGACCGCCTCCCGGGCCGCCGGGGTGCCCGCCGCCGGGGCCGGCCGCAGCGCCTGGCCGAGCGCGTCCGGCCGCAGCAGCGGCGTCAGGGCCGGGGCCAGCAGTTCGGCCTGGCCGGGCACGGAGGGGTAGTTCAGCTCGAGGTTGACCAGGGGGGTGCCGGCCGCCTCGGTCAGGGCGATCCCCGGCTGCGCGTCCGGCGCGGTCGCCCGCACGAACGTGCCGCGTCCGACCTCGCCCACCACCAGCCCCCGGCGCACCAGTTCGGCGTAGACCCGGCCGGCCGTCGACGGCGCGATGCCGCGCCGGCGCGCGAACACCCGCTGGGGCGGCAGCCGTTGGCCGGGCCGTAGCCGCCCGCCGGTGATGTCGGCGGCGATCCTGTCGGCGATGCGCCGGTAGTCGTCCACAACTCCCCCTGTTCCCGGACCTGTTGGATTGCACCGAGAGCAAAGATTTTATTGCACCGAGCAGCGGCCGCCTCCTAGGGTCGTTGCCATGCCCCCCTTCCTCGCATTCGAGGACAAAGACCCCGCAATCCCCTCCCGGGTCCCCCTCGTCCTCGTCCACGGCCACCCCTTCGACCGCACGATGTGGCAGCCGCAGCTCACCGAGTTCGCCGCGACCCGCCGGGTGATCGCCCCCGACCTGCGCGGCTACGGCGCCTCCCCCGTGACCCCCGGCAAGGTCCCGCTCGCCCGCCACGCCCAGGACATCACGGACCTCCTGGACCACCTGGGCGTGGAGACCTTCGTCCTCGCCGGCCTGTCCATGGGCGGCCAGATCGCCATGGAGTGCGCCGCCCGCTGCGGCGACCGGATCCGGGGCCTCGTCCTCGCCGACACCTTCCCCGAGGCCGAGACCCCCGAGGGCCGGCGGGGCCGCGAGGCCATGGCCGCGAGGCTGCTCGCCGAGGGCATGCGCGGCTACGCCGACGAGGTGCTGGAGAAGATGGTGGCCCCCTACGCCGACCCCGAGGTCAAGGCGCACGTGCACCGCATGATGACGGCCACCTCCCCGCAGGGCGCCGCAGCCGCGCTGCGCGGCCGGGCCGACCGCCCCGACTACCGCGCCCTGCTGGCGGCGCTGCCGGTGCCCGCCCTGGTCCTGGTCGGCGCCGACGACACCTACACCCCGGTCGCCCGCGCCGAGGCGATGCACGCCTTGCTCCCGGACTCCGTCCTGCACGTCGTCGAGGGCGCCGCCCACCTGCCCAACCTGGAGCGTCCCGAGGAGTTCAACCGCGCGCTGACGCGATTCCTGGCGCGGCTGGACGGCGCGAACGTAGGCTCGCCCGTGTGACCCAGCGCTCCGGACGCGGGCCCGGCGCCTGGTGGGCCGGGCTGCCGCTCGCCGGGGTGAGCGTGGTCGTCGGCTGCCGGGCCGCCGGCACCGACGGCATCACCCCCGTGCCCCAGCTGCTCGCCTTCCTGCCCTGGCTGCTCGTACCGGCCGGCTTCGCGCTGCTGTGCGCGCTGCTCGCCCGCTGGTGGCCGGGCCTGGTCTGGAGCGTCGCCGTCCTCGGCCTGCTCGCCTGGTACGTGGAGCCGTACGGCAAGACCGCCGAGCCCGACGGGCCGCCGCTCGCCCGGCTCCGTGTGCTCACCGCGAACGCCGGGTCCGGCCGCGGCACCCCCGCCCTGGTCCCGGTCCTGCGCGGCCGACGGCCGGACGTGGTCTTCGTCCAGGAGTGCGCCTCCGGCTGCCGGGCCGCCCTGGAACGCGACTTCGCGGGCGTCTACCCGCACCGCCGGGCCGTCGAGGAGGACGGCTCCAAGGGCTCCCTCGTCCTGAGCCGCTTCCCGCTCCGGCCCGCCGCGGGCGTCCCCGGCATGCCCGGCGCCGTGGCCGACGTGCGCGGTCACGCCGTACGTCTCCAGCTCGTCCACACCGTGCCCCCGCTGCCGGGCCGGGTGGGCCGGTGGCGCCGCGACCTCGCCGGGCTCCGCGCCTTCGCCGCCGCCCACGACGACGGCCCCGTGATCCTCGCCGGCGACTTCAACGCCTCCCAGGACCACGCGGCCTTCCGGCGGGTCCTCGACACCGGCCTCACCGACGCGGCCCGCCTCGCCGGCCACGACCGCACCCCCAGCTGGCCGTCCCGCACCGCCTCCGTCTTCGGCGCCCAGCTCGACCACGTGCTGGTGTCACGGGACTTCACCGCGACCGGCGCCCGCTTCCCGCGCGTGTCCGGCACCGGCCACCGCGCCCTCGTCGTGGACCTCACCCTGCACCGGCGGGACCGCACAGTGCGCTGACAGGACCGGACCGTGCACGCAGGGGGCCCGACCCGGATGGATCAACCGGTGATAATGGGCGCATGTCCCGAGAGTTCCCCATCAGCCTCACCCCTCCCGACTGGCTGGTGCGGAACCTCATACCCCAGCAGGCCCCGGTCAACGGGGCGGCCGTGGCCCGCGCCGCCCTCGCCATGGCCCTGCCGCTGGCGCTCGGTCTCGCCGCCGGCCGCCCGGCCTACGGCGCCCTCGCCTCCATGGGCGCCCTGTCCGGCGTCATCGGCGACACCGCCGACGCCTACCGCATGCGCATCCTGAACATCGCCGTACCGCAGCTCCTCGGCGCGGTCGGCGTGGCCCTGGGCACCCTGGTGTACGGGCACGGCTGGTACGCGGTGGCCGTGGTCACCGGTGTCGCCCTGGTCTCCGGCATGATCTCCACGATCGGCGCGGTCGCCTCGGTCTCCGGCCTGCTCCTGCTGCTCAACTGCGTGGTGGGCGCGGGACTCCCGCTGCCCTCCCCCTGGTGGCTCGCCCCGGCCCTGCTGACCGGCGGCGGCCTCCTCGTCCTCCTCCTCGGGCTGCTGGCCTGGCCGCTGCGCGCGGGCGTGCCCGAACGGGCCGCGGTCGCCGCCACCTACCGCACGGTCGCCACCCTCCTCGCCACCGCCGGCACCGACCGCACCGAGGAGTACGAGGAGGCCCGCCGCACCGTCACCCACTCGCTGAACCAGTCGTACGACCTGATCCTGGCCCGGCGCGCCCGCCACCACGGCCGCAGCCCGGACCTGACCCGGCTCCTCGCCCAGCTGAACGCGATCACCCCGGTGATAGAGGCGGCCCCCGCGGCCCACCTGGCGGCCCGCCCGCTCCCCCCGCAGGTCCCGGAGGCCTTCCACCACCTGGCCGACGCCGTCGCCACCGGATCGAACACCCTCCCGTCCCTGCACCTGCCCGTCCCCACCACGGAGACGGCCCGGGCGGTGGACCACGCCCTGCGCCACACCGCCGAGGTCGTCACCGCCCCCGACGTCGACCCCCGGGGCATCGACGACCGCCTGGGCCGGCCCGCCGCCCTCGGCATCCGCACCGCCCGCGCGGCCCGCAACGTCGTCCTGTCCGCCAACTCCTGGCGCTACGGCGTACGCCTCGCCGTCTGCATCGGCATCGCGCAGGCCCTGGTCTCCCTGATCCCCGTCCCGCGCTCCTACTGGGTCGCCCTGACCATCACCTTCGTCCTCAAGCCCGACTTCGGCTCGGTCTTCTCCCGCGCGCTGCTGCGCGCGCTCGGCACGGTGGCCGGTCTGCTGATCGCGGCGGTGGTGCTGGCCGAGGTCCCGCTCGGCTGGTGGGACGTCCCCGTCCTCTTCCTCCTCGCCCCCCTCGTCCCGGCCCTCACCCCCCGGGGCTACGGCTACCAGACGGCCGCCATCACCCCGGTGATCCTCATCCTGTCCGACGTCCTCAACCACCAGGGCACGGCTCTCCTGCTGCCCCGGCTGGCCGACTCACTCCTGGGCTGCGCCGTCGCCCTGACCGCCGGTTACCTCCTGTGGCCCGAGAGCTGGCACACCCGGGTCGGCGACCGCCTAGCCGACGCGGTGGCCGACACGGCGGCGTACGTCGAGGCCGCCTTCGGTCCGCACGCCGATCCGTCCGCCCGGGCCCGCATGCGCCGCCGCCTCTACCGCGACCTGTCCGTCATCCGCACCGAGTTCCAGCGGGCCCTGACCGAACCGCCGCCCACCGGCAGGCGCGCCGCCGCGTGGTGGCCGCTGGTCGTCGCCGTGGAACGGATCGTGGACGCCACGACGGCCGCCCGCGTCCGCGTCCGCCACGGGGCGGCGGCGCCCTCCACCGCGGAGATCGCCCAGGTCACCCTGCAACTGCGGGAACTGTCGGAGGGCGTACGGAACGCGGAGATCCTCGTCGCCGTCCGCACCGACCTGACCGGGCCGGCGGGCAGCGTCCTGGAACCGCTGCGCCAGGAGGTCGCCACGGCCCGTTCGATCGCCTCCCCGCGCTGACCGCTCCCGCAATCCAGGGCCGCTAACCTTACGTGTCCGTCCTGGCCAGGGATTGACGGCTCCACCTCACGAAGGGTTGCGCACATGGGCATTCTCACTCTCCTGCGGAACGCGTTCGGCCGCTCACGCAAAGCACGAGCCACCGAGCCGGAGGGTGCGCCCGAGACCCCCGCGCTCTCCCCCTCGGTCCCGGAACCCCGCCACACCCCCACCGAGGAACAGGACCTGAAGGCAGCGGCCGAAGAACACGACCTGGTGGCAGCGGCGTTCGACAAGGTGAAGACCACCCCGTCCCAGCCGACGCCGACGCCCTCCAGGACCGAGGAGCCGGCCCCGCCGAAGGCCGAAGCGCCCCTCACCGCGCCCGAGAAGAAGCCCGAGGAGGAGCCCCCGTCCGAGACCACCCCCGAGGCCCAGGGCAAGGCCGAGAAGAAGCCCGAGGAAGAGCCGCCGACGACGGCCACCGCCGAAGTCCAGGACGAGACCGAGGCCAGGCCCGAACAGGAGCCCCCGGCCGAGACCGTCCCCGAGGCCCAGGGCAAGGCCGAGAAGAAGGCCGAGGAAGAGCCGCCGACGACGGCCACCGCCGAAGTCCAGGACGAGGCGGAGGAGACGCCCGCGCCGACGGCTGTGACGGAGACCGCGCCGAAGGCCGAGGAGACGCCCGAGGAAGTCGGGTCCGGATCGGCGGCCGACGCGGAGGCAACCGAGCCGGAGGCGGAAGCGGAGGTTGCGGCTCAGGCAGAGGCGGACGTGGAAGCGGATGCCGGCGAAGCCGAGGCAACCGCCGAGGCGACCACCGCCCCGCAGGCCGCCGACGGCGAGGACGCCCCACAGGGGCCACCCGCGGCCGACGACGAAAGCCGCACGGGTGGTGCGGGTGGGAACACGGACGCCGAAGGCGAAGCCGAGGCGGTCACGGACCCGGCGCCGCAGGCAACCGGCGAAGCCGAGGCGGTCACGGACCCGGCACCGCGGGCAACCGGCGAAGCCGAGGCGGACACGGACCCGGCGCCGGCACCGGCACCGGCACCGCAGGCAACCCCCGAAGACGAGGCGGCTGACCGGGCCAAGCCCGCCAACACCCTCGCCAAGATCAGGTCCCGCACCCCCTCCCTCACCGCCGCCTACAAGGCCGCCACGACCACCCTCAAGAAGACCGACCTCACCGGCACCCGCGCCAAGGTCTACCTCGTCCTCGACCGCTCCGCGAGCATGCGGCCGTACTACAAGGACGGCTCCGCCCAGGCCCTCGCCGACCAGACCCTCGCCCTCGCCGCCCACCTCGACCCCGAGGCCACGGTCCACGTCGTCTTCTTCTCCACGGAGGTCGACGGCACCACCGACCTCACCCTCGCCCCGGACCACGAGACGAAGATCGACGACGTGCACGCGGGCCTCGGCCGCATGGGCCGCACCAGCTACCACGCGGCCGTGGAGGCGGTCGTGGCGCACTACGAGGAGAACGCCTCCCCCGGCACCCCCGCCCTGGTCGTGTTCCAGACCGACGGCGCCCCGGACGCCAAGACCCCCGCCACCCAGTCCCTCACCGAGACCGCCACCCGGCACCCCGCCCTCTTCTTCTCCTTCGTCGCCTTCGGTGACCACGACAACAAGGCCTTCGACTACCTCCGCAAGCTGAAGACCGGCAACACGTCCTTCTTCCACGCGGGCCCGACCCCGCGCGAGCTCACCGACACGGAGCTCTACGAAGGCGTACTGGCCACCTGGCGCCCGTGAGCCCCACCCGGGGGGTGGACACCCGTCCACCCCCCGAAACGCATGTGAGTCGATCTTCGGCGGGCCAGTAGGATTTCGACTTATGGCGGCCACTGGATCCGAGAAGCAGGGTGGCAAGGCGTACTACGTCTCCACCCCCATCTACTACGTCAACGACGCTCCTCACCTGGGCCACGCCTACACGACCGTCGCAGGCGACGTGCTCACCCGCTGGCACCGTCAGCGCGGCGAGAAGGTGTGGTACCTCACCGGCACGGACGAGCACGGTCAGAAGATCATGCGCACGGCCGAGGCGAACGGCGTCACGCCCCAGCAGTGGGCGGACAAGCTCGTCACCGAGGCCTGGAAGCCTCTCTGGGAGCACCTGGAGATCGCGAACGACGACTTCATCCGCACCACGCAGAAGCGGCACACCGACCGCGTCCAGGAGTTCGTGCAGGACCTGTACGACAAGGGCGAGATCTACAAGGGCGGCTACGAGGGCCCTTACTGCGTCGGCTGCGAGGAGTACAAGCTCCCCGGCGAACTGCTCGACGGTGAGGGTGAGTACGCGGGCCAGAAGCTGTGCCCGATCCACAAGAAGCCGGTGGAGATCCTCAGCGAGGAGAACTACTTCTTCAAGCTGAGCGAGTACACCGACAAGCTCCTCGCCCACTACGAGGCCAACCCGGACTTCATCCAGCCCGAGTCCGCGCGCAACGAGGTCGTGAACTTCGTCCGCCAGGGCCTGCAGGACCTCTCCATCTCCCGCTCGACCTTCGACTGGGGCATCCCGATCCCCTGGGACGACAAGCACGTGATCTACGTGTGGGTCGACGCGCTGCTGAACTACGCCACGGCGGTCGGCTACAACGAGAACCAGGAGAAGTTCGAGGCCACGTTCCCCGCCGACGTCCACCTCGTCGGCAAGGACATCCTCCGCTTCCACGCGGTGATCTGGCCCGCCATGCTGATGGCCCAGGGACTCCCGCTCCCCGGCAAGATCGCGGCCAACGGCTGGCTGATGGTCGGCGGCGAGAAGATGTCGAAGTCCAACCTGACCGGCATCAAGCCGCAGGACCTCACCTCGCACTTCGGTGTGGACGCCTACCGCTGGTACTTCCTGCGGGCCATCGCCTTCGGCCAGGACGGCTCCTTCTCCTGGGAGGACTTCTCCGCCCGGTACACCTCGGAGCTGGCCAACGACTTCGGCAACCTCGCCTCCCGCGTGGCCGCCATGGTCGGCAAGTACTTCGGCGGCACGCTGCCGGAGCCGGCCGCCGACGGCGAGGCGGAGAAGGCGATCCACGACGGCCTGGCCAAGGCCGTGTCCGAGGCGGACCGCCGCATCGGCGAGGAGCTGGACTTCCAGGGCGGGATCCTGGCCGTCTTCGACTTCGTCAAGCAGGTCAACGGCTACATCACGGAGCAGGAGCCGTGGAAGGTGGCCAAGGACGAGTCCGAGGAGGGCCGGGCCCGCCTGGCGACGATCCTCTACACGGCCGCGGAAGCGCTCCGCGCGGTGGCCGTGCTGCTGAACCCGGTGATGCCGAAGACCTCCCAGAAGCTCTGGGACTCCCTGGGCGCGGAGGCCGGCCTCGGCGCCCTGGCCGGGCAGCGGATCCAGGACGCGGGTCAGTGGGGCAGGCTGCCGGCGGGTTCCACGATCACCAAGGGCGCGGTCCTCTTCCCGCGTCTGGAGGAGAAGCCGGCCGTCTGAGCCGTGACGTGAGCGGCAAGGGCCCGGGGAGCGCGCGCTCCCCGGGCCCTTCCGTCGTGAACCGAGAGGTCAGTTCCCGGACGCGTACGTCACGAAGTCCCCCCACGCCTCAGGCGTGAGGGCGAGGCGGGGACCGGCGTCCCGGTACTTGGAGTCGCGCACGTGGATGGTGCCGGGGGTGGTGGCGACCTCGACGCAGTCGTTGCCGTCGCCGCTGCTGCTGTAACTGCTCTTGAACCACGCCAGCGTGGAGCCGTCCCTGGTGGTGGGGTTGCCGCTCATGATTCTCCAAGCATCTGCTCGATGAAGGCCCGGGACTCTCGGGGCGTGAGCGCCTGGGCCCGGATCATGCTATAGCGCAGGTCGAGGATGCGGATCTGCTTCGGATCGGTCACCGGACGCCCGCTGAACGCGCCCTCGGAGCGACCAACCGCAGTGCCGTCCGCGAACTTCAGGACCTCGATCAGCCCGCCCGTGCCGAAGTGGTCCTCCGTATCCGTCGGCATCACTTGAATCGCCACGTTCCGCAACTCCCCCAGCTCCAACAAGCGTTCGAGCTGCCTACGCCACACCATTCTGCCCCCAACCGGACGGCGAAGCGTCACCTCTTCCTGGACGAAACTGAGTGTCGGCGCGGGTGAGCGCTCGAAGATCGAGCGACGGGCCAGGCGCGCGGCCACCATGCGCTCCGTCTCCTCGTCCGAATGTGCGGGGAGCCACGCACCGAAGAGCGCGCGCATGTGCTCCTCGGTCTGCAACAGGCCGTGGATGTTGTGGTTGCTGTACAAACCCACCTCGACCGCCTGCGACTCCAACTTGGCGATCTCCCGAACCCTCTTCGGATACCGGACCTTGGCCACGTCCTCCTTCATCGCCGCGAGCAGCCCACCCGCCCCCAACACCTCGTCCGCCCTGTCCAGGTACTCCGGCCGGGGAATCCGTTTCCCGGCCTCGATCTTGTAGACGAGGTCCTCGCCGTATCCCACGGCCTTCCCGAAGTCGCCGGCCCGCATCCCCACCGCCTCGCGCCGCAGCTTCAGCTGCCGCCCCACGGTGGTGACCACCGCCACGCCCCACTCGTCGTCCGGGTCCACCTCCCACCCCGGCTCGTCAGCCTCGGTCCTCAGCTGCCGGACCTCGCCGTCCACCGCCATGCGCGCGCCCCTCCGTCGTGCCGCCTCGTACCAGCCACGCCCTACCCGTACGCGACGCTGGAACAAGCCCGGACACCACCGGACAACGACAGGACGGTCACCGGGACCTGACCGCCCGCGCCCCGGTCCGACCTGCGCTCCCTATGCACTACCCACTGGGGAGAAAGGACCCCGCCAAGCCCCACCCCTCCCTCCCGCCGGGCAAACTCACTCCCGCGAGTGAATATGCCAAGTGGGCTGGATTCGCGGCCGGTTGGCTGCCCTAGGCTCAGCACCAGCAGCACACAGGCATCCCCAGACATGGGACGGCCCTCGCCGGGACTGGCATCCCATGCGAGGGCCTGACCACCGAGGAAGAAAGCCGCTTCCCGATGGACACCGAAAACCCTAGCGCGACCTCGTCCGCCCCGTCCCGTATCCGGGGCAAGAACCACCCTGAAGGGCACCGGCCCGCCGGCGTCACGCACGACCACGTCCGCCACACCGAGAACTTCACGGTGATCGGCAACGACCTGGCCCAGCACCCGGAACTGTCCCTGCTCGCCATCGGACTGGCCTGCTACATCCAGTCGGTCCGGCCGGGCACCGCCGTGGACATCAAGACCCTCGCGGCCCGCTTCCCCGAGGGCCCGACCCGTATCGCCGCCGCTCTGCGGGAGCTGGAAGCGCACGGCTACCTGCGCCCACCCGCGAGCGCACGCCCACCGGCCGGATCGTGACCCGCACGGTCTCCTGCAACCGGCCCGGCCACCACGCCGCCCGGGAGACGACCGCCCGCAGGTCGGCCACCCCGCGCACGTCCCCCGACGAGCCCGCGCCACGCAAGCGCCGCCTGCCCGCGGTGCCCCAGCCGTCGTTCCCCGCCGCCGTCCTGCTCCGGACAGCCCTCGACGTCCTCGCCGGCCTGCGCCGCCACGACCCCCGCCTGCTGCTGTCCGTCACCGACGCCGAGCACCTCGCCCCCGGCGTGGCGGCCTGGCTGGAACGCGACCTCACCCCCGCCGCCGTACGGCACGCCCTGACCGCGAACCTGCCGGACGAGCCCCTGATCCGCCCGGCCGCCTTCCTGGCCCACCGCCTGGCCGCCCAGCTGCCGCCCCTGCCGCCGCTCCGGCCACCGGCCGCACCGGCACCGGCGCCCCGGCATCCTCTCCAGACCTGCGACGGCTGTGACCGCGCCTTCCGGGCGCCTGAACCGGGCCGGTGCCGCGACTGCCGGTCCGATCCGCTTCCCGGAGGCCGCCTAGCATGGGAGCGACGATCCTTGCCCCTGGGCACAGACGACGAGGAGCGAGCGCCATGACCATCGCCCCGGACAACGCGCGGCAGGGCGCCTCCCACGTGTACCGGGCCATGCGCGACTTCGTGGAGTCCACCGACGGCACCCTCCCCGGCAAGTCCGACTCGGAGACGGCCCGCCGTCCCGTCCTGTCCGGGAAACAGTTGCCACTCGTCGCGCATGAGCGGCCGGAAGCCGGAAAGATCTTCGTGTGGACATCCCCGAACCCCATCACCGGCTTCTCGCGGACGTCGTCGCCGTGGGCGGCCCGTACGGCCTGGTCCTGGCCGGCGGCTACGCCCTCCAGGCGCACGGACTGCTCCGCCGCCCGCACGCCGACCTGGACTTCGCCACCGAGAGCGCCGAGGCGATGGAGCACATCGCCGGTGCCGTCGGCGCGGCCCTGGAGGCGCGGGGGCGGCGGGTGCGGGCCGGCGCGGTCACCGCGCGCACCGCGCAGCTGACGGTCACGGACCCGCCGACCGGCGAGCCGTGCGCGCTCGCGCTGCACAAGGAGGCGTTCTGGCAGCCGCCGGAACTGACCGCGTACGGTCCGGCGCTCTCCCTGGCGGACGCCGTGGGCACGAAGATCCGCGCCCTGTACGACCGGGGCGCCGCCGTGGACCTCATCGACGCGCAGGCCGCGGCGGCCCGGTTCTCCCTGCCCGCCCTGGAGGAACTGGGCCGCCGGCACGCCCATGACCCGTTCGACCTGACGACCCTGCAGTCCCGGCTGACGGGCACGGACTTCTACTCCGACCGGGACTTCCTCCGCCACGGGCTGGACGAGCCCGCCGTCGCCGCCCTGCGGGCCTGGGCCCAGTACTGGTCCGACGACATCGCGGAGCGGCTGCTGGAGGAGGGCGCCTCCCCGGACACCGAAACGGACGGGCAGGGGGAATGAGCCCGATCAGCTGACGCAAGCCGTCACCGGGCCCGGAAACGGCTGTGCGCGCCGACCGTCCGGAGCGAGTCGGGACGGATCGGCGCGCACGGCCGGGCGCTTGCCCGGTTGCCTACTTGGGCTGCGGCTTCCGGATGGTCAGGTGCAGCTCGCGCAGGCGGGACTCGTCCAGCTCGGTCGGGGCACCCATCATCAGGTCCTGGGCGTTGCCGTTCAGCGGGAAGGCGATCGTCTCGCGGATGTTGGGCTCGTCCGCGAGGAGCATGACGATCCGGTCCACGCCCGGGGCGATGCCACCGTGCGGCGGGGCGCCGAAGCGGAACGCGCGCAGCATGCCCGCGAACTTCTCCTCGACGGTCTCCCGGTCGTAGCCCGCGATCTCGAAGGCCTTGAGCATGATCTCCGGGTCGTGGTTCCGGATCGCGCCGGAGGACAGCTCGACGCCGTTGCAGACGATGTCGTACTGCCAGCCCAGGACGTCCAGCGGGTCCTGGGTCTGGAGGGCCTCCAGGCCGCCCTGCGGCATCGAGAAGGGGTTGTGGGAGAAGTCGATCCCGCCGGTCTCCTCGTCCTTCTCGTACATCGGGAAGTCGACGATCCAGCAGAAGCGGAACACGCCCTCCTCGAAGTGGCCCGCGCGCTTGGCCGCCTCCACGCGGACCGCGCCCATGATCTTCGAGACCTCGTCGTACTCACCGGCGCCGAAGAAGACGGCGTGGCCGGGAGCGAGGGAGAGGCGCTTGGTCAGCTCGGCGACGTTCGCCTCGGTGAGGAACTTCGCGATCGGGCCGGAGAGCGAGCCGTCCTCGGCCACGCGCACCCAGGCCAGGCCCTTGGCGCCCTGCTCGACGGCGTACTCACCGAGCTGGTCGAAGAACTTGCGGGGCTGCGCGGAGACGTCCGGAACCGGCAGCGCGCGCACGTGCTTGCCGGCGAAGGCCTTGAACTCCGAGCCCTCGAAGACGTCGGTGATGTCGACCAGCTCCAGCTTGGCGCGCAGGTCCGGCTTGTCCGAGCCGTACTTCAGCATCGCCTCACGGAACGGGATGCGCGGGAACGGGGAGGTGACGTGGCGGCCGCCGCCGAACTCCTCGAACAGCTCCGTCATGAGCTTCTCGATCGGCTGGAAGACGTCCTCCTGCTCGACGAAGCTCATCTCGACGTCGAGCTGGTAGAACTCGCCGGGCGAGCGGTCGGCGCGGGCGTCCTCGTCACGGAAGCAGGGCGCGATCTGGAAGTAGCGGTCGAAGCCCGAGATCATCAGCAGCTGCTTGAACTGCTGCGGAGCCTGGGGCAGCGCGTAGAACTTGCCCGGGTGCACCCGGGAGGGGACCACGTAGTCGCGGGCGCCCTCGGGGGAGGTGGCGGACAGGATCGGCGTCGCCATCTCGTTGAAGCCCATCGCCGACATCTTCTGGCGGATCGCGGAGATCACGGCCGTGCGCAGCATGATGTTGCGGTGCATGCGCTCGCGGCGCAGGTCCAGGAAGCGGTACTCCAGGCGCCGCTCCTCGTTGACCCCGTCCTCGGTGTTGATGGTGAAGGGCAGGGGCTGCGCCGCACCGAGCAGCTCGACCTCGGCGACCTCCACCTCGATCTCGCCGGTGGGCAGGTCGGGGTTCACGTTCTCGGTTCCACGTGAAACAACGCGGCCGTCGACACGAACCGAGGACTCCTTGGAGATCTTGTCCAGGGCCTCGTACGCCGGGGTGCCCGGGCGCGCGACCAGCTGCGTGATGCCGTAGTGGTCACGGAGATCGATGAAGAGGATGCCGCCCAGGTCGCGCCGATTGTGCAGCCAGCCACTCAGCCGGACGTCGGTGCCGACGTCAGAGGCGCGGAGCTGGCCGCAGGTGTGGGACCTGTACCGATGCATCGTCGTTCATCCAGTCTTTGCGGATCGGGTGTCGCCAGGCGGGTACGGCCTAGGCCATCCCAAGGGTACCGGGCACCCCAAGATCGGCTCCCCACCATTACCGTCCGCACCGCTCGCGCGTCTACGGTGGCAGGCTCCGCACACCTCTCCCTAAAGTGGGGCAATGCGTACAGGTGAGCCGCTGCCGTCCGTGGAGGAGGTCCTCGCCTCCCTCGCGACCGGTCTCTGGCACTGGGACACCGACACCGGGCTGGTCACCGTGGACGCCGAGGCGGCGCGGCTGCTCGGCCTGCCGGCGGAGCCCGCCACCCTGACGGAGGCGCAGACCCGGGCCCGTTTCCATCCGGTCGACTGGAACGAGATCACCGGCGTGGTGCGGCTGGCCGTCGCCGAGGGCACCCTCGCCGAGGTGCGCATCCGGATCATGGACGGGGACGGCAACATCGTGCGGATCGTCCGCAGCCGGTCGAAGCCGTCCTTCGACCCCGAGCGGCACGCGTACGAGCTGATCGGCACCCTCCAAGAGGTGACCGACCCGGCCCCGGGCACGGCGGCCGGCCGTAGCGCGGTCACCGGGGACTGGCGGCGCTCCCGGGAGGCGTTCCTGCTGGACGCGGGCCGGGCGCTGGCGGAGGCCCGGTCCACGGCGGAGGTGCTGCGGGTCGCGGGCGCCCTGTCGATGCCGGGGTTCTCGCCTGACGGGCTCGTGGTGTTCGGCGTCGAGGGCGACCGGCTGACGGTCACCGGCCAGCACGGGCACACCCCCGCCGACATGGGCCCCTTCTCGAACATGCCGCTGGCCACCGACTACCCGGCGGCCGAGGTCGTCCGCACGGGCCGCGCGGTCTACCTGTCCTCGCCCGAGGCGTACCGGGACCGCTACCCGGCGACCTGGCCGCTCGCCCGGCACTTCGGGCGCCGCTCCTGGGCATTCCTGCCGCTCACGGCCGGCGGGCGCACGATGGGCGCCTGGATGGCCGCCTTCACCTATCCCGTGGCGTTCACCCCGGACGAGCGCGCGGTCCTGACGACGGTCGCCCGGATGCTCGCCCAGGCGCTGTCCCGGGCCGGCGCCGCCGAGTCCGCGCGCGAGCTGACGGAGGGTCTCCAGCGCTCCATGCTGCCCTCGCTCGGCCCCGAGATCCCGGGGATGCGGGTGGCCGCCCGCTACATCCCGACCGGCGGCGGACTCCAGGTCGGCGGCGACTGGTACGACATGATCCCGTTGCCCTCCGGCCGCTTCGCCCTGGTCATAGGGGACGTCCAGGGCCATGACGTGCGCGCGGCCGGCCTGATGGGACAGCTGCGGATCGCGCTGCGCGCCTACGCCTCCGAGGGGCACCGCCCGGACGCCGTCCTCTCCCGCGCCTCCCGCTTCCTGCACGGTCTCACCGACGGCCCCGGGGAGGACGGGCTGGCCGACCTCCGCTTCGCGACCTGCCTGTACGTGGAGGCCGACCCGCCGACCGGCCGGCTGGAGATGGCCCGCGCCGGGCACCCGGACCCGGTGATCCGGATGACGGACGGCACGGTGATGACCCGGCCGACGGCGGGCGGGCTGCCGCTGGGTCTCGATCCGGACGCCGACTACCCGAGGACCCGGTTCACGCTGGAACCCGGCGAGACGCTGATGCTGTGCACCGACGGCCTGATCGAGACCGGCGGGCACGACATGGAGAGCGGCTGGCGCCGGCTGCGCGCGATCCTGGAGGACCACGAGGGCGACCTGGAGTCCCTCGCCGACGCGCTGGTGCAGGGCGTGCACGGGCCGTCCTCGCACCACACCACCGGCCCGCTGGCCGACCGCCGCGAGGACGACATCGCGCTGCTGCTGCTGGGCCGGCCGGGAGAGGGCCGCGGGCGCGGCGGCACCGTCGCCGTGCGGCCGGTGGTGCGGCGCACGCTGCTGTCGGTGGCGCAGGACGAGCCGGAGCGGATCGCCGAGGCCCGCCAGCACCTGCGCGGACTGCTGCACGACTGGACGTCGGCCGAGCAGGTGGACTCGGCGGTGCTGCTGGTCTCGGAGATGGTCACCAACGTGCTGGTGCACACCGACGCCGACGCGGTGCTGCTCGCGGAGGTCATGGGCGAGGGTCCCGGGCGGCGGCTGCGGGTGGAGGTCTTCGACACCGGCGACGACCTCCCGCACAAGCGCCGCCCCGGTGAACTGGCCTCCTCCGGGCGGGGCCTGATGCTGATCGAACTCCTCGCGGACGGCTGGGGGGTGGACCCTCGGGGCGAGGGCAAGAGCATCTGGTTCGAGCTCTACGAACCGGGTGGCTCGGGGGCCGGCGCGTCGCGGGACGTGGCCTGACGTCCGCGCAGTTCCCGGACGGCGCCGAAGGCCGCCGCGGTCAGCGGGACCGCGAGGAGCATGCCGAGGATGCCCGCGACCGAGGCGCCCGCGGTGATGGTGAGCAGCACGGCGGCCGGGTGCATCTGCACGGTCCGGCTCTGGATCACCGGTTGCAGCACGTGCCCTTCCAGCACCTGCACCGCGAGCACCACCCCGAGCGCCCACAGCGCGATGACGAAGCCCCGGTCGGCCAGGGTGACCAGCACGGCCACCGCGCCGGAGAGGAAGGCGCCGAGGTAGGGGATGTACGCGCCGACGAAGACGAGCGCGCCGAGCCCGATCGCACCCGGTACCCGGAGGATCAGCAGGCCGACGGTGATGCACAGGGCGTCGATGAGCGCGATGAAGGTCGTGCCGCGCATGAAGCCCTCGACCGCGGCGAAGGACCGCCGGGCGATGGCCTCCAGGAGATCGGCGCTGTCGCCGGGCGCCAGCGAGCGCAGGCCGGCCAGGGCGCGGTCGGAGTCGCGCAGGAAGAAGAAGACGAGCAGCAGGGCGAGCACGGCCATGGCGATGGACTCGGCGACGACGCTGACGCCGCTGATGACGTTGGACGCGGCGGTGCCGCCGAACCTGCCCAGCAGTTGCCGGGCGTTGGCGGCGAGGTCGTCCAGGCTGGTCCCGGCGGCGCCGAAGTGCCGTGCGACCCCCTTGGCCGCGTTCCGCAGCGAGGCGAGGATCTCCGCGCCGGTGTCGACGAGCGCGGCGACGACGATGTACACGGCTCCGCCGACGACGGCCACGACGGCGACACAGGTGAGCCCGGCCGCCGGCGACGCCCCCACCCCGGCCCGCACCAGCCACCGGTACAACGGCCCGAGCAGCGCGGTCCCGAGCAGGGCGAGCAGCACCGGCGTGACGGCCGTACGGAACTCCGCGCACAACCGCACCCCGACCCACCCGACCCCGGCGGCGAGCAGCAGCACGGCACACCAGGCGGCGAACCGGCGTGCGGCGACAGGGAGGTACTGCACGCGTCCAGCGGATCACGCGACGCGTCGGCTGTCCTGCGACGCGGGTCCGGGCGGGTGAGGACACGCCGACCCCGGCCGACGTACGGCCGGGGTCGTGAGGGGGAGCCGGCGGGCCCGCCGGTGAGCGGTCAGATGCCGCCCTCGGTCATCCCGTGGACCGCCGGGATGCTGCCGAGCCGGCCCTTCTGGAAGTCCTCGAAGGCCTGCATGAGTTCTTCCTTGGTGTTCATGACGAACGGGCCGTAGTGGGCCATCGGCTCCCGGATGGGCTGTCCGCCGAGGAGGACGACCTCCAGGTCCGGGGTGTGCGAGTCCTGCTTCTCGTCCGCGCGGACGGTGAGCGAGGAGCCGGCGCCGAAGACGGCCGTCTGGCCCAGGTGGATCGGGCGGCGCTCGGCACCGACGCTGCCGCGGCCCGCGAGGACGTACGCCAGACCGTTGAAGTCCTCACGCCACGGCAGGGTGAGCTCCGCCCCCGGCGCGAGGGTCGCGTGGATCATCGTGATCGGGGTGTGGGTGATGCCGGGGCCCTGGTGGCCGTCCAGCTCGCCGGCGATGACCCGCAGCAGCGCGCCGCCGTCGGGGGTGGTCAGGAGCTGGACGTTGCCGCCTCGGATGTCCTGGTAGCGCGGGGCCATCATCTTGTCCTTGGCGGGGAGGTTCACCCACAGCTGGAGCCCGTGGAAGAGGCCGCCGGACACGACGAGGGACTCCGGCGGGGCCTCGATGTGCAGCAGGCCCGAGCCCGCGGTCATCCACTGGGTGTCGCCGTTGGTGATGGTGCCGCCGCCGCCGTTGCTGTCCTGGTGGTCGAAGACACCGTCGATGATGTACGTGACGGTCTCGAAGCCACGGTGGGGGTGCCAGGGGGTGCCCTTGGGCTCGCCCGGCGCGTACTCTACCTCGCCCATCTGGTCCATCATGATGAACGGGTCGAGGTGGCGGTAGTTGATCCCCGCGAACGCCCGGCGCACCGGGAAGCCCTCGCCCTCGTAACCGCTCGGCGCGGTCGTGACGGTGAGCACGCGGCGGGCCACGGCGTCGGCGGGAGCGGTCACACGGGGCAGCGTCAACGGGTTCTCGACGGTCACTGCAGGCATGGTGGGTACCTCCTTGGTACGCCCACTTTAGTTGAGCGTTGAACTTCTTGCCACCCAGAACAGAGAAAGCCCGGAGGGCATTCCCTCCGGGCTCCCCGCGCGCGGGCGCGGAGCGATGCCCGTCCGCGCGGCGATGGCGTCTAGCCGTACATGCGGCGCATCGCGAAGTCGACCATCTGCTCGACCGCCTTCGCGTCGAAGACCATCCGGTGCTCGCCCTCCATGTCCAGGACGAAGCCGTAGCCGGTCGGCAGCAGGTCGATCACCTCGGCGCCGGTGATGACGAAGTACTTGGACTCCTTGCCGGCGTACCGGCGCAGCTCCTTCAGCGAGGTGAACATCGGGATCACCGGCTGCTGGGTGTTGTGCAGCGCCAGGAAGCCGGGAGTGTCACCGCGCGGGCAGTACACCTTCGACGTGGCGAAGACCTGCTGGAAGTCCTCGGCGGACATCTGCCCGGTCGTGAAGGCGCGCACCGCGTCCGCCAGCGAGGGCGGCGACGGCTCGGGGTACAGCGGCGGCTGCTGCCCGTATCCGCCGACACCACCCGGCATCTGCTGCTGCGACGAGGCGTACTGCTGCTGGGCAGCACCCCCGTCCATGGGCTGGCCGTATCCGTACATGCGCGTAAGGGTACTGAGAACCGGGCGAGGGGTGGGTCACAGATCCGGGGATCGGGGTTGCTTCTTATTACCGACGGGTAGCATCATCGTAGCTACTTGTTGGTACGTGAACTAGGTGCGAGGAGCAGGTGCCTCGCCGATCCCTCTACGGAGCCGTCGCCATGGGGCACTACAAGTCGAATCTCCGCGACATCGAGTTCAACCTCTTCGAAGTACTGGGGCGCGACAAGGTGTACGGCACCGGCCCGTTCGAGGAGATGGACGTCGAGACCGCCAAGAGCGTCCTGGAGGAGCTGACCCGCCTCTCCGAGAACGAGCTGGCCGAGTCCTTCGCCGACGCCGACCGCAACCCGCCGGTCTTCGACCCGGAGACCAACACCGCGCCCGTCCCGGCGTCCTTCAAGAAGAGCTACCAGGCCTTCATGGACTCCGAGTACTGGCGGCTCGGCCTGCCCGAGGAGATCGGCGGCACCACCTCTCCGCGCTCCCTGATCTGGGCCTACGCCGAGCTGATCCTGGGCGCCAACCCGGCCGTGTGGATGTACTCCTCCGGCCCCGCGTTCGCCGGCATCCTCTTCGAGGAGGGCAACGAGGTCCAGAAGCACATCGCCAGGATCGCAGTCGAGAAGCAGTGGGGCTCCACCATGGTCCTCACCGAGCCCGACGCGGGCTCGGACGTCGGCGCCGGCCGCACCAAGGCCGTGCAGCAGGAGGACGGCTCCTGGCACATCGAGGGCGTGAAGCGCTTCATCACCTCCGGTGAGCACGACATGTCGGAGAACATCCTCCACTACGTGCTCGCCCGTCCCGAGGGCGCCGGTCCCGGCACCAAGGGCCTGTCCCTCTTCCTCGTCCCGAAGTACCTCTTCGACTTCGAGACCGGCGAGCTGGGCGAGCGCAACGGCGTCTACGCCACCAACGTCGAGCACAAGATGGGCCTGAAGGCCTCCAACACGTGCGAGATGACCTTCGGCGACAAGCACCCCGCCAAGGGCTGGCTGATCGGCGACAAGCACGACGGCATCCGCCAGATGTTCCGCATCATCGAGTTCGCCCGCATGATGGTCGGCACGAAGGCGATCTCCACGCTCTCCACCGGCTACCTCAACGCGCTGGAGTACGCCAAGGAGCGCGTCCAGGGCCCGGACCTGGCCAACTTCATGGACAAGACCGCGCCCAAGGTCACCATCACCCACCACCCCGACGTGCGCCGCTCGCTGATCACGCAGAAGGCGTACGCGGAGGGCATGCGCGCCCTCGTCCTCTACACCGCCTCGATCCAGGACGCCATCCAGATCAAGGAGGCGAACGGCGAGGACTCCTCCGCCGAGCACGCGCTGAACGACCTGCTGCTGCCCATCGTCAAGGGCTACGGCTCCGAGAAGGGCTACGAGCAGCTCGCCCAGTCGCTGCAGACCTTCGGCGGCTCCGGCTTCCTCCAGGAGTACCCGATCGAGCAGTACATCCGGGACTCCAAGATCGACACCCTCTACGAGGGCACCACGGCCATCCAGGGCCAGGACTTCTTCTTCCGGAAGATCGTCCGCAACCAGGGCGCCGCGCTGAACTCCCTCGCCGAGGACATCAAGAAGTTCCTGGCGCTCGGCACCGGCGGCGAGGAGCTGTCCGCCGCCCGCGAGCACCTGGCCAAGGCGGCCGTGGAGCTGGAGGCGATCGTCGGCCTGATGCTGACCGACCTCGCCGCCACCGAGCAGGACACCAAGAACATCTACAAGGTCGGCCTGAACACCACCCGCCTGCTCATGGCCTCCGGTGACGTCGTCGTCGGCTACCTGCTCCTGAAGGGCGCCGCGATCGCCGCCGAGAAGCTGGCCACGGCCTCGGCGAAGGACAAGGCGTTCTACACGGGCAAGATCGCCGCGGCGAAGTTCTTCGCGGCGAACGTCCTGCCGGGCGTCACCCTCGCCCGCAAGGTCGCCGCGGGCGTCGAGCTGGACCTGATGGAGCTGGACGAAGCGGCGTTCTGACCGGTCCGCCCGGACCTTCCGGACGACCCCGTCGATTCCGCGCACGGGCCCGCTCCTTACCGGGAGCGGGCCCGTGCACGTCGTTAAGGTGAATCCCATGAGCGCACCATCCCGCCCGTCACCCGCCGCCGCCCCTCCAGGGAGCGCCTCGCGCGCTCCCCTCCCCTTCGACCGCGGCCACACCGACGACCTGATGTCCTTCCTGGCCGCGAGCCCGACGCCGTACCACGCCGTGGCGAACACCGCCGAGCGGCTGGAGAAGGCCGGCTTCCGGCAGGTGGCGGAGACGGACGCCTGGGACGGGACGCACGGCGGCAAGTACGTGCTGCGCGGCGGCGCGATCGTGGCCTGGTACGTGCCCGAGGGCGCCGAGCCGCACACCCCCTTCCACATCATCGGCGCGCACACCGACTCCCCCAACCTCCGGGTCAAGCCGCGCCCGGACAGCGGGGCGCACGGCTGGCGCCAGGTCGCCGTCGAGATCTACGGCGGCCCGCTGCTGAACTCCTGGCTGGACCGGGACCTCGGCCTGGCCGGCCGGCTGAGCCTGCGCGACGGCTCCTCCGTCCTGGTCGACGTGGACCGGCCGCTGCTGCGGGTGCCGCAGCTAGCCATCCACCTGGACCGTTCGGTCGGCTCCGAGGGGCTCAAGCTCGACAAGCAGCGGCACCTCCAGCCGGTGTGGGGCCTCGGCAACGACGTGCTCGACGGCGAACTCATCGCCTTCCTGGAGCAGGAGGCCGGCCTGGCGGCGGGCTCGGTGACCGGCTGGGACCTGATGACCTACCCGGTGGAGCCGCCCGCCTACCTCGGCCGGGACCGCGAGCTGGTCGCCGGTCCCCGGATGGACAACCTGCTGTCCGTGCACGCCGGTGCCGCCGCCCTCGCCGCCGCGGCGGCCTCCGGCGGGGCGCTCACCCGCATCCCGGTGCTGGCCGCCTTCGACCACGAGGAGAACGGCTCGCAGTCGGACACCGGCGCGGACGGCCCGCTGCTCGGCACCGTCCTGGAGCGCTCGGTCCTCGCGCGCGGCGGGTCGTTCGAGGACCGGGCCCGCGCCTTCGCCGGGACGGTGTGCCTGTCCTCCGACACGGGCCACGCCGTGCACCCCAACTACGCCGAACGGCACGACCCGACGCACCACCCGCGCGTCAACGGCGGACCGATCCTCAAGGTCAACGTCAACAACCGCTACGCCACGGACGGTTCGGGCCGCGCGGTGTTCGCCGCGGCCTGCGAGAAGGCGAACGTCCCCTTCCAGACCTTCGTCTCCAACAACTCCATGCCGTGCGGCACCACGATCGGCCCGATCACCGCGGCCCGGCACGGCATCCGCACGGTCGACATCGGCGTGGCGATCCTCTCCATGCACAGCGTCCGTGAACTCTGCGGCGCCGACGACCCCTTCCTGCTGGCGAACGCTCTGACCGCCTTCCTGGAGGGCTAGTCGGGCCCTGGCCGGGTACCCGGACGGCACCGGAGATTCCGGAACCGGAAGGGGAGGCGAGGTCTCATGGGTCTCGGCGGATGCATCATCCTCATCGCCGTGGGGGCCATTCTGACGTTCGCGACCGACTGGCACATGCAAGGCGTCAACCTGACCGTCGTCGGCCTGATCCTGATGGCCGTGGGCCTGATCGGCGTCGCGACGTTCAGCGGCATAGCCCGCCGCCGTCGCGTGGTGGTCCCGCCGACGACCCCGGTGGTGGAGGAGGAACCCCGCCACCACCGCGTCGACGGCTACTCCGACGGCTACGGCGTCTGACGGCTGAACCCACCTGCGTTCGACGGTGGGTTCAGCCGCTTTCCGGCGCCTTGCCGGCGTCTTGCCGACGACGTGCCCGCCGACCGCGCCGCTCAGCCCTGTGCGGGGGCGGTCTCGTCCATCCCCGCCAGCACCAGCGGCAGCCGGTCCGCGCCGCCCTCGGTGAGGCGGACCGGGACGCCCCAGTCCTGCTGGTGCACGTGGCAGGCCGGGTAGGCGTTGGCGGGATCGTCGTCGCAGGAGGCCGCCATCGCGGAGACGTGCAGCACGCCCTCCGTGACGGCCGGGTTCAGTTCCAGGTCGCGGGAGAGGTCGGTGTCCGCCCCCTCGCCCTTGAGCAGCAGCTCGGGCGGGGTCGCGGAGACCAGCAGCCGGGTCGAGGGGCCGTATCTGGTGTCGAGCTTCTGGCCGGCCGGGGCCTGGAAGATCACGTCCAGGCGCAGCGCGCCGGGTGCGACCTCGGTCGCGGCGCGCCGGGTGCGGTGGGCGACCGACTCCACGCGCACCGCCTCCTCGGGCAGCCGCAGCCGGGTCAGCCGGTGCCGGGCCGACTCCACGACCACGATGTCCCCGCCGGCCAGGACCGCGTCGCTGGGCTCGCGCAGGTCGGTGGCGAGCGTCGTGACCTCGCCGGTCGCCGGGTCGTACCGGCGCAGGGCGTGGTTGTAGGTGTCGGCGACGGCGACCGAGCCGTCCGGCAGGGCGGTGACGCCCAGCGGATGCTGGAGCAGGGCCTGGCCGGCGGCGCCGTCCCGGTGGCCGAAGTCGAACAGGCCGGTGCCGACGGCGGTGTGCACCTGCCCGTCGGGGTCGACCCAGCGCAGGGCGCTCGTCTCGGAGTCGGCGAGCCACAGCCGGTCGGCGGTGGCCGCGAGGCCGGAGGGCTGGGCGAACCACGCCTCGGCCGCGGGCCCGTCCACCAGGCCCTCGTTGGTGGTACCGGCCGCCACGGCGACCGTCCGGCCGGCCGGGTCGTACGTCCACAGCTGGTGGACGCCGGCCATCGCGATCCACACCTTGCCGCCGAAGACCGCCACGTCCCACGGC
Source organism: Streptomyces spinosus (assembly GCF_020400655.1). Lineage (GTDB taxonomy): Bacteria > Actinomycetota > Actinomycetes > Streptomycetales > Streptomycetaceae > Streptomyces > Streptomyces argyrophylli. The sequence goes on from NZ_JAINRC010000002.1 coordinate 319,213, forward strand.
GAGGAGAGGTCCACCTCGCGGGCCGGGCCGGAGGTCGCCGAGCCCTGCCACCACTGCTTCCCGGTGCCCGCCAGGGTGGTCACCTCGCCCGTGGCCGGGTCCAGGCGGCGCAGGGCGTGGTTGACGGTGTCGGCGACGACCACCGAGCCGTCGTCGAGCAGGGCGAGGCCCTGCGGCTCGTTGAAGGTCGCCTCCCCGGGGCCTCCGTCGGTGAATCCGCGCGTGCCGGCGCCGATGCGCCGTATGACGGTCTCGGCGTCCCCGGCCAGCTCCACCAGCTGGTGCCGGGTGGTGTCGCTGACCAGGAAGGTGCCGGACGGCAGCAGCAGGGCCTTGCCCGGGAAGCGCAGCGTCGTCGGCTCGGGCTCCGGCGGCACGTAGGGGCCGTCGCCACGGCGCAGGGTTCCCTTGGCCTCGTGCTCGGCCTCCAGCTCGGTCACCAGCCGCTCGATGGCGTGGACATGACCCTCGCCCGCGTGCTGCGCGACGACGTACCCCTCGGGGTCGATCACCACGAGCGTCGGCCAGGCGCGCACCGCGTACTGCTTCCAGGTGGCCAGCTCGGGGTCGTCCAGGACCGGGTGCGCCACCCCGTAGCGCTCCACGGCGTCCGCCACCGCCTGGTGCTCGGCCTCGTGCACGAACTTCGGCGAGTGCACCCCGATCACCACGAGCGTGTCCCGGTGCTTCTCCTCCAGCTCGCGCAGCTCGTCCAGGACGTGCAGGCAGTTGACGCAGCAGAAGGTCCAGAAGTCCAGGACGACTATGCGTCCACGCAGGTCGGCGAGGGTGTACTGGGTCTCTCCCGTGTTCAGCCAGCCGCCCTTGCCGATCAGCTCGGGGGCGCGGACTCGGGCGCGTCGGGGTGCGGAGTCGGTCATGACCCCAAGGGTGCCACCCGACGCCGACAGCCGTTCCGGACCCTGTGGACAACCCGGGCACGGTACGGCTCGCCCGCGACCGGTGCGGCGGTCAGTCCTGGTGGACCACGTTCCGGCCGGGGCCACCGGAGAGCGTGTCCCGGCCCGGACCGCCGTAGAGCCTGTCGTTGCCGCTGTTGCCGTACAGCTTGTCGTTGCCGCTGTTGCCGTACAGGACGTCGTCGCCCTTGCCGCCGTACAGGGTGTCGTCGCCGGTGCCGCCGGTGATCGTGTCCTTGCCGTCGTCACCGGCCAGGTACTGCGCCCCGCTGCCGCCGTGCAGCGCGTCGTCGCCCTTGCCGCCCTGCACGATGTTGTCGCCGCCGCTCGCGTCCACCGTGTCGTTGCCGTCGCCGCCCCAGGCCAGGCCCTCCTTGCCGACCGTGAGCCTGTCGTCGCCCGCGTCGCCCGAGACGTAGGCGCCGTCGAGGCGGCCGGAGTCGGTCGCCTTGTCGTTGCCGGGGCCCAGGGAGATCTGGGCGTAGTAGTAGATCTGGTCGGTGGCGTTCTTGTACGCGAGGGTGTCGTCGCGGTCACCGAGGTTCACGACGAGGGCGGCGTACGGGTCCTGGCTGTCGAGGCTGGTGACCGTGCAGGAGACCTTCGTCGGGTCCGCGCCGTCCGGGTGGGCGCAGCCGTGGCCCGCCTTGATCGTGACGGTGTCGTCGATCACGTAGGTGATGCCCGAGCGGTCGGCGGTCAGGGACGCGGTGACGGTGGCCTTGTTGGTCTGGCCGGGGGCGGCCTGGTAGGTGAGCTGCCAGTCGTACGGGTTGACCGTGGCGGTGGCGGGCGAGGTGGCCGCCACCGCGGTGCCGGACAGGGCGGACGGCACGGCCAGCGCGGCGGCCGTGCCGACGGCCAGGGCGAGCGCGCGGGCGGGACGGCGGCGGTGGGTGCGAGCGGACACGGTGACCTCCGGGGAACGGGCGGACTGTTCGGCCGGCCGGCGCCGGCTTCCGCACCGTTCGACTCGGGGAGGGTGCCGTTGGTTGGCCAACGTGCCCGCACGACCGGGAAGTTCATCCCCACGACACCTGGTGTCCCGCTGGATTGCGACGTCCCGTCAGATGAGCGCGCGCGGCCCTCCGGGCCGGCCCGGCGAACCGGCACAACCTGTGACGATCGGCTCGCGCCGGGGAAGCATGACCGTATGAGATTCCTCGTGCGCGACCGGATCCTCGGCATCGGTGACGACTGGTGGATCGAGGACGAACACGGCCGGAAGGTGTTCCTCGTCGACGGCAAGGCGATGCGCCTGCGGGACACCTTCGAGCTGAAGGACACCGAGGGACGGGTCCTGATCGACATCCACCAGAAGATGTTCGCCCTGCGCGACACGATGCTGATCGAACGCGACGGCGAGCCTCTCGCCAGGATCCGGCGCAAGCGGCTGTCCCTGCTGCGCAACCACTACCGGGTCTCCCTGGTGGACGGCACCGAACTCGACGTCAGCGGAAAGATCCTGGACCGCGAGGTGGCCGTCGAGTACGACGGCGAACTCCTCGCGGTGATCTCCCGCCGCTGGCTGAGCGTCCGCGACACGTACGGCGTGGACGTCGTACGGGAGGACGCCGACCCGGCACTGCTGATCGCGGTGGCGGTGTGCGTGATCCACCTCGCCGAGAAGGAGGGGGAGGAGGACTGACGCTTACCAGGGTCTTGCGTCCGGATCAGGCCGGCATGATCCGGACGAGAGGCCCTAGGTCAGGCGCCGGGGCGGTTCGAGACCCAGTACGCGGTCCTTGAGCGCCGGGAACTGTTCGCGGGTCGCGCCGACCCTCGCCGGGTCCAGGTCGACCGTGAGGACCTCTTCCCCGGGGCCCGCCTCGGCGAGCACCTCGCCCCACGGATCCACCACGATCGAGTGACCCGCCTGCGGAACTCCGGCATGGGTCCCGGCCGTTCCACAGGCGAGCACGAACGCCTGGTTCTCCACCGCCCGCGCCCGGGCCAGCAGCGTCCAGTGCGCCCGTCGCCGCTCGGGCCAGCCCGCCGGGATCACCAGCGTCTCGGCGCCGGCGTCGACCAGACCGCGGAAGAGTTCGGGGAAACGGAGGTCGTAGCAGGTGGCCAGGCCGAGCGTGGTCTCCGGCAGCCGGACCGTCACCAGATCTTGGCCCGCGCCCATCAGCACCGCCTCGCCCTTGTCGAAGCCGAAGCGGTGGATCTTGCGGTAGGCCGCGGCCCGGTCCCCGGAGGGGGAGAAGAGGAGGGACGTGTTGTAGAGGGTGCCGTCAGGGTCCCTCTCGGGAAGGGAGCCCGCGTGCAGCCACACGCCCGCGTCGCTCGCCGCCTTGGCCATCGCCTCGTACGTCGGCCCTTCGAGCGGCTCGGCCGCGCGGCCGAACTCCTCGAAGGCGAAGGCGCCGGTGGTCCACAGTTCGGGCAGTACGACGAGGTCGGCCCCGCTCTGCTCCCGCACCAGCGCGGCCACGCGCAGGCGCCGGGAGTCGACCGTTTCGTCCTCGTCCACAGCGATCTGGATCAGCGAGGCGCGCACACTACCACCGTCCTGGCATTCGAGTCGTCCACACGGGCCTACGATCGTCACACGAAAGCACTGCCGGGGTGCCTTTCAGCAGCGTAACTTGGGGGTGCCCCCAGTTCGAGCGAAGCCGAGAACCTGGGGGACTCTGAAGACACCCGCCGAAGTGCAGCCGCCCACTGGCCATGCCGCCACAACCTGCCCGTGTACCGACCGCCGAGGGGTCCCGTTCCGTGAGTCTGCATCCCACCCTCCAGCCCTACGCCGACGCCTGGACCCACTCCGTCGAAGCGATATCCGAGATGGTGCAGCCGCTCGTCGAGGGTGAGTGGAACCGGCGGACACCCTGCCCCGGCTGGTCGGTGCGGGACATCGTGTCGCATGTCATCGGCCTGGACTGCGAGATGCTCGGCGACCCGCGCCCCATCCACTCCCTGCCGCGCGACCTCTTCCACGTCACCACCGAGCACCAGCGCTACATGGAGATGCAGGTCGACGTCCGCCGTCACCACACGGCGCCGGAGATGACGGCCGAGCTGGAGTACACGGTCATCCGCCGCAACCGCCAGCTGCGCAACGAGGCCCGGGACCCCGGCACGAAGGTGCGCGGCCCGCTGGGCAAGGAGATCACCCTGGAACAGGCCTACCGTGCCCGGGCGTTCGACGTGTGGGTGCACGAGCAGGACCTTCGCGCGGCCCTCGGCCTCCCCGGCAACCTGGACTCGCCGGGCGCCTACGTCACCCGGGACGTCCTGCTGGAGGCGCTGCCCAAGGTCGTGGCGCACGACGCGGACGCGCCGCGCAGCTCGGCGATCGTGTTCGACGTGCACGGCCCGGTCGAGTTCCTGCGCACGGTCCGCGTCGACATCCAGGGCCGCGGCACGGTGGAGACCGCCCCCGCCCTCGGCCCGGCGGCCACCCTCAGCCTCGACTGGGAGACCTACGTCCGTCTGGCCTGCGGCCGGGTGAGCCCCGAGGCGGTGGCGGACCGGGTGAAGACGGAGGGCGACCAGGACCTGGCGGCGGCCATCCTGCGGCACTTCGCGGTGACGCCGTGACGGCGCCCGGCCGCCCCCTCGGCCGGCCGGGGACGGGCGGGCGCGCGGGAGAACCCGTGGCTCACGCCGCCGGCACGTGCACCGTCTCCACGCGGCTGGCGACCAGCCGCTCCCGCTCGCGCCGCGCCGCCCGCCCCCGCAGCCGCAGGATCTGGCCGACGCCGAGCGCCTGGAGCACGAACACGGCGCTGAACGCCACGGTGTAGTCGTTCCCCGTCGCGTCCAGCAGCACGCCGACCGCGAAGAGCGTCGTCATGGAGGCGATGAAGCCACCCATGTTGGTGATGCCGGACGCGGTGCCCTGTCGCTCGGGCGGGTTGGCCGGACGGGCGAAGTCGAAGCCGAGCATCGAGGCCGGTCCGCACGCGCCGAGCACCGTGCACAGCACCAGCAGCAGCCACATCGGGGCGTGCTCGCCGGGGTAGGCCAGGGTCGCCGCCCACAGCAGCGCGGTGGCGGCCACCGTGCCCAGTGCCAGCGGCAGCCGCGCCGCGTGGTGCCGGGCGACGATCTGGCCGTAGACCAGGCCGATCACCATGTTGGACAGCACTACGAGGGTGAGCAGTTCGCCGGCCGTGGCGCGGCTGAGGCCCTGCGCCTCGACCAGGAACGGCAGGCCCCACAGCAGCAGGAACACCATCGCCGGGAACTGGGTGGTGAAGTGCACCCACAGGCCCAGGCGGGTGCCCGGCTCCCGCCAGGACGCGGCGATCTGCCGGCGCACGTAGGCGGCGCCCCGGTGCGGGGACGGCTCCGGCTCCTGCCCCTCCGGGTGGTCCTTCAGGAACAGCAGGGTGAGCACGAGGACGACCGCGCCCGCCAGCGCGCTGCCCGCGAACGCCGGGGTCCAGCCGATGCCGTGCAGCAGCCGGGACAGGACCAGCGTGGAGACCAGGTTGCCCGCCATGCCGACCAGACCCGCGAGCTGCGCGACCAGCGGGCCGCGCCGGACCGGGAACCAGCGGGTGCCGAGCCGCAGCACGCTGATGAAGGTCATCGCGTCACCGCAGCCCAGCAGCGCCCGCGAGGCGAGCGCGGTGCCGTACGAGGGGGAGAAGGCGAAGCCCAGCTGCCCGGCGGTGAAGAGCACCGCGCCGATGCTCAGCACCTTCTTGGTGCCCAGGTGGTCCACGAGCAGGCCGACGGGTATCTGCATGCCCGCGTAGACCAGCAGCTGGAGGATGGAGAACGTGGACAGGGCGGAGGCGCCCACGTGGAAGCGGTCGGCCGCGTCGAGGCCGGCCACCCCCAGCGACGTACGGAAGATGACGGCGACGAAGTAGACGGCCACGCCTATGGACCACACGGCGACGGCCCGGCGCCCGCCCGGCGGATCGCCCGGAAGGGTGGCACCGCGCCCCGGCAGGCTCATCGGACCTCACCCCGGGCCAGGTGCGAGAACCAGCCCACGTGCCGGTGCACGATCCCGACGGCCGCCTCCGCGTCGCCGGCGCGCAGCGCGTCCAGGATCTCCTCGTGCTCGGCGAGCGTCTTGGCGATCCGGTCGGGGTGGGAGTGCATGACGGCGACGCCCATCCGCAGCTGCCGGTCGCGCAGCTGGTCGTAGAGCCGGGAGAGGATCTCGTTGCCCCCGCTGCGCACGATCTCGGCGTGGAAGCAGCGGTCGGTGACCGCGGCGGCGGCCAGGTCGCCGGCCGCGGCCTGCGCCTTCTGCTGCTCCAGCAGCTCCGCCAGCCGCTCCAGCAGGCCCGGCGGCGCGGGTACGGCCTTGCGGGCCGCGTGCTCCTCGACCAGCAGCCGGGTCTCCACCACGTCGGCGATCTCCTGCGCGGAGACCGGCAGGACCAGGGCCCCCTTCTTCGGGTAGAGCCGGATGAGGCCCTCGACCTCCAGCCGCAGCAGGGCCTCCCGGACGGGTGTGCGGGAGACACCGACGGCCTCGGCCAGCTCACCCTCGGTGAGCAGGGTGCCACCCTCGTAGCGACGGTCGAGCACACCCTGCTTGACGTGGGTGTACACGCGGTCGGCGGCGGGTGGCGGCTTGAGGGACTGCGGGGCGGACTGCTGGACGGCCGTGTTCATGCCCACAGCATAGATACAACACGTACACAAGGGCAGGACCGTCCATCATGCGGACGTGACGCACGCCTCTCCCAGCGACCGCACAACCTTCTGTGCTACTTACGTGTCACACCTATGCGGCCCGCTTACGCTTGCCATCTCAACTCGGCCGCATTCCAGGGGCATTCAAGACATTCGAGGTCATCACTTTGAATACCGGCATCAAGGGCATCCGCCTCCGCAGAGCATCCGCCGTCGCCATCACGTCCGGCGCGCTGCTCGCGACCGGTGCCCTCACCGCTGCGCCCGCGCAGGCCGTCACCGCGCCGTCGATCGTGGCCAAGGGCGGGTTCGTGATGAACAACGCCAACGCCGCGACGCTGTACGGGAAGGCGGCGGACACCAAGCGCTCCACCGGCTCCACCACCAAGATCATGACCGCCAAGGTCGTGCTCGCCCAGGCGAACCTGAACCTCGACGCCAAGGTCACGATCCAGAAGGCGTACAGCGACTACGTCGTCAAGAACAACGCCTCCCAGGCCCACCTGATCGTCGGCGACAAGGTGACCGTGCGTCAGCTGCTGTACGGCCTGATGCTGCCGTCCGGCTGCGACGCCGCCTACGCGCTCGCCGACAAGTTCGGCTCCGGCTCCACGCGGGCCGCGCGGGTGAAGTCCTTCATCGGCAAGATGAACACCGCCGCCAAGAACCTGGGCCTGAAGAACACCCACTTCGACTCGTTCGACGGCATCGGCAACGGCTCCAACTACTCGACGCCGCGCGACCTGACGAAGATCGCCAGCAGCGCGATGAAGAGCTCCACGTTCCGCACGATCGTCAAGACCAAGTCGTACACCGCGAAGACGATCACCAAGACGGGCAGCACCCGCACGATGAACCCGTGGAAGAACACCAACGGGCTCCTCAGCAGCTACAGCGGCACCATCGGCGTGAAGACCGGTTCCGGCCCTGAGGCCAAGTACTGCCTGGTCTTCGCCGCGACCCGGAACGGCAAAACCGTCATCGGCACCGTCCTCGCCTCCTCCTCCATCGCCCAGCGCGAGGCGGACGCGAAGAAGCTGCTCAACTACGGCTTCGCCAAGCTCGGCTGACGCACCGACGACAAGGGCCCGCCGCACCCCGTGCGGCGGGCCCTTCGCCGTGTACCGGCGAGTCGCCGGGCCCTCAGGCCCAGGTGATCAGCCGCTTCGGCTGCTCCAGGATCGCCGCGACGTCCGCGAGCACCTTGGATCCCAGCTCACCGTCCACCAGACGGTGGTCGAAGCTCAGGGCCAGGGTGGTGACCTGGCGCGGCTTCACCTTGCCCTTGTGGACCCACGGCTGGAGCTTGATCGCACCGACCGCGAGGATCGCGGACTCGCCCGGGTTGAGGATCGGGGTGCCCGTGTCGACGCCGAAGACGCCGACGTTGGTGATGGTCACCGTGCCGCCCTGCATCGCCGCGGGGAAGGTCTTGCCCTCGCGGGCCGTGGAGACCAGTTCGCCCAGCGCCTGCGCCAGCTGCGGGAGCGTCTTGTCCTGCGCGTCCTTGATGTTCGGGACGATCAGCCCGCGCGGGGTGGCCGCCGCGATGCCCAGGTTGACGTAGTGCTTGCGCACGATCTCCTGGTTCGCCTCGTCCCAGGACGCGTTGATGTCCGGGTTGCGCTTGATGGCGACCAGCAGGGCCTTGGCGATCAGCAGGAGCGGGTTGACCCGCAGGCCCTGCATCTCCTTGTCCTGCTTCAGCTCCTCGACCAGCTTCATCGTGCGGGTCACGTCCACCGTCACGAACTCGGTGACGTGCGGCGCGGTGAACGCCGAGCCGACCATCGCCTGCGCGGTGGCCTTGCGGACGCCCTTGACCGGGATGCGGGTCTCCCGCGCGGTGTCGTACGACGCCACGGGCGCCGGGGCCGCGGGAGCGGCGGGCGCCGCCGTGACCGGGGCGGCCGGCTCGGCCGTCCGGGGCGTGGCCGCCGCGTGGACGTCCTCGCGGGTGATGACGCCGTCCGGGCCGGAGGGGGTGATCGCGGCCAGGTCGACGCCCAGGTCCTTGGCCAGCTTGCGCACCGGGGGCTTGGCCAGCGGGCGGGACTTCCCGGCGACCGCGCCGCCGTGGCCGTTCAGCTCCGCCTGGACCGCCTGGGCCGGCGCCGGAACGGTGACCTCGGGGCCCTTGCGCGGGCGGCGCCTGGTGGAGGAGGTCGCCACGCCGTACCCGACGAGGACCGGCTGGCGGCCCTCCGGCTTCGGCTCGTCCTTCGCCGCAGCGGGTGCCGCCGCGGGCTGCTCGGCGGGCGCCTGCGGCGCGGCACCGCCGGCCCCGGCCACCGCCACCGCGATGATGGGCGTGCCCACGTCCACCGTGGTGCCCTCGGGGAATCGCAGTTCGCGCACCACGCCGTCGTACGGGATGGGCAGTTCGACGGCCGCCTTCGCCGTCTCCACCTCGCAGACCACCTGGCCGTCCGTCACCGTGTCGCCCGGCTGGACGTACCACTTGAGGATCTCGGCCTCGGTGAGTCCCTCGCCCACGTCGGGCATCTTGAACTCGCGTACGGACGCTTCCGTCATCGTCGTCACGACCCTCTCCTCAGTACGCCAGCGAGCGGTCGACGGCGTCGAGCACACGGTCCAGGTCCGGCAGGTACTCCTCTTCCAGGCGCGCCGGCGGGTACGGGGCGTGGTAGCCGCCGACCCTGAGGACCGGTGCCTCCAGGTGGTAGAAGCAGCGCTCGGTGATCCGGGCGGCGATCTCCGCGCCGGAACCGAGGAACACCGGTGCCTCGTGCACCACGACCAGGCGGCGGGTCTTCTCCACCGAGGCCTGGACGGAGTCGAAGTCGAGGGGGCTGACCGAGCGCAGGTCCAGGACCTCCAGGGACTTGCCCTCCTCGGCCGCCGCGGCCGCAGCCTCCTGGCACAGCTTCACCATGGGGCCGTAGGCCGCCAGGGTCAGGTCGGTGCCCTCGCGGACCACGGCCGCCTTGTGCAGCGGGGCGGGGATCGCCTCGGGGTCGACCTCGGCCTTGTCCCAGTAGCGCCGCTTGGGCTCGAAGTAGATCACCGGGTCGTCGCTCTGGATGGCCTGCTGCATCATCCAGTACGCGTCCGACGCGTTGGACGGGGAGACGACCTTCAGGCCCGCCACGTGCGCGAAGAGCGCCTCGGGGGACTCCGAGTGGTGCTCGACCGCGCCGATGCCGCCGCCGTAGGGGATGCGGACGACGACCGGCAGCTTGACCTTGCCCAGCGAGCGGGCGTGCATCTTGGCTAGCTGGGTCACGATCTGGTCGTAGGCCGGGAAGACGAAGCCGTCGAACTGGATCTCCACCACCGGGCGGTAGCCGCGCAGGGCCAGGCCGATCGCGGTGCCGACGATGCCGGACTCGGCGAGCGGGGTGTCGATGACCCGGCTCTCGCCGAAGTCCTTCTGCAGTCCGTCCGTCACCCGGAAGACGCCGCCGAGCTTGCCGACGTCCTCGCCCATGATCAGTACCTTGGGGTCGGTCTCCAGGGCACGGCGCAGCGACTCGTTGATGGCCTTGGCCATCGCCATCTTCTCGGCCATCTCAGTGACCCCCTTCATCGGCGAACGACGCCTGGTAGGCGGCGAACTGGGCGCGCTCCTCGTCGACGAGCGCGTGCCCGTCCGCGTACACGTTCTCGAAGATGGCGAAGTGGTCCGGGTCGGGCATGGCGCGGACCGCTTCGCGCACTCGTTTGCCCAACGCCTCGGACTCGCTCTCCAGTTCCGCGAAGAATCCCTCGTCCGCGTGGTTTGAGGTCTCCAGGTACCGGCGCAGGCGCAGGATCGGGTCCTTCGCCTCCCAGGCCAGCCGCTCCTCGTCGCCCCGGTAGCGGGTGGGGTCGTCGGAGGTGGTGTGGGCCCCCATGCGGTAGGTGAACGCCTCCACCAGGGTGGGGCCCTCGCCGTTGCGGGCGCGCTCCAGCGCCCACTTGGTGACCGCGAGACAGGCCAGCACGTCGTTGCCGTCGACCCGGACGCCCGGGAAGCCGTAGCCCTGGGCGCGCTGGTAGAGCGGGACGCGGGTCTGCTTCTCGGTGGGTTCGGAGATCGCCCACTGGTTGTTCTGGCAGAAGAACACCACGGGGGCGTTGTAGACGGCGGAGAAGGTGAACGATTCGGCGACGTCGCCCTGGCTGGAGGCGCCGTCGCCGAAGTAGGCGATGACCGCCGAGTCCGCGCCGTCCTTGGCGATGCCCATCGCGTAGCCGGTGGCGTGCAGCGTCTGCGAGCCGATGACGATCGTGTACAGGTGGAAGTTGTTGCTGTTCGGGTCCCAGCCGCCGTTGTTCACGCCGCGGAACATGCCGAGCAGGTTGGTCGGGTCGACGCCGCGGCACCAGGCGACGCCGTGCTCCCGGTAGGTCGGGAAGACGTAGTCGTCCTCGCGGGTGGCCCGGCCGGAGCCGATCTGGGCGGCCTCCTGGCCCAGCAGGGAGGCCCACAGGCCCAGTTCGCCCTGGCGCTGCAGGGCGGTGGCCTCGGCGTCGAAGCGGCGGGTGAGCACCATGTCGCGGTACAGGCCGCGCAGCTCTTCGGGGGTGATGCCGGCGACGTAGGCGTCGTACTCGGCGTTCTTGACCCGCTTGCCCTCCGGCGTCAGCAGCTGAACGAGCTCCGGATCGGTGCTCTTCCCGGCGGTGCTGCGGGTGGTGCGCTTGGCGCCGGTGGTGCCGGTCTTGCCGCCGGCGGTGCCGGCCTTGCCTGCGGCGGTGCGTCGCGGCTTGCGCGCGGCACTGCTCTCCACGGTCACGTGTGCTCCTCCGTCGTTCCGGCCCCCGGGGTTGCCGGTAGGCCAGTGCGGCTCACCTGTTTCGACCACCGGGGCACGGGGTGGGTGCCACTCGGCCGGGAACAGGCGTGACAGGTGCCCCGGCGAGCGCCCTGCAACCATCACGTTACCCAGTGCCCCACATTTCTGTGAAACCCCGTTTGACCTGCGATTTTGCTTGGATTTCCAAGTAAATCGAGGTGGTGCGGAAGCGCGCTGGTCACAGCCTTGCGGCAGTCCGGAGCATCCGCACGTTATCCCGCGCACCCAGGTCACGGGAAGAGTTTCATGTGAGACCGGCCTCGCACACGAAGACGGAAAAGTCGCGCTTTATCTACTGCATACGGATGACGTCGGGGGCTGCGGACGGGTGAGGCGCGGGTGAGGGCCTCGCCGCGGCCCCGCGCGGAAGCGGAAAAGCACACGTCGTGACCGAAAGCGACCGTCGACGACTGCCTGTGACAAGCCCCAGCTCACAGCGGCTGTGCGTGCCCTAGCATCTGGCGCGTGCCGCGCTCATGTGTACCACCCCCCGTGCCCCACGCACTCCCCCTGGGCTCCTTGCTCCGCCTGTACGCCGCGGGTACCGCCCTCGCCTGTGAGCCGGTCGACCAGGGCCTGCTCAACCGCGGCTACCGGCTGTGCACCACGAGCGGCCGTTACTTCCTCAAGCACCACTTCGACCCGGACACCGCCGACCCGGCCGCCATCGAACGCCGGCACCGGGCCACCCAGCGCCTCGCCGACCTCGGCGTCCCGGTCGCCGTGCCGCTCGCGCACCGCGAGGGCCGCACGGTCGCCGTCGTCGGCGGCAACGCCTACGCCCTGCACCCCTGGATCGACGGCAGGCACCGGCACGGCGGTCAGCTCACCCGCGGGGAGAGCGCGCGCCTGGGGGCGCTCCTGGGCGCCGTGCACGCCTGTCTGGAGCGCGTGATGCCTCCCAAGGGGCGCACGCGCCCGGCGACGAGCCCGCACCCGGTGGAGAGCGCGGACCCGGCCGACACCTTCGCCCTCATCGACGACCTGCTCGCCCATGTCCGCCGGCACCGCCCCGCCGACGCCTTCGACGAACTCGCCCGGCACCGGCTGCTGGAACGCCGCGCGCTGCTGGAGCAGCACGCGGACCGGCGCCCCCCGCGCGGCGGTTCGGTCGGCTGGGTGCACGGCGACTTCCACCCGTTCAACCTGCTGTACAAGGACGACACCCCGGCCGCCATCGTGGACTGGGACCGGCTCGGTGTGCAGCCGCGCGCGGAGGAGGCCGTACGCGCCGCCGTGATCTTCTTCGTGGCGCCCGGCGGGACCCTGGACCTGCCGAAGGTGCGGGGCTACGCGCGCGCGTACCGGCGCGCGGCCGGCGCCACGCCCTCGGAGCTGGCCGCGGCCGTGCACCGGGTGTGGTGGGAGCGGCTGAACGACTTCTGGATGCTGCGCTGGCACTACGAGCGCGGCGACACGCGCGCGGACACCCAGTTCCCGGCCGCGTCCGCCCTCGCGGTGTGGTGGACCCGCGAGTACGACGCGGTGTGCGACGCGTTCGTGCAATAGCGGCCGGGCCCGAAGCCCTGGACGGACGAGAGGCCCTGTGCGGGCGGCGTCACCTCAAGGGGACGCCGTCCCGGTCTCCGTGGGCGCGCTTCAACCGGTGGTGGCGCCGGTGCTGCCGTCCGTCGTGGTGCCGGCGTCCGTACCACCCGCGTCACCGGTACCCGCGTCCGTACCACCCACGTCACCGGTACCCGCGTCCGTGCCGCCGGCGTCGGCGGTGCCCGCGTCCGTGCCGCCGTCCGTCGGGTTCGTGGGCTGCGACGGCGAGGTCTGCGGCTGCGACGGCTCGGTGCTCGGGGTGGAACTGGCCGTCCTCGACGGGGTGTACGACGGCGTGGTCGCCGGCGGCCAGCCGGAGCCGGTGCCCGTGCCGGAGCCGTTGTTCGTCTCGGGGTCCGAGGGCCGGTCGGTCTTGTCGTCGGACGGGGTCGGGGTGGGCGATTCGTGCTTCGTGCTCTTGGAGTGCGTCTTGGTCGGCTGGACGTCGGTGTCGTTGCCGCCGCTGCCGCCGCCCGCGCCGTTCACCGCCAGCGCCACGCCCGCCGCGATCGCGATGACCGCGAACACGGCGAGGAGCCACAGCTTGCCGCGTCCGCCGCCCTTGTTGCCGTGCCCCTCGAAGCCGCCGTCGTCGCCGCTGCCGTAGCCCGCGGGCAGGATCGGCTGCGGGATCTGCGTGGTGCCCGAGGCGTCCGCCGGGTGCGGCATGACGGTGGTCCCGGCGAAGCCGCCCGCCGGGGTCTGCCGGCCGTCGTGCGCCTCCACCGGGCCGGTGTTCCAGGTGCCGGTGTGCCCGCCCTGGTCGTAGAGCATCTGCAGGCCGTACTGGACGAGGCCGCGCATCTCCTCGGCCGTCTGGAACCGGTCGTCGGGCTCCTTGGCGAGCGAGCGCATGACCAGGCCGTCCAGCTCCGGCGGGCAGGTCCCCTCGGAGACCTGCGACGGCGGCACCGGCATGTCCTGGACGTGCTGGTAGACCACCGACAGCGGGGTCTCGCCGGTGAACGGGGGCCGCAGCGCGAGGAGTTCGTACAGCAGGCAGCCGGTGGCGTACAGGTCGGAGCGGTGGTCGACGGCCTTGCCGAGCGCCTGCTCCGGGGACAGGTACTGCGGGGTGCCCATGACCATGCCGGTCTGCGTCATCGTCGTCGACGCCCCGTGCAGCGCGCGGGCGATGCCGAAGTCCATCACCTTGACGGCACCGCTGTGGGTGATGATGACGTTCGCCGGCTTGATGTCACGGTGGACGATGCCGTGCTGGTGCGAGTAGGCGAGCGCCTCCAGCACCCCGGAGACGATGATCAGCGCCTGCTCGGGGCCCGGCGCCTCCGCGTTCATCAGCAGGTCGCGGATGGTGCGGCCCTCGACCAGCTCCATGACGATGTACGGCACGGACTGGCCGCCCACCATGTCCTCGCCGGAGTCGTACACGGCGACGATCGCATGGTGGTTGAGGCCGGCGACGGACTGTGCCTCGCGGGTGAAACGGGCCTTGGAGACCGGGTCCTCGGCCAGGTCCGCGCGGAGCAGCTTGACCGCGACCGTCCGGCCCAGGCGGACGTCCTCGGCCGCGAACACCTCGGCCATGCCGCCCCGGCCCAGCCGGTGCGTGAGCCGGTAGCGGCCGTCGCCGACGAGCCCGCCGTTGCCCCACATCTCCGGCGCGTCTGACATGCCGCCGCCAGTCGCCTCGGGGTCGGACGGGCCCTGAGAGCGCTGCGTCTGTGCCATCAGTCCTCGCCGTCGTTTCTGCCCGCGGTGCGCGCGGTGTTGTTACGGTCTCCGTCCGCCACGCTACAGCCTCCGCGGGGGCCACCGGTCCGGAACGGCAACCGGGGCCGACCCGAGACGGACCGGTCATGAAACCTCTAGCACGCGCTGTCGTGCAAATTCCGTGAGCCGGTCGTACACCGGCTGTAACGCTTGCGCGACGCTTCTTGCGCGTACGGTCACGGAACGGGCACCGAGCTTGACGTGTCCGGGCCCTCGGGCAGACTTGGCCGGGAATGACACATTCGATCAAGGCCTGTCCGCCGGCTGACGGCGCCGCACGGCCGGTGGGGGACGCGGAGAGATGAGCCAGGACGGCGCACACGGCCGGTACGCGGGGCAGGCGCTGGCCGGGGGCCGCTACCAGCTGCGCGACGTGCTGGGCGAGGGCGGCATGGCCTCCGTGCACCTCGCGTACGACGCCGTGCTGGACCGCCAGGTCGCCATCAAGACGCTGCACACCGAACTCGGCCGGGAACAGGCCTTCCGCGAGCGCTTCCGCCGCGAGGCCCAGGCAGTGGCCAAGCTCACGCACACCAACATCGTCTCCGTCTTCGACACGGGCGAGGACGAGTTGAACGGCATGGCGACGCCGTACATCGTCATGGAGTACGTCGAGGGCCGGCCGCTGGGCTCCGTGCTGGAGGAGGACATCCGGCACTACGGCGCGATGCCCGCGGACAAGGCCCTGAAGATCACCGCCGATGTGCTCGCGGCCCTGGAGATCAGCCACGAGAAGGGGCTGGTCCACCGCGACATCAAGCCCGGCAACGTGATGGTGACCCGGCGGGGCGTGGTCAAGGTCATGGACTTCGGCATCGCCCGCGCCATGCAGTCCGGTGTCACCTCGATGACCCAGACCGGCATGGTCGTCGGCACCCCGCAGTACCTCTCGCCCGAGCAGGCCCTCGGCCGTGGCGTGGACGCCCGCTCTGACCTGTACTCGGTCGGCATCATGCTGTTCCAGCTGGTCACCGGGCGGCTGCCGTTCGACGCGGACTCGCCGCTGGCCATCGCCTACGCGCATGTGCAGGAGGAGCCGGTGGCGCCCTCCTCGGTCAACCGCGCGCTGCCGCCCGCCGTGGACGCGCTGGTCGCCCGCGCGCTGAGGAAGAACCCGAACGAGCGCTTCCCCACCGCCGAGTCCATGCGCGACGAGTGCCTGCGGATCGCGGCCTCCTTCCAGGCGGCCCCGCCGAGCATCGTGCCGGGCGCCGGTCCGGCGCAGAGCGGCTCGGGCGTCGCCTCCGCGGTGTTCCCGCCGGTCGACCGGACGACCCCGGCACCGCACGGGCAGGTACAGACGCCGTACCAGCCGGCTCCGGCACCGAACCCGTACGGCCACCCGGCGCCCACCCCGGGCTACGGCTACCCGCAGCAGGGCGGCTACCCGGCGTCCCCCGTGGGCTACGGCCCGCAGGGCGCCGCCCCGACCCCGCCGCCGTACACGGTGGCGCCGCACCAGAACGGCCGGCCCGGCGGCGGCCGGAACCGGCGGCCGGTGGTCACCGCTTCGGTCGCGGTGGCGGCCGTGGTGGCCGTCGGGCTGGCCGTCGCGCTCACGCTGAAGCACACCGGCGACGACACCGGGGCCGGCGGCGGCGGCGGATCGAGCGCCTCCGCGTCCGCGTCCCACCGGTCGGGCTACCGCGGCCCGGACACCACCCGGCGGATCGACACGTCCAAGTGCAGCGATCCGCAGGAGTCCTACAGCGACCCGGACAAGATCCAGCTGCCCGACTTCCGGTACAAGGACATCGGCTCCGTGAAGAAGTGCCTCCAGGCCGCGGGCTGGAAGTGGGACATCAAGCACGAGGACGACAACACCTGGGGTGAGGGGACCGTCCTCAACCAGTTCCCCGAACAGGGCACCGACGTCGACCAGAACGACGTGGGCACCATCGAGCTGAGGGTGTCGACGGGCAATCCGCCGCAGTGAGCCGGCCCCGGCGGGTGCCGGGGAACGGGCCGGGCCCGGCGGTCGTCCGCCGGGCCCCTGGTGTGTCCGGGCGAGCCGGGGGGTTTACAGGTACGGACCGCCCGAGCGGCCGCCGGTCTGCTGGTCGTCGCCGCCCTCGTGGCCGGCCATGCCCGGCGGGAGCGCGCGGCGCATCTGCTCCAACTGGGCGCGGGCGGCCATCTGCTGGGCGAACAGCGTCGTCTGGATCCCGTGGAAGAGACCCTCCAGCCAGCCCACCAACTGTGCCTGCGCGATCCGCAGTTCCGCGTCGCTCGGGGTCACCTCGTCGGTGAACGGCAGCGAGAGCCGTTCCAGTTCCTCGACCAGCTCGGGGGCCAGCCCGTCCTCCAGCTCCTTCACCGAGCTGGCGTGGATCTCCTTGAGCCGCACCCGGCTGGCCTCGTCGAGGGGAGCCGCCCGCACCTCCTCCAGGAGCTGCTTGATCATGCTGCCGATCCGCATGACCTTGGCCGGCTGTTCCACCTGCTCCGTCACCGGGGTCTCACGCGAGTCCTCGTGCCCGTCGCCCCCGCCGAGCGCCATCCCGTCCTGACCCACGACAAGGATCTGGGGGTTTCCCGGCGACCGTTCGTTCCTCGGCATCTCCATGCCGCCATTCTCTCGCACGCCACCACCTCATCACCGTGGTGCCCCCCTGTGGGGCTGATCCACCGTTTAGACCCGACGGACCAATCCGGAATGCCTTTTTCACCGTGGAATGTGAGGCTTGTTCCCGTCGGTTTTCCATCGGTCACGGCACCTGGGCCCCGGGAGGTCACCGACGTGACTGCACGCCCACGACTCACGCTGCGCTGTCTGCGGCTGCTGGTCGTCCTCACGGCGACGGCGCTGCCGGCGCACGGCACCGCCGTCGCCCACGGCGGTGCGCCCGCCCTCGCCGCGAAGCCGGACACCGCCCGCCCGCCCGCCACCGGACACCGGGAGCAGGCCGGCACACGGCGGGGGACCGGCAAGGGCGGGGCCCCGGAGCACGCGCGCCCCCTGACGGCCGTCCCTGAGCACGCGCACCCCCTGACGGCCGTCCCTGAGCACGCGCGTCCCTTGCCGGCCGTCCCTGAGCACGTCAGCGCCGGGCACACGGCTCCGGGGCGCGCCGCACGGGGCCGCGGGCGCCCGGACCAGGGCCCCCCGCCGCAGGCGGCCCCGAAGGAGACGTCCTCGGGGGACTCGGAGGAGTCGGAGGAGTCGGGAGAGTCCTCCGAGGAGACGTCCGAGGAGTCGTCCGACGAGGCGTCCCCGGACGAGACGTCGACGGGGAAGGCGTCCACCGCCGTGCCGGCGCCGTCCGGCTCCGCCTCGGCGTCGGTCCACCCCTATCGCCCCCTCGCCTCCGTGGAGCCGTCCCGGGCGGGCAGCCGGGCCGGTGAGGGGCGGATGCGGCCGGGGCGGCCGGACGGGCCCGAGGTCGAGGACGAGGACGACGACCCCCCTCCCGCGACCCCTGCCGCCCAGCCGCAGGAGCCGGAGACCGCGGAGGTGCCGAGCGGGCCCCCGTCGCCCCTGGAGACCGGCCCGGACCCCACCGCTTCCCCGCAGGGTCCCGCCGCCCAGCAGGCGGCCCCACCGGGCGAGGCCCCGACGGATCCGGTCACACGCATCCTCCCGCTGGGCAGCGGCCTGGTCCTCATCGGCCTGGGCCTGGGGCTGGCGCTCCTCGGCCTGAGACTCCGCAAGAGCTGACGGCCGCGGATGGCCCCCCGGGGTCCCGGGGCGGTCCGGGATCTCCAGGACGGCCCGGGGCCCGGAACGGCCCGTCCGGGACGGCCCGGGGAGCCCGGGGCCCGGAACGGCCCGGGCCTGTCGGCACCGCCCCGCACCGCCTTCCGCTACGACGTGATCAGCAGCACCTTGCCGATGTGGCCGCTCGACTCCACCAGCCGGTGCGCCTCGGCCGCCTCCGCCATCGGCAGCTCACGGTCCACGACCGGGCGGACGTGCCCGCCGGCGAGCAACGGCCACACGTGCTCGCGTACGGCCGCGACGATGGCGGCCTTCTCCTCCAGCGGGCGGGCGCGCAGCGAGGTCGCGCTGATCGCGGCCCGCTTGCCGAGCAGCGTGCCGATGTTCAGTTCGCCCTTCGCACCGCCCTGCATGCCGATGATCGCGAGGCGTCCGTTGACGGCGAGCGCCTGGACGTTGCGGTCCAGGTACTTGGCACCCATGTTGTCGAGGATGACGTCGGCGCCCGCGCCCTCGGTGGCCTGCTGGATCTCGGCGACGAAGTCCTGCTCGCGGTAGTTGATCAGTACGTCCGCGCCGAGTTCGGCGCACCGGTCGAGCTTCTCCTTCGTCCCGGCGGTCACCGCGACCTTGGCACCGACGGCCTTGGCGAGCTGGATCGCCATGGTGCCGATGCCGCTGGAGCCGCCGTGCACCAGCAGCGTCTCGCCCGGACGCAGATGGGCGACCATGAACACGTTGGACCAGACCGTGCAGACGACCTCGGGCAGCGCGGCGGCGTGCTTGAGGTCCACGCCCTCGGGCGCGGGCAGCAGCTGCCCGGCCGGTACGGCGACCTTCTCGGCGTAGCCGCCGCCCGCGAGCAGCGCGCACACCTGGTCGCCGACGGCCCAGCCGGAGACGCCGGGGCCGAGCGCGGCGATCGTGCCGGAGCACTCCAGGCCGGGGTAGGGGGAGGCGCCGGGCGGCGGGTTGTAGAAACCCTGGCGCTGCAGGATGTCGGCGCGGTTGACGGCGCTGGCCACCACCTCGACCAGCACCTCGCCCTCGCCGGGCACCGGATCGGGGACCTCGTCCCACACCAGCGCCTCGGGACCACCAGGTTCGGGAATCGTGATCGCATGCATGCCGGTGACGCTACTCCCACCGGCGCCCGGTCATCCGGGTGGCAGGGGGCGGACGCCCGGGGTGACCCGGGTTTCCGGCGTGGCGCGGACGATGGTGATGAGCCGGTCCGTCAGCTGGAGCGTGCCGACGGACGGGTCGTCGTAGCCGAGCACCCGGTGTCCGCGGAGGACGCTCACCACCAGGTCGTCCGTCTCGCGCGGTGTCTTGCCGACCTCGCCGCGGACCACCGGCCGTTCGACGAGGTCCAGCCCGCTGCCCTGCTGGATCAGATCCTCCATCACCATGCCGGCCGCGGGGCTGAGCACGGACAGGCCGAGCAGACGGCCGGCCGCGCCGGAGCTGGTGATGACGGCGTCGGCGCCGGACTGCTTGAGCAGTGGGGCGTTCTCCTCCTCGCGCACCGCGGCCACGATCTTCGCGGTGCGGTTGAGCTGGCGGGCGGTCAGCGTGACGAGGACGGAGGTGTCGTCGCGCTGCGGGGCGACGATGATCTGCCGGGCCTTGTGCACCTCGGCCCGTCGGAGCACGTCACTGCGGGTGGCGTCGCCTATGACGCCCGCGTAGCCCTCGGCGGTGGCCGCGTCGATCGCCTTGGAGCTGGGGTCGACCACGACCACCTGCTCCTTCTTCAGCCCGGTCACGCAGACGGTCTGGATGGCCGACCGTCCCTTCGTGCCGAAACCGACGACGACGGTGTGGTCACGCAAGGTGGACCTCCAGCGGTTCAGGCGCCATTCCTCACGGGTGCGTTCGGTGAGGACCTCCAGCGTGGTGCCGACCAGGATGATCAGGAACAGCACGCGCAGGGGCGTGATGACGAGGATGTTGGTGAGCCGGGCGCTGTCGCTGACGGGGGTGATGTCGCCGTAGCCGGTGGTGGAGAGGGTGACGGTCGCGTAGTAGAACGCGTCGAGCAGATCGACGGGACCGTCGGAGCTGTCGCGGTAGCCCTCGCGGTCGGCGTAGACGACCAGTGCGGTGGCGACCAGCACCACCAGGGCCATGACGAGCCGCTTGACGACCTGGCGGATCGGACGCTCCACCACTTTGCGCGGGAGTTTCACCCGATGGGTCACCAGGTGTTCGCCCGCTTGGCGGGCGATGGCGTCATGGCCCGGAAGTTTCACGTGAAACACACCCCGATTCCGGCGGTCGCCCATGGCAGGTCCAGCAGCTCGGCCTCCTCGCCCTGGAGGGCCCCGCCCGGCGGTACGACGGCCAGCGCGTCGGCGGCGGCGATGCCCCGGAGCATGGCCGGACCGTTGTAGTGCAACGGCATGGCGTGGTCACCGCGCAGCACCACGGGGATGAGCCGGGTGTCGTGCGGGTGCCCGTGCACCGCCTCCCTCAGCGGCAGCGTGTACGGCTCGGGTGCGGGGTGGGCGGCGAGGGTCCGCAGCAGCGGTTCGGCGAGGGTGAGCAGGCCGGAGACGGCCGCGAGGGGATTGCCGGGCAGGCCGACGAGGTGCTGGTGGTCCTTGGTGCGGGCCAGCAGCATGGGGTGGCCGGGGCGCACCTTGACGCCGTCGACGAGGAGTTCGGCGCCGACGCGTTCCAGGACCGGGTGGACGTGGTCCACGGGTCCGGCCGCCGTGCCGCCCGTGGTGACGATCAGGTCGGCGGCGGAACGGGTGACCGCCTTCTGCAGGGCCTTGGCGTCGTCGCCGATCCGGCGTACGGAGATGACATCGGCACCGAGCGCGCGCAGCCAGGACGGCAGCATGGGGCCGAGGGCGTCCCGGATCAGCCCGTCGTGCGGCAGACCCTCGGTGAGCAACTCGTCTCCCAGGACGAGGACTTCGACGCGGGGGCGGGGAACGACGGCGACCGTGTCGTAGCCGGCGGCCGCGGCGAGACCCAGGACGGCGGGGGTGACCAGGGTGCCGACGGGCAGCAACTGGTCGCCGCTGCGGCACTCCTGGCCGCGCGGGCGGATGTCCTGGCCGTGGAGCATCTCGCGAGTGGTGTGCAGGCGGCCCTGGGCGTCGATCCGGCCGTGCTCGGAGCGCAGGACGGCGGTGGTGTCGGCGGGGACACGGGCTCCGGTGGCGATGCGGACCGCCTCGCCGTCGGTGAGGGGTTCGGGCTGCGCGTGCCCGGCGAGCACGCCCTCCTCGCGCACCTGCCAGGGGCCGGGCCCGGCGACCGCCCAGCCGTCCATGGCCGAGGTGTCGAAGGAGGGCAGGTCGGTGAGCGCGTCGAGGGGCGCGGCCAGGGTCAGTCCGAGGGCGTCGCCGAGAGGAACGGAGACGGGGGCCCGGCGGGCACGGGAACGCGCGGCGCGCGCGGCACGCGCGGCGGCCTCCCGGGCCTGGGGCCAGGGGGTGGCCCGGTGCGGTTCCGCGGACCGCGCGCCGGACGACCGGGCGGCCGGGGCGGACGCCTGGCCGGCGCCGTCGTCCGTGCTGCCGTCCCGGGGCTCCCTGTGGGCATCCCTCACGAGCGCCAGCGCCTCCTCGACGTCGAGGTCGTCGGTGTCTTCGGCGGACGCCTCGGCCCGGGTGCCGGGGGCGGTCATCCGGCGTCCGGGGCGCTGGGGCCCCCGCTCCTCGCGTCGGTGGTGCCCCCACCGTTCTCTTCCTCCCAGCGCAGCGCCAGCGCGGCGGCCTTGCGCGCGGCCTCGGCGACGGCCTCGGGGCCGCCCTTGCCCTGGGCGGCGGCGTAACCGACGAGGAAGGTGGTCAGCGGGGCGGCGGGCCGCGCCACGCCGTGCGCGGCGTCCCGGGCCAGATCGAGCAGGACGCCGGTGTCGACGTCCAGTTCGATGCCCAACTCGTCCTTGACTGCGGAGATCCATTCATCCAACACGGACCCATGCTCCCTGATGCGTGCCCTGGCCGTCGCGATGTCGTCCCAGGTGTCGCAGTCGAAGGAGGCGCGCGGGTCCGTGACGCGGGTGAGGCGCAGGGCACCGGTCAGCCGGCGCAGGGGCAGCCCCCCGAGGCCGCCGTGCGCGGCGGCGAGGGCGGTCAGCTCACGACGCAGGGCGGCGGTGCGGTAGGCGGCCACCAGCGGCTGGTCGCGGCCGTCGGCGTCGGTGAGCAGCGCGCCGTCGGCCCCGCTCTCCTGAAGGGAGTTCAGAAGCCGCCGCAGCACCGGCTTCTCGAGAAAGGGCAGGTCGGCGGAGAGGACGACGGTGTGCCCCGCGGTGGTGAGCCGCAGGCCGGCCTCCAGCGCGGCGACCGGTCCGCCGCCGGGCGGCTCCTCGCGTGCCCAGCGCACCGGGCGTGCGGTGGGCCGGGGCGCGGCCACGACGACGGTCGTACCGGCGTCCGCGCAGGCCGCGAGCACGCGGTCGAGCAGCGCGCGGCCACCGACCCGGAGCCCCGGCTTGTCGGCCCCGCCGAGCCGCCGGGCGGCACCGCCGGCCAGCACGACGGCGTCGTACGGCAGGGGGGTCCCGGGAGCGGGTGTCCCGGGAGCGGCGGGGGCGGTGTCGGTCACCCTCCGAGTATGTCCTGCCGGTTCCTCCTTCCGGACCCCCGTCTCACCGGAGGCCGTGGCTCACAGGGTGCGCAGCAGTACCGCCGGCTGTTCCACGCAGTCCGCCACGAACCGCAGGAAGCCGCCCGCCGTGCCGCCGTCGCAGACCCGGTGGTCGAAGGTGAGCGAGAGCTGGACGACCTGGCGCACGGCCAGTTCGCCCTCGTGCACCCACGGCTTGGGGACGATGCGGCCGACGCCGAGCATGGCCGCCTCGGGGTGGTTGATGAT
Organism: Streptomyces spinosus; assembly: GCF_020400655.1. Classification (GTDB taxonomy): domain Bacteria; phylum Actinomycetota; class Actinomycetes; order Streptomycetales; family Streptomycetaceae; genus Streptomyces; species Streptomyces argyrophylli. The sequence continues at coordinate 342,327 of NZ_JAINRC010000002.1, forward strand.
CGGGGTGGAGCCGTCGACGCCGAAGACGCCGTAGTTGTTCAGCGTGAACGTCCCGCCGGTGAGTTCCCCGGGGGTCAGCGTCCCGGTGCGGGCCGCCTCGGTGAGCCGGGCGAACTCGGCGGTCAGCGACTCGGCGTCGCGCGCGTGGGCGTCCCGGACGACCGGCACGACCAGGCCGCGCTCCGTCTGCGCGGCGAACCCGAGGTGGACCTGGTCGAGCCGGACGACCTCGCGGGCCTCGGTGTCGACGAAGGAGTTCAGCTCGGGGAACCGGGCGAGGCCGGCCGTGCAGATGCGGGCGAGCAGAGCGAGCAGGGAGATCTTCGGACCTCCGGCCGCGTTCATCGCGGTGCGGGCGCGCATGAGTTCCGTCGCGTCGGCGTCGACCCAGCAGGTCGCGTCCGGGATCTCCCGGCGGCTGCGGGAGAGCTTGTCGGCGACGGCGCCGCGCACGCCCTTGAGCGGGATGCGGGTCCCGCCGCCCTGCGCGAGGGGCGCCGCGGGGGCCCGCACGGCCGGCTCCTCGGCGGCAGGCTCCCCGGCCGTACGGACCGGTGCCGCCTCGGCGCGCAGCGCGTTCTCCACGTCCGCGCGCAGGATGAGCCCGTCCGGCCCCGACCCGTTCAGCCGCCGCAGGTCCACGCCGTTGTCGCGGGCGAGCTTGCGCACGAGGGGGGAGATCACGGGGACCGGGCCCTCGACTGGAGCGGCGGGGGTGGTGCTCGCGGAGGCGGGAGACGCCGGGGTGTCGGCCGTGAAGGCGTGTGCCTGCGCCACCGCCGGCGCGGCCACGCGCGCGGGAGCCTGGGCGTCCGCGCGGGCGGTCCCACGCCGGACGGCCCGCCCGTCCGCCGGGGCCCCGCTCGCCGTCGCCCGCCCGCCGCCGTCGGCCGCGCGCCGGACGCCCTGTCCGTCGACCGTGCCCGTGGTGGCCCGCACCCGGCGCCGGCGGGCCGCCGGGGCCTGGGTGCCGTAGCCCACCAGGACGTTGCCTGAGCCCTCCGGCTCCGGTTCCCGCTCGCCCACGGCCACCGTCAGCAGCGGGGCGCCGACGGGCAGCTCGGTGCCCTCCTCGCCGAACCGGGCGGTGACCACGCCGCCGTACGGGCAGGGCACCTCGACCATCGCCTTGGCCGTCTCGACCTCGACCACCGGCTGGTCCACGGCGACCACGTCACCGACCTGGACCAGCCAGCGGACGATCTCCGCCTCGGTGAGCCCTTCACCGAGGTCGGGCAGCTTGAACTCCAGCACCTGAGCCATCAGCCCTCGGCCTCCCACTGCAGCCGGGCCACGGCGTCCAGGATGCGGTCGACGCCGGGCAGGTGGTGCCGCTCCAGCATGGGCGGCGGATAGGGGAGGTCGAACCCGGCCACGCGCAGCACCGGCGCCTCCAGGTGGTGGAAGCAGCGCTCGGTGACGCGGGCCGCGATCTCGCCGCCCGGCCCGCCGAACCCGGTGGATTCGTGGACGACGACGGCGCGGCCGGTGCGCCGGACGGACGCGCAGACCGTGTCGTCGTCGAACGGCACCAGGGAGCGCAGGTCGACGACCTCCAGGTCCCAGCCCTCGGCCTGGGCGGCCTCGGCGGCCTCCAGGCAGACCGGCAGCGAGGGGCCGTAGGTGATGAGCGTGGCGCTGCGGCCGGTCCGGCGGACCACGGCGCGGCTGATGGGCTCGACCTGCGTCGGCTGCTCGGGGTTCCAGCTGTCCTTCGACCAGTACAGCCGCTTGGGCTCCAGGAAGACGACCGGGTCGTCGGAGGCGATGGCCTGGCGCAGCAGCCCGTAGGCGTCGGCGACGGTGGCGGGGGTGACGACGTGGAGCCCCGGGGTCGCCATGTAGTAGGCCTCGGAGGAGTCGCTGTGGTGCTCGACACCGCCGATGCCGCCGCCGTAGGGGATGCGGACGGTGATGGGCAGGGGCATCCTGCCACGCGTGCGGTTGCGCATCCGGGAGACGTGGCTGACCAGCTGCTCGAACGCCGGGTAGGCGAAGGCGTCGAACTGCATCTCCACCACGGGCCGGAGGCCGTACATGGCCATGCCGACGGCGGTGCCGAGGATGCCGGCCTCGGCGAGGGGAGTGTCGGTGCAGCGGTCCTCGCCGAACTCCTTGGCGAGCCCGTCGGTGACCCGGAAGACCCCGCCGAGGGTGCCGACGTCCTCGCCCATGACGTGCACGGTGGGGTCGGCGGCCATCGCGTCGCGCATCGCGCGCGTGAGGGCCTGCGCCATGGTGGCGGGCTTGACGGCGACGGTGGTCATCGGGCGCCGCCTTCCGGGCCGCCGGGCTCGCCGTACTGCTCCTGCTCGGCCTCCAGCTCGGCCCGCAGCAGGGCGCGCTGCTCGCGCAGCTGGGAGGTGGTCTCGGCGTAGACGTGGTCGAAGAGGTCCATGGGGTTCAGCTCGGGGTCCCGGTTCATGCGTTCCCGCAGGGCCGCGGCCATGGTCTCGGCGTCCTGACGGGCCGCCTCGACGCCGGCGTCGTCCAGCAGCCCGCGCGCGGTCAGTTCGCGTTCCAGCAGCTCGATCGGGTCGTGTGCGCGCCAGGCGGCGATCTCGTCCTCGCCGCGGTAGCGGGTGGCGTCGTCGGCGTTGGTGTGGGCGTCGACGCGGTACGTCACGGCTTCCACCAGGGTCGGGCCGCCGCCCGCGCGCGCGTGCCGCACGGCGTCGCTGAGCACCTCGTGCACGGCCGCGGCGTCGTTGCCGTCGACCAGCCGGCCCGGCATGCCGTACCCGACGGCCTTGTGGGCCAGGGAGGGCGCGGCGGTCTGCTTGGCGAGCGGCACGGAGATGGCGAAGCCGTTGTTCTGCACCAGGAAGACGACCGGTGCCTGCCAGACGGCGGCGAAGTTCAGCGCCTCGTGGAAGTCGCCCTCGCTGGTGCCGCCGTCGCCGACCATGGCCAGCGCGACCACGTCGTCGCCCTTGAGCCGGGCGGCGTGGGCGAGGCCGACGGCGTGCGGCAGTTGGGTGGCGAGCGGGGTGCTCAGCGGGGCCACCCGGTGGGCGTAGGGGTCGTAGCCGCTGTGCCAGTCGCCGCGCAGCAGGGTGAGCGCCTCGGCGGGGTCCACGCCCCGGGCGACGACGGCGAGCGTGTCGCGGTAGCTGGGGAAGAGCCAGTCGCGCTCCTCCAGCGCCAGGGCGGCGGCGATCTCGCAGGCCTCCTGGCCGGTGCTGGACGGGTAGACGGCGAGCCTGCCCTGCTTGGTGAGGGCGGTGGCCTGCGTGTTGTACCGGCGCCCGCGGACCAGCTCGGCGTACAGCCGCCGCAGCAGTCCGGGGTCGGCCTTGCCGGCCGCCTCGGTGCCGAGGACGCGGTAGGGCTCGGCGTCGGGCAGCAGCGGCGCGGCGTCCATACGGGGCTGCCAGGCGGGCGGCGGCGATGGCCGGTACGCGCCCCGCTGCTCCAGAACCGTCATGACGGCACCTCCTCGTGGGAGTGGCTACGGGAGGCGCGTCGCCTGTGACCCGCCTCACCAACCGATTGTTCGGTCGCCGACACATTTTGGCTACAGGTGCCCCCAGGCTGTGGACAAACGGTTCTCCACAACCTGGAATGACCGCAGGACGTCCACGGCGAGGAAGCGGGGGGACATGCGAGCTGAACAAATGGCCGCCGGGCCGCAGGACGGCGCGGCGCCGCCGCCGCGCCCGCTGGACGCCATCGACCAGGACATCCTGAAGATCCTCCAGGCGGACGGCCGGGCCTCGATACGGTCGGTCGCCGAGCGCGTCCACGTCTCGCGCGCCAACGCCTACGCGCGCATCAACCGGCTCGTCGAGGACGGGGTGATCCGGGGCTTCAGCGCCCGCGTGGACCACGAACGCGCGGGCCACGGCACCTCGGCGTACATCACGCTGAAGATCGTCCAGAACAGCTGGCGCACGGTCCGCGAGCAGCTCAGGCAGCTGCCCGGCGCCTCCCACATCGCTCTGGTGGGCGGCGACTTCGACGTGCTGCTGCTGGTGCACACGCCCGACAACCGGGCGCTGCGCGAGCTGGTGCTGACCCGGCTCCAGGCGATCCCCGAGGTGCTCAGCACCCGCACCCTGCTGGTGTTCGAGGAGGAGGACCTGGAGCCGGAGGACTGAGGTCAGTCCTGGCGCAGCCCCGAGAAGACCAGCCTGACGACGGCGTCGGCCACCTCCTGGCCGCTCGCGCCCCGCGCGTCCGGCCGGTACCACTCCACGATGGAGTTGATCATCCCGAAGACCAGCCGGGTGGCCAGGCGGACCTCCACGTCGCCGCGCACGTCCCCCTCGGCCGCCGCCGCCTTCAGCAGCTCGGCGACCCGGTGGTCGAAGTCGCGGCGCCGCTCCAGCGCCCAGCGCTCGGTCTCGGTGTTGCCGCGCACGCGCAGCAGCAGCGTCACATAGGGCAGCTCGGCTATGAGCACCTCGACCATGCGGCGCACGACGTGCTCCAGCCGTGCGGCCGGGGGGCCCACGCGCGCGTGCTCCTCGTCCAGGATGGCGAACAGACCGTCCAGGGCCCGGCTGACGGCCCGGCGCAGCAGCTCCTCCTTGCCGCTGACGTGGTGGTATATCGACGACTTGGAGATGCCGGCCGCCTGGGACAGGTGCTCCATGGAGGTGCCGTCGTAGCCGCGCTCGTTGAAGACGCGGACGGCGACGGTAAGCAGCGTCTCGGGGGTGTAGGTGTCGCGCCTGGCCGTGGTCATGAGGTGCCCTCCCGTTTGTCCTGGGCGTACGAGTGGCGGTACAGCGCCAGGGAAGGCGCGTAGCGGCCGGAGGGCTCGCGTTCGTGCAGCTCGTCCAGCAGTTCGTGGGCCCAGGCACGGGGCAGGCCGCGGCTCCACTCGAAGGGGCCGAGCGGGTAGTTGACGCCGAGGCGCATCGCGGTGTCGATGTCCTCCTCGGTGGCGACGCCCTTGGCGACGGCGTCGTGCGCGAGGTCGATGATGCGGGCGACCGTGCGGGCGACGATCATGCCGGGGACGTCGCCGATGACGCTGACGTCCTTGCCGAGCGCTTGGAAGAGGCCGGTGGCCTCGGCGAGGGTCTGCGGCAGGGTGTCCTGGGCGGTGGACAGGGCGATGCGGGTGGCCTCGCGGTAGTCCAGGGCGAGGTCGAAGAAGACGACGTCGCGGAACTCCACGGAGGTCTGGCCGTCGGCGAGGGCCAGCTGGCCGCCGCTGGGCAGCACCAGGCGGGTGCCGTTGTCCTCGTCCTCCTCGCGGACCGGGATGCCGGCCTCGCGGATCATCGCCAGCAGGCCGGCGGCCGGGCCCAGGTCGCCCTCCGCGACGACGTAGGCGGGCGGCTGTTCCTTGTCGGCGGTGTGCGGCTCGGGCCGCTCGGCGCCGTCCGCGTAGTCGTACCAGCCGCGCCCGCTCTTGCGGCCGAGCCGTCCGGACTCCACCAGCCGGCGCTGCGCGAGCGAGGGCGTGAAGCGCGCGTCCTGGAAGAAGGACTGCCACACCGAGTGGGTGACGGACTCGTTGACGTCCTGGCCGATCAGGTCGGTCAGCTCGAACGCGCCCATCTTGAAGCCGCCGCACTCCCGCAGCACCGCGTCGATGGTGGCGGGGTCGGCGGCCTGGGCCTCCAGGACGGCGAACGCCTCCGCGTAGAACGGCCGGGCGATGCGGTTGACGATGAAGCCGGGGGTGTCCGCACAGGCCACCGGGGTCTTGCCCCAGGCGCGGGCGGTCTCGTACGCGCGCGTGGCCGACGTGACGTCGGTGGCGAACCCGGAGACCACCTCGACCAGCGGCAGCAGCGGCGCCGGATTGAAGAAGTGCAGGCCGACGAAGCGGCCGGGGTGGCGCAGGACGCCGCCGACGGCCGTCACCGACAGCGAGGAGGTGTTGGTGGCGAGCAGGCAGTCCTCGGCGACTATCTCCTCCAGCTCGCCGAAGATCCGCTGCTTGACGTCCAGCCGTTCCAGGACGGCCTCCACGACCAGCCCGCAGTCGGCCAGCTCCTCGAGGCTGTCCACGGGCTCCAGGCGGGCGAGGGCGGCGTCGCGGCCGGCTGCGGTGAGCCGGTCCTTGGCCACGAGCCGGTCGAGCCGGGCGCCGATCGCTTCGGCCGCCTCCCGGGCCCGCCCGGGTGCGGCGTCGTAGAGCCGCACGGGGTGCCCGGCGACCAGCGCGACCTGGGCGATGCCCTGGCCCATGGTGCCGGTGCCGACGACGGCCACGGGGCTGCTGAGGTCGAGTCCTGTCATGTGCGCGATCCTCCCGCACGGGGTTTTCCACAGATGCGGCGGACCCCCTTGTACCGACCGATCGTTCGGTTACTCTAGCTCTGACCGTCCCATCCCGCTGCTCTTTCTGCCAGGTCCGAACTCGACGACGAGTTCTCCAGACGAGGAGTTGGTCCCGCATGGCCGCCGAACTGACCGCGCCCGAGCTGATCGAGAAACACCGGCCGACGCTCGACCAGGCCCTGGAGGCCATCCGCACCCGCGCCTACTGGTCCCCGCACCCCGAGCACCCCAAGGCCTACGGCGAGGGCGGAAGCCTGGACGCCGCCGCGGGCAAGGCCGCCTTCGACGCCGTGCTGGGCACCCGCCTCGACCTGGGCCAGCCCGGCACGGACGACTGGGTGGGCGGCGAGGTCTCGCCGTACGGCGTCGAGCTGGGCGTGACGTACCCGCACGCGGACCTCGACGTGCTGCTCCCGGCCATGCGGGCCGGGCAGCGGGCCTGGCGGGACGCGGGCCCGGAGGTCCGGGCGGTGGTCTGTCTGGAGATCCTCAAGCGGATCAGCGACCGGACGCACGAGTTCGCGCACGCCGTCATGCACACCAGCGGGCAGGCGTTCATGATGGCGTTCCAGGCGGGCGGCCCGCACGCCCAGGACCGCGGCCTCGAGGCCGTGGCGTACGCGTACGCGGAGCAGGTCCGCACCCCGCGGACGGCGGAGTGGACCAAGCCGCAGGGCAAGCGCGACCCGCTGGTCCTCACCAAGCGGTTCACCGCGGTCCCGCGCGGCATCGGCCTGGTCATCGGGTGCAACACCTTCCCGACCTGGAACGGCTACCCGGGCCTGTTCGCCTCGCTGGCCACCGGCAACGCGGTCCTGGTCAAGCCGCACCCGCGCGCGATGCTGCCGCTGGCGCTGACCGTCCAGGCCGCCCGGGAGGTGCTGGCCGCAGCGGGCTTCGACCCGAACCTGGTGGCGCTGGCCGCCGAGCGCCCCGGCGAGGGCATCGCGAAGACACTCGCCACCCGCCCCGAGATCAAGATCATCGACTACACCGGGTCGACGTCCTTCGGCGACTGGCTGGAGGCCAACGCCCGCCAGGCGCAGGTCTACACGGAGAAGGCCGGCGTCAACACGGTGCTCGTGCACTCGACGGACGACTACAAGGGCATGCTGTCCAACCTGGCGTTCTCGCTGTCCCTGTACAGCGGCCAGATGTGCACTACCCCGCAGAACCTGCTCATCCCCCGCGACGGCATCACCACCGACCAGGGCCCCAAGTCGTTCGACGAGGTCACCGCCGACCTCGCCCGCGCGGTCGACGGTCTGCTCGGTGACGACGCGCGGGCCAACGCGCTGCTGGGCGCGATCGTCAACCCGGACGTCAAGGCCCGTCTGGAGGCCGCGGCCGGTCTCGGCGAGGTCGCCCTCGCCTCCCGCGAGGTCACCAACCCGGAGTTCCCGGGCGCGGTGGTCCGCACCCCGGTCATCGTGAAGCTGGACGGCGCCAAGCCGGACGACGAGGCCGCGTACATGAGCGAGTGCTTCGGCCCGGTCTCCTTCGCCGTCGCCGTCGACTCGGTGACGGACGCGGTCGAGCTGCTGCGCCGCACGGTCCGCGAGAAGGGTGCGATGACGGTCGGCGCCTACACCACGGACGCCGGGACCGAACGCGCCGTCGAGGAGGTCTGCCTGGAGGAGGCGGCCCAGCTCTCCCTCAACCTGACGGGCGGGGTCTACGTCAACCAGACGGCCGCGTTCTCCGACTTCCACGGCTCGGGCGGCAACCCGGCGGCCAACGCGGCCCTCACCGACGGCGCGTTCGTCGCCAACCGCTTCCGCGTGGTGGAGGTGCGCCGGGAGGCCTAGGTCTTCCGTTGGGATCAGGCCGGATCGGGGAGCGGGGCCCGGTGCCGTGCGTCGCACGGCGCAGGAGGACGCCATCGCGGCGCCAAGGCGACCGACGACAACGCGGCGAGGCGCGGTGCCAGACCCCGCCGGCCCGGCATGATCCGGACGAGAGACCCCTAGGCGCCGCGCACGGTGCCGGTCGCGCTCCAGTGGTACAGCGTCATCGCCACGCTGGTGGCCAGGTTGTAGCTGGAGACCTGGGGGCGCATCGGGAGGCGCAGCAGATGGTCGGCCCGGGAGCGCAGTTCCGGTGACAGTCCGGAGCGTTCCGAGCCGAAGGCCAGCACGGCGTCGTCGGGCAGCCTCGTGCCGCGGATGTCCTCGCCCTCCGGGTCGAGGGCGAACAGCGGCCCGGCGGGCAGTTCGTCCGTGCCGAGGCGCTCGACGGCGGTGGCGAAGTGCAGGCCCGCGCCGCCGCGCACCACGGTGGGGTGCCAGGGGTCGAGCGTGCCCGTGGTGACCACACCGGTCGCCCCGAAACCGGCGGCCAGCCGGATCACGGCACCGGCGTTGCCCAGGTTGCGGGGGTTGTCCAGGACGACGACGGGCGCGGTGCGGGGCGTGCGCGCGAGCGCGCGCAGGTTGGCCTCGCGGGACGGCCGTACCGCGAGGGCGGCCACACCGGTCGGATGGGGGCGCGGGACGAGCGAGGCGTACTCCTGGCCGGACACCTCCACGAGGAGGGCGTCCAGGGTGTCGCGCACGTCCCCGGCCAGCTCCTCGGCGAGGGCCAGGGCGGCGCGCCGGTCCGTGGTGACCGCGACCGGCACCTCGGCCCCGAAGCGCAGCGCGTGCTTCAGGGCGTGGAAGCCGTCGAGCAGCACGGCGGTGTCCGCGTGCGCGCGCCAGCGGCTCAGCGGGTCGCTCATGCGGTGAACCCTACGTGGTCCGCCGCGCTCTCCTCCGAGGAGCGCGGAGCGGGCACCGTACGGCCTCCGTGCCGGGCGAACCGCCCCCGCGCGCGGGCCGCCAGATCGCCCAGCCGGCGCAGGAAGGACGTCGGCAGGAAGACCGCGTCGGCGGTGATCATCGCCAGTGAGAAGAACGGCAGTCCGAGGACGACCGCGATCACGGCGTGCTCGGTCATCATCAGCACCAGCAGGACGTTCTTGACCCGTCGGTTGAACAGGGTGAACGGGAAGGCGACCTGCACCATGACGGTCCCGTAGGCCACGATCATCATGATCGTGCCGCTGGACGACATCAGGTCGGCGAGGCCGGGCCAGGGCGAGAAGTAGTCCAGGTGGAGCGGGTAGTACACGGCGGTGCCGTCCTGCCAGCGCGAGCCCTGGATCTTGTACCAGCCGGCCGTGGCGTAGATCAGACAGGCCTCGGCCATGATCACGACGAGGGCACCGTTGTGCAGGACGTTCGCGATGACGTCCAGCAGCATCCGTGGCTGCCGCCATGCCTCCCGGCGCCCGGTGACCCACCACAGGCCGAGCCCGGCCCAGGCCGTCCACAGCAGCGCCTGGATCAGCCACCCGTTGTCGAACCGGCCGGTCACCGTCGCCGTGCCCAGCGCCAGTCCGAGCACCGCCCACAGCACCGGCCCCACCCGGTCGGCGGGCGACCGCTCGCCCCCCGCGCGCGCCGCCGCGGCGTCGGCCGCGCGCCGCGCGTCGAGGGACCAGACCTGGCCGCAGCGCGTGAACACCAGGTAGATGGCCATCAGGTGCAGGACGTTGTCGCCGCCGTCGCCGACGAACACGCTGCGGTTCTGCAGCGACAGCACGCCCACCATGAACAGCACGGACGCGGTCCGGGTGCGCCAGCCGAGCAGGAGGGCCGCGCTGGCGAGGACGGCCAGCGCGTAGCAGCACTCGAACCAGAGCCGCCCGTCGGACCAGAGCAGCGCCGTGAAGGCGTGGTTGTCGGCGGTCAGCTGCCTGGCGAGGTTGAAGCCCCACGGCCCGGAGGGGCCGTACAGCTCCTGGCGGTGGGGGAACTCACGCAGCAGGAACAGCAGCCAGGTCCCGGCGAAGCCGATCCGGATCACGGCGCTCTGGTAGGGCCCGAGGGCCGCCCCGGTGACCCGGGCGATGCCGCGCGACAGCGTCAGGGAGGGACGGTTCACCGCACACCTCCGGCGGCCTCGTCGGCGGTCACGGACCACCAGGGCAGCAGGCGCAGGACGGGCTTGTCGGAGACCCGCTCACGGCTCCACGACGGCGGCTGCACATTGGTGGTGCTGGAACGGATCTGCACGCGCTGTATCACGCCTTCCCGGCTCGTCGGATCGTCCCGGTACAGGCGCATCACCGCGATCCGGCGCAGGTACTGCTCGGACAGCGACCCGCGCAGGCCGACGGGACGGTTGTCGGCGGCGTGGGTGGCGGTGAAGAAGTCCCAGGCCCGGCGCAGCTCGTTCTGCTGGGTGTGGCTGGGCGCCAGGTTGCCGTCGATGGCGGCGCCGTCCTGGGCGGACAGGTCGGTCCACCCGGTGGTGCGCAGGTCCCCGTCCCGCATCCGCACCTCGGCGCGGACCTGGACGGCGATGTTCTGCTGCAGCGGGTTCGGGGCGAACAGCTTCCAGTTCTGCTCGAACTCCGGGTAGACCCACTCCTCTATCGCCTTGCCGTGCTGTTTGGTCACGGTGTTCGCGGGCGCGAGGCTGAGGAAGACCATCAGCAGGTGCACACAGGCGGCCACGGCGACGACGGCGAGCGCCAGCGCGGCACCGGCCTGGTAGCCGGGGGAGAGCGCGGCGAGGCCGGTGCGGGGTCCGGGCACGTCGGTGGGCGGCGCGGGCGGCGGCTGCGCGGGTCCGTCCGGGAGACGCGTCCCGGGCGGCCCGTCCGGGCCCTGCGGACCCCGCGAGTCCTCGTCGTACGCGTCCATCGCGTCCCGTCCCCCGTTTCGGCTCGTGTGGCTGGTCGGTCGTGCGGCCCGGCGGCCCGGCCCAGTCGGTCGGCTGAGCGGGGTGCGCGGGAGCGCGACGCGGTCTCAGGCGTCGCACGGTGCACGAGCGCCACGTCTGGGCGCTCGCACGGAACGGTACTCAGCCCCGGGCCCCGGGCGCAGCCCCGGGTACGGGCCGACCGTGGTGGTCCTCGCCACGGACACGGCCCCGGCCCGGGGCCGCGGGTACGGCCTGCCGCACCACGCCCGCCTCGTCCACAGGCTGTGGGCGGGGTTTTCCACAGCGGTTGACACCCACAGCGGCCCGGCACACCATGGACTACGCACGAACCGAACGATCGGTCGGGACTTCGGCCGGGACGTACGGACCGGACAGAGTTCACCGCAGAGCCCGAGGTCAGGGGGACCGCATGGCCACAGCAGCCGCGCAGCGCACGGCCGGCACCGAGGCGGACGGCACGCCGGACACCGCCGGCACGACGGACCACCAGCGCGCCTTCGACGCGGCCGTGGCCGCCGACGAACGCATCGAACCACGCGACTGGATGCCCGATGCCTACCGCGCCACCCTGGTCAGGCAGATCGCCCAGCACGCGCACTCCGAGATCATCGGCATGCAGCCGGAGGCCAACTGGATCACCCGCGCGCCCTCCCTGCGCCGCAAGGCGATCCTGATGGCCAAGGTCCAGGACGAGGCCGGCCACGGCCTGTACCTGTACAGCGCGGCCGAGACCCTCGGCACCAGCCGCGACGAGCTGCTCGACAAGCTGCACAGCGGCCGCCAGAAGTACTCCTCGATCTTCAACTACCCCACCCTGACCTGGGCCGACGTCGGTGCGATCGGCTGGCTGGTGGACGGCGCCGCGATCACCAACCAGGTCCCCCTGTGCCGCTGCTCCTACGGGCCGTACGCCCGCGCGATGGTGCGGATCTGCAAGGAGGAGTCCTTCCACCAGCGCCAGGGCTACGAGCTGCTGCTGGCGCTCGGCAAGGGCACCCCCGAGCAGCACGCCATGGCGCAGGACGCCGTGAACCGCTGGTGGTGGCCGTCGCTGATGATGTTCGGCCCGCCCGACGACGAGTCCCAGCACTCCGCGCAGTCGATGGAGTGGAAGATCAAGCGCCACTCCAACGACGAGCTGCGCCAGCGCTTCGTGGACATCTGCGTCCCGCAGGCCGAGTCCCTGGGCCTCACCCTCCCCGACCCGGAGCTGCGGTGGAACGAGGAGCGGGGGCACTACGACTTCGGTCCGATCGACTGGACGGAGTTCTGGGAGGTCCTCAAGGGCAACGGACCCTGCAACGAACAGCGGATCACCCAGCGCAGGCGCGCCCACGACGAGGGCGCGTGGGTACGGGAAGCGGCCGCGGCCCACGCGGCCAAGCACACCGGCGGTGCCGGTGGGACGGGAGCGACGCGAGCATGAGCACCACCGACTGGCCCCTGTGGGAGGTCTTCGTGCGCTCCCGGCGCGGCCTCTCCCACACCCACGCCGGCAGCCTGCACGCGCCCGACGCCGAAATGGCCCTGCGCAACGCCCGCGACCTGTACACCCGGCGCGGCGAGGGCGTCTCGATCTGGGTCGTCCCGGCCGCATCGATCACCGCGTCCTCGCCGGACGAGAAGGACCCGTTCTTCGAGCCGGCCGCCGACAAGCCCTACCGGCACCCGACCTTCTACGAGATCCCGGAAGGGGTGAAGCACCTGTGACCGCCACCGGCCCCGCGGCCCGCCCCGCCACCGGCCCCGCCCCCGTCCCGGTGACCGCCGCGCTCGCCCTCGGCGACGACGCCCTGGTGCTCTCCCACCGCCTGGGGGAGTGGGCCGGGCACGCCCCCGTGCTGGAGGAGGAGGTCGCCCTCGCCAACATCGCGCTGGACCTGCTCGGCCAGGCCCGGGTGCTGCTGTCCCTGGCCGGCGACGAGGACGAGCTGGCCTATCTGCGCGAGGAACGCGCCTTCCGCAACCTTCAGCTGGTCGAGCAGCCGAACGGCGACTTCGCGCACACCATCGCCCGCCAGCTGTACTTCTCCACCTACCAGCAGCTGCTCTACGCCGAACTGGCCACGGGCGACGGCGCCTTCGCGCCGCTGGCCGCGAAGGCGGTGAAGGAGGTCGCCTACCACCGCGACCACGCCGAGCAGTGGACGCTGCGGCTCGGCGACGGCACCGACACCAGCCATGAGCGGATGCGCCGGGCCTGTGACGCGCTGTGGCGGTTCACCGGCGAGATGTTCCAGCCGGTGGAGGGCCTGACCGCCGACTGGGCCCGCCTGGAGGAGAGCTGGCTGGAGTCCGTCACCGACGTGCTCGGCCGGGCCACCCTTCCGGTCCCGCAGGGGCCGCGCACCGGAGCATGGTCGGCGGGCGCCGGCCGGCAGGGCGTGCACACCGAGCCGTTCGGCCGGATGCTCGCCGAGATGCAGCACCTGCACCGCAGCCATCCGGGGGCGTCATGGTGACCGCCACCGCCCTGGAGGAACGGCTGCTGGAGCTGGCCGGCGCGGTGCCCGACCCCGAGCTGCCCGTCCTCACCCTGCGCGAACTGGGCGTGCTCCGCGCGGTGCGTGTCCACGGCGGCGACGGCGACACGGTGGAGGTCGACCTGACCCCCACCTACACCGGCTGCCCGGCCATCGAGGCGATGAGCCTCGACATCGAACGGGTGCTGCGCGCCCACGGCATGCGCGAGGTCACCGTCCGCACGGTGCTCAGCCCCGCCTGGTCCACCGACGACATCACTGCCGAAGGGCGCGAGAAGCTGAGGGAGTTCGGCATCGCGCCCCCGCGCGTACGCCACGGCGACGGCCCGGTGCCGCTGGCCCTCGGCCCGACCCGCACGCGCGCCCCGCACACCGCACACGCCCTATCGGCCGCCCAGGACGCACACGCCACGGACACCGCGGCCGAACCCCTGCGCTGCCCGCACTGCGGATCGGCCGACACCGAGCTGCTGAGCCGGTTCTCCTCCACCGCGTGCAAGGCGCTGCGTCGCTGCCTGGCCTGCCGGGAACCGTTCGACCACTTCAAGGAGCTGTGAATGGCCCGCTTTCACCTGCTCCCGGTGGCCGCGGTCGACCGGATCACCGACGACTCCGTCGCCCTCACCTTCTCCGTCCCGCCCGGGCTGCGCGAGGAGTACCGCCACGCGCCCGGCCAGCATCTCGCGCTGCGCCGCCGGGTCGACGGCACGGACATCCGCCGCACCTACTCGATCTGCTCCCCCGCCCCCGGCCCGGACGGCGAGGGCCCGGACAGCCTGCGGGTGGGGGTACGGCTGGTCGAGGGCGGGGCCTTCTCCGCGTACGCGCTGAAGGAGATCAACGTCGGGGACGAGCTGGAGGTGATGACCCCGGCGGGCCGCTTCACGCTGGAGCCGGCGCCGGGCCTGTACGCGGCGGTCGTCGGCGGCAGCGGCATCACCCCGGTGCTGTCCATCGTCGCCACACTGCTGGCGCGCGAGCCGGCGGCCCGGTTCTGCCTGGTACGCAGCGACCGTACGGCCGCCTCGACGATGTTCCTTGAGGAGGTCGCCGACCTCAAGGACCGCTACCCGGAGCGGTTCCAGCTGGTGACCGTGCTCTCCCGGGAGGAACAGCAGGCGGGACTGCCGTCCGGCCGGCTCGACCGGGAGCGGCTCACCGGGCTGCTGCCCGCGCTGCTGCCGGTGGACGAGGTGGCGGGCTGGTTCCTGTGCGGGCCGTACGGGCTGGTGCGGGGCGCGGAGCAGGCGCTGCGCGAGCTGGGCGTGGCCCGGGACCGGATCCACCAGGAGATCTTCCACGTGGACGCGGGTTCGGCCCCGGCGGCCGCGGCTCCGGCGCCCGCGCACAGCACCGTCACCGCGCGGCTCGACGGCCGCGGCGGCACCTGGCCGGTGCGGGAGGGCGAGTCGCTGCTGGAGACGGTGCTGCGCAACCGGCCGGACGCGCCCTACGCCTGCAAGGGCGGGGTGTGCGGTACCTGCCGGGCCTTCCTGGTCACGGGCGAGGTGCGCATGGACCGCAACTTCGCGCTGGAGACGGAGGAGACGGAGGCCGGGTACGTGCTGGCCTGCCAGTCGCATCCGCTGACGGAGAGGGTGGAGCTGGACTTCGACCGCTGAGGTCCGCGGGACCGTTCCCCGGTTCCTGGAGCCGGACGCCGTCGCTCGGCCCGGCGGCGTGCGCGGAGGGGCCGAGCGGCGCCCTAGAGGACGAAGCCCGGCTTGCCGTCGTCCGTGACGACCGGGCGGCCGGCGGCCTGCCAGTGCTGCATGCCGCCGTCGACGTTCACCGCGTCGACGCCCTGCTGGACCAGGTACATGGTGACCTGGGCGGAGCGACCGCCCGAGCGGCAGATGACGTGGACGCGGCCGTCCTGCGGAGCGGCCTCGGTCAGCTCGCCGTAGCGGGCCACGAACTCGCTGAGGGGGATGTGCAGCGCTCCCCCGGCATGGCCCGCCTGCCACTCGTCGTCCTCGCGGACGTCCAGCAGGAAGTCGCCGTCCTTGAGGTCCGTGACCTGGACCGTGGGCACACCAGCTCCGAAGTTCATGGCTCCGACGCTACCCGAAGCCGGGGGCGGGTCAGTCCTCGGCCAGCAGGGCGGCCAGTTCCGCCTCCCGCCGGGCGATGTCGCCGCGCAGCCGGTCGGCGATCTCTTCGAGCAGCCCGTCGGGGTCGTCCGGTGCGAGGCGGAGCATGCCGGCGATCGCGCCTTCCTCCAGTTCCCGGGCGACGAGCGTGAGCAGCTCCTTGCGCTGGGTGAGCCATTCGAGGCGGGCGTACAGCTCCTCGGCGGGGCTCGGGCGGCGCTCGGGCGGTACCGGCCCGGCGGCCCACTCCTCGGCCAGCTCCCTCAGCAGGCCCTCGTCGCCACGGGCGTAGGCGGCGTTGACCCGGCTGAGGAACTCCTCGCGCCGCTTCTGCTCCGCCTCCTCCTGGGCCAGGTCGGGGTGGGCCTTGCGGGCCAGCTCGCGGTACAGCTTGCGGGCCTCCTCGCTGGGCCGCACCCGCTGCGGGGGCCGTACCGGCTGGTCGGTGAGCATGGCGACGGCCTCCGGGAACAGGCCGTCACCGTCCATCCAGCCGTGCAGCAGCTCCTCCACGCCCGGGATCGGCATCACCTGGGCGCGGGCCTCCGCGGCGCGGCGGATGTCCTCGGGGTCGCCGGTGCGGGCGGCCTTCGCCTCGGCGATCTCCGCGTCCAGCTCCTCGATGCGGCTGTAGAGCGGACCGAGCCGCTGTTCGTGCAGGCGGGCGAAGTTCTCGACCTCGACGCGGAAGGTCTCCACGGCGATCTCGTACTCGATCAACGCCTGCTCGGCGGCCCGTACGGCCTGTTCCAGCCGTTCCTCGGGGCGGGGGGCCTGGGACTGGCCGGCTTCCGGGGTTGTCACCCGCCCAGCCTAGCCGTTGCCCGCAACCGCCCTCAGCCCCCCAGCTCCGCCTCGATCCGGCCCGCCTTGATCCCCGCGACCAGTTCGCCGTGGTCCGCCTCCGTGCGGTCGGCGTAGGCGACGGCGAACGCGGCGATCGCCTCGTCCAGCTCCTCGTTCTTGCCGCAGTAGCCGGCGATCAGCCGCGGGTCGGCGCTGTGGGAGTGGGCGCGGGCCAGCAGGGCGCCGGTCATGCGGCCGTAGTCGTCGATCTGGTCGGCGGCGAGCGCGGCCGGGTCGACGCTGCCCTTGCGGTTGCGGAACTGCCGCACCTGGTACGGGCGCCCCTCGACGGTGGTCCAGCCCAGCAGGATGTCGCTGACGATCTGCATCCGCTTCTGCCCGAGGACCACCCGGCGTCCCTCGTGCGGCACCGCGGGCGCCTCGAAACCGGCCGCGGCCAGGTGCGGGACGAGCGCGGAGGGGCGGGCCTCCTTCACCTGGAGGACCAGGGGCTCGCCGCGGTGGTCGAGGAGCAGGACGACGTAGGACCGGGTGCCGACACTGCCGGTGCCGACCACCCGGAAGGCGACGTCGTGCACGGCGTGCCGGGCGAGCAGCGGGTGGCGGTCCTCGCCGAGGGTGCCGACGTACGACTCCAGGGACGCGGCGACCGCGGCGGCCTCCGCGTCCGGTACGCGGCGCAGCACGGGCGGCGCGGGCACGAACCGGCGTCCGCCGTCCGGTGCCGGCTCGGTGGACTTCGCGGCGAACCGGCCGCTGGTGTTGGCCCGGGCCTTCTCCGAGACCCGCTGGAGGGTGCCGAGCAGGTCGTGGGCGTCGGTGTGGGAGACCAGCTCCTCGTCCGCGATGGCGTTCCAGGCGTCGAGCACGGGCAGCCTGGCGAGCAGCCGCATGGTGCGGCGGTAGGCGCCGGCCGCGTCCCGGGCCGCGGCGCGGCAGGTGTCCTCGTCGGCGCCCGCCTCGCGTCCGGCCAGCACCAGGGAGGCCGCGAGCCGCTTGAGATCCCACTCCCAGGGCCCGTGCACGGTCTCGTCGAAGTCGTTGAGGTCGATCACGAGGCCGCCGCGGGCGTCGCCGTACAGCCCGAAGTTCGCCGCGTGGGCGTCGCCGCAGATCTGGGTGCCGATCCCGGTGGTGGGGGTGCGGGCGAGGTCGTACGCCATGAGTCCGGCGGAGCCGCGCAGGAAGGCGAAGGGGGTGGCCGCCATCCGGCCCACGCGCAGCGGGGTCAGCGCGGCGATGCGCCCGGCGTTGGACCCGGCCACCGCGCTCACCGCGTCGGGACGGGCGGCGTCCACCTCCAGCGTGCGGTGGGCGGAGCGCGGCACGCCCTCCCGGAGCGCCTTGCCCTCCTGCTTCGGCGAGCCCTGCGGCGGCCAGGCGGCGAACCCGCGCACCCTCGGCAGGCGGCGCGCGCCCCGGTCCACCACGTCCGTCACTCCCCCATCGGTTCCGGTCACCGCGACCGCCTCCCCCGCACGACCCGCCCGCCTTCGCACAGGCGACGGTACGAACATCGACTCGGCAGACCGTACCGCCGGTGGCCGGAACACGTCAGACCCTGGGTCCGCTTCGAGGCGGGGGCCGCCGCGCGGACGGGGCCGGTGGTCAGGGCGCCGCGACCGGCCAGCGGTCCAGGGCCGTGCGCAGCGCGGCGCCGGTGGGGTCGTCGGCCGCCCAGGCGATGTGCGCGTCCGGGCGCACCAGCAGGGTGGTGCGCAACGAACCGGCGGGCGCGGCCAGCCGCAGCCACGGCGTCTCCGGGACCGGACGGCCGTGGGTGACCAGCACGAACGTGCCGCCGCGCAGCACCTCGTACAGCCGCCGGCCGCCGGCGAGCCGCAGGTCGGGCACGCGGCGGCCGGTGAGCGGGTGGCTGCCGCGCGGGGCCGGGTAGGCGATGCCGATGCCGGAGAGCAGGCGCTCGCCCAGCGCGGTGACCGAGCTGAAACGGGAGACCACGGGCAGCGCGGTGTCGCGCAGCCGGCGTGCCGGACCGCTGCGGGGAGCGTTCAGCACCCCCCGCGTGATCGCCCCGGAGACCCGCAGGGCCTGCCTGCCGACCGGGTGACGCTCCCGCTCGTAGGAGTCGAGCAACGGCTGCCCGGCCCGTCCCCGCACCACGGCGGCCAGCTTCCAGCCCAGGTTGGCGGCGTCCTGGAGGCCCGTGTTCATGCCCATGCCGCCGGCCGGCGAGTGCACGTGGGCGGCGTCGCCCGCCAGCAGCACGCGTCCCTGGCGGTAGCGCACGGCCTGGCGTTCGTCGCTGTGGAAGCGTGAGATCCAGCGAGGGTCGTGCATGCCGTAGTCGGAGCCGAGCACCCGGCGCAGCAGGACGGCCAGCTCCTCGGCCGCCACGGGCGCGTCGTCGGGCCGCTCGTCCCCGGCGATCCGGCCGATCGCCCGGTACCAGCCGTCGCCGAAGGGCACCAGGGAGGCGAAGCCGTACGCGTTGGAGTTGGTGGTCACCGCGTCGGCCGGCACTTCCTTGAGCCGGACGTCGGCCAGCATCACCGAACGCACCACCGACCGGCCGGGAAAGCCGATCCCGGTCAGCCGCCGCACCGTACTGCGCACCCCGTCGCAGCCGACCGCGTACGCGGCCTCGTGGACGCCGGCGCCGGCCGTCTCCACCTCGACGCGGTCCGGCCGCTGCCGCAGCGCCACGACGTCCGCGCCGCGCACGATGCGCACTCCCGCGGCCAGCGCGCGCCGCTCCAGCAGCGCCTCGACGTGGTACTGCGGGGTGATCAGCACGAAGGGGTAGCGGGTGCGCAGCCGGTGCAGGTGCAGTTCGAGCTTGCCGAACACGCCGACCACCGGAGCCGTCCGGCCGAGGCCGACCAGTTCGTCGGCGAGGCCGCGGGCGTCCAGCACCTCCAGGGTCCGGGCGTGCACCGCGAAGGAGCGGGTCATGTGGGCGTCGGCGTCCGCGCGCCGTTCCAGCAGGGTGACCCGTACCCCGGCCGTGGCCAGGTCCCCGGCCAGCAGCAGGCCCGTCGGCCCGGCTCCCACCACCACGACGTCGGCGGCCACTGTCATGGCCGGGTTCCCTGCGCTCACCGCGCCGGCCGCGCGGGCGTCGTGGCCACGATCATGTGCTGGTACGAGTCGACCGGCCGCACGTCCGTGACGACGAGGCCCGCGCGCTCCACGAGGGAGAGCAGCCCCCGCCGGGTGTGCTTGCGGCCGCCCACGGTGAGCAGCATCCGCAGGTCCATGGCGGTGCTGAACCTCTGGCCCGGACCGTCGTCGACGAGGTTCTCGACGATGATCACCCGGGCGCCGCCGCGGGCCGTCGCGACCACGTTGCGGAGCACGACGACGGCGTCCTCGTCGTTCATTCCCAGGACGTTCTTGAAGACGTAGGCGTCGGCGTCGGCCGGGACCGTCTCCCGGCAGTCGCCGGCCACCAGGCGCGCCCGCTCGGCGAGCGCCCCGCCCTCGCGCAGCCGGGCGTCGGCTCCGGCCACCACGTCGGGCCGGTCGAACAGGATGCCCCGCACGCCGGGGTGGCGCTCCAGCAGGGAAGCCAGCAGGAAGCCCTGCCCGCCGCCGATGTCGGCCACCGTCCGGGCCCCGGACAGCGGCAGCACACCGGCGACCGCGGCGGCGGACTGCCTGCTCGCCTGGGTCATCGCCAGGTCGAACACCTCCGCCGACTGCGGCCAGGCGGCGTGCAGCTGGTCGAAGAACTCCCGGCCGTGCAGATCGACGAAGACGTCCTTGCCGGTGCGTACGGCCTCGTCGAGACGGCCCCACAGCTCCCAGGACCACGGCTCGGTCAGCCACAGCACGAGGTGGTGCACGCTGTCCGGGGTGCCGGTGCGCAGCAGCAGGGAGAGCCCGGTGTGGACGAACCGGCCGTCGGGGTCCTCGGCGAACACCTCGTGGCAGGTCAGCGAGCGCAGCAGGCGCCGCAGGGCGTCCGGGTCGGCGCCGATCGCGACGGCGAGCTCCTCCGCCGTGGCCGGGGTGTCGCCGAGGGCGTCGGCGACACCGAGTTTCGCGGCCGCGCGCACGGAGGCCGCGCAACCGGCGCTCAGCGCGCGCTCCAGCATGCCCAGCAGCTGCGGTTCGGTGGACGTGTCACTGGTCATGGGTCGGGACCTCTCTGTCGGGGCCGGCCTGCACGCTGCCGGGGAAGTGGGCTTCCAGGGCCCGGCGGACCCCTTCGCGCCAGGGCGTCCGGCAGTCGCCGGCGAGGCGCTCGCGCAGGGTGGGGTCGAAGGCGACGACCGCGCGGGTGACGTCGCTCTCCACGAAGTCCACCGGGACTCGGGTCAGGCGCGAGACGTGGGTCATCAGGTCGGTCACGCCGACGACCTCGTCGCCTCCCCAGTTCACGACGGTCGCGGGGGACTTCGCCGCGGCCCACAGCCGTGGCACGTGCCGGGCGATGTCGTCGGTGTGGATGGGCGAGCAGTGGTGCTGTCCCGCGCGGGGGACGGCGATCGGCTGCCCGGCGAGCATCTGCCGGAAGAAGATGACCGGCAGCCCGCCGTGTCCGTGGGGCCCGTAGGCCACGTTGAGCCGGGCGATGGTGGTGGGCAGGCCGAGTGTCACGGCGAGCGCGCGCACGGCGCCCTCGGTGGCCAGCTTGCCCACCGGATACGTCGGCAGCCACGCCGACTCGGCCCTCAGCGGATCGGACTCGGTGTACCGGTGGTCCAGGGAGACGGGCGCGTAGAGGGCGCTGGTGGAGACGAACAGGAAGGCGTCGGCGGCCCGGCAGTGGGTCATCAGGCGGCCGGTGGCGACGGAGTTGACCGCCACCACCTCCTCGAAGTCGCCGTCGCCGCGCTCGACGGCGGCGTGCAGCACATGCGTGAAGTCGTCCGGTACTCCGTCGAGCGCGTCCGTGGCCATGTCCCAGCGCCGGGTGCGTATCCCCCGCTCCCGCAGCCGCGCGTGCGCCTGCCGGTCCTGGAAACGGCCCAGGCACCACACCTCGTTGTCCGCGGCGAGCTTCTCGGCGGCGGTACGGGCCACCAGGCCGGTGGCCCCGGTGATCAGGATCTTCTTGCCGGTCAGCATGCGGACCGCTCCGCCGCTCCCCGCTCGTCACCCGGCGCGGGCGGCGGCCCGGACAGGGCCCGGTCCAGCTCGGCGCGCAGGACCGACTGGAAGACGGCCACGTGCCTCGGGCCCATGAGCGTGTAGTGCTCGCCGGGCACCTCCAGGTACCGGGGCGCCTCCCGGGTGAAGTCCGCCCAGCGGCTCAGCTCGTTGTCCAGCCAGTCCTGCTTGGTGCCGCGCAGCGGGACGGCGTAGAAGACGCTCATCCGGGCGACGCTGCCGCCGGGCCGGTAGCTGCGACCGAGGCCGGTCAGGCCGTCGGCGAGCCGTGCCCACGCGGTGAACCGCTCCAGGTCCAGGTCGAGTTCGGCGAGCCGGTCCGGGGGCGCGAGGGCCAGCAGCCGCCCGAGCTGCTCGGGCCGGCCGAGCGGGCGCAGCTCGCCGGGCAGGGTCCGCGCCTGCTGCGGTGTGATCAGCTCCAGGAACATCGCCAGGTTGACCGCCGTCTCGACGAAGTCGAGTTCGTCCATGCGGTACTTGATGTGCGGGGGCAGGTTGAAACTGCCGAGGAAGTCCACCCGCTCGCCGTCCGCCTCCAGCAGCTTGGCCACCTCGAAGGCCACCGCGGCACCGAAGGAGTACCCGGCGATCGCGTACGGGCCGTGCGGCTGCCGGGCGCGGATCGCGTCCGCGTAGGTGCGCGCCATCTCCTCGAAGCTCTCGAACGGCTCCTCGCCCGGGTTGAACCCGCGGGCCCGCAGGGCGTAGAAGGGCCGCTCGTGGACGAAGTACTTGGCCAGGTTGACGAAGACCAGCACCTCGCCGACCCCGGGGTGGACGCAGAAGAGCGGTGTTCCCTCACCGCTGGTCTGCAACGGGACGACCGGGTCGTACGGGACCGGCCGGGCGTCGTGAGCGGACTCGATCCGTGCGGCGAGTCCGCGGACGCTGGGTGAGGTGAGGATCGCCAGCACCGGCAGGTCGGCGCCGGGGAACCGCCGGGCGATCAGGCTGCGCAGGCGCAGGATGTCCAGCGAGGTCCCGCCGAGGTCGAAGAAGCCGGCCGTGGCGCTGATCGCGGACGGATCCGTCTCGAAGAGTTCGGCGTACAGCTCCGCGAGCGCCTCCTCCACCGGCCCGGCGGGGGCGACGTGACCACCGAGCTGCCGGGTCACCACCTCTTCGACCCGCGCCACGTGCCCGGCGAAGTCCCCGGCCTCCAGGCGGCGCCGCATCAGCGCGCGGGGTATCTTCCCCAGGCTCGTCTTCGGGAAGGCGTCCTTGGGCAGCGGCAGCAGCAGCGCCGGGCGGAACCCCCAGTGCAGGACGACGCTGTTCCTGATGGCGACGATCAGGCGGTGCAGGGCCGCCTCGTCCCCGGCCACCCGGTCGGTGACCGCGAACGCGACCGCGAGCTGCTCGGTGTCGCCGCCCCGGGGACGGGTCGGGAACGCGGCGACGAACGACCGCTCCACCCCCTCGAGTTCCTCGAGGACGGATTCGAGATCGTGGCTGTAGTAGTTGACGCCGTTGACGATGATGCTGTCCTTGCTCCGGCCCACCAGGGTCAGGCGCCCGTCGGCCAGCCGGCCGAGGTCGCCGGTCCGGAACCAGCCGTCGTCCGTGAACGCGGCCTGGGTCGCCTCCTTGTTGTTGTGGTAGCCGGTCGTGATCATCGGTCCGGCCAGCTGCACCTCCCCGACCTCGCCCTCGGCGAGCGGGGTGGTGCCGTCCTCGGCCGTGATCCTGATCCGCAGGCCGCTGACCGGCCGCCCGACCGCGGCGAACTCGGCTTCGAGGTCGGCGTCGGGGAAGTCGCGGTTGTAGATGCTGCCGGCGCAGGTCTCGGTCATGCCGAAGGCGGGCCACAGCGCCCCTCGGCGCAGGCCGTACGGGGCGAGCCGTTCGAGGAATCCGGTGCCCGTGGCCACCGGGTTCGCCTCCCCGCCGGAGACGATGTGCCGTACGCAGCCCAGATCGACCGGCAGGGGCGTCGGCAGCCGGTCGACGGCCTTGTTGATCAGGCCCAGCAGGAAGTTGGGGGTGAACGTCATCGTCACCCGGTGGGCGTCGATCAGCCGGAGGAAGTGCAGCGGGTCCGCCAGCACCGGCTCCGGGGACACGTGCACCTGGACGGCACCCACCGACAGCGGCAGCAGGTGGGCCTCGAGCAGCGCGGCGACGTGGTCGTACGAGATCCAGTTCAGGGTGACGTCGGCGGCGGTCAGCGACTGCGCCCGGGCCTTGGCGGCCATCGAGGCCAGCAGGTTGCCGTGGGTGAGCCGGACCGCCTTGGCGGCGCCGGTGGAGCCGGAGGTGAGCACCAGCAGTGCGACGTCGTCCGGCCCGGGGGTGGCGGGCGCGACGGTGTCCGGGTCGGTGCCGGCCGCGACCGCGGCCAGGTCCTCCAGCGTCGCCACGGCGAGGCCGTCGACCGCGGGGAGCTCTTCGCGCGTGCGCCGGTCCGTCACCACGAGCGGCCCCTCGAGCAGGGTGCCGGCGTGCGTCAGCTGGGCCGCCCAGCGCTGCGGGTCGTCACGGACCGGGACCAGCGGGCAGACGGTGAACCCGCCGAGCAGACACGCCCAGAAGGCGGGAAGGAAGTCCTCCGGCCGCTCCAGCAGCAGTGCCACGGTCCGCCCCGGGCGGGCTCCCGCCTGCCGCAGGGCGCCGGCCAGGCGCAGCGCGTCGTCGAGGAGTCGCGGGTAGGTGTGCAGCGCGGGGCGCGGCGACTGCTCCGCCAGGCCGTAGCGCAGGCCGTGCCCGGGGAACTCGGCCGCCGCGCGCACCAGCAGTCCGCCCAGGCCGGGGCTGTCTCCGCCGCGGGATGCGGCGGGGTGTCCCATCGATGTGCGGCCCTTCGTCATGAGCCTTTCTCCCCCTGTGAAGTCGCGTGGGATCGCGAGACGTCGCGTGGAAACCGCGTCGGGCGCGCCGTGAGGCGCGTGAGTGGCGAGTCCCGCGTGAGTGGTGAGTCGCTTGTGAGTGAACGAGTCGCGCGTGAAGGTGAGTCGCGCGTGAAGATGAGTCGCGTGAGTGGTGGGTAGCGTCGTGGACGGGGGACGCGTCGGGTCGCTCCGGGACGTGCCGGAGCCGTTCGGTGTGAGAGAGCCGGCGTCAGGACGGCCGGACGTGGGTGAGCACCCAGTCGGTGACCTCGCGGGTGGGCGTACCGGGCGTGAAGAGCGCGGCCACCCCCATCTCCCGCAGCGCGCCGGTGTCGGCGGCGGGGATGATGCCGCCGCCGAACACGGTGATGTCGGTGGCGTCAGCCTGCCGGAGCAGTGCGATGACCTCGGCGAAGAGGGTCATGTGGGCTCCGGAGAGGATGGACAGCCCGATGCCGTCGGCGTCCTCCTGGAGCGCGGTGTCGACGATCTGCCGGGGCGTCTGGTGCAGGCCCGTGTAGACGACCTCGACCCCGGCGTCGCGCAGGGCGCGGGCGATGACCTTGGCGCCACGGTCGTGGCCGTCGAGGCCGGGCTTGGCGATGACGACGCGCAAGGGCGCGGACATGAGGGTCTCCGTCTTCCTGTTCGGGTGGCTCACCACGTCTCGCCGGGGCTGTAGGTGCCCCAGACCTCGCGCAGGGCGTCGCAGACCTCCCCGATGGTCGCGCGGGCCTTGAGGGCGTCCTTGAGCGGGTAGAGCAGGTTGCCGTCGCCCCGGGCCGCCTCGCGCACCCCGGCCAGGGCCGCGTCCACGGCCCGCCGGTCGCGTTCGGCGCGGAGCACGGCCAGGCGTTCGGCCTGCCGGGCCTCGATCGCGGGGTCGACGCGGAGCGGCTCGTAGGGTTCCTCCTCCGCGAGCTGGAAGCGGTTGACGCCGACCACGACCCGTTCGCCGCTGTCGGTCTCCTGGGCGATGCGGTAGGCGTTGCGTTCGATCTCGGTCTTCTGGAAGCCGCGCTCGATCGCGCCGACCGCGCCGCCGAGGTCCTCGACCTTGCCCATCAGCTCCAGCGCGGCCGCCTCGACCTCGTCGGTCATCCGCTCGACGACGTACGAGCCGGCGAACGGGTCGACCGTCGCCGTGACGTCCGTCTCGTGGGCGAGGACCTGCTGCGTCCGCAGGGCCAGGCGCGCGCTCTTGTCCGTGGGCAGCGCGATCGCCTCGTCGAACGAGTTCGTGTGCAGCGACTGCGTGCCGCCGAGGACCGCCGCCAGCCCCTGCACCGCCACCCGGACCAGGTTCACCTCCGGCTGCTGCGCGGTCAGCTGCACCCCGGCCGTCTGGGTGTGGAAGCGCAGCATCAGCGACTTGGGGTTGCGCGCGCCGAACTCCTCCCTCATCACCCGCGCCCAGATCCGGCGCGCGGCACGGAACTTGGCGACCTCCTCCAGGATCGTCGTCCGCGCGACGAAGAAGAACGACAGCCGGGGCGCGAAGTCGTCCACGTCCATCCCCGCCGCCACGGCCGTGCGCACGTACTCGATGCCGTCGGCGAGGGTGAACGCGATCTCCTGGGCGGGGGAGGCGCCGGCCTCCGCCATGTGGTAGCCGGAGATCGAGATCGTGTTCCACCTGGGGATCTCGGCGATGCAGTACCGGAAGATGTCCGCCGTCAGCCGCAGGGAGGGCTTGGGCGGGAAGATGTACGTGCCCCGGGCGATGTACTCCTTGAGCACGTCGTTCTGGATCGTGCCCGTCAGCCTGTGCGCCGGGACGCCCTGCTCCTCCGCGACCAGTTGGTACAGCAGGAGCAGCAGGGCCGCCGGGGCGTTGATCGTCATCGAGGTGGAGACCTGGTCCAGCGGGATGCCGTCGAACAGCACCCGCATGTCCTCGATCGAGTCGACGGCCACGCCCACCTTGCCGACCTCGCCGTGCGCGAGGGGCGCGTCGGAGTCGTGGCCCATCTGGGTGGGCAGGTCGAAGGCGACCGACAGGCCCGTGGTGCCGTGGGCGATGAGCTGCCGGTAGCGGGCGTTGGACTCCACGGCCGTGCCGAAACCGGCGTACTGGCGCATCGTCCACGGCCGGCCGGTGTACATGGTCGGGTACACGCCCCGCGTGAAGGGGTACGCCCCCGGCTCACCCAGCTTGACCGCCGGGTCCCAGCCCGCCAGGGCCTCGGGCCCGTACACCGGCTCCACGGGCAGTCCCGACTCCGACTCGCGCATGCCTCCCCCTCGTTCGAATCCGGCGCCCGGTGCTCAGGCGCGGACGTCCAGCACGTACTTGCCGGTCGAGGCCCGCGTCTCCAGCAGCTCGTGGGCGTGGGCGACGTCCTTGAGCGGCAGCACGCGGACGTCCACGCGGACCGTTTTGGCGGCGACCTCCGCGAGCGCCCGCTCCAGGTGGGAGCGGAGCAGCCCCGGGGCGCGGCCGGCGACGCCGCCCAGGTTGTAGCCGACGAGCGAACTGTTGGTGTACCAGGGGTGGTTGCCCTCGAAGGTGACGTCCTCGGCCGCCGCGTTGCCGAAGATGACGTGCCGCCCGAACGCCGCGAGCAGGCCGGTCACGGACGACCGGAAGGCGCCGCCGACCGAGTCCAGGACCAGGTCGGCGCCCGCGCCGCCGGTCCGCTCGGCCACCTCGCGCTCGAGGTCCTCGTAGGAGACCACGCTGTCGTAGCCGAAGCCGCGCGCGTACTCGGCCTTGGCCGGGCTGCTGGTCACGCCGATGACCGTGCCCGCGCCCAGGGTCCGGGCCAGCTGGGCCGCGGCCGTGCCGACGCCGCCCGCCGCGGCGAGGACGACCACGCTCTCGCCCTCGGCGAGGTGGCCGGCGGAGGTGAGCACTCCGAGGGCGGTCGTGACGTTGCACAGGGCGCCCGCGGCCAAGGCGCCGTCCAGGCCGGCGAGCGGGCCGTCCAGCCGTACGGCGTGCTCCGCGCCGACGGCGACCACCTCGGCGTTGCCGCCACCGCCCAGGGTCAGGGCGGCCACGCGCTCGCCGGCCCGGAAGCCGGTGACGCCGTCGCCGACGGCACGGACCGTGCCGACCGCCTCCAGGCCCGGGTGGTGCGGCAGGCCGACCGGGAACTGGCCGCGCCGGAACATGACCTCGGCGAAGTTGACGCCCGCGTGCGTGACGTCGACGGTGATCTGTCCGGCTTCCGGCTCGGGCACCGGGACGTCGGCGACGGTCAGGACGGACGGGCCGCCGAAGGACTCGAAGCGTACGGCGCGCATGAGGCTCCCTGGGGTCTGCTGGGTGTTCGTCATCGGATTCCTGTCTGGCTGAGCGTGCCGGCGGGGCCGTGCCCGGTGAGCAGGCGCGTGCCGCCCGGACAGGTGGCGGCGACCGTGCGCAGCGAGGCCTCCAGGCTCGCCGGGCTGGCGCCGGGGGCGTCCGCGCGGCCCCTGCCGCCGGCCAGCAGGGTGTCGCCGGTGGCCAGGAGCGGGGCGTCGGTGTCGGCGTCGCCGAAGCGGAACATGACGGACCCACCGGTGTGGCCGGGTGTGTGCAGCACGGTGACCCGTGTGGCCGCGAAGTCCAGTTCGCCGCCGTCGGCCGGGAGCTCGGCGACCTGCTCCGGCTCCTGGTCGGGGTGGCCGACGAGCAGTTCGCGCGGGAAGGTGTCCGGCAGGCCCTTGGCGGGAGCGCCGAACTGGTAGCGGTCGGCGGGATGGATCCACGCCGGGATGCCGTAGCGCCGGGCGAGCGGCACGGCGTCCCAGGTGTGGTCCATGTGGCCGTGGGTGATCAGGATCGCTTCCGGTTCGAGCCGGTGGGCCCGTACGGTCTCGGCGACCGCGTCGGCGGCGTCGTGCCCCGGGTCGACGATGAGGCACGGAGCGCCGCGCCCGGGGGCGACGATGTGGACGTTGGTGCCGAACTTGCCGGTGGCGGCGGACAGAACGAGCATGCCGCGACTCTGTCTTAGCCTTCGGCCATATGTCAATTGGCGTTTGTGAAGCAGAACCCTGGCTCATCGCTGACCTATAGTGCGTGTCGGCACCGGTGCGCCCAGGCCCGGTGCGCGGTCGCGTCGTCAGGGGGTTCGTGGGATGAAGGCCATTGCCGTCCAGCGCTACGGAGGACCGGAGGTCCTCGAGCTGATGGACCTGCCGGAGCCGCGGCTCGGCCCGGACGTGGTGCTGGTCCGGGTGCGCTACGCCGGGGTCAACCCGGCCGACTGGAAGATCCGCGAGGGGTACATCGACGACTGGTTCGAGGCCCACTTCCCCATGGTCATGGGCTGCGACCTGTCCGGTGTGGTCGAGCGCGTCGGCCTGGGCGTCACCGAGTTCGCGCCCGGGGACGAGGTCGTGGGCTACGTACGCGCCGACCACATGCAGCGCGGTACCTACGGCGAACTCGTGGCCGCGCCGGTGCGCACCCTGGCGCGCCGTCCGCGCGCCCTGGACTGGCGGCAGTCCGCCGGTCTGCCGGCCGCCGGCCTCACCGCCTACCAGGCGCTGCGCCGCCATCTGCGGGTCGGCCCGGGGGACGTGCTGCTCGTCCACGCGGCGGCCGGCGGGGTCGGCTCCCTCGCGGTGCAGATCGGGCGGGCCCTCGGCGCGCGCGTCATCGGCACGGCGAGCGAGCGCAACCACGACTTCCTGCGCTCGCTCGGCGCCGAGCCGGTGACCTACGGCCCCGGTCTGGCGGACCGGGTGCGGGCGCTGGCCCCGCGGGGCGTGGACGCGGTGTTCGACCTGATGGGCGGTGACACCCTCCTCGGCTCCCCCGCGCTGCTGCGGCCCGGGGGCCGGCTCGCCTCGATCTCCGGCGACGTCACGGGACTCGGCGGGCGCTACGTCTTCGTCCGCCCCGACCCGGCCGACCTCGCCGCCCTGGTGGACCTCGCGGACCGCGGTGAGCTGACGGTGCACGTCAGCGCGGAGTTCCCGCTGGCGGAAGCGGCCCGGGCACACGAGCTGGTGGCGGGCGGCCACGTACGCGGAAAGGTCGTACTGGCGGTGACGCCGTAGTTCCGCGGGGCCGCAGGGCCGCGGGGCCGTAGTTCCGCAGGAAGGTGGCGTGGGGCCGTCGGGAGGGACCGGCGGCCGGGCGCGTCGGTGTGTCCGGAAAGGGCCGCCCCCCAGGGGGCGGCCCTTTTCGCGTGCCCGGACCTGCCCGCCACCCGTTCTCCAGTGATCCTCCAGCGACCGTCGAGCCGTCCCCCACGGAGTCGTCGGCCGGGCTCCCCGGCGCTCTCGGGCGGGCTTCCCGGCGCTCTCGGGCGGGCTTCCCGGCGCTCTCGGCCGAGCCCTCAGAGGCGGCTGCCAGGCTCTTTCCGTGCCCCCCACGGTGGGCCGCCGAAACAAGACCACGGACGAATGGACTGGGCATGACCCTTGCTGAGCAGGAGCGGACGGCAGCCGTCCCGGCCGCCGCCGAACTCGCCTACCAGCGTTCGATGGACCGTGTGCTGGTGCACCGCCGCGCCGTCATGGAGGTCTTCGTCACGGACGCGGCACGGCTCGGTGAGGACCGCTTCGCCGTGGCCGTCCAGGCGCCCCGCGCGCACGCCTACTACAACGACCACACCCAGCGGCCCGCCCTGCTCGACCCGTTGTTCCTCCTGGAGGCCGCCCGGCAGGCGGTCACCGTCGTCGCGCACCAGTGGCTGGGCGTCTCGTACGACACGTCCTTCCTGATCAGCGACTGGAACACCGAGTTCACCGACCTGCCGGCGCTGCGCTCCCGCGGTGACGCGCCGGACGAACTGGTGATCGAGATCGGCACCCGCGACCTGCGGCGGCGCGGCACCCGGCTGCTGGCCGCCACGCTGGACTGCGCGTTCGTGGCCGGCGGCCGGCGGGCCGGTACGAGCGTGATCGTGGCCGGGTACCTCAGCCGCGACGGCTACCAGGCCCATCGCGCCAAGAGCCGGGGGACCGTGCCGCCGCTCTCCTCCGAGCGGCCGGACACCCGCGCCGGCACCCCCGTGCAACCGGCGCTCGTCGGCCGGGAGCGCCCCGGCAACGTGGTGCTCGTCGACGTCGAACGCCCGGGCGGACCGCTCGCCCTGCGCGCCCTCCTGGACGTCCCGGCGCGGCACCCGGCCATGTACGACCACCCGCTGGACCACGTGCCCGCGATGGCCCTGATGGAGGCCGCCCGGCAGGCGGCCGTACTCGCCGCCGGGGCGCCCGCCGACGAGCGGTACGCGCACGCCTTCCGCGCCACCTTCGGGCGGTTCGTGGAGCTGGACAGTCCGGTCACCGTCACCGTGACGCCCGTCGACGGCGGGCGCCACGCGGTCGACTTCCGGCAGGACGGCGTGTCCGTGTGCACCGCCGAGGTCGGCGTCACCCGGCTCCCGGCGGCGCCGGCCGCGCACCCGGACGGACGGTGACCCGGCGTGCGGCTCAACTCACCCCTCGGACTGGTCGCCGCGGCCTGGTACCCGGAGCGGCGGCAGACCGTCGAACAGGCCCTGGCGGCCGGTGACATCGACGCCCGCACGGCGCGTGAACTCGGCTACACCTCCCTGCCGGTGAGCGAGGACACCGCGCCGCCGGACATGGCCGTCGAGGCCGCCGGCCAGGTGCTGGCGCTGTCCGGCGTCCAGGCCGACGACCTGTCGATGGTGCTCCACGCGAGCGTCCACCACCAGGGCCACGACGCCTGGTCCGCCCCGCACTACGTCGCCCACCGGCTGGGCGCCCGGCACGCCATGCCGATCGGACTGCTCCAGCAGTGCAACGGCGGTGCCGCCGGCATCGAGCTGGCCGCCGGCCGGCTGCAGGGCGACCCGGCGGCCGGGCCGGTGCTGGTGACCACCGCCGACCGCTTCCTGATGCCGAGCTGGCACCGCTGGCTCAGCGACTACGGCATGGCGGCCGGTGACGCCGCCACCGCCGTCATCGTCCACCGCCTCAGCGGGGCGGCGCCGGCGCCGGACCTGCTGCTGCGCGCCCTGGTGTCGAAGGCCGCCCCGGAGCTCGAGGTGATGCACCGCGGCGACGACGAGCTCAACGCGACCCCCATGGGCCACAGCCCGATGATCGACGTGCGGCGCACCAAGCGCGCCTTCATCAAGGCCCACGGCGTGGACTTCTTCCTGAAGACCGCCGCGGACCGCATCCGTGCCGTCGTCGAGGAGTGCCTGGCCGACGCCGGGCTCGCCGCCGACGATCCACGGCTGCGCTACGCGGTGATACCGCGCCTGGGCAGCAAGGCGATGGCGGAGGCGTACCTGCCGCCGCTGACGGAGGTCACCAGCGCCGAGGTGCTCGACCTCGGCCGGGCGACCGGGCACGTGGGGGCCGGCGACCTGAACGCCTCCCTCGCCGACCTGGCCCGCACGGACCTGCTGGCACCCGGGCAGTACGCGCTGGTGCTCAACGGCGGCGGCGGGTTCACGTTCACCGCGATGGCGGTCACCAGGGCCTGACCCACCGATCCACACCGGTCCCCACCGATCCACACCCATCCGGACCGACTCACACCACTCAAGGAGACATCCATGTCCGCACAGCAGGACCGCCTCTTCACCCTCGTCGTCGACAAGCTGGGCGTCGACCCCGAGCAGCTGTCCCCCACCGCCACCCTCGACGCCCTCGAACTCGACTCGCTGCTGCTGATCGAGCTGAGCGTCCTCGTGGAGAAGGAGTTCGGCGTCCAGCTCGACGAGACGGCGCTGACCCCCGAGTCCACCCTCGGCGACATCCTCGCCGCCATCGACGCCAAGGTCTCGGTGGCCTGATGGCGGGCACGCAAGCGCAAGGGCGGCGCACACGGCGCTTCGACGTCGCCGTCACCGGGGTGGGTCTGGTCACCCCGGCCGGTGTGGGCGTGCGGGCCAACGTCGAGCGGGTCTGGTCGGGCGAGCCGACCGCGGCCGCCGACCCGGACCTCGCCGGGCTGCCCGTCGACTTCGCCTGCCGGGTACCGGACTTCGACGCCGGCGCCCTGCTCGGCCGGCGCACGGCGATCCGCATGGACCCCGTCAGCCACTTCGGCGTGGTGGCGGCCCGGCAGGCGGTCGAGGACGCCGGTCTCGACCCGGCGTCCTGGGACGGCGCCCGGGTGGGCGTGGTCGTCGGCACCTCGCTGGGCGGCTGGTCCACGGTGGAGCGGGAGCACGGCAAGCACCTGGCCGACGGGGCGAAATTCGTCTCGCCGCTGCTGATGGTGATGGGCCCGGTCAACATGACGGCCGGCTACATCGCCATGGACCTGAAGGCACTGGGCCCCAACCAGGTCGTCTCCACGGCCTGCGCCTCCGGCAACACGGCGATCGGGTACGCCCGCGCCCTGCTGGAGTCCGGGGCCTGCGACATCGTCCTGGCCGGCGGCGCGGAGGCGGCGATGTCCCCGACCGCGATGGCGAGCCTCGCCACGGCCGGGGCGCTCTCCACCCGCACCGACGACCCCGCGTCCGCCTCCCGCCCGTTCGACGCCGACCGCGACGGGTTCGTCGCGGGGGAGGGCGCGGCCATGCTGGTGCTGGAGCGGGTCGAGGACGCGCGGGCACGCGGCGCCCGGGTCCGGGCCCGGGTCTCCGGGTTCGGCGCGTCCGCCGACGGGCACCACGCCTCGGCGCCCGACCCGACGGGCGGCGGTGCCGAGCGGGCCGTCCGGGCGGCGCTCGCCGACGCGGGTCTGGAGCCCGGCGACGTCGACCACGTCAACGCGCACGGCACGTCCACCCCGCTCAACGACATCACCGAGGCCGGAGTGATCCGCCGGGTCTTCGGCGAGAAGCCCGCCGTCACCTCCACCAAGGGCGTGGTCGGCCATCTGCTGGGCGCGGCCGGCGCGGCCGAGGCCGTCTACACGGTGCTCGCCGTCGAGCAGCGGCTCGTCCCGCCGACCGCCAACCTGACCAGCCTCGACCCGGGTATCGGGGTCGACGTCGTCGCCAAGGACGCCCGGGCGATGGAGATCGGTGCCGCGGTGAACAACTCCTTCGGCTTCGGCGGCCAGAACGCGGTGATCGTGGTGACTCCCGCATGACGGACGCCACCGTGGCCACGGCCGCCGGCGACGCCGCTGCCTCCGCGCCGACGGGCCGTTCCGTGCTCGTCACCGGCGGAAACCGCGGTATCGGACTGGCCGTCGCCCGTTCGCTCGCCGCGCGGGGCGACCGGGTGGCGGTCACCTACCGCACCGGTGAACCCCCGGCGGGGTTCCTCGCGGTGCGCTGCGACGTCACCGACGAGGAGCAGGTGGAGCGCGCCTTCAAGGAGGTCGCGGCCGCCCAGGGCCCGGTCGAGGTGCTGGTCGCCAACGCCGGGATCGCCCGGGACGGACTGCTGCCGGCCCTCGCCGACGACGCCGTCGACGCGGTGCTCGACACCAATCTGCGGGCGGTCATGCGGGTCGCCCGGCACGCCTCCCGGGCCATGATCGGCGGCCGCTGGGGCCGGATGGTGCTGATCTCCTCGGCCGTCGCGTTCACCGGCTCGCCGGGCCAGACCGCCTACACCGCCGCGAAGGCGGGCCTGGTCGGCCTCGCCCGCTCCCTGGCCTGGGAGCTCGGCAGGCGCGGCATCACCGTCAACGTCGTCGCCCCCGGCCTCGTCGAGACGGACATGCTGCGCGAGGTGCGCCCGGCCCGGCTGGAGCAGTACCTGGCGATGACGCCGCTCGGCCGCGCCGCGACCCCCGAGGAGGTGGCCGCGGCCGTGCGGTTCCTCACCAGCGAGCAGGCCACGTACATCACCGGCGCCGTGCTGCCGGTCAGCGGTGGGCTGGGCATGGGCCACTGACGTCCCGTGCCACCGGAACCCACCACCACGCGCGAGCACAGGAAAGGGAAACCATGCCAGTCGGTGTCCTGTCGATCGGTTCCCACACCCCGGACAGGGTGGTCGACAACAAGCAGATCAGTTCCTGGACGGGAATGCCCGAGTCCTGGGTGACCGAACGCACCGGGGTGCTCCAGCGGCGCTACGCCGGGCCGGGCACGACCACGTCCGACCTCGCCGTGCCGGCCGCGGGCGAGGCGCTCGGGGCGCTCGGGCTCGATGCGCGCCGGCGGCTCGGCGCCCTGATCGTGGCGACGAGCACGCCGGACGTGCCGCAGCCGTCGACGGCCGCGATCCTCCAGCACAAGCTGGGCCTGTCCACCCTGCCGGCCTTCGACATCAACGCCGTCTGCAGTGGTTTCCTCTACGGCCTCGCGGTCGCCGAGGGGCTCGTCACCGCCGGCCGGCACGGCGACCACGTCCTGCTCGTCGGCGCCGACATGTTCTCCACGATCATGGACCGGACGGACCGGCGCACGGTGAGCCTGTTCGGTGACGGCGCGGGCGCCGTCGTCCTCGGCGAGGTGCCCGAGGGGTACGGCCTGCAGTCCGTGCACCTGGTGACGGACGGGGAGTTCCACCACTACGTCGGCGTGGAGGCCGGCGGGACGCGGACGCCGTTGGACGCCGAGGCCCGTGCGGCCGGGAAGCACTACTTCCGCATGGACGGCCGCGCGGTGCGCGACTACGCGCTGTCGGTCCTGGCCAAGCTGACCGCCCAGACGCTCGACGACACGGGGCTCGCCCTGGAGGACGTCGACCGGTTCGTCTTCCACCAGGCGAACACCAGGCTGCTGGAGACCTTCGTGGCCGATGCGGGCATCGACCCCGCCCGCGTCGCCTACACGGCACCGCACCTGGGCAACACGGTCGCCGCCTCCGTACCGCTCACGCTGCACGCCACGCACCGCGAGCGGCCGCTGCGGCGCGGCGAGCGGGTGCTGCTGGCCTCGGTGGGCGGCGGCATGACCGCGGGCGCGGCCCTGCTCACCTGGTACTGACCGCCCCCACCGCACGACAACGACACCCACGCAGCGAAGGAGAAGCCATGAGGCTGGAGGGACGGACCGCCGTCATCACCGGCGGCACGCGGGGCCTGGGCCGGGCGATCGCCGAGGCGTTCCTCGCGGAGGGCGCCTCGGTGGTGGCCGCCGCACGCAACCCCTACGACATCAAGGAACTCGCGGACGACCACGAGGGCCGGCTGCTGTACCAGTACACCGACGTCACCGACGAGCGGTCGGTGGAGGAGCTGATGACCGCCGCCTGCGAGGCGTACGGAGGCGTCGACATCCTGGTCAACAACGCCGGCGTCAGCCGGGACGGCAAGATCGCCCGGCTGTCGGTGGCCGACTGGAACACCACGCTGGCCACCAATCTCACCGGTGTGTTCCTGTGCACCCGGGCGGTGATCGGCCCGATGACCACCCCGGGCAAGCCGGCGGGACCGGGCGGACGCATCATCAACGTGTCCTCGTGCGTGGCCGGGCGGGCCGCCGTCGGGGCCGGCGCGTACAGCGCGAGCAAGGCGGCCGTGGAGATGTTCACCCGTACCTCGGCGGTCGAGCTGGCGCCCAAGAACATCCGCGTCAACTGCCTCTCGCCCGGCTACATCGACGAGGGCATGGGCAAGGAGCTGGCCGCCAACGAGCGCGCCTGGGAGAGCTACCGCGGCCGGCTGCTGTCGGACCGGCTGGGCCGTCCGGAGGAGGTGGGGGCCGCTGCCGTCTTCCTGGCCGGCGGCGAGAGCTCCTACGTCAACGGCACGGTGGTCGAGGTCAACGGGGGCCTGCTGTGGGCGGCGTGACGGACCGCCGGGCCGGGGAGCCGGTACTCGTCGTCGGCGCGGGCCCGGTCGGCCTGATCCTGGCGTGCGAGCTGCTCCAGCAGGGCGTGGCCGTACGGGTCGTGGACGCCGGCCGGCGCGGCGACCCGCGGCACTCCCGGGCCAATGTCATCTGGCCCCGCAACCTCGAACTGCTGGACCGCGTCGGGGTGACCGGCGACCTGCTGGACATCGGCCACCGGCTGGCGGGGACGGCGTTCTACTCGCGCGGCCGGCGGCTGGCGACGGCCTGGATGAGCAGACTGCCCGACTCCCCGTACCCGTTCGCGCTCACCCTCTCGCAGAACGACACCGAGTCCGTGCTGCGGGCCAGGGTGGCCGCGCTGGGCGGCGTCGTCGAGGACGGGGTGCGGCTGACCGCCCTCGACCAGGCGGACGGGGTGCCGTCGGTGAAGCTGGAGCACGACAGCGGCCGGGTCGAGGAACTCCGGCCGGGCTGGCTCGTCGGCGCGGACGGGGCGCACAGCACCGTCCGCAAGGAACTGGGCATCGCCTACGACGGACCGCCGGTCGACGTGTCGTTCGCCATCACCGACGCCCGGCTGACCACCAGCCTGTCCGAGGACCTGTCCCACTACTGCTACGCCCCGAGCGGCGCCATCGTGCTGGGCCCGATGGGCGGCGGGGTGCACCGCATCGCGCTGAACGTGCCGCACGACGCGTACGACGAGGACAACCCGCCGCCGCGCGCGCTGTTCCAGGAGGTCGTCGACGACCGGGCGGCCGGCCGGAGCCGGGTCGAGGAGCTGTTGTGGAGCGGCTCGTTCCGGGTGCGGGTGCGGATCGCGGCCGCGTTCCGCAGCGGCCGCTGCTTCCTGGCCGGCGACGCCGCCCACGTGATCAGCCCGGCCGGCGGCCAGGGCATGAACACCGGCATGCAGGACGCGTTCAACCTGGCGTGGAAGCTGTCCGGGGTGCTCCGCGGCGAGTTCGGGGAAGGCATCCTCGACTCCTACGACAGCGAGCGGCGTGCCGTCTCCCACCAGGTGGCCCGGTCCACCCAGTGGCTGACCAAGGCCGGCCTGGTCAGCACGCCCGCGAAGGTGGCGCTGCGCGACGCGGCGTTCCGCGCGGCGGACCGCACGGGCGTGTTCCAGCGCCGGATCGCCCCCCAGCTCGGCCAGACGGCCGTCAGCTACGGCGACGACGGCCGGCATCCGCGGCTGCCGGTGAAGGTCGCGGGCCCGGCCGGCGCGGGCGCGAACGCCCCGGCGCTGTCGGCCGAGGGCTGGCCGGTGATCGACCCGGACCGGCACACCGTCCTGCTGTGGCCCGGCACGCGGACCCCGCCGGCCGGCTGGCCGGGCGCCCGCGACCGGGTGCGCGGCGCGCTGCCCGAGGGCACGCCCGTGCTGGACCTCACGCGCGCGGTCCCGGCGGGCCTCGCCCGGGCGCTGGGGCCGCGGCCGGCCGTGGCCGTGGTCCGCCCCGACGGCCACCTCCTGGCCCGGCTGGATCCCTCGAGGCCGCAGGAGACCACGCGGCTGCTCGCCCGAGCGGCCCACGCAAGGAGTCAGCCATGACGAACCGTCCCGACCCCCACCCCCTCGCCGCGGACCACGACCGCCCCGTCGTGGCGTTCTTCGACGCCGATGAGACGCTCATCGCGATGAAGACGCCGTTCTCCCTGCTGCGCTGGCGGTTGCGCCGCCAGGGGGACATCACGGGCGCCGCCTACGAGCGGGCCGTGGAGCCGCTGCGCCGGCTGGCGTCGATGGGCGTCACACCGGTCGAGGTGGTGTCCAAGTTCTACGAGCTGCACGCGGGCATCCCCTGGGACGACGTGGTCGCCGAGGCCCGGGCCTGGTACGCCGACCTGCGCGAGCACGGCGCGCCGTTCATCGAGCCGACGGTCGCCCGGCTGCGCCGCCACCAGCAGGCGGGCCACCGCACGGTGGTGATCTCCGGTTCCTGGCCGGCGACACTGCACCCCATCACCGACGACCTGGGCATCGACCTGGTCCTGTGCACCGAGCCCGACCTGGACGCGGACGGCCGGATGACCGGCGCGATCAGGCACGCGATGTTCGGTCCGGCCAAGGCCGACGCGGTCCGCGAGGCGCTGGCGAAGTTCGGCGCGGACCCGGCGGACTGCTACGCCTACGGCGACGACCCGGGCGACCTGACCATGCTCGGCATGGTCGGCCACCCCACGGTGGTCGGCGCGAACCCCCGCATGACCGAACACGCGGCGCAGCACGGCTGGCCCACCCTGCCGGCCACCCTGGCCGCGGGGACCCGCCGCCAGCACGTGTAGCACGGCTCGCCGCGGCCGCCCGGGTGGGCGGCGTCCCCGCGGGGGGAGCCGCCCACGGGGGTCTTCAGCGCGGGCCGGCCGGCTCCGGGAGGGCGGCCAGCTCCGCCAGGGCGTCCGGCGGCAGGGTCAGGGAGCCGGCCGCGACGTTGTCCTCCAGGTAGCGGCGGGTCTTCGTGCCCGGGATGACCCCGACGTGCTCGCCCTGGGCCAGCACCCACGCGATGGCCACCTGCGCCACGGTCGCGCCCAGCCGGTCGGCGACGGCCCGTACCCGGTCCACGATGGCCTGGTTCGCGGTGATGGCCTCGGGCTGGAACCGGGGCAGGCGGTGCCGTCCGTCCACCTTCGGCAGGTCGCCGGGGCCGCTGATCAGACCGGAGAGGAAGCCGCGGCCCAGGGGCGCGAACGCGATGAAGGCGATGCCCTCACGCGCGCAGTGGTCGACCACCCCGTTCGTCAGGGCGTCGCGGCTCCACAGGGACAGTTCGCTCTGCACGGAGGCGACCGGGTGCACCGCGTGGGCGCGGGCGATCTCGTCCGGTGACGCCTCGGACAGCCCGAGCGCGCCGACCTTGCCCTCCTTGACCAGCTCCGCGAGCGCGCCCCAGCTCTCCTCGACCGGCACCCGCGGGTCGATGCGGTGCAGCTGGTAGAGGTCCACGTGGTCCACGCCCAGCCGCCGCAGGCTCGCCTCGAACGCGCCGCGCAGGTACTCCGGCCGGCCGTCCCGGTGGCTGCGGTAGGTGGCCGGGTCGTCGACCACCAGTCCGCCCTTGGTGGCGAGCAGCACCTCCTCACGGTGGCCCCGCAGGGCCTTCCCCACCAGAACCTCGTTGGTGAAGGGGCCGTACTGGTCGGCCGTGTCGATCATGTCCACGCCGAGTTCCACGGCGCGGCGGATGACCGCGATGGACTCGTTCTCGTCCCGCCCCTCCTCGTCGTACCCCCAGGACATCCCCATGCAGCCGAGTCCCACGGCCCCGAACGACCGTCCCGTGTCGCCCAATCGGATCCTGCGCATCGCCGTACGCACCACCTTTCCCCGCGTCGCTGTGAAGCGTCGGTCACCGTCACCCGCCGTCGAGTGGCAGGCCAACGTCTTTATACAGAACTCTGGCATACGTCGTTGACAGCGGGTCTGCTGAGTACCCTACTCTGTGCCAGAGTTCTGCTACATAGCTGATGACTACCCGACAACAGACAACAGACAGAGGTGATTCACCGTGTCCACCGGCAGCCCGCGGGCCACCCTCGCCGCGGCGTGCGTGGTCGGCCCGCTCATGACCCTGGTGGTGACCGGCCCGTCCGTGGCCGTCCCCGACATCGGCGCCGACCTGCACAGTTCCCTTGCCGCCGCCCAGTGGGTGGTCGACGGTTACATGCTGACCGCGTCCAGCAGCCTCGCGGCGATGGGCTCGCTGGCCGACCGCGTCGGCCATCGCCGCATGTTCACCTGGGGCATGGCGTTCTTCGCCTTCTGGATGACCGTCTCCGGCCTGGCGAACAGCATCCTGCTGCTCGACCTGGCCCGTGCGATCGCCGGTTTCGGCAGCGGCGCCGCGCTCGCCTCCATCACCGCGATCCTCGCCCAGGCCTTCGACGGCACGGCACGCGCCAAGGCCTTCGGCCTCTTCGGCACGTTCCTCGGAGCGGGTCTCGCCTTCGGCCCGGCCTTCGGCGGCGCCCTGGTCAACCTGTGGGGCTGGCGCTCGGTCTTCCTCGTCCTGGCCGCCGTCTCCGCGCTCGTCCTGCTGAGCACCCCGCTGCTGCCCCGTTCCGCCCCCAACAAGGGCCCGCGCTTCGACTGGGCCGGCAGCCTGCTCTTCGGCGCCGGTGTCGCCCTGTTCGTGCTCGCGCTGGTCGAGGGCCCCGGCCGGGGCTGGAGCGACCCGATGGTGCTCGCCGCCGCCGTCGGCTGCCTGGTGCTGATCACGGCGTTCGTGACGGTGGAGCGCCGCACGGAGAACCCGATGTTCGACCTCGGCCTGTTCGCCCGGCCGCAGTTCCTCGCCGTCTGCCTGGTGCCGCTGGTGCTGGCCTTCAGCTTCGTCGCCCTCGTCATCGTGCTCCCGCCGTACCTCACCTCCACGAGCGGGATGTCGGCGCTGCGCATCGGCATGGTCCTGCTGCTGCTCACCGGGCCGTCGCTCGTGATGCCCGCGCTCACCGGTCTGGTGGCGCAGAAGTTCTCCCAGCGGACCCTGTTCGTCGTGCTGCTGGCCTGCTCCGCGGCGGGTGCCGCCTGGCTGACGCTGGTCGACCCGGGCGCCTCCGCCCCGGCCCTGGCCGGACCGCTGCTGCTGCTCGGCATCGGCTACGGCATCTCGCTCGGCATTCTCGACGGCGCCGCGGTCTCGGCCGTCGAGCCGGAGCGGATGGGCATGGCGGCGGGCATGTTCAACACCGTCAGGCTCGCCTCCGACGCGGTCTCCATGGCCGGTCTGGGCACCCTCGTCACCGCGCTGACCAAGGCCGCCCTCGACAGCGACAAGGTCTCCGCCTACCCGGGCGGGGCCGGCGAGCTGACGTCCCGGGCGCTCCAGGGCGGTCTGACCAAGGCCGTCGGAACCCTGCCGGACGGGGCCGTGCGCGACAGGGTCGCGACCGCGATGTCCGACGCGTACGCCAGCGGCCTGCACACCACGATGTGG
This sequence comes from Streptomyces spinosus, assembly GCF_020400655.1. Lineage (GTDB taxonomy): Bacteria > Actinomycetota > Actinomycetes > Streptomycetales > Streptomycetaceae > Streptomyces > Streptomyces argyrophylli. The sequence continues at coordinate 383,092 of NZ_JAINRC010000002.1, forward strand.
TTCGTCGCGGCGGCGTGCGCGGTCAGCGCGGTCGTGGTCGGCGCCCTGCTCTCGGGCCGGCGGCAGGCGCAGGAGGCGGCCGGTGACACCGCCGAGGCGGCCTCCCCGGCACCCGAGCCCGCTTCCACCCACTGACAGGGGACCGTCACATGACCCAGACCGCCCTCGGACCCGTCGAGGTCCTGCCCCCCTACGTCGAACAGCAGTTGGTGGAGCGGCTCGGCATCGAGGTCACCGTCTGCGAGCCCGACCTGGTGGTCGGCACCATGCCGGTGGACGGCAACCGGCAGCCCATCGGGCTCCTGCACGGCGGCGCCAACGCCGTCCTCGCCGAAACGCTCGGGTCGCTCGCGGCCTGGGTGCACGCGGGCGCCGACCGGATCATCGTGGGCCAGGAGCTGTCCTGCACCCACCACGCCGGCGCCCGCACGGGGAAGGTCACCGGTGTCTGCCGTCCGCTGCACGTGGGCACGCACACCGCCACCTACGAGATCGTCATCTCCGACGAGCAGGGCCGGCGCACCTGCACGGCCCGGCTCACCTGCGCGATCCCGCCGGCCCGGCGGCGGAGGGCCCGGTGAGGGCCTCCTCCCCGGCACGGCGGCCCACCCGTGGTCAGCCTGCGGTCACTCCTTCGTTCTCTGTCGTATGCGAGACTGTTGACATGGCGAACACGACGGAGACGGTCGCCGCAGGCCGGCTCGGGCACACGATCAAGAGGGCTGAGCAGGCCCTCATCGCACGCAAGTCGCACGTGCTGCGGGAATACGACCTGACGGTGCCGCAGTATTCGGTCCTGCTGCTGCTGTCGGTCTCCGACGGCATGTCCGCGGCACAGCTGGCGCGGGAGTGCATGGTGACCCCGCAGACGATGGCCACGGTGCTGACCAACCTGGAGAAGGCCGGACTGGTCGTCCGCGAGCCCTCCGAGCTGCACCAGAAGGTGGTGGTCAACCGGGCGACCCGGGCGGGCCGCGCCGTGGCGAAGAAGGCGGACAAGGCGGCCTTGCGGGTCGAGGGTTCGCTCAGCGCGGAGTTCACGCCGGAGGAACGGGCCCGCTTCGAGGAATACCTGGAGCGGGCAATTGCCGTACTGAATTCACTGGACTGAATTCTCGGCACCGCGTCCCGGAGGCAAGGGAAAGGCGGCGGTGGTTGTGCTTGTACAGCGCAACCACCGCCGCCTTTCCGTTGCCTCCGAATGGTGTGATGTGCGCAACATCGCAAGTTGCCGACTGATTAACTCTGGTTTCACACTCAAATAGGTGGGATGGTTTTCAGCCGGGTCCTGATATACTCGATTCGTCACTCAGGGTCACCGGCACGGCCGGCGTGCCCCCGAGTGGTGAATGAATCCGTCATACCGGTAACCGACGGGATGACGTGTGCCAACAAGGGGGAATGGTGCAGATTCATGTCCTGGGCCCGATGGTCGTCTTCGACGAAGAGTCGGAGCCGGTCGTCCTGGCTCCGAAACCACGGCGGATTCTCGCGATGCTGGCGGTCAACGCCGACCGGGCGATATCCGTCAGCGCACTCGTACAGGAGCTGTGGGGAAATAATCCGCCCCGCACCGCAACTGCCACGATTCAGACATACGTGGGACATGTCCGGCGCACACTCGCGGAAGCGCTCCGGGTCAGCGTCGCGGAAGTCGCCGACGAAATCCTGGTCACCGAGGGCAGCAGTTACGTGCTGTCCTCGTCGCGAGTGGCGCTCGATATCACCGAGTACGAAATGCTGGCCGAGGAGGGAAATGCCGCGGTCGAACGCGGCGAATTCGCCCGCGGTGCGGATGTGCTGCGCCGGGCGCTGTCCCTGTGGCGCGGGCCGGCCCTCGTCAACGTCGAGGCCGGTGAGTTACTGAGCGCGCGCATCGTCTGCCTGGAGGAGTCCATGCTCTGCGCCGCGGAGCACCGGGTCTACGCGGATCTCCAGCGGGGCGCCCACCGCACGCTGGTACCGGAGCTCTCGGAACTCACGGCCCGGCACCCGCTGCACGAGAACTTCCACCGCCATCTGATGCTCGCCCTGTACCGGTGCGGGCGCAGGGCGGAGGCGCTGGCGGTCATGCGACGGCTGCGCACCCGGCTGGTGGAGGAGCTGGGCCTGGAGCCCTCGCCGTTCCTGGTCCAGATGGAGCAGGACATCCTGCGGGGCGAACCGTCGCTGGACCTGAGCCAGGCCGCGGCGCCCTGCCAGGGCACCCCGAGGTCAGCGGTCCGCCCGTCGGGTCACCTGCGGCTGCACCCGACGTCGGCGGCGGTCATGCAACCCACCGGCTGACGGACACCCGGCAGACCGGGGGCCGCGGGGCGAACCACCCCGCGGCCCTCGCCGTTTCCACGCCCCGGCCGGGCCGACATCCGAACGGACCCGGGCGCCCCGGAGCCGGCAGCTCCGCGCCCCCGGCGCTCCCTCGGCCCGGCCGCCACCCCCGCGTCACCGCCACCCCGGCGAAACCGAGCCGGGCGCCGGCCACCCACCCGGCCGCCGAACCGGCACGGCGCACGCGTCACGGCGTGGTCAGGCCGCGCTCACCAGCAGGCACGACCAGGTGAAGCCGGCGCCGGCGCTGACCACCAGGGCGTACTCACCGGGCTCCAGCAGCCGGCGCGCGTGCAGTTCCGCCAGGCTCGCGGCCGCGTCTCCGGCGCCGAGGTGGCCGGTGTCGGTGCCGGGGCGCAGGAGTTCCGCGCCGGTCAGCTTCGTCAGCAGCGGCGCGTAGGCCAGGTCCACGGTCTTGCGGCCGAGCCGTGGCGCGACGACGTAGCGCGGTGGCTGGTCACCGGTCGCCGCCAGGCCCGCCGCCTCCAGGCAGGACTCCACGGCCGACCGCAGGGCGCGGGCGCTGGCCTCCGTGAACGCCTCCAGGCCCTCCGCCGCCAGGAACGCCTTCTTGGTGCGGCGGATGTCCACCCGGGGCCCGAGCGTGCGGGCGGCGGGGCTGAACGGATCGTCACCCCGGTGCATCCGCTCCAGCCGCGGCGCGGCCACCGTGGAGATCGAGTGCAGCACGAGGTCGGCGGGCCGTCCGCCCTCGGTGTCCGCCAGGTGGTGCAGCACCAGCGCGGTGGCCCCGTCGCCGTATCCGATGCCGTAGTCCCCGCTCCACCGGTCGAAGCCCGGTTCGAGGAACGCGTCGGCCGTGGTGACGAGCGCGCTGCCCAGCCCCGGCTCGACGAACAGCCGCGCGGCGGCCAGCTCCACCGCCGCCGCGCCGCCGTTGCACACCTGCTGCACGCCGACGGGCACCGCGGCCCCGGCGCCCAGCCGGTCGGCGATGAAGTGGGCCGGGGACCACAGGTCATGGCCCTGGTAGTGGATCCACGCGTGCAGGACGGCACCGACCTCCGCGGCCGGCACGCCCGCCGCGGCCAGCGCGCGCCGGCCCGCCTCGCAGGCCATCTCCGGCGGGGCCAGATCGGCCACCGGCAGCCGGTCGTACCCCAGTTCGTCGGCGGTCTCCGCGTCGAGCAGGCCCAGGTCGACGGCTTCCCGCGCGCTCTGCCGCCGCTCGGGAAGCCACACCTCGGGACCGGAGATGCCCAGCGGGCGGGGCAGCCGCATCACCGGCTCCGGCCGCCGGCCGGGGACGCCGTGCCGCAGCCCGGGTCGGCGACCGGCACGGAGGGGGCCGTGGCGTCCGTGGGGAGGATGTCGACGACGTACAGCTCGACCGGTGTGGTGCCGCGGTTGATGCCCATGTGCACGGTGTGCGGGCCCACCGGCTCCACGAGCGAGTCCCCCGGGCCGTACTCCTTCTCGGAGCAGTCCGAGCCGTCGATCCGCGTGAAGGTGCCGGAGTTGATGACGGCGATCTCCTCGCCCACGTGGTAGTGCCAGCCCGTGGAGGCGCCCGGCTGTACGACGGCCTTGCGGTACAGGACCTTGCGGTTGCCGTCCGCCTTGATCTTGAACGGGGCCGAGGTGAGGCCCTGGCTCAGGGTCACCGAGCTGACGGGCGGCTCTTCCGCCACGGCCGCGGACCGGGTGGCGAAACCGATGCCCAGGGCCACCACCACGACGGCACCGGCTGTTGCGACCTTGCTTCTGTGGATCACGGACGTGCTCCTCCGCTCGCTGGAAGACGGCAGGCGGGCCGCGCCACCGCGCCCCCGCCTGCTCCTGTGTAGCAGAGCATTGGCACTCGGAGTACGTCTGTGATGATGATGAAGGCTGTCTTCTGCCGGGCCTTGGGTGGTTCTTCAGCGGACCTCGACCGGACCGCCGACCGGGCCTTGCGACCGGACCGCCGCCGGCCCCTTCGGCCCGTCTCGTCACCCCGCCTCGACCAGCGAGATCCGTCCCTTGCGCGCGTCGCGGTCCAGCAGCTCCCGCACCCTCTCGGCGGTGTCCGTCCCGGCCTGCGCCGTGTGCAGCATCAGCCGGACACCGGGGCGGTCCGGGACCTCCAGGACCGAGTGGTCGAAGATCAGGCACCCCGCCCGCGGATGGTCGATCGCCTTCACTCCCTGGTTCGTCGACCGGATCTCGTAACGCGACCACAACTCGGCGAACTCCGGGCTGCATCCGGCAAGATGCTCGGAGATCCGGGTGAACTCCGGGTCGTCGGGATAGCGGGCGGCGTCCCTGCGGAACTCGGAGACCAGTCCCGGCGCGATGTCCGCCCAGTACCGGTGCCGTGCCCGGAACGCCGGGTTGGTGAAGAAGGCCATCAGGCAGTTGGTGTCGCCCTCCCGGAACCCGAAGACCAGTTCGGCGGCCCGGTTGGTACCCACGATGTTCCAGCAGCGGTCGATGGCGTAGGCCGGGGACGGCATCCAGCCCTCCAGCAGCGACGTGAGCCGGGAGATGTCGCCGGGGTCGCCCGCGGTGTGCCGCGGCGGGTTCAGCCCGACCAGCCGGTAGAGGTGGTCACGTTCGGCCGCGTCCAGCCGCAGCGTCCGGCTGATGGCGTCCAGCACCTGTTCCGACACCTTGATGTCCCGGCCCTGCTCCAGCCACGTGTACCAGGACGCCCCGATGCCGGCCAGCATCGCCACCTCCTCCCGGCGCAGGCCCGGGGTGCGCCGGCGCGCCCCCGGGGGCAGACCCACGTCCTGCGGGGCGAGACGCTCCCGGCGCGTGCGCAGGAAGAGCCTCAGCTCCTCCCGTCGGCGCGCGTCCCCTACCGGTTTCAGGCTGGTGGTCATAAACCCAGGATAAGTACGGGCTACCCGGCGTGTGTTGACGACGGAGAACCTCGCCTCATGACTTCCGACACCGTCAGTCCGCCCGCCAAGGCGCGTTTCACCACGCGCCAGTGGCTCATCATCGCCCTTCTGTGCGGCGCCCAGTTCATGCTCGCGCTGGACTTCTCCATCCTCAGCGTCGCCCTCCCGGTCCTCGGCAAGGACCTCGGCTTCGCCCTGAGCGACCTGCAGTGGGTCGTCACCGCGTTCGCCCTGCCCTCCGGCGGCCTGCTGCTGCTCTTCGGCCGCGCCGCCGACCTCTACGGCCGCCGCAACTGGTTCATCGTCGGCATGGCCCTGTTCACCGTCGCCTCCCTGGCTGGCGGCCTGGCCACCACCCCCGGCTTCCTGCTCGCCGCACGGGCCGTCCAGGGCGTCGCCGCGGCCATGCTGACCCCGGCGGCCATGTCCCTGCTGACCACCAACTTCGCCGAGGGCGCCCAGCGCGACCGCGCACTCGGCATCAACGGCGCCCTGCTCTCCCTCGGTTTCCTGTCCGGCGTCGTCCTCGGCGGCGTCATCACCGAGCTGACCAGCTGGCGCGTGACGCTCTTCATCAGCGTCCCGGTCGGTGTCGCCGCCGTCATCGCCGCGCCGATCCTGATCAAGGAGAGCCGCAACGAGGAGACGCCCCGCCTGGACATCCTCGGCGCCCTGACGGTCACCGGCGGTCTGCTGTCGGTCATCTACGGCGTCACCTCCGCCGAGCGCAACGGCTGGGGAGCCGCCACCACCCTGATCTCCTTCGCGGCCGGCGCGGTGCTGCTGGCCGCGTTCTTCGCCGTCGAGTCCCGCGTCGCCGCCCCGCTGGTCGACCTCGGCGTGCTGCGCCGCCGCACCGTGAGCTGGGGCAACACCACCGGCCTGATCACCTTCGCGATGATGACCGGCATGGTCTTCCTGCTCACCCTGTACATGCAGAAGGTGCGCGGGATGACCCCGCTCGACGCCGGCTTCTCCTTCGCCGCGCTGGGTGTCGCGGCCGTCCTCGGCGGCGCCTTCGCGGCGCGGATCATCGGCCGGATCGGTGTCCACCGCGCCCTCGTGTACGGCCTGGTCCTCCAGGCGGCCAGCACGGCGGTGCTGTACCTCCTCGACACCGACGGCGGCATGCCCCTGCTGCTCGTGGCCACCGCGGCCGGCGGCTTCGGCCACCTCCTCGCCGTCGTCGGCTACATGATCACCGCCACGTCCGGGCTGCCGGACCACGAGCAGGGCCTTGCGACCGGCCTCGCCTACACCGGACAGCAGCTCGGTGTGACGGTGGGCACCCCGATCCTCGCCACGGTCGCCGCGTCCGGCATCGAGTCCGCCGGCGGCAGCGGTCCCGCCGCGGTCCTCCACGGCGTGCAGGGCGGCCTGCTGACCGCCGCGGCCGCCCTGGCCGTCGCCGCCGTCATCGCCGTCGCCTTCCTGCGCCCGGCCCGCACCACGGCCGCCCCGGTCGCCGGCACCGCCGCCGCCGAGACGGTCCCCGCCGACGCGCACTGACGGCGCGCACCACGACCACGAGAGGACCACGAACCGCATGCGCACGCGCTACCTGGGCCGCACCGGCCTGCAGGTGTCCGAGATCTGCCTGGGCACCATGACCTTCGGCGGCCGGCACGGCTTCCAGCACATGGGCCAGCTCACCACCATCGAGGCGCGCCGCCTGGTCCACCGGTGTCTGGACGAGGGCGTGAACTTCTTCGACACCGCCGACATGTACTCCGCCGGACAGGCGGAGGAGGTGCTCGGCGCGGCACTGTCCGGCCGGCGCGACGACGCGATCATCGCGACGAAGGTGCGCTGGCAGATGCCCGACGGCAGCGGCGGACCCAACGACCGCGGGCTGTCCCGGCACCACATCGTGCGGTCCGTCGAGGCCAGCCTGCGCCGTCTGGGCGTCGACCACATCGACCTCTACCAGACGCACGGCTGGGACGGCCGCACCCCGTGGGAGGAGACGCTGCGGGCCCTGGACGACCTCGTGCGGGCCGGCAAGGTCCGCTACGTCGGCGCCTCCAACCTGACCAGCTGGCAGCTCACCCGGGCGCTGGCCACCAGCGAGCAGCGGGGTCTGGAACGGTTCGCGTCCCACCAGATCCAGTACAGCCTGGCCGCCCGGGAGGTCGAGTGGGAACTGCTCCCCATGGCCGAGGCGGAGGACGTGGGCGTCATGGTGTGGAGCCCGCTGGCGGGCGGTCTGCTCAGCGGCCGTCAGGAGCGGGGCGCCACACCGCCGCCCGGCACCCGGCGCGCCGTGGGCTGGTTCGAACCGGTCGACCCGGAACGCACCTTCGACACCATCGACGTCCTGCGCAAGATCGCCGCCGGACGGGGGGTGTCCGCGGCCCAGGTCGCGCTGCGGTGGGTGCTCGAGCGGCGCGGCGTCACCTCGGTCGTCATCGGCGCCCGCAACGAGGCCCAGCTCACCGACAACCTCGCCGCGACGCGCTGGTCCCTCACGCCCGAGGAGCGCGCGGCCCTGGACGAGGTCAGCGCGCCACCGCTGCCGTACCCGTACTGGCACCAGGAGTACTGCGACGCGGACCGGGTCCGGGAGGGGGAGCCGGCCTGAGCGGGCAGGGCCGTGCGTGGGCCCCTCCCCGGAGCGGGGACGCCGCTGCCGACCGGTGGCGGCGCCCCGTGCGCGACGTCCGAGGGCGAGGAGCGGGACGCCACACCAGACGCCGCACCACCCGACCGCCCTCACCCGGTGCGGCCGTTGACACCCTGAGAGCTTCCTCACACCCCGGTCGGACGGCGCCCGTGAACGACGCCACATACGACCGAGGGCCCACCGTTTTCACGATGGGCCCTCGGCCTACTGTGCGCGAGGGGGGAGTTGAACCCCCACGCCCTTGCGGGCACTGGAACCTGAATCCAGCGCGTCTGCCTATTCCGCCACCCGCGCATTGGGTGTGTCTTCCGGCTCCGGCCCTTTCGGCCCGGCCCCTTCCGACACCCAGAACATTAGCACGTCGTACGGGGTGGATTCACATCGCTTCCCGCCGGGCCCGCCCCCGGTCACCAGCCCCGCCGCGCGCGGCGCGCACCCCAACGGCGCACCCACCGAACGCCGCAGGTATCAGGGAGGCGCGCTTCTCGTATCAACCTCGTACCGGTCCCGGCCATCTGCCGGGAGGCGGACCGGGTCCACAGCCGGGTGCGGGACACTGGACTTCGCCCGCCTCTACGATCCATGGCAGCAGGACACGCACCCGGGAGTTCGAAGGGGAGCCGCTGGGGGAACCGGCTGATTGGCGGGCGCGTAGATACGATCAGTGAGCAGTACCCGCAGTACCCGGCAAGGCAGCGGCACAGAGCAGGCAAGACGACGGCAGGGACGGAGGAGGTGCCCCATGGGAGTCCTGAAGAAGTTCGAGCAGCGTCTCGAAGGTCTGGTGAACGGCACCTTCGCCAAGGTCTTCAAGTCCGAGGTCCAGCCCGTGGAGATCGCCGGAGCGCTCCAGCGGGAGTGCGACAACAACGCCACCATCTGGAACCGTGACCGGACCGTCGTGCCCAACGACTTCATCGTGGAGCTGAGCGCGCCGGACTACGAGCGCCTCAGCCCCTACTCCGGGCAGCTCGGCGACGAGCTGGCCGGCATGGTGCGCGACTACGCCAAGCAGCAGCGCTACACCTTCATGGGCCCGATCAAGGTCAACCTGGAGAAGGCCGACGACCTGGACACCGGCCTGTACCGGGTGCGCTCGCGCACCCTCGCCTCCTCCAGCGACCAGCAAGGCGCCCCGCAGGCCCCCGGCGCCCCGGCGGCCGGCCGGCCCGCGGCGGGCGCCCCCGGCGGCTACGGCTACCCGCCGGCCGCCCCGCCCGCCGGCGCGCCCCCGATGCCGTCCGCACCGCCGCCCGGCACCCGCCCCGGCGGGTACGGTTACCCCCAGCCCGCCACGCAGAGGCCGGCCGCGGCCCCGATGAGCGGCGCGCGCACCCGCTACTGGATCGAGATCAACGGCACCCGCCACCAGATCTCCCGCCCGACGCTGGTGCTGGGCCGCAGCACCGACGCCGACGTGCGGATCGACGACCCCGGCGTGTCCCGCCGGCACTGCGAGATCCGGACCGGAACGCCCTCGACGATCCAGGATCTCGGTTCCACCAACGGCATCGTGGTGGACGGGCAGCACACCACCCGCGCTACGCTCCGCGACGGCTCGCGGATCGTCGTGGGCAGCACCACCGTTATCTATAGGCAAGCCGAAGGGTGAAGCGGGGGCAATGTCAGAGCTGACCCTCACGGTCATGCGGCTGGGTTTCCTGGCCGTACTGTGGCTGTTCGTGATCGTGGCCGTGCAGGTCATCCGGAGCGACCTGTTCGGTACGCGCGTCACCCAGCGCGGATCGCGTAGGGAGGCGGCCCGGCCGCAGCAGCCGGGCCGGCAGCAGACCCGGCAGCAGGCCGCGCCCCCGCCGCAGCGCGGCCAGCAGGGCGGCGGCGGCCGGCGCGGCCGCAACGCCCCCACCAAGCTGGTCGTGACCGAGGGCACCCTCACCGGCACCACCGTCGCGCTGCAGGGCCAGACGATCACCCTGGGCCGGGCGCACGACTCGACGATCGTGCTGGACGACGACTACGCCTCCAGCCGCCATGCGAGGATCTACCCGGACCGTGACGGCCAGTGGATCATCGAGGACCTCGGTTCCACCAACGGCACCTACCTGGACCGGTCCCGGCTGACGACCCCCACACCGATCCCGCTGGGCGCGCCGATCCGCATCGGCAAGACCGCGATCGAGCTGCGGAAGTAGTGCTACGTCATGAATGAGCGCGAGCGGAGCGAGCACGCAGCGGCAGGCCGCAACCCGGTCGCCGGCGCGCTCCCGACCGGAGGGTGGGCAGTGTGGCTCGACACGACCGGCTGCATTCGGAGCCGACGGGCGAGGTGCGCATGAGTCTGTCACTGCGCTTCGCCGCCGGATCGCACAAGGGCATGATCCGGGAGGGCAACGAGGACTCCGGTTACGCCGGCCCGCGCCTGCTCGCCATCGCCGACGGCATGGGCGGCCAGGCGGCGGGCGAGGTCGCCTCCTCCGAGGTGATCTCCACCCTGGTCACGCTCGACGACGACGTGCCCGGCTCCGACATCCTCACCTCCCTCGGCGTGGCCGTGCAGCGCGCCAACGACCAGCTGCGCGCCATGGTGGAGGAGGACCCCCAGCTCGAAGGCATGGGGACGACCCTCACCGCGCTGCTGTGGACCGGCCAGCGGCTCGGTCTCGTGCACGTCGGCGACTCCCGCGCGTACCTGCTCCGTGACGGTGTGCTGACGCAGATCACCCAGGACCACACCTGGGTGCAGCGGCTCGTGGACGAGGGCCGGATCACCGAGGAAGAGGCCACGACCCACCCGCAGCGCTCGCTGCTGATGCGCGCCCTCGGCAGCGGCGACCACGTCGAGCCCGACCTGTCGATCCGCGAGGTCCGGGCCGGCGACCGCTACCTGATCTGCTCCGACGGCCTGTCCGGCGTGGTCTCCCACCAGACGATGGAGGAGACCCTCGCCAGCTACCAGGGCCCGCAGGAGACCGTGCAGGAGCTGATCCAGCTCGCGCTGCGCGGCGGCGGCCCCGACAACATCACGGTGATCGTCGCCGACGTGCTCGACCTGGACACCGGCGACACCCTCGCCGGGCAGCTGTCCGACCAGCCCGTCGTGGTCGGCGCCGTCGCAGAGAACCAGCACCACCTGCACGACAACGGCATCATGCAGACCCCGGCGGGCCGGGCCTCCCACCTGGGCCGCCAGGGCCAGGGACACGGCGGCGGCGAGTTCGGCCCGCCCGGCTCCGGCGACACCACCGGCTACATCCCGGCCGACGGCTTCGGCGACTACGCCGACGACGACTTCACCAAGCCGCGCAAGCGGCGCAGATGGCTGAAGACCTCGTTCTACGGCGTCCTCGCCCTCGCCGTCGTCGGCGGCGGCCTGTACGGCGGCTACCGCTGGACGCAGACGCAGTACTACGTCGGCGCCAAGGACGAGCACATCGCGCTGTACCGCGGGATCAGCCAGGACCTGGCCTGGGTGTCGCTGTCGAAGGTGGAGAAGGACCACCCGGAGATCGAACTCAAGTACCTGCCGCCGTACCAGCAGAAGCAGGTGAAGGCGACGATCGCGGAGGGCGGCCTGGAAGCGGCCCGGGCGAAGGTCCAGGAGCTGGCCGTACAGGCCTCCGCCTGCCACAAGCAGGCCGAGCGCCAGGCGGCCGAGCGCGCGCGGAACGACGCGAAGAACGGCAGGGACAAGACCGGCCGGGACAAGACCGGTGCCGCCGGCACCGGCACGTCCACGGGCTCCGGCACGTCCACGGGCACCGCCACGCAGACCGCCTTCGTCAAGGCCTCCCCGACGCCGAACACGACCCCGAACCCGTCGGCCTCGAAGACGTCCCCGACGTCCCCTTCGAAGGCTCCGTCCACGACCCCGTCCGCGACCCCCAGCCCCGGCCCCACTCTCTCGGAGGACGAGCAGAAGGTCGTCTCGCTGTGCGGTAAGCAGTAGGCAAGCCGTGAGAGGCCCTGTCACACGATGAGCAGTACTACGAACTCGCCGACGCACCACACGTCCACGATCGGCGCGATCGGCGCGCCGAGCCGCCGCAACACCGAGCTGGCCCTGCTGGTCTTCGCCGTCGCCATCCCCGTGTTCGCCTACGCGAACGTAGGCCTGGCCATCGACGGCCAGGTCCCCGCGGGCCTGCTGAGCTACGGCCTCGGGCTCGGCCTGCTGGCCGCCGTCGCCCATCTCGTCGTACGGAAGTTCGCCCCGTACGCCGACCCGCTGCTGCTGCCGCTCGCCACCCTGCTCAACGGGCTCGGGCTGGTGTGCATCTGGCGGCTGGACCAGTCCAAGCTGCTCCAGCAGATCCACGTCGCGGGCGGCAAGGCGACCAACCAGCTGATCTACACGGCGATGGGCATCGCGCTGTTCGTGGCGGTGCTGATCTTCCTCAAGGACCACCGCACGCTGCAGCGCTACACCTACATCTCCATGGTGGCCGCGCTGTTCCTGCTGCTCCTGCCGCTGGTCCCGGGCCTCGGCGCGGACGTGTACGGCGCCAAGATCTGGATCGCGATCGGCAGCTTCACCATCCAGCCCGGTGAGTTCGCCAAGATCGTGCTGGCGGTGTTCTTCGCCGGCTACCTGATGGTCAAGCGCGACGCGCTCGCGCTCGCCAGCCGCCGCTTCATGGGCCTGTACCTGCCGCGCGGCCGCGACCTCGGCCCGATCCTCGTCGTCTGGGCGATCTCGATCCTCATCCTCGTCTTCGAGACCGACCTCGGTACGTCGCTGCTGTTCTTCGGCATGTTCGTGATCATGCTGTACGTCGCCACCGAGCGGACCAGCTGGATCGTCTTCGGTCTGCTGATGTCCGCCGCCGGCGCCATCGGCGTGGCCAGCTTCGAGCCGCACATCAAGGTCCGTGTGCAGGCCTGGCTCGACCCGATGCGCGAGTACACGCTCAGCCGCACCCCCGGCGTCCCCGGCGTCCACTCCGACCAGCTCCAGCAGGCCCTGTGGGCGTTCGGCTCCGGCGGCACCCTCGGCACCGGCTGGGGCCAGGGCCACTCCGAGCTGATCCGGTTCGCCGCCAACTCCGACTTCATCCTGGCCACCTTCGGCGAGGAGCTGGGCCTGGCGGGCATCATGGCGATCCTGCTGATCTACGGCCTGATCGTGGAGCGCGGCGTGCGCACCGCCCTCGCCGCCCGCGACCCGTTCGGCAAGCTGCTGGCCATCGGCCTGTCCGGCGCCTTCGCGCTCCAGGTCTTCGTCGTGTCCGGCGGTGTGATGGGCCTCATCCCGCTGACCGGTATGACGATGCCGTTCCTCGCCTACGGTGGTTCGTCGGTCATCGCCAACTGGGCGCTGATCGGCGTGCTGATCCGCATCAGCGACACCGCCCGCCGCCCGGCGCCCGCCCCCGCCGCCAACCCCGACGCCGAGATGACCCAGGTGGTCCGCCCGTCATGAACAAGCCCCTGCGCCGGATCGCGATCTTCTGTGGCCTCCTCGTCCTCACCCTGCTGCTGCGGGACAACTACCTGCAGTACGTCCGGGCCGACAAGCTCAAGGACGACCCGAACAACCGCCGTGTCACCATCGCCCGCTACGCCACCCCGCGCGGCGACATCATCGTGTCCGGCGGCGACCCGATCACCGGGTCCACGCTGACCAGCAAGACCGGTCTGAACGACCTGAAGTACAAGCGCACCTACAAGAACGGCCCCATGTGGGCGCCGGTCACCGGCTACGCCTCGCAGGCCTTCGGCGCCACCCAGCTGGAGTCCATCGAGGACGGCATCCTCACCGGCGACGACGACCGGCTGTTCTTCCGCAAGACACTGGACATGATCACCGGCAAGGAGCAGCAGGGCGGCAACGTCGTCACCACGCTCAACGCCGCCGCGCAGAAGGCGGCGTACGACGGTCTGAAGCAGCGCGGGGGCAAGGGCGCCGTCGTCGCCCTCGACCCCTCCACCGGCAAGATACTGGCGCTGGCCTCCTACCCGTCGTACGACCCCTCGTCGTTCGCGGGCAACACCAACGACGACGCCGCGGCCTGGAAGAAGCTCCAGAAGAAGTACAACCCCAACGACCCGATGCTGAACCGGGCGCTGCGCGAGACCTACCCGCCGGGCTCCACCTTCAAGGTGGTCACGGCCGCCGCGGCCCTGGAGAACGGCAAGTACACCTCGGCCGACGAGAAGACCGACTCGCCGCTGCCGTGGACCATGCCGGGCACCACGACCCAGCTGAAGAACGAGGGCAACATCCCGTGCGAGAACGCGACCATGCGGGTCGCGCTCCAGTACTCCTGCAACACCGTCTTCGGCAAGATCGGTGCCGACCTCGGCAACGACAAGATGCTCGCGGAAGCGAAGAAGTTCGGTTTTGACGCCGAGCAGTTCACCCCGGTCCGCTCCAGCGCCTCGGTGTTCTCGGACGACATGAACCAGTCGCAGACCGCGCTGTCCTCCATCGGCCAGTACAACACCGCCGCGACCCCGCTCCAGATGGCCATGGTCGCCTCCGCGGTCGCCAACGACGGCAAGCTGATGAAGCCGTACATGGTCGACTCGCTCCAGTCCTCCAACCTGGACCCGGTCGCCACGACCAAGCCGGAGGAGCTGAGCCGGCCGCTGTCGCCGAAGAACGCGCAGATCCTCCAGGACATGATGCAGACGGTCGTCGAGAAGGGCACCGGTACCCGGGCGAAGATCGACGGCGTCACGGTCGGCGGCAAGACCGGTACCGCCCAGCACGGCGTCGAGAACAGCGAGAACCCGTACGCCTGGTTCATCTCCTACGCCAAGCTCAGCGACGGCAGCTCGCCGGTCGCCGTGGCCGTCGTGATCGAGGACGAGAGCGCCAACCGCGACGACATCTCCGGTGGCGGCCTGGCCGCGCCGATCGCGAAGAACGTCATGGAGGCGGTCATCGACTCCAAGAAGTGACCGCCGTCGGCCACCGGGAGTGAGGCCGCTCACAGCTCCTTCACATCGCCGCACGTTGCGATACCGGTCCTGTATCGGGTTACGGGCTTGGCCAGGTCACACGGAACGAGCCGGGTACGGTAGGCCCGGACGGCAGCCTCCGGCCGCGCACAGGAGTGTGCGGCCGAGACCGACGGAGAGGGCTGGTAGGTAGCTATGGAAGAGCCGCGTCGCCTCGGCGGCCGGTACGAGCTGGGCCAGGTGCTCGGCCGCGGTGGCATGGCGGAGGTCTACCTCGCGCATGACACCCGGCTCGGCCGCACCGTGGCGGTGAAGACGCTGCGCGCGGACCTCGCGCGCGATCCGTCCTTCCAGGCCCGGTTCCGCCGGGAGGCCCAGTCGGCCGCCTCGCTCAACCATCCCGCGATCGTCGCGGTCTACGACACGGGCGAGGACTACATCGACGGGGTCTCCATCCCGTACATCGTGATGGAGTACGTCGACGGTTCCACGCTCCGTGAGCTGCTGCACTCCGGTCGCAAGCTGCTGCCCGAGCGCGCCATGGAGATGACCATCGGCATCCTCCAGGGCCTGGAGTACGCGCACCGCAGCGGCATCGTCCACCGCGACATCAAGCCGGCCAACGTCATGCTGACCCGCAACGGCCAGGTCAAGGTGATGGACTTCGGCATCGCCCGCGCCATGGGCGACGCCGGCATGACCATGACCCAGACCGCGGCGGTCATCGGCACCGCCCAGTACCTCTCGCCGGAGCAGGCCAAGGGCGAACAGGTCGACGCCCGGTCCGACCTCTACTCGACCGGCTGCCTCCTCTACGAGCTGCTGACGGTACGGCCGCCCTTCGTGGGCGACTCCCCGGTCGCCGTGGCCTACCAGCACGTCCGGGAGGAACCCCAGCCCCCGTCGGTCTTCGACCCCGAGATCACCCCCGAGATGGACGCGATCGTCCTGAAGGCGCTGGTCAAGGACCCCAACTACCGCTACCAGTCGGCCGACGAGATGCGCGCCGACATCGAGGCGTGCCTGGACGGCCAGCCGGTCGCCGCCACGGCCGCGATGGGCGCGGTCGGCTACGGCGGCTACCCCGACGACCAGGCGACGACCGCCCTGCGCTCGGAGCCGGCGGGAGCGACCACCATGCTCCCGCCGATGAACCCCGACGACGGCGGCTACGGCTACGACGAGCGCCCGGACCGCCGCCGCCAGCAGAAGAAGTCCAACAGCTCCACGATCCTGCTGGTGGTCGCGGGCCTGCTGGTCCTGGTCGGCGCGATCCTCATCGGCATGTACGCGTTCGGCGACAAGGGCGGGGGCGACGGCAAGGTGCCCGTGCCCTCGTTCGTGGGCCAGCCCGAGAAGACGGCCCGCAAGATGGCCGAGAACGTCGACCTCAAGGTGACCGTCACCAAGGAGGCCTGCGAGGACCAGGCCACGGGCAACGTGTGCACCCAGAAGCCGGGCGAGGGCACGAAGGTCGAGAAGAACAGCACCGTCACCCTGGTGGTGTCCACGGGCGCGCCCAAGGTCACCGTGCCGAGCGTCATCGGCCTCAGCCTCGACGACGCCAAGGCGAAGCTGGAGGGGGACGACTACAAGTTCACGGTGAAGACGGAGGCCCGCGTCTCCACGGAGAGCCCGAACACCGTGCTCGACCAGAACCCGATCGGCGGCAAGCAGCGGCAGAAGGGGTCCGAGATCACCCTCGTCATCGCCAAGGCCGAGGAGAAGGTCACCGTCCCCGACGTCACCGGCAAGTCCTGCGACGAGGCGAAGGCCGAACTCCAGGCCAAGGGCCTCGCCCCGACCTGCAACGACACCCCGGTCACCGACCCGGCCCAGGACGGCAAGGTCCAGAACACCAACCCGCCGGCGGGCCAGCAGGTCTCCAAGAACACCCCGGTCGCGATCAACGTGGGCAAGGCGCAGCAGCCGCAACAGAAGCCGGTGCCCGACGTGACGAGGAAGACCGTGAAGGAGGCCCAGCAGATCCTGCAACAGCAGGGCTTCACCCAGATCCAGGTCAACGGACCCACTGACGACAAAGCGCGGGTCGTCCTTCAAACCCCGCAGCAGGGCACCCAGGCCGACCCCGGCAGCACCCAGATCGTCCTGACGACGGCGGACTTCGGCGGCGGCAACAACGGCGGCGGCGACAACGGCGGCGGCTTCTTCGGCGGCATCGGCTGACGCACCCCGCACACACGTGGGCCCCTGCCGGGACATCCCGGCAGGGGCCCACGCGCACGCTCAGCGCAGTTCCCTCGGCAGAGTGCGGTCGGCGTCCACCTTCTCCACGCGGACCAGTTCGCCCCAGACGACGTACCGGTAGCGGGAGGTGTAGACGGGGGTGCAGGTCGTCAGGGTGATGTAGTGGCCCGGCTTCTTCCTGCCGGACTCCCGGGGGACGGCGGAGAGGACCTTGACGTTGTACTTCGAGGTCTCGGGCAGGACCGAGTAGACCTTGTAGACGTACCAGTCGTCCCGCGTCTCGAAGACGATCGGGTCGCCCTTGCGCACCTTGTCGATGTTGTGGAACTTCGCGCCGTGGCCGTCCCGGTGGGCGGCGACGGCGAAGTTGCCCGCCTTGCCGGTGGTGGGCAGCGTGGCCTTGACCGGGTCCGTGTAGTAGCCGGCCACGCCGTCGTCGAGGACGTCCGTGCCCGTGCCCTTCTCGACCAGCACCTCGCCGTTGCGCATCGCCGGCACGTGCAGGAACCCGATGCCGTCCTTGGTGTCGAGCGCGCCGGGACCGGTCCGCTGCTGCTCGGCCCAGTGCTCGCGCACCTTGTCGGCCTGCCGGTCCGCCTTGCGGTCCGCTATCACGTTCGTCCACCACAGGGAGTAGACGACGAACAGGCCGAGCAGCACGCCCGCCGTGATGAGCAGTTCCCCGAAGACGCTGACCGCCAGGGCGATCCGGCCGGGGCCCCGGCGCGGAGCCGGACGCGGAACCGGTTCGGACGCGTCCGTGGTCTCTTCGGTCTCGTCGGCGGTCGCTGCCACTGTGTCCTCTGCCCTTGGTCGATGAGCGCCCTTGGTCGGTGAGCCCTACTCGATGAGCGCGTCCGGCTTGCCCTTGCTGCGCGGGCGTTCCTGGACCATCTTGCCCCAGACGATCAACCGGTACTTGCTGGTGAACTCCGGTGTGCAGGTGGTGAGGGTGATGTAGCGGCCGGGCCGGGTGAAGCCGGAGCCCGGCGGGACCGGGTTCAGCACACTGGTGTTGGACGGCGGCGTCACCGGAAGCATCGAGGTCACCTTGTACACGAAGTAGGTGTCCTGCGTCTCGACCACGACCGCGTCCCCGGCCTTGAGCCTGTTGATGTACCGGAACGGCTCCCCGTGCGTGTTGCGGTGCGCGGCGAGGCCGAAGTTGCCGGTCCTGGCATCGGGCATCGCCGTCTTCAGCGGGGCCTCGCCGTAGTGCCCCACCATGCCCTTGTCGAGGACCTTCTTGTTGCTGACGCCCTCCGCGATGGGCGCGACCACGTCCAGCTTCGGGATGTGCAGGATGGCGAAGCCCTGCCCCGGCTCGAAGACGCCCGGATTGCGCTTGCCGTTGGCCCAGTCGTCCTGGAGCTGGTGCGCCTCGCTGCCGGCCTGCGCGTGCGCGCGGACGTTGGTCCACCACAGCTGGTAGGTGACGAACAGCAGCATCAGGACGCCGGTGGTGATGAACACCTCGCCGATCGCCCGGCTCGCGACGGTCGCCGGGCTCGGCTTGCGCAGCCGGGCCTGCCGCCGGGCCTCCACCCGGCTCAGGGGCCGCTGCGGGTCCCGGCCCGTCGCGGGGGCCGCCGGCTCGCGGGTGTCCCTGGGCCCGCCGTGCCGCCCTCCACGCCGCTTGGCGGCCTTTCTCCGGGCCGCACGGCCGCCCGGCGCGGCCGAGGAGGCCGGGGCGGCCGACAGGGCTCCAGAGGCCCCTGTTCCCGCCCCTGGGGCGCCGCCGTCCGCGCCGTGCCCCGCGGGCCTTGGAATCCGCAGCGCCATCGTCTCCTCGTCGACGCGCGGCGGGGGCGCCGTGAGGTCCTGCTCCGTCAGCCGGGGCATCGGAGCCGTCGGCGGGTCCTGCCGCCGCCCGGCGTACGGCCGCGCGCCACGGGAGGACTCGTACGGCCGCGCACCGCCGGAGGACCCGTACGGTCTGTCGCCGTCGTACAAGTCCTCGCGCTCGGGGCGCAGCGCGGTCACGCCGTGGCCCTGCCCACCACCGGGGCGAGCCCCGCCGATCTCGCCACGGCACCCTGGTCGCCGCACTCCGCCAGCCAGTTGGCCAGCATCCGGTGCCCGTGCTCGGTCAGCACCGACTCGGGGTGGAACTGCACACCCTCCACCGGCAGTTCCCGGTGGCGCAGGCCCATGATGATGCCGTCGTGCGTGCGGGCGGTCACCTCCAGCTCGGCCGGGACCGTGGCCGGTTCGGCGGCCAGGGAGTGGTAGCGGGTCGCCGTGAAGGGGGAGGGCAGGCCCGCGAAGACGCCCTTGCCCTCGTGCTCGACCGGCGAGGTCTTGCCGTGCAGCAGCTCGGGCGCCCGGTCGACCACACCGCCGTACGCCACCTGCATCGACTGCATGCCGAGGCACACGCCGAAGACCGGCACCCCGGTGGCCGCGCAGTGCCGGACCATGTCCACGCACACGCCCGCCTCCTCCGGGGTCCCGGGACCGGGCGAGAGGAGCACGCCGTCGAAGCCGTCCTGCGCGTGCGAGGTCGTCACCTCGTCGTTGCGCAGGACCTCACACTCCGCGCCCAGCTGGTACAGGTACTGGACGAGGTTGAAGACGAAGCTGTCGTAGTTGTCGACGACGAGAATCCGCGCACTCACTGGTTGTCCACCGTCACATCGTTGAAGGGCAGCAGCGGCTCGGCCCACGGGAAGACGTACTGGAACAGGACGTAGACCACGGCCAGGATCAGTACGAGCGAGATCAGGGCCCTCACCCACGCGTTGCCCGGCAGATGCCGCCAGATCCAGCCGTACATGCCGTCCCCTGCCGTCCCTTCCGTATCCGCTACGGCACCAGACACACGCCGTACGTCACCAGACTAACGGCGCGGAGCCCCCGGTTCGCCTTCCTCCACAGGCTATGCGGAGTCCGGGCGTGTACCCGGATGTACGGGGACCAGCGTCGATCACCTCGACCTCGGGCGGCACTGTTTTGCAGGGGCCTTTGTCGATCCGATACGCGAACCAGATGTTTCACCCGATCGGCGCACACCCGGCGGCTCCGGGAGGGACGTCTACCCCACCGGCTTCGCGTAGTGCAGATCCACCGTGCCGGAGTAGCCGGGAAGCGTCACCGTCCCGTCGTCGGTGACCTTCCAGCCGAGGCCGTAGACGTTGACGTAGACCATGTAGGTCTGGATCGCCTTGCTCGCGGCGAGCGCCTGCTTCAGCCGGTCGGGGTCCCCGACCGCGGTGATCTTGTACGGCGGTGAGTAGACACGGCCCTGGAGGATCAGGGTGTTGCCGACGCAGCGCACCGCGCTGGTCGAGATCAGCCGCTGGTCCATGACCTTGATGCCCCGGGCTCCGCCCTGCCACAGCGCGTTCACCACGGCCTGGAGATCCTGCTGGTGGATGACCAGGTAGTCGGGCTGCGGCTCGGGATAGCCGGGGAGCTTGGCGGTGGCGCCCGGCGGGGCGTCGTTCAGGGTGACGGTGACGGCCGTGCCGGTCAGTTTCCGGGTGCCCGCGCTCTTCTCCAGCCGGCCCAGGTTCTCGTCCTCGGCCTTGGTGCTGCCGTCGTCGTTCTCGGCCAGCGACTCCACGCTGTCGCGCAGGGTCGCGTTGGACTCGTCCAGCTCCTTGTTCTTGCGGCTGCGCTGCTGGATCAGGTCGGACAGCTTCAGCAGGGAGCCGTCCTGGCGGATGTCGGTGCCCTTGGCCGTGTCGAAGCTGGTGAAGAAGATGAGCCCGGCGAGCGCGAAGACGGCGGCCGTGAGGATCCGCACGGGCCGCACACGCGGCCGGCGGACGGGGCCCTGACCCGTTGATCCCGTCCCCGGGGAGTCGGCAGAATTGCTCAACGTACCCTTATCTCCTTCGGCGCCACGGAAGCACTACGCTAACGGACGCCCGGGGGAGAACACAGAGTCGTCATGTTGGCCCCTTGTACGCTGCCCCGAGCCCGACCCAGTTACCTGCGCGGCCACGCAGCGCATCGACAGGAGAGACCCTCGTGCCGAAGTCACGTATCCGCAAGAAGGCCGACTACACGCCGCCGGCGGCGAAGCAGGCGCAGGCCATCAAGCTCACCAACCGCGCGTGGGTCGCGCCCGTGATGCTGGCCATGTTCCTGATCGGCCTGGCCTGGATCGTCGTCTTCTACGTGACCGACGGCTCGCTGCCGGTCGACAGCCTGGACAACTGGAACATCGTCGTCGGCTTCGGCTTCATCGCCGCCGGCTTCGGTGTCTCCACGCAGTGGAAATAGCTCTGCCCAGGGCTATCCGCCGAGTTATCCACAGGCCAGGGGTGCTGTCCACAATCCCCTGGGGAAAAGAAACTACGATCTGTGGATAACTCATCGGGCGTTGACGCCGGTGTGACTGGCCAACCGATCCCCATACATCTGTTCGCCCCCTGTCCGACCTGCGGAAACACATCCGAGCGACAGGGGGCGCAGCTGTGTCGGCACACGGTGCACAAGATCCGCCACAGCCTGTGGACAACGGTTCGGTATCAGGTGAGCTGAGCGGTCCTGACCAGGGCCAGCGCCACCGTCAGCACCAGGACGACGGCACACGTGCCGTACTGCACCAGCGCCCGCTTCTCGCGGGGGGCGTGGACCATCGCGTACCCGGTCACGACACCGGCGACCAGCCCGCCGATGTGCGCCTGCCAGGCGATGTTCATGCTCGGGTTGAAGGTGAAGATCAGGTTGATCGCCAGCAGCGCGATGACCGGACGCATGTCGTAGTTCAGGCGGCGCATCAGCACGGCGGTCGCGCCGAAGAGCCCGAAGATCGCGCCCGAGGCGCCGAGCGAGGCGGTCTGCGGGGAGGCGAACAGATAGGTCAGCGCGCCGCCGGCCAGCCCGGAGACGAAGTAGACCGCCAGATAGCGGGCCCGGCCTAGGGCCGCTTCCAGCGGGCCGCCGATCCACCACAGGCTCAGCATGTTGAAGCCGATGTGCCAGTACTCCTCGTGCGTGAACATCGACGTCACGAAGCGGTACCACTCGCCTCCGGCGACACCCGAGGTCGGCGCGAACGGCTTCGGCGGCCAGGCGCCGTAGAGCACCAGGTGGTCCAGGAGTGACCTGTCGGCCTGGACGGCGATGAACACCGCGAGGTTGATCCCGATCAGGATCTTGGTGAGCAGGCGGGGGTCGGCCGTGACCGTGCCCCCGGCGACCGTGCGCGGCCGGGACGCCGCCGGCGCGTGCCCCGTGCCCGAGCCCTGGCGGACGCAGTCCGGACACTGGAAGCCGACCGAGGCGCTGATCATGCACTCCGGGCAGATGGGCCGGTCACAGCGGGTGCAGCGCACGCCGGTCTCGCGGTCCGGGTGCCGGTAGCACACGGGCGCGCTCCGGGCGGCGTCCTGCGCGCTCCCTGCGGCCTGGTCCATCAGATCCCCTTGGTTCGTCGTGTCCGTCCTGACGGTACGGTCCTGCTCCGCCCATCCTTACGGACGAGCGGCGCGTTTGGTTCCCTCAGTCCGCACGCGTCTGCACCACCACCGTCTCGAGGACGACATCGGTCAGCGGGCGGTCGTTGCGGCCGGTCGGCACGTTCGCGATGGCGTCGACCACCTTCTGCGAGGCCGGGTCCGTGACCTCGCCGAAGATGGTGCGCTTGCCGTTCAGCCAGGTGCTCGGGGTGACGGTGATGAAGAACTGCGAGCCGTTGGTGCCCGGCCCGGCGTTGGCCATGGCCATCAGGTACGGGGTGTCGAACGCCAGGTCCGGCCGGCACTCGTCCTCGAAGCCGTAACCGGGCCCGCCGAGGCCGTTGCCCAGGGGATCACCGCCCTGGATCATGAACCCGCTGATGACGGAGTGGAAGACCGTGCCGTCGTAGAGCGGCTTCCTGCTCCTTACGCCGGTGCCCGGGTGTGTCCACTCGCGTTCGCCGCGGGCGAGCTCGACGAAGTTCCTGACCGTGACGGGGGCGTGGAGGGGGAAGAGCCGCACCTCGATGTCGCCGAGGGTGGTCCTCAGGGTGGCATACAGCTGCTCGGCCACGATCCGCCTTCCGTCGTCGTCCGCCGCACACCTCCGATCCTTCCACGGTCCCGTCCGCGCGTCGCCGGGCGGCCGTGACTTCCGCCGCGCGGGCGGCGCGCGCCGGTGATTCGTGGCAGTGTCGACCACGAGCCCCCCGGTGCCCCGGCTCGTCGCCTCGACCCGGGCCGGAGGGGGCCCACCGGCACCCGTATGCGCGCCCGCACGTGCCCCAGTGGCCGCGGGCAGGCATGATCCGTAAAAGGGTGGAAAGTCGAAATACCGTACGCCACCGAGGAGGAGGAACCCGTGACCCGCATCGACAGCGTGCGCGCCGCGACCGGCTCGGCGAAGGACAGC
Source organism: Streptomyces spinosus (assembly GCF_020400655.1). Lineage (GTDB taxonomy): Bacteria > Actinomycetota > Actinomycetes > Streptomycetales > Streptomycetaceae > Streptomyces > Streptomyces argyrophylli. The sequence goes on from NZ_JAINRC010000002.1 coordinate 406,288, forward strand.
GTGCTGCACGCCGCGGAAGTGGTGGCGCCCTACGCCGACACGGCCAAGGAGCGTGCCGCGTACTACGCGCAGGAGGCACGCGTACGGCTGGCGCCCGTGGTCTCGCAGGCCGCCGAACAGGCCCGCGTGCAGTACGACGCCCGGCTCGCCCCGCGCCTGGAGCAGGCCCGCACGCATGTGCCGCCGAAGGTGGACCTGGCCGCGCAGGAAGCCGCCGAACGCACCCGTAAGGCGGCCCGGCAGGCCGCCGCCTACTCACGTCCCAAGATCGAGCAGGCCGTGGCCGCGACCGCTCCGGTCCGCGACGAGGCGGCCGCGCGCGGTGCCGCCGCGCTGGCCGCGCTGCGCGGCCAGGTCTCGGCCCGGGACATCCAGAAGCTGGCCCGGCGCAACGCGCGCCGGTCCCGCACCGGCCGGGCCCTGAAGGCCGTCGTGGTGCTGACCGCCCTGGCGGGCGGCGCCTTCGCCGCCTGGAAGTGGTGGGACAAGCAGGCCAACCCGGACTGGCTGGTCGAGCCGCCCGCGGCGACGGAGGTCCCCGACGAGGGACGCATCACCTCCGTGGACGGCAGCGACGCCCAGGCCCTGGACCCCGAGGTCCAGGCGAAGCAGGCGGAGGACGACGCCGCGGGCCGCGACGACGAGATCTGAGCGGCCTGCCCGCACATCAACGGATACACCAGCGCACACCAGGGGACCCTCCGGCCGTGATCGATCGGGCCGGAGGGTCCCCCGGTGTGCGCGCGAAAATGCCCCCTGACGCTGCGTTCGAGCAGATCAGGGGGCATTTCTCGGGGTGGAGCCTAGGGGAGTCGAACCCCTGACATCCGCCATGCAAAGACGGCGCTCTACCAACTGAGCTAAGGCCCCGGGAAGGAGCGGCCTGCCGGACGGATCACGTTCCGGCGGGCGCCGCAGACCAGAGTACCGGGTCACCCCCCGTATCCCGCAAAAAGATTGGGGGTCCCCGCGGATGACCACTCTCCGTAAGATGCTCGACGTGGTTCGCTACAGCGAACCGCGGTTTTCAGGGGAAGCGATGGGGAGACGCAATGGACGCCGCACAGCAGGAAGCCACCGCCAGAGCGCGGGAGCTGCAGCGGAACTGGTACGGGGAGCCGTTGGGGGCGCTCTTCCGTAAGCTCATCGACGATCTCGGGCTGAACCAGGCCCGGCTCGCGGCGGTCCTGGGCCTGTCCGCGCCGATGCTCTCGCAGCTGATGAGCGGCCAGCGCGCGAAGATCGGCAACCCGGCGGTGGTCCAGCGGGTGCAGCTGCTGCAGGAACTGGCGTCCCAGGTCGCGGACGGCAGCGTCAGCGCCGCCGAGGCGACCGAGCGGATGGACGAGATCAAGAAGTCGCAGGGGGGCTCCGTGCTCAGCAACACCACGCACACCACGAACAGTTCGGGTGCGCCCACGGTCAAGCGGGTGGTGCGCGAGATCCAGTCGCTGCTCCGCTCGGTGGCCGCCGCGGGTGACATCATCGACGCCGCGGACAGCCTCGCCCCGAGCCATCCCGAACTCGCGGAGTTCCTCCGCGTCTACGGCGCCGGACGCACCTCCGACGCCGTCGCGCACTACCAGTCCCACCAGAACTGACCGCGCGGCCGGTCCGGGACGGGGGGTCCGGGCCGGCCGGGCGCGGGGCACGTACGGCAGGGGCGCGGTGGCGCGGGGCTTCGTCGGACCAGGGGAGGAGCGGCGGCTGCCATGGGTGAGGTCTTCGCCGGCCGGTACGAGCTGGCCGATCCGATCGGGCGCGGTGGTGTGGGCGCCGTGTGGCGTGCCTGGGACCACCGCCGCCGGCGGTACGTGGCCGCCAAGGTCCTCCAGCAGCGCGACGCCCACTCCCTGCTCCGCTTCGTCCGCGAACAGGCGCTGCGCATCGACCACCCGCACGTCCTCGCCCCGGCGAGCTGGGCCGCCGACGACGACAAGGTGCTGTTCACCATGGACCTGGTCGGCGGTGGCTCCCTGGTCCACCTGGTCGGCGACTACGGCCCCCTGCCGCCCGCGTTCGTGTGCACGCTGCTGGACCAGTTGCTGTCCGGGCTCGCGGCCGTGCACGCCGAGGGCGTGGTCCACCGGGACGTCAAGCCCGCCAACGTGCTCCTGGAGGCCACCGGCACCGGCCGGCCCCGGCTGCGGCTGTCCGACTTCGGCATCGCGATGCGGCTCGGCGAACCCCGGCTGACGGAGACCAACCTGGTGGTGGGGACGCCCGGTTACCTCGCCCCCGAGCAGATGCTGGGCGCCGAACCCGACTTCCCGGCCGACCTGTTCGCCGTCGGCCTGGTCGCCCTGTACCTCCTGGAAGGCGCCAAGCCCGACGCCAAGGCGCTGGTGCGGTACTTCCTGGAACACGGAACGCCCGGCCCGCCCAAGGGAGTTCCGGAGCCGCTCTGGCAGGTCGTCGCCTCCCTGCTCCAGCCCGATCCCGCGAACCGTTTCCGCACCGCCACGGGGGCCCGCAAGGCGCTCGCCGCCGCCGCCGAACTCCTGCCGGAGCCGGGCCCCGACGACGAACTCGTCGAGGTCTTCGACCAACTCGGCCCGCTTCCGCCCGGGTTCGGTCCCGACGGCCCGCTCCGGCGGGCCTCCGGTGTGGCGCCGGAGGCGGTGCCGAGCGGGGTGGACGAGTCGGGCGCGACACCCGGTCCCCCCGGAGGCGGCGCAGCCGGGCGTGCCGACGGCGGGCCGGCCGGCCGCGGCCCAGGAGCGGCGGTGCGGGAGCCTTCGACGCCCGCCTCCACCGGTTCCCTCTCGGACACGGGCAGCTTCCGCCTGCCGCCGCCCCGGCAGACGCCGGCCCGCCCGTTCCCGCCCCCGGTCCCCGTGCCGGCCCCGGTTCCGGACCCGCGTATCGACACCGCCACCGCCGCCTACACCACCCGCGACCCGCAGACCCCGCCGCCGTCACCGCCGGCCCCCCGAACCGCCACCCGCGGGCGCCGGGCCCGGCGTGCCGCCCGGCGGCCCGGTCCCCCGGCCGGGGCCGCGATCCCGCTCCTGCTGCTGGCGCTCGCCTGCTACGCCGTGGGCTTCTGGGCGCTGGCCCGGGTGTGAGCCCGCCGGGCCGCCACCGTCCACCCGCCCAGGACCAGCAGCAGCGCGGTGCCCGTGCCGATCCCACCGACGGCGACCAGCCGCATCACCCGCTCGTCGGCCCCGTCCCCGGTGCCCCCGGACAGCGCGGCCCGCCGGTCCCCGTCGGTGACCGTGAGGACACCGGCCGGCTCGGGCCGGCCGGCGTACCCGGGCCCCGCCTGCTGCTGCCCGTCCACCCGGACCCGCAGGGTCACCTCGAACGGACCCTGCCCGAAGGTGCCGGCCAGGTGCGCGCTGAGGTGCAGGACCAGGTAGTACGCGCCGGCGAAGCGGACGGAGGTCACCCCGGCCGGAATGGCGTACCGGTTGGTGTACTCCACCGGCGGGAGCGGTGCGAGCGCGGCGGACCTCGGCGCGCCGGTGTAGCCGAGGGAGACGTCGTCGACGTAGCCGCGGACGGGGTTGTAGAGGGAGAGGTTCAGGGCGCCGCCGACATAGCCGTGCCCTGGTGCGCCGTCCAGGCCGGCGGAGGCGTGCAGTTGCCGGCCCCAGTCCAGCGGCACCTTGTAGAACCGGGTCTCGCCGGGGACGAGACGGGTGCGCCAGACCCCTTGGCCCACCGGGCGGGCCGTGGCGAAACCGGTGCCGCCGGAGCGGTCCCGGGGCGTGCCGGTGACGGGTTCCGGCGTGGCGGAGTCCCAGGTCCGCGGCCCGGTGGTGGGTCCCGCCGCCGCGAGACGGGGTTCCGTGGCGGGCGTGATCTCCAGGTCCCACGGCCCGGACCCGGCCGCGCCGGAGCCCTCGGCGTCGAGACGTTCGACGAGCAGGTAGTACGTCCCGGCGCCCTGGCACAGCGCCTTGCCTGCCTCGCGCTGGGCCAGGGCCGTGACCGGGCGCGGGCTGAGCCCGGCGCCGATCCGGGCGGAGGCGTAGGAGCAGGAGGAACCGTTCGCGTCCCGCAGCGAGACGCGGATGCCGTCGGTGGCGGAGACCGTGGCGTCCGCCGGTGGTACGGCGGTGACGGCGGCGTACGCCGTGTCCGTGGCGGCCAGGCGGAGGCGGTAGTAGAGCCTGCCGTCGCGGGGCAGGGAGCTGCGGTAGGTGTGGCGCGGGTCGAGCAGTCCGGCGTCCGCGGTGCCCTTCGTGCCCGTGACGGTCGGGGCGCCGGGGGCGAAGGTGTACGGCCCCGGGCGCGGGCCGGCGGCGGCCGGCAGGGCGAGGACGGGTGCCGGCGGTGCGAGAGCCGCGGACAGGGCCAGCAGCAGACTGGTCACGGCACCCCGGGCGACGGCGATCCGCCGCCGTACCCGCACCCGCGCCGGACCCCCGGCCCCCACCGCCGTACCGCCCCCTCGGCCCCGCACGCGCCACACCCCCAGTCGTCGGACGGCCGCACCGCACCGGTGGACCGCGAGGCCCATCCTGCCCCGGCCGCCGCTGCGCCATCCGGGCAACGCGTACGCCCGTCCGAAACGCCCGGCACCGTCCGGCCCCGCCGTCCCGCCCGCCTAGCGCACCGGCCGGGACCCCGCAACACGGAGCAGGGGCCCGCGCGACACGGCCGGGGAACGCGAAACCCCGACCGCGCAGGCGGCCGGGGTCGGTACAGATCGGGTATCGGGACTCACGAACCCGTGGGCACGGAGTCAGTCGCCTCCGTCCACAGATCCTGCTCGGCGCGATCCGCCTGGATCTGGCGGTACACGAGGAGCCCGCCGATGGCGGCCAGTGCGACCAGGAGCAGCTTCTTCACCGCGCGACCTCGTCTTTCCTTGACGTAGGGGACCTCTGGCGCCCGACTATACACACCGACCGATATCGATCGGTGACCTGCGTCGGGGCCCGGCTCCCGCCTCGGCCACGGCAGGAATTCCCCGCCCCCGTGCACCCGTCCGAGTGGTGTTGATCTGAACATCGACGCGCCACGGGCGTCGGTCCACCACTTCCCGGCCCACATACACATCATGAGCAAAGTACGCAAATCGCCCAACCCGAAAGTGAGGGGCCATGACCGCCCAGAACAAGGTCATGAAGCTGTGGACCGCCATCGTCACCGCCTTCCTCGCGCTGTGCACGGCGCTCGGACTCGTCTCCGCCACCACCACGACCGCCGCCGCGGCCGCACCCCGGACAGAGACCCCGAGCACCGACACCGGCACCGCGCACCGCACCACCCCGACGATCCCGGCGATGCGCCAGCGGGCCTGGTCCCATGCCAGGGCCCTGCCCCCCACGATGAAGCAGCGGATCCGGGCGGAGGCCCACGGCAAGACGCCGGGCTGCCGGCACCGCCCCCTCGACGAGACGCAGACCGAATCGCAGCCGTGGGTACCGGAGCAGACGGACGCCGGCTCCCACGACCGGCACCTCTCGGACTCCCTCGACTGCTGATCCCTCCCCCCACCGCAGTACCGCAACGTCTCGACCGCACGGCGACTTGCGTACGCACCAGTCGACACGAACAGACCCCCGGCCGGGTTCGGCCGGGGGTCTCGCGCTTTTCCCGGTGGGTCATCCTCGTACGGCAACGACCAGTACCCGACGGAAAGGTGGTGAGCGCTGCCGTGAACCGGCGCGTCACCGTAGTCACCGCTGTCCACGGCCCGTCCGCCCGGTTCCTGGCGGACGCGTACGCGTCGCTGTGCGCGCAGCGGCTGCCCGCCGGCTGGGAGTGGGAATGGGTGGTCCAGGAGGACGGCACGACGGACGCGGTCCGCCCGTACGTCCCCGACGACGCCCGCGTGAGCTTCCGCCAGGGCCGGCCCGGCGGCCCCGGGGTCGCCCGGACGATCGCGCTGGCGCGCGCCGGGGGCGCCTACGTCAAGGTCCTGGACGCCGACGACCAGCTCACGCCGGGCGCGCTCGCCCGCGACCTGGCCGTGCTGGAGGCCGACCACACCATCGGCTGGACGACGTGCCGCGTCCTGGACCTGCTGCCCGACGGCTCCACGGCCGCCTTCCCCGGCGATCCCGACGAGGGCCCGATCGAGCGCGGCACCGTCCTCGACCACTGGAAGCGGAACGACTTCCTGGCCCCGGTCCACCCGGCGGGCCTGTGCGTACGGCGGGAGCTGCTCACCGCGCTGGGCGGCTGGATGGCGCTGCCGGCCTCGGAGGACACCGGTCTGCTGCTGGCGCTGGACGCGGTGAGCCGCGGCTGGTTCTGCACGGAGCCCGGCCTGCTGTACCGCAAGTGGGAGGGGCAGGTCACGGGGCATGCCGCCCACGTCGACCCCGCCGAGCGGGCGGCCCGCACGGCCGTGGCGGAGGCCCGGGCGCGCGCCCTCGCCGCCTTCGGCTGGAGCCACCCACCGGCTCCTCCCGCCGGTCGGTGAGGGCGTCGTCCGTGCCGCCCGGTGACTACTCGGTGAGGACGATCGCCTGCGAGGGGCACTTCTCGGCGGCCTCCAGGACCGCCTCCCGCACCCGCGCGTCCTCGGCCGCGTCCGCACCGCCGGGCCGTACGACGCCGTAGCCGTCCTCGAACGCGAACACGGCCGGCGCCCGGTGCGCGCACTCGGCGGAGCCGTAGCACAGGGAGCGTTCGACGGAGACCTTCATCTGTCCTCCAGTCGGGGGCGGTGACCTCCAGGCGGTCCTCAGGACGTCACTGCCCGGCCGCGCGCCTCCTGAACCGGCCCGGCGGACCGGATCGCGGCCACCGCTGCCCGCACGCCGCCGCCGGCCGGCGGGCCGCCCGGCGAACCCTGTGCCGGCGGTTCGTCAGCAGGCCGGGTTCCCGCCCGCCCGGCACCGGTCCCTCCCCTCGTGGGGACCGGTGCCGAACGGTGCGGGGCCGTCGACCCGCGCCAAGTCGGCGGGGCGGCGCGGGTCGAAGAACGGGGACGGTTCGTCGGAGAACGGGGACGGTTTCCGGGACAGCGCGCGGACCGGCGCGGGTCGGCGCGGCGCGATGGGACGTGGCCGACTTTGACCGAGAACGTTCGGTGCCATGGGCTGTCTCTCCGAGCGCTGGGCCGGTGGCCTGTCCGGACGGTGTGTGACGGGTCCGCTACCGGGTTCGGATCCTGCCACCTGTCGCCCCCGCGGAGGAGGCACCGGTCTCCGGTCCGGCCCTTAACCGCAGGTCAGGCGTATAAGGTGAGTTTTCCGGTCCGGACGTCACTCGCGAGGGAGAGTAAGGGGTGGGACCTTGAGTTCCGACTCAGGGGCACGCACAGCCTTCGCCGAGCGCCTCGCGCTGCTGTACAAGGAGGCCGGAAACCCTCCCCTCAAGAGCGTCTCGGAAGCGGTCGTACGGCTCCAGCGGATCGACGAACGCGGCCGGCCGGTCCGGGTGTCCGCGCAGCGGATCAGCGACTGGCGCCGGGCCAGGAACGTACCGGCCCAGTTCGCCGCCCTCGCTGCGGTCCTGCAGATCCTGATCCCGGAGGCGCGGCGGCTGCGTCCCGCCCCGGTCTCGGCCGGCCTGTACGACCTCGCCCACTGGCAGCGGCTGTGGGAGCTGGCGGTGGCCGGACCGGCCGGCGACCGGCCCGCGCCGCCCTCGGAGGAGAACCGGCGGCCACCGGCCCAGGCCCCGCCCGTCGCCGGCGGCGTGTGTCCGTACCGGGGGCTGGCCCCGTACCGGCGGGAGGACGCCCGGTGGTTCTTCGGCCGGGAACGGAGCACGAAGGCCCTCGTCGCCCAGCTCCGCGCGGCCGAGCGGTCCGGCGGGCTGGTCATGCTGGTCGGTGCCTCGGGCGCCGGGAAGTCGTCCCTGCTGAACGCCGGCCTGGTGCCGGCGATCCGCGGCGGGGCCCTGGACACGGGGACGCCCGGCGGGGCGGGGAGCGCGGGTGCAGGGGTGCGGGGCGGGGCCGGGGACGCCGGTGCGGACGAGGACGCGACCGGCAGGGGGCCGGGAGCCGACGGGGCGGCCGTCCCTTCCCGGCGAGAGACGGCCCCTGTCCGGCAGGAGACGGTCGCTTCCCGGCACGAGACGGTCGCTTCCCGGCACGAGCAGGCGCCCCCCGGGGAGGCCCCCGCCCAGCCCCCCGCACCTCCGCACCCGGCCGACCGCCCCACGGGCCACCCCTTCGACCGCCCGGCCGACCACCCCACAGGCGGCGACCCCGCCGACGGCTCCGCCACCCCCGCCGCCGACCACCCCGACCATCCGGCCGACCCGCCCGGCCCCGTCCTCCAGTTCGTCCCGGGTGCCGATCCGCTGGGTGAGCTGGTCCGCCGTGTCCCCTTGCTCGCCGCCGTCGCCGACGACGCCCGCAGGGCCGAGCGGGAAGCCGCGCGGAACCCGGCGCTGCCGGGCTGCGACACCCCGCACATCGCCCGGGCCGTGCGCGAGGCGGTCGCGGCCTGGGCGGACCGCGCGACGGGCCCGGACGGCCGGCCGGTCGTCATCGTGGACCAGTTCGAGGAGGCGTTCACCCTCTGCGCCGACGAGGCCGACCGGCGCGTCTTCATCCACTTCCTGCACACCGCCTGCACCCCGCCCGCCGGCGCCGCGGGCCCCGCACCCGTCCGGGTCGTCCTCGGCGTCCGCGCCGACTTCTACGAGCAGTGCCTCGACCACCCGGAACTCGCCGACGCGCTCCAGCACCGGCACATGGTGCTCGGCCCGCTGACCGGCACCGAACTGCGCGAGGCGGTGACCGGTCCGGCCAAGGCGGTGGGGCTGGAACTTGAGCCGGGCCTCGCCGAGCTGATCGTGCGCGAGGTGAGCGCCGACGGCCCGCGCGGCGCGCACGACGCGGGCGTGCTCCCGCTGCTCTCCCACGCCCTGCTGGCCACCTGGCAGCGCCGCAAGGCCGGCCGGCTGACCCTGGCCGGCTACCGCGCGGCGGGCGGCATCCAGGGCGCGGTCGCGGCGACCGCCGAGCGCGCCTGGTCCGGTCTGGACCCGGCCGCCCGTGCCGCCGCCCGGCTGCTCCTGCTGCGGCTGGTCCGGCTCGGCGAGGACACCCAGGCCACGCGCCGGCGCGGCACCCGGCGGCAGCTGGCGGAGGAGTCGTCGGACCCCGGCAAGACGGAGGAGTCGCTGGAGGCCCTGGTGCGGGCCCGGCTGGTGACGCTGGACGCGGACACCGTGGAGATCACCCACGAGGCGCTGCTGCACGCCTGGCCCCGGCTGCGGCACTGGATCGACGAGGGCCGGGGCGACCACCTGCTGCGCCAGCGGCTGGAGGAGGACGGCCGGGCCTGGGAGGACTCGGGCCGCGACAGCTCGCTGCTGTACCGGGGGTCACGGCTGGAACAGGCCCGCGGCTGGGCCCGATCGGCCGGGGACACCTATCTGACCCGCAGCGCGGTGGAGTTCCTGGCCGCCTCGGTGCGGCTGCGCAAGCGCTCGGTGTGGCTGAGCCGGGCCGCGGTGGCGGCGCTGGTGGCGCTGGCCGTGCTCGCGGCCGGCACGGCGGTGATCGCCTGGAAGCAGCGCGACGACGCCGTGTTCGAGCAGGTGCTCGCCGAGGCCGACCGGGTCCAGCACACCGATCCGTCCCTGGCCGCCCAGCTCGACCTGGTCGCGCACCAGCTGCGTCCCGGCGACGAGGGCACGTACAGCCGCCTGATCTCGATCGTGAACGCGCCGCTGGCCACCCCGCTGTCCGGCCACACCGGCGCGGTCTACCTCACCTCCTTCAGCCCGGACGGCGACACGCTGGCGACGGCCAGCTACGACCACACGGTCCGGCTGTGGGACGTGACCGACCCGAACCGCCCCGCCCCGCTCGGCACACCCCTGACCGGCCACACCAGCTGGGTCAGCAGTGCCGTCTTCAGCCCGGACGGCCGCACCCTGGCCAGCGCCGGCGACGACGGCACGATCCGGCTGTGGGACGTCTCCGACCCCGCGCACGCCCGCCCGCTGGGCGAACCGCTCACCGGTCACCAGGGCACGGTCTACCTCGTCGCCTTCAGTCCCGACGGGCGCACCCTGGCCACGGCCGGCGAGGACCGCACCGTACGGCTGTGGGACGTCACCGACCCGCGCAGGCCCGGCGCCCTCGCCACCCTGCGCGGGCACAGCGCCGCGGTGCGCTGCGTGGCGTTCGGCCCGGACGGACGGACGCTCGCGACGGGCGGCGACGACGACACGATCCGGCTGTGGGACGTCTCCTCGCCCCGCCGGCCCGAGCCGGTCCGGACGCTGCGGGGGCACACGGACCTCGTGCACTCGGTGGCCTTCAGCCCCGACGGGCGCACCCTGGCCAGCGGCAGCGCGGACGACACCATCCGGCTGTGGAACGTCACCGACCCCGCCCGCGCCACGGCGCTCGGTGCGCCGCTGACCGGCCACACCGGCCCGGTCTGGTCGGTGGCCTTCAGCCCGGACGGCGGCCGGCTCGCCGCCGCGAGCGCGGACAGCACGGCGAGCCTGTGGAACGTCAGCGATCCCGACTCGCCGTCCCAGGTCGGCGAGCCGCTCGCGGGCAGCAGCGGCGAGATGTACGCCCTGGGTTTCCGCCCGGACGGCCGGACCCTCGCCACCGGCAGCGGGGACGGCAAGGTGCGCCTGTGGTCGGTCCCGACCTCGGACATGGTCGGCCGGAGCGGAGCGTTCCGCCCGGACGGCCGGGTGCTGGCCACGGCCGCCCGGGACGGCAGGCTGCGGCTGTGGAACGTGACGCGGCCCGGCCGGCCCGTCCTGCTCGGCGAGCCGTTCATGCGGGCCGACGGCGACCAGCGCTCCCTGGTGTTCTCCCCCGACGGCCGCACCCTCGCCGTCCTCACCGGCGTCCGGACCGTCCACCTGTGGAACGTCACCGACCCCGCCCACCCGGTCGCCGCCGGCCCGCCGCTGCACCTGCGCACCCGCTTCATGGGCCCCGACGCGCTGGCCTACAGTCCGGACGGCCGCACCCTGGCCACCGCCTACGACGACCGCACCCTCCAGCTGTGGGACGTGACCGACCCGGGCCGGCCGGCCCCGCTCGGCAGGCCGCTCACCGGCCACCGGGGCTACATCGACAGCCTCGCCTTCAGCCCGGACGGCCACACCCTGGCCAGCGGCAGCGCGGACAGCACGATCCGGCTGTGGGACGTGTCCGACCCCGCGCGCACCCGCCCCCTGGGCACGCCCCTCACCCAGCACTCCGGCCCGGTCAACGCGCTCGCCTTCGCCCCGCACGGCCACACCCTGGCCAGCGGCAGCGACGACGACACGGTCCGCCTGTGGAACACCGCCGAGCCCGCGCACGCCGCACCCCTGGGCAAGCCGCTCACCGGCCACACCGAGGCCGTCACGTCCCTGACCTTCAGCGCCGGCGGCGGCACCCTGGCCAGCGGCGGCAACGACAACACGGTCCGCCTGTGGAACGTCACCGACCCCGCCTCCGCGGCTCCCATCGGCCAGTCGATGAGCCCCAACGCCAAGACCGGCAACTTCCTCATCTTCAGCCCCGAGAGTCACGTCCTCGGCGTCTCCAGCGGCACCGACACGGTCCGGCTGTGGAGCCTGGACGCCGGCACGGCGATCCGGCACATCTGCTCGGTCACCCGGGGCGTTCTGACCCCCCGGCGCTGGCACGAGTACCTGCCGCGCCTGGGCTACGACCCCCCGTGCGGTCGATGATCGGCCAACCTGCCTGTTTCGCCGCGGACTTGGCCCCACACAACCGACAACCTTGTTACCCTTGGCCATAGCCCGATCGCTGGTGCATCCCCCGTCGCCAGCGGTCGGGCCTTTTCCTGTGCCGGCGCCCGTACCCGCCCGCCCGTGAGCCCGCCGCAGCGTGACCCCCGCTCTGCGGGGCACTCGTGCGGCACCGGAGGAGGCGGTACACATGACCGACAGTATGAGCGGCTGATACGTCCCCCGACCCGGACACCCCCCAGAACAAAAGACCCCCGATCCTGCCGGACCGGGGGTCTTCGTACTGGTGGGGCTAACAGGATTTGAACCTGTGGCCTCATCCTTATCAGGTCGATCGAGGTGGTCTCTCGACCCTGATGAACGTCCGCTGAACCCTGGTCCGGCTGTCGCTGAGGTTCGGCCTTGATCGGCGCCGTACGCCGTTGTTGGTGTCAGCCGCTGGTGTCAGACGGTCCAGGCGCCCTTGACAGTTCGGCTTTCTCAGCCCGCCAGTTCCCCGCCCGATGGGGCACGGGATGGGCAAGGTTATTCCGAACATGGACAGGCGAGGGGTCGCATACTGACGCCATGCTCTCGCCGCAGCGGTTCCGGGATGCTCGACACACGAAGTACCACTTCATTGACCATGTGCTCGTGCGCTGTCCGAAGTGCGCCGGGATTGCACACGTTGCCCCGGTGGCGGCCGATGACTCGGCCCCCTCGGTGTTCGCGCGCCGCCGCATTGTCTGTAGGGCGTGCGGTCTGTCGCGAGATGCGGCCGGGGGAGGGTTTCGACTCTTCCGGGGGCGTGGTGAAGCCAAAGATCCTTACTTCGGGCTGCCGTTGTGGTTGCAGGCGGAGACGCGGCACGGCTGGTTGTGGGCCTACAACCCGGAGCACCTGGAGCTGCTCCGCCAGTTCGTACAGGCGCCGCTGCGTGAAAGAGCCCCATGGGATGCGCAGGTCAAGAAGATGACGGTTGTCGCGCGGCTACCAAGCTGGATCAAGAGCGCAAAGAACAGAGGTGAAGTCCTGCGTGCCATCGACCGAATCCGGTCGACGCTCGCCTGACCACCTCAACCACACACCTACCCCAGCTCCCATCCCGTCCGCCGTCGACCCACACGCATGTGGAGCGGGCGTGGTTCATGGCGTCCAGGTGGAGCGCGCCACTGTACGAACGACCTGGACGCCATGGGCCGCGTCTGCTCGGCTCTGCCTGGGTCGACGGTGTACGGGATGGGAGCTCCCCGCGCACGCCACTACGGACCCGCGGTCGGCTACGGAGCCCCTCCATCCCGGTGCCGGCCGATCCCCCGCCGGAGGCATTGCCTTGACCGTTGGCCGCTCTATGCGGTGATCGACTCATGGCCTCCGGCCCTATCCATAGTGGGCGCGCGTCGGCGCAGCGCGGGCGGAGCGGGCCGAAGGCAGGAGCGTCGCCCGCAGCGGAGCCGGGAAGCGCGCCCGGCGGAGCGGAGCGCAGCCGGGGCTTGATGAGGTAGAGAAACCTGTAACAGCTCTCGTTCCGCTGGTCAGGTCGAAGATGTCGCGGCGGTTGCAAGTCGGCTCGTGTACCCGGCTTGGCGCAGGCGCTCGTACGCCTCGGCCACGTCGCTGGGTACTGGCTGGCGGATCATGAATCCCTGATCCGGGTAGATCATCAGCCGTTGCAGGGCGCCGATCAGCATGTCGATCACCAAACGGGCGTCACCGATGGATTCGACGTACTCGTCGAAGGTCATGGGCGTGGAAGCGCTGACGACATCGACCTCGGGCCAGAGCTTGCGTGCCGTGGCGTACGCGCGCCGCTCCTCGTACGGCTTGCTGATCAGCAGCACCGAGGAGACCTCCACCCCGCTCTCCTCCAACAGCTTCCGGGAGAAGCGGATGTTCTCCCCCGTGTTCCGGGCGTGCGGCTCCACCAGGATGGCCTCGCTGGGAACCCCCAGCTCCAATGCCCGCTCGCGGTAGTGGACGGCTTCGCCGCGGGGCATGCGCTCCCGGGTCGTCGGGCTGGTGGCTCCGGTGAACACGAGTAGAGGGGCCAGGCCGCGCTTGTACAGGCCCACGGCGGTGTCGGCCACTCCCAGGTCATGACTTCCGAGTCCGATGGCCACAGAGCACAGCCGGGGGGCATGGCCCATCTGGTGGTAGTCCCATACGCGCCGGGCGTCAGCCCAATCCTGCATCGAGATCACTGCTGTCCTTCTCCGTTCCTCGCCGAGTCGGGCACCTTGAAGTCGTACTCCCACGCGAAGCGTGATGCCGCGTGTACCCCGATAGCGAACTCCACGACGGTGCCGTCCGCCGTGTACGTCGTCCGGTGCAGCTCCACCACCGGTTCGCCCGGCGGCAACTGAAGCTGCTTCACCTCGTCCGGTGTGGCGGCGCGAGCGAACAGCTGCTCCTTCATGTGGTCGATCTCGTATCCCGCGTCGTACAGCACGCGGAATCCGCCGCCTCGGCCGGCGGGACCCGGAGTGGGGTCGACCAGTCGCGTCCCTTCCACGTGCTCGGGCCGGTAGTAGCTGGTCAGCGTGTGCGTCGGTCGGTCGCCCTCCTTGACCAGGCGGGCGCGTGCGTAGACCTCTGCGCCTTCCGGCAGCCCGTGTGCGGCTGCGACCTCCGGCGGAGCCACGACGCGGCTCACCGTTTGGGTCTGCTCGTTCCGGCGGTAGCTGCGGCCCGATGCCACGCGGTCAGCGATGAACGCGACCTCGTCGCCGTCTCGCCACTTGGCCTTGTCGTAGCGGGCGATGCCCAAGCGCTTGAGAGGGACTTGCTGGCGCACGACCGTGCCGTGGCCGCGCGATGAGGTGACCAGGCCCTCGGCTTCCAGGGCCTTATAGGCCGCGTGCACGGTGGCCTTGGAGCCTTCGCCCGCCTCGACAAGCGTCCTGATGTGCGGAAGCTGCTGGCCCGGGGCGTAGTCACCCCTTCTGATCTGCTCGGCCAGCTTGTCCGCCAGCTCCCGCCACTTGGGCGCCATCTCGAACCCCTCTCGACGAGGTCTAGTGAAACATAGTCCTAGGACTGTTGACAGTCCTGAGACTGCGATGCACTATCTCTCTCAGCGGCTCGCAGTCCTAGGACAGCGAGCGTCATGCAGTCCGGTTTGGGCTGCCTCGTCTTCAACACTGGGAGAACTGATGCCGTCCTTCAAGATCGACACGTCGACCGCTGTGGTGTTCGTGGCGACCGCGCCGGCGCCGAAGCTGGCCAACGCCAAGACGGGTGAGCGCGCGATGGACCGGGAGACCGGTGCTCCGCTGTCGACCGTGGGCCTGCTGGTCTCCGACGAGGGCGAGGGGAACCTGTACCAGGTGACCATCCCGGAGACGGGCTACCAGGGGGACCTGGTGCCGGGCATGCCGGTGAAGGTGATCGGGCTGAAGGCCCGTGACTGGGAGAACGAGTTCAACGGGCAGAAGCGGCACGGGATCTCGTTCCGCGCGGTCGCGATCACCCCGGTGGCCTGACCATGACCGACGTGACGATGTGGCTGGAGGCCACGGCCGGCTTAACCGCCGCCGGTGGTGTCGGCTTCGCGAAGGTGCGGGCGCCGCGCGCGTACTGGGCGCTGCTGGGCCTGCCGGCGACGCTGACCCGGTTCGGGTTCACGTACCGGTCCACGATGGACGTGTGCGGGCTGACGGTGCAGCCGTCGGGTCTGCGGGCGTTCATGACCCGCAACCTGGCTCGCCGGGAGGTGCAGCCGGTGCCGCCGAAGATTCGCTGGGTGTGGGGCACGTCGACCGGGCTGCGGGTGACCTTGCGGCTTCCGGCCGGGCTGGAGCCCGCCGACGTGGCCGCCGCCTCGGAACGGCTGCGGCATGCCTGGGGCGTGCACTCGGTGACCGTGGTGGAGACCAAGCCGGGTTTCGTTGAGCTGCGGATGACCGGGTACGACGTGCTGCGCCGGGTCCGGATGCCGCGTAAGGCCGTGCCGCACGACATGATCGTGCCGGTCGCGTTGCGGGAGGACGGGACCGCCTTCGAGCGGGACTACCGCAAGGCCCCGATGGCGCTGACCCTGGGCGCGAACCTGTCGGGGAAGTCCATGTTCCAGCGCAACCTGATCAAGGGCCTCGCTCAGCTCCCGGTCGCGCTGGTCGGGGTGGACTGCAAGCGAGGTGTCGAGCAGTCCCGCTACGCCCCGCGCCTGTCGGCCCTGGTCACCACCCCGGATGATGCCGCGTCCCTGTTCGGCATCCTGGTGGCGGAGATGGAAGACCGCTTCGACCTGCTCAGCAAGCACGGCGTTGCCGACCTCTGGGAACTGCCCGAAGAGCTGCGGCCCGTGCCCGTGGTGGTCCTGGTGGACGAGGTCGCGGAACTGTTCCTGATCTCCTCGAAGAAGGATGAGGAGCGGCGGGAGCGGATCGTCACCGGCTTGATCCGGCTGGCGCAGATGGCTCGCGCGGTCGGGATCTACCTGGAAATCTGCGGGCAGCGGTTCGGCTCCGACCTGGGCAAGGGCGCCACCATGCTCCGCGCCCAGCTCACCGGCCGTGTCGTGCACCGGGTCAACGACAAGCAGACCGCCGAAATGGGCCTGGCCGATGTCGCCCCGGACGCGGTGCCGGCCGCAAGCCTGATCCAGATGGACCGGCCCGGTACCGCCGTCGCGGCGGACACCTCCGGTGGCTGGTCCAAGATCCGCACCCCCGCCGTCACGCAGGACGAAGTGGTGGCGGTCTGCCGGGCCTACGCCCACCTGGTCCCGGACCTGCCGTTCCTCGACCCGTTCCGCCCCTACGTGCCCGCCACGGCACCGGCGGAGGGCCCGTCGCTGGTCAAACCGCGACCGGTCACCGAGTAACCCCCTCCCTGTTCCACGGTCGGCGCGACCGCTCCCGCGCCAGGTCCCTACCCCATCCATGCCCGATATCCGGGCTCAACTCCTGTGAAGGGAGGTGCCTTACATGCCTCGCTCGTCCCTCCGCCCGGACGCCGTGCTCGTACAGGCCGTGATTGCCGGTGCGCTGTCCTTCGCTCACCTGCACGACCTGGCCCAAGCGGCCGGTCAGTCCGGGTGGAAAGCGTGGGCCTATCCGGTCTCCGTCGACCTGTTGCTGGTTGCCGCGTGGCGTCGGCTGCGCAACGCCCGGCGTGACCGCTCGGCCTGGACCTGGTTCGTCATCGCCCTGGGCGCCTCGCTCGGCGCGAACATCGCCACCGCCGGACTCCTTGACCTCGGCAACGTTCCGGCCTGGCTGCGCATCCTCGTGGCCGGCTGGCCCGCCCTGGCCTTCCTCGGCGGAACCTTGCTCGTCCACTCACCCACCACCCCGGCACCGGCCCCTGCCGAGCCGGAAACCGAGGAACAGGTCGTGCCGGAAGTCGCCGTCCACCGTGCCGACGAACCGGCACCCGCGTCCGCTCCCGAACTGGTTCCCGCGCCTGCGCCGGAACCGGCCCCGGTGACGCCCGCGGCTTCCGCTCCGGTGGTCCCTGCGGCGCTGCTGGATCACGCCCGCAAGCTCGCCGAATCCCACCGGGCCTCCACCGGGTCCCCGATGCCCGCCGGCGTGCTCGCCGCCCGTCTCGGCCTGCCCGAGGACATGACCCGCACCATCGCCGATCAACTCCAACTCGCCTGACATCAAGGGGGAATCACCCGTGGCCGTTCACCGCCGCTTCCGTGACGTGGTCCGCATCGGCCCCGTCCAGGTCGCCACCTCCTACGACGGCCGTGGCCGCGACAAGCACACCGCCGCCTGCACCGCCCCGCGCTGCGGCTTCTCCGCCGACTACGACAGCCGCGCCGCCGCCGAACTCGCCGCCCGCACCCACCGCTGCAAGGCCTGAAAAGGGGAGATCCCGCCATGGACGTTCCGCTCTGGCTCGCCGTCGCCGCGATCGGCTACCTCGGCGTCAAGCACGTCCGCCCGCCGTGGTGGCTCGTGGCCCTGCTCCTCCTCGGCGGCTACCTCGTCGCCCACAGCGTCCTCGGCCCCGTCGTCGGCTCCCTCGTCAACTAACCCAACCGGAAGGAAGAACCCGCCGTGTTCACTCCGAAGTACCCGCCCCAGGACTCCGCACCGCCCCCGGCCACCGTCCAGCCGCAGACCGTCACCCCGGTCCCGGTCGCGCAGCCCCCGGCCCCGCTCGCCCCGCCGGCCCCGGTCTCGAACCGGCCCACTGTCCAGCTCACCCCCGGCAGCGCGCTCGCCCTCGCCGCCGGCGGAGGCGCCGTGGTCCTCGTCGTCGGCGCGGTCCTGGTCTCGCTGCTGCTCGCGGTCGCCATCACCGGCGTCTCGGTCGCCGTGGTCGCCGTCGTCCTGCGGCTGCTCATCAAGGACATGCACAACCACCGCTGAACGGCCCCCGGAGCGGCCTCGGTCGCCAAACTTCCGCCGCTCCGGGCGCCTGGACCTCTTCCAGATCCAACGGACCCGAAAGGGAACCCTCATCATGCCCCAGCGCGCCCAGAACACGCGCATCTGCCGCGACTGCGACGGCTTCGCCACCGCCGCCATCACCACCGGCACCCGCCACGCGGACGGCACCCGCGCCACCCTCACCATCACCTGCCCGACCTGCAAGGGCACCGGCCACGCCATCCCCGCCGCCGCGCTCACCCGGACGAGGTGAACGCTGTGGCGTTCCTCGACTGGCGCTCGCCCGAGCACTTCGACCACAGCGGCGACAAGCCCTGCGTGATCTGCACCAAGCCCACCCCGCTCCGCTCCGACACGGGCAAGCCCGTCCACAAGGTGTGCGCCGAGGAGTGGATCGACACCCACCCGCCGAAGGAGGACCAGAAGTGACCGCCGCGCACCGGCTTCGCGTCCTGGACCTCTTCTCGTGCGCCGGCGGGGCGGCCATGGGCTACCACCTCGCCGGATTCGAGGTCGACGGCTGCGACATCGCCGACCGGCCCCGCTACCCCTTCGCCTACCACCGGGGTGACGCGCTCGAATACCTCACCCACCTGATCATCACTGGAGGCATCCAGCGGTACACCCTCGTGCATGCCTCCCCGCCTTGTCAGAGCAAGTGCGGGCTGACCGTGGGCACCAACGCCTCACGGGGCTGGGGTGGCTCGCACGTGGACCTGGTGGCCCCGACGCGGGATCTGCTGGAGACCTGCGGGTTGCCGTACGTGATCGAGCAGCCCAACGGCCGTGCCGAGATCCGCAAGGACTTGTCCCTGTGCGGGGAGATGTTCGGCCTCGGCGTGCTGCGGCATCGCAACTTCGAGCTGGGCCGTTGGGGCGTCATGCGGCCGGCCCATCCCACGCACCGGGGTTACGTGCGTGGCCACCGTCACGGTGTCCGCCGCGACGGGCCCTATGTGGCCGCCTACGGCAAGGGCGGCGGCAAGGCCACCGTTCCGGAGATGCAGCACGCAATGGGCATCACCTGGACCGACGTTCACGAGGAACTGACCGAGGCCATCCCGCCCGCCTACACCCGCTGGATCGGCCGCGCCTTCCTGACCGCACGGCAGGAGGTGTTCGTGTGACCGACACCGCCACCATGGCGGGCCTGGACCCGGCCACCCTCAACGACCTGCTGAGGCTGGCCGGGTCAGACGGCTTCGACCGCATCCAAGACCAGATCCGCCGCACCGGCGGCTGCACCGACCCCATCCGCCTGCAAGGCTCCACCGTCACCCGCGACCGCGAGACCGGCCACGTCCTGCACTCCTACTCCACCGACACGGAGCCGGGCGGCGTCCTCCGTGTGGCCTGCGGCAACCGCCGGGCCTCCCGCTGCCCCGCCTGCGCCTGGACCTACGCCGGCGACACCTACCACCTCATCCGCGCCGGCCTCGTCGGCGACCCCGCCAAAGGCACCCCCGAGACCATCCGAGACCACCCCCGCGTCTTCGCCACCCTCACCGCCCCTTCCTTCGGGCCGGTCCACAACCGGCCCGGCAACCGGCCCTGCCGCTGCGGCACCCGTCACGCCGAGGACGCACCCGAACTCGGCACCCCCCTGGACCCCGACTCGTACGACTACGCGGGCGCGGTGCTGTGGAACAACCACGCCTCCGAGCTGTGGCGGTACTTCACGATCTACCTCCGCCGTGAGATCGCCCGCCGGGCCGGGCTCACCCAGAAGGCCGCCCGGGAACAGTCCCGCGTGGCGTTCGGCAAGGTCGCCGAGTACCAGAAGCGCGGAGCCGTTCACTTCCACGCTGTGATCCGCTTCGACGGCCCCGAGGGGCCCGACAGCCCGCCGCCGGCCTGGGCGACCCTCGACCTGCTCAGCGACGCCATCCGTGCCGCAGCCGCCCGCGTGGCCGTGGACGTCGATCCAGCCGGTGACCAGCCTGCCCGCACCCTCACGTGGGGCACACAGCTCGACGTACGGCCGATCCGGGCCTTCGGTGACGGTGAGGAGATCACGGAACAGGCCGTGGCCTCCTACGTGGCCAAGTACGCCACCAAGGCCGCCGAGACCACCGGCACGGTAGACCGCCGCGTCGGCAACAAAGAGGCCCTGACCCTGCTCGGCGTCCCCGACCACCCGCGTCGGCTGATCGAGGCGTGCCTCGACCTGCACGCGCTGTACCCGGACCGCAAGCTGCGCGACTGGGCCCACATGCTCGGCTTCCGCGGCCACTTCTCCACCAAGTCCCGCCGCTACTCCACCACCCTCGGCGCACTGCGCCAGACCCGCGCCGACTACCGCGCCGCCCAGCAACGCGCCGCCCTCGGCCTGCCCGACCCCGACGACGAGGAAGCCACCACGCTCACCCTCGCCCACTGGACCTACGCCGGCCACGGCCACACCCCCGGCGAATCCTGGCTCGCCGCCAACATCCGCCGCGACATCCAGCACAACCGTGAGATCGCCCGTGAAGAACTACCCGCCCTGCTTGACCTGGAAGGAGCCGCTACATGACCACCGCCGTCCCCGAGCTGCTGACCGTGCCCGAGGTCATGGCGCGGCTGAAGGTGGGCCGAACCAAGGTGTACGACCTGATCCGCACCCACCGCCTCGCGTCCATCAAGGTCGACGGATGCCGCCGCATCCCCGACCAGGCGGTGCGCGACTTCATCGCCGGCCAGATCGGGGAGGCTGCCTGATGGCGAAGCGTCGGCCCAACGGCGGCGGCACGATCACCAAGCGGTCAGATGGTCGGTACCAGGGCGCGGCCTATGTGACCGACACGGACGGCAACCGGGTACGCAAGTACGTCTACGGCCGGACGTGGGATGAAGCGAACGAGAAGCTTGGCAAGCTCCAGGATCAGGAACGCAACGGCATCCCGGTGCCGTCCCGGTCCTGGACGCTCGGAGAGTGGCTGGGCTACTGGCTAGAGCACATCGTCGCTCCGGAGCGCGAGCACAACACATACGTGAAGTACGAGTCCAAGGTGCGCCTGTACCTGCTGCCGCATCTCGGTAAGAAGCCGCTGGTCAAGCTCACTCCTGCACAGATCCGTGCCTTCATGGCCACACTGACACGGGAAAAGGTCGGGGCCTCCGCCCGCTTCGAGGTTCTGCGTGTCCTCCGCAACGCTCTCAACCGGGCCATGCGCGAGGAGCTGGTCACGCGGAATGTCGCTCTCCTGGTCGACATGCCCAAGGTGAGCAAGGACAGGGGCACAGCGTGGAACGCTCGGGAGGCGATCGCCTTCCTGCGCTCGGTGCGCGCCCACCGGCTCTACGCGGCCTGCGTCCTCGTCCTGGTCCTCGGCCTCCGTCGCAGCGAGGTACTCGGGCTGCGCTGGCAAGACATCGACTTCGAGGCCGGCCACTTCACCCCGGTCAAGCAGGTGCAGCGGGTCAAGGGCGTGGGCCTGGTCCTCAAGGACCTCAAGACGGAGTCCTCACAGGCCGTGCTGCCGCTCCCGGAGTTCTGCGCTCGCGTCCTGGAGGATCGCCGAGAGCTTCAGGAACTGGAACGGAAGATCGCCGGTGAGCACTGGTCGCAAGAGCCGGACCATGACCTGATCTTCTCCTCCGAGCACGGCGGCATGATCGACCCTGTGGGCTTCTCCCGTACCTTCGATCGGCTCGTCAAGCGGGCCGGCGTCCGCCGGATCACAGTCCGCCTCGCTCGGCACACCTGCGGGACCCTGCTCGCCTTCCTGAAGGTGCACCCCAAGGTGGCTCAGGCGATCCTCCGGCACAGCCAGATCAGCATGACCATGGACGTCTACACGCACGTGGTCGGCGACAGCGAGCGGGAAGCGGTCGGCATGCTCGCCGAGCTTCTGGAAGATCCACTCATCGGCTGATGTCAGCCATGGATGTCAAAGACCCCCAGCCGGTATCGACTGGGGGTCTTCGTGCTGGTGGGGCTAACAGGATTTGAACCTGTGGCCTCATCCTTATCAGGGATGCGCTCTAACCAACTGAGCTATAGCCCCGCCGCGCTCTGCGGTGTGTGTCCCGCGCGCTGACTCCTGAAGATTAGCGCACGACCGCGTCAGTCCCAAAATCGGTTGTCGGGGAACCGTCGGAACGCCGCTGGTCCGCGGGTCACTCGTCCTCCGCCAGCGTCAGCTCGATACCGCCCACGAAGCCGGCGGAGAGGTTGTAGATGAACGCACCGAGCGTCGCGAGCGCCGTGGCCAGGACCACGTCGATGACCGCGATGATCGCCGCGAACGTCAGGACGTGAG
Source organism: Streptomyces spinosus (assembly GCF_020400655.1). GTDB lineage: Bacteria > Actinomycetota > Actinomycetes > Streptomycetales > Streptomycetaceae > Streptomyces > Streptomyces argyrophylli. The sequence goes on from NZ_JAINRC010000002.1 coordinate 428,462, forward strand.
GGAGCGACAGGAACGCCTGGAGATCGAAGCCGTTGGCCTCGCTCGAGCCGGTGGCCTCCGAGATCGTGCCGCCGACCGTCGAGAACACGCCCATCGCGTCCATGACCATCCACAGCACCGCCGAGGCGACCACCGTGCAGATGCCGAGCGCGATGGAGAGCAGGAAGCTGACCTTCATCACCGACCACGGGTCGGCCTTGGCCACCCGCAGCCGCGCCTTGCGGGTCCTCGGGGCGGTCCGCACACCCGTACGCGGCTTGCGCGTCGCACCGGCGGGCGCCTGCGCCGGATAGGCCTGCGGCGGGTGGTAGGGCCCGTCGGCCTGCTCCTGGCGCCGCTCCCCGGGCAGCGGCGACGCCGGCCGCGCCTCACCGGACGCGGCCGGGCCTCGGGTGTCCGTCACAGTTCCCCCCTGGGATCCAGACGTACGGGAAGAGTCCGTCTCGGACACCTTCACCGGCTTCAGGTTCGTCGTCTGCGGGTCGTGCGCGCCACCGGCGGACGCACTCCCCGCCGGCAGCCCTTTCGCGGCGGAGCCACGGCCGCCGCCGTCCGTTTCCGTACCCGTGGAGGTACCGGCCGATCCGGCGCCCGTGGCTCCGCTCACGCTGACTCACTCCTCGTGCTACTCGGCCGAGGGTGCCTCACCCTCGTCCGTGCCGGTGGTCGCGGCACCCTCGGCGGTCTCGTCCACGGCCACGTCGCCGTCGACTTCCTCCGCCTCGCGCCCCGCTTCGGCGTTACGTGCGATACCGACGACGGCATCGCGCTTGCCCAGATTGATCAGTTGGACGCCCATGGTGTCACGGCCCGTCTCCCTGACCTCGCTGACTCGCGTGCGAATCACACCGCCGGACAGGGTGATCGCGAGGATCTCGTCGTGCTCCTCGACGACCAGCGCGCCGACGAGGGAACCACGGTCCTCCACGATCTTGGCGGCCTTGATGCCGAGGCCGCCGCGCCCCTGGACGCGGTACTCGTCGACGGCGGTCCGCTTCGCGTACCCACCGTCAGTGGCAGTGAACACGAACGTACCGGGTCGCACCACATTCATCGAGAGAAGCTCGTCGCCCTCCCGGAAACTCATTCCCTTGACGCCCGAGGTCGCGCGGCCCATCGGACGCAGCGACTCGTCCGAGGCCGTGAACCGGATCGACTGCGCCTTCTTGCTGATCAGCAGCAGGTCGTCGTCCGCCGAGACCAGCTCGGCGCCGATCAGCTCGTCGTCCGAACCGTCCTCGCGTTCCCGCAGGTTGATGGCGATGACACCACCGGAGCGAGGCGAATCGTAATCCTTCAGTGGCGTCTTCTTGACCAAACCGGACTTGGTGGCCAGCACCAGGTACGGCGCCGCCTCGTAGTCACGGATGGCCAGGATCTCCGCGATCGCCTCGTCCGGCTGGAAGGCGAGCAGGTTCGCCACGTGCTGGCCGCGCGCGTCCCGGCCGGCCTCGGGCAGCTCGTACGCCTTCGCCCGGTAGACCCGGCCCTTGTTGGTGAAGAACAGCAGCCAGTGGTGCGTGGTGGAGACGAAGAAGTGGTCGACGATGTCGTCTTCCTTCAGCTTCGTGCCGCGCACGCCCTTGCCGCCGCGCTTCTGCGCCCGGTAGTCGTCCGTCTTCGTCCGCTTGACGTAGCCGCCGCGCGTGACGGTGACGACGATGTCCTCCTCGGCGATCAGGTCCTCGATGGACATGTCGCCCTCGTACGGGATCAGCTTGGTCTGCCGGTCGTCGCCGTACTTCTCGACGATCGCGGCCAGCTCCTCGCTGACGATCCCGCGCTGGCGCACCGGCGAGGCGAGGATCTGGTTGTACTCGTTGATCTTCGCCTGGAGTTCGTCGTGCTCCTGGACGATCTTCTGCCGCTCCAGGGCCGCCAGCCGGCGCAGCTGCATCTCCAGGATCGCGTTCGCCTGGATCTCGTCGATCTCCAGCAGGCCCATCAGGCCGCTGCGCGCGATCTCGACGGTCTCACTGCGCCGGATCAGCGCGATGACCTCGTCGATGGCGTCCAGGGCCTTCAGCAGACCGCGCAGGATGTGCGCGCGCTCCTCGGCCTTGCGCAGCCGGAACCGGGTGCGGCGGACGATGACCTCGATCTGGTGCGTCACCCAGTGGCGGATGAACGCGTCCAGCGACAGGGTGCGCGGCACGCCGTCGACCAGCGCCAGCATGTTGGCGCCGAAGTTCGTCTGCAGGTCGGTGTGCTTGTACAGGTTGTTCAGCACGACCTTGGCGACCGCGTCCCGCTTCAGGACGATCACCAGGCGCTGGCCCGTACGGGACGACGTCTCGTCGCGGACGTCCGCGATGCCGCCGATCTTGCCGTCCTTCACCAGGTCGGCGATCTTCTGCGCCAGGTTGTCCGGGTTCACCTGGTACGGCAGCTCGGTGACCACCAGGCACTGCCGGCCCTGGATCTCCTCGACCTCGACCACGGCGCGCATCGTGATGGAGCCACGGCCGGTGCGGTACGCCTCCTCGATGCCCTTGCGGCCCACCACCAGGGCGCCGGTCGGGAAGTCGGGGCCCTTGATGCGCTCCATGAGCGCGTCCAGCAGCTCCTCGTGCGAGACGTCCGGGTTCTCCAGATACCACTGGGCGCCGGCCGCGACCTCGCGCAGGTTGTGCGGCGGGATGTTGGTCGCCATGCCGACCGCGATACCGGCCGAGCCGTTGATCAGCAGGTTCGGGAAGCGGGCCGGCAGGACGGTCGGCTCCTGGGAGCGGCCGTCGTAGTTGTCCGTGAAGTCGACGGTCTCCTCGTCGATGTCCCGGACCATCTCCATCGACAGCGGCGCCATCTTGCACTCGGTGTAGCGCATGGCCGCCGCCGGGTCGTTGCCCGGCGAGCCGAAGTTGCCGTTGGAGTCCACCAGCGGCATCCGCATCGACCACGGCTGGGCGAGGCGCACCAGGGCGTCGTAGATGGAGGAGTCGCCGTGCGGGTGGTAGTTGCCCATGACGTCGCCGACGACACGGGCGCACTTGTAGAAGCCGCGCTCGGGGCGGTAGCCGCCGTCGTACATCGCGTACAGCACACGGCGGTGGACGGGCTTGAGGCCGTCCCGGACGTCGGGCAGCGCACGGGACACGATGACGGACATCGCGTAGTCCAGGTACGAGCGCTGCATCTCCGTCTCGAGCCCGACGGGCTCGACACGCATCACGAGTTCGCCGCCCTCTTCGGGGGTGACGGGGGTGTTCTCGTCGGCCATTGCTGGTGGGGATCCTTCCTGGTGCGGTCAGCTGAGACCGACTCAGATGTCGAGGAAGCGGACGTCCTTGGCGTTGCGCTGGATGAACTGGCGGCGGGCCTCGACGTCCTCGCCCATGAGGACCGAGAACAGGTCGTCGGCCTGGGCGGCGTCGTCCAGGGTGACCTGGCCGAGGACCCGGTGCTCCTGGTCCATGGTGGTCACGCGCAGCTCCTCGGCGTTCATCTCGCCGAGGCCCTTGAAGCGCTGGATCGAGTCCTCGCGGACCCGCTTGCCACGCTGGCGGCCCATCTCGATCAGCGCGTCGCGCTCGCGGTCCGAGTAGGCGTACTCCACGTCGTCCCGGCCCCACTTGATCTTGTACAGCGGGGGGCGGGACAGGTACACGTGCCCGGCCTCGACCAGCGGCCGCATGAAGCGGAACAGGAAGGTCAGCAGCAGGGTGCTGATGTGCTGGCCGTCGACGTCGGCGTCCGCCATCAGGATGATCTTGTGGTAGCGCAGCTTCTCGATGTCGAAGTCCTCGTGCACACCCGTGCCGAAGGCCGAGATCAGCGCCTGGATCTCCTGGTTCTGCAGGATCTTGTCGATCCGCGCCTTCTCCACGTTCAGGATCTTGCCGCGGATCGGGAGGATCGCCTGGTACTGCGGGTTCCGGCCGGACTTGGCCGAGCCGCCGGCGGAGTCACCCTCGACGATGAAGATCTCGCACTTGGCCGGGTCGTTGGACTGGCAGTCGGCCAGCTTGCCCGGCAGCGACGCCGACTCCAGCAGCCCCTTGCGGCGGGTCAGGTCGCGAGCCTTGCGGGCCGCCACGCGCGCGGTGGCCGCCTGGATGCCCTTGCGGATGATGTCCGCCGCCTCGACCGGGTTGCGGTCCAGCCAGTCGTTGAGGTGCTCGTAGACCGCCTTCTGCACGAAGGTCTTCGCCTCCGTGTTGCCCAGCTTGGTCTTCGTCTGGCCCTCGAACTGCGGCTCGCTCAGCTTGACCGAGATGATCGCGGTCAGACCCTCACGGATGTCGTCACCGGTGAGGTTGTCGTCCTTCTCGCGCAGCAGTTTCTTGTCGCGCGCGTACTTGTTGATCAGGCTGGTGAGGGCCGCGCGGAAGCCCTCCTCGTGCGTGCCGCCCTCGTGGGTGTGGATGATGTTCGCGAAGGAGTACACACCCTCGGTGTAGCCGCTGTTCCACTGCATGGCGACCTCGAGGGACAGGCTCTTGTCCCTGTCCTCGGCCTCCAGCGAGACGACCGTCGGGTGCACCGCGTCGCCCTTGCGGGAGTTGAGGTACTTCACGAAGTCGACGATGCCGCCCTCGTAGTGGTACGTGACGGTCTTGACCTCGGCCTTCTCGTCCGCGCCCGCCTCGTCCGCGCCGCTCGTGGCCTTCGCCGACTCGCGCTCGTCGGTGAGCCGGATCGTCAGGCCCTTGTTGAGGAACGCCATCTCCTGGAAACGCCGGGACAGCGTCTCGAAGGAGTACTCGGTGGTCTCGAAGATCTCCGGGTCGGCCCAGAAGGTGACCGACGTACCGGTCTCCTGCGTCGCCTCGTGCTTGGCCAGCGGCGCCGTCGGGACGCCCATCTTGTAGTCCTGTGTCCAGCGGTGGCCGTCGGTCCTGACCTCGACGGCGACCTTGGTGGACAGCGCGTTCACGACGGACACACCGACACCGTGCAGACCACCGGAGACGGCGTACCCGCCGCCGCCGAACTTGCCGCCCGCGTGCAGCACGGTCAGCACGACCTCGACGGCCGGCTTGCCCTCGGAGGGCACGATGCCCACCGGAATGCCACGGCCGTTGTCGACGACGCGCACGCCGCCGTCGGCGAGGATCGTCACGTCGATGGTGTCCGCGTAACCGGCCAGCGCCTCGTCGACCGAGTTGTCGACGACCTCGTACACGAGGTGGTGCAGTCCGCGCTCGCCCGTGGAGCCGATGTACATGCCGGGCCGCTTGCGGACCGCGTCCAGCCCTTCGAGCACGGTGATGGCGCTGGCGTCGTAGGACGCGGAGGCCGCGGTGGACTCCGTGGCCTCGGCGTTCACGCCGGCGTCGGTGGACGGGATGTTCTCGTTGGGGTTGCCGGAATCGGCCACGAAGCGCCCTTTCTGGCACAGCACGAGCCGGGCTCGTCGGCAGGTTGCCGGAGCGGCTGCGGCATGTTGCGTTGGTAAGCCTTGATCAGCGTTGCTCAGCTTTTCCCGGGCGGTCCCCACGTTGGGGCGGGATTGTCTTCCAGTCTACCGGTAGCACTGACATCGATGGGGGTTTGCGGGCACCTGAGCTCCCATGTGCCGCCCTCAACCGGTCTCCGCCGGGTACCGATATACGGAAGGGGGCTCCAAGGGGCTCACGGCGGCGCTCAGCGCTTCGGGCCGTCAACCCATGGCTACTGGCGGGTCAGATGGCACTCCGAGGCCCGCCGACGGGAGTTCCCGGGCGCCCCACAGCGGTGATCCACACCTGTGGACGGGGTACGACGGCACGCCGGACCAGGCGTCCGACGTGAGGTACATCACCCGTAGGTGTCACCGGGTCCGGTGCTCCCCGGAGCCCGCAGCGGGCCGTAGCGGCGAGCCTGGCCGCCCGGATTGAGCACCTTGATCATCCGTACGCTGCCGTGCCCGAGGTCCTCGTTGATCCGCGCCACCAGCGCCGGGGCGAGTACCCGCAGCTGGGTCGCCCAGGCCGTCGAGTCGCACTGGACGGTCAGCACCCGCTCGTCCTCGTCGTACCGCTGCGGCACACAGTGCCTGGCCAGGTCCTCCCCGACGATCTGCGGCCAGCGGCCCATCACCCCGCCCACCGCGGCCGGCTTCTCCCAGCCGCGCTCGGTGATCAGCCGGTTGATCGCCGCGCCCAGCGCCATGGGGTCGCGTCCGTCGGCACGCGCGCCGGAGCGCAGCCCGCCGCCCCGCCGCGCCTGCTTCTTCTGCCGCGCCGCGTCCCCCCGCGCGCGTGCCTGCTCCTTCGCCGCGCGCAACGCCACGCGCGCGAGGTCGACGCCGGACGGCTCGTCACCGCCCCGGGCGGCCTTCTTCCGGGGATCGGGGGTGTCCGGCCCGTCGGCGCTCATACGCGCTCCACCGTCCCGCCGGCCACCGTGTACCGCGCACCGGCCAGCACATGGGGTACGTCGTCGTCCACGGCGGCGGTGACCAGCACCTGCTCGCCCGGCGCGACCAGCTCCGCCAGCCGCTCCCGGCGGCGGGCGTCCAGCTCCGCGAAGACGTCGTCCAGGATCAGCACCGGCTCGTTGCCCTCGGCGCGCAGCAGGTCGTAGGAGGCCAGCCGCAGCGCGAGGGCGTAGGACCAGGACTCGCCGTGCGAGGCGTAGCCCTTGGCCGGCAGCTGGCCGAGCTTGAGGAGCAGGTCGTCGCGGTGCGGCCCCACCAGGGTCACGCCCCGCTCGATCTCCTGCTTGCGCGCCTCCGCGAGGGCCGCCGTCAGCTGGGCGTAGAGGTCCTCGCGCGTGTGCGCCTCGCCGGGCGCCGACGGCTTGTACTCCAGCGTGACCGGACCGCCCCCGGGAGCCAGCTGCTCGTACGCCTTGTCCGCGAGCGGCCGCAGCGAGGCGATGAGGTCCAGCCGCTGGGCCAGCAACTCGGCGCCCGCGCGCGCGAGGTGCTGGTCCCACACGTCGAGCGTGGACAGGTCCGCCCCCCTCTGCCCACCGTGCCGACGGGCCAGCGCGGCCGACTTCAACAGCGTGTTGCGCTGCTTGAGCACCCGCTCGTAGTCCGAGCGCACACCCGCCATCCGCGGGGACCGCGCGGTGATCAGCTCGTCGAGGAACCGCCGCCGCTCACCCGGGTCACCCTTGACGAGCGCGAGGTCCTCGGGCGCGAACAGCACGGTCCGTACGATCCCCAGCACGTCCCGCGGCCTGACCTGCGAGGAGCGGTTGATACGGGCACGGTTGGCCCTGCCCGGGTTCAGCTCCAGCTCGATGAGCTGCTGCCGGTCGCCCTGCCGGACCTGCGCCCGCACGACCGCCCGCTCGGCGCCCATGCGGACCAGGGGGGCGTCGGAGGCCACCCGGTGGCTGCCGAGGGTCGCCAGATAGCCGACCGCCTCCACGAGGTTGGTCTTGCCCTGCCCGTTGGGGCCGACGAAGGCGGTGACGCCCGGGTCGAGCGGGACCTCGGCCCGGGCGTACGAGCGGAAGTCGGCGAGCGACAGATGCGTGACGTGCATGGCGGGACCGCCGGCCTCCCTCGTGCTTGTGGATCGCGGAGCGACCCTGTGGATTACTTCTTCTCCACCGCGTGACCGCCGAACTGGTTGCGCAGCGCGGCGATCATCTTCATCTGCGGCGAGTCCTCCTGGCGGGAGGCGAACCGTGCGAACAGCGACGCGGTGATCGCCGGCAGCGGCACCGCGTTGTCGATCGCGGCCTCCACCGTCCAGCGTCCCTCGCCCGAGTCCTGCGCGTACCCGCGCAGACCCTCCAGGTGCTCGTCCTCGTCGAGGGCGTTCACCGCGAGGTCCAGCAGCCAGGAGCGGATGACCGTGCCCTCCTGCCAGGAGCGGAAGACCTCACGGACGTCCGTGACGGAGTCGACCTTCTCCAGCAGCTCCCAGCCCTCGGCGTAGGCCTGCATCATGGCGTACTCGATGCCGTTGTGGACCATCTTCGCGAAGTGGCCCGCGCCGACCTTGCCCGCGTGCACCGAACCGAAGTCGCCCTCCGGCTTCAGCGCGTCGAAGACCGGCTGCACCTTGGCGACGTTCTCGGCGTCGCCGCCGTACATCAGCGCGTACCCGTTCTCCAGGCCCCAGACGCCACCGGAGACACCGCAGTCGACGAAGCCTATGCCCTTGGCGGCCAGCTCCTCGGCGTGCCTCTCGTCGTCCGTCCAGCGGGAGTTGCCGCCGTCCACGACCACGTCACCGGGCTCCAGCAGCTCCGCCAGCTGGTCGATGGTCGACTGGGTGGGCTCACCGGCCGGGACCATCACCCAGACCACGCGCGGGCCCTTGAGCTTGCCCACAAGCTCTTCCAGGCTGTGGACATCCGCGAGGTCCGCGTTGCGGTCGTATCCGAGGACGGTGTGGCCCGCGCGGCGGATCCGCTCGCGCATGTTGCCGCCCATCTTGCCGAGGCCGACGAGACCGAGCTCCATCAGTTGTGTCCTTAGGTCGCTGTGTGGCGTAGGAGGCACCGAAGTGCCGTGCCGAGCCTAAACCCGGACGCTCATGCACAGCTGTGGGCATAGCCGCTCACCTGCGGGAACGACCCCGCCCACGGACTCGTGCCGCCCTGGCCGCGCGGCCGGCGCCCCCGCCCCGGCCGATCACGGTGCCGGGCGCCCCTGCGGCACCCGGCACCGTGCACAGCTGTGGACGACGATCAGCCGCTGAGCCGCACCGGCATGATCAGGTACTTGTACGCCTCGTCGGCCTCCGCGTCCACCGCCGGCTTGCCGCTCAGCAGCGCCGGCTTCGTGGACGTCGTGAACGACAACTGCGCCACCGGCGAGTCGATCGCGCTCAGACCGTCCAGCAGGAACGTCGGGTTGAACGCGATGGAGATGTCATCGCCGTCCAGCTGGGCGTCCACCCTTTCCACAGCCTGTGCGTCGTCGCTCGACCCCGCCTCCAGGATCAGCACGCCCTGCTCGAAGCTCAGCCGCACCGGGGTGTTCCGCTCGGCGACCAGCGCCACACGCTTGACGGCCTCCACGAAGGGCGCGGTCTCGATCACGGCGATGGAGTTGAACTCGGTCGGGAACAGCGTGCGGTACTTCGGCAGGTCGCCCTCGAGCAGGCGCGTGGTCGTACGCCGCCCGGCGCCCTCGAAACCGATCAGGCCCTCACCGGCACCGGACCCGGACAGCGCCAGCGTGACGCTGTCGCCGGCGCCCAGCGACTTCGCGGTGTCCAGCAGCGTCTTGGCCGGGACCAGGGCGACCGCGGACGCGTCCGGGTTCTCCGGCTTCCACAGGAACTCGCGGACCGCGAAGCGGTAGCGGTCGGTGGAGGCCAGGGTGACCGTGTCGCCCTCGATCTCGATGCGCACACCGGTGAGCACCGGGAGCGTGTCGTCCCGGCCGGCCGCGATGGCCACCTGGGAGACGGCCGCGGCGAAGACCTCGCCGGGGACGGTGCCGGTCGCGTTCGGCATCTGCGGCAGCGCCGGGTACTCCTCCACAGGCAGGGTGTGGAGGGTGAACCGGGAGGAGCCGCACGTCACCGTGGCTCGTACACCGTCTGTGGAAATCTCCACCGGCCGGTTGGGCAGGGCGCGGGAGATGTCGGCGAGCAGCCGGCCGGAGACGAGGACCGTGCCCTCCTCCTCGACCTCCGCCTCGACGTTCACCCGCGCGGAGACCTCGTAGTCGAAGCTGGACAGGCTGAGCTGGCCGTCCTCCGCCTTCAGCAGCAGGCCGGCGAGGACAGGCGCCGGCGGACGGGCCGGGAGGCTGCGTGCGGCCCACGCCACTGCCTCCGCGAGTACGTCGCGTTCCACCCGGATCTTCACCGTAAGCCGCCTCCTGATGCTGCCGTTGCTGCTGAGTCCTCCGACTCGGTGTCACCGCCCTCTGCGACGGGAAGGACACCGGAACCAGTCTGACGCACGGCACTGACAGTAGGTGCCCGTTGGGGTCAAGTCCGCCCGAGGGGCAGCCGGGCGCGAGACAGCGAGTTGTGCACAGGCCCCGCTTCGAAACGATTGCCGAGCTCTCTCTAGTCGGGAGTAGTAGTAGGGCCTGTGGATACCGTGGATAACCACGTTTGCCCAGCTCAGCGCGGGAATTTTGTCCACCGGGCCTGTGGGTGGAGGCAGTGGACAACCGGGGCTGTCTGTGGAGAACGGAAAGTTCTGCACACACCGCCCACAGGCTGAGGGCAGTTCTCCCCAGCTGTGTCCCCAGGAATACCCAGGTTTCCCACACCCCAATCCGGCAGCTTCCTGTGACGGCTTTCACTCGACGCGGTGAGCGGGCCCGCCGGGTTGCCGAACAGTGGACAGCACTGTGGAGAAGCTGGGGATCGCTGGGGACAACCGCCCCCAGCCTGTGGGTCGTCGGTGGACAACTCCGTGCACAGGCTGTGGATCCCGGTGTTGTCCACAGTCTGTGGAGATCGTTCGTCCACGATTCCACAGGCCTCTGAGCTGGGCGGAAGCCGGGGACAAGGTTTCCCTGTGGACACGGTTCGGGACAACTCCACAGTCCCCAGGATGTGGACGGAAGAAAGTCACCGAATCTGTGGAGAGTGGCCGTAACCAGGCAAGTAATCGAACACCGGGTGGCGTGCGGGGTCGTCACGGGAGCGGTGCCGCCGGCGTCTGACGGGGCGTCCCGGCTCCACTCGGCCCCTCATCCCGGCTCGCTCGGCCCTGATCCCGCCTCGCTCGGCCCGGTCCGGTTCCGCTCAGCCTGTGTGCGGGCAGGAGGCGGCCGGCGGGCATGCGAAAGGCGCCCCCGGGATCTCCTCCCCGAAGGCGCCTCGGTGCGGCCGCAGGACCGTCGCCGGCCGCGGGTCAGCCGTTCTTGATGCGGTTGGTCAGCTCGGTCACCTGGTTGTAGATCGACCGCCGCTCGGCCATCAGCGCCCGGATCTTGCGATCGGCGTGCATGACGGTCGTGTGGTCCCGCCCGCCGAACTGCGCCCCGATCTTCGGCAACGACAGGTCCGTCAGCTCCCGGCACAGGTACATCGCGATCTGCCGTGCGGTGACCAGCTGACGGCCGCGCGAGCTGCCGCACAGGTCCTCGACCGTGAGCCCGAAGTAGTCCGCGGTCGCCGCCATGATGGCCGTCGCGGTGATCTCCGGTGTCGAGTCCTCGCCCCCGGGGATCAGGTCCTTCAGGACGATCTCCGTCAGGCCCAGGTCCACCGGCTGCCGGTTGAGCGAGGCGAACGCCGTCACCCGGATCAGCGCGCCCTCCAGCTCACGGATGTTCCGCGAGATCCGGGAGGCGATGAACTCCAGCACCTCCGGCGGTGCGTTGAGCTGCTCCTGCACCGCCTTCTTCCGCAGGATCGCGATGCGCGTCTCCAGCTCGGGCGGCTGGACGTCGGTGATCAGGCCCCACTCGAAGCGGTTGCGCAGCCGGTCCTCCAGCGTGACCAGCTGCTTGGGCGGCCGGTCGCTGGAGAGCACGATCTGCTTGTTCGCGTTGTGGAGCGTGTTGAAGGTGTGGAAGAACTCCTCCTGCGTCGACTCCTTGTCCGCGAGGAACTGGATGTCGTCGACGAGCAGGATGTCCATCTCCCGGTAGCGCTTGCGGAAGCTGTCGCCCTTGCCGTCGCGGATGGAGTTGATGAACTCGTTGGTGAACTCCTCCGAGCTGACGTACCGCACCCGCGTGCCCGGGTACAGGCTGCGCGCGTAGTGCCCGATCGCGTGCAGCAGGTGCGTCTTGCCGAGCCCCGACTCCCCGTAGATGAACAGGGGGTTGTAGGCCTTCGCCGGAGCCTCGGCGACCGCGACCGCCGCGGCGTGCGCGAACCGGTTGGAGGCGCCGATGACGAACGTGTCGAACAGGTACTTCGGGTTCAGCCGCGCGGTCGGCTCACCGGGGCCGCTCGCCGGCACCGGCTGCGCGGCCGACGGCCCGGAGGCGCCCGCCGGGGGCATGTCCGGGCGGCCGGGACCACCGCGGTGCACCGGCGGCTCGGGCAGCTCACGGCGGACCGGTTCGCGCTGGTCGTACTCGGTCCGCGACGGGTCGTAGTCCCCGCGCGGGGCGTCGTAGTCCGGGCGGGACGGCTCGTACTCCGCGCGCGGGCCGTCGTAGTCGCCGCGCTGCTGCTCGTACGGCGACCGGTCCCTGCCCTGCGGGCGGTAGTCCTGGGACGGCGAGCCGTACGCGTCCCCGGAGCCGTAGCCGTCCTGGGACGACGGCGAGGCGTACGGATCGCGCTCGGGGAAGCCGAGCCGGGGCTGCTGCCAGCCGTACTCGTCCTGCCCGGGGCGCGGCCAGGCGCCGGGCTCGGGGCGCTGGTACTCCGACGGGTAGGCCGGGCGGGCGGTGGGGAGCTGGTCCGGGCGGGCGGGCGGCAGCTGCTCGGCGCGCGGGTCGCCGGCCGGACGGTCGCCGCGGTGACGGCCGTAGCCCTCGTAGGGCCCCGCGGGGAGTTCCGGCTCCTCGTAGCGCTGCTTCGGCGTCTGCGGCGCGGGGGGTGCCGCGGGCGCGGGCGGCTCGCCCGCCGAGTCGTCCACGGTGATCGCGATCCGGATGGGGCGGCCGCACTCCCGGCTCAGCGTCTCGCTGACGATCGGTGCCAGGCGGCCTTCCAGCACACCCTTCGCGAATTCGTTCGGTACGGCCAGCAGGGCCGTGTCCGCGACCAGCGCGAGCGGCTGGCAGCGCCGGATCCAGTGCTCGTCCTTCGCCTCCACACCCTGTCCGCGGCCCTCTCCGAGGAGCTGCTCCAGTACTCGTGGCCACACTGCGGCAAGATCGGCAGGTACGTCAGCCACAGGGCACGCTCTCTCACAGGTCCCACGAACGTGTGGTTCGCGGACGGGTCGGGATGGGATCCGGGTGGTGGGCGGGGGCAATCCCGCTCGGGTGGGGACAAGGGAACGAATCGGAGTCCAGCCACGGTAGTCAGCGCGGCGGGTACGGTTCAAGTTGTTGTCCCCAGCCTGTGGACAGTGTCCCCCGGCGCCCCTCGGTTTGACCGGATGGCGCAGCCCCGCGTACCGTAACCAGGTCGAGTTGTCGATGGCTGCTGCCGCCTGCCTCCGATGGGCACAGATCACGTCAGGTGATCGGGAAGCGGTGCACTCGGGCGTGACGCGAGCTACTCGTGGGCGCACGGTGACAGCCAGGACGGCACCCCGCCACTACCGATTCTTTTCTGGAGCCCCCGAGTGAGCAAGCGCACCTTCCAGCCGAACAACCGTCGTCGCGCGAAGACCCACGGCTTCCGGCTGCGTATGCGCACCCGTGCCGGCCGCGCGATCCTCGCGTCCCGCCGTAGCAAGGGTCGCGCCCGCCTGTCCGCCTGATCCCGATCAGGTCATGACGTCGTGCTGCCCACCGAGAACCGGCTGAGGCGGCGCGAGGACTTCGCGACCGCGGTACGACGAGGTCGTCGGGCCGGACGCCCGACCCTCGTCGTCCACCTTCGAAGCGGTGCCACGGACCCGCACGCGCCTGGGGAGAGCGCTCCCCCGACGCGTGCGGGTTTCGTCGTGAGCAAGGCCGTGGGTGGCGCGGTCGTGCGCAACACAGTGAAGCGCAGACTGCGTCATCTGATGCGTGACCGAGTCGCCCTGTTCCCCCCCGGTAGCCTGGTAGTCGTACGAGCGCTGCCCGGAGCGGGCGACGCAGACCACGCACAGCTGGCCCGAGACCTGGATGCCGCCCTACAGCGGCTGCTGGGAGGGGGCGCGCGATGAAGTACCCGCTGCTGGCTCTGATCAAGCTGTACCAGTGGACGATCAGTCCATTGCTGGGGCCGGTGTGCAAGTACTACCCGTCGTGCTCCCACTACGGCTACACGGCCATCGACCGGCACGGTGCGATCAAGGGAACGGCACTCACCGCCTGGCGCATCCTCCGGTGCAATCCGTGGTCGCTGGGCGGTGTGGACCATGTTCCGCCGCGTAAGCGCCCGCGGTGGCACGAAATGCTGCGCAATGCGTGGCGCGCACGCAGGGGCGGACCCTCCGCCGCCGAACCGGCCACCGAAGCGAAGCCCGAGAAGCCTGCTTCCGAGCTTCCTCCGAGCCCGGCCGCAGAGACCTCGTCCCATGCCCAAGGAGCATGATTAGTGGACACGATTGCCAGCCTCTTCAGTTTCATCACCTGGCCCGTCTCCTGGGTCATCGTCCAGTTCCACAAGGTGTACGGGGCGCTCTTCGGCCCTGACACCGGATGGGCCTGGGGCCTGTCCATCGTGTCCCTGGTGATCCTGATCCGCATCTGCCTGATCCCGCTCTTCGTGAAGCAGATCAAGTCGACGCGCGCGATGCAGACGCTCCAGCCGGAGATGAAGAAGATCCAGGAGCGCTACAAGAACGACCGGCAGCGTCAGTCCGAAGAGATGATGAAGCTGTACAAGGAGACGGGCACCAACCCGCTCTCCTCGTGCCTTCCCATCCTGGCGCAGTCCCCCTTCTTCTTCGCCCTGTACCACGTGCTCAACGGCATCGCGACGGGCAAGACCATCGGTGTCATCAACGAGCCGCTGCTCGCCAGCGCCCGTCACGCGCACATCTTCGGCGCTCCGCTGGCCGCCAAGTTCTTCAGCAGCGAGAGCCAGATCACCGCTCTCGGCGCCTCGCTGACCGACGTCCGTGTCGTCACCGCGATCATGATCGTGCTGATGTCGGCGTCGCAGTTCTACACGCAGCGCCAGCTGATGACGAAGAACGTCGACACCACGGTGAAGACGCCGTTCATGCAGCAGCAGAAGATGCTGATGTACGTCTTCCCGGTCATGTTCGCCGTCTTCGGTGTGAACTTCCCGGTCGGTGTCCTCGTCTACTGGCTGACCACCAACGTGTGGACCATGGGCCAGCAGATGTACGTCATCCACAACAACCCGACCCCGGGTTCCAAGGCCCAGGCCGCCTACCTGGAGCGCCTGACCAAGCACGTCACGGAGCACGGCAAGATCCGCCGGCGCAGCGAGAAGGTCATCATCAAGGCGATCGTCGCCAAGGGCCGCGACCGGAACGAGTTCGAGCGCAAGTTCATCAACGCGCTGAACAAGGCGGGTCTCGCCGCCCAGGCCGACGGCACCGTGACGAAGAGCACGGTCCAGGCCGCGGCGCAGACCGAGGAAGGCGCGGTCACCGGCACCGGCACCGGCACCACCACGGCCGCCGCCGCCCGGCGCCAGCAGCCCAAGCGTCAGACCAAGGCCCAGCGCCAGTCCGCGCCCAAGCAGGCGGGTGAGCCCACCTCGCTGGAGAAGTCCGACGAGCCGCAGGACGCCAAGCCCGCTGCTGCCAAGCAGCCCCAGAAGCCCGGCTCCGGCACCCGCAGCAAGGCCCAGTCCGGCCAGCGCAAGGGTGGCCCGCAGCGGCCCAAGTCCCCGTCCAAGAAGTAAGAAGGAGCCCATCCCGTGACGGAAGGCACCACCTCCGCCGCTGCCGAGGGTGCAGACACCCTCACCCGCCTGGAGCAGGAGGGTGAGATCGCGGCGGACTACCTGGAGGGTCTGCTGGACATCGCCGACCTCGACGGCGACATCGACATGGACGTCGAGGCCGACCGCGCCTCCGTGTCGATCATCAGCGACACCGGCAGCCGCGACCTGCAGAAGCTGGTCGGCCGGGACGGCGAGGTGCTGGAGGCGCTGCAGGAGCTGACGCGCCTGGCGGTGCACCGGGAGACCGGCGACCGCAGCCGGCTGATGCTGGACATCGCGGGGTACCGGGCCAAGAAGCGGTCCGAGCTGTCCGAGCTGGGTGCCAAGGCCGCCGCCGAGGTCAAGAGCAGCGGTGAGCCCGTGCAGCTCAAGCCGATGACCCCGTTCGAGCGCAAGGTCGTGCACGACGCGGTCAAGGCCGCGGGGCTGCGCAGCGAGTCCGAGGGCGAGGAGCCGCAGCGGTTCGTCGTCGTGCTGCCCGCCTGATCGGCTCTCCCGTTCCACCGGCCCCGTCTGTTGAGCAGGCGGGGCCGAACTTTGTCAGCCTGGTAGTTCTGGTGGCCGGTGCGCGAAGCGCCGGCGCTGTACGGAAGGACGGTCCCCGTGACGGAGGCAGCGGAGCTTCCCCCCGCGCCCGAGCAGGCGCGCGAAGTGTTCGGTGACCGCTTCGCCGATGCGGTCCGCTATGCGGAACTGCTCGCCGAGGCGGGTGTCCAGCGCGGCCTGATCGGCCCGCGGGAAGTGCCCCGTCTGTGGGAGCGGCACATCCTGAACTGCGCGGTGCTCTCCGAGGCCGTCCCCGAAGGAGTGACGGTCTGCGATGTCGGTTCCGGCGCCGGGTTGCCGGGCATTCCGCTGGCCCTGGTCCGCGACGACCTGAACATCACGCTGCTGGAGCCCCTGCTGCGGCGGACCAACTTCCTCACGGAGGTCGTCGAGCTCCTCGGCCTGGACCACGTCACCGTGGTGCGCGGCCGTGCCGAGGAGGTCCTGGGCAAGCTCCCTCCGGTCCATGTGGTGACCGCGCGGGCCGTGGCCCCGCTCGACCGCCTGGCCACCTGGGGCATCCCGCTGCTGCGGCCGTACGGCGAGATGCTCGCACTCAAGGGTGACACCGCCGAGGAGGAGCTGAAGGCCTCCGCTGCCGCGCTCAGCAAGCTGGGTGCGGTGGAGACGTCGATCCTCCACGTGGGTGAGGGCATTGTGGATCCGCTGTCGACGGTGGTGCGGGTCGAGGTCGGTGAGAGCCCTGGCGGCGTGCGCTTCGCCGCCAAGCGGGCGAAGGCGGCCCGGACGGGACGGACTCGCCGACGCCGCTGATCCGTCCTGACGACGGGACGTACTCCACACAAGCTGCCAAACTTGCGCAAGCCGGAGTGTCGCAACGGTCCGGTCGCTGCCGCTGTGCATCGTGTTTCACGTGAAACGTCGCTCACTGCTGCACGGCATCATCAGTCGTGGCCGCGCCGCGGCCGAACCTCGCGACCGGAAGCCTCTCGGTTCCCTGGGAGAGGTCGCCGCCCCGGACACTCCGGCCCCTTACCCGGCACCTCCGTCCCCCTCCAGGGGCTCGGAGTTGTCCACCGAGGTGGATTTCTCCACAGAAGACCAGGCCTCACTGGTTCACGACCCCGAAGACATGGGAGGCTCTGTTCATTGCGAGCCTGAAGTCGAGGAGAGTGAATCCTTGCGGTCCGACGCCAACATCGCGGGACCGATGACCGATCCGGTCCCCGGTCCCCGTACCGAGTCGATGGGGGCGGATGTTTCACGTGAAACACCGCCTCCGATGGACGACACTCCCATCGGTCGTGCGGCCCAACTGGCGGTGGAGGCTCTCGGCCGCGCCGGCGAAGGCCTGCCTCGACCGGAGCAGACCAGAGTCATCGTGGTCGCCAACCAGAAGGGGGGCGTGGGCAAGACGACGACGACCGTCAACCTTGCCGCTTCGCTGGCTCTGCACGGTGCCCGTGTCCTGGTGATCGACCTCGACCCCCAGGGCAACGCGTCCACGGCTCTCGGGATCGACCACCACGCCGACGTTCCGTCCATCTACGACGTGTTGGTTGAAAGCAAGCCCCTCGCCGAGGTCGTCCAGCCGGTCGTCGATGTCGAAGGCCTCTTCTGCGCCCCCGCCACCATCGATCTCGCCGGTGCGGAGATCGAGCTGGTGTCCCTGGTAGCCCGCGAGAGCCGGCTCCAGCGGGCCATCCAGGCGTATGAGCAGCCGTTGGACTACATCCTCATCGACTGCCCGCCCTCGCTCGGCCTGTTGACGGTCAACGCGCTTGTCGCGGGCGCCGAGGTGCTCATTCCGATCCAGTGCGAGTACTACGCCCTGGAAGGCCTCGGCCAACTCCTGCGCAACGTCGACCTGGTGCGGGGGCACCTCAACCCCGCCCTGCATGTGTCGACCATCCTGCTCACCATGTACGACGGCCGGACGCGCCTTGCCTCCCAGGTCGCGGAAGAGGTGCGCAACCACTTCGGTGACGAGGTACTGCGGACGAGCATTCCCCGCTCCGTCCGTATCTCCGAGGCACCGAGTTACGGGCAGACGGTGCTGACTTACGATCCAGGATCGAGCGGCGCCCTCTCGTACCTTGAGGCGGCCCGAGAAATCGCGCTGAAGGGCATCGGCGTCAGCTACGACGCGAGCCAGGCCCATATCGGCGCCCAGAAAGACCAGAGCATGGTGGAGGGGATCCAGTGAGCGAGCGACGGAGGGGTCTGGGCCGTGGCCTCGGCGCATTGATCCCTGCTGCCCCGGCGGAGAAGGCGCCGGCTCCGACGGCGATGGGGGGCGGAGGCTCCAGCACCTCCGGAACCGCTCCGGTGCTGACGACCGACCGCGGGGTGGCCGCGGCGAAGGTGGCCACACTGCCGCCGGTTGCACAGGAGACAGAGGTGCCCCCGGCCGGCCCGGCCGTGGAGGTGCCCGCATCGCCGATGGGCGCCCACTTCGCCGAGATCCCCCTGGACGCCATCACCCCGAACCCGCGCCAGCCGCGTGAGATCTTCGACGAGGACGCGCTCCAGGAACTGATCACCTCCATCAAGGAGGTCGGTCTCCTGCAGCCCGTCGTGGTGCGGCAGCTGGGTCCCGGCCGCTATGAGCTGATCATGGGTGAGCGGCGCTGGCGTGCGTGCCGCGAGGCCGGCCTGGAAGCCATCCCGGCCATCGTCCGGGCCACGGACGACGAGAAGCTCCTCCTGGACGCGCTGCTGGAGAACCTGCACCGTGCGCAGCTGAACCCGATCGAAGAGGCCGCCGCCTACGACCAGCTGCTCAAGGACTTCAACTGCACGCACGACCAGCTGGCCGACCGGATCGGCCGGTCCCGTCCGCAGGTCTCCAACACACTGCGTCTGCTGAAGCTGTCGCCGACCGTGCAGAAGCGGGTGGCGGCCGGAGTCCTGTCGGCCGGCCACGCCCGGGCGTTGCTGGCCGTCGAGGACTCCGAGGAGCAGGACCGGCTGGCGCACCGGATCGTGGCCGAGGGGCTGTCGGTGCGCTCCGTGGAAGAGATCGTGACGCTGATGGGCTCGCGGCCTCAGAAGGCGTCGCGCTCCCGGGGCCCCCGGGCCGGGTCGCTGCCCTCGCCGGCGCTGAGCGAGCTGGCCACCCGGCTCTCGGACCGCTTCGAGACACGGGTGAAGGTGGAGCTGGGCCAGAAGAAGGGCAAGATCACCGTCGAGTTCGCCTCCGCGGACGATCTGGAGAGGATTCTCAGCACGCTCGCCCCCGGTGAGAAGCTGGCCCTTCAGAAGAGCCTTCAGGAGAGCGACGGCGAGGAGACGCACGACTGATCCTCGGGCGGCACCGCCCCGTGAGCAGGGGAGCGGACCGTGTCCGGTGTGTACCGGAACACGGTCCGCTCTTTGCTTTGAGGCGGTATCGAGTGAATCCGATCGTGGATACGATGCGATCAGATAGGGCACATCCACCGGACAGCGTCTGCATCTGTGAGTGGAAAGACGGGGGCAGCCGCTCGCGATGCGGCGGGCGAAGGAAGCGAGGATCAGCCTTCATGGGGCGTCGGCTCGTGCCGCTCACACTGGACAACCTTCAGGACGTTCCCCACCGTTGTCGTTCGTGTGTCTTCTGGGAGCTCGACCCTGTCAGCGGTGAAGCGGCGGTGAAGGGGGGCACGGCCGCGCTGGAGAAGGAATCCTGGATCTCCGCCGTTCTGCTGGACTGGGGGTCGTGCGGCCGGGTGGTGTACGTCGACGACGTACCGGCGGGCTTCGTCCTCTACGCCCCGCCGGCCTATGTCCCTCGCTCGACGGCCTTCCCCACGAGTCCGGTGTCGCCGGACGCCGTTCAGCTGATGACCGGCTTCGTCATGCCGGGATACCAGGGACAGGGTTTGGGCCGGGTGCTGGTGCAGACGGTCGCCAAGGATCTGCTGCGCCGGGGCTTCAGGGCGATCGAGGCCTTCGGTGACTCCCACTGGAAGGAGCCCGCCTGTCTGCTGCCCGCCGAGCATCTGCTGGCCGTGGGCTTCAAGACGGTGCGACAGCACCCTACGCATCCCCGGCTGCGGCTGGAGTTGCGATCCACGCTCTCCTGGAAGGAAGACGTGGAGATGGCGCTCGACCGGCTCCTGGGAGCGGTCCAGAAGGAGCCCGCGCTGAGGCCGCTGTAGCGGAGAAGGCTCAATACGAAGGGGCCGACCCTTGCGGGTCGGCCCCTTCATGTTTCACGTGAAACGTCACTTGGTGATGAACTCTTCGAGGTCACGGAGAAGCGCGGCCTTGGGCTTGGCGCCGACGATGGTCTTGGCAACCTCGCCGCCCTGGTAGACGTTCAGGGTCGGGATGGACATGACGCCATACTTGGCGGCCGTGCCCGGGTTCTCGTCGATGTTGAGCTTGACGATCTCGATCTTGTCGCCGTGCTCGGCGGCGATCGCCTCCAGGGACGGGGCGATCTGACGGCACGGGCCGCACCACGCCGCCCAGAAGTCCACGAGGACAGGCTTGTCGCTCTTGAGGACCTCCTGATCGAAGGAGTCGTCGGTCACAGTCTTCAGGTTGCCGGCCACGGTGGGCTCCTTACCTTGGTCGTGCGGTGGGGTGAGGGAGAGGGAAGGTCAGACGGCGGTCTTCTCGGGCTCCGCCTTCTCCTCGTCCGCGAGGGCGGCGAGGAAGCGCTCGGCGTCCAGGGCGGCGGAGCAGCCGGTGCCGGCCGCAGTGATCGCCTGGCGGTAGGTGTGGTCCACCACGTCACCGGCGGCGAAGACACCGGACAGGTTGGTGCGGGTGGACGGGGAGTCGACCTTCAGGTAGCCCTCCTCGTCCAGGTCCAGCTGGCCCTTGAACAGCTCGGTGCGCGGGTCGTGGCCGATCGCGATGAACAGGCCCGTCGCGGGCAGCTCGGACAGCTCGCCGGTCTTGACGTTGCGCAGCGTAAGACTGGAGAGCTTCTGGTCTCCGTGGATCTCGGCGACCTCGCTGTCCCAGACGAACTTGATCTTCGGGTCACCGAAAGCACGCTCCTGCATCGCCTTGGAGGCGCGCAGGGTGTCCCGGCGGTGGACGATCGTCACGGACTTGGCGAACCGCGAGAGGAAGGTGGCCTCCTCCATCGCGGTGTCGCCGCCACCGATCACGGCGATGTCGTGGTCCTTGAAGAAGAACCCGTCACAGGTGGCGCACCAGGAGACGCCACGGCCGGAGAGCGCGTCCTCGTTCGGCAGGCCCAGCTTGCGGTGCTGGGAGCCGGTGGTGACGATGACGGCCTTCGCCCGGTGGACCGTGCCCGCGGTGTCGGTGACGGTCTTGATCTCACCGGTGAGGTCGACGGAGACGACGTCGTCCGGGATCAGCTCGGCGCCGAATCGTTCGGCCTGGGCGCGCATGTTGTCCATGAGCTCGGGGCCCATGATGCCGTCGCGGAAGCCCGGGAAGTTCTCCACCTCGGTGGTGTTCATCAGCGCACCACCCGAGGTGACAGCTCCTTCGAACACCAGGGGCTTCAGCGACGCACGGGCGGTGTAGAGCGCCGCCGTGTAGCCTGCGGGCCCGGAGCCGATGATGATCACGTTACGGACGTCGCTCACGGCTTGATTCCTCGTCTCTGGTCTGCGTCAGTCGACCGGTGGGAGCTCCTTTCGGAGCTCTCACCCCACCCAACGGATCCTACGGGCCCTGCATTCCCGGTGTGCCCCGGCACACGCGCGCTCAGGAACGACCGAAGGAGTGTTCCAGCCGGCTCAGTGACGAGCGACGGACTGTTTCAGCAGAACCGTGCCGGCAGAAGCCGTCTGCTGGTGCACACAGACGGCGTCGACCACATAGGCGGTGACCCGCTTGCTGTCGTGTGCGTCGGCCAGGACGACGAGGTAGGCGGCCTTCCCCGCGTACGTTCCCGTCTTGGCGGCCAGGACGTCAGTGCTCGCGTTGAGCGCTCGCCGGACGCAGTCGGGGACCGGAACCGTGGTCTGAAGCAGGGTGTTGGGGCCCTGGGTGGACCCGGGTGTGTCCGACCCGTCGTGACCGCCCAGCCGAGGCTTCACGCTGTCCGGCGGCAGACCCTCCTTGGTGCTGAGGAGGGTCTGCACCTGGTTCTGCACGCTGTCACCGGAGAAGGTGTCAGTGGAGACGGTCGGTGTCCCGTGGGCGGTCGTGTGGTCGGTCGTGTCCCCGAGCGACTTCACGACCAGCCCTCCGGCACCCAGTACCGCAGCGGTGAGAACCGCGCCCAGGACGAGCCGCCCACGGCGCCGCCCGCGCTGCGGGCCTTCACGTCCGGGGCCGATCCCCGCACGTGGGCGTCCGGCGGGGCGGTCGACGGGGTGACCAGCGGCAGGAGCAGTGGAGTGGACGCCGGGGTGGGTCGTGGGGTGCGCGGTGGTGGGTGATGTTTCACGTGAAACATCGCCTGCGGTGTCCTCGCCACCCGCGTTCCGTGGTGCCTCGGCTGCGAGGGCGGCGCCGATGCGCTCGACCACATCGTCCGGCATACGCTCCGGCGCGGGCACGGACCCCAGCAGGCCCCGGATCTCCTCCAGCGAGGTGTAGATGTCCGCGCACGCCTCGCACGCGTCCAGATGGCGCCGTACGTCGGTGCTGCGGTCCGGGTGGAGGAGGCCCTCGGTGAGGTCGGAGATCTCCGCGACGTCCGGGTGCCCGGCCGCGTCTGTCGTGGAAGTCACGCTCGCCCACCTCCGCCCTTCACTACGGCTGAATCGCTCGGACCCACGTCCCGGGGATGTCCGCTCGGTGACCCCGTTGCCGGTGGGACGGATGACCCCTGCCCCCGGTTCCGTTCCGGGCCGGCTTCTTTCCCGCCCCCGGCACCGGTCGATCGCACCCCCGGGGTGCCTTCGGGCCGTAGATGGGTGAGCAGCGGCAGCAGCCTGGCCCGGCCCCGGGCGCACCGGCTCTTCACCGTGCCCGTCGGGACATCGAGGATTCGTGCGGCTTCCGCCACGGGGTAGCCCTGCATGTCCACCAGGACCAGAGCGGCCCGCTGCTCCGGCGGAAGGGTGCCGAGCGCCTCGAGGAGCTGGCGATGCACGTCCTTCCGCTCGGCCGGCGCCGAGGCGGACTCGTACGGCTCCAGCAGCTGCTCCAGCCGCTCGGTGTCGTCGACCGGGGCCGTCTTCCGCGAGGCCGCCTTACGAGCCCGGTCCAGGCAGGCGTTCACCGTGATCCGGTGCAGCCACGTCGTGACGGCCGACTGGCCCCGGAACGTGTGGGCGGCCCGGTACGCCGACACCAGGGCGTCCTGGACCGCGTCAGCGGCCTCCTCGCGGTCCCCCAGGGTCCGCAGGGCGACCGCCCACAGCCGGTCCCGGTGGCGCCGTACGATCTCACCGAAGGCCTCGGGGTCGCCTTCCACGTGGCGGGCGAACAGGTCGCTGTCGCCCACCCCGTCGTATCCGGCGCCGTCCGCCATCTGCCCCTCCGGTCCGGGTGAGACGTCAGCCCGTGAACTTCACTTCGCCGATGGCCTGCTTGTAGCCGGCACTGGCGTACAGCGTGGAGTCGTACCCCGAGTTGGGCACAGCCGTCAGCCAGACGAGCACGTACTGCGTCTTGACCGGCTTGGTGGCCTTCACCGTGGCCGTGGTGCCCGTCGTCGTCGCGCTGCCGATCTTCGTCATGGAATCCAGCGAGGCCGGGGACAGCGAACCCGCGGCATAGAGCTCGACCGTCGTGTGGTCGCCGGCGTAACGGAGGTCGATGGTGGCCGTGCTGAGCTGCTTGGCCGAGCCGAGGTCGTACACGATGCCGACGCCCGGCTTGAACGGCGCGATCGTCGGACCTTCGTTGAAGCTCTTGGTCTTCCAGTACGTCGAGGCGTCGCCGTCGTACGTCTTGGGGACGTTGCCCGGACTCTGGGCGTCACCCTTGGCGACGAACTCCTGGCCGTTCTGGATCTTTATGGGAGTCGGCTTCGGCTTCAGGACGTTCTTGTCGCCGCCGTCCGTCGTCTGGCTCTTGTTGGTGTCGTCCGACTTCCCGCCCTGGTCCATCAGAGCGTCCGCCAGCTGCCAGCTGCCCAGACCCAGGGCGGCGATGAGTAGGGCCGACACCGCCCACTTCAGGGCCTTGCCGGTACGGCTCTGCAACGGTGGTGGCGGGGGAGCCATCGCCTGGGTGACCCCCGGGTGCGGGGCCGGGCGGCCGTAGGTGCCCTGCTGGTAGGTCGTGCGCTGGTACTCCGGAGGGGCCGTGAACGCCGGCTCGGGCGGGCGGATGCGCGGCATCTCACCGATCGCCTTAACCAGCTCCTCCGGGGTGGTGCACGGAGCCTCGTGGCGGGACGCCGTGGCACCGTCGTTGACGAGGGCGCGCATGGCGAGTTCGGACAGGCCGCGATGCACTCCGGCCCGCACCTGGTCCGGAGGGATGAGGCCGATGTCCTTGGGGAGACCGGACAGACCGTAGGCGTCGCTCTCGTAGGGCCAGCGCTGGGTCAGCGCCGCGTACAGCAGGGCGCCGATCGCCTCGGTGTCGGTGCGCTGCGGGGTGTCGGAGCTGATGCCCCGCAAGGCGGCGTTCACGGCCAGGCCCCGGATACGCCACTGGCCGGTGGAGGCGCGCAGCACGGCGTTCGGGTTCAGCCGCAGATGGGCCAGACCCTCCCGGTGCGCGGCGGCCATGGCGGAGGCGACCTGACTGACCATCTGGTAGGCGTCGTGCGGCTCCAGCGGGCCGCCGGCGAGCAGGGTGGACAGTTCGGTGGCGTCGGGCAGCCACTCGTGGACGACGTAGACGAGGTCGTTGTCCTCGACGGCGTCGAGGACCTGGACGAAGCGCGGGTCGCCGAGGAGTGCCGAGGAACGGGCGGCCGCGAGGACGGCGCGGGCCCGGGTGTGGTCCGCAGGAAGTACGTGGACACCGACGGCACGACGGAGTTTCTCGTCGACCGCACGCCAACTGCTGAATCCGTCCAGACGGGTGACGCACTCCTCCAGCCGGTAGCGTCTGGCGAGCTTGTGACCGCTGTGCAACTCCGGAGACGAAGTCTTCCGTCCGGGACCTTCGGTTCCGCCGCTCCCCTGTGCCTCCACGCTGTCCGTGTCCCGCTCCGGGTTCTTGGCCACCCCGTCGGCCGTGGACTGGTCCGCCTTGGCGGTCAGCGGTTGCTCACCGCTGTTGTCTGCCACGTCGACGGCAGCCGTGCTCCGTTCCGCCACCGTCGTCCCTGCCTCCCCATCCGTTGCACGCTGTCCGACGCCGAAACCAATTGTGCCCACAGTCCGCCGCTATGCACGACACACAGCGGCGGACGATGGTTGTGCGCCTACCCCCGCCTCAACGCCCCAGACGCCCGCGCACCATACCGACGAGCGAGTTGAGTTCCTCGATGCGCATTCGCCGGGCGGCGACGAAGAAGACGCCGAACAGAACGACACCACCGGCGAGCAGCGCGGCGAAGGAGCCGACGACGCCCAGTCCGAGGGTGTGTCCGATGCCGTAGCAGGCCGCGCCGCTGAGGAGCGCCGCCGGGAGAGAGGCGATACCCAGCCGCGCGTAGGTGCGCAGCACCCGCGAGCCGTCCAGGTCCCCGCCCAGCCGCTGGCGCAGCCGGCGCCAGGCGACGCCCACCCCGATGGCGTAGGCGAGCCCGTAGGCGGCGGCCATGCCGGCGACGGCCCAGCGGGCCGGCAGCAGGAAGTAGCACAGGGCCGAGGCGCCGGCGTTGACCGCGGCCACGATGACCGTGTTGTAGAAGGGGGTGCGGGTGTCCTCGTACGCGTAGAAGGCGCGCAGGACGACGTACTGCACGGAGTAGGGGATCAGGCCGAGGGCGAAAGCCATCAGCATGTACCCCATGTTGGTGGCCGGGCCGGTGCCGGCGGAGCCGAAGATCAGCGTGCACATCGGGATGCCGAGCGAGACGAACCCGAAGGCGATCGGCACGATGGCGACCGCGGTGGTGCGCAGACCCTGGGAGATGTCGTCGCGGACGGCGCCCGCGTCGCCCTCGGCGGCCGAGCGCGAGATGCGCGGCAGCAGGGCGGCCATCAGGGAGACGGTGATGATGGCCTGCGGCAGGCCCCAGATCAGCTGGGCGTTGGCGTAGGCGGCGAAGCCGGCGCCCTTGACCCCGGAATCCTTGCCGGCGGCGGTGGACAGCTGGGTCACGACCATGGCGCCCGCTTGGTTGGCGAGGACGAACAGGACCGTCCACTTGGCGAGCATCGCGGCCTTGCCCAGGCCGTGGCCCTTCCAGTCGAAGCGCAGCCGGATCCGGAAACCGGTCTCGCGCAGGTAGGGGATCATCGCCAGGGCCTGGACGACCAGGCCGAGCAGCACCCCGGCGCCCAGCAGGCGCTGGCCCTCCGGCGGGATGGTGTCGACGTCCATGTGGGAGTTGGCGGCGGTGCCGTAGACCCAGATGAACATGCCGAGCGTCACGATGATGACGATGTTGTTCAGGACCGGGGTCCACATCATCGCGCCGAACTTCCCGCGCGCGTTGAGGATCTGACCCATCACCACATGGATGCCCATGAAGAAGATCGAGGGCAGGAAGTAACGGGTGAAGGTGACCGCGACCTCGTTCGCCTCCGGGTTGCTGGCCACCGGGTTGGCGAGCAACCGCACCAGGAGGGGCGCGGCGAGCATCGCGAGTCCGGTCAGGGCGGCCAGGGCCACCATCACGAGGGTCAGCAGCCGGTTGGCGAAGGCTTCGCCGCCGTCCTCGTCCTCCTTCATCGAGCGCACCAGCTGGGGCACGAACACGGAGTTCAGCCCGCCGCCGACGGTGAGGATGTAGATCATCGTCGGCAGCTGGTAGGCCACCTGGAAGGAGTCGGCGAGGAAGCCGAGGCCCAGCGCGGCGGCGATCAGCGCGGACCGGATGAAGCCGGTGAGGCGGGAGACCATCGTGCCCGCCGCCATGACCGCGCTGGACTTCAGCAGCCCGGTGGCCCGTCCGCCCTTCTTGGCGGGAGCGGCCGTGTCACCGGCCGTGGTGGCCTCCGCCTCGATGAGCCCGGGCGGGCCCGCGCGATCCGCGGTAGCGGCCGGAGCGGGCACCTGGGACTGCGCCGCGTAGCCGGTGGCGGGACCGGCCGGGTACCCGGCGCCTGCGTACGGGTGGCCCTGCTGCGGGTGGTGACCGTGCTGCGGCGGGTACTGGCCGGCCGGGCCGTACCCACCGCCCGGTGCCGCGGCGGGACCCGGAACGGCCGGGGGATCCATGGGCGCCTGGGCACCGCCGTGCTGCTGGTCCTTGAAGAGGTGCGCGAAGGCGTCCGGCTCGTGGTACTCCTCGCCGGAGTGGGTGACCAGGTCGTCCACGCCCACGAACTGGGTCGTGCGCGGGTCCTCGCCGTAGGGCAGGTACGGGGTCGTGCTCCCCGGCTCCGGCGCCGGGGTCTGCGCCCACACGTTCGGGTCGGGTGCGTAGGGCGACTGGGCGGGCGGGGCGTACAGCGGCTGCTGCTGGTCGTGGGTGCCCGGGGGCGGCGGGTGCGCGGCACGGTCGTACAGCGCCTCGGCGACCGGGTCCTGGGCGGCCAGGTCGTGCGACCGGTAGGGGTCCTGCTCGTAGGCGTCCTGGAGGTACATGTCCGCCGCGTGCTGCGGCGGCACCTGGCCGGGCTCGGGCGGCGGCTCGGGGTAGCCCGAGCCGGCCGCGCCCTGACCGCGGTCACCGTCGTACGGCGCGTTCATGCTTACCCCACCTCATCGTCCCGGGCCCACCGGCCACGACATCGCTCAACGGTCCACTCTCTCACCCGTCCCGGACGGGTCGGCGCTTTCCGGTGCGGTGTCCGGTGCATGGTCACTCGGCTGCTCCGGGTCGTCGGCCCCGGAGGCGGAGTCGGACTCCTCCGGGAGACGGTCGCCGGGCCCCTCCGGGTTCCCGGGCCGGCCCGTGTCCTCCCCCGCCGTGCCGGGGCCGTCCTCGTCGGCCTGCCGGGCGGCCGCGCGCTTGCGCTGGGTGTACATGCGGAATCCGGCGAGCACGAGGAGCAGGACGCCGCCGCCGATGACCAGCATCACGGTGGGCGTGACCTCGGTGACCTTCACGTCGAAGCTGACGGCGTCGCCGTAGGGCCGGCCGTCCTCGGTGTACAGCTGGGCGAGGACCGTCACCCGGCCGTTGGCGTTGGCCGAGGTGGTGAACTTCACCGACTGGCTGTGCCCACCGGAGACCTCGACGCGCTGATCGAAGTACGCCTTGCCGCCGATCTTCAGGCGGGTCGGCATGGTGGAGGTGAGCCGCAGCACCAGATGGCCGACGGGCTGGACGAGGTTGTTCTGGACGGTCACCGGGATGGTGGCGCTCCGGCCCGAGAGCTTGGTCTCGGACTTGTCGATCAGCTTGACCTGCTTGGACAGGTCGTCCATCCAGGCCTCCACACCGTCGCGATAGCCGACCGCCTCGCCCTTGCGCCCCCGCCAGGACGTGGACATCTCACGGTTTATGGCCCGCCCGAAGGGCGTGACGACGCGGGACTGGTCGGAGAGGATCACGCGGAAGTTGTCGAGTTTGTCCTGGGTGCGGGCGATCTGGTCGAAGACCGCCCTCGGCAGTTCCTGCCGACGCAGCGAGGAGGGGTAGGCGGGCCGCGGGGGGATGCGCGTGGTGGCACTCGGGTCCGGCTTGTCCTTGGCCGCCGCGGAGAGGTCCTGCGACTGCGACCAGGTGCCGCCCTGGAGCGCCTTCAGCGCCGTCGCCATCGCCTGCGCCTGCGTCGCCGTGGGCATGCGCTGCGGGGCGACGACGATGCTGCGCTGCTTGTCCGTCTGTGCGTTCAGCGCCAGGCTCTGGGCCAGGAACCGC
This sequence comes from Streptomyces spinosus, assembly GCF_020400655.1. Lineage (GTDB taxonomy): Bacteria > Actinomycetota > Actinomycetes > Streptomycetales > Streptomycetaceae > Streptomyces > Streptomyces argyrophylli. The sequence continues at coordinate 457,007 of NZ_JAINRC010000002.1, forward strand.
TGGACGGCCAGGGTGGCCGAGCCCGCCTTCGTGAGGTCGCCCTCGAACGCCGTGGACAGCCGGGCGTCGGCGACGACCGCCGTCGTGCCTCCGCCGACCGGACGGGCGGCGGACGGCGTGTACGGCAGTCCGCCGGTCTCCTGGAGACTGTCGCTGCGGGCGATCACCCGGTCGGCGCCGGCCGAGGTCGCCACCTTCATGATCGACGGGTCCACGGCGCCGTTCACCGGCCAGGCGAAGTCGGTGCTCGGTGTGACATGGAGCACGGTCTTCACGGTGATCGCGGCGACGTCGGTGGCGTCCTTGAGGTGGCTGAGCGAGCCGGTGACGCTGGTGCCGTTGTGCGCCAGGGAGGCCAGATCCGGGTCGGCGAACGGCAGGGCGACGACCTCCTTGCCGGCCACCGCCTTCTGCAGGGCCGCCAGCCACTGCTTGGCGGCCGCCTGGTGGTCGCGCGGGCCGGGCGTGCTGGTGCCGTCGGCACCCTGGAGCCGGTAGTTGCCCGCGGCCATCGCGTCGACCGAGGCGAGCAGGTCGGGGTCGATCACCCAGGTGACGTCGAGGTCCTTGCCCAGGTCCACCATCTGGGCCAGCCGGCCGCCGGGGGCCAGCTCCTTGGCGAGGTCGTCGTCGAGGAACTCCGGCGTCTGCAGCTCGCCCGCGCCGGTCTTCGCCGTCAGGTGGGCCGTGGAGATCAGCGGCCACAGGAACGACGTCTTGGTCTTGGTGTCGGCTTCCGACGACTGCCACGGCAGGAAGGTCCGCTGGATGCCGAGCACCTGGTCCCAGGACTGGGCGGACGTCCGGCCGGACAGGGTGACGTCGAACTCGTAGACCCCGTCGTCGCCGAGGTCGAGCTTGTCCACGGGCACGGCGATCGTGAAGTGCTCGGCGATCCCGGGGGCCAGCTTGTCGAACTTTTCCTCGTACTTGTCGCCGACCTCCGTGCCGGTGCCGCTCCGCGGCTCGTCGGAGTGCCGGGCGACGGAATCGATCTCCGAGCGGCTCGTGAGCTCGGGGCCGACCCGCAGCCCCACATGGGCGTCGGTGACGGCCCGCTTGCCGTTGTTCGTCACCGTGCCCGAGACGGTGACCGTGTCGCCGTCCGTGGGGGCACTGGGGCTGAGCGAGTCCAGGGAGACGGACACCGTGCCGGACGCGTCGGCCTGCGCGGGCCCGGCGGCGGGCAGCTGGAGCAGACCGGCCAGCAGTGGTGCCCCGGTGATCAGTGCTCCGGCGCGCCGCAGCCACCGGCGGGCAGGTGAGGCACTGGTCCCCTGGAAGTCAGCCGCCTCGGCCACGCGCTCGCCCGTCCCTCGTCGTCGTCAGTGGTCGTCGGAATGTGCGTCCACGCATGGTAACGATGCGCGCTGAACGGAAGTGCCGCGGTCTCCTCCACAAGATCGAAGGAGAACCGTGACCCGTCCCCTATATCCAGTATCGGGGGGAGAGCGGCCGTACGCCGCAAGAGCAGCGCTTGCACGGGTATGCCAGGGGTTGCCCCCACCGCGTGATCGGGGCGCCCCCGGACGCGCGGGGCACGTACCCTCTTCTGTTGTGCCGAACCCGAACGAAGACACTCCCTCCGCCCTGAGCCAGGCGCAGCAGCGCGCGGTCGCCGAACTGCTACGGGTGGCCCCCGTCGCCGACGATCTCGCCCGTCGATTCCAGGAGGCGGGTTTCTCGCTCGCCCTGGTCGGCGGATCGGTCCGCGACGCGTTGCTCGGCCGGCTCGGCAACGACCTGGACTTCACCACCGACGCCCGCCCCGAGGACGTACTGAAGATCGTCCGGCCCTGGGCGGACGCCGTATGGGAGGTGGGCATCGCCTTCGGCACGGTCGGCGCGCACAAGGGCGGCTACCAGATCGAGATCACCACCTACCGGTCCGAGGCGTACGACCGCACCTCGCGCAAACCGGAGGTGTCGTACGGCGACTCCATCGAAGAGGATCTGGTCCGCCGCGACTTCACGGTCAACGCGATGGCCGTGGCGCTCCCGGCGAAGGAGTTCATCGATCCGCACGGTGGGCTGGAGGATCTCGCGGCGCATGTCCTGCGGACACCGGGCACACCCGAGGAGTCGTTCTCGGACGATCCCCTGCGCATGATGCGGGCCGCCCGGTTCGCCGCCCAGCTGGACTTCGAGGTCGCCCCCGAGGTCGTCGCCGCCATGACGGAGATGGCCGGGCGGATCGAGATCGTCTCCGCCGAGCGGGTCAGGGACGAGCTGAACAAGCTCATCCTCTCCGCGCACCCGCGCAAGGGTCTGAGCCTGCTCGTCGACACCGGACTCGCCGGGCATGTCCTGCCCGAGCTGCCGGCGCTGCGACTGGAGAGGGACGAGCACCACCGGCACAAGGACGTCTACGAGCACACGCTGATCGTTCTTGAGCAGGCGATCGCGCTGGAGGAGGACGGCCCGGACCTCACCCTCCGGCTGGCCGCGCTGCTGCACGACATCGGCAAGCCGCGCACCCGGCGCTTCGAGCCGGACGGCCGGGTCTCCTTCCACCACCACGAGGTGGTCGGCGCCAAGATGACCAAGAAGCGCATGACCGCTTTGAAGTACTCCAACGAGCTGGTGAAGGACGTCTCACGGCTGGTCGAACTTCACCTGCGCTTCCACGGCTACGGAACCGGTGAGTGGACCGACTCGGCGGTCCGCCGGTACGTGCGTGACGCGGGCCCGCTGCTGAACCGACTGCACAAGCTGACCCGCTCCGACTGCACCACGCGCAACAAACGCAAGGCGGTCGCCCTGTCCCGGGCCTACGACGGCCTGGAGGAGCGCATCGCCCAGCTGCAGGAGCAGGAGGAGCTCGACGCGATCCGCCCTGACCTCGACGGCAACCAGATCATGGAGATCCTGGGGATCGGTCCCGGCCCGGCCGTCGGCAAGGCGTACAAGCACATGCTGGAGCTGCGCCTGGAGAACGGGCCGATGGAGCGCGACACCGCGGTGACGGCTCTCAAGGAGTGGTGGGCCGAGCAGAGCTGAGTCGGTCCCGGGCGATGTTTCACGTGAAACAGTCGCCGGGGTGAAGGCACCGAGGGGCGATGTTTCACGTGAAACATCGCCCCTTGCTTGGTCTACCGGCGCACGAAGCGGACCAGTCCGGCGGCGATCACGCCATAGATGACGGCGACAAGAGTCACCAGTACGGTCGAGCGGCCGTCCGGCGGGAGCATCAGCGCCGCCACCCCCGCGGCGCCGACGAAAGCAACGTTGAAAAGCACGTCGTACACGGAGAAGACGCGGCCGCGGAATCCGTCGTCGACGCAGGACTGGACGATCGTGTCCGTGGCGATCTTGGCGCCCTGAGTGATCAGGCCCAGGACGAAGGCCGCGACCATGAGGGGCCCGGCCGCGAAGGGCAGACCCAGAGCGGGTTCCAGCACCGTGGCCGTGCCGGAGCACACGATGATCCAGCGGATGGGGCCGAGCCGGCCCGCCGCCCACGGCGTCACCACGGCCGCCGCGAAGAATCCCGCGCCGGACAACGCCAGCGCTGCCCCGAGGAGTCGCAGCCCTTCCTCGGGAGTGTCGGCCAGAGCGTAGCGGCAGAGCATGAGCAGCAGGACGAGGAGGGCGCCGTAGCAGAAGCGCATCAGGGTCATCGCGCCCAGAGCCCAGGCCGCCTCTCTGCGCTTCGGCGTGGCCAGGTGCCGCATGGCCGCCAGCAGTTCGCGTGCCGTCGTGGCGAGCGCCGTGCCGAGACGGGGCCGGGCCGGTCGCCTGTCGGGGCCGAGCAGGCCGGGTGCCAGGCGGAGGGACGCGAGACTCGCGCACAGGTACAGGAGGGCGCCGAGCAGCACCACCGCCGCGTCGGAGTCCGATGCGACGATCCGGACGCCGAAGGCCAGGGCTCCGCCGACGGTCGCGGCAAGGGTGCCGGCGGTCGGGGAGAGCGAGTTGGCCAGTACCAGGCGCTCGGCGTCCACGACGCGCGGAAGGGCGGCGGACAGCCCGGCGAGGACGAAACGGTTGACGGCCGTGACGCACAGCGCGGACACGTAGAAGAGCCAGTCGGGAGCGTGGCCGAGCATCAGCGCGGCGGTGGCCGCGGCCAGCAGGGCGCGCAGCAGGTTGCCGTACACGAAGACCTGCCGGCGGCGCCAGCGGTCCAGCAGGACACCGGCGAAGGGCCCGACCAGGGAGTAGGGGAGCAGCAGGACCGCCATCGCCGAGGCGATCGCGGCGGCCGAGGTCTGCTTCTCGGGGGAGAAGACGACGTACGCGGCGAGCGCGACCTGGTAGACGCCATCGGCTCCCTGGGACAGGAGACGGACGTACAGCAGTCGCCGGAAGTTGTTCAGGCGCAGCAGGACGCGCAGGTCACGGACGACGGGCATGGGTCACACCCTCACACATGCGGAAGGTCCCCGGGTCGTGGGACCCGGGGACCTTCACAGCCCTGGCAGGAGCGTTCTCGTGCGACCGGTGCCGGGCGTCCTAGCGCTCGACCTCACCGCGGATGAACTTCTCGACGTTCTCGCGGGCCTCGTCGTCGAAGTACTGGACCGGCGGGGACTTCATGAAGTACGAGGAGGCGGAGAGGATCGGGCCACCGATGCCGCGGTCCTTGGCGATCTTCGCGGCGCGCAGCGCGTCGATGATGACACCGGCGGAGTTCGGGGAGTCCCAGACCTCCAGCTTGTACTCCAGGTTCAGCGGGACGTCACCGAAGGCGCGACCCTCCAGGCGGACGTAGGCCCACTTGCGGTCGTCCAGCCAGGCCACGTAGTCGGACGGGCCGATGTGGACGTTCTTCTCGCCGAGGTCCCGGTCGGGGATCTGGGAGGTGACGGCCTGGGTCTTGGAGATCTTCTTGGACTCCAGGCGCTCGCGCTCGAGCATGTTCTTGAAGTCCATGTTGCCGCCGACGTTCAGCTGCATCGTGCGGTCGAGGATGACACCGCGGTCCTCGAACAGCTTCGCCATGACGCGGTGCGTGATGGTGGCGCCGACCTGGGACTTGATGTCGTCACCGACGATCGGCACACCGGCCTCGGTGAACTTGTCCGCCCACTCCTTGGTGCCGGCGATGAACACCGGGAGGGCGTTGACGAAGGCGACCTTGGCGTCGATGGCGCACTGGGCGTAGAACTTCGCCGCGTCCTCGGAGCCGACGGGCAGGTAGCAGACCAGGACGTCGACCTGCTTGTCCTTCAGGACCTGGACGACGTCGACCGGCTCCGCGTCCGACTCCTCGATGGTGGCGCGGTAGTACTTGCCGAGGCCGTCGAGGGTGTGGCCGCGCTGGACCGTGACACCGGTGGTGGGAACGTCGCAGATCTTGATGGTGTTGTTCTCGGAGGCGCCGATGGCGTCCGCGAGGTCAAGGCCGACCTTCTTGGCGTCGACGTCGAACGCGGCGACGAACTCGACGTCGCGGACGTGGTAGTCACCGAACTGCACGTGCATCAGGCCGGGGACCTTGGACGCCGGGTCGGCGTCCTTGTAGTACTCGACTCCCTGCACCAGCGACGCGGCGCAGTTGCCCACGCCGACGATGGCTACGCGAACCGAACCCATTCCGGTTGCTCCCTGTGTGTACGAGTGAGGCCCTGACTGGGACTCACGTGGCGGTGTCGTCGGGCGTATCCGTCCGCGGGGTGTCCCCGGGACGGGGCAGGCCGCCCGTCGATCCAGTGGTGGTGTCCTGCTGAGCGGGCCCCCCGGACGCGGAACCCCTCAGGTCCCGCCCGGCCCGCTCGCTCTCGATGAGCTCGTTCAGCCAGCGCACTTCGCGCTCCACGGACTCCATCCCGTGGCGCTGGAGCTCAAGTGTGTAGTCGTCGAGGCGCTCCCGGGTGCGCGCCAGGGAGGCGCGCATCTTCTCCAGGCGCTCCTCCAGACGGCTGCGCCGGCCCTCCAGGACACGCATGCGCACATCGCGCGAGGTCTGCCCGAAGAAGGCGAACCGTGCGGCGAAGTGCTCGTCCTCGTACGCGTCGGGACCGGTCTGCGAGAGCAGTTCCTCGAAGTGCTCCTTGCCTTCCGCGGTCAGCCGATAAACGATCTTGGCGCGGCGTCCGGCGAGGGGAGCGGCGAGGGCGTCGTCGTGGGTGTTCCCGGGTTCCTCGATCAGCCAGCCGTTGGTGACCAGCGTCTTGAGGCAGGGGTACAGCGTCCCGTAACTGAAGGCGCGGAACACACCCAGTGACGTGTTGAGTCGTTTGCGCAGCTCGTAGCCGTGCATCGGGGACTCCCGGAGCAGGCCGAGCACGGCGAACTCAAGGATGCCGGAACGCCGGCTCATCGTCGCCTCCTCTCGTCCCGCAGGTCCGTCCCACAGGTCTCGCACCGCCTGGCAGCGTCTTTATCTCGTGCTGATGTATCGACTCGATACATCAGCACGATAGAACGGCCTCCCGCACGCGACAAGAGGGACGGTGGTGAACGGGATCACATCACCGTTTCGTTGGAGGCAACTTGCCTGTTTTGGGGTGAACTTCGGAGCTCGGCGCGTTTTGGTGGTGCGTAGTCTGTGCGGCATGCACACCACCGGGAACCGCGTGAGGCCTGGGGAGCGTCGTCGTCCCCGGTGCAGTACGGGTGAATGCAGGACCGACCACATCCGTACTTCGGGGGGACCGGAAATCAGCCGCCGTTCCAGGCGCGCACGGGTGCGCCTGCCCGAGGAGTAATCGTTCGATGAGCGAGCACCGTCGCAAACCGCCGCAGCCGCAGGGAGGCGGACGTGCCGCGGCCCGACGCGGCCAGTCCGGTCCGTCCTCCGGCCGCCGTGCGGCACCGCGAGGCGCCACCGGGTCCCCTGCCGACTCCTATGGGTCCGGTTCCCCGGGGCCGGAGTCCGTAGACCCGGGAAGTGAGGAGCGCGCCTACGGCGGCCGGGCCGAGGCCCGCCGTGCCGCGCAGAGAGGTGGCCGCCGCAGAGCGGCCGACAACGCCGGCGGCCGGCGCGGCGGGCCGGGCGGGCCGACGGGGCCCGGGCGCGGCAACGGCCGCGCGACGACCGCACCCGGCAAGAAGCGGTTCATCGACTACCCGAGGGCCGGCAAGTACGGCTGGCGACGCTGGGTGCCGTCCTGGAAGCTGGTCAGCGGGCTGTTCATCGGCTTCGTCGGCAGCCTGGTGGTGATGGTCGGCGTCGGCTACGCGATGGTCTCCATCCCGAACGAGAACGACGCGGCCAAGTCGCAGAACAACGTCTACTACTGGGCCGACGGCAGTCAGATGGTGGCGACGGGCACCGGGGTGAACCGGCAGAACGTCACCATCGACAAGATCCCCGAGGCCATGCAGTGGGCCGTGATCTCGGCGGAGAACAAGAGCTTCTACGACGATTCGGGCGTCGACCCGATGGGTATCGCCCGAGCCCTGGCGAACATGGCCCGGGGCGGTCAGACGCAGGGTGGCTCGACGATCACCCAGCAGTTCGTGAAGAACACCTACCTCAGCCAGGAACAGACGGTCACCCGCAAGTTCAAGGAGATGTTCATCTCCATCAAGGTGGGCACGAGGCTCGACAAGAAGCAGATCCTGCAGGGCTACCTGAACACCTCGTACTACGGTCGCGGCGCCTACGGCATCCAGGCCGCCGCGCAGACCTACTACGGCGTGAACGCGGTAGACCTCACGCCGAGCCAGTGCGCCTTCCTCGCGGCCCTGCTGAAGGGTCCGACGTACTACGACCCGGCCGGCAACGCGGACCTCGACCCGTCGGCGAACGCGAAGGACAACCTGCGGCGTTCCCAGGAGCGCTGGTCCTGGATCCTCAGCGAGATGCACAAGGACAAGCACCTCACGGACGAGCAGTACCAGGTGGCCCACAGCAAGTACCCCAAGCCCCAGGGCCGCAAGGCGACCAAGAACATGACCGGCCAGATCAGCTACCTCGTCGACACGGCCAAGAAGTACGTCCTGAACCACTCCAAGATCACCGAGGCGCAGTTCGACCAGGGCGGTTACCAGATCTACACGACCTTCGACAAGAAGAGCGTGGACGCCCTGAGCGCGGCTGTGAAGAAGGTCCAGAAGGAGCGGCTCGATCCGAAGCATCGCGATCTGGACAAGTACGTCCAGTTCGGTGCGGCATCGGTGGTGCCGAAGGATGGCGCGATCGTCGCGCTCTACGGCGGTGACGGTTACGAGAACGGTCACTTCACCAACAACGCCGACACGTCCGGTGTCCCCGTCGGTTCGACGTGGAAGCCGTTCGTCCTGGCCGCGGCGATGGAGTACGGCACCTACAAGTCCGATGGTGAGGGCATCTCGCCGCTGAGCAAGTACAACGGCAACGACAAGCTCAAGGTGAGGAACCAGGACGGCAGCTACGTCCTGAAGAAGGACGGCTCGGTCTTCTACCAGCGCAACGAGGGCCCCAAGCCCTGGGGCTACATCACGCTGCGCAAGGCCATGGAGCAGTCCATCAACACCCCGTTCGTGCAGCTCGGCATGGACGTGGGGATGTCGAAGGTCCGAGACGTCGCCAAGGCCTCCGGCATCCTGGACGCGAGCTTCGCCGACCTCAACCCGTCCTTCGCCATCGGCACCTCGACGCCGAGCGCGATCCGTATGGCCGACGCGTACGCGACGTTCGCCGCCTCCGGCCAGCACACGGATCCGTACTCGGTGACGAGCGTCAAGAAGGAAGGCGTGGAACAGCCGGGCTTCACCAAGCCCACGCGGAAGCAGGCGATGCCGGAGAACGTGGCCAACAACGTCACGGACACGCTGGAGAACGTGATCCAGAACGGTACTGGCCAGAACGCCAAGGCCCTGGGACGTACCGCGGCCGGCAAGACCGGTACCACCGACAGCAACAAGTCGGCCTGGTTCGTCGGCTACACCCGGCAGCTGTCGACCTCGGTCGCGATGTTCCGCGAGAACCCCAAGGACCACGAACTGCTGTCGATGAACGGCACGGCGGGTGTGGACTCCATTCACGGTGGTGACATCCCGACGCAGGTGTGGACCGAGTACATGAAATCCGCACTCAAGGGCAAGAGCGACCCCGGCTTCCCGGACCCCACCGAGATCGGCAAGGTCCAGGACGAGGTCGGTGCTCCCTCCCCGACCCCGAGCGTCACCGTCACGCCGAGCCCGACGCCGAGCGACACGCCGAGCCCGACGCCGAGCGTGACGACGACCTCACCGTCACCGACGCCGAGCGAGTCCTGCCAGTTCGGCTGGGACCCCAACTGCAACGGCAACGGCACCGGCGGGGGCAACGGCAACGGCGGGGGCAACGGGAACGGCACCGGAGGTGTGGACACGGGTGGTGTCGACGGAGGCGGGGGCGAGTCGCCGTCACCGTCGGTCACGGACACGACCGGCACCGGTACCACCCGAGGCAACGGCAACGGGGGCTTCTTCGGGGGGCAGAACGGCTGACCCGGCGATCTGTCCGGTTGGCGGCCATATCGCCCACCGAGGGTGTTTCACGTGAAACATGGGCCGCCGCACCCGCCAGGTGCGGCGGCCCTCGGTGTTTTCCCAGCCGGGTACGGCAGGATGTGACCCATGCCCAGTGCAGAGATGACGCCCGCGAGCATGCACGAGCCCGAGCCCGTGCGGTCCGCCGTGGCGGAGCCGGTGCAGCCGACCAGGGAGGACGAGGTCGCCGCCGCCGGCAGTGAGCTGATCGGCGGTCCCCTGGGGCGGCACGCCCTGCTGGGAACGTCCTGGTGGACTCCCGTGCGGGTCGTGGCGCTCGTGGCGATCGGCATGTTCGCCCTCGGCCTGGTCCAGAAGGCGCCCTGCTACCACAGTGGCTGGTTCTTCGGAGCGAGCAGTCAGTACACGCACGCCTGCTACTCGGACATCCCGCACCTCTACCAGGGCCGTGGGTTCGCCGACCATCTCGTGCCGTACTTCGACAAGCTCCCCGGCGACATGGACTACCTCGAATACCCGGTGCTCACCGGCCTGTTCATGGAGGTGGCCTCCTGGCTGACCCCGCACAGCGGCACCATCCAGCACCAGGAGCAGTGGTACTGGTTCGTGAACGCCGGGATGCTGATGGTGTGCGCCGCCATCATCGCCGTGTGCGTGGCCCGTACCCACCGCCGGCGTCCCTGGGACGGTCTGCTGGTCGCCCTCGCGCCCGCCCTCGCGCTGACCGCGACCATCAACTGGGACCTGCTGGCCGTGGCGCTGACGGCCGCCGCGATGCTGATGTGGTCCCGGGGTCGCGCCCTCGCCTTCGGTGTCCTCCTGGGGCTCGCTACGGCCGCCAAGCTGTATCCCGCGCTGCTGCTGGGGCCGCTGCTGGTGCTGTGCTGGCGGGCGGGCAAGTGGCGCGCGTTCTTCCAGGCCGCGTCCGGCGCGGTGGTGGCCTGGCTCGTGGTCAACCTGCCCGTGATGATCACGCATGACGCGACGGGCTTCCACATCCGTGAGGGCTGGGCGAAGTTCTACACCTTCAGCAAGGAGCGCGGCGTCGACTTCGGCTCCTTCTGGCTGATCTGGGCCCAGAACTCCAGCAGCCCGCCCACCACCGAGTTCGTCAACACAGCCGCCACGGTGCTCGTGGTGCTGTGCTTCCTCGGTATCGCCGCGCTGACGTTCACCGCCCCGCGCCGGCCCCGCTTCGCCCAGCTGGCCTTCCTGATCGTGGCCGCCTTCGTCCTCACCAACAAGGTCTACTCCCCGCAGTACGTCCTGTGGCTGGTGCCGCTGGTGGTCCTCGCCCGGCCCAAGTGGCGGGACTTCCTGGTCTGGCAGGCCTGCGAGGTGGCGTACTTCCTGGGTATCTGGCTGTACCTCGCCTACACGACCAGCGGGGACGCCCACAAGGGCCTGCCGACGCAGGGCTACCACTGGGCGATCATCGTGCACCTGGTGGGCACGCTGTATCTGTGCGCTGTCGTCGTACGGGACATCCTCATGCCGGAGCGGGATGTGGTGCGCCGGTCCGGTGACGACGATCCGTCGGGCGGAGTGCTCGACGGCGCCGAGGACGTGTTCGCGCTCGGCGCGGGAGTCCATCCCCCGCGCCACGCCGACTACTTCGAGGGGCCTCAGGTGGACTGGGGCCGGCCGGAGACGCTGGCCCCCGAAGACCGCCGTTCGCTGTGAGCGAACACTCGCGCAACGCCTGATCATCACGCGGCGCGCGGAACGGTGAACCGGCCGTCGCGCGGGGGAAGCGGCGGACACAGAAGGCCGTATCCGGGAGCACCGGATACGGCCTTCTCGTCGTTCTTGAGGGGGCTCAGCGGTCCACGAGACGGTCGAACTGGGTCGTGGTGTGCCGCAGATGCGCCACCAGCTCGTCGCCGACCTTCGGCTCGGGGGCGTCCGAGGGCACGAACAGGATCGACACCTGCATGTGCGGAGGCTCGGCGAACCAGCGCTGCTTGCCGCCCCAGACGAACGGGGAGAGGTTCCGGTTGACCGTGGCGAGCCCGGCCCGGGCGACACCCTTGGCGCGCGGCATGACGCCGTGCAGGGCCTTCGGGGCCTCCAGACCCACCCCGTGCGACGTTCCGCCCGCCACGACCACCAGGAAGCCGTCAGAGGCCGCCTTCTGCTGCCGGTAGCCGAACCGGTCGCCCTTCGTCACGCGCGTGACGTCCAGGACGGCACCGCGGTACTCGGTGGCGTCGTGGTCCCCCAGCCACAGCCGCGTGCCGATGCGGGCGCGGAACCGGGTCTGCGGGAACTGCTGCTGGAGCCGGGCCAGGTCGTCCGCCTTGAGGTGGCTGACGAACATCGTGTGCAGCGGCAGCCGTGCCGCGCGCAGCCGGTCCATCCAGCCGATGACCTCCTCGACGGCGTCCGAACCGTCGGTGCGGTCCAGCGGCAGGTGGATGGCGAAGCCCTCCAGCCGGACGTTCTCTATGGCCTGGTGCAGCTGGGGCAGGTCGTGCTCGCTGATGCCGTGCCGCTTCATCGAGGACATCACCTCGATGACGACACGGGCACCCACGAGGCCGTACACGCCGTCGATCGACGACACCGAGCGGACGACCCGGTCGGGCAGCGGCACGGGCTCCTCGCCACGCCGGTACGGCGTGAGCACGAGCAGGTCGCCGCTGAAGAAGTCCTTGATGCGCGCGGCCTCGTAGGTCGTGCCGACGGCGAGCAGGTCGGCACCGAGCCGGGTGGCCTCCTCCGACAGCCGTTCGTGCCCGAAGCCGTAGCCGTTGCCCTTGCAGACCGGGACGAGTCCCGGGAACTGCTCCTGCACGTGCTTGTGGTGCGCCCGCCAGCGCGCGGTGTCGACGTAGAGCGTGAGCGCCATGGCCGGACCCGGAACCTTTCTCGTGGCTGCGGTGGATCAGAGGTGTGAGAGCTGTGAGGGCTATGGAACCAAACGCCCGCGCGGCTCAGCGCCGCGACATGTAGATGTCGAGCGCCTTGTGGAGCAGCTTGTTCAGCGGGAAGTCCCACTCGCCGAGGTACTCGGCGGCCTGGCCGCCGGTGCCGACCTTGAACTGGATGAGACCGAAGAGGTGGTCGGTCTCGTCCAGCGAGTCGGAGATGCCGCGCAGGTCGTAGACGGTGGCGCCGAGCGCGTAGGCGTCGCGCAGCATCCGCCACTGCATGGCGTTGGACGGCCGGACCTCGCGGCCGATGTTGTCGGAGGCTCCGTAGGAGTACCAGACGTGCCCGCCGACGATCAGCATGGTCGCCGCCGAGAGGTTCACCCCGTTGTGGCGGGCGAAGTACAGCCGCATGCGGTTGGGGTCCTCGGTGTTGAGGGCCGTCCACATGCGCTGGAAGTAGGACAGCGGGCGGGGCCGGAAGTGGTCGCGGACGGCCGTGATCTCGTACAGCCGCTGCCACTCGGGTAGGTCCTGGTAACCGCCCTGGACGACCTCGACGCCTGCCTTCTCGGCCTTCTTGATGTTGCGGCGCCACAGCTGGTTGAAGTTCTTGTGGACCTCTTCCAGGGAGCGGTTGGCCAGCGGCACCTGGTAGACGTACCGGGGCTGCACGTCACCGAAGCCGGCGCCGCCGTCCTCACCCTGCTGCCAGCCCATGCGGCGCAGCTTGTCGGCCACCTCGAAGGCGCGCGGCTCGATGTAGTCGGCCTCCAGGTCGCGCAGCCGCTTGACGTCCGGGTCCTGGATGCCCCTCTTGATCGTGTCGGCGTTCCAGCGACGGATGATCACCGGCGGGCCCATCTTCACGGAGAAGGCACCCTGCTGCTTCAGGTGCGCCAGCATCGGCTGGATCCAGTCGTCCAGGTTGGGCGCGTACCAGTTGATGACCGGGCCCTCGGGCAGATAGGCGAGGTAGCGCTTGATCTTGGGCAGCTGGCGGTACAGGACCAGGCCCACGCCGACCAGCTGGCCGCTCCGGTCGAACCAGCCGAGGTTCTCCGAGCGCCACTCCGCCTTCACATCTGCCCAGGCCGGGACCTGCATGTGGCTCGCCGCCGGCAGGCTCTGGATGAAGGCCAGATGCTGCTCGCGACTGATGGTCCTCAGGGTCAGGCTCATTCGGGGCGCTCCTCGGGCTGGTGTGTCCCCATGGGTACAGGGGCTCCGGCTCTCGCGCCGAAGCCTACTGCGCCTCGCGAGCGCCCCGACTGGGCGTACGGGGCTTTGAGCCCGGTGGGGTCAGCTGATGACCCCGCCGAACAGGCCGCCGTGGGCCATGCCGATCAGAAAACCGACTCCGGCGGCGCCGAGACCCAGGATCAACCCGAACCGCTGCCGCGTGGTCACCGAGATCCACTGTCCGTACACGCCCGTGGCCAGTGCCACCAGGCCCGCCCACGAGGTCAGCAGGTGAAGGCTGTGGAAGAAGGACGTGATGAAGGACAGGAAGCCGAGGACGAACGTCACCGCCATCAGGGTGTCCTGAAGCGGATGGGGCTTGCCGTCCGTGGCGAAGAGGGAACCGGCGGTGTTGGGTCGCAATGCCTGTGCCATGGGCACCTCCTGCGGAAGGCGGCGCATCGTAGCGCCGTACACACCCGATGTGTACAGATTGTCGGGGACGACGGCCGGATTTCAACCGGAAGCGTGGGTGCGGGTAGTCTGTACCCTCTGCACTGGTGTCTGCCCAGACCTGCCCAGGTCACACTGCCGGCTTCCCCCAAGGAACCCCGATTGTCAGTGGCGGCCGATACCGTTGCGTACGCATCACAACCCTCCTGCCACGGAACGACCGTGGCCGCTGAGTCCAAAGGAGGTGGGTTCCACATGCGTCACTACGAGGTGATGGTCATCCTCGACCCCGATCTCGAGGAGCGCGCTGTCTCCCCGCTGATCGAGAACTTCCTGTCCGTCGTCCGTGACGGCGGCGGCAAGGTTGAGAAGGTCGACACCTGGGGCCGTCGTCGTCTCGCCTACGAGATCAAGAAGAAGCCCGAGGGCATCTACTCGGTCATCGACCTGCAGGCCGAGCCTGCGGTCGTCAAGGAGCTCGACCGCCAGATGAACCTGAACGAGTCGGTCCTCCGGACCAAGGTCCTCCGCCCCGAGACCCACTGAGCTCTCCCGCTCAGCTGATCCCGGGATTCGAGTAGCAGCAACAAGCAGCCAGAGCAGCAAACCCGCCGAGAGGTTCCCCCATGGCAGGCGAGACCGTCATCACGGTCATCGGCAATCTTGTCGACGACCCCGAGCTGCGCTTCACCCCGTCCGGTGCGGCGGTCGCGAAGTTCCGCGTCGCGTCCACTCCCCGCACCTTCGACCGCCAGACGAACGAGTGGAAGGACGGCGAGAGCCTCTTCCTGACCTGCTCGGTCTGGCGCCAGGCGGCGGAGAACGTCGCCGAGTCGCTCCAGCGAGGCATGCGCGTCATCGTGCAGGGCCGGCTGAAGCAGCGGTCCTACGAGGACCGTGAGGGCGTCAAGCGCACGGTCTACGAGCTGGACGTCGAGGAAGTCGGCCCCAGCCTGCGCAACGCCACGGCCAAGGTCACCAAGACCGCCGGTGGCGCTCGCGGTGGCCAGGGCGGTTACGGCGGCGGTGGCGGCCAGGGCCAGGGTGGCGGCGGCTGGGGCGGTGGCCCCGGTGGCGGCCAGCAGGGCGGCGGCGCTCCGGCCGACGACCCGTGGGCGACCGGCGCTCCCGCCGGTGGCAACCAGGGTGGCGGCGGCTGGGGCGGTGGCTCCGGCGGCGGTGGCGGCTACTCGGACGAGCCCCCCTTCTAAGCCTTCGGGCCTGGCCTTCAGGGCCGGTCCGGGTCGAGGGCGGGTCGTATCCCAACTTCTTGATCACACAGGAGAAACACCATGGCGAAGCCGCCTGTGCGCAAGCCGAAGAAGAAGGTCTGCGCTTTCTGCAAGGACAAGGTCACGTACGTGGACTACAAGGACACGAACATGCTGCGGAAGTTCATTTCCGACCGCGGCAAGATCCGTGCCCGCCGCGTGACCGGCAACTGCACGCAGCACCAGCGTGACGTCGCCACGGCCGTCAAGAACAGCCGTGAGATGGCGCTGCTGCCCTACACGTCCACCGCGCGCTAAGGGAAGGGTGACCGACTCATGAAGATCATCCTCACCCACGAGGTCTCCGGCCTCGGTGCCGCGGGCGACGTCGTCGACGTCAAGGACGGCTACGCTCGCAACTACCTGATCCCGCGGAAGTTCGCTATCCGCTGGACCAAGGGTGGCGAGAAGGACGTCGAGCAGATCCGTCGTGCTCGCAAGATCCACGAGATCCAGACCATCGAGCAGGCCAACCAGGTCAAGGCCCAGCTCGAGGGCGTGAAGGTCCGTCTGGCCGTCCGCTCTGGCGACGCCGGTCGTCTCTTCGGTTCCGTCACCCCGGCCGACATCGCGTCCGCGATCAAGGCTTCCGGTGGCCCCGAGGTCGACAAGCGCCGCATCGAGCTGTCCGCTCCGATCAAGACCCTGGGCGCCCACGAGACGTCCGTGCGTCTGCACCCCGAGGTTGCCGCCAAGGTCAACGTCGAGGTCGTCGCGGCCTGATCGCCGCGTGACCGCCGCGCTCGCTTGAGCCGGTGAAAGGGGCCGCACCCTTCGGGGGGTGCGGCCCCTTTCCCATGGCCGCCGGGCTCTCATGACCGCCGCCACGCGACAGGGCCGCGCTTGGAGGGGAGTTCATCCGGACCGGACCGCATCAGGACGCCATGTTTCACGTGAAACGGTCAGCGGGTCGCGCCCGTCACGATCCAGCGGCCCGAACGGGTCCGAAGCCACAGGGTCAGCATCCGGATCGCCATCATCAACGTCATCGCGCCCCAGAGGGCGGTGAGGCCGCCGCCGAGTGAGGGAACGAGCAGAGCCGCCGGAGCGAATACCACCAGGGTGACGACCATGGCCCAGGCCAGATACGGGCCGTCCCCCGCGCCCATGAGGACGCCGTCGAGGACGAAGACGATCCCGCACATGGGCTGCGACAGCGCCACGAGGAGCAGGGCCGGCAGAGCGGCGTCCTTCACCAGCGAGTCGCCGGTGAACAACGGCAGGAAGAGCGGTCGTGCGGCCACGACGAGAAGGCCCAGGACGACACCGGTCGCGACGCCCCACTGAACCATGCGACGGCAGGCGTCTCGCGCCCCCTGCATGTCGCCCGCTCCGAGGTAGCGGCCGATGATGGCCTGTCCCGCGATCGCTATCGCGTCGAGCGCGAAGGACAAGAGGTTCCACAGGGACAGGACGATCTGGTGGGCGGCGATGTCGGCGTCACCGAGACGGGCCGCGACCGCTGTGGCGATCATGATGATGGCCCGCAGGGACAACGTGCGGACCAGCAGAGGGACACCGGCCTGAGCCGAGGCCCGGATGCCGGCGGCGTCCGGCCGGAGAGAGGCGCCGTGTCGACGGGCTCCGCGGACGACGACGGTCAGATAGACGGCCGCCATGCCGCACTGTGCGATGACCGTGCCCCAGGCCGAACCGGCGATGCCGAGCCCGGCGCCGTAGATGAGCCCCGCGTTCAGCGCCGCGTTCGCGAGGAATCCCGCGACGGCGACATAGAGCGGGGTCCTGGTGTCATGCAGGCCGCGCAGCACTCCGGTCGCGGCCAGGACGATGAGCATGGCCGGGATGCCCAGCGCGGAGATGCGCAAATAGGTGGTGGCGTAAGGGGCGGCGGTCGTCGAGGCACCGAGGAGATCCACGATGCCGGGTGCGAGGGGCAGGACGACGGCGATGACGGCGATGCCGAGCAGCAGCGCCAGCCAGATGCCGTCCATGCCCTGGCGGATGGCTGCCGGGAGATCACCGGCGCCGACGCGGCGGGCCACGCCGGCCGTGGTGGCGTAAGCGAGGAAGACGAAGACACTCACGGCGGTGGTGAGGAGCGCCGAAGCGACGGCGAGACCGGCGAGCTGTGCGGTCCCGAGATGGCCGACGATCGCGCTGTCCGCCATGACGAAGAGAGGCTCGGCAACGAGGGCGCCGAAGGCCGGGACGGCCAGCGCGACGATTTCTCGGTCGTGCCGGCGCAGGGTGGCCTTCGGGATCTCTGGAGCCTGTGTCATGAGCATCAATGTAATCGTCCACAGGTAAGAGATGCAACCGGCCACTGATCCTTACTTTTGATGATGGCTCGTGTCCTTTCGGGTGTCGTTCGACGCGATCTTGGCCCGACTGGGAAAGTTTTTTCTCTGCACAGCCGGTGGATCGCGAAAGTGCAGGTCACGGGCTTGGTCTCGGTGGGACCGAGGGCTTGTTCACAGGGCTTTCCACCGGGTCGTGCACAGGTTTCGGCGAGTTCTCCACAGCATCCGGGCCGTCGTCCACATGGCCTGTGGATAACCAGATTGGCTGACGGTGCCGACAGGCCTACGGTGGTCCGGCGCCCGCTCCCTCACCGGGCTCCGGAAACGTCCCGCTCCGGGCCGGGGAACCGTCACAAACCCGACGCGCCAGAACCGGAGTTGGGCGTCTTATTTGTCAGTGTCGTGCCGTAGAACAGAGGACACGGCGAGGTCCGCCGTGCGGACGGGAGGAGGTGGCTCGGTGAGCATTTCCGAGCCCTTGGACGATCCGTGGGCCGACAGCGGGCCCAGTGATCGTCTGCCGGCCTCCCGTCGGCGCGGTGACATCGGCCGGGGTCGTGACGAGCAGCACGACCGGGGCCGGGAGAACGGCACCTGGGACGGCGGGGGTCCGTCCTTCGAGCGGGTCCCGCCGCAGGACCTGGACGCCGAGCAGTCCGTGCTGGGCGGCATGCTGCTGTCCAAGGACGCCATCGCCGACGTCGTCGAGATCCTCAAGGGCCACGACTTCTACAAGCCCGCGCACGAGACGATCTACCAGGCCATCCTGGACGTCTACGCCAAGGGCGAGCCGGCCGACCCGATCACCATCGCCGCCGAACTCACCAAGCGTGGAGAGATCAACAAGGTCGGCGGTGCCGCGTACCTGCACAGCCTCGTCCAGACCGTGCCGACGGCGGCCAACGCCGAGTACTACGCGGAGATCGTCCATGAGCGGGCCGTCCTGCGCCGCCTGGTCGAGGCCGGCACGCGCATCACACAGATGGGATACGCGGCCGACGGTGACGTGGACGAGATCGTCAATCGCGCCCAGGCCGAGATCTACGCCGTCACCGAGCAGCGCACCAGCGAGGACTACCTCCCGCTCGGCGACATCATGGAAGGCGCCCTCGACGAGATCGAGGCGATCGGCTCGCGCAGCGGCGAGATGACGGGTGTGCCCACCGGGTTCACGGACTTCGACTCGCTGACGAACGGCCTCCATCCCGGCCAGATGATCGTCATCGCGGCCCGTCCCGCCATGGGTAAGTCGACCCTCGCCCTGGACTTCGCGCGGGCCGCCTCCATCAAGCACAACCTCCCGAGCGTCATCTTCTCGCTCGAAATGGGCCGCAACGAGATCGCGATGCGTCTGCTGTCCGCCGAGGCCCGGGTCGCCCTGCACCACATGCGGTCCGGCACGATGACCGACGAGGACTGGACGCGGCTCGCCCGCCGCATGCCGGACGTGTCGGCCGCGCCGCTGTACATCGACGACTCGCCGAACCTGTCGATGATGGAGATCCGTGCCAAGTGCCGGCGCCTGAAGCAGCGCAACGACCTGAAGCTGGTCGTCATCGACTACCTCCAGCTGATGCAGTCCGGTGGCTCCAAACGGGCCGAGAGCCGTCAGCAGGAGGTCTCGGACATGTCCCGTAACCTCAAGCTGCTCGCGAAGGAGCTGGAGATCCCGGTCATCGCGCTCTCGCAGCTCAACCGTGGTCCCGAGCAGCGCACCGACAAGAAGCCGATGGTCTCCGACCTGCGTGAGTCCGGCTCCATCGAGCAGGACGCCGACATGGTCATCCTGCTGCACCGCGAGGACGCCTACGAGAAGGAGTCCCCGCGCGCGGGCGAGGCGGACCTGATCGTCGCCAAGCACCGAAACGGTCCGACGGCGACCATCACGGTCGCCTTCCAGGGCCACTACTCGCGTTTCGTGGACATGGCCCAGACCTGATCCACCGGGTACGCCCGCCGTCACGGACGGGCGTGCGGGCGGGGACGGCCGGGGGCGCACGGCAAATGCATTCGACGCCCGCCTCCGCACCAGGTGGACTGGGCGCATGACGACAACTCAGGAAGCGCTGCTCCCCGCCACCCGCCGGGCCCTTTTGCACCGGATCGCCGTCGCGCAGGCCGAAGGACGGGCTCCGTCACTGGTCGCCGCGGTGGTCCGGGACGGCCAAGCCGTGTGGCACGGGGCGCGGAGCTCAGTGGACGGGCACGGACCGGACGAGACCGTGCAGTACCGGATCGGGTCCATCACCAAGACCTTCACCGCGGTACTGGTGATGCGGCTGCGGGACGAGGGCGTCCTCGACCTCGGTGACCCGCTGGAGAAACATCTGCCGGGCACCGGCGCGGGGGAGTCGACGATCGCGGAACTGCTCGCCCACACCGCGGGGTTGGCGGCCGAATCGCCCGCACCCTGGTGGGAACGGACACCCGGCGCCCTGCGGCCCGAACTGAGTGATGTGCTCGGGGAACAGCCCCTCCTGCATCCCGTCGGTCGCCGGCACCACTACTCCAATCCCGGCTACACGGTTCTCGGCGCCCTGGTGGAAGAGCTGCGCGGCGCCCCCTGGGAGGAGGTGCTGCGCGCGGAGATCCTGGAGCCGCTGGGCCTGCACCGGACGAGCCCGCAGCCGGAGCCCCCGCACGCGGGTGGATGGGCGGTGCACCCGTGGGCCGACGCGGTGCTCCCCGAGCCGATGGAGGACCTGGGCCGTATGGCGCCGGCCGGTCAGCTCTGGTCGACGACCGGGGACCTGGCGAGGTTCGCCGCGTTCCTGGCCCGGGGTGACGAGCGGGTCCTGAGTGCGGAGTCCGTCCGGGAGATGCGTACTCCGGCGGCGCCCGCCGAGGCCGCGGATGTGGTGGACGGGGTGACGTACGGACTGGGCATGCAGATCCAGTGCCGTGACGGCCGGCTGCTCGTCGGCCACTCCGGTTCCCTGCCGGGGTTCCTGGCGAACCTCACGATCAGCGTGGAGGACGACGTGGCCGCGGTGGTGCTCGCCAACTGCACCAGCGGTCCGCTGCTGGGCGCCGTGGGAGCGGACCTCGTCCGGATCGTCGCGGAGGCGGAGCCACGCATCCCCGAGCCCTGGCGGCCGCTGCGTAAGGCGGATTCCGCGGTGCTGGAGCTGGTGGGGCAGTGGTACTGGGGCACTCATGCCTTCGGCCTGCGCGCGACCGCCGATGGCCTGCTCGCGCTGGCGCCTCTCACGGGTGGCGGACGGAAGGCCCGCTTCCGTCCGAACGGCGACGGCACCTGGACCGGGCTGGAGGGCTACTACGCCGGTGAGCTGCTGCGGCCCGAACGGCGCCCGGACGGGTCGGTGAGTCACCTGGATCTCGGCTCGTTCGTGTTCACCCGGCAGCCGTACGACCCCGAGGCCCCGGTGCCCGGTGGCGTGGACCCGGAGGGATGGCGGGGCATCGGCTAGTCCGGATACGGACACGGGGTGTGTTTCACGTGGAACACACCCCCGCCCCGCTCTCCGGGTCGCCGTCAAAGACGGAGCTTGAAGCCCTCGTGTGAGGCGGTGAAGCCCAGCCGCTCGTAGAAACGGTGCGCGTCGGTCCGCGTCTTGTCGGACGTGAGCTGGACCATGTGGCAGCCGAGCTGCCGGGAGGTGTCGATCGCCCACTCGATCAGCCGGCTCCCCAGCCCGCTGCCCCGCTCGTCGGCATGGATGCGCACAGCCTCGATCAGCGCACGAGTGGCCCCTTTGTGGGAGAGCCCGGGGATGATCGTCAGTTGGAGAGTGCCGATCACACGGCCTTCGCGTACGGCGACGACGACATGCTGATGGGGGTCGGCGGCAAGGCGTTCCAGCGCGTTCCGGTACGGAGTGAGATCGCCGGGCGACTCGCGCTGGACCCCGAGCGGGTCGTCGGCGAGCATCGCCACGATCGCCGGGAGGTCGTCAGCGGTCGCGGCGCGTATCTCAAGATCGTCCATAGGCGCACCCTATGCGGGCACGTTCAGGGACTCCACCACGCGCACCAGCGGTGCGAGCTCCGGATTCCGGGCGGCGCTGTCGAGAGCCTCGCGCAGAGCGGCGTCGTTGGTGGGCCGCGCCTCCTCCAGCAGCCGCAGGCCCGCCGGGGTGACGTTGGTGTAGATGCCGCGCCGGTCGGTGGGGCACAGGTAGCGCTCCAGCAGGCCACGGTCCTCCAGCCGGGTCACCAGGCGGGTGGTGGCGCTCTGGCTGAGCACGACCGCGTCGGCGACCTGCTTCATCTGCAGATGCCCGCCCTCGCCTTCGTGCTGTCTGCTGAGGACATCCAGCAGTGAGTACTCGCGGACGCTCAGGTCGTGTGCGGCCTGCAGGGCGCGCTCTACGTGCGCCTCGATCCGTCCGTGCAGCGCAGAAAGGGCGCACCAGCCCTGTGCGAGGGCTGTGAGCGCGGGGTCCGTCGCTGTCATTGGCGTTTTCCTCCGTCCCGGAGTTGCTGCACCCACCAGGGTAGACCACCAGCGCAATAGTCGTCGGTTGCAATTAGCCCGCGTCTGCAACTATTGTGGTCGAACGCAAAGCGCTCCTGCAATCTTCTGGGAAGGTGTACCCCTTCATGCCTCTCGCGCTTCTGGCCCTCGCGATCGGGGCCTTCGGAATCGGAACGACCGAGTTCGTGATCATGGGTCTGCTGCCCGAGGTCGCGGCCGACTTCGGGGTCTCCATCCCCACGGCGGGCCTGCTCGTCACCGGCTACGCGCTCGGCGTGGTCATCGGCGCGCCGCTGATGACCGTTCTGGGCACCAAGGTCCCGCGCAAGCGGATGCTGATGCTGCTGATGGGCCTGTTCATCGCCGGGAACCTGCTCTCGGCCCTCGCCCCGGCCTTCGCGGTCATGCTGATCGGACGAGTGGTCGCCTCGCTCGCCCACGGTGCCTTCTTCGGCATCGGCTCGGTCGTCGCCGCCGAGCTGGTCGCGCCGCACAAGAAGGCCGGCGCCATCGCCATGATGTTCACCGGACTGACCATCGCCAACGTCGTCGGCGTCCCGCTGGGCACGTTCATAGGACAGAGCGCGGGCTGGCGCGTCACCTTCGCCGTCGTCGCCACCCTCGGTGTCGTCGGCCTCGCCGGTATCGCCAAGCTCGTCCCCGAGCTGCCGCGGCCGGAGGGCGTACACCTGCGCCACGAGCTGGCCGCCTTCAAGAACGCCCAGGTCCTGCTGGCCATGGCGATGACCGTGCTCGGCTTCGGCGGTGTCTTCGCGGCCATCACCTACATCGCCCCGATGATGACCCACATCGCCGGCTTCGCCGACGGCTCCGTCACCTGGCTGCTGGTCCTGTTCGGCCTCGGTATGGTCGGCGGCAACCTCATCGGCGGCAAGTTCGCGGACCGCGCCCTGATGCCGATGCTGTACGTCTCCCTGGGCGCGCTGGCCGTCGTCCTGGCGCTCTTCACTCTCACCGCCCACAACAAGATCGCGGCCGCGGTGACCATCGCTCTGATCGGTGCCCTCGGCTTCGCCACCGTGCCCCCGCTGCAGAAGCGCGTCCTCGACCAGGCGCACGGCGCTCCGACGCTCGCCTCGGCCGTCAACATCGGCGCCTTCAACCTGGGCAACGCCCTGTCCGCCTGGCTCGGCGGCATCGTGATCGCGGCCGGCTTCGGCTACACGTCCCCCAACTGGGTCGGCGCCGCCCTCGCCGCTGCCGCCCTGGTCCTCGCCTTCGTCTCGGCGGCCCTGGAACGCCGTGACGGCACCCGGGGGAGCGTGACCGCCTCCGGTACGGCGGCGGAGCAGCGGACGCCCGTCCACCACTGAGCGCTGGCACCCCGGCCGCTCACACCCACAGACCTCCGTACCGAGCCCCCGGTACGGCACGCACCCACCACAGCACGACCCGAGGAGACATCTCCATGACCACCACCGCCGTCGCCCCGCTCACCATTGAGGACGCCGAGCTGCTGGTCGCCACCGCCCGCCGGGCGGCCGAGGACGCCGGAGTCGCCGTCAGCGTCACCGTCCTGGACGCCGGTGGCCACCTGCTCGCCTTCCGCCGGGACGACCGCGCCGTGCTGATCTCCGGCGAGACCAGCACCCGCAAGGCCTACACGGCCCTCCAGCTGAACGCGCCCACCGCCGACCTCGTCGACGCCGTTCAGCCCGGCGGCCTCTTCCACACCCTGCCCACGGCACTCGACCGTCCTCTGCTGTTCATCGCGGGCGGTATCCCCGTCCACCGTGACGGCCGGCTGGTCGGCGCGATCGGTGTCGGCGGCGGTGCTCCGGACCAGGACCACGGCTTCGCCACCGCGGCCGTGCGGGCCCTGGTCTGAGCCACGTCGACAGCCCGGACCTCATGACACCGGCCCCGCCGCTCGAAGCGGCGGGGCCGGTGCGCGCCGTATGCCGGCTCAGCCCGCGGCGACCGTCAGCGGTGCGAACCGCCGGGTCCAGTCCCCTGGCAGGTCCGTGATGCCATAGGTCATCACGGCGTTGAAGGCCACGGAGGCCAGGCCACGCTCCTTCGCCCAGGCCAGCAACTCTTCATGGCGTACGTCGATGTCGGTCCGCAGTGGCCGGTCGGTGTGGGCCGCCAGCGAGGCGATCAGGGCCTTGGCGGTCCGAGTGTCCCGGGCGATCAGCGGACCGACGACATGGGTGTCCATGTTGGGCCACGCGGCGGTGTAACCGATGAGACGGCCGTCCTCCTCGGCGACACGGAGTTGATCGGCGAAGGCGGGCAGGCGGGTGATGAGAGAGGTGCGGTCGGTACCGAACACCTCCTCGTCGAGGCGCAGGATCGCCGGGAGGTCCTCGGCGGTGGCCGCGCGCGTGGAGATCCCGGAATCCCGGCCGCCGGGAACGAAGCGGCCTGTCAGCATCTCCGCCCGGCCCGTCACCTTGAAGCCCAGCTCCTCGTACAGAGGACGGCCGTACGGGGTGGCGTGCAGGGTCAGCGGAGTCGTCCCCATGCTGGACAGCACATGCCGCATCAGCCTGCGCCCGACACCCTGGCGGGCGTGACGGCGGGCCACCAGCACCATGCCGATGGCACCGAGATCCGGCTGCCCCCATGTGCCGTACTCCGTGACCACGCACGCGGCGACCAGGCCGCCCTCAGGGTCGTCTATGCCGAGGCCCTTGCCGGCCGTGAGGAGGAACCCCCACTTGTGTTCCTCGCGTGGCCATCCGCGGTCTTCGGACAGGTCGGCGCAGGCAGTGAGATCGCGAGGCGTCAGGCGACGGATGGGCAGAGCGGTGAGGGAAGGAGTTGGCACGCAGGTCAGGCTGTCCGACGGGCACCCTTGCCGTCCACCCGTTTCGATGCGGACGCACGTGCTTTTGGCCATCTCGGGCCCTGCGCAGCCCGTGGACGGCTCTGCGTGTTTCACGTGAAACACCCACTAGCCGAGATCGGGTGCGTGCATGGCCCGTACCCCTTCGATGTTCCCGTCCAGGTAGTGGCGCAGGGACAGGGGGACGAGGTGGACGGAAGCGATGCCGACGCGGGTGAACGGAACGCGGACGATCTCGTACTCACCGGCGGGCTCGTCCACTTCGGGGCCGTGACGCAGGGAGGGGTCCATGGACTCCAGCCGACAGACGAAGAAGTGCTGCACCTTCACCCCGGTCGCGCCGCCGTCCTCACCGATGTGCTCCACCGTGTCCACGAAACACGGCACGACGTCGGTGATCTTGGCGCCGAGTTCCTCCTCCACCTCGCGGTGCAGGGCGTCCACGACGGTCGAGTCCCCGGGTTCGACTCCCCCGCCGGGAGTGACCCAGTAGGGATCGACACCCGGCTTGGTGCGCTTGATCAGGATCAGGTCGTCACCGTCCAGGAGAACGGCACGGGCGGTGCGCTTGACCACGGGTCGGACGGTCATGGGAGAAATGTGGCCCGGCGGGTTCCACGTGAAACATCGCAAAGTGCCACGACCCGACCGCAGTGCGTGCACCCGTGTGGGAGGGCGTCAGCACCAGGTCGTGGCAGCGCGCTGGAGCCACTCGTGGGCCCGCGCGATATGCGGCAGGGCGAGCGTGCCGGTCCGCACCACCAGGAAGTAGGTACGCAGGGGCGGGACCACCGGATCGTGCAGGGTGACGATCGTGCCGTCCTCCAGGGCCGGGGCGCACAGGTAGCGGGGCAGCACCGCCAGTCCGGCGCCGGCGGTGACGCAGGAGAGCACGGCCCGGAGATCCGGCGCGATGACCGTGCCCGTGGCGGCCGGGCGGGCGTCGAAGACGGAGGCCCAGTAGCGCGAGACGAACGGCAGCGACTCGTGGACCTCGACGAGCGGCAGGTGCTCCAGGGCCGGGGCGCCCTTCAGCCGCAGGGTGTCCGAGCCGATCCGCTCCGCCCAGCGCGGGGCCGCCACCAGTACATGCTCCTCGTCGCAGAGTGGAGTGGCGGTGAGCAGGGCCCCACGCGGCCATGCCGTACTGATGGCCAGGTCATGAAGGCCGCAGGCCAGCCCCTCCAGTACCTCTTCGGTCGTCCCGAAGGAGGCGCGTAACGCGAAGCTCCGGCCGTCGTCGCCGGTCAGCTCGCTGAGTGCGGGGAGGGCACGTTCGGCGGTGAACTCCGCGGGACCCGCCAAGTGCAGCGTCCGTGACGAGGACTCGTCGTCCAGGCCGCTCTCCACTATCTCCACCAGGGCGTCGAGATGCGGTGCTGCCCTGTGCGCCAGTTCGTCGCCGACGGTCGTCGGGGTCACTCCGCGCGCCTGGCGGAGGAACAGCGGTCTGCCGAGCTGACGCTCCAGCGTGCGGATCTGCGAGGTGACGGCGGGCTGGGAGAGGCCGAGCAGGGCTGCGGCGCGGGTGAAGGAGCCGGCTCTGTGCACGGCGACGAAGGTCCGCAGCAAGGCCAGGTCCATGGCACGCCCTCCCCTGTCGCTGCCTCCTCCGGCCCCCAGGCAGGCACCAACAATAAATATGTCGATAGGCTTCTGTCGTTAGCGTGATTGGACACTGACCCAGAGTCAACTAGCCTGGTTCGCACGGTTCTTCCCCCGGGAAAGCCGCAGACGGTCCGAGCCACGAGGGGGGAGGCTCGGACCGTCCCGCCGACAGCGGCGGGGGACAAGCACGCTACTCGGCGGACTCGTCCAGGGCGCGCAGCACGTCTGCCACCAGGTCCTCCGGGTCCTCCGCGCCGACGGACATGCGGATGAAGCCCTCCGGGACGGCGTCCCCGCCCCAGCGGCGGCGCCGTTCGGCCGTGGACCGCACCCCGCCGAAACTCGTCGCGTCCTCCACCAGCTGCAGAGCGGCCAGGAAACGCTCGGCACGCGCGCGCGTCGGCAGGGTGAAGGAGACGACGGAGCCGTAGCGCCGCATCTGCTGCGTGGCGATCTTGTGCGAGGGGTCGTCGGGCAGGCCCGGGTAACGCAGGCCGGATACCTCGGACCGCTGCCGCAGTGCCTGCGCGACAGCCAGGGCGGTGGCGTTCTGCCGGTCGACGCGCAGCTGGAGCGTGGCGATGGACCGGTGCGCGAGCCAGGCCTCCATGGGGCCGGAGATGGCGCCGACGATCTTGCGCCAGCGGCGCACGGCCGCCATCGCCTCGGTGTCGCGGCCGGTGACGTAACCCAACAGGACATCGCCGTGGCCGGTGAGCTGCTTGGTACCGCTCGCCACGGAGAAGTCGGCGCCCAGCTCCAGCGGACGCTGGCCGAGCGGGGTGGCGAGGGTGTTGTCGACGGCCACCAGGGCGCCCCGCGCGTGGGCTGCCTCGGCCAGGCGCCGGATGTCGCAGACATCGAGTCCGGGGTTGGACGGCGACTCGATCCACAGCAGCCGGGCCCCGTCGAGCACCTCCAGCTGGGCGTCCCCGCCGGTCGGCGCCGTGCGGACCTCCACGCCATACGCCTCCAGCTGGGCGCCGACCAGCGGCAGCACCTGGTAGCCGTCGGACGGCAGCACGACCGCGTCCCCGGCGCGCAGCTGCGAGAACAGCACGGCGGAGATCGCCGCCATGCCGGAGGCGAAGACCAGCGTCTCGGCGTCCTGCCCGGGCGCCTCCAGCTCGCTGACGGCCCGCTCCAGCAGTGTCCAGGTCGGGTTGTCGTCACGGCCGTACGCATACGGTCCCGAGACTTCGCCGGGCAGGTGGAAGTGGGCGGCGAACACCGGTCCGGGCAGGGTCGGCTCGTTCTTGGCCGGCTCCGGCAGTCCCGCCCGCACCGCGCGCGTGCCGTCGCCGACGCTGCCCTCGTTCTTCGTGGCGTCGCTCATGCGGCCCGTCCTTCCAGTTCGTCCCTCACGGCGGCGAGCAGGCCGGTGCTCGCCGCCTCCACCATCTCAAGACACTCCTCGAAGCCGTCCCGGCCCCCGTAGTAGGGGTCCGGCACGTCGAGGTCGTCGCCGGCGGCCGGGTCGTGGGAGCGCAGCAGGCGTATCTTGCGCGCGTCGTCCGCGGTGGGCGCCAGTCGGCGCAGGGCCTTGAGATGGCCGGTGTCGAGGGCGACCACGAGGTCGAGACCGGCGAACCACGACGGCAGGAACTGGCGGGCGACGTGCTCGGTGTCGTAGCCGTGCTCCTGAAGGACCGAGACGGTACGCGGGTCGGCGGGCTCACCCTCGTGCCAGCCGCCGGTGCCGGCGCTGTCGACCGCCACCAGGTCCTCCAGCCCGGCCTCCGCCACGCGCGCGCGGAAGACGGACTCGGCCATCGGGGAGCGGCAGATGTTGCCGGTGCACACGAAACAGACGCGGTAGGTCATGCGCTCAGTCCTCGTCGGGCAGGACGACGTGCAGCGCCCAGGAGACGACGGAGACGATCAGACCGCCGACGACGGCCGTCCAGAAACCGTCCACATGGAAACTCAGGTCCAGCTTGCCGCAGACCCACGAGGTCAGCAGCAGCATCAGCGCGTTCACGACCAGGGTGATCAGGCCCAGGGTCAGGATGAACAACGGGAAGGTGAGCACCTTCAGGACCGGCTTGACCAACGAGTTCACCAGGCCGAAGATCAACGCGACGACGATCAGCGTCCCGGCCTTCTTGGCGGTGCTGTCACCCGTCAGGGTGATCTTGTCCAGCAGCCACACGGCGACCGCCAGGGCGCCCGCGTTGGCGATCGTCTTGACTACGAAATTCTTCATGTGTCTGATCGTGGCAGACCGGGCGGGCCGTGGCCGGACGGACGGTGAGCGGTGCGACGGCGGGCAGCGGAACAGCGAGCAGTGAGGCGAGGGCGGCAGCGGCGATGAAGGCATTCCGGCTGGACGATCTGGAGGCGGAACGCGCCGCCAACGAAGGCGCCTACCTGCAGTTCCTGCGCGAGCGGAACATGTCGGTGGGCCTCTACGCCCTCGACGCGGGTGAGCACGACCCGCAGAATCCGCACGGCCAGGACGAGGTGTACGTCGTGGTCAGCGGCCGGGCGTCGATCACCGTCGGTCTGGAGACGACGCAGGTGGCGCGGGGCAGCGTCGTGTACGTGCCCGCCGGGGTCCCCCACAAGTTCCACCACATCAGCGAGGACCTCAGGGTGCTCGTGGTGTTCTCTCCACCCGAGGCGTGACCCCGCGGCCCCGGGTTCCCTAGGGGACGGGTCAGGGGACGACAAGGGATGCGAGGCCCCCCTGAGGGCCCTCCGCGGCCCTAGCATCGAGTGCGGAACATCGACAACGCACATGAACGCAAAGGACGAGGGCGATGCGAGAGATCTTCGCGGGGCTGCCGTGGTGGGTGAAGTGGGTCGCGGTGCCGGTCATCGCCCTGGTCGTGTTCGGCGGCCTGATAGCGACGGTGGTCGGGTTTGTGATCGGTCTGCTGTTCAAGGCGCTGGTCTTCGTCGCCCTGGTCGGCGGACTGATCTACATCGTCCGCAAGTTCACGGGGAACTCCTCGTCGCGCAGCGACTGGTGAGGCGCCCGGGAGCCGGTCACCCGTGACGGAGGGCCGGTTCCCTCGGGGGAGGGAAGTTTCCCCCGGGAGCCGTCTGCGGGCGGTGGCGGGCGGTTAAAGTCCGGAACTCCCCACGGGGTCCGGCCCCGTGGGCGGCGCAGACCCCCCTCCGTGCTCTTGCCGCACGGGCTGCCCCTCGCGCTCCGGGAGTGATCCTTGGCCACGGTTGACACCGCACCGGCAGAACCCCACGCACCCCCCACCCCACCACGTTCCTGCGCGCCCCCCGTCCAGCGGCCGGTCCCGCTGGCCGTCCCGGGCCAGCCACAGGCGACGGACATCCCCGCACCTCCACGTGCCGCGGACGCCTCGGGACCCCCGCGTGCAGCGGGCCGCCCCGGAACACCGCCCTCCGCCGGCCGGCCGGGACCGCCGGCCGCCCCCGCCGCCACGCTCATCGGGTCCGTCCAGCGCGCCATGCGCCTGCTGGAGACCGTCGCCGCGCACGCGTGCGGCGCCCCCGCCAAACAACTCGCCCGTGAGACCGGCCTCGCCCTGCCCACGGCGTACCACCTGCTGCGCACCCTGGTCCACGAGGGCTATCTGCGCCGCGAGAAGGGGCTGTTCTTCCTCGGTGACGCGGCGGAGCGACTGGGCCGCAGCGGAGCGCAGCAGAAACGTCGCAGCACGGTCGCGGACACGCTCGCGCACTGGCGCGATTCCATCGGAGCGCCGGTGTACTACGCGATGTACCGGGACGGAGAGATCGAGGTCATGTGCGTCTCCGCCTCCCGTCAGACGCCCGCGGTGGAGGAGTGGGCGGACTTCCGTGAGACCGGCCACGCGCACGCGATCGGACAGTGCCTGCTCTCCCAGTTGGACGAGGACGCGCGGCGGGACCACCTCGCCCGGTATCCCGTACGGCCCATCACGCCGTACACCGTGCGCGACAACGACGTACTGCTGCGCCGGCTCGCCCGGACACGGCGCATGGAACCGGTGGTGGAGCGCCAGGAGTACGCGGTCGGCACCGTCTGCGCGGCGGTCCCGATCACGGTCGGCACCACCGCGGCCACCGTGGCCATCTCCCTGCCCGTTCACCAGGCCGACCGGCTGATGCCCGCGGCGCACCGGCTGCAGGCCGAGATCGGGCGCCATCTGGGGTCGCTCACGCTCTCTATCAGTATCTGAAAACTCACTCCTTGTGATCTCTCGTGTACTTTCAGCAAGATTTGACCACGGTCAGAGGGATCAATCCCGGCCAGTCGATGTCATATGACGGGATAGGCAATGCGCGAGTCCGTACAGGCAGAAGTCATGATGAGCTTTCTCGTGTCGGAGGAGCTCTCCTTCCGCATCCCGGTGGAGTTGCGCTACGAGACCTGTGATCCGTATGCCGTACGCCTCACCTTCCATCTGCCGGGCGACGCGCCGGTGACCTGGGCCTTCGGACGGGAGCTGCTCATCGACGGGGTAGGCCGCCCGTGCGGGGAAGGGGACGTGCACATCGCCCCGGTCGAGTCCGAGGTGCTCGGTGAAGTGCTGATCCGGCTTCAGGTCGGCGGCGACCAGGCCCTGTTCCGGTCGTCGGCGCCTCCGCTCGTGGCCTTCCTCGACCGGACGGACAAGCTCGTGCCGCTCGGCCAGGAGGGTGCGCTCGCCGATTTCGACGCCCATCTCGACGAGGCCCTGGACCGCATCCTGGCCGAGGAACAGAGCGCCGGCTGAAACGACGGGCAAGGGGTGGTGGGCGGTCCGCCATGCCACGCGCCATTGTGCAGGAACGCTTCTGCGGCGGACGGCTACCGTTTCCCGCTCATCCCGCCTTGCGCAAGCTCCCGGCTCATCCCTCCCCGCGTCACCGCTTCCGGCGTCGGCCCCGGCCGCCGCGTGCCGGTGCGGGCTGTGCCCCGGAGCGCGCCGGGGCACCGGGACCGGTCCGGTCGGCCGACACGACGAGCGCGGCCAGCGCGGTGGTGACAGGGACCGAGGCGACCAGACCGATCGAGCCCACCAGCGTGCGCACGATCTCCTCGGCCACCAGCTCGCTGTTGGCCACCGTGCCGACGCTGCTCTGCGCGATGGAGAACAGCAGCAGCAACGGCAGTGCGGCACCGGCGTAGGCGAGCACCAGGGTGTTGACCACGGACGCGATGTGGTCGCGGCCGATGCGGATGCCCGCCCGGTACAGCCCGCGCCAGCCCATCGACGGGTTGGCCTCATGCAACTCCCAGACGGCCGAGGTCTGTGTCACCGTCACGTCGTCCAGGACGCCGAGCGAGCCGATGATGACGCCTGCCAGCAGCAGACCGCTCATGTCGATCGACGGATACAGACCGTGGATCAGCCCGGTGCTGTCGTCCGTGTTACCGGTCAGTGCGGCCCAGCCGATGAACAGTGACCCGAGCACGCCGATCAGGCAGAGCGAGATCAGCGTGCCGAGCACCGCCACCGACGTACGTGCCGACAGCCCGTGGCACATGTACAGGGCGATCAGCATGATGGCGCTCGACCCCACCACGGCCACCAGCAGCGGGTTCGCCCCTTCCAGGATCGCCGGCAGGATGAACAGGGTCAGCACGAGGAAACTCACGGCGAGTGCCACCAGCGCCATGACGCCACGCAGCCGGCCCACCACCACGACGGCCACCGCGAAGATCCCCGCGAGCAGCGCCATGGGGAACGTCCGGTTCACGTCGGTCACCGAGTACTGCAGGTCCTTGGGGGCCGAGGGCTCATAGGCGACCACGACCTTCTCGCCCTGGTGCAGTTGCCGCGACTGGTCCGGCTGCACGATCTCGGTGAAGGTACGGCCCTTGTCCTTGCCGGTGTCGACCCGGATGGTGGCCTTCTT
This sequence comes from Streptomyces spinosus, assembly GCF_020400655.1. Classification (GTDB taxonomy): domain Bacteria; phylum Actinomycetota; class Actinomycetes; order Streptomycetales; family Streptomycetaceae; genus Streptomyces; species Streptomyces argyrophylli. The sequence continues at coordinate 489,079 of NZ_JAINRC010000002.1, forward strand.
GCAGGTTCTGTTGGCCTCCGTCTCTGCCGACGTGCCCTCGGCGTCGGAGGGGTCGCCGGCCGGAGTGCCGCCGGAGGCGTTCACCGACTTGCAGCTGACCTCGACGACCCGGCTGACCGTGGCCTCTTGGGTCTGCCGGTCGAAGCCGACGCCGGTGCGCTTGTGGGAGGGGGCATGCCCCGGCCAGAGCACCACGAGACCGACCAGGACCGCCGCGGTGAAGGGAACCAGGATCGCCGCGATGACCTTGCGCAGGTGCTGGGAGACGGGGGTGGCGGGGCCGTGGCTGTGGCTGTGGCCGTGTGAGTGACCATGGCCGCGTGGACCGTGGCTGTGTCCGTCATCTTGTTCCGGGCCGTCTCGACGGGGCGGCTCGGGCGGCTGGGAGGGGTACTGCTCGATCCTGGTCACCGCCCGATCATCGCAAGAACGGCGGGGGGCCCACTGTTCACCGCGCCACCCATGACGCTAGCGTGGAGACACCTTTGTACACGCGGGAGCTCGGAGCACCGGGCTGAGAGGGCGCTGACCTCCGTACACGCGATGTTTCACGTGGAACAAGAGGTGTTCCACAGGAAACGTCGGCAGACGGAAACCGCTGCGTCGACCGCCGAACCTGTTACCGGGTAATGCCGGCGTAGGGAGTAGGTCTCATGGCCAACAAGGACGCACGCACGCCTGTCTCCGTCCAGGACGAGAAGTCCCCGGAGGCCGGGAAGTCCATCGGCTGGCACAAGGCGTACGTCGAGGGCTCGCGCCCCGATCTGCGCGTGCCGGTCCGTCAGATGCACCTCACCAACGGGCAGTCGGTCACGCTGTACGACACATCGGGCCCGTACACCGATCCACTCGTCGACACGGACGTCCGCCGTGGCCTGCCGCCGCTGCGGGAGAACTGGATCATCGCCCGCGGCGACACCGAGGAGTACGCGGGCCGTCCGGTCCGTCCCGAGGACGACGGGATCAAGCACACCGCGCCGCGCGGCGGGCTGCGGAACCTGGACGCGGTCTTCCCCGGACGTCCGCGTCAGCCGCGGCGGGGCCGCGACGGTCAGGCGGTGACGCAGCTCGCGTACGCCCGCCGCGGCGAGATCACGCCGGAGATGGAGTTCGTGGCCCTCCGGGAGAACGTGTCCCCCGAGGTGGTGCGCGAGGAGATCGCGGCGGGCCGGGCGGTGCTGCCGGCCAACGTCAACCATCCGGAGATCGAGCCGATGATCATCGGCAAGCGGTTTCTGGTGAAGGTGAACGCCAACATCGGCAACTCCGCGGTGACGTCCTCCATCGAGGAGGAGGTCGAGAAGATGACCTGGGCGACCCGCTGGGGCGCCGACACGGTCATGGACCTGTCCACCGGCCGCAACATCCACACGACTCGCGAGTGGGTGCTGCGCAACTCCCCTGTCCCCATCGGCACGGTGCCGCTCTACCAGGCCCTGGAGAAGGTCGACGGCAAGGCCGAGGAACTGACCTGGGAGATCTACAAGGACACCGTCATCGAGCAGGCCGAGCAGGGCGTGGACTACATGACGGTCCACGCGGGCGTCCGGCTGCCGTTCGTGCCGCTCACCGCCCACCGCAAGACCGGCATCGTCTCGCGCGGCGGTTCGATCATGGCCGCGTGGTGCCTGGCGCACCACAAGGAGTCGTTCCTGTACGAGAACTTCGAGGAGCTGTGCGAGATCCTCGCCGCCTACGACGTCACGTACTCGCTGGGTGACGGCCTGCGGCCGGGGTCGATCGCGGACGCCAACGACGAGGCGCAGTTCGCGGAGTTGAGGACGCTCGGGGAACTCAACCGGATCGCCAGGCGTTTCCACGTACAGACGATGATCGAGGGCCCGGGACACGTCCCGATGCACAAGATCAAGGAGAACATCGACCTTCAGCAGGAGATCTGCGATGAAGCCCCGTTCTATACGCTCGGCCCGCTGACCACGGACGTCGCGCCGGCGTACGACCACATCACCTCCGGCATCGGCGCCGCGATGATCGCCTGGTGGGGCACGGCGATGCTCTGCTACGTCACGCCCAAGGAGCACCTCGGCCTGCCCAACCGGGACGACGTCAAGACCGGCGTCATCACCTACAAGATCGCCGCACACGCGGCGGACCTCGCCAAGGGGCATCCCGGTGCGCAGGAGTGGGACGACGCGCTGTCAGACGCCCGCTTCGAGTTCCGCTGGGAGGACCAGTTCAACCTCGCGCTGGACCCGGACACGGCTCGGGAGTTCCACGACGAGACCCTGCCGGCCGAGCCCGCCAAGACGGCGCACTTCTGCTCCATGTGCGGTCCGAAGTTCTGCAGCATGAAGATCTCGCAGGACATCCGGCGCGAGCACGGTGGCAGCAGGGCCGAGATCGAGGAGGGCATGGCCCGGAAGTCGCAGGAGTTCGCGGCCGCCGGCAACCGGGTGTACCTGCCGATCGCGGACTGAGCACGGCACGCTGAACTCGCCGCGCCGGCCGGTCTGATGACAGCCGGCTGGTGCGGCGGGGCGGCAGGGCCGACGGCCGGCCGGTGTGGTGGCGGCACACCGGTGGGCCGGCCGGGATCACTCGGGCTGGTGTTCCGGGCCTCCGAAGTCCGGGCTCGTGTAGTCGGGGCTGGTGAAGCTGGGACGGTCGGTCGCGGTGCCGTCGCCGGGACTGCTGAAGCCGGGGCGGTCGTAACCGAGGCGCGGTATGCGGCCGGTCGGTGCGGGCGGGATCGACGGATGACCGGCGGTCGTGCCGGGCTCGGCGAGTGCCTCCCGCAGGAAGGGCAGGATGCCGCGCTCCAGCAGGGCGTCCCGCCACGCCTCCCTGGCCCTGGCCAGCTCCTCGCGGGCCGCGTCCCGTGCCCGGTCGTCCGCCGGGGTGCTGTTGCGCAGAGCGGTGAGCAGCAGTCCGGCCGCGGCGACGAGGACGGTCGCCGCGGTGATGGCGCCGAACACCCACCCGGCGGTGAGCATGGTCCGGGCGAAGGTCTGGCCGGGGTCCAGCGCCTTCAGGATGTAGCCGACGAGCAGGAAGATCACCGCGGCGGTCCCGGAGAGGACGGGAGCCAGGACGGCGATGACCGCGACAGCGCCCGCGCCGGTGCTCTCGGCGGCCTCCCCGAGGGCGGTGGCGAGACCGGCGGCGGTCGAACCGGGGCTGTCCTCCTCGGAGTTGCCGACGGCCGGCGGTCGGGACAGCGCCGGGTGACGCTGTTCGTCGCGCAGCTTGACGTAGTGCTGGTACTCGGCCGCCGCCGCTTCCGTGATCAGGGCGGAGGCGGCGAGCGCCATGGTGCGCAGTTGCTCGGAGTTGAGCCGCTGTCCGACAGCGGCCAGTTCCGGTCGGTGCGGTGCGGAGCGCAGCGCCTCATCGAGGAGCCGCTCGAATTCCTGGCGGTCCTCGCTCTGCAGGTGCTGCGGAACGCTGTTCATGTGCATCCCCCGATGCTCCGTAGGGCTTGGGGCTCGCACGCCGGCGAGCCGTCGGGCAGAAACGGAGGGGAGCCTGCTACGGATAAGCCGATGGTAGAGCCGTGACGGCGCGCGGTGACAGGGGATTGCCGGAAATTGCGGTCCGGCCTGCGCGTACGCGGCCGGGCGATGCCTGCCGGCCGAACAGTCAGCCGTCCAAGGGAAGTTGCTGGACCAGCAGTTTCCCGGCCATGGTCACTCCGCCGTCCATGGCGATGGCGAGCCCGTCGGCGTAGACGTGCGGCCCCTCGACGACCGGGCGGGTGCTCTCCTCGCCGTCCTCGGAGCCGACCTGGCCGAGGAGGTAGGGGATGGGGCTGTGCCCGTGAACGACCCGGGTGCCGCCGTACGTATCGAGGAGCGAGCGTACGGCGTCGGAGCCGCCCTCGTCGCGGAAGGAGAAGCGTTTGGTGAACTTGCGGAACAGGTCCCAGACCTCGTCGGCGTCGTTGCGGGTCAGAGCCTCGCGGACGGTGTCGTTGACCGCTTCGATGGAGTCGCCGTAGTCGAGGTAGGCGGTGGTGTCCGAGTGGAGGAGCAGATAACCGTCGACCTCCTCGACGGCGTCGAGGCGGGCCATCCACTGCAGATGGTGGTCCTGGAGGCGGTCCATGTCGGTCTTCTGGCCGCCGTTGAGCAGCCAGGCCGCCTGGAAGGTGGCGGTGCCCGCGCCGGAGGTGACGGGCGTGTCGCCGAACCGCTTGGCACCGAGGAGCAGCAGCTCGTGGTTGCCCATGAGGGCCTTGCAGTAACCCCCGGCCGCCGCTGCCTCGGCGGACAGCCGCATGACCAGGTCGATGACGCCGATGCCGTCCGGGCCGCGGTCGGTGAAGTCGCCGAGGAACCACAGCCGGGCGGTGCCGGCGCACCACTGGCCCGAGGCGTCGATCAGGCCCTGTTCCTGCAGGGCCGCCACCAGCTCGTCCAGGTAGCCGTGGACGTCACCGACGACATAGAGCGGGCCGGGCCCGGCCGCGGGCTGCGGGGCCGGGGCGGCGGGGGCGGGGTCGACGGGGAGCTGGAGGGTGTCGCCGCGGTTGATGACGGGCAGGTCGCGCTGGGTCGGGGTGTAGCCCTCGGGGTACGCCTCGTCGGCGGGCGGTACGACGTCGCCGGGGTGGACGTGCTGGACGTAGGGACCGGTCTCGTGGACGTACGCGGGTACCCGGAAATCGCGCAGCGTCGCCGTCCGCTCCGCCTCGGGTCCCTGACCGGCCCCCTGAGTCATCAGACCCCTCCACCATCGCGCCGCATCTGCACCGCTTCGGACTGCCTGGTCGCAGCGGTCCGCGGTGTCGTGGGCCCATCATAGGAACGCGCGTCGCGCCGTGTGATGACCCAGGGGTGGTGAATCGGAACAAGACGCCAGTTCACCGTGGCATTCGCCCCGTTTGGGCAGATGTTCGACCGGCTGTTCGCCGGCCGGGCCCTCGGCCCACCGGGTCCGCCCCGCCCGCGGTGCGCCGAAGGGTCACCCTGAGCCGCACCGGCCTGGTCCCCGCGGAGGGTCGGTGCGGCGGGCGGTGCTACGTGTCGTCCGGTGTACGTGGCGGGCTGACGGTCGTGCGCGGGGACCGCCGCTGGGACGAGGTGCGCACGATCAGTTCCGTCGGTATGACCTGCTCGACCGGCTGGTCCGACTCGACGCCCTCGATGGCGTCGATGAGGAGCTGGACGACGGCGGTGCCGATGCGGCGCGGCTTCAGGGACAGGGTGGTGATGGGCGGTTCGGTGCTGGCGTACACGGTGGACTCGCTGCAGCACACGAGCAGCAGGTCGTCGGGGACGCGCAGGCCGTAGCGTCGGGCGGCGGCGAGCAGGTCGGTGCCGTTGGGGTCGAACAGCCCGTAGACCGCGTCGGGCCGGTCGGGGCGGGCGAGCAGCCGGTCGGCGGCGACGGCGCCCGCGCACGGGTCGTGGGCCGGGTAGGCCTCGTAGACGGGGTCCTGGCCGACCCGCTCGCACCAGCGTAGGTACGCGGTGGTCGACAGGTGGGTGTACGTGTCCGTCGTGGTGCCCGTGAGCAGGCCGATGCGGCGGGCCCCGGCGGCGGCGAGGTGGTCGAGGATGCCGAGTACGGCGGCCTCGTGGTCGTTGTCCACCCAGGCGGTCACGGGGAGCGCGCCGGCCGGGCGGCCGTCCGAGACGACCGGCAGTCCCTGCCGGACCAGCTCGCTGACCACCGGGTCCTGGTCGGAGGGATCGATGACGACCGTGCCGTCCAGGGCGACGTTGGACCAGACGTCGTGGCGCGAGGTCGCGGGCAGGATGACCAGGGCGTAACCGCGGGCGAGCGCGGCCGAGGTCGCGGCCCGGGCCATCTCGGCGAAGTAGGCGAACTCCGTGAAGGTGAAAGGTTCATCCCCGTACGTGGTCACGGTCAGGCCGATCAGACCCGACTTGCCGGTACGGAGGGTGCGGGCGGCCGCCGACGGCCGGTACCCGAGCCGGTCGGCGACCTCGCGGACATGGCGCCGGGTGGCATCCGGGAGCCGGCCCTTGCCGTTGAGGGCGTCGGACACGGTCGTGATGGAGACCCCGGCGGCGGCGGCGACGTCCCTGATGCCCGCCCGACCCGGCCGGCTGCCTCGACGTGAGGTTTCCGCGCGGCTCACCTGGTGCTTCCCTGCTGCTGTCATGGCGAGCCGATAGTAGGGCTCATGCGGTGGGGTAGTGCGGACGCATATGCACGCGTTGACAGGCACGTTTCTGCATGGTCATTGGGTGTCAACTTCCTTGGAAACCAAGGTTGTTGAGCGATCCAATAGTAAGACGTGACTTGTCGACGCGGATGGACCTACCAAGTCCCCGATGTCTCGAAGAGGTCTCAACTCACCTGCACGGGGGACGCGCGCCACGGCGCAAGCTACCGGCGCATAGATATATGTACGGCGCGCCCCCCGAAACGTACGCCTTCGTACGAGGATGCCCTTGATGTCGGCCGATGACGTGAGCTTCGCCTCTTACCGCCGGGGCGGTCGCATTTCTCGGGGTTCCGAACCTGTTCGCAGCGGCGCTGAATCCTCTTAAGGTGTGGAGTATTGGAGTCGGCGGTGTCGACGGGCCGCCGGTGGTCGCGAGGAGGACTGCGGTGAGCGAGACGAGCCCCAAGCTGCGCGCCGAGCTGGAGGGTATCCCCACCTACAAGCCGGGCAAGCCGGCCGCGGCCGGCGGGCAGGCCGCCTACAAGCTGTCCTCCAACGAGAACCCGTACCCGCCGCTGCCCGGTGTGCTGGAGAGCGTGAGCGCGGCGGCCTGCGACTTCAACCGTTACCCGGACATGGCCTGCACCGGACTGATGAACGAGCTGTCCGACCGTTTCGGTGTGCCGCTCTCCGACCTGGCCACCGGCACCGGCTCGGTGGGTGTCGCCCAGCAGCTGATCCAGGCCACCAGCGGCCCCGGCGACGAGGTGATCTACGCCTGGCGGTCGTTCGAGGCGTATCCGATCATCACGCAGATCAGCGGCGCCCGCTCGGTGCAGGTGCCGCTGACGCCGGGCGATGTGCACGACCTGGACGCGATGGCGGACGCGATCACCGACCGGACCCGGCTGGTCTTCGTCTGCAACCCCAACAACCCGACCGGCACGGTGGTGCGACGGGCCGAGCTGGAACGGTTCCTCGACCGGGTGCCCACCGATGTGCTGGTGGTGCTGGACGAGGCCTACCGGGAGTTCATCCGCGACCCCGAGGTGCCCGACGGTGTCGAGCTGTACCGGAAGCGGCCCAACGTCTGTGTCCTGCGGACCTTCTCCAAGGCGTACGGGCTGGCCGGGCTGCGCGTCGGTTTCGCGATCGCCCATGAGTCGGTGGCGGCGGCGCTGCGCAAGACGGCGGTGCCGTTCGGAGTGAGCCAGCTGGCCCAGGAGGCCGCGATCGCTTCGCTGCGGGCCGAGGACGAGCTGCTGGGCCGGGTGGGCTCGCTGGTGTGCGAGCGCACGCGCGTGGTCGACGCGCTCCGGGCCCAGGGCTGGACGGTGCCGGAGACGCAGGCGAACTTCGTGTGGCTGCGGCTGGGGGAGAGCACCGTCCCGTTCGCGCAGGCCTGCGAGGAGCACGGCGTGGTGATCCGGCCGTTCCCGGGTGAGGGTGTGCGGGTGACCGTCGGGGAGGCCGAGGCCAACGACATCTTCCTGAAGGTGGCGGAGGCGTTCCGCAAGAGCCTGTAGTCCCGGGGCGGCTCCCGCATCTGGTGCGGACTCGCGAGGCGGCATTTCTTCGTCGCGCGAATCCGCACCCGGCTCCATGATCTGACGGGCGTCCGTTCCACGTGCAACCGAGACGCTCGTGCCCGAAACGCGCACTCCCTGGCTGTCATGCCCTTGACACGGCGGCTCTGGAGGGTACCCCCCTGCACAGTCCGAAAATCAGTGCGTCATAATGGCTTGTGAATGTGAACGCTTTCACAAGCGCGTCCCGTTTGCTCCGTATGTGTGCAACAAAAGGGGCAAACCGCCGCTGCACCACGCCGTAGTAAGGAGAGTGACGACGTGGACCTGGCTCTGGCGCCGGAGACCCTGGCGCGCTGGCAGTTCGGTATCACCACCGTCTACCACTTCCTGTTCGTTCCGCTGACGATCTCCTTGGCCGCGCTCACGGCCGGGCTGCAGACGGCCTGGGTGCGCACGGAGAAGGAGAAGTACCTCAGGGCGACGAAGTTCTGGGGCAAGCTCTTCCTGATCAACATCGCGATGGGCGTGGTCACCGGCATCGTGCAGGAGTTCCAGTTCGGCATGAACTGGTCCGACTACTCGCGTTTCGTCGGTGACATCTTCGGCGCCCCGCTCGCCTTCGAGGCGCTGATCGCCTTCTTCTTCGAGTCCACCTTCATCGGGCTGTGGATCTTCGGCTGGGACAAGCTGCCCAAGAAGATCCATCTGGCCTGCATCTGGATGGTCTCGATGGGCACCGTCCTGTCGGCATACTTCATCCTCGCGGCGAACTCCTGGATGCAGCACCCGGTCGGCTACAAGATCGACAAGGCCAGGGGGCGGGCCGAGCTGACCGACTTCTGGGCCGTGCTGACCCAGAACACCGCCCTCAGCCAGGCCTTCCACACCCTGTCCGCGGCGTTCCTGACCGGTGGCGCCTTCATGGTGGGCATCTCCGCCTACCACCTGGCCCGCAAGAAGCACATCCGCGAGATGAAGACCTCGCTGCGGCTCGGCCTGGTCACCGTGGTCATCGCCGGTCTGCTCACCGCGGTCAGCGGCGACACCCTCGGCAAGGTGATGTTCAAGCAGCAGCCGATGAAGATGGCCGCCGCCGAGGCGCTGTGGGACGGCCAGAAGCCGGCGCCGTTCTCGATCTTTGCCTATGGCGACGTGGACAAGGGCCACAACTCCGTGGCCATCGAGATCCCGGGTCTGCTGTCCTTCCTCGCGGACGACAGCTTCAGCTCGTACGTGCCCGGCATCAACGACGTGAACAAGGCCGAGCAGCAGAAGTTCGGGCCCGGTGACTACCGGCCCAACATCCCGGTCGCCTTCTGGGGCTTCCGGTGGATGATCGGCTTCGGCATGGCCTCCTTCGCCATCGGCCTCGCCGGGCTCTGGCTGACCCGGAAGAAGTTCATGCTGCCGCAGGCGCTCAGGGTCGGCGAGGACGAGGTGCCGCACCTGGTGCTGTTCAAGAACAAGGCGCTCGGCCCGCAGCTCACGCCCTGGTACTGGCGCATCGCGACCTGGACGCTTGCCTTCCCGCTGATCGCCAACTCCTGGGGCTGGATCTTCACCGAGATGGGCCGCCAGCCGTGGGTCGTCTACGGCGTCCTCCAGACCCGGGACGCGGTCTCCCCCGGTGTCTCCCAGGGCGAGGTCCTCACCTCGATGACCGTCTTCACCGCGTTGTACGCCATCCTCGCCGTGGTCGAGGTCAAGCTGCTCGCGAAGTACGTCAAGGCCGGCCCGCCCGAGCTGACCGAGGCCGACCTCAACCCGCCCACGAAGATCGGCGGCGACACCCGTGACGCCGACAAGCCGATGGCCTTCTCGTACTAGGCCGAGGGAACAGTCATGGAACTACACGACGTCTGGTTCGTCCTGATCGCCGTCCTGTGGACCGGCTACTTCTTCCTGGAGGGATTCGACTTCGGGGTCGGCATCCTCACCAGGCTGCTGGCCCGCAACCGGCCGGAGCGCCGGGTGCTGATCAACACCATCGGCCCGGTCTGGGACGGCAACGAGGTGTGGCTGCTCACCGCGGGCGGCGCGACCTTCGCCGCGTTCCCCGAGTGGTACGCCACCCTCTTCTCCGGTTTCTACCTGCCCCTGCTGCTCATCCTGGTCTGCCTGATCGTCCGGGGCGTCGCCTTCGAGTACCGGGCCAAGCGGCCGGAGGAGAACTGGCAGCGCAACTGGGAGACCGCGATCTTCTGGACCTCGCTGCTCCCGGCGTTCCTGTGGGGCGTGGCCTTCGGGAACATCGTGCGGGGAGTGAAGCTCGACCGGAACTTCGAGTACGTCGGCAACGTCTGGGACCTGCTCAACCCCTACGCCCTGCTCGGTGGTCTGGTGACGCTCACGCTGTTCACCTTCCACGGAGCGGTGTTCACCGCGCTCAAGACGCTCGGGGAGATCCGGGTGCGGGCCCGGAAACTGGCCCTGTGGGTCGGTCTGGTCGCGACCGTCGTGGCGCTCGCCTTCCTGCTGTGGACGCAGGCCGACAGCGGTGACGGCAAGAGCCTGGTGGCCCTGATCGTGGCCGTCGTCGCCCTGGTGACGGCACTCGTGGCCAACCAGACCGGGCGGGAGGGCTGGGCGTTCGCGCTGTCCGGCGTCACCATCGTGGCGGTCGTGGCGATGTTCTTCCTGTCGCTCTTCCCGAACGTCATGCCGTCCACCCTGAACGGGGACTGGAGCCTGACGGTCACCAACGCCTCGTCGAGCCCGTACACCCTGAAGATCATGACGTGGTGCGCGGCGATCGCCACGCCGCTCGTTCTGCTCTACCAGAGCTGGACCTACTGGGTCTTCCGTAAGCGGATCGGTACGCAGCACATCGCTCCTGACGCTGCGGCCGGCGCCGCGCACTGAGTCCGCCGAGGGTGCGGTTTCACGTGAAACCGCACCCTCGGTACCGAAGGGCATGTTTCACGTGAAACCAATCGATCCCCGCCTTCTGCGGTACGCCCGCGCCACCCGCCTCTTCCTCGTCGCGGTCATCGGCCTGGGGGCCGTCGGCGCCGGACTGGTCATCGCTCAGGCCATGCTCGTCGCCGAGATCGTGGTCGGGGCGTTCCAGCACGGGCAGTCGGTCGCTGAGCTGCGTACTCCCCTGCTGCTGTTGGCCGGCGTGGCCGTCGGGCGATCGTTGGTCGCGTGGCTCACCGAACTCGCGGCGCATCGCGCGAGCGCGGCCGTGAAGTCGGAGCTGCGCGGGCGGCTGCTCGACCGGGCGGCGGCGCTCGGTCCGGGCTGGCTGAGCGGTCAGCGGACCGGTTCGCTGGTCACCCTGGCGACGCGCGGTGTCGACGCCTTGGACGACTACTTCTCCCGCTACCTGCCGCAGTTGGGGCTCGCCGTCGTCGTGCCGGTGGCGGTACTGGCCCGGATCGTCACCGAGGACTGGGTCTCGGCGGCGATCATCGTCTGCACCCTGCCGTTGATTCCGCTCTTCATGATGCTGATCGGCTGGGCGACCCAGTCCCGGATGGAGCGGCAGTGGAGGTTGCTGTCCCGGCTGTCCGGCCACTTCCTGGACGTGGTCGCGGGGCTGCCGACGCTGAAGGTGTTCGGCCGGGCCAAGGCGCAGGCGCAGTCCATCCGGCGGATCACCGGCGAGTACCGGCAGGCCACCCTGCGGACGCTGCGGATCGCCTTCCTCTCCTCGTTCGCGCTGGAGTTGCTGGCCACGCTGTCGGTCGCGCTGGTCGCCGTGACGATCGGGATGCGGCTCGTCCACGGAGACATGGATCTGTACATCGGTCTGGTGATCCTCGTGCTGGCGCCCGAGGCGTATCTGCCGCTGCGGCAGGTGGGTGCGCAGTACCACGCGGCGGCGGAGGGACTTGCCGCCGCGGAGGAGATCTTCACCGTGCTGGAGACGGCGGTGCCGGAGTCGGGTACCGATGCGGTGCCGGCGGGTGGGGTGGCGTTCGAGGGGGTCACCGTCCGGTATCCGGGGCGTTCCTCGGACGCGGTGACCGGGGTGTCGTTCACCGTCGAGCCCGGTGAGACCGTCGCGCTGGTCGGGCCGAGCGGGGTGGGCAAGTCGACGCTGCTGAGCGTGGTGCTGGGGTTCGTGCGGCCCACCGCGGGGCGGGTGCGGATCGGGGGCGCGGATCTCGCCGGGCTGGACCTGGAGGAATGGCGGTCGCGGGTCGCCTGGGTGCCGCAGCGGCCGCATCTGTACGCCGGGACGATCGCGGAGAACGTGCGGCTGCCCCGGCCCGACGCTGACGACGATGCCGTGCGCAGGGCGTTGCGGGACGCGGGGGCGTGGGAGTTCGTGGCGGCGCTGCCGGAGGGGGTCGACACCGTGCTCGGGGAGGACGGGGCGGGATTGTCGGCGGGGCAGCGGCAGCGGTTGGCGCTGGCCCGGGCGTTCCTCGCCGACCGGCCTGTGCTGTTGCTGGACGAGCCGACGGCCGCGCTGGACGGGAGGACCGAGGGGGAGGTGGTGGCCGCGGTGCGGAGGCTCGCCGCCGGGCGGACCGTGCTGCTCGTCGTGCATCGGCCGGCGTTGTTGGGGGTGGCTGACCGGGTGGTACGGCTGGGGGATGCCGCCGCCGTGCCGTCTCCGGGGGGCGCCGGGCCCACCAGGGGCCTCCGTCCTCTCGGCCCCCGCCCCACCGCCACCGGACCCGGTCGGCTGGAAGGCGAGCCCACGGGGTTCCGGCTCGGTGGGCTGGACGGTGAGCCGGTGGCGGCTGGGCGGCTGGATGAAAGGCCGGTGGAGGGCCGGCCCGGGGGGCTGGACCGCGGGTCGGCGGGAGGCGGGCTCGGTCGGCTGGACCACGGGGCAGAGCAGCGGGTCGGAAAGGGCGTGTTGCGGCGGGTCCGGGGGATCGGTGGGCGGTGGCGGGGGCGGTTGGCCGGTGCCCTGGGGCTCGGGAGTCTCGCCCTGGGCAGTGCGGTGGGGCTCATGGCCACCTCCGGCTGGCTCATCTCGCGTGCCTCACAGCAGCCGCCGGTGCTGTACCTGATGGTGGCCGTGACCTCGACCCGGGCGTTCGGCATCGGACGGGCCGTCTTCCGGTACGCCGAGCGGCTGGTGTCGCACGACGCCGTTCTGCGGATGCTGGCCGACACCCGGGTCGCGGTGTACCGGAGGCTGGAGCGCCTGGCCCCCGCCGGGCTGCGCGGCGCCCGGCGCGGTGACCTGCTCACCCGGCTGGTGGCGGACGTGGACGCGTTCCAGGACTACTGGCTGCGCTGGCTGCTGCCCGCCGGAGTGGCTCTCACCGTGTCCGCCGCCTCCGTCGGCTTCACTGCCTGGCTGCTACCGGAGGCCGGTGCCGTCCTCGCGGCGGGCCTGCTGGCCGCCGGTGCCGGTGTCCCCCTGCTGACCGCGACCGCGGCCCGGCGGACCGAGCGGCGACTGGCGCCCGCCCGGGGAGTCCTCGCCACCCGAGTGACCGATCTGCTCACCGGCACGGCCGAGCTGACCGTCGCCGGTGCGCTGCCGGCCCGTAAGGACGCGGCCCGGCGGGCCGACGGCACCCTCACCCGGATCGCCGCGCGCGCCGCCGCCGTCACCGGGCTCGGGGACGGGCTCACCGCGCTCGTGTCCGGGCTGACCGTCACGGCCACCGCGGCGTTCGGCGCCCAGGCGGTCGCGGACGGCCGGCTGAGCGGCGTGGCGATGGCCGTGGTCGTCCTGACCCCCCTGGCCGCCTTCGAGGCCGTACTGGGGCTGCCGCTCGCCGCGCGGTACCGGCAGCGGGTGCGGCGCAGCGCGGAGCGGGTGTACGAGGTCCTGGACGCGCCCGAGCCCGTGCGTGAACCCGTCTCGCCCCGGCAGGCGCCCGCCTCGCCGTTCCCGGTGGTCGTCGAGGGCCTGGTGGCCCGGTACGCGGGTCAGCGGCGGGAGGCGCTCGCCGGGCTGGACCTGACCCTGGAGGAGGGGCGCCGGGTCGCGGTGGTGGGGGCCTCCGGCTCCGGCAAGACGACCCTCGCCCAGGTGCTGTTGCGGTTCCTCGATCCGGAGGCGGGCTCGTACACGCTCGCCGGTGTGGACGCGTGCGCGCTGGACGGGGACGACGTACGGCGGTTCGTCGGGCTGTGCGCGCAGGACGCGCATCTCTTCGACAGCTCCTTGCGCGAGAACCTGCTCCTCGCGAGGAAGGACGCCACCGAGGCCGACCTGCGCGGAGCACTGGCCCGGGCCCGGCTGCTGGACTGGGTGGACGCGCTGCCGGACGGCCTGGACACGCTCGTCGGCGAGCATGGGGCGCGGCTGTCCGGTGGGCAGCGGCAGCGGCTGGCGCTGGCCCGCGCGCTGCTGGCCGGTTTCCCCGTGCTGGTGCTGGACGAGCCCGCCGAGCACCTGGATCTGCCGACGGCGGACGCCCTGACCGCCGATCTGCTGGCCGCCACGGAGGGTCGTACGACGCTGCTGATCACCCACCGGCTCGCCGGACTCGACGCGGTGGACGAGGTGATCGTGCTCGAAGCGGGGCGGGTGGTGCAGCGAGGCCCGTACGAGCGGCTGATCACCGAGGACGGACCGCTGCGGGAGATGGCACGCCGGGAGGCCGAGGCGGAGTCGCTGGTGGGGGTGGGCTGAGGGCTCGCAGGCGGGCCCGGAGGGCCTGAGCAGGACTGGTCGGCGGGGCCTCGGCCACTGGGAGCCTGATGGCCCCCCGCACCGGTGGGCCCGGCCGCACCGACGGGCCCGGCCGGACCGCTGAACCCGACCTGACGGGCCCCGGTCGTCCCGGCAGGGGCCGTGCGGCGCGTCGTCGGAAGCCGCGCGGAGCGCTACCGCACCCGGTCGGCGAGCAGGTGCTCGATCACCACCGCCACGCCGTCGTCGTTGTTGGCGACCGTGCGGCCCGACGCGGCGGCGACGACGTCGGGGTGGGCGTTGCCCATCGCGTAGGACTGGCCGGCCCAGGTCAGCATCTCGACGTCGTTGGGCATGTCCCCGAACGCCACGACCTCCTCGTGCGAGATGCCGCGCTCGGCGCAGCACAGCGCGAGGGTGCTGGCCTTGGAGACGCCGGGGCCGCTGAGCTCCAGCAGGGCGCTGGGACTGGAACGCGTGACGTTGGCGTGCTCGCCGACGGCCAGCCGGGCGAGGGTGAGGAAGGCGTCGGGGTCGAGGGACGGGTGGTAGGCGAGGATCTTGAGCACGGGCTGGTCGGCTTCGGGACCGTCGGGCGCGAGCAGCTTCTCGGCGGGCAGGAGGTGGTCGGGAGTCTCCAGGTGGAGCTTGGGGTAGTCCGGCTCCTGGTGGAAGCCGTACGTCTGCTCGACCGCGAACACCGTGCCGGGCGCCGCCTCGCGCAGCAGCCGTACCGCGCTCAGGGCGTTGTCCCGCGCCAGCTCGCGGACCTTCACGAACCGGTGGGCGCCGGGGCCGCCGTGCAGGTCGACCACGGCGGCGCCGTTGCCGCAGATCGCCAGGCCGTGGCCGTGGACGTGGTCGCTGACCACGTCCATCCAGCGGGCCGGCCGGCCGGTGACGAAGAAGACCTCGATCCCGGCCTCCTCGGCGGCGGCCAGCGCGGCGACGGTCCGTGGGGAGACCGACTTGTCGTCGCGCAGCAGGGTGCCGTCCAGGTCGGTGGCGATCAGCCGCGGTGGCAGGGCGGCGGCAGGGGTCCCGGTCTGTCTGGTCGCTGAGGTCACCCGGCCATTCTCACCCAGGCCCTCGCACGGCCGTGCGGGAGTCCGCACAGATGAGACGCAGGCGACGCCCGGGGCGAGCCGCGCGGACGCCGGTCCGGGGTCAGTCCAGCTGGGCGAGGGCCTCCATGGCGATCCGCTCGAAGACCTTCTCGTCGGCGGCGAAGTCGGAGTCCGGGATGGGCCAGTGGATCACGATCTCGGTGAAGCCCAGCTCCCGGTGGCGGCCGGCGAAGTCGACGAAGGCATCCAGGGACGCGAGCGGCCGGCCGCGGTCCGGGGTGAAGCCGGTGAGCAGCACCTTGTCCAGCTCGGCGGTGTCCCGACCGGCGGCCTCGCAGGCCTCGGTCAGCTTGCCGATCTGGCCGCGCAGGGCCGTGACGGACTGCTCGGGCGTGCCGGTCTCGTACAGCTTCGGGTCGCCGGTGGTCACCCACGCCTGGCCGTACCGCGCGGCGAGCCGCAGACCGCGCGGGCCGGTGGCCGCCACCGCGAAGGGCAGCCGGGGCCGCTGCACGCAGCCCGGGATGTTCCGGGCCTCGTGCGCCGAGTAGAAACGGCCCTCGGACGACACCGCGTCCTCGGTGAGGAGCCGGTCGAGCAGGGGCATGAACTCGGCGAACCGGTCGGCGCGCTCGCGCGGGCTCCAGGGCTCCTGGCCGAGGGCGGTGGCGTCGAAACCGGTGCCGCCCGCGCCGATGCCGAGGGTGACCCGGCCGCCGGAGATGTCGTCCAGCGAGATCAGTTCCTTGGCGAGGGTCACCGGGTGGCGGAAGTTGGGCGAGGTGACCAGCGTGCCGAGGCGCAGCCGGTCGGTGGCCGCCGCGGCCGCCGTCAGCGTCGGGACCGCGCCGAACCAGGGGCCGTCACGGAAGCTGCGCCAGGACAGGTGGTCGTAGGTGTACGCCGTGTGGAAACCCAGCTGCTCGGCGCGCACCCAGGCCGATCGGCCACCTTCGTGCCAGCGGCGGTACGGCAGGATCACGGTGCTCAGACGCAGACTCATGCGTCCGAGCGTAAGCGGCTGCGGCGGCGGCGGACGAAACGGTCACCGTGCGCGGTCCGGCGGCCACGGTGGGCTGGTGAAGGCCGGTGGCCACGGCGGGTTCGGTGAAGACCGGTGGCCGGGGCGTGCTCAGTGCCGGTCGGGCAGGCGCAGGTAGCGCGCGGGTACGGTCGCGGTCAGCCAGACGCCGTTGGCGCTGATGTGGAAGACGTGGCCGTCGCGGTGCATCGCGCCGGAGTCAACGGACAGCACCACGGGCCTGCCCCGGCGGGCGCCGACACGGGTGGCGGTCTCCCGGTCGGCGGACAGGTGCACGGCGTGCCGGTTCATCGGACGCAGGCCCTGCGCGCGGATCGCCTCCAGGTGACGGGCGACCGTGCCGTGGTACAGGTACGGCGGCGGGACCACCGGGGGCAGGCCGAGGTCGACCTCGATGCTGTGGCCCTGGCTGGCGCGGATCCTGCCGTCCTCGACGGCGAAACGCCGCTTGTCGTTCGCGGCGACCACGTGGTCCAGTTCCTCGCGGGTGAACGGGAACCCGTGGGCGGCGGCCGCGTCGATCAGCGTGGCGATCTCCACCCAGCCGCCCGGGTCCGGCGTGAGTCCGATCCTCTCGGGCTGGTGCCGCAGGTGTCTGGAGAGGTACTTCGACACCTTCACGGTGCGGCGTGCGTCCATGGGGCCAGCGTGCGGGAGAGACACGGATCACGCAGCTCGTTTTCGCCGCGATGTTTGATCCACAGCCAAGTACGGTTATCCACAGGCGGATGGGCGTAGTTGTGGACAACTACCGTTGGCACAAGGCGTTTCGGGTCACAGCCTCGGTTCCGCGCGCGCGATCCTCCGCAGCAGCCCCGGCGCGAAGCGGTACAGCAGACGGGCGCCCCGGGCCTCCGGGGTCACCGGCGCCACCGCCCTGTTGCCCGCCACCGCGTCCAGGATCGCGCCGGCCACCTTCTCCGGCGGGTAGTTGCGCAGACCGTACAGGCGGGCCGTCTTCCGCCGGCGGCGGCGCTGTTCCTCCTCGTCGACCCCGGCGAAGCGGGCCGTGGAGGTGATGGCGGTGTTGACGAAGCCCGGGCAGACCGCCGTGACGCCGATGCCCTGGCCGGTCAGCTCGGCGCGCAGGCACTCGGAGAGCATCAGGACCGCCGCTTTGGAGGTGCTGTAGGCGGGCAGCGCGCGCGAGGGCTGGTAGGCGGCGGCCGACGCCACGTTGACGATGTGGCCGCCCTGGCCGCGCTCGGCCATCCGCGCGCCGAACAGCCGGCAGCCGTGGATCACCCCCCACAGGTTCACGTCCAGCACCTTGCGCCAGTCGTCGGTCGTCGTGGCGAAGAAGGAGCCCGCCAGACCGATGCCCGCGTTGTTGACCAGCACGTCCAGCACCCCGTACTCGTGGTGGACCTTCTCCGCGAGCTTCTCCATCGCCTGCTCGTCGGAGACGTCGGCCGGCTCCGCCCAGGCCTCGGGCGCGCCGGCCCGCCGGGACAGTCCGGCGGTGCGGGCGGCGGCCTCGGCGTCGCGGTCGACCGCGATCACGCGCGCACCGGCCTCGGCGAAGGCGCACGCCGTGGCCCGGCCGATCCCGCTGCCCGCGCCGGTGACCAGCACCAGCTGCCCGGCGAACCGGTCGGCGTGGCGCCCGGTGGCCGCCGGGGCGGGACGGCCATCCTCGGCGGAGGTCGCGAACTGCTCGATCCAGGCGGCCACCTGGTCGGGACGCGTGCGCGTGACCCAGTGCCCGGCCGGGATGGTGCGGCGGGTCAGCCGGGGCACCCACCGGTCCAGGTCGTCGTAGAGCCGCTCGGAGAGGAACGGGTCGTCCTCGGGGACGATGAGCTGCACGGGCGCGTGTGCGTACGCGTCCGGACGCGGCCTGCGCAGCCGGGCGCGGACGTTGTCCCGGTACAGCCAGGCGCCGTGCGCGGCGTCGGTGAGGAGTGAGGCGGTCGGGTAGTCGCCGCCCGGGACCCGCTCGACCCGCTTTAGGATCTTCGGCCAGAGCGTGCCGAGCGGCCCGCGCCAGGCAAGCTCCGGCAGGGCCGGCGTGTGCAGCGCGTAGACGTACCAGGACCTGGCGCCCTGGCCGAGGAGCTGGCTGACGCGGCGGGGCGTGGGGCGCTTCACGCGCGCGTTGAACCAGTGCCCGAGGTGGTCGAGGGACGGCCCGGAGATCGAGGTGAAGGAGGCGATACGGCCCTTCGTCCGGCTCGTGGTGACGAACTCCCAGGACTGCGTCGAGCCCCAGTCGTGCCCGACGAGGTGCACCGGCCGGTCCGGGCTGACCGCGTCCGCGACGGCCAGGAAGTCGTCGGTGAGCTTGGCGAGGGTGAAGCCCCCGTGCAGCGGCCGGGGCGCGGTGGAGCGGCCGTGGCCCCGGACGTCGTAGAGGACGACGTGAAAGCGGCCGGCGAGCCGGACGGCGACCTCGGACCACACCTCCTTGTTGTCCGGGTAGCCGTGCACCAGCACCACCGTCGGCCGGCCGGGGTCGCCCAGTTCGGCGACGCACAGCTCGACGCCGCCCGTGCGCACCCAGCGTTCGCGTGCACCCTTCAAGGTCACTCCTCCTCCGCCCAGCGCCGCGTGTGCGGCAGATCGTCGTCCAGCCGGAACGCGCTCTGTCCGGGGTCCCGGGAGTCGGTGACCACCAGGATCTCCTCGGTATCCGCCCCCGTCACCCCGAAGCCGGGGCGGGGGTCGCCCTCCGGACGCCCTTCAGGGACGGCGTGCCGGACCCGGACGGGCGGGGTGGCCCGTGGCGCCGCTCCACCCGGTCCACCCCGTGGGTGATCACCCCGACGGGACGGGCGAGGTGCCGGTTGCCGTAGTGCCTCGCACGCGCGCAGGGATCCCCGCGGTTCCACCGGGCGCCGCCTGGCCGGCCCCGTCGCCATGCTCCCGCCTCCATCGCCGTACGCGTCCGTAAGGTGACACCGGAGAATCTCGCACTTGTTAGACCGAGCGTCAACAGGGGTGCCCGTACCTCTCAAGGAGGGGGTCCCTTACGGGCCCCCTACACCTGGAGGCTGACGCGAAGACTGCTCTGCGGTCTGACGACGGACGTGGTCCGCGTCACTACCGTCGACGACGTGACTGTGATCGCGACCGAAAGCCTGAGCAAACGGTTCCCCCGGGTGACCGCGCTCGACCGGCTGTCCGTGGACATCGGACCCGGTGTGACCGGACTCGTCGGGGCCAACGGCGCCGGCAAGTCCACCCTGATCAAGATCCTGCTGGGTCTGTCCCCCGCCACGGAGGGCCGCGCCGAGGTGCTCGGCCTCGACGTCGCCGCCAAGGGCGCCGCCATCCGCGAACGCGTCGGGTACATGCCGGAGCACGACTGCCTGCCGCCGGACGTCTCGGCCACCGAGTTCGTCGTCCACATGGCGCGCATGTCCGGCCTGCCGCCCGCCGCCGCCCGCGAGCGCACCGCCGACACCCTGCGCCACGTCGGGCTGTACGAGGAGCGGTACCGCCCCATCGGCGGCTACTCGACCGGCATGAAGCAGCGGGTGAAGCTCGCGCAGGCGCTGGTGCACGACCCCCAGCTGGTCTTCCTGGACGAGCCGACCAACGGCCTCGACCCGGTCGGCCGCGACGACATGCTCGGCCTGATCCGCCGCATCCACACCGACTTCGGCATCTCGGTCCTCGTCACCTCCCACCTGCTCGGCGAGCTGGAACGCACCTGCGACCACGTCGTCGTCATCGACGGCGGCAAGCTGCTGCGCTCCAGCTCCACCACCGACTTCACCCAGACCACGACCACCCTCGCCGTCGAGGTCACCGACACCGACGAGCACCCCGACGGCACGCGTGCGCTGCGCGAGGCGCTGCACGCGCGCGGGATGAGCGTTGAGGCCGGCAGCGGCCTGCCGGGCGCCGGCCACATCCTGCTCCTGACGGCGCAGGGCGAGGAGACGTACGACCTGGTCCGTGACGTCGTCGCCGACCTGGGCCTCGGGCTGGTGCGCATGGAGCAGCGCCGGCACCACATCTCGGAGGTCTTCACCGAGGACGAGCAGCGGAAGGAGGCGGCCGTCCATGGCAGTTGAGCAGCCCCTGCCGGCATCCGCCGCGACCCCGGGCGACCAGACCCGCATCCACAACATCGGCTACCGCAACTACGACGGCCCCCGCCTCGGCCGCTCCTACGCCACCCGCTCCCTGTACTCGCAGTCCCTGCGCGGCGCCTACGGCCTCGGCCGCTCCGTGAAGTCCAAGGTGCTGCCGATGCTGCTGTTCGTGGTGATGTGCGTGCCCGCGGCCATCATGGTCGCCGTCGCGGTGGCCACCAAGGCCAGGGAACTGCCCGTCGACTACACGCGCTACGCGATCATCATGCAGGCCGTCATCAGCCTGTACGTCGCCTCGCAGGCGCCCCAGTCGGTCTCGCGGGACCTGCGTTTCAAGACCGTCCCGCTGTACTTCTCGCGGCCGATCGAGACCGCCGACTACGTCCGGGCGAAGTACGCGGCGCTGGCCTCCGCGATGTTCGTCCTCACGGCGGCCCCGCTGCTCGTCCTCTACGTGGGCGCGCTGCTGGCCAAGCTGGACTTCGCCGACCAGACCAAGGGATTCGCGCAGGGACTCGTCTCCGTGGCACTGCTCTCACTGCTCTTCGCCGGTATCGGCCTGGTCATCGCCTCGGTCACCCCGCGGCGCGGCTTCGGCATCGCGGCCGTCATCGCCGTACTGACCATCTCCTACGGCGCCGTCTCCACGCTTCAGGCCATCGCCGACGCCCAGAACAGCACCGGCGCCATCCCCTGGATCGGCCTCTTCTCGCCCGTCACCCTCATCGACGGCGTCCAGTCGGCCTTCCTCGGCGCGAGCTCGGCGTTCCCCGGCGCGGCCGGCCCCGGCAGCGGCGAGGGCGTGGTGTACGTCCTGGTCGTCCTGGGCCTGATCGCCGCCAGCTACGGCCTCCTGATGCGCCGCTACCAGAAGGCGGGACTGTGACCACGCCCACCCGTCCGGCCACCACCACCCTTCCAAGGAACGGGTCGCGCCCATGAGCACTCTCGTCATCGACCACGTCTCCCGCTGGTTCGGCAACGTGGTCGCCGTCAACGACATCACCATGACCATCGGTCCCGGCGTCACGGGCCTGCTCGGCCCCAACGGCGCCGGCAAGTCCACCCTCATCAACATGATGGGCGGCTTCCTCGCCCCCTCCACCGGCACCGTCACCCTCGACGGGCAGCAGGTCTGGCGCAACGAGGCGATCTACCGGCACATCGGGATCGTCCCCGAGCGCGAGGCGATGTACGACTTCCTCACCGGCCGTGAATTCGTCGTGGCCAACGCCGAACTGCACGGCCTCGGTGAGAAGGCCGCCCAGCGCGCCCTGGCGACGGTGGAGATGGAGTACGCGCAGGACCGCAGGATCGCGACGTACTCCAAGGGCATGCGCCAGCGCGTGAAGATGGCGTCCGCCCTGGTCCACGACCCCTCGCTGCTCCTGCTGGACGAGCCCTTCAACGGCATGGACCCGCGCCAGCGCATGCAGCTCATGGACCTGCTGCGGCGCATGGGCGACGAGGGCCGCACCGTGCTGTTCTCGTCCCACATCCTCGAAGAGGTCGAGCAGCTCGCCTGGCACATCGAGGTCGTGGTCGCCGGACGGCACGCGGCCAGCGGTGACTTCCGCAGGATCCGCCGCCTGATGACCGACCGCCCGCACCGCTACCTGGTCCGCTCCAGCGACGACCGGGCCCTCGCGGCCGCGCTGATCGCCGACCCCTCGACGGCCGGCATCGAGGTCGACCTCGCCGAGGGCGCCCTGCGCATCCAGGCCGTCGACTTCGGCCGCTTCACCGCCCTGCTGCCGAAGGTCGCCAGGGACCACGGCATCCGGCTCCTCACGGTCTCGCCGTCCGACGAGTCCCTGGAGTCCGTCTTCTCGTACCTGGTCGCGGCGTAGGAGGCCGAAGATGTACGACCCCACCGTCGCCCGGCTCACCTACCGGGCCCTGCTCGGCCGCCGCAGGGCCCTCATCCTCGGTGCGCTCCCGCTGCTCCTGATCGTGATCTCCGTGGCCGTCCGCGCCCTGACCGGAGCCGACGACCAGACGGCCTCGGACGTCCTCGGCGGCTTCGCGCTGGCCACCATGGTGCCGATCATCGGCGTCATCGCCGGCACCGGCGCGATCGGCCCGGAGATCGACGACGGCTCCGTCGTCTACCTGCTGTCGAAGCCGATCAAGCGCCCCACGATCATCTTCACCAAACTGATCGTCGCCATCGCCGTGACCATGGTCTTCTCGGCGGTGCCGACCCTGGTCGCCGGCCTGATCCTGAACGGCAACGGCCAGCAGATCGCGGTCGCCTACACGGTCGCCGCGCTGGTCTCCTCCATCGCCTACTCGGCGCTCTTCCTGCTGCTCGGCACGGTCTCCCGGCACGCGGTGGTCTTCGGGCTCGTCTACGCCCTGGTCTGGGAGGCGCTGTTCGGCTCCCTGGTGCCGGGCGCGCGCACGCTGAGCGTCCAGCAGTGGTCGCTGGCCGTCGCGCACAAGCTGGCCGGCGGGGACCTGGTGACCTCGGACGTGGGCCTGCCGACGGCCACCGTGCTGCTGGTGGCGGTCACCGTGCTGGCCACCTGGTACGCCGGCCAGAAACTGCGGTCGCTGACGCTCGCGGGCGAGGAGTGACGGGGCCCTGCCCTGACGGGGGCTTCACCCCGGCCCGCGCACACTGGGCTCAGCGGACGTACAAGCAGGAGGCCGGAGATGGCTGAGGAGACGCCGGGACACGAGAAGCGGGAGCGCACCGGCGAGGACGTGTGGGACGACGTCGCCTTGGACGAGTCGTTCGTCCGGGCGGCCGGGATCTGTGAGCCGTCGGCCCGGGCCCGGATGCTCGCCGCGCGCTGGCGGGCCGAGGCCCCCGAGCCCCGGCCCTGGCGCTCCGACGAGCCGCCGGCCGGCTGGTTCTTCGGCAAGGCGCGGCGCCGCAGGTGGCGCCGCCGGTAGCGGTCGCCCGCCCGCTCCTCATATATCGGTGGCGCCCGGCTCCGGCGCGGGGCACAGTGATTGTGCCCCATACGCCGGGATCGTCCCGGCGTCACCGACTGGGAGCGTCTCCGTGAGGCCACGGGGACTGCCCGGAGCGGCCGCTTCGAGCACGCGATGTCGCTCTCGCGTGGGCCGCCCACCCAGCCGTTGCCACGGGGGCCCGGCCGCAGCGGTGGCCGGGCCCCCTGGCTCCGGGCCGGGTCGGACCGGCTGACGCCGGCAGCCGCACCGGTGACCGGGCTCCGGCGCGCTCACCACGGACGGCGGCCCGGGCACCCGGTTCGACGGCGACGGCAGGTGGTCACCGACGTCACCCCGGCGAGGCGCGGTGGCAGGACCCGCGAGCCCGGCATGATCGAGCGGGAGGCCTAGCCGAGCAGACGCTCCAGTACGACCGCGATCCCGTCCTCCTCGTTGGAGGACGTGATCTCGTCGGCCACCGCCCGCAGTTCCGCGTGGGCGTTGGCCATGGCCACGCCGCGGGCGGCCCAGGCGAACATCGGGATGTCGTTGGGCATGTCGCCGAAGGCGATCGTGTCGGCGGCCTTCAGGCCCAGGCGGCGGGCGGCCAGGGACAGTCCCGTGGCCTTGGACAGGCCGAGCGGGAGCAGCTCGACGATGCCCTCGCCCGCCATGGCCACCGTGACGAAGCCGCCGGCCGTCTGCCGGGCCACCTCCGCCAGCTCGTCGTCGCCCAGCGTCGGATGCTGTATGTAGATCTTGTTCAGGGGCGCCGTCCAGAGGTCGGAGGCGTCCGTGAAGGGGGTGGCGGGGAGCTTGCCGGTGACCGCGTAGCCCGGCCCCACCAGCACTTCGCCGTCCAGGCCGTCCCGGCTGGCCGCCAGGTACAGCGGACCCACCTCGGCCTCGATCTTGGCCAGCGCCACGCCCGCGAGCTGCCGGTCCAGGGTGACCGAGGTCAGCAGGCGGTGGGAGCCGGCGTCGTACACCTGGGCGCCCTGACCGCAGACGGCGAGACCGTCGTAGCCGAGGTCGTCCAGGATGGGCCGGGTCCAGGGGACCGCGCGGCCGGTGACGACGATGTGCGCGGCGCCCGCCGCGGTGGCCGCGGCGAGCGCGTCGCGGGTGCGCTGCGAGACCGAGTCGTCGGAACGCAGGAGCGTCCCGTCGAGATCGGTGGCGATCAGCCGGTACGGGAACGCGGTCACTTGGCGACCGGCTCCAGCACCTCACGGCCGCCCAGGTAGGGGCGCAGCACCTCGGGGACCCGGACGGAACCGTCGGCCTGCTGGTGGTTCTCCAGGATCGCCACGATGGTGCGCGGTACGGCGCACAGCGTGCCGTTGAGGGTGGCGAGCGGCTTGACCTGCTTGCCGTCGCGCATCCGGATGGACAGCCGGCGGGACTGGAACTCGGTGCAGTCCGAGGTCGAGGTCAGCTCGCGGTACTTGCCCTGGGTCGGGATCCACGCCTCGCAGTCGAACTTGCGGGCGGCCGAGGAGCCGAGGTCACCGGAGGCCACGTCGATGACGCGGAACGGCAGCTCCAGCGAGGTCAGCCACTGCTTCTCCCACTCCAGCAGGCGCTGGTGCTCGGCCTGCGAGTCCTCGGGGGCGACGTACGAGAACATCTCGACCTTGTCGAACTGGTGCACGCGGAAGATGCCCCGGGTGTCCTTGCCGTGCGAGCCGGCCTCGCGGCGGAAGCACGGGGAGAAGCCCGCGTACCGCAGCGGCAGCCGGTCCGCGTCGATGATCTCGTCCATGTGGTACGCGGCGAGCGGGACCTCGGAGGTGCCGACCAGGTACAGGTCGTCCTTGTCGAGGTGGTAGACGTCCTGGGCGGCCTGGCCGAGGAAGCCGGTGCCGGCCATGGACTGCGGGCGGACCAGCGCCGGGGTGAGCATCGGCGTGAAGCCGGCGGCGGTGGCCTGGGCGATCGCCGCGTTCACCAGGGCCAGCTCCAGCAGGGCGCCGACACCGGTGAGGAAGTAGAAGCGGGATCCGGAGACCTTGGCGCCGCGCTCGACGTCGATCGCGCCGAGCAGCTGGCCCAGCTCCAGGTGGTCCTTGGGCTCGAAGCCCTCGGCGCCGAAGTCGCGGATCGTGCCGTGCGTCTCCAGCGTGACGAAGTCCTCCTCGCCGCCGACGGGCACGTCGGGGTGGACGAGGTTGCCGAGCCTGAGCAGCAGCTCCTGGGTCTCGGCGTCGGCGGCGTCGCGCTCGGCGTCGGCGGCCTTCACGTCCGCCTTCAGCTGCTCGGCGCGGCCCAGCAGTTCGGCCTTCTCCTCGGCGGTGGCCTTGGGGATCAGCTTGCCGAGCTGCTTCTGCTCGGCGCGCAGCTCGTCGAAGCGGACGCCGGAGGACCTGCGCCGCTCGTCGGCAGACAGGAGGGCGTCGACGAGCGCGACGTCCTCTCCACGGGCGCGCTGGGACGCGCGCACACGGTCGGGGTCCTCACGGAGCAGGCGAAGGTCAATCACGAGGGCAAGGCTACCGGTGCGGCGTCGCGGCTCACGAATCACCAAACCGGGGAGTTCTGATTCGCGGCGTACGTTCCGTTATGCGGTAATTGCCGCGAGTGCTGCGCTGTGCGGCCCGTACGCCCCGCCGGGCGTCAAGGGAAAAGTGTCTCACTCCCTGGGACGGGCCACGCCCCGAGCGTGCGGTTGACCCGACTTCCTTGTGGAGAACGGGATTTGGCGGCCTGGTTGTCCACAGCGATCCACACCCTCCGGGAAGTTATCCACAGGCTGTGTGGAAGATCTGTGGACGTCGGAATTGATCACTCCGAAAAGAGTGCGCGGACGGAAGAATTCCCGGGTCAAACCGCACTGACGCCCACTTTCGGGTGGAAAACGGTCGCCCCAAAAGATGAACCAAAGGAAACGGATGGACGAAGGGTGAGTCGGCCGCCGGTGGCCTCGGGTAGGGCTTCCAGGGCGATTTGTCGACCCTGTGGTACCGCTCTGTCGACTTGTCCCCAGGTCGAGAAGGGCACCTGTGGATAACTTCTGTGGATAACGTTCGTTCGCAGGTACGACCGGTCGGCGTTCGTGGGTACGACCCGCTAGAACCGGCCGTCCTGGCAGCGCGCCACCCAGTCCGCCGCCGCCATGAACTCCTCGTCCGACGTTCCGGGCAGCGTCGGACGGGCCCCGCCCGGCGCGATGTCCGCGCGCGGATAGGAACCGAGGAAACGCACCTGGAGGCAGATCCGCCGCAGGCCCGTCAACGCCTCCGCCATCCGCCGGTCGGCGATGTGCCCCTCGGCGTCGATGCAGAAGCAGTAGTTGCCGATGCCGGCGCCGGTCGGGCGCGACTGGAGCAGCATGAGGTTGATGCCGCGCGAGGCGAACTCGCCGAGCAGGTCGCGCAGGCCGCCGGGGTGGTCGTCCCGCTGCCACAGCACCACGGAGGTCTTGTCGGTACCGCTGGGCGCGGCCGGCCGGGCCGGACGGCCGACCAGCACGAACCGGGTCTGCGCGTTCTCCGCGTCGTGGATCCCGGTCTCCAGCGCTTCGAGACCGTACCGGGCGGCGGCGAACTCGCCGGCGAAGGCGGCGTCGTAGCGGCCCTCCTGGACCAGACGGGCGGCGTCGGCGTTGGAGGCCGCCGACTCCCAGGCGGCCTCCGGGAGGTTCGTGCGCAGCCAGTTGCGCACCTGTGGCTGGGCCGCCGGGTGGGCGGAGACCGTCTTGACGTCCGCGAGTTCCGTGCCGGGGCGCACCAGCAGCGCGAAGGTGATCGACAGCAGCACCTCGCGGTAGATCATCAGGGGCTCGCCCGCGACCAGTTCGTCGAGGGTGGTGGTGATGCCGCCCTCGACGGAGTTCTCGATCGGCACGAACGCGGCCTCGGCCTCGCCGGTCCGGACCGCGTCCAGCGCGGACTGCACCGAGACGTACGGGATCAGCTCCCGGGTGGCCGCCTCCGGAAGCGTGCGCAGGGCGACCTCCGTGAAGGTGCCCTCCGGGCCGAGATAGGCGTAGCTCGCTGGCATGTCCTCACCCTAATGGCCGCCGGACCGGTCGGCTGAGGCATCCGGCGACAACCACTCGACCGGGTGGTTTGAACCCCGGTCTACCCGGCCTACGGCTGGTTCGCCCGTCGGTTCCCCGGTTCACCCCTCCAGCAGGCGCTGCCCCACGTACTCCCCCTTCGCCGCCCCGCCCGGCACCGCGAACAGGCCGCTCGCCTCGTGCCGGATGTACCGCGACAGCGCGTCACCCCGGTCGAGCTTGCGCTGCACCGGGACGAAGCCGCGCAGGGGGTCCGCCTGCCAGCAGATGAACAGGAGACCGGCGTCGGGCGTGCCGTCCGCGTCGATGCCGTCGTGGTAGGAGAACGGGCGCCGCAGCATGGCCGCGCCGCCGTTCTTCTCGGGCCGGGTGATCCGGGCGTGCGCGTTGAGCGGGACGACGTAACCGCCCTGGGCGTCGGTCTTCTCCAGGTCCATCGGGGTCGTCTCGTCGCCGCCGGACAGCGGTGCCCCATCGGCCTTGCGGCGCCCGATGACCTGCTCCTGCGCGGTGAGCGAGAGCTTCTCCCAGTCGTCGAGGAGCATGCGGATACGGCGTACGACCGCGTAGGAGCCGCCGGCCATCCAGGCCGGCTCGCCCGGGTCCGGCACGAAGATCCGCCGGTCGAAGTCGGTGTCCGTGGGCTTGGGGTTGCGGGTGCCGTCGAGCTGGCCCATGAGGTTGCGGGCCGTCATGGGGCGGGCGGTGGCGCCCGGGCTGCGGTTGAAGCCGTTCATCTGCCAGCGCACCCGTGCGGCCGAGCCCGCGTCCTTCTGGATCGCGCGCAGGGCGTGGAAGGCGACCAGGGCGTCGTCCGCGCCGATCTGCACCCACAGATCGCCGTCGCTGCGGGACTTGTCGAGGTGGTCGGAGGAGAAGTCCGGCAGCGGGTCGAGCGCGGCGGGCCGCTGCTTCTCCAGGCCCGTCCTGCCGAAGAAGCTGTGTCCGAAGCCGAAGGTGAGGGTCAGCGAGGAGGGTCCCGCGTCCCGGGCCACATCGGTGTCGCCGTGCGGGGCGGCCTCGCCCGCCATCAGCCGCTCGGCGGTCGTGGACCAGCGGCGCAGCAGGGCCGCCGCTTCCTTGCGGCCCGCGCCCGCCGCCAGGTCGAAGGCGACGAGGTGGCCGCGCGCCTGGAGACCGTCGGTGATACCGGGCTGATGTTTCCCGTGAAACATCGCCCGCCCCGCACCCACCGAGGTGAGCGGAGTCGCCCCGGCGGGCGCGGAGGCGTAGCCCACGGCGCCGCCGGCCGTGCCGAGCACGAGCCCGGTGGCGCCGGCGGTGCCGAGCAGGGCGCGCCGCGAGATGCCGCTCGCCCCGGACACGGGCTCCGCCGTCGGCGTCTCGGGCGTACGGGCCTGGGGGATGGACTGGTCGGGCATGGTGTGGTTCAGCCGATCTGAGCGTTCTTGGAGACGGTCACCTGGTCGATGTCGGAGGTGCGGACCGTGACGGCGATCTTCCAGTCGCCGGCCATGGGGATCTGCACTCCGCTCGCCGACCAGTGACCGGTGGTGATGTGGTCGGGGTTCACGGGAAGCGGACCGATCTTCTTCGCCTCCTGGGTGAAGGAGACCTTCACCTCCGGGACGTCGAAGGCCCGGCCGTTGGGACGCTGGACGTAGACGTGCATCTCGTTGCCGCCCACGCGCGCGGGGTCGAGGTCGATGCTGACGACGCCCTTGCCGTCGGTGCCGCCGGTGTCGAACGGCATGTCCAGGGTGAGCGCGCCGGACGTCGCCGAGGTGCCGGAGCCCGCCGACGTGGAGGTGGCCGCCTTGGCCTCCTGTTCGGTGCGGCCCGGCTCGGTCTGCGTCAGCGCGGTGGTGACGGCGAGCAGCACGAGGGCGACTCCGGCCTCGGCGAGCACCGAGCGGCGCAGGCCGAAGCGGTTCGGGTCGCCGTCCCGCAGCCGCTTCGCCCGGGCGGCGTCGGCGGCGGCGCGCTGCCGGGCGAGCTGGGCGGCGCGCCGGCTGTCCCGGGAACCGGCGCCGGTGCCCTTGCCGCCGGTCGCCTTGGAGGCGGCGACCTGCTCCTTGCGGGCCTCGGCCTTCTCCGTCCTCCCGGTGCGGACGGCCGGGTCGGTGAGCCGTCCCGTCCACCGCCGGGACACGGCCGCGATGCCCACCAGCACCGCCACCAGCCCGATCTTGACCAGCAGCAGCTGTCCGTACCGGGTCTCGGTGAACGCCGACCAGGAGCCGAGCTGCCGCCAGGACTGGTAGACGCCGGTGACGACGAGGGCGAGGACGCTGCCGAAGGCCACCCGGGAGAAGCGCTGTACGGCGGCGGCCTCGACCGGCATCTCGGCGGGTGCCCGGTACAGCGCGGTCAGCAGGGCGGTGAGGCCGCCGAGCCAGGCGGCGACGGCCAGCAGGTGGACGACGTCGACCGGCATGGCGATGCCCGGCTGGAGCCCGGTCGAGGCGTGCTCGGCCATGGCCCAGCTGGTGGCGAGCCCGGCCGCGACGACCACGCCGCCGACGGCGAGCCCGAAGGTCAGGTCGCGTTTCTCCTCGCCTTCGTCGCGCCGGGTGTAGGCGCCGAAGAGGACGGCGACGAACAGCGCCGCGGCGGCGAGCAGCAGCAGCCGGGACACGAGCGCGGCACCGGTCTTCGTCTGCAGCACCTGGCCGAGCAGTTCTAGGTCGAAGACGTCGGCGAACTTCCCGGAGCCGGTGTACGCGCCGCGCAGGAGCAGCAGCCACAGGGTGGCCGCCGTCAGCGCGATCCAGCCGCCGACGACCAGGCGCTGAAGGGGCCGTACGCCCGCGCCGCGCCGCCAGCAGGCGAGCACGAAGGCCGCGCCGCCGGCGAGCACGATGAACCCGGCGTAGGACACGTACCGGCCGAACGCGTAGAGCCCGCCCACGACCCCGCCGCCCGCAACCGGGCCGGTGCCGGAGACGACGGTCTGCGAGGGCGCCCCGATGGAGAAGGTGTAGGCGCCGGCGACGGGATGGCTGTCCGCGGAGACGACCTGGTAGGTGACGGTGTACGTGCCGTCGGCCAGGCCGCTCCTGAGCCGCACGGAATACGTCGTGCCGCTCACGTTGGCCGGGCTGCCGGTCTGCACCGGCTTGCCCTTGGGGTCGAGGACGCGCAGGGAGTCGTCGTTCAGGGCCACCTTCTCGGAGAAGGTGAGCGACACCTGGGTGGGTGCCTTGGCGGCCACCACCCCCTGCGCGGGGTCGCTGCCGGTCAGCGCCGCGTGGGCGGAGGCCGGTCCGGCGCCCGCCAGCAGCGCGCCGGTGACGGCGATGAACAGCAGCATCAGGATCCGCACGCGGGGGGCGATGGTCCGGGTCACGGTGGTCCCTCCCTCAGTGGCCGGTCGACGGGTTGTACGTGGCGGACTTCACGGGCATCTCGACGGTGACCGGCCCGGACTTGCTGAAGGTGAGCTTCACGGTGACCGTCTGGCCCTGCTTCGGCGCACGCTTCAGCCGCTCGAACATCAGATGGTTGCCGCCGCTTCGGAACACCAGCCGTCCGTGGGCCGGTATCGCGAAGGAGGACTTCTGCGTCATGGCCCCGCCGACCGTGCTGTGCATGGTCACCTCGCCGGCGACGTCACTGGTGACCGAGGTCAGTTCGTCCCCGGCCCCGCCCTTGTTGGTGATCGTCAGGAACCCGGCGGCCATGTCCGCGGAGACGGGCTGGGGCATGTAGGAGGAGCCGACGGACAGCTCGGCCCGGCCCGGCTCCGAGCCGGACCCGGAGCAGGCGGTGAGGGCCAGGGCCGCGGCGAGCGCGCCCGTGGTCAGGACGGCGGCGCGGCACCTCACGGGGTGGCTCCCTCGACGAGCTTGGGCAGGTCCTTGGTGTAGTCGTCGACGGTGGTGTCCTCGCCGTAGAGGACGTACCCGGCGTCGGTCTTCGGCGAGAAGGCGACGACCTGGGTGCCGTGGACGGAGACGAGCTTGCCGTTCTTGTCCTTCGTCGTCGGTTCCACGGAGATGCCGACGGACCGGGCGCCGGCCTGGATCTTGGCGAAGTCGCCGGTCAGGCCGATGAACTGCGGGTCGATGCCCTTGAGCCACTTGCCCAGCTCGGCCGGGGTGTCGCGGCCGGGGTCGGTGGTGACGAACACGACCCGGAGGTCGTTCTGCTCGGCCTTGGGCAGCGCCTTCTTGGCGACGGCGATGTTGCTCATCGTCGTCGGGCAGATGTCGGGGCAGTGCGTGTAGCCGAAGTAGACCAGGGTCGGGTGTCCCTGGGTCGCCTTGCGGAGGTCGTACTTCTTGCCGTGGGTGTCGGTGAGGACCAGGTCCGGCTTGTCGAACGGCTGGTCCAGCACGGTGGCGGCCTTGTCCGCGTCCGACCCTCCGGAGACCACGGTGACCGGCGGCTTGCCGTCGTCGCCGCTGCCGCAGGCGGAGAGGGTCAAGGTGGCGGCGGCGAGCAGCACGGCCGCGGTGAACGTCTTCTTGCGCATAGAGAAATGTCCCAGATGTGTGTACTCCGGCGCGCACCGGGGTCGTGCGACGGTCCGGGTGGCGGGGTGGTACGGCCCCCGGTGCGCGCGGTGGAACGGAGGGTCAGGCGGCGGTCCGGCGGCGGCCCGCGAGGACGCCGTAGGCCACGCCCGCGACGCCGACGACGATGCCGACCACGCCGAGCACGCGCGCGGTGGTGTCACTGTCGTCGCCGGAGTCCGCGGCGGCGGCCGTCTGCCCGGTCTTCTCGGCGGTCTTCTCGGCGCTCGCCGTGCCGTGGTGGTCGTCGGTGGCGGCGGACAGCTCCAGGACCGGGGCCGGGTTCTCCGGCTCGTCCTGGCCCTCCTGCGGCACCTCGATCCAGCGGACGACCTCCTTGTTGGAGTACGTCTGGACCGCCTTGAAGACCAGCTGGTCGGTGTTCTCGGGCAGCGCGCCCAGGGAGAGCGGGAACTTCTGGAAGTAGCCGGGCTCGATGCCCTTGCCGTCGGAGGTCCAGGTGACCTTGGTGACGGCCTCGTCGATCTTCTCGCCGTGCATGGTCAGCGGCTTGGCCAGCTTGGACTTGGTGATGTCGATCTTCCAGCCCGGGATCGCCTCCGGCATCACCGAGGCGATCGGGTGGTCGGCCGGGAAGTTCACCTCGACCTTGGTCGTCGAGGCGTTGTCACGCTCGTTCGGGACCTTGAAGTCCACGACCGCGTAGCCGCCCTTGGCCGCGGTGCCCTCCGGCTGCACGGAGACGTGCGCGAAGGCGGGGGCGGACAGGGTGAGGACGGCCGTGCCCGCGACAGCGGCGGCGGCGGCGATACGAGAAGCCTTCATGAAGGAAGCACTCCACTTCGAGTGGGAACCGGTGATGAAGAGGGATACGCGCGTGTGCCCCGTGATGTGGCAGTGCGGCACCGAAATCGGCCGTTCGGCTGACCGGGAACGTGCACGCGCGCGTGCCGCGCGTCGGCGGCGCACCGGGTCCGTGTCGGGAAGTGGTGGCCGCGTCAGGCGGCGAGGAGGAGGGCGGCGGCGGGCGGGCCGCGCCGGATCACCGTGTGCTGGAGTACGGCGGTGTGCGGGGCCGGTGCCCCGTCCCGGTCGGGACGCGGGCCGCGCGGGCCCGGCCCGGTGGCGGGCAGCAGCCCGGCGCACAGGGCGCGTGTCAGCGCGAGAGCCGCGCGCAGGGATCGTACGAGCGCCCCCTCCGCGACTCCATGCGCCGACAGCTCGATCAGCCGCAGCACCGCGAGATCCCCGCGGCGCAGCAGCCAGCCGGCGGCGACGGCCGCGAGCACGTGGCCGAGCAGCATCGGCAGCGAGGGCAGCAGGCCGGCCGAGGCGCCGGCGGCGTCGTGGACGTGCTCGTAGCCGGCCAGGGCGGAGGACGTCGGCCGGCCGGCGCGGTCGATGAGACGCGCGTCGAGCAGCAGGCGGAAGGCGTGTCCCGGGGTGAGGGACGCGGCGGTCGAGCCGCACACGAGCCGCGCGGCCCGCTCGACCAGCGCGCTGTCGCTCAGCGCGGCGCCCGCCGGCCCGCCGGCCGCCGGCCCCGTCGCGCCCGTCGACATCCCGGCGGAGGCCATCGTCATCCCGTGCTGGCCCAGCCCGAACAGGGTGTGCAGCACGGTCTGGCCGAGGGCGAGGAGCACGGCGATGCCCGGCAGCGAGCGGGCCCGCCCGGCGAGCGGTGCCACGAGCAGCAGGGCGCCGAGGAAGCCCGCGCCGAGCGTCCACAGCGGCACGGGCGCGCAGGAGGCCAGGGAGTGCCCGCCCGCGGCCAGCGCGACGCAGACCGCGGCGAACACCGCGGCCCGCAGGATCCGGAGCCCGGCTCCGGAGTGCGCCGTGCGCGGGTGGGGGGCAGTCATGGCGGGGTCATCATCGCACTGCCCTCACCGCGCGCCTACGGCAGGGCGCCTGAGGCGCCCCTCATACACCGATTCCTCCCCCGGCGCATCGGCCGGATGGGCGCAGACACGTCGACGCAGTGCTTACGGCCGCCTACGGGCGGCAATACGTAACGGTATGTCGAGCCGCGGCCGGGAGGCTGGAGCATGAGCATCTGGTGGTCACTCCATCTGCGGCGCGAGGCCGCCAGCGTGCCGCTCGCCCGGCGACTGCTGATCGGCACGATGGAGACGGCGGGAGTCGACCCGGAGATCTCCTACGACCTGTCCGTCGCCCTGAGCGAGGCCTGCGCCAACGCCGTCGAGCACGGCGGGGACACCGCCCGCGGCGCCCCGGAGGCGTACCGGGTGACCGCCTACCTCGACGGGGAGAAGTGCCGTATCGAGGTGACCGACGCGGGTCCCGGCTTCACCCGTCCGGCCGACACCCGGCCGGCCCGCCCCGACGCCGAGCACGGCCGCGGCCTCTGTCTCATCCGCGAACTGGCCGACCACGTGCACATCGGCCCGAAGTCCGGCCGGGGCGGGACGGTCGTCAGCTTCGACAAGATCCTCAAATGGCGCAAGGACCCGTCCCTGCTCACGGCCTAGCGGTCGCCCTGCCGGTGCCGCCGACCTGTCCGAGGACCTTCGCCAGCGTCTCCAGGGCCTCCGGGTACAGCCGCTCCCTGGGGGTGCCGTAGCCGACGACCAGGCCCTGGGGCCGGCCGGGGCCCGGCGTGTGCCAGTGGTCGCCGAGCGCGCCCAGCGCCAGTCCCTCCGCCTCCGCGCGTTCCAGGACGGCCGCCTCGTCCGGCACCTCGATCAGCGCGTGCAGCCCGGCCGCGATCCCGCGCACGCTCCGGCGCGCCCCCAGCCGGTCCAGCAACTGGTCCCGGCGCCGCCGGTAGCGCAGCCGGCACGCGCGCACGTGGCGGTCGTACGCGTGGCTGTCGATCAGCTCGGCGAGCGCGAGCTGGCCGATGGTCTCGGTGTGGTGGTCGCTGTGCAGTTTGGCGTCGGCGACCGCGTCGACCAGGTGCGGCGGCAGCACCATCCAGCCGAGCCGCAGCGCCGGGCCGAGGGTCTTGGAGGCGGTGCCCAGGTACACCACCTGGCCCGGCGCCATCCCCTGCACCGCGCCCACGGGCTGGCGGTCGTAGCGGAACTCGCCGTCGTAGTCGTCCTCGACGATCAGCCCGCCGCGCGCGCGTGCCCAGTCGGTGAGCGCCCGGCGCCGCTCGGGGTGCAGGGTCACCCCGGTCGGGTACTGGTGGGCCGGCGTGACCACCACGGCCGCGGCCCCGTCCAGCTCCTCGGGGCGTACCCCGCGCGCGTCGACCGGCACCGGCAGGACCGTTCCGCCGTTGTGCCGCACCACCTCCCGGTGGAAGGGCAGACCCGGGTCCTCCATGGCGACGGCGGCGCCGTCCAGCACCCGCGTGAGCAGCGCCAGGCCCTGCACGTAGCCCGAGGTGATGACGATCCGCTCCGGCGGCGCCAGCACCCCGCGCGCCCGCCCCAGGTAGCCGGAGAGCGCGGTGCGCAGCTCGATCCGGCCGCGCGGGTCGCCGTAGTCGTACGCCAGCGAGGGTGCCGTCGCTATGGCGCGGCGCAGCGCCCGCAGCCAGGCCGCCGCCGGGAACGCGCCGACGTCCGGACTGCCCGGGCGCAGGTCGAGGCGTGGCGCCCGGGCGCGCGTGTCCGTGCCCGGCTCCTCCGCCTGCACGGCGGGCAGTTCGGCGACCCGGGTGCCCGAGCCCTGCCGTGCCGTCAGGTAGCCCTCGGCGACCAGCTGGTCGTAGGCGGCCTTCGCGGTGCCGCGGGAGATCCCGAGGTCGGTCGCGAGCCGCCGGGTGGCCGGCAGGCGGGTGCCCGGCCCGAGCCGCCCGTCCCGTACGGCGTCCCTGAGGGCCCGTTCGAGCCCTGCCCGGCGCCCGTCGGCCGCGTCGGGTTCGAGATGCAGGTCGACACCGACGCCCGACCAGAAGTCGTCCACGTTTCCACCCCCGTCACTGCCCGCGCCCCGAGCGGGCGCGGGGAACCCCGCGGCCGGCCACGGCGCCACCCGCAGACGAAATGGCCGGGCACCTCCCCGGTACCCGGCCATTCAAACGCAGATCAGCCCTTCAGGGAGGCCATCCACGATTCGACCTCGTCCGACCGCCGGGGCAGCGCGGCGCTCAGGTTCCGGTTGCCGTCCTCCGTCACGAGGATGTCGTCCTCGATCCGGACGCCGATGCCCCGGTACTCCTCCGGCACGGTCAGGTCGTCGGCCTGGAAGTACAGCCCCGGCTCGACGGTGAGCACCATGCCCGGCTCCAGCGTGCCGTCCACGTACGTCTCGGTCCGCGCGGCGGCGCAGTCGTGGACGTCCATGCCGAGCATGTGCCCGGTGCCGTGCAGGGTCCAGCGGCGCTGGAGGCCCAGCTCCAGGACCCGCTCGACCGGGCCCTCGACCAGGCCCCACTCGACGAGCCTCTCGGCCAGCACCCGCTGCGCGGCGTCGTGGAAGTCGCGGTACTTGGCGCCCGGCTTCACGGCCGCGATACCGGCCTCCTGGGCCTCGTACACGGCGTCGTAGATCTTCCTCTGGATCTCGCTGTACGTGCCGCCGACCGGCAGCGTGCGCGTGACGTCGGCGGTGTAGAGGGTGTGGGTCTCCACGCCGGCGTCCAGCAGCAGCAGGTCGCCGGAGCGGACCGGGCCGTCGTTGCGGACCCAGTGCAGGGTGCAGGCGTGCGGGCCGGCCGCGCAGATGGAGCCGTAGCCGACGTCGTTGCCCTCCACGCGCGCGCGCAGGAAGAACGTGCCCTCGATGTAGCGCTCGCTCGTCGCCTCGGCCTTGTCGAGGACCTTGACGACGTCCTCGAAGCCGCGCACCGTCGAGTCGACGGCCTTCTGCAGCTCGCCGATCTCGAACTCGTCCTTGACGAGACGGGCCTCGGAGAGGAAGACGCGCAGCTCCTCGTCGCGCTCGGCGGTGACCTTGTCGGTCAGGGCCGCCTCGATGCCGGCGTCGTGGCCGCGCACCACACGGACCGGGCCGGTGGCCTCGCGGAGCTTGTCGGCCAGCTCCCGCACGTCGGCGGCCGGGATGCCGTACAGCGCCTCGGACTCGGTGAGGGAGTGCCGGCGGCCGACCCACAGCTCGCCCTGGCCGGAGAGCCAGAACTCGCCGTTCTCGCGGTCGGAGCGCGGCAGCAGGTAGAGGGTGGCCTCGTGGCCGTCGCCCCTGGGCTCCAGCACCAGGACGCCGTCCTCGGTCTGGTTGCCGGTGAGGTAGGCGTACTCGACGGAGGCGCGGAAGGGGTACTCGGTGTCGTTCGAGCGGGTCTTCAGGTTGCCCGCCGGGATCACCAGGCGCTCGCCCGGGAAGCGTGCGGAGAGCGCGGCGCGGCGGCGCGCGGTCTCGGTGGCCTGCGGGATCGGCTCCAGGTCACGCAGCTCCGTGTCGGCCCAGCCGGACTTCATGTTCTCGGCAAGCTCGTCGGAGACGCCCGGGTACAGGCCGTTCTTCCGCTGCTTGACGGTCTCCTCGGCCTCGGTCTCCGGGCCCTCCGCGGTAGCGGAGTCGGGGACGGCCGGGTTGAGCTCGTCGGACACGTGATCCTCCTCGATACGCCAGTGATCTCCCCCGGGGGCCCGCGACGCTCCTGCTTGTGGCCGGGCGGGGACCACCATCATCGTACGGTCGTACCAGGAGCGGGCGGGGGCGGATGACCTGTTATGCCCGGTCATGCCGGCCGCCCGGAGCGCGCGGCTCAGTCGAAGCGGGCCGCCAGCAGGACCACGTCCTCCTCGCTGTCGGCCGCGTCCAGGCCGTCCGGCAGGACCGCGCGCAGGACGTGGTCGGCGACGGCTCCCGGATCCTGCCGCAGCGCGCGCGGAACACCCGCGGCGGCGGCGTGCAGCCGGGCGAAGGCCCGGTCCATCGGGTCGCCGGTGCGGTGCAGCAGCCCGTCGGTGTACAGCAGGACCGTCTCGCCGGCCTCCGCCTGGATCTCCGCGCTGGGCGCCTCCCAGCAGGCGAGCATGCCGAGCGGCGCGGAGACGGAGGTCTCGGCGAACTCGGTGCGCCGCTCGCCGATCAGCAGCGGCGGACTGTGCCCGGCACCGGCCAGGGTGACCTTGCGCACGGCGGGCTCGCAGTAGGCGAACAGCGCGGTGGCCGAGCGGGCCGGCTCGGTCAGCCGCAGCAGCAGCTCCAGGTCGGACAGGACGGCGACCGGGTCCTCGCCCTCCATCACGGCGTACGCGCGCAGGGAGGCGCGCAGCCGCCCCATGGCGGCCACCGCGCTCGGCCCGGAGCCGGTGACCGAGCCGACCGAGAGGCCGAGGGCGGCCTCCGGCAGCGGCAGGGCGTCGTACCAGTCCCCGCCGCCGCGCGGGCCGGTGCGGTGCCGGGCGGCCAGCTGGACGCCGGGCACCCGGGGCAGCCGGGCGGGCAGCAGTTCCCCGGTGAGGGTCGCCACGCACGCGCGCGTGCGCTCCACCTCCAGTAGCCGGGCGAGGTGCTCGGTGGCGTGCCGGACGTACAGGCCCGCCAGGTGGCGCCGGCGCTCGTGCGGTTCGGCCGGTTCGTCGTAGAGCCAGACGACGGCGCCGAGACGGCCGGCGGACTCGGTGGCGAGCGGGAGGGAGTAGCTGGCGGCGTAGCCGAGGCGGGCGGCCACCTCGCGGTGGCGCGGGTCCAGGCCGTCCTCGGCGAACAGGTCGGCGTGCACGGTCTCGGCGGCGCCGCTGGTGTCGTACGGCAGGGCGGCGCGCGGCACGGTCTCGAGGTGGCCGAGATCGGCGGGGCCGAGGCCGAGACCGAGGGTGGTGCGGGGGCCGTCGCCGTCGGCGGGCTCCAGGACGGCCAGGCCGCGGCGGGCGCCGACCAGGGCGGCGCCGCCGCGCAGGAGTTCGTGCAGCGCGGGGTCGAGGGCGCTCGTGCGGGAGAGGCGCTCGGTGAGTTCGTGGAGGGTCGTGAGGTCGGAGACCCAGCCGGCCAGCCGGTCCTGGAGCAGGGCGCCGGGGGCGGGGCTGTGCGGCGCGGGGACCGCGGGGGCGGGACCCGAGGCGGGGGAGGCGGGTGCGGCAGTGTGGGCGGAAGTGGAAACTGTTGAATCGATTCCAGCCACTTTCGGAGGGTGCGGGGCGTTCATGGCGTCCGGCCTTCAGACCGGTGCGTATTGCTCAGAAGCATCGCAAACCCCCATGTCATTCTGCGCCGCTAGCAGTGTCTCCACATGTACACGCACTCGTGAGGGGATGTCCAGCATTGTCCTGCGGGGATTCCTGGTGTCCATGAGGTTGGTGAGGGTTTTCCTCGAACCCCTTGCCTTACTGCCAAGTTGGCTCAAAACTGCCTTAGGTATCGGTTCATTGCGGTCGACTGGCCTTGCTCCACGGAGCGTCACAGCGGTCGTGATGGGTACGTACTCGGAGAAGGCCAGGGGTGGTTGGGGGCCACCCGGAACCTGGCGACGGACCCGGGCGTCATAGCCACCGACGGCCGAGCCCCATCCTCCCGTGGCGGAGGCGGAGAGAAACACGCGCGACGGCAAAACGCCAGACTTCGCCACCCCCGCGCCGCAACCGTGCTTTTGATGGACGCACTATGGACGCGGACGCGGCCAACGCTCGACCCCCCCGGGGTTCCCCCTGCCGTGCGCGGGGGTGTGATGCGCCAACAGGTACGCCCAGTGAAGTGATCGACACATGGTGTGATGTGGCCCACGGTGTTGCCAGCGGTGCAACGGAAAGGAACGAGCGCTCATGCGCGAGATCCTCGGAAGGCGACGCAGGCTTCTGTCCAGGCGTAAAGACGGCAGGCCCGAACTGATCGGCGCGGCCCTGACCTTCGCGACGCAGTGGCAGTGGCCGGTGCTCCCCGGAGTGGCGCCGGACCCGCAGGGGCGGGCCCGCTGCGCCTGCCCCGACCCGGAGTGCACGGTGCCCGGCGCGCACCCCTTCGACCCCGGCCTGCTCGCCGCCACCACCGACGCGCGCATGGTGCGCTGGTGGTGGACCAACCGGCCGGCCGCCCCGATCGTCCTGGCCACCGGGGGCAAGGCGCCCTGCGCGGTCAGCCTGCCGGCGCTCGCCGCCTCCCGCGCCCTCGCCCTGCTCGACCGGCGCGGCATGCGGCTCGGACCGGTGATCGCCTCGCCCACCCGCTGGGCGCTGCTCGTCAAGCCGTACTCCATGGAGCAGCTCGGCGAACTGCTCTACGCCAAGGACTTCGTCCCCGGCTCCCTGCGCTTCCACGGCGAGGGCGGCTATCTCGCGCTGCCCCCGTCCGAGACCGGCCAGGGCGCCGTCCGCTGGGAGCGCGCGCCGCTGCCCGGGTCGGCCGCGCCGTGGGTGCCCGACGTGGAGGCCGTCGTGGACGCTGTGGTCGACGCCCTCACTCGTACGGGTGTGAGCGCGCCCGAGTTGTAGGGGTGTCGGGCGCGGGCGGGGCGGGCGAGCCCCGCTCGCTCGTTATCGTCCGCATATGCAGCGTCAACCCGGCGGCCATGGCGCCCCACGGCCGCACCGCGCGCCACGGCCGCACCGAGGCCGGCGGAACCACCGAAAGCCCGACCCCCGGCGGCTCCGGCTGCTCGCCCTCGCGGGCTTCGTGGCGGCCATGGCCGCGCTGCCGCTGGCCGTGGCCTCCGCGCGGCAGGCGGGCGACACCGGCCGGGCCGCCGTACCGGCCGCCTCCCGCGGTGACGCCGGGACCCGCCCCCACACCGGCAGCCGCTCCCCCCGCCTGCTCGGCCTGGGGCTCGCCACCGCCGCCCGCTGCGGGCCCGAACTGACCTCGCCCGAGGGCATCGAGGCGCAGACCTGTGTGCTGACGCGGGGCGAGGACACCTGGGCGCGCACCTACTACCGCAACGCCACCGGCGCTTCTCTGGACTCCGTGCTGAGCCTCATGGGTCCGGACGACCGGACCGTGCAGACGCGCTGCGCCACCGGGGCCGACGACGAGCCCGCCACCTGTGAGACGCCGCGCGAGCGCAGCCGGGGCGGACCGGACGCCTACACGGCCGTCACCGAGTTCGCCGAGCACGGCCCGGCGGGGGCACTGCTGCTCCGCTCCGGCAGCAACTCCTGACCCGACAGGGGGAGTTGACGGCCGGCGACCGCGCGGCGCACCGCATGCGGGCATGGAAAGACCCGGTTGCTGGCGACGGGGGATGCACCAGCAACCGGGCTACTGGAACGGTAACAAGAGATCGGCGGTTCGCAAATTCCGGGTTGGCTATTCGGACACCGATTGCCCTGTCCGAACCGGGAGTTGTGACAGGAGTCACCTGCCGTACGGTCCGGTGTCACGGCTGACCGACCAGTCAG
This sequence comes from Streptomyces spinosus, assembly GCF_020400655.1. GTDB lineage: Bacteria > Actinomycetota > Actinomycetes > Streptomycetales > Streptomycetaceae > Streptomyces > Streptomyces argyrophylli. The sequence goes on from NZ_JAINRC010000002.1 coordinate 529,989, forward strand.
CCGTGACACCCGGGCGCGGGCGTCAGCTCAGCGTGACCTGCCGGTTGGTCAGGCCGCCGCGCGCCCGGCGCTCGTCCGGAGTCAGCGGCTCCCGCACGGCGAGGGCGGCGGCGAGGCGCTCGGCGAACTCGGCGGCCGGCTTCTCCACGTCCTCCGCGGTGACGCCGGTCGGCAGGTCCCAGACCGGCACGATCAGGCCGTGAGCACGGAAGGAGCCCACGAGCCGGGTGCCCTCGCCGAGGCTGGACCGGCCCGCCGCGTGCAACCGCGCGAGGGCGTCCAGAAGCTGCTCCTCCGGGTGGGGCATGACCCAGCGCAGATGGTTCTTCTCCGGGGTCTCGCACCAGTACGCGGCGTCCACGCCGGACAGCTTCACGGTCGGGATGGCGGCGGCGTTGGCCCGCTCCAGGGAGGCCGCCACCTCCGGCGTGGCGTTCTCCGCGTCCGGCACCCAGAACTCGAAGCCGCTGTGCACGACCGGCTCGAACGCGCCCTCGGGGTCGAGCAGATCCTGCAGGCGCGGACCCTCGGCGGGGGCCCGGCGGCCCTGCACCGGGGTGCCGGGCGCGGCCTCAAGCGCCCGCAGCAGCGTGTCGGCGAGGTCGCGGCTGATGTCACCGGACGCCGTGTCGTTCTGCAGGCCGAGCAGCACCGAGCCGTCGTCGCGGCGCAGCGCGGGCCAGGCCATCGGCAGCACGGTGGCCAGGGTGACCGACGGGACGCCCTCGGGCAGGCCGTCGCGCAGGGTCAGCCCGGCCGTCGCGGCCGGGACCAGTTCGCGCAGCGCGACCCAGTCGCACTCGCCGGGCAGTCCCTCGAACGGGCGCTGCACCAGCTCGGTCGCGGCGTGCGCGGCGGTCCGGCCGTGGCAGGCCTTGTAGCGCCGCCCGCTGCCGCAGGGGCAGGGTTCGCGGGCGCCGACAACCGGGATCTCCCCGTCGATCGGCTGCGGCTTGGCCTTCGTCTGGGGTCGCTTCTTGGCCATGGTGGGTGTCTCCCGGTTACGGCTCTTCTCGTACGTCCGGAGCCTAGCCGTTCGGACCATGGCCGACGGGAACCTGTGGACAACGCACGCGCGCTCGACGCCGGTGGGTGAATCCGCGGGCGGTGGACGGGGGACACGCCGTCCGCCCGCACGGTTCCCGGCGACGCGGGACCGCACGGTCCCCGGCGACGCGGGACCGCCCCGGCTCAGTCCAGTTCGTCGAACGCCTCGGTGAAGTCCAGGCCGGTGAGGCCGGACAGGCCGGGCAGCGGCGCGGATCTGGTGACGCGCGTAGCGAAACCGTCGCGGCGGCACCCGGCATCGGGATCGTGGACGTCCTCGTGGACCAGCGCCCAGACGGTCACCTCGCCGTGGACGTCGTCCCGGACGCCCCAGTCGTCGGCGAGGGCCGTGATGATGTTCAGCCCGCGACCGCCGTGCGCGGTTACCGAGGGCGTGGCCGGCGCCGGGCGGGTCGGGCCGCCGCCGTCCGTGACCTCCACGACGAGCCGCCCGCGCGCGTCGACCCGCCAGGCGGCACGGACGTCCCCGTCCCCGGCCGACGCGTCCCCCAGGGGCCGCCCGTGCTTGCAGGCGTTGCTCAACAGTTCGGAAAGGATCAGTACGGCGTCGTCGATGACCGACTCGGACACGCCACCGCTGCGCAGCTGCGCCCGCATCCGGTGCCGCGCCTCCCCCACGCCCGCAGGGCCATGAGGTACGGCCATGCTCGACGACGTGGGCACCTCCTGTGCCACCACCAACGCCACCCCCGAGACCTCCTTCGCCCCACGCCATGGGGTGGATGCCCTCCCGGCCTGTGCCGGAAACCGGCCAGTCCTCTTCCGGTGACGCATTCGACACGGGCGGACACGCAGCGAACGCGCCGGAGCACACCCCGTGACGGGCACGCGCGCGCCGGGAGGCGGCGGCCGGCTCAGCGGCCCAGTCGCCGCAGCACCGCGCGCGGGCGGTTGGTGATGATGGCGTCGACGCCCAGCCCCACGCAGAGATCGACGTCCTCGGGCTCGTTCACGGTCCACACGTGGACCTCGTGACCGGCCCGCTTCAGCCGCTCCACGTACGCGGGGTGGGCGCGCACGATGCGGATCGAGGGCCCCGCGACGCGTACGCCCGCGGGCAGCCGCCCGTCGCGCAGCCGGGGCGAGACGAACTGCATCAGGTACACCGTCGGCAGCGTCGGCGCCACGGCCCGCACGCGGTGCAGCGAACGCGCCGAGAAGCTCATGACGCGGACCGGGGACTCGTCGGGAGAGGCCGGCGCGTCCAGCCCGAACCGTTTCAGCAGGGTCAGCAGCCGGTCCTCGACCTGGCCCGCCCAGCGCGTGGGATGCTTGGTCTCGATGGCCAGCTCCACCCGCCGTCCGGCGTCCGCGACCAGCTCCAGCAACCGCTCCAGGGTGAGCACGGAGGTCTCCTCGCGGTCCTCCGGCCGGTGCTCCCAGTCGGGCTCCTCGTCGCGCCCGTGCCAGGCCTCGCGCGTCTTCCAGGAGCCGAAGTCGAGGGCGGCCAGATCGGCCAGTTCCAGCGCGGAGACCGCGCCGCGGCCGTTGGAGGTACGGTTCACCCGCCGGTCGTGGACGCAGACCAGATGGCCGTCCGCGGTCAGCCGTACGTCGCACTCCAGGGCGTCCGCGCCGTCCTCGATGGCCTTCCGGTAGGCGGCGAGGGTGTGTTCGGGTGCGTCCTCGGAGGCGCCGCGGTGGGCGACGACCTGGAGGGAGTGCTGTCGTGCGTGGGTCACCGCGTCATGGTGCCACCGTCGCCGGGTACACGGGGCGGCCCGGGCATGTCCGGGCGGCGCAGGGGGCCCTACGGCATGCACGTTACAAAACCTTTGCCCGTAAGATCCTATATAAACCTATATAAAGACAGCTGCCGGACCCACAGCCACCGCTTATGGTGCTCTGACGGCCCGTGGGAAAAGCTGACCGCAGACCAGTGCGACCGACGACACCAGGCGTGGATCGAGGAGAAGACCTGTGAGCACCGAGAACGAGGGCAACGCGGTACCCCCGGCGCCGTCCGCACCTCCCGTGCCGATGGCCTCTCCCGCCGCTTCACCGCACGGCTCCGCCCCGGAGGGGAACGCGCCGACGGCTCCGCTGCCGCCCGTGCCCCACGAGGCCCCGGCGACCTCGGCGGCGGCGGACCACGGCGCCGCGTACCAGCCCGGCCCGGCCCCCGACGGCTCCTGGCCGCCCCCGCCGCCGGCCACCCCGGCCTACGCCGACGGCGGCTCCGGCGCCGCGGGCACCGGCTGGGGGAGCACCTACCAGCAGCCCGCCCCCAAGCCGCGCGGCGGACGCGGCGGGCTCGTGGCCGCGGTCCTGGTGGCCGCGCTGGTGGCGGGCGGCCTGGGCGGCGGCCTCGGCTACACGCTGGCCAAGGACCGCGACGACCGCGGCTCCACCACCGTCTCCGCGACCGACAGCGGCGCCACGCAGGTCAAGCGCGCGCCGGGGACGATCGCCAACGTGGCCGCCAGGGCGCTGCCCAGCACGGTGACCATCGAGGCGGAGAGCACCAGCGGCGAGGGCGGCACGGGCACCGGGTTCGTCTTCGACACCCAGGGCCACATCGTCACCAACAACCACGTGGTGGCGGACGCGGTGGACGGCGGCAAGCTGACGGCCACCTTCCCGAGCGGCAAGAAGTACGACGCCGAGATCGTCGGCCACGCGCAGGGCTACGACGTCGCGGTGATCAAGCTCAAGAACGCCCCCTCCGACCTCAAGCCGCTCGCCCTCGGCGACTCCGACAGGGTGGCCGTCGGCGACGAGACCATCGCCATCGGCGCCCCCTTCGGCCTGTCCAACACGGTCACCACGGGCATCATCAGCGCCAAGAACCGTCCGGTCGCCTCGAGCGACGGCGGCTCCGGCAGCAAGTCGTCGTACATGAGCGCCCTGCAGACCGACGCGTCGATCAACCCCGGCAACTCCGGCGGCCCCCTGCTGGACTCGGCCGGCGCGGTCATCGGCATCAACTCCGCGATCCAGTCCACCGGCAGCGGCGGCTTCGGCACCGGCCAGTCCGGCTCGATCGGCCTGGGCTTCGCCATCCCGATCAACCAGGCCAAGTACGTCGCCCAGCAGCTGATCAAGACCGGCAAGCCGGTGTACGCGCGCATCGGCGCGTCCGTCTCCCTGCAGGACTCCGGCGACGGCGCGCAGATCACCGACCAGGGCTCGGGCGGCTCCGCCGCGGTCGAGGCGGGCGGTCCGGCGGACAAGGCCGGCCTCAAGTCCGGTGACGTCATCACCAAGCTCGACGACCACGTGATCGACAGCGGCCCGACCCTGATCGGCGAGATCTGGACCCACAAGCCGGGCGACAGGGTGACGGTCACTTACAAGCGCGGCGGCCAGGAGCACACGGCGGAACTGACGTTGGGTTCCCGGGTGGGCGACAGCTGAGCCACGGGGGCCGTGCCCCCACACCCCGGCCCGCGCCCGGTACGCTGTACCCGCTCCGCCCCCGGCGGGCGAGCGAGGTGGGTTGCCCGAGCGGCCTAAGGGAACGGTCTTGAAAACCGTCGTGGCAGCGATGTCACCGTGGGTTCAAATCCCACACCCACCGCACGCGAGAACGGCCCCTGACCAGCACGTCGGTCGGGGGCCGTCGTGCTGGGCGGGCAACCGGCGGTGACAGCCGGCGAGGAAACGGAGCCGCGCTCGGCTCGACGCGGCTCCGGCGCCGGCATGGCGAGGGGTGATCCGCTACGGCCACCGAAGAAGCCACCCCCGGGGCTACCCAGCCCGGTCGTCGGCGTCCGGCCCTCACGGCCGGTGTCCCGTGAGCCTGGCCGCCGACGCGATCGTGGCGCGGGCCTCGCGTTCGGTCAGGCCGGTCTCGCGGGCGGCGGCCACGAGGGAGTCCGTCAGGGCGGGTCCGAGGCCGTTCTCGTAGGCGCGGCAGGCCGCCCAGAACAGGCGGGTGTTGCGCTGCCCCTCGTGCGCGGCGAGCACGAACTGGACCAGCCCCTGGCCGTGGCCGCCCATGGCCGGACGGGTGGGGTGCGGCGCGTGGGGCGGGGGGAGGAGGAGCCGCAGGAGGGACGGCGGGCAGGCGGCCGGGGCGAGGTCGGCCGTGCCGGGCACGGCCGTGTAGACGCCGTGGTCGGTGCGGGAGCCGGGGCCGACGAGGTAACCGCCGGCGCCCCGGATGTCTATGCCGGGGGCGAGCCGGCCGGCCGAGTTCGGTACGACGGCGTCGGGCGGGCCGGTCAGCCAGAGGTGGCGGCCGCCGCTGGGGGTGCGGACGACGACCGTCTCCGGGATCGTGAACAGGTGGCGCAGGGCCAGTTCCCGCAGGGCGGCCGAGGAGTCCGTGCCGGGCTTGGTGTCCAGGTCGACGCCGATCAGGTGGTACGGGGGCAGCCCGCAGGCGATGCCGTAGCCGGTGGCCCGGGGTGCGGCGGCGAAGAGCTCGCGGATGCGGGAGGGGTCGCTGGAGGCGTCGTACACGCCGTGGCCGAAGCGGCCGCACTCGCCGTGGCAGGGCCGCCCCGCCGGGGCCGGGTCGTCGCGGTGCGGGGAGCGCAGGGCCGGGAGCTTCGTCCGGGACAGGGGGATCACGGCCAGTCCGCGTTCGGCGGCGGACAGGGCGTGCGCGAGGGCCAGCGTCGTGGCCTGCCGGTCGATGGTGGCCATGCTTCCATGTTCGTACACGTGTTCGAAAATGGGAAGGCCGGGGTGGGGTGACGCGCCGGTACCGGGTGGACGGGCTGGAAGGGTGCCGGAACGATTAATCCCTTGTGTCGCTTGAGGTATGGATAGGGCGCCACGCGTGATCTCGGGATGAAAAGTGGTGATGGGGGTTTATCGACTTGTCATCACGCTTGCGTGCGAATCGCGGCTTCCGGCATGGTTCGCCGCTGATCCGGTGGGCAACTCTGGAGGCGCGACGTCGCCCACTCGGTCGGGGCGGTCGGCCAACCGCCCCGACGACAGCCGATGGTTCACGCGCTCGCGGCCCCAGGGCCGCGGAGTGCTTGATTCTGGAGGAACACATGGCAAGCATCCGTACCGCCCGCGTTCTCGCCGCCGTCTCCGCTCTCCCGCTCGCGGCCGTCCTCTTCGCCGGCGTCGCGGCGGCGGACAACGGCGCCCTCGCGGACGACGGATCGAACTCGGGCGTGGCGGCGGTCCTCGGCAGCGGGGTCGGTGACGACAACAGCGGCAACTCGTCCACCACGAACCAGAACGCGGCCGGCTCCGGTGCCTCGAACCAGAGCAACACCGCCCAGGTCAACGGCTCCGCGTTCACGGCCATCCGGCAGGGCAACGACAACGTCCACGTCAACTTCACCCGGCTCTGGTGAGCCGGGGGCGAGGGCCCTCGTGAGGAGGGCGCTCGCGGGGTGTGCTTCAGGGTCGCGACACGTCGGCGCGGCGGTGCTTCGGTGCCGCCGCGCCGGCGTGGGATCCGCGTGCCGGGGGCGGGCCGCATCCTGGTGACGGCCGGTGCCGGGGGGCGGCATCCGGGCTGGCCCCGACGGCTGAGGGCTGACCTCCTCAGGGTCGTACCCGCAGACGGTCCGCACCCGCACTCCACCTTCAGGAGGTGGCGACAGCCCCACCCCTACAACCTGAGGGGGACTCGCCTTCGGGACCTGCGGCCGATCCGCGCCGCGGGCCGCGCTCCTAGCGTGGAGCCATGACCACACCCGTCTGCACCAGCGCCTCGGCCGCCGCCGTATCCGGGCGGCGGACGCCCGCCTACCCGTCGTTCGCTTCGTACGTGCGGGCCCGGCAGCCGGTCCTGCTGCGCACCGCGCGCTCGCTGACCGCGAACCCGAGCGACGCCGAGGACCTGCTGCAGACCGCGCTCGCCAAGACCTACGTCGCCTGGGAGCGGATCGAGGACCAGCGGGCGCTCGACGGCTATGTGCGCCGGGCGCTGGTGAACACCCGGACCTCGCAGTGGCGCAAGCGCAGAGTGGACGAGTTCTCCTGCGACGAGCTGCCCGAGCCGGAGCCCCTGCCCGGCGGCGACGACCCCGCCGAACGGCAGGCGCTGCGCGACGCCATGTGGCGGGCGGTCCTGCGGCTGCCGGCCCGTCAGCGGGCGATGGTGGTCCTGCGGTACTACGAGGACCTCAGCGAGGCCCAGACCGCCGAGGTGCTCGGCGTGTCGGTGGGCACGGTGAAGTCGGCGGTGTCCCGCGCGCTGGGCAAGCTGCGCGAGGACCCCGAACTGGAGCTGGCCCGCTAGCCGGGCCCCGGGCGACCCGGAACGGGGGCCGGGCTCCTCCGCCCCGCCGGCCGCGCCCCTTCGCCCCCGGCCGGGATTTTCCTCCCCTCAGTGACACACCCCCTAGTGACATACCGCGCGGTATGTGCGCAGAATCAGCGCACCCCCCTACTACCGCGTAGGCAATGTCGCCCGGGAGGAACGCCGTGCTGGCCACCATGCAGGACGTACCGCTGCTGATCTCCAGGATCCTGACCCACGGGTCGACGGTCCACGGCTCGTCGCGGGTGACCACCTGGACCGGGGAACCCGAGCCCCACCGGCGCACCTTCGCCGAGATCGGGTCCCGCTCCGCCCAGCTGGCGCACGCCCTGCGGGACGAGCTGGGCGTGACCGGCGACGACCGGGTCGCCACGCTCATGTGGAACAACGCCGAGCACGTCGAGGCGTACTTCGCGATCCCCTCCATGGGCGCGGTGCTGCACACCCTCAACCTGCGCCTGCCCGCCGACCAGTTGGTGTGGATCGTCAACCACGCGGCCGACAAGGTCGTCCTCGTCAACGGCTCCCTCATCCCGCTGCTCGCGCCGCTGCTGCCCAAGCTGCCCACCGTCGAGCACATCGTCGTGTCCGGGCCCGGCGACCGCACCCCGCTCCGGGACGCCACCGCCCGGGTGCACGAGTACGAGGAACTGCTCGCCGGCCGGCCGACCGCCTACGAGTGGCCCGAGCTGGACGAACGCCGGGCCGCCGCCATGTGCTACACCTCCGGCACGACCGGCGACCCCAAGGGCGTGGTCTACAGCCACCGTTCCATCTACCTGCACTCCATGCAGGTCAACATGACCCAGTCGATGGGCCTGACCGACCAGGACACCTCCCTCGTGGTCGTCCCGCAGTTCCACGTCAACGCCTGGGGCCTGCCGCACGCCACCTTCATGACCGGCGTCGGCATGCTGATGCCGGACCGCTTCCTGCAGCCCGCCCCGCTCGCCGAGATGATCGAACGCGAACGGCCCACCCACGCGGCGGCCGTGCCGACCATCTGGCAGGGCCTCCTCGGCGAGCTGCACGCCACACCGCGTGACGTCTCCTCCCTCACCCAGGTCACCATCGGCGGCTCGGCCTGCCCGCCCTCCCTGATGACGGCCTTCGACGAGCTGGGCATGCGGGTCTGCCACGCCTGGGGCATGACGGAGACCTCCCCGCTCGGCACGGTCGCCCGCCCGCCGGCCCACGCGGCGGGCACCGACGAGGAGTTCGCCTACCGCCTCACCCAGGGCCGCTTCCCGGCCGGCGTCGAGGCCCGCCTCACCGGCCCCGGCGGCGAACGCCTGCCCTGGGACGGCGCTTCGGCGGGCGAGCTGGAGGTACGCGGCCCCTGGATCGCGGGCGCCTACTACAACGGCCCCGGCGCCGAACCCCTGCGTCCCGACGACAAGTTCAGCGAGGACGGCTGGCTGAAGACGGGGGACGTCGGCACCATCTCCCCCGACGGCTTCCTCACCCTCACCGACCGCGCCAAGGACGTCATCAAGTCCGGCGGCGAATGGATCTCCTCCGTCGAGCTGGAGAACGCGCTGATGTCCCACCCGGACGTCGCCGAGGCCGCCGTGGTCGCCGTACCGGACGACAAGTGGGGCGAACGCCCGCTGGCCACGGTCGTCCTGCGGCCGGGCGCGACCGCCGACTTCGGGACCCTGCGCGCCTTCCTCCTGGAGGAGGCCCACATCGCCAAGTGGCAGCTGCCCGAGCGCTGGACGGTCGTGGAGTCGGTGCCGAAGACGAGCGTCGGCAAGTTCGACAAGAAGGTGCTGCGCCGGCAGTACGCGGACGGAGGGCTGGACGTCACCCGGCTCTGAAGAACCCCCGCGGGCCGCCCCCTCGGAAGGAGGCAGCCCGCGGACCGCTTGCCGGAAACAGGCGCGCTAGTTGGTGCCAATACGGGCCAGCAGGTCCACGATCCGCGACTGCACCTCACCGCTGGTCGACCGCTCGGCGAGGAACAGCACGGTCTCGCCGGAGGCCAGCCGGGGCAGGTCCGCCGGGTCGACGGCGGCGGTGTAGACGACCAGCGGGGTGCGGTTCAGCTGCCCGTGCGCCCGCAGCCAGTCCACGATCCCCGCCCGCCGGCGGTGCACCTGCATCAGGTCCATCACCACCAGGTTCGGCCGGAACTGCCCCGCCAGCGTCACCGCGTCGTTGTCGTTCGCGGCCCGCGCCACCTGCATCCCGCGCCGCTCCAGCGTCGCCGTCAGCGCGAGCGCGATCTCCGCGTGCTCCTCGATGAGCAGCACCCGCGGCGGATGCTGCTCACTGTCCCGGGGAGCCAGGGCCTTCAGCAGCACGGCGGGGTCGGCGCCGTACGCCGCCTCGCGCGTCGCCTGCCCGAGCCCGGCCGTGACCAGCACCGGGACCTCGGCGGCCACGGCCGCCTGCCGCAGCGACTGCAACGCCGTCCGCGTGATCGGACCGGTCAGCGGGTCCACGAACAGCGCTGCGGGGAAGGCCGCGATCTGGGCGTCGACCTCCTCGCGCGAGTGCACGATCACCGGCCGGTAGCCACGGTCGCTCAGCGCCTGCTGGGTCGTCACGTCCGGCGCGGGCCACACCAGCAGCCGGCGCGGGTTGTCCAGCGGCTCCGGGGGCAGCTCGTCGTCCAGCGGCTGCGGACGCGGGGTGTCCGCCACCTCCACGGCCCCACCCGGGCCGTCCAGCGGCTCCGGCCCCTCGGCGGCGTCGGGCCCCGGGGCACCTATGGCGTACGACCGACCGCCCCCCTCGGTGCCCTGCGCCGGCCGCGCCTGCCCGCCGAGCGAGGACTGCGGCACGGGCGCCGGGGCGGTGGGCGAGGGGTGTGCCGGGGACGGCTGACCGGCGAGCGGGTTCTGTCCGCCGAGTGACGGCTGCCCGGCCGGAGCGGGGTGCGCGGGCGCGGGTTCGGCGGCCGGGTGCGGCCGGGCCGCCTGGTCCTGCTGCTCCTGGCCGGCGGGGGCCGGGTCGGGGCGCGTGCCCAGCTTGCGCCGTCGGCCCGAACCGCCCGGCGCGTGCGGCGGCGGGGTCGCCGTCGGCTGCTGTACCTGAGCGGCCTGCCGCGCGAACGGCACGCCCTGCCCGAGCGTACGGACGCTGATCGCCCGCCCCTGCGTCGAGTCCGGGTCGACGGGGCCGCCACCGGCGGCTTCGGCGGGCAGCGGCATCGCGACCCGCTGCGGCCGGCCACCGGCCGGGGCACCGGGGACGGGGACCCCGCCGCCGGAGGTGTCCCCGGAGCCGGGCCACTGCTGCGGGACGCCGGCGGCGGGGGTGCCCGCAGCCGGACCGGTGACCCCCGCACCGGAGGTGTCCGCGGAGCCCGGCCACTGCTGCGGGACACCGGGCGGCACAGGGGCGGCCGGGGCTCCCTGCGCCCCGGCGGGCACCTGACCGGTGCCGGCCTCGGCGGGCAGCGCCCCCGGGGACGCCACGGGGGTACCGGCGGCCGGGACGCCCGGCTGGGCGGGAGTGAGGTGAGGGGCGGTGCCCTGGGCCTGCGGGGCATGGCCGGGCACGCCCTGGACCGGCATGCCGTGGGCGGGCGTGGCCGCGGCGGGCGCGGGGTGGCCCGGCGCTCCCGGGGCCGGTGCGGCGGCACCGGGCCGGGCGCCCGGGCCCGCGGGCACGGCACCCTGCGCCTGGGCGGGGGGACCGGCCTGGACGGGGCCGCCCTGCGCCGGGACGCTGTGCGCCGGGGTCCCCTGACCGGGGGCCGGCGGCACGGCCGTACTCTGCGGGACCTGGCCGGGAGCGGCCGGTGCCGGAAGGGGCTGCGGCGGGGCCTGTCCGGGCGCGGAGGCCACCGCCCGGGCGGCCTCGGCGGGCTGAGCCACGGCCCGGCGGCGCCGCCCGGTCGGGGCGGTGGTGGGATGCGGCTGCGGCGGAGTGTGGTCCTCGGCCTGGTCGAGCGGTACGGCGTCGTGCCGGCCGTCGTCGCCGGCGATGCCCTGCGCGGACACCGGCATCTGGGCGGGGACCCGCACCTGACCGGGCAACGGCCCGGCACCGGCCACCGGACCGGCGACGCCGGGCCCACCGGCGGCGGGACCCGCACCGGGGGCGGCCGGGGCGACGGCGCCCGGAGCCACGGGCGCGGCGGTGCCGGCGCCCGGGCCTGCGGGCGCGCCGGCACCCGGGGGGACGGGGGTCGCGCCGGCGGGAGCCACCGGGCCACCGGGGGCAACGGGGGTGCCGGGCGCAACGGGAGTACCGGGAGCCACCGGGCCACCGGGCGCAACGGAGGTACCAGGAGCCACCGGAGCACCGGCGGGGACACCGGCCTGCGGGCCGGCAGGCGCGACGGCACCCGGGACGACGGGAACTGCGGTACCCGGAGCCACTTGACCCCCGGCACCCGGAGGCACGGGGGCGCCCGTACCAGGAGCCACCTGACCGCCGGCCCCGGCCGCACCGGCACCCGGGCCCGCGGCCGTGCCGCCATCCGGCGGCACCGGCACGGCCGGGCCCGGACCCGTGCCGGTACCCGCGCCCGTACCCATGGCATCGGTCGCATCACCCTCCGGGCCCGGACCGTCCGGGGACCGGTCCGCTTCGGCCGGCGGCAGGGCGAAGACCGTGCGCGCGCCGCCCGCCTCCTGCGCCGCGGCCCGCTCCGCCGCCGCGGCCAGCGCCCGTCGGCGCCGTCCCGTCGGCTGCGCGCCCTCGGCCGGAACCGCGTCACCGCCCTGCGCCGGCACCACGGAGGCACCCTCGGCCGGCACCGCCCGCGCACCCGGCTCGCCGCCCGCCGCCGGAAGCGCCGGGGGCAGCGCGGCCTGCGGGGCACCGGAGTCGCGGCGGGCACGCCGGCCGGCCGGCACGGGCACGCCCTGCGGCGGCACGGTGCCACCGAGTCCCGTACCCGAGGCGGCGGCTCCCGCGCCCTGCTCGGCGGAGGTCACCACGGACCCCTCGGACACGCCCTCGGCGTCGCCCGCACCGGCACCGGCGTCACCCGCCGGCCGGCCGCGGCGGCGTCCGGTCCCACCGGACGCGCCCTCCGCGCCCTCGGCCGGGACCACGGCGCCCTCCTCGGCCGGCGCGGCGGCACGCCGCCGGCGCCGTCCGGTCGGCGCTGGCGCCTCCGGGTCACCGGCGTCACCCGCGCCGGCCATGTCACTGTCCAGGAACGCGTCCGTGGAGGCCCGCCGGGCCCGCCGCCGGCCCCCGGCGGGACCCTGCCCGGCCGCACCGGCGTCGTCCGTGCCGTCCTCACCGTCGTCGGGCACCCGCACCGCGACCGGCGCCCCGGGGACGCCGGCAGCCGTCGTCGTCCCTGCCGCGACCGCGCCCGCCCCGCCACCGAGCGGTACTTCGAGCACGTACGCGCTGCCGCTCATGCCCGGCACCTCGTGCGTTTGGAGCACGCCGCCGTGGGCCCGCACGATCCCGCGCACGATCGGTTCGTGCACCGGGTCCCCGCCGGCGTACGGGCCGCGCACCTCGATCCGCGCGACCTCGCCGCGCTGCGCGGCGGCCACGACGACGGTGTTGTCCAGGTAACCGCCCGCCGAGACGGGCGTGTTGCCGGTGGCGTCGACCCCGGCGACGTCCGCGACCAGGTGCGCCAGCGCGGTGGCGAGCCGCTGCGGGTCGACCTCGGCCTCGATGGGCGGCGCGTGGACGGCGAACTGCACGCGTCCCGGTCCGATCAGCTCGACGGCGCCGTCGACACCGGCGGCGACGACGGCGTCCAGCATCACCTTCGTACGGGTGATGTCCTCGCTGCCGGCGTCCAGCCGCTGATAGCCGAGGACGTTGTCGATGAGGGTCGTGATCCGCGAGTACCCGGCGGAGAGGTGGTGCAGCACCTGGTTGGCCTCGGGCCACAGCTGCCCGGCGTCGTCGGCGGCGAGCGCGGACAGCTCGCGGCGCAGCTCGTCCAGGGGTCCGCGCAGCGACTGCCCGAGCAGTGTGAGCAGCTGTTCGTGCCGCCCGGCGAGGGCTTCGTACCGGTCCTTCTCCCGCTCGGCGAGCGCCGCGTACCGCTCCTCGCCCGCCGCCAGCTCCTCGGTGTGCTTCTCGCGCAGCTCCTCGACCTCGGTGACGTGCTGCTGGCGCAGCGCGGTCAGGTCGGAGGCGTGTTCCTCGGAGAGCCGTTCCAGCTCCTCGGCGTGCGCCTTCTCCAGCGCGGCCTTCTCCTCCACCAGGGCGTCGTACGGCCGCCGGTCGGTGAAGGTCATCACGGCGCCGACGAGCTGGTCGCCGTCGCGCACCGGCGCGGTCGTCAGGTCGACCGGCACCTTCTTGTCGCCCTTGGACCACAGCACCTGCCCCCGCACCCGGTGCTTGCGCCCGGAGCGCAGGGTGTCGGCGAGCGGCGACTCGTCGTACGGGAAGGGCGAGCCGTCGCCGCGGGAGTGCAGCACCAGCGTGTGCAGCTCCTTGCCGCCCAGCTCACCGGCCCGGTACCCCAGTATCTGGGCGGCGGCCGGGTTGACGAGCACGATCCGTCCGTCGGTGTCGGTGCCCACGACACCTTCCGCCGCCGCCCGCAGGATCATCTCGGTCTGCCGCTGCGACCGGGCCAGCTCGGCCTCGGTGTCCACGGTCCCGGACAGGTCCCGGACCACGATCATCAGCAGCTCGTCGCCGGTGTAGCCGTAACCGTCGTACGCCTGCTGCCCGTTCTCCAGGTTCGCGCTGGTGACCTCGACCGGGAACTCGGCCCCGTCGGTCCGCCGCGCGACCATCCGGGTCGGTTTGGTCCGTCCCGTGGGATCCATGTGATCGGGCCGCCGCATGGAGCCCGGGATGAGCCGGGAGTCGAACTCGGGCAGCAGATCGAGCAGCCCGCGCCCCACGAGAGCCGTACCGGGCGTCTCGAAGGCCTCCAGCGCGATGGTGTTGGCGTTGACGACGGTTCCGTTGGCGTTGACCAGGACCAACGCGTCCGGCAGCGCGTCGAGTATGGCTGCGAGGCGAGCAGCGCCTCGGGATGGCCTGCTGCTCACGAGACGCCTTCCTCCCTGTTACCGCACCTTGCCGACCGCTCGGGCCATCTTGCCAACCGGCCCGCGACGTGTCACGCGAGGGAGTCTAAGGGCACGGGTCCCGCCCGCGGCGCCGGATGAGAGGGAGGTCCCACGAGGAAGTGACGGCGAACGCGTGACCGTATGCGCCGGCTCCCCGACTCCTCCCCGGGACCTTTACGGAACCGATGCGTCCGTCCACCGCCCGCTACGCGGGTCCGCCCATGCGCGGCAGCAGGGGGACCATCCCGTCCCACCGCGCGATCTCGCACCCGTCGCCACGGCCGTACGAGGCGTCCACCGGGCGTCCGGCCCAGGTCCCGGTGACACGGGCGGTGGCCGGGCCGCCGTAGAGCATGGTGCAGAGGGTGCCGTCGGGGACCGGCGCGAAGGGGTCCCGCCCCCACCGGGTGTGCTCGTCGAGCACCCGGCAGGCCCCGGCGACGTCCGGATGCCGGCCAGCGCCGGGGTGGCAGCGCACCTCGTACGTCCCGTCCCGTCCCGCACCGGCGTGCCGGACGACGACGGTGAGGTGATCGCCCTGTTCCTCCGGCCGGACCGGCGGCGGCACGGCTCCGGCCGCGGCGGCGGGCACGGTGGTGAGGGGGACGAGGGAAGCGGCGACGGAGAGCGACGCGAGCAGAAGGCGCCGCCCGGCGCCCGGCAGCACAGAGTCCATGCCCCTTCCAACGCGTCCCCGCCCCGGACGTTGCGCCCGGACCTCGCCCGACCTCTCCTCCCGCCCGCCTCGCCGGAGGGGGGAAGCCCTTTGCCCTGCGGCCCAGGTCCCTAGTACCGTGGGGGGCGATTGGTGACACGGCGCTCGACTGTGTCATCATCTGCACGCACCACTCGCGCGCTCGCGTGAGCGGTTGTGCTGGAGGCGTCGCCTAGTCCGGTCTATGGCGCCGCACTGCTAATGCGGTTTGGGCCTTAAAGCCCATCGAGGGTTCAAATCCCTCCGCCTCCGCCCCGATCCCGAAGCCCCGGTCCCCAGGACCGGGGCTTCGGCGTTCACCGGTCCCGGCCGTCTCCGCACCCCTCAACGGCGTTTTCGCAGGTCACAAGGGGTGTGCGGATCGGATTTCACATGACGGCGGCAGTCATGTAATGTTCTTCCTGTCGCCGCGAGCGGGCCGAAAGGGCCGGGAACGGGGGCAGAACAAAAGAACAAGCACTCGTAGCTTAACGGATAGAGCATCTGACTACGGATCAGAAGGTTGCAGGTTCGAATCCTGCCGAGTGCACACCGATTGAAGGCCCTGGAGAGATCCGGGGCCTTCGGCGTATGCCCTCCATCGTCATGGCTGTCGCGGCGAGGTCGTGGAGCGGGCCGTGTACTCGTCCACCCAGGCGGGAGGAACGCGCCTCCTCCACGCAGTGGTCCATGTAGACCCGCTGAACGGGGACCCTCTCGTTCGCTCCTCGCGGTCGTCCCGGCCGCCGGGGAACGCGGCCCGAGCCGAGGCCGCCGAGGACAGATCGAGCCGCGCGCAGGAAGATGGGAACCGGGCCGTGCGTGCTGGGCACGGGGTCGTCACCCTCTCGGGTCCGCCGTTTCCACGCGGCCCCGTGAAACCGCGGCGCGGCCTTTCCCACCAGACCCCCTCGCGCCGGGCAGGCGGCCGGGGCGCTCGTCCCTCCCCCCGGCCAGACCACTGCTCAACGGGACCGCCACCCTGACCCCGCTGGAGGCAGCCATGGGCGCAGTTCTCGGTGACGTGCTGGGTTTCGCGGCCGGTGTCGCGGTCAGCCCGCTTCCGGTCATCGCCGTCATCCTCATCCTCGCCACGCCCCGGGGACGTCTCAACGGAGTCCTCTTCACCGTCGGCTGGATGCTCGGACTCGCGGCGCTGGGCGCGGTGATGCTGGCTGTCGCGTCCCCGGCGGGGGCCTTTGCGCACGAGCACCCGGCCACCTGGGTCGGGGCGCTCAAGCTCGCTCTCGGTCTGCTCCTCCTCTTCTTCGGTGCCCGGCAGTGGCGGCGGCGCCCGAAGGACCCCGCGCAGGTGAGGCTGCCGAAGTGGATGGGTGCGATCGACCGTCTCACGCCGGTCAAGGTCTTCGGACTCGGCACGGGCCTGGCCGCCCTCAACGCGAAGAACGCCCCGCTGACCATCGCCGCGGGGGCCGCCATCGGCTCGGCCGGTCTTCCGGCCGGGCAGCAGATCGCTTCACTGGCGATCTTCGTCGTGATCGCCACGCTCGGCCTGCTGGTCCCGCTCGGCGTTTTCCTGCTCGGCGGGGAACGGGCCAGGACCACGCTCGGGAACTGGAAGGACTGGGCCGCCCGGCACAACGTCGCCGTGATGGCCGTCCTGTTCTTCGTCCTCGGGCTGAAGCTGCTCGGAGACGGCATCTCCGTCGTCAGCTCCTGACGGGCCGCGGCCGGGACCGACGGCAACGCCGGTCGAAGGGTTGCCCTCGGCGCCGTCCGGGGTCAGCACTCCTCGGCCGGGTCGTCGCGGTTCAGCTTCTCCAGGTATTCGTGGGCCAGGGCCGTGGCGCGGGTGAACCAGTCGGTGATGATCGCCAGTTCCTCCGAGGAGTAGTCGGAGAAGAGGGCCGTCAGGCGCTGGTAGTGGCCCGCGTACACCGCCTCGACGCGGGCGACGGCGTCCGGTACGGCGGCCACCCGGACCCGGCGGCGGTCGGCGGGGTCGGGGCGGCGGGTGACGTAGCCGGCGCGCACCAGGCGGTTGAGGATTCCGGTCACCGCGCCCGTGGTGACGTGGGCGCGGGCCGCGAGGTCGCCCGCCGTCAGCAGGTCGTCGCCGGCCTCCAGGACGAAGCCGAAGCAGGTCAGGTCGGTGACGTTCAGCCCCAGCCGCCGGGCCAGCTCCTGCTGTCCGATGAGGTGGGCGGCGATGAGGTGGTCCATCGCCGACAGCGCCTGGGCCGGAGTGGCGGGCGGGCGCGGCGTGCCGTGCATCTTTCAGAATCCCTTAGTTCGTGAGATATTCGGTGTGTAAATTCCTTAGCCCGTGAGGGAACCGGGTTCGTCCCCCTGGAGGCGGTTTCATGAGTCTGTACGACGAGGGTCACACGATCGCCGGCTGGACCGGCGTCGCCATCGCGACCGCGGGGAGCGCCGTGGTGGGGCTGGGCGTGTGTACGGCATCCCTCCCCGTGGTCGGCGCCGGGCTGGCCGTGGTGGCCGTGAGCGTCCTGGTGACCTGGGCCCTGCACCTGTCCGGCTGGGGCAAGCCGCCCGGGGTGCGGCCGCGCGAGCAATGGGGGATGCGGGTCCGGGACACGCGGGCGCGGGACGGGCACCCGGGGTGCGTCGGGTGCCGGCTGGCGGGGCGGGGGCGCAAGCGGGCGGCCGGGGCGCCGGCCTCGGCGCCGGTCCCGATGCCGGGTGCGGTTCCTGCCGAATCGATCCCTCTGTCCCCCATCGAGTGAACGGACTTTCGTGAACGACAGTTGCCGATCGCCGACCCTAGCTTCCGGGGTGGAGGTGATGCTCGGTGAACGAGCAGAACGACACTCCGTCGGAGCAGCCGGCGGGAGCGAAGCGGGACGCGATCGACATCAACGACTTCGTGTTCGCGGCCACGGGGGCGCGGGTGCGGAGGCTGACGCTGCCGACAGGGGAACACTGGTTCCCGGCGGTGGACGTGGCGGCACGGCTGGGTTACTCCAACACGCGCGACGCGCTCAGGTCACATGTGGACCCCAGCTTGCAAATGAGCTTGGGTGAGATTGCACAAGGCGTCGGTACAGCCGACACCTTGCGCAAACTTGCAGGTCACAGGCTTCAACGCTCGATGAAGATGGTGAATCTCAAGGGGCTCATCCAGCTCGTCAACGCCTGCACCAAGCCCGAGTGCGGCCCCTTCAAAGCATGGGTTTGCGAGGTCATCGAGACCGTTCAGCGAGACGGTTCCTACTCCCTCGACCCCGCCCCCGTACAACCCGCCCCGGACGGCACCACCGCCTACCTCATGCCCCGGCAGGTCGCCGACGCGATCGTCCGGCTGGAGGAGCGGAACATCCGGGCGGACGAGGAGCTGGCGGTCGCGCGGATCGAGCGGATCGAGCAGATGCGCCGGACCAACGAGCACCTGGGGCGGGTCACCGATCAGCTGGACCGGACCAACGACCGGCTCGGCGGCGTCAACGACCGCCTCGGGGCTCTCGTCGACCGGGTCGGCGGTGTGCACGACGTCCTCGGACGGATCGCCGACACGCTGGACCTCGTCGCGGACCGGCTGCGGCCGTCCGGGTCCGTCCGTCCGGCGGTGACCCCTCAGCAGCTCCTCGCGGCCTGGCGGGCGAAGAACCTCGTCGTCACCGAGGACGTGCACGCCGTGGCCGCCTACCTCGCCCCGGCGCTGGTACGCGGGCCGGTGCACTGCCGGCTTGAGGAGGTCGCGGCCCGGACGGGGCTCACGCTCGACCGGGTCCACGACTGCGTGCGCATGCTGATCAAACGGGGCTGCATGCGGCAGACGGGAGTGGGGGCCGGGGGGATGCCGGTGTACGTGCTGCCGTAGCCGAGTGACGGAGGAAGGCCCGAAGCCGCAAACCAAAGTTGCGGCTTCGGGCCTTCGCCCACCGTACCCCCGCCCGTCGCCCCCGGGTGGTTGTCAGACCCACGTCCTACCCTCACGAGTGATGGCACAGGTCTGGAAGTGCGCGGGACTGCGATGGGCGGCAGGTGGTCCGGTGCTGGAATGGGACGGCGGGCGGCGCAGTGCGCTGCCCCGGGGGAAGCGGGTCGCCTTCGCGGTGCCGCAGGGGGGCGTGCGCAGGTGCGTGGGGGCGCGGGGGCACGTCTGTCCGGTGCGGGCGGCCGTGCCGGGGCGGAGCACGGGGGCCCGGTGTGAGGAGTGCGCGCGGCTGGACCGGGCGCACTCCGTGGCCGCCGACACGATCGCCGACGACCCCCGGCCGTACCGCGTGTACCTGGCGTGGTTCGGGCCGGGGATGGTGAAGGTCGGCATCACCGCCGTCGAGCGGGGGCCGGCGCGGCTGCTGGAGCAGGGCGCGGTCTGCTTCAGCTGGCTGGGCACCGGTCCGCTGATGGCCGCCCGGCGCACCGAGGAGCTGCTGCGGGCCGCGTTGCGGGTGCCGGACCGGATTCCGTACGCCGAGAAGCGGGCGGTGCGGTCGGCGCTGCCGGGGACGGAGGCGGAGCGGGCCGCCGAGGTGCGGGAGCTGCACGCACGGGCCGTCGCGCTCGCCGGGTGGCCGGAGTCCCTGCGGCCCGAGCCCTGTGAAGTGGCCGACCACGTCGAGGTCTTCGGGCTCGGTGCGGGGCCGGAGGCGTTCGGGGAGGTGACCGGACTGGTGCCCGGCAAAGGTGTGAGCGGTGAGCTGGTCGCGGTCGCAGGACCCGATCTGCATCTGGCGGTCGCCGGTCGCGGGGCCGTCGTGCTGGACACGCGGCTGATGACCGGCTGGGAGCTGCTGCCGCCGGAGTCGGTGGCGGCCGGATGCGCCTTTCCCGTAAGGGAGTTCAGGAGGGAACCGGACGGGCTGTTCTGACCCGTGCGTTCCCTGAGAGGCGCCTGTGCGTTTCTCAGGGAAATCACAGATGCGTGAAAGCGTGTTCTCAGAGGCCGCCGACAGGGTGTCCAGCATGACCACGACCTCGCCCCAGGGGCGCACCGAACTGCTGAGGCCGGACGGGAGCCCCGTCCGCGTGCTGGTGGTGGACGACGAGATGTCGATCACCGAACTGCTGAGCATGGCTCTTCGCTACGAGGGCTGGCAGATCAGGAGCGCGGGGGACGGACAGGGGGCCGTCCGGGCGGCCCGTGAGTTCCGGCCCGACGCCGTCGTGCTCGACATGATGCTGCCGGACATGGACGGGCTGACCGTCCTCGGCCGGCTGCGGCGTGACCTGCCCGATGTGCCGGTCCTCTTCCTCACCGCCAAGGACGCCGTGGAGGACCGTATCGCCGGGCTCACCGCCGGCGGGGACGACTACGTCACCAAGCCGTTCAGCCTTGAGGAGGTCGTCGCGCGGCTGCGCGGGCTGATCCGCCGGGCGGGGGCCGCAGACCGGCGCTCCGACTCCGTGCTCGTCGTGGGTGATCTGACCCTGGACGAGGACAGCCACGAGGTGTCACGGGGCGGGGAGAACATCCATCTGACCGCCACCGAGTTCGAGCTGCTGCGCTTCCTCATGCGCAACCCCCGGCGGGTGCTGAGCAAGGCGCAGATCCTGGACCGCGTGTGGTCGTACGACTTCGGCGGACAGGCCAATGTGGTCGAGCTGTACATCTCCTATCTGCGGCGGAAGATCGACGCGGGGCGGGAGCCGATGATCCACACCCGGCGGGGGGCCGGTTACCTGATCAAGCCCGCCGCGTCATGAGCGGACGGCGCCGGCCGGGTCCGCGGCGGCGGGAGCGGCGGGCCGGACAGCCGCGCACGCTGCGGACGCGGCTCGTCGTCGCGTCCGTCACGCTGATCGCCGTGGTGTGCGCGGTGATCGGCACGGTCACCACGCTGGCGCTGCGCTCGCACCTGTACGAACAGCTCGACGGTCAGGTGACGGAGGCCGGCAAGCGCCTGTCCGGGCCCATGAAGCCCGTCGGCATGAACGACTCCGGGCTGACGGACCGGCTCACCGGCTTCGTCAAGGGGCCGACGCAGCCGGAGACCATCGCCGCCGAGGTCGGGCCCGACGGCACGGTCACCCGGGCGGTCATCGCCAGGCACCCCGCCACCGACAACGGCCCGTTCCAGCGCAACGACGCCGTCGCTCTCAGCGACGAGCAGAAGGCCGCCCTGGACAAGGTGCCGACCAGCGGCACGCACACCGTCGTCATCCCGGGCCTCGGCCAGTACCTCGCGCGGTACGTGACCGGAGCCGAGGGCACCTACTACGTCGCCCTGCCCACCGAGACGGTCGGCAACACGATCAGCACCCTGATCCTCGTCGAGATCAGCGTCACCGCCGCCGGTCTCGTCGCCGCCGGCATCGCGGGCTACGTGCTCGTCGGCGTCGCCACCCGCCCCCTCCGCAAGGTCGCCGCCACCGCCACCCGGGTGTCCGAACTTCCGCTGCACACCGGCGAGGTGAACCTCAGCGAGCGGGTCCCGGAGGCGGAGTGCGATCCGCACACCGAGGTCGGGCGGGTCGGTGCCGCGCTCAACCGCATGCTGGACCACGTCCACGGCGCCCTGCACGCCCGGCAGCAGAGCGAGACGCGGGTACGGCAGTTCGTCGCCGACGCCAGCCACGAACTGCGCACGCCGCTCGCCTCCATCCGGGGGTACGCCGAGCTGACCCGGCGCGGGCGGGAGCAGGTCGGCCCCGACACCCGGCACGCGCTGGGCCGGATCGAGTCGGAGGCGGGGCGGATGACCCTGCTGGTGGAGGACCTGCTGCTGCTCGCCCGGCTGGATGCCGGGCGGCCGTTGCGGTTCGAGCAGACCGATCTCGTCCCGCTCGTCGTGGACACGGTCAGCGACGCCCGCGCGGCCGGCATGGACCACCTCTGGCGGCTCGACCTGCCCGACGAGCCGGCGCCGGTGTCGGCGGACGCGGCCCGGTTGCAGCAGGTGCTGGTCAACCTGCTGGGCAACGCCCGCAACCACACCCCGCCCGGTACGACGGTCACCGCGCGGGTGCAGCGGCGGGGGCCGTGGATGTGCGTGGACGTCGAGGACAACGGGCCGGGGATCCCGGCGGAGCTGCTCCCGCACGTCTTCGAGCGGTTCGCCCGCGGGGACTCCGCGCGCTCGCGCGCCACCGGGTCCACGGGGCTCGGGCTCGCGATCGTGCAGGCCGTGGCCGCGGCGCACGGCGGTGCCGTGACCGTGGACAGCGTCCCCGGCCGCACGGTGTTCACCGTGCACCTGCCCGCCCCCGGACCGGCCGCCGTGCCCCGGCAGCGGCCCGGAGCGGGCCGGCGGCCGGACTCACAGGCACAGCACAGTGTCACCACACGGGTGCGACAGGGCAGTTGAGAAAAGTCGGTCCCATGCGAACCGACTCTTCTCCCGGCACCCTGCCGGCGCGGGAGCACCTCCCGGCCGGAGACGCCGGTACGCCTGTCCTGGACGTAGTGGTCCCCGTCTACAACGAGGAGAAGGACCTCCAGCCGTGCGTCCGCCGACTGCACGAGCACCTCACGCGCACCTTCCCGTACGCGTTCCGCATCACGATCGCGGACAACGCCTCCACGGACGGCACCCCGCTGGTGGCGGCGCGGCTGGAGGCGGAGATCCCGGAGGTCGCCGGCTTCCGCCTGGAGCAGAAGGGGCGGGGGCGGGCCCTGCGGGCCGTGTGGTCCGCGTCCGAGGCGCCGGTCCTCGCCTACATGGACGTCGACCTGTCCACCGACCTCAACGCCCTGCTGCCGCTGGTGGCGCCGCTGATCTCCGGTCACTCCGACCTGGCGATCGGCTCCCGGCTCGCCCGCACCTCCCGGGTCGTGCGCGGACCCAAGCGGGAGTTCGTCAGCCGGGCCTACAACCTGATCCTGCGCGGCTCGCTCCAGGCCCGTTTCTCGGACGCCCAGTGCGGGTTCAAGGCGATCCGGCGCGACGTGGCGCAGGTGCTGCTGCCGCTGGTGGAGGACACCGGATGGTTCTTCGACACGGAGATGCTGGTGCTCGCCGAGCGGGCCGGGCTCAGGATCCACGAGGTGCCGGTCGACTGGGTCGACGACCCCGACTCCACCGTGCACATCGTGCGGACCGCGACCGACGACCTGAAGGGCGTCTGGCGGGTCGGCAAGGCGCTGACCACCGGTTCGCTGCCGCTGGACCGGCTGACCCGGCCCTTCGGTGACGACCCGCGCGATCGTGAACTGGCCGGCGTGCCGCGGGGACTCGCCCGCCAGCTGGTCGGCTTCTGCGGGGTGGGCGTCCTGTCGACCCTCTTCTACCTGCTGCTGTACGGCGCCTTCCGGCAGTTCTGCGGCTCGCAGCTCGCCAACGCGCTCGCGCTGCTGGTCTCGGCCGTGGCCAACACGGCCGCCAACCGCCGGCTCACCTTCGGGGTGCGCGGCCGGGGCGGCGCGGTACGGCACCAGGCGCAGGGCCTGGTCGTGTTCGGCATCGGCCTCGCGCTGACCAGCGGTTCGCTCGCCGCCCTGAACGCGGCCACGGACAGCCCGGCGCACTCCACGGAACTGGCGGTGCTCATCGCGGCCAACCTGGCGGCCACCGTGCTGCGGTTCCTGCTCTTCCGCGCCTGGGTCTTCCCGGAGCGGAGGGAGACCGTCCCGTGCCCGCCGGCCGCCCCGCCCGCCCCGGCCCGCCCCGAGACGGCTCCGTACGCCCCGGCCCACCGCACGAGCGCTCCGTACGCACCGCTGCCGCAGCGGCCGGCGGTGCCGCAGCAGCCGTACCGGACCACCCAGTTCCGCGCCGGTGGGGCCGCGGACGGCAACTGGAGCGGCGTCACCGACGCGACCGCGCGGCCGCGGCCGGTGCGCCCTCACGACACCGACCCGGGGGATGCCCGATGACCACGCACTACGACCCGTCGACGACCGGGCACGGCGCCGCGGCCGACTGGGGTCCGCCCCCGGCCGCGCCCCCGCCGGGCCCCCGGGCCGGTGAGCCGAGGCAGCCGTTCGTACGGAGACTGTGGCGCGGCCGGCCCGAGGACCCCCGCTGGGTCCGCCCGGCCTTCCTCGGTCTGCTCGCCACCACCCTCCTGCTGTACCTGTACGACCTCAGCGCCTCGGGCTACGCCAACTCCTTCTACTCGGCGGCCGTCCAGGCGGGCAGCAGGTCCTGGAAGGCGTTCTTCTTCGGCTCGCTGGACGCGGGCAACGCGATCACGGTGGACAAGCCGCCGGCCTCGCTGTGGCCGATGGAGCTGTCGGTCAGGGTCTTCGGCCTGAACTCGTGGGCGATCCTGGCACCCGAGGTGCTGATGGGCGTGGCGGCGGTCGCCGTCGTGTACGCGGCCGTGCGCCTCCGGTTCAGCCCGGTGGCCGGCCTGGTGGCGGGCGCGGTGCTGGCGCTCACGCCGGTCGCGGCACTGATGTTCCGGTTCGACAACCCGGACGCGATGCTGGCCCTGCTGATGTCGGTGGCCTGCTACCTCGTCCTGCGGGCCCTGGCGGACGGCCGTACGAAGTGGCTGGTGTGGGCAGGGGTCGCGATCGGCTTCGCGTTCCTCGCCAAGACGCTCCAGGCGTTCCTGATCCTGCCGGTGCCGGCGGTCGTGTACGCGGTGTGCGCGCCGGTGCCGCCGAGGAAGCGGTTCGGCCAGCTGGCCGCGGCGACGCTCGCGCTGGTCGTCTCGGGCGGCTGGTGGGTCGCGGTCGTCGAGCTGTGGCCGGCCTCGTCCCGGCCGTACATCGGCGGCTCGCAGAACAACAGCTTCCTGGAGCTGACCTTCGGCTACAACGGGCTCGGCCGCCTCAACGGCGAGGAGACCGGAAGCGTGGGCGGCGGCGGTGGCGGCGCGGGCGGCTCCGGCATGTGGGGCGAGACGGGCTGGGACCGGATGTTCAACTCCGAGGTCGGCGGTCAGATCTCCTGGCTGCTGCCCGCCGCGCTGATCCTGCTCGTCGCCGGCCTGGTGGCCACGCGCAGGGCCCGCAGGACGTCCGTCACCCGCGCCTCGTTCCTGGTCTGGGGCGGCTCGCTGCTGATGACCGCGGTGGTCTTCAGCTACATGGCGGGCATCTTCCACCAGTACTACACCGTGGCCCTCGCCCCCTACCTCGCGGCCGTCGTCGGCATGGGCGCCGGGCTGCTGTGGGAGCGGCGGCGCGAGCCGTGGGCGTCGATCGCGCTCGCCGCGTCCGTGGTCGCGTCGGCGGCCTGGGGGTACGTGCTGCTCAACCGCACCCCCGACTATCTGCCCTGGCTGAAGTGGCTGGTCCTGATCGGCGGTCTGACCGCGGCGCTCGGCCTGGTCTTCGCCGGCCGGATCCCCCGGCGACTGGCCGTCGGCGCGGCGGCGGCGGGGCTCGTGGCCGCGCTGGCGGGACCCACGGCGTACACCCTGAGCACGGTCCGGGAGGGCCACACCGGTTCGATCGTCACGGCGGGCCCGGCGGGCGCGAGCGTGACGGGCGGCCGGGGCGGCGGTCCCCGTGGCGGTGTGCGGGGTGGCTTCGGCGGCGGAATGCCGGGCGGTCAGGGGCAGCAGAACCAGCGGGGCAATGGTTTCCCGGGCGGCGGCGGCCTCGGCGGGGGCACCCCGACGCAGCCGGGTCGGCAAGGCCAGCAAGGGCAGCGCGACGGTGGCGGCTTCGGCTTCCCCGGCGGCCGGACGGGTGAGGGCGGCACGGGCGGCGTCGGCGGCCTGCTGAACGGCGCGAGCGTGTCGTCCGAGGCCAGGAAGCTGCTGGAGCGGGACGCCTCGCGGTTCACCTGGGTCGCCGCGTCCGTCGGCTCCCAGAACGCGGCCGGCTACCAGCTCGCCACCGGCGACCCGGTGATGGCGATCGGCGGCTTCAACGGCACCGACCCGTCCCCGACGCTCGCCCGGTTCAAGAAGTACGTCGAGGAGGGCAGGATCCACTACTTCATCGCCGGCGCAGGCATGGGCGGCGGCGGCAACAGCGGCACCGCCTCGCAGATCAGCTCGTGGGTCCAGAGCACCTTCACGAAGGTGACGGTGGGATCGGCGACCTTCTACGACCTCACGCGGAAGGCGAGCGGCTGAGGACGTCCGGCCGGCCGGAAAAGGCGTTGTACACCGTATAGCGGCAGCTATACGGTGTACGGCATGTCCAGCCCCCAAGGCCATCCCCGACGCTGGCTGATCCTCGGCGTCATCTGTCTCGCGCAGCTCACCGTGCTGCTCGACAACACGGTCCTGAACGTGGCCATCCCCTCCCTGACCCGGGAACTCCACGCGGAGACCTCCGACGTCCAGTGGATGATCAACGCGTACTCCCTGGTGCAGTCCGGTCTGCTGCTGAGCGCGGGAAGTGCCGCCGACCGCTACGGCCGCAAGAAGATGCTGGTCGCCGGGCTCGCCCTGTTCGGCGTCGGTTCGCTCGTGGCCGGACTCGCCGGCAGCACCGGTCAGCTGATCGCCGCGCGGGCCGGCATGGGCGTCGGCGGCGCGCTGCTGCTGACCACCACGCTGGCCGTGGCGATGCAGATCTTCTCCGCCGAGGAGCAGCCGAAGGCGATCGGCATCTGGAGCGCGGTCAACGCGCTGGGCTTCGCCGGCGGCCCGCTGATCGGCGGCTTCGTGCTCGACCACTACTGGTGGGGCGCCATCTTCCTGATCAACATCCCCGTCGCGGCGCTCGGCCTGGTCGCGGTGGTGGCGCTCGTACCGGAGTCGAAGAACCCACGCGGTGACCGCCCGGACCTGCCGGGAGCGGTGCTGTCCACCATCGGCATGGCCTCGCTGGTGTACGCGATCATCTCCGGGCCGGCGCACGGCTGGACGTCGGCGCGCGTGCTCGGCACGGCGGCCGTGGCGGTGCTGGTGCTGAGCGCCTTCGCCTGGTGGGAGAGCAGAACCGACGAGCCGATGCTCGACCCGCACTTCTTCAGGAACCCGCGGTTCACGGGGGCGGTCGCCGGGGCCGTGCTCATCGTGTTCGGCATGGGCGGCGCGTTGTTCCTGCTGACACAGCACCTCCAGTTCGTACTCGGGTACGGGCCGCTGGAGGCCGGCCTGCGGACCGCTCCGCTGGCGCTGACCGTGGTGGCGCTCAACTTCACCGGGCTGTCGGCGAAGTGGTCGGCGCGGCTGGGCACGCCGGTGTCGATCGCGCTGGGGATGGTCTGCATGGCCGGCGGCCTGGTGTCGATCGCGGAGGTGGACTCCGGGGGTTACGCGGGGACGCTGCTCGGTCTGCTGCTGATCGGCGCGGGGTGCGCGGTGGCGAATCCGGCGATGGCGCACGCCATCATGCGGGCGATTCCTCCAGAGAAGGCG
The DNA here is from genome assembly GCF_020400655.1 of Streptomyces spinosus. Classification (GTDB taxonomy): domain Bacteria; phylum Actinomycetota; class Actinomycetes; order Streptomycetales; family Streptomycetaceae; genus Streptomyces; species Streptomyces argyrophylli. The sequence continues at coordinate 557,035 of NZ_JAINRC010000002.1, forward strand.
GGAGTGGGAGCCGGGATCAACGGCACGCTGGCGGAGTTCGGCAACGGGCTCGGCGTCGCTGTGCTGGGCGCCGTGCTCAGCTCCTCGGTGGCGTCGGGGGAGTCGTTGTCGGCCGCGCTGGGCGCGGGTCAGCTGGTGGGCGCCGTCGCGGTGCTCGGCGGAGGCTTCCTGGCCGCCGGACTGCTCCGGCGGGCGGAGAGGGTGTCCGCCTAGCAGTTCGGGGGATGGGGTAGTCGAGCGACTGTGGGTGCGTTGTGGCTGGTCGCGCAGTTCCTCGCGCCCCTAGGTTGGGACAGTGAGCGCAAACGAGGAAGGGCCGCCGGTGGCGAAGGCAGCAGGTCGGTCGGCGCGGGACAGCGTGTGGCTGGAGGGCAGGGCCGGGCGCGGTGGGCGCGGTGGGCAGCCGTCCGGGCTGGACCGGGAGCGGATCACCACGGCGTCCGTGCGGCTGCTGGACGCCGAGGGCCTCGCCAAGTTCTCCATGCGGCGGCTGGCGGCCGAGCTGAACGTCACGGCGATGTCCCTGTACTGGTACGTCGACACCAAGGACGACCTGCTCGAACTCGCCCTGGACGCCACCTACGCCGAGTTGCGGCTGCCCGACCCGGAGAACGCGGACGAGGACTGGCGGGAGCAGCTGCGCGCGCTGGCCACCGCGTACCGGGGGCTGCTGGTGCGCCACCCGTGGCTGTCCCCGCTGGCCGGGCGTTTCCTCAACATCGGCCCGAACTCCCTGGTGTTCTCCCGGGTGGTGCAGCAGGTCGTCCGCCGGGCCGGGCTGCCCGCGCACGGGGTGACCGGGGCGATCTCGGCCGTCTTCCAGTTCGTGTACGGCTTCGGCACGATCGAGGGCCACTTCCGCACCCGGATAGCCGACACCGGGCTGAGTGCCGACGAGTACCTCGAGCAGGCCATGTCCCTGGTGGACGAGGTCCCCGGCACCGCGGACGTGATGAGGGAGTCCAAGGACCTCATGGCGGCACGCGGCGGCGACACGGTGGCCGAGATGCTGGACCGCGACTTCACCTTCGCCCTGGACCTGCTGGTCGCGGGAATCGAGGCGATGGTCACCCGCGGCTGACCGCCCCGCCCGCCGCCGGTCGCGGCGGCAGGCCGGGGGGCGGGTTACTCGGAGGCCAGGCGTGCCGGGAAGCCGCCGGTGGCCACCGGGCCCCAGCGGTCAGGGGTGACCCGGATGATGGACTTGCCCTGCTTGACCATCGCCTCGCGGGCCCCTTGCGTCTGCGCCCCTCGCACTGCTGCGCAGGCTTCGGAGCGCGGCGCCGGACTCCGTCCGCCGGGTGAGCCGGAGGGCGTTCGCCCGGGTACCTGCTGCGTCGGTCCCCTGCCGCCGGCAGTTCCGTCACTCCGGTGACCGACCGCCCCGCCGGTCGCGGCGGCAGGCCGGGAGGTGGGTTACTCGGAGGCCAGGCGTGCCGGGAAGCCGCCGGTGGCCACCGGGCCCCAGCGGTCAGGGGTGACCCGGATGATGGACTTGCCCTGCTTGACCATCGCCTCGCGGGCCCCTTGCGTCTGCGCCCCTCGCACTGCTGCGCAGGCTTCGGAGCGCGGCGCCGGACTCCGTCCGCCGGGTGAGCCGGAGGGCGTTCGCCCGGGTACCTGCTGCGTCGGTCCCCTGCCGCCGGCAGTTCCGTCACTCCGGTGACCGACCGCCCCGCCGGTCGCGGCGGCAGGCCGGGAGGTGGGTTACTCGGAGGCCAGCCGTGCCGGGAAGCCGCCGGTGGCCACCGGGCCCCAGCGGTCAGGGGTGACCCGGATGATGGACTTGCCCTGCTTGACCATCGCCTCGCGGTACTCGTCCCAGTCGGGGTGTTCGCCGGCGATGTTGCGGTAGTACTCGACCAGCGGCTCCACCGAGTCGGGCGTGTCGATGACCTCGGCCGTGCCGTCGATCTGGACCCAGGGGCCGTTCCAGTCGTCGCTGAGGACGACCAGGGTGACCCGGGGGTCCCGCTTGGCGTTGCGGGTCTTGGCCCGCTCCGGGTAGGTCGAGACGACGATCCGGCCGGAGTCGTCGACGCCGCAGGTCAGCGGGGACGCCTGGGGGGAGCCGTCGGCCCGGCGCGTGATCAGCAGGGCGTGGTGCCGGGGACGTACGAAGTCCAGCAGTTCGTCCAGCGACACACGGGTGTTGGTAGCGATGTTCGGTGCCATGGAGGGCAGCCTAGGGGCAGCGGGTGCCCCGGTGGCTGACCCTGCTGTGCCTATGTCTACGCCTGGGGCAGGGAGTCGCCCTGTACCGCCTGGATGTCCAGCTCCACCTTCAGCGTGGTGCCGATGGCGGCGATGCCCGCCTGGAGGACCTGGTTGTAGTTCATCGCGAAGTCCTCGCGGTGCAGTTCGGTGGTGGCCCGGAACGCGGCGCGGGTGCCGCCCCACGGGTCGGCGCCGGTGCCCAGGTAGGCCAGGTCCAGGTCGACGGGTCGTACGACCCCGTGCAGGGACAGCTCGCCGTGGACGGTCCAGCGGTCGGGGCCGGCCTGGGTCAGTCCCGTGGAACGGAAGGTGATCTCGGGGTTGTTCTCGACGTCGAGGAAGTCCGCGGAGCGCAGGTGCGTGTCCCGCATGCCGTTGCCGGTGTCGATGGACGCGGCCCTGATCACCGCCTCCACCCGGGACTTGGTGACGTCGTCGGGCGCGATCTCGATCGTGCCGCCGAACTCCGTGAACCGGCCGTGCACGCTGGAGATGCCCAGGTGCTGGGCGACCGCGGCGACGGAGGAGTGCGCCGGGTCGATGGTCCAGGGGCCGGGCGGCGGCAGCTCGGTGCCGCCCTGCCGGGCCAGCGTGACCGTGCCGACCTCGGCCCGGCCGCTCGCGGTGACGATCGCGCTGGACGCGGCGGGCGCGTAGCCGACGGCGGTCACGATCACGGTGTACGCCCCCGGCGCCAGCTCGGTGGTGTCCCGTACGGCCCCCTCGGCGTCCGCCTCGGCCCGCAGCACCTGCGTACCGGTCATGTCGGTCACCGTGACGACCGCGTGCGACACGGCCCACCCGTCCCGCGTACGGATCTTCGCGGTCAGTCCCATCCCGTTTCTCCCTGAAAAAAGCTCAAAAACTGGTCGTATGAGACCGGCCCGTGGCGGGCGCGCCCTCCGCTCAAGGCGCGCGCCGCCACGGGCCGGGGGTGAACTACTCGCCGGGGTGGGCGAGTTCGATGTCGTGGCCGTCGACTCCGGTGCCGGAGACGGTCAGGGCCGTGGCCACCGGCGGGTAACCCGTCGCGATGACGGTGTACTCGCCGCTGTCCAGGTCGGTGAAGGCGTACGCCCCGTCCGTGCCGGTGGTGGCGGTGCCGACCACGTTGCCGGCCTGGTCGACCAGCGTCACCCGGGCGTCGGCCAGCGGACCGTGCGGGGCGCGGACGACACCCTGGAGCCGGGCGCCGGCGTCCAGGTCGACCTCGATCCGGGTGACGCCGGTGGCGCCGACCTCGACCGGCAGGGCGCGCGGCCGGAACCCGCTCGCGTTGACCGCGACGGTCACGCTGCCGGGCACCAGGTCGGTGAGGGCGAAGTCGCCGCCCTCGCCGGTGGCGGCGGTGGCCAGCAGGTCACCGCGCACATCGGTGACGATCACCATCGCGTCCTTGACCGGCAGCGCGCTCCCGGCGGCCCGGACCACACCGGTCAGCCCGCTGGTGCCGCTGAGCAGGATGTCGTACGACAGCGGTTCCTCGCCCACCACGACGGTGGAGGCCTGCGGCTGGTAGCCGTCGGCGGAGGCGATCAGGACGTAGCTGCCGGTGCCCGGGGCGTCGAGTGCGTAGGAACCGTCGCCCTGGGCGACCGCGCGGCCCAGCTGGCGGCCGGACAGCGAGATCAGGGTGACCGCGGCCTGCGGGACCGGGGCGCTCTCGGCGCCGCGGACGAAGCCGTGCACCGGGGTGCCGCCGGAGCCGACGGGCTCGGCGACCGTGGCGACGGCGGCCATCGGCCGGGTGGCGGTGGCCGTGCCGTCGGAGGCGGGCTCGGTGGAGGCGGCGACCGCGGCCGGGACCGGTGCGGCGACCGGGGCCTGGGCCTCGGCGACGGCGGGCGTGGCGGCCGGGTCGGTCACCGGGGCCTCACCCTCGGCGGCCTGCGCGAGCGCGCCCTTGGTCCTCAGCGGGACCTCCTTGATGAACAGCGTGATCAGGAAGGCGATGGCGGCGAGGCAGCCGGCGATCATGAAGACGTCGGCGATGCCGTGGCCGTAGGCGCTCTCCAGCAGCGTCCGGATGGGCTTCGGCAGCGCGTTCATGTCCGGGATGCTGTCGGTCGAACCGGAGCCGCCGGCCAGGGCCTTCTGGTACTTCGGGCTCAGGTCGGCGACGCCGTCCTGGACGTAGTGGGTGATCCGGCGGGACATCACGGCACCCAGCGCGGAGACGCCGACCGCACCGCCGAGGGAGCGGAAGAAGGTGACCGTGGAGCTGGCCGAGCCGAGGTCGGCGGGGGAGACCTGGTTCTGCGTGGCGAGGACCAGGTTCTGCATCATCATGCCGATGCCGAGACCCAGCAGCGCCATGAAGATGGCCATCTTCCAGTAGGCGGTGTCGTACCGGATGCCGCCGAGCAGCAGCAGGCCGGCCGTGACCAGCACGCCACCGCTGACCAGCCAGGCCTTCCAGCGGCCGGTGCGGGTGATGAACTGACCCGAGACGGTCGAGGAGACGAACAGGCCGCCGATCATCGGGATGGTCAGGACGCCCGACATGGTCGGGGACTTGTCGCGGGCCAGCTGGAAGTACTGGCTGAAGAAGACGGTGCCGGAGAACATCGCGATACCGACGAACAGCGAGGCGAGCGACGCCAGCGTGATCGTGCGGTTCCTGAACAGGCGCAGCGGGATGATCGGCTCGCTCGCCTTGGACTCGACGAGCACGAACAGCGCGCCGAGGACGATCGAACCGCCGACCATCGCGTAGGTCTGCCAGGACAGCCAGTCGTACTTGTCACCGGCGAAGGTGACCCAGACCAGCAGCAGGGAGACGGCGGCGGAGATGAGGGTCGCGCCGCCCCAGTCGACCTTGACCTCCCGCTTGACCACGGGCAGGTGCAGGGTCTTCTGCAGCACGATCAGCGCGAGGACGGCGAAGGGGACGCCGACGTAGAAGCACCAGCGCCAGCCCAGCCAGGAGGTGTCGGTGATGACACCGCCGAGCAGCGGGCCGCCGACGGTGGCGACGGCGAAGGTGGCACCCAGGTAGCCGGAGTACCGGCCGCGCTCACGCGGGGAGATCATCGCGGCCATGACGATCTGCGCCAGGGCGGACAGACCGCCGACGCCGATGCCCTGGAACACCCGGAAGGTGATGAGCATGCCGGGGTTCTGCGACAGACCGGCCGCCATCGAGGCGACCACGTAGATGATCAGGGCTATCTGGACGAGAGCCTTCTTGCTGTACAGGTCGGCGAGCTTGCCCCACAGGGGAGTGGCCGCGGTCATCGACAGCAGGGCGGCGGTGACCACCCAGGTGTAGGCGGACTGGCCGCCGCCGAGGTCCCCGATGATGTGCGGCAGGGCGTTGGAGACGATCGTGGACGACAGGATCGCCACGAACATGCCGAGCAGCAGCCCGGACAGTGCCTCCATGATCTGCCGGTGGGTCATCGGGGCGTCGCCGTGGGAGCCTCCCCCGTGCTTGGCGTGAGCCCGCACACCGGCTGGTGTGGTCGTTGCCATGGGCTTCCTTTTCTTACGTGCTTGCGGGTGTACGGGTGGTCTGTTCGTCTACGGGAGCGGGGAGCCGCAGCGGGGCGGACCGGCAGTCTCCGAATGACGCGCGTAGACGTGTCATCAGCCGGATCAGCTCGTCGACGTCCTCGTCGGTCCAGTCCGCGAGCCGTTCGGCCAGCAGGTGCGTGGTCCGCCGGGACAGGTCGTCCAGCTGGTGCAGGCCCGTGGGCGTCAGGCGCAGGATGCGCGAGCGCTTGTCCGCCGGGTCGGGGTGCCGCTCGATCCAGCCGCGCGCGGCGACGTGCGCGACGTGCCGGCTGGTGACCGACATGTCCACGGCGAGCAGCTCCGCGAGCTTGCTCATGCGCATGTCGCCGTGGCGGCCGAGCAGGGTCAGCACGGCGGCCGATCCGGCCGGGCAGTCCGGCGGCAGGATCCGCCCCATGTCCCGTTTCACGGCTCCGACGGCACTGAGCTGACGCGCCAGCTCTTCGAACTGCGCCTGCTCGGCCATCACACCTCCCGTATTCGTTGCTTGGGGCAACCATAGGACTGCTTGGTTGCTGAAGGCAAACAAACGAGGGGTCGGCGGCGCAAAAACTTGGCAAAGGCAAGTATTGCGACCGTAAATATGCAGGTGACTGAGGGTGGCGTGCCCCCGTCTGTCCCGGTGGCCCCGCACTTGGGTCGGTCACCGGGATTCGCTAGGGTCTCGGGCCATGGCTAACACCCAGGGCCCCCAGGGCAATTACGACCCCGCAGGCAGCACCCAGATGTTCCGCGCGTTCGTCGACGAGGCCCCCCAGGGGCCCCAGCAGCAGGCGGCCTCCTCCGGCCCCCGGGTCGGTCTGATCATCGGCGTGATCGTGGCGCTCCTGGTGGTCGCCGGCGTCGCCTACCTGGCGGTCAGGTAGGACTCACGCACCGCGCGGATGAGGTCCCGCGCGCACCCGGCGCCATCGCCCGCCGATGTCCGCGGCCACCGGGCCGCTCAAGGCGAGGGCGCCGGGAAGCGAGGGGTACCCGGGGGGCGAGGGGTGCCGGGGGCTGCCTGCCCCGCGCCGGCCGCCGTGCAGCCGCCGCCCGCACCCACCCCCCGCGCACACGGCCGGCATCCCGCCCGGACACACGACGGCCGCCGACGCTGCCGTAACGGCGCCTCGGCGGCCACGCGTCCGTGTCGTCGTACGAACCGTCCCGGTGCGGAGCGTCCGGGCAGGTGACTGACGCCTCGTCGGACAAGAAGCGGACGGCCCGCGTCAGTCCGAGATCAGGCCCTCCCGCAACTGCGCCAGCGTCCGGGTCAGCAGGCGGGAGACGTGCATCTGGGAGATGCCGACCTCCTCGCCGATCTGCGACTGGGTCATGTTGGCGAAGAAGCGCAGCATGATGATCCGGCGCTCCCGGGGCGGGAGCTTGGCCAGCAGCGGCTTGAGGGACTCCCGGTACTCCACGCCCTCCAGGGCCGTGTCCTCGTAGCCGAGCCGGTCGGCGAGCGAGCCCTCGCCGCCGTCGTCCTCGGGGGCCGGGGAGTCGAGGGAGGAGGCGGTGTAGGCGTTGCCGACCGCGAGGCCGTCGACCACGTCCTCCTCGGAGACACCGAGCACGGCGGCCAGCTCGGTCACCGTGGGGGAGCGGTCCAGCTTCTGGGACAGCTCGTCGCTGGCCTTGGTGAGGGCCAGGCGCAGCTCCTGGAGCCGGCGCGGGACGCGCACCGACCAGGAGGTGTCACGGAAGAACCGCTTGATCTCGCCCACGACGGTCGGCATCGCGAACGTCGGGAACTCCACGCCCCGTTCGCAGTCGAACCGGTCGATCGCCTTGATCAGGCCGATGGTGCCGACCTGGACGATGTCCTCCATCGGCTCGTTGCGCGAGCGGAACCGCGCCGCCGCGTAGCGCACCAGCGGCAGGTTCAGCTCGATCAGGGTGTCCCGGACGTACGCCCGCTCGGGGCTGTCCTCGCCCAGCGTCGCCAGGCGCAGGAACAGCGAGCGGGACAGGGTGCGGGTGTCGATGGCGCCCGTGACCTGCGCGGCCGGGACAGCTTCGGCGGCCGGTTCGGCGGCCGGGGACGGCACGGCTTCGAGGGCCGTGACACCCTCGAAGCCGTCGAGGACGTCGAGAGCGTAGAGCTCCTTGGGCGCTGCCTCGCTCAGCGTGGGCGTCAGCACCTTCGAGCTGCCCTGGTCTGCGGACATGCCACCCCCTTTGGGTCGCGGGACGGTCGCGGCGGCGCCGTCTTGGGCGAGCGACGCAGCCTTCACCTGAATACCGGCGCCGGAGCTCCGGCAAACGCGCTTCCCGCAGAATGTCACATGTCGGCAACGCGCTGTACCGACATGTCGACACGTGAGATCCGAATCGGCCCTGCAAACAAGGGGTCTGACGGCATTTCGGGCCCGAACTGTCGGCAACAGTGCTGGTGAGCGATTCGCCCGCGCCGGTGAACGCTCGATCGGGTTTGCGATGCAGTGGCGTTCGGGGCGTGCTTCCGTGCGCCCGCCGTGCACCAGCCGCTTCGGCGTCTGCTGCGGCTATGCGTCGATCCGGTTCGCGGAACGCAGCCGCTGGAAGCTACGGGCGAGGAGGCGCGAGACGTGCATCTGGGAGACGCCGAGTTCCGCGCTGATCTGCGACTGGGTGAGATTGCTGTAGTAGCGCAGGAGGAGGATGCGCTGCTCCCTCTCGGGGAGCTGGACGAGGAGATGGCGGACCAGGTCGCGGTGTTCCACGCCGTCCAGGGCCGGGTCCTCGTAGCCGATCCGGTCGAGCAGTCCGGGCAGGCCGTCACCCTCCTGGGCGGCCTCCAGCGAGGTGGCGTGGTACGAGCGTCCCGCCTCGATGCAGCTGAGCACCTCGTCCTCGCTGATCCGGAGCCGCTCGGCGATCTCGGCGGTGGACGGCGAGCGGCCGTGGAGCGTGGTCAGGTCCTCGGTGGCGCTGTTGACCTGCACCCACAGCTCGTGCAGCCGGCGCGGGACGTGGACCGTGCGGACGTTGTCCCGGAAGTACCGCTTGATCTCGCCGACCACCGTGGGCATCGCGAAGGTCGGGAACTGCACGCCCCGGTCGGGGTCGAAGCGGTCGATGGCGTTGATCAGTCCGATGGTGCCGACCTGGACGACGTCCTCCATGGGTTCGTTGCGCGAGCGGAAGCGGGCGGCGGCGTAGCGTACGAGCGGGAGGTTCGCCTCGATCAGCGCTCCGCGCACGCGGGTGTGCTCCGGCGTGCCGGGGGTGAGCTCCTTCAGTTCGGCGAACAGCACCTGGGTCAGGGCCCGGGTGTCCGCGCCGCGGCGCTTCTCGGGGGCCGGCGGGGTCGGAGTGGGCGCCTCTTCCTGAGGCGGCGCAGTACTGGCCGACAAGGTCAACGCCACCTCTTCATCGGTCAATCATCCGTCAAAAGCGGTCATAGCATCACAAGACATGTGCACTGTGTGCAAGCACCGCATAACCCCGTGTTGTGGTTCAAACTCCAGTGAGTTGGGTACGCATCGCAGGAAAAACCCGTCCGCGGAACCACGAAAAACCCCTCGCCGGAACGGCGAGGGGTGCGCGTCGGCGCGGGGCTCAGAACTCGTAGTCGGCGATCACCCAGGTGGCGAACTCGCGCCACAGCGCGACGCCCGCCTGGTGGGCCGGGTGCTCCAGGTAGCGCTTGAGTGCGTCGGTGTCCTCGACGGCCGAGTTGATCGCGAAGTCGTAGGCGATCGGCCGGTCGCTGATGTTCCAGGCGCACTCCCAGAAGCGCAGCTCCTCGATCTGCCCGCCCAGGGCCCGGAAGGCCTCCACGCCCGCCACGACCCGCGGATCGTCGCGCCCGACGCCCTCGTTGAGCCTGAAGAGGACCAGGTGGCGGATCATGGGGCGTACCTCAGTTCTTTCCTCCGTGGGCGACCCAGGTCATGAAGTCGCCGATGGCCTTCGCGGCGTCCGATATGCCCTCGAAGCCTATCTGGACGTAGTCGGCCGCCTTGGCCGGATCCGTGATGATCACGTACAGCGCGAAGACCACGAGCACGTACACGGCGATCTTCTTGGCGTTCACCGCCACCGCGGCCTCCCCTGTACCAGTGCCCCTCGGGCCCCTGCTGCCTGCCGGCCGCGAGTGTAACGTTCACGCCTTCGCGTACGGCCAACAGCGTGCCGCCGGACGCGGGTTGTGTCCGGAACGCACGAAAGGCCCCGCCGGTCGGCAGGGCCCTTCTGTGAGCGGTAGCGGAGGGATTTGAACCCTCGGTGACTTGCGCCACACTCGCTTTCGAGGCGAGCTCCTTCGGCCGCTCGGACACGCTACCGAGGGAGACCCTACAGCACGGGGGGCCGTGGTTCGAAATCGGTATCCGGTGGCGGTTTCAGCGGTCACGGAAGAACGCGGTGAGGAGCCGGGCGCACTCCGCCGCGAGCACCCCCTCGATGACCTCCGGCCGGTGGTTGAGCCGGCGGTCGCGCACCACGTCCCACAGGGAACCGGCGGCACCCGCCTTCTCGTCCCGGGCGCCGTAGACCACCCGGTCCACCCGGGACTGCACGAGCGCGCCCGCGCACATCGTGCACGGCTCCAGCGTGACGACGAGTGTGCAGCCGGTCAGCCGCCACTCCCCGAGCCGGGCCGCCGCCCGCCGGATCGCGAGGACCTCGGCGTGGGCCGTGGGATCACCGGTGGCCTCACGCTCGTTGTGCCCGGCACCGAGCACCGTCGTACCGTCCGGGGACAGCACGACGGCACCGACCGGGACGTCACCGTCCCGGACGGCCAGCCCGGCCTCGTCCAAGGCGAGCCGCATCGCGGCGCGCCAGGGGTCCCGCACCGGGTCCGGCGTGCCCTGTGTCCGCTGTGGCGTGGTCAGCGGACGGTCTCCAGCACCTCCGAGGCACCCAGGGCCTCGGCGATGGTGTTCAGCGCGTCGTCGGCGTCCAGGGCACGCAGTTCCTTCTCGCTGATGCCCAGGTCGTCCAGGATCTCGCTGTCGCCCACCGGGCTGTGCGGCACCGCGTCGGTGGCGGCACCCTCCTCCTCGTCGTCCTCGGACTCGCCGTCCTCGGTGCCGTCGAGGTCCAGGGAGTCCAGGTCCGGGCCGTCGTCCGTGCCGGGCTCCCGGCCGAGCAGCTCGTCGGTGAGCAGCAGCTCCCCGTACGCGCTGCGCCGGGCGGCGGCGGCGTCCGAGACGTAGATGCGAGGGTCGTCCTCGCCGTCCACGCGGACGACACCGAACCAGGCGTCCTCCTGCTCGATCAGGACGAGCACCGTGTCCTCGTCGGGAGAGGCTTCCCGGGCCAGGTCGGCAAGATCCGACAGGGTCTCCACATCGTCGAGCTCTGTGTCGCTCGCTTCCCACCCGTCTTCGGTGCGCGCGAGCAGTGCGGCGAAGTACACCGTGACTCTCCCACTGGTCATAGGCGTGCCGGTTGGGGGTCCCCCCGGCGGAGGTACGTGGGCGGAGAGAGCTGGGCTCCGAGCCCCACCCACTCGGAATCGTGGCAGAAAGAAGGCCTCCAGGGGACGTCTTCGGCTCCCTGTGTCTGGCTGTTTCGATCGTGGATCCGTGATCGGCTCACCAGCGCGCTCATTGCCGCCACCTGCGGATCGTACGCGGCTTTTCCCCGCGGCCACGCACGCCCGCCCCCCGACACCGGCGCGAGCGTGGTTCCCGCGTACCGCGAACGGGCCAGGGACTACCAGCGGAACGTCCGCATGCGCATCGCGTGGCGCAGCCGTGCGGCCTTGGCGCGCCGGGGCTGGACCCGGGCGCGCAGCGCACGTGCCTCGGCGAGTTCGCGCAGGAACTGCGCTCGGCGGCGCCGGCGTTCGCTCTCGTTCTCGGGCTTGTCGGAATCGCGCCGCGCGGACCGCGCTGCGGGGCCGGCCGTGTCGCCGGTGGGCCCGGAGGCGTCCGCGGGCAGGTCAGGCAGGTCAGGCACGTCACACCACCCCAGTCCGTCCTTCCCACCTTCCCCCGGATGGCCGGTTTGACGCCAGCGCGAGGGCGGCCCGGGGCGCAGGTACCGTTAGGGGCATGCGTCTCCATGTCGTCGACCACCCCCTGGTCGCCCACAAGCTCACCACGCTGCGCGACCAGCGCACCGACTCCGCGACCTTCCGGCGGCTCGCCGACGAACTGGTCACCCTGCTCGCCTACGAGGCCACGCGGGACGTGCGCACCGAGGCCGTCGACATCCGGACGCCGGTCGCGGTGACCACCGGGGTGAAGCTGGCCCGCCCCCGCCCGCTGGTGGTGCCGATCCTGCGGGCCGGCCTCGGCATGCTGGACGGCATGGTCCGGCTGCTGCCGACGGCCGAGGTGGGCTTCCTGGGCATGATCCGCAACGAGGAGACGCTCCAGGCGTCCACGTACGCCTCGCGCATGCCGGAGGACCTCTCGGGCCGCCAGGTGTACGTCCTCGACCCGATGCTGGCCACGGGCGGCACGCTGGTCGCGGCGATACAGGAACTGATCAAGCGCGGCGCCGACGACGTCACGGCGGTGGTCCTGCTGGCCGCGCCCGAGGGCGTCGAGGTCATGGAGCGGGAGCTGGCGGGGACGCCGGTCACCGTGGTCACGGCGGCTGTCGACGACCACCTCAACGAGCTCGGGTACATCGTGCCGGGGCTGGGGGACGCCGGGGACCGGCTCTACGGGGCGGCGGAGTAGGCCGTCGTCCACCGGCGGGCGGCCCGCTCGCCGTTCGGGGGTGCGGGGGCGCGAGCGGATCTCGCGCGATGCCCCGCGCCCCTTTTCCGGGGCGCCGCTCAGCAGCCCTTCTTCGGGGAGGCCGTCGGCTCGGGCGCGGTCAGGGCCGTCAGCGCCCGCTTCGCGGCCGCCGGCTGCGACAGCCCCTTGAAGGCGTCGCCGATGACGAGGTCGACGTCGGTTCCCTTGCGGATGTCGGCGCGCGCCTCCGCGCCGGCGAGCTGGGTGCCGAGGACGCGCAGTGAGGTGTCCTGCGCGGCGGCGGAGCCGAGGAGTATCCCGGCGCCCTTGACCTTCTTGTCGTACTGCCCCGACGCGTTGCCCACGTCGCCGATCTTGAAGCCGCGTTTCCTCAGCTCGTCCGCGGTGCTCTTGGCGAGTCCGGGGCGCTTGGTCGCGTTGTAGACGTTCACGGTGATCCGGCCGGGCGCGGGCAGGGCGTGCACCCGGGCCGCCGGGGCCGCTTCGGTTCTGGCCCGGCAGGCCGTCGTGGACCCGCTCGCCGTGTACTTGTCGCCGCCGCCGCCGAAGACGTCGACGAGCTGGAGCGTGCCCCAGCCGATCAGACCGAGTGCGGCGGCGGACGCCACCACGACGGCCACGAGCCTGCCGCGCCGCCGGGGCGGACGCATCCGAGGGTATTTGTCCCCCGTGATGCGGTACTGGCCGCCCATGCCGGGGGGAGTCAGCATGCTCATGGGCGCAGCGTAGTGCGCGCGAGCGGCGATGCCTATCAGATGATCAGTCGATGCCGCTCGATGCCGTACAGCGGAACCCGAAAGGGCCAACGGCCCCGTCGCGCCCGGTCAGTCGAGTTCGAGCACGCGGGCGTGCAGCACCTGGCGCTGCTGCAGGGCGGCGCGGACGGCCCGGTGCAGGCCGTCCTCCAGGTAGAGGTCGCCCTGCCACTTCACGACGTGCGCGAAGAGGTCGCCGTAGAACGTCGAGTCCTCCGCCAGCAGGGTCTCCAGATCGAGCTGCTGCTTGGTGGTCACGAGCTGATCGAGGCGGACCGGGCGCGGCGCGACGTCCGCCCACTGCCGGGTGCTCTCCCGGCCGTGGTCGGGGTACGGCCGGCCGTTTCCGATGCGCTTGAAGATCACACGGAAAGCCTACCGGCCAAGACGTTCCGGGCGCAGCCATGGCGGCGGAGTGCGAGGCCTGAAAAGATGGATCAAATCGGGCATAAGGGTAACTACGGGGACAGGGGTCGGAGATGAGTGACAACGAGACCGTGCCGCCCGCCGGCCCGCGGGGGGCGCCCGCACTGCCCGCGGCGGCCCGGAAGATCGCCTCCGGTTACGCCTTCACCGGCCCCGCGCTCGATCTCGGCGCCCTCCTGTGGGACGGGGCGTGTCGCGCCGACGCGCCGGTGCGCATCCCGCTGCCCGTGCTCAACCGGCACGGGCTGGTGGCGGGCGCCACCGGCACCGGCAAGACCAAGACGCTCCAGCTGATCGCCGAACAGCTGTCGGCGCAGGGCGTGCCGGTGTTCCTCGCGGACGTCAAGGGCGACCTGTCCGGCATCGCCCGGCCGGGGCAGCCGAACGAGCGGGTGCGGAAGCGGTCCGCCGACGTGGGCCAGGAGTGGGCCCCGGCCGGCTTCCCGGCGGAGTTCTTCGCGCTCGGCGGCCTCGGCCACGGCATCCCCGTACGGGCCACCGTCACCAGTTTCGGCCCCCTGCTGCTGGCGAAGGTGCTCCAGCTGAACCAGACCCAGGAGCAGTCGCTCGGCCTGGTCTTCCACTACGCCGACACCAAGGGCCTGGAGCTGATCGACCTCAAGGACCTGCGCGCGGTCGTCGCCTTCCTCACCTCCGACGAGGGCAAGGCCGAACTCAAGGGGATCGGCGGCCTGTCCGGTGCCACGGCCGGCGTGATCCTGCGCTCCCTGACGGCCTTCGAGGCGCAGGGCATGACGGACTTCTTCGGCGAACCGGAGTTCCGCACGGCGGACTTCCTGCGCACGGCCGAGGACGGGCGGGGCATCGTCTCGGTCCTGGAACTCGCGGCGGTCCAGGACAAACCGCTGCTCTTCTCGACGTTCCTGATGTGGCTGCTCGCCGACCTCTTCCACGACCTGCCCGAGATCGGTGACGCCGACAAGCCCGGGCTGGTGTTCTTCTTCGACGAGGCGCACCTGCTGTTCGACGACGCGTCCAAGGCGTTCCTGGAGTCGATCACCCAGACCGTCCGCCTGATCCGCTCCAAGGGCGTCGGCGTCTTCTTCGTCACCCAGACGCCCAGGGACGTGCCCGGCGACGTCCTCGGCCAGCTCGGCAACCGCGTCCAGCACGCCCTGCGCGCCTTCACCCCCGACGACCACAAGGCCCTGCGGGCGACCGTGCAGACCTTCCCGAGGTCGGTGTACGACCTGGAGGAACTGCTCACCGGTCTCGGCACCGGCGAGGCCGTGGTGACCGTGCTCGGCGAGACCGGCGCGCCCACCCCGGTCGCCGCCACCCGGCTGCGCGCCCCGCAGTCCCTGATGGGCCCGGTGGACCCCGGTGAACTGGACCGGGCGGTCCGTGACTCCTCGCTCCACGACCGTTATGCACAGGCTGTGGACCGCGAGTCGGCGTACGAGAGGCTGAGCGCCGCCCGGCCGGCGGAACCGCCGCCGAAGCCGGCTCCCGCGCGCGCTCGCGAGGAGGAGCCGTCGCTGGTCGAACAGGTCGTCGGCAGCGGGATGTTCAAGTCGCTGGCCCGTTCGGTCGGCACGCAGCTCGGCCGCGAGATCACCCGTTCCCTCTTCGGCACCGCCCGGCGGAGACGGTAGCCCCGCCCCCGCCGGTGCCGGTCAACGGTCCCGTTCCCCGGGCGACCGCTGGGGTTCCGGTGTCCGCTGGTCCGGCCGGGGCGCCGTACCGCGCCGGGCCTCCGCGCGCAGCAGGGCGCGCAGGACGGCGTAGGGATCCTTGGGCATGGCTGTGCTGCTCCTTGCGTCGAGCCGAACTGACCTCGCGGGGGACGCGGGTCCGTCAGCAGCGCAGGACCACGGTGCGCAGCAGGGGCGCGGTGTACGGCGTCCGGGGCGCGGCGGGGCGCGGGCAGGCCGCCGGGGCAGCGGGCGCGGGGGCGGTCGGGGGGGAGAGCCGCTCGGGCGCGTCGGCCCGGTGGAGCGCGCGGGCGGGTGGCCGCAGGGCCGCGTCGAGGACGTCGTGCTCGGCCGTCTCGGCGGCCGCGGCGAGATCCGGCACCGCCTGGGCCGGCACGTGCGCGCCGGGCACCCACAGGGCGAGGAGCAGCACGAGGACGCGTAGCCAGGTACGGCCCCGGGGCGTGCTCCTGCTCCTGCTCACACCGGCTTTCTTCCCGCGGCACGCGGACGGCGCAGCACACCGGGGGCGAAATCCACCCGTCCGGGGGAAGGGGCAGGCGGCCGGCGGCGTACGCGGCGAGCGCCCGGCGCGCACGCGCGGGCGCCGGAGGTCACACCGTCTGCGGTACGCGGCGCGCCCGGCCGCGGATGCCGAACGCGGTCACGATCTCCACGATCCCCACCGCGACCAGCCAGATCCCGCTGACGAGGGTCAGCACGGAGACCGACTCGAGCGGCGAGTCGATCAGCACGATCCCGGCGACGAAGGTCACGATCCCGAGGAAGATCTGCCAGCCCCGGGCGGGCATCCGGGGGTCGTGCACGGCGGCCACGGTCTGCGTGATGCCGCGGAACAGCCAGCCGATGCCGATCCACAGGGCGAGCAGCAGGATCGACTGCATCGGCCCGCGGAAGCAGAACAGGCCCAGCAGGATGGACAGCGCGCCGCTGATGAAGGCGAGGACGCGCAGCGAGGTCGCCCGGTGCGTGCCGAACGCGGACACCAGCTGGAGGACCCCGCTGTACAGCAGGTAGAGGCCGAACAGCACACCGGCGGCCACCAGGGACGGGCCCGGCCAGACCAGCACCAGGACGCCGAGCACCAGGGAACCGACGCCGGTGAGCAGGACGACCTGCCAGGCGGCCCGGGACAGGGCGTGCAGCGGGCCCTCGAACGCCGGCTCCGGTTCGTGGCGGGTGCCGGGAGCCGCCGCGGCGGGATGGCCGCCCGGTGAAGCGCCCGCGTGCACGTGCCGGTCGTCGTACGCCCGGTCCCGCTCGGGACCGCTGCTCGGTACCTCGCTCATGCCCCATGCTGAGACCGGCCGGGCGGCGGGGGCCAGCGGGGTGGGCCGAGCGGGTGATGGGGGCGGGGCTCCGGCCGGGGCCTGGGCGGGGGGACGCGGCTTACCTCTTCGCCGCCTTGGCCGCCCTCGCCGCCGCCTTCATCTCCTGCTTGTGGGCACGGACCTTCGCCAGGGACTCGGGGCCGGTGATGTCCGCGACGGAGCGGAAGGAGGCCGGCTCGCCGTAGGCTCCGGCGGCCTCCCGCCAGCCCTCGGGCGCGACGCCGAGCCGTTTGCCGAGCAGGGCCAGGAAGATCTGTGCCTTCTGCTTGCCGAAGCCCGGCAGGTCCTCCAGCCGCCGCAGCAGCGCGGCTCCGCCGTCCACGCCCCGCCAGACCGCCTCCGCGTCCCCGTCGTAGTGCTCGACGAGGTACTGGCACAGCTGCTGGATGCGCTTCGCCATCGAGCCCGGGTAGCGGTGCACCGCGGGCTTCTCGGAGAGCAGCGCGGCGAAGGCCTCGGGATCCATCGCCGCGATCTCGTGCGCGTCCAGGTCGTCCGTGCCGAGCCGGTCGGCGATGGTGCGGGGTCCCTTGAACGCCCACTCCATGGGGATCTGCTGGTCCAGCAGCATCCCGGTCAGCGCGGCGAGCGCGGAGCGACCGAGGAGGGCGTCGGCCGCGGGGTCCTGGGCGAGGTGCAGGGTGACGTCCATGCGTCGATGATCCCGCGCGCGGGGTGGCCGCGCCCGCCGGGTGGCCACTCGTCCCCCGTGGCCTCCGGCCCGCCCGCCGCCGCTCACCGCGCGCGCCAGTACCCCAGGGCGTGCACCCGGTGCTTCGGCACGCCGAGGTCCTTGCGGACGCAGGCGGCGAGCGTGCGGGTGGTCGCCGTGTCGCAGGCGATCCAGACGTACGGGTGCGGGGTGCCGGCGAGGACGGCGGGCAGCTCGGCGCGGACCCGTTCCACCAGGTGGGCGCCGGCGTCGCGGCGCGGTACCGCCCGCATCTCGTGCGCACCCGGCCCGGTACGGCGGGGCAGCCCCGCCGGGTCGCCCTCGAACCAGACGGTGGCCGGGGTCCGGCCCAGCGCGCCGAGCAGCGAGTTGAGCGCGGGAAGCGAGGCCGGGTCGCCGATCGCGGCGACGTGGGAGGGCGCCGGTTCGGGCTCCCGGAAGCCGGTGCCCTGGACGGTGGCCCCGATCGTGTCGCCGGGCCGCGCGGCCCGCGCCCAGTCGGAGGCCGTGCCCTCGTGCAGGGCGAACTCCAGGCCGAAGGTGCCGGCGCCCGGGTCGGGGTCGACCAGGGTGTAGGCCCGCTGGTGGGGCCGGCCGGCGGCGGAGAACCACAGCCGTACCCACATGGTGGGGTGGACGCCGGTCGCGGCGAGCAACCCGCCGTCGCTCACCCGGAGCCGCCGGTACCGCGGCGTCACGTCCTCCGCCGCGAGCACGGTCAGCACGAAGTCCTTGGCGCGCAGCAGTCTGAGGACCGCGCCTTCCCAGCCCCGCCCCTGCCCCATGACCCCTCCACGGTTCGCGTACGATTCCGGCTGAAAACTTAGGCAAGGCTAACCTAAAGAGCAGAGCGCAGGGAGATCCCGGGTGACCATCGAGACCTACCGCGACGCCTGGGGAATCCCCCACCTGCGGGCGTCCAGCGCCCGCGAACTCGCCCGTGCGCAGGGCCGGGTCACCGCCCACGACCGGGCCTGGCAGCTGGAGGTCGAACGCCACCGCGCCCAGGGCACCTCCGCCGCCTTCCTCGGCGCCGGGGCGCTCTCCTGGGACGTCTTCGCCCGCCGGGCCCGGCTCGACGACACCGCCCGCCGCTGCTTCGCCGCGCTGGAACGACGGGACCCGGAGACGGCCGACTGGGTACGGGCGTACGTCGACGGGGTCAACGAGGGGCTGCCCGCCGGCGCCGGCCGCGCCCCCGAGTTCGCGCGTGCCGCTCTGGCCCCCGGCCACTGGCGGCCGTGGACGCCCCTCGCCGTCTGGCTCGGCACGCACATCCTCTTCGCGGGCTTCCCGGCCAAGCTCTGGCGCGAGCGGGCGGTACGGCACCTCGGCCCCGGGGCCGTCGGCCTGTTCGCCACCGACGGGACCGGTACGGCGGGCAGCAACGGCTGGCTGGTCACCGGCGACCGCACGGACACGGGGCACGCCCTCCTCGCCGGCGACCCGCACCGCTTCATCGAGGACCCCGGTGTCTACCAGCAGATCCACCTCTCCTGCCCCGAGTTCGACGTCGTCGGACTCGCCGTGCCCGGCGTCCCCGGCATCGCCCACTTCGGCCACACCGGCACGGTCGCCTGGGCCGTCACCAACGCCATGGCCGACTACCAGGACCTCTACCGCGAACGGCTCCGCCGCACCGGCGCGGGCATCGAGGCACTGGGCCCCGACGGCACCTGGCACCGCGCCGGCCGCCACACGGAGACCGTCCTCGTCGCGGGCGAGCCCCCCGTCGAGATCGAGGTCGTCGAGACGCCCCGGGGCCCGGTGATCGCCGGGGGACCGGAGGGACTCGAAGCGATCGCCCCGGCGCCGGCCTCCCCGGCAGGAGACGCGCCGCCGCCCCCAGGGGGCGCCCCCGTGGCCGTCGACGCCCGGCCGGCCCACGCCACCTCCCCAGCCGGTGCGTCCGAGCGCCGGACCCGTGGACCCGCCGGGCCCGGCCCCGCGCGTGGCACGGAGGCCGCCGACGGCGCGGCCGAGGCGCTCGCCCTGCGCTACCCGCCCCGCGTGACGGAGGACCTCGGCTTCAGTGCCCTCCTCCCCCTTCTCCGCTCCCGCACGGTCGCCGACGTCGACACCGCCCTGGACGCCTGGAGGGAGCCGGTCAACGTCGTACAGGCCGCCGACACCGCCGGAGGCACCCTGCACCGCGTCGCCGGCCACGTCCCCCTGCGTGCCGGGACCAACCGCCTGAAGCCGGTCCCCGCCTGGGAACCCGGTCACGAATGGCGCGGCGCGCACGAGACGCCGTACGCCCGCCCGGCCACCGAGAACGGCATCGCGGTGATGGCCAACGCCCGCGGTCTCGCCGCCCCCCTCGGCGTCGAGTTCGCCCCGCCCCACCGCGCCACCCGCATCCGCGCCCTGCTCGAAGCGCGCCCCACCTGGACCGCCGACGGCATGTCCGGGATCCACACCGACACCCACCTCGGTTCCGCCGCGGCCCTCCTGGACCGCCTCGCCGCCCTCACCGGCCTCAGCCCGGCCGCGGCGGCCCTGCGGGACCGCCTGCTCACCTGGGACCGCCGGATGGCGGCGGACAGCACGGACGCGGCGGCGTACGCCGCGGTGCGCGGCGCGGTCGTACGGCACCTCGCCGCGCACCCGGTCCTCGCCCCGCTCACCGAGCCCCCGGCCTACCCGGACGTCCTGCTGCCCTGGCTGGCCCTGGTCCCGCGCGTCGGCCACGCCCTCGAGAACCTCCTGCGCGCCGGGGACCTGTACGGCATCGACCGCGCGGCAGCCGTCCGCACCGCCCTGGAGGAGGTCGCCGCCGCGCCCCCCGCCGGGCCCTGGTCGGCCACCCACCGCCTGGCCCCCTGGACGGCACTCCCGCAGGCCCCCGGGCCCGGCGCGGACGGCCCAGGTCTCGCCGGCGACCACGACTGCGTGCTGTGCACCTCCGCCGTCCCCGGTCTCACCGACCGCGCCGCCCGCGGCCCGGCCGCCCGCTTCGTCTGGAACCTGGCCGACCGCGCCGACAGCCGCTGGGTGGTCCCGTTCGGCGCCGACGGCGTCCCCGGCGCGGCCCACCACCGCGACCAGCTCCCGCTGTGGACCGCCGGAGAACTGGTCCCGGTGATCACCGACTGGACCCGGCTCAGCCCCGAACCCGCGAACGCGCCCGAGACAACCCAGGAGACCGAGGAACCCCATGACTGATCTGCACGTCCAGCACGTCGACGGCTACGGCACCGTCCGCATCCGCCCCCTCGACCCGGAGGGCGACGCGGACCTGGTCCACGCCTGGGCCGGTGACGAACGCGCCGCGTTCTGGGGGATGAACGGCCTCACCCGCGCCCAGGTCGCCGAGGTCTACGCCCACATGGACACCCTCGACACCCACCACGCCCACCTGGTCGCCGTGGACGGTGAACCGGCCGCGCTCCTGCAGACGTACGAGCCGTCCGCCGACCGGGTCGGCGAGTGCTACGACGTCCGCCCCGGCGACCTCGGCGTCCACCTCCTCCTCGCCCCCGCCGGCCCCGCCGGCGCGCGCCCCGGCTGGACGGCGGCCCTGCTGACGGCGATCACGACCTACGTGCTGCTGGTCCTGGACCGCCGGCGGATCGTGATCGACCCCGACGTGCGCAACGCCAAGGCCATCGCCCGCTTCGAACGCCAGGGCTTCGAGCGCGGCCCGGCCGTCGTCCTCCCCGAGGTCGACCTGCCCGACGTGCACCTGCCCGAGAAGCACGCGCAACTGGCCTTCCTGGACCGGGCGGCAGCCTTCCCCGGCTGACGGCGCCCGACGAGCCGATCGCCCTCCCCCCGCGCCCGGCTTCACCCGCCCGGGGGCACCCCCGCCGGCCTCGAACGCGTCACGAGCCGGAACACCGTCCACCACCCGGTGGCGGACGGCGGGGTGACGGTCCGTCCGGCCTGGTGAGCACGCGGCCGGTTCCCGCCGTACCTAAGGGGAGGCACGGGTGCACGGGCGGGAACGGAGGCTGACGGTGCGGCGCGACGCGGACCACGAAGGAGCCCACGGCAAGGACCGGGTGCGAGCCCGGGACGGCGACCGGCGAGGGCACGGTCCGTCGCGGCGCCCGGCAGCGGCGTTCCTGCTCGTACTCCTCCTCCCCGCCCTGCTCCCCGCCCTCCTCCTCGGCACGGCGACGCCCGCCTCCGCGCACGCCGTCCTGCGCGCCACGGACCCCGCCGACGGAACCCTCCTGCGCACCGCCCCCCGTCACGTCACCCTCACCTTCACCGAGTCGGTCGGCCTGCTGACCGACTCCTTCCGGGTGTACGACCCCGGGAACCGGCGCCTGCGCACCGGCCCCGCAGGCCACGCCGCCGGCCGCTCCGACACCGCGCGCGTCACCCTCCCCGCCCGGCTCGCCACCGGGACGTACACGGTCGCCTGGCGGGTGGTGTCGGCCGACAGCCATCCCGTGTCCGGCGCGCTGACCTTCTCGGTGGGCAAGCGCACGGCGGCACCGGCGGCCCTGCCCCGGGAGCGCCCGGAGAACGGGGCCACCACGGCCCTGCACACCATCGCGCGCTACCTCGCCTACCTCTCCCTGGCACTCCTGCTGGGCACCGCCGCGTTCGTGGCCTACTGCCGCCCGCCGACGACGGCCCACCTGCGCATCCCCGCCGTGGCCGCCGCGGTGACGCTCGTGGCCTCCACCCTCGCCGTGTACCTCCTGCGCGTCCCCTACGAGGAGGCCGCCTCCCCGACGACCGCCTTCTCCCTCTCCGCCCTCACCCACACGGCGACGACCCGCCCCGGCCGGCTCCTGCTCCTCCGCCTGGCGCTGCTGCTCCTGGCCGCGGCCGCCGCAACCCTGCTCAGGACCCGGCGCGTCAGACTCCCGCGCCGCGTCACCCTCGCCGCGGCCACCGTGCTCGCCGTCGCCCTGGCCCTGACCTGGTCGGCGTCCGACCACGCCGCGGCGGGCATCCAGGTCCCGGTGGCGATCGTCTCCTCCACCCTGCACCTGCTGGCGACGGCCGCCTGGCTGGGCGGCCTGGCCGCGCTCCTGTGGACGCTGCGGCACGCCCCGCGAACCGCCACCGCCCTGCCGGCCTCGGTCCCGGCCCGCTTCTCCCGGCTGGCGTTCACGTCGGTGGTGGTCCTGGTCGTCACCGGCGTCTACCAGTCCTGGCGCGGCCTCGGCTCCTGGCAGGCGCTGACCGGCACGACGTACGGCCGCACGCTCCTGGCCAAGCTGGCGGCGGTCACCGCGCTGCTCCTCGCGGCGGCCTGCTCCCGCGCCTGGACGGCCCGCCTGACCCGTCCCGCGCAGGCCGCCGTCCGCGCCCGCGTCCCCGAACCGGCCACGGGCCCCGCGCTCCCCGAACCCCCGCCGGAACCACCCCCGGTCCCGCCCCTGCGCCTCCTGCGCCGCTCGGTCCTTCTCGAGACGGTGGCCGCCGCGCTGGTCCTGGCCCTGACCACCCTCCTGACCAGCACCGTCCCCGGCCGCGCGGCGACGGAGTCCGCCCAGCCCGCGCCCTCCACAGCGACGGGCGTCCAGACGGCCTCGGTCCTCACCGTCCCCTTCGACACCGGCGCCCCCGGCGGCCACGGCAAGGTGCAGATCACCCTGGACCCCGGCCGCGTCGGCACCAACTCCCTCCAGGCGGTGATCTACGGCCCCGACGGCGGCCTCGCCACGGTTCCCGAGCTCCGGGTCACCCTCACGCTCCCGGCGCGGCGCCTGGGCCCTCTGGACACCAGGCTCACCGACCGCGGCGGCTACTGGTCCGCGCCCGCCTTCACCGTGCCCCTCCCCGGCACCTGGACGGTGAGGGCGACGGTCCGCGTGTCGGACCTGGACCAGGTGACGGTGTCGGCACCGGTGCGGGTGAAGCGGTAGGGGCGAAGGGCCGGCGGGATCAGGCGGTGTGCAGGAAGAGCTGCGGGGACCAGCCGGTGCAGCTGCCTGGTCCCGCCTCGTCGACGGCGCCGGCGCACGCCCTGACCTTGAAGTTCCAGTCACCGCGCGCGGGCGCGTCGACCGTGGCGACCCGGTACTCGCCCATGCGCAGCTGCCAGCTGTACCAGCCGAGGCGTGACGGATACGTGTAGCGGACCTCGTAGTAGGAGTAGCGCGGGCTGGAATAGCCGCCGTAGTACACCCGCAGCGTGTTGGCGCACCCGTCGAAGCGGGCGCCCGCGTACGGGGTGTCCGCGTACTTGAACCGGTTGGGCGCACCGCCCAGGTTGGTGCCGCCGCCCGGCGGATACGCGTCCTGGGACGCGCACGGGCTCGCCGCGGCGGAGGCCGGCACCCGCGCCGGCGCCGCGGACGCCGTACCGCCCACGGAGACGACGGGAACCGCCAGGGCCACGGCAGCGGCCACCACAGGCAACGAACGCCCCAAGGCCCTCACCTCCAGCGAAAGAACCTCAGAGACCACAGTGCACTTTCGCCCCAGGCGCCGCATCCGGAGGGCGGCGAGGCGGGCCGGGACCGGAGCGCGGCCGGACGGTGACCGCCGGCGGTGCGGTTCAGCTGGTGAACGGCCGCCGACGGAGGGACTCGGACGCGCAGCGCACGCAGGTCTTCGCCGCCGGACGGACTTCGAGGCGCTCCGTCGGGATCGGCTCACCGCACTGCTCGCAGCGCCCGTAGTCGCCTCTCTCCAGCCGTTCGAGGGCGCGGTCGAGATCGTTCAGATGCTCGCGCGCCTGGGACAGCAGGGCGGCGACGTGCGCCCGCTCGAAGGCCGTGCTCGACCCTTCCGGGTCGTGCTCGTCGTCGACGGCCACCAGCGCGTTCGCCTCCACGATCCCTTCGTACTCACGGCTGAGGGCGGCTATCTGCCGCAGTGTGCCGACACGGTCGGCCGCGAGCAGCGCCCGCATCGACTCGCCCTGGGGTGCGGGAAAAGCGGCATTGATGGACCGGTCACTCATATCGGAGTAAACCTCGCTGTCTCTGCCGAATTCCCGGGTGCTCGGGCGAAGCCGGCCTCAGCGGAGCCGGCCTCACCGAAGACGGCCTCAGCGATGACGTGGGCGGCCACGCTGGTACTGCTTCGGCCACGGGACGTCGTCACCGAGCACGTGGGCCGCGTGGAGCGGCCAGGTCGGGTTGCGCAGCAATTCGCGCGCGAGCATGATCGCGTCGGCCGAGCGGTCCACGAGGATCTGGTCCGCCTGCTCCGGTGCGGTGATCAGGCCGACCGCGGAGACGGGCAGGGCCGCGCCCTCGCGGACGGCTCGGGCGAAGGGCACCTGGTAGCCGGGTTCCACTTCGATACGGGCGTTGTGCACGAGCCCGCCGCTGGTGACATCCACCAGATCGACGCCGTGGGTCACCAGGTGCCGCGACACCTCTACCGTCTCCTCCGGGGTCCAGCCGCCGTCGGCCCAGTCCGTGGCCGAGAAGCGCACGAACAACGGGCGGTCCTCCGGCCACTGCGCCCGTACGGCGTCGGTGACCTGGACCAGGAAACGGCTGCGCCCGTCGAGGTCGCCTCCGTACTCGTCGCTGCGGTGGTTGGACAGCGGTGACAGGAACTGGTGCAGCAGATAGCCGTGCGCGGCGTGGATCTCCAGGACCTGGAAGCCGGCGGACAGCGCCCGCGCGGCGGCCTCGCCGAAGGCCCGGACCAGGGCGCGGATGTCGTCCGCGCCGAGTTCCCGCGGGGCCGGCCAGTCGCCGAACGGCAGCGGCGACGGAGCGACCGTCTGCCATCCTCCGGCCTCCGGTTCGACGTACGCGTCACCCTCCCAGGGCGGTGCCGTCGACGCCTTGCGGCCGGCATGAGAGATCTGGATGCCGGCGACGGCTCCCTGCCCGTGGACGAAGTCGGTGATCCGCTTGTACGCGGCGGCCTGCCCGTCGTCCCAGATGCCGGCGTCGGAAGGGGTGATCCGGCCCTCGGGTTCCACGGCCGTGGCCTCCTGCATGACCAGGCCCGACCCGCCGCGTGCCAGGGAGCCGAGATGGACCAGATGCCAGTCCTGCGGATAGCCGTCGACCGAGCTGTACTGGCACATGGGGGCCACCCAGGCCCGGTTCGGGAAGGTCGTGCCGCGGAGGGTGAGCGGCGAGAAGAGACGGCTCATCGGAGGCCTCGCAGGAGGGAGGTGAGAAGCCGGGTGCCCCCGGCCGTCGAGCCGTGACGGCCTGGTTCCCGCGGGGCGCCCCGCACGGTGGGTGCCCACGAGTACCCCGGCCGCTCGTGGCACAACCACCGGCCAGGCGTGCGCACCCGGGTCGTCGACGGTGATCGGGGTCGTCTTTACCGAGACCAGAACTGAGACCTGAGCCCAGAACCGAGACCGGGGTGCCTGGTCATACCTTCTTGGCGACGATGGTGTCCGGGAGGAGCTTCTCCAGGTCGTCCACGTCCGAGGTGAAGACGGTGACCTGCCCCTTCTGTCGGCGTGCGATGACAGCGAGCACGGCATCGATCGCGTACTTGTGACCGTGCAGCTTGGCGTCGGACAGGAGACGCCGGGCCTGGCGGGCCTCGTCCTTTCCGACATCGGCGACCTTGAGCCGGGAGAGCACCCAGTCCCAGCGCTGCTCGGTGGTTCTGCCGTCGTACGCCTCGACCAGCGTCATGGGAGACGTCACCACCTCGGCCTCACCCCCGGCCGCGAGGTCGAGCCAGGCGATCATCCTGCGGTCGCCGCGCACGGCCAGAGACAGGGCTTCGCAGTCGAGTACGAACACGCGCAGTGGCCGCCGGCTGTGCTCACCGGCGCGCTTCTTCACGCGGCCTCTCCGGCGTCGTGCCCTCCGGCGGTACGACGGCCCTCGTGCTCGGCGTCGAGATCGTTCAGTTCCGCGAGGGCTGCCGCGCGCTCGTCCTCGGTGACCGGCCCGTGTTCCTCCTGCAGCCAGTCGACCAGCTCCAGCAACCGGTCCCGGTCGCGCTTGAACCGCAGCGCTTCGGCTACATACGCCGAAAGTCCCCGCTCAGCCGCGTCGGCGCGGATCTCGTCGAGGAGATCCTCGGGGATCGTCACCGTGACTTTCTTCGTCGCCATACTGGGGACCATACTCCTGGTGTAAGCGCCCTTACCAGGGGCGTTGAACCAGTCAGGCATCCAGGATGCGGATGGTTGATCTCGCAGTCCTTCCCTCGCCGAAGCCATCTGGGGAAGTCCCGAGACACCCCCTGTGGACAAAAACCGGGACAACGAGGTCTGAGGATTCTGAGGACAACGTCGAAGGGCCCCACCTTGCGGTGGGGCCCTTCGACATCGTGCCCGGTGAGGCACTGGCGGAGGATACGAGATTCGAACTCGTGAGGGGTTGCCCCCAACACGCTTTCCAAGCGTGCGCCCTAGGCCTCTAGGCGAATCCTCCGCCGGAAACATTACATGACCGAGGGGAGTGCTCGCGAACCCGTTCCCGCAGGCCGTCCCCGGGTGGGGTCGCGGGGCCGGCCGGGTTCGGACCGGTGCCCGCCATCGGGTACTGTGGGGCACAGCCCCTCACGCGGCGCTATCTGACTGAACTCCCCCAGGGCCGGAAGGCAGCAAGGGTAGGTCGGCTCTGGCGGGTGCGTGGGGGGCCCTTGCGTTCCGGGCCCGCGGCCGTGGATCTCGGGGCGGGGCCGGTTGTCAGTGGGCGCCATTAACCTCGTATGCGTGTCGTCTCTCGCGCTGTACCGCCGCTATCGCCCGGAGACCTTTGCCGAGGTCATCGGGCAGGAGCATGTCACCGACCCGCTGCAGCAGGCGCTGCGGAACAACCGGGTCAATCACGCGTACCTGTTCAGCGGTCCGCGCGGATGTGGCAAGACGACCAGCGCGCGCATCCTGGCCCGCTGCCTGAACTGTGAGCAAGGTCCCACCCCGACGCCCTGCGGCGAGTGCCAGTCCTGCCTCGACCTCGCGCGCAACGGACCCGGATCGATCGACGTCATCGAGATCGACGCGGCCTCTCACGGTGGTGTGGACGACGCCCGTGAGCTGCGCGAGAAGGCCTTCTTCGGCCCCGCGAGCAGCCGGTACAAGATCTACATCATCGACGAGGCCCACATGGTCACGTCGGCCGGTTTCAACGCGCTGCTGAAGGTCGTCGAGGAGCCGCCCGAGCACCTGAAGTTCATCTTCGCGACCACCGAGCCCGAGAAGGTCATCGGGACCATCCGCTCGCGGACGCATCACTACCCCTTCCGGCTGGTGCCGCCCGGCACCCTGCGGGACTACCTGGGCGAGGTGTGCCGGAAGGAGGACATCCCGGTCGCGGACGGCGTACTGCCGCTCGTCGTGCGCGCGGGCGCCGGCTCCGTGCGTGACTCCATGTCCGTCATGGACCAGCTCCTCGCCGGTGCCGGGGCGGACGGTGTGACGTACGCCATGGCCACCTCCCTCCTCGGCTACACCGACGGCTCCCTGCTCGACTCCGTCGTGGAGGCCTTCGCCACCGGTGACGGGGCCGCCGCCTTCGAGGTGGTCGACCGGGTCATCGAGGGCGGCAACGACCCGCGCCGCTTCGTCGCCGACCTGCTGGAGCGGCTGCGGGACCTGGTGATCCTCGCCGCCGTGCCCGACGCCGTGGAGAAGGGGCTGCTCGACGCCCCGGCCGACGTCCTGGAGCGGATGCAGGCCCAGGCCGAGACCTTCGGCGCCGCCGAGCTGAGCCGCGCCGCCGACCTGGTCAACGAGGGCCTGACCGAGATGCGCGGCGCCACGTCCCCCCGCCTCCAGCTCGAACTGATCTGCGCCCGCGTCCTGCTGCCCGCCGCCTACGGCGACCAGCGGTCCGTGATGGCACGGCTCGACCGCCTGGAGCGCGGCATCGGCTTCTCCGCCGGCGCGGGTGCGCCGGCCATGGGGTACGTCCCCGGTCCCGAGGCCCACGCCGGCGCCCTCGCACCGGGTGCCGGTCCGGGTGCCGGCGGTTCGTCCGTGCCGTCCGGTGGGGGACCCGCGGCGGCTCGCGCGGCGGTCCGGGCCGCGGGGCCGGCCGGCCCTGGTGCGCCCGCCGCGGTTCCGGCCGGTCCGGGCGGCCCCTCCGGTCCGGCGGCACCGGGTGAGCCGGCTGCGGTCGCCCCGGCGCCCGCGCCCCCTGCCCCCGCTCCCGCCCCCACGGCCGCCGCCGCCCCCGCCGCCCAGGCTCCGGCCGCCCCCGCCCCCGCCCCCGCTCCCGCCCCAGCGCCCGCCACCGGCGCCTGGCCCACCGCCGCCCCCGCCGGCGGCGGCCGACGCCCCGGTGGCTGGCCCACGGCCACCGCTCCGGGCGCCGGGCAGGCACCGGGCTCCGGCCGCGTGGCCCCGGCCCCGTCCCAGCCGGCGCCGTCCGCGCCCCCGGCCACCTCGGCCCCGGCGCCCCAGGCTTCCGCCCCGGTCGCCCCCGCCGGCGGCCTCGACCCGCGCGCGCTCTGGCCGAACATCCTGGAGGCCGTCAAGAACCGCCGCCGCTTCACCTGGATCCTGCTCAGCCAGAACGCCCAGGTGACCGGCTTCGACGGCACGACCCTCCAGCTCGGGTTCGTGAACGCGGGCGCGCGTGACAACTTCTCCGGCAGTGGCAGCGAGGACGTGCTGCGGCAGGCCCTGGCCGAGCAGTTCAACGTGCAGTGGAAGATCGAGGCGGTCGTCGACCCGTCGGGCGGGGGCTCCGCCCCACCGGTCGCGGGCGGCTTCGGCGGGGGCGGCGGCTACGGCGGCCCTCCGGCCGGCGGCCACGGCGGCTCCCCCGGCGGCGGTGGCTACGGCGCCCCGGCCGCCCCACGCCCCGGAGCCTCCCAGCCGTCACCGCAGCCGCCTGCCGCCCCGCAGAGCGGCACACCGGCCGCGCCCGCCCCGGCGCCCCGGCCCGCCGCCGCGCCCGAGCCGCCGCCCGTCTCCCCCGAGGACGACATCCCGGAGGACGACGACCCGGATCTCGACGAGTCGGCGCTCTCCGGCCACGAGCTGATCGTGCGGGAGCTGGGGGCCACGGTGGTCGAGGAGTTCTCCAACGAGTGAGGGCCGCGTGCACCGGGGAACGGCCGGGCAAGGGCTCGCTTTGGAGGAAAGTCCAACAAACCCGGCGCCCGGGCTTCGGCGACCTTGCCATTAGGCTGACCCCGTGAAGGTCCTCGTCATCGGCAGCGGCGCCCGCGAACACGCCCTGTGCCGCTCCCTGTCCCTCGACCCCGACGTCACCGCGCTGCACTGCGCCCCCGGCAACGCCGGCATCGCCGAGGTCGCCGAGCTGCACCCGGTCGACGCGCTCGACGGTGCCGCGGTGACCGCGCTGGCCACCGGCCTCGGTGCCGACCTGGTCGTCGTCGGCCCGGAGGCCCCGCTGGTCGCCGGTGTCGCCGACGCCGTCCGTGCCGCGGGCATCCCGGTCTTCGGCCCCTCCGGGCAGGCCGCGCAACTGGAGGGGTCCAAGGCCTTCGCCAAGGACGTGATGGCGGCGGCCGGCGTGCCGACCGCCCGGTCCTACGTCTGCACCACGGCCGAGGAGGCCGCCGCGGCCCTCGACGCCTTCGGCGCCCCCTACGTCGTCAAGGACGACGGCCTCGCCGCCGGCAAGGGCGTCGTCGTCACCTCCGACGTCGAGGCCGCCAAGGCGCACGCGGCCGGGTGCGAGCGCGTGGTCGTCGAGGAGTTCCTCGACGGTCCCGAGGTGTCCCTGTTCGCCGTCACCGACGGCGAGACGGTCGTACCGCTCCAGCCCGCCCAGGACTTCAAGCGCGCCCTGGACGGCGACGAGGGACCGAACACGGGCGGCATGGGCGCGTACTCGCCGCTGCCGTGGGCCGACCCGAAGCTGGTCGACGAGGTGCTGGAGACGGTGCTCCAGCCGACCGTGGACGAGATGCGCCGCCGGGGCACGCCGTTCTCCGGGCTGCTCTACGCCGGTCTCGCGATCACCTCGCGCGGCGTCCGGGTCATCGAGTTCAACGCCCGCTTCGGCGACCCGGAGACCCAGGTCGTGCTGGCCCGGCTGCGGACCCCGCTGGCCGGTGTCCTGATGGCCGCCGCCACCGGCAACCTCGCCGACCTCGCGCCGCTGCGCTGGAGCGAGGACGCAGCCGTCACCGTCGTCGTCGCCTCGCACAACTACCCGGGCACCCCGCGCACCGGCGACCCGATCACCGGTCTGGACGAGGTGGCCGCCGAGGACGCCCCGCACGCTTACGTGCTGCACGCCGGCACCAAGCGGGACGGCGACGCGGTCGTCAGCGCGGGCGGACGCGTGCTGTCCGTCACGGCCACCGGCCAGGACCTGTCCGAGGCGCGCGAGCGGGCGTACCGGGCGGTGGGCCGGATCCGGCTCGACGGCTCGCAGCACCGCACCGACATCGCGGCGAAGGCCGCACAGGAGGCGCGGGCACGGGCGTGACCACGCCGGTACGGCTCCCTCGTACCGCCCCTCGCACCCCCATCAGGCCCCGGAGGCGATCCGGGGCCTGATCTTTGCTTTCTGTCACCCAGCTCTGACCAAAGCCATTCCATCGAGTGAGCAATCGCCCATATGGCTGACGGGGGCCGGGGGCCCAACTAGGGTGCCGCGCAAGCGTTCCGGCACTTGGCCCACCGGCATTGCGATGTCAGTGGCGGGTGCCACAGTGGGGGAGTGAGCAAGACCAGGGCAGCACACGATCGCCAGGGAGGGGGCGAGATCGGCACGTGACCGGAATCGGTGTGGAGGCGGGCGCGCAGGCCGCGCGCTCCCGGGCCCTCGCCGTGCTGCGGGTCCGGGGCCGTGCGCTGGCCGTGGCACTGCTGCCCGCGGGCACCGAGGTGATCCTGCTGACCGGCGTCTCCACCGGCCGTCTCGTCGGCCCGGGCTGGGACGCCGCCCGCTGGGTCGTCGGCGTGCTCGCGGCGCTGGTCCTGCTGGCCGCGGCCGGTATCGCGGTGGTCGTGGCCCGGGCCCGCCCCGCCATGAGTCCCACGGTGCCGATCCCGGAGGGGTCCGCCCCCGATCTGTACCGGATGGTGCGCGACCTCGCCGACCGGCTGGACGTGCCGGTGCCCTCGGCCATAGCGCTCACCCCGGACTGCGACAGCTGGCTGGAGGACCGGGCCCATTCGGCCCACGGACCGCCCCCGCGTCCGGCGCCCGACGAGATAGCGGGCCCCGGCCGCCGCCGGACCCCGGTCGCACCGGTCCTCGTCATCGGCTCCCCGTTCCTGTGGTGGATGCGCGTGGGCGAACTGCGCGCGGTCCTCGCCCCGGTCATCGCCGGTACGGGACCCTCGGCGCACCCGGACATAGCCGCCGCCCGCCGCTTCGTGCGCGGGCTGGACGCGGCCGTGGCCGTCGCCTCCGACCGGGGCCGCGGCCCGCTGACCCGCGGGATGTGCGCCGCCCTCGGCTGGGTGGCCCGGCTGCTGCTGCGCGGCTGCCGGGAGCACGCGACCCAGATGGAGCGCGGGGTGGCGGCGGCCGCCGCCGAGCGCGCCCAGACGGTGGACTACGGCCTGCGGATCGTCGCCCAGGAGCAGGTCGGTCTCGCGTACGCCGGCTGGGACCGGCTGCTGACCAGGGTGGCGTTGCCGGCCTGGCGCATGGGGCGCTGGCCGTCCCGGCTCGACGCGGGGGTGGTGGCGGCGCTCACCGAACTGTCCCGCCGGGACCGGCTCGCCGAGGGCTTCGCCTCCCGGCTCGGCGAACGGCCCGCGTGCGATCTCCTGGAGGAGCCCGGCACGGTCGACGAGGCCGCCTCCCTCCTCGCCGCCCGGCTCTTCCACGGGGGGCCCGCCGAGCCGGGTCCCGACTGGGCGCCGGTGGACTGGCAGGCGTATCCGGAGGAGGTCGTGGACCGCACCTGGCGCGCCGAAGCGGCGCGTCTGCACCGCGTCCTGGACACGCTGGGCGTCCGCCCCTCCCCGGACCCCCGGGCCCCCGACCCCGGCGGCCCCACCCTGGCCCGGGTCCTGGACCACCTCACGGCCACGGCCGACGCCGAGGTCTGGGGCACGGCGGACGCCGCCCCCGATGCGGGCGCGCTGTATGCCGGGGCCGGCGGCGTTTCCACGGCGGCCGACGCGGTGGCTCCCGGGGCTCCTGGTGCCGCGGGGACCGGTGCCGGGTCAGGCGTGGGCGCCGGGCCTGCTGATTCCGGAACGGATGCCGCCGGCACGGGTGCTGTGGACGCCCCGGCCACCGCGGCGGGTGCCTCCGCAGCCGACGGCGCCGCTCCCGGGGCCACGGACACCCCGGTCGCCGGCCCTTCCGGGAGCCGGGCCGCCGACCACGCAGACGCCACGAACCACCGAGACACCACGGACCACGCCGGCACCGCCGACCACCCGAGCACCGCCGACCACGCCGGCACCACTCCCGTCACCCCCGAGCCCGGGGACCCACTCCCCGCCCCGATCCCCTTCGGGGAAGAAGAGGACCCCACCACCGAGCGCAGTGCCGCTCTCGCCGCCGGGCTGAGTGCCGAGCTGGCCCGGGAGGAGGCTGCCGTCGTGGACGGTGGCGCCGGGGGACAGCGGACGCCCGAGAGCGCCCAGTGGGACGACTTCGCCTGCGGGCTGCCCCCCTTCCCGCTGCAACCCCAGCGCACCGCCCGCGAACTGCTCGCCGAGCACGTGACGGCGATGGTGTGCTGCGCCGCCGTGGACACCGCCGGTGCCGTCCCCGCCCTGGACTGGCTGGACGGCCCCTCCCTGCTGCTGGGCGGTGAGCGGGCCGCCGACCTGGCGCCCAAGGTCCTCACCCTCATCGAGGAGGGAGACCCGGGCCCGCTGCGCGACTGGCTGGCCGCGTCCGGCATACGCCCCGAGAAGCCCGTACGTCTCGTCTGACCGGACGGTGACCCGGCCCGCGCGGCCCGCCCCCCGTACCGGAAAAGCGACTTCCAGTTCAGGTCAATTCACAACGACTAGTGACCGTCCCCGTGCGTTATGTGATGTGCTGGGACCGACCACGCCTTTGGCAAAGGCACGCGACATACGACAGTACGGCCGAGCACACCGAGAACAGCGAGCACCAGCGAGACAGGCACGGGGGCCTGATGAGGGAGGGGAGCGACCATGGCCTCGGACCACATCCGCCGCTGGGAGTCCGGAGCACTCGCGCACGCCGTCACGGACCCCTTCGGTCAGGGCCCGGTGCCCTGGCTGCGCGGCAGCGAGACGTACTTCGACGACACCGGGCACGTCGTGCCGTGGTACGTCGACCCCAGTCCGCAGCAGCTCACCGGCGGCGACCGCGCACGCATCCCGGCGCCGCGCGCGTCCGTGTCCGGCCCCCGCTCGGCGGACGACGTGCACCGCCAGATCAAGGGCTTCACCTCGAACGGCGCGGTCGCGCCCGGCGAGTCGATCGACTTCCATGTCACGGTCGACCCGCCGCAGCAGTTCAGCGTGGACATCTACCGCATCGGCCACTACAGCGGCGACGGCGCGTCCAAGATCACCACCAGCCCCCGCCTCTCCGGCATCGTGCAGCCCCCGCCGCTGACCGCCGACCGCACGGTCTCCTGTCACCACTGGTGGCTGTCCTGGCGCCTCCAGGTGCCCTCCTACTGGAGCATCGGCGCCTACGTGGCCGTCCTGACCACCGCCGACGGCTACCGCTCCCACGTGCCGTTCACGGTCCGCGACGACCACCCCGCCGACCTCCTGCTGCTGCTGCCGGACATCACCTGGCAGGCGTACAACCTCTACCCGGAGGACGGCCACACCGGCGCCAGCCTCTACCACGCCTGGGACGAGAAGGGCCGGCTGCTGGGGGAGGCCGACGCCGCGACCACCGTCTCCTTCGACCGGCCGTACGCCGGCGCCGGCCTGCCCCTGCACGTCGGCCACGCCTACGACTTCATCCGCTGGGCCGAGCGCTACGGCTACGACCTCGCCTACGCCGAGGCCCGTGACCTGCACGCCGGCCGGATCGACCCCACCCGCTACCGGGGACTGGTCTTCCCGGGCCACGACGAGTACTGGTCGGTGCCGATGCGCCGGGCCGTCGAGGACGCCCGCGACCGCGGCACCTCGCTGGTCTTCCTCTCCGCCAACACCATGTACTGGCAGGTGGAGCTGGGCCCGTCCCCGTCCGGTGTCCCGGACCGGCTGCTGACCTGCCGCAAACGCAAAGGCCCCGGCCGGCCCGTGCTGTGGCGCGAGATCGACCGGCCCGAGCAGCAGCTGGTCGGCATCCAGTACGCGGGCCGGGTCCCCGAGCCGCACCCGCTGATCGTCCGCAACGCCGGGCACTGGCTGTGGGAGGCGACCGGCGCCCACGAGGGTGACGAGATCGCGGGTCTGGTCGCCGGTGAGGCGGACCGTTACTTCCCGCGCACCCCACTGCCCGAGCACGACGAGCGCATCCTCCTCGCCCACTCCCCCTACACCGACAACGACGGCGTCCTGCGCCACCAGGAGACGTCGCTCTACCGCGCCCCCTCCGGCGCCTGGGTGTTCGCCTCCGGCACCTTCGCCTGGTCCCCGGCCCTGGACCGCCCCGGCCACGTGGACGCCCGGGTCCAGCGCGCCACGGCGAACCTGCTGGACCGCATCTGCAAACGCGACTGACACCGTCCTCCCCGTGCCGCGCGCCCGGACCCACACCCCCGGGCGCGCTCTATCGCCCCCATACGGGAGAATCGAGGCATTGGACAGAACCACGGGGAGGAACCGTGTCCGGATTCGTAGAAAAGCCCCAGCCGATCGAGGTTCCGGGCCTGGTGCACCTGCACACCGGAAAGGTGCGCGACCTGTACCAGAACGAGGCGGGCGACCTCGTGATGGTCGCCAGCGACCGCATCTCCGCCTACGACTGGGTGCTGCCCACGGAGATCCCCGACAAGGGCCGCGTCCTCACCCAGCTCTCCCTGTGGTGGTTCGACCAGCTGCGTGACCTCGCCAGGAACCACGTCGTCAGCACCGAGGTGCCCGAGGGAGCCCCGGCCGACTGGGCGGGCCGCACGCTGGTCTGCAAGTCCCTGAAGATGGTCCCGGTGGAGTGCGTGGCCCGCGGCTACCTCACCGGTTCCGGCCTCGCCGAGTACCGGGAGTCCCGTACGGTCTGCGGCCTCGCCCTCCCCGAAGGCCTCGTCGACGGCTCGGAACTCCCCGCCCCGATCTTCACCCCGGCCACCAAGGCCGAGGTCGGCGAGCACGACGAGAACGTCTCCTACGAGGAGGTGGCCCGCCAGGTCGGTGCGGAGACGGCCGCCCAGCTGCGCCAGGCCACGCTCGCGGTGTACTCGCGCGCCCGGGACATTGCCCGGGACCGGGGGATCATCCTGGCCGACACGAAGTTCGAGTTCGGCTTCGACGGTGACACCCTCGTCCTCGCGGACGAGGTCCTCACCCCGGACTCCTCCCGCTTCTGGCCGGCCGACCAGTGGGAGCCGGGCCGGGCGCAGCCGTCGTACGACAAGCAGTTCGTGCGGGACTGGCTGACCTCGCCGGAGTCCGGCTGGGACCGCAGGAGCGAGCAGCCCCCGCCGGCCCTGCCGGAGGAGGTCGTGGCGTCGACCCGGCGGAAGTACGTGGAGGCGTACGAGCGGCTGACGGGCACCAGCTGGTCGTAGGGCATGAAGAAGACCCCGGTCCGGTGGACCGGGGTCTCATCCCGAGCGGACGACGAGGCTCGAACTCGCGACCTCAACCTTGGCAAGGTTGCGCTCTACCAACTGAGCTACGTCCGCGTTGCGCCGTGGCGCGAGAGCAACTATACCCAACCTCGCCGGCGCGCGAGACGTACTGCCGTGTGGCGGTTCTCGGCACCGAGCTTCGTGACCGCCGAGGAGAGGTAGTTCCGCACCGTCCCCGGTGACAGCCCGGCCCGCTCCGCTATCTCCGCGACCGGCGCTCCGTCGGCGGCCAGCTCCAGCACCTCGGCCTCGCGCGCGGTCAGCGGCGAGTCCCCGGCGGAGATCGCGTCGGCGGCCAACTCCGGGTCCACGTAGCGGTTCCCGGCGTGCACGGTGCGGATGATCTCGGCGAGGCGCTGAGCACTGACGGTCTTCGGGACGAACCCGCGCACACCGGCGGCCAGCGCCCGTTTCAGATGCCCGGGCCGTCCGTGCCCGGTGACGATGAGCACCTGGCAGCCGGGCAGTTCGGCGCGCAGGGATGTGGCGACCCTCACACCGTCGGCGCCGGGCATCTGGAGGTCGAGGACCGCGACGTCGGGCTCGTGCGCCCGGGCCATGGCCAGTGCCTCGGGCCCGCTCGCCGCCTCCGCGACGACCAGCAGGTCGTCCTCCAGGGAGAGCAGGGCGGCCAGCGCGCCCCGGATCAGATGCTCGTCGTCGGCGAGCAACAGGCGTACCGGTGCGCTCACCGGGTGACTCCTCTCACATCGGTCACGGACTCCGCCGTGCCCAGCGGCACTTGTGCCACCAACCGGAACCGGTCGCGGCCGGCGCCGACGAATCCGGCGTCCAGCGTCCCGCCCACGGCGGCCAGCCGTTCCCGCAGTCCGGCCAGTCCTGATCCGCCGCCACCGCCGGCCGCCGCGGCGCCGTCGTTCTCCACCGTGAGCACCGCCAGCCCCTCCCGCACCGCGAGGCCCACCGCGCAGTGGCCGGCGTCGCCGTGCCGCAGCACGTTGGTGGTGGCCTCGCGCACCACCCAGCCGAGCGCGGACTGCACCGCCGCGGGCAGCCCGCCGGTGTCCGCGCGGACCTCGCAGTCGATCCCTGCCGCCGTCAGCACGCCCTGCGCACCGGCGAGTTCCACACCGAGGTCGGCCTCGCGGTAGCCGCGTACGACGGCCCGCACCTCCCGCTGGGACTCCTGCGCGATGCGCTGCACCTCGATCATCTGCTCCACGGCCTCCGGCCGCCCCCGCCGGGCCAGTTGCACGGCCAGTTCGCTCTTCAGGGAGATCACGGAAAGGTTCCGCCCCAGCACGTCGTGCAGGTCGCGCCCGAAGCGCAGCCGCTCCTCGGCGACGGCGAGCCGGGCCTGAACCTCGCGGGCCCGTTCCGCCTCCCAGAGCACGGCCAGGGTCCAGGCGCCACAGCGGCAGGCGAGCAGCGAGAACACCGTCTGGAAGGCGACCATCAGGCCGGTCACGAGGATCCCGGCGCCGTCGGGATCGGCGAGCCCGACGGCCGCCATGAGCAGCACCGCGAGCACGGCCGCCGACCGCAGGAACACCCGTACGGGGACGGTGAGTCCGTAGACCACGCCGAACGGCAGCAGGGCGGCGCCGATCGCCAGCCGGACCGTCGCCTGGTCGGCCGCGTCCAGTGCGGCCAGGGCCACGAGCAGCGCCAGCACCAGCCCCAGCAGGACGGCCGGGACGCCGTGGGCCCCGGCCGGGAGCCGGGCGCGCCCCAGGTAGTGGTCGAGCGCGGGCCGGGTCAGCCGGTTGGAGGCCGCGCACTGGAGGGCCGTCACCAGGACCGTCAGGGCGCCGAGGGCGAGGGCCACGGGCCGGTGGCCGAGCCCGCCGACCAGGGGGAGCAGCAGCCAGCCGAGCGAGAAGAACCAGGTCGTGCCGTACCAGGTGACGACCGTGTACAGCTCGACCCGCTCCGCCTTGCTGCGCTCCCGCCAGTGCCGTTGCTGCCACCGCCGTATCCGCCCCACCACGCGCGCCCCCCGTTCCTCAGCGCCGGGGTTCCCACCGGAACCACCGCCGTACAGCAAACACCGCCACCACAATCCAGGCCAGCGCGGTCGCGAGCGCGCCGAGCACCTCGTACGCGCTCGCCCCGCCGGTCCAGCCCGCCCGTACGAGCCGGATCGCGGGGGACAGCGGGAGCAGCTCGCAGACGGAGGCGAGCCTCTTTGGCATGACCTCGGTGGGGATCGTGATCCCGGAGCCGGTCATCGACACGAACACCAGCGGCAGCGCGGTGACCTGACCGCTCTCCACGGTCCGGGTGACGGACGCGGTGAGGGCGGCGAGCGCGGCGCTCAGGACCAGCCCGGCCACCAGTCCCAGCAGGGTCAGGTAGGGCGCCCTGGGCGCCCCGGCGTCCAGCAGGACCGCGCAGCCGGCGCTCAGCACCAGGGCCTGGGCGAGGCCCAGGGTGACGGCGGGCAGGGCGGTGCCGGCGAGGATCTCGGTGTCGGTGAGTTCGCCGGTGCGCAGCCGCTTGAGGACGAGCTCCTCGCGGCGGGCGACGTAGGTGTTGACGAGCGAGGTGTAGACGGCGAAGAGGAAGGAGAAGCCGATCGCGGCCGTGAGCATGGCCGCGCCGATGCCGATGCCGTGCTTTTGCAGGTCCAGCTGGTCGAGGGCCGGGCGCACGCTGAACGGCAGCGCGAGCGGTACGGCGAGCGCGGTGAAGACGACCCCGCGGTTGCGGCCGAGGAGGGCCAGCTCGGCCCGCGCCAGCGCCCGCAGCCGCCGTAGGGAGGGCGCGAGGGTGCTCGGGGCGATGCCGCTCATACCGCCGCCTCCTCGTCCCGGGCGATCCCGAGGAACGCCTCCTCCAGCGAGGCGGACCGCACGTCCAGGCCGCGCAGTTCGACACCGGCCCGCTCGGCCCAGACGAGGACGGCGGTGGCGGTCCGCTGGAGTTCGCGGGTGCGCAGCCGGACGACCCGGCCGTCGCTCTCGTGCCCGCAGACGCCGAGCTCGGCCAGGGGCGGCAGGTCGCCGGGGAAGTAGCCCTCGGGCAGTTCGAAGGAGATGCGGGAGGGCCGGCCGGCGGTGACCTCCGCGGGAGTGCCGGAGGCGGCGATGCGGCCCTCGTGCAGGATGGCGAGCCGGTCGGCGAGGCCCTCGGCCTCCTCCAGGTAGTGCGTGGTGAGCAGCACGGTGGTGTCCGCGTCCCGCAGCCGGCGCACCAGTTCCCAGGTGTCCCGGCGGCCCTCGGCGTCGAGGCCGGTCGTCGGCTCGTCGAGGAACAGCACCTCCGGGCCGCCGAGCAGGGCGAGTGCCAGGTCCAGGCGCCTGCGCTCCCCGCCGGACAGCTGCTTGACCCGTACGTCCCGCTTGCCCGCGAGTCCGACCGGCTCCAGCACCTCCGCCTCCGGCCGGGCGCCGGTCGTGCAGCCCGCCCACATCCGCGCGGTCTCCGCGACGGTCAGCTCGGCGGGGAAGCCGCCTTCCTGGAGCATGACGCCGGTGCGGGGCCGTACGGCGGCCCGTTCACGGTAGGGGTCGTGGCCGAGCACCCGGACCCGGCCGCCGGCCGGCGCGGCGAGCCCTTCCAGCAGTTCGACCGTGGAGGTCTTTCCGGCTCCGTTGGTGCCCAGCAGGGCGAAGATCTCCCCGCGCGCCACGGAGAAGCTGATTCCGCGTACGGCCTCGAACCCGCCCCCGTAGACACGCCTGAGGTCGGTGACCTCGATCACGTGCTCGTGTCCGTCGATGTCCATGACACCAGCGTCCCGGCGGGGCGCCCCGGCCGGCAGTGCGCGGTGTCATGGTTCGGCATGACAGATGTCAGAGGCGCCTTGCCGGACGAACGAAAAGACCCCGGTCCAGTGGACCGGGGTCTCATCCCGAGCGGACGACGAGGCTCGAACTCGCGACCTCAACCTTGGCAAGGTTGCGCTCTACCAACTGAGCTACGTCCGCACTGCTGCCGATCGGCTCCCACCGATCGGTGCGAGCACCAGCCTACCCGATCCACAAGCGTGGTCGTGTCGGCGGTGCAGAGCGGGTGACAGGAATCGCACACTGCGCCTTCCCCCTGGAAGGGGGATGTTCTACTACTGAACTACACCCGCACGGTCCTCGGGATCCGGCCTGTCGGCCTCGCCCCTCGGCGTGTCCCAGACATTAGCTGATCAGCAGGGGGGTAGCGCAAGTCGGAACCTCCCGGGGTCCCGTATGCCCCAAGTGCACGGCCCCCAGGGCCTTCTGACGGACCCTGGGGACTCGCCCCCGCGCGGGCTCACTGCGCGGCGCTGAACGCCTCGTAGACCTTCTTCGGGATGCGTCCGCGGGCGGGGACGTCCATCTTGTTGGCCTGGGCCCAGGCGCGGACGGCCGCCGGGTCGGGGGCGACCTCCGTCTGCTTGTACGCCTTGCCGGACCGCGACCGCTTGCGGCCGGCCTCGACGTAGGGCGCGAGCGCCTCGCGGAGTTTCTCGGCGTTGCTTTCGTTCAGGTCGATCTCGTACGACTTGCCGTCGAGTCCGAAGGCGATCGTCTCCGCCGCTTCCGAGCCGTCGATGTCGTCAAAGAGAGTGACCACGACCTTTTGCGCCACGAATAATCGGTCCCTTCGTGCAGCACGTCGTTACAGCTCAACGCCGACGACGTGCCGAGTATCGGCTATTGCCAATTCATTTGTACAGTGCCCGGCAATGCAAAGTGAAGCCCGACTAAATCCGTCCGCGCGTCCGGGTGCAATAGGTGTCGCGGACGGACTGTGGAACTTTCCCAGAACTTTTCACGGGTGGGTGGCTTCGACACCCGATCGTGATGCGCCTCACGTACTTTCCTCCAACTCTACCCGCGTAGAAATTTTGTGCGGGTAGTCTGAAGGAACCTGCTCAGCACCACACACCGGGAGTGCCAGTGGCACGCGTCGTAGTCGACGTCATGCTCAAGCCGGAGATCCTCGACCCCCAGGGCCAGGCGGTCCAGCGTGCGCTGCCGCGCCTGGGTTTCGAAGGGATCTCGGACGTACGTCAGGGAAAGCGATTCGAACTGGAAGTTGACGGGCCGGTCGACGAGGCCGCGCTCGCCCGCATCCGCGATCTTGCGGAATCCTTCCTCGCCAACACCGTGATCGAGGACTTCACGGTCCGGGTCGATGAAGTCGCGGAGGCGGCCAAGTGACCGCTCGTATTGGCGTCGTCACTTTCCCGGGAAGCCTGGACGACCGCGACACCCGGCGCGCGATCCGTATCGCCGGGGCGGAACCGGTCGCCCTCTGGCACAAGGACAAGGACCTCAAGCAGGTCGACGCCGTCGTGCTGTGCGGCGGTTTCTCCTACGGCGACTACCTGCGGGCCGGTGCCATCGCCCGCTTCTCGCCGGTGATGGAGCCGCTCGTCGAGCAGGCGAAGGCCGGACTGCCGGTCCTCGGCATCTGCAACGGCTTCCAGATCCTCACCGAGGCCCACCTCCTCCCGGGCGCGATGCTCGGCAACGACCACCTCCACTTCATCTGCCGCGACCAGAAGCTGCGGGTGGAGAACGCGGAGACCTCCTGGACCGCCGACTACCGCGCCGGCCAGGAGATCCACATCCCGCTGAAGAACATGGACGGCCGGTACGTCGCCGACGCGTACACGCTCGACAAGCTGGAGGCGGAGGGCCGCGTCGCCTTCCGCTACCTGGACTTCAACCCGAACGGCTCGCTCAACGACATCGCCGGCATCACCAACGAGGCGGGCAACGTCGTCGGCCTCATGCCGCACCCCGAGCACGCCGTCGAGCCGCTGATCGGTACCGGCCGTACCGACGGGCTCCCGTTCTTCACCTCGATCCTCAAGAAGCTGGTGGGCGCATGAGCCGGACGCCTCTGGACACGGTCGAGCACGCGGCCGCGACCCCCGACGTCGAGCTGCCCTGGGCCGAACTCGGCCTGAAGAAGGACGAGTACGAGCGGGTGGTGGAGATCCTCGGCCGCCGCCCCACCGGCGCCGAACTCGCCATGTACTCGGTCATGTGGTCCGAGCACTGCTCGTACAAGTCCTCCAAGGTCCACCTGCGCCAGTTCGGCGAGAAGGCGCCGCAGAGCGACGCGCTGCTCGTCGGCATCGGCGAGA
Source organism: Streptomyces spinosus (assembly GCF_020400655.1). Classification (GTDB taxonomy): domain Bacteria; phylum Actinomycetota; class Actinomycetes; order Streptomycetales; family Streptomycetaceae; genus Streptomyces; species Streptomyces argyrophylli. Next base: position 598,778 of record NZ_JAINRC010000002.1, read on the forward strand.
ACGCCGGTGTGGTGGACGTCGGCCAGGGCTACGCCGTCACCTTCAAGGTCGAGTCGCACAACCACCCGTCGTACGTCGAGCCCTACCAGGGCGCGGCCACGGGTGTCGGCGGCATCGTCCGCGACATCATCGCGATGGGCGCCCGCCCGGTCGCGGTCGTCGACCCGCTCCGCTTCGGCGCGGCCGACCACCCCGACACCAAGCGCGTCCTGCCCGGCGTGGTCGCGGGCATCGGTGGCTACGGCAACTGCCTGGGCCTGCCCAACATCGGCGGCGAGGTCGTCTTCGACGCCTGCTACCAGGGCAACCCGCTGGTCAACGCCGGTGCCATCGGTGTGATGCGGCACGAGGACATCCACCTCGCGAAGGCCTCCGGCGCGGGCAACAAGGTCATCCTCTACGGCGCCCGGACCGGCGGCGACGGCATCGGCGGCGCGTCGATCCTGGCCTCCGAGACCTTCGACGACGCCAAGCCCTCGAAGCGGCCCGCCGTGCAGGTCGGCGACCCCTTCCAGGAGAAGCTGCTCATCGAGTGCACCCTGGAGGCGTTCCGGGAGAAGCTGGTCGTCGGCATCCAGGACCTCGGCGCGGCCGGTCTGTCCTGCGCCACCTCCGAGCTGGCCTCCAACGGCTCCGGCGGCATGCGCGTCACCCTGGACGACGTCCCGCTGCGCGACTCCACGCTCTCGCCCGAGGAGATCCTCATGAGCGAGTCGCAGGAGCGCATGTGCGCCGTCGTGGAGCCGGACAAGGTCGACCGCTTCCTGGAGATCTGCGAGAAGTGGGACGTCATCGCCACCGTCATCGGTGAGGTCACCGACGGCGACCGGCTGGAGATCTTCTGGCACGGCGAGAAGATCGTCGACGTCAACCCGCGCACGGTCGCGCACGAGGGCCCGGTCTACGAGCGCCCCTACGCGCGCCCCGAGTGGCAGGACGCCCTCCAGGCCGACGACGCGAACAAGCTGTCCCGCCCGGAGACGGGTGAGGAGCTGAAGGCGCAGGTCCTGAAGCTGGTCGGTTCGCCGAACCAGGCCTCCAAGAAGTGGATCACCTCCCAGTACGACCACTTCGTGCAGGGCAACACCGTCCTCGCCCAGCCGGAGGACTCCGGCATGATCCGCGTGGACGAGGAGACCGGTCTCGGCGTCGCCATCGCGACGGACGGCAACGGCCGCTACGCCAAGCTGGACCCGTACACGGGCGCCCAACTGGCGCTGGCGGAGGCCTACCGCAACGTGGCCACCACCGGCGCCAAGCCCCTCGCGGTCTCCGACTGCCTGAACTTCGGCTCGCCCGAGGACCCGGCGGTCATGTGGCAGTTCGCGGAGGCCGTGCGCGGTCTCGCCGACGGCTGCCTCCAGCTCGGCACCCCGGTGACCGGCGGCAACGTCTCGCTCTACAACCAGACCGGCGAGGCCGCCATCCACCCGACCCCGGTGGTCGCCGTGCTCGGCGTGATCGACGACGTCGCCCGCCGCACCCCGGTCGCCTTCCAGGAGGAGGGCCAGCTGATCTACCTCCTCGGCGACACCCGGGAGGAGTTCGGCGGCTCGGCCTGGTCGCAGGTGATCCACGACCACCTGGGCGGTCTGCCCCCGCAGGTGGACCTGGAGCGCGAGCGCCTGCTGGCCGAGATCCTGATCTCCGCCTCCCGCGACGGCATGATCGACTCCGCGCACGACCTGTCCGACGGCGGTCTGGTGCAGGCCGTGGTGGAGTCCGCGCTGCTCGGCGGCAAGGGCGCGCGTCTGGTCGTACCCGACGGCCTGGACGCCTTCACCTTCCTGTTCTCCGAGTCGGCCGGCCGCGCGATCGTCGCCGTGCCGCGCTCGGAGGAGGTCCGCTTCAACGACATGTGCGGTGCGCGCGGTCTGCCGGCCACCCGTATCGGTGTCGTCGACGGCGACGCGGTCGAGGTGCAGGGCGAGTTCTCCCTCCCCCTCGCCGAGCTGCGCGAGGCCCACGAGGGCACGATCCCGGCGCTGCTGGCGTAGCGCGTCCAGGGGCCACGGCCCGTACGGCACGCCGAAGCCCCCGCCCGGACCCGTGTCCCGGCGGGGGCTTCCCGGTTCACCGGGCATGGTTCCCAGGCCCCTGCCCGGCGGGGCCGCCGCCGGGACCCGGCAGGCCGGCGGCGAAGGTTCGGGAAGCCTCGTCGGCCGCAGGCGTAAGCGTGTGCGGCGCGGGGAAACCGGTCGTCGACCTGGCCACCTGCCCCGTGGGCGGACGAGGCCAGGTCACCGCCCCGGCCTCGTCCGCCCGGTACCCGCTCCTCGACAACGTCGAGGGCATGGCCCTCGGCGCCCCCCTGGACATCCGGTCACCACAAGGGCCGGCACCCGCTGTACCTGGTCTCCGACGACAACGACAGCGACGACCAGATCACCCGTCTCTACTCGCTCGCGGTCAGGCCGCGCCCGTGAATCGCGGTGGAGCCGAGCCCGGGACTAGGGTCACCGCCATGCCCACGGCCAGGAAACGCACCAGGACCTACGACCCCGCCAGGACCCGTACGGCGGTCCTCGCCCAGCTCACCCACGTGCGGGACGCCGTCCGCACCCTCGGCCCCGACCAACTCGGCCTCCCCACCCGGCTCGACGCCTGGACCGTACGGGACCTGATCGCGCACATCGCCATGGCCGTCACCGCGGTCCAGCGGGGCCTGGAGCGGCCCGCCCCGCCCCGGCAGACCGTCACCGTCGTCGAGTGGGCGTTCTCCACCGGGTCGCGCGCCGGCGCCATCGCCGACCACACCCGGGACCTCGCCGCCGCCCACCCGGACCCCGGCGCCCACCTCGCCGACGCCGACCGGAGCCTGCGCGCCCTGCTGGAGGAGCACCCCGGCAGCCGGCTGCTGGACACCAGCGCGGGCGCCCTGCCGCTGGACGACTACCTCGTCACCCGCGCCGTCGAACTCGTCGTCCACACCGACGACCTGAACGCCGCCGTCCCCGCTCTGGAGGTGCCGTACGACCGGCAGGCCCTGGCCGCCGCCACCCGGCTGCTCGCCGACGCCCTCGCGGCGAAGGCGCCCGGCGGCTCCACCGAGGTGCGGGTGCCGCCGTTCGCGGTCGTGCAGTGCGTCGAGGGCCCCCGGCACACCCGGGGCACCCCGCCCAACGTCGTGGAGACCGACCCGCTGACCTGGATCCGGCTCGCCACCGGCCGTACGGCCTGGGCCGACGCGCTGGCCGCCGCCGAGGTCAGCGCCAGCGGGGAGCGCGCGGACATCGGAGGGCTGCTGCCGGTCATGGCGTAGCCGGAACCGGGTCCCGCCGGGACACGTCGAACCACCATGAACCGGTACAAGCAGCGCGTGACCCTGGCGGTGGCCGCCGTGCTTCTCCCGTTCACGGTGGCCTGCGGCGGCGGGAAGGCGGAGAGTGGAGCGGTGAGCGTCCAGCAGCCGGTGACCGGGACCGACTGGCGGGTCGACGGCATCACCGTCGGCACCACCACCCGGCACGCGCCCGCCACCGCCCGCCTCCGCATCGACGAGGACGGCAAGGCGGGCGGCAACCTGGGCTGCAACCACTTCAGCGCCCGCGCCACCGTGCGCGGGGACCGCATCACCCTCGGCGACCTGCGCACGACCAGGATGGCCTGCGGCGAGGAGCGCATGGACTTCGAACGCGCCCTCGCGCGCATCCTCACCACCGGCACGCTCACCGCCAGGGCGGAGGACGGCAAGGCGACGCTCACCGACGGCGACGGCGACCGCGTCCACCTCAGCCGGGACGCCTCCGGATGATGTGCGACACCTCACTCACGAAGACGGCGAAGGCGCCCGTGACCGGCCCGTACGGCCCGCCCGGAGCCCCCGGTCGCCGATGAAGAACAGGGCTGACCAGGGCAAACGCGGAATCCCCCAAGGGGATCCCGACCGGACGGACCGTTACGGGCGCGTATCCCCAATTCGGACCAGTGGTCGACCTCGCCTACACTCGGTTGCGTGCCACGTGGTGACGGTCGACTCAATCACGATCTGCTTCCCGGCGAGAAGGGCCCCCAGGACGCTTGCGGCGTCTTCGGCGTCTGGGCTCCGGGTGAAGAGGTCGCAAAGCTCACGTACTTCGGGCTCTACGCCCTCCAGCACCGGGGTCAGGAATCCGCGGGAATCGCGGTCAGCAACGGCTCCCAGATCCTCGTCTTCAAGGACATGGGCCTGGTCTCCCAGGTCTTCGACGAGACCTCGCTCGGTTCGCTCCAGGGTCACATCGCGGTCGGACACGCCCGCTACTCGACCACCGGCGCCTCCGTGTGGGAGAACGCCCAGCCGACGTTCCGTGCCACCGCGCACGGTTCGATCGCGCTCGGCCACAACGGCAACCTGGTCAACACGGCGCAGCTCGCCGAGATGGTCGCCGACCTGCCCAACGACAACAACAGCCGCTCCACCCGGGTCGCGGCCACCAACGACACCGACCTGCTGACGGCCCTGCTGGCCGCCCAGGTCGACGAGGACGGCAAGCCGCTGACCATCGAGGAGGCCGCGCACGCGGTCCTCCCCAAGGTCAGGGGTGCCTTCTCCCTCGTCTTCATGGACGAGCACACCCTCTACGCCGCCCGTGACCCGCAGGGCATCCGCCCGCTGGTCCTCGGCCGGCTGGAGCGCGGCTGGGTGGTCGCCTCCGAGACCGCCGCGCTGGACATCACCGGCGCCAGCTTCGTCCGCGAGATCGAGCCGGGCGAGTTCGTCGCCATCGACGAGAACGGCCTGCGCAGCTCCCGATTCGCGGAAGCGAAGCCCAAGGGCTGTGTCTTCGAGTACGTGTACCTGGCCCGTCCGGACACCGACATCGCCGGCCGGAACGTCTACCTCTCCCGCGTGGAGATGGGCCGCCGGCTGGCCAAGGAAGCCCCCGTAGAGGCCGATCTGGTCATAGCGACCCCGGAGTCCGGCACCCCGGCCGCCATCGGCTACGCGGAGGCCTCCGGCATCCCCTTCGGCGCGGGTCTGGTGAAGAACGCGTACGTGGGCCGTACGTTCATCCAGCCCTCGCAGACCATCCGCCAGCTGGGCATCCGGCTGAAGCTGAACCCGCTGAAGGAAGTCATCAAGGGCAAGCGCCTGGTCGTCGTCGACGACTCGATCGTGCGCGGCAACACGCAGCGGGCCCTGGTCCGCATGCTCCGCGAGGCCGGCGCCGCCGAGGTCCACATCCGGATCTCCTCCCCGCCCGTGAAGTGGCCCTGCTTCTTCGGCATCGACTTCGCCACCCGCGCGGAGCTGATCGCCAACGGCATGACCATCGAGGAGATCGGCACCAGCCTCGGCGCCGACTCGCTGGCCTACATCTCCATCGACGGCATGATCGAGGCGACCACGATCGCCAAGCCGAACCTGTGCCGCGCCTGCTTCGACGGCGAGTACCCGATGGAGCTGCCGGACCCGGAGCTGCTCGGCAAGCAGCTGCTGGAGACCGAGCTGGCGGCCGGTCCGGCCGCGACCGCGGCGACCGACGCGATCCGCCGCCCGTAAGTTCTGCCGTACGACACGAAGGTTCTCACCCCATGTCTGAGACGACTGGTGCCAGCTACGCAGCCGCGGGCGTCGACATCGAAGCGGGAGACCGCGCCGTGGAGCTCATGAAGGAGTGGGTGAAGAAGACGCAGCGCCCGGAGGTCCTGGGCGGCCTGGGCGGCTTCGCCGGGCTCTTCGACGCCTCCGCGCTCAAGCGCTACGAGCGCCCGCTGCTCGCCTCCGCCACGGACGGCGTCGGCACGAAGGTCGACATCGCGCGCCGGATGGGCGTCTACGACACCATCGGCCACGACCTGGTCGCCATGGTCATGGACGACATCGTGGTGTCCGGCGCCGAGCCGCTGTTCATGACCGACTACATCTGCGTCGGCAAGGTGTACCCCGAGCGTGTCGCGGCCATCGTCAAGGGCATCGCGGAGGGCTGTGTGCTGGCCGGGTGCGCCCTGGTGGGCGGTGAGACGGCCGAACACCCCGGTCTGCTGGGCGAGGACGACTTCGACGTCGCCGGCGCCGGTACGGGCGTCGTGGAGGCCGACCGGCTGCTCGGCGCGGATCGCATCCGTACGGGTGACGCCGTGATCGCCATGGCGTCCTCCGGGCTCCACTCGAACGGGTACTCCCTGGTCCGCCACGTCCTGCTGAACACGGCGGGCCTGGCCCTGGAGTCGGAGGTGGCCGAGCTGGGCCGCACGCTCGGCGAGGAGCTGCTGGAGCCCACGAAGATCTACTCGCTGGACTGCCTGGCACTGACCCGCACGGCCGAGGTGCACGCCTTCAGCCACATCACCGGCGGCGGGCTCGCCGCGAACCTGGCCCGCGTCATCCCGGACGGGCTGCACGCCGTGGTCGACCGCTCCACCTGGACCCCGGGCGCGATCTTCGACCTGGTCGGGACGACCGGGAACGTGGAACGCCTGGAGCTGGAGAAGACCCTCAACATGGGCGTCGGCATGATGGCGATCGTCCCGGAGGAGTCCGCGGAGGTCGCCCTCGCGACGCTGGCCGACCGGGGTGTCGACGCCTGGGTCGCCGGTGAGATCACCGAGCGGGGCGAGAAGACGTCCGGCGCGGAGCTGGTGGGGGACTACGCGGTCTGACCTCGCGGACAGCACAAGAGCCGGTCGGTGGCGGTGCCACCGACCGGACTGGTGCTCAGTGCAAGGTCAAGCGCCTCGACGGTGCTGTGCGGGACCTTCGTCCTCGTCCTCGTCGTCCTCATAGAGGTCGGCGTAGCGGGAGTACAGGTCGTCGTCGTCATGCTCATCGTCCGTGAAGCGGTCGCCGTTCGGCGACTGGTTCGACGTCGATGCGCCCAGCTCCTCGGCCAGGCGTGACAGGTCAGTCCCGCCGCTGTTGTACTTCAGCTGGCGGGCGACCTTCGTCTGCTTGGCCTTGGCCCGGCCGCGCCCCATGGCTCGACCCCCTCAACGACGGGGCTCGACGGCCCCAGAGTCTGACACGCGTTCATGATCTGGAACGGACTCTCAGAGAGAGGCCGGTCCGTAGGGCTTCCACGGTACCTGAGCCCGCGCCCATACGGTACGTCGCCCGCAGCACGCGCGTCTGCCCAGGACCTTCGAGGCGCCCTGTCCTCGCTGGTCAGTGGCGATTTTAACCACTTATCGGGGAACGACCCGCCGGTGGGAGTGAGAGTTCTCTCGAAGTTCCCGCCGACGGGTACCGCTCATGTGTGCGATCGGCTCAGTGTGCGACCCGGGTCGCGCGGGCGTCTGCCATCCGCTGCTCGGCGATCCGGTCGGCCGCGGCGGCCGGCGGAATGCCGTCTTCCTTCGCACGCGCGAATATGGCCAGCGTGGTGTCGAAGATCCTCGCCGCCTTCGCCCTGCACCGGTCGAAGTCGAACCCGTTCAGCTCGTCGGCCACCTGGATCACCCCGCCGGCGTTCACCACGTAGTCCGGCGCGTAGAGGATCCCGCGGTCGGCGAGGTCCTTCTCCACGCCCGGGTGGGCCAGCTGGTTGTTGGCCGCACCGCAGACCACCCTGGCGGTGAGCACCGGGACGCTGTCGTCGTTCAGGGCGCCGCCGAGGGCGCAGGGAGCGTAGATGTCGAGCCCGTCGACCCGGATCAGGTCCTCGGTGGTGGCCACGGCCGTCACTCCGGCGGGGTACTGCTCGAGGATCCGCTGGACGGCGTCCACGCGCACGTCCGTGATCACGACCTCGGCGCCCTCGTCCCGCAGGTGCTTCACCAGGTGGTGGCCGACCTTGCCGACGCCGGCGATGCCGACCTTGCGACCGCGCAGCGAGGGGTCCCCCCACAGGTGCTGGGCGGAGGCGCGCATGCCCTGGTAGACGCCGAAGGCGGTGAGCACGGAGGAGTCGCCGGCGCCGCCGTTCTCGGGGGAGCGGCCGGTGGTCCAGCGGCACTCGCGGGCCACCACGTCCATGTCGGCGACGTACGTGCCGACGTCGCACGCGGTCACGTAGCGGCCGCCGAGGGAGGCGACCATGCGGCCGTAGGCGAGGAGCAGCTCCTCGGTCTTGTCGCGCTCCGGATGGCCGATGATCACGGCCTTGCCACCGCCGTGGTCGAGCCCGGCCATGGCGTTCTTGTACGACATGCCACGCGCGAGGTTGAGGGCGTCCGCGACGGCCTCGGCCTCGGTCGCGTACGGGTAGAAGCGCGTGCCGCCGAGGGCGGGGCCCAGGGCGGTGGAGTGGATGGCGATCACGGCCTTGAGGCCGCTGGCGCGGTCCTGGCAGAGCACGACCTGCTCATGGCCGCCCTGGTCCGAGTGGAACAGGGTGTGCAGGACATCGGCAGGCGCGCCGGTTACGTCGGTCACTGTGGTGACTCCTGTGTACTAGCGGCGAGTGGGGTTCGGTCCCCGTACGGGTGGCGGGAAACCGTGGCATGAGCGTAGAGCCTCGGTTCCCTCACCGTCCGCGCAGTGCTAAGGATCACTCTCCGCGGCCCGCTGTGCACGTATGGGCGTGGCACGATTTGCAGTGGTTTCGAGCCGGGTCCGATGGGGAGGGAGCAGGCGTGCCGAAGGTGTCCTCCGTGGTCGTCCCCTATGCCGCGTACCTGCGCGTGTACGAGCCGCTCGGCGCCTTCCCGGAGCCGGAGCGCGGTCACTGGGCGCGCTACGCCCGCCGCTCCGACCGCCCCTCGTACCAGGACGAGCTGCGTCGCTCCCTGGCCGGCCTGCTGCCGGTCCCGCCGATCGCGGTGCCGGTGCACGAGAGCGGCGACGCCTTCGTGCTGGAGGTCGACGGTGTGGTCTGCGTGTGTCCCTGGCGGACCCGGCTGCGGGGCTGGCAGGCCCTGGAGGAGCTGGCCGGGGAGCTGCCCCCGCCGGTGCTGGACGCGGTGCTGCCGCCGGTCGTGCGCCGGCAGGCCGCCCAGGACTACGAGCGCTGGCTCGCCCGCAACCCGGACGCCCGCCCGTGGATCCGCACGGCGACCTGGCAGGTGCCGCTGAACTGGTTCGTGCTGGTCTCGGACGAGGAGCGGCGGTACGACAAGGGGACCGCCGACGTGCCCCCGGTGCTGCGCTACCGCACGCCGATGGTGCAGGCCCGGCGCCGGGTGGCGCGGGCGCTGCGCACGCTGAGGGACAGCGTCGAGGAGGGCCCGCTGATCGACGGCCTGGTGGACGTCGGCCGCTGGCTGGAGGAGTTCCACCCGCGCTCACTGGTGGAGCTGGACTACGGCGGCCTGGTGCACGTGCTGCCGGCCGGCGAGCTGGAGGGCGACCACTCGGCGGCGGACGTGGCGGCCGGGATCGAGGCGCTGCGCCGGGGTGACGGGGTGGCGGCCGGTGAGGCGTACGGGCGCCTCGTGGAGCGGTGGCGGGCGGTACGGGACCGGCGCTCCGCGAACTGAGTGATGTACGTCACGGTCAAATGGGTGACCGAGGACGTACGTTCTACTCGCCCGGCCATCTGACGGGGCGTCGGCCCCGATCCGGACGTACGCCCCAAGGGTGATGGACGGCACTTACCAGGCTCTTGCGTCTCTTGGCACCCCTCGTGCCAAAATAGGACAAGGAGTCCGGGGAGGACTCCTTCCGTCCAACTGTGCTCCATGATGGGCGGATTCTCCGCATTGCACGCTTTGGGGGGTCTGGTGACCTCTGATCGTCCTGTGACTGATCGTCACAGTGGCGTGACTGTCCGCTATGGCATGGTCCATCGGCTTCCGTCGCTGATGAACACCTGGGAGGGCAATTCCATCGGTTTGGCCGACGCGGCTGGACAGATGGTGTAGTTGTAGTGCCGAGGACAAGCCGTTCGTCCTATAACCGACTCGACTCGCGTCCGCCATTTCGGGCAACGCGGGTCAAGGTGCAGAATTTAGAGGAAAGAACCGAGAAGGTTCGGTTCTCCCGAGGAGGCCGCTCATGACCGCTCGCACCCCTGATGCCGAGCCGCTGCTGACCCCGGCTGAGGTCGCCACGATGTTCCGCGTCGACCCCAAGACGGTCACGCGGTGGGCGAAGGCCGGCAAGCTCACGTCCATCCGTACGCTCGGCGGGCACCGCCGTTACCGCGAGGCCGAGGTCCGCGCTCTGCTCGCGGGCATCCCGCAGCAGCGCAGCGAGGCCTGAACAACTCCATAACCGGGCAAGACGGTCGGTTCCCCCAACCGGCCGAGGCGCTCGGAACCCTGGCTCCAAGCGACGCGGGACCTGCCCCAACAGGACCCTCGCCCAGGCCGAAGAGAACGTCATAGGCAAGCGACACAGGGTGCGTCGTCGATCGCGCTGGACTCCGCCGGGTCCAGCGCGATCTTTTTTGTGCGCAGGTCCGGGGGTGTGTGCGGCGCTTGTGAGCGTCCTTGTCGGAGTCTGGGGAGGGGTGTCGGAACGGCTGTGTGCGACCCCTGAGGGGGGTGCAATTGCACATATTAAATTGACCCGTTGTATGAGGGGGGTAAGTACCGCCGTTTCAAAAACTCATGCGGTGACTCCCGTCACACGCCCGGACGCTTGTTGCCCGCGGCCCGCATGCGTTAGAGGAGCGTCCGTGCGGGGTGCGCGGCCCCAGACTCCCACGCCTGTACGGAGGTTGGGGCCGGCGGGGGGTCAGACGCGACGGGAGGCCTCGTCGCCCTCGGGGGCCTCCTGCCCGGCCTCCCGGGCCTGCGGGGCGCCGTCCATCGCCAGCCGCAGCAGGCGGTGGCAGATCGGACAGTGACGGGTGAGGTGCCGGTAGGACGAGGCGGCCGACAGATGCGCCCTCAGGAGCGCCCGCGTCTCGTGCCTGACCGACGCCGCCATACGCCACCTCCGGGGCCGTGCAGAGGGAACGAGCCCTGCTCCCTGAGTACCGGCGGAATGTGACGCCGTCAAGACGGCGCGGGCTACGCCGGTTCGGCCGGTCCGCGGGGTGCCGTCGCCCGGGAGCCGCCTCCAGCCCCCCGACGACCCTCCCGGGCCTCGTCCTCGGCCACCGGACGGGCCGGTTCCCCTGACGGCGACACGACCGAGGCCCGCTCTCCCGTCGGGGCGCGGGCCTCGGACCGGCTCGGGCATGACTGAGGCCCGCTCTCCCTTGCGGGAGGCGGGCCTCGTCGTTCGTGCGGTCCTGACGGGATTTGAACCCGCGGCCTCCACCTTGACAGGGTGGCGAGCACTCCAAACTGCTCCACAGGACCTTGCTCGCGGCGCTTTTTCCTGCGTTGCGCTGCGAGAAGAGACTGTACAGGAGGGTGAGGCCCCTGGTCGAACTCACCCTCCGTGCGAGAGCGGTTACGGGACGGCCGCGTCGATCGCCTTGACGATCCGCTTGTCGGAGACGGGGTACGCCGTGCCCAGCGCGTGGGCGAAGTAGCTGACCCGCAGCTCCTCCAGCATCCAGCGGATGTCCAGCACGTCGGCCGGCACCGGGCGCCCCTTGGGGAGCTGTTCCAGGAGCCAGGCGTACTCGTCCTGCATCTCGTGGACCTTCTCCATGCGCGTGGTGTCCCGTTGGACGTTCGTCGGCATCTGCTGCAGGCGCCGGTCCGCGGCCACCAGGTAGCGCATCAGGTCCGGCAGGCGCCGTATGCCCGCCCAGGTGACGAAACCGGGCTTCACGAGGGCGTCCAGCTGCTTGCGGACGTCCGTCAGGTTCGCGAGCAGCGCCGGGCTGCTCACGGCCTTCAGGCGGCGCTCACAGGCCTGCCAGGCGGCGAGGACCTGCTGCACCTGGGCGACCGTACGGACGGTGGTGTCCACGATCTCCGCGCGCACCTTGTCGTACAGCTTCCGGTACGACTCCTCGTCCCACGCCGGCCCTCCGAAGTCCGCGATCAGCTTGTCCGCCGCGGCCATCGCGCAGTCGTCGAACAGGGCCTGGATCGAGCCGTGGGGATTGGCCGAGAGGGCGAGTTTCTGGGCGTTCGTCAGCTTCTCGGACGCGAACTTCGCCGGGTTCACCGGGATGTTGCGCAGGATCAGCCGGCGGGTGCCCTTCCACATGGCCTCCGCCTGCTCCGCCTCCGTGTCGAAGAGGCGGACGGAGACCGTGTCGCCGTCGTCCACCAGCGCCGGGTACGCCTTGACCGGCTGGCCGGCCCGGCGTGTCTCGAAGACACGGGTGAGGGTGCCGATCGTCCAGTCCGTCAGGCCCTTGCGCTCCAGGGACTCCCCGCCCTCGCGGGACGCGGTCGCCGCCGCGGCCTGCGACAGGGCCTGGCGTGCCTTCGGCTTCAGCCGGAGCTTCAGCGCCTCCAGGTCCTTGTCCTCGGCCAGCTTCCGGCGCCGCTCGTCGACGATCCGGAACGTGATCTTCAGATGGTCGGGAACCTTGGCCCAGTCGAAGTCCTCCGCCTCGAACGGAACGCCGACCATCCGCTTCAGCTCGCGCGCCATCGTGACGGTCAGCGGCTCCTGGAGGGGCACCGCCTTCTCCAGGAACGCCTTCGCGTAGTTCGGCGCCGGTACGTAGTTGCGGCGGATCGGCTTCGGCAGGGAGCGGATCAGCTCCGTCACCACCTCCTCGCGCAGGCCCGGGATCTGCCAGTCGAAGCCCTCGTCCGTGACCTGGTTGAGGACCTGGAGCGGGATGTGGACCGTCACGCCGTCGGCGTCCGCACCCGGCTCGAACTGGTACGTCACCCGGAACTTGAGCTGCCCCTGCCGCCAGGTGTCGGGATAGTCGGCCTTGGTGACCGCCTCCGCCGACTCCCGGATGAGCATCTCCCGCTCGAAGTCCAGGAAGTCCGGCTGCTCGTGCCGCTTCCGCTTCCACCAGGAGTCGAAGTGGGCGCCCGAGACGACGTGTTCGGGCACCCGCTGGTCGTAGAAGTCGAAGAGCGTGTCGTCGTCGACCACGATGTCCCGGCGCCGGGCGCGGTGCTCCAGCTCCTCGACCTCGCTGAGCAGCTTGCGGTTGTCGGCGAAGAACTTGTGGTGCGTACGCCAGTCGCCCTCGACGAGCGCGTTGCGGATGAACAGCTCGCGGGAGACCTCGGGGTCGATCCGGCCGTAGTTCACCTTCCGCTGGGCGACGATCGGCACGCCGTACAGCGTGACCTTCTCGTACGCCATCACGGCCGCCTGGTCCTTCTCCCAGTGCGGTTCGCTGTAGGTCCGCTTGAGCAGGTGCCCGGCCAGCGGCTCGACCCACTCCGGCTCGATCCTGGCGTTGACCCGCGCCCAGAGGCGGCTCGTCTCCACCAGTTCGGCCGACATCACGAACTTCGGCTGCTTCCTGAACAGCGCCGAGCCCGGGAAGATCGCGAACTTGGCGTTCCGGGCGCCCAGGTACTCGTTCTTGTTGCCGTCCTTCACGTCCTTCATCCCGATGTGGGAGAGGAGGCCGGCGAGGAGGGAGACGTGGATGCGGTCGGCGGGGGCCTCGTCGTCGTTGAGGTGGATGCCCATCTGCTTGGCGACCGTGCGCAGCTGGGTGTAGATGTCCTGCCATTCGCGGATGCGCAGGAAGTTCAGGTACTCCTGCTTGCACATCCGGCGGAAGGACGACGAGCCGCGCTCGCGCTGCTGCTCGCGGACGTACCGCCACAGGTTGAGATAGGCGAGGAAGTCGCTGGTCTCGTCCTTGAAGCGGGCGTGCTGCTGGTCGGCCTGGGTCTGCTTCTCGGCCGGGCGCTCGCGCGGGTCCTGGATGGACAGCGCGGCGGCGATCACCATGACCTCGCGGACGCAGCCGTTCTTGTCGGCCTCCAGGACCATCCGGGCCAGACGGGGGTCGACGGGCAGCTGGGCCAGCTTGCGGCCGGTGTCGGTGAGCCGCTTGCGGGGGTCCTTCTGCGCCGGGTCCAGCGCGCCCAGCTCCTGGAGGAGCTGCACGCCGTCGCGGATGTTGCGGTGGTCCGGCGGGTCGATGAAGGGGAACTTCTCGATGTCGCCGAGGCCGGCCGCGGTCATCTGGAGGATGACGGAGGCCAGGTTCGTCCGCAGGATCTCCGCGTCCGTGAACTCCGGGCGGGCGAGGAAGTCGTCCTCGGAGTACAGGCGGATGCAGATGCCGTCGGACGTACGGCCGCAGCGGCCCTTGCGCTGGTTGGCGCTGGCCTGGCTGACCGGTTCGATGGGCAGCCGCTGGACCTTGGTGCGGTGGCTGTAGCGGCTGATCCTGGCGAAGCCGGGGTCGATGACGTACTTGATGCCCGGCACGGTCAGGGAGGTCTCGGCGACGTTGGTCGCCAGAACGATCCTGCGTCCGGTGTGCGGCTGGAAGACCCGGTGCTGCTCGGCGTGCGAGAGCCGGGCGTACAGGGGCAGCACCTCGGTGAAGCGGTACTTCCTCTTCTCCAGCGCGTCCGCGGTGTCCCGGATCTCCCGTTCGCCGGAGAGGAAGACGAGGATGTCGCCCGGACCCTCGGCCTGGAGTTCCTCGACGGCGTCGCAGATGGCGGTGATCTGGTCCCGGTCGGCGTCGTCCGTGTCCTCTTCGAGGAGCGGCCGGTAGCGCACCTCCACGGGATACGTCCGTCCGCTGACCTCGATGATCGGGGCGTCGCCGAAGTGCCGGGAGAACCGCTCCGGGTCGATGGTCGCCGAGGTGATGACGACCTTCAGGTCGGGCCGCTTCGGCAGCAGCTGGGCGAGGTAGCCCAGCAGGAAGTCGATGTTGAGGGACCGCTCGTGGGCCTCGTCGATGATGATCGTGTCGTAGGCGCGCAGCTCGCGGTCGGTCTGGATCTCGGCGAGCAGGATGCCGTCCGTCATCAGCTTGATGAAGGTGGCGTCCGGGTTCACCTGGTCGGTGAACCGGACCTTCCAGCCGACGGACTCGCCGAGGGGCGTCCTCAGCTCCTCCGCGACCCGTTCGGCGACGGTCCGGGCGGCGATCCGGCGGGGCTGGGTGTGCCCGATCATGCCGCGCACGCCCCGGCCCAGCTCCAGGCAGATCTTCGGGATCTGGGTGGTCTTCCCGGAACCGGTCTCACCGGCCACGATGACGACCTGGTGATCGCGGATGGCGGCCGCGATGTCGTCCTTCTTCTGGCTGACCGGCAGCTGCTCGGGGTAGGTGACGGCCGGCACGCGTGAGCGCCGCTCGGCCATCCGGGCCTCGGCCTTGCCGATCTCGCCGTCGATCTCGGCGAGGACGGCGGCACGGGCCTCCGGCTTACGGATCTTGCGTGCGCCCTCCAGCCGCCGGCCGATCCGGTGCGCGTCGCGCAGCGACAGCTCGGTCAGGCGGGGTGCGAGGGTGCCGAGGGCGGGGGCGGGATGCGTAGACATACGCGGTCCAGGATCTCACCTGGGCCGAAAAACAGGCGAACGATTTGACCGGAGCGGTATGTCACGGCATGACCTAGCGTGGTCGATATGCCTGATTCCCCTCACGGAGACCACGGCCGCCCCCCGACCCGCGCGGAGCGCTGGGCGGCGTTCAAGGCATCCCCCTTCCTCCCCGCCACGGTCCTGCTCCTGATCATCTCCGTCGCGGCCGGCTTCTTCGCCGGGTCCTACACGTACGCCATGGCGAACCCGACCCCGCACAGCATCCCCACGGCGGTGACGGGCGCCTACGACCAGCCCGCGGCCCGCCGGTTCGTCGACGGCATGGAGAAGGCGCTCGGCGCCTCTCTGAAGCTGCGGCCGTACGACAACCGGCAGGACGCGGTACGTGCGGTGGACCAGCAGGAGGTCTTCGCGGTGGTCGACGCGCCCGCCGGCGGCCGGACGATCACCCTCGACGTGTCGGGGGCCTCCGGCGCGACGGTGGCGCAGGTACTGGGGGAGACGGCGTTGAAGGTCGGCAAGGCCACCGGCACCACCGTGGTGCTGCACGACCTGAAACCGTTGCAGAGGGGCGACCCGAGGGGACTGGCCATCTTCTACATCTCCCTGGCCGCCGTGATCATCGGTTTCGTCGGCGCCATCCAGCTCAGCGTGCACGCGTCGGCGCTGAACCCGCTGGAGCGGATCTGCTTCACCGTCGCCTACGCCGTGCTCGGCGGGTTCACGATCGCCGCGGTGGTGGACTGGCTGCTGGGGGCGGTGCGGCTGCCGTTCGTGGAGTCCTGGGCGATCCTCACCTTCACGATGTTCACCTCGGGCATGGTCTTCACGATGTTCAACACCTTGTTCGGACGCTGGGCCATGCTGCCGACGTGGGGGCTGATGGTGCTGCTGGGCAACCCGTCGTCCGGCGGTGCCGTCTCCTGGCCCCTGCTGCCGTCCGTGCTGGGGACCGTCGGCCGCTGGCTGCCGCCGGGTGCCTCGGTGAACGCCCAGCACACGGCGGTGTACTTCCGCGGGCACCAGCACGCGTTCCCGTTCCTCGTGCTGGCGGGCTGGGCGGTCGTCTCCTGCGCGGTCTTCCTGATCTGGCGGCACCGCCATCCGGGCGGCAGACCGAGACAGCCGGCCCACGCGGCCTAGGGGATGCGCTGGGCGGGCGGGGCCGGCGGGTCCTCGGTGTGCCGGCGGGCCGGGCCGTCCCCGAGGGCGATCGACCTCGCGGTGTTGGAGACGGCCTTGATGCCCAGGTAGGCGGTGGTCGTGCCGCTGACGGCGGTGAACGCGGCGGTGAGGATGCCGACGATCACCGCCTTGTCCCCGTCGAGCCGCCACACACCGAAGACGGCGACCGCGGCGATCGCCAGATTGCTGACGACGACCGCGAGCAGCCCGTACCGGGCCCGGTCCTTCTCCAGCTCGGTGTCCTGCACGACTCTGCCCTGGTCCCGGCCCATGTCTCCCCCGCCCCCCGCGCACCACACGCGATCAGCGCTGAACGTAGCGCCGACCGGGAGCGGTGCCAAGCGACCTGGATCCGCCAAATGAAAAGCCCCTCTCTGCTAGCTACAGAGAGGGGCTTACACCCTGGAGAGGGCGGCGGTGGCTGGGGCCGGGGTCGAACCGGCGACCTTCCGCTTTTCAGGCGGACGCTCGTACCAACTGAGCTACCCAGCCACGGTGTTTCACGTGAAACACCAGCGGTCCTGACGGGATTTGAACCCGCGGCCTCCACCTTGACAGGGTGGCGAGCACTCCAAACTGCTCCACAGGACCAAGCTTGCGTGCAACAGTGTCGCACACGGTATTGCGTGCCCCCAACGGGATTCGAACCCGTGCTACCGCCTTGAAAGGGCGGCGTCCTAGGCCGCTAGACGATGAGGGCTATCGGCCCGCCTGGGCGCTTCTCAGCGCGTCGGGGACGTGAGAAGCATATGGGATGGCGAGGGGTATCGCCAAAACGGTTTACGGCGAGGTGCTGGGAGGCGTCGGGGAAGGGGACCGTGAGGTGCCGGTGGCGCCCGGTTGGTTGTCGTCCGCCAGATGGCGGCTGACCTCGGCCGTCGTGAGCCCCAGGCCGCCCAGCTTGATCGCATCCCAGGCCTGCAGCCTGCGGCTGTCCCGGTCGAAGTAGAGGATCGACGCCTCGATCGGGGCCGGGTACTCGCGCTCCACCGCCCGCAGCCCGCTGCCGCCGGTCGAGCCCTCCATGCGCAGCCGGGTGCCGAACCGCAGCAGCTCCGTCCCCTCGTGGTGCAGATGCCCGCACAGCACCAGCGGCACCGTGCCGTCCGTCTCCCGGGCGGCGGACGGCTCGTGAGCGACCGCCACGTCCACGGGGGTGCCGGCCGTCCGCTGATCGCGCAGGGCGCTGGCCAGCCGGTCGCCCGCCAGCTGCTCGGACGCGGCACTGCCGGGCGCCGTCGAGCGGTCGGGGGTGAACTGCGGATCGCCGATGCCCGCGAAGCGCAGGCCCGCCACCGTCTCCGCCCGCCCGTCGTCCAGGACGCGCACGTTCTTCATGCGCTCCAGGTAGCGCTGGGTCGTCCGCGAGTCGTGGTTGCCGCGCACCCAGACGTACGGCACGCCCAGGTCCCGGATCGGGTCGAGGAAGCCGTTCTCCGCCGCCGTACCGTGATCCATGGTGTCGCCGGAGTCGACGATCACGTCCACCTTGTACTGCTCCACCAGGGAGCCGATGATCTTCCAGCTCGCCGGGTTCAGGTGGATGTCCGACACGTGCAGGACGCGGATGGTGGAGGGGTCCGGCCGGTAGGCGGGGAGGGTGGAGGTGACGTCGTAGAGCTTGGTCACGTTCGTCACCAGACGTGCCAGCTCCTTCTGGTAGACGTCGAACTCCGTGACGATGCTGCGGGCGTTGCCGACCACCGACGGCGCCGAGCTGAGCAGTCCGGAGAAGCGCGGCTCCAGGACCGACTTCGGATTCCAGGTGGCGTACGCCGAAGCGGCGGCGGCGGCCAGCAGGGCCAGGGCCAGCCCGCCGGCGGCCACGGCCCGGCGCGGGCGGCGGTACACGGCGAGACCGAGGGCCGTGGCCCCGGAGACCACGGCGACGCAGGAGCGCACGGCCAGGTCCAGCGTGCCGTGCTCGACGTCCCGGGTGACCTCGTCCTGGAGACCGGAGAGCCGTTCGGGGTGGTCGACCAGCGCCTGTGAGCGGAGCGGGTCCAGCTGGTCGACGTTCACGTCCAGGCGGACCGGCGCCACGTGGCTGTCCAGGCTGAGCGAGCCGAGCGGGGACACGTTGATCTTCGTGCCGCCGCTGAGGGAGGGGCGCAGCGCCATCGTCGTGTCCATCGGGCCGACCGGGGCCCGGACGTTGCCGACGACCAGCAGGCCCAGCCAGGCGCCGACGAGGACGACCGCGGTGAGCCCCAGGGCCCGCAGCCACGGGTTGGGGCGGGCGGCGAGTTCCAGGGCGGGCAGTGGGCGGCGGCGGGCGGGGCGTGGGCGGTTCGGGGTCCGGTTCAGCATGGTGCTCAGGGCTGCGACGGGGACGCGGGACGTGCCATTGGTGCCGTATGCCCAGGTCCTGTGGTGGATATGCGGCGGTGTTACCGGACAATGACCCTGTGCTGGAGATGACGCGCGAGGAGTTCGAGGAACTGGTCGCCGAGGCGCTCGACCGGATCCCGCCGGAGCTGACGCGGCTCATGGACAACGTGGCCGTGTTCGTGGAGGACGAGCCGCCCGCCGACGACCCCGAGCTGCTCGGGCTCTACGAGGGCACCCCGCTCACCGAGCGGGGCGAGTGGTACGCGGGCGTCCTGCCGGACCGGATCACCGTCTACCGCGGGCCCACGCTCAGGATGTGCGACAGCCGCGAGGACGTCGTCGCGGAGACCGAGGTGACCGTGGTGCACGAGATCGCCCACCACTTCGGCATCGACGACGCCCGCCTCCACGCCCTCGGCTACGGCTGAGCACGTCGGCGCACGCGGATGGTCAGGCGGGCGTGCCGCCCCGTGGCCGCCGGGAAGGGCGTGCGGTTGGCGCGGACGGGTGGATGACCGCGCGGACGGGTGGGGTCGCGTGTGCGGGGCGGGGTGGTGCTCAGGGGGCCCGTGCGGGGCGGGTGACGCCGCGGGTGGTGGGTCCGGGGGTGTCCGGCGGGGATCGGGTCCCGGCCCGGCGCCGGGCCGGGCGTGGGCGTCGGTGCGGGCGGGGCGCGTGTCCTCCTGCGGGCGGCCGGAGTTGGGGAGGTTGACTCCTTTCCTTGCCCCGGAGGTGGCCACCGTGCGCCCCTTGTACCTACCCGCCCGACTCGCCGCCGCGGTACTGGCCGTCACCGCCGCCGCCGGCTGTGTGAGCGTGGGCGACGACGCGGGCCGGGCCCGGCCCTCCCACTCGGCGGGGCGGCACGGCGGCGAGGCGCCCGACGGCGGCCCGGTACCCGGCGTGGGCGGCTTCGCCGGGGTAGGCGGCGGGGCCGGCGACGGCAAGCACGGGCACGGCGGCAGGGCGAAGCGGGGGAAGAAGGACCCGGCGTCGGCCACCCCGTCCGCCGCGCGCAGCGCCTCCCGCGCACCGGCAGAGGCGGGCGAGAGTGCCGAGCCCGGCGAGCCGGTGCCGACGAACGCGCCGCCGACGCCCCCCGTGACCTCCGCCCCGCCCGAGCCGCCGGCCTCCACCCCACCCCCGCCCGTCACCGAGCCCCCGTCGGCCGAGCCCTCCTCGTCGGCGCACGAGGAGACGGGTCCCCAGCTGGTCCAGCGGGAACCGGCACCGGCGGCGGGCGTACCGGCGTAGACGCGTGCGTGCGGCCGGACGGCGAGTGTGAGCTGTGCCTCTGCGACTCCATTTGCCTTCGGGGGTGGTAGGTGCGTATGGTGGTAGATCGTTTGATCCCATTTGCCCGGCGCCACCACAGAGCGCGCCGTGTGGCGCGTACTCTCCTTTGCCGTGGCGGACCGCATCGAGGCGGTCGTGAGCGATTCACGGAGTTGACGGGCGCGTGCCGAAGAGACTCCGGAAGGTTTCGCATTCGCATGTCCGTGTCCAGCACTGACCAGTTCGTCGTGTCCGAGAACGAGATCGAGATCGAGAACACCACCGAGATCGAGAACGCACTCGTCGACGTGACGACCGAGGTCACCGAGGCCCCCGAGGCCGCTGACACCCCCCAGACCACCTTCGCCGACCTCGGCCTCCCCGAGGGCATCGTGCGCAAGCTCGCACAGAACGGCGTGACGACCCCCTTCCCGATCCAGGCCGCGACCATCCCGGACGCCCTGGCCGGCAAGGACATCCTCGGCCGTGGCCGCACCGGCTCCGGCAAGACCCTCTCCTTCGGCCTGCCGACCCTGGCCCAGCTGGCCGGCGGCCGTACCCAGAAGCACAAGCCCCGCGCGGTCATCCTCACCCCGACCCGTGAGCTGGCCATGCAGGTCGCCGACGCCCTCCAGCCGTACGGCGACGTCCTCGGCCTGAAGATGAAGGTCGTCTGCGGCGGCACCTCCATGGGCAACCAGATCTACGCCCTGGAGCGCGGTGTCGACATCCTCGTCGCCACCCCGGGCCGGCTGCGCGACATCATCAACCGCGGCGCCTGCTCCCTGGAGGACGTGCAGATCGCCGTCCTGGACGAGGCCGACCAGATGTCCGACCTGGGCTTCCTGCCCGAGGTCACCGAGCTGCTCGACCAGGTGCCGGCCGGCGGCCAGCGCATGCTCTTCTCCGCCACGATGGAGAACGAGATCAAGACCCTGGTCGACCGCTACCTGAACGAGCCCGTCCTGCACGAGGTGGACGCGGCCCAGGGCGCGGTGACGACCATGTCGCACCACATCCTCATCGTGAAGCCCAAGGACAAGGCGCCGGTCACCGCCGCGATCGCCTCCCGCAAGGGCCGCACGATCATCTTCGTCCGCACCCAGCTGGGCGCCGACCGCGTCGCCGAGCAGCTGCGCGAGGCCGGCGTGAAGGCCGACGCGCTGCACGGCGGCATGACCCAGGGCGCCCGTACCCGCACCCTGGCCGACTTCAAGGACGGCTACGTCAACGTCCTGGTCGCCACCGACGTCGCCGCGCGCGGCATCCACGTCGACGGCATCGACCTGGTGCTCAACGTGGACCCGGCCGGCGACCACAAGGACTACCTGCACCGCGCGGGCCGTACCGCGCGTGCGGGCCGCACCGGCACGGTCGTCTCGCTGTCCCTGCCGCACCAGCGGCGCCAGATCTTCCGCCTCATGGAGGACGCCGGCGTCCACGCGGCCCGCCACATCATCCAGGGCGGCGCCGCCTTCGACCCGGAGGTCGCCGAGATCACCGGTGCCCGCTCCATGACCGAGGTGCAGGCCGAGTCCGCCGCCAACGCGGCCCAGCAGGCCGAGCGCGAGGTCGCCCAGCTCACCAAGCAGCTGGAGCGCGCCCAGCGCCGCGCGACCGAGCTGCGCGAGGAGGCCGACCGGCTGGTCGCCCGGGTGGCGCGCGAGCGTGGCGACGACCCCGAGGCGGCGGTGGCCGAGGCGCAGGCGACGGCGGCGGAGCAGCTCGCCGTGGCCGAGGAGCCCGTGCAGCGCGAGACCGAGCGCGAGGAGCGTCCGGCCACTTCGGCGCCGTACGAGCGCCGGGAGCGGCGGAGCTTCGACCGCGACCGCGGCTCCGAGCGTCGTGACGACCGCCGTGACGACCGTGGTGGCCGTTCCTTCGAGCGTCGTGACGACCGCCGTCCGTTCGACCGCGACCGGGACCGCGACCGTGGTTTCGAGCGTCGTGACGACCGCCGTGACGACCGTGGTGGCCGTTCCTTCGAGCGCCGCGACGACCGCCGTCCGTTCGACCGCGACCGGGACCGCGACCGTGGTTTCGAGCGTCGTGACGACCGCCGTGACGACCGTGGTGGCCGTTCCTTCGAGCGCCGCGACGACCGCCGTGACGACCGGGGTGGCCGTGGCTTCGAGCGCCGTGACGACCGGGGTGAGCGCCGTCCGTTCGACCGCGACCGTGGTGGCCGCTCCTTCGACCGCCGTGACGACCGGGGCGGCTTCCGCCGCGACGAGCGCGGTGGCCACCGGGGCAGCGACCGTCCGTTCAACCGCGACCGCCGCGACGACCGCCCGGGCTTCCGCTCCGCCGGTCACGACCGCCCCTACGGCCGTCGTGACGACCACCGCGGCACCGGCTCCTTCGGCCGCCGCGAGGACAAGCCGCGCTGGAAGCGCAACGGCTGACACGGCATCGGCTGACGCCGGGTGAGACAGGGCGAGGGCCCGTACGACACCGTTCGTACGGGCCCTCGCGCGTACCCGGGCCATCGTTTTCCGGTCATCGAGTGACGCATGTCACGCATCCCGTGAGGGAATTGCTGGGGGCATGACAGATGACGCGAGCGCCGGTGGCCTGTCGGACGAGGAACGGCTGGCCCAGCTCGGCTACACCCAGGTCCTCGCCCGCCGCATGTCGGCGTTCTCGAACTACGCCGTCTCCTTCACGATCATCTCGGTGCTGTCCGGCTGCCTGACGCTGTACCTCTTCGGCATGACCACCGGCGGCCCCGCGGTGATCACCTGGGGCTGGGTGGCGGTGGGCCTGATGACGCTGTTCGTGGGCCTGTCCATGGCCGAGATCTGCTCGGCCTACCCGACCTCGGCGGGCCTGTACTTCTGGGCGCACCGCCTGGCGCCCCCGCGTTCGGCGGCGGCCTGGGCGTGGTTCACGGGCTGGTTCAACGTGCTGGGCCAGGTGGCGGTGACCGCCGGCATCGACTTCGGCGCGGCCTCCTTCCTCGGCGCCTGGCTGAACCTCCAGTTCGGCTTCCGGGTGACCCCCGGCCGCACGGTGCTGCTCTTCGCCGCGATCCTCCTCCTGCACGGCCTGCTGAACACCTTCGGCGTCCGGATCGTCGCGTTCCTGAACAGCGTGAGCGTGTGGTGGCACGTCCTCGGTGTCGCGGTGATCGTCGGCGCACTGGCGCTCGTCCCCGACCACCACCAGTCGGCGTCCTTCGTCTTCACGCACTTCGTCAACGAGACGGGCTGGGGCAGTACCCCGTACGTGGTGCTCCTGGGTCTGCTGATGGCCCAGTACACCTTCACCGGCTACGACGCCTCCGCCCACATGACCGAGGAGACCCACGACGCGGCCACCGCGGGCCCGAAGGGCATCGTCCGCTCCATCTGGACGTCGTGGATCGCGGGCTTCGTCCTCCTGCTGGGCTT
Organism: Streptomyces spinosus; assembly: GCF_020400655.1. Taxonomy (GTDB): domain Bacteria; phylum Actinomycetota; class Actinomycetes; order Streptomycetales; family Streptomycetaceae; genus Streptomyces; species Streptomyces argyrophylli. The sequence continues at coordinate 622,115 of NZ_JAINRC010000002.1, forward strand.
CACCTTCGCGATCCAGTCGTACGACGGTGCCCTCACCTCCCCCACCGGCGCACCGCCCGCCCAGATCCTCCTGGACGCCCTCGGTGCCACCGCCGGCAAGCTCCTGCTGCTGGTGGTGATCGGGGCCCAGCTCTTCTGCGGCATGGCCTCGGTCACGGCCAACAGCCGCATGATCTACGCCTTTTCGCGGGACGGCGCGCTGCCCTTCTCCCGCGTCTGGCACACGGTCAGCCCGCGCACCCGGACCCCGGTGGCGGCGGTGTGGCTGGCCGCGCTCGGCGCCCTGGCCCTGGGCCTGCCGTACCTGATCAACACGACCGCCTACGCGGCGGTGACGTCCATCGCGGTGATCGGCCTGTACATCGCGTACGTCGTCCCGACCTTCCTGCGCGTCCGCAAGGGCGCCGCGTTCACCCCCGGCCCCTGGCACCTGGGCCGCTGGTCCCGTCCCGTCGGGGTGATCTCGGTGGCCTGGGTGCTGGTGATCACCGTCCTGTTCATGCTGCCGCAGGTCTCCCCGGTCACCTGGAAGACGTTCAACTACGCCCCGGTCGCCGTCCTGGTCGTCCTCGGCTTCGCGGCGACCTGGTGGCTGGCCTCCGCCCGTCACTGGTTCCTCGCCCGGCGCCCCGCCCCCGCTCCCATCCCGGCCGAAAAGTAACCATCCCCCCACACCGGCGCCACCCGACGTGGCCGTGTCCCCGATACCCGATCGGCGACACGGCCTCGTCCGGCTATGCTCGGACAGGCAACATCGCACGGGCCGTTAGCTCAATTGGCAGAGCAGGGGACTTTTAATCCCTTGGTTGTGGGTTCGAGTCCCACACGGCCTACCGTCCGCGGACCCGGGGTCACCCCTCGCGTCCCGCGGCGACGGCGCCCGGGAAGGCTTCGGCCGGCTCGGGCGCCGTCGCGTTCGGCGGGCGCCTCCACCGCCGGTGCGCCGTGCCGGCCCCTGCGCCGTCAGTACCTCTGCGCCTTGGCCAGTTCGGCGGTCAGGTGGGGCTCGGGAGGCTTGTGGCTGATGGCGTAGCGCTCCGCCTTCTGCCCCGGCTTGACGTTCTGCGCCCCCACGACGACGGTCTCCACGACCTTGCCGTGGGAGTCGCTGAAGTCCACCTGGACGGCGAAGGACGCGGGCTTGTCGGTGCGGTTCGTCATCGTGACGAGGAGAGCGCGCACGTCGTGGGTCTGCGACAGGGGGACGCCCGTCATGGAGACGTCCTTCGTCGCGTTGCCCCGCCCCTTCACCTTGGCGAGCTGCTTCTGGGCCTCCGCGCGGGCGCGTTCGGTGTCCGCGGAGACGGACGCCTCGAACTCGGACGCGCGGGCGGAGGCGGACGAGGCCGCGGCGGAGGCGGAGGCGCTGGCCTCCGCCTTCCTCGACTCCGCCCAGGACGACATGCCGGACGGCGCGGTGCCGGAGAAGTTCGACGTGGCGGGTGCGGTCGGGGTGCGGGTGGTGGCGCCGCCGTTGCCGGTGCCGTTGCCGCAGGAGGCGACGGCCAGCACACCGGTGAGCGCCGCGCCCAAGCCGTACACGAGGGGTCTCGGGCGCGGTCGCGCGGCGCGGGACGGCTCGGTGTCCTGGCCGGTCACGTTGGATTCCGACACGGCGACCTCCACGGTGATGCGGGCGGGCAGCGGGCACGGTGCCCGGTCGGTCCTGGTACAGACCACAAACATGGTCATACAAGGTGCTGTCCCGCGCGATCCGGCACAGATGCCCATGGACAGCCACGCATGCCGCGGAACGGCGCTTTGCGTGCCCGGCCCGGCCGGGACCGCCTGAGCTACCGCGCCCCGTACGCCCTGAGGAACGCGCTCACCCCGGCCCTGAGCAGGCGGTCGGTCTCCGCCTCCGGCAGGGGCAGGACGCCGTAATGGGTCGTCTGGATGACGCGGTGGGAGATCAGGGCCGTGAAGTGGCCGGCGGCCATGCCCGCGTCGCCGCGCAGGTCCAGCAGGCCGGCGTCTTCGAGGTGGGCCATCGCCTCGGTGAGGGCCCGGCCGACCGGCTCCGGGCCGGCCTCGTGCCAGGCCTCGAGGACCTCGGGCGGGACGTGGTCGGCCTCCGCGTGGATGTGCCGGACCAGGGCGAAGTGGTTCGCGTAGTCGGACATGAGCCCGTGGAAGGCGCGGGCCAGCGCGACCAGGTCGCGTTCGAGGTCGTCGGGGTGCGGTGGGCGCTCCGGGTCCAGTACGGCGTGCAGGCGCGCCAGTTGGGCGTCCCGGACCTCGCTCGACGTCCAGGTCACGACGGTCTGGAAGAGCTGGGCCTTGCCGCCGGGGAAGTGGTTGTAGAGCGTGCGGGTGGACACGTCGGCCGCCGCGGCGAGCGCGTCGACCGAGGCGCGGGCGTAGCCCTCACGGCCGAAGACCGTGCAGGCCGCGCTCGCGATGGCCATCTGCTTCTGCAGCTTGCGGGGTGACACCTCGCCCCGTGCCCGTACCGGCCGGGCCTCGTTCGTCTCGCCCACGTCTGCCGCCCTTCCGTCGTGACCGGGCCACTCTAGCCGAATTACAACGGCCGTTGTAATTCTTACAACGCTCGTTGTACTTTCAGGGTGAGGCGGTCACCGTCACGGTCACCGCCGGACCGACACGCACCACAAGGGGGACAACTGTGTCCGTTTCCGATGCGCTTCGCGTCACCGTCATCGTCGGCAGCGTGCGTGAGGGCCGGCTGGGGAGGGCCGTCGCCGACTGGTTCCTCACCACGGCCGCCGCCGACCCGGACCTCGACCTGGACGTCATCGACCTCGCCGGGGTCGACCTGCCGCTGGTGCTGCCGGGCTGGGGCGGCACCCCGAGCCCCGAGGCCGTCGCCGCGCTGCGGGACGTGACACCGAGGCTCGCCGCCGCCGACGCGTTCGTGATCGTCACCCCCGAGTACAACCACAGCTTCCCGGCGGCCCTGAAGAACCTCATCGACTGGCACCACCGCGAGTGGCAGGCCAAGCCGGTCGGCTTCGTGTCGTACGGCGGTCTCGGCGGCGGGCTGCGAGCGGTGGAGCAGCTCCGGCTGGTCTTCGCCGAACTGCACGCCGTGACCGTGCGCGACTCGGTCAGCCTGCACGGGCCCTGGTCCGGCCTGGGAGAGGACGGCACCCCGCGCGACGCCGACGTGTCCGCGGGCGCGGTCAAGGGCATGCTCGGCCAGCTCGCCTGGTGGGGCCGGGCCCTGCGGACCGCGCGCGCCGAGCGTCCCTACGCGGGCTGAGGGGCGGCTGCGATGAGCAGGCTCCCGTCCGCCGGTTCCGCCCGGCCCGTTCCCCCCGCCGGCGTGGCGGCCCCCGCCGCCTCCCCGGCCGTCCTCCACCGGGTCGTCGCCGTCGTCGTCCTCGGCACGATCATGTCCGTGCTGGACATGACGATCGTCAACGTCGCGCTGCGCCACCTCTCGGAGTCGTTCGGCGCCCCGCTGGAGACCATCCAGTGGACCGCGACCGCGTACACCCTCGCGCTCGCCGCGGTCATCCCGGCCGCCGCCTGGGCGATGGGCCGCGTCGGCGCCAAGCGGACGTACATCACCGCGCTCGCCCTGTTCACGCTGGGCTCGCTGCTCGCCGCCTGCGCCTGGGACGCGGGGAGCCTGATCGCGTTCCGCGTGGTCCAGGGGCTGGGCGGCGGCCTGCTGCAACCCGTCGGCATGGCGATGGGCATGCGGGTCGCGGACCGGGCCCGGCTCGGCCGGGCGATGGGTCTGCTGGGGCTGCCCCTCCTGATCGGCCCGGTCGCCGGACCGGTGCTCGGCGGCCGGCTGCTGGACGCCGCGTCCTGGCACTGGATCTTCCTGATCAACCTGCCCGTCGGCGCCCTGGCCCTGGTGCTGGCGGCCCGACTGCTGCCCCGGGACGCCCCGGAGGGCCGTGGCCGGGACCTGCCCCGGCTGGACGTTCCCGGCCTGCTGATGCTCTCACCCGGTCTGGCCCTGCTGCTGTACGGCTTGGCCCGGGGCGGTGAGCACGGGGACTTCACGGCACCCGGCGCGCTGCTGCCGACGCTCGCCGGCGCCGTCCTCGCGGCGGCCTTCGTACGGCGGGCGCTCACCGTCCGGGCGCCACTGCTGGACCTGCGGCTGCTGCGGGACCGCACCTTCGCCGCCGGTATCGGCACGCTCGCCCCGTTCACCTGCGGCTACTTCGGGTCGATGCTGCTCGGGCCGCTGTACTGGCAGCAGGAGCGCGGCCTGAGCGCGACGGCGGCCGGACTGCTCGGGGCGCCGGCCGGGCTCGTGGTCGGGGTGACGATGCAGGTCGCGGCCCGCCGGATCGACACGGCGGTGCCACGCCGGCTGATCACGGCCGGCTGCGCGGTGGCCGCCCTCGGAATGGGGCTGATGGCCTGGCAGACCGGCACGGCGGGGGTCGCGCCCTGGCGGATCGCCGTCGCGGGCATGGTGATGGGCGTCGGCGCCGGGATGACGCTGATGCCGGCGATGACCACCGCGACCCGTGGCCTGCCCCCGGACCGGCTGCCCGGGGCGAGCACCGCGCTGAGCATCAACGCCCAGCTCGCCGCGTCGGTCGGTACGGCCCTGCTGTCGGTGGTGCTGGCCGCGGCGGGCCCGTCCCCGGCCGGCTTCCGGCTCACCTACGCCGTGACGGCCGCCCTGCTCGCCGCCGCCGTCCCCTGCGCCCTCCGGCTGCCCGGCCGCCCCGCCGGCGGCTAGCTAGGGCCTCTCGTTTGGATCATGCCGGGCTCGCGGGGTCTGGCACCGCGCCTCGCCGCGTTGTCGTCGGTTGCCATGGCTCCGCCATGGCGCCCTCCTCCGCCTTGCGATGCACGGCACCAGACCCCGCTCCCTGATCCGGCCTGATCCAAACGAAAGACCCTATCCCGCCGTCAGCTCGGTCAGTTCCGCCAGCGGCAGGGTGTGCTGGGTGTGGAGTACCTTCGCGCGCAGGTAGCGGACGTTGTGGGCGGTGGTGAAGACACCGGTCGGCACCCGGTCCCGTACCGCGATCCCCAGCGAGCGCAGCTGTTCGGCCTTGTCGGGGTTGTTGGAGAGCAGGTCGAGCTCGGTGATGCCGAGGGCACCGAGCATCTGGGCGGCCGCCGTGTAGTCGCGGGCGTCCTCCGGCAGGCCGAGGGCGGCGTTCGCCGCGTAGGTGTCGAGACCCTGGTCCTGGAGGGCGTACGCGTCGAGCTTGTTGTACAGGCCGATGCCCCGGCCCTCCTGGCGGAGGTAGAGCAGGACGCCGCCCCGGCCGGCGATGCGCTCGACCGCCTCGCGCAGCTGCGGTCCGCAGTCGCAGCGGGCCGAGCCGAAGACGTCCCCGGTCAGGCACTCCGAGTGCAGGCGCACCAGCGGGACCGGGCCGGGCTCGCCGAGGACGACGGCGAGGTGTTCCCGGCCGTCGGTGAGGCCGTGGAAGGTGACGAGTTCGGCGTCGGTGCCGTAGCCGTCGGCGAAACGCAGCGGTACCCGGACGCGGGCGCGCGGGGTGGCGGCGGGGATGTCGGGCATGCGGGTCCTCCGGGACGGTTGCTTCAGATTTGAAGCAGCGGTTCGCATGGACCCTACTCCTGCTTAAAAGTTAAAGCAATTGGGGACTTGGCGGCCCGGCCCGCTCGGCGCCAGGCCCGAGGTGCCGCCCGGCAGGACGCCCGAGGCTCCCGCTCAGGAGGACGCCGGCGGTGACGAGCACGACGAACGGCGCCGCCAGGGAACGTCCTCGGCACCGGACCGGTCGTCCTCGCCCTGGAGCCCGCGCGCGATCCCCGTGCAGATCTCCTCCAGCTGCCCCACCTGCTCCGGGGTGAGCCGGTCGAACAGGGTGCTGCGGACCGTCTCGACGTGCCCGGGTGCCGTACGCTCCAGGACGGCGACCCCCTCGTCCGTGAGCACGGCGAGCGAGCTGCGCCTGTCCCAGCGGCAGGTCTCCCGGCGCACCAGTCCGTCCCGTTCCAGCCGGGTCACCACGTACGTGAGCCGGCTGCGGGTGATCTTCAGCGTCTCGGCGAGATCGGTCATGCGCAGCCGCCGGTCGGGGGCGTCGGAGAGGTTGGCCAGCACCGAGTAGAACAGGTGCGGCATGCCGCCCTCCTGCTGGAGCTGCCGGTCGATGGCGTCCTCCAGGAGGCGGGAGGCGGCCATGTAGGCGCGCCAGGCGCGCTGCTCCTCGGGTGTGAGCCAGCGGGTCGTCATGCCTCCAGTGTAAGTTTGTTTAAAACTTGAACAAGCTCGTCCGCCGGGCGGGCGAGGTCCGCCTCAGGAAGAGAGGGCGCCGATGCCCCTGCCGTACGTGCTGCTGTCCGCCGCCGTCTCCCTCGACGGCTATCTGGACGACACCGGTCCCGACCGCCTGCTGCTGTCCGGCCCGGCCGACTTCGACCGGGTCGACGCGGTACGGGCCTCGGCCGACGCGATCCTCGTCGGCGCCGGGACGATCCGTGCCGACAACCCCCGCCTGCTGGTCAACTCCGCCGAACGGCGCGCGGACCGGGTGGCACGGGGCGAGCCGGAGTACCCGCTGAAGGTCACGGTCACGGCCACCGGCGACCTCGATCCGGACGCGAAGTTCTGGCACACCGGCGGCGACAAGATCGTCTACACCACCGACCAGGGCGCCGAGCGGGCCGCCCGCCGCCTCGGGCGCAGCGCCGACGTCGTCCCGCTCGGTCCCGACCTGGACTGGCGGGCCCTGCTGGAGCACCTGCACGACGTGCGCGGTGTCGGCCGCCTGATGGTGGAGGGCGGCGGCACGGTCCACACCCAGCTGCTGCACCAGGGCCTCGCCGACGAGCTCCAGCTGGTCCTCGCCCCGCTGTTCGTCGGCGATCCCGCGGCGCCCCGCCTGTTCGGGCCGGGGGCCTACCAGCCCGGACGGCTGCGCCTGCTCGACACCCGCCGGATCGAGGACGTCGTGCTGATGCGGTACGTGCCGACGGCCCCCGGCACCGGGGCGGTCGCCACCGCCGCCGACCGCCACTGGCTGCGGACCGCCTGTGAACTGGCGGCGCTGTGTCCGCCGTCGGAGACGGCGTTCAGCGTCGGTGCGGTGGTCGTGGCCGCCGACGGCACGGAACTGGCCCGGGGTCATTCGCGGGAGGGCGCCGATCCCGTCGTCCACGCGGAGGAGGCGGCGCTCGCGAAGATCGGCGCGGACGACGCGCGGCTGGCCGGTGCCACCGTGTACAGCAGCCTGGAGCCCTGCGCCCGGCGTGCGTCCCGTCCGGCACCGTGTGCCGAGCTGATCCTCGGGGCGGGGGTGCGCAGGGTGGTCACCGCCTGGCGCGAGCCGGACACGTTCGTGGCGGGGGCCGACGGGACCGGGGTCCTGGCCGCGGGGGGCGCGCGGGTCGTCGTGCTGCCCGAGCTGGAGGAGCAGGCCAAGGCACCCAACGCCCACCTGCTGTGAGCGCCCGCCCGCCCGCCGGGCCCCCCGGCGGGCGGGCGCGTCACGACCGGTCACGCGGTTCCCCGCGCCCCTCGCGGGGCACCGGGGCGGCCCGGGAACGACTCAGGGCCCGGAATCCTGGGGATTCCGGGCCCTGAGCCTTCAGTAGCGGGGACAGGATTTGAACCTGCGACCTCTGGGTTATGAGCCCAGCGAGCTACCGAGCTGCTCCACCCCGCGTCGTTGTGACTCCAGTGTACGCCATGCGCGGGACCGCTCGCACACCCCTTTCGGCCCACACCGGTCGCCGCCCGTCCCGGGGCCCGGAAAGCTGGAGGCACGTCGGACAAGCGGGAGACACGCGGTGCGCCCTGGAAAGGTGGAGGAGACCCCGTACGCCAGGGCGGGCGGCCGGCTCCCCGGCGACCCCGTGCCCGACCCGGGGCTCGGTGACGAACCCGTGCCGGTGCGCGCCCGCCGCCGCCCGGGCCCCCGTGCCCTGGCCGGGGCCCTGCCCGCCCTGCTCGTCGCCTGCGGTGCCCTGTACGGCCTGCTCGCCCCGGACGACTTCACCGCCGTCCCGTTCTTCACCGCGGCCCCGCTGGTCGCCGCGCCCCTGTCCTCGCTGCGCACCACGGTCCTGACCGGCCTCGTCTCCCTCGCCGCCGCCTACTGCGTGCACACCGACGCCGGGGCCCATCCCACCGTGGGCACCCTCACCGACGTGGTCACCGTCGCCACGGTCGCCCTGCTGGCCGTCGCCATCAACCGCGTGGTCCGCCGGGGCGACCGGCGGCTCGCCTCCGCCCGCGAGATCGCCGAGGCCGCCCAGCGGGCCGTCCTGCCGGAACCGGACGAGCGGATCGGCGGCTACGAGATCGCCGCCTGCTACGAGGCGGCACGGCAGGACGCGTTCATCGGCGGCGACCTGTACGCGGTGCAGGACAGCCCGTACGGCCTCCGGCTGGTCGTCGGGGACGTGCGCGGCAAGGGCATGGGCGCGGTCGCCGCGGTGGCCGTGGTGATCGGCGCGTTCCGGGAGGCGGCCGAGCAGGAGGCCACGCTGGAGGCGGTCGCCGAACGGCTGGAGCGGGCGCTGGCCCGCGAGGGCACCCGGCGCGACGGGATCGACGCCTTCGAGGGGTTCACCACCGCGGTCCTCGCCGAACTCCCGCACGGCGACGGCGCCGTACGGATCGTCAACCGCGGCCATCCGCCGCCGCTGCTGCTGCGCGCCGACGGCACCCTGCGCACCCTGGCCCCCGCCGAGCCCGCGCTGCCGCTCGGCATGGGCGACCTCGGCATCTGGCCGGACCGGGCCACCGAGACCGCCTTCCCGAGCGGCGCGACCCTGCTGTTCCACACCGACGGCCTGTCCGAGGCCCGGGACGCCCACGGCCGGTTCTACGACCCCGAACGACGGCTCGCCGGGCGCACCTTCGACGGCCCGGCGGCACTGGTCGGCCGGCTCGCCGAGGAGGCGCGCCGGCACTCCGGGGGCGGCATGGCCGACGACATGGCGCTGCTCGCCGTGCGGCGGCCCTGAACGTCACCGAAGGTGACCGGACGACCGCCGTGCGCATAACGTCTGAGTCACCATCAAAACCGAAAGTGACTGCTGAACGGGACGGATGCTCGGCCAACTCGCCCGGTTTGGCGCGGTAGTGGCCGAAAGCTCCGCCGTCAAAGACGCGAATGATCAAGCCGAACGGCTTGGAAAGTGACTGTCGGGTCTATTAACGTTCGATAACGCAGCGCGGTCGTCACAGCCGTCACAAGAGGCGGCTCCGTGCGCACGCGCCTAATCCCGCAAGGGAGCCGGGGAACCACCACCTTGGGGTGAATCACGCGAACGCCGTCGTGAACTCGCGAAGTCCACGACCGGTATACGCGCGTAGGAGACCTTCCTGCTCCGAACCCGTCAGCTAACCCGGTAGGCGAAAGGAAGGAAAGGAGTACGCCCGCGTGGCGTCCAACCGGCCTGCCCCAGAAGCCCCGTTCATGCCGGCACAGCGCGAGCCCGAGACCTTCGGGTACGGCGCCTACCGCGCCGAGGAGGGCCCCTGGGAGGAGTGGAACCCCACCGAGGAGTCCGTCGCCCCGGTGCGCGGCCGGCACCGCGTCGCCAAGCAGCGCGGCGGCTTCGCGCGCAGCTCCACCGTCCTGGGCGTCGGCGTCATGGCCGCGGTCGGCGCGGGCGGCATGGCCAGCGCCAACACCGGCAAGCCGCCGGTCTCCATCTCCCTGCCGGACCTGCCCTCGGTCGGCTCCCTCTTCCACGACGACTCCGCCGACGCCCACCCGGCCGAGGCCGCCACGGCCACGCTCAGCACCGTCGGCGTGACCACGGCCGCCGGCGAGGACAGTGCCGACGCGGGCGAGGCGCTGCGCAACCGGATCATGGCCCAGGCCGAGCAGCAGCAGGGCCAGGCCGAGAGCAGGGCCACCGCCGCCGCGGTCGCCGTCGCCGAGAAGCAGAGCGCCGACGCCGCCGCCCAGGCCGAGAAGGAGGCCGCCGCGCAGGCCGCCGCGGCCAAGGAGAAGGCCGAGGCCGCCGCCGCGAAGAAGGCGGAGCAGGAGCGGCTGGCGAAGCTGGCCGAGCAGTACACGCTGCCCACCTCCTCGTACACGATCACCTCGACCTTCGGCCAGGCCGGCGGGATGTGGTCCTCCGGCTACCACACCGGTCTCGACTTCGCCGCTCCCACCGGCACCCTGATCAAGGCCGTGCACAGCGGCACGATCACCGAGGCGGGCTGGGCCGGCTCCTACGGCTACCGCACGATCCTCACCCTGGACGACGGCACCGAGCTGTGGTTCTGCCACCAGTCCTCGATCAGCGTCTCCGTCGGCCAGAAGGTCACCACCGGCGAGGTCATCGGCCGTGTCGGCGCCACCGGCAACGTCACCGGGCCGCACGTCCACATCGAGGTCCACCCCGACGGCCAGGCCACCGGCATCGACCCCATGGCGTGGCTGCGCGGCAAGGGCCTCAACCCCTGACGGTCCCGTCCCACGGGATTCTTTGCGAGGTCTTGGCGGGGGCTCCGCCCCGGCGGTGGGATGCGATCACCCACCGCCGGTGTTGCCATGACGTATGACATCACTTCGTAAGCTCGGCTCCTCCGGTCTCGAGGTCTTCCCGCTCTGCCTCGGCGGCAACGTCTTCGGCTGGACCGCCGACGAACGGACCTCCTTCGCCGTCCTCGACGCCTACACCGCGGCGGGCGGCAACTTCGTCGACACCGCCGACTCCTACTCCGCCTGGGTCGAGGGCAACCAGGGCGGCGAGTCGGAGACGATCATCGGCAAGTGGGTCAAGGCCCGCGGCAACCGCTCCGAGGTCGTCATCGCCACCAAGGTCAGCCAGCACCCGGAGTACCAGGGCCTGTCCGCGGCCAACATCAAGGCCGCGGCCGACGCCTCCCTGCGCCGCCTGGGCACCGACCACATCGACCTCTACTACACCCACTTCGACAAGCCCGAGGTGCCGGTCGAGGAGATCATCGGCGCGCTGGACGAGCTGGTGAGGGCCGGGAAGGTCCGGCACATCGCCGCCTCCAACATCAGCCCCGAGCGGCTGCGGGCCTCCCTGGACTTCTCCGACCGCGAGGGCCTCGCCCGCTACGTCGCCGTCCAGCCGCACTACAACCTGGTCTCGCGGGACACCTACGAGGGCCCGTTGCAGGACCTCGTCGCCCGTGAGGGCCTGTCCGCCGTCCCGTACTTCTCCCTCGCCTCGGGCTTCCTGACCGGCAAGTACCGGCCCGGTACGACCGTCGACAGCGCCCGCGCCGAAGGAGCCCGGAAGCACGCGGAGTCCGAGCGCGGCCGGAAGGTCCTCGCGGCCCTGGACGAGATCGCGGCGGCCCACGGGGCCCCGGTCGCCACGGTGGCCCTGGCCTGGCTCGCCGCCCAGCCCACGGTCACGGCCCCGATCGCCTCGGCGAGGACGGTGGAACAGCTCCCGGCGCTGCTGGGGGTCGCGGAGCTGAAGCTGACGGAGGCCGAGGTGACCCGGCTGACGGAGGCGTCCGCCTAGGGTCTTTCGTTCGGATCGTCCGGCGTCGCGCGGTCCTGCGGTGCCGACGAAGCCCCGTCGGCCCCCGTGACTACGTCCGGTACGGGTTGTACGCGGGATACGGAACCGCCGGATGCCCGTACGGCGTCGGCCCCCAGAACACCGGCGCGGGAACCGACGCCCTGCTCGCGTACTCCAGCGCGGGCCGGGCCACGTCCCTGCGCTTCCACAGCTCGTCCAGCAGCTCACGCTCCCGGACGACGAAGTCGGGGCCGGCCTTGCCCCGGCGCCCCCGGTGCCGCAGGAACGCCAGCGAGGTCGCGTACGCCTCGTACCGGGCCACCTCCCGCGCCGCCTGGCGCCCGTGGTGGTGCCGGGCGTAGTCCCGGGCCATCCGGCGCGCCCGCATCGACCCGAGCGCGAACGGCTCGGCCGGGCCCAGCCACCCGGCCAGCACATACGGGGGCAGCTCCGCCCGCACGGTCCGCAGCTCCCGCTGCCGGGTCCAGACCGCGAGCCAGGTCACCACCGCGAACACGGGCACCATGAAGGCGCCGTAGACGGCGAAGAAGCCGTACTCGCCGAAGGTGGAGGAGCCGTTCCAGAAGGCGTGCATGCCCATCGCGAGCAGCAGCCCGCAGAGCGGCAGCAGCACCCGCCGCGCGTGCTGCCGCTCGGCGGACAGCGCGGCGACGCCGAAGCCGATGCCGGTGAGGACGGTGAACAGGGGGTGCGCGAACGGGGACATCACGATGCGCACGAAGAAGGTGGCGGCGGTGACGGAGGCGATGCCGCTGTCGCCGGTGAGCTGGTCGGTCCCGAAGGCCGTACCGAGGTAGAGGATGTTCTCGGTGAACGCGAACCCGGTGGCGGTGACGCCCGCTATCACCACCCCGTCCACGATCCCGGTGAAGTCACGCCGGCGGAAGAGGAACACCAGCAGGACGGCGGCGGCCTTCGCGGACTCCTCCACGATCGGCGCTATCACGGTGGCGCCCAGCGTGTCGGCACTGGCCGGGTCCGCGGTCGAGGTGGCGATCCACTTGGTCGCGAAGCTGTTGGCCACGATGGCTATCAGCGCCGCCGCACAGGCCCCCCAGGCGAAGGAGAAGACCAGATTCCGCCAGGGGCCCGGCTCCACCCGGTCCAGCCACCGGAAGGCGGCCATCAGCCAGGGCACGGGCAGTACGGCCAGTCCGAGGCCGACGAGGAAGCCCTCCGTGCCCGTCTGCCGCCGTACGAGGGCGAGGATGACCAGGCCGGACAGGGCCAGCAGGGAACTCAGCGCCCCGTACCGCACCCACCTGCGCTGCCACCAGTGCGGGTGGCGCAGCACACCGTCGCCGGGGCTCGGGGGGTACGGCGGAAACGGAGGACTGGTGGCCACGGCATCGACCCTAACGGTGGCGGGACGAGGGGCTGGAGCGGATTATCGGTCCAGCTCAGCGGTGCTGTGCGGTACGCGCCGGAACAGCAGGTCGTTCACCACATGTCCCTTGTCCAGTCCCTGTCCCTCGAAACGGGTCAGTGGCCGGAACTCCGGGCGCGGCGCGAAACCGCCGTCCGGCTGGGTGTTCTCGAAGCCGGGGTGGGCGGTGAGCACGTCCAGCATCTGCTCGGCGTACGGCTCCCAGTCGGTCGCGCAGTGCAGGAGCGCGCCCGGCCTCATCCGGGACGCGGCGAGCGTGAGGAACTCGGGCTGGATGAGCCGCCGCTTGTGGTGCCGCTTCTTGGGCCAGGGGTCGGGGAAGTAGACGCGCAGCCCGTCCAGCGAGTCGGGGCGGAGCATCTCCCGGAGCAGGATGATCGCGTCGCCGTTGCCCACCCGGACGTTGGACAGGCCGTTGCGGTCGGCGAGACCCAGCAGGTTGCCCTGGCCGGGGGTGTGCACGTCGACGGCCAGGATGTTGGTGTCCGGGTCGCCCGCGGCCATCCGCGCGGTGGCCTCGCCCATCCCGAACCCGATCTCCAGGACCACGGGCCGGTCGTTGCCGAACAGCTCGGCGAGGTCGATCACCCGCTGCCCGTCGATGTCCAGCCCCCACTTGGGCCACAGCCGCTGCAAGGCATCGGCCTGCCCGGTCGTCACCCGGCTCCGCCGCGGCTGAAAGCTCCGGATCCGCCGCTCGAAGTGCGACCCGGCCGGATCGGCCTTGGGCCCGTCGGGGAAGCGCGGCTCGCCCTTGGCCCGGGTGTGCGGGACGGGGACACCGGGGCTGTGGGGGGCCGGGGGCGGGGCGGGGGCGTTCAGGGAGTCAGACACAGTACGACCGATTTTACGGGTGCCGACGGGCCGCTAGAGCGAGCCGAGCATCGCCAGCGCCCGGCGCCCGATCTCCCGCCCGATGGGCAGCGAGGCCGTGGCCGCGGGCGAGGGCGCGTTCAGCACGTGCACCGCCCGCGCGCCCTCCCGGATCAGGAAGTCGTCCACCAGCGTCCCGTCCCGCAGCACCGCCTGCGCCCGCACCCCGGCCGGGGCCCGCACCAGATCCGCGGCCTCGACCGCGGGCAGCAGTCTTCGCACGGCCTCCAGGAACGCCCCCTTGGACACCGACCGGCGCAGCTCACCGGCGCCGTACCGCCAGTGCCGCCGGGCGATGGCCCAGGACCCCGGCCACACGACCGTCCCGGCCAGCTCCCGGGGCCGTACGACCCCCCAGTCGTACCCCTCCCGGGCGAGCGCCGGCACCGCGTTGGGCCCGATGTGCACGCCGCCGTCGATCCCGCGCGTCAGATGCACCCCGAGGAACGGGAACGCCGGGTCCGGCACCGGGTACACCAGCCCCCGCACCAGTTCCGCCCGCGCCAGCTCGTAGTACTCCCCGCGGAACGGCACGATCCGCACCCCGGGGTCGTCGCCGGTCAGCCGGGCCACCTCGTCGCAGTGCAGCCCGGCGCAGTTCACGAGCACGCGTGCGCGTACGACGTCCCCGGTGGCGGTGAGCACGGCCACGCCCCGCTCCGGCCGCCGGTCCACGCGCACCACCCGGGCGCCGTACCGGATCTCGGCGCCGGAGGCCCGCGCCAGCTCGCCCGCGACGCCCACGTAGTCGCACACCCCGGTCGTACCGACGTGTATGGCGGCCAGGCCGCGCACCTGGGGTTCGTACTCGGTGATCTGCGCGGGTCCCAGCTCCCGCACCGGGATGCCGTTCTCCCGGCCGCGCTGCACCAGCGCGTGCAGCCGCGGCAGCTCGTCGCGCTCGGTGGCGACGATCAGCTTGCCGGTGACGGCGTGCGCGATGCCGTACTCGGCGCAGAACTTCACCATCTCGGCGGCGCCCCGCACCGCGTACCGCGCCTTGAGCGAGTCCGGGCGGTAGTAGATACCGCTGTGGATCACCCCGCTGTTGCGCCCCGTCTGGTGCCGGGCCGGCCCCGGCTCCTTCTCCAGCACGACCACGCGCGTACCGGGCGCGGCCCTGGTAATCGCGTACGCGGTCGACAGCCCGACGATCCCCCCACCGATGACGAGCACATCACAGTCGTACGCCCCGGCCCGCACCTGCACCACCTCCGCCTCCGATAGTGCATTGCGCCACTGACAACGGCTTCAAACGCCGGGTCGTACGACGAAGGGGCGCGGCCCTACGCCGGAGCCATCAGCAGGGGGCGGGCCCGCTCCCGCAGCTCCACCACCCGCGGCTCGTCCCCGTACGGCTCCAGGCGGTGCAGGAGGTCCTTCACGTACTCCGTCGTGCGTGCCGACGAGATCCGCCCGGCCACCTCCACGGCCCGCACCCCCTGCTCGCACGCCGCGTCGAGGTTGCCGGACTCCAGCTCGGCGACCGCCGAGACGACCAGCCGCAGCCCGTGCGACCGTACGAACTCCTCCGTCGGCTTCGACAGCGCCTGCTCGGTGAACCTGCGCACCTGACGCGGTGCCTTCAGATCCCGGTAGCACTCGGCGGCGTCCGCGGCGAACCGGTCGTACCCGTAGAAACCGAGCCAGGAGGGGTCGTTGTCACCGGGACGGGATCGTTCCAGCCACCCCTCCGCCGCCTTCAGCGCCGCGCCGGCCGCTTGCGCGTCTCCCGCGCGCGCGTGCGCCCGGGCCTCGACCAGCCGGAAGAAACTCATCGTCCGCGCGGTCGCCAGCCCCCGGTTCCGCTCCAGGGCGGCCTGCGCCAGGTCGACCCCCTCGTCGCCGAAGCCCCGGTAGGTCGCCTGCAACGACATGGAGGCGAGGACGTACCCCCCCAGCGGGACGTCCGCCGCCGCGCGCGCGAGCCGCAGCGCCTGGATGTAGTACCGCTGCGCGGCCTCCTGCTGCCCGGTGTCGAAGGCCATCCACCCGGCGAGCCGGGTCAGTTCGGCCGAGGCGCCGAACAGGGCGCGGCCGACCTCGTCGGAGTAGGAGCCGAGCAGCAGCGGGGCCGCCTCCACCCGCAGGCACTCCGGCACCATCGACGAACGCCAGTCCCCGCCCCCGTACTTGGAGTCCCACCGCCTGGCGTCCTCGGCGGCCTCCCGCAGTTTCTGCACATCGCTGTGGCCGACTTTGATCGGTGCGCCGGATCCCTCGGCGGAGCCCGCCTCCCGCGCGACCGAGCTGTCGGCGGGGGTTATCAGCCAGCGTGAGGCGGGCGTCGCGTACGCGCTGACCGCGAACGACCCGGCGAGCGACTGCCAGATGCCGCCGGTGCCGGCGCGGCGGCCGGCGAGGTCGAGGCGGTACAGCTCCGTCGCGGACCTCACCGCCTGGCCGACGTCCCTCGGGAAGGCGAGGCCCACTTCGGGCGCGGGATCGGCGTCCGCCAGGCCGATCTCGTGCAGCGGCACCGGCCGGCCGAGCTTCTGGCCGATGGCGGCGGCGATGAGGTGCGGCGCCGCACCCTGCGGCACCATGCCCTTCGACACCCAGCGCGCCACGGACGTCTTGTCGTAGCGAAGCGTCAACCCGCGCTGCGCGCCGAGGTCGTTGACACGGCGGGCGAGTCCCGCGTTGCTGATTCCCGCGAGGGCGAGAACGGCGCCGAGTTTTTCGTTCGGCCCGCGTTGCTCCCTGGACATGCGCCACCCCTCGACACAGACGGCTGCCGCGCTGGCATAACCACGCGGCATTCGTAAACCCAGCGTAGTTCGCCGCATCCCAAGCGTTAAGGGGCATTGTTCCGGTTGGCGGGATTGTGGTCCGTACGAAGCCCCGGACCCTGTACGCACCGTGCACGGCCTGTCGCCGCGTGCCCCCGCACGTGTGGCCGTGCGCCCGTCCGTGCGCTCTACTCCGGCCACCCGGGGGGCGGTTCCATGGGTCTTGCGTGGGTCGGCCCGCTGTACTGGATCCAGCGGGCTGGGGGACACCGCCGCCTTCATCCCCGCGGGTGGCGGACCGGTCCGGGAGGCGATGCCCGCCTCCCGGACCGTGCGCGCGTGTGGACCGCCGCGCGCTCCGCAGGCCCCTACGGAGCGTGCTCATCTCCGGTGCCCCTCCATTTAATTGGCCGAAAACCGCCCCTCGTCGCGTGCGCTCAATTGCCGCTCCTACCATGCAACTTGACGGCGCGAAGGGCGGTTTGGGGGAGCGCGTAGGGGGCGCATTCGCGCCGGGCCCGTGCGCTGCCGTCCGGACCCCACCCCCTGCGGGAACGCCGGCCGGCCGCCGACTCCCCAGGCCCGCTCCGCGTGTCCCCCTTGGTTTTCCCCCGATCGAAGGCGGTGCCGCCGTCCCTCTCCCGTGCGCCCTTCATGGCAGCATGGGGTCCGGTTCGTACGGTGCACTGTTCGTCCACAGCCTGTGGAGGCGTCGATGCGGTGGTTGGTGGGTTGGAGCAGCACCGCCGCGGGCGCCGCCGGGATCGGCTCCGCCGGTGCCGTCGGACACGACGGCGAGACCCTCCAGCCGGTCGGCTCCCAACTCCTGTGGGGCGACCCGGATCCGCTGTGGGCCGTCGGCGACTGGCGCCCGGACGAGGTGCGCGTGGTCCACGCCGACGCACAGCACCGGATCGCCGTCCTCGGCATCTGCGGCGCCACCGACGAGGAACTGCGGCGCGGCCTGTTCACCGCGCGTGGGGGCGCCGTGCGCCACCTGACCACCTGGCCCGGCAGCTACACGGCCGTCGTCCAGGCCGGCCGCCGCATCACCGTCTGCGGCGATCTCGCGGGCGCCCGGCCGGTGTTCTACACCCCCTGGGCCGGCGGCACCGCCTACGCCACCGCCGCGCTGCCCCTCGCCGACCTCGTCGAGGCCAACCTCGACTTCACCCACCTCGCCGCCCTGCTCGCCGCCCCGGACGTCCCGGCCGCGCTGCGCGACAGCACCCCCTACGAGGGCGTACGGCGCATTCCGCCGGGGCACGCCTTGGTGCTGCGCGCCGGGGCGCGGGAGGTCGCCGGGTACGAGCCGGTCGCCTCCCTCGCCGTCGCCGCGCCCCCGGCCGACCCCGGCCGCGCCGTGGACGCCGTCCGGGACGCGCTCGTGGAGGCCGTCCGCACCCGGCTGTCGGCACCCCGGCACGTGCCCGACCTGGACCCCGGGCCGGTCCCCGGCATGGGACCGGCCGAGCGGCGGGCGGCGCGCGGCATGCCGGTCCCCGGCATCGGCGCCGACCTGTCCGGCGGCCCCGCCTCCGGCACGCTCGCGCTGCTGGCCGCCGGGCTGCCCGGCAGACCGGGCACGCTCCTCGGCCACGGCACGGGCGCGGGCGAACGGCTCCTCGCCGTCACGTTCAACGACCTGGCCGTGACCGGCCGCGAGGCCGAACTCGAACGCGCCGGTGCCCTGGCCGCCAACCCCCGGCTGCACCACGTCGTGGTCACCGGCGACGAGGAGACCCTGCCGTACGCCGACCTCGAGGGTCCGCTGACCGACGAACCCGGTCCCTCCCTGGTCCAGGCCGCCCGGCACCGCGCGCGGCTCGCCGCCGGCAGCGCCGACCACTTCACCGGCCACGGCGCCCGCCAGGTCCTGGACGCCCACCCCGCACGCCTCGCCGACCTGCTCGTGGACCGCAAACGGCGCCACCTGGTCCGGCCGGTCGCCGCGCTCGCCCGCGCGGACGGCTCCGTGATGGTCCCCGCGCGCGTGTACGGCGCGGCCCGGCGGCTCGCCCGCACCCCCTACCGTGCGGGCCTGGAGGTGCTGGCCGAACGGCTGATGCGGCGTCGCTTCGACGAGCCAAAAGGGGCGGTCGGCGCGTCGCTCGCCGCGCTGTCCTGGGCGAGACCCGGCCCGGCCGCCCGGTGGCTGACGGGGGAGGCGCTGGCTGAAGTATCGGTTCTGCTCCAGGCGGAGGCGGATCGCTCCGCGACCGGCGCGCAGCGCCCCGGCGACTACCGCGCGCGTGCGGTACTCGCCCGGCACGCCGCCGACCTGCGGGTCCTGGAACAGGCCGCGGAGATCCGCTCCCAGCGGCTGCACGCGCCGTTCCTCGACAACCAGGTCGTGCGCGCCTGCCGCGACCTCCCCGAGGCCCTGCGCGTCCAGCCCGGAGCCCGCGCCGCCATCCTGCGTACCGTCCTGGAGGGCGCCGGCGTCACCGACCTCCCGCCCGGGTGGGGCGCGCCCTCCCACGCGTCCTCGGCGGCGGCCGCGCGCGCGGGACTGCGTGCGGCGGCCGACCCCCTCCTGGACCTCTTCGCCACCCCGCTGCTGGCCGACGCGGGGCTGGTGGAGGCGCGTGTCGTCCGCAAGGCGCTGCGCTCGGCCGCGGCGGGCGAGACCCTCCCCCTGGACGGGCTGGCCGACCTCGTCTCGCTCGAACTCTGGCTGCGCCGCCTCCTGGCCCGCCGCGGCACCTGCTGGACGGGCACCCCGACCCGCTCCCGCGCGGTCCCTTCGGGGATCCAGCCGAGACGGAGTGCGCTCACGCCGGGGGCGTGAGCGGTGGGGCGGCTCAGCCGTCGGGGGTGGCTGGTGGCTGAGCCGGCTGTGCGTGCGCGGACCGTGCCGGGCTGATCGCGCGGTTCCCCGCGCCTTCGCGTCTTCGCGTCCCCGCGTCTTCGCGTCTTCGCGCCTCGGCGGCCCCGCGTCTTCGCGCCTCGGCGTCCCCGCGCCTCGGCGTCTTCGCGTCCCCGCGTCTTCGCCCCTCGGCGTCCCCGTGTCCCCACGCCTCCGCGTCCCCGTGTCCCCACGCCTCCGCGTCCCCGCGCCTTCGCCCCCCTGCGGGACCCGTGCTGCCGCCGGCTCGGTGGCACCCCTGGCCGTGGGCGGCGGCGGGCACCCCGCCGCCCCGGGGACCGAAATCCCGTGCCCCGTCCCGCACCCCCCGCCACAATGACCAGGTGCGGTACAGAATCCTGGGCGTGGCCCAAGCGGCAGACGACCGGGGCACCCCCGTACCCATCGGCGGCCGGCGCCTGCGGACGCTCCTCGCCGCCCTCGCCCTGCGCCCCGGCCGCACCTGCGCCCCCGACACCCTCGTCGGGGAGATCTGGGCGGACGACCCGCCCCAGGACGCCCCCGCCGCCCTCCAGGCCCTCGTCGGCCGTCTCCGCCGCACCCTCGGCCGGCACACCATCGCCTCCACCCCGGGCGGCTACCGCCTCGAGGCGGCCGAGGACGACGTGGACCTCCACGTCTTCGCACGCCTCGCACACAGCGGCACCCAGGCCCTCGCCGCCGGCGACCCGGCCACCGCCCACCGCACCCTCACCCAGGCCCTCGCCCTCTGGTACGGCCCGGCCCTCGCCGACCTCCCCGACCGCACCGCCGCCGCCCGTCCCGAGGCCCTGCGTCTGGAGGCGACCCGCGCCCGCGCCGCCGCGGCCCTGGACCTCGGCCGTGCCCGGGAGGCCGTACCGGAGCTGCGGGAACTGACCGCCGCCCACCCGTACGACGAGTCCCTGCACGCCCTCCTCATCCGCGCCCTGCGGGACACGGGCCGCCCGGCCGACGCCCTCGCCGCCTACGAGGCCGCCCGCCGCACCCTCGCCGACTCCCTCGGCACCGACCCGGGCCCGGAACTGCGTTCCCTGCACACCTCGTTGCTGAAGCAGGAACCCCCGGACGCCTCCGCGCACCCGGAGACACCCACGCATCCGGAGACACCCACGCATCCGGAGACACCCGCGCATCCGGAGGCCCCCGAGTCCGCGAACAGGCGCACGACCCAGGCGCGCTCGTCGCACCCCACGCCCCCGCGACGCCCCGAGCGCACCGGCAATCTCCGTCCCCGCCTGACCTCCTTCGTGGGGCGGGAACCGGAGCTGGACGCCATTCGTTCCGACTTGCGCGGGGCCCGCCTGGTCACGCTCACCGGACCGGGCGGTTCGGGAAAGACCCGTCTCGCCGAGGAGGCCGCCGCACTCCTCCCCTCGGCCTGGCTGGTCGAGCTGGCCCCGCTCGACCATCCGGAGGCGGTGCCCGGCGCGGTGGTCAGCGCGCTCGGTCTGCGCGAGACCGTGCTGCTGACGAACGAGCTGGCGACCCCGCAGGCCGACCCCACGGCCCTGCTGGTCGAGTACTGCGCCCCGCGCAGCCGGCTGCTGATCCTCGACAACTGCGAGCACGTCATCGACGCGGCGGCCGCCCTCGCCGAGACCCTCCTCACCCACTGCCCGGGGCTCACGATCCTCGCGACCAGCCGTGAACCCCTCGGCGTGCCCGGTGAGTCGGTGCGACCGGTCGAGCCCCTCGTCCCGGAGCAGGCGCACCGCCTCTTCGCCGAGCGCGCGAAGGCCGTCCGTCCCGACGCCGACGCGGTGCTCGGCGACACCGTGGCCGTCGCGGAGATCTGCCGTCGGCTCGACGGGCTGCCGCTGGCCATCGAGCTGGCCGCGGCCCGGCTCAGACTGCTGACCCCGCGCCAGATAGCCGACCGCCTGGACGACCGCTTCCGCCTGCTCACCTCCGGAAGCCGTACGGTCCTGCCCCGCCAGCAGACCCTGCGCGCGGTCGTGGACTGGTCCTGGGAGCTGCTGGACGAGCGGGAGCGGACGGTCCTGCGCGAGGTGTCCGTCTTCGCCGGCGGCTGGGACCTCGCGGCGGCCGAGGCGGTGTGCACCGGCCCGGCGGCGGACCTGATCGGCGCGCTGGTCGACAAGTCCCTGGTGGTCGCCGCCCCGCACGACCCGGACGGCACCGGCGCCGGCATGCGGTACCGCATGCTGGAGACCATCCACGAGTACGCCACCGAGCGCGCGGCCGAGGTCCCCGGGCTGCGCGCGGCGGCCGAGCGACGCCACCGCGCGTGGGTGCGGGCGCTGGTGGAGGAGGCGGAGCCGCGGCTGCGTTCGGCGGCCCAGCTGCCCTGGATCGCCCGCCTGGAGACCGAGCTGGACAACATCCGCGCGGCCCTGGACCGCGCGGTCCGGGCGGGGGACGAGGCGGAGGCGGGCGCCATCGTCCTGGCCACCAGCTGGTTCTGGTGGCTGCGCAACCACCGTCAGGAGGCGGTGGCCCGGGTGCGGCAGGTGCTCCGCCTGGGCGTCGCCCTGGACACGCTGCCCCCGGGCGCGCCGGCCGACGAGGTGAGGGCGCGGGCGGAGACCGCCGACCCGGTGGGCGCCTTCCTCGCCGCCCCCGACGGGGAGGCCGGGCACCCGCTGCGCGAACTGCGGATGGACCTGCGCATGCTGGACCTGTTCCTCACCTCCGAGACGGGCACGGAGAACCTCGCGGCCGACGAGCGGGTCCGGGAGTACCTCGCACGCGTGCGGGCGGCCTACGAGGGCGGGGGACCGCGGGCCGCCCGGCTCCCGGGCATCATCTGGCCGCTGACCTCCTACTACCTGGGCGGTCCGACGGACATCCGTCCGCTGATGACGGAGTGCGTCGACAACTGCCGCCGCCACGGCGGTGACTGGGAGCTCGGGGTCGCCCTGATGTACCGCGCCCACGTCACCGTCGACTCCCCGGGCAACCTGCTCGGCGTCGACGAGGACCTGGCCGAGCTGCGGACGCTCACCCGGCGCGTCGGCGACCGCTGGATGCGGGCGCAGGTGTGCAGCGCGGCCGGCGAGGCGGCCATGACCCGGGGACGGTACGAGGAGGCGCGCGGCGAGTACGAGGAAGCGCTGCGCCTCGCCCACGAGGTGGGCGCCCACGCCGAGGCACCGTTCCTCACGGCCCGGCTCGCCGAGATCTCCTACCGTTCCGGCGACCGGGAGGCCGCGCTGGCCGCGCTGGACGAGGCGGGAACGGCCGCCGACCGGTTCGCGGTACCGGAGTCCCGCGCCTTCGTCCTGCTCCTGCGCGCCCACATCGCCCTGCACGACGACCAGTACGCGCACGCCCGCGAGCTGTACGAGGCGACCCGCGTGGTCATCCGGGACGGCACCCCGCCCCCGCAGTTCGTCGCGGCCCTGCGGATGGTCGAGGCACTGCTCGCGGCCGACGAGTCGGGGCCCGCGCACGGGCTGCCGGTCCTGGCGGCGGCCCTGCGGGAGGCCGTGGACCACCAGTGCGCCGAGTCGATCACGGCCGGTCTGGTGGACGTGGCGGCCGGTCTGCTGGCCCGGCTCGGCGATCTGCCGGGCGCGCTGCGGCTGTTCGCCGCCGCGGACCGCTGGCGCGACGGCCTGGAACGGCCCGAACCGGAGCGCGGCGAGGCCGCCCGGGTGCGCGCCGGGGCCCGCACGGCCCTCCCGGCCGGCCGCTATGCCGCCGAGTGCGCCCGGGGTGCCTCTTTCGGCGTGGCGGACGTCCTGCGCGAGCTGGGTGCCGCGGCGCCGGCCGCCGCGGAATCACGCGGCGGCCCGGCTACCGGCAGGTGAACCGGGACGTGGCCCAGTCCGCGAGCGCCGCCCGGTCGAAGGCGCCGCCGTGCGGTTCCACCACGAGCCGTACGGTCGCGCGCCCGGTGAGGTCGACGTGGACGGGGACGGCCGGGTCGCGGCCCTTGACCAGGCCGGACCGCCACAGCCGTACCCCGTCGGCGTAGACGGAGAAGGAGACCTTGCCGAGGCCGAGCGTCAGGTCGTCCACGCCGGCCAGCGCGTCGTAGGCGGTGCACTGCCGGTTGAGGACGACGGTGACGGAGGAGTCGCCGTGGACGGTGACCCCGCGCGCGTACCGCTCGCCGCCGACGGACAGGCCGTACCGCCGCCACACCCAGCCGCTCTCGCCGAGCGCGATCTCGGGCCGGGTGCCGTCACCGGTGACGTCGAAGCGCAGCTCGCTCAGCTGGTAGACGGTGGGCGCCGGCGGTGGGGTGGGCGTCGAGGTCGGCTCGGGCGTGGGTTCCGGCTTCGGCGTGGGGGTGGCTGACGGCGTCGGGAAGGGTTCGGGGGCCGGCTCCGCCGGGGTTGGCGGGGCGGCGGGCCTGTGGGTGGGCTTGCCGGCGGGTGTGCCTACGGGTGCCGGCGCCGGTTCGGGGGCGAGGGCGACGGGCTTCGGCTTCGGCGGGGACGTGGAGGGAGGCGGTGCGGGCGCGGGCGTCCCGGGCCGTACCACCGGTGCGGACACGGACGGGGAGGGGTCCGGCGCCGGCTGGGCGACCTCCTTCGTCGGACGGCCGTCGTGCACCAGGGCCAGCGCGACCGCGGCGGCGGCCACCACGACCACACCGGCGGCGATGCCGGCCTTCACCGGCGCCCCGAGCCCCTCGGACGCCGCGGCCCCGCCCCCACCGCTCGCCCCGCCGGACGAGCCACCGGCCGCGGCGGCGCCGGCCGCCCCCGCCCCCGCACCCCCGGCCACGATCCCGAGGGCCTTGGCGTACCCGGCGGCCCCGAACCAGCCGATGACCGCGACCGGGACGACCGCCGGGATACCGCTCGCGACCTCTTCGATCTGCGCCGCCGCCAGCCGGCACCCGGCGCACTCCTCCAGGTGCTTGCGCAGCCCCCGCTCGGCACGGACACGCAGCTTGCGGCGGGCGTAGCCGCCGAGCTGGTCGGCGTAGCGGGCGCACTCCTCGTCGTGGGAGAGGGCGGCGCTGACGTGGGCCTGGAGGTACGCCTGCCTCAGCCCCTCCCGCGCGCGGCTGGCGAGGACCCGGGTGCCGTTGGCGTCCAGCCCGAACAGGACGGCCACCTCGCTCGGGGACTCGTCCTCCACCTCCGTGTGCCACAGCACGGCCTGCCAGCGCTCGGGCAGCGAGCGGAAGGCCCGCATGGCCATGGACCGCTCGGCCTCGCGCAGGGCGCGGACGTCGGCGGCCAGACCGAGGTCCGCTGCGGCGGAGCCGATGAACGCGGTGCCCTCCGCGGCGTCCGGGACCCGGGCGGCCTGCTGGGCGAAGAGGGCGAAGTCGTCGACGAGTTGCTCCCGCCGGGCGGACTTCGCCCAGTGGGCGGCGACCCGCCGGACGGAGGTCAGCAGATAGGCCCGTACGGCGTGCTCCGGCCCGGAGCCGCCCCGCACCGCCTGCAGCATCCGCGCGAACACCTCGGCGGTGAGGTCGTCGGCGGTGTGCCCGTCCCGGCAGCAGGCGCGGGCGTAGCGCCGTACCGCGTCCGCGTGCCGTCGGTACAGCTCCTCGTAGGCGGAGTCGTCACCACCGCGCATCCGCTCGATCAGCTCGGCGTCGGCGGGCGGCGTCTCCCGGCGCGGCGGCGGCACGCCTGCCTCACGCTGGGCCGGCACGCTCCCGTCACGGGACCCGCCGGACGGGGCCGGCGGCCCGCCTTGGTGCGGCACCTGGGGCGAGGTCAGCTCCCGGGTCTCCGCGTCCCCGTCGTCACCGCGCGACCCGTCCCACCCGTCAACGCCCATCGCGGACAGCCCCCGACCCCGGCCCAGCCCAACCCGTCAGCCGTCAGCCTGCCACACCGCACTCCCCCGGAAGCCCCCGCGCGCACTCCATCCACTCGTCCGAGCGCACGTGCCCCCACACCACCCCGAACACCCGTCGGGGCGCACGCCCCGCAGGGGCCACCGGCACCACCCGACCGCTCCAGGCGCACGGGTGGTCCGGTGGGTGCTGCTGGGAGAAGGAACGCCCCGGAAACGAGGCCGAGGTGCGAGCCGGCTACGGCCGGGACCGCAGCCCCTCCAGCAGGATGTCCAGCAAGCGCGCCGACGCCGCCGCCTGCTGCGCCGCGTCCGGCAACGACGGCGCCGCCGTGGCGATCACCAGCAGCACGTCCCCCACGGACACGTCCGTCCGCAGCTCACCCGCCGCCCGGGCCCGGTCCACCAACTGCCCGACCACGTCGAGCAGCGCCCCGGCCCCGGCGTCGTCGGCCACCGCGGCCTCCTGCGCCACGAGCCGCAACTCACCGCTCCCCGACTGCACCCGCTGCTGAGGCACCCGGGCCTCTCCGACGAGGCCGACCGCGTCACCGGCCGTACCGGACTCACCCGGAGCGGCGGAGCCGACCCGCAGCACCTGCGGCGGCAGCAGCCGCCCCGCCCCCGACGCCACGGAGGTCCGCAGGAACCGCGACAGCGCCGACCACGGCTCGTCCTCCTGCCCGAGCGCCGCCCGGGCCTGCTCGGTCAGCCGGGCCGTCTCCTCCTCGGCGATCCGCCGGACCAGCACGTCCTTGCTGGGAAAGCGCCGGTACACCGTGCCGACCCCTACCCGGGCCCGCCGCGCCACGTCTTCCATCGGCGCGCCGTACCCCAGCTCGCCGAACACCTCACGCGCCGCACGCAGCACGTGCTCCAGATTGCGCTGTGCGTCCACCCGCAGCGGGGTCGTCCGCGCGGCGTCCGCGCGTCCGCTGCCCACCGCCGCGCTCATCGCCTTGCCGCCGGGCGCGACGGCTGCCGCCGATGCCCAATGCGTGTCCTGAACATGCATGTGTTTCCCCCGGTAATGACGTCTCCCCCCGGAGACTCCCCGCCACTGAACGCGAGGTGCGCGGAAGCGGCATCGGTCCCGACCGGATCCGCCCGTCGCGGACCCGTTCGACCACATTCCCTACACCCCGTCGACACACGAACATAGTTGAGAGGAAGTCAATTCAGAAGGGGCAGGTTCCGTACAGTGCGCCCCCCGATCGGAGTACGGGGTGTATACATCCCGATTCCCGCCCTTCGCACCTTGTCGCCCGCCCCCGCTGACCTGCCCCCTTTCGTCCCGCGCGGACGCCACGGCCGGCCGTGCGCACGCCCGGCCGCCGGTCACACAAATTGTCGGGGCTGTGGACAAACAACAGCGCCGGGTGCGTCATGGGATGGTGAAGGAACGTGCGCGCATTCTGGTTGTCGGCGGCGGCTACGTCGGGATGTACACGGCCCTGCGCCTCCAGCGGAAGCTGAGAGCCGAGCTGCGAAGGGGCGAGGTCGAGATCACCGTCGTCACCCCCGATCCCTACATGACGTACCAGCCGTTCCTCCCCGAGGCCGCCGCGGGCTCGATCTCCCCGCGCCACGTCGTCGTACCGCTGCGCCGCGTCCTGGACCACTGCCACGTCGTCGTCGGCGAGGTCACCTCCATCGACCACGCCGTACGCACCGCCGCCGTCACCACCCTCGCCACCGCCGAGGAGGGCCGCACCGCCGAACTCCTCGGCTACGACGAACTCGTCCTCGCCCCCGGCTCGGTCTCCCGCGCCCTGCCCATCCCCGGCCTCGCCGAGTACGGCATCGGCTTCAAGACCGTCGAAGAGGCCATCGGCCTGCGCAACCACGTCATCGAGCAGATGGACATCGCCTCCTCCACCCGCGACCCGGCCGTCCGCGACGCCGCCCTCACCTTCGTCTTCGTCGGCGGCGGCTACGCGGGCGTCGAGGCCCTCGGCGAACTGGAGGACATGGCCCGCTACACCGCGCGCTACTACCACAACCTCCGCCCCGAGGACATGAAGTGGATCCTCGTGGAGGCCACCGACCGCATCCTCCCGGAGGTCGGCCCCGAGATGGGCCGTTACACCGTCACCCAGCTGCGCCGCCGCAACATCCAGGTGCTGCTGGACACCCGCCTGGAGTCGTGCGCCGACCGCGTCGCCGTGCTCAGCGACGGCCAGCGCTTCCCGACCCGTACGGTCGTGTGGACGGCCGGCGTCAAACCGCACCCGCTGATCGCCGCCACCGACCTGCCGCGCACCGGCCGCGGCCGGCTCCGCTGCACCGCCCAGCTCACCGTCGACGGCACCGAGCACGCCTGGGCCGCCGGCGACGCCGCCGCCGTCCCCGACGTCACGGCCGCCGAACCCGGCACCGAGACCGCCCCCAACGCCCAGCACGCGGTCCGCCAGGCCAAGGTGCTCGGCGACAACATCGTCCACTCCCTGCGCGGCGAGCCGCTGGAGACGTACGCGCACCGGTACGTCGGCTCGGTCGCCTCCCTCGGCCTGCACAAGGGCGTCGCACAGGTCTACGGACGCAAACTGAAGGGCTACCCTGCGTGGTTCATGCACCGCGTGTACCACCTCAGCAGGGTGCCCACCGTCAACCGCAAGGCCCGGGTGCTCGCCGAATGGACCCTCGCCGGCCTCTTCAAACGGGAGATCGTCTCGCTCGGTTCGCTCGAACACCCCCGGGCGGAGTTCGAACTCGCGGCCGGTGGAAAGCCTCCGCACAACCCCTCCGACGACCCGAAGGGGTCGTCCTGACCGGACTCAGGAACTCCGCGGCCCGCCCCGGCGTCTGACGGTTGTCGCCCGTCGCGGCCCGCTCCCTGCCAGACTGCCCTACGACGTCGGACGGGCGCCCGCCCGCCCTAGCACCCACGAGGCTTTCCCCAAGTGAACTTCACGCGCTGGAGCGCCCGGCTCCCCGGAACGCAGCGCCGCGCCACCGCGCGGACCGAGACGGCGGTCTCCCCGGACCGGCGGGGGGAAGGCTCCGTGCCCGCGGCCCGCGCCGAACAGCCCGCCGACGGCACAGCCCCGGTACCCGCCGTGGACGAACTGCCCGCGCGTGACGTCCTGGAACGCGTCCCGGCCCTCGTCGCCCTCGTCCACGGCCCCGACCACCGCGTCGCCTACGTCAACGACGCCTACACCGCCGCCTTCGGTGCCCGCGCCACCGGCGTGGCCGCCCGCGAGGCCCTGCCCGAACTCGCCGAACTGGGCCTGTTCCCGCTGCTCGACCAGGTGCTGCGCAGCGGCAGGCCCCGCACCCTGAAGTCCCGCAAGGCCGTCGACGGCCGCTCGTACACCTTCACCTGCACCCCCGTCGCCGAGGACGGCGACCGCGACGCCGGCGTGCTCGTCTTCGCCACGGACGTCACCGACCACGCCGAGGCCGCCGAGCGCCTGCGCGCCAGCGAGCGCCGCCAGCGCGAGACCGCCGTCACCCTCCAGCGCTCCCTGCTCCCGCAGGAGCTGGAACAGCCCGACGACCTGCGCATCGCCGCCACCTACCAGCCCGGCGGCACCGAGGCCGCGGTCGGCGGCGACTGGTACGACGTGATCACCCTCGGCGGCGGCCGGACCGCCCTCGTCATCGGCGACGTCATGGGCCGCGGTGTGCGGGCCGCCGCCGTCATGGGTCAGCTCCGCACGGCCGTCCGCGCCTACGCCCGCCTCGACCTGCCCCCGCACGAGGTCCTGCAACTCCTCGACGGCCTCGCCGCCGAGATCGACGCCAACCAGATCGCCACCTGCGTGTACGCCGTCCACGACCCGAACGAGGGCCGCCTGGTGTACGCGTCCGCCGGTCACCTGCCGATCCTGGTCCGCGACGAGAACGGCACGGTCTCCCGCGCCGACGAACCCACCGGCCCGCCGCTGGGCACCGGCGGCTGGATGCACTCGTCCGGCTCCATCGCCCTCGGCGCCGGCTCCACGGCCGTCCTCTACACCGACGGCCTGGTCGAGCGCCGCGACGCCGACCTGGACGAGGGCATCGCCGCGCTCGAGGGCGCCCTCGCCGGCGCGACCGGAAGCCCCCAGGTCGTCTGCGACCGTCTGGTCCGCTCGGCCGGCGTCACCGCCGACCACGACGACGACGTCGCCGTCCTGGTCCTCCAGCACCCCGCGCGGACGGGCCCCGACGGCGACCTCTTCCGCAACGCGGCCCTCGAACTCCTCGGCGGTGTGGAAGCGGCACCCCGCGCGCGTGCCTTCGCCTCCGGCGTCCTCGCCAGCTGGCGCTTCCCCGCCGAACTGCACGACCTCGGCGTCCTCGCCACCAGCGAACTGGTCGCCAACAGCCTCCAGCACGGCATCCCGCCCATGCGGCTGCGACTGCGCCGCACCGACCGCCGCCTCATCGTGGAGGTCACCGACGGCGACGACCACCTGCCGAGGCGCCGCCGCGCCGAGCCCGGCGACGAGTCGGGCCGGGGCATCGCCATCGTGGCGACCATCGCCTCCAGCTGGGGCTGCCGCCGCACCCCAGGCGGCGGAAAGGCGGTGTGGTGCGAGTTCGTCCTGCCGAAGGCGAAGCACTGACCGGCTGCCGGCGCGTCCCCTGAGCGACACGCCCGGCACACGACGACGGCCGCCACCCGGAGGTGACGGCCGTGACGCACCGCGGACTCACGCGTCCGCGGGCACCGGTCCCGTGGACGCCCCGCCCCGGGTGACCACCCGGGTCCCGCGCGCCAGCCAGGGCCGGTCCTGCACGGCGGTGAGCCGCCGCCCGAGTCGCAGCGCGAGAACGGTGATCCCCAGCGAGAACAGCAGGAAGGTCACGATGTACGGCCCGTGCAGCGAGGCCGCGAGCGGACCCCCCACCGCCGGACCGACGGCCAGCGCCAACTGCTTGACCAGCGCGAACGCCGAGTTGTACTGCCCGGCCATGCCCTCCGGCGCCAGATCGGCGACCAGCGGCGCGACCGTCGGCGACAGCATCGCCTCGCCCAGACCGAACAGCGCGTACGTCGACACGAACGCGGCCGTGGCCATCTCCCGGCTGCCGTGCCCCAGCCCCGCGTACCCGGCGGCCAGCCAGGCCACGGCCCAGATCAGACCCACCGCGGCGATGACCCGGGACCGCCGGCGCCGCTCCACGAACTTCAGCACGGCGAACTGGGCGACCACGATCATCAGCGTGTTCGCGGCCAGTGCCGTCCCCAGGGCGGACGTGGATATCCCGGCCGCCTCCACGCCGTACGCGCTCAGCCCCGACTCGAACTGCCCGTAGCAGGCGAAGAAGATCGCGAAGCCCAGCACGGACAGCTGCACCATCGCCCGGTTCCCGAGCAGCTGCTTCCAGCTGCCCTTCGCCGACCCCGCCGGAGCGTCCGCCAGGCGCGGCGAGCGCGGCATCCGCACGGTCGCCAGCACGCCGACCAGCAGCAGGAACACCGCCGCCTCGATCGCGAACAGCAGCGTGAACGACGACACGCGCGTGGTGTCGACGAGGTGGCCGCCGATGAGACCGCCGACGCCCAGCCCCAGGTTCTGCAGGAAGAACTGCATCGCGAACGCACGAGAGCGGGTGTCCGCCGAGGAGCAGTCCACGATCATCGTCGCCAGCGCCGGCTGCATCACGGCCTGTCCGGCCCCGAGGGCCGCGGCGGACAGCAGCACACTCGCGGCGGTGCCCGCCAGACCGAGGCTGAGCGCGCCCACGGCGGCGGTCACCAGGGCGGCGAGCAGGACCGGCAGCGGGCCGCGCCGCACGATCGCCCGGCCGGCGAACGGCAGCACGATCAGCGCGGCCACGGCGAAGACGGCGAGCACGAGACCCGCCGTCATGGCTCCCAGACCCCGCACCTGCGCCACATAGACGTACAGGTAGGGGACGGTGAAGCCCAGTCCGAACGCGCTGAGTGCGTTGCCCACGTGGATCCGGCGCATCGCTGCGCCCATCGCCCTGGTCACGTTCACCTCTCTCACTAGTTAGACGTGAAGACTTCGAAGCTAAACTTCAAAGCTAAAGAGTACATGCTCAAGGACTTCAAAGCAAAGGGCTTCCGTGGGATACTGCGTCCATGGCCGACACCCCCGGCGGCGTCACGGAGCCGACGCTCGAAGAACAGATCGCCGCCTACCAGCGCGAGTTCCAGGACCTGGACCCCCAGGTCGAGAAGATCGTGTCGGCGCTGTCCCGGCTGAACCGCCGGATGAACGTCGCCTACGGCCGCCAGACCTCCGCCCTCGGCATCAGCAACGCCGAGTGGGAGGTCCTCAAGGCACTGGTCCTCTCCGGCGCCCCGTACCGCATGGGCCCGAGCGAGCTGGCCAAGCGGCTCGGGCTCACCCCGGCCGCGATGACCCACCGGATCGACCGCATGGTCACCGAGGGACTGGTCACCCGGGAGCGCGACGAGTCCAACCGCGTCCGCGTCATCGTGGAGCTGACGCCCGAGGGCCGCGAGAAGTGGCTGGAGGCGATGCGCTTGGCGACGGTCTTCGAGGAGGACCTGCTCCAGGACCTCACTCCCGCGGAGCGCGGGGTGCTCGGCGAGGTCCTGACCAGGCTGCTGCGCAGGGTGGAGCACGCCCAGCCGGACGCCGGCGGCCGGCTCACCGACCTGGACTGACAGCCGCAGAAAAGATCTTGACAGGGGGGTGTTGACACGCCCCTGCGCGATCCGTAAAGTTCTTCGGGTTGCCGCGGAGCCGTAACGGTTCCTCGGTAGCACCTCAGCCGCCTGGAGCGGCACCCCTCACACCTTCAGCACGATCCCTCCTACGGGTTGATTTCGGCGTGCCCGAATTCAATTCGAATAGGGACTCGGCGGCCCGATTGGGAATCGCCGGGCGGATCCGCTAAGGTTTGAGACGTCGGAACGGCCCAACGGCCGGGAAGACGAACCCCGCTGACCGGGGATCAGACGCCGAAAGGATCTGATAGG
>NZ_JAINRC010000030.1 GCF_020400655.1 Streptomyces spinosus
GGACAAGGTCAGCGCACCGGACCTGATCTATCCGCACTGGCACCAGGCCAATGCGGTCTCCAGCCGCTTCAGCGAGCCGGACCTCGCCCTGCACCGTCCGGCCAGGTGACCGGCGAGCAGTGCCGTAGCGCCTCTTGAGGAGCCGCATGGCACGAAGGGGCGGGTCCCTCCTCGGGAGGATCGCGCACAGCCGACCTACACGTCGTCGGCATGCAGCCGTGTCACACCGGTCGTAGCCTTTTCAAGAGCGCGTCGCTCAGGAACAAGCAAGTGGTGCGACCTGGATACCGGCGTTCGGTCCGTTTACCGGAGTCCCTCGGTGCCGACACGCTCTTCGACCGGTCGGCACGGAGTCCCTCGGTGCCGACACGCTCTTCGACCGGTCGGCGGAACAGCGATGCCGCCCATTCTCTCCAGGAGCAACGCCATGCCCGAGTTCCACCACAACATGTTCGAGCACGAGGGCGTCCGGATCCATTACGTGACCGCAGGCGAACCGCCGTCCAAAGGCGGAGACGACAAAACCGTCGTGCTCATCCACGGCTGGCCCCAGACCTGGTGGCAATGGCGCCACATCATGGAGCCGCTGCACTCCGACGGCTGGTTCGTCGTGGCCCCCGACGTCCGCGGCGCCGGCGGGTCCTCGAAGCCCGAGGGCGGCTACGACAAACAGACGATGGCGGGTGACATCAGGGCGCTGCTGCGTCACCTCGGCGTGCGGAAGCCGATCACCATCGTGAGCCACGACCTCGGGATGCTCGTCGGCTACGCCTACGCCACCCTCTGGCCGGACGAGGTCGAGCGCCTCATGGTCTCGGAAGCCCCCATCCCGGGCACCGAGGGATACGAAAGCGCTGTGGCGACGACCGGCTACAGCAAGAACAGGATCTGGCACTTCCACCTGCACGGAGCCGCGGACAACGCCGCCGAGATGCTCATCGCCGGCCACGAGTTCCCGTACCTGCGCTCGTTCTACGTCAGGCTGAGTGCGAACCCCGACGCCATTTCGCTCGCGGACGCGGAACGCTACGTCGCCGACTACACACAGCCAGGAGCCATGCGGGCGGGCATCGAACTGTTCAGGGCGTTCGAGAAGGACGCCGAGGACAACCGGCGCATCCTGACGGAGAAGGGCAAGATCAAGATGCCCGTGCTGGGACTCGGAGGGACAGCCAGCTTCTTCCTCCCCATAGCGGAGAAGATGCTCTCGGAGGTAGCCGAAAAGGTCACCGTCCGGCCCGTCGAGGACTCGGGCCACTGGTTGGCCGAGGAGCAGCCGGAAAAACTCCTGGAGCGCCTGCGCGAATGGTTCCAGGAGACTGGTGGGTGACGACCTCGACCGGCGGAGGCTGCGGGTGATCGGACTGACCTGCTCCGGATGAGGCGCGCCGGCCGTATCGGCCGTCGGCGATCGGCACACATGCTTCCACGTGCTGCTCGCCGAGACCCGCAACCGTCAGTGGCCTCTACCGCTGCGGCTGTGTGCGGAGCCCGTCGAGGATGAGCGCGAGCATGCGGGGCGACCGGTCCTCGGGGCCGGAAGCGGCACGCCACAGCGCCCCGGTGAGCTGGAGGAAGTCGCCGGGGTCGGCGTCCGTGCGGATGCTTCCGTCCTTCTTGCCGGCGTCGAGCAGCTGGGTGATCGCGGCGATGACCGGCCCGTAACTCTGCTCGCTCATCGCCTGGTGGGCGCCGGGGCTGAGCGCGTCGCCGAGGCCGTGCTTCCTGCGCATCGCTTCGACGAGGTCGGTCGTCCAGTGGCGGAGCGCTTCGAGGGGCGGCATCCCGGCGAGCAGCTCCGGCACGCTGCCGGTGATGCGTTCGACCTCGTCCTGGTAGACGGCGAGGGCGAGTGCCTCGCGCGTGGGGAAGTTGCGGTACAGGGTGCCCGGGCCGACCCCGGCGCGCTGGGCGATCTGATTCATCGACGCGCTGCCGTCCTCCGCGAGCGCCTCGCGGGCGGCCTGGAGGATGCGCGCCCTGTTCTCGCGGGCGTCCGAACGGACCACGGGACCTCACCTTGCTAAGCGGAGAGTTCTCCACTACGTTATGCGGAGACCTCTCCGCTTACTTTAGAGGAGCACTGTGCGCTACATCAAGCTGGGCACCACCGGCCTGGACGTGTCACCGATCGCGATCGGCGCGATGACCTACGGCGAGCCCTACCGGGGCCACCCCGTCTGGTCGAAGGGTGAGGAAGAGGCGCGCCCGCTCATCAAGCACGCGCTGGAGGCGGGGATCAACTTCTTCGACACCGCGAACATGTACTCGAACGGGTCGAGCGAGGAGATCCTCGGCCGGGCGCTCAAGGACTTCGCCGACCGGGACACCGTGGTGATCGCCACCAAGCTGCGCCATCCGATGCGCCCGGGACCGAACGGACGGGGACTGTCGCGTAAGGCGGTCATGACCGAGGTCGACCACTCGCTGCGCCGCCTCGGCACCGACTACATCGACCTCTACCAGATTCACCGCAACGACCACTCCACCCCGTGGGAGGAGACGCTCGAGGCACTCGGCGACCTCGTGAAAGCCGGCAAGGTCCGCTACCTCGGCGCCTCGTCCATGCACGCCTGGGAGTTCGCGAAGGCACTGCACCTGCAGAAGCAGCACGGCTGGGCGCGGTTCGTGTCGATGCAGAACCACTACAACCTCCTCGCCCGGGAGGAGGAGCGGGAGATGATCCCGTTGTGCCTGGACGAGGGTGTCGGCACCCTCGTCTGGTCTCCGCTGGCCCGAGGCCGTCTCGCCCGCGCGTGGGACGACGCCCGCTCGACGGTGCGCTCCGAGACGGACGGCGCGTACGCGGACCTGCTCTACTCGCCCGAGCAGGAGGCTTCCAACCACGCGATCCTCGACGCGGTCGGGCAGGTGGCCGACGCCCACGGCGTCAGCCGTGCACAGGTCGCGCTCGCCTGGCTGCGACGCCGGCCGGTCGTCACCGCGCCGCTGGTCGGCGCCGGCTCGATCCGGCAGATCGACGAGGCCGTTGCCTCCCTCGACATCGAGCTGACCGACGACGAGGTGCGCGCCCTGGAAGCCCCGTACACGCCGCGGTACGACTGGCAGGGCGTCTCGGACGAGGCCGAACTGGAGGCCATCCGCAGGCGCGTCCCCGGCATGTCCCTCTGATGAACCCGGTCGGCAACGGCCGGATCGTCTTCCACACCCTCGGTGCGCGGGCAGTCGTGCTCGCCGGCAGCGTCACGGCGGTCGCCGTCGGAGCCGGCGGAGCCCGCGTCGGCCTCGGCACGCGCCGGTCGGTCACGAGCATCGCACTCGGCACCGCGGGACTGCCGGCCTTCCCCCTCTTCACGGCCGACGCCCTCACCGGCCGGATCCGGAACACCGGCATGCTCGAACGCGCCGTCATCTACCCGGTCACGAGCAGCCGCGCCCTCCCCGGTAGCAGCCTGGCAATCGCCCGACGAGCCGCGGCACCCGTACCGACCGTCCTCGACCCACGAACCACCAGCTGAGGAGACACACATGACACGAGTACTGGTCACCGGAGGAACCGGGTTCATCGGCAGCTGGTGCGTCCTCGCCCTGCTCGACGCCGGCCACACGGTTCGCACCACCGTCCGCGACCTGGGCCGCGAACCGGTGTTGCGCTCCTGGCTGCGCGCGGCCGCGACCTTCGACGACGACCGTCTCACCGTCGTACGCGCCGACCTCGAACACCCCGACGGCTGGGAAGCCGCCGTCGACGACTGCGACTTCGTCCTCCACGTCGCCTCACCCACCTTGCGCCGCACCCCGGCGACCGACGACGAACTTATCGTCCCCGCCCGGGAAGGCGTCCTGCGGGTACTGCGCGCCGCCCGAGATGCGGGCGTCCGGCGCACCGTCCTCACCAGCGCCTTCGGCGCCGTCGGCATCGGACACCCGCAACGCTCGACCCCCTTCACCGAGGAGGACTGGACCAACGTCGATGCCGATATCCCGCCCTACCAGCGCTCGAAAACCGTCGCCGAGCGCGCTGCCTGGCAGTTCGTCAGGGAAGAAGGGGGAGACATGGAACTGGCCGCCGTCCACCCCGTGGGCGTCCTCGGCCCCCTCCTCGGTCCCGACGACCCGCCTTCGCTGCGCCTGGTGCGCAGGATGCTCGAAGGAAAGATGCCCGCCTGCCCGCCTTTCGCCATGGGCTACGTCGACGTCCGCGACGTCGCCGACCTGCACCTGCGCGCCATGACCGATCCGGCAGCCGCCGGCGAACGCTTCCTCGCCGTGGCGGGGCGAAGCCTGCGCGTCATCGACATCGCCCGCATACTCCGTGACCGCCTGGGCGAACGCGCCGAGAAGGCCCCGACCCGCGAACTGCCCGTCTGGCTCACCCGCGCCCTGGCCACGGTGAACCCGGAACTACGTCTTCTCAAGCACCAACTCGGCCGCGACCTCGACGCCACCGCCGCCAAGGCGGAGAAGCTCCTCGACTGGAAGGCACGCCCCATCGAGGACACGATCGCGGACACAGCCGAAAGCATCCTCAGCCACAGCCTTGGAAAGTGACCGGCCGTGCACCGGACAGCGGGCGGGCGGTGGCGAAGGGGTTTCGGCAGCGGGGTGGCCGGGGGCCGGTGAGCGGTCACCGAGCCCACCGGTTCGGCGGGAGCGGCGGCGATCCGTCCGACGAGCGGTACGGCGACCGGCGCCTCGCCCCCGCCGCCCAGGCCGGGCGTCCACGAGGGCCTCCCGGCCCGCGGCGACGGGGGGACGAGGCAGCGGTGACGGGGCCGGCGTCCGGCGGGACGGCCATCAGTGGTCACCGAGGTACGTCATGTCACCGGGCCCCGCCCCCGCGGATTCGGGTCGTAGGCGGCCTCGGCGGCTATGTCCCGGAGGCACCACGCCGCCGTGAGCAGTTCCCGGTGGGTGGTGTAGAGCGCGTTGACGCCGAAGCGCAGCAGATCGGGGGCCCGCATGTCCGCGATCACGCCGCGGTCGGCGAGCGCCCGGGTCAGGGCGTGGGCGTGGGGGTGGCGCAGGGAGACCTGACTGCCGCGGCGGCCGGGGTCGGAGGGGGTGACGGAGGCGAAACCCAAGGGGGTGAGGAGTTCGTCGGCGCAGCGCAGGAGGAACCCGGTCAGGGACAGGCTCTTGGCGCGGACCTCGGCGAGGTCCACACCGTCGTAGACGGTCAGGGCCGCCTCGAGGGCGAGCAGGGACAGGATCGGGGGAGTGCCGATACGGGCCCGGGCGATGCCGGGGGCGGGGGCGTAGTCCCGGCCCAGCCCGAAGGGGTCGGCGTGCCCGGTCCAGCCCGGCACCGGGGTGCGCAGGTCCCGGTGGTGGCGGTGTGCCACGTACAGGTAGGCCGGGGCGCCGGGGCCTCCGGAGAGGAACTTGTAGCCGCATCCGACGGCGAGATCGACACCGAGGGCGTCGAGTTCGACCGGCAGGGCCCCGGCCGCGTGGCACAGGTCCCACAGGACCAGCGCGCCGGCGCGGTGCGCGTCCTGCGTCACGCCCCGCATGTCGTACAGCTCCCCGGTGCGGAAGTCGACGGGCGAGTAGCTGACGACGGCCACCCGGTCCCCCTCCGTCCTGAGGAAGCCGGACAGGTCGGCCGGCGAAACCCGCAGAACCTCCAGGCCGCGGCGTTCGGCGACGGCGGCGGCCACATAGCGGTCCGTGGGGAAGTGGTCGGGATCGGTGACCAGCAGGGCGCGGTCCGGTCGGAGCGAGGCGGCGGCGTGGAGGGCGGTGTGAAGCTGCACGCTGGTGGAGTCACCCGCCACCGTCTGGCCCGGCGCGGCCCCGATCAGCGCGCCGATGGCGTCGCCCACCCGCAACGGCGCCTCCCACCAGCCATTGCCGTTCCAGGAGCCGATCAGGTCGGTACCCCACTGCCGGGTCACGACGTCGGTGAGGACCGGCGGGACGGCGGCGGGCAGCGGGCCCAGGGAGTTGCCGTCGAGGTAGACGACGTCCGGGGGGAGCAGGAAGCGGTCGCGCAGGTGAGCCAGCGGGTCGTCGGCGTCGAGGCGCGCGGCGACCTCGGTCAGGTCGGTCGTCGGCATGGTGGTCATCGGTGCGCGGGCTCCTCGTGCGCCGGGCCGGGGCACCGGGCGGGGAAGGACGCCGCCATCTCCCGGAGGGTGTCGGCGACGGCACGGGCGCCGGGCGCGCCCGGTTCGATGAGGGTGTAGTGGCCGGTGCCGGGCAGGACGACCGTGGTGAGGTCGCGGTGCACGGCCGCGTAGTCGGTGAACTGGCTGAGGGGGACCTCCTCGTCGGCGGCGCCGTGCAGCAGGACCGTGGGCACCCCGGTGGTGCCGGCGTCGCGGAGCAGGGTCAGGGGGTCGACCTCGGCCATCCGCTCCTCGAAGTGCTCCGCCCCGCCCAGCAGTTGCAGAGCGGCACCGTTGCTGAGGTCGTCGCGGCGGGTGGCGGCGAGGTCGGTGAGGGGGGCCAGGGCGAGCACGCCGGTCGGCAGGGTGCGCGTGTGCCAGCGCGAGCCGGCCGGCAGCAGACCGCGGGCGGCACACCACAGGGCCAGGTGTCCGCCCGAGCAGTGGCCCGCCAGCACGTACGGCCGCCCCTGCGGAAGGGTGTCGACGATCCGGGCGACGTCGTCGAAGGTCTCCGGATAGCCGCCCGCGCCTCCGGAGCGACGGAAGCCGGGCAGCAGGACGTCGAAGCCCTGCTCGGCGAGGTAGGCGGCGAAGGGGGTCAGGTGCATGCGGTCGTAGCGCCAGTAGCCGCCGTGCAGCAGGATCACCAGCGGGGCGCCGGGAGTGTCCGAGGGCCAGGCGTCGTAGACCTGGTGGGGATGGTCGCCGTAGCGGCCGTGCACCGGTGCGAGGACCGGCTTCAGGCTCAGTACCCGCTGCTCCTCCTCGGCCGCGAAGGCGGAGATGACCCTAGATGTCACCGCGCACCTCCCACAGCTCGGGGAAGACCGGGCGGGCGGCGCGCTGCTCCAGCCAGGCCAGTCCCGCGGAGCCCGCGCTGCCGGGCTTCGCGCCCATCGCGCGGCGCACCACCAGGACGTGTTCGAAACGCCAGCGGGTGACGAGCTCGGCGATGTCGGTGAGCAGTTCGCCCAGTGCCAGGTGCGGGTGGTGCTGTGGTCCGGCGTAGATCTCCCGCCACATCTGCACCACCCCGGGGTCGGAAGTGTAGGGGCCGGTCACGTCCCGCTCGCGGACGTGCAGCGGTACGTGCAGACCCTGGCGGTGCAGGAAGGCCAGCACCTCGTCGTAGAGGGTCGGTTCGCGGTAGGTCTCGCCGAGCGCCTCGTGGACGGCCGGGTCGCCCCGGTGTGCGCGCAGCAGGCCGGCGGACTTGTCGCCGAGGAGGAACTCCATGTGCCGGTACATCGCCGACTGGAATCCCGACGCCTTGCCGAACGCGGCCCGGAAACCGTTGAACTGGTACGGCGTCAGCGCGGCGATGGGCGCCCAGGCGCCGTTGAGCGCCGTCAGAGCCCGGCGGCTGCGGACGAGCGCGTCCATGGCCGCGCGCAGATCGTCCTTCGCGAAGGCCACCCGTGCGGTGCGCCACTCGTGCACGATCAAGGTGAACCACAGCTCCATCACCTGGGTGGTGACGAGGAAACCCATCTCGTCCGGCGCGTCGGTGAGCGGGTGCTGCATGGAGTTGAGGACGGAGGCGTGCACATAGCTGTCGTAGGGGCTCGCGCCGGTGAAGGGCTGGGTCAGGACGTCGTCCGTGACCGGCTCGGCGAGAGCGGTCGTGCGGTCGTTCATCGCATCTCCTGTGCTGCGGCCGTGAGGTGGGACGGCCGCGTGAGGGTGCCGCGGATGGCGGGGGAGGGGTTCGGGAACCGGCCGGAGCCGGAGCCGGAGGCGGGGGTCACACGCCGAGGTGGGCTCCGCCGGAGGCGTCGATCCACTGACCGGTCACCCAGCGGGCGTCGTCGCTCGCGACGAAGGAGACCACGTCGGCGATGTCCACGGGCTGGCCGAGCCGGCTGAAGGCGGATGCCTCGGAGTACCTGCGGCGGATCTCCGGGACGGCGAGCGTGGGGTTGATCTCCGTCTCGGTGTAGCCGGGGGCGACGGCGTTGACGGTGATGCCCCGGGGCCCCAGCTCCTGGGCGAGGGCGAGGGTGAGGTAGTCCAGGGCGGCCTTGGTCATGGTGTACGAGACGATGGCGGGGAACGCGACGCGGGTGGCCACGGAGGAGATGTTGATGATCCGACCGCCGTCCCGCAGCCGGTCGAGGCCGCGCTGGACGATGAAGAACGGTGCCTTGGTGTTGATCGCGAACACCCGGTCGTAGTCGGCCTCGGTCACGTCGGCGATGCGGCGCGGGACGGTGATGCCCGCGTTGTTGACGAGGATGTCGAGGCCGCCGTCCAGGCCCCGGTCGGAAAGGACCCGGTCGAAGGCGGACCAGAGGGTGTCGGCGTCGCCGGGCACTCCGAGTTCGGCGTGCACGGCGACGGCGCGGCCTCCGTCGGCCTCGATCTCCTTGACGGTCCGCTCGGCGGCGCTCGCGTCGTGGCCGTAGTGCACGGCCACCAGTGCGCCGTCCTGGGCGAGGCGACGGCTGATGGCCCGGCCGATTCCCCTGCTGCCTCCGGTGACCAGGGCGGTCTTTCCCGCGAGGCGGGCGGTGGTGCTCAACGTGCGTCTCCTTCGGTGCGTGCTGGCGGGGTGTGGTGGTCGTGGGCGGGTGCCCTGAGTCGAACGCCGGGCGGGCGTCATGCGTCGAAGTCGACGACCACCTCGGCGGAGTCCGGCCGTGCCCGGCACACGAGCGTGTAGCCCTCGGCGCGGTCGCGGTCGTCCAGAGCGTGCTGGCGGTCGGCTCGTACCCGTCCGGACAGGACCTTGGCGCGGCAGCTGCCGCACACACCTTCGCGGCAGGCGTACGGCACGTCCGGGTGCGCGCGCAGCAGGGCGTCCAGGATCACCGCGTCCTGCGGTTCGACGGTGGTCCGCCGGCGGACCCCGTCGAGCAAGGCGGTCACACGGCTCGTCCCGGCGGCCGGGGCCGGCCGCCGGGCCGGTGCGGGGCCGGCGGAGGGGGGAGTGGAACCGGAGGTGAACGACTCCCAGCGCACGAGGGCCGGATCGGCACCTCGGCCGTCCAGGAACCGCCGTACGGTGGTGATCATCCCCGGTGGTCCGCACAGGGCGAACGTGGTGTCCCCGGCGGGCTGGGCGCCGATGACGGTGAGCAGGCGGGACAGCTTGCCCGCGTCCACCCGTCCGCGCAACGGCCCGCCGGTGTCCTGCTCGTCGCGGGTGAGGACGTACAGGACGGTGAAGCGGTCGAGGAACATGTCCTTGAGGGCGGCCAGTTCGTCGGCGAGCAGGGCCTGCGCGGCGGTCGGGACGGAGTGGAGGAGGGACACCCGGCAGGTGGCGTCCCGGCGCAGGGCGTCGGCGGCCAGCGCGGCCAGCGGGGTGATGCCGGAGCCGCCGGCGATCAGGACGTGGTGGGCGCCGGGCAGCTCGGGCAGGGCGAAGTGGCCCGCGGGGGCGGACAGTTCGAGCCGGTCGCCGGGTGCGAGACGGCGGACCGCGTGGGCCCCGAATCCGTCCGGGGCACCGCGTTTGATCACCAGGCGGAGGGCCGAGGTGTCGTGCGGGGGCGGGCACAGCGAGTAGGCGCGGCGCAGTTCGCCGTCGGCGCGGCGGTGGCGTACGACGACGTGCCGGCCGGGCTGGTGGGCGAAGACCTCGCGCAGGCCGGCGGGCACCTCCAGGGTGACGGCCACGGCGTCCGAGGTCAGATGGCACACTTCGCTGACCGTGGCGGGGTGCCAGCGGGTACGCGTGCCCCGGCGCACGCCCCGTTCGGCGGACGTCTCCTGCCCGGCGGGCGGTGGGGTGGCGGTGGTGTTCACGGTGTGCCTCACAGCGCGGTCAGGTGGGGGAAGGGTTCGCGGCACACCGTGCACCACAGCACCGACTGGCAGCGGGACGGGCCGAAGGGGCTGTGCGGCCGGGTGGCGCGCGAACCGCAGTGCGGGCAGGCGACGGCGCCCAGCTCCACGGCGACCGGGCCGCCGCCCGCCGCGGGCACCGGCGGGGCGATGCCGTGGGCGGCGAGGGTGCGCAGTCCGCGAGGGGTGATGCGGTCGGTCGTCCAGGGCGGGGACAGCACCTGCCGCACCCGGCCGTCCGGGTGGCCGCAGTCGGCCAGGACCCCGCGGACGGCGGCGGTCATCGCGGGCAGTGCGGGGCAGCCCAGGTAGGTGGGGGTGATCTCCACCTCCAGGATCCCGTCGGGCCCCGGACCGACGGAGCCCACCACCCCCAGGTCGCCGAGGCCGATCACGGGCAGTTCGGGATCGGGCAGCGCCTCCACCCGCCTGCGTACCTCCTCCGCGGCGAGGGGCGCCGCGGCCCGTGCGGTGTCGTTCACCAGGTTCCCCCGGGGAACTGCCGGCGCACCGACTGCAGTTCCCCGATCAGATCGGTGAACTCCTCGGTGTGCAGACCCGAACGGCCGCCCCGGGCCCGCCAGGAGGGGACGGGCACGGTGAGCCCCGCCCCGGTGACGACCTCGGTGACGCGCTGCTCCCACACCGGGCGCAGTGGCGCGGGCGAGGGCACCGTGCCGGCGGCGGCCAGGCGCCGCACGAGGTCGTCCTCGTCGAAGAGTTCGGCGGTGTAGGGCCACACCCGCTCCAGCCCCCGCTGCATCCGGCGCGCGCTCTCGGCCGTGCCGCCGCCCAGCCGGCGGACCCAGCGGTCGGCGTGCAGCCGGTGGAAGGCGACCTCCTTGACCGCCCGCGCGCCGAAGGCGGCGAGTTCGCGGTCCGGGCAGCCGGCGAGAGCCTCGTAGTGCAGGGACGCGTAGTGGGTGTACGCGAGCTGGCGGGCGACGGTCACCGCGAAGTCGCCGTTGGGCAGCTCTGTCAGCAGGGTGTTGGTGAAGTCGCGCTCGTGGCGGGTGAACGCGAGGTCGTCCTCGGTGCGGCCGGTCCCGTCGAGCCGCCCGGCGAGGGTCAGGAGGGTGCGGGCGTGGCCGATCAGGTCCAGGGCGATGTTGGACAGGGCCAGGTCTTCCTCGATCATGGGCGCGCGTGTGATCCACTGGCACAGCCGCTGCCCGAGCACGAGGGCGTCGTCACCCAGGCGCAGCAGGTAGGTGGCGAGGCCGGTGTCCGCCGGGGCGTGTGGGGCGCGGGCCGGGCGACCGGGTGCGCCCACCCCGGGGGTGGCACCGGGCGAGGCCGGTTCCGGCCGGTGGTCCGCCGCGCGGTCCACCCGCTCGTCACTGGTCGTGGTCACCTTCCGACCCCTCCTCGGTCAGCGGCGGGAAGTGTTCGGGATACCGGTACGGCTTGCCGTGGGTGCCCGCGAAGTACGGGTCGCGTTCGTCCGGGGAGACCGCGTGCACGGCGTCCGAACGCACCACCCACAGCGACAGCGGGTCGCCGCGGCGCGTGTACAGGTCGCGGGCGACCGCCAGCGCCGCGTCCGGACCGGCGGCGCGCACCGAGCCCACGTGCTGGTGGGCCAGGCCCCGCCGGGCCCGCAGGAAGACCTCCCAGGACGCGGGCGCGCCCTCGTCGCGGTTCATGCGCGTTCCTCCTGCGCCTGTCGGGGGACCGCCGGGCCGGAGGCGTCCGCGGACGCACCCGCCTCCTCACGGGCGGCGTACGCGGTGGCGGCCTCCCGTACCCAGGCGCCGTCCTCGTGCGCGGTCCTTCGGTGGTCGATGCGGCGGCGCGCCCAGTGGGTGTCGTCGCCCAGGGCCGTGCGGTAGGTGTCCCAGTCGATGGGGGTGAAGTCGTAGTGGCCGCGTTCCTCGTTCCAGCGGATGGCCGGGTCGGGCAGCGTCAGGCCCAGGCGCTCGGCCTGCGGGACGCACTGGTCGACGAAGCGCTGGCGCAGTTCGTCGTTGGTGTGGCGCTTGATCCCCCAGGCCATCGCGCGGCGGGAGACGGCGGCCCCGAGCGCGGCGGTCCGGGCGTCGGCCCCGCCCGCCTCGGTGTCGGGCGGGCCGAACATCAGCGCCACGGCCGGCAGCCACCAGCGGTCCACCGCGTCCTGCGCCATCGCCTTCTGCTCGGGCGTGCCCTCGCACAGCGCCCGCATCAGGTCGTACCCCTGGCGCACGTGGAAGGCCTCCTCCTGGCAGACGCGGCGCATCGCCCGCGCGTACGGTCCGTAGGAGGTGCGGCACAGGGGGGCCTGGTTGATGACGGCGGCGCCGTCGGTCAGCCAGGCGATGGCTCCGGTGTCCGCCCAGGTCAGCGCCGGGTGGTTGAAGGTGGCCGAGGCGCGCTGGCGGCCCAGGTGCAGGGCGTCGAGCAGGTCGGCGCGGTCCACGCCCAGGGTCTCGGCGGCGGAGTACAGGTACAGGCCGTGGCCGGCCTCGTCCTGGACCTTGGCGATGAGCACCGACTTGCGGTGCAGCGACGGGGCCCGGGTCAGCCATGCTCCCTCGGGCTGCATGCCGATGATCTCGGAGTGGGCGTGCTGGGCGATCTGACGGATCAGCATGCGGCGGTAACCGTCGGGCATCCAGTCGCGCGGCTCGATCGTCCCGCCCTGGGCTATCAGCGCCTCGAAGCGCGTGAGCGGCTCCTCCTGCCCGGCCTCCCCGGTGACGGCCGTCGGCGCGCTCACCCGGCACCGCCCGTGCGAGCGAGGTTCGCCGCGACGGTGGGGCGCACGGGGCGTCCCGCCGCGGACCGGACCCGTACCGGCTGCCTGGGCACGTGCATCACTCCCTGGTTCGGGGCCCGCCCGGTGCGTCCCACAGCAGCACGGAACGCACCGGGCGGAGCAGGTGTCTTCGTCCCGGTAAGGAGGCCGGGCGGGCGGCCCCGCTATCCCTGCCGCCCGCGACTCGACGCGTGACAAAGCTCACGGGCGCCCCGGGGAGTGCGGGCGGCCGCGACCGCCTCTTGAGGGGGTGACAGTCCAGTCCGCACGACGGCGGCCGGCATGCCGCGGCGAAAGGGGAACCCATGAGCACCATCAGGGAGTTGCTGGTCGAACTCACCGGCACCGCCGAGTACGCGGACGCGGTCGGCGACGACGTCGACCTCGCCGCCAGCGGCATCGACTCCGGTGACCTGGTGCGTCTGGTGCTGCTCGTCGAGCAGCG
Organism: Streptomyces spinosus; assembly: GCF_020400655.1. Classification (GTDB taxonomy): domain Bacteria; phylum Actinomycetota; class Actinomycetes; order Streptomycetales; family Streptomycetaceae; genus Streptomyces; species Streptomyces argyrophylli. The sequence goes on from NZ_JAINRC010000030.1 coordinate 13,049, forward strand.
CCTCGGTGTGGAGATCACGGCGGAGGACATGGAGAAGCTGCACACGATCGCCGACTACGAGCGGTTCGTGGCCGAGCGCTCCGCCGCCGGTGCCGCCGGCGGTGCGTGATGTGGCTGACGCAGCTGCTGGAGCGCAACCGGCAGTGCTTCCCCGACCGGACCGCGCTGGTGGACGAGCAACGCAGCGTCACCTGGGCGGAGTTCCACGACCGCACGGCCGAACTCGCCCACGGCCTCGCGGAGCTGGGCATCGGGCGCGGTGACCGGGTGGCCGTGCTGTCCAAGGACCGCATCGAGGTCCTGGAGAGCTACTTCGCGCTCGCGCGTCTGGGCGCGCTGTTCGTCCCGCTGAACCACAGCCTGGCCGAGCCCGAGGTCGCCGGCATCGTCGAGCGCGTCGGCGCGGTGGCGGTGCTCGGCGAGTCGGACCTGCTGGACCGCCACACCCGGCTGCCGGAGTCGGTGCGCGTCCGGATGGCGCTGGACAAGCCCGCCTTCGCGGCGCTGGGCACCCTGGCGCCCGAGCGGGAGCTGCCGCAGGTCGCCGACACCGACCCGGTCGCCGTACTGCACACCTCGGCGACCACAGGACAGGCCAAGGGCGTCACCGTCGACAGCGGCTCGTTCCGGGCGATCGCCCTGGGCTGGCTGGTCATGGCCCGGCCCGGCGACGACATCGTCATGGTCAACTGCTGCCCGCTGTACCACGGCAGCATGGTCGTCTCGCTCACGTACATGGCGGCCGGCGCCACCGTCGTGCTGATGCCCGGCTTCACCCCGCAGCGGGCGCTGACCGCGGTGGAACGCCACCACGCCACACACATGTGGTTGGTCCCGCAGATGCTGCGGTTCATGCTCCAGGCCAAGGCCGCGCAGCGCACCGATCTCTCCTCGCTGCGGGAGATCCTCTACGGCGCCGCGCCCATGCCGCTGGACGTGTACGCCGAGGCGGTGGAGCGGCTGGGCTGCGGCTTCCGGCAGGTGTACGGCATGACCGAGGTCGGCGGCCCCTTCGTCACCCTCGGCCCCGACGAGCACCCCGCTCCCGGGGACGTCACCGCCCGCATCCCCTGCGGGCGGGTCGTGCCGGGCATGTCGGCCCGCGCCGTCGACCGGGACGGACGGGAGGTACCGCGCGGCGAGATCGGCGAGATCGTGGTGCGCGGGCCCGGCGTCATGCAGGGCTACTGGAACGACCCGCGGGCCACCCGCGAGATCACCCTCGACGGCTGGATCAGGACGGGCGACCTCGGTTTCGTCGACGACGAGGGCCGCATCAGCCTGGTGGACCGGACCAAGGACGTCATCATCCGCGCGGGCCAGAACGTCTACCCGTCGGAGATCGAACGTGCCCTGATGACCCACCCGGCCGTCCACGACGCGGCGGTCGTCGGCACGCCCGACGAGGACTACGGCGAGGTGCCGCTGGCCTACGTCGTCCCGGAGCCGGGCGCGGACGTGAGCCCGGCCGAGCTGCTGGGCCACGTCGCCCGGCTGCTCGCGCCCTACAAACGCCCGCGGTACGTGGAACTCATCGAGCAGGTGCCGCGCAACCCCGCCGGGAAGATCATCAAGAAGTTGCTGCGGGGCTGACGGTGGGCGGCGGTGCGCGGAGCGCGGCCCCTTGACCGGCCCCGGCGGGTCCGCCCGGGGCCGGGGCGCGGACCTCGGCGGGCCGGGGTCTTACGGCCGTACGGCCCCCGGCGTTCCCGCCGCGGCGTCCGGCTCCCTTCACGGCCGGCGGCCCGGGGCCTGCGCCGCCGACGCCGGGCGCCTGCCCGCGGCCTTCGCCGCCCTGGCCCGGCTGCGCCCCCTGCCGGCCGCCGCCGGGCTGGGCCTCGGACTCGCCCATGTCGGTGAGCCGCGGTTGGGGCCGGGCGGCCCGGCGGAGGCGTCCGCGGCGGCGTCGATGGCGCCACGCCGCCGCCGGGAGTTCCTGGCCGGGCGGCAGGCCGCCCGCCGCGCCCTGCGCGCGGTGGGCGCGGACTGCGGCGAGATTCCCCGCGCGGGTCGCCTGCCGGTGTTCCCGCCCGGACGGGCGGCGTCGATCTCGCACAGTGCCGGGATCGCCGTCGCCGTGGCCCGTGCGCCGGGGCAGAACGCTCCGCTCGGCTGCGACCTGGAGCTGCGGCCGCTGCCGGCCGGCGCGACACGGCTGGTGCTGCGCGCGGACGAGGAACGGCTGGTGGACACCGCTGCCGGACCGGAGGACACGCCCTGGCCGCTGACGGCCCTGTTCTCGGCCAAGGAGGCGGCGTGGAAGGCGCTGTACCCCGCGGTGGGGCAGGCCACGGCCCCGTCGATGAGGACGCTGCGGGACCTGCGGGCCAGGCCGGAGGGCGAGGAGCTGTGGATCGGTCTGCGCGCGGATCCCGCGTACACGGTGCGGGTGCGCGCGCTGCCCGTCGGCGCGGGCGTGTTCAGTTACGTGGTGGGCTGGGCCGACGCCGCGCCCGCACCGGCCGACGGCATGGGCGACGCGGCCGATTAGGGGCCGCCGGGACCGCTCGCGCCCGGGAAACGTCCGCCACGGGGACACCCGCCGCCCGCCGGAGCGGATCACCCGCGCACACGTGTCCCCTGCCGGCCCGGCTCGCCGACCGTCCGACCGTCCGACCGTCCGACCGTCCGACCGACAAGGACCGCCTCCCGGCAGCCTCGTCGACGCGCGCCCGTGATCGTGCGCGCTCGCCTCCGCCCAGCCGGTGGGCCGGGCCGATGCCCTGGAGGGCGAGGGCGGTGGGCCGGGCCGATTTCCTGGAGGGCGAGGGCACGAAGGCAGCCGTGCCGCGTCCACACAGAGCGCGGCCCACGTCGCCGTCGTAGCCCGTGGTCCCGCCGCGGCTGACGACCCGGCCCCCGCTGTCGAACAGGTACGGGGACACGGGCACGGTGTCGCGGCCCCGGCGCTCCGGCCCGACGCGCGGGACGCGGGGCTCGCCGAGTACGTCCCGGACGCGCCGGCGACGGCGCGGGCGCCGCTCACCCACCGACTCGTGGCCCCCTCGTCCCAGGTGTCCGGCAGCCGGCCCCGTGGCCGACCGCGTGCCCCCCCTCGGCCATCCGGCGCCGCCCGGACGGGTGGTGGTCGACGCGCGTCGCCCCCACCTCCACCGCGACCTGCCCGCGCCGACGGGTGGGACGTCCACCACGTCGGTGCGGGAGGCGCCGGCGGACTCAGGCGGGCGGAGGGGCGCGCGGGCGGCGGGCCGGTGCCGGTCACGAGCTCGTGCGGCCGTCGACTCGGTACCTCGGGGCGCGCAGGGCCTTGGCGACCGTTTCGCCGATGCGGGCGATCGGCTCCGGCTCGGTCATCTCGTAGTGACCGCACGGCACTTGGTGGTCGTGAAGGGTGCCGTCGACGTACGGGCGCCAGCCGTCGGCCTTGCCGGGCTGCACCGCGAGGTCGCCGGAGAACTCCGTGGCCGGTTCCTGGGCCGCGCTGAAGAACAGCACGTCACCGCGGAAGCGACCAGGGGCGAACTGCGGTGCGATGCGCAGGTTGTTGCGCATGACGGCGGCGATGGCGGCGGCCTCCGCGCGCGTGACGGGGGAACCGGCCGGATCGGCGGCCAGGGCGGCTTCGATGCGGTCCAGGACCGACTCCACCTCCGGCGCGGCCCCGGGCGCCAGGGGCAGGCCGGCGACCCGCGACAGCAGGGCGGCGACCTGTCGTTCGGCCGTCTCGGGGTCGTAGGTGGTGCCGTGGGGCTGGGGCGCGTCGAGCATGGCGAGGAGTTCGACCCGTTCACCGGCCTCCTGGAGGGCGCAGGCCATGGCGTGTGCGACAAACCCTCCGTAGGACCAGCCCAGCAGCCGGTAGGGACCGTGCGGCTGTACCCCGCGCACCAGGTCGAGGTAGGCGCCGACCATGGCGGCGGCGTCGGTCGCGGGCGGCCGGGTGCCGTCCAGCCCCAGGGCCTGGACGCCGTAGACGGGCTGGTCGCCGCCCAGGTGGGGCAGCAGGCCCGTGTAGCGCCAGGACACGCCCGCCCCGGGGTGGAGGCAGAACAGCGGGGTGGCGGTGCCCTCCGTGCGCAGGGGCAGCAGCGGGCCCAGCGCGGTGGCGGGGGCGGCGTTCGGCGCCGTGCCCGCCGGTTCCTCGGTGAGCAGGCCGGCGACCGTGGGAGCGGCCATCAGCTTCGCGGCGGGGACGTCGAGGACGCCCGTCTGGCGCAAGCGGCCGGCCAGCAGCACGGCGCGCATCGAGTCGCCGCCCAGGTCGAAGAAGTTGTCGTGCACGCCGATGCCGCCGATGCCGAGCGTCTCCTCCCACACCCGGGTGACCGCCTCCTCGCGCGCGGAGCGCGGCGGCACGTGCTCCGTCGTCAGCCGGGGACGCGGGGCGAGGGCACTGGCGGCCGGCGCAGCGGCCGGGCCGTCGGGCGCCGGGGCGTCCCTGCGGACGCCGGGGGCGTCGATCCAGTGGCGGTGGCGTTCGAAGGCGTACGGCGGCAGCGGCACCGCGCGGGCGGTGCCCGGCACCGGTGGAAGGGCGGCGTCCACGCCCGCGCACCACAGCCGGCCCAGGGCCTCGGCCAGGACGAAGGAGTCGGCCGCCTGGGCCTTGGCGTGCCGCATGGTGGTCACCGTCACCGGTGTCTCGCCGGCGAGCCGGCTGCCGGCCAGCTTGGTCAGCGTGTCCCCGGGGCCGATCTCCACCAGGACGGGGTGCAGGCGCTCCCACAGGGCGGCGATGCCGTCGGCGAAGCGCACGGTGCGCCGGGTGTGGTCGAGCCAGTGCTGTACGGAGGTGGCCTGCGCGTCGGTGATCCAGGCGCCGGTGACGTTGGTGACGTAGGGGATGCGCGGCGGACGCAGCGTGACCTGCCGCAGGTGGTTCGCGAAGGCAGGCAGCACGGGATCCAGGACGTGGGAGTGGGCCGCGACGGGAATGCGCAGGCGGCGGAAGGGCGTCCCCCGGCGGGCGAGGCCGGCCTCGAAGCGTTCGACGGCGTCGAGGTGCCCGGCGACGGTGCACGCGGTGGGGCCGTTGACCGCGGTCAGGGACAACTGCTCGTCGAGCAGCGGCAGGACCTCCTCCGCCGGCGCGGCGACGCCGGTCGTGGCGCCGCCCGCGGAGCTGATCAGCCGGATCCGTTCGGTGACCAGCGGCAGCATCTCCTCCAGGTCGATCACCCCGGCCAGGCAGGCCGCCGTGTACTCGCCCAGGGAGTGGCCGATGAGGGCGTCCGGGCGCACGCCTGCCTCCATCAGCGTGCGGGCCAGCGCGTACTCGGTCACCACCAGGCCCAGGAGGGCGTCGGTGTCGTCGGCCGGCCGGCGTTCGACCAGCGTGCCGCGCAGATCGCCGCCGAGGACGGGCCGCAGGATGCGCGCGCACTCGTCGACGGTGTCGCGGTAGACGGCGTGCTCGCGGTAGAGCTCCGCCCCCATGCCCGCGTACTGGGTGCCGCCGCCCGGCAGCAGGAACGCCACCCGGGCCGGGTCGTCGCCCACCGGCGGGGTGACGGGCGCGGCGGTGCGCAGGGCCGCCACGGCCTCCTCGCGGGAGGCCGCCGTGACGGTGAGGCGGTGGCGCAGCGCGGGCCGCTCGGCGCGCAGGGAGTACGCGACGTCGTCCAGACGCAGGCCGGGACGGCGCTCCAGGTGCCGGGCCAGGGCGTCGGCCTGGCCGCGCAGCGCGCCGGCGGTGCGTGCGGAGACCGGCAGCACCAGGCGGCGGCCGTCTTCGGCCGGGCGGGACGCGGCGGGGGCGGCCGGCGGGGCCTCCTCCAGGATGACGTGGGCGTTGGTGCCGCCGATGCCGAAGGCGGAGACGGCGGCGCGGCGCGGGTGGCCGCGCTCGGGCCAGTCCTCCAGGGACGTGGGCACCCGGAAGGGGCTGGAGTCGAAGTCGATGAGCGGGTTGGGCCGGTCGAAGTGCAGGCTCGGCGGGATCTGCCGGTGCTCCAGGGCCAGCACGGCCTTGATGAGCCCGGCGATGCCGGCCGCCGCTCCCAGGTGGCCGATGTTGGTCTTCACCGACCCCAGGGCGCAGAAGCCCCGCTGGTCGGTGCTGTGCCGGAAGGCCTCGGTGAGCGCCGCCACCTCGATCGGATCGCCGAGCTTGGTGGCGGTGCCGTGCGCCTCGACCAGGCCGATGGTGTCCGCGTCGACCATCGCCTCGGCCTGGGCCGCGAGGATGACCTCGGTCTGCCCGGCGGCGCTGGGCGCGCTGAAGCCGACCTTGCGGCGCCCGTCGTTGTTGACGGCGCTGCCGCGGATGACGGCGCGGACGCGGTCGCCGTCGGCGAGTGCGTCCTCCAGGCGCTTGAGGACGACGGCACCCACGCCGTCGCCGGAGGAGGTGCCGGCGGCGTCGGCGGCGAACGCGCGGCAGTGGCCGTCGGGGGAGAAGGGCCCGTCGGGCACGTGCCGGTAGCCCAGGGCGGCGGAGGGGTTGAGGGAGACCGCGGCCGCCAGCGCGGTGTCGCAGCGGTGGTCCAGCAGGTCCTGGCAGGCGGTGTGCACGGCGACCAGCGCGGTGGAGCAGGCCGTCTGCAGCGACACGCTCGGGCCGGTCAGGCCCAGTTCGTAGGAGACGCGGGTGGCGAGCGTGCCCAGGGAGTTGGCGGTGGCCGCGTGCACGAGGGCGACCGAACCGGGCTGCCCGGCGAAGCGGGGATGGACGTGGGCGGGGTAATAGCGGCTGTCGCCGCTGCCCGCGTACACACCGAACGCCCCGTTCGTACGTCCCTCGCCCAGACAGCCGGCGTCCTCCAGGGCGTGGTAGGCCGTCTCCAGCAGCAGCCGCTGCTGCGGATCGACGACGGCCGCCTCGGCGGGGCTGTAGCCGAAGAAGCCGGAGTCGAAGCGGTCCATGCCCTCCACGACGGACGCCATGCGCACCAGCGAGGGGTCGTCGAGGTCGCGCGGATCGCCGCCCGCGGCGAGGAACTCCTCGTCGCCGACCGGGCGCACCGACTCCCGGCCGGCCGCCAGGTTCTCCCAGAAGGCGTCCAGGTCGTCGGCCCCGGGGAAGCGGCCCGCCATGCCGATCACGGCGACGGCGGGGACGTCCTCGTCGTGCGCTGCGGGGGTGTCATGCATGGCCGCGGTCCTTTCCGTGCCGTGCGGTGCGGCGGGCACGTGCCGCACGCTGCCGTTGTGCTTGTTCCTTGGCGCGGTCCAGGCCGCTGGGCGCCGGTTCGGCGGGCCGTGCCGCGCCGGGGCCGGCTGCCCGGCCGGCGTCTGTTCCCGGCTCCGGTGACGGCTCGGCGACGGCGGGGCCGGTGCGGGCCGCCAGGTGGCGGGCCAGGTCGCGCACGGTGGGGTGGGCGAACAGGTCCACGACCGTCAGATCGGTGCCGAAGGCGCTGTTGACCGCGCTCTGGGCGGTGACCAGCAACAGCGAGTTGCCGCCCAGGTCGAAGAAGTTCTCGTCCCGTCCCACCCGGTCGCGGCCCAGCACGCCGCACCACACCTCGGCGAGCCTGCCCTCCAGCTGCCGCACGTCCTCGCCCGGACCGCCCGCCTCCCGGCGCCCGGTGGCACCGGCCGAGCGCAGCACCCAGTCGTCACCCAGGCCCGCGGCGAGGGCGGCGTCGGCGGCCGCACGGTACAGGGCGCCGAGGTCGGTGCCGTCCGAGAGGCCCACGCGCGCGACCGGCCGGCGAACCTGGCGGGCGGGTGCCGCCACGTGACTGCGCACCCACGGGGCGGTGCGGTCGGCGCCGATGAGCAGGTGCGGCTCGTCCAGCGCACGGGCGAGATCGAAGGAGCGCAGCGCGGCGGGCACGTCCAGCAGCCGGTAGCCGCGGGCCTCGGTGAGCGCGGCGAGCCGGTAGCCGCGGCTCACGCCCCGCTCCCGCCACATGCTCCAGGCCAGGGACTGCGCGGGCAGCCCGAGGCGGCGGCGGTGCAGGGCGAGGGCGTCGAGGTAGGCGTTGGCGGCGGCGTAGGCGGCGTTCATGGCACCGCCGAAGTACCCGTTCACCGAGGAGAAGGTGACGAAGGAGGCGACCGGGTGGTCGGCGGTCAGCCTGTGCAGCGTCCACGCGCCCTGCGCCTTCGCCGCCAGCGCCTGCCGCCAGGTCTCGCCGTCCAGCTCGCCGACCGGGCGTTCGACGAGCGCTCCGGCCAGATGCAGCACCGAGGTCAGCTCAACGCCCCACGCCTGGGCGGCCGCGTCCACCGCGGCGCGCACCTGCCGCTCGTCGGTGACGTCGGCGCACGCGTAGCGGACCTCGCCCAGCTCGCTCAGCCGCCGCAGCAGCTCGCCGCGCTCCGGTGCGCCCGCCCCGGTGGCCAGTGCGTCCTCGGGGGTGCGGCCCAGGATCAGCAGGCGGGTGCCGGGCGCGCGCAGCAGGTGGGCCGCGACCTCGCCGCCGACACCGCCCAGTCCGCCGGTGAGGAGTGTGAAGCCGTCGCCGGGCCGCTGCCGGACGGGCGCCGGCGTGTCGGGCAGCGGGGCGAGCCGGCGTACGTAGCGGTGCCCGCCGCGGTAGGCCACCTCCGCGCCCTCGGCGGCCGCTCCCGCCTCGGCCAGCAGCAGCGGCAGCCGGTCCTCGCCGTCGTCCGGCGGGAGGTCGAGGTGGGTGGCGCGCAGCCGGCCCAGCTCCTCGCCGAGGGACTTCAGCAGGGCGCCCGCCATGGCCCGTTCCGGGCGGGGCCGGTCCTCGGCGCGCACGCCCTGGGCGCCCGCCGTCACATACACCAGGTCGACGGGCTGCCGCCGCTCGGGCCGGGCGGCGAGGGCACGCGCGAGGGCGAGCAGGGACAGGGCGCCGGTGTCCTCGTACGGTGGCGTGCCTGTGTCGTCCCCGGGGGCCAGGCCGCCGAGGTGCAGGACGGCGTCGACCGGCCGCTGGTCGCGTTCCAACTGCTCCAGCAGGGTGGTGAGGTCGCTCTCCTCGCCGGTCCGCAGCCGGTAGCGTGCGGCGTCGAGCCGGGCGTACGAGGCCGCGTCGGTGGCCAGGGTGCACCGCCCGCCGGCGGAGCGCAGCGCGTCCGCGACCCGCCCGGCGAGCCGCTGGACGTCCGGGTCGCCGCCCGTCAGGACGAGGGTGTGCCGGCCGGGTGCCGTCTCGCGGAGTGTGCCGGGCCGCGCGCGCTGCCACACCGGGCGCAGGAACCAGTCGGGCACGGTGGCGGCGGTACCCAGCACGAGCTGGGCGGCGCGCACCTCCTCGTCGAAGGCGCCGGCCTCGAAGCTCTTGCGCAGCCTGGTGCGCTGGATCTTGCCGATCTCCGTCTTGGGGATCGCGTCCTGGGGGACGGGGACGAGGAAGGCGGGGCTGACGCCGATCTCCCGCGTCACCTTGCCCGCGATCTCCCGCAGCGCGGCGGCCGTGTCGCCCGCCGCGGCCTCGGGGGAGAGGTGGAGGAACAGGGCCAGTTCGTCGGTGGTCGCCGAGGGGTCGGAGCGCACCGCGACCGCGGCGGTGAAACTGCGCACCACGTGCGGCAGTTCCTCGACGCAGGCCTCGATCTCGTGGCTGTAGTGGTTGACACCGTTGACGATGATGACGTCCTTGGCGCGGCCGGTGATGTACAGCTCGCCCTCGCGCAGGAACGCCAGGTCGCCGGTGTCGAACCAGCCGTCCTCGGTGAACGCCTCGGCGTTCGCAGCCGGGTTGTCGTGGTAGCCGCCGGTCACGGAGGTGCCGCGCACCTGGAGGCGGCCGGCGTCGCCCTCGGCGAGCACCGTCCCGGCGTCGTCGACGACGCGCATGGCGAAGCCGGGGTAGGGGCGGCCGCAGCTGACGAACGTGCCCTCGCCGGGGCCGGGTTCGCCGGGCAGCACGGCGTCCGTGACCACCGAGCAGGTCTCGGACATGCCCCAGCCGGGGTGCATCACGTCCTGTGGCAGGCGGAAGGGCTTGAGCGTGTGCAGGAAGCGGCGGGCCGCTGCGGCCACGACGACCTCGCCGGCGTTCATCACCAGACGCATCGGCGACAGGTCCCAGGTGCGGTCGGCGAAGCGGTCGGCCTGCTCGGCTAGCAGGCCGAAGGCGAAGTTGGGCGCCCAGGTGACGGTGACGCGGTGGCGGTCGGCGAGGTCCATCCAGCGCAGCGGGTCCTGGAGGATCCAGGAGGTGGGTGCGTGGATCTGGCGGCAGCCCAGGTACACGTCCCGCAGGTGGAACATCACCACGCCGGTGACGTGGTCGAGCGGGATCCAGTTCAAGGAGACGTCCGCGGCGCCGAGCCCGTTCATCTGCTCGGTGGCGGCCGAGCGGGTCAGCACGTTGCGGTGGGTGAGCCGCACCGCCTTGGGCAGACCGGTGCTGCCGGACGTCATCAGCATCAGGATGAGGTCGTCGGGCCGGGCAGGGTACCAGTCGCGGTCCTCGGCCGCCTCGCGCAGCTCCTCGGCCGTGGTCAGCCGCAGCCCGGGCCAGTTCTGCCGGGCGGCCAGCTCGCGCAGGCCCGTCTCACGGTCGGCGGAGCACACGATCCAGGGCCGGCCGAGCATCCGCCAGATGCCCTCCAGCTTGGTCAGCGCCGCCGAAGGCGTGCCGTAGGAAGCGGGCACGGTCAGCGGGACGGCGACGAAGCCGCCCAGGATGCAGCCCCACAGCACGGCCAGGAAGTCCTCGGTGGCGTCGCACTGGAGGATGACCTGGTCGCCGGGGCGCAGTCCGGCCTCGCGCAGTCCGGCCAGGACCCGGGAGGCCTCGGGGATGAGGGAGGCGTAACTGCGCCGGTGCTCGCTGCCGTCGGCGTGGACGTGGACGATGTCGCCCTGTCCCAGCTCGGCGGCGCGGCGCAGGGCCTGCGCCCAGTCGGAGACGGACGGCTCGGCGAGCGCGGGCCCCTCGCTGAGCGCCGGCACGGCGGACGACGCTCCCGTGCCGGCGGTGCCGTCCGCGCAGGCCGCGGTCGCGGTGCGATCGGGCAGACCGGCGTGGCGTCGGCCCAGTTCCTCGGGGACGTCCTCCGTCGTCACCTCGGCGGCGGTCACCCCGGGCAGGCGGGTCAGGCGGTCCTGCCAGGCGGCGGCCGAGGCGCGGTCGACGGCGGGCAGGGCCCGGAGCGCGTCGGTGTCCAGCGTGCCGTCCTCACCGAAGGGCAGGGCGTTGACGGCCGTGACGCGGACGCCGTCGCGGCCCGCGCGCCGCAGGACCTCCTCGACGCGTTCCACCGCGTCCGCGCGTCCCGGCACCACGAACAGGCGCGGCACCCGGCCGTCGGGGGCCGGCAGGGCCCGGGCGTCACGGATGCCGGGCACGGACAGCGCCGCCGCCTCCACCTCCGTGACCGCGACCGCCGGCGGCGCGGGGGCGCGCTCGGGTACCGCGGCCAACTGCCCCACGCGCACACCGGGATCGGCGCTCACCGCGCGCAGGACGTCGTGCAGGGCGCGGGCGAACGCCTCGGCGGTGGACGCGTCGTACAGATCGGTGGCGTACTCGATGTGCAGGGCGAGGCCGTCGGGGGCGCCTTCGCCGGTGTGCCGTTCCAGGACGTCGACGAAGAGGTCGAACTTGGCGGTGCCGTTCGCGGTCGGCCGCAACCGGGCCCGCTGCCCGTCCAGTTCGAGGAGGGCCGGTTCGTTGTTCTGCAGGGCCAGCATCACCTGGAACAGCGGGTGCCGGCCGGCGCGGCGGGGCGGGTTGAGCTCGTCCACCAGCCGGTCGAAGGGCAGGTCCTGGTGGTCCAGGGCGGCCAGGTCGGCGGTGCGCAGCCGGGCGAGCAGATCGCGGAAGGCGGGGTCGCCGGAGGTGTCGGCGCGCAGGACCACGGTGTTGGTGATCAGCCCGATCAGGTGGTCCAGAGCAGGCTCGGTGCGGCCCGCGACCGGGGTGCCCAGGACGACGTCCTCACCCGCGCCGCAGCGGGTGAGCAGGGAGCTGACGGCGGCGTGCAGCACCATGAACAGGCTGGCGCCCTCGCGGTCGGCCAAGGCCAGCAGGTCACGGTGGAGGGCGGCGTCCACGACCGTCTCCACGTGCGCGCCGGTGCCGCGCGGCACCTCGGGGCGCGGCCGGTCGCCGGGCAGGCTGCACTCTTCGGGCAGGCCGGCCAGGGCCGTGCGCCAGTGGGCGGTCAGCCGCTCCAGCCGGCCCGTGCCGTCCGGGGCGGGCGCGAGCAGGGCGCGCTGCCACAGGGCGTAGTCGGCGTACTGCACCGGCAGCGGATCCCAGTCGGGTGCGCGGCCGGCACGGCGGGCCGCGTAGGCGGCGCTCAGGTCCTCGGCGAAGGGCCGCAGGGACCAGCCGTCGGCCGCGCTGTGGTGCAGCAGGAGCAGCAGCGTACGGTCGTCCGCCGGGCCCAGCAGCCAGGCGGCCAGCGGGCCTTCCGCGCTCAGGTCGAAGCGGTGGCGCATGGCCGCGCGGACGTGGGCGGCGCTCTCCGCGGCCGGGCAGTCGATACGGCGCAGAGGCGGCCGCAGCGCGCCGGGCGCCAGGACGCGCTGGTGGGGAGCCCCGTCGTGCACGGCGAACACCGTCCGCAGACTCTCGTGGCGGTCGGCCAGATCGCCGAGCGCGGCCTCCAGGGCGTCGGCGTCGAGACCGGCGGGCGGCCTCACCACGAGCGGGATGTTGTACGTGGCGGCCTGCTCGTCGAGGCGGTCGAGGAACCACATGCGCTCCTGCGCGAAGGACAGCGGCACGCGGTCGGGACGGACGGCGGCGCCCAGGACCGGCCGCGGCAGGGCGTCGACGGAGTGGGCGGCCAGCCGGGCGGCGAGGGCAGCCGGGGTCGGTGTCTCGAACAGGGCGGTGATGGGGATCTCCGCGCCGGTGTCGTGCCGCAGACGGGCCAGCAGGCGGGTGGCGAGCAGCGAGTCACCGCCGAGGTCGAAGAAGTTCACGTCGGTGCCCACGGTGTCGCGGGGCAGCTTCAGCACGTCCTCGAACAGGGCGCACATCAGGGCCTGGTGCGGGGTCGCGGGGCGGGTGCCGGAGGCGGCGGCGGTGAAGTCCGGTTCGGGCAGCGCCCGCACGTCGAGCTTGCCGTTGGCGGTCAGCGGCAGGGCGTCGACGGTGACGCAGGCGGCCGGGACCATGTGCTCGGGCAGGCGGGCGGCGGCGTGGGCGCGCAGCTCGGCCGGCTCGGCGGGCGTGCCGCCCGCGGTGAGGACGTAGGCGACGAGCTGCTGGGCGCCGTTGCCGGCGCGGCGGCTGATCACCGCGGCCCGGGCCACCCCGGGGTGGGTGGCGAGGACGGCCTCGATCTCGCCCGGCTCGACGCGGAAACCCCGGATCTGCACCTGGGCGTCGGCACGGCCGAGGTAGTCGAGGGTGCCGTCCGGGCGGCGCCGCGCCAGGTCGCCGGAGCGGTACATCCGGGCGCCGGGCGGGCCGAACGGGTCGTCGAGGAAGCGCTCGGCGGTCAGCTCGGGCCGGTGCAGGTACCCGGCGGCCACCCCGGCGCCGGAGACGTACATCTCGCCGCTCGCCCCGGGCGGCACCGGGCGCCCCTCGGCGTCGAGGAGGTGGACGCGCAGGTCGGACAAGGGCCGGCCGATGACGCTGCCACGGCGTGGGTCGTCCAGGTCCGCCCGGGTGAGGCGGTGGTGGGTGACGTGCACGGTGGTCTCGGTGATGCCGTACATGTTCACGAGCGCCGGGCGGTCCAGGCCGTGCCGGTCGGCCCAGGGGCGCAGCCGCGCCGGACGCAGGGCCTCGCCGCCGAACACGACGTGGCGCAGCGCCCCGCTGTCGCCGCCGCGTTCGAGGTCGGCGTCGATCAGCTGCTCGAACGCGGACGGTGTCTGGCTGAGGACGGTCACGCCCTCGCGGTGCAGCAGCTCCAGGAAGTCGCGGGGGGAGCGGCTGACGGCGTAGGGGACGACGACGACCCTGCCGCCGTGCAGCAGGGCGCCCCACATCTCCCAGACGGAGAAGTCGAAGGCGTAGGAGTGGAACAGCGTCCAGACGTCGTCGGGACCAAAGGCGAAGTGCTCCGCGGCGGCGGCGAACAGGCGCACGACGTTGGCGTGCGGCACCGGAACCCCCTTGGGGCGGCCGGTGGAGCCGGAGGTGTGGATGATGTACGCGATGTCGGCGGGGCTCGTCGGCCCGTGCCGGTCGGCGTCGGTCAGGTCGCCGGCGGGGCGGTCGGCGAGGTCCGCCGTCACCCGCGGGTCGTCCAGGAGCACCGCGGGGACCGACGCGCCGGCGAGGTGGGCGTGGGCGCGCTCGGTGACCAGGGCGACCGGGGCCGCGTCCTCGACGACCAGCCGCAGCCGCTCGGCCGGGTGCCCGGGATCCAGGGGAAGGTAGGCGGCACCGGTCTTGAGGACGGCGAGCAGAGCGGGCAGCAGCCGTACCCCGCGCTCCAGGGCCAGGGCCACCACCCGGCCCGGACCCGCGCCGCGCTCGGTCAGCAGCCGGGCCAGCCGGTTGGCCTCGGCGTTGAGCCCTGCGTAGGTGAGGTGCAGGTCGCCGCAGGTCACGGCGGTCCGCCCGGGGACGGCGGCCGCCTGCTCCTCGAACAGCTGCGTGAGGGTGCGCTCGACCGGATACGTGCGGACGGGCGTGTCGCGGGGGTGCTCGCCCGGCAGCAGGACGTCCAGCTCCCCCAGCGCGGTCGCCGGCGCCGCCTCGGTCAGCCGGCGCAGGACGGTGAGGAACCGCTCGCGGTGCAGGGCGAGTTCGTCGTCCTCGTACAGGGCGGGGTTGGCGTCGAAGGCCAGCCACAGGCCGCCCGCCTCGGCGCCGGGCCGCACCGAGATCTGCAGGTCCTCCACCGCTCCGCCGGACAGATGGTGCCAGGTGGTGGGGTGGCCGTCGAAGACGGGTGACTCGTCGAACGGGACGATGTTCAGCACCGGTCCGTACAGCCGGCGGCCGGTGCCCAGCAGCCCCAGGTCGCGGCGCAGGTACTCACCCCGGTAGGCCTGGTGGCGGCGCAGGGTGCGCAGCTCCTCGGCGACACTCCGGGCGAACTGGGCGAGCGGCGTTTCCGGGGCGGCGGCCACCCGCAGGGGCAGGACGTCGGAGGCGGTGCCCGGGGTGCGCAGTGCGGCGCTGCCCAGACGGCTCATCGTGGCCAGGCCCAGCACCAGGTCCTGGCTGCCGGTCATGCGGTGCAGGTACACGGCGGTGGCGGCGGCCAGCAGGTCGGTGCGGGCGACCCCGAGCCGGGAGGCCGCCTGGTCCAGAGCCCGCACCTGCGGCGGCGTCAGCTCGGCGGTGCTGCGCAGGAACGGAGCGGTGGGGGGCGCCGTGCGCGAGGTGAGCCGCGCGGGTTCGGGCAGCCCTGCCAGGCGTTCGGCCCAATGAGCGCGGTCACGGGTGTGGCGTTCGCCGGCGCGGTAGGCCGCCTCTTCCTCCTGGAGCCGGTTCACCGGTGCGAAGGTGGCGGCGCCCGGCTCACGGCCCGCGGCGAGCGCGTTGTAGGTCTCGGCCAGGCGCCGTCCCAGGAGCTTGTAGCTGTAGCCGTCGAGCAGGATGTGGTGGGCCCTCAGCAGCCAGATGTACCGGTCGGGCGCCAGCGTCAGCAGGGCGTGCGAGAACAGCGGGCCCTTCTCCAGGTCGACCGGGGTCGCCAGGTCCGCGCGGATCCAGTCCCAGGCGGCCGTCGAGGGGTCCTCGGCGTCACGGACGTCGACGTGGTGCAGGGGCCAGTCGTCGGGGTCCGCGGCGCGCCGGCAGCGGGGGCCGTCCTCGGTGTCGACGAAACGCAGGGCGAAGGTGTCCGCCTCGGCGACCGTGCGGCGCAGCGCGGTCTCGAACAAGCCCGCGTCGAGCGGCCCGTGGATCTCCACCGCCTCACCGGTGTTGTACGCGGCGCTGTCCGACGCGAGCCGCCCGGCGTACCAGAGACCCTCCTGGGCCCCGGACAGCGGACGCCGCTCGTCCTGCTGGAGTGACATAGCACAACCCTCACGTGGCAAGCCGTAATGTCCCGGCCGGCGACGGCACGACCGGATCGGAGTGGTGCGGCCACCGCTTCGTGCCGCCCTCGCGTGTGGGTACGCGCCGGGCCGGTCCACCAAGCGGAAAAGGCAGGCCGCACGCCGGGGGCCTGGCGAACACGCACCCTGGCCCCGGTTCTACGGCACATCACGGTGCGCCACCGCACTCGGCACGGTCAAGACGGCACCGGTCCACGAGCGGCATTCCAGGGAATTCCCCAGAGAACGTCGAGCCAGGGAGTGCACGCACGACCCCAACTTCTAGGGAATTCACGCAACTTCGCCTTCCGAAGGTCTCCCGGGTGGATTCGGGGACGACGCGCGGTGCACTCTCGGACGCGACTCCCCGACGCCCGCGGCCACGGACCGGTGACAGGCCGTGCCGCCCGCGGGACCCCCATTGGACGATCGAGAAGAGGGCTGCCCTCATGCACCGTGCGCTGTGTCCGGTCGAGACGCTCTACGTGGGCCAGCGAAGCAGGGCCGTGCTGTCCTGCACCCTGCGCGGACGCGTCGACATCGAGGCGCTGACCGCCGCGTTCCGCGCCGTGACGCAGGCCAACCCGACCCTGCGCTCCCGTATAGTGGCGGACGGCACCGGCCATGCGCTGGCTCTGCTCGACGAGACCGAGCGGCCCCGCCTGGAGACCCGCACCGGAGATCCGGCCGAGGCCTACGCGACGGAGCTGAACAGGCCCCTCCCGGTGGGCGGCCCGCTGTCGCGCGCGGTCCTGGTCAGCGCACCGGACGGCACGGACCACCTGTTCGTCCTGGTGGTGGACCACACGGTGACCGACGGCCACAGCAGCATCACGCTGCA
Source organism: Streptomyces spinosus (assembly GCF_020400655.1). GTDB lineage: Bacteria > Actinomycetota > Actinomycetes > Streptomycetales > Streptomycetaceae > Streptomyces > Streptomyces argyrophylli. The sequence goes on from NZ_JAINRC010000030.1 coordinate 29,683, forward strand.
CAACACCCTGTGGGACTACTACCGGTCGCTCGTCACCGACGGGCAGGCACGGACCGTCCCGGCCGACGCGGCGGACGCCCCGGACTGGCCCGAGCCCGTCAGCACACTGCTCCCCCCGGCCGACGAGGCGGACACCGCCGCCTACCTCGACGCCCGCGTCACGCGGACCAAGCGGCACCCGGTCGAGCTGGTGCCCTACGACGCGGCACACACCCACGGCCAGGCGCCGGCCGCCGGGGCGGGGGAGGGGCACATCGAGGTGTGCCGGCTCACCCTGGACACCGAACACACCACGCGCCTGCGTGAGAGGGCGCGGCAGGCCGGCGTGTCCGTGCACGCGCTCATCGCCGCGGCCCTGCTGACCACGGCCCGACGGCGCCTCGAGGGCGAGGGCTCCCGCACCCTCGGCTGCCTGTCCCCCGTCGACCTGCGCTCCCGGCTGACGCCACCGCTGCCGGCGTCCGCCATGGTGCCGGCGGTCACCACGCACCTGCAGACCCTGGAGGTGGCCGCCACCTCCGACCCGCTGGAGCTGGCGCGTACCGTCCACGCCCGGGTGAGCGACTTCATCGCCGGCGGCGGTCACTTCCACGAGATGCGCATCACCCCCGAGATCCCCCGCAATCCCGCGCTCCAGCTGGCCACGGTGATCGTCACCAACATGGGTGTCGTCCCGGGACCCCGCCTGCCCGGCGACCTGCGGGTGGTCGACGTCCGCCTGGTGCCCGCCCGCGAGCACTACTTCCCGCAGGCCGGCCGCAGCCCCGTCATGGCGTGCGTGGTCTCCTTCGAAGGCCGCCTGGCCATCGAGTTCCCGCACTACACCGCCTGCTTCAGCCCGTCCTTCATGCGGGCCTTCCGCGACGAGGTGCTCGACGGCCTCCTCGCCTTCGCGTCCGCGGCCCGGCGCGAGCCCGCCACCGCCGACGCGGGCTGAACGCCACCCGCACTCCCTCAAACGCCCGTCGCCTCAAGGAGTCCTCCTGCGACATGTCCACCGTCAGCGAACTCGCCTCCCCCCTGACGCTGCTGCCGCGCGCCCAGTCGGGCGACGAGCACGCCATGAACCACCTGCTGAACCACATCACGCCCTACGTCAACCGGATCTGCCGGTCCATCACCCGCGACGACGCGGCCGACGCCACCCAGGAGGCACTGCTGGCCATCTACCGCGGGCTGGGCCAGCTGCGCGAACCGGTGGCCTTCTACGGGTGGGTGCGCGCGGTGACGGTCCGCGAGGCCGTGCGCACCGCCAAACGCTTCGGCGAGGAACAGACCTGCGGGCAGGTCGAGTCGCAGCAACAGGCGAACCCGCTGGACGCGGTGCACATCAGCGATGTCCTCGAACGTCTGTCGCGGGCGCACCGGCAGGTCCTGACCCTGCGCGCCTACGGTCTGAACGAGGAGGAGATCGCGGAGGTGCTCGCGCTGCCCGTGGGCACGGTACGGTCCCGCCTCTTCCGCGCCCGCCGCCGCTTCCAGGAGGCCTGGCAGCCCTCGGCGGCGTGAGCCGAGGGGAGGACGGTGCCCGGGAGCAGGGGACGGCCGCACCGCTCCGCCCGGAGGCCGCCGCGCCCTGCTCCCACGGCGACCTCCTGGGAGCGGCCGGGCGCGGCACCCCCGAGGGCGGTCGCGGGCGGCCGTACCGCGAGGGCCGTGGCGTTCCTGACACCACGGCCCTCGTCCAGGGCGACTGCCGCGCTCAGGACTTGACGCGGTCCGGCCGTACGCGTGGCGGCCACTGGCCGGCGGCGAACATCCCGAGCGCGTGCGCACGAGAGACCAGCGCGGGCCGGTTGGGGGTGTCGAACCTCCGCAGCATCTGACCGATGCGGTACTCGATGCCCTGGCGGCTCAAGTACAGGCGGGAGGCCAGCTGCACCGTCGATTCGCCGCGCGCCACCCCCTCCAGTACCTGCGCGTCGAGAGCGCTGAGCACAGGTGTGTCGCCGGCCGCCGGGGCTTCGTCCTGCTGCGGTGCGGGAGACGTAGGTGTGGGGGCGCCGGCGAGGCTGCGAAGAAGAACGACGACGCCGGACGTCTCACCGGACAGGCCGTGCACGGCGATGCCGGTGATGTCGGCCCGGAAGAGTCCGCCGGCACCGTCCTTGCCCATGACCTTCTCGGTGAACCGGGGCCGGCGGCCCGAGGAGAGAGCGAGGAACCGTTCCCGCAGTCGGGCGGGTGCCGGTGAGTGCAGAAGGTCGAGGAGGCGGTACCCGCGTATCTCTTCCGAGCCGAGGCCGAAGTGCCGGGCGAACTCCGGCTCCGCGGCCGTGATGACGAGGTCGTCGGACAGAGGGCGGGCCGTGCAGACGGCACGCGACGCGGGAGCGGGGCGTGAGCTGTTCGTGAGCGGGGCGCGGCGCAGGGGAGGGGCCGGGTGTGCGGTGGAGTGGTGCTTGCGGGGCGAGGCGTCTGGGAAACTCGTGGTCGCCACGGACGTACCGTCCTTTTGCTGCGCGTAGTGGGGGTGGGTGTGGGGTGCGGGACGGACCGGTGCGTAGGTGCCGGGGTGTCGGCGGGCGTCCGGCGCACAGGCGGGCCACCGCGTCGGCGGCCGCGGTCTGCTGTTCCGCGTGAGGGTGGCCCGGTGGGCGTGTGCGGATGGTCCTGGACGGCTGGTCACGGGGAGCGGATGCGCCCGACGAGGACGGGCCGACGGCCGGATAACGTTGTCACGGCCACTCGGTCTCGCCAGGTGGCATGCAGACCGGCCGTGGACCGGGTGTGGCGAGCCGTGGGACGGGTCTTCGCGTTGAGCCCGGTCGGGCGTGGCGCGGCACGGAGACCTCCATGAGACGAGTTGGGGGAATCGCGTCAGGACGGCACCTTCGAGGCTAAGGGGCGGCAACCCCCTTGGCAAGGGTTTGCCAGATGACCTGTGTCTCGTGCCAACTCCCATGTGCGGGACCGTCGTTGCAGTGGAGCACGCCCACCCCTCGGCCGCTCACTGCACAGCAACACGCCTACTGACCAGGCGAATTGCTGCCCGGTTATCGCCTTGCCGCCCCTCAATGGGATTCGTAAAGTGTTGACAACTCCAGATCTCCGAACGAACGGGCCGAGGGGCGGAGGTCTGGCATGCGTCACGGGAGCAGAGGTGGGAGATGCTCGAGCAGCCGCACTTCGGCCGTCGGCTCAAGAGGCTCCGGCTGGAGCGAGGCCTGAGCCAGGCAGGGCTCGTCGGCGACGGCATGTCGACGGGGTACCTGTCGCGCCTGGAGTCGGGGGAGCGCCGGCCCACCGAACGCGCCACGGCGTATCTCGCCGAGCGGCTGGGCGTTGACGCGTCCGCCCTTACCGCCCCTTCACCCCAGCGGTCCCTCACCCGCGAACTGGCGGCCGTGTTGTCGGCGCCGTCCGGCACCTACGACCTCGCGGCCCTCGGCCGGGCGGTCGACGAGGACGCCGACGACGATCCCGCCGCCCGCTGGCAGGCCCTGTGGTTGCTGAGCCGCGCGGCCGGCCGTCTCGGCGACTACCCGCAGGAGCGCGGGCACCTGTTGCAACTCCTCGAACTGAGCGAGCTGTTGGAGGTACCCGAACTGCGCGTGCGGTCATACGTGCAGTACGCCCGTTGCCTGCGCGCCCTGGGTGACATGTGCACGGCAGAGCCGGCTGCCGCCCAGGCGTACTCCCTCGCGCGCGCCGAGGAACTGTCCGTGTCCGACACCACGGCTGCCCTCATGGTGCTGATCGGCATCGAGGTCGAGCTGGGCAGGCTGGACGCTGCCGCGCGGCACGTCGACGAACTCGAGCGGGACTGGCTGCCCGTGGCCGCACCGGCACAGGCGGCCGAGGGGTGGTGGACCGTCGCCATGGTCCGCAACCGCCAGGGCGACCACGACTCCGCCCGGACCGGACTGGAAACGGCCCTGCGACTCCTCGAGGGCAAGGACGACCTGACCCTCTGGATCCGGCTCCGGGCCGCAGCCGCCGCCGCCGCGCTGGAGATGTCACCGCCCCGGCCGGCCGCGGCAGAGCGCTGGCTCACCGAGGCCGCGTCCGTCGTGGACCTGATCGGCACGCCGGTCCAGGTCCAGGAGCTGCGCGCACTGCAGGCCCACCTGGCCTTCCACCGGGGCCGGACGGACGAGGCCCGCGCGATCAGCGGCACACTGCTGGCCGAGGAGGACCTGCGCCTGCCCTACCGCGACCGGGTACGGCTGTCGGTCCTGTACGGCCGCCTGATGATCCTGTCCGGCCGTGTCGACGAGGGCATCGACCTCCTCCAGCGGCTCGGCCATCAGGCGGCGGAGTCCCAGAACCTGGACCTGGCCGCACATGTCTGGCAGTCCTTGGCCCAGACCCTGGCGGACCTGCGCCTCCCGCACACGGCGGCCGGCGCCGACACCACACCTCAGCCATCCGGTCAAGACGACAGCGCACGCCCGTGACGCGGCCCACCACCGGCCCCTTCAGCGGAACGCCGGTCGCGGTTCGGACCGCGGTGCCCGCGCCGCGCTCCCCAGCGGTCGGCGGTTCCCGCGTCGCCGGCCCGAGGCGGCCGTTACGGCCGAGACCGACGTGTCCGAGCCGGCAGCCGGTAGCCGGCAGCCGGTAGCCGGTGAGCGGGCTAACGGCTCCGACTGGCGGCGTTCCGCCGGCGACGTCTGCGCTCACGCTGCTGGCTCGTCTGACAAGTTGGATGAGGGGACTGCGATGCGGCAGTGCATGCCGCTTCCTGGGCGGCCACGACCTCATCGCCGTGCTCGAAGGCCCAGGCGCCGACAGCGTCGATGGGCGCCAGCAAGGTCCGGCCCAGAGCGGTGAATACGAGGACGTGTGGCGCATGCGACCGCCCGTCTTCGACGGACGGCCACTGGCCGTGCCGGTCTGCGGGGACGATGAGACGGCCCTCCTCGTGCGTGTACGCCAGTTGGTGCGGGACGTGGGCTGTGACCCCGTGGCCGGCGGCGGTCTCGAGCGTGCGGGACTCCTGGAAGCGACCGCCGCGCTGTTCATCGCCCTGTGGGTCGGTGAAGGGGCGGATGCGCAAGCGATCGCACCTCCGCTGGACTATGCGGCCGGACCGAGCCACCGGGAAACGGAAGGTGGCACGGGCTGACCGGGCGTTGTCAGAGGCATCGGGCACACTGCGCCGTATGAACCTGGTGACCGCACACGACTACGCCTGGATCCGGACCTCGCCGCTCTTCCGCCACATGATGGGGAGCGGGTACACCTTGACACTGATTCGGGGGCGGAGCCCGCAGGAGGTGCTGCGTGCGCTGGAGGCGGAACCGCGCGGCACCGGGGAGGGCACGGCCGGGCTGATCGCGGCGGATGACGCTCACCGTGCCGGGGTGGATCACGACTACTGGGACGAGTCCTACGTCGCCGGCGCCTTCAAGGCCACTGGCGAGAAGGGCGACTGGACAGTTGTCCTCGGCTTCGACGGTGGCCTTGGGATGCCGTGCGCCGAGACGCTGTCGGAGGGCGGCAGGGTCGTGGCGCACTCGAGCAACGGCGGCAAGCCCATCCACCTCTTCCACTGGTTCGAGGACGGTGAGCTCCGTACGGCGTTCGAAGGCCCCTCGGCGCGCGACGGCAGCAGCCCCGATGAACTGGTCCCCTTGTTGCGGGAAGTCGGCTTTCCGCTGACTCCCGGAGGAGAACACGACGAGAACGCCCCGGACGTCGACGGGAAGGCGGCGGTTCTCGCTCTCGCCGAGAGACTCACCGGCATACGTGTCACCGAACCCCTGCTCCAGGACGCCACGTACGAACTGGGACTCGTCCCCGAACAGCCCGCCGAGGAGTGGACCGGCCTGGTCGTCGACATCACCGATGCCCACGGAGAGCGTCTGCACAGGGAATGGACCTACGAGGAGATCGCGGCGGCTTCCGACCGCGCACGAGCGGAGGCGAACGCGCCGGTCGAGATCACCTACGACGAGCCTCTCGCCAAGGATCGTTCGGAACACGAGACGGGTGAGTAGCGACGGCCGCGTTGGGGACCCTACGGGCCTGGTCAGCGGGCCGGTCCGGGGGCGACACGAGGGGGCGCTGTTGCCGGCACCCGGCGTCAGCGGTCCGCCCACCTCGCCCCCGACGACGCGCTGTGGGCGCCGCTGGACCGGGCCGGCGCCGAGCACGTCCCGCCGCGCCCCGGGCACCGTCGCCGGGCGCGTGGCCGCGGACCCCCAGGCGTGACGAGCCCCGGCACCCTCGGCTCGCGGTACGACCCTGGCTGCGGCTACAGGCTGACCGGGTCGAGGAGTTGGGGGCCGTTGTTGCGGACGTTGTTGACAGCCGTGGAGACCGGGCGGGCCTCCAGGTGTCCGTCGGCGGGCCGGCCGAGGAGAGACCGCAGCTCGTCGGGGTCCTGATGCGCGGGGTCGAGCCAGGCCTCGTAGTGGTCCTCGGTGAGGGCGAGGGGCATGCGCGGATGCACGCGGCCGGCCGCGTCGGTGGCCTCGGTGGTGATGATGGTGCAGGTCGTCAGCCAGGCGGCCGGGTCGTCGTCCTGGCCGACGGCCGGATCGCGCCAGTACGCGTACAGCCCGGCCAGCGCCATCACCTGGTCGTCCGCGGGGTGGATGAAGTACGGCTGCTTGCGCACCTTGCCGGTGACCGGGTCCTTTTCCGGCTGCCACTCGTAGAAGCCGTCCGCCGGGAGCAGGCAGCGGCGTGTGCGGAACGCACGGCGGTAGGCCGGCTTCTCGTGCACGGTCTCCACCCGGGCGTTGATCATCCGCGCGCCGATCTTCGGGTCCTTCGCCCAGGACGGCACCAGGCCCCAGCGCAGCGGCCGCAGCTGCCGCACCGGTGCCGCGGCGCCGCCCTCGTCGCGCGGGGCGCGTTCCAGGACGGCCCACACCTCGTCGGTCGGCGCGACGTTCCAGCTCGGCGTGAGCGCCTCCGTCGTAGGCCACTGGGTGGCATGGAACAGCTGCGCCAGGTCCTGCGGGCTGCGGGTGGCAACGTATCGACCGCACATGCGACCACTCTCTCAAGAGTCCGGCCGCTCGACGAGGCACCGCGCGCCGGTCCGAGGTCAGCGCGGCCCCCGTACCAGACCGCGCCGTACCGACGGCGTCGGTTGCGGCGACCGCGCCTGTTCCAGGCGGGTGTAGTAGTCGGTGCTGCCCGGTCCCCTCGGGCTCGAGAACGAACGGACACTGCATCCCGGCGTCCCCAGGCGGGCGACGCGGTGACCGGGGTCATGTTGGTGGCAGGCCCATGTCCGTCATGCCGCCGCCCGTGAGGTTGGGCGCCAGCAGGGGCAGCCAGAAGACACCGATCGCGAGGGCGAGCGAGGCCAGTCCCACGGCGCGGGCGAGGAGACGGCCCCGTGGCAGGCGTTTCTCCGCGGTGATGACGGCGGCGAGGCCCACCGTGGCCCACAGGTTCATCACACCGAACGCGGTGAGCAGCAGCATCAGGGACCAGCAGCAGCCCAGGCAGAACGCTCCGTGATGGGCCCCGGCGCGCAGGTGGCGGGCGGGGCCGCGGTACGACGCGTAGTACAGCAGCGAACCGACCAGTGAGCGGCACCGGGTGAGACAGACGTCCTTGAGGGGGGTGAGCTGGTAGGCACCGCTGAGGGCGAAGACGGCGGCGGCCACCGCCGTCCCCGCGGTGGGATGAGCGGTCGCCACCCGTGCCGCCCCGGCGGCCAGCGCGTACGCCGGCAGTCCGGCGGCCGCCCAGACCAGCAGGTAACCGGCGGTGAACGCGATCAGGCGCGGCGTCCGGCGCGCGGGCGCGGTCCGCGCGTACAGCGAGGCGACCGGTGCCGTGGCCGGCAGCATCATCGCGGCCATCATGATCGTCCACGTGCCCAGGAAGGCGGGCAGCTCGCCGGCCGAGGTCCCCGCTCCCATGTCACCCCGGCGCAGTGCCGTCCACGTCCAGGCCGCCGCCGTGGCCGCCGCGAGGAGGACCGCTCCCGTACGGGCCGTGGGGCGCCGGGCCGCCGTCGCGGGCCGCGTCACGCCGACCACGAGAAGGGCGCCGAGTGGGCGTTGTGGCCGGTGAAGTCCCAGGAGCGGCCGTGCACGCCGTGGCCGACGGCCCGTGTCGACCTGGCGACGGTCAGCGTGCTGTTCGCCGGGTGGAACACGCCGGACAGTTTCATCACCGGACCGTCGTCGCCGAACTGCGGGGCGACCTGGTCCTCGATCTCGATGTGGATGGCGTCCGCCACCCGCACGGTGTGCCGGCGGCCGTCGTCGCGGAAGTCGATGGGTGCGCGTTCGACGCCGAGCACCTCGGCGACGAGAGGCACGAGCGCCGCCATCGGTCCGCCCGCCTGCCCGGAGAACACCTTGCCCAGCGCCTCCGCCTGGCCGTCGTCGGCCGAAGCGTCGACGTACAGCGCCACCTGCCAGCCGCCGTCGGCCATCACGCGCGGCGCGTCGGCGAAGACGACCACGTTGCGGTCGGAGACGTCCACGCCGTCGACCTCACCCTGTGCGACGTGGAACGCGAACGTCACCTGACAGCGCTCGTTGTCGGCAGGGGCGGTCAGGCCCGAGGTCGTGCAGGGGCACACGGTGTCGCAGTTGCAGCTTTCGAAGTAGGTACCGGTCACGTTCCACGCCATTTCCGTACTCCCGCCCGGTCCACCCGCCGGCAGTACGAAGTGACGCCCACCCGACGGGGCGCGAGGCCCGGCGCGGGCGTCGGCCTGGTGCGACGCTCGCGCTCAGGAGGAATTCGGGGCCGCGGACACCGCCACGCGTCCGCCGGCCGCAGGGTCGGTGTCGGGATGACCTCTCGGCCGACACGGCCGCCCGACTGCTCTCCAGGCTAGTCCCCGCCCCAGCACCCCGCTCGTCACGCGCCGTGGCGCCACGCCCGGCGAGGAGACCCCGGTGCCTTCACGCCATCCGACGCGCTGTCCGCCACGGAGCATGACCCATGCCCGCCACCACTGCCGCGCACCGCCCGGGAGGGCCGGGGCCTCGGGGCTCCTCGCACGAAAGGCGTCGCGACCTGGCCCTCTCCAGCCAGGACGAGCGGCACCGCCGGGGTCTTCCGCGTCTCGTCCCCCTGCGAACGGGAGAACGACGCGGCTTCTCCCGGCCACCGGTAGGTCCCGGCCGAAAGAGGGCCTCGATCCCGCGGGCGCCTCCGGACTCGCCCGTGTGCTCGAGGACTGTGCGCCGCACGTCACGCCCTCGTCGGGGCCGGTACGGCCATGCTCCGACCGGTAACGTGCCGGGACGGTTTTCCCACGGGGTTCCGCGTCCCCCGGCTTTGGCGGAAACAAGCTGTTGCCGCCCCGACGCGCGCCCAGCAGCCTGGAAGGCGCGGGAGCGCTCCCACGTCCCGCGCCCCCCACGACCCCCCAACGAAACGACACCCAACCCCCACAGGAAGAACCCCGTCATGCATTGTCATGAGCATGCACAACGTACGGCCGGCCGTCGCGTGACGCTCGTCCTGAGCACCCTCGTCGCGGTCCTGGTCAGCCTGATCACCTGGGGCGGCGGCACCGCCTCCGCGCACGGTTCGGTGATCGACCCCGCCTCCCGCAACTACGGCTGCTGGCAGCGTTGGGGCAGCGACTTCCAGAACCCGGCCATGGCGCAGCAGGACCCCATGTGCTGGCAGGCGTGGCAGGCCAACCCCAACGCCATGTGGAACTGGAACGGCCTGTACCGCAACGGTTCCGCCGGTAACTTCCAGGCCGTCATCCCCGACGGGCAGCTGTGCAGCGGCGGCCACACCGAGAGTGGCCGCTACGACTCCCTGGACACCGTCGGCCCCTGGAAGACCACGGACATCGGCGCCAACTTCACCGTGCACCTGTACGACCAGGCCAGCCATGGCGCGGACTACTTCCTCGTCTACGTCACCCGGCAGGGCTTCGACCCCACCACCCAGCCGCTGACCTGGAAGGACCTGCAACTGGTCGCCCGCACGGGGAAGTACGCGCCCAGCCAGAACTACTCGATCCCCGTGAGCACGTCCGGCTACAGCGGCCGCCACGTCGTCTACACGATCTGGCAGGCGTCGCACATGGACCAGACGTACTTCCTGTGCAGTGACGTGAACTTCCGCTGACCCGGGCGTCACCGGTTCGCCCCACCCGATCGGACCCGGCCCGGCCAGACCGGGCCGGGTCCGCCGCCGCCCGGGCCCGCCAGCGACGGGGCCCGCCCAGCGACCGGCCCCGCCGACCGGACCCCCCGACCGGCGGCATGCACTCTCAGGCGGTTCGGGAGCGCTCCCAATCGATCGATCGGGTGCCGGCCCCCGCCTCCCTCCCCTTCCCCTCCCCCTTCCCCCCTCCTCCGGAGACGTACATGCCCTCTCAGCCCGCGCGATGCCCTCGATGGGTGCGCACCCCCTGGGCGGTGGCCGCGGCGATCCTCGCGCCGGTGGTGTCCCTCCTCGTCGCGGTGCCCGCCAGCGGCAGCAGCACCGGCACCGCCGCCGGTTGCCGGGTCGACTACTCCGTCAACAAGTGGTCCGGCGGCTACACCGCGCAGATACGCGTCACCAACCTGGGTGCCGCACTGAGCGCCTGGCGGCTCACCTGGACCTACGGCGGTGACCAGCACGTCACCTCCGCGTGGAACGCCACCGTCACCCAGACGGGCCGCTCCGTGACCGCGGTCGGCACGGACTGGAACGCCGCTCTGCCCAGCGGCGCCGGCACCGAGTTCGGCCTGCAGGGGACCTGGCAGTCCGCCGACCCCGCGCCCACCGACTTCAGTCTCAACGGCGTGCCCTGCGGAGACGACGGCACCACACCGCCCACCACCCCTCCCCCCACCCAGCCACCCGCCGACTGCGGCAACGCCGTGCTGTGCAGCGGCTTCGAGGACCAGACCGGCCCCTCCCCGTCCGGTGACTGGCGCTTCACCGCGCCGGACTGCCAGGGCTCGGGCACGGCCGCCGTCGACACGGCTGTCGCCCACGGCGGCACCAGGTCACTGCGGGTGGACGGGCGCGCCGGTTACTGCAACCACGCCTTCGTCGCCGCCACCACCGACCTGTCGTCGGTCGGCCCGGTGCTGTACGTCCGCCTGTGGGTCCGGCACGTCAGCGCGCTGCCCTCCTCCCACGTCACCTTCGTGTCGATGCCGGACACCTCCCAGGGCGGCCGGGCGCTCCGGGTCGGCGGTCAGAACGGCGCGCTCCAGTGGAACCGGGAGGGCGACGACGCCACGCTTCCCGCCCAGAGTCCGGCCGGGGTGGCGCTGAGCAGGCCGCTGCCGACGGGGAGCTGGCAGTGCCTGCGGTTCGCCGTGGACACCTCCGCGCCCAAGCTGGACACCTGGCTGGGCGACGAACAGGTGCCCGGACTGCACGTCGACGGCGTACCGACGCAGGACGTCGACCAGCAGTGGCTCTCCCGCACCACCCCGCCCCGGCCGACCGCCCTGCGGCTGGGCTGGGAGAGCTACGGAACCGGCGACGACACCCTGTGGTTTGACGACGTGGCCGTCGGCTCGTCGCCGATCGGCTGCTGAGTCAGGCGCCGGGCGTCGTGTCCCTCTGACGCGGGACGACCAGGACGGCGCCGCCAACCACGACCAGGTCGATGGCCACCCCCGCCGTCTCGGGGGTGGTCAACCCCCGGCCTGACCTCCTGACGCGGTGTCTCATGCCGAAAGCCCCGCCTCTGACGGTTCGTCAGAGGCGGGGCTTTCCCGTTGGAGCGCCGGGCAGGCCTTGCACCTGCATTTCCCCGCAGGAAGCGGGGCGTCTTTCCTTGGACCACCGACGCGTTGAGCTCTGTCCGCTTGTGGCGGCGGGCTCAAGATCACTCTACCCCATTGCGCGGGGCGTTCGGTTCCGCGGCGGAACTCTCCGTGCCGTCGGCGGCGATGCCGCGGATCTTCCACTGGAGGACGGTCGCGCCGACCACCAGAGCACTGCGCGCGCAGAGAGGGCACGCTTCCTCCGGGTGGCAGGCTGGTGGCACGGCGGTGCCACGCACCGTCGGCAGGGGCCGCGACCCTGTGCCGTCCCACCCGGGTGACCTGTGAAGACACCGGGCGCAACGGTGATACGCGAGACGGCTGGCACGGCGGGCCGAAAAACCTCTTCTGCCTCCCGCGCCCTGTGTGTTGGCCTGAGGACCATGAGACGTGGGACGAGGGTGATGACGACGGCCGTGGCCGGCTTGTTCGCCGCCGCCGCTGTGGCGGCGGCGCCACCGTCCGCGGCACGGGCCGGCAACGGCTGTGCCGAGCTGGACGTCTGCTTCTACAAGACGGCGGACGACTGGGCACAGGGGCGGCCGACGGGTTCCTACCGGGGGGTGACACGGTTCCCGCAGGAGCTGGGACCGGACGCCTACGGCGCCTACGCGGTCTACAGCGGCCTCAACGAGGAGAGGGCGATCCTGCACATGACCACTGCGGGCGACGGCCGCTCGTACGGCGTCTGCCTGGCCCCCTCCGAGCAGCGGGTGCTCCAGCCGGACACCGTGAGCACGGTCTACATCGACGGCAAGGCGGGCTGCTGAGGGTGGGCTCCGGTGCGTCCGCGCGAGGGGACGGATTCCGGCCGCCCGGCCCCGCCGGACGCCGGACGTGACCCTGCGAAGACCCATGCCCGGGGACCTTCCGGAAGCGCACCGGCGGCTGTTGGAGGAGCTGCGGCGGCTCAAGGGCCGCCACGGCTGGACCTTCGCCCAGCTCGCCCGGAAGACGGGCTACAGCGCGACCTCCTGGTACCGCTACCTGTCCGGCCGGACGATGCCGCCGTGGGAGGCCGTGGACGCCCTCGGACGTCTCGCCGCACAGGAGAACGGCCGGCTCCGGGCACTGTGGGAGGTGGCCGCGGCCCGGGAACAGGAGCCGGGACCGGCGCGGCTTCCGGACCGGGGCGAGGAGGCCGCACCGGTCGGCGCGGCCCCTCGTCGGCGATCCCGGACCACCATGCTCGGCGCTCTGCTGGGGACGGCGCTGCTGCTGGCCTCGTCGCTGGCTCTGCTGAGTCCCTGGGACGGCGCTGGTCGCACGGCGTCCCGTGACCTGTCCCCTCAGGGGGCGCCGTCCGGTGAGCCCGAGTGACCCTGGCCGCTGCCCGCCGCGACCGGGACGGCACCCGGCGTGCCCTGTCGCGGCGACGGCTGCCGGGGCCGGGACCCCTACCGGCTCGGCTGCGACCGGGGCGGTGTGCCGGTGCACGCGCTCAGCGCCGGGCACCACACGCTCACGCTCTGGTACAGCCCGCTCTGCCGTGCCGTGTGGGCCGAGGTGGTTCCCGGCGCCGGCACTTCACGGCTCACCGTCTCCACCGACAGCCGGGCGACGAGCGCGCCCGCCGGTGAGGCGCGCACCGGCATGCTGGGCGCGACGCCCGGCCGGGCCAGGGGGAGCGTGAACCTGCCCGGCCGTCAACTCGGTGTCGGCGCCCGCACCTCCTGGGTGGTGGATCAATGACCGCCCCGGCAGACGTGCAACGTGGTCGTGTCGGTACGCAGCGGGCGGAAACGCCCTTCGTCGTACACCTCGTAGACACCCGCGCCGGTACGGCGCAGAGGCAGGGCGTACCGCTCGCCGGCGTACACCGTCCACGGCTGCCGGTAAATCAGCCTCGTGCCCGCGAAGCCGAAGGTCTGGGCCCCGGCGACCCCGTCCGCGACCAGGCCGTGGTTGCTCTGCCAGACACGCGTGGCCTCACGGGTACGGGCGTCGTAGCGGCAGGTGACCAAAGCCCGGGGAAGATAACCGTCCGCCCACAGCACGGACTGCCACAGGCCGACGAGATCACTGCGCGGATGCCCGCGGGCGTCGAGCAGTCCCTCGTCCCGCCAGTCGTCGCCGAGGGCGCCGCGGCCGGAGACGTACGACGCCGTCGGCCGGTCGGCGGCACTCGCCGGCACGGACGCCAGGAGGGCCGATACGGCCAGGACGAGCGCCACGCGCAGCAGATGCGGTCCTCCGGCGACCTCCATGTCCCGCCCCTACCCGGCGGCGAGAAATGGCAAGCCATGCACTTCTGCGGCGAGAACCGGTGACCGTACCGTCGGCTCGGCGTGCAGTGCGCGGCGGACAGGGCGGGACGGGCGATGGGGAAGTGGCGGGAGCTACCGCACGAGCTGGAACCTGATGTGCGGGCCTTGGTGGACCGACTGCGGGAGATGAAGGACGACAGCGGACAGAGCCTCGCGGCGCTGGCCGGGAGGACGCCGTACAGCAAGTCGGCCTGGGAACGGTACCTCAACGGCAGGAAGCTGCCGCCCCGGGAAGCCGTCGAGGCGCTGGGCCGGCTGACGGGCCGCGACATCGCACCCCTGACAGCCCTGTGGGAACTGGCGGAGCAGGCGTGGAACCGGCCGCGCCCGCCCGGCCCGGAAGCGGATCCCGGCGGACAGCCGGCGGCCGAGGCGGTGGAGCCGCCCGCCCGGCCCGCGCGCCGGAGGTCACCGGGCGCACGGCTGGCCGGTCTCCTCGTCGTCTCGGCCGCGGTGGCCGTCGGAGCGGCGGCCATCCCGGCCGCAGGCGGTCACGACGCCGGCCCGCACCGGAAACCCGGCACCACGGAGACATCGACGACCGCAGCGGAAGCCGATGTGGACACGCAGTGCTTCGCGGACGGCTGCGCCGGCCTCGACCCGAAGGACACCGGGTGTGCGGGTGACGCCTGGACCTCGGCCCTGGCCCGGGTGGGCCGGGTGTACGTCGAACTGCGCTACAGCAACGCGTGCCGGGCCGCCTGGGGCCGCATCAGCTGGGGTCGTCCCGGCGACGTGGCGGAGGTGGTCCCGGCGCGCGGCAGGTCCCTGCGGGAGCGGGTGCACTACGACACCGACGTGTACACCGCCATGATCCCCGCGTCCGACCCCTCCCGGGCGAAGGCCTGCACGCAACTGACCTCCGGCCGCCACGGCTGCACTCGGCCGGGCGGGCAACGGCACCTGCTGGAGCCCCCCGAGCCGTCGGCACCCGCCCCGCCCCGCCGGACCCCCGCCCACTCCGGCTGAGCGGACCGAACGGACACGTGCCGCCGTGAAGGCGCGCTCCGGGTGATGAGAGGGCCGGATGGCGGCGTGTACCGGAGACAGCCCGGATGAGGCGGACGCGAACACCTCACCCGCCCACTGCCGAGGCGGGCGCGGGCGCAGCCGGTCCCGACCAGGGCGGCCTTCACGGCCTTGAACCTGTGGCAGGCTCGGGCAGCCCTGCTCGGAGGCGGACAGCAGTCCGTCCCCACGGTGTGCCGTGGGGACGACTCGGCAGGCTCTGGGACAGGGAGAATGCAACCGTGTCCCAGGCCGGCTGCTCGGGCGACGGCCGGGTCGACAGCGCCCTCCAGCCGGGCGAAGGTGACCGCTCGGCCCACGATGGCGGCACTCTCGACCGCGGGTGGCCGGACCGATGAAACGGCCGGCGGGCCTGGGTCCCGACAGGATGACCGGCGTCCCTGACCCCTGGCGATCCGGGATCACCACACCGCTGCGCGGCGGGTGGACACGGTCAGCGACGCGGTCCCCTCCCTCGGCCGGCCGAGGGAGGGCCGGGGAGGGGACCTCCGGGGATCAGGCCGTGTCGTAGTGCCAGTCCCCGCAGTCGAAGATCTCGCCGGTACTCGCGTGCCCGAAGCAGGCTATGTAGGCGACGTCGACACCCTCACCGATCGAGTAGTTCTTCGTCACCGGGCTTCCGCTGTAGCCGTTGGAGTTCCAGACCCAGCCCTCGTCGTGCCAGGAACCGTTGTAGTAGTACTGAAGGTCCCCGACGGTCGACTTTCCGTCCGAGGCGTAGTCGTGCACGGTGAAGTACTCGCCGTCGGACGTGAAGTTCACCTCCGAGGCACAGGTCGTCGCGCACACCGATCCGCTCGCCAACGCCGGTCCGGCGGTGATCAGCGTGGCCGCCGTGGCCAGACCGAGCGTGCCGAGGACCATGCCTGCCCTCGTCCGCATTCCCTTCCCCATTGCTTCCCCCTCCTGTCGAGGTCCGTCTGCTGACGGGAGCCACCATGCGCGCCGATCCGGCTACCGCGACACAGGCTTTCGCCAGGTGGCGACTTCGTGGGACGTCCCAGCTTGTGAGCTGCGAAGACGCATGTCTCACCGACGGCCGTGCGGGACGACGCCCGTCGATGACACCCGCGATCCCCGGCCGATCACGCCGGCTTCGCCCTCCCGGCGGGCGTAACGCGGCTCCACCTCCTCAGGCACGGTGCCGTCGTACTCGCCGCAGCACCCACCCAGGCAGGGAGCGCGCTCGACTGCCGGTGCCGGCGCTGTACGTCTGACCGGCTGGCCGGCCAGCCCTCGCGACCCGGACTACCGGCGTGCCAAGGCCGGGCCGCCGGCTCGGTAACCCGCTGAGGGAGCCGGCATCCGGCTCGTTCACCCGCACCCGTCAGGTCCGCGGGCGATCACTTACCAGCGGCTCGTCCGCTGGTGTGGGCCTGTAGCGGCGTGATCGCCAGGCCGTGTCCGTACTCACGGGCCATGTCCATGGGGGTGGGGCCGGGTGGGTCTGCGAGTTCCGGATCAGCCCCGAAGGCCGGCAACACGGCCGTGGTGCGCACCGTCAACGGCTGACCGCTCTGCAGGGAAGCATCACCCTCCACGTCGATCGCGTGCGTCAGCAGGGTCACGTCGCCGAAGACCTCGTCGGGATCACCACCAGCAGGCCGGCGACCGGGCCAGGGCCTCGGTGTCCGCCTGCTCGACCGTTTCATGCGCGGGTGTCCTTTTCCGGACCACGAGGTCGTCCTTGGCTGTGCCTGGCTCGGGGCCGGGTCGGCTTCGAGGGCTCGCCGGCCGTTGCCGGTGACGGGCCTCAACGTCTTCATTTGTGATCGCGCAGGAAGGCAGGGATCTCGTCGCGGGTCGGGTAGTTCGGCAGGGGGGCCGGCTTGTCCCGAAGGAACGCGGTGATGACGGCGGCGGCTCGGTCGTTGTTGTCGTCCAGGCCGTTCCACATGTGGTGTCCGACTCCGGGCATGTACTGCGTGCGCTGGATGGCGGGGTCATTGGCAAGGACGGCGGTCTCCCATTGACGGATCTGGGAGGAGCATTCGGCGATCATCAGCATCGCGGGGGTCCGGGACTGCCTCAGTTGTGAGGCGATGGAGGGTGAGTCCTTGACCGTCTGCTGGATGCGGAGGCTGGCGGCGGGGCTGAAGGAGAAGTTCTGTGCGGTGTCCTCGGCGGGGATGCGGTGCGCGTCACGGGCGCAGTACGCGGATGCGGTGTCGCTGCCGAGGTCCGCGGCGGTGAAGGCGTTGTCGCCTTCGGCCTGTCCGATCAGTCCGGTGCCGGGGCTGAGGAGTCCGAGTCGCATGAGGCCGAATGCCACGGCGTACCGGGGGACGTGTGTCGATCGCGGTCCGGTCCGGGCCGGCGCGAGTCCGCGTGCGGATTTTCGGCCCTTGTGCCCCGTGATGTGTGCGGAGGGGCCGTCCATGGGGCCGGGCTCGGCGATGATCGCCCGGTGCAGGCGTGCGGCGACGCTCGGGTCGGTCAGGGCTCGGGTGAGCACGGCCCCGCCCGAGGAGAAGCCGAGGATGTCGACCTTGCCTTTGTTCAGGCGGTCGATGAAGGCGGCAAGGTCGCTGACCGGCCTGGAGATCGTGTACTGGCCCATGGGGAGCAGATCGCTGCGTCCGCCGCCGGCCTGTTCGTAGGCGTAGACGTCGTAGCCCTGGCGGGCCAGGAGTTGCAGGAACCGGTGGTCGAGTACCGAGATGCCACGGACCGGTCCGCCGTTGAGGTACACGAGCGGGATGGGATGCCGGGGGCTGGGGTGCGCGGGCGGGTAGTGGTACACCGCGACCCGGCTGCCCGTGCTCAGGCTCCAGTGCTGCGTGGTCACGAAGGGCAGCGCGGGCGGGTACCGCCGGGCCGTCGGCACGGTCGGGATGCAGACCGATGCCGTCAGCGCCGCCGCGACAGCCACCGGCAGGAACGGCACGAGCCGCGCCGGCCACGTGCGGCGCCGACTCCGCCACGTCGCGAGGACAGCCCCGACTCCAAGGGTCGTCAACCATGCGGCGAGCCCCGAGCCTGCCCCGTCTGTGAGGGTGATCAGCGCGAGAAAGACGACGACCAGCATCACGACGGCGGCCAGGGCCAGCAGTAAGCGTCCGGTGAAGCGGACGAGACGTATGGCGGATGTGGGCATAGCGGACCTCCAACAGTTTCAGAACGTCGTTTCAAAACGACGTTACCAAAGAGGGTAGGCTGCTGACCGTGGGTAGGCCGAGAACAAACGACGAGGCCGTCAAAGAGCGGCTTGTGGAGTGCGCGACCGAGATGCTCGCCAGCCGTCCGCGGGAGTCGCTCACGGTCCGCGCCGTGGCCGCCGCTGCCGAGGCGTCGACGACGGCGGTGTATTCCTTGTTCGGTGGTAAGGACGGACTGATCGGTGCGGTGCGCGACAGAGCTGTCGCCGGCCTGTTCCAGGACCTGTCGGCGGCGCAGACCTCCGCGGACCCTCTCGCCGACCTCTACGCCCTGGCCGTCGCCTATCGTCGTTGGGGGCGCGGACACAGCCACCTGTACACGGTGCTGTTCGGTGGTGTGCAGTCCTTCGACCCGTCGGGGGAGGTCGGTGCCGTTGACCCGATCCGTCCGCTCCTCGCGGCGATCGATCGCGCGTTGGCGGTGTCTGTCCTCGCCGGCGACGCGACGGCGATCGCCCTGTCTATCTGGGCCACCCTGCACGGGCTCGTGACTCTTGAACTGGCTGGGGCTCTCGACGCCGCCACGGCCGAGGCCGCATTCCGATCGGCGATTCACGCCACGTTGCGCGGGTGGGCGACCCCGGCGGTGTTCCGCAGCCTTCGCGAAACCGAACTCGCTCCCTGACAGGATCAGGGCCGGTCATCCGGGCCTGCCCGGTCCTGGCGCGGGCGGGGTGCGTGGTCGGTGAAGACAGGCATGCCAAGGTCGATCAGCCGTGGCCGACCATCGGTTGGAGATCGCTTCAGGCTGTTGAGCTTGGCCATCGCAGCGTCGAAACTGACCTGGAGTCCCTCGACCTCGCCGAGCCAGCCGTTGGCGCGGGACTCGCGGATGCGTTCGAGGCTTACAAGCAGCGCAACGCCGTCGAACGGTGCATCAACCGACTCAAGCGGTGGCGCGGCCTGGCCATGCGAACCGACAAGCTCGCCATCGTCTACCAGGCAGCACTCCACCTCGCCGCCATCCTCATCTGGGCCCGGGTCGCGTAATTGGAGAGGCACACCCTCAGGCCAGCGTGACAACATGCGGCAATGGCTTTCCGACACCCCGACGGCGACTACACGATCACCGCGATGTACTCCGTGCCCGATGACGCCTGGTACTTGGAACTGGACCTTGCCAGGCACGGGAGGTGCAGATCTCTTCGTCGACCTGGTGCATGAACCAGCGCATGACCTCAGGGGAACTTCCCCGATGCGGCTGAGGCCTGAACTCGTTGAGATCATTTACCAAATCCGTCAGGAGCACATGGGCGCCGTAGACGATGACACCTTCCCTCATGTCCTGGCGGAGGTGCGTGCCACGGTCCTCGAGGCAGACCTCCCTGCTGTTCTAGAGGCCGCCTTCGGGCGGAATCCTGACGGCACCACCATGGACCATCCGCAAGCGCCCCGGCCAGCGGATAGTCAAGGAGACAGGGCCTAGGCCGACTGGGGGCCGCACCGTGGCCCGGCGAGTCGCTCGGTAGTCCGGTCGACACCTCAGTGCTGCTCACCACGACATCCAACCGCCCCCATCCCACGCCCGCCAGCGACTACCTACGCGATCAGTCACCATCGGGGGTCAGTCACCAGTGGGCATGGAAGCTCAGTCGTGCGGCGTGAGTGGGGACCGCAGGCCGAGCCACTGCTCGGCGCCCCAGGCGTGGAACCGCTCCACCTTGGTGAAACCCAGCTTCGCTGCGAGGCGCATCGAGGCGACGTTGGCGGTCTGGGTGTGGAGCACTACCGGCTCGCCGGGAAGGGCGCCGTCGAACCAGTCGAGTGCCGCTGTGCAGGCCTCGGTGGCATACCCGGATCCCCAGGCGTGCGGCAGGAACAGGTAGCCGAGATCCACCTTCCCCGCAGCAGCGGGGCGACCGTCCTCCGGTGCTCTCCGGAGCAGGATCTGGCCGATCATCGCCCCGTCGAGTTCGACGACGAAACTGCCGGGCCGCCGCCCGGGCACCTCGGGCATCTCGCGCTCCAGCTCGTCACGCGGCCGGGGACCGCCAAGGTAGGTGTGCACCTCCGGCGAGGCGTACAGATCGATGAACGCCGCTCGGTCCCGGGCATCGGGTTCACGGAGCACGAGACGCTCGGTCTTGATCGGGGAAGGCGGCCAGACGACGGGTCCCAGTTCACTCATACCGGCCAACCAATCAGCAGGCCCGGCGACGATCAAGGTTCGCGGACCGATCAAGCCAACAACCCGAGCTTCGCCTGCACCGCCGGGCTGTGCCGGCCCGATCCGATCCACCCGCCAGTCACCAGGCATCGCCGAACCACCGTCCCGCTGGCCCGCACACCGGACCCGCTGCCCCGCCGGCACAGGACCACGGCCTTCGTACTGCGGGCCGAGGCTGCCGTTCGGCCGCAGGCTGCCGTTCGGCCGCCTCAGGCTGCCGTTCGGCCGCGACTGAGCGCCCCCGCCACCTCGCTGACACCGCTGGCGAATAGGGCAGTTGTGTCCACGGGACCTACGGGGGCATGAGGAAGGCTGTGCCGGTCGGCACTCGTCGGTGAACGGGGCCGGCTTGCGCAGCCTGTTGGCCCGGCGCTCCTTGGGTGCGAGTACGGGGTTGTCCTGGGCCGATAGGTGCCGTGGCGGTGCGTCAGGGAGTGCGGGAGGTGCGGGCCTTGTTCGAGGGCTTTGAGACCAGGCGGGTTCAGGTCGGTGAAGCGTCGATTTTCGTTCGCTACGGCGGGGAAGGGCCGCCGGTGGTGCTGCTGCACGGCCACCCTCGGACATCTGCGACCTGGCATCGCGTCGCCCCGCTCCTCGTCCGACAAGGTTTCACGGTGGTCTGTCCTGATCTGCGGGGGTACGGCCGGTCCACCGGTCCCGCGCCCACCGCGGACCACGCGGGATTCTCCAAGCGGGCTGTCGCTGGTGACGTGGTGGAGGTGATGCGCTCCCTCGGCCATACCCGGTTCGCGCTAGCCGGGCACGACCGCGGAGGCAGTGTCGCGCTGCGTCTTGCACTCGATCATCCCGACGCGGTCTCGCGGCTGGCGCTGATCGACTGTCTGCCCCTCACGGAGCACTTGTCCCGCATCACGACGGAGTTCGCCACGCAGTGGTGGCACTGGTTCTTCTTCGCCCAGCCGGACATTCCCGAGCGGGTCATCAACGCCGATCCGGACAGCTGGTACCGCGGTGACCCCCAGAGCATGGGGCAGGAGAACTATGACGAGTGGCGCGCGGCCACGAGAAACCCCGACGTGGTGCGGGCGATGCTGGAGGACTACCGGGCCGGTCTCACCATCGACCGGCGGCACGAGGAGGACGACCGCGCGGCCGGGACACGGATCCAGTGCCCGGCACTGATCCTCTGGTCGCTCCGGGACGACCTCGAGGACCTGTACGGGGACCCGGTGAAGATCTGGCGGCAGTGGGCACCGGACGTACGCGGCTACGGCATCGACTCCGGGCATCACGTGGCCGAAGAGGCTCCTGAAGCACTCGCCTCTTCCCTTGCGGACTTCCTCGCCGGACGACCTCGGTGAGAAACCTCCGGGCCGCCTCCCGCAGGGCACCGTAGGGAAGTTGGATCCGCAGCGCCGACGCCGACCAGTGGCGCCAGGAAGTGCGAAAGATCCTCCAAGGACTCGAAAGACCCACTGATCACCAACCGTGACCGCTTCACGGAAAGCGAGCCAGAACCGCCCAACGGGAACAGGCTGCCGTTCGGTTCGGCGTGACTCTCGGCGCAGTGTGTGATCGCCGTCGTCGCGTGTGCCGAAGGCGCTGCCGGCCATCACCCGGCGCATGCGCGGCCAGACGGCTGCTCGGCGGCGCACACCGACCGAAGCAGGGTTCGGTCGGTGTGCGCAGCACGCCCCGCATCGCCCTGTTCCACACCATCCAGCGCAGCCCGGCGTGGTCAAAGGCACGCCGTGCAAAAGGCTTTGACGCATGACCGGTTGTTCACCCATGGTGAGCCCGGTATCCGGGTCGGCCGGACCCCGGTCACCGTGACGCAGTAAGGAAAACGTGGATGATCGTCATATCAGCCGCTTCAGGCGCTTTCGGTCGGCTGGTCATTGATCAGTTGCTGACCCGATGCCCGCCTGCTCGCGTCGTAGCGGCGGTGCGTGATCCCGGTAAAGCCACGGATCTCGCCGCTCGCGGAATCCAGGTCCGCGTGGGTGATTACAACGTGCCGGCCACGCTGAGCGACGCGTTCGAGGGAGCCGACCGATTGCTGCTGATCTCCTCTCCGGAACTGCACCCCACCCGTCGCGCGGAACAGCACCGAGCGGCCATCGACGCGGCCCGCTCGGCCGGCGTCGGCTCGATCGTCTACACCAGCTTCCTTGGCGCCGACACCCAGGCCGACGGCGTGACCGCAGCACACCACACCACCGAGCGCATCCTGGCCGCGAGCGGTCTGCCCCATCTGGTGCTGCGTCACCCCTTCTACAGTGAGGCGTTCCTCAACGAGAGCCTGCGCACCGCCGTCGCCTCGGGGCAACTCGTCGACGGCACCGGTGGACGTGGCCTCAACACCGCCCTGCGCGCCGATCTCGCCGAGGCCGCCGCCCGCGTCCTCACCGAAGACGCCCATCTCGGCCGTGCCTACGACTTCACCGGCAGCCTGTGGACCTACAGCCAACTCGCCGACGCCCTCAGCCGCGTCTCCGGCAGGTCCGTCGTCACCCGGGACCGGCTCGACCGCGCATCCGGTGCCCAGGGCTGGCTCGAGGACCAGGTCCGGGCCGGCGCACTGGAACGGCAGACCGACGACCTCCAGAACGTTCTCGGACGTCCCACCACCACCCTCGACCAGGCCGTCAAAGCGATCATCACCCGCCCCGCCCTTCCAGGCGCCGGCCCCGCGCCGGAGTAACCGCTGGTGACGATGTGGCGGCGCCAACTCCTGCCGTCGACCCCCGTCTCCTACCGGGCCGGGCGCCCGCAGATCCTGTCGCCACCGTCCGTCCGTACCCGCCGCCAGCATCTGCTCCTGCGCGCCCGTGCCGCCTGCCCCGCCGCTGCCCTCCCTGTGCCCCGGGCCGGCGAGCTGCCGGCAAGCCGACCGCGCCGCGCCCCGGCACCCGGCCCGAGCCACCGCGCCCCTCCTGGTCCGCTGCCGGGCCTGCTGCCCGGCCCCGGGGCCATCGGCGTCCCGGGCGGGCGAGGCCGGCCGGTCGGCCCCAGAGGCGTGGGCACCGGGACGACCGGCGCTGCGCCCTCGGACAGCGACAGCGGCGGGCCCTCTACGGTGACGTGAAGGCGGCCGTGCCATACCTCTGCTCCTTCGGCACCCCACCCGGCGACATACCGCTGCTTCTCCGGCACCCCACCCGGTGACAGGCGGGGCCCGAAAATTCCCTGGACCGTCCGGCCCGGCCCGGCCATCATCCTCAGGTGACCACCTACCTCCAGTCCGAGCGTCTGACTCTGCGCCCCTTCGTCGCCGCCGACGCGGACCTGCTGATCGAGTTGGACAGCGACCCGGCGGTGATGCGCTACCTGACCGGCGGCGCTCCGACCCCGCCTGAGGAGGTCCGCGACCTCGTCATCCCGAGCATCCTCGCCGGCTACGAGCGCTGGGACCACGACCTCGGCCTCTTCGCCGCGCACGAGAAGGACGGCGGCGCGTTCGCCGGCTGGTTCTGTCTGCGGCCACTGCGCAGCGGCCCGCGTGAGGAGGCCGAGCTCGGCTACCGCCTGCGCCGGGCGGCCTGGGGACGGGGCTACGCCACGGAGGTCTCGCAGGCGCTGCTGGCGAAGGGGTTCGCCGAGCTCGGCATCCGCATGGTCTGGGCCGAGACGATGACCGTGAATCGCCCTTCGCGCAACGTCATGGAGAAGCTCGGGATGACGCTCGCCGCGAGCATCCCCACGCCGGACGACATGATCGCGGTTGAGGGTTCCGAGCACGGGGGAGTGCGGTACGAGATCACGAAGGAGGAATGGGAGCGGCGGCAGGCGCAGGCGGTGTGAGGCGCGGCACCCGTGGATGTGAAGTCATCAGCCTGCGCGGCCCTGTCTCATCGTGCCCAGTCGGGCACATGAGCGGCCGCGCGACCGTCCGCGTCCACACCGGGACCGGCCGGGACACCGGGGCGGAGTTGTACCAGCGCGACGGGCGCCGCCACTGAGCGGCGGCCAGCCGACCCATCGTGCGGACGACGACTTGTCGCCGCGGCCGACGGTCGGACCTGGCCGGGTGGATCAGGCGCTTTCGGGTTCGACGGCGGGTAGGTGTGCGGAGACGGAGGGACGGGTTCCGTCGCGGAGCCGGCGGGCCCGGGCGACGGCCTCATCGAGTGTCACGGTGATGAGCAGGACGGTGTCCAGACCGAGGATGCCCAGCCGCCACCGCAGGTGCTCGTCCGGCACGGCTATGAGCAGAGCGCCCCCGGCCTCCTGCAGACGCTGCCAGAAAGCCAGCAGGACCGTGATGCCGCTGGAGTCCAGGATGGTGACCGATGAGCTGTCCAGGACCAGGTAGCGGCAGTCGCCGGCCAGCAGGTGCTCACCTGCGGCGCGGACGTCGGCACTGGTGCAGAAATCGACGTCTTGTGGAAGTGCGGCGACCACCAGGTCCTCGCTGCGGTCGATCAGATGCAGCACGGCCTTCCCCCCTTCCTCCCTCTCGCACCACGACTGTCGCGGACCACGCTACCCACCAGGCTAGCCAGCCGGCGAAGTGGCTGTGACAGGGCCACCATCAGCGTCAGCGACCGTGTACGGTTCCCCGGACAGCTCATCAGACCGCCGCACGGGATGTCTCTTGCCGCACCGGGAATGAGCGGCGGGCCGGTGTGGTTGAACCAGGCGTGCTGGTGAAGGGGACAGTGTCCCCGGGCCTCATCCATCGCATGCGAGGACGATCGTCCGGCTGAAGCCTCGCATTGCCTTTCGCCGCGTAGGCGCCCGCCCTTCACCATCACACCCCTTCGGGGGTTCCGCCCCGGCCGGCTCGCTGGCCGGGGCTCACTCGCTTGAGGGCACGATGCCCAGAGCCGTGTCCGGCCGACACGCACGCACGGCGGCGCTTGGCTTCAGGGCGCGTCGAGGCCCCTTCTCGCTCGTGGCGGGGCGGCACCGGTCGTTCTTCTTCGCGGCCCAGCAGCCGCCGACGTGGACGTTGCCACCATCGCTGCCGGCGCCGGCGCCTACGCCGATGCCCGTGGCAAGACGCGGGTGCGACCGGCAGTTCCGCGCGCGGGAGAGGGCGTTGCCGCGACCTGTGGTGGTGCGGCGTCTTCTCGCGCTGGACGAGGCCGCTTCAGGCGATGCATGTCCGGATCACCGTGCAGTCTGCGGGGGTTCATGTGCGGACGATGTGGCGTTGGCCGGCCGTGGCGGAGGAGTCGGACCACATCGAACCTGCCCGGCGGCGTTCCGCGCCAGGTCCGGGCGATCCGCCCCCGGCCAGCGCGACGAGGAATGGATGAGCATCGCCCGCCGGCGGCCCTGGCCTGGCCTGGCCGTCGACCGCACGGTGCGGGCACAGGCCCCGACCGTGCCCGCACCGCACCCCCGGGGAGCCCGCGGACGCCGTCGGCACAGCGCTCCCGGGCCGCCGGACCGGCGCACCGTGGTTGGGCCCACCGGTCCGGCAGTCCCACCAAGGCTCCGAGCGCTCGGGGGAAGGTCAGGGTCTTCGCACGGCTCGCGGGCCAGGAGCCAGGGCTGGCCCGACTCGCGGAGCTTCTTGAGGAAGGCGTCGGCGCCGGGGATCGGGACGCCCTCGTGGACGAGCACACCGTCCATCTCGGCGAGCCACGACGCGATCGGCTTGCGGTCTGCCACGTGCTGCGTTTCCCGGCGTATGTACGGCCCCGCACGGGCTGGGGGCGCCGGAACCACGGCGTACCGGCGCCCCCAGCCTGGTCAGACCTGGCTGATCCGTACCCCGTCGATCACCCAGTACCAGTTGTTGCCGCCGGTGTAGCGGAAGCGGACGCGGGCGGAGGTGGCGCCGGCCAGCACCTGGAGGGTGACGGTCTCGGTACGGGAGGGGACGTCCGCCGTGTACGTCCTGACGCTCACCGCGGCGGCGCCGTCGTAGGAGATGAGGACCCAGCCCTTCTGCGGGGCCTCCTGCCGGTAGAACGTCGTGTACGTCAGGGTGGCGCTGCGGCCGCCGGTGACCGGGTACGCCGGGCTGATCAGGATGGAGTCGAAGGTGCCGGTGACGGTCCTGTCGCTCCACTCGTCGCCGTCGGCGACCGCGAAGACGTTCCGGGCGCGGACGTTGCACTCACGGTTCTGGTCGCGCTGGGCCTGGGTCCAAACCGGCTCTCCGCGTGACGCCACCCACGAGAGGCACGTCACGTCCTAAGCGGGATCGTAGAGCCGCACAGCGTCTGACGCTCAGGAATGCACCACAATGACCGATTTTGGGCATTTTCTACGCCCTTGGGTAGTAGGTCACATTCTTGCTTCCCCTTCTCGCGGTCGCTAACCATGTTTCTCGTCGCCGCGAGCAGCGGGTCGGGCCGGGCGGGATCGCCGGGGCCGCCCTTGTTCGCCGCGTTGTGCGGGGCCTCGCCCCGACGCCCGACAGGCCGCGACCGGATGATCCGGCCGGCGCCTCAAAGACGTCCCGTAGGAGACCCCCCATGACCGCGATCACCGCTGCCTCCCGCCTCGCCCGTCTGCGCAACCTGGCCGTCACCGGCCTGGTCACCACCGGCGCCGCGGCCGCGGCCCTGACGCTGACGCCGGCCACCGCGCACGCCGCCGAGGCCCCCAAGGCCGCCCCCGCCATCGCCTCCAAGGCCGGCGGCCCCGCCGGTGCCAAGGGTGCCGCGAACAACCTCGACGGCTGGATCAAGCAGTCCCTGGCCATCATGAAGGCCAAGGGCATCCCGGGCACCTACGAGGGCCTGCACCGCAACATCATGCGCGAGTCCAGCGGCAACCCCAACGCCCAGAACAACTACGATGTCAACGCCAAGAACGGCGTCCCCTCCAAGGGCCTGCTCCAGGTCATCGACCCCACGTTCAAGGCATTCCACGTCGCCGGCACCGCCAACAGCTCCACCGACCCGGTCGCCAACATCACCGCCGCCGCCAACTACGCCGCCCACCGCTACGGCTCCATCGACAATGTCAACTCCGCGTACTGAGCCACCCGGCGTTCGTCACCCGTCCGGACCGAGTTCCGCGTACAGCGTCTCCAGCAGTTCCCCGCCCTCGGGCGTGCCAGGGTCGGCGGGGAACTCGTAGCCGGCCGTCACGCCACAGGTGGCCCAGTCCCCGGCCGGGACGAAGGTCACGCTTACTGTCACGGTCACCGCCCAGCTCTCCGGCGCCCGGGTTCCCGGAGTCACGGTCGCCCACGCCGAAGCGGGCACCCACGGCGAGCCCGGCGAGCACGGGCAGGTCACCACCGGTCCGGACGGCACCGCTGACTGGGAGTTCACCGCGACACCAAGGGCACGGCCACCGTCCGCGCCACCGACGTGGACCCGCCCGGCTCCGATCTGAAGATCCTTGACCCCCGCGACAGCAGGGCGGCCGCATGAGCCCAGGCAAGCGTCACAACTCGCCTGACCCATGCGGCCCTTCTGGTGTCCCGGGTAGATCGCGCCCCCCAGGCCTACGACTGTGCCGGCCGCACCACCGCTTGGGCGACGATGACCCTTTCACCGTCGAGAATGACCGCAGGGCCTTCGTGCAGTTCGTAGCCGAGAGCTGTCGCTTCGCTCACACGATGACAGGACGCGGCGTCGTCCGGGCCGGTCAGGACTCGGTGGACAGACAGTCGGGGGCGCTCACGAGGCCGCGGGCCTGAGGTCGGCCGGGGGTATGTCGGGCAGGAGACGACTGAGGTCGAAGACGAGGGGATTCAGATCGGCCGCCATGAGGAGCAGCGACAGCGGCTGTGCGCGCAGTCCGGTCACGGTCGCCCGGCGCTCCGGGCCGCTGGTGGTGGGGGTGAAGAGGAGGTGGAGGCCGGCGACGTCCATGAAGGACGTGTGGGTCAGGTCCCACTGCAGGTCGGTCACCTGAGGCGGCAGCGCGTCGACCGCGGCGCGCAGCGGGGGCAGGGTGTTGAAGTCGATCTCTCCGCAGAGGGAGATACGTGCGAAGGTGCCGTCGGTCGTGGTGGTGATGTTCATGCGGGCGTGCCCCCTTCCGGGGGTCGGTGAGCCCAAAGACGAAGCACCCCCTTGAGGGGTGTACGACGATGGCGGGGGCCGGGTGCCCGGGGTGGGGGCAACGCCCGAACTCCCCAAAGACCGGCACCCGGAGATGCCGGCCGGTCTCGTTGTCTTCCCCCACCGTCACACAGACACCCTCGCTGCCACGACTGCCCGCACGAGAATTTCCTGTGAAGCCCGCCACGGCCCAGGCCGACGGAACCGGCCCCGGCAGAGTAGAGCAACAGCGCAGACCTGCTGCCTTCCCGACAGGCGGCCGGCACCTGCTGCCGCGCGCACGCGGGCACCGGGGGGTACCACCTGCTTGTCGTCTCGGTCGTCTGCTGAAACGACCGGGTGAGCCTGACGCACGACGGGGCTTCGGGACGCGCGGCCACTTCACCCGGGTCACAACTCCCCGGATGCAGTACGACCTTCCGGACCGGGACCTGGACGGCTGGTCCCTCTCCGACGAACACGTCCGGAAATTGAGCCAATACCCGAGATCGGACAGCAGAAGTTCAGCAGTTCGAGCATCAGTGGCTCTGCGCGTTGTCGGACCCGGCACTGGTGGTGGCTGGGTGCGGCGTCACGGGGAAGCGGTGCGGCGGGCGTAGGCGCGGGCGGCGCGCGC
Organism: Streptomyces spinosus; assembly: GCF_020400655.1. Classification (GTDB taxonomy): domain Bacteria; phylum Actinomycetota; class Actinomycetes; order Streptomycetales; family Streptomycetaceae; genus Streptomyces; species Streptomyces argyrophylli. The sequence continues at coordinate 58,526 of NZ_JAINRC010000030.1, forward strand.
GCGGTCGCCGCAGCGGGTGGAACACCAGTGGCGGCGGCCGTAGCGGAGTAGGTAGCGGTTGCAGGGGGCGGAGCCGCAGGCGGTGAGGCGGCCCGCGTCGGGGCCTGTGAGCAGGTCGGCAGCGTCAGCGGCGAGGGTGGCCAGGGCGTGGTCCACGATTGCGGTGGTCGGGTGGGGGGTGGACCGGTAGGGGCCGGTTTTGTCGTCCCACTGCAGCAACGGGGCGGTGGGGACGCGGGTCATCGCGTCGTTGACGGCCCGGACCGCGGCGGGGAGGGCGGTCAGACCTTCGGCGCGGGCGGCGAACAGTGACCTGATCTGTTCGCGCAGCGAGCGCAACTGTGTCGCGCACATCTCCCGCATACCGGCGTCGACCGGTGCGAGACCGCGTTCGGTCAGCCAGTGGTTCGCCTGCTCGGGAGTGCCCAGGAGGTCGACCGTGTGCCCGCCCGTCAGCGCGATGGCGCTGTTGGCGAGGGCGAGAGAGAGGTGCTCTTCCTCGCCTTGAGCGGGCGGCAGGCCGGGCTGGTCGATCAAGGGCTCCTTCATGTTCCTCATGGTACGGCTTGCTCCCATCCGTGAGAAGCGGCTACCGTCACATCACGGTTAAAAGACTCTCATCCGTGAGGTGCTGTATGTCTTCTCTTCCCGCGACGACCGACCCGTTTCCCGTCCGGGTCTTCGGCGGCCCGACCGCCCTCTTCGAGTACGGCGGCCTGCGCTTCCTGACCGACCCGACCTTCGACGCCCCGGGCGACTACGCCCGTCCCGACGGCCGGTTCCTGACCAAGACTGCTCCCTCCAGCGGGGCCCCCGCCGATCTCGGCCCCATCGACGTGGTTCTGCTCTCGCACGACGAGCATCCGGACAACCTCGACACCTCCGGCCGGGCCCTACTCGCCGACCTCCCGCTCACCCTCACCACCCCCGGCGGCGGACAGCGCCTCGGGGGCAGGGCCAAGGGCCTGTCCGACTGGGAATCCATCGAGCTGAACCGCCCCGACGGCGGCACGGTCACCGTGACCGGCGTCCCCGCCATCCACGGCCCCGGCCCGCGTGAGGAGGTGGAGCCGGTTACCGGACAGGTCGTCGGCTTCGTTCTCACCGGAGAGGATCTGCCGACCGTCTACGTCAGCGGCGACAACGCCTCCCTCGACGTGGTCAAGGAGATCGCCGAGCGCTTCGTCCCCGTCGACACCGCCCTCCTCTTCGCCGGCGCCCCCCGCTTCCCCGAACTTTTCGACAACCGGCTGATCGTCCTGAACAGCGCCCAGGCTGCTGAAGCCGCCCAACTCCTCGGTGCCCGCCGCGTGGTCCCCGTCCACTACGACAGCTGGGCCCACTTCACCGAAGGCCGCGACGAACTGACCGCCGCCTTCACCGCCGCCGGTCTGGCCGACCGCCTCGACTGGGGCCGGCGAGACTGAGTTCCAGCGCATGAAGCGCCAGCGGCAAGACTCCACGCCGCTCACAGCGGGGTTCCGGCGGCTCGCGCCTCATCCAGCACTCTGAGACCCTGATCGTCTGGGCCGCCATCACCCTCATGACCAGGCGCCTCGCCCGAAAAGGTGCCACCCCCAGCCGGCCGGGGAGACCAGCACCGCAAGGCGGCCGCGTCATCCGGGCGCTGAAAGGCCTTCAGGGAAGGTGAGTGAACGAAGGTCAGCGTCCAGTATGCGAATCAATTCACCCACCCGCCCACCGCCAGCTGGTGCCGCTGGGAAGCGTTTGAGTACGTCCACGACGACCGGTGTCGCACGCTGCACCGCTCGCTCAACGTGTTCGGCACCAATGCCCGCATGGTTGCCATCGACCAGTTCGGCGGCTCTGGCTGCGTGAGCGCCGGCTCCGAGGATGTGCTTGACCTGGGTGGCCTTGGCCAGCGGATGCAAGTAGGCGGAGCCTGCCGCAGACATCGCGGCGTGAGCTGCCTCACGCGCAGCCGCAGTGTCCGCACTCTTGGCTGCCTTGAGCGCCGCCCACGCTGTGTCGCGCAAGGACTTCCCCCGCTCACCACCCCGAGCGAACTCCCACGCGGCACCGATAGCGTCCCGAGGCCGCGAGTCGTCAGGCTGATCGGCCTCGAACACCTCGAGCACCACTTCTGCGCACGCCGCAGCGAACGCGGTGACCTCACGAAGCTCTTGCTTACTCAGAGCAATCTCGCTCTCATCCCCTGCCATGAGTCCATCCTCGAGCACTGCGGTGAACAGCACGGTGGCAGGGGGACTCGGGCCCGGGCGCGGTCAGGTCTCTACGACCAAGTGGTGCGGGCGTCTGTCGCGTGAGTCGCCGGAGGACCAGCCTCTGGTCGGCGGCGTTCGCCTGGGGGTGGTGGGCCGGGTCGCTCAGCGACCGGACGGGGTGTTCCAGCTGGCCAGGAGCGGCAGGACGCGTGCGGTGGGGGAGTCTGGCTCGGTGGTGTAGACGACAAGGCGCTGGTCCGGTTCGTGCGGCGCACAGACGATTTCGATGTTGAAGGACAACGGGCTGGCGGTGGGGTGCTGAATACGTTTGTTCACCGACGCGTAGTCGCGGACCGTGTGATCGTCCCACCATCGTGCGACGTCACGGTCGGTTGTGCGCAGCTCGTCCATGAGCGCGGTGAGGCGGTGGTCGTGCAGGCGGCGGGCGGTTTCGCGGCGCATGGTGGCGACGGTGGCCGAGGCGAAGTCGCACCAGTTGACGATCCTGTCGCGGGCGATGGGGTCTTGGAACATGTACCGGACGAATGACGTGCCCGGCTCCAGTGGGCTGCCCAGGATCTCCGTCAGCAGGGCGTTGCGGGCCAGAACCTCGCCGCGATGGCCGAGCAGCAGCACCGGGACGTGGTCGAGGGTGTGCATCAGGCGCAGCAGCCCCGGGCCGGGATGCTGGACCGTGCGTGGCGTCGCCGGCCGGTGCGGGGTGGCTGCGGGTTACGTCAACAGCGTGACCGAACAGAACTGGGGCGATGCGGTCTTCGCGTTGTCCGGAGGCGTCGACAAGGTGGTCGACAGCGTCGGCGTGTCGATCCTGAGCCAGGCCCTGGCCGCCCTCGCGCCGGGCGGTGAGGTCGCCACCCTCGGCCTGTTCGACGCGGCTGGGGGGCCGTTGGACGGGTACGCCCTGCTCGGCAAGCAGGCGCGCATCCGCGGCGTCGCGGTCGGCAGCGAGGCCATGCACCGCGATCTCGTGCGTCACGTCGAGACCCATGACATCCACCCGGTGATCGACCGCCGGATCGACTTCCTCGACGCCCCGGCCGCGTACACGGCTCAGACCTCGGGCGGACTGTTCGGCAAGATCGTCATCGAACTCGACTGAGTCTGCCGACGCCGACACGGCACACGCAGAACCGAGCACCCGAGGATGGTGTGGCCGGCGACGTCGTTCATCCCGGACAGCTGCGAAGCCCCTGACCTGCCCTGCATCGCGTCCACTCCCTCGCGGCGATGCGCACGCCGATGCGCTTGGCTCGAAAACGACCCCGAGTAGGGCGAACACGCCGCGCCCGCTGTCGCGCACCGACCCGTTAGGAGAACACTGTTCTGTTGTTAAGGAAACATGGTTGCGTTAGGGTGGCTGCGGGCCCGGCTTGAAAGAGCCGCTCGCCTGCACTCACCTGTTTCCGGCCGGGCGTCCACGGACGCGAGCCGCCGGATCGATGCGACGGAGCACACCATGTCCCTTGTCTTCCTCGTCACCGGAGCCGGCCGCGGCCTGGGGCGGGAGATCGTCACGGCAGCACTGGAGGCCGGCCACCGGGTGGTGGCCGGCGCCCGTTCGACGCATGCCCTGGACGACCTGGCCGCCCGGTTCGAGGACCGCCTCACCGTCGTCCCCCTGGACGTCACCGACAGCCGGCAGGCGGAGGAAGCGGTGCGGAGCGCGCTCACCTCCTACGGCAGACTCGACGTGCTGGTCAACAACGCCGGCTACGCGAACGTGGCCTCGATCGAGGACGTGGAGCCCGAGGACTTCCAGGCCCAGGTGGACACCAACCTGTTCGGCGTCTTCCGCCTCACCCGCGCCGCACTGCCGGTGATGCGCGAGCAGCGTTCCGGCCACATCATCCAGATCTCGTCGGTCGGCGGCCGGCTCGCGACACCCGGACTGGCCGCATACCAGTCCGCCAAGTGGGCCGTCGGGGGATTCTCCTCGGTGCTGGCCCAGGAAGTCGCCCCGCTGGGCATCAAGGTCACCGTCCTGGAGCCCGGGGGAATGGCCACCGAGTGGGCGGGCTCGTCGATGAAGGTGGCGCCGGTGCGCCCGGAGTACGCGCCGACGGTGGGAGCCACGGCGGGCATGCACGGTTCCGGCCTCACTCACGCCAGCGACCCGGCGAAGGTCGCCCGCCTTCTCCTGGAGGTCGTCGCGCAGGACCAGCCGCCGCTGCGCCTGCTGGTAGGCGCGGACGCGTACCGCTACGCGACCGACGCCACCCGCGCTCTGCTCGCCGAGGACGAGCGCAACCGGCCCCTGAGCGAGTCCACCACCGCCGACGACGCGACCGAGGAGCAGCTCGATCCCCTGGGCGGCACGACCCGCTGAGCCGGACCGGGAGCATACCCCCGCGCCTGCGCCTTCCCGGCCGTCCCGAGGCCGGCCGAGACGGCGCACACGTCAGCGCCGGGGCGCGAAGGCCTGCCGGCACAGGAGACGCCGCTACGCGGAGGCCATCCTTCCGGTCCGGATGGCCGCAGCGCCCACGGCGCGACGATCCGTGCGTACGCCATCCACGCCATCGCAGAAGCTCCCCGACGCCAAGGTGATCCGCTACGGCGCAGCCGGTCACCGCTTCCTGTTCCAGCAGCCGGATGACTCCGCCCACGAGGCCATCCGGTTCCCCTCCACCTGGTCTCCCGCGCGGCTGCGTCAGCCACTACCGGTCACCTCACGACGCCGGCGTACGTTGGAAGCGAGCCAGGCCGGCGAGACGGCGAGGACAGCCGTCCCGGTGCCGGGCGTCCTTGTCGTCCCACCGTGCCCAGCACACGCGGTGCTGACCGGCCGCCCCAGCCGCAGTCGAAGAACCCCCTGGTCCGCGACGCCCGGCGCCTGCGCACGGTCGACGCGCCCGCGAACACGGCCGCGCTGACTGCGGCGGCCCCGCCGAGGCCGGGCGGGCGGTCTGCCGGCCGAGGCCGTCCGCCGGGCCTCGGCCCACAGGCGCAACCGGCGGAATCGCGGTGTTGGTCCTCGTCGCCGAGGAACACCCGGCGTTCCGCCCCGCATCGCGTGGATGCCGTCCTGCCCTGGGGCACGCCGCCGCCGGTGGACGTGCCCGGGAGGACCCTGGTGCGCGAGCCGTGAACGCGGACATATCCGGCCGTCGCCGTCGGGGCGGAACATACTCAGGCGTGCTCGGCACCGATCAGCTCCGCGGCCCGCTCGGCCACCGCGAGCACCGTCGGGTTGGGGTTGATCACAGCAGGACAGGCTCGCGCAACAGGAACGGCAGCGCCAGGAGGAGGAACGCACTGCCGCCGAGGACCGGCAGAGGAGGCCGCCGAGCGAGCAGTACCCGCCGATGGTCGAGCACAATCCGCCGCCGCCCGCGAAGAGGACGTGGTGGCAGCCCTGGTGACGCAGGACATGACCCCCGGCGCACCCAGCCGCCGCGCTGGAGTGGATCCAGCACAACGTGCACTGGGACCGGCCCGGGAAGAAGCCCGCGCGCGAGTGCAACCAGACCGACCGCTGGTGGCGCAGCTACTGCTCGATGTCGGCGTGAACCCCGCGCCGCCGCAGCCGGATTGCGAGGAACTCCATCTCCGTCAAGGTCCCCACCAGGCCGTCGTGGCTCAGCTCCCGAGCCAGCTCACGAGCGCGTGACAACGAGGCCGCCGAGATCTCCCGGAGAACCTTCAAGGCCGGGACGAGATGGGGATCTGGACCGACCAGCCGGAGCCTGACGGGGCCGTGCGCTGCGAGCAGGGCCCCCCGGACATCATCAGGCGCTGGTCCCCGACGAGCGTGTTCGCACATGTACGTGCCGCACGATCCGCAAGAGAACTCCGAGTCCCACCACAACTCATCGTGAAGGAGGAACTGGTTCACCTGTCGCACCGCTGTGCTGCCACACGCGCATCGCGATGTGATCTTCGCTGTCTGACCGCGTTCGCCGCCCTGCACGATCCCGCCTCCCGCACCTACTACGACAAGTGCCGGAGGCCCGCGGAAACACCCACACAGGCTCGTCTCCGTCTCGTCCGCCACCGCATCAGCGTCCTGTTCGCCATGCTCCGCGACGGCGCCTTCTACGAATCCCGGCCTTCAGCGGCGGTCAGTTGGACTCCGAGGGGATCCGCCAGCAGCACCACGCGATCGGCCCCGGGGTCGTACCCGAGCACCGGGTTCCCCCGGTCGCCTTCTCCGGTCATCAGCACAGGCCTGCCCAGCCGACGCCCGATCGTGCCGAGCAGACCGCACAGGACGTCCACACCTTCTTGGCCCTGCAACTCCCGGAGATCGACATCGAAGTCGATCTCCCCGGCCGACATCGGCCAGAAGTTCACCTGCACATCCGCGACACGCCAGACCTTCAGCAGGGTTGAGACCGCGTCAGTGGGCCGTGACAGCACCTCCCGCGCCGAGGGCAAAGACATGCGAACGCAGCCTTCCGAGTACTCCCACGTCCACCCGTTCGACCCGGCCAGGTCGAACACCGCCTGCCAGTCATCGACCGAGGTGTCGGTCACGGACACATCAGGCAGAGCACCCAACAGGTCAGGGTCGAAGAAGTTCCTGACGTCGTCCCACAGCAGATCCGGCATGTCGCCATGCTGCCCGCCGGCCCGACCAGACGCAGCTCGATTACTGGACGAACCACATAGAGGCACCCCCCATGTTCCACCCCCGTGGCAGTTCCGCGCCGCAGAAGACGCAGAAGAAGCCCTCCTCCCACACGATGCCGAGTTCCCGGCAGAAGCGGCAGCGGGCGGCACCTGTCTCCGCACTCCCGTGGCCGGTTGAGAGAGAGCAGCCCCTTGATGTGCGCGCGGTGTCGACCAACGCTTAATGACTTGACCCGGTCCGTACGGTGTTCGAGTGAAGGACACTCTGATCAACGAACTCCGCACCGCGTATGACACCCAACTCCGTGGTGTCACCCCGCCTGGCGGCAGCGCCCGCGTCGAGCAGGACGGCCCGTTGACCCGTGTCGTCGGTTGGCACCGCGGCTTCGTCACGGGCCCACGAGACCTCGGCGTGTGCGGGGAAGAACTCGACACGCTCATAGCGCGGCAGCGTGACTTCTACGCTGCTCGTGGTGAGGCGGTCGAATGGAAGACTCGCGCCCACGATCTCCCCGCCGACCTCACCGATCGGCTCACCGCGGCCGGCTTCGTGGCCGAGGACAGCGAGACCGTGCTCATCGGCCGGTCCGCAGACCTTGCCGCCGACCCCGTCCTGCCCGACGGCGTGACCCTCCGCCGTGTCACCGCCCGTTCGGACCTCCAACGCGTCGCCGCTATGGAGAGCACCGTCTGGGGCGAGGACTGGAGCTGGCTGGCCGACGACCTGGCTGCCCGGATCGAGAGCGCCCCGGAGAACACCATCGTCCTCGTCGCCGAGGCAGGCACCGAAGTCGTCTGCGCCGCCTGGCTGGTGTTCAAGGACGGCGCCGACTTCGGCGGCCTCTGGGGCGGCTCAACGCTGGAGGAATGGCGCGGACAGGGCATCTACCGGGCCATGGTCGCCCACCGCGCCCAGCTCGCTGCTGCCCGCGACGTCCCCTACGTGTACGTCGATGCCTCGGCCGACAGCGCCCCGATCCTCACTCGGCTTGGCCTCCACGCGGTCACCACGACGACGCCGTATGTCTGGTCGCCGTGAGCTGAGCCGGCCTTCGCCGGCTCCTCGGCTCGGGCTCGGGTGCTGACGAGGCGGTGGGAGTCGGTGCCGGTCTCGATGATGGTGCCGTTGAAGGCCAGGCGGTCGACGATGGCTGCGCAGAGGCGAGGGTCGGTGAAGGTCTTGGTGCAGGCGCCGAAGGACTCGTTGGACGTGGTGGCGACGCTGTTCTTCTCCTTGGCCGACGGCGCTCCTCGGGTGAGCGGCAGACACCTCACCGTCTCCCCGGCAATGGCGCGGTGCCATCTCGTGCCGAGGCGGAGCCCCGGTCCCGTCCGCCCCAGGCGCCGTCCGGGCCGGGGCGGCGGATGGCGTTGCATGCGGTGATCGCCCCCTGCGGCGAGCACCACACCCGCATACGCGTCGGTCTGTCCCCGGGAAAGCCGGGGCGGACGATGCGCCATGGGCGAGGCCCGCGGCGCACCCGTGACCAGGGCCGACGAGACGATCGCGTCACCTAGACCACCGCGCCGGAAGCCTGTGCGTGGCTGCTCTCAGTCCCCATGAGCGCTCTCCAACCTCCTCCCGCAGGCGGCACGCCCGGAGGAACCGGGGAACGGGCCGAGCCCGACACACCCGCGGCCACCGCGGCACCGACGCACACCACGCACACCACGCACACGACGCCCCGACGTCCTGCCCCGGGCTGCGGGGCAGGGCCACGGCCGGACCGTCATGCCCCGGCGAGCCGCCGGGGCAGACGCCGACCGTGGCACGTTCCATCGACTTGTCGCACGCGCGGCTGCCGACGGGTGCCACCGCCGCGCTCGTCGGCTCCCGCGAGCCCTGTGGCCGAACACGTCATCCCCTGCGTGAGGTGTGAAGGGCGCCCCCGGCGGCTGCCCGCCCGCTACCGCTCCCGCGGGCGGACGGACATGATGACGGCGAGGCGTTGCGGGCGGCAGCCGGGATCTGCTCTGCCGAGGTCACTTGGTCGCGCCCTGCGCGAAGCCGTTGTAGATGTAGCGCTGGAGGAAGAGGAAGACGACGAGCGTCGGGGCGATCACGAGGATCGTGCCGGCCGAGATGTCCTCCCAGTGCGCGCCGAAGGGGCCCTTGAAGCGGAAGAGGGCGGTGGAGATGGTTCCCAGGTCCTCCGACGGCATGTACAGGAAGGGGATGTAGAAGTCGTTGTACACGGTGATCCCCTTGATGATCACGACCGTGGCGATCGCCGGTTTGAGCAGCGGCAGGATGATCTTCCAGTAGATGGTGAGGGAGTTCGCCCCGTCCAGGCGTGCGGCCTCGTCCAGGGAGACGGGGATGCCGCGGATGAACTGCAGGAAGATGTAGATCGAGACGATGTCCGTGCCCATGTAGAGCAGGATCGGCGCCCAGAGGCTGTTGAACAGGCCGAAGCTGTTGACCACTTGGAAGGTCGCGACCTGGGTGGTCACGCCGGGCACCAAGGTGGCGATCAGGAAGAGCGCCATGACCGGCTTCTTCGCGCGGAAGTCGAAGCGGTCGATGGCGTACGCGGTCATCGACCCGATGATCACGGTGCCGGTGATCGAGAACAGCAGGATGACCGTGGTGTTGAAGAAGGCGGACAGCATCTTGCCGTCGGTGAACGCCGTCACGTAGTTGTCGAGGTTCAGCCAGTCGTCCGGCAGGGACAGCGGGCCGCCGTCGGTGACTTCCCCGGAGGTCTTGAGGGAGGTGAGGAAGACGACGACGAGCGGGACGAGGACGACCAGTGACGCGACGATCAGCGACAGATAGGTCAGGGCCGGTGCGAGGCGGCGCCGGGTGGGCAGCGGCGTGGTCATACGAGGTCCACCTTCTCGTCGGGCACGAGGCGGCGCTGGATCCAGGTGATCAGCAGGATGATCAGGAGCAGGACGACGGCGGCGGCCGAGGCCAGGCCGGTCTTGTTGAACTGGAAGGCGAGTTTGACCGTCTGGATGACGAACGTCGTGGTGCCGGTCGCGCCGCCGGTCATGATGTAGGGGATCTCGAAGACCGACAGGGACCCGGAGATCGCCAGGATGACGCTCAGGCTGACCACCGGGCGGATGCTCGGGGCGATGATGTGCCGGAACTGCTGCAGGCGTGTGGCTCCGTCCAGCTGTGCCGCCTCGTACAGTTCACCGGGGATCGACTGGATGGCGCCCAGGAACAGGACGAAGTTCAGCCCGGTGAAGCGCCAGACGGACACTCCCGCGAGGGAGGTGTTGGCGGACCGAGGATCGCCCAGCCAGGCGTGGTCGGAGCCGGCGCCGAACCAGGACAGCACCGAGTCGAGCGTGCCGCCGTCCTGGAAGAAGTACAGGAAGACGAAGCCGATGGCCACGCCGTTGATCAGGTAGGGGAAGAACAGGATCCCCTTGAAGAGGTTGCGGAACCGCAGGTCGAAGCTGAGCACGGTCGCGAAGTAGAGGGCGATCGCTATCTGCACCGCCGAGGCGGCGAGGTAGTAGAAGCTGACGAAGAACACCCGGAACAGCTCGGGGCGGGTGAAGATCTGTTCGTAGTTGTCGAGGCCCGTGAAGCGGCGGTCCGGGCTGACACCGTCCCAGTCGGTGAAGCTGTAGTAGATCATGTTCCCGACCGGCACGTAGGTGAACGTGATCAGCAGGGCCAGGGGGACGGCCAGGAAGAGCCATGGGGTGAGCCGGCGCAACAGGCTCCCGTCCCGGTGTCCGCCGCCCGGGACGGGCGTGCGGGCTGGGGCGACGCTGCGTGGCACCTTGGCAGGTGCCGTATGGGTCGTATCGGTCATACCGGACCTTTCGTCTTCGCGGATACGCACCGGCCGCCGGGTCCCGTCCTGCGTGGACGGGGCCGCGGTCGTGGTCGGCGAGGGTGGGGGAAGGGGTGCGCCGGTCAGGAGCCGGCGGTCCCGGCTGCCTCGTCCCACCGCTTGTTCAGGTCCGCGAAGTAGCCGTCCAGGCTGCCCTTCTGGGCGCCGCGGGCGAGGTCGATCAACTTCTGGCGGTAGTCGGGCTTGTTCAGACCGATCTCGGCGGCGTTGTCGATCGTGTTGACCTCGCCGGTCCTGGTCTCCGACCGCTCCACGAAGCTGACATCGTTGTCAGTGAAGTCCTTGAGGGTGCTCGGCATGGGAGCGGTCCTGGCGGCCGGTACGGCGCCCTCCTTGGCCGAGTAGCCGGACTTGTCGGTGAACCAGTCGATCCAGGCACGGGCGGCCGCCTTGTGCGAGGAGTGGATGTTCACCGCCTGCTGGTAGTCGGAGGCGAGGACGGCGCAGTACTTCCCGCCCTTCTGTACCGGAAAGGGCATGAAGCCGATGTCGGCCGGGTTCCTGCCCGCCTTCTTCGCCGCGTCCTGCATCTGGGTGATGGCCCACGAGCCGAGCTGCATGGTGGCGACCTCGCCCTGGGCGATCATGCCCTTGGACGCCTCCCAGTTGGTCGTGCTGGGGTCCTTCTCGGAGAGGCCTCCCTTGACGATGTCGTAGAGCAGGGAGTCGATCGTGTTCAGCTCGCCGCCCTTCTTCCAGGGGGACACCGCGCCGGCGAGCCGGTCACCGGCCTTGGCGTCGCAGGTGACGGAGCCGATGTTGTTGCTCCAGGCGGTCAGTGGCCAGCCGTCCTTGAAGTTCGTGTAGTAGGGCAGGGCGTCCGTCTTCGCCTTGACGGCCTGGAGGTCGGCGAGGAACTCCTGCGGGGTTGCGGGCCACTTGGTGACGCCGGCCTTCTTCCAGACGGCCTTGTTGTAGACGAAGCCGTTGGCGGTGCCGAACTGGGCGATGCCGTAGACCTTGCCGCCGACGTCGGTCTTGTCGCTGAAGCGGTATTTGGCGCTCAGTTCGGCGGTGGTGCCGAGCGGGGCGAAGAACTTCGGGTAGTCGTTCTTGGCGACGGAGGCCGGGATCATCAGGACGTCGCCGTAGTCGTCGGTGTTCATCCGGATCTTGACCTCGCCCTCGTAGTCCGTGAGGGCCTCGAACCTCACCTTGACCTTGGGATAGGTCTTGTTGAACTCGGCGGCGTACCGGGCCATGGTCCCGTTCTGCACGAGGTCGGTACGGGCGGTCAGCACCTTGATCGTGCCTGACGCGTCGGCCGGGTCGGCGGGTGCCTTGGCGATCTCGCCGGAGGCCGTGCCCCCGCCCCCGCATCCGGCGGCGCTCAGTATCGCGGTCGCCACGAGCGCTCCCGTGAATGTCCTCTTCGTTGTCATGTGCCCAGCTCCTTCAGCATCGCGGCTCAGCTCTGCGGGTGGGATGTCGGCACTATGTCAGCCGGCAGTTAACCGGTAAAGCTCAGATTTCCTGGGTGATGCTCAATCGTTACCATCGCATCCGCTGCGCTGGCTCCACGTGCTGTTTTCCGGTGCCTTGCCTACGGCTACGTAGGTAGACCGGTTTATGGACATGGTCCTGATCAGCGGGTTAGGTTGTCCGCCGTTGTCCGTCGACCGGTCCGCGTCAGGCGATTGGAGCCGCACTATGAAGGACGTCACCCAGCTCACCGACGGCTGGTGTCTGCGTCACGGGGAGGGATTGCTGGAGGCCAGGGTTCCCGGCTGCGTCCACACCGATCTGCTGGCCGCTCGGGTCATCCCCGATCCCTACCTCGGTCGCAACGAGACCGACGTCGCCTGGGTGGGGCGCCGCGCCTGGACGTACGTCCGGCACCTCGATCACGACAGCGCGCACGAGCGCACGGATCTGGTCTTCGAGGGGCTCGACACGGCCGCGTACCTCACGCTCGGGGGCCGGCCCCTCGGCACCACGCGCAACATGCACCGCACCTACCGGTTCGACGTCACCGGGCGCACCGGCGAACTGGAGGTCCGGTTCGCCTCCGCGTACGACGAGGCCGCGGCCGTTCGCGCCGTGACGGGGGAGCGGCCCAACGTCTATCCCGAGCCGTCCCAGTACATCCGCAAGATGGCCTGCAACTTCGGCTGGGACTGGGGGCCCACGCTCGTGACCGCGGGTATCTGGCGGCCGGTCCGGCTGGAGCACTGGTCCACCGCGCGGCTGGCCGAAGTGCGCCCCTCGGTCACCGTGGCCGAGGGGACCGGCCGGGTCGAGGTGCGCCTGCGGGTCGAGCGCACCGCACCAGGAAGAGGCCGGACCCTGCGTGCCCGGGCGGAAGTGGCCGGTGTGCACGCCGAGGCCGAGCTGAGCGGCGACGAGGCGGTCCTGCGTCTGGACGTACCCGCCCCCCGCCTTTGGTGGCCGCGCGGCTACGGCGACCAGCCCCTGTACGACCTTCAGGTCACCCTCGGCGACGCGACCGGCCCGCTCGACACCTGGCGGCGGCGGATCGGGTTCCGCACGATCGAACTCGACCGTTCACCCGACGAGCACGGCACCGCCTTCACCCTGGTCGTCAACGGCGTCCGGATCTTCGCCCGCGGTGTCAACTGGATCCCCGACGACGCCTTCCCCTCCCGGGTGACGCCCCAGCGCTACCGCGCCCGCCTCGCCCAGGCCGCCGGGGCCAACGTCGACCTTGTCCGGGTGTGGGGCGGAGGGATCTACGAGGACGGCGCCTTCTACGACGCCTGCGACGAACTGGGCCTGATGGTCTGGCAGGACTTCCTGTTCGCCTGTTCCGCCTATCCGGAGGAGCAGCCGCTGCGCGGTGAGGTCGAGGCCGAGGCTCGCGACAACGTTGTCCGGCTGATGCCGCATCCGTCGCTCGTGCTGTGGAACGGCAACAACGAGAACCTGTGGGGCTTCCGTGACTGGGACTGGGAGGCACCGCTCGCGGGCGACTCCTGGGGGGAGGGGTACTACCTCGGTCTGCTGCCCCGCATCGTCGCCGAGCTCGACCCGACCCGCCCCTACACCGCGGGCAGTCCCTGGTCTGGCTCCTGGGACCACCACCCCAACGATCCCGCCCACGGCACCCACCACTCCTGGGAGGTGTGGAACCGCCAGGACTACGCCGAGTACCGGGCGAGCGTGCCCCGTTTCGTCGCCGAGTTCGGCTGGCAGGCGCCGCCCGCCCTGGCCACCCTGCGCCGCGCCCTGCCCGGTGAGGACCTCGCCCCCGATTCGCCCGGGATGCTCCACCACCAGAAGGCCGAGGACGGCAACGGCAAGCTGAACCGCGGCGTCACGCGGCACTTCCGGCTGCCCGAGGACGACTTCGACCGCTGGCACTACCTCACCCAGCTCGTGCAGGCCCGTGCGGTCGCGGAGGGCATCGAGCACTGGCGCTCGCACTGGCCGGTGTGCGCCGGCACGATCGTCTGGCAGCTCAACGACTGCTGGCCGGTCTCTTCCTGGTCCGCGATCGACGGCGACGGCCGCCCCAAGCCGCTCCTCCACGAGCTGCGCCGCGTCTACGCCGACCGGCTGCTGACCCTGCGACCCGACGCCGGGAGCCTGGTTCTCGCCGTGATCAACCAGGCCGCCACGCCCTGGCGGACCTCGGTGACCCTGCGGCGGATGCAGGCCGACGGCACCACGGTCGCCGAGACCGTCGTCGAGGCGTCGGCCGAGCCGCGCTCCGTGGCCCGGATCGCCGTCCCCCCGGCCCTCACACCGGACGAGCGGTCCGCGAAGGAGTTCCTGGTGGCCGACGCCCGCTCGGACGGCGACGAGGGCGGCGAGGCCCTGCGTGCACTGCACTTCCCGGTGCGGGACGAGGAGTTCGCCCACCCCCGCCCGGTCTATGACGTCACTGTGGAGCCGGTGCCAGGGCAGGGGGATAGAGTCGACGTCGTGGTGAGCGCCCATACCCTTGTCAGAGACCTCCTGCTCCAGCCCGACCGGCTCGACCCGGCCGCCTCCTGCGACAGCGGCCGTCAGACCCTGCTGCCCGGCGAGCGCACGCGCATCCGGCTCAGCGGCTGCGGCTCCGTCACGACCGACGCCGTGCGAGCCGCCCTGTTCTGCGTGGACATGGTGTGAGCAGCTCACCGGAACGCGTCACCATCAAGGACGTCGCGGCTCGCGCCGGGGTGTCCAAGGGAGCGGTGTCGCTGGCGTTCAACCACAAGCCCGGTGTCTCCGAGGCCACCCGTGAGCGGATCTTCGCGGTGGCCAGGGAACTGGGCTGGGCCCCCAGCGCCACCGCCCGCAGCCTGTCCAGCCGGCGGGTCGACATCGTCGGGCTCGCCCTGTGCCGCCCCGCCCGGCTGCTCGGCCTGGAGCCGTTCTACATGGACTTCATATCCGGCATCGAGAGCGTCCTGGCGGAGCGCTCCTGCTCGCTGCTGCTGCGGCTGGTGCGCGACCTCGACGAGGAGATCGCGCTCTACAAGGAGTGGTGGAGAGGCCGGATGATCGCCGGCGCCATCCTGGTCGACTTCCGCCAGGACGATCCCCGGGTGCCCTCCCTGCAGGGTCTGGGCATGCCCGCGGTCGCCGTCGGTCACCCGTCCCTCACGGGCCCTTTCCCCGCGGTGTGGACGGACGACGCGTCCGCGGTCACGGAGGCCGTCCGCTACCTCGCGGCGCTCGGTCATCGACGCATCGCCCGGGTGGGCGGGCCCCACGACCTGGGCCACAGCGCCATCCGGGCGCGTGCCTTCGCCGACACGGTCCAGGAACTGGGCCTGGAGGAGGCGCGGCAGATCGGCACCGGTTTCGACGAGAAGGAGGGCGCGCGCGCCACCCGGACCCTGCTGCTCGCCGCCGACCGGCCCACGGCCATCGTCTACGACAACGACATCATGGCGGTCGCGGGAGCGGGCGTGGCCGCGGAGATGGGGCTCACCGTCCCCGACGACCTGTCGCTGCTCGCGTGGGACGACTCGCAGCTGTGCCGGATCACTCATCCGACGCTGTCGGCCATGAGCCATGACGTGCACCACTTCGGCGCCGAGGTGGCGCGGGTGCTGTTCGACGTCGTCGCCGGCACGCACACGGGCGGGCACCAGGTGCCGACGCCGTCACTGATCCCGCGCGGCTCCACCGCGCCGGCGCCGGGAGCGGGCCCGTCCTGACGATGATCGAGGGCCGCGTCCCCGTGGACGCGGCCCTCAGGTATACCGGGGAGCGTGTCAGCTCCTCGCGCAGGCCGCGCCGTTGAGACTGAAGGCGGCCGGGACGCCGTTGGTGCCGTTGGCCGAGGAGCCGTTGAAGCCGAAGCTGACGGTGCCACCGGCCGGTATCGTCTCCGTCCAGGACTCGTCGGTCACCCGGACCTCACTGCCCTGCTGCACGGCCTTGGCGTTCCAG
This sequence comes from Streptomyces spinosus, assembly GCF_020400655.1. GTDB lineage: Bacteria > Actinomycetota > Actinomycetes > Streptomycetales > Streptomycetaceae > Streptomyces > Streptomyces argyrophylli. Next base: position 74,472 of record NZ_JAINRC010000030.1, read on the forward strand.
ACCGAGTTGAGCCGCTGGCCACCGGGGAAGGCGAAGGCGAGCTGCCAGCCCTTGACGGTGGTCGTGCCGGTGTTGCGGATGGTGACGTCCGCGTTGAACCAGTTGCCCCAGTCGCTCAGGCGGTAGTCGACCGCGCAACTGCCGCCGGGCGAGCCGGGGTCGGTGAAGACGGTGGCCTCCTTGGCGGTCTGCCGGATGCCGTTGGGGCCGGTGAAGATCCGCTGCCCCCAGGCGGTGAGCCGGGAGGCGTCGAAGTCGGTCGCCATGTCCAGGTACTCGACGCCGCCGCCGTTGCCGCTCCAGGACCAGCCGAGGTAGCCCACGCCCGACTGCTGGGCGGTGGACATGATGGCGTCCTCGTCCGGGTCGCCGTCGGAGTGCATGTTGCCGAATTCCCCGACGACGATGGGAAGGTGCTGCGAGGTGAACCGGGAAAGGTAGCTCTGGACCTTCTCGGCGGTGTTGAACACGCCGTACATATGGATCGAGAACACGGTGTTGTGTTCGGGATCGGAGGCGAATACCTCCGGCGCGTGGTCGCGCATGGTGAAGGACCAGTCCTGACCCCAGTTGGGGGCGTCCACCATGAGCATGTGGTGGAATCCGGCGGCTCGCATGCGGGCGATGGCGTTCTCGGTGTCGGAAGTCCAGGCCGAGAAACCGGAATTCCCGTACGGCTCGTTGCCGATGTTCAGGATGACGTACTTTTCCTGACCCTGCACCGCGTCCTTGACGCTGGTCCAGTAGTCGACGGCGCGCGAGAGGGAGACGGCCCCGTCCTGTTCGCCGTAGCCGGTGGTGTCGTGTGCCTCCAGGACGCAGACGAGCCGGTTCTGCCTGCACTGAGCCACGACGGCCGAGACGTCGGCGGTGTCGTTACTGGTCCAGCGGTCACCGGTGGCGAGGACGACGCGCACGGAGTTGGCGCCCAGCGCCTTGATGTCCTTCAACGCCTGCGCCGTCCTGGTGGGGTACCAGGCGTGGGCGTGGTTCACGCCGCGCAGGACGAACTCCTTGCCGTTCGCGTCCAGCAGTCGCCCGTCGGTGACGTGGAACCCCGCCGCGGCCTGGGTGTCCGCCTGAGCCGGGGCCGGTGCGGCCAGTACCGAAGCCGCCAGGGCCAGCAACGCGCCCGCCGCGGTGGCCAGTTTCCTTCTCATCCACTGCTCCCAAGAAGATGGTGCGTGCCGCCGACGCGAGTCGCGCCGGCGCGCGCAGCACTGCTATTCAGTGTGTGACCGAACCACCGGCACGCGTCGACCCCGGCGGCGCGCCGGAAGACGTAAGAGCGAAATGCGCGAGCCGATGTGACATTCCGCCGCCCGGAGGGTGATCAGCGGCTCACCGGTCGGCGGGACGTTCAATCGCCAATGGAGACCATTCACCGAACTCGCCACGGATAACGGCGGCTTGGTCGAGCCTCACGATCGGCGACTGGGAGAGAGGCTAGGGCGAATGGTCCGCCCGTTCAACCGTGACGACCAAACCGGTTAAGTTTAGTTCGAGTTCAGTCGTGAGCCCGCTGGGCGCCGACCTCCCGGTCCCCGGTGGTGGCCCCGAACACCGTTCCTTCGCGCGACACGGCGACCCTTTGCCCGGCCGGCACATCGGCGGACGCCGCCCCGACGCCGACGGCGGCACCGGTGGAGGGGCAGTGACCCGGTGCGCCAACGTCGGTTGCTTCCTCACCCGTCGGTGCGGGCAGCGGTGGACGCGCGTTCAACCCCCGAGCGTGGTCGCGCCGGGGAACTGCGTCGCCGCGTTTCCCTACCTCAGGTCTGTGCGGTGGCACGGGCCGAGGCGGCGGCCGCCGCGCCGATGAGCCCGGCGTCCCGGGCCGGTTCCGCCGGTACGATCGCCAGGTCAGGACGGCCTCCGCACGGGAGAGGCGCCGCGTTCCCGGACACCGCGGTCCCGGCCCCAGGTCACCCGGATGGCCCACCAGCGCAGGCGACAACCAGTTGACGACTTCTCGCTGACGTCAGCGGATGGCCCATCCCGAACGCACCGCAGAGCTGCGCCGGGTGATTACTGGGCGGTGTAGCCGCCGTCGACGGGGAGCGCGACGCCGACGACGAAGCCGGCGCCGGGGCTGCACAGCCACAGGACGGCCTGGGCCATCTCCTCAGGTGTGCCGAGCCGGCCCATGGGCTGGTTGGCTTCGGCTTCGGCGCGGTCGAGTTCTCCCTTGGCGATCATGTCGCTGACCATGGGGGTGTCGATGGTGCCGGGGCAGATGGCGTTGATGCGGATGCCGCGCGGGGCGTATTCGAGTGCGGCGCTGGTGGTCAGGCCGATCACGCCGTGCTTGGAGGAGTGGTAGGAGGCGCGGCCGGGCAGGCCGACGAGGCCACCGAGGGAGGAGCAGTTGACGATGGCGCCGCCGCCTTGGGCGCGCATGTGCCGCAGTTCGTGCTTCATGGACGCCCACACACCGCGCAGGTTGATGGCGTGGACGCGGTCGAACTGGTCCGCGCCTTCGTCGGCGGCGTCGGCGGGTGGGATCTGGATGCCGGCGTTGTTGTAGGCCATGTCGAGACGGCCGAACGTGGCCACCGTGCGGTCGACGGCCGCGGCGACCTGGTCCTCGTCGGTGACGTCGCAGACCAGGGCGAGGGCCTGGTGCCCGGCGTCGGTGAGGTCCCTGGCCGCTTCGTGCACCGCGGCTTCTTTGACGTCGGCGAGGGCAACGGCGGCGCCGGAGGTGGCGAAGGCGCGGGCGACGGCCAGGCCCATGCCGGAGCCGGCGCCGGTGACGAAGGCGACCTGGCCGGTGAAGTCGTAGGTGGGGTTCACGGGGTTTTCTCCTTGAACGGGGTGTCAGATATCCGGACGGATTCAGGACGGCGTCGACGTGGCTTCGGTGGTCTGCGTGGTGCCGGTATCTGAGCGTCGGGGTTGTTCCGGGTGACGTTCCGGGTCGTCCCCCGCTGGGCGGCGGTGGCCAGGGCGATCAGCGGCAGCAGGGTCAGGCCCGTGAAGAGGGCGCCGATCAGCGCGGGGCCGGTCACGCCGAGCGAGGAGGCCAGGGCCCGGCCGGCAAGCGCGGAGCCGGCGGCGATGCCGGTGTTGTGGGCGGATGTGGTCAGCGACGAGGTCAGGGTGGGCGCGTCACCGGGGAAGCGGACCGCGAGGGCGGTGACGACCAAGTTGATCGTGAACCCGGTCAGGGCCATCAGGAAGATCAGGGTGACGGCAGCTGCCGGAGTGGTGGACAGCGGGATCAGCGCGAGCAGGGCCGGCGCGGTCGCCGGGATCGTCGTGGCCATCGGGCGCCGGTCGCTCAACCGGCCGCCGATCGCGCGGTGCCGCCCAGCGCGCCGGCGCCGAAGGCGACCAGGACCAGCGGCACGGCCCCGGCCGGGATGCCGGCCCGGTCGGTCAGCAGCGGGGTGATGTACGTGTAGGTCGCGAGCACCCCGCCCATGATCAGGACGGCTGCGGCCGGCGCCGGCCACAGACGGCCCTGGCGCAGCGCCCGGATCCCGCCGCGGACGGACACCTGTGCGCGCCGCGGGGTGCGGGGCAGGAAGCGTCCGATGACGGCGGCGGCCAGGGCGGCAAGGGCGGCCAGGACCCAGAACAGTCCGCGCCGGCCGGTGACGTGTCCTGTCTGGGAGCCGGCGGGGACGCCGACGACGTTGGCCAGGGTCAGGCCGCCCGACATCACGCTCACGGCCCGGGTGGCGTTCGCCGGTCCGGCGGCGGTGGCTGATCGTTGCAGGCCGTCATGGGACGGATCAGGACAGCGCGGAGGAAGGTGTGAAGCACGGGCTTGTCTTTCCACACTCCGCTGGGTCGGATGAGCTGCCGGGCCGCGCACGCGGCAGTACCGGGGATGGGCGCTGGAAGGACAGGGTGGCGCGGCGCCGGGCTTCAGTCGGTGGCCGGGGCGGCGGCGTACTCCTCGTCGGTGACGGGGGTCAGCCAGTGCACGAGGGCGTGGTCGTCGTCGCCCTCGTTGATGGCCACATGCACCATCAGCCGGTTCGGGGCGGCGCCGTGCCAGTGCTCCTCGTCGGCCTCGAACAGGACGCGGTCGCCGGGGCGGATGACCTCCACTGGTCCGCCGCGGCGCTGGCACAGGCCGACGCCCTCGGTGACGAAGACGGTCTGGCCGAGCGGGTGGCGGTGCCAGTGGGTGCGGGCGCCGGGCATGAAGTGCACCAGCGACGCGGTGACCCGGGACGGCTCGGGCGCGGCGGCGACGGCGTCGATGTAGACGTCGCCGGTGAACCAGTCAGCCGGCCCCTTGACGGTGTCGATCGAGCTGCGGGTGATCTGCACGAAAAGCTCCTTGTAAGGGTGGCGGGGTAAGGGCAGGCAGGTCAGGGCTTGAGGAGTGTCTTGACGGCGCGGCGCTCGTCCATGGCCCGGTAGCCTTCCGCGACCTCGCCCAGGGGCAGGGTGAGGTCGAAGACCTGGCCAGGGTCGATCGCGCCGGTCAGGACCCGGTCGATGAGGCCGGGCAGGTAGCGGCGTACGGGGGCGGGGCCGCCGCGCAGGCCGACGTGGGAGAAGAACAGCTCCTGCCCGTCGACGGCGACGTCGTGGGGGACACCGACGAAGCCGACGTTGCCGCCGGGCCGGGCCGAGTGCAGGGCCTGGCTCATGGCCTCGGCGGTGCCGACGCACTCCAGCACGCTGTCCGCGCCGATCCCGCCGGTCAGCTCCTTGATCCGCTCGACGCCCTCCTCGCCGCGCTCGGTGACGATGTCGGTGGCGCCGAACTCCCGGGCCAGCTTCTGCCGGGGCTCGTGCCGGGACATGGCGATGATCCGTTCCGCGCCCATCTCCTTCGCGGCGATCACCCCGCACAGGCCGACCGCGCCGTCTCCGACGACCACGGCCGTCGAGCCGGGCCCGACCTCGGCGGCCTCGGCGGCGTACCAGCCGGTGCCCATCACGTCGGAGACGGCCAGCAGACCGGGCCAGAACTTCTCGTCCGGCACCTCGTCGGTGGCGACCAGGGTGCCCTGGGCGTCGGGGATGCGCACGTACTCGGCCTGGCAGGTCGACATGAACTCGCGGCGCAGGCAGGCCGACTGGAAGCCGTTGCGGCAGTTCGCGCACGTGTTGTCGGAGGTCGCGAAGGAGCCGACGACGAACTGGCCCGGCCTCACCGAGGTGACCGCGGAGCCGACCTCCTCCACGAAGCCGACGTACTCGTGGCCCATCGGGTGCGGGTCACCGATCGGCTCGGCACCGCGGTAGGGCCACAGGTCCGAGCCGCACACGCAGGTCACAGCCGTGCGGATGACGGCGTCGGTCGGCTTGAGGATCTTCGCGTCCTCCACGGTCTCGAAGCGGACGTCGCCGGGGGCGTAGATCATTGCTCCGCGCATGGGAGAGGTTCCTTTGCTTGCCGAGGCGTGCGGTCCCGGATGTCCGGGCCGTCGCCGAGTGCGGGGCCAGATGCAAGATCCCGTCGTGATGACCGGGCGGAAAGCACCACGTCATCCAGGTAACCCGCGCTTCGCACCCGTAGCCAGACACCATCAAGGGGTGTACCGCCAGTACATCCCTGTGGACACGGGCGCGACGTACCGTCGAAAGCGTGGACAACCAGGCAGAGGTCCGCGAGTTCCTCACCTCGCGGCGAGCGAAGATCACCCCTGAGCAGGCCGGCCTGCCCTCCGGGAACCGCCGGCGCGTGCCGGGCCTGCGCCGCAGCGAGGTCGCCGCCCTGGCCGATGTGAGCGTGGAGTACTACGCCAAGCTCGAGCGCGGCAACCTCGCCGGTGTCTCCCCCGCAGTACTCGAAGCCGTCGCCCGCGCCCTCCAGCTCGACGACGCCGAACGCGCCCACCTGCTCAACCTGGCGCAGGCCGCGGACGGCTCCGACGCACTCACCCGGCCTCGTCGCCGTACCACCCGGACCTGGACCGCACACCGGAGCCTGCAGTGGGTCCTGGACGCCGTCACCGCCGGCCCGGCCTTCGTCCGCAACGGCCGCATGGACCTCCTCGCCACCAACCAGCTCGCCCGCGCCTTCTACGACGACGTCTACGCCACGGCCGGCAACCAGGCCAACCTGGCCCGCTTCCAGTTCCTCGACCCCGCCTCCCGCCGCTTCTACCCCGACTGGGACCAGGCCGCCGACATCGCCGTCGCCATCCTGCGCACCGAGGCCGGCCGCAACCCCCACGACAAAGATCTCCACGACCTCGTCGGCGAACTCTCCACCCGCAGCGACGACTTCCGCACCCGCTGGGGCGCCCACAACGTCCGCCACCACGGCACCGGCACCAAACGCTTCCACCACCACGCCGTCGGCGACCTCACCCTCGCCTACGAAGGCCTGGAAATGGCAGCCGAACCCGGCCTCACCCTCACCGTCTACACCGCCGAACCCGGCTCCCCCTCCGAAGAAGGCCTGCGCCTGCTCGCCTCGTGGGCGGCCAAACCCCAGCCCCTCACACCACACTCCGGCGGCTGACACCGCGCGCCAGGGCAGCGGACCTCCCGCCACTGTGTGAAACCTGATCGAGACGAGCTGGGCAACACCGTGCGCGCCAATCCATTCGGCGGGCCGCCGTACAGCACTCTGGCGGCGGCCTGCTCCGAATCCGCACCACGAATGCGAGGCCGCCGACGACCACGCCCTGGCCGCCCCGGCGCACCGCCCGCAGGACGCGCGCCCCGCGCGCCGCCGCGCCCCGGGAGCCGGTCGACCCCGCCCGCATCGGCCGCCGCGTCGTCCGGCGCCGGGCGGAGGACATGCATGGATGCCGTCGCCGCGGCGGCGGCCCTCGAGGACGCCCGGTTCGATGCCCGGCAGGACGCGCGGCACGCCACCGGGCCGGCCGGCACCGACGGGGCCAGGCATGACTCACGGCCAGCAGCCGGAGATCGTCGCGCGAAGCCTTCCCTCCGCCTGGGGGGATCGAGCTGGGACGCTGCGTGGCTTGCCGATGTTGATCGCGGGGCATGCCGATGTTGATCGCCGTGCCGCCGGGAGTTCGTCGGTCCGCTTGCGCAAGCTTGTCCTGGCCGGCAGTGCCGGGAGCACCGATCGAGCTGCCTGGCGTCGGCTCCTTGACGGCCCCGTCGCCTCGCTGAGCGCTACCCGAGTAGGCCGGTGGCTCGTGCCATTCGTTCGCCCTCCTTGAGCCGGGCGTGCGCCTCCTCACCGAGGAACCGCACCAGGCCGGTCACCACTGTCTCGATCAGGGCCATGGTCGGCACCAGGCTGTCGTAGGGAGAAGGGGCGGACACCTGCGCTGCCAGCACCACCTCGGAGTGAGCGGCGGCGGGCGACAGCCAGGGGTCCGTGAAGAGAACCACCCGGCCGCCCCGTTCGTGGAGGAGCGCGGCGAGTGCCGCTTTGTCGGGCTCGTAGCGCCGGTAGTCGAAGACGACCAGGACGTCGCGGCGCCCCCAGTTCGTCAGCGCGGCGGTCCTTTCGACGGTGCGCTCGGAGAGCACTGAGACGCCGTCGCGCAACTGCATCAGGTGAAGTGCCAGGTACTGGGCGAGGTGGTGTGTGAAGCGGCCGCCGGTCAGGGTGATCCGGCGTTTGGGGTCGCCGAGGAGTTCGACGGCACGCTCCAGGTCGTGCGGGGGCAGTTCGTCGTACGTCTGCGCGAGGGCTGCCGTGAAGATCCGGCGGCCCTGGTGCAGCAGGCTTTCGTCGCCCTCCTGCTCGCTCGCGCCGCGTTCCACGGCCTCGTACAAGGACAGAGGCGAGGCGCTGCGTTCCTCGAGCTCCGCGCGCAGTCCGGCCTGGAAGTCGGGAAAGCCGCGGAAGCCGAAGCGGCCCACGAACCGCAGCACCGTGGGTGCGCTGACGCGGGCGCGCTCGGCCAGCTGAGCCACCGTCTCGAGGCCGGCGGCGGGGTAGTCGGCGAGAAGCACCCTGCCGACCCGGCGCTCCGCGGGGCTGAGCCGGCCCAGCTGCTGGCGGACGCGGTCGGCGAGGTTGCCCTTGGCCATGGAACGGTTCCTTTGCGGGAGGAGAGGTTGATCGACCTTAGCGCTGCGTTCCGGCGCCTGGTTGGTCGGCGTCGATGTCCAGGCGCAGACCCACCAGAGTATGAGGGGTGTGGCCGTCCGCACTGAGCGGACGAAAGCCGTGCGGTTCGGCCAGGGTGACGGTGAAGCGGGGGTTGTCCTCGTACGTGGTCGCCGTGGCGGTGTGCAGTGTGGACGAGGCCAGCGCGCGGGCCGTGCCGCGCAGACTGTAGGGCGCGCCCTCGGTGTTGTCGGGGGAGTGGAAGACATCCGTGTTGGACGGCACCGGATCGTGCGAGGTCGGGGCCAGGGCCCGCTTGCCCGGTGTGGCCACCGTCCCGGCCCCCGGGTCGTAGCTGTCTCCCGATGACAGATAGGTGTAGCGGGCGTTGTGCAGGTGCCAGCCCGCGGGACCTTCGCCCGCGTGGGCCCCGGACAGGTCCAGAAGGCTGACGCCCTGGCTGCCGATCACTTTCACTCGCTCGCGACTGCTGCCGGCGTGGTCCACCACGAGGGCCGTGTCCTCGTCGAGCGCGTAGACGAGGTCGTGGCCGGTGTCCGCAGCCAGCCGCAGCGAGCGGCCCTCGCGCCCTGCGGTACCGGTGTGGGTGTCGACAAGGCCCGAGCGCAAGAAGCCGAAACCGCCCTCGGGGAGGTACCCGAGGACCGCCGGATCGTCGAAGTAGCCTGGGTGGCTGCCGTCGCGCAGCGCCGGGTAGGAGTCGCCGCCAGTGAGCATGTCGGGGCCGGAGGCGATCTGTGCGCCGGCGCTGGAGCCGGCGACGACCGCACCCGCCTTCAGCTTCGCGCGTATCGCGGCGAGCACCTTGGAGTCGGTGTGCCGGTCGCCGTGCAGCAGGGTGGTGACGTACCGGTACTGGTCGCCGCCGCCGAAGAAGAAGCCGGTCATGGAGTCGATCTGCTCGACCACCGCGTCGGACTCGGCGTTGGCCAGGTGGTCCAGGTCCACCGGTATCCACTGGGCGTCGGCGGCACCGTGCTGCCTGAACAGGCCGGCGTAGTAGGCGCCGTTGCATGCGGAGTTGCTGCACGTGGCGGGGTCGTCCGCGTTCGGGTCCTGGCTCGCCGGGACGGAAGCCGCGGTGAGGACGCCGATGCGGGCCCGTCCGGGGCCGCCCGCGCGGCGGATGATCTCGCCGTAGACCTGTGTGTTGTCGTCCTTGAGGCCTCCGCCGACCAGGACGAGTGATCCTCGGCTCGTAGCCGGCGGTCTCAGGGGGACCGAGGCGGGTGCCGGGGCGGCGCCGATCACGGCGAGACACACGGCGAGGCCGGCCGCGCCGGCGCCGCGCCGCATGCCGCGCGACGGGCGGGGAGAGCGCGTGTGAGCGTTCATCGTGGAACTCCTCAGGGGTGTTGGCTCGGTGCCGCGCGCGGCGGCCGGAGAGCTTCCGGTGGTGCGAGGCGTGTGCCTCGTCGTGGGGGGGGGGGCCCGGGGGGGGGCGCCCCCCCCCCCCCGGGGGCCCCCCGGGGGGGGCCGCCCGCCCGG
>NZ_JAINRC010000031.1 GCF_020400655.1 Streptomyces spinosus
ACCGCCTCGTCCTCCTCGTCGAACTGCGTACCGCCGCGCTTCTCGGTCAGGTACAGGTTGCCGAAGACCTGGTCGCGGACCCGGATGGGAACGCCCAGGAAGCTGTTCATCGGCGGGTGGTGGGCCGGGAAACCGTACGAGGCCGGGTGCTCGGAGATCTTGTCCAGCCGCAGCGGCTCGGGGTTGCGGATCACTTCACCGAGGATGCCGTGGCCCTGTGGGAAGGGGCCGATCGCAGCGATCTGCGCCTCGGTGACGCCGATGGTGTGGAAGGCCGACAGGGTGGTGCCGTCGGGACCGATGACCCCGAGGGCGGCGTATTCCGCGTCGACCAGTGCGGCGGCGGTCTCAACGATCGAGTGCAGCGCCTGCTCGAGGTCCAGTTCCCGGCCGACGGAGAGGACGGCCTCCAGCAGGCTGTGCACCCGGTCCCGGGTGCCACGGGCCGTGTCGATCCGGGACTGCAGCTCCTCCAGCAGCTCGTCGAGCTTCAGCTCCGGCAGCCGTACACGGGGCTCTTCCGAGTTCGCCACGACGCTCCTCCATGTGCCCACGTACGCACGTCCGGACGGTCGCGGTCACCTCCCACGGTAGTCGCGGCCTGCGGGAAACGGCAGCACGCCCGCCTCCGTGGCGGGTGGGTCCCTTCGGGGGCAGGACCGTTCGTACCCACAGGCACGCACAGGGCCGGTCGGCCCACCCGTGGGGACCGAGTGCACCTGCCCCTGCGCGTGGCGTCGCCCCACGCTGGGGGTACGGAGACCAACAGCCGAGGAGTGGCGTCATGGTCCGCTACGTGTACGACTTCGAGGACGGCGGCCGTGACCTGGCCGGCCTGCTCGGCGGCAAGGGCGCGAACCTGGCCGAGATGTCCCGGCTGGGCCTGCCGGTACCGCCGGGATTCATCGTCACCACCGAGGCGTGTCGCGCCTTCCTGGCCGGCGGTGAGGAGCCGGAGGGGCTCTGTGCGGACGTGTCCAGGCACCTGTCGACGCTGGAGCGGGCCGCCGGGCGGCTGCTCGGGCAGCCGGACGACCCACTGCTGGTCTCCGTCCGCTCGGGGGCCCGGTTCTCGATGCCCGGCATGATGGAGACCGTCCTGGACGTCGGCCTGAACGACGCGTCCGTGCGCGGACTCGCCAAGGTGTCCGGCGACGAGCGCTTCGCCTGGGACTCGTACCGCCGGCTCGTGCAGATGTACGGCACGACGGTGATGGGTGTCGACCAGGCCCTCTTCGACGAAGTCATGACCCGGTTGAAAGAGGCTCGCGGCACCTCTGACGACCTCTGCCTGGACGCCTCCGACCTGGCCTGGCTGGTGGAGGCGTACAAGCGGCTGATCCACGACCGGACCCATCGGGACTTCCCGCAGTCCCCCGCCCAGCAGTTGCGGGAGGCGATCCTCGCCGTCTTCCGGTCGTGGAACGCCGAGCGCGCCCGTCTGTACCGGCGGCGTGAGCACATCCCGGACGAGCTGGGTACCGCCGTCACCGTACAGCGCATGGTGTTCGGCAACCTCGGCACGGACTCGGGCAGCGGTGTCGCCTTCACCCGCGACCCGGCCACCGGACGGCCCGGCCTGTACGGCGACTACCTGCCGAACGCCCAGGGCGAGGACGTGGTGTCGGGCGTGCGGGACGCCGTACCGCTGGCCGGACTGGAGCGGCTGGACCCGCGCTCCTACCGGCAGCTGCGCGCACACGCGCGGACGCTGGAGCGGCATTACCGCGACCTGTGCGACGTCGAGTTCACCATCGAGCGGGGGACGCTCTGGATGCTGCAGACCCGGGTGGGCAAGCGCACCGCGGAAGCCGCTTTCACCATCGCCTGCGAGCTGGTGCGGGAAGGTCTCGTCGGTTCGGACGAGGGCCTGGCCCGGGTGAGCGGTGACGGGCTGGCCCGGCTGATGTTCCCCCGCTTCGACGCCTCCGCCACCGGGGAGGCGCTGGCCCACGGTGTGCCGGCCTCGCCGGGCGCCGCGGTGGGCGCGGCGGTGTTCGACTCCGCGGAAGCGGTGCGGCGCGCCGCGACCGGTGAGGAGGTGGTGCTCGTCCGCGAGGAGACGACGCCCGACGACCTGCCCGGGATGGTGGCCGCGCAGGCGGTGCTGACCGGCCGGGGCGGCAAGACCAGCCACGCGGCCGTCGTCGCCCGCGGCATGGGGAAGGTCTGCGTGTGCGGGGCGCGGGACATCGCCGTCAGCGCGGAGGCGCGTCGCTTCACCGCCCGGGACGGCGGCGTCGTCGAGGAGGGCACCGTCATCTCCGTCGACGGTTCCACCGGTGACGTGTTCCTCGGAGCAGTCCCGTTGGTCGCCTCGGCGACCATGCGTTACCTGGAGAGCGGTGAGCAGGCCGACAGCGTGGTGTCCGCGGTTGCCCGGGCGCTGGAACACGCCGACTCCGTCCGGCGGTTGGAGGTGCGGGCCAACGCCGACACCCCCGAAGGCGCGGCCCGGGCCCGGAGGTTCGGGGCGCAGGGGATCGGGCTGTGCCGCACCGAGCACATGTTCCTCGGCGAGCGGCGCAAGCTGGTCGAGGAGATGATCCTCGCCCGTACGGATGCCGATCGCGACCGCGCGCTGGCGGCCCTGCTACCGCTCCAGCGGCGCGACTTCACGGGCATCCTGGAGGCGATGGACGGCCTCCCGGTCACCATCCGGCTGCTCGACCCGCCACTGCACGAGTTCCTTCCCGACCGCACCGACCTGGCCGTCCGCATCGCCGCCGCCGAGGCCGCGGGCGGGCAACCGGACGCACACGACGTGGAGTTGCTCGACGCGGTGAGCCGGATGCACGAGGAGAACCCTATGCTCGGGCTCCGCGGCGTGCGGCTCGGCCTGGTGGTTCCGGGCCTGGCCGCGATGCAGGTCCGGGCGATCGCCGAAGCGGTGGTCGAGCGCACCCGGGCGGGTGGCTCCCCACGGGCGCAGATCATGGTGCCGCTCGTCGGTGCCGTCGAGGAACTGCGGCTCGCCCGCGAGGAGGTGGCGCGTGTCCTGGCCGAGGTCGGCGAGGAGACCGGCGTACCCCTCCCCTGCCCCGTCGGTACGATGATCGAGCTGCCCCGGGCCGCGCTCACGGCGGGACGGATCGCCGAGGAGGCGGAGTTCTTCTCCTTCGGCACCAACGATCTCACCCAGACCACCTGGGGCTTCTCGCGCGACGACGTGGAGGCCGCGTTCTTCGCGGCCTACCTGGACAAGGGCGTCTTCGCCGCCTCACCGTTCGAGACGCTCGACCGTGACGGGGTGGGCAGGCTGGTCCGGATCGCGGTGGAAGAGGGTCGTGCGGCCCGCCCGGACCTGGAGACCGGCGTGTGCGGAGAGCACGGGGGTGATCCGGAGTCGATCCGCTTTTTCCACGACGTCGGGCTGGACTACGTGTCCTGCTCGCCGTTCCGGGTCCCGGTGGCACGTCTTGAGGCCGGCCGGGCCGCGCTGGGGAGCACGGGCTCCAGTGACAGCAGGTGAGAAGAAGACCCGTACCCGAGAAGAAGCTCTGCCATGACCGACGACCATGAGCCGGCGCACCGGCGCGTCGACCTCGACCCAGCGGAGGCGCTGCGGTTGCTGGGCAGCGTGTCGCTGGGAAGGATCGTCTTCACTCAGCAGGCACTGCCCGCCGTCCGCCCGGTCCACCACGTCCTGGACGACGGCGACATCGTCATCCTCACCCAGGAGGGTGCCGCTCTGGTCTCGCAGGCCCAGCAGTCCGGTGGCACGGGCGTCGTCGTGGCGTACGAGGCCGACGTCCTCGACCCTGACACCCACCTCGGCTGGAGCGTCGTCGTCACGGGCTACGCCCGCCTGGTGGACGACTCCAGCGAAGCGACCCGCATTCACGGGTTGCTGCGGCACTGGTCTCCGGTGGAGGGCAGCGGGCGGGCGGTGCGCATCCACCCCGAGCTGGTCACCGGTGTCCTGCTCACGGAGACGGGCGGCGCGGCGAAGGCGACCGGCTGACGCGCGGTGTGCCGTCAGACGGTGCGGGCGGTACGCGTATCGAGTGCTCGTACCGTCCGAAGCGGGCTGGAGCCTGGCCGGGCCCCGTCCGCGTGGCCACCGCCGGCCGCCCGGCTCCGTGCAAGCCCGGCGATGTCCGCCCCTCGCCGGCGGTCGATTCGGGGCGGCGGAGTTCCGGGTGGCGCGCCCGAACCGAGTGATATGTCGGCAGCGCCACCGGTCATCTGGGCTCGGTGGTCGCCAGGACCCCTGCCGTGCCGGCCGACGCGACACGCCAGGACGGGGTGTTGCCCCGGGGGCAGCCGTCTGCCGTCGCGTCAGGGTGTCGCTCTCCGACGGTCCGGCGGCGGTCCGGGGCACCCAGCGCCCGCGCCGTCGCACGCGGACTCGGTCCTTGTCGGTCAGGTCGCGGGAACGGCCACTTCCGCGTGCTGAGCCACGCCGAGCACCACCTTCAGCGCACCGGTCTCGCCGGCCTTCGAGAAGACGTCGTACGCCTCTTCCATGCGGTGCAGCGGGAAGGTGTGGGTGACCAGTTGCCGTGTGGGCAGCCGGCCGGCGGCGGCCATCCGCAGCAGGGTGGGGATGGAGTAGGTGTCCACCAGGCCGGTCGTGATCGTCACGTTCCTGATCCACAGGTCTTCGAGATGCAGCGTGGCCGGCCTGCCGTGCACCCCGACGTTCGCGACGTGCCCGCCTGGGCGGACCATGCGGGTGCACATCTCGAAGCTCTCCGGTACGCCGACCGCCTCGATCACGACGTCCGCGCCGAGGCCGTCCGTCAGGTCGGCGACCAGCTGACCGGGAGCCTCGTGGACGTCGGCGATCGCGTCGGCGCCCAGCCGGTGGGCCGCCTCCAGCCTGGCCGGGGTCAGGTCGACGGCGATGATCCGCTCCGGGGAGAACATCCGGGCCGTGGCGATGGCCGCGAGTCCGATGGGCCCCGCGCCCACGACGGCCACGGTGTCGCCGGGACGCACGTGCCCGTTGAGGACACCGACCTCATAGGCGGTCGGGAAGACGTCCGCGAGCAGGACGGCGTCCTCGTCGCGCACGGCGGCGGGCAGCGGATGGACGCAGAGGTCGGCATGAGGGACGCGGACGTACTCGGCCTGGGTGCCGTCGACGAGGTGGCCGAGGATCCAGCCTCCGCCGCCCCGGCACTGGCCGTAGGCGCTCTCCCGGCAGAACCGGCACCGCCCGCAGGAGGTGATGCAGGAGACCAGCACGCGGTCCCCGGGGCGCACGGTGCGCACGTCGCCGCCCACCTCGGCGATCTCGCCGACCGCCTCGTGCCCCAGCACCGTTCCGGGCCGGACCTCGGGCACGTCGCCCTTCAGGATGTGCAGGTCGGTCCCGCAGATGGTCACCGCGTCGACCTTCACGATCGCGTCGGTCGGTTCCTTGACGGCGGGATCCGGCACGTCCTGCCAGGACGCCCGTCCGGAGCCGTGGAAGACGAAGCCTTTCATCGCTCTGTTCACCCTGTTTCGCTCTGTCGTGGAACCAGCGGTTTCGCTCTGTCGCGGAACCAGCGATCCGGCGCGTACGACGAGGACGCGGACCGGGCTCCGGCACGGTGCCGTGAAGCGCCCCGCGTCTTCAGGCTGCGCGGTGGCCGGGAGTCCGCGCTTGGGCCGACCGGCTCTGGTCGGCGGCCAAGCGGTGCCGGCCGGCCCCGGCAGGAGCTCCAGGGGGACGTATGGCCTCCCCCAGCCCGGAAACCGGACCCCGGGCGGCCCGTCGGAGGGGGCCCCTCGGCCCCTGTGGACGCAGGCCGGACAGAGCCACTGTTCGTAGTAGTGACCAGGACGAGGAGGCGTTCCGTCATGAGCACCACGCAGCGGCTGTGGCGGTGGCGGAGCAATCCGCTGCGGCGGCGGGAGGACGTCTTCGAGGCGTGGATCGTCCTGGTGGTATGGGTGCTCGCCGTGGCCGGCGGTGCCCTGGCCGGACTGGTGACGGCCCGAGCCGCCGAGGACGAGTACGCGGAGCAGCGCGCTCACAGACACGCCGTTCGAGCGGTCCTCGTGTCCGACGCGCCGCGCGACCTCACGGTGGACGGGTCGCCGGACGGCCGTGTCCAGGGATCAGTGCGCTGGGCGGCTCCGGACGGCACCTCACGCACCGGGCACACGCCGGTGGACGGGGGCCTGAAGGCAGGGGCCCGGCTGACGGTCTGGCTGGACGACCGGGGCCGCCTCGTCCTTTCGCAGCCGCCGGGCCGGGTCCGAAGTGATGTCGAGGCCGCCCTCTTCGGGGCCGCCGCGGTCCTCGCCGTCGCGGTTCCGGTCTTCGGTGCGGGCGCCGTCGCACGAGCACAGCTCGACCGGCGCCGCATGGCCCACTGGGACCAGGAGTGGGGTCTCGTGGGACCCCGGTGGGGTCCGAAGACGTGATGAACCGTACCGGCCGAGGTGGAGGTCTCTCGCACCCGTCGAGCGAGCACGACGGCTCTCCGTGGGCGAGCTGGAGGCGAGGTTCATGAACGAGTCGCTGTCTCTCGGCCGGATCGCCGGCGTGCGGGTCGGCCTGCACTGGAGCGTTCTGGTCATCGTCGTGCTGGTGACGGTCGCTCTCGCGCGCGGTGAGTTCCCCACCGCCCATCCCGGCCATCCCGCCGTTCAGTACTGGGGACTGGCCGCGCTGACCGCGGTCGTCTTCCTCGTCTCGCTGCTCGCGCACGAGCTGGCGCACGCCGTGGTGGCCCGCCGCAACGGCGTGCAGGTGGACGGCATCACGCTGTGGATGCTGGGCGGCGCCGCACGGCTGCACAGCGAGGCCACGACCCCGGCCGCGGAACTGCGCATCGCCGCCGTGGGGCCGCTCACCAGTCTGCTGGCCGGTGGTGTTCTCGCCGGCGTCGCCGCGGCGCTGCACACGCTGCGCGCGTCGGGGCTGGTGGTCGAGGCAGTCGCCTGGCTGTCCGCGATCAACATCCTTCTGGCCGTCTTCAACGCGCTGCCCGCGGCCCCGCTGGACGGGGGGCGTCTGCTGCGGGCGTTCCTGTGGCACCGCACAGGCGACCGGCTGCGGGCCACCCGAGGGGCGTCGGCGGCCGGCCGGGCGCTGGGCTGGTTCATGGTGGTGACGGGCTTCGCGGCGGTGCTGTTCGGGCACAACCTGTCGGGCCTGTGGCCCGCTCTGATCGGCTGGTTCCTGATCAGCGCGGCGACCGCCGAGGTCCGCCAGGCCGAGACGCGGGGCGTGCTGGGCGGTGTCCCGGTCAGCCGCGTCATGACTCCGGACCCGGTCACGGTTCCGGAGACGGCGACCCTCGCCGGCTTCCTGGCCGAGGGCCCCTTCGGTCACTACCGGCACTCGGCGTTTCCGGTGCTCGCGGCCGACGGCTCGGTGGTCGGTCTGCTCACCGTGCGACGCGTCCAGGCGACGCCGGCGCAGGCCCGTGCGCGTACGACGGTCCATGACGTGATGCGCCCTCTCGGCGACATCGTCACCGCCGCGCCCGACGAGCCGGTGCTCGACCTGCTGCCGCGGTTGGAAGCGAGCCCGGCGCGCCGCGCGGTGGTGCTCGACGAGGGACGCCTCGTCGGCATCCTGACCCTCGCCGACATCACCCGCGCCCTGTCCTGGCCGACCGCGCCCACCGCGCGGCACGATGCCGGCCCACGGTTCCCGAAGCGGGCGTGACGCGCAGCGTTCCCTAGGCACAGAAGCAGGCGTGACGCGCAGCGTTCCCGAGGCGGTAGCAGGCACGACGCGCGGCTCGGTCCGCACTCTGATGGCGTGACCGTTTGTCCCCTACCGCTGGGCGGGTTCCGGTACAACGGCCACTGGGCAGGCCGCGTGGTGCAGCACGCCGTGGGCGACACGGCCGAGCTGGAGTCCGAAGTGGCCCTGGCGGCGCCGCGCTCCGACGACGAGCAGGCCTGCCCCGCGGGACGCGGCCAGCAAGGCGTCACGAGCGAAGCCCTCGATCGTACGGCGTCGCACCTCCAGGTCGGCCGGAACAGCTCCCAGCGCCTCCTCCAGCAGCTCCGCCGCCCGCGCCTCCTGGACGTGGGCCGGCTCGCCGACGACGAGCGGGTGCGGGCGGGGCTCGTGCAACGGCCGGCGCCAGGACCGTACGGCCTCCAGCGGGACTCCGCGCAGCACGGCCTCTTCCACCGCGAACCGTACGGCGACCGAGTCCCCCGGCTCCTCCCCCACCCCCAGGACGATTCGGCCACCATCCCCCCTGCGGACCCGGTTGTCATGGCTGCCGCGCAGCACGATCACCGGGCAGTGCGCGTGCGCGGCCACCGCCAGGCTCACGGAGCCGAGCAGTGCCCCGGCCACGGCACCGCGGCCACGGCAACCGAGGACGACGGCGAGAGCGCTGCGGCTCTCCCTGATCAAGGCGTGTTCCGCTTCCTCCGGCAGAATGTCGGTGGTGACCTTCCGGCCTGGTTGCCGACGCCGGGCGCGCCGCTCGGCGGCCTCGATGACGTCCTCGGCCATCACCTCCTCCGAGGGCTTGCCGAGGTCGTGGGCCAGGGATGCGCCCTCGTAGCGTTCCCAGAGCGAGGCGTACACGAGTCGGAGCGACGCTCCGCGCACGGCTGCGTCGTCGGCAGCCCACTCCGCGGCTCTCAGGCTCGGCTCCGAGCCGTCGACTCCGACGACGATCGGATGGTCCACGAACTCACCGAAGGCCCGTGTGGCTGATGCCTTCATGGGGTGTCTCCTCGGAGGACTGCTGCTCACGTGTGCGCGACGACCACGACGGGGGCGGTGATGTGGTGAAGGGCGCAGTGGGTGACGTGGCCGATGTGGGCGCCGAGCGAGCCGGTGCGGATGCGCCGGCCGACGACCACGAGGCAGGCGTCGCGGGAATCGTTGACGAGGACCTGCGCGGCACTGCCGCATCGGCTGGCCTCGATCACCTCGACCTCGGGGAACTTCTCCCGCCAAGGACGCAGCACCTTGCCGAGGAGCGAGGCCTGCCCTCGGGCGAGTACATCGTGGAACTCCGCGTCCGTGGCGAAGCCTCGGAAGGAGGTCGGCGGCTCCGGCCAGGCGTGAACGGCCCGCAGGGCGGCTTTCCGCCGAGCGGCTGCGTCGAAGGCGAACTCCAGCAGCGCGTCGTCCGGCTCACCGAGGTCCAGGCCGAGCACGACCGGACGGAAGGGAGCCGCTGCGGAAGGTACTCCCGCCGGGTCCATCCGATGTTCGTCGGCAGCCTGCTCGCCCGCTCGCACCAGCACGACCGGGCGCTCGGCGCGGGCCACGACGCCCAGACTCACCGAGCCGACCATGAAGCCGCCGAGTCCACCGAGGCCTCGCGAGCCCAGCACCAGCAGTTCGGCGGAACCCGCCGCCTCGCACAGGACGTCGGCCACGGTCCCCGTGAGCTGCTCGGTGGTCACTTCGATGCCGGGGTGGCGGAGCCGGATGCCGTCCGCGGACTCGCGTGCCAACTGTTCCGCCCAGTGCCGGTAGGTGCCGGGATCCAGCAGCGGGGTCCGGGCCACGTAGCGGGGCGTCGGCTCCTGCACGTGCACGATCTTCAGGGGCAGGCCGCGCAGCAGCGCTTCGCGCGCCGCCCACTCGGCCGCGGCACGGCTCTCGGGTGAGTCGTCGAGGCCGACGGTGACCGTTCGGGACATGGTCTCCACCTCCCGGTGCGCAGTGACTGATATCAGCGTGTCGGTGCCGTGCCGCCCACGTCAGGGGCCACACGGCCCGATCCGGGGCCGACCGACCCTCTGCCGGGTCACGGCCGGACGAGCCGTTCCGGGGCCGGGCGGCCCCTGGCAGGCCACCGCCCTCGCGACACACCCTGGAAGGAGCTCGATGTACAAGCGACGTTCTTACGGAGTCACCATGTACGGCACCCCGATCACGGTCGACGACGTCATGACCCAGACGGTGGCCGCCGTGGGCCGACGGGCTCCCTTCAAGGAGATCGTGGAGATGATGCAGGACTGGCAGGTCAGTGCCCTGCCCGTCATCGAGGGCGAGGGCCGGGTGGTCGGCGTCGTCTCCGAGGCCGACCTGCTGCCCAAGGAGGAACTCCGGGACGATCCCGACGCGGGTTACCTCCAGCTGCGTCAGCCCGTCGACGTGGCGAAGGCCCACGCTCTGACCGCAGGGGACCTCATGTCGTCCCCCGCTGTCACGGTCAGGGCCGACGCCACGCTCGCCGAAGCCGCCCGCACCATGGCACGTGAGGGGATCAAGAGGCTGCCGGTGGTGGACGACGCCGGCTTGCTGACGGGCATCGTCAGCCGAGCCGACCTCCTCAAGGCCTTCCTGCGCGGCGACGATGACATCGCCGAGGAGGTCCGGCGCGAGATCACCTCGTATCTCTTCGCCCCACCGTCGTCGGCCGTGCGGGTGGAGGTGGCCGACGGTGTGGTGACGCTCACCGGCCGGATCCGTGACCCGGCCCTCGTCCCCGTGGCAGCGCGTCTGGTCCGGGCGGTCGAGGGCGTCGTGGACGTGGAGTTCGACCTGGCCCGTGACGGCGGGACGCGGTAGCGACGCAGGTTTCACCGAGGACCGGGCCGGTCCGCCCGCGCCGGCACTCCGGATCCGTGCCCCGAACCGGTTCCGCCGGACCGGTTCGGGGTCACTTGAGCGGCTGACCGCCTCGGTACGTGCCGGCATCGCAGCCCGGCCGGGAGCGGGGCGGCGTGTCAGGTCCACGGGTACACGCGTTCGCTGACCTGCTCCATCGCCGGCGGGGGGTCGGCCGGCCCGGCGTGGGGACCAACGGCCCCTGGCGGGCCGGCCGTACCGGAGCCTTTCATGGAATCGACGGCGGTGTCCCTCCACGCCGCCACAGGCTGGGGCTTCTCGGCTCGGCCAGGGCACGCCGGCACGAAGGGACGACATCGTGACCGCACAACCTCCCGACGTGGAAACCGTCACCGCGCTCGTGGCGGACGCAGCCGCGGCGCCCTCGCTGCACAACGCACAGCCCTGGGCGTTCCGTTATCTGCGGGACACCGGCGTCCTGCGCCTGTACGCCGATCCGGCGCGCGCCCTGCCGCGCACCGACCCCGGCCACCGCGGCCTGCACATGGGCTGCGGTGCCGCGCTGCTCAACCTGCGCGTGTCCGCCGCGGCGGCCGGCCTGGCGCCGCTCGTGCGGTTGCTGCCCGAGTCCGCCTACCCGGAACTCCTCGCCGAAGTGCACTTGTGCGGCGGAGGACCGCCCGACGGGGCGCTCGCCCGGCTGGGTCCGGCGATCCGGCGCCGGCACTCCAGCCGACTGCCCTTCCGTGACGAGGCCGTCCCCTCCGCAGTGAGGGAGAGGCTGTCTGAGGCGGCCGGTGCGGAGGGCGCGCAACTACTGTTCCCTGGGGCCTGGCACGTGCGGTCGATCCTGGACCTGGTGCGGGACGCCGAAGCGAGAGAAGCGGTCGACCCGGAGGTGCGCCGGGAGACGACGCGGTGGACGCGCACGGGGCCGTCGGACACCACGAAGGCTGCCGACGGCATCTCCGGCGAGGCGTTCGGTCCACGGCAACGCGGTACCTCGACCCCGGTGCGTGACTTCGCCGCGGGCCGGCCGATGCCGGGGCGTGGCCGGGCTCCGTTCGAGAAGAGCCCGAACGTCGCCCTGCTCGGTACGGCCCGTGACGGACCGGTGGACTGGCTGTGCGCCGGTCAGGCACTGGAGCGGGTCCTGCTCCGGGCCACCACGGACGGACTCGTCGCTTCGGTCACGTCCCAGCCCTTGGAGTGGCCCGAGCTCCGGTGGGCCGTCCGCGACCCCGTCTCGGCCATGGCACACGTGCAGATGGTGATCCGGCTCGGCTACGGCCCCGAAGGCCCGGCGAGCCCCCGGCGGCCGGTGACCGACCTGCTCGACGTCCTCTGACCCGCGTCCACCGCGGAGCGAGGAGTGGCCGTATGAAGGTCGCCGAGGTGATGACGGCTCCCCCGGTGTGCGTGGCACCCCACGTCACCTTGGCCGAGGCGGCCCGGCGGATGGCCGAGCACGGCGTCGGCTCCGTCCTCGTGGTCGATGGCGGGACCCTGCGTGGCATCGTCACCGACCGGGACCTCGCCGTGCGCGGCCTGGGGGGCGGCCTGTCGAGCAGGGCGCGCGTGGATGAGGTCATGTCATCGCAGGTCGTCTCGGTGGAACCCGCCGACGACCTTCAGCGGGCCTACCTGATGTTCCGCCGCACAGGCGTCCGCCGGCTCGCGGTGCTGGACGGGGGCCGGGTGGTGGGCGTGCTCACGGTCGACGACCTCTTCCTCGACGTCTTCCGGCGCCTTGCCGACCTGCTCGGACCGGTCGCCTTCAGCGTCCTGCACGAGCCTCCGGGCCCTCCTGTGGAAACGGGGGCATGACCTCGCCACCTCGCCACCGGCTCGGCTCACGGCCTCGGCCGGGAACCGCGTCACTCCTTCCCGGAGCGCACGATCACGACCGGGCAGCTCGCGTGCTGGGACACGTGCCGGCTGACGGAGCCCAGCAGGGCGCGCGCGAACCCGCCCCTGCCCCGGCTGCCCACGACCAGGACCTCGGCTCCTTCGGCGGCCCGCAACAGCACGTCGGCCGCGTTGCCGTGCACCACACGGGTCCGCACCGAGCCGGCCGTGTCCGCGCCGAGCACCTCGGTCAGCTCCTCGCTCATCTTCCGGCGCGTCTCGTCCTCGTCGACGTCCATGTCGACGGCTGGTCCCGACCAGCCGTACAGGCCGGGAAGCTCCCATACCGCGACCGCCTCCACGACGCCGTCGACCAGGCCGGCGTAACGCACGGCCCAGCGCAGGGCCTCGTACGAGGACTGTGACCCGTCCACACCGACCACGACCCGGCGCTCGGAGGCATCCTTGTCCACGCGTCCCACCTCTTTCCTCGGCATGTGTGCCCACGGGCCGGCCCACCACTGCTCTCCACGCTGCGGGACCCGTGGCCGCACCGCCAGCGATACGCATCCGGCGGCATGACGGGCGACCGTGTCGTCAGCCCGTGAGCGTCACCCGGCTCGGCTCGACCCGTTCCCCTTCGCGATCCCACCGCCTCAGGCGATGACGAGGCCGACCGGTGACCGGGACCGGCGTGTTCGCGCCCCTTCCCTGCCGCGCCCCTTTCCTGCCGCGTCCCTTTCCTGCCCGGCGGCAGGTGGCGGCGTGTCGGACCACCGAATGCGGAGCCTGTGGGGCCGGGAGCAGTCACTGCCGTTCCGGCACGACTGCGACGGGGCACTGGGCGTGGTGCAGGAGCGTGTGACTCACGCAGCCGATCTGGAACCCGAAGTGGCCCGTTCTGCGCCGCGCACCGACGATCACGAGATCCGCGGCTGCCGACCGCTCCACGAGGACCTTGCCGGCGGGTCCTTCGAGCGTCGCCGGTCGCGTCCGGACGTGCGGATGCTCGGCGATCGCGGCTCCGATCAGGGCGTCGACCGTGGCGGAGGCGTGCTCCTGGTAGGTGTCGTCCGGTCCTGCGGCCTGTATCCGGTCGCCGCTCGCGTCATAGCCGGGCCTGCGCCAGGCGCGCACCACGTCGAGGACGCAGCCCCGTACCTCGGCCTCCCGGAAGGCGAACCGCACGGCCCGCGTGCTCGTGCCGGTGTCGCCCAGACCGAGCAGGATCCGCTCGTGTGTACCCGCGAGACCCGCCCGGTCGCCCCGGACCACGATCACCGGGCAGTGTGCCCGAGCCGCGACGGCCAGCCCGACGGATCCGAGCAGCAGCCCCTTGAGCCCGCCACGGCCACGCGCACCTGTCACCAGCGCGAAGGCGTCGTCACTCGCACGCACGAGAGCGGCCACCGCGTCCTGCGGAACGATGTCCGTGCCGACCTTCACCTCCGGGTTGCGTCGTTCGGCGCGGTCGGCTGCCGAGGCGACGATGTGCTCGGCCAGGACCTGCCCGGAGGCCCGTCCGGAACCCACCGAGGGCAGGCCCGTCTCGTAGCGCTCCCACAAAGAGGCGTACACCAGCTTGAGCGGAACCCCGTGACGGGCGGCTTCGTCCACAGCCCAGTCGACCGCCAGCAGGCACGAGTCCGATCCGTCCACGCCCACCACCAGAGGAAGTGTCATGGTCCCCACCGCCTTTCACGGGGCCGCCCGCTGCGTGCGGTACGGGGGGGGTGAACTTCACCGTCGCACCCCGTGGCCCTGGTCGCGAGGGCGTTTCGGCTCAAGCCGGGGGACCTTCGGCCCCATGGGGTTCGTGCTCCTTTCCGTGTGCCTGCCGGACCGAGGCGGCGACCCGGTCGACGAGCTCGGGCAGCGCCGACCGCACCGGTTCGCTCAGCCGTGCGCCGAGTTGGACGTCCGCCACTTCCATGGCGTGCACCACCAGCCTCGGCGGCAGCCGGTCGAGGGCTTCCGCCAAGGCGAGGCACTCCCCCAGGCCGAGCGCGTGGGTGCTCGCCGTACCCCCGCTTCGGGCGGCCGCCTCCCCTGCCGTGAGGGTGTGCAGCTCCCCCGGGCTGGCCGGGTGCGCCCGGAGAGCTTCCACCACGACCACCGCGTCGGCGCCGCGCCACAGGTCGAGCATGCGCGCGGGCTCGCCGTCGCTGACGGTCAGGATCGTGCCATCGGGAACACGGCTCCGCAGAGCCTCCACGACTGCCGGGCCGACCCCGTCGTCACCGCGCAGGGCGTTGCCCACGCCGATCACCACGACCCGGCCCGTCATGTGCGTTCCACGGTCACGTCGAGGAAGTGCGCGGCGCAGGAGATGCAGGGGTCGTGATTGCGGATGACCCGTTCGCACAGGTGGGTGAGCTCCTCGTCGTCGGCGGCGTCCCCGGCGCTGTCCATGTGCGCCTGGAGGGTCCTGCGCACGTCCTCCTCGATGGCGGTCTGGTTCTGAGCCGTGGGCGGAACGATGCGGGCCTCGGTG
Organism: Streptomyces spinosus; assembly: GCF_020400655.1. Taxonomy (GTDB): domain Bacteria; phylum Actinomycetota; class Actinomycetes; order Streptomycetales; family Streptomycetaceae; genus Streptomyces; species Streptomyces argyrophylli. The sequence continues at coordinate 14,790 of NZ_JAINRC010000031.1, forward strand.
ATGGTGCCGTCCTCGGTCAGGGTGTACCGGTGGTACAGGAGTCCTCGCGGCGCCTCGGTGGCCCCGGCGCCGGCACCCGGACGAGGCGGGACGTCGACAGCGGGCCGGGGAGGCCGTTCGTAGGCGTCGATGATCCGCAGCGCCTCCTCGACGGCGTGCACGACCTCGACGGCACGCACGACGATGCTTCGGAAGGGGTTGTCGCAGAGGGCGCCGGTCTCCGGGTCGCCGAGACCGGCGTCCCGCGCCGCCTCGGCGGCCACAGGGTGCAGCCACCGGCCGTTGATCGCGAAGCGGGCCAGCGGGCCGGTCAGATAGCGGCGGCCGTCCAGGGTGGCCGTCAGAGCCGTGGAATGAGGCACCTGCTCTTCCCGTACGTGGACTTCGAAGCCGGGCAGGGGCACCTCGCGCAGCGCCACGCCGGGGCCGGCGAGGGCCATGACCGCCGGTGTGCCCGTGTCGATGGCGTACCGGCCGGGGTCGCGCAGCGCGAACAGGTCGTGATCGAACGCGGCGTCGGGGAAGTCGAACGCGGCCACCCAGCGGACCGTCTCCAGCGCGTCGTCCCGGGCTTGCCGCAGCCGTTCCGCCAGCGGCCTTAGTTCCTCCGCCGTCGGTGTCCGGTAGAAGCCGCCGATCCGGACGTTGACCGGGTGGATGGGACGGCCTCCGAGCTGTTCGAGGAGCGCGTTGCCGGTCTGCTTGAGCCTCAGTCCGCGTTCCACGACGGCCCGCTCCTCGCGGGCGAGTTCGACGGCGTCCGCACGTCCGAGGAAGTCCGGTGCGTGCAGCAGGTAGACGTGCAGGGTGTGGCTCTCGATCCATTCGCCGCAGTACAGCAGGCGGCGCAGGTCGGCGAGGGGGCCGTCCACCGTGACACCGCAGGCGTCCTCGATCGCCCGGCAGGCGCTCATCTGGTAGGCGACCGGGCAGATGCCGCAGATGCGAGCGGTGATGTCAGGGGGTTCGCTGTGGCCCCGGCCGGACAGGAAGGCCTCGAAGAAGCGCGGCGGTTCGTAGATGCGCAGCCGGGTCTCGGCGACCGTGTCCCCGTCCAGGCGCAGGTGGAGCGCGGCCTCGCCTTCCACCCTGGCCAGCGCTTCCAGTCGCAGGACGCGGCTGCGGCGATGGTTCATGCGAGCCTTTCCGAGCGGTTCCGTCAGGCCGGAGGGCCGTGCTGCTCCTCGGCCGCGAGGTCGGGTACGGGGGCATACTCCGGCGACGCGGCGTTGAAGGTGCGGAAGACACGCTGGATGTCCCGCTCGCTCATCCCGTCGCGGCGCAACTGAGCCACCATCGAGCGCAGGTTGGGCCGGCTCGACGGCCCGAAGCAGCCGTAGCATCCCCGCCCGTAGGCGGGGCAGATGGCACCGCACCCGGCGTGCGTGACCGGGCCGAGGCACGCGGTGCCGTGGGCCACGGTGACGCATGGGGTGCCACGCCTCTTGCATTCGAAGCAGACGCTGTGGCTGGGGATCCGGGGCCTGCGTCCGGCCAGGTGGGCGGTGATGACCTCGAGGAGCTGGCGACGGTCGATGGGGCAGCCGCGCAGTTCGAAGTCGACCGGCACGTGTGCGGAGATCGCTGTGGAGGTCTCCAGGGTGGCGATGTACTCGGGCCGGGCGTACACCGCGGCGACGAACTCGTCGACGTCGGCGAAGTTGCGCAGCGCCTGGATGCCGCCCGCGGTGGCGCAGGCTCCGATGGTCACCAGGTACCGGGAGATCCGGCGGACGTGCTGGATGCGTTCGGCGTCCTCCGCTGTGGTGATCGAACCCTCGACCAGGGACAGGTCGTACGGTCCCCGGCCCGCCGGCCGCGCGCGCTGCGCGTCGGCGCCCTCGCTCGGGGTCATCTCCAGGAAGTGGTCGATCCGTACGCACTCGGCGAGTCCGAGGAGTTCGTCCTCGCAGTCCAGGAGGGTCAGCTGGCAGCCGTCGCAGGAGGCGAACTTCCACACGGCGAGCGCCGGCCGTGTGCGGATGACCGGGCCGAGTTCGGTGACCATGTCACAACTCCCTCACGAGGAGCAGGTCCGCCACGCGGTCGTAGCCGACGACCGGCCCGTCGCGGCACAGCAGGAGCGGGCCGAGCTGGCAGTGGCCGCAGTGGCCGGTGGCGCAGTGCATGTTCCGCTCCAAGGACACCTGGATCCGGTGCGGGGCCAGGCCCCGGGCCACCAGGTCACGTGCCGTGTGCCGCATCATCACCTCGGGTCCGCACACCAGCGCGCAGGTCCGGTCGGGACGCAGGTCGAGCCGGTCGAGGAGCGTGGTGACCACGCCGACCGAGCCTCGCCAGCCGGGGCCGGGGCGGTCGACGGTCACCTCCACCCGGGCCCGAGCGCACCAGCTCTCGACCTCGTCCCGGTAGACCAGGTCGGCAGGGGTGCGGGTGCCTATTAGGACCGCGGGCCGGCCGTACCCGGCCGGCCGGTCCAGGACCTCGTGGACGACCGGCCGCAGGGGAGCCAGTCCGATGCCGCCGGCGACCACCAGCACGTCGTGTCCGGCTGCCGCTTCGAGGTCCCAGCCGGTGCCGTACGGGCCGCTGAGCCCGACGCCGTCTCCGGGCCGCAGCCCGTACAGGGCGGTCGAGACGGCGCCCACCGCGCGCACGGTGTGCACGAGACCCCCGTGGGGGCCGCGCAGGGCGCTGACCGAGATGGGTGCCGCGCCGACCCCGAACGCGTAGATCATTGCGAACTGTCCCGGCGAGAACGGCGGGAGCTCCCGTCCGGTGGGCAGCAGCTCGATCGACCGGGTGTCCCCGGTCTCGGCCCGGGCACCGGCCACGCGGTACGGCGCGGGTGGCACGACGGCGGTCATTCTCCCTCCGTCTCCGGCGCCGGTGCGCCGGAACGTGTCCAGTCGTGCAGAGCGGCCGCTTCCTCGGTGATGTCGATGCCTACCGGGCACCAGACGATGCAGCGTCCGCAGCCCACGCAGCCGGAGGAGCCGAACTGGTCGTACCAGGTGCCGAGCTTGTGGGTCATCCACTGCCGGTAGCGGCTGCGCGTGGAGGCGCGGACCGGGCCGCCGTGCAGGTGGGAGAAGTCCAGGTCGAAACACGAGTCCCACAGCCGCCACCGCTCCGCGTGGTCACCGGTGAGGTCGGTGACGTCCTCGGTGGTGGTGCAGAAGCAGGTGGGGCACACCATGGTGCAGTTGCCGCAGGTCAGGCACCGCCCCGCCACGTCGTCCCAGCGTGGCGCGTCGAGCGTGCCGGCCATCAGCTCCCGCAGGTCGGCCTCGGGCATGGTGCGTCCCATGCGGTCCGCGGCGGCCGTGACGCCCGCACGAGCCGTCTCCCGCGTATCCGGGTCGGCCGGACGAGCGGGCAGTTCGGCCAGGATCTCCGCTCCCTCCTCGCTGCCGCTGCGGACCCAGAAGCGGTGCCCGTGGACGTCGACCACTTCGGTCAGCACGAGGTCGTAGCCGGGACCGGCGGCGGGCCCGGTGCCCATCGAGACACAGAAGCACGTGGCGCCGGGCTCCGTGCACTCGACCACGATCAGCAGGGTCCCGAAGCGCCGCCCCTCGTAGCCGGGATCGCGGTACGTCCCGCCGGTCAGCACCCGGTCCTGGACGGCGATGGCCCGCAGATCGCAGGGACGCACCCCCAGGAAGGCGTACCGCGGCGGATCGGCCGGTTCGGCGGTGAAGACCACCTCCCCCTCGACGCGGTCGGCACTCCACTCCCGGACGCGTGCCGGATGCAGGAAGGACTTCCACGATTGGGGGCCCGCCGCGTTCGCGAAGGCCGCGCCGTCCGTCCGCTCCCGCAGCCGGTACCGCCCGGCCTCCAGCTCCACACCCCATCCGTACGGCAGTTCGTCGGCCGACAGCAGCCGCGCCAGCACGATGGCTCCGTCCCGCACCGTGGGGCCGACAACGGTGAACCCGCGCCGGATCAGGACGTCCACCAGCACGGCCATGCCGTCCTTGCCCATGACGAGCCCCTCGGGCACGGGAGGCGGGGAGCCGTTCACCTCGGCGTCGGCACTCATGACCGGCCTCCTTCAGCACGAAGGACGGCACGGGGCCCTGCCGTCCCCTCGACCCCACGATGGCAGCATCTCGGCTGAGGTGCCGCGCCGACAGGGCCGCCCGGGCCCGGGCGCGGGGACCATCGGTCCCCCTGGGCGTTCACTCGCGGTGCAGCACGACTTTGAGGGCGCCTGTACCGGTGCCGCGCGCGAACACCTCGTAGGCGTCCTCCATCCGGCCGAGATCGAGGGTGTGCGTGACCAACGGGGAGACGGGCAGTCGGCCGAACCTCATCAGCTCCAGCAGCCACGGCGTGGAGGACGTGTCGACCTGGCCCGTGCTGATCGTCAGGTTCTTGCGCCAGAGGGACTCCAGGTGCAGCGTCACCGGTCTGCCGTGCGTCCCGATGGTGGCGATGTGCCCTCCCGCGCGGACGGCGCGCGTGCACAGCACGAAACCGTCCGGATCCCCGGACGCCTCGATGACCACGTCCGCGCCCGGCCCCTCCGACAGGTCGGCGATCATCTCCCCCGGCGACTCGCCGGCATCCGCCCCCAGCCGGGCAGCGGCCTCCAGCCGGGCGCCGGCCAGATCCACGACGATGATCCTGCGGGGCGAGTACAGCCGCGCGACGACGACCGAGGCGAGGCCGACGGGACCGGCACCCACCACGACGACGGTGTCCCCCGGACCGACGTGACCGTTCCGCACCCCGACCTCGTAGGCGGTGGGCAGGAGTTCCGCCAGCAGCACGGCGTCGTCGAGCGGGAGGTCGGAGGTGCACCGGGTGGTGGAGTGATCGGCGAACGGCACGCGCACGAACTCGGCCTGGGTGCCGTCGATCAGATTGCCCAGGATCCATCCGCCGCCGCCACGGCACTGTCCGTACCGGCCGTCGCGGCACTCCCGGCAGTCTCCGCAGGCCGACACGGACGACACGATCACCTGATCGCCGGGACGCAGGTGGTGCACCTGCCCGCCCGTCTCCACTACTTCCCCGACGGCCTCGTGGCCGAGCACGGTCCCCGGCTTCACCTCGGCGAAGTCCCCCCGCCGGATGTGCAGGTCGGTGCCGCACACGGTGGTCGCGTCGACGCGTACGACGGCGTCGGTCGCCTCCTCGATGACGGGGTCGGGCACGGTGTCCCAGGAGGTGTGTGACGGGCCGTGATAGACGAGCGCTCGCACCGGACTCACTTCCTCGCTTCCCTCTCCCGCGGTCGTCCCGCGGTCCCGCCGGCCGACACGGCCGGCGCGGCTCAGTCCGGCTCCATGTAGGGGCGGCGGAAGACCGGTGCCTGACCGGTGCCCCACGGACGTACGGCCGTCAGCGCCCGGGCGACCGCGGCCTCGAGCGCACCGCTGGTGTCGACCGGGACGGCCTGCGGCCACGGTGGTTCCCTGGCCGCCATGGCGGTGGCGACGTCGGGACCGGCGTCGGAGGGGCCTGCGGTGCGTGTGCTCAGGCGGGCCGCGGACACGGCCTCCGGCACATGGCAGTGCAGGGCCACCAGGTCGGCGCTGGTGCGTTCGGCCACGCGTACGGCCGCTTCACGCCGCGTGGCGTCCGACCAGGTGGCATCGAGGACGACCGACTCGCCCGAGGAGAGCAGGACGGCCGCGCGGTCCAGCAGGGTGGCGTAGGTCCTCGCCGTCCACTCCGGCGTGTACAGACCTTCGCCGTAGCCGGCCGCGGCGGGCTGTTCCGCGGGGATGCCCGCCAGTTCCTTGCGGATGCGATCGCTGCTGAGCAGGGTGACTCCCAGCCGGTCGGCGAGCGCTCCGGAGAGGGTGGACTTCCCGCTTCCGGGGAGGCCGCCGACCACGGTGAGGCAGACGGCGGAGGTGCGCAGGTGGCGCAGCGCCAGGGTGGCGAGCCGTCGTGCCGCCGCTTCCGCGCCGGGTGCGCCCTGGGTGGCCTGGATCAGCGAGACTTTGGCACGGACGAAGGCACGGTAGGCGACGTAGTGGTGCCACAGGGACGGGGGCGCGGGGTCCGCGGAGTACTCGCCGTACCGGGCGAGGAAGCAGGCCGCGGTCTCGGGGGCGCCGAGGTGCTCCAGATCCATGGCGAGGAACGCGGCGTCGTCCAGGCCGTCGACGTAGCGGAGATGGTCGTCGAACTCCAGGCAGTCCAGGATCCGTGGGCCGTCGTCGAGGCAGAAGACGTCCTCGGCGAGCAGATCCCCGTGTCCGTCCACCACTCGCCCCTGCGCGATGCGGGCGTCGAACAGTGGTTCACGACCGGCGAGATAGCGGCGCACCAGCCGCTCGGTCTCGGTCAGGCAGTCAGGCACTGCCGCCTCCGCGGACAGGGCGTGGAGCTGCGCGAAGCCGGCCTCCCACCGTCCCGACAGCGCGTCCCGTGTGCCCTGCTCGTCCACGTCCGGGCCGCGGGGCGCGGTCGCGTGCCACGCGGCCAGGGCGCGTGCGACGGTGCGGAGGACGTCGTCCACGGTGATCCCGGCCCGTACGAGGTGGGAGAGGCGGCGCTCCCGCGGCATGCGGCGCATCACCACGACAGGTTCGGACGCCTCCGCCTCAGGGCCGCGGAACTCGCCGAGGCCGACGTAGACGTCGGGGGCGAACCGACGGTTGAGGGCGATCTCCCGCTCGCACGCGGTCCGGCGGGCAGCGACGGTGGTGTAGTCCAGGAAACCCAGATCGACCGGCTTCTTGCACTTGTAGGCCCGGTCGCCGACGAAGAAGAGGCTCGCGGTATGGGTCTCGCACACGTCGGCACGGGAGAACGGCTGGGTGGCACCCGACCGGACCGCGGACGCGTCGGCTCCGGACGGGCGGACGTCTGACCGGATCATGAGGAACGACGACGGCGACAGGGCAGCGTTCGTGAGGTGCCGTGCCCTGGCCCCCGGGTCGGCGAACCAGCCGATGGCGGCGGCCAGATGCCCGGGCGAGCCATGCGGATCGTGGCGGCGGCTGGTGGCATGGCGGCGGCCTCCGTCTCGTACGCGGTGGGAGGGGGCGGTGCACGAGCCCGGCCGAGTCGGGGATCCGGACCCCGCCCGCGGAGGGCCGGGGCAGCCGGCTCCCCTTCCGAGGATCCTCCGGTCCTCGCCGTGGCGCATGCGGACCGCGGCCCGGCCCGGAAAAGGCCGAGGACGTCGGCCCGGGAGGGGAAAAGGTCGCCTGGGCCACCGCCGGGCGGCCCGGCAGGGAGGCACGGGAAGTGGGCACAGGGCACGTGCCGGCCGGGGGCGATGTACCTGCTGCCGGAGGCCACTGCTCGCTGCTCAGCACCGGCGTGCCCGGATCGGCGGGCCGCCCGCTCGGCGACCAGGCCGTGGACGAGGTTGCGCCCGCTCAGGTGCCGGTGGGTGCGTCCCTGGCGTCGTCCGGCCGGTAGGTCAGGTTCGCGGTGACCGACACCACACCGTCGACGCCACGGCACAACTGCTCGACGACGGGAACGAGACTCTTGTGCCCGACGGTGCCGGAGAGGGTCACCCGCCCGTCGCGCACCTCCGCGGTCACGTCCCGGGAGTCCAGCCCCAAGGTCCGCCGCAGCAGATCACCGGTGATCTCCTCACGGATCGCCTCGTCACGACGGAGGAAGACCCGCAGCAGATCGCCACGGCTGACGATGCCGAGGAGCCGGTCCGCCTCGTCCACCACTGGCAGTCGTTTGACGTTCTGGGTCTCCATCAGCCGGGCGGCCTCGACCACGGTCCACTCCGGGCGCGCGCACACGGCGGGAGCCGACATCAGTTCCTCCGCGCGGGAGCCCTCGGCCTTGGCGCGCTCCCAGGCCTCCAGATGCGGGATGGGAGCCCGGCCCGTGGGATCGGCCTGGTCCGCGCTCTTGCGCAGCAGGTCGGCCTCGGACACGACGCCCACCGGACGGTCCAGCTCGTCCACCACGGGCAGTGCGGTGACGCCGTTCTCCTCCAGCAGCCTGACGAGCTCCTTGAACGGCGTGTCGGGCCGTGCCCGGACGACGCCCCGGCTCATGAGCTCCTCAACCGTTCGGTGATGCATGGCGCCTCCCGGATACGGACGTCCACCTCGTGGGTCGGGGAACTGCCGCCCCGTGCGGCCGTGTGGCCCGCGTGGCAGGTTGGATACAGCACCATTCTGAGCAGAGGGCGGCGATCATGCGAGCTCACCTCGGCGACCAACTCGTCATCGAAAGCCCGGCCACCGGCGTCGCCAGGCGCGACGGCGAGATCGTCGGACTTCACCACGAGGACGGAACACCCCCCTACGACGTGCGCTGGTCGGACACGGACGAGGTGACGCTCGTCTTCCCCGGGCCCGACGCCCACATCCGCCACCTGGAGCACGAACATCCCGGCCCCGGCCGCGGAGGACCGGCAGAGGCCGTGTCCGCCGCGACCGGAGCGGCCGATCCCGGGGACATCGGCCGGCGCGTCGCCGCCGAACGCCGCAGGCGCGGGCTCAGCCGGGTGGAAGCAGCCGGCCGCGCCCGGATGTCACCCGACTACCTGGCGTATCTGGAGGAACGGCCCGCCGATCCGACTCTGGGGACCCTCATCAGGCTGGCCGACGCACTGGGCACCACGGTCGCGGCACTGCGTGGCGGGGGCATGGACCTCCCACCCGGTCAGGGTCACGCGCTGCTCCACCCCCGGCTGCGGGACCTCGGCCCGGAGGAATGCCGCACCCTGCTCTCCACGCACGGCGTCGGGCGTGTCTCCGTGACGGCGGCCGACGGCCACCCGGCGGTCGTCCCGGTGAACTACGAGGTCGTCGACGATGCCATCGTCTTCCGTACCGCACCCGACTCCGTGGCCGCGGCGGCCGTGGAGACGGAGGTCGCCTTCGAGGTCGACCACGTGGACGAGGCGATGAGCCAGGGCTGGAGCGTCCTCGCCGTCGGTACGGCGAGCCGGGTGACGGAGCCGGAGGCGGTACGCGGGCTCGCCCAGCACGCGCACACCACCCCCTGGGCCGGCGGCGAGCGCGACATGTGGGTGTCGATCCGGCCCACGAGACTCACCGGCCGCCGGATCACTCCCGCTGACCGCTAGCGACCCGAGGAGTGTCCCGCACGGGCAGCACCTCTGAGGCTCGGATCCGCTCGGAACGCGCGATCTCATACTGCGCCAGACATGCCCGCCGGGGTCCGCCGGTCGTCTCGCCTCCGGATGCGTCGGTCGAGCCCGGGCGCCCGCAAGAGCGCAGTGCGGAACGGGTCCGCACGGCCGGCGGGCTGATGCCGGCACCCGCCGTCACGGTCCCCGTGGAGACGGCGCTGCCGGTGGCCGCCCCCGATGACGCGTCATCTTGATCCATTGAGAGGCAACTGAGAGCTTGCTGTGCCAGGCTGACGGGCCTCTTATCCTCTCAGGAGCGCGTGAATGAGTCTGATCAACGGTCTGCCCAGCCATGTCCTGCTGGTCCATGTGGTTGTCGTGCTGATACCCCTGACCGCCCTGGCCTTGGTCGCGGCTGCGCTGTGGCCGCGCGCCGGGCGGCGGCTGGGTCCTCTGCTGCCACTGCTCGCCCTCGTCGCCCTGGTCAGCGTGCCGCTGACCACGCACGCCGGCGAGTGGCTGGAACGACACGTGGACGACGACGCCCTGGTACGCCGGCACGCCGAGCTGGGCGACGGCCTGCTGCCCTGGGCCTTGGGGTTGTTCGTTCTGGCCGCGGTCGTGTGGTGGACCGGCCGGCGCGCCCCTGCGGAGCCTGGACAGGGTGGCGGCACGCGCTGGTCCGCGCTGCCCGTACGGATCGTCGTGGGCGTGCTCTCGCTGGCCGTTGCGGCGGGGGCGGTGGTGGACGTCTACCGGATCGGCGACTCCGGGGCGAAGGCAGCCTGGCACGACGCCTACTCGAAGACGGTGAAGGGGGCGGAGGACGGGTCCTGAACCGGCTCCGGCCGAGCCGGTGCCGCTCGTGGCACTGCGCGCCGTCGCCTGCGGCCGGAGGCGACGGCCCCGCCGCCGTCGGCCTCCACCCCTCGCCCACATGTCTGCTGTAGATCACCGGCGCCTACAGGCTGTTCGCCGTCAACACGGCCGGGCACCGACGAAGCCCCGACCGCCTGACCGCCAGCACAGCGGAACCATCGCCGCTCGATCGGCTCGGAAAGGAAACGTGCACGTGTCCTTCGGTACAAGGCGGCTACCCGACACAGGTCACGTGGAGCAGGTGGGCCGGTCAAGGCGCTGAGCCGGCGTCCTCGAGCGCCGGCTTCGATTTCAGGTGAGTCGGCGTATCCGGTCCGGCTGACCGGGGAACCTGGCGCGAGGAGCCGGGAGGTGCTTGATGGTGGCCGGTGACGACGGTCTGGGCCTGGACGAGGTGCTGCGGGCAGCGGAGAACGCCGCCCCCGTGGAGTCCGTGGACGTGGTGGCCCAGAACCTGGAGAAACGCCTCTCGGCGACCGAGGTGTGCTTCCTGTTCGTCGACATCCTCGGCCAGGAGGCCGTCCGGCTGCCCAGAGCCGGCGTCGCCGGGCAGACGCGCGGGCAGGCGGGACGAGTGCGCCTGGCGGGCAGCGTATACGACCGGGTGCTGCGTTCCCAGCACCTGCATCAGGAGGACGCCCCGGAAGGTGCGTGCCGAGTGGTGGCGCCGGTGACGAACCGCGGCGACTGCATCGGCGTACTGGAAATGGTGGTGCCGCATGCGGACGAGGCGGTCCGCGACGCGGTGGTGCAGGCCGCGCACGCGCTGGCGTACATCGTGGTCACCGACCGTCGCTTCACCGACCTCTACCACTGGAGCCGACGCACCACCCCGGTGAGCCTCGCGGCCGAGATCCAGCACCAACTGCTGCCGTCCGCGCCCAGCTGCGAGGCCGCCCACTTCACCCTGGCCTGCGGCCTGGCCCCGGCCGACGAGGCCGGTGGCGACACCTACGACTACGCCCTGAACCGCAACGCTCTGAATCTGTCGATCACGGACGCGATGGGGCACGACACCGCCTCCGCCCTGCTGGCGACCCTCACCGTCAATGCCCTGCGCGGAGCCCGCCGCGCCGGCCGCAGCCTGCTGGACCAGGCCTACGCCGCCCACCATGCCATCACCGACCACGCATACGGCATGACCACCGGCCAGCTGCTGCGCATCCATCTCGACACCGGCGACTGCGAGCTGGTCAACGCCGGTCATCCCTGGCCCCTGCGGCTGCGCGGGGACCGCGTGCGGGAGCTGCCGCTGAAGGTGAACCTGCCGTTCGGGGCGCCCGCCCCGGTCACCTACGAGATACAGCACATCCACCTGGAACCGGATGACCGGCTGGTCCTGATCACCGACGGGATGCAGGACCGCACAGCCGCCAAGGTCCAGTTGCCCGCCCTCCTCCACGACACCCGCAACCAGCATCCACGCGAAGTCGTCCGGGCCCTGACCGAAGCGGTCCACGACGCCTGCGACGGGCACCTGCCCGACGACGCCACCACCCTCGTCCTGGACTGGCACGGCAGCCGCTCCGGACAACGCCACACCACCGGCGGCTCCAACGCCTGACGAGTACACATGTCCCTCCCGGCCGTCCGCCGGCGGGAGCAGTCACCGTTTCCCATCGGCTTGTGCGCGGGCGCGTTCGATGTCGGGGACGTGCCTCTCGGCCCACTCCCGGACGGCACGCAGGGGTGTCAGCAGTGACCGCCCGAGGTCGGTGAGGGCGTACTCGACATGCGGGGGATTCGCGGGGATCTCCGTTCGGGAGATCAGCCCGTCGTACTCCATCGCGCGAAGCGTCTCGGTGAGCGCCTTCGACGTGATCCCACGGATGTGCGCCTTGAGTTCCGTGAACCGCATCGGCCCGCCGTCCAGCGCGTTCACGACGAACACCGTCCAGCGCGCCCCGATCCGGTGCAGAACTGTGCGACTGGGGCAGGTCGCGGCCATGACGTTGTACGGGTTACCCATGCACGGCTCCCGGTAGCGTTGTGGATACCGGTATAGAATCTATACCGTCCGGGCTGTGACTCCTTCCGATCGCACGATCCGCCCCTCGACAGCCCGGCACCGTCGTTTCGTCGCAGCGATCGCCATCGACTCGATCGGCACGGGTGTCTTCGTTCCCGTCTCGCTGCTGTACTTCCTGGCCACGACGTCGCTGACGCTGACGCAGGTGGGCGCGGCACTGACGACGGCCGGGCTACTGGCGCTGCCGGTAGGCCCTCTCGGCGGAGGACTGGTCGACCGATACGGCACCAAGCCGGTGCTCCAGGCGGCGAACCTGGCCCAGGCCGTCGGCTTCGCCGGGTATCTCGTCGTGGGCCAGACATGGCAGATCACCGTCTGTGCCTGGCTGAACAGTGCCGGGAGGGCGGTGTTCTTCGGATGCTACGGCGCGACCGTCACCGCGCTGGCCGCGCCCGGCCAACGCGAGCGCTGGTTCGGTCTTCTGGGGTCGGTACGGAACATCGGCTACGCACTCGGCGGCCTCCTCACCGCCGTCGCCGTGAGCTTCGGTACTCACGGTGTCTACACCGCCATCGTGGCCGTCAACGCCTTGTCCTATCTGGCCGCCTTCGTTCTGACGCGGGCGGTGCCGAACATCCGTCCCGAGGAGGGTCGCGACGCTGCTGGAGGCTGGGGGCGTGTACTGCGGGACCTGCGGTACCTGTCGGTGGTCGTGCACCAACTGTTCTTCGCGGTCTCCTTGTTCGCCCTCAACATCGCGATACCGGTCTACGCCGTGGACGTGCTGGGGCTGCCCGGTTGGACTGCCGGCGCTGTCTTCACGCTCAACACCCTGATGGTCGGCTTCGGTCAAGGCGTCGTCGTCGGGTCGCTCGGCGGGCGCACCCGCAGTCGCGTCCTCGTCGCCGGGCACGCCTGCTTCGCGACCGGCTACCTCCTGTTCCTCACCGCCGACCGCGTGACCGCGCTCGCCCCGGCATTCGGCATCGTGCTGCTCGGTGCGATCAGCTACACCTTCGGTGAAATCCTCGGCGGCCCCATCACGTCGACCGTCGCAGCGGAAAGCGCCCCAGACGCCCTGCGCGGCCGGTACCTCGCCCTCAATCAGCTTGCGGTAAGTGCCGCGGGGGCGCTCGCTCCGGCCGCACTCTCGGGGTTGCTGTCCACGGGGGCGGCGACGATCTGGCTGACCCTGGTCGGCGTCAGCGTCCTCGGAGCCATGCTCGCCACCACGATCGGCACAGTGGTGCCGGCGGCGCGGAGCCACATCGGAAGTGTCTAGTGCCGTGGGTTGGCCCGGTCGGCGGTCATGGCGGTCGGCTGACGCTCACATGTGCCGGCAAGCACGAGGGGGCGCCGCCGGTATCGGGCAGGCACCGTGCCTACGCCCTCACGGCCTGAACGGCATTGTCCTCGCGAGAGAGCACGGGCGTTGCCTTCGCGGCTCGCCGCCTCAGTGCGTTGGACCGTGTCCCGGTCAGCGGCGGCGGGACGCGGCCCGTTGCGCCTGCCGGCGCAGGGCAGCGACCCGGGCAGGGCGTCGGCGCGGCGCCGGAACCGGCCGGTTGCGTACCGTGGGCAGGGGTGCCGGACGGGTGGTGCCGGCTTTCTCCTGACCGGGAAGCGCGAGGAGCGCCACGAGGGTCGCTGCCAGCAGGAGGACCAGATCGATCCAGGCGACCCAGTTCCAGCCGTCCTTCCGGCTCGTCTCGTAGGGCGCGGCGACGTCGTAGATGACGAGATAGGCGAAAGCCAAGTACCGGACGTGCCTCTTCTTCGACGCGGTGTCCGCGACGAAGCAGACGGCCAGAACGAGGAGTAGAGGAAGGTTGACGTACCAGGCCACCCGAGGCGCCAGCAGGATGAACGCGGCAGCCGTGACACTCGTGAACACCTGACACCCCCGTATCTCGATCGACAGGACCCTAGCACCGGATGTCCCCCGCCCGGACGGGTCAGGACGGCGGGAGGTTGGCGAGCAGTACATCGGCTCGGGAACGAACGGCGAGTTCGTCGAACCCGGCCGCAGTCCTCCGCCGGCCTTGCCGCCCTGCTCGAGGGACATGCCTGCACCCGTTGGGGCTACCGCGCTTCCGTCCGGCATTCCTTGCTCTGGTCCATCCGAGTTGCATGCACACAAAAGGTTATGTATCGTTACTCTCAGTAATACATCGACCCGAGCATTCACGAGACAAGCGAACGCAGAACCGTCTCGCTGCCCATACGTGCAGCAATCACGGGCGCGCCGCACTGCTTTCCTCGCGGACGATCGATTCGTATGCCGTGGCCGTGCCGCGAATGCGCCCCTCAAGGATTTCGACCATCCGAGGAGTCATCATGCCCGAGGCTCTCCGCGCGCACTCTCGCAGGAAGTTCCTCTCCACTTCGGCCGCCGCCGTGGCCGCGTCAGCGACGGGTGTTGCCGGCCTGGGCTCCTGGGACCTGTCCGGGAAGCCGGTCTCGGCGAGCGAGCGGCAGGCCATCCGGCCGTTCCGGGTGGACGTTCCGGAGCGAGAACTGACGGAGCTGCGGCGCCGCATCGCGGCGACACGGTGGCCCGACCGGGAAACGGTCCGCGATCAGTCCCAGGGTGTCCAACTGGCCACCATCAAGGAACTCGCCGGCTATTGGGAAGCCACCTACAACTGGCGAAGGATCGAGAGGAAACTCAACTCGCTGCCGCAGTACAAGACGGAGATCGACGGGCTGGACATACACTTCATCCACGTTCGCTCCCCTCACTCGGACGCGCTCCCGATGATCCTGACCCATGGCTGGCCCGGATCCGTCCTGGAGTTCCTGAAGGTCATCGGTCCGCTCAGCAACCCCACGGCCCACGGCGGCCGTGCCGAGGATGCCTTCCATCTGGTCATACCGTCCATGCCCGGCTACGGCTTCTCGGAACGGCCGACGACCACCGGGTGGAACCCCGACCGCATCGCCCGCGCCTGGGCCGTGCTGATGGAGCGGCTGGGCTACAAGCACTACGTGTCCCAGGGCGGCGACTGGGGTGCCGTCATCTCGGACAAGATGGCGGTCCAGCGGCCGGCAGGACTGCTCGGGATCCACGTCAACTTCCCCGCGACCGTCCCGCCGGACATCGCCAGGAAACTGGCGTGCGGAGACCCCGTACCCGCCGGTCTGAGCCCGGACGAGAAGGCGGCGTACAACAAGCTGGCCACCTTCTACAAAACCGGATCGGGCTACTCGGCCATGATGGTCACCCGCCCGCAGACCGAGGGATACGGGCTGACGGACTCCCCCGTCGGCCTGGCCGCCTGGATGTACGACAAGTTCGCCGCCTGGACGTACAGCGACGGGCATCCGGAGCGCGTGCTCACCAAGGACGAGATGCTCGACGACATCACGCTCTACTGGGTGACGAACACCGCGACTTCTTCCTCGCGGCTCTACTGGGAGAACAACGCCAACAACTTCAACGCCGTTTCGGTATCGCTCCCCGCCGCCATCACTGTGTTCCCGGGTGAGATCTACCAGGCACCGAGAAGCTGGGCGTCGCGCGCGTACCACAACCTCTTCTACTACAACCGGGTCCGCAACGGCGGCCACTTCGCGGCCTGGGAAGTCCCGGACATCTTCACGAGGGAACTCCGCGCGGCCTTCGGTACGCTGCGCCGCACACATGGCGCGGGGAAGTAGAGCGGCAGGTGTGACCGTACTGTGACAGCCTCGCAGCATCGCCGCTCGATGCGCATCAACCGCAGTCCCCTAACCTGGCGATGGTGGGGGTTGAGGTCGTATCGGGGAGGGCGATCGAGTGTCGCTGCACTGCCACCTCTGCATCAGGGACACCAAGGCCGATCGACGCCGGTCTCCGCGGGAAGCGCGCCACGGAGGCCGGCGCGGACCTGGAGTTCGTCGGTGTCGAGCGCAGTGGGGATTCTGCGACGGCGCACCGCGTGACCCCTCCGTCATGCCGGGGCCGCTCTCCGGCCTGGCCACGACGTCGGCCGCCGGCAGCGGCACCGTGCCACCGGACGCGCCTGTCTCCGTTCACCTGGTGAACCGCCGGCCGCGTGGCGTGAGGCAGGAGGACGCCCGCGAGGGCATGACGGTGCTCCTCGGCGGTCCGCTGTCCGTCACCCTCGCCGGCTGAGGCCGCCGTGGGACGCGGACCGGCCCGCATCTGGACGCCCGGCGACGTCGTGCTGGGCCTGTACGAGGTGCTCGACGTGGTGCGCGACGGCGGGATGGGCCTGGTGCACAGGGTCCGGCACCGCGACTGGCAGGTGGACCTGGCAGTGAAGACCCCGCGCCCGGAGCGGGTGCGCACGCCGCACGACCGGCGGCTGTTCGAGACCGAGGCGGGCACGTGGGTGGGACTCGGGCTGCACCCGCACACCGTCAACTGCGTGTACGTGCGCACCATCGACTCGCTGCCCCGGGTGTTCGCCGAGTGGATCGACGGCGGCAGCCTGGCCGCGGCCGTGCGCGGCGGCAGGCTGTACGAGGGCGGCCACCGGGTGGCGCTCGGCCGCATCCTCGACGTGGCCGTGCAGATGGCCTGGGGTCTGGCACACGCCCATGACAGCGGGCTCGTCCACCAGGATGTGAAACCGGCGAACGTGATGCTCCAGACGGACGGCACCGCCAAGGTCACCGACTTCGGCCTGGCCGGGACGTCGGCGGCGAACCGGCAGGAGAGCGGCGACGACCCGCCGGGCGTGACGTTCGCGGGGATGACACCGGCCTACTGCTCCCCGGAGCAGGCGGTGGCCGCCGCGGGGCGCCGCGCGGTCCGGCTGACCACGGCGACCGACGTGTGGTCCTGGGCGGTGAGCGTCCTGGAGATGTTCGCCGGACGTCGCCTCACCGACCACGGACAGGCCGCCGGCGACGCACTGGAGAGGTTCCTGCGGGCCGGCGGCGCCGACGACGCGCGGGTGCCGGCGATGCCCGCGAGCGTCGGCGGACTGCTGCGGCAGTGCTTCCAACAGGACCCGGCGGCGCGCCCGTCCGGCTTCCACGAGATCTCATCGGCACTCGTCGAGCTGTACCGCGCGGAGCTCGGCACCGCCTACGGGCGGCCCGAGCCCAGGAGGGTGGACCTGCTGTCGGCCGGTCTGTCCAACCAGGCCCTGTCCCTCCTGGACCTGGGCCGGGCCGACGAGGCCGAGGAGCTGTGGCAGCGGGCCGTGGCAGCCGACCCGCACCACCTCCCGACCCTCTACAACTCCGGCCTGCACCGGTGGCGTTCCGGACGCCTGACCGGAGAGGAGCTGTTCTCCGACCTGGCGGCGGCCCGCGCCGCCGGACCTCCCGACGGCCTCGGCGCGCTCCTGCTCGGCTGCGCGGCGCTGGAACGCCACGAGGACGGGCAGGCGGCGGAGTTGCTGCGCGAGGCGGTCGCCGCCGAACCGGACTCGATGGACGCCGCGGTGGCGCTGGCCGAGCTGGCGCGCCGCCCGCCACCGGTCCGCGCCGAGCTCGACGGCCT
Source organism: Streptomyces spinosus (assembly GCF_020400655.1). GTDB lineage: Bacteria > Actinomycetota > Actinomycetes > Streptomycetales > Streptomycetaceae > Streptomyces > Streptomyces argyrophylli. The sequence continues at coordinate 32,103 of NZ_JAINRC010000031.1, forward strand.
CATCGGGCGGGTGACGGCGGTCGCGGCGAGTGCGGACGGCGGCCTCGTGCTGTCCGGCGACAGCTCGGGCCGGCTGGTGCTGTGGGCGCACGGCGAGCGGAGCCGGCGACGCGCTCGGCGGACCCTGACACGGAGCGGGCAGCGCGTGCTCCACCTCGCCATGGACGCGGCGGGCACGCGTGGCGCGGTGCTCCGCGAGGACGGCTCGGTCGAGACCTGGGACCTGGCACGCCGCCGCCGGCTCGACCGGCCGGCCCGGCAGGACAGTTCTCCCGCCTGCACGCTGGCGGTCAGCGGCGACGGCCGCTACGTGGCCGTGGGACGCCAGGACGGCACCGTACGGATCTGGCAGCCCGGCCGGCCGGACCAGGTGGTCGCCATGGTGCGGGCGCACAGCGGCGCGGTCACCTCGCTCGCGCTGAGCCGCGACGGCAGCAGGGGCGTGTCCGCGTCCTTCGGCCGAGGTGATCACGACGGCACGGTCCGCGCGTGGGCCCCGTTCGCCGGACGGCTGCTCGGCACCCTGACCGGACCGGTTCGGGGGACGCTGCACGGAAGGGAGGTGCGGACCTCGGCGCTGGACCTGGTGGGCATCTCCCCTGATGCCCGCTGCGCCGTGGTCGCCTGGTGGACAGGGCCGCTGACGGTGTGGGACGCCCGGCGTTGCGAGGTGGTCAGCGAAGTGCCGCACCGGTTGCGGCACGTGGAGGCCGTCGCGGTCGCCTCGTCCGGACCCACTTTGCTGACCGCCGGCGACGGCGGGACGTCGATCCAGGCGTGGGACCCGGCAACCGGCCGCTGCCTGCGCACCGTGGACCGGGACACGCCGTCCGGCCTGTACTCGGTGGACGGCGTCGCGCTCGCGGCGAAGGGCAGGGTGGCCGTGCTCGGCGGCGACGGCCTGGTCGTACTGCGTTCGCTGCCCGGCACCGGCTACCGCGCGCCGTGGTGCTACGCCCGCCCTGGTTCGGCCCGTGAACTCACCCGTACGGACGAGGCGTTCCGCGCGCTGATCGCACGCGTCGACGAGCTGGCGGACACCGAACGCTACGCGTCCGCCGCCGAGACGCTGCGCGCCGCACAGCAGGTGCCCGGCTTCGCCCGTCATCCCGAGGTGCGCCGGGCGTGGGTGAGGGTGGGAGCGCACGGCCGCCGGGCGACGCTGCTCGGCGCGTGGGTACTTTGGGGGTACGACGGGGACCAGGTGCTCACCCAGCCCGTCACCGCCGCGCTCGGCCGCGCCGGCACCCTGTTGGCGACCGGTCGGTGGACCGGCGAGGTGGACGTGTGGGACGCCGCCGCCGGGGAGCGGCTGCACACCTTCGACCGCGGTGAGCGCGGCAGTGCCCGGGACATCCGGTTCGCCCTCGACGGCCTCCTGCTGCTGGTCCTGACCAACGTGGGCACGATCCGGCAGTTGAGCCTGGAGGACGGCGGCAAGCGGCTTTTCACCGACGACTCCGGCCGGATCAGCGCTTTCGCGCTGAACCCCGCGGGCAACCGGGTGCTGATCGGCGACGAGAGCGGCACGCTGCGGATGCGGGACCTGCCCGCCGGCTCCGTACTGAGCACGGTCCGGGCGCACGCGGGCAAGGTGCACGCGGTGGCTCTCAGCCCCGACGGCAGGTTCGCCGCCACGCACGGCAGCACCCGGTCGCAGACCTCGTTCCCCCAGGCGGGCGAGCACGAAGTGCACCTGTGGCCGCTGGACGCGGAGCGTCCCGCCTGGACCCTGCCGTCGCGCGGCGGTGAGGAGTTCCCGGACTTCAGCCCGGACGGGCGGACCCTGTTCCTGTCCACCGGTCTGAGCACCACGGCGTGGGACGTGGCGAGCGGCGCCTTCCGGTACTCGGTCGACTGCGGCGGCTCGTTCTCGTCCGGCCAGACCGCACGGGCCTTCAGCGCCGACGGCACGCTGGCCGCCTCCCCGGGCCGCGACGGGGTTCAGGTGTGGGAGACCGCCACCGGCCGGGTGCTCCACTCGCTGCCCTGCGGCATGCCGTACGGCTTCGCCCTCAGCGCCGACGGCACGTTCGCGGTGACCGGCGGCTGGGACGGGCTGCTGCGCGTGTGGGACCTGCGTTCGGGATCCTGCCTGCGGACGCTGGAGGGCCACGAAGGACCCGTCGCGAGCGTCGAGTTGAGCCCGGACGGCACCTTGCTGGCCACCGCGGACCTGGGCTCGGCGCTGCGGGTGTGGGAGCTGGCCTGGGACTACGCCGTCGGGCCCGGGGACGGTGACTGACCGTTCCGTGCCGCGGTACTCGTCGTCGCCACCGGGCGGACCCGCGGCGGGGCCGGACTCCCCGACGAGTACATGTCCGGCGAGCGTGCCCGCTGGGTGCTCGAGCGCGGGGCGGGACGCCCACATCCGTATCTCCGCCGCCTTCGGCCGGCTCATGCGCCACCGCCTGGCACGGAGCTCCGAGACGTTGCCGTAGCGGTTCCGGGCCGGGTGACCGACGGCCCAGTGGGTGACGCCGCTGTCGTGGCGGGTCGTCGGCCGTGCCGTGGAGCGCATGACCGCTTTCCCGGCTCGGTCGCCGGACCCGGCCTTCGGCAACGCCTGCGTCAGCACCGGCTGGCACTCGGGCATGTGACGCGGCAGGCATCAGCGCGGTGAGTGCGCCAAGGGCGCCCGGAGTCCCGCACGGGCGCCCTTGCGAGCAGGACGACGCAGGCCCCCGGACCGAGCAGGTCCGGCGATGTCTGCCGGCGCTTAACTGGGTAATCCGGGGTGCGAGGCACGCTGGATCGCTCTGCCGGCTTCTTTCACCCGATCAGGTCGAGGACCAATCCGCCGCGCGGGCAGAACCGGATTCCCTCCGTGAGGGACGAAGAGAAGGATCAGCGAGTACGGCCGGGGTGGCCGCGTCTGGGCCTGGGCGCACTGAGCGGGGTGCTGGCCGCCTTCGCGTCGCTGGCCGTGGCCGAACTGGTCGCGGCAGCGGTGCGTCCGCAGTCCGGTCCGGTCGTCGCGGTGGGCGGTGCGGCCATCGACGCAACGCCCGCCGCAGTCAAGGACTGGGCGATCCGCCACTTCGGCACCGACGACAAGCTCGTGCTGCGCCTCGGCATCCTCGTCGTGCTGACGGTGCTGGCACTGGCGCTGGGTGCGTTGGCGGTGCTGGATCGGCGGGTCGGCGCCGCCGGGGTCCTTCTCTTCGGAGCCATCGGCGCGGCGGCCGCCGTCAGCCGCCCCGACTCCGCCGGCCTCGCCGACGCCCTACCGTCCGTCGTCGGGGCCCTCGCCGGGGCACTCCTGCTCTTGTACGGGCTGGTCGGCCGCCTGACCGCGGTGAGGCCGCCGGCGTCATCGGCATCCGACTCCGCGACCGGGGCAACGGAAGACGGCTTGTCCGCGCCCACAGGCTGGGACCGGCGGGGGTTCGTCCTCGCGGCCGCGTCCGCGGCAGCGGCCTCCGCCGCGGTGGGCGCGGTCGGCCGGTCCCTGAACGCCTCGCGCGGCCGGGACGCGATCGCCTCCCGTGCGAAGGTCACACTGCCTTCTCCCGGGTCACCGGCGCAGCCGGTCCCCGAGTGGGCCGGGCTCCGCATCCCTGGGATCAGCCCCTTCGTCACCCCCAACCCGGATTTCTACCGGGTCGACACCGCGCTGGTGGTACCCCGAGTGGACGCCGCCGCCTGGCGGCTGCGGATCCACGGCAAGGGCGTACAACGTCCCGGAACCTACTCCTTCGACGACCTGCTCCGCAGGGAGCTGATCGAGCGGGACATCACCCTGACCTGCGTCTCCAACGAAGTCGGTGGCCGGTATGTGGGCAACGCCCGCTGGATCGGCGTACGGCTGGCCGACCTGCTCGCCGAATGCGGAGTCGAGCCTCCCTCCCGGGGCGGACCAGCGGATCAGCTGGTGTCCCGGTCAGTGGACGGCATGACGATCGGCAGCCCGGTCGAGGACGTCATGGACGGCCGTGACGCCATGCTCGCCCTCGGCATGAACGGCGAGCCGCTGCCCTTCGACCACGGCTTCCCGGTCCGCATGATCATCCCGGGGCTGTACGGATTCGTCTCGGCCTGCAAGTGGATCAAGGACCTCGAGCTCACCACGTTCGACGCCTACGATCCGTACTGGACCAAGCGCGGCTGGGCCCGCAAGGCCCCGATCAAGACCGCCTCGCGGATCGACACTCCCAAGCCGTTCGCCCGTCCCGACGCCGGCACGGTGATCATCGCCGGAGTCGCCTGGTCCCAGCACCGGGGCATCGACAAGGTCGAGGTCCGCATCGACGACGGCCCCTGGCAGGAAGCCGGTCTCGCCGCCGAGGACACGTGCGACACCTGGCGCCGATGGTCGCTTCCCTGGCAGGCCGCCAAGGGCGTCCACACCCTCACCGTCCGCGCCACCGACCGCACCGGCACGGTGCAGACCGACGAACGCACCCGCACCATCCCCGACGGCGCAAGCGGATGGCACTCCGTCGTCGTGACCGTCGGCTGACACCCCCACGAGGGCCCGTGCCCTCCCCGGAACCACCTTCCCGCAACACCCCGAACGCAGCCGTAGCGCGCTGCGCCTTCCCACAGGAGATCATGATGAACACCCGTATCCGCCGTACCGCCGGATTCCTCGCCGCGGCCGCCGTGCTCCCGCTGGCCCTGACCGCCTGCTCCAGCGGCAGCGACGACGCGGGCAGGTCCGGCTCCTCGGACAAGGCGTCGGCGCCGGCCACCAGGAGCAGCGACGACGCGGGCGGTTCCACGGCCTCCGCAAGCAGCGTGGACCAGCCGTTCGGCCCCGCCTGCTCCGCCGTGCCGAAGAACGGCGCCGGCTCCTTCGACGGCATGGCCAAGGACCCTGTCGCCACCGCCGCCTCCAACAACCCGGCCCTGTCCACCCTGGTGACCGCCGTGAAGAAGGCCGGCCTGGTCGACACCCTGAACAACGCCCAGAACATCACCGTGTTCGCGCCGACCAACGACGCCTTCGACAAGATCCCGAAGGCCACGTTGGACAAGGTCCTGAACGACAAGGCGCAGCTGACGAAGATCCTCACCTACCACGTCGTCGGCCGGAAGCTCACCCCCAGGGACCTGGAGAACGGCTCCTTCGACACGCTGGAGAAGTCGAAGGTCATGAGCTCCGGATCGGGCGAGTCCTACGTGGTCAACGACTCCGCCAAGGTCGTCTGCGGCAACGTCAGGACCGCCAACGCCAACGTCTACATCATCGACACCGTCCTGATGCCCGGAAGCTGACGCCACCGGAAGCCGAGGAAGCGTGCCCCGACCGGTCGCCTTGATGGGAGTGACTCGGCGGGCGCGCTTCCTCCTACGGGGGCACCCGCCACGCCCGCCCGACCGGCAGGGCGTGGCGGGTGCCCTCGTCAGGGGGCTGGTCCGCAGATCTCAGGGCCTGCTGCCAACCAGCCCTCCGAGCCAGCCGTTCACCCTCCGTGGAGGGAGACAACACCATGGGGAGACGCCGTCCCGCTGCCCCACGCACACGTCCGCGGTCCGCGCCGACGGCTTCTCTCCCCGGCCGCCGCGCCGAGGCTGTCAGCCGCGTGGGGAGCACCGCCGGACGGGCGGTGCTCCCCACGCGCACCTCACGCCGGCAGGCCGAGCAGGGCGACCGGTGACGAGGTCGGCTGCTTCGATCCACCGGCCGGCTCCACCGTGATGCCGATCGCGGAGGCACCGTCCACCGCTCCCCGCATCAGCACGGCCTGGCTGCCGCGGTCCGGGTCCATCAAGCCGGCCGAGCGCATCTTCCCGCCGTCGGCGAACCACAGCTGGTACACCTTGCCCCGCGGTGGGGCGGTCATCCCCGAGGCGACGAACACGGCCCGGTCCCGGCTGGCCGAGACCACCAGCGTGCCCGAGCCGCCCGCCACCTTCGCCGAACGCGACTTGGCATCAGGCGCCGCCAGTACCCCGGCAAGATCCTCGACGCGCCGCTGCTCCTGGGCCGCCTCGTGCGAAGCGTCCTGGGCGCGTTCGTACTGCCACACGGCGGTACCCCCGAACGCGGCAGCGGCGGCCACACCGGCGGCCAGCGCCCACCGGGCCAGGCCCCGTCGCCGCTGCGCGCCACGGCGTACCCGCTCCGGCGGCGCGGCACCGGGCGGCACCTGCCGCACGGTCGTGACGCGCCGCAGCACCTCCTCCCGCATGGCGGGGCGCGCGCGCACCGTGGAAGCCAGAGCCAGGCGCCCGGCGGTTGCCGCGAACTCGGCGACCTCCTGCCGGCAGGCGTCGCACACGGCCAGGTGAATCTCGAAGGCGGCGCGTTCCTCAGCGTCCAGCGCGTGCACGGCGTAGGCGCCGGTCAGCGCGTGCAGATCGGTCGTGGTCACGCGGTCACCCCCAGGCAGTCGCGGAGGCGGATGAGCCCGTCACGCAGCCGGGTCTTCACCGTGCCCAACGGCAGCGACAGTGCTTCGGCGACCTCCCGGTAGGTCAGGCCGCGGTAGTAGGCGAGGGTGACCGACTGGCGCTGGAGTTCGGTCAGGGTGCGCATGCAGCGCCTCACCTGCTCCCGCTCCAGTCGGGTCTCGACCTGCTCGGTCACCTCGTCGTAAGCCGGCTGGTGGTCGAGCAGCGCGGCCTTGGTGTCACGGGCCGCCGCAGCCTCCACAGAGCGCACCCGGTCCACGGCCCGCCGGTGTGCGAGCGTGAGGATCCAGTTGATGGCCGTGCCTCGCTCGGGCCGGTAGCGCGGAGCCGTGCGCCAGACCTCCACCAGCACCTCCTGCGCCACCTCCTCCGACTGGGCCTGATCACGCAGAACGGCCCGGGCGACCCCGAGAACGGAGCCGGCCACGGCGTCGTAGACCGCGGCGAAAGCCTCCTGATCACCCAGCGCCACCTCGTGGACCAGCTGTTGCAGATCAGGTTGGGCAGTTGGAGCACTGCCGATGTACACCGGTTCCTTCACAATGGCTCTCCCCTAGGCACGGCGGGGCGGAACAGCCCCGTGTAATCCGAGGCCACGCGAGCTGCGGATTGGTCGCCTGCCGGCCTGCGATCCCCGGCTTCGGCATCCCGTCGTCACCACTGGCGCCCTTTGGCCTGCGGGCAGGTCAGCGGTCCCGGCCGCGGCCGTGTGGTGGTGTGCTGATGCGACGACGACCTGGGCGAAGCCGCCACGGATGCCGGCCTTGGCGGGTACGGCGGACGACTGGCCACATCCTGGTCCGAGGGGCCCGTCAGGAGGGAGTGACGGGGGGCGGACGAAGGGGTCGGGCCACCGTCGTCCGGAGTGGCGAAACCGACGCCTCTTCCTCAGTGCACCGGGTGTCCGCCCGCGCACGTGTCCATCCCCTCGCCGACCCACTTGTGGCAGGACGGGCAGGAGCGGACCTTGCTCAGGGAGACCAGCGCATGCCTGAGCAGGCTGCGTGTGCTCCTACGGGTGGCCTCCAGGGACACGGACAGTCTCCGCACCAGCAGGCCGGTGACGCCCGGCACCGGTTTCTCCTTTCCGGCAACGAGCGACAGCTCATTGCTCAGCGGTCTCACCGTCTTCCCCGGATTCCTGCTCACACGCCTGCGCGAGGCCCACGACGGAGGTCAACGTCCCAGTCCTCGACACGGTCGGGCACCGGGCCGAGCCGGATCGGTCGCCGGGACAGCGACGAGGCGGACGTGACGGGCCCAGCCTGAGCGCGGTCACCCTCCAGCGAACACGCCCCCGAGGCCACGGGCGTGTACGGGCCGCGTGCCGTCGGCCATGCGCGCCTCATAGCGAACGGCCCCGCGCGGGGCCGTTCGCTATGAGGCACCATCGCTGGAGGCTCAGGGGTGATCGGGCTGCTGCGCCGGAGGCACTCCGCCGCCCTCTCCTCCACCCTTCGCACCCTTGTCCGTGCCGTGCGGGTGACCACTCGTGCCGCCGCCCGCCTGGCCCGCCTTCAACTGGCGGCTGTCCTCCGGGGTGGCCGCCCCCTTGTCGTTACGCCGTATTTCAGGCTGCTGCGGATTCGGCATGGTCCCGACCTCCTGCTGCATGGGGTGGTGCTTGCTTCCGGCAGCCGCCGGGTTCCCAGGGAGACCCGGGCGACGCATGCGTTCAGAGGACGGGCCGGCCGCCGGTGACCGCGATGCGGGCACCGGAGACGTACGAACCCTCGTCCGAGGCGAGCAGCACGTAGACCGGGGCGACCTCGGCCGGCTGGCCCGGACGGCTGAGCGGGACCTGAGAGCCGAAGTTCTCCACCTGCTCGGGCGGCATCGTCGCGGGGATCAGCGGTGTCCAGATCGGCCCCGGGGCCACGCTGTTGACGCGGATGCCGCGCTCGCCCAGCAGCTGTGCCATGGCCCCGACCATGTTGGCGATGCCCGCCTTGGTCACGTCGTAGGGCAGCAGCGTGGGTACCGGCATGTCGGAGTTGACGGAGGTGGTGGCGATGATCGACGCCCCGGGCCGCATGTGGGGCACCGCCGCCTTGCACAGGTGGAACATCGCGCTGAGGTTGACCGCCAGGGTGTGATCCCACTCGTCGTCGGGGATCTCCTCCAGCGACTCGTGGGTCATCTGGAACGCCGCGTTGCTGTAACTGTGCTCCCCGTGGTCGGGCCTGGGCCGCATCGGGGCTTCCGTGCCGGGCGGCTGCTGTTGCTGTGCGGGCTGCGACATCGCGCATCACTCCTTTTGTGGAGAAACGAGCACCGTGAGGGGTCCCCGGCGGCTGACGGCTGCCTCGGTGCGGTCGGTGATCGCCGACGTCACTGGCCGGCTTGTGCGGTGTCGCCGCTCAGCACGGGGGCACTGCGGACGAGGCGCAGGGTCGTGGTCAGCAGGAGGCCGCCGACGATGTTGCCGAGGACCGCCCAGGCCAGCCACCCCAGCCAGTCGAGGTAACCGTAGGACGTCGTGCCGGTGTGCAGGCCGGCGAACGCGATGAGGGAGTCCAGCACCGAGTGCCACAGGCCGAACCCGGCCAGGACGAACGCGGTGGTGACCGATGCGGTGATCTTCCCGGTCATGGACTCACTGCCGTGGTGCATACGGGTCATGAGCGTGATGACGCCGCCGCCCAGGACGGCGAGGCAGAAGGTGCCCAGTGTGTACCCGCCGTCGACGAACTTCGCGCCCGAGGCGGCCGCGGTGCGGTGCAGGTCCGGGTAGGCCTGCACGACCAGCCACGTGAAGACCCATCCGCCGATCAGGTTCATCACCAGGACGGTGCCCCACATCCTCGCCAGGTCCAGCCAGGTGGCCGCGCCCGCGATGACGGTGGCGACGGGCACCAGGAACCCCTCCGTGAACAGTTCGCTGTGCCCGAGCAGCAAGGCGATGAGCCCCACGGAGAAGGCCAGTCCGGCCAGCAGGTCGCTGCCGGTCTCGTGCCGCACGAACAGCAGCGCCATGACGCCGACACCGACGTCGATACCGCCCAGCAGTGAGGTGGCCACCAAGGACGTCCAGGTGCGGTGCAACCGTGGTCGGCCCTCGGCCACGATCCGTTCCGCCGCCTCGGCGACTCTCCGTTCGCCGGGTCCCCGCATGATCCGGTCATCCGGCTCCATGGCACTCCTCCGGTGTCGTGCCCCCCACGTGAACAGACAGTCCGGGACGCATGCGCTGGTCAGGGACGGCCGGCTATCGGGCCGTCACCCGCAGGGTTTCGGCACTGGGGTCGGCAGCGTCGGGGATGAGCATGCCGGCGGCCACACCGCTGGTCAGGTAGTCGACGACCTCACGGGTGATGACCTCGCCCGGGGCGACGACGGGGACGCCGGGCGGGTAGGGGCTGATCGTCTCGGCCGCGACGCGTCCGACGGCCTGCCGGGCCGGGACGTGCTCTGCGCTCGCGAAGAAGGCGTCCCGGGGCAGCATGGCCTGCTCCAGCTGGAGCGCGCGGGGCTCGGGCAGGCGGACCGGAGGCCGCGTCCCGATGGTGTCCGCGTGTTCGACGAGGCGGTGCAGGGAGTCGACGAGGAGGTGCTCGGTCCGGTCGTTGTCGGCGTGGGTGATCTGTGCGCTGATCCGGCAGGTGTCGCAGGACCCGATGTCGACATGACAGTGGGCGCGCAGCCATTCGGTGGCCTGCATGCCGCTGATGCCGAGCTCCCGCACGTCGATGGTGATCTTCAGCGGATCCAGGTCCGTCGCGAGGCCCTGTCCGACGACCTCCTGGCCCATCAGGCGCAGGCCGGGCATCCCGGTGACGGCCTTGCGGATGCGTGCCGTGCGGTGCAGCGCCGCGTCCAGCAGGTCGTGGCCGTGCTGGACCATGTGGCGGCGCCATCCGTCGAGGGTGGCGTACACGAGGGACGAGGAACTGGTGGTGCCGAGCAGGTCCTCGCGCTGCTTGAGCACCCCGGGTGAGACCCGGTCGCCCTGGAGGTGGAAGACGGAGCTCTGTTCGACGGCGCCGCCCATCTTGTGGACGCTGGTGACGACGAGGTCCGCGTCGGCGTTCATGCCCCAGGCCGGCAGGTCGGGGTGGAAGGGCAGGTGGGCTCCCCAGGCTTCGTCGACGATCAGGGGGATGCCGTGGTCGTGGCAGACGGCGGCGGCGCCGCGGATGTCGGCGCACGAGCCCCAGTCCGTGGGCGTGATCAGCAGCATGCCCTTGGCGTCCGGGTGCTCCCGCAGCGCGCGGCGGACGTCGTCGGGCTCCGGCGGATGTGCCAGGTGCCGCTCGGTGTCGAACTTCGGGTGCACCCACACCGGGTGGACGCCGTTGACGATCACGCCGGCGATCACGGACTTGTGGGCGTTGCGCGACACGAGGAGCTTCTCGCCCGGTCCGGCCACCGCCAGCATCGCGGTCTTCACGGACAGGGAACTGCCGCAGGTGGAGAAGAAGGCCTGCTCCGCACCGACCGCGTCCGCCATCAGCTCCTCCGCCCGGGTGAGCACCCCTTGCGACTCACGGCGGTCGTCGAGGCCGTTCAGGGACAGCACGTCCGAGGCGAAGACGCCCTCCCCGACGATGTCGAGGACGCGGGGATCGGCTCCCAGGCCCTGTTTGTGGCCGGGAGGTCCGTACACCACGTCGCCGCGGCGCCGGAACTCCTGCAGTGCCTCCAGCACGGGGACGCGAGAGTGATCCATCACTGCCCTCCTCGTACTCCTCATGGGTGTCACGGCGGCGTAGGCCCATCCTGGCCGGACCGCGCACCGATCCCAGGACGCCTGGGCCGCACGGGGGCGAGGGCCGAAACCGGTTGCGGGCCGGCACCCGCGTGACGGGCCTCAGGTGTGCTCCGTCGGTTCGCGGTCGGCGGTCGGTGTCCTGCGACGAGCGCCTGGCCCGGGTGACGTCCACCGCGGCGCCGACGCGCGGGCCGTCGCCCCCGGACGAGCGCGTGTGATCCCCGCCGGGCGGGCGGCGGCCCGCTGCCGGAGCAGGCGCGGCGGCGGGGCTCGTCGCGCCAACGCACGCCGCGCGGCTACTCCTCCGGCATGTCCTCCGGACGTATCCCGGCCTCTTCCAGGGCCTCGGCCATGTCGCGGCTGCTCGCCCCGCCTGCCGCCGGTTCGGTGGTGTCCCGTTCGTCGCGCTGATCGACGACTTCATCGGTCTTCGTGGTCTTGGGCTTGTTCTCCTCGGGCACGGTCATGATCTTTCATCCTCCGCACGCTGTCGGTCCCGGCGGCCGGACACGGCGTCGTCCCGGCTCGCCCGGAGCGCCGGGTAGCCCGGCGTCTGAGCACGCAAACCGGTGCGAACGGCAGCGTCGGCCGAGGAGCGCCGTGGCCGGCAGCCAGACGTCCACGACGCTGATCGCGGTACACACCGCGACCGCGTGTGCCGTCGTCGCGTCGTACCGGCACCGGCTGCGCAATGAGCCGGGCCCGGCTCCCTCCACGGGATACCGCCGCTGCTCGTCCCCTGCCTGGGCCGGACGTCCGACAGGCGGTGACGCCCGGCGACCGGCAGCCGGGCGGGATCCCCGGCGCCGGAAGCACGTCGAGCGTCCGGACGCCGACGCCAACCCGAACGACGGCCGACTCGGCGGACACCGAGCCCTGGCGGTACGGTCCGCGCACGCCACACGCCTGTCTCCGTCTGCGGCCGGCCCCGAGGGGTAGGCGGGTGGGGTGACACCTCCTACCACTCCCTCCACGCCCTCCACCGCTGAGACGGACGGCACGCCGCACAGCGGGGCCCCCGCGCTCAAGAAGGCCCTGACGACCCCCCTGCTGTACTTCTTCATCCTCGGCGACGTGCTGGGCGCCGGTGTCTACGTCCTCGTCGGCCAGATCGCCGCGGAGTCGGGCGGGGCCGTGTGGCTGCCCCTGCTCCTGGCGCTGCTGCTGTCGCTGCTGACGGCCGCCTCGTACGCCGAACTCGCCACGAAGTACCCGCGGGCGGGCGGCGCCTCCCACTACGCGACCCTCGCCTACGGGCCGTTCACCGGCTTCCTCGCCGGGTTCTGCATGCTCGCCGCGGGCATCGTCTCCGTCGCCGCGCTGGCGCGGGGTTTCGCCGGCGACTACCTGGCCGTCTTCGTCAGCCTTCCGGTGGTACTGGTGGCGGCCGTCTTCCTGTGTGCCCTGGCCCTGCTGAACGCCCGCGGTATCAGCGAGTCCACCCGCGCCAACGTGGCGGCGACGGTCGTCGAGGTCGGCGGTCTCCTCCTCGTCGTCGGGCTCGGGGTCTGGCTGTTCCTGCGCGGCGACGGCGACCCCGGCAGGCTGGTCCACCTCGGCACCGGGCACACGGGAGCCGCCGGGGTGCTGGGCGGCACGGTGCTCGCGTACTACTCCTTCGTCGGCTTCGAGACCTCCGTCAACGTCGCCGAGGAGACCCGCGACCCGCGCCGCTCCTACCCGCGGGCCCTCTTCGGCGCCCTGGTGACGGCGGGAGCCGTGTACGTCCTGGTCGGTGTCGTCGCCTCGGCCGCCGTCCCCACCGCGACGCTGGCCCGCTCCAGCGGTCCGCTGCTGGAAGTGGTGAAGGAGGCGGGCGGGGTGCCGCCGAAGGTGTTCGGTGCCATCGCCCTCGTCGCCGTGGCCAACGGCGCGCTGCTCACCGGCATCATGAGTTCACGCCTGGCCTACGGCATGGCGCGGGACGGGCTCCTGCCCCGCTTCCTGACCCGGGTGCTCCCCGGCCGCCGTACGCCGTGGGCCTCGATCGCGGCCACGACCGTGCTGGCCTTCCTGCTGGCGCTCACGGGGGACGTGGCAAGCCTCGCCTCCACCCTGGTGCTGCTGCTCCTCGTGGTGTTCTTCATCGTCAACACCGCGGTGCTCGTCCAGCGCCGCGACCGCTCCGACCGCCCGCACTTCAGGGCCTACACCGCCGTCCCCGTCCTGGGGGCGGCCTCCTGCGTGGCGCTCGCCACGCAGATCGAGGCCGAGGTCTGGGCGCGCGGGCTGGCCGTCATCGCGGTCGGTGTCGTCCTGGGGGCCGTCGCCGCCCGGCACCGCCGCCGGGCCTCCTCCTGAGCGACGCCGGGGGCTGCGGCCCCCAGGTTCCCTCGTGCGGCCCGCCCGCTGCCGCGCCGCAGCGGGCGTGTGGGATCACCCGCGGCGGCGAAGGGGCGGGACCGGCTCGGTGGGGCATCAGCCGTCGCTCCTCACGGTTCTCAGACGCCTGTCCCGGGTCTCCGCTGCCGTCACGGGGGCGGTGAGGTGTTCCAGCACGTTCGTCAGGCGCAGCAGGCGCTCGAGGACGTCGGGCCGGTGGTCCAGGTGCAGCGTGGCGCCGACGGCCTCGGTACGGCGACGGACCATCAGCAGCGCGGTCAGGCCCGAGGAGTCGATCCACGTCAGGTCGCGGAAGTCGAGACGTACGTCGCTCAGCCCGGCCTCGTCGGTTATCAGGTGCCGGACGACCGTGTCGGTCAGGCCGTCGCTCGTGTCGTGGTCGAGCTCGCCGCCCACCCGCACGGTCAGCGTGCCGGCCGTGCGGAGAACGGTCAGGGCGAATTCGGTGGGGTGCGGGTCGGTCATGCCTCGATGCGGGGGCCGGGGACGGGACGGGGGGTGCGGTCGGGCACCACGGCACCGCCTCGGGCGGCGGGCGCGCGGCGCGGGGGAATGCGTGGGGCTGCCGGGGGGTGCCTGGCTTCGGGGGCGTCGGCGGTCCGGGGCGGGCTCGCGGTGGAGCTCCCGGGGCCGTCGGCGAAGAGGGGCGCAGTGAGGCCGGTGGGGGGCGATCCGGGCAGCGGGACGGCGTCGGTGCGGTGCGGGTGGGCGACCGGATGCGGCGTGGGGGTTCGGGCGCGGGGGTGGCCGACCCGCCGGGCGCGCGGGCGGAGTACGTCGGCGGCGAGCCGGGCGGGGACGGCGTGCCATCCGGCGCCGACGCGGCCGACCGTGACCCGGCCGGGACGAGGGGCGTGGCGTGTCGGTACCGGACGGGGGTGGGGGGCGACCGCCCGTTCGTCGATGGCGGTCGCGGCGTGTTCCTGTGCCACGGTGGTGCGGCCTGCGGCCCGTTCGGCGCCGGCTCCCTCCTGGACGGGTGCGAGCACGCTCAAGGGCGGTGCTCCCTCGGCCACATCGGCGGCCACCGCCTCCCACAGCCGGTCCGACGGGCCGGCCGCCACGGTGGGGTACCTCACGTGCTGCTCCTGGTCCTCGCTGGGGACCGCCCGTTGAGAACGGTCAGGGGGCCGGTCCGGGGGACGCTGATGGCGACGGCGGCCATGTCGTCGTGGCGGCCGGCACCCAGCCACTGGGCGGCGAGCATCTGCACCCGTTCGACGACCGCTTCGGCCGGGAGGCCCGCGCACTCCGACAGGGCCCGGCGCAGACGGTGCTCGCCGTAGAACTCGTCGCCGAGCGGGCCGCCACGCGCCTCGGTGATGCCGTCGGTGTAGAGCAGGCAGGTCTCTCCGGGCGCCAGCACCGTCTCGACCGTGTGCGCCGTGACGGCGGGCAGTGCGCCGACGAGGGTCCCCCTGGCGTGTACTTCTTCCACCGTCCCGTCGGCGCGGAGGATCAGCGGCGGCAGGTGTCCGGCGCTGGTCAGCCGGAGCCGTGCACGGCTGCCGCGGCGGCGGACGGAGGCGAGGACCAGCGTGGCGAAGCGTGTGTGGCGGGAGGTGAGGAGCGCGCCGTTGAGCAGGTCGAGGACCCGTTGATGGTCGTCGGTCAGCGGCAGCAGCGCGTGCAGCGTGTTGCGGATCTTGCCGGTGAGCACCGCCGCGTCCAGGCCCTTGCCCGCGACGTCGCCGAGGACGACCAGGGTGTCCTGGGAGGGGTCGGAGCCGGGGTGGACGTCGTAGAAGTCCCCGCCGACCCGTTCGTGGTCTTTGGCCGCGCGGTAACCGCCGGCGTACTCCACCCCGTTCACGCTGCTCAGCGGCGGGGGCAGCAGCTCGCGCATCAGCGTGGCGGTGACGGTGGCCTGCTCGCTGTAGAGGCGGGCGGCGGAGAGGGCCGCTCCGGCGCGGGCGGCGAAGAGCCGGGCGAAGACCTCCTCGCCTTCCGTGAAGGACTGCTCGGTGCTGGCCCGCATCAGGATCAGGGCTCCGGCCGGTACGCCGTGCCCGGGCAGCGGAGCGACGATCACGGATCCGGCCGGGCCGGCGAAACCCTCCGGGGTGACCCAGTCGGGCAGGTCGGCGGGGTTTATCCAGCGGGCCGGTACCGGCGGGAAGCCTTGCAGGGCCTCGGTCAGGCCCGGTACGCCGGAGACGTCGACCAGTCGCGTGACCTGGGTGGCTGGCCCGCCCCTGGTCGCGTAGGTCAGCGGGTGGCGCCGCCCCTTCGGCGGGGCGACGAGGACCGCGGCGTCGGCGAGGTGTTCCGCGGCCATGGCGGCGGTCACCTCCATGCAGCGCGGCACGTTCAGGGTGGACAGCAGCGTGCTGGACACCTCCGAGAGGATCTCGGTGCGCGTCTGCGCGTCGGTCAGCGCGTCCTGGGCCAGGCGGCGGTCGGTGTCGTCGACCAGCCACCACACGACGTCGCCGTCGCCGGCCGCCGTCGGGTGCGCCTCGAAGTGGCGCTCCTTGATGGGCCCGTTCAGCGGCTCGGCGCGGGTGCCGCGCAGTCCCTCGCCGATACGCTGGTGGGCATCGCACAGCCAGGACGGGACGTGCTCGTGCAGCCAGTCGCCGCTGACGGCACCGGGGAGGAGTCTCCGGGCGGCCCCGTTGATGTCGACGAGGCCGCCGTGCCGGTCGACGACGAGAACGGGACAGGGGGCGTCAGTCCAGGTCGCGCCGACGGTGTGGCCGGCATCGGGGGAACGGGCGGAGGTACCGGGGGAAGAAGACACAAGCGGAGGCACGCACGTGCGTACCTCACCACCTTCCTGTCATGGGGAAACAGATGTCGTACGGCAACAGTCCCGCACCCGCACCCGCCGTGGCAACCCGTCCCGGAAAGTCGCACCGGACCTTTGCATCCGTTTCGCCCGGATCCCGTGGACGACGTACGGGCATGTCATCGACGTTTCGGGGAAGGGGAGCCGCAGTCGTGGCCGGGGGAATGACCAAGCGTCGGGGGTGAGAGCATCCGCCTGATGGATGACGGTGACGATCGTGCGGCCGGACGGGGGGCGCTGCCGCCCCGGACGCCGGTGGCCGGGCGGGGCCGCGACGTGACCGGCCGGGTCGCCGGGCCGGTGTGCGAGGCGGTCCGGACCCTGCTTCCGGTGGTGCCGGTCCGCCCGGTCACCGGCCGCGCGGCGCGGGCCGCCCCGGCCGCCTCCCGCGTCCGGGGGCGCGGCGCTCTTGGCCGCCGCCCGAGCGGTGAGCGGGCCGCTCAGGTGTACCTGCCGGGGCGGCCGGGTGGTCCCGTGCCACGCACGCTGCTTGTCGGCAGGCCGCTCGGGTACTGCGAGAGATTATGGGTGGTGCCCGCAGCACCCGGATCCTACGGAAAGTGATGTGTTCGTGACTTCTCCCGGCGGCGCCGACGATCGCGCTGAGGGCTCGGGTGACGTGCCGAGTGCCGGCGCGCGTGAGATCGCCGATGCCGTGGAGAGTCTCGCGGACCTGTGGTCGACGGCCGCCCAGGAGGCGGCTGTACGGCTGTCCCTGCACCAGTTGCGGGCGCTCAGGGCCCTGGAGACGGCGCCGGAGGTGAACCTCACCGGACTGGCGGAACGGCTGGACATAGGGCTTCCCACCGCCAGCCGGCTGTGTGACCGGCTGGAGGCGGCCGGGATGCTGGAGCGCTCGCTGCACCCGCGCAACCGCCGTGAGGTGCAGCTGAGGCTGACGGGGCAGGGGCGCCGGGTGCTTCGGGACGTGGCCCGTCGGCGCACCCAGGCCCTGGCCGCTGTGCTGGCGCAGATGGCGCCCGCGGAGCGTGCGGCGCTGGTCCGCGGCATGAAAGCTTTCTTCTGGGCCTACGGGAAGGTGCCTCCCGGATCACCGGAGGAACCGTAGGGCCGCCCCGCCACGGCCCCCGCCCACGCTCTCTTAGGCTGTCCGGCCGGGGCGGCCGTTCCAGTCGACGCAGACGACGGCGGCGTCGGCGAGCAGGTCCTGGTGGCCCACGTGTTCCAGGAGGCCGGCGACGACCGAGCGTGCCGTCTCGTGCGGTGGCGTGCCCCGGGTAGCGCTCAGGATCTGGCGCAGGACGCTCTCGCCGAACACCTCTCCGGTCGCCGAGCGGGTGCCGTGGGCGCCGGTGCTGACGGCGACCAGGCGGTCTCCCGTTTCGACCTGGAACGTCTGCTCCTGGTAGAGGGTCTCCTCGAACATGCCGAGCGGCAGCTGGGCCTCCAGTTCGACGCGTTCGATCCTGTTGCCGCGGAGGCGGTACAGCTGGGGGGACCCGGCGTCCACGGCACGGACCCGGCCGGTGGCGAGGTCGAAGCGCAGCAGGAGGGTGGAGGCGTACGACTTGCCCCGGTACTGCGAGTAGAGGGCCTGGTCGGCGAGACACGCCTGGTCCGCGAGGGAGACCCCGGCACGGCGGGCGTTGCGCAGCGCACCGACGGCGAGGTTGGTGAGCAGGGAGGCGTCGATGCCCTGGCCCATGCCGTCGGTGACGGTGAGGGTGAGGTGGTCGGCGCTGGTGGACCAGTCGAAGTTGTCGCCGCCTATGGCGTAGGCCGGCTCCAGGTGGGCGCCGATGACGTACTCGTCGCGCATGCAGCCGGTGCCCGGGAGGAGCTGCCACTGCATTTCGGCAGCGAGGGTGAGACGGCGGGTGCGGCGCGCCAGGAGGTACAGGTCGGTGTCCCGGCCGGCCGTGGTGAGTTCGTGGCCCAGTGCGGTGGCGAATTCCCCGAGCCGCAGGACCGTACCAGGATCGGTGGAGCTGTCCGGAACGCGCACACAGAGCACGCCGAGTCGGTCACCGCGTACGGTGATGGGCAGGTGGACCAGCTCGGTGGCCGGTTCGGCGGTGACTTCGAGCACCGGTTTCTGCGCGGTGAAGGCGGTACCGGCGGGACCGTCGTGCGCGGAGACCGGTTCGCCGGTGTGCGGCAGATCGGTGACGGGTTGCAGGACGCTCAGGCCGTAGTCGGCGAGGAGGAGCGTCACGTCCCGCACGCCGAAGCGCTGCGCCAGCAGGCGACCGGCGGTGGCCACCAGGGCGTGGGGCGGAGCAGCACGCAGCTGAGCTTCCACGGACGGGACCGGTTCAGAGACGTTCACGGCTTCTCCATCCTCTCCCCTGGTGGCCTCCACGCTATCGCGTTCCGGGGCGGCTTCCGGCGGGATCGGCGCAGCGGCGGCGCAGGCGCGTGCCCACCCCTGCGGGCGGGCGCCTCGCCCTCGTCGCGCGGGAAGCCCCGGCTGGCCGCGGCGGACCGTCCGGGCGACCGGGTCCGCGCGCCGAGGCCGTCCCTCACGGACGCGGCGCCCGTCGGCGGGCGGACGGCACCGGGCGCGCCGGGACGGGCCGGGCGCCGGATCGGCGCCGTCGCACCACGGGCGCGGTGGGAGGAGCGTCCGGGCGGTACGGACCCGGGCCTTGCGGGCCGCCACGTGCCGCACCCGGGGGCCATGGTGACCGGCAGATGCCGCACTCGCCTCACCCTCTGCCCGTACGGTCGGTGGGGGCGCCGGTCAGCCAGGCGACGACCGTGACGACGGCGCCCTGGCCTGCCCGGCTGTCGACGGTGAGCTCGTCCACGAGCCGTCTGGCCCCGCCGAGGCCCAACCCGAGACCGCAGGCACTGCTGTAGCCGTCGGTCATCGCCAGGTCCACGTCGCCGATGCCGGGTCCGCTGTCGGTGAAGGCCAGCCGGATCCCCCGCCTCGGCCCGTCGGCGAGCGGGGTGATCTCGACCTGTCCCCCTCCGCCGTGGACCAGGGTGTTCCGGGCCAGCTCGCTGGCCGCGGTGACGAGCTTCGTCTGCTGCACCAGACCGAACCCGAGTCCGGCCGCGCACTGGCGTACCCGGTGGCGGACCCATGCGAGATCCGCGTCGGAGCCGATGGGCATGGTGGTCGTGGCGGCGGGGTCGGGGGCGGGCATCACACGCCGCCCGGAGGAACGAGTCGACGGCCTCGGGAGGCCGGGAGGACGGCCCGCGGTGCCGTCGGCGGGGCGGTGGGCCGTCTTCCCGGGAGGGGGGCGGTCATCGCGGTGTCGCACCGGCCGCGCGTCGGGAGACCTCGGTGCCCTGCCGGGCGAGCGCGTACTCCAGGGCGTCGGCCAGCGAGCCGCGCGTGAGGACGGCACTCAGGTCGATGCCCAGGTGCACGATCGTCTGCGCGATGGCGGGGCGGATGCCGGAGACGATGCACTCGGCCCCCATCAGCCGGACCGCGGCGACCGTCTGCATCAGGTGGTGCGCGACGAGCGAGTCGACCGTGGGGACGCCGGTGATGTCGAGGATCGCGTGGCGGGCCCGCCGCTCCACGACGGCCTGGAGCAGCGACTCCATGACGACCTGGCTGCGGGCGCTGTCCAGCGTGCCGATCAGGGGCACCGCGACGACGCCTTCCCAGAGGCTGATCACGGGGGTGGCCACCTCGAGCAGTTGCTGCCGCTGGCGGGCTATCAGCTCGTCACCGGCCAGGACGGTCGTCTCCATGATCACCACTCGCAGCGTGCCCATCAGGACGGTGAGCGCCAGCAGGGCTTCCCGTGCCTCGTGAGCGGGCAGGTCCTCGCCACGCAGCAGCTCGGCCGCCGCCGCTCGCAGGCCGGCGGCCTCGTTCGCGACCTGCGCCGGGCTGACGCCCCCGCGGGCACGCGAGGCGGCCATGCGCCCCAGTTGCTCGCGCGCCGGGTCGAATCCGGGGGCCGCGACGTCGTCCAGCCGGCCGCTCGACGCGACCTCGCGCAGCGCGTCGACCACGACCTTGCACGCCTCCACGGCCTCGTCGCGGGAGACGGTGAACACGGTGCGGAAAAGGGGCACGTCCGCCCACCGCTGGGCGATCTGTTCGCGGCGGCGCTCCAGGAAGTCTCCCAGTTCCCGCGCCGCCGGCCCTTGCGCGGCCTGCTCCGGCACCTGCATCGTCTCCCTCCGCGACGGGCCGCTGCGCCGACGCGTCGGGCACAACAGCGGCAATTATTGTCTCATGACAAGCATGGGCGCTGCGGGCGCGGTGAAACGACACAGCATCGACACATCCGGCCGGCGGACGCGACCGCCCCGGCGCGACATCAGCGCCCGTGCCAGTCCAGGCACACCACCAGGGCGTCGTCGTCCGGGACGGAGCGGCCCCGATGGCCGGTCAGCTCGCGCAGGATGGCGCGCGGCACCTCGGCGGCCGGCAGGAGGCGGGTGGAGGTGATCGCGCGGGCCAGCGCCGCGTCCCCGTACGCCTCCCCCTTGGGCGAGGCGACCGCGTGCACCCCGTCGCTGACGAAGACGAGACGGTCCCCCGGCTCGACCTGGAAGTCCTGCGCCACGTAGTCGGTCTCCTCGAACATCCCGAGCGGCAGCTGCGCGTCGAAGGCGACGCGCTCGACCGATCCGTCACGCAGCCGCAGCAACTGCGGTGAGCCCGCGTCCACGACCTTCGCCCGGCCCGTCGCGAGGTCGAAGTCGAACATGAGTACGGAGAGGTAGCAGCGCCCCTGGTAATGGGCGTACACCGCCTGATCGGCCAGGGCGGCCTGGTCGTCGATGGCGATACCGGCCCGCCGGGCGTTGCGCAGCGCGTTGATGGCCAGGTTGGTCAGCAGGGCGGCCTCTATGCCCTCCCCCATGCCGTTGGTGACGTAGAGCATGAGGCGGTCCGCGGTGGCGGACCAGTCGAAGTTGTCACCGTAGATGGCGTACGCCGGCTCCAGCTGCGCGCCGAGTTCGTACTCGGGACGGGAACACGCGCGACCGGGCAGCAGCTGCCACTGCATCTCGGCGGCCAGGGTCAGCCGGTCCTTGCGCCTGGCCCGCAGATACACGTCCGTGTCCCGTTCGGCGACCACGATCTCGTGTCCGAGCACCTCGGCGATGTCCGCGAGCTCGTCCAGCCGGCCGGGCTCGACGTCACCGTCCGGCAGGGTGACCGACAGCACACCCAGCCGGTCCCCCCGCACGGTCACCGGCAGGTGCACGCGTGCGCGGCCCTCGTGGAGCACCTCCACGAACGGCTCCTGGGCACCGAAGGCCCGGCCGGCGGCGCTGCCGTGCACCGACACCGGCTCCGCCGTGTGGGGCGCCACCGACACCGGCTGCAGGACGGTGAGTCCGTAGTCGGCCAGGTACAACTCGACGGAGCGCGCGGCGTACTCCTTGGCCAGGACACCGCGCACAGCGTCGAACAACTCGTGCGGAGCCGCCGTGCGCAAGGCGCGCTCGGCGGTCACAAATCTGTTCACGACGGTCTAAACACCTATCTTTCGACGGACACGGGCCCGGCCCGGGCGACGAGGCCACCCGGAGCCGAATCGCGCCGTTCGTCCGAACCATCTCTTGCCGCTCCCGGCACCTAGTACGCTGGCGGCCGTCCCAGTGCCTGCGAGAGTGTGACGGTGACTGTCTTCCGCCCCCGCCCCGAGCCCGCCGAAGTCGCACGCGTGACCTTGACGGCCGTGGAGTTGCTGGAAGTCCTCTGGGGGCGGGCCTCGACCGCGCCCGCCTCTCCGTCCCAGATGCGCGTCCTGCTGATGGTCGAGCACCAGGACGGCATCAACCTGCGCACCCTCGCCGACTCCCTCGCCTCCACCCCGCCGTCCACCAGCCGGCTGTGCGACCGCCTGGTGGCCGCCGGCTTCCTGGAGCGAGCGGTCAGCCCGGTCGACCGGCGCGAGGTGCGGCTGCATCTCAGCAGCCGCGGTCGCGCCTTCCTCGACGACCTGCGCGCGCGCCGGGAGCAGGAACTGCACGCCGTCCTGGAGCTGATGCCCGCCGCCAAGCGGACCGCGCTCCTGGAAGGGCTCGAGGCGTTCTGCAACACGGCGGCACTGCAGATACACGACACCGCGCCGGACGCCGGAGACCAGACGGCCTGAACACAGGGCCCAGCCACCGGCCGCCCCCGCGGTTCAGGGCTTGGATGGCCGGCACACGGAGCGACCTCCGTCCACCGGAGCATTGCGGTTTCCTTCCCCGTGCGTCACGACTCCGACACTTTGTTGCCTCACGGCCATAGTTGTCAAACGGCAACTGTCAGGTCCGTGAGTCTTCTGGTTCGGATACCCCGCCGTCACCGCCACCCGCTGTGAGCAGCGTCTCGGAGTCACCCGGGAAGAGGAATTGATCACTCCGGAAGCGGCCGGTCCCGCGCGACGCGTTCCGCCGGCGACCGTCCGAGCCGCCGCGGACGTGCGCGCGGGGGGCTCACCGCCTCACCGGGTGTCTTCGGGCGGCTGGTCGTGCCTCGGGGCGTCGGGCGGCGGTTCGAAGTGCACACGGATCTTCTGGAAGCCCTTGAACGCCTCGGTCGCCGCGTACGACCGGTAGGCGCGGCGGTCCGCCGGGCTCAGGTGCACCCGGTCCGTGAACGGGGTCAGCAGACTGCGCGGCCACAGCCGCATGATCTGCACGGCTCCCACCTCGGCGGCCGTGATGAAGATCAGCGCCCCGGCGTAGAGCCAGGCGAGCAGCCCCAGCACGATGCCGAACAGGCCGTAGGTGGCCGTGGCGCCGCGCAGCACGTGGCTCACGTAGTAGGAGCCCACCCACTGCAGTGCCTGCCAGGCGACGGCGGCGCCCAGCGCCACGCCGAGGAGCCGGCGCAGGGGCAGGGGCCGGTGCGTCAGCAGCCGGTAGCTCAACAGCAGCAGCACGGTGCTGAGGCAGACGGAGCCTGCCGTGGCGGCGATCCAGGTCGCACCCCGCAACCGCGCGCCGAGGACGCCCGTCTGCGATCCCGCCACGGACAGCAGGGTGAAGGCGCACAGTCCGAGTGCGAGGAGCAGCAGGAAGACCAGGCCCTTCAGGCGCGACCGCAGCGGATCGGGGCGGGCGTGCCTCGGCACGGCCCAGATCTTGTTGAGCGCGTACTGCGCGGCCTGGGCGACGCCGAGAGAACCGTAGAGGCTGCCGACGATGCCGACGGCCAGGGCCACGCCGTTGCCGTGGAAGGAGCGGATGTTCTCGCCGATCTGGTCACCGATGACCGGGAACTCGCTCAGGGCGGAGTCCAGGACCCGCTGCCTGAGGTGGGGGTCGTCGCTGAGGAAGGTGCTCAGGACGACGACGAGGATCAGCAGCAGCGGGAAGAGCGAGAGGAAGCCGTAATAGGTGAGGAGGGCCGCGAGGTACAACGCCTGGTCGTCGTAGAACTTGTACAGGACGGCGAGCGGCTCGCCCACCCAGCGGTGCCGTCTCTGGTAGTCGTCCAGGCGTGTGAGAACTCTCATGGTTCACCCCCGGTGAAGGACGCTCGGCCGCACGGGGAGCAGGCACCGGAGGGTCGGCGCCCTGGGCGACGGATCCGCGCACCGCACGCCATCAGAAGTCTCCGCCCACGGCGTTCCGAAACGGGGGGCCGGGGTCCTCCACGCGTGAGGAGTGAGGGGCCGTGACCGGCAGTGCGGGCCGGCCTTGGTGCCGCTGGCTGCCCGCGGTGCGTGGCAGACCCCGTGTCACAGCGCCGCGGCGCGCCGCCGACGCCGGACCCGGTGAGGGCCCGGCGTCAGCTGCCCTGGGGTCAGGTGGTGCTCAGCAGGCCTTCGCGCAGCCGGGTCAGCAGACGCGTGATCAGGCGCGAGACGTGCATCTGCGACACGCCGAGCCGTTCGCCGATCTGGGCCTGGGTCAGTTCCTCGACGAAGCGCCAGTGAATGATCTTGCGGTCGCGTTCGTCGAGCTCGGCGATCATGGGAGCGAGGGCGTGGAAGTCCTCGACCAGGCCGAGGGCCGCGTCCTCGTCACCGATGAAGTCCGCCAGCGCGGCCTCGCCCTCCTCGCTGCCGCTGATCGCGGCGTCCAGGGAGGCCGACCTGTAGCCGTTGGAGGCGAGCTGGGCCTCGACGACCTCGTTCTCCGGGAGGCACATCAGCTCGGACAGTTCCTTGACCGTCGGCGTGCGGCCCAGCCGGCTGCGCAGCTCCTCGTTGGCGCGGGCGAGCTGGACGCGGGCCTCCTGGAGCCGGCGCGGGACGTGCACCGCCCAGGACGTGTCACGGAAGAACCGCTTGATCTCGCCGACGATGTAGGGGACGGCGAAGGAGGTGAACTCGACCTCGCGGGACAGCTCGAACCGGTCGATCGCCTTGATCAGGCCGATCATGCCGACCTGGACGATGTCCTCCATCTCCTCCTGCCCGCGGCTGCGGAACCGGGCCGCGGCGAAGCGCACGAGGGACATGTTCATCTCGATCAGCGTGTTGCGGGCGTAGCTGTACTCGGGCGTGCCCTCCTCCAGCACCGCCAGCTGGTCGAAGAACAGCTTCGACAGCTCCCGCGCGTCCTTGGGCGCCACCTTGGACGGGTCCGCGATCTCCGGCACGGTCGGCGTCTGCTCATCGGTCCGCACGGTCGTCGTCGCCACGGTCGCGCCCCTCCCAGTTGATCGGTTTCTCGTGTTCGCCGGTCCGTCGGCCGACAGGCGAGCGTCTACCCCGGCTGCAGGCAGGCATGCCTGAGGTGTCCCGGCTTCCTGCGACGCCGCCGGCACCGGCACCCCGCGTCGGTTCCACGGCGGTGATGACCAGGGCCGCCTGGTCGTCCTCCACGTCCCGGCCGCCGCCCAGGAAGCCGCGGACGTCCTCGGCGATCGTCCGCAGGATCTCCGCGGCGGCCGGCCGGGGCGGAGCGGACGCCAGCGCTTCGGCCAGTCGGGTGTCACCGTACTGGCCCGTTCCGGCGGCCCGGCACTCGGTGATGCCGTCGGTGTACAGCAGCAGGCTCTCGGCGGGGCGGAGGGTGAAGCGGTGGCCGGTGAGCCTGGGCGGGATGCCGATGCCGAGCAGTCCGCCGGGCGCCTCGACCGCTGCGACCGTGTGCTCCGCGTCCAGCAGCAGGGGCACCGTGTGGCCGGCCCTGACGAGGTGGACGGTGAGTCCGTCGGCAGCCGGTGCGAGGTGGCCGTAGACGAGGGTGACGAAGCCGTTGTTCTGGTGGGCATTGCGGTCGTTGAGGGCCTTGTCGACGGCCTTGACGATGTCGACGGGGTCGTCGAGCAGCGGGGCGACGGCGCGTGCGGTGTGGCGGACGAGAGCGGTCGTGGTGGCGGCCTTGGCACCGCGCCCGCAGACGTCGCCGAGGATGAAGGCCCAGCTGCCGTCGTCCCGGCGGAAGACGTCGTAGAAGTCGCCTCCGATCTCCAGCCCCTCGCCGGCCGGGTGGTAGAAGACGGCCAGCTCGGCGCCGGGGATGTCGGGCAGGTCGGGCAGCAGCAGACCGCTCTGCAGGTCGCGGGCGATGGCGGCGCGCTGCGCGTACTGGCGGGCGTTGCGGGCGGCCGTGGCGGCGCGGCGGGCCAGCTCCTCCGCCAGGGCGATCCGGTGTCCGTCGAAGCAGTGCTCCCCGGTGGACAGCAGGGTCAGGGTGCCGAAGGGCCGTCCGCGGTCCACGAGGGGCACGCAGACGTAGCCGGTGACGCCCAGCTCCTGCCAGGGGCCGGGTCCGGTGGGGGTACGGCGGGCCACTTCGGTCAGCCCGGACGCCAGGACCCGGTCGACCGCCTCGTCCCCGCCGCGGGCGGGCGTGTGCGTCTGGAGGAGGTCGCGCGCCTGCTCGGTCGGGGCGGCGGCCGCCACCCGCCGCACGCGTCCGGCCTCCACGACGTCGACCGCGGCCAGGGGGGCCAGGGCCGGGCCGGCCAGGGCGGCCAGGCACTCCAGCGTCTGCCTCTCGTCCAGCCGGCCGGCCAGGGCGGTGCTGGCGGTCAGGAGGAAGGCGAGGTCGTCGCGGGCCGCCTTCTCCCTGGCGTCGGCCGCCAGCCGGGCCTGTTCGGCGTGGTGGCGCTCGATGGCGAGGGCCGCGGTGTCGGCGAAGACGCGGGCCAGCGCGAGGTCGCTGTCCTGGGGGGCGCGCGGGGTGCGGTGGTACATCGCGAACGTGCCCAGCAGCCGGCCGTCACGGGCGAGGATCGGCGTCGACCAGCAGGCGGCGAGTCCGGCGCGGTCGGCGAGGTCGCGGAAGTCGTCCCACAGGGGATCGGTGGCGATGTCGTTGACGACGACGGTCCGCCGCCGGTGGGCGGCGGTGCCGCAGGAGCCCACGCCTTCGCCCGTGGCGATGCCGTCGATGGCCTGGTTGTAGAAGCCGGGCAGGCTGGGGCCCGCGCCGTGCCGCAGGTGCCTGCCGTCGTCGTCGGCCAGCAGGACGGAGACGATCACGTCGGGTGACAGCTCCTCGATCGTCCGGCACATGCCGTCCAGCACCTCGGGCAGCGGGGCGTGCCGGGCGATCTGCTCCAGCAGCGCGCGCTGCTCGGCGGCGAGCCGCCGGGCGTGCTTGACCTGCGTGGTCTCCACGCCGATCATCCGCACGCCGACGACGTTGCCGCCGGCGTCGCGGCGGGCCTCGTAGGTGAAGTCGAAGTACGCCTCACGGGCGTCCGCCCCGGTTCCGATGACGACGCGCGCGTCACGGCCGACGTGCCGCTCCCCCGACCGGTACACCTGGTCCAGGAGCGCGATGAATCCCTGGTCGCCCAGTTCGGGCATGAGGTCGGCCAGCGGTACGCCGGTGCGTTCCCGCCGGCCGCCCCCGACCGCCGCGTAGAACGCCGGGTTCGCCGCCTCCAGTACGTGCGCGGGCCCCGCCATCGACGCGAACAGCGCGGTCGACGTCCCGAACAGCAGTGACAGGTCCTCGTCCGTGTCGCGCGCCGCTGCGGAGCGGCTGCTGCCGCCCGTCGACCGCCGCTCACGTTCGGCCGTCACCTCGCCCCCCTCACCGGCCGCCTTGTGGCAGCCATCATGTCGTTCGGCATCGGTCCATGCCTCACCCAGGGTCTTGTGCACCGGGACGCCCGGTGCATGCCTGCCGGCAGGACGCCGCGCTCAGCCCAGCGCCAGGTGCAGGCGTACGACCAGCCCCGTCGGCGGCGTCCGGATCTCCACCAGGTCGCACAGATGGTGCATCATCCACATGCCCCGGCCGCCGGCCGGGGAGAGCGGGTCGGGACGGCGCCGGCCGACCAGGGGATCGTGGAGCCGGCCGCGGTCCCGTGTCTCGGCGATCAGGGTGTCGTCCGCACACCACAGCCGCAGGGTGCCGTGCCCTCCGCCGTGCCGCACCGAGTTGGCGGTGGCCTCGTTGACGGCGAGCAGCCAGTCGGTGCGGCGGCGCGCCGGCAGGCCCCGCGCCGCCGCCCAGTCGGCGGCGACGTCCCGGACCTTCGCGAGGTCACCCTCCGCGAAGTGCAGGACGACGGGGTCCACCGGTTCGGGCAGCGGCTCGTCGCAGTCGCGGCACACCGCGTGTGCGGGCGCGTAGGCCGGGCTGTCCCGGTGGCCCCCCGGATCACCGACGACGGGATGGGTCCGGTGTGCCTGCGCCAGGACCCGCTTCGGCAGGGCGGTGTCGTAGGGGCACAGGATCGTGGCGTCCCGGCCGGCGAAGGCCAGGTTGATCAGTGCCTCGTGGCGCGTGGCCTCGCGTGCCTCCGCGGGAGTGCGGCCGACCCAGATGGGTTCGCTGACGATGGACGGACGCCGGTCAGCGTGCTGGTCGGCGAACTCCTGGAGCATCGACAGGATCCGCCCCGGATTGCGTCCGCTGTGCCGCATGTCGGCCCAGCTGACGCCCTCGTGCGCGGTGCCGACGGTGTCCCGCAGCAGGCGCAGGCGTGCGCCGGGCACGGCGATCAGCAGAGGGCGGCCGCACGCCGCCTCGGCGCGCACGAAGTCGCCCACGCCCTTCAGGTAGTCCTCCTCCGTGGTGTAGAAGAAGGCGGGGTGGCGGACCGTCCCGGTGTGGCCGGTGGTCACCGGCGGTCGTGTGTGCGTCGTCACCGCCGGGCCTCCTCAAGGCCGGCACCGGGCTCACCGGGTACGTGCCGGGGGCTCCGGGACACCTCGCCGGTCACCCGCTCGCCGCGTTCGGCGAGCGTCCGCGTCATGTGACCGGGATCGGTCGCGTCGGCGAAGTGCCGCATCTGCTCGCCCCCGTCGATCCCGGTCCGCACGGAGGCCACCGGACGACCGGCCCGTGCCTCGTCGGTGGAGGACTGCACCGCCACGTGCCGTGCGGCCGCGGACTCGCCGCGCGCCTGAGCGGGTATGCCGTGCATCAGACCACCGTTTTCCTCCCTCGTGCGGCGGGACCCCGTAGTGTGCGCAGGTGACAAGCTACCGCAGGGGGCACGCGGCCCGGGAAACCGGACCCCGTCCGCGGACCGTCCCGCGGCCTTGCCATGGCACCGCGGGCTCAGCCGGACGCGCCGGCGCCGTCGGGCGCGGCGTCGACGGGTCCCCCGGCCAGCGCGTCGGCCACCGTGGGGTGGACGGGCAGCAGCTGCGCGATGCCCGTCATGGTCACCATGCGCGTGAGGCGGTCGGGGACGTCGGCGAGACGGAGTGAGCCGCCTGCCTCCCGTGTCGTGTGCAGGACGGAGATGAAGGTGCTCAGCCCCGTCGAGTCGACGAAGTCCACGCGCGCCAGATCCAGGACGAGGTGCGGCACGCCCTGTGCCACGAGGTCCATGGCGTGCGCGCGCAGGGCCGGCGCCGTGTGCAGGTCCACGTCTCCGGCGACGGCGACGACGGCGGTGCTGTCGCTGATGTGCTGGACGGTCATGTCGAGGGTCTCGGACACGTCGGTCATCACTCCTGGCCGGGTTTCGGGCACTGCGGTGGGGTGCGCTGGGCGGTGACGTCGCGGGACAGGGCGTGGTTCGCCGTGTGCCGGGTGGTCATGGCCGCGGGGCGTCGTCGGTTCCGCGCCCGCGTACGGTGACCAGGTCGGCGAGGCCCGAGACGGTGAGAACGGGCTCCAGCAGTGGGCTGATGACGAGTTCCAGCCGCTCGGCGTGGGCGAAGAGCACGCTCAGCCCGGCGCTGTCGAGGTACTCCACCCCGGTCAGGTCCACGACGAGAGGGCCCGATCCCGCCTCCAGGGCGTCGGCGAGGGAGCCGGCGTTGCTCATGTCGATCTCTCCGCTGACGGTGAGACGGGGGGTGCCGTCCGGGCGTCGGCCGGGGGTGAGCGTGAGCGCGGTGGTCATCAGGCGATCCTCATCTGCATGTCGACGGTGGTGCCGGACGGGCCGGGAGTGATGGTGACCTGCTGCATCATGGCCCGCATCAGGCTCACGCCCCGGCCGCGGTGGGCGTTGAGCTCCGGCTGCGGCACCTTCCACCGGCCGCTGTCGGCGACGGTCAGGCGCAGGTTGTCCACGAAGGCTTCGGCGCGTAGCCGCACGACTTCGCCCGGTGTGTGCCGGTGACCGTGCTCGATCGCGTTGGCGCACGCCTCACCCGCGGCGACGAGGACGTTCTGCACGGTGTTCGCGGGCAGGTCGCACTGGGCGAGCCAGGTACGCAACGCCTTGCGGACGGGCGCGAGCTGGGACGACTCGGCCGGGAAGGACAGCTCCAGCGGCGCCGGATGGCGGTAGAGCAGCAGCGCCACGTCGTCGTCGTAGCCGCCGACCGGGGCGAGCCGGGCCATGACCTCGGTGGCGAGGTCGTCGACGGGCACGTCGCGGCCCCGCTGCACGGCCTGGCTCGCCTCGTCGATGCCCGCGCTGAGCGGCCGCCGGCGGCGTTCGACCAGCCCGTCGGTGTAGAGGAGCAGCGTGGCCCGCGCGGGCAGGGTGCACCGGGCCTCCGGGCGCTGCCTGCCCGGCCGGACGGCGAGGGGCAGGGAACGGCCCTCGTCCAGCAGCCGGGTGGTGCCGTCGGGGTGCGCGAGGATGCCCGGGGGGTGCCCGGCGCTGGAGTAGGTCAGGTCGCCGGTGCCGGGATCGAGGACACCACAGAAGACGGTGGTGCACAGCGCGCCGGGGACGCTCGCGGCGAACTGGTCGAGCGCCATCAGTGTCCGGGACGGGCTGGGCTCCCGCAGCAGCAGGGCGCGGCAGGCGCTGCGCAGCTGCCCCATGACGCTGGCCGCCTCCAGGCCTCGTCCGACGCAGTCGCCCACGACGATGCCGATCCGCCCGTCGGGCAGGGCGACGGTGTCGTACCAGTCGCCTCCCACCTCCAGTGGGCGGGTCGCGGGTTCGTAGCGCACGGCGAAGCCGTCGGGGAGCCGGGCCGGACCCAGTATGGCGCGCTGCAGCGCGATGGCGGTCTCGCGCTGCTGGTCGATCTGGTGGGCCCGTACCAGGCCCTGCGCGAGGTGCCCGGCCAGCAGGGAGAGCAGGAGCCGGTCCTCGGAGGTGAAGGGCCGGTTCTCGCCCAGGTCGATCCAGACGGCCAGCGGTCCGTGGGGGTGTTCGAGCAGGACTCCGGCGCCGGTGTCCGCGGCGACCGGGGTGAGCGGTGGCCGGCTGCACAGTGCGGCGACCTCCTCCCGGCGCTCGGCGGGCAGGTCCTCCCACCGCAGGTCCGCGTCCGTGGCGGTCAGGGTGGGTACGTCACCACGCCCGAAGACGGCGGCGACCACGCTCCGCGCGCGCCACAGCCTTCTCAGTTCGGCGAGGGCGCCCGAGAGTGCTTCGGGCAGGCTGGCGGCCCTGGACAGGGACGTGCTCAGCGCGGCCAGTGCCGTCTCGCGCTGGACGGCGTAGTGCTCGGCGGTGACGTCACGGAAGGTGCCGACGGTGACGCTGCGCCCGGTGTCGGGGTCCTCGGCCTTGTTGTGGGTGACGGCCACCCACACGCGGTGACCGTCGCGGTGCGTGACCGGGACGGTGTAGGAGCCCTGGGGGTGTTCCAGCAGGGCGGTGAAGGCGTCGCCCGCCTGCCGGTGCGCCTCGGGGTCGGTGACCGCGTCCGGCCACCACGGGTGGACCGGCGCGTACGGCAGGTCCTCGGGACCGTAGCCGAGGATGTCGGTGAACGCCGTGTTGATCTCGACGACGGCTCCGGACTCGTCGCAGACGAAGAACGCCTCCTGGAGGGAGTCGATGAGCGCCGCCCGCCAGCGGACGTGATGGCTGCGCAGCCGGGACAGTTCGATGTTCGCGCGCACGCGCGCCAGGAGCTCGGCAGCGGCGAAGGGCTTGACCAGGTAGTCGTCGGCGCCCGCCCGCAGGCCCTCGATCGACGCCTCCTGTCCGGCCCTCGCCGACAGCAGGAGAACGGGTACCGAGGCCGTACGTGTGTCGGCGCGCAGCCGCGCCACCAGCTCCAGTCCGTCCAGCCGGGGCATCATCACGTCGCTGACGACGAGGTCGGGGGTGTCGCGGCGGACGGAGTGGAGGGCTTCCGCGCCGTCGGTGACCGTGGTGACCTGGTATCCCGCCCCGGACAGGATGCGTGTGAGGTACTCGCGCATGTCGGCGTTGTCGTCGGCCACCAGCACGCGGGCGGTCGCGGCGGCCACCGGGCCGGAGGCGGTGGGGTTCGGCTCGGCCGGCATCGCCAGGTCGTCGGCCCCGGTGCCGGCGGCAGTGCCCGGAAGCCAGCGCAGGGCCTCCTGGACGTAGGGGTCGGCGGTGGCGGACGCCGCCGTGGCGCCCGCTTCGGGCACCACGGAGTCGGCAGGCAGGTGGGCCGTCCCGAACGGTATCCGGATGGTGAACGCGGTGCCCTTGCCCTCGGTGCTCTCGGCGGTGATGGTGCCGCCGTGCAGACCGACGAGTTCCTGTACCAGGGCCAGACCGATGCCGCTGCCCTCGTTCGACCGGGAGCGTGCGTTCTCGATGCGGTGGAAGCGTTCGAAGAGCCGGGGCATCTCCGCCTCGGGCACGCCGATCCCGGTGTCCGCGACGGTGACCACCGCGTGCCGGCCGGCCCCGCGGACGCCGACGCGGACCGTACCGTCGAACGTGAACTTCAGGGCGTTGCTGAGCAGGTTGAGGACCACCTTCTCCCACATGCCGCGGTCGACGTACACGGGTTCGTCCAGGGCCGCGCAGTCCACGTCGAACGCGAGTCCGGCCTTCTCCACGGCCGAGCGGAAGACGCTGGCCAGCTCCGCGGTGACCACGGCGAGGTCGACCGGCTCGTAGCGGGCCTGCATGCGGCCCGCCTCGATGCGCGAGAAGTCCAGCAGCGTGTTGACCAGCTTGCCCAGCCGCAGCCCGTTGCGGTGGATGACGTCGAGCTCCTGGCGTACGTGGTCGTCCGCGCCGGCGAGCCGCGTCCGGAGGTCCTCGACGGGTCCCATGATCAAGGTCAGCGGGGTGCGGAACTCGTGGCTGATGTTCGAGAAGAAGGTGGTCTTGGCCCGGTCGAGTTCGGCGAGCTCCTCCGCCCGCCGCTGCTGGGCCTGGTAGCTGCGGGCGCTGCCGATGCCGGAGGCGATGTGTCCGGCCGTCAGCTCGACGAAGCCCCGGTAGCCCTCGTCCGGCACGCGGTAGCGGTTGAGACCGGCCACCAGGAAACCGTACGGTGCGCTGCCCTGTTGCAGGAGCGGGACCACGAGCGCCTGTACGGGTGGCTGGGGCCAGTCGCCGCAGGGCAGGCCGGCGAAGCCGTCGCCGGTGAGTGGCACCAGCGCCGTCTCGCCCCTGGCCAGCGCCGCGGCGGGCCACACGGCGTCGGGGTCGGCCACGCGGAGGGCGGCCGGTGCGGCCGGGTGCCCGGCCGGGACCCCGGTCCTGCCGGACAGCCGGGCGGTGTCGCCGTCGAACAGGTAGGTGAGGGTGAAGGGCAGGTCCTTGCGGTTGCGGTTCAGCTGCCGGTCGGCGAAGGCCAGCACCTCCTGCTCGGTGCGGATCACGCTGGGGTCCGAGCCCAGGTCCCGCAGCGTGGCCATCCGCCGCTCGCCGATCACCCGCTCGGTGTCCTCGCTGACCACGCAGAGCATGCCCACGACGGCACCGGAGTCGTCCCGCAGCGGGCTGTAGGAGAAGGTGTGGTAGGTCTCCTCGCTGTATCCGGAGCGTTCCAGGAAGAGCAGCAGTCCCTCGTCCCAGGTGGCCGTCCCGGTACGGAGCACGGCCTCGATGCGCGGGCCGATGTCGTCCCAGATCTCCGCCCACACCTCGTTCGCGGGCCGTCCCAGCGCCCACGGGTACTTGCGGCCGAGCGTGTCACGCCGGTAGGCGGCGTTGCAGAAGAACGTCAGCTGCTCACCCCAGGCCATCCACATGGGGAACCGGGAGGAGAGCAGGATGCTGACGGCCGTTCGCAGGCTCTGCGGCCACTCCCGCGGCGGGCCGAGGGGCGTGGCCGCCCAGTCCACCTCGGCGAGATCCCCGCCCACCTCACGGTCGGCGGCGAACACGTCGCCGTCGGCGGCCGCCGGCCGCGGTCCGTGTCCAGCCGTGTGCGAACCCTCCACGCGACACCCGTCCCCTCATGCCCGGCCCGCCCCTGCGGCCGTTTCCCTGCCGATCGCACGCCTCATGCCTGACCGCGTGCCCATGTCCCTGACTGCCCCGGAACCGGCGCCCGACGCCCACGGGCGCCCACTGCCTCTCGCACGAGTGACGGCTCCTGCGGTCCGGACGCCGGCGCCCCGGACACCACGAACGCGTGATTCATACGGGACGCAGGTGATTCCACGGACGAGCAGTTGCGGCTCATAGCATAATGGGGCGGCGGGAAAGCCTGTGCGGATGGCGCGGGGCGACCGGGTACCCGCGCGGTGAGCGTGCTCCTCCGACGACCGACCACTGCCGAACGGCATCCGCTGCCTCGCCGTAGGTGACCCGCCGCACAGGAGATCTGGTGAACGAGACAGGAAGCACCCTCGCCATCGCCACGCAGGCCTGGCCGACGGGGCCGGTGGTGCTGCGGGTGGCCGGGGAGCTGGACCACCACACGGGCCCCCGCCTCCGGCAGACCGTCGAAGAGGTGCTGCGCGGTCCCGGCACGGGAATCGTCGCCGACCTCTCGGAACTGGAGTACTGCGACTCCACGGGAGTCACCGTGCTGATCACGGCCTGCCGGCGCGCCGAGGCCCTGGGCTCCTCCTTCTCGGTGGCGCGGCTCAGCCCTGCCATGACCCAGCTCTTCCGCGTGGTGGGCCTCGACCAGATGTTCACGTTGCACTCCAGCGTCGAGGAGGCCGTGGAGGCCCTGAACGAGGGCTGACACGGTCACCCGTCCCACGTCCGCCGCCGGGGGGTGATCGCCGTGCGGGCGGGGCCGTGGCGTCCCGGACCTCCCGCCGCACGGCAGACCGCTCCCGCCGACCGGGCTCCTCCCGGCCCCACGGCGCCGCCAGACCGTGCGTCCGTACCGCCGGGGCGGTACGGACGCACGGGTGCACTCGGCGCGACCGGGGGAACACGTGCGACATCGGATGGGAGGTTGCCGTGGGTGAGGGAGACCTGGAGCTGGGTGAGCTTCTGGCCGCGGCGGAGGCCGCGCCGCCCGGGGAGTCCGTCGGTGTGATCGCGGACGACCTGCGCAAGCGCTTCAGGGCCGAGCGCGTGTCGTTCCTGTTCGCCGACCTCCTGGGGCAGCGGCTGCTGCGCCTGGCCGTGTCGGCCGAGGGCGGCGCGCCGGACCGTGCCGAGCGGATCGACTTGCAGGGCAGCGTGTACGACACGGTCCTGCGCAGCCAGCGCCAGCACGTGGAACCGGACGGCCCGGGCCGGCGGCGCGTGATCTCGCCGGTGACCAACCGCGGCGACTGCATCGGTGTGCTGGAGGTGACGCTTCCGTACGCCGACGGCGGGGTACTCGCACAGGTCGCGGACGCGGCCCACGCCCTGGCCTACGTCATCGTCACGGACCGCCGCTTCACCGACCTGTACCACGTGGGCCGGCGGACCACCCGCACCAGCCTCGCCGCCGAGATCCAGCACCAGCTGCTTCCCTCGGCCTCCTGCTGCGAGGCCCCCCAGTTCACCCTCGCCGCCGGCCTGGTCCCGGCCGACGACATCGGCGGCGACACCTACGACTACACGCTCGACCGCGACACGCTGCACCTGTCCATCACCGACGCCATGGGCCACGACACGGAGTCCGCCCTGCTGGCCACGTTGCTCATGGGTGCCCTGCGCGGTGCCCGGCGCAGTGGCTGTGACGCGCTCCAGCAGGCCCACCGTGCCCACGAGGCCCTGCTGAACCACAAGCGCGGGCTGGCCACCGGCCAACTGCTGTGCGTACGCCTCGAGACGGGCGTGTGCGAGCTGGTCAACGCGGGACACCCCTGGCCGCTGCGCCTGCGGAAGGGCGCTGCGGAGGCCGAGGAGGTCACGCTCGCCGTCAACCTGCCGTTCGGCGTGGCCGCGCCCACCTCCTACCGGCTCCAGGAGCTGCGGTTGTGCCCCGGCGACCGTCTGGTCCTGCTCACCGACGGCATGCAGGACCGCGGGGCCGCGGCCGCCGACCTGGCCTCGCTCGTGCGTGACACGCGCGACTGCCATCCCAGGGAGGCCGTACGCGCCCTGACGAGTGCGGTGTGGGACGTCTGCGAGGGCAACCTCAAGGACGACGCCACCGTGGTCATCCTGGACTGGCACGGTCCCCGAGGATGACCGGCCTCGCCGGTCCGGCCCGGCGACGAGGCGCGCCCGTCCCGCCGGATCGAGCCGCCCGTCGCGCGGCCGAGCGTCGGCTCGGAGCACGTGACCGTTCACACCGCCCCTCGGAAGCTCCGCGACTCGCGGGAGGCCGGGACTCGGCACCGCCGTTCCCGCGGTCGACGCCGACGAGACACACGAAGTGCGGGGCGCCGGGAGGACGTTCGTCCTCCGGGGCCGGGACACCGGCGCCGCTCCCGGCGCTACGATCACGCGTGTGACCGCAGCGGAACCGACCATCCTCGCCACGTCCGGAGGGCACCGTGCCGGTACGCGCACCCGGCTGCTCTTCGACGCACTCGTCCACCACGCGGTCGACCTCTCCGGGGTGCACGGCAGACGCCCCCGCGTCCTGTACGTCGGCACGGCGACGGGTGACGCCGAGCACGTGACGGCGCGGGTGACGGAGGCGGCCCGGGTGGCGGGGTACGACCTCACTCCCCTGCAACTGTTCCCGATGCCGAACGTCGAGGACGTCGAGGACACGGTCCTCGCGCACGACGTCGTGTGGGTGATGGGCGGTTCGGTGGCCAACCTGCTCGCCGTGTGGCGGGTGCACGGCCTGGACGCGGTCATGCGGCGCGCGTGGGCGGCGGGCGTGGTGCTCGCCGGCGTCAGCGCGGGTTCCATCTGCTGGTTCGAGGGCGGCGCGACGGACTCCTTCGGCCCCGGGCTGCGCCCGGTCACCGACGGGCTGGGCCTGCTGCCGTACGGCAACGGCGTGCACTACGACTCCGACGCGGGGAGGCGCCCGCTGATCCACCGGCTGGTCGCCGAGGGCGCCTTCCGCACGGCCCACTGCACCGACGACGGGGTCGGTCTGGTCTACCGGGGCACCGAGCTGGTCGAGGCCGTGGCGGAACTGCCGGGCAGGGGAGCCTACGTGGTCGGCCGCTCCGGCGCCGGGACGGTGGAGGAGCGCATCGAGCCGCGGCTGCTGCCCGCGCCCCGGTTCTGAGCGGCCGTTCCCGCCGGTACGGGACGTCCGCGCGGGGACCGCTCCTCACCCGTGTGCACGGGTGCCCCAGGAATATGGGGGGCAGTTCCCCATGTGGGGGCCGCGGAGGTCTGACACCTTCGTCCTCGTGACTGAGACCACCGACCTCCCGGCTCCCCGGACCGCCAGCCTTCCGGGCCCGCTCGGCGCCGGCCCGCCCCACGTCTGGTGGGCCCCGGCGCTGACCCTCGCGGAGCGGCTCGCCGCACCCGGCCTCCCGGCGGCGCCCGCCGGTGCCGCCGCCGGGAGGGCCCCGTGGAACCTCGGGGACGGCGAAGGCTTCGCCCTGCGGCTGGCCCATCTCGGCGTGGACGGGGCCACCGTGGCGGCCCTCGCCGCGGAGACCGCCGAGCACCTCGCCGCCCGCGCGTCCAAGCCCGCCTGGGCCGGCTTCGCCGAGGCGGCACTGGCCGCCGCCCCCGAGAGCGTCGACGCACCGGCCGTGGACGGCACGGGCCCCGCGGTCTTCGCCGTCGTCGTGCGACCGCTCGTCACCCTGGCCGCGGATCTGCTGGCCCGCCGCACGGCGGACGTGTCCGCGACCGAACAGGCCGTGTGGCGGGGGGCGTTCGAGCGGCGGCTGACCGAGCAGCTGACCCGGCAGGCGGCCCGGACCCTGGTCCACGAGCTGTCCCTGGCCCGACGCGCCGGGCGGCTCGCCGGCGCGGACCCGCGGGAGCGGTTCGCCTCGTTCGTCACCGCCACCGGCAGCCGGCGGGGCCTCGCCGCACTGTTCGCGTCCTACCCGGTGCTGGCCCGGATGCTCGCGCAGACCGCGCTGGACGCGGCGGACGCCACGGCGGAGCTGGTGACGCGGTTCCAGGCCGACCGGGAGGAGCTGGTCGGCGAGCTCCTCGACGGGCGCGAACCCGGTGCGCCGGCCGGGGTGGACCTGGGGCTGGGCGACGCCCACCAGGGCAACCGGGCGGTCGCGGTCCTGCGCTTCGCCGGCGGCGGCCGGCTCGTGTACAAGCCCCGGTCGCTCGACCAGCACGGCCTGCTGGACGACCTGGCGGCCTGGCTCGGCGCCAAGGTGCCCGGCCTCGCCCTGCGCACGCCGCGCAGTGTGCGCCGGCCGGGCTACGGCTGGCTGGAGTTCGTGGAGCACCGCTGGTGCCGGTCGGGCACCGAGGCCGATGCCTTCTACCGGCACCAGGGTGCGCTGCTGGCCCTGCTGTACGCGGTGGACGGCGCCGACATGCACTACGAGAACGTCATCGCCTGCGGCGACCAGCCGGTCCTGGTCGACGCGGAGACCCTGCTGCACACCGGACTTCCGCAGGCCATGACGGCCGGCTCCGACCCCGCGGCGGACGCCCTGCAGGCCTCGGTGCACCGCACCTGTCTGCTGCCCCACCTGCTGATCGGTGAACACGGCGCGCTGGACATCTCCGCGCTGGGCCGGGACGCCGAGGGCACCTTCCCGAGCGAGGGCCTGCACTGGGAGGACAGCGGCGAGGACACGATGCGGGCGGTACGGGGGGCGGTACTCAGCCCGGCCGCACAGAACCAGCCGCTGCCCACGGGCGTGCCCCTGGCAGGGGCCGACCACCGGGCGGCCCTGCTGGAGGGGTTCCGCACCGGCTACGCGGCGCTGGCCGCGCACGGTCGTGAACTGCTCGCCCCGGGCGGGCCGCTGGCGCGGCACGCGGACAGCCCCGCGCGCCTCATCGTGCGGTCCACCCGTCTGTACGCCACGCTGCTGGAGGAGTCCGCCCACCCGTCGCTGCTCGGCGACGCCCTGGCTCGCGAGGGTGTGTTCGCGGTGCTGTGGACCGAGTCCGAGCACGACGAGGCCCGCCGGCGCCTGATCGAGCACGAGACCGCGCAGCTGTGGCGCGGTGACGTCCCCCTGTTCGTGCATCGGCCGTCCGGTACAGGGGTCCGGGCGGCCGATGGCACGTGGCTGCCGGACGTGCTGCCGGTGGCCGCCCTGACCGCGGTCGGCGAGAAGCTGGCCCGGATGGACGA
This sequence comes from Streptomyces spinosus, assembly GCF_020400655.1. Taxonomy (GTDB): domain Bacteria; phylum Actinomycetota; class Actinomycetes; order Streptomycetales; family Streptomycetaceae; genus Streptomyces; species Streptomyces argyrophylli. Next base: position 70,804 of record NZ_JAINRC010000031.1, read on the forward strand.
GGTCGACTGCCACGACCAGGAGTGGATCATCTCGGCGACCCTGGCGGCGCGCGGCAGCGGTTCCCCTCTGGCGCGGCGCTCCGAACTCGCCGTCGCCCCGCTCCCGGCGGTCGTACCGGACGCCTCGCGGCTGCTGGCCGCCGCGTGCGGCATCGCCGACGAGATCGCCGCCCGCGCGGTACACGGCGGCGGCCGGACCAACTGGCTGGGCCTGGAGCAGGTGTCGGGTCCGCACTGGGCCGTGCTGCCGATGGGTGCCGGGCTGGGGCAGGGGTACTGCGGGGTGGCGCTGTTCCTCGCGCAGGCGGACGCGCTGACCGGCGCCGGGCGGTACGCCGCGCTGGCCCGGGAGGCGGTCCGGCCACTGCCCGCCCTGGTGAAGGCGCTGGCCGCCGATCCGGAACTGAGCGCGGCGGCCGGACCCGGCGCCTACGCCGGGCTCGCCGGTGTGGTCCACGCGCTGGTGCGGCTGTCCGTGCTGCTGGGTGAGGACCTGACGGGCTGTCTGCCCGATGCGCTCACCGCGCTCGGGCACGCCGTGGCCGCCTGCGCCGATCCGGGGCTGGCCGGTGGCGCGGCCGGGGCGCTGACCGCCGCCGTCGCCGCGCACGAGGCGACCGGGACGCCCGAGGCGCTGCGGCTGGCCGACGCGGTGGCGGACCTGCTGCTGGTCACGGTGCGCGGACCGGACCGGCAGGGCCCGCCCGCGGACGCCGCCGTCCTCGGTGGCGGGCCCGGGTTCGCGGACGGCGCGGCCGGGATCGGCTGGGCTCTGCGGCGCTACGCCGGCTGTCGCCCGGAGCGGGCCGCCGAACACGCGGACGCCGCCGACGCGCTGCTGCGTGCCGCGGTCCGCACGGTACGGACCGCGCCCGCGGACCTCTCCTGGGTCTCCGGGCTCGCCGGCGTGGCCGCCGCGGCGCCGCTGAGCGCCGCCGGCGCGCTGACACCGTTCCTGGCGGACGCCGAGGTGGGTCCAGGTCTGAGTCCCGGGCAGGGCACGCTCGGCACGCTGGAGGCGCTGGTCACGCTCGCCGGGCGGGGTGACACGGTGGCCGCCGGGGCGCTGTCCCGGTGTTCCGGACAGGTGCTCGCGCTGGTCGAGGCGCAGAGCCATCGTTGCGCCACTCCCGACCACGTCCCCTCCCCCGGGCTGCTGACGGGTCTCTCCGGCATCGGCTACGGGCTCCTGCGTCTCGCCCACCCCGACACCGTGCCGTCCCTGCTGCTCCTGTAGGAGCCCGGTCCTGGCCGCCCCCCGCTCCGGCGCGCCACGCCCGCGGGCCACACCTAGCGCCTCGGGACGTGTCCCGGCCGCCGTGATGCTCGCCTGCGGCGTCGTCGGCCCACCCGGTGCCTCGCCGGCGGTGGCACCGGGCCCGTGGGCGTGGCGGCGTGGCCCGCGCCCGGCGTGCCGCGGGGTGGCGGAACCGGTCCCCGGCTGCGCGGCCTGCCGCGGTGGCCGATGTCCGATTACTATCTGCGTTCATGCGTTCCCATGCGCCTTCTCTGGTCGGACGGGACTCCCAACTGGCCCTGTTAGAACGTGCTCTGGCAGACACGCGCCAGAGTCGCGGCGGTGTCGTGTTCCTCGTGGGAGAGGCCGGTGTCGGCAAGTCGCGGGTCGCGGCGGAGGCCGTCGGCGGAGCACTGGGTGCCGGGATGCGGGTGCTGCGGGGCCGCAGCAGCACCACGGGACCGGCCGTGCCGTTCCGGCCGCTCACCGAAGCCCTGATGCCGCTCTTCCGCGGTGGCGAACCCATCGACGACCTGGCCCTCGGTCCTTACCGGCCGGTTCTCGGGCGATTGATCCCGGACTGGGACACCGGCGAACGCGACGACAGTTCCATGGTGATCCTGGGCGAGGCGGTACTGCGCCTGCTCATCGCCGCCGGGCGCGGGCAGGGCCAGTTGCTGCTGCTGGAGGACCTGCACGACGCCGACCCGGAAACGCTCGGCGTCCTCGAGTACCTGGTGGACAACCTGGAGTACTCGCCCGTCCTGCTGCTCGCCACAGTCCGGACGGATTTCAGCGACGCCCTCGACCTCGCGCAGTCGGCCCGCCGGCGCGGCGCGGCCACCCTGGTGGAACTGCCGCCGCTGACCCGGCCCCAGACGCACGAGATGATCGCGGCGCAGCTCGGGGCCGACGGTCCGGAGCAGGTGCCCGCGGCGGTGCTGGAGCGGCTGTGGGAGGACAGTTCGGGCAGTCCGTACCTGGTCGAGGAACTGCTCCAGTCGATGATCGGGGCCGGCACCCTGGTGCGGGGCCCGGAGGGCTGGCGGGCGGTCGACAACCTCCGCAGCGACGTCTCCTCGTCACTGGCGCGTGGCATCGTGCGGCGTATCGACCGGCTCGGCGCACAGGGACTGACCCTGCTGTCGGCCGCGGCCGTGCTGGGCCGGCGTTTCCCGCTCACGGTCCTGCAGCGCATGACCGGCGTCGACGACCGGGCCCTGCTCAGCCACCTGCACGCCGGGGTGGCCGCGCGGCTGGTGGTTCCCGACGAACCCGCGCCGGACTGGTACTCCTTCCGTCACTCGCTCACCGTGGAGGCCCTGTTCACGCAGATGACCCCTGGTCTGCGCGCGGAGTTGGCCCGGCGGGGCGCCGAGGCGGTCGAGGAACTGCATCCGGACCTGGCCGGTGACTGGTGCGCGCTCGCGGCCGGGCTGCGCGGCACGGCGGGCGACAAGGTGCAGGCCGGCCTGCTGTTCGCGGAGGCGGGCAGCCGGGCGCTGGCGGCCGGGGCGCTCGGTTCCGCCGTCACCCTGCTGAGCCGGTCCGAGGGGCTGCTGGCCGACGCGGGCGATCCGCAGTCGCGGGCCATGGTGCTGGAGAACCTGCTGCCGGCCCTGGCGGAGGCCGGCGACTTCGCCCGCGCCCTCGACCTCGCCGAGGACCTGCACGCGCTGGACGGTTCGGGGCTCAGCCCCGTCCGTCTGGCCACGCTGCACACCCGGCTGGCCAAGGTCGCCCACACGGCGGGCCGGTGGAGTGACGGCAACCGGCAGATAGCCCGCGCCCGTGAGGTGCTGGCCGCGGCACCGGACGAGTCGGTCGCCGCGGCCGTCGACGTCACGGCCGCCTACCTGGCTCTCGACACGCCGGGGCCCGACCGTACCCAGCACGCGGAGAAACTGGCCCGGTCCGCCGCCGACACCGCCGAACGGCACGGTCTGCCCGTCGTCGCCTGCCAGGCCCGGGAACTGCTCGCGACGGTGGCGCGCGAGCGGGACCCCGAGGAGTCGGCGGCGATGCTCGGCCAGGCACTGGCCACGGCGGAGCGCCACCGTCTGCCTCTGCAGCGCATGTACGCGGCCACCCGGCTCGGTGGCAACGCCTGGCTGGCCGACGGTGACACCACGGGCCTGCTGGCGGTCCGCGAGGAGGCGCTGCGGCTCGGCTCCGTGAACATCGTCCACACCGTGGACGGCATCCTGGTGCTGGACGCCGTGCTGCGCGGCGACTACGACACCGCCCGGTCGGCCGCCGCCGAGTGCATGGCCGTCGTGCGCAGGCTGCGTCTCGCGCCCGTCGTGCGGTACGTCCTGATGGCCCAGGCCGTCCTGGCGGCCCATCACGCCGACCGGGGCGAGATGGAGCGGTCGCTGGCGGCTTTCGCCGAGTGGGACGGGGCCGGTTCGCAGGAGGAGGCGCTCGGCCGCGGTCTGGCCCGGACGTTCTGCGCCCTGCTGGAGGAGAACCGCGGCCTCGCCCGGGAGGAACTGCGGCAGGTGCTGGCGCTGGAGGCGGGCAACCCCTCGACCTACCACCTCGGCGGCACCCACGGCCTGGTCCTGCTGCTGGACGTGCTCGCCGGGGACGCGGACCGGGCACGGCACGAGGAGATCACCGCCACCGCCGTCGCCCGGATGCGCTGGAACCGTCAGTTCGTGCTGCTGAGCGACGCCGTGCTGCTGGGCCGCGAGGGCGCGGGTGAGCGGGCGGCGGCCACGGTGCAGGACGCGCTCGCGGTGGCCGAGCCGTACCCGCTGGCCCGGCACCTCGGGCTGCGGCTCGTCGCGGACGCGGCGCACCAGGACGGCTGGGGCGATCCGGTGGGCTGGCTGCGCAGCGCGGAACACTACTTCCACGAGCGGGACGTCCAGGCCGTGGCGGGCGCCTGCCGGGCGGGGCTGCGCCGGCTCGGCGCCTCCGTGCACCAGCACCGCACCGGCACCAGCGGCATCCCCGACCGGCTGCGCGCCCAAGGCGTCACGGTGCGGGAGTTCGAGGTGTTCCGGCTCCTGGCGGAGCGGCTGAGCAACAAGGACATCGCCGACCGGCTGTTCATCTCCCCGCGCACGGCGGAGAAGCACATCGCGAGTCTGGTCACGAAGACGGGGGCGGCGAACCGCGCGGACCTGTGCGCGCAGTCGGCCGCCCTGCGGGACGTCTGAGGCCCCTCCGCCGGTTCCCCCGGCGGGAGGGGACGCGCCGGACGGGCCTTCGGGACTCGGCGGCCGGCCCTGGCGGGCGGGGTCCGGCCGGCCGCGTCGTACCTGCCCGGCGCGGTAGCGGAGGGGAAGTCCTGTGTGCCGGCCGTACCGCGTCCACGAGGGGCCGTGCCCGGCCGGTCGGAACAGCTCGGCTCGCCGGCCCGGCCGCCGCCGGCGCCCCGGCGCGGGGCGGGCGCTTCAGTGCGGGGCCGAGACCGAGGTGTCGATCGAGGTCAGGGTGATGACGAGGCCGCTGGTGAGGACCATGCCGGCCAGGACGCGGGCTCGGGCGCAGGCGCGGTTGCGGCCCGTCAGGGTGATGCCGCCGGCGGCGTCCGAGTCGTCGGCCGGACGGGCGGCGAGGTCGGCGGGAGCGGAGGAGTCGTCGCGACGGAGCTCGGCCATGGGGAGAACCTCGTGTCTGTGAGGGCGGGTACGGGAAGACGGGCGAACGGCGTGGGCGGATCCGCCTGGTGACTCTCAGCGTGCGGAGGGCCGGCCGGTACGGCGAAGTTCGGTGATCGCCGTGGCCGGGACGGGAGCGCCGGCGCGGAGCGGTGCGCGGCCGGTGCCGGTCCGGAGGATCGTGACGGCCCGTCGGGCGAGGGCCGGGGGGTTCGCGCTGCTGGGAGTCGCGGGTGCTGCTGATTCGCTCACGAGAACAAGGTCACAGATGCGGTGGGGGCCCGCATGGGGAACTGTCCCCCATATTTCCCGGCGGCCCTTGCCCGGTGCCGCCGGCTCATGGGGCAGGCGGGGGGGGCCGCGGGGCACGGGCGCCGGGCGACGACGGATCGGGCCGTGCCGCCCGGCCGGGTGAGAAGCGCAGGCCGGCGACGTAGGGGCGGCCGACGGCGGGGCCGGGTGCCGGGCGGCCGAGGGGTGTGCGGGACGGGTGGCCGGCCGTGCGGGTATATGGGGGCGCGCACGCCCCGTCGAGCACGTCCTTTACGGGTACGGGGCGAGAGGCCGGCGGCCGGGTGGGCGGCCGGTGCGCGCGGTGGTGTCCGGTGCGCCCTCCGGGCGCGGTGGGCGCGCGCGCCGGAGAGCCGGCGTCCGGGCCGGAGCGCGGCCCGTGGCGGTGCCCCGGCCCGACCCGGGCGCGGTCGTGCGCGAGGAACTTGGGGGTTCGGCCCGCATCCGCCGCCGCGGCGGCTCCCGTTCTACTGGTGTCCGGCCGGCGGCCCACGGTCGTGTCCCGGGCGGCGCCGTCGGACCGATCTCGACCCGTGTCCCACAGCCAACAGGTGCCGTACGACAAGACTTACAGGAGTGGACGACATGCGGACCTCTCTGGGTATCGACTCCGTGGCGCGGAGCGTGTACATCGCGATGGCCGACCGGCCCGGCGCGAAGGTCTCCGAGCTGGCCGAGCATCTGGGAGAGACCGAGGAAACGGTCCGGGAGGGGCTGGAGCGGCTGTCCGCCCTGCTGCTCGTCGTCCCGGGGGATTCCGCGAGCGGCTGGCGTCCGGTCGATCCGGAGGTCGGGCTGGCAGCGATGCTCGCCCGGCAGCAGGACGAACTCGCCCGCCACCGCCTCCAGGTGGAGGGCAGCCGGCTGGAGGTGACGCGGCTGCTGTCGGAGCGCGGACGGCGCGGTGCGAGCGTTCCGGACGTCGAGTGGCTGGCCGGCGCGGACGCCGTGTGGCGGCACGTCACCTCTCTCGCCGAGGAGTGCGCGGACGAGTGGCTGACCGTCGGACCGGCCGAGCGGCTGGACACGGCGGCCCTGGAGGCCGGCCGGCCGGTGGACGAGATCCTGCGGCGGCGCCGCACTCCCGCACGCGCCATCGTGCTGGAGAGCGTCCGCAACGACCCCGGCGCGACGGAGCACCTGCGCCGCGCCGAGGAGTTCGGCGGCACCGTCCGCACCCTGCCGTCGCTGCCGGTGTGGATGATCCTCTCCGACCGGAGGCATGCCGTGGTGCCGGTCGTCGGCGGCCACAGCGTGATCGGCGCGATGGCGTGCGGCGTCGAGTCGGTCACGGAGGCGTTCGCGACCCTGTTCGCCCGGCTGTGGAAGGAGGCCGTGCCGTTCACGCAGGCGCGCCCCCGTACCCGCGGCGACCTCTCGCTGCAGGAGCAGCATGTGCTCCGGCTGTGGGCGCAGGGGCTCACGGACGCGGCGGCGGCCCGCAGGATGGACGTCTCGCTGCGCACGGTGCGCCGGCTGTCGGAGAAGCTGACCGACCGGTTCGGTGCCCAGAGCCGGTTTCAGCTCGGCGCGCTGGCGCTCGCCAGCGGTGGCATCCGCGCCGAGGACGTGGCCTGAAGCGCCGTGCACCCGGCGTGAGCGGCGCACGGTGAAGGGGCCGGACCTCCACGACGAGGTCCGGCCCCTTCACGGTGTGGCACCGGGCGCCGTCACCCGGCCGGCGCGAACTGCGCCGTGATCGCCGCCATCATCAGGTCGGCGATGCCCTGGGCGAGCCCCGCCGGGGTGGGAGAGTCGAACACGGCCCGTACCGGCACGTCGACCCGCAGCGCCTTGCGCAGCCGGGAGGCGACCTGTGTGGCGAGCAGCGAATGCCCGCCCAGCTGGAAGAAGTTGTCGTGCACGCCGACGCGCTCGATGCCCAGCAGTTCCTGCCAGACGGCGGTGACGGTCCGCTCGACGGCGTTGCGCGGCGCGGTGTACTCCGTCCCCAGATCCGGCCGCTGGTGGTCCGGCACCGGCAGGGCCGCCCGGTCCACCTTGCCGTTGGCGGTCAGCGGCAGCCGGTCCAGAGTGACGAACGCCGCCGGGATCATGTAGTCGGGCAGGAACCGGCCCAGGTGGGCGTGGAGTTCCGCGGTGCTCGGCGCGTCGGCGCCGGTGGCCACGAGATACGCCACGAGCCGCTTGTCGCCGGGTGTGTCCTCGCGGACGACCACGCTGACCTCGCCGATGCCGGGGTGGGTCAGCACGGTGGCCTCGATCTCGCCGAGCTCGATGCGGTTGCCGCGGATCTTCACCTGGTTGTCGATCCGCCGCAGGAACTCCAGCTGACCGTCGGCCCGCCACCGCACCAGGTCACCGGTGCGGTAGACCCGGGTGCTCAGCCCTTCGGCCTCGTACGCGGTGAACCTCTGCTCGGTCAGTTCCGGCCTGCCCCGGTAGCCGCGGGCCACCGGCACGCCCCCGACGAGGAGTTCGCCGGGCACCCCGACCGGCACCGGCCGGCCGTGCTGGTCCACCACGAACGCCAGGACGTTGGGGATGGGCCGGCCGATCGGCGGGACCGCGTCGCCGGGTTCGACCGCCGTCGAGGTGACGATGATGGTGGTCTCGGTGGGGCCGTAGTTGTTGATGACGCGGAACGGCAGCCGGGCCCCGGCCGGCATCCGCAGCCGGTCGCCGCCGGTCAGCACGTACCGCAGGGTGCTCCGGGCCGGCCACTGGACCGCCATCAGCGCCTCCAGCATCGGCGTGGACAGGAACGTGGCGTGGACGCCCTGCTCGCACAGCCAGTCCCGCAGCAGGTGCGGGGTGAGCCTGACGGTCTCGGTGGTGACGCAGCAGGTCGCGCCCCGGGTCAGGCCGAGCCACAGCTCCCAGGCCGCCGCGTCGAAGCCGATCCCGGCCAGCAGCGCGATCCGTTCCCCCGGCTCCAGCCCGTACTCCCGCGCCGTCCAGTGCACCAGGTTGACCACGCTGCGGTGTTCCACCTGCACGCCCTTGGGGCGGCCGGTGGATCCGCTCGTGTAGATCAGGTACGCCAGGTGGTGCGGCGCGGTGACCGGCCGGGGGTCGGTGTCCGGCTCGCCGGCCAGCGTCGCGGTGTCCTCGTCGAGCAGCAGCAGCGGTACGTCCGAGGGCAGCCGGCCGGTATGCGCGGTGCCGGTGAGGACGACCGGGGTCGCGGTGTCCCGGACCATGTACGCCAGGCGCTCGGCCGGGTAGTCCGGGTCCAGCGGCACGTACGGTGCCCCCGCCTTCAGCACGCCGAGTACGGCCGTCACCAGGTCCGGGCCGCGCTCCAGGCACACCGCGACCGGCATGTCCGGCCGCACCGCGTACCGGGTGCGCAGGTGGTGGGCGATCCGATTGGCGCGCGCGTTCAGCTCGCCGTAGGTCAGCGTGCCGTGCGGCCCCTCGACGGCCACCGTGTCCGGCTGCCGTGCCGCCCGCTCCTCGAACAGGCCGTGCAGCGTGGCGGTGTCCGGGAAGGCGGCGGCGGTGTCGTTCCACTCGGTCACCGTGCGCCGCCGCTCCTCGGCGGTGAGCAGGCAGAGCCCGGACAGCCGGACCGCGGGCTCGCGGGCCACCGTCTCCAGCACGGTGCCCAGGTGGCCGGCGAGCCGGGCGACCGTGTCCCGTTCGAACAGGTCCGTGCGGTACTCCAGGGCGCCGCGCAGACCGCCGTCCGGGTCCTCGGACATCATCAGGGTGAGGTCGAACTTGGCGTCCGGCAGCGTGACCGTGAACGGTTCGACGTCCAGCCCCGGAAGGCTCCAGCCGTGCTGGTCCGGCGTGTTCTGGAGCACGAACATCGTCTGGAACAAGGGGTTGCGGGACGGGTCCCGGTCGGGGGCCAGTTCCTCCACC
>NZ_JAINRC010000032.1 GCF_020400655.1 Streptomyces spinosus
GGTGGGTACTGAGGGGTGTTGCACGGATGTCAAGGGGATGTCCTCGGACTCGACGGGCCTGGTGACTCGACGCTATGACGCCGATTCGCCCCGAATGACTTGTCCGTGCACAGCTCTGTGACCCGGAGTGCACGGTGTGCCTCCACACGGCGGCCCGGCGGAGTCCGCCGGGGTGGTGGCGCGGTCTGGATCAGATGTTGAGGAACCCGGGACGCACGCGCCTCGCGCCGTACGCGGGTTGGCAGACGTACGGCCGCGCGTACGTCACCGTGATCACGACCGCGGCCGGAGGGTGCGCCGGCGCAGGAAGCGGCGCACACGGGCCCGGGCCGCGGCCATGGCCGGCAGCACCTGGGCGGCGGCCGGTGGCAGGTCCAGATCGTCGGTCACGGACACCTCGACGCCCCCGCTGTACAGGGACGACAGGTTGTAGAGGAAGGTGCCCAGCGTCGCCAGGCCCGTGCCCAGGGCGACCTCCACGGTGACGACGCCGATCCCGATGGCGAGGACGGTGCTCAGGTCGGGCAGGACGTCCGGCGCCATGGCCTCCATCAGGACCCACAGGACGACCGTGGTGGCGAGCGCCAGGATGCCGACACCCGCGAGGAGCAGGAAGCTCGTCACCATCACCGACCAGGGGTCGCCCTCGGATATGCGCATCCGGATCGTCCGGGGCCCGGGGGCGGCGGCCGCGCCGGACCCGGCCGGACGGCTCCCGGCAGGGCGCCCTGTGTCCGGTCCGCCGGGAGGGACGGACCGTGGAGCGGCTCCGGCCGGGGCGGGGAACGCCGGCACGGACCCGACGCGCTCGGCTACGCCGGACTCCTGGGACTTCCGAGACTCCTGCGGCTCCTCTTCGGGGAAGCGGTGGGTTCCGTCGCACGGTGTCACCGCCGCCTGTTCTCCGGCGGTGGTCGGGGGCCTGCACTTGCCTCGAAACATGCCTGTCTCCCTGACTGGCCCGGCAGCTTCCGCAGTGCCCTCCCCGCAGCGAGTAGTGAGCCTCGGTCGGCCGCCCGGCGGCCTCCGGGGCCTGCTGGTCCGTGGCTACGACCGTATCGGCGACAGGGCGCCCCCGCACCTGGACGAGGTCCGGGGACCGGCCCCGCGAACCGGCCGCGACGGCGCGGGAACCGCCTCACGGCGGGCCGGACCGCGCCCGCCGGGCGGCACCGGACCACACCCGGACGACACGGCCGAACGGGTGTACGGGCGTGTCGGCCGTAGGGCGGACACGTGCCCCGAAGGGCGGAATCCCGACGTGCGCGGTGACGGCCGGTGTGCGGGTGCCCCGGCCGGCGTCCCGGCTCAGCCCGACCGAGCGCCCTCGGAGTCGCGCGCCCTCCACTGGTCCTGGGTCATCCGCCAGATGACGTGGAGTCCCACCTCGCCGGGGGCTGCGGGCCCCTCGGGCGCCGGTACGCGTCCGACCTCGGTGAAGCCCAGGCGGGCGGCCACGGCCCCGCTGGCCGGGTTGGCGGCGTCGTGATGGATCTCGATGCGGTCGATGCCGGCCAGCCGGAAGCCCTGGCGGACGAGCGCCCCGGCAGCCATCGTGGCGATCCCCTGTCCCGTCCAGTGGCGGTGGAGCCAGTAGCCGATGTCGAACCCGCCGGCACCGATGCGCCGGTGCAGACCGCAACTGCCGGTCACCACGCCGTCCACGGTGATCGCGTAACCGAAGGCCTGTCCGGTCTCCCACTCCTCGTGGGTGTGGGCCAGGAAGCCGGCGGTCCGCTGCCGGCCGGGGTCGGCCGCCCAGGGCATCCACGGCACGAGGTGGTCCAGGGACTCGGAGACGGCCCGGTCCAGGGCATCGAGATCGGTCGTCCGCCACCGGCGCAGTACGACCCGGTCGGAGGTGAGCGTTTCGGCAGGCTTGTCCATGCCCGGATGCTCTCGCAGCCAGGCTCGGAGCCACAACGCGATATGTCCGGGCCGCAGTTCGCGCGGGCGCGGCCCGCGGGGCGCCGTGGAGGCGCCCGGTGGGCAGCTGGCGAGGGGCGCATCCGCCGCCGGGCCGCGGTGTCCGAGGCCGGTACCGCGGGGCGTGCGGGGCGGGCTGGGCCGTATCCGGGCGGCCGTCACCCGACGCCGGTGCTCACCAGCGGCGCACTCCCGGCCGCCCTCATGAGCCGCGCGGCTCCAGCCGGCCCGGACGGGTCTGCCACCACGCCGGTCCACCGGACGCCACGGCGTAGTCACCCCTGGCGAAACGGCCTAGGCATCCGGCCGGGTGCCGCGGGTGGCGCCCGCCGACGCGGCCACCACGCACAGCACCGCCAGCCACTGCGACCAGAGCAGCGACTCGCGCAGTACGACGAGGCCGATGAGCGCCGCCATCGCCGGTTCGAGGCTCATCAGGATGCCGAACACGCGCGGGGGCATCCTGCGCAGCGCCTCCAGATCCAGCGAGTACGGGATCACCGACGACAACAGTGCGACGCCGAGCCCGGCGAGCAGGATCCACGGCTGGAGCAGCGCCGTACCGCTGTCGGCCACACCGAAGGGCACGGCCACCAGCGCCGCGACGGCCATGCCCAGCGCCAGGCCGTTGCCCTCCGAGGTGTGGCGGCCCAGTGCCGCGCCGAGCAGGATGTACAGACCCCAGCACGTTCCCGCGGCGAGGGCGAACAGGAACCCGACGAGGTCGAGGTCGCCGCGTCCCTCCATCAGCAGGACCACACCGCCTGCCGCGAGCAGGGCCCAGAACGCGTCCGGCCATCGCCGCGACCCGGCCAGCGCCACCACCAGCGGCCCGAGGAACTCCGTGGTCACCGCGATCCCCAGCGGAATCCGGGCCAGGGACAGGTAGAAGCACAGGTTCATCAGGCCGAGGACCACGCCGTAGCCGAGCACGACCGTCCAGGCGCGACGGGGCATACGCGGCGACGGCCGCCACAGCGCCACCAGCACCGCCGCCGCGAAGAACAGCCGTAACGCGACGGTCCCGAAGCTGCCCACCGCGCTGAACAGGTGCTTGGCCAGTGCCGAGCCCACCTGCACGCTGACGATGCCGAGCATCACCAGCGCCGTCGGCGGGAGCGCGCCGAAGCCACGTCCGGCCGACGCGGTCAGCGAGAACCGGGGGGAGGTGCCGCGTTCCGCCGTGTCGACGTTCATCATGGCCACGTCGTGATTATCGGCGGCCGGACGTGACCCGTCACATGTTTTGTCCGGCCGCGCCCGTGGCCTCCTGGGCGGAGGTCCTCGCGCAGGTCAGGACGGCATCCCCCTCGCGCCTGCGTTCGCGCCCGGCCCGGCAGCGGGCGGTGCCGTCGCTCACCGCCCGCTGAACACCAGGCCCGCACGCTGATCGCCGGCTTCCCGGACCGCGCGCGAAGGTGACCGGTGCCGGGACCGGGACGGTCAGAACGTCCACCGCGTGTGCGAGTACACCCCGTCGTTCCGGCCGAAGCCGTACGCCGTGGCCGGGGTCAGCGCGAACACCACCGCGTCCCCTCGCCGGAACGCGTCGCCGATGCCGTGGAAGGGGCCCTCGGGCGAGGTGATGTGCGGCCCGTACTTCGCCTCGTACGCCGTGATGACCTGTTCCAGAACCGCCCGGTCGGTGACGGGCTCCGCCGTGCCCTCGACGACCAGGTCAAGTCCTCGGGTGAGGGAGTTCCCCCCGGTGGTCAGCGCGCAGTGCGCGTCGTGGGCGAGGTTCCGGGCCTTCTGCTCGCCGGGACCGGTGGCGAAGTACAGCACTCCGTCGTACCAGGCGGCGATGACGGGGGTGACGTGCAGCCTGCCGTCGGGCCGCACCGTGGAGACCCAGAAGACCTCGGCGGCCTCCAGCCCCCGCTCGGCCTCGGCCCACTCGGTGGCGGTGACGTCCGCGGCACCCGGGCGGGGGTTGGTCGCGGAGCTGTAGCGGGCGTCGAGCTCGGCCGTGGGGTGGGTCGCTGGGCCTTGTGCGGGCATGGCGGATCTCCCTTCTCTCCCGGAGACACCTTCCCCTCCGCAGACACCCGTCCTTCCGGATCCCGCGCCGGACACGCCGCCCGGGACCCCGGCCGGCTCACGCGTCTCGCCGTGCCCCCGGGAGCCCGTCGATCATCAGGCCGATGGTGAAGTCGAAGCGGTCCTGCACGGTCCCGGCGGTCAGCTCGGCGGCGTAGCGCTTGGTCCGGGGGAAGGTGTCGGGCAGCGCGGCGAACCGGCGCAGCAGTTCCTCGCGGCCGACCACCCAGGTGTCGTCACTCCGGCTGAGCCGCTTGTTCGCCAGGGAGACCTCCAGGCTGTAGGCGTTGACGTAGAGCTGGAGCGAGTCGATCGCCCAGGCGGCGACCTGCGGGTCGATGCCCCCGGCGAGGAGGATGGCGAGCATCCCCTCGCTGACGCGCAGCGTGTCCAGATGGGACGGGGCGGCGGCGAAGGCCGCCCGGGAGATGCCCGGGTACCGCAGGTACTGGTCGCGCAGCTGGGCGCAGACGCCGGTGATCTGCTGCCGCCAGCGGGCGGGGTCCGGCTCGGGCAACTCGATCCGGGCACACAGGCGGCCGATGAGCAGCTCGTCCAGGTCCTCCTTGTTGACCACGTGGGCGTACAGCGACGACGGGCCCGTCTCCAGCTCGGTGGCCACGCGCCGCATCGTGAGGGCGTCGTAGCCCTCCTTCTCCACGATGGCGAACGCGGTGCTGACGATGGCCTCGACCGTGATGGGCTTCTTGCGCCCGCCGGACCCGCGCCGGGCCGTGGGTGCGGCCGGATCGGTGGCGAGCTGGTGCCGTGCTGCGCGCCGCTGCTGCGGGGTCGGTGACATACGGAGCAGTCTACCCAGCCGGCGAACGGTGTTCGGTGGGACCGCGAACAGCGTTCGGGCAAGGCGGTGGGCCGCGGGCGGTAGGCGGAGCGCGGTGGGCGGTGGGCGGCGCGGAAAACGGTGACGAACAGTGTTCTGAGTCACTCTGAACGCCGTTCCTGTTGTAACGAACACTGTTCACCTATAGAACAGTGTTCGTGTCCATCGACCAGCAGCACGCATCCCAAGCGCCCACCACCCCAGCGCCACCGCGCACCGCCTGGCTCGTCCTGGCCGTCGTGGTCCTCGCCGACCTCATGGATCTGATCGACTCCGGCATCGCCAACCTCGCCGGCCCCTCCATCCGCGCCGACCTCGGCGGCGGCGAGGTGACGGTGCAGTGGGTGCTGAGCGCCTACACCGCCGCCTTCGCGCTCGGCCTGGTCACCTCGGGACGGCTCGGGGACCTGCTCGGGCGCCGTCGGCTGTTCCTCCTCGGCATGACCGGCTTCACCCTGGCCTCGCTGGCCTGCGGCCTCGCCCCGGACCCGGTCTTCCTGATCGTCGCCCGTACGGCGCAGGGCCTGTGCGGATCGGTGATGATCCCGCAGGGCCTCGCCCTCGTGAAGGTCGTCTTCCCGCCCCAGCACCTGCGCAGGGCGCTCACCCCGGTCGGCCCGCTGATGGGCCTGACCACGGTGGGCGGGCCCATCCTGGCCGGCTGGCTGCTCCACCTGGACCTGTTCGGCAGCCAGTGGCGCCCCATCTTCCTGATCAACGTCCCGTTCGGCGTCGCCGCCGCCCTCCTGGGACGGCGCGTCCTGCCCCGCCACGGCGGGGAGGACCCGGCCGCCCGCCTCGACCTCACCGGCGTCGGCCTGCTCACCGCCGCCTCCGCCCTGCTCATCGTCCCGCTCATCCAGGGGCGCGATCTCGGCTGGCCCGTCTGGACCTACGTCATGATGGCCGCCGCGGTCGTCCTGCTCGCCCTGTTCGTCGTCTCCCAACGGCACAGCGCGCACCCGGTCATCGCGCCGTCGCTGTTCCGCAAGCGCAGCTTCGTCGTCGGCCTGGTGATCGTGGCCGGCTTCCACGCCTCGCTGAGCGCGTTCGTCCTCGTCGTCAACCTGCTGCTGCAACAGGGCATGCGCTGGACCCCGCTGCACACGGGCCTCGCGCTGGTCCCCTGGGCCCTCGGCACCGCCGTCGCCGTCCTGCTCTCCGGCGCCGTGCTCGCCGAGAAGCTGGGACGGGCCGGCCTGCGCGGGGGACTGGCTGTCGCCGTCCTCGGCCTGCTCGGCCTGTGGTGGTCCGTCGCCCACTGGGGCGCCGGCATCACCGTCTGGAGGCTGGCGCCCGCCCTGCTGCTCACCGGGTTCGGTTCCGGACTGGTGTTCGTGCCGCTGGTCGACTTCGTCATCGGCGACGCCACCGCCGAGGAGGTCGGCACCGGCGCGGGTCTGCTCAACGCCGTCCAGCAGTTCGCCGGGGCCCTCGGCGTCGCCGCCCTCGGCACGGTGTTCCTCGCCCGGGCCGGACACCCCTCCGGCCCTTCCTCGCTCGCCGCCGCCGAACTGGTCTTCGCCGTCGCCGCGTGCCTCGACGTCCTGACGTTGCTGCTGGTGGGCCTGCTGCCCAGGCACGCCCGGCGGGCGCACGGTTAGGCCCCGGTCAGGGACGACCGTCCGGCCACGCTCCTCCAGAAGTCCCGCATCAGCGGCGTCGGCGTCGGGTTGTCCATCGCCACCTGTGTGAGCAGGATCGCGACCGTGCCCGTGGCCGGGACGAGGTGCGCCGTCGTGCCCGTGCCGCCCACCCAGCCGTAGCGGCCGGGGACGTTCCAGGGGTCGGCCGGGGTGACGTCGACCTGGCCGCCGTAGCCCCAGCCCTGGCCCTCCAGGAACAGCGTGGCGCGGGCGCGCTGCTCCGCCGTGAGGTGGTTGCCGGTCATGCGGCTGACCGAGGTGCGGGTCAGCAGGCGCCGGCCGTTGCCCTCGCCTCCGTGCAGCAGCATGCGGGCGAAGGCCAGCCAGTCGTCGGCCGTGGAGACGAGGCCCCCGCCGCCCGAGTGGAAGCGCGGCAGGCGGCTCCACATCCCGTCGGGGGTGTCCGCCGGTTGCAGGGTGCCGTCCGGGGCCGGGTTGTACGACGAGGTGAAGCGGCGCCGCTTCGTCTCCGGGACCTCGAAGGCCGTGTCCCGCATGCCCAGCGGCTCGAAGAGGCGTTCCGCGAGGAAGTCGGGGAGCGTACGGCCCGACGCGCGGGCGACCAGGATGCCCTGGAGGTCGGAGGAGGTGCCGTACAGCCAGGCCTCCCCCGGGTGGTGCAGCATCGGCACCCGCGCGAGGAGGCCCAGCCAGGTGTCCGGGTCCGGCCAGTCCTGCAGGGCGCGGCCGTCCTTCTGCACCGTGAACAGGGACCGCACCGCCGGGAGGGAGAAGTCGTCGGGGAAGCCCCAGCCGGTGCGCGAGCTGAGCAGGTCCTCGACCGTGATCGGGCGGGCCGCCGGGACGACGTCGTCGACCGGGGCGTCGGGGGTGCGTACCACGACCGGCTCCGCCAGCTCCGGCAGCCACCGCTCGACCGGGGCGTCCAGGGCGAGCCGTCCCTCCTCCACGAGCATCAGCACCGCCGCCGCGGTGACGGGCTTGGTGAGGGACGCGATCCGGAAGAGCGAGTCCCGCGCCATCGGCGCCGTCCCGCCGGTGTCCAGCGAGCCGGCGGTCACCACCTCCACGTCGTCCCCGCGGGCGACCAGGCCGACGGCGCCCGGCACCTTCCCCTCGTCGACATACCGGTGCAGGGTGTCGCGCAGCGTGTTCATCGGTGGCCTTCCGGTCGAGTGGTCGTCATGTGTACGACTCCGCGGCCGACGGAAAATCACCGCTCCACCATGACGGTTCCGCGCCTCGGACGCCGGCCCTCGCGGGACGCGTGGTGCGTGGAACTCGGCGCAGCTCGAGAGTGCGGAGAGGTCGTGGTCGCGGACCTGCTCGGGCGCCCTCAAGCGTCCCGGAAGGCACGTTCACAGCGCCGCTGCCGACGCGTGACCACCCCAACGCCGCCGCGCTCGCCCGGCACCCGCGTCCCGCGAAAGCCCGTCCGGCCTGACCAGCGGTTCGCTGGCCGATGCGACGACATGAGCATGCCCGGTGTCGCGGACCCTTTCGGCTCCCGGTCAGAGCTGCGGCTCACCGTACTGTCCGGACCGGTGACCTGTTCACCGAGGCCGCCGTGACACCGGCCCCGCCGGCCGAGCCGGGTAGGCCGCGCCCGCGCGGAGATCCGGACGGGCGGCCGGACGTGTCGCGCACCCGCCTCCGCGAGGCCCTGCTCCGCTGACGCGCCTGCCCGCGCGAGCGGACCGTGACCGCGCCGCCCCGGGGACACCGGCACGGCCTCGACGCTCGCCGTGGGTGCCTGTCCGCCCGAACGCCGCCCCGGCCCGGTCACCCTGGCGATAGCGTGATCGTCATGACGGCTGAGAAAGAGGCGCTGGTCGGCGGCATGGCGAACGCGGGGGCGGTCTTCCGCCGGGGCGCGCTGGTCGAGCGCCCGGCCCCGCGCAACGCGCGCGCCCTGCACGCCTGTCTCCTCGCGCTGAAGGAGCGCGGCTTCGACGCGGCGCCGACCCCTGTCGGTCTCACCGCGGACGGTCGTGAGCGGCTGACCTTCATCCCGGGGGACGTGGCACTGCCGCCGTACCCGGACTGGGCGATGACGGACGCCGCCCTCGAATCGGTGGGGATCCTGCTGCGGCGCCTGCACGAGGCCGCCGCGGACGTCGTGGTGGACACCCGTGCCGAGTGGCCCCGGGACCTGGCCGATCCGGAGGGGGGAACGGTGCTGTGCCACAACGACGTGTGCCCGGACAACGTCGTCTTCCGCGACGGCCGTGCCGCCGCCCTGATCGATTTCGACCTGGCGGCCCCGGGCCGCCCCCTGTGGGACATCGCCATGACCGCTCGTCAATGGGTGCCCATGCTCGATCCCGTATCGGCAGCCGCCGTCCACCCACCGGGGCTGGACGTGCCCGCACGGCTGCGGATCCTTGCCGACGGCTACGGTCTCCCGGAGGAGGGGCGCGCCGAGTTGCCCGGCGTCGTCGAGCAGGCCACGGAGGTCTGCCGGGCCTTCGTCGCCCGCCGCGTGGCCGACGGCGATCCCGTCTACCTCCAGGCGCTGGCCGAGCGTGGTGGCTGGGAGCGCTGGGACCGTCTGCAGACCTGGCTGGCGGATCACCGCGAGACGTTCACGGCCGCCCTGCTGCACTGACCGGGTTCGGTGATGGGCGGATCCGGAACACCTCCGACCGTCCCCCAGCCCCTTGGCCTGCTCTTCGCCTGGGCCCCTTGGCACATATGCTCGTCACGGTGTGAGGGAGGCCGCCGCTCGGGGGCCGCCCCGCCCGCGGTTCGGGGCGGGGGGAACTGGCACCACCGGGGCGGCGTCCACTGGTGCACAAGAGCACCAGTGCACGCAGAGGGTGCAGAGGGTGCAGGAGACGCAGAGGAGCCCCACATGACCGGCGCGGCCACCCGTTACCTGTATCTCGTCCGGCACGGCGAGGCGACGCCCGACGAGAGCGGACTGACACCGGCCGGTCGGCGGCAAGCCGAACTGCTCGGCCGACGCCTGCGGGACATCCCCTTCACGACCGTTCACCACGGCCCCCTCCCACGGGCCGAACAGACCGCACGGCTGATCGGCGACCACCTCGAGAACGTGCCTCTGCGCGTCTCGGAAGTCGCCGGTGACTACGTGCCCTACATACCGCAGCGGGACGAACTTCCGGCCGGCCCGGCGGATTTCTACCTCCGTTTCCTCGCCGCCGCCGGCGAAGAGGAGCGCGAGCGGGGTCCCGCGCTCGCCCGCCAGGCGCTGGACCTGTTCACCGGGCCGGTGGACGGCGATGAGGACCGGCACGAACTGGTCGTCACGCACAACTTCCTCATCGCCTGGCTCGTCCGGGACGCCCTGTACGCACCGGAGTGGCGCTGGCTCGGACTCAACCACGGCAACGCCGCACTCACCGTCATCCGCTACGCCCCCGGCCGAGCCGCCTCCCTCCTCGTCTCCAACGACATGCGACACCTGCCCGCCGAACTTCGCTGGACGGGCTTTCCCCCCGAACTTCACATCTGAGGGCGCCCCCGGCGGGGGAGGGGAACGTCCGGCCCCGGGGGTTCGGCTTCCGTCGAGCCGCCACCGCGCCACGGTGTGAGGAGCCGTCACCGCGTCACGGTGATGAGGAGCCGCCACCAGGACCGTGATACTAATACCGGTATAAGTATTGGTTCGACGTGCTCCGTGGAGACGAACACATGGTGGAGATCAAGACCGATGCCGCACTGGAGGCGATGCGGGAAGCCGGGCGCGTGGTGGCCCGTGCCCTGGACGCGGTCCGGGAGGCAGCGGACGTGGGGGTGTCCCTGCGGGAACTCGACGAAGCGGCCCGGTCGGTGCTGGCCGAGGCCGGGGCCGGTTCCCCGTTCCTCGGGTACCGGCCGTCCTTCGCCCCGGTCGCCTTCCCGGCCGTGATCTGCACGTCCGTCAACGACGCCGTCTCGCACGGCATCCCCACCGGCTACCGGCTGCGCGACGGCGACCTGGTGAGCATCGACTGCGGTGCCGAACTCGACGGCTGGACGGGCGACGCCGCCATCAGCTTCACCGTGGGGACGCCGCGCCCCGGCGACCTCGAACTGATCGACGCCACCCGGCAGGCCCTCGACGCCGGCATCGCAGCCGCCCGGGTCGGCGGTCGCATCGGTGACATCTCCCACGCCATCGACACCGTCGCCCGCGGGGCGGCCTGCGGCATGCCCGCCGACTTCGGCGGCCACGGCATCGGCCGCCGGATGCACGAAGACCCTCACGTCCCCAACCGCGGCCGCCCCGGCCGGGGCTTCCCCCTCCGTCACGGCCTGGTCCTCGCCATCGAACCCATGCTCATGGCCGGCGGGCGGAACACCTACCGCACCGATGCCGACGGCTGGACCCTGCGCACCGTCGACGGCAGCAGGGCCGCCCACTTCGAGCACACCGTCGCCGTCACCGACCAGGGCCCCCGTGTCCTGACCCTGCCCTGACGCCCGCTGAGGCGCACGGTTCGGGGATGCCGGCCGGGTCGGCGCCGGCCTGCGGTGCGGCGACTTCGGACAACCCCCTGCGCGACCGACCGGATTCGGAGAACATGGGTGACCGTGATCGAAAGTCTGAGCGAAAAGATTCCGGACGATGAGGTCGGGGCACTCCTCCGGGTCCTGCACGGACAGCGGCGCCACGTTCTCGGCATCCTCGAAGGGCTCGACGCCGAGGATCTGCGACGGCCCGTGCTGCCCTCCGGATGGCACTGCCTGGGGCTGGTCCAGCACCTCGCGCTGGACGTGGAGCGGTTCTGGTTCCGCGCGGTCGTCGCCGGGGACGAGGAGGTCGTCCGCACTCTGACGAGCGGCGACGAAGCGTGGAGGGTGGAACCGGGGGTGCCGGCCGCCGACGTGCTCGACCGGTACCGGCAGGAGACGGAACTCGCCGATGCCGTGATCGACGGCACCGCTGCGGACGCCGGACCGGCCTGGTGGCCCCACGACCTGTTCGGTGAACCGCACCTGCACACCCTGCGCGACGTCCTGCTGCACGTCATCACCGAGACCGCCTGCCACGCCGGCCACCTCGACGCGGCCCGAGAGCTCATCGACGGCCGCCGCTGGCTGGTTCTGACCACCTAGACACCCCCCTTGGGACCGGCTCCCCGCCCCACCGGACCGTCGGGCGCGGACCGCCCGGCCGATCGGTCCCGGCTCCGCTCCTTCACAGGCTGCGAGCGGAGATGTCCCCGTGGGAGGTGGTGGCGCGGACGTCCAGCGCGGTGGTGCCGTCGTTCTTGAAGGCGTTGTGCACGCGGCCGAAGCCGGTTTCGGCGTCCAGGGTCGCCGAGACCCCGTTGGCGGCGGCGACCGAGATGTCGCCGGACTGGGTACGGAGCACGACCGTTCCCTTCGCGGCCTCGTCGATCCGGATGTCGCCCCTGGCGGTGCTGATGTCCGCCGACCCGTTCAGCCGGCCGACCTCCACGTCGCCGTCGACCGCGGTGAGGCGGACGCTCGCGGCCTCGTCGGCCTTGAACCGGCGGTACGCGCCGTCGAAGGTGACGTCGCCGAGGCGTCCGACTCCCCGGAACTCGGCGCCGGCGGCCCTGCCCTCGATGCCGGAGCCCGCGGGCAGCTGGACGGTGACCTCCAGGGAACCGGAGGGACCCAAGAGCTGGTTGCCGCCGGCCGGGGCCGTGATCCGCAGGACGCCGTCGGCGTAGGTGACGCTGGTCCGCTCGGCGGCCTTGGTGTCCCGGGACCTGGAGGGATCGGCGGGCCGGACCTCGACGGTGGTGTCGGCGCGGTCCGAGGCGATGACCTGGATGAGTCCGGCCGGGACGTCGATGACGGCGGAGACCGGGGCGGGGGTGTCGAACTTCTGCATCGTCTCTCCTGCGTGCGTTGATGTTTCCGACATTGGAAAAGCTACGTTGCTTTCCATAGTTCGGCAACGCACTTGTTGCACTTGAATGACAGACATGCAGCTCACAGGCCATCAAGTGTTGCAACGAGTTCGCAGGTAACGCAACGGGCATCGCTCACGCCATTGCAATGAGTGAGGGGTGAACGCTATGCTGAGGATCACCGACCGCCGTGACAGATCCCCATCTCCGAGGAGGCCCCGTTGCCGGGAGGCAGGCTCACCCAACAGGAACGCCGGCAGATCGCGCTCGGCCTGGCCGACGGCCTCGCCTACGCCGAGATCGCCCGGCGCCTCGGCCGTCCGACCTCCACGATCACCCGTGAGGTGATGCGCAACGGCGGCCCCACCGCCTACCGTGCCGAGCTGGCCCACCGCGCCACCGAACGCCGCGCACGCCGGCGCGGGCCCGCCTCCGCCCGGGACCCGCGGTCGGTCCCCCAGCCGCACGGACGCGACGCCGAGGCCGTGGCCGAGTACGAGGAGACGCTCACCACCGTCCTCATGGCCTCGGGACTGCCCAGGATGACGGCCCGGGTGCTGACGTGCCTGTTCACCACCGACGCGGGCAGCCTCACCGCGTCCGAACTCGCTCGGCGTCTCCAGGTCAGCCCGGCGTCCATCTCCAAGGCGATCACCTTCCTGGAGGGTCAGAGCCTGGTCCGCCGGGAACGCGACGAACGCCGCCGCGACCGCTACGTCGTCGACGACGAGCTCTTCTATCAAGCGACGATCGCCAGTGCCCGCGCCAACGACCAGCTCGTGGAAACGGCACGCCGAGGCGTCGCCGTCCTCGGCCCTCACACCCCCGCCGCCACCCGCCTGGAAAACGTCGCCCGCTTCCTCGACTTCATCAGCGAGAGCATCACCCGCGCCGCCGAGCAGGCCCGCGAAGTCCTCCACACCAAGCCCCTGACCACCCCGGACGACCCGGCCCGGCCCGGCCTGAACGACGGATAACCGCCCGGCCCACCCGCATACCCCTTCCCGCAGGCCGACCGGAGCCGACCGGAGCCGACCGGAGCCGGTCGGGACGTCGCCGTGGCGTCGCCGTCAGACGGTGTGGTCGCGGATGCGCCCCAGCAGGGCCCGCAGGTGTGCGCGGTCGTCCGCGTCCAGGGCGGCGGTCGCCTCGGCGAGGGCGAGGCGGTCGATCTCCTCCGCCTCGCGGTGACAGCGCAGGCCCTCCTCGGTCAGCCGCACCAGGAAGGCGCGCCGGTCCTGCGGATGGCGCACCCGCTCCACGAGGCCGTCGCGCTCGAGGCTGTCCACGATCGTGGTGGCGGTACGGGCCGCGATGCCCGCCATCTCGCTCAGGTCCCGCATCCGCAGCGGCTTGCGGGCCTGGGCCAGCATGCGCATGGCGCGCAGCCGGGCCACGGAGGCCCCCTTCTCCCTCAACCGGGTCTCCACGAACTGCCGTAGCCGGTACGTCGTCTCGTACAGCTCGTCGATCAGGATGTCGCTGCTGCCCTGCACTGCCATGGTGCCCAGTCTCCCCTGTCCCGCAGCGTGAAAGCCATATGCTGAGTAAGCACATAGTGCGTATGCTCAGCATATGCGCCGACGTCACTCCGTGCTGTCCGCCCTGCCCGCCCGCATCAGCCAGCGTCTGGTCGTCCCCGTCGTGTGCGTCAGCGTGACGTTCATCGCGATCGTCGACGGAGCGATCACGACGGTGGCCCTGCCCTCGATCGCCCGTCAGTTCCGGCTGACCACCGCCGCGCTGGACGGGGTGGTCGTGGTCTACCCGGTCTGCCTGGCCATGGCCGTACCCGCCTCGGCCTGGCTGGTCGAACGCTTCGGCGGCAAACGCGTCCTGCTGACCGCCCTGGCCGGTTTCCTCGGCTCGTCGCTGCTGTGCGGGGCGGCGGCCGGACTGGGCCAGCTCGTCGTCTACCGTGCCGTCCAGGGGCTGTCGGCCGGCGTCCTCTTCCCGGCCTCCGCCGCGCTGCTGTTCGGCACCTTCGACGCCGCGGAGCAGGTGCGCATCTCCCGTTACATGATCATTCCGCAGCAGATCGCCCCGGCCGCGGCCCCCGTGCTGGGCGGGCTGCTGGTGGACCACCTGTCCTGGCGGTGGGTCTTCTACGTCAATCTGCCGGTCGGCCTGCCGGCGGTGCTGTTCGGCACGCTGTTCCTGGCCGGTGACCGCGGCGGCCGGCCGGGCCGCTTCGACCTGCCGGGCCTGCTGCTGAGCGCGGGGGCGCTGGGCACCGCGATGTTCGGCGTCAGCGAGGGACCCAACCGCGGCTGGACCTCCCCCGCCGTCCTCGTCTCCCTGGTCCTCGGCGCGGTGCTGGTGGCCGCCGCCGTCGCCGTCGAACTGCGCACCGCCCACCCCCTGCTGCGGCTACGGCTGTTCACCGACCGGCTCCTCCGGGACACCAACCTGATCAATCTGGTCGGCCTCGTCCCCATCATGGGCGCCCTGTACCTGAGCCCCCTCTTCCTCCAGCAGGCCCAGGGACGCACGGCACTGGAGTCCGGACTGACCACCTTCCCCGAGGCGTTCGGCGTCCTGCTGACCGTGCAGATCGCCGGCGTCCTGTACGCCAGGGTCGGTCCGCGCCTGATCGTCGGCTGCGGCATGACCGGCGTCAGCGCGGTGCTGGTGCTCCTCGCCACCTGCGACGCGGACACCGGCCTGTGGGCCTTCCGGGGCTGCATGTTCCTGTTCGGGGCCGCGATCGGCTGCTTCTTCATACCGACCACGGTCGCCTCCCTGGCCACCGTCGACCGGGCGGACCTCGCGCAGGCCACCATGCTGAACACGGTCGTCCGCCAGACCGGCGGCGCGCTCGCGCCGGCCGCGGTGACCACGGCCCTCGTCCTCGGCACCGCGCCGGACACCGGCGCGTCACCACCCGTCACCGCCTACCAGCACGCGTATCTCGCCCTCGCCGCGATCGCGGCGGCGACGGCGGTCTTCACCTTCACCCTGCCCGACGGCCCCGCCCGTGCCGCCGCCCGCGGCAGCGGGGCCGGGACCGGCCGTCCCGTCGTCCGCGGGCGCCGACGCGACCGGGTCGGCTCCTGACCGTCCCCGGGGCGGTGGACACGGGCCGGGCGTCGCGGGTCAGGCGTCCGCCGGGCTCACGGAGCCGCGGGAAGGCACTCCTTCACCGCGCAGCCGGACGCCGGTGAAGGCCGGAAATCAGTGCTCGTCCCCGGACAGGTGGAAGTAGACGGTCCCCGACCACCAGGGCCCGTGCTCGGTCGTCTCCGACGAGAGCACCACGTCCTGGACCTCGGCCGGGCCCAGCCCCTCGATGGCGTCCGCCAGTCTCCGCAAGAGGGTCGGGACGCTGTCGCAGCCGGGGCCGGCGGGGTTGGCCTGCGAGAAGTGGCGCACGGTCCAATGCTTCGTAGTCTCCCTCACGGACCGATCGTAGAAGCCGCCGACATCGTGGAAGCTGCCGACGGCCCGTCAGCACGCGATGGCAGGGACCGGCGACCCGGCCCGGACCGACGAGACACCGGCCGGCCCACCCGCTCGTCACGGCCGCGTCCCGCCGGTGTTGGTGGCAGGTTCCGGTCAAAAGCTTCCCCAAGTGCCGGACACCTCCCGTCGCCGGTGGTCGGGTTCTCCACGACGGCTGTACAACCACCCGTTCTGGGAGGCCCGGTGTCAGCACCGACCCGCAAGAGACGATGGCTCACGATCTGCGCCATCACCGCGTCCGCCGCACTCGTCGTCACACCCGTGAGCGCCGCGTCCGGCAAGAGCAGGAAACCCTTCGGGGCGCGCGAACTCGCCCGAATCGCCGCCGAACGCGACACGTCCGCACGGGCCCTCGGCCCGCGGGCGAAGGCCGAGGACGACGACGGCAACGAGGCCGACGAGATAGCCGAGGGGGCCGACCAGTACGCCGAGGCCCGCACCTCGCCCGGCATCGTCGCCCCCGGCGCGTACGGCGCCGCCTGGACCGGCTTCACCCGCCTGCCCGGCACAGGCGGAAGCTGGCGCCACGTGACCGGCCTGCCGTACGACTCCGACGACTCCCGCTACCGGGACGTCGACTCCAACTCCAGCGGCGGTTCGGGCAAGGTGACCGGCCGGATGGCCGCGATCGCCGCCGACGACGACGGGTACGTGTACGCGGGCAGCGCCGGCGGCGGCGTCTGGCGGTCCGGGCGCGGCGGCGGCCACTGGAAGCCGATCAGCGACAGGCTGCCGTCCCAGTCCACCGGCGCGCTCGCGCTCGACGGCGCCGGACGGCTGTGGCTGGGCACCGGCGAGGCGACCACCAATGCCGACGCCTACCTCGGCAGCGGTGTCTACGTCCTGTCCCACCCGCACGACGGCACCTTCTCCTCCCGTGACCGGGTCGGCGGCGACGAGCTGGAGTCCACCACCATCCACGAACTGCGCTTCGGCGGCGGGAAGGTGTGGGCGGCGACCAGCGCCGGCGTGTGGAGCCACTCCGCGAGGACGCCGAAGGGCTCCTGGAAGCTGGAGTACGCGCCCAACCCCGACTACCTGCCGGGCGGCCCGAAGGACGACGACCCCGACGCCGCGTACAAGAACATCGCCAACGACATCGCGATCGACCCGAAGGACCCGGGCAAGGTCGTGCTCGCGGTCGGCTGGCGCAGCGGTGACGACTACAACGGCTTCTACACCAGGGTCCGCGGCACCTGGACCCGTATCACCAGCGGTTTCGGTGACCTGCCGACCGACGCGGACGGCGTCGGCAACGTCACCTTCGCCCGGTCCGCCGACGGCTCGCGCTACTACGCCGTCGACCAGTCGCCGGAGCAGCTGAACACCAACCCGGACAGCGGACTCGAGGGCGTCTTCGTCTCCCGGTCCGGCTCCCCGACCGGGCCCTGGACGAAGATCGCCGACTACAAGCGGCTGGCGGCCTCCGGCTCCGCGCTGACCACCGCCGGGTACATGCCGGGCGTACAGGCCTGGTACAACCAGTTCCTCACCGTCGACCCCAGTGACCCCGAGCACGTCTACGCGGGCCTCGAGGAGGTCTACGAGACCAAGGACGGCGGCAGTACCTGGTCGACCGTGGGCCCGTACTGGAACTTCCCCTTCAGCTGCTGGAGCATCGACCCGGCCAAGCAGACCGGCGACTGCCACCAGACCCCCCACTCCGACCAGCACGGCGTCGCGATCGGCCGCTACCACGGCGGGAGCTTCGTGTACGTCGGCAACGACGGCGGCGTCTACAAGCGCCCGGTCAACGGCTCGCAGGACGCCTCCGGCCACGCCACCGACTGGACCTCCCTCAACGACGGCACCATCGACACCCTCCAGTACTACTCGGTCGGCGTCGGCGAGGACCTCGACCACGGCGGCCTCTCGGTCACCGGCGGACTCCAGGACAACGGCCAGTCCATCCTGCGCGGCGACGACGCGGTCATGGGCTCGGACTTCGGCGGCGACGGCGGCGACACGCTCACCGACCCGGCCAACGGCTGCCACATCGCGGAGGAGTACGTCTACCTCGCCGTCCAGGTGACCCGTAACTGCGCGGTCAACGACGGCAGTTGGATCACCGATCCGGGCAAGGCCACCTCGTACGACGTCGCGCCGGCCGACAGCGCCACCGGCGAGGCCCGCTTCATCGCCCCGCTCGCGGCCGACACGAAGGACAGCTCGACGTGGATCGCCGGCGGCCGGCACATCTGGGTGCAGACCCACGGCTACGCCATCCGCGGCGGCGACGAATGGAAGAGCGTGTACGACCTCGGCGCCGGCCGTACGGCGACCGCCGTCGCGGCCTCGGGCGGCACGGTGTACGCGGCCTGGTGCGGCCCCTGCAACAACCAGGGTTTCGCCCGCGGCATCTCCGTGGGGAACGAGGACGGGAGCGGGTGGCACGACATCGCCCTGCCCGTGGACGGGACCGTGCCCAACCGCTACCTCAGCGGCTTCGCCGTCGACCCGAAGAACGCCGGCCACGTCTTCCTCGCGGTCAACGGCTTCTCCCGGCACTGGACCGAGGGCCCCGGCGCCGGCGTCGGCCACGTCTTCGAGTCCACCGACGGGGGAACCACCTGGAAGGACATCTCGGCGAACCTGCCCGACGTACCGGCCAACTCGGCGGTCGTCACGCCGAACGGCGGTCTCGCCGTCGCCACCGACCTGGGCGTCGTCTACCGCGCGCCCGGCCGCGGCACGTGGCGGCGGGTCGGCAGCCTCCCGGCCGTCGCCGTGCTCCAGCTGAAGCTGAGCCCCGACGGCCGCACCCTGTACGCGGCCACGCACGGCCGCGGCATCCACGCCATCAAGGTGCGCGACCTCACCTGACCGGCACCGCGTGGTGAAGGCAGGGGTGGCCCCGGGCCGTCCGGGGTCACCCCTGCCGCGAGTACGGGGTGACCGTCATGCCGAGGACGCACGCGACCCGTGCCGCTCCCGCCACGGGTCCAGGGAGGATTCCGGTGGCGGGTCGACCAGGTGGCCCGGCAGCTCGGCGGCACACCCCCCCGGGCCCGACGGCCCACGGGCGTCACTTCACGAGTTGCGGGTGAAGGGTCTCGATGCCCGTGGCCAGGCCCGCCTTGACGCGCTGTGACAGGTCGTCGGGCGGCACCTCGTACGCTCCGGACTCGACTCCGCCGAGAGCGAGCGCGGCCACGTCCTGCGGGCTGGACGTGGGCGCGTCGACGTCCGCCGCCATGTCGGTGTCGACGTACCCGTGAGGACCCCTCACACCGAAGCCGCGGGGCTTCAGCTCCGGCCGCAGGGAGTTCGTCTGCGACCGCAGGGCCGACTTGGCCGCGCTGTAGGAACATCCAGGAGAGGACGGGGTGCACGTTGTTCGGCGGTGTCGCCGAGTCGCCGCGTACGTGCGCCTGCACGCACCCGCGGTACCCCGACGCCGGAAGCCCGGCCGGCGCCGGCGGGCTGCGACGGCGCCCCCGCCGGCCCCGCCCCAGCCGCTGTCGGACCCGGGCGTAGCCGGCGACCGTGCGAAGCGCAGCGGGGAGCCGTCCGCTTTCAGTGGCCGGCGGGCGTGACCTCGGGAGCCAGCAGAACGGCGATTCCGCCCGCGTGCGCGACGGCGTCACTGACCCGCGGGTTGAAGAAGGCCGCGACCGCGCCCCGGTGATGAGGGCTGACGACGAGCAGGTCCGCCTTGAACTCCTCGGCCGCGGCGGAGATGACGGAGGGCACCTGCTGCGTCAGGCTGTGCGCGAGGTGCCCCTCCGCCTCCACACCGAGGCCGCGGAGGGTGGCCAGGGCCTCCTCCAGGATCGCCTCGCCCTGCTGCTCCTCCTCCAGGTTCACGACGGTGTCGCCGGCGACCATGGACGTCACGACGTGGAGCACGTGCACGGTGGCGTTCGCGGGTCGGGCCAGTTCGCCGGCCATCAGGAGTGCCGTCTCCCGGGCGGCACTGGGATCGATGGCCACCAGGATGCGTTCGAACACGGCGTTCTTCCTCTCTGCGACCGCTGCGACCGGGGGCCACGGAGGCCGGGGCTCGGGCGGTGTGGTGATGATGGACGAGGAGGGCGGGTCGACCTCAGATGTACAATATGACTGGTCGTCTTGGAAGTCAACATCGACAAAGCCCTCCCGGCCGCCCGTCAGGGCAGCAGTGGCGGGCCGACTATCCGGATGCCGTGCGCGGCGGCGCGCCGGGTCAGTTCCTCCGGGTCGGGACCCGGGCCGGCTTCCGGCTGGACGGTGCCGTCGAACGGCACACCCACGTCCGCCACGAACGCGTCGAATCCTCCGCCCGGAGTGTGCAGCGTCAGAAAGCGGGCCGTCGGGGAGGTCACGACGAAACCGTGCGCCAGTCCGCGCGGCAGCAGCGCGAGCCCGCCCGCCCCCACGCTGCGCACCTCGTTGCCGACCTCCACCCGCAGCGTCCCGTCCAGGATCAGAAACGTTTCCTCGTCGGACTCGTGCAGGTGCAGCGGCGACATGTAGCCGCGCTCGCCGGTGTGCTCCAGCAGCGCGTAGGCGCCCGCGGTGTCGGCGGCCCGCGCCCGCATCCGGACGAGACCGCCCAGGAACCGCACCGCCTGCTGGGTGTCGGGGTCCGTCAGGACGGGGGATGTGATGTTGCCGGACAGGGAAGTCACTGCTCTCCTCGCTTCCGCTGGGGTTCGGGTGACATTCGAGCAGAGAGCGGATCAGGTCGTCCAAGACGTATGTGTCATCGCCCCATGCCGAATCGGCATGTGCCGGAACGCCTGCCGGAACGCCTGCGCCGGCGCGTCTGCCGGCGTCTCCCGCTTGTCCCCGTGCCGTTCACGGACTTTTGACAACTTCAAGCAGACCGGCCATATTGAGACCATGCCTCAGGTGAGCGTCAGGGGAAAGCTGATCGAACACGCGGAGACCGTGTTCCGTCGTCAGGGCTTCAATGGCGCCAGCGTCGCGGACATCACCAATGCCGCGGGAGTGCCGAAGGGGTCCTTCTACAACCACTTCAAGAGCAAGCAGGAACTCGCCGCCGAGATCATCCGCCGCTACAGCCACGGCACGGATGTGACCATGCTCGCCACCGAAGGACTCTCGGCGATGGAGCGGCTGCGCGCACACTTCGCCGCGCAGGCCTCGCGTACCAGCGCCACCGGCGTCGAGTACGGATGCCTGCTGATGACCATGGCGAGCGAGGGACCCACGGTCGGCGACGAGGTCGGGGACGTCGTCCGGCGCAGCCTCGCCGCGTGGGTCGGCGTACTGGCCCCGGTGATCGAGGACGGGCAGCGGTCGGGGGAGATCACTCCCCGGGAACCCGCGACCGACCTCGCCGCTTTCCTGATCGACGCCTTCGAGGGCGCGGGGCTGCGTGGCAAGGCGACCCGGGACGAGGACGCGGCCATGCGGTCCCTGAACCTCGCCCTCAACGCCATCAGGGCCTGACCACCGCGCTCTTCGGTGAACGGGGCGACCGGCCCACCCCTCGTCCCGCGTGCCGGTGCGTGAGCCGGTGGCCAAGCGGTGGCCCGCGCCGGGCGAGCGCACCGGTGGGCCTCTCGACCGTCAGGGGCGCGGCGCTGCCAGGGCGATGCTCATCTCCTCGCCCAGGTGCGCGTGATCGGCCCCGGTCTTGGCCCGCAGCGCGGCGCCCTCGAAGAGGTCGAGCAGGAAGGCGGCCAGGGCGCCGGCGGGCCAGGCACCGGTGATCTCGCCCGACGCCTGGCCCTCCGCGATCGTGGCGGTCAGCGCGTCGGACCAGCCGTCCAGGGCCTCCCGGACGGCCTCCCGGACCTTCTCGCCGGCATGGGGGCCGTCACCGGCCGACGTGCCGAGCAGACATCCGCACTCGATTCCGGAGCCGCGGATACGCTCGACCTGCGCGGTCAGGTGTCTGCGCAGGCGCTCCACCGCGGGGCTCTGACCCCCAGGAACGAGTGGTCGGCGGCGCGCGCGTAGCGCAGGACGATCTCCACTGGGGAAGTCAAGTCGGCCTCCCCGGTCAAGAGCGAGGTCACAAACGTTCCACTACGGCACGCCATGCTGGGGCCGACGACCGGTGTGACGCACACGGACCATGCGCCCTCCGCGCACACTCGCCCCCTCACACATGGAGCTGCCCATGGCCACGTACAGCGCAGTCGAGGTCGCCCCCGACGGAACCCTGCGTCTCACCGAGCGGGAGCTGGTCCCGCCGGGTCCGGGGCAGGTGCGTATCCGGGTGGAGGCGTGCGGCGTCTGCCACAGCGACTCGATCGCCGTGCGTCCGCACGACGAGGGGGAGGCCGGCAGGGTTCCCGGACACGAGGCCGTCGGCCGCATCGACGCCCTCGGCGCGGGCGTCACGGGGTGGAGCGTGGGCGACCGGGTGGGTGTGGGCTTCCTCGGCGGCCACTGCGGAGTGTGCGCGGAGTGCCGGCTGGGCGACTTCGCCGGCTGCACCGACCAGCCGTACACGGGTGTGCACGTCGACGGCGGCTACGCCGAGTACATGTACGCCCGGCAGACCGGCCTGGTGGCCGTGCCGGAGGAGATGAGCGCCGCCCGGGTGGCGCCGCTGCTGTGCGCGGGGTTCACCGTGTACAACGCCCTGGTGGAGCACGTCCGGCAGCCGGGCGGCCTGGTGGCCGGTGACCTGGTGGCCGTGCAGGGCATCGGTGGCCTGGGGCACCTGGCCCTGCAGTACGCGCGTGCCCTGGCGCTGCGGGTGGTCGCGATCGCGCGCGGGGCCGACAAGGAGGAACTCGCCCTCCGGCTGGGCGCTCACCACTACGTCGACAGCAGGGCCTCGGACGCCGCCGAGCAGCTCACGAAGCTCGGGGGTGCCCGGATGGTGCTGGGCACGGCGGCGGGCGGGGACGTGAGCCCGCTGCTGGGCGGCCTGGCCCGCCGGGGACGGCTCGTCCTGGTGGGAGTGTCACCGGAGCCGGTCCGTGTGGCGCCGCGCCGACTGATCTTCGACGCCGTCCAGGTGTCCGGCTCCCTCACCGGAACCTCGGCGGAGAACGAGCAGAACCTGGCTTTCGCGCAGGCGCACGACGTGGTCCCGATGGTGGAGCGGACCTCGCTGGCCGACGCGCAGGCGGCCTATGACCGGATGCTGCGCGGTGAGGCACGGTTCCGCATGGTCATCGGCATCTGACGCCGGACAGCCCGACGCCTCGGACACGTCGGTGTACCGCCGGCGGCGGGTCGTGCGGTCACCGGCGCCCACACCAGGTGTGCCACATCGGCCGGGGACGGCCGAACCGGCACCGGTGGACCGGGTCAGGCCGAAGCATGGCCACATGTGCCGTGCACACACCGGGGCGTGGTCCCCTCGGGCACGGCCAGCACGAAGTGGAGTACGTCGTCGCCGTCCTCCGTGCCGTCCCGCGTACCGCCCGGGGCCCCCGCCGGCTCGACGTGTGCGCCGAGGGCGTCGCAGATGGCGGTCATACGGTGGTTGTCGCGCGTCGTGACGACCACCGCTCGCCGGACGCCGAAGAGCGGCGCCCGGGACACCGCCCAGCGTGCCAGCGCCGTGCCGAGGCCCACGTCCTGCCAGCCGTCCTCCACGAGCAAGGCCAGCTCGCCGCGGCCCTCGGTGCCGTGGGGCAGCAGGTGTGTGACGGCGACGACCACGTCAGGACGGTACACGGGACTCGTCACCCAGCTCGTCCCCTGCCGGGTCAGCCGGGCCCACTCGTGCGCACGCAGGGCGAAACGCCCGGTCTGGTAGCGGCCGAAGAGCGTCTGTGGGGAACAGCGGCCGTGCATGGCGTTCACCGCCGCGAGATCCGCCGCCTCGGCTCGCCGGGTCACGGTCGTCCGGCCCGAACGGGTGCGGATCCGGTGGCCCCCGGCTCCGGCCGTACCGGCGGAAGGGGCTGTCAGCGCATCAGGTGTCACGGTGAGGTCCTGTATCGGGCGCAGACGTCCGCGCCGTGGTCGACATGTGGGAACAGTCCAGCGGGGAAATGGGCCGCCCGCTTCCGTCGAACGACTGTCGATGGGGGGAGGAATGACTGACGCCCCGGCCGGTGTACCGCGGGAATGTGCCCTATCGGGCACCGATGGCGTCCGGCACCGGTCCCGGCACGCCAAACCCCTTAGTGTCGGGGTCGGTCGCCCGGCCGCCTGTGTCAGGCCGGTGTACCACTTCTCCCGTGCACACCCTACGAACCGGGACTTCACCATGTCGAACAGCGCAACCGCCTCCCCGCACGCCCCTGTGCGCGCCGAACAGCAGAGCCCCGGATACTGGAGGGTCACCTTCGACAATCCGCCCCTCAACCTCTACGACCCCGAGGTGGAGTCCGCCCTCGGGGAGGTGGTCGACCGGCTGGAGGCGGACCCCGACGTCAAGGTGGTCGTCTTCGACAGCGCCGTTCCCGACTTCTTCATGGCACACCTGAACCTGGGCAGGATCGCGGAGTTCGGGGAGGGGATGCCGGCCTGGTTCGACATCATCGGCCGCTTCGGCAACGCCCGCTACCTCACGGTGGGTTCTCTGCGCGGGCGTGCGCGAGGCATCGGCAACGAGTTCCTGACCACGCTCGACGTGCGGTTCGCCAGCCGGGAGAAGGCCGTGCTCGGCCAGCTGGAGATCGGTACGGGGATCATCCCCGGCTGCGGTGGCATCCAGCGCCTGGTGCAGCTCACCGGGCGGTCGCGGGCCCTGGAGATCATCGCCTCCGGTGAGGACTACGACGCCGACACGGCCGCTCTGTACGGCTGGGTCAACCGTGCCGTCCCCGACGCCGAACTGGACGCGGTCGTCGACCGGTTCGCGCGACGGATCGCCTCCTTCGACGCCGACGCCCTCCGCGCGGTCAAGGAGATCGTCGACGAGGAGGCCCCGCTGCACGGCCCGGACGATCTGGCGGCCACCCACCAGCGCTTCGCCGGGCTCCTCGCCCGGGACTTCGTCCAGCAGCGCCTGCGGCTGTCGGCGAAGGCGAGCCCGGAGACCGTCTACGACCTGGAACTGAACATGGGCGAGCGCCTCGGGCCCCGCGACTAGTCCAGGCGCTTCCCGGTTACGCCGCAGGGCCGCGTGCCGCAGGGCCGCGGAGTGTCCCGCGCACCAGCGCGGGCGCGACGGGTCGCCGACCGCCGGTCCGCGCCCGCGCTCCCGCCCGATCCCCCCCCGTCCGCCCATCAGTGTCGAAAGGCGCCCACCGTGGCCACCGAATCCACCCACAGCCAGATCACGACGCCCAACCTCCATGTCGAGGCCGCCGACGGCGTCACCTACCGCTACCGTCGCTTCGGCCGCCCCAACGCGAGCGACCTGCCGGTGGTCTGCCTGGTGCACTTCCGCGCCAACCTCGACAACTAGGATCCCGAACTCGTCGACGCCCTCGCCGCCCAGCGCGAGGTCGTCCTGGTGGATCTCGCCGGGGTCGGCGGTTCCACCGGGACCACGCCGAACACCGTGGAGGAGATGGCGCACAACGCGATCGCCTTCCTGGACGCCGTCGGACTGCGCCGCTTCGACCTGCTGGGCTTCTCCCTCGGCGGCTTCATCGCCCAGGAGGTCACCCTCTTCCGCCCGTGGCAGGTGCGTCGGCTGGTCCTGGCCGGTACGGCACCCCGGGGCGGCCGGGACATCCACCAGTACACGGCGGGCGCCATTCGCGAGGCTGCCCTGCACGACGCCCCCTCCGCCGCGAACCTGCTCACCCTCTTCTTCGAGAAGAGCGCGTCCAGCCAGGCCAAGGGCGTGGAGTTCCTCAAGCGCCTGGGACTGCGTACCGCCGAGCGGGACACCGCGACCGACCTGGCCGTCCGTGACGCTCAGTTGACCGCCATCTCCGCGTGGGGTGTCCGGGACGACTCGCGCCTGCAGCGTCTGGAGTCCATCCGGCAGCCGGTTCTGGTGGCCAACGGCGACAACGACGAGATGGTCCCCACCCGGAACACCTACCTGCTGGCCGAACACCTGCCCAACGCGAAGCTGAGCATCTACCCGGACGCCGGTCACGGATTCCTCTTCCAGTACCCGGCCGAGTTCGCCGCAGAGGTGAACGCCTTCCTCGGCGGCTGACGGCCCTCGTCCGACGAGCCGCGGCCGGGAGGGGACATCAAGGTGACCCCCTCCCGGCAGGCGACGTGCCGGGTGGGGGCGTCAGCGACGGGAGGTCGGTGGCAGGGGTGGTTCGAGGGTGCGCAGCAGACCGCGGGCGGGCGGCCCCGGCGGCAGCGGCTCGTCGTCCGTCACGGCGCAGGCGCGCAGGACGAGAGCGATCAGCCGGCGGGACGCCTTGTCCGCGTGGGACCCGCTGCCCATGACGACGCCGGCGTTGGCGAGCAGCAGCAGCGGCAGATCGTGCGGGGAGAAGTCGGGGCGCAGGACCCCGGCCTCCTTGGCACGCCGCACCAGCCGGGTGAAACCGCGCATGGCGCGGCGCCGGTGGGCCTCGAGTTCGTCGGAGGTCGGGAACGTCGTGTTCAGTACGACGGCAAGGCCCTGGTCCGCGCACTGCAGCGCGGCGACGTGCTCGACGTAACCGCGGAAGCCCACCCAGGGATCGGGTTCTTCCAGAGCCTTGTCCACGGCGTCGGCGTAGGCGCGTACCCGGGGTGTGAACACCGCGGCGACGAGTTCCTCGCGCCCGGCGAAGTTGCGTTGCAGCGTGGCGATGCCCACTCCGGCACGCCGCGCGATCTCGTTGAGCGAGACGTCCAGACCGCGCGTCGTGTACAGCTCGGCCGCGACCGTGAGGATCTTGGCGCGGTTGGCCTGGGCGTCGGCGCGGCGCTGCCGGAGTGGTGAGGTGTTGTCGGTGGGTGGCACGGTCCGACAGCTTACGGTGGTCCGTCAGGTGGGGACCGGGTGCGGTCCACCCTGCCCCCGCGCACGGCGTCAGGCTCGCGACGCACCGGGCCGGGACCAGGCCGCCGCACCGGCGAGCCGGCGCAGTGCGGGCGCGACCGCGGTGGCCAGGTGCCCGACGGACGAGGCGACCGCGTCGTCGGGCAGACCGCCCCAGTCCACCAGGGCCTGGAGGCGGTCGAAACGCACCGCTTCGTAGAGGGCGGTCGCCTTCTCGGTGACGCGTTCGGGTGTGCCGATCAGGAGATGTCCGGACGGGTCCAGGCCCGCCCGGAACTGTTCCGGTGAGACGGTGAGGCCATTTCCCCCCGGCCGCTTGGGCCGAAGGAAGTCCCGGTAGTACGGGTAGGTGTCGAGGGCGGTGGCGGTGCCGTCGGCACTGAAGAAGTGCACTCCGACGCCGAGACGCAGCCGGTGGCCGTGCCCCTCCGCCTCGCCTGCCGCCCGGTAGACGGCGGCGAGGTGGGCCAGGCGCTCCACAGGCCCGCCGATGTACCCGAGCATCATGGGCAGTCCGAGGCGTCCCGCGCGTTCGGCGCTGGCGGCGGTTCCGCCGACCCCGATCCACACCGGCAGGGGGTCCTGCCGTGCCCTGGGGACGACGGCGGCCCCGGCCAGCGCGGAACGGAACCGTCCGTGCCAGGTCACCCGGGGTTCGTCGCGAACGCGTAGCAGCAGTCCCAGTTTCTCCGCGAAGACCTGGTCGTAGTGGCTCAGGGGGACGCCGAACAGTTCGAACGGTTCCGGGTGGGCGCTGCGCCCCACGGTGATCTCCGCACGCCCCTCGCTGACGAGGTCGAGCGTGGCGAAGTCCTCGTACAGCCGCACGGGGTCGAGGGCGCTGAGGGTGCTGACCGAACTGGTGAGCCTGATGCGCGAGGTCCGGGCGGCGATGGCGGCCAGCACCACGGCCGGCGAGGAGACGGCGAAGTCCACGCTGTGGTGTTCGCCGATGCCGATGTGGTCCAGTCCGAGCCGGTCGGCGGTCACGCCGAGGCGGATCAGTTGGCTGTGCCGTTCGCCGGCGGTCAGAGGACGGCCGTCGACCGTACGGGGCTGGAAGTCGGCCAGTGACGCGATGCCGACATCCATCCGCGGATCCTGCGCGCTCATGCCTCTCCTTCCGGGCCGGTGTCCACCGTTCAGGAGGCGGACGGGGTGAGCCTGGTCGCCGTCTCCTCGTCCACCGCTGTCCAGCCCTGGCCGAGGTCGAGTTCGCCGATGTGGTGATACGTGTCGGGCCCCAGCCGGGTGAAGGTGTCGCGCAGGGGAACGGTCGCACCGTTCATCGTCATGGTGCCCTCGAACACCAGGGTGTCACCCTGCCAGCCCGAGGAACGCTGCCGGGCCCGGCCGCCGTTGCTGTCGAACCAGTCCGCGACGAACTCGTCGGAAGCGGCGTCGAACCCCCACACGTACGTGGCACGCAGCGGGTTCGGGTTGTCCGCGGTGGGCTGCTCCTCCGTGCTGAGCCGCACGTAGTGCGGGGTGAGTTCCCCGGAACCGGTCACCTTCATCTCGATCGGCTTCCGCGGGCCGAAGGGGGTGGCGTGGAACTGCCCCGGCGCGTCCCAGACGCCCAGGAAGAAGGTGAGTTCGTCCATCCGCGAGTCACTCATGGCTGTCTGCCTCTCTCAGGGGAGCCCGGACGGCCGTTCGCCGTCCCGGCGCCTGTCAGCATAACCATAAGTGGAGTGGGCACACCACTTAGTGGCTGTCGCGGTGTCTGCTCGCCCACGACGTCGTCGCCCCGAGCCGAGCGGGGTCTGGCGCGTGCGGCTGCGAGGCGACGCACGCCACCGGACCCCCGCTCCCTGATCCGTCCTGATCCAAAGCGAAAGACCCTAGGACCCGGACGCGAGCGCCGCGTTCCCCGCGGTGAGTTCACCGAAGAGGCGCCGCTCCGTCGCCATCGCCTCGCCGAACGGAAGGCGAGAGCCGGCCACGACGGAGTGCTTCGCCGCGTGCAGCGCCGGCGCCGGGTTCCCGGCGATGGCCTCGACCCAGCGCAGCGCCTCCTGCGTGAAGTCGGCTCCCGTCAGGATGGTGTTGACCCAGCCGACGTTCAGCGCCTCCTCCGCGAGGACCGGCCGTCCCGTCAGGATGGCCTCGGCCGCGCGGCCGGAACCGATCAGCCGAGGCAGCCGGACACTTCCTCCACCGCCCGGGATGATGCCGACGGCGACTTCCGGCTGCTGGAAGCGGGAGCGCGGGGAGGCGATCCGCAGGGTGCAGGCGAGGGCGATCTCATTGCCTCCGCCCGAGGCGAGACCGTCGACGGCCGCGACGGTGGGCTGGGGAATCTCCTCCAGCAGGCGCAGCGCACGCGACCAGGAGCCGAGTTCCTCCTCGCTCGCCAGGCCCGCACCGGCCCGCGCCAGATCGGACAACTCGGCGTGGTCGATGAAGGTGTCGTCCAGCCCGCTCGCCAGCATGACGACCTTCACCTCGTCGGTCTGCCGGCCCAGGTCCTCCAGCAGCGAGCCGAGTCGCACCATGGAACCGAAGTCCATGAAGTTGCCGGGTTCCCTGGTGAACGTCAGGACCGCCACAGCGCCGAACCGGTCCGAGGTCCATGTAGACATAGCCCGCTCCATATACGTGTGCGGACCGAACGGGCTCTGCGTGTCCCGCTCGGTCCTGCCGTCGGTGTCCTGAGCAACCCTGTCCGATGGTCCCGGCGCGACCATCAGTCATGTGACCAGTCACGTCACGAGGAGCAGGCCCGGTCCCGTCAGGAAGCGCGGGCGGGTTCGGGCGACGCCTTCACCAGGCCGGCCCGCTGCCAGTCGGCCACCTGCGCGTGAAGGAGCCGGCGAACCGCCGAGACGTCGGCGTTCCACGCGCTGCCGAGCACCGCGGCGGCGGCCCGGACATTCCCACCGTGCTGCCGCAGGGCGATCCACATGGCGCTGGCCTCGGGCGCGTAGGAGTAGGGAGCGCCCAGGGGCGACAACAGCGTGAGCGCCCCGTCCTCCGCGATGCCCGCCGTCACCCCGGGTTCGATCACGATGTGCACGTCGTCACGACTTCCTTTCCGGCGGCGCTTGCGGAAGGCACGCCTCATGTGTCCGAAGCCGCTTCGCTCACGTTCCCCCAAATGAGCCGAAGACACCTGGGTCCGCCGTGGGCGAGGCACCAACGTGCAACGCCCCTGCCCGAACCGTCGGGACCCCGGGGCGCGGGCGCCCCGGGGTCCCGGCCGGCTCAGAAGCCGGTGAGGGTGATCTTGCCGATGGCGGTGCCGGATTCCATGATGCCGTGCGCCTCCCGCAGGTTCGCCGCGTTGACCGGGCCCAGGTCCCTGGTCGCGGTGCTCACCATGACGCCGGCGTCCACCAGACGGGCCACCTGGGTGAGGATCTTGCCCTGCCGGTCCATGTCCGCGGTCCGGAACAGGGAGCGGGTGAACATGAACTCCCAGTGGAAACCGATGCTCTTCGCCTTCAGCAGGCCGACGGGCAGGTTCTCGACGTCGTCGATCGCGACGATCTGCCCGAACGGGGTGAGGACCTCGGCGTAGACGGTCAGGTTGCGGTCGGTCCCCGCGGTGCTGAAGACGTGGTCGATGCCGTTCGGGGCCACCTCGGCGAGCTGCGGCGGCAACGGCCGGTGATGGTCCACGATGTGGTGCGCGCCCATGCGGCGGGCGAAGTCGACCGTCTCCGGGCGGGACGCCGTGCCGATCACCGTGAGGTCGGTGAGCGCGCGGGCCAGTTGGCTCACCACGGCTCCGACACCGCCGGCGGCCGCCGTCACCAGCAGGGAACCCGTCTCGTCGATCAGGTCGTGGTGCAGCCCGATCCGCTCGAACAGACCCTCCCACGCGGTGAGGGAGGTCAGCGGCAGCGACGCCGCCTCGCTGAAGGTCAGGGTCGTCGGCTTCAGGGCGACGAGACGCTCGTCGACCACGTGGTACTCGGAGTTGGCGCCCGGCCGGTCGAGCGCTCCGGCGTAGAAGACCTCGTCGCCGGGCTTGAAGTTCTCCACCTGGGAACCGGTCGCGACGACCGTGCCGGCGGCGTCCCAGCCCAGCACCCGCTCACGGCCCTTCGGGTCCTGGTTCTTCCGGATCTTGTAGTCGACCGGGTTGACGGCGACGGCCTCGACCTGGACGAGCAGGTCCCGGGGGCCGGGTTCGGGCACGGGCAGCTTGACGTCGAGGAGGCTCTCGTCGTCGGTCACCGGCAGGGACGCGCGGTAGGCGACGGCGCGCATGGTGGTGGTCATGTCGCAGGGTTCTCCTGGTCGGCGGGTCTGATGGGGACGAGGCCGCCCGGGCGGCCGGACGGCAGGGGGGCCGGACGGCAGGGGGGCCCGACGGCTGTGCGGTCAGGGGGCTCGCGGTCAGGGGACCGCGCGGCTTCGGGTTGTGCGGCTCGGTACCGGATCACACCGCCGCGCGCCGGTCCGCCGCGGTGGCGCCCGTCCCGGCCGGGTCCACCGCGGCGAAGGCGCGCCGGGCGCGGGTCAGGACACCGTGACGTTCTCGAGCCGGACCGAGACGACGAGCGGGTCGGGGACCTTGTCGCCGTTGTCGTCGCGGCTGTAGATCATCCGTGTGGTGGGGATGACCAGGCCGGACACCTCCTGGTGGCCGGAGACGTAGTGCGCGGCGGGGGTGTTACCGGCGATCTCCACGCTGTAGTCGCGCCGGCGGATCAGACCCTGCGCGTCGACGTACACGGTCTGCTCGGTGCTGAGGGTGGCGATGCTGTCGGGGAAGGTGATGTGCAGGCGCCGGAACTTCTCCCCGTTCTCCGTCCACGGGCCGATCTCCTCCGTCCGCACGCCGGGGTAGGTCAGCGAGAGCGGCTCGGCGAGGTACGTCCACATGGCGCTGCCGGAGAAGTAGGCGAGCTGGAGCCTCGTCCACGGCGTCATCAGGTCGTGGCCGGCGAAGG
This sequence comes from Streptomyces spinosus, assembly GCF_020400655.1. Lineage (GTDB taxonomy): Bacteria > Actinomycetota > Actinomycetes > Streptomycetales > Streptomycetaceae > Streptomyces > Streptomyces argyrophylli. The sequence goes on from NZ_JAINRC010000032.1 coordinate 31,383, forward strand.
AGGCGCGGGGATCGGTCAGTTCCTCGATCACGTTGCCGTCCGAGTCCTCCACCGCCACACGGTCGGCGGAGAACGCCGTGTGGTGGTCGGGGTGGAAGAACGGCTTCTGGGTGACGTACTCGCGGCGCAGGTCGACCGTGACGTCGACGTCGTCGAGGGCACCGGGGTGGCCCTTCATGCCCCACAGGGCGCCGCCGAAGAACTGCCGCGCGGTGATCCGGCTGGCCTCTTCCCAGCGGGCGCGTCCGCCGTAGGCGTCGAAGATGGTGCTGAGCAGGTCGGACATGGTGTTCTCCTGATGATGTGTCGGAGTCAGCCGAGGAAGGCGTTGACGTCCTTGGCGGCTTCGGCGGGGTACTGGAACAGCGAGGCGTGGGCGGCGTCGGGGTAGATCCGGATCTGCGCGTCCGGGATCAGACCGGCCATCAGGTAGCTGTTCCTGGTGGGGATCATCAGGTCGTCGTCGCCCTGGATGATGAGCGTGGGGCACTGGATGCCGGTGAGGCGCTGCAGTGCGGAGTGGTCCGGGATGCCCCACTCCAGTACGGCGTCGTACTGGGCGTCGCGCGAGGCGAGGCTGCTGGGCACGTCCCGGCCCTCGGTGCGGGCCGTGAACCGGCCCAGGAACTCCACACCCTTGGCCTGGCTGGTCTCGGTGTGGGCGAAGAAGATGTAGAGCAGGTCCTCGCCGGTGGGCACCTCGGCGCGGGCGTGCGTCTCGATGTCCTTGCGCCAGCCGTGCATGCCCGGGGCGCCCTTGGGGCCGGTCCCGGCGAGGACGAGACGGCGGACCAGGCGGGGCCTGACCAGCGCGATGTCCTGGGCGGCGAAGCCGCCGATGGAGAAGCCGAGCAGGTCGATCCGTTCCAGGCCGAGGGCGGCGGTGAAGGTGATGATCTGCTGGGCCATCTGCGCGATCGTGGTGGCGAAGGCGCCGGTGGAGGACGCGACACCGGGATAGTCGACCAGGATCACCTCGCGTTCGGCGGCGAGCGCGTCGACGAGGGCGGGGTCCCAGTTGTCGAGGTTGCCGGTGAAGTGCTGGAGCATGACGAGGGGGACCTCGCCGCCGGAACCGAGCCGGCGGTAGGCGTAGCGGACACCGTCGGCCTCGACGAACTGCGTAGGGGCGGTGTGGTGGGTGACAGCGGACATGTCTCTCCCTGCGAGAAGGCGGTCGGAATCCGGGGGTGGCGTGGCGGGGGCGGTTTTCCGCGGGCTCGCAGTCCGTTCCGGAACGGGCCACGCGCCGCCTCCGGAACAGCATGCGCAACGGGCAGTGGAAACTTTGTGGCGCGTGTCTTGACGGGGCCGTCTCCGCGTTGCTCCCCGCCCGCCGGGCGAGGGGGCCGGACGCCGGCGGAGGCCGTGAACGTCGCCTGGGCGGTGCCGGGTCGACCCGTGGAGGCCCGGCGCACCCGGCAGCGAGTCAGTGGGCGCGACGCCACGGTATGCGCACACACGTGCCGCACGGGGGGTGTTCACAGGGCCCACTCCTCCGCGTGTACGTCGGCCCGGCCGCGCAGCGGCAGCGCCACGGGCCGCGCCGAGCGGCGGGAGTGCACGTACGAGCGCCGCGGAGCGGCCGGACGGACCGCTTCCGCGGCACGGCCGAGCTCGGCCGCGTAGGCCAGTACGAGGTCGTGCGCGCCGTACCGGTCGCGGCCCCGGACGTCCAGTAGACGGGCGCGCACCAGCTCCCCGGCAGCCGCGGCCGCCGTCTCCCGCGAGACACCGGCAGCCCTCGCCAGCGCGGCCGTGTCGACGTCGGGAGCCCGGTGCAGGGGGAGCAGCCGGAAGACCCGCTTGGCCTCGGCGCCGAGCGTCCGGTAGGACCAGGAGAAGGCACCGCGCACGGCGTTGGCGCTGTCGTCCTCGTCGAAGCCTCCGAGGCCGCCCTGCGCGGCGGCCAGTCCGGCGGCCAGCCGGGTCAGCGGCTGCTCGGGACGGCTCGCCGCGCGGGCGGCCACGAGGGCCAGGGCGAGGGGCAGCCGGCCGCAGCGCGCCACGATCTCCTCGACGACGGCCACACCCGCGTCGGTCCGCGCGGGACCGACACGGCGCAGGAAGCACGCCGTCGCCTCGGCCACCGAGGGCACGTCCAGGGAGAGCAGCCGTGCTCCGTGCGCGGTGGCCAGACCGATCAGCCTGCTCCGGCCGGTCACCACGACCATGCACTCGGAGGTGCCGGGCAGCAGCGGCCGTACCTGCTCCGCGTCGGACGCGTTGTCGAGCACCACGAGCACGCGACGCCCGGACAGGGCGCTGCGGAACAGCGCCGACCTGGCCTGCGTGGAGGCGGGGACGCGGTGCCGGTCCACGCCCAGGGCTTCCAGGAACCCGTGCAGCACCTCACCCGGATCGGCGGGGGCGCCGTGTGCCGCGAAGCCGCCCAGATCCGTGTAGAGCTGCCCGTCGGGGAAGTCCGCCGCCACGCGGTGCGCGAAGTGGACCGCCAGCGCGGTCTTGCCGACCCCGGGGATGCCGTCGACGGCCAGGACACGCAGGCCGTCGCCGCCCTGGTGCGCGGTCTCCAGCGCCTGGCCGAGGGCCCGCTCGCGTCCGGTGAAGAAGGGCAGGTCCGGTGGCAGCTGGGCGGGCTCGATCCACGGTGCCCGGGACCGCGGGAGCGGCGCCGCGGGTCGCGCCTCGGTCCCGGCGGCCGCCGGTACCCGGAGCCGCGCCGGCCCGCCGCGCAGCACGCTCTGGTGGGCGGCCCGCAGCTCGGCCCCGGGGTCGACCCCCAGTTCCTCCGACAGCCGGGCCCTGACGGTCTGGTACAGCATGATCGCTTCCGCCTGCTTGCCGTCCGCGGCGAGCACGAGCAGCAGGGACGCCTGGAGCGCCTCGTCGAGCGGGCAGCGGTCCGCGGCCTGCCGGACGGGCAGCAGGACGGAGCCGGCCCGGCCGCAGTCCAGGGCCGCGGCGGCCGCCTCGCACACGGCCGGTGCGTATTCGTGTTCCACCATGGCGAAGGCCGGGTGCACCGCCGCGACGGCGCCCAGGTCCTCCGCGCAGTGGCCCTGCCACAGGTCCAGCGCCTCCAGATACAGGTCGACGGCCGCCGGGAGGCCGCCCGCGGCGGCCGTGGCGCGGGCCCGCCGGACGAGGTCGCGGAACCTGAGCAGGTCCAGGCCGTCCGCGTCGACACGCAGCAGGTAGCTCCCCGCCTGCCGGACGAGCCACCGGCCCGGCGACCTGATCGGCAGGCCCGGTTCCAGCAGCCGCCGCAGCGAGCCGACGTACCGGTGGACCGCGTTCACCGCGCTGACCGGTGGCTCACCGTCCCACAGCAGGCCGATGAGTTCCGTCAGCGGGACGGGCCGTCCCGCGCCCGCCAGCAGCGCGGCGAGGAGCAGGCGCTGCTGGCGCGGGCCGAGCGGGAGTTCCTCCTCGGCCCGCCAGGCCCGCACCGGCCCCAGCAGCGTGAAACGCACCGCTTGAGCCGGCCCCAGTTCTTCGCCGATGCGTAGACGCGGTGTCACGGGCATCGAGGCGTCCTCCTTTCACCGTCCGGACGGTGTCCCGGCAGCGGTCCGCCGCCTGCGCACCGCCGTGGCCCTCCACGAGGTGGGGCTCCGTCCGGCGGCCACGCCGGAAAAGTAGGCCGGGGCCGCCCGGGCGGTCATCAGTCGGTTGACTCACCGGGGTGGACGCCTCCCCGGCCCCCCGCCGCGGGGGCCGCCGCCACCCCGGGAGGACCCCTGCGAGCCGTGTCCCGGGCGGCCCGGCGGACGCCTCGCCCCGCCCCCGTGTCCGCCGCCGCGCGCCCGCGTCACGGCAGGAGGGGGGAGGGTCCACGGCAGCGCGCCGCGGAGTGAGTGGTCATTCGACTGATGCGTCCATCCGTGGCAGCGGTGAAGCTGGAACGGGGCGGCCGGTGTGTGACGCGCCGGCCGTCCCGCCCCACCGCTTGCGCACGGCCGAGGAGGACGAAGAGGGAATGAACGTTGCGGACGAAGGCGTGGAAGACGTGGACCTGCTGGTGGTGGGTGGCGGCAAGGCCGGCAAGACGCTCGCCATGGACACCGCGCGGGCCGGTGGCAGGGTGGTCATGGTGGAACGGGGCATGATCGGCGGCACCTGTATCAACGTGGCCTGCATCCCCACCAAGACGCTGGTGACCAGCGCCCGGCTGGCCCGCAGGGCCGGCAGCGCGGAGTCGCTGGGGATCCGGCTGGGGACGCCCCGGGTGGACCTGGAGCTGCTGCGCGCGCACAAGGACGGCGTCGTCTCCGGCATGGTCGAGCTCAACCACCGGCAGTTCCTCGACAGCGGCATGGACTTCGTCCTGGGCACCGCGCGCTTCGTCGCGGAGCGGACGGTGGAGATCGACCTCAACGACGGGGGCCGCCGTGTCGTACGCGGCACCGACGTGGTGATCAACACGGGGACGACGCCGCACATCGCTGCCATTGACGGGCTCGCCGAGGCGGAACCGCTGACCAGCGAGAGCATCATGGACCTGCGCCGCGTCCCGGACCGGCTCCTGGTCCTCGGCGGCGGTTACGTGGGCCTGGAGTTCGCCCACATGTTCGCCGCCTTCGGCAGCCGGGTGACGGTCCTGGAACGCGGCCCCCACCTGCTGCGCGGCGAGGACCGGGACATCGCCACGGCCCTCGCGGACTACCTCCGGGAGGACGGCGTCGAGCTGATCACCGACGTCACGGTGAAGGAGGTGGTCCGGGAGCGGGGGACGGTACGGGTGCTGCTGGAGGACGGGCGGACCCTGACCGCCGACGACATCCTCGCGGCGACCGGCCGGGATCCCGTCACGCGCGGCCTCGGCCTGGACGCGGCGGGGGTGCGGACCGACGACCGCGGGTTCGTACGGGTGGACGACAGGCTGGCGACCGACGCCCCGCACACGTGGGCGGTGGGCGACGTGGCCGGCAGCCCGCAGTTCACCCACGTGTCCCTGGACGACTACCGCATCGTCAAGGCCAACATCCAGGGCGGTTCCCGCAGCACGGCCGGCCGGCTGGTGCCATGGAACCTGTTCACCGACCCGGAACTCGCCCGCGTCGGTCTCACCGAGGAGCAGGCCCGCGCCACGGGCCGTTCCATCAGGGTCGCGAAACTGCCGGTCAAGGCCATCCCGCGGGCGCGCACCCTGCGGGACACGCGGGGTCTGTGGAAGGCCGTGGTCGACCGGGACACCGAGCAGATCCTGGGTGCCGCCCTGCTCGGCCCCGAATCGGCGGAGGTGCTGTCGGTGGTGCAGACGGCCATGTGGGCCCAGATGCCGTTCACCCGTCTGCGGGACGGCATGATCGCGCACCCGACCATGGCTGAGGGACTCAACGCGCTGTTCGCCTCCTGGGTGGACTGAGCGGCCGCGCCGTCCGCCGCCCGGCAGCGACCGGAAACGTTCCCGGTCGCCGCCGGCATGCCGGGCAATTGTGTACGTCAGGGACACCCGGACGGGAAATCAGGGACTCAAGCGACCCGACTTCCGGATGTGTCACGCGGCCCGCGTGCGCCTCGCGCGTCCTGCCGCGCGCCGCGGCCGCCGTCAGGACCGGTAGTTCTCCACCTGGGACTGCGGCCGCACACGGGCCTCGTCGGGGTCCTCGCCGAACTCGGCCCTGGCCCGCCGCTGCCGCAGCAGGTCCCAGCACTGGTCCAACTCCCTTTCGAGCGCGCCGAGCCGGTCACGCTCCGCGGCGCGGTCCGAGGCGCCCGCGGCGAGGGAGTCCCGCAGCCTGCGTTCCTCGTCCGCCATCTCGGTGATCCGGTGCAGGATGCGCTGGTCGGTTTCCATGGGTGTGCTCTCCTCGTTCATCAGGGTGCGGCGGCCCGGCCGGCGCGCCTCGGGACCCGGCCGGATGACGACATGTCACCCGGCTCGGCGCGGCGTGGGGCGCGGGACGCCCTCGGCCCCCGATTCTTCCCTCCTCGCCGTCCGGAGCGATCCGTTGTTTGACTTACCGGTTCGGACGGGGGCCGCCGCCCACACGACCGTGTCACCCGGAACGCCGGGGCCCGCTACCGCCGGCTCATCGGCGTCCCGGTGCCGGCCGTGTCGTCCGGTGTGCTCCGCGGCGGCGTCCCGGCGCGGCTGAGCGCGTCGTGGAGCTGGGTCCTGCTGCTGACCCCCAGCTTCGGGAACACCTGGTACAGGTGGAAGCCCACGGTACGGGCGGACAGCAGCAACCGCTCGCCGATCTGCCGATTGGTGAGCCCCGCCGCCGCCAGCCGCGCGATCTGCAACTGCTGCGGGGTCAGCCGCTCCACCGGGCCCGGTCCGCCCTCCGCGTCCCGCACGGGCACCCCGCAGGCCCGCAGCTCGCCCGCCGTCCGCTCCGCCCACGGATGGGCCTTCAACCGCTGGAACACCGTGAGCGCCCGCGACAGTTCTGCCCGCGCCTCGCTCATCCGACGCCTGCGGCGCAGCCACTCACCGAACTCCAGCGACACCACCGCCCGCTCGAACGGCCACTGCTCTCCCACCGGGTCGCCCACGACCGTACGGAACAGCCCTTCCGCCTCCTCCCCCTCGCACAGCAACGCCCGTGCCCGCCCCACGAGCAGCCGCAGGCGCGGCGACATCCCGTCGCCCACCCACCGCTCCACCGCGTCGACCACCGCCACCGCTTCCGCCGGCCGCCCCACCCGGACGGCGGCGGCGGCCAGGTCCCCCACCCCGTAGAGGGAGCAGTGGTAGTGCACCGGCCGCGGATCGGGCCCCGCCGTGAACAGCCCCCGCAGCAACTCGAACTCCACCGCGTGATCACCCTCGGCGGCGGCCACCGCCGCACGCACCATCGCCATGCGCACACCCAGCGCCCGGCTCTCCGACACGTCGAGCCCCCGCACGGCCCGCGCCATCAGCCCCCGGGCGTCCTCCCCGCGCAACGCCAGCACCATCGCGCTCACGTACACGGCGACCCACGCCGCCGCCTCCAGCCCCTTCTCCTCCGCCACCCGCCGCGCGTCCTCGGCGGACTCGCACGCCGCCTCCCACGCACCCGCGTCGAACTGCGCCAACGCCAGCGCCTGACCCACCATGGCGCTGGAGCCCGCGGTCGTCACCGTGTGCAGACGCTCCATCACCTCACTCAGCAGCCGCACCCCCAGCGCCGTCTCGTCCAGCATCCAGGCCGCGCTCCCCAGCACGCTCAGCCGTCCGGGCACGTCGCCCGCCTCGGCCGCGGCACGCTGGAGCGCCGCCAGCACACCACTGCGGTCGCCGAAGGGGTCACAGCAGGCACGGGCCCACACCTGTTCGTACGGGCTGCCCACGTCACCCGGAATACGTGCCAGCAACCCCCGCGCCTGCCGGCGGAAGGCCTCGTCACCGCTGCAGTAGAGGACCACCGCGCTGTGACTGACCGCGTCCAGCGCCGTCACCGGCGAGGCGTCCATCATGTCGGCGGCCAGCGGCAGCAGATGAGACAGCGCGGCCCTCTGCCGGCCCGTCGACGCCAGCGCCCACCCCCTGCGCAACACCGCCTCGGCCAGCATCGCGGTGTCGTCCGTCGCCGCCGCCACCTCGGCCGTCAGCGCCTCGACCCACCACGGCTCGCCCGCCTGGACGGCGAGATCGCAGGCGTCCAGCAGCCGCCGCGCCCGCGACCGCCCCTGTTCGCTCAACTGCGCCGCGCGCTCCAGTGCCGCCGCCGCCACGCGGTAGCCGCCTCGCCGGCGAGCGCGGTCCGCCGTCGCCACCAGCGCTCCCGCGACGGACTCGTCCGGCGCCAGGGACGCCGCGGCCAGGTGCCACGCCCGCCGGTCGGGATCCTCCGCCAGCCCCTCGGCCAGCCGCAGGTGCACCTCACGGCGCTCCGCGAACGACGCCGCCCCGTACACCACGGACCGCATGAGCGGATGCCGGAACGCGACCTTCCCGCCTGCCAGCCGCACCAGTCCCGCGTCCTCCGCGGCCGCCCACGCCTCGGCGTCGCCGCCGGGTACCGAGGCCGCCGCAGCCAGCGCCGCCCGCATGTCCGGCCCGTCCGCGGCCGCCGCGAACAGCAGCACCCGGCGTGTCGCCTCCGGCAGTCCGTCCAGCCGTTCCCCGTAGGCCCTCTCCAGCCGGGCCGGAACCGGGAATCCCGCCCCCACCGCCGTGTCCCACCCCACGAAGCCCCGTTGCGCCGCGGCCCGCGCCAGCTCCACCAACGCCAGCGGATTACCCGCCGCCAGCCGCAGCACCTGCCCGCGCAACCGGCCCCGAGGAACCACGGGCTGCGCGTCCAGCAGGCGTCCGGCCGCTTCCCCGGACAGGGGCCCGACCGGAACCGGCTCCGGGTCGGGCCACCCGGGTACGCACGCGCCGTCGCCGCGCACCGCCGCCAGCAGGCCCACTGGTTCGCCGGCGAGGCGCCGTGCGACGAACAGCACGGTGTCGAGGGAGGGTTCGTCCAGCCACTGGAGGTCGTCCACGACGACCGTGACCGGGCGGTGGCGCGCGGAGGCCAGCAGCAGGTTCAGGGTCGCGAGCCCCACGAGCAGCCGCCCGTCACCGCCGTCCGCGCCGGCGGTACGGACGGGCGCGTGCCGCAGGCCGAGGGCGCGGGAGAGGGCGGCGCGCTGCGGGGCCGGCAGCCGGGGCAGGTGGTCAAGAGCGGGACTCAGCAACTGGTGGAGGGCCCCGTACGCGAGCGTTCGCTCGGCCTGGCTGCCGGCACAGCCGAGGACGGTCCCGCGGCGGCCCGCCTCCGCCCTCACGGCGTGCAGCAGCGTCGTCTTGCCCATGCCGGGCTCACCCACGAGGAGGAGGGCGCCCGCCTCTTCGGCCCGGTCCGGGAAAAGGCCGCGCAGGACACGCGATATCTCCTGCTCGCGCCCGATGATCCCGTCCAGTGGGTCCTCTTCCCCGTGTCCACGGACCATGGTTCCTCCCGGCTCATCGCAATTGCTCGGAAGCTATCACGGAGTACCGGAGGGCCTGGGTTGTTCCTTTTCGCGGGAAAGCCAGGAAGGCGCCGGAGGTCCTTCTTTCCAGAAATAATCAAGAATTCCCGCGGAGAAAGAGGAGGTATTCCAGATTCTTTCCACAACCCGTCCGCGCGGGGCCGCCGCCCCGCGGGGGACACGATGGGCGATGTCCGCCGCCGACCGCAACCCGGTGATCCCGTCAACGTGGCCGAGACGCCGCCGGCAGGTTCCAGACGCCCGGGTGCGCGGCGCTCAGCCCGGCGGCAGCGGACCGGCAGGACGCGACGAAGGACTCGGCGACGGCGAGGCCGTCACCGCTCTGCCACACGACGCTCATCCGGTGGCGCAGACCGGGCAGCGGTACGAACACCACGTCCGTGTAGCCGGCGAAGCTGAAGGACGCCGGTACGACGGACACCCCGAGGCCCGCAGCGACCAGGTCGGGAACGGCGGAGGGGGCCGTGGGGACGGGGGTCAGCCGTACCCGTGCGGCGGCGGCCAGCTCGTTCAGCGAGTCCCAGCAGTGTCCGCGTTCGCGCACCGGGAAGAGAACCGGGTCCTCGGTCAGCGCGGCCACGGGCATCTCCGCTGCCCCGGCCCGGGCGTGGTGCCGGCTCAGCAGCGCGCTGGCGCCCTCGTCGAGCAACACCTGCGCGTGGTCGGCGGACAGGTCCCCGCCCCAGGTGAGCGCCGCGTCGACGCGGCCGTCGCGCAGTGCGGCGGCGACATCGCGGTCGTCCAGTCCCACGACCGAGAGCTGCACGTCCGGGTGCCTGGCGCGGAAGTGACGCACCGCCTCGGCCAGCAGTCCGCCGGGAGGGCTGGGCAGCGGGGCGGAGATCGTCAACGTGCGCGTTCCGTACTGTCCCGCCGCCGATCTGACCAGGCGGACGAGCCGGCGGTTCCGGGCGAGGGCCTGTTCGGCATGCGGCAGCACGAGCCGTCCTACCCCGGTCAGCCGGGCGCCCCGGGACGTACGGGTGAACAGGGGCGCCCCCAGCAGGCGTTCGAGTTGCTGCACCTGCCTGCTCAGTGCCGACTGGGCGACCATCAGACGGTCCGCGGCACGACCGAAGTGGCCTTCCCGCGCGACGGCCAGGAACGCCCGCAGCAGTCGCAGGTCGATGTCGGGCTCGGGATGCGTCACCTGGGGATCCGCCAGGGCGACGGGGGAGGAGTCTGTCACTTCTGACCTGCCTCGGTCTCTTTGTACGTAACCACGCGGGAGACGGATACGCGCGGGGCGGCCGTCCAACGGTGCGTGGCCGCGGCCCTGCCCAGGCTAGGAGTGCTCACGCGGCCCGTTCATCAGTCGACTGACTGAGCTTTCCGGGCGGACGGTCGCCGGCATCCCGGAGAGGGGGCGCCCGCGTGCCCCGCGCTCCGGGTGCCGGCCGATGAGCCGGCACCCCGTGTATGCCACGGCGCCGCTTCCCGCCGACGGTTCAGTCACACGACGGATGCCCGGAACGCGTCGGCCCGAAAGGCTGGTGGGAACACAGGCTCGTAGCGGAGGTGGCGATGGATGCGTTCGACGGGGCACGGCCGTGTCCCACCCCCGGGGCACTCCCCCCGTCGGGTCCGCCCGCGGCCGGAAGCCGCCCTGCCCTCCCGGCTCCCGGCCGGCCGCCGCGGTCCGGTGGGACCCCTCCTGTCTGGCAGCGGTACCCGGTATGCCGGTCCGAGGACCCGGAGCTGTTCTTCCCGGTCGGCGAGGAGGGAGCGGCACTCGGGCGGATCGACGAGGCGAAGGCGGTCTGCCGGCGGTGCCCGGTCGTCCACCCGTGCCGGGACCGGGCCCTCGACCACCACGAGCAAGCGGGCGTACGGGGCGGCCTCAGCGAGCGGGAACGGCGGAACCTCAGGAAACGGCCGGCCCGCGAAGCACTCGGGCGCGTGCCCCCCGGAATCGCCGCCGACCGGACACCACAACGACAGCGAGGACGCTGACCAGATGACCGAGCACCCTTCCGGCAGCGCCCACGGCAACCCCCTGGGCACCGTCGAACTCCTCACCACCCTCCGGTTCCGGCCGGCGTCCCCGGGACGCCACAGCATCGACTGCCGGTTCAGCTACAGCGTCGACGATCCCTTCGCCGTGCGCATGGACCTCCTCGTGACCACGGAGACCTGCGTCACCTGGGTGGTCGGCCGGGACCTGCTGAGCGCCGGCACCGACCGGCCCAGCGGAGAGGGCGACTGCAAGGTGTGGCCCGCCACGGGGCCGGGTGGGCGTCCGTCGCTCCACCTGAGACTGGAGAGCCCGCACGGGCACGCGACGTTCGCGGCCGACCTGACCGTCCTGCGCCGGTGGCTGGAACAGACGTATGCCCTGGTCCCCGCCGGAAGCGAGGGCGCACTCCTGGACTGGGCCGGCCTCACCGAAAGCCTGCTGCCGCCCGTTTGAACCATGGATCCCGGCCCGCTGGTCACACCTCCATGGTCAAATGCCCGATGCCCCGGCCCCGGCCCGTCACCACACTCGACGGCATACGCTGCCCCCCGCCGAGCGGGAGCAAGGCCCCGGCGAAGGATCCGACATGTACACCGACGCACCCAACCACGTCGTCGACGCCGCCAACGGCGTCCGCTACGCCTACCGGCGCTGCGGTCCCTCCGGTTCGCAACCACCGCTGCTCATGCTCCACCACTTCCGCGGCACCCTGGACAGCTGGGACCCGGCACTGGTCAACGCCCTGGCGGCGGAACGCGACGTCATCGCCTTCGACAACGCCGGGGTCGGTCTGAGCACCGGCCACACCCCCCGGACCATCGCGGAGACGGCCGTGGACACCCTCGCCTTCATGACCGCCATCGGGGTACGGCAGGCGGACCTGCTGGGATTCTCGATGGGGGGCTGCACGGCCCAGGAACTGGCCCTGCTGCGCCCCGCCGCCGTACGCCGCCTGGTGCTGGCGGCCACCGCCCCGCGCGGTGTGCCGGGCGTCTTCGGCTGGCCGGACGACATCTTCGCCCGCGCCGACGTCGACCGGCCGAGCCTGGAGGACTACCTGTACACGTTCTTCGACCACGAAGAGTCCGGTCAGCGCGGGGGACTGGAGTTCCTCGGCAGGTACATCGAGCGGGAGCACGACCGGGACCTGCCGGCCGGCCGGGAGGCCCGGCAGGCGCAGTACGAGGCGATGACCGAGTGGGGCGTCCCGGACAGCGCCGCCCTGCACCGGCTCTCCGCGATCGGGCACCCCGCGCTCGTGGTGCACGCGGACAACGACCGCGTCGTCCCGCCCGGCGCGTCCCGCCTGCTGGCGGGCCTGCTGCCCGACGCACGGGTGAAGGCGTATCCGCACTCCGGTCACGGCTTCCTCTTCCAGCACCACGAGGAGGTCGCGCGGGACGTGCTGGCCTTCCTGGCCCAGGCGCCCTGAAACCCGGCCGATACCAGTCGACCGACAGATGCGTCACCCGGCCGCCGGCAGCCACCATGTGAGCGCCGGCAGGGGCAACCGTCCTCCGGCGTGGGAGGAACGTTGTCGTTGGTGGGCCGTACGTCCGAATTGCATGCACTGGAAGCACTGCTGGCCGAGGCGGAGAACGAGGGAGCGGCGCTGCTGCTGCGGGGCGACCCCGGGGTGGGGAAGACCGCGCTGCTGGACGCCGTGACCACCCGCGCCCGCTCGGGCGGGGTGCGCGTGATCCAGGTCGTCGGGGTCGAGAGCGAACAGGAACTCGCCTTCTCCGCACTGCACCAGCTCCTCTATCCGCTGTTCGACCACCTCGCGGGACTACCGGCCTTCCAGAGCGGCGTGCTGGAACAGGCGCTCTCCATCCGTGAGGGCTCGGCACCGGGACGCTTCGCCATCTCGGCGGCGGCGCTGGCGCTCCTCCAGGCCGCGTCCCGGCGGTGGCCCCTGTGCGTGGTGGTGGACGACGTGCACTGGATCGACCGCTCCAGCGCCGAGGTGCTGACGTTCGTCACCCGCAGGCTCGGCAGCTGCCGGGCGGCCTTCATCATGGCCGCGCGCAGCGCCGCGCACGGCTTCCTCGACCCCACGGGCCTGCGTGTGCTCGACGTCGGGCCGCTGCCGGCCCCCGACGCGCTGGTGCTGCTCGACAACAGTCACCCGGGGCTGGCCGAGACGACCAGGCGGCGCCTGCTGGACGAGTCGGAAGGCAACCCGCTGGCGCTGGTGGAACTGGCGAGCCAGCTCACCGACGCGCAGCGGGACGGCGCCGAAACCCTGCCGGCGAACCTGCCGCTCAACAGCCGGCTGGAGAGCGTGTTCGCCGACCGCGTCCGGCAGCTCGGCTCCGTCACACGGTTCGCCCTGCTGCTGACGGCCCTGGACGGAGAGCGCCCCGGCAATCTGGCGGACATCCGGGCGGCCTTCGGCGCCGGCGGCGAGGAGTGGGACGACGGCCTGCTGGAGACGAGCGAGCGCACCGGACTGGTCCGTGTCGACCACGTCGCGGAACAGGTCACCTTCCGGCACCCCCTGGTCCGCTCCTGCGTGGTGCACATGTCCCCGGCCGGACGCCGCAGAGGCGCGCACCGGGCGCTGGCCGAGGTCCTGACGGCGGAGCCGGAACGGCGTGCCCTGCACCTCGCCCACGCCGCGGACGAACCCGACGAGGCGGTCGCCGTCGAACTCACCGGCGCCGCCGAGCGGGCCGTGGCTCGTGGCGGCGCCGCGGAGGCCGCCACGGCGTACCGCCGTGCCGCCGAACTCAGCCAGGACCCCACCGCACGCACCCGACGCCTGGAACAGGCCGCGTTCGCCGCCGGCATCGCCGGACTCCTGGGAACGGCCCACGAACTGGCCGGCCAGACCGCGGAGTCACTGCGGGGCGCGGCAGCCGCGGGCTACGTGCAGTTCCACCGGGAAGGAGACATCGACGCGGTCTACCGCATCCTGCCGCCCGCCATGGAGGCGGCGCGCGGAGACACCGTCCCGGCCGACGCGGACGCGTTCGACGACGCGTTCTACGTCCTGCTCAACGCGGCGGTGTGGGGCGGCCGTGCGGAACTGTGGCCACCCGTGTACCGCGCGCTCGACCGGGTCTCCGAGTCCGCCCGCATGTGCTTCGACTGCGTCGCCGACCCGGCACGCACCGCTCACGACGTGCGCGAACGCCTGGACAAGGCGACGGCCGAGCTGTCCCCCGACACACCCCTGTGGCGCGTCACCTGGCTGATCTACACGGCCATGTACCTCGACTGCTTCACGTACTACGACGGCGTGTGGCGCGAGGCCGTCGGGCACAGCGCGTACGACAGCCTGCGCTTCGGCGTGGTGGCCAGGACCCACGAGGCGTTCATGCGGGGGGAATGGGACAAGGTCCAGACGATCGCGTCCCGGGGCTTCGCGGACGCCACCGAGCACGACTACCACCTCATCCACATCATCTTCACGTACGGGCTGGCCATGGTCGCGTCCGGCCGCGGGGACGAGGAGGCGCTGCGCCGGCACTGCGACACGATCACCGCGTGGGCCCAGCCGCGCCGCATGCAGCTGCTGATGTCCACCGTGAACGAGACCTGGGCCCGCGCCGCGGTCGGCCGCGGGGACTTCGAGGAGGCCTACCTGCTGACCTCCGCGTTGACCCCGCCGGGAGAACTGCCCTCGCACTTCCCCCACTTCTCGCGCGTGTTCCTGGACCTCGTGGAGTCCGCGATGCGCACCGGCAGGACCGAGGCGGCCCGCGCACACGTCGAAGCCGGCCGGCAGGCGCGTGTGGACGTCATCTCACCGCACCACGCGCTCATCCTCGCCGCGGCCGCCGCGGTCGCCGCGCCCGACGACGAGGCGGGCGCGCTGTACGAGGCGGCCCTCGCGGTCCCGGACGCCTCCCTGTGGCCCTTCGAGTACGCCCGCCTGCGGCTGTGGTACGGCGAGTGGCTCCGCCGGCGCCGGGAGTACACGGCCGCCCGCGTCCAGCTGAGCGTGGCGCTCGAAGTGTTCGAGCAGCAGTTGAAGGCTCCGCTGTGGGCGCAGCGCACGCGGGACGAACTGCGCGCGTCCGGCGTGGGCGTCGGCGTCGCTGACGCCAGGACCGGGGTGCGGATGAGCGCACAGGAACGTCGTATCGCGGAGCTCGCGGCGAGCGGTCTGTCCAACAAGGAGATCGGCCGGCAGCTCAACATCTCCCCCCGCACCGCCGGCGCCCACCTCTACCGGGTGTTCCCCAAGCTGGGCATCACCTCCCGCGCCGCCCTGCGTGACGCGCTGAAGGCCTTCGACGAGGTGAACGGCACCTGACGGCCGTACCGGCAGGGGCACGTGTGGATGCGCCGCTGGTCGATTGCCCGATGGCGCAGTAGAGGGCCCCGAGCCGCCCGTTCGACACGTGTGCGCCGTACGTCGGCGACCGCGGCCCCTTTCCGGTAGCTGATGGGCAACCACACCATCGCCCAGCGCATGTACCGCCACGACCCGCAGCTCGACCGGAAGCTCGCCGCGCTCCTCGGCTTCCTCGGTACGGACGTACCGGACGAACTGCTGCGGAGCTGACCGGGACCGGCACCTGGGGACACCCGGCGAGGGCTGGGCGCGGCGCGGGATCGGGAGGCCGGGGGCCCCGGGGCCGGTCCGGCCTCCCTCGACTCCCGCGAGTCGTTCCCCGGCCGATCGCGCCACGGGGCCGCGCGACGCCCCGGCGCCACCGCCGGAGCGATCGAGTACCGCCGCCGCCTCAGGCGGACAGGAAGCGGTTGACGTCGTGGGCGAAGTCGTCGGGGTGCTGGAAGAGGAAGCCGTGTCCGGCGTCGCTGTAGAGGATCACCTTGGCGTCGGGGAGCTTCTGCGACATCGCGTAGGTGGCGTAGGCGTGGATCATGACGTCGTGGGCGCCGTTGGCGACCAGGACCGGCAGGGTCAGTTCCTCCTGCCGGTGCCAGTAACCCTTGAACGAGCCGATGGCGCCGAGCTGTCCGCGTACCGCCTCGGGGCCGACGACCGCCTGGGAGTCCTTGAGCCGGTACTCCAGCCGCTCCAGGGACGCCCGGCCCGCGGCCGTCGCCTCCTCGGTCTCGGGGAAGAAGAGGTAGAGGAAGTCCTCGGCGGCGTTGACCGGCTTCGCCATGGTCTGCCGGGTGCGGGCCGAGGGCGGCGGCATGTCGGGCACGCCGCCGGCCGAGCTGCCCGCCACCACCAGGTGACGGACGATGCCGGGGGCGGCGAGCGCCACGCCCTGGGCGACGATGCCACCCATCGACCAGCCCAGGACGTCGACGTCCGTCAGGCCGAGCGCGTGGATGAACGCGAGCGAGCCCTCCACCATGTCCTCGATCGAGGCCGGCGCGTCGCCGGTGGACAGGTTGATGCCCCGGTTGTCGAAGACGATGACTTCGCGTTCGGCGGCCAGGGGTTCGAGGAAGGCGGGGTCCCAGTGGTCGATGGTGCCACGGAAGCGCATGTGCATCAGCAGCGGACGGCCGCCCGCCCGGCCGAACCTGCGGTAGGCGAAACGCTCCCCCGAAGGTCCGTCGACGTAACGGGTCTCGGCCGCATCGGCCGCGTAAGCAGACATACCCAGGACTCCTGTTCAGGAAAGACGGCACCCGGACACGTGGGACATGTGCGTCACCGACCGGGCGTCTTCAGTCTCACCGCCCCTTGTGGAAACTTTGTGGCCGCGGACTTGACCCCGCGCCCTCCCGGGCACGTGCGGCCCAGGACGGCACCCCGCCGCGCGCGGGGGACTTCCTCCTCGGCTCCGGCGCGTCCAGGGCTGCCGGACCTCAGAGCGTCGCGAGGTACTGGTGGACCGAGCGGACCGCGCTGGCGCCGTCCCCGACCGCGGCGGCGACCCGCTTCATCGAGGCCAGACGCACGTCACCGGCGGCGAACACACCGGGCACGCTGGTCTCGTACGGCAGTGGCTCACGCCCCAGTTCCTTCCAGCGCGGTCCGAGGTCCGCCGCCGGCAGCTGCCGGTCCGTCGGTACGAACCCGTCCGGGTCCAGCACCACTCCACCGAGCCATGTCGTCGCCGGCCGGGCCCCGATGAAGCAGAACAGGCCCGCGCACTCGACACGGCGTGCCCCGGCGCCACCGTCCCGGGTGGTCAGGGACACTCCGTCCAGGTGCGGCCGGCCGTGCAGCGCCGTCACCTCGGTGCCGGTGAGCACGGTGATCCGGGGGTCGTTCACGATCCGTTCCACGAGGTACGCGGACATGCGGGCGCCCAGTTCGGGCCCCCGTACCACCAGGGTGACCTCGGAGGCGTACCGGGCCAGGTGCAAGGCGGCCTGGCCGGCGGAGTTGGCGCCGCCGACCACCGCGACCGGCCGGCCGGCGACCGCCTGTGCCTCCAGGTCGGTGGCCGCGTAGTAGATGCCGCAGCCGGTCAGTTCCGCCCAGCCGTCCAGCGGGAGCGCCCGGTACTCCGCTCCGGTGGCGACGATCACCGCCCGCGTCTCCACGCGGGTTCCGTCCACCAGGGTCACGACGTGGTCGCGGCCCTCGGTGCTCAGCCCCACGACACCGCACGGACTGGCGATGCGCACACCGAACTTCAGCGCCTGTACGGCCGCACGCGCGGTCAGGTCGGCTCCGCTGAGCCCGAAGGGGAACCCGAGGTAGTTCTCGATGCGTGCGCTGGTGGCGGCCTGGCCGCCGACGGCCACCCCGTCCAGCAGCACCGTCTCCAGACCCTCGGAGGCGCCGTACACCGCGGCCGCCAGCCCCGCCGGTCCGGCACCCACGACGGTGAGGTCGGCCGAGCCGCGCCCGGTACGGCGGTAGGCGAGATTGAGCCGCTGGCTGAGCACGCCCGGTGTCACACGGGGCGTCGCCTCGCGCGACGACAGCGCCGCGGGCAGGTCCTCCTCGGTGAGGCCGGTCGAACGCATCGCGTCCGCGCCCTGCGGGGAGCCGCTGTCCAGCCACCGGTGCGGCACGCCCTGACGGTCCAGGAAGGTGCGCATGGCCAGGCCCTCGGCCGTGCCGGCGTCGCCGACGATGCGCAGTGTCTGCTGCGTCGCCTGGCGCAGCAGCCGGCGCCGGGCGAGGATCGCGCGCAGGAACAGGTCGGAGAGTTCGGTCTCCTGGGCCATCAGCCGGCGGAAGGCCGCCGGCCGCACCCGGTGGATCGTGCCGCCGGCGGCGACGCGTACGGTCAGCCCGCGCCGCTGTCCGGTGAGCAGGTTGAGCTCGCCGGCGAACTGGCCGGGGCCGTGCGTCATGAAGAGGTGCCCGTCACCGCCCTCCGCGGACGGGATGACCGCCTCCAGCGTCGCCGTCCCGCACAGGAAGAGGTCGACCGAGTCGTCCTCCACCTGGTACAGGACGTCTCCCGCCCGGACCTCCTCGCGGGTCGCGTACCGGGCGGCCCGGGCGAGCTGACCGTCGTCCAGCCGCACTCCGGCGGCGGCGGCGAGATCGTCGGGGCGGTCACCGATCTCGGGGAATGAGGTTGCCATGCCCGAAGAATGCCACCGGGTCACACCGCCGGGCGACGGATCGCCCCGTGTGTGCGGCTCCGGCGGCGCACATGTGCACACGAGGGCAGTCTCCCTGCACCAACGGCCCCGCACGTCCGGAGTATGTTCGACGGTGTGCCCCGGCAGTGGGGCACGTACACCCGAGGAGTGTGTTCCGTATGTCCGCCCGGCCCGTGGTGCGGGGTCTGCACCACATCAAGATCCCCGTGTCCGACCTGGAGCGGAGCATCGCCTGGTACGGCTCCGTGCTGGGCGCGCGTCGCATCCCGGAGTACGACCACGTCACCTCGGACGGACGGCTGTTCGCCGTCATCCTCGACGTCCCCGGTGTGGACGTGCCCGTGGAACTGCGTCTCGACCCGGCGACCGCCGGACGGCTGGCCGGCTTCGACCCGCTGACCTTCACGGTGACGGACCGGGCGGGACTCGACGGCTGGATCCGTCACCTCGACACGCTCGGCGTGCCCCACTCACCGGTCATCGTCGCCCTGGTCGGCCATCTCCTGGTGGTCCCCGACCCCGACGGTGTCCGGCTGCGCTTCTACACCGACGAGCCCCACGGACTGGGCCCGGAACACGTGGACTTCGCGTCCCCCTGGCTGCGCCCCGGCACGCATGCCTGATTGGCGGTGACATCCCCGGCGGCCGGAGGAGCCCCGGCGCTCACCACCCCGTCCCTCACGTGCCCCGCCCCGCCCCGCCGCGCCGGCGCCGTGACGGGTCCGTCGTTCCAGAAGCCCGTCATCGCCCGCGCCGTCTCCCGGGGGCGCCGCGGGTGCGGTGAGCGCCCCGTGTCCGCCACGCTCGGGACGCGGTTGCCGCAGGTCCTGCCACACCTGCTCCCTCGTCATCGTGGTGAGCGCCCCGGGCGATCCGGCCGCCCATGGCGTGGCCCGCCAGATGCGGTCGGGTGCCGAGCGCTTCGGAAGGGACATGGACGCCACGGCGTACAGACCATGTCGGGTGGGCCGGACCCGACGCGCCGGAGCGGGACTTGGGGCCCCGGGCCATGCCGGGCCCCGTCGTCACCGCCGGCGGTCAGGTGTCATCAGCGCGCGCACGCGGTCGCTGTCCCGCTGGGCGGTCTCCCGTTCCTCGGGGGTGGGCCGCTCCAGTCGCACCGGCATGTCCTTGTGGTGCGGCGTGCCGGCGATCGGGTCGCGGTCGGTGGCGTCGGTGAGCAGGTTGATCCGCGGGCCGTGGACGACACGCCCGCCGCGGCCGTCGGGGACCGACATGCCGAAGCCGTGGGGCAGGGCCACCTGCCCGGCCCGCAGCGTCTCGTCGGCCTCGGCCCGCGCGACGAGGCGTCCGGTCCTCGACACCACGGCCACCCAGTCGCCCGGGGCGACACCGGCCGCGGACAGGTCCTCGGCGCGGGCACGCAGGGCGCCGTCCGGGTCGGTCCTGCGCCAGGCGGGCGGGCGCAGGATCTGGTTGGCGTTGTGGCTGCGCCGCTGACCGTTGACCAGGGACAGCGGAAAACCGGGGTCACGGCGGTCGGCGGCCGGGTCGAGGGACGTGAGCCAGGTGAGCAGTTCCGGCACGGCGAGGGCGACGCGTTCGCTGCGCATCAGGCTCCACACCTCGTCGTACTCGTGCGCGCTGAAGGCGAGACCGCTCGGCGACCGCAGGACGCGGTCGAAGAGTTCCTCGCCGAGCGCGGTCCCGGACGACTCGCTGCCCAGCGCCCGTTGGACGGCGGGTCCCAGCCGGTGCGCCGCGGTGTGGCAGCCCGGCCACAGGACCGCCGCGGAGGCCGCGCCCTCGGGCAGCGTGCGGCCGAGGGTGCGGTACAGCAGCGCGGGGGCGATGCCCGGAGCCTCGCGCAGGGTGGCGGCGGCGTGCCGCAGCAGGTTCGGCCGGTCGGTGCGGGCCAGTTCCGTGAGCCGGTCGAGCTCCGCCCGGTCCGGCAGGGCGCCGAGTTCCTCAAGGAGCCGGGTGTAGATCTCGGCCTCCACCAGCGTGCCCGGCAGCGGGGCGAACAGCGGCCGGCGGAGCTGGAAGTAGTTCGTCGGCCACTCGAAGTCGAAGAACGTCCACTCCCACTTCTCGTGCTGCGAGGCCGCGGGCAGCACGTAGTCGGCCAGCGCCGCCGTCTCCGTGTAGGCGACGTCGACGACCACCGACAGTTCGCACTCCGTGAGGGCGCGCTCGACGGACACCGTGTCCGCCGCGGTGTTGGCCGGGTTGGAGGAGTCCACCCAGACGGCACGGGCCCGGTGCGGATGGTCGGCGAGGACCTCCTCGGCCAGGGTGTTCATGGGCAGGTACCCGCCGATGTACTCGAACCCGGTGATCTGCGAGCGCTCCCCGCGGGACTCCTTCCACAACGGGATCAGCCAGGAGTGCAGGGCATTGGTGCCCGGCCGGCCGAAGTGCCCGGTGACCAGGTACAGCAGCTTCTCCAGGTAGCTGTTGAGCGTGGAGTTGCGCCCCTGCTGGACGCCCAGTTCGACGCGGACGGTCATCGCCCGCGCCGCCAGGATCAGCTCCACGGCCCGCTCCACGTCCGGCCGCTCCACCTCGGCGTGGGCGATCCACTCGTCCACGGGGATGCGCAGCAGGGCCTCGGCGACCTGTTCGTAGCCCTCGGTGTGTGCCCGCAGGAACGCCTCGTCCGCGCCGCCGCGCCGCACGACGAGGGCGAGGATCGCCCCCAGCAGGTAGGCGTCGGTTCCGGGCCGCAACGGCAGGTGGACGTCGGCCACCTCCGCCGTCTCGGTGCGCCGCGGGTCGATGACGATCATCTTCCGGCCGGGGTCGTTCTTGATGGCGTTGACCTCGTTGCGGGCACGGTTGAAGCCGTGTGCCAGCCACGGGTTGCAGCCGATGGCCACCAGCAGGTCGCACTCCTCGACGCCCTCGGACGTGTGGCAGACCTGCCCGCCGAACAGTCTGCCGTTGACCCAGAAGTCCCCGGTCTTCTCCTGCGACAGGGCGCCGAAGAACCGCGTGGAGTTCATCCAGCTCATCAGCGCGTTCCCGTACGCGCCACCGGAGTGGTTGCCCTGACCCCCGCCGCCGACGTAGGCGAGCGCGCCGGGGCCCGACGGCTCGGTGGTGTCCCTGATGTCCCGCAGGCGTCCGGCGATCTCGCTCAGCGCGGTGTCCCAGTCCACGGGCTCGTGACCGCCGTCGGGGCGGCGGCGCAGCGGCGTGGTGAGACGGTCCGGGTGGTCGCCGTACCACGTCAGCCGCTGCGCCTTCTGGCAGAGGTAGCCCCGGGTGCGCGGGTTCTCCCTGTCGCCGCGTACGCGGGTGATCGCACGCCCGTCGACCGCGACCTCGAGACCGCAGTTGACGTAGCAGAGGCTGCACGCCGTCTTGTGCCAGTCGGTCATACGTGCTTCCCGCTTCCGCGCCGGCCCCGCACCGGGTCACCGTCCGCTCGGCGAGCGGCGACGTCCAGGTGTCTGGGGGGTACACCTTCCGGGCCATTAGGTTTCTTCACCGAACTCTCCCTGTCAAGGCGGTGACGAGGCGTGTTCCGGCGCGTGCCGGGCGCGACGGGCGGGTGCTTGGGCGTGTCGCGAGTCTGCCGGGTGGTGGACCTGGAATCCGCCGGGTGGTGGACCTGAGAGCCCGCCGCCCGTGAGTGGCCGTCCCGGCCGGGTGTGCCGCCGGACCGCACAAGGTGTCGTCGGCCCCGACGGCCATCCGTCCGCGGTCCGGCGCTCACAGCGCGCCGTTGCGGATGGCGTGGGCCACCGCCTGCGTCCGGTTGCGCAGGCCCAGCCGGGTGATGACGTCGTGCAGCACGTTCTTGATCGTGCGTTCCGAGTAGTTGAGGCGTCCGGCCACCTCCGCGGTGCTCAACCCCTCGGCCAGCAGCCGCAGGACGTCCACCTCCCGGGCGGACAGGTCGGACGAGCCCGGCGGGTGCCCGGGCAGCGAGCGCAGGCGCTCGACCAGGGCCCGCACCAGGGTGGGCGGCAGCGGCGACTCCCCCCGCAGCGCCCTGCGGCTCGCCCGCACGATGTCGGCGTAACCGACCTCGCCGCGCAGCAGCACACCCACCACACCGCGGTCGACCGCGTACCACAGGTGCCGCTCGCTGATCGAGTCCACCACCAGCAGCACCGGCAGTCCCCGCCCCTTGTCCGACCCGGTGACCTCCTCGACACGTGTGAGGGTCGCCAGGGAGACCTTGTGCGCCAGCACCAGCGCCACGTCCGCGCCGTGCCGGTCCTCCCACGGCACCACGCGCACACCCGACGCCGCTCGGAGGTAGGCCTGCGCGCCCTCCTCCGTGAGCACGTCGCTCGCCGTCACGGTGAGCGTCACCGGCCTGGCGTCCGGCTCCTCGGCCCCTTCGAGGGCCCCCGCCGCCGGCGCGTCCGGCACGGACGTCAGACGGAACCGGCCGGCCGGACCCGGACGCTCCCGCACCGGTACCTCGACGGCACTTCGTGTCATGTGTGATCACCGAGTTCCTGCACTGCGCGATCGGGTTCCCGCCGGGAGCCGATGCCCGGCCGCGGGAACACCTTGTTCGGATGGGAGGCCACCGTCCCTGGCCGGATGGCACCCGGGCCGCCGGGCCGCCGGCCGGACCGCACGACCAGGAGGGCGGGGAGTCCCTCGCAGCGGGACTCGTCGGTGTGCCCGGGTGGCCCGCACCGCCGGATCGCGGAGTGGGCCACCGTGGCAGCGGCGGGGACTACTTGGCGAGGAAGGCGAGGAGGGCGTCGTTGACTTCCTCGGCGTGGGTCCAGAGCAGGCCGTGGGGGGCTCCGTCGATCTCGACGTAGTCGGCGTGGGGGAGGGCCTTGTGGAACGGGCGGGCGGTGGAGTCGATGGGGAGGACGTTGTCGGCGGTGCCGTGGAGGATGAGGGCGGGGACGTCGATCTTGGGGATGTCGTTGCGGAAGTCGGTGGGCCAGGTGAGGGGCGCGGCCCAGGCGGCGTGGGCGCCGCCGCGGGTGGCGACGTTCCAGCTGTTGCGGACTGCTTCTTCGCTGATGCGGGTGCCGAGGTTGTCGGCCAAGTTGTAGAAGTCGTTGTAGAAGGTGGTGTAGTAGGCGTAGCGGTCGTTCCTGGCGGTGTCGGAGACGCCCTGGAAGAAGGCCTGGTCGCCGGCGCCGGCGGGGTTGTCGTCGGACTTGAGGAGGAAGGGTTCGAGGGAGGCGAGGAAGGCGGCCTTGGCGATGCGGGCGGAGCCGTAGGTGGCCAGGTAGCGGGCGACTTCGCCGGTGCCCATGGAGAAGCCGACGAGGGTGGCGCCGTGGAGGTCGAGGGTCTCGACGAGGGTGTTGAGGTCGGCGGCGAAGGTGTCGTAGTCGTAGCCGGTGGTGGGCTGGCTGGACTGGCCGAAGCCGCGGCGGTCGTAGGTGATGACGCGGTAGCCGGCTTCGAGGAGGGCGGTGGTCTGCTTCTCCCAGGAGTGGCCGTCGAGGGGGTAGCCGTGGATGAGGACGACGGGTCGTCCGGTGCCGTGGTCCTCGTAGTAGAGGTCGATGTCGGTGGTGTTCTCCTGGCCGACGGTGATGTAGGGCATGGTGGGGCCTTTCGGGTGTGGGGCGGTGCGGGGAACCGCACCGCCGGGCGACGCAGCCACCGTCTCCCGACAGTGGACCCGGCCGAATCCGTCTAACGACTTAACTCCTGGACCTCGGGGCCACATCGCGGCCCGCGTGGCAGGCCGGCACACCTGGTCCGCCCTTAGCGGCGCCCCCGGTGTCCGACTCCGACGAGGACGGACCCGGGCCCGTCGAGGGCTCACCGGGGCGGTCGGCGGCGGCCCTCGCACGGCCGGGAAACCTCCGGGTAGTCAAATGACCGATACGGCCGCCGAGCTGGCCGCCGGCGCCCCGCGGCTGGCCGCCGAGCTCACCGAAGGCGCCCCCCGCTACCGCGTGACGGTCTCCAGCCGGGCCGGTTTCCCCCCTGGCCTGGGCCGCCGGCGGCAGGTCGGGATCGTCCAGGCTCCTGAGGGCGTCGGTCCAGGCGCGCCGGGCTCCCGCCACGTCCTGGGCGTCGAGCCGTACGTCGCCGAGCGCCATCAGCTCCTCCGCCACGTTCCAGGGCCGCTTCCAGCGGGCGCAAGGCACGAACGTTGTCCCCCGGGTGAGGTGCACGACCCCGACGTTCCGCAGGACGTGTGCCAGACCGGCCTTGGAGTGCCCCTGTTCGAAGTGGCGGCGTGCCTGTGGCAGGTGGTGCAGCGCGGCGGGCGGATCACCGAGGTGGTGCAGGGCGCCGGCCAGGCCGTGGTGGGTCCGCGCCATGCCCGCCACGTCCTCGGCCTCGCACGCCGCTCCCGGGGCGGCCCGCATGGTGACGGCCCAGTCGTGCCACCACCCCATGCGCTGCTGACACATGCGCAAGGTCACGGCGAGTTCCCACGGCGTCCGGCCGTCGCCGTGCGCGGCGGCGGTGTCCACCGCACGCAGCACCGCCCGTTCCCGTGTGTACCAGGCCGTCGCCGCGCCGGTGTCCGTCAGCGGCTCCGGGGTCACGGACGGCAGGGGCGCCGCGGGGGCGGCCGGCTGGGGTCCGGGCCGCAGCAGGAGGTTCGCGGCGTGCGCGGTCTGGCGGTAGTGGTCGTACATGCGGGAGCGGACGGCCGGACGGTCCCGCTCGTACGGGGCGGCCAGTTCGGCGGCGTACGCGAGGACCAGCTCGTGGGCCCGGTACCGGTCGCGTGCCCGCACGGTCAGCAGTCTGGCCCGTACGAGTTCGCCCACGGCCTGGACCGCTTCCCGCGGGGTGATGCCGGCCATGCCGGCGAGTGCGGCGGCGGTGACGTCGGGGCCGGGGTGCAGGGGGAGGAGCCGGAAGAGGCGCGCGGCCTGGGGGCCGAGTGTGCGGTAGGACCAGGAGAAGACGCCTCGCACGTCGTTGTCGAGGTTGTCGTCGCTGAAGCCGTCCAGGTCGTGGTCGGTGGTGGACAGTTCGTGCTCGATGTCCTGGAGGGTGCGCTCGGGGTGGGCGGTGGCCCGGGCGGCGACGATGGCGACGGCGAGGGGGAGGCGACTGCAGCGTTCGACGAGCGGGCGGATCTCGTGCGGGGTGGCGTCGGGGCGGCTGGTGCGGACGCGTTCGAGGAAGATGCTGGTCGCTTCGGCGGCGGAGGGGACGTCGAGGGTGAGCAGCTGTGCTCCGTGGGCGGCGGCCAGTGCGGTCAGGCGGGTGCGGCTGGTGACGATGACCATGCAGTTGCCGGTGCCGGGCAGCAGGGGTCTGATCTGGGCGAGGTCGCGTGCGTTGTCGAGGACGACGAGGACGCGCCGGTCGGCCAGCACGCTGCGGTAGAGCGCTGAGCGGGTGTCAGAGCGGGCGGGGATGCGCTGGGGGGCGACGCCGAGGGCGTCGAGGAAGCCCTGGAGGATGTCGGCGGGTTCGGTGGGGTTGCCGTCGGGGGCGAAGCCGCGCAGGTCGGCGTAGAGCTGTCCGTCGGGGAAGTCGCGGGCGACCTGGTGGGCGAAGTGCACGGCCAGGGCGGTCTTGCCGATGCCGGGGATGCCGTCCACGGCCAGCACTCGCAGGGCACCCCCGCCCCGCGCGGCCAGGGTCCGGGCCTGTGCGAGCGCGTCCTCACGCCCGGTGAATCCCGGCAGCCCGGGAGGCAACTGGGCCGGCCGCGCCGCTCGCCCCGATGGCGCGGGGGACGGTCCTGAACCGGCCGGGACCGGTGGGCCGCAGCAGGCGGTTCCCGTGTCCTCCTCCGCCTCCGCGGGCGTGCCGGCGTCGAGACGGTGCCGGAGGATGCGCTCGTGCGCGGCCCTCAGCTCGGCGCCGGGGTCCACACTCAGTTCCTCCGTCAACCGCAGCCGGATCTCCTCGTACAGCGCCAGGGCCTCGGCCTGCTTGCCGTCCGAGGCCAGCGCCGGCAGCAGGCGCGCCAGCAGCGCCTCGTCCAGCGGATGGCGCTGCGCCGCCTGCCGCAGCGGCAGCAGCACCGCCTCGGCGCGACGGCAGCGCAGGGCCGTGTCCGCCGCCTCGCACACCACCGACACGTATTCGTGCTCCAGCATGGTGAAGGCGGGGTGGCCGCCGCCGACCGGTTCCAGATCCGCGGCGCACCGCCCCTGCCAGAGGTCCAGGGCGGTGGTGAACAGGCCTACGGAGCCCGTCGGGTCGCCCGCCGCTTCCGCCTGCCGCGCCTGATCGACCAGGGCCCGGAAGCGCAGCAGGTCGAGGCAGTCGGCGTCGGCGCGCAGCAGGTACCCGCCCGCCTGCCGGGCGAGCCACCGCCCGGGCGACCTGGCGGGCAGGTCCGGTTCCAGGAGCCGGCGCAGTGCTCCGACGTACCGGTGCACCGCGTTGGTCGCGCTCGACGGCGGATCACCGTCCCACAGCAGGTCGATGAACTCGTGCATCGGGACGGGCCGCCCGGCACGCGCCAGGAGCACGGCGAGGATGAGCCGCTGCTGCTTGGGGCCGAGCGGCAGCTCGCCGCCGTCCCGCCAGACCCGCACCGGTCCGAGGACGGAGAACCGGACGGTCCGATCGGCCGACTCGCGCGGCAACCTCGTCATCGTGCGTCTCTCCTCGGCGGCTCGTGCGGGTCGTACGGCGAAGGGGTCGTGCGGGTCGTACGTCGAAGGGGTCGTGCGGACGGCAGGGGTGCGACGTGTCGGCGGAAGGCGCACGACCCGGCCACGAGGCCGGCGGTGCGGGGTCCGGCGCGTACGGGCTCAGGGGCTCTGTGGGGATCGGCGGCATGGGCTCGGTCATGGACCTCTCCGCATCGTCACGGCCTCTCCCCACCGTCACGAGGCGGACTCGCCGCCGCGTGGCCGGCACCGACGGTTTCGGGGGCATGTCGACGGTTCCGGCCGTCCGCTGGATCTCCCGGCTGCCGGATCCATGCGCCGAGCCTGGCCGGGCCGCTTGGTCACGGCACTTCCCAGGCCCCGTCGATGGACGCCGTGTGTGCGGCGCACCACTTCAATATGGTCGGTCATTTTCAATCTGTCAAACCAGTCTCGCCTGCTGCTTCGGCTCATATCGCCCGGACCGCACACGGGTCGGCGTCCGGCCCGACTCGCGTGAGGCTGCCTCGGCCGGGTCGGCACGCGGGGTGCGCGACAGGGCCGCAACGCTGCACGATCGGGCGGAGCGGTCTCCCGGAGGCCGAGTGCCCGCACCGCGAGCGGCGAGACTGCGCACGCACCGGATCCGTGGGGGATCCGTGCACGGCCCGACGGTGGCGCTGCCGTCGGGGCCGAACCGCCTCCTGGAGCGCCGATGGCGCCCAAGGGGCGAGGGCCGCTGCCCAGGACGTCCGGCCGCCACGGCGGGGCAGTGGCCGGCAGGGGCGGCCGGGACCCCGGCTGCCCCTGCCTCACCGCCGGCAGGGTGCCCGGGTCTCCGCGGCCCTTCCGGGACCGTTCCACCACCGGCCCGCGGGGTGTCCGGCAAGCGCGTCACCGATCTGCTTAGCTGTCCCGGTGAGCAACCCAACTTCCGCCCCGGTGCCCGTCGTTGACCCCGGTGAGCTGTTCCGGGACCCCTACGCCGTCTACGGCCGGCTGCGCGAGGAGGGGCCGGTCCACCGGATCACCGGCACGGACGGCCTTCCCGCGTGGCTGGTCACGCGGTACGACGACGTCCGTCAGGCGCTCGCCGATCCCCGGCTGTCCCTGGACAAGCGCAACGCGACGCCGGGCGGTTACCGGGGCATGGCCCTGCCGCCCGCGCTGGACGCCAACCTCCTCAACATGGATCCGCCGGACCACACACGGATCCGGCGCATGGTGTCCAAGGTCTTCACCCCCCGGCACGTCGAAGCACTCCGGGGACAGGTGCGGCGCACAGCGGACGGGCTGCTCGACTCCCTGGCGGGGCAGGACGAGGCCGACCTCATCCCCTCCTACGCCGCTCCGCTGCCGATCATCGTCATCTGCGACCTCCTCGGCGTGCCCCAGGCCCAGCGCCCCGACTTCCGTGCCTGGACCGACGCCCTGGTCGCGCCGGACCCGGCGCGTCCGGAACGGGCGAGGGAGGCGGTCGCCCGGCTGCTGTCCTTCTTCACCCGGCTGATCGCCGACAAGCGTGCCCGTCCGGCGGACGACCTGCTGTCCGCCCTGATCGCCGTGCGCGACCGGGAGGACCGGCTCAGCGAGGACGAGCTGATGTCGCTGGCCTTCCTCATCCTCGTCGCGGGGTACGAGAACACGGTGCACCTGATCGGCAACGCGGTCGCTGCACTGCTCGCCCACCCCGGCCAGCTGGCGGCGCTGCGGGCCGACGCGGGCCTGCTGGACCGGGCGGTCGAGGAACTGGCGCGCTACGACGGTCCGGTACCGCTGGCGATCCGCCGGTTCCCCACCGAGGACGTCGTCATCGCCGGGGTCACCGTCCCCAAGGGTGAGACGGTCCTGCTCTCGCTCGCCGCCGCGCACCGCGACCCGCGCCGCTTCACCGACCCCGACCGGCTGGACCTCGGGCGGGACGCCACCGGGCACCTGGCGCTGGGGCACGGCATCCACTACTGCCTCGGCGCCCCGCTGGCCCGGATGGAGACGGGCATCGCGCTGACCGCGCTCTTCGACCGCTTCCCCGGCCTCGCGCTCGCCGTCCCCCCGCGGGAGCTGCGCCGGCGCCCGTCGATGCGCTCGCGTGGCCTGCTCGCGCTCCCCGTGCGCACGGCGGGCGGGCCGGGGCGGACGGACCGCGGCGCTTCGGCCGGATGACGGATGCCCGGGGGGAGGGTTGGCCGGCAGCGGACCGCTCGCCCGCCTCGGGACCCTCGCGGAACCGCACCGACCAAGCGGGGGAGCGGCCGGCGGCGACCGCGACGATAGGCTCGGCCCATGCCCGCACCCGACACCGACCCGCCCGCGCCGCCCCGCCGTACGCGCAACCCGGAACTGCACCGCCGCGCCATCCTGGAGGCCGCCTCACAGGCCTTCGCCGAGCGCGGCTACCACCGGGCCACCCTGCGGGACATCGCCCGGCGCGCCGGCGTCACCCACGGTTCGGTGCTGCGCCACTTCGGCAGCAAGGAAAGCCTGTTCCTGGCGGCCGTCCCGGGCACCCGGGACGTCGACGCCCTGGCCGAGGACACCCGGGAGCCGCTCCCGGCGCGTATCGCCCGCGGCTACGTCCACCGCATGGAGAGCGCCGACGGCAACGACACCTTCGTGGCACTGCTGCGCAGCGCCGCCGACGACACCGGCAGTGCCGCCGCCCTGTACGTGGCGATGCAGGAACGCACCGACGAGGTGTACCGCCGGCTCCTGGACGAGCACGACCTGCGGCACCGGCTGCCGTTCGTCGCGGCCCTGCTCGTCGGCGTCACGTTCAGCCGGTACGTCGTACGCGCCGGGGCGCTGGCGCAGATGAGCGCGGAACAACTCACCGCGGACCTCACCGCCTCCCTCGAAGCCCTGCTCCACCAGGACGCGGGCGCCGAGGAGGCACCCGCCGGGCAGGGCCGGGGACGGTGACGTCCGGCACGGCGACCGGGGCGGCCACGGACGCGTGTGCCGGAGCCGTCCCGTACGTCACGCGACCGGGGCTGCCTGGGCGTGCCAGACCCAGGTGACCCGCTCGTACAGCCGCTGGAAACCGGCGCGCAGCATGTTGTGCAGGGACGTGTTGTGGTCGCCGGGGCCTTCCGCGCCGGTCTCGGCGACGAGCCATCGGCAGCCCGCCTCCCGGGCGGCCCGGACGCGTGCGGTGAGCAGTGCGGACTGGGCGCCGCGACGGCGCCCTTCCGGCAGGGTCGCGGCGCCGAACATGTCGGCGCAGTCACCGTTCAGGAAGACGCTCGCGACCGCGATGATCCGCTCGCCCTCCCACACGGCGTACTGCCGCCAGCCGGGCCTGCCGACGCACGACGCGGCCATGTCGGTCAGGGCGGCCGGCTCGGTGAAACCGAAGGTGGTCATCATGACCGTGGCCCACTCGTGCGCCTGGTCGGGCCGGACCGGGCCGACGCGCAGACCCGGTGCGAGCGCCGCGCCGCCGTCGGTCGCGGCCAGCGCGCTTGCCGTGTCGCACCCCAGCTTGACCAGACGGTTCCCCTCGGTGAGGCCGAGCCGTGCGGCGGTCGCGGCCCAGTCCCGTGGCAGGAGTGCCGGCGCGATCATCAACGAGCCCTGGGCGATGCCCCGTTCACGGTAGTAGTCGCACACCTCCGCGACGCTCCGCGCAGTGACCGGCTGCTCCGCACCGAACCCGCCGGCCCGGTCGAAGAAGCGGCTCCGGCTCTGCCGGACCGTCACCGCGAGCGCCGAGCCGAACCGCCGGGAGCCGATGCCCAGCGCGTCGCGCACGGACGGCGGTGCGCCGGTGACGAAGTCCGCGTATGCCTCGATCTCGGTCCGCTCGCCCAGGCCGATCGGCAGGGTGGTCCTCATGACTGTCTCTCCCTCTCACGTTCTGATCACACGCCGCCGCCGGCCGGCTCCGCTGTCACGGCGGACGTCGGCGCACACGTCCCGGGAAGGACCGGGAGCCCCAGGCGTGACTCCTCCCTGGTGCCGGGGGAGCCCCGGCCGGCCGGCACGGCCGCGGGCTCCCTTGCGATGATGCCGAGTGGTCCCCGGTCGATGCCCGCCGTCGTGCCGCCGCACGAGACCGTCGGACTCCCGAGGGAAAGGCCCGAACGCTCACACCACAGCCGCCGGACGCCGTACGCCGGAGCAGGGCGGTCGCGCGAGGCACCGAACCGCGAGTGACCAGGGGTGAAGCAAGCCGCCACCCCCCCGGACGGCGCCGGCTCACTTCAGGTGCCGGTCGAAGAACCGGCAGCCGTCCTCCAGCTCGAACCACGGGGTGCCGGTGTGTCCGCCCAGGTTGGCGTGCAGCGTCTTCTGCTCGCTGCCGAAGGCGTCGAACAGGTCCAGGGCCCGCTGCCGGGGGTTGCCTTCGTCGTCCCACTGGAGCAGGAACAGCAGCGGAACGGTGACCTGCCGGGCCTCCTCCCGCTGGGCACGCGGCACGTACCCCCCGGCGAAGAAACCGGCGGCAGCGATGCGCGGCTCGGCCACCGCCAGCCGGATGCCGAGGGCGGTCCAGCCCCCCGAGTACCCGACCGGGCCGCCGATCCCGGGCAGTTCGAGCAGGGCGTCCAGAGTGGTCCGCCACTCCGGGACCGCGTTGTCGACCAGCGGGCCGATGAGGGACTCGAAGATCTCGTCGACCGGCTCGCCGGCCCGCATCGCCCGCCGGAGGTCGGCACGGGCGCGCTCCGCGGCGGCGGAGCGGGGACGGTCACCGCACCCGGCGGCGTCGATGGTGGCCACCGTGTAGCCGCGCGCGGCGGTGTACCGGGCCCTGGCCACCAGCCGGGGGTCCGCCTTGGGCAGGCCGTTGTTGTGGGCCATCAGCACCAGCGGCGCCGGCGCGGACGGGGGCGTCCACAGGGTCCCCGGGATCTCACCGAGGAGGAACTCGCGCTCGAGGACGCCGTCTTCGAGGAGCCGTTCGGAAGTGAAGTGCACGGTCGTGCCTTTCGGGAGTGCGCTCGGACGGCGCTCCCGGGCGACCTATCGCCCGACCGTGACCCCGGAGGGGAGCACCCATGTCGATACGTTCACGGGTACCACCTCCTCGCTCTCTCGCACGGCCTCGCGGAGCCTAGCAACGCTCTCCGGGGACTGCCAACGGGTTTTCACGGGTGGCCCGCGGCGCTCGGCTTGCCGGGCCGGCGACCTCGGACACGGAGCGCCGCGGGTGGCCGGTCCGGCATCCGGGGACACGCCGGACCGGCCACTTCGCCCGCCGGCCCACGGCGGGGCACGCCCGGACCGGCCCGACGAGCGTGGCAGCGGCCGGCACCGGCTCACAAGACCGACGCGGCCGACCTGCCCTCCCGGCCCGCATCCGGTGACCTGTCAGGCAACGCCCGGCCGGCCCGGCCCGCGACCTTCCAGTGCAGGAACGAGCCGATCCAGGCGGCGAGGAAGAGACCGCCGATCAGATAGCCGACCCCGTCGAGGCCGGCGCCGGCCGGCCAGGGCACGGCCCGTGCCACCGCGGGCACCCTGTCGCGCAGCAACGTCATCAGGTTCACCCCCCCGACCAGCAGCGCCGCCGCGGCCGACAGCCCGGTGGTGGTGAGGTTGTAGTGGATGCGCCGCAGCGGATGGACGAACGCCCACCGGTACGCGGCGGACATGAAGGCCCCGTCGAGGGTGTCGAAGAGACTCATGCCGCAGGTGAAGAGCAGCGGCAGCAGCATCAGCGCGTACCACGGGACGCCCGACGTGGCACCGGCGGCGGAGAGGACGAGCAGGGAGACCTCCGTGGCGGTGTCGAAGCCGAGGCCGAAGAGCAGACCGAGGGGGAACATGTGCCAGGGACGTGTCGTCGACGAGGTGAGACGGCGCAGCAGACGGGAGAACAGCCCCCGCTCCGCGAGGACCCGGTCCAGCCGCTCCTCGTCGTAGGCCCCTCGCCGCGCCGACCGGTACACGGCGGCGATGCGGCGCAGCGCCAGCAGGTTGAGCACGCCCACCAGGCACAGGAACACCCCGGAGACGGACGTGCCGAGTACGGACAGGACGCGGTGGACGGTGGACGAGTCGTCGGTCAGCCGGGTCGCCAGACGGGCTCCGACGGCTGTCAGCAGGCTCAGTACGACGACGACCGAGGAGTGCCCCAGGGCGAACCAGAAGCCCAGGTCGGCCGACGGCCGCCCCTCGGCCAGGAACCGGCGGGTGGTGTTGTCGATCGCGGCGATGTGGTCGGCGTCGAAGGCGTGCCGGGCGCCGAGCACGTACGCCGTGACGCCCAGCCCGGTGCCGAACACCTGCGTACCGACCGTGAACCGGTGCGCGGACACCGCACAGGCGAGCACCGTGAACGCGCACACGGTGGTGACGGCGATGACCGAGAGCAGGACGACCGTGCTCCGGTGCTCCCTGACGAACCTGCCCGTCGTGTCAGCCCGGAGCATCGGAACTCCCGGGCATCACCCGCACCGAGTAGGACACGCCGAGGCGTTCCGCACCGAACCCCAGCGCCCGCACGGTGTCCAGCAGAGCGTCGGTCATGATGCCCTCCACCCGGGTGACACGCGGGTCGAGAGGTGTGTACGCCGCCTCGTGCGGGGCCCAGCTGACCAGGAGGGACCCGGGGCCGTAGTGCGCCGGGCAGGCGCGGATCTCCACGCCTCCGGTCATCGCGTCGCTCTGTACGCCGAATCCCGCGCGCAGCAAGGAGAGGACCAGGTCGGGCGCCAGTCCGGTGCCTTCGAGGCCGAGCGCGGCGACGACGGAGCGTGCCTGTCGGCGCAGGCTGTCGCCGTCCGCGCCGTTGAGGGGGTGGGGCATGGGATCACCGGAGGGTAGAGGGGAGACGGCGCCGCGGACGCGGCCGGAACTGGTGGTAGAGGTGGACGTCGCGCTCACAGCACACCTTGCCGGTCCAGGCGGTGCCCGGTCCGAACAGGGCCAGCGCCGCCGCGGCCACCAGGGCTCCGGCCAGGGGCGCCGCCATGTAGGCCCAGAACAGGTGGTAGTCACCGGAGACGACGTGCGGTCCGAAGTTGCGCGCCGGATTGAAGCTCGCACCCGTCCGGGCGCCGGTCGTGGTGATCAGCGCCCAGACGACGGCGCCGACCACCCACGGCGTCGAACGCGGCCGGGGCCTGGCCGTCATGGCCGCCAGCACCCCGAGCAGGACGGCGGTGCTCAGCGACTCGCCGAGCACCACGACGACGGGACCGTCCCAGCCGGGACCGGGCTGGATCAGCCCGTCGTGGACCGCGGTGACCCTCTCGCCCCAGATCCCGCGCGCGGCGAGCACCCCGAGGACCGAACCGCCCAGTTGGAAGACGCTGTAGGCGACCAGATCGGCGAGGCCCAGCACGCCCCGGAGGGTCATGAAGAGGCTGATCGCCGGGTTGAGGTGGGCGCCGGACTCCTTGCCCGGCGGGGTGAGGGAGAACACCGCGACGCCGGCGCCGACCGACAGTCCCACGACGGCCAGGCGCGCGGTGAGCGGCCAGGAGGACAGGTACCTCCCGTCCGCCCTCATCGTGAAGGAGACCGCGGTGAGGGCGGCCAGGACCAGCCAGGCCGAGCCCAGCGCCTCCGCGAGGTACGACGACACCGGACGGCCGAGCACGACCCACCGCGCGCCGGCCGCCTGTGCCCCCGGGCCCTGCGGGGGCTCGTGCGGTCCGCCGCCGGGCACGGCGTCCGCGAGCGGAGTGTCCGCGGCCGTGCCCGGCCGTGGCAGGGCCCCGGTCACGGCAGCCGGGGCGTGGTGACGCCGATCATGGTGTCCCGGGTGACGAGGGCGGCGAGTTCCGGCTCGCTCATGTCCTCGGTGCCGGCGGGACGCATCGGCAGCACCAGGTAGCGCATGTTCGCGTTGCTGTCGTGGACGCGGATGGTCACGCCGTCCGGCACCTCGGTGCCGAACTCCTTGAGCAGGGCGCGGGGTTCGCGCACCGCACGGGCGCGGTAGGGGCGGCTCTTGTACCAGTCCGGCGGCAGGCCCAGGACCGGGCGCGGGTAGCAGGAACACAGTGTGCACACGACGAGGTTGTGGACCTCGGGCGTCTGCTCCAGCACGATCAGCTTGGTGCCGTCGTAGTTGTCGATGCCGAACTCCTCGATGGCGGCCGTGCCGTCGGCGAGGAGGCGCTCCTTGAAGGCCGGGTCGGTCCACGCCCGGGCGACCAGCGCCGAACCGAGCGCGGGCCGGTGCGCGTCGAGCGTCTCCACCATGGCGCGTACCTCGTCGGCGGAGATCAGGCCCTTCTCCACGAGCAGTTCGCGGATGGCCTGCTGCAGGACGTCGAAGTAGTCCGGTTCGCCGGCGGTGTTCTCGATGGGCGCGTGCGGGTCGGCGCCGCCGGTGCCGCCGTGCGTGTGGTCGCCGTGGTCGACGGTGCCGTGTGCGGGGTCGTGCGTGGTCGTCACGGGGTCAGGCTCCTTCGGTGGGGGAGTGGTCGGCCGGCTCCAGCCAGTGCTCGTAGATCTCCAGTTCGAGGACGTCGTCCGCCGGTCCGTCGTAGTCGGGCCAGAGGGCGGACTGCTCGATGCGGACCCGGTACAGCCGCACGTCGGTGCCCTCGTTGACGCCGTACGCCTCCCGCTCGGGATTGAGGAAGCGGGGCAGGACGCGCTCGATCCGGCCCTCCTTGCCGCGGACGTAGACCGGGGTCCGCACATGTCCGGGGGCGTCGCGGTCGGCGATGCGCACCCTCTGGCCTTCTACGAAGCGGGTGCTCACGCTGCGGCCTCCGTGAGCCGGGCCCGGATCTCGTTCATCCTGGCGCCCAGTTCCTCCGAGGTGATGACGCCCTTCTCGATCAGCACCCTGGACGCCGAGACGGCCCACCTCTCGTAGTAGGTGAGTTCGCCGATGATCTGCGCACCGAGGTCTTCCACCCCGCGGCGCTTCTCCTCCGTGTTGACGAGCTTGTGCTCGGCGAGGACGTTGAGCAGCGCGTGGCAGCTCTTCTCGAAGGGGGTCATCTCGTGGTCCGACGGGACGACCGGCCCGGCCGGCAGTCCGCCGAGGTCGTGCGCGGGGCGCACGACCATGTCTCGTTTGGTGGCCACTGCTCTCCTTCGACGTTCACACGTGCGGGGACCCCGGTACGGGCCCCGTTTCACGTGTCCGTTACAAACACCTGGGAGCGAGCTTGCGGTGGCGGCCCGGCCCGAGGCATCGGTCAAACGACTGACGCCTCCGTGCGGGCGGGTGTGCCCGGGTACGGGAACGGCCCGGCACCGCGGGTGCGGTGCCGGGCCGTGGAGGCGTGGCGGCAGTGACGTCAGTGGTGCCGGGGGTTGTGCCGTCAGTGGCGGTCGGCGGTGGTGCGGCCGTAGCGGCGCTGGAAGCGTTCCACCCGTCCGGCGGTGTCCACGACGCGCGAGGTGCCGGTGTAGAACGGGTGGCTCGCCGAGGAGATCTCGACGTCGACGACCGGGTAG
>NZ_JAINRC010000033.1 GCF_020400655.1 Streptomyces spinosus
GCTGTCCACGCTGGCCGTGGCGGCCGGCGTGGCGATCGACAACGCCCGCCTGTACCAGGAGTCCCGGCTGCGGGAGCGGTGGCTGCGGGCGAACGCCGAGATCACGCACTGCCTGATGTCCGGCAGCGAACGCGCCGAGGCGCTGAGACTGATCGCGGAACGGGCCCGCGAGATCATGGGATCGGCGCTGGCGGCGGTCGCCCTGCCCATGCGGGACACCAAGTCACTCACGGTGGAGATCGCCGTGGGTGTGGACGCTTCGGTGCACCAGGGACTGGTGCTGCCCCTGTCGGGGACGCTGACGGGTCTCGCCTTCTCCGCAGCCGCTCCGGTCATCAGCGACGACGTGCGCCAGGACCAGCGGATCTCCCCCGAACCTCAGCGCTTCCACGGACTCGGCCCCGCCGTGGCCGTCCCGATCGGCACCGGGGAGGGCGGCGTACGGGGCGCGGTGCTGGTGGCCCGTGAAGCCGGCCGACCGGTGTTCACGGAACACGAGGCGGACATGCTGGGCGGATTCGCCGCCCAGGCCGCCATCGCCATGGAACTGGCCGAGCGCCGCGAGGACGCCGAACGCATCGCGGTGCTCCAGGACCGCGACCGGATCGCCCGCGACCTGCACGACCTGGCCATCCAGCGGCTCTTCGCCACCGGAATGACGCTGCAGAGCGCGGGCCGCTTCATCGAGCACCCGGAGGCGTCCGAGCGCGTCCTGCGGGCCGTGGACGACCTGGACGAGGCCATCCGGATCATCCGTGCTGCCATTTTCGGGCTGCGAGCGCACGAGGGCAGCGCCAAAGCCGGTCTGCGATCCCGGGTCGTGCGCATGGTCGGAGAGGAGGCCCCGGTGCTCGGATTCGCGCCCAGCGTGCGTATGGAAGGCCTCGTCGACACGGACGTGCCGCACGAGATCGCCGACCAGGTCGTGGCCGTCCTCTCCGAGGCACTCACCAACATCGCCCGGCACGCCCGCGCCGACCGGGCACAGGTCGTCCTGACGACCGACGGCCGCGAGGTCTCCCTGACGGTCTCGGACAACGGCGTCGGTATCCCGCCCTCCGGCCGGCGCAGCGGTCTGCGCGACATCGCCGAGAGGGCGGAACAGCTGGGAGGGCACCTCGATGTGTCCAGCCCTGACGAAGGCGGCTCCCTGGTGCGCTGGTGGGTGCCCCTTCCCCGTTCGTAGGCGACGGAACGGCGTGGCCGGGGGGCTCGGCAACGGGCCACTCGGCCCATGTCCGAACAGCGCTCTACGGTGCAGCCTAAAGGTGTCCCACTACGGCACCGTGCCCTGGAGGACGCCATGAGCGGCACTCACACCGTCGTGAACGACGTGATGACCCGCAGGGTCGTCGCCCTGCGCGCGGGAGCGGCCTTCAAGGACATCGTGCGGACCATGCAGGAGTGGCGGGTCAGCGCCCTGCCCGTACTGGACGACAGCGGACGCGTCGTCGGCATCGTCTCCGAGGCCGACCTGCTGCCCCAGGAGGAGTACGGCGAAGGCGGTCCGGATCGCGGGCTGATGCGGCACGCCCCCGACGTCGTCGAGGGTGATGCGGTGACCGCCGGCGACCTGATGACCGCTCCGGCCGTCACCGTGGCACCCGACGCCCCTCTCGCCCACGCCGCGCGCGTCATGGCCCACACCAGGGTCAAGCGGCTGCCGGTCGTCGGGCACGACGGCATCCTTGAGGGCATCGTCAGCCGGTCCGACCTGCTGAAGGTCTATCTCCGGGACGACGCGGACATCGCCGAAGAAGTACGGTGCGAGGTCGTCGCGCCGCTCATCGGCACGCACGCCGAAACCGTCCGGATCCAGGTCCGGGACGGCGTCGTGACTCTCACCGGCCGAGTGCGCGAGACGGCCGTGATACCGCTCGCCACCCGTCTCGCGCGCGCGGTGCCGGGCGTGGTGGACGTGCGCTGCGCCCTCACCGGCCCGCCACGCCATCCGGATCTCGACCCCGACCTGCCGGACTCCCGGCCGACGGCCCGCGCCTGAGGCTTGCTGCCGAGGACGTTACCCGGCGTCGGAGCCGGCGGCGGCAATCCGGCAGTCCACGCCCACGACCCCTTCCACGCCTCTGACCAGGCGTGCGGCCAGTGGAATCCGTGCGGCGTCCGCGACGCGGCCCGTCAGGGTCGCGACGCCGTCGCTGACGATGATGTGCACCGGCTCGACCGGCGCCGGGAAGAGCACGTCGATGATGTCCCGGCGGATCTCGTCCGCCAGATCGTTGTCGGGACGCAGGAACACCTTCAGCAGATCCCCGCGACTGACCACGCCTTCGAGGACGCCCTCGGCATTCACCACGGGCAGCCGCTTGACGTGCCGCAAGGCCATGATCCGTGCCGCCTCGGGGAGCGCGGCGTCGCCATGGACAGTGACGGCCGGGGTGCTCATCAGCTCCTCCGCGCGCACCGCCCCGGCCTTCGCCAGGTCGGGCAGCCGACGCAGTTGGGTGAACCGGTCGGGGTCGCTGTCCCGGAACTCCTCCTTCGGCAGCAGATCGGCCTCGGACACCACGCCGATCACCCGCCCGTCGCCCTCCAGCACGGGAAGGGCACTGACCTTCCACTTCTCCATGCGTTCGACGATGTCCTTGAACAGGGCCTTGCGGCCCACCGCCACGACGGCCCGCGTCATCACGTCACTCACCCGGTGCGGGCTGGTGTCCATGTTCTCCTCCCTCGGCCGTTCGGCCGGACGGAGCGGGTGCGCGGTCACACCAGGTCACCGCTGCCGTAGGGGGCGTACAGGTCGAGCAGCCGGACCCGGGTGGCGTGCAGCCGCTGGGCGACCACACATCCCACCCACACCGCCAGGGCCCGCCCGAACGCGGGGTCCTCGGCGCACATCGCGCGCACCGCCTCGGCGTCGAACTCCCAGGCCCGTACCGGAGTCATCGCCTCGGCGCCCAGGTGCCAGAAGTACGGCGGGAAGTGCCAGGACCAGCCGACCAGCTCGCCGTGCCCGAGCGACTCGACCACGGCCGGGCGTCGGCCGGGCACGTGCAGATCGAGGGCGACGGTTCCAGTGCGCACGATCCAGAAGCGGTCGGCATGCCGGCCTTCCTCGAACATGCGGGTCCCGGCCGCGAAGGAGACCTCGCGGGCGAGGCGCATCAGCCGTTCACGGTGCACGGGCTCAAGCGCCGTGCTCATGGTGGTCGCGGAACTCATCGCACCGGCTCCCTTCCTGGGCTGTCGATCCCAGCGTGCGCTCCCTCGGGGAGCCGGCGCCACGGGCCGCCGGACCCCGGACGTGGGCCTTTCGGCTCATACCGCGCCGGCGTTTCGCCGCGGCGGTGTCCGCAGACCCGATCCGTGCCGGCGCCACACACCGCAAGGAGCCGCCCCCGCGTATCGCCGTCGCCGTGGTCGGCGAGCGGTGCCGGTACGACGAGGGGGGCGGCCGGGGGTGCGTCCCGCCCGCGCGTGCGGGCGCGGAGAGGCGTCGCATCCGTGCTCCAGACCCCTCCCAGCCCCCGCTTCGCCGTGAGCGCCCGCGCCCCGGTGCCGCCCGCCCCTCCCACCGCTTCCGGGCCCCGACCTCCACAGACGATCCGAGGCGGCCATCGGCACGTCGTACCCGGACAGGTTCGCCGAACCGGGGAGCGCCGGCGGCGATCCGCTCGACAGCTCAAAGGGGGAACACCGGGCGAGCACGGCACGACGGGCGCCGAGGAGATCACCGAGACAGTCAGCTCCGAGGACCTGGACCCCCGGCCGCGCCTAGACCCCGGAGCCCCTCGCCGCACCTTCGCCCTGGAACGGGCGCGCCCGCCGTCCCGGCGCGGGACGAGGGTGCGGCCCAGATACGGCGCCCAGTGAACAAGGGGGACAGGGTGAACGCGCCCTGCTGGAAGTGATGGTGACGCCCACTCACGACAGCTGCCCGCACGATTGCCACCGGGGACCTCGCCGTCCGCGTGCCGTTCGCGCGCACCTGGTGTGGCTCGCCCAGCCCATCGCCGAGGCCCGCACCACGGTCCAGACCGCCCTCCTACCTGCCGGCGACGGGCGCCGCTCGTGCGCCTGGCCGGACGGCTTCGGCCGCCGTCCCGGCTCGCCCGTCTGCGCACGGCGCCGGAGGCCCCGGTATGACCGGGGTGCTCTGCGGTCTCGTGCGGGGGCGTTCTCCTGCCGGGGCCCGTCGGCGGGTTCCGGGGGTGGTCTCGTCTAGCACGGCTGGACTGGTGGTGTCCGCAGCGACGCGCCGTGGTCCCGGCAATGAGGAGGCGTCAGAATGTCACCTGAAAGGCCTAATAGTATGTCAATCCGCTTTTTGCCTGGCCCATATGACATGCCATCAGCTGACAGTGAAGGGGCGAAGAATACCCTGTTCGGAGCTGGAACCCGATCTACCGATATGCCCGCCATGTCGGAAGTAGGTAAGTTCATTCACGAGCCGGCCGAGGGGCCGGCGTCTCTCTGCGCGACAGGAGATAGTGAGATGAAGGTTCGTTCGACCGTAGTCACCGCCGTCGTGTCGGCTGCCGCCGCCGTGGCCGCGACCGGCATCACCTACGCCTCGGCCGCCTCCGCATCGGTGCCCCAGGAAGCCCCCGCCGCTGTCGCGGCCGTGACCGGCGGCAACGGCAACGGCAACGGCAACGGCAACGGTAACGGCAACGGCAAGGGCAACGAGGGCAACAACAGCAAGGGCAACGAGGGCCGCAACGAAGGCCGCGGCAACGAGGGCCGGGGCAACGACAACGACGAGGACAACGAGGGAGGACGCGGCGGGGAGGAGGGCCGTATCCAGGTCAACGAGCGCTCCTACTCCACCCACCCCGGTGACTGCATCACCGTGGTCAGCGGCCTGGGCGCCAAGACCCTGAACGTCCGCAACGAAAGCCGCAAGACCGTCGAGGTCTTCCGCGGCGCCGTCTGCGACAACGGCGCCCCCATCGCCACCGTCGGCCCGCACAGCTCCAGCTACGGCGTCAAGCCCGACTGCACCGAGGGCATCGACGTCGAGGACGGCGTCGTCGCCAGCTTCCGCGTCATCAAGCGTCACCACGACGAGTACTAGACCACGGCCCACCACACACACAGAGTGGAGCCCCGGCCCGCCGGAATCGGGCCGGGGTCCCATTTTGACCCATCCACGTGACACCCACCCCGCCCACCGACCCGCCGGGCGCGGATCCCGGGCGAGCCGCAGCCACCGCCCACACGGCCGCCCCTTCCCGTCCCCGGCCGCCCCACCAGCACCTTCGTGCCCACCGCTGTGCCCACAGCCCGCCACCCAGCAGCTGTCCGACCCGCGCTTTCCCGGCTCGCAAACGGGTGAGGAGTGACATGAGCATCCGCCTGGTCGAAGACAGGAGCGACGACACCTACATCCTGCACAGCCTCACCCTCACCCTCACCCCCGCGCTGCCCTGGCTCGGACACCAAGCCCGCTGGCAGATGCACGGCCACCTCAAAGAACCCGTCGACCTGACCCGGGTCACCTGCAACGTGATCACGAAATACGGGCCGGTCAAACTCCTCGAGCAGAACTACACACTGCCCGACCTCCTCAAAACCCTGGGCGCAACACTCTCCGGCAACCCCACACCACCCGCCGGACCATGGCAGCAGACCTGGCACCTCACACTCCCCGAAGCCATCCCCCTCGCCGAACTCCGCATCCTGCTCCGCGCCCGCACCCACACCGGACACAACTTCCTCGCCCTCGACATCGCCCTCAACTTCAGCCACAAATACCGCCCCACCACCACCAGCACAGCACGCTCACACCTACTCCAGGACTCACACCAACGCTGACCGAGATCAAGCGGATCGGCTGGCCCCGCAGGAGGCACAGAACCGGAGTCGGGCGGGCCAGATGCCACCCGAACGGCCTACACGCTCTCGCGCCGAACGAGCGCCGTTACCCCGTTCGGACCAAGCTTGATGAGAAGGCACGCCACCGCGTTCCCGTGACCTGTGCTCCACCGGGAGGCGTCATGGTCGTGATTGCTCTGCTCCTGCCGGTGCTGGTCGTGCTCATGCTGTTCGGGCTGGACGCCCTGGAGAACCTGTTGTTCCCCCGGCACACGGAACGGTCCCAGACCGACGCGGAAGAACACTGAAACCGCTTCGACCTGCCACACCGTCCAGGGCCCCCTGCCGTCGGCCGCCGCTGTCCCATCCGTCCCGCCGGCTCGGTCATCGCCCGCCGGCGGCGCGGTGTGCTCACACCGCCGTCGCCGTCCGGCCGTCGGGCTGTGCCGGTCCCGTCTGGTCCGTGCCGCACGCCGTGTCGTGGTCCCGCCGGAGCGCCGGTCTCCTCCCGTTCCCCGCCCGGGGCCGGCCGGGCGGTCAGCCCAGTGCGGTGCGGCGTGCGGTGTGTGCGGGCCGCCCGACTGCGGCGTACCAGACCAGGGCCGCACATATGAAGCCCGACGCCGCGGAGACCAGTGACCTTGTGAGGCTGTCGTTCCGTGCGCCGGAAACGAGCGCGACGGCCAGTGCCAGCGTCAGGGTGATGACGGACAGCGCTCGGGGGCTCCCTGTGGCGCCCGGCGCGGCGGCCGGAGGCAGCAGCCAGGTTGCGAGGCCGTACCAGGCACAGGCCAATAGTGTGGCCCCCAGCACTTCGCTGGGCCGGTGGCCGCCGTTGGTCGCGCTGTAGGCGGCGATGCAGGCGAGCCACAGGACACCGGCCGTGGCGACGTACGGGCGGACGCGGGGGGACACCACGAGGACGGCGGCGAGGGTCAGCGCGGCGGGGATGGCCGTGTGCCCGCTGGGGAAACCCTGATCAAGGAGATTCTCGGGTGCGCCCACCAGATCGGGGCGGGGCAGGTTCGATTTGAGCACCTCCTTGCCTCCGGTCGTGAGAATGACGACCCCGAGTGCCGCGCACCCCTGCCACCAGCACCGCCGCGCCAGGGTGAGGACCACGATGACGGCCAGGCCCACCATCAGGGTGGGCTTGGCGCTCAGTTCCAGCGGCGGCAGGGGCGTCGAGCCGTAGGCCGCTCCTGACAGGGGGTAGAGCCATGCTTCTTCGCCGCCCTGGTTACCGAGACCGAACAGGGCGTTCTCAGCTCGTTGCCCCCACGGGGTGCAGATGGCGAGCAGGTAGACCGTCAGGAACCCCAGGGCGTACAGCAGAGTCGGCACCCATGGCCGTGTCGTACGCGACAGGCTGGGGGCGTCCGGGGCCTGTCCTGAGGCGCCTGGTCGGTGCGCGGCCAGGGTCGGAGGATCGTGCTGAGTCATCGCTCTGTTTCCTCCGTTGAGGGGAGTGAGGTCACGCACGCCTGGTGGCACGACATGGACCGCCGGGCTCGGCCGGCCCACCGGGTGTCCGCTCCTATTCGGGGAGGGCCTGCCCCTGTCGGCGCTGGGCCGTGATCGCCAGGGCGGGGAGGGGCGCGATCAGCAGGAGGAGAACGACCAGGTCCGGAAAGGACTGCGTGAACGCGTCCGGCTGGACGACGATCGCCTGCGTGCGGACGATCGCGACCGCCGCGACGGGGATCAGCCACCGGTGGTCGCCGGTGGCCGCCGTCGCCACCCACGCGCCGAGCAGCGCGGCGGCCTCGATGACGAACAGGCCGCGCTGGAAAGTCGGACTGACGGAGATGATGTGCAGGCCCCCGGCCACGAACATGGCGAGCACGACGGGGGCCAGCCAGCGGTATGAGCGGCGTCGCAGACGGCCGGGTCGGCAGAGCGCCAGCACCGCGCACGCGGCGCACAGTGTCCCCGAGAGCGCCAGGTCACGGGCCGTTATCGGGGCGCCCAGCCCGTAGTAGCTCAAGCCCGCCTTGCCCTCGTCGCCGAAGACGGTGCGGCCGTGGGTCGTGGCGCCGGCCCAGATCATGGCTGCCGCGGCCGGCAGCGCGATCCACGCTCTGCCACGCAGCAGAGCGATCAGGCAGCCCAGCGGGAGCAGCCCGTAGGGCAGCAGCCGTATCCGCGTGGGACCCCCGGCCCACGGATACCAGCCGGAGAAGCGGAAGGCGATGGCGTGCTGTCCGGGGTCGATGTGCAGAGCCCAGTGCCACACATCCTGCAAGTACGGAACCAGAGCCAGCGCGGCGAGGGCCAGGGCGGCCAGATGGATTCCGTCCAGCCACCACGGCCGAGAGGCGTCGTCGACGGTGGC
This sequence comes from Streptomyces spinosus, assembly GCF_020400655.1. Classification (GTDB taxonomy): domain Bacteria; phylum Actinomycetota; class Actinomycetes; order Streptomycetales; family Streptomycetaceae; genus Streptomyces; species Streptomyces argyrophylli. The sequence continues at coordinate 8,114 of NZ_JAINRC010000033.1, forward strand.
ACGGGCGCGGGCCTGCACCCCGGCCCGCACCAAGGCGGCAACTTCCCGCGGCGGGGGCCAGGAGCGGCCGGGATACGCCTCGGCCAGGCAGGCCAGCACCTCCTTGCCCTGCCGGGAACGGTAGGACTCGGGATAGGCCGCAAGCAGCAGACGATTCATGCCGGGGCCGCCCCGGCGTTCCGTGAGCGTCCGATGACGACGGCCGCCGCCTGCTGCATCCTGAGCGCCTCCCGGCCGAGTGCCTCGGTGCCCTCCTCGGTGAGCCGGTAGTAGCGCCGCGCCCGCCCGTCCACGATCTCCTCATGGCCGGCGGCCACCAGCCCGGCCCGCTCCATCCGCTCCAGCGCGCCGTAGAGCGTGCCGACAGCGATCCGCAGCCGCCCGTGGGTGGCCTGCTCGGCAGCCTTGATGATGCCGTAACCGTGCAACGGGCCATCCATGAGCGCGGCCAGGATGAAGTACTGCGGTTCCGTCAAGGGCAGGTTCCGTCTGGTCATGGGACGAGCATATATCGAGGCGCGAAATATATCTGCCAGTCTCGAGTGATCACTCGCGTCCGAAGCCGGCGCGAGTCAGGTGGACGGATACTCCCGGCGGGGTCGGGCAGGGCCTGCACGACCAGGCGCGGGCACCGCTTCATGCCGGCGCCGTGCCGGGGCGTGAACGAGCGAGCCCGGCGGCCACCACGGGTTCGGCGGCCGCCCTGGCGTCGCTGACCGGCACCGGCCGGGCCCGGCAGCCGACCGGGCACGAGTGACCAGCGGCCTGTCCCGCCAGTAGAGCAGCGCCTTGACCGGGGGCCGCCGCGCCTGAGCGCTCCGCCTGGCCAACTGCTGCTCGGCGTTCAGGGTGTGGCCGCAAGCCGGGGGTGGCGCCGGCACCACCCCGCGATCGGGGGCTGGGTCGACTGCTTCCCGGGCGACCGCGGAGGAGAGTTGCCTTCATCACCAGGAGCCCGGCCGCAAGAGCCGAGGCCGGCGGCGGAACGGGGAGGCATGATGGGCAGTCGTACACGGCGGGAACTTCTCGGGGGTGCAGCGGCCGCTGCGGCGGGCAGTGTGGTCGGCAGTGGCCTTGGGCCCGGATACTCCACGGCCGCGGCACAGGCGAGCCGCTCGGCCGGCAAGGGCGGCGCGAGCGGGGCGACACCGTTCCTGACGGGGGCCTTCGCACCGGTCACCGAGGAGCTGACCGCCTTCGCCCTTGAGGTGACCGGCCGCATCCCGAAGGACCTGGACGGCCGCTACCTGCGCAACGGCCCGAACGCGCTGGGCCTCGAGGACGTCCGCGCCCACCACTGGATGCTCGGTGACGGAATGGTGCACGGAGTTCGGCTGCGCGGCGGACGAGCGGAGTGGTACCGCAACCGCTGGGTGCGCTCCTCGCAGGTGAGGGCGAAGCTGGGGGAGTCCGGTCCGGGCCAGGCACCGCCGGACGACTTCGCCTGCAACACGCACGTCATCCCGTACAAGGGGCGCATCCTGACGATGCAGGAAGGCGGGCCGCTGCCGTACGAGCTGGACGGTGAGCTCAACACCGTCCGCCCGTACGACTTCCGCTCCACGCTCGAGGGCGCCTTCACCGCGCACACCAAGTACGACACCGCGGCCGACGAGTTGCACGCGGTCGCGTACCACCCCACGTGGGACCATGTGCGGCACATCATGATCGACCGGACCGGCGAGGTGGCGCGGGCCACACGGATCCCCGTCGCGGACGCTCCGATGATGCACGACTTCGCGCTCACCGGGAAGTACGTGATCATCGTGGACGTACCGATCACCTTCGACGGTGCCGCCGCGGAAGCCGGCGCGGTGGTGCCGTACGTGTGGAACGACGGGCACCCCATGCGCATCGGTCTGTTGCCGCGCGCCGGCGGTACCACGCGCTGGTTCGACGTCGACCCGGTCTACTACTCGCACACCCTCAACGCCTACGACCAAGGCGATACCGTCGTGGTGGAGTACACCTCGTTCCCCGCCCCGTTCCACGTCGCCGGGCGGGGCACGGGCGGACCCTCAGCGACCGGTGCCCCGACGCTCGACCGCTGGGTGATCGACCTGCGAGCGAGCCGGGTACACAGCAGCAGGCTGGACGACCGTCCGCAGGAGTTCCCCCGCATCAACGAGACTCTGGTCTCGCACCGTCACCGCTACGCCTACACAGCGAGCACGGCCGAGATGTGGCGTGCGTACGAGACCGTCGACGGGCTGCTGCCGGACGAGAAGTTCACCAACTACCTGATGAAGCACGACATGCTGCGCGGCAGCAGGCAGGTCCATCGCTTTCCCGCGGACGCGGCGGTCAGCGAGCCGGTGTTCGTTCCGCGGCGCGGCGCGCGGGACGAGGACGACGGCTACGTCCTGTCGTACGTGAACGACCCCGAGCGTGGCGCGACCGACCTGTTCATCCTCGCGGCCCAGGACTTCGGCGGCCACCCGCTGGCCCGCGTCCACCTCCCCGGCCGTGTGCCGCTGGGCTTCCACGGAAGCTGGGTCGCGGACGCGTAGAAGGCCTCATCACGGCGAGGACGTCGCCTTCGAGTGCCGGACCGCGGAGTTCGCCTGCCGGGTCCCGCCCGTCCCGCGCCGCTCGTCACACGACGGCCCACTGCTTCGGCACCACTGGTTCGTGAGCTACCCGTCGAGCGGCCGAACCGGAGCCTTCGGCAGGTGTGTCCACCCGTCCCACGCCCCCGGTATCGGATCGGGATCGCGTCGGGAACCCGCTCCGGCACTCTCAAGTCATCGGAAGGCGGGGCCCGATGGGGAACCGTCCGAAGGACAGGGAGACCGTGGTGACCAGGATCGTACTGATGTCGGGCAGTCTGCGGCGCGGCTCGGTGAACAGCACCGCCGTCGCGACGATCGGCCGACTGCTGGCGCGTCGGGGCGCGCAGGTGCGCACTCCGCTGCTGGATCTGCGGACTCTGCCGTACTACGACCAGGACCTCGACACCGCCGACGGCCCGGCCGCGGTGGCACGGGCGCGGCGGCTGCTCGGATCGGCGGACGCCCTGGTGATCAGCACCCCCTCCTACAACGGAGGCGCTCCGGGTGTCCTGAAGAACGCCCTGGACTGGCTCTCCCGGCCGTGGGGCGACAGCGCCCTCACCGGCTTGCCGACGGCGCTGATGAGTGCGTCACCCGGGCCCCGCGGTGCGGCGGACGCCCAGCCGGGACTGCGGGTGAACCTCGAACGCTCCGGAGCGGTCCTCATCGACCACCGGCCCCTCGCGCTCGGAGACGCGGAAGCCCTGCCGCGTACGGACCAGGGGTTCACCGATCCGTCGGTCCTCGCCCTGCTGGAGGAACTGGCCGAGGCCGTATGGGAGGCCCGGCGCGGAGCGGCCGACGCCGAGGTGATCCGCCCGGCCGGTGACGGTGGGCTGCACCCCGCGGTCGTCGCCTGAGACCGCCGCTCCCGGCGCGGCGCCGTGACACGCCGCGCCCCTCACAGACTTGCCCCCTGCATGGCGCCCACAAGGCACGTGCCGGTGGCAGGAACGTCCGTCCGGCCATGGACGGCACTTCGCTTCGGCACCACGTCACGTGGAGCCCGGATTCAGGAAGGGGGGTGCCCCGCATGACGAAGCTCGTCCGCCGCGTGACCCGCGCCGCCATCTGAGGCGCCCTGTCAGTTCCCTTGCCACGAGGTAAGAATGCGAAGGAGGTGCAGTCCCATGACGAAGCTCGTCCGCCGCGTGACCCGCGCCGCCATCTGATGCGTCCTCACCCTGTAGCGCAGTGAGGATTCGCCCCCTGGGGCCGGGTCACCCCAGCCCCGGGGGGCACGTCCACGTTCGCGCGGCGCGGCTCGTAACCCGCAGGCGCGGCCATCTTTGTTGCTTCTCATTCCCTTGCTCACTTTTTTGTTGCCGCTTCAGCCCGTCCGACAGGAGTGGAGTCTCACCATGGAGATCCCCGAGATCCCCGAACGGGTCACACGGATCGTCAGCCTGCCCGGCCGCGGGCTCTTGGCCTGTGACGTCCGCGGTGGCCTGCACCGCCTCGACCACGACCTGACCCTGCGCCGGTCGTCCGGTCTGCCCGCCGTGGCGCAGGACCCGGCCGGCTGCCCGGTGTACGGTGTCGCCCTCGTCGGCGACTGGATCATCACCCGGGACAAGACCGGCACCATCTGCCGCTGGCACGCCGACACGCTGCGCCTGGCCGACCGCCTGGACGCCCGCGCCACCGCCGACCGCTCCCTGCTGCTGGAGGGCGAACAGCCGTCTCCCACGATGCTGCGCGGCATCGGCGTGTGGAACGGCAAGGCGTACGTGGACAACGGGTACTTCCAGGTCGTCGTACTGGACGTCGAGACCTTCGCCGTGGAGCGCATCGTCCCCTGGCCCCACGGCTACGACATGCTCGAATGGTTCTGCACCGACGCCCCGGGCGTACACGCCGTCGCCGACCGGCACGGGTGCGTGCACCTCGGCTCGCTGGAGGAGTGGTCGTTCCCCACCACGGTGCGCATCGACACCTCCAACGTGCACCGCGTCGTCTACGACGCCCGGCACCACCGCTTCTGGGCCATCGGCGACGCCGGCATCGGCGACACCCACAACGTCTCCAACGGCGTGGTCACCATCGGGCTCGACGGCACGGTCGACCAGCGCATGCACTTCGCCCGCAACGACGTCGAAGGACTCGTCTTCTCACCGGACTTCACCACCGCCTACATCGGCGGCTTCGACGGGGAACTGCTCCTGTTCGACAACACCACCCCCGAACTGACCGTCCGCAAGCGGGTCACCGGCTTCAGCCACCAGATCATCGACGTCACCATCGACGAGGAGGGGCGCGTCTACACCCTCACCCAGGACGGCGAGATCACGGCGCTGTCCCCCGAGGGCGAGATGCTGCACCGGCTCGGCTACTCCCGCCAGTGCGTATGGGACCTGCGTCCGCTGCCCGGCGACCCCACCACCGTCCTGGCCGCCACCGACGACGGAACCGCCGTGGTGCGCCTCGACACCCGCGGCGAGCACGCCCGGCTGGACCTGGTCGACGAGTATCACGGCGCGCCGGGCTTCGCCCGCCGGGCCGAGCCGTGTGGCGACGACCGGGTGGCGATCTTCTGGCCCGACACGGTGCGCCGGTTCACCGCCGACGGCACCACCGTGTGGGAGGCCCGCCTGCCCGGCATCGTCCACACCGTCTCGGTCTCGCCGGACCACGGCCGCGTCCTGGTGGCCTGCAACGCCGGCGGCTTCGAGTTCGACGCGGCCACCGGCCGGCAGCTGCTGCACGTGGACGATCTGCCCGCGAGCGCGTGGGCGTCGGCCTATCTGCCGGACGGCCGACGGGTGCTGGGCTGCCGTACCGGCCGGCTCGCGGCCTACGACGGGAGCGGTTCCGTCTCCTGGGAGACGGAACTGGAGAGCTACCCCAAGCGGCTGCTGGTCGACGGCGACCGGCTGTGCGTCACCGGGGGCGGCGGTGTCAAGGAACTGGTCGTCGGCGAGGACAAGCCGCGGCGGCAGTTCGTGGAACTGCTCGACAACACGGCCGAGAACTGCGCGCTGATCGACGGCACGATGTGCGTGGTCACCTACGGCATGCAGATCGCCGCCTACGATCACGGCAGCGGCGAACTGCTCGCCCTGCACGAGGACTTGCCCGACTTCCCCAAGGGGATGACCGCACTGCGCGGCGACGACGGCCGGGCGTACGTGGTGGTCGGCGGCCGGGGCGGCTACCTGCGCCTGTACCGGCTGGACCGCAGCGGCGAGGGTCCGGTGCTGACCGTACTGCGCGACCTGTGGCTGCCGCGCTCCTCCGGCGCCCGTCCCTTCCCCGCCGCGGCCGGCCCCGCCCAGCTGTGACCACGGCCGGCCGGACGCGCACCGGGCACGGCACCGCCCGCGGCGACGAGGTGGTGGAGCCCTCCCCGTTCACCGAGCGTCCCTTCCTCGTCTTCGCCGCCGGGAACGCCGTCAACAACGTCGGCGAGGCCCTCTACGCGACCGCGCTGCCGCTGCTGGCGTACCGGCTGACCGGCTCGCTGACGGTGATGGCGTGGCTGGCCGCCGCCGTGCCGATGAGCATGCTCCTCGCCCCCTGGTTCGGTTCGGTGGCCGACCGGCGCGGCACGTCCGGCCTCGTCCTGTACGGGCTGCTCGCGCAGGCGTCGGCGGCCCTGGCGATGAACCTGATGCTGTGGAAGGGCCATCCGCAGACCTGGACGCTGTTCGTGTGCGCCCTGGTGGTGGCGGCCGGCGGGGTCGCCTACCGGACCGGCTGGATGACGGACGTGCCAGTGATGTTCCCGCGCTGCCCGGCGCGGGCCCGCGGCACCCTCAACAGCCTGTTCCTCGCCACCACCCTGGCCGGGCCGGTCCTGGTCGCGGCGACCCTGCCGTGGCTCGGCTACCTGGGCGTGCTGTGGCTGAACCTGCCGACGTTCTTCGCACCGCTGGCGGTGTGGGCGGCGGGCGTGCGCCCGCCGCGCCGCGCCGCCGGGGGCGCCGGGCGGCGCGAGCCGGCGCGGCTGCGCAAGGTCTGGCACGACGTCACCGCCGACCGGCGCATCGCCGTCACGCTCGTCCTGCAGATGGTGCTGGAGGCCGTTTGCGGCACCGGCCTGACGTCCCTGGTCCTCTTCGAACTGCGCCACTCGTGGCGGCTGTCCGGGCAGCAGGCCGGCTGGGTCGTCGCCGCAGTCAACCTGAGCCTGCTGACCGGCAACCTGCTCGTCTCGCAGCGCCGACGGCTGCGCCCCAGGACGCTGCTGCCCGTGGCCCTCGCCGCCCGCGCGGTGTCCCTGGCCCTGCTGGCGTTGCCGGTGTGGCCGTTGTTCCTCACCGCACTGGTCCTCGGAGCCGTCGCCCAGGGCGCGCTGCTGGCCGCCGTGGTGATGCTGCGGGTGCGCTACCTGCCGCAGGCCGTCATGGGCCGCGCCTCGGGCCTGATGTGGCTGCTGACCGGATCCGCCGCGCTGCTGTCCCCTGTTGTGATCCCCCCGCTCGACCATGTTGCGGGCCCGCACGCCACGTTCCTGGCGCTCGGCGCCGTCTCGTCGGTGGTGATGGTCCACCTGCACCGCGCCCGCACCGCCTGGACCCCGACGAACCCGGCGACGACCGAGCCGGCCTAGGAGGAGGAAGACATGCCCCACATATCCGGCGACACCCGCACCACTGGCCTCCGGTCCCCCTCCGTGTCCGGGCCTCGGCACCGCGACGGCGCCGGTGACCCGCCGCCGCGGGCGGAGGTGCGCCAGAGCGTGCGTATCCCCCTCTACCCGGCGACCGGAGAGCCGATCACCGCCCGGGTCATGACCTTCCGCGGACTGGTGGACGGGCGTGAGCACCTGGCGCTGCGCCTGGGGACCGTCCAGGACGGCGTGCCGCTGGTGCGGGTGCACTCCGAGTGCCTGACCGGCGACGTGTTCGGCTCCGCCCGCTGCGACTGCGGCCCCCAGCTGCGCGAGGCCCTGCGCATGATCGACACCGCCGGCGGGCTGCTGCTGTACCTGCGACAGGAAGGGCGCGGCATCGGTCTGTACAACAAGCTCGACGCGTACGGGTTGCAGGACCGCGGCCTGGACACCTACGAGGCCAACCGGGCCCTGGGACTGGGCGAGGACATGCGCGACTACGCGGCGGCCGCGCAGATGCTGTTCGCCCTCGGCCACGAAGAGATCGACCTGCTCACCAACAACCCCAACAAGTGCGAGCAGCTGCGCCGTTACGGCATCCGGGTGCGGCGCACCGTCGCCACGGGCGTCTTCGTCAATCCGCACAACACCGGCTACCTGACGGCGAAGGTCGCCCGCACCTCGCACACCATCCGACTGGAGGAGTCAGCGTGATACGCCATCACGGGCCGATCAGCGGCGTCGCGGCCTTCGGCGGCGCGTACGTGGCCACGGCCGGCTACGACAACCAGGTCATCCTGTGGGACGCGGCGGCGCGTGCGCCGCTCGCCCGCGCGGTCCACGACCACCTGGCCAACCAGGTCGCCTTCAGCCCCGACGGGACGCTGCTGCTGACCTCGTCGAGCGACTACACCGCCCGGCTGTGGTCGGTGCCCGACCTGAAGCTGCGGGCCGTCCTGAGCGACCACAAGGACGACGTGGAGATGTCCGTCTTCCACCCCACCCGGGACCTGGTCGCCACCGCCTCCCGGGACCACCTGGTGCGGGTGTACGACCTCACCGGCACGCTGGTGGCCCGGTTCGAGGGACACACGGCCGACGTCATCTCCGTCGCCTGGCTGGGGGAGGGCGACGAACTGCTGACCTCCAGCGACGACGGCACCGTCAAGCGCTGGTCCCTGGCGGCCGGCGGCATGGTCGGCGAGGTCGACCTCGGTGGTGTGGAGACCGACACCATCGCGATCACCCGGGCCGGCGTGGTGTACGCGGGCAACGACGACGGCGAGATCATCACCATCGCCGACGGCCGCACCGGCAAGGCCCCCGCCCACGAGGCCGGCATCAAGCGACTGGTGTACAACGCGGCCACGGAGTCCCTGGTCAGCCTCAGCTACGACCGCACTCTGCGGGTGTGGGACGCCTCCGACGCGGACGCCGGGCTCCGGCTCACGCACACCGCCGAGTTCCCCGCCGAGGTGTGGGCCCGCTCATGCGCCTTCCTCGACGACTCCACGCTCGTCTTCGGCACCTTCGGCTCGTCCTACGCCGTGTACCGCGTCACCGACGGCACGTGGGACCTGACGGGAGTGGAGCCCACCGCGTGCGTCAACGCCGTCGTCACCACCGCCGACGGCGCGGTCTGGACGACCGGCGACGCCGGGATCGTATGGGTCGACGGACAGCAGCGCGCCGCCACCGGAAGCCTGTGCAACTTCCTCGTGGAGGTCGGCGGCCGTGTCCTGACCGGCGGCCAGCTCGGCCGGGTCTTCGACGCCCGCGACGGCCGCGTCCTGCACCAGCACCGCTCACCGCTGAACTGCGCGGCCGCGTTCACCCGCGACGGTGTGCCGCACGTGGTGGTCGGCGCCTACACGGGAGAGGGCCTGGTGTTCGCCGTCCGCGAGGGCGAGGACCCCGAGCACGTCGCGACGCTGCCGCTGCACACCAACGCGGTCAAGGGTGTCGCGGTCTCCGGTGACACGCTGTTCGCCGTGTGCGCGGACGCCTCGGTGTCCTGGTTCTCCCTGGAGACGTTCACCGAGACCGGCCGCGTCGACGAGGCCCACGCGCGCATCGCGAACGGCTGCGCCCCGCTGCCCGGCGGCCGCTTCGCCAGCGTCAGCCGGGACCTGACCCTGCGGATCTGGGACGGCCGCACCAGCCGCACCGTGCCCACGCCGCACGACCACTCCGTCAAGTGCGTCGCCGCCTCCACGGACGGCCGCCTGGTGGCGACGGGATCGTACGCGGGCGCGGTGGCCGTGTACGACGTGACCACCGGGGACTGGCCGCACGTATGGCGGCCCACCACGGCGGGCATCTCCAGCCTGCACTACGACGCCGCCCGCGGCCGGTTCCTCGCCTCCTCCTACGACGGCCGGGTCTACCCGCTCCAGCCGCAGCCGGAGCCGGCCCCATGACCACGGCCGACACCCTCGCGGTCAACCCCAACGAACTGGACGATCGCACGGCGATGGGGCTGCCCGCGGCCTTCACCGACCGCGTCGACCAGGACCGGCTGCGGCAGCTGACCCGCTCGCTCGCGGGCAAGGACCCGCGGGAGCTGGCCGCGCGGGTGGCCGACCCGGAGGCCGACTGGCTGCTCCGGCTGGCCGCGGGCCGACTCCTCGCACTGCTGGGCGATCCCCGCATCGACCCGGAGGCACCGGCGATGGCGGACGTCCCGGCCGCCCGGGTGCGGTTGGGTCTGGCGGCCGACCGGGTCGACGCCGTCGCCGCCGCCTGGCGGCACGTGGGCGTCACGCGCGCGTGGATCGCGAAGGAGGCACCGGAGTACGACGCCGACATCGCCGCCTTCCGCATCGCCCGCTACCCCGTCACCAACGAGGAGTACCGGCTGTTCCTGACCGAGAACCCGCAGGCCGGGCTGCCCACCTCCTGGCGCTTCGGCGTGTACCCCGCCCACCTGGCCAACCACCCGGTGTGGAGCGTGTCCCCGCAGGACGCCGACGCGTACGCGGCCTGGCTCGCCCGTCGCACCGGGCGGCTTTTCAGGCTGCCGACCGAGGCGGAATGGGAGTACGCGGCCTCGGGCGGTGACGGGCGGGCCTACCCGTGGGGCGAGGAGCCCGGCGAGGACCTGGCCAACACCGTGGAGTACGGGCCCCTGGCCACCACCCCGGTCGGAATGTACCCGGCAGGACGCAGCCCGTTCGGCGCGTACGACATGGCCGGCAACGTCGAGGAGTACGTCGCCGACGACTACCGTCCCTACCCGGGCGGTCAGTACGTCGACGACGACCTGCACGCGGACACCGACACCACCTACCGGGTGGCCCGCGGTGGCAGCTTCACCCGGTACGCGGACCTCGCCCGCTGCCGCCGCCGGCACGGCTGGTACCGGCGCGACATCTACGCCATGGGCTTCCGCCTCGCCGAAACCCCGCCCGCCCCGGGCGTCGCGGCGGGGTGAGGGTGGTGAGCCGCCATCCGTGCCCGGTGCCGCGCAGGGCGGCGGTGCGCAGGGGGCCGCCGTGACCGGCAGCCGGACGGGGAGAGGGTGAGCGGGGATGCCTCTGCCGTTACGCCGGGGCGCCGCCCCGCTGGTCGTGACCGGTGATCCGGTGGAGCAGCTGACCGACCCGGCGCCGGCCGCGCTCAGACAGCGGCTCGTCGACGCCGTCGCCGCACTCGACGGGGTCCGCACGGGTCCCTCGTACGTCTGCGTACGGGGGACCTGCGCGTTCCATCTCGCGCCGGTCCTCGCCCATGGGCCGGCCGAGGCGTTCCTGGCCGGTTCGGAGTTCGGGCACGTGCATCCGCCGTACGACGGGAGCGTCCACCTGATGCTGCCCGGCCGGTGGGCGCGGTGGGCCGTCGCGGCGGGGTGGGGCGTGACCGTCGTACCGCACGGTTCGCTGCTGCTCTACGGCCCGCGAGACGATGAGGAGACGGCCGTCGTCGAACTCCTTCTGACGCAGGCGTACTCGTACGCGCGCGGGGGAGCGTGCCACCTGCCGCCCTGACCCGGCTCCGGTGGTGGGGCAGAGCCCGGTTGCCGGTCATCCCGGCGCGTTCGACCGCGCAGACGGGCAGGAGTGCGGCGGCGCAGGCACCGGACATCCGCGCGGAAGGCTCAGGGAAGCCGTCCTCGTCGGTGACGGCGCCGAGGATGCGGCCGTCCTCAGCGTGCCACAGACCGCGCCGTGGACGTACGGCCAGGTGATCGCTCTGATGGCTGACCGTGCCCTCCGTGCCGGTGCGGGAACCGTGTTCGTCGCGGTCGGACACCAGGGCCGGCAGCTCCGACCTGCCGGGTAACCGGGCGGTATCGGACCGGGATGCCGACGGGATCAGCCGGTTGCACGGTGGTGGCACATCGAGAACGGGAAGCTGAAAGGAACGCGACATGCGGTGGTTGGGACGTGGAGCACTGGCCGTGGTCATGGTGGCGGTGATCGGCTGGGCAGGTGCCACGGCGGAATCCGCCGGCGCGCACACCGTCGACGGACGCAGCCTTGTCCTGGCCACCGATGTCGGCCCCACTCGCTGACAGCCGTAGCGCCCAGAGCCGGGAGGAGACCGTGATGACGGTGCACCAAGACCGGTTTCCGCTGGTTCTCCTGCCGGGACCGGACACCCCGGTGGCGGAGGTGAGCGGTCTGGCCCGTGCCCTGCCCGCCGCCCTGCGGCTGGTCGTGCTGCGCCCCGGCACAGAGGCGTCCACCCCGCCCGGCCCGCCTGAGGTCCTCGCCCGTCAGGTACGCGACGCGGGCGTGAGCGGCCCCTTCGCGGTGCACGGCTGGGGAACCGGCGCCCATCTGGGCCTCGCGCTGGCAGGAGTGTTCGAGCGGGCGCTCGGGCGCGCCGTCTGCACCACCCTGTTCGTGTCGGACGCGGTCGCCCCCGGTCGTACCACGACGTCGCCGGCCCCGGCCGACGTGCGCCGCACGGTCACCGAGAGCCGGCTCGTGGTCTGCACCGACCGGACGTCGGCGGGCTCCGACGGGGCCGGTCTGCGAGCGTGGTGCCGCCACTCCACGTCCGGCACGGAGTTCGTCACGCTGCCGTCGGGCCCGCGGGCGGCCCGTGCGGCAGCCCTGTCCCGGCTGATCGCCGCACGGTTGCTCCCGGCCGCGGGCCGCCCGTCCGCGACACGGGCGGCCCGGAGAGTGACAGCGCCTGTGCCGGGCGGTGACGTCGTGGCCGGCTCCGCGCCCTGACCGCCGAATCCGTCACCGCCCGCCCGCTACCGGCCGCCGCGCCCTGACGCGTCACACTCAGGGCCCGGCGGCCGGGTCCATCCCCGGCCTCGTGCCCAGCGCCATCGCCGCGGCGTGCTCCTGCGCCGCCAGGACGTGCCCGTCGGCGGCGGTCCCGTCGCCCAGGGCACGCAGCGACCGGGCCAGCCCCTGGTGCGCCCGGACCATCTCCGTGCGCAGCCCGATGCCCGTGGCCCGCTCCAGCGCGGCCCGGTGGCGGTCCACGGACCGCCGGTGCTCCCCGCGCGCACCGTCGATCCGGCCCAGCACGTTCTCGGCCGCGGCCTGTCTGGCCTGCGAGCCGTGGCCGCGGGCCAGGTCCAGCGCGTTCACCGCGTGCTCGTGAGCCGTGTCCGGGCGTCCCGACCGCAGTTCCGCCTCGGCCAGGTTGCACAGCACCAGCGAGGTCAGCGCCGGTGCGCGCAGCGATTCGCACAGCGTCCGCGCCCGGTCGAGGCACTCGGCCGCCGCGTCGAGCCGCTCCAGGCCGAGATGGGCGAGCGACAGATTGGCCAACGCGGTGACCTCGATCCCCGCGTCACCTGTGTCGCGGGCCAGTGCGGCGGCCCGCTGCCCGGCCTGCACGGCCTCCGGCAGATGCCCCAGGCGCTCCCTGGCGAAGCACAGGTTGGCCAGGGCCTGCGCCTCCTCCCGGGCGGAGCCCAGTGCGCGATGCGCCTCGCTCGCACGCGCCAGGTATCCGACGGCCTCCCGCAGGCGTCCGACGCTGGTGCACAGCACGCCGATCCGGCTCAGGCAGGCCGCCTCGATGCGGGGGTCTTCCAGCGTGGCGGCGATCTCCAGCGCCTCCTCGGACGAGGCGATGCCCTCCTGGAACAGATCACGCTGCCACTGGGCGACCGCCTGGTTGACCAGCGATACGCACAGCAGCTCCGGATCGCCCTCCTTGCGGGCGCTGTCCACGGCCAGCCGTGCCGTGTGCTCGAAATCGGAGAAGTGGTTCTGGGCGTGCAGATGAAAGCCGACGCCGCGACTGAGCCACGCGGCGTGCCGGTGCAGGCCGTGCTGGTCGGCGAGATGGACGACCGCCACAACGTTTCGCCACTCCTGGGCGAACCACTGCTGCGCCTCCTCGGGGCGCAGGGCCGGCGCCGCCACCGCCTCGGTCGGGGGAGCGCAGCCGTAGCGCACCCGTCCGGGAAACAGGGCGTCACACGCGCGTTCCAGGTCGGTCATCATGCGCGCGGCCAGTCGCCGCACCGCGGCGGAGCGCTGTGGGGCGTCGTCGGCCGGCAGGGTATGGGCGAAGCTGTGCACCAGGTCGTGGAAGGAGTACCGGCCGAACTCGAACTCCTGCAGCATATGCACGTCCAGCAGATACTCCAGGACCCGCTCGGCGCTGTGCGGATCGGTGTCCAGGAGGGCGGCGGCGACCGGCACCGCGAAATCGACTCCCGGGTACTGACTCAACAGCCTGAAATGCGCGCGGTGTTCGGGTGTCATGGCGTCGTACGACATCCGCAGGGCCGTCGCGACGCTGCGGTCTCCGGACTCCAGCTCGCCCATGATGCGTCCGTCGTCGCGGAGCCGCTCGGTGAGGTTCGCCAGCGTCCAGTGGGGACGCTTGCGCAGGCGGGCGGCGGAGACCCGCAGGGCGAGCGGCAGCCGGCCGCACAGCCGGACCAGGTGCGCGGCGGCGTCCGGTTCGGCGGCCACCCGGTCGGCGCCGAGGATGCTGCGCACCATCTCGACGCTGTCCTCCTCGGACAGCAGCCCCAGGGAGAGTCCTTCGGCGCCCTCCAGTTCGGGCAGCCGGACCCGGCTGGTGATCAGGACCAGGCTGCCGGGGGAGGCGGGCAGGAGCGGGCGTACCTGTGCCGCGTCGACAGCGTTGTCCAGGACCAGCAGCAGCCGTCGGCGGGCGCTGGTGACCCGCCACAGTGCGACGCGGCTGAGCACGTCGTCGGGCACGGACTTACCGGGCACCCCCATCGCCCGCAGCAGCACGCCGAGCGCCGTCGCGGGGGAGAGGGGTTCCTCCCCGGGGGTGAAGCCGCGGAGGTCGACGTAGAGCTGCCCGTCGGGATAGGTGTCGGCAAGACGGTGTGCCGCGTGCACGACCAGGGCCGTCTTGCCGCTTCCGCCCATTCCGTCGACGAGCAGGATGTGCGGGCTGGTGCGACCGCCCGTGGGGGACGGTGCGGTGACGAGTCGCTGTATCTCCTCGTGGCGGCCGGTGAAGTCCGCGAGGTCGTACGGCAGTGTGCAGGGGGCGGTCCCGGTGACGGCGAACGGCGGCTCGGCGGTGTCACGGGCGAGCGGTGGGGCGTCCAGTTCCGGGTCGGCGCGCAGGATCTGCTCGTAGAGGGCGGCCAGTTTGGGCCCGGGCATGATGCCGAGTTCCTCCGCCAGCGAGGTCCGCAGCCGCGTGTACTCCTCCAGCGCCTCCGCCTGTCGTCCGGCGCGGTAGAGGGCGAGCAGCAGGTGGCCGCGCAGCACCTCCCGGTAGGGGTGCGCGGTGACGGCCTCACGCAGTTCGCCGATGAGCCCACTCGCCTCGCCGAGTTCGAGGCGCAGTTCGAAGCACTGCTCGGTGGCGGTCAGGCGCTTCTCCTCCCACGCGGTCGCGGCGGCGTCGACGAGGGCGCCTCCCGTGCCGCCGAGGATGGGTCCACGCCAGGCGTCCAGTCCGGCTTTCAACTGCATGACAGCGTTTTCCAGAAGGCCTTCGGCGCGGGCTTCCTGCGCGCGCCGCATCCTGATGTCGAACATCCGCAGATCCAACTGGCCGTCCTCGAGCGTCACGCGGTAGCCCGGCGGTCCGGTGACGATGAACTCGTGCCCGGACGGTAACCGCCGGCGCAGTTCGGCAACCGCCTTGCGGACCTGGTGGACCGCCGTGGACGGCGGCTCCTCCTCCCAGACCGCCTCGACCAGCCGCGAGACGGGAACGATCCGTCCCGCCTCAAGCAGCAGCATGGCGAGTACGCGTTCGTTGATGGGGCCACCAGGTCTGATCCGCCGGTCTCCTGCCCAGATCTCGAGGGGGCCGAGTATGTGGAAGCGCACGTGAGGGGTGGAGTGCATGGCCAGTGCTCCAACTCGCGGTAAGTGCCACTGATTCCCCCGCAGGCCAGATGCCTCATATGTCCGAACTAATTGCTCGTTCAATCTACTTACCATTCCACGCTCCTGCCTCGGCCATGCACGCGCTGTTCGGACAGGTTGGTGACTGGTCGTTGCCGGGTGGCGGGCTGGGGCGGAGGTTGCGGGCACATCCACTTCAGGCGCCCATAAGGGTCGCGTTCGGGTTGTCCGTATCATTCACATCTTTTGGTGGCGTTGCCCGCGCGGCGGACGACACGTGTTCCTCCGGGCAGTCGGTATCCACGCGGGTCACCGCAGTGGTGCCTCTGGCGAACTCGGGCGAGGATCGCACGGCCAGCCGCTGTTCGTATCCGTTGAATCGACGCCTTGGCGCAACCTTCCCTTGCAGGGGAAGGCCCGGCGCCCAGGTGGGCGCCGGGCCAGGTCATGATCTGATCAGTGAGCGGACTGGGTGTGGTCCTGCTCCACGTACACCTTGAGGGCCTGGAACTCCTCGATCGCTCGCGGGCCGCACAGGTAGCCGTAACCGCTGCCCTTGACGCCGCCCTCCTCGAAGTCCTCGCTGATGGCTCCCCAGGTGTTGATCCATACGGTGCCGGTGCGGATGCGCCGGGCGATCCGGCGGGCCTTCATGGAGTCCGAGCTGAACACCGAGGCGGCCAGACCGTAGATGGTGGCGTTCGCCTTGGTCACGGCGTCGTCCTCGTCGTCGAAGATCTCGAACGTCTGAACTGGGCCGAAGACTTCTTCCTGCACGATCCGGACGTCGGTGCGGTCCAACTCGATCAGGCTCGGCCGGTAGAACGCACCAGCGGCAAGCGGGCCGTCGGTGACCACACCGCCGCGCAGCAGTACCGTGCCGTACGAGGTGGCCTCTTCCACGATCGCGTCCACCCGCTGGGCGGACGCCCGGTCGATCACCGGGCCGAGCTGGGCCTTCTCGTCGTCACCCGAGCCGAGCCGCACCTGCGCGAGCGCGTCGGTGAGGCGAGTGCGCACCTGGTCGGCGATGTCCCGGTGAACCAGTACGCGGGAGCCGGTGCAGCAGAACTGCCCGTTCATCAGCACCAGCGACTGCACCAAGGTCGGGATCACCATGTCCAGATCGGCGTCGGGGAAGATCACCATCGGCGCCTTGCCGCCCAGTTCCAGACCGAGCCGCTTGAGTGTGGGGGCGGCCGCGGCCGCGATGCGGCGCCCGACCGGCGTACTGCCGGTGTAGTTGATCACGTCGACCTTGTCCGAGGAGACCAGGAACGGGGCTCCGGTGTTGCCGGACTCGGTGAACACGCTGACCACGCCCGTCGGAAGTTCCGAGACCGAGGCCAGGACCTGTGCGAAGAGCTCATTGGTCAGCGCCGTCTGAGCCGGAAGTTTGACGACGACGGTGCAGCCGGCGGCCAGGGCCGGGCCCAGTGCCCGCACGGTCAGCATGATGGGGGAGTTCCAGGGAGAGATGATCCCGACGACACCGAGCGGCTCGGGCACCGAGTGGGTGTACTGGCCGGGTGCCGTCTCGGCGGCGCGCCCGGCGGTCTGGGTGCGTGCGGACGCCGCCGCGTACCGCAGCCACCCGACCGCACCGCCGACCTCCCACGTGGTCTCACCCAGCAGCTTGCCGTTCTCCCGGGACAACATGGCCGCAACCTCGGGCACCCGGGCCTCCAGGGCGTCGGCCAGCCGACTGAGCACGGTCGCCCGGAGCGAGGGAGTGCGCGCCCATTCGCTGGTCGCGAACGCGGCGGCGGCGGCGTCCACGGCGGCCGAGGCCTCTGCCTCGCCACCGTCGTAGAACGAGCCGACCACTGTGCCGTCGGCGGGGTTGATCGATTCCAGAACCGAGTCGGAGCCGGTCCACTGTCCGTTGATCCAGTGCTGCGCGATGGTGTTCATGACGTCGATCCTGTAATCGCTCCGATCGCGCGGGAAGGGACAGATCTTCGTCGTAACGCCAGTACCACCCTCAGACGGCGGAAGGTGAGGGACCATGGGGACATGAACGAACTCGGACAAGTCCTGCGAGCGTGGCGTGAACGACTGACTCCGGAGGCCGTCGGAATCCCTCACAACTCTCCCCGCCGCGTAGCGGGCCTGCGCCGTGGCGAGTTGGCGATGCTGGCCGGAATCTCCGTCGAATACGTGGAACGCCTGGAACAGGGTCGCTCCCTCACCCCCTCTCCCCAGGTCTGCACGGCCATCGCCCGCGTGCTTCGACTGTCCGACGACGAACAAGCACACCTCATGCGCCTGGCCGGGCACGCCGCGGGACCGGACCGGATTCCTCTGCTGATCCCGGCGAACCTGCACCGGCTGATGGAACAGCTCGCTGTCAATCCGCTGGCTGTCTACAGTGCCGCCTGGCAGTTGCTGCACTGGAACCCGCTTTTTGCTGCGACCTTCGGTGACCCGAGCTCCACCGACGATGACGGCCGCAACCTCGTACTGTCCCAGTTCGGGCCGGGGCCCGGACGAATGCGGCTGACCAAGGACGAACGGGACGCGTTCGAGGGCTCTCTCGTCTCCGACCTGCGTGCAACCACCAGCCGTTACCCGTCGGACCCTGCCCTGGCGGCGCTCGTCACGAAGCTGCGTCGTCTTCCGCGCTTCCTGTCGTTGTGGGCCCAGCCGACCGTGGGCGACCTCCAGAGTGCGCGCAAGATCGTGGTGCACCCTCTGGTCGGCGAGATCGCCCTCGAGTCCAGCGTCCTGACGATCCAGCCCGCGGACCTGCGCCTTGTGGTCTTTCTGCCACGCCCCGACACGGACGCCCGCAGCAAACTGGACCTGGCGGCCACGGTAGGCCTTCAGCAGTGGGTCTGAGCACCCGGGCCACGGTCCGCCGCGCGAGCCCGCCCAGCTTGGAGGTGCTGGGGCGGCTTCTCGTCGAGGAAGCGCCTCGGGTTGGCGAGGCGTAGCCGCGGGAGCCCGCTCCTGCAAGGTGGGTGTCGCCCAGCAGTCGGTGCTGCCGGCCACGGCGCTGCTGGTGATCGTCCGCACGTTCCCGGGTCACTGGGCGGTGCCCGCGGCGAGCCTGGTGGCGGCGACCGCCTCGGGCCGGGTCACCAAGAGTCGCTCGCCGACAGCCTCGCTCACCTCGTCTTCGGCGCAGGGCAATTGACGCGGATCCTTCGAAGCCGCACACGGCCCCGGGGAGCGGCGGATGACCGGGTGGCCACCGCGGTCCGTCAGCGCACGCACGGCACCAGGAACCCACCCCCAGAAGAGGGCCGAGACGCTCGCGTACAGCGCGGCTTGCGCCCCTGGCCTGGATCGCAGGCCCTCGCCCACAGGCAGCGGCCCTACCCGAAGACCGGATCATGCTCCCGAGTCTGTGCCGCCGCGGCACCCGGGGGCGTCGTGCCGTCAGGCAGCCCCGGCTGTCACAGGCGCCAGGAACGGATCCGGTCGGCCGCGCCGAAGACACCGTCCTTGCCCGCGATGAGGTCCTTGCACAACTCGACGAGTTCCCCGTACGGGGCGTCGAGTCCCTCCCCGCTGGCGTGCATGTAGGCAATGGTGACGGCGCACGCATAGCGCACGTTGAGGGACGGCAGCGGCCGCAGCAGGAGCAGCGTGTGCAGCAGCGCGGCGGCACGCCAGGACGCGTCCGGGTCGATACCGAGGCGGGGCGGGTCCACGCGGTGCCGGCCGACGGCTGCCACCAGGGCGGAGTAGTCGTTGATGTGAGGCTGGTCGGGCAGAGCGGTCTCGTGCTGCTCCAGGAGCCAGCGCACGTCGATGTGGATGGCGGGTGCCATGGATTCAGGCGGCCCTGCCCGTGGTGCCCGCGACGGGACCGTCGTCGATGCCCGCAGCGGCGATGGCATCGGCCAGCGCGGGGTCGGCGAATACCCGCTGGAACTCCTGCGCCGCGGCCTTGAGAGCCCGGTGGTGGGCTATGGCGTCAGCCGTGGAGGCCTTCACGAACGCCTTCATCGGCATCCCGTGCTCACGGGCGACCGCCCGGAGGTCTTCGAGCTCCGCATCGGAGAATTCCACGTTGAGTGCTGCCATGCCCTCAGGGTACCGCTGGGGTACCCAGGGCTCAATCCCCGCAGGTCAGAGTGGCCATCCCGGGTACCCGGCGGGGTCCAGGAAGGGATCTTGCGACGTCCGGTCACCACCGGCCGCCCGTGGCCGGCGTCCCGTTCGGAGCGTCATGCGCCGGTAGTACGGCAGGTCCGTGCGGCACCCCTTCGACCTGGCGCCGAGCCGCGCGCCCTCGGCGCCCGCCGGCCGGTGGTCATAGCGTGGCGTCCGTGCCACGGGACGCCGGGCAAGGGTGCAGTCCACCCGGTGGGAAGAGGGCCGGGGTGCTCTGCGGTCTCGTGCGGGGGTGGTCTCCTGCCGGGGCCCGTCGGCGGGTTCCGGGGTGGTCTCGTCTAGCACGGCTGGGTTGGTGGTGTCCGCAGCGACGCGCCGTGGTTCCGGCAATGAGGAGGCGTCAGAATGTCACCTGAAAGGCCTAATAGTATGTCAATCCGCTTTTTGCCTGGCCCATATGACATGCCATCAGCTGACAGTGAAGGGGCGAAGAATACCCTGTTCGGAGCTGGAACCCGATCTACCGATATGCCCGCCATGTCGGAAGTAGGTAAGTTCATTCACGAGCCGGCCGAGGGGCCGGCGTCTCTCTGCGCGACAGGAGATAGTGAGATGAAGGTTCGTTCGACCGTAGTCACCGCCGTCGTGTCGGCTGCCGCCGCCGTGGCCGCGACCGGCATCACCTACGCCTCGGCCGCCTCCGCATCGGTGCCCCAGGAAGCCCCCGCCGCTGTCGCGGCCGTGACCGGCGGCAACGGCAACGGCAACGGCAACGGCAACGGTAACGGCAACGGCAAGGGCAACGAGGGCAACAACAGCAAGGGCAACGAGGGCCGCAACGAAGGCCGCGGCAACGAGGGCCGGGGCAACGACAACGACGAGGACAACGAGGGAGGACGCGGCGGGGAGGAGGGCCGTATCCAGGTCAACGAGCGCTCCTACTCCACCCACCCCGGTGACTGCATCACCGTGGTCAGCGGCCTGGGCGCCAAGACCCTGAACGTCCGCAACGAAAGCCGCAAGACCGTCGAGGTCTTCCGCGGCGCCGTCTGCGACAACGGCGCCCCCATCGCCACCGTCGGCCCGCACAGCTCCAGCTACGGCGTCAAGCCCGACTGCACCGAGGGCATCGACGTCGAGGACGGCGTCGTCGCCAGCTTCCGCGTCATCAAGCGTCACCACGACGAGTACTAGACCACGGCCCACCACACACACAGAGTGGAGCCCCGGCCCGCCGGAATCGGGCCGGGGTCCCATTTTGACCCATCCACGTGACACCCACCCCGCCCACCGACCCGCCGGGCGCGGATCCCGGGCGAGCCGCAGCCACCGCCCACACGGCCGCCCCTTCCCGTCCCCGGCCGCCCCACCAGCACCTTCGTGCCCACCGCTGTGCCCACAGCCCGCCACCCAGCAGCTGTCCGACCCGCGCTTTCCCGGCTCGCAAACGGGTGAGGAGTGACATGAGCATCCGCCTGGTCGAAGACAGGAGCGACGACACCTACATCCTGCACAGCCTCACCCTCACCCTCACCCCCGCGCTGCCCTGGCTCGGACACCAAGCCCGCTGGCAGATGCACGGCCACCTCAAAGAACCCGTCGACCTGACCCGGGTCACCTGCAACGTGATCACGAAATACGGGCCGGTCAAACTCCTCGAGCAGAACTACACACTGCCCGACCTCCTCAAAACCCTGGGCGCAACACTCTCCGGCAACCCCACACCACCCGCCGGACCATGGCAGCAGACCTGGCACCTCACACTCCCCGAAGCCATCCCCCTCGCCGAACTCCGCATCCTGCTCCGCGCCCGCACCCACACCGGACACAACTTCCTCGCCCTCGACATCGCCCTCAACTTCAGCCACAAATACCGCCCCACCACCACCAGCACAGCACGCTCACACCTCCTCCAGGCCTCACACCAACGCTGATGTCCCGCCGGTTCCGCGTGAACTCGATCTCCTCGGGTTTGGCGTTGGGCTGCTGTTCGCCGGCCGTCCAGTAGAACGTGTCCCTCACCTGTCCTTTTCGCCGAGAGCGGCCTCCGGCCAGTCCAGCGATCCCGTCTGGGGGACAGCGTCCGCGAGGGCCTGACCGTTCCTGGTGGTGATCCGTGCGCGGCTGTTGTCGATCCACCGCTGCGCGTTCGCGTAGCCCTGGTCGCGGTGCTCAGACGCCCTGGATCATGCACTCCAGCTGGTCCGCGTCGCAGGCGCAGATCGCCTCAGGGGACTGTTGGTCTGATTCAGCGTCCCTGCCTCGTACAGGAAACGCGCCACCGCGGTCATCTCGTCGGTCACCGTCAGGCCTCTCTCGCGCCTCGGCGAGGCGGATACGGCGGCGCAGCCCGGCCCGCAGCGAACTGGCGCGCCGCGCCGCCTCACCCAGCGGGGCCGCCGAGAACCTCGTCGAGGTCGTCCTGCCGACGCGGGAACACGTGCGGTTGCTGCGTAGCGCACCGGGGGCCCTCGCCGCGGTGCTGAACGCGATCACGCAGTTCGAAGCTTGCTGGCGTTCCGGCCGATCCAGCAGAGCCCCGCCCAACCGGTGACGACGGTGCCGTCGAGCTTGGCCGCCGGTACGTGCGCGACGCCGCGTTGCTCCAGCCGGTACCGCAGCCGCGTGACCTGCCCCTACGCCTCGTCCGCGGTCACCCACGCGAACGGCACCCTAGCGGCAACTCGTCCGGGATGCCGGCCGCCCCGGGTCACCGCTCCCGGTCGTCTGTGCAGGCGTACGGCAGATGCGACATCCGGGTCCGCTTGAGTCGTCGACGAGGCACCGGCCGATGTCCGCCGCCCGCAGTGGCAGAGCGAGCCGCCCTTCGGCGCCCCCGGCACCGTTCGCGTGCGGCTCTTGCCGCGCCCTGTGTTCCCACGTTTCCGGTCGAAGGTATTGACGCTCACGACGGCCGGTGAGAACGTTCTCTCACTCCGCGGTGAGAGAACGTTCTCTCGCGGCGGAGGGACGTGCTGCACGTGTCATCGCTTCGGCCCCGTCGGCATCTGTCCCACCTGTCCTCTCGTCCGGGCCGGTCAGTCGGATCCGGACCTCAAGCACACGCGCGAGTGTCTCGGCATGCATGGAGGAGTTATGGGGAAGGCCCGTCCAGCGAAGAGAGGGGTTGCCGCGGTGGCCCTGCTGCTGCTCGCGGCGACCGGCTGCGGTTCCGGAGGGACGCCCACGGGGGCGGGCTCCGGAGGGCAGGCACAAGGGGTCGGCCGAGCGGGCGTACTGAAGATCGGCACCTCGAACAACATGAAGCCCTACGCCTACGAGGAGAACGGCAAGCTGACCGGCTTCGAGGTCGACCTGATCTCGGCAGCCGCGCGCGAGCTCAAGCTGGAGCCGCAGATCGTGTCCCTGGACTTCTCGGCGCTGCTGCCGGCGGTCGGCAACAGGCAGTTCGACGTGGCCGCCGCGGCGATCGGCATCACCGCGCCGCGCAAGAAGATGGTCGACTTCTCCGACGGCTATCTCGCCGGCTACTTCGGCGTCCTGACCAAGCCGGACAGCGGGATCACCTCCTCCGTCGCGAGCGTGAAGGGCAAGCGGATCGCCGTACTGCAGGGGTCCATCGAGGACGCCAACGCCGGCACGTTCCTGCCGGGCGCCGACATCGTCCGGTTCCCCGACGACAACTCCGCCGACCTGGCGCTGAAGAACAACCGGGTCGCCGGATTCTTCAACGACTTCGGACCCAATCTGGGCATCGTCAAGAAGTACTCGGACCTGCACCTGAAGCAGCCCATCACCCTCCCGGCCACCGACTTCCCCGCCGGCTGGGCGGTGCGTAAGGGCAACACCAAGTTGGCCGGTGAACTCGACGCCGCGCTCAGACAGCTGGTCGACGACGGCACCTGGCTGAAGCTGTACAAGAAGTACTTCCCGCAGGACCCGGTGCCCACCGGCAGCCAGCTGCCCCCCTACACCCCCAAGGGGTAGCCATGAACGCGTTCCTGCACAACTTCTTCGACTGGCGACTGATCGGCCAGGTGCTGCCGGACCTGCTCACCTACGGGCTGCGCAACACCCTGGTCCTCGCGGTGGCCTCCGCGCTGCTGGGCAGCGTCATCGGCCTGGTCCTGGCGGTCGTCGGCCTGTCGCACCGCTGGTGGCTGCGTCTGCCCGCCCGGATCTACACCGACCTCTTCCGGGGCCTTCCCGCGGCTCTGACCATCCTCATCGTCGGCGAGGGAGTGTTCTCCGCGCAGGTCAGCTGGCTGACCTCGCCGTACCCGGTGGCCATCCTGGCGATGAGCCTGATGTCGGGTGCGTACATCGGCGAGATCTTCCGCTCGGGCATCCAGAGCGTGGACAAGGGCCAGGGGGAGGCGTGCCGGGCCCTCGGGCTGACCCACGGCCAGGCACTGCGCCTGGTGGTGATCCCGCAGGGCGTGCGCAGGGTCCTGCCGGCCATGGTCAACCAGTTCATCGCCATCATCAAGGACTCCAGCCTGGTGTACTTCCTGGGCCTGGTCACCAGCCAACGGGAGCTGTTCCGCATCGGTCAGGACGACGCGATGACGACCGGCAACCTCTCCCCGCTGCTGGCCACGGGACTGTGCTACCTGCTGCTGACCGTTCCGCTGACCCACTTGGTCAACTCCATCGACCGGCGGCTGCGCGAAGGCTCCCGCCCGGCCGCCGCGGCTGACGAACCGTCCCTCGTGGACCCGAAAGAGGCCCTGGTATGACGACGCCGGATGTGGCGGTCCCCTCCCACTCGCACCGCTACGAGGGGACCTCGCTCGAAGCCCGCGACGTGCGGATGAGGTTCGGGCCCGTCGAGGTCCTGCGCGGCACGGACCTCCTCGCCCCGGCCGGCGAGGTGGTGTGCGTCATCGGTCCGTCGGGTTCGGGCAAGTCGACGCTGCTGCGCTGCCTGAACGGGCTGGAGACCCGCTCGGCGGGCCGGATCCTGCTGGGCGGCGAGGACACCTCGACCATGGACATCAACGTGCTGCGCCAGCGGGTCGGCATGGTCTTCCAGCACTTCAACCTGTTCCCGCACAAGACCGCGGCGCAGAACATCATGCTCGCGCTGCGGCACGTGAAGAAGATGCCGCAGGAACAGGCGGAGGCCATCGCCCGGCAGCGGTTGCGGGACGTGGGCCTGGCCGACCGCGCGGGACACCGTCCGGCCCAGCTGTCCGGCGGTCAGCAGCAGCGGGTCGCCATCGCGCGGGCCCTGGCCATGGAGCCGCAGGTGATGCTCTTCGACGAGGTCACCAGCGCGCTCGACCCCGAACTGGTCAAGGGTATCCTCCAATTGATGGCAGACTTGGCCCGGGGCGGCATGACCATGGTCGTGGTGACCCACGAGATGGGGTTCGCCCGGAAGGTCGCCGATACGGTGGTGTTCATGGACGCGGGAGTCGTGGTGGAGTCCGGGCCGCCCGAGCAGATCTTCGACGCGCCCTCCTCGCCGCGGCTGAAGACCTTCCTGTCGCAGGTGCTGTGATGCCGGCCGGCACAGGAGCCGCGCCCGGGCGCAGGCGTCCGACGGTGGCCGACGTGGCCCGCGAGGCGGGTGTCTCGGTGGCCACGGCCGGCCGGGCGCTGGGCAACTACGGTCGGGTCAGGGACGACCTGCGCGAACAGGTGCAGGCAGCCGCACAACGGCTCGGATACTCGCCCAACGCCGTGGCACGCAGCATGCGCTCCGGTGGCACGCGCAGCATCGGCTTCGTCGGAGCCGACATCTCCAACCCCTACTTCGCCACCGCGATGCGCGGCATCTGCGACGTGGCCCGCGAACAGGGATACGAGCCGATTCTCGCCAACAGCGACGACCGGCTGGAGGTGGAGCGCGCCGCGGTCAGCGTCCTGCTGGACAAGCAGGTCGAGGGCATCGTCGTGGCACCGACCTCGGTCACCGACGTCGCCCACCTGGAGCGGGCGAAGGAACTGGGCGTGCCGATCGTCCTGCTCGACCGGCACACCGGTGCGCTGGAGGCCGACAGCGTGGTCATCGACAACGAGGCGGCGGCGTACCAGGCGGTCGCGCACCTGCTCGGCCTCGGCCACCGCCGGGTCGGTCTGCTCGCGTGCGTCGACCCCGCGGAGGGCCCGGAACTGGTGACGCGGACCGGCACCGGGCGGCTGTCGGTCCGGGGCGCCGCCCGCCCGTCCATCGACCGTATCCGCGGCTACCTGGCGGCCGTGGACGACCACCGGGCGACCTCCTCGGCCGAGCTGATCCAGTACACGCCGCTCAGCGACGCGGCACAGGCCCAGCGCAGGGCGGAGGCCCTGCTGACGCAGCCGCAGCCGCCCACGGCCGTCTTCGCCACCGACAACGTCACCACGCAGGGCCTGTTCATGGCGGCACGCCGGCGTGGACTGGCGATCCCCGAGGACGTCTCCCTGGTCGGCTTCGACGACCTGGACTGGACCACGCTCGTCGATCCGCCGCTCACCGTGGTGGCCCAGTCACCGCTGGACATGGGCCGCGCCGCCGCGGCGCGCCTCTTCGAGCGGATCAAGGGCGACGACCGCCCGGCCGAGCGGATCGTGCTGCCGACCGAACTGGTCGTCCGCTCCAGCACCGCCGAGCACAGCCACGGCGTGCGCGCGCATTCCGGCTGAGCCACTCCGACCCCGGCTGATCCCCGTACCGCGACCCCCGGCTGCGCCCCCGTACCGCCTCCCCGGCTGATCCGCCGCACCCGCGTCGTCGGCCGGACCACCTTCAGGGCGCCGCACCCGATCCACGAGCGAACGAGACGCACTTGGGCGTCCCGTCCATGCCCTTCTCCCGAACACCGAGAGGTTTCTCCATGCGTACTTCCCCTTCCCGCCCCCGCGTCGCCGTCCTGGGCGGCGGTGTCATCGGGGTGGCAACCGCGACGCGGCTCGCCCTCCGCGGAGCACAGGTCGTCCTGGTCACCGAGTCCGAACTGGCCGACGGCGCGTCGGGCCGCTCTCTGTCCTGGCTCAACTCCTTCGGCGGCATGCGCTCCGAGGCCTACCACCACCTGCGGGTCCTCGGCATCGACCGCTACCGCACCTTCGCCACCCGCGTGCCGTCCTCCGACTTCCTGAGGTTCGACGGCGGACTGACCTGGGCGGCGCCGGGGGAGGACTCGCACCGCGCGGCGTTCGAGCACATGCGACGCAACGGCTACGACGCCGTGTGGCTGACCCGGGACGAGGTCCCGCGGTGGGCGCCCGGCGTCAACCCGGCCGCGGTCCCCGAGGAGGGCGCCATCTTCAACCCCGGTGAGGGCTGGGTGGATCTGGTCGCGCTCGTCCGGCACCTCGCCGGTGTGTTCACCGAGGCCGGCGGTGTGATCCGCGCCGGTGGTGGCGCCGCCGACGTGGTCGTCGAAGGCGGCCGGGCGGTCGCGGTGCGCACGGGCGCGGGGGAACGGATCGACGCCGACGCGGTCCTGCTGGCGACGGGCGCCGACGTACCGCGCATGGTTCGCCCCTACGGGGTCCGGATCCCGGACGCGACGCCGCGGGCGCTGCTGGTACGCACCAAGCCGGTCGACACGGCCCTGCGTGCCACGCTGAACACCCCCCGTGTGGCGCTGCGGCCCGCCCCGGGCGGGGCGCTGGTGATGGACTCCGATGCCTCGGCGGCCGAGGTGGTCGACCACGGGGACGGCAGCTACGAGGTCAAGGACTCCACCGTCGAGCAATTGCTGCGCGAGGCGACGGCGGTGCTGGCCGGCGATCCGCGGCTGGAGCTGGACTCCTACGGTGTGGGCCGCAAGCCGATCCCCGGCGACGGCGAGCCGGTCCTCGGTGAACTCGACGAGGTCCCGGGCCTGTTCGTCGCGTTCACGCACAGCGGCGCGACCCTCGCCCTCATCACCGGCGAACTGCTAGCCGACGAGATCACCACCGGCGAGCGCAGCCCGCTGCTGGCCGCGTTCAGGCCCGGCCGCTTCCGCTGACCACCGCCCCGGCACAGCAAGGGCCACGCATGACCACGCCTGTACGCATCGGTCCGGTCGGTCACGGCTTCGGCGGCCGACACTTCCACGCGCCGACGATCGCCTCCGCGCGGGACTGCGCGCTCCTCGGGGTGGTCACCACTTCGCCCGAGCGCCGCACCCAGGTCGCCCGCGACCTGGGCGCGCGGAGCGCACGCCGAACCCGTGCCGTCCACCCATGAGCGTTCTACCCCGCCTCCGCCGCGGCGCTCCGCGGCACCGGTGCGGTGCCCGTCGGTCCATGGGACACGGCGGTGACCGCCACCGTGCTGGACGCCGCCCGTACCAGCGCCCGCACCGGCCAGGCCGTACGCCCGCCCTGGCCCCGCACCCATTGCCCCCATCGACCCGGTGAAGGAGTCCAGCCCCGTGCGTGTCAACGACCCGGTCCTGCAACCCCTGCGGATCAACAACCTGACCCTCAAGAACCGGATCTACAGCACCGGGCACGCGCCGTCCGGCTACCTCGACGGCGGCGTGCCGGGCCTTCGGTACGAGCTGTACCACGAGGAGAAGGCCAAGGGCGGCATCGCCCTGACGATCATCGGGGGTTCGAGCAACGTCGCGGCGGACTCCGCCAACGTCTTCGACCAGATCAACGCCGGGGACGACGCCGTCCTGCCGTTCTACCGCTCCATCGCCGGCCGGGTGCACCGGCACGGGACCGCCATCATGATCCAGCTCACCCACCTGGGCCGGCGCTCCAGGTGGGACATCGACCAGTGGCTGCCCGCCCTCGGCCCGTCCCCGGTGCGCGAACGGGCCCACCGCAGCTTCCCCAAGCAGATCGAGCGCTTCGACATCGACCGGATCGTCACGGCTTACGGCACGGCCGCGCGAAGGGCACGAGAGGGCGGCCTGGACGGCATCGAGATCGCGGCCATGGCCGGCCACCTGATCGACCAGTTCTGGTCGCCGCGGACCAACCACCGCACGGACGAGTTCGGGGGAACCCTGCGGAACCGGCTGCGGTTCGGCCACATGGTGCTCGAAGAGGTCCGCAGACAGGTCGGCGACGACTTCGTCGTCGGCATGCGCGTCCCCGGCGACGAGGGCGCGGCCGACGGCCTCACAGCCGCCGACTGCGCCGACATCGCGACGGCCATGGCCGGCACCGGCAAGCTCGACTTCCTGTCCGTCGTCTACGGCTCCGGCAACACCGACCGAGAACTCGCCGACGTCATCCCCGTCTTCGGCCGGCCGCTGGGCGCCCACCTCCCGGTGGCGGCCGCGATCCGCGAGGCGGCCGGCGGCATCCCGATCTTCCACGCGGGCCGGATCGCCGACCTGCCCACCGCCCGGCACGCCATCGACGGCGGTCATGCCGACATGGTCGGCATGACCCGGGCGCACATCGCCGACCCGCACATCGTGGCCAAACTCCTCGCCGGGCAGGAGGAACGTATCCGCCCCTGCGTCGGCGCCACCTACTGCGCCTCCCGCGTGGAGACCTTCTGCCTGCACAACCCCGCGACCGGCCGGGAAGAGGTGATCCCACAGCTGGTCGGCCCCGCACCGGCCGCCAAGCGGGTGGTCGTGGTCGGCGGCGGTCCGGCGGGACTGGAGGCCGCCCGCGTCTGCGCGGCACGCGGTCACCAGGTCACGCTGCTGGAGGCCGCCGACCGGCTCGGCGGGCAGGTGATGCTCGCCGCGCGCACCCCACGGCACGCCGAAAAGGCCGGCATCGTCCACTGGCTGGCCAAGGAGGTGGAGCACCTGGGAGTGACCGTCCGACGTGGCTGCCTCGCGGAACCCGCCGACGTCCTCGCCCTGCGGCCCGACGTCGTGGTGGTGGCCACCGGCGGGCTCCCGAACACCGCCGTGGCCCAGAACGGGGAGGAACTGGTCGACTCGACCTGGGATGTGCTCGGCCGCAGGCCCCGGCCGGGCCACCGGGTACTGATCTTCGACGACCACGGAGGGGAGCAGGCACTGACCGCGGCGGAGTACCTGACCACCGCCGGCGCGCACGTGGAGCTCGTCACCCCCGACCGGACGGTCGGCGCCGATGTGACCGGTACCCTCTACCCGGACTACCTGCATGCCCTGTACGCACACGGCACGGTGCTGACCCCGGACCATCTCCTGCGCGCGGTCCGCCGCGAGGGCGGCGCACTGGTGGCCACGCTGGCCAACGCCTACACCGACGCGGTCTGCGAGCGGACCGTCGACCAGGTCGTCGTCGAACACGGCACCACCCCGGCCGACGACCTGTACCACCAGCTGCGGGCGGGCTCCCGCAACCTCGGCGAGACCGACGTGACCGCGCTGGCCGAGGGCCGGCCACAGGACCGGGTGACCCATGAGGGCGGGACCTACCAGTTGTTCCGCATCGGTGACGCGGTGGCCCACCGCAACGTCCACGCCGCGCTCCTCGACGCCCGCCGGCTGTGCGGCTCCCTGTGAAGGCCCCATCGCACCGGGGCGTACCGACCTGCGCCCAGGGACGGCCCGCCGGGACCGCCGAGGACGTGTCGCGCGAGCGCCCGTCGGCGGCCCCGGGCGGAAGGGTCAGCTGGTCGGACTGTTCTCCGCGCCCGTGAGGATGGTCCCGACCCGGTGAAGATCACCGGCAGAGCCGGCTCCTGGCCGCGCAGCGGTGGACCGGCGCACCGTGGCAAGGAGCCAGGCGCCCATCTCCGCACCTGCTCCGACCCCGCGAGCGGGGGCGGGGCGGGGTGGATTGTCGGCCAACATCAGGCCCGAACAAGGCATCACGTCACACAGGCCTCTCTCGTCGGGTCCGGAAGCAGTTGGATGACTTCCACTCGGCACTGTCATCCGGGTGCCGTGCCAAGACAGGAGTGGAAGATGTTCCCAGTCAAACGAAGCCTCGCCGCAGCGGCCGTCGCCGGAGGGGTTCTGCTCAGCATGGCCGGTCCCGCCGTTGCTGCTGACGCCCCTCGGTCGAAAGCATCACCCCACGCCTCCGTCGTCTGCTCCGTCGTACCCATCGACGCCACCATCCGGAGCACACCCGGAGGCCAGACTGTCGGAACCATGCACTCCGGCGACCGGTTCCGCGTGGACAACTTCAACGACAACGTGTGGGTGATCGGCGCGGGGTACCGCCTGGAGAGTGGCTACCTCATTGCCGCCGGGTACACCCTGCGCAGCAATCTCATCTGCAACCTCTGAGCCCAGATCACGGACGCGGGAACCTCTCACCTGCCGGTGCACAGCCCAACTGGGGGAGAGGAAGGCCTTCGACCTCCACGGCTTCCGGCTCGCCCGGAACATCCCGTTGACGGGTGGCGCGCATCCTCACGCGGGTGCGGGCAGCGTGTCGAAAACGGACTCCATGCGACGTGCCAGGTCCAGGAGCTCCCTGTCATGCCCATAAGCGCCATCGATCTCCAGCCCGACAGGCAGGCCGTGAGCGCTCAGACCGATGGGGATGCTGATACCAGGCAGGCCCGCGCCACTGGCGGGAACGGTGTTCTTTGCGAGAAACAGTTCACTGACTTCTTCGCCCGCGACCTCGAACCTCGCCCGGTGCTCGATCAGCGGTGCGGGACAGGGCGTCGTCGGAAAGAGGAGCGCATCGAACCCGTGCGTGAAGACCTCACCGAGCCGGCGCTGGAGTTCCGGGCGCTCGACGGACAGTGTCGCCTCGTAGCTCTCCCGCGACAGATATCCCTGCCCACTCGGCAGCACGAGATGGCTCCACACCTCTTTGAGCTCGGGCTTGAGCCCGTTGTAAATCTCATCGAAGGAAACCGGGAAATTGTTCTGCCGCAGGAATTCTGTTACGGATTCCATCGTCTCCCGGAAGAACAGGTTCCACGTCAGCCGGTCCGCCAGCGACGAGAAATCCTCACCGAGGTCGATCTCGACAACCTCGGCACCAGCGTCCCGCAGACGCAGGAGCGCATCATCGAAATGCTTTTCGGTCTCGGGGTCGATCAACTCCATGTACTGCCGGGGAGCGTAGGCGAACCTCGCCCCCTGCAGACCGGACCGACCGGAACGGGGAGCGACCGCATCCTCCGTGACGACCTGGTCGATCAGCGCGCAGTCTTCTACGCTGCGCGCCAGGACGCCTGTCGTGTCGAGCGTGTGCGAAACCGGCGCGACGCCACCCCTCGGCCACCGTCCCGTGGTCGGCTTGAAGCCCACCACCCCACACAGTGAAGCGGGAACCCGGATGGAACCGACCGTGTCGCCCCCCAGCGCCGCAGGCACGAGGCGGGCCGCGACGGACGCTCCGGAGCCACTCGAAGACCCTCCCGGCACGCGGTCGTGGCCGTAGGGATTCTTCACCTGTCCATAGCGGCTGTTGTGTCCGGTCAGCCCGAACGACATCTCAACAAGGTTGACTTTGCCGAAGACGATACCGCCGGCATCCCTGATCGAGCCGACCACGTCGGAGTCCTCGGCCGGCACGAAACTTCCCAGAGCCCCGACTCCCAGCGTCGTGCGAAGACCACGTGTCGCGTAGCTGTCCTTCACCCCGATCGGGACCCCGAGGACGGGAGCGCGGGAACCCGACGCACGTGCCTTGTCCGCATCCCTGGCCGCGGTCAACACGGCGGATTCGTCCATCGTGATGAAAGAATTGAGATCCGAATTCTTCCGCGCGCGCCGCAGAAGTGCGGCCGCGTACGACTCGGACGTGATGTCGCCGTCACGGATCGCGGCGGCCGCAGCGGCCACACCCAGTTCGGCCAGTTCGTCGTCCCCTGGAACCGGCACCGAGCCGACGGGGAACACCTTGTCCTGCATGATCACCTCTCTTGTGTCGGAAAGTCCATCTGCCCGAACGGTTGCAATAGCGCGTCGGGGCCGATGTGCACCGGACCGAGCCTTACCGGCCGTCCGCCGCGCCTGCGGAGAGGGCGGGGGGCACCGGCACGTCCAGGACTCGGAGGAGGTGGACGACCTTGCGGTCCAGTTCCAGCCCCACGGCAGCGATGTCCGGAACGCCGAAGCTGGCGAATCGGGTGCTGGGCTGGTCGAGGGAGAACCGCGTGACGCCCTGCGCGTCTTGGTGAATCGTCGTGCGCAGCGGGGCGTAGAGCATCACCGCCGGGTCGTGCCGGTACATGCGCTCGGCAATCGTGTGGTTTCCCATCAGGTAGGTGACGCAGGATCCCGGATCGCCTGCGAGCTGCATGGTTTCGCCCACATCGGTGCTCCAGAACCGCATGAATCCGTGCGGTGCGTTATCCGCGGCGGCGGCCAGTACGGCGTCCCAGCTCGCTCGCTCGGCGCGAAGCTGCGCCATCCGGTCCAGGTCCAGAGCCGGCACCGCAGCTTCGTACCGGGCCCTGAAATCGTCGAAGGACGTTCCGGTGTCGATCGACCACCGGACGACCTCGTGGGGGACTGCGACGAAGTTCTCGATGGACATGCTTGATCGTCCTTTCCGATGTGCCAGTCGTGAGAGATGAGGTCCGTCCGGCCGCGGATCATGGACCGGTGGCGCCCGGGCCTCCCGGCCAGGGCTCCCTTACGGCCGCTCGGCGTGGGCCGTGAGCTGCCGTATGCGGTCCGATCGCGACGGCTGCCGCGGTGGCCCCCAGATCGGTGCACCACCTGAGCCGAACCCGCCGGCATCAGTGTCTGCCTGTGGATACCGCCGCGCTCGGCGGGAGCGACCGACGGGGCAGGACCAAGAGGCCGGAGGAACCTCCATGAAGTAAAGTGATCGCTGTACTTAATCGACCTTAGCGCGCCTGCCAGGGGAAGTAAAGCGATCGGTATACTTGTCGCATGGCGACGAGCGAAGCAACGGCAGGTACACCCCGCCGGGGCGGGCGCGGGGCGCGGGAGCGCATCCTGCGTGCCGCGGTCGAGCTGTTTGCGCGTGACGGCATACACGTCACCGGTATCGCGAAGCTGACAGACGTGGCGCAGGTGTCGACCCGCACGTTCTACCAGCACTTCCCGAGCAAGGAGGCGTTGGTCAGCGCGTACCTGCAGCGTGTCGAGTCAGACCCGGAAGGCCCTGTGCACGGTGAGACCGTTCTGGAGCGCAGCGGCCTCAGCGCGCGCGAGCGTCTGCTGGCGCTGTTCGCCGACTCTCCGCCGGCAAAGGTCGTGCGCGGCTGTCCACTGCACAACGCCGCCGTAGAAGCGGCTGGGACGATGCCCGAGGCGGCAGCACTGGTCGAGCGTCACAAGAGAGAGTTCACCGAGCGCCTGGTCAAGACCGCCGCCGAGGCGGGTGCGCACGAGCCCGAAACTCTCGGACGCCGGCTCGCTGTCTTGTTCGAGGGCGCCAACGCCCTGTCCACCTCGCTCAACGACACGCTTCCGTATCAGGACGCCCGGGAACTGGCCAGAACGCTGATCGACCAGGCGACAGAAGGCGTACCGCTGTGACCACCTCCGCAGACGCGGACTGATGTCGGGCTCGTGGTGGTGTCGGGCTGATGGGCGGCGGTCTCCTGCGGTATCGCCGGGGTGAGGCGGGTCCGGTGATCGCCAGGGGCGTGCGCAAGCTGCTGGTGCGCAAGGGCTGGTCCTGCCGGACCCCCGCCCGCCGGGCCCTGCAACGTGACGACGTGGCCGTCGCGCTGCGTGGTCTGGCCGTCGTCGCGCCCCTCGAAACAGGCGCCGCAGCAGCCTTCGCCCAGCCGGACGCGTCCGGCTCCACAACCACCCGGAAGGCCGTCACGCACGGAGCGGCGGGTGGGGACCGCGTGCCGCCCGGACAGACCCGGGGCGCCGTCACCCGTGACTGCCCGGCGGGCACGCTGATCAGCGGCGGCGGCAACCTGGCCACCTCGGACAGCACCTTCGTCACGAGCCGCAGCGGTCCCCGCATCCCCTACGACGGCCGACCCCTGCACTGGCCGGTCGCGCGGAATCGGTTCGCTCGGTCCTGGCCGGGTGACGGCGGGGGAGGGGTGGCTCGGTGGGCGGGCGGGGGTGGTCCGCCTGGTGGGGTGGCGGTCAGGTCAAGAGGTCAAAAGGTCCAGCAGGGTTCGCGCTTCGGCCCTGGCGATGGTCACGGCGGGCTCGGTGAGGCCGCACAGGCGCAGGCAGGACGATGCGATGGCGTCGGTGTCGGCTGCTTCCGGCTCACGGGAGCGTCGTATCTGGATGACGACCTCGACCAGCTGGATCAGCAGTTCGCCGAGGTGGTCGGTGCTCAGTCCGCGGGTGACGGCCTGGGCCGCCGCCAGGGTGCCGAGGGCGCCGTAACTCGCCTGGAGCCGGCCTCGTTCGGCGCGGAAGGCGTCGAACCGCTCGGCCTGTACCTCCGGCAGGAGATAGAGCGTGCCGATGTTGTACGGGGTGCGCAAGAGGGTGCGTACGTCCATCGCGGCCACCGCGTAGAGCGCCGCTGCCGGATGCGCCCGCTCCGGTACCAGCGCCCGGATCTGCTCCACCATCCGCAGGCTGGGCCGCACGGACGTGGCCAGCAGCTCGGCGAGGATCTCCTCCTTGGTGGCGAAGTGGTAGTAGAGCGAGGCCTGTCTGATGCCGACCCGTTCGGCGATCATCCGGGTGCTGGTACCGGCGATCCCGCGTTCGACGAAGAGCGCTCCGGCGGCGTCGAGGATCTGTTCCCGGGCGGAAGTGCCCGGGTCGGACGGCGGCGTGTGCCGGGGTCTGCCTTGGCGGGGACGCGTCACGGTCATGGTTTCCATGCTGCCATCCCGCCGCGTCCCCTCCCTTCGGGTGGTCCGGTCGCACGGTGCCGTCACGCGGACCCCGTATAGGCCCGCCAGCCGCCGAAGCGGGTGATGTCGGGCGCGCCCCGGACGGCGTACGGCTCCACCAGGAAGCCGCTGACCTGCCGTCCGTCGGCCAGTTCGACGGTGCCGATGGCCATCGGTGCGGGAACGGCCGCGACGAACGCTGCGAACCCGGCGGCCGGCAGACGCCAGATCTCGCCCTCGATGCCCCCTCCGGGACCCTGGCCCGTCCCGCCGTCGGCGACCCGGACCAGGCCGGGCTTGGGCGGGTCGGTGGGCAGGGCGTACAGGCGGTAGCCGGTGGCGGTGCGGTCGGGGCCCGCCAGGGTGCCGCCCGCCTGCACCAGTTGGACGTTGAGCGGCTGTCCCGTCAGGTGGGCGCCGGCCACGAAGAGGTCGAGCTGCGGCGCGGCGAGGCGTTCGGCCAAGACGGCCAGGGCGCGGTCGGAGAACGCCGGGCCGGTGAGCATCACGCCGAAGGGGAGACCGTCCACGCATCCCGCGGGGACGGCGAGCGAGGCGTAGTCCAGCAGGTTGGCGAAGTTGGTGAAGCGGCCCATCCGGGCGTTGGCGGCGACGGGGTCGGCCGCCACCTGCGTCAAGGGTGGGATGCCAGGTGGTCGTAGGGGTGAGCAGTGCCGCGCAGCCGTCGAGGGCCGCGCGTCCGGCGGCGCCGAGCGCGGCGAGCCGGGCGGTGTCGGCGGCCCAGTCGGCGGCGGTCTTCTCCCGGCCGGCCAGCACGATGGAGGCGACGGTGGCATCGAGATCCGTACCGATCAGGTCCCGGTGCTTGTCCACGTGTCCGCCCACGGCGGCGTACCGTTCGGCGACGAACGCACCGCCGTACAGCAGTTCCGCGGCCCGGAGCAGCGGGGTGACGTCGGTCTCCACGATGTCCGCGCCGGTGGCCGCCAGGCGGGCGACCGTGGCGTCGAAGGCCTCGCGCCAGCCGTCGGCCATGCCGTCCAGGTGCTCCGCGGCCGGGACGGCGATCCTGGGGCGCGCGGGCGGCGGCGGGAGCTGGGTGCCGGTGCGGGAGAGCGGGTCGGCCGGGTCGGGGCCCTCGACGATCTCGGCGGCGGTGCGGGCGAGCCGCAGGTCGCGGGCGAAGACGGTGACGCAGTCGAGGGTGTAGCAGGCGGGGACCACGCCGGTCACCGGCACCAGGCCCTTGGTGGGCTTGACCCCGACGATGCCGTTGAGGGCGGCGGGCACCCGCCCGGAGCCGGCCGTGTCGGTGCCCAGCGCGAGGTCGGCGATGCCGAGGGCGACCGCGACGGCCGAACCGGAGGACGACCCGCCGGAGATGCGGGTGGTGTCCCAGGCGTTGCGTACGGCGCCGTAGGGACTGCGGGTGCCGACCAGGCCGGTGGCGAACTGGTCCAGGTTGGTCTTGCCGAGGACGACCGCGCCGGCCGCGCGCAGCCGCGCCACCGCGGGCGCGTCGGCCGCGGGCCGGTAGGCGTACGACGGGGCGCCCGCGCTCGTGGGCAGGCCGGCGACGTCGATGTTGTCCTTGACGGCCGCGACCAGGCCGGCCAGCGGCAGCGCCGGATCGATCCCGGCGGCCTCGGCGAGCACCTCGTCGCGGGGTCTGAGGTGGATCCAGATCTCGGGCCGGCCCGCGCTGCGGATGCGGTCGTAGGCGGCCTCGACGCGTGCGGCCGGCGTCATGGCGCTCATGCCCGCACCGCCGCCAGGACCTGGCCGGGGGCGACCTGCTGACCAGGCTTCACGTAGATCTCCAGCAGCGTCCCGGTGGCGGGGGCACTGACCTTCGACTCCATCTTCATCGCCTCCAGGGAGAGGATCGGGTCGCCCTCGGTGACGGTGGCGCCGGGCTCGGCGACGGTCTGCCAGACGGTGGCGGTGAACGGCGCGGTGACCGCGACGGCGCCGTCCGGGACGGTGACGGCGCCCGCGCCGGTGGCCGTGTCGGGTCCGGGATCGTCGTCCCGGTCGAACTCGCCGGCGGCCCGCCAGCGCTGCCGCTCCATCTCGAACGCGGCGCTCTGCCGGGCGCGGAAGGCGGCGATCGAGCCGGCGTTGGCGGCCAGGAAGGCGTTGTACTCGGCGATCGAGAAGGTGCCCTCCTCGGTCGGGAAGGCGCCGCGGCCGGCGTCCGTCTCGGCGCGCAGTTCGAGCAGTTCCTCCGCTGCGACGGGGTACCACTCGATGCGGTCGAAGAAGCGCAGCGCCCACGGGGAGTCCTGGAAGAGGCCGCCGGTGCGGAAGCGGTTCCAGATCTGTACGGTGCGGCCGACGAACTGGTAGCCGCCGGGGCCCTCCATGCCGTAGACGCACAGGTAGGCGCCGCCGATGCCGACGGAGTTCTCCGCGGTCCAGGTGCGGGCCGGGTTGTACTTGGTGGTCACCAGGCGGTGGCGCGGGTCGAGGGGGGTGGCGACGGGGGCGCCGAGGTAGACGTCGCCGAGGCCGAGGACGAGGTAGGAGGCGTCGAAGACGGTGCGGTAGACGTCGTCGGCACTCTCCAGGCCGTTGACCCGGCGGATGAACTCGATGTTCCACGGGCACCACGGGGCGTCGTCGCGCACGCCCGCCATGTACCGCTCGATGGCCAGCCGGGTCGCCGGATCGTCCCAGCTGAGCGGCAGCCGGACCGTGCGGGAGGGAACCACCAGCTCGTTGCTGGGCGGGACCTCGTCCTCCAGCTCGCGCAGCAGGACGGCGAGGTCGCGGGCCTTCAGCCGGCGGGCGTCGGTGTGGATCTGCAGGGAGCGGATGCCCGGGGTGACGTCGAGGACACCGGCGGGCGCGTGCGCGGCGAGCGTCTCCTGGAGGGCGTGCACCCGCATGCGCAGGCCGAGGTCGAGCACCATGGGGCCGTACTCGACGAGGACGTTGTCGTCGCCGTCCCGGCGGTAGGTGACGCTCGGGCGGGCGTCGGTGGCCGCCAGGCGGCCGAGGACGCCGTCGTCGCCGTCTCCGCCGCCGCTGATCAGCGTGGGGGAGGCACGGCGGGCGTCGAGGGCGGCGGCCTCGGCCTCCTTGACCGGTACGAAGCGGACGGTGTCGCCGGGACGGAGCTGGCCCAGCTTCCACAGCTCGCCGCTGGCGACCACCGCCGGGCAGACGAATCCGCCGAGGGACGGCCCGTCGGGGCCCAGGATGATCGGCGTGTCACCGGTGAAGTCCAGGGCGCCCACCGCGTAGGGCGTGTCGTGGATGTTGGACGGGTGCAGTCCGGCCTCACCGCCGTCCTGACGCGCCCACCGGGGTTTGGGCCCGATCAGCCGGATGCCGGTGCGGGCCGAGTTGTGGTGCACCGTGTAGTCGGTGGCGTAGAGGGTGTCGATGTCCTCGCGGGTGAAGAACTCGGGTGCCGCGTGGGGTCCTTCGGTGACACCGATCTGCCAGTGGGGGGTGATCGCGGGGCGGCGGTGGGGCGGGGTGGGGGTACCGGTGGTGGCGATGGCGTCGGTGGTCGCGCGGGTGGTCGTGTCGGTGGTTGAGCAGATGGTCGTATCGGTGGTGGTGTCGGCGGCCGTACGGGTGGTGGTGCCGGTGGCGGTGTCCGCGTCCGCGTCGGCCCTGGGCCGTAGGACGTCTCCGGCGAGCAGGGCCCGGCCGCCGTGGCCGCCGAAGCCGCCGAGGGTGAAGGTCGAGGCGCTGCCCAGGTATTCGGGTACGTCGATGCCGCCCCGGACGGCCACGTAGCTGCGCAGGCCGGGACCGTGGCAGGCGCCGAGGACGAGGGTGGCGCCGGCCGGGACCGGTACCGGCTCCCACAGGGCCGCCGCGGTGCCGTCCACGGTGACCGGGACGGGCGCCCCGGTGACGGCGACCACGGTGGCGTCCGAGAAGCGCAGGGTCAGCCCGCCCGCGGTGACCTCCAGTGCGGGCGCCTCGGCCGGGTTGCCGACGGCCAGGTTGGCCTCGGCGAAGGAGACGGGGTCGAAGGGGCCGCTCGGCGGTACGCCCACGTGCCAGTAGCCGAGCCGGCCCGGAAGGTCCTGGACGGTGGTCATCGCTCCCGGCACCAGGACGTCGATGCGCGGATCGGGATCGGCGGTGGTGGCGAGGGTGCTGGTGCTGTGCACGGCCTCGCGCACCTCCTCCCGTACGGTCAGCGCGCGCAGCAGCCCCAGGTTGGTGACGACGCCGTCGACCCGGCTGGCGGCCAGGGCCGCGCCCAGGACGTCGAACGCGGCGTCGCGGCTGGGGCCTTGGGCGATGACCTTGGCGAGCATGGGGTCGTAGTACGCAGAGACCTCCAGGCCGGTCTCGGCGAAGCCGTCGACGCGGACGCCGGGCATGCCGTCGGCGCCCTGGCCGGGGAAGACCGCCCGGGTGATCAGGCCCGAGGAGGGCTGTGAGTCCCGGCCGGGGTCCTCCGCATACACACGTGCTTCCACGGCGTGCCCGGTGGGCGTCCACTCCCTCGTGAACACCGCGTCGTCGACCGCGCCGTCCCGGGCCAGGGTGAGCATGAGTTCGACGAGGTCGACACCGTACGCCTGCTCGGTCACCGGGTGTTCGACCTGGAGCCGGGTGTTGACCTCCAGGAACGCGGCCTCCTCGCGCAGGGGGTCGTAGACGAACTCCACGGTGCCCGCGCCGCGGTAGCCGACCGAGGCGAGCAGCCGCCGCGAGGAGTCGTGCAGCAACGCGCGGACACGGGCGGGCAGGGCGGGAGCCGGCGCCTCCTCGATCACCTTCTGGTTACGGCGTTGCAGCGAGCAGTCGCGGTCGCCTATGACGGCGATACGGC
This sequence comes from Streptomyces spinosus, assembly GCF_020400655.1. Taxonomy (GTDB): domain Bacteria; phylum Actinomycetota; class Actinomycetes; order Streptomycetales; family Streptomycetaceae; genus Streptomyces; species Streptomyces argyrophylli. Next base: position 47,886 of record NZ_JAINRC010000033.1, read on the forward strand.
CGGTGCCGTCGCCGAAGACCTGGACTTCCACGTGGCGGGCGGGGCGTACCAGGCGCTCCAGGAAGACCCCGGCTGACCCGAAGTTGGACTCGGCGAGGGCGGCGACGCGGGCGAAGGCATCGCGCACCTCGTCCGCGGTGGCGCAGGCCTGCATGCCTATGCCGCCGCCACCGCCGGTGGCCTTGACCATCACGGGCAGCCCTATCGACCCGGCCGCGGTGACGGCCTCCTCCGCGGTCGCGAGCAGCTCGGTACCGGCCAGCAGCGGCACTCCGGCCGCCTTGGCCAGGGCGCGGGCGGTGTGCTTCTCGCCGAAGGCGGTGATCTGGTCGGCGGTCGGTCCCGCGAAACGCAGTCCGGTCTCCTCCACGGCACGGGCGAAGGCGGTGTTCTCGGAGAGGAAGCCGTAGCCGGGATGGATGATGCCGGCGCCGTGCGCGAGCGCGGCCGCGATGATCGCGTCGCCGCGCAGATACGACTCCCGGGCCGGACCCGGCCCCAGACGGACCGCATGGTCGGCCTCGCGCACGTGCGGGGCGGCCCGGTCGGCGTCGGAGAACACGGCGACGGTGCCCAGGCCCATCTTCCGGGCGGTACGGATGACACGTCGGGCGATCTCACCGCGGTTGGCGACGAGAACAACGGTGGGGCGGGTCACGCGGCGTCCTCCGAGGTGGTGCGGGCGGTGTGCGGGCACGGTGGGGCAAACACGCCGAGGCCGGCGGGGGCCGCCAGGTCCGGGCCCCCGGCCACCGGCCGTTCCCCGCCCGGACCAGCCGGACCACCCGCAGCCGGGCCAGCCCGACCTGGGCCGTCTCCACCGGGACCGGTTCCACCCGGACCACCGACAACCGGGCCACCCCCCTCTGGGCCGGCCTCACCCGGCCCACCCCCCACCGGCCCACCCTCACCCCGGCCGCCCGGCTCGTCGCCCCCCGTCGGGTCCGTGACGATCATGCGCAGCGGGGTCGGGTTGAAGTCGTTGCACGGGTTGTTCATCTGGGGGCAGTTGGAGACGATCACCAGGACGTCCATGTCGGCGCGCACCGCGACCCGGCGGCCCGGTGCGGACATGCCGTCCACGATGCCCAGCGCGCCGTCCGCCTCGACGGGCACGTTCATGAACCAGTTGAGATTGGAGACGAGGTCGCGCACCCCCAGGCCGCGCCGGCTGGCCTCGGCGAGGAAGTTCTCGCGGCAGCCGTGCTGGAACATCACGTGATGGCCGTAGCGCAGGGTGTTGGACTCCTTGCCGCAGGCGCCGCCGATGGTGTCCTGGCGGTCGATCTCGTTGGCCACGACGGTCATCAGCGGGCGCCCCTCGTTGCTGCGCAGCACGGTGCCCGTGCGCACGTAGGCGTTGCCCTGCCAGACCAGGGTGTCAGGGACGCTGTAGCGCTCCCCGGGATCGGCGGCGTTGTAGAGCAGACAGTCGGCCGACTGGTTCCCGCCGACGTCGACGATGGTCAGGACGTGTCCCTTCGCCACCACCGCCGACCACGGCGCGTTGGGAGCCACCACCTCGTCCAGGACGACGGCCCCCTCCAGGAGGCTCGTTCCCCAGTCCAGGACGGAGCCCTCCGCGTACACGGCACCCACCGGCACGGTGGAGGCGAGGGTGCCGCCCGCGGCGGTCGGACGAGTGGTCGGTGCGTTCTCGGTCCGAGTCGTGGTCGCCATGTCACAGCCCCCTGGCTTCGCAGTAGTCGGCGGTGTTGAGATACGCGCGGTGCAGTTCCGGCGTGGCGGTGAACCGCGGGTCGTCCGGGCCGGTCGGCTCGCCGCGCCAGGCGTGCACCCGCAGCGGCCCGACGACATAACCGGGCCGCGGATCCAGCGGGTGGGCGACGTTGGCGACCAGCACCAACAGGGGGAGTTCCGCTACGAGTTCGACATGCGTGCCCGGACCGGCGCTGCCCTGCCAGGCGAGGGTGCCGTCCGCCTCGACGCGTACGCCCTGGAAGAAGGAGACGCCGGGCGGCAGATCGCGGCGGCTCAGACCGTGCTTGGCGGCGGCCTTGAGGAAGAGTCCGCGGCCGGACGGCGACGGCCCCTCGGGGCGGGCGTCACCGTACTTGCGCGCGTTCCACGCGTCGGTGCTCGTACCGCAGAAGGCGTCGTGCCGGCCGGAGGAGTCACCGCCGACCACGGCCAGGACCCGGCCGTCGCCGGACAGCAACGGATGATTCTCGCCCAGGTACGCCTGCCACGGGATCTTCTGGGTGTCGGCGACGTTGAGCCGCTCGACGGGCTCCAGCGCGTTGAAGAGCAGCAGATGAGCACAGGCGTCACCGGTCGGGTCGTCGAAGCGCAGCCGGGTGCCGCGGGCGAGGACCTTGTGGGTGTAGCCGCCGGGTGCCACCGTCTCCGCCCACACGAGAGCGGCCGGGTCCACCCCCGGCGGGCAGTACGGGCTGCCGGACGCGGGCAGGTACGGCATCCACGTGCCGGCCTGCCCGCCCTGCGCACGGGCGTCGACGCGGGCGCTGCGGACACTGTCGGTCAGGTGCAGATCCCGGACCCGGGCGCCGGCCCGCCCCTCGGTCGGCTGTCCGAAGAGCGGGGCGGTGAGCGCTGCGGTGGGGTGCTGGTCGTACGGCGGCGCGCCGGCCGTCGACCCTTCGGCCGTGTTCATGGATGTCCCGTCATCCTCTCGTCGGTGAGTCATCTGTACGTCGTGCGACCAGGCGGGCGGTCGGCGGTGGGCGGTCGGGGTCACGCCGGCTCGGTGACGGCCCGGGCCTCAGCCGGCATCTCGATGTGCGTGTGGGGTACGTGCCTCAGCTCGATACGGCGGTGCAGCCGGCGGACGAGGAAGTAGCCGCCGCCGGCGGCCAGGCTCAGCCCGATGAACAGCAGGGCGCTCCACCGCAGCCACCACGTCCCGCCGGTGAGGTCGTAGATCTCCGGGCGGGGCCAGGCCAGGTTGACCGTCATGCCCGTCTGGTAGAGCACGGCGAGCGTGTTGACCGCGATCCCCCTGCGGCCCAGCGAGAACAGCGGCCGGCCGGTCTCGTCGACGCCGCCGGGGAGGCCGCCGGCGCGCCGGTGCCGGATCCGGGTGATCAGCAGCGGCAGCGTCACGCCGAGATAGGCCAGGTACAGCATGGCGATGCACAGGCTGGAGAGGGCGGTGAAGATCGCCGACTGGCGGACGTTGACCAGCAGGGCGATCGCGGCGCCCACGCCCACGACGACCGACGCGACGACCGGTGTGCCGGTACGGGCGGAGACCTTGCCGAGGTGCCGGTGGAACGGCAGGGCGCCCTCGCGCGCCATGGAGTACATCATCCGGGCGCCGGAACTCTGCACGGCCAGGGTGCAGGCGAACACGGCCACCGCGACGCAGCACAGCAGCAGTCGGCCCAGGACGCCGCCGAGCCGGTCGGTGAGCACCCAGGACAGGCCGCCGGCGGCGAGCTTGCCGTCGGTCAGGCTGGGCGCCGCCAGCAGCCCCGCGAGGATCAGCAGCGCCCCGCCGGCACCGGAGGTGATCAGCGCCCGCAGGATGGTCCGGGGGGTGGTCCGGCGCGGGCTGTGGGTCTCCTCCGCCAGTTCGCCCGCCGAGTCGAAGCCCACCATGACGTACGCGGCCATCAGCGAGGAGGCGAGGAAGGCACCGGCATAGCCGCCGTGGCCGGACCAGCCGGTGTCGCGGAGCACGGCCTGCGGGCCCCGCTCGGGCAGGAAGAAGAGCACCAGCACCAGTACGACCACGCCGATGATCTCGACGGTGACACCGAAGCTGGTGGCGGCGGCCATCTGGCGGATGCCGAGGACGTTCACCACGGTGGTGACCACCAGCAGCAGGCAGCCCAGCAGGACCGCGTTCCGCGCGCCGGTCGGGGAGCCGAGCGAGGGATCGGCGCCCGGCCCGCCGACGAGCTGGAAGCCGGACCAGATGCCCGGCAGCACCGCCTGTGCCGCGATCGCCGCCGCCGCGACCGTCAGGACCTGCCCGATGATCATGATCCAGCCGGTGAACCAGCCCGCCGTGGTGCCGGCGAGCCGGCTCGACCACTGGTAGATCGCCCCGGAGATCGGCCAGCGCGCCGCCAGCTCGGCGAAGCAGAGCGCGACCAGCAACTGGCCCGCGAAGACCAGCGGCCAGGTCCAGAAGAAGGCCGCGCCGCCGAGGCCGTAGCCGAGACCGAAGAGCTGGAAGACGGTGGTGAGGATGGACACGAAGGAGAAGCCCGCGGCGAAGGACGCGAAGCCGCCGACTCCGCGACGAAGTTCCTGCTGGTAGCCGATGTCGGCGGGACTGGTCGTGACGTCACCGTCAGGGCGCTGCCGAGAGACGAATGCGGGCCGGCTCATCGCCGCACCTCCGATCGGTCGCGGTTACCTGTCGTTTGACAGGTATGGCGATGCTCGACCGCACCGGTCTCGCGCCCGAGTCCCGGGCGTTAACTTCATGTATCCGGCGCCGGGCGGGGCGTGACCCGGTCAGCCCGCCGCGAAACCGGCGCACATGCCACTGCGCCTACCGCTCACCGGCTGAGGCAGGCCATGACCACGGCCGCGTGACCTCGCCACTGGTAGGCACTACGGCCTTCCGACCTGCCTCGTCCTCGGGGCCGACACCCCCACGGCGTCGACGAACCGTACGGACGCGGCCGACTGCGCGCTGCTTGAGGCATTCCAGGCCCCCGGCGTGCTGGGCGCAGGTTCCGGTGCCGCTGTTTCCGTGGCGGTGGCAGTTGCGGTGACCGTGGCAGTCGGCCGTACTTTCTCGGCCGTCGGCTATGCATGGCTGCCGGTGTTCTGGTCGTTCGCGCCTACGCCGATGCCGAGGAAGAAGACGAGGCCGATCGTGGGTAGGACGTACCCCTTGCGTGCCCATTTCGGGGCGGTTCTGACGGGCGGCCGCTACGGCGTGGTGTACGGATCGGTCACCGGCAGCCGCAGAAGATACCCGCTGAAGCACACTTCACCGCCCGGCGCGACTTCTACCGCGACGCAGTACGGCGCCACCTGCTCGCCGTCACCTGGTGGACCGACTCAAAGGCAGTGCCATATGCGTCGGCTGCGGCCGTGCCGATGGTGGCGGGCCGGGCGGTGAGAGCGCGAGCCTGTGCCGGGGGCTGATGCGGTGGCGGGCCAGGCGCCGATGCCGGGTATCGAGGTCAGGACCTGGAAAGGCAGGGCCTCGAGCAGCGCCAGCCGGGCGGTGGGTGATTCCGGGCGGGCCGAGGCAGGCTGGGCGGAGAGACCCATCAGTACCTGACGTCAAGGAGCGAGGCACAATGCCCGCGACGTATCGCTAGAACTTCCGTTCCTTGGATGCGAGTTGCCGGAGGGCAAGGTCGAGAAGAGGGGGAGAGGTGCTCGGGACCGAGTTCCGCAGCAAGGATGTGCCTGCACAGGACAGGTTCGAGTACTGGAAGGAGGTGATGGGCCGAACGCGTCCTTGCGACATGGGCAGCGTTCACGCGGATGACTTCCAGGCGGAGGGCCGACTGATGGAGCTGGGACCAGCGACCGTGTTGACGGCTACGTTCCTGCCCACGCGCTTCCAACGCAGTCCCGTGATGGTGCGTCGCTCCGATCAGGAGGTCTATCACCTCAGTCTGCTTGTCGAGGGAAAGATGGCCCTGGAGCACGCCGGACGGGCTGACAGCTTCGGCCCGGGGGACCTGCATCTGGCCGATAGCTCACGACCGTTCGACCTACGGTCGGTGGACGACCCACGTTGTCGCACCCTCACTGCGCTGGGTGTGGATCTACCCAAGGCACTGCTGCCTTTTCCATCGCACAGGGTTCATGAGTTGCTGGGCCGGGGCATGTCCGGCAAGGATGGCATGGGGGCCCTGCTGGCGGAATTCCTCATCGGCATCCAGCGCCATGCGCCGACTCTGCGGCCCTCAGACGCACCGCGTTTGAGCACAGCCCTGGTGGACTTGGTGTCGGCCTGGCTTGCCCAGCTGTTGGACACACCGGCCGTCCTGGAACCAGAAACGCATCGACGCGTCACAGTACAGTCCGTCAAGGCATTCATCAGGCAGCACCTGCACGACCCGGCACTGACGCCGTCCGTGATCGCTGCCGCACACCACATCTCCCTCAGTTATCTCCACCGGATCTTCCAGCAACAAGCCCAGGGCGAGACAGTCGCCGCCTGGATCCGTGCCCGACGGCTGGAGGGCGCCCGCGGTGACCTGGCCGACCCCTCCCTGCGCGGCACCCCCGTTTACGCCATAGCGGCACGCTGGGGCTTCCTGCGCGCTGACGACTTCGCCCGCGCCTTCCGTGCCGCTCATGGAGTCTCACCCCGCGACTTCCGGCACCAGAGCATGGCCGAGTCCGCGTAGACCCACAGCCAAACAAGCGTGCACGGATCGCCGGTGACCGCAAGACAGTGGCCACGGCATTCTCAACCACGCGCAGGCCGAGGAACCCGGTCGCGCAGTCGGTTACTCCGTCACCTCGAAGCAAGAGACCAGAAAGAAGGCCACCCCCTATGCGTTTGACGGCTCTGCGTCCCAAGGCCCTGCTCGTAGCCGCCATGACGGGCGCCGCCCTCGCCGCCACCAGCGCGTCGGCCAGCGCCGCCCAGAACTGGCAGACCGTAACCTCCACCCCCAACATGACCTGCAGCGCGTACAAGCAGCACAAGGTCTCCAACAACGTCAACTTCAAGGTCTGCATCGTCGTCAACAGCAACCTCGACGCACAGGCTGTGCTGGTCGTACAGAACAACGCCGGCGTTGCGGTCTCGATCGGGGGCGAGGTCGCCACCAACTTCGGAAGCAACGTGGACTGTGCCTCCTCGACGCTCAACCCCGGCTTCACCCGCGGGTGCTACTCTCCCACTGTCCATGTCGGATCAGGCCAGACTCTTATCGCGGACGCGCGGCTTCGCCTCAACGGCGTTGACGAGTGGTGGAGCGCCTCCTGAGCTGCCGCTCCGGCAGGATCTGGCTGCGGTGGACACCAGCGCGGCCAGATCCGTGTGCCTGCGGTCGACCCATCGCCCCGGATGCTCCCCTCACACGGTCCCGTCACTACCTAGCCGCCGGCCCGTGGGCCACGGACGATCACCAGGGCTGATGCACTGTCCAGCAGCCGAAGCCCCCTGCAGGGCACCGTTTGACCCTCACCCGCTGGAACACCCACGACCCCTTCCAACCGGCGGGATCGTGGGAACGTGGAGCGGGGCGCTCGGAAAGCACGCGGCATGCGGTGATCGGGGCGACCGGCCGCCGATAAGGCGGGGCCCAGCGGCCAGAGTGGCCACGCCGTCCAGGAGGCGCCTCAGGGGGCGTTGTTGCGCAGGCCGTGGGTGGTGTCGCTGAGCGGTAGGAAGGCAGGTCGCTATTGGTGCCGCCCTCGCGTCCGACGCTGACGTGCCGGCCGAGGTAGTTGGCCTTCTGGTGGACGCGTGCGGGACGGCTGCTGTTGTTGATGACGGAGCTGCCCGTGTCGCGGATGTAGTCGGGCAGGTGTCGCTCGAGCCGTCGACGGCGCGTTTGACGCAGGGCCGGCCGTTGAAGTTGATGTCGGGTAGATGCAGACGAACCCGCGCGGGCACGCGATCTCGCGATCTGGTCCCGGGCCACGGCGAGGACGCGCGAAGCGGTTGTGGCGCGGGCGGGCACGAGGCCGGTCAGTGATGCGGCCCGAACGGCCGGGAGGGCGGCGGCGAGCAGTACGGTCCTGCCGGGGCGGCGTTGTGTAGGCAGAAGTCTGATGGCGTCGGCCCGTCCTGGCGGAACGGTTCGCCATTCCGCTGTGCGTCGATGTCCATTCAGACGAGCGAGTCGACGCCGGCCGGCTCTCGACGGCGCAGGCTTCGCCTGCCGCCGGCCTCCCGGACGTGGGCGTGGTCGACGGAAGGGGCTCCGGACGCCCTGGTCGCCGGCGTCGTGCAGGGCGGTGCCGTTCTCGCTGCATCGGCGTCCGCACAGGGCTGTGCGAGTCATCTCAGGGGGTGAACGGGTCTTTGACGAGAATGCTGTGCGTTCCGGGCACCTGCGTAGCCAGCCCCGGGGGAATGATCTGGACGACGTTGCCTTGGCACCCCGGGACATTGTGGACACGGACGGGAACGTCCGTGAAGTTGAGTACGGTGGACAGCTGAGCGACCTCGTAGCAGCCGAGCGGGTGGTTGTGAACGACTCCGTCGATGCGGAGGAATCCATTCGTGGCGAACGCCGATCCGGGAACGGCGAGTGCAAGCATTCCGGCGGCCGCGAATATGGTGAGTGTCGAGCTCATGCGACGCATGGCGCGCCTCCTCGTGGGCAGGTCGGAGGGCGTTCCAGCCCTGCAAACGACCGTACGGAAGTGTGCGGGTACTGCATCCCGGGGTCGTCCGGTTGGGCGACACCGGTCCGTGAACCACCGGGGCGGGGCATGCGGCAGCGTCCGGTCCGCTCGCCGAGGACAACGGGTCGCAGTGGTCTGAGCCCTCACTGGCTCGGCGTGCACCAGCCCTGGTGCCGGACGCTGTGGCCGCTGATACTGATGAGGTCGCCTGGTATGGCTGGCTGACCGGGCCGGAGCTGCGGTCGGCCTGCTGGAGTGGCGCTTCACCCCCGACAGCCACGAAGCCTTCAGCCGGTACCTCGCGTTCCGGACCGCGCGGTCCTGACCATGCCCGCTTCTCGGCTTGGGGTGCCCACTTGCAGCCTAAGCATGGAACACGTCAACGTCGATGCGTGCTCAGTGATGCAAAACGCCGCGTCCGGGTGGGAGATTGACGACATGCATCGCGATAGCCGGCACCGTTGGGGCACACCACCAGGAGGAGCCAGTGTCATACCTTCAACCGCTCACCCCCGAAGAGAAGCTCGCCGATGCCAAGAAGCAGCTGAGCCTCCCGCGTATCGTCGTGATCTGCGGCTCCGCCCGTTTCATGACTGAGATGGCCGAGGTCGATCTGCAGGAGACCGTAGCCGGGAAGATCGTCGTCAAGCCGGGTTGCGACATGAAGTCGCCGCACGAACTTTGGTCTGATCCTGTCGAGGCCGAGGCGCTGAAGGTTCGACTCGACGATCTGCACCGAGCGAAGATCCGGCTCGCTGATGAGGTGCTCGTAGTCGGTGACTACATCGGAGACAGCACCCGAGCCGAAATCGCTTACGCCCGGTCGCTGGGCAAACCCGTACGGTTCACGCACCCCGAGGTCGACCCCGCCCCCTGACCGCCCATCCCCACACCCTCCCTGCCGACGTGGGGGTGTTCCGCTCCCACACAGGGGTGTTCCTCGCCGAGCAAGCTCCCGTCACCTACGGCATGGTCCGAGCGCGCATCGCCACCTTGCGCGGCACTCCGTCCGTCGCACCGCCACGGCCCCCGACGGTACGGCAGGTGACCGGCTGGCTCACCCGCTGCCCCGAACTGGACACGGCAGCCGGACACGTCCGCGATCTCGGCGAGGTGCTCACTGGCCCCCTCGGCGTCACGCTCCCTGCCTGGATCGACGCAGCCGACGCCGGCCATCTGCCCGGTCTCACCGGCTTCGCAGTCCATCTGCTCCGAGACCTCGACGCCGTGACCGCCGACCTCACCCTGGACTGGAGCTCAGGCAGCATTGAGGGCGCCGTGAACCGCTTCAAGAAAATTGCGAGAACGGCGGGCACTCCTGCGGCGGCGCCCCCTGGTACGTCCTGGCGAAGCCTGCTGGAAGCCGCCCGCTCGGAGCACGAACGAGTGGATACAGCTGTCGCCGCACTCCGGCGTGGCCGCATCCGGGGAGACTGCTCCCGCGGCAGTGCAGCCGCCGACCAGGGCGGTCACCGCCGCAGCGGCCAGCGCCTTCTCCCTGCCAGACGTGATCACGAAGACTCCTGTGTTCTCGGGAAGGCTCGCGGTCGCGCCGGTGGACACGGCGGGTCGCCGGGCCGTCCGCGGAGAGTGAACCTTCGTGCGGCAGGAGGCACCCCTCCTCCACGACTACTGACCTTGAATGCGTGGTGTCGTCATGGTGGCTGGTGCCGGAGGCCGGTGCCGGTGAGGCAGCCGTCGAGGACGTCGGGGCGGTACTGGAGCTGGCGTAGGCCGCGCCGGACGGCGGTGATCAGGTCGTCGGGGTCGACGAAGGCGCGGTTGGCTGTGGTGGTGCGTCGCAGGACGGACCAGATGCCTTCGACCGGGCTGAGGTCGGGTGTGCGTAGGGCGGCAGTTGGAAGACGGTGAGCCAGTCGCGGGCGGCGATGTAGCGGCGCATTCCGGCCGTCAGGTGGGTGTTGAGATTGTCCCAGACCAGTACGATCGGGCCGCCGAGCTGCTGGTGGGCGGTCTGGATCAGGTCGCGGTAGTCCTTCCAGGAGAAGCTCTTGCGCCCGTCGGGCCGGGTGTCCGGGCAGGGGCCGGTAGATCAGTCGCGAGGCTTCGCCGGTCTTGTAGCAGGCCAGGGCGGCCACCGATAAGCGGCGGCGGGAGCGGCCCCGCACGCGGATCACCGGGGTGTGGCCCCGGCGGGACCAGGTGCGGGTGGTCGGCGGCGTCATCGACCCCGCCGGCGTTGCGGATGACGTGCGCCTCGCCGTCGTTCAGGCCGAGGATCGCGTAGACGTTCAGCCGGGCGTCCATGCAGGCCACGACGGCCAGTTGGCGGGAGGGCGGCAGCGGGAGCGGACCGGAGAAGGTCTCGGCGTAGCGCGCGTTGTTGGCGAGCAGTTCATCGGTGAAGGACATGACGGACCTCGGTTCTCTCGTACGGGGAAGGGCACGGACGGGGTGATGGCGCGGAGCGGGATCACGAGGCCCGGCTACAGAAACCGTCGAAGAGATACACACGACGCGAGGGCCAGAAGCCCGTCAACGTCGCGACCAAGGTCGGCATCACACCAGTGAACTCCTCGACGCCGGGCCAGGCAAGAGAATGAATGTTCGGCGCCGGGGCCGCGACGGCCATGGGACCGTCGTCGGATTCGACAAATTCACCCCGCGGCGGGGAGCCTCTCCGTACGGCCGCCCAGCCCGGCGGATAACTGGTCAGTGAACCGTTCCAACGCCAGTGCGACGGGCGGTGCGACGGACGACATGCCGCCCTCTGCGGCGATGTCCCGGTCGAGGCTGAACATGCCCTGCACGGCGTGGGCCGCGCCCATGGAACTCACCACAGGGCGCAGGGCATGGTCGATGGCAACGCCGGCGCCGAGCAGCGCCTCGGGTGGCACGGCGCGCCCCTCCAACGCAGTCACCTCGTGCCTGCCGCCGAAGCCGGTCGTCCAGGTGACGCAACAGCCGGGCGGCGCGGGAGGTGGGGGAGGGGCTTCCGGACGCGGACAGGATGGCAGCCATGAGAGATCTTCCGGGTGACGGGGTTCAGACGTGCGCACGGGGCGGATGCGTGCTGTGGTGGCTCACCAAGCGTTCGACCGCACCGTGACGACGGGGCTCAGGTCGTTGCGGAGAGCTTCGAGGAACATGACGACTTCGGCCGCTGTGGAACGGTGCTGCAGGTTGTTGAGGACGTCGTGGTGAGCGACGTGCACGACCGAGAGGCGGGCGCGGGGCAGTGACTTCGCCGTTCGCGCCAGCACCGATCGGCCGGCGGATCGGCGTCCCTGACGAGGAGCAGGACCAGAACGGCCACGTCGCCGCCGTTCAGGGCGGCCGGCAGGGCGTCCGGTACGGCGTCGTCAAGCGCGCGCGTCTTCGCAGTCGGCGCCGTCCCGGCCGCCGCAGCCGGAGCACTGCTGTTCTCCACCGGGCCGCTTCCCGCCCCCACCCGTCTCATCGGCGTGTTCCTACTGATCACGGTCATCTGACGGCGATGGCAGCCGCACACGGCCCGGCTCGACGACCGCGCGTTCGCCGCCGTCGGCGCCGCTTCCGGCTACAGCTCCGCGCTGGTCGGCTCGGTCGGCCCGATGGTCGCCCGGTCGTACGCCGACTACACGTAGGGCGGCTGGCTGCAGGAGTGACCCGCCGTACCGGTCATGGACATCCACTGACGCTGCTGAGGTGCTCGCAGGGGCAGGCCCCGCGCTCGGTGGTGAGCGGCGGGGCCTGCTGTCCGGGTGCTTCGGACGGAAGAGCCGAACTCGGTTACGGAACGAGCTTGAGGAGCTTGTTGGGCGAGCCGGTGCCGATGCCCGTGAGGACGTCGCTGGTCGCTCCGTTCACCAGTGCGGCGGCCACGGTCGCCGGGGAAGCACCCGGGTGAGCGGTCAGGTAGAGCGCCGCCGCACCGGAGACATGCGGAGCGGCGAAGGACGTGCCACTGCCGGTGTAGCTGGCGGTGTCGGAGGTGTTCCAGCCGGCGGTGATGCTGCTGCCGGGGGCGAAGACGTCCACGGTCGAACCGCTGCTCGGCTGTGAGCGTATGAGGTGAACGGCGGGATGGGGCCGCCCCACCTTCTGGGAGCATTTTGTGGCGAGCACCGCAGACGAGCCCGAGCAGCCCCTTGATGGGACCGGACAGGCCCCCCTCCGCGGGCCCTTCCATCACCCCTTCCGCGCGCCGCCGCCACGGCAGCGGCTCGGGTCAGGCCGGGGTGGCCTGCTTCGCTAGTGCTCTGAACACATTGGTTCGCCGGGTTGGTGGTCGGGGCGGTTGGATGTGCGGTGACGTCCGATCCGAGTGCTGGTGGTGCGGTGGCTGAGCCTGTCCGCGTGCGCAGGTTGACCCCGCGACAAGCTGCTGAGCGCCGACTTCGGGGAGGCGACCATCAAGATCAAATACGGCGACTTCGAGTACGCGCTGGCGCAGTCCATGCCGTCGGTCATCCCCTTCGAGCCCAACGGCTGACGGCCCCTGCCCCCTCCGGTAGCCGGTGGTGCCCCACAGTCGTCGGGTGCCGCCGGCCCCGCGATGTCCGTACACGCGGCGCGAGCCGCAGTGGCGAGGTGTGTGCGGCGGAGCGATGACTGGACGCCCGCTATGCGAAGGCGGTGTGAGCATACGCGGGACTTTTCATGGTGCTGTGGATCGGGTGCTCACGAGACTTGTTTCACCGTCAGCTGTCCAATTATGTTCGGTCACCGTGCTCGCATCCCCGCTGATCAGCGTCATAGTCGCTGCGCACGACCTCCAGGGACAACTTGGGGTCTGCCTGAAATCGATCCTGGACCAGTCCTTTAGGGACGTGGAGGTCGTCGCGGTCCTGGACCAGTCTGCCCACTGCCCTGCGGGCTTGGTGGACGACTATGCCCGGCGCGATGGGCGGCTCTCGGTCGTACGGCTGACGGGTGTCGCCGGCATCGGCCGGATACGCAACGCGGGGGCCGAGCGCGCCGCCGGTGACTACCTGCTGTTTCTGGACAGCGATCACATCGTCCGGGGCGAAACGCTGCAGGCGATGGCCGACCGGCTGCGAGCGGGGGGCGAGCCGGATGTTCTTCTCTTCGGGCACACCCGCCTCCACCGCAGCCGCTCGTGGCCCGGTGCCGCGGCCGGCCTGCTGGCCCAGCAGGGAAGTGAACCCTTCGCCCCGCTCGACCGGCCCGAGTTCTTCGGTGCTCCCGCCTACTCCTGGGACCGTCTCGTCCGCCGCGAGCTGTGGACCGGGCAGCAACTCGCCTTCCCCGACGGTCTCCACGAGGAGGTCACAGTCGTCCACCGGGCCATGCTCGCCGCCGACCGGATCGCCGTCCTGAAATGGAACTGCGTGCAGATCCGCCGCCGGCACACCCAGCACCCCGCAGGCTCACCTGACGGCACCCACTTCGACGTCTTCGGCCGGTACGAAGAGAGCTTCGGCCTGCTCGGCGAGCGCGGCGCCCTGGACGTGGTGGCTCCCGCTCTCTTCACCCGCATGATTCGCCACTATCTCTTCCTGCTCAACCTCGAGGGATGTCTCTCCCGCTCCGAGCGCCCGCGGTTCTTCGAACGCGCCAGCGAGCACTACCGGCGCTACCTCCCCGACGGCTACGACCACCCCGATGGCCGAGAGGGTGTCAAGTTCCAACTCCTGGCGAGCGGCAGATACAGCGCCCTGGAGGCCGCCAGTCTCCCGCAGCGGGCACGGGGTCTGGTGTCCCGGGGCGCCGCCCTCCGCGGACGGTGACCAGGCCGGAGGAAGCGGCGGGCTGCGGACCTGCCGGGCCGTGACGTGACCGCCGCCCGGTTCCGGCACCGGCGCGTGGGGTACGTCACCCAATGACAACAGCCCTCGGGTGCGACCGGCGCCCGTCCGGCATACACCTGAACTGTGCTGTCTCCTCCCCTCCGGCCGATGCTCGCCGAGGCACGCCCCGGGCTCCCGCCCGAGCGGGCGCTGCCAGGCGGGTTGGCCTTCGAGCAGAAACCGGACGGCTTCCGCGCGGTGCTCTTCGCGGGCCCTGGTCGCGCGTACCTGCAGTCGAGGAACGGCGCCGACCTCAGCAGTGCCTTCCCCGAAATCACGGCAGCCGGCCGGGCCCTGCACGCACCGCTGGTCCTGGACGGCGAGCTGGTCGTCGCGCGAAGGGCCGTCTCGACTTCGGCGAGCTTCAGGCCCGGGCCCGCCGCCGCGGCGCCGGTGCCCGGCAGGCCGCCCGGGCCGCGCCGGCGTAGCTGATCGTGTTCGACGTTCTTGGCACGGCCGACGGCCCGCTCCTCAACGAGCCCTACCGGGCGCGGCGCGCGCTGCTGGAAGCACTGTTCGCCGAGGGGGTGCTGGCCGCGCCGTTCGTGTTGTGTCCGGCTACCACTGACCGGGTGACCGCCGAGGACTGGCTCGACCCGGCGTGGGGCGCGGCCGGTATCGAGGGCGTCGTCGTGAAGGGCCTGGCCCAGAGGTACCAGCCGTGCCGTAGGGGCTGGATCAAGGTGCGTGCCCGGGCCAGCGCGGAAGCGGTGGTCGCCTCGTTGACGGGCCGGGTGGCCGCGCCGTCGACACTCCTGCTGGGCCGCTAGGACGAGTCGGGCCGGCTGCGGTTCGTCGCGTGGACGGCACCGCTGTCGGTGACGGCCCGGCGCGAGGTCGGCGGCCTGCTGTATCCGGGCGGTGCGGAGCACCCGTGGCAGCACCGCCGCTTCCTGGCCGGTTGGGGCAGGCGCGAGGCGCTCGACCACCGGCCGGTCGTCCTCGACGTCGTGGTCGAGTTCGCCGGGGACACCGCGGTGGACGAGCACCGCTACCGGCACCCCGTCCGCTACCTGCGCGGTACGCGACGACCTCAGCGCTCAGCAGCTGCCTCCCTCAGGGGGCTAGTTGTGCTGTCCGGGGAGGTTGGTGACGCGGCTGGCTGGTGGTTGGCCGCTGATGCCGGCGTGGGGTCGGTGGTAGTTGTACCAGTGGAGCCAGTCGGGGAACGCTGCCTGTCGTTCGGTGTCTGAGGGCGTGGGTGGGTTTGCTGGTTGCGTCGTGGTCGGCCGGTGCCTGCTGTCAGGTGAGGCTTCTGCGGTAGGGCCGGGTGTTGTCGGTCCGGGACTCGCTCCGCTCGTTGTGGTCGGTGCCGCAGGTGGTGGAGAAGGCGGCGGCCTGGTGGGGAAGGCTGCGGCCTGGTGGAGAAGGCTGCGGCCTGGTGGGGAAGGCGGTGTGGGTGGCGGCCTTCTCGTCCGAGCTACCGATCCCGCACCGGCATCAGCGGCCAACCACGAGCCAGCCGCGTTACCCAACCTCTCTCCGGACAGCGCATCTAGTGCGTTCACTCGATGCGCCATGATGTGTCCCGCTGGCATGGTGTCCGCAGCGCATACCGGCTGAAGGGCGGAGACCATGTCGGACGTATCTACAAAGGGGACGAGGGAGCAGCCCGCGGGTATCTTCTACACCACGGACGGGGTGCCCACGGGGCGAAGACGGACCTACTGGCGCGACGCCGTGGCCCATACCTTCGGAGACGTGGACGTCAGGCTCGCCGAGGAGGTGTTCTCCGGCACGATCCACGCGTCGCCGACGGGCCGGACGCGGGGCGTCACAGTGGACAGCGAAGCCCTGCAGACCGTGCGCACACCACGTCTCATCGCGGGGTCCACCGGCGACGACCACGTGGTCGTGATGCTGCTGAGCATAGGGCGCGCCCGGATCGAGCAGGACACGCGCGACGCGTATGTCGAGCCCGGGCAGCTCTTCGTCTACGACCGGGCGCGCCCCATGCGGCTGACCTTCCCTGATACCTTCCAGACGAAGGCGCTCGTCCTGCCCCGGCACCTGTTGAGTCTGAGGGAGTCGGACCTGTGCCGGATCACGGCATCTCCCCTCGACTCCACGACGCCTCTCGGCGAGTTGCTGTCCCCGTTCCTGTCCCGACTCGTGGACAGCGCGGGCGCGTATCCGCACCACATCGGCGACCTGATCGCCCGCAACGTCCTGGACCTGCTCACGGTGCTGGCCGACGAGCGAGGCGGTGGTGACACCACGGGCACACCGAGCGCCGCCCGCGTGCTGCTGATGCGCATCCAGGCGTACATCGACCGTCACCTGGCGGACCCCGATCTGACCCCGGAGGTCATCGCCCGGGCCAACCAGGTATCCCTGCGCCACCTGTACAACCTCTTCCAGATGGAGGGCACCACCGTCCGCCGGTGGATCCAGGGCCGCAGGCTGGAGCAGTGCCGACGCGAACTGGCCCGCCGGGACGCGGCGAGCCGGACCATCGCCGCGGTGGGCCGAGGGTGGGGCTTCGTCAGCGCGGCCCACTTCAGCCGGGCTTTCCGGGCCGCCTACGGGATGTCCCCTGTCGAGTGGCGGGCCTCCGCGGCGCTTGAGTCCGGCCCGGCCCAGGGCGCACGCGCGAAGCGGTGAACTTCAGATCGGGCGCGAGCACCAGGCGGTGCTTCCTCAAGGCGGCCCCCGGCCGGGACGGTCCCGTGATCGGGGGAAGAAACTGCGTGGATCATGAAGTCATGAACAGGGCGATTCCCGCATCCGTCGAAGTCCGCCGCGCGAATCAGGACGACGCCGCAGCTTTGGTCCGTCTACGGCCCTGATGCTCGAGGACATGGGGTTGTCCACACAGGAAACACCGTGGCGTCATGCGGCCCTGGAGTGGTTCACGCAACGTCTGGGCGACACGCCAAACTTCGCTGCCTTCGTGGTGGACGATCCACACCTCGGCCCCGTCAGCAACGCCGTGGGCATCTGCGACCGGCACGCGCCGAGCCCGCACAATCTCAGCGGCATACACGGGCACGTCTTCAACATCAGCACGGATCCGAGCCGACAGCGAAGGGGCTATGCCAGTCTCGAGGCGCTGCTCGACTGGTACGGCAACGAGACCGAGGCACGTGTGATCAACCTCAACGCGACCGGTCACGGAATGGCCCTGTACCGCTCTCTCGGCTTCGCCGCGCCGCGCTACCCAGCGCTCCAGCTCAGGACGGGCCGGAGAGAATGATCACGCTGTGCGGACGGCCCGCCCGTGTCGTCTGGCCGGCGGCAGCAGCCCTTGCTGGATGAGTGGCACTCCGGTAAATACGGTGAAGGCGCCCTATCAAGTTCATTCCGTGGATGTGCCCCAGCATGGCACACAGAGCCGTGGAGACACTGCCGGTGCGTTGAACAGCTCGGCCGTGCCGGCCCGTTCAAGGGCCTCGTCCCCCGGCGCGCACGTTCGCGCATTGCTCCACCGGCCCGGGTGGCCTAGCTGTGAAGACCGACCGCACCGCGCGTCAGTGAACCGTGCACGGCAAGAAGCCCTGGTACCGGCTGCATGAGGTAGGGCCGGCGGTGCCGGTGGGCCTGGGCCGGACTCCGAGGCGGCATCTTCTGCACTCGGCCACGTCAGTCCGATCACCTTCGCTGTGGACGGCCGGCTTCATCGACATCGCTGGAGCCGAGGCAATCGGCACGGCGGAGGTGGCTGTTCCTCGGACACGTCCGCACCTGCACGGCCGCGCTGCCGGTTCGCCACGTCACCCCAAGCGCGGGTGGTCAGGGCATGCCCGGCGGTTCCGGCCGTCCGCCGCCCTGTCCGTCCCCTGCCACTGTCCGGCCCTCAACCCCCACGCCCGCACGCCCGTCTACGCCCGCCCGGCGCCGTCCCGCTCCCGCCCCGGCCGGGCCGCGCCCCGCCCCGCGGCTCCCCCTGCGCCGCGCTGGCTGCGTGCAGCTCGTCCGGACCTCGTCCCGCCGTGCTCGTACCGCCCGGCCGCCCGCCCCCGGCAGCGGTCCGCCTGGCCCGAGCCCATCGGCCGCCGCTGGGCCGCGCCCCGCCGCGACGCTGGTGCGCCCGTCCGCCCGCGCCGACCTGCGCCCGCCCGGCCGGGCCCGCCATGCCCCGGCCGTGCCGGGCGCCGGGGCCGGGCTCGTCCGTCGAGCGGGTGCGCTTGTGCCTCGTGTCGTTGGGTCGGGCCTGCGGCCGACGGCCCCCTCGCCGGGGTCTCGCTCGTGCGCCGCCTCCGCAGCGGCCGCCCTGCGCCTGTGCTGTCCGCCGGGCCGGGCCGCCGGCGTCGTGTCGTGTCCCCCTCTTGGCCATGCCCGCCGCTCCGTGTCCGCGGCGGGCCGCGCCGGATTGGACGGCGCTGCCGTGGTGCCCGCACCGGGCTGGGCTGCCAGTACGGCGGTCAGGCAGTCGTGGATCTCCCAGTGGGCCGGGGGCGGGCTGTCTGCGGCGGGAGCGTTGCGGGCCGCTTCGTCCAGCGCGGCCGTCGTAATCAAGGCGAGCGCGGTCTCGCACGGCGTGGGGTAGTTCTCGGCCTCGGTCATCGCGGTTCCCGGGGGGCGTAGGTGTGGTCACGGCTGTGTGGAGCGCGACAGGCGGTAGGCGCTTGCTGAGCCGAAGCACGGTAGTTGCCACCAACGGGATCGGGTGAGCTGCGAGAAGGGGGACGCTCGAAGCATCCTGGTTGTCACAGGCGACGCATCCGACTTGTCACACAATCTTGTTCAGCAGCCCGACTGTCACCAGAAGCTGTCCCTATAGCCCGCGCGAGGCTATAGCGTCAGGTCCGTGATCGTATGGCTCAACGGCACCCACGGCGCGGGCAAGACGACAACCAGTGCACTCGTCCAGCAACTGATCCCGGACTCCCGGGTGTTCGACGCAGAGAAGGTCGGCGAGACGCTCATGGACATCAAGCCGGGGCTGCCAGCGACGGACAACTTCCAGCACTGGCCGCCGTGGCGGCCCCTCGTGGTCGAGACCGCCCGACGCATCCTCGACTACACCGGCGGCACCCTGGTGATGCCCATGACCGTCCTGACCGAGCAGTACTGGCGCGAGATCAACTCGGGCCTTGCCGCGCACGATATTCCGGTCCGGCACTTCGTCCTCCACGCCGACCAGAACACCCTCCGTGCGCGCATCGCAGGTGACACCGTTCTCGGCCCCAACTCCCCGTTTCGGCTCCAATACCTTGAGCCCTACGCCGAGGCCGCGCGCACGTGGCTGCACGCCGAGGCCGAGGTCATCGACACCACCCACCTCACCCCAGCTCAGGCCGCCCAGCAGATCGCAGAGGCCGTCAAGAGTTGAGACCCTTCCGAGCCGCACCCCACAGGTGACAGCAAGCCTGCCTAAGTGACACCTGTCGTGCTTTGGCTCAGCTGACCACCCGCCGCCTCGGTGTCTGTCCGCCCTACCAGCGCATGCCGAGC
>NZ_JAINRC010000034.1 GCF_020400655.1 Streptomyces spinosus
GGCATACCCTCCGGGATCCCCCATGCACGTACAGGAACTGGACGCCCTCGTCACTCAGCGCACCACAGCCGAGAGCGTGAAGCTCACCAGCGACGACTTCGGCGCCGCCGCCGCTCCGCTGGTGACCGAATGGCTGGGTGGCGCCCTCACCGTCACCGGGGTGACGCGCAGCACCCGGCCCGACGGGACCGTCGTCCTGAACGGAACCACCGACCTGCTCGGGGTGACCGGCCGGCCGGTCACCGGTATCGAGATCGGGCTCGACCCCGCCGACCAGCGGCCCTCGCTCTACCTCCCCTTCACGCTCCCCATCACGTGGAGATTCCCCACGTCCTTCCCGGAGACCAAGGACAGCGACCTGGCCCGGCTCGCCTTCGCCAGGGAACCGGAGTTCCTCCTCAGCTCCACCGTCCGGCCGGCGGCTGACGGGCGACCGCCCCTGCGCCCGGGGCTGACCTTCCACGGCGCCGGGGTGACGAAGCCGGACGCCCCGGAATGGCTCGGCGAGCTGCTCACCCTCGCCCAGGGCGCTCTCGCACTGTCGGGTCCCGTCACCCGCACGGCCGGTCCCGAGAAGAAGCGCCGGGCCGAGATTACGCTGACCTCGCCGGCGCGGGGTGCCGGGGTGCTGGGGGCGTCCTTCTTCCTGTGGGCCGGCTCACGCACCACCACCACCGACGACGGCACCAGCACGGTGACCCACCCGGTGTGCCTGCGCGCCGACCTCGCGCTTGGCCAGGACGTGACGGCGACCGTCAGCGCACCGCTGCCCACCGGCAACGACAAGGTGGCGTTCACCGCGGAGGTGCTGCCCGGTGAGCACCTGCCGGCAGCCATCCTGGCGTCCGGCAGGCCGTGTGCCGGTGCTCGGTCCACGTCGTCTCGGAGCAGGGCGAGGAGTACCTGGTCGCCGTGGCGCAGGGGACGATGGTGCGGGCGGCCAACCAGGTGGATGCCCCACAGGTTGCTCGGCCTGCACCACCGCGGCCCCGCTGGTTGCGGCCAGTGCCGTCAACGCCTGCTCCAGCATCCCCGTCCCTCCCCCTCCCGAAGGCCGGATGACCTCGCCGGCACGGAAGCGCCGCGTCCGGCGTCGGCGGATTTCTGAGAGATCAGTCAGTCGCGCGGCAGAAGCGGAGGGACGGCGGGGACCTCGACGGCGTTCTCGATGTCCTCGGGGCTCATCCTGAACTCTTCGGGGTAGTGGTCGCGCCGGGTGCGGCGCGCCGGTTCGCTGGTACGCCACGTGTACAGGCACCGCTGGCACTGGAGTACGTCCCACACACCCGGGACGGGTGAGGTGAACAGCTTCTCAACACTCTCGTAGACGCAACGTGGGCAAGTCGGGGGTGTCTCCACGGCACAGGTCCTTCCGAAGTCCGGGGTCGGGTGGGATCAGCGGGCGGCAGCCAGTCGTTGCAGCCTGGTGAGCCATTCACCGGCCTCGGGCAGGTCACGCACCCGGGAACTGCGGTCGCCTCGCCGCTCGGGTTCGACGGGGGTGGTGGCGTCAATGATCAACTTGTCGACGATGCCCGGCGTGTCGGCCTGTGGGGCCAGCGGCACCACCGACATGGCGGGCAGCCGGACAAGGTCGTGGGCCGGGTTCATCTTGGTCGACAGGGCCCACATCACCTGCGTCAGGTTGAAGGGATCGACGTCCTCGTCGACGACGATGACGGTGGCCGCGTACCCCAGGCCGTGCGACGTGCTCAGCACCCGCGTGCCGACCGCCTTGGCGAAGCCGCCGTACCGCGTCTTCGTGGAGACGATGACGACGAGCCCGTGCGTGTACGTGGCGTTGACTGCCTGCACCTCCGGGAAGTCTCTCTTCAGCTCTTGGTGGATCGGCACACAGGTGTTGGCGGCCATCAAGTAGTCGATCTCGGTCCACGGCATACCGAGATACAGATGCTCGAAGACAGGATCGGTGCGATAGGAGATCCGGTCGATGCGGATCACCGGCATGGAGCGTCCGCCGGAGTAGTGACCTGTGAACTCGCCGAACGGACCCTCGATCTCCCTCGTACGTCCCTCGACGACACCCTCGATGACGACTTCGCTGCCCCACGGCACCGGCAGCCCGGTCAGCGGAGCCTTCGCGATCGGCGCCGGCGCACCGCGCAGCGCCCCGGCCAACTCGTACTCGTTCTCGTCGTACGCCATAGGAGTCGCGGCGACGATGGAGATGACGGGATCGTTGCCGAGCGCGATGGCGACGGGCAAGTCCTCGCCCCGCTCCTCGGCCTTGCGCAGATGGAGGGCGATGTCGTGCACCGGCGCCGGTTGCAGGGCGAGCCTGCGCTTGCCCTTGACCTCGATGCGGTAGATGCCGACGTTCTGTTTATCACTGTTGTCCGGGTCCTCCGGGTCCTTGGAGACGACGGCGGCCTTGTCGATGTAGAAACCGCCGTCGCCGTCGTTGAGGCGGAACAGTGGGAGCACCTGAAAGACGTCGACGTCACCGCCCTCGACGGCATTCGCCGCCCAGAGGGGTTCCGCCCGCCACTCGGGCTGCACGGGGAAGTCCTCCCAACGGCGGATGAACTCGGCCACCTGCGCCTTGGCCCCCGTCTGCTTGGGGAGACCGAGCGCCAGGGCGTGGTTGGCCCACGAGCCGTGCACGTTCATCGCGATGCGGGCGTCGATGAAGCCCCGGACGTTGTCGAAGTACAGCGCGGGGGCCGCATCTCCCATGCGTGGTGCCGCGTTCGCCGCGGCGGCGATGTCCGGTTCGGGCACCACCTCGTCGGTGACGCGCAGGAGTTGGCCCTCTTTGTCGAGGGCATGGAGAAAGCTGCGAAGGTCGTCGTAAGCCATGAGGAAGCTGAACTCCTTGGTACGTGGTGCCGCGGCCGGTCAGACGGCGGGTTCGAGCCCGCGTGCGGCGCGCATGCCCGCCCATCGCTCGGCGGCGGGCGCGGGCAGGTCGAGCTGGTCGAGGACGCGGGCGGCGACGTGGTCGACGATGTCGTCGACGGATCGCGGGTGGTTGTAGAAGGCGGGCATGGGCGGCACCATCGTCGCCCCCATGCGCGTCAGCGCCAGCATGTTCTCCAGATGGATCTCGCTCAGCGGCGTCTCCCGCGGCACCAGGACGAGCTTGCGCCGTTCCTTCAGGACGACGTCGGCGGCCCTGCCGATCAACCCGTCCGCGAAGCCGGCCCTGATTCCCGCCAGGGTCTTCATCGAGCACGGCGCGATGATCATGCCGTCGGTCCGGAAGGAGCCCGACGAGATGGTGGCGCCCTGGTCCCCGGGCGCGTGCAGCTCGTCGGCGAGCTCGCCGACCTCGCGGACGGAGAGGCCGGTCTCCAGCTCGATGGTGGCGCGCGCCCAGCGGCTGAGCACCAGGTGTGTCTCCACCTGCGGTAGCCGGCTCAGACACTGCAGCAGGCGGATGCCGAACACCGCGCCCGTCGCACCTGTCATACCCACGATCAACCGCATGTCGTACCCCTTTCTCTGGCGCACGGCAGGGAAGACGGGAGGTCACGGACTCTTTTCGGTCACCCACACTTCCGTGCGATCACTACGCTAGGTACACATCGCAGGGACAGCGCAGTAGGCTGGGGACACGCTATGAGCAAAAACGGTCAACCTGATGTCACGGACATCCCGTACCAGTCGTCCGCGGGAGCTCCACCGGGGATCGAGGTGCTTGACTTCCCCGGACTGGCCGCGCGTGCCGCGAGTCACGGCGTCGACCCGTACTCCCCGTCGAGGGCGGCTTTCCACGAGGTGCTCACCGTGCGGACCGGCTCATTGCGCTATTCGCTGGACTTCACTGAACACCGGTTGGACGAGGGCCACTGGCTGTGGGCCCGCCCCCGGCAGATCCACCAGTACCGTTCCGACCTCACGGCCGCTGAGGGCGTCGTCGTCCTCTTCCAGCCGGGCTTCCTCGACGCGGCCACCGCCCAGGCCGCCGACGCGGACCGACCCCCGCCGCAGGGCCTGCTCGTTCCGGACTTCGCCGCGCGTGACCGGCTGCAGCGAGTCCTCGAACTGTTGGAGAGCGAGTACCGCGAGTTCGCCGGCCTCCCCCTGGACGTGCACATCCAGGTGCTCGGACACCTGCTCGCCACCCTCCTCCTGCACCTTGCTCACCTGCAGGGCTCCCAAGGCGGCGGCCAGGTCGGCAATGACGTGTTCCACCGCTTCCGGGATGCGGTGGAACGCGACCACACCCGGAGCCACCGCGTGGAGGACTACGCCAGGAAACTCCGTTACAGCACCCGCACTCTCACCAGGGCCACAATCGCCGCCACCGGGTCCGGTGCCAAGCGCTTCATCGACGACCGCGTTCTGCTGGAGGCGAAACGCCTCCTGGTCCACACCGATCTGTCCGCCGCCGCAATCGGCGAACGACTCGGCTTCCCGAGTGCCACAGTCTTCACGAAGTTCTTCCGGCAGCGCGTCGGCCGGACACCGACCGCCTTCCGCGCCTGCGAACTGGGCACCCGGACCTGACCGACCAGACGCCGACGACGCCCTTGGAGCGGGTAAATCTTCAACTCGTGTGTCGGAGGCTCGTTCAGCTGGGCGGTGGCGCGGAACCTTGCGGTCGGCGTGCGGAGGCGGAGGTGGACCGGGGACATGGTGGCCGCGTGCTTCCGCGAGCGGAAGGGCCCCCTGTTCCACGCGGCTGATGGTCATGGCGGTGAGCCGAAGAGTCGACGCCAGTGCCGGGCAGATCAGGCACCCGTGACCGCGGCATGTGCGGAGCACTCGCTTGCGTTCTCGGGGCTCGTCGTATGAACGGTGTCATCAGAGTGGTTGGCTTACCGGCGAGCCGCTGAGAGTCGGACGTCGAAGCAGATGCCGCCGGCGATCAGGACGGTCTTCCAGCGCACGGTTGGACACCTCAGACCGCTGAACGCTTGGAGCAAACACCGCCGGATGGACGGGGAGAGCCGCGCCCTCCCCGATGGGACGCACCACCCACCCAACGGGCGCTCCAGCGCAGCAACCACCCGAAGGAGGGATCACCGATCCGTCATGGCGGCCGCCGGTGCCGCCCGCAGTGCTTTCGTCCTGCTTCTGGCTGCGCCCGGCCCGGCCTCCGCGGCAACCGGCCAGTTCCGCTCCCGGCCGATCGGCCGCCAGTAGTCGCCCTCGATACGGACCGCACCGCGTTGGGCCCGGGGAATGGACGGTCCGACCACTCCTGGTGTGTACGGCCTGTTCTCGCGCCACCGAGCGGGGCACCGTGCATGGACTGACCCGCAGGACGGGACCACCAGCCTGCTCGGCGAGTTCGAGGTGGTACCGAGACCCCCGAAGTGGCCGGGGGCGCAGGCTCAGTCGGCCGCCGCGACTGCGTCCCTGATGAGCCGGTGCGCGGCCGCGTCGGTACGGGCCGCGTCATGGGTCACCAAGCGGTCCTGGCACAGACCGCGCAGGCCGGAGACGAGGAGCGTGGCCGCTGTCCGCGCCTGCTGTGGTGGGTGCCCCAGCCGGACGTAGGCCGCGGCGATGGGGCCGATCATGACCTCGACGGTCTCGGCCGCGATGTCGCCGTACTGCTCGGGATCGGTGGCGGCCAGGCTGAGCAGCTGCAGCAGCATGCGGACCGGCCCGGACTGCTCCCCGACCGTCATCGCTTCCCACAGGGTGTGAGCCGCCTTGCGCAGTCCCTCGCTGTCGCGGACGTCGTCGAACATCGCGTGCGCGTCGGGACGGCTGGTGGCCAGGGCCCGGGCCAGGAGGTTCTCGCGGCTGCCGAAGTAGTACAGAAGCATGCGTTTGGTGGTGCCGATCGACTCGGCGAGCGGACTCAGCGACATCTGCGCGACGCCGTGCTGCTGGAGGTGGTGCACCACCTGCTTCAGCAGCTCGGCGCGCTTCTCGGCGTTGACGGGGCGAGGCACGCTTTTGACTGTACCGACCGGTACGCGTAGGGTCCAGTAAAACGTAGATGTGCCGATCGGTACGTTAATCGAGTGGCGCCATGGCGACGGTCAGGCGCGGCACAGCCGAGAGGGGCGCCGTGAAACGGGTTGGACCGCGAACAGTGAAGGACCACCGGTACCGGAGAGGCGACCACGGGGTGACCGGGCATCGGGTCGGCCGTGTGCCCCGCGGGCTCGGCGGCACGGCCCGCCGTGGCGGCCGAGGGGTGGTCCTGTGAAGCACCGGATCGAGCGTCCCCGGGGCATATCCGCGGCCAGAGTCCTCGTCGAGACCCTCACGATCCCGGCAGCACTCTTCCTCGGCCTGCTCTTCTGCTTCCCGCTGGCCTTTCACCAGCCCGAGCCCCACGATGCCAAGCTCGTGGTCGCTGATCTCGCGGTGGAACGCAAGGTCGACACCGCTCTGCAGGCGCAGCGTCCCGGCGGATTCGACGTCACCGCCGTTGCAGATGCCCGGGAAGCCCGCCGGGCGGTGCTGGACCGGGACGCCGTGGCCGGCTTCGCCACCAAGGGCGGACATGCCGTGCTGTACGTGGCCGGAGCCGACGGCGCGTCCCTCGAACAGGCGCTGACCACGGGCTTCACCCAGCTCGCGGTGCACAACCACCAGAAGCTCACCGTCACGGACGTAGCCCCCACCGTCAGCAAGGACGGGTCCGGCGCGACCCTGGTCTACTTCGGGATCGCCTGGAACGTCCCCGGCTACATACTCGCCACCACCCTGCTGCGGGCGGTGACCTTCAACCGGCGCACGAAGCTGATCACGATTGCGGGCGTCGCCGGTCTCTTCAGCGCCGTGGGCTTCCTCGTCGGCGTGGGACTGGGTTTCTTCCCCAACGACCCCACAGCCCTGGCGATCGCCTTCCTGCTCACCACGGCCGTGGCCACGTTCTCCCTCGGCATGGCGCCGTTCGTCAAGCACTTCTTCCCGCTGGCGGGTCTGGGCCTGTACGTCGTGCTGAGCGTCCCCTCCAGCGGCCTGGTCCCCGTCCAGCTGCTGCCGAGGTTCTTCCAAAACCTGCACGCCGTCATGCCGCTGGGCAACGCGGTCGACGGCCTGCGGGGAATCCTGTACTTCGACCATGTGGGGGTGCTGAAGCCGGTCCTCGTGCTGTGCGCGTGGATCACCGCGGGACTGGCGCTGCTGGGCCTCGACGCGTGGCGGCACCACCGTATGGCCGTACGACGGGGAGCGGAGGACGAGAACCAGGACATTCCCGAACCGCCGGTGGAGGACCCGTCCGTGGAGGCGCCCGCACCCACGGCACTACCGGTCCACCCGCACCACTTCGGCGAGCCGTTGCCGATGCTGGAGGGCACCGTCCGCGATGGCGAACAGCAGCCCGTCCGCCATGCCGCGGTGACCGTCATGGACACCGGTGGTCGGCAGTTGGTGCGGACCACGACGAACGCACGGGGCGAGTACGCCGTGACCGGTCTGCCCGAGGGATACATCAGCGTCGTCGTCTCGCACCCAGGCCGAGACCCCCTCGTCCACCAGAAAGTGCTGCAGTCCGGTGTGGCCGTCCGGGCCGACTTCACCCTGCACGACCGGCGCGACGGGACGTCCGTCCGCGCGGGCGCTCAACGTCTCGATCTCGGACACGCGAGACACGGCTCTTGAGACCACACGGATGGCGCCGGCCGGGGCCGACGTGGGTGACGCGCCCTGCTCGATGCACATTGAGACGATCTTGGTTCCTCGGGAAGCCGCCGCCCCGCGTGGTGGCCCCTGGCGCCATCGCACGGCCGGAGGATGCGGCCGGAACCATCATGTCTGACAAGAATCACGCCACGGTGGCGGTCACCGGGGTGACTGGTGCGCTCGGCAGCCGGATCGCGGCCCGACTCGCCGGCCACGGCGTCCCGCAACTCCTCGTCGGACGTAGTCCCGACCGCATGCCCGAACTGCCAGGCGCCCAGCGACGCGGTCCGGCCGCCTACGCCGACGCCGCAGACATGCGCAGGGCACTGTGACCTCATCTGCAGATGGAAACGTACCCGGGCTATCTCGGCGGTGACCTTCTCCCCGGGCAGCACTCCACCGATGCCGGGCTTGGCTCCCTGGGACAGCTTCAGGGACACGCACTTCACGCTGTCGTGAGCGGCCTTGTCCGCGAACCGCGCCCGGTCGAAACGGCCGTCCGCGGTGCGGCAGCCGAAGTAGGCTGTGCCGATCTCCCACACCAGGTCGCCACCGTGACGCAGATGGTATTCCGACAGGCCGCCCTCACCGGTGTCGTGAGCGAATCCCCCGAGGGCGGCGCCCCGGTTCAGGGCGAGGATGGCATTGGCGGACAGCGAGCCGAAACTCATCGCCGAGACATTGAACAACGACATGTCGTAGGGCTTGGTGCAGTCCGGACCGCCGATGCGGACCCTCGGCTGCTCCGACGGCACCGGGCGTGGCCTCATCGACGACTCGAAGTACTCGTAGCCTTCGGCATAGACGTTCCGTTCGGTCCCGAACGGTTGCTCCGCCTCCAGGCCCTTGGCGCGCTGATAGACGAGACTGCGCACATCCCGGTCGTAGGGACGGCCGTCGTAATTGCGCTCGATGAAATACTGCTGCAACTCCGGCCGGATCGACTCCAGCATGAAGCGCACATGTCCCAGCACGGGGTAGTTGCGCAGTACCGAGTGGCGCTTTTGGAAGAGATCATAGGCACCCACACCCGCCAACGCCGTGCACAGCAAAGCGGCCGGCCACCACCAGGGAGACACGGTCGACGCGAAGACTCCGAAGGCTACTGCCAGGGCTCCGATGAATGCGATCGCTGAGATTCTCATCATCTAGGGAACCTACTCCTGCCCCATCCGTCTCACAAAGTATCGATGATGCGATATGCGGCACATTCGCCGGGACGGAAGTCCTGTCAGCTCGGCGTGTGCGCATTTCGTTGGCAGTTTCTCCTCTCCGGAAAACAGGGAGTGATTGTTTTGCGCACCGAGAACAAGCTCGCACGGCGTACAGCGACCGCCGCCGCGCTGGCATTCTCCGGAGGAACTTGGAATAGCCGGAAACGCGGGAAACCTGCCGGTGTCCGGCCGCCGCGGCCGCACGCCGGACCGCCGCAGAAGGCACACCGCCGAGCTGCTCGCCACGTGCGCCGCCTGTCTCATGCCGTGGACCGTGATGCTGGGTCTGACGCTGCCGCCGTCCCACCACGTGCACGAGTGGCGCCTGCCCGGGTCGGATTCGACGTGCTGCTCATCTCGGTGCCGGCGTCCACGGCGTTCCTGGCCGACCGCGCACACCGCCATCGGCGACACCGCCGGGAGCGCGCCGGAACCGGCCCCGGAGGGGCGCGGATGCCTGGCAGTGGATCAGACGGTCGTGACCACTTGGTCGTATGTCAGGCGTGGGGAGCGCGGGAACCAGGCGTTCTCGCCCGGCCTGCCGATGTTGACGACGGCGAGAACGGAATGCTCGCCATCACCGAAGAACTCCCTGTCGATGCCCTCGGCGTCGAAGCCGGTCATCGGTCCCGCGGCCAGGCCTGCCGCGCGGACGCCGATGATGAAGTAGCCGACCTGGAGGAGCGCATTGAGCCTTGCGGAACGCTCACGCACCGCCCGCTCGGCGAAGAGATCCATTGCCTGCGGGAAGTGGGGGAACTGGCTGGGCAGTTCCTCGTGGAACTCGTTGTCCGCGGCGAGGACGGCGACGAGAGGGGCGGC
The DNA here is from genome assembly GCF_020400655.1 of Streptomyces spinosus. Taxonomy (GTDB): domain Bacteria; phylum Actinomycetota; class Actinomycetes; order Streptomycetales; family Streptomycetaceae; genus Streptomyces; species Streptomyces argyrophylli. The sequence continues at coordinate 9,597 of NZ_JAINRC010000034.1, forward strand.
CGCGGTCTTCTTGCGGTTCCCCTCGGACATGTGCCCGATCAAGCGTTCGCGCGCCTCGGCGGAACGAACCAGCAGGATTCGCAGCGGCTGCTGGTTCATGCTGGTGGGGCCGTACTTGATCAGATCGTAGATGGCCTTCGTCTGCTCGTCCGTCACCGGCTCGTCGGTGAAGGTGTTGGCTGTACGAGCCTCCCGGAACAGCAGGTCCTGGGCTACGGGGTCGAGTGCGAGCGACATGGTGAACCTCTTACGCTTGTACGGTTTTGGCATCTGGGTGATTCGGCGAACTGTGAAGCAGAGGAACCGGGCACGCGCAGCGAGCAGACGGACAGCCGTCGTGGTCGTCCCGACGCCCACAGGAGGGGACCGGAACAGCACCGGGGGAAAGTCCTGCCACGCCGGTACTCCTTCTCGAGCGCCGGGTACGCGGCCCGGTCGCTCTCCGGGCTCAACCTCCGCTCGCGATCGGATCGCTGACGGCGCCGTGCCTGCGGCGCCGTCGCGACCAGCATCACCCGTACGTCAGGCGCCGGCATCGCCTATATACGGGATCTTCGCGGTCGCGCCCCGCCGCCGCAGGCGTCGCTCAGTGCGCCCTGTCGGAGATGCCGCCCCGTTCGATCGCCAGCCGGGTCAGCTCGACGCGTGTGTTGATGCCGAGCTTGGTGAAGATGTGCTTCATATGCGTGTTGACGGTGTGCACGGACACGTAGAGCCGGTCGGCGATGGCCCGGTTGGTCAGGCCCTCCACGACGAGCGGAATGAGCTTCCGCTCGGACTCGGTCAGGTTCTCCCATCCCGGTGCCCCGGTCGTGTGGTGCAGTGGGGCAGCTGTGCGCACGCCGAACTGTCTGAGGCGCCGCATGATCCGGTCGTGATCGCGCAGGGCTCCGGAAGCCGACGCCAGCTCGCCCGCCTCCTCGAAGTACGGGATCGCCGAGGTGGTGTCGCCCGACGCGGCCACGAGATCCCCGAGGTCCTCGCAGACCGCGGCCAGGGCCAGCCGCCTGCCGGTGCTCCGGTAACCGGTGACGGCGGACGCGAGCGCACCCCGGTCGTTGTGGAGCAGGCCGTCCACATGGGCACGGACGGTCCCGATGATCTGCTGGCTGTCGTCCTCTTCGGCGAGGGTGCGCAACGCGCCGGACACGGCCTGCGCGAGCGGCAGGTCCTCGCCGCGGAGCGCCATGCGCGCGATCCCGGGCCAGTGGGACGGCGGCACCGCAAGCAGCTGTGCCGGCTTGGCGCCCGCGAAGCTGCCGCCCAGCGCCGCTGCCGCTGCGGCGTCCCGGCCCTCCGAGTCGGCCAGGCAGGCACGCGCGAGCGACACCCACAGGCCGAACCTCTGGGTACTCGTGCCGGAACCGGCTTCGGCGGCACGGAGCTGGTCCCTGGCTTTGGCGAGGTCACCGCGTCTGATCTCCACCAACGCCAGCACAGAGAGGGCCTGGGGATTCAGCTGGGTGATCTCGAGTTCGTCGGCCACGTTCAGACTGGACTCGGCCTCCACCGCCGCGTCGTCCAGCGCCCCCTGTTCGAACAGCGCGCAGGCACGGCTCGCATGCCAGTGGGGAAGTGACCAGCCCAGGCCCAGCGCCTCCGCTTCGCGCTGCCCCTCCCGCAGCACCCGCTCGGTGTCCGCGAGCCGGTCGGTGGCGGTCAGCACCGTGGCCAGCCACAGCGCGGGAATCCGCGGCGGCCGCAGGTGGAGTACGCCGGACTCCGTGCCGGCGCGTGCCGTGGCCTCCCCGGCGAGCTCGAGGGCGCGGGCGAGACGCCCACGGTAGAAGGACGTCTGCGACTGGAACACCATGGCGCTGACGACGACGGCCGGGTCCTCGCTGCGGTAGGAGGCCTCGACCAGTCCGACGTCGGTCTGCTCGGCAGCGGTGATGTCCCCGAGGTACACGTGGCCCGTCGCCTTGGTCTTGAGCAGCCGGACCCGCAGGTCGGCCGGCAGCCCGGGAAGGGCCAGAGCCTGCTGGAGATGCGTCATCGCCGCGGCGTCGTCCCCCGCCGCCTGGTGGATCTCGGCGGCCACCAGGCGCAGACGCGCCTCCTGGAGCGGCTCCAGCCGGTCCGACAGGGTGGCGTCGACCAGGTTGAGCGCCTGGTGCACCCGGCGGGTCCGGCCGAGGTACTCGGCGGCGTCGGTCAGCAGGGCGATGCGCCGCCGGTCGTGCATGGGCAGCAGTCCGGCGATCTGCTGGGCCAGGTCCGCGGCCGCGTCAGGGGCCGACGAGGACAGTTCCCGTACCGCGGTGGTCAATGTGGTCACGGCGTCGTCGTCGACCGGTCCGCCCGACAGCACGACGTGCCAGGCCACCTCGGCCGATCGTGCCCCGATGCCACGCAGGATGTCGGCGGCCTCCTGGTGCAGCGCGGTCCGTACGGCCGGCGCCAGATTCTCGTGGACGGCCTGCCGCATGAGGTCGTGGCGGAACGCCAGTCGCGGCCCGTCGCCGGAGAGCAGACCGGCCTTCAGCGCCGCCTCGACGCCCGACAGCAGGCTGCCGGCCTGCCTGCCGAGCATGCGGGCGGCCGTACCGAGATCGAACTCCCGGCCGAGGACGGACCCGATCTGGAGCAGGCGCACGGCATCCTCCGGGAGCCGGTCCAGACGCGCGGCGACGCTCCGCCGAAAGCCGACGGGAATGCCGTCGTGCAGCAGGCTCGCCACGCCCGCCTCCACTTTGACGGCGTCCGTGTCGGCGAAGGCGCGCACCAGTTCGATCGCCAGGAACGGATTGCCCGCGACACCCCCCAGGAGCCGGGCCAGCCCGGGTGACGGTTTGGCCCCGAGGACGTCGGCCGCGATGTGCTGCAGTTCCTGCTGCGGCAGGGGGCCGAGGGTCAGCCACCGGGCCCCGAGGCGTTCGAGGTCCTCCCGCACCCTGGCAACGGTCGGCCGCTCGGTCTCCGACCGTACCGCCAGCACCCACAGGATGCGCGAGGCCGCCAGTCTCCGGGGCAGGGTGCGCAGCACCAGGAGCGTGGCCGGATCCGCCCACTGCGCATCGTCCACCAGCACGGCGACCGGGGCGCGCTGGGCACGGTCCTCCAGAGCGTCCGTGATGCTGTCCAGCAGCCACAGCCGCTGGTCGTCGGCGGCCGCGGCCGCTCGTTCGGAACCGTCGGAGAGCTGCAGGGCGGACTGCAGGGCGGCTCCGGCGGCGTACTGGTCGAGTTCGTCGGCCCGTACGGACACCACGTCGAACCCGGACCGCCGTGCCAGGTCGTCCAGCTCCGCGAGCAGCCTGCTCTTGCCGACGCCGGGTGCGCCTTCCACGACGACGCAGGCGCCCCGTCCGCCACGCACCGCGTCCAGGGCCTCACGGACGGCGGCCATCTCGCGGCCCCGTCCCCTGAGGCGCAGCCCGCTCCCGGCCTGGTTCCCTCGCCCACCGGGCCGGTCGCCCGCGGGGCCTGTGCTGCGCATGGGGCCCAGCATGCCGCACGGCCACATCCGCCTCAAGGCCGGTTTCCGTCTGCCCGGCGCTTTCACCCGGGTGATTGTCGGTTCCACTCCGTCCGCTCACCCCGTCGCGACGCATAGTTCCGGGCGTCCAGATCTGTTGCCTCCGAGAGGAACATGACGTGCGTACAGGCAAGGAGTACCTGGCGGCGCTGAACGACGGCCGCACGGTGTGGGTGGGTGACGAGCTCGTCGACAACGTGGCCACGCACCCCAGGACGAGGGCGTACGCCCGGAGCATCGCCGACTTCTACGATCTGCACTACCGCCCGGACCTCGAGGACGTCATGACGTTCGTGGACGAGGACGGTGTCCGGCGGTCCATGACATGGTTCCAGCACCGCTCCAAGGAGGATCTGCTGCGCAAGCGGCGCTACATGGAGACGGTGCAGCGGGAACTGGGCGGCGGTGCGATCCCGCGCACACCGGACGTCAACAACTACGTCCTGCTGACCTACGTCGACGACCCCGAGCCCTGGAGCAGCCAGTCCGTCGGGGCCGACGGGCGGGACCTCACCGGGGGGATCGTCGACTTCTGGAACGTGATGCGGGACGGCGACCTCAACGCGACGCCGGCCTTCGTCGACCCGCAGGCGGACCGCTCGCGCGATTCGGCGCAGGCCCAGTCCCCCGCGCTGCGGGTGGTCGCCACCTCGGACGAGGGCATCACCGTGCGGGGTGTGAAGGCGATCAGCACCGGCGCGGCCTTCGGGGACTGGATCCACATCGGCGTCTTCTACCGCCCCGGCATCGTGTCGGAGCAGATCATCTACGGGGCGGTGAAGCCCAACACCCCCGGGGTCACCATCATCTGCCGCGAGAGCAACGTCCGCGACGGCGAGGAGGTGGAGCACCCGCTCGCCTCGCAGGGTGACGAGTTGGACAGCATCATCGTGTTCGAGGACGTACTCATCCCCTGGAACCGCGTCTTCCACATCGGCAACCCCGAGCACGCCTCGCTGTACCCGCAGCGCGTCTTCGACTGGCTGCACTACCACTCGCTGGTGCGTGCCATGGTGAAGGCCGAGCTGATGCTCGGTCTGGCCCTGCTGATCACCGAGCACATCGGCACCTACCAACTGCCCCCCGTCCAGGCCCGGATCGCCCGGTTCGCCGGCTTCCTCCAGACGCTCAAGGCGCATGTGATCGCCTCGGAGGACGAAGGGTTCTTCACCCCAGGCGGCATCTACAAGCCGAACGTCCTGATGTTCGACTTCGGGCGGGCGTACTACATCGAGCACATCACCGACCTGACCCACGAGCTCATCGACCTGTCCGGTCGTGCCGCGCTCATCTATCCCACCGAGGGGCAGTGGGAGCGGCCCGAACTGCGGCCGTGGCTGGCGGCGCTGCAGACCGGACCGGTCGGCAGGCCGCACGACCGGCTGAAGATCAGCCGCGTGATACGCGACATGTTCCTGTCCGACTGGGGCGACCGCATCAGCACCTTCGAGAACTTCAACGGCACACCCCTGCTGGCCATTCGAAGCCTCACGATGAAACGTGCCGAGATGTCCCCCTCCGGCAGCATGGCGGACCTCGCGCGCAAGGTCTGCGGCATCGAGAGCGTGAGCGGCGACGGGGAGCAGGAGACCGCGTACCTGGCCCAGGCCGACTACGCCCGACGTCAGGACGCCTCTCGTCAGAACGCCTCGTAGCAGGATGCCGGGGCCCGGGTCAGAGCATGCCCCACTCCCGGGCCCTGGCAACCGCTGCGCTCCGGTCGTGTGCGCCGAGTTTGCGGAAGATCGCCCGTACCTGTGTCTTGACGGTGTTGTGGGACACGTAGAACTCGGCGGCGATCTCACGCAGTGTCAGCGGACCGCACAGGGCGTGGAGCACCCGGCGCTCCCCGAACGACAGCTCTTGGGAGCCGGACACGACCAGCGGCACGACGGTGTCCTCGACGACCCGCCCGAGGAGTTTCGTCAGTGCTCCTGGTGACTCGCACCGGGCCGCTGCCCGCTCGGCTGCCACACGGGCCTCCCCCGCGGCGGCCGTGTCGTGCTGAGCGGTGGCAAGTCGTGCGCGTGTGACGTGGTACCAGGCGTGCATCTGGGGTTCGCTGCCGGTCCCGGACGAGTCCGCCAGCGCCGCTTCCGCGTCGGCCAGGGTCCGTTCGGCCTCGTCGGCCCGTCCCTCGTCGAGGAGCAGGCCGGCCCTGCCGATGTAGGCGGGCGCAGCGACGAAGTGCTGCCGCAGCCCGGCCGCCCCGGCCGCGTCCAGGGCTTCGTCGCTCAGCATGCGCGCCGGCTCATGGCGTCCGGCCAGCAGGGCGCACAGCGCCCGCAGACCCAGCGCGCGGACGAGCGTCAGGCCGTGCCCGGCGGCATGCGCGTCACGGGTCGCCTCGCCGAGCAGCGCCTCGGCCTCCTCGTACCGCGAGGTCCACAGCAGAGCGGTACCGCGGGCTGTACAGGCCAGGGCGCGCCAGGAAGTCAGCGGGACGGTGCCGGCGAAGACGGTTTCGGCGAGGCGGTCGCCGGTCAGGATCTCCCCCTGTAGCCAGCAGGCCACGGCCTGGGCGACGGCTGCCGCATCGGACACCGTGCTGCCCTCTCCGACCGTCTCCGCTCCCGGCTCCCTGAGACGGACGACGTCCAGCCAGCGCCGGGCCGTTTCCGGAGCGCCCCTCGAGAGGGCCGCCATCGCCGCCACCACGCACAGTCTCGCGTCGGCGGCGACCGTGCGGGGCGGCAAGAGCTCAAGCCATTGCGCGACCTCCCGGCTGCGGCCTGCCGAGATCGCCTGTTCCCAGCCCTGGAGTACCGCCGCGACCGCGGCGGCCTCGTCACCGCCCCGCACCCAGTGCCGTACGGCCGCGGTCGTCTCGCCATGCCGTGAGTACCACCGAGCCGCCGATCGGTGCAACGGTACGGCGGTCTCCGGCCCTTCGGCTCCGAGGAGGTCGCAGAGCAGCGCGGACAGTGCGCGGTGACGCCGGTATGCCGAGGGATCCGCGGCGACGGGTACGAGCAGTTGGACGGTCCGTGCGAGCTCACGCAGCAGCACGCCCGCCCGGTCCCCGGCGAGGGCCCGGCACGGCCCGGCGCTCAGCTCGTCGAGCACACTGGTGCGGAGCAGGAACCGGCGCTGTTGGGTGGTGAGCCGGTGGAGCACTTCGGCGGCCAGGTACTCGGTGACCGCTCGCCTGCCACGGGCCAGGCCCGCCTTCGTATCGGCGTCGTCCGACGAGCGGGCGAGGGTACGGCCCATGATGCACACTCCCGCCGCCCACCCCTCGGTGGCCTCGTACAGCGCGCTCGCCGTGTCCGGGGCCGGAGCGGACCCGAGCAGATCGGTGAGCACGGCGTGCGCCTCTTCGGGGGTGAAGGCCAGGTCGTGCTGGTCGAGTTCGGCGACCGCGCCCCGAACGCGCAGGGTCGGTACGGGTCCGCCCGGTACGTGACGGGTCGACAGAACGACGCGAAAGCCCCGCGGAAGCCTTGTCACGAAGTCCGAAAGGCCGCGGACCGCGTCGACGTCCGTGATCGATTCCACTCCGTCGAGGATCAGCGCGAGCGGTCCCTGTCCGTCCCGTCCGGTCACGAGACTCGGCAGGCTCTCCTGGAGCCACGCGTCGAGTGTCCACTCGCCGCTTCGGGGGTGGTCGGGCAGTTCCGGTCGTACGTGCTGCAATGCCCGCAGGATGCCGGCCCAGAGCCTGCCCGGGGCGTTGTCGTACGCGTCCAGGCTGAGCCAAGCGCACGCGCCACGAGGTGCGAGACTTCGCGCCCACTCGGTCAGGAGCACCGTCTTTCCGGCACCGGCGGGCGCGGAGACCACCACCACGGGCTCGGCCGACGCGTCCAGCCGGCGCAGCAGCCGGGGGCGGGTCAGCAGGTGCGGGGGCTGGTCCGCGGGACGCAGCTTGAAGGTCGGCACGGAGCTGGTCATGGCACCTTCGGTGGAGTCGTCGGGACGAGCTGAGCCCCCGGCGTCCGTGGCTCGCCTGCAGGAGCCGGACGTCGGAGGCCGTTGTGGTCCGGGTCAGGGGTACGGCAGCCTCAGTCGGGCCGCTCTCACCAGCGCTAGCACGGGGGCCTGAGCGTGCCGAAGTCTCCTCCGAAGTGGAGCAGCGGCCGGCCTTCCACCCGGTGTTCGAAGTGGCGGACGTCGCCCACGAAGATGGTGTGATCGCCGCCGGGCAGTGCCGCCGCGACGTCGCACACGACAGCCGCGATGGCGTCCTTCAGCACCGGCACCCCGTGGTCGTCGGTGATTTCCACACCCGTGAACTTGTCCGGCTTGGAAACGGCGAAGTTCCGCGCGAGGTGCTCGCTGTCCTCGCCGAGGACGTTGACGGCGAAGCGACCGTGCTCCGCGATCGCGGTCCGCGTGTACAGCTGGTTGCCGATACACACGATCAGTTGGAGCGGGTCGAGGGACAGCGCGGAGACGGCGCTCGCCGTCATGCCGATGGCCGTGCCGCCCGAGCGTGTGGTGATCACGCTGACGCCTGTGGCGAGTCGGCTCATCGTGGCGCGGAAGCCGAAGACCTTGTCGAGGGTTTCACTCATCTGAAGACCTCCGTGAATGCGGGGCCGGACCCCGCGGTGTGATGGAGTGTTCGGCGTCGGCCGTCCTGGTGGATTGCCGGTTCTCGTCGTGGTGGCGCCCTGGGGATCAGTCCGTGACGAGGGGTTCGAGGACGAAGGTGTGGCGCAGCAGGGTGTACGGGACCTCGGTCGTTCCCCGGTAGGGCCCGGCGTCGGCCGCGTACGTGTCGTAGCGCTCGATCAGCGACTGCCTGACGCCGAACACCGGATCGGTGTCCAGGTACGGGTCGTCCGAGGGGAAGAGCATGGTGGTCACACGCTGGAATCCCGGAGCCTCGATCAGGACGTGCACATGGGCGGGACGCATGAGCGACCTGCCGGTCGCGCTCATGAGTTCGCCGACCGGGCCGTCACCGGGGATCGGGTAGCTGGACGGGCGAATGGAACGGAAACCGAAGTGCCCTGTCCCGTCGGTACGGAACAGCGCGCGCATCGCCGGCTCGTCCAAGCCTGGTACCTCCATGTCGTAGTGGCCGTCCGAGTCGCTGTGCCAGACGTCCACCGCCGCATCCGCGACCGGCGCTCCCTCGTGGTCCACAACCCGTCCCTCGAAGAACAGCGGGGTACCGGGCAGACCTCCGGAGATGTCGGCGGCGTCTGCCTGCTGCGGCCGGTCCTCCCTGAAGTACGGGCCCAGCACGCTGTTCTGCGTGGCCCGGCTGGGGCGTCGGTTGGTCAGGGTGTCGACCAGCATGGTGCTGCCGAGCACGTCGGACAGCAGGATGAACTCCTGACGCGTCGGGGTGCACGTCTGCCCGGTGCGCGTCAGGAAGTCGACTCCCCTGGCCCATTCGTCCTGCGTCAGTCCGACGTCGCGGACGAAGGCGTGCAGGTGCCGCACCAGTGATTCCAGGATCTCGGCGACGCGGGAGTCCTTGGTGTTCCGCATGGTCGAGATCACGGCCTCGGTGATGGCGTCGCTGGTCAGATCACGCATGACGCGCTCCCGTGGTGGTTGGGTGGTGGGTCGCGGACATGGTCCGGGGATGTCCGTCGCCTGCTGATGTGCACGGCTGCTGCCCTGCCCAGGCGCGGGCCAGGAGGGCGCGTACAGCGGTCCGTTCGACCGGTCGCGGGTTCCAGTAGCCGTCCCGCACGATGAGTTCGGCCGCCTGCTCGATGCCCGATTCCGGCATGCCGAGGTCCCGCAGTGCCCGGGGGGCGCCGAGCCTTCCCGCGAAGTCGAAGAGACCGCCGGCGGCATCAACCGCCGACAGCGCCTTCGCGATGCGTGCCATGGCCTCGGGTGCCGCCGGCGCGTTGTAGGCCACCACGTGCGGCAGGACGACAGCGTGGGTTTCGGCGTGCGGAAGCCCGAACGTGCCGCCCAGCACATGGCACACCTTGTGATGCAGGGCCATGCCCACCGTGCCCAGGCACGTGCCGGCCAGCCACGCCCCGTGCAGGGCGTCGGCCCGCGCCTCGCGGTCGTCCGGGCGTTGTGCGACGACCGGGAGGGAGTGGACGAGGGATTCGAGCGCTTCACCGGCCATCAGGAAGGCGAGAGGGTCCCGGTCTTGTGCGTAGAGGGCTTCCACGGCGTGCGCCATCGCGTTGATGCCGCTGACCACCGATGCCGCCGCGGGAAACGTGAACGTCAGGTCGACGTCGTACACCACGGTCTTCGGCAGCACCTCCGGCAGCCGGCGGGTCGTCTTCCGGCGCCCTTCGGTCTCTCCGAGGATCGGCGTCATCTCCGAGCCGGCGTACGTGGTGGGCAGCGCCAGCTGTGGCAGCCCGGTCCGCAGGGCGATCGCCTTGCCGAGGCCGATCGTCGAGCCACCGCCGATGGCGAGGACCGAGTCCGCTCCCACGGTCCTGGCGTATGCGACCGCCTTCTGCGTGACCTCGACGGGGGTGTGCGCAGCGGCTTCCGTGAAGGTTCCCACCGCCACCGTACCCAGGACGTCGTGTACCTCCGCTGCCTGGCCCGCTTGACCGGGTGCGCACAGGATGAGCACCCGACGGCATCCGAGGGCATCAGCCTCTTCCGGGATACGGCTGCGGGTACCGCTGCCGAAGACCACCTTGGTGATCTGTCCCCGGTGCACGAATGTCTTCATGAGTATTTCCCCAGTCCCCCCGTCTGCTTGGGAGCAAGACTCTCGATGCTCGAATGACGGGGGTCAACGGAAATTGCGAGGGATAACGAACGCCGGCGGTCAAATACCTTGTTCGTGGGACAGGCGCCGTGCGCGTGCCTCCGTCTCTCGACGGATATCACCCATCTGCGGTATGCCGGGGATGCCCAGGAGCTGGGATGGTGGATGCGGAAGTCCGCCAGGCGGCATATGCCTGGCGACATCACCGAAGCGACGTCTGACGGCTCCGCAGTGACGGGCGGCGAGGGTGCACGCAAGGGAGCGTGCAAACCCGGGATCCGGGCGCTTTTCGCGCGTTTCCCAGGCCAGGTGCCGACAGTCCGGCACGCACCTGATCCACGGCTGAGATCCAGCCGTCGCCCCCACACCGGGAAGCCGCCACTCAAGGGATCGCCGACATGGCGCAGGCAGCCGTCGGCACAGTACTGCGCGGGTCTTCACGGCCCTCCTACCCGGCGTCCGGGAGAGCCCCGGGCCGGAGGGCGCGAGCTCTTCTCGCAGGGCCCTGAACGACACAGAGCGATCGATCAACGCGCTCGCCGACAGGAGACAACGATGCTGACCGTGCTGTCGCCGATCTTCGCTCTCCTCGCAGCTGCGACCAACGCTCTGGGAACGGTGATGCAGCGCCGGGCCGCCACCCTGGTCCCGCAGTCCAACGCTCTGCGCATCGGCCTCATGTGGGACCTGCTGCGCACCCCGGTCTGGCTGCTCGGCATAGGCGGGGTCGTCCTCTCGGCGATCTTCCAGGGCGCCGCGCTGGCCACCGGTGCGCTGGCGATCGTGCAGCCGCTCTTCATGCTGGAGTTGCCGTTCGTGCTGCTGCTCGCGAGCGTCGTCTTCGGGCGCCCGTTGCCCAGGGCCGGCTGGCTGCCCGTAGGCGGTATCGCCGTCGGCCTCGGCCTGGCGCTGTTCGCGGCAGCGCCGACCGGTGGCACTCTCCGGGTTCCTGCGGCCCGGTGGACGGCGGTGGGAACCTGCTGCCTGCTCGCCGTGGCGGTGCTGTGCAGCGTCGCGGTCAAGCTGCCCAACGGCCCTGGCCGCGCCGCATGCCTGGGGTCGGCCGCCGCCGTCTCCTACTCCCTCACTGCCGCGCTCATGAAGTCCTCGACCGTCGTCCTCGGCCGCCAGGGTATGAGTGCCTTCCTCGCCGCATGGCAGACCTATGCGTTCGCCGCTCTCGGCGTGTGCGCCCTGTTCCTGCTGGAGAACGCCATGCAGTCCGGACCACTGGTCGCCTCCCAGCCGGCCCTGACCCTCGGCGACACGCTGGTGAGCCTGGCTCTCGGTGTCACGCTCTACGGGGAAAGGCTCCGTGGTGGCTGGTGGCTGGCCCTGCAGGTATTCGGGCTCGCGCTGGTGGCGTATGGGGTGACCCGCCTGTCACGTCAGCATCTCATTCCCGCAATGACGTGAAATACGGTTCGGTGCGACAAAGGCCGGCAGCACAATTCCGGGATCGCAGCCAATATCGCCGATCTGCGCGGTGGCCATGTGTATGCGACCGGAGTCTCCCCGAGCGACCCCGACTACTTCGGCCTCGCCCCGTCGAAGCCGTCAACCGGGCCCTGGCCGAAGCCGGCCGGGCCTTCGCCGAGCTCGACCTCGACCTCGACCTACGGGAGCTGAACGAGGCCTTCGCCGCCCAGGTCCTCGGCTGCCTCGCCGCGTGGCCCGAGTTCGACACGGCGATCCTCAACCCGCAGGGCGGCGCGATCACGCTCGGCCACTCCCTCGGCGCCTCCGGCGCCCGCCAGCTCGCCGGCCGCGGCACCGGCACCGGCGTGGCCACCCCCTGCATCGGCGCGGGCCAGGAACTCGCCCTCGCCCTCGAACGCTGACACGCACGGGACGAGCACACCGTCGTGGGGCACAGCGTCCGTGACGGGAATCGGCAGCGGCCTCCGCGCGGGGGCGGCAGGTGCGGACGTACGGTACTGGTATGTGCGCCATGCGGGAAAGCGGCACGGCGCGGCCCGACGGGCCCCGCCCCCCTTCGCCCGCCGCCGGGTCGCTGCGCCGTGCCGAGCTGGACCGGCTGCTGGAACTCGCCGTGCGCGACACGGGCGTACACGCGGGAGCGGTCTTCCTGCTGGCGTCCGACGGGCAGACCCTGCGGCTGGAGGTGACCGCGGGGATGCCGGCGGAGTATCTCGCGCCCTGGTTCGGGGTCCCGCTGTCGAGCCGCTTTCCGGTCGCCGACGCGGTGCGCGAGCGGCGGCTCGTCTGGCTCGGCGACCCGGAGGAGCTCGCCCGTCGCTACCCGCGCACGGCGATCGCCCTGCCCTACCACCATGCGGTGGCCGCGGCACCGGTCCTCACCGGCACCACGGTCTGGGGCGCACTGCTGCTGCTCTGGCCCGGCGCCGGCTCCCCCTGTGCCGACGGCCCGAGCCCTGAACGGGTCCGTGCCGCCGGTCGGCGTCTGGGACGGTTCCTGCGCGACGCCGCCGGCACCGGTCATGCCGTCGGTCCGGGACCCACACCCCGCACCCTGGTGCGGCCGCCCGCCCGCAAGCGGGGGCCGGCCGAGGCGCGTGCCGCGGCCGACCTCGTCGAGCGGCTGCCCTGGGGCAGTTGCTCCCTCGACCTGGAGGGCAGGTTCACCTACGTCAGCGCCACCGCCGCCGCCCTGCTGGGCGCGAGCAGCACCGACGCACTGATCGGCACGCGTCCCTGGCAGTCTTTGCCCTGGTGCACCGACCCGGCCTTCGAGGACCGCTTCCGCGCCACCGTGGTCAGCCGGAAGCCCGGGCGTTACACCGCCGTGCGCCCACCGGACCAGTGGCTCGCGTTCGAGCTCTACCCCGACGACTCGGGGGTAAGCGTCCGCATAGCGCCGACCGGTCCAGGCGGAGATACGCAGCCGGCGCCCACCAGGACGGAAACGTTCCGGGGCGAGCCGATCCGCCTGGGCGAGGTCTACCGGGTACTGCACCTGGCCGCCGCCCTCTCCGAAACCGTGGGCGTCTCGGACGTGGTCGATCTGGTCACCGAGGAGATGCTGCCGGCGTTCGGAGCCCGGACCGTCGCCCTGCTCGCAGCCGAGGACGGCAGGATGCGGGTCATCGGCCGCAGCGGCTACAACCCCTCGCTGCTCGAACACTTCGACGGCATTCCGCTGACCCACCCGGCACCCGTGGTCCGGGTCCTCGCCACCGGCGTGCCCAGCTTCTTCGCCTCCTTCGACGAGCTGTCCCGGGCCTACCCGCCCGCCCCGCACCAGAAGGGTCTGCATGCCTGGGCGTTCCTGCCGCTGATCGCCTCCGGGCGTCCGGTGGGCTCGTGCGTGTTCGCCTTCGACCGGCCCCACCCCTTTCCCGACCAGCAGCGGGTCGTCTTCATCGCGCTCGCGGGACTGATCGCGCAGGCGCTGGAACGGGCCCGCCTGTACGACACCAGCAACGAACTCGCCAAGACCCTGCAGGCGGCCCTGCTCCCCGACTCGCTGCCCAACCTTCCCGGACTGGATGTGGCGGCCCGCTATCTGCCCAGCGTCCGCGGCATGGACATCGGCGGCGACTTCTACGACCTGGTCCGGGTCGACGACAACACCGCCGCCGCGGTCATCGGAGACGTCCAGGGCCACAACGTCAACGCCGCCGCGCTCATGGGCCGGGTGCGCCCCGCCATCCGCTCGCACGCCGCCTCGGGGGCCACGCCGTCACGGGCCCTCGCCCAGGCCAACCGCCAGCTGGTCGCCATGGACACGGGCCGCTTCGTCAGCTGCCTCTACGCCCATCTCGACCTAGCACACCGCCGAGCCGTCCTCGCCACCGCCGGCCATCCCCCGCCCGTTCTGCGCCGCCCGGACGGCCACGCCGAGGTCCTTGCGCTCCGACCCGGCGTGCTGCTCGGCATCGACCCCTTCGCGGACTATCCCGCCACCGAGATCCCGCTGACCCCCGGCACCGTCCTCGCCCTGTACACCGACGGCCTCGTCGAGACTCCCGGGGTCGACATGGACGACGCCATGTCAGGGCTCGCCACCCAGCTCGCCCGGGCCTCGGCCCAGCCCATGGACCGGCTCGCCACGACCCTGATCGACCATGCACGGCAGACCGCGCCCCGGACGGACGACATCGCCCTGCTGCTCATCGGGATTGCCACCACCGGATAGCGCGCGCCCCGGCTGGGCTTGCACGGCAGGCACTGCGACCGCGCGGCATGCCTTGACAGCGCAGAGACCGAGGGCAACGATGGGAACCATGGAAACTAATCAAGTTTCTTCAGTTTCCCCCCATGACGAGTGGCGTGCGGACGTGATCGTGGAGGCGGCCGGCCGGCTGTTCTTCGGGTCGGGTCTCGCGCGCGTGAGCATGGACGATCTCGCTCGTGAGCTCGGGATGAGCAAGAAGACGATCTACCGTCACTTCCCCGACAAGCGCAGCCTGCTGACCGCGGTGCTGGACCGCCAGTTCGCCGCGGTGGAGCGCACGCTGGTGGCGGCGACCGAGGAGGCGGAAGGGCGGCCGTTCGCCGTGCGGGTGCAGCGGTTCCTGATCGCGGCGGGCGGTGAGCTCGGGCGGATCGGCGCGCCTCAGCTCGCGACCGGGCGGGGCGACGCGATGCTGCGCCAGTACGTGCAGCAGCGTGTGGACGCGGTGGTCTACCAGCGGCTCGACGAGTTGTTCCGGGAGGGACACCAGCAGGGCTTGCTGCCGGCGCCGCCGGAGCTGCTGAGTGAGATCACCCGCGGCGCGCTGGAGCGGCTGCTCATGTCGGATCTGCCGCGCGATCTGGACTGGACCGCGGCCGATCTGCTGCGGGCGACCGTCGACACCGTGCTGTACGGGGCGATCCGCCCGACAGGGCAGGGCATCGACGACGAACAACCCCGGGCGGTTATCCCGACGGCCCGCGATGACGAGCAGGAGGTGGGCCCATGACCGGGACGACCGGCAGGGTGGCGTTGGTGACGGGGGCCAGCAGCGGAATCGGCGCGGCCACGGCGCGACTTCTGGCCGCGCGAGGAATGCGCGTGGTGGTCAACTACCTCCGCAACACCAAGGCGGCCGAGGAGGTCGTGGCCGACATCGAGACCGCAGGCGGCCAGGCCATGGCCGTGCAGGCCGACGTGCGCGAGGAGACGGCCGTCGAGAGTATGGTCGGGCGGGTCCAGGCCGCGTGGGGCGGCGTCGACGTGCTCGTGCACAACGCGCTCATCCCCTATGCGGTCAAGCCGTTCCAGGACATGACGTGGGAAGAACTGGGCGGCAAGATCGACGCCGAGATGCACGCGGCGTTCGCGGTCACCAAGGCCGTACTGCCCACGATGACCGAACGGCGCTGGGGACGCCTCGTCTACATCGGCACCGGACTCAGCCGCGTGCCTCGGGCGGGCATGATCGCGCTGGGCGTCTCCAAGGCCGCACTCGAGCAGTTCGCCCGGTATCTCGCCCAGGAACTCGGCCCGCAGGGCATCACGGTGAACGTCGTCTCGCCCGGCCCGGTGGAGTCCCGCACCGCCGATGCCGTGCTCGACGACGCGACGAGGCAGCGGCAGGTGGCCGCCACCCCCCTGGGCCGCCTGGCCCACCCGGCCGACGTCGCCCAAGCGGTCGCCTTCTACACCGCCGAGGACAACTCCTTCATGACCGGCACCACGGCCGCGGTCAACGGCGGCATGGCCATGTACTGACACGCGCTGCCCGCACACTCGGCCGCCCTCAAACGATCAAGGAACTGCGTTCATGCACACGATCGACCTGGCCTACGTCGGACGGGGCCTGCACGAAGAACTCGCCGCCTACATCGCCGACCAGCAGGACTTCTACGCCGAAGAGGGCGTCCACGTCGCGCTGCGCGACGGCTGCACCTGGGACGTGGAACGGCTGCGCCGCTGCGCCACCATCGGGCTCGGCCGGGCACTGCTGTCACGACTGACCGACGGCACCCCGTGGGTCGCACTCAGTGTCAACACCCAACGCCCGCTGTTCTGGTTCCTGGCCCGCCCCGGCCTGACCTCCCTGTCCGACCTGGCCGGGCGACGGCTGGCGGTCCACGCCCCGCACACCCCTCCCGGCGCATTCGCCCGGATCGTGCTGCGAAAGGCCGGCCTGGATCCGGACCGCGACGTGAAGACCATCGTCCGCTCGCCCGGCGACTACGGCATGGACCTGCGCCGGCTCAACGACGGCAGCATCGACGCCGCCTACGTCGGCAGCACCATGGCACCGGAGGCGGTGGCCGCCGAGCACGGCTGGAACGTGCTGGCCTGGGTCGGCGACCACTTCCAGATCCCCACCGTGGGCGTGGCCGTCGACCCCACCTACATCGCACCGGACGACCCCGCGGTCCATGCCGTCGTACGAGCCCACCGGCGCGCCCTTCAGGTGATCCACGACGACCCCGACACCACGGTGCGCCACATGCAGACGTTCCTCGGCGGACAGACCGCGGAAGAAGCCCGAGCCCACTACGACACGTTCATCGCGCCGTACTTCACCACGGACGGCCAGGCCGACCTCACTGTCGGCGACAAGGCGATCACCGCGGTCGCCGCCGAACTCGGCGTTCCCGCCGGCTTCACCGCGGCCGATTTCTACCGCACCGAGATCACCTCTGGCTGAGGACGCGGCCTGGTACGCGGGCTCGGTACAGGGGTCGTGGACGAGCAGTGGCGGCGATCCCGGCGAGAGATCCGTCTGCGGGAGCGGCCGCGAACCCGCACCACCGGGGTCCGGCCGCGCTGTGACAGGTCTTCGCGTGCGGCGGCGTCATGGGGAATCCGGCTTCGTCCTCGAAGATGAGCCAGGCTCCACTGGCCGCCGCGAGTCTCCCGCGCAGGGCCACACCCCCTTGACCCACCCGGCCACCGCCTCGTCGTCCCGCTCCATGGCGCGCCGGGCCGGGACTTGCCAGGACCAGCCGTTACGCGCCAGCAGTTTCCGCACGCCCTGGATCGTGTAGGCGATATGGAAGCGCCGACCGATCACCGTCGTGATCCGCGCCAGTGTCCAACGCTGATCGTCCCAGCCGTGCACGGCCGGCCCCTTGGCCAGCACCGCCTCCAGTTGCGCGAACTGCTCCTGGCTCAGCCTCGGCAACGATGCCGGCCCCTGCGACCGCACGGCCCGCGTACCGCTCCTCCCCCTTCTGCCGCCACCGTTGTACCGAGCGGACGTTGATGCGCAGGGCCCTGGCGATGACCGAGCTCGCCTCGCCCTGGGCGAACCGCTCGGCTGCCTCGAGCCGTAACTCCTCGCGGAACCGCTGCCGTTCGGCAGTCGGCCCGCCTCCTTGTGGACACCGCATGCCCCGGTAATACCGCACGGACAACGAGTCATCAGCCCCTACGACACCACGAGTTCAACCTCAGTAGATCGCGGGACGCATCGACTCAGCCGCCGCTCTTGCGCCTGAACGACCGCTGGCTCGCAGCCGGGCCATGGGCCGAACGCACCTTCGACGCATCGGACTTGGCGGCGATGTCAGCGGCGTCCGCCTGTGCACCGCGCTTGCGCGCCAGGGCTTCGCGGAACTTGCGCTTGAGGTCGTAGTTGCCGTCGCTGTCCGGCTCCAGAGGGGACGTCTCGGGGACAGCCGGCTCCGAACCTTCCGTAGATACGGGCTTTGCGGTCATGGTGATCTCCTGAGTTCGGGGGTGGTCAAGCACAGCTTGTCATGCTGGGCGCAGCGCGAGGCGCCGGCAACGTCATTCTGCTCCGTTTCGGCGGGTATCCCTCTCGCGGCCAAAGGCGTTGACTTCGTGAGTGAGGCGCGCATGACGACTTCGAGCCGGGCCGAGGGTCGCCGATCCCGTGGCCAGGCTGCCAGGGCAACGGCTCTCAGCCGTTGCGACGCACGAGGGCGGCCCTGCTGGCCTCGGCGAGCTTGCGGGCCTCGCCGGCCTTTCGGGACTTGCCGCCGGCGCCGCGGGAGGTGCCCTTGCTGGTGCCGAGGCCGCGGAAGGGAGCGTTGGTGTTCTTGGGCCGAGGGACGGTGGGCTCGCCGTCGAGCGGGATCCCGGAGGGAGTCCTGGCGCCGGTGATCCGGCTCAGCTCCGCCTCGCCCGAGCGCACCTTGGTGACGGTCGGCTCGATGCCGGCTTCGGCCATCACGCGGCTCGTCTCGCGACGCTGGCCCGCCAGCACGAGCGTGACCACGCTGCCGGACTCACCGGCGCGCGCGGTGCGACCCGCCCGGTGCACATAGTCCTTGGGGTCGGTGGGCGGGTCGACGTTGACCACGAGATCGAGGTCGTCGACGTGCAGGCCACGGGCCGCGACGTTGGTCGCCACCAGAACGGTGATCGCACCGTTCTTGAACTGCGCCAGGGTCCGTGTGCGCTGCGGCTGGGACTTGCCGCTGTGCAGGGCCCCGGCGTGCACTCCACTGGCCCGCAGATGCCGGGTGAGCTGGTCGACGGCGTGCTTGGTGTCGAGGAACAGCAGTACGCGGCCGTCGCGGGCGGCGATCTCCGTGGTGACGGCGTACCGGTCGGGGCCGTGGACGACCAGCACGTGGTGCTCCATCGTCGAGACCGCTCCCGCGGAGGGGTCGACCGAGTGGACGACGGGGTCGTGGAGGTAGCGGCTGACCAGCTGATCGACGTCGCGGTCCAGAGTGGCCGAGAACAGCATCCGCTGACCGTCGGGACGCACCTGGTCGAGCAGGTCGACGACCTGCGGGAGGAACCCCAGGTCGCCCATCTGGTCGGCCTCGTCCAGCACGGTGATCCTCACCCGTCCCAGGCGGCAGGCGTTGCGCTCGATCAGGTCGTGCAGGCGTCCGGGGGTGGCGACGAGCACCTCGGCCCCCTCACGCAGCGCGGCGATCTGCCGGCCGATCGACATGCCGCCGACGACCGTGGCCATCCGCAGCCCCAATGCCTCGGCGTACGGCGTCAGCGCCTGCGTGACCTGCTGGGCCAGCTCCCGGGTGGGCACGAGGACCAGAGCAAGGGGCTGCTTCGGTTCCGCGCGCCGCCGGGCCGTCCGTGTCAGCAGCGGCAGGCCGAAGGCGAGCGTCTTGCCCGAGCCGGTGCGCCCGCGCCCCAGGACGTCGCGCCCCTCCAGGGCATCGGACAGCGTGGCGGCCTGGATCGGAAAGGGCTCGCGCACCCCGAGTCCGCTCAGCGTCCGCAGCACCTCCGTCGGCAGTCCCAGACCGGCGAAGGTGACGGCCGGGAACAGCGCCGGAGTCGTTGCCTCCGGCTGGGCGGGACTGCCGTACGCGATGCCGGAGTCATGGGGATGCTTCATGAACAGCCTTCCGCAAGGGAACGTACCGAGGAAGGCCCGGCGGGTTGGAACTGCCCACGCACAAGCCGAGCGCAACAGGCAGAATCGCCCACCGCGACGACCACGCAAACGCGTAAGGCTAACACATGGCATACCCTCGCGCCGCGTCCCTGTGTACAGGTGTTGGCAGCGGGTCGGCCTGGAACAACCGTTCCCCTTGAAGAACGGCCCCACCCCACGGGCGAACTGCCGAGCCACGCGTCGAGCCTTACGAGCGGGACGCCGGGCGGGACAGCCGGCCCCCGCTGCGGGTGCAGGTCAGCGTGCGCAGCATTCAGCACTCTTGGATGGTGCCGGCCATGAGGTTGGTGGCGCCGCTCGTAGGTGTTGACCTTCGAGTTGGTTGAAGCTCCACGATGGCGAGGTGCCGACTTCTACCGGTCGAGAGCGTTAAGGGCGTCGCGCAGGGCCGTCCGGGAGGTGATGTTCAGTTTGGGGTAGATCTGGTAGAGGTGTGCGCCGATCGTCCGGTGCGACAGGAAGAGGCGCTCCGCGATCTGTTTGTTGGTCAGCCCGCTCGCTGCCAGCGTGGCGATCTCGAACTCCTGGGCCGTCAGGGTTCCTCTGCCTCCCCTGCCCCCCGTGTCGGCCGGGACCGCGACGCCGCTCGCGCGCAGTTCGGACTGGGCGCGCACCAGCCAGGGTGTTGCCCCCAGCTTCTCGAACGCCCTGCCCGCCAGGGTCAGTTGCTCGCGCGCCTCCTTGGTCGCGCGTCGGCGCCGGAGGCGTTCGCCGTACAGCAGACGTACCCGCGCGACGTCGAAGGGCCAGTCCTCGGGGTCGGCGAGGGACAGGGCCTGCTGGAACAGCTCCTGGGCATCGTCGTTTGACGACGTCAGCGCCTCGCACGCCAGCACGAACATGTGCAGGCGCGGAGAGAGCCGCGCCATCGCGGACTCCCGCAGGGCCTTCGTGTGGGTGGCGGCCTCGGCGGCCCGTCCTGACCTGAGCGCGGCCTCCACCAGGTCCAGGGCACCGGCCATGGCATGGGGCAGATACGGGGCGAGGGGCGTGAGCGGGCTGACGGCGGTGGCCTGCCGGAAGGCGGTCTCAGGGTCCCCGTTGCCGAGCGCGGCCAGGCTCCTCGCGTGGAAGGCCAGCGCGCGGGCGCCATGGGCTCCGCGGGGGACGGCCCAAGCGATGATCTCCTCGCAGAGTGCCTCGCAGGCTTTCACGTCACCGCGTGCCCCGGCCACCAGCGCCTGCACGAACTGGAACTTGCAGGAGAAGAACGGGTAGCCGTACTCCTTGCACAGGGCGAGCCCTTCGCCGGTCAGGCGCATGGCCTCGTCCCAGCGGCCCTTGTAATAGTCGTCCAGGCCGAGGTGGATCAGGGCGGAGAGGTGTCTGCGGACGGGTGCGGCGCCCGCGCGGGCCTGCTCGACCAGGCGGAGGGACACCTCCCGTACGTCCGCCAGCCGGTCCGGGTAGACGGCGCAGGTGCTGACCCGTACGACGTGTGTCGCGTCGCCCAGGTCGGCGAGCTGCTCGTCGAGGACGTCCAGTCCTCGGTAGCCGGTGCGGGCCGGATCGGCGAAGGTCTGGGCGCACGCCCACAGCAGATCGGGCGGCGCGGGCGTCATCCGGTCCAGGGCCCGGAACAGCGGCGCCCACTTCTCCGGGTCACCGCTGTACCAGCACAGCGTGATCAGGGTGAACAGCGCTTCGACCAGGGCCTCGTCGGCGGCGTCGTAGCAGTGTCCGCCGGCCTCGATCGCACCGACCAGCAGCCGGTGGGCGGTGTTGACGTCCCCGTCCTGGTTGATGAGCAGCAAGGCTGAGGCCGCCGCCGCGTGCAGGGAGCCCTCCCGGATGGCCGGGTCGGCGCGGCGGGCGCCGACCAGCAGACGGGAGGCGTCCGCCATGTCGCCGCCCGCGTCGGTGCCGATGTAGGCGGCCTCCGCCAGCCGTCGGCTCTCGTCGGCCGGTGAGACGCTGAGGCCCGCGGCGCGGGTGAGGGCCGCCACCGCGCCCAGCGCGTCGCCCCGCCCCAGGCGCAGGCGGGCCGCCTGCTCCAGCAGTTCGGCGACGGTCTCGTCCCGCCCCGTCGTCGCTTCGCCGAGGTGGCCGGCCCTGCGTTCGGGCTGGTCGACGAGGACCGCGGCGAGCGCCTGGTGGGCCCTGCGTCGGTCGGCGGCACTGGCCTGGGCCACCACCGCGGATCCGATCAGGGGGTGCCGGAACGACATCCTCCGGGAGCTGGCAGAGACCTCCACCAGCCGATCGCGCTCCGCGGGCTCCAGGAGGTCGGCGGCCTCGCGGCCCCCGGCCGCGGCCTCTATGACCGCGAGCTCACCGGTGCCTTCGAGCGCAGCGATCAGCAGCAGTTCACGGGTGGGGCCGGGCAGATCGGCCACCCGCGAGGTGTACAGGCTCTGGAGGCGTTCGCTCAGCGGCAGGACCGAAGGCACCGCCGCCGGCGCCGTACGCTGTTCACGGTCGAGGGCGGTGGGCAGTTCCACCAGTGCGAGCGGGTTGCCGCGTGCCTCCGCGGCGATGCGCCGCCGTATCTCGTGGGACAGGCCCGGGTGCTCCTGGGCGAGGAGCGCGGCCGATGCCGCGGCGTCGAGCGGCTGGAGGTGGTGCTCGGTCAGCCCGCTCGCCTCGAAGAAGCTGTCGGAGGTGACGCGCGAGGCCGCGAGGAAGCTGACGCGGCTGCCGACGAGACGCCGCGCGATGAAACCGAGGACGAAGGTGGTCGGCCGGTCCAGCCAGGGCAGGTCGTCGACGACGATCAGGAGCGGGGTGTCGTGGGCGACCCTGCGCAGCAACAGCAGGGCCGCAGTGGCGGTGAGCAGCCGCTCGGGGGGCGGACCGCTGCCGATGCCCACGGCGACCTTGAGGGCGTCCCGGTGACCCCTGTCCAGCAGATCGAACGATTCGAACAGAGGGACGAGCAGCTGGTTGAGACCCGCGTAGCTGATGTCGGTCTCGAACTGCACCCCGCTCACCCGCAGGACGCGCACGCCGTCGACTGCTGCCTGCGCCGCCACGGCGTCGAGGATCGCGGTCTTCCCGATGCCCGCCTCCCCTGACAGCAACAGGGCCGCACCGTGGAGGGAGCCGCTGAAGTGGGAGCGTACGAACTCCAGGTCCTCGTCCCGCCCGATCAACCGCCCGGACGCAGGGCGCGACAATTGGCCGAGGTCGTTCATCGAGCTACTGTCCCCCAGAGCCGCGGTACTGAAAGCCGGGTGCCGAAGGCCGTGGTCCTCCTGTCAGCGCTCGCATCCGCACCGCGTGTCATTGCCCAAGCGCAAGGGTGTCCACCTCTCGACGTCACACGCGCCAGGATACTGCGCACGCCCCGGTGGATCAGGGCGGGCCCCGGTACCGTCGCAGAAGCAGCCTCCGCCACATACGCGTAAGGGTCCCCACGTTCGCGGGGCGACGGACGGCCAACTGATACACCCCGCTCAGCGGGCTGTCGGCGGGCGATGCACCGGTCACACCTGTCGTCCTGAGGCCGTCCCACACACTCACATCCGACGCAACCTTCCGACACGGGCCGTCCACGCCATGGGGCTCGGCCACGCGGTGCAGGGTCTCACGTCCGCCTTCAACAGTGTGGTCGTCACCCAGGACACCGCGACCGATGTGGGTGATCTCGACGGATGGGGCAGCAGCCTGTCCGCCCAGGCGCTCGGCAAGGCCGGGGTGAGCGCGGGCTCGACCGTCTCCCACAACGGGCTCGACTTCGTCCGGCCCACCGCCGCCGGCAGCGTCAGGAGCACCGGCACGGTCACCACGGGCGGTCTGGACAACGTCGTCTCCTCAGGTCAGACCGTGGCAATCAACGGCACCCACGGCAGCACGCTCGGCTTCCTGGTTGATTCGAGCTACGGCCCCGCCGGGGGACCGGCGACCATCCGCTACTCGGACGGCAAACAAGGGCCGGCCGAGGTGCGCGCTTCGGCGGGCCCTTGCACGCGTGCACGCCGTACCGCCGGACCATCACACGGGGCTTCCCCCTTGATCGTGGACACCGGTTGTCATGCGGCGTGGGACCGGATCGAGCCGTTGATGCCGGCCGATCCGGTCCGTGGCCGGCGGTGGGCCGACCACCGTCGCACTCTTGAGGCCACCGCGTGGAAGTACCGCACCAACTCCCCCTGGCGGGACCTCCCTCCAGACCGTCCACAAACGGCCGATCAGGTGGCCCTCGACGGCACCTGGGAGATGATCCTCGCCGCTGTCCTGTCGGCGGCGGACGCCGACGACGACATCGACTGGACGGTGTCGGATGACTCCACGGTCCTCCGGGCCCACCAGCACGCCTCCGGGGCACGTAGAAGCGGGCGGGCCGCGCCGGGGAACCAGCCGACCACGCTCTCGGACGCTCCCGCGGCGGACTGAGTACGAAGTCCGGGCGGTGATCCCGCAGCCTTCCGACCAGATCGGCCACCGCCTGCGACGGGGCCGACGCGGAGGCCGCCCACCCGGCTTCGACCGGGAGGTCTACAAGCAGCGGAACACCGTCGAGCGGTGCATCGGCGTCCGCCCCGGCGGAGGGCATGCGCCAAGCCGCCGACCCGGGATGCCCCGGACGCGCGGTGGCCGACGACGCCGCCGGGTCGCGGCGCAACTGTGCCACGGCGCAAGAGCGACATGTGCGACCCCTTGAACGACGGCTGGGGAGGCCACAGGATCCAGTGATCTTTCGCTCTTCGCCGCGTCTCAGGAGTCTTCTTTGCCCAAAGTTCCCATCCCCCGGCCCGGGCCGATCGCCCTCGCCGTGGCGGCCGCGCTCACACTCGGCGTCATACCGGCGACTGCCGCTGTGTCCGCGTACGCCGCCGGCGAGGTATCGCCCAAGGACGCCGCACACCGAACCCCCGGCGATGCCGGCACGCACACCGTCACCCTGATCACGGGGGACAAGGTCACCATCGGGACCGCCGCCGACGGCACCGTCGTGCGCTCCTTTCAGGCCGCGAGCGGGGCCACCACCGGCTTCCACCGCGTTGTCGTGGACGGCGCCACCTATGTCTACCCCGACGCCGCCCTGCCGTACGTGAGCGCCGGCAAACTCGACAAGCAGCTCTTCAACGTGACGCGGCTGATCACCGAGGGCTATGACGACGCGCACAGCTCCCGGCTGCCGCTGATCGTGCGCTACACCGGAGCTGCCGCCAAGGCCCGCACCCGGACGAAGATGGCCGGCTCGACCGACGTCCGCCGCCTGGACAGCATCCAGGGCGCGGCCCTCGCCCAGAACCACAAGCAGGCACCGGAGTTCTGGTCCTCGCTCACCGGGGGTTCCGGCGCGGCGGCCCGGTCCGCGAAGCCGTCCTTCGCGGGCGGCGTCGCCCACGTGTGGCTCGACGGTAAGGTAAAGGCCGACCTGGCCGACTCCACCGCCCAGATCGGCGCGCAGAAGGTATGGGCGGAGGGCGACACCGGCCAGGGCGTGAAGGTCGCGATGCTCGACAGCGGCGCGGACACCGAACACCCGGACCTGGTCGGGCAGGTGTCCGACAGCGCCAGCTTCGTCCCCGGCGAGGACGACATCGCCGACTACAACGGCCACGGCACGCACGTCGCCTCGACCATCGTCGGCACGGGCAGTGCCTCCGGCGGCAAGGAGCGGGGTGTCGCCTCCGGCGCCCGGCTGGCCGTCGGCAAGGTGCTCAACTCCGAGGGCAGCGGTCAGGAATCCTGGATCATCGCGGGCATGGAGTGGGCCGCCCGTGACCAGAAGGCCAGGATCATCAGCATGAGTCTGGGCGGCGGCGGTGACAAGACCGACCCGATGAGCCAGGCCGTCGACGAACTGAGCCACGAAACGGGCGCGTTGTTCGTGATCGCGGCGGGCAACGGCGGCCCGCACTCCATCGGCAGCCCCGGTGCCGCGGACTCCGCGCTGACCGTCGGCGCCGTCGACTCCACCGACACGCTCGCCGACTTCTCCAGCCAGGGCCCGCGTGACGGCGACGGCGGGCTGAAGCCGGAGATCACCGCGCCCGGCGTCGACATCGTCGCGGCGCGCTCGCACTACAAGCGCGGCTCCGGCTACTACACCACGATGAGCGGCACGTCGATGGCGACACCGCACGTCGCCGGTGCCGCCGCGCTCCTCGCCTCCGAGCACCCCGACTGGACGGGCACCCAGCTCAAGGAGGCGCTGGTCAGCAGCGCCAAGGCAACCGAGGCGTACACCCCGTACCAGGCGGGCGCCGGCCGGCTCGACGCGCTGGCGGCCGTGCACACCACGGTCTTCGCCACCACGACCGCCTACTCCGGCTTCCACACGTGGCCCCCGAAGCCCGGAGAGACTGACGTCCAGACGGTGACGTACACCAACGTCGGCGACGCCCCGGCCAGCCTCAGCCTGGCGGTCGACGGCACCGTCCCAGCCGGGTTGTTCAGCCTCTCCGAGGATCATGTCACCGTGCCCGCGCACGGCACCGCCGCGGTCACGCTGACCGCGGCTCTGGACAAGCTGGCGGGCGACCAGTCGGTCAGCGCCATGATCACCGGTACGGACGCCGCCGGGACGGTCCGCGCCCGGACCCTGATCGGCGCGGCCCGCGAGGGCCGGCGGCAGAATCTGACCGTGGTCGCCAAGGACCGTTCGGGCAAGCCGCTGGAGGGCCGGGTCGTCCTGACCGCCGAACACCTCTTCACGGTGATGGACCTCGACGCGTCCGGCACCGGCACGGCGCGGCTGCCCGTCGGCAGCTACAGCGGCTGGCTCACCGGTGACGTGCAGGGCGCCGAAGGCCCGCACTCACGCGGCATGGCGCTGCTCGCCTTCAACGACGTGAAGCTGGACCAGGACCGTACCGTCACCCTGGACGGCCGCAAGGCACGCCGGATCCTGGCGCACGTGCCGCAGCAGACCACCGCCGTCGCACCGCGCCTGGATGCCCACCGGTCCTTCACCGACAGCCTGGTGGAGACGTCGATGCTCCCGGACTCGTCGTACGACAGCATCTGGGCGCTCCCGACCGGCAAGAAGGTCACCGACGGCGAATTCGAGACCGGCGCACGCTTCCGCCTCGAACAGCCTGCGCTGACCGTGAGCACGAAGTCGACGACCTTCAACGACCCGCTGGTCAAGCGCGCTGCCACACCGCTGCCCGCCGGTACCCGGAACCTGACGGCGGTCTTCGCCGGTGACGGCACGGCCGATGAGCTCGCGCGGCAGAACGTGCGCGGCAAGGCCGTCGTGGTGCGCGGTGCCGGCACGGCGGGGATCAAGGCCCAGGCGGAGGTCGCCGCGGCCGCCGGCGCGCGGCTGCTGCTGGTCGTCAACGACGGCGTCGGCCGCATGGAGCCCTGGGACGAGAACCCCTGGAGCCCGGAGAGCCCGGCCCCGGTGACGGTGGCGACGCTCAACGCCGACCAGGGCGCCGACCTGCTCGGCCGACTCCGGCACGGCACGGTCTCGCTGAAGGTCACCTCGCACCCCACGACCGACTACGTCTACGACGTCGTGCACCACTGGACGGGTGCCGTTCCGGCGGACCCGACCTGGCGTGAGGAGTCCGAGGATCTCGGCCGGGTGGACGTCTCCTTCCGGAACTACCGGCAGGGCAAGGCGATGGAGTTCCGCCCGGACGTCTGGCGCGGCTGGGCCGTCGGCAACCAGCTCACCGCGCCCGCCCAGGGCGAGCGCACCGACTGGGTCACCGCCGGCACCACGTGGCTGGACGACGCCTTCATCCAGGGCGAGACCGGGCAGCACTCGATCGAGCCGCTGACCTACCCGGCGCGCAAGACCGGCAAGGTCAGCTGGTTCGGCCCGATCCAGCGGCCCCGCATGGGGCCGATCAACTACCAGCCGGTGCGCTACCTCGACACCATGTACATCACCGCGCCCGGCTGGGGTGACTCGGGGTCCGGCCACGTCGGCGAGGCCGGCGCGAACTTCGACGTCAAGGACTGGATGTCGCTCTACCAGGGCGACCAGCAGCTCGACTGGGGCAACGCCGAGTACCTCCAGGTTCCCGGCCTCGGCGCCGAGCGCCTGCCCTACCGGCTGGTCCTCGACAACGACCGCGGTACCTGGGCCAACCCGTACTCGACGCACACGCTGACCGAGTGGGACTTCACCTCCGCGGTCACCGGCAGCGATGCGGCGGTGTCCCTGCCGCTCATCCAGCTCGACTACGGCGTGGACACCGACAAGTCCGGCCGTGCCGACCGGCACGCCGGCCTGACGGTGACCGCCTCGCACCTGCCGGGCACCACCAGCACCATCGGGAAACCGACCGTCGAGGTGTCGTACGACGACGGTGCGACCTGGCAGCGGACCGACCTGAGCCGGCGCGACGAAGGATGGCGGACGAACCTGCGCGCGCCGCGGTCCGCCGACTTCGTCACCCTCCGGGTCGGCGCCCGGGACAGCGCGGGCAACACCGTCTCGCAGACGATCACCCGGGCCTTCGGCCTGCGCTGACGTCACCCCCCGGGAGTCACCCGGGACAGCACCGCGTGGGTGGGACCGCAGCCGGCGGCCCCGCCCACGCGGCGTTCCCAGGTGTCAGAGGATCTATGAGGACACCTCGTCGCGGAACGGCAAGCGCGTGCTCGTGGACCGCCTGTAGCCCCGCGGAATGCCCAGGGAACGGGCTCACGCGGACAAATGGCTCCGCGACGTGACGCCGTCGGCGGACCTGCGTCACTGGCACCACCACGACCAGGAGCGCTTCGCGGAGTTCGGGGATCGCTACATCGGTGAACTGGAGGACGCCGATCACCGGCCGGCCGTGCGGCACCTGCGTGATCTCACCGCCCACGAGAAGGTCACCTTGCTCACCACCACCACTGGCGGTTCGGCGGCCGGCGTGCGCGACATCCTCGGCGCCGAGGCGCTCACCTCTTACGGCACCGAGGAACTGATCCCCTACCTTGACGCCAAGCTCGCCGCCCTCGCGGGAGCGACGGCGGCGAGACCTCCCCCGCCTGATCGAACCGTCCGACGCCAATGCGGGGCCCGGCGCCGGCGGCGCGCGAGCCCCACCCCGTCCACGGCGGAATCAGCCGGCGGTCTTCGGCGGTACCTCGCCGTGCCGGTCGACGACTCCGCGGGCCATGACGGCGTCGACACCGAACAGGACGTCACCTGCCGTACTCCCCGTCCTGGCGCCACCGTTGATGAAGTACGCCTGCGAGCCGAGGTAGGCGAGTGTGCCCTTGTCGAAGATCAACACGGATCGGGTCCTGGAACCGCTGTCCTTGTGTGTGATGCCGATGCCGTGGCGGCCGGCCGCGTCGACGGCGTCGGGGACCCGGGTGACGCCGGGAACCCTGGCGACGGCCTTGTACAGGGCGGAGGCGGTCGCGGGCGGCATGATCACGCTGCCCAGCAGGTCGCCGATCTCCCTGAAGACGGCTTCGTCCTTCGATTCGCCCTTCTCCACCGTGGTCTGGCTGTAGAGCACCTTGAGCAGGGCGTCGGGGTCGGTGGGCAGTTGGGCCAGCCACGCGTAGGTGGGGTGCCACAGGCCGGGGCGCACGGGAGTCGCGAAGGTACTGGGCACCAGTTGACCAGGCATGACGGCGTCTTTCCCACTCGAACGCAGCCAGCCGGTCGTGGTCACGGGACCGGGCTTCTGAGCCGTCCAGGCCTCTTCCTTGTGCGTGGCTCCGAGCGCCACCGGACCGCCGAAGGCGCCCTTGTTCTCGCGCGCCAGGCGCCGGATGTACACGAACTGGTCTTCCGTCACCGGCGTGACGTCCGTCTTCATGGCCGCGGCGGCGATCCGGTCGAGGGTGGCGGTCGCGCTGTTCACGCGGGCCGGTCCGGAAGCGGCGGACCCGGCCGCCGGAGCGGAACCGTGGCCGCCGTGGGAAGAGGTGATGACCAGGGCGCCGGCCAGGGCCAGTGACACGGCGGGCAGCACCAGGCCCAGGCGTGGCAGCCTGCGGCGGGGCGGGGCGGGCGACGTTGCGCCCGGAGCGGAGAGGTCCTGGTCGATCTGCTGCATCAGCATGTCCTTGTGGTGACGGTGGCGGCTCGGCGAGAGGTCCCAGTCGGCCGGAGCTGCCAGCAACTCCTCCGCTTGACTCCGGGCGGAGCCGGAGCGCGGGTTGTCGGCGTTCATCGGGTCTCCTCCTGCAGGAACAGGGCCGCGATCGCGGCCTCACTCTCTTCCTCTCCGCGACGGCCACGCGGTTCCACGTTTCCTCGAGGCGCTGCACCGGCGCTGTACCGGGCCAGTCGGGCCCGGGCACGCGAGAGCCGCGACCTCACGGTGCCGACCGGGATGCCCAGCGCCTCGGCGGCCTGCTGGTAGTCCAGCCCGGCGCCCACGCACAGGGCGATCACCTCCCTGTCCGGGCGCCGCAGCCGGCGCAGGGCGTCGTGGACAAGCGCGAGACGGCGGGCATCGTCGATCCGGCCGGCCGTCTCGTCGGCGAAGTCCTCCACGGGCCGGGGCTCCGGGCTGCGCGCCAGGAAGGCGAGCCGGCGGCGCAGACCGCGGTTGGCGTTGTGCGCCTTGTTCGTCGCGATGCCGAGCAGCCACGGTGTGAGTGAACCGCCCTCCGGATCGACCGTCTCCCGAGTGCGCCATGCGCTGAGGAAGGTCTCGGACATCACCTCCTCGGCGTCCGACCAGTTACCGGTCAGCCGCAGGGCATGGCTGTAGACCGTGCGGGCGTTCCGGTCGTACAGGTCGGCGAACGCCGCACGGTCCCCCGCCCGTACGCGCGGCCGCAATGACTCACTGGGTTCTGTATGCCTCACACTTTCTTCTCTCCGCGGGTCCGGCCGCGTTCCTGTGTCGTGCGCCACACCACCGGGAGGACGCACACCACTGGGCCCTCGCACACCGGGGCTACAGCGGCTTGGACGCGCAGGGGGCGCCCGTGCGTGACGCCCTGCGCTCGGGGCCCCGGGCGCGGCGCCTCGCGCCCTTCATGGCCGTGCTCCATCGCGGGCGGCGCTCGCCGTTCCCGGGGCCCCGAGCCCTCTTCGTGCCCCGTCAGACCCCGGGGGACGCCCATCGGCCGGTGCCGCTACTCCCACCGGCCCGGCAGCGGGCGCGGTCCAGGAGTGTCCCGTTCGTCGAGGTGATGGAACACGTGGTTGACTCCGAGGAGGATCAGAGATACTCGCGACGGGCGACGCTGAGTCTCTTCCCGCTGTTCCACCCGACGAGCCCGACGGGGGTTTCACCCCGCGAGACGAGCACCACGAACCGGCGGGACGCCAAGTCGCCTTCCAGGAGGGTTAGTTCGCCGTCTCCTGGCACGGACCCGTGCACCTGTATCCGCACGTCGTACTGGTCACTCCAGAAGTAGGGCACGGGCTGGTACCGCTCGCGCGCTCCCAGGATGTCCGCCGCCACGAACACGGCCTGCTGCGTGGCGTTGGTCCGGTTCTCCAGGCGTCTGCCGGTGCCACCTTCCCACGGGCCGCGCGCCACATCACCGACGGCGTAGACACCCTCCCCGGCACGACAGCGTTCGTCGCACACGACACCGTCGTCCAAGGTGAGCCCGCTGCCCGCCAGCCAGCCGGTCGCGGGTGTCGAACCCACGGCCACGGCGACGACGTCGGCGGGTACCGTCCCACCGTTCTCGAGGTGGACGCCGCCGACCCGGCCCGCGTGCTGCGAGAGACCGGTGACCCTGGTCCCGGTGCGCAGCTCCACCCCGTTGCCGGCATGCAGCTCGGCGATCATCTTGCCGATCTCGGGCCCGAGTTGGTGCCACATGGGAGTGGGGTTCGGGTCGAGGAGGGTGACGTCGACACCCAGTTCCCGCGCGGTGCAGGCGATCTCGCAGCCGAGGACACCCGCGCCGATGACGGCCACGTTGCGGGCCTTGAGCAAGTCCTTCCTGAGCCGCATGGCGTCCTCGAGGGTGCGAAGCGTGTGGACGCCGGCGAGGCCGTGCCCGTACGGCAGGGGCCTGGCCCTCAGTCCGGTCGCGATGACCAGGGTCCGGTAGGGAAGGGCGCTCCCGTCGGCCAGGCCGACCACCCGGTCGAGCACGTCGAGCCGGACCGCCGGCCGGCCGAGGGTGACGTCGACGCCCAGTGCGTCCAGGCGCTTCCCGTCGAACAGGGTGACCTGATCGGGTGTCCAGGTGCCGGCGAGGACCTTTTTGGACAACGGGGGCCGGTCGTACGGGAGATGTGGTTCGTCGCCCACCAGCCGGATGCTGCCGGTGAAACCCCTGCGGCGGAGCGCCTCGGCCGTCGTGGCTCCGGCGATCGAGCCTCCGATCAGCAGCACATCCGTGGCATCTACACGCTTCAACTGCGCTTCCCTGTCAGTCAGTTGACCCAAGTGATCCTTGACAGGGCAAGTTAATCAGGAAATATTGCAGAGCGTCGCCAAGACCCCGCCTCGCCAGGGACGTCGGACGGTCGGCGGCGCACACCAGGTGGCGGCGCGCGTGCTCCGCCTCCCCGTCTCACACTTCGCCGGCTCGGGCACGCGCCCGTACGGCCCCATCATCCTGAGGAGACTTTCGTTGACCGCTAGCGAAAGCCGTGGCTTCGTCGTGACCGACAGAGAGCCGCGTTGCCCGTTCGACCCCTCCGCGCGACTGGTCGCCATGCGTGAGAGCGGCCGTCCCACCGAGATCCGGGTGAGCGAATCCGAGTACGGCGATGTGGACATGCTCCTGCTCACACGCTACGAGGACGTCCGCTCTGTCTTCGGCAACCGCAGGATCGACCACAGTTTCGTCCCGGCTCCTGCCGGTGAGGACAGCATCTCCAGTGCGCAGCCCGGGTTCCTGCCCCGGTACAACGGCGCCGAACACCAGCGGCTGCGGCGTCTGGTCATGGGCACCTTCATGCCGAAGTCGGTGGCGGCCATGCGTCCGATGATCGAGCGCGTCGTCCAGCAGAAACTGGACGCGCTCGCGGCGGCCGGCCCCGAGGTGGATCTGGTCGCCGACTACGCCCTGTCCGTGCCGTCCTCGGTGATCGGCCACGTCCTGGGCGTACCCGAGTCCGATCACGAACGTTTCCACACCGTCTCGGCAGGAGTGACCGACGTGTCACTGCCGCGCGACGAGGCGATGGCGGCCTTCATGCGGCTGAACGAGTACGTCGGCGCACTCGTGGCGGAGAACCACAAGAACCCCGGGGACGGTCTTGTCGGTCGCCTCGTGACGGGGCAGCACGGTGAGGCCACGGACGACGAGCTCATCGGGCTTCTCGGCATCCTGGTGGTGGCGGGTCACGAGACGACCGCGGCGATGATCGGCCTCAGCGCGCTCGCCCTGATGCAGCAGCCCGAGCAGCGGGCCATCATGATGGACCCGGCGCACTCGACGGCGGACGCGGTCGAGGAGCTTCTGCGCTACCTGTCCATCTCGGGCACGCTGACGCGCGCCGTGGCCGAGGACATGGAGGTGGCCGGCCATCCGCTCAAGGCGGGTGACCGCGTGCTGGTGTCCGCGCTGACGGCCAACCGTGACCCGGAGTTCGTGGAGAAGCCCGACGTCCTGGACCTGACCCGCGAGCCCTCGGCGCACATGACCTTCGGCTACGGGATCCACCAGTGCGTCGGTCAGCACCTGGCCCGCGTGGAACTACAGATCGCCATGCCGGCGCTGTTCGAGAGGTTCCCCGACATCCGGCTCGCCGTACCTGCGGAGGAACTGCGGTACACCGGCGGCGGGAACGTGTACGCGCTGGAGAGCCTGCCGGTCCTTCTCTGACACGGGCCGGCTGGGGGCCGTGTCACCGGCCGACACAGCAACGTATCAGCACGACGTATCAGCACCACGTATGAGCACAGCGAATCAGCTCGACGTATCAGCACAGGGAAAGGTGAACATGCGTATCACGGTTGATGAGGGCAGTTGCGTCTCCGGCGGACAGTGCGTCGCCGCGGCTCCGGCGGTCTTCGACCAGCGGGACGACGACGGGGTCGTCATCCTCCTCCATGCCGAGCCCCCCGCCGGTGAGCTGGAGAACGTGCGCCGGGCGGCGCAGATCTGCCCTGCCGCCGCGATCCGCCTGGAAGAGGCGTCTACGGCCTGACTCCGTGCGGGCCGGGAACGGGCGTGCCCGGCGTCCGACCCGGCCCGCACGGGACACGGGGCTCCGAAGCAGCGGCGCCCGAGGCGGCACCCGGCCCGGCACCGCGCTCGGGACGAGGAGGCGTCTGCGCACCGGGCTGCTCGCGGGCGGCGGAGCGCTACCGGATGCGGCGGCAGTGGTGAGGAATCGGCAGGCTGCCCACCGGGCCGGCCTGCCGTTGTCGCACCTGGCCGTCGCCTTCGTCCTCGCGCACCCGGCGGTCTGCGTGGTGCTCATCGGTCCGCGCCGCCCGGAGCAGCTGGCCGATCTCCTCGCTGGTGCCGGCGTCGAGCTCGACGCCGGCCTTCTCGATCGTATCGACGAGATCGTCCCTCCGGGTGTCGACCTCAACCCCGACGACTTCTACATCGACCCGGCCCCGGCCGTCACCGACAAGCGTCTGCGCCGCTGCTGACGCGCGCCGGCCCCCCGGCACGAGGGAGGAGCGCGGCCGCGGGCACCGGGTGCCGGGAGCGTGTCCAGCCTCCGGTGCCCCGACCACCGTTGTGCTGCTGGCCGGTAAGCGACGTGCGGCGTCGCCATGGAGGTGCCGCTGTCCCGCACGGCGCCGTGGACGCCTCCGACCGCCTCGCGCCGTGCTCCGGTCCCGGCCCCGGGCAGGCGACAGCGGTGAGCGCAGCCTGCGCGGTTCCCCCGTGCGCCGGACGGGCGGGCGCGCGGCGGCCCGTGGAGGCCGCCATCCGCTTCGCGCGGCCCCCGCCGGGTGCGCGTACGAGGATGCGTGGCACGGCCGGCCTGCCGAAGCGGCCGGGCCCCGGGCGTGATGCGGTGCACCCCGGCCGCCCGCCCGCCGTCCTGGTCGTTCAGTCCGTCAGCACTCCGTGCAGCAGCAGGTCGATGAGAGCCCTGGAATCCACGTCCGCCGTGCCTCTGCCGGCGGCAGGGAGGCCGCGCGTACGGGCGCCGCGACGAACACCGGACGGACATTCCCGACGCCGGCATCCGGGTGGCGCTCCTGCGCGGCCCGGGAGACGCGGCGGTGGAGCCGCCGGCTCGGTACCCCAGCGGTTCGCGGACCACATCCAGAGCGCCGGCGTCCAGGGTTGCTTCCACTGGGACCTGGCCGTGGACGACCTGACCGCGGCCGTTGCCCGCGCGGTCGACCGCGGTGCCCGCGTTGTGGTGCGGGCCTCCCCGGCCCAGCGCCCGGGGACCCGCTTCGCCTACGTCGCCGACATCAGTTCCACCGCCGGGCGGGTGGCCCGGCCCGGTACGGCCGTCTGCAACCTGACGGAGTTCGGCGTCAACGGCCTCACCGAGGCCCTGCGCCAGGAGGTCGGCCCGAAGCGCGTGCGCGTGAGCCTGGTGGGGCCCGGCACCGTGGACACCGAACTCGGCACGCACCTGCGCGACGGCGTGGGACAGGCCATCGAGCGTCAGATCGAGGGCATGGAGCTGCTGCGGCCCCTGGACATCCGACGCCGTGTCCTACGTCGTCACCCGTGACCCCCGGGTCGCCGTCAACCCATCACCTTCTACGCCGACGAGACCACACCGGCGCCGGAGGACAGGTTCTCGAAGAACATCACCATCCTGTGGCCGGACAGCGACGCGCTCTTCCCCACGGAGTGGAGCGACACGCTCGGCGACTACTACAGCGATTACGACCTGCACTTCATCGAGGGCACCGGCCACTTCAGCCCGGTAGGCTTTCCGGAGACCTGGGCGGAGCACTCCGCAAGCACGTGGAGGCCGCCGCGAAGCAGCCGAAGCCGACCCGGGCGGGTTTCCTCAGGGGAGAGCGGGCGATGACCACGACGGACCTCGACCGGTTCTGGGAACTGCTCCACGCGTTGCCCGGGACGGACGACGCACGGTTTCTGTACGGGCGGGACGCAGACGGCAGGTTGCGCGAGCGGAACCTGCCGCGGTACCTGGAGCTGATGGACGGCGTCCGTCCCCGGATGCTGCTCATCGGCGAGGCCCCCGGCTACCGGGGTCACGCCGTCACCGGGCTGCCGTTCATGAGCGTGGCCCAGTTGAGCGCCAGGCCCGGATTGATCACCGGCGACCCGGACGGTGACGGTTTCGAGATCCCCACCGACCCGCCGGGCCTGTGGGAGAACTCATCGGCCGTGGTGTGGCATACGGTGACGGCCCTCCGGGGGCCGGTGCCGATGTTCTGGCCGATCTACCCGAACCACCCGCACCAACCCGGCCGGCCCGACACCAACCGCCCCCCGCGCGCCAGTGAGATCAGCCGGGGCACGCCCATCGCCCTCGCGCTGGCGGCCGCCTTCCGGATCAGCACGATCGTCGCGGTCGGCCGCAAGGCGCAGGGAGCGCTCGCCCGCAACGGCGTGGAGGCGCTTGCCGTACGTCATCCGGCTCAGGGCGGTGCCAGGCTCTTCGCCGCCCAGCTCACCCTGATCGACGAAGAACTCCTCGCGGACAGCTGATCCGCGGCGCGGACGCCTCCCACGTCGCCGCCTCCTTCTGACGCGGTCCGAGCGGCCGGTGCCGCACATCGCCACCAGCCGGTGCCGTACATCACCACCAGCCGGTGCAGGCCCTCGGCCGCCCTCTTCGAGCGCCGAGTGATGAGGTCGTGTCCCCCGCCGGGCATGCCGGCGCCCCGCGAGCCCAAGCGGGACTTTCGGGCCATGCCGCCCTCGGGGTCCGGGATGCGCTTGACGAGGCCGGTGCAACGGCCGCGGCGGTCGCCACCGGCACGAGGTGTCCGAGTCTCCCACCAGCCGGCCCGGATACGTGTCAGCTCTTCACAATGCCGCGCAGGAGCATGCCGATGAGCCGGGTGGCCAGGTCGCGACGCCCCTCACTGGAGGCCATGAGGCTGATGCCGCCCAGGGCCATGAGCACGTCCTGGGCGTCGACCTCGGAGCGGGCCGGGGACCGCTCCTCCCCGGCGGCGAGCAAGTGGGCGATGGCGTCGGCGAGCAGGGCGCGGGTGTGCATCTTATCGCCGTCGTCGCTCAGCACCACGCGCAGCGCGTCGGCCATGCCGTCCTTGGCGGTCATG
This sequence comes from Streptomyces spinosus, assembly GCF_020400655.1. Classification (GTDB taxonomy): domain Bacteria; phylum Actinomycetota; class Actinomycetes; order Streptomycetales; family Streptomycetaceae; genus Streptomyces; species Streptomyces argyrophylli. The sequence goes on from NZ_JAINRC010000034.1 coordinate 45,975, forward strand.
AAGTCGATGAAGGCTTCCATCCAGGTCCGCAGGGCGTCCACGGGTGGTCGTGTGGCGGCGAGGTGCGGCGCCGAGTCGCACAGCCGCTGCACTTCGTGCCGGTAGATCGCCTCGATCAGCAGTTCCTTGGACGGGAACCTGCGGTAGAGCGTGCCGACGCCGACGCCGGCTGCGCGGGCGATGTCCTTGACCGAGGCGCCCGCTCCCTCGCGGGCGAACGCTGCTGCCGCTGCCTCCAGCAGCCGGTCCTCGTTGCGCTGCGCGTCGGCGCGCAACGACCTGGGGCGCCGCGCCTGCCTCTCGCCGTTGCTGGTCACTCCGCACTCCCGTCGTGCCGCCGCCGCTTGCAAGCGGAACCAGTTCCGCTTACTGTCATAAGCGAACCGGAACCAGTTCCGGATATGAGACTACGGCGGCACCCTGCCCGCGCGCCACTCGCCTGCGCGCACGCCGCCCCGCATGACCGCCTTCTTGGAGCAGCTCGTGACCGACCACCTGATCACCACCCCCTTCGGGGCTCAGACCACCGCCGCCGAGGTGGTCACCGGAGTCGACCTCACCGGTCGGCGCGCTGTCGTCACCGGCGCGGCCTCCGGAATCGGACGTGAAACCGCTCGTGTGCTGGCCGCGGCCGGCGCCGAGGTCGTCATCGGCGTGCGTGACCTCACCGCGGGGGCGGACGTCGCACAGGAGATCACCCCGCAGAGCGGTCCGGGAAGCGTCCATGCCACGCTGCTCGACCTCACCGACCAGGCCTCGGTGCGCTCCTTCGTCGAGGCGTGGCAGGGGCCGCTGCACATGCTGGTCCTCAACGCCGGCGTAATGGCCTCACCGCTGGAGCGGACGAAGGAGGGGTGGGAGCTGCAGTTCGCCACGAACCACCTCGGCCACTTCGCGCTCGCCACCGGCCTGCACGACGCCCTCGTTTCGGCCCGCGGATCCCGCGTCGTTGCCGTCAGTTCGGTGGGGCACGTCAACGGCGACGTCCTGTTCGACGACATCAACTTCGACCGGCACCCCTACGACCCGTGGGCGGCCTACAGCCAGTCCAAGACCGCCAACGTCCTGTTCGCCGTCGAGGCGAGCCGCCGTTGGGCGTCGGACCTGATCGCGGTCAACGCCCTCAACCCCGGCCGCATCACCACCACCCGACTCGGCCGCCACATGGGCGACATCTCCAACAGCCCGGCCACGTTCGAGGCCGGCAGCACCGACGTGTCCTGGAAGGACATCCCGCAGGGAGCCGCCACATCCGTGCTGCTCGCCGCCTCCCCGCTGGTCGAAGGGGTCAGTGGTCGGTACTTCGAGGACTGCAACGAGGCCGCCCCGCACCAGCCCGGTATCCGCCGCGGCGTAGCGGCCCACGCCGTGGACCCCGAGCGGGCGGCCCTTCTCTGGCAGGTCTCCATCGACATGCTCGCGGCCACAGCGACGACCGCCTGACAGCACCATCCCCTAGTCACGACGAGGGTGGGCCGGCCCCGACGGGCGGCCCGCCGGGAAGGGCCAACCGTCATGCGTGAGGGATTCAAGGAAACCACCGCGCTCATCACCGGCGGGGGCACCGGCATCGGACGAGCCAGTGCGCTGACCGTGGCTGCCGCGGGCTGCACCGTCACCGTCGCCGGACGCACCGAAACCACGCTGGCCGTGCCTCTGATCCACGAGGCCGACCGTACAGCACGCCACGTCCAGTGCGACGGAGGGACGAAGAGTCGATCGCACACGCCGTTCGGACCGCCGTCAGCGACTCCGGGCGCCTGGACTCCGGCGTCAACAGTGCCGGCATCAGCGGCGGCGACAGCTTGCACGCGACCCTATGCGCTGGCGCTGTGACATTTGGGGGAAGATCGACCGCAGCTTCCGGGAATTCTTCGTGGCGTGACCCGAAGGTGATCAACAGGACTCCGTGTTGACGATACGATCATCTGTCATCGGCCGGGTCACTCCCCCGGACACCGTGCGATCCGAGGAACCACATTGACGGCGGCCTCCGCGAACCGTCCCGAGGCGCAGGCCTCGCCGGAACGGCGTCTTCACTTCGTGGGCAGCCTGCCCCAGTTCCGCACCGCGGAGCAGGCCCTGCGCTGGCAGGTCGGAGACCTCGCCGGCCGGTTGCGGCGGTTGTGCGGGGGCGAGACCGGAGACCGCCTGATGTGGTTCGTCCCCGTGGTCAAGGCGTTGAAGGTCTCGCCGAAGGTGCGTGTCGTACGAAACGGCGACTGGAGCGGATACGACGACACCGACCGTTTGGCCGTGCGCCGCGGCGAACGACTGCGGGGGGCGGACGTCCCTCTGCGGCTCGCCGAGTTCGCGGCCGAGGAGCTCCACACCCTGGCCGGCATGGGGCATCCCGCCACCGCCGAGTTGCCGCTCCAGATCGGGACACCCGGCTACCTCGACATGGCGCTGTTCACCTTCGGCCCGGTAGGCATGACACGCGCCATACGTGCGTTCTTCCAGGCACTCTCGGCCGAGATTCGGACGGTGCACGCCACGGCTGCCGACACGGTGGTCTTCCAGCTCGAGTCCCCGGCGGCCCTGGTCGCCGTGAACACCATGCCGCGCGTGCTGCGCCGTCCGGCGGCGCGGCTTCTCGCCCTCCTGGTGACCCGGCAGGCGGCCAAGGCGCCGGACGGCTCGCGGTTCGGAGTGCACCTGTGCTTCGGCGACCTCGGGCACCGGGCGGCGAGCCGACCTCACGACGCGGCCGCGGTCGCCGAACTGGCGGACGCGATCATCCGGAGGTGGCCGAAGGGCCGCACACTGGAGTACGTGCACCTGCCGCTCGCGGCGGCAGAGGAACCGCCCTCGGTCGATCCCCGTTACTACGCTCCTCTCCGGCGACTGAGGCCGC
>NZ_JAINRC010000035.1 GCF_020400655.1 Streptomyces spinosus
CGCCGACTGGCAGACCAACCCGGCCACCCAGATCAAGTGGGGCCTGAACTACATGAACAGCGTCTACGGCAGCCCCTGCCAGGCCTGGACGTTCTGGCAGGCCAACCACTGGTACTGAGGCCCGTCGGGCGAGCGGGACGGCACCTCGCGTGCGTCGGCCTTCCGGGCGGACGCACGCGAACCACGTGAGACCACCGCTCGTTCCCGTAACGGAGGAGTCCCGGCCCCCGCCCGCCGGGAAGCCCCGCCTCAGGGGGTGGACGTCGCTATGGCCACGGAACCGGACTGGGACCTGGGCGTCTTCGCTCCCGGCTTCTTCGGGGCGATCGTGCGCGGGTCGACCGCTTCTCCCGGCGCTCCCTCGCGGTACAGGCCGTCGGGCAGGCTGTCACGGTCATGGGGCAGCAGGAAGAACACCCGGCGCTTGTACAGGCCGCTGTCCGGGTCCGGGGAGGCGTCCTCGTCCAGCAGCGCGTACCCGACCATACGGCCGTCGCGCGCGTACGGCGGCTTGGTGTTGCGCCGCCTCGTCTTGTCCAGCGCCTGACGGACGTAGTCGAGCCGTTCGAGGTTCTCCAGCCACACCACCTCGGCCTCGTGGATGAGGTCGCTCTCGGTCAACAGCGAACTCATGGCTGCAGCCTCTCCTTCGTCGGCGTGCTCCCCGGCCATGGGACATGGCCGGGCATCTGTCCGTGTCGCTCCGGCCCGCCCTTCCCCGGGGGACGGGCCGCTTCTCGGGGGCTCACCGCATTCGGGGCCCGCCCACCATCGTAGAGCGCACTCCGACGACCGTGTAGGCCACGTGGTGGAGAGAGCAGACAAACGGAGGCCGTCATGAGTGCTCCAATAGGGCGATGCCAGGATAATATTTCCGGCCATTTGACTTGATCATGTCGGCGGGTGAGGCCACGCCCACCTCCTGGCGGACGCGGTTGGCGAAGGCCCGGGGTGTCGCGGGCCGGATCCCCTCGCCGGCGTTGCACCACGAGCTGTACTCCGAGTAGAGGAGCCCCTGCTCCACCCGCAGGTCCTTCCCCTCGCCGTCACGCGTGCAGCACTCGGCGAGGAAACGGCCGATGTGGTCCTCGGTGGTGGCGTAGGCCGTCGTCGCGATACGGACCCTGTCGGGGCCTTCCAGCGGATCCCTGGTACGCAGGTAGCGCTGTGCCCCCTCGATGAGCCAGTGCAGGATTCCCGGCCCCTCGTCACGGACCAGTTCGAAGGCCAGGTTGTCGATCCTGCGGTGCGCCGGAACCGTCCGGGTGAAGGGCAGCAGCCGGATGCGCCGCCAGAACGCGAAGCCGCCCGTGGACACCTCCGGGCGGTGGTTGCCCAGCAGCCACAGGTGGTGGGTCGGGGTGAACGAGAAGTAGTCCTGCCGCATACGGCGGGCCTTGATCTTGTCGCCGCCCGTCAGGAGGCGGACGCGCGCCTCGTCGAACTTGTCGTTCGGCTTCAGCTCGCTGCACACCACCAGGCGGCGCCCGTGCAGTTCGGTCAGCTCGGTGGAGTGCTCCGAGAAGGCCCCACGGTCCATCAGGAAGCCGGGCGGAGCCGCGTCCGCGTAGTCACCGAGGATCTGGATCATGATGTCGAGCAGCACCGACTTGCCGTTCTTGCCCTCGCCGTGCAGGAAGGGCAGCACCTGCGCGCCCACGTCGCCGGTGATGGAGTAGCCGAGCAGCAGGTGCAGGAAGTCGATCATCTCCCGGCCCTCGTCGTCCTCGCCGAAGGTGTCGGCGAGGAACCGGTGCCAGCGCGGGGTCTCCATGGCCTGCGGGGCGACACTGGTGGCACGGGAGTGGAAGTCACGGGTGGGGTCCGGCTTGCGGAGGTGCCCGCTGTGCAGGTCGACCACTCCGACGGGAGTGCACAGGGCGTACGGGTCCCCGTCCAGCCTGTCAGGGGCGACCGAGATGTCCGGTGAGGCCTTCGCCTGGGTGAGGAGCGCCTTCAGACCGGTGGTGGACAACGTGCGCCGCTTGTGGTTCGCCAGTTCCCGGTCGCTGAAGACGCCCCGCGGGTCGGTGGCCGGCATGTCCTCCGCCATCTCCCCCGCGGCCCACAGCGCGGCCTTCTCCCCTCCCCCGCGCTTCCACCGGTAGCCGTCCCAGGCGAACCAGCCCAGTCCCTCCACGTGCCGGAACTGATCACGGTGCATCTGCACGAACAGGCGGGCGTTTCCCCGGTCCGAGAGGGAAGGAGGCAACAAGGGAACCGAGGAGGCGGCTCCGCCGCCGAACGACGCCACAGGGGCGTTGACGAAGCCCTGCGCGGGCAGACGTGCGGGCGCGGCCACCACTTCCACCGTCTCCAGGTCGAGCATCTGCTGAGCGGCGGCCTGCGGATCAAAACGCGGTGAGCCTTCGGCACTGCTGCTCATGGACGTCCTTTGAGGTGAAGAGGGCGGACGGACCCTACGGCAAGGGCGTCGTCGACGATCTTTTCATTCCTGGTCTGCTGCCACGGCCGGGCGTAGGAAGCGACACGGACAAGTCGGTCACGAATGGTGGCGTGGTCGAGATGGCCCGCGCCGACCAGGCCTCCGGCCGTGTACGCGGCGCGGTTGAGCTTCTCGGTGAACCCCGTGCCCTCGGGGGCGGCCGCACACTCCGCGACACTGGCGATCAGAGGATCGAGCAGCCGCTCCGCCGAGGCGGCTCGCCGCTGCGACCGCGTCACCGGGGCCGGAACGGCGGCCACAGCGGCCACAGCAGGGCGCTGTGACCCGAGCACGTGTCCCGTACGGCGCAACTCGCGCTGGAGCCACTCCGGGAGCACCGCAGGACGCCGGGCCGTTCCCTCCGCACGGTAGACACCCTGCGGCGTGCGGGTGCCGGGGGCGACGATGTAGCCGCCCTCGGCCCGTACGTCGACCTGCCAGGCGAGCGCGGTGTGGCGGGCGGACCCGGTCGAACACCTGTACCGCGTCGATGTGTCGGGATTGCGGTACCAGACGTGCAGACCACCTGAGGGAGTACGTACGCGCAATGTGTTCTCGTCCTCGGCAGGGGAGGTTTCACCCCGATAGGCGGCCAGGAGGGCCAGCGTGTCGAAGCCTGAGGCCAGCCCGGCGAGCTGCACCTGGTCGGGGATCGGGATGCCGGGGAGGAGCCGTCCCCGGTCCGGCACGGGGGCCTGGTGGGCATCGATGTCAATCACGACGAGTCCTGCGGGGCCGCAGGCGACTCCGACACCGGCGGCGGGCGTGTCGGCCCACCAGCGGTCGACGAGCCCGGGATCCGTCGTGGCGGCGTGAAAGCCGTGGCAGGGGCGTCCTGCGGGCAGACAGGGGCACTCGGCGGGTTCGTGCCGGCGCCCCGAGCAGGCGGAGCAGTTCCCCACAGGGGTCTTGCGTCCCGGTGTCAGCGGGTGGACCGGCCAGCCCTGCGCCGCACACCAGCCCGCGACGGCTCGCGGCGACCCGTGCGCAACTCCGGCTGCACTAGGGCTGCTCTCGTCTTCGCGGCGCACGGGAATCGTCCTCGTCACTTCTGTCTGCCCGATCACTTCACACACCTGGCGTGGGACGTTGCCCCCACCAGGGACCGAAGGGACTCTGATGCCAAACGAGTGTAAGGCCCGCTTACTGAAAAGGGAGTGTCTGTCTGACCCGCGTGCCGTTCTATCAGTTTCGTGGGTCCCTTGGGTCCCTGGCTAGGTGCTCCGCTCCCACCCTAGGGGCTGAAGGGACTGAACAGCACGGTGAACTTCGCCTGCGTTTCGGGGAGGAAGCGGGCAAGGCCTGGTCCAGGGGGCGGGGCGAGGGACCAAAGGGTCCAGGGACCAACGGCCAGGGGCTGTAAATCCGGGCGGTCCCTGCTAGGGCGGGGAGCATAACCGCAGGTCAGGGCCTTACGCCTCATCTACGCAGGGACTGTAGGGACTCAACGTCGCCATTATGAGCTGTACTTGAGTGTTGTGTTGTATGCGCGCGCGTGTACGAATACATCTCTTCTCTACGTCATAATTGCGAGTTTCGGTCCCTACAGTCCCTCTCAGATCCTGTGCTAGGGCTCTGACCTGCACAAACACCAGGGACGGAAGCTCAGGGACCAAAGCAGCCGCAGTCCCTCCCGCCCCTGCGGTCAGGCCCTGCCGGCAGTTGCGTCCCTGCCGGCTTTTTTTCCTCGCCCTGCTGGCCCCTGTGGAGGTCTTGAGTCCCTTCGGCCCTTGAGTCCCTTGCCCGGACCGGAGCGGCGTCCCTGGCGACACGGCCTCGGCGAGCCGCGAAGCAGGGACTGAACCTTTTCGGTCCCTGCAACCGTTCCCTCTGAGAAGGCGTAACGTTTCTCTTCGGTCCCTGGCGGGTCGGCTCTCCAGGGCCTGACATGTCCTCAACCCGACGCAGACGGGGAGGCTCAGCCCGTCTTTGACAGGTTTTTACTGACAGAGCCCATTTGTCAACCACCCACAGCCCGCGTGTCGCAGGCACGCGCCGCCGCGAACGAGCCTCTCCCCCACCGACGGTGAGACGCTGACCGAGGGACTGTAGGCCGTCCGCTGCGCGGTCCCAGGGCGGCGCGCGGCCGAGGCACCAGTGGCCGTCGAACCCCTCGTCGAGGATGCGGCGGTCAGAGGACGCTTGTCCGAACCCTGGCAAACGGGGACGAAGGCTGCGCCTGTTCGATGCTGGGCGGCGGAGGTGGACGGCGGACGGCACCTTTGACTGTCCCCCCTCCCGGGACGCCTCGTCCAGCTGGCGGACCGGACACGCTGAGAGGCGTTGGCTGGTTACGGGCTGACCGCCTGGATGTGTGTCGGCAGTGCTCTGTGTTGGCTGACGTGAGTGGGCGTGGGCGGAGTCGTCGATACGTCGGACCGGCTGAGCTGAAAGCTGCGTTCTGTTCTGGTGGCGGCGGGCGTCGGATCGGATCAGCGGCTGACTTCAGTGCCTGGATCGTGGAGCAATCGGCGGCGGAGCCGGCCCAACCGTTCCCCCTCGTGATTGAGTTCGTCTGTGTCTTCTGCGGCAGCGCTCTGCCTGTGGCGTGGAACGTGGATCCCACCGGTGACGAGTGCGGGCCACAGCCACTCGCTGATGGCAGCGACGAGGACGGTCGCCTTGTAGCGGCCCCGCCGAGCACCGTTCTGCTGCGGCCGGCGGAACAGGTCGTAAATCCGGTTCCACGGTACGTACTCGAAGGGGACGTACCGCCCCGGAACCTCGTTCCGGACCCGGACCCGGACCCGGAGCCGTACGCCGTCGATCAGCTGCGACCGAGGCCAGACGGGCGTCCGCCCTACCTTCAGACCTTGCGGCGGCAATGGGTCAGCATCGCCCGCTGTTCCTTCGCGAGATCTCCCCGACCGATGAGCCGCGATCATTCATGGCCCAAGATCCACTTTCGCTACACGTCTGGAGCTATTACGGCGTAATAGCTCCAGACCTGATGGCTCCTCCGCCGCCGCTAGTTGCTGCGCAGCACCGACCCCCCGTTGTGTTTTCCACGGTCCTGCAAGAGGGCCGCTGGCCTTCGGGCCCGGCATGACTGTTCCTCCCCGTCGAAGGGATGACCTGGGGTGGTGGCACCGAGGGCCTGGGAGACGTCGTTGGAGACAAGCAACTGCCCAACAGCGAGCCGAAGCTGCGGGCCGTCTTCGACAAGCCGGCCGCGGAGTTCGGCACCGTGCTGGTGATCGTGGACCAGCCCGCCTCCATCGGAGCTCTGCCCCTGACGGTCACCCGGGACGTCGGGTTGCAAGGTCGCCTACCTGCCCGGACTCTCGACGCGGCGCATCGCCGACCTCTACCCGGGTGAGGCGAAGACCGAGGCGAAGGACGCGGCCGTGATCGCGGAAGCCGCACGGACGATGCCGCACACCTGCGCTCGCTGGAACCGGCCGACGAGATCACCGCCGAGCTGACCGTACTGGTGGGCCTCGACCAGGACCTGGCGGCCGAGGCCCGCATCTCCAACCGGATACGGGGCCTGCTCACCGAGTTCCACTCCAGCCTGGAGCGTGTCCTCGGCCTGCGCCTGGACCACTCTGCCCGGCCGATCGACGTGGTCTTCGACGCCCTCGACGAGCAGACCGTTGTGGTCCCGGGCACCGGCACCCTCCCCGTTGTGATCCCATTTCTGGTCCGTTCGCACGCGGCCGTCTGCGAACAGCGACGATCCCTGGAAACGCAGATCGGACAGCCGCTGGAGACTCACCCTCGTTCCAGGGTCTTGACGTCGCTGTCCGGCGTCGGCGTCAGGACCGCCGCTGCTTTGCTGGTCACCGTCGGCGACGGCACCAGCTTCCCTACCGCCGCCCACCTGGCCTCCTCTGCCGACCCGGCCCCGACGACCAAGTCGTCGGGGCCCTCGATCCATGGCGAACACGCACCCAAAGGCGGCAACCGGCAGCTCGTGAGCGTCCCGTGTCCAGGGTCGACCTCTTCCAGAACCGCAACCGTCGGCTGGCGGGACTGGACCGAGGCCGGCGTCAGGCCACGTCCGCACGCCCCTCTGCTGGACCTGGACGACTGCCCCGTCGACGCATCGCACTCGCGACCCAGGTCGGACGTGTCCGCTTTCGCTGGCTGCACCAGGGCCTGCTTGCAACAAGCTCACCAAGCCGGGTCGATGAAGGGACTCTCGTCGTATCACAGCAGGTCAGCCGCCCCGCCATGCTGTTCGACTCGCCGACACCGGAGACGATTCACAGTCTGTGAAACGGCGTTCGGGCGGGGCAGGATGTGCGTATGAAGAAGCGCGTGCGAAGTGCGAGCCGCCCTACAAAACCGCTGGTCAAGGCTCCTATGCGGATCGGTCCCCTTGATGCTCCGGCCGTCGTCGGTGAACTACGCAAGATGCACGAGAACGCGGAAGACCCGGACGTGGAACGCATGCCTGCCGATGACGAACTGTTCGGTGCGCTCGTGTATGCCGAGAAGCACGTGCAGGCGTTGCGGGGACAGCCACCTGAAGTGCAGCGTGCCGCGGCGCTGAGGCGTGTGCAGCTCTGGGAGTACCTCCGTGAGCAGACCGAGGTCCACCAGGCGCGAGCAGTGGACGACGCCCGCCGAGCGGGAGCCCAGTGGATCGAGTTGGCTCCCGCGTTGGCTGTCGGCGCACCGAACGCCGCCTACAACAAGGCGAAGCGACTGAAAGCCGTCCAGCTCATCGATGGAACGCCTCAGGCCAAACCTGTACGTCGGACGCCTGAGGCGGTCCTCGATGCTGAGCGACGGATCGCCTTGGAGGAGGCCGCCGAGCGTCGCGCCCAGGAGGCGGCGCAACGGCGGCATGAGCTGTTGGTCCCGGTGGTCACCCGTCTGCTGGAGCAGCGCGAGTCCTTGCAGCGCGACGAGGATGCCGACTACTGGTTGGAGGAGATCGAGGCGGTACTCCCCCATTGCCGGACTCCGCTGCAGATGGTGAGCCTCAACCGCTATCTCGACGCAGCCCTGCGGGCTCTGCTCAAGCTGGGGAAGCGGACGGGCCGTTCACCGGCGTTGACAGATGAGGCTCGCCTGGCTTTGGCCGCTGCGGTGGAACTACAGAAGGGACCGGGGGCCAGTAACGAACTCGACTCCCCCGGCGCCGTCCCGCACGGCGCGTGAGCGTCACTTCGTTCAGGGCCTCCAACTATTACGCCGTAATAGTTGGAGGCCCTCGAAGCCGGGCAGGCAGGCACTTACCTGATTCATGCTGGCGAGGCATCGATCCCGGATGATCAAGCACGCGGAGCACCAGCCCCATCGCCCGCCCGACGTCTCACAGCTGCGGGACCGCTCAGGAAGGATGCCTCGAAGTGCTTCATGCGGACGCGGGACATGGGCCCGCCCCAGCGCTACTCCCCCGCTTCAGAAGCAACGGCAGTGCTCACCGCGCGCGTGTCCCGGGCCGGTTTGGTGCTGCTGCAACGGCGCCCCTCCTGACGCCTCGCTCCCCCGGCCGGCTCTCGGTTCGGGACCGTGTTGCACTGGCTGGCGGTGGCCTGCGCAATGTGCCAGCCAGGTGGTAGGTGCTCGGGCGTGACCGCTCGACACCGACTGCGGGACTGGTTCGATGCTGGGATCTGGCCCTCCCTGGACACGGCACCCCGTCCGCCATCACCCTCCGGCCAAACGGCTGCCAGCTCAAGCGGTCAACGCATCAGCGCTGCTCGGTAGGTCAGCGGAGATCTCTGTCAGAGTGCGATACCTGCCGTGGGTTGTGCGGCTTGCGGAGGTAGATCGGTATCCCCGTCTCGGCGGTGATGGCCGGTGCTCGGTCATCTCGCGGCCCTGGCACCTGGTGAGCGTTCGCCGTAGCCGGGGCGGGATGCTGAGAAGACTTTTGGTGAGTTGTGGAGTGACCTGCTCAGCCCCGTCCTGCGATCTGCTCGGGTGACCGGCACAGAGCGGGCTTGGCCTCTGCCGGTGCGGGTGGAGCGGGCCGCTGGGCTAGTTTGGTCTGCTTGGGACGACGCCCGTGTCCGTAGGCGGCCGTATCGGCCGTGGCAGCTTGGTAGGGGTCCCGGCCGGCGTTGCGGGCGGTCTCGCGAGAGACGGTCAAAGGGGAACCGGGTCGGTCGCTTGGCCAGATGCCGGGCCGGTTCCCCGGCGGCGATGCCGCGGGATGTCTTCTCGCGCCCGCTGCTGCTTGGATGCAGCTCTGACCGCGCCTGCGGGCCGAGACGGGCGCTGCCGCCTCGGCCCGCAGGAAGCGATGGGCATGGTGCATGGGCGCCCCGAGCGGCCACCCGGTCGACCCGAACGATTGCCCCTCACGCCAACCTCTCCTCCACATCTCGTCCGACGGGTCAGAGAGCACCGCGTTGAGTCTCCGAAGGCCACGCGGAGTTCTGGTTGGCTTTGGGAGTCACCAGGCCTGGCCCGGCCCTGATCGCTCGGACGGTACGACGCGTGTCGTGTCCCCGTGGAGCTTCAGACGCCGCATCCGCTGTCGACCTATTACGGCGTAATAGCTCCGCGGCGCACGATGGCGTCAGGAAGTCGGGTTCGCGGAGGACATCGTGCCTCGGTGAAGCAAGGCACCGCAGCCGTATAGCCGGCCTCATTCGGCGTCGGCCCGTGCCGCTAGGCCCGCTGTCTGGGGAGGCTGGTGACGTGGCTGGCTGGTGGTTGGCCGCTGATGCCGGTGTGGGGTCTGGAGTAGTTGTATCAATGCAGCTGCTCCGGGAACGCTGCCCGGCGTTCGAGGTCTGAGGTGCCTGACCGGTGGTGGGCCCATTCCTTGAGGAGTGTGCGGCCGGCCGCACGGCCCCGAGAACCTGGTGGCCGCCGCCGTCGGGGTACGGCTGAGTCCTTGATGTCGATGTGGAGCAGTTCGCCGGGCCGGGCGCATCCATAGTGGCGGACGGGTTCGCTGGTGGCCGATCCAGCGTGGCCAGGGCGGGCACGCCTCACCGGTTCAGAATCCGGTGGACGATGCAGGCGGCGACGCCGGTACGGGCCGCCAACCGCAACGGACCGATGCGGTGGCGCTGGTGTGGCTGACATGGAAGCGCTCCGGGCCTGCCGCAGGGGCCATCCCTCCTTCACAACGCACCGGGTGGATCACCTGGCGCCGGGGCTGCTGGGACGTTTTACGGAGATGCGATCGGATCGCGTGGGGCGAATACGCCTGTCGACCAGGACCACGTCTGGTGGTCCTGCGGTCGCTTGAGCGCCCAGTCAACCGAGCGGCGGAGGGAGGCGGGCATCAGCGGCTGTCTGGATCGGCCGGGCTGAAGTCTGCGGTCCCTCTTGTTGACGGCAGGCGTCGGATCGGCTCGGCGGCTGACCTCGATGGCTGATCACCGGGCATTGGCAGTGGAGCTGACCGCACCGTTCACCTTCGTGGCACGGACGGTGTGCTTCGGCTGGCGCTGCCGCGAAGCGAGCCCGAGGGCTGTGCTGGCGGAGGGATGGTTCAGGTGCTGCAGAGATCAGCTTCGTACGCGAGGCGCCTTCGTCTGCGTCTTCTTCGGCAACCATCTGCGCGTTGGCTCGTGGTGCCGACAGGGTCATGCAGTGAATCTCGCGGCGGCGCAGGGCGCGCAGCGCTTGTGGGGGCCCGTGACGACGAGGCTCGAACCCGCTCAGGGTGAGTCCATCCGACGTGGCCACCGACACCGCATCGCGCCCGTTGCCCCGGAAGCCGTCTGGCTCTTGCCGCGCCTGACGTCAGGCCGGTCACCACGCCGCTCGCCGGTTGCCGCGCTGGTGCCCAGAAGCCGAAAGCGCAGGGGGGGGGCGGGGGAGTAGTCGGGTAAGTGCGTGGGCGCAGGCTATTACGCCGTAATAGGTCGCCGATGGAATCGGGCGTCAGCCAGCGGTGCCCAGGACGACTGGATGACCGAGGAGCATGAAGGCCGCACCCCGCTGGTGACTCCTGTCCAGGTGTCCATGGAGGAGCCTGACATGCTCCGGGCTCTCCTTTGCTCTGGCTGAGCGACCCTTCCCTTCTTCGCCCGCCGGCCCGACGTGGCTCTGCTGCCTGGGCCTGCGCCCCCTCCGCTGAGGCCAGCCGTCCAGCCTCCGTCGCGTGAGCGGATCAGGGGTCCCCGAGCTGACGACCTGAGGCGTCGTCAACCGCTGCCAGTCGGTGGTGGCTTCCTGGGATTCGGATGAACGTGGCTGAGCCAGGTGGGGGGCTGATGGAGACACACGCGCGCCTGATCGTGCTCGTACGGGTACGTCGTGGCTGACTTTCTGTGGTGCGGGTGTAGCGGGGGAGAGGGGAGCGCGTGATTGGTGACAGTGGCTGCGTTCACGGGCCTGAGCCGAGTCCGGTAACCCCGTACGGCGCTGGGTTTAAGTAAAGAGAGCGACACCTCTGAAAGGGCCTCTGACCTGCATAAACAGTGGTCTGGACCCAGACCGTGTGAACTGCCAGGCAGTTCCTGTGACAGCAGAGGCGGATCCGTGGAACCGAGTGCCCAGTTCCACGGATCGTGGCAGTCAGTTCCCAGGGACCGCCACCACGGCTGAAGGAACCGCCAGGCAGTTCTGAGGGACCGCCAGGCAGTTCCCAGGAACTGCCACCACGTCCACAGGGACTGAGTACCACTGTTCTACAGCAGCGGTAGATTGACGTCACGTACATCTCTCACGCAGGTGCAGGCGGTGTCGGGGAGCTCGCGAAGTGATCCGTGACGGCAGACGACACGGCCGACAGGCGGAGTTGATTGACTTCTTGCTCATGTACGTTAGGTTCATGAGGGCGGCTCGAAGGCCGCTCTCAAGGAACGGTGCGGCAATGACCCATGCACGGAGGGCCTGTTGGGAGCAGCACGCAGACTGGTCGATGCCGACACGGGCGAGCCAGTCCTCTATGCGCCATACGCCTTCTCCGGCAGGCACACCCAGGTAGACAAGGCCAGGGTCGAAGCCATCACGGAGTCGAAGGCGTTCACGCCCAGCCAGAAGTTCCTGGTCCTCTGGTGGATCGGCGTCTCTCCGGAGGGGATGGAGCCGTTGAGGGCCACGGGAGCCGACATCGCCAAACGGGTGGGCATGTCGACCGACGCCGTGGGGAAAATCAATAGGAAGCTGACCAAGCACCGCATCCTGGTAGTGCGTGGACGTATCGGAAATTACAACCTTTACCGCATCAGTCCTTACATCGCTTTCCATGGCACAGGCTTGGAACAGCGTGAAGCGGTGAAATCATGTAATCCACCAGACATCCCCGGCTTCGACGAGAACACGCCAGCACGGTGGGAGGCAAAGTGACCAGCGACGACAGGCAGCAAAACCTCAGGCTGCTGGAGGCCACGGCCGGCATGACCGCCAACCAGCGCCTCGTCGTCATGCTCTACGCTCTGCACCCGACAGATCGCTCAGGCGCCGTCCTGGAAACCGCTGCTCAGCTGGCCAAGCTGGTCGGCATGGCGCCGCCCGTCTTCTCCAGAACGCGTAAGCAGGTCATCGAACTCGGCTGGCTGGAGCAGACGGAGAAGATCGGTCACATCAAGTACTACCGGTTGACCCCGGGGCAGCTGGGGGAGCGGGTCGTGGTCCCGTTCCGGCGGGCCACCTGAGGTATCCCCGCATCGATCTGAGGCGGTCTGCGGATCGCGCTAGATGTACGCCACGTCAATGAGGCGCGATCCGTAGGACGTCTTTGACTGTCGCCCGGGCAAGGTGATGGGTCTCATGCCGGCCCCTTTTTCGGGTCCCTCGTCGACCCCTCGTCGGCCCATTGGGTCCCTCGCCGGTCCCTCGCCGGTCCCTTGTCGGTTCCTGGCGGTCCCTTGTCGGCCCCTTCTTGGGTCGTGGCTGGGCCGGGGTCGCGGGCTGAGCCGGTTTCGCGAGGGAAAGGCGCTCGATCCCTGGGCGGCACCTCTGATGCGTATCAGTCGGGCGAAACGCATCATAACGGCCTGACTTTCGAACAGTTCGATTCTTCGCTCAGAACGATTCTCCCGAAGACACCTCCGAAGCGTCGAAGACGATTTCGCGTTGAGGACGGCCCCACAGCGGCCGTCGACATGGCTCTGCGGGGGTGCGGAGCCTGTTTTTGCCTCTGCGTCGGTGGGTCAGTGGTCCGTTCTCGCCCGGCGTGGTCACGCGCTGCGTGCCCGATGCCTCCGTTCCATTTCACGGTTCGCCATACGCCTCGGCACATGTGTGTAAAGACGAGTCGAGGCGGCGGCTGCTCGGGATACGTGTCTCTATACTGACGTCGCGGCCCATCGCGTACGCCGGAGAGCGCGCATATGTCGCTTCCTGAAGCCGCCGGAAAAGAACTGGGCTGCCGGCTGCCGTAACCAGTCGCCCTCGGACGACGCTGCCGTACACGTGTGTGAAGGACATGGTCGCACACGTGTGTAAAGCTGGAGGGGTGCTCCCCTCGTGACCTATGGGCGTGAGAACTTCAAGTAACACATGTTACTCGATCGTCCCACCGTGCCTGAGGCGTGGCGTGCCACGCCAGTGACGACGGAGTCCGGCAATCCAAGGCGTGAAGCCGGTAACGGTCGAGTTGTCGGCAAGTCGCTGCGCGATTCAAGTCACCGTCTTGACTGGTGACGTACGGCCCTGCCATGATTACGTCACCACCTCAACCGGTGACACGATGGTGTCCGGCCGGAAGGTGCCCGCACACCACTCGTTCCAGACCGGGAGCAACAGCCATGGCAGTCAGCTACACCGCCGTCGTCGACGTCGACGGAGAAGGCCGCAACGGCGGCCACGTCCGCTCCTCCGACGGCCTGCTGCAGACCAGCCTCGCCCTGCCCCAGGAACTGGGCGGCGCCGGCACCGCGACCAACCCCGAACAGCTCCTGGCCGCCGGCTGGGCGGCCTGCTTCCTCGGCGCCCTGCGCCGCGCCGCCACCACCCGCAAGATCCGCCTGACCAGCACCACCATCACCGCCGAGATCACTCTCACCCACGGCGACGACGGCGAGTTCACCCTCTCCGCCGTCCTCAACCCCGTCCTCGGCGGCGTCGACCAGAGCACCGCCGAAGAACTCGCCCACGCCGCCCACCAGATCTGCCCCTACTCCAAGGCCACCCGCGACAACATCCCCGTCACCATCAACGCCACCACCGCCACCGCCTGACACCCACACCCACGCCGACACCCACCAGACCGCGGGTCCCGTGCCCCTTCCCCCGGCACGGGACCCGCTCCGCCCCCGACTGCGACGCCGGCTCAAGGACGTCGGATCGCGGGGCCGTGCCGGACACACCGTCAGGTGACTGATGTGGGGCATGCCGTTACCGGACGACAGTGAGGACGGAGACGGCGAGCGCCGGCACGTGGACACGTGGTTCACCCATCAACGAACCACCCATCAACGAACCAACCATCAACCGACCCACCATCACACCCGAACCGAAAGCGAGACATCCCATGGACATGAAGCTCGAAGTCGTCATCCTCCCCGTCTCCGACGTGGACCGCGCCAAGGGCTTCTACGTGGAGCAGCTGGGCTGGCGTCTGGACGCCGACTTCCCGATTCACGACGGTTATCGGATCGTGCAGGTCACGCCCCCCGGTTCGGAGTGCTCGATCATCTTCGGGGAGGGCCTCACCGAGCAGCCGGCGGGCACGCTCCACGGTCTCCAGCTGACCGTCACGGACATCGTCAAGGCCCAGGAGGAGCTGACCGGGCGCGGTGTGGAGGTCACCGGGCCGTTCCGTGACGAGACCGGCGCGTTCCACCACGCCGGTGACTCCCACCGGGTTCCGGGGCTCCACCCGGAGCGGGCCAGCTACGGCACCTTCGCCGCCTTCAAGGACCTCGATGGCAACGAGTGGTTCCTCCAGGAGGTCACCGAGCGCGCGCCCGGCCGCTGAGACCGGGTCCCGGCGCGGCCGTCATCCCCGTCGCGCCGGGACCGCCCGTGTGTTCGGGCACCACGACACCCACCCGACCGGCACGCATCCACCGGAGGACACATGCCGACCGAGAACATCCGGACCTACGACGTCATCGTGATCGGCGCGGGCCCGGTCGGCGAGAACGTAGCGGACCGCACCGTCGCCGCCGGGCTGAGCACCGTGCTCGTCGAGAGTGAACTGGCCGGTGGCGAATGCTCGTACTGGGCCTGCGAGCCCAGCAAGGCGCTGCTGCGTCCCGTGCTGCTGCGCGCGGACGCCACGCACGTTCCGGGGCTCGACCCGGCCGTGAAGGACCCACTGGACGTCGAGGCCGTCCTGGCCCACCGCGATCGCATGTCCGCCGACTGGAAGGACGACGGGCAGGTCGAGTGGATCAAGTCGGCCGGCATCGACCTGCTGCGTGGCCACGGACGCCTGGAAGGGGTCCGTGAGGTGTCGGTGCGGACACCCGAGGGCGACACCGTCCGGCTTCGGGCCCGGCACGCCGTCGCGGTGTGCACCGGCAGCCGCGCGGCCTTGCCCGACCTGCCCGGGATCGAGTCGCTGCGGCCCTGGACCAGCCGGGAGGCGACCAGCGCCCAGCGGGCGCCGGGGCGCCTGGTGATCGTGGGCGCCGGTGTGGTGGGCGTCGAGATGGCCACCGCCTGGCAGGCCCTGGGCAGCCGGGTGACCCTGCTCGCCCGCGAGGACGGGCTGCTGCCGCGCATGGAGCCCTTCGCGGGCGAACTGGTCACCGAGCGTCTGCGCGAGGCCGGTGCGGACGTAAGGTTCGGCGTCTCGGTCGTCGCCGCGCGACGGCTGGGTGACGGCGAGGTGCGGATCACGCTGTCGGACGGGGACGAACTCACCGCCGACGAGATCCTCTTCGCCACGGGCCGTGCTCCGCGTTCCGAGGACATCGGGCTCGGCACGGTGGGGCTCACCCCTGGCGACTGGATCCCCACCGACGACAGCCTGACCGTCACTTCCGTCCCCGGGAACTGGCTGTACGCCGTGGGTGACGTCAACCGGCGGGCGCTCTTCACCCATCAGGGCAAGTACCAGGCTCGTATCGCCGGAGCCGTGATCGCCGCCCGTGCCCGGGGCGAGGAACTCGACACCGGCCGTTGGGCCCCGCACAGCAGCACGGCCGACCTCGAGGCCGTTCCCGGCGTCGTCTTCACCGATCCGGAGGTCGCCTCCGTCGGTCTGACCGCGGATCAGGCCGAGCGTGCCGGACGCGCCGTCGACGTCGTCGACTACGAGATCGGCCACCTCGCGGGTGCCGTGCAGTACCGCCCCGACTACCGGGGTCGGGCCCGCGTCCTGATCGACCGTGACCGCCACGTCGTCGTCGGCGCCACGTTCGTCGGGCCGGGCGTCGGTGAGCTGCTGTACTCGGCCACCGTCGCCATCACCGGGGAGGTGCCCGTCGAGCGCCTGTGGCACGCCGTACCCGCCTTCCCCACCATCAGCGAAGTGTGGCTGCGCCTGCTGGAGACGTGGAGGGACTCATGACCACCGCACAGGACCTCACGCTCGTCGTCCTCGGACTGCTGCCCGACCAGCCCGTGGAACAGGGCGACCTGTCCCTCGCGCTGGCGGGTGCCGAGGCGATCGATCTGCTGGAGAGCGGGGCGCTGACCCTGGACGGCGAACGCATGGTCCCCGGTCCGCGGGTGCCGACGGGTGACCGTCTGCTGGACCAGGCGGCCGCCTCGCTCGCCGGGCAGGAGCCGCACGAGACGGTCGAGGACTGGCTGTGGCGCCGCGGACGGGAACTCGCCGGGGCCTATGTCGACGACCTGGACCGGGCAGGGCTCTTCGTCCACCCGCGCCGCCACGGCTTCCACCTGTGGTCGGGGCGGACCGTGCCGGCGGACTCGCCGGAGCGGGCGCGCGCCGAGGAACGCCGGGAGTCGGGCGAGCCCGTCCTCGGGGCTCTGCTGGCGGCCGTGGGGATCGGCGCCGGCCCGTCTGCGGAGGACGAGAGCGCGACCGGGGACGCGGTCACGACCGTGCTGGCCGCCGTGGGGGACGCGGTGACGAGCCTGGAGGCGCTGCGACTGCGCAGGGATGTCGAGAACGCCGCGTTCGACAACATGTGGCGGGGCTAGTCCCTCGTTCGGATCACGCCGGGCTCGTGGGGTGATCCGAAGGAGAGACCCCGGGGCGTCCCGCGGCCCGGCCGGTGTGCCGGTGCGGGAGCGGGCCGTGACACCCATGAGCGAACCGAACGGATTCGCCGTGTTGACGTGGGGGCGCGGCCGGCGGTCCGGGCCTCGCGCGGGGCGTGTGCCGACCGAGGGGCCGCCGGTTCGTCGGACGCGGGGGCCGATCCGGGTGAACCTTTGGGCATCGCCCGTCCGTGGACACAAGGAGGACGCAGGGAAGCCGGGTGGGTCGCCCGCCGGTGCGGACGTGAGGGGAGACGCGCTTGTGGGAACCGGCGCCGAGTTGTCCGGCGGGGGCCGCGCGACGGGGCGCCGCGCCGTCGGCCGCGCCCTTGCCGCACTCCCCGGAAACGGCTCACCCGTCCCGCGGGGCGGGGTCCGCCACACCGGACACGTACCGGTGTCCGGTGGCGGGACCACCGCCGACGGGACGGGCGCACAGGTGTCAGCCGGCGGTCTCCGTCGCGGCCGAAGCCGGTTTCACCAGGGTGTACATGACGGAACGCTGCTGCTTGTGACGCCGGATGCGGCCCTTGGCGACCAGGGCTTCCAGGGTGTTCCGGACCACCTGCGGGGTGGGGTTGCGGTCAGGGTGCTTCTCGAGCAGCTCGTCCCGCAGCTCCTTCGCCAGGCGCGGCTCCTCGTAGCCGGCGAGCAGTTCCGTCAGCAGGTCGCCGAGCAGGGGCCGGTGCGACTTCCCCTTCGCACCGGCCTTCGCGGGCCTGCCCTTCGCCGCGGTCCTGACCTGCGCCGGACGCCGCGAAGCGGTTCCGGAGGCGGGCTTCGCCTTCGGGAGGACCGGCTCGTCCTGCAACTGCTCGGGCAGACGTGACGGGTCGGCGAAGCCCTCGTACCGCTCGGCGAGGTTCAGGATGTCCGCCAGGAGGGCCTCCTCCTGCTTCAACATCCTGATCCTTTCCTCCAGCTCCTGCTGTCGCCGGCGGTTCTCCTCCAGGTCCGATGCGGCTTGTTCCACGTACCGCGACCGGAGCGTGGCGGCTGATTGGCTGGTCACAACCGTTCACTCCCTCGATATGGATGACGTTGCGCATGGTACCCACGCCGAGGGTCCCGTGCAGATAAGTGTCGACGCCAGACGGTTCGCCGGGCATGTTCACTCTTCACGATAAGCGCGATGCGCCCGATGCACGTGGCAAGTGCCTGCTTTTCACACGGCTTGCGGGACGTGACCGCCACCCGCACGAGGTTCCCCTCGAACAGACTGCCCGGGGAGTGTGTCGTCGAACCCTGTGCGCACCGGTGGGACGGGAAGCACCCGCCCCACCGGTCCCCGAGGTCACATCGCCGGGCGTTCGCGGGCGGTCAGGGGCTGTCTGCCCGGCCGAACCCGTGGTCACGGGTGCGTGACCGGGCAGGACGGTGTCCGCGTCGATCCGCTCCGACACCGCGAGGGACTGGAGGGCCCTGGCGCGGTCGGTGTGGAACATGTCGGGCAGCAGGCGCGGTCCGCTGACGCGTGACGTGGGGTGCGCGGTCACCAGGGCGTCACCGCTGACCAGGACGCCCCTGCCGGGCAGGTGATACGCAGTGCCCTCTGGTGTGACCAGGGGTGTGCACGGGGACGGGGGCGCCGGGCAGGTCCAGGGACCTCGGCACGGGGAAGGCCCGCGGCTCGCGGACCGGAACATGGGTGGTTCCGGCCCGCGCAGGGCGTGCACGGCCCACGGGAGAACGCCGGGCCGCCACGCCTGGCCGAGCACCTGTCCGACCGGGACCTGGTCGAGGAAGTCGCGAGGAAGTCGCGGCGGGCGTGTGGCACCTCGTCCCCGCGCATGAGGACGGGTACGCCGTACACGGAGCGGGGGTGTTCGGCCGCACCGATGTGGTCGTCGTGCGCGTGCGTGACCAGAACGGCGGCCACCGAACGCGGGTTCAGTCCGACCGTCTGCGACGAGGCGTCGGTCGGCACCGGCCCGCGGGCGAGCGCGTGCCGCACGCGTCGCACACGGCATCGCAGACGGCATCCCGCAACGCCCTGACGGCCTCGTACAGCTCCGATGGCGGGGGAGTGTGCGGCATGGCGGAGTGCGTACCGGGGCGGCCCCACAACGGCCTGGTCCACGCGGATTCGTGGACCGGGCCGGTGCCGACCGCTGCCGCGCGGGCCTCGTCGACCAGGCGGCGCCGGCACACGGACGGTGCCTCACGGATCGCCTCCGGGCGGAGCGGTGCGTGCCGGCCCGCGCCTTCCAGGGCCACCGGCAGACGGATCTTCGCGGCCGTCAGCACGGCGACGGCGCGGGCCGCGAACTCGGTACGGGCCGTCGTGAGGGCCTCCCTGACGCTGTCGCCCAGCTGGGGGGGCGGCCAACTCACGAAAACGCCGGCTGACGAAGTGGACCCCCGCGGCGCGCCCGTCGGCGCCCACGGTGACCTCCACGACGCCCTCCCTGGAACACGCGGTCACCGACAGCGCCCTCATCTGCTCCCGGGCCCTGGTCAGCACACCGTACTGCTCGGCGAAGTCGGAGGACCTTCTCCAGACGGCTCCCCGGTGGCCTGTCCATACGTCCTCCGCCGCCGGTGAGACCGCGCGCGGGCGGCATGACCTCGAAGCGGCCGGGTGGGCCGCGTGTGCCGCGGACACGTACCGGGACGACCTCCGCGTCCGGGCCGGGCGGTCTTCGAGGGCGGAGCCGGGCCGGTGGTGCCGTCGGACACATGATGGACACGAGACGACGACGCACTTGGTTCACGTGCCGGGGGAACCGGAAACGTCTTCCACCGGTCGGCGGCCGGGTGTGAAAACATCTCCGTCACAGGTGCGCCAGGTGTCTTGTCGCGCCGGTCCGTGGCCCCATCTTGGAGGACTCTTGTTCAGCATCACCGTACGTGACCACATGATGGTCGCCCACAGCTTCCGGGGCGAGGTCTTCGGGCCCGCCCAGCGGCTGCACGGTGCGACGTTCGTCGTGGACGCGACGTTCCGTCGCCCCGACCTCGACGACGACAACATCGTCGTCGACATCGGTCTCGCCACCGCGGAACTCGGCAAGGTGCTCGGTGCGCTCAATTACCGCAACCTCGACGACGAGGAGGACTTCCGGCAGATCAACACGTCGACGGAGTACCTCGCGAAGGTGATCGCCGACCGTCTGGTGGAACGGATCCAGGCGGGAGCACTGGGGGAGGGCGCCCGGGGGATCCGCGAGGTGGCGGTGACGTTGCACGAGTCGCACATCGCGTGGGCGTCGTACGAGCGGCGCGTGTGATCGGCCGTACCGTTCGGTGGCCGGGCCGACCCTCGGCCTCCTGGTGCGGCGAGACCGCCACGGCGTGCTGCCGTGGCGGTCTCTTCGTGCCCCGGGAGGGTGCGGGGGCGCCTACTGGAAGTCGCAGCCCGGGTTGGGGGCGTCCTCGGACAGCGGGGCGCCGTGCGGCAGGACGTAGAGCACGTCGAGGACGACGTCGGTCGTGCCGAGGTTGCGGCCGAGGTGCACGTGGTCGGCGCCGGACGGCTCCGTGATGCTGCTGCCGGCGCGGTACACGCCGTCGGAGGCGCAGTCGGAGGCGAAGTGGCTCAGGGTGCCGTGCTGGACGAGGCCGTAGACGGTCCCGTCGTGATAGTGCCAGCCCGTGCTCTGGCCCGGGGGGACGGTGATCTGCCGGAGGACGTAGTCCTTCCCGCCGAACGTCGTCCGGGAGATGACCGTGCCCTTCACACCGGGACCGGCCGGTGTGGCGAACGCGGTGCCCGCGCCGAGGGAGAGGCCGACGGCCACGGCCGTGGTCACTCCCAGGCGCAGCAGGTTCTTGCGCATGTGCGTCAAACCTTTCAGGTGGGTCCGCAGCGCGCCGGCAGGGGCCGGCGTGGCCGGTCGGGCCGGCGCGCCGTCTCGTTGGAACACGCGTGGGTGACCGGCGCCGTCGGCACAGGTGGCCCTGGGGTCCCTACCGTGCTCGCGCGCGTCGCGTGCCGGGCCGACGGTGTCACACCCGTGGCGTGAGCCGCCCGGGCCACCACACTCTCCACCCCATTGCCCCACGACGATCACATGTGTTTACCTTGGGCGCCGCGTCGTCCCGAGAGTCAAGGCGGCGTGACGCACGTGACATATAACTCACCGTTCGGACATGTTTAGATCCTGTTAAGACCGGGAATAACCCGGCGGAGCAGAAAACCACCTGGTGAGACGGGGTTCTCCCCTCCGCCGCGGACGGTGTGCGCCCACATGTGCCGGTCGGACGGCGACACGGCACTGCGACGACACAAATGCGGCAGATTTCTGGCACTCGCCGCTGCCTACAGTGCGAAAGCGGGGGTTACATCCGGCCCCCGGTCGCCGCACGAAGAGAACCAGGATGGTTCAGAACACTATGGCTACGCCCCTCACGGCTATGTCCCGGTCCGAGCTGCTCGGCACGATCATGAGGGAACACCGGGACGGCCTCGTCTCGTACGCCGAGAAGATGCTGGGTGACCACGGACTGGCCGAGGACATCGTCCAGGAGACCATCATCCGGGCCTGGCGGAACATCGACCGCCTGGTGGGGATGGAGGGATCGGTCCGCGGCTGGCTCTTCACCGTGACCCGGCACCTGGTCATCGACTGGGTGCGCAAACCCCATGCCCGAAGGGAAGTCATCGGAGACAACTACAACGACCCCGTGTCGGGTACCGACGGCACCGAGGCGGTGCACGACGCCCTGGTCGTCAAGCCGCTGCTGCGCCGGCTGTCTCCCGAGCACCGGGCTGTGCTGGTCCACATCTACCTGTGTGACCGCACCATCCAGGAAACCGCCGGCATCCTCGGCGTGCCGGCCGGCACGGTCAAGAGCCGTCAGCACAACGCCCTGCGCAAGCTGCGCGCCGTCGTCCGGCCGGAGGCCGCTTAGACATCGTTGTCTTCGCGTCGGGACCGCCCACGGGCCACGAGGTCTCGGCGGGGAGAGGCCGCGTGGAACACACGGCAGGCCGGGCGAGGACCCCGTGACCGACGCGGTGGTGCCGCCGGGCCCGGAGAGAGGGCGTCGGCGCGGGGCGGTCTCCGCGTCCGCGCCCTTACGAGGGGAGCTCCGGCACCACGCGCCCTTACGACGGGAGCTCCGGCACCACGCGCCGGACGACGCGGACCGCACGGCGCGCCGGTGAGCGAGGTGTCGTTCTGAGCGCGGCCCACACGAGGCGTGGGCGGAGGTGGCGCAGGGTTCCCGGGGAGCGGTCCGCCGCCTGGGCGTGCGGCCTCCGGCCCCGGTCGCGGCCGGCGGGGGGCCGCCGCCGTGGACGTCGTGCGGCGGACCGTCCCCGTGGGACCGGTCGCGGCCCCTACTCCTCCTCGACGCACGTCTCCAGTGCCGAGGTCAGTTGCCGCCGGAAGGCGTCGCCCCTCGGGTGGTGACTCAGCGAGCGGGCGAGTTCGGGCAGCAGGTACCGCTCGGCGACGATCCACTCGGCGGCGTCCGCGCGTCCCTCGAAACGCTGGGGACGGACACCCGGTCGCGGCGGCGGCAGGATCACGGTGCTGCGGTGCGGTGCGAGCAGCGCCGTGGCGGCCTCGGCGCTGTACAGGTAGTGCTCGACCATGCGGGCGACCGCTTCCGACCGGGCGCTCGGCGAGTCCAGCAGGGAGCTGAGTTCCGCGGCGTAGGCGCGCAGCAGTTCGTGACAGGTGTACCGCCCGGCGACCAGCTCGACGAGGAGGTGGTGGTCCATCAGCTCGGCCACGTCCTGCCGGGTCCTGCGCAGATCGGTGCCGGCCATGCTGGCGGCGGCCGGCAGGGCGATGTCCCGCGAGGGGTGCAGGCCGAGCAGCCGGAACAGGCGTGCGGCGCTGCTGCCGAGAGCGTCGTAGGAGCGGTGGAAGGCGTCGCGGGTGCTCGTGCGGGCGTCCCGGCTGGACAGGGCGTCGAGGCTGTCGGCCGTGTCACGCAGTCCGGCCGTGAGCGAGGCCAGCGGGAACCGCGGCTGCGTCAGGGCACGGGCGCCGACGACGGCCAGCGCCAGCGGCAGCCCGCCGCACAACTCCACCAGCTCCTCCGCGGCGGCCCGCTCGGCACGGGTCCGGTCCGTGCCCAGCCGCCGGTCGAGCAGTTCGAGACCTTCCTGCCGGGTCATGGGGTCGAGTGTGATGATCCGGGCGTTGTCGGTGACGGCGAGGCCCTCCAGCCGCCGGCGGCTCGTGACGATCGCGAGGCACCCCGGCGTGGCGGGCAGGAGCGGCCGTACCTGCTCGCAGTCCACCGCGTCGTCCAGGAGGAGCAGCAGCCGGCGTCCGGCCAGGGCGCTGCGGTAGGCGGAGCCGAGGGCGGCGGCACTCGGGTACGACTGGTGGTGCTGCACGCCGAGTGCCTCGAGGACCTCGGCGATGGCCGCGCCCGGTTCCAGGGGACCCTGGGACGGGTGGTGGCCCTGGAGGTCGACGTAGATCTGGCCGTCGGGGAAGTGGTCGGCCACCAGGTGGCCCCAGTGCACGGCCAGCGTCGTCTTGCCCACGCCCGCCATGCCGCAGACGGCCGCGGTCATCGTGGGCGGCCGGCTCTCACCCTCCAGCGGGAGCAGTTCCAGGCACTGGCCCAGCGCCTGCTCGCGGCCGGCGAAGGACAGGCAGTCCGCGGGCAACTGGGCCGGCTTGGCGACGCCCACGGGCCGGGGCGCCGGATGGTCCGTACCGGCGGCGATCCGGCGCTGGAGCAGGTGCTGCTGGGCGGCGCGCAGTTCGGGTCCGGGTTCGACGCCCAGTTCGTCGGCCAGCCCCCGGCGGATGTGCTCGAACTGCTCCAGGGCCGCGGCCTGCCGGCCGCTGGCGGCCAGCGCGGCGATGACGCGGCAGTGCAGGGCCTCGTCGAAGGGGTGGCTCTCGACGGCGCGGCGCAGCATCGTCAGCACTTCTTCGGTCAGGGCGGGCTCCGCCGTGAGGACGGCGTCGGCCGCCTCCTTCACCGTCGCCACGAACTCGTGGCCCACCGACGTGAACACCGGGTGCCGGGCCACACGGGTGCCGGCGGCCACGGTCGGACCGCGCCAGAGCCGCAGCGCTTCCATGAAGTGCTGTGCGGCCCGCGCCGGCGCGCCGCTCCTGAGCGCGAGCTGTGCCTGGGCACGCAGGTCACGGAAGTGCAGCAGATCCGAGGTCGAGGTGTCGACGAGCAGGCGGTATCCGTCGGCGGCGCGCACGAGGTGTGTCGCGTGCGTCCTGCTGCGGAGTTCCGGTTCGAGTGTTCTGCGCAGCGCGCCGATGTGCCGGTGCACCACGTTGACGGCGCTGGCGGGTGGTTCGTCGTCCCACAGGATGTCCACGGCTTCGCCCACCGTGAGCGGGCCGGGGGCGCGCAGCAGCAGCAGGGCGAGCAGGGCGAGTCTCTTCGGGGGGCCCAGGTCGATCTCGGTGTCGCCACGCGATGCCCGGACGGTGCCGAGGATTGAGTAGCGCACTGTCGCGTCCATCTCGCCGCTGGCCTCGTCATTCTCACGTCGTGCCGTTGGTCGCCCGTCCGGCGGGGCCGTCGCTCGGGTCCGGGACCGGGCCGTCCGCCGCGAGGTGGTTCCCGGCATGCGCGGGACGATGTCAGACATGTCATGGCACCCCGGTGGGAACGGGCAGGGGATGGGCGCACGGGACGGGTGTGTCCGGAACCCACCACTGCCGGGTCGACGTGTTCGTTGCGGGGACGGTGCTGCCCCGACTGTCCGCCGTGCCGCGGCACGGGAGTGCGGAGACGTTTCCGCCACGGCACGCCCGTAAGTGGACTCCAAAGTCCATTTAGCGCCCCGACTGTACTACAGGCCATGGTGTCCGGCCAGTCCGTCCGTTCCGGGGCGGGGCTCACGGGGTCAAGCATGGCAGCCGGTGGCCGTAGGCGGATCAGTCTGCCGACTTGCCGTTCCGGCGCCGTCCGGGTCTCCGATGCGTCACATGACGATAGGAGTGCGTGCCTCGGCCTGTCGAGCGCCGGTCTCCGCCGCGCGGGACCGGGCCCTGGGCGTGTGTGACCGGCATGTGCGCCTCGACTGACGGTGTCAATGGGGACGTGGGGACGGAATTCATCATCCTCTTCAGTGCGTCACCGATCAAGGTGGTGACGGAACGCGCGGGGGACACCATGGAGCGTCCGTGGGGGTGTGGATCCGTGCGGCATGATGGATCATGGTCGGGTGACAACCGGAGGTACCAGGGCCGCACCGCCCACCCGTGTACACGTGCCCACGCACACGGAGGTACACGTGTACACGTCCGCCGGGCGCCGAGCGAGCCGGGACGCCGACGGTGCGGGGACGGCAGGTGAAACATGCCGAATCCTGCGCCGTCCGTCCTCATAACAGGCTTCCACGGCTGCGGGGCCGCCACGGGCGCCCGCTGCGCCGGCCTGCCGGTCCGGCCGACGGCTCGCCTTCACGCGTCGTCACGCCGGTGAGAGGAAAAGCCCCCATGTACGTGCTGGTCCCCGACGACCCTGTGTTCTTCGCGAAGTTCGAGAGCCTCGAGGAGCCGCTCCTCCGCCGGCTCTACCTGCTCCACAGCGCGGACCGGGAGTCCGACGACGAACGGATCATCGCGGATGCCTACGACAGCTGGGTGCAGGTGCTGCTGAAACTGCCGCTGTGGTCCCAGTGGCACGCCACGGACACGTCCGCCGGACAGGCACCGGGCGAGCCGGCCGGGTACACCCTCTACGGCGCGGGCGGCACCCAGCTGACGAGTCTCTACCCGATCGAGGTCGACGCGGCCGACCTCGGGCACCTGACGGCCTGCCTCGACCTGTTCGCCGCGGCCGGCAGGACCCGGCAGGCCGTGGCTGGCCACGCGGACACCGAAGCGGGTGCCGACCGCTCCGAGCGGAAGGACACCCTCGTCGACGTCTTCCGGCGCGTCATGGAGGTGTTGCTGCTCCCGCCGCCGCAGCGGCTCCTGGGCGCCTTGCGGCAGGTCGCGGGCCGGGCCGGGACCGGCTCCGTGATCCTGCCGGCCGAGGAGGAGACGGAGTACCGGCGCTACTGCGAGGACATCGTGACCATCCTCAGCTCCGGGGACGCGTTCGCCTACCGCAGCCATCGCGCCCTGTACCTGTGAGGTGCCCCGGATCCCTCGGGCGGTCGCTGAACCTTCTCGGCGCCGGGCCCGTTGTCCAGTTGAAAGGCCACGCCGTCGGACACGCGGACGGTGGGGCCGGGGCGGGCCTGCTGGGGGGTTGTCCATCCCCCCTGGCGGACGGATGACCGTCCCCGTGCCGGCGGTCCCGAGTCCCCCCTCGGGGCCGCCGGTGTTTCAAATCCAGCGGACCGAAGCACATGCCACGGAACGAGCGCCGGAACACTTCTCCTCCACAGGATCTCCTGACACGTGTCTCTGTGGTACGTTCCGTGCTCGGCCGGTCCGGTGATCATGTGCAGCGACCCGCACAGGTGGGTGGGTGGCACGCCTGCCCGGGGCCCGGCTCTCTGGCGAGAAAGGTCTACGGATGTGCGCCACGCAGGTGCCTGCCAAGGAAGGCACCCGTCTCTTCGAGGAACTGTGCGCCGTGAACGGCGTCGTGACCCGGGGCGCGCAGCTCGTCGCCGAGTCCTTCACGCGGCTGGCGGGCGGTGCGGCCGTCGACACGAAGACGCTGGTGGCGACCGTGCAGTGGTTCGTCGACTTCGTGCGCCGTGTCCACCGTGGCAAGGACGAGCTGTTCTGGCCGGCGCTGCGGGAGCGGTTCCCCGAGAGGGTCCGCCGAATCGACCGGCCGGCCGAGGACGCCGACGCGCTGGCAGAGGCGCTCGACGAACTGGAGAGCGTGATCGCGCGGATCGCCGAGGAGCGCCGGGTCGGCGGGTCGGTGAGCTGGGGGCACGCGATGCGGGAGGGCACGCTCGCCTCGCACCGGGCCCAGGACCTGCTGGCCGCGCGCCTCGGCGAGGAGGAGCCGCTGCTCAGGGTGCTGGCCCCCGTCATCCCGGACGAGGACGTCGTACGGCTGCGCGAGGCGCTGGCCGACGCCGTCCCGCACGGCGCACCGCATCTGGTCCTCGGTCTCCTGGAGCACCCGGAGCCGCTTGCGGGCCGGGACCGGCTGTACGCCGGCCTCCCGCCGTCCGTGCGCTGGACCCGGGGGGTGCCGGCGGGCAGGTTCCGCAGGACGCTCAGGGCGCTGGCGGCCGACTGAACGGGAGCCCTCCGGGTTCGCGTCCGCCGGGTTCGCGTCCGCTGGGTGCGGGCGGTGCGGGTACGCGTCCCCGGGGGCCGGGGCCGGGGCCGGGGCCGGGGCCGGGGCCGGCTGCGCTGGGCCTGGTTCGGCAGGTCAGCGGACGGGCATGGCGGGCGCGGTCTTCTTCCGTGCGCGGTAGGCGGCCGCCTTGATCTTGTTGCCGCAGGACTCCATGCCGCACCACTGGCGCCGCATGCCCCGGGAGCGGTCGATGTAGATGCGTGTGCACTCGGGGTTGCCGCACTCCTTCATCAGGGGCACGTCCGGGCCGCTGAGCAGTTCGACGGCCTGCCGCGCGACGGTCGCCAGGGCCTGCCCGGGGGTCGCCTCGTTGTGCCGTCCGGCCATGGTGAGCTGCGGCGTCACCGGGGTCTCGCGCGCGGCGCCGTTGACCACGGCGAGTGCCTCGCGGTCGAACTCGTCGCCGAGCCGGCGGTTGGTGACGAGGCGGTAGATGGCCTCGCGCACGGTCGTCGCCTGCCGGACGTCTTCCTCGTCGCCCGGTGTGATCGTGTCCACGAGTCCGGACTCCAGGTACCAGGCGTTCAGCCGCTCCGGTGTCACGAACATCTCGAACCGGGTCGAGCGCCGGGCGCGGAGGGTGGCCGCGAAGTCGAGCGCCGGGTGCCCGCATACGAAGACATGGTCAAGGTTCACATCACCATCTTGACAGGTGACTGCCATGGAGCGCAAGAAGCGTCACCGTTCCAGGCGGTGCCGCTCGGAACGGGGGTTCGGTGGTCACCGTACAGAAGATTCGCGATCACAGACACCTGGAGCGGTCGGGAAGCACCGGGTCGCGGTGGCGGGCACCGGGGCGCCCCCGCAAGGCACCCCCGCCCCCCCAAGGTGCCCCCGGTTCAGTCCCCGGAACCGGTCGTCACCGTGTTCTTCCCCTGTCCGCTTCCCGGTTCAAGGTGGATCTCGCGGCCCTGCCACCGGCGTCGCAGCCAGCGGTCGTGGCTGGCCAGGACGATCGCGCCGGGGCCGGTGCCGAGCGCGGCCTCCAGTTCGTCGCACAGGGTGGGGGACAGGTGGTTGGTGGGTTCGTCGAGCAGCAGCAGGTGCGGCGGGCGGGCCACCAGGAGGGCCAGCGCGAGCCGCCGGCGCTGCCCCACGGACAGCCCGCCAACGGGTTTGTCCAGGTCCGCCTCGTGCAGGAGACCGAGCGAGCCCAGCGGCACCTTCTCGGCGCGCGTCGGGCCCAGCGACAGCTCATACGTGTCGCGGACCGTGCGTTCGGGCCGGTCGAAGACGGTGTCCTGGGTGAGCAGGCCGACCGTGAGCCGGCGCCGCCTGCGCACCTCTCCCTCGGCCGGCAGCTGTCCGGCGAGCACGGCGAGCAGGGTCGACTTGCCCGCGCCGTTGCCGCCGGTGACCAGCAGCCGGTCGGTCGGCGAGACGTCCAGCGCGTCCAGCGCGAGCCGGCCGGGCACCCGTACGTCACGCAGGGACACCAGCGGCTGGGGGCTCTCCTCCGTGCGGGCGGCCAGTTCCCCGGCCGCGAACCGCAGCGGCCGGGGCGGCTCGGCGACCCGGGTGCGCTCCAGCTCCTCCAGCCGGCGGGTGGCGTTGCGCACCCGGCGGGAGATCTGGTTCTGCACCCGGCCGGCCCGGTGGCCGTAGCCCATCTTCTCGTTGTCGGTGCGGCCCCGGTCCGGTGCGACCCGGTGCGCGGTCACACCCGCCGACTGCCGCAGTGCCTCCAGCTCCTCCTGCTCCTCGGCGTAGCGCCGTTCCCAGCGCTCCCGTTCGGCGCGCTTCTCCGCCAGGTAGGCGCTGTAGGTGCCGCCGTAGCGGACCGGGCCGTCGACCGCGGGGTCGAGGTCGATCAGGTCGGTGCAGACCGCGTCGAGGAAGGCCCGGTCGTGACTGGCGACGACCACGGTTCCGGGCAGTCCGCGGACCTGCTCCTCCAGGAACGCGGCCGCCGTGTCGTCGAGGTGGTTGGTGGGCTCGTCCAGCAGCAGCGCCGACGGCCTGCGCACGAGCAGCGCGGCCAGGGCCAGCCGCCCGCGCTGCCCGCCGGACAGCGAGCCGAGCGTGCGCTCGTGCCCGAGCGAGCCGAGGCCCAGGCCGTCCAGCACCAGGGCCGCGCGGCGGTCGGCGTCCCAGGACTCGCGGTCCTGGGCCTGTTCCAGCCGCCGGCCGTAGGTCTGGAGGAGTTCGGCATGGCCGGGATCGTCCTCCGGGACGCGGGCCAGCTCCTCGCCGAGCCGCTCGAGCTCAGCGAGGTCCTCGCGGGCCTCGCGCAGTGCCTCGTCGAGCACCGCGGCGATGGTCGAGCCCGCGTCGAAGGGCATCTCCTGGTGCAGGAAGCCGAGGTCGCCGGGGCGCGTGACGCTGCCCGCGTCGGGTTCGTCGACGCCGGCCAGCACCCGCAGCAGGGTGGACTTGCCGACGCCGTTCTCCCCGATCAGGCCGATGCGGTGGCCGGGAGAGGCGGTCAGACAGACGCCGTCGAGGACGCGACGGCCGCCGAGGGCGCGGACGATGTCATGGGCGAGCAGGGCGGGTTGGGGCACGGGGAACCGTCCAACGTGATCGGTGGTCGGCCCGCCGGGCACACGGCCTCGGACGCGGGCCACGTCACACGCCGGCGGCTCACACCGCCGGGGCCCCGGTCTCCTTGAGCGCCCCGTCGGCCAGCCGCAGCCAGCGGTTCACCCCGATCTCGGCGAGGAACCGCTCGTCGTGGCTGACCACCATGAAGGCGCCCTGGTAGGAGTTGAGCGCGCTCTCCAGCTGTCCGGCGCTGACGAGGTCGAGGTTGTTGGTCGGCTCGTCGAGCAGGAGCAGGTGGGGGGCCGGTTCGGCGCACAGCACGCAGGCCAGGGTGGCGCGCAGCCGTTCGCCGCCGGACAGGACGCCGACCGGCAGGTGGGCCCTAGCGCCGCGGAAGAGGAAGCGGGCGAGCAGGTTCATCCGCTCCGCCTCGGGCCGCTCGGGGGCGAACCCGGCGAAGTTCTCCGCCACGGTGCGGTCCAGGTCCAGCAGGTCCAGGCGCTGCGAGAGGTAGGCGATGCGGCCGTCGTTGCGCTTGATCTCCCCGCTGTCCGGGGCCAGGTCGCCGGTGATCAGCCGCAGCAGTGTGGTCTTGCCCGCGCCGTTGGGACCGGTCAGCGCGATGCGCTCGGGGCCGCGGACGGTCAGGTCGACACCGCCGTCGGCGAACACGGCCTTGCCCGCGTGGTGGACCTGCATCGCCTCGCCGAGGAAGAGGTTGCGTCCGGCGGGCACCTGGGTGTCGGGCAGTTCCAGGGTGAGGCGCTGCTCGTCGCGCAGCGCGCGTCCCGCCTCGTCGAGGCGGGCCTTGGCCTCGCTGACCCGGGAGGCGTGCATCGTGCCGGCCTTGCCCGCGGCCTCCTGCGCGCCGCGCTTCATGTTGCCGGCGAAGATCTTCGGCAGACCGGCGTTCTTGAGGTTCTTGGCGGCGTTGCTCGCGCGGCGTTCGGCGCGCTCGCGGGCCTGCTGCATCTCCCGCTTCTCCCGCTTCAGCTCCGCCTCGGCGTTGCGGACGTTCTTCTCGGCGACCTCCTGCTCGGCGCGCACGGCCTCCTCGTACTCGGTGAAGTTGCCGCCGTAGAAGCGCAGTTCGTCGCTGCCGAGTTCGGCGATGCGTTCCATGCGGTCGAGCAGCGCGCGGTCGTGGCTGACGAGCAGCAGGCAGCCGTTGAAGTCTCCGAGCACGTCGTAGAGCTTGTGCCGGGCCTCCACGTCGAGGTTGTTGGTCGGCTCGTCGAGCAGCAGCACGTCGGGGCGCTTGAGCAGCTGGGCGGCGAGGCCGAGGGAGACGACCTGGCCGCCGCTGAGCGTGCTCAGGCTGCGATCCAGGGTGAGGTCGGCGAGGCCCAGGCGGTCGAGCTGGGCGCGGGTGCGCTCCTCGATGTCCCAGTCGTCGCCGATGGTGGTGAAGTGCTCCTCGCTCACGTCACCGGATTCGACGGCGTCGATGGCGCGGATCACCGCGGCGACGCCGAGCACCTCGGCGACGGTGAGGTCGCCGGTCAGGGGCAGGCTCTGGGGGAGGTAGCCGAGCGTGCCGGCCACGGAGATCGAGCCGGTGGCGGGCTTGAGCTCCCCGGCGATCAGCTTGAGCAGGGTGCTCTTGCCGGAGCCGTTGGGAGCGACGAGGCCCGTGCGGCCGGTGGTCACGGTGAAGGACAGGTCGTGGAAGACGGGGGTGTCGTCGGGCCAGGCGAAGGACAGGTTCGAGCAGACGACGGCGGCGTCGGACATGGAGGCGACCTCAGAGGTACTGAGGGCAGAGCGTGGACCTCTGCCCTGGGCAGACGTGGGAAAATGGGTACGACGAGACAGACCACCTCGGCGGCGCTCCTGAGCACCGGCCGGTGGCCGTCAGATCCGGATCTCACCCGGAGATGTCGTCTTCACCCACCACGTCTGCGACTCCTCGATACACGGTCAACGTCGCCGCAAGTGTAGCAGGGGGACGTCCGCCGATTCCCCTGAGTGAGGGTTCACACATATGTGCCCGTCCGTTGACAGTCCCGGACGGCCGTGTCACTATCGTCACCAGTTCAACAGGTGACGGTGTCGGGAGCGGCCGACCGTGTTCACACGTGTGGGCCCGCCCGGACCGGTGCCTCCGTCCGGCCGCAGCTCGCCGGGATCGTCGCCACCTCTAAGGAGCACACTGACCATGGCAGGAAAGCCGAAGCGCGGGGCCGGGGGCGCACCGGTGGGACGGCGGGCGATGCTGGGCATGCTCGGAGCGGGAGCCGCCGGGCTCGCCGCCGCGCCCTATCTCCAGCGTGGCTGGGAGGGGGTCCTCGGCGCCGCCTCCCAGGTCGACGCCACGGGCCTGACCGGACTGCTGCCCAACCCGGGCGGTTTCCGGTACTACAGCGTCGTCGGCTCGGTGCCGCACAAGGACGCGACGAACTACGCACTCAAGGTCGACGGTCTGGTGGAGAAGCCGAAGACCTACACGCTCGACGAACTGCGCGCGATGCCGCAGACCCGGGTCGTCCACGACGTGCTGTGCACGGACGGGTGGCGGGTGGACAAGACACCCTTCGAGGGGGTGAAGCTGGCGGACATCCTGGACGCGGCCGGGGTGCGCTCCCCGGGCGCGGCGGTCCGCTTCACCTGTTTCGACGGCGCCTACACCGAGAGCCTCACCCTGGAACAGGCCCGCCGCTCGGACGTCCTGGTGGCGCTGAACATGCAGGACAAGCCCATCACCCACGAGCACGGGGGACCGGTCCGCCTCTACGTGGCTCCCATGTACTTCTACAAGTCGGCCAAGTGGCTGTCCGGCATCTCGGTCACCGACAAGGTCGTTCCCGGCTACTGGGAGGAACGCGGTTATGCAGTCGACGGCTGGCTCGACGACGCCGACCGGCACGGCGACGCGGCCTGACCCGCCCGGCCGTGTGCGCCGGTTCAGCACCGCCGAGCGCATGGTCCACCGGGCCACCGGCTACCTGATGCTCGTGTGTCTCGTCACCGCCGCCTGCCTGTACCTCGGGCCGCTGGCCCAGCTCGTGGGGCGGCGCCACCTGATGGTCACGCTGCACGAGTGGTCGGGCATCTCCCTGCCGGTTCCCTCCCTGCTCGGACTCCTCTCCGCCGACTTCCGCGCGGACCTGCGCAGGCTGAACCGTTTCGCCGTGTACGACCGGCAGTGGTTGCGGGCCGTGCGCAAGCGCCGGAAGTGGCCCGAGGCGCGGCCGGCCGGCAAGTTCAACGCGGGCCAGAAGATCTACGCGGGCTGGATCGCCGGCGCCGTGCTGGTGATGATGTCCACCGGCCTGCTGATGTGGTTCATGGGGCTGCTGCCCTTCATCTCCCGCACCAGCGCGATCTTCGTCCACGACCTCCTGGCCTGGGCCATCACCTTCGTACTCCTCGGACACATGCGCCGGGCGTTCGAGGATCCGGAGGCGAGGCTCGGCATGCGCACCGGATACGTCAGCCGGTCCTGGGCCGAGCGGTACCACTCCCGGTGGCTGAAGGAGGAACGGATGGGTACCGTGACCGGTGAAACCGAGGAAGCGGACAAGGTGTGACATGTCCCCCGAGAAGGGGTGGCTCTGGCCGGAAGGGTTCATGGACGACCGCAGCGCTCCAGACGCCGGGTCCCCGGACGGCCGGGGGCCTGGATCCGCCGGAGTGCTCGGGGACGAGCTGACGGCGCTGCTGCACCGTGCCGTGCACCAGGCCGCCCACCGTCTGCACGCCGTCACGGCCGCCGTGTACCTGCTGACCCCCGACGGCAGCGAACTGCGCGCCGCCATGATCGGCGGCAGCCCGCCGTCCATGCTCACGCTCCCCGGCCGCATGAAGCTCGACTCCCCCTACGCCTCCGCGCGCGCCCTCGCCGGGCAGCGCCTGGCGTTCCTGGCCGAACCGGATCCGCTCGCCGAACCGGAGAGCGGGGCGCTGGCCTACCCCTACACCGTCGCCTCCGTCGCCCTGGAGGCGGAAGGGCGCCGTTTCGGATCGCTGACCGTGCTGCGCACCGAGGACAGCGGGGACTACGGCGGCACGGACCGCCGGGAGCTCGCCCGGATCGGCGACCGGCTGGCCGTCCTGCTGGCCGCTCTCCACGCTCGCGGCGCCATGATCACGCCCGGGAGCCTGCCCGTGCTGGTGCCGGTGTTCGGCACCGAACCGCCGGCCGCGGCCGGGGAGCAGGTCGCCGTCCGGGGTGTGCCGGGTGTGCCCGGCTCCGCGGGGATGACCCTGCTGTACGCACTTCAACGGATGACGGAAATGCTGAACCGGGCGACCACCATGGAGGACGTCGTCGGGGTGGCGGAGTTCTGCGTCATGGCCCCGATGCGCGCCCGAGCGCTGGCACTGACCTCGGCCGCCGAGGGCCGGCTGTGGGTCCTCGGCCACAGCGGGGACTCCGCGGACCTGGTGGGCGAGCTGCACGGCGGCGCTCTGCACGCGGGCACGCCCGCCGCGCGGGCGATGCGGGGGCGGGCGCTGTTCGTCCCGGGTTCCGCCGGCGCGCCGGCCGCGGGCCGTGTCCCGGACGCCGGCCCCGGGCATCAATCGAGCGGTGTGCCCGGCGACGGGCGGCACGCCGCCTCCTACCTGCCGCTGGTCGGCAGCCGGCACGTGGTCGATCTGCCGATGACCGGTACCGCCCCGGTCGTCGGGGTCTGCTGCCTGTCGTTCGACGGGCCGCGGACGTTCCCGCCCGAGGAGCGGGCCGTGCTGACCATGATGGCCGGACTGCTGGGCGCGGCGGTCCAGCGCATCCAGCTCGGCGCCGCACGGCAGATGCTCGCCGAGGGCATGCAACGGCGGCTGCTGCCCGCCGACCTCCCCGAGGCGCCCCGTCTGCCCACCACGGCCCGGTACCGGCCGGCCCAGGCCGCGAGCGAGGCGGGCGGCGACTGGTACGACGTGATCACCATGCCGGACGACCGCGTGATGCTGGTCATCGGGGACGTCGAGGGCCACACGCTGGAGAGCGCCGCCGTCATGGGCCAGTTGCGCACCTCGGTGGCCGCCTACGCCACCGAGGGCCACGGGCCGGCGGCGCTGCTGGAACGCACCGACCGGCTGCTGCCCCGGCTGGGCACCGACCTGCTCGCCACCTGCTGCGTGGTGGCCGTGGACACCGGGACGGGAGTGGCCGAGGTGGCGCTGGCCGGACATCCGGCGCCGCTCGTCCGGCTGTCCGACGGCACCGTCCGTCCGCTGTGGGCACCGGCCAACGTGCCGCTCGGACTGCACGGACGCACCCCCTACCGCTCCCAGGAGCACACGCTGCCGCCCGGAGCCGTGCTGGTGCTCTACTCGGACGGAGTGCACGAACCGGATCGCGACGACATCGGCGCCCGCCTGGGTGCCGGCGGGGCGGGTACCGACCTGGAGACCCTGGCGGACCGCCTGCTGGCGGGCACGCCCGGCCGGCGCGACGACGCCGCGCTGCTGCTGGCCCGCTACGAGGGAGCGGACGACTCCGCCGCGCCCCGGACCGCGCGTTTCCACGTCCACCGGCGTGATCTGCGGGCGGTCAGGGAGGCCCGCGGCTTCGTGCACGAGTGCCTGTACGAGTGGGGTCTGGCCGATCTGTCGGACGACCTGGAGCTCATCACCTCGGAACTGGTGACCAACGCGCTCATCCACGCGGGCAGCGATGTGGACGTACGGCTGCGGGCGTCCGGTCACCGGGTCCGTCTCGAGGTGCGGGACTCGGACAGCGACCCGCCCGTGCCCACCGCCTACTCGCTCACCGAGGAGGGCAGCGCACGGGCGGAACACGGCCGCGGCCTGTACCTGGTCGACGCGTTGGCGCACACCTGGCACACCTCTCCGAGCGGCCGGGGCAAGACGGTCTGGCTGGAGATGGACATCCCCGGCGCCTAGGGTCTTCCGTTCGGATCAGGCGCGAGCCCAGCACGATCCCCACGAGAGGGGCCCTAGGTGTGCTGTCCCGGGACGTTGATGACGCGCGTGCCGGGTGCTTGCACCGGTGGAGGCCTTCCGGGTTCGGTGCGGATTGCCACAACCGCCGGGCGTGGTCGGCGAAGTGGCCGTGGAGGACCTCGGTGATCCCGGCGACCGGGGACGCCGGGCACTGACCCGGGTCCGCGGCCGCCGGTCCGCCGGCTCGTGTCAGAAACGTACAAGACCGGACGCGTCCCGCTCGGGCACGCTCGCAGCATGGACAACATGAGCGGGCCGACGACCGCCATCAACCTGGCGCACAAGCTCTCGCAGTTCAGCGAGCTGTGGACGCAGAAGAAGATCGCCGATCTGAACGACTACGAAGTCAAGCTCGCCAAGCTGAAGGGCGAGTTCGTCTGGCACACGCACGAGGACACCGACGAGCTGTTCCTTGTCCTCAGCGGGCGCCTCACCATCCGGCTCAGGGAGACCGGCGACGTCGTCCTGATGCCGGGTGAGTTGTTCGTGGTGCCCCGCGGGGTCGAGCACTGCCCGGTGGCCGAGGAGGAAACGGCCGTCCTGCTGCTCGAACCCGCAGGGGTCCTCAACACCGGTGACAGGCCCGGACCGCTGACCAGACCCGCCGAACCGCCGGACCAGTCCCGCGATCCGCCATCCGTCAGGGAGCGATGACCAGCCGGCTGATCAGCCCACCGTCGAGCACGAAGTCGTAGCGCAGGTCGACCGTGCCGCCGGGAAAGTCGCCGTCGAGCCGCTGGGTCACGGTCCAGCGGTCCGGTCCGGACCGCGCCGCCCCCAGATAGGTGGTGGTGTACGTGTACTCCGAGGCGGCGCGGTCGAGCCACCCTTCGATGGCGGGCAGGCCGTCGTACGTCTTTCCGTCGTCGATGACCTGGGCGTCCGGCGTCATGAGCGCCGCCGACGCCGACGCCTCTCCCGCGTTGTGCACCGCGAGGTACCGGCGGATCACCTCGGGCAAGCGGTCGCGGTCCACCGGCGTGGAGGAGGACGAGTCGGTCATGGCTGTCTCGCTTTCCATGGGTTCCGAAGCGTTGCGGGGTTCAGAGGGCGGGGACGGTGCCGCCGTCGATGACGTACTCGGCGCCGACGATGGCCGACGCGCGGTCGGAGACGAGGAACGCCACCAACTCGGCTACTTCCTCCGGCTCGTTGGGTCGGCCGAGGGGGATGCCGCCGAGGGAGTCCATCAGGGACGCGAGGGCGGACTCCCGGTCGCCGGTCCGCTCGGCGAGGCGGTCGACGAGGGCGTCCGCCGCCTCGGTGCGGATGAAGCCGGGCGAGACGGTGTTGACGCGTACGCCAAGCGGTGCGACCTGGTTGGCCAGGCCCTTGCTGTAGGTGGTGAGCGCGCCCTTGGCCGCCGCGTAGCCC
The DNA here is from genome assembly GCF_020400655.1 of Streptomyces spinosus. Classification (GTDB taxonomy): domain Bacteria; phylum Actinomycetota; class Actinomycetes; order Streptomycetales; family Streptomycetaceae; genus Streptomyces; species Streptomyces argyrophylli. Next base: position 36,368 of record NZ_JAINRC010000035.1, read on the forward strand.
AGCGTGCCGTCCCACAGGGGCATGCGGCGCTGGATGGAGGAGACGTGGACGACGGCCCCACGGCCCTGCGCGAGCATGCCGGGGATCAGTGCCCGGTCCAGGCGGACCGCGGCGAGCAGGTTCGCATTCAGCTCCTGCTGCCAGACCTCCTCCGTCAGCACCTGGAAGCCGCCGGAGGGCGCGGCCGAACCGCCCAGAGTGTGGACCAGGACGTCCACACCGCCCAGCCGCCGCCGCGTCTCGTCCGCGACCAGCTCGGCACCCTCAGGCGTGGTCAGATCGGCGCCGACGAACTCCTCCTCGGCCAGATCGGCAGGCCGGGTGCGGGCGGTGACCAGCACGGTCGCCCCCGCCGCCCGGAGACGTGCGGCGATCGCCGCTCCCGTGCCCTTGCTGCCGCCGGTGACCAGGGCGCGGCGGCCTTCGAGTGACGCGTCGATGACAGGAGGCATGGTGCGTGTCCGTTTCCGGGGCAGGCCGAAGGCACACCCCTACTCACTGCTAGAATAGAAGCTAGTGACTTTCACTTTAGCAGTGACTCGGGAGGGTGCCACCATGGCGAGCCGGATCAGGCTGGAGGACCGCGAGTGTCCGCTGTCGACCACCGTGCAGCACGTGGGCGAGTGGTGGACGCTGTTGATCCTCCACGACGCCTTCGACGGGTACACGCGGTTCGACCAGTTCCAGCAGAGCCTCAACATCTCCACGAGCATGCTCACCGCGCGCCTGAAGACCCTGGTCGCGGACGGTCTGCTGGAACGGCGGCCCTACCAGACGAACCCGTTGCGCCACGAGTACGTACTCACCGAGCGCGGACGCTCCCTGCGCCCTGTGATCGTCGCCCTGGCGGCCTGGGGCAACCAGCACCTGGCGCCGGAGGAGCGGTCGATGGTCCTGGTCGACGCCGCGACCGGTGAGGAGGCCGAGCCGGTCGTCGTGGACGCGCGCACCGGTCGGAGGCTGGACGACAGTGAGGCGTTCGTCTTCGCCGCGGGTCCGGCCGCCGGGCCGGGCATGCGGGCCCGGTACGCCGAACTCGGACGTGACCGGCGTGAGCCGACGACCGGACCGCACACCTGAGCCCCGGCGTCGTCGTACGCACCGAACCGCGGGCACCTTCGGCCGGGCCTAGACCCCGGAGCGAGGGACGGCGTCGGTCTTCTCGCGAGCCGGTTCTGCGTCGAGGTGGGCCGGAAGGCCGGCCGGAGCGGTCGGGGGCGGCGAGCGGACGAGTCTCGCGGCCCGTGGCTCCGGCCGCCCCGGCCAGGCACTGCGGCGGGTCCACGACCCGGCGGGGTACGGTCCCGGGATGCCCGCGGAGCCGTCGAGGACCGGTGCGGCCCGCGACGACGCGTGGGCAGGCAGGGCTCATCCGTCCACGACGTCCTCGGCCTCCCAGCGCAACAGGTCGCCCGGCTGACACTCGAGCACCTCGCAGAGCGCCGCGAGCGTCGCGAACCGTACCGCCTTGGCGCGGCCGTTCTTGAGTACCGCCAGGTTGGCGGGCGTGATCCCCACGCGGTCCGCGAGCTCGCCCACGGACATCTTCCGCCGGGCCAGCATGACGTCGATGTCGACGACGATCGGCATCAGATCACCTCGTCCAACTCGGCCCGCATCCGTGCCGCTTCGACGTCGCGCGCGACGGCCTGGGCGAGCAGCATCCGCAACACGAGCACGATGAGCGCGACGCCCAGGATGGCCACGCCGATCCCGCCCATGATGAGGGTGACGCCCGGGTCGTCCCGCTGGCCCGGCGCGTTGAGGGCGGTGACCGCGAACCACACGAGGGCAGCCGCCACGATCGCGCCGATCACGCCGTCCACGTATCGGAAGGCGGCGTGGGAGAACACGGTTCCACGCCGGACCATCGTCACCAGCCGCCATACGCAGCCCAGGGCGACCTGGGCCGTCACCATGCCCAGGATCGTGATCAGGCGCAGCGGCGTCAGCGGGAGCGACCCGCCCTCCTTGTCGGTGGCCAAGGCCCACACCATCAACGCCTGTACGAACACGGTGCCGGCGAGCACCGCCACCAGCACCGCTCGCAGTGCACGCACCGTCAGCTTTCCCATGCCCATCCTTCCATCGATTTGCGATGGAAATCTATCGAATATCGATAGGTAGGGCAACGGCCGGCACGGAGAGCTGGACGGAGGCCCGCCCACCCGACCGTCGAATGACCCAACAGCGCCTCGGCGGGTGCCCGCACCGAACCCGGATCACGGACCGTCAACTGACTGTGGTCCGGCCGGGGTACGCCCGGCCAGAGTGAGAGCGCGGGCCGAGGGGGCGCCCGCGGCTGTGGGGTGATGTGTCCCGCGGTCGTACGGCATGTGGTCGCGAGACATGTGACCCGCCCTCTGTCGTCACCGGTTAAACCGGTGATACTGTCTGGCTCAGTCTTCGACGCCCGAGACCGCCTCGGGCCGCGTACCGAGGTCGCGGAGGCGCGCGTGCGGACGTTCGCCCGCGCAGGCCCGCCGGCTCCGGCCCTGTTCAGCTCATGTGACGTGCACCTGTGTCGCCGCGGTGAGGCGCACACCTACTTCCGGGATGGAAACCAATGAGACGCACACTTCTGACTGCCCTCGCCGCCGGTGTGCCGCTGGCCGCCGCGCTGTGGGTGCCGACCGCGTCGGCGGAGCCGGCGAACACCGCCTCCGCGCCGCTCGGCTGCCGGTCGCTGCCCGTGAAGGCCCCGGCCGGAACCAAGGTGGAGAGCGTGACCGTGGTCGGCCACGCTGCGGGCACCGTGGACGTGCCCCCGGTCACCCCGCTGCCCGGGGCGCAGATCCCCGACGTACCGGCGTTCTGCGACGTGACGGTGACGCTGACCCACCCGGGTCAGGGCGACCACGCCAAGGTGCGCGTCTGGCTCCCGCAGCAGGGCTGGAACGGCCGCCTCCAGACGCTCGGCGGCTCGGCCTACGCCGCCGGCGACTACGGCGCGGGCCTGGCCGCCGCGGTCAAGAACGGTTACGCCGCAGCGACCACCGACGCCGGCGTCGGCACCTACATCGACACCGGCTGGGCCCTGACCGACGGGGGCAAGGTCGACAAGGCCCTGCTGAAGAACTTCGCCAGCCGCTCCGAGCACGAGGCCGCGGTCGTCGCGAAGGACGTCATCGACGGCTTCTACAACAGGCCCGCCTCCTACGCGTACTTCAACGGCTGCTCCACCGGCGGACGCCAGGGCTACATGGAGGCCCAGCGCCACCCCGACGACTACGACGGCATCCTCGCCAACGCGCCCGCCGTCAACTGGGACGAGTTCGAGGTCGCCACCCTGTGGCCGCAGGTGGTCATGAACAACGAGAAGACCTACCCGACCTCCTGTGAGTTCTCGGCCTTCACCGACGCCGCCGTCAAGGCCTGCGACCCGCTCGACGGCGTCAAGGACGGCCTGGTCAACGACCCGGCCCGGTGCGACTTCGACCCCCGCCGGCTGATCGGCACCAAGGTGGTGTGCGACGGCAGGGAGCTGACCATCACGGCGGCCGACGCGGCCGTGGTCCGCAAGATCTGGGACGGCCCGCGCACCACGTCGGGCAGGAAGCTGTGGTCCGGCGTCCCGATCGGCGCCGACCTGTCGGCCCTGGCCGGCGTCACCCCGCCGGACGCGAACGGCGTCGTCAAGGGCGCCCCCTTCCCGGTGCCCGCCGCCTGGGTCCGGACCTGGCTGGAGAAGGACCCGTCCTTCGACCTCACGAAGATCACCTACAGCCGGTTCACGCGGCTGTTCGAGCAGTCCGAGGCCGAGTACGACAAGATCATCGGCACCGACGACCCGGACCTGTCCGCCTTCCGCGAGTCCGGCGGCAAGCTGCTGACCTGGCACGGCCGGGCCGACCAGTACATTCCCGACCAGGGCACCGTGAAGTACCGCGAGCGGGTCGAGCAGAAGCTGGGCGGAACCAAGAAGGTCGACGACTTCTACCGTCTCTTCCTCGCCCCGGGCACCGCGCACTGCGGCCTGAACAACGGCAGCGGTGCCGCCACCGACGACCTCGGCGCGCTGCGCACCTGGGTCGAGAAGGGCAAGGCCCCCAGGACGCTGCCCGCCACCCTGGTCAACGCCGAGCACAAGACCGTCACCCGCGATCTGTGCAGCTACCCGTCGGTGTCCCGCTACGACGGCCACGGCGACCCGGCCGCCGCCTCCAGCTTCCGCTGCGTCCTGCCGTCCCGGCACTGACCCGGCCGCCGACCACCTGACCACACGAGAAAGGCACCCTCCCTCATGAGCACGCAGACAGCGGCACCGTCGAACCCGACGGCGGCGGACGGACGTTCCTCCCTGCTGAGGCTGTACCTGGGCCGCGGCGTGCTGGCCGTGGCATGGGCCCTGGCGTTCGCCGGAGCCCACGAGAACGTCGACGCCGTGGCCATCACCCTGCTCGTCGTCTACCCGCTGATCGACGCGGTGTCCTCGCTGATCGACTACCGCGCCACCCCTGACGGTCCCGAGCGCCGGGTGACCGCGTTCAACGGGGTGCTCAGCACCGTGGCCGCCCTCGCGGTCGGCATCGCCGGGGCCGGCGGTGTCGCACCGGTGCTCCACGTGTTCGGTGCCTGGGCCGTCGTCTCCGGTGCCGCCCAGGTGGTCGTCGGACTGCGGCGGCGCGGTCCCGAGCTGGGCAGGCAGTGGCCGACCCTGATCTCGGGCGGACTGTCCTTCCTGGTCGGCTTCTTCTACAACGTCCAGGCCGCGGGCGACAGTCCCTCGCTCGACGTGCTGTCCGTGTACGCCACGGGCGGCGGGGTCTGGTTCATCCTCCAGGCCCTGCTGCTGGGCTGGAAGGCCCGCCAACTGCGCACCCGGACCGTCTGACCGGCCCCGACCGGTGCCGTCCCGGCCCGCGCCCCGTGGCGCGGGCCGGGACTTTCCCGTCCTGCGCGGTCTGACGGACCTGGAGGACTCCCTGTACTGGGAAGCCCACCGCCGGGCCGCCCAGGACTGCGCGGCCGAATGCGCCGCTCGTGTGCCCGGACTCGGCGAGGGCCGGAGAGCCGACATCGAGTAGTGGTACGTAGAGCAACAGGTTTGACTGACGTCGCCCCCGGATCGTCCGCCACTGGGGCTTCCAAGCACCCCGGCTGTGACATCGTCGCCCCCGTGGTGCCGCGGCACCGGCCTCCGCAGGCCGGAGCCGCGGGCCGCCCCCGTGCGCGGAGGCCGTCTGTTTCTCAGACCCTCGTCACGGACGCCCGCTGGTGTCACAGACCGGATGTCTGTCCGGTCACACCTTCGGCTACCCGGGCCCATGAAGGGATGACGGACGATGACAGCTCACGGGGATCTCCCCGCACCGCAGCAAGGCCTCCTTCTCACGCACTTCCTGACGGTGCGCGATGTCGCGGTGTCCCGGCGCTTCTACGCCGACGTCTTCGGCGGCGAGGTCGTGATGGAGGAGAATCCGGCGATCGTCAAGGTCGCCAACACCTGGATCATCATGAACCCCGGTGGCGGTCCCACCCCCGACAAGCCAGGGGTCACACTGGAGGCACCACGAGATGGTGAGCGTGTTTCCAGTTTCCTCAATGTGCGAGTGGCCGACATCGTCGCCTTCCACGCGCATGCCGTCGCGAACGGCGCCGACTTCCTCACCGAGCCCGTTGACCGCGGATCCGAGCTGCGCTGCTACTTCCGTGACCCCGACGGCTACCTCATCGAAGTGGGTCAGTCCACCGGTCTGCTGACGGGAATCCACGCGTCCACCCCGGAAGAGTCCAGTTGAGCACCGTTACGCGTCCCGTCCATAGGGGAGTGTCCGGATGAAGGTCGTTGTGTTCGACGACGGTGGGCTCATCGGCGCCGAGACCGCTCTCTGGGTCAGGGATCACGGGCACGAGGTCGACCTGGTCTCGGCACCAGGGGGTCTTGGCTCGCTCACAGGAGAAGAGATCGCCGAGTCCCTGCGCCATTGTTCAGTCGTGATCGACCTCTCTCGCCAGCCGTCCCCGAACACCGGGATCATCACCGACGATCACGGCCTCGTCATGGACGAGGAGGCCCTCGTCGCGGCATGGCGACGTTCCACCAGCGCCCTCCTCCAGGCCGAGACGGCCGCCGGTGTCGAACACCATGTCTCCCTGTCCGTGGTAGGTGTGGAACGTATAGGAAGTGAGGGCGCCTTCCGAGCCCTCCAGGCACACGAAACCATGGTCCAGCGGTCCGGTATCCCCTACTCCATAGTGCGTTCTACGCAGATGTTCGAGTCGGCCGAGGACATAGCGACCGCAGGCACCGAAGACTGGATCGTCTGGGTGCCGCCGGTCGAAGTGCGCCCGGTGTCTCTGACCGACGTGGCCATCCTGCTTGCGCATACCGCCGTGTCCCGGCCTCTGATCGGCGTGCGTGAGATCGCCGGCCCTGAAAAGTTCAGGCTGGACGCGTTCGTGCGTACCGCCCTGACCACCGTGCATGCCGAGCACCGCCATGTCCTCACGGACGTCCGCAGCCCCTTCTTCGGTGCGCGTCTTCGACCCACGGACCTTCTGCCAGGTGTGGATGCCTTCGTCGCGCGGACGAGCTACCGCGAATGGTGCGCCAGCCGACCTGGGCGGGAGAGCGCCGAGTGGCCTGGAGGCGGTGAGTCACCCGACTGCGCCCATAGACCCCCTCACGGACCGTCAGACGAAGGCTGTTGCCGAGAATGAAGTACAGAGGGCTGGACTGCGACTGCCGCCTCCCAGGGCGTGCTGAGTGACAGCGGCTTTCACGCGATCAGCGCCGGACCACGTCCGGCCAGGCGCATCCTTTCCGGGAACCGAACGGTCCTGTGCACCGGGCCGTGGCCACGCCCGGCGACCTGCTGTTCCCCATCCGCGCTTCGAGGCTGGACCTGTGCTTCGCGCTCGCCACGGAAAACACTCCCTCCGGGCCATGGCCGGCCAGATCGGTGTGTCTCCCAGCTTCATCTCCCGACTCGAGCGCAACAAGACGAACGCGAGCGTGGGCACGGGCGGCGAACCGGACGTGCGGATGAGCCGGTCCACCGCGGTGGGGAGTCCGGTGCAGCGGGCCGACAGCCGAGCCCGGATCCGCTTCCGGGGCGTGACCTCGGAGCAGCTGACCAGGCGTCGGACGCCCTGGTGGACTGCCTGCACGTCCGCTGTGAGCCGGGCAGCGCCTCGTGCGCGGCAGAGGACATGATGCGCCACGGAGGACGAGAGCAACGAGTTCGATGCCCCCTTGGAGGCGGTCGACGTCGTCGGCAACCGCGATGACACGCGGGGCCGGACGGTGCCCAGCCCCGCGTCCGATGTGGCCCACATCCCGTCCCTTCGTACCTGAGCGGCGTTCCACGTCGCGGACGGGTTTTTGTGGTCGGAGCTGTA
>NZ_JAINRC010000036.1 GCF_020400655.1 Streptomyces spinosus
CATGGTCGCTCACCCTCCAGGTTGTTGAGCGTTCAACTATACCCCTCCAACGGTCACCCCCTCCCGGGTATTCCAGCCCCCTCCACCACCCGCCCCCGGCGCCGGAGTGGCAGCACGGGGCGCTTACACACAGGAGCAGGCCGGGCCCCGCCCCGCGCTCACCGAGCACCACCGCACCCTCCCCGGGCGACGCGGGAGGTGCGTGCGAAGCTGCCCCCATGCCGATCCTCCGCTCCGCCGCCCTGTTCGTCGTCGCCGCGCTGTTCGAGATCGGCGGCGCCTGGCTGGTCTGGCAGGGCGTGCGGGAACACCGGGGCTGGCTGTGGATCACCGGAGGCGTCCTCGCCCTCGGCGCGTACGGCTTCGTCGCCACCTTCCAGCCGGACGCCCACTTCGGCCGCATCCTCGCCGCCTACGGCGGGATCTTCGTGGCCGGCTCGATCCTGTGGGGCGTCGTCGCCGACGGCTACCGCCCCGACCGCTGGGACATCACCGGCGCGCTGATCTGCCTCGCCGGGATGGCCGTCATCATGTGGGCACCGCGAAACGGCGGCTGAGGCTCTCACTTACGCTGGACGAAACCGCCCGACCGACCGCCCAGCCGCAGCCCCAGGAGCAGCCATGGCCACCGCCGCACCGCCCGCCGCCTCCCGCATCGCCGTCGTCACCGGCGCGAGCAGCGGCATCGGCGCCGCCACGGCCCGGCAGCTCGCCGCCGCCGGCTACCGCGTCGTCCTCACCGCCCGCCGCAAGGACCGCATCGAGGCCCTGGCCGAGGAGCTGACCGAGGCCGGCCACTCCGCCGTCGCGTACCAGCTGGACGTCACCGACCGCGCCGCCGTGGACGAGTTCACCTCCGCCTTCCAGACGATCGGCGTCCTCGTCAACAACGCCGGCGGCGCCCTCGGCGCCGACCCGGTGGCCACCGGCGACCCGGCGGACTGGCGCACGATGTACGAGACGAACGTCATCGGCACCCTGAACCTCACCCAGGCACTGCTGCCGAAGCTCGTCGCGAGCGGCGACGGCGTCGTCGTGGTCGTCTCCTCCACCGCCGGCCACGGCACCTACGAGGGCGGCGCCGGCTACGTGGCCGCCAAGCACGGCGCCCACGTCCTCGCCGAGACCCTCCGCCTGGAGATCGTCGGCCAGCCGGTCCGGGTCGTCGAGATCGCCCCCGGCATGGTCAAGACCGACGAGTTCGCGCTGACCCGCTTCGGCGGGGACAAGGAGAGGGCCGAGAAGGTGTACGAGGGCGTCGCCGAGCCCCTCACCGCGGACGACGTGGCCGAGACCATCACCTGGGCCGTGACCCGCCCCAGCCACGTCAACGTCGACCTCCTCGTCCTGCGCCCGCGCGCCCAGGCGTCCAACACCAAGGTGCACCGGGAGCAGTGACGGACGACGAGCAGGACGCCTTCGAGCAGCGGCGCCTGGCCCAGGAGACGAAGAACGAACGCCAGGTCTGGTACTTCCTGGCCTACTTCCTCTTCGGCATCCACTTCATCGCGTTCATCATGATCTACGCCGTACGGCACGCGAAGTGACCAGCGCCTGGGGGTGCTGTCCGGACGGCACACCTAGGCGAACGCCGGCAGGTTCCGGGCGACCCACGCGGCGAAGGGAGCGGCCGGGCGGCCCAGGACCGCCTCCACGTCTCCGCTCACCCTGCGCTCGGCCGGCAGCGGTGCGCCCAGGACGTCCAGGGTGCCGGCGACGACCTGCTCCGGCATGAACCGCGCCATCCCGGCGTGCGCCGCCGCACGGGACAGCTCGACGAAGGCCACCTCCTCGCCGAGCGCCTCGCCGATCACCCCGGCCTGCTCGCGCGGACTGACGGGCGCGGGCCCGGTCAGCTCGTACACCCGGCCCGCGTGCCCGTCCTCGCGCAGCGCGGCGGCGGCCACGGCGGCGATGTCCCCCGGGTCGACCACGGGCAGCGCGACATCGCCGAAGGGGGCGTGGACGGTGCGCTCGGCGCGGACCGAACCGGCCCAGGCGAGGGCGTTGGAGGCGAATCCGCCGGGGCGCAGGACGGTGAACTCCCGCCCGGACGCGCGTACCGCGGCCTCGAACGTCCGCAGCCGGGCGTGCGAGGGCGCGTCGGGCCGGGTGGCGCTCACCTGCGAGGACACCAGCACGATCCGTTCGACCCCGGCGTCCGCGACCGTGTCGAGCAGAGCATCGGGGCTCTCCCCCCGGAAGTTCAGCTCGCCCCCGAGGACGAGGAACAGGGCACGGGCGCCGTCGAGGGCGGGCCGCATGCCCGCCGCGTCCCCGGCCCCGCCCCGGACCCACCGCACCCCGGCCGCGGCCGGCGCGGCCTCCGGCCGCCGCGACACGGCCACGACCTCCTCACCGGCCTCCGCCAGCAGCTCCACCAGCACACGCCCGACGTTCCCGGTGGCACCGGTCACAACGATCATCACAGCCCCCTACTGAGTCAGCCAGCTAACTAACTGAAACCCTAGAACCCGCCGCCCCCGCTGTCTATAGTCAGTCAGGTGACAAACTCAGTGGACCGGCGGACACAGGCGTCACAGAAACGCCGACGACTCACGGCGGCGGCGGCCCGGGTCCTGCACGAGCAGGGCGTCGAGCGCACCACCCTCGCCGACATCGCCCGCGAGGCCGACGTCCCGGTAGGGAACGTCTACTACTACTTCAAGACCAAGGACGAACTGGTCCAGGCCGCACTCGCGGAACACCGCGCCCACCTCGACGAACTCACCGCCGGACTGGACCGGTTGCCGGCCCCGCGCGACCGCCTCAAGGCCCTGGTCGAGGCCTGGACCGCCCAGCGCGAGACCGCCGCCCGCCACGGCTGCCCCACCGGCACGCTCGCCGTCGAACTCGACAAACGCGCGGACGGCACGCTGGACGCGGAGGCCGGCGCGGTGATCCGCCGCCTCCTGGACTGGACCGCCGCCCAGTTCCGCACCTGGGGCGTCCCCGACCCCGACGACCACGCCCTCACCCTGATCGCGGCCTACCAGGGCATGTCCCTCCTGACCAACGCCCTGCGCGACCCCGACATCATGACCAGGGAGGGAAACCGCCTGCTGCGCTGGCTGGACGCGCTGGAACCGGGGCGCGGGTAACCCCGTACGGGCGAGCCCCATCGATCACCCGATCAGCGCACGAACATCCGCCCCAGGCTCACGCCACACGATCTCCTGTGCGACTACCAAGTGCCGGTGCCCAAGGATCAGTGACGAGATGAAGGGGCCCCCAGCCCGGGGGCCCCTTCCGTCAACCCTTCACGCAGATGAACTGCTTCAGCTTCGCCACGACCTCGACGAGGTCGCGCTGCTGCTCCATCACCTGGTCGATGTTCTTGTAAGCACCCGGAATCTCGTCCAGCACCCCCGAGTCCTTGCGGCACTCCACGCCCCGGGTCTGCTCTTCCAGGTCCTTCGTCGAGAAGCGCCGCTTGGCCGCGTTGCGGCTCATCCGCCGGCCCGCGCCGTGCGACGCCGAGTTGAACGCCTTCTCGTTCCCGAGCCCCTTCACGATGTACGAGCTCGTACCCATCGAGCCGGGAATGATCCCGAACTCACCGGATCCGGCGCGGATCGCTCCCTTACGGGTCACGAGCAGGTCCATGCCGTCGTACCGCTCTTCCGCCACGTAGTTGTGGTGGCAGGAGATCTCCGGCTCGAACGTCGGCTTCGCCTTCTTGAACTCCTTGCGGATCACGTCCTTCAGGAGCGCCATCATGAGCATGCGGTTGTACTTGGCGTACTCCTGCGCCCAGAACAGGTCGTGGCGGTAGGCGGCCATCTGCGGGGTGTCCGACACGAAGACGGCGAGGTCGCGGTCGACCAGGTCCTGGTTGTGCGGAAGCTTCTGGGCCACGCCGATGTGGTGCTCGGCGAGTTCCTTGCCGATGTTGCGGGACCCTGAGTGCAGCGTCAGCCAGACCGAATCTGACTGGTCAAGACAAACTTCGAGGTAATGGTTCCCGGAACCGAGCGTTCCCATCTGCTTTTCTGCTCGATCGTGACGGAATTTGACCGCTTCCGCCACTCCGTCGAACCGCCCCCAGAAGTCGTCCCACCCGGCGGTGGCCACCCCGTGGAACCGCCCGGGATCCACGGGACTGTCATGCATCCCCCGCCCCACCGGAATCACCTGCTCGATCCGCGACCGCAGCCGCGACAGGTCGCCGGGGAGGTCGTTCGCCGTCAGGGACGTCCTCACCGCCGACATCCCGCAGCCGATGTCCACGCCGACCGCCGCCGGGCACACCGCGCCCCGCATCGCGATGACCGAGCCGACCGTCGCGCCCTTGCCGTAGTGCACGTCCGGCATGACGGCCAGGCCCTCGATCCACGGCAGGGTGGCCACGTTCTGGAGCTGGCGCAGGGCCACGTCCTCGACCGTCGCCGGGTCCGTCCACATCCGGATCGGGACCTTGGCGCCCGGCATCTCCACGTACGACATGTGTTCTTCATTCCCCCGGAAGAGATGACAAAAGACTTGAGAGCGACAAAACGCAAAAGCGGCGCCAAGGTCGATGAAAAGGGACAAGGGACCGGCGTCCACGGCAGTGCGTGCGATACACATTGTCTCCAGGGAGCGCCCCGCTGCGGCAAGCGAATAACCAGCGGGGACACTGGAGCACCAGCGATCGCACACCGTCGAGAGGAGCCCGACCGTGCAGCGGAAGGCGTACGTAACCGGCACCGCCGCCCTCCTCGCGGCGCTGCTGGCCGGCTGTACGAGCGGCTCCGGGGACAAGGACCCGGCGGACAACGCGAACCCGGGCGACGCCGGCTCGGCCGCGGCCGCCGCCCAGCCCGGCAGGTACCGCACCCTCCCCGAGCCCTGCGGCGCGATCGGTCACGACACCCTGGACGCGCTGCTGCCCGGCATCCAGCAGATCGCCGACCCGGCGCAGCGGGACAAGGCCTACCAGGGCGATGCCGCGCTCACCTACGACACCGACCGCAAGGTGGGCTGCCGCTGGAAGGTCGAGTCGGCCGCCGCCACGGACCGCCTGTCCGTCGACTTCGAGCGCGTGGTGTCGTACGACAACACGGTCAGCGACGACGACCAGGCGCGGAAGCTGTTCCTGGACAAGGAGACGGCCGCCGACCTCCCGGCGCCGGCGGCTTCCTCGGCGCCGCCCGCCTCGTCCCCGACGCCCACCGCGTCGTCGTCCGCGTCCGCGTCGTCGTCGGGAAAGGGTTCGGCGGGCGGTGCGGCCTCGCCGGGCGCGACGACGCCTTCTTCCCCCAACTCCCCTGCCTCGTCGGGGTCCTCGGAGTCTTCCGAGTCCTCCGACGCTTCCTCCGGTGCCACGCCGGCCGATCTCCAGCCGCGCGCGCTGACCGACCTCGGTGACGAGGGGTATCTGGACGACCGGCTCAGCACGTCCGGTTCGACGGCCGAACAGCGGACGGTGACTGTGGTGTTCCGCACGTCCAACGTCATCGTCACCATCCAGTACGAGGAGCAGCCGATGGCCATGGGGGAGGTCCCGGACAGCAAGGAAATGCAGGACAGGGCCCGTAATCTGGCCTCTCGGCTGGATGACGCGCTGGGGGGCTGACGGCCTTGCCGGTCCTGTCGGACCGCGTCCGCGAAGGGCGCGAAGGGAAACCGCACAGGTCCTTCACCGCGTACCGTGGCCCCGCAGGAACCCGCACGAACACCGAGCGTCATGAGTGAAGGAACCATGCAGCGAGCAGCCCAGCGAGACGACCGTGCCCAGCGACACCAGCGAGCCAAGCGCCTCCGCCGCGTTCTTGTCTGCGCGGCAGCCGTTCCCGCGGTTCTGATCACCGCGGCGTGCTCGTCGGATTCCGGTGACTCCAAGGCCGAGCCCGGTGGGAGCAGCACGCAGTCGGCGGGCAGCGGCAGTTCGCAGCCCTCGGCGAGCGCGTCGCCGACCGTGCGGGCGGCGGCGTACGGGAAGCTTCCGGACGCGTGCGCGGTGCTGTCGAAGAAGACGCTGACCGATCTGGTCCCGAAGAGCGGGAAGTCCGGCAAGAAGGGCAGCTCGGACGAGCCGTCGTCGCGTGCCTCGTGTTCGTGGAACAGCCTGGACAACAACGGCGTCAAGGGCTCGCAGTTCCGCTGGCTGAACGTGTCGCTGCTCCGCTTCGACTCGGACGTCACGCGGGGCTCCGGTGACGACCAGGCGCACACGTACTACGCGCGTCAGGTGAAGGACGCGCAGGCGGTGGACGGCGCGAAGAGCACCAAGGCGATACCGCTGTCCGGGACGGGCGCGGAGGCGACGGCGGTGCGGTACGACCTGAAGAAGAAGGAAGGCCTCTTCAAGCAGCAGACGGTCGTCGCCCGGGTGGAGAACGTCGTGGTGACGGTCGACTACAACGGTGCCGGTCTCGCGGGTGAGAAGACGCCGGACGCCGATGACCTGACGAAGGCCGCGGAGAAGGCGCTGAAGGAGGTCGTGGCGTCGGTGTCGTCGGCCAACGGCGCGGGTGGTACGGCGAGTTCGCCGGCGTCCCCGTCGAAGTCGGCGTCGCCTTCGGGGGCTCCTTCGAAGTCCCCCTCCAAGTCGGCCTCATCGAGCGCGTCTCCGTCCGAGTCGGCCGCGAAGGACAGCTGACCGGGGGGCCGTGGCGGTTGACGGAGGGCCGTGGCGGCTGACCGGCACCACGTTCGCCGTACACGTGTGCCACTCTGTTGCGCGCAAGGACACGCAATGGGAGGGGAGTGCGAGTGGCCGCGCCACTGCAGCTGACTCGGATGCACCGCGTGCTCATCGGCGTGGTCGTGACCGGCGCGCTGATCATCGCCGGCATCGGCTTCGCCGGTTCGTACGCGGCCGTCCGTGAGCTGGCCATCAAGAAGGGCTTCGGGAACTTCTCGTATGTGTTCCCGGTGGGCATCGACGCGGGCATCTGTGTCCTGCTGGCCCTGGACCTGCTGCTGACCTGGATCCGCATCCCCTTCCCGCTGCTGCGCCAGACGGCGTGGCTGCTGACGGCGGCGACGATCGCGTTCAACGGCGCCGCCGCCTGGCCGGATCCGCTGGGTGTCGGGATGCACGCGGTGATCCCGGTGCTGTTCGTCGTGGCGGTCGAGGCGGCGCGGCACGCGATCGGCCGGATCGCGGACATCACGGCCGACAAGCACATGGAGGGGGTCCGCCTCACCCGCTGGCTGCTGTCGCCGGTGCCGACGTTCCTGCTGTGGCGGCGGATGAAGCTGTGGGAGCTGCGCTCCTACGACCAGGTCATCAAGCTGGAGCAGGAACGTCTCGTGTACCAGGCCCGGCTGCGGTCCCGCTTCGGCCGTGCCTGGCGCCGCAAGGCCCCGGTGGAGTCCTTGATGCCGCTGCGGCTGGCGCGGTACGGCGTTCCGCTGGCGGAGACGGCTCCGGCGGGTCTGGCGGCGGCGGGCATCGAGCCGGTCCTGGTGCCTGCGGCTCCTCAGCCGGAGTTGGAGGCGGCGGCACACGGCGTGGTGGCGGGTGGACGTGCCGCGGGGGCGGCGGCTGTGCCGCGGCAGGTCGGGCCCGCGGATGAGCGGCGTCCTCAGGAGCCGCCGGTGGACGAGCAGAGTCCGTGGTTCCAGACGCCGCGGGAGGTCGAGTACCACGGCGGTTACGACCCCACGTACGACCCGATGCTCCAGGAGCCCCAGTACGCCCCGGAGGAGCAGTACGAGGACTGGTACGAGGACCAGCCGCCGGAGCAGTTCCAGCAGCCGTCCCCGGAGGAGACCGGCAGCTTCCCGATCCCGGTGGGTCCGAACCGTACCCGTGAGCTGGGCGAGGGTGGTGGCACCGCGCAGCCGGACCCGACGGAGGAGGACTACTACCAGGTCTTCCGCAAGTCGATCGACGGCAGCCTGCCCACTCCGCACCAGTTCGCCGAGGCGGTGGAGGCGACGTTCCGTATCGCGTTGCCGGCGCGGGAGGCCGACCGTATGGTCAACCGCTTCACCAACCGCTTCAACGCGGAGCTGGAAGAGGACCACATCGCTTGATGGCACGCAGAAGGGGCCCTCCGTGGCGGAGGGCCCCTTCTGCGTGTCGTTCTCGTTTACTCGCCGAGCAGGTGCCGCACCCGGTCCTGGCCCACGGCCAGGAGCAGGGTGGGCAGCCGGGGCCCGGTGTCGCGGCCGACGAGCAGGTGGTACAGGAGGGCGAAGAACGTCCGCTGTGCGGTCTTGATCTCGGCGGGCAGTTCCTTGGGCGTGGCGTCGGCGGGGAACCCGGCCTGGACCTTGGGCACGCCGTACACGAGGTGGGTCAGCCCGTCGAGCGACCAGTGGTCGGCGAGTCCGTCGAGCAGGAGGCGTACGGACTGCTGGGAGGCCTCGTCGAGGGACTTCAGCAGTTCGGCGTCGGGCTCGTCGCGGACGATGGTCCGCTGGTCGGCGGGGACGTGGGTGTTGATCCAGGCCTCGGCCCTGTCGTACCGGGGGCGGGCCTCGTCGAGGCCGGCCAGCGGTTGTTCCGGGTCGAGCTCGGAGAGGATGCGCAGGGCCTGGTCCTCGTGTCCGGCGGTGATGTCGGCGACGGACGCGAGCGTGCGGTAGGGCAGCGGTCGCGGTGTCTTCGGCAGTTCACCGGCGGCGGTGCCGACGGCGCGGGTGTACGCGGCGACGTCGCCGGGGAGGGCGGCGCCCTCGGTGACCTTGGCGGCGAGCTTGTCCCACTCGTCGTAGAGCCGCTGGATCTCCTGGTCGAAGGCGATCTTGAAGGACTGGTTGGGGCGGCGGCGGGCGTACAGCCAGCGCAGCAGCTGCGGCTCCATGATCTTCAGCGCGTCGGCCGGGGTCGGGACCCCGCCCCGCGAGGAGGACATCTTCGCCATGCCGGAGATGCCGACGAAGGCGTACATGGGGCCGATGGGCTGCTTGCCGCCGAAGATGCCGACGATCTGGCCGCCGACCTGGAAGCTGGAGCCCGGAGAGGAGTGGTCGACGCCGCTGGGTTCGAAGACGACGCCCTCGTAGGCCCAGCGCATCGGCCAGTCGACCTTCCAGACCAGCTTGCCGCGGTTGAACTCGCTGAGCCGGACGGTCTCGGTGAAGCCGCAGGCGGTGCAGGTGTACGACAGCTCGGTGGTGTCGTCGTCGTAGGAGGTGACCGTGGTGAGGTCCTTGCCGCAGTCGCCGCAGTACGGCTTGTACGGGAAGTACCCGGCGGAGCCGGAGCTGCCGTCGTCCTCGGACGCGGCGCCGGAGCCCTCCTCGGCCTCCAGTTCGGCCTCGTCCTGGGGCTTCTGCTGCTGCTTCTTCGCGGTCTTCTTGGTGCGGTACTGGTCGAGGATCGCGTCGATCTCGTTGCGGTGCCGCATGGCGTGCAGGATCTGCTCGCGGTAGGCGCCGGAGGTGTACTGCTCGGTCTGGCTGATGCCGTCGAACTCGACGCCGAGCTCGGCGAGCGACTCGATCATCGCGGCCTTGAAGTGCTCGGCCCAGTTCGGGTGCGGCGAGCCTTCGGGCGCCGGGACGGAGGTCAGCGGCTTGCCGATGTGCTCGGCCCAGGTCTCCTCGTCGACCCCGGCGATGCCCTTGGGCACCTTGCGGTAGCGGTCGTAGTCGTCCCAGGAGATCAGGTGCCGGACCTGGTGGCCGCGGCGGCGGATCTCGTCGGCGACGAGGTGCGGGGTCATGACCTCGCGGAGGTTGCCGAGGTGGATGGGACCGGAGGGGGAGAGTCCGGACGCGACGACGACCGGTTTGCCCGGGGCCCGGCGCTCCGACTCCTCGATGACCTCATCCGCGAAACGGGAGACCCAGTCGGTGGTCTCGGTGCTCTGAGCCACGATCGGCACGTCCTTCTTTCTGAACGGGGTGACACCCCATTCTCACAGACCGGATCGCGCCCGGGAAAACGGCTTTACCCCCCGTGGGATACTGGCTGGGTCTATCCATCCCCACGAGGAGAACGGCACCCACTCCTATGGCCTCGGTCACGTCCCTCAGCGACAACGTCCAGCAGCACCTCGCGTCCGCGCTCACGGCCACCCTGCCGGAGGCCGCCGGCGCGGACCCGCTGCTGCGACGAAGCGACCGGGCCGACTTCCAGGCCAACGGCATCCTGGCCCTGGCCAAGAAGGCGAAGGCGAACCCCCGGGAGCTGGCGGCCCAGGTCGTCTCCCGGGTGGTGACCGGTGACGTGATCCAGGACGTCGAGGTCTCCGGGCCCGGCTTCCTGAACATCACGATCGCGGACAAGGCGATCACGGAGAACCTGGCCGCGCGGTACGCGGACGAGACGGGCCGCCTCGGTGTGCCGTTCGCCGAGCAGCCCGGCACCACGGTGATCGACTACGCGCAGCCGAACGTGGCGAAGGAGATGCACGTCGGTCATCTGCGCAGTGCGGTGATCGGTGACTCGGTGGTGCAGCTGCTGGAGTTCACCGGCGAGAACGTGGTCCGCCGGCACCACATCGGCGACTGGGGCACCCAGTTCGGCATGCTCATCCAGTACCTGGACGAGCACCCGCACGAGCTGGACCACAAGGACGCCCGGGTGACGGGTGAGGAGGCGATGTCGAACCTCGACCGCCTCTACAAGGCCGCGCGGAAGAAGTTCGACTCCGACGAGGAGTTCAAGACGCGGGCCCGGCGCCGGGTGGTCGACCTCCAGGCCGGGGACGAGCACACGCTCGCCATGTGGCAGAAGTTCGTGGACGAGTCGAAGATCTACTTCTTCTCCGTCTTCGAGAAGCTGGACATGGAGATCCGGGACGCGGACATCGTCGGCGAGTCCGGGTACAACGACATGCTGGCCGAGACCTGCCGGCTGCTGGAGGAGTCGGGTGTCGCGGTCCGCTCCGAGGGTGCGCTGTGCGTGTTCTTCGACGACATCAAGGGCCCGGACGGCAACCCGGTCCCGCTGATCGTGCAGAAGTCCGACGGCGGCTACGGCTACGCGGCCACCGACCTCTCCGCGATCCGCGACCGCGTCTTCAACCTCAAGGCGAACACCCTGCTGTACGTGGTGGACGCCCGGCAGGCCCTGCACTTCCGGATGGTCTTCGAGACCGCCCGCCGGGCCGGCTGGCTGAACGACGACGTGACGGCGGTGCAGCTGGCCTTCGGCACGGTCCTCGGCAAGGACGGCAAGCCGTTCAAGACCCGTGAGGGCGAGACGGTCCGCCTGGTCGACCTGCTGGACGAGGCGATCGACCGCGCCTCGGCCGTGGTCCGGGAGAAGGCGCAGGACCTGTCCGAGGAGGAGATCGCCGAGCGGGGTGCCCAGGTGGGCGTCGGCGCGGTGAAGTACGCGGACCTGTCGACGTCGGCGAACCGGGACTACAAGTTTGACCTGGACCAGATGGTCTCGCTGAACGGCGACACGTCCGTCTACCTCCAGTACGCGTACGCGCGTATCCAGTCGATCCTGCGCAAGGCAGGCGAGGTCTCCCCGGCGGCCCACCCGGAGCTGGCCCTGCACGAGGCGGAGCGCGCGCTGGGCCTGCACCTGGACTCCTTCGCGGAGACGGTCCGGGAGGCGGCCGCGGAGTACGCCCCGCACAAGCTGGCGGCGTACCTGTATCAGGTGGCTTCCCTCTACACGTCGTTCTACGACAAGTGCCCGGTGCTGCGCGCCGAGACCCCGGCGCAGATGGAGAACCGCCTCTTCCTGTGCGACGTCACGGCCCGCACCCTGCACCGGGGCATGGCCCTGCTGGGCATCCGCACGCCCGAGAAGCTCTGACCGGTCTCGGTTCGACGCCGGCGGCCCGCCCTCACTCCGGGGGCGGGCCGTCGGCCGTCTGCGCGTCCAGCAGCTCCCGGGCACGGCGTACGAAGGCCTCCCGTACGGCGTCCGGGGTGAGGACGCGCAGGGGGGTGGCGAGGCCCAGCAGGTAGCGGGCGAGGCCGTCCGGGTCCGGGCCGCCTATGTCGACGAGGGTGGCGTCCGGGCCGTCGGCGCGGTGGGTGCCGACGGTGGCCGGTACGACTCGCAGCGCGTCCGCCAGGGGCAGCGGCAGCCGGATGGTGGCCGAGAGCGGGTAGGGGCCGTTGGCGGTGTTGCGGGAGACGAGCTGGGCCGCGTCCGGCGGGTCGGTGATCTCCACGGGGCGGCCGGTGGGCCGGAGCCGTTCGACCCGGTCGGCCCGGAAGGTGCGCCAGCCGCGGGTGACGTCCCGGGCGACGAAGTACCAGCGCCGGCCCGTGTGCACGAGCCGGTAGGGGTCGACGTCCCGGACGGTGTGCCGGTCCTGCCCGTCGCGGTAGGACAGCCGGGTCCGCTCACCGCGCCGGCAGGCGGCGGCCAGCTCCAGCAGCATGCCGGGCCGGATGCGTGGCTCCTCGGGCCAGGGAAGCCTTACGAGGGCGTCGTCCCACTCGGCCAGCCGCTCGGCGATCCGGGGCGGCAGCACCTGCCGCAGCTTCAGCAGTGCGGACAGGGCCGCCTGGTCGCCGCCCAGGGCGCCGCCGAGCGCCGTCTCCCGCAGTCCCACCGCCACGGCCAGCGCCTCCTCGTCGTCCAGGATCAGCGGCGGCACGCGCGAGCCCGCCCGGAGGCGGTAACCGCCCCAGGGGCCGGCGTCGGAGTCGACGGTGTAGCCGAGTTCGCGGAGCCTCGCGATGTCGCGCCGGACCGTGCGGTCGGTGACGGCCATGCGCCCGGCCAGCTCGGCGCAGGTCCAGGAGGGCCGGGCGGCGAGCAGCGCGAGCAGGCGGAGCAGTCGGGCGGAGGCGCTGAGCACGGGCGGAAGTCTTCCACACCGGTCCGCACGACCAGGACCGGAACTGTCCGGGTCGTGTCCTACGGTCGTCCCCATGAGCACAGACACCGCTTCCGCACCCGTCTTCCGCTACGCCGCCGTCACCTTCGACTGCGCCGACCCGGTCGAACTGTCCCGGTTCTACGGCGAGATGTTCGGCCTCCCCGTCGCCTACGCCTCCGACGACTTCGTCTTCCTGGGCGGCAAGGACGGCGCGCCGGGCCTGGGCTTCAACCGCCTGGCCGACTACCGCCGCCCCACCTGGCCGGACCCGGCCCAGGAGAAGCAGGCTCACATCGAGGTGGGCGTGGACGACCTGGACAGGGCCGAGCGGCGGTTGCTGGAGATGGGTGCGACCAAGCCGGAGGCCCAGCCGCAGCCGGACCGCTGGCGGGTCCTGCTGGACCCGGCGGGGCACCCGTTCTGCATCACGACGCTGGTCTGACACCGGGCCGGACGACGGGCCCGCGAGGGTGGCCGCGCTGCTCAACGGCGTTGTCAGTGACGGGCTTTACAGTCTCCGGCATGGCGACTCTTCCCAACCCGCTGCCCAAGCTGGCCACCGACCCCAGTGGGCGTTCCCTCGGCCTGCGGCTGCCGCCCGGAAGACTGGTGGACGAGACGGACGACGGCCCCTGGCACGAGCCCCTGCTGTGGCATGCGGAGAAGCCCTCCGCGCCCGGCACCTTCAAGGCGCTGGGCGCGCCGGCGTCCCGTGCCGGACTGCTGCCGGTGCTGGTGGACATGGCCGGTTGCCGGACCGGTCTGGAGGACTGGGTGCTGTTGCCGGGCGAGGCGTCGTACCCGGGGGACCACGAGGCCGCGGAGGTGCTGTCGGAGTACTGGACGCGGGAGACCGAGGGGCAGGCCGGCGAGGAGACCGAGCCGTTCGACGTCCCGTGGCCGGGGCTCGCCTCCGCCGGGCTCCTGGCCGCCGATCCGGGCAGCCGGGCCGCACAAGTCGCCGACGCGCTGCACCAGGACCCGGACATGTGGGCCGAGTGGGTGGAGGAGCCGCACCTGGCCCTCGTGCCGGCCCGCCGGTCCGCGGACATACCGGCGGCGATCGGCTGGACCGGCACCCTGGACCACGACGGCGACGTGGCCCGGATCTGCGCGGTGCTGCGGTCGTGGGAGGACCGGTTCGGGGCCCGGGTGGTGGCGCTCGGACCGGACGTGCTGGTGGTGTCCGTCGCGGCGCCGCCCACCGGCCTGGACGACGCCGAGGTGCTGGCCGCCGAGCACTACGCCCTGTGTCCGAACGCCGTGGCGCAGAGCGGTCCGGGGACCGTGGGGGCATACGCGAAGGAGCTGGTCGGCGCCACGAACTGGGCCTTCTGGTGGGAGTGAGCGGCAGGCGTCAGTCCGCCTCCGACGCCGGTCGCCACTTCTCGCCGCCGAGAGGGAAGGCGTAGGCGGGCCGGCCGTTCTCGCCGCTGGTGCGGAACGGCCGGCCGGCGTCGTCGACCACCAGCGTGCCGTGCCGGTCCCCGCTGGACCAGGACAGCTCCAGGTACCAGCTGACGTCGTAGGCGGACGCGTCCGCGGTGACGTGGAAGACCTCGGGGTCCGTCCGGCTCACCTTGAACGGGAAGTCCCGGCTCCCGGCCTCCGGTACGGGCGCGGGGCGCATCGCGTCCAGGGCGACGGTGAAGGAGCGGGTCGGCACGCCGCCGCCGCAGCCGACGCCGGGATAGCCCATGGCGTAGGCGTTCCAGGCGAGCGGGGAGCGCTTGCCCGCCATGCGCACGGACAGCTTCTCCAGGACGACGGTGTCGTCGCCGGTGCCCTGCACGGTGAAGGTGACGAACTGCTCCCCCGCCGAGACCGCCTGGTGCACGTCCACCCAGGCGGGCGCGTCCTGTTCCAGCGGCGGCGGTGCGACGGCGGTGGGCGGCCGGTCGATCAGGTAGTGCTGGGAGCAGGGGCTCTGCCAGCTGTAGGCGTGGGTGGTGACCGTGAGGGGCGGGGCGGCCGTCGTCCGGCCGGTCGTGGCGGCGGCCGGTCCGCCCGTCGGGGTGCCGCCGCGGGTGGCGGGGGCCTTGGGCGAGGGGGACGGCGATCGGGTGGCGGACCGGTGCGGCTCGGGGCTCGCGGCCGTCGGCGCCGGCGGTGCGCTGTCCCGGGCGGCGGCCTCCCAGGTCGCCGTGGTGCCCTTGCCGTCCCGGACCTCCCGGCCGGCCCGCGCTCCGTCACCGGAGTGCCCGGAGGGCAGGTTCAGTGCGACCGCCACGGTGCCGAGCAGCGCGGTGACGGTCAGGGCGGCGAGGAGAGCGACGGGGCGGCGGCTCCGGCGCCGGGGGGCGGCGGGCTCGGGGTCCGACGCCGGCCGGGGTGCGGCCCCGGCCGGCGGGACCGGCCCGGGGCCGGGTGCGGCTCCGGCCACCGCTGCCGGGCCGGGTTCTGCCACCGGCTCCGTGACCGCCACCGGCTCCACCGCCGGTTCCGTGACCGCGGCCGGCTCCACCGCCGGTTCCGTGACCGCGGCCGGCTCCGCCACCGGCTCCGTGACCGCGGCCGGCGACGGCTCCTTCCGTCCCCGCCACGCGTCCGCCAGCACCCACCGCCGGTGCAGCTCCACGAGCTCCCCGGGTGTGGCCCCGCACAGCCGGGCGAGCCGCTCGACGGGCGCGTAGTCCGCCGGTACGGCGTCCCCGTTGCAGTACCGGTGGAGCGTCGACGTACTCATGTGCAGCCGTTTGGCGAGCGTGCCGTAGCTGTGCCCGGAGCGGTTCTTCAACTCCCGCAGCAGCTCCGCGAATCCGCTTTCCGACGTGCCTTCCGACACCGTTTCTCCGTCCCCCTCGTCCCACCCAGGCGTTCCAGGGCGGGACTGTTCCCGCAGGTCATAGCCGGTGTGGGCGTTCCAGCGTCCCGGATGTCCGGCCGCTGCTGGCCACCGGGACGGACCGGCCCACAGGCTGTGGTCATCCAAGCACGTCAACCGGCCCAGCCCGAAAGAGGACTTGCCATGCGAATGCGCCATATCCGTCTGCTCGCCGCCACCGGCACCGCCGTCGCCGCCCTCGCGCTCACCGCGTGCGGCAACGGGACGGGCACCGAGGACGAGGGCGCCGCCGGGCCGACGACCCCGGTGGCGTCGGCGGGGAAGGCCGCGTCTGGGGAGGCCGCGGCGCAGACGCACCGGGCCGCCGCCGGCGGCCGCACGGCGAACGGCACCCCCGTGGCCCGTACCCACGCACCCGGCGCGCGGCCGAGCGCCTCCCCCGCCGCGCGCGGCGGCCAGGGCGGCACCCGCACCGGCACCTCCGGCGGTACCGGCACCTCCGGCGGTACCGGCACGTCCGTGGTGCTGTGCAACGGCGCGAACACGACCGTCACCGCGCAGCCGGTCACCCGGCCCCTCAACCACATGCTGATCACCGTGAAGAACACCGGCGGCAGGACCTGCGAGCTGCCGTACTACCCGGTGCTCCGCTTCGACCAGATGCAGTGGGTGCCGCAGGCGGACAGGGACACCCAGCCGCAGGCCGTGGTGTCCCTGGCGCCCGGCGAGTCCGGGTACGCGGGTGTGCTGTTGTCGGCCGCCGACGGCAGCGGCACGGGCGGGACGACGGCCCGCGGGCTGACGGTGGGCTTCCAGGGCCTCACCCCGAACAGCAGCGGCGGCCCGTCCGCGACGCCGTCCCTGCCCGCCAAGGGCGTCTACTACGACAGCTCGCTGAAGGTGACGTACTGGCAGCAGGAGATGGACGACGCCCTCAACTGGTGAACGGGGACCGGCGCAGCTTCTGGGCCACCTCGGTGGCCCAGTAGGTGAGGATGGTGCGCGCCCCGGCCCGCTTGATGCCGGTCAGCGTCTCGAAGATCGCCCGGTCGCGGTCGATCCAGCCCTTCTCGGCGGCGGCCTCGATCATCGAGTACTCGCCGGAGATCTGGTAGGCGGCGACGGGCACGTCCACCGCGTCCGCGACCCGGGCGAGGATGTCGAGGTAGGGCCCGGCCGGCTTGACCATCACCATGTCCGCGCCCTCGGCGAGGTCCAGCTCCAGTTCCCGCAGGGACTCGCGCCAGTTGGCCGGGTCCTGCTGGTAGGTCTTGCGGTCGCCCTGGAGGGAGGAGGCGACGGCCTCGCGGAAGGGGCCGTAGAAGGCCGAGGAGTACTTGGCGGTGTAGGCGAGGATCGCGACGTCCTCGCGGCCGATCTGGTCCAGCGCGTCCCGGATGACGCCGATCTGGCCGTCCATCATCCCGCTGGGCCCGACGACGTGGGCGCCGGCGTCGGCCTGCACCTGGGCCATCTCGGCGTACCGCTCCAGGGTGGCGTCGTTGTCGACACGGCCCTCGGCGTCCAGGACCCCGCAGTGGCCGTGGTCGGTGAACTCGTCCAGGCACAGGTCGGACATGACGAGCAGGTCGTCGCCGACCTCGGCCCGGACGTCGCGGAGGGCGACCTGGAGGATTCCGTCCGGGTCGGTGCCGGCGGTGCCCTGGGCGTCCTTCTTGGCCTCCTCCGGCACGCCGAACAGCATGATCCCGGAGATCCCGGCCTCCACGGCCTCCAGCGCGGCCTTCTTCAGGCTGTCCCGGGTGTGCTGCACGACACCGGGCATCGCCGCGACCGGCACCGGCTCGCCGGCGCCCTCCCGGATGAACGCGGGGAGGATGAGGTCGGCGGGGTGCAGCCGGGTCTCGGCGACCATGCGGCGCATGACGGGGGTGGTGCGCAACCGTCGGGGACGCGTACCGGGGAAGGATCCGTACTTCGTCATGCCCTCTACGCTACGCCCGCCGGGCCTGCGCCTTTGCCGACGCGGTGTCGGGCCGGGAGGGGCGGTCCAGGCGCCTCCCGCGCAGCCTCCGCTCGCCTGGCCGACGCCTCGCGCACACCGGAACCGCACCGGGCAGCGGCCACGGATGACACACGGTCACAGCGCTGTGACACGGACCCGACGGTTCCGGAACGCGTGATCTCTAGGGTTGTTCCCGCTGGTCAGAGCAGCCAGCCGTCAGAAGCCGAATCCGCCAGGAGCAGCCATGCGTACCGCACTCCGTACCGCCCTCGCCGCCGTCACCCTCGTCGGTGCCACCACTGCTTCCATGGTCTCGGCCACTGCCGCCACCTCGCCCGCTCCGGCCGGCAGCAGCGCCTGCGTCACCGCCACCACCACCCCCTCCGTCTACGGCGGCGGCATGAAGGTCCGGCTCGTCGGCAGCGCCGACAGCGGCGCGTCCGCCACGCTGCTGGACGCCAAGGGCCACGCCGTCGCGACGGTGGACCAGAGCAGGCCCACCGACCTGGCCGACGGACTGAAGATCACCGGAGTGCTCTCCGCCAAGCCCGTCTTCGGCCAGCGCAGCCAGGGCGGCCCCACCCCCTGGCAGTCCACGCCCTTCCCGGCCCTGTCCGCCGACTGCACCCTGCGCGGCACGCTCTCCCGCACCCTGCGCCTCGACGCACGGGCGACCGTCCAGATCTTCAAGGTCTCCGCCGACCACCGCCAGGCCCGCGTCTTCCGGAACGGCAGGCTGGTGCGCTTCCTGGACGCGCACTCCCGCCAAGGCGCCGCTCTGTTCGGCGACCGCACGCTGGTGCTCGACCCGCTCGGCGCGACCGTCACCTGGACCGGTGCAGAGACCGCCGTCAGCCCCCGGCTGGGCCGCTACAAGCTGGCCAACGGCGCGATCGTCAAGCTCGTCAAGCGCAACGGTGTCTACGGCGCGCAGCTGACCACCAGCCACGGCACGTTCTCCACCGAGTACGCCAAGGGCCGCCCGGTCGTCCTCCAGGACAACGTCACCCTCGTCGTCCTGGGCGCCGACGGCACCCTCAGCAACCACATCTACGGCAGGTCCACCCAGAAGGCACCGGTCTACCTGGGCGCCTGAGCCCTGACCGAAGACGCCCGTAGGGGTGCTCCGAGAACCGGAACACCCCTACGGGCGGTGTCTGACCCGCCGATCAGGTCGTAGACCTCCGCCTGCGCGCCCCCGGCCGCCGCTCGCTGGGCCGGGTCACCGGGTCGCCCGCCTCCAGCGCGGCGGCGCGCCGCTTCATGCCGAAGTCCGCCAGCGCCTCCGCCAGCTTGTGCACGGACGGCTCCGGGGCCATCACGTCGACCCGCAGCCCGTGTTCCTCGGCGGTCTTGGCCGTCGCCGGGCCGATGCACGCGATCACCGTGACGTTGTGCGGCTTGCCCGCGATGCCGACCAGGTTGCGGACCGTGGAGGACGACGTGAACAGGACCGCGTCGAAGCCGCCGCCCTTGATCGCCTCCCGGGTCTCCGCCGGCGGCGGCGACGCGCGCACGGTCCGGTAGGCCGTGACGTCGTCCACCTCCCAGCCCAGCTCGATCAGACCGGCGACGAGGGTCTCGGTCGCGATGTCGGCCCGGGGCAGGAAGACGCGGTCGATCGGGTCGAAGACCGGGTCGTAGGGGGGCCAGTCCTCCAGGAGGCCGGCCGCCGACTGCTCGCCGCTCGGCACCAGGTCCGGCTTCACGCCGAAGGCGACCAGCGCCTTGGCGGTCTGCTCGCCCACCGCGGCCACCTTGATGCCCGCGAAGGCGCGCGCGTCGAGTCCGTACTCCTCGAACTTCTCCCGGACCGCCTTCACCGCGTTGACGGAGGTGAACGCGATCCACTCGTAACGGCCCGTCACCAGGCCCTTGACCGCCCGCTCCATCTGCTGCGGGGTGCGCGGGGGCTCCACCGCGATCGTCGGGACCTCGTGCGGCACCGCGCCGTAGGACCGCAGCTGGTCGGAGAGCGACGCCGCCTGCTCCTTCGTGCGCGGCACGAGCACCTTCCAGCCGAACAGCGGCTTGGACTCGAACCACGACAGCTGGTCGCGCCGGGCGGCGGCGGAACGCTCGCCGACCACGGCTATCACCGGCCGGCCGCCGTCCGGGGACGGCAGCACCTTCGCCTGCTTCAGCGTCTGCGCGATCGTGCCGAGCGTCGCCGTCCACGTCCGCTGCCGGGTCGTCGTACCGGCGACCGTCACCGTCAGCGGGGTGTCCGGCTTGCGGCCCGCCGAGACGAGCTCGCCCGCCGCGGCGGCGACGGAGTCCAGGGTCGTCGAGACGACCACCGTGCCGTCCGACGCGCCCACCTCCGTCCAGCACCGTTCGGAGGCGGTCCGGGCGTCCACGAAGCGGACGTCCGCGCCCTGCGCGTCCCGCAGCGGCACACCGGCGTACGCGGGCACGCCGACCGCTGTCGCGACACCGGGGACGACCTCGAAGGGCACCCCGGCGGCGGCACAGGCGAGCATCTCCTCCGCCGCGTACGTATCGAGTCCGGGGTCCCCGGACACCGCACGGACGACCCGCCTGCCGCCCCGCGCGGCCTCCATGACAAGATGAGCGGCATCCCGGGCGGGGGGCGGGACGGCGACGGGCGCTGACGTGCCGTCAACGACCGTCAGCTGCGGCGTGCCCGTGCCCGGCGGGGACATCGCGGCGCAGTCCGCGTCCGTCTGCACCACGGAGACGCCGTGCCGCGCGTGCGTCCGGATGACGTCGAGCACCTCGTGCTCGGCGACCAGGACGTCCGCGTTCGACAGCGCCTCCACGGCGCGCAGAGTCAGCAGTCCCGGATCCCCGGGTCCGGCACCGAGGAAGGTGACGTGCCCGTGTTCCGGACCGGCGGGAAGGGTGGTGGGGCTCAATGTGCTCGCTCCCCCATCAGACCGGCCGCGCCCTGGGCGAGCATCTCGGTGGCGAGTTCGCGACCGAGTGCCGTAGCCCGGTCGTGCGTATGGGGCACGGGACCGGTGGTGGACAGCTGCACCGTGCGGGTGCCGTCGGTCGTGCCGACGACGCCGCGCAGGCGCATTTCCTTGACAGTCTGCCCGTCGGCCAGAAGGTCGGCCAGCGCGCCCACAGGTGCGCTGCAACCGGCCTCCAGGGCGGCGAGCAGTGACCGCTCGGCGGTGACGGCGGCCCGTGTGAACGGGTCGTCGAGCTCACCGAGCGCGGCGACGAGGTCCGCGTTGCCCGCGGCACACTCGATCGCCAGGGCCCCCTGGCCGGGGGCGGGCAAAACCGTGTCGACCGACAGGAAGTCGGTCACTTCGTCGATCCGGCCTATCCGGTTCAGTCCGGCGGCGGCCAGGACGACCGCGTCCAGTTCGCCGTCGCGGACGTATCCGATCCGCGTGTCGACGTTGCCGCGGATCGGGACCGTCTCGATGTCCAGGCCGTGGGTACGGGCGTACGCGTTCAGCTGCGCCATGCGGCGCGGCGAACCGGTGCCGATGCGCGCGCCCCGCGGCAGGTCCGTGAACTTCAGCGCGTCCCGGGCGACGATCACGTCCCGCGGGTCCTCGCGCACCGGTACGGCGGCCAGGACGAGCTCCTCGGGCTGCGTGGTCGGCAGGTCCTTGAGCGAATGAACCGCGAAGTCGACCTCGCCCCGCAGCAGCGCGTCGCGCAGCGCCGTGACGAACACGCCGGTGCCGCCTATCTGCGCGAGCGCCTCGCGGGAGACATCGCCGTAGGTGGTGATCTCGACCAGCTCGACGGGCCGCCCGGTCACCTGGCGGACGGCCTGCGCCACCAGCCCGGACTGGGCCATGGCGAGCTTGCTCCGCCTGGTCCCCAGCCGCAACGCCTTCTCAGTCATGCCGGTCGGTCCTTCGTGTCTGTGCTGTCCCCGGCCCGGGAGACGGCGGCCACCGTCTCGGGGTCGAGGTCGAACAGGGTGCGCAGCGCGTCGGCGTACCCGGCGCCGCCGGGCTCGGCCGCGAGCTGCTTGACCCGTACGGTCGGCGCGTGCAGCAGCTTGTCGACGACGCGGTGCACGGCCTGGCGGATCTCGCCGCGCTGGCGTTCGTCCAGGCCGGGCAGACGGCCGTCGAGGCGGGCGATCTCACTGGCGACGACGTCGGCGGCCATGGTGCGCAGTGCGACGACGGTGGGCGTGATGCGCTCAGCCCGCTGTGCCGCCCCGAAGGCCGCGACCTCGTCGGAGACGATACGCCTGACCTGGTCCACGTCGGCCGCCATCGGTGCGTCGGCGGAGGCTTCCGCCAGCGACTCGATGTCGACCAGGCGGACCCCGGCCAGCCGGTGCACGGCCGCGTCGATGTCGCGGGGCATGGCCAGGTCGAGCAGGAAGAAGAAGGGCGCGGGCCGCTCGGCGACCGGCTCGGGCCTGCGCCGCTCGGGGATCCGGCCGACGGTGGCCGCGGTCGCGGCGAGCGCCGTGATCAGTTCGGCGTCCGCTTCCGGGCTCCGGCGGTCGCGGCGGTCGACAGTGCCTCCCGCGACCCACGCCGCGTGCTGCTCCAGGGTGGCCGCGTCCATGCCGGCCACGGCGGCCTCGCCCATGACGGAGAAGCCGGGCTGTGCGGCGGCCAGGTCCAGCGGGCAGTTCTCGTCGGCGCCCATGCCGGTGGGCCGTGCGGGGGCCTCGGGCTGCGCGGCCCGCGGCCGCGCCGCCGTGGCACCGGCGTCGGCGACGGGGGCGCCGGTGCGGCCCTCGACCGCGTGCGCGACCGCCTCCGCCGTGAGCACCAGGCCCGTCGCCCCGGTACAGGAGACGACGACGTCGGCACGTGTCAGCTCGTCGGCGACCGCGTCCATGCGCACGGCGCGGGCGGTCACCTCGTTGTCGTCGGACTCGGTGAGGATGCCGGCGAGCCGCTCGGCGCGCTCGAAGGTGCGGTTGGCGACGACGACCTCGGCGACCCCGGCGCGCGCGAGCGTCGCCGCGGCCAGGGACGACATCGACCCGGCACCGATGACCAGCGCCTTCTTGCCCGCGGCCCACTCGGGGACGGGCGTGCCGACGGCGAGCTGTTCCAGGCCGAAGGTGACCAGGGACTGGCCGGCGCGGTCGATGCCGGTCTCGGAGTGGGCGCGCTTGCCGACCCGCAGGGCCTGCTGGAACAGGTCGTTCAGCAGCTTGCCGGCGGTGTGCAGTTCCTGGGCGCGGGCCAGGGAGTCCTTGATCTGGCCGAGGATCTGCCCCTCGCCGACGACCATCGAGTCGAGCCCGCAGGCCACCGAGAACAGGTGGTGGACGGCCCGGTCCTCGTAGTGCACGTAGAGGTACGGGGTGAGTTCCTCCAGGCCGACCCCGCTGTGCTGGGCGAGCAGCGTGGACAGCTCGGCGACGCCGGCGTGGAACTTGTCCACGTCGGCGTACAGCTCGATGCGGTTGCAGGTCGCGAGCACCGCGGCCTCGCCGGCGGGCTCGGCGGCGACGGTGTCCTGGACCAGCTTGGCCTGGGCGTCCGTGCTCAGCGCGGCCCGCTCCAGCACGCTGACCGGGGCACTGCGGTGGCTCAGTCCGACGACGAGGAGACTCATGCCGGCATCACGGCGGGGACGTCCCCGTCGGGCCCCTGGTCGGCGGAGTCGTCGGCGGCCGTGCCACGGGGAGCGGCGGCGGGCAGCGCGCCGTCGCCCGCGGCGGTCTCCTCGCCGGCCTTGCGCTGCTCGTGGAAGGCGAGGATCTGGAGTTCGATCGAGAGGTCGACCTTGCGCACGTCGACGCCGTCCGGGACGGACAGCACGGTCGGCGCGAAGTTCAGGATGGAGGTCACGCCGGCGGCCACGAGGCGGTCGCAGACCTGCTGGGCGGCGCCGGCCGGGGTGGCGATCACGCCGATGGACACGCCGTTGTCCTCGATGATCTTCTCGAGGTCGTCGGTGTGCTGCACGGGGATGCCCGCGACGGGCTTGCCGGCCATCGCCGGGTCCGCGTCGATCAGGGCGGCCACCCGGAAGCCACGGGAGGCGAAACCGCCGTAGTTGGCGAGGGCGGCGCCGAGGTTGCCGATACCGACGATCACTACCGGCCAGTCCTGGGTGAGGCCGAGTTCGCGGGAGATCTGGTAGACGAGATACTCCACGTCGTAGCCGACACCGCGCGTTCCGTAGGAGCCCAGGTACGAGAAGTCCTTGCGCAGCTTGGCGGAGTTGACCCCCGCCGCCGCGGCCAGCTCCTCGGAGGAGACCGTGGGGACCGAGCGCTCCGACAGTGCGGTCAGGGCTCGGAGGTACAGCGGAAGCCGGGCGACGGTGGCCTCGGGAATCCCTCGGCTACGGGTCGCCGGTCGGTGTGTTCGGCCAGTTGCCACGGTGCTCCTGCGGGTAGAGCGGGGCTGTAGGCGGTCATACGTCCCCGGACCGCCCCGTCGACAGCAGGCTATGTCTTTGTGAACGCGTGCACAAAGATGGTGTCCGATTTGCCCGGCAGAAGTGACCGGGGTCACGCCACTTTTGCGCCCCCGCCGGGAACCGGCGCACACGCAGCGGCGCTCCTTCGTTACTGGGGGCAAAACCGCACACACTCCTCACGAATCCCGCCCCCGAGACCAAACCGCCGTCGATCCTAAGCGACTTTCCGGCCGGTTTGTACTAGTCGGTCAGTGCCCGGCGCAGACGTTCCTCGTTCACGCGCCAGAAGGTGTGCTGTTCACCGTCGACCAGTACGACCGGGATCTGCTCCCAGTAGCGGTCGTGCAGCTCACGGTCCTCGGTGATGTCCTTCGGCTCCCACGGCACGCCGAGGTCGCCGCACACCTTCTCGACCACCGCCTGCGCGTCGTCGCACAGATGGCAGCCCGGCTTGCGGATGAGGGTGACCAGCCGCGCGCGCGGCTCGGCCCTGCGTCGGAAGAGGGGACTCATACCGGCCATTCTCGCGCGCCCGGCGCCCGTTCCGGATCGCTTCCTTAACGACCCGGTCGCGCAGAGTTCACAACCTCCCGACCTCCGCTCGCCGGAACCGCCGGGCGGACTGGCTATGCTCACGACATGGCCGCTCTCGGATGGCTCACTCCCCGTAGGCGCTCCGCCACGGCGCGGAGCGTGTTGGCAGGCGAGGCCTCGGCGGAGGCCGCCCGCAAGTCCTCGCAGGAAGCCCCGCGCGCCACGCCGGAGGAACCGGAGTTCCCGGTGATCGGGGACGACAGGGCCGCCGCCTTCTTCGACCTCGACAACACGGTGATGCAGGGCGCCGCGCTGTTCCACTTCGGCCGGGGACTGTACAAGCGGAAGTTCTTCGAGACCCGCGACCTCGCCCGGTTCGCCTGGCAGCAGGCGTGGTTCCGGCTGGCCGGCGTCGAGGACCCGGAGCACATGCAGGACGCCCGCGACTCGGCGCTGTCGATCGTCAAGGGCCACCGGGTCGCCGAACTGGAGTCGATCGGCGAGGAGATCTACGACGAGTACATGGCCGACCGCATCTGGCCCGGCACCCGCGCCCTCGCCCAGGCCCACCTGGACGCCGGCCAGAAGGTGTGGCTGGTCACCGCGGCCCCGGTGGAGATCGCCCAGGTGATCGCCCGCCGCCTCGGCCTCACCGGCGCCCTCGGCACGGTGGCCGAGTCGGTCGACGGCGTCTACACCGGCAAGCTGGTCGGCGAGCCGCTGCACGGACCGGCCAAGGCCGAGGCGGTCCGCGCGCTCGCCGTCGCCGAGGGGCTGGACCTGTCCCGCTGCGCGGCCTACAGCGACAGCCACAACGACATCCCGATGCTGTCCCTGGTCGGCCACCCCTACGCCATCAACCCGGACGCCAAGCTGCGCAGGCACGCCCGCGAGAAGGACTGGCGGCTGCGCGACTACCGCACCGGCCGCAAGGCGGCGAAGGTCGGCATCCCGGCGGCGGCCGGGGTCGGCGCGGTGGCCGGCGGCACGGCCGCGGCGATCGCCCTGAGCCGACGGCGCCGATAGCCGCCACGGCGTCCGCGCGCACGAATTATGCCGCGGCCATTTCAACACGCGCCGCTCCTCACCGAAATCGGCCTCTTTCCGGTCACCAAACGATCAGCTTGCGAACCCTGATCCACCATCAAACGGTTACGTATGCGACGCAATCGATGATTTGAGCAACTCGGTGTAGCAGGCCCTGCACGAAGCGTTATTCTCCTCAGACGCAAACCGGTACCCCTCCGTCGCTACGACGGGTGAACGGTCCCGCACTGCACGTGATGGAAGCTCTGCCTCTGGGAGTCCCGTGTACCCACACGTCGGGGTTGACGCCTCGGGCCTGGCTACGCTGCGCGCAACAGTCGCGATGGTCAAGGAGACGCTGCGCGGCTACGTCCCCACCGCGTACGCCGTCCCCGCCTCCGCCGTCCCCGCCTTCGCCGTCCCCGCCTTCGCCGCCGCCGCGCCCGCCGGCCCGTGCTACGCACTGGCCGACGGCGGAGCCGCCGTCGGCAGACGGGGGCGGGCCACCGGCGCGGCCACCGCCCGCCGTCCGGCCGCCGACAGCGACAGCGCCCGGATGATGGACCTGGTCGAACGCGCCCAGGCGGGGGAGGCCGAGGCCTTCGGGCGGCTCTACGACCAGTACAGCGACACCGTCTACCGGTACATCTACTACCGCGTCGGCGGCCGGGCGACCGCCGAGGACCTCACCAGTGAGACCTTTCTGCGGGCGCTCCGCAGGATCGGCACCTTCACCTGGCAGGGCCGCGACTTCGGCGCCTGGCTGGTCACCATCGCCCGGAACCTGGTCGCCGACCACTTCAAGTCCAGCCGCTTCCGGCTGGAGGTCACCACCGGCGAGATGCTCGACGCCAACGAGGTCGAACGCTCCCCGGAGGACTCCGTCCTGGAGTCCCTGTCGAACGCCGCCCTGCTCGACGCCGTACGGCGGCTCAACCCCCAGCAGCAGGAGTGCGTGACGCTCCGCTTCCTCCAGGGCCTCTCGGTCGCCGAGACCGCCCGGGTCATGGGCAAGAACGAGGGCGCCATCAAGACCCTCCAGTACCGCGCCGTACGCACCCTCGCCCGGCTGCTGCCGGACGACGCCCGCTGACCACGTGACCCAGGGCGACGGTCAACTCACCTTCGGTGAAAGTCCGTTGCCTTTCCGATCCGGTCATCCGCCGTCCGTAACCCAAGTGCCGCGCCAGTCGTTGTGCGGGATACAGGCTCCCTGTGGTCACGTCCTGGCCGACCCCGATCACCCGATCGCGTGAAGTTCCATGGGCGTGCAACCCTCAGGACCCCCTGGGGAGTCGACCGTCATGACGAGAGGAGGTGCCGCCAGTGATCGCGAACGTATCGGCGCACCGGCGGGCGAACGCCTTCGCCCAGGCCCTGGAGGAGCAGTCCGACCGGGACACGGCGGCCGAGCAGTCCGTAGGCCCGGCGGGATCACCGCCGACCACCGAGGACCGGACCGAGCAGGGCGAACTGCTGGCCCTGGCGGCGGGCCTCGGCGCGCTGCCCAAGCCGCAGCTCGACCCCGAGGTCAAGGTCGTCCAGCGGGCCCAGCTGGTGGCCGCGATGGAGGCCATGCTCCAGGAGGGAACCGGGGCGACGGATGCGCCGGTACCGGAACAGCGTTCCCACCGGGCCAAGGGCGCCCACCGGGCGAGCCCGCTGGGCAAGCTCCGCCCGCGCACGAGACTGACCAAGGGCCTGGCGGCCGGCGGGCTCAGCGTGGGCGTGGCCGCCGGGGCCTTCGGCGGGGTCGCCGCCGCCAGCTCCGACGCCCTACCCGGCGACTCGCTGTACGGACTGAAACGCGGCATCGAGGACTTCAAGCTCAACTACCTGACCGACGGCGACGACCAGCGCGGCCAGACCTACCTCGACCAGGCCTCCACCCGCCTCAGCGAGGCCCGGCGCCTGCTGGAGCGCGGCCGGGGCGGCCACCTGGACCACGAGTCCATCGGCGAGATCCGCCGCACCCTGTCGGGGATGCAGCACGACGTCGCCGAGGGCCACCGCCTGCTCCACGCGGCCTACGAAGCCGACCCGGACTCGCTCGGCCCCATCCAGGCGCTGTCCACGTTCTCCCGGTCCCACCGCCAGGTCTGGAGCGCGCTCAGCGACAGGCTGCCCACGCAGCTGGGCGATGTGAAACAGCAGGTGTCCTCGGTCTTCGACGCCATAGACGAAGAGGTCGCCCCGCTGCAGTCCCTGCTCCCGCAGCCACCCGCGAAGCCGGGCGACGGCAGGCACCCCGGCGGCTCCGGCCCGGCGTCCACCGGCACCTCCGACAGCCACCGGTCCACCACGCCGTCCGCCGGGAACACGCCGTCCGCCGGGAAGCACACCGGCACGGGCACCCCGAGCGGCCCGGCCACCGGCAACAGCGGCGACGGGCTCATCGGCGGTGACGCCGGCGGCCTGCTCGAACCGCCGAAGACCGGGCCCGACACCGCGTCGCCGTCCGCCGGCAAGCCCCCAACGGGCCAGCCGGACGTCACGATCCCGCCGCTCATCCCCGACCTGCTCCCCGGCCTGGGGATCGACGGGCAGGACGCGGACTGACGCGATCCGCGTACGGCACGAGGGCGCCCTTTTCCGAGCAGGGCGCCCTCGGTGCCGTCCACCGGACGTCTCAGAAGAACACCGAGCGCCGCTGCACCAACAGCTTGTACAGCGTGTGCTGGATCTGTTCCCGCACCTGATCGGTCAGATTGAACATCAGCATCGGATCCTCCGCCGCCTCCGGCGGATACCCGTCCGTCGCGATGGGCTCACCGAACTGGATCGTCCACTTCGTGGGCAGCGGGACGGCCCCGAGCGGACCGAGCCAGGGGAACGTCGGCGTCAACGGGAAGTACGGGATGCCCAGCACCCGCGCCAGCGTCTTGGCGTTGCCGATCATCGGGTAGATCTCCTCCGCCCCGACGATCGAGCACGGGACGATCGGCACGCCCTGGCGCAGGGCCGTGGAGACGAAGCCGCCCCGGCCGAACCGCTGGAGCTTGTACCGCTCGCCGAACGGCTTGCCGATCCCCTTGAAGCCCTCCGGCATCACCCCGACCAGCTCGCCCTGCCCCAGCAGCCGTTCCGCGTCCTCCGCGCAGGCGAGGGTGTGCCCCAGCTTGCGGGCCAGCTCGTTGACCACCGGCAGCACGAAGACCAGGTCGGCGGCGAGCAGCCGCAGGTGACGGCCGGCCGGGTGGTGGTCGTGCACCGCCACCTGCATCATCAGCCCGTCCAGCGGCAGCGTCCCGGAGTGGTTGGCGACGATCAGCGCCCCGCCCTCGGCCGGGATGTTCTCGATGCCCTTCACCTCGACCCGGAAGTACTTCTCGAACACCGGCCGCAGCAGCGACATCAGGACCTGGTCGGTCAGCTCCTCGTCGTAACCGAAGTCGTCGACCTCGTAGTCCCCGGTGAGCCGGCGCCGCAGGAAG
This sequence comes from Streptomyces spinosus, assembly GCF_020400655.1. GTDB lineage: Bacteria > Actinomycetota > Actinomycetes > Streptomycetales > Streptomycetaceae > Streptomyces > Streptomyces argyrophylli. The sequence goes on from NZ_JAINRC010000036.1 coordinate 28,765, forward strand.
GCCAGTCCGGCCGCCACCCGCCGCTCCAGGCCGCCGTCCCGGCCGCCGGCCTCCTCGGTCTGCGGCGGCTCCTCCTCGCGGCTCACAGGGGCGTCCTCCCGCGCCCGCGCCCGTCCCGGCAGGGGCTGGACCGCGCCCGTCTCCCCCGGCTCCGCGAGCGCACCGCGCCGGCTGCCCCCGCTGCGCCGCCGCGACTGGCGCTGTGCGGCGCTCCCGCGGGACCGGTCGTCGTCGAACGGAATGACCTTCGCATCCGCCATCTTGCCGCTCTCCTCAGTTGGCGCTGTGCGTCTGGGGGTGGCCGCCTGCCCTCGCGGTCAGCGCGGCGACCCGGTCGACGGCCGCCGCCAGGCCCTCCGGCGGCAGCAGCCCGGCACCCTGGCCGCGCGCGAAGTCCGCGAAGGTCCCGGCCGTCGTGTGGCGGGGCGTGAAGCCCAGCGTCTCGCGCATCTGGGCGGTGTCCACCACCCGCCCGTGGGTGAGCAGCCGGATCTGCTCCGGCGAGAAGTCCGTCATACCGAGCGTACGCACCAGGGAGCCGGCCCAGGTGACCGCGGGCAGCAGCAACGGCACGGTGGGCCGCCCGAGCCGCCGGGAGCACTGCGAGAGCAGCAGCACGCCGTCCCCGGCGATGTTGAAGGTGCCGCTGTTCAGGGTGCCCCGGCGCGGCTCGTGCGAGGCGATCCGCAGCACCTCGATGACGTCGTCCTCGTGCACGAACTGCAGCCGCGGGTCGTAGCCGAACACGGTCGGCAGGACGGGCAGCGCGAAGTACGAGGCGAGCGGGGTGTCCGCGGCCGGTCCGAGGATGTTGGCGAACCGCAGCACGCACACGGCGACGTCCGGCCGCCGCCGGGCGAACCCGCGCACGTACCCCTCCACCTCCACGGCGTCCTTCGCGAAGCCGCCGCTGGGCAGCGACTTGGGCGGGGTGGTCTCGGTGAACACCGCGGGATCGCGCGGCGCGGAGCCGTACACGTTCGTACTGGACTTCACCACCAGCCGCCGCACGGCCGGCGACTTCTGGCACGCGCCGAGCAGCTGCATGGTGCCGATGACATTGGTCTCCTTGACCGTGGCCCGGCTGCCGCCGCCCAGGGCCGTGCCCGTGACGTCCAGGTGGACGACCGTGTCCGCGCCGGTCTCGGCGAGCACCCGGGCGATGGTCGGCTGCCGGATGTCGGCCTGGACGAAGTCGGCGCCGCCGAGGTGGTGCGCGGGCGGCACCGCGTCCACGGCGATCACACGCTCGACCTCCGGGTCACGCTGGATCCGCCGCACGAACCGGCCGCCCAGCTGCCGGGCGACTCCGGTGACGAGCACGATCCGTCCCAAGATCAGCGCCTTCCTTCCCGTATGACCGGTATCCCGCGTTCCCCGTGTGCGGCCAACCTAGCCGGTCGATGTTGCGCTGTGATGACCCCGAGTGCGCCCGGCGGCGGAAATTCCCCCATCGGTATATGCCTGTGGCCCCCCACCAGTGCTGGTGGGGGGCCACAGGGCCACGCTCTCGCGGCGCCGCTTACTTCTTGTTACGGCGCTGAACGCGCGTGCGCTTGAGCAGCTTGCGGTGCTTCTTCTTGGCCATCCGCTTGCGCCGCTTCTTGATAACAGAGCCCACGACTACCCTCGCTCACTTCTCATCACTCGGTTGTTTGGGCGCCATGGGCCCACACGACCTACGAGGGGCTAGCCTACCCAACCGAGCGCCGAGGTCGTAATCGAGGGGTGCCCGGGGTCACCCGGGGGTCGCCGTCAGGCCGTCTCCACCCCCACATAGCTGTCGCGGAGGTACTCGTGTACCGCTTGCTCCGGGACGCGGAACGACCGTCCCACCCGGATCGCGGGCAGATGACCGCTGTGCACCAGGCGGTACACGGTCATCTTGGACACTCGCATCACCGAGGCGACCTCCGCCACGGTAAGGAACTGAACCTCGTTCAGAGGCCTCTCGCCAGCTGCAGCCATGACACACCTGAACCTTCCGCACTCGACGGCCACCGGCTTCCCCTTCCGGTGACTCTTCGTCGTTGCGTGCTCACTCCCCAGACTAGGGGCGGGTGATGCGAGTGGGGAAGAGGTGCACCCATCGGCGGCCTACTGTGACAGACACGCCCGATTGAGCACGTAGCGGATCAGCGGCCGGTAGTGAGCAGACCGCACTGCGTCATCAACCGGAACGGCGACGGACACCCGCCCCTCGGCCTCACCCACGAACAGCGCGGGGTCATCCGTGTCGGCCAGACCGATGGCCTCGAACCCCAGCTGACCAGCACCGCAGACCCAGCCGTGGTCCCCCACCACCAGCTCCGGCAGTGGCCCGCCGGCCTCCGCCGCGGCGTCCAGCGCGACCCGAACCGGGAGCGGCGAGTGGCTGTGGGCGCCCGGCTCACAACCGGGGCGCCCGCTCGCCGGTTCCCGCACCAGGGCAACCCCTCGTACGTATGCGAGGCGGTGCGTGCGTAGGCCGAACCGGGTCAATATGTCGACACAGCGACCCTGCGCCGGGGTGAGGACCTCACATCCCGCCGCCGACAGAGCGTCCGCCAGACCGGCGTAGAAACCCAGCAGCGGACGCGGGTGCCCGGTGCCGAGCAGCACGGGCGCGCCACGCCGGGCCACCTCCCGGATCCGCCCGGCGAAGGCGTCCAGCGCGGCGAGCGTCCGCTCCGGATCGATCACATCCGGTCCGGAAAGATATCGGGGATCGGCCGAAACCCCGCACTTCTCCGCCATCAGCCCGAGCAGTTCCCGGACTCCCCATGCCCCTTCGGGATCGATCCCGATCAGCACGCGTGGGTCCCGGGCGGCGAACAGCCGGTAGCTGCGCAGGCTGTCCTCCCGCGAGGTCGCCACCACCCCGGCCAGCCGGGCGGCCACCAGATGCGCTCGGAGACGGGCGGCGGTCGACACGGATGCGATGGTGGCCCATCGGGGATGCGGACGGGACGGGAACGCCGGAAGTCCGCACGGTTGGCCTAATGCCTTCCCCGACGGGTGGGCCGGGCCGACCCGTCAGGGAAGGAGGCCGCGCAACGGGAACACGGCCCGCCGGGTCGCCAGCACGGCCTGGTCGACCCGGTCGGCGGGGTCGTACCCCTCCTCCCAGGACGCCCAAGGCACCGGCCACAACCCGTCCGTCATGCGCCACGGCCCCGACTGCCGCGTGCGGGCGTACACGGCCTGCCGCCACGCCTCGGGGATCACCGCCTCCGGAGCCACCGGCTTCCCGGCCGCGATCCCCACCAGGTGCGTCCACGACCGTGGTACGACGTCCACCACCGCGTAGCCGCCCCCGCCCAGCGCGACCCACTTCCCCCCGGCGTACTCGTGCGCTAGATCGTGACACGCCACCTGCACCGCCCGCTGCGCGTCCAGCGAGACCGCCAGGTGCGCGAGCGGATCCTCGAAGTGCGTGTCGGCCCCGTGCTGGGTGACGAGGACCTGCGGCCGGAACTGCGCGAGCAGCTCCGGCACCACGGCGTGGAAGGCCCGTACCCACCCGGCGTCCCCGGTCCCGGCGGGCAGCGCCACGTTCACCGCGGCCCCCTCCCCCGCGCCCGCCCCGGTCTCCTGCGGCCACCCGGTCTGCGGGAACAACGTACGGGGATGCTCGTGCAACGAGATCGTCAGGACCCGCGGGTCCTCCCAGAACGCGGCCTGCACCCCGTCCCCGTGGTGCACGTCGACGTCCACGTAGGCGACCCGCTCGGTCCCCAGCTCCAGCAGCCGCGCGATGGCGAGCGAGGCGTCGTTGTAGATGCAGAACCCCGACGCCCCACCGGGCATGGCGTGGTGGAGCCCGCCCGCGAAGTTCACGGCGTGATCGGCGTCGCCCCGCCACACCGCCTCGGCCGCCCCCACCGACTGCCCGGCGATCAGCGCGGACACCTCGTGCATCCCCGCGAACGCGGGATCGTCGGCCGTTCCCAGCCCGTACGAGCCGTCCGCCCCCGCCGGATCGGCCGACGCGGCCTTCACGGCGTCGATGTAGTCCTCCCGGTGGACCAGCCGGAGCGTGGACTCGCCGGCCGGCTTCGCCGCGACGACCTCCACCTCCCGGTCGAGCCCGAAGGCACCGACCAGCCGGCGGGTCAGCTCCAGCCGGACCGGATCCATCGGATGGTTCCGACCGAAGTCATAGCCCGTTACTGCCTCGTCCCACATCAGCTGTGCGCGGCCGCTCATGCCCGCCACCGTATCGGTCCGGTTGAGCGGCGAACGACCTGGCGTACGCCAGTGTCACCAGCACCAACACCATCGGCACCAGCATGGCCCCCCGATAGCTCCACGCGTCGCCCAGAGCGCCCACCAACGGCGCGCCGACCAGGAACCCCACGTAGTTGAAGATGTTCAGCCGCGCGACCGCCGCGTCCGACGCCCCGGGGAACAGCCGCCCCGCCGCCGCGAACGTCTGCGGCACCAGCACGCACAACCCCAGCCCCAGCAGCGTGAACCCGAGCATCCCGGCCCACGCTCCGGGCGCCACGGCCACCACCGCGAACCCGCAGGCCGCGACCACCGCTCCGAGGCGCACGACCGCCACGGCCCCGAGCCGCCGGACCCCGAGGTCCCCGAGGGCCCGCCCCACGAGCGTGGTCACCATGTAGACGTTGTACGGCACGGTCGCCAGCTGTTCCGAGCTGCCCAGCACGTCCTTCAGGTACTTGGCGCTCCAGTTGGAGACCGTCGAGTCACCGATGTACGCGAACATCATCACCAGACACAGCGGCAGCAGCAGCCGGAAGACGACGGTCCCGCGCTCCGCGCTCCGCTCGACAGCGGGCACCGGCTCCCCGTCCACGTACCACCGGCTCCCGGCCAGCGCCGCCGGCAGCAGCACGGCCACCACCGGCAGGTACGACACCCACAGCGTGAGGTGCCAGTGCGCACCGGCCCAGGCCAGCGAGGCCCCCAGGATCGCACCCAGGCTGTAGACCGCGTGGAAGCCGAGCATGATGCTGCGCCCGTACGACCGCTGGAGGCTGACGCCGAGCATGTTCATGGACGCGTCCAGCGCGCCCACCGCCAGGCCGAACACCCCCAGCGCCACGGCCAGTACGGCGACCTGTCCGTGCCCGCCCGCCCCGACGCCGAGCAGCGCCAGCAGCACCACCGGCTGGGACCAGCGCAGCAGCACGCTGGGCCGTACCCGCTTCACCAGCTGCTCGGTGGCCACGCTGCCGGCCCCGGCGAGGACGGGCACGGCCGCCAGGAAGACCGGCAGCAGCGCGTCGGACACCCCGTACCGGTCCTGGATGGCCGGGATGCGCGTCACCAGCAGGGCGAAGGCGACGCCCTGGGCGAAGAAGCCGAACGCCAGCGAGGCCCTACCGCGCCGCAGCACATCAGTCATGGCGGCGAGAGTAGGGCCCCGGGCTACCGCTGGGTAGATCCGGCCAAAGATGAATTCTTCTCAGCTTCGGTCCGGGCTACGGACCACCCGGTTCCGCTCGGCGATCAGGCGGCGACGGCCACCTCGGGCCGCTCCGCCCGGCCGGCCTCCACCTCGGCCGCGAGCATCCGCTCCATCGGCCCCGCGGCCAGCCCACCGCTGACCACGAAACCGATCAGCATCGTGGCGATCAGGATCACGGACCCCAGCCACACCATGGTGTCCACCGGGACGGTGTAGGCCCCCACGACCCGTACGACGCACTCGGCCAGCAGGGCCACCCCCCACACCACGGAGAACGCCCGCTCCTTGGACCGGAAGGCCGCGGAATGGGCCGCCGCCCCGGACACCAGCCGCTGCCAGGCGGCTTCCCTCGCCGCGTCCCCCTTCACCACGAAGGGCTTCATGCCCGCGGTCATCATCGGCTTGCCGAGCCGGACGGACACCAGGATGCCGATGGCCACCGTGCTGCTGACCCCGCTGTCCTTGGCCAGCATCAGCCGGGGGTCGCCCGAGACGAAACTCAGCAGCAGGGAGACGACGTTCACGAAGAGGATCAGACCCGCCAGCGCGTTGGTCCGGCGCTCCCTGACCAGTCCCCCCACGGTTCGCGCCGCCGGCACGACACTGCTCCAGGCGAGCGCCGCGAACGTGCTCATTCCGAAGGCGTCCTTGAAGAGGTAGTACGAGCCGAGCGGCAGCGCCACATCGATGAGCAGCGGCTTGAAGTTGTCCAGCACGCTCGGCTTACGGCCCTGGTTCCCCGTGTTCTTCGTCATGCCCTCAGCTTCGTCCCCGGGCCGGGTCCGGCAGTAGGAACGTTCGTCCAGAGCTCCGCATGACAGATGTCAGCCCGCACGGCCGACCGGGGTCATACCAGCAGGTCGAGCAACTGGTCCATGCGGGAGAAGAGTTGACCGGCACCCGCGAGCTTCACCGCCGGCGTCATCGCGGTGAACCCGTACACGTCCATCCCGGCCGCCACGGCCGCCTGTACGCCCAGCGGGGAGTCCTCCACGACCACGCACCGCCCGGGGGCCGCGCCCATCCGCCCAGCGGCGTGCAGGAAGAGGTCCGGCGCCGGCTTGCCCCGCCCGACATCCTCCGAGCTGAAGATGCGCTCCTGCGGGAACCACCGGTCCAGTCCGGTCGTCCGGTGCCCCACCCGGATCCGCTCGTGACTCCCCGAGGAGGCCACGCAGTACGGCACGCCGTCCGCGGCCAGTTTCTCCAGTACGCCGGCCACCCCGGGCACGGGCCGCAACTCCCGCTCGAACGCGGCGAACACCCGCGCGTGGAAGACCTCGTCGAACTCCGCCGGCAGCCGCTCTCCCGTCCGCTCCAGAACCAGGTCGTGGATCCGGTGCATCGCCGACCCCATGTAGTCGCGGATGGAGTCCTCGTACGTCGTGGGATGCCCGAGTTCGGTCAGATAGGCGGCCAGGAGCCGGTTGGATATGGGCTCGCTGTCCACGAGGACACCGTCGTTGTCGAAGATGACGAGGTCATAGCGCATGAGTTCACCCTAAACGCAGAAAACCCCCGCACCGGAGGTGCGGGGGCTTTCCCAAAAATCGTTCGGCGGCGTCCTACTCTCCCACAGGGTC
>NZ_JAINRC010000037.1 GCF_020400655.1 Streptomyces spinosus
CATGAGGAGCGTCGCGTCCGCTGCCGTCGCCCCGGCGTCGTTCGCCTGCGCGGTGCTGCCCGAGGCGATGCCGACGACGCTTCCGACAGCGGTGACCGTGGTGGCCGTGGCCACCGCTAATCCCCGGACCGAGATCGTGCTCACGCGTGTTCCTTCCGGTTTGTCCCTGACGCCGAGTCGCCGCGTACGCGCGTGTCTCCTCTGGCGCATGCCGCAGCGAAGCACTCTGCCGTGCTCGGACGCGCAGCGCAACGACTGGTGAAGAAGGTGTGGATGGTCACACCGCATGCAGACCGAGGGCTCCCTCCGGAGCGGGACACACTCGGCGCTGTTCCGCATGTGTTTCCGTATGGCAGCATGTGTGCGTTACAGCGTGAAGAGACATGTGTCCTAGAACAGCGCTCTCCGGAGGCTCCCGTGTCCGCATCGCCACAGAACACCGGTCCTGCCCCGGGCGGCGGCCTGCCGTTCGGTGAGGACCCGGTGGCCACCCTGGAGGCGGCCGCATGGGCGATGGCCGCCGTGGTGAGCACCCAGCGGCAGGCGCTGTCGCGGCCTCTGCAGGACGTGCTCGCGGGCGACCCTCGGCGTACGGCGGTCCTGGAAAGCGTCGGTCTGGTCCGCAGGGACGCCGACGGCTTCGCCGTCCACCCCGCGCTCGTCCAGGAGGACCCCCTGACCGCCCGCAGCGCGGTGGAGGCGAAGCTCAGCTCGCTGCGTCAAGCCGTCTCCGCCGCAGCCTCGGACGCGGAGGACCCGGCGGGACCCGGGTGGGGCGCCCAGGACGACGAGGTGCTCCTCGGCCAGGGGCGGGCCTCCGCCGCGACCGGCCGTGCGCTCGCCGGGAAGGTCGTGCCGGAGCTGCCGGGGTGCGCCGAACGGCTTCAGGCGGAGGGCAGCCGCATCCTCGACGTGGGCACCGGTGTCGGCGCGCTGGCCGTGGTGCTGGCCGCCGGCTTCCCCGCGGCCCGGGTGGAGGGCATCGACGTACTGGAGCGGGCGCTGGACCTGGCGGGAGCGGAACTCGCCGCGGCGGATCCGGCCGTCGCCGCTCGGGTCGGCCTGCGCCGTCAGGACGCGGCCGAGCTGTCGGAGGAGGAGCGCTACGAACTGATCTGGCTGCCCGCGCCCTTCCTCTCGGAGGAGGCGCTGCGGGCTGCTCTCCCGCGCCTGGCCGCGGCTCTGGTGCCGGGCGCGTGGCTGGTGGCGGGGACCAACCCCGCCGCCGACGACGCGCTGCGCCGCTCGGTCGGCCGGTGGACCGCGACGCGTGGCGGCGGCAACTCCTTCGACACGGCGCGCATGAGTGAGGAGCTCCTCGCCCTCGGGCTGGAGGAGCCGAGGAGGTTCCCCACGGTTCCGGGCGGCCCCGTCCTCGTCGCCGCCCGACGTCCCGCGGGCCGGGAGCGTCCCGCGTGATCAGTCGGAGGCGGCCTCCCGGCCGTCGAGCAGGTCCGCGGCGGTCATGTCCCAGTCCATTCCGGCCAGCTCGTGACCGGCGGGAACGAGCTCGTAGGTGTGCTCCAGCCACTCCGCGAGCGGTGGCACCGGGAGTTCGAACAGCGCGGCCATGTCGCCCGAGGCGAGCTGGAGCCGCGCCGTGGCCCGTTCCTCCAGGTTCGTCGGCCAGACCTGGACGTCACCGAAGCCGCTCATCGAGTACAGCCCCTGATGGAGGAGGTCGCGGCCGATCCGCCACAGGACGCGCGGGCCGCCCGCGATGAGGAACTCCACGCACACGATCAAGGGGCGCTCCGGGTCGTAGCTGAACTCGGCCCTGATCGCCTGCCGGGCGGAGACGTCCAGCACGCGTTCGATGTCCAAGCTCAGCTGAGGACGACCGTGCGGTGCCGTTCGGCTGGCCTGTACACCTGGCTGGTAGCCGCTCATGACGGGTGGATCCTTCCCTGGGGCGGAGGCTGGCCCTACCCACTCTCGCCGTCGCGGGAGTGCCGTACATAAGTAACTTGACCGTCGAACACGCCCCGCGGTGACGGTGAACGCCGTGACGGCCGCCCGCCAAGTGGACCGCTCTCCGTCTTCGGGCGTCCTGTCCGGGGATCGGGCCGAGGGGCCGGTCCGGGCCCGCGTGCCACGGCCGCGAACATTAAGTCATTCGACTGTCGCCCTTGATCCGTGCCTGAACGATGCTGAAACAGTCGCCGGTGTTCCGGTGCCGGATGGTCGTCATGCTCGGAGGAGCCAGCCGTGGAACGTACTCCCGTCGTCTTCATCCATGGGGCGTGGCTGCACGCGCTCTCCTGGGAGTCGTGGGCGGAACGCTTCGCCAGCCGGGGTTTCCTCGCCCTCGCGCCCGGTTGGCCCGGGGAGGCCGCGGCGGCCCCGGACGTGCGCAAGTTCCCGGAACCGCTCGGCGGCATCGGTCTGGACGCGCTGACCGACCACTACGCCGAGATCGTGCGGTCCTTCGAGACCGCGCCGGTGATCGTCGGACACTCGGTCGGCGGTCTCATCGCGCAGCATCTCATCACCGCCGACGTCGGCCGTGCCGCGGTGGCCATCGCGCCCGCCCCGATCAACGGCGTCCTGATCGAGGACGTACCGCCGCCCGGGTCCTCCGCCCGGCTGTCGTGCTCCGCCGAGCTCGATCCCGCCGGGCGGCTGGTGTCCCTGTCGGCGGAGCAGTTCCACCGCGTCTTCGCCAACACGGTGAAGGCGGAGGAGTCCGACCGGCTCTTCGACCGCTACGCGGTGCCGGCGCCACGGCGCCTGCTCGCCGACATCGGGTGTACGGGCGGGCCCCGCAGCCCGCGCGCCGTGGCGGACGTGGCCAACCCGGAGCGGGGCCCCCTGCTGCTGATCTCCGGGCAGGAGGACAGACTCGTACCGGACGCGGCCACCCGCGCGGTGTACAAGCAGTACGGCGACACCACCGCCGTGACCGACCTCAAGCAGTTCGCGGACCGGGGTCACTCGCTGGTCATCGACAGCGGATGGCGCTTCGTCGCCGATTACGTGCTCGGCTGGCTGGACGGGTACGGCATCCGCGGCCACCCCACGGAGGGCTGACCGGGGCGCCCCGGCGGGCCGGACGCCCGGTGTCGGCGGGTGATGCGGTCACACCTCGCCCTCACGCGTCCTGGCTGTCGGGCATGTTGCCCAGGGCGTCGCGCAGGGCGGCGCGGGAGGTGATGCCCAGCTTGGGGAAGACCCGGTAGAGGTGGGAGCTGACCGTGCGCGGTGACAGGTGCATCTGCTGGCCGATCTCCTTGTTGGTCAGGCCGCCGGCGGCCAGGTCGGCGATCCGGCGTTCCTGCCACGTCAGCTCGGCCAGGTGTGCCGGGGAGGCGACCGTGGCCGCACCGGTTGCGCGCAGTTCCGCCCGTGCCCGTTCCGCCCAGGTGGGTGCGCCGAGCCGTTCGAACGTCTCCGCGGCCACGGTCAGCGACAGCCGCGCGGCCTTGCGTCCCTGGGTGTGGCGGAGGTGGATGCCGTGGGCGAGGCGGATGCGGGCCAGTTCGAAGGGGAAGGTGGCGGCGGCGGGGTGGGTTTCGGCGTGGCGGTAGTGGTGGTCGGCCTCGGTGGGGTCGATGGCGGTCATGGCGAGGGCGCCGTGGGTGATCAGGGCGAGGCGGGGGGAGATGTCGGGCAGGTGTGCGTCGTGGGCGGCGAGGGCGTGGGCGCGGGCTTGTTCGGTGCGGCCGGTGTGCAGGGCCGCCTCGACGAGGTCGAGCAGGGTACGGGAGGCCTGGTGGGCGTAGGGGGTGAAGGTGCCGGGGGGTGTGATGCCGATGGCGTGGAGGTAGGCGGCTTCGTAGTCGCCTTCGCTGAGGGCGGCGGTGGTGCCGATGGCGTCGGCGATCTGGGTGAGGAAGCCGACGCCGCGGGGGCGGGCCCAGGCGTCGACGGCGGACTGCAGTTCCCGTGCCCGTTCCACCTCGCCCCGCATCGCCGCCAGCAGGCCCAGGTAGGCCCGGGTGTGGTGGGCGAACAGGGCGTGTTGGCGCGATGCCGCCAGTTCCAGGCTGCGTCGGCCGGTGCGCTCGGCCTCGTCCCACTCGCCGACCGCCATCTGGTCGAGCATGATCAGGTGCAGCATGATCATGCCGGACGCCGTGGCCCCCGTCTCCACCTCGCGGTCGACGATGCGCTGGAGGTGCGGCCGGTACCGGCTGAGGGTGTCCACGTGGTACGCGGCGACGGACAGCCGGCTGATGTCCCACGGTTCGAGTGCGCGGAGGTCGGCGAAGGCGCGTTCCACCCGCTCCGCCACACCGGCACCGCGCCGGACCACGTCCCCCCACGCGTCCTCGTAGACGCGGGAGAGGGGGGACACCAGGTCGCCCAGGGAGCCGAGGAGCTCGTGCGTCCGCTCCCACGACGTCTCGTCGCTCGCGTACTGGTCGATCGCGAGCAGCAGGTTCACCAGCCGGGTGAGCACCTCGTTCGGCTCTGCCACGTCCCGTGCCGCACCGCTGTCCCGGACGCCTTCGATCGCGGCGAGGACCTGGCGGTGCGAGGAGCGGACGTCCCCGTCCTCGTACAGTGCGCCGTAGGCCGACGCGACCACCGAGGCCGGAGAGTCGTTCCCGCCGGACGCGGTGTCGGAGACCAGTTGCTGGGCCCGGTCCAGCAGGCCGGCGTGACCGGCGATGAACGCCGCGCTGCCCAGCCGCCGGGACCGCTCCTCGCGGCCCTCACTCAGCTCCGCGGCCCGGGTCAGCCAGGTCACGGCGGCCTGGGAGCCGCCCCGTCGGGTGGCGGAGTCGGCCGCCGCCTCCAGCGCGGCCGCCACCCCCTCGTCCGGGTCGACCGTCGAGGCCGCCAGGTGCATGGCACGCCGTTCCACGTCGTCGCGGTGCACGTGCGCGAGCACCGCGTGGGCCGCCCGCCGCTCGTTGGGGGTCGCCGTCTGGACGACCGTCGAGCGCACCAGGGGGTGCCGGAAGACGAACTCGCCGCTGAGCGGGTCGATGTCCAGCAGCCCGCAGGCGGCGGCCTCGTCGGCGTCCCCCCTCATGCGGTAGCGCGTCCCGGGCGCACGGCCTCCCGCCGTGCCCGCTCCCACACCGTCCAGGGCGCCGCGCAGCAGTTCCGCGCGTACGGCGTCGCCGAGGGCCTGGATGCGGGCGCCGTAGACGTGCCGCAGACGAAGGGGCAGCGGAACGCCGCTGTACCCGACCGTCGTGTCCCGGTCGCCCGCCGTCCGGCCACTGCGCAGCACGTGGGGCGGCAGTTCCAGCAGCGCCAGCGGATTGCCCAGCGCCTCGTCCAGGACCAGACGGCGGACGCCGGGGTCCAGACCGGGGTGGTGCAGGTCCAGGAGCTGCCCGGAGGCCTTCTCGGACAGGGTGGTCACCGGCAGTTGCGGCAGCGCGGCCGTGTCGAAGCCGGAGGGGACGTCGGAGCGCAGGCCGACGGCGAGCTTCACCGAGCTGCCGGTGAGCCGTCGCCCGACGAACCCGCACACCTGGGTGCTGGAGGTGTCGAGCCACTGGCCGTCGTCGAGCACCAGCAGGAGGGGTTGCTGTGACGCCGCGAGGGAGAGCAGGTCGAGGACGGCGATGCCGAGGGTCATGACCGACGGGGGCGGGCCCTCGCTCCGGCCGAAGACGACGTCGAAGATTCCTCGGTGGCTGTCGTCCAGCCGGTCGAGGTGGGGGAGCAGCGGGTGGAGGAACTGGTGCAGGCCGGCGTACGGCAGTTCCGACTCGGCCTCCACCCCGGTCGCCCTGATCACTCGGTGCCGCTCGCCCGCGGCTAGGTCGGCGACGTGGTCCAGCAGGGCGCTCTTGCCGACACCCGTGTCGCCGCGCAGGACGAGAGCCTGGCCCCCTGGGGCCGTCACGAAGCCGGACAGCACCTCCCGCTCGTGTTCGCGGCCGACCATCGTCTGGTCGATGGACTCCACCGTCCCCCACTCCCTTCCCCGCTGAACCGGCCCGGCCGGACGCTGCCGCGCCCCGTGCGCACGGATCGCGCCGGGCGCGGGGGCGAGGGACGTCGTCGTCGCTCTCCCCGTGGCGGCGCTTCGCCCCGTGGTCTCCCCTTCGGGGCCCCGGGACGGCGCGTGTGCGTGCTCCGTGCGGCCTCCTGGGCAAGTGATCGTGCTGCACGGCGGGCCCGCCGCCCTGCGAGCCGCCTTGAGCCAAAAGACTAGATGTACCTCATGAAGTTCGTCACCTGGTATGGCCGGAAATGTTCTTGTTGCACGGCCTTCACCGTGAGCCTGACGGCGTTGGACGGGGTGGCGTGCACCCGTCTGAGCTGTACCTTGCCATCCGAGGCCGTCCGGGGCCACCGTCCGCGACCACCGGAGACACGTGTCGACTGCGCCGGGCACGCGGCCCGGTCGGTGCGCCGACGGGAACATGTGAGCTAGTGTCGTCCGCGTCCTTCGATATGTGTGTACGGACGCGGCAGGCGGCCCGGCCGGGCCGCCGCAGGGAGCGAGGCGGGCATGGACTGGGCCGACCAAGGGCTGTGCCGGGCGCAGCCCGACCGGATGTTCGCCGAAGGCGCCGCGCAGAACGAGGCAAAGGCGGTCTGCGCCGCCTGCCCGGTGCGGCTGGACTGTCTGGCCTACGCCCTGGACCACCGCGAGCAGTACGGCGTGTGGGGCGCGATGACCGAGCGGGAGCGCCGGGCGCTGCTGCGCCGCCGCCCGGCCGTGGCGTCCTGGGCGGAGATCTTCCGCACGGCCGCCGCGCACCCCGACCTTGCGCCGGTCGCCATGCCCCGTGGCGTGACCCCGGCCGCGCACCGTGACCCGGGCCGGGCGGCGGGCCGTGATGTGGCCCCGTCGGCGGGGGCGTCGTACCCGACGACCCCGGCACGCAGGCGTCGGCGGCCGGGCACGGCGCGGGCGGGGCTCGACCGTTGAGGCCGTGGCGGGTTCAGGGCCGTAGCGCCTGAAGGGTCAGTTCGCCGTACCGTCGCCACAGCGCCGGATCCCGCTCCGCGAGACGGACCAGTTGCAGGCACATGCCGCACAGCACCACGCGCAGGTCGAGCGGGTCGGCGTCCGGGCGGATCCGGCCGGCGTCCCTGGCCTCCGTCATCAGCGCGGCCAGCCGTTCGAGCAGGGGACCGGTGTACGTCGTCGACCGTCCCTCCGCGAGCACCTCGGACAGCAGACGGTCCCGGGCGAGGTTCTCGAAGAGCAGCAGGACGTAGGTGTCGAAGGCCCGCGCCGGCTCGGCCTCGGCCAGGGCGGGTGCGGTGATCCGCTCCAGCTCCGCCAGCCGGTGCCCCACGACCGCTTCCACCAGGTCTTCCTTCGTCGGGTAGCTGCGGTACACCGTGGCCTTCCCGACGTCGGCGCGCTCGGCGACCTGCGGCACGGTGCCCTGGAGCCCGTGCTCCTCGAAGACCTCCAGTGCGGCGGCGAAGACCCGCTCGTGGTTGCGCCGGGCGTCGGCCCGTCTGCGGGGGGCGTCCAGCCCGTTCTGCTGCGGAGTCGTCTGCACCGGATTCACCCGTTCATTGTGCCTGCCGTGCCTCCTGGTGGGTGTCCTGCCGTGTCCCCGCCGTGCTTCGTCGCCGGGCACGCAGGGACCGCCGGGTGCAAGTGGACCCTTGAGTCCGGTTATGCTGGCGGCGGCAATCGGACCCGTGAGTCCCAATCCTGCTGTTCCTGGAGTGGTGATGACCGCATCGATCAGCGGCGAGCGCGCCCCGCTCACCGATCCGACCCGCCGGCTCGTGGTGGCGACCCGAGAGATCGCCCCCGTGCTGCGCCGCACCGCGGACGCGGCCGAGCGCGACAGCCGGCTGACGCCCGAGGCCGGGCGGGCGCTGCGGGAGGCGGGCCTGTTCCGCCTCGGCGTGCCGAAGCGCTGGGGCGGTGAGGAACTCGCGCCCGCCGACAGCATGGAAGTGTCGGCCGAAGTGGCGTCGGCCTGTCCGTCGAGCGCCTGGGTGGTCATGGTCTCGTACGTGGCACAGCAGATCGCCGCCTCCTTCGGGCAGCGGGCGTGCCAGGACCTGTGGGGCGACGGCCCCGACGTCGCCATGTGCGGGGTGTTCGCCGGCACGGCAGTCGCCTCCGCGCCCGTCGAGGGCGGACTGCTCGTCTCCGGCTCCTGGGCCTGGGCGTCCGGCAGCCACCAGGCCGACTGGGCCCTGCTCGGCGTCCCGCTGCCCGGGGATGCGGATACCGGGACCGAACGAGGACTGGCGCTCGTGCGGACCTCCGCCCTCGCCATCGAGAAGACCTGGGACATGGCGGGCATGCGCGGCACGGGCAGCGACACCCTGGTCGCCGACGAGGTCTTCGTCCCGTACCACCGGCTCCGGCGCTTCGCCGACGTCCTTGAGGGCCGGGGACTGCCCGAGGAGCCGTTGTACCGGATTCCCCCGGGGTCCATGACGGTCGTCTCCATGGGACCGCTGCTGGGCATCGCGAGGGCGGCCCTCCGGCTCACCCTGGAGACCGTCGGGAGCGGCAAGCCGATGGCCATGTCGCTGCACGTCAGGCTCGCCGACTCGCCCAGTGTGCAGGCGGCGCTCGCCGAGGCGGCCACCCTCATCGACTCCGCCCACCTGCACCTGAGGCGCTCGGCGGAGTTCATCGCCACGGCGGCGGCCTCCGGCAGCACCCCCACGCCGGTCGAACGGGCGCGGGTACGGATGGACGCGGGACACGCCTCCACGTGCCTGCGGCAGGCGATGCAGGCCCTGCTGACCGTCAGCGGAGCGGGCAGTTTCTCGCTCACCAGGACCCTTCAGCGGCACTGGCGCGATCTGGAGACCGGGTCCCGGCATCCCACGCTCAACCCCGGGCTCGCCAAGGAGATGTACGGCCGTGCGCTGGTGGGCGACGAGCGGCCGGTCAGCCCCATGGTCTGACGCACCGTCCGCGGCCCCGTATCCGCTCCCACGCCCGCCGGGCGGGCCCATGGCCGTCGCCCGGCGGGCGAGAAAGAAGAGAAGGCACCGAAGGTGCCCGCCGTACGGATGCGGGGCCAGGTCCGCGAGGTACGGGCCGGGGAGAAGGAGACGAGCAGGGGTTCGAGGGAGAGGGAGACGAAGGACTGGCAGGTCAACGTCCTGGCCGCCGGCCAGGCGGACGTCAGCGCCGCGTTCGCCGGCTCCGGGAACGACAGGTTCCACGGGGTCGGCCGGTCGCCGGGCCCGGGCGGCGCACCACGGCTGGACGGCGTGTGCGCGTTCGTCTCGTGCGCGCTGTGGGACGAGTACGAGGCCGGTGACCACACCCTGGTCGTCGGCCGCGTCCTCGCGCTCGGCGCGGATCCCGCACGAGAACCGCTCGTCTTCCACCGCGGCCGCTACCGCGAGCTGGACCCGGGACCACGGTCCCGCCCGCGGTGAGCGGGCCGCGTGTCGACACGTATGCCGGGCCGGGGGGCCCGGACACACACCCGGGTGACGAGCCTCACATGAACCCCCATCCATGACACATACGTCCTCACAAGTGAGGAAACGAGTACATGCCGACCGAGGCGGTCCCGGACACCGTCGTCGCGTGGACAGGCTCCACGGGGGCGCGGTCCGGCGCGGACATCCCACCGCTGTACGAACGGCCGCACGTCGGTGCCGCCCCACGCGGCACCTGAGCGGGAAGAAGCTGATGCACGATGAAGGACGGCACGACCGTCTGGCTCCCGTACCACCGCAGTCGGACACCCGGCCTGCCCGACGAGCTCACCTACGCGTACTGGGACGGGTCCGGCCCGTTGCCGGGTGACCCCGCCGAGGTCCGCTTCCTCGTCGGTCCGCCGGTCCCCGGCGCCGAACGGGTGCTGCGCCCCGTCCTGCCGCGGATGCGCAACCTGGAGGTGCTCCAGCTGCTCAGCTCCGGCTACGACCACATGCTGCCGCTGCTGGACGCGATGCCGCCCGGAACCCGGCTGAGCACCGGGCGCGGCGTGCACCGCGAGGCCACGGCCGAACTGGCGGTCACCCTGCTGCTGGCCCTGTCCCGGGGGCTCGACGTGTTCGGTGCCCGTCAGGCCGAGGGGACGTGGCGGCCCGAGTACCGCACCTCGCTGGTCGGCAAGCGCGTCCTGGTCATCGGCTACGGCGCCGTCGGCGCGGCCGTCGCCGCCCGGCTCGGCGCGTTCCGGTGCGAGGCGGTCCTCGTGGCCCGCACGGCGCGCACCACCCCGGCCGGACGTGTGCACGGGGCGGCGGAACTGCGCGAGCTGCTGCCCACGGCGGACGCGGTGGTGCTGTGCGCGCCGCTCACCGAGCGGACGCGCGGCATGTTCGGCGCGGACGCGCTGGCCCTCCTGAAGGAGGGCGCCCTGCTGGTGAACGTCGCCCGGGGGGAACTGGTGGACACCGGCGCGCTGGTCCAGGAGGTGCGCGCGGGCCGGATCCGGGTCGCGCTCGACGTCACCGATCCGGAGCCGCTGCCGCCCGGCCATCCGCTGTGGCACCTGCCCGGCGTCCTGATCACCCCGCACGTGGCGGCCTTCACCGACGCGTTCCCGGCGATGACCGAGGACTTCCTGCGCCGGCAACTGCGCCGGTACGCACGGGGCGAGGAGCTCCACAACGTCGTCCTGACGACGGCGGCCGGCGGTGTCGGCGTCGAACAGGCGGCGTGAGCCCATGACGACGTCCACGCACGGTGACCATCTGCGGGTGCTCGGACCCGACACCGGCCTCGCGCAGGTGTTCGCGTTCTACGAGGTCCATGCCCACGGCGACCCGTCCGCCGCCTGGGAGGCGTTCACCACCGCCTGGAACTGGTCCGCGCCGCTGGCCACCGCCGTAGCCGGCGCTGACGTCCCGGACACGCCGGTGGCGCTGCCGGCCGCAGGGGGCGGCTTCACCCTGTCCGGACGGTGGCACCTGCCGGCGCACGACGGGACCGGAGCCTGGCTGGCGCTGCCGCTGACCGGCGGCGAACGGCCGTCCCGGCCGGTCATGGCCTCGCCCGGCGGCCCGGACCTGTTCGCGGTGCCCTCCGAGGTGCTGCGGGGCGCGGTCCACGCGGTCCCGGGGGAAGCCGCCGGGCCCGGACCGGTGTTCCGGCTGGAGGGCGTGCACGTGCCCACGGGGTTCGCCACGCACGCGGCGGCCACCCCGCTGCGCGCCGCGGACGCGCCGTTCCTGTGGACGGCGGTCGCGGCCCAGGCCCTGGGAGCGGCCCGGCGCGTCACCGACGCACTGGCCGCCCCGGCCCCGGCCCCGGCGTCCGCCTCCGCCCCGGCGTCCGCCTCCGCCCCGGCGTCCGGCGCGGCCCGCGGACCGGTGCGGTCCGCCACCGTGGCCGCCGAACTGGCCGCCGTGCTGCACGACGAGCGGCTGAGCCTGGCGGCGGCCCTGCACGGCGCGCCCTCCGCCCGGCTGGGCCTCGCCCCGTCCGCCGGGGAGCGGCTCGCCGCGCGTGTGCGGCGGGCCGGGAACGCCGTCCACCAGGTGGTCGCGTCGGCCCTCGAGCACGCGCTGGCGTCGTACGGGTACGCCGGTGAGCACCCCCTGGTGCACCTGCTGGAAGCCAGTGCACCGATACTTCAGCAGGCGCGGTACGCGACGCAGCTTCTGCCGCCCGACGACGGGACCTCCTGGAAAGGTGCAAATCTGTGACAACCGTCACGTATCAGGGTGAACCTGGCTCCAACTCCGCGACCGCCGCACGCGCCCTGTACCCCGGGAGTGCCGAACTGCCCTGCACGGGCTTCGAGCAGGCGCTGGACGCGGTGACACTCGGCGCCGCCGACGTCGCCGTGATCCCGGTGGACAACTCCGCGGCGGGACGCGTCGCGGACGTGCACCATCTGCTGCCCGAGTCGGGGCTGTTCATCGTCGCCGAGTACTTCCTCGCCATCCGCTTCGACCTGATGGGCGTGCCCGGCGCGACCCTGGACCAGGTGGAGTGCGTACGCAGCCACGTCCATGCCCTGGGGCAGTGCCGCAAGCTGCTGCGGGAGGGCGGCTGGCGCACCCTCGTCAGCGACGACACGGCCGGAGCGGCGCGCGAGGTGGCCGAGCTGGGCGACCCGCGGCACGCCGCGCTCGCCCCGCCCGCGGCGGCCGGGCTCCACGGCCTGGAGGTGCTGCGCTCCGGCGTCGAGGACGACCCGGACAACACCACGCGGTTCGTCGTGCTCTCCCGGGACGCCGCCCCGGCCCCCGACACCGGGGAGCCGACGATGACGAGCCTGTTCTTCTCCGTGCGCAACATCCCCAGTGCGCTGTACAAGGCACTCGGCGGGTTCGCCAGCAGCGGCGTGAACCTCACCAAGATCGAGAGCTACCAGATCGGCGCGGGGCTGAACGCCAGCCGCTTCTACGTCGAGATCGAGGGGCACCCCGACGACGAGCGCGTCGCCCTCGCCCTGCACGAGCTGCGGTTCTTCTCCTCCGAGGTGCGCATCCTCGGTGTGTACCCGGCGCATCCGCACCGGCTGAAGGGCTGAACCGGCCCGGGTGACGCGCGGGGGACCCGTGCGGCCAGGGCCGGGGCTCTTCGCCGCCGTCGCCGGGGCGGCGAAGAGCCCCTTCACCAGGACAACGCAGTAGGCCGCCCGCGGGGTTCACAGGGGGGGCGGGCGTCGCACATGTGCCTGCCCGGCGAGAAACATGGGCAGGCGGGAAACACAGCCCGGCGAGAAACATGGTGACCTGGTGGCAGCCGGGGCCGGGCGGCCTTCTAGGGTGTGGGCATGATCCAGCACCGCAAGGGCCTCGTCCTCGACTTCGGTGGTGTGCTGACGACACCTCTGCTGCCCGCCGCGCTCGCCTTCGAAAAGCGCGCGGGACTGGCCGAGGGCACGCTGCTCACCGGCCTGTACCTGAATCCCGAGGGGATCAGGCTCACCGAGGAACTGGAGCGCGGCACGCTCAGCCAGACGCAGTGGAACGAGGCGGCCGGACGGCTGCTCGGCATCGCGCCGGACAACCTCATGGGCCGCGTCTTCGCCGACCTGCGCCCCGAGACCACGATGATCGCCGCGGCCGCCGCCGCGCGCCGGGCCGGGATCAAGGTCGGTATCCTCTCGAACTCCGTCGGCCTGACCCCGTGGAACCTCTACGACGGGTACGAGGTGGACGACCGCTATGACGCCGTGGTGCTGTCCGAACTCCACGGCACGCGCAAGCCCGAGCCGGAGATCTTCCGGCTCGTGCTGGAGCGACTCGGCCTGCCGGCCGAGGAGTGCGTCTTCGCCGACGACACCGAGCAGTACCTCGCGCCCGCGGCCGCACTCGGCTTCACCACCGTCCACGCGGTGGAGCCCGCGCGAACGGTCGCCGCCCTGGAAAACCTGCTCGGCGTCGCGCTGACGGACGTGCGTCCCGAGCGGACGACCCCCTGAGGAGACACACATGCGACTGGGTCTGGCCCTTCCCACCTTCGGTCCCGACGCCACGCCGGACGGCATGCTGCGCGTCTGCCGCACCGCTGAGGAGATGGGGTACGACTCCCTGTGGACGGGCGACCGGGTCCTCGCCCCCCGCGTTCCGGGCGCCCCGTACCCGAGCCGCGACGGCGTGATGCCCCGCGTCTACGAGAACCACATGGACCCCCTGGTGGCGCTCACCTTCGCCGCGTCGCACACGACCCGCGTCCGCCTCGGCACGAGCACGCTGAACGGCCTGTGGCAGCCGCCGGTCATGCTGGCGCGTTCGCTGACCACCCTGGACGTCCTCAGCCAGGGCAGGCTCACCGTGGGCCTCGGTCTCGGCTGGATGCCCGACGAGTACACCGCGGTCTCCGTGCCGTGGCAGGGCCGGGGGGCGCGGCTCGACGAGACGCTGGACGTCCTGAAGGGGTACTGGACCGAGGACGTCTTCGCCCACGAGGGACCGCTGTTCACCGTCCCGGAGACCGTGGTGGGGCTCAAGCCGCGCCAGCGGCCCGGGCCCCCCGTGCTGCTCGCGGCGTTCACCCCCAGGGGCCTGCGGCGGATCGGGCGCAGGCTCGACGGCTGGCTGCCCGGCGCGATGCCGCTCGCGCACCTGATGGGCATGTGGGACACCGTCCTCGAGGAGGCGGTGCGGGCGGAGCGGGACCCGTCCACCCTGCACATCGCCCTGCGGGTCAACCCCGAGCTGACCGAGACGAGGACCGGCCCGGAGCAGATGCCCCGGGCGGGCACGCTGGAGCAGTACGTCGACTACGCGCGGGCCGCGGCCGAGGCGGGGGTGCACGAACTGTTCGTGGACTTCGGGCAGACGGACACCACCCTCGCCGAACGGGTCGACCTGGCCGGCCGCTTCCTCGAAGGGGTCCGCGCGGGCTGATCCGCCGGGCGTTCCGGTCAGCGCAGCGCCCGGTACACCGACGCCGCAGTGAAGCCGTACGCCAGGTGCGGGACGATGTCCGACACCCACGACGTGAGGCTCCAGGTGGTGGGGTCGGTGACCTTCAGGGCGGTGGCCGGCAGGTCGCTGCCGGCCATGGCCGCGGCGGCGAGCAGCGGCCCGGCCGCCAGGACCGGGAGGTTCCCGTCGCGGCGCGCCAGCCCGTACGCCGCCCCGACACCGAGGCCGGTGACATAGCCGAGCAGCGCGCCGAGGGCCTCCTCGCGGTGCTCCTTGTCCTCACCTTCCCCCAGTCGCACCCCGGCTCCGCCGGCGAGCTTGCCCGCGATCGTCGCCGGCACGCCGCTGGACCCCCTGCCGCGCAGCAGCATGTCCCCGTACGAGACGACGTTCAGCGCGGCGGTGCCGGCTGCTCCGGCGAGCAGGCCCTTGGTGAGTGACCGCATGACATCTCCTTGACGTGACACAGCAGAGGAAAAGCCCTGATGTAACAAAAGGGACATTACCTGAAATGTCCTTTGCAAGGGATGTTCAGGTGTGACGAGCGGGACATCCACTCGTCACACCTATCACCGTCGCGGCACCCGCTACCGGAGCCCGACGGCCCGCGTGACGCTCTGCCGCACGCTGTTGCCGCGGGCGTCGCGCGCGTCCACGCGCAGGGTGACGAACCGGGCGGTGCGGGGGGCGTCGAGCCGAGTCCGCCACCCGGTGCCCGAGTGTACGAGCGCCGCGTGCCGCCAGGTGACCCCGTCGTCGTACGAGACGTCCAGGCCCACCTTCCCGATCGCGGCGGTGCCGGTGGACCCCGGCAGGTGGGAGGCGGTCACCGTCAGGCCGGCGCGCCGTCCCGCCCGGCCGGAGGCGTCGGTGGCGACCTCGTAGTCGAGCTGTATCAGGGGTAGTTGGGCTGCTCGCCCGCCGCTCCCGCCCGCGAGGTGAAGCCCCACTCGGTCCGGGTGGCGGTGGAGTAGGGCGCGGCCCAGGCGTCACGGGAGTTCTCCGGGACCAGACGGTAGGGGAGCGGGGCAGGGCTCAGCCCGGACACGGTCATGGCCAGCTGGTAGCGGCCCATCTCGCGGACGAGCTCGTCACCCTGGTAGAGCCGCACCTGGTTGTCGACGTCGAAGTTGCCGTACGTACCGCCCAGATGACCCGTGCCCGAGTCGCCCCAGCCGGGGACGGACACGTACAGCTTGTCGCCCTGGCGGACCGGAGCGTCCCCGTCGAGGAGCCGTGGCCGCTGGACCGGTCCGAACCAGCCGACCCGGGCGGCGGATCCGGCGCGGTAGGTGACGGCGGGGGCGTACTGCTGCTGCTCGGCCGGGATCTGCGCCCGGTCCGACCAGGGCTCGCCCGCCGTGACCCAGTCCGTGCGGTCACCTTGGGCCGGGGCTTCCGAGGGGTTCAGGGCGCTGCCGCCCGCCGGTGTGACGTCGTCGCGGTTCTCCAGCGCCCGCCCGGCACGGTAGTTGCGGAACGAGACGTCGACGCGGGCCAGTTCGCGCCGGTCGGTCCGGCGGACGAGGTCGGCGGGGACGGCGCCCCGGTAGTCGTGGGCGAGGTCGTAGACGTACTCGGTGACGGGATGCGAGGTGACCGAGAGGCGGGCCGGGGCGTGGCCGGACGTCCGGGCGATGAGCCGTTCGCCCTCGTCGTGGGTGAGCGTGGCGACGGTCAGCGGCGGGGGATCCGCCGGCAGCCAGGGGGAGTCCTCCCACGGTTGCGGTCGGCCGTCACCGTGTCGTTCACGACCAGGAGCAGCCGTGCGCCCGCCGCGGCCGCCGCGGCGGCCTGCTCCGGCACGGGCACCCCGTCGTCGCGGCGCACCACGGCGGCCTTCCCCCGGACGTCGAGCGAGCCGTACGCGGCGGGCGCGCCGTTGCCCGCGAAGACCGCGCCGAGGCGGTGGTGGCCTTCGGGCAGCGGGGTCGCTCCGGGCGCGGCGCGCAGATCGTCGAAGGGCCCGTCGCCGGAGGCCACCGACAGCGCCGGCTGCCGCAGCCGCCACCGCGTACCGAACACGAACTCCCCTTCCCTCGCGTCGCGTCCGGTGGGCAGGGCCCAGACGCTGTCGTAGGAGGCGTCGGTCCAGCGGGAGGACGAGGACCAGTCGTCGTCGGCGAAGCCGCGGTAGAGGTCCACGCGGGAGCCGCCGGGCGTGCTCGGATCCGGCGTCACGGCCCTCACCTGGCGGGCCTTGGTGCCGTCGAAGACCGCCGTGCGGTCCTGTCCCAGGTCGATGTCGGTGACGGCCAGCATGCCCTGTCCGATCGAGTGCGGACCGTGGGCACCCTCCAGGGGCGTGTCCAGCCACGCGGTGTAGGAGCCCGGCGGCAGCCGGAGGTCCGCGGTCCCGGAGCCGTCGAGCGCCAGGGGCAGCCAGAACTTCTTCGCCGTGAGGATGACGGTGCCTCCGGCCGGCCGGCCGGCGCGGTCCGTCGCCTTCAGCGTGAGCCGGTGGCGCTCGCCCTCCTTGGCCGCGCTCAGCGACGTACGGGCCCGGACGGCGCCCGAGTCGTCGGCCGCCGTCAGGACGGCGGCCGAGGCCCGGTCGGCGACGACCTGGTCGTAGTGCGCCGTCACGGTGACCGCGGCGGTGCCGTGCGCCGGGACGGACAGCCGGTCGGCGGAGACGGTGAACGGACCACCGGCCGTCAGCCGCAGGGCGACCGGCCGGTCGGACATGTTGGTGTACGTCACCTTCCGTTCGGCGGTCGTGCCGGCGGGGGTCGGCCAGGAGTGGAAGCCGAAGTCGGCGCCGCCGGTCGCGAACACGGTCGCGGTCGTGGCGGCGGCGATGTCCAGGCGGCCGGTGCCGGCCTCGAACGGGGTGTACCGGGGCGTCGCCGCCGTCGTGCTGACGAGGGCGTCCTTGAGCTGACGGCCGCTGAAGTCCGGGTGCTCCGCGGCCAGCAGGGCCGCGGCCCCGGCGACGTGCGGCGTCGCCATCGAGGTGCCGCTCAGGGTCTGGTACGGGCCCGAGCCTTCCGGCGCGTACTGGGAGCGCGCGGCGAGGATGTCCACGCCGGGGGCGGTGAGGTCCGGCTTGACGCCCCGGTCACCGGGACGCGGGCCCCGGCTGGAGAAGTGCGCGAGCGTGTCGGAGCCGTCGACGGCGCCCACGGTCAGGGCGGCATCGGCCACTCCGGGGGTGCCCACGGTGTAGCCGTCGGGGCCGGAGTTGCCCGCGGCCACCGTGAACAGCGCCCCGGTCTCCTCGCTGAGCCGGTCGACCGCCATGCTCAGCGGGTCGGAACCGTCGGTGGACGGGGCTCCCAGGCTCATGCTGATGATCTTGGCGTGCTGTTCGCGGGCCGCCCACTCCATGCCGGCCAGCACCCAGGAGTCCTGGCCCGAGCCGTCGTCGGAGAGCACCTTGCCGATGTGCAGCCGAGCGCCCGGCGCGACCCCCTTCTCCCGGCCGCCGGACGCGGCACCGGTTCCGGCGACGGTGGAGGCCACGTGCGTGCCGTGGCCGTTCGCGTCGGTCACGGACTCGCCGGGCACGAAGCCCGCGGTGGCGGCGATCCGGCCGGCGAGGTCGGGGTGTCCGGTGTCCACGCCGGTGTCGAGGACCGCGACGTCCACGCCCTCACCGGTGTCGCCGGTGGCCCACACCCGCGGGGCCCCCACCTGCGCGGTGCTGTCGGCGAGAGCGGCCCTCACCTTGCCGTCCAGCCGGATCTTGGCGATGCCGCCCTGGAGCCGGGGCCGCCGGCCGGCGTCCCGTGCGGAGGCGCCGCCGGTGACCGACGTCCAGAACGCCGCCGAGCGGTCGACGGCCAGCGCCGCACCCCCGATGCTGTCCAGCGCGCGTGTCGTGCGGGCCCCCCGCGGTGGCGTCCGGCGACCGGGGTCCGCGTCCGTGTAGGTGACGATCAACGGCAGCCGGTCGCGATGCGCGTCGTCGTACCCGTCGGCCAACAGCCGGGTGACGTCGAACAGTTCGCGGTCCAGCAGGCCGGCGGCGACGTATGGCAGCGCGTCGCGGGGATAGACGTAGGTGTTCCGCCCGCTGCGGTGGGTCTCGAAACCGGTGTAGCGGCCCTCGGGGTCTTGCACCAGATGGCTCAGCGTGCCGTCGGGGGCCCGGACGACGGTGACCGTGTCACCGGTCACCAGGGTCACCCGGGGTGCGCCGGGCGGGACCGCCACCGGGGCGGGGGAGGCGGCGGGCGGCGGAACGGGCTGTTCGGCGGCCGGGAAGGCCGGGCGGGTGACGCCGCCAGCACCGCGAACACGGCGCACAGCGTCGTCCACCCGCGTCTGCGCCGAGGCAGAGGCGGCACGACAGGTCCTTCGTAGGACGTGGTACGGGATGCCTGAATCATTCGGCAGCCGCCCTCCGCACATGTCACCGCGCGGTTGTGCCGTGACGCCAAGTGGACACGGGGCGCGGGCCGGTGCGGACCGGTCCGACCCGGAATGTGTGTGCGCCCTCGCTGGTTGTCCTGGAACAGCCACCCCGTCCGCCCCTCGGCGCCGCGCACGCTGCGGGGCGGGTTCGGCCGGTCGAACGCATCGATGGGAGAAGCCTTGAAGCGCACCGACTCCGCCCCCGAGCCGTCCCGACTCCGTCGCGTCCGCCTCCCCGGGACCGTGGCCCCGGCCTCGTCGGCGGCACCCCGGCGCCACCGTGAGCAGGAGACACGGCAGACCTCGGGTCCGGACACGGTCCGGCAGGTCGTGGAATGAGCTGAGCGGCGGCGGAGGACCGCACCGCCGCGGCAGCGGCCGACGGGCCCCGGGTGACACACGGACACGTGTGTCACCCGGGGCCCGTCGGTGTGCCGGGAGAGGGTGTCAGGAGGCCCCTACGCCGTTCAGCAGGGTGTCGACGACGAGGTCGGCGGCCTGTCCGGGAGTCAGCTCGGGCATCTGCCGGGACACCAGGTGCATCAGCTGGGGCAGCAGCGCGCCGGCCCACCCCTGCGGCAGACCGGGGCGCAGGAGACCCTCGTCGGTGGCGCGGGCGAGGAAGGCCTCGACCTCGCGGACGGCCGCGTCGCGGCGTGCGGGGACGGCCTCGTCGGCGAGCATCCGGCTCAGGTCGACCGGCCAGGTGCGGTTGACGACGATGATGTTCTCGACGTAGCGGTGCAGGGCGACGGCGACGGGTGCCTCGCGGAGCCGGGCGTCCTCGATGGCCTTCTCGATGGCCGTGAGGCGGGCGTCGTAGATGGCGGCGAGGAGTTCCTCGCGGGAGGCGAAGCGCCGGTAGACGGTGCGTCGGTCCACTCCCGCCTCGGCGGCGATGCTCGCGATGCTCGCGCCGGGGTCGGCGGCGAGCATGCGGGCTCCGGTGGTCAGGACGGCTTCCAGGTTGCGTGCTGCGTCGGCTCTCACCGCACCGAGTCTAGGCCAGGAAATGTGGAGCCTCGCACACTTAGAGCCACTGGAGTGTGTAAGTGCATCGAGTAAGTGCTACATTATAGTGACAGATACGCGAAAGATTGCGGTCGTTCTGAGGCTGTTGCTCCGTGCCGCGGCCAACGCGCCCGCCCACCACTTCCAGAAGGGCACCTTCGATGCCGAAGACACAGCAGTCCTCCTCACCCCGCAAGGGGGGTGTCGCCGCCGCGATGAGCGCGCTGATCCTCGCGGTCCTGCTGGCGGCCCTGGACCAGACGATCGTCTCGACGGCGCTGCCCCGCATAGCGGAGGACCTGAACGGGTTCGACGACATCGCGTGGGTCAGTGCCGCGTACCTGCTCGCATCGACGGCGGTCACCCCGCTGTGGGGCAAGCTCGGCGACATGTTCGGCCGCAAGCGCCTGTACCTGGCCTCCACCTCGGTCTTCCTGATCGCCTCGGTGGCCTGCGGACTCGCGCGGAACCTGCCCGAGCTGATCGGCGCCCGGGTGCTCCAGGGCGTGGGGGGCGGCGGCATGATCGTGCTGACCTTCGCCCTGGTCGGTGACATCGTCGCGCCGGGCGAACGCGGCCGGTACCAGGGCATGTTCGGTTCGGTCTACGGCGTCGCCAGCATCGTCGGCCCCCTGCTCGGCGGTGTCTTCACCGACCAGCTGTCCTGGCGGTGGGCCTTCCTGGTCAACCTGCCCTTCGGCATCGTCGCCCTGGCCGTCGCCGCCCGTGCCCTGCCCGCCGCCGCCCGCGGCGCCAAGGCCCGCGTCGACTACGCCGGCGCCACCGTCCTGGCCGGCATCGCCACCGGCCTGGTCCTGATCACCTCGTTCGGCGAGCGCTGGGGCTGGGGTTCACCGGCCATCGTCGGCCTCGTCGTCGCCACCGTCGCCCTCGGCGCGCTGCTGGTGCCGGTCGAGCGCCGCGCCGCCGCCCCGGTCCTGCCCCCGGCCATGCTCGGTTCCCGGACCGTGGTCTTCTCCTCGCTGATCGGGTTCCTCGCCAACGCCGCGATGTTCGCCGTCCTGGTCTACCTGCCGACCTACCTCCAGATCGTCCACGGTGTCTCGGCCACCCTGTCCGGCATCTCCATGCTGCCGCTGGTCGCCGGCCTGGTCGTCAGCCAGTCCCTGGCCGGACGCTGGGCCGCGCACGTCGAGCGGCTGCGGTTGATCCTGCTCGCGGGTCTGACCGCCAACCTCGCCGGACTGCTCCTGCTGGGCACCATCGGGGCCGGCACCGGCACCCTGGTGCTGAGCGTCTACTTCCTGATCACCGGCATCGGTATCGGCATGGTGCCCATGGTCGTGCTGACCACCGTCCAGAACAGCGTGCCCGCCACCGACCTCGGCGCCGCCAGCGCCGTGGTCACCTTCGCCCGCTCCATCGGCGCGGCTTTCGGCGTCGCCGTCTTCGGCACCCTGCTCAACACCGGCTTCGCCCACCGCAGCCACGCCCTGCCCACCGGCGGAGGCTTCGACGCCGCCCGCCCCGACACCATCGGACGGCTGCCCGCCGCCTCGCGCGAGACCGCTCTGGACGCCTTCGCCCACGCCACGGCCACGGGCTACCTCTGGATCGCGCCCGCCCTCGCCCTCGGCATCGTCCTCGCCGTCTTCCTCCGGCCCGCCCGGAAGTCCGGGAACACCACCCCCGCCGCGCCCTCGGCCGACGACGCCCGCCTCACCGCCGAGGACACCGCCAAGGCCGCCTGATCCCCCGGCAGCACGCCCTCGAACGGCCGACGCCCGCCCCGGGTGCCGGCCGTCGGTGTGTCCGGACGCCCACGGCCGCCGGGCGGTGCCGGCTACGCGTCACGCTCGTCCGGGGCGCTCTCGGAGAGCCGCTTCAGCTGCGCGATCCACAGGGCGTTCAGATGCCGCGCCCACACGGGGGACAGGGCGACGAGGGACTTGGCCGCGGGACCGCGGACGACGTTCTCCGTCACGACATGGGTGCCGTCCGCGACGGCGGTGAACAGCCACGCCTGGTACAGCTGCACACCCGCGCCGACGCCCGACCAGCCGAGCCGGCGGTGCGGTTCGTGCTCCCCCACGAAGATCTCGAAGCGCTGCTCGTGGAAGACCACCTCGAAGGCATGGGGAAGCGCCCCGGCCCACGCCCCGGTGATGCCCGGGACCCAGTCAGGCCACCGCGTCACATCGGCGAGCAGGGCGAAGGCCGTGGCGGGCGGGGCGTGCACCACGGCCTGCGCCTGGCAGAAGCTGTGGGCCTGGTCGGGCGAGAAGCCCGACGGCCAGTGGATGTCCGGATGACCATCCGGGGCGTCGAGCATCCGGTTCCCCTCTCGCGCGGCCCGGCGGCTCGGGTACGGCCGCCGTGGGAGGACGGTCCAAGCAGGCCGTTCCCGCCTCCACTGTGCGTGTCCGCGCGCGCAGGGGCATACGTCAAATGACTGAGCGGACGCCCCGTCACCGTCCTTGTCCGGCGGGCGCTCAGTCGTCCTGCTCGAGGCCGAGGCCGGAGAGCGCGTCCCTGAGCGCGGCCCGCGAGGTGATGCCCAGCTTGGGGTAGATCTGGTAGAGGTGCGTGCCGATCGTGCGGTGGGACAGGAACAGCCGCTCCGCGATCTGCTTGTTGGTCAGTCCCGTCGCCGCGAGCGTGGCGATCTGCAGTTCCTGCGCGGTCAGCGCCACGGAACCCGGCCTGGTGGCGGCCGGCGCGGACAGGCCGCTCGCGCGCAGTTCGGCCGCCGTGCGAGCGGCCCAGGGCTTGGCTCCCAGCCGCTGGAAGACCTCCAGCGCCTGCGTCAGCTGTTCCCTGGCCTCCGCGGTGGCACGCAGGCGCCTGAGGCGTTCCCCGTGGAAGAGGCGCACCCGTGCCGCGTCGAAGGGCCAGCGTTCCGGCCCCGGCAGGGACAGGGCGCGTTCGAAGAGGGCGACGGACTCCTCGCCGGTGGCGGTCAGCGCCTCGCAGGCCAGGACGAGCAACTCCAGCCGGGGCGACAGCCCGGCCATCGCCGAGGCGCGCATCGCCCTGGCGTGGGCCGCGGCCTCCTCCTCCCGGCCGGTCCGGATGGCGGCCTCGACCAGGTCCATCGTGCCCCACATGGCGATCGGCACGTAGGGGGCCACGGCCCCGGGCGTGCTGAGCGTGCAGGCGTGCTGGTAGGCGGTCTCGAAGTCGCCGCTGCCCAGGGCGGCCAGTGCCCTGGCGTGGCAGGCGAAGAACCGGGCGCCGTGGGCCCCGCGGGGCGTCGCCCACCGGACGATGTCCTCGGTCAGTGTCGCGGCGGTCTCCGCGTCTCCCTGCGCCGCGGCCACGACGGCCTGGATGTAGTCGAAGTACCACGCGAAGAAGCGGTAGTCGTGGTTCGTGCACAGCGTGTGCCCCTCGGCGGCCAACTGCGCGGCGTCGTCCCAGCGGCCCAGGTGGTAGTAGTCCAGGCCCAGGTGCATCAGCGCGCCCAGGTGCCGGCGGACGGGCGCGGTGCCGGCGCGGCCCTGCTCGATCAGCCGGCGCGTGGCCCACCGGAAGTCCCCGAGCCGGTCGGGGAAGACCGAGGCGGTGCCGACGCGCACCACGCGGGTGGGGTCGTCCCCGACGCCGGCGATCAGCTCCGCCAGGCGGGGCAGGGCCGGGGGACCGGTGCGCGCGGGGTCGGCGAAGGTCTGGGAGACCACCCAGAGCAGCTCAGGCGGTCCGGGGACCAGCCGGTCCATGAAGGCGAACAGCGGCTCCCACAGCTCGGCGGCACCCCCGTACCAGCACAGCAGCACCAGCAGGTGCAGGGCCTCGATCAGCGCGTCGTCGGAGGCGTCCCAGCCGTGGTCCCCGGACTCGATCGCCCCGACCAGCAGCCGGTACGCGGTGTCGATGTCGCCGTCCCTGTTGATCAGCAGGAACGCGGACGCGGCCGCCGCGTGCAGCGACTGCTGCCCGGTGCCGGGATGGACGAGCCGGGCCCCGGCGAGCAGTCGCGAGGCGTCCTCCAGTTCACCGCTGGAGTCCACGCCGACGTAGGCCGCCTCGGCCAGCCGACGGCTCTCGTCGGCCGCCGTGGGGCTCAGCCCGGCGGCCCGGGTCAGCGCCGTCACCGCGCCGAGGGCGTCCCCGCGCCGCAGCCGGCGGCGCGCGGCCTCCTCCAGCAGGGCCGCGACGGTCTCGTCCGGGCCCACGGCAGCCTCGCCCAGGTGCCAGGCACGGCGCTCCAGCTGTTCGCCGAGCACACCGGCGAGCGCCTGGTGGGCCCTCCTGCGTTCCGAGGCGGTCGCCAGCTCCACCACCGCGGAGCCGATCAGCGGGTGCCGGAAGGACAGCCGCCGGTTGTCCGCCGAGATCGTCACCAGCCGGTCGCGTTCGGCGGGGGCCAGGTCGTCGACGCCGGCCCGGCCGGCCGCGGCGGCCTCGATCGCGGCGAGGTCGCCGGTGCCGTCGAGGGCCGCGATCAGCAGCAGCTCACGGCCGCGGTCGGGCAGCGCGGCCACGCGCGAGGCGAACATGGTCTGCAGGCGCTCGGTCAGGGGCAGCACGGTGGGCACCGCCGCCAGGGTCGCCCGCTGCTCGGTGGAGAGCGCCACGGGCAGCTCGACCAGCGCCAGTGGGTTGCCGCGGGCCTCGGCGGCGATGCGGCGCCGTACCGCGGGGGAGATGTCGGGGTGGGCGAGCGCGAGCAGCTCGGCCGACGACGCGTCGTCCAGCGGGCTGAGCCGGTGCTCGGTCAGGCCGCTGGACTCGAAGAAGCTGTCGGAGCCCTCACGGGAGGCCGCGAGGAAGCCGATCCGGCTGCCGACGAGCCGCCGGGCCACGAAACCGAGGACGGCCGTGGTCGCCCGGTCCAGCCACGGCAGGTCGTCCACGACGACCAGCAGCGGCGTCTCGGCGGAGATCAGCCGCAACAGCAGCAGCACCGCCGTCGAGGTCAGGAGGCGGTCGGGAGCCGGTCCGCTGCCGATGCCGACAGCGACCCGCAGGGCGTCGCGGTGCGGGTTGTCCAGGACGTCCAGGTGGTCGAAGAGGGGCACGAGGAGCTGGTTGAGGCCGGCGTAACTGATGTCCGCCTCGAACTGCACGCCGGCCGCGCGCAGCACCCGGACCCCGTTGTGCACGGCGCCGGCCGCCACCGCGTCGAGCACGGCGCTCTTGCCCACCCCGGCCTCGCCCGACAGCAGCAGAGCCGCGCCGTGGACCTCGGAGTCGGCGAAGAAGGACTGGATGAACGACAGGTCCGCTTCACGTCCGACAAGCCGTGTCGAGGCCGGGCAGACGGTCGGATCCAGGTCATTCATCAGGCTGCCTCCAACGGCCGTCGTACGGAGGCCCGGTTACCCGTGCCGACCTGGCGGTGCCTGCGCCCGGCTCCGTGCGGCCCATGCAATCACTGGAGTCTAAGGGACGTCCATAATCGGCCATTCCTTTTGCGGTGCCGTTCGCCGCCCCGCCTCGCGGCCGGAGCGGGCCGCTCCCGTGCGGAGCTGCCCTATTACGGCGTAATAGCCGGGGCCGGGGAGGCGTTGGGGCGGGCGCGGGGTGACGCGCCGTGGCCGGAACGGGTGCGGTGCGTCCCGTTCGTGCGGTGCGTCACGCCACGGGATCAGGGACGGCGCAGCAGATCGGCGGCGCGTTCGGCGATCGCGTACACGGTGGCGTTGGTGTTGTTGGAGGGGATGGAGGGGATGACGGAGGCGTCGGCGACCCGCAGGCCGTCCAGTCCGTGCACGCGCAGCGCGGAGTCGACGACGGAGGCGTCGTCCTCGCCCATCATGCAGGTGCCCACGGGGTGGCAGTACGAGCTGAAGTACCGGCGGGCGTGGTCGGCGATGGACTCCTCGTCCACCGCGGCGAGTCCGGGACTGACCTCCTCGATCCCCCACGCGGCGAGCGCGGAGGACCAGGCGATCCCGCGGGCCGTCCGGATGCCCGACAGCACCGCCCGGACGTCGGCCTCCTCGGTGAAGTAGCGGGGGTCGATCGCCGGCGGCGCGTACGGGTCGGCCGAGGTGATCCGCACGGTGCCGCGACTCGCCGGCCGCATCGGCGAGATCCCGATGGTGAAGCCGTTGTCCACCGGGGCGACCGGATTGGGCACCGGGATGTCGATGAAGATGATCTGCACGTCAGGGCCCACGGCGTCGGGCGTGCTGCGCAGCAGCCCCAGGATCTCGCCGTGGTTGCCCCGGGCCGGGGGCACCGGCCGCTGGGCCCGGTAGACGAGGTTGGCCCGCGGGTGGTCGTGCAGGTTGTGCCCCACGCCGGGCAGCGCGTGGAAGACCTCGACCCCGGCCTGCCTCAGCTCGTTCTCCGGGCCGATGCCGGAGCGCTGGAGGATCAGGGCCGACCCGATGGTCCCCGCCGTCAGCACCACCTCTCCGGTCGCCCGCACGGTGTGGGTGCGTCCGTGGGCGCCGTACTCCACTCCGACGCAGCGGTGTCCCTCGAAGAGCAGCCGGTGTGCCGCCGCCTCGGTGATCACATGGAGGTTGGGGCGGTCCATCGCCGGGGTGAGGTAGGCGTCGGCGGCGCTCTGCCGGCGTCCGCCGACGATGTTGAGGTCGACCGGGGCGAAGCCCTCCTCCAGGCCGCCGCTGATGTCGTGGGCCCGGCGGTGTCCGGTTTCGAGGGCGCCTTCGAGACAGGCGAGCAGGATCTCGTTGGGCTGCCGGGCCGGTGCCACGGTGAGCGGGCCGGAGGTGCCGCGCCCGGGGGCCCCGTTGAGGGCGGTCTCGCTGCGCTGGAAGTAGGGGAGCAGGTCGTCGAAGGTCCAGCCCTTGGCGCCGTGCTCGCTCCAGCTGTCGTAGCCGGTGCGGTGGCCGCGGGCGAAGACCATGGCGTTGATGGCGGACGAACCGCCCAGGCCCCGGCCTCGCGGCAGCGGCACGGGGGCACCGGAGGCCCGCTGGACCACGGTCGTCTCCCCCCAGCCGGCTTCCGAGGCGGCCAGGGAGGGCCAGGCCGGCGGATGGGCCACCGCGTCCGGAAGCTCGGCGGGGCCGGCCTCCAGCAGCAGCACGTGGAGGTCCGGGTCCTGGGTCAGACGCGCGGCGAGCACGCAGCCGGCCGTTCCGCCGCCGACGATGACGACGTCGTAGGCGGGTTCGTGTGAAGACATGGGGGGTCCGTTCTCGCTGAATCAACGATCCGCAAACAACGGTATCATCGGTTCACGTCATTGCTCCGTAAACACGTGTACCGGGCGGGCGCACCTTGCCGAAGGCGGCACATGTATTCATTCGCCGCGGCCAGGGTAGGACGTACGCACACAACAGACGGGGAGGGCGTTGCGGTGACGGATCTCGCGGCTGCGGTCGAATCGGTGGAGCAGCTCTCCACGGTCTGGCGCGCCATGGTGCTCGACCGGGACGCGGAAGCGGACGTACGGGACCTGCCGGGTCTCGCCGTCCGCTGGGCCGACTGCCGGTTCGCCTTCTGGAACGCGATCACCCTGACCGAGGCCGGGGCGGACGCGGAACTGCTGGACCGGCGCCTGGGCCAGGCCGCGGACATCATGCGGTCCAAGGAGCGGCCCGGCTTCCTGTGGCTCTTCGAGGACCTGCTCGCGGACGACGCCCGCGCGGCGCTGGAGGAGGCGGCGGGACGCGCCGGCCTGGTCCACGCCTTCCCCGGCACCGGCATGGCCGGCGACCTGTTGCCCATCCCCGAGCCCCACCACCCGGACCTCACCTTCCGGCGGGTGACCACCGACGCCCAGCTGCGCGCCTACGCGGACATCAACTCGCGCGCCTACGGCTTCGACCTGGAGGACGGCCGCGACGGGCTGGCCGGCTCCACGCTGTGGAAGCGGGAGGTGTACGCCTACCTGGCACTGCGGGACGGCGTCCCGGTCGCGTGCGCCGCCACCGTCGAGGCGCGGGGCCGCCTGTTCGTGGTGCTCGTCGCCACCGAACCGGACCGGCAGCGCCGGGGATACGGGGAGGCGGTGACCCGCAAGGCGCTGTACGAGGGTGCCCGCGCCACCGGGCTGACCCGGGCCACCCTGCACGCGACCGTCGCCGGGGCACCCGTGTACCCGAGGATCGGTTTCCGGCCGAACTCGCCGATCCGCTTCTACGCGCCGGCCGAGTGATCCGGCACCACGTGCGATGCCCGCCGGCGGCGCGGCGACCGGTGGGCCGGCGGCACACACCCCGTCCTTCCCCGGACGTGGCCGCCGTGACTGCCCGCCGCGGGCGCGGCAACCGCTCCCGCGCACCGTCAAGTGACTGATGCGCGTGGTTTGTCCCCTGGGGCAGGCTGGGGCAGGCCGGTGCTCCGGCGAGCCCGTCGGCTGCGGACCGGCCACGACCTGCCGGGAGCGGTACGTCCGACACGGAGAAGAGGATCTGGCGTGACACCGATCGAGCAGCAGCCCTCGCTGACGAGCAGCAACCCGATACTCTCCCGGCCGCGGTTCGAACGGCGGGGCGGGCTGAAGACGGCGGCCAGGGACCCACGCGCCGGGATCGCCGTCGCGCGGGACCGGATCAGGGTGGGCAGCGACTGGGAGCAGGCGCACGCCGAGGAGGCCGCCCCGCTGCCCGTTCACGTGGGCGACCTGATGACGATGGACGGCGTCCTGCCCCGTGCCGCCGCGGGGCTCGCGGTCACGGCCCTCACGGCCGTGCTGTCGTGGACCCTGCTGCCGCTCGCCGCGCTCGGTACGGCCGCGTCGTACGGCGTCGCCGCCGGTGCCGGGCTGCTCGCGGCGGCGCTGGTGGTGGTCCAGCGCCGCGGGAACCCGGCGTCCGCGTCCCTGGCCCTGACGTTCGCCGCGTTCCAGGGCGTGTTCCTCGGCGTGCTGTCGATGACGGCCTCCCGCCCCCTGTCACCGGGTCTCTTCGTGCAGACCGTGCTCGGGACGATGGCGGCCTGCGCCGCACTCCTCCTCGCCCGCGCACTGCACTGGATGCGGGTGAACCGCCGGCTCCACGGCCTGGCGGGCGCCGCGTTCCTCGCACTCGGCCTCCTCGCCCTGGCGGACTGGTTCCTCCACCCCCTCATGGGCACGGACGGCCTGGGCCTGCGTCCCCTCGGCCTGGGCGTCGTCATGGGGGTCGTCGGCGTCACCCTCGGGGTGTCCTTCCTGCCCCTGCACCTCCGGCAGGTGGAGAAGGGCATCACGTACGGCGCGTCCCGTGACCAGTCCTGGCCGGCCGCGTTCGGGCTCACGCTGACCCTGGCGTGGCTGTACGTGGAGACCGCGCGGCTGCTCACCCTCTTCCCGGGCGACGAACTCTACTGAGCCTTGACCAGCACCGTGGTCGCCAGTCCGGCGCCGTACGCGACGCCGTAGTAGCGCAG
The DNA here is from genome assembly GCF_020400655.1 of Streptomyces spinosus. GTDB lineage: Bacteria > Actinomycetota > Actinomycetes > Streptomycetales > Streptomycetaceae > Streptomyces > Streptomyces argyrophylli. The sequence continues at coordinate 28,825 of NZ_JAINRC010000037.1, forward strand.
GACCGGCTGCCGGGGCGAGAGCCACAGCAGGACCAGCGCGAACACCGCCGTCAGGGCGACCACGAACGGATCGAACCCGGCGTTCTCGAAGGCCACGTTGGCGGTGATACCCGCGGCGATGAACAGGGCGTTCACCGTGATCAGGACGTTGTCCCAGGCACGCGGCGCACGGTCGGTCGGGAAGAGGAACTGGGCCAGCATGACCGTGGAGTTCAGCACCGTGAACCCGGCGAGGAAGACGGCGTCGGAGAACACGTCGTCGTTGAAGGCGACGACACGGCAGATCGAGGGCAGGCTCTCGGCGCAGAACCGCCCGTGCAGGTAGTTGGTGACCTCGTGGTCGCCCAAGCTCAGGGCGTACAGGTACGCGCCGGCCGTGAACAGGGCACCGAGCGCGAGCAGACCGCCGCGCCGCCGCGGCCGGCCGTCCCGCACCAGGTGGGCGGTGACCAGGTAGTACAGCAGGACGGTGCACAGGCCGAGGACCATGTTGTCGATCTCGACCCAGCGCAGGAACCGGTTGTCCGCGACGAACGCGAGGGTGCCGCCGGCCTTCCTGTTGACGGAGATGAGCACGACCACCAGCGAGTCGAGGGTGAGCAGCAGATGCAGCCTGCCATGCGCGAGACGGCGCCCGGGGAGGTTCACGTCCCGCGCCGGGTCTCGCCGGGGACCGACGCGTCCCGCACGGCGGACGCAGGGCACATCCCCCGGATGAGCACGTCGAACAGCCGCGCGGCCCGGGCGGGCTCCTCGTCCTCGGGGCCGACGTGCCACAGGGGGCCGAGCAGCACGAGCACGTCGTCGGCCGTCGTTCCGGGAAGGATGGTTCCGGCGGCCTCGTTGGCGCGCACCAGCGACGTCAAGGCGTCCAGCAGCGGCCGGTACGGCTCACGGCACTGCTCGGTCATGGCGGCGGTGGCCCCTCGCATCGCCTCCGCGAACTCGGGTGTGCTCCGCCCGAGGCCCAGCAGGCGCTCCAGCCACACCCGCAGCGCGTGCGGCGGGGTCAGGGCCGACAGCAGTGCGGGCACCGCGGTGACCAGCTCGTCCACCTCCGCTCCGTACACCTCCAGCATCAGGGACTCGCGGGTGGGGAAGTGCCGGTAGAGCGTCCCCTGGCCCACCCCTGCCCTGCGCGCGATGGACTTCAAGGAGGTGTCGCCGGGGCAGGCGAGTGCCTCCGTCGCCGCCTCGAGGATGCGCAGCCGGTTGGAGCGTGCGTCCGATCTCATCGATGCTCCGGTCTCTTTCCGTGGTGGTGCCGTGTCGGGCGGGCTCGGGCGGCGCCCGCCCGGCCTGTGATGACATGCCGCACACATGGCTGTGGTCTCCCGGCACTCCGAGCGACGACGATCCGCTTCGCCGAGCCGGTGCGGCGAACACCTGCGAAACACATATCCTGAGGGAAATCTACACTCCGCGCCGTCGTGCGGGGTGCTCCGCCCGCGCGGGCACGTCGTCCGGCGAGCGGACGGACACACACCATCCGTACCGAGCGGAAGGCCCTCGACACCCATGTCCCATGACGCAGTCGCTCCTGCCGCCGTCCCGCAGCCGCACATGCCGGCGGTGGAACGGCTCGGCGAGCTGACCGCCGCCCTCGCCGAGGACCTCGACGGGGGCAGGTGGGCCCCGGCGGCGCTGGAACGGACCCTGGCGTCCCGCCTGCTCGTGGCCTGCGCCGGGGACGGACAGTTCACCCCGGCCCGCCTGCGCGAGACCCTCTGGGAGGGCAGCGTCGCCCTGGCGTACGCCGGCGGCGGCCGGCTGGCCCGGCTCCTCGCCCGGCTGTACGCGGTCACCGCGCACCCGGTGCCGGACGCCGAACCCGCGCTGTCCGCCGGTGCCCGCCTGCTGGAACGGGTCGCACACGGCACACCCGCGGGCGACCGGGCCCTGGAGCAGTCAGATGACGGATGTGTCCGCAACCGTGTCTCCGGAAGGATCGTGCCATGAACCACACACCGGGCCTGAAGGGGGAGAGAACATGACGAGGCACCACAGGTGCGGCCGACCCTGCTGTGACCCTTCGCCGCTCAGGCCGCCGTCCTCCGGGCGGCGAGGGCCCAGGACCGCCCGTGCGGGCCGGCCCGTTCTCACCCTGGTGCGGGGCACGGAGACCCGCCGGACCGTCGAACTGTCCACGCTGACGCGCGAGCCCATGCCGGCCGACGTCCGGGGCGCGATCGTGACGCCGGTCGACGGCAGGCTCATGGCCACCTGGGTGCCGCTGGGCGCACCGTCCCGCGTCCCGCAGGGCCGGGTCCTGCTCTCCTGGACGCACGCGGGCGAGGACCGGAGCGACGTCACCGCGCACCTGGGCCTCGCCGGGGCCCAGGTGCTGCTCGCCGTCTGGCCCGGCCTGCGCGGTGAGTGGTCGGGCGTCGTCCGTCCCACCGTCGCCGAGGTGACGGAGCTGCATGCCGCGCTGCGCCTCGCGACGGTGGTCCTGGACCGGCTGGCCGACTGACGGCCGCAGGGCGCGCGGTGAGGCGCGCCCCACTCGGCGGTCTCCCTCCGGACGGCGCGGGCGCCGCCGATGCCCTCGGCGTACCACAGGGCCGGCGTGACGGCGTCGCCGGAGGCGTCTTCCTCCCCGACCGCGACGCACGGCGCGCCGTAATCCTCCCCGCACTCCCGCATCTCCGGATCGGGACACGGCGTGCTGCGGGGCCCGGCGGGGTGGCCTGCGGCGACCTCGACGGCGCCGCGTTCCTGTCCCGGCGTGGGGAGGCACGTCGGTGTGCGTGGCCGGGAGCCTGTCGACCAGGGTGCCCCGAGTCCGGGCCGCTACTGAGTCCTGTGCGGCGCCGGGCCCGGGTCCGCGTGCGCCGTGGTCCAGGAGGT
>NZ_JAINRC010000038.1 GCF_020400655.1 Streptomyces spinosus
ACCGCCTCGACGCTCGTCGCGGGCATCGCCCATGAAGCCCAATCCCGCGAGGACCAGCTCACCGCCCTCCGCCTCGCGGAGGAGGCCCTGGGCCGGCGGGTCGACATCGCCACGTCCTGCGGGCTCGGACGCCGGTCGCCCGCGCAGGCCGAAGCGGCAACCGCCGCCATGCTCGCCCTCAGTGGCACAGACCGTCCGTAGTCACACCGTGTCCTGGCTCACCGACTACCGCCAGCTCAACGACTGGTAAGAGTACGGTCCGGCACGGCACCCCCAGGGCGTGGGCCACGAGGCGGCAGCCCAGCCAGGCAGGGGTGGCCCGCGCACGTTCGGGCACGTCCCGCCAAGGAGCACCGGTCCGGGTCCGCCATCGTATGCCGTCTATCAACTGCCGCCGCGTCCACACCTGCGGCCGACCCGGCTTGATGGCCGTCGGCAGCAGGGGCTCAAGCCGGGCCCACTGGCCGTTCGTCCGATCCCCACGTCCCACAGGACGTGATCACCAACGGACAAGATCCACTTTCGCAACAGACCCTAGCTTGATCTTTAACCTGTGCGGCGGGGCTTTGGGGTGGTTGACCTCTTCTTTTGTCGTTCTGCTGGCTGTGTCTTCTTGGGTGTGTGCACGTCGTGGCGGGGTGCAGGACGGGTGTTCTTTCGGCCCGCTGGTCGCCCGGGGCCGGGGCGGGTGGGTTTTGGTGCTCCGGCCGGGCAGGCGGTCTGTGGGCGGATGTGCCGGAAGTCGCGGCGGACGCGGGCGGGAGTGAGCCTGTCTGGAGATCTGGGTTGCTCCCATGGGCGGCGTCGGTCGGCTGCGAGGGGGCGGGCGAGGCGGAGTTGGGTGTAGGCGGCGAGGATGAGCCAGGTCCAGCGGTCGGCGGCCTCAGGCGTGCGGATCTTCGGGGAGGTCCAGCCGAGGGTCTGCTTGAACAGGCGGAAGGTGTGCTCGATGTCGAAGCGCCGCAGGTAGGCCTGCCAGAGACGGTCGGCGTCCGCCGCAGTGGCGTCGGTGCCTGACCACCACAGCCAGACCGGCTTCGGTGTCGCTCCGCTGGGCAGGTGGCTGATGTCCAGGCGGATCACCGTGCCGTCGACGACCGGGAGGGTGCCGTCGGCAGCTGCCCAGGAGGAGCGGTGGGTGAGCCTCGGATGCAGCCGGTCCTCGGTCAGCGCCGCCGATGCCAGTACCTGAAGCACCAGAAGCGCCGCAAGGCGAAGATGGACCAGCGCACCCGTGAACGACTGCCCGCGCTGTCTACCGTTGTCCGCGCCGCCAGGGCGAACTGGACGGAGGCCCGGGAGGGGATGGAGGCTCTGCAGGCCGCCCCGCTCGGCGGCCAGTTCACGCTCAGGGGCAGAACCTACACGCGCCAGAAGAAGGACTCGTCGATGGGCCTACGACAAGTCCGGCCGACGCGTCCATCTGGGGCTGGTCGAGGAACGGGCGTTCTGGGCCTGGGCCACGATCGAGTTCCTGCAGCACACCGGAGTCCGGATCGAGGAGATGCTGGAGGCCAGCCATCACGCCCTGATCCAGTACAAGCTGCCTACCAGTGGTGAAGTCGTGCCCCTGCTCCAGTTCGCTCCCTCGAAAACCGACGAGGAACGGCCCCGCGGATCGTCATCGCCCAGCCCGGCGACCAGCACGCCATGACTCTGGACGAGGCCCAGCAGGCCATCGACGAGGCAAGGAAGGAGAACCGCCCATAAGCACCCGAGCTGCAGGGCCTGAGCCGGGAGAGATGCAGGCGTGGACGGTGGCGTCGTCGCCCGTCACTGCCGCACGGCGGGTATCGCCCTGCCCGCGGCGGGCGTCGTCCTGCCAGGCGCGTCTGGCACCGCCGGCGGGGCGCAGAGAGCGCCTTCTGCGTCCAGGCCCGCTCCGCGGCCTGCGGGCGCTCGCTGAAGGACTGGCCCGCCGTCCCCTCAGGCGGGCGCCGCAGCACCCTCTGGGGCCGCGGGTGGATACCCCGAGCCCCCAAGGGGTGAGGACGGCAAGGGAGCGTCAGCGGTCGGTCCGGGCGCGGTGGTGCCGCTGGGCATCGGTGACGGGCTGCCGCAGCGCTCAACTAGGGCAGTCCTGTGCGCCCTTGAGAGCCTTCGGTGTCGAGCGCCTCCAGCGTGTCTGCGATCGCGATGAGGTCTTCAGTCGAGAGTGCGGGTGGAGCCCAGTGGTGTGCGCGTGCGTGATCGATGAAGATCTCGTCCTGCGGGACGTGGTAGTGCTCGACATAGTGAGCGAGGTCTGAGTACCAGAACCACTCGCCGTCGGTGTGCAGTTCCAAGGCACCGATGAACTCGCCACTCAGTGCGTCGTGGGCCGGTGATCCGGTCACGGCAAGAGCTGATCCTGCTCGCAGGTAACGCACCAGCTTCTCCTCGTCCGGGGCAGCGTGGTCGCGGACCGACTCGCGCAGTGAAGGGCCGTCGGGGCGACCGTGCGCCAGCTCTTGGAACTCACCCAGGAACCGGTCGCAGGGAAGAGATGGGCTGGCCATACGCGGAAGCCTAGTCACGGGAGATCGCGCACACGTTCAGCCTCTGGGCCGGGCCGTAACTGGCCTCACTGCTCGACCACGACTGCAGGCGGATCAACGCCTACACCGGTGCCCGCAGCTGATCGGCAACGACGCGCCACCCATACGCCGCGGAGCCGGCGCGACGGGCCCGTGAGGCTCCCCTGCCACGCCCTACGTGCGAGCAGGCGGCCACGCACCAGGACCACTCCAGCTCCCGTTCCGCGTTCAGCTCGGCCGGCAGCGCCTCGTGCAGCCGCTGCCGGGCCCCGGCTTGGTTGCAGTCCCGCTGCCTGCGCTGGCCGGCGCACGGCTTGGCCGCGGGCATGGTTGTCAGGGGTGGGGTACGGGCTCGTGCCGGGTGAGCCAGACTGTGGTGTCCGGGGGTAGCCGGTCCGTCAGCGCGGCGGAGGCGGCCAGGACGTGAGCAGTGGGGGGCAGCGGGATCGGGTCGGTGCCGAAGTTGGTCATCACCTCGATGGGGCCGTTGGTGAAGTGCAGGACGTGGTCGGGGGACGGAGCCCAGCGCAGGTCTCCCGCTCCCAGGCGGTGGCGGCGGCGCAGGGTGAGCAGGCGGTGGTAGAGGCGCAGTGTGGAGTCGGGACGGTCGCGTTGGGCATCTGCCGCGTAGGTGCGGTAGTAGGGCGGCTGCGGCAGCCAGGTGTTCGGGTTGTCGCTGAAACCGAACGCGGTTGCCCGGTCGGTCCATGGCATGGGTACGCGGCAGCCGTCGCGTCCGCGGATGCGGTGTCCCGAACGTTCCCACACCGGGTCCTGGCGGGCCGTGTCGGGGAGGTCGGTCACGTCCGGCAGGCCGAGTTCCTCGCCTTGGTAGAGGTAGGCGGAGCCGGGCAGTGCGAGCATGAGAGCGGTCGCGGCCCGTGCGCGGCGCAGTCCCAGGACGCGGTTGGGCTGGGGGTCGTCGGCGCCCACGCCATGTTCCAGTTCGACGGGCCCGTCGTAGCCGAAGCGGCTGGCGTGGCGCATCACGTCGTGGTTGGACAGCACCCACGTGGTGGGGGCGCCGACGGCGCCGTTGGCGGCCAGCGACTCGTCGATGGCGGTGCGCAGGGCGGCCAGCTGCCAGTGGGTCTCCAGGAACCGGAAGTTGAAGGCCTGGTGCATCTCGTCGGCGCGGATGATGCGGGCGGCGCGCTCGGGCGGCAGCCACGCCTCCGCGCACAGGATGCGCCGGCCGTCGTAGGTGTCCAGCAGCCGGCGCCAGTTCCGGAAGATGTCGTGGATGCCCTCCTGGTCCCACATCGGCGGCATCACGCCGTCGACCGGCTCGATGACCCCGTGGGTCGTGTGGGGCCAGTCGGGCAGGCCAGGGGCTTTGAGGAGGGCATCGCAGACGTCGACTCGGAAGCCGTCGACGCCGCGGTCGAGCCAGAATTTGAGGGTGTGCTCAAAGTCCTCGTGGACGGCGGGGTTGTCCCAGTTCCAGTCGGGCTGACCGGGATCGAACAGGTGCAGGTACCACTGTCCCGGGCTGCCGTCGGGCTCGGTGATCCTGGTCCAGGCGGGCCCCTCGAACATCGACGTCCAGTCGTTGGGCGGCAGGGTGCCGTCCGGGCCGCGGCCGTCGCGGAAGTGGAACAGGGAGCGTTCCACACTGCCGGGCGCTGCGGCCAGCGCCGCCTGGAAGGCCGGGTGTTCTGCCGAGCAGTGGTTCGGTACGAGGTCGACGATGACGCGGATGCCGAGGCCGTGGGCACGGGCCAGCAAGGCGTCGAAGTCGTCGAGGGTGCCGTAGCGGGGGTCGACCGCGCGGTAGTCGGCCACGTCGTAGCCGCCGTCGCGTTGGGGGGAGGGGTAGAACGGCGAGAGCCACAGGGCGTCCACGCCGAGGTACGCCAGGTGGTCGAGGCGTGCGGTGATGCCGGGCAGGTCCCCGGTGCCGTCGCCGTCGCTGTCGGCGAAGGAGCGCGGGTAGATCTGGTAGATGACGGCGGTGCGCCACCAGTCGTCGTCCGCCGGGGGGCCGGTGTAAGCAGATGCCGTGGCGGGCTTGGTGTCGGCTGTCGTCATAGCAGCGGGCTCTCCTGGCCGTAGAGGTCGGTCCGGCGGTCGCCGAGAAGGTCGTTGTGCGGGGAGAGGGCCTTCTCCCGGGAGAGGTGGAGGAAGAGGTCGGTGACGATCCGGTGTTCCGTCCCGGTCGCGGCCGCGGTGATCCATCCGTACTGGTCGATGACGGCTGTGCCCTGCGTCCACTGCTGGCCGCGTTCGGTGCCGCTGCGGTCCGCGCAGGCGATGTAGAGGCCGTTGGCCCGGGCGGCGGCCTGGGCCTGGATGATCTCCGCGGGGCGTTCCCCGGTCGGGTGGTCCTCCAGGGGCCAGTTGGTCGGCACGGCGATCAGGTCGGCACCCGCCAAGGCCAGCCGGCGGGGCATTTCCGGGAACTCCATGTCGTAGCAGATCAGTACGCCGATGCGGCCGTGGGGTGTCGTGACCACCGGGGCCATGCTCTGCCCGGGGCTGAAGAAGAGTGTCTCCCGGTCCCACAGGTGGGTCTTGCGGTAGACGGCTCGTACTCCGTCGGCGTCGACGACGGCGGCGCTGTTGTACAGCGTGTCGCCGGCGTCTTCGCAGAAGCCGAGCACGACCGCGGTGGCGGTGCCGGCCAGCAGGGCCTTAAGGTCGGCGAAGAAGGGGTCCTCGGCGCGGATCGCGGTGCGCCGGGCCTCCTCGGCGTCGGCGAAGACGTACCCGGACGTGGTGAGCTCGGGCAGGACGACGATGTCGGCCCGGTCGGACAGGGCACGCCGGACGGCGTCGCGGGCCAGGTCCTCGTTGTGTGCCAGGTCGCCTACGCGAGGTGCCAGTTGCTCGCACACCACGCGGGTGACGCCGTCCGGCCGGTAGGGGGCGGGCACGGTCATTTCACGGCTCCTTCGGTCAGGCCGCTGATCAGGCGCCGCTGGAGGAAGATGTACGCGAGCAGTACCGGCAGGGCGACCAGGACGGCGGCCGCCGCGGTGACGGCCGGGTCGCTGGAGCGGGCGGCGCCGGAGAAGAAGGAGAGCGCCAGGGGGACGGTCTGCACCGAGGCGTTGTCGGGCACGAGGATGAGCGCCAGCAGGAACTCGTTCCATGTGAACAGGAACAGCACCGTGCTCAGCGTGGTGATGGCGGGTCCGGCGACGGGCAGCACGACCAAGCGCAGGGTCTGCAGGCGGCTCGTGCCGTCGATGCGCGCCGCTTCCAGCAGTTCCGCCGGAACGGAGGCGAAGAACGACCGCATCCACAGCACGCCCAGCGGCACCGACAGGGCGACCTGGGGCATGATCAGCGCCCAGTAGGTGTCCACGAGGTGCCAGCCGGTGAGCAGTTCGTACAGGGGAAGCACCGTCACCTCGTAGGGCAGTACGAGCCCGACGAGCAGCAGGCCCAGGATGACCCTGCCGCCGGGGACCCGCATGGTGGCGAGCGCGTAACCGGCCAGGCTGGCGAGCACCACGGTGACCACCACGACGGTGACGGACACCAGCGCGCTCGACAGCAGGGCGGGACCGAAGCGGCCCTGGGTCCATGCGGTGGAGTAGCTGGCGAAGGACAGCCCGCCGGAGGATCCGCCCACGCCGTGCAGCGAGGACGCGAGGATCGACACCAGGGGGAAAACGGCGACGACGGAGGCGAGGACGAGCAGGGCGTGCGTGACGATGCTCTCGGTACGGGCGATTCTCATGACTGCGCCTTCCTGCACTGTGAGCCCCGTGTGCCCTGTCTGGTGAACCGGCGGCGCGGGACGTCGCGTTCCCGCAGTGCCAGCTGCACGGCCACCACGACGACGAGGATCACCAGGGTCAGCACGATGGCCAGCGCGGAGGCACGGCCGAGCAGGCGGTTCTGGAACGCGTCCTGGTAGACGTAGAGACTGGGGACGGTCGTCGAGGTGCCGGGACCACCACGTGTGGTGTTCCAGATGAGGTCGAAGTTGCGCAGTGCGAAGGTGATGGTGAGGATCAGCGCGATCGAGATCTGGGCGCGCAGCGCGGGCAGCGTGATGGCGAAGAACTCCCGCACCGGTCCGGCCCCGTCCAGGCGGGCCGCCTCGTAGGTGGAGCGGTCGATGCCGACGATGCCGCTGAGGAAGAGCACCATGCACAGCCCGTACTCCACCCAGGCTCCGATCGTGCCGATCGACGGCAGTGCGGTCCCGAAGTCGCCCAGCCAGCTGGTGGTGAACCGGCCCAGTCCCACTGCCCTCAGCACCGAGTTGACCGGACCGTCCTCGGCGAGCAGGTTCCGCCAGGCGACAGCGACGACGACGCTGGAAAGGATTTGCGGCAGAAAGAGAACCGCCCGGAACACCGTCAGTCCGTAGACGCGGATCCGGGACATGGCGCCGGCCAGCAGCAGACCGGTGCAGACCGGGAGGACGGCGTAGAAGAACAGCAGGACCAGAGAGTGCAGCAGTGCGGCACGCAACCGGCTGTCGGTGAAGACCGCCGTGTAGTTGCCCCAGCCGGCCGGTGTGCCCTGTGTGAGGCCGTCGTAGGCGTAAAACGAGTACCACACGGACACGCCGATGGGATACAGGACAAAGACGACGAAGAACGCCAGGGCCGGCGCCACGTACAGCAGCGAGGACCAGGAGTAGGAGGACAGGGAGGACCGGGAGGGCAGACGGCGGTGCGGCCGGTGGGCGCGTCCGTTTCCGGACGCGGGGGCTCCGGGAGCGGTGCTGCCCCGTCCGGTGGTGGGGGCTGCAGTACTCACTGGGTTCGCCTCGCCCTCAGCCAGGCGTCCTGGACAGCCTTCGTGAAGTCGGCGCCGCTGGTGCGGCCGGCCATGACCTCTTGGAGCCTGCCGCCCATGACGGTGAGCATGTCGGTGGCGCTCCAGTCGTAGTAGCCGACTTGGGTACCGGCGGCGATCGTGCGCTTGAGCGCGTCGAGGGTCTGGCTCTGGAGGCTGTTGCCTCCCTTCACACCGTCGGTGACGACGGGCAGCCGGCCGGTGTCGAGGATCTCCTGCCCGGTCTTCGGGGTGTGCAGGGCCGCGAGGAAGGCGACCGCGGCGGGTGTGACCTTGGAGGAGGCGGAGATGTGCCAGGGGGAGGCGGTCGCTCCGGCACCGCCCGTGGTCAGGGCCCCGAATCCGAACTTCGCTGGATCGAGGGTGGCGCCGTTCCATGAGCCGCCGACGAAGAAGACGCCCGAGCCCCTGGCGAACCGTGACACAGCGTCCTCGTTGCTGAGGCCGTCGTATCCGGACCCGAAGTAGCCGTTCTTCGCCCAGTCGGCCATCGTGTCCGCCGCCTTCTCGTTGCCCGCGGTGACGAAGCTGGTGCCTGCCTTGCCGCCAATCCAGTCGCGGATGGCGGCCGGCTTCTGCTCGGTGACGGCCAGGTCGGAGAATATATGCGTGGCGGCGTACTGGTCGCTGTTGCCCAGCATGATCGGCTGTTCGCCGGCCTTCCTGACGGCCGGGAGCGCCTCTTCGAGGTCCTTCAGGGAGCGGGGTGCTCGCAGGCCCAGCTTCTTGAGCAGGGCCTTGTTGTAATAGATGCCCTGGACCTCGCTGATCGGTGACATGCCGTAGAGGTTGCCGGCGCCGAAGGCGGTGCCCGAGCCGTTCCAGCGAGCGGGCGCCAGGGTGCTAGCGCCGGTACCCGTGATCCACCCGTAGGCGGCCGCCACGTCGTCCAGGGGGCGCACCAGCTTTGCCTTGACCAGCGCCCCGTCGACCGCGTAGCCGATGTTGCCCTGGAACAGGTCGGGCGGGTTGCTGCCGGAGGCGGCGTTGACGACCGTGGCGACCAGGTCGTCGAAGCTCTTGTAGGTGATGTCGACCTTGACGTTCGGGTACTGCTTCTCGAATGCGGGAATCACCGACTTCATCAGCGGCTTCTCCGCCTGGTCGGCCCACATGCGCAGCGTGACGTCACCGAGGGCGGCGACCTGGGCGGTGGTCACCGGGTCGGTGATGGCGATCTGGCCTCCGGCGACGGCGGACTTTCCCGCCCCAGGCGGGCTGCACCCGGCGCAGACGAGGACAGCGGCCAGCGCGACGGCTGCGGCGGCCCCGGAGACGAACCGGGGCCGTCCTGAGCCTTCACGGCGTGCGGATTTCATGTCAGATACCGGATCTCTGTGCGGCTTGCTGTACATAAGGGCGTAAGTGAGGATTTCCCGGAATCGCGTGTCAGCGGACGTCACCAGGGCCTGCCCGCGGACGCCGTCGGGGCGTGTACGGAGGCGTCCGCGGGGACCAGCAGGGAGCTGCGACTGCCGGCCCCCCGGCAGCGGCGACGGCGCCGTCGGCACGTGGCAATCGCTCGTGGACGTGGGTGTGATGAGGCGTGCCCGCGGGAACCGGCCGCGGACGGGCCTCGCAGGCCCCGTGGGGCCGCCCCCAGTACGCCCGACGGTGTCAGCCGGCGTACGTGCGCAGGCGGAGGGTGGCCGTGGCCTGGTGGGCGGCCATGCCCTCGCTGGCGGAGATGACCTCCACGGCCTCGGCGAGCAGTGGGGTGGCCTCGCGGCTCACGCGCTGGTAGGTGAGCGGCTTCAGATAGCGGGAGACGGACAGCCCGGCACTGTGCTTGGCACCACCCGCGGTCGGCAGCGTGTGGTTCGTGCCGGCCATGCCCTTGTCCGAGTAGGCCACCGTGCTCCAGTGGCCGAGGAAGAGGGAGCCGTAGTTGCGCAGCGTGTCGTGGTACCAGTCGTCCTCGCCCGTGTGCACCTCCAGGTGCTCTGGGGCGAGCTCGTCCATGGCCGCCACCGCGTCCTCCCGGTTGCCCACCAGGATCACCGAGCCGTAGTCACGCCAGGCGGGCCCGCAGATGTCCCGGGTGGACAGCGTGAGCAGCTGGCGCTCGACCGCGGCGATGACGTCCCGTCCCAACCGCTCGGAGGTGGTGACCAGTGCGGCCGGCGAGGTGGGGCCGTGCTCGGCCTGGCCGAGCAGGTCGGCCGCAACAGCCTCGGCGTCGGCCGTGTCGTCGGCGATGACGGCGACCTCGGAGGGTCCCGCGAGCAGGTCGATGGCGACCGTACCGAACAGCTGGCGCTTGGCCTCGGCCACGTAGGCGTTGCCGGCACCGACGATCATGTCGACCGGCGGGTGCCCCAGCAGCCCGAAGGCCATCGCGGCGAGGGCCTGAACCCCGCCGACCACGAAGAGGTGATCGATGCCCGAGAGGTGGGCCGCGTAGGTGACGGCATCGTTGGCGCGGCCGTCCGGCTGGGGAGGCGTGCACCCGATCACCGTCGGTACACCCGCGGCCTTGGCCACGCCCACCGTCATGAAGGCGCTGGCCGTGAGCGGGAAGCGGCCCGCCGGCAGGTACGCGCCGACCGATCCGACGGGCACGTACCGCTGCCCGACGACCAGCCCGGGGGCTATCTCCTCCTCGAAGTCCGTCAGGTGCTCGCGCTGGAGCGCGGCGAAGCGCTGGGTACGCTCGGCGCCCAGCTCGATCGCCTCACGCAGGTCCTTCGGCAGCCGGTCGCCGCTGCGGGCCACTTCCGCAGCGTCGAGTTCCACCGCGCCGTCGGACTGGCCGTCGAGGGAGCTGGCGTACCGGCGAATCGCGTCGAGTCCGTGGCGTTCGATGTCCGACAGCATGCGGCTGACGGTCGCGATCACCTCGGGGTCGCGCTGCGCCGGCGGCGCGTCCACCGCGGGAGCCTTGAGAAGGGTGAAACGCTTGGCGAAAGCCGTGGTGAAGCGGGGGCTCAAGTTCATACGCCAGAGCCTGATGCAGTACCTGCCCCAGGACAACCCTGAGTTATCCCCGAGCCTGCATAGGGTGACCCTATGGAAGAATGGTGGGCATGCCGCCCTCATCCGCTCCCGCGATCACGCTCAACCAGCTGCGCGCCTTCCTCGCCTCCGCGCGGCTGGGCTCCTTCTCCGCCGCTGCGACAGAGCTCCGGACGACACAGCCGTCGGTCTCGGAGCTGATCAAACGCATGGAGGATCACTACCGGGTGCCGCTGTTCACGCGGGGGCCGCGACGGCTGGTGCTGACCGCCGCGGGCGAAGAACTCCTGCCGTACGCACAGCAGGCGACCGAGGCGGCAGAAGGCGCCGACCGCGCCCTGCGCTCCCTGACCTCACTCGACGGCGGTGTGGCCACCTTCGGGCTGCTACGGAACGCGGACTACTACTTCCTGTCCGAACTGCTGGAGAGCTTCCACGCCCGGCATCCCAAGGTGCGGCTGCGGATCGTCGGACTCAACTCCGTGGAGGTCGCGGAGGCCGTCAGTTCCGGTGACCTTGAAGCCGGGCTGGTGGTCCTCCCCGTCGATGCCGAGGGCCTCGACGTCACCCCCCTCCTGCGCGACGAAGTCGTCTACGTTTCCGCGGACCCCCGACGTACCACCCGGCCGGTCAGCATGGCCGACCTCGCGGCGGCCAAGCTGATCCTGTACGACGCCCACTACGGATGGCGGGACCCGACACGGCGCCAACTGGCAGAACGCGCCCAGGTGGCGGGCGTCAACGTCTCCGCGGTCATCGAGGTCGAACACGTCGAATCCGCGCTGCACATCGTGGCCCGGGGGGCAGGCGACACCATCGTCTCCCGCGCGGTCGCACACAGCCGGACCTTCCCGGAGGGCCTCCACACCGTCGGCTTCGCGGAACCGCTGTACGACACCATCGCCGTGGTCCGGCGGCAGGGAACCGTCTTGTCGCCCGCCACCCAGGAGATCACCCGCCTCGCCCGCCGCATGCTCCTCGCACACGGAGCCGCCCGACGGCCCGCGCGGGACGGCCTCCGCACGTGATCGGGGGTTTCACCGACCCACCATCATGCTCCTCCGCATCCGGCGGACCGGATGATCATCCGACCGCGCCGCGCTTCGCCCGGTGCGCCATCGAGGAGCAGGCCGTCCGCCGGCTCGGGCTGATCGACCACTGGACGGCCGACGGGGTGCAGCGGGAAACGCGGCGGCACCGGGGAGCCCGGACGCGCCCGACCCTGCGGACTGGCTGATCCAGCACGGCCTCGGCCGGGTGAACAGCGACGCGTTCACGTCGGCGGCCAGTGGGCCGCGAAGAGGAGCGGCCGCTGTCGGCCAGCCACTCGCGAGCAGGCCCCGACGCGTTGCGGATCCAAGGCTCGGCCGCCCGCCCGCACCGTGCACGCCGCCGTTCACCGGCCACGACTGGGCGATCAGCGATCGCGAGCAGCCCACGACCGGACGAGGGTGATCGCAGACGTGCCCTTTCATCGGCTCACCGATGTCCCGCATTGCAAGGAGCACCGCCATGTCCGACGTCCGGCCCTCGGCGGCGGGCCGCGGAGGGGGTGATGGAGGCATGCCGTCACCACGTCGCTCGCCCCGATGCCCCCACACAAGGCCATCAGCGCCTTCAGCTACCTCCGGGCCGTCCAGGCCGGCGACGTCAACGCCGTCCGCGAGTTCGCCGGCACCGAACCACCGATGCCCGACCTGCTCGTCGACGCCGCGACGCGGACCGTCATCCCGGCGAACAAACCAGATAGCACGAAGTGCCCTTTTAGGGCGATGCCGCTGGGTCATCGGGCGCCCTGGCTGTCCGGCTACCGTCGGCGCAGCCCCCGCTACGAACGCGATCCCCATACCCACCCGGGCTTCCTCGGACTCGCCGCCGCCCTGTGCTGCTGCAAGCGACTCCTCCCCCTCACCACATAGGGCACGGTGTAGTAGCAAGCCTGCTTCCCGGCCTCACATTTCTCCAGCCTGCGTCGTCATGTTGGTGAGGGCAGCGACTGGTGCCCCGGAACGGAGTGAGACATGAAGGTTTTCATCGCTGGTGGGCGCGGCCGTGTAGGGTCCCGCCTTGCTGACAACCTGGCGGCCAAGGGTATCGAGGTGGTCCCGGGAGGACTTCAGGACGGGATCGACGTGATCTCGGGCAAGGGGCTCGCCGAGGCTCTCGTCGGAGTGGACACCATCGTGAACGTTCTTAACACCCCCCGCTTTGACGCAGAGGGGGCAATCTCATTCTTCGAGGGAGCGATCAACAACCTGACTGCGGAGGGTGAGCGGGCAGGTGTGCGTCATCACATCGTGCTCTCCATTGTCGGCGTCGGGGAAGGGGACGCATCCGATATTGGGTACTATCTCGGCAAGGTGGCGCAGGAGAAGGCCGTGCGGTCCGCTTCGATCCCTGCCACCATCATTCGGGCCACCCAGTTCCAGAGCTACATTCCTGTCCTCATTGACCAGCACACTGTGGACGGAAAGGTTCTGGCTCCGAGGTCATTCATCCAGCCCGTCGAGCTGGACGAAGTCATCGAGCTGCTCGCCGAGGCTGTCACGACGCTGGAGCCGGGGAGTGTGGTCGAGATCGCTGGACCCGACCGCTTTTACCACGACGACCTCTTCCGTGCCACTCTGGCCGATCGCGGAGACGATCGTGAGGTTGTGACCGTGGACGGACAGGGGCCCATCGATGCCATGGTTCCGCGCGGCGCGTACCGGACAGGCGTCGTGCGGTATCCGATTGCAGGGATTCCCACCGCCTGAATGCGATAGTGAAGGGGGCGGGAACGCCTGACCGCCAGGCAATAGGTTAGGCGTGCTGCGCTCCAATGGGAAAGGGTGCCCCATGCCGGAAGATTGTCCTGTCGAATCCTCGGAGTTCGGAGGAGCCGAGCGTGATGAATCACGGGCTCTTGATTCGGTCATGGCGGAGCGACATCGTCTGCTGTCGCTAGCCTTTCGCATGATGGGCACCCTGGCCGATGCCGAGGACGTCGTGCAAGAGACATATGTGAGGTGGTACCGCCTTGACCCCGAAGAGCGCGCCGAAATTGCCGCGCCTGCAGCATGGCTGACTCGAGTTGCGAGCCGCATATCACTCGACCTGCTGGGTTCCGCGCGGGCACGACGGGAGATATACGTCGGGCAATGGCTACCGGAGCCAGTTCCAGCTGACCTCTTCGCAGACACAGCCAAGGCGCCACTGAACTCCAGTCACCTCGCTGCTGATCCGCTCGAACGTGTCACTCTTGACGATGCCGTCAGCATGGCATTGCTGACGGTCCTCGAGGCCATGACCCCAGCAGAGCGAGTGACGTTCGTGCTGCATGATGTGTTCGGCGTCCCGTTTGACGAGATTGCTAGTGTCGTAGGTCGTTCATCAGCAGCAACAAGGCAATTGGCAACGTCCGCACGCCGCCGCGTGCGACGAGGAAGACGCGCACAGGTCTCCTCTCACCAACATGATGAGGTTGTTCGGGCATTCCGTGAGGCAACTGTAGGAGGGGCCATCGAGGACCTGCTCCGCGTGTTGGCTCCAGATGTCGAACTACGAGTAGACGGCGGCGGTTTCGTCAATGCCGCACCTCAGGTCATCCGCGGGTCGGATCATGTAGCCCGGTGGTTCATGGGAGTGATGCGCAAGCAGCCCACCCTCCGTCTTGAGCAACGCGACACAGCTGACGGTCTCGGATACATTCTTCGAAATGAGAGGCGTCGATACGGCATGATTACCTTCACCGTCAACGATAAAGGCGTCACGAACGTGTGGCTGATGCTGAATCCAATGAAGCTAACTAATTGGTCACTCGACTACTAATCTTTTCGTTAGTTCCGCGGGTGTGACGGCTTGTTGGCGGGAGTTTGTTGTCGTGTCCCTCAATCCTTCGGGTGTTGCCTCCCAGACTCGACGACATCGCGGGAGTGGACTGCCGACGGCTCCCCCGACACGCCGGGGGAGGCTCTCCCCAGGCGCGCCGCGCGGGGACGTCGGCCAAGACCCGGTGATGGGCCAGGCAGCCTTCTTGGATGAAGACACCGCCAGGACGTGCATAAAGGCGGTGAACAGTTCCTCGGTAGGTGGCGCCCCACCTCCGTGCTTCCCTTCCTCGCCGCCCAACTGCTCGGCGCCGCCGGCCTCGGCCTGGTCGCCGTCTGCTTCGGCCGCCCGGCCTCCGCTGGCGAGGACGAGGTCACCGTCCCCCACGGCGAGCGGCATCCCGCGGCGCCCGCCCGTTCCATCGACGACCGAACCCCGGATCCGGACTGCCGTCCGACAGGTCGCCGCCCAGCCCCACCCGGTGCAGCATCACCCACTGTGACCGCGACAGATGCCGCACATCGGAATCCGACACCGCACCCCACGACAGAGCATCACGGCCGCTACGACGCCGCAGGTACGGACGCTGCCCGATCAGACCGGCATCCACAGCCCAGTCGTAGAAGCCGTTGATCGCCGCCCGGTTACGCCGCCACGTCGCCGGCCCCACCGGTACCGGCGCCAGCTGGGTGCGCCACCTGCGGGAGGCCACCAGATCAGGCTCCCTCGCCGCCACCAGATCGGTCGGCGGATCCAACCCCCCGGAAAAGAAGTCCTCCAGGCCCATCAGGTCATACGCGTACTCCCGCAGACTCTTCGCACCCACGTGCCGGGCCAGATCGAAGAAGTACGAGCACATCGGCTCGCGCGGCCGCATGAACTCGTCGACGAAGAAGGGCGTTCCCTCCGGCAGCACCTCTGGTCCGGACAGCAGTTCCACTGTGTCGAACCCGAGGTCGGCAAGCGCCGCCCGTTGCCGGGCAACACTGTCTTACGAGGCGAAGAAGTAAGGCACCAGGCTCTCCCACGGTCAACTGACAGCCGCGGAACCTAACAGCCCAACGCGCCCTGCCGAGACCACCTGTTCAACGACTTGAGACAGGTAGAAACACTGGACCTAACCTTTGAGTTCGACCAGGGCAGCGGACGGTGGCAGTGCCTGCACGACCGGGGAGAGGCCAGCCAGCAGCTCCAGCACGTGCCGGTAGGTCTCCTCCGGCAGCCGGTCCGGGCACCGCACATGCATCACCGTCGCCCGCCCGGTCTCGACCTGCTTCTCGGCGTCGTTCACGGTCCTCACCTCCACACCCCTCACGTTATCGAACGCAAATTCGAACATGCGGCTGTGGCGAGCGTGATCATGGAAGTGTAATCGAAAATATGTTCGGCTACCTGCCGTCTGACCTGGAGAGGCTGCGCACTTTGCGGGTGTGGCACGCCATGTGGCTGGCACGCATCGACCGCAAGATCGCCCAACTGGTGCAGCGGCAAGCCGAACAGGAACGCGGCCGGCGGGCGAAGCCGGCACCACCGGACTGGATCGTCGAACTCGGTATCGGCATCGGCAAGCCGCCCATGCAGGTCCACCGGGGCACCTGCTACATGACGGGCAAACGGCACCGGCCCGTCGGCCCGGACGAGGCCCGCCGGCTGCTGGCCGACGGCACCAGCGCGTGCAGCCACTGCCGCCCCGACACCGCCCTCGGCATCGCCGGCTTAGCTGGCCGCGGACGCCGGGAGGCGGCGACTCACTCCTGTGGGGGGACACGGGCAGCGATCTCTTTCGCCCATCGCCCGGCCTCCGGCGCATGGGCCCCCCGGCGGTGACGAGCCGCAGCCAGCCCAGCAGGTCGTGCGCCTCATGAAGCGTGAGCAGCGGCAGCCGGCTCACCCCCTGCCTCCACCGGCGCGAACTTCACCTCGTCCAGGCCCAGGTTGTCGTAGCCGTCCACGACCGTGGCAACGCTCCGCACCCCGCCCCGGTCACGGGCCCTCGCCCCTGGCAGGAAACAGCCCCGGCCGGCGTGGTTGCCAGCCGGGGCTGAACCCGTGAAGCGTGTGATCGTGAAGAGGTGGTCGCCTGCGCCGCGAAGGGCTCTGCGGGGCTTCAGCCGAACGAGAGTCGCAGCGTCGCTCGAACGAGCGACGAGCGCGCAACAACCCTGCCAACCGCACCCAGACACTGGCGGGCGGGTCACGGCGGTACCGCGCCAGAAAAGCCGTTGATGGCTGCCCTGTCCGGGCATCCTGTCTTCCGCGATGCAGGTTTATGAGGGCCTTCGCTCGGCGACTTCAGTGGAGGCCGGAGAGCAAGGACGGCCATGTCGTCGTGTCCGTCGCTGCAGTGTTCGTCTGTAAGGGCCTGCACGAAGGGCCGCAGTGGCAGGTGCGCGTGGCGCGCAACGGTAGCGGCGAGGTGGTCCAGCCCGACGTTGATGGGTTGGTGAGGATGCTCGATCAGTCCGTCGGTGAACAAGATGATGGTCGAGCCGGCCGGCACGGTGTGGATGTGGTCGCGGCGTGGCACGGCGATGTCGACACCGAGGGGCAGATCCGAGTCGATGGTGAGGCTGTGGGCGTGTCGGTCGGGGGTGACGAGGATGGGCGGGCAGTGTCCGGCGGAACTCCATCGCAGTGTCCAGATGCCGGGTCGCGCGGGTTCGAGTCGTGTGAGGCAGGCTGTGGTGACGGGAGTGTCCGTGATGGCCTGCAGAGCCCGGTCCAGGCGGGTGAGGAGGTCGCTGGGGGGTGAGTCGCTGTCGTACATCAGCGCTCGCAGCATGGGCCGCGTCTGTGACATGGCAGCGGCCGCGTGCACGTCGTGACCGAGTACGTCGCCGATGACGGCCGTGCAGGTGTCGTCGGAGACCAGGAAGGCGTCGTACCAGTCACCGCCCAGGAGACCGGGTGTGGGGGCGGGCCGGTAGGCAGCGGCAGCCTGGAAGGGGCTCAGGTCCGGCAGGCGCGGGACCAGGAGTCGCTGGAACTCTTCAGCCTCCTGCCGGAGCCGCCGGAACAGTTCGGCGTCGTCGACTGCTAGTCCGGCGGCCCCCGCCAGAGCGACGAGCATGGCCTGGTCATCGGTGCTGAACGGCCCGCCGTCGTGGCGGTCCGCGACGTACAGGTCTCCGTAGATTTCGCCACGGACCTGGATGGGGACCCCGAGCAACGTCCGCATGTGCGGGTGGCCGGGGGGAAAGCCGACCGCGTCCGGGTGGGCGGCGATGTCGTCCACACGCAGGGGCTCGGGCTCGTGAATCAGGTGTCCCAGGAGACCGCGGCCTTCCGGGTAAGGGAGCCGTTCGGCGTCCGCGCGTTGCTGCTGGCTCAGACCGACCTCGATGAAGTCCGCCAGGCCGTCCTTGGCCGGGTTCAACACTCCCAGCGCACCGTAGCGGGCCCCTACGAGGTCCATGGCGATGGTCACGATCAGCCGCAATACGGCCCTGAGATCAACGTCCCTGCTGAGGGCTGTTTCGAACAGGTCGTGCAACCGCTCGTGCACTCGGGCGAGCAGGACGAGGTGTTCCGCGATCTGCTCCAGTTGACCACTGAGGCCGGCCGTGTCTGACTGGGGCAGTCCGCCTTTACCTGTCACTCGTCTCTCACCGTCCGCGCCTCGCACGGTGGAAGCCACACGATGCGGCGCCGCTGTGAATGCTGGATGCAGCCGGCGTCGCGGTGAAGCCCCGTCGGACAACCAGCGTATGGTGGCTGGACTCGGTCTGCCAGGCACGCCCCGCGCCGACCCATGGCCACCGAGCGGGCACGGTAAGTGTCGGCAGGCAGCGGAGAGGCGCGACGACCAGGTCGTACATAAGCCGACTCCAGCCCCAAGCCCGCCGAACTGCTCAAGAACGGCACGCTCAACAGCTACGAGGGCTATCCCCACGCAATGCTGTCCACACACCCCGACGACAGGCCGGTCGCGGTCGTTGCGCAGGGTCGTGGTGTCGGAGCCGTTGTCCCACACGTACGCCCGCCGGTCCTGGTACACGTCCGACCGGCTGTCGCGGCCGATGCCGGTGTGGACGCGGACGGTCGCGCGGCCGCTCAGCCGGTAGTGGTCGAAGGTGTAGGTGTGGCCGTCCTCGTCGGAGAGGGTCCAGCCGTCCAGGATCACCGCAAGCCGCGAGTCGTTGGTCAGCTCCACCCACTCGGAGTTCAGGGAGCGGTTGGAACGGTCGTCGCGGCCCGGGGAATCGTACTGCACGTCACTGATGTGCACCGACGGGCGGTACTGCTGGACGTGGTGGTCGGCGGCCGACACCGACAGCGCCACCGCCCCGACCACCGCAGCAGCCACACCGGCGACGGCGGTCAGACGACGGACGGAAGAAGAAACGGACACGAAGGTCCCCCTTCAAGGTGCGCACACCCAGCCACACCCGCGGCGTTGAACCCGCGGCCCAGCCAGGTGCGTTGTGCTGGCGCGCAGCTGGTCGGCCGCGCACCCACACCTTCCGGCCCGCACCTCGAATCGTGAGGGATTGACGTAGCCCGTTACACATTGAATCTATTTCTGTGACATTCACATGCAATGACCACTTATCGGCTAAATCGGGCAGATCGGTGAGGCATCGGGTGCCGGGCCCTTGGAACTACCGGCCTTCAAGCGACGCATCGCCGGCCTGCGCCACCCCACCGTGACGAGCGCACTCACCCGAAACTGAGTAAGAGCCCGGCCCGCCGAATGGGCCGCCGGACCGGTCGCTGGATGCGGCGGCGGCTCGTCTTGAACAGGCGGTTGCCGCCCGTTGTGGGCTGTCCGTCGCCCTCCGGCACGCTGACCCGGCACTGCGATGGCAGGAAGGTCCGCAGCTACGTCATCCGGATCGAGGCGTTCGACACCGACGCCGCGGTCACCGCCACCGAACTACTGCGCTTCGGGCACTCCTGGGCCACCGCCCACGCCATCGACGCCGCCCGCCCTTCAGCCCCGCGCACCCCGCCGGCCGGCTCCTGCTCACGTTGACGCCGAAGACGTACGCCGACACCGGTGTCCAGGCCGTCGTCTCGGGCACCGACCCGGCCGCGCGCGTCCGTGGGGAGTTGCCGGCTTCACACCATTCGCAACGCCGTTCGCAGGGCGAGCGGGGTCGCCGCGGCCCAGGCCTGCGGGGAACAAGAGTGGGGGTAGGGCACCGGGCGGACCGTGGCCGTACGGTCGTAGCCGGCCAGCACCTCGGGCAGCCGGTAGCCGTGGGGGGCGGCTGCCGCCACCAGGCCGTCCACGACCGCGTGGACCTGGTCGGCCAGTCCGTACCGGGCCAGGCCGAGCGCGATGACCGCGTTGTCGTGCGGCCAGGCGCTGCCGCGGTGGTAGGAGAGCGGGTGGTAGGGCTTCTGGCCCGCGGCGAGCGTCCGGATCGCCCAGCCGGAGAAGAAGTCCGGCTCCAGCAGCCGCTGTCCGACCCGGCGGGCCCGCGCCGGGTCGAGGATTCCCGACCACAGCAGGTGGCCGGCGTCGGAGGCGAGGGCGTCGACCTGGCGTCCCCGGCCGTCCAGAGCCAGGGCGGGGAAGTCGGTGTCCGGCATCCAGAAGTCGGTGACGAAACGGGTGCGCAGGCCTTCGGCGGCTTCGCGCAGGCGGCTGGCGTAGGACGGGTCCCGCCAGACCGCGGCGGCCAGTTCCGCGGTGCGGATCAGGGCGTCATAGGCGTAGCCCTGTGCTTCCGAGACGGCGACGGGGCCCTGGGCCTGTGTGCCGTCGGTGAAGCAGACGGCGCCCGCCGAGTCCTTCCAGTTCTGGTTGACGAGGCCGTTCGGGTCGGGCTGGTAGACGAGGTAGCCGTGTTCGTCCAGGCCGCCGTCGGTGAACATCCAGTCGACCGCTCGCCGGGCGTGCTGTTCCAGCCGTACGGCCAGGGCGGGATCGCCGGTCGTCTCGTGGTGGGCGTGGAGGAGCACGAGGAAGAGCGGTGTGGCGTCGACGGCGCCGTAGTAGCGGCCGTAGGGGATCTGCCGGAAGTGCGCGAGTTCGCCGTGGCGCGTCTCGTGGACGATGCGTCCCGGTTGTTCGCCGCTCACGGGGTCGTGGTGGCGGCCCTGGGTCGCCGCGAGGGCGCTCAGTGTGGCGGCTGCCGTCCCGGGGCGCTCGGGCAGCAGGAAGTACGACGTCAGCAGTGAATCGCGGCCGAAGAGGGTGAGGAACCACGGGATGCCGGCGGCGGGGACGGCGACCTCCTCGCCGTCCAGGCCGGTGACCGCGACGGTCAGCAGGTCCACGTCGGCCAGGCCGCGTTCGCAGGTGCGGGCCAGGTCGTCGGCCGGCGCCGTGATCCGCCGGCGCGGCCGTGGCACGGCGGGAGCCCCGGCCGGCAGTCCGTGCGGCACGGCGCGGACGGTGAGACGGAGTTCGGCCTCGCCGTGCGCGGCGAGCGGCAGCTGCCAGCGCAGCGTGCGGGCGGTGGGCAGATCCTCGACGGTGTCATGACCGGTGGGCGCCGGGTTGCCGACGACGGTGGTCCGGGAGTGCCAGTCGTCGCGGTGGTAGTCGAAGACCAGTCCGTCGCCGGTGTGCCGACTCTCGCGGCGGGCGCCGGGCTTGGCGTAGTGCCGGTCGTCCGCGCGCAGTTCGAACAGGTCGGCGAAGTCGGCGTCGGCGGTGATCTCCACCAGGGCGGTGACCGGCTCGGGACGGTTGCTCACCAGGCGCAGGTGTTCGGTGAGCTCCCCGGCGCTGACGGTCTGTTCGCGGAAGACGGTGTAGGCGGGCGGGTTGTCCCGGGTGCCTCTCGGGGTGAGGACGCAGACGGCGGTGTCGTCCGTCGTGGCGTCGGCGGGCACCAGGGCGACGGGTTCGGTGCCGTCGACGGTCAGGTGCCAGCGGCTGAGGTGGCGGCCGTCGCGCAGGAACAGTCCGTCGGGTGTGGTGCCGTGGGTGCCGTGCATGCCCCCGGTGGCGTCGACACGGGCGAAGGTGGCGTCCCGCACGAGCTGGACGAGGGTGTCGGCCGGGGTCATGGGGTGGGCTCCTTGGGGTCGGCGCACAGCAGGTCGAGCGTGAGGGCGGCGGTCCAGGAGAAGTGCCGGGCGCCCCGGGCCGCACCGGTGGTCGGGTCGACGTACTCGGCGAAGTCGGACCGTCCCGCCTCTGCGAGGAATCCCCGCCGCAGCCGTTCGGCGTCCTGTTCCCGGCCGTGCGTGCGCAGACCGCGGTGGATCAGCCAGGCGGTGTTGAACCAGGCGGGGCCGCGCCAGTAGCGCTGGGCGTCGAAGGCGTGGCCGGTCAGGGCGTAGCTCGGGACCAGTCGGGTGGCCGGTGCGTCGAAGCGCGGGCCGGTGAGGGTGTCGACGAGGCGGCTGACGACGTGCGGCGGCAGGTGAGGGGCGAGGAGCGGTACCAGGCCGGTGACGGAGTCCTCCCCGACCAGGGCGTCGGTGGCCAGGTCGCGGACGCGGAACACGCCCGCGCTGTCGTCCCACAGACGGGTCACGAGGTGCCGGGTGAGCGCGTCGGCGCGGGCGGAGTGCGTCGAGGCGTCCGCTCCGGTCTCCCGCGCCATGGCCGCCAGGGCCCGTTCGCTGACGATCAGCAGTGCGTTGAAGCAGGGGTCTTCCACCGCGAAGGTGTGCCGGGCGGCGCGGTCGTCGTAGCCGGCGTCGCGGTAGTCGGTGACCAGGCGGACGTAGCGGCCGTAGTCCAGGTCGGTGGGTCTGTCGGCGGGATGGCCGTGGTTGAGGTCGGCACGGCGGAAGGCGTCCGGAGCGGCCGGTTCCACGCGTCGCAGCGCCTGGTCCCAGCAGGGGCTGTTGTCCATGCCCGGTTCCCAGGGGTGGACCACGGCGGCCAGTCCGCCACCGCCGAGGTCGCGGTGGCCCAGGAGGTAGTCGTGCCAGGCGGCGAGGCGGGGGCGGACCCGGGTGAGGAAGCCGCGCCGGCGGGACTCCGCGGGGTCGGCGCGGTGCACGAGCCAGGCCGCCAGGGCGTGCACCGGTGGCTGGACGATGCCGGACGTCTCGGGTGACGCCGGCGCGCCCGCCGCCCGGCCGGCGGTGGAGGAACGCCAGAAGTCGGGGCTCGGGAAGTAGGCGTCGTCCGGTACGGCGGGGTTGAAGACGATGTGGGGTATGCGTCCGTCGGCCCACTGGGCGGACAGCAGCGACTCCAGCTCCTGCTGGGCGCGGCGGACCGAGAGGTGGCGCAGGCCGATGGCGATGAAGGCGGAGTCCCAGCTCCACTGGTGGGGATAGAGGGTGCGGGACGGAACGGTCGAGGCGCCGGTCCAGTTGTCGATGAGGACCCGCGCCGCACCGCGCCGCAGTGTCAGGTCTGCGGCGGCGGTGGGCGCGGGCCGGTCCAGGAGGGACTTCACGCGCCGGACCTCTTGAGGAACGCGGGGACGGACCGGACGGCTTCGAGGGGGTCGCCGGTCAGCCGGCATTCGAGGGCGAGGTGCCCGTCGTAGCCGATGGTGTGCAGGGCGCCGAGCCATGCGGACCAGTCGAGGTGGCCGGCTCCGGGCTGGAAACGGTTGGAGTCGGAGACCTGGGCGTGGCCGATGACGTCGGCGTGCGCGAGGATCGCGGCCGCGGGGTCGCTCTCCTCGATGTTCATGTGGTAGCTGTCGATGCCGATCCTGATCGAGTCCAGGCCGATGGCGCGGATCAGGTCGGCGGCCTGCTCCAGCCGGTTGACCATGTGGTCCTCGTACCGGTTCAGCGGCTCCAGGAAGAGGGTCACGCCCTCCTTGCGGGCGTGTTCGCCGAGTTCGGTCAGGCCGCTCAGCAGGACCTCGCGGTCCTCCTCCTCGGTGCGCGGGGGTTCGAAGGGCGGCAGACGGCGGGAGAACATGCCGTAGGAGGCCGGGGTCTGGGCGCCCCGGCCGCCGATCTCCGCGATCACGGTGAGCTGGGACTTCATCTGGTCGACGGCGTCGCGGCGCAGGTCCGCGTCGAAGGCGCCGAGGAAGTGCAGCATGTCGACGCACACCGTCGGCATGACCACGCCGTCCTTGCGGGCCTTCTTGAGTTCGTCGAGGCGGGAGGCGAAGTGGAAGTCGCCCTTGCCGCGCAGTTCGATGGCGTCGTAGCCCGCCTCCTGGGCGAACTCCCACTTGGCTTGCAGGGTGTCTCCGGGCAGGAGTTGTTCCTGCGCCGCGGTCTTGAGCATGAGGGGCCTTTCGAGACGTTCAGAATTCCAGCACGACCTGCAGCGCCTCGGCGGGGCGCTCGTCGAGCAGCACGTAGGCGTCGGCGGCGTCGGCGACCGGGACGACGTGGCTGACCAGGGAGGTCACGTCCACCTGGCCCTCGGCGACCAGCCGCAGGAAGGTCTGCTGGAGGCGCTCCACGGTCCAGCGGTGGGACAGCTGCGGCGGGACACCGCCGATCTGGGAGCAGATGAGCTGCACGCGGTTGTGGTGGAACTCGTCGCCGAGGCGCAGGCCGATGCCGTCGCCCTGGTAGAAGCCGGAGGCCACCACCCGCCCGCCGACGGCGACCGACCGCAGCGCGGTGTGCAGGGCGGGGTAGGCGCCGCTGATCTCGATGGCGAGGTCGGCGCCGAGGCCGCCGGTGGCCTCCCTGATGCGTTCGGCCACCTCGTCGGTGCGGGCGTTGAGGGTGTGCCGGGCTCCGTAGCGCTCGGCCGTCCTGAGGCGGCCGTCGAGGGCGTCGACGGCGGTGACGCGGGCGCCGTTGAGCTGGGCGAGGCGGGTGGTGAGCAGTCCGATGACGCCCTGGCCGAAGACGGCGACGTCCTCGCCGAGGTGGATGTCGCCGGCCAGGACGGCGTTGTAGGCGATGGCGCCGACCCGGGCGAAGGCTCCGGCCAGCGGCTCCAGGCCGGCGGGCAGGGTGTGGCCGATCATGCGCTCGGCGGGGACGATGCCCTCGCTGCGGTGGCCCCAGATGCCCCACACCAGGGCGCCGACGGCGGGCAGGCCCGGGGTCCCGGCCAGGTCGGGGGCGACCTCGACGACCTCCCCCACCTCGGAGTAGCCCCAGCCCGCCACGGGGTACTGGATGCCGGCCGCGCCGTCACGGAACAGCCGGGCCTCGGGGTCCCAGGTCCGCGTCAGGTACGGGTTGGTCCCGCGGTAGGCGGTGAGTTCGGTACCGGCCGAGATGCCCGAGTA
Organism: Streptomyces spinosus; assembly: GCF_020400655.1. GTDB lineage: Bacteria > Actinomycetota > Actinomycetes > Streptomycetales > Streptomycetaceae > Streptomyces > Streptomyces argyrophylli. The sequence goes on from NZ_JAINRC010000038.1 coordinate 24,125, forward strand.
ACGGGTGCGGACCCTCAGGTGCCCGGGGGGCAGATCGGCTCCGGCCTGCTCGGTTACCTCCACCTGGCGGGGGCCGGTGAATTGGACGACGCGTTCCACGGATGACTCCGGAAGGGGTTGCGAGTGCGGTTGCGTCGACAATATCCCGAGCTTATGTCTTGTCAACCAGCAAAAGTGATGCTGTGATGCGTCTTCAACAGACGGAAGTCGTAGCAAGGACATGCAATGCACACCATGAGCCGGCGATCGAAGACGATCGCGGTGGGCATCACGGCGGCCTTGGGCCTGGGGCTGCTCACCGGCTGCGCCAGCAGCACAGGACCGGGCAGACCGGATCGGGAGATCACGGTCTGGTCACAGGAGAACCTCCCGGACCGCGTCGCCGTGACGCAGAAGATCGTCAAGGGCTTCGAGGAGAAGACCGGCATCAAGGTCCACCTCGTCGGGGTCGACGAGGGCCAGATGCCCCAGCTGATCATGTCGGCCGCCGCCTCGGGCTCGCTGCCCGACGTCATCGGCGCCGCGCCCATGGGCCAGGTCTGGCAGATGTACAGCAACGGCCTGCTCAACACCGGCATACCCCGGCAGATCATCGACAAGCTGGGCCGCGGCACCTTCAACGCCAACGCGCTGAGGCTCACCTCGGACGGCGGCCGGAGCCTCGGCGTACCCTCCGACGCCTGGCTGCAGCTGCTGGTCTACCGCAAGGACCAGTTCGACGAGAAACACCTCACGGCTCCGGACACCTACGCCCGGGCGCTCGCCGGCGCCAAGGCGCTGACCACCAAGGGCCGCTACGGCATCTCCGTGGCCACCGACCCGGGGGACGCCTTCACCTCGCAGAGCTTCGAGAGCGTCGCGCTCGCCGACGACTGCCAGCTCGTCGACGGCCGGCACCGGGTCGCCCTCGAGTCGCCGCAGTGCCGAACCGCGTTCAAGACCTACGACGAGCTGGCCCGCACCTACGGCGCCCCGGGCACCCAGACCGTGGACTCCACCCGCGCCACCTACTTCGCCGGCCAGTCCTCCGCGATCATCTGGTCCTCGTTCCTCCTGGACGAACTCGCCGGCCTGCGCAAGGACGCCCTGCCCAGCTGCCCGCAGTGCAAGGGCGACCCGCGATACCTGGCGCGCAACAGCGGCATCGTCACCGCGATGAAGGGCCCCGACGCCGCCGAGCCCGCCCAGTTCGGCGAGATCACCTCATGGGTGACCACCAAGACCGCCGAGACGGCCGCCTCGCGGGAGTTCATCGAGTACATGATGGAAACCGGCTACGAGTCCTGGTTCGGCATGGCCCCCGAGGGCAAGATCCCCGTCCGGACCGGCACCGCCGCGCAGCCCGGGCGCTACCTGGAGGCCTGGCGCCACAGCAGCATCGGCGTCGACACCAAGCAGCCCTTCGACAAGGTCTACCCCTCGAGCCTGCTCAACCAGCTGGCCGCCGGCGTCAGCGACATGCGGCGCTGGGGCATCACCCAGGGCGAGGGCGCGCTCGTCGGCGCCACCAACGGCGAGCTGCCCGTACCGAAGGCCATCGGCGCCATGACCAGCGGTCAGATCTCGCCCTCCGAGGCGGCCGGCGAGGCCGACGACGAGGTCACCGCCCTGCAGAAGTCCCTCCAGTAGCCGCCCCCTGCACGTCACGAAGGTCCCCTCATGACAACAGCTCCCGCCGGCACACCCCAGCGCCGGCACACCGGCGGCAGGTCCACGGACCGGCCCGCCGGACGCGTCCGCCGCCCCATGACGGCGAGCCGCCGCGCCAACCGCGCCGGCCTCGCGTTCGTCTCCCCCACCTTCGTGGTGGTCCTGGTGGTGGTGATCCTCCCCATCCTGTGGACCGTCCTGCTGGCGTTTCAGCACGCCAAGCTGGTCGACATCCAGGGCATGGGCCTGTTCGGCAACTGGACCCTGGACAACTTCCACCAGGTCTTCGGCTCGGCCGGTTTCTGGTCCAGCCTGACCACCACCCTGCTGTACACCGCCGGCGCCACGTTCGGCTCCGTCGCCCTCGGCCTGGTCGCCGCGCTCGCCCTGCGCAAGCCGTTCCGCGGCCGCGGTCTGCTGCGCGCGGCGATGCTGCTGCCGTACGTCGCTCCCGTCGTCGCGGTCTCCTTCGTCTGGGAGGTGGCGCTCAGCCCGCAGTACGGCGTGGTCAACAACTGGGGCCACCGCCTGTTCGGATGGGACGACCCCATCGCCTTCCTGTCCACCCGTTCGTACGAAGTCCACCTGCTCGGCCTGCACTTCGACGTCCCGCTGGCGCTGCTGACCGTCATCGCCTTCGAGACCTGGCGGTACTTCCCCTTCGCGTTCCTGTTCATCCTGGCCCGGCTCCAGGCGGTGCCCGGCGGGCTGGAGGAGGCCGCCCTCGTGGACGGCGCGACCACCACCCAGCGCTTCCGCCACATCCTGCTGCCCCAGCTGATGCCCGTCATCGCGCTGCTGTGCGTGCTGCGCTTCATCCTGACCTTCAACAAGTTCGACGACGTCTACCTGCTGACCGGCGGCGGCGCCGGTACCGACGTCGCCGCCGTGCGGGTCTACGACTTCCTCACCGCCCGTTACGACGTGGGCGCCGCGGCCGCCCAGGCCCTGGTCCTGGCCGTCTCGCTCATGGTCCTGATGGGCCTCTACTTCAAGTTCTTCGGCAACAAGGTCCAGGAGGAGTCGTGATGAGCCGGGCTCAGTTCGAGGAGAGATTCTTCGGCGTCGCGCGCTGGGTGGTCATCGCGTTCCTCGCCGTGATCACGGTCGTGCCCTTCTACTACATGCTGCTGCTGTCGCTGAAGCCCATCGACGCACTGCTGCTCGACCCGGGCTCCCTGTGGGTCTCGGCGAAGGACCTCACCCTCTCCACCTACCGCGACGTGCTGCGCTCCACCGACGACGGCGGCCAGGGCTTCCTGAAGTTCCTGCTCAACTCCGCGCTGGTCTCGCTCGGCACCGTCGCCCTGACCATGCTGGCCGCGGTGCCCGGCGCCTACGCGATCAGCCGGCTGAAGTTCTTCGGGCACCGCCAGGTCAGCGCCCTCTTCCTCGCCGTCTACCTGTTCCCTGCGACGCTGCTTGCCGTCCCGCTGTTCGTCGTCTTCGCCAAACTGCACCTGTCCTCCAGCCTGTTCGGCCTCGCCGTCGTCTACGTCGCCCAGACCGTGCCGGTGGCCATCTACATGCTGAAGAACTACCTCGTCACCATCCCCTCCTCGATCGAGGAGGCTGCGGCGCTCGACGGGTGCAGCCGGCTGCAGACCGTCCGCAAGGTGGTCCTGCCCCTGGCCCTGCCCTCCCTCATGGCGACCGGACTGTACGTCTTCATGATCGCGTGGAACGAGTTCCTGTTCGCCCTGCTCTTCCTCGCCGCGGACCCGGGCAAGTGGACGGTGCCGCTGGGCCTGGCCCAGCTCTCCAACGGCGTCGAGGTGCCGAAGACCGTACTGATGGCCGGATCGGTGGTCCTGACGATCCCCGTGGTACTCCTGTTCTTCGCCGCCGAGCGGCTGCTCACCGAGGGTTTGACCAGCGGTGCCGACAAGAGCTGAGACCATGAGGGAACCGATGCTGACATCGAGCCAGATCAGCGCGGGCGAGCTGTTGCAGCTCATCCGCGGCGGCCACGCGAACACCCGCGCCGATCTCCAGCGGATCACCGGGCTCTCCCGTTCGACCGTCGGCCAGCGACTGGACCTGCTCAACCGGGCGGGATGGCTCAGGCACGTCACGGGTTCCTCCACCGGAGGCCGTCCGTCCCAGCGGATCGTGTTCGACCCGAGGCACGCCTCGGTCATCGCCGTGGACCTGGAGACCAGATACGCCCGGGCCGCGGTCCTCGACCTCAGCGGCACCATCCTCGCCGAGAACACCGGGCCGCTGGACATCACCGAGGGGCCGGAGGTGGTGCTGGACCGACTGGCCGGGTGGTTCCCGGACCTCCTCGCCGCCGCCGGTGTCGACGCCGGCCACGTCTGCGGGATCGGACTGTCCGTCCCCGGTCCCGTGGAGTGGGAGACGGGCCGGGTCATCGAACCGCCGATCATGCCCGGCTGGGACCGGTACCCCATCCCGGAGCGTCTTCAGCAGGCCTACGCCGAACACGTCGGCGGGAGCCTGGAGAACGGCCCCGTCCCCGTGTTCGTGGACAACGACGCCAACCTCATGGCACTGGCCGAACAGCAGGCCAATCACCGGGACTGCACGGCGTTCGTCCTCGTGAAGGTCTCCACCGGCATCGGTGCCGGTGTCGTGGTGGACGGCAAGGTGTACCGCGGGATCGACGGCGGCGCCGGCGACATCGGGCACATCCGCCTGCACGACCGGATCGACGTCTTGTGCATGTGCGGCTCCCACGGCTGCCTGGGCGCCGTCGCCAGCGGCCGGGCGCTGGCGAGGGACCTGAGCGCCCTCGGCATCGAGGCCGCGTCGGCCGCCGATGTCAGGCGCCTGCTCACCGAAGGGCACCCCGACGCCGTCCGGCTGGCCCGAGAGGCCGGACGGAGGGCGGGCGAGGTCCTGGTGACCGTGGTCAGCCTGCTCAACCCCGGCGTCCTCATGATCGCCGGCGAGCTCTCCGGGGTCCCGTTCATGACCGGTGTCCGGGAGCTGCTCTACCAGCGCGCGTTCCCCCGAGCCACCGCCAACCTCCAGGTCGTCACCTCACGCCTGGGCGCTCACGCGGGCGTCATAGGGGCGGCCGCCATGGTCGTCGAGATCCTCTACTCCCCCGACCGGGCCGACGCCCGGCTCGGCTCACTCACCGCCTGAACGGGCCGCCCACGCGGATCCGCCACGGCGAGCGGGGGCTGCCGGCCCCCTCGCGCGCAGCACACTCGTACAGACAGGAAGACCGTGACCGTCACCTCTGCCCCTTGGACGGACCGCCCCGTCGAGGTCGGCCTCGTGGGCGCGGGCCCCTGGGCCCGGGCCATGCACGCCCGTATGCTCGCCGCCGGGCCGGAGACCCGGCTCGCCGCGGTGTGGGCCCGCCGCACCGACGCCGCGCAGCAGACCGCCGCACCCTACGGCGCACACGTCGCCGCCTCCTTCGACGACCTCCTCGACCGGTGCGAGGCCGTGGCGTTCGCCGTCCCCCCCGCCGTGCAGGCCGAGCTGGCGCCGTCGGCGGCGCGGCGGGGAAAGGCGCTGCTGCTGGAGAAGCCGCTCGGCCCGGATCTGCCCGCGGCGCGACGTGTCGCCGATGCGGTGCTCGACGCGGGCGTGGTCTCTCAACTCGTCCTCACCAAGCGGTACCACCCGGTCACCGACGCCTTCCTCGACGCCGCGCGGGGTCGCAAGATCACCGGCGCCCGCTCCTGCTACCTCCACGGAGCTTTCCTCGGCGGCGAGTTCGCAACGGGATGGCGCCTCGAGTACGGGGCGCTGCTCGACCTCGGCCCGCATCTGCTCGACCTCCTCGATACCGCCATCTCACCCATCACCGCCATACGCGGCTCCGGCGACCCCCGCCGATGGATCGAACTGACCTGCGAGCACGAGAACGGGGCCGTCAGTCAGGCGTCCCTGTCCGGTTCCGTCGCCGTCGACCGCGCGCTCACCCGGGTCGACCTCTTCGGCCCCGAAACCACGTTGACCTACGACACAGCCGAGATCGACCACGAGGAGTGCTGGCCGATCCTGCGCCGCAGCTTCGCCTCCGCCATACGCACGAACCGGCCGACGACACTCGACGCAGCGCGCGGGCTGTATCTGCAACGCCTCATGGACCAGGCGATACGAGCGACGCCGTGACCCCGGTCCCACGAACGTTCGCTACGCATGCGCTCCCTCACGACCGTCATACGGTGCCCTCGACCCATGAAGCGCCGGTGAGCTGGCTGACACGAAACGTGCCCAAGACGCAGGGGTTGAACCGCTCCGGGATTGGTGGAGGCTCTATGTGTTGACTCCAGCCGCCGGTTGGGGCTGGTGTTGAGCGTAGTGGTTGGTCATCGCTGCCCCTGCCCCTGCCCCTGCCCCTGCCCCTGCCCCTGCCCCTGCCCCTGTGCATGGTCACGCCGCGGACGTCGCCTCCCTGAGTGGCCGCGGCCCTGTCGAGCGACGCCACCACCAGCTCGGCGTCGTGCCGGGGAGACCAAGCTCGCCGCCCGGGGCTGGCTGCACAAGCGGGGCGACGGGCGGTTCACGGCACGTCCGTAGGCGCGCGGGGCGGGCCCGTAACTGACGGGCCCCCGACGGCAGCAGGGATCGCCTTCCTGCTATAGCAC
>NZ_JAINRC010000039.1 GCF_020400655.1 Streptomyces spinosus
GGACGGCGGCGCCCAGGGGGGCGAGGCGGACGGTGGAGGGGCCCGGACCGTGCGCGTCACGGCCTCCCAGCACAACACCGCACGCCCCGCCCGGGCCCGGGCGGGACAGCGGCACACGGCCCGGCCAGCGAGCGCAGACACGGGCACAGCGGCCGGACGGCGGGGGCCGGGGGGCGGGCAACCGGGCGGCGGCCGACCGGGCCGGTCAACGACCCAACAACGAAGCAAGCATTGAGGGAGCGGCGAGTCCTGTGGTGTCCACGCCCGACCCCGGACGACGTGGACCGTTTCTGGCAGGCATTTCTCCGCCGCTTCGATCTGGAGCACACCTTCCGCTTCGCGAAACAGACCCTCGGCTGGGCCACCCCGAAACTCCGCACCCTCGAGGCTGCGGACCGCTGGACCTGGCTCCTGATCGTCGCGCACACCCAGCTCCGGCTCGCCCGGCCCCTCGCAGCCGACCTCCGCAGACCCTGGGAGAAACCCACCACCTCCGGCCGGCTCACCCCGGCCCGGGTCCGTCGAGGGTTCAGGAACATCCGCGCTCACCTCGTCTGCCCGGCCCGCGTTCCCAAACCCCGCGGCGCCGGCCCCGGACGGCCACCCGGCACCAAGAAACCCCGCTACGACGTCGGCAAAACCGTCAAACGCCCCGAGACCCTCAAGGCCATCGGCAAACCCGGAAGATCTTGGTAGATAAAGAACAAGCTCAGTACCTGTTTCTGAACCCCGTCAGCACAGGTCAAAGACGCGAAGGTTCGGAATAGGCACTTTGCGCAAGCGTTCCACGTTGACCGCGGGCCGCGGGCCCCTTCTCACGGCTGAGGTCCTCCCGGCAGTGGCGCGGCTGACGCGGTGTCTCCACGGCTTGAGAGAGGAGGCTAAGTGCTGGTCGGGAGACGTGTCGCAGATGGCACGGCAGTCGCCGCTGAGCGGTCGCGGGTGCGTCAGTACCACTTGGTGCACTTGGTCACTCCGGCGTGGTGGCCGCAGGCGCGCATGGACCGTCCTGACACGGGGTTGTTGGCCCTGGTGAGCGCGTCGTGCCCAGTCCTGACTTTGTTCGGTCCGCACACGTGCCAGTTGCGGCGTCCGTCGTCCGACCAGTCCAGCCAGACGGTGTCGCCCACCTTCGCCTGCCGGATCCGCGCCCATTCGAGTACCTGCGATGGCATGACGCCGACCCGCAGTTCCACCACCGCGGAGCCAATGTGCACCGAGCGCTTGGTCACGGGCGAGTCGAGGTACCCCTGGTGGGCGCTGACGTTCAGCCCGCAGCTGTGGTTGATCACGGCGCTCGGCGTCACCGTGGCGGCGTGAGCGGCGGATGGAAGGAACGTCGCGCCTAGTCCCAGTGCGGCGACTGCTGCGAGGCGTAGGACACGGCTCATATTGCTCTCCTGGTACGTCGGTCCCAACGTGACGTCTCACAGCATCCCCACTGGTCTTCCCGGCGAAAGGTATAGGACGCCACTTATGACATGGTTGTGACATCTCGTCACTTACGGGCCCTGTTTCTGAACCCTCGGAAGGCGCGGGCTCGGTAGCCTGGTGCCAGGCGGCCGGTAGGCCAAGGTCACCGTCATCACCTTGAGATCGATCAAGGTCGCGGCCACCTGGTGGACTCCCGGTGACGCCGATGACCGTCAGGGCCACGGCGTTCGTAGCACTCTTTCGCTCGCGCCACGCCATTCACGGCAGTTGCCGTTCGGGGAACGGTCACCATGCCCGTTCCCCGAACGCTTGCACAAAGCGCTCATTTCTGGCCAGCGGATCTTGACCTGCTGATACGGGGTTCAGAAACAGGCAATGAACGAACGCCCCGCTCGTGGCTCGCAACCGAGCCAGCCGGACCGCTCCACCGGCCGGCCAGAAACCAGGCATAGAAGCCCGCGGCTGACCCAAACATCCAGCCCGTTTTCCCCCATAACTCAAGTACCAGAGCATTCGACCTCCTAGAGCACAGGTGAAGGCCCAGACCACGTGGTCCGGGCCTTCACCTGTGCTCGGAACTTGCAGATCTTTCTTCCCGGTCGCTGCTGTCCGGGCTGCGGCTTTCCACACCAGGGGGTGAAGAAGCCGTTCCCGGCAGAAGGAGACGCAAGCACCCGAGACCTGTCACTGTCCCGCCCACCAAACCGAACCCGACTTGGAAGTAGTACCGATGACCACCCGCCAGACCACCGAGGAAACGCCCAAACCGATCGCGACTACTCTGGACACGCCACCCTGGGCCAGGGCCGAGACCCCACAGGGGATGCTCCCAGACAGAGAGCAGCAGGACCGCCGACCGCGAGGCGCGCACCACCCCCACGCGGACGACACCACCACAGGTATCCGCCGTCCTCGATCCCTCTGCTCAAGGAAACAGCATCATGACCAGGGACAACGCTCCCGCGCCCGTCCAGCCGCCCGGCCCCGCACCCGTCCCGCAGCAGCAGCCTGTTGCCGGTGCCGGCCTGCCCGCCGCGATAACTCACGGCGCTGTTCAGGGTGCCGTCCGGTCCATCACAGCCTGGCTGGTGGACAAGTTCCTCACCAACCCGCCCGACCGGCTCAGAACCCTGTGGCACGCGCTACCGAAGCCGTGGGAGTAGCCATCAGCAGCCGGGCAGGGCGCTCCTGCCCGGCTGCCGCCGCACCCACCGAAGTCTGCGGCCCTGGAGGCGATACGCCCCCGGCGACTACCGGCCGTTAGGTCACCGTGAGCGGAGCCGACAGTCGTAGACCGCCATCGTCAGCGCCTGCAGTGTGGTCCGCGCGGCTTCAACCTCCTGGCCGTCGTCTATGACCTCCAGCGCCTCGGCCGCCGACATGCGCACCTGGCGAGGCAGGCTGTCGTACGCGGACATCCGGTAGGCGACCGTGCGGCGGGCCTGCTGTTCCTCTGCACTGACCGACCCGGCAACGATCGGGAAGCCCGCAGCCCTGTACAGGGCGACAGCCATCAGCACGGCGTCGGCGGTCCGCTGCGAGCGCAAGGTGGTGTTCCGCCTGAGAGTCAGACGGAACACCGCTCTCACGGGCGCCGACCTCTTCTAAAGGATGTTGATCTGCCAGGCGAGGACACCCGTGGAGCCCTTGGCGCCGGAAACATCGATCCGGACCTCGTCATCGCCCTTGATGCGTTGCTGGACCACGGACTGGTCGCAGGGCACCGGAGCGTCGGAACCCGATGTGGTGGGGGCGATGGTCAGGTGTGCGTTGCCTCGCCCGACGCACGTCACGACAAGCCTGTATGTCTTTCCCTTGCCGAGCTCCGGTCGCGTGTGAATACCGTCTACGACACGTTCCGATCCGCCCTCCAGGAGAGAACCGCCGGAAATACTGGCCACGATGGCTGCCGCCCGTTTCATCAACACCTTCTCCGACGGCGGACTCGTCGTTGGAGAGGGGGCGGCTGACTGCTCAGAGGGAGTGGCCCGGCCGTCGCTGCGGCCGTCGGAGTCCTGGCTGCAGGAGGTGAGCAGCAGGACTGATGCGGCTATCGCGGTGCAGGCCGAAAGGGTGCGTGAGCTGATCGGAGGGGTCACGACGACGTTTCCCAGTACTTCCATCCGGTCTCGGACGTCGGCAGTGTCGCCTTTCCGCTGCCGAGTTCTTGCGACCCGCAGGCGCCGATGCGCTGGTACTTGGCCCATGTCACCTTATACCCCCATGAGCCGTACTGCAGATGACCGTACTTGTTGGACTTGACGTTGTGAGTGTACTGATGTCCGGTCGTGATGCTGACGCTTCCCCCGACTTTTACACTCACCTGCGCCTTGGCTTTGGCGATGATGGCGTTCGAGCTCCATTCGATGGAATCGGAAATCTCCGCGCTGATCGTGCCGGCCTTGGTGACCGAAACGCTCATAGTGCCGCCAGGTCCGTCTTTGTAGGAGGTGCCGTTCCACCACGAGGGCACGAAGTAGGGCTTCTTCGACGTGATGCTGTACCAGGTGTACGGCCCGTCGCAGTAGGTGGGCTCGCTGATCGACTGCTCAGGCCCGTCCTCCCAGTCCGCCCTGTCATTGATCTCTGTTGTCTCGTCCGCAGAGATCGTCGGGACGCCTTCAGGTGCCTCATCGTCAGAGAGCGCAGGAGCAGACGCTAAGGATGCCAGGAGAACGGCAGCAACTCCGTACCGGCAAGCTTCTTTGCATGGAGGTTCACACGGTGTCCTTCGTGGAAATCGCCCGGCTGGCGATCGAATGCCTGGACGCTACCCACTAAGCATGCGCACAACAATCACAAGCGGCGGGTTCTGAGGTGTATTTGAGGGTCATGTAACGGGGATCGGCCAAGCGCGGCCGAAAGACATCGCCGGGCTGTTCAGGTGGTCCAGTCGGGAGCATCCGGCCCACCACCGCGGCGGCGCCAGGTATCGCATACGGCACCATCGGGTTCACGGCGTTGTCGTAGATGCAGCCGGGCCGGGCTGCGGACATCCAGAGCAGGCGGCCTTACCTGCGCAGCGCTGGGCGGCCACCCGGCCCGTCACCGCGGCGACCACCGCTTCCGCGCTGGCCCGGGCACGCACCTTGATCCAGCCCCTACGGCACGGCTGGTACTTCTGGGCCAGGCCTTTCACGACGACGCCCTCGATACCGGCCGCGCCCCATGCCGGGTCGAGCCCGTCCTCGGCGGTCACCCGGTCGGTGGTGGCCGGGCACAGCACGAACGGCGCGGCCAGCACCCCTCGGCGAACAGCCCCTCCAGCAGCGCGCGCCGCGCCCGGTAGGGCTCCTGCAGGAGCGGGCCGTCGGCCGTGTCGAGAACATCGAACACGGAAGCTCGCCGGTTCGCAGAATCTCGGCCCTGCGTAGAGGGAAACTCGCGTGTTGGCCGGTGATCTCGGCGGTATCGCGGACGGGTTATAGCATGCACCGTGTCCGGCTCCGGGTGCCGCTGGTCTGCTGCATCGATCTTGGCCTGGGGCTCCCTTGGAGACCGCTGATAGATTCCTGCGGTGAGCGAGCAACTGCCCAGCGACGGCATCGAACTGTCACCCGGCGAGATCGACGCCCTCCACCTCAGGTGGTCGTCTTGCTGGACCCCGAGGGAAGTTGCGCAGCAGCTGGCCGGGATCGGCACGCCCTGGTACGTGGCCGCGGGCTGGGCGCTGGACCTCTTCCGTGGCAGGCAAACGCGCGCTCACGGGGACCTCGAGATCGCGATTCCGGCCGCGAGCTTTCCCGAGGTCCGCGACCGCTTCCCCGGATACGTCTTCGACGCGGTAGGCAGTGGCCGGATCTGGGAGGAAGCCACACCAGAGGTGCTGGCCGCCGTACATCAGACTTGGCTCCGCGATCCGGCCACCGGCAACTACCTGCTCGACGCGTTCCGCGAACCGCACGACGGCGACACCTGGATCTGCCGACGCGATGAGAGGATCCGGCTTCCCTACAGCGACATCATCCACCACACCCGAGACGGCATCCCGTATCTGGCGCCCGAACTGGTCCTGCTGTTCAAGGCCAAGCACGCCCGTCGCAAAGATCAATCAGACTTCAACGCGACCGTCCCACACATGTCCTCGGCTCAGCGCGAGACCCTGGCCGAGCTACTCGACCGCGTACACCCGGGGCATCCCTGGATTGCCGATCTGTAGCTGGCTACTGGTGCGCTCGCTCAACAATTGCTGGCTCCCCGAGGAAGCCGGTCTGCGCGCACCCGGCCGTGCGAAAGCCGGTCAAGACGTGTCCCGGCCGCCGCCGAGCCGAAGCCCGAGCGCCCGGCCTCCAGCCGCCGCATGCTCGGGGCCGGTCACTGCCCCGCCGGGCAGTGACCGTCGCTGTGACGGGTGCGGTGACACGACCGCTGTGACAGCCCATGCGGGGCGGGGACGTGCCGGGCACGCGTCGCCGAGACGCCGATGACGATCACCCGAGCCGTCCGCGCAGGCACGTCCCGTGGAGCTTCTTGCCTCCAGTACCACCGACGTCGGATTTTGACGTCCAGGGGTGCGTCGGCCCGCCCGCGTTCCTCTACCAGTCGTTCGTGCAGTCGGTACCGTTCGGGTAGGCATTGTCGCAGGCGAACAGCACCACACTCGACTCGTTGGAGTAAGGGTAGCTCTTGCCTTTGGTAGGGAGATAGCGCGTCTTGTCACTTGTGGCCAGGTGCGCGTATACGCTCACCCCCTTGCTGGCGCTGGTCCAGCCATAGTGACCGTGATACTTGCCGTTGGCCTTCTTGTACCAGGTCTTCCAGACGTGAGCCGTGCGCTTGCCGTCGGGCAGATGAAGAGTGTGCTCGCGGAAGCCAGCGGCACGACAGCCGCCGGTGTCGACGCGGGTGCAGCAGGCTGAGCTAATGCGGCGCCGGGGCCGCAGAAGTGGCGATCATGATGGACGCGGGATTCATTGCCGTCCTGTTGATCCTGGGAGCCATGTGATGGCTTGCGATGACGGCAACACTGATCGGACTATAGGGCGGGTCTACGCGCTGTCGTGGAAGACCATGAGCGTCGGTTGGGACGGGTTCGGAGGAGACATCTTCCAGCAGACGAAACGGCCATCTGGCAAGGCGCGCACGGCCGAGTAGAGCCACCGGCCCGCGGTCAACGATGTTGAGAGGTCGGCTTCCGACCCACGCTGTCAGGAGCAGTAGCCCGGGGTGTCCGCAGCGACGGTGGACTCGCGGTGGCGGCCCATCTCACTGCCCTGGCCCCAGGTCAGTGACCGCCTCAGGTGAGCAGGCAGGCTCAGGACGCGCCCAGGGCGTCGCGGACCAGCTCAGTGCCGTACGCCCTAACTGGGGCGCGGTAGTTCCAGGTCCTGGGTCGGGGCCGACGGTGCGGGCAGGCGGTGCGCTTCCCGGGTCTCACGCCTGGCAGTCCGGCCCGGGAGGCGAACAGGTAGGCGGTGGTTGTCTCACCGGCGTCGGCGTCCGCACCGTAGTCCCACCAGCCGTCGCCGACCTCCCACAGCGAGTACGTCGCGCCATCCGACAGGTGGAAGCCGTGCCGGGCCAGGCGTATGCAGACCCCGCTGCCGCGCGGACCGAACGCACTGCGGTGGCCGTCCTTCCACTCGTCCACAGGTTCAATGCTGTGGGTGCGTGCCCTCGGCAGCGCTTCGGCAAGGTCGTCGTGGAGCGTTTCGGTGACAGCGGCCGGCAACTCGAGTGCCGTGCGGCCCGCCTCCGTTACGGCAACCGCGTCCTGGGCGATCACCTCCTGCACGGTGCGGACGCGGTCGCCGTCGGCGCGCAGCTCATAGGCGCACGCGGCACCGATTCCGGCATCAGCGAGGTGGAATGCCTCGGCGGCCGTACAGCACCGGGCCGGGTCGGCGGTCGCGGTGAACAGCTGCCCGGCCAGGTCGGACCCCAGCGGGTGGAGGTTCAATCCCGCGTCGGCCCACTTTGCGGGTGAGCGGCCGGTCAGGACGGCGGCGTCGGCCGCGTCACGCACCGCGAGGATACGCATTAACCGGTACAGGCGGTGCGGGGTGAAACCGGTGCCGGCGAGGGCGGCAGCCGCCTCCTGGTTCGCGCCGACGACTGCGTAGGCGGCCGCCGTACGGCCGCAGGCCTGTGGGTACGCCCGAAGTGCCGCCCGCCGTTCCCCGGTCAGCGGCAGAACGTACTCAGTGGAGTGGGTCTGCCGACCGTCTCGTCCACGCGAAGAAAGTCGGCAACGGCCCTCGGCGGGTACGAAGAGGATCTCCTGTCAGTCCTTCAACATTGCCTCGCGCACGGGCATCCAGTCCAGGGCGGAGCGGATGCCGTCTTCCAGGGTCAGCTTCGGGCTCCATCCAAGCAACTCGGCAGCCCGGTCGCTCTTGGTGTAGGCGCCGGCGACGTCACCGGGCCGCCGATCGGCGTCGACGGTTGCCACGGGCGTGCTGACGACGTTGTTGAACGCGGCGCACAACTCTCGGACTGTCGTGCCCGAACCGGTGCCCAGGTTGATCGCGATCGAGCGCTGCTCCCCGTGGAGGATGGAGTCGAAACGCTCGATCGCGGCGATGTGAGCCGCAGCGAGGTCCCAGACGTGCACGTAATCCCGGATACCCGAGCCATCGCGTGTGGGGTAGTCCGTCCCCGTGACCGGGAACGGACGGCCTTCCTCGTGTGCCTGGATGAGCACGCCCAGGGCGTGGCTGGGCCTTTTGAGCTGGAGCCCGGTACGCAGCTGAGGGTCGGCCCCGACCGGGTTGAAATAGCGCAGAGACAACACCCGCGGCCCCGCGACGGCGATGTCGGCGAACATCTCCTCGCACACGGCCTTGGTCCGCGCGTAGGGGCTCTGCGGCGCCAGCGGCGAGTCCTCGTCGACGGGCGAGCCGTCCATGGCTTGATAGATGGAAGCTGAGCTGCTGAAGATGAGGCGGTCCAAGCCGTTGCGATGCAGGTGACTGACGAAGGCCAGGCTCTTGGCCACGTTCGCCTCGTAGTAACCGATCGGGTCCGCCACCGACTCCGGCACCACGATCAGCGCCGCGCAGTGCACCACCGCGGAAATCTCCGGGTGCTCCGAAAAGACGCGGTCGACCAGTGCCCCGTCCGCGATATCACCCTCGTAGAAGGTGCGGCCCTCGGTTAACTCACGGCGGCCCCGGACGAGGTTGTCGAGGATCACGGGAGTGACGCCGCTGTCCAGGCAGGCCGAGGCGACCGTGCTGCCGATGTAACCGGCTCCCCCAGCGATAAGGACCTTCACCACGATGTCTCTCCCTGGCTCGTTTCACGCCGGTTGGTGATCAACGCAAGGCTAACGGAAACAGCTGATCGGTCCTCGTCAACGACCTCAGCCCCGCCCGGACCAGACTGCCGGTACGGAACGGGAACGGCTCACCCACCACACCACACCAACCACGGACGACGATCAGGAGCTCGACGTCTGCCTGCCTGCTGTGCCCAAGCTCGTTAGATCACCTGCACGAATTTACGCTGGAGCGCGTAAGTCTTGTCCGGTTGATAGCCGAGGCGTTTGTAGAGGCCGAGTGCGCCTGTTGGGGAGTCCGCGTCGACTTCGAGGGATGTGGTGTCGTAGCCGTCCTCGACCGCGACGTGGAGCGTGTGCGCGAGCAGCGCGGAGGCGATACCCCGACGACGGCCCGCGCGGGCGGTGCCGACGACGGAGATGTACAGGTCTCGCTGTCCGGTGATCTTCTGGTGCGCCTCGAACTCTTCGCACATCACGATCGCCAGCGGCTCGCCGCGCTCGCAGGCGATGAAGCTGTTGGCTGCGCGGAAGGCCGGGCCCCCGGTGAACTGTGCCCAGGTCTCCCGCGTGGCGTGCGTGCTGCCGAAGTGATCCCGGAAGGAGTCGTTGCGCACGGCACGTGCGTCCTCCGAGCGATCCGGGCTGAGCGCGTGAAACGACACGCCCGCCGGGGCCGGAGACGCCGGCATCACGGCGAGCGCGGCGCGCAGGTCGGGCACGACCATGTGATGCGTCCAGCGAACCTGCTCGTAGCCGCGTGACCGGAACAAATCGACGGCCGTTGCGTTGTCCATCGCGCAGCTGTCCAGCAGCGCCAGCGGCGCGCCGAGGAATCGCTCCTTGTGCAGAAGCGACGCCGCCTGCTCTGCCCACTCGAGCAGTTGAGTGCCGATACCGAGGCCTCGGTACTCCGGGTCCACGCCGCCCAGTTGCCAGAAGTCGTGGAAGGGCTCCGCCGAAGTCCGCGCTTTCATCCAGTGATGACCGACCATACGGTCGCCATCCCATGCGGCCATGCTGCCGCGCGCCATGTCGACGTAGGAGTCCGTGAAGCGCTGGGCGAGCTCCGCCTCGGATGGGGGCCTTCCGTCCTTATCCACCGCCTCGATTGCCTGACGCAGGCGCAGCCATGCAGACAGGTCCGATCGATCGATCGGACGCCAGGTGAACCCCGGCGTAGCCTCGGTGCTCATATCCGCAATATAGCTAAACCGGCACGTCAGGGGCGACGCACGGCATATCCAGGGGCCTCGGCGAGGTCGGCGCTGTCCGGGATCTTGGGGATTCAACCGGATCATGTGCACTGTCAGAGAAGCCACGATCGGAGATTCTGGGAGCATGTTGCTGCCGCTATCCCATGGGAAGACCGAGCTCATCGAGGTCGTCCGCATCACCGACCCCGTGAGGCACCTCAGTTCGGACGGCCTGGCCGGCGACGCTGTCGCGATCTGGGAGGGAGACCTAGCCCAGCAAGCCCTGTCCCTGATCGCCGACCTACCAGGAAGTGAGCCGTACCGCTGCTTCCTCCCAGGCTGGGGAATCCGGGCGCACAGTTCCACCAATCAGCTCTTCGAGATCGCCTTCTGCTTCCGCTGTCACGGTGCCCGTATCTGGGGACCGGGGCTTCCTGTCGAACAGCAAGGCCAGACCTTTGACGCAGGGAGCCCTGCCGGACTTGAACTGCTCCACCGATTCCGCTCCTGCCTGCCGGACTGAGGTCTCAGCAGATTGGGGACGAAGAGGCCGCCGTATCACAGCCGTGCCGGATGCAGAGGTCAGCAGCGGTGCAAGGGTGGCTGGTGAGGGCATGCGTCTCCGCTCGCCCAGCCAGCGAAGCCGCAGGCCACCTGCCCTACGCCCCACCCTTCTCCCAAAGGGCCGGACCGGGACCGCGCACGGGGTACACGACGAGCCGCAACTCGGCGCGAGGGACCGAGCCCAGGCCCAGCCCGGACGGACAGGGCGCGGGCCGGCACAGCGCGGCGGTGGCACTGCGGCCGGGCGCGGGGCGCAGAGCGGACCACGCCCGGCCGGCGAACTCCGCGGCGTCACGGACATGGGGGTTGACGGGGGCGGGCAGGGCATGGCTGAGGGTGAGCGCGGGCGTGGATGGCCTCGGCCGGGCGGGGAAGGCGCCGGGGTGGCGCACGGCACTCGCGTCGGCGGGGTAGAACGCGGCGAGTGCCGGCTGGTAGGGCTTCAGGGAGTTGTGACGGGTGCGTTCGTGGCAGTGTCACGGTGCCGGACGGAGTTGGACGCCGGGGATGGCTGTGAGGGGCGACGCGTTGTTCGAGTTGTGCGGCGCACTGCGGAGCAGGGACGGGCGGCACGGACCCTGGTGGACCTCGTCCGCGCCGCCCCGCACACCGGTGTGGTCGGGAGCGTCCGCCGAAGCGTCTGTGAGCTGTCGGCGGAGTTACCGACAGAGAGGCACTGGCCAGAGGTCGAGCGGAATGCGCCCATATCGCTACCTTCGCCTACCAACGCGGTGGATCAGCTTCAAGGAGGCAACCGGTGTCACGTCGGGCGCGTCGTCACGGCAGTGGCGGCCGAACCGGGCAGCACTACAGCGCCACCCCTAATCTGAGGTCGTACAGCCAGCCGCCGGCAGGCCCGGTGACCATCACCCGCCCCGACGGAACCGTGGAAGTGCAGGCGCCGCAGAAGGCAGTGCGGGATGTCCCCGCACCGCGGCGCAAGAAGCCGAAGGCGGGTCCGAAGCCGCTGCCCATGCCCACGATGAAAGCACCTCCTGCCCGTGTAATGCCCCTCCTGCGGCCGGAAGGCGGAGGACCCCTGCACGATCCGGCAGGGCCACGGGGCGCGAGTGGAGCTCTACCGGACGGTTAAGGGCCAGCGCAGCACCGCGGAGAAGGTCGTGGCCGCCGTGCAGAAGGGGGTGGAGGTCCGGTAGGAGAAGCTGGCCGGCCGTCTCGTGACGGCCGGCCCCTACTTCCTCGACTTCGAGGAGCTGGTCCATGGCCTCCCCTACTTCAATGAGCTGATCCGCCGCCTCCCGCAGGTGCTGCGCCTTGGCGCGCGGTGGCTGCGGCCGGGTGGCGCGGCGGGGAGGCATGTCGGAGTCCAGGTCGATGGCCCGGCGCATCCAGCGGTCAGCGTCCCGGAGTTCGCCGCGGCGCCACCCGGACTATGCGTCAGCCCTGACCCGCACCGGGGTCGAACAGGCCCTCTGCGTATGCCTTCTGGGCCGGCGCCCGCCAGACCGGTACGCTGCCGTGCATGGCCTGTGCCGTCATCGATGCGGGGGTCGCACATGTCGAACACCATTCTCCTGCTCCTATCCATCGGCCCGCTCGCCATGGTCCTGGCGATGATCGCCTCGCAGCGGTTGGGCGAGGTCAACGACGCCTATACCGGCGAGGTCACCGGCCGGTGGGTGAGCAGTTCGACTGGTACCTACGGCCCCACGGTCCACTGCATCATGCGGATCCGCACCGAAGAGGGGCGGAAGCTCACCATCGAGGTGAACAGCCGGACGTACCAGTCGCTCGGCGTCGGCGACCGGGTGGTCAAGGCGCCGGGTGCGCGCTGGCCGGTGCGATCGGTGTAACTCCGTCTACGGCTACGTGACTGTCTGAACGTCCGGTACACCAAGTTGTGACGGGTTCTCCAGTCACCGCGCAGACGGACGTACCCGACCGGATGTCACCACCGCCCGTCGTCGACGGAGGTGTCTGCGAGGAACTCGACCACGAGCTGGGGCTCGACTGGCGTGACGTCGAGATCGACGTGACCCCACCCACCGGAGAAGCGGCGGCCATGCCACGGGTGCAGCCAGCCACCGCACTCGCTCACGCCGGGCGCGGCCTGTTCAGCGTGTCCTGCCGCCGCCGAGGTCGTTGTGCTGGGCGAAGCGTGCATGATCCGCCCCACGGCAAGCGGGCTCGAGGGCCCTGCCCGCCCGGCCAGCGCCTTCACCCCCGACGGCGCTGCGGAGCTGCCGTCACGCGATACTCCGCTGATGGGGCCGGCCTCCGCGCCACTCCACCCAACGCGGGTCATCGAGCTCCATCCGGGTCGGGTACTCCACCCACTTCCAGGAAGACGACCAGGTCGTGGTCAGGCGCGTCAGGCCCAGGATCTCCTCCCGGCCGTGCCGGCGCGCGGTGACCCGACGGCCGCCGGTCTGCGACGGCCGGTGCACGACGACCGGTGCACGGCCCGTGCCCCCGGCCTCGCCCACACCGCGGCACCCCGGCCAGCCCGCGACGTCGACCGCCTTCCCCCGGCTATCGCCTGGGGAAAAGCTGTCGTCCTCGCCGCGCTGGCAAAGGAGGCTGCCCGGCCCGGGCGGCTTCTCGTCGACGCCGTCTCTCCCCGTGTCCGACGGGAGGGGCGGCGTCCGACGTGTGTGCTCAGCCGAGGCGACGGAACAGCCCGCGGAATTTGCCCGGCTCCTGGCCGTGGTGGTGCTCCGGCTCCGGTGGCGTGGCGGCCTGGAGCCGGGCGACTTCGGGGGCTGCTTCCTCGCGGGCGACGTCGTCGGCATGGCAGGTGCCGCAGCACACCGACAGGTCCCCGGCGTTCCCAGGCCGGTCAACGTCTCGGTGAAGACGAAGCCTCTGACCCCGCACATGATTCTCTGACTAAAGTCAGAGAATGGACAGAGTGCAGATCGACCAGGTGCGGCAGTTCAACCGCACCGTTACCGAACGTGTGGGCGTACTCCACGACCAGTACCTAGGCCGCGACCGGCCCATCGGTGAAGCCCGGCTGCTCTGGGAGATCGGTGAGGACGGCCAGGACGTGCGGCAACTGCGCGAACACCTCGCGCTCGACTCCGGGTACGTCAGCCGACTGCTGCGCTCCCTTGAAGCCGACGGCCTGGTGACGGTGGAGCCGCACCCCCGGGACAGGCGGGTGCGCACCATCCGGCTCACCGATGCGGGCCGCGCTGAGCGCGCGGTGCTCGATGGCCGCAGCGACGAGCTGGCCAGCTCTCTCCTGGAGCCGCTCAACACGGCCCAGCGCGCCCGGCTGACCGCCGCCATGGCAGAGGTCGAACGGTTGCTGACCGCTGCGACGGTCACGCTGGACGCGGTTGACCCAGACCACCCCGACGCCCAGCACTGCCTGCGGTCCTACTTCGCCGAGATTCAGACACGCTTTGAGACCGGCTTCGATCCCGCGCGGAGCCTGCTGCCCGACGCGGGCGAACTCCGGCCCCCGCGCGGCCTGTTCCTGGTTGCCCGGCTGCACGGAGAGCCCGTCGGCTGTGCCGGCCTGAAGCTGCCCCCCGGCGCCCCGGCCGAGATAAAACGCATGTGGGTCGCGCCCCGCACCCGGGGCCTCGGTCTCGGCCGCCGGTTCCTGACCGAGCTGGAGGCTCAAGCCGCCCAGCGAGGCTGGGAGGTACTCCGCCTGGACACCAACGAGGCGCTCACCGCGGCGATTGGTCTCTACCACTCCAGCGGCTTCCAGGAGGTCGCTGCCTTCAACGACGAGCCGTACGCCCACCACTGGTTCGAGAAGCGGATCAGCACACCACCGTTCGCATGAGGGCCCAGGTGGACCGGCGGCTCGTCAGGCGGCCCTGGCCGGGTAACCGGTCCACGCTCGGATCGGTTCGCTCATCTCCGAGCCGTACCGGGGCCAGCGCTCCTGCCCGTCGGCCGCGGTCCCGAACTTGTGAGCGAGACAGCCACATCCAGGAGTGGCCGGACCGGACCCGGTGACCCGTGATCACGCGACACTTCGACAACAGGGCCTCGTGCTCCTCGCTGGACTCGACATCCGCGAGCTACCAAGAGGCCCTTCTCTCATGCCTCCGCATCGGCAATGTGCCCCGATTCAAGGGCCTGTCCGAGGCCGACCGAGCACGCGAACGGATAGACCGGGTCTTCGCCGGCGGCGGCGTCATGGCGAAGCCGGCTTCGTCCTCGAAGACGAGCCAGGCTCCACGGGCCGCCTCTTCCGGGCACGGCCACACCATCCGTAGTAACCGCGGACCGCGCTGGCCTACCACTACCAGGCTGCGACCCAGTTGGTCAGGTCCGCGGCCACCTGCGAGGCGGAGGGCATGGCAGCAATCTCGTCACGGAGACCCCGTGCCGCCTGGGCGAACGCGGGCTCGGACAGCACCCGGGCGACTGCGGCGGTGACCGCTTCCGGCGCCTGCTCGCCTATCGGCAGCGCCAGTCCGGCTCCCGTCTTCTGCACGCGGAACGCCTGGCGCTGCTGGCCGGCAGTACCCGGAACGACGACGGCCGGCAGCCCGCGGGACCCGGTCCCGAAGGTGGTGCCGGAGCCGCCGTGGTGGACCACAACCGCCACGCCGTCGAACAGTTCGGCCGCGGGGACGAACGCGACTAGTTCGACACGGCCGGGCGGCACGTCGAGACCGTCGGTCGGGGCGCCGCCCGTGGTGGCCACCAGATCGACGTCCAGCTCGCTCAGCGAACGCAGCACCGGTCCGAGAGCCGACTCCTTCGAAGCGGTGCTGAAGCTCACCAGGACCCGGGGGCGCCCGGTGCCGGGCACACGGGGGGCGGGCTGCGTGCCGTCGGCCCGTCGGTGAGGCTCCGGCCGCAGGGCGACGGTCTCGAGCGGCGGCAGCGCGCCTCCCCGCTGCAGGCTGGGCGGACACAGGTCGACCAGCAGGTCGCCGGAAAACGCGTGGACCGGGGCTTCCAGGCCACGCTCCAGGTACCGGGAGCGCGCCGCCTCGGCCATCGCGTCCAGCATGTCCGGTTCCAGCGCGGGGTCGACGGCCACGACGACGGACGGGACCTTCAGAACGGCCGCGACGAGCGGTCCCACGAAGTCGCAATGCTCGGCCACCACCAGGTCGGGACTCCAGGCGGTAGCAGCAGCCAAGGCCTCTTCGGCGCTGAGGTCGACTCGCTCAGCGGCGAAAAGCTCGGCGGCGAACACGGCGGGGTTCCCCTTCATGAGGTCGGGCCCGACGCGCCGGATCACCTTGGCCATCACCTCGTCCATACCGGGGCCCGCGGGGAAGAGGGTGAAACCTTCCCGCTCGATCAGGCCGGCCATCCCGGCAGCACTGACGAAAGATACGGTGTGGCCCTGCTGCCGGAACGCCCGCGCGAGGGGCAACAGCGGCAGCATGTGACCGGTCAGTGCATTGCCGAACATCAGAACGCGCATGGGATTGCCCCGTGTTTCCTACTAGTCGGTGAGGTCCAACCGTCGGATCGCGCGCTGCGCAGGACGGCCGCTCATGCCCCGCAACCGGGGCCCTGCCGCCACACTATAATTGCACACTCAATCACTTACGTCCTGGGGTACCCCAGCCTCCATGCCGATGAATGTCGTTGTCCGGGTACGGAGGACTTGAATTGAGTCGATTGCTCTGGCAGCCCATGCGGAGCCAGGGCTTCGGCGTAGTCAGCAACTGTCCTTTTCCTGATTACCGAGGTTGAACTTGTGGTGTCGTAGGGACTGAGGGGTGGGCAGTCCTCTGCCGTATCGGCGCGGACGCCTACGACTTCCTGGAGGTGGTCGAGGCGGCGGGGCCGCGCCGAGTTGGCGGCCGCACACGCCTTCGTCCGCGACCCCGCCGAGCGCCCGCCGACGCCGCTCCGGCGGCTGACCGGTGCGTCCCTGCATGCCGGGATTCACCTCGCTGGTGAGGGCGCTCTCTGAGACCGTGGCGGACACGGTTGCGCCCGAGGCCGGAAGCCACACCTGGCGGCCGCACCAGTCGTGAGATCCGTCCTCTCCCCTCAGTGCCGGGTGCCCGGCAACCCGACCCCCTGACGCGCGGCGTCCCGTTCGACCGCAGGGCTCCGGGACACCCGCACGGCCATTTGCTAGTCAGCGGTATCAGTGCATAGCTAAGGTGGTGGGTATGGCAAAGCAGACGAACATCCGGCTGGACGATGACGTGAGGGCGGCCGCCGAGGACCGCGCCAAGCGCCGCGGCCTGAGCCTCCAGGGATACGTCGCCGACCTGATCGAGGCCGACGTGAACCAGTCCCGCGCAGCCTTCATGGCCGGCGCTGCATCGTTTCTGGCGGCGTACACGGACGTGTTCGATGCGGAGGTCGGCGAGGACCGGTACCCCGGCCTCGCGGGCACCACCCCGGCGAAGACGGCACCGAGGAACGCCGCGTGACCCTCCGCATCGACCTCGCGTGGATCCTGGCAGTGGCCCAGCAGATCCCGGGAGACCCTCAGGTCGTCGACTACGGCGTCCCCGTAGCAGCGGAAGCACGCCATCGGGCCGAGATCCTTGACCACGAGGTCTACCCCGAACCTCACCACAAGGCCGCGGCACTCTTGTGCGAGTTGGCGAGAAACCCCAGCCTGGAGGCGAGGAATCTCCTGTTCGCGGCAACCGTGACCGCGGCCTACCTGTCGGCGTACGGCCTTCCGGTGAGCCCTGGCCTGGACACCGTGTTCCCGCTGGCCCGCGCCGCCCGGGACGGGCTCCCAGTACGGGAAGTCGCCGCTCAGATCAAGACCTGGACGAGCTGATCGAGCGGCCCCTCATCGCGGTACCGAGCCAGGTCAGGTCCAGATCATCGACAAGCGTCGACCCGGTCATCCACCTGTGAACATGTAGGCGTCCACGCTGAGCGGGCGCGGCCTGGGCAGGGCGCTGGTGGTCGCGCGATCATCAGCGAGCCGCCGCTGAGGGGGAACGCGCATGACCAGCCTCCGATACCCGGATGCCGCCTGGCGCGCCGCCGCGCTCCTGCACACGATTGTGCGCCTGGAGCCACTCCCCCGCCGCAACGGCCTGTTCGCCGCCTTCGTGGCCGCTCAGTGCATGGACCAGTATCGACTTCGTCACGTACAGTCACGGCACCTGTTCGGACAGGGGCGCAGTTCAGGGAGACGAAGGGGGACTGATCAGGTGGCAACGATCGGCAGGTTGTTCAGGACATCCAGACAGGTGAACTTCCACGCTCCAGCGACCTTGCGCAGCTTCGCGTCGTAGAAGCCGATGGTGACGGGCGAGATGGTGCCCCGCGTCCCCTGGATTGCCTCGGGCCAACCCCCTTCGGGCTCCGGCTCGGCAGCCGCCGCCATCAGTATGAACTGCGCGTGCATCGTCGCCGCATCCCCGTCCACCTCGACGAGGTGGTCGCTGGTGATGTGGTGCATGTAGACGCCCTTGGGCAGCGGGGGCCACTCCTCCATGATCCGGCGGATCTCCTTGTGGCCGATGTACGGCTCGTCGTGGGGTTTGTACGGCTCAGTGCCGGACCGGCTGAAGAATCGGATCATCCCGTCCTCGGTGAACAATGCGGACTGCGCATCTGCATCCCGGTCGTCCGTGAACCGGACGTAGCGGGAGAGGACGTCTTGGATCGCATACCTGTCGTTCGTCATCGTTTCTCTTCGTGGTGTGGTGTGGTGTGGGGAGGCGATGCCACCGCAGCCCTCAGGCCGGTGGCCGTTCCGAGGTTCGTGCGGCCGGGACGCTCACCGCCGCCGTGGGCCCCTCATCCACACTGCTCGGCGTCGGCGCGGGGCGTCCCCCGGCCTTGGCGGTAAAGGACGGGCTACTGGTCACCTCGTCGGCGGTGTGGGCCGGCCGGGCACCGGTCCACGTGCTCGGTGCCGAGCTCCTCCCGGACGTGCGCGGCAAGGCCGCCGAGGGCGCCGGGTCAGGCGGAGCGCTCAGGCGCGGCGGCCCCCGGTCAAGTCGCTGGTCCACTGGCAGGACAGGCCGGCTGGTCACCGTGCTCGGTCGGCTGCCGGGCCCGGCCGGTGCCGGTCAGCGACGCGAGGTCGGCCGCCGGACCGGTGGTGACCGTCGGGCTCGCTCGTTCACGCCCCGGCACGGCGCCGGCATGAGGCAGCGCCCGCGTCTGGTCGTGTACGCCCTGACCGGCCCCGCCGGGAGCACCCGTCCGCCCGACTCACGCCGGCTTCGTGATGTGCCTGCGCGGCGACCGCCCTCCTGTCCGGCACGGGTGGCCGTGGTCACCGGGTCACGAGGGTTCGGCGGCGCGCCGGTTGACGGCGGCGGCCCGGTCCAGCAGGGCCGGGTCGGTGAGGGTCAGCGGGTGGGCGAGTCCGAAGGCCACGGCTTTGAGTGCTTCGTTGACCGTCTCGTCCACGAGGGCCGCCTGGGCGAGTTGCTGTCTGGCGGCACGCGCCTGGCGTATCTCCGGCGGTACCTCCACACCGTCGATCGCGTCCTGGCGGGCCTGGTCCGCGCCGGCCGAGAAGCTCCACAGGGCGTCCACGACCATCGCCTGCGCGGCGAAGAAGGAGTCGGCGGGCGCGTCGGGGTCCGGGTTCCGGTTCAGGTGGTCGGACAGGCAGGACGCCTGGAGGGCGGCCGAGCTCATGCCCTGGCCGTACGCGGCGTTCATGGACGCCACCGCGTCGCCGATGCTGATCAGGCGGTGGGGGAAGCGGGACAGGGAGGTGAAGTCGCGGCGCCTGCTGTCGGCCTGGTGGAAGTGCGCCGGTTCGCGGGTGACCGTGCCCATGGCCGCTTCGGCGAACGGGCCGGGCAGCTTCTCGCAGAGCGCCCGGAAGTCCTCGACGGTCTGCGGGGGGTTGCCTTCGGCGTAACAGGTGATGCCGATGAGCCACTGCCGGTTCTCGACGGGCTGTGCCAGGGCCACCGCCAGTCCGCCGGGGCCGGGGGGAAGGGTGAACTGCGCAGCCGTCTGTTCCGGGTCGGTCAGGTGCCGTCCGGTGCGCTCGAACAAGGCGGTCGCGTACTGCATCCCGGTCCGCATGCGTTCGAGGCCAGGCCGCTCGTAGCCTGCCTGCTCTAGCCAGTCCGGAAGCCTGCCGGCCCGCCCCATCGCGTCCACGACGAGGTCGGCGGCCAGCGTGCCCGGACCCTCGTCGGTGGTGTAGCGCACCGCGGTCACCCGCTCGCCGTGGAAGTCGAGCCCGGTGGCCTGCGCCTTGAGCGTCCGGACGGGGGCCAGAGCGAGGACGCGGCGACGTATGCGGGATTCCAGCAGCGGCCGGCTGCACACCAGGAGGCTGGTGGTGCCGCTCTGCAGCTGCCGCGTGCTGTCGACGTAGGTGATGATCCCGTCGGGTCCGACGAGGGTGGCGCCGAGGCTCCGGGCGTCTTCGGTCAGGCCGGGAAACCACTGCTCCAGCAGCTGGAGGCCGGCCGGACCGATGCCGTGCACCTGGTGGCCCTGGGGCACACCGGCCCGGGGGTTTCCGTCGGCGTCCATCGGGTCGCGTTCGACGATGACGACGGTACGGGCGTGGTCGGCCAGGACCCGCGCGGCGAGCAGTCCGGCGATGCTGCCGCCCAGCACGCACACCGTCTCGTAGCGGATGACCGGGTGCTCGGGAAGCCGCACTCGGGTGATCTTCTCGAAAGCCGTGACGAGGGGATGCGTCACCATAACTCCCATGCAGTGTGTGGCGTGATCGCGGGGTCGCGCGCCGCTCGTTCGGGTCGCCTCCGACCCCGAACTGATCGCGCGGGCCGGCGGAGTGGCGGGCATCGGCGCGCCACGCTTGAAGGACGTGCGGTCGGGCCGGCAGGACGCGGCGCGCGGCCTGGTCCTGTCGTGACGGTGAGCCGCGTGTCGGCGGTGGGGCCGTGGGTGCCGCGAGGATCCTCGCCCGATGGTCCGCTTGGATGCGGACCATCAGGCGAGGTCAGGAATCAGGAGTGCGCGTCCCCGCCCCACTCGGCGGTCGGGAGCTTGTAGAAGTAGTCCCTGTTCCAGGTGATCTTGCCGTTCTCCACCCGGGTGACACCCATCACGTCGAACGTCAGCATTGTCTTCCCGTCCTTGTCCAGGATCTTCTCGATCCGCTGGCTCAGGACGACCTCCTCCTGCGCGGCGATGTACTTCACCTCGAAGTCGTAGCCCCCGGCGCCGATGTCCTGGCGGGCCCGCTCCAGGTCTTCGACCAGTGCGTCGAGGGTGTTCCTCTACGAGCGGCGACTGCCATGACACGTGGGCGTCGACGAGTCTCCTGCACGTGGCGATGGCGTCGTCACAGCCGGGTCCGAAGTTCTCCCAGAAGTCACGCACCACGACTGCCGGTTCTGCGTTGCTCATAGGGGTCTCCTTGACTGTTGATCCGGGTGAAGACGGGTGGGGTGACATCTGCATCGCACCGACCGGTGCGGGGTGCCGCTTCGATCGCGGGGGGGCGCTCGCGCGTCAGACGGACTTCCTGAAACGGTTCTCGTAGCCGCCGTGCCAGAGTCCGTCGTAGTCCAGGTCGCGCCGGCTGGATTCGAGGGCCTGGTGGGTGAATTTCAGCGGCTCGCGGGTCTCGAACGAGACGGACAGCCCGTCGAGCCAGAGGGGCTTCAACTCGGCTTCGGTGGCCCCCCGGTCCACCTCGGGGGGAACGCCGTGCGTGGTCATCATGTTCTGCACCGTGACGTGGCCCGGTCCGCCCACCACGGGGCTGGCCCCGCCGGAGGGCGCCTTGACCACACCGTAGATCTCGCTGCTCACGTTCCGGTGGTAGTACGGGACGGGAAGTGTGTCCCTGGCGACGTCCCAGCGGGCGCCGTCGGCGATGAAATCGAGGTTGGGGACACCGGGGACGTCGCCGGGTGAGGTCAGAAGTGTGAAGGCCGACGGGTCGGTGTGGTCGTAGGTGAGCGTTCCGAAGGTCTGGAACAGCGTCATGTCGTAGACGTACGGCACGTGGTTCCCGTGCCAGGCTACGACGTCCAGCGGCGAGTGGTCGTAGGTGGTGGCCCACAGTTCGCCGCCGTACTTGACGACGACTTCGACGGGCGCGTCCACGTCCTCGTACGCGGCGGTCGGCGCCCGGAAGTGCCGGGGGTTGGCCAGGGCGTTCGCACCGAGGGGGCCCAGCTCCGGGAGCTCCAGCGGCCTGCCGAAGTTCTCCGCGACATATCCGCGGGACACGTCGTCGAGCAGCTCGACCCGAAAACGGATGCCACGGGGGATCAGGGCCACGTCGCCCACACGCACGTGCAGGGCGCCCAGTTCGGTCCTGAGCAGGAGCGCGCCTTCGAAGGGGACGATGAGCAACTCGCCGTCGGAGTCGCCGAAGACGCGCTCCATCGAGGTGTCGGCCGCATACATGTGCATGGCCATGCCGCGACGCTGGGCAGGGTCCCCCGTTCCTGCCACGGTCCACAGGCCCGACAGGAAGTCGGTGCCCTGGACGGCGGAGAGCGGCCGCCAGGACATCCGGTTCAGTTCCTTCACACCGTCGGAGACGTCGACCAGCGTTGGACTGTCGATCCGGTGGAAGGAGCCGTGACCCGCGCTCGGCCGGATGCGGTAGAGCCATGAGAACCGGTTGACGGCCCGCGGTTCGGTGAACGCACTGCCGCTGACCTGCTCCACGTACAGCCCCAACGGCGGCCGTTGCGGAGAGTTCCCCCTGCTGGGCAGCGCGCCGGGTACCGCTTCGCTCGCGTGCCGATTGCCGAATCCGGAGAGGTAGGTCAGGGATTCGGCGAGCTTACGAGCCTCGTCGCGAACCTGCCGCACTGAAGTACTTGACACGGCCGTGCCCACTTTCTTGTCTGGTGGAAGGGTCGCGATCAGACGCGCCGCGTCGGCGACTCCTTCGGGAGCGCATCGGACAGCGCTCCCGTGCCGACGGGCCGGCGACAACGTGCGTCACGGCGACCGTATTCGTTCCTCATGTGAGGAACGAATTACTTGTATAGTCCAGTACATGGATTCAGGCAAGCCATCGCCCCGCACCCGGTCCGCCACATCGACGCGAGGCGCGGAGGACGCGTCCTCGCCCCGGAGCCGCCAGGACAGGGCGGCGGCGACGCGGGAGGAGATCGTCCGTACCGCCCGGGCGGCCTTCGTGGAGTCCGGGTACGACGGTGTCAGCCTGCGCCACATCGCCAGATCCGTGGGCGTCGATCCGCGCCTGGTCAGTCACTACTTCGCCTCGAAGGCCGAACTCTTCGCCGCCGCGCTGGAACTGACGACCGAGACGGCGCCCATGGTGCCGCCGGTGACCGATGACGCGGCCGCCGTCCTCCTGACCGGGTCCCGGGGCGCCACCACCCTGGACGGCTACTACATGACGATCCGGTCGACCTCGAACCCCGAAGCCGTCGCGATCATCCGGGACGTCGTCAGAAGGCACGGTGAGCTGCCGTTGGCGGACAGGCTCCCGGGAGACCAACGGCCGGGCAGAGCGGCCCTGTTGATCGCGGTCAACATGGGAGTCCTGCTCATGCGCGACATCCTCGGCGCCGAGGCGCTCACCTCGGGCGACACCGAGGAACTGATCCCCTACCTCGACGCCGCGCTCGCCGCGCTCGCCGGGAGCGACGGCAGCGAGACCTCCCCGGCCTGATCGAACCGCCCAACGCCGACGCGGGGCCCGGTGCCGGCGGCGCGCGAGCCCCGCCCCGTCCCTCGCGGAATCAGCCGGCGGCCCCCGGGGGTACCTCGCCGTGCCGGTCGACGACTCCGCGTGTCTGCCTCTGGGCGAAGACGGCCTCGGTGTCCGGCCGGAGGCCGTGGTCATCCAGGGACCGTACGAACTCCGCGACGTCCGCCGCCGACCGGCCGGGGGTCACCGACACCGGGTCGGGGGCCGGGCGGAGCGCGGCCGGTTCACCGGGGGTGCGGACGTGCCCTTCGTACATCCCGCCAGTATCACGGCCGCCCAATTCCACGGTGGCAACCCGGTGTTGTCGACCGCGCCGGCAACAGCCCCCGGCTGCCGCCACTTCGGACGGCGACACCCGCGACGCCCTCCGGCCGGCCCGTCGCTGCCACGACGGGACCCGGACCCAGCGTGAGCGAGAGGAAGAAACATGACCGTCATCGACAAGGGCGGGCGCCCGGGCCGCCCGCGCGGCCTTCTGGCGCCGTCTCGCCCGTCAGGCGGCGCCGCGGCGCCCGCCGGCTCGGGCGCCGCCTGCTGGTGTGGTGACTGCGCGGGAACTGACGGAAGGCCCACACCAGGTACCTTGTGCAGCAAGGTACCGATTGGCTACCATGCATTGCATGGAACAGGGCAGTGCCGGTGATTCGTGCCTCGGCAAGGTGGAAAGCCAGCTCCGCAAGGGCGTGCTGGAGTACTGCGTACTGGCCCTGATGCGGGACGAACCCCGCTATGGCGTCGAACTGGTGCAGTCCCTGGAGGCGAGCGGAGCCCTCGCCGCCGGCCAGGGGACCATCTACCCCCTGCTGTCCCGGCTCCGACGCGCGAACCTGGTCACCACCACATGGAAGGAATCGACGTCCGGGCCGCCCCGCCGTTACTACCGGCTGACCGACGCCGGGCTGGCCGCCCTCTCGGACTTCGCCCGGATCTGGCCCTCTTTCCGCGACGCAGTCGATGGCTTCCTCACCCCCCAACCGCCGCCCCCGATCGAACCGGAACAGCGTTCACCATGAGCCCCAGCACCTCCCCCTCCGTACAGTCCTTCCTTGCCGCTGTCGAGCGCGAGGCGTCGACCCTCCCGGCCGACCGGCGGCAGGAGCTGCTCGCCGACCTCGCCGAGCACATCGAAGTCGCCCGCTTCGAACGCCCAGGGCAGGAGGACGCGATCCTGGCCGAGCTCGGCGACCCGCGCACCATCGCGGCCGCCGCCGTGGAGCCGGGTCCCACCGCCCCGCAGCCGCCGCACAGCAAGCGCCCGCGCACTGTCACCGCGCTGCGCGCCCTGCTCTGCGTGCTGTGCGTCATCGTCGTCATAGCCGTGACGGGCCTCGCGATCGGCCACTACCCGGGCCCGGTCTGGTACCGGATCCTGACGCTCCTGCCCGCACTGGCCAGCGCCGCGCACGTCTTCCTTCTCCAGCCGGGGCGCAGCGTCCTGCGCCTCACCTTGACGGTGACCACCGGGCTCTACTTCCTCGTGCAGGCGGTCAACGTCGCGCAAGGAGCGCCGGGAGCCGTGATCGGCGTGCTCCTGTCCGCGGCCGTGCTGGTCCTTCTCGGCATGCGCAGCACCCGAGCCTGGTTCACGGAAACCACCTCGTAGGTGGACTGCACCTGGTGACTGACCGTCTGCGAGCAGACGGGCGAGCCCTGGATGCGGGGGGGCCGTGCCGCCGCAGTGACGAGGCTGCCGGGAGACGGGGATGGCGGGGAGCGACCGACGACGGCCGGTGTGCCGCCGGGCCGGGAATGATCGGCACCACACCGGATTTGCCGGGAAGGTTCCGGTTGCAGTTGTTCACCACGGAGGGCACGCGCCCGGTCGCGGTGGCGACGCAGGTCCCGGCGCGGAGGGGGTGAGCCTGATGAACGAGGTCGAGAGGTTCGCGGGCGCGGTGTGGGAGCGGCACTGCCCCGACCAGGACCGGCCGCCGATATGGGTGGAGCGCCTGATCCAGCCGCAGAGGTCTCTCGAGAAGACCCGCTTCCAGCGGGTGGAGTTCGCCGGGGCTGACCGCTTCCGGCCGCGGGACCCGCAATGGTCGGCGATCACCTACGAGCAGGTGGGGCATTTGGTCGGCGCGCCGGTCGCCACGGGCCGTGGCGCCGGCTACGTTCCGCGCGCCG
Organism: Streptomyces spinosus; assembly: GCF_020400655.1. Lineage (GTDB taxonomy): Bacteria > Actinomycetota > Actinomycetes > Streptomycetales > Streptomycetaceae > Streptomyces > Streptomyces argyrophylli. The sequence continues at coordinate 25,073 of NZ_JAINRC010000039.1, forward strand.
CCAAGTCCGAAGTGCGATGGGCATTCGAGGAGTTCGCGGTCGCCCGCCTCGCGCCACCCCGCCCGTTCCGCGAGCCGACGTGCATGCCGGCCGGGGTGCCCTGGTGGCGGCGCCAACTGCGGCAGATGCGGCCGCGCCATGACGCCCGGTCGTGTTGCTGGTACCACGGTGGCGGCTGGCATCGGGTCAACGCGATGGCCATCGAGGTTCTCCGGCGGGCACGTGCGCAGGGCGTGGACCCCGACGGCATGGAGGGGTTCGCCACTGCGCACGCGGTGGCGTCAGGCGTCACCCGTTGGGATACCGAGGCGCTGGCCACCCTCTTCAGCATCGCGAACGCGATCCAGCCCTCAAGCGGCACCGGCTACATCAACGGCCGGCACCGAACGCAGGCCATGCTGGAGGCCGGCATACGCCGCACCGTCGTCCTCCACCTCGTCGACGAGCCCTGGCCCTCGCGCCGTCGGCTTCCCCCAGTACCGCCGCTGTGTCCCGGCACCCACCCGGTCGTGCCGCCCCGGCCGGGCGCACACCTCGCAGGGCTGGGACCGTGCCGGGCGCCCTCCTCCCCCTCGTGAGGCATACGGCGGTCCACGTACGGCCTCTACCGTCGCAAGGACACATTCGATGCAGCTCAGTGGGCAGGGTGACGTCTGGCCGGCGCCGTTCGGCTTTCTCGGGGGTGTGGGCGGTTGCGACGTGGACGGGCGGTCCTGGCACATTCACGGCCAGGCGGTGGTGGAAGGCGACTACCAGGCTCGGACCACGAGGCCGCCCTACCTTCATGACGATGAGGCGGTCGGCTCAGCAGGCCGCCTGCAACAGATCGTCCCGGGCTTCCCTGTCGGACCGCTGTCATTCTGCGAACAGGGACTGCAGGTTCACCACGACCGGCTCCTGGGTACTGCGCGCAATCACCACGACGGCTTCATCGTCCGGATCGGGGTTCTCCTCCCGATGCGCAACGTATGGGGGCACGTAGACGTAGTCCCCCGGGCCTGCCTTCACCCTCTTTTCGCGCGGCCCGCCCTCGGACTCCTCGGCGTAGACGAATTCGGGGTGTCCGCTGACAACGTAGATCGCCGTCTCCGACTCACCATGATGGTGATCGCTGGAGGAAGTCCCTGGGGCAACGCGGGTCTCCCCCATCCAGATCCGGCGAGAACCCGCGAGTTCCCCGCTGATCGCGGCGAATCTCCTCATGCCTCCGCCGCTCTGCGCGGTACTACCGTCGAGCTCGCCGGCCCTGACGTGGCGAATACCCGGCCGCGCCGGCATCCCAGATCCGGATAGATCAGGATGAAACGCATTAAAACGATCAGAGTCGTCCATACATGGACGTTATTTCATGTACTGGCGATGACGCAACCACACGTAGCAGGTGAAGCAACCCGTACGGTCTCCGGCGCTGCCACCATGGTCTCCCGGGCGCCGCGTGCACTTCCACGCTGATCAGCAATCCGGCACGGGCGAGACTTCGCGTCGCTGCTACGAGCGCAAGCACGTCGCACGCTCCCGCCGCATCCGAGCGGTTCACCCTGGCCCGCCGACGAGTGCGCGTCCCGGGCCCTGCCCCCCTCGGCGGACGATGCCGCCTGCGTAGGCAACGCGTGGCCGGACATCTCGTCCTGTGCCGCGAAACCGGCACTGCCCCGGCACGGAGATCGAGTGTCCGCGGTCATGGCGGGCGCTACCCCGCGAGCTGGCCAGCCAGATCTGACAAGTCTCGAGCCTGCACGTCGAAGGCGCCCGGTGAGCTCGCCTGCGCTTCACCCGGGCGCGACAGGAAGGCCGTCGCGACGCCGTGTTCGGCTGCTGCGCGAAGGTCCCACTCGTGCGCGGCAACCATCATCGTCGTACCCGGCTCCAGTCCGAGGATGTCCAGCGCGAAGCGGTAGACCGCGGGATCTGGTTTGTACGTCCTCACGGCCTCCGACGACAGGACGCAGTGCCATCTGAGACCTCCCGCTGCAGACAGACGAGTCAGACCGGCGAAGCTCGCATTGGACAGTGCCACTACCGTGAAGGAGTCAGCCAGTGTGCCCAGCCAGCGCGGTGAATCGGGCCAGGGCCGCAGCCGATGGGTGGCGAAGGCGAGGTCCCGCAGGGCCTGCCGCGGCAGGCTTCCCATGCCCAGCCCTGTTACGGCGTTGTGCAATGCGTCCCGCGTCAGCTCGTCGTGGGACTTCCACACGGCCCGTTTGGAACGAACGTCCGTCATCAATTCGCTGAGAATCGTGAGCCACGTTTCCACCAACGGCTGTGCCTGCTCCGGGTCCGTCCCGTTCGCAGACAGTACTGAGCGCGTCGCAGAGTTCAGCGATCCATGAAGGTCGACGACAGTACCGAAAACGTCGAACAACAAGGTGGACACGGACATCGTCTGCGCGCCACCGCTTACGGGACCTTTCATCATGAGTTCATCACCCCTGTCGTTTCTGTGCCGACCTCGCGCGCGTCGATTCCGGAGAGCTGCTCAACCAGCAGTAGCAGAGCACTATGATCCAGATGTCCGCAGCCCTGCGCTTTCAGCGCTCCCACAAGATACGAGACGTTAGCAGCCAAAGGGGCAACTACGCCTGCCTCGCGGGCCGCATCGTTGAAGATGCCGAGATCCTTGTGGTGCAGACTCACCCGGAAACCCGGTGTGAAGTCCCTGGCACGCATGGAAGGGCCCTTGCTGCGCAGCACCGCACTGCCTGCCAAGCCTCCGCCGATTACTTCAAGAGCCTTCTCCACCTCCACTCCGTGGGCGCGGAGGAAGGTAAGAGCTTCCGCTACCAGTTGGATGGTGCCGGCGACAATGAGCTGATTGGCCGCCTTGACAGTCTGACCCGAGCCGACGCGGCCGACGTGCACAATGGTCGCCCCGACCTCGGAGAGCACTGGGAGCGCGGCAGCGAAGTCGGCTTCCGAGGAGCCCACCATGATGGCCAGGCTGCCGTCTTTGGCGCCTTGCTCTCCTCCGCTGACCGGAGCATCGAGAAACCGGAGGCCACGCCCGGCGGCCGTGTCCGCGACCGCACGCGCAACGTCAGGACGGATGGTGCTCATGTCGATGAGAAGGGAGCCGGGTCTGGTGTTGGCGATCACGCCGCCGGGGCCGGTGTAGACCGAGGTCACATCGGGTGAGTCGGGAAGCATCGTGATCACGACGTCCGAATCGGTCACGGCCTCCGCAACCGATAGGGCACCACGCCCCCCGGCGGCTACGAATTCCGCGACCCGAGCAGGGCTCCGATTGTACCCCACCACGTCGAACCCGGAACGCAGAAGGTTGAGGGCCATAGGGGCACCCATGGTCCCGAGACCGATGAAAGAAATGGTGGTCATGTGTCTTCTCCCATTGTCCTCATGGTTTCCATGACGGCGCACGGCCGCACGATGATGAAACAAAAGAAGGATGTCAACGAAGAGAACGCCGGTTCGGGGATGATATCGACGATGCGGTGTCATGCGCGTCAAGGTCGGCAGGGCGCGCCGCTAGCAGGCCTCCGGAGGGTGGATCGATGAAAATGGCTGGCATCGGGAAGTTCTGGAGACTGTTGCATGATGTCCTTGTCCCCGGGGATATCGAATTCCTCCACGGTCCGCAGGAGATCGGACAGCTACGCGAATGAAACCTGCGCCTGTAGCTCGATCTCATGGAGTGAATTGTCCCGGTATTCCGCTGGTAGGTGAGGCCCCCGGCTACCAAGGACACGCCGTTACCCGAATCCCGTGCATGAGCGTGCGCGAGCTTGCTGCCCGCCCGGGGCTCATCACGGGGAACGCCTAGGGTGATGGACCGGCCAGCTCGCCGCGCTCAAAGAAGCCCTGCCCCAAGCCGGCGTCACCGGGATTCCTCCACCGCCTCCGTCGTCACTGATGTCATGGGTGCCCTCACGAAGCGCTGCGGGCACTGCTCGCCGGTCACCTGGCCGGACGGTGCAGGGCGAGGTCCGGCTCGCTGAACCGGCTGGAGACCGCATTGGCCTGGTGCCAGTGCGGATAGATCAGGTCCGGTGCGCTGACCTTGTCG
>NZ_JAINRC010000003.1 GCF_020400655.1 Streptomyces spinosus
GCGCTTTCCAGGTTCCCGCTCTCGCGTTTCCCTTTCCGGCGGTTCCGACTTTATCAGAAGTTTTCGGCCGGTCGAACCAGCCACTCATTTCTGAGTAATCGGGGGGTTTGCTTCTCGGAATGTCGCTCAGGACTCCCGAGGAAGCTCATAGATTCTATCGGCCGCCGGGGAGCTTGTCCAGCTCCGGGCAACTGTTTGAATCTACCTCCCCACTCCCTCCGTGTCAACGGCTCTTGCGGGGCGAAGAGGAGATTAGCAGCTCACAGGGGTCGAGCGCACATCCGCCGGCCGTCAGGCGGCCGTGGGGACCGAGGCGCTGCGGTCCATCGCTTCGAGATCACCGGTCTCACCCGCGCGCGCGGCGCGCCCGCCCAGCACGTAGACGTACGCCAAGAACGCCAGCTCGGCCGCGACCCCGATGCCGATGCGGCCCCAGGTCGGCAGGCCGGAAGGGGTGACGAAGCCTTCGATGGCCCCGGAGACGAACAGGACCAGGGCGAGGCCGATCGCCATGCCGACGGCGGCCCGTCCCTCCTCCGCGAGCGCGGCGCGCCGGGTGCGCGGGCCGGGGTCGACGACGGTCCAGCCGAGACGCAGGCCCGTGCCGGCGGCGACGAACACCGCGGTCAGTTCGAGCAGGCCGTGCGGGAGGACCAGGCCGAGGAAGGTGTCGAGGCGGCCGGCCGAGGACATGAGGCCGAAGCCGACCCCCAGGTTGAGCATGTTCTGGAAGAGGATCCACAGGACGGGCAGTCCCAGGAAGACGCCCAGGACCAGGCACATCGCCGCCGCCTGGGCGTTGTTCGTCCACACCTGGGCCGCGAAGGCGGCTGCCGGGTGGCTGGAGTAGTAGGTCTCGTACTCACCGCCGGGCCGGGTCAGCTCGCGCAGCTGGCCGGGGGCCGCGATGGACGACTGCACCTCGGGGTGGGTGCCGATCCACCAGCCCAGGAGAACCGCGACGGCGGTGGAGACCAGCGCTGTGGGCACCCACCAGTGCCGGGTGCGGTAGACGGCGGCCGGGAAGCCCCGGCCGAGGAAGCGCGTGACGTCACGCCATGAGGCGCGTCTGGTGCCGGCGACGGTGCCGCGGGCCCGTGCCACGAGCCGGCTGAGCCGTCCGGTCAGCTGCGGGTCCGGAGCACTGGACTGGATGAGGGACAGGTGGGTGGCGGTGCGCTGGTAGAGGACGACGAGTTCGTCTGCTTCCGCGCCGGTGAGCCGGCGCCGGCGGCCGAGCAGTGCGTCGAGCCGGTCCCATTCGGCTCGGTGTACGGAGACGAAGACGTCCAGGTCCATCGGGTCTGCGTGCTCCTCGGCTGATCGTCCACGGCTCGTCGTGGGTGCTCGTGCGTACGCGCGGGTGCTCGTACTTGCTGTCAGCTTGTCGTACTGCGGCGCGATGTGCCCTCAGCTTGGCAGACTTGCGGTGCTGGGGGCGGACCGGGGAAGGGCGGCGGGCATGAGTGAGCTGGTGACGGGCGAGGCGGTAGCGCTCGAACTGCGGCCCGCGAAGCTGCCGAGCAGGGCGCTGGCCGTGTTGCTGGACCTGGTCCTGGCGGTGGTCGCGTACGTCGTCGTGATGATGGTGCTGGCCGTGTCGACGGCTTCGCTGGACGAGGCCGCGCAGCTGGCGCTGTCGATCGCGACGTTCTTGCTGGTGCTGGTCGGCGGGCCGATAGCCGTCGAGACGCTCAGTCACGGGCGTTCGCTGGGGAAGCTGGCGTTCGGACTCCGGGTGGTGCGGGACGACGGTGGGCCGATCCGCTTCCGGCACGCGCTGGTGCGGGGCGCGATCGGGGTGGTGGAGATCCTGATGACCTTCGGCGTGGTGGCCTGTATCGCCTCGCTGGTCTCGGCGCGGGGGCGGCGGCTCGGGGACGTCTTCGCGGGCACCCTGGTCGTGCGGGAACGGATACCCGCCGCTCGGACCGGCTTTGTGCCGCCTCCGCCGCCGTGGCTCGCGGGGCGGTTCGCCGGGCTGGACCTGTCGGCGGTCCCGGACGGACTGTGGCTCGCCGTCCGGCAGTACCTGACCCGGATGCAGCAGCTCGATCCGCGGGTCTCGGCGGGCATGGCGCAGCGGCTCGCGGCCGACCTCGCGGAGCGGACCGGGACGCCGGTGCCGGGGGATCTGCCTCCCGCCGCCTTCCTGGCGGCCGTGGTGCACGAGCGGCAGTCCCGTGAGGCCCGGCAGGCGTTCGGCGGGGGCGGCGGCGTGCCGTCCGACGGCTTCGCTCCGCCGATGGCAGCACCCTCGGCGCAGCCGGTCGCGGCGCCCGCAGCCCAGCCGGTGACGGCGCCCGCTGCACCGTCGATGGCACACGGAAGCACACCTCAGCCGCCGCAGGCCCCGCTCGCCCCCGCGTCGGCGCCGCCGCGGGAGGAGTCGCCGGCCGCCGACCGGCCGGTCACGGGGTTCGCGCCACCGGCGTGACGCGGAGTGTGGTCCCGTCCTGCTCGCGGCCTCCGGACCGCCGGACGTACCGGGTTCAGTCGAATCGCGACGGCGGTGACTCCAGGTCTTCCAGTTCGATCCCGGGCGCGGCGAGGACGACGTCGCCGGCGATGTGGACGGTGTGCTGTTCACCGGTGTCCAGGGCCGTGACCTGGTACTCGTCCACGGTCAGGGGCCCGTTGTCGGTGGCGTGTGCTTCGCTGTTCACCAGAGCCCAGGACTGGTCCACGGTACGGGGGGCGAGGACGGGGTCGGTGAAGGCCACGAGGCGTACGCGGGTCGCGGCGGACGAGGGGGTGAGGCGCAGCAGCCGGGCGGTGGCGACGAGGAACGCGGGGGACGTGCCGGTGAAGGCGTGGGCGCGCACATTGCCTTCGGTGGCCTCGGTGCCGTTGGGGTCGGTGCGGACCCAGGTGACGCCGTCGAGGGCGGCGCCGCGCACCTGCCAGTCACCCGCGTGGAGTTCGAGGCGGAGGGGACGGCCGAGGTCGTCCAGGGCGAGGTCGACCGAGCCGCGGTGGTCGCCTGCGGGACCGGTCAGCCGGGAGACGTAGCGCCAGCCGGACGGGCCGGGGGCGCACTGGAAGTGTTCGTCCGCGAGGGGGGTGTGATCGTGCGGATCGTGGAGCGAATAACGGCCGCGGGGCATGGGGGTCCTGGGTCTTGACGGGCTGATCCGGCCGGCAGGCGTGGTCCGGGGGCGATGCGGCGAGGGGCGCCGGGACGTCCCGGCTCCCGGGAACCCGGTGCGCCCTCGGGCGCCAAAGGGACAGGCCCCCGGCACGGGGGTGCGGGGGCCTGCCTCGGTGGACCTGCTGCCGGGGAGGGTGCGTCGGTGCACCGGCGCACTCCCCCGGCGGGCCGGGCTACGGGATCGGTGGATCAGTAGCGGTAGTGGTCCGGCTTGTACGGGCCGTCGACCTCCACGCCGATGTACGCGGCCTGCTCCGGGCGCAGCTGGGTGAGCTTGACGCCGAGCGCGTCCAGGTGGAGGCGGGCGACCTTCTCGTCGAGGTGCTTGGGCAGCACGTAGACGCCGATCGGGTACGCGTCGGGCTTCGTGAACAGCTCGATCTGGGCCAGGGTCTGGTCCGCGAAGGAGTTGGACATCACGAACGACGGGTGGCCGGTGGCGTTGCCGAGGTTCAGCAGGCGGCCCTCGGACAGCACGATGATCTTCTTGCCGTCCGGGAAGGTCCAGGTGTGGACCTGCGGCTTGACCTCGTCCTTGACGATGCCGGGGACCTTGGCGAGGCCGGCCATGTCGATCTCGTTGTCGAAGTGACCGATGTTGCCGACGATGGCCTGGTGCTTCATCTTGGCCATGTCCGAGGCCATGATGATGTCCTTGTTGCCGGTCGTGGTGATGAAGATGTCGGCCTTGTCGACGACCTCGTCGAGGGTCGTGACCTGGTAGCCGTCCATCGCGGCCTGCAGGGCGCAGATCGGGTCGATCTCGGTGACGATCACGCGGGCGCCCTGGCCGCGCAGGGACTCGGCGCAGCCCTTGCCCACGTCGCCGTAGCCGCAGACGACGGCGGTCTTGCCGCCGATCAGGACGTCGGTGGCGCGGTTGATGCCGTCGATCAGGGAGTGGCGGCAGCCGTACTTGTTGTCGAACTTCGACTTGGTGACGGCGTCGTTGACGTTGATCGCCGGGAAGAGGAGGACGCCGTCGCGCTGCATCTCGTACAGGCGGTGGACACCGGTGGTGGTCTCCTCCGTGACGCCGCGGATCTCCGAGGCCAGCTGCGTCCACTTCTGGGGGTTCTCGCCCAGGGTGCGGTGCAGCAGCTGAAGGATGACGCGGTGCTCGTCGGACTCGGCGGTGTCGAGGGCGGGGACCTCACCGGCCTTCTCGTACTCGACGCCCTTGTGGACGAGCAGGGTGGCGTCGCCGCCGTCGTCCAGGATCATGTTGGGGCCGCCGGTGGGGCTGTCCGGCCAGGTCAGCGCCTGCTCGGTGCACCACCAGTACTCCTGAAGGGTCTCGCCCTTCCAGGCGAAGACCGGGACGCCCTGCGGGTTGTCCGGCGTGCCGTTCGGGCCGACGGCGATGGCGGCGGCGGCGTGGTCCTGGGTGGAGAAGATGTTGCAGGAGGCCCAGCGGACCTGGGCGCCGAGGGCGACCAGGGTCTCGATGAGCACGGCGGTCTGCACGGTCATGTGCAGCGAGCCGGTGACGCGGGCGCCGGCGAGCGGCTGGGCCTCGGCGTACTCCTTGCGGATCGCCATCAGGCCGGGCATCTCGTGCTCGGCGAGGGTGATCTCCTTGCGGCCGAACTCGGCCAGCGAGAGGTCGGCGACCTTGAAGTCCTGTCGGTTCTCGACAGTCGTCATTACGAGCTGCTCCTCGGGGTTGGGTCGAGGTGGGTACGGCTGGTCTGCGCGGCGGCGGACACAGGGGTGCCCGAGAAGAGGACACAGGCATGCCCGCGTACGCGCAGCGCAGTCCGTCGGAGGCCCTCTCTCCCTCGGTCGGTCCGCGTGGACCGCCCGACCGCCATCAGCAGCGACGTCTGGCTCCGTCCCAAGCTACACCGGTCGGCCCGGTCGGCCCCAGTCCGCCTGAGCATTCGACGGGTCGTGTGCGTGGCGTTCCCGTCGGCCGGTGCCGGTGGCGCAGGGGGTGCGCCGGGCGGTCGCGGTGGGCCTGGGACACGGGATGTTCAGGGACGACCGCTATTCTCCGCGCCGCGGACGGGCCGCGCGGAGAGGATCGGACATGGCGGGCAGAGGGCGGGGACTGGGGATCGCGGCGCTGGTGGTGGGGCTGCTGGGTGTGGTGCTGGCCGGGGGTGCCTTCGTCTACGGGCGCGGCGCGTACGGCACGGGCACGCAGCCCAGCCAGAGCATGGAGCCGACGTACCAGCGGGGCGACCGGATCATCTGGGAGCGGGTGGACGGGAGCGAGGTGCGGCGCGGTGACGTCGTGGTGTTCTCGATGCCGGGGCGCTACCGGGCCGAGGGCGTTTTCATGCAGCGGGTGATCGGGGTGGGCGGGGACCGTGTGGCGTGCTGCACGGCCGTGGGCTCCGAGGAACGGGTCACCGTGAACGGCAAGCCCGTGAAGGAGCCGTACGTCTACGAGGGTGACGCCGACGGGCTGCACAGGCCGTACGACGTGAAGGTGCCGCGGGGCCGGCTGTTCCTGATGGGTGACCACCGGTCCGACTCGGTGGACTCCCGCTTCTTCGCCGCCGATCACGGCGGGACCGTTCCGGTGGACGCCGTGCGCGGGCGGGTGACGGACGACCGTACGGGCCCGGTCCTGCTGGGGACGGCCCTGCTGGTCGGCGGTCTGCTGGTCCTCACCGGTGCCGGGCTGGGCGTCGCCGCCCTGGTGGTGCGGCGGCGTAAGGCGCCGACGGTGCCGCCGGCGCCCTGGCCCATGCGGCCGGTTCAGGGCTGAGCGCTTGCCGCGCTGCTCCTCAGTGGCCCGCGGGGTGCGGGGTCGGGCCGCCCGGGGTCGCCTGCGGGTCGGGGCCCTTGGCGGCCTCGGCCTCGCTGTAGATGTCCGGTTCCAGGTAGATGACGCGGGCTATGGGGACGGCGGCGCGGATGCGGGCCTCGGCGGCGTTGATGGCGTTCGCGACCTCGGTGGCCGTGTCGTCGTGCCGCACGGCGATCTTGGCGGCGATCAGCAGCTCCTCCGGGCCGAGGTGGAGGGTGCGCATGTGGATGATGCGGGGGACCGTGTCGCCGTCGACGATCGCGGCCTCGATCTTCTTGATGTCGTCGGCCCCGGCGGCCTCGCCGAGCAGCAGCGACTTGGTCTCGGCGGCAAGGACGAGGGCGATCAGGACGAGCAGGACACCGATGCAGAGGGTGCCGATGCCGTCCCAGACGCCGTCGCCGGTGAGCAGGGAGAGGCCGACGCCGCCGAGGGCGAGGACCAGGCCGATGAGTGCGCCGAAGTCCTCCAGCAGGACGACGGGCAGCTCGGGGGCCTTGGCGCGGCGGATGAACTCCTTCCAGGAGAGCGTGCCGCGCAGGCCGTTGGACTCCTTGATGGCGGTGCGGAAGGAGAAGCCCTCGGCGATGATCGCGAAGAGGAGCACGCCGACCGGCCAGTACCAGTGCTCCAGGTCGTGCGGGTGGCGGACCTTCTCGTAGCCCTCGTAGACGGCGAACATGCCGCCGATGGAGAAGAGGACGATCGAGACGAGGAAGGCGTAGATGAACCGCTCGCGGCCGTAGCCGAAGGGGTGCTGCGGGCTCGCCTGGCGCTGCGCCTTCTTCCCGCCGACGAGCAGCAGGAACTGGTTGCCGGAGTCGGCGAGCGAGTGGACGCCCTCGGCGAGCATCGAGGAGGAGCCGCTGAACGCGAACGCCACGAACTTCGATGCCGCGATGGCGAGATTGGCGCCGAGTGCCGCCACGATCGCCCTGGTACCGCCTGACGCGCTCATGTGGTCGCGTTGTCCCTTCGCCTCTGTCGTCCTGGTGCGTTCCGTCCGTCCGGACGAGTGCCCGGCTTTGCCCGGCCTTTGCCGGCGGATCATTCTTGCAGCCCGGCCGGGCACTGGTGCGACAGGTATCCACAACTGCGGTCATATGATCCACAGGCTGTCCACAGCCTTGGTCACACGATCACGGTGGCGCGGAAGACCGTGCCCGCGCCCGAGATCTCCGCCCGCTCGCCTGCCGGGACGAAGACCGACCGGCCGGGACCCAGCTCGTGCTCGCCCGCCCGGACGGTACCGGCCGTGCAGAGCAGGATCTGCGGGGTGTCCCGGGTGAGGTCGTGGGCGGCGCCGCCCTCGGGCAGGACGTACCGGGAGAGCCGGAACTCGTCGATCGGGGTCTCGTAGACCTCCTCGCCCTCCGAGGACGCCTCCGGGCGCAGCACGCCGGGGTCGCTCGGCTCGAAGCGGACGATCCGCAGGAGTTCGGGGACGTCGACGTGCTTGGGGGTCAGACCGCAGCGCAGGACGTTGTCGGAGTTGGCCATGATCTCGACACCGAGGCCGTTGAGGTAGGCGTGCGGGATGCCGGCGCCGAGGAACAGGGCCTCGCCGGGCTGGAGCCGGACGTGGTTGAGCAGCATGGCCGCGATGACGCCGGGGTCGCCCGGGTAGTGGTGGGCGATGTCGGCGTAGGGGGCGTAGGCGCCGCCGAGGCGGGTGCAGGCGGCGGTGGCCTCGGCGACCGTGTGGGCCATCTCCTCCGGGTCGGCGCCGAGGATCGCGGTGAGGACCTCGCGCAGGGCCGCTTCCGCGGGGTGGGCGTGCAGCAGGTCGACGTACGGCTTGAGGGAGTCGACGCCGAGCCCGTCGAGCAGCTCGGCGGCCCGGACCGGGTCGCGGAAGCCGCACAGGCCGTCGAACTCGGTGAGGGCGCAGATCAGTTCGGGCTTGTGGTTGGCGTCCTTGTAGTTGCGGTACGGGGCGTCGACCGGGACGCCGCGCCGCTCCTCGTCGGCGTATCCCTCCTTGGCCTGCTTCAGGTCGGGGTGCACCTGGAGGGACAGGGGCGCGCCGGCGGCGAGGATCTTGAGCAGGAACGGCAGGTGGGGGCCGAACTTCGCGACCGCGCGGGCGCCGAGTTCCCGCTCCGGGTCGGTGTCGATGACCTCGACCAGGGTGCCGCGCGCGGTGCGCGACGGGGCGCCCGGGTGCGCGCCCATCCACATCTCCGCCTGGGGCTCTCCGGTCGGCTCGACGCCGAGGAGGTGCGGTATGGCGGTGGGAGAACCCCAGGCGTAGGGGCGGATGGTGTTGTCGAGGCGGTCCATGTGTCTTCTCTGTCTCCGTACGTACGCGCTCGGCGGCGCCGACGGCCGTGCCGGTCGTGGCGCCGGGGTGGGCTCGGATCGTCCGGCCCGGAGCAGGATCAGGCGCCGGAAGCGAGCGCCAGGTAAACGGCGGCGAAATCCGTGACGGCGATCAGTTCCGCGAGGGTCTCCAGTTCCCCGCCCTCCTCGGGTTCGAGTTCACTGATCGCCGTGTCGTGGCCGAGGGCGACGTCACGGGCCGCGGGGGCGGCGGTGAGACCGCCGATCGGGCGGTCGCGGAGCAGCACCACGCGCGCGTGCAGCGCGGGGGGCTCCTCGACGCGGTCGCGGAAGAAGTCGTCCGGGTCGGCGCTGGCGGCGAGCGGGCCGGCCAGCAGGGCGCCGTGCGCGGCGAGCGCCTCGGGAAGTTCGGCGACCAGGGCGGGGCGGCCGGCGAGTTCGGCGAGCGCGGCGGCGAAGCGGCGGCCCGCCGGCCCGGCCGAGGTCCCTTCCGTCCACACCAGGGGCAGGGCGTCGGCGAGTTCGGCGGCGAGGGTCTTCGCCGGGTTGCTGTAGGTCGCGATGGCGGGGCCGCAGCGCTCAGCGATCTGGTCGAGGCGGTCGGCGACCTTTTCCAGGGCGTCCGGCGGTGCGGCGATCAGGCCGATCCGGTCGAGGAGCGCGAGCAGCGGGGTCAGCAGCGCCCAGAAGACGCCCGGGGAGGACGCGGCGAGCGGTTCCTCCTGGTCGTACGGCGCCGTCGCCATCGGTACGAACAGGCCGTGCGCGCCGGCGACCGCTTCGGCGAGCGGGGTGCCGGGCGGGGCCACGGCGACGACCGAGCAGCCGCGGCGGTAGGCCTGGTCGGCGAGGAGGGACAGGCTCGGTTCGGTGCCGTCCGGGGTGGCGATCAGCAGCAGGTCCACGGAGCCGGCCCAGCCGGGCAGTTCCCAGCGCAGGGCGCCCGCGGCCGGGGCGACGCCGGTGGGGGCGAGGCGGACGACGGGGCTGCCGGGGCCGGCCAGGCTGCCGAGGAGGTCGGCGGTGTGGGTGGCGGCGGCGCCGGGGCCCGCGATGAGGACCGCGCGGGGGCGGCCGTCGGGCTTGAGTTCGCCGACGCCGGCCTCGGTGGCGTGCCGGGCGGCGGTGCGGACGCGGGCGCCGGCCTCCGCCGCGCCGCGGAGCAGGCCCCGGTGGTCGGCCTCGGCGAGGCCCTCCGGGGTGTCGAGCAGCGATTCGTCCAGCATGGGCGGCAGCCTCCGATCGCCGGGATCCTGGGGTGCTACGAGGTGACGGGTCCCGTCACTCGGGGCGGCGGGCCTCGTCGACCAGCAGGACCGGGATGCCGTCGCGGACCGGGTACGCGAGGCCGCAGTCCTGGCCCGTGCAGATCAGCTCGGTGTCCTGCTCCTTCAGGGGGGCATGGCAGGCCGGGCAGGCGAGGATCTCCAGGAGGCCGGCTTCGAGCGGCATGGGCTGTCCCTTCAGAGGGCGTGTGGGTGTCTGTGCATATGCCTGGTCAGCGTACCGCTCATGGGCAGACCGCTCAGCCCCTGATGATCGCCAGTGCCTCGTCGCGGATCTTCGTCATGGTGGCCTCGTCCTTCGCCTCCGCGTTCAGGCGCAGGAGCGGCTCGGTGTTGGACGGGCGGACGTTGAACCACCAGTCGGCCGCGGCCACCGTGAGGCCGTCGAGGTCGTCGAGGGTGACGCCGGGGCGGCCCTCGTACGCGGTGCGGACGGCGGCGAGGCGGGCGGACTGGTCGGCGACCGTGGAGTTGATCTCGCCGGAGCCGGTGTATCGGTCGTACTGGGCGACCAGGGCGGACAGCGGGCCCTCCTGGCCGCCGAGGGCGGCGAGGACGTGCAGGGCGGCCAGCATGCCCGTGTCCGCGTTCCAGAAGTCCTTGAAGTAGTAGTGGGCGGAGTGCTCGCCACCGAAGATCGCGCCGCTGCGGGCCATCTCCGCCTTGATGAAGGAGTGGCCGACGCGGGTGCGCACGGGGGTGCCGCCGTTCTCCTTCACCACCTCCGGGACCGTGCGGGACGTGATCAGGTTGTGGATGACCGTGCCCTTGCCGCCGTTGCGGGCCAGTTCACGGGCGGCGACCAGCGCGGTGACCGCGGACGGGGAGACCGGGTCGCCGTGCTCGTCGACGACGAAGCAGCGGTCGGCGTCGCCGTCGAAGGCGATGCCGAGGTCGGCGCCCTCCACCGGGACCCGCTTCTGCAGGTCCACGAGGTTGGCCGGGTCGAGCGGGTTGGCCTCGTGGTTGGGGAAGGTGCCGTCCAGTTCGAAGTACATCGGGACGAGGGTCAGGGGCAGGCCGGCGAAGACCGACGGGACCGTGTGGCCGCCCATGCCGTTGCCGGCGTCGACCACGACCTTCAGGGGGCGGATGGCGGTGAGGTCGACCAGGGAGCGCAGGTGCGCCGCGTAGTCCTCCAACGTCTCGCGCGCGGAGAGGGTTCCCGGCCGGTCCACGGGGTCCGGGGCGCCCTCCGCCAGCCAGCGCTCGACGAGTTCGCGGATCTGCGCGAGGCCCGTGTCCTGGCCGACGGGGGCGGCGCCCGCGCGGCACAGCTTGATGCCGTTGTACTGGGCCGGGTTGTGGGAGGCCGTGAACATCGCTCCCGGCAGGTCCAGCGCGCCGGAGGCGTAGTACAGCTGGTCCGTTGAGCACAGGCCGATCTCGGTGACGTCCGCACCGCGGTCCGCCGCGCCGCGCGCGAAAGCGCGGGAGAGGCCGGGGGACGAGGGCCGCATGTCGTGGCCGACGACGAGGGCCGTGGCCGCCGTCACCTCGGCGAAGGCGGCGCCGAAGAGTGCGGCCAGTGCCTCGTCCCACTGGTCCGGGACCACTCCGCGCACGTCGTACGCCTTCACGATCTGCGACAGATCAGCAGTCACGGCCAACCCTCCTGAAGTCCTATGGGTGCCCACAAACTACCCGCCGGGGGCGGGGGCGCCCGCGCGGACACCGGCCGGACGCCCGGTGGACCCCCTTGCGTAACGCCCGGAGGACCGGGCCGTCACGCGGGGCGGGGGTGGCGTGGGGTGGCGTTCGGCCGTGGCGCACGGCGGGACCCCGGGCGTGGTCCGGAACGGTCCGATCGCCTCGCCCTCGTGCGGACTCGTCGGCTGTCGCGCTCAGTTGTCCGGGGAGCGCAGGACCCTCAGGTGGCCGCGGCGGGCGACCTCCATGGGGTCGGCGGCACGCGATCCGCCGCCGCCCGCCTCGGCCGCGCGTTCCTGCGGGCGGGCCGCCTCGCGGACGGCGTTGGCAAGGGCTTCCAGATCGTCCCCGCTGGGCCGCGCGGGCGCGGAGCCGTCGAGGAGCCGCACGACCTCCCAGCCGCGCGGGGCGGTGAGGCGCTCGGAGTGCTCGGCGCACAGGTCGTAGCAGTGGGGTTCGGCGTAGGTGGCGAGCGGGCCGAGGACCGCGGTCGAGTCGGCGTAGACGTACGTCAGCGTCGCGACGGCGGGTCGGCCGCAGGCGGTGCGCGAACAGCGACGTACAGGGCTCACGACGTTGGACGGTACCGCACTCTTGAGCGGGCCGCGACGACTCTCCACCAGGTCACTCCCCCGTGTCGTGTTGTGAAACGCCCCACACACCCCTTTGAGCGGACTTCGTTGACCTGCATGGACGCATGCCGGGCGGGTGTCGGACGGGATCGCGTCCGGTCAGGAGCCGGTACAAATCCCGTCAATTGCCTTGAGTTCGGCGGTCTCGGAGAGTTACGGAAACGAGCCAGACCTTGGCTGAAATGGTCATCCTGTGACACGCGCGGGCAAGGGCCGGTTGCCGCGCGGAGCCGGACGCGCGGAGGGCGCGGGGACTACCCTTCACCAGTGATGGACAACCGTGTACCGCCCCGTACCGCCGGCCCCGGGCCCCGTCGCCGTGATCGCCACGGGCGGGGCATGCGAGGGCCGATCGCACCGCCGCAGGTGCCGCTGGCGGCCAGCCGCGCCGAGGTGTTCGCGGACCTGGTGCAGGACTCCGTGGAGCGTCTCGAGCGGCGGTGGCCGCAACTGGCCGACATCGACTTCCTGGTGCTGGAGGTGCCGCGGCTGGAGGGGGGCGGGGACCAGCCGGCATGGACGGACGACGCCGTTCCGCTCGGCGGGGTCATCCCTTCGCGGGACGGGCGGCGGGCTCGGGTGGTCGTGTACCGGCGCCCGGTGGAGATCCGGACCAAGGGGCGGGACGAGCGGGCCGCGCTGGTGCACGAGGTGGTCGTGGAGCAGGTGGCCGAGCTGCTGGGGCTGACGCCGGAGACCGTGGACCCCCGGTACGGGGAGGACTAGGGGGCCTTCCCCGGTGCCGGGTGCCGGTGCCGGGCGGGGCGGGTTCGCGCGAAGGCGATCGGCCGCCCCGGCCCCTCACTTCTGCAGGATCGACAGGTCCTGCTCCGTTGCCGGTACCGACACCGTTCCGCGGTCGTCCGGGAGGGTCTGGACGGTGAAGGCGGGGACGCCCCCCTCGGTGGCCGCGAGGGTGCGGGAGGCGTAGACGGGGGCGCCGGAGACGGGTTCGACCGTGAGGGCGTACGTGCCCTTCAGGCCCGCCGGGACCGGGACGTCGACGTTCTGCGTGGTGCCGGACTTCAGCGTGTACGTCTTGCTCACCGGGGTCCCGCCCTCGCTGCCCGCCGACGCCGTCACCTTGACCGTGGCCGTGCCGGTGGGGGCCGTCAGGGCGAGCGTCGTGCCCTTCGCGCTGTTGTCGGCCGAGGTCGCGCGCGCGCCGACGGCGGCCGTGGCCGGGATGAACGCCGTCTCCTTGTTGCCGCCCTTGCCGCGCACCACCTGGAGCGCGGCGACGACCGGGACGCTCTGGTCGGTGGGGGTGAGGAACAGCGAGCCGGCCTCGCCGCGCGTGACGTCGCCGAGATCGACCGCCGTGGTCATCCCGGACTTGACGTGCAGGGTCTCGTGGCCGGCCGGGGTGATCAGGCCGCTGGGCGTGGCCAGACGGATCTTCAGGTCGGCGTCGTCGTCGCCGGGCGTGAAGGCGATCAGGCGGACGGCGGTGGCGTCCTTCGGGATGCCGGGCAGGACCTGGCTGCCGGCCGGGTCGCCGGCGGCGGCCAGCCAGTCGCCGCCCGCCTTGTCGTCCAGCGCCTGCACGGTCGCCCCGACCCGGCCGCTGCGCACGCTGACGTGCACGGTCAGGTCGGTCTGCCGCTCGTCGGTGAGCGTGGAGAGCAGGATCGGCTCGCTCGCGTGCGGCTTGACGGTGAGGTTCTCGCCCAGCGGGGACTTGACCTGGCCGTCCTTGCCGTACAGCTCGATGTCGACCACGGCGGCCGAGTCGTCGGGGTTGGTCAGGTGGACGTAGTCGGTGCGGCCGGTGGCCGTACTGGCGCCCGGGAACCAGAACTCGGTGTCCGCGCCGGTGCAGTTGACGCCCAGCAGGCCCCTGCCGGTGCCCGCGGCGACCTCGGTGGTCTCCTGGACGGTCCAGCCGGACGCGAACCCGCCGTCCGCGGTGCCGACGAACGCGGGCGTCTCGGCTCCGGAGGTCTCGCCGGTGGCCGGCGTGCCCGGCGCCTTCGGGGTGAGCACCGGCTCGTCGGCCTTCTTCCCGCCGCCCTTGCCCTTCCCGCCGCCGTCCGTGCCGTCGGCCGACTGCTCGACGGCCGCCTGGAGCCGGGCCTTGCCGCCGCTCCCGGCGCCCTTGGTGACCGGCGTGAACGAGGTGTACGCCGTGTCGGCGATGTCCGACATGCTCGGCGCCGGGCACAGCAGGCTGGTGCGCTCGACGGGCAGCCGGGCCGCCGCCCGGGGCTCGGCGGCGCCGGAGGCCGACGGCGGGTCGAACGCGGCGAAGGCGGTGACGGCGGCCAGCGCGGCCGTGCCGGCGATCAGGGACAGGGTGGTGCGGTTCACTGCTGGCTCCCGTCGGGGCGCTGGCTGCCGGTGCCGTGGGGGTGCTGGGCCGGGTCGTAACCCTGCCGGTCGGGGTCGTAGCCCTGCCGGCCGGCGTCGTAGCCCTGCTGGTCGGGGTCGTAACCCTGCCGGTCGGGGTCGTAACCCTGCCGGCCGTCGTACGCCGGGTCGTAGCCCTGCTGGTAGGCCGCCGGGTCGTACGGCATCTGGTCGGCGGTGCCGCTGTAGGCGTACGGGTCGTACGGGGGCGTCTGGTAGGGGTCGTGCTGGTACTGCTGCTGGTCGTAGCCGGTCGCGGTCCGGTACGGGTCCGCGCCGTACTCGGTGTACCCGGCGTTCTCGGCGTTGCCGTAGGCGGCCGGGTCCCCTTCCCAGTCCTGGCCCGGCCCGGCCGCGGGTACCCCCGTGTCGTACGCCTGCTGGTGCGGTACGGCGGCCGGGGGCTGCTCGGGCCAGGCGGGCGTGCCGGGCTGCTCCTCGGCTGCGGTCTCCTCCGCCTGGGCGCGCAGACGGCGGGCGCGACGGCCCTCACCGGCGGTGGCCTGGACGGGCAGGGGCTGCTCCTCGGGCAGGTCGTCGTCGACGTCGCGGCGGCGGCCGGGCAGGGCGAGGACGACGAGGACGACGGCGAGCGCGCCCTGTGCCCAGAGCCAGGCCGTGTGGCCGATCGGGGTGTCGTAGGTGACGTCCAGCCTGCCGCCGCCGGAGGGGAGCCGGAAACCCTGGGCCCAGCCGTCGACCGTGATCCGGGTGAGCGGCT
Source organism: Streptomyces spinosus (assembly GCF_020400655.1). GTDB lineage: Bacteria > Actinomycetota > Actinomycetes > Streptomycetales > Streptomycetaceae > Streptomyces > Streptomyces argyrophylli. Next base: position 14,834 of record NZ_JAINRC010000003.1, read on the forward strand.
TGCCGTCGAGGGTGGCCGTCCAGCCGTCGTCGGCGCTGTCGGCCAGGCGCAGGACGCGGCTGTCGGAGCCGGCGGGGATCGTCGTGTGGATCTCCACCGGTCCCGCGCTGACCGGCTGGGCCTTGCCCGAGCCGGAGGCGGGCACGATGGCCGCGCGGCCGACCTCCTGGTCGACGCGCCACAGGGCGCTGCCGTTCTGCTGGCTGAGCCGGGCCAGGCCGGGGGTGGCGTCGAGGACGCGGGTGATGTCGCGGGGGGCGCCCTTGTGGACGAGGACGTAGCGCACGGCGAAGCCGCCGAGTTCGTCGGCCTGGTCGGCGCCGGAGCCGGCGACGAGGTTGGCGACGGTCTTGTCCAGGCGGGCGTTGTCGCCGTCGGCGGCGGTGAGTTCGGCGTCGCCCATGCGGGCGCCGGAACCGCGGACCAGGGTGTAGCGCACGCGCGCGGTGGAGTCGCTGTCGAGGATCAGGGTGCGGGCCTGGTCGCCGCCGCTGGAGTCCTCGGCGACGAACGCCGGCACCTGGGCCGCGTCGCGGCGTTCCAGCGGGCCGTCGGCGCCGCGGATCATCCAGCCGGCGGCGACGAGCAGCGGGCCGGCGGCCGAGGCGAACGCGATCAGGGCGGCGACGGGCTGGCGCCAGCCGAAGCTCTGCTCGGCCACGCGCGCGCGTGCGCCGTCGGCACCGAGGGCGGCGGCGGCCAGCAGGGCGATGCCGTAGACGAGGGTGGCCGGTCCCGCCCAGGCGGACTTGTTGGACAGGACGGCGAAGACGAGGCCGGTCAGGGCGACGGCCCAGGCCGTGCGGATGCCGAGCTGCCGCTCGGAGCGCAGCAGGGCGGCGAGCGCGGCGAGCACGATGCCGATGAGCATCAGGCCGTGCACGGTGCCGGGGCCGCCGGGCGCGGCGCCGAGCAGGTCGAGCGCGGAGGCGGCCGAGGGGCCGTACTCCAGGCCGGCCTCCTGGAAGAAGCCGGTCGGCAGGAGGGTCAGCGACCAGGGGGCGAGCAGCAGCAGCGGGGTGCCGAGCTGGGCGAGGAAGCGCGGGCCGTGGGCGACGAGGTCACGGCGGCGCAGCACCAGCACGCCGAGGCCGAGCAGCAGGGCGATGGGCCAGACGATCGGGGTGAAGGCGGTGGTGACGGTCAGCAGCAGCGCGTACGCCCAGGTGGCGCGCCAGCTGCCGCGCGCGCCGGTGCGGCCGGCCAGGCCGCTGGCGGCGGTGCCCGCGCGGGCCATGAGCGGCAGCAGCACGGCGAGGACGGCGGTGCCGATGCGGCCGCCGGCCAGGGCGCCGGTGGTGGCGGGCAGGAAGGCGTAGGCGATGGCCGCCCAGGCGCGCAGCAGCCGGGAGGTGACCAGGGGGCGGGAGGCGAAGTAGGCGGTGATGCCGGCGAGCGGCACCGAGCAGACGAGCAGGACGGTGACGGTGAGTCCGGTGGAGCCGAACAGGATCGAGGCGAAGGTGGCGACGATCGCCAGATACGGGGGCGCGGACGGGCTGCCGCCGGCGCCGACCGGGTGCCAGGCGTCCAGGTAGCGGGACCACAGGTCGCCGGCGCCGGCCGGGACGGGCAGCAGGGCGCCGCCGGCGAGTGCGCCGCCGGCGAGCAGGGCGCGGCAGGCGGCGAGGGAGATGAGCAGCAGCGCGAGGAAGAGCACCGGGCCGGGTCTGCGGGCGATCCGCTTGAGCCGGGCGAACTGCTCGACCTCCAGGAACTCGGCGTCGTCGCCGCCGGGTCCGGACTCCACGGCGCCGCCGTGCCGGCCGGCCGAGGCGGTGTCGCCGTCGGTGCCGCTGGAGAAGTTGCCCGCGATCTGTTCCACGGTGGCCCGGACGGTGGCGCCGGGCGGCGGGAACAGCGGGCGCAGCTCGTCCTTGTCGATCCGGGCGGGGCCGCGGGCGCGCCGGGCGGCGATGATCCGCTCGGGGCGCAGCAGGGTGCTCAGCAGGCCGCGGATCTCGTCGACGGCCTGGCCGGGGACCTTGCCGACGAGGTAGGCGAGGGTGCGCAGGACGGTGCCGAGGACGAGCCGGAGCAGGACCCAGGGCAGCGCGGCCGTACGGGTGTTGACGAGCAGGGTGTAGACGGCGCCCGCCTTGTCGACCTTGTGCGGGGAGGCGGTGGTACGGCCGGCGCAGTCGACCGTGCGGCGCTCGCGGGAGGCGGCCTCGGCGTGGCGGACGACGGCGTCGGGGGCGACCAGGACGCGGTGGCCGGCCGTGTGGGCGCGCCAGCACAGGTCGACGTCGTCGCGCATGAGGGGCAGCCGGCGGTCGAAGCCGCCGAGCTGTTCGAAGACGTCGCGGCGGATGAGCATGCCGGCGGTGGAGACGGACAGCACCGCGCGGACGTGGTCGTGCTGGCCCTGGTCCTGCTCGCGGCGGTCCAGACCGGTCCAGCGGCGGCCGGAGTTGGCGATGGAGACGCCGACCTCCAGCAGCTGGCGGCGGTCGTACCAACCGCGCAGCTTGGGACCGACGACCGCGACGTCGTCGCGGCCGAGGTCGAGTTCGTTGTCGACGACCCTCAGCAGCTGGGCGAGGGCGTCGGGTTCGGGGGCGCAGTCGTCGTGCAGCAGCCACAGCCACTGGACGGGCTCGCCGTGCGGCAGGTCGGGCAGGTCGTAGGCGTCGTCGCGCCAGGTGCGCGTGACGGGGTCCCAGCCGCTGGGGCGCTTGAGGTACGGCAGGTCCTCCGGGGTGAGGAGGGGCGCGGTGCGGCTCGCCTCCTCCACGGCCTGGCCGAAGCCCGTACGGCGGGCCAGGTGCAGCACGTTGGCGTCGCCGAGGGCGTCGGTGAGCAGCCGGGCGGAGTCGTCCGCGCTGCCGGTGTCGGCGGCGACCGCGTACTGGACGGGGCGCTCCTGGCCGAGCAGTCCGGCGAGCGCGTCGGGCAGCCAGCGGGCGCCGTCGTGCGAGACGAGGACCGCGGTCACCACATGGCGCGGGAACTCGGGCGGGCGGGCTGGGTCGAACGCTGCTGTGGCGGTGCCGCTCTGGGCCGCCGTATGGCTGTGCACGGACACTGAGGTACGGGCCCCGGTTCGGTGGACTGCGGTGGACGCCTGTGCCTCCCCGTGCGTCGAGCGGATCGAGTGCGTCGAGGGGACAGCGGGGCGTCTCGGACGAGCGACCACACTATCGGCTGGGCATGACGACGGCCCGCCGCCTGTGGACAACCCACTGGCGACGGGCCGTTCGCGAGGTCGGCGGCCGGCCGTGCGGTCACACGGCGGCCTTCTTCAGCCGGCGGCGTTCGCGCTCGGACAGGCCGCCCCAGATGCCGAAGCGCTCGTCGTTGGCGAGGGCGTACTCGAGGCACTCGGAGCGGACCTCGCAGGCGAGGCAGACCTTCTTGGCCTCTCTGGTGGAGCCGCCCTTCTCGGGGAAGAAGGACTCGGGGTCGGTCTGGGCGCACAGCGCGCGCTCCTGCCAGCCGAGTTCCTCGTCCGCGTCGTCGACCAGCAGTTGCTGCACCAGCTCGGTCATGTGCGCCCCTCGTCTGTCTTTCGCGTCCCCGTGCGTAGCCGTTACCGATTTCGGCTGAACGACACGAGTGAAATTACAAGTGTGCTGCTCCGGGCGAGTCAAGCCGAGATCTGCTATTGGGTCCGTTATTCACTCTGCGGAACCAAGGCCGTGCGGAAAGTGTTCAAATCGGCATAAACCTTGACACACAGCAGGACCCCACGGGGCGGTCGCGACCCCGTACAGATCTCTGTACGAAGAAGGACGCCTCCGTGTTCGATCCCGTTCCGCATGGCTCGAGCGCTCGGATGTGCCCCATGTGTCCCGACCTCCCGGTGAGCAAACCTTTCACCTTTCAGATGAACCGGATGAGGTGAAACATGTCCCACATACCGGGCGTCGAGTTGACAGTGCGGGTGTGAACCGATGTCCTAGTGGGCATGCTCGCGAACTTGGCACCCACCTCGACCCGCACCGCCGGGTCCCTCGGTGCCGCCCGCGCGCGTTGTAGCTGTTGTTGCTGTTCCAGCTGTTGAGCCAAGCCGCTCCGGCTGCCCCCGGGCCCATCCCGGCCCGGTCGCGTCCCCGCGCCGCGTGATCCCTCATCCAGGGCACCCGCCCGCCCGTGACCCGGGCGGACCGTACGCGTCACCCAGCACCACGCCCGGCTCCCGCCCCCCACTCTTCACCGAGGACCACCGACCCCGATGAACAGCGACAACGACCTCCAGATCGCCGGCGACATCCTCGAAGTCCCGCACCTGCTCCAGCCGCCGCGCGAGCACCCGGCCACCGTCGCCGAGTTCGCGGGCCTGGCCCGCTCCATCGCCGCCGACCGCGCCCAGTGGGCGCACCTCGTCCGCTACGACGCCACCACCCGCTGGTACCACCGGCTGCGCACCGGCCCCGGTTACGAGGTCTGGCTGCTGTCCTGGGTCCCCGGACAGGGCAGCGGGCGGCACGGCCACGGGCGCTCGTCCGGTGTCCTCACCGTCCTGGAGGGCACCCTCACCGAGCGCACCGAACGCGGCACGCGCGCGCTCGCGGCGGGCGCGCAGCGGGTGTTCGCGCCGGGGTACGTCCACGAGGTCGTCAACGACGCGCTGGAACCGGCGGTCAGCCTGCACGTGTACTACCCCGGCCTGACCGAGATGCCCATGCACGCCTCCCCCCACTGCGAGGCGCACGGCGAGGCGCGTCCGGTGACTGCCTGACGCTTTGTCCGACCGGCCTGCGAGACTTGTCCGCATGCGCATTGTGGTTCTGGCAGGCGGCATCGGCGGTGCCCGTTTCCTGCGCGGTCTGAAGCGGGCCGTGCCGGACGCGGACGTCACGGTCATCGGCAACACCGGCGACGACATCCACCTCTTCGGTCTCAAGGTCTGCCCGGACCTGGACACGGTGATGTACACGCTGGGCGGCGGCATCAACGAGGAGCAGGGCTGGGGGCGGACGGACGAGACCTTCCACCTCAAGGAGGAGCTGGCGGCCTACGGCGTCGGCCCGGAATGGTTCGGGCTCGGCGACCGGGACTTCGCCACGCACATCGTGCGGACGCAGATGCTGAGCGCCGGCTATCCGCTGAGCGCGGTCACCGAGGCGCTGTGCGACCGCTGGAAGCCGGGCGTCCGGCTGATCCCGATGACCGACGACCGCGTCGAGACGCACGTGGCCGTCGAGCTGGACGGGGAGCGCAAGGCGATCCACTTCCAGGAGTACTGGGTCAGGCTGCGGGCCTCCGTCCCGGCCGAGGCGGTCGTCCCGGTCGGCGCCGAGCAGTCCAAGCCGGCCCCGGGTGTGCTGGAGGCCATCGCCGGGGCGGACGTGATCCTCTTCCCGCCGTCCAACCCGGTCGTGTCCATCGGCACGATCCTCGCCGTGCCCGGCATCCGCGAGGCCATCGCCGAGGCGGGCGTGCCCGTGGTCGGCCTGTCCCCGATCGTCGGGGACGCGCCCGTGCGCGGCATGGCCGACAAGGTGCTGGCCGCCGTCGGCGTGGAGTCCACGGCCGCCGCGGTCGCCGAGCACTACGGCTCCGGGCTGCTGGACGGCTGGCTGGTCGACACCGTCGACGCGGGCGCGGTCGAGCGGGTCGAGGCGGACGGCATCCGCTGCCGGGCCGTACCGCTGATGATGACCGACCTGGACGCGACCGCGCGGATGGCACGGGAGGCGCTGGCGCTGGCCGAGGAGGTGCGGGGGGCATGAGCGACACGGCGTCCGCCGGGGCCGGGAGCCCCGGGTACCGCGTCTGGGCCCTGTCCGGCATCCCCGAGGTGCAGCCGGGTGACGACCTCGCCAAGCTGATCGCCGCGACCGAGCCGGGGCTGGCCGACGGGGACGTGCTGATCGTCACCTCGAAGATCGTCTCCAAGGCCGAGGGCCGGATCGTGCGGGCGGCCGACCGGGAGGCCGCGATCGACGCCGAGACGGTCCGGGTCGTGGCCCGGCGCGGCCCGCTGCGCATCGTGGAGAACCGGCAGGGCCTGGTCATGGCCGCCGCCGGGGTCGACGCCTCGAACACCCCCGCCGGGACCGTGCTCCTGCTGCCCGAGGACCCGGACGCGTCCGCGCGCGCGATCCGGGCGGGCCTGCGCGCCGCCCTCGGGGTCGACGTCGGCGTCGTCGTCAGTGACACGTTCGGGCGACCTTGGCGCGCGGGGCTCACCGACGTCGCGATCGGCGCCGCCGGGGTGCGCGTGCTGGACGACCTGCGTGGGGGCGCGGACGCGCACGGCAACCCGCTGAGCGCGACCGTCGTCGCCACGGCGGACGAGCTGGCCGCCGCCGGTGACCTGGTCAAGGGCAAGGCGGCGGGCCTGCCGGTGGCCGTGGTGCGCGGGCTGCCGCATGCCGTGGCCGACGAGCACGGGGACGGGGCCAGGGCGCTGGTGCGCGGCGCGCGGGACGACATGTTCCGGCTCGGCACCTCCGAGGCCGTGCGGGAGGCCGTGACCCAGCGCCGTACCGTGCGGGCGTTCACCGACGAGCCGGTGGACCCCGGCGCGGTCCGGCGCGCGGTGGCCGCCGCCGTCACCGCGCCCGCCCCGCACCACACCACGCCGTGGCGGTTCGTGCTGCTGGAGTCGGAGGAGTCGCGGGTACGGCTGCTCGACGCGATGCGGGACGCCTGGATCGAGGACCTGCGCCGGGACGGCAAGGGCGAGGAGTCCATCGCGAAGCGGATCCGGCGCGGTGACGTGCTGCGCAACGCGCCGTACCTGGTCGTGCCGTGCCTCGTCATGGACGGCTCCCACGCCTACGGAGACGCCCGGCGGGACGCTGCCGAGCGGGAGATGTTCGTCGTCGCGATGGGCGCGGGCGTGCAGAACCTGCTGGTCGCGCTGGCCGGGGAGCGGCTGGGCTCGGCGTGGGTGTCGTCCACGATGTTCTGCCGGGACGTGGTGCGCGAGGTGCTCGGGCTGCCGGCGGACTGGGACCCGATGGGCGCGGTGGCGGTCGGCCACCCGGCGCAGGAGCCGAGACCGCGGCCGGCGCGGGAGCCGGGGGCGTTCGTGGCGGTGCGGTGAGTCCGGCGCGCAGACCGGTCCGCCCCGGTCCGCCCCGAGGCGGCCCCGTGGGCGCGCCGACCGCCTAGTCTCGTAGACGGCACCGCACCCCTTTGGACACAGAGGACCCCTTCGTGGCAGGACGTTTCCCCCAGCGGCCCACGCGTACGACCGTGCGCGGCGGGCACGTCGCCGTACCGGCGGGGGCCGCTGCCGGGATACCGCGGCAGGGTGCGGTGCCCGCGCGGGTACGGCGGTGGGTGCCGGACGGGCCGCTGGACCTCGGGCTGACCCTCGGGCCGCTGCGGCGCGGCCCCGCCGACCCGACCTTCCGGGCCACGGCCGACGGGTCCGTGTGGCGGGCCTGCCGTACGCCCGCCGGGCCGGGGACGCTGCGGGTGCGGGCGTACGGCGGTGAGGTGTTCGGTGAGGCGTGGGGGCCGGGTGCCGGGTGGCTGCTGGAGCAGTTGCCGGAGCTGCTCGGTGCCGGTGACGATCCCGGCGCGTTCGTGCCGCGGCACCGGGTGGTCGCGCTGGCGCGGCACCGGCGGCCGGGGCTGCGGCTGACCCGGACCGGTCTGGTGCTGGAGTCGCTGATCCCGTCCGTGCTGGAGCAGAAGGTCACCACCGACGAGGCGTACCGGGCGTGGCGGCTGCTCGTCCGCTGGTTCGGGGAGCCGGCGCCGGGTCCCGCGGGCGTCGGTGAACGGCCGATGTGGGTGATGCCGGCCCCGCGGACCTGGGCGCTGATCCCCTCCTGGGAGTGGCACCGGGCCGGGGTCGACGACAAGCGGGCGTCCACGATCCTGCGGGCCGTACGGGTCGCCGCGCGGCTGGAGCAGGCCGTGGGGATGCCGGCGGCCGAGGCCCGGGCGCGGCTGGAGGTCGTGCCGGGGGTGGGGCCGTGGACGTCGGCGGAAGTGGTGCAGCGCAGTCATGGGGCGGCGGACGCGGTGACCGTCGGGGACCTGCACCTGCCCGGGATCGTCGGGTGGGCGCTGGACGGGAACCGGGACGCCGACGACGCGGAGATGCTGCGCTTGCTCGAGCCGTACGCCGGGCAGCGGCACCGGGCGGCTCGGTTGATCCTGCTGAGCGGGCGTGTGCCGGCGCGGCGGAAGCCGAAGATGCCCCGGGTGGACATCGGGTTGCTGTGACCCGCGGTGCGTCGGGCCGGCGCCGGGCCGGGCGGCGGTTTCGCTTGCGCTTGCCTGTGCCGGGGGCTGCTGCCGGGCCTGGGGTCAGCTCACGGCGCCGGCCGGATGCCCGGAGCTGCCGCCGGCCGGGGGGTGTCGCTCACCGGCGCCGGCCGGGTGCCCGGAGCTGCCGCCGGCCAGGGGTCCGCTCACCGGCACTGGCCGGGTGCCGCTGCGCCCACCCGTGCCGCCCCAGCGGCACGACTGCCCGCAGCTGCGCGGGTGCGAGCGGCACTGTGGGGCCGACGGTGCCGCCGTTCCCGAGGGGCGCGGGGAACTGCGCGGGTGACCCACTACGGACCGCGGACGGCATCCGGTGGCGCGCCGGCTCCGGTCCCCTCTACTGGTCGGAAGAGAAACGCACCGCTCCCGCCGGGATACGGGCATCGCACCAGACCCGCGCGCCGTCCCGGAGTTCGTTGTCCGCGCCCACGACCGCGCCGTCGCCGATGACCGTCCCGGTGAGGACGGAGCGTTCGCCGACGCGGGCGCGGGTGCCGATGAGGGAGTCGGTGATGACGGCGCCGGGTTCGATGACGGCGCCCGGCAGGATCGTGGAGCCGAAGATCCGCGCGCCCTGCGCCACGAACGCGCCCTCGCCCACCACGGTGCCGCCGGCCAGCTTGGCGTCGGGCGCCACCGTGGCCGTCGGCAGTACGAGCCGGTCGCCGCAGCGGCCGGGGACCGCCGGGGACGGGGCCCGGCCCAGGACCAGGTCGGCCGAGCCGCGGACGAACGCGGCGGGGGTGCCGAGGTCCAGCCAGTACGTGGAGTCGACCATGCCCTGCAGATGCGCGCCGGCCGCCAGGAGGCCGGGGAAGGTCTCGCGTTCCACGGACACCGGCCGGCCCGCCGGGATGGTGTCGATGACCGAGCGGCGGAAGACGTACGCCCCCGCGTTGATCTGGTCGGTGACGATCTCCTCCGGCGTCTGCGGCTTCTCCAGGAAGGCCAGGACGCGGCCGGTCCCGTCGGTCGGCACGAGGCCGTAGGCGCGCGGGTCCGTCACCTGCGTCAGATGGAGCGAGACGTCGGCGCCCGTCGACTCGTGGGTGTCCACGAGGGCCCCGATGTCCAGCCCGGTCAGGATGTCCCCGTTGAAGATCAGCACCGGGTCGTCGGGACCGGAGTGCAGACGGGCGGCGACGTTGCGGATGGCTCCGCCCGTGCCGAGCGGCTCCTCCTCGGTCACGTACTCGATGTGCAGGCCCAGCGCGGAGCCGTCGCCGAAGTACGGCTCGAAGACCTCTGCCAGATAGCTGGTGGCGAGGACGATGTGCTCGACGCCCGCCGCCCGGGCGCGCGCCAGCTGGTGGGTGAGGAACGGCACCCCCGCGGCCGGGACCATCGGCTTCGGTGTGTACACCGTGAGCGGCCGCAGCCGGGTGCCTTTGCCGCCGACCAGGAGGATCGCTTCTGTCACCTGTCGTCTCTGCTTCCTGCCGGGACCGGCCGAACTACTCGTCACACTCGTTTCGGCCGGTCAGTGTATGCAGACCGTGCGACGACGCCCTCGATGGCCGCGCGGTGTCCCGCGAGATCGGCGTGCGGTTTCCCCCGGCCGCCCCCGCTCCGGCCGCTGCGGCCTCAGCGCCCCTGGTACCTCGCCGCGCTGGAGCGGGCCGTGCCGAGCTCGGCGTAGAGCCGCTTGCCGGGGCACTCCGTGGCGAACCCGTCGCGATGGCCGGAGATCACGTTCAGTCGTACGTTCTTCCCCTTGGGGTAGAGATTGCCACCGCCCGACGTGAGATATGTCCTCGCGTTCGGATCGACCCCGTAGAGCCCGAGCTTCCACGCGGTGAGCCGGGCGATGGCCGTCACCGCGGCGCTCGACGGCTTGGTCGCGCCGTAGCTGCCGATCACGGCGATGCCCGTGGTGCCGGTGTTGAAACCGAGGGTGTGCGCGCCGAGCACCGCCTTGGCGGCGCCCCCGGCCCGGCCCTCGTAGAGGGTTCCGCACTTGTCGACGAGGAAGTTGTAGCCGATGTCCCGCCAGCCCATGCTCTTGACGTGGTAGCGGTAGATACCGCGGATGACGGAGGGGGCCTGGGCGCAGGTGTACGCGTTGCCCGTGGCGGTGTGGTGGACGAAGGCCGCCTTGATCTTGTTGGTGTAGACGAACCCGCGCTCGCGCAGCGACTCGTCCGCGCCCCAGCCCCGGCGCGTGACGATCCGCGGGCGTGGCCCGATGTACGGCTTCCCCCGCACCGGCCCCTGGAGGCGGGTCAGCTCCTGCTCGGTGGCCGGCCGGTCCAGTTCCGGGATCGCGGTGGCGCCGAACGCGGTGATGTCCGCGTTGGCGGCCGACGCGGCCAGCGCGGCCTCCGTGTCCAGGGCGGTGCGGGGCGGGTCGTCGTCGCGCGGGGTCCGGGGCGGTCCTTCTCCGGTCCCCCCGCCGTCCCCCGCGGCCGGCCCGGTTCCCGGGTCCACCAGTTCCAGCCGCAGCCCCGGCGGCAGCGACGCGCCCGGCCTGCCGGCCCGCGTCCCGGAGGGGAGCCCGGTGCCGTCCCCGCCGCCCGGCCCCGCCGCCCGCACCCGCACCTCCACACCGTCGCAGTCCCCCACCCACAGCGGCGCCGTCGCCCCGCGCACCCGCCGGGAGGAGCCCTCCGCCGTACCGGGGTCGGCCCGGTGGTCGGCGTTGTGCGTCTCGACGTCCTGCCAGCCGGACCACCGCCCCGTCACGGTGGACCGGGTGCGTACCCGCACCCGTCCCCGCAGCTCGGTGTCCGGGTCGTCCCAGACCACGCCGAGCAGCGAGAACCGTTCGAGGCCGGCCCGGTACAGCCCCTGCTCCGGGGCCGCGCCGGCGACCCGCTCGCGGGAGAGCGGGAGAAGCGGCAGCGACCGCGTGCTGCCCGGGACCGCGGTCCGGTCCCGGTCGGTCGCGGGGGTCGCCGTGGCCGCGGCGGAAGCGGTCGCGGCGGTCGCGGGCGGGGCGGGAGCGAGCACCAGGGCCGTGACGAAGGCGAGGCCGAGCGAACGGACGGCGAGCGGGGAGGCGGCAGAGGAGGAGGTGAGGAATCCACGCATGGTCATGATCGTGGACATAGTCGTACATATCTGTCCATCCGTGAACTGACGGCCCGTCGGGAGGCGTTCCGCCGAACCGGTGGCCCCGCCGCCCGCCGCGCACCCCCGCCCGCGCGTACCCTGTCCCGGGTGAACGCCACCGATCGCACCCCTGCCGACCTGCTGACTTCCGCCCTCGCCGCGGATCCCGGCCGCCCGCTGGTGACCTTCTACGACGACGCCACGGGCGAGCGCGTCGAACTGTCCGTGGCCACCTTCGCCAACTGGGTGGCCAAGACCGCCAACCTCCTCCAGGGCGACCTCGCCGCCGGGCCCGGTGACCGGGTCGCGCTGCTGCTGCCCGCGCACTGGCAGACGGCGGTGTGGCTGCTGGCCTGCTCGTCGGTGGGCGCGGTCGCGGACGTCGCCGGGGACCCGGCGGCGGCCGACGTCGTCGTGAGCGGACCGGACTCGCTCGAGGCGGCGCGCGCCTGCACCGGCGAGCGAGTGGCGCTGGCGCTGCGGCCGTTGGGCGGACGCTTCCCGCAGACTCCGCCCGGGTTCATCGACTACGCCGTGGAAGTCCCGGGCCAGGGCGACCGGTTCGCCCCGTTCGCTCCGGTGGATCCGGAGGGGCCTGCGCTCATCGTCGCCGGGCGCGAGTCCAGCGGGGCGGAGGTCGTCGAGCGGGCCGCTTCCGAAGCGGAGGCGCTCGGGCTCACGGGCCCCGGGTCCCGGTTGCTGTCGGGGCTGCCGTACGACACCTGGGAGGGGCTGGCCGCGGGGCTGTTCTCGCCGCTGGCCGTCGGGGGGTCGGTGGTGCTGTGCCGGAACCTGGACCGGCTGGACGAGGAGGCGCTCGCCAAGCGGGTGGAGAGCGAGAGGGTGACCGCGGTAAGGCGCTAGACGTCACCCGAGTGGAGTAGCAAAGGGCGCCTCCGTCTCCCCCTCCCCGCCATCGTCGTAAGTGCAGGACGCGACGCTCGTACGCCATGAGGGGATGGCCCTACCGTGACCGACACCGCAGGCAAGCCCGTCGGTCCCGGGGCGGGGGCCTCCGCGACCGGGGACGGGCTGGTACGGCGCCGGCGGCGGTGGGGGCGGAACTCCGCGCTGGGGGCGGCCGTACTCCTCGTCGTGGCCGCCGGTGCCGGCTGGGCCGTCTACGCCAGGCTCAGCGCCAACATCACCGCCGACGAGGCCGCCGCGGCCGAACTGGCCCGGTACGAGCGGGAGCGCCCCACCGCGCTGGTGCGGGACGCGCAGAACATCCTGCTGATCGGGTCCGACACCCGGGCCGGGGACGGCAACGGCAAGTACGGGAAGGACGCCGGAACCGAGCGGTCGGACACCACGATCCTGCTGCACCTGGCCGCCGACCGGCACAGCGCCACCGCCGTCTCACTGCCCCGGGACCTGATGGTGGACATCCCTGCGTGCGGCCAGGAGGACGGAAGGCGCAGCGACCCGGTGTTCGCGATGTTCAACCACGCTTTCCAGGTGGGCGGTTCGGCGTGCACCATCCGGACCGTCGAGAAGCTGACCGGCATCCGGATCGACCACCACATGGTCCTGGACTTCGCCGGGTTCAAGGAGATGGTGGACGCCGTCGACGGCGTGGAGGTGTGCCTGAAGGAGCCCGTGGACGACAAGGCGGCGAAGCTGAAGCTGCCCGCGGGGAAGGTCAGGCTGGACGGGGAGCAGGCGCTCGGGTTCGTGCGCGCCCGCAAGTCGCTGGGGAACGGCAGCGACACCGAGCGCATGGAGCGGCAGCAGCGGTTCCTCGGCTCGCTCGTCAACAAGGTGCGCAGCAGTGACGTCCTGCTGAACCCGGTGAAGCTGTATCCGGTGCTGGACGCGGCGACCTCCTCGCTGACCACCGATCCGGAACTGGCGAGTCTGCGCGGTTTGTACCAGTTGGTCCGCGGGTTGCGTGACATCCCCGTCGCACGTGTCCAGTTCCTGACGGTGCCGAGGGAGTCGTACGTCTACGACGCCAACCGCGATCAGCTCGTGGAGCCGGAGGCCGAGGCGCTGTTCGCCCGGCTGCGGGCCGACCAGCCGGTGGTGGTGACGCAGGAGAACGCACAGGGAATTCCTGACCAGGACACGGGGTCGGGCGCGGCGGACGGCCCTTCGCCCGCCCCGACGTTCCGCGGGAGGACCGCCGCCGAACAGACCTGTGAGTGAGCCGCGCACCGGGGTGGTGAACCGTCGTTCGGAAAATCCGTTCAGAAAATGAGGGGGATTGCCCGGTTGTAGGCATGTCGAATTTGTCACCAGCGTCGCTCGACACTGAACTGGGCGGATAGTGTGAGCGATCCGGTGCACCTGGCCGCGAGGTCCGACGGGCTTAGTCGGGGTCATGCACTGTTTCACCGAGACCCGAGCGCCTTGCAGGGGGAAGGCGCCGCGTGGCCCCGACGGAGGATTCGGACAACCGTGGACGCGCAAGGCCGTGGGCGGGCGGAGAACATCGACCCCGCAGACCAGTGGGTACTCAATCCGAACACCGGCGAATACGAACTGCGACTGAGTCCTTCCGCAGCGCAGTCACCGGTTCCCGGACCGCGCAGACCGTCTCCCCCGGACGACGGTGACGCGCAGGGTGGCCGTGCGCGGCAGACGCCCGGCGAGACTCCGCAGACGCCCCGGACCCGCGGCACCAACGTGCCGGCCCCGCGCTCGGCCCGGCGCCGGGGCGCCGAGCCGGAGGCACCGCAGGGCAGGCGCGCCTCCCGGCGGCCGGTGAAGAAGAAGTCGACGGCGAAGAAGGTGCTGCTGTGGACCGGCGGGTCCATGGCCTTCGTGCTGGTCGCCGTGTCGGCCGCCGGCTACCTCTACATCAAGCACCTGAACGACAACATCACGTCCGTGTCCGACGACGGCGCCAGCACCGGCGGCTTCCGCAAGGACGAGGCGATCAACATCCTGCTGATCGGCACGGACAAGCGCACGGGCGCGGGCAACGAGGGCTACGGCGACTCGGGCAGCGTCGGGCACGCCGACACCACGATCCTGCTGCACGTCTCCAAGGACCGCTCCAACGCCACCGCGCTGAGCATCCCGCGCGACCTGATCGTGAACGTCCCGGACTGCCCGACCGAGCAGGAGGACGGCACCCAGAAGGTCATCCCGGGCTCGCAAGGCGTCCGCTTCAACACGAGCCTCGGCCAGGACGACCGTACGCCCAGCTGCACCATGCGCACGGTGACCGAGCTGACCGGGATCAAGCCGGACGACTTCATGGTCGCCGACTTCAACGCGGTCAAGACGCTGACCGAGGCGGTCGACGGTGTCGACGTCTGTCTGGCCAAGGACATCGACGACCCCAAGTCGCACCTGAAGCTGTCCAAGGGCACGCACAAGATCTCCGGCGAGCAGGCACTGGCGTTCGTGCGCACCCGGCACTCCGTCGGCTTCGGCGGCGACCTGAGCCGGATCGGGCTCCAGCAGCAGTTCCTGGGCGCGCTGATGCGCAAGCTGAAGGGCAACGACACGCTCACCAGCCCGACGAAGATGGTGAAGCTGGCGGAGGCGGGCACCAAGGCCCTCACCGTCGACGACAAGCTCAAGAGCATCGGCAAGCTCAAGGACCTGGGTCTGGAGCTGGGCAAGCTCAACCCAAAGAACCTGGCCTTCACCACGGTGCCCGTGGTGGACAACCCGGCGGAGAAGGTCCACGCCACGGTCGTGCTCAACGACGCGAAGGCCCCGGCGGTCTTCGACGCCATCCGGAACGACGTCTCCTTCACCGACGTGAAGAAGCAGGAGAAGGCGGCGAAGGACGCGCAGGCCGCCCGGCTCAAGGGCACCAAGGCGCCCGCCTCCGAGGTGCGGGTGCGCATCCTCAACGGCGGGGCGCAGGCCGGCAGCGCCCAGGCGGTGCTCAACTGGCTGCAGAACGACGAGGGCGTGACCAAGTCGGAGAACGCGGGCAACGCGCCTGACCAGTTGGCCAAAACCACGCTGGAGTACGCGCCCGACCAGGCGGCCCAGGCCCGCCGGCTGGCCGCGATCATGGGCCTGTCCGGTGCCGCGCTGAAGCCGGGCGAGAGCGTGACCAACTCCCAGGGGCTGCCGGCGATGACGCTGACCCTGGGCAAGGACTTCAAGGGGGCGGGGGTCTCCCTCACGGCGCCGACGAAGGCTCCGGACGTCGACAAGTCGACGGCAGACAAGGTGAAGTGCGCCGCGTAGGTAACCCTATGGGCCCGTCAAGCGTCTAACCGGACGCGGGACGGGCCCGTTGCTTGGCGCAAGGGTGGGGAGGGCAGGGAGTTTGGCGCAGAGCGAGGTGCGCGGGGAGGCTCCGGCGGTCGAGGACACGAAGTCGCTCGCGCCGAAGAACTCGGACACGCCGGCGCGTTCACGCCGGCACGGCGGCGGGCGCGGCGGCGGGCGGCGGGCGGGCGGGCCGAAGACCGCGCGGCGGCGCAGACGGCGCGTGCTGCGCTGGTCGGCCACCGTGCTGGCGGTGGTGATACTCGGCACGGCCGGTGCCGGATACCTCTACTACCAGCATCTCAACAGCAACATCCAGAAGGGCAAACGGGCCAACGGCGACGACTCCAAGGCCCACCGGACCCGCCCGAACGCGGCCGGCCAGACCCCGCTGAACATCCTGCTGATCGGCTCCGACAGCCGGAACTCCAAGGAGAACCTGAAGCTCGGCGGCAGCAAGGACCACGTCGGCGACCCGCCGCTCGGTGACGTACAGATGCTCATCCACCTCTCGGCGGACCGCAAGAGCGCCGCCATGGTGAGCATCCCGCGGGACACCCGGGTGGACATCCCCGAGTGCACGGACCCCAAGACCGACCACGTCTACCCGGCGACGAACGACATCATCAACGTCAGCCTGGCCCGCGGCGGGGCCGGCTGCACCCTGCTCACCTGGGAGAACCTCACCGGGGTCTACATCGACCACTGGATGACGATCGACTTCGCGGGCGTGGTGCGGATGGCGGACGCCATCGGGGGCGTCGAGGTGTGCGTGAAGCAGAACGTCTGGGACCACTCGACGCCCAGTCAGCGCGGCGGCTCCGGCCTGAAGCTGACCAAGGGCTCGCACAAGGTGAAGGGCGAGAAGGCGCTCCAGTGGCTGCGCACCCGGCACGCCTGGGGCAGCGACCTGATGCGGGCCCGCGCCCAGCACATGTACCTGAACTCGATGGTCCGCACGCTGAAGCAGCAGAACGTGTTCACCGACACCGGCCGGCTGATGGACCTGGCCGACGCGGCCACCAAGTCCCTCAAGGTCTCGGAGGAGATCGGCACCGTCAAGAAGCTGTACGACCTGGGCATGGAGATGAAGTCGGTCCCGACCGACCGCGTCACCAGCCTGACGATGCCCAACATCCCCGACCCACACGACCCGGACAACCACGTCGTACCCGACGCCGACAAGGCCGCCCAGGTGTGGCGGATGCTCCAGGACGACGTGCCGCTCGACAAGAACGGCGGGGAGTCCGGGCCGAAGAAGAACGCGGGTGAGGACGAGCCGGCCAGGAAGCCCTCGCTCGACCCGGGCCGGCTCGGGGTGCTGGTGCAGAACGCCACCCGTACCGGCACCGAGGCCCCGGTGCGGCAGCGCGCGTCGGCGATCGGCCAGGTGCTCGTGCAGAAGGGGTACACGCGGGCGCAGGCCGACACCTCGGGGAGCCTGGCCGAGGACAAGACGGTCGTGCGGTACCCGAGCGCGGACCTGGAGGGTGACGCCCAGGCAGTGGCCAAGGCGCTGGGCATCCCGATGAGCGCGGTCAAGAAGTCGACCGACGTGTCGGGGGTCACCGTCGTCGTCGGCGCGGACTGGCGCTCGGGCAGCGGCTACCCCAAGCAGTCCGCGCCGAAGGCGGGCGACCTGCCCGAGGGCACGGACGCCGTCAACGCCTCGGACAAGGGGGACTGCATGGACGTGTACGGCCCCTATCAGTGGTAGTCACGCCCGGGCACACGAAGGGCCCCTCCCCGCGCGGGGAGGGGCCCTTCGTGTGTGCGTCAGACGGTGGCGTCCACGACGGCGGGCCGCCGGGAGGCGATGACCCTCTTCGCCAGGGACTTCGGGCTGGTCAGGAAGCCCCAGCCCCACGACATGTGCATGGTGGCGAGGGCCACGGGGATCTGCAGCCGGGCCTTCAGGGGCAGCCCGCCGCCGGCCGGGAGGGAGCCCGCGACGATCGCGGCCAGGTAGCCGCCGGGGACGACGAAGCCCCACGGGGTCAGCGCGGCGCCGACGACCAGGCCGGCGGCTATCGCGCACACCGCCGTGGGCGGCGCCAGGTAGCGCAGGTTGATCGAGCCGGAGTGGTAGCGGGCGACGACGTGCCGCCAGCGGCCGTAGTCCTTGTACTGCTTGGCCAGCGCCCGCACCGACGGCCGCGGCCGGTACGACACCCTCAGCTCGGGCGAGAACCAGATGAGCCCGCCGGCCTCACGGATGCGGAAGTTCAGCTCCCAGTCCTGGGCGCGGATGAACTCCTCGTTGTAGCCGCCCTGCTGCTCCAGTGCCTCGCGGCGGAAGACGCCGAGGTAGACCGTCTCGGCGGGGCCGGCCTGGCCGCCGGTGTGGAACGCCGCGTTGCCGACGCCGATCTTCGAGGTCATCGCGGCGGCCACCGCGTGCTCCCAGTCGGTCTCGCCCTCGGCGTGCATGATGCCGCCGACGTTCTGCGCGCCGGTCTCCTCCAGGAGCCGCACGGCGGTCGCGATGTAGTTCGGCGAGAGCATGCCGTGGCCGTCGACGCGGACCACGATCGGGTGCCGGGAGGCCTTGATCGCCGCGTTCAGCGCCGCGGGCGTGCGGCCGGTGGGGTTCGGGACGGTGTGCACGCGCGGGTCTTCGGCGACCAGCTCGGCGGCGATCTCGTCCGTGCGGTCCGTGGACGGACCGAGGGCGATCACGACCTCCATCTCGCCGGCGTACTCCTGCGCGAGGATCGCTTGGACGGCCCCGCGCAGATGCCGCTCCTCGTTGAGGACGGGCATGATCACGGACACTGCGGGGAGCCGCACGTCGGGCTTGGCGTTCATAGGGGCCTCACGTTACCGCGAACGGGGGATACGGGTGCGCGCCGCCGGTCCTGCGGCGCGGGCTGGAGATCGTATCGGCCTACTGTGCTCACGGATCCCACGTACGGCCTCGTCCGGAGGTGTCCCCCTTGCCCAGCCCGCCCCGGTCCCCCTCCTCCACCCCCAGAAGCGTGGGAGGGGCTCCCAGCCCGCAGCGCCGCCCGCGGCCACCCCGCCGGGTGCCGCGCCCGCCCGAGCGGCGGGTACGGCCGGTCCGGCCGCCGCGGCGGCCCCGCTGGGCGATGCGGGCGGTCACCACGCTGTCGGTCGTGGTGCTCGCCTCCGCCGGGATCGGGCACGCGGTGGTCGCCAGCCTGGACGCGGGCATCGCCCGGGTCGACGCCTTCAAGGACATGAAGAACCGGCCCCGGGCCGGGCACGGCATGAACGTCCTGCTGGTCGGCACCGACGGCCGCGACAAGCTCAGCGAGGCGGACCGGCGGGCCTACCGGCTGGGCGGCGCCCCCTGCCACTGCACCGACACCATGATGATCGTGCACATCGCGGAGGACCGGGAGCGGGCCACCGTGGTGAGCCTGCCGCGCGACTCCTACGCCGAGACGCCCGCGCACGTCGACCAGAACACCGGGCAGCGGCACGGCCCGCACCCGGTCAGGCTCAACGCGGCCTACGCCGAGGGCGGCCCCCAGCTGACCATCCGCACGGTCGAGAGCATGACCCATGTGAAGATCGACCACTATCTGGAGGTCGACTTCACCAGCTTCATGAAGACCGTGGACGTGCTCGGCGGAGTCAAGGTGTGCACGCCGACACCGCTGAAGGACCGGTACACCGGACTCGACCTCGCGCCCGGCACCTACACCCTGCGGGGCGGGCAGGCGCTGCAGTACGTACGGGCCCGGCACGTGGACGGGGCCAGCGACCTGGGCCGGATGAAGCGGCAGCAGCGGTTCCTGGCCGCCCTGCTGGACAAGGCGACCTCCTCCGGGGTGCTGCTGAACCCGATGCGGTTCCGGGACGTGACCCGGGCGGTGCTCGGCTCGGTCCGCGCCGACGCGGGCTTCGGCACCGACGAACTGCTCGACCTGGGCCGCGCGATGCGGAACTTCTCGCCGTCCTCGTCGGAGTTCACCACCGTCCCGATCGGCCGGATGGACTACCCGGTCAAGGGCATCGGTTCGACCCTGAAGTGGGACCCGGCCAGGGCGGAGCAGCTGTTCGGGGCGCTGCGCGACGACAAGCCGCTCGCCGGGGAGCAGCCGCGCCGTGACCCGGCGCGCGCTCCGGTGCCGGTGGAGGTGTCCCCGGACACGATCCGGGTCCAGGTGGCGAACGGCAGCGGCACGGCGGGGCTGGCCAAGCGGGTCGACGCGGAGCTCGCGGCGACCGGCTTCGCCACCACCCACCGGCCGGTGACCGCGCCCGCCCGGGTGGCGCGCACGCTCGTCTTCTACGACCCCCGCTGGGACCGCTCCGCCCGTTCCCTGGCCGCGGCGCTGCCGGGCAGCGAGCTGCGGGCCGTGCCGGGCCAGGGACCGCTGCTGAAGGTGACGGCCGGGTCGGAGTTCACGCACGTGCGGAAGGTGCGGTTCGACGACCCGGCACAGCCGGAGCAGGGTGTCGTGCGGGGCAACGAGGTGACGTGCTGAGGCCGGCTCCCGCGTCCTGACCCGGTCCGCCCCCGGACCAGTCCCCCGGACCGGTTCGCGGATCAGTCCTCGAAGCCCTCCGCGGCGCGCTTCTCGCGCAGCTCCCTGATCGCCCGGCGGCGGGCCAGGCGGTGGGTGCGGCGGATCTGGGCCTCCTGGCAGCGGCGGCGGTCGCGGTCGGTCTCCGGTATCACCGGCGGCACCCGGCGCGGCTTGCCGTCGGCGTCGACGGCCGTGAAGACCAGGTAGGCGGAGCCCACCTGGGTGGCCGGGTCCGACTCGTTCCAGCGCTCGGCGAGGACCCGGACGCCGATCTCCATCGAGGTCCGGCCGGTCCAGTTCACCTGCGCCTTGACGTGGACCAGGTCGCCGACGCGGACCGGCTCGAGGAACACCATCTCGTCCATGGAGGCGGTGACGGCGGGGCCGCCGGAGTGCCGGCCGGCCACGGCGCCCGCCGCGTCGTCGACGAGCTTCATGATCACGCCACCGTGCACGGTCCCCAGCAGGTTGGTGTCGTTGTGGGTCATGATGTGGCTGAGGGTGGTGCGCGAGGCGGACGTGGGCTTGCCCGGGATATCCGGTTCCATCGCCGGATCCGTGTCCGTGGCCTGGTCTGTCATGCCCCCTACCTTATGCCGAAGCCTCATTCGCGGACTTTGTGTCGGGTTCGCAACAGCGGGGCCCTGATTTCCCCACATCCCTTGTCGAGCACATGGCCGGGCCCTGCACACTGGGGCGCATGAATGACTGGCCCGAGGGATGGTCCGACGACAACCGCGGCCCGCGCTACGGACGCGGCAGTGCCGGCGCACAGCCGGAGGGGGCCCGCGTGATGCGTCAGGTGCGGCGCGGCCCGGCGGTACCGCCCGGACCGCGCTCGGCGTACGGCGACCCGGGCCCGGCGGCGCCGCCGCACGGGGCCGGTGTGCCGCGACAGCCGTCGTACGTCGACGGCCAGGGGCACGAGGAGGGC
Organism: Streptomyces spinosus; assembly: GCF_020400655.1. Lineage (GTDB taxonomy): Bacteria > Actinomycetota > Actinomycetes > Streptomycetales > Streptomycetaceae > Streptomyces > Streptomyces argyrophylli. Next base: position 35,678 of record NZ_JAINRC010000003.1, read on the forward strand.
GCCGGCTACGGCGACTACGACAGCGGCTACAACACCGGCCAGGTCTACGGCGGCTCCGGCGGCCGGGGCCCGGGCGGCACTGCGGGGGCGCCCACCCGGGCACCGCGCCCCGCGCCGAACTGGCGGCGCCGCATCAAGTGGACGGCGATCACCCTGGCGACCGTGCTGGTCGTCACCTCGATCGCGACCTACTTCTGGGCCGACTCCAAGCTGCGCCGCGAGGTCGACCTGTCGAAGGTCATCGACCGGCCCGACGGCGGCGACGGCACGAACTACCTGATCGTCGGCTCGGACAGCCGTGAGGGCATGTCCAAGGAGGACGAGAAGAAGCTGCACACGGGCGGCGCCGAGGGCAAGCGCACGGACTCGATGATGATCCTGCATGTCGGCGGCAACGGCGACACGCTGATCTCGCTGCCCCGTGACTCGGACGTGGTGGTCCCGTCGTACCAGGGCTCGACGTCCGGGAAGACCTACCCGGCGCAGGGACGGCACACGAAGCTGAACGCCACCTACGCCGAGGACGGGCCGACGCTGCTGGTCCGCACGATCGAGGCCAACACCGGTCTGCGCATCGACCACTACGTCGAGATCGGCTTCCAGGGCTTCGCCGGCATCGTGGACGCGGTGGGCGGCGTCGACATCACCATCGACAAGGGCTTCAAGGACAAGTGGTCGGGCGCCGACTTCAAGGCCGGCAAGCAGACCCTGAACGGCCAGCAGGCGCTCGCCTTCGTCCGTACCCGGCACGCGTTCGCCGCGTCCGACCTCCAGCGCACCAAGAACCAGCAGAAGTTCCTGGCCGCCCTGGCCCACCAGGTGGCGACCCCCTCGACGATCCTCAACCCGTTCAAGTTCTACCCGACCATGGGCGCGGGCCTGGACTCCCTGATCGTGGACAAGGACATGTCGCTGTGGGACCTGGGCTCGATGTTCTGGGCGATGAAGGGCGTCAGCGGCGGTGACGGCACCTCGATGAACATGCCGATCTCCGGCTCCGTGGGCGGCAACCTCGTCTGGGACAAGGCGAAGGTGAAGACCCTGGTCGACGAGCTGAACAACGGCGAGAAGGTCACCGTCTCGGGCAACTGAGGCCGTCACGCACCGGTTCGAGGGCACCCCGCGGGGTGCCCTCGGCCGTGCCGGGGTGGGCTCACATGCTGGCGCCCGCCATCGCCCGGCAGGTCTCCGCGCAGCGGCGACACGCCTCGGCGCAGCGCATCATCGTCTGGTCGTCCGGCATGGACATACACGCCTCGGCGCACATGTCACAGGCCCGCGCGCAGACGGCGCACATCTCGCCGGCCATGGGCGAGCGCCGCATCATCATGTCGGCGCACATGCGGGTCGTCTCGGAGCAGTCCATGAGCGCGCGCATGATCTGCATCTGCGCCTGGCCGCCCTGCTGCATGCAGGAGCTCATGGCCTCCTCGCACATGTTGTGGCAGTTCATGCAGGCGTCGATGCAGTCCTGCATCTGCTGCGTGAGGGCAGGCATTATTCCGGACTGGGACTGGGTCATGGCTCCTCCACGGAGGCAGGTGGGACCCGGGAGGGGTCCCGTGTGCTTCCGTACTACGCCGGGGAGCGGTGTCCCGCATGTCGGATCACGGCAGGTTGCGGGCCATGACGATGCGCTGGACCTGGTTCGTGCCCTCGTAAATCTGCGTGATCTTGGCGTCCCGCATCATGCGCTCCACCGGGTAATCACGGGTGTAGCCGTAGCCGCCGAGGAGCTGGACGGCGTCGGTGGTGACCTCCATGGCGACGTCGGAGGCGAAGCACTTGGCGGCGGCACCCAGGTAGGTGAGGTCGGCGTCGCCGCGCTCGGAGGCGGCGGCGGCCTGGTAGGTGAGCGCGCGTGCCGCCGAGATCTTCATGGACATGTCGGCGAGCATGAACTGGATGCCCTGGAAGTCGGCGATCGGCTTGCCGAACTGCTTGCGCTCCTGGACGTACCCCTTGGCGTAGTCGAGGGCGCCCTGAGCGCAGCCGAGGGCCTGGGCGGCGATGGTGATGCGGGTGTGGTCCAGGGTCTTCATGGCCGTCATGAAGCCGGTGCCCTCCTCGCCGATCATGCGGTCGGCGGGGATGCGGACGTTGTCGAAGTAGACCTCGCGGGTCGGGGAGCCCTTGATGCCGAGCTTCTTCTCCGGGGCGCCGAAGGAGACGCCCTCGTCCGACTTCTCCACGACGAAGGCGGAGATGCCCTTCGAGCGCTTCGAGGGGTCCGTCACGGCCATCACCGTGTAGTACTCGGAGACGCCCGCGTTGGTGATCCAGCGCTTCACGCCGTTGAGCACCCAGTGGTCGCCGTCGCGGACCGCCTTGGTCTTCATGCCGGCCGCGTCCGAGCCGGCCTCCGGCTCGGACAGGCAGTACGAGAACATGGCGTCGCCCTTGGCGAGCGGCGTCAGGTACTTCTTCTTCAGCTCCTCGCCGCCGGAGAGGATCACCGGGAGCGAGCCCAGCTTGTTCACGGCGGGGATGAGAGAGGAGGAGACGCAGGCGCGGGCCACTTCCTCGATCACGATGACCGTGGCGAGCGCGTCGGCGCCGGCGCCGCCGAACTCCTCGGGGACGTGCACGGCGTGCAGGTCGTTGGCCACCAGGGCGTCGAGGGCCTCCTGCGGGAAGCGGGCCTCCTCGTCCACCGCCGCGGCGTACGGCGCGATCTTCGCCTCGACCAGGGAACGGACGGCGTCCCGGAGCATGTCGTGCTCCTCGGACGGGCGGTACAGGTCGAAGTCAGCCGATCCGGCCACGGTCTCTCACGCTCCAAAGACGCAGTGATACTGACGCTAATTACCGTTAAGTAACTGAATTTTAGAGCCACCGTGTGACCCCGCCTACGTGAGCTTGGTGACAGCGGGGAAATTGCCCGCGGGGCGGCCCGACTATGCTCAGGCACCGCATGACCGAGCAGGACCGACGGACCGGAGCTGGAGCGCACCCCATGAGCCTGAAGATCACCGTGATCGGCACCGGCTACCTCGGCGCCACGCACGCCGCGGCCATGGCCGAACTGGGCTTCGAGGTGCTGGGCCTGGACGTCGTACCCGAGAAGATCGCCATGCTGGAGCGCGGCGAGACCCCGATGTACGAGCCGGGGCTCGAGGAGCTGCTGCGCCGCCACGTGGCCGGGATCGAGGGGTCCACCGGGCGGCTGCGGTTCACCACGGACTGGGCCGAGGTCGGCGCCTTCGGCGATGTGCACTTCGTGTGCGTGAACACCCCGCAGAAGCACGGCGAGTACGCCTGCGACATGAGCTACGTCGACTCCGCCGTGGCCTCCCTCGCCCCGCACCTGCGCGGCCCGGCCCTCGTCGTCGGCAAGTCGACCGTGCCGGTGGGCTCCGCCGACCGGCTGGCCGCCTACCTGGCCGAGCACGCCCCGGCGGGCGGCGACGCCGAGCTGGCCTGGAACCCGGAGTTCCTGCGCGAGGGCTTCGCCGTCCAGGACACCCTGCACCCGGACCGGATCGTCGTCGGCGTGCGCAGCGAGCGCGCGGAGAAGCTGCTGCGCGAGGTGTACGCCGGCCCGGTCGGCGAGGGCACCCCGTTCGTGGTCACCGACTTCCCGACCGCCGAACTGGTCAAGACGGCCGCGAACTCCTTCCTCGCGACCAAGATCTCGTTCATCAACGCGATGGCGGAGGTGTGCGAGGCCGCCGGCGGTGACGTGGCGAAGCTCGCGGAGGCCATCGGCCACGACGACCGGATCGGCCGCAAGTTCCTGCGCGCCGGCATCGGCTTCGGCGGTGGCTGCCTGCCCAAGGACATCCGGGCGTTCATGGCCCGGGCGGGTGAGCTGGGCGCCGACCAGGCGCTGACGTTCCTGCGCGAGATCGACTCCATCAACATGCGCCGGCGCGGCCAGATGGTGGAGATGACCCGGGAGGCGCTGGGCGGCGGGTCCTTCCTCGGCAAGCGGGTCGCGGTGCTCGGCGCCACCTTCAAGCCGGACTCGGACGACGTCCGCGACTCGCCCGCGCTGAACGTGGCCGGCCAGATCCACCTCCAGGGCGGCCAGGTGACCGTGTACGACCCGAAGGGCATGGAGAACGCCCGCAAGGTCTTCCCGACCCTGGGCTACGCCGGTTCCGCGCTGGAGGCCGCCCGGGGTGCCGACGTCGTCCTGCACCTGACCGAGTGGCGGGAGTTCCGCGAGCTGGACCCGGTGGCGCTCGGCGAGGCGGCGGCGGCCCGGGTGATCCTCGACGGCCGCAACACCCTCGACCCCGAGCTGTGGCGCCGGGCCGGCTGGACGTACCGCGCGATGGGCCGCCCCAAGGCGTAGGCGCCCTCCGGGCACAGGGCCCGCGCCGGGACCCGGGTGGCGACGCCGGTTCGGCCGAGGCTCAGTCGGCCGAACCGGCGTCTGTCCGCATTCTGCACCAAACCGTCGCCGTTCACGCGCCCTTCGCCCGGTACCGGCGCATCTTCGCGCGCGCCCCGCACACCCGCATCGAGCACCAGCGCCCGCGCCCGGCCGGGCTGCGGTCGTAGTACGCCCAGTGGCAGGTGTCGGCCTCGCACGCCTTGAGCCGGGCCCAGGTGCCCGCGACGAGCGCCTCGGCGACGGCGGCGGCGACCCGGGACAGCAGCGGCCCGGCGTCGGCCGGGGCGAGGCGGGCCGAGCCGTCGTGGTCGTCGACGGTGACATGCAGCGGGGCCCGGGCCAGCAGGGTGCCCAGCGGGGTCACCAGGCGGTGGGGCGGGTGCCCGGCGTGCGCGAGCAGCGCGGCCCGCAGCGACTCGCGCAGCTCCCGGGCCCCGGCCAGCCCGTCCTCCGTGATCCCGAGGCGGGCGCGGCCCTCCGGCGTGTCCAGCGCGTCCGTGCCCGCCTCGATGTCCAGGGTGTTCACCAGGGACTCGACCAGGGCCAGGCCGCCGGGGGCCGCCGATCTCTCGCTCATGCTTGTGACGTTACCCCCTATGGGGGAGCATGCAGTAACCGTTACTGGTTACCCGTCCTTACAGGTAACGCCCCGAGGAGGTAGTCATGGCTCTCGCCAAGCTCGACATCGTCGTCCTGGACTGTCCCGACCCGCACGCGCTGGCCGGTTTCTACGCCGGTGTGCTGGGCGGCACGGTGGAGGAGGACCCCGAGGACAGCGCGTGGGTGGACCTGAAGGTGCCCGGCGGGACGGCCCTGGCCTTCCAGCGGGCGCCGGGGTTCGTGCCGCCGGAGTGGCCCGCCGCGGACCGGTCGCAGCAGTTCCACCTGGACCTGGTGGTGGAGGACCTGGACGCGGCGGAGAAGGGCGTGCTGGAGCTGGGCGCCAAGCCGCTGGACACGGCGGACCGCGAGCGGACCTTCCGTGTCTACGCCGACCCCGCGGGGCACCCGTTCTGTCTCTGCGCCTGCTGACCCGTCCCGGAGGAGGATTCCATGGCGTCCGTGGCCCGTTTCCGCAACGTCGTTCTCGACTGCCCCGATCCGCACGCGCTGGCCGCCTTCTACGCGGCGGTCGCCGGAGGGACCCCACGGCCCGAGGACGACGACTGGGTCGTGCTCCAGGTGCCGGACGGGCCCCGCATCGCCTTCCAGCGGGCCGAGGGACACACCCCGCCGGAGTGGCCGCGCGCGGACCGCAACGGCCAGCAGCTCCACCTCGACTTCGACGCGGGGCCGACCTGGGCGGACCTCGACGCGGCGCACGAGCGGGTGCTGGCGCTCGGCGCCCGCCCGCTGGACCTGGAGGACCGCGAGACGAAGGACTACCAGGTGTACGCCGACCCGGCCGGGCATCCGTTCTGCCTGTGCCGGATCGACGAAGGGTCGTGACGTCCCGGGAAGGCCCGGCTCGGTGATCCGGGCCTTCGCCGGGCGCGCGTACCCCGGTCAGTTCCCGTCGCGCGTGCCGTCCAGCGACTCGATCGTGGCGAGGGACGGCGCGCGGGTGGCCTGGAGGTCCCGGGCGACGTCCTCCGCCGCGCCGAGCACGCGTACCGCGTTCTGCCAGGTCAGCTTGGCCAGGTCGGCCTTGGACCAGCCGCGGTCCAGCAGTTCGGCGAGCAGGTTCGGGTAGCCGGAGACGTCGTTCAGGCCGTCCGGGGTGAACGCGGTGCCGTCGTAGTCGCCGCCGATGCCCAGGTGGTCGATGCCGGCGACCTCGCGCATGTGGTCCAGGTGGTCGGCGACCGTGGACACCGTGGCGACCGGGCGCGGGTTGCGCTCCTCGAAGGCCCGGTGGATCTTCATCGCCTCGGGGCTGGTGTCCAGGTGGTGCAGACCGTGGGCGCGCAGGTTCTCGTCGGCGGCGGCCGTCCAGTCGACGGCGGCCTGGAGCACGAACTTGGGCACGAACGTCACCATCGCCACGCCGCCGTTGGCGGGCAGGCGTTCCAGGACGTCGTCGGGGATGTTGCGGGGGTGGTCGCACACCGCGCGCGAGGAGGAGTGGGAGAAGATCACCGGCGCGGACGTGGCGTCCAGCGCGTCCCGCATCGTCGTCGCCGCCACATGGGACAGGTCGACGAGCATGCCGAGGCGGTTCATCTCCGCCACGACCTCGCGGCCGAAGGCCGACAGCCCGCCCACCCGCGGCTCGTCGGTCGCGGAGTCGGCCCAGTCCACGTTGTCGTTGTGGGTGAGCGTCATGTAGCGCACGCCGAGCGCGTACAGACCGCGCAGGGTGCCCATCGAGTTGGCGATGGAGTGGCCGCCCTCGGCGCCCATGAGCGAGGCGATACGGCCCTGCCCGCGCGCCTCCTCCATGTCGGCGGCGGTCAGCGCGGGCGCCAGCTCGGCCGGGTAGCGGGCCAGCAGCTGCCGGACGCAGTCGATCTGCTCCAGCGTCGCCGCGACCGGGTCCGGCTGCTCGCACGGCACGTACACCGACCAGTACTGGGCGCCGACCCCGCCGGCGCGCAGCCGCGGCAGGTCGGTGTGCAGCCGCTCGCGCCGGTCACCGGCGATGTCCAGGGCGTCCAGGTCGTAGCCGGTCTGCTCGCGCAGCGCCCAGGGCAGGTCGTTGTGCCCGTCGACCACGGGGAACTCGCGCAGCAGCGCGTGTGCTTCGTCCAGGGCGGCCACGGCGGTCACTTCCCGAAGCCGAAGCCGCTGCCCGCGCCCTCGACCTTGGAGCGCAGCCGCTTGCCCTTCTCGGTGGCCTGGTCGTTGAGGTCCTGCTGGAAGTCGCGCATCCGGTGCAGCAGCTCCTCGTCGTGCGCGGCGAGGATGCGGGCGGCGAGGAGACCGGCGTTGCGGGCACCGGCGACGGAGACCGTGGCGACGGGGACACCGGCCGGCATCTGCACGATGGAGAGCAGGGAGTCCATGCCGTCCAGGTTCTTCAGCGGCACGGGCACGCCGATGACCGGCAGCGGGGTCACGGAGGCGAGCATGCCGGGCAGGTGGGCGGCGCCGCCCGCACCCGCGATGATCACCTTCAGGCCGCGGTCGGCGGCCTGCTCGCCGTACGTGATCATCTCGCGGGGCATGCGGTGCGCGGAGACGACGTCGACCTCGTAGGGGATCTCGAACTCGTCCAGGGCCTTGGCGGCGGCTTCCATGACGGGCCAGTCGGAGTCCGACCCCATGACGATGCCAACAACGGGGCTCATTCGGTGATGGTGCCTCTCAGGTAGCCGGCTGCGTGACGGGCGCGCTCCAGCACGTCGTCCAGGTCGTCGCCGTAGGTGTTGACGTGCCCGACCTTGCGGCCCGGCTTCACGTCCTTGCCGTACATGTGGATCTTGAGCTTGGGGTCGCGGGCCATGCAGTGCAAGTACGCGGAGTACATGTCCGGGAAGTCGCCGCCCAGGACGTTGACCATCACGGTCCACTCGGCGCGCGGGCGCGGGTCGCCCAGGGGCAGGTCGAGGACCGCGCGGACGTGGTTGGCGAACTGCGAGGTGATCGCGCCGTCCATGCTCCAGTGGCCGGAGTTGTGCGGGCGCATGGCCAGTTCGTTGACGAGGATGCGGCCGTCGCGGGTCTGGAACAGCTCGACGGCGAGGTGCCCGACGACGCCGAGTTCCTTGGCGATGGTCAGCGCCAGCCGCTCGGCGTGCAGCGCCAGGTCCTCGTCCAGGTCGGGCGCGGGGGCTATGACCGTGTCGCAGACGCCGTTGACCTGCTGCGACTCCACCACCGGGTAGGCGACGGCCTGGCCGTGCGGGGAGCGTACGACGTTGGCGGCCAGCTCGCGGACGTAGTCGACCTTCTCCTCGGCGAGGACGGGCACGCCGGCGCGGAACGGCTCGGCCGCCTGCTCGGCGTCGTCCACGACCCACACGCCCTTGCCGTCGTAGCCGCCGCGGACCGTCTTGAGGACGACCGGGAAGCCGTCGCCCTCCTCGGCGAACCGGACCACGTCCTCGGGGTCGCTCACGATCCGGTGCCGGGGGCACGGGATGCCGATCGCGTCGAGCTTCGCACGCATCACCCCCTTGTCCTGGGCGTGCACCAGTGCGTCGGGCCCGGGGCGCACGGGAATGCCGTCCGCCTCCAGGGCACGCAGGTGCTCGGTGGGCACGTGCTCGTGGTCGAAGGTGATCACGTCACAGCCGCGCGCGAACTCGCGGAGCGTGTCGAGGTCGCGATAGTCGCCGATGACGACATCGTTCACGACCTGCGCCGCGGAATCCTGAGGAGTGTCACTGAGGAGCTTGAACCTGATGCCCAGCGGGATGCCCGCCTCGTGCGTCATACGCGCGAGCTGACCCCCGCCGACCATGCCGACTACCGGGAACGTCACACCCCTAGCGTATCGGCCACGCGGCGGCTGCCGGATCGCCGCCCTCTCACGGACTCTTACCCGGGGCTTCCCCGCCTCTTGTCGACCTGTTTCCACAGCGTGGCCCGGTCCACGGGCAGCGGCGGGTCCGCCCGGCTAGCATGGCGGGGTTGAGGAAACCTACCGACGGGAGCTGCACAGCCATGGAACCTCGTTCCTCGGGGCTGCAACGGCTCGTCCGAGAGGTGGCCAAGTTCGGTGCCGTGGGCGGTGCCGGCGTCCTCGTCAATCTCGGCGTGTTCAACCTGGTCCGGCACGTCTCGGACCTGCCGGTGGTGCGGGCCAGCATCATCGCGACCGTCGTGGCCATCGTCTTCAACTACGTCGGCTTCCGTTACTGGACGTACCGGGACCGCGACAAGAGCGGGCGCACCAAGGAACTGACGCTGTTCCTGCTGTTCAGCGCGATCGGCCTGGTGATCGAGAACGGCGTGCTGTACCTGGCGACCTACGGCTTCGGCTGGGACAGCCCGCTGCAGAGCAACGTCTTCAAGTTCGTCGGCATCGGCGTCGCGACCCTCTTCCGGTTCTGGTCGTACCGCAGCTGGGTGTTCCGGGCGCTGCCCGCCCGGGAGACCGTGGCGAGCGCGGAACCGGTCCTGGGGCGGGAACCGGCGAAGCGGGCGCCCAAGCAGCGCGTGCCGTAGCCGCGCGGGCCGGCCGGGCGCAGTGCCTAGCGGACCGTCGGCTGGTCGTCGTCCAGGGCGCGCGCCGGGGGCGTGCGCGAGAGGAACAGGCCGAAGACCGGGGGCTGCGCCTGGAGCAGCTCGAGGCGTCCGCCGTCGGCCTCCGCGAGGTCACGGGCGACGGCGAGGCCGATCCCCGTGGAGTTCCGCCCGCTGATCGTGCGCTCGAAGATCCGCGCGCCGAGGTCGGCCGGCACGCCCGGCCCCTCGTCGGTGACCTCGATCACGGCCTGGTTGCCGGTGACCCGGGTGCGCAGGGCGACGGTGCCGCCGCCGTGCATCAGCGAGTTCTCGATCAGCGCGGCCAGCACCTGCGCGACCGCGCCCGGGGTGCCGACCGCCTGGAGGTGCCGCTTGCCGGAGCTGACGATGGCCCGGCCGACGCCGCGGTAGGCAGGCCGCCACTCGGCGAGCTGCTGCTGGATGACCTCGTCCAGGTCGAAGGTGACGGCGGAGCCGGTCCGCGGGTCCCGCGAGTTCGTCAGCAGCCGCTGCACGACGTCCGTGAGCCGCTCGACCTGCGTCAGCGCGATGGTCGCCTCCTCCTTCACCGTGTCCGGGTCGTCGGTGAGGGTGATCTCCTCCAGGCGCATGGACAGCGCGGTCAGCGGTGTACGGAGCTGGTGGGAGGCGTCGGCCGCGAGGCGCCGCTCGGCCGTCAGCATGCGCCCGATGCGCTCGGCGGAGGCGTCCAGCACATCGGCGACCCGGTCCAGCTCGGGGACGCCGTACCGCTTGTGCCGGGGGCGCGGGTCGCCGGAGCCGAGGCGTTCGGCGGTCTCGGCGAGGTCGGTCAGCGGGGAGGCGAGCCGGTTGGCCTGCCGTACGGCCAGCAGCACCGCCGCCACCACGGCGAGCAACGCGACCAGCCCGATGATCAGCAGGGTCCGGCCGACCTCGCGGGTCACCGCGGAGCGCGGCTCCTGCACGGTGACCGTCTCGCCCTCCTCGCCACGCTGGGTGGAGTGGATGGTGTCGCCCTCGGGCCTGTCGCCGATCTCGATGGGCGGCTTGCCGGGCATCCGGATGACCGCGTACTGGTCCTTGCTGACCGGGTTGCGCAGTACGTCCGCGTTGACGTTCTCCGCGGCGAGGATGCGGCTGTCCACGATGCTGGCCAGCCGCACCGCCTCGGACTCCACCCGTTCCTGGGCGCTGTTGCTGATCGTCCGTGTCTCGACGATCACCAGGGACACGCCGAAGACCGCGATCACCACGAGGACGACGGCGAGGGTGGACTGGATGAGACGTCGGCGCATGCTCCGTTACCTGGGGTGATCGCTGGGGCCCGGACTCAGCTCTTCTCGAACCGGAAGCCCACGCCACGCACCGTCGCGATGTACCGGGGGTTCGCCGCGTCGTCGCCCAGCTTCTTGCGCAGCCAGGAGATGTGCATGTCCAGGGTCTTGGTGGACGACCACCACGTGGTGTCCCAGACCTCGCGCATCAGCTGGTCCCGGGTCACCACCCGGCCCGCGTCCCGCACCAGCACCCGCAGCAGGTCGAACTCCTTGGCGGTCAGCTGGAGTTCCTCGTCGCCCATCCAGGCCCGGTGCGACTCGACGTCGATGCGCACCCCGTGCGTGGCCGGCGGCTGCTGCGGTTCGGCGGCGCCGCGCCGGAGCAGGGCCCGCACCCGGGCGAGCAGTTCGGCGAGCCGGAACGGCTTGGTGACGTAGTCGTCGGCGCCCGCGTCCAGACCGACGACGGTGTCCACCTCGTCGGCCCGCGCGGTCAGGATGAGGATCGGCACGGTGTGACCGTCGGAACGCAGCCGGCGGGCGACCTCCAGGCCGTCCATGCCGGGCAGGCCCAGGTCCAGCACGACCAGGTCCACGCCGCCCTGCATTCCGGCGTCGAGCGCGGCGGGTCCGTCCTCGCGCACCTCGACCTCGTAACCTTCCCGGCGCAGGGCGCGGGCCAGCGGCTCCGAGATGGACGCGTCGTCCTCGGCGAGCAGTACACGGGTCATGAGGTGATGGTAGACCGCCCGCGTGCGGTGCCGGGGTGTGATCGGCAGCCGGGCTTCTTACCTTCGCATGCTGCTGGTACGAACCATTGACCTGGGGATGCGATCGTAGGAGAGACCTTCGAATCAGGTTCCGTGGTTCCCGCGACACCTGTGATCCATATCTCAAGTCCTTCCATATCCGGCAGTGTCCTGCCGTATGGTGACCTGAACGCCTGTAGTACACCGGGGACCTTTGGCGCGGCATGTGACGCCGAGGGTCTTCTTTGTGTGCGGGCTGGCCGGTGCCAGCCTTGAAAGGAATGACCTCTGGCCGGGCTCCGGACGCAGCGACGCGTCGGGGGCGTGGATCCCGGTGGTCGCCGTCCGCCGCTCCGCGATCCGGGGCGGACTCCCCCTGGGCGTGGGGGTGGGCGCCCGACCCCGCCGGTGCCGGCCGACACCCCCACGGGCGGGCAACTCCCCACCTCTCGGCTCCGCCCGAGCCGGGGGGACCCCCACCGCGCGCCCCGACCAGCAAGGAACGACCATGGCGTCCAGCCTGACGAAGGACTCGGTCCGACCGGGCACCCCCGGTTCCGAGAAGACCTTCTTCGGCCACCCCCGCGGACTGGCCACTCTCTTCATGACCGAGATGTGGGAGCGCTTCTCCTACTACGGCATGAGGGCCCTTCTCCCGCTGTACCTGGTGGCCCCGGGTGGCCTGCACCTGAGCGCGGGCACGGCGACGGCCATCTACTCCGTGTACCTGTCGCTCGTGTACCTGCTCGCCCTGCCCGGCGGCTGGTTCGCCGACCGCGTCCTCGGCCCCCGCAAGACGGTCGCCGTCGCGGGCCTGGTCATCATGCTCGGTCACCTGTGCCTGGCGCTGCCCGCCGCCGCGAGCTTCTTCGTCGGCCTGGTCCTCGTCGCCATCGGCTCCGGCCTGCTGAAGGCCAACATCTCCACGATGGTCGGTCACCTCTACGACGGCCCGCAGGACCCGCGTCGGGACGGCGGCTTCACGCTCTTCTACATCGGCATCAACCTCGGCGCCTTCGTCGCCCCGCTGGTCATCGGCACCGTCGGCGAGAACGTCAACTGGCACCTGGGCTTCGCGCTGGCCGCGCTCGGCATGGCGCTGGGTCTCGCCCAGTACCTGCTCGGCGGCCGCCACCTGAACGCCAAGAGCAGCGAGGTCCCGACCCCGCTGACGCCCGCCGAGAAGGCGTCCACCCTGCGCAAGGGCCTGATCTGGCTGGCCATCGCCGCGGTCTTCTACGGCGTCGTCGGCGGCACCGGCCACTTCACCCTGAACTGGGCGCTGATCCCGCTCACCCTCATCGGCCTGATCGTGCCGATCCTGGTCATCTCCCGCATCCTGCGCGACAAGGACCTGGAGCCGGCCGAGCGTTCCAAGGTGTCCGCGTACATCTGGTTCTTCGTGGCCGCCGCCGTCTTCTGGATGATCTACGACCAGGGCGGCTCCACCCTCTCGCTGTTCGCCGAGAAGAGCGCCGACAACACCATCTTCGGCTGGGAGTTCCCGGTCTCCTGGTACCAGTCGGTCAACCCGGTCATGATCATGGCCCTCGCGCCGGTCTTCGCCTGGCTGTGGCTGTGGCTGAACAAGCGCGGCAAGGAGCCGAGCACGATCGTGAAGTTCTCCTCCGGCCTGGTGCTGGTCGGCGCGTCCTTCTTCGTCTTCCTCGCCCCGCTGTCGATCGCCGAGGGCGGTCACAAGGCCGCGGCGCTGTGGCTGGTCGCGATCTACTTCGCGCAGACCGTCGGTGAGCTGACGCTGTCGCCGGTGGGCCTGTCGGTGACGACGAAGATGGCGCCGAAGAAGTACGCCTCGCAGATGATGGGCGTCTGGTTCCTCGCGGTGACCGCGGGCGACTCCGTCACCGCCCTGCTGTCGAACCCGGCCGTCGGTGGCGTCAACCTCGACAAGATGGGCTTCGTCGCCCTGGAGGCCGTGCTCGCCGTGCTCGCGGGCGTCGCGGTGTGGATGTACCGCGGCAAGGTGAAGAAGATGATGGGCGACGTGCACTAGTCCACGGAAGCCTTGGCCGGGAGGGCCGCCACACCTGGGTGTGGCGGCCCTCCTCGTGTGCGGGGCCGCTGAATGCCCCGCGCCCCTCGGCGGGCTGTCGCGTCCCGCGCCCTGGGAGCACCGTGAAAACCGCGGCCCAGCGGGATCGCCGTGCCCGCGACCACGGCAAGGCTCTCAGGGCGCCGTGGGGGTCCAGGGTGGGGGAAGACGGCGGTCCTCACCGGGCCGCACGTCGTGGGCGCACCGATCGCCTCGACGGCGAGGAGGCCCGGGGACGGCGCGCCCAGGCGCCGGCGGCGGGCTCGCGGGTGCGGCGGTGGCCGACGAGGTGCCACCGGTGACGGGCTCGCGGGTGCGGCGGTGGCCAACGAGGTGCCACCGGTGACGGGCTCGCGGGTGCGGCGGTGGCCAACGAGGTGCCACCGGTGACGGGCTCGCGGGTGCCGGTGGGGTCGGGGGTCTCGTCCTTCGGGATGGCGGCGGAGCCGTCCGTCACCGCGACTCCTCGAACCCTACGGCGAGGGCGCGGCTCGCGGGCGAGGTGGCGCTCTTGTCGCCGACCCGCGTCTGACGGCGGTAGCCGACGAGGTGCCGCCGGCGGTAGCCGACGCCGAGGACGTCGGTGTGGGCCGCCGGCGCGGCCGTGAGCACGGCCGAGCCGGCCGGGGAAGACGCGTCACACGCCGGAGTCGTGGTGATCCGGCGTGCGCCGGGCGGTGCCGGAGGGAGGCGGGGACCCGGGTGGCCTCCGCCGTCGCTCAGGCGGGAGCGCCCAGCTCCGCCCAGACCGTCTTGCCCGGCGTGCCGGGAGCGCGGACCACGCCCCAGTCCAGGCACAGCCGCTGCACGATGAACATGCCGTGCCCGCCGGGCCGGCCGGCGCGGTGCGGGGTGCGCGGGGCCGGCTCGCCGGGGCCCCGGTCGGAGACCTCCAGCCGGATCACCTTGTTGTCGCAGGAGAGGAGCAGTTCGTCGGGGCCCTCGGCGTGCAGGCAGGCGTTGGTCACCAGCTCGGAGACCACGAGCAGCACGTCCTCGGCGGCGGCCCGCTGCTCGGCGCCGGCGGCGGGCAGCCAGCCCCACGCGTACAGCGCCTGGCGGGTGAAGTCGCGGGCGAGCGGGACGGCCCCGCTCTCGCCTTCCAGGCGCAGCCTGCGGACCTGCCGGCCCCGGGTTGGCTGAGTGCCGTCGGCCGGGCCCGGCGGCCCGGACGGCACGGACGGCGCGGCTGCCCCCGTGGCCGCGCCGACGGTCGACGCAGCCCCCTCGGACGCCCCGGAAGCGCCGCTGGGCTCCGGGCCGCGGTCGCCCGGCGAGTAAGGCCGGGTGGTGCTCATCAGCGCTTCACCTCACCGATTCACCAGTTCACGATTCAATAGTCCGGTCAATAGTCCGGCCGGTGGTCTCCGGCCGTTCAGTCCTGTCGGAGGCCTGGCCTCCGTCGGCACCCTGGGCGCCGTCCGGCCGGGAGGCGGTCCGCACGCCGTTCGTACGCCGTCCGCACGCCGCCCGGTGGTCGCCCGCACGCCGCCCGGACGGGAATCCACACCCGCCCGTCCGCCGGACGCACGCCCCGTCCGGGGCGTCCGCCCGCCTCCGGGAATCCGGTGACCGACGACCGGCCACCGGCGCCGGTGGCCGGCACCCGGCGGAACGCCTCCCGCTTTCTTCTGCCCACTCCTGCCCGACCGATCCGGCGGAACACCCCCCGTTTCGGGCAGGATGTGTGTAACTCCCACGGGAAGCCGCGACGGACCGGACCGGACACCGGGGCGCCGGCTCAGTCGGCACCGTCGGCCAGGGCCGCCTCCAGGGAGTCGTGGACGGTGAAGACCGCCTCGGCCCCGGTGATCTCGAACACGCGGGCGACCACCGGCAGCATCCCTGCCAGATGGACCCCGCCCCCGGCGGCCTCCGCCTTGAGGCGGGCGCCGAGCAGGACGTTCAGTCCTGTGGAGTCGCAGAACTCCAGGCGTGAACAGTCCACGACAAGCCGCGTGAAGCCCTTGTCCAAGAGGTCGTCGAGGGGCTCACGCAAAAGATCGGCGGTGTGGTGGTCGAGCTCACCCGCCGGTGTCACAACGGCGCTGGAGCCCTCTTCCCGCACCTCCACCAGAAGCCGGCCCGACTGTGCGCTGCCGACCGTCCCGTGGTCCATGCCGTCTCTCTCCCGAGGTCGTGGCTGCTGATGCCCTCGAACATTACGCCTTCCATGCGCACTCCGACACCCGAACATCCGCACAGAAACGGACATATAGCCACAGAATGCACTTGCGACTCGCTCGGTGCAGCGGGTAGGGCTAGTAAGGACCCACCTACCTACACGCCGGCTTCGGAGGCGCCGCACACCGCAGTGCACGTACTGGCTTCGGCAGCCATATGCCGAGAACGATGGAGGACACCCATGTCACCCCGGCTCGACGCATCGCCTACCCCGACCGCGACGTCGACACCCCCACCGGAACAACTGGATCATCCCATCGACCCCCTCGATCCCTTCGAGGGACTCCCGGAGATCCCCCCATACGACGAGATCGCCCCGGTCGACGCGCGGGCCCTGTCCAAGACCCTCTTCGAGCGCCTGGAGTCGCTTCAGGAGGGGACGCACGAGCACGCGTACGTCCGCAACACCCTCGTCGAGCTCAACCTCGCGCTCGTCAAGTTCGCCGCCTCCCGCTTCCGCTCCCGCAGCGAACCGATGGAGGACATCATCCAGGTCGGCACCATCGGCCTGATCAAGGCGATCGACCGTTTCGAACTCTCCCGCGGCGTCGAGTTCCCCACCTTCGCGATGCCGACCATCATCGGCGAGATCAAGCGGTTCTTCCGTGACACCTCGTGGTCCGTGCGCGTCCCGCGCCGGCTCCAGGAGCTGCGGCTCGACCTGGCCAAGGCCGGCGACGAGCTGGCGCAGCAGCTGGACCGCGCCCCCACGGTCGCGGAACTGGCCGAGCGGCTCGGCATCTCCAGGGACGAGGTCGTCGAGGGCATGGCCGCCTCGAACGCCTACACCGCCTCGTCGCTGGACGCCCAGCCTGAGGAGGACGAGTCCGAGGGCGCGCTCGCGGACCGCATCGGGTACGAGGACCACGGCCTCGAAGGCATCGAGTACATCGAGTCGCTCAAGCCCCTGATCGCCGAACTCGCGCCCCGGGACCGGAAGATCCTCTCCCTGCGGTTCGTGGCGAACATGACCCAGTCGGAGATCGGCGAGGAACTCGGCATCTCCCAGATGCACGTGTCCCGGCTGCTGTCGCGCACGCTGGTACGGCTGCGCAAGGGGCTGACGCTGGAGGAGTGACCCTCCGCCCGCGACTTCCCCGCACTGCGGTGAGCGGCCCGGCCGGAACGCCGGGCCGCTCCGCCGTCCCCGTCGCGCACTCCACCGCTGTGCCGGGTGCCCGGCGGCCCAACCGTTATGCGGTTCCGCACAGAAACCTCTTTCCGCGACCGCCACCGTCCACCACTATGGGTCCCCAAACTGGCTGGTATGTCAGCGGCCTTCTCGGGACGGAGGGTGTTGCATGGCTGAGGGGGGCCACGCCACGGCGGGGGACCACGACCACGCGCCGGACGCGCGGCTGACCGAACTGCTGCGCTCCCCCACGCCCACGGCCTACCCGGCGTTGCAGGAGCTGCGCCGCCGGCACCACCCGGCGGTCCTCGCCTACGCCCGGCTGTGCGCGGCGAGCGAGTCCGCGGCCCGCCGGCTGGCGGCGGAGACGTTCACCACGGCGGCCCGCGAGACGGCCCGGGGTGTCGAACCGCCCGTCCCCCTGCGCCACCGGCTGCTGCTGCTCACCGTGCGGCTGGCGGCCGACTGGGCGCGCGACGAACGCTCCGCCGGTGTCGACCCGGCTCTGCTGCTGGTGCTGACCACGGCCGGCCAACCCGAGGGCCCGACCCCGCCCCTGCTCCCGGCCTTCCGGTCACTGCCGTCCCGCGCCCAGGGACTGCTCTGGTACGGCGTCCTCGAAGCGGAACCCGAGGAGCGCACCGCCGCCTTCCTCGGCCTCGGCCGGACGGACGTCTCCCACGACACCCCGCGGGCCCTCGCCGCCCTGGCCCAGGCCTGTCTGCGGCACCGGCTGGCCGCCTCCGACGACCCGCGCTGCGCGGACTTCCGGCGGCTGATCGAGGAGGCGGCACGGCCGGACGCCCCGCGCCGCAGCGCCGACCTGGACACCCACATGGCGCGCTGCCCGCACTGTACGGCCGCGTTCGAGGAACTGCGGGCCGTGCGGGACGCGCCCCGGCAGACCCTGGCCGAGGGTCTGCTGCCGTGGCGCGGAACGGCGTACCTGCGCGGGGACGAGCACCCCGCACCCGCCGCCGTGCCCACGGCCGCCGGCACGGCGGGCCGGCCGCCCCGGAGCCGCGTCCTGCTGGGCTCGGCGGCCCTGGGCGTGGCGTTGACCCCGCTGCTGGTCTTCCTGTTCGTCCCCGCGCACACCCCCGACCGCCGCCCGTCGGCGACGACCCCCGCCCCCTCCTCGGTGACGGTGACGGCGACGGTCTCGCTCCCCCCGTCGCACCCCGCTTCCCCGTCCCCGTCCCCCACGTCCGCGCCCGCGTCCTCCTCCCCGGCGTCGCACCGCCCGACGTCGGCGCCGCCCCGCCGCGAGACCCCGAGCCCGACGCCCCCGCCCGCCCCGCCGGGCGCCTTCTCCGCCCAGGTGGTCAACCTCGTCACGGGCCGTTGCCTGGACATCCGTGACGGCGACCTGGCGAAGGGCACCGACGTCGTCACGGCCCCCTGCGGCTCCTCGGCGACCCAGCGCTGGAGCGTCGACGCCTCCCTGGGCGTGCTCCGCTCGGCGGCCGACGACGACTTCTGCCTGGACAGCCGGGGCTCGGTCGACCGGGGCGTGGGCATCTGGGAGTGCGACTCGGTCCACGGCCGCAACGGCGAGAACCTCCGCTTCACCGTCGACCCCGACGGCACGATCCGCCCGGCCATCGCCCTCGAGACGGCGGTGACCCCGGCCGACGACGACGGCGTGACCCTGCGCCCCCTGTCCGGCAGCCGCGGACAGCGGTGGCGGGCGGGGGCGCGATGAGTGTGGCGGAGTCGGGCGGCAGAGCCTTGCTGGGCCTGCGCCACTCACCGGCTCCGGCTGGCGATCAGCGCGGTGCGGGTCCATGCGATGAGCTGCCGCACGATCGCCGTGGCACGAGCGCTGTGCGCCGGCAGGAACGGGAGTACGACCAGCGCCGGCGTACAGGCGAGGGTGGCGACGAGCAGCGGAACGATCGCGCAGAGGACGACGAGGACACGCTGCATCCAGCGGCTGCCCGCGACGACGGCGGTCCAGGATGGTGTCATGGTTCGACGGCTCCAATCCGTGGGAGGGACTCTCCGGGACACCACCGTGCAGAAGCGTGCACCCGTTGCGGCAGACGCACGGGTTGCCGATGCCAGGTCAACACGAGGGGGATCTCAGTGACGGAGTCGCTGCCTGCGACCAGGGGTTCGGGGAGCCTGGAGCGGGGCGAGGTCCCCGAGGTCTCCGCACTCGGCAACGAGTTGACGACGCTCTTCAACACGCTCGGGATGTCCCAGAGCGCGTACGCGGTCCGCGTCTCGCTCGACAAGTCGGTGGTGTCACGATCGCTCCGCGGCCGACGAGTGGCCACGCAGGACTTCATCGACCGGCTGGTCCGCGAGGTCGAATCATTGCGGGGCACCCCTGTTCAGCCCGAGGTCCGCTCGAATCTGCGCGCACTGCGCCTTGCGGCCCTGCGCGTGTGCGACCCGGCGGTGTACGAACTGGAGTCGCTGCGGGCCGAGATGGAGAAGACGCGACGCGAGGCCGAGCTCCTGACCAGACACCAAGAGGCGCTGCACGACCTGCTGGAGAAGAAGGAGCAGCAGATCGCACGGCTGCACGCCGAATTGAAGCAGGTGCGCCAGGACTGGTTCGCCGGCCGGCCCAGCGCCGCCGGCGCGGATGTGGAGGCGGCGCCTGCCGAGCCCGTCGCGGACAACGAAGGCCTGGTTCACGAGGTGGCCCGGCTCCGGGCCGAACTGGCAGAGGTGATCACCGCCCGCGCCGACGCCGAACGCCGATGCGCCGCCCTGGAGACCCAGGTCAGGGATATGGAGGAGGAACTGGCCGCGCGCTCCGGGGAGGGCGGCGGTGTCGCGCTCCCCTTGGAGGTCCTGCAGGACCAACTGACGGCGCACTGGGAAACGGGCCGTACCAGGGAAGCGGCCCGTGACCTCACCGAGGCAGCCCTGACCCGGCCCGTGGACGAGCTCTCCGACCTGGTCGCCTGGCTGGACCACCGGGGCGACCGACTGCACGGCGACCACGTCGTGCGTGAGGTGGCCCGCGTCCGCAGCGTCGAGGACGTGGCCGCTTTCGGCAAGCGCACACTGGACCGGCAGTGGACACCGTCCTTCGCCCACCATGCCGCCAAGAGGGCCGGGCTCCTCGCCGCCGAGGCGTGTCTGGTCATGACGCCGCAGGACATCGCGGTACTCCACACCCTGTGGCCGGACCAGTGGGATCCGGGAACGGACCAGATCCTGAAGCTGCGTCCGACAGGGCCGCACAGTGTCCTCGCCGCTCTGCTGGCGTCCCCGCGCGGCCTGGACGACATGGCTCAGGTCATGGCGCGCATCCCGGCCGATGAGAAGGCCGCGGTCAGGAACCTTCGCCCAGCGGCGTTCGGCAATTCCGGCGAACACACGCTGACGCTCCTGCTTGTGGCGCCGCAGTCCGAGTGGCGTGAGCTGCATTCCCTGCTCATCACCGATTTCGCGAGAAGGCTCGACACGGATCACGTGTGGCTGGCCGTGCACGACGCCCGGCTGGGACGGATGTCCGGCGAGCACTGGCGGTCCCTGACCCGCACCCTCCTGGACAGCATGACCCTGGAGCAGTTCTCGCGTGTCTTCACCGGTGTCTGCAAGGCGCACCAGGACTTCCTCACGCCCCAGGGCCTGGGCCGCACTCCCCTGTACGTGATGCTTCGGGAGATCAGCGACCGCGGGCTGCTCCCCGACTTCGCCAAGACAGCCGGGAGCAGGCCTGCCCTCCTGCCCGAGCGACGGAAGGAACGCGCGCTGGCGCGCAGTGCGTTGATCGCCTGGCGCACGGTCCAGGACTGACGGCGCTCACACCACCCGCACCCCGCGCCGCCACACGCCGCTGACCAGCGGTACGCCCGGGCGGTAGGCCAGGTGTACGTGGCTGGGGGCGTCCAGGAGGGTCAGGTCGGCGTAGGCGCCGGGGGTGAGCCGGCCGATGTCCGTGCGGCGCAGGGCCGCCGCGCCGCCCGCCGTGGCCGACCAGACCGCCTCGTCGGGGGTCATCCGCATGTCGCGGACGGCCAGGGCGATGCAGAAGGGGAGGGAGGAGGTGAAGGACGAGCCGGGGTTGCAGTCGGTGGAGAGGGCGACCGTCACGCCCGCGTCGAGCAGACGGCGGGCGTCCGGCCACTCGGCCCGGGTGGAGAACTCGGCGCCGGGGAGCAGCGTGGCGACCGTCGAGCTGTTGGCCAGGGCGTCGACGTCCGCGTCCGTGAGGTGGGTGCAGTGGTCGGCGCTGGCCGCGTCCAGTTCCACGGCGAGCTGGACGCCGGGGCCGTGGGAGAGCTGGTTGGCGTGGATGCGCGGGTGCAGTCCCCTGGCCTTGCCGGCCGTGAGGATCGCGCGGGCCTGGTCGCCGTCGAAGGCGCCCTTCTCGCAGAAGACGTCGATCCAGCGGGCGTGCGGCGCGCACGCGTCCAGCATCTCGCCGGTGACCAGGGCGACGTAGGCCGCCGGGTCGTCGGCGTAGTCCGGGGAGACGATGTGCGCGCCGAGGTACGTCACCTCGTCGGTGTGCCGTGCCGCGAGGCGCAGGGCGCGGGACTCGTCCTCGACGGTGAGGCCGTAGCCCGACTTGGTCTCGAAGGTGGTGGTGCCCTGGCGGAGGGCCTCTCCGAGATAACGGGTGAGGTTCGCCTCCAGTTCCGCGTCGCTCGCGGCCCGGGTGGCCGCGACCGTGGTCCGGATGCCGCCTGCCGTGTAGGAGCGGCCGGACATGCGGGCGTTGAACTCCTGCGTCCGGTCGCCCGCGAAGACCAGGTGGGAGTGGGAGTCCACGAAGCCCGGCAGCACCGCCCGGCCGCCCGCGTCGAGCCGGTTGTCAGTGGCGGGTGCTTTGCTGGATTCACCGGTCCACGCGATGCGGTCGCCGTCGATGACGACGGCCGCGTCCTGGACCAGACCGAGGGGGGACCCCCGTCCGAGGGAGGGGTCGTTGGTGACCAGCGTGGCGATGTTGGTGATGACGGTGCTGCTGCTCATGGTGTCGTCCTCGTGGGGGTCGGCGTGGCTCAGCCGCGCAGGGCTTCGACGGCGGCGGCCAGCGCCTGCGGCACATGGGGTACGAGCGTGTGCACGCCGTCGCGTACGACGTGCCGGCCGCCCACGACCGTGTGCCGTACGTCCGCCGCGCCCGCCGCGAATACGGCCGTCTCGGCGCCCAGTCTGGGCAGCGTCCCGGCCGTCCTGACCGAGTCCAGCGCGATCGTCGTCAGGTCGGCGAGCGCGCCCGGCTCGATGGTGCCGGCGTCGTCCCAGCCGAGGGCGGCGTGGCCGTCGGCGGTGGCGGCCCGCAGCAGGGCGGCGGCCGTCCAGTGGCCCCGGGTGCGGCTGCGCAGCCGCTCGTCGAGCTCCATGGCGCGTGCCTCTTCGAGCAGGTCGATGACGGCGTGGCTGTCGGAGCCGAGGGAGAGCGGGGAGCCGGCCCGCTGGAGGGCGACGGCCGGGCCGATGCCGTCGGCCAGGTCCCGCTCGGTCGTCGGGCACATGCAGGTGCCGGTGCCCGAGTCGCCGAGCAGGGCGATGTCCTCGTCGGTGACGTGGGTGTTGTGCACTCCGGTGGTGCGCGGCCCGAGGACGCCGTGGTCGGCGAGGAGCCGGGTGGGCGTGCGGCCGTGGGCGGCGAGGCAGGCGTCGTTCTCGGCGGTCTGCTCCGACAGGTGCACGTGCAGCGGGGCCCGCCGCTCCCCGGCCCAGCGTGCCACGGTCGCCAGCTGCCCGGCGGGCACGGCCCGTACGGAGTGGATCGCCGCCCCGATCCGCGCGTGGTCCCGTTCCTTGAGAACTGAACAGCGTTCGGCCCAGGCCTCCGCGCTGCCGTCGGAGAAGCGCAGCTGGTGGGCGGTGGGCGGCTCGCCGAAGCCGGAGGAGAGGTAGCAGGTGTCGAGGAGGGTGATGCGGACGCCGGCCTCGGCGGCGGCGGCGATCAGCGCCTCCCCCATGGCGTTGGGGTCGGCGTAGGCGGTGCCGCCGGGGGCGTGGTGCACGTAGTGGAACTCGCCGACGCAGGTGATGCCGGCGAGGGCCATCTCGGCGTACACGGCGCGGGCCAGGGCGTGGTAGGTCTCCGGGGTCAGCCGGTCGGCGACGGAGTACATCACCTCGCGCCAGGTCCAGAAGGTCCCGGAGCCGACCTGGACGGTGCCGCGCAGCGCCCGGTGGAAGGCGTGGCTGTGGGCGTTGGCGAGGCCGGGCAGGGTGAGCCCGCGCAGCACCTCGGCGCCGGGCGGCGGAGTGGGCGTCCCGGTGCGGACGGCACCGATCCGGCCGTCCGTCACCTCCACCGTGACTCCCGGCTCGACGTAGGTGCCGAGCCAGGCGTGCTCCAGCCAGTAGGTCCCCTTGGTCACCTGCGGACCAGTCCTTCCAGTACGTCGGCGAGTGCGCGCACCCCGGCCACGCAGTCGTCCTCGGCGGCGGACTCGGCCGGGGAGTGCGAGACACCGGTGGGGTTGCGCACGAACAGCATGGCGGTCGGGACGCTCCCGGAGAGGATTCCGGCGTCGTGTCCCGCACCGGTCCCGAGCACGGGCACCTTCAGGCCGGTGTCCTTGCCCAGGATGCGGCCGAGTTCGTCTCGCAGGGCGTGGTCGAACTCCACGACCGGGGTGAAGGACTCCCGGACGACGTCGAGGTCGATGCCGTGGGCGTCGGCGTACTCCCGGGCCGCCTTCTCGATGCCGCCCACCACCGTGTCCAGGGTGTCCTGGTCGGCGGCGCGGGAGTCGAGCCAGCCGCGCACGAGGGACGGGATCGCGTTCACCCCGTTGGGCTCGACGGCGATCTTCCCGAAGGTGGCGACGGCACCGGCGAGTTCGGCCTCGCGGCGGGCGGCGAGCACGGTCTCGGCGTACGACAGCATGGGGTCGCGGCGGTCCACGAGCCGGGTGGTGCCGGCGTGGTTGGCCTCGCCCCGGAAGTCGAACCGCCACCGCCCGTGCGGCCAGATGGCACTGGCGATGCCGACCCGGTCGCCGGACAGGTCCAGCGCGCGGCCCTGTTCGACGTGCAGTTCCACGAAGGCGCCGATCCGGGCCAGCCGCCCGGGGTCGGGCCCGATGGCGTCCGGGTCGTACCCGGCCGCCTCCATGGCCCGGGGCAGGCTGACCCCGTCCCCGTCGGTGAGCCGGTGGGCCTGCTCCACGGTGAGCTGCCCGGCGGTGAGGCGGGAGCCGACGCAGGCGAGCCCGAACCGAGCGCCCTCCTCGTCCCCGAAGTTGACGACGGCGAGCGGTCTGGCGAACTCCACGCCCCTGCCGCGCAGTTCGTCCAGGGCGGCGAAGGAGGACACGACCCCGAGGGGGCCGTCGAAGGCCCCGCCGTCCGGCACGGAGTCCAGGTGCGACCCGGTGACGACGGCGTCACCGGCGGCCGGGTCCCCCAGCCAGGCCCACTGGTTCCCGTTCCGGTCGACCTCGTAGGCGAGCCCGCGGTCCTCGGCCTGCTGCCGGAACCAGGCCCGGCACTCGGCGTCCGCCCCGGTCCAGGCGTAGCGCCGGTAACCGCCGGAGCCGGGGTGCCGGCCGACGGGGAGCAGCTCGCGCCACATCTCCTGGAAGGAGGTCCCGGGCCGGGGGCCGCCGTCGTGCCGGGCGGGAGGGTCGCCGTGCCCGGCCTCGCCGGCCGTCACGCCTCGTCACCCTCACGCATGGGCACCCGGACCCCCCGCTCGGCCGCGACCGACTCCGCGCTGTCGTACCCGGCGTCCACGTGCCGGATGACGCCCATCCCGGGGTCGTTGGTGAGGACGCGCCGGATCTTCTCGCCGCCGAGCTTCGTGCCGTCGGCCACGGTGACCTGACCGGCGTGGATGGACCGCCCCATGCCCACGCCGCCACCGTGGTGGATGGACACCCAGGAGGCGCCCGAGGCCACGTTGACCATCGCGTTCAGCAGCGGCCAGTCGGCGATCGCGTCGGACCCGTCGAGCATGGCCTCGGTCTCCCGGTACGGCGAGGCGACGGAGCCGCAGTCGAGGTGGTCGCGGCCGATGGCCAGCGGCGCGGCCAGCTCACCGCTCGCGACCATGTCGTTGAACCGCTCGCCGGCCTTGTCGCGCTCGCCGTAGCCGAGCCAGCAGATGCGGGCGGGCAGGCCCTGGAAGTGGACGCGCTCGCCGGCCATCTTGATCCAGCGGGCGAGGGACTCGTTCTCGGGGAAGAGCTCCAGGATCGCCTTGTCGGTCTTGGCGATGTCGGCCGGGTCGCCGGACAGGGCCGCCCAGCGGAAGGGGCCCTTGCCCTCGCAGAACAGGGGGCGGATGTAGGCGGGGACGAAGCCGGGGAAGGCGAACGCCCGGTCGTAGCCCGCGAGCTGTGCCTCGCCGCGGATGGAGTTGCCGTAGTCGAAGACCTCGGCACCGGCGTCCATGAAGCCGACCATGGCCTCCACGTGCCGCGCCATGGACTCACGGGCGCGGGTGGTGAAGCCGGCCGGGTCCTTGGCCGCCTCGTCGGCCATGTCCTCGAAGGCCACGCCCACCGGGAGGTACGACAGCGGGTCGTGGGCGGAGGTCTGGTCGGTGACGATGTCGACGGGGGCGTTCATCGCGAGGAGCTGCGGGACCAGTTCGGCCGCGTTGCCGAGGACGCCGATGGACAGCGGACGACGGGCGTCGCGCGCCTCGGTGGCCAGCTGGAGCGCGTGGTCGAGGGAGTCGGCCCTGACGTCCAGGTAGCGGTGCTCGATGCGGCGCTCGATGGCGCGCGGGTCGCAGTCGATGCAGATCGCGACGCCGTCGTTCATGGTGACGGCGAGCGGCTGGGCGCCGCCCATGCCGCCGAGGCCGGCGGTCAGGGTGATGGTGCCGGCCAGGGTGCCGCCGAACTTCTTGGCGGCGACGGCGGCGAAGGTCTCGTAGGTGCCCTGGAGGATGCCCTGGGTGCCGATGTAGATCCAGGAGCCGGCGGTCATCTGGCCGTACATGGTCAGGCCGAGGGCCTCCAGGCGGCGGAACTCCTCCCAGTTGGCCCAGTCGCCGACCAGGTTGGAGTTGGCGATGAGGACGCGCGGGGCCCACTCGTGGGTCTGCATCACGCCGACCGGCCGGCCGGACTGCACCAGCATGGTCTCGTCCTGCTTGAGGGTCCTCAGGGTGCGGACCATGGCGTCGAAGGAGCGCCAGTCACGGGCGGCCTTGCCGGTGCCGCCGTAGACGACGAGCTTGTCGGGGTGCTCGGCGACCTCGGGGTCGAGGTTGTTCTGCAGCATGCGCAGGGCGGCTTCCTGCTGCCATCCCAGGGCGCTCAGTTCCGTGCCGCGCGGTGCTCGTACGGGGCGGGGTCCCGACATCGTCTGCCTCCTCCTGTGCCTACGTCTATTCACATCCTGTAGGCCTGAATAGAGCTAGTCAATACATCGGGACGGCCCCGTCCGCGCGCGGCGGGTGTTTGGCTGGAAGCACCGGTAGCCGGGAACAGGACGGAGAAGCCGTGGCGGAGATCGAGACGGTCGGGGACGTCGGGAGCGAGGCGCGGGGGCGGGCGGTCCGCCGGGACCGGGCCGTGCGGGCCGCCGTCGAGCGGGGACTGCTGGGGCCGGACGCGGCCGTGGTGGGCCTGCTGGACGTCCTCGGCATCCGGGAGTCGGCGGCGGCGCTGCGGGCGGCGTTCGACGCGGTCGTGCCGCCCGGCACACCCGTGCTGCACGCCTTCGCGGTGAAGGCGACCCCGCTGGTGCCGGTGGTGCGGCTGCTGCACGAGGCGGGCATCGGCGCGGAGGTGGCGAGCCCCGGCGAGCTGGCGCTGGCCCGCGCCGCCGGGGTGCCGCCCGACCGGACGGTGCTGGACTCGCCGGCCAAGACCCCGGCCGAGCTGCGCGAGGCGCTGGCCCTGGGCATCGCGGTGAACGCGGACAACGCGCAGGAGCTGGACCGGCTCGACGCCCTCGTGCGCGCCGCTCCCACCCGGTCCCCGCTCGGGCTCCGGGTCAACCCGCAGATCGGCGGCGGCACCATCGGGTCGACGTCCACGGCGACGCGGACCTCGAAGTTCGGGGTGGCGCTCAGGGACGAGGGGGCGCGCAACTGGGTCGTCCGGGCGTACGCGGAGCGGCCGTGGCTGACCCGGCTGCACGCGCACACCGGCTCGCAGGGCATCCCGCTGCCGCTGCTGGCACGGGGCGCGGCGGAGGTGTACGCGCTCGCGGAGGAGATCAACGCGGTCGCCGGACGGCGGCAGGTCGGCACGATCGACATCGGCGGCGGCCTGCCGGTGAACCTCGCGTCGGAGGAGACGGCGCCGTCGTACGCCGACTACGCGCGGCTGCTGGCCGAGCGGGTGCCGGGGCTGTTCGACGGGCGGTACGGGCTGGTGACCGAGTTCGGGCGGTCGCTGCTGGCCAAGTACGGGACGGTGGTCGCCCGGGTGGAGTACGCCAAGACCGCGGGCGGACGGCGGATCGCGGTGACGCACGCGGGCGTGCAAGTGGCGACGAGGACGGTGTACGTGCCGGAAGCGTGGCCGCTGCGGATCGCCGCGTACGACGCCGGGGGACGGCCGAAGACGGGGCCGGAGGTGGTGCAGGACGTGGCCGGGCCGGCCTGCTTCTCGGGCGACCTGCTCGCCGAGGGGCGCGCGCTGCCGCCGCTGGAGCAGGGCGACTACGCGGCGGCGCTGGACACGGGCGCGTACTACTTCGCCCACCACTACGCGTACAACTCCCTCGCCCGGCCCGGCGTCTACGGCTACGCGCCGGACGGCGAGGGGGGCGTCTGCTTCGCTACGGTACGGGAACCGCAGACCGTCGCGGAGGTGGTGGCGGAGTCGGGAGGGGCGCACGCGTCCGCGCTGACCGGCCTCCCGGGCGCCACCGGCGCACGTCCCTCGCCCGGGTGATCAACTCCGGCGCGGCGCAGGGCAGTTGACCCACACTAGTACGCCCGAGGCATGTTCCAACGGAAAATGCCAAAGGCCTCACCTCTCGCACACACGTTGCGTAGTGTCGGCGTCACTCAACCGGAGTCCCAGGCGGGAGGGGAGCCACGGTGCCCGGAATCGACGAGTGCTTGCTGGAAGCGATGCGGTTGCCCGGTGCCCGGGGAGCCGCGCTGGTGGACTGGACGAGCGGACTGGCCCTCGGCACGGTCGGGGAGGCGCCCGGCGGCGACCACGAGACGACCGCCGCCGAGGCCGCCGAACTCGCCCGGATGGCCGCCGAGCACGGCACCTTCGCGGCGGGCGGCGACGACCTGCCACCCGTGGAGGACGTGATCATCAGCAACGGGGACAGCTACCACCTGCTGCGCTTCGTGGACACATCCTTCGACAGCAGCGTGTTCCTGCACCTGTGGCTCGGCCGCGAGGAGGGCAACCTCGCGCTCGCCCGGATCCGGCTCGGTGAGATGGCCGCCCGGCTGGTGCTGGGATGACCGTGGTCAGCACCCCGCAGCCGGCCCTCCCGGTCCGGGACAAGGGGGCCGGGCGCGCCCTGTCCCCCATGCTCACCCGGCTCGCCGAGGAGCGGGCCACCGGCGTCCTGGTCCGCGAGCACGGCGTCCTGCACCTCGCCGAGGGCCGGGTGGTGCACGCCGAGAGCCCTCTCGCCCCCGGTCTCGACGTGCTCCTCACGGCCCACGGCACCCTCGCGGCCGCCGCCTGGCAGCAGGCGGCGGCACGGACCGCGGGCCCCCTGCACGCGGCCGAACTCCTGCTGCGCTCGGGCGTGCTGCCCACCGGCGCGCTGGAGCTGTGCCACCTGGACGCGGTGTACGACGCCGGGTACTTCGCACTGGCGCCCAGCAGCACGCCGGGACGGTTCCGGTACGACTCCGCGCCCCGGCTCGGCCCGCTGCCCTCGGTGCCGGTGGTCGCGCTGGAACGCGAGACGCTGCGCCGCCGGCTGCTGCTGCACCGGCTGTGGCCCGACCCGGCCGCCGACACCGCCCCGCTGATCCGCGCGGACCCGGCCACCGGCCGCACCCCGGCGGACCCGGCCGGTCCGGCGGGGCCCGTCACGCCGGGCCGCCGGGCCGCCCGAGTCGCCCCCGCCACGCCGGTGACACCCCGGCAGCGGGCCGTGCTGGACCGCGTGGACGGGATGCGCACGGCCGCCGACATCGCCCGGAACCTGGGCCGGCAGGCGTTCCACACGCTGGTCGACGTGCGCCGGCTGACGGCCGCCGGGCAGATCGCACCCGCGCCCGCGGCCCCCGCCCCGCCACCACCGCCGCCCTACCAGGTCACCACCGACCCCGACATCGCGCTGCTGAAGAGGCTCAGGGATGCGCTGGAGGCGCTTTGAACGGCAACGCCCCGCCGAGAGGAGAGACCTGATGGTGGCCGAAGAGGACCTGCGGACCGTCCTGGAGGAGCTGCTGCGGCTGCGCACCCGGGTACCGCAGCTCACCGGCGCCCTCGCGGCCGGCGTCGACGGCCTCGTCGTCGCCCACGACACCCCCGGGGTCGACCCGGAGGGCCTGGCCGCGCTCACCGCCGCCGCGCTCGGCGTCGCCGTGCGGGTCGCCGACGCCACCGGGCACGGCGGCTTCCGGGAGCTGCTGGTGCGCGGCGAGCGCGGCTACATCGCCACCTACGCGGCCGGCCGCACCGCCGTCCTGACCCTGCTCGCGCAGGACCGGGTCAACGTCGGCCGGCTGCACCTGGAGGGGCGCCGGGCCGGCGCCCGCATCGGGGAGCTGCTGGACGCCGCCGAGGCCGTACGCCCGCTCCCGAGGACCACCCCCGCACGGACCCGCACTCCCCGCGCGCCCCGCACCACGGCCGCCGAGGCGCGCACCGCAACCGACAGCTGAGAGGACCACCATGGCCAACACCGAGACCGCACTGAAGGAAGCCCTCACCTCCATAGAGGGGGCGACCGGTGTCGCGCTCGTCGACTACACCAGCGGGATGGCGCTGGGCACGATGGGCGGCAGCAAGAGCTTCGACCTGAACGTGGCCGCCGCCGGCAACACCGACGTCATCCGCGCCAAGATGCGCACGATGGAGATGCTCGGCCTCAAGGCCGGCATCGAGGACATCCTGATCACCCTGACCGACCAGTACCACCTGATCCGCCTGCTCAGCAGCCGCGGCGGCAACGGGCTGTTCCTGTACCTGGTCCTCGACTCCAGCCGGGCCAACCTGGCGATGGCCCGGCACCAGCTGAAACGGATCGAGGCGGAGCTGGAGGTCTGACGACCTCTCAGACCAGTGCGGCGGTACGGCGGCGGGCCCCGCCCGGGGCCGCGTCGCCGGCCGCGACGCCCGTACCGCGCAGGCCCTTGACGGCCTTGCCCGCGGGGCGCCCGCCGCGCCGGTCGAGCCAGTCGACGCGCACCCACAGCAGCGTCTCCCGGGTCCGCTCCAGCCGGCCGAGCCACGCGGCCTTCAGCCGCAGCCCGGCGCCGAGCCCGGCCAGCAGCATGCCGCCGGCCGCGGGCACGGCGAAGGCGGAACCGAGCGCTACCGCCCAGCCCAGCAGCAGCCACCAGCGGTGGCCCCGGCGCCAGACGCGCACGGTCACCGCCCGGTCCTGCAGCACGTCGTACTTGCCCGCGCGGGCCGTCCCGCGGGCGAGGGCGGCGTACCGGCCCCGCCGGACGAGCGCCACGACGGCCGCGCCGATCAGGAACAGCGCCGCCCCGGCCAGCACGCCGATGCGCCGCCCGGTCACTCCCTCCGGCACGACCCCGATCCCCGCGGCGACCACTCCGAGCCACCACAGCGGTGCGGCCCCGGCCCGTACGACGACGGCCACCCGAGCCAGTCCCTGTCCTCCGCGCGCCACGTCAGCCTCCCGTGTCACGTGTCCACAGCGCATGTGTCCCGTCGGAAGCTAATAGCAGAACCTGAGACGAATCTGAGAGTGGCGGGACCCGGTCATTCCACGAACAGGCCGTGGGCCGCCGCCTTCGCGTCGAACTCCTCCAGGCGGGCCTGCGCGTCCGGCAGGTCGTCGCAGAGCGCCTCCAGCAGCACCCGGCCGAGCAGCATCGGCGCGCAGGCGGTGTCGAAGGCGAGCCCGGTGCCGACGGCGGCGGGCAGCAGCAGGTCGGAGTGCTTGGCGACCGGCGCGAACGCGGAGTCGGCGACGGTGACCACGGTCAGGCCGGCTTCCTTGGCGTAGGCGAGGGTGTCCACGACCTCGCGCGGGTGCCGGGGCAGCGCGAAGCACAGCAGGGCGGTGGCGCCCGCGCGGACGGCGGCGTCGATACGGTCGTGGATCATCGTGCCGCCCTCGTGGAGCAGCCGGACGTCCGGGTGCACCTTGGCCGCGAAGTAGGCGAAGCCGTACGCCTGGGAGGCGGCCGCGCGCAGCCCGAGCACCGGCAGCGGACGGGAGGCGGCGAGGATCCGGCCGGCGCGCTGCACCGGGCGGGGGTCGGCGAGCAGCTCGGCGAGGTGCCTCAGGTTCTCGATCTCGGCCTCGACGGCCTGCTGGTACTCGTTGTAGGCGGAGACCTCGGCGGCCGGTTCGGCCGGGACGACCTCGCGCAGGTGCTTGCGCAGGGCGGGGTAGCCGTCGAAACCGAGGGCGACCGCGAACCGGGTCACCGACGGCTGGCTGACCCCGGCCAGTTCGGCCAGTTCCACGCTGGACAGGAAGGGCACGTCGGCGGCCCGCCGCACCATGCTGTGCGCGATGCGGCGCTGGGTCGGCGTGAGCCGGTGGCCCTCGAAGAGCGCCTGCAATCGGTTGGCAGGGCTGTCGGTCCCGCTCATCACGTACTCCCCCTCCGGATTCCTCGACGCCCCGGGAGAGTACAGCGCCGAGGCGTCGGCGAACACGGGTCTGCTATTCAGTCACTGTGTCACTGCATACTGTTATACAGCCCCATGTCCGGCGCCGCCGTACGCGCCGGTCGCGCGCCGGTCGCGCGCCGGGACTCGGTGGGCGCGGTGGCCTCGGTGGGCAGCCCGAACCTGGACCGGGGGCTAACCCCAGTGCCGTCCGGCCCGCCGATCCCTACGCTGACCGGCATGAGCACACTCGATCCCGGGGACGCCGGGCTCCGGGCGGACCCGAACCTCCGGAAGGACCTGGACGCGACCGTCCGCGCCCGCAGGGAACTGGGCGACGACTACGACTCCGCGTTGGTGGAGTCCTTCCTGGAGAAGGTGGAGCAGCGGATCGACGACGTGGTGGACCGCCGGGTGCGACGGCAGCTGGCCGAGCGGCAGATGGCCACGGCCCGCGAGACCCGGCGGCCGAAACCGGCCGACTCCTGGGGCGAGCGTTACGGCTTCGCCCTGATCACGCTGGTCCTCGCGATCCCGCTGTCCGCCATCGCGGGTGCGCTCGCCGGCCTGTCCGGGATGGTGGTCACCTGGCTCGGCATCGTCGGCGTCAACGCGGTCCAGGCCGTACGCCTCAACCCGGACCTGCTCCCCGGCCGGCCCGGCCCGCCCGAGGCGTGACACTGACCCGACACGGGGCGACGGCCCTGCGGGGGCGGGTGACCGACAGAGGGCAGGTGAACGGCGCACGGCGAGTGCCCAGCACCGGCCGACCGCCCGCCGGCGGACCAGTGAGTAGGCCGGTGAGCGGCGCGGGGGCGACACCCGGCACCGGCCGTCCGCCCCGCGGCGGGGTTACGCCTGGCGGGTCGGCAGGACCATGATCTGGCGGAGGTTGACGTGCCGGGGGCGGCTGGTGGCGTAGGCGACGACGTCGGCCACCTCCGCCGCGGTCAGTCCCCCGATCGCCCCGAACAACTCGTCCAGCTGCCCCGACAGCTCCGCGCTGGCGACGTGCGACGCCAGCTCGGTCTCCGTCAGTCCCGGCTCGATGTTGGTGACGCGGACGTCGCGCGGGCCCAGTTCGCCGCGCAGGCTCTGCGACAGGTAGGTGACGGCCGCCTTGGTCGCCCCGTACACCGCGTAGTTCGGGAAGGTCACGTGCGCGCCGATGGAGGAGATGTTCACCAGGTCGGCGGTGCGCCCCTCGGCCGCGGCGGCCAGCAGGTCGGCGGTGAAGGCGCGGATGATCCGCAGCACACCGGTGACGTTAGTGTCCAGCATCCGCTGCCACTCGTCCAGCCGGCCCTCCTCGACGGGGTTCGGCAGCATGACACCGGCGTTGTTGACGACGAGGTCGACGGCGCCGAACGCCTCGTGGACCCGGTCCCGGGCGGCGGCCACGGACGCGTCGTCGGTGACGTCGGCGGCGACCGCGAGGGCCTGGCCGCCCTGCGCCCGGATCTTCTCCACCAGCGCGTCCAGCCGGTCCGCGCGCCGGGCGAGCAGCGCCACCCCGGCCCCCTCGGCGGCCAGGTGCAGGGCGACGGCCTCGCCGATGCCGCTGGCGGCTCCGGTGACCACGGCGGTGCGGCCGGACAGGTTCTCGTACGACATGGGTGCTCCCTCGTGGATCGCCGGCCGGGGCTGCTCCCCGGCGGCAGGCACCACTGTCGTCGCGTCCGGCGGTCCTACCCAGGGATGCGCTTTTCCTGGGTATGCCAGTACCAGGAACGAAGACCGCCTCTCCCCTACGATCGGGTCATGGACGGGGACTGGACCGAAGCAGAGGTGGGCGACTTCCTGCGCTCGCGCCGCGCCCGCATCAGGCCGGAGGACGTCGGGCTGCCCGCGCACGGGCGGCGCCGGGTGCCGGGCCTGCGCCGCGAGGAGGTGGCCCAGCTCGCGGGTGTGAGCGTCGACTACTACGTCCGGCTGGAGCAGGGCCGGGGCACCAGCGTCAGCGACGCCGTGCTGGACGCGGTCGCGCGGGTGCTGCGCCTGGACGAGACGGAGCACGCGTACCTGCGCACGGTGGCGCGTCCTCACCGGCAGCGGCGGAAGCCGGCCGGTGCGTCCCGCGTGCGGCCCGGCCTGCGGATCCTCCTCGACGGCATGGATCGCAGCCCGGCGTTCGTGCTGGGCCGCCGCATGGACGTGCTCGCCTGGAACGCGCTCGGCGACGCGGTGGGCGGCTTCGGCCGTCTGGCACCGGCCGAACGGAACATCCCCCGGCTGGTCTTCCTCGACCCGGCCTCCCGCGAGCTGTACCCGGAATGGGCGGCGGTGGCCGCGCAGACGGTGGCCCAGTTGCGGCTGCTGGCCGGCCGGTACGCCGACGACCCCGGACTGTGCGCGCTGGTCGGCGAACTGACCCTGAAGAGCGAGGACTTCCGCCGGCTGTGGACGGACCACGAGGTCCGCGAGTGCGCGTTCGGCGTGAAGAAGGTGCGGCATCCGGTCGCGGGTCTGCTGACCCTGCCGTACGAGACGCTGACGGTGCCGGCGGACCCGGAGCAGACGATCGTGGTGTACACGCCGGAGCCGGGCTCGGAGACGGCGGAGCGGCTGGCCATGCTGGGGAGCTGGAACGCGGCGCCGGCCACGGCCGGCGAGTGAGGAACCACGACGGCGGGCGGTCCCGTCCGCGGGAACGGCGCCGGTCGAGGCGCGGGAAAAGGGTGCGCGGGGACCGCCGCACCCCCGTTTCCGGGGGGCGGGACGACGGCGGTCCCCGCGAGGGACGCGGGCCGGGTCAGGGCCGGGCCTACGCGTCCGTGGCGTCCATGGAGGTCCGGGAGCCGCTCCGGAGGTCCTTGGCGCCGTTCGGCGTCGGCCTGGGCGGGGAGCCGCTCCCACCCCTGCCGACACCCCCTACTCTTCCGGACCCGTGTTAAGCGGGTGCTGCGCGCACATGACGCCCTCGTACCACTTCCGCGAACCCGGGCCCCCGCCGAAGCGGGCTACCTGGTGCCGCCCTTGGCCAGGAAGGCCAGCAGGTCCTGCCGGCTGACGACGCCGGTCGGCTTGCCCTCGACCAGCACGATCGCGGCGTCCGCCGAGCCCAGCACCTGCATCAGGTCGCCGACCGGCTCGCCGGAGCCGACCTGCGGCAGCGGGGCGCACATGTGCTTCTCCAGCGGGTCCTCCAGCGAGGCCCGCTTGCTGAACAGGGCGTCGAGCAGCTCCCGTTCCACGACGGAGCCGACGACCTCGGCGGCCATCACGTCCGGGTGGCCGGCGCCCGGCTTGACGACGGGCATCTGCGACACGCCGTACTCGCGCAGCACCTCGATGGCCTGGCCGACGGTCTCCTCCGGGTGCATGTGCACCAGGGACGGGATGGAGCCGCCCGCCTTGTCGCTCAGGACGTCACCGACACGGGCGCTCGGGCCCTCGTCCTCCAGGAAGCCGTAGTCGGCCATCCACTCGTCGTTGAAGATCTTGCTGAGGTAGCCGCGGCCGCTGTCGGGCAGCAGCACGACCACGACGTCGTCCGGGCCGAGCCGCTCGGCGACCTTCAGCGCGGCCACGACGGCCATGCCGCAGGAGCCGCCCACCAGCAGGCCCTCCTCCTTGGCCAGCCGGCGGGTCATCTGGAAGGAGTCCTTGTCGGAGACGGCGACGATCTCGTCCGCGACGCTGCGGTCGTAGGCGGTCGGCCAGAAGTCCTCACCGACGCCCTCGACCAGGTACGGCCGCCCGGAGCCGCCCGAGTACACGGAGCCCTCGGGGTCGGCGCCGATGACCTTGACCGCGCCCTGGCTGGCCTCCTTCAGGTAGCGGCCGGTGCCGGAGATGGTGCCGCCGGTGCCGACGCCCGCCACGAAGTGGGTGATCCTCCCCTCGGTCTGCTCCCACAGCTCGGGACCGGTCGAGTGATAGTGCGAGAGCGGGTTGTTGGGGTTGGAGTACTGGTCGGGCTTCCAGGCGCCGGGCGTCTCGCGCACCAGCCGGTCGGAGACGTTGTAGTACGAGTCCGGGTGCTCCGGAGCCACGGCGGTCGGGCACACGACCACCTCGGCGCCGTACGCGCGCAGCACGTTGATCTTGTCGGTGCTCACCTTGTCCGGGCACACGAAGATGCACTTGTAGCCCTTCTGCTGGGCCACGATGGCGAGTCCCACGCCGGTGTTGCCACTGGTCGGCTCGACGATCGTGCCGCCCGGCTTCAGCTCCCCGCTCTCCTCCGCGGCCTCGATCATGCGCAGGGCGATGCGGTCCTTCACGGAACCGCCCGGGTTGAAGTACTCCACCTTGGCCAGGACGGTCGCCTGGATGCCCTTGGTCACGTTGTTGAGCCGCACCAGCGGGGTGTCGCCGACGAGGCTGATCATCGAGTCGTGGTATCGCACCGTTGTCTCCGGTCGCTGCAAAAGAACTGTTCGTAGTGGTGCCGCCAGCCTAAGGCCAGCGGTGCGGCGGGCGCGGTCGTTCACTCCCCGTCGAGATTGGCGCACGGTCCGTACGGGGCAAGGAGTGGGTACGGCTACGAGGAGGTGGCGGCGACGCATGACGAGGATGTCGAGGGCACGGGTGGCCCGGCGTATCGCGGCCGGGGCGGCGTACGGCGGGGGCGGGGCCGGGCTGATCGGCGCGGCCGTCGTCGGTCTGGTGCTGGCGGAGGTGCGGCTGGCGCGGCGCCATGTGGGCAACGGCGGGGCGGGGCGGGTGCCGGTGGCCGACGGCGTCTACGGTCACGCCTACGACACCCCCGGCGAACCACCGCTGCGGCTGACCATGCTGGGCGACTCGACGGCGGCGGGGCAGGGCGTGCACCGGGCGGGCCAGACCCCGGGGGCGCTGCTGGCGTCCGGGCTGGCGGCGGTGGCGGAGCGCCCGGTGGAGCTGCGGACCGTGGCGGTGCCGGGTGCCCGGTCCGACGACCTGGACCGCCAGGTCGCGCTGGTGCTGTCCGCGCCCTGTCCCGTCCCGGACATCTGCGTGATCATGGTCGGCGCGAACGACGTGACCCACCGGATGCACCCGACCCGCTCGGTACGGCACCTGTCGACGGCGGTACGACGGCTGCGCACGGCCGGCGCCGAGGTGGTGGTCGGCACCTGCCCCGACCTGGGCACGATCGAGCCGGTGCAGCAGCCGCTGCGCTGGCTGGCCCGGCGGGCGTCCCGGCAGCTGGCGGCGGCCCAGACGATCGGCGTGGTGGAGCAGGGCGGGCGCACGGTCTCGCTGGGCGATCTGCTCGGGCCCGAGTTCGAGGCGAACCCGCGGGAGCTGTTCGGGCCGGACAACTACCACCCGTCGGCCGAGGGCTACGCGACCGCGGCCATGGCCGTCCTGCCCACGGTGTGCGCGGCGCTGGGCCTGTGGCCGGAGGAGGAGCGGCCGGACGTGTCGCGCCGCGAGGGTTTCCTGCCGGTGGCCCGCGCGGCGGCCGAGGCCGCGTCGGAGGCCGGCACCGAGGTGACGGCGGCCATGCCGACGGGACCGCGGGGACCGTGGGCGTTGCTCAAGCGCAGGCGCCGGCGGCGGGTACCCGAGGCGGAGCCGGCGAGCCGGCCCCTCTGACCGCCGGCGTCCGGGCCCGGCCAGAGAGCA
Source organism: Streptomyces spinosus (assembly GCF_020400655.1). GTDB lineage: Bacteria > Actinomycetota > Actinomycetes > Streptomycetales > Streptomycetaceae > Streptomyces > Streptomyces argyrophylli. Next base: position 72,668 of record NZ_JAINRC010000003.1, read on the forward strand.
AAGCAAGCGCTTAGACAATTGCGGTCAGTGTCACACCGCGACACCGGTGACCTGGCCCGTACGTACGGGTAACTTCCCACCTGCCCTGCCCGAAAAAATCCGCCACTGGAGCCGTGATGCCCGAAGCCGTGATCGTCTCGACCGCCCGCTCCCCCATCGGCCGCGCGAACAAGGGCTCCCTGAAGGACCTGCGCCCCGACGACCTCACCGCCACGATCATCCAGGCGGCGCTCGCCAAGGTCCCCGAGCTGGACCCCGAGGACATCGACGACCTGATGCTCGGCTGCGGCCTCCCCGGCGGCGAGCAGGGCCACAACCTCGGCCGGATCGTCGCCGTGCAGATGGGCATGGACCACCTGCCGGGCTGCACGGTCACCCGCTACTGCTCCTCCTCCCTGCAGACCTCCCGCATGGCGCTGCACGCCATCAAGGCCGGCGAGGGCGACGTCTTCATCTCGGCCGGTGTCGAGACGGTCTCGCGCTACCGCAAGGGCAGCTCCGACGGCCTGCCGGACACGCACAACCCGCTGTTCGCCGAGGCCGAGGCCCGCACCGAGTCCGTCGCCCAGCAGGAGGGCACGACCTGGCACGACCCGCGCGAGGACGGCCTGCTGCCCGACCCCTACATCGCGATGGGCCAGACCGCCGAGAACCTGGCCCGCTGGAAGGGCGTCACCCGCCAGGAGATGGACGAGTTCGGCGTCCGCTCGCAGAACCTCGCCGAGGAGGCCATCAAGAACGGCTTCTGGGAGCGCGAGATCACCCCGGTGACCCTCCCCGACGGCACGGTGGTCAGCAAGGACGACGGCCCGCGCGCCGGCGTCACCCTGGAGGCCGTCCAGGGCCTGAAGCCGGTCTTCCGCCCGGACGGACTCGTCACGGCCGGCAACTGCTGCCCGCTGAACGACGGCGCCGCCGCGCTCGTCATCATGTCCGACACCAAGGCCCGCGAGCTGGGCCTGACCCCGCTCGCCCGGATCGTGTCCACCGGTGTCTCCGGCCTCTCCCCGGAGATCATGGGCCTCGGCCCGGTGGAGGCGAGCAAGCAGGCCCTGCGGCGCGCCGGCCTGACCATCGACGACATCGACCTGGTCGAGATCAACGAGGCCTTCGCCGCCCAGGTCATCCCGTCGTACCGGGACCTCGGCATCGACATCGACAAGCTGAACGTCAACGGCGGTGCCATCGCCGTGGGCCACCCGTTCGGCATGACCGGCGCCCGCATCACCGGCACGCTCATCAACTCGCTGCAGTGGCACGACAAGCAGTTCGGCCTGGAGACGATGTGCGTCGGCGGCGGCCAGGGCATGGCGATGGTCATCGAGCGCCTGAGCTGACACACCGTCCGTGGCGGGCCGCGCACGTCACGTCACACAGGGGCCCGGAACCCGGGAAACACCACGGTTCCGGGCCTTTCCGTGATCCAATCTCCCCCAGGATGTGACCTATGTCGCCCACCCGGCACATCACTGCTGGTCAGCGCGGGCCGGCGTGACGCACGACACAGCCACGAATGCAAAGTCCTGTCCGTTTCGTGACGTTACGCACTGACAGCTGGTTAGTCCGCCCTTCAAGCTGATGTAGGAAGTCGGGGGTCGACTTTGAACCGGGAGTATGTCAGTGAGCGCCATGCCGATCGCCCTGCTGCTCACCACGGCAGCCACCGGCGCCGTGGGTGTCGCCGTCCTGCGCACCGTGCTGAAGCTGCGCCGCCAGCTCACCGATCTGGCGGCACAGCTCGCCGACGGCCAGGCGGCCACGACACGCGCCCTCCTGCCGAACGCCCGTACCGCCGCCGACGCCGACCGGATACGGGCGGCCGTGGCCGAGGCGCTGGCCGAGGAGCGGGAGCGCGAGCTGGCCGAGGCGCGCGCCTTCTGGGCGGCGCAGGAGGCCCGTGACGCCTCCGAGTCGCCCTCGCTGTACGGCCTGCCCGACGCCGACGTGTTCCTGCCCCGCCAGGCGGACTTCGCGGGCCTGGAGCCGCTGGAGCCGGTGGCCGAGCCGGGCGCCGACGCCGACGAGTTCGCCGGGGACTCCCCGGAGCTGGCCGCGGCCCGCCGCCGGCACCCCTCGCACCCGGACTTCGTCCCCGTGCAGTCGCCGGCCCTCAACGACCACGAGCGCACCGTCACCACGCTGGAGGAGCTGGCGGCCGAACGCGTCGAACTCTCCGACGTCCGCCCCGGCCCGCTCGGCACGCTCGACGTCTACGTCTTCGCCGACGGCACCACCCTGTGCATGACCCCGGGCCACCGGGAGACGGCGGAACGCCTGGCGAGGGCCCTGGAGTCCGGCGAGGCCCCGTACCTCCTGGGCGGCTCGGGCATCTCCGGCGCGTACGCGCTGACGTTCGCGTGCGGCGAGGAGACGGTGTACATCCTGGCCGACAGGGTCATCGCCTCCCTCTGACGGGCGACGCCGGACCCCGCGTCAGACGCTCCGCCCGCTCCCGCGTCAGACCCCCGCCCGCTGCCGCGCCTCCTCCACCAGCCGCACGGCCTCGGCGACCTCGTCCTCGGTGCGCACCACGACCGCGAGGTCGTGCGCGGCCACCAGGATCTGGTCCGCCGCGGCGAACATCCCCGCGTCCGGCATCTCCCGGGGCTCGCCTCCCGGCTCCTCCACCAGCTGGGCCCGCCGGGAGAGCTCGCGGGCCAGGGCCAACGCCTCCGCCGCGGCGCTGCGTTGGAGCCGGCTCTGCGGTGCCGCCCGCAACCGGTCGGCGAAGTGATCCACTGCTTGGGTCAAGGGCGTCGTATCAACCACCCGCCGAGCGTAACGCCCCGCACTGTTGCCAATACGCGAACGCTCAGGCACGGTGACCTGAAGGACCGGCTTACATCCCCTTTGTGTTCGGAGGCGCCGATGTCCCACGTCTTCTCCGAGGAGACCCACCGCAACCTGCTCGCCCGCATCCCGCACTGCACCGGTCGCGAAGTCTCCGACTGGCTGCGCACCGTCGAAGAAGGCCCGGCACTCTTCCGCTTCGAGGAGAAGGTCAGCTGGCTCCGGCACGAGTACGACCTCGCGTACGGCCACGCGAAGGCGATCGTGCACGAGTACGACCTGAGGAGGGCGGCGCGCAAGCTGCTCTGAACGGCACAGGGCCCCGGGCGGATCGCCCGGGGCCCTGCCGATGAGCCGTGCCGGCGTCAGTCGTTGCTGCTGAAGATCGCCACCAGTCGCAGCATCTCCACGTAGATCCACACCAGGGTCAGGGTGAGGCCGAACGCGGCGAGCCAGGCTTCGTTGCGCGGGGCGCCGTAGGCGATGCCGTCCTCGATCTGCTTGAAGTCGAGGGTCAGGAAGAACGCGCCGAGCACGATCGCGATGATCCCGACGAGCGCGCCGAGCGGGCCGAAGCTGCGCAGTCCGCCGTCATCGGCGACCCCGAAGGCGACGAGGAGCAGGTTGACCGCCATGACCACCAGGAACGCCATCGCGATGGCGAGGCCGACGCGGGCGTACCGCGCGGTGACGCGGATCCAGCCGGCCTTGTAGATCAGCAGGGTCGCGCCCGAGACGGCCATGGTGCCGAGCACGGCCTGGAAGGGCGCGCCGCTCCAGCGGCTGTTGTACATCTCGCTGATGACGCCGAGGAAGACGCCCTCGAAGGCGGCGTACCCGAGGATCAGCGCGGGTGACGGGGTGCGCTTGAAGCTCTGCACCATCGCCAGGACGAAGGCGATCAGCGCGGAGCCGACGGCCAGGCCGTAGCTGGTGCCCGAGACGGGCAGCAGGGCCCAGGCGAGGGCGGCACCGACGGCGACCGTGCCGAGCGTGACGGCCGAGCGGACGACGACGTCGTCCATGGTCATCCGGTCGGTGGTGGCCGGGGCCTGGGGCGGGGCGCCGACGCCCTGCTGTGCGTAGGGGTTCTGCGCGTACGGGTTCTGCGCGTACGGGTTGCCCTGGGCGTACCCGGCCTGCGGTGCGGTGTTGAAGCCGGCGTAGCCGTTGTCGCGGCTGAACCCCCGTCGCGAGAAGACCGGGTTGCTGCTCCTCATTTCACTCCTCCATGGCTGCCGAGCGCAGCCTTGGCTCAAGAGTAATGGATTGGCAAAGGATCGACCATGATACTTGAGGAGGATCTTTCCCCTGCTGTGCTGCGCAACACGCTACGCGGGCGACTGATTCCCGGCCATGGACGGACGGCTAACCGAGCGGAAACCCTGTGTACGCCTCGGCCAGGTCGGTCCCGGCCGCCCGGGAGGAGGCGATCCGCTCCAGCCGGGCCAGCTGGAGGCGGGCGTCGAAGCCGGTGGCGTCCGGGGCGCGGTGCAGCAGGGTCGTCATGTCGTAGGAGAACCGCTCGGCCTGCCAGATCCGGCGCAGACAGGTCGCGGAGTAGGCGTCGAGGAGCTCGGGGGAGCCGGTCCGCCGCTCGTGGGCGAGGGCCCGGGCGAGGGTGACGACGTCGCCGACGGCGAGGTTCAGCCCCTTGGCGCCGGTCGGCGGCACGATGTGGGCGGCGTCGCCGGCGAGGAAGAGCCGCCCGTGCCGCATCGGCTCGTGCACGAAGGAGCGCATGGGGGTGACCGACTTCTGGGTGACGGGCCCGCGCTCGAGCCGCCAGCCGTCGTCCGTCTCGAGCCGCCGCTCCAGTTCGTCCCAGACCGCCTCGTCGCTCCACGCCCCGGCCTCCGTGCCCGCGGGGACCTGGAGGTAGAGCCGGGAGACGGCCGGCGACCGCATGGACAGCAGGGCGAAACCGCGCTCGTGACGGGCGTAGACGAGTTCGTCGTGCGAGGGCGCGACGTCGGCGAGGATGCCGAGCCAGGCGTAGGGGTACGACCGCTCGAACACCCGGGAGACCCCGGCCGGGAAGGCGCTGCGGGCCACGCCCCGGAAACCGTCGCAGCCGACGACGTAGTCGCACTCCAGCACGTCCTCGCGCCCCTGGTGCCGGAAGGCGACCCGCGGCCGGTCGCTCTGCGCGCCCTCCACGGCCAGCGCCTCGGCCTCGAACAGCAGCGGCCCGCCCTCCTCCAGCCGGAGCGCGATGAGGTCCTTGCAGACCTCGGTCTGGGCGTAGACGGTCACGGACCGCCCGCCGGTGAGCGCGGGGAAGTCGACGCGGTGCCGGCGCCTGTCGAACCGCAGCTCGATCCCGTCGTGCCGCAGGCCCTCCCGGTCCATCCGGTCCCCGGCCCCGGCGGCGCGCAGCACGTCGACCGTCCCCTGCTCCAGGATCCCGGCCCGCTGCCGCTGTTCGACGTAGTCCCGGTCCCGCCCCTCCAGGACGACGGACTCGATCCCGGCACGGTGCAACAGCCGCGCGAGCAGCAGCCCGGCGGGCCCGGCCCCGATGATCCCGACGGTGGTGCGCATCGGTCGTCTCCCTGGTCTCCCGCCGCCCATCGGGCGTTCGCCTGGTGAAATTTCTTTCACTACATCCGGGCGTGAGTCTCCGGCCGCACGGGTCCCGATGTCAACGGTCGTGCGGCGGTCGAGTGGTGAGAGGACGGTTCCGAAGGGGAAACCGACGGCGGAAGGTGCCCGGAGCCGGACTTGAACCGGCACGCCCGCGAAGGGGCAGCGAGGTTTAAGCTCGCCGTGTCTGCATTCCACCATCCGGGCAGGCCATGGGCTCCGCTTGCGAGGTTCGAGCCTATCGGGAGCCATCCCCCGAACAGTGGGCGGGTGGACCGATGTTGTCTTATTTTATTGAGGTCTGAGGGTGCATCAGCCCGCGGAACGCGCCATCCGCACTTGCCAGTAGCGTGTCGTGACGGCTGTACACGCGTACGCGAAATGACGGAATTTCACCGTCCGAACGAGGGTGTTCCACCTGTTCTCGACACGGCTCCCGACAACGCCCCCGACACGGACGGCGTCAGGGTCCCCTGTCCTCCCCAGGTATGACGGCGGGCCGCCGCGTGCGACCCCAGTCGCCCTCCGGAACCGGAACAGCGACTGACTACACGCGCGTTTCGCACCGAGACGATGGAGCGGTCCCCAGGAACACACGTCGTCCCGACAGGAGCGCCCTCCCGTGACCACCACACCCACCGCCGGCCGGACCACCGCCGTGGCCGCACGCGCCACGGAGCTGTCGAAGATCTACGGGCAGGGTGAGACCCGGGTGGTCGCCCTGGACCGGGTCTCCGTCGACTTCCGGGCCGCCGAGTTCACCGCGATCATGGGGCCGTCGGGCTCCGGCAAGTCCACGCTGATGCACTGTGTGGCCGGGCTGGACACCTTCTCCTCCGGGTCCGTCCGGATCGGGGACACCGAGCTGGGGTCCCTGAAGGACAAGCAGCTCACCAGGTTGCGCCGGGACAAGATCGGCTTCATCTTCCAGGCGTTCAACCTGCTGCCGACGCTGACCGCCCTGGAGAACATCACCCTCCCGATGGACATCGCCGGGCGGAAGCCGGACAAGGCGTGGCTGGACCGGGTCATCGAGATGGTCGGGCTGTCCGGGCGGCTCGCCCACCGGCCCTCCCAGCTGTCCGGCGGCCAGCAGCAGCGCGTCGCCGTCGCCCGTGCCCTCGCCTCCCGGCCCGAGATCATCTTCGGGGACGAGCCGACCGGGAACCTGGACTCGCGCTCCGGCGCCGAGGTCCTCGGTTTCCTGCGCAACTCCGTGCGCGAACTGGGCCAGACCGTCGTCATGGTCACCCACGACCCGGTGGCCGCCGCCTACGCCGACCGCGTGATCTTCCTGGCCGACGGCCGGATCGTCGACGAGATGCACGACCCCACGGCCGACTCCGTCCTCGACCTGATGAAGCAGTTCGACGCGAAGGGCCGTACCAGCTGATGTTCCGCACCGCCCTGCGCAACGTCCTCGCACACAAGGCCCGGCTCCTGATGACCGTGCTCGCCGTCATGCTCGGCGTGGCCTTCGTCTCCGGGACGCTGGTCTTCACCAACACCATCTCCGACGCCTACCAGAAGAGCTCCGCCAAGGGCTTCGACCAGGTCGACGTCGCCGTACGGCCCGAGTACCAGGACTCCGAGGGCGACCGGGTCGGCAGGATGCCCGAGCTGAACCGGGCCCTGCTCGACAAGGCCGCCGCGGTCCCGGGGGCCGCCTCCGCCACCGGTGTCGTCACCGGCTTCACCGCCGTCGCCGACAAGCACGGCAAGCTCGTCGGCGGCGACTGGCAGTCCGCGGGCGGCAACTACTGGGGCCCCGAGGACCCCCGTTATCCGCTGGTCATCGGCCATGCCCCGCGCGGCAGGGACGAGGTGCTGATCGACTCGGCGACCGCGAAGCGGGCCGGCTACCGGGTCGGCGACACCGTGCGGCTCTCCGTCGACGGCCCGGTGCTCACGCCCACCGTCAGCGGCATCTTCACCACCGACGACGGCAACGTCGCCGCGGGCGGCAGCCTCACCCTGTTCGACACGGCGACCGCGCAGAGCCTGTTCGGCAAGAAGGGCACGTACGACGAGATCGACGTGCGGGCCGCGCCCGGCACCAGCCAGGCGGAGCTCAAGGCCCGGCTCGACAGGGCCCTGCCCGCGAAGCTGGTGCGGACCACCACCGGCCGGCAGCTCGCCGACGACCAGGCGGAGGCCATCTCCTCCTCCATGAGCAGCCTGAAGCAGGGCCTGCTGGTGTTCGCCGGCATCGCGCTGTTCGTCGGCACGTTCATCATCGCCAACACCTTCACCATGCTGGTCGCCCAGCGCACCCGGGAGCTCGCCCTGCTGCGGGCGGTCGGCGCCTCCCGCCGCCAGGTCACCCGCTCGGTCCTCATCGAGGCGTTCGCCGTCGGCGCGGTCGCCGGTGTGACCGGTCTGGCCGCCGGTGTCGGCATCGGCGCGGGCCTGCGCTCCCTGCTCGGCTCCTTCGGCGCGAGCATGCCCGACGGTCCGCTGGTGATCAGCCCCGGCACGGTGGGCACCGCCCTCGCCGTCGGCGTCCTCATCACCATGCTGGCCGCGTGGCTGCCCGGCCGCCGGGCCGCGAAGATCCCGCCGGTGGCGGCGATGAGCAGCGTGCACGCCAAGGCCACCGCCAGGTCGCTGGTGCTGCGCAACACGCTGGGCTCGCTGTTCGCGGCGGCCGGCATCGCGGTGGTCCTCGCCGGCACGAGGATGAACGCGGACACCGGCCAGGGCGCGATGGGCATCGGCGCGGTCCTGCTCATCATCGGCGTGTTCATCCTGACGCCGCTCCTGTCCCGCCCGCTGATCGCCGCCGCCGCGCCGGTGCTGCGCGTCTTCGGGGTGTCGGGCAAGCTGGCCCGGCAGAACTCGGTGCGCAACCCGCGCCGTACCGCGGCCACCGCCTCCGCGCTGATGATCGGCCTGACGCTGATCACCGGCATGACGGTGATGGCGGGCAGCCTCCAGACGTCCATCGACAAGATGGCCTCCTCCGCGATCCGCGCCGACTACGTCGTCTCGATGGCCAACCGCGGTCCGCTCTCCCCCGGGGTGGAGAAGAAGCTCGCCTCCGCCGACGGGGTCACCGAGAGCAGCCCGCTGCGCAACGGCGAGTCCCGCATCGACGGCGAGACCGAGTTCCTGACCGGCGTCAACGGCGCGTCGATCGGCAAGCTGACGGACCTGAAGGTGACCGACGGCTCGTTCGCCGTGGGCGGCACGCGGGTCGTCGTGGACGAGGACCGCGCCAAGCACTTCGGCTGGAAGGCCGGTTCCCGCTTCACCGCGCACTTCGAGGACGGCAAGGCCCGGCGGCTGACGGTCGCGGGGGTCTACGAGGGCAACGACATGCTCAACGGGATCATCCTCGACAACACGGTCCTCACCCCCCATCTGTCCGACCCGGCCGACATGCAGGTCATGGTGAAGACGGCGGACGGGGCGTCCGACGCGGCCAAGGACGGGCTGGAGAAGGCCCTCGGCTCCAACCCGGCGATCAAGGTCCAGGACAAGCAGGACATCTCCGACGAGATCGCGCAGATGTTCACGCTGATGCTGAACATGGTCTACGGCCTGCTCGGCATGGCGGTGATCGTCGCGGTGCTCGGCGTCGTCAACACGCTGGCCATGTCCGTCTTCGAGCGGGCCCAGGAGATCGGGATGCTCCGCGCGATCGGCCTGGACCGCAGGGCGGTCAAGCGGATGGTCCGCCTGGAATCCCTGGTGATCTCCCTGTTCGGCGGGGTGCTGGGCATCGGTCTGGGCGTGTTCTTCGGCTGGGCGGCGGGTGAGCTGCTGGGCACGAAGATGCCGACGTACGAACTGGTGCTGCCGTGGGGCCGGATGGCGGTGTTCCTGCTGCTGGCGGGCGTGGTCGGCGTCCTGGCCGCGCTGTGGCCGGCCCGGCGCGCGGCCCGGCTGAACATGCTGACCGCCATCAAGGCCGAGTAGGCGGTCGTACGACGGCACAAGGGGGCCCCGCGGGACGGGGCCCCCTTGTGCCGCACCGCTGCCGGGGGTGTCGCCGTACCCCTGTCAGCCGTGCCAGGTGCGGGCCCGCAGGGGCAGTCCGGAGGCGCCGGACTCGGGAGTGCGGATCGCGAGGACCTGGTTGACGCCGATGCGGTTGCGTTCGAAGGCGAGCGCGGAGGCGGCCATGTACAGCTGCCAGACGCGGGCGCGGCCGGCGCCGGTGAGGCGGACGGCCCGGTCCCAGTCGGCCTCCAGGTTGGCGACCCACCGGCGCAGGGTGCGGGCGTAGTGCTCGCGGATGGACTCCACGTCCCGGACCTCGAACCCGGCCCGCTCCAGCTGGGTCACGGTGGTGCCGACGGGGGCCAGTTCGCCGTCGGGGAAGACGTAGGCGTCGATGAACTCGTCCACCTCGTACGCCGACTCGTCCCGCTGCGGGCGGCGGGCGATCTGGTGGTTGAGCAGCCGGCCGCCGGGCTTGAGCAGGGCGTACAGCTGGCGGGCGTACTCCAGGTACTTCTCGGCGCCGACGTGCTCGGCCATGCCGATGGAGGAGATCGCGTCGAAGGGGCCGTCCACGACGTCCCGGTAGTCCTGGACCCTGATCTCCACCCGGTCGGTCAGCCCCTCGTCGGCGACGCGCTTGCGGGCGTACGCCGCCTGCTCCTGGGAGAGCGTGACGCCGACGACGCTCACACCGTGCTCGCGGGCCGCGTGGATGGCCATGGAGCCCCAGCCGCAGCCGACGTCCAGCAGCCGCTGACCCTCCTTCAGGCCGAGCTTGGCGCAGACCAGTTCGAGCTTGTCGCGCTGGGCGGACTCCAGGGTTCCGGCATCTTCCCAGTAGGCGCAGGAGTACACCATGGAGGGGCCGAGGACGATCTCGTAGAAGTCGTTGCCGACGTCGTAGTGGTGGCTGATGGCCCGCTTGTCGGTGCGGCGGGTGTGCAGGTTCCGGCGGGGCCGGCGGACCTCCTCGCGCGGCGGCGCGGGCGGGATCGGCGGGCCCGCCAGTTTCAGCAGCTCCCGGACGGCGGCGCGGACGTCGGGGTCGCGCAGCGCCTGGACGAGGCCGCGGGCGTCCTCCCCGCGCTCCCAGACGAGGCCCGCCATGGCGTCGAGCACGGTGTACAGGTCGCCCTCGATCTCCAGGTCGCCGGAGACCCAGGCGCGGGCGAGCCCCAGCTCGCCCGGTTTGAACAGCATGCGGCGCAGGGCGCGGCGGTTGCGCACGACGAGTGCCGGCGCGTCGGGCGGACCCGCCTGCGACCCGTCCCAGGCCCTCAGGCGTACCGGGAGCGGGGCTCCCAGCATCTGCTCGGCAAGACTTCTCAGCCGCGACGCGGCGTCGGCCATGACGCACACCTCCAAGACGACGATCCCGGATGCCGGATACCACGTAAACACCGCAAGGGCCTCGGCGCAGTCCCGCAAAGGAGTTACGACTGGGCAAAACGGTTGTAGAAACCATGCAGATGGGTGCCCGGAAACGCCGGAAGACCTCCCGCACCACGGATGGCAGGAGGTCTTCCGGATCGGTCACCGACAGGAGGACCTGTCGGTGACCGGACTGTCTTTCGGTGACCCGAGGGCCGTTCGTGACCCGGGGATCTGTCGTTGACCGGAGGTCAGGAGGCCTTGGCCTTCTCCTCGGTCTTGCTCGCGGCGGCGACCGGCGCCGGCTTGGCGGCCTCGTAGAACTCCTCGCGCGGGTTCTCCATGGCGCCGAGGGAGACGACCTCGCGCTTGAGGAACATGCCGAGCGTCCAGTCGGCGAAGACGCGGATCTTGCGGTTCCAGGTCGGCATCGCAAGACCGTGGTAGCCACGGTGCATGTACCAGGCGAGGCGGCCCTTGACCTTGATCTTCATCTTGCCCATGACGATCATGGCCACGCCCTTGTGCAGGCCGAGACCGGCGACCGCGCCCTTGTTGGCGTGCTCGTACTCCTTCTGCGGGAAGCCCCGCATGCCGGAGACCACGTTGTCGCCGAGGACCTTGGCCTGACGCAGCGCGTGCTGGGCGTTCGGCGGGCACCAGGCGTTCTCCACGCCGGCCTTGCGGGCGGCGATGTCCGGCACCTGGGCGTTGTCGCCGGCGGCCCAGATGTAGTCCGTGCCCTTGACCTGGAGGGTGGGCTCGCAGTCGACGTGACCGCGCGGGCCGAGCGGCAGACCGAAGCGGGACAGGGCCGGGTTGGGCTTGACGCCGGCCGTCCACACGATGGTGTTGGAGTCGACCTCCAGGCCGTTCTTCAGCACCACGTGGCCGTCGACGCAGGAGTCCATGGAGGTGGAGAGGTAGATCTCCACGCCCCGGCTCTCCAGGTGCTCCTTGCCGTACTGGCCGAGCTTGGGGCCGACCTCGGGAAGGATCTTGTCGGCGGCGTCGACGAGGATGAAGCGCATGTCCTCGCGGGACACGTTCTTGTAGTACTTGGCCGCGTCCCGGGCCATGTCCTCGACCTCGCCGATGGTCTCCGCTCCCGCGAAGCCACCGCCGATGAAGACGAAGGTGAGCGCCTTGCGGCGGATCTCCTCGTCGGTCGTGGAGTCGGCCTTGTCCAGCTGCTCCAGGACGTGGTTGCGCAGGCCGATGGACTCCTCGATGCCCTTCATGCCGATGCCCTGCTCGGCGAGGCCGGGGATCGGGAAGGTGCGGGAGACCGCGCCCATGGCAATGACCAGGTAGTCGAAGGGCAGCTCGTACGCCTCGCCCACCAGCGGGGCGATCGTGGCGACCTTGCGGTCCTGGTCGATGGTGGTGACCCGACCGGTGAGGACCTCCGCCTTCGGCAGCACGCGTCGCAGCGGGACGACGACGTGGCGAGGGGAGATGCTGCCGGCGGCGGCTTCGGGGAGGAAGGGCTGGTAGGTCATGTACGACCGGGGGTCGACGACCGTGACGGTCGCCTCGCCGTAGCGCATCTTCTTGAGGATGCGCCGAGCTGCGTACAGGCCTACGTACCCACCGCCTACTACGAGGATCCTGGGACGCTCCGTGGTGCTCATGGCATCGAGTATCCACCCGCCCCAGGGGGGTCGCTCGTGCGCCCCTTCACAAGGTCTGACGGGGCCTGTGTTAAACTCCGCGGCTCGCGTGACGCGGACCACGGGGCCGCAGGGGAACCGCAGGGCGCTTCGCCCCGTTGTCAAGGCCGCGTGAGCTGCCTCTCCGGCGCGGCGAGGTGGCCGTGAGGGCACCGTGACACCCCCGGAACACCCCCTTCCGAGCCCCTCTCGCACCCGCCATCTGAACATGTTCAAACAGCCCCCGGACCCCCGAAAGGGCCAATGGGCCCCTCTTCAGGGCCCAACGGGAGGGAATTCCTTGTGAAGAACTTCACGAAGCTTTCCGCCGGGGTACGACCAGGGGCCCCTCAAGGGGGCCCCGGGCACCGCTCAAACGTTATCCAACCTGCTCAGCAGGTGGCTACCGCCCGGTAACAAAAGAGAGCCACGCCACGCGTCACGACCAGGCGATGCCGTCGAGGATCGCCCGCAAACGCGGCTCCCCGAGCGGCCACGTGTACACGGAAATGCGTACACTCATCTCATGACTGAGAACTCCGTGAACGTACGGGAAGCCCGCGCACACCTCGCCGATCACATCAACCGGGCCGAGGAAGGCATTCCGACCGTCATCACGCGCAACGGCGCTGCGGTGGCGGCCGTGGTGCCGATCGCGGACTTCGAGGCGCTGGAGGAAGCGGCCGACGTGATGTTGGCGCGCGAAGCCGAGGCAGTCCTGGCCGAGGGCGGCAAGACCGTGACGATGGCAGAACTCCTGGCGGACCTGTTCACCGAGCAGGGCGGCGAGGCGGCGTGAAGTACGCCTTCCGGTTCACCACGGCGGCACAGCGGCAGCTCCGGGCCATCAGCCGGCCCGACGCCATGCGCATCCTGACCGCGCTGACCGCACTCGGCGAAGACCCGTACCGCGAGGACGCCGACGTCAAGAAGCTCACCGGGCCGTCCGGGCTCTACCGGCTCCGGGTCGGCAGCTACCGGGTCGCCTACCAGCTCAACGATGGTGAACTCGTCATCCTCGTCGTCAAGGTGGGCGACCGGCGAAACGTCTGCCGCAACCGCAACTTGTAGGCGATCAGGTCAAGGACCAGGCGATGCCGTCGAGGATGTCGTGTTCGCTCACCACGACCTCCTCGGCGCCCGTCCGCTCCATGAGCGCGAGCAGGACGAGGGCGCCCGCGCCGATGACGTCGACCCGGCCCGGGTGCAGGGACGGGATCGCGGCGCGCTCGGCGTGCGTGGAGCGCAGCAGCCGTTCGGTGATCTCGCGCACCCGGTCCCGGGAGACCCGGGAGTGGTGGATGCGCGTGGAGTCGTACGCGGGCAGCTCCTGGGCGATGGCGGACACCGTGGTGACGGACCCGGCCAGGCCCACCAGGGTGTGCGCGTCGCGCAGCGGGACCGACTGCTCGGCGAGGTCCAGCGCGGCCTCGATGTCGGCCCGCATGGCGGCGATCTCCTCCTCGGTGGGCGGGTCGCTCACCTCGCCGCCGTGCACCAGGTGCCGCTCCGTCATGCGCACGCAGCCGACGTCCACCGACCGGGCGGCGCGCACGTGGTCGTCGCCGACGACGAACTCGGTGGAACCGCCGCCGATGTCCACGACCAGGTAGGGCCGGATGAGGTCGCCGCGGCCGGTGAGCTCCTTCGTGGCACCCGTGAAGGAGAACTCGGCCTCCTGGTCACCGGTGATGACCTCCGGCTCGACCCCGAGGATGTCCAGCACACCGCGCACGAACTCCTCGCGGTTCTCGGCATCGCGGGAGGCGGAGGTGGCGACGAAGCGCAGGCGCTCGGCACCGTGCTCCTTGATGACCTCCGCGTACTCGCGGCAGGCGGCGAAGGTGCGCTCCAGCGCCTCGGGCGCGAGCCGGCCGGTGCGGTCGACCCCCTGGCCGAGCCGCACGATCGTCATCCGGCGGTCCAGGTCGGTCAGTTCGCCCGTCGCCGGGTCGGCGTCCGCGACCAGCAGACGGATGGAGTTGGTACCGCAGTCGATGGCGGCCACGCGGGTCACTTCTCGTCCCCCTCGCTGTCGTCGCGCTCGTCCGTCCCGGCGCTGCCGGGCGTCACGCACGCGCCCTTGCGCCACCACTCCGGCAGCATCGCCAGGGCCTCGTCGCCGAGCGGGTTCACACCGGGGCCGGCGGCCAGCGAGTGGGCGACGAGGACGTGCAGGCACTTCACCCGGTCCGGCATGCCGCCCGCGCTCGGGAAGCCCTGGAGGACCTCGATCTCGTCCCGGCGGCGGACGTAGTCCTCGTGCGCGGCCCGGTACGCGGCGGCCAGCTCGGGGTCACGGCCCAGCCGCTCGGTCATCTCCTTCATCACGCCGTTCGCCTCCAGCGTGCCGATGGCGGAGGACGCCTTCGGGCACGTCAGGTAGTACAGCGTCGGGAAGGGCGTGCCGTCGGGCAGGCGCGGTGCCGTCTCCACGACGTCCGGCTGACCGCACGGGCAGCGGTGCGCGATGGCCCTGAGGCCGCGCGGCGGGCGGCCCAGCTGCTGCTTGAAGGCCTCTACGTCCGCGTCGGTGGGCTCGGTGCGCGGAGTGGGCGGCGGAGGGGTTTCCATGACTGCTTTCAGGGTGGGTTCGTGTCGGTTGCCGGACCGGACGGGCCGGTCACTGGTCGGAGGCGTCGGCCTTGTCGACGCCTTCCCAGACGTTGGTGTACCAGGGCCGGCGGGCGGCCCCGAGGTCCGCGCGGGACTGCCTGGCGGCGCCCGGGTCGACGACCACGTACCCGGTCTCGCCGGGCATCACGTAGTGCAGCCGGCGGCGGATCTGCTGCTCGGCGTAGGCGTCGTCCTGCCAGCGCGCCTTCAGGTCGCGCAGCTGCTCGACGCGTTCACGGGCCTGCTCCCGCTGCCGCTCGAGGTCGGCGATCTGCTCGCGCTGGGAGACATACTGCCGCATCGGGTAGGCGAGGGCGACGATCATCGTGCACAGCACGAGCGCCAGCAGGGCCGCGCGGCCGGTGAGCCGGGAGCGGCGGGCCTGCCGCTTGGTCTGGGAACGGTAGACCCGGGCCGCGGTCTGCTCGCCGAGCAGCCGCAGCCTGGTCGCGGTGGAGAAACGGTCCCGGTCCCTCACGGCCATCTGGCTCTCCGCCTCCCCTTCCACACGCGCGTACGTCCCCGGACACGGTACGGGACCGGGCACGGGGACGTACGTACGACTGGCTAAGCCTTACGCCAGGATGGGTCAGCCCTTGGAGATCCCGCCGCGGAAACGCGGGAACGCGCTGCGGCCCGCGTACACCGCCGCGTCGTCGAGGATCTCCTCGATGCGCAGCAGCTGGTTGTACTTGGCGACGCGCTCGGAGCGGGCCGGGGCACCGGTCTTGATCTGGCCGCAGTTGGTGGCGACGGCCAGGTCGGCGATGGTGACGTCCTCGGTCTCGCCGGAGCGGTGCGACATCATGCACTTGAAGCCGTTGCGCTGGGCCAGCTCGACGGCGTCCAGGGTCTCGGTCAGCGAGCCGATCTGGTTGACCTTGACCAGCAGGGCGTTGGCGGCGCCCTCCTCGATGCCGCGGGCGAGGCGCTCGGGGTTGGTGACGAACAGGTCGTCGCCGACCAGCTGGACCTTGTCGCCGAGCTTGTCGGTGATGACCTTCCAGCCGGCCCAGTCGTCCTCGAACAGCGGGTCCTCGATGGAGACGAGCGGGTAGGCCGCCACGAGCTCCTCGTAGTACTCCGTCATCTCGGCGGCGGAGCGCTCCTTGCCCTCGAAGAGGTACTTGCCGTCCTTGTAGAACTCGGAGGCGGCCACGTCGAGCGCGAGGGTGATCTGCTGGCCGGCGATGTAGCCGGCCTCCTTGATGGCCTCCAGGATGAGGTCGAGGGCCTCACGGTTGGAGCCGAGGTTCGGGGCGAAGCCGCCCTCGTCGCCGAGGCCGGTGGACAGGCCCTTGCTCTTCAGGACCTTCTTCAGGGTGTGGTAGACCTCGGTGCCCCAGCGCAGGGCCTCGGAGAAGGACTCCGCGCCGATCGGGGCGATCATGAACTCCTGGATGTCCACGTTGGAGTCGGCGTGCGAGCCGCCGTTCAGGATGTTCATCATCGGCACCGGCAGCAGGTGCGCGTTCGGGCCGCCCAGGTAGCGGAAGAGGGGGAGGTCGCTGGCCTCGGAGGCGGCGTGCGCGACGGCGAGCGAGACGCCGAGGATGGCGTTGGCGCCGAGGGAGCCCTTGTTGTCGGTGGCGTCCAGGTCGAACATGGCCTGGTCGATCAGGCGCTGCTCGGTGGCGTCGTAGCCGACCAGCTCCGGACCGATCTGCTCGATCACGGCGAGGACGGCCTTCTCGACGCCCTTGCCCTGGTAGCGGTTCGGGTCGCCGTCGCGGAGCTCGATGGCCTCGAAGGCGCCGGTCGAGGCGCCGGACGGGACGGCGGCACGACCCGTGCTGCCGTCGTCGAGGCCGACCTCGACCTCGACCGTGGGGTTGCCTCGGGAGTCCAGGATTTCCCGGGCTACGACGACGTCGATGGACGGCACGAGCATCTCCTTCTTGGATGTGACGCTGGAAGTGCGGGGCGGTGTGCCTTACGGCTGTGCCTTGCGACTAGAGCCTAACCGTCCCAGGGGCGTCGGCCGGCGACCGACCGCCCCGTGGACAAGCCGACGGTACCTTTTGTTTCTAGCCGAAACAAAGGGTTCCGGTGCCGCGGACGCAAAAAGCCCCGCCCCGGTGCGTACGGGGGAACACGCACCGGGGCGGGGAGCCCGTGGGGACGGGGGTACGGCCCACCAGGGGCCTTCGGCGCGGCCCGCGCGAAGGCGCGGGCCCCGGGCCGGGGACGGGGTCTTACTTCAGGTGCAGCTGCTGACCCGGGTAGATCAGGTTGGCGTCCTCGACGATGTCCTTGTTCAGCTCGAACAGCTTCTGCCAGCCGCCCCGCACGTGCTGCTTGGCGGCGATGGAGCTGAGGGTGTCACCGGTGACGACCTTGTACTCGCCGTCGCCCTTCTTGACCTTCTTGCCGGTCGGGGTGGTGACGGTCTTGCTCTGGCCCTTGCTCGCGCTCGCGGCCGGACGCTCGGCGGAGCGGGAGGCGGCCTGCTCGCCGGTGGAGCGGGTGGAGGTGGAGCCGCCCGAGCCGGTCGAGGTGCTCGAACCGGTGGAGGTGTTCGAACCGGTGGAGGTGCTCGGGGTGGAGGTGCTCGGGGCGGAGCCGTTGTACGGGGTGCCGGACAGGCCCGTGCCGCAGACCGGCCAGGCGCCCTTGCCCTGAGCGGCGAGGACCTTCTCGGCGACGGCGATCTGCTGCGCCTTGCTCGCCTTGTCGGCGGTGCCGGCGTACTGCGTGCCGCCGTACGCGGCCCAGGTGGAGGCGGAGAACTGCAGACCGCCGTAGTAGCCGTTGCCGGTGTTGATGGACCAGTTGCCGCCGGACTCGCACTGGGCGACCGCGTCCCACTGGGAGGCGGTGGCGGCGGAGGCGTTGCCGGCCGCCATCAGCGGAGCGGCGACGGCGGCACCGGTGACACCGGCGAGCGCGACGGCGCGGACGGCCTTGGACGGACGACGGTGCTTGCCCTTGCTGGAAAACAGCATGGATCGATCCCCTCACCGACGCCTGCGAGGTGAGCTGTCGGGTTCGGGCCGGTTGAGTTGCCCGGCCGCGCTCCGCTCACGCGGAGGCGGCTTCACCCCGAGCCGGTTCCGGCATCAACTGCCGGGCCCGGCACCTACCTTGGGTCCCCCGCTCCTGCCTACGGCGCTTGACGCGACGACTGTTCCCGGGCGACCGCTGGCAGGATTCGGCGTTGCGGCTGCCGGGGCTCGTGGTGACGAGCGATCACGACCGTAGACACGCGATCCGCGGAATTTCAAAGACGATCAGGGCTTCTGAGACTCATCCCACACTTTCGCCAAATCGGACATTAGGGCGCTAAGCGGGACGTCAACTCCCCCTACTTCCCGCCCGATTCGCCCCCGACTTCCAGGGTCTGACCGGCACTGATGTGATTCGGGTCGGACCCGATGGCCTTCTTGTTGCCGTCGTACAGCGCGTGCCATCCGCCGTCGACGTCAAGGGAGTCGGCGATGGAGGCGAGGGTGTCACCCTGACGGACGGTGTACGTGTCCGCCCCGCGGGAGGCGTGCCGACCGGCGGATGCGGCGTTCTGACCGTTTGTCACGCTTTCGTCCGCGCCGCTCTCGTCCGCGCTCGCACCCCGGTGGCGTCCGCCGCCGAGGGACCCGGTGTCTACCAGGCTCCAGGAACCGGCCGCCTGCTGCGGGTCGTTCGCCACGCCGGCGTCCGGGGTGACGGTAGGCGTGCTGCCGGTTCCCTGCGGGCTTCCGGTGTCCGGCGCGGTGGACTTGTCGGACTTGGGAGTGTTGGTCCCCGGCGAACCGGTGGCCGCATCGGCACCCTTGTCCGGCTTGACGCTCGGCGTGGTGGCGGTCTCCTCCGAGGAGGAACCGGCCCCGGAGCCGGAGTTGGCGCCGGAGTCCGCGTCGGCGGAGGGTGACGAATCCGGCAGACCGGACGAGTCTGAGCTGTCGGAGCTGTCGGAGGAACCGGATGTACCCGAGTTGCCCGCCGATCCGGACGTTTTACCCGAACCGCCCGCTTTACCCGAACCGCCCGAGCCGCCGACGCCCGTGTCGACGTGCGTCGAACCCGCGTCCTCGGTGAGACCGGACAGCAGGGCGCAGGTGGCCCAGGGCGTGGTGCCCTTGTCGGCGAGGATCTTCTCGGCGACGGCGATCTGCTGGTTGCGGCTCGCCTGGTCGGGGCTGGCCGCGTACTGGCCGCCGCCGTAGGCGTTCCAGTCGTCCTGCGAGATCTGCAGGCCGCCGTAGTACCCGTTGCCGGTGTCCGCGCTCCAGGAGCCGCCGCTCTCGCACTCGGCCACCTTGTCCCACGTGGTGCCGTCGGCCGCGTTGGCACTCGCCGCGCCGAGCAGCGGGATGGCGATGGCGGAGCCGGTCACTCCGGCCGCGACGAGGAGAGCCGGGGCCTGGCGGGGGCGACGGTGTCGGCCGTTCCCGGAGAGCATGCAGAAGCCTTTCGAGCGACAGCAGGACCGGCGCGGCGGAAGGAGCCGGTCGCCGCGCTGATGGGTGAACGTATCGGCAGACGATCACTTGTCACAAGTTCATGCCGCACAGATCACGTGAAGATCACATAGTTGAACGTCTGTCATGTTGCCTTGAAGAGGCTGTGCGCAGTCCTGCCGGACCGGGTCGGACGGCGCGCCCAGAAGGCGCGGAGCGCTTGAAAGGCGCGGAGCGCTCAGGAGGCGGGCGTGAACTCCACCGGCAGGGTGCGCAGGCCGCGCATGATGAGCCCGCCGCGCCAGCGCAGCTCGGCCGGGTCCGCGGCCAGCCGCAGGTCGGGCAGGCGGGTGAGCAGGGTGGCGAGCGCGGTCTGGCCCTCCAGGCGGGCGAGCGGCGCACCGAGGCAGTAGTGGATGCCGTGGCCGTACCCGAGGTGCTGGTTGTCGCGGCGGGCGAGGTCCAGCACGTCCGGGTCGGCGAACCGCTCCGGGTCCCGGTCGGCGGCGGCGAGGACCACGAGCACCGGGTCGCCCGGCGCGATCCGCTGTCCGCCGATGGTGAGCGGCTCGGTGGCGAAGCGCCAGGTGGCCAGCTCCACCGGGCCGTCGTAGCGCAGCAGCTCCTCCACGCCGGTCGCCAGCAGGTCCGTCTCTCCGCGCGCCAGGGACTCCTGCAGCCATCGGCGCTGCCCGGGGTGGGTGAGCAGGGCGTAGGTGCCGTTGCCGATGAGGTTGACCGTCGTCTCGAAGCCGGCGAACAGGAGGATGAAGGCCATGGCGGCGGCCTCGTTCTCGGTGAGGTGCTCGCCGTGGTCGGAGGCGCGGATGAGGCCCGAGATCAGGTCCTCGCCGGGCTGGGGCTCGGCGGGCAGCGCCTCGCGCTTCTTGTGGATGAGCTCGGCGAGGTAGCCGCGCATCTTCTTCACCGACCGGGCGACGCCTCCCCGGGGGCCTCCGCCGTGCCGGATCATCATGCCCGCCCAGTCCCGGAAGTCGTCCTGGTCCTCACGCGGGACGCCGAGCAGGTCGCAGATGGCGTAGATGGGCAGCGGGAAGGCGAACTCGTGGATGAGGTCGGCGGAGCCGCTCCGCGCGAACCGGTCGATGAGGTGGTCGGTCAGCTCCTGCACCCGGGGCGCGAACTCGGCGACCCGGCGGGGCGTGAAGGCCTTGCTGACCAGCCGGCGCAGCCGGGTGTGGTCCGGCGGGTCGATGTTCAGCAGATGCGTCATCAGCTCGGCCTTGCGCTCGCCGGGGATACCGGTCTTGCCCTTGGCGTGCGCGGGCTCGTCGTGATGCGCCGGGTTCTTGCTGAGCCGCTGGTCGGCCAGGGCCTGCCGGGCATCGGCGTACCGGGTGACCAGCCAGGCCTCGACCCCGCTCGGCAACCGCGTCCGGTGCACGGGTGCGTGCTCGCGCAGCCAGGCGTAGGCGGGATAGGGGTCGGTGGCGAACTCCCAGCTGAACAGGGCGGGGGCCGGCCCGCCCGGGTGGGAGGACGGCTCGGCGGGTCGGGAGGACGGCTCGGCGGGACAGGGCTGGTCGGTCACCCCTCGACCGTATCCGGCTCGCTGGGGGTGTCGGACGGGGTGGGGGCCTGGTGGGTCGGGGCGGGCTGGGGGCCGGAGTGCCGGCTGTACCGGACGGGCGGGCCCCGGGGACAGCACGGCGCCGGTGCTGGGCGGGCAGGCCGGCCTCCGGGACAGCGCGGCGCCGGTGCCAGGCCGGCAGGCGCTCGGCAGCCCATGACCAGCCCCGGCACACCGGCCGCCGCCCCCGGAGCCGTGCTGTCCCGGGTGCCGGGCAGGCCGGTCTCCGGGACAGCGCGGCGCCGCCGTTAGGCCGGCAGGCCCTCGGCGGCTCGTATCGCGTCCCGGTAGGCCCGGGCCGCCGCGCGCAGTGCCGCCTCCGGGTCGGTGCCCGCCGCCTCGGCGCGGGCGGCCAGCGCCAGCAGCTCGTAGCCGATGCCGTCCCCCTGCGGCAGCGGGACGTCGAGGCCGGCCGTGCGGGTGCGGGAGGCGAGCTTGGCGGCGAGGGCCAGGCCGGGCTGGCCGAGCGGGACGCCGTCCGTGACCGACTCGCGCCGCTTCTCCTCGGCCTTGGTGCGCAGCCAGTGCTCCTTGACGTCCTCCGGGGTCTCGGCCTGCTCGTCGCCGAAGACGTGCGGGTGCCGGTGGACGAGCTTGGCGACGATGCCGCCGGCCACGTCGTCGACGGAGAACGGCGCGTCCGGGTCCTCCTCGGCGATGCGGGAGTGGAAGACGACCTGGAGGAGGACGTCGCCCAGCTCCTCGCGCAGTTCCGCGCGGTCGCCGGCCTCGATCGCCTCGACCAGTTCGTAGGCCTCCTCGATGCCGTACTTCGCCAGGCCCTCGTGGGTCTGCCGGGAGGACCACGGGCACTCGGCGCGGATGCGGTCCATGACCTGCACGAGGTCCAGCAGGCGGGCGCCCGGCAGGTCGTAGGAGGCGGGGAGCAGCTCCAGCTCCGGCATGGCGATCCGGCCGGAGCTCGCCAGCCGGGCGAGGCCGTCGGTGAGGGCGGGCTCTCCCTCCCCCGTGGCCACGACCACCACCGTCCGGCCGCCGGCACACGCGTCGACCAGCTCCTGGGCGGTGGGGGACGCCTCCGCCACGGTTATCCCGGCCTCGCGCAGGTACGGCAGCTGCGGATGGGCGCCGTCCGCGCACAGCACGGCGTCGGCGGTCCGCAGGGCCTGCCAGGCGGGCCAGGACAGCAGACCGGGGGCGACGCGGTGGCTGGTGGTGAGCAGGACGATGCGGCCGGGGGCGGCTCCCCCACGGGCCTCGGGGCTGGTTTCGTTCACGATCCGAACGTAACCCACCGGGCGAGGGAGCGGATCGGGTTGTCCACAGGCCCCCCGCGATCATGTGACCGTATGACCGGACGCGTCGCCGCGCCGGTCGGCGGCCCGCCTACGCCGTCACCGGCTCCCCGCCCGCCGTCGTGACCTCCCGTACCCACGGCGTCCCGGCGTCCACGCGGCTGCTCTTCTGCACGTCCCAGGAGCCGTAGCGCGGGTTGAGGTCGACGTGGAGCTCCTCCGACGCCTTGGACAGGGCCTTCCAGAAGGCGGGCTGACTGGTGTCGGTGCCGAGCCGCGCGGCCAGCTTCTGCGCCTCCAGCTGCAGGCGCAGGTTGTCGTCGAGGCGGGCCGGGGCGATGCCGTACTTCTGCAACCAGGCCGTCTCCAGGCCCTTGCCGCCGCCGGCCTGTCGCTCCAGATCACCGCGCATCTGCTGGATCTCCTTGCGGGTGACGCCGATGCCCGCGTCCCGCGCGGCGCGGTGCAGCACCCGGTCGAGCACCATGTTGTGCAGGGTGTCGCGGGTCAGGCTGCTGGTGGAGGAGACGACCTGCTGGTACTGCGCCTCGTCCGGCACCGCGGCGCGCTGCGCCCGGCGGACCTCGTTGACCCGGCCCTCCAGCTGGGCGACGGTGATCCGCTGCCCGCCGACTACGGCCGCGGCACCCGGGTGCGCGTCGCTTCCGCAGGCGGTCAGCAGGGGTGCCGCGGCGGCGGTCACGGCGGTGAGGACGAGCGCGGTGCGGCGGCGGTGCAAGGGGACCTCCCAGGGAGATTGTGCGGCGGTGCACAAAGTCTTGCGGTGATCGATGGTAGGCAGTGGGCAGGCTGCGGCCAACCCATTCGACCAACGATTCACGCGCGCTTCGGGCACCGCCGCGCCGCTCCCCGAGGGGCCGTCAGGCCGGCCGGGTCAGCCGACGATGGCCACGGGCGCGTCCCAGGCGTCCCGGTCGACGGTCAGCGTGACCCCGCCGTGCGCCTCCTTGCTGTTCACCATGTACTGGTGGCCGCGGCTGTGGCTCGTGTACTGGGTCGCGCCCCACGGCCAGTCCGCGGTGGTCGTGTTCTGCTTGTCCCACAGCGCGTACCAGAGGTTGCCCGGCAGGTCCGTCCTGTCCTTGGCGGTGGCGACGGCCTTGGCGCTGGAGCTGGTGAAGCCGTAGTAGCCGCCGCGGTAGGTCTTGGACCGCAGCGTCTTCATGAACGAGCGGACGTACGTGAGCACGGCGTCGTTGCACGTCTTGTTCTGGACGTCGTACGGCTCCATGTCGAGGTACACGGGGCTGCCCGCCTTCATGCCGAGCGCCGACGCCTTGGCGACCGCGTCCTTGGCGTCGGTCACGCCGAGGGACGCCGCGGTCGCGGCGGACAGCTTCTCGGGGCTGGAGCCGGTCTGGCAGGGCGGCTGGGCGCCGACGTAGATCGGGATGAGCTTCCAGCCGAGGGAGTTGACCGACTTCACCCAGGAGGCGGTGAGGTTGGGCTGGGCGCAGCCGCGGTTCTTGCCGCCCACGTAGACGGCGGCGGCGCCGTAGAAGCCGGTGTGCCAGGCCTTCATGGCCGACAGCGAGGGGGCGGTGCAGGTGTCGAACGCCCGGCCCGTGAAGGTCTTCTGGGCCGGCCAGGTGGTGGCGGCCATGGAGGTCTGGGCGGCGATCCCGGCCCCCGTGACGACGGCCGCGCCGGCCACCGCCCAGGTGAGGTACCTGCGCTTCTTCGACTGCCGATGACCGGCCATGAACCCCACCCCTGCTCGTCGCACGGCGCGTCGACGCGCGTGCGTGCCTGGCGAAAACGAAGCGAAACGTATCGGGCGCCGGCTCTGACGCCGGGAAACGCAAGCCCTTCGTGTGCCCAAGATCTTCTCAGAACACGGCGACGTCTCCGCGCGGCTACCCGCGTACCTGCCCCAGCCACTGCAGGGTCCGCCGGATCTCGGCGGCCAGCGGATGGCCGGGGCCGTGCAGCCGCTCGACGTCCAGGACGAGCCGCGCGAGGGTGTCGTGGGCGGCCGGCCGGTCGCCGAGGGCGAGCAGCAGATGGCCGATGCGGCGGCGCACCTCGTGGGCGAGCTGCGGGTCACCGGAGACGTACTGGTTCTCGTAGTACGGCAGCAGCGCGCGGTACTCGGCGAGCGCCGCCGCCGGTTCGCCCAGTTGCTCCAGGCACTGCGCGGCCTCGTAGCGGTAGCGCAGCGACTGCGGGTCGGCCTGGCCGGCCTCGGCGGCGCGTTCGTCGGCGAGCCGGCGCAGTTCGGGCAGCGCGCGCCGGTACTGGCCGTCGTCCATGAGCGTGGCCGCGTACTGCTTGCGCAGGGTGCGCACGACCGGTGAGTGCTCGCCGTGCTGCTCGGCGGCGGCCGGCAGGATCGCGCCCAGGATGTCGACGGCCTGTGTGATGCGGCCCTCGCCCAGCAGCCGCTTGACATCGTCCACGGCGGCGGCGACATCGGGCTTCTCGGCCACCGGCGGCGCCGGTGCGAGGGGCGCGGGCTGGGGCGCGGGGGTCCGTGCGCGGTCCGGCCAGGGGGCGTGCGGGCGCAGGAACGGGCGCGTGGGGTCCAGGGGCGCTCCGGTGGGCGTCCCGCGCGCGGGCAGGAGCAGCGCCAGGGCCTCGTACACCTCCTGCGCGGACGCCGGCCGGTGCTGCGGGTCCTTGGCGAGCAGCCGCAGCACCAGCCTCTCGAGCGCCTCGGGGACCTCGGGGCGGATCCGGCGCACGGGCAGCGGCGGCTCGTACAGGTGCCGGTGCAGCACGCCCAGGGCGGTGGAGCCCGCGAACGGCACCTCGCCGCTGAGCAGTTCGTGCATCAGCACGCCGAGCGCGTACAGGTCGGTGTACGGGCCGACCGCGCCGCCCATCGCCTGCTCGGGCGCCATGTAGGCGGGCGAGCCGATCGGGGAGCCGGTGTGCGTCAGGCGCGTGGTGTCGGTGTCCATCACCGAGGCGACGCCCAGGTCGAGGACGGTGACCGTGCCGTCCTGCTTCACCATCACGTTGCGCGGCTTGAGGTCGCGGTGCACGATCGGCACGGCGTGCACGGCGCTCAGCACGGCGCACAGCTGCGCGGCCACCGCGACCGTCCACTGCCACGGGTACGGGTCGTGCTCGGCGAGGTGGTCGGAGAGGTCGGCGCCGTCGACGTACTGCATGACGAGGAACAGCTCATCGCCCTCGCTGCCCGCGTCGTGCACCGTCACCAGGCCGGGGTGGTCCACCTGCGCGGTCACCCGGCACTCGCGCACGAAGCGGCGGCGCAGCTCGTCCGCCTCCTGGCCCGCCACCTTGTCCGGGCGCAGCAGCTTCACCGCCACACGCCGGTCGAGCCGGCGGTCGTACGCCGTCCAGACCTGGCCCATGCCGCCCTGCCCTATGAGCGTGGACAGTTCGTACCGGCCGGCGACCATGCGTCCCGTCGTCACGGTCACCGTCCGCCCTCGCCGTGGCCCTCGTGTCCGTCGTGCCGGCGCAGGTAGTCGCTGAGTTCGTCCAGCTCGGCGCGTACCTGGTCGATGCGGGCGGGCGCGGGGCGCCGGGGCGGCGCGGGGGCCGGGGGCACGGCCCCGGTGTGCGGCGGCCCGGGTGCCGGGGTGTGCGGCTGGGGCACCGGCGTGTGGTGCGCGGGCGGTACGGGGTGCTGCGGGGCCGGCACGGGCGCGGTGTACGGCGGCGCCGCGTGCCCGAAGCCGTAGGGTCCGGGCGCGGGCGGGGCGTGGGTGGTGGCGTGCGCAGGGGGGAACCCGGCGAACCGCTGCCGCTGGTGCAGCCGGATGTCCACGACCAGGTAGTACGCGGCGGACGCCACGCCGAGGAGGATGAGCAGGCCCAGGGCGACGTCGCTGCGCCAGTCCTGCTCCGGCAGTTCACCGACCACCACGAACCCGGTGATGGCCAGCGGCAGGCTCAGCCAGGCCGACAGCCAGTCGTACCAGCGGCCCCGCACGAAGGCCAGCCGGAACAACGGCAGGCACGACAGCAGTCCGCAGGTGAGGGCCCCGGCCGCCGCGAACATCACGCGCAGGGATATGACCTGTCCCGCGCTGCGGGGAGGCGGCACCGCGCCGTGGCCGTACATGACTGCTCCTGGACCGAGTGGGACCGATGGGACGGACACCGACGGGGACGGTGTCCCGGTCGGAGTCCGAGCGTATAGGCCGACACGGACAACGGGTCCCGGGTTGTACCGAACCGTTGTCGCACTGATCACTTCACGTGGTCCGGTCGCTCCACGGGGTTCGGCCGGGCCGCGTTCCGTGACCGGGTTCAGCCGGGCGCGACCGTGCCGTCCGTCAGGCCGTCGTACATCCCGCGCACCAGCTGTTCCCCGAGCCGGCTCGCCTGCCTGAGCGCCCGCTCGAACTCGTCCAGCGCGCGGAACCGGTCGCCGTAGCGCCGCTGTTCCTCCAGCGGGAGCCGGGGCAGCTGGAGCCGGCGCACGTCCAGCCGGGTCGCCGTGGAGGCGTAGCTGCTGGCCTGCCGGTTGTTGGCCGTGCCCCGCAGGAACCCGGCGAGGAACCACGGGTCGAGGGCCGACCGGTCCGGGCGCAGCAGCACGAGGTTGCGCCCCAGGACCGCGCCCCCGGTCGCCTCGTCGACCACGCGCGCCACCGATCCGCCGCCGACCACCGGTACGACGACGTCCCCCGGCTCGGTCAGTACGGCCTCCTCCTCGCTCTCCGGGAGCGTCCCCGAAGGCGCCGTCCCGGCGAGCACGTCATGGTCGGTGAGCACCGGCACGCGCGCGTGGCCGCCGTTCCCGCCGGTGCGCAGCACCAGCGCGCCCCCGCGCGCGAGTTCACCGACCGTGGTCAGCGGCCAGCGGGCGGCCGGCGCCGGGTCGGCCGGGGGCGGGGTGAGGTCGGTGGTCAGGCGCAGGGTGGCGCCCAGGCGCTCCCGCACCCGGGTGAGCTGCTCCGCGCCGTCGGCCACCGCGGCCGGCGGCAGATGGCGGGCGGGGGCCAGGTCCACGTCGTCGTCCAGGAGGTCGATGACCGGCACCGAACGGGCGAGCCCCGGCCGCTCCGCGAGCCGCCCCGCGCGCGTGAAGGCACCCCAGGCGTCCGTCACGGCCTCCCGCACCGCTTCCCAGTCCGGACCGCCCCGCCCCTCCCCGGCGAACCTCCCGGTGTCCACGAGCAGCACCTCCGGCGTCGCCGGCGCCCGGTCGGGCCGGCGCAGCACCCACAGGTGCAGCGGGATGTTGTACGGCGGTGCCGCCCCGACCGGCAGCGCGACCACGGCCCGCAGCGCGCCCCGGCGCAGCAGATCGGCGCGGATCCGGCGCCCGGAACGGCGGGACGCGGCGGCCGGCGGCATGAGCAGCACGGCGGTGCCGCCGTCGGTCAGCCGGGCCAGCGCGTGCTGCACCCAGGCCAGTTCGGACTCGGTGCGGGCCGGGAAGCCGTACTCCCAGCGGGGGTCGTAGGCGAGTTCGTCGTGGCCCCAGTTGCGCTCGTTGAACGGCGGATGGCACAGGACGACGTCGGCGCGCAGTCCGGGGTGCGCGTCGGCGCGCAGGGTGTCACCGGCGGCGGCGCGCACGGTGGCCCGGCTGTGCAGCGCGAGCCGCAGCGCGCTGATCGCGGCCAGTTCCGGGGCGCTGTCCTGGGCGTACAGCTCCTGGCCGGGCCGGCCGGCCACGGCGCGCAGCAGGGCGCCGGTGCCGCAGGCCGGGTCGAGGACGGTGCGGGCCGGGCCGGCGAGGTCGGCCATGAGACCGGCGAGTTCGGCCGGGGTGAGCGTGTACTGCCGGGGGTTGGCGTCCAGGTGCCGGCCCAGCAGGAACTCGAACGCCTGCCGGGCCCCCATCTCGGCGGCTAGTTCGGCGGCACCCCGCAGGAGGGGGGCGGAGAGGAGGAGTTGGGGGCCGGTGGGGGTGCGGAGGGCCGAGGCGGCTGGAGCCGCCGGGGCCGTTGAGGCGGTGGGGGTTTCTGTGGCTGCTGGGGCGGCTGGGGCGGCTGGGGCGGCTGGGGCGGTGTGAACGGCCCGCGCGGGGCGCGTGACGGACTGGGCGTCCACGGGCTGAGGCGTCTGTGAAGCGTTCACAGGAGATGGCGTCGGCGAGGCGTTCACGGCCGGGGGCCGGAGACCCGAGTTCACACGGTCGGCCTCGGCGCCGGCGTTCACGCCGTCGGCGTCACCGCCCGTGTTCACACCGTCGGCGTCACGACTGGCGTTCACACCCAGGGCGCCGCCACCGGCGTTCACGCCCCCGGCACCGCCCGCACCTGCCCCGGCTCCTGCCCCAGCCGCGCCCCGTGCCGGGCGTCCCACCGGTCCCACAGGTCCCCCGAGACGCGGGATCAGCACCTGGTCCAGCGCCCCGGACAGGATCGCGGCCAGCCGTGCGTCGGAACCCGCGCTCGCGTCGAGCCAGACGGTGGGCCGCTCGTGGATCAGCAGCAGCACACACCCGGTCCGCACCAGGGCCGGCAGCGGTCCTTCCGGGTGCCCGGCGAGTTGCTGCCATACGCGTTCGCGCAACGGCACCTCGGCGAGTTTCCCCTGCTTGCGCAGCCACGCCTCGACCTCGGCGAGCGCGAAGGACGGGCTGGTCTCGGTGCCGCCCACCGGTTTCGGGAAGTCGGCGTGCCGACGGCGCCAGTTGCTGACGGCGGCGCGGCCCACCCCGGCCAGCCGCGCGATACCAGCGGCGGTCACCTCTGTCGCGTTGTCCTGCACCGGCCCCGCTCCCCTCGTCCCGTGTGAGCACCGAGCATACCGACGTACACAAGGGATACCGGTTCACGACGTGTACTCCAATTGACCTGTGAACCGTGTTGACTCGGTTCACAGGCTCTGGTCTTATTGACCCAGCGAACGAGCGACCACCGGAGGGGGAGGTCGCAACGTCTGGGGAGGGGTTCGCCATGGGGATGAAGGCCAAGGTCGCGCTCGGTGCCGTCGTGGGGATCGTCGTCATCGGTGCCGTGTCCGCCAACGCCGGCAGCGACGGCAAGGACGGTGGTTCCGGCGGCGGGCACAAGGGGTCCTCGGCGTCGGCCGAGCACAGGTCCGGTGCCGGGAAGGGCTCTGGGGGAGCCGGCAAGTCCGGCGCGAAGCCCGAGAAGAAGAAGGCCGCCTTCGGGGGCGACGGCGAGTACCGGGTCGGCACCGACGTGAAGCCGGGGACGTACCGCACGACCGGCAACGACGACGGCATGTGCTACTGGGAGCGTGCCAAGGACGCCTCCGGCGAACTGGACTCCCTGCTCGCCAACGACAACGTCAGCGGGACCAGTTACGTGACCGTCAAGGCCACCGACAAGCTGTTCAAGTCCAGCGGCTGCGAGGACTGGGAGGCCGTGGACCCTAGGGCGAAGGGCACGCCCGCCTCCTCGATGGACGGCGACGGGGGCATGTTCAAGGTCGGTACGGACATCGCGCCGGGCACCTACCGGTCCACCGGCAACGGCGACGACTCCTGCTACTGGGAGCGTACGAAGGACGCCGACCACGGGCTGGACTCGATCATCGCGAACAACAACGTCACCGGTACGGCCGTCGTCACCATCAGCCCGTCGGACGCCTACTTCAAGACGAACGACTGCGGCACCTGGAAGAAGGCCTGACCCGTCCGCCCACCCGCGTCTCACCACCCCCCACTTCTCACCATCCGCTTCTCACCACCCGCTACTCACCACCTACTTCTCTCAGCGAGGAAACCGTCATGCGTCGTACCGCACTCGCCGCCCTCTGTCTCGCCGCCGCGGCCACGGCGGGACTCACCACCGGCTGCCAGCCGGGGCAGGACTCGGCGGACAGCAAGCCGAAGGGCCCGTTCGCCGGGCTGAGCGGCGGTCAGATCGCCGACCGCGCGCTGAAGGCCACCACGGGCGCCTCGTCCGTGCGGCTGAAGGGCCGGGTCAGCGACGACGAGAGCAAGGGCGTCATCGACATCGACATGGCGATCGACCACGAGGGCCGGTGCGCCGGCACGATGCGCATGAGCGGGCAGGGCAAGGCCGACCTGATCAAGACGGGCAGCACCGTCTACATGAAGTACGACGAGGCGTTCCTGCGCGCCCAGAGCGAGGGCGAGTCCAAGGAGGACACGCAGGCGGCCGTGGACATGCTGGCCGGGAAGTGGACCAAGATGGCCGTGAAGGGCCAGGACGCCAAGGACATCGCGAGCTTCTGCGACCTGGACTCGGTCCTCGGCGACATCAGCGGCGGCGGCACGGCGGGCACCACCCGCGGGAAGACGACGCAGGTCGACGGCACGCCCGCGATCACCCTGCACGAGAAGGACGGCAAGGAGCGCTACACGGCGTACGTGGCGACCGAGGGCAAGCCGTACCTGCTGCGGGTCGACAGCGTGTCCGGCGGGAAGGAGCCCGAGCACCTGTCGTTCGCCGACTACGGCAAGCCGGTGCCCGCGCGGAAGCCCACCGGCGAGATCGTCGACCTGGACGCGCTGTAGGAGCCGACGCGCCGGAACGGCCGGGGCCGGTGGCCGGTGCCGGTGGGCGGGGCCCGGAGGGGGGTCACAGCGGGTGGCGCATCCACACGTTGGGCTCGGTGTAGACGGCGTACCCGTGTTCCGGTTCGCAGCGGACCGGGACCAGTGCGCCGGGCACCTCGACGTCGCCCGCCGTGTCGAAGGGCAGCCCGGTCCAGCGGCGCCACTCCTCCAGCGAGCCGGTCACGGTCATGGAGGCCGGGGCGATGGAGTCGATGGTGGCGCCGGCCCGGGCGTGCACGCGCAGCCAGGGGTCCGCGGGCAGCCCGTCGGGGCGGACCCGGTGGGCGTACTCGGCGATCGGGGTGCGCGGTTCGCGGTGCTTGGCGTTGGGGCGGACGGGGGCGACGACCTCACGGAAGCCGCGGACGCGGGCGTTGTCGCGCATCGCCGAGAGCATGACGGACGACAGGCCCCGGCCCTGGGCGTGCGGGGCGATGGTGACCGCGATGGCGCTGACGGTGTCCGGGCGGGTGCCGTGGCGCAGGTCGGCGAAGGCCCACACCAGGACCTGGTCCCAGCCCCGGGCCGGCAGGGTGTGCCGGCCGTCCAGGCCGAGGGCGAAGGGCACGCTGTAGGCGTGGGCGACGACCTGGCCGTCCGCGTCCTCGGCGAACAGGGTGTACTCCGGCAGTTCGGTGGGGATGCGGCCGTAGTGGGCGTTGCCCACCAGGTCGTGGGTGACGAACTCCGGCCAGGTGTCGGCCATGCCGAGCACCGCCCCGAGCCGGTCGGGCCGCTCGGCGAGGCTGCTCACCTTGATGTCCATGACGGTCACGGTAGGCGGTGCCTGCCCGCGCGGGACAGCGAATTGCCCGGCGGCGGGACGGCGGTGGGGCAGGTGCCCGCGCGGGTCAGCGGGCCCGGAAGCGCTCGGGTGCCTTGGTGGGGTTGCCGCCGGTGGGGAGCTTCTGGCCGGGGCAGCCGGCCAGGACCTTCCTCATCGCGCTCCGCTCGGCGGCGGTGACCCACAGGCCGTACTTCTTCTTGACCGCGACCTGGGCGGCGACATAGGCGCACCGGTAGGACTTGTGCGGCGGCAGCCAGGTGGCCGCGTCGCCGTCGCCCTTGCCGCGGTTGGTGCTCGCGTCGACCGCGATGAGGTTCAGGGGGTCGTTGGCCAGCGCTATGCGCTTGCTCGGGTCCCAGTACTTGGCGCCCTTCTGCCAGGCGTCGGAGAGGGCGACGACGTGGTCGATGTCGACCTGGCTGCGACCGCGCCGGTAGGTGACGTCCTTGCCCGAGTAGGGGTCGGGGTCCAGCAGCCCGTAGGAGACCCTGCAACTGCCGCCGGTGAACCGCACCTTCTTCAGGTCGCGTTTGAGGATGTCGTCGCGGGTGTCGCAGGAGTTGGAGTCGGTGTCCGCCCAGGCGGTGCCGAACCGCTCCCTGGAGTAACCGGTCTTCGGCGCACGCCCCTTGACGGTCAGCGAGTCGACGGCGGCCAGGGCCGCGCCCCCGGTTCCGCCTTTCGCGGGCCCGGAGGCCCCCTCGGTCTGCTCGGCCCTGCAGCCGGTCACGGCGACCAGCACCGCCACGGCGATGGCCGCTCCGCCCCTCGGACGCGTCACGGTGCGTCTCCCTCCCTCACCCTGGCCCGCGCCGCGGGCGCGGGCGGATCGTTCCGCTCATCACCGTAACTTCCCGCTGCCGCCCGTCAGATGCCGGCGCAGGAGGGCTCGTCGGGAAGCACACCGGGTGCGAGGGGGAGAAGCTGACGGGCCGTTGCCGTCCGCGCGCTCCCGGCCGGGCTCGACCTCGTCACCGGCGTCAGGGTCCGACGGCCCTCGCGTGCCCGGGCGGAGCCCAGAGAGGAGCCACGAGAACAGCCGGCCCCGGAGCCCCCGTACCGTCGTCGTGACCGGCACCGGTGCCGGCCGCCACCGCGCGCGTTCGCCGAGGAGGGCGCCCGGGACCGTCGTACGGGCCGCGCCGGAGCGGTACGGCCGGATCGACGCGCTCGTCGGCGACGCGGCCGTCGTCACCGCGGACTTGGCGCGCGGCTACGCGCCGACCCGGACGTCCGTACCGGTGGCGTACGCGCGGCAGCCGTCGGCGGCACGCACGGACGTGATCAGGCCCTGCCGCTCACAGTGGCGCAGGGCGCGCGGTGCCCTCCCGGTGGCCTCCGCCGGCTCACCGATCCGCACGCGCGCCCCGTCCCCCGTACTCCCGCCGTCATCCCAGGACGGAGGTGAGGAACTCGCCGACCCAGGCCAGCAGTTCGCGGCCGACCAGCGGCTTGCCGCCCACCTTCGCGGTCTTCGGGCGCGGGACCAGCACCTGGTGGGCGGTGGACTTGATGACCGTGCCCGGGTAGAGCCGCTTGAGCCGCAGCTCCTGCGACTCGCGCAGTTCCACCGGCGCGAAGCGGATGTTGGTGCCCTGGAGGACGACCTCGCCGACGCCGCACGCGCGCGCGAGCATGCGCAGCCCGGCGACCAGCAGCAGGTTCTCCACCGGCTCGGGCAGCTTGCCGTAGCGGTCGGTGAGTTCCTCGCGGACGGCCTTGATGTCCTGCTCGGAGTTGGCCGAGGCGATCGAACGGTACGCCTGGAGGCGCAGCCGCTCGCCGGGCGCGTAGTCGTGCGGGACGTGCGCGTCGACCGGCAGCTCGATCTTGACCTCGAGCGGGGCCTCCTCCTCGATCCCGCCCGTCTCCAGCTGGCGCCGGTAGTCCGCGACGGCCTCGCCGACCATGCGGACGTACAGGTCGAAGCCGACGCCCGCGATGTGCCCGGACTGCTCGCCGCCGAGCAGGTTGCCGGCGCCTCGGATCTCCAGGTCCTTCATCGCGACGTACATGCCGGCGCCCATCTCGGTGTGCTGGGCGATGGTGGCCAGGCGCTCGTGCGCGGTCTCCGTCAGCGGCTTCTCCGGCGGGTACAGGAAGTACGCGTAGCCGCGCTCGCGGCCCCGGCCGACGCGGCCGCGCAGCTGGTGCAGCTGGGACAGGCCGAAGGTGTCGCCGCGCTCCACGATCAGCGTGTTGGCGTTGGAGATGTCGATGCCGGACTCGACGATCGTGGTCGAGACGAGGACGTCGAACTTCTTCTCCCAGAAGTCGACGACCACCTGCTCCAGCGCGGACTCCGACATCTGGCCGTGGGCGGTCGCGATGCGGGCCTCGGGGACGATGTCGCGGAGTCTGGCGGCGGCGCGGTCGATGGACTCGACGCGGTTGTGGATGTAGAAGACCTGGCCCTCGCGCAGCAGTTCGCGGCGGATGGCGGCGCCGATCTGCTTCTCCTCGTAGGGCCCGACGAAAGTGAGCACCGGGTGGCGCTCCTCCGGGGGCGTGGTGATCGTGGACATCTCGCGGATGCCGGTGACCGCCATCTCCAGGGTGCGCGGGATCGGGGTGGCGGACATGGTCAGCACGTCGACGTTGGCGCGGAGCTTCTTCAGCTGCTCCTTGTGCTCGACGCCGAAGCGCTGCTCCTCGTCGACGATGACCAGGCCCAGGTCCTTGAACTTGGTCTCCGAGGAGAACAGGCGGTGGGTGCCGATGACGACGTCCACGGAGCCGTCCTTCAGCCCTTCCAGGACGGCCTTGGCCTCGGTGTCGGTCTGGAAGCGGGACAGCGCCCGCACGTTGACCGGGAACTGTCCGTACCGCTCGGAGAACGTGCCGAAGTGCTGCTGCACCAGCAGGGTC
Source organism: Streptomyces spinosus (assembly GCF_020400655.1). GTDB lineage: Bacteria > Actinomycetota > Actinomycetes > Streptomycetales > Streptomycetaceae > Streptomyces > Streptomyces argyrophylli. The sequence continues at coordinate 106,979 of NZ_JAINRC010000003.1, forward strand.
GTGGGGACGAGGACGGCGACCTGCTTGCCGTCCTGTACGGCCTTGAAGGCGGCCCGGACCGCGATCTCGGTCTTGCCGTAGCCGACGTCGCCGCAGACCAGACGGTCCATGGGGACCGACTTCTCCATGTCCTCCTTGACCTCGGCGATGGTGGTGAGCTGGTCCGGGGTCTCCGCGTACGGGAAGGCGTCCTCCAGCTCGCGCTGCCAGGGGGTGTCGGCGCCGAAGGCGTGGCCGGGGGCGGCCATGCGGGCGCTGTAGAGCTTGATCAGGTCGGCGGCGATCTCCTTGACGGCCTTCTTCGCGCGCGCCTTGGTCTTCGTCCAGTCGGCGCCGCCGAGGCGGTGCAGGGTGGGTGCCTCGCCGCCGACGTACTTGGTGATCTGCTCCAGCTGGTCGGTCGGGATGTACAGCCGGTCGCCGGGCTGGCCGCGCTTGGCGGGCGCGTACTCCACGACCAGGTACTCGCGGGTGGCGCCCTGGACGGTGCGCTGCACCATCTCGATGTAGCGGCCCACGCCGTGCTGCTCGTGGACGATGTAGTCGCCCGGCTCCAGGGTGAGCGGGTCGATGGTCTTGCGGCGGCGGGCCGGCATCCGGGCGCCGTCGCGGGTGGCGGTGCGCTGCCCGGACAGGTCGGTCTCGGTGAGCACGGCGAGTTCGAGCCCCGGGTCCACGAAGCCGTACTCGATCGAGCCGCAGGAGACGTGCACCACGGAGGGGCTGAGCTCGCCGAGGTCGTTGTCGAGGCGGGCGGCGATGCCCTCGCCGCCGAGCACCTCCACCGTGCGGGCGGCCGGGCCGTGGCCCTCGGTGACGAACACCGCGCGCCAGCCGTCGGCGAGCCAGCCCTTGGTGTCGGCGAGGGCCCGCGCGGTGTCGCCGCGGTAGGTCTCGGGGGCGTGCATGCCGAGCTTGAGGGTGTCCGCGTCCAGTTCCTCGTCGGCGGCGAACGGGGACACCGACCACCACATCATGTCCAGCTCGCGCGCGCGGTCGCGGACGTCGGCGATGGACCACAGGGAGGCCGCGCCGACGTCGATCGGGGCCTCGCCGCCGCCGGCGGTGGCCGCCCAGGACGCCTGGAGGAACTCCTGGCTGGTGGCGACGAGGTCGGCGGCGCGGGTGCGGACCCGCTCCGGGTCGCAGACGACGGCCATGGCGCCCTCGGGCAGGACGTCGAGCAGCAGCTCCATGTCGTCCACGAGGACCGGGGCCAGGGACTCCATGCCCTCGACCGCGATGCCCTCGGCGATCTTGTTCAGGAGTTCGCCGAGTTCCGGGTGCTCCTCGGCGAGGGCACGCGCGCGTGCGCGGACGTCGTCGGTGAGCAGCAGCTCGCGGCAGGGGGGCGCCCACAGGCCGTGCTCGGCGACTTCCAGGGAGCGCTGGTCGGCGACCTTGAAGTAGCGGATCTCCTCGATGTCGTCGCCCCAGAACTCGATGCGCAGGGGGTGTTCCTCGGTGGGCGGGAAGACGTCCAGGATGCCGCCGCGCACGGCGAACTCGCCGCGCTTCTCGACCAGCTCCACGCGCGCGTAGGCGGCGGCCGCGAGGGCTTCGACGACGTCGTTCAGGTCGGCGCTCTGGCCGGTCCGCAGCGCCACCGGTTCCAGGTCGCCGAGGCCCTTGACCTGCGGCTGGAGCACGGAGCGCACGGGGGCCACGACGACGGAGACCGGGCCGGTCTCGGGGTCGTCGGGGCGGGGGTGGGCGAGGCGGCGCAGGACGGCGAGGCGGCGGCCGACGGTGTCGCTGCGCGGGCTGAGCCGCTCGTGCGGGAGGGTCTCCCAGGAGGGGTACTCCACGACGCCCTGTTCGGGCAGCAGGGAGCGCAGGGCGGCGGCGAGGTCCTCGGCCTCCCGGCCGGTCGCGGTGACCGCCAGCACCGGGCGGCCGGCCTCGCGGGCCAGGGCGGCGATGGCGAAGGGCCGGGCGGCCGGGGGGCCGACCAGGTCGACGTGCGGGCGGTTGCCGTCCGCCGCCGCCCTGATCGCTTCCGCGAGGGCGGGGTCCTTGACTACGGCGTCGAGCAGACCGTGCAGGCTCATGGAGGGGCTTTCCGTCCAGGGGGTCGGCAACACGAAGGGCCCGACTCGTGCGACGGGCCGGGGCTGTCCAGCGTACGACGGTGTGGGCGAGGGTGCGGGGGGCTGTGGACAACGGCGGGCGTGCGGACAGCGCGGAAACCCGGTGCCGGGAAGTCCCCCAGGACTCCCCGGCACCGGGTCCGCCCGCCGCAACCCCCGTGTGCGGTGGCCGTCGGCCCAGCCCGTCCGGCTGGTGCGCTACTCGGTCGCGATGGCGTTCAGGACGTTCATGCGGCCCGCGCGGAACGCCGGGATCAGCGCGGCGAACAGGCCCACGAAGGCCGAGCCGACGAAGACGCCGGTGATCGTCGGCCAGGGGATCTCCAGGACGTTCAGGCCCTCCAGGGCGAGGAGCTTCTGGGCGGTCGCGCCCCAGCCCATGCCGAGCCCGAGGCCGAGCAGGGCGCCGAAGACGGCGATCACCACGGACTCCAGGCGGATCATGCGGCGCAGCTGGCGGCGGGAGAGACCGATGGCCCGCATGAGGCCGATCTCCCGGGTCCGCTCGACCACCGACAGGGCCAGGGTGTTCACCACACCGAGGACCGCGACGATGATCGCGAGGGCCAGCAGGCCGTAGATCATGTTCAGCAGCTGGCCGATCTGGTCCTTCAGCGCCTTCTTGTAGTCGGTCTGGTCGCGCACGGTCAGCGCCGGGTCGTCGCGCAGTGCCGACTTCAGCGCCTTGTAGGCGGCGGCTTCCTGCCCGTCCTTGGCGGTGGCGAACATCAGCTGGTCGAGGGGCATGCGGTCGGCCGGGACGTACCTGGCGGCGGTGGCGATGGAGACGTACATCGCGCCCTTGTCGACGACGACCTCGTCGCTGGTGATCGCGCGGACCGTCAGCTTCGCCGTGCGGCCGCCCTCGAAGTGGACGGCGACCGTGGAGCCGAGCTTGATGCCGTGGTCCTTGGCGAAGCCCTCGAAGACGGACATCGAGTCGGGCTTGTAGGCGTCGGCGAGGTCGCCGGCGACGGTCTTGGTGCGCAGGTCCTGCACGTAGGTCGCGTCGGCCGCGTTGATGGTCTCCTTCTTGGCGACCCGGCCGTCCGGCGTGGTCAGGGACGCGTCCAGGAGCTTGTACTCGGTGACCCGCTCCAGGCCGGGCGTGTCCTTGATCTTCTGCACCATCTGGGGCTTGATCAGGTTGTACTCCTGCTCGCCCTGGATGATGAAGTCGGTGCCCACGGTCTTGTCCAGCTGGTCGGTGGCCGAGGCCACCATGGAGGAGCCGACCACCGACAGGCAGGCGACCAGGGCGAGGCCGATCATCAGGGCGGCGCCGGTGGCGCCGGTGCGGCGCGGGTTGCGCAGCGCGTTGCGTTCGGCCATGCGGCCCACGGGTCCGAAGACCCGCAGGATGACGGCGCCGAGGACGCGGACCAGTCCGGCGGCGAGCAGCGGGCCGATGACGACGAAGCCGATGAGCGTGGCCACCACGCCCAGACCCAGCCAGCCCGAGCCGGTCTTGGCCTGGTCGGCGGTGGCGGCGGTGTACAGGCACCAGCCGCCGGCGCCGGTCAGGAGCAGACCGGTCACGGCCCGGACGGCACCGGCCCTGGCGTCGGCCGGGGCGCCCGCGTCGCGCAGGGCGGCCATCGGGGAGACCTTGCCGGCGCGCCGGGCGGGCAGGTAGGCGGCGAGGACGGTGACGACCACGCCGAGGAGCAGGCCGATCGCGGGGGTGGTCCAGGCGACGGTGAGGTCGTCGGTGGACAGTTTCATGCCGATCCGGCCCATGAGTTCCATCAGGCCGATCGCGATGCCGACGCCCGCGCCGACGCCGAGCACCGAGCCGAGGACGCCGAGCAGCAGCGCTTCGAGCAGCACGGAGCGGTTGACCTGCTTGCGGGAGGAGCCGATGGCGCGCAGCAGGCCGATCTCGCGGGTGCGCTGGGCGACCAGCATGGAGAAGGTGTTGATGATCAGGAAGATGCCGACGAGGAAGGCGATCCCGGCGAAGCCGAGCATCGCGTACTTCATGACGTTCAGGAAGCTCTGGACGTCCTTCTGGTTGGCGTCGGCGACCTCCTTGGCGGTCTGCACCTTGTAGCCGTGCCCGAGGACGGCGGTGACGTTCTTCTTCAGCTGCGCGTCGGTGACGCCCTTGGCGGCCATGACGTTGACGTCGGTGTAGACGCCGGTGCGGCCGAGGAGGGCCTGCTGGGCGGTCTTCGTGTCCAGGTAGAAGATCGCCGCGCCGGGGTTGGTGACCTTGAAGGCGGCGATGCCGGACACGCGCGCGTGGTGCGTGCCGACGGCCGTGATCACGCCGATCTCGTCGCCGAGCTTGAGGTGGTGCTTGCCGGCGGTGTCGGCGTCGACCATCACCTGGTCCGGGCCCTTGGGCGCGGCACCGGAGGTGATCTCCATGGTGCGGGCGTCGTTGCCGTTCCAGCTGCCGACGATGGTGGGCGCGCCGCTGGTGGGCGACAGCTTGTCCTTGTCGGCGTCGATGACGGTGACCGCGGTGGAGAACACCGTGCCCTCGGCGGACCGGACGCCCCGGGCCCCGCGGACCTCGCCGACCACGGAGGCGGGCAGCACGGGCGGCTTGCCGGTGCGGGAGGTGGTCTCCCCGGTGTCGGAGGAGCCCTCGGCGCTGACCTGGACGTCGGAGGACGTGGCCTGGAAGAGCTTGTCGAAGGTGGTGTTCATGGTGTCGGTGAACACGAGCGTGCCGCACACGAACGCCACCGACAGCAGGACCGCGATCGCCGACAGCGCCATGCGGCCCTTGTGCGCGAGGAAGTTGCGCATCGAGGTCTTCAGCACGGTCATGACGTGCGCCCCCGGGCGTCGAAGTCCTTCATGCGGTCCAGGACCTGTTCGGCCGTCGGCTGGTACATCTCGTCGACGATCCGGCCGTCGGCGAGGTAGAGCACGCGGTCGGCGTAGGAGGCGGCCACGGGGTCGTGGGTGACCATGACGATGGTCTGGCCGAGTTCGTCCACCGAGCGGCGCAGGAAGCCCAGGACTTCGGCTCCCGCGCGCGAGTCGAGGTTCCCGGTCGGCTCGTCCCCGAAGATGATCTCCGGGCGGGCGGCGAGCGCGCGGGCCACGGCGACGCGCTGCTGCTGGCCGCCGGAGAGCTGGGTGGGCCGGTGCTTGAGGCGCCCGGCGAGCCCGACGGTCTCCACCACGCGGTCCAGCCAGGCCCGGTCGGGCTTGCGGCCGGCGATGTCCATGGGCAGCGTGATGTTCTCGATCGCGTTCAGCGTCGGCAGCAGGTTGAACGCCTGGAAGATGAAGCCGATCCGGTCCCGGCGCAGCTGGGTAAGCTTCTTGTCCTTCAGGCCGGTGATCTCGGTCTCGTCGAGGTGGATCTGACCGCTCGTCACGGTGTCCAGGCCGGCCAGGCAGTGCATCAGGGTGGACTTGCCGGACCCGGAGGGGCCCATGATCGCGGTGAACTGACCGCGGGCGATGTCCACGTCGACGTGGTCCAGGGCGACGACACGGGTCTCGCCCGACCCGTACGCCTTCACGACCTGCCGCGCCCGCGCGGCAACGGCCGTACGCCCTCCAGTGCCCCCGTGCCTGGGAATGGTCACAGCCGATGTCACGGTATGTCTCCTATGTCGGTTGACAGGTCGTGGTCGATGCCCCGGTGTTCCGGGCGTCGTCCTGGATTGACGTCGATGAGTCTCGCGGTCGGCGCGGGTGTCGCGCGCTGGTGCGGGGCCCCGTCTTTCCCGGGGGTAATCCCCACCCCCGCGGGTGCGGTCCGCCGCCCCCCAGCGGCGTAAAGCCAGGTTAAGGAACACCCCCGGCCGGTCTCGTCCTCCGCCGGGACGAACCCTCCCCGAGCCGTAGTACGGAGGAACCCCTAGGGGTCCTCCACCGCCGGGTGGAGCCGTTCTCGGGGTCGCCTCCACCCTTCGGTGCGCACCGCCTCCACCCTTCCGCCGCGTCAGGGTCGAGCGCCGCCCGCCATGGGAGGCTGTCGTCCCGGTGGTATGTGCAGGGGACACGGGGCAGCGTCCGACAGGACACACGGGAGGGGTGTGCGGTGGGAAGTACGACACCGGCGATACGCGGCGGAGCCGGCCGGCGCCAGGACACGCGGCGGCGCGGCGCGGTGGTCGCCGCGCTCATGCTGGCGATGGCACTGGCCGCGCTCGACTCCACCGTCGTCTCCACGGCCGTACCGCAGATCGTCGGCGACCTCGGCGGGTTCTCCGTCTTCTCGTGGCTGTTCTCCGGCTATCTGCTGGCCGTCACCGTGACGCTGCCCGTGTACGGCAAGCTGTCCGACACCTTCGGCCGCAAGCCGGTGCTGGTGGTGGGCGCGGCCGTGTTCCTGCTCGGCTCGCTGCTGTGCGCGGCGGCCTGGAACATGGGGGCGCTGATCGCGTTCCGGATCGTGCAGGGCCTGGGCGGCGGGGCGTTGCAGGGCACGGTGCAGACGCTGGCCGCCGACCTGTACCCGCTGGCGGAGCGCCCGAAGATCCAGTCCAGGCTCTCCACGGTGTGGGCGGTCTCCGCGGTCGCCGGCCCCGGGCTCGGCGGGGTGCTCGCCGCCTACGCCGACTGGCGCTGGATCTTCCTGGTGAACCTGCCGATCGGCGCCGCCGCCCTGTGGCTGATCGTCCGTCACCTGCACGAGCCGGAGCGGGCGGAGGCGCGCCCCGCGCGCGTGGACTGGGCCGGGGCGCTCGCGGTGTTCGCGTGCGGCGGGGTGCTGCTGACCGCGCTGGTGCAGGGCGGGGTGGCGTGGCCGTGGCTGTCGGCGCCGTCGCTGGCCCTTGCCGGCACGGGCCTCGCGCTGGTCGCCGTGGTGGTGTGGGTGGAGCGGCGGGCCGCTGCGCCCATCATCCCGGGCTGGGTGTGGCGGCGCCGGACGATCGCGGCCGTCAACCTGGCGCTGGGCGCGCTGGGGCTGCTGATGGTGGCGCCGAGCGTGTTCCTGCCGACGTACGCGCAGTCGGTGCTCGGGCTCGCGCCGGTGGCCGCCGGGTTCGTGCTGTCGGTGTGGACGCTGAGCTGGCCGGTGTCGGCGGCGCTCAGCCAGCACGTGTACCGGCGGATCGGCTTCCGGGACACCGCGCTGCTTGGCATCGGCCTGGCGGCGCTGATCCTGTTCGCGTTCCCGTTCCTGCCCTATCCGGGGTCGTGGTGGCAGCCGGCGCTGCTGATGCTGCTGCTGGGCGGAGCGCTGGGGCTCTTCCAGCTGCCGCTGATCGTCGGGGTGCAGTCGACCGTGGGCTGGTCGGAGCGGGGCACCACGACGGCGTCGGTGCTGTTCTGCCGGCAGACCGGCCAGACCCTGGGCGCGTCCCTGTTCGGCGCCGTCGCCAACGGCGTGCTGGCCGCGCGGCTCGGCGGAGCCGGCGACCTGGACTCCGTCACGCGCGCGCTGGACGACGGTACGGCTGCCGAGGCGACCCGGCGGGCCATCGCCGGCGCGGTCCACGCGGTCTACCTCGGCGCGGCGGTCGCGGCGGCCCTCGCCTTCGTGGTGCTGCTGGTGGTGGCGCCCCGCCGGTTCCCCGTGCTCGAGGACTGAACCCGGGCGGGTCAACGCGGGTAGAACCCCAGATGGCACCCGTTGTCCCGGGGAAAGCGCATACCGACCGGCCAGTTTGGTGAAAACGCCGCGCGGCCCGCGACGCGCGAGTAGCGTGCGTGGCTCAGCTCCCCCACCTCCCTGCGGTCCGCCGCCACGGACCCGAGCCACGCAAGGAGCCCCGGGATGTCCCACGACCCGCCGCACCCCTCGTACTCACCGCGTCCGCCCGAGCCGTCGTACCCGGCGCCGCCGACCTACCCCTGGCAGCCGCCCGCGCCGCCCGAACCGGCGCGTCCGGTCCGCCGGGCGCCGCGCGCGCCCCTCGGCCGCCACAGCGACCTGCGCCTGCTGCGCAGCGCCTACCGCTGGCAGCGGCGCACCGCCACGCTCACCGCGCTGGGCTACTTCACGCTGTTCCTGGTCCTGTCCGCGTACGCGCCCGGCGTCATGACCCGCACGGTCGCCGACGGCATCCCCGCCGGGCTGGTGCTCGCCCTGCTGCAACTCCCCGTCACCTGGCTGGCGATCGCCCTGTACGAGCACACCGCGCGCCGGTACGTCGACCCGCTCGCCGACCGCATCCGCAGGCACGCCGAACTCGACGCGCGGCGCGGAGCGGCCCGGTGACGGCCGCCGCCGGTGCGGCGTCCACCGGCTTCAGCGACTCCGCGCAGACCATGTCGCTGGTGGCCTTCTCCACCGCCGCCACCGTGACCCTGCTGCTGTGCGTGATGACCGGCCCCGACCGCGACGACCTGGACGAGTTCTACACCGGTTACGGCTCCCTGTCCCCGCTGCGCAACGGCCTCGCCATCGCCGGCGACTACATCTCCGCCGCCACCGTCCTCGGCACCGGCGGGGTGATCGCCCTGTGCGGCTACGACGGAGTCGTCCTCGCCCTCAGCACGGCCCTGTCGCTGATGCTGCTGATGTTCCTGCTGGCCGAACCCCTGCGCAACGCGGGCCGGTTCACCATGGGCGACGCCCTCGCCCGCCGGCTGCCGGGGCGCTGCGTACGGATCACGGCCTGCGCGGTGACCATCGCCGCGCTGCTGCCGCTGATGCTCGTCCAACTGGCCGGAACCGGACAGCTGATGGCCTTCATCCTCGGCTTCACCAACGAGTCCCTGAAGACCGGATGCGTCGTCGGCCTCGGCCTGCTCATGATCGCCTACGCGGCGATCGGCGGCATGAAGGGCACCGCGCTCATCCAGATCCTGAAGATCGTGCTGCTGGTCGGCTCGGGCGCCGTACTCGCCCTCCTGGTCCTGCGCCGCTTCGACTGGGACCCGGGCGCCCTGTTCACCGCCGCCGCACGGCAGAGCGGCGCCGGGCCGGACTTCCTGCGCTCCGGGCTGGAGTTCGGCACCAGCCCCAGGGGCCGCGTCGACATGATCGCCTCACAGCTGACCGTCGTCCTCGGCGGCGCCTGCCTGCCGCACATCACCATGCGCATGTACACCGCCTCCAGCGCCCGCCAGGTGCGCCGCTCGATGTCCTGGGCGGTCAGCCTGGTCGCCCTGTTCGTCGTCGTCATCACGGTGGTCGGGTTCGGCGCCACGGCCCTGCTCGGGCGTGAGGCGATCGCCACGGCCGACCCGCAGGGCAACACGGCGTACCTGATGGGCTCGCGCGCGGTGTTCGGCGCCGACGTGTCGACGGCGGAGAGCCTGCTGTTCACCCTGGTCACCACCGCGCTCTTCCTGACCCTGCTCGCCTCCGTGGCCGGGATGATCCTCGCCTGCGCCAACTCCCTCGCGCACGACGTGTTCGCCGCCCGGGTGCAGGAGATGCCGGCCCGCCGCGAGATGACCCTGGCCCGCGTCTCGGCGCTCGCCACGGGGGTGCCGACGATCCTGCTCGCCACCCTGGTGCAGCACCACAGCCTGCAACCCCTGGTCACGCTCTCCTTCTGCCTGGGCGCCTCCGCCCTCGCCCCCGCCCTGGTCTACGGCCTCTTCTGGCGCCGCTACACCCGCGGCGGGCTGCTGGGCACGCTGATCGGGGGCTCGCTGACCGTGCTGCTGCTCATGCCGGGCACCAACCTCGTCTCCGGATCGCCCGTCTCGGCCTTCCCCGGCGCCGACTTCAACTGGTTCCCGTTCACCACCACCGGCATCGTCTCCATCCCGGCCGGCTTCTTCTTCGGCTGGCTCGGCACGGTGCTGTCGGGCCGCGCGAAGGCGGAGCTGCAACGGCACCAGTACGAGGCGGTGGAGGGCTGGATCCTGGCGGGCGCGGTACGCAAGGGAAGGTGACGACGGCGGCCGGCGCCCTCGCGCGCGCCGGCCCGCGGCTACTCCAGGACCACCCTGCCGGTCAGCGAGACCAGGGTCTCGCGCACGGAGTCCATGTGCGCCTGCATCTCGTCCCACAGCTCGCCGTGCTCGCGCAGTACCCGTTCCGTCTCCCCGGCGATGCGCTCCTCCTGAGCGCGCGCCTCGGCGATGATCTGCGCCGCGCGCGCGCTCGCCTCCTCCGGGGAACGGCGCTCGTACTCCTCGGCCTCCGCGAGGGCACGCTCGGCCTCGGCCAGCTCGGCCTCGGCCCGGCTCGTCCGTTCGGCGTACCCGGCGTCCAGCTCCGCCATCCGGTCGGCCTCCTCCCGCTCGGCCCGGGCCCAGCGCGCGGCGAGCTTCTGGGACTGCTCGGCGAGCATGCCGTCGGTGCGCCGGCGCGCCTCGCGCAACTCCGCGAGCGCCTCCATGCGCCCCGACTTCACCGCGCGCCGGGCACCCACGCGCATGCCCTCGGCCTCGGCCTCCACGGCGAGGAGCCACTGACGGGCGCGTTCGTCGGCCTCCGCGCGGACCGCGTCCGCCGCCTCCCGCGCCTCCCGCAGGACGCGCTCGGCGTCCGCCTCGGCCCGCGCGACCTCCTCCGCGGCCTCGCGCCGGGTGCGTTCCAGCAGGTCCGCCGCCTCGTCGAGCACGCACTGGTAGAGCTTGCGGGCACCCTCGCCGAGCGACTCGTACGTCTGCGGCGGGAGCTCGGCGACGGTCTCGCGCAGCAGCGCGGCCTCCGCCCCCATGTCCTTGGCGAGCACGGTCAGCCGGGCGGCGCGCTCCCAGGCGGCGTCCCGGTCCTCGGACAGCGCTTCCAGGAACGCCTCGACCTGGTCGGGACGGTAACCACGCCCCCGGACGGTCGCGAAGCCGTGCGGTGGCATCGATGCGCTGCTCACCCTGGGGACCCCTCTCCACCGGACCTGCACGACAGGATGATTTCGTGCATATCTTTATGGATGGGAAGTAACGGTTCATAACGCGACACTCCGCACAACCGTCTCGCCACCGCCCCGAACGGCCCCCTCACGGACACGCGTCGGCGCCCGCACCGACAACGCGTCGGGCCCCGCACGCGCGCGTGCGGGGCCCGAATCACACCCGGCGACCGGGCCACGGCCGGGCTACAACAGCCCGTCCCACATCTGCTCCAGCAGCACCGACCACCAGCTCTCCGGCGAACCGAGCGCCGCCGGGTCGAGCGCCGCCAGCTGCGCCTGGAAGTCCACGGTCCAGCGGCCCGCCTGCTCCTGGTTCAGCCCGTACCTGAGGCGCCACATCCGGCCCAGCAGCGCAAGGCACCGGGTGAACTCCGGCAGCCCGGTGTTCACGAACTGCGGCGGCACCGGCGCACCGCCCGGCCCCGCCTCCACCGGCACGGCCACGATGTTCGCCGTCCCGTACTGCACACAGACCGCCTTGCCGAAGTCCGTGCCCATCACGAGGTACGACCCCGCGTCCGCCGCCGGCCGCACCCCGCGCTCCGCCGCCAGCTCCGCCAGCGTCGGCACCGGCCGGCCCGGCTGCGCCTGCGCCCAGAAGAACGGGCCCATGTCCAGCGGCAGCCCCGCCACGACCAGGGTGTGCGCCACGATCGGCGGCACACCCTGCCGGGACACCGCCTGCTGCTCGAACCGGAAGACGCCCGGGCCGAACGCCCCGGCCAGCTCCTGCGCGATCCCCTCCGGGGGCACCGGCGGCGCGGCCTGCACCGGCGGCAGCGGCGCCCGCACCGGCGCGGGCCGCGCGGGACCGTCCGCCACCTGGTGCAACTCGCCCTGGTGCGCCAGCAACTGCCGCATGCCCTGCTGCCGGCTCGCGTGGTCCGTGCCGTACGGCGCGATGCTCGCGATCCTCGCCTGCGGCCACTGCTCCCGGATCATCCGCGCGCAGTACGCCCCCGGCAGCTCGCACGACTCCAGCTCCGTGTGCAGCTCCAGCACCTGGTCCGGCGGCACGTTCATGGCCCGCAGCTCGTGGAAGATCTGCCACTCCGGGTGCGGCGTCCCCGGCGCCGAACGCCGGATCAACTGCTGCTCGGACCCGTCCTGCGCGCGGTAGCGCAGCACGGCCTGATAACCGGGACCGACCGTCGGCTGCCCCTGCTGCGGATACCCGTACGCCGGCGCCTGCCCGGGCAGGGGACCACCCGGCGGCGGCACGGCACCCGCGGGCATGGGTGGCTGCCCGACGGGAGCGGTGGGAGGCATACCGGGGGCGCCCGGGGCGCCGCCGGGGGGCGGGGGCGGCGGCTGGGCGCCGGGGGGCATGGCGGAGGCGCCCGGCGCCGGAGGGACACCCGTGGCGCCGGGCGGCGTGGGCATACCCGGGGCGCCCGGCGTGCCGGGGACGCCGGGTACGGGCGGCGGGGGCACACCCGGCCCGGCCACCGGCGGAGCGGCCAGGACCGTCTCCGCGTGGTGCACGGCACCGTGAGCGGAGGGGGTTGCGGGGGCGCCCGGCGGCTGCGGGAAGCCGGGGGCCCCCGGACGGCCCGGGGCGGCCTGGGGCTGAGGGGCGCCGGGTGCGCCGGGCGCTCCCGGCACGTTCGGCGCGCCGCCCGGGGCGTCGTGCGTGCCGGGGGCACCCGGAGCCGCAGGGGTGCCGGGCGAACCCGGCCCGCCCTGCCCACCCGGCGCACCGGAAGGCTGCGGCGCCCCCGGGGCCGGAGACGAACCCGGACCGCCCGCAGCCACAGGTCCGCCGGGCGGGTTCGGCATGCCGGGGGCACCCGGCGCACCCGGAGACCGCGGTGCCGGTCCGTTCAGTCGGCTCGGGTCGGCCAGGACCGTGGCCGCATGGTGCGCATCGCCCGGCGGCCGCGTCCCGCCCGCGTTGCCCTCTCCGTCCCGCGCCTCGGGGCCCTCCGGCCCGACCGCCGACACGAGCCGCGTCGGCACGTACCCGCCCGCCGGCGGGGGCGGCGTCGCCGCGCCCCCCGGACGCGCGCCCGGCGTACCCGGGGCGCCCGGCGGCGGAGGCGGCGCGCCCACCCCACCACGCCCCTTCTTCGGCGGCGCCGCCTTGCTCGTCGCGGCGTCCGCGATCTCCCCCGCGTTCGGCGCGAGCCGCCGCTCGGGCCCACCCGGGGCCGCCGGAGGCTGCGGCGCGTGCGGCGCACCGCCCGGCGCCGGCGGATAGCCGTACCCCGCAGCGCCGGACGTCTGCGGGTAGCCGTACACCGGGGCACCCGGCGGACCGGCCGGCGCGGGGGGCGGCGGCAGAGTGCCCTGCGCCGGCGAATAGGGCGGTACGCCCGCCGGGGGCGTGCCCTGCGCCGGCGGAACGTGCGGATGACCGTACGCCGGCGTGCCCGGCGGCGGGGCCACGCTTCCCTCGCCGACGCCCGGCGCACCCGGCGGGACATCGGCCCCCGGCGCGCCACCCTGCGCACCCGGCAGGTCGAGCGCCGGCGCGACCGCCGTCGCGGGCAGCCGGCTGCCACCCGACATCAGCGCGGTCGGCGCGTCCGGCGCCACCGCCGGCGGACGCGGCGCCTCGTCCGCGTCGCCCAGCGGCGGCGCGAACACCGTCGCGGGCAGCGGCACCGAACGGTCGTCCTCACCGGGCCCGGCGTTCGTGTCGGTACCGGCCCACGGCGTGGCCCCCACGGGCACGTCCGCTCCCCTGGCCACCCCGGCCTGCGTCACGGCCGGTCCGGTCACACCGGACGAAGCCACCGCACCCGGCGCCGTACCACCGGCCGTACCCCCGTCAGGAGCCGGAGCGGCAGCCGGAGCCGGCCCGCGGCCGGCGGACCCCTGCCCGGCCTGACCCGGCGCGTCCGCCCCCTCCGCGCGCCGCTCCCCCAGCCCCAGCTTGTCCGCCGCCTCCTGCAACCACTCCGGAGGCGTCAGCAGGAACGACGTCTGGTTCAGGTCCAGCCGCGCGGGCGCGGGCGCCGGCACCGCGTCCCCCGGCTCCTCCGCACGGCCGTACTCCTCCTCGTACCGGCGGATCACCTCACCCACCGGCAGCGCGGGCCACAGCGTCGCCTCCCCGCTGTCCCGGGCGATGACCAGCCGCTGGCCACCCGCGTCCGAACGCGGACCCTCCGCCCGGTCCTCGCCCCACACCACGAACCCCAGCTCGAACTCCCGCACCCGCACCTCACGGTGCTGGTACGCGGGCACGTCGCCGTTGATCCACTCCTCGGCGCGCTCCTGCGCCTGCGCGTACGTCACCATCGCTCGCCGCTCACTCCCCCACCGGGCCGGACGACGCCGAGCCGGAAGCCACCGGCACGACACGGGCGAAACCGCCGTCCACCATCAGACGGGCCACCGTCTCCAACTCCGGCGGACTGCCCGCCAGGCGGGACAGGAACGCGTCGAAGTCGTCACCGCACGACAGCAGCAGCCGCTCCACCCGCTCCTCCGGCGACCACGACGGATCCACGTCCCGCACGTCGTCGTACGCGCAGAACCACACCGAACCGACCCGCTCGCCCTTCACCTTCACCGCGAGCAGCCCGCCCTGCACGAAGGTCACCCCGAGGTAGTCCTTCGTCAGATGGTCACGCAGACACTTGTTCACGTACACCAGGTCATTGACCGCGGCCTCGTCCCGCACCGTGAAGAACGGCTGGTCCAGCAGCAGCCCCAGCCCGGCGTCCAGCGCCGTGCCGACCGGCGCGCAACCACCCGCCGCCTTCAGGAACGAGCGGTACGCGCCCGGCAGCCGGTAGCCGAGGTCCTCCTCGACGCCCTGCACCTGCGCCTCCGTCACCGCCACCCCCGACTTCGGCAGCCCGAAGTGCGCCGGCCGCGACTCCTGCAACGGCCGCGTACCGCGCTTGCCGTGGTCCACCGGCGCCGTCGCCACCCCACCGTGGTGCCGCAACAGCGCCTTCACCTCGACCGGCACCAACTCCAGCCGCCGCGTACCCGCCACGTGATGCCACGTCCAGCCGTGCGGCGTCGCCACATCCGGCACCATGTCCCACAACTCGTGCCCCGCCGCCGCCAGCGCCGCGTTCGCCGACACGTAGTCCGTCAGCCGCAACTCGTCGACCCCGAACCCCACCGGCGGCTCGGCGATCTCCACCGCCACGCGCGCGTACGGCGAGAAATCCGGGTAACCCCGCTCGTCGACCCGTACCCCTCTCGGGTGACGCGCCGCACGGACCGGATCCGGAAAGTGCACGACCTGCCCGGCGTAGGCCGCGTTCGGCGGCGCGGCTTGTCCACCGGCCTGGCCGCTGGGCGGCACACCCAGCCCGAGCCGACCTGTCGTCATGGCGGTTGCCCCCTGCGGCGTTCTCTCTGGCCTGAACGGCGGTGTCGATCGCGGATGGCGACAGCCTATGCGGTACGCCAACCCCGGTCACCGGCCCACCGCGACCCCGCCCCGGCCCCCGCCCGCCCCACCGGCACACCCGCCCCGCCGCCTTCGTGACCACCCGTCACCCCACCGTCACAGCCCGCCCGGACACGGGCGTGTCGCACCGCCCCAGCTTCCACACCAGCCACGGCATTTGGCACCCTGTGTCCTTCGGGGGGACGCCCGGGGAGGGAAGAACGATCATGAACGCTCTACAGACCGGAGGTACCGACGTGCGGGCCGGCGACCCTCGCATCGACTGGAGCGGCACCGACACACCCCCCGCCCCCACCCTCCACCACCGCCGCGACGGCATCCTCCCCACCGTCGCCGCCGCCCTCTCCGTCCGCGGCGCCACCCTCACCGGCACCGCCGCCCGCAGCGACCAGCCCCCGGCCCTGCACCCCCTCGTCCAGGACTTCCTCGACACCCTCACCAGCGACCAACGCGACCGCTTCACCGGCCGCTGCGCCGAAACCATCCTCATCTCACGGCACATCGCCGCCGCCGACGCCACCCGCAGCAAACGCGCCGCCCGCAGACCCATGACCAACGGCGAAGCCCGCAAAGCCCTCAAACACGCCAAACTCACCGCCCGCCGCATACGCGAGGACGGCGACCCCCTCCACGGCAGCTTCGCCGCCCCCTGCCGCGCCTGCACCGCCCTCAGCGCCCACTTCGGCGTCCGCATCGTCGACCCCACCGCCACCGCCGACTGACCCCCGGCGACCACCAGCACCACCGGAACCACCAGCACGCACGACGATCGAAGGGCAGATGCACCCCGACCGCACCTCGACCACGCGCTTCCCCGTACCCGTCGACGCCGCCCTGCGCGCCGCCGGCTGGCAACCCGGACGCTGGGACATAAAGCAGGCCGAGTTCTGGGCCGACGCCCTGCGCGAACACACCTCACCCGCCGGACACCGGCACACCGTGTTCCCCGCCGCCGTCGAAGCCTGGGCCGAATTCGGCGGCCTGAGCATCACACCCACCGGCCCCGGCCGCCAGATCGCCCCCGCCGGCCTCCGCGTCGACCCCCTCCACGGCCTCCACCACGCCCGCACCCTCGGCGACCTCGGCCGCGCCCTCGGCACCGAACTCAGCCCCCTCGGCGAGGAGACCGACAACGCCGCCCTCCTCGCCATCGACGCCGAAGGCCGCGTCTACACCATCGACCACACCGGCGACTGGTACCTCGGCCCGGACATCGACCACGCCCTCGCCACCCTCATCACCGGCATCCAACCGGTCCGCCTCACAGCCGGCTGACCCCCGGCACCCACGCGCCACCCCGCCGGCACCGGCCCCGGCGACCCGCCACCTCGCCGGCTACGCCGGGATCACCGCCGACACCCGGAAACCCCCCGCGTCCGTCGGACCCGACACGAACACCCCGCCCAGCGCCACGACCCGCTCCCGCATCCCCACCAGGCCGTTCCCACCCGACGGCAACCCCGCCGCCGACGCCGACGCCGGCTCCGGCGGCGGCTCGTTCTCCACCTGCATCGCGATCTCCGACACCCGGTGCGCCAACCGCACGTGCGTCTTCGCACCCGCCGCGTGCTTGTGGACGTTCGTCAACGCCTCCTGCACCACCCGGTACGCCGTCTGCTCGACCTCCGCCGCATACGGCCGCACCTCCCCCTCGACCGACAGATCCACCACCATCCCCGCGGCGGCCGACTGACCGATCAACTCATCAAGCTCCGACAGAGACGGCCCCTCCGCCGCCCCCTCCACCTCGGCCACCCGGGACGCCGCCGCCGCGGCCGCCTCCCCCACCACCGCCAACGGCGCCGACGCCGCACGCCGGCCCGCGCCCTCCCCCGCCCGCAACACCCCCAGCATCTCCCGCAGCTCGGTCAACGCCTGCCGCCCCATGTCCCCCACCAGCGCCGCGTTGCGCACCGCCTTCTCCGGGTCCTTCCGGGCCACCGCCTGCAACGCCGCCGCATGCACCACCATCAGACTCACCCGGTGCGCGACCACGTCATGCATCTCCCGGGCGATCCGCGTCCGCTCCTCGTTACGCGCCCACTCGGCCCGCTCCTCCGCCCGCTCCGCGAGCAACTGCAGCTCCCGCTCCAGACTGTCCGCCCGCTCCCGCAGACTCTCCATCAACCGCCGCCGCGCCCCCACGTACAGCCCCAGCAGCACCGGCGGAGCCGTCAGCCCCAACGCCGTCGTCACCGCCGCGAACGGCACGAACCAGTCACCCAGCGTCAGGTCCCCGCGCGACATGTCCTGCCGCACCCGCACGAACGTCACCACCGCCGTCCCCAGCAGCGACATCCCCGACAACACCCCGATGACCCGCCGCGGCAGCTCACACGCGGCCAGCGTGTACAGACCGACCACGCCCATCAGGAAACCCATCTGCGCCGGCGTGATCGCTATCGCCACCAGCACCACCGCGATCGGCCACTTACGGCGCACCAACAGCACCGAACCGGCGACCAGACCGAACACGATCCCCACGGACGCCGGGATCCCCGCGTCCCGCGCGAACGGAATCCCCTCCGCCGCGCACTCCAGGGCGGACACCAGCGCGAGGCCCCCGTCGAACACCGCGCTGCGCCGCCTCACCCACCACCAAGGGCCGGTCAACGCCCTCGCGTGGTCTTCCCCCGTCGTGGTCATGGCTCCAGCCTACGGGCGACGGCCACGGCATTTCCGGTGACTTTCGCCTACCGCCACACGCCACCCTCCGTGACCGAACGACCTCGAAACCACCCCCTATCCCTCGAACTGGTGAACCTCCGCCGTTCGACCCCGGAACCCGGCATTCCGTCCGGACGGTATGCGTATGGCACATTCACCGGGCACATACGCCGACTTCGAGACCCTGCGAGAGCAGGCGATCACCCTCCGTCGCGCCGGCCGCAGCCTCCGCCAGATCCGGGACGAGCTGAAGATCTACAACAACGACATCCTCAACCAACTGGTGAAGGGCGAACCACCGCCGGAGTGGACGAGGCGCCCGAGGGCGAAGGACGACCTTCGCGAGAGGGCGCGGGAGCTACGGCTCCAGGGCTGGACGTACGACCGGATCGAGGCGGAACTGGGCTGCTCACGAAGCTCCGTGTCGCTGTGGGTGCGG
The DNA here is from genome assembly GCF_020400655.1 of Streptomyces spinosus. Classification (GTDB taxonomy): domain Bacteria; phylum Actinomycetota; class Actinomycetes; order Streptomycetales; family Streptomycetaceae; genus Streptomyces; species Streptomyces argyrophylli. The sequence continues at coordinate 125,291 of NZ_JAINRC010000003.1, forward strand.
GATCTGCCGCGGCCGGAGCGCCGACGAACCCCCGAGGAGGCGGCCGCCATCGCCCGTAAGGGCTGGGAGGAGAAGCTGCGCATCCGGGACGAGGAGCGGCGGCGGACGAAGGAAGAGGCCAAGCGGTCGATCGGCGAGCTGTCGACGCGCGAGCTGTTCCTGGTGGGCGTGGGCCTCTACTGGGCCGAAGGCGGCAAGGACAAGCCGTACGACCGCCGGGAGAACGTCACCTTCGTGAACAGCGACCCCGGAATGATCGAGGTCTTCCTGGCGTGGCTCGACCTGCTCCAAGTGGAGCGGGATCGCCTGCGGTTCACCGTGATGATCCACGAGAACGCCGATGTGGGCGGAGCCGAGCGCTACTGGGCCGACCTGGTCGGCGCAGACCACTCCATGTTCAACAAGACGGCGATCAAAAAGCACAACCCGAAAACGGTGCGCAAGAACACCGGCGCCGACTACCGCGGCTGCCTCGTGGTCAAAGTCCTGAAAGGCGCCGACTTGTACCGTCGCATCGAGGGCTACTGGTACGGCATAGTGGAGGCCGTGCGCGAAGCCGATCAACCAAATCGGACATAGCGCACGAACTATCCCGGATCGTCTAAAGGCAGGACAAACGGTTTTGGTCCGTTGAATGAGGGTTCGAATCCTTCTCCGGGAGCTCACAGCACACAAGACCCAGGTTCGGGCCCTGACACCACCGTCAGGGCCCGCACTCATGTCCCCCTCAACCCACCCCGGTATCCTGCGGCTGTCACCCCCACCCACCCACAGCCGAAGGGCAACCCCGTGAGCGCCATCCGCCCGGCCGCCGTCGTCGTTCTCGCAGCGGGTGAGGGCACCCGTATGAGGTCGGCCACACCCAAGGTCCTGCACGACATCTGCGGCCGTTCCCTGGTCGGACACGTGCTGGCCGCCGCCCGTGAGCTGGACCCGCAGCACCTCGTCGTCGTCGTGGGCCACGCCCGTGAGCAGGTCGGCGCGCACCTCGCCGAGATCGACCCGGCCACCAGGACCGCCGTGCAGGCGGAGCAGAACGGGACCGGGCACGCCGTGCGGATGGGTCTGGAGGAGCTGGGCGGGTCCGTCGACGGGACCGTCGTGGTCGTGTGCGGGGACACCCCGCTGCTCACCGCGGACACGCTCCGGCGGCTCACCGAGACGCACCACGCGGACGGCAACGCCGTGACCGTGCTGACGGCCGAGGTGCCGGACGCGACCGGGTACGGCCGGATCGTGCGGGACGGGGCGACGGGTGCCGTCACGGCGATCGTGGAGCACAAGGACGCGTCCGAGGCGCAGCGGGCGATCCGGGAGATCAACAGCGGTGTGTTCGCGTTCGACGGGCAGCTGCTGGCGGACGCGCTGAAGAAGGTGCGGACGGACAACAGTCAGGGTGAGGAGTACCTCACGGACGTGCTGGGGATCCTGCGGGAGGCCGGGCACCGGGTGGGGGCGTCGGTGGCGGCAGACCACCGTGAGATCGCCGGGATCAACAACCGGGTGCAGCTCGCTCAGGCGCGGCGGATCCTGAACGACCGTCTGCTGGAGCGGGCGATGCTGGAGGGGGTCACGATCGTCGATCCGGCGACGACGTGGGTCGATGTGACGGTGGCCTTCGAGCGGGACGCGGTGGTGCATCCGGGGACGCAGCTGACGGGGTCGACGCGGCTGGGTGAGGGTGCCGAGGTGGGGCCGAACAGCCGGCTGAAGGACACCGAGGTGGGTCCGGGGGCGCGGGTGGACAACACGGTGTCGGACGGGGCGGTCGTGGGTGCGGGGGCGTCCGTGGGGCCGTACGCGTATCTGCGGCCGGGGACCCGGCTGGGCGCGAAGGGCAAGATCGGGACGTACGTCGAGACGAAGAACGCGTCGATCGGGGAGGGCACGAAGGTGCCGCACCTGTCGTACGTGGGGGACGCGCGGATCGGTGACTACACGAACATCGGCGCGGCGAGCGTGTTCGTGAACTATGACGGTCAGGACAAGCATCACACCACGGTGGGGTCGCACTGCCGGACGGGTGCGGACAACATGTTTGTGGCTCCTGTCACGGTCGGGGACGGTGCCTACACCGCGGCCGGGTCGGTGATCACGAAGGATGTGCCGCCCGGTTCGCTGGCCGTGGCCCGTGGTCAGCAGCGGAATATCGAGGGTTGGGTGGCCCGGAAGCGTCCGGGGAGCGCGGCGGCGAAGGCGGCCGAGGCGTCGTCCGGGCAGGGTGGGAACGAGGACTGACCGGAAACGCGTGCGCCAATCACGGCGTACCGTGATAAGTGCACATCCGCACGTGTGCATCCTGCACCCTTACCAGCTGATACGGCCTCTCACGCCCAGCCGAGAGGTCGCCGAGCAGCCGGCTGGCTGAGACAACCTCTGAGGAGACTGTGCTGTGACCGGGATCAAGACGACCGGCGAGAAGAAGATGATGTTCTTCTCCGGCCGCGCCCACCCCGAGCTTGCCGAGGAGGTCGCCCAGCAGCTGGGTGTCGGGGTCGTCCCGACGAAGGCCTTCGACTTCGCGAATGGCGAGATCTATGTCCGTTACCAGGAGTCGGCTCGTGGTGCGGACTGTTTCCTGATCCAGAGCCACACGGCTCCGATCAACAAGTGGATCATGGAGCAGCTCATCATGATCGACGCGCTGAAGCGTGCTTCGGCGCGGTCGATCACCGTGATCGTGCCGTTCTACGGTTACGCGCGGCAGGACAAGAAGCACCGGGGTCGTGAACCGATCTCGGCGCGTCTGATCGCGGATCTGATGAAGACGGCGGGTGCGGACCGCATCCTGACCGTGGATCTGCACACGGATCAGATCCAGGGTTTCTTCGACGGTCCGGTGGACCACTTGTTCGCGCTGCCGCTGCTGGCGGACTACGTGGGTGCGAAGGTGGACCGGGAGAAGCTGACGGTGGTGTCGCCGGACGCGGGCCGGGTGCGGGTGGCGGACCGGTGGTGTGACCGGCTCGGTGCGCCGCTGGCGATCGTGCACAAGCGGCGTGACAAGGACGTGGCGAACCAGGTGACCGTCCACGAGGTCGTGGGTGAGGTCAAGGGTCGTGTGTGCGTCCTGGTGGATGACATGATCGACACGGGTGGCACGATCTGCGCGGCCGCCGACGCGTTGTTCGCGCACGGTGCGGAGGATGTCATCGTGACGGCGACGCACGGTGTGCTGTCGGGTCCGGCGGCCGATCGGCTGAAGAACTCGCAGGTGAGTGAGTTCGTGTTCACGAACACGCTGCCGACGCCGGGTGAGCTGGCGGCGGATCTGGACAAGATCACGGTGCTGTCGATCGCGCCGACGATCGCGAGCGCGGTGCGTGAGGTGTTCGAGGACGGCTCGGTGACCAGCCTCTTCGACGAGCAGTGAGGTTTCTGCACTCACGTCCGCGTCTCCTTGCGCGCTCCCTCGGGCGCCCGTAGGTGATCGTTTTGGGTACGGCCTCCCCCTCCGAGTAGACTGCTGCAGTTGCTCGGCGAGGGAGGCCGTACTCGTGTACGGCGGTCCGTTATCGACGCGCTCTTCGTAGCAGGCCGTTCGTGGCCGGGTGACCACGTCCGTTCCGAGTTCCTACGAGGAGTGATCCATATGTCCGAGGTCAAGCTCAGCGCCGAGACCCGCACCGAGTTCGGCAAGGGTGCGGCCCGTCGCATCCGCCGTGACAACAAGGTGCCGGTCGTTCTGTACGGGCACGGCTCCGAGCCGCTGCACCTGACCCTGCCGGGCCACGACCTGCTGCTGGCGCTGCGTACGCCGAACGTCCTGATCTCCCTGGACATCGACGGCAAGGCCAACGAGCTGGCGATCCCGAAGGCCGTGCAGCGCGACCCGCTGAAGGGCTTCCTGGAGCACGTCGACCTGCTGCTGGTCAAGCGCGGCGAGAAGGTCACGGTCGAGATCCCGGTGCACGTCGAGGGCGAGCTGGCCCCGGGCGGCAACCTGCTGGAGCACGTCCTGGACGCGCTGCCGGTCGAGGCCGAGGCCACGCACATCCCGGAGCAGGTCACCGTCTCCGTCGAGGGTCTGGCGGCCGGTGCCTCCATCCACGCCAAGGACATCGCGCTGCCGAACGGCGTGTCCCTGTCCGTGGACGAGGACGCCGTGGTGATCCAGGTCCTGCAGGCCCAGGCCGAGGAGACCGAGGGCGAGGGCGCCGAGGGCGAGGAGGCGGCCGAGGCCTGATCCTCGCCGCCGTCATCATCGGTCCGGCCGCCGCCTCCCTCGCCGGGGGCGGCGGCCGGCGCGTATCAAGGAGACATGGACGTGACCACCGCCGCCAGTGATCCCTGGCTGATCGTCGGGCTCGGCAATCCCGGGCCGGAGTACGCCATGAACCGGCACAACGTCGGTTTCATGGTGGCCGACCTGCTCGCGGAGCGGATCGGGGGGAAGTTCAAGCGGGCGGGCAAGGCACAGGCACAGGTGCTGGAGGGGCGGATCGGTCCGGCGGGGCCGGGGAGCCGTCGGGTGGTGCTGGCGAAGCCGATGTCGTACATGAACCTGTCCGGTGGTCCGGTGAACGCGCTGCGGGACTTCTACAAGGTTCCGGTGGGGAACATCGTCGCGGTCCATGACGAGCTGGACATCGACTACGCGACGCTGCGGCTGAAGCTGGGCGGCGGTGACAACGGGCACAACGGTCTGAAGTCGATGACGAAGGCGATGGGGCCGGACTACCACCGGGTGCGGTGCGGGATCGGCCGGCCGCCGGGGCGGATGCAGGTGGCGGACTTCGTGCTGAAGGACTTCTCGTCGGCGGAGCGCAAGGAGCTGGACTGGTTCGTGGACCGTGCGGCGGACGCGGTGGAGTGTCTGGTGACGGAGGGGCTGGAGCGGGCGCAGAGCGCGTACAACTCCTGACTTGTCCGGGCTTGGCCCTCCGGGGAGTTGACCGGCCGTAGGGATATGGCCAATGATCCCGGCCATGCCTGCCTCAGCCAGTACCGCTCGCCAGGCGTCCGGGTCCGCGTTGCGGTTCGGGCGGGTGGCGGCGATGGGTGCGCTCGCCGCGCTGATCGTGTTCGCCGGGGTGCGGGGGTCCTGGGGGACCGCCCAGCACGTGATGCTGGCGAAGGGGCGTGAGTCCGGCACGGTGACGGTGGCGCGGTGTGCCGACGACATCTGTACGGGGCCGTTCACGCCCACGTCGGCGGGGGCGCGGCCACGCGCGCGCGTGGAGATCGAGAAGTCGGTGACGGTGCGCACGGGGGCGACGTACGCCGTGGTGCTGAAGCCCGGTACCGCGCAGGCGGTGCGGTCGGGTCCGGCGGGCATCCTGTACGCGTGGCTGCCGTTGGGCGGGGCGCTGCTGCTGGCCTCGGTGGTGGTGGCGGGCGGGATGCGGCTGGCCCGGATGGCGTGGGTGCTGGGGTTGTCCGGTGTGGTGCTGCTGACGGCCGCGTTCGTGGCGTTGCAGTGAGAGTGCGCGGGAAAAGGGGGTGCCCCCGGGGTCGTACGACCTCGGGGGCACCCTTTTTTTTCCGGCGGGTCAGCCGGTGTTGCGCAGGCCCGCCGCCACGCCGTTGACGGTCAGGAGCAGGGCGCGGGAGAGCAGCGGGTCGGGGTCGGTGCCGGCCGCGACGGCGTCGCGCTGCCGCTTGAGCAGGGCGACCTGGAGGTAGGAGATGGGGTCCAGGTAGGCGTCGCGGATGGCGAAGGTCTGCTTGAGGACCGGCTGGGCGTCCAGGAGTTCCTGCTCGCCGGTGATCCGCAGGACCTCGCGGACGGTCAGCTCGTGTTCGGCCTTGATGGTGTCGAAGACGTGCTTGAGCTCGTCGGGGACGAGGGTGTCGACGTAGTGCTGGGCGATCCGCAGGTCCGTCTTGGCGAGGGTCATCTCGACGTTGGAGATGAAGTTGCGGAAGAAGTGCCACTGTTCGTGCATCTCGCCGAGCACGCTGTCCAGACCGGTTTCCCGCAGCGCCTTGAGGCCGGAGCCGACGCCGAACCAGCCGGGCACGATCTGCCGGGACTGGGTCCAGCCGAACACCCACGGGATGGCGCGCAGGCCGTCGAGCGAGACGCCCGAGCCGGGGCGGCGGGAGGGCCGCGAGCCCAGGTGCAGCTCGGCGAGCTGGTCGACGGGCGTGGAGGCGAGGAAGTACGTCGGCAGGTCGGGGTCCTCGACCAGGCGGCGGTAGGCGGCGTGGGCGGCGTCGGAGACGACGTCCATGGCCGCGTCCCAGCGGGCGAGGGCCTCGTCGGACTGGCGGGGTGCGGTGTGCAGGGCGGAGGCCTGGAGGGTGGCCGCGACGGTCAGTTCCAGGTTCTCCCGGGCGAGGGAGGGGATGAGGTACTTGTCGGAGATGACCTCGCCCTGTTCGGTCACCTTGATCTCGCCCTCCAGGGTGCCCCAGGGCTGGGCGAGGATGGCGTCGTGGGAGGGGCCGCCGCCGCGGCCGACGGTGCCGCCGCGGCCGTGGAAGAGGCGCAGGCGTACGCCGTAGCGGTGGGCGACGTCGCGCAGCCGGCGCTGGGCGCGGTGGATCTCCCACTGGCTGGTGGTGATGCCGCCGAACTTGGAGGAGTCGGAGTAGCCGAGCATGACCTCCTGGACGTCGCCGCGCAGCGCGACCAGGCGCCGGTAGGACGGGTCGGAGAGCATGTCCTCCAGGATGGTGTCGGCGGCCTTCAGCTCGTCGGTGGTCTCCAGGAGGGGCACGATGCCGATCTTCGCCCAGCCGGCGTGCAGGTCGAGCAGGCCGGCCTCGCGGGCGAGGACGGCGGCGGCGAAGACGTCGTCGGCGCCCTGGCACATGGAGATGATGTAGGACTCGACGACCTCGGGGCCGAAGACCTCCAGGGCGCGCTTGACGGTCTGGAAGACGCCGAGGGTCTTCTGCCCGGCGGCGTCGACGGGGGCCGGGGTGGGGGCGAGCGGCCTTCTGGAGCGCAGTTCCTTGGCGAGGAGCTTGGCCCGGTACTCGCGGGGCATGTCGGCGTAGCACCAGGACTCCTCGCCGAGCCGGTCGAAGAGCTGGCCGAGGGCGTGGTGGTGGGCGTCGGCGTGTTCGCGGACGTCCATGGTGGCGAGCTGGAGGCCGAAGGCGGCGAGGGTGCGGATGGTGCGGGCGAGGCGGCCGTCGGCGAACAGGCCGCCGCGGTGCTCGCGCAGGGAGACCTGGATGACGCGCAGGTCCTTCAGCAGCTCGGCGGTGCCGAGGTAGTCGCGGCCTTCCTCGTGCGGGGTGCCCTTGGCGAGGCGCTGCTTGGTGTTCTCCAGCTTCTGCCGGATGCAGGTGGCCTTGAGCCGGTAGGGCTCCTCGGCGTTGAGGCGCTTGTAGCGGGGGCTGATCTCGGGGAGCAGGTCCAGGTCGGTCTTGAGGGAGTCGAGGAGTTCCTCGGTGGCGCCGGTGTAGCGGATGGAGTTGGAGAGCAGTCCGCGCAGCTCGTCGATCGTGTCCAGGGCGTCGTTGATGCCGTGTTCGTGCTGGAGGATGAGGACGTCCCAGGTGACCTGGGGGGTGACGTTGGGGTTGCCGTCGCGGTCGCCGCCGATCCAGGTGCCGAAGGTGAGGGGGCGGGTGTCGTCGGGGAGCTTGACTCCGACGCGCTCCAGTTCGGCGGTCAGGTCCTCCAGGACGTCTCCGACGGCGTCGGCGTGCAGCTCGTCCAGGTAGTAGATGGCGTTGCGGGCCTCGTCGGCGGGTTCGGGGCGTACGACGCGCAGCTCGTCGGTCTGCCAGACGAGGTCGATGTTCTCGGCGAGGCGGACGTCGTGGCGGCGGCGGTCGGATTCGAGGACCGGGGTGTCCAGGAGCGCGGCGATGCGCCGGAGCTTGTTGAGGACGGAGCGGCGCGCGGCCTCGGTGGGGTGGGCGGTGAAGACCGGGCGGACGTTGAGGTTCTGGACGGTCTGCCGCAGGTGCTCGGGGTCGGCGTCCTTGAGCCGGTCGGCCGTGCGGGCGAGCAGACCGCCCTCGGCGGCGCGCCGGGCGCGCAGTTCACGGCCGCGGTGCACCTGTTCGGTGATGTTGGCGAGGTGGAAGTAGGTGGAGAAGGCGCGGACCAGCTTGGCCGCGGTCTCCAGTTCGGTGCCGCGCAGCAGCTCGGCGGCGGCGTCACCGTCTTCGCGGGTGAGGCGGCGGACCTTCTCGACCAGTTCCAGGAGTTCGGGGCCTTCCTGCCGGACGAGGGTCTCTCCCAGGAGATCACCCAGCCGGCGGATGTCGGCGCGCAGCTCGCTGCTGGTCGTGGTGGTCTGGTCGTCGGCACTGCTCACAGGTGCGGCTCCTTGCAGTGTTGAAGCTCGTCTGGGAGGGAACCCGGCCGGCTGCCACACACGGCGGGTGCCGCATACGGGCCGGAGGGTCCGGGAAGGAAACTTCAGCGGACCGCGCTGTCCGACCGAGTCCAAGGATAGGTGGCCATGTGGACGCGCAGGGTCTGGGGCTCTTGCCGCCGCGCGACACGCTGCCATACTTACGACGCCGTAGGTTACGGAACCGTAGGGAAGCACCGCAGGGTCCCGCACGGTCCCGGGTACCCGGCATCTGCCTCGACCATCGACCCCACAGGGGACGCGCATGACCTCAAGTTCCGATGTGATCGAAGAAGCCCGTAAGGCCACCGACACACCCCCTCCCTCCGCCACGCTGGGCGGCGAGCAGAAGCGTTCGATCGAGCAGATCACGCTGCTCCTGTTCATCACCGTGCCGTTCCTGGCGCTGGTGGCGGCCGTGCCGCTGGCCTGGGGCTGGGGGGTGAGCTGGCTCGACATGGGCCTGCTGGTCTTCTTCTACTTCCTGGGGTGCCACGGCATCACGATCGGTTTCCACCGGTACTTCACCCACGGTTCGTTCAAGGCGAAGCGGCCGCTGCGGATCGCGCTCGCGATCATGGGTTCGCTGGCGGTCGAGGGGCCGCTGGTGCGCTGGGTGGCCGATCACCGCAAGCATCACAAGTTCTCCGACGCGGAGGGCGATCCGCACTCTCCGTGGCGGTTCGGCGAGACGGTGCCGGCGCTGATGAAGGGCCTGTGGTGGGCGCACATCGGCTGGATGTTCGACGAGGAGCAGACCCCGCAGGACAAGTACGCGCCGGATCTGATCAAGGACCCGGCGATCCGGGCGGTCTCCCGGCTGTTCGTCCTGTGGACGGCCGTGTCGCTGCTGCTGCCGCCGCTGATCGGCGGTCTGGTGACGATGTCCTGGTGGGGCGCGTTCACCGCGTTCTTCTGGGGTTCACTCGTCCGGGTGGCGCTGCTGCACCACGTGACCTGGTCGATCAATTCCATCTGCCACGCGGTCGGCAAGCGGCCGTTCCGGTCGCGGGACCGTTCGGGCAACGTGTGGTGGCTGGCGGTGCTGTCCTGCGGCGAGTCCTGGCACAACCTGCACCACGCCGACCCGACGTCGGCGCGGCACGGCGTGATGCGCGGGCAGATCGACTCCTCGGCCCGGTTCATCCGGTTCTTCGAGCTGCTCGGCTGGGCGTACGACGTGCGCTGGCCGTCACGCTCGCGTATCGATTCGCGCCGTAACACCGGGGAAGGCGGCTCCCGGCGCGGGAGGGAGACGGCCGAGGCGGCATGATTGACGCCGTGGCGACCGACTCCAGCAGTACCTCAGGCACCGACAAGCAGCGGCGGACCCGCCGGACGCGTATGACCGGTGCCGAGCGCCGCCAGCAGTTGCTGGAGATCGGTCGCACCCTCTTCGCCGCCAAGGGTTTCGAGGGCACGTCGGTGGAGGAGATCGCGGCGAAGGCCGGGGTGTCCAAGCCGGTGGTGTACGAGCACTTCGGCGGCAAGGAGGGGCTGTACGCGGTGGTCGTGGACCGCGAGATGCGGCGCCTGCTGGACATGGTCACCAGTTCGCTGACGGCCGGCCACCCGCGTGAGCTGTGCGAGCAGGCGGCGTTCGCGCTCCTGGACTACATCGAGGAGTACACGGACGGTTTCCGCATCCTGGTCCGCGACTCCCCGATCCCCCAGTCGACGGGTTCCTTCGCGTCCCTGATCTCGGACATCGCCACCCAGGTGGAGGACATCCTGGGCCGGGAGTTCAAATCGCGCGGCTTCGACCCCAAGCTCGCCCCGCTGTACGCCCAGGCGCTGGTCGGCATGGTCGCGCTGACCGGCCAGTGGTGGCTGGACGTGCGCCGTCCGAAGAAGGCCGAGGTGGCGGCCCATCTGGTGAATCTGGCGTGGCACGGCCTGGACGGGCTGGAGCAGAAGCCGCGGCTGATCGGTCACCGCAAGAGCTGAGCACCCTTTCTCCTTGGCCGCGCTCAGCCCTCCTTCACGGCCACGGCGAACAGCCGGCGGAAGGGCAGCACCGTGCCGTACGGCGCGCTCGGGTAGGCCTCCCGCAGCAGGTCCCGGTACTCGGCGACGAACGCGTCGCGCGCCTCGGGGTCGTCGGCGAGGGCGGTCAGCGCGGGCCGCAGGCCGGTGCCCTTCACCCAGTCCAGGACCGGGTCGTCGCCCTTGAGGACGTGGAGGTACGTCGTCTGCCAGACGTCGGCCGCGCAGCCCAGGCGGGTGAGGCGGTCCAGGTAGGTGCCGGGGGTGTGCACGGAGCCGGTGCGGCGCAGGACGCCGGCGAGGCGGTCGTGCCAGCGGGGCGTGCCGGCGAGGTCGCGCATGAGGGCGTGCAGCGGGGCGTCGATGTTGTCCGGGACCTGGAAGGCGAGGCTGCCGCCGGGGCGCAGTGCGGCGATCCAGTCGGGGAAGCGGTCGGCGTGGCCCGGCACCCACTGGAGGGTGGCGTTGGAGACGATCAGGTCGTAGGGCTCCGCGGGCGTCCAGGTCCGCACGTCGGCGTGGGCGAAGTCGAGCCGGCCGCCCCCGGGCGTGGGCCCCTCGTGGTCGACGTGGGCCTTGTCGAGCATCTCCGGCGAGTTGTCGTAGCCGGTGATGCGGGCGGTGGGCCAGCGGTCGGCGAGCAGGGCGGTGACGTTGCCGGGGCCGCAGCCGAGGTCGGCGATGCGGGGTGCGTCGCCGGGCAGGTCCGGGACGCGGGCGAGGAGGTCGGCGAAGGGCCGGGCCCGGTGCCCGGCGTGGCGGAGGTACTGGGCGGGGTCCCAGCTCGGCGTCGTCATGGCACCACTTTCCCCGCCAGCTTCTCTCGATGTCAAGAGACTCGACATCAAGAGACTTCACATCGACACAACCACTACACTGATCTCCATGGAGGACGAGGTCGATCGGCTGGTCGCAGCGTGGCGCCGGGAGCGCCCGGACCTCGACGTGGAGCCGCTGGAAGTGCTCAGCCGGGTGAGCCGACTCGCCCGGCACCTCGACCGCGCCCGCCGGCTCGCCTTCGCCGAGCACCAGCTGGAGCCGTGGGAGTTCGACGTGCTGACCGCGCTGCGGCGCGCGGGCACGCCGTACCAGCTCTCGCCCGGCCAACTGCTCACCCAGACCCTGGTCACCTCGGGCACGATGACCAACCGCATCGACCGGCTGGCGAAGAAGGGCCTGGTCGAGCGGCTGCCCGACCCCAGTGACCGGCGAGGTGTGCTGGTCCGGCTGACCGACGAGGGCCGCGACCGCGCGGACCAGGCGCTGGCGGGCCTGCTGGAGCAGGAGCGGGCGATCCTCGCCGAGCTGTCCCGCGCCCAGCGCGCCGAACTGGCCGGCCTGCTACGCCAGCTGACCGCTCCGTTCGACAACATCCCCGGTTAGGTCCGCCGGGCCCACCCCGGCCCGCCGGGCCAGCGCGACGGCGGCCAGCGTGGAGTGGACGCCCAGCTTTCCGAGGACGTTCTGCATGTGGGTGCGGACGGTGTGCGGGGAGAGGAACAGCCGCTCGGCGACGGCCTTGCGGCCGAGACCCGCGACCATACAGCGCAGCACCTCCCGCTCGCGCGGGGTGAGGGACTCCACCAGCCGCTCGCTCTCGGTGCGGTGCTTGCGCGCCGCCGTCAGCTCCTTCAGCACACCGGTGAGCAGCGCGGGCGGCAGATGCGTCTCGTCGCGCAGCACACCCCGGATCACCGTCAGCAGCCGGGACAGCGAGCAGTCCTTGGCGACCCAGCCGGACGCCCCGGCCTGGAGGGCGAGGGCGGCGCGGCGCGGGTCGTCCTTCTCGGCGAGGACGACGATCCGTACGGCGGGGTGGGCGGCCCGGACCCCGGTGACGAGCGAGATCCCGTCGACCAGGCCCTCCTCGTCGCCCTCCTGCACCGGTACGGCCGGGCGGGCGCCGGGCAGCCGGCCGCCCAGGTCGGCGTCGACCAGCAGGACGTCGTAGCGCCGGCCCTCGCCGGCCGCGCGCTCCAGGCAGCGCAGCGCGGCCGGGCCGCTGCCGGCGGCGAAGACGTCGACGTCGGGCTCGGCGGCCAGGGCGGCGGCGAGCGACTCGGCGAAGATGCGGTGGTCGTCCACGACCAGCACTCGGATGCGAACCACGTAACCCCCTTCCCCAGGCTCCGTGTGGAGCAGGGGATACCCAAGGTCCGGAAAGCTCCGGAATTGGTTGGCCCGGACAGCCCGGAAAGGATCCGGAGAACGACGACCGGCGCGGGTACGACACCCGTGGACGGGGACGCGCGCCGCACGGCCGCCGCCGTTGCGGACACTGCTACCCCCACCGCGGGCGCCGTACCCGCCTGTCTCGCCCCCTGAGCGGCACCGGCCCCCACCGATGCTGCTCCACAGATTACGGATGGCCGCACGCAGCGGAAGCCGAATCGCAGAACTGACCGTCCGGCGCGTTTATGGTGTGCCGCATGTTTCGTATTGAGGCGGGAGTCGACAAAGAGCGACGTGATCTGCTCCGCGCACGGCTGCGGGAGACCAACACGGCGGCGTCCCCGGTCCTGGCCGCGCTGCGCGGCACGCCCGGCGAACGCGAGACGCCCCTCCACCTGTGGGCACTGGACACCGCGGGCGGCCTGGCGGGCGGCCTGGTCGGCCACACCTGGACGACCTGGCTGCACGTCACCTACCTCTGGGTGGACGCCGCACACCGCGGCGCGGGTCTCGGCACCCGCCTGCTGGCGGAGGCGGAACGCATCGCCGCGACCGACCGCGGCTGCACGGCGTCCCGCCTGGAGACCTGGGACTTCCAGGCCCCGGACTTCTACCGGAAGCAGGGCTACGAGGTGGTGTGCGTGATCCCCGACTACCCGCCGGGGATCACGGAGTACACACTGACGAAGCGACTGGGCTGACGGGGGCTCACTCCACCGCTGCGGGCGGGGGCGGAGGCGGAGGCGGATAGGGCGGTCGGGACGGAACCCGGGGGCCGGGCGGGCCTGACGGCGCCGGCGGAGGCGGCTGAGGTTCCATCGAGCGCCGGGGGCGGGGTGCCGCGGACCGGGGAGTCAGGGGCGGAGCCGGGGCCGGCGGGGGCGGGGCGGCAGTTCCTCGCCCCCGCGCACCGGGCCGCCCGCTCGCAGCCGCTCGACGGTCCGCTGGGCCCGGCGGCGGGCCCGGGGGTCGTCGTCGCGCCGGAAGAGCAGCCGCACGCTGAGCGGGGTGCGATACCCGAACGCGAGACCGGCGCCGCGCGACTGCTCCGTGGCGATCAGCCGGTAGCCGAGCGCGTGCGCGATCTCCTCGGCCCGAGCCTCCACGGCCACCGGGCCCCGGATCTCGACCTGCCCCCGGCCGTCGAAGCGTGAGCGGATCTCGTCGTCCTCCATCAGCGGTCCCCGTAGGGCGGCTGCCATGTACGGCCTCCCCCGTCTCGTGCACCGCCGGGCACGGCGGTGACAGGCATGCACCTTACTGGTCATGCCGAATCCGAGGCGGAGGAGGGCACTTCGCCTTCGGGAGGACGGGGCCGGCGATGACGCCGGCCCCGTACCCGGTGACCGCGTACGGGGCCGGTCGGTAAGACGGGCGTCAGCTCAGCCGGCGGGCGCCCGCCGAGGGGACCGCTTCGAAGACGCGGGGAGCCTTGAAGTCCGCTGCGGCGAAGGCCTCTTCGACCGCCTTGGTCAGGGTGTCGACGTCGGCCGCCTCCGCCAGGACGATCGCCGAGCCGCCGAAGCCGCCGCCGGTCATGCGGGCGCCCAGGGCGCCGGCGGCGAGGGCCGTGTCGACGACCAGGTCCAGCTCCGGGCAGGAGATGCGGAAGTCGTCGCGCAGGGAGGCGTGGCCCTCGGTGAGGACCGGGCCGATGGCGCGGGTGTCGCCGGCGTGCAGCAGGGAGACGGTGCGTTCGACCCGCTCGTCCTCCGTGACGACGTGACGGACCAGGCGGACGATCTCCTCCTCGTCGCCGAGGCGGGCGAGGGCGGCGTCCAGGCCGTCGTAGGGGATGTCCCGCAGGGCGTCGACGCCGAGCAGGGCCGCGCCCTTCTCGCAGCCGGCCCGGCGCTTGCCGTACTCGCCACCGCTGTGGGCGTGCTTGACCTGGGTGTCGACCACCAGCAGGCGCAGGCCCCCGGCCACGAGGTCGAAGGGGATCTGCTGCTGGGACAGGTCACGGGTGTCCAGGAACAGCGCGTGGCCCTGCTCGCAGCAGGCCGACGCCGTCTGGTCCATGATCCCGGTCGGCGCGCCGACGTAGACGTTCTCGGCGCGCTGGCACAGGCGGGCCAGCCGCCAGCGCTGCAGGCCCAGGTCGTACAGGTCGTTCAGCGCGAGGGCGATCACGACCTCCAGCGCGGCCGACGAGGACAGGCCCGCGCCCGTCGGGACCGTGGAGGACAGGTGGATGTCGGCGCCGGTCACCTCGTGACCGGCCTCGCGCAGCGCCCACACCACACCCGCCGGGTACGCCGTCCACGCCTGGTCGGTCCCCGGGGCGAGGTCGTCCAGCCGCAGTTCCACGACCCCGCCCTCGACGTCCTGCGAGTGCAGGCGCAGGACGCCGTCGTCGCGGCGGGAGACCGCGGCGACCGCCTGGTGCGGCAGCGCGAACGGCATGACGAAGCCGTCGTTGTAGTCGGTGTGCTCACCGATCAGGTTGACCCGGCCGGGCGCCGCCCACACGCCCTCCGGTCCGGCCCCGTACAGCTCGGCGAAGCGCTCCGCGACCTGCTCTGCACCCACTAGTGCTCCTTCGAGATGCTCTGCGCGAACTCCCACGCGTCCGCGACGATGCCCGCGAGGTCCGCGCGGGTCGGGTTCCAGCCCAGTTTCTCGCGGGCGGTTTCCGCGGAGGCGACCAGGACGGCCGGGTCGCCGCCCCGGCGCGGGGCCACCACCTCGGGGATCGGGTGGCCGGTGACCTCGCGGACGGTCTCGATGACCTGGCGGACGGAGAAGCCGTTGCCGTTGCCGAGGTTGCAGATCAGGTGCTCGCCCGGGGTGGCGGCGCGGACGGCCAGCAGGTGGGCCTCGGCCAGGTCGGCGACGTGGATGTAGTCGCGGACGCAGGTGCCGTCGGGGGTCGGGTAGTCGTCGCCGTAGACCGAGATCGCGTCGCGGCGGCCCTGGGCGACCTGGAGGACCAGCGGGATCAGGTGCGACTCGGGGTCGTGCCGCTCGCCGTACGCGCCGTACGCGCCCGCCACGTTGAAGTAGCGCAGGGAGACCGCCGCCAGGCCGTGCGCGTGCGCCTCGCCGGTGATCATGTGGTCGACGGCGAGCTTGGAGGCGCCGTAGGGGCTGGTGGGCCGCGTCGGCGCGGTCTCCGGGATCGGGGTCTGCTCCGGCTCGCCGTAGGTGGCGGCGGTGGAGGAGAAGACCAGCTTGCGGACGCCGGCCTCGCGCATCGCGGCGAGCAGGGCCATGCTGCCGCCGACGTTGTTGTCCCAGTACTTCTCCGGCTTCACCACCGACTCGCCGACCTGCGAGAACGCGGCGAAGTGCAGCACGCCGTCGAAGGACGGGTCGAGCCACTTGGCGGCGTCGCGGATGTCGCCCTCGACGAAGGCCGCGCCGGCCGGGACGCCCGCGCGGAAGCCGGTGGAGAGGTTGTCGACGACGGTGACCTCGTGGCCGGCCTCCAGCAGGTGCTGGGCCACGACACTGCCGACGTATCCCGCGCCACCCGTCACCAGGTACTTCATGAACTCGCTACCTCTCGCAGTCGCTCGGCCGCGCGCTCCGGCGGCACGTCGTTGATGAACACACTCATGCCGGACTCGGAACCCGCGAGGAACTTCAGCTTGCCGGAAGTACGGCGGATGGTGAAAAGCTCGAGGTGGAGCGCGAAGTCGTCGCGCGTGACACCGTCGAACTCCTCCAGCGCGCCGAACGGGGCCTGGTGCCAGGCCGAGATGTACGGCGTCGGAGGCTCACCCTCGCCGAAGATCCGGTCGAAGCGCCTCAAGAGTTCCAGATAGACCTGGGGGAACTCTGTGCGGGCGGCCTCGTCCAGTGCGAGCAGGTCGGGCACGCGGC
This sequence comes from Streptomyces spinosus, assembly GCF_020400655.1. Lineage (GTDB taxonomy): Bacteria > Actinomycetota > Actinomycetes > Streptomycetales > Streptomycetaceae > Streptomyces > Streptomyces argyrophylli. The sequence goes on from NZ_JAINRC010000003.1 coordinate 141,541, forward strand.
GCCTGGGGTACAGGTGGACCTCGTACGGCCAGTGCGCCGCGTACGGCACGAAGGCCGCCCAGTGTTCACCCTCGAGGACGACCCGTTCGCCGGCGAGTTCCCGTTCCAGGACCGCGTCGAAGAGGTTCTCGCCGCCGGTGGCCTCCTTGTGGGCGGCGAGAGAGCGGAGCATCAGCGCGGTGCGCGGGGTGGTGAAGGGGTAGGCGTAGATCTGCCCGTGGGGGTGCCCGAGGGTCACGCCGATCTCGGCACCGCGGTTCTCGAAGCAGAACACCTGCTCGACGGAGGGCAGATGCGACAGCTCCGACGTGCGGTCCGTCCACGCGTCCAGCACCAGCCGTGCCTGCTCGACGCCGAGGTCCGCGAAGGAGGCGTCGTGGTCGGAGGTGAAGCAGACGACCTCGCAGCGGCCGGAGTCGCCGGCGAGGGAGGGGAACCGGTTCTCGAAGACGACGACGTCGTAGGAGGAGTCCGGGATCTCGCTGAGCCGGTCGCCGCGGGTGGGGCACAGCGGGCACTCGTCGGCGGGCGGGTGGTAGGTGCGGCCCTGGCGGTGCGAGGCCACGGCGACCGAGTCGCCGAGCAGCGGGTCGCGGCGGATCTCGGACGTGGTGACCGTACGGTCCAGCGGGCGCCGGTCGACCGCGTCACGCACGGTGTCGTCCCGCAGGTCGTAGTAGATCAGCTCACGACCGTCGGCCAGCCGGGTCGAGGTCTTCTTCACGCCGGACTCCTTGTTCGGGCCCTACGGGTGTGTCCGCACCCAATCACTCAACACAAACAAACATAACAGACCACAACTCCACAACACCTCGGTCGATCACAATCAAACAAAGAACACCAGTCGAAGTGTTCAAATATCGAACACGGCGGCGTAGGTTCCGCTCTGGATCAGTTCGCGCAACGAAGCGAGTTCTCATGCAAACCCCCACATACGCCCCCACCTACCTGGCGGCGGAGCTACGGCTCCCCACCAACTGGCTGGACTACACGATCCTGGCGATCTACTTCGTCGTCGTCCTGGGCATCGGCTTCGCGGCCCGCCGCTCGGTCAAGACGAGCCTCGACTTCTTCCTCTCCGGACGCTCGCTGCCCGCCTGGATCACCGGCCTCGCCTTCATCTCGGCGAACCTGGCGGCCACCGAGATCCTCGGCATGGCCGCCAACAGCGCCCAGTACGGCGCCTACACCGTCCACTGGTACTGGATCGGCGCCATCCCCGCCATGGTCTTCCTCGGCCTGGTGATGATGCCCTTCTACTACGGCAGCAAGGTCCGCTCGGTCCCCGAGTTCCTGCTGCTGCGCTTCGACCGGGGCGCCCACCTGCTCGCGTCGATCCTGTTCGCGTTCGCCGCCATCCTGATCGCGGGCGTCAACCTCTACGCCCTCTCGATCGTCGTCGAGGCCCTGCTCGGCTGGCCGCAGTGGGTCGCCATCGTCGTCGCCGGCGCGTTCGTCCTCGCGTACATCACCCTGGGCGGCCTGTCCTCGGCGATCTACAACGAGGTCCTCCAGTTCTTCGTGATCCTGGCCGCGCTCATCCCGATCACGATCCTCGGCCTGAAGAAGGTCGGCGGCTGGGGCGGCCTGACCGACAAGCTGACCGCGACCCACGGAGCCGACTTCACCACCGCGTGGGGCGGCACCGGCATCGGGCACGCCAACCCGCTCGGCGCGAACTGGCTGACCATCGTCCTCGGCCTCGGTTTCGTGCTCTCCTTCGGCTACTGGACCACCAACTTCGCCGAGGTGCAGCGCGCCCTGTCGGCGAAGAACCTCTCGGCGGGTCAGCGCACGCCGCTCATCGCGGCCTACCCCAAGATCTTCATCGTCTTCCTGGTGATGATCCCGGGCCTGGTCGCCGCCGCGATCGTGCCGAAGTTCGGCACCGCCGGCTCCGGCTACCAGTACAACGACGCGATCCCCTTCCTGATGCAGGAACTGCTGCCCAACGGTGTCCTCGGCATCGCCGTCACCGGTCTGCTGGCGGCCTTCATGGCGGGCATGGCGGCCAACGTGTCGTCCTTCAACACGGTGTTCACCAACGACATCTGGGCGAAGTACGTGGTGCGGGGGCGCGAGGACGGCTACTACGTCCGCTTCGGCCGGCTGATCACCGCGATCGGCGTCTGCGCCTCCGTCGGCACGGCGTTCCTGGCGTCCTCGTTCTCGAACATCATGAGCTACCTGCAGACGCTGTTCTCCTTCTTCAACGTGCCGATGTTCGTCGTCTTCATCGTCGGCATGTTCTGGAAGCGGGCGTCCGCGAAGTCCGGGTTCTGGGGCCTGCTCGCCGGCACCGTCACCGCGATGGTCAACTACTTCGTCCTCTACAAGAAGGACATCATCTCCCTCCCGACCGACCAGGGCGCCAACTTCGTCTCCGCCATCGCGGGCTTCGTCGCCGGCGCCGTGGTGATGGTCGCGGTGTCCCTGTTCACCAGGCCGAAGCCGGTAGAGGAGTTGCAGGGCCTGGTCTACGGCACCCGCCCCCAGACTCCGTCCGGGGGCACCCCCACCCCCGGCATGTCCGAAGCGCCCGCCGAGGGCGACGACGCGTGGTACCGCAAGCCGGCCCTGCTGGGCTGGGGCGCGGTCGCGCTGGCCGCCGTCTGCTACATCCCGTTCTCGTTCTGACGCGGGAGGATCGAGGAACCATGACCGAGCACCCTGACCACCCCGAGCAGGCTCGTCGCCCGCTGCACTACACCGATCGGGACGTCCAGCGGGAGGTCTCCGAGCTGGAGACCAAGTCGGCGACCGCAGCGCGCATCTTCGACCTGCGGCGCATCATCGGCGGACTCTTCGTGGTCTACGGCGTCATCGTCACGATCACCGGGATCACCGACTCGCAGGCCGCGATCGACAAGGCCGAGGGCGTGAACATCAATCTGTGGACCGGGATCGGCATGCTGCTCCTGGGCGTCTTCTTCCTGGCCTGGCTGAAGCTGCGGCCCACTCCCCCGCCGCTTCCTCCGGAGGGTCTGCCGGAAGAGAAGGAGTAGGTCCGGGGCCGACAGGCCGTGTCCCGACTGCGGGCGCGCGGGGGCTGGTCGCGCAGTTCCCCGCGCCCCTTCCCCGCGCCCCTTCGGGCCGCTGCCCCCAGCGCTGGGCGCCTAGTCGGCGGACGCGTCCCGCAGGGGGCCCGCGCGGTCCAGCAGGCCCGTCCGGGCCGCCAGGGCCGCTGCCTCCAGGCGGGAGCCCACGCCCAGTTTCATCAGCACCCGCTGGACGTGCGTACGCGCCGTGCTCGGTGCGATGCCCATGCCCGCCGCGATCCGCCGCGTGTCCTCCCCGTCGGCCACCCGCACCAGCACCTCCACCTCCCGCGGCGTCAGCATCTCCAGCAACCGCTGGGCCTCGTCATCGGGCTGCGCGGCCGGGTTCAGCAGCTCGCCGAAGGCCCCCTGGAGCAGTTGCGGAGCCACCGCCGCCTCCCCGGCCCGGGCCTTCATGATGGCCCGCTCGACGCCCTCGATCCGCTCGTCGTGCCGCACGTACCCCGACGCTCCCGCGGCGAAGGCCGCCGCGATGCCGCGCGGTGACGGCACCGGGCCCAGCACCAGCACCGCCACCTGCGGACGCTCCCGCTTGATCTTGACCACCGGGTCGAAGATCCCCGGCTCGGCCGGTGCCGCCGTGCCCAGCAGGCACACCTCGGGCGCCCGCGCGATCACGAGGTCCGCCGCGCCCGCGGCCGGCGCCGCCGCGGCGAGCACCCGGTGCCCGCGCAGCTTCAGCGCGGACGCCAGCGCCTCCGCGAGCAGCCGATGGTCGTCCACGACCATGAGCCGCACTCCCATAGAGCAACCCCCCAGTCCCCCCGGCACCCCCGCCCTTCATGCCCCCGGAAGCTACACGCTTGTTCGACGTCGCGCTGCCCCTCTTCATGAGAAGTGCCCCGGATCGATGAAATCCGGGGCACTTCTCGGCAAGTCACTCATTCGGGTGAGGCCGGCGGATCAGCCGTCCGTGCCGAACGCCATCACGAGGTACTCCTTGCTGTACGACGACATGTCCCGCTCCTTGGCGAACACGGCGGACATGTACAGCCGACCCTTGCCGAAGCGGAGCTCGGCGTACTCCGGCAGCAGGTTGACCTCGGAGTCCCGCACGCTCTTGGTGGACGGGTTCTCCAGCAGCCTGGTCATCTTGAACGAGCCGCCGTCGATGCTGACGACCTGGCCGCCCTTGTTGTACGGCGGCGCGTTGTAGGCGATCAGGTTGCCGCCGTCCATGCGCAGCGGGGAGAGCGTGTAACCGTCGCCGGCCTCGGCGCGCTGGCCGGTCGGCTTGCCGGTCCTGAGGTCGAAGGCGACGATCTCGTTGGTCCGGGTGTACTCGCCCTTGCCGTCGTGCGCCTCGGTCATCAGGTACAGCCTGCCGTTGCCCGCCACGATCTGCCGGCAGTCCTCGACGCGGGTGGTGCCGTCGCAGCGGCCCCCGTAGGTGTCGCCGGGCGCCGGGATGCGGGCGAGCAGCTTGCCGGTCCTGTCGTCGATGGAGAAGTAGTCCGAGACACCGCTGCCGTCGCCCGCGCTCTGCCCGACGTCGGCCGCGACCACCAGCGGGTCCGTGGACACCACGGAGGCGTACGCGACACCGTCCGGCATCCTGTACTCGGAGATCACCTTGCCGCTGACCGGGTCGATGGTCTGGATGCTGAGCTGCGGGTCGTCGTACGCGCCGCACTTGCGCACCGCGACCAGCCGGGTGCCGCCGCCGTACCCCTCGTCGTGGCAGGTGTCGTCGGGCTTCGGCTGCCACAGCGATTTGCCGGACTCGATGTCGAACGCGGCGCCGCCGTCGGTGCCGCCGACCGCGACGGTGTGCTGAGCGACCGTCACATTGGCGAAGGTGACCGGGTAGTCACCGGACTTGACCGACTTCGTCCACAGCTTCTTCCCCGCGGTGAGGTCGATCGCGGCGACCTGGCTGCACCCCGCGGAGGAGCCCTTCTCCGGCATCTTCGGCTGGAAGGCGATCGCCGTCCGGCCTTCCTCGTCGACGTGCTTGCTGGCCGCGCAGACCGGGCCGGGCAGCTTGACCGTCCACAGCTCGGTGCCCTTCACCGGGTCGTAGCCGGTGATCTTCGCGATGCCGCTCTTGGCGTACACCGTGTCCGTCAGCCACGAGCCCGCGGTGCTGACCGTGTCGTCCGCCTTGGGCAGCGGCACCCCGAAGAGCAGCCGGGCGGACGGGTCGGCGGGCACCTTCTCCTTGCCGCCACCGCCGCCGGTGCCCCCGGAGCCCTTGTCGTCCGGGCCGCCGGTGCCGCCGCCGGAGGACGCGGTGCCGTGCTTGCCGTCGTGCCCGGAGGATGTGGCGTACCAGATGCCGCCGCCGATGATCAGCGCGATGGCGACGACCGCCGCGACGACGATGAACAGCACGGCGTTGTTCCGCCCGCCGCCCGCTTCCGGCCGGGGCGCCATCGGCACGGTCGGCGGCTGCCCCTGGCCGGGATAGCCGTAACCCGGCTGCACGCCCTGCGCGGGCTGCATGGGCTGCGTGGGCTGGGCGTACGGGTTGTGCGGCTGGGCTCCGTAGCCGGGGAACTGCGGCGCGGTGGGGGCCGGGGGCTGCTGCGCGTAGGGGTTCTGCTGCGCACCGGGGTAGCCGTAACCGGGCTGCGGCGGCTGCGGGGGCGGGGCCTGCGGATACCCGTACCCCGGCTGCGGCTGCTGCGGGGGCTGGGGAGGCTGGGCCGGCGGCTGCGGGGGCTGGGCCGGCGGCTGGTTCGGGGGCGGCTGGTTCGGGGGCGGCTGGGGCGGCTGGGTCATGGCGCGGGTACCTCGGTGACGCTCGGAAGGCCGTACGGCGGGCGGGACTCGGGAAGGACGGGCCGCGGCCGGCGCGGGGGCCGGCCGGGACGACGCGCCGGGCTCAGTTGCCGAAGGCCATCATGAGCTTCTCCTTCGAGTCGTCGTCGCCGGACAGCCGGCCCGAGGAGATGAAGAACCGCCCGTCGACCCAGTCGACGACGCCGTCGTAGAACGTGTCCTCGGCGTCGGCGGCGCCCTGCGGGTTCCGCAGGAGCCCGGTCGTCCTGTGGGAGGAGCCGGTGACCGGCACCGACACCACCTGGCCGCCCGCGTCGTACGACGGCCGCACATAGGCGATGAGCTTGCCGCCCTCGACCTTCACCGGTGCCATCGGCCGGTCCACCGGGGACTTCACCCGCCACTTCGCCTTGCCGTCGGAGAGGCTGATCGCGACGATCTCGTTGGCGCTGACGGTGGAGTCGGTGGGCAGGTAGAGCATGCCGGCGTCGACCGCGACGCCCTGGCAGCCCTGCAACTCGCGTTCGAGGACGGCCCAGCCGCAGCGGGGGGCGAACTTCTCGTTCACCTTCACCTCGGAACGGAACTTGCCGTCCGCGGTCAACGTGGAGATGTTCCAGGCCTTCTTGTCCCGGTTGGTCAGGTAGACCACGAGCGGGTCGACCGAGTAGGTGCGGGTCACCTCCCAGCCCTTCTTGAGCGACTGGGTCCAGCGCACCTTGCCCGTGGCCGGGTCGAGCTCCTGGATCTCCTCGTGCTCCCTGGCGGTGCCGGCGCCGCAGGAGGCCACCTGGACCAGCCGGTTGGTGCCGCCCGCGAAGGCGGCCGGGAAGCAGGCCGCGCCGTACTTCTTCTTGTCGTACAGCTTCTTGCCGCTGTCGATGTCGTACGCGGTGCCCGACTGCGAACGGCCCACCATCAGCGTCTTGCCGCTGACCGTCAGTTCGACGCTGAGCGCGCTGTCGAACAGCCCGCCGTCGGCGACCTCGGTGCTCCACCCCTTGGCGCCGGTGCGCAGGTCGAGCTGCTGGAGCTGGTTGCACTTGGCGCGGTCGCCGCCGCCGTTCATGTACGCCACGACGATCTTGTCGTCGGCCGACTTCTGCGGGGTGACCGCGCAGATCTTCTGCGGGAGGGCGAGCGGCCCCCAGGCGGTGCCGCCGTCGCCGGTGCGGAACGCGAAGACCTGCTTGTAGGCCGCCTTCACCGCCGTGTCGCCGGTGATCCACATGCCGGGCGCGTCGGCGCCGGAGGCCGGGGCGTCGGGCGCCGGCTTGTACCAGAGCACCTTCGCCTCGCCGGGCCGGCGGCCCTCGTTGAGGTTCTCCGGGTCCGCGCCGCCGGACGTGGTCGGCGAGGCGGTGGCGGAGTCCTTGGGGTCGTCGCTCTGCCGGGCGACCGGCTTCTTCTTGCCGCCGCCGTCGCCGTCGCCGGTGACCGCGAACACCGTGCCGCCGATGACGAGCAGCGCGGCGACCGCGGACCCGGTGATCAGCGCGGTCTTCTTCCGGGAGGCCCGCTTGCCGCCGAAGGGCCCGCCGGGCGCGGCGCCGGGCATGCCCGGGTACGGCGGCTGGGGCGGGTGGCCGTAGCCGGGCTGCGGGGCGCCGTACGGGCCGGGCTGCTGCGGGTAGTTGTAGGGACCGGGGGCGGCGCCGTACGGGCCCGGCTGCGGGGGCTGCTGCGGATAGCCGTAGCCCGGCGGAGGCTGCGGGGGTTGCTGCGGAGGACCGGCGGGCGGCTGCGGCGCGCCGAAACCGCCCTGCGCCGGCGGCGTCTGGGGAGCGGGCCCGAAGCCACCCTGCGCCGGCGGCGTCTGGGGAGCGGGCCCGAAGCCACCCTGCGCCGGCGGCGTCTGGGGAGCGGCCCCGAAGCCACCCTGTGCCGGCGGCGTCTGCGGGGGCGGGCCGAAGCCGCCGGTCTGCGCAGGCCGGTCCCCCGGCGGCTGGTCCTGCGGCGGCCGGTCGCCCGGCGGCTGGTCCTGCGGCGGCCGGTCGCCCGGCGGCTGGTCCTGCGGCGGGCCGAACGCGCCGTGCGGCGGCTGGTCGGGCGGCTGAGTCATCAGCGCTCTTCCCCCTCGTTCACTGATTTTTAGCCACGCCCTGAGGTTCGTGACGGACTCAAGGTCGTTCTCAGACTGTTCTCAGACGGCTCTTTCTATCACCAGGTACAGACAGCACACGGGGCCGTGTCCTCCCCTGTTCCCAAGGGACGACCGGCCCGTGATGCCGTCGTTACGCGCCTTCACGCCCCCTTCACGCGGCGCACGCGCCCCCTGCGTGAGCAGGGGTCGGGGATCAGGCGTCCTCCGCCAGTTCCAGCCAGCGCAGCTCCAGTTCCTCGCGTTCCCCGGCGAGGTCCCGCAACTGGGCGTCGAGTTCGGCGACCTTCGCGAAGTCGGTGGCGTTGTCGGCGATCTGGGTGTGCAGCCTGGACTCCTTCTCGGAGATCCGGTCCAACTGGCGTTCGATCTTCTGGAGTTCCTTCTTCGCGGCGCGCTGGTCGGCCGCGCTCCTCTCCTGCGTGACCGGCTTGGGCGCCGCGGCGGCGGTCTGCGCGGCGACCGCCTCCTCCATCCGCTGCCGCCGCTCCAGGTACTCGTCGATGCCGCGCGGCAGCATCCGCAGCGTGCCGTCGCCGAGCAGGGCGAACACCCGGTCCGTCGTCCGCTCCACGAAGAACCGGTCGTGGGAGATGACGATCATCGAGCCGGGCCAGCCGTCGAGGACGTCCTCCAGCTGGGTGAGCGTCTCGATGTCGAGGTCGTTGGTGGGCTCGTCCAGGAAGAGCACGTTGGGCTCGTCCATGAGCAGCCGCAGCAGTTGCAGGCGCCGCCGCTCGCCGCCGGAGAGGTCCCCGACCGGCGTCCACTGCTTCTCCTTGCCGAACCCGAACGTCTCGCACAGCTGCCCGGCCGTCATCTCGCGGCCCTTGCCGAGGTCGACGCGCTCCCGGACCCGCTGCACGGCCTCCAGCACCCGCCACGTCGGGTCCAGTTCGGCGACCTCCTGGGAGAGGTAGGCGAGCTTGACGGTCTTCCCGACGGCGATGCGGCCGCCGGCGGGCTGCTCCTCGCCCTCGGTCCGCGCGGCCTCGGCCATGGCGCGCAGCAGCGAGGTCTTGCCGGCGCCGTTGACCCCGACGAGGCCGATCCGGTCGCCCGGGCCGAGCTGCCAGGTGACGTGCTTGAGCAGCACCTTCGGCCCGGCCTGCACGGTGACGTCCTCCAGGTCGAAGACGGTCCTGCCGAGCCGGGAGGAGGCGAACTTCATCAGCTCGCTGCTGTCCCGGGGCGGCGGCACGTCCGCGATCAGCTCGTTGGCGGCCTCCACGCGGAAGCGCGGCTTGGAGGTGCGGGCGGGTGCGCCCCGCCGCAGCCACGCCAGCTCCTTGCGGATCAGGTTCTGCCGCTTGGCCTCCTCGGTCGCGGCGATCCGCTCGCGCTCGGCACGGGCGAAGACGTAGTCGGAGTAGCCGCCCTCGTACTCGTACACGTCACCGCGCTGCACGTCCCACATGCGCGTGCACACCTGGTCGAGGAACCACCGGTCGTGCGTCACGCACACCAGCGCCGAGCGCCGGTTCTGCAGGTGCCGGGCGAGCCAGGCGATGCCCTCGACGTCGAGGTGGTTGGTGGGCTCGTCCAGGACGAGCAGGTCCTGCTCCTCGATGAGCAGCTTGGCCAGCGCGATCCGGCGCCGCTCGCCACCGGACAGCGGGCCGATGACGGTGTCCAGCCCCTTCGGGAAGCCCGGCAGGTCCAGCCCGCCGAACAGCCCGGTCAGGACGTCCCTGACCTTGGCGTTGCCGGCCCACTCGTGGTCGGCCATGTCGCCGATGACCTCGTGACGCACGGTGGCCGCGGGGTCGAGGGAGTCGTGCTGGGTGAGCACGCCGATCCGCAGTCCGCCGGAGTGCGTGACCCGCCCGGTGTCGGCCTCCTCCAGCTTGGCGAGCATCCGGATGAGGGTGGTCTTGCCGTCGCCGTTGCGTCCGACGACCCCGATCCGGTCCCCTTCCTGCACACCGAGCGAGACACCGTCCAGCAGGGCACGGGTGCCGTACACCTTGCTGACGTTCTCGACATTGACCAGGTTGACGGCCATTTCACTCCTGTGCGCGGGGCTGTGACGGTGTGCGGCTCCGCCGCGTGGGTCAGCCTTCTAGCGTAGGGCCTGCGGGGGTGAGGGCGGGGCGCGAGGGGGTTGTCACTCTTTGTGATGACGTGATCGGTGCAGGGTCGCTACGGTGGGAAGGCAGGCCGCAGGATCCCGTCCATGGGAGGAACCATGACCGCCGAGCCCGCAGAGCACCGCCGTCAGTGGCCGGTGCCACCCCTGGACGGCTACACCGTGGACGACCTGTTCACGCTGCCGGATCTCCCGCCGCACACCGAGCTGATCGACGGGAGCCTGGTGTTCGTGAGCCCCCAGCGCTACTTCCACTTCGCCGCGATCCACCTGCTGGCGAATGGGCTGCGCAGCACCGTGCCGTCCGACTTGAAGGTCGTGTGCGAGATGACGGTGGTATTGGACCGGCGTAACGGTCCGGAGCCGGACATCTCCGTGGTCCGCGCCGAGGCCGTCACCGGCCCGCGCCAGACCCGGTTCGAAGCGGCCGACGTCCTGCTCGCCGTCGAGGTGATCTCACCGGACTCCGAGGCCCGCGACCGCGACACCAAACCGCACAAGTACGCCGCAGCCGGCATTCCCCATTTCTGGCTGGTCGACATGGCGGGCCAGGATGACCACCCTGTCGTCCAGGTGTACGAACGCGGCGAGGCCACCGGTACCTACGCGTTGACAGGCATTTACCACGACCACGTCAAGGTGAGCGTCCCCTACGACATTCTCATCGACCTGACCACCTTCAACGAGTACTGAACCTGCTCAGAGCACCGTCGCCCCCGCCACCGGCCCCGCCGCCACCCGCACCGACCTGCACGTGCCCGACGCCCGCAGGGCCTCGGCCACCTTCTCCGCCGACCCGGCGTCCGGCGCGAGGAAAGCAGTCGTAGGCCCGGAACCGGAGACCAGCGCGGCCAGCGCACCCGCCCCGCGCCCCGCCGCCAGCGTGTCGGCCAGCTCGGGGAAGAGGGACAGCGCGGCCGGCTGGAGATCGTTGGAGACGGACGCGGCCAGCGCCTCGGCGTCCCCCTTCGCCAGCGCCGCCACCAGCTCCGCCGAGGCCACCGGCTCCGGGATCTCCCGCCCCTCGGCCAGCCGGTCGAACTCACGGAACACCGCCGGCGTCGACAGGCCCCGCTCCGCCATCGCGAAGACCCAGTGGAAGGTGCCGCCCGCCTCCAGGGCGGTCAGCCGCTCACCCCGCCCCACCCCGAGCGCCACGCCGCCGACCAGGCTGAACGGCACGTCACTGCCCAGCTCGGCGCAGATCGCGAGCAGCTCGGCGCGCGAGGCACCCGTGCCCCACAGCCGGTCGCAGGCGAGCAGCGCGCCCGCGCCGTCCGCGCTGCCACCCGCCATGCCACCGGCGACCGGGATGTCCTTGGCGATGTGGACGTGGACGTTCGGTTCGATCCCCCGGCGCGCGGCGAGCGCGATCGCGGCGCGCGCGGCGAGGTTGGTGCGGTCCAGCGGGACCTGGGCGGCGTCCGGACCCTCGCAGGTGATCCGGAGCTCGTCCGCGGGGGTCACGGTGACCTCGTCGTACAGCCCGACGGCGAGGAAGACGTTGGCGAGGTCGTGGAAGCCGTCGGGACGGGCGGCGCCGACCGCGAGCTGGACGTTGACCTTGGCCGGGACCCGGACCGTGACGCTCACGCGCCCGCCTCCTTGTGTTCGGCGATCCGCGCGAACTCCTCCACCGTCAGCGACTCGCCGCGCGCCTGCGGCGAGACCCCGGCCGCGACCAGGGCCGCCTCGGCCGCCGCCGCGGACCCGGCCCAGCCGGCGAGCGCGGCCCGCAGGGTCTTGCGGCGCTGGGCGAAGGCCGCGTCGACGACGGCGAAGACCTCGGCCTTGGAGGCGGTGGTCTTGATCGGCTCGGGCCGCCGCACCAGGGACACCAGCCCGCTGTCGACGTTCGGCGCGGGCCAGAAGACGTTGCGCCCGATGGCCCCGGCCCGCTTGACGTCGGCGTACCAGTTGGCCTTCACGGACGGCACGCCGTACACCTTGTTGCCGGGTGCGGCGGCGAGCCGGTCGGCGACCTCGGACTGCACCATCACCAGCGTCCGCTCGATGCTCGGGAAGGTGTCGAGCATGTGCAGCAGCACGGGGACGGCGACGTTGTAGGGCAGGTTCGCCACCAGGGCCGTCGGCGCCGGGCCGGGCAGCTCGGTGACGTGCATGGCGTCGGAGTGGACCAGCGCGAAGCGGTCGGCGCGGTCCGGCATGCGCGCGGCGATGGTGGCGGGGAGCGCGGCGGCGAGGACGTCGTCGATCTCCACGGCGGTGACGCGGTCGGCGGTCTCCAGCAGCGCGAGGGTGAGCGAGCCGAGTCCCGGGCCGACCTCGACGACCACGTCGTCGGGGCGCACCTCGGCGGTACGGACGATACGGCGGACCGTGTTGGCGTCGATCACGAAGTTCTGGCCGCGCTGCTTGGTGGGACGGACACCGAGCGCCGCCGCGAGTTCGCGGATGTCGGCGGGACCGAGGAGGGAGTCGGGGGTGGGGCTGCTCACGGGACAAGGGTACGGGGCCGTACCGGGCCGGGTTGCCAGGTGCCGGACCTATCCCCGCAGCCTCACCCCGCAGTGCGGCCACGGGCTCGCCCCCCGCCGGATGTACAGCTTCTTCGCCCGGTACGTCTGCTCCTCCACCGAGGCGTCCTGGGGACGGCCCTTGCCGCCGAGGCCCTGCCAGGTGCGGGTGTCGAACTGGTACAGCCCGCCGTACGTCCCGGAGGGGTCGACCGCGTCGGGCCTGCCGCCGGACTCGCAGGCGGCGAGCGCCCGCCAGTTCAGGCGGTCGGCGTCGCCCACGGACGGCGGCCGGGGTTTGGTGCCCACCTTGATCACCTGCGTGCGCGGCGCGCGCACCACCTCCGACCTCTCGGGCCGCGGTTTCTGCCGTACGCCGTTGACGGTGCGCACGTGATAGGTCGTGCGGCGCAGTCCGGGCTGCCCGGGCCGCGCGACGACCTCGGTGCCCAGGAAGACCGTGGGGTCCGCGGTCCGCTCGACGGCGAACGGGATCTGCTCCTCGTGGATCTCCCGGGTGCTGCTCACCCGCAGCACGGTCACCGTCTGCCCGTCGCGCGGGAAGCTGTCCGGCGGGACGGAGGTGGTGTCCTGGCCGCGCAGCGTGATCCCGGCCTCCTCGACCGCTTCGCGGACGGTGGCCGCGTTGGTGCGGACGGTGCGGGTCCGGCCGTCCGCGAGGACCGTGACCGCGCGTTCGGTGCGCACGTCGAGCGCGAGCCCCGCGCGCCCGATGGGCCGTGAGCGCGAAGTCGACAGGTACGCGCCCTCGGCGCGCACCCCCAGCTCGTCCAGCGCGCCCTCCACCGTGCGCGCCGTCGTCCACACCTCGCGCCGGCGGCCGTCCAGGGTGAGCCGCACCGGGCGCCCGTACCGCACCGCGACCGCGTCGCCGCTGGCGAGCGCCGTGCCGGGGGCGGGCGCGATCATGTCGTGCGTCCCCACGCGTACGCCCTCCTCGGTGAGCAGTTCGCTCACGTCGTCGGCGAACGTGTGCAGGCTGCGCTGTCTGCCGTCGACGCTCAGCTCGACCGCCTTGTCGTTGGCGACGAAGGCGGTGGTGCCGCCGGCCAGGAAGGCCACGACCAGCGCCTGCGGCAGCAGGCGGCGCACGGTGGAGTCCGGGCGGTCGCCGTACCGGGTCCGGCGCCGGCGCGGGACCCGCCCGCCGGTCTCCTCGGCCTCCTCGGACACCCCGGCCGCGGGGGCGGGCGTCTGCCGGGGCAGCGGCGGTGCCGGCTCGGTGACGAAGTACGCCTCGGCCTCGTAGGCGGGCCGGTAGGTGTCCTCATGGATGCCGTACGGCAGCGTCTCCGCGGTATGGACGGAGGCGTCAGGGCCGTAGGGGTCGTACGTCTCGTACGGCGACGTGCTCACGCCGACACGCTCCAGGGGCCAGGGGGTCCGGATCGGGCCCCCAGAACCTAGCGGAGCGTCGGTCACTCTCCAAAGCGACGCGACTACGGACAGTCGCGACTCGAACGGGTGGTCCGTGCCCCGGACGGGCGGCCGGCCCGGACGGCCGGCCCCGGAACGGACGCTCAGTAGCCGAAGGCGCGGGCCGTGTTCGCGGCGAGGGCCGTCGCGAGCGCGTCCTCGTCGACCCCGCGCACGGCGGCCATCGCGCGGACCGTGACCGGAACGAGATACGGCGCGTTGGGCCGTCCGCGGTACGGCGCCGGGGTGAGGAAGGGCGCGTCGGTCTCCACGAGGACCAGCTCCGCCGGGGCGACGGCGAGGGCGTCGCGCAGATTCTGGGCGTTCTTGAAGGTGACGTTGCCGGCGAAGGACATGAAGTAGCCCTCGCGGGCGCAGATCCGGGCCATCTCGGCGTCGCCGGAGTAGCAGTGGAAGACGGTGCGCTCGGGTGCGCCCTCCTCCTTCAGGATCCTGAGGACGTCGGCGTGGGCGTCGCGGTCGTGGATGACGAGCGCCTTGCCGTGCCGCTTGGCGATCTCGATGTGGGCGCGGAAGGAGCGCTCCTGGGCGGCCTTGCCCTCGGGGCCGGTGCGGAAGTGGTCCAGGCCGGTCTCGCCGACGCCCTTCACCTGCGGCAGCCCGGCCAGCCGGTCGATCTCGGCGAGGGCCTCGTCCAGCGCCGCGTCGCCGCCGGGCTCCCGGGCGCCCTGCCGCGACCACCCGTCCGGATCGCCGTGGACGATGCGCGGGGCCTCGTTGGGGTGGAGGGCGACGGTGGCGTGGACGTTCTCGTACGCCGCCGCCGTCTCGGCGGCCCACTGTGAGCCCTTGAGGTCGCAGCCGACCTGGACGACCGTCGTGACGCCCACCGAGGCGGCTTTCGCGAGGCCCTCCTCGACCGTGCCGGACTGCATGTCGAGGTGGGTGTGGGAGTCCGCGACGGGCACCGCCAAGGGCTGGGGCAGCGGCGGTGCCGCGTTCTTGTCGGCGTCCTTGGGGCTGTGACCGGCGTTCGAAGGCATGTTCCGATCCTACGGAAAGGGGCATGCCGCCGAACGGCCGGCGATCCGCTCAGCCCGCCTTGCGCTGGAACGGGTGCAGCAGGTCGGACAGGTGCCAGTGGTGCGGCGTGCCGGCCGGGACGGCCGGTGCGGCCGGCCCGGACACCTGCGGCGACTCGACCGGGCCCGCCTGCGGCACCCGGTGGTGCTGCCGCCCGGCCGTGCCGCGCACCGCGGAGACCTGGCCCGCGCGCATGATCCGTACGACGTGGCCGTCGCAGTTGTGGCAGGACGGCCGGCTCAGCGGCGACGGCACGACCTGGCCGTCGGCCACGTACAGCACGAACTCCTCCCCCTGGGCGTTCGTGTGGTGCTCTATCTCGTACGACTGCTCCCAGCCGTGCCCGCAGCGCATGCAGGCGAACGAGTACGACTCGTGAACGACGGCTGTGGCTGTGGCGCGGAGGCCGGTCCGCCCTGCTATGTCACTCATGCCAGCTCCCTGTCGGACGGGTGCGTCCCTCTGGACGGGTGCGTCCCTTCGACCAGTGGACGCCTCCACCGGCGCGGGCGCAGCAGGGCTGTCGAGTGTTGGAGGCGATTTGGACATCGCTTGCCGAACAGTCGCGAATGAGACGGCTGTGCTTTGCCTTCGACGCCGGCCTTTTGCCCCCTCATGGGGCGCGTGGCGGCGCTCGGCGGGGCGTGGGGGCCCGCGCGACGGCCCGCCTCACCCCGTGGCGCGCTTGGCCGCCACCACCGCGTCGAACACGACCCTCTTCGGCAGTCCCGCCTCCGCCGCCACCGCCGCGATGGCCTCCTTGCGGCGCTCGCCGGCCTCCTCCCGGACCCGTACCCGGCGCACCAGCTCCTCGGCGCCGAGTTCCTCGGGCCCGGTCTCGGGCGCGCCCTCGACCACCACGGTGATCTCGCCGCGCACGCCTTCCGCCGCCCACCGCGCCAGCTCGGCGAGCGGACCGCGCCGTACCTCCTCGTACGTCTTGGTCAGCTCCCGGCACACGGCGGCCCGCCGGTCGGCGCCGAAGACCTCGGCCATGGCGGCGAGGGTGTCGTCGAGCCGGTGCGGGGCCTCGAAGTAGACGAGGGTGCGCCGCTCGCCGGCGACCTCGCGCAGCCGGGACAGCCGTTCCCCGGCCTTGCGGGGCAGGAAGCCCTCGAAGCAGAAGCGGTCGACGGGCAGCCCGGACAGGGCGAGCGCGGTGAGCACGGCGGACGGCCCCGGCACGGCGGTGACCCGGACGTCCTGCGCGACGGCGGCGGCGACCAGCCGGTAGCCGGGGTCGGAGACGGAGGGCATCCCGGCGTCGGTCACCAGCAGCACGCGCGCGCCGCCGAGCAGCTCCTGGACCAGTTCCGGGGTGCGGGCCGACTCGTTGCCCTCGAAGTAGGACACCACGCGGCCCTTCGGCGTGACGCCCAGCGCCTGGGTGAGCCGGCGCAGCCGCCGGGTGTCCTCGGCGGCGACCACGTCGGCGCCGGCCAGCTCCTCGGCGAGCCGGGGCGGCGCGTCCGCGATGTCGCCGATGGGGGTACCTGCCAGGACAAGGGTTCCAGTCACCCCCCCATCCTCCCAGGGAATCCCGGGCCGCCTGCCCGGGATGCGCGGGCCGTCGCCGGGGGCGGCGGGCGGGACGGAGCCGACCGTGTCCCGACCGGTACCGCACATGCACGGGACTCGCACAGGACGTTTCCCTACGATGGCGCGGTGACCACTACCGCGTCCTCCATGGACCTCCGGCAGGACCAGGCACCGCACGACCGCCGGCCGTCCTGGCAGCGTCGGCTGCGCCGATTCGGGTACGCGCCGGCCACGGACGCGCCCTCGGGCGACGTACGCGACCGGCTGGTGCCGCCGTACGCCGAGCCGAGCCCCCGGCTGTGGCGGACGCTCGGCGTGCCGCCGCTCCTGGCCGAGCGGCTCGCGCGGTGGTCGGGCTGGGGCGGGCCGCTGCTGGTGACGCTGATGGCGGGCGTCATGCGGTTCTGGCACCTGGGCAGCCCGCGGGCGGTGATATTCGACGAGACGTACTACGCCAAGGACGCGTGGGCGCTCGTCCACCGCGGTTTCGAGGTCAGCTGGGACCGGTACGGCAAGAACGCCAACGACATGGTGCTCCAGCAGCACGGGCACCTGGCGATCCCGACGGACCCGGCGTACGTGGTGCACCCGCCGGTCGGCAAGTACGTCATCGGGCTGGGCGAGCTGGTCTTCGGGTTCGACCCGTTCGGCTGGCGGTTCATGACGGCGCTGCTGGGCACGCTCTCCGTCCTGCTGCTGTGCCGGATCGGCCGCCGGATGTTCCGCTCGACGTTCCTGGGCTGTCTGGCGGGCGCGCTGATGGCCGTGGACGGCCTGCACTTCGTGATGAGCCGGACCTCGCTGCTCGACGGCGTGCTGATGTTCTTCGTGGTGGCCGCGTTCGGCTGCCTGGTCGTCGACCGGGACCGGGCCAGGGAGCGGCTGGCCGCCGCGCTGCCGGCCGGACCGGACGGGCGGGTGCGGCCCGACGAGCGGGTCGCCGACGCCTTCCGCTTCGGGTGGCGCCCGTGGCGCTGGACGGCCGGGGTGATGCTGGGCCTGGCCGTGGGCACCAAGTGGAACGGGCTGTACGTCCTGGCCGCGTTCTGCGTGATGACACTCCTGTGGGACGCCGGCACCCGCAAGGTGGCGGGCGCGCGCCGCCCGTACCTCGCCGTCCTGAAGTACGACACCGGTGCCGCCTTCCTGGCGACGGTCCCGGTGGCGCTGGTGGTCTACCTGGCCTCCTGGACAGGCTGGATCCTCTCCCCGGCCGACGGCACGGGCGGCTACTACCGCAACTGGGCGGCCACCGACGGCAGGGGCGGCACCTGGTCCTTCCTGCCGGACTGGCTGCGCAGCCTGTGGCACTACGAGCACGAGGTGTACAACTTCCACGTCCACCTGGACCAGCCGCACACGTACCAGTCCAACCCGTGGAGCTGGATCGTGCTGGGCCGCCCGGTGTCGTACTTCTACGAGTCCCCCTCCCCCGGCGCCGACGGCTGCCCGGTGGACGCCGGCCAGAAGTGCGCCCGGGAGGTGCTGGCGATCGGCACGCCGCTGCTGTGGTGGGCGGCCTGCTTCGCGATCCTCTACGTGCTGTGGCGCTGGGCGTTCCGGCGTGACTGGCGGGCCGGCGCCATCGCCTGCGGCATCGCGGCGGGGTACCTGCCCTGGTTCCACTACCAGGAGCGGACGATCTTCCTCTTCTACGCGGTCGTCTTCCTGCCGTTCCTGTGCCTGGCGGTGGCGATGATGATCGGGGCGATCGTCGGCCCGCGGGGTTCGACGGACACCCGCCGCGTGATCGGCGCCTCGGCGGCGGGCGTCCTGGTCCTGCTGATCGCCTGGAACTTCGTCTACTTCTGGCCCCTCTACACCGGCCAGGCCATTCCGATCGACTCGTGGCGGTCGCGGATGTGGCTGGACACCTGGGTCTGAGTCACGGTTTCGACAACTCCCGTCGCGGGGGGAGCGCAACCGCTTACAGTGCCCCCACGACCTGTTTTGAACATGTTCAACAGGCTGAACGGGAGGGGAAGCGCACCATGCGCAACGGGGTCAAGGCTGCCGTCATCGGCGGCGTGTGCGTCACGCTGCTCGGCGGCGCCGGGTACGGGCTGTTCAATGTCGCGTCCGCACTGAACGGTGACGACGGCCCGGGAGGCTCGGCGGCCGTGCGGACGGGTCCGCCCAGCGGCTCCGAGGTGAAGGAGACGACCGGCGCGTTCTTCACCGCCTGGGAGAAGGGCGACGCGGCGGCCGCCGCGTCGTACACGAACTTCCCGGAGGCGGCCCAGGAGCTGCTGTCGGCCTACGGCGGCGACGCGCACATCGGCAAGGTGCGGATCACGCCCGGCCGGGCCACCGGTGACACGGTGCCGTTCACGGTGCGGGCCACGGTGTCGTACGCCGGCGCCTCCCGGCCGCTCGCCTACCACAGTGAGCTGACCGTCGTACGCGGCCGGACCTCGCACCGCGCGCTGGTCGACTGGCAGCCCTCCGTCGTCCACCCGCGGCTGCGCAAGGGCGACACGCTCACCACCGGCGACTCGGCCGCCCCCGAGATCGAGGCCGTGGACCGGGACGGCAAGGTGCTCACCCGGGTGACGTACCCGTCCCTCGGCCCGATCCTGGACGAGTTGCGCCGGCGGTACGGCGACAGGACCGGCGGCCGGCCCGGGGTGGAGCTCGTGATCCGCCACCAGGCGGCGGCGGACGGCAGCCAGGTCGCGGACACCCCGCTGCTCACCCTGGCCAAGGGCAGGCCCGGCAGGCTCCCCACGACGCTCAGCGCGAGCGTCCAGGCGGCGGCCGAGAAGGCCGTGCTGAAGTACCCCGACTCCTCCGTCGCGGCCGTCAAGCCGAGCACCGGCGAGATACTCGCCGTCGCCAACAACCGCGACGACGGCTTCGACGCGGCCCTCCTCGGCGAACGCGCCCCCGGCTCCACCATGAAGATCATCAGCGCGGCGACCCTCATCGACAACGGCCTGACCACCGCGAACGGACCGGCGCCCTGCCCGCCGTCGGCCGTCTGGCAGAGCCAGACCTTCCAGAACCTCAAGGGCATGACGCCGGACGGGCACGCCACCCTCGCCGACAGCTTCGCCCGCTCCTGCAACACGGCGTTCGTGAAGTTCGCGGACGAGGTGAAGGTCGACTCCCTCACCCGCGAGGCCGAGGACCGCTTCGGACTCGGGCGCAACAACTGGCAGGTCGGCGTGCCCACGTTCGACGGCCGGGTGCCGGCCGCCGGCGGGCCGGACACCGCGGCGGGCCTGATCGGCCAGGGCCAGGTCCAGATGAGCCCGCTGAACATGGCGTCCGTGACGGCCACCGCGAAGACCGGCACCTTCCGCCAGCCCCTGATCGTGCCGCTGCGGCTGGACGGCCGGAAGCCGGCCCGCGCGCGCGGGCTGTCGCCGGCCACGGCCCAGCAGTTGCGCGCCATGATGAACCGCACCGCGCGCAGCGGCACCGCGGCCGGCGTGATGGCCGGGATGAGAGGTGACGTCGGCGCGAAGACCGGCTCGGCGGAGGTCGACGGGGAGGCGCGGTCGGACAGCTGGTTCGCCGGTTACCGCGACGACGTCGCCGCGGCGGCCATGGTCCAGGACGGCGGGCACGGCATCGACGCCGCCGGGCCGATTGTCGCAAGCGTGCTACGGAACGCGGGCTGACGTCACCCGGGATGACGGGGACTTTAAGGTGATTGCCGTCGTTGGGGAACATGAGGGCCGCGGGGACCCTGGGAAAGGCGCGGAGGAACTGAGGCTGTGGGCAAGAGAAGGCGCGTCGCCGAGCGACGGAAGACCCGGCCCGCCGTGCTCGGCGGGATGATCGCCGTGGTGGTCGGCGGTGCCGGGCTCGGCGTCTACGCGCTGTACGACGGCGGTGCCGCGGCCGACGAGCGGTCCGCCGCCACGGCCGGCCACCGGACCGTCCCGACCGGCCCGCTCACCGCCACCGAGATCCGCACGGCCTCCACCCGCTTCCTGACGGCCTGGCAGCAGGGCGAGGCGAACCGGGCGGCAAAGGCCACGGACGATCCCGCCGCCGCCGGGAAGGCGCTCACCGGCTTCACCAAGGACGCCCACCTGAAGGACGTCACGCTCACGCCGGGGACGGCCAAGGGCGCCGAGGTGCCGTTCTCCGTGAAGGCCACGGTGGCCTACCGGGGCCTGAGCAAGCCGTTCGCCTACGGCAGTTCGCTCACCGTCGTGCGCGGGGCGAGCGACGGCAGGCCGCTGGTCGACTGGCACGCGGCCGTGGTCCACCCGGAGCTGCGGGACGGCGACACGCTGGTGACCGGCGCGTCCGGCACCCCGCCGGTCAAGGCGCTGGACCGCGACGGCGGCGAGATCACGACCGCCAGGTTCCCGTCCCTCGGCACGGTCCTGGACGGGCTGCGGGAGAAGTACGGCAAGACGGCGGGCGGCACGGCGGGCGTCGAGCTGCGCGTGGTACGCGGCAAGGCCGCCAAGGAGGCCAAGCTCTCCGACAAGACGCTGGTCGAGCTGAGCAAGGGCACCCCGGGCACGGTGCGGACGACGCTCAGCCCCACTCTCCAGGCCGCCGCCGAGCAGCAGGTCGAGGGGCGCGCGCGTGCCTCGGTGGTCGCGCTGCGGCCCTCGACCGGCGAGATCCTCGCGGTCGCCAACGGCGGCCACGGCTTCAACACCGCCTTCCAAGGCTCCCTCGCGCCCGGCTCCACGATGAAGGTCATCACGTCGTCGCTGCTGATCGACAAGGGCCTGGCCTCCGCGGACAAGAAGCACCCCTGTCCGAAGACGGTCACCTACGGCGGCTGGAAGTTCCACAACGACGACGACTTCGAGATCAAGGGCGGCACGTTCAAGGCGAGCTTCGCCCGGTCCTGCAACACCGCCTTCATCAGCCAGGCGAAGAAGCTGAAGAACGACGACCTGACCAAGCAGGCCCAGCAGGTCTTCGGGCTGTCCATGAACAACTGGGCGATCGGTGTGCCCACCTTCGACGGCTCGGTGCCGGTGCAGTCGGCGGCGCAGATGGCGGCCTCGCTGATCGGCCAGGGCGGGGTGCGCATGAACCCGCTGAACATGGCCTCCGTGGCGGCCACCGTGAAGTCGGGCAGCTTCCACCAGCCGTACCTGGTGCCGCCGTCCGTGGACCACCGCACGCTGGCCACCGCCTCGCGCACCCTGTCGCCGAAGACGCTGTCCCAGCTGCGCGAGCTGATGCGGTACACGGCCGCCTACGGCACGGCCGCCGAGGCGATGGCGGGGCTCGGCCCGGACTACGGCGCGAAGACCGGCTCGGCGGAGGTGGACGGGCAGAAGAAGCCGAACGGCTGGTTCACCGCCTACCGGGGCGACCTGGCCGCCGCCGGTGTGGTCCAGGCGGGCGGGCACGGCGGTGACACGGCCGGCCCGATCGTGGCGAAGCTGCTGAAGCTCGGGAGCTGACCGGCTCCGCCCGGCCGCGGTCAGCTCCGTACGGGCTCGACGGTGTAGGTGCGGCGCAGGAACCGCACCAGCGTCTTCGACTCGAACTGCACGACCTCGACCCCGTCGTCGGTGTGGAACTCGACGACCGCCTGGACGCGTCCGCAGGGCCACACCCGGACGTGGCCGCTCTCGGCCGGCGCCCGCAGTCCCCGTTCGAGGAGCGCGCGGGAGAAGGTCCACTCGTGCGGTCCGGGGAGCCCGACCCGGACGGAGCGGGGATCGGCGTCGGGGTCGTACCGCAGGACGACGGGTACGGCCCCGGGCTCTTCCTCGTCCGTGACGATATGAGCGCGCGCGTACTGTTCGACCACAGACATCGGACCGCCCTCTCACGCACCGTGACGTATGCGAAAGCCCTGCATCCGCTTTCCCTCAAGAGTCGCACATTTTCCCGTCCGCGCCTCGTGAGAGAGGAGACTCCGTCTCTCTTGCAAAGCATTCGCAACAAGGGCCTAAAATCGTACGGTGCATGTACCTGACGGATTCATCGACGCCCCGACCTCCGCGGTCACCGCAGTGGTCGCCGCCGGCGCCCTCGCCGTGAGCCTGCGCGGCGCCCGCCGCGAACTCGACGAGCGGACGGCCCCGCTGGCCGGCCTGGTGGCGGCGTTCATCTTCGCCGTGCAGATGCTCAACTTCCCGGTCGCCGCCGGGACCAGCGGTCACCTCCTCGGCGGCGCCCTGGCCGCGATACTCGTCGGCCCCTACACGGCCGTCCTGTGCGTGTCGGTCGTGCTGCTGATGCAGGGCGTGCTGTTCGCCGACGGCGGGCTGACCGCGCTCGGCGTGAACATCACCGACATGGCGATCGTCACGACCGTCGTCTCCTACGCCGTCTTCCGCGGCCTGCTCGCCGTGCTGCCCCGCAAGCGGCGCTCGGTGACGGTGGCCTCCTTCGTCGCCGCGCTGGTGTCCGTGCCGGCCGCGGCGGTCGCCTTCACGCTGATCTACGCGGTCGGCGGCACCACCGACGTCTCCATCGGCAAGGTCGCCACCGCGATGATCGGCGTCCACGTGCTGATCGGCATCGGCGAGGCGGTCATCACCGCGCTGACGGTCGGCGCGGTCGTCGCCGTACGCCCGGACCTGGTGTACGGCGCGCGGGGTCTGCGGCAGCGGCTCCGGCTGCGGGTGAACGGCGAACTGGTGGACGCGCCCGCCCCCACGGCGCCCGTGGCGGCGCGCACCTCGCGGCGTACGCTGTGGATCACCGGGCTCGTCACCTCCCTGGTCCTCGCCGGCTTCGTCAGCTTCTACGCCTCCGCGAACCCCGACGGCCTGGAGAAGGTCGCGCACGACAAGGGGATCGACAAGAAGGCGAAGGAGCACACCACGGCCGGCTCGCCGCTCGCCGACTACGGCGTGAAGGACATCTCCGACGCCCGGCTGTCCGGCGGCCTCGCGGGCGTGATCGGTGTCGGCGTCACGGTCGTCGCGGGCAGCGCGGTGTTCTGGGCACTGCGCAGGCGGCGCACCGACGACGTGTCCCCCGCGAGCACCGGCGTCTGACGTGGGAGCGGGACACGCACACCGGCTCTACCGGCACGGGCACTCGCCCGTGCACGGCCTGCCGCCGCACACCAAGCTGGCCGCCGCGTTGCTGTTCGTGGTGGTCGTCGTGTCGACCCCGCGCGAGGCGATGTGGGCGTTCGCGGTGTACGCCGTGCTGCTCGCGGCCGTCGCGCACCGGGCGCGCGTGCCCGCCCGTTTCCTGCTCGGGCGGCTGCTGATCGAGGTGCCGTTCGTCGCGTTCGCCGTGCTCATGCCGTTCGTGGCGGAGGGCGAGCGGGTGCACGTGCTCGGGCTCTCGCTCAGCGTGAACGGGCTGTGGGGCGCCTGGAACGTGCTCGCCAAGGGCACCCTCGGCGTCGCCGCGTCCGTGCTGCTGGCGGCCACCACCGAACTGCGCGAGCTGCTGCTCGGGCTGCAACGGCTGAAGCTGCCGCCGCTGCTGGTGCAGATCGCCTCCTTCATGATCCGCTACGGCGACGTCATCACCGACGAGATGCGCCGGATGCGGATCGCCCGTGAGTCGCGCGGCTTCGAGGCGAAGGGCGTGCGGCACTGGGGTGTGCTCGCCAAGTCCGCCGGCGCGCTGTTCATCCGCTCCTACGAGCGCGGGGAGCGCGTGCACCTCGCCATGGTGAGCCGGGGGTACGCCGGTTCCATGCCGGTCATCGACGAGGTGACCGCGTCCGGCGCGCAGTGGCGGCACGCGCTCAGCCTGCCCTGCGCCGCCCTCGTCGTCTGCCTGCTGGGATGGATGCTGTGATGGTTCCTGTGACTGCTTCCCTGGAGGTCTCCGGCCTCGCCTTCGCCTACCCCGACGGACACCAGGCCCTGTTCGGCGTGGACTTCTCGATCGCGCGCGGCGAGCGGGTCGCGCTCCTCGGCCCGAACGGCGCGGGCAAGACGACCCTGGTGCTGCACCTCAACGGCATCCTGGGCGGCGGCACCGGCACGGTGACCGTGGCCGGGCTCCCGGTGTCCAAGCAGCACATGGCCGCGATCCGGCAGAAGGTCGGCATCGTCTTCCAGGACCCGGACGACCAGCTGTTCATGCCGACCGTGCGCGAGGACGTGGCGTTCGGCCCGGCCGCCGCCGGGATCAGGGGGGCGGCGCTGGAGGAGCGGGTGCACACCGCGCTGGAACGGGTCGGCATGCGGGAGTTCGCCGACCGGCCGCCGCACCACCTGTCCTTCGGGCAGCGCCGCCGGGTAGCGGTGGCCACCGTGCTCGCCATGGAGCCGGAGATCCTGGTCCTGGACGAGCCGTCCTCCAACCTGGACCCGGCCTCGCGCCGCGAACTCGCCGACATCCTGCGCTCCCTGGACGTCACGGTCCTCATGGTGACGCACGACCTGCCCTACGCCCTGGAGCTGTGCCCGCGCTCCCTCGTCCTCAGCGAGGGTGTGATCGCGGCGGACGGCCCGACCGGCGCGCTGCTCTCCGACGAGGAGCTGATGCGGGCGCACCGGCTGGAGCTGCCGTTCGGCTTCGACCCGAGGTCCGTGACCACGGGCGCGTGACGCACGAGGACCCGGCGGGCGACGCACACGACGCACGGCAACATCGACGTAACGATTCCGTTGGGGTGGTCCCACCGAGGAATCGCAGGCTCGTACGCCGTGTTGCACCCACTGTCGCAGGAGACATCCGGGCGGAAGGGGCGGCGGGCGTGGACGTGGACGTGAACGGCACTGTGGCCGAGGGCTTCGAGCCGGTCAGGGAGGCGTTCGCCGCGAACTTCGCGCTGCTCGGCGAGCGCGGAGCGGCCGTCGCCGTCTACCGGGACGGACACCGGGTCGTGGACCTGTGGGCCGGCACCCGGGACGTGGACGGCACGGCTCCCTGGCAGCGCGGGACCGCGCAGATCGTGCGCTCCGCCACCAAGGGCGTCGCCGCCGCCGCGCTGCTGCTCCTGCACCAGCGCGGCGAACTGGACCTGGACGCCCCCGTCGGCGCGTACTGGCCGGAGTACAAGGCGGCCGGCAAGGAGCACACACGGGTACGGGACCTGCTCGGGCACCGCGCGGGCGTGCCCGTGCTGGACCGCCCGCTGACCCCCGCCGAGGCCGCCGACCCCGAGCTGGGCGCCGCCGCCGTCGCCGCGCAGGCGCCGGTGTGGGAGCCGGGCACGGCCCACGGCTACCACGCCCAGACCTTCAGCTGGCTCACCGGCGAACTGCTCCGCCGGATCACCGGCCGGCCGGCCGGCGACTGGATCGCGGACGAGATCGCCGGGCCGGCGGGCGCCGACCTGTGGCTCGGCCTGCCGGAATCGGAGCACGCGCGCGTGGGCCGCGTCGGCCCGGTGGACGCACCCGAGACCGCCGGCGGGCTGAAGACGCGCCCCAAGCGGGCGGTGGCCGAGGCCTACGCCGACCCGGACTCCCTGACCCGCCGGGCGTTCGCCGCGATCACCCCGTTCCCCGACGAGAACGACCCCGGCTACCGCGCCGCCGCCCTGCCCGCCTCCAACGGCATCGCCACGGCCGACGGGCTGGCCCGCTTCTACGCCTCGCTCATCGGCGCGGTCGACGGCGGGACCCGGCTGTTCACCCCGCGGACCATGGAACTGGCGCGGGCGGAGGAGGCCGCCGGACCGGACCGGGTGCTGGTGGTGAACACCCGCTTCGGCCTCGGCCACATGCTGCACGGTGCCGCGTCCCCGCTGCTCACCCCCGGTTCCTTCGGCCATCCCGGACGCGGCGGCGCGCTCGGTTTCGCCGACCCGGACACCGGCATCGCCTTCGGCTACGTCACCAACGGCTTCCGGCAGAGCGTGACGGCGGACCCGAGGGCGCAGGCGCTGGTGCGAGCGGTCCGCACGGCGCTCGCCTGAGCTACGCGCACCCTCGGCGCACGCCGAGCGCGTGTCACACGTGGATCGGGTGCGAGGTCCGTCCGGACGCCTGATCGATCTCCTCGTGTGCCTTGGTCAGCAGGTGCATGGCCAGTTCGTTGAGGGCGCGGGCACCGGCGATCTCCTCGCCGACCCGGGGCTGGTTCGCGTCGACGTCGTGCCGGCTGGCCCGGCCGTGGGCCCGTACCTCGGAGCCGTCGGGCAGGCGCACCAGGGCCGCCGCACGCGTGTGCTGATCGTCCTCCATGAACTCCATCTCGATGTGCCATCCCACAGCGGTGTGCATCATGACGAACACCTCCGAAAGCCGCTGCTTCCAGGGTGCGTCACGGCAACCGGCCCGTCATGTCGGCACGTGCGTCGCGCTAACCGGCCCGCAGCATCAGCCCGATCCCCACGACCACCAGGCCCGCCGCCGCGATCCTGGGCGCCCCGAAGCGCTCCTTGAAGAACAGCGCGCCGATGGCGGCTCCGACGATGATGGACGACTCGCGCAGGGCGGCGACGGGGGCGAGCGCGGCCCGCGTCTGGGCCCACAGCACCAGTCCGTACGCGGCGACGGACAGGGCGGCGCCGAGGAGGCCGAGGGCGGCGTACGGCCGCAGGAGCCGGACCGTGCCGGCACGCGCGCGTGCGTACAGGAACGCCGGCAGCACCGCCCCCTGCACGGCCATCAGCCAGGCGATGTAGCCGAGGGACGTGCCCGAGGCCCGTACGCCCAGGCCGTCGATGACGGTGTACGCGGCGATGGTCAGGCCGGTCGCGAGGGCCGCGCCGATCGCCGCCCAGTCGGGCCGCCTCCCGCGCAGTCCCCACAGCCCGACCCCGCCGAGTCCCAGGCAGGACACGGCGATGCCCGAGGCCGCCCAGGCACCGGGCACCTCGTGCGCGAAGACGGGGGCGAGCACGGTGACCACGAGCGGGGCGCTGCCGCGCGCGATGGGGTACGCCTGCCCGAAGTCGCCCAGCCGGAACGACGTCATCAGCAGTGCGTAGTAGGCGATGTGCACGGCGGCCGAGGCGAACAGGTACGGCCAGGCGGGGCCCGCCGGGAACGCCGTGAACGGTGCCGCCGCGAGCCCGATCAGGAGTCCGCCGCCGGAGATCAGGGCGAAGCCGACGAGCTTGTCGGTGACGCGGTGCGCGATGGCGTTCCAGCTGGCGTGGGTGACGGCGGCGAGCAGCACGGCCGTCGCGACCAGCGGTGTCACGCGTGCCGCTCGCGCACGTCCACCACCGTGGCGCCCGCGTGGGCGACGAGTTCCTCCGGCCCGATCGGGAAGACGGTGTACGGCGTGCCGGCCGCCGCCCAGACCACTTCGTGCGCGAGCAGCGAACGGTCGGCGAGGACCCGCGTGCGGGTGCGGTGTCCGAAGGGCGGCACCCCGCCGATGGCGTACCCGGTGGTCTCGCGCACGAGCCCGGCGTCGGCCCGGGTGACCTTCCCGGCCCCGAGCTCCTGGCGCAGTCGCTCCACGTCCACGCGCGAGGCCCCGTCCACGAGCACCAGCACGGGCACCCCGTCGGCGGCGAAGACCAGTGACTTGCAGATCCGGCTCAGCTCGCACCCGATGGCGGCGGCGGCCTCGGCGGCGGTCCGGGTCGCCTCGGGGAAGCTGCGGACCCGGGGCAGCAGCTCCCCCAGTCCCGACTCCTCCACGGCGGCGGCGAAACGAGGATGGGCGGTCGTCGTCATGGGCGCACGCTAGCGGGAAAGCCGGTGAGGGTGCAGCCCCGTCCCCACGGGCACCCTCACCGGCGGCTTCGTGTCAGCAGCGGTACGTCAGGCGCGTACCAGCTCCTTCTCCTCCTCGGGGTCGGCGTGGGCGCGCAGGCCCTCGCCCTCCACGTCCACGTTGGGCAGCGCGCGGTCCAGCCACTTCGGCAGCCACCAGGCCCGCTTGCCGAGCAGGGCGAGGACCGCCGGGACGATGGCCATCCGGACGAGGAACGCGTCGAAGAAGACGGCGATGGCGAGGCCGAAGCCGATCATCTTGACCATCGACTCGCTGGAGCCGATGAAGCCGGAGAAGACGGCGATCATGATGACGGCGGCGGCGGTCACGACCCGGGCGCCGTGCCTGAAGCCCGTCACCACCGCCTGGCTGGGCTTCTCGCCGTGGACGTACGCCTCGCGCATGCGGGTCACGAGGAACACCTCGTAGTCCATCGCGAGGCCGAAGACGACGCCCACCATGAAGATCGGCATCATCGACATGACCGGGCCGGTCTCCTCGACGTTCATCAGGCCCGACAGCCAGCCCCACTGGAAGACCGCGACCACGGCGCCGAGGGCCGCCATCACGCTGAGCAGGAAGCCGAGCGCCGCCTTCAGCGGGACCAGGACCGAGCGGAAGACCACGATCAGCAGGAGGAAGGCCAGGCCGACCACGAGCGCCAGGTACGGCAGGAGCGCGTCGTTCAGTTTCTGCGACACGTCGATGTTCATCGCCGTCGAGCCGGTGACCAGGACCTTGGAGTCGGTCTCGCGGGCGATGTCCGCGCCCTTGTCGCGGATGGCGTGCACCAGGTCCTCGGTGGTGGTCGAGGACGGCTTGGAGTCGGGGACGACCGTGATCGTCGCGGTGTCGCCGGCCTTGTTGGGTGTGGCCGGGGTGACGGTGACGACGTCCTTCAGGCCCTTGATCTCATGGCCGACCTCGCTGAACACGGCCTTGGGGTGGGCGCTGTCCTTGGCGTCGACGACGATCATCAGCGGGCCGTTGAAGCCGGGCCCGAAGCCCTCGGAGAGGAGGTCGTAGGCGCGGCGCTGGGTGGTGGAGACCGGCTGGGAGCCGTCGTCGGGCAGGCCCAGTTCCAGGGATGCGGCCGGGATCGCCGCCGCGCCGAGGCCGAGCACGCCGAGCAGCAGCACGGTGACCGGGCGGCGCACGACGAAGCTGGCCCAGCGGGTGCCCATGTTGGGGCGGCCCGGCTTCTTCGGCGTGCGGCCGCCGCCGAGCAGCCTGCTCTTCTGGCCGGCCGGCCTGATCCTGCGGCCGGCGTAGCCGAGCAGTGCCGGGATCATGGTCAGCGCGATGAGGACGGCGACGGCGACCGTGCCCGCCGCGGCGACGCCCATCTTCGTCAGCATCGGGATGTTGACGACGGACAGGCCGACCAGCGCGATGACGACGGTGAGGCCGGCGAAGACGACCGCGGAGCCCGCCGTGCCGACGGCACGCCCGGCCGCGTCCTCGCGCTCGCGGCCCTCGGCGAGTTCGGCGCGGTAGCGGGAGACGATGAAGAGGGCGTAGTCGATGCCGACGGCGAGGCCGATCATCGAGGCGAGGGTGGAGGTGGTGGAGCCGAGGTCCAGGGCGCTGGCGAGCGCGGTGATCGCGGAGACGCCGATGCCGACCCCGATGATGGCGGTGAGCAGCGGGAACCCGGCCGCGAGCAGCGAGCCGAAGGTGATGACCAGGACGACCGCGGCGACCGCGATGCCGATGATCTCGCTGGAGCCGGTCTCGGGGGCCGCGCTCAGCGCGTCACCGCCGATCTCGACGGTGAGGCCCGCGTCCCGCGCGTCCTGGGCCGCGTGCTTCAGCGCGTCCTTGGAGGAGTCCTCCAGCTCCATGCCGGAGACCTCGTACTTCACCGAGGCGTAGGCGATGGTGCCGTTCCCGCTGACGGCGTGCCCGGTGTAGGGGTCGGCGACGGAGGCGACCTCGGAGCCGCTGCGCAGCTCCTTGACGGTCTTCTCGACGGTCGCCTTGTTGACGGCGTCCGTCATCTTCTCGCCCTTCGGGGCCTTGAAGACGACCCGGGCGGTGGCGCCGTCGGCGCTCATCCCGGGGAAGCGCTGTTCCAGCAGGTCGAAGGCCTTCTGGGCCTCAGTACCGGGGATGGAGAAGGACGTGTTGCCGGCGGCCGGCGCGGAGGCGGCGCCCACCCCGGCGAGGGTGAGCAGCGCGACCCATATGAGGGCGACGAAGTGCCGTCGCCGGAAGGCGAGGCGGCCGAGTTTGTAGAGGAACGTGGCCACGGAGGCGTACTCCCGGTCAGGTCGTTGGGTTCAGCTGGGCAGGGGTGATCAGCCCGACGACGTGAGCGGTGACGTCAGGTGGTGGGCTTGCTGGGGAAGAGCGTCAGCTCGCGGTGACGCCGAAGGCGGGGAGGACCACGGCGTCGATGTACGAGAGGAGGAAGTCCTGTGTCGGCGGCTGCTCGTCGATCATGGTGCGGGCGGCGAACGCGCCGATCATCATGTGCATCACGAATCCGAGCGCGGGGTTGTCCGCGCGGACCTCGCCCCGGTCGACCGCCCGTTGCAGGACGCGGCGGAACTCCGCCATCTCCGGCTCCACGAGGTGCTCGCGGAACGCCTTGAGCAGATCCGGGTTGCCGTGCACCGCCATGGCCAGGCCCCGCATCAGCGCGGAGCTCTGTTCCATCTCGCAGTCGTCCGCACGCCGGGTGAGCGCGTGCAGATCGCCTCTGAGGGAGCCGGTGTCGACGTCGCCGGTCCGGCCCGGCTTGCTGTGCCGCACGGCCTTGGCCACCAGCTCGGCCTTGCCGCCCCACTGGCGGTAGAGCGTGGCCTTGCTGGACCGGGTGCGGGCGGCCACGGCGTCCATGGTGAGGGCGTCGTAGCCGACCTCGCGGAGCAGGTCGAGCACGGCCTCGTACAGCTCGGCCTCGCGCTCGGGCGTGATCCGGCTGCGACGTGTCGCCGCGATGGCTTCGGTCATGCCCGTCACCTTCCCGCTCCGGAGCTTCTTCCTCGTACATCCATGAAGATACCCCCTGTACCAGCGAAACGAAACCGTTTCGTACGTGCGGTGGGTCACGAAGGTGAAGGGCCTGTAAGGAACGGGACGGCGCGGACCCCACGAGTTGCCCGCACCCTATGACCGGAAAAGCATGGGATGGTGAGCTATCTGCGCCTTCCCCACCTCAGCGGTGACCTGCTGTGCTTCGTCGCCGAGGACGACCTCTGGCTGGCCCCCCTCGACACCCCGGGCCGCGCCTGGCGGCTCACCGCGGACCGCACCAAGACCGGCCACCCGCGCTTCTCGCCCGACGGCCGCCGGATCGCCTACACGACCTGGCGCAGCCTCGCCCCCGAGATCCACCTCGTCGACGTCGTCGGCGGACCCGGACGCCAGCTGACGTACTGGGGCAGCACCGACACCCAGGTCTGCGGCTGGACCCCGGACGGCGACATCCTGGCCGTCGCCTCCCACGGCCAGCCCTTCTCCCACTTCACCTGGGCCTACAAGGTGCCCGCCGACGGCGACCCGGGCGGGCGGCTGCCCTGGGGACCGGTCGCCGACATCCAGTGCGCCGACCTCGCCGGCGAGCACAGGACCCTGCTGCTCACCGGGACCCCGCCGCACGAACCGGCCTCCTGGAAGCGCTACCGCGGCGGCGCCACGGGCCGGCTGTGGCTGCACGGACAGCGCCTGCTGCCGGACCTCGAAGGCCATCTGGCCTGCCCCATGTTCGTCGCCGGCCGGATCGCCTTCCTCTCCGACCACGAGGGCGTCGGCAACCTCTACTCCTGCGCCTACGACGGCACCGACCTGCGCCGGCACACCGACCACGACGCCTTCTACGCCCGGCACGCCGCCGGCGACGGCGACCGGGTGGTCTACCAGTGCGCCGGCGACCTGTGGCTGGTGGACGACTTCTCACCGGGCGGCATGCCGCGCAAGCTCGACGTCCGGCTCGCCGGACCGCGCACCGGCCGCCGCCGCTACCAGGTGCCGGCCGCACAGAACATCGACGGCATCTCCGTGGACGAGACCGGCCGGGCCAGCGCGGTCGTCGTCCGCGGCAGCCTGTACTGGCTCACCCACCGCGACGGCCCGGCCCGTACGATCACCGACACGCCCGGTGTCCGGGTACGGCTGCCGGAGATGCTGGGCTCCACCGGGCAGATCGCCTACGTCACCGACGCCGAGGGCGAGGACGCCGTCGAGATCGCCCATCTGCCCCGCGCCACCGGCGACCGCCCGCCCCGGCGGCTGGCCTCCGGCGCGCTGGGCCGGGTCCTGGAGATGGCCTGCGACCCCGAGGGCGAACGCCTGGCCGTGGCCTCCCACGACGGGCGGCTGCTGCTGATCGACGTGCCGGAGGACGGGGCGGCGGAACCCGGGCAGGGCGCACCGCGGCCGCAGGACGGCGAGGAGGAGACCGGGGCGGCAACCGGCATCACCGAGCTGATCCGGTCCCTCAACGGCCCGGTCCGCGACCTCGCCTTCTCCCCCGACGGCTCCTGGCTCACCTGGTCGCACCCCGGCATCGGCCGCACCCTGCGCCAGATCAAGCTGGCCCGCATCAAGGACCGGCTGATCGTGGACGTGACGAACGGCCGCTTCGAGGACGAGAACCCGGTCTTCACCCGCGACGGCCGCTACCTCGCCTTCCTCTCCTGGCGCGGCTTCGACCCGGTCTACGACGTGCACACCGGCGACCTGTCCTTCCCGCTCGGCTGCCGCCCGTACCTGGTCCCCCTCTCCTCGGCGACCCCCTCCCCGTTCGCCCTGAACCCCGAGGGCCGCCCGGCCGCCGGCGGACTCGATCCGCTGGAGGACGAGGAGACCGGCGAGGCCGGCACGGTGACGGTCGAGGCGGAGGGGCTGGCGAACCGGGTCACCCCGTTCCCGGTCATCGCCTCCAAGTACTCCGGGCTCCACCCGGTCGCGGGCGGCGGCCTGGTCTGGCTGCGCTGGCCGATCTCCGGCGCGCTCGGCGAGACCTTCGTCAACCCGGCCGACATCAGCGGACGCCCGACCCTGGAGTACTTCAACATCGCCAAGGCGAAGAAGTCCGAGCTGGTCGACCACCTGGACTGGTTCACCGTGAGCGGCGACGGCACCCGGCTGGTCGTCGTGGACGAGGGCGACCTGCGGGCGGTGCCCTCGACCGAGGTCGGCGACGCGGACTCGACCGTCTGGATCGACGTGCGCCGCATCCTGCACCAGGCCGACCCGCCCGCCGAGTGGCGCCAGGCCTACGACGAGGCGGGCCGGCTCATCCGCGCCTACTTCTGGGAGCCGGGCATGTGCGGCATCGACTGGTCCGCGGTGCTCGAACAGTACCGTCCGCTGGTCGAACGGGTCGCCTCCCCCGACGAGTTCGCCGACCTGCTGCGCGAGGTCCTCGGCGAGCTGGGCACCTCGCACGCCTACGTCACCGCCGCCCGCCGCAACGAGGGCCCGCCGCACTACCAGCGCTGGCAGGGCCTCCTCGGCGCCAACTTCGTCCGCCGGGACGGACGCTGGGTGGTCAAGCGCATCCTCGCCGGCGACTCCTCCGACTCCAAGGCCCGCTCCCCGCTGGCCGGCACGGGCATCCGCGAGGGCGCCGTCCTGACCCACGTCGAGGGCCGCCCGGTCGACCCGGTGACGGGCCCGTACCCGCTGCTGGCCGGCTCGGGCGGAACGACCGTGGAGCTGACGTTCACCCCGTCCGAGGACGAGACCGGGCACGCCCGCCGGGTCGCGGTCGTCCCGCTCGTCGACGAACGGCCGCTGCGCTACCAGGACTGGGTGGCCAAACGCCGGGAGGTCGTCCGCGAGTTGAGCGGCGGCAGGTGCGGCTACCTGCACATCCCCGACATGGGCGGCTCCGGCTGGGCCCAGTTCAACCGCGACCTGCGCATGGAGGTGTCCCGGCCGGCGCTCATCGTCGACGTGCGCGGCAACGCGGGCGGGCACATCAGCGAACTCGTCGTCGAGAAGCTGACCCGGACCATCGTGGGCTGGGACCTGACCCGGGACGCGCAACCGGTGTCGTACGCCTCGAACGCCCCGCGCGGGCCCGTCGTCGCCCTCGCCGACGAGGCGACCTCCTCCGACGGCGACATGATCACCGCCGCCTTCAAGCTGCTGAAGCTCGGTCCGGTCGTCGGCCAGCGCACCTGGGGCGGAGTGGTCGGCATGACCGGCCGGCACCGGCTCGGCGACGGCACGGTCATCACCGTGCCGATGAACGCGGCCTGGTTCGACGCCTACGGCTGGTCCGTGGAGAACCACGGCGTCGCCCCCGACCTGGAGATCCCGCGCACCCCGCTGGACTGGGCGGAGGGCCGCCACGCCCAGCTCGCCGACGCGGTGGAACTCGCCCTGGAACTCCTGGAGTCCAACCCGGCGGCGGTCCCCCCGACCTACGACGACGTCCCGGACAGGTCCCGCCCGAAGCTGCCCCCGAGGACGACGTCCTGACCTGCCCGGAACCGACGCGGGGTGCCCTCCCGGAAGAAGGGCACCCCTCGTCAACCGGCCGAGGCCGTCAGCAGCGGTCAGGCGTCGTAGTCCCGGTCGATCCGGTCCTCCATCTGCCGCTCCGTGTCCTCGATGTCACGGTGGTTGTGGCTGCCGCGCTCCGAGGGCTGCTGGCCCTGGCGGCCCTGCTGCTGGCCCTGGCGGCCCTGCTGCGGACCGCGCTGGCCGGCCTTCTCGCGGCCCTGGTCCATCTTCTCCTTGGCCTGGCGCGACTTCTCCTGGAACTGGTCCTTCATACCCATGTGGGTTCACTCCCGTGATGAGTGGGGGTCCGGCCCCGTCGGTGGGGCCTCGACCAGATTCACACGGGCGAACACACCTTGCATGTCGATCAGTTACGGTGCGTAGCGCGAGCCGCCTCGTCAGCCGCCCCACCTGCGCCGACGAGTCCGGAACGCATGCCCTTCAGACGGGGCGCGAACCGCTTCATCTCCCGCTGCCCGACCGTCCCGATGAGCGCCGGCAGGTATCCGCGCACCCCCTGCATGCCGCGCAGCCACCACTGCCCGTACACGTGCGCCGAGCGCCGCTCGATCCCCTCCACGAGCCGGTCCACGGCCGGACCGAGCGGATAGGTCTTGTTGGACGGCCACGGCAGCCGCTGCCGCAGCTCCCGCATCACGTCGTCCTGGTCGGCCCCGCGCACCATGTCGGTGTCGGTCCACGACAGGTACCCGACGCCCACCCGGACGCCCTGGTAGCCCACCTCGGCGCGCAGGCTGTGCGCGTACGCCTCCACGCCCGACTTGGACGCGCAGTACGCCGTCATCATCGGCGCGGGAGTGATCGCGGCGAGCGAGGCGATCTGGAGCAGGTAGCCGCGGCTCTCCACGAGCACCGGCAGGAACGCCCGCGCGGTCACCGCCGAGCCGATGAGGTTCACCTCGATCACCCGCCGCCATGCCTGCGGATCGGAGTCGGCGAACGGACCGCCCGTCGCCACACCGGCGTTGGCGACCACGATGTCGACCTTCCCGAACCGCGCCTTCACCTCCTCGGCGACCCGGCTCATCGTCTCGTGGTCGGTGACGTCGGCGTACCAGTGGGCGCTGTCGCTGTGCAGCCGCCCGGAGACCTCCTTCAGCGCCTCCTCCTCCAGCCCGACCAGCGCCACCTTCGCGCCGCGCGCGGACAGTTTGCGCGCCAGCAGCTCACCGACGCCGCGCGCCGCTCCCGTGACGACCGCGACCTGCCCTTCGAGGCTGACCCTGCTCATGCGCCCTCCTTGATCCGCGCGGGGGTGGAACCGTCCTCGGGGACAACCCCCGTGACATAGGTGCCGACGAGCTCCCGGATGCGGCCGGTCACCGGCTCCGGGGCCTCGATCGGGGTCATGTGGCCGACACCGGGCAGCTCGGTGAGGCCGACGCAGTGCGGCAGCGCGGCGACCAGCGACCGGGCGTGCGCCGCAGGTGTGAGCCGGTCGGACGCGCCGTGCAGCACGGCGGTGGGCACGCTCAACCGCCGTACGCCGTGGTCGAGATCGAGCCCGGCGAGGACGGCCGACCACGCGTGTCGCGCGGTGCGCGGGCAGGCGTGCACGATCCGCGCGCACGCCTCCACCATGTGCGGGGCCGAACCCGCGCCCATCGTGGCGTACTTGAGGACGCTCCGCGCGAGCGGTGTGACCGGCCCGAGCGGCGCGCGGGAACCGAGGACGCGCCCGGTGAGCCAGGTACGCACGCGCCCGGCGGGCAACGGCACCACGCGCGACTGGGCGACCAGCCCCGAACTCCCCGTGCTGCACAGCAGGACGGCGGCGGCGTGTTCCCGGAAGCGCGGGCGCCCGGCCGCCGCCATGACCGTCATGCCGCCCATGGAGTGACCGGCGACGAGCGCCTTCTCCCCGCGCGCCAGCGTCTCCCCGAGCACCGCTTCGAGATCGTCCGCCAGCGCCTCGGTGGTACACGCGGGGCTCGCGGGACTGCGCCCGTGCCCCCTCTGGTCGTAGGCGATCACCCGGTGGTCGGCGGCCAGGTCCCGTATCTGGGCCGCCCAGAACGCCGTCGAGCAGGTCCAGCCGTGGGCGAGGACGACCGGCGGCGCGTCCTCGGGGCCGTGCACCTCGACGTGCAGCCGCGCGCCGTCGGCGGAGACGGCGGTGAAGGTACGGGCCGGGGCGGGCGGGGCGTAGGGGCCGGAGGTGACGTGGGCGCTCCGGCTCATGCGGCGGCCCCGCTCGTGCGGCCGGCCGGCCCGGCGCCGGAGACCGGCGCGGGTTTGCGCAGCACCTCGTACTCCGCCAGGTCCACCCGCCGGGTGGCGCGCCGGAACTCGGTCGTCGTGCCGGGCCAGATGGTGGTGTTGCGGCCGCTCGCGTCCAGGTACCAGCTGGTGCAGCCGCCGGTGCTCCACACGGTCCGCTTCATGCGCTCCTGCACCCTGTCGTTCCAGGCGTCGACGGCGGCGGGCCGCGCGTCGAGGGCGGTACGGCCGCCCAGGACGTCGAGCTGGCGCAGGTAGTCGGCCATGTAGCTGAGCTGGGACTCGATCATGAGGATCATGGAGGAGTTCCCGAGGCCGGTGTTGGGCCCGATGATCGACATCCAGTTCGGGAACCCGGCCGCCGAGGCACCGCGCAGCGCCCGCATGCCGTTCTTCCAGGACTCCGCGAGCGTGATGCCCTCCGCGCCGACCACGCGCTCGGCGATGGGCATGTCCGTGACGTGGAAGCCGGTGCTGAAGATGATCACGTCGACCTCGGCCTCGGTGCCGTCGGCCGCCACCGCCGTGGACCCGCGGATCTCGCTCAGCCCGCCCACGACGTCCACGTTCGGCCTGGCCAGCGCCGGGTAGTACGCGCTGGACAGCAGGATGCGCTTGCAGCCGATGCGGTAGTCCGGGGTGAGCCTGGCGCGCAGCTCCGGGTCCTTGATCGCGCGGGCCATGTTCCGCTTGGCGAGCTGCTCGACGAGGCCGAGTTCGTCCGGGCGCTTGGTGAACGCCTGCACCTGCAGCTCCCGGATGCCCCACAGCAGTCCGCGCCGGACCTGGGCGGTCACGGGCAGCCGGCGGTGCAGCCAGCGCTCGGCGCCGCTGATGGCGCGGTCGACGCGGGGCAGCACCCAGGGCGGGGTGCGCTGGAAGAGGGTGAGCCGGCCGACCTGCGGCTGGATGGCGGGGACGATCTGGATGGCGGAGGCTCCGGTGCCGATCACGGCGACCCGCTTGCCGCGCAGGTCGTAGTCGTGGTCCCAGCGGGCGGAGTGGAACACCTTGCCCGGGAAGGAGTCGAGACCGGGGACGTCGGG
Organism: Streptomyces spinosus; assembly: GCF_020400655.1. Taxonomy (GTDB): domain Bacteria; phylum Actinomycetota; class Actinomycetes; order Streptomycetales; family Streptomycetaceae; genus Streptomyces; species Streptomyces argyrophylli. Next base: position 179,295 of record NZ_JAINRC010000003.1, read on the forward strand.
GATCTTCGGGTCGGACAGCGGCCCGGTGGCGGAGACGACCACGTCGGCGGTCAGCGTGCCGCGCGTGGTCTCGATCGTCCACCGCAGGTTCTCGTCGTCCCAGGTCATCAGCTTCACCTCGGAGCCGAGGCGGAGGTGCGGGCGCAGCCCGAAGAGGTCGGTGACGTGCTCCAGATAGGCGCGGATGTGCCGCTGTCCGGAGAAGGTGCGCGGCCAGTCCGGGTGGGGCGCGAAGGAGAAGGAGTAGAGGTGCGAGGGCACGTCACAGGCGCAGCCGGGGTAGCTGTTGTCCCGCCAGGTGCCGCCGACGCTGTCGGCCCGCTCCAGGACGACGAAGTCGGTGATTCCCTCGCGGCGAAGCCGCACGGCGGCCCCCAGCCCGCCGAACCCGGACCCGATCACCGCCACCCGTACATGCTCGTGCTCGGCCATCCCGAAGCCTCCACGCATCGCCTAGGAACTCCGCCAGTGAACACTGGCGCAATGGGACTGTAGAGCAGCCGCCTACCGAGCGGTAGGGGGTGGCCGAAGGAAAGTTACCGGCAGTACGCCATAGGCTGCGGTCGTGGCAGAGGACGCGGAACACCCCACGGTCAGGCGCGAGTACCGCATGGAGGAGCTGGCCCGGCGCGCCGGCATCACCGTGCGCACCCTGCGCTTCTACCGCGAACGCAAGCTGATCGGGCCACCCCGCCGCGAGGGCCGCATCGCCTGGTACGACGACCACCACCTGGCCCGGCTGCGCACCATCGCGGCACTCCTGGAACGCGGCCACACCCTGAACGGCATCGCCGAACTCGCGGACGCCCTGGACCAGGGCCGCGACGTCGCCGACCTGCTCGGCGTCGGCGCCCCCACCGAGGAGGAGCCCGTCCGCCTCACCCCCGAGGAACTCGCCGCCCGCTTCGAGGGCGAGGTCACCCCCGAGAACCTGGCCGCCGCCCTGGACCTGGGCTACCTCGGCACCGACGGCGACGAGATCGTCCACATCAGCCGGCGTCTGCTGGACGTCTCCTCCGCGCTGGTCCGCGAGGGCATCCCGCTCGCCGAGGTGCTGGCGGCCGGCGCCCGCGTCCGCGAGCACGCCGACGCCCTGGCCGAACTCTTCGCCGACCTGATCCTGCGCCACGGCCCCGAGGAGGACCTGCGCCGGCTGCGCCCGCTGGCCCGCAGCGTGGTCGAGGCGGAACTCTCCCTGGCGCTGGACCGCCGGCTGAACAAGCCGGACTGACCGGGCGGGCCCGGCGTGATCCGAACGCCGGGCCCTAGAGGTCGAAGACGACCGTCACCGGCGCGTGGTCCGACCAGCGCTCCTCGTGGCTGGCCGCTCGCTCCACCACCGCCTTGACCGCACGCCGGGCCAGCCCGGGCGTCGCCACGGCGAGGTCGATGCGCCAGCCCGAATCGTTGTCGAAAGCCCGTCCCCGGTACGACCACCAGGTGTACGGGCCCTGCGCGTCCGGGTGCAGGGCGCGGACGACGTCGACGTAGCCGCCGTCCTCGGGGGCGAAGACGCGGTCGAGCCAGTCCCGCTCCTCGGGCAGGAAGCCGGAGTTCTTGGTGTTGCCGCGCCAGTTCTTCAGGTCGGCCTGGCGGTGGGCGATGTTCCAGTCGCCGCAGACGAGGACCTCGCGCCCGTCGGCGGCGGCCCGTTCGCGCAGCTCCTTCAGATGGGCCAGGAACTCGCCCATGAAGCGGACCTTCTCGTCCTGCCGCTCGGTGCCGACCTCGCCGGAGGGCAGATAGAGGGAGGCGACGGTGACGCCGGGCAGCTCCGCCTCGACGTAGCGCCCGCTGCCGTCGAACTCGGCGGAGCCGAAGCCGACCCGGACCCGGTCGGGCTCGCGCCGGGTGTAGAGGGAGACGCCCGCGCGGCCCTTGGCGGCGGCCGGGGCGTGCACGACGTGCCAGCCGTCGGGCCGGCCGGCCTCCTCGGGCAGCTGGTGCGGCTCGGCCCGCACCTCCTGGAGGCAGACGACGTCCGCGTCCGTCCCGGCGAGCCATTCCACGAAGCCCTTCTTCGCGGCGGCCCGCAGCCCGTTCACGTTCACCGAGGTCACAGTCAGCACCCGGGCACGATACCGGCACACTGGACCGGGTCCACAAAATCCGGGACCACCCGCCGACTGCATAGAAGTACGATGCCCAGCATGAATATCCGCCGCGTTCGCTTCGATCACCCCGACGCCGTGAAGCTCAACGGCGAGGTCCAGGCCGAGTACCACCAGCGCTACGGCGACGGGGGCGACGCCACCGCCCTGGACGCCGCCGACTTCGACCCGCCCCGGGGTGTGTACCTGATCGCCTACGACGAGCGCGACCGCCCCGTGGCCACCGGCGGCTGGCGCAGCCAGGACCGCAACGAGGAGGGCAACGAGGACGGCGACGCGGAACTGAAGCGGATGTACGTCGTGGCGCAGATGCGCGGCCGGGGCCTGGCCCGCCGCATGCTCGCGGCCCTGGAGGAGGACGCCCGCATGGCCGGCCGGGTCCGCATGGTCCTGGAGACGGGCACCAAGCAGCCGGAGGCCGTCGCCCTGTACACCTCCAGCGGCTACGAGCCGTGCGCCAAGTTCGGCTACTACCGGCATCACGAGGAGAGCCTCTGCTACGCCAAGCGGCTCTGACCGGGAGCGGTCGAAGTCGCCGCCCAGGCGGCGACGCCGCTGCCGCACGGCCGGGAACGACGAAGATCCCGACCGGTCGTGATGACCGACGGGATCTTCGTCGTGCAGTGGACCTGAGGGGATTTGAACCCCTGGCCCCCTCGATGCGAACGAGGTGCGCTACCGGACTGCGCCACAGGCCCTTGCAACGAGTGAAACTTTAGCATCCCGATCGGGGTGCTTGGAAATCCGCTCCCTGACTGGTCAGGACGGGGGTTTCCGGGGTGACCGGGGTCACTCGTTGGCCGCGCGCGGACGGTCGTCGTCCTCGTAGGGGTCGTACTGGTCGAACAGCGGCGTGCGTCCGCGTTCCCGGGCCCGGCGGGCGGCGGCCGCGGCGGAGGCCCCGCCGCGCGAGCGGGTCCGGGGGTGGGGGCGGCCGTCCGGCGCCTCGTCCCCCTTCTTCTGCCCGGGCACCGCCTCCGGATCGCGCGCCTCGCTCCCGGGCGCGTGGCCCGTCTCCTGCTCCGGCACGACCGCGCTGGAGCGCGCCGAGCTCCAGGTGTCGGGCGCGCCGAGATCCACGTCGGATGTCGCGCGCGGTGCGACGGGCGCGGTCACGTAGGTGGGCAGCGGTACCGGCACCGGGTCCCAGCTGTCCCCGTGACCGGGCCTGCGCTGCCGCTCGCGCTGCTGGTCGACCCACTCGGCGTGGTCGGTCTGCTCGACGAGGGCGCGCCGGTCGGCGGCGAGCGTGGACAGTCCGGTGCCGGTCTCGGCGGCCTGAGCCTCCTCCGGTTTCTCGGCGGCCGGTCCCGCTTCCAGGGGCGCGCGCCGGCGGGGCTGGCGCGCGCGCAGGCGCTGGGCGGCGGCCTCGGCACGGCGCCGGTCCATCTGGTAGGCGAACCGGCGGCGCTCCTGCGTGCGCAGATAGGCGATGTACGCGCTGAGGAGCACGGCGGGAGCGCCGGGTACCCAGAGGAAGGCGAGGCCCCCGACGGCGGCGACGATCGCGCCGAGGGTGAAGGCGAGGAAGAGCACCACGGTGGTGCGCCGTCGGCGCGCGAGCACCTTGGTGCGCCGGGCGCGTGCCGCGGCCGACTGCGCCGAGGGCGCGCTCCGTGCTGCCGGCTCACGCTGCTGGGCCGGCGGGGTCGCCGGAGCGGGGGCGGGCCGGGACGCCGGGACGGAGGCGTGGTCGCTCGGCGCCTCGGTGCCGCCGGGCGCCTCGGAGTCGGCCTCGACGGCCACCTGACGGCGGGTCGGAGGCACGGCGAAGGCCCGGACGTCCACCGAGTCGGTGACGGCGTCCGGATCGACGGCGTCCGGCTCCCCCTCCTGGGCGGAGCGCGCCCGCAGGTCCCTGGCGTACCGGCGCTCCATACCCGCCCGTCCGGACAGCAGCCGGATGGCGGTGCTGAAGCGTTCCGTCGGACGGGCCTCGTTCAGCTCGTCCTGCCTACGGAGCCACATCGGCACCAAGTAGGCGGCCCAGGCCCCGACAATGACTGCGTAGATGAGGCCGCTGCTGCTCACGGTCACACCGTAGAGGGGTTTGTGTGAGGCCATCCGCCAATTGGGCCGGTGTGTCGCACGATCTGGCTCATATTTCCAGCATTTTTTGCGACGCTTGCGATCAGAGGACCGCCGCGGCCGGGAATTCGGCGCCCCGAGACGGTCAACTGCCGATCATTTTCGAACACATATTCAATTCACGGACTCTCGGTGCGCTGGCTCCCTCGCGACCGCGCCCGCTTCCACCGCGTGAGCAACCCGTCGGGCACCTCTTCCGCGGTGAGCGCGAAGACGAGATGGTCGCGCCAGGCGCCGTCGATGTGCAGATAACGCGGCCGGAGCCCCTCCTCGCGGAATCCGAGTTTCTCCACGACCCGCCGGCTCGGCCGGTTCTCCGGGCGAATGCAGACCTCGACGCGGTGCAGGCCGACGGTGCGGAAACAGTGGTCCACCACGAGCGCGACGGCCGTCGGCATCACCCCGCGCCCGGCCACCGCCTCGTCCACCCAGTAGCCGACGTGCCCCGAGCACATCGACCCCCAGGTGATCCCGGCGACCGTCAACTGCCCGACCAGCTGCCCCTGGTACTCGATGACGAACGGCAGCATGCGGCCCGCGTTCGCCTCGGAGCGCAGATGCCGGACCATCTGGCGGTAGGTCGGCCGGTGCGCGATCGGCCCGCTCGGCGTGGGCGGCGGGATGGTCGCCTCCCACGGGCGCAGCCAGTCGCGGTTGCGCCGGTTCACCTCGCGCCAGACCCGCTGGTCGCGCAGCTTTATCGGCCGGAGGACGACATCGCCGTCCGCCAGCACGACGGGCCAGGAAGGGCTGTTCAGCTCGCACCCCCCGTACCACCGGGTCTCGGGTGGTCACCGCCGCGGATCTGGTCGACGGCGTGGACCAGCAGGGGCTCCAGCACGGCGAGCCCGTCGCGCACCCCGCCGGTCGACCCGGGCAGGTTGACGATCAGCGTGCGCCCGGCCACTCCGGCCAGGCCCCGGGACAGCGCCGCGGTCGGCACCTTGTCCCGCCCGTACGCGCGGATGGCCTCCGCAATGCCCGGCACCTCGTACGCGATCACCGCGCGGGTCGCCTCGGGGGTGCGGTCGGTGGGCGACAGGCCGGTGCCGCCGGTGGTGACGACGACGTCGTACCCGGAGGCGACGGCCGCGCGCAGGGCCGCTTCCACCGGAGCCCCGTCGGGCACCACCCGCGGCCCGTCCACGGCGAACCCGAGGTCCCGCAGGCCCTTCACGATCAGCGGGCCGCCCCTGTCCTCGTAGACACCGGCGGCGGCCCGGTTGGAGGCGGTGACGACCAGCGCGGCGTACGGCGCGCGCAGAGCGCCCCCGGTGCCGTCGTCGAAAGTCATGCCCGGCTCCAGTCGCCCGACTTGCCGCCCGTTTTCTCCTCCACCCGTACGTCCGTGATGACCGCCCCCTTGTCGACCGCCTTGACCATGTCGATCACGGTGAGCGCGGCGACCGTCACCGCGGTGAGGGCCTCCATCTCGACGCCCGTGCGGTCCGTGGTCTTCACGGTGGCCCGGATCTCCACGGCGTCGTCCGCGACCGACAGGTCCAGTGTCACACCGGACACCGACAACGGGTGGCACAGGGGGATCAGATCCGGGGTGCGCTTGGCGCCCATGATCCCGGCGATCCGCGCGGTGGCCAGGGCGTCCCCCTTGGGCACGCCCTCCCCGCGCAGCAGCTCGACCACGCGCGGTGCGACGAGGACCCGGCCGCTGGCGCGGGCGGTGCGCGCGGTCACGTCCTTCCCGGACACGTCGACCATACGGGCCGCGCCCGCCTCGTCGATGTGCGTCAGTCGGTCCTGCACAGGGGTTCCGGGGGTCTCCCCCCGGGAAGGCTGGGTCATGGCTGTGGCACTCCCGGTCCGGGCCCGGCGCGGTGCGGCGCGCGGGCCTGCTGTGCGCGACACGGTACCGCCAACCAGCCGGGCTCAGCCGAGCAGGACCACCTCGACCTCGCTGCCGGGCTCCACGGACTCCATGTCCTCGGGCACCACGATCAGCGCGTCGGCCTGCGCCAGCGCGGCGATCAGATGGGAACCGGCGCCGCCCACGGGGGTCACCTCGCCGTCGGCGTAGGCGCCGCGCAGGAACTGGCGGCGGCCCTTGGGCGAGCGCAGCGCCCCGTCGGCCTTGAGCACGGCCCGCGCGCGGGGCCGGTGGAGGTCCGTGAGGCCCATCAGCGCGCGGATGGCGGGCCGGACGAACAGCTCGAAGGAGACGTACGACGACACCGGGTTGCCGGGCAGTGCCAGCAGCGGGGTGTGGTCGGGGCCGATGGAACCGAAGCCCTGGGGCTTGCCGGGCTGCATGGCGAGCTTCCGGAACTCCACACCGCCGCCCGCCTCGTCCGCGTCCGCGGCGTACGCCAGAGCCTCCTTGACGACGTCGTACGCCCCGACGCTCACCCCGCCCGTGGTCACCAGCAGGTCGGCGCGGATGAGCTGGTCCTCGATGGTGGAGCGCAGGGTCTCGGCGTCGTCGGCGACGGCGCCCACCCGGTAGGCGATGGCGCCCGCGTCCCGGGCGGCGGCGGTGAGGGCGAAGCTGTTGGAGTCGTAGATCTGCCCGCCGGCCAGCTGCTCGCCGGGCTGGACGAGTTCGCTGCCGGTGGACACCACGACCACGCGCGGGCGGGGGCGCACGCGCACCGTGCCGCGGCCGATCGCGGCGAGGAGCGCGATCTGCGGCGGGCCGAGGATCGTCCCGGCCTCCAGGGCGAGGTCCCCGGCCTTCACGTCGCTGCCCTTGGCCCGCACGTGCGCGCGTGCCTCGGCGGGGCGGTACACGTGCACGTGCCCCTCGGCGCCCTCGGGGGCCGTGCTGCGTGCCCGCATGCCGCTGACCGGGCCCTCGCCGAGCCCGCCGTCGGTCCACTCGACGGGGACGACGGCCTCGGCCCCGGGCGGCAGCGGCGCGCCGGTCATGATGCGCGCGGCCTGTCCGGGACCGACCCGCACCGGGTCGGCCGCGCCGGCCGCGACGTCCCCGACGACCTCCAGGACGGCCGGGAACTCCTCCCCGGCGCCCGCCACGTCCGCGACCCGCACCGCGTACCCGTCCATGGAGCTGTTGTCGAACGGCGGCAGGGACACCGGCACCGTGACGTCGTCGACCAGGACGCAGCCCTGGGCGTCGAGCAGTTGCAGCTCGATGGGTTCGAGGGCGTGGACGGTCGAGAGGATGTCCTCAAGGTGCTCGTCCACCGACCACAGGTCGTCCGGGCCGGCGGGGCGGGTCGCGGCGCTGCTCAAGACTGCTGCATCTCCTCGGCTACGTAACTGCGGAGCCAGGTCCGGAAGTCCGGGCCCAGGTCCTCACGTTCGCACGCGAGTCTGACAATGGCACGCAGGTAGTCGCCACGGTCACCGGTGTCATAGCGGCGGCCCTGGAAGACGACCCCGTGCACCGGGCCGCCGACCTTCTCGTCCTGGGCGAGCTGCTGGAGGGCGTCGGTGAGCTGGATCTCGCCGCCCCGGCCGGGCTCGGTCTTGCGCAGTATGCCGAACACGTGCGGGTCGAGGACGTAGCGTCCGATGATCGCGTAGTTCGACGGGGCGTCCGCCGGGTCCGGCTTCTCGACCAGTCCGGTCACCTTGACCACATCACCGTCGGCGGTGGCCTCCACGGCCGCGCAGCCGTAGAGGTGGATCTGCTCGGGCGCGACCTCCATCAGGGCGACGACACTGCCGCCGTGCCGCTCCTGGACCTCGATCATGCGCGCGAGCAGCGGGTCCCGGGGATCGATCAGGTCGTCACCGAGGAGGACGGCGAAGGGCTCGTGGCCGACGTGCGGGGCGGCGCACAGCACGGCGTGCCCGAGGCCCCTGGGGTCGCCCTGGCGCACGTAGTGCATGGTGGCCAGGTCGCTGGACTCCTGCACCTTGGCGAGCCGTTCGGCGTCGCCCTTCTTCTCCAGTGCCGATTCCAGCTCGTAGTTGCGGTCGAAGTGGTCCTCGAGCGGACGCTTGTTGCGCCCGGTGATCATGAGGACGTCGTCGAGCCCCGCCGACACGGCCTCCTCGACCACGTACTGGATCGCCGGCTTGTCTACGACCGGCAGCATCTCCTTGGGAGTGGCTTTGGTAGCCGGCAGGAACCGGGTGCCGAGGCCGGCTGCGGGAATGACAGCCTTGCTGATCCTGGGGTGGGACTGAGTCATGCCCGCAACCATATCCGGTGCCTTTGTGGGGATTCTGTGGCTCAGGTTGCTTGACCCTTATATGACCTGCATTAAGAAGGGCGCGAGGACGACCAGTGGAACACGACGGACGTACGGGCGAGCCTGACAAGCGCGCGTTTCGGCGAGAGTTCCTCGAGGTGAGGAACAGGTTGACGGTGGATGACGTCCGCGTGGCGGGCCGCGCGCTGGCGGAGCGCGCCCTGGAACTGCCCGAGCTGGCGCGTGGCCGCACGGTGGCGGCGTACGTCTCGGTGGGCGGCGAACCCGGCACGCTGGACCTGATGGACGCCCTGCGCGCGCGGGGCGTGCGCGTCCTGCTCCCCGTGCTCCTGCCCGACAACGACCTGGACTGGGGCGAGTACGGCGGCCCGGACTCCCTCGCCCGGGTCCAACACGGCGGCAGGATGGCTCTTTTCGAGCCCTCCGGTCCGCGTCTGGGCCCGGACGCCGTGGCGGACGCGGACGTGGTCCTGCTGCCCGGGCTCGCGGTGGACGCGCGCGGGATGCGCCTTGGGCGGGGCGGAGGGTCGTACGACCGGGTGCTGGCCCGGCTGGAGCGCACGGGCGCGCGCCCCCTGCTCGTGGTCCTGCTCTACGACCCGGAGGTCGTCGCGCGCGTGCCGGCGGAGGCGCACGACAAGCCGGTGCACGCGGTGGTGACCCCGTCGGGAGTGCGCCGCTTCCCTGAGGGCTGACCCGCCCTTCGAACGGCAACGGCCCTCCACGCGCGCGTGGAGGGCCGTTGCGTGCTCGGTGCCGGTGGTCAGGGCTTGAGGACCAGGGTGTCGCTCGTGCTCTTGTCCACCGCTTCGCCGGAGAACGACCAGGGCAGCAGCTCGCCCTTGGCCCACTTGCCCGTCTGGTCCGTGTAGTGCGCGCTGAAGGCGTGCCCGGAGGCGCCGGTCAGGTTGATCCACTTGGACTTGTCGAGGTCGGCGAGGTTGACGACCATCCGCATGGACGGCACCCAGACCACGTTGTAGCCGCCGGCGGCGTTCCAGCCGGTCGCGTTCACCGTCGCCTCACCGCCGCTGAGCTTCCAGGGGCCGCGGTTGAGGAGGTACTGCAGGGCCTTGGGGCCCTCGGTGCCGAGCGTCTGGTTCTTCAGGAACAGCCGGTGCAGACGGCCCCAGCTCCAGGTGTCGATGTCCTTGCCGAGCTTGGCGGTCAGCTCCCAGCGGGCGTCGATCATGGCGCGGGCGAAGAGCTGGTCGCGGTTCTTTGCGGCGGGGCGGGTGCCCGACCTGGGCGTCTTCCACCAGTCGCTGTCCGGCTTGTCCATCAGGGTGCGCACGACCTCGAACCAGCGGTCGCCGCCGTCCGGCTGCGCCTGGTCGGCGTCGCGCTGGCCGCACTCGCGCACCTTGGTGTCGTCGTCGACCGGGCCGGTGCTGTCGATCTTGTCGACCCACAGGCACTGGCCCTTGACGCGCAGCTCCTTGGGGAGCTTGTTGCCGAAGGCGAGCTTGAGGATGTTGCGCCAGACGGCGTTGAAGTAGGCGGCCGCCGCGGAGTCGGCGTCCTGGGTGTAGTCCCAGCCCTCCAGCAGCTTCTGCGCCTGGCGGACGTCCGCGTCCTTCAGGTTGATCTTCAGCAGCTTGGGCACCAGGAGCTTGGCGATCTCGCTGCTGTTGTCCAGCTGCATCTGCCGCATGTCGTCGGTGGAGATCTTGCCGCCGTCCTTGATCTTGGACTCGATCAGGTCGGCGATGCGCTGGCTGCGGGTGCCGTAGCCCCAGTCGGTGGTGAGGGTGTACGGGTACCTGTCCGGGTCGACCACGGCCTGGTTGGCGGTGACGATGTAGCCGCGCTTCGGGTCGTACTCGTAGGGCAGTTCGTCCTGCTTGACGAAGCCCTTCCAGCGGTACTTCGAGTCCCAGCCGGGCACCGGGACGGCGCCGGAGTCCTTGGCGGTGCGGGCGGGGATCCTGCCGGGCAGCGTGTAGCCGATGTGGTCGTCCGTGCTGGCGTAGATCAGGTTCTGCGAGGGCACGTCGAACAGGGCCGCCGCCGCGCGGAAGTCGTTCCAGTCCCCGGCCCGGTCGAGGGCGAAGACGGCGTCCATGGTGGTGCCCGGGTCGAGCGCGGTCCACCGCAGGGCGATGCCGTAGCCGTCGCCGCGGTCGGGCGCGGCGGCGTTCACGGTGGCCCTCTTGCCGACCTGGACGAGTTCGTCGTCACGGTCGGACAGCAGCGGCATCCCGTCCTGGGTCTGCCGGACGACGATCGTCTTGGCCGCGCCCCCGGCGACCTTGATGGTCTCCTGGCGGGTCTTGAACGGCCGGACCTTGCCGTCGTACAGGTAGCCGTTCGCGCTGACCTTCTCCAGGTAGAGGTCGGTGACGTCGACCCCGGAGTTGGTCAGGCCCCAGGCGATCTTCCCGTTGTGTCCGATGATCACACCGGGCATGCCCGCGAACGTGTAGCCGGTGACGTCGTACTGGCACTTGCCGGAGACGGTGCGGCAGTGCAGGCCCATCTGGTACCAGACGGACGGCAGGGATGCCGACAGGTGCGGGTCGTTGGCGAGCAGCGGCTTGCCGGTGATGGTGTACTTCCCGGCGACCACCCAGGAGTTGGAGCCGATGCCCTGGCCGTTCACGCCGACGGCCGTGGGCAGGTCGTCCAGGACGCCGTAGAGGCCGTCCAGCTGGCTCGTGAGGGACGAACCCGTCCCGGCCGAGGCGGAGGAGCCGGTCGTACCGGTCGTGCCCGTCGTGCCGGTCGTGCCGGTCCCCGTCGTGCCGGTTGTCCCCGTCGTGCCGGTCGTACCGGTCGTCCCGGCCGCGCCCGTCGTGCCCGTGCTTCCGGCGGAGCCGCTGGCGCCGCTCTGCTGGAAGGCCTGGGTCACCGCGTCGTACTGGCCCTCCTGGACGATCGGCTTGTTGCGGCCGTAGGGGTACGCCGGGTACAGGTCCTGGATCTGCTGCGGGCCGAGGCGGCTGGTCATGAGGGCGCGGTCGATCTCGTCCTGCATGTTGCCGCGCAGGTCCCAGGCCATCGCCTTCAGCCAGGAGACGGAGTCGACCGGGGTCCACTTCTCCGGCTTGTAGTCGTTGGCGAAGCCCAGGGCCGCGTACTCCAGGGAGATGTCCTTGCCGTCCTTGCCCTGGAGGTAGGCGTTGACCCCCTTGGCGTAGGCCTGAAGGTACTTCTTGGCGGCGGCCGACAGCTTGGTGTCGTACTCCTGCCGGGCGATCCGGTCCCAGCCGAGGGTGCGCAGGAACTCGTCGTTCTTGACCTGGCTCTTGCCGAACATCTCCGACAGGCGCCCAGAGGTCATGTGCCGGCGCACGTCCATCTCGTAGAACCGGTCCTGCGCCTGGACGTAGCCCTGCGCCATGAACAGGTCCTCGTCCGAGGACGCGTAGATCTGCGGAATGCCGTAGCCGTCCCGCTTGACGTCGACCGGCCCGGACAGGCCGTCGAGCTTGATCGATCCGGTGGTCTGCGGGAAGGAGGCGCGGACGGTGCTGATCGACCAGTACGCCCCGTAGGCGATGCCTCCGATGATGGCCAGGACCAGCACCAGCACGATGAGTCGGGCTTTGCGCCCCTTCTTCCTGCCGGACTTGACGGACGTGGCACCCGCTGCGGCGGTGTCACCCGTGGTGGCGGTGGTGTTGGGGGGCATCGCTGTCCTTGCTGTCCTAACGCGAGCGGCAGGTCGGGCTGTGACTTTGAATGAGCGCTGGAGCAACCATAGGCGCAGGGCCCCGTCCCGCTTGACGCGGAGTCGGGAACGAGCGCGTACGAGCGTTCGATCTTGCCTCGCGAACGTCAAGAAATCGTCAAGAGTTAGGTAAGGTAACGAAGTAACCGGAGATCCGTGGGCCCGATCTCGGAGGAGGAACGCCCCCTGACTGTTCACCACCTCAACCAGCTCCTGCTCGTCTGCTCCGTCGTCCTGCTCGTCGCCGTCGCGGCCGTCCGGGTCTCCTCCCGCAGCGGGCTCCCCAGCCTGCTCGTGTACCTGGGGATCGGCGTCCTCATCGGCCAGGACGGCATCGGTCACATCCACTTCAACAGCGCCGCGATGACCCAGGTCATGGGGTACGCGGCCCTGGTCGTGATCCTCGCCGAGGGCGGTCTGGGCACGAAGTGGAAGGAGATCCGGCCCGTCCTGCCGTCCGCCTCCGTCCTCGCGACCGTGGGCGTCGCGATCAGCGTGGGCGTCACCGCCGCGGGCGCGCACTACCTGGTCGGGCTGGAGTGGCGGCAGGCGTTCATCATCGGGGCGGTGGTGTCGTCGACGGACGCGGCGGCGGTCTTCTCGGTCCTGCGGAAGATCCCCCTCCCCGCGCGCGTGACGGGCACGCTGGAGGCCGAGTCCGGGTTCAACGACGCCCCGGTGGTCATCCTGGTCGTCGCCTTCTGCACGGCCGGCCCGGTCGAGCACTGGTACCTGCTGCTCGGCGAGATAGTCCTGGAACTGGCCATCGGCGCGGCGCTGGGCCTCGCGGTGGGCTGGTTCGGCTCCTGGGGGCTCAGGCACGTCGCGCTGCCCGCCTCCGGTCTCTACCCGATCGCCGTGATGGCCATCGCCGTCACGGCGTACGCGGCCGGCGCCCTGGCGCACGGCAGCGGCTTCCTCGCCGTCTACCTGGCCTCCATGATCCTCGGCAACGCCCGGCTCCCCCACTGGCCCGCCACCCGCGGCTTCGCCGAGGGGCTCGGCTGGATCGCCCAGATCGGCATGTTCGTCGTGCTCGGCCTGCTGGTCACCCCGCACGAACTGGGCGACGACATCGTGCCCGCGCTGGTCATCGGGCTGGTGCTGACCATGGTGGCCCGCCCGCTGAGCGTGGTGGTCAGCCTGGCGCCGTTCCGGGTGCCGCGGCCTGAGCGGATCCTGATGTCGTGGGCCGGGCTGCGCGGCGCCGTGCCCATCATCCTGGCGACCATCCCCATGGTGAACGGCGTCGCCGGCAGCCGCCGCATCTTCAACATCGTCTTCGTCCTGGTCGTCGTCTACACCCTGGTCCAGGGGCCGACCCTGCCCTGGCTGGCCCGCACGCTCCGGCTCGGGGAGCAGGGCGAGGCCGCCGACCTCGGCATCGAGTCGGCGCCCCTGGAACGGCTCCGGGGACACCTGCTGTCCGTGACCGTCCCCGAGGGCTCCCGGATGCACGGCGTGGAGGTCAGCGAGCTGCGGCTGCCGCCCGGCGCGGCCGTCACCCTCGTCGTGCGCGAGGGGAAGTCGTTCGTGCCGCTGCCCTCGACCGTGCTGCGGCGCGGCGACGAACTGCTGGTCGTCGCCACCGACCCGGTCCGCGACGCGGCGGAACGGCGGCTGCGCGCGGTCGCCCGCGGCGGCAAGCTGGCGGACTGGCTGGGCACGGCCGGCGAGCGCGGATGACCCCGCGGCAATCACAGGCAGTCCCTGCGACCGTGCTCTCTTTCACAGGGGCACGAGCCATGATCCCTGTAGTATGAAGGCACCCTGATCGAACCAACTCTGCCTGATGCAGAGCTGGCGCGACCGTATGGCGGCCGGAACACCCTCCGCGGAGGCACCGGTATCTACCGCAGTTCCGCGCAAGAGGACAGCTCTCGGCGCCCCCCGCACGGGCGCGCTACCAGGCGGAAGAAAGGCACGGGCCGTGGAGTCCACGGTCACCACGCGGCCGGCGGAGAACCAGCCGGCGTCGCCCCGCCCCGGATACGGACAGCTGCTGCGCACCCGCGGCGCCTGGACGTTCCTGCTCCCCGGTTTCGCCGCGCGCCAGCCGTTCGCGATGCTCACCCTGTCGATCGTGCTGCTCGTCCAGCACACCACCGGCTCGTACGGCGCCGCGGGTGCCGCCGCGGCGGCCACCGGCGTCTCCATGGCGCTGTTCGCGCCGTACAGCGGCCGCCTCGCCGACCGCTACGGCCAGCGGGCCGTGCTGATCCCCGGCGTCCTGGTGCACACGCTGTCCGGCCTGTCGCTGACCGCGCTCGCACTGGCGCACGCGCCCCTGTGGGCGCTGTTCCTGGCCGCCGTCCCGACCGGCGCCTCCGTCCCGCAGGTCGGCCCGATGGTGCGGGCGCGCTGGGGCGTGAAGCTCCAGGGCTCGCCCCTGATGACCACGGCGGCGGCGTTCGAGTCGGTCACGGACGAGCTGACCTTCGTCGTCGGCCCCCTGCTGGCGACCGCGCTGTGCACGGCCGTGACACCGGCCGCGGGCCTGGTCACGGAGGCCGGGCTCACCCTCGTCGGCGGCCTGCTGTTCGCCGCGCGGAAGAGCACGCAGCCGCCGGTGTCCCGGGAGAGCGGGCACGCGCGCGTGCGGCACGCCTCCGCCCTGCGCGTCCCGGGCGTGCGCGTGCTGGTCGTCACCTTCCTCGGCATCGGCTCGGTCTTCGGCGGCATGCAGGTGTCGCTCGCGGCCTTCACCGAGTCGATCGGCGAACCCGGCCTGAACGGCGTGCTGTACGGCGTCTTCGCCGCAGGGAACATGCTCTCCGGCGTGGTCTGCGGTGCGGTCGCCTGGAAGGCGGCCCCCCAGAAGCGTCTGGTGCTCGGTTACACGGCGCTCGCGGTGGCGGCGTCCGCCCTGTGGACGGCGCACTCGGTGCCGCTGCTCGCCGCGCTCGGCCTGCTGGTCGGCATGTGCATCGCCCCGTCCCTGATCACCGGCTACACACTGGTCGACGGCCTGGTCCCGGCCGGCGCCCGGACCGAGGCCTTCACCTGGCTGACCGGCGCCGTCGCGCTCGGCCAGGCCGCCGCCGTCACGGTCGCGGGACAGCTGGAGGACCGGCTGTGGGACGGCGCCGGGTTCCTGGTGCCGATGGGCGGCACCGTGCTCGCCCTGGCGATCCTGGTGACGCTGCGCTCGCGGCTGGCCGCACGGCACGGGAACCGCACGGTCGCGCGTGGCGTCGGTCACCGCGTGCCGGTCACGGTGGACTGATCCCCGGGAATACGTCACTATGGACCGTCGTTAGCACTCATTGAGTGAGAGTGCCAGGAGGAAGACAGTGCCGACCTACCAGTACCAGTGCACCGAGTGCGGCGAGGGCCTCGAGGCGGTGCAGAAGTTCACCGACGACGCCCTGACCGTGTGCCCCAACTGCAACGGCCGCCTGAAGAAGGTGTTCTCCGCGGTCGGCATCGTCTTCAAGGGCTCGGGCTTCTACCGCAACGACTCCCGCGGCTCCACGTCGAGCAGCAGCCCGGCGTCGAAGCCGGCCGGCTCGTCGTCCGACGCGAAGGCGTCCTCCTCGACGTCCACGTCCTCTTCGACGTCCGCCTCCTCTTCGGGCTCCGGCTCCGCCAGCAGCTCCGCCGCCTGACACCTCTCGTCCGGACCCCGCCGTCACACGACGGCGGGGTCTTCGGCCTTCCCCGACGCCGCCTCCCCCCGTGCTCCCGCGGCCCGCTACTGTGCTGGTCATGGCCAAAGCAGAGATCGGCGTCATCGGCGGTTCGGGTTTCTACTCCTTCCTGGACGACGTCACCGAGGTCCAGGTGGACACCCCCTACGGGTCGCCCAGCGACTCGCTCTTCCTCGGCGAGGTCGCCGGCCGGAAGGTCGCCTTCCTGCCCCGGCACGGCCGCGGCCACCATCTGCCTCCGCACCGCATCAACTACCGCGCCAACCTGTGGGCCCTGCGCTCGGTCGGCGTACGGCAGGTGCTCGGTCCGTGCGCGGTGGGCGGCCTGCGTCCCGAGTACGGGCCGGGCACCCTGCTCGTGCCCGACCAGTTCGTGGACCGTACGAAGTCCCGCGCACAGACGTACTTCGACGGGCTGCCGCTGCCGGACGGCACCGTGCCGAACGTCGTGCACGTGTCCATGGCCGACCCGTACTGCCCCACCGGGCGTGCCGCGGCGCTGAAGGCCGCCCGGGGCCGGGACTGGGAACCGGTGGACGGCGGCACCCTGGTCGTGGTCGAGGGCCCGCGCTTCTCGACGCGCGCCGAATCGCTGTGGCACCAGGCCCAGGGCTGGTCGGTGGTGGGCATGACCGGCCACCCCGAGGCGGCGCTCGCCCGGGAAATGGAGCTGTGCTACACCTCGCTGACCCTGGTCACCGATCTCGACGCGGGCGCCGAGACCGGCGAGGGCGTCTCGCACGAGGAGGTCCTGCGCGTGTTCGCGGCCAACGTGGACCGACTGCGCGGCGTGCTCTTCGACGCGGTGGCGGCCCTGCCGGAGACCGGGCAGCGGGACTGCCTGTGCGTGAACGCGCTCGGCGGGATGGACCCGGGATTCGCTTTGCCGTAGGGCGGGGGGCTGGGGCCGGGCGGGGCGGGGCTCGATTCGGATCGCTCGGTTTGGATCGCTCGGATCGCTCGGTTTGGATCGCTCGGCTCGCTCGGCTCGGCTCGGCTGCCGAGTGCGGCCCGGTGGCCGAGTGCGGACCGGTGACCGAGTACGACTCCGTGGCCGAGTACGACCGGTGACCGAGTACGGCCCCGTGGCCGAGTACGACCGGTGATCAGGCGGAACTTCTCGTTCGGGTGGGCGAGTTATCCACAGTCCGCCCGTGATCCACGGGCCCCGGCGGGATCCGGCGCGAGGCGTCATCGTGGCATGGCAAGCCGAACTCCTCGTCGCAGGCGGTGACTCCCATGCCCTCGCTCCCGCGCCATCACCCACCCACGCCTCCGCCCTCTCCCACCGGTTCCTCGTTCCCGCCCCCACCTCCCCAACCGCCCTCACCGTCCCCTCCGCGGCCACGGCCGCCGGGGACCGAGGCACCTCCGACCCGTGCGGTGCCCCCGTTCGATCCGGTGCGGGTGCGCGGCGGGCGGTACCGGCTGCACCGGCTGCTAGGCCATCGCGGGCCGGCGGTCGCGGCCGGGCTCGCGGTGACGGCGGTGGCGCTCGTGGCCGCGGGGCCCCGCTCCGAGGGCGCCGGGGCGGAACCGCGCGGCGCCGAGCGGGCCCACGGCCGCCCCGTGGCCGGGCCCGCACGGCCCCGCCCGCCGGCCGAGCTGGTGACGGCGCCGGTCCGGATCGCCGACGCCGCCACGGTGCGCCTGCTGCACCCCGGTGACCGTGTCGACGTGATCGCCGCGGAGGACGCGTCGGCCGGGGCCGGCGTACGGGTGCTGGCGCGCGGTGCGCGGGTGACGGAGGTCCCGGAACCGCCGGCCGCGGCGGCCGGGAGCGGAGCGCTGGTCGTGCTGTCGGTGCCACGGCCCACGGCGGCCCGGCTGGTCGGCGCGAGCGCCACCGCGCGCCTGGCGGTGACGCTGTGCTGAACCGGCTCGTACGCCTTCTGCGTACCGTGGCCGGCCTGACGGCAAGGGTCTCGCTCCGGTTACGGCAGTGGACACGACGACCGCCCCGTGCCGTAGGTTGCGGAGCGTTTCGTTCCACACCCTGTGCACGCGAGGAGAGTCCCCTAGGTGAGCGCGAAGAAGGAACCGAGCGTCTGGCAGGGCTTCAAGGCCTTCCTGATGCGCGGCAACGTCGTCGATCTGGCGGTCGCGGTGGTCATCGGCGCGGCCTTCACGAACATCGTCAACTCGATCGTGAAGGGGATCATCAACCCGGTGGTCGGGGCGATCGGCACGCAGAGCCTCGACAACTACAGCTCCTGTCTGAAGGACCCCTGCCGGGTGAGCGCGGACGGCACGGTCAAGAGCGGCGTGCCGATCATGTGGGGCTCCGTCCTCGGGGCCACGCTCAGCTTCGTGATCACCGCGGCGGTGGTGTACTTCCTGATGGTCCTGCCCATGTCCAAGTACCTGGCCCGGCAGGCGGCCAAGAAGGCGGCCCGGGAGGGCACGAAGGAAGTGGTCGACGTGACCGAGCTGGAGGTGCTCAAGGAGATCCGCGACGCGCTGGTCGCGCAGCGCGGGGCCGGGCACGGCGAGCGCTGACGGCGCCGCCCGCGGACCGCTCAGAGGTGGTGGGGCGGCTTCTCGTCCAGGAAACGCCTCAGGTCGGCGGCGCTGTCGCCGTCCGGGCGCTCGCCCCACCCGCGGTCGGTGTCGTCCGAGGACTGCTGGTCCAGCGGGTCGTCGAAGACCAGCGCGGGCTTCGGGTCGCGCGGCTCGGGTTCACGCGGCTCGGGTTCACGCGGCTCGGATGCACGCGGCTCGGGTTCACGGGCGGTGGTCATGCTCCCAGGGTACGGCGCCGGCCGGGGCCCCCGGCCTGGTGTTTTCGCCGGACCGGGACCCCCTTCCCCGCTTGTGAAAGCCTTCACAAGATTTCACGCCCGTTTTCTGCTGTGCTGGGAACCATGACATCGAGTCCCCCTGCCACGCCCGCGCCCTCGGGCGCGCCGAAGCCCTCCGGCCCCCTGCGGCGGCTCACCGCCCGCGAGCGCGGCGAGGCGCACCGCGTCGCCTCCTCGCTGGAGCTCTTCTTCGATCTGTGCTTCGTCGTGGCGGTCGCGCAGGCGGGCGTGCAGCTGGTGCACGCCGTGGCGGCGGGCCACGCGGGCGAGGGGATCCTCAACTACGCGATGCTGTTCTTCGCCATCTGGTGGGCGTGGATGAACTTCAGCTGGTTCGCCTCGGCGTACGACAACGACGACGCCCTCTACCGGGTGGTCACCCTGGTGCAGATCGCCGGCGTCCTGGTGCTGGCCGCCGGTATCTCCCGGGCGTCCGCACAGCACGACTTCCTGCTGGTCTGGCTCGGCTACGTGATCATGCGGCTGGCGATGGTGTGGCAGTGGCTGAGGGCCGCGAGATCGGCGCCGGGCGCGGAACGGACCATGGCGCTCCGGTACGCGTGCGGCGTGCTGCTGTGCCAGATCGGCTGGTTCGGACTGGTGGTCCTGCCGGAGCCGGGCCGGCCCTGGGTGTTCCCGGTGATGGTGGTCGCGGAACTGTGCGTGCCGGTCTACGCCGAGAGGGCCCAGAACACCTCCTGGCACCCGCACCACATCGCCGAGCGGTACGGCCTGTTCACGATCATCGTGCTCGGCGAGACGATCGCCGCGGCCACGGTGGCGGTGAAGTCGGCGGCGGACGAGCACAACGCGCTGGGCGAGCTGCTGCCCATCGCGGCGGGCGGACTGCTGATCGTCTTCTCCGCTTGGTGGATCTACTTCGTGGTGCCGATCCACGGCCATCTGCGCTCCAGCCGGCATGCGTTCGTCTGGGGCTACGGCCACTACCTGGTCTTCGCCTCGGCGGCGGCGATCGGCGCGGGCCTGGAGGTCGCCGTGGAACAGGCGGTCGGCAAGGCGCACATCTCCACGCTGTCCGCCGCGGCCGCCGTCACCCTGCCGACGGCGCTGTACCTGCTGACCGTGTGGGCGCTGCACGCCCGGCACTTCAAGGCGGGCCTCACCCAGCAGCTGGTGCTGCCGGTCACGGCTCTGCTGGTGATCTGCTGCACCTTCCTGGGCGAGTGGGCGGTGCTCGCCGCGGGGCTGGTGTCCGCGGCCTCGGTGGCGGCCGGGTTGATCCTGACGGCGCGCGGGGCCGGCCGGGAGCGCTCGGCGCGCGCCACCGCCGCCGCGGCCGGCTGACCTTCCGGGCGGCGCCTCGCACTGGGCCAGACTGACGTCCATGACAGCTGACGCATTGACGGACGTCGCCGGGCTGCGCGTGGGACACGCCACCCGGACCGGCGACGGGTGGCTCACCGGCACGACGGTCGTCCTCGCCCCCGTGGGTGGCGCGGTCGCGGCCGTGGACGTGCGCGGCGGCGGCCCCGGCACCAAGGAGACCGACGCGCTCGACCCGCGCACCGTGGTGCGGAAGATCGACGCCGTCGTGCTGACCGGAGGCAGCGCGTACGGGCTCGACGCGGCCTCCGGGGTGATGGCCTGGCTGGAGGAGCGGGAGCGGGGCGTGCGGGTGGGGCCGGACCCGGCGCATGTCGTGCCGGTGGTGCCCGCCGCGTGCCTCTTCGACCTGGGGCGCGGCGGGGACTTCCGGGCCCGTCCGGACGCGGGGACGGGACGCTCGGCGGTGGAGGCCGCGGCGGCCGGTGTGCCGGGGGCCCGGGTGGCGCAGGGCTGCGTCGGGGCGGGCACGGGCGCCGTCGCCGGACGGCTCAAGGGCGGCGTGGGCACCGCGAGCACGGTGCTCGACTCGGGGATCACGGTGGGGGCGCTGGTGGTGGTGAACGCCGCGGGATCGGTGCTGGACCCGGAAACGGGGGTGCTGTACGGGGAGTTGCTCCAGGGACGGGTGGAGTATCCGCGGGAGCGGGTGCACGAGGCCGCGTGCCGGCGCCTGGACGAGGCCGCCGCCGGGAACGGACCGGCGCCGCTCAACACGACGCTGGCGGTGGTCGCGACGGACGCGGACCTCTCCAAGGCGCAGGCGCAGAAGCTGGCGGGCACGGCGCACGACGGGATCGCGCGGGCCGTACGGCCGGTGCACCTCCTGCACGACGGGGACACGGTGTTCGCGCTGGCGACCGGCACGCACCCGCTGGACACGCACCCCCTGGCGCTCAACGGCATCCTCGCCGCCGGCGCGGACGTGGTGATGCGCGCCATCGTCCGGGCCGTGCGCGCCGCCGAGTCGGTCCACGGACCGGGCGGAGTGTGGCCGTCGTACGGGGAGTTGTACGGGAAGGGGTAACGGTACGGCCCCGGGGGCGGGGTGGATTGTCGCGGTTCTGTCACGTGATGGCGTTCGAAGGGAGCGGAGGGAACCTTCCCCGGCGTCGGCGCCCTCTTTCTCCACGCACTGGAACGGATCACGCACATCACACGAACTGGGAGCAGCCCGTGACAACGCCGGACATTGCAGCGCGGCGCGCACTCGGGGCCTGTGCCGCCCTGATGGTCGGCGCCCTCACCCTGACCGCCTGCGGCGGCAGCGCCAACGCGGACAACGGCGACGGCAAGGGGGGCAAGGACTCCCCGAAGACGTCGACGGCGAAGATAGCGATCTCGGCCAAGGACGGTTCGACGGGGGCGTCCATCAACGCGACCGGGGTGAAGGTCAGCGACGGCAAGCTGACCGACGTGAAAATGACCGTGGCGGGGTCGGGACAGACCGTGCCGGGGGCGATATCGGACGACGGCCGCAGCTGGAAGCCCAAGGAGCGGCTGGAACGCGGGACGAAGTACCAGATATCGGCGACCGCGAAGGACGCCGCGGGGCGCACGGCGGCGGCCAACTCCGTCTTCACCACCGTCACCACGGCGAACAGCTTCATCGGCACCTACACGCCGGACGACGGCACGACGGTCGGGGTGGGCATGCCGGTGTCGTTCACCTTCGACAAGTCGATCACCGACAAGAAGGCCGTGCAGTCACACATCACGGTCAACACCACCAGCGGCCAGCAGGTGGTCGGGCACTGGTTCGGTGACCGGCGGCTCGACTTCCGGCCGCAGGAGTACTGGAAGGCCGGCTCCAAGGTCACGATGGACATCGACCTGGACGGCGTCCAGGGCGCCCAGGGCGTCTACGGGGTGCAGAAGAAGACCGTCTCCTTCACCATCGGCCGGTCGCAGGTCTCCACGGTCGACGTCCGCACGCAGACCATGACGGTCGTACGGGACGGCCGGACCGTCAAGACGGTGCCGATCTCGGCGGGCAGCCCGCAGCACACCACGTACAACGGACAGATGGTGATCTCCGAGAAGTTCACGCAGACCCGGATGAACGGCTCGACGGTCGGCTTCGGCGGGGAGTACGACATACCGGACGTGCCGCACGCGATGCGGCTGACGTCGTCCGGGACGTTCATCCACGGCAACTACTGGTACAACAAGGGCAACCCGCCGTTCGGGCGGGAGGGCACCAGCCACGGCTGCGTCGGCCTCGCGGACGTGCAGGGGGCGCAGGGTGCCACGTCGGCCAAGTGGTTCTACGACAACTCGCTCGTCGGTGACGTGGTGATCGTGAAGAACTCCCCCGACACCACGGTCGCCCCGGACAACGGCCTCAACGGCTGGAACATGGCGTGGAACGCCTGGACCGCGGGAAGTGCCGTCTGAGCGGCGGGTTTTGACAGGACGACGGGCCGCACGGGAACTTTTCGCGCGGCCCGCGCGTTTTCCCGGCGTACGTTTTCTCGGTTCCCGGACACGATGTCCGACCGAGGGGCTACGGTATGCACCCACAAGGTGACATGCAGCAACGCCGGGAGAAGCCTTGAGCGTTCCGTACGAGACGGCAGCGTACGAACCAGCCGAGTCGCCCGAGTCTCCTGAGGAGCATCTCGCGCGGCTCCTCGGCCGTGCCCTGAACTCCTTCGAGCTGCCCGACGAGGTGATAAGGCAACTCGACTGCGCGCTGGCGCACGACAGTTCGCTGCACTCCGCGTACCACAGCGCGGGGCTGCACCGGGAGACGTACCGGCACACCTGGCTGCTCGCCGACGGCTCGGCGGTCACGCTGTGGGAGCTGGTGCGCAACCCGACGCCGGGCAGCGCCCCGGAGCACGAGGTGTACATCGACGAGGAGGAGGTGCAGACCGCCACCGCACGGCTCGGTCTGCCCCCGGACACGCGGGACTTCGAGCTGCCCGCGCTGATGCGGCTGTGGGCCGCGCCCGAGCCCCGGCACATGTTCGCCTCCGACGACTCCGCGGACCACGCGCGCCGGCTGCTGCGCCGCGCTGAGAACCCGGACCGGCCCGACGAGCGGACGGCGGCACTGCTGGCGACGGCGACCGCCCACGAGATCACCCAGGCGTTCGGCAGGCCGGGGCGGGCCGGACGGACCGGGCTGAGTTACGCGCTGTACGAGCACGCCTTCCTGCTGCCGGACGGTACCGAGATCTCCCTGTGGGAGGTGGAGCACACGGCGACGCCCGACGGACGGCACATGTGCGAGGTCTACCTGTCGGAGGACGCCGCCCGGGACGCCATGGAGCGGCGCGCCGCGCGGCAGGGCTGAGGGTCAGCCGTTGGCGAGGTGCCGTACCAGGCCCGCGAACGCGTCCTGTTCGGCGGGGGTCAGCTCGACGGACTCCCGGGAGGGGCCGACCCGTGTCTGACCCGGCAGGGCCGGGAGCGGCGCGGTGGAGCGCCGGACGACGGTCCGGCGGCCGGCACGGCGCAGCAGACGCACCAGAACGACGGCCCAGACGACGGCCGCCGCGCCGAGGACGGCCACGCCGATCAACTGGAGAGTCGTTGCGTGCTCAGGCATGCCTCCCAGTACACACCACGGTCCGGGACTTTGGTCCCGGACCGTGACGTATCTCGCAGGTGCCGTGAACAACTCACAGCGAACCAAAGGGACAAGGAGAGCAGGAGGGGTGCGGCGCCGTGGACGGCGGTGCGGCGCTCAGGCCGCTATCGCCTGCTTGGTCTCCTTCGGAGCGGTGGCCGCCGGCGTGGCGGGATCGGCGGCCGTCGCCCCGGGGGCCGGCTTGCGCAGCCCCTTCAGGAGGACCACCAGGGCCGTGGTGACGCAGACGCCGGCCGCGATGGCCACCAGGTACAGGAACGGGTTGCCGATCAGCGGGACCACGAAGACGCCGCCGTGCGGGGCGCGCAGGGTGGCGCCGAAGGCCATCGACAGAGCGCCGGTGAGCGCACCGCCCACCATGGAGGACGGGATGACCCGCAGCGGGTCCGCCGCCGCGAACGGGATCGCGCCCTCGGAGATGAAGGACGCGCCCAGCACCCAGGCGGCCTTGCCGTTCTCCCGCTCGGTCTGCGTGAACAGCCTGCCGCGCACGGTGGTCGCCAGGGCCATCGCCAGCGGCGGGACCATGCCGGCCGCCATCACCGCGGCCATGATCTTCATGGCGGAGTCGCTGGGGTCGGCCACGGCGATGCCGGCGGTGGCGAAGGTGTAGGCGACCTTGTTGACCGGGCCGCCCAGGTCGAAGCACATCATCAGGCCGAGCAGGGCGCCCAGCAGGACGGCGTTGGTGCCGGTGAGCCCGCCCAGCCAGTCGGTCAGGCCCTTCTGCGCGGAGGCGATGGGCTTGCCGATCACGACGAACATCAGGAACCCGACGATCGCCGAGGAGATCAGCGGGATCACCACCACCGGCATGATGCCGCGCAACGCCGCCGGGATGTTCACCTTCTGGATCGCCATCACCACGCCACCGGCGATCAGACCGGCCGCCAGGCCGCCGAGGAAGCCGGCGTTGATGTCGAGCGCGATGGCGCCGCCGACGAAGCCGGGCACGAGACCCGGCCGGTCGGCCATGCCGTAGGCGATGTAACCGGCCAGCACCGGGACGAGGAAGTTGAAGGCCACGCCGCCGATCTGGAACAGCAGCGCCCCCCAGCTGCCCGACTGCGTCCACACGAAGTGGTCCATGACCGAGGGGGCCTTGTTGACCTGCCAGCCGCCGATTGCGAAGCCCAGGGCGATGAGGAGACCGCCCGCGGCGACGAACGGGACCATGTAGCTGACGCCGGACATCAGCCACTTGCGGAGCTTGGTGCCGTAGCCCTCGGTGGAGTCGCCCGCGCGCTCGACCGGCGTACCGGACCCGGCGTGCGCGGGGGCGCTCACCTCGCCGCGCGCCGCCTTGCCGCGGACCTCCGCGAGGAGTTCGGCGGGGCGGTTGATGCCCGCCTTCACGCCGACGTCCACGGTCGGCTTGCCCGCGAAGCGGTCCTTGTCGCGCACCGGGACGTCGTGCGCGAAGATCACGCCGTCCGCCGCCGCGATCACCGCCGGGTCCAGCCGGGCGAAGCCGGCCGAGCCCTGCGTCTCGACGACCACCTCGAAGCCCGCCTCGCGGCCTGCCTTCTCCAGGGACTCGGCCGCCATGTAGGTGTGGGCGATGCCGGTCGGGCAGGAGGTGACGGCGACGACACGGAAGGGACGTTCACCGGAGCCGGCGGGCTCCGCGGCGGGTGGTGCGGTGTCCGCGGCGGGGGTGCCCGCCGGGTTCGCGCCCCCGGTGTTCGCGTCCGCGTCCGTGGTGGGTGCCGTCCTGGCCGCTGCGGCGCCGGTGGAGGCCGCCACCGGGGCCGCAGCGGTGTCTTCGGGGGTGTCCTCGGCGCTCCCGGCCGAGGGTGCCTCGTCGCCCCGGATCAGCGCCGCCGCCGTCTCCGGGTCGCCCGCCGACCGCAGCGCGGAGGTGAACTCGGCGTTCATCAGCTGGCGGGCGAGGGAGGAGAGGATCGTCAGGTGGGCGTCGTCGGCGCCGGCGGGCGCCGCGATCAGGAAGATCAGGTCGGCCGGGCCGTCCGCGGCGCCGAAGTCGATGCCGGCGGCGCTGCGGCCGAACGCGAGAGTCGGTTCGGTGACGTGGGCGCTACGGCAGTGCGGGATGCCGATACCGCCGTCCAGGCCGGTGGGCATCTGGGCCTCCCGGGCGGCCACGTCGGCGAGGAAGCCCTCCAGGTCGGTCACCCGGCCCTGGCTCACCATGCGCTCGGCGAGGGCACGGGCCGCCGCTTCCTTGGTGTCGGCGGACAGGTCGAGATCGACCAGGTCCGCGGTGATCATGTCGCTCATCGCGGGCTCCTCTGCTCGCGTATCGCCCGGGGAGAAGGGTGGGCGGAGGTGGGGACGGGGGTGTTGCGGGGGGCGGTGGGGCGGACGGGGACCGACGGGACACCGCGACGGGGTGAGCGGGACGGGGCCGTCGTACCGGGTGCGGGGGGCCGCGCGGGGGGAGCGGTGCGGCGGTACGGGGCCGGTGGAGGACTCCACCCGCGGTGGCGGGCGGGGACGGACGGGGGCCGGGCCGTGGACACCGGCCCGGTGGCGGATGCGGCGCCCGGCACCGCGGCCGACCGGACCCGGCCGTACCCGGCGGACGTATCTCGGACCGCCGGAGCGGGTGTAACGGGGGCGGACGTACCCGGACCGGGCGTGACGCGGGCGGCCTGCCTGTGCGCCGGGGTACGCAGACCGTGAACCACCGGGGCGGCCGTGGCGCGCGTCCGCGGGGCGGTCATGACGCGGGCTCCCTCAGTTCGCGGTCCACGGGGACGTCGGTGGTGACGGTCACCGCCGCCGGGTCCAGGTCGGCCGGGGTCGGCATCACGCTGCCGGGCAGTTGGACGGCGGCGGCGCCGTGGGCGACGGCGGAGGCCAGGGCGTCGGGGCCGGTGCCGCCGGCGATGAGGAAACCGGCCAGGGACGCGTCACCGGCGCCGACGTTGCTGCGGACCGCGGACACGCGTGCGCTGCCGAACCAGGCACCGGTGTCCGACACCAGCAGCTGACCGTCGGCGCCCAGGCTCGCCAGCACGACGCGGGCGCCCATCGAGCGCACCTCCTCCGCCGCCTTGAGCGCGTCGCCCACGGTCGTCAGGGGGCGGCCGACGGCTTGGGCCAGCTCCTCGGCGTTCGGCTTGACCACGTCGGGCCGCGCGCGCAGGGCCTCCAGCAGCGCACGCCCCGAGGTGTCCAGCGCGATCCGGGCGCCCCCGGCGTGCGCCCGCGTGACGACATCGGCGTACCAGGAAGGCGCGAGCCCCCGGGGCAGGCTGCCGCAGCAGGCGATCCAGTCGGCGTCGCGGGACTGCGACCGGACGGTGTCCAGGAGGAGTTCCTGCTCGGACCCCGACAGCTCCGGGCCCGGCGCGTTGATCTTCGTGAGGACGCCGTCGGCCTCCGCGAGCGCGATGTTGGAACGGGTGTCCCCGACGACCGGGACCGGCGCCACCTCGATGCCCTGCGCGTGGAGCAGTTCGGCGACGAGCGCTCCCGGCGCGCCACCCAGGGGCAGTACCGCGACCGTGCGCCGGCCGGCGGCGGCGACCGCGCGCGAGACGTTCACGCCCTTGCCACCGGGGTCCATGCGTTCGGTCTCGGCGCGGATGACCTCGCCGCGCTTGAGGGCCTGGACCTCGTAGGTGCGGTCGAGGGACGGGTTGGGGGTGACGGTGAGGATCATGCGCGCACTACTTCCGTGCCGCCGCGCTCGATCGCGGCGGTGTCTTCGGGGCTCAGCCCGCTGTCGGTGATCAGCAGGTCCACGTCGCTCAGGTCGCCGAACCGGGCGAAGTGCTCCTGGCCGTGCTTGGTGGAGTCGGCCAGCAGCACGACGCGCCGGGCGGCGGCGACGGCGGCCCGCTTGACCGCGGCCTCGGCGAGGTCGGGCGTGGTCAGTCCGTGCTCGGCGGAGAAGCCGTTGGCGGCGACGAACAGCACGTCGGCGCGGATCTCGCCGTACGCGCGGAGCGCCCACGCGTCCACGGCGGCGCGCGTGCGGTGCCGTACGCGCCCCCCGATCAGATGGAGCTGGATGCCCGGGTGGTCGGCGAGCCGGGCGGCGATCGGCAGGGAGTGGGTGACGACGGTGAGCCGGGCCTCCAGCGGGATGGCGGCGGCGACGCGGGCCACCGTCGTACCGGCGTCGAGGATCATCGTGCCCTCGGCCGGCAGCTCGGACAGGGCGGCCTTGGCGATGCGGTCCTTCTCGTCGGCTGCGGTGGTCTCGCGCTCGGCGAGGTCCGGCTCGAAGTCGAGGCGTCCGGCCGGGATGGCGCCGCCGTGCACCCGGCGGAGCAGACCGGCCCGGTCGAGGGCCTTCAGATCGCGGCGGATCGTCTCCGCGGTGACCTGGAACTCCTCGGCCAGCGACAGCACGTCCACCCGGCCGCCGTCACGGGCGAGCCGGAGGATCTCCTGCTGCCGTTCCGGTGCGTACATGTCCGTCGCCTCCGCCTCAAGGTCCGATCGATGTCCGGTCGCTTCCGGGTCATGCCCGAACGTGTGGTTTCACTGGGAGGCTACGCCCGGATTTCCGGAAAGTAAACAGATTCGGGCCCAGTCCGGGCATGATCGGACGACCGGACGGTCGCGGACCGCTTCGGACGGCCCGGGACGCCTCGGGACGGCTCGGGACGGCTCGGGGCAGCGGAAAGGCCCGGTACCGAAGCGGTACCGGGCCCCTCGTCCTGCCTGGTCAGTGCGCCAGCGCGGGTTCCCCCTCCACGGCCGGCGCCTGCCCGGCCCCGCCCTCGACGTGCTGGGCCGGACGCTTCGGCAGGGCGGACATCAGCAGGAAGATCACTCCCATGATCCCGGCGACCCACCACAGGGCGTGCTGGAAGGCGTGCGTGAACGCCGGGCCGACCTGGGCCGGCGTCAGCCGGTCGCCGATCTGCCCGAAGAAGACCACCGACACCAGCCCCAGCCCCAGCGCGTTGCCCATCTGCTGCACGGTGTTGATCAGTCCGGAGGCGGAACCCGCGTGCTCGCGCGGCACCTCCGAGAGGACCGCGTCGGTCAGCGGGGCGACGATCAGACCCATGCCGGCGCCCATCACGACCAGCGGCAGGGCCATCTGCCAGGAGGCGATGGCGGGACCGTAGTGGCGGGCCTCCCCCAGGTACAGCAGCACGCCCGCGCCCATCACCAGCGCGCCGGCCTGGAGCACCTTCCGCCCGAACCGCGGGACCAGTTGCTGCACCGACAGGCCGGCCGCCGTGGACACGGCGATGGAGAACGGAACGCCGGTCAGCCCGGCCCGCAGCGGGCTCCAGCCCAGGCCGATCTGCATGTACAGCGTCCAGACCAGGAAGAAGATGCCGAGCGCGACCCCGAAGACGGTCTGTACGGCGATGCCCGCGGCGAAGCTCTTCACCCGGAAGAGGGACAGTTCGACGAGCGGGGAACCGTCCCTGGCGGCCTTCCGTTTCTCGTACGACACCAGCGCCGCGAAGACGGCGAGCGCGCCGGCCATGCAGAGGTGTCCCCACAGCGGCCAGCCCAGTTCGCGTCCCCGGGTGAGCGGATAGAGCAGCATCAGCAGGCCCAGCGTGACCAGGGTGACGCCGACGAGATCCAGCTTCAGCGCCTTGGGGGCCCTGGACTCGGTGATGAAACGGCGGCCCAGCAGCCAGGCCAGGACGCCGACAGGGAGGTTGATGAGGAAGATGGGCCGCCATTCGAGGCCGAACAGGTTCCACTCCGTCAGCAGCGCGCCGAGCAGCGGGCCGGAGACCGCGCCGAGGCCGACGATCGCGCCGAACAGACCGAAGACCTTGCCGCGTTCGTGGGCCGGGAAGGTGGCGTGCACGATCGACAGCACCTGCGGCACCATCAGCGCCGCCATGCCGCCCTGGAGGATGCGGGAGGCGACCAGCATCTCCGGGTTGGCGGCGAAGCCGCACAGGGCCGAGGCGAGCGTGAAGCCGCCGATACCGATCAGGAAGAGCCGCTTGCGGCCGTGGATGTCGCCGAGCCGCCCGCCGGTGATCAGACCTGCGGCGAAGGCCAGGGCGTAGCCGGCGGTTATCCACTGGATCTGACTGACCGAAGCCCCCGCGCTGCGCTGGATGGACGGGATGGCGATGTTGACGATCGTCACGTCCACCAGGTCCATGAAGGCCGCGGTCATGACGATGGCCAGGGCGAACCAGCGGCCGCGGTCGGCGGCCGGTGAGCGCAGTTCTCCGCGCCCCTGTGCGGTGGTGCTGTCGTTCGGGGTCATGGAGCGACCGTAGGACCGCTTTAGGACAGATCATGTCCTAGTTCTCCGGCATGCTCGGACGCATGACGACCGACACTCCGGCCCGGCTGCTGCAGCTCCTGTCGCTCCTTCAGACGCCCCGCGAGTGGCCCGGCGGTGAGCTGGCCGAGCGGCTCGGGGTGTCGCGGCGCACCGTGCGCCGGGACGTCGACCGGCTGCGGGAGCTGGGCTATCCGGTGCAGGCGACGAAGGGCGCGGACGGCGGGTACCGCCTGGTGGCGGGCAAGGCGATGCCGCCGCTGGTGCTGGACGACGAGGAGGCCGTCGCCATCGCGGTGGGGCTGCGGGCCGGCGCCGGGCACGCCGTGGAAGGGGTGGACGAGGCGTCCGTACGGGCCCTGGCCAAGCTGGAACAGGTACTGCCCTCCCGGCTGCGGCACCGGGTGTCCACGCTCCAGGCCGCGACCACCGCGCTGACCCACGGGGACGGGCCGAGCATCGCCCCGGAGACGCTGACCGTGATGGCGTCGACGGTGGCCGGATGGGAGCGGCTGCGGTTCGCCTACCGCGACAAGGACGGCAGCGCCTCGAGGCGGCTGACCGAGCCGCACCGGCTGGTGTCCACGGGCCGGCGCTGGTACCTGGTCGCGTACGACCTCGACCGGGTGGACTGGCGCACCTTCCGGGTCGACCGGGTGAGCGAGCCGTTCGCGACCGGGGTCCGGTTCGCGCCCCGGGAGTTGCCGATGGGCAGCGCCGCCGAGTTCCTGCGGCAGTCGCTCCACGGGCGGCAGGAGACGTACGCGTTCGAGGTGCGGTTCGCCGCGCCGGCGGACCGGGTGTCCGGGCGCCTGCCGGCGTGGCTCGGGGTGCCCGAGGACGACGGCGCGGGCGGCTGCGTCCTGCGGGGCACCACCGGCGACCCGCTGGAGTGGCTCGCGGTGCGGCTGGTGATGGCCGGCTGCGAGTTCGCGGTGCGCGGGCCCGGGGAACTGGTGGAGTGTGTGCGGGAACTGGGGGGCCGGCTGAGCCGGGCGGCCGGCGCCGACGGGAGGGCGTAGGCCGTCCCGCCTCGGTGCGGGGCCTCACTGGTGCCGGGCAGCCGCGGGTCCGCCGGCTCTACCGGTCCCGCCGGAGTCTGTCATCCCGTCCCGCCCGGACCGCCGCTTTCGCCCCAGTCGAAGGACCGGAGGGCGCGCAGGTTGTCGAGGGCCAGGGCCGCCGGACCGTCCGGGCCGGTGGGCGGGGTCGTCGTGGCGGCCCAGGACTCCACGGCCACGCGCACGGCGGCACCGGCCACGGCCGCGGCGAAACGGAGGTGCGGGGTGAGCGGGGCCGGTCCGCCCGCCGCCTCGGCCCGCCTCACCAGGACCTGCGCCAGCGCTTCCTCCGACATCTGGCACACCTCCGCCCACACCTTGCGCAGGGCCGGGCTGGTGTCGGCGAGGCGGACCAGGGTGCGCAGCCATTCCCAGGAGGCGGCCGAGACGCCGAGGCCGGGGGTGAGGGTGTGGCGGACGGCGTGCTCCAGCGCCTCGGGGAGGGTCAGGTGCGCCGGTGCCGCACGGACCGCCTCGGTCCAGCGCTGGGCGCCGGCCGCGTAGAGGGGGGCCACCGCTTCTTCCTTGGTGGCGAAATAGCGGTAGAAGGTGCGCGGTGCGATGCCCGCGGCCTGGGCGATGTCCTCGGCACGGGTGGCCCGCAGGCCGCGCTGGACGAAGAGGGCCGCCGCCGCCCGGGCGATCTCCATCCGGGTCTCGGCCTTCCGGCGCTCGGTGAGGGACACCGGTACGGGAGCGGAAAACGGCTGGTGGGCGGGGCCGGGGGTGGTGCTCATCCGGGCAGGCTATGCCGGTGTGGCAGAATCTGCCATCCGGCGGTCCACCCCGGGGTTCAGGTACGGGGTGGGCCGTCTTCCAGCAGGTCGGGCCGGGTGGGGGCCCGGCACGCCCAGTGGCCGCCTGAGCCCGCGGCCTCCCCTCGACCCGCGCCCCCTCGCAAAAAGAAGAAGCCGGACTCCGGCGCCCGGGGGGGTGGGCACCGAAGTCCGGCTCGGGAAGGTCCCGGCGCCGGGGGGGGATCGCGACGGGACACGTGGCTCACGTGGGCCGGCCGCGTGGGGTCGGCCGGGGCTGTGCGGTGGGGTGGGGAGTGCGGTTCCCGGGGCCCGCTCCTGGGCCCGGAAGGGTTGTTCCCTCGGGCCCAGCGGTTGAAGCGAGGCGACAGCGCCATGTTTGCGCCGTCTTTCGCCACCGGGCGTACGCCCCGTGCGCCCCCTGCGTCACGCAGCAGCGTCGAACCCGGTCTGGCGGGCCAGCTTCTTCAGCTCCAGCAGCGCGTGCTTCTCGATCTGCCGGATCCGCTCACGGGTGAGTCCGTGCTCCTTGCCGACCTCGGTCAGGGTGCGCTCGCGGCCGTCCTCGATGCCGTACCGCATCTTGATGATGGAGGCCGTGCGCTGGTCCAGGCGGCCGATCAGGTCGTCCAGCTCCTCGCTGCGCAACAGGGTCATGACGGACTGCTCGGGGGAGACCGCCGAGGTGTCCTCCAGCAGGTCGCCGAACTGGGTCTCGCCCTCGTCGTCCACCGACATGTTCAGCGACACCGGGTCGCGGGACCAGTCGAGGACGTCGGTGACGCGCTCCGGCGTCGAGCCCAGCTCCGCGGCGATCTCGGCGGGCTCGGGCTCGCGGCCGTGCTCGCGGTTGAACTCGCGCTGCACGCGGCGGATGCGGCCCAGCTCCTCCACCAGGTGGACGGGGAGCCGGATCGTGCGGGACTGGTCGGCGATGGAGCGGGTGATGGCCTGCCGGATCCACCAGGTGGCGTACGTCGAGAACTTGAAGCCCTTGCGGTAGTCGAACTTCTCGACGGCGCGCACCAGGCCGGCGTTGCCCTCCTGGATCAGGTCGAGCAGCGGCAGACCGCTGCGCGGGTAGCGCCGGGCGACCGCGACGACCAGACGGAGGTTGGAGCGGATGAAGACGTCCTTGGCCCGCTCGCCGGCGGCGACCAGGGCTTCGAGCTCCTCGCGGGTGGCGTCCGTCTTGGACTCCTCCTCGCCGTCGAGGACCTGCCGCGCGAACACACCCGCCTCGATGGTCTGGGACAGCTCGACCTCCTTGGCGGCGTCGAGCAGCGGTGTACGCGCGATCTCGTCGAGGTACATGCCGACCAGGTCGCGGTCTGCGATCTCGCCGCCATGAGCGCGAACACTGCTTGCCGAGTCGGCCGTCTCGCCGGTGGCGGACTGACGACGGGCGACGGCACGGGTTGCCATGCGTGCTCCCTTGCGATGGTGGGCTGGCGGGTGGTCCTGGCGAACGCTCGGCACTGACGGGGGAGTCTCCTGGACTCGCTCACTCGCTCTCGCTCCGAGACTCTCTCCGAGTGCCCTGCATCCGATGGAAACAACGACTGGAATCCGGACAGAATTCCCAACCCGCCCCCCAAGTTTTCTGATCATGCAGTACCCTGTCCGCCACGCTGGGAGGCAAGATGCCGTCGGAACCTACTGAGGCGCAGGTCAGACCGGGAGTCGAGGCGGACCTCGAAGCCCTCACGGCGATCTACAACCACTACGTGCGTGAGACGGCCATCACGTTCGATACCGCGATCTTCACTCCGGAAGAGCGCCGCCCTTGGCTGCTCTCCCACCCGGAAGACGGCCCGCACCGGCTGGTGGTTGCCACGGACGCGGAGTCACAGCAGATTCTGGGGTACGCCACATCCAGCCCTTACCGGCCGAAGCCGGCGTACGCGACGTCCGTGGAGACCTCCGTGTACGTGGCGCCGGACTCCGCACGAGGGGGCACCGGCGGCCGCCGCGGGATCGGCACGCTGCTCTACCGCGCCCTCTTCGACGCCCTGGCGGGGCAGGACGTGCACCGCGCCTACGCGGGCATCGCCCAGCCGAACGAGGCCTCCACGCGGCTCCACGAGCGTTTCGGCTTCACGCACGTGGGAACGTACCGCGAGGTGGGGCGCAAGTTCGGCCGCTACTGGGACGTCGCCTGGTACGAGAAGCCTCTGTAGTCCGCCCGGACCGTCACGGCCGCACGACCCGGCCGGACTCCTCACCTCATCCGAACTGCACCGAACGCTTGGCCATTCCCATCCAGAACCCGTCGATGACGGACTTCTGCGCGTCCAGCTCGCCGCCCGCCTCCGCCGCGCCCATGGTCACGAACAGCGGGGCGAAGTGCTCGGTGCGCGGGTGGGCGTAGCGGCCGGCCGGGGCCTTGTCCAGGAAGTCGAGCAGCGCGTCCCAGTCGCGGCTCTCCAGGGCCCGCCGCCCCCAGTCGTCGAACTCGGAGGACCAGCTCGGCACGCCCCGGCCGGCGTACCGCAGGGCGGCGAGGTTGTGGGTGAAGAAGCCGGAGCCCACGATCAGCACGCCCTCGTCGCGCAGGGGGGCGAGCTTGCGGCCGATGTCCATCAGGCGCACGGGGTCGAGGGTGGGCAGGGAGATCTGCAGGACGGGAATGTCGGCGTCCGGGAACATCTCGACGAGGGGGACGTACGCGCCGTGGTCCAGGCCCCGGTCGGGGATGTCCTGGACGGGGATGCCGGGGGCGCGCAGCAGCTTGCGGACGGACTCGGCGAGCGCGGGGGCGCCGGGAGCGGCGTACCGGACCCGGTAGTAGTGCTCGGGGAAGCCCCAGAAGTCGTAGACGAGCGGCACGGTCTCGACCGCGCCGAGGGCGAGCGGGGCCTCCTCCCAGTGCGCGGAGACCATGAGGATCGCCTTGGGCCGGGGCAGGGAGGCGGACCAGGCGGCGAGCTGGCCGGGCCAGACGGGGTCGTCGGCGAGCGGCGGGGCACCGTGGCTGAGGTACAGGGCGGGCATGCGCTCCTGGGCGGTGGCGGACATCGCGGCGGCTCCCGGTGATCCAGTTGCTTTAAGTCTCAAGTTCTCACGGAAACTCTACGCCCGACTTGTTCAAGTTTCAAGGAGCTGCCTCGTACAGTGGGGGATATGAACACGGCACCGGACCCCGCCGCCGCGCGGCACCGCTGGCTCACCGACGAGGAACAGCGCATCTGGCGGGCCTACCTGCACGCCACCACCCTGCTGGAGGACCACCTCGACCGGCAGCTCCAGCGCGACGCGGGGATGCCGCACATCTACTACGGCCTCCTCGTCAGCCTCGCCGAGGCGCCGCGCCGCCGGCTGCGGATGACCGAGCTGGCGATGAAGGCCAAGATCACCCGCTCCCGGCTGTCGCACGCCATCGCGCGGCTGGAGAAGAACGGCTGGGTACGCCGTGAGGACTGCCCCAGCGACAAGCGCGGCCAGTTCGCCGTCCTCACCGACGCGGGCCACGAGGTGCTGCGGCGCACCGCGCCCGGCCACGTCAGCGCCGTACGACAGGCCCTGTTCGACCGGCTGAGCCCGGAACAGCAGAAGGCCCTCGGCGAGATCATGGAGATCGTCGCCGAGGGCCTCCAGCCCAACGAAGCGGGTGCGGACCTGCCCTGGCTGCGTTAGGGCCTCTCGTTCGGATCATGCCGGGCTCGCGGGCCTGATCCGAACGAGCGATCCTTAGGCGGGCCGGGCCGTACGGCCGGTCAGTGGGCCACCACCGGCACCGGGAGCTCGTCCTCGGCGCCCTCGCCCGAGGCCATCGGGACGGAACCGGGACGGCCGGCGTTGACGAAGGTGAACGCGATCAGGGCGGCGACCGCCAGGATGCCGACGGCGAACCAGATCGCGGTGCTGTACCCGTGCACCTGGCCCTGCAGCGCCACCAGCTGCTGCTGCGGCCTGGAGGCGGCACCGGCGATGTGGTCCTTGATGTACGAGGTGGTCGCCGACGCGGCGATGGTGTTCAGCAGGGCGGTGCCGATCGCGCCGCCCACCTGCTGCGAGGTGTTGACCATCGCGGAGGCCACACCGGCGTCCCGGGGCTCGACGCCCTGGGTCGCCAGGGACATCGCCGGCATGAACGCCGTACCCATGCCGAGGCCGAGCAGCACCATCGCGGGCAGCAGCAGGGCGGCGTAGGAGGAGTCGATCTCCAGCTGGGTCAGCAGGAGCATGCCGATCGCCGCGACCAGGAAGCCCGGGCCCATCAGCAGGCGGGCCGGGACGCGGGTCATCAGCCGGGTGCCGATCTGGGTGGAGCCGGTGATCATGCCGGCCACCATCGGCAGGAAGGCGAAGCCGGTCTTGACCGGCGAGTAGCCCTTCACGACCTGGAGGTAGTAGGTCAGGAAGAGGAACAGGCCGAACATGCCGATGATCGCGAGGCCGAGGGAGAGGTAGATCCCGCCGCGGTTGCGGTCCGTCACCACGCGCAGCGGCAGCAGCGGGGCCTTGACCCGGGACTCCACGACCGCGAACGCGACCAGCAGCACCACGGACGCGACGAACATCGACACGGTCACCGCGTCGCCCCAGCCGTCGGACTCGGCGCGGGTGAAGCCGTAGACGAGCGCGACCAGGCCGAGGGTGGACAGCAGGACGCCCGGGATGTCGAGCGGGTTGCGGTTGCGGCCGCCCTCCGGCTCACGGATGACGAAGTAGGCGCCGGCCGCGGCCACCACGGCGAACGGGACGTTCACGAAGAAGGTCCAGCGCCAGTCCAGGTACTCGGTGAGGAAACCGCCGAGGATCAGGCCGACGGCACCGCCACCGCCCGCGATGGCGCCGTAGATGCCGAACGCCTTGGCGCGCTCCTTGGCGTCGGTGAACATCACCGCGAGCAGGGACAGCGCGGCCGGGGCGAGCAGCGCGCCGAAGACGCCCTGGAGGGCGCGGGCGCCGAACATCATCGAGCCGGTGGTGGCGGCACCGCCGAGCGCGGAGGCGGCGGCGAAACCGGCGAGGCCGAGCACGAAGGCGCGCTTGCGGCCCCACAGGTCGGCGATCCGGCCGCCGAAGAGCAGCAGGCCGCCGAAGGCGAGGGCGTAGGCCGTGACGACCCACTGCCGGTTGCCGTCGGATATGCCGAGGTCGGTCTGGGCGGAGGGAAGGGCGATGTTCACGATGGTGGCGTCGAGGACGACCATCAGCTGGGCGAGCGCGATGAACACGAGCGCCTTCCAGCGGTTGGCGTCACCGCTCGCAGCGGCGGCGCCGGGAGCCTTGAGGGCTGCTTCGGACATGGAGATACCCACTTCGGGACTTCGTGACGGAGAAGACCGGACCTTCGTGAGGGAGAGAACCGGAACTTCGTGAAGGAGGAGGTGACGAAAGGTGTGACGGAAAAATGATGAGAAAACGGAGTACGACGGAAAGATGAAGGGGACGCGCTTCGGAAGGAGGACGGGCGGAAGGCGGACCGGCCGTTCCACGGAGGGTGGACCGGGTGCGGGAGCCGAACTGATCGGTCAGTCGTCGGTCAGCAGTCGCGCAGCTCCCTGATGTTCACGGCCCGGCCCGGCAGGGCGGAGCGGGCCGGGGCCCGCAGACCGTCGAGGAACAGCTGCAGATGGCGGTGGACGAAGCGGTCGCCGCGCATGCAGTCCGTCCCGGCCGGGGGCCGGCTCAGCTGGGCCACGACGATCATCAGATCGCCGACGCCGACGTCCGCCCGGAGCTGCCCGGCCGCCTTGGCCCGGCCCATGACCTCCTCGACCAGCTGCTCGACGCGCTCGCGGGAGGCCTCCAGGTCGGGGTGGTGCTGGTCGAAGGTGCTGGACACCATGGGGCACAGCGCACTGATCCGCTCGTCGGCGGCGGTGTGCACGAAGCGCTCCAGGGCGGCGAAGGCGTCCCCGGTCTCCGCGAGGGCCCGCTCGGCCGCCTCGGCCGTGCGGTCCATGACGGAGCAGACGACCTCGCGGACGAGGGCGTCACGGTCGGGGAAGTTGCGGTACACCGTGGCGTTGCCGACGCCGGCCCGGCGGGCGATCTCGTCCAGCGGCACGTCCGGACCGTGCTCGACGAACATCTCCCGGGCGGCGGTGATGATCCGCTCCCGGTTGCGCAGGGCGTCGGCGCGCGGCCGGGGCGCCTTGCGCGCGGAGGGGGCGGTCGTGGCGGGCACGGTGTACTCCTCGGGTCGGTCGGGATGCTGCGTGATGGGTGCGCCGTGTGGCGCGTGAGGTGAGTCGGCGGCGGCCGCTCGACGGTGAGCGTTCCGCGCCCGGTGTGATCCGGGGAGCCGGTCCCCGTTTCCGTCGGACACAGGGCTAAACGGGGAAACCATCCCCGGTTATTTCCCGACCGCCGAAAGAAGTGATGTGACCTGAGACACAATCACCACCCGCCGGGATTCACCCCTCCGCCGCCCCGCTTTCCCACGGTCGGTCCCCTCCAGCGCGCGCCCCCCGACCCGCAGACACAGGGTGAGCGCAAGGGTGCAGCCGGAGACCGGCGGCTGCCGTGGCGCGAAAGGTCCCTGCATGCAGCCGCAGCCGCAGCCCCGCCCCCGCCGCCGCATACGCCGGCGCCGGGTTGCCGCCCTGTCGATGGTGACCGCACTGACCCTCGCGGTCAGCACCTCGGCCGGGACCGGCAGCCTCACGGCGCCCGCCTCCGCCGCCGGGCCCGACAACCTGGCCCGCAACTCCGCGCTCATCCCCTGCATGATCCGTGGCGGTCTGGACGTGCAGATGACCGAGGGCCTGCCCACCCCGTCCGGCTACTCCCGCGCCACCGGCACCGTCCGCGCCCTGACCCTGATGGTGGACTTCCCCGACGCGCCCGGACCGGGCAGCGCGATGGACCGCTTCCACGAGTTCTTCCCGCAGACCCAGGAGTGGTTCCGCACCGCGTCGTACGGCCGTCTCGACTACCGCCCCGAAACCCCCGTCGCCACCTGGCTGCGCATGCCGAAGACCTTCCAGGCGTACGGCATAGAACGCGGCGCGCCCTTCGACCCCGGCTACCGGAACCTGGTCCAGGACATCGTGGCCACCGCCGACCCGGCCGTGGACTTCCGCGACTACGACCTGCTCAACGTGCTCATCACCCCGAACGCCGGCCCCTCCGCCCTGGACACCGTGCTGTCCGTGACCTTCGCGGGGAACGACGACGCCCCGGTCGCCGACGGCGTGCGCATATCCAACGCCTCCTTCGTCTACTCCCGCCAGGACGACGGCTCCGGCTCCTACTCCCGCACCGGCTACCGGGTGCTGCCGCACGAGAACGGTCACATCTTCGGCCTGCCCGACCTGTACACCCAGGAGGGCGGGGGCGCGGTCGGGCACTGGGACATCATGAGCGAGGACTGGGGCGCCAACAACGACCTGCTCGGCTGGCACAAGTGGAAGCTGGGCTGGCTGGACGGCGGCCAGGTCGCCTGCGCGGCGGCCCGGGGCGGCACCGAGTACACCCTGACCCCGCTGTACAGGACGGGCGGCGGAAAGCTCATCCTGGTGCCGGTCACCGCGGGCAGCACCTACGCGCTGGAGGTACGCGCGCAGGGCGGCAACGACGAGGCGGTGTGCCGCCCGGGAGTGCTCATCTACAAGGTCGACGGCGCCGTCGACACCGGCCGCGGCCCGGTCACCGTCTACGACAGCCACCGCCAGAGCGGCGGCTGCACCCGCAGCCCCAACGTCCACGCCGAACTCTCCGACGCGCCGTTCGGCCCGGGAGAGACGTTCAAGGACCCCCGCCACGGCATCACCGTCCAGGTCCTGAGCGCGGACGAGGAAGGCGACTACCGGATACGGATC
Source organism: Streptomyces spinosus (assembly GCF_020400655.1). Taxonomy (GTDB): domain Bacteria; phylum Actinomycetota; class Actinomycetes; order Streptomycetales; family Streptomycetaceae; genus Streptomyces; species Streptomyces argyrophylli. The sequence continues at coordinate 218,483 of NZ_JAINRC010000003.1, forward strand.
ACGAGGGGGGCGGGGGCGGGGGTCGGGGCGTGAGGGGGCGGCCGGGGGGTGATCGACGGATCCCGGGCGGGCCGCGAACCGCCTGACACGGGGCGGGCACGGGACCGGCTCACGGCCGGCCGGGAGAGGTTTACCGTAGGCGTGCCCCGATGGGACGCCGTACCGGAGAGACGATGCCCGCGATGACCGCAGTGGATGCCGATGCCCCCGCCGGAGCCGGCACGCCGGCGGAGGCGGTCGGACCGCTGCTGCGGGGCGTCACGGTGCTACGGCGGCTCACCGAGGCGGGCGGCACGCTGAGCCCGAGCGCGCTGGAACGGGCCACCGGCCTCGCCCGCTCCACGGTGGACCGGATCACCGGCACCCTCGGCCGCATGGGCTACGTCCGCCTCGACGGCCGGGACGTCGTCCTCACCCCCCGCGTGATGGAGCTGGGCAACGCCTACCTGGCCGCCCTGCGCCTGCCCGCCCTGCTCGACGCGCGCGCCGACACCCTCGCCGACGAACTGGACGAGTCGGTGTCGCTCGCGGTCGCCGACCTCGACGGCGTCCGCTTCATCCACCAGGCCACCCGCCGCCGCGCGCTGTCCGTGAGCTTCCGCATCGGCGACCTGCTGCCGGCCGAACGGACCGCGCCGGGCGCGCTGTTCGCGACCGAGTGGACGGAGGCGGACTGGACCCGCTGGCGGGAACGCCGGGCGCAGGACGCACGGGACGCGTCCTTCCCCGCGGTACCGCCGAGAGCGGACCCCACGGCCGCCCCCTGTTCCCCGCCCCCCTCCCCGGACTCCTTCGCGCAGCGGGTGGAGCGGGCGCGCCGGGACGGCTGGGCCGTCGACGACCAGCTGATCGAGCCGGGCCTGGTCGCGGTGTCCGTACCGGTACGGGACCCCGGCACCGGCCGAGTGGCCTGCGTGGCGAGCGTGGTCAGCCACACCAGCCGGCACTCCGCGGCGGACCTGCGCACCAGCCTGCTGCCCCGGCTGCGTACGGCGGTGACGGCGATGGAGACGGACCTGCGCACCGCGCCCGCACCGGAGCCCGGTCCGGCGCCGGCCGGCCTGGCGACCTGGACCACGGCGTCCAAGCACGAACTCGGCCGGGACTTCGTGGAGTCGCTGGCCCGGGGCCTGACGGTACTGACGGCGTTCGGCGAGGGCCGCGCGGCGCCGTCCCTCACGGAGGTGGCCCGCGCGACCGGGCTGTCCCGGGCCACCGCACGCCGGGCGCTGCTCACCCACGAGCACCTGGGCCTGGTGGCCGCACACCCCGACCGCACGTACACCCTCACCCCGCGCGTCCTGGACCTCGGCTTCCCGGCCCTGTCCCGGACGACACTGCCCCGCCTGGCCGAACCGCACCTGCGGGCCCTGGCGGACACGGCAGGGGAACCGACGGCACTGGCGGTGCTGACGAGCGACGGCAAGGAGATCCAGTACACGGCCGGAGCGGGCACGAGCCGGGTCCTGACCGTACAGATCAGCGTGGGCACACGACTGCCGGCGACCGCGACCTCCCTGGGCCGCGTCCTCCTGGCGGACACCACCGCCCCCCTGTCCCCCACGCTCACCGAGGTCCGCTCCCAGGGGTACGCCCTGGTCGACGAGGAGCTGGAATCGGGCCTGCGGTCCATCGCCGTACCGGTACGGGACCGCGCGGGCCGCACGGTGGCCGCCCTGAACGTCTCCACCCACGCGGCCCGCCGCACCCTGCGGGACGTCGTCGCCGACCTCCTGCCCGCCCTGCACGCGACGGCGGCCCACATCCAGCAGGACCTCCACACCGCATCCCGCTTCACCCACGTCCCCCCGTCCTGATCCGGTACTCTGTGGACCAAGCGCCCACCAGGACGCCCACCCACGCCTTCGTAGCTCAGGGGATAGAGCACCGCTCTCCTAAAGCGGGTGTCGCAGGTTCGAATCCTGCCGGGGGCACAAGGGAAAAGGCCCCGGACCGATCATGGTCCGGGGCCTTTGACATCCACTTCTGACATCAACGCTGGTGGTCACTGACGACCGGGACGCCGCCTGAGCAGGCGGTCCATGTGGCTCATGGCCTCGCGCTGGGTGTCCTGCACGACGTGCGTGTAGACGTCCATGGTGATGCTGATCTGAGAGTGGCCAAGGATCTCCATCACGACGCGGGGCGCGACCCCGGCCGCCGTAAGAAGGGTGGCAGTGCCGTGCCGGGCGTCGTGGAGCCGGATGACGCGGAGGCCGGCGGACTGGGCGACGCGGGTGAAGGAGCGGTAGACGTTCCGCGGCTCGACCGGTCGGCCGGTCCGGGTGGTGAAGACGTACGCGGACTCCTGCCACTTCTCCCCCGCCTTGGCGCGGGCAGCCGCCTGCCGCATGCGGTGCCAGCGCAGGGGTGCGATGCAGAGAGCGGGCAGCGGGACGGCACGGCGACGGCGGCTCTTGGGGTCGTCGTCGTACAACACGCCCCGGCGGCGCTGCGTCTGCTGCCGGACGTAGAGAACCCGGTTGTCCAGGTCGATGTCCGACCAGCGAAGGCCGACGATCTCGCCCCGGCGGAGACCCATGGCGATGGCGAGCACGAAGGCCGCGTAGAGCGGGTCTTTGCGAGCGGCGGCGAGGAAGTCGAGGGTTTCGTCCAGAGTCCAGGGGCTCAGCTCCCGCTCCTTGATCCGGGGCGGCTCGACGAGCTTCGCGACGTTGCGCGTGATCAGTTCCTCTCGGCAGGCCGAGGACAACGCCGACCGCAGTACGCGGTGAGCCTCCTTGGCCGTGGCTGCGGTCGCCTCGTTCTCCAGGCGGACGAGGAAGCGGCGCACGTCGGCGACGCCCAGCGATTCGAGCCGCTTCGCTCCGAGAAGCGGCACCAGGTAGAGCCGGACGTGCGCCTCGTACTTGTCGTACGTGCTCAGCTTCCGCCGGGGCTTGATGACGTTGTCCAGCCAGTACGGCAGCCACTCGGAGAGCTTGGCCGAACGGGTCGGCACGGGCACGCCCTGGTCGACCTTGTCGAGCAGTTCCCGGCGCTTGGCGTCGCACTCGGCCCAGGTCTTGCCGTAGGCGAACTTACGGGCGCGGGTGCCGTCCGGCTGCAGCACGTAGACCGCGCACTGGAAGCGGCCGTCCTTGCGCTTGGTGATGGTGCCGGCGCCGTTCGGGTTGCGCTTGCGCTGCTGGGCCATCAGGCGGCCGCCTCCAGTTCGTTGGTGATGTACTCGCGGACGGCCCGCGCCGGGATGCGACGGCACCGGCCGATGGTGATCGAGGGAAGACGCCGGGAGCGGATGAGGTCGTAGACCGTGGAACGGCCGACCTTCAGCCGCTCCATCACGTCCGGCACCGTCAACAGCTCGTCGTCACGCATAAGTCGGCTCTCCTTCCGTTCCTGGGGAGGGTTCGAGGGATGCGGCAAGCCAGGCTTCGGCGTCGGACAGGCCGGTGCCGGCGAAGACCCAGTGGGCGAGGACGTACGTCGTCTCGGTCTCCGGGCCGTTGGCTGCTGCGGCTTGTGCTCGGCGCCATTCGGCGCGTGCGTCGCGGAGGGCGCCGAGGGTCGTGGAGTAGCGGCGGGACTTGGTGGAGAAGTGGCCGCGGAAGCCGAGCATGTGGGCCCAGGCGCGCAGGCGGAGGTGTTCCAGGTCCTTGCGTGCGCCGAGGGTCCAGGCGGTTCGGATGAGGCGGCGGGCGTGGTCGCTGATGTCGAGCTGGGCGAGTTCGGCGGCGAACTTCAGCGGGCGGTCGAGGGCGCCCGTCGCGGTCTCGGCGCCCTTGGTGGCGTACTTGGCGATGTACGCCGCTACGGCCCGCTCGGTCAGCTCCTGACCGCCGTTGAAGTCGGCGGAACGGATGGTGCGGACATCGTGCTGTCGGCCGAAGGCGAAGGTGTGGGCGCGGCCGTCGATGACCGGGCCGTCGACGTGGACCTTGCCTGCGGCGGCCTCGATGGCGTCGGTGAGGAGTTCGGCCGTTGCCCAGGCCGGGGGCGGGGTGTCTCCGCCGCCGGGGCCGTCGAGGCGGATGACCGCGTGGAAGTGGACGGCTCCGCGCTTCTGGTACTCGGCGACCTTGGCGAAGGACACGCGCGCGTGCTCGCGGAACCGGCGCTGGGACAAGCCCGCCCGCTTGGCGACCTCACGGCGCAGGTAGACGGAGAAGCGTCGCCAGAGCTGCCCGGCATGGGCGTTCCAGAGGACGGCCGCCTCGTAGTCGTAGGTGTCCGGGTCGAGCGGGGTACCAAGGGCGTCGTCGTCCTGGTCGTGGTGAGTGCCGCAGCGGCAGGGGCGGCCGTCGCTGCGGCGGTTGTGGACCGGGCCGAAGCCGGGGGCGGTGAAGGTGGCGAAGATGCGGGGGTGACCGGCGACGTGTTCCGGGATGCCCTTGCCGCCGCGCAGTCCGGCGGTGATCAGGTGGAACGTGTCGCGGCGGTAGACCTCGGCGCAGGCGGGGCATCGGGTGGTGCGGCGGTTGTTGCAGCGGACGAGGAGTTGGCCGGCGGGGAGGGTGGTCGAGTCGAGGTGGTGGAGGACGCGGCCGATCTCGCCGGTGGTGGTGTCGATGTCGTACTCGGTGCGGTGGCCGTCGAGCCGGATCGGGTTGGTGCAGCCGCCGAGCCCGGAGAGCTGCCGGAGGATACCGGGCAGGGTGCCGCCGTCGGCCAGCCTTGCTAGTTCCGGGAGCGGGGGCGGGGTGGTGCGGGTGAAGATGGCGGTCTCCTTCTGACTGGATCGGTCAGGAGTGATGGCCCGGGGCGGCCGGATGCTTGGCCGTGTCGTGGCCGCCCCGGGTGCGGTCGGCTTGTCAGCGCCGGTGCTGGCCGCGGAGCAGGGAGCGCAGGACTACGGCGGCGACGGCCACGGAAATGGCCGTGATGGCGACGGCCGCCAGGAGCGCGGTGAGGACGACGCCACCGACGAGCACCGCCACGACCGTCTTCTGATCGATGGGGAGCGACGGCAGGCCGCGACGGACCGGCGCCGGGTCGGTCGGGGCATGGGTGTGAGCAGGCGGCGGGGTGGGGCTGTCCGGGTACTTGGGCAGGAACACGGTTGACCTTCCTTATCTACTCGTCTAGTCATGTAAGCCGTTTACGACGCTCACTCCGGAGCGCGTGCCGGACTCGATGGCGGGGGCGAGGAAGGTGTGCGAGAGCCAGAAGCCGAACAGGGTGATCAGGACGACGATCCAGGTGCGGACGCCGAGGAACTTGATCGCTGCCCAGGCAAAGAAGCCGAGGACGAGGACGAGCGGCAGGCTGACGGTCACGGTGGTCCGGGTCCTTTCAGCGGACGGGGCAGCGGTGGGTGCGGGCGGCCAGTTCGGCGGCGGCGCGGCTGTCGTAGTCGGCGGAGAAGCCGCATCGCGGTGCGGTGCAGGCGGCGGTGTGCTTCTCGCGGCCCCGGTTGTCGTAGGCGGTGCCACCTGGACGGGGCCGATGCGGGTGACGTTGCGGAAATTGCGACTGGCGGACACGCGGTCTCCTCTCAGAGGTGGGCGGCGATGGCTTCGGCCATGGGGGCCGGGACGCCGAGGCGGGCGCGGAGGGTCGGGGTGTCGATGGGGGTGCCGGTACGGGCGTGGTGCTCGGCAGCGACCTTGCGGGCGTGGGCGACCAGGGCGGAGGGAACGGGCACGGCCGGGTGCTGCGGTGGTGCCTCGATGGCGGGTTGGGCGAGCGGTTCGGGCGCGGCTTCGGGCTCGTCCTCCGGTTCGGGGTCCGTCTTGGGCTTGGTGTGAGCGAGGAGGGTTCCGCCGAGGAAGGCGAGGGCGGGCCAGCCCGCGACGAGGATGCGCAGCCAGGCCGGGACGTTGGCGAGGTCGAGGAGGCCGGCGGTAGCCACGTTCGCGCCGAGGGAGGCGGCGAGGGCGATGACGAACCAGCACCAGGCCGCCGCTTTACCGTCGCCGGAGCGCAGTCGACGCCAGGCGGCGACGAGCAGCAGGTCCACAGAGACGGGGTAAGCCCACGCCTTCCAGCCGTCTTGTCCGGCCGCCACGGCGACGTCGTGCAGATGGGCGAAGGACAGCGCGGCGGCGATGAGCGCTTGGACGAGCACCGCGTCGACGCGGGCCAGGTGGGCGCGCATGATGCGGCTCCTTCCGGAGTCGGGCGGGGAAAGGTCAGTCGGTTACCGGGTGGGGCAGGACGACCGGTGCCGCGCTCTCGACCGGACGTACAGGTACGTCGGGGCGGAAGGGCTTCAGCGCGGGGAGGTCGGGCACGAGGTTGGCCGACCTGCGGCAGGTCTCTGCGGCGTCGCCCAGGGAGAGGTACGGCGTACGGATGCGGGACCAGCCGCCGGAGGTGTCACCCGCCACGGCCAGGCCGGGCCGTTCGGGAGCGATGGAGCAGGCGGCCATGACCGCTTCGGGGGCGATGTCACCGAGCGCCATCTTGGCCGAGGCTTCATCGTTGACGCGGTGGCAGACACGGCCGGTGAGCTGGGCGCGAAGCATGGTGGCGCCCTTGCCGAGTTCGGCGCCGAAGCGCTGCCCGCACACCTCCAGGTACATGCCGGCGGCGCGGCCGAGCTGGGCGAGGCGGATGAGGTGGGTGACCATCTCGTCGCGCCGTTCCTCGTCCTTCTTGGTGGCGACCATGAAGAGTTCGGCCACCTCGTCCACGAACAGCACTACCGGCACTGGGCGTTCGTGCTCAGGCAGGCCCCAGATGTCGGAGGTGATTTCCTCGTCCGGGGTGCCGGGGGTGATGCCCTGCCGGGCCTTGATCAGGTCGTACCGGTCCTCCATTTCCTTGACCAGCACCGGCAGCAGCTCGGCCGCCTGTTCCGGGTCGGTCGCGAGTGCGGAGAGCCGGGGCGCGAAGGGAGCCAGCTCGACACCCCGCTTGCAGTCGATCCCGACGAGGGCGACCGGCTGAGGAGCGAGTCCGGCGATGAGGTGGCGCAAGTACATGGACTTGCCGGACAGCGTGGCGCCGAGGGTGAGCTGATGAGGAATGGTGCGGTAGTCGCGTATGAACGGCGTGGCGTCCTCTCGCAGTGCGACCGGCACCTTCAGGAAGCCGCCCGCGGCGTTGCGCGGCATTCGCACCCGCCGTAAGACGTCGTAGCCGACGAACCGCAGTTCGACGACTCCCGGCTTGACGGTGGTGACGTACACGGCGTGAACGCCCCAGGCATGCCGCAGCCGTTCGGCGGAGGCGGCGAAGTCGGCGGGTTCCTGGCCCGGTGCCAGGCGGAGGCGTATCCGCAACCCGGTCGTGGTGGGCCGGATGAGGCCCCGGCGCGGCGGTACAGGCCGTACCTCGCGCTGTGTCATGGCCTTCACGGCAAGCACCCGCAGCCGGGAGGGAGCCACGGTCAGGCCGCACGCCTCCATGACCGAGCCATACGAGCTGAGCAGCCGGACCGTGGACACCGGCAGGCCGACCGCGGACCAGTACGCCGCCGGGTGCTTGGCCCGGGCGTAGGCGGCCCCGCCGCCGAGCGCGGCGACAGGACCACCCACTTCCAGAAGCGTCGTCAGGTCGGACATCAGGCAGCGGCCCCGGTGGCGGCCGGGAAGGCAGCGGGGGTGACGGCGGCGGCGCGGTAGGCGATGCCGTGGCGCTGCTGGCCGTTGAAGACGGACTCCCACGGCCGGGCGACCAGGCCCGGCAGCGAGACCGGCGCCCCCAGGGTCAGCCCCTCGGAGATGCCGCCCTCCGGAACGGTGACCTTGATCAGCGACGACTCGTCGTCCTCGATGTAGACGACGCCGATGGTCATCAGCGCCTCACCGCTGTTGGCGTCCTTGGCGATCTCGCCGGTCTGCCGGTCGCGGACCTTCGGCTCGGGGGCCTCGGTGAGGAGGATCGTCGCCCCGGAGGTCTCCACACGGATGGTGCGCAAGGCGGGCTCCTATCTACTCGTCTATACAAGATGGATCCTGCGAACCCCTTGATCGGGTTCGCAGGATCACCTTGCCACACAACTCGCCCACTCGTCTATACGAGTAAGCGTGTTGGGGTGTACGAGTTCAGAGGAGCGGCCTACGCCCGATGTCAGACCCACCCGCCAGAATCCACCCATGTTGATAGCGACCAACGGCCGTGGCTACGAGCTGAAGCGCCCCACGAAGCCAGCAGTAGGAACCATGCTCGCCAACCTGAGACGCAACGAGTACTTGATCCTCGAGCGCCGGGACGAGGAACGGGAGGGCGACTGGTACATCCAGGTCTGGTTCCGCGACAACAACACCTACCAGCTGGAATACCGCAACGGTGTCCCATCGGAGCACTACCAGACTCGAACGGTGTCGCAGGAGAAGGTGTTGCAGGCTCTCCTCGACTGGATGCTCGACAAGCCCGGCTGGCGGGAGGGCTTCATGTGGACCAACATCGGCCACATGTTCGCACTGGCTGCCGACGGCGAGGACGAGCCGACCGCTTAGAGCCGTGCCGTCGCCCACCTGATCACGTCGCCGGAAGCTGGTACGAGAGGACGTAGGCGTCCGCCGCCATGACCGTGTCGCAGACCTCGACGGCGCGTCCCTCGGTGTCGAAGGCGGTCCGGATGAGGTGGATGACCGGTACGCCGGCGGCGAGTCGGAGCGTCTTGACCTCGGCGGGCGAGGGCATCCGGGCGCGGATCTCTTCCTCGAAGTGGTCGAGGCGGTGGCCCAGCTCTTCGAGGCGGGCGTAGATGCCGCCGGGGCCGGGGTTGGGTTCGGCGATGGGAGTTCCGCGGGCGATGTCGAGCGGGAGGTAGGAGGTTGCGAACTCGACGGGGCGCCCGTCAAGGAGGTACCGGCGTCGGCGAGCCAGCACGCGCCGCACCGAGCCCAGACGGGCGGAGACGTCCTGGCTGGCCTTCTCCTCCTTGACCTCCAGACTGTCCACCTGGGGATGACTGCCGGCCGCGTCGGCCTCCACGATGAACGCGGACTTGCCCTGTTCCCTGTGCCGCCGGGCGAAGCGATCCGAGGCGAGCCGTCGCACGGGCGGTCGTGGCCGTACGAAGACTCCCCTGCCGTGCTCGGCGTGCACCAGGCCTTCACCCTGGAGGATGGAGAAGGCGTTGCGGACCGTCATCCGGGAAACCCCGAAGTGGTCGACAAGGTCGGCTTCGGAGGGCAGTTTCTCGCCCTCGCGGAATCGCCCACGGTCGATGGCCTCGCGCAGCTGGTCGGCGATCTGCCGGAAGACCGCACGATCGCTCGTGGGGTCGAGATCACCGAGGAGGCCCGAAGAAAGAGGGCTCACGTGAGTACTCCTTTAGGTATCTAGACGAGTGGGCGAGTGTTGTTGCTACGGTGGAGAGCCTAGTCAGCCGAGAGGGCCGAGGAACGTGAGCACTGAAAGCCCGCACTCCGTGAGCGTCGCCGGGGTCGTCGTGGACGACCAAGGCCGGGCCCTCCTGATCCAGCGCCGGGACAACGGCCACTGGGAGCCGCCGGGCGGTGTCCTCGAACGCGACGAGACCATCCCGGAAGCCCTCCAGCGCGAAGTCCTCGAAGAGACCGGCATCAAGATCGCCCTTCCGGCGACCCTGACCGGCGTCTACAAGAACATGAAGGGCCTGATCGTCTCGCTGGTCTTCCGCTGTGAAGCGGCCGACGGTGCGCCCACCACCGGTGACGAGACCCGCGCGCTGCGCTGGGTCACCCGCGAAGAGGTCACCGAGCTTGCCGACGAGGCGTACGCGGTCCGCGTCCTGGACGCACTCGACGCGACGACCCCGCCGGCCATCCGCGCCCACGACGGCGTGAAACTCGTCTAGCCCGAACCCGCTGCACATGGCGGCCTACCAGCATGGAGGAACTTGTATGCACGAGTATACGAGTACAGCTCGGGTCTGGGGACTGAGTTGCCCAGGATTCCCCGAAGAAGTGAGCCGGGCCCGCCGCTGGACACGCGACATCCTGCGCGGCTCCCCCTTAGCCGAAGACGCCGAACTGATCGTGAGCGAGCTGAGCGCGAACGCGATCCTCCACACGGCCAGCGGCCGGGAGTACGGCAGCTTCCACCTGGCGGTAGCGGTCTCGGCTCAGGTGGTGGCGGTGTCCGTCACCGACGACGGCGGCACGGCAACGGCCCCGAAGGTCGAGCACCAGGACCAGGACGCCGAGCACGGGCGGGGACTGGGCATGGTCAGCGTGATCGCCCACCGGGTCGTCGTGCACGACAGCGACCAGGGCCACACGGTCACCGCGGAGCTGTACGCGGACACCCATCTGGGAGGCCACCCATGCTGAAGCCGCCCCAGTGGGGCTACTGGTGCGAGTGCTGGACCGAGGACCTGACCGAGGAGCGAGGGCCGGCGCTACTGGCATCGTTCGACGCGTACTCGGCACCCCAGGCGGACCGTTGGCTAGCGGTCGCACTCCGCACGATCTCACCAGCCCTGGACGCGGACGCCTCCGACGAGGCGTGGGAGTGGCTGTACGAGGGCCGCATCGAGACCCGGCGAGCCCTGCTGCGCGCCGAGCCGTGCACGGTGTCAGTGACCCACGCCAGGACCCGCATCACGTGGACGATCCGACCGGTGCTCTTCCTGCCCCTCGCGCAGCGTCAAGCGGCCGAACTCCCAGCGTGCGCGTACGACTTCAAGCCCCGCCCGCCAGAGTGAGTTACAACTTTCTCTACTGGTTCAAGGCGGCTCGCTCCGCTCACCGCGCGCGGCCCGGCCCCCGGCCGGGCCTGCGCTCCTGTCTCCGCCCCGCTCCAGCCCGGCCAGCGCCCGGGCCGCGCACTGAGCAGTCAGCCGCCTGATGTTAGAGAAGGGGTACGTCGTGGCTGGGGCGGTCGGCTCCGCGGCTTTAGGCAGCCACTTTGGCGCGAGCCTCGCAGATCATGGCCCCAACGTCGTGCTTTACCGGGCAGGTCCACAGACTGCCCGACGCGCCGGAAGCTTACGGGGCCATGATCACTCGCGCCAAAGCAGCTCCAGCCCAAAGCCGCTCCACCGACCCATGGGGCATCGTTCACGTAGCAACTTGGCTACAAGAACCGGAAGACGTCTCTTGCAAGTATCGCCCCAGGGTATGCCGGTGACATGAAGAAGCGCATGGGTGCGGCTGTTTCTGTGTCTCTCGGCTTTGCCCTCTTCTCTGTCCTGATTTGGAAGGGGCCGTGGTGGGCAGACGCGGGACACCTTGGACCAGGACTAACGCCAGGAACGGGAGCCGTTGTGACGGGCTTCCGCACTGCGGTAGTAGCGGTGGGGGCCGGAGCGGTAGCAGCCGTTGGCCTGTTTTACACAGATCGGAACTACCGTCATACGCTGAGATTGTTTGAGCATTCGCGAGAGATGGACCGACAACAAGCCGAGCTTACGCGAGAAGGGCAAATCTCTGACAGGTATTCCACTGCGATCTCTCTCCTTTCCTCAGAGGAAACAACAAAGCGACTCGGGGGAATTTTTGCGCTTGAGCGAATAATGCACGACTCGCCTCGGGACCACCTAATGGTGGTGGAGGTGTTAGCGGCATTCATTCGAGAGAATGCTCCAGAACCCGATCCCGCCAATCCCCTCTACTTGGAGGACGGACGCAAGTACCGTCCGCCAGAGTGCGTGCAAGCAGCCCTGACGGTCTTGGGGAGAAGACCTCAGAGGCCGGAACCCTTCCAGATTGATCTAAAGCGCACCGACTTGCGGGGAGCAGATCTTGCAGGAGCCCGTCTAGACGGCGCGTGCCTCGTCAAAGCCTCGCTGCGGACAGCTGACCTCAAAGGAGCGAGCCTTGTCGGAGCCGAGCTTCGTCGGGCGCGGCTGGAAGGCGCGGATCTGACAGGTGCGGATCTCACCGAGGCGGACGTAGGTCGAGCACACTTTCGTTCAGCTCACCTAACGAACGCCACGCTCAGCACCACGCGCGGCCTTACCGTGGATCAGTTGCTACAGGTCTACAAACTACCCGGCGTCCGACTTCCGGATGAATTGGCTTCCGATGCCCGCATCGTGGCCAAGATGACCAAGTAAGACCTTGCTACCACACCGAGCCAGAAGGGCTCCGTGCAAGCAGCCGCGACACGCCGCCGTCCACTTCAACGGCGGTACGGATCGCTCACCGCCAGGAGGAGGCCACAAGGGGGCCATGAGGCATGGGCCACCGCCCCTTCCGGACCGCTACGTCTACCGGCTACCAGTGCGCCACGGTTCCACGGTCGATCAGCGGAGGAGTCCACCGCCGGGGAGAAGCGCCAAAACGTTCTCCAGGACGGCTCTCCCAAGCGTCCTCGCTCGTACGCTGGGCGGTTCCGTCACCTCCGCCACGTCGACCAACGGGAAGCTGGTGCATTGAGTGGGCCGGCGATCACCGTCGACCAGAACCGTGATTGTCACAGTCTGCCCTTTGCGCAGCAGGGTCGGCTTAAGCTCAATGCCGCCGACCAGAGGTCCAGTGGGCATCGCGCCGTTGTCGACATAAGTGTTGATCAACTGACTCAAATCCGCAGCCGGCGTGGAACCGTATTCCAAGGTTACGAGAACGGGAGCCCCAAACGAGAACCGCAACGGGGCACCCTCGTGAAACATGGCTGCCGTGATGTCGTGCTTGCCAAGATTGGCGATTACGAGGTCGATGATGCGGGGCTTCTCCAACTGCGTGTTGCCGAGCCGCACCGTGAGCGGGCCGTTTTCTCCCGCATAACGGGACTCAGCGAACAACGGGGTATTGGACTGCTCCCACCAGCCGACCTTGCGCTTGGGGTTACTGGCCCTGAGCGTGGCCCACGCACTCAGCCAACCGAGCAGTACAGCAACGATGGCAGAGACGATGATCGCCCACACATCTACGTTCTGCCACCAACGGCCCGCGAGTATCTCCATGCCCCGAAAATACCTGAACCGTGTGGCTTGCAAGTCCTGTACAGCAGCCTCTGCTTGACCAGGTCGAAGTGCCGTCAGCCAGGAAGCCACCCGCGCTCAGCCGCATAGTCCGCACCAGAGCACGTAGGAACCACCGCAGCGGAGCGCAGCTAGAGTGGCCACGGACGCCTCGTCGGTGCTGACCAGCAGCCCTTCGAGTAGTTCCCGCTCCGTGCCTCCACCCCCACCGGAATCCTGCTGTACAGCAGCCGGATACAGCAACACCGCAGCCGGCTCCATCTCGCAGCGTCTCCCAGAGGCCGATGCACGACCGGTATGACCGTCCTCAACTGTTCTCTAGAGTTACGGATCAGAAGGTGCTGCCATGGTGTGCGCACCAGCCGCACCACAGGCGCACCAGATCGAGCGGGGAACAGCGGGGAATCACGGTAAAAGTGGCTAGGTCTGACGATGCCGCACCGGCCGTCCGCCCAGGTCAGCGCCCGCACCGATCTCGAATGATCGCAGCTTCCCGAGCTGAGAGCTCAGGCGCCGCCGTCGCGCGCCTGCCTCCATGGCTTGCTCTGGTCGACGGCTTTCGCAGCGTGGCTAAGGCCGGTGGAAGTACAACGGGCACACGCGTGCGTGGTCGGCCGACGAGCCTCGCCGTCGTGGCTGACTGTCGTCGGTTGAGGTTTAGACGGGCCGCGTCGAGGCGCCGGCCGCCGACTGAGCGCGCCAAAGCTGGGCTGTCCCTGGGCTGCCCGAGGTCGCTGGACACTGACCGACGACGACCACCAGGTGAGCTGGGCCACTGCCTCTGACCGGCAAATGCCCAGCTCACCAAGGTCCTCGACAAGACCCAGGGGATGAAGGAACAGGGCTTAGCTCACCCATTTAGGCTCCACCCACCTCGTCCATGAGCAATACTCCTTGTGCCGTCAAACGCTAGGGGGAGCCGTGGCAATCAACGTAGTGGCACGAAAGCTGCTTTGGGGTAGAGCAGGCGACCAGTGCGCTATGCCCGACTGTTTCCAGTCGCTCACGATCGATCTCGCCCACGAGGAGTCGGAGATTTTGGCTGCCGCTGGAGCCGTCATTGGCGAAGAGGCTCACATCAGATCGAGTCAGCCGGATGGGCCCCGCCATGACCCCACATATCCCACCGAGAAGCTGGATACATACGAGAACCTGCTACTACTTTGCCCAACTCATCATGCCATAGTCGACAAAAATGGCGGCTCCGAATTTTCCGTCGGTAACCTCGAAACCATTAAACGGCAACATGAGGCGCGTATAACTCAAAGCATCGGACCGAACGCAATGCAGCGCAGAGTGATCGAGGAACGCATGACCGCAAGGGTCTTGCTATGGGAGCAGAAAGTTGACCTCGACAATTGGGCCGCAACGTCAGGACAGCTTAATATGCCCGTCCCGGTTCTCACGCACGAACGGTACAACCTCCTTCACTCTGCATCAATCTGGCTCTTCGAAAAGAAATGGCCGCGAGCATTCCCTAAGACTGTCGGAGCATTCCACAATCTCGACACGGCATTTGGTGACCTCACATCACACGTGTCACAGACCATGGCACCTCGCACTGAAGACCTCTGGGAGTTTGATCGAATCTACAAGCACCTCCATCGATGGGATCCTGCTGAATATGATCGACTCTTCAGAATCACACAGGAAGAAAAGTTCACGCTGTACGGCCTAGTGATTGAAACAACCAAGGCGCTGAACTACTTGATTGACTGCATCATCGAGGAGCTGGACCCTTTCTACAGATTTGATACCGGAGTCGTCCTGATGAGGCAGGGTGACGGGCTGATGCAAGCAGACCTACATCGCATCGAATACAGTGAGGGGGATGTCGAGTCCGGGCGCCTATTTCCAGGAATTGACGCCATTCGCAGACAAGTGACTGAGATGATCAAGGACAATGTTCATAATTACGAAGCCAAAGTCATGTTCCATCTAAACTCTGATGCGCCCGCCAAACAAGAGGTTGATGAGCCGTAGAGATCGTTTTGCATACGCACGCCTGGTCGGCCGACGTACCCACCGTCATGGCTGGCTGTCGTACGGCTGAGGTTCGTGCCACAACCGTGCCAGATGCGGCGGTCAGCCACGGGCAACCCTGGTGCCTCGCGGTCGAGTAGCCGCTCGCTTGCTCGGCTAGCGAAGCCGCAGCTCAGGCGGGAGATCACCCAGCCTCTCTCCTAAAGCGGGTGTGGCCTGGTTCTGATCGTGTGGTCGCGTGCCGGCGGCAACGAGCGAGGCCACTCCAACGACCCGACCTGTCAGTACGCTGGAGGATCAATGGAGTGCCGGTGAGCTAGGCACCCCCGCGCAGGGGGAGCAGCGAGTGTCAAGCTGGGGGGACAACGCCGACGCACAACGGCGGACAAGCGTGGGCGCCTGCGGACCATCGCAACAGCTGAGTGACAGTTCCACCCTTGGCCGAGTGCCGACCCGAGTTGCTTCGGGACGAAGAGGAGCCAAACACTTGCCAGGTTGCGTGGGGAACACCGGGTCTGACTCTTTTCCTTATTAATCGGTGGGAACCCACAGATCGATGGCAGAATGTGGCAGGTGCTCACAAGTCTTCTACCGGGCTTCCGCCACCTCCGCACACCGCTTGCGACTGGCTACGTTTGGTGCGTCGCCGCCTGGTTCGCCTTGCATAGCGAAATACCCCCCGCGCAGGCCGCAACAGGCCCCGTCAAGACAACCTACGATCTGGCGGAGCACTTGGGGAGACCTGCCACTCTGGCAGCGGTGTCCTTCGCAGCGTTCTTGTGGGGAAGTCTTGTACAGGTTCACCCTTCCTCAATCACGAGTCTCGTCAGAAAGTACGAAAGGAGGTTCGATCGTCGTATCACAAGAGGTCCGCTGAATAGGTCAACCGAAGATGCCCTAGAAGACTGGATTCGAGATTTCGAACAGGCTAACGTCTCTACTGAAATGGCTCGCTTCCTGGAGGAAGACAAAGGAGATCGAATTGGAGCCTACTTCAACGTAATCTCAGAGCTCAAGCAGCTGGCCGTACGCCTACAGGTCGCAAATATGGATTTGTTTACCGAGTATGACCGGCGGGCATCAGAGGCAGATTTTCGGATCAACGTAGGCCTGGCCGTTGGGGCCCTCTCTTCTTCTCTGGCATACGATTCAGGGAATTGGTGGACATTGGCAGGCCTGGGCGTCACCTTTATCATGCTGTTGAACGGCATGGCATGTGAGCGCGATAGCAATGATGTATTGATTCAGTCGCTCGTCGCGAATGTCATCGAGTCGACCAGCTTGACCCGTTATAAGGAGTCCATTCAAGTTCTTGACAGCGTCGCTGCCTCGTTGAGCGGGAGATCGCCAGAATCGGATTCCATACGAACAGAGCACGCAACAAATCAGCCTGGCGATCCGCAGACAGAGTTGTGACTGCCCCATAAGGTCTAGGTCGACACCTGTCGCCCTACCCTAAGCGCGCGTGAGTTGCGCGCCCTCGTGTGTGCCCTCGGCAAGAAGATCCTGGCAAGGGCCAAGGTAATCCCGAGTGACAGTCGACCTATGAGGGTGGACATGGAGGGTCGGTCCCCGGCACCTTCTCCGCTGTGGTGCGCTCCAAGTCACCACGAGACCATCGTGCTGGCGGACGCACGCGGTTGCGCCGGTCTGACATCCACGAGTGACATCAACGGCTCCGAACGTCAGCACTTCTAGGTGGTGTTGCATGGCCAACATGGCCGGGCAACACCGCAGCCGCACTGGGGAGTGATCGAACTCCTAAAGCGGGTGTCGCAGGTTCGAATCCTGCCGGGGGCACCAGTTCAGAGGGCCCTCACCTCCCAACGTTGGGAGGTGAGGGCCCCTCTGACATTTACAGCTGCCATCAACGGGCAAGGTCACTGACGACCGGGGCGCCTCCTGAGCAGCCGGTCCATGTGGCTCATGGCCCCCCGCCGGGTGTCCTGCACGACGTGCGTGTACACGTCCATGGTGATGCTGATCTGCAAGTGGCCCAAGATCCCATCACCAGGCGGGGCGCGACTCCGGCCACCGCCGTGAGGAGAGTCGCGGTGCCGTGCCTGGCGTCGTGCAGCCGGATCACGCGGAGGCCGGCGGACTGGGCGACGCGGGTGGAGGAGCGGTAGACGTTGCGCGGCTCGACGGGTCGCCTGGTCCGGGTGGCGAAGACGCAGCCGGACTCGTGCGGTTGCCTGCCGCATCCGGTGCCAGCGCAGGCGCGTCAACGAGGGCCCGCACCACAACCGCACCAGGTCGAGCGGGGAGCAGCGGGGAAGCACGGTGAAAGCCGTAGAGCCGGCGGGCCCCCGGTTCGACCTGTTCGCCCAGGTCAGTGCCTCCGCCAGTCCTCAATGATCTCAGCTTCCCAAGCTGAGAGCGCGAGTTCGAGAGCGACCTGGGACTTTGTTGTTGGGCTGGGCCGAGTCAGCGGGCTCCAAGATCCCATCAAACCAGTGCCCGGAGCGGCGGCCCCTAAGCCCGTGGCTTCACACACCGCGCTCGGCCGGCACACGAAACACCGGGCCTCGGGCACCCAGCAGCCCGGGCACGGTCTGCCACAGGTCCGCCCCGTTCACCCGCTCCCATTTCGCGGTCGCCCGGGACTGCGCCCACTGGGCCACCGCCACCGGAACCAGCAGGAGCGGCGGCGTCAGCTGATGCGAGGCCAGGCCGATGAGCATCATCCAGCAGACCGCTCCACCCACGAATCCGGCCGTGCGCCGCAACGACAGCCGCTGCGCCGCGTTCTGGCCGGTGTGCGGTTGTTCTTCGGCGCTGTCGATCCGCACGGCATGCTCGTACGTGCGGCGAAGCCGGGCGCGGAGACGGAAGCGCAGCGGCAGTAGCACCAGGGACACAAGAGCCACCGCGACTGCTCCCACCAGGAGGGTGTCCAGCCGGTGAGCCGTACCGATCAAGACCAGGAGCAGCCCTTCGGACAGTACCGCGCCGCCGACCATCATCAATGCGCACGTCTGCTGGAAGTGCACCACCCTTATCAGCCCGGGTCCGGCGTCTGCGGTCATCGTCCCAGCTCTCTACCCGTACACCCGCACGGGCAGGGAAGATCCAACGCCGTATGGAGTACGGCGTCAACAATCCGCGCGCCAGGACATCACCAAGACTGTCGGGCCCAGCTCCTAGGCGCAGGGCAATGACGGCAACGCTGACGGCGACGGCCGCCGGCAGGCGTCGATGAAGGCCGTGGTGCCCCGAAGCAGTGAGCAGGGCCCGCCGCTACTGGTTCGAGGCGGCTCGCTCCGCTCACCGCGCGCGGCACGCACTGCGGCCAGGGTTATCCGCTGCGGGTGCGGCCTCCCGCAGAGGTCTTCTCGGAGGGGTCCGCTCGACGAGGGCCTTTTCCAGGACTCGGCGCGGTCGGGAACCGCGGCACCCGGCCGGACACCTGTAGGGCCGGCCGGGAGTCAATGCGGGCTCCCCCGGCTGGTCCCGGCCGACGTCATACCGGGCCGAGTTGGCAGTCGATGCGTGTGATCAGCTCGGTGCGGCGGTCGCGCAGCTCGGTCGGGGCGCAGGTGACGGCGATGCGGTGGGCTTCGACCAAGGGGCCGAGCTCGGGTGGGGGTTCGACCACGCCGGAGAAGAGGGGCGCCAGCCACGCGGCTGTCGGCGCCTGCGCCTCCACTCCGCCCGGCGAGGCGGCCGGGGCGGGCGGGAGGTGGCCGGCCTGTCCGTGGAACATGCGGGCGGTGAGGATGGCCGCCTCCCAAACGCGCATGCTCTCCAGGCGTACGTGCGAGGCCAGTTCATCGCGCAGCGCGCACAGGTCGCTCCATGCCCGCTCATGCTCGCGCAGGGCGTCGCCGACTCGCCGTACCAGCCAGGCATACGTCAGCCTGGCCCGCAGCAGGCCACGGCGGGCCTCGGCTGCGCTGTCCGCGTAGGGGTTGTGAGCGACGACCTTCATCGCCACCGCGGTGATCGCGAGCACCAGCATCAGTACGGCGACCCAGCCGGGCGCGTAGCGGGCGCCCTCCACCTCCTCCGTTCCCGTGTCCCGGGCCCTCAGTGCCGCCCACACGGTGACCGTGGACAACACGGCGGCCAGGTAGAGGACGGGCAGGGCGAGCGAACCGAGCAAGGACAGTCCCGGGCGGCGGTCGCGGAGAGCGTGCAGCCACTCGCGTACGCGGTGCAGCGGCGCCGCGATCGCGTGGCCGGACAGCATCAAGGCCAGGGCCAGGACGACACCGGGCAGGAAGGAGACGGTCTGCTCAGCCAGTGAGACCGTCTCCTCGCTGGTGGTGAGGTACTGGAAGACCCGGGTGAAGTACCACGCGTCGAACAGGGCCATGGCGGCGACGACCGGCCAGCGGAGGACCCGTATCCACATCTCTCGGCGGCGCCGGTCGTGGGCGCCGTCCTCCGCGTGACGGGATTCGACTGCCTGGTGGGCCACCCGGCTCGTCCGGAGAGAGGCCGCGGCCTCGAAACGAGCCAGCGACTGGACCGCCTCCTCGGTCCGTGCGTGGGCGTCGATCGTACGGCCCCGGGCAGCGGCGAGCTGTTCGCGATTGCGGCCGACGATCTCGGCGACCTCGCGGGCCGCGCGCAGCAGCATCCGCATCTCACCGTTGTCCAGGTGTTCCGGGTCCCGTTCGGGACCGCGTTCCGCGCTTTTCACCAGGTGTCGGATGTCGCATCCGCAGCCGTGGTGGCAGGGGATGCCTCGATGGGTCTGGGACATGGACGACGTCCTTTCTGCGATCTGCTTCTGGGGCGGCTGCGGGCGGAGCCGGGTCGGTCAGCGGCGCACGGTCACGGTGATTTCCACTCGGCGGTTGCACGCCATGGCCGCGTAGTCCGGTACGCCGTGGTGGTACTCAGGGGTGCAGCTGGGCCTGTCGTCGGAGTAGCCGCGGACGGATGCCACCGTGATCCCGCGCTCGGCGAGGGCGGACCGGACGGCCCGCGCGCGGGCCAGTGAGAGCTGCCTGCCGTGCTGTTCGCTGCCGCGCGAGTCGGTGTGGCCGGAGACGGCGACCGAGAGGGGATGGAGGTCGTTGATTCGCCGGGCCGCGTCGTCCAGTGCGCTCTGTGCCGACCGGGACAGCTCCGCGCTGTCGGTCGCGAACAGTACGGAGCCGGGCAGGATGATCGTGGTGGTCCGCCCGGACCGCTGCTCCGCGACGGCCGGGAAGGTCACCTCCGGTTCCGTGCCGCCGGCCCCGGTGTTCCTTCCCGCTTGGCGGATCCGGGCGGTGGCGGCCACCTCGCACGAGGAGGCGCCGGTCGCGTCGCACATTCTGGTCCAGAAGGTGGTCAGCCAGGAGGTCTGCGGAGAGGACGGCACAGCGCCCCGGGCAGCGTGGCCTATCCCTACGAGGGTCACCTCCGCGCCCGTCAGGTCGGGCAGTTCGCCTGCCGTGCGGCAGCGCTCCACCGCCGCCTTGATCTCCGCCGTGCCGTCGAACCCGGCGGAGCGCAGGTCGGCGCAGCCGGTGTTCGTCAGCCCGTCGGTCGCCACGACGATCCGGCGGCGGCCACCCTTCGAGCCGAGTTGGTCGTCGGCCGCGGCCAGCGCGCCGAGCACATCGGTCCGACCGGTGCTCGGCGCTTCGGCGGCCAGCTGCCGCAGCCGTTGCCTCAGACAGGCGCGCCGGCCGTCGCGCCGGTCCTTTTTCCGCGTGTCAGTGCCCTTCACGGGCGTGACGTACGCACGGTTCACCGCCCAGCTGACGGTGGCCCTGGTGCCGTCGAAGCCTGCGGCGGACAGGGTGCCGCCCTCCAACTCCGAGGGCGCGAGTTCCCGGGCGTCCAGCACCGTGGTCGCCCAGTCCGGCACCCGGTCCCCCGGCGGGGTGGTCCGGTCCGGCCGGACGGACGCGCTGCGGTCCACGAGCACGATGGTCCGCTCATGGGTGTCGTTCGCGCCGTCGGAGCTTCGGTCCAGCCAGGCGCAGGGCCGGGCTTGGGGCGTGTCGAACGCACCGCAACCGCTGCCCGCCAGGACGGCGGTCAGCGCCAGTGCGGCGGCGAGGAGCCGGCTGGGGCGTGCTGGGGTCAAGAGGCTCACTAGGGTCTCCAATGCAGGGAAATACACATTTGTGACTGTTCTCCGGCGGAAACAGGGGAGTTACTGGAATTCCTCGACCATTCGGTGCCAGGAGGTCCTCCGTGCCCAGTTCCAATTCGTCTGTCGGAAACGCCACTGCGGGAGAGGAGGAAGGGGGTGGTCTCCGGTCGGGGCTGACCGTTTACACGTCACTCCAGGCGTCGGCCCAGTTCGCCGACACCAAGGCCGGCATCCTCGGTGCCGTCCAAGCAGGGCTGATGGCCACGGCCGTACCGCAGGGCGGCGTGCTGCGTGAGGCCTGGGAGCGGGGCGGGCCCGGCGCCTGGGCCACGCTCGTCCTGCTGCTGCTCCATGTGGCGACGTTCCTGCCCGCCGTGTACTACGTGGTTCAGGCCCTCCGCCCCCGCCTGGGGCCGCCGCCCACCCCCAACAGGTTCAGCCTGCCGTTGCTGGCCGTCGCCGACGGCACCGCTCCGCCGGCGGACGAGGCCGGCGAACGCAAGGAGATCTGGCAGTTGATCCCGGTGCTCGCCCAGGTGGTGATGGCCAAGCACCGGCACATCGCCCGGGGTGTCGTCTGGACGGGGCTGATGGCGGTGACGGCCGGGCTGTCCTTCCTGACCGGTCCGCTGCTGGCCTGATCCCCGGGCGCCGTCGTCTCAGTCCCGGGCCTGCCGGGCCCGGGGCAGCGGCTCAGCCGGCTCTTGACCCGGTTCCAGCTCACCCGGCAGTGGCAGGCCGAACAGTCGCATGGCA
Organism: Streptomyces spinosus; assembly: GCF_020400655.1. GTDB lineage: Bacteria > Actinomycetota > Actinomycetes > Streptomycetales > Streptomycetaceae > Streptomyces > Streptomyces argyrophylli. The sequence goes on from NZ_JAINRC010000003.1 coordinate 240,025, forward strand.
TGTCCGAGTTGACGCTCGTTGGTGGCGACGAACTCGAAGAGGTCCTGCGCCTGGTAGGCCTTCGACTGCTTCTCCAGGAGCTTGACGAATCCGTCGACCTGGCTCTGTCGCTGCCGGAACATGTCACCGACCTCGGTGGCCGCCTTGTCCGGCTGTTCGGCCAACAGCACCGCCCATGGCGTCAGCCAGGCGAGTGCGTCGTCGTTCTGGCGCGCCCCGGCCAACCCGCCGGCGAGAAACTCCCGCCACTTCTCGGCGACCTCGCTCAGCAGCCGGACCTGGAGCGCGGACTTCGCGTACCGGTGCTCGATGTCCTGGAGTTCCAGGGCCGCCTTGCGCTGCTGTTCCAGTACCTCCGGCGCGGGCTGGAGGTAGGCGACGGTACGGCAGCTCACCAGCCCGTTCTCGAAGCATTCCCCTTCCTGCAGGTGGTCGTTGACGGCACGCTCGGCCTCCTCGGCACGGAACGGCTCGTAGCGGCGGGCTATGTCGCGGATCCGTTCGGTGAGCCGCTGGGGCATGACCGCCTGGTAGCCGTCGAGGGCACGGCCGAGCGTCTGCGGGTCGAGGCGTCCCTCGGCACACCAGTCGCAGCGGATCTCGACTTGGAAGCCGAACCCGTCTCCCTTGGCGGGGGTTTCGAACCTGACGATCGAATCGCGATGCACCGATACGGTCTCCGGCACCTCGACCATCACGGCTTCGACGGCCGTCTGTCGCTCCGGCCGGCCGCCGAACAGACCTCGCAGCCAGGCGAACGGGCCACGACGCGACGTACTGGTCACATCGACCACCTCTCCTCCAGAAGGGACTTGATATGCGAAGCCGTTTCACCGTCGGGGAGTTGATGACCCCACAGCCGGAGGTGGAACAGCAGCCGCTCACGCAGCCGGTCACCCTCGGCGTCCGGCTCGGGCAACTCGGCGAAAAACTCGGCCACCAGCTCGTCGAGGCCCGGCTCGTCCCCGGCCCGTTCCACCCACAGCCGCATGCAGGTCCAGCCGCACTGGCGGTGGGTACGGCTGCTGCTGAGCAGGGTCCGCCGGCTCAGCAGCAGCAGGTGTTCACGGGGACCCGACTCCTTGAGAAAGGCGGTGATCGCTCGCTCGCCGCGGAATCTGCTGAGCCCCTGGAGACACTTCGCGGCGTCGTCGCGCAGCCAGTGCCGTGAGGAGGCCGACCACTGGGCCAGCCGTTCCAGCACCTGGGCTCGTGATCCGGCCGCGTAGATCTCCCGTACCGCGGCCCACACGCTCCTCGTCCCCGCCCCGGCGATCCGCTCCAGACTGTTGAGCGCCTCCGCGGGGAACTTCGCACCGATCCGAGTGCCGTACGCGGCCTGGGCGCATGCCTGGAAGTCACGGCGCTGGGACCAGCGCGACAGCAGGCGCTGGACCCGGGGGGCGAGCAACGGATCGGTCACTGCCCGTTCCAGCGCCCAGGCCGCCGCGAACCGCCGCCGGTCGGAGTGTTCCCCTCGTGCGGATGCCCAGCGTACGAGCAGCTCCTCGTGTACGTAGGCCCAGTCGAAGGTCGCCAGCAGACCGACCGTCTGAGCGGCGGACACCCGGATGTCCTCCTCGCCCCGGACGACGAGGCTGTCCAGCCACTCCAGCAGGGGGCCGCGGGCCCCGCTGTGGTCATGCCACAGCACTTCAAGGACCGCCTCACCGAGACCGGGCTGGCTGACCCGCACCAGACACTCCGGGTGCCGCGGCCCGACCGGTTGCCCGGTCCGGTCGGCGAACTCCACGTCCGAATGGTCGAGCCAGTCCCGCACGCTCTCCTCGAACAGCGGCATCTCCGGGACCGAGGAAGGCGAGCGCACCCCGTGCAGCAGTTCCGCGAGCCGGTGGGACTCCCGGCTGACCCGGCTCAGCGTCGTCCCGTCGAGCACCACACAAGCCAACAGGAACGCGTGCGACCACAGAGAGGGCTGCTGCCTTCCGGCGGCGTCGGCCGCGTTCTTCCGCGGCGGTCTGAGGAGCCTGACCGCCTTGGCCCGCAGCTCGGCTCCCAGTCCCTGCACGATCCGGTCGACGTCGTCGCCGTCGCGGACCTGCCGCGCCAGCTGACCGGCCAGGCTGGCGATCTCGGCCATGGACCTGCGCCCGCGCAGGTCTTCCCGCAGGCCCTCGTGCTCCAGGAGTTTGCGGCAGTCCAGCGGGCGGTCGGCGAGCAGCACCTTCAGATGTCGCTCCAGCACCTGGAACGGCATCCCGTCCGCCACCTCGTGCTCGACCACGTGCCCGGTCAGACCTCCGACCGGCACGTGATCGTCGACGATGATCACCAGTGGGGAACGGCCGTACGTCGCCGCCCGCAGCCGTATGAGCAGTTGCGGGCGCAGTTCGTTCGCCCATTCCGTGCCGTCGCCCTCGATGACGTGGCCCCGGCTCGGCCGAAGGCCCGTTTCGTCCGTCACCAGCCGACGGACGCCCGCCTCCGAGTCCAGGACGACGACGCCGGTGTCCATCGCCTGCCGCACGGCGAGCAGCGCCATGGTGTAACGCCCCGAGCCGGGGGCTCCACGCAGCACCGCGACCCCGTGCCGGGTCAGGTGGTCGACCAGGGCGGTGTGCGTGGCCGGTGCCACGTAAAGCTCGCGCAGCAGGTCCAGGTCGTCCTCCGGGACCCGGCCGTCGACAGGATCGACGGCCGGGGTGCCGAAGTAGTTCTTGTAGATCGTCCCGGCCGCGTCTCCGCTGCCGAAGCCGACGGCTCTCGCCTTGACTCCCCCGTCGACGACGGTCTGCGCCAGGCCCCGTTCCCGCAACTGCCGGATGTGATCGTCCTGCTCGTCGGTCGTCTCCGTGCCGGCGGGTATGGACGCGGCCTCGTCCTCATCGGCGGACGGCTCAGCCGGAAGCGGGTCCAGGGGATCATTCACGGGTGCGGTCTTGTCGTCCATGTCTCACGCGCCGTCACCGGTAGTACTTCTTGTGCATGGTCTTGGCCGCGTCACCGCTGCCGAAGTGGAAGACACCGCCCTTGTTCTTCTTCACCACGTTGGTGGGCGCGGGGGCCGCGGTCTCCTCCGGCTCCGGGTCGGCCACCAGCGGTTCCAGCTCCTCCCGGCCGTGCTCCGGCACGTGGATCCAGCCGTAGTCGCTGAACTCCTTCTGGCGCACGTGCACCCTGACGTACCGGCTCGGATCCAGGCCCTGGCCCTCGCCCCGGAGCCGGACCACGTCCTGGTAGATCCGATCGGAGACGATCAACGCGAGGTCGGTCGAGTCGAGAGCCTCCAGTACCCGCTTCAGTTGGGGTGCGTTGAGATAGCGGGCCACGGAGACAGGGGCGGGCCCGCTGTAGCCGAGAGCGGCCGTGCGGGCCACGCCGAAGTCGATGGCGAGCCGGAGCCGCATCCGCTCCTCTTCGGCGCGGTTGGCGTTGCGCTCGCCGAGGCGGACGGCCAAGTTCCGTACGAAGCCACCCAGTACCACCGGTTCCTCGGTTCCGAGTGGCAGGACGGCGAATTCCTGATCGCCTTGCGGCTGACGCTCCCAGGTCGTGCGGTCCAGGCCGCTGAGCACCGCCGCCTCTTCCAGCACCCGCACCAGGTCGGCTTGGAAGGCCTCCTGGCTCGGGGTGTCGAGGCGGCTGTACTTTTCCACGTCGGCGGCCATGCACAGATGCCGCGTGATGATCTCCCGCGCATGTGATTGCGATGTCATGAACTCGGTCACCCGTCTGTCTTGGTCGAACGAGGTCGGGCGTCAACTGTGCGCCCGGAGGCGGGGAACACCGAGTGGGTCGTAGAAATACGGTTTTCGGCAGGCGGTGCGGGCGGCACCCCTGTTACGGAACGACTGCGGGCAGGCGGGCGATCTCCCGCAGCCCTTTCAGGTCGAGGACGGTGGTACGGCGGTACCCCGTGGTGATGAGTTCGTCCCTGCGCAGTTCGGCGAGCGCCTTGTGGATGGTGACCTCCGCCGAACCGCTGAGCGCGGCCAGTTCCGGCTGGGTCAGGTCGACCCCTATGACCAGCCCACGCGGCACCGGATGCCCGTACGAGGTCGCCAGCTCGGCGAGCACGCGGGCAAGCCGCACCTTGACCGGATAGCCCCCGAACTCCACTCGCCGTTGGTTCGACCAGCGCAGCCGCTGCACGACGATCCTGTTGACCGCGCGCGCCGCCTCGGGGTGGCTTTCGAGGAAGGACCGGAGGTCGGACTCGCGGACGATGCTGGCGACGATCTCTCCGCAGGCGGTGACCGTGGCCGACCTCGGCGCACCGTCGTCCATGGCGGCCATCTCGCCGACTATGTCCCCTCCGACCCGGATGGCGAGCAACGCCTCGTGGCCGTTGTCCAGGCGAGCGGTGACCTTGACGAATCCGGAGCGCAAGAGCACCACATGATTGGAAGAGTCGCCCTCACGTATCAGGATGTCTTCGGGTAGATAACGGCAGCGGGTACCGATCCCCAGCAGCTTGGTGCGGACGGGTTCCGACAGGCCACCGAGGAAGCTGCGGGCGGGCCACCCCTCCAGGCCCTGGGATGGGGACTGCGGCGACAAGGGCGCTCCTCTCCTTCTCGGCACCTCTTTGATCTGTTTCCGATCCGTGCGAATCAGCCGTTCCAGAGAAGCAGTTGTCAAGGATCCAGGGCAGAGTGCGCGGAGGTCCACTTGATGCGCTGGGCGCGCGCCAGGGGCGCACACCGTCGCTGAGCGCCCGTGCAGCAGCCTCGGTTATGGGCAGCGCTGATCAGCCGTAGTAGCCGCTGATCGCCTCCCCTCTCAGCGGCACACCCAGGTGTTGTCGCGGGACTACGCAGTGAGGGCAGCCTGTCCGCGCCCCGGCGTCAGGACGGTGACCCTTCCCCCGCAGGCTCGGCGGCGCGGCGGGACGGGGTTCGGTGGGCGGCCGCGGCCAGGGCCAGCGTCACGCAGAGCGAGGCCGTCGCCATCACGGTCATCGCCGTCGCCGGCGACGTGAACTGGGCCACCGCGCCCGCCAGCGCCGCGCTCACGCCCTGGAAGGTCAGCATGCCGGCCGAGTGCAGTCCCAGCGCCTGGCCGGCCAGGTCGCCGGGGGTCAGGCTCATCAGCCGCTCCTGCTGGACCAGGCTCGCGCCGAAACCGGCGGAGGCCACGGTCACGCAGGCCACCGCCACCGGCACCGGCGGGTGCGCGGAGAAGACCAGGTACGGCGCCGCCAGCAGGATCAGGAGCGGGGTGGCCAGCCGACGCCGGGTCGCGGGCCGCAGCAGACGGCCCACCGTCGCGTCCCCGGCGAGCATGCCGAGCGCGGCACACGCGAACAGGGTGCCGGCCGCGTGTGGGTCGTACGACACGTAGAGGGACTCGCAGCCGACGACCAGGCCGTTGGGCAGCCACAGGCCCAGGTAGGTGAGGCGGCGCGGGCGGGACGACCACAGCTCGGCGTTGGCGCGCCAGGTCGCCGACGGCGAGGGGCGGCCCGTGGTCCGGGGCGGGCGGGCGGTCAGGCCGAGGCGCAGGACGAGCGCGGCCGTCAGGTACAGGGCCACGGCCAGCAGCAGACAGGCCCGCGGGGAGAGGGCGGCGAGCAGGGCGCCGCCCGTGGCGAAACCGGCGATCTGCATGAGCCCGCTCATCATGTTGAACAGCGAACGCCCGGGCAGATAGCCGTCCTCGGCGAGGATCTCGTTCAGCAGGCCCCAGCGGACCCCGCCGCCGAGGGAGGCGACCAGACCCAGGACCAGGACGACGGTGAACAGCGCGCCGAGCGGCAGACCGGGCAGCGCCTGTACCGCCGTGCCCGCGGCGAAGGCCAGCGAGATGGCGGCGAGGGTCGTACGCGGGGGCAGCCGGTCGGCGCCGGAGAGCAGCAGGGTCGCGCCGAGCACCTGGGCGAGGGACGGGCCGAACATGCTCAGCGCCGACAGCAGGGGCGAGCCGGTCGTCCGGTACACGAGCGTGCCGAGGGCGAGGCCGCCGGCGGTCCCGGCGGCGGTCTGGGCGGCGGCGCCGAGGAAGAGAGGGGTGAACTCGGGGGTGCGGAACAAGGATCGGTAGCTGGGCATGTTCCGGAGTCTCGGGCGGGCCGCGGCGGAGTCGTTATTGTTTCGCCGTCGTGCGAAAGGTCCGTGCGAGGAGGCGCTCGTGGGTTGGTGGCAGCTCAACGCCGACACCCTGGCACGCAGCCGCTTCGTCATCTCGCCGCTCGCCGAGACGTTCGCCGGGCTGAAGCTGCTGCACGCCGGGCAGGGGGCGCATCCCGGTGAGCACTCCTGGCTGGGCACCCACCTGCCCGCCTACCGGGACAGGCTCGCGGCCGACCCGGTGACGGCCCACCTGGTGCGGGCGGGGCTGGGGCGGGAGTGGATCGCCGACTTCCTCACGCCCACGCCCCGCGACGGCGAGAGCTTCCGGGACGGGATCGCCCGGGTCCGCGCCACCCGGCCGGCGGACGCCCGCGCGCACCTGCGGCTCTCGCTCGCCGGGCCGCTGCCCGCCGGGCTGGACCGGGACGACCTGCCCGAGCGGGCGGCCTCACTGCTGGAGTGGGTGTGGGAGGAGACGGTACGACCGTACTGGGGGCGGCGCCGGCGGGTGCTGGAGGCGGACGTGGTGGCACGGACCGCGCAGGCGGGCCGGGGCGGCTGGGCCGGCGTGCTGGACTCCCTGCGGCCGGGCGGCACACGGTGGCTCGGGGACAACCGGTTCCAGATCAATCTCCACGAGTACCCGCCGCGCGAGATCTCCGGCGCCGAGCTGCTGTTCGTGCCGGTGACGGCGCAGCGCACGGGCTGGGTCGCCTGGGAGGACGACGAGCGGTACGCCGTGGTCTACCCCTGTGCCGGTGTCCTGGCCGGGGACGCCGACCGGGTGGTGCCCGCCGGGCTGAGCGCGCTGCTCGGGGCGGGCCGGGCCGCGGTGCTGGTGCTCCTCGGCTCCCCTCTGAGCACCACCCAGCTGACCGCCGTGACCGGGCAGGGGCTGGGCTCGGTGGGCCGGCACCTGAAGGTGCTCCGGGAGGCGGGGCTGGTGACGCGGCGCCGGGCCGGGCGGTCGGTGCTGTACGTACGGACGGCGGCGGGCGACGTCCTGGCCGAGGCGGGGGACGATGACACGGGGGCCGGTGACGTCCTGGGCGAGGCCGGGCAGGGAGACGGGTCCCGGCGGGGCTAGCATCCGGGCATGACGACTACTGAGCACAACGGCTCCCCGCTGGACGTCGAGATCGGGGCCCTCCAGGGCGGCTCCGCCGATCTGTCACGGTTCGCGGGCAAGGCCGTCCTCATCGTGAACGTGGCCTCCAAGTGCGGGCTGACCCCGCAGTACACCGGGCTGGAGAAGCTCCAGGAGCGGTACGCCGGGCAGGGCTTCACCGTGCTGGGCGTGCCCTGCAACCAGTTCCTCGGGCAGGAGCCCGGCACCGCCGAGGAGATCGCGGAGTTCTGCTCGGCGACCTACGGCGTGACCTTCCCGCTGACGGAGAAGGTGGAGGTGAACGGTGCGGGCCGGCATCCGCTGTACGAGCGGCTGGTGGGCTTCGCCGACGCGGAGGGGCACAGCGGGGACATCCGCTGGAACTTCGAGAAGTTCCTGATCGGCCGGGACGGTCGGGTCGTCGCGCGGTTCTCGCCGCAGACGGAGCCGGAGTCGGCCGAGGTCGTCTCGGCGATCGAGGCCCAGCTCGGCTGAGCACGGCCCGGGCCTCCCGGGCGGCCCGGTGGAACGCGGTGAGCCCTCTCGGCAAGGACGGCGACTGGTCGAGAGGGCTCTCCTGGTGGTGCGTGTGCAGTTGTCGTCCGGACCAGGGTCAGGGAGAACCCCTCACGCCTTGACCGAGGACACGAAGGCGTTCCAGGCGTCGGCGGGGAAGGCCAGGATCGGCCCCTCGGGCGTCTTGGAGTCGCGTACGGCGAGTTCGGCGGCGGTGGGCGACTTGACCTCGACGCAGGCGCCGTTGCCCGCGGAATAGGAGGACTTCATCCACGTCTCCGAAGCGCCCTGAATCAGTGCCATGTCCACTCCTGTTGCGAGTTGCGGTGGTGCGGTTCACGCCAACCATGTCGTCTGACTGGCGTGATCGACGCTACCGGGCAACTGCGCACCGCGGAGGAGCCGTTCACTCGACCGGATGGCATATTCCAGGTGAGCCTTCCATGGGAGCGGACCGGCGGTGTACGATCCCGCGCCCGAGTGGTCCCGCGTCAGTCGGCGTACTCTTTCGCCACGTCCGCGATGAATTTCCGGGACGCCTCCACATTGAGGGACTGTGCCCGCAGATGCTCGTACATCACGGCGTACTTCTGCACGTCCTGCGCCTTCTCCAGGTACAGGTCGCTGGTCACGCCCTCCAGGTACACCACGCTGGAGTCGGCCGCGTCGGCGAACTCCAGGATCGCGTACTGGCCGTTGAGCCCCGGGTGCGCGCCCACGTCGAACGGCAGCACCTGCACGGTGACGTGCGGCAGCTGCGACATCTCGATCAGGTGCTCCAGCTGTTCCCGCATCACCAGGCGGCTGCCCACGACCCGTTTCAGCGCGGCCTCGTCCAGCACCACCCACAGCCGGAGGGGGTTGGCCTGGTCGGTGATACGTTCCTGTCGGCGCATCCGCACCTGGACACGCTTCTCGATCTCCGCGGTCGACGTCTCCGGCAACGCGCCCTGCACCAGCGCCTCGGCGTAGGCCCGGGTCTGCAACAGCCCGGTCACCAGCTGGGGTTCGTAGACCCGCAGCGACTCGGCGTCCGTCTCCAGACCGATGTACACGCTGTACGGGATGTCACCGAAGGTGTGCCACCAGCCCTGCTGCCTGGAGTCCCGGGCCATCTCCATCAGCGAGTCGACGATCCGCTGGTCCTCGACCTCGTACACCCCGCACAGATCGCGCACGTCGCGCTGGCTGATGCTCCTCCGGCCGTTCTCCAGCCGGCTGATCTTCGACTGCGACACCAGCAGCCGCTCCGCCACCTCTTCGGCCGTCATGCCCTTGAGCTCACGGAGCCTGCGCAGCTCCTGGCCCAGCCGGCGCCGCCTGACGGTGGGATTGACATTGGACGCCACGGGACGCGCACCTCCGGCTGCCTGCCTGTTGCTTCACACTTTGCGTATCTGCTGTTGAGCAGACTGCCACCAAGGCGCTTTCCACCGCTGGGAAACCCTGGATATGCGGCCGGGGACGCGGTCGAGCGGGGCGGCGAGACCAGAGATCTCACCGCCCCGCTCGGACCTGCGGCTCCCGAACCGGGTCTGTGGGGACCGGGGTTACGGCTCAGTGGGCCACGGCGCGCGCCATGGACCCGCGACGCGGCTGCATCGGCACCCCGCGCGCGGGTTCCGGCGCGGGCCTGGCGCCGGGCGCGGGCTGCCGGCCGGCCGGGGCCTGACCGCGGCGCGGCTGTGCGACCGCGCCGTTCTGCACGTCCATGACGGCGTGGGCGACGAGCCCGCCCATGGGGTCGTGCCGGATCAGGTCCCGCAACCGGGACCGGGACGAGCGGCCCTCGTTCCCCGGGTACAGGTGCTTGCCGAGCCCGACGGCGTGCGCCAGGGCGGCGAGCGCCGCGGTCCGCGGGTCCGGCGGCACGCCGGTGCGGATCGCGGAATCCAGCCGGGAACGGATCTCCCGGCTGATGGCGGTGTCCGTCGCCTGGTAACGCGTCGTCGGCAGCACCCCGCACATCTGGCCGGGCACGGCGGCGACCATGCCGCACCGCTCCAGATGCGAGAGGTAGATCTGCCTGAGCCCCAGCCGGGGCCCTCCGATCCAGTGGACGGCACGCACGGGAGCGCCACGCCTTCGCAGCAACTCCAACGCGCAGTCCAGAGTCGGATCTCCTGTCGGCCGTGGCACCACCACGGCGATACGATCCCCGTCTGGGGCTATCCGTCCGGCCAGCGCCAGCTCCACTAGCTGTGCACCGGCCAGACCGAGGTCGAGCGACTGCGGCTGCGCAGTGGTACCCGTGGCCGGGTCCAGTGCGAGCAACAGAAGCTCCTCCGGAAGTGTTCTGCGGCTCCTGCCCATCCATGCCTCCCCGCGTGGATGAATGACAGGGTGACCCCTCTCACATTGGTCTGTCGAGAGCGCGTGACCGGTTCGTGAGGGAACCGGTAGGTATGTCGTTCTCGTCTACCGCAGGGGCCAAGCCCTCACACAGGACACTGGTACATGGTTCGGACAGGGCGCGCGCCTAGGCGTGCGGCGCATGGAGGAGGCATCGGTGGCGGGCGAGTCCCCCGACAGGTCGAAGCAGCGCGAGTCGTCGGCGGAACCGACGTCGGGGAGCGCGGGTTCGGTTCCCGAGGCGCGTGATCCGCGTCTCGCGGTGTCCCGCGAACGGAAGTCCTCGGGCGGCGACACGGCGACGAAGGTCCTGACGGTACGGCCCGAAACCCCGGCCGCGCGGGAGGAGTCGGCCGACCCCGAGGACACCGCCCTCCAGGCGGCGGTGTCGGCCTGGGTACGGGAGCCGAGCCCGGAGACACCCGCGAACGCCGACGACACCGCCGAGAAGGCCCCGAAGACGGAGGCCGACGCCTCGTCCCGCACGGAGGCCGAGCCCGAGGAGCCGTCCGACGCGGACAGGGACGCGGACGGGGACGGGGACGGGGACAGGGAGACCGAGGCGGAGGATGCCGACGCCGCGAAGGCCGAGGCTGACACTCCGTCCGAGACCCGCACGAAGGCGGAGACGAAGGACACCACCGACGCCGAGCCGGCGGAGGACCAGGAGGCCGACGCGAAGGCCGACGCCGAGCCGGCGGAGGACGAGGACGCCGACGCGGAGGCCGACGCCGACGCGGAGGACAAGGCGAGCGGCGAAGGCGAAGCCCCGGCGGCTGCGGACGGGGACGGGAACGAGCCGGAAGCCGCCGATGGCGAGGACGCCCCACAGGGGCCACCCGCAGCCGACGACGAGACCCGCACGGGTGGTGCGGGTGGGAACGAGGACGGCGAAGGCGAAGCCGAGGCGGACCCGCGCCCGCAGCCGCCGCAGGCACCCCGTGCGGACGGGGACGAGGACGCCGAAGGCGAAGCCGAGCCGGCGGACGCTGACGGGCCCCGCAGGGACCCCGCTGACAAGGACACCGGCGTCGACCAGCCCACCACCGTCTTCAAGGCCGTCCGCCCCAAGACACCCCCCGTCGACCAGCCGACGACCATGCTCAAGCTCGGCGGCAAGCCGCAGGGCAAGCCGGAAGCCAAGCCCGAGGACAAGCCGGAAGCCAAGCCCAAGACCCCCGAGTCCGATCCCGAACGCACCAGCAAGTTCGTCGCGCTGAAGGACGACCTGCGCAAGCCGGCCGCCCAGGCCAAGGCGCCGGACGCCACCACACCCGTCCCCCAGGTCGGCCCCGAGCGCACCACCCAGCAGCCGCTGCCGCCCAAGCCCCCGCTGGACCTGCTGGCGGAGCTGACGAACACGCCGCCGCCCCCGGAGACCCCGGTCCGCACGCTGGTGCGCCGGATCAAGATCTGGACTCCCCTGGTCCTGCTCCTGGCGATCATCTTTGCGGTCGTACAGGCCGTGCGCCCGCTGCCGGCGCCCACCCTCGCGCTCACCGGCAAGGACAGCTACACCTTCGCCGGCGACCGTACGCAGCTGCCCTGGCCCGGCGAGGGCCAGGGCTGGATGGACGTGGACGGCGTCGGCACGATGGGGCACTTCGGCAAGCAGACCCCCGTGGCCATCGGCTCGGTCGCCAAGACCATGACGGCGTACATCATCCTCAAGGACCACCCGCTGAAGCCGGGCCAGGAGGGCCCGAAGATCAAGGTCGACCCGACGGCGGAGAAGGAGGGCGGCTACAACAAGGCCGGCGAGTCGACGCTCGACACCGTCAAGGCCGGTGAAAGCCTCACCGAGAAGCAGGCCCTGTCGGCCGTCCTGATCCCCTCCGCCAACAACATCGCCCGGCTGCTCGCGCGCTGGGACGCGGGCTCGGAGGCGGCGTTCGTGAAGAAGATGAACGCCACCGCCAGGGAACTGGGGATGACCCGTACGACGTACACCGACCCCTCGGGGCTGAAGGAGACCACCGTCTCCACGGCCGAGGACCAGGTGAAGCTGGGCCGCGCGTTCGTGAAGGTCCCGGCCCTGGTCGCGATCAGCAGCGCGGCCAGCTGGACGGACCCCTCCGGGAAGTTCTGGCCCAACTACAACGAGCTGCCGTACCGCATCGGCGCGATCGGCATCAAGACCGGCAGCACCACCGCGGCCGGCGGCAACCTGCTGTTCGCCTCCCGCAAGCAGGTCGGCGGGCAGACGGTGACGCTCGTCGGGGCGATCCTCGGCCAGCACAAGCGGGAGATCCTCCAGACGGTCAACACGGTCAGCAAGACGGCGCTGCTCGCCGCCCAGTCCGCGCTGACCTCGGCGAAGATCGTGAAGAAGGGGGACGTCGTCGGGTACGTGGACGACCGGCTCGGCGGCCGTACCCCGGTGGTGGTGACCAAGGACGTCACAGCGGCCGGCTGGGCCGGGATGAAGGTGAAGCTGTCCTTCGCGTCCGGCACCGTGCCGCACACCGCGAAGGCCGGCACCCGGGTCGGGACGCTCACCGTGGGTGACGGTTCGGCCGGTGCGGTGAAGGTCCCGGTGGCCCTGCGGGAGGACCTGGCCGAGCCCGGTATGGGCGCCAGACTGACCCGGCTGGGCTGACCGGCGGACGGGCCGTACGGCCACCGGCCCGTCCCGCGCCCGGCCCCGCTCACCCCGTCCCCGTCCCCCCGCGCACCCCGTCATGGAGCCCCCACCCGGGAGCCCTGTGGCGGGGTGCGTGCTAGCGTCACGAAACGGGGCAGGTCGCCGGTCCCGGGACAGGGCCGCGAACTGGACGGAACGCGGCCGGGTACTCCGAGGGAAGCGGCCGGGAACGGAAGACGGGACACGGGGAGTGCCTTCAGGTGGCCACAGCGGAGCCGACACACGCCGACGACGCGGATCCGGGCCCGGGATCCGGCCCGCGAATACGTCCGTCCGCGACTGAACCGGACCGGCGCGCAGCCGAACCCGGCGCCGGGGTGCGCCCCGGCGCGCGCGCCCGTCTGCTCGCGGCCCTGGAACCGCTGCGGCAGCGGCTGCTCCGGCACCCCGTGCTGTCGATGACGGCGCTCTCGGGTGTGCTGCACATCATCTGGTTCTTCACGTTCGCGAACAGCGGTGGCGATCTCGCGGCGCAGGACGCGTGGGCGGAGTTCGTCGGCCGGCACCCGGACTCGGCGTACAACCTCGCCTGGTACGGCGGTATGCACCCGGTGTCGTACAGCGTGGTGTCGCCGTATCTGATGTCGGTCCTCGGTGTGCGGACGACGATGATGATCGCCGGGACCGTCTCGGCCGGTCTGCTGACGTTGGTGCTGATCCGCAGCCGGGCGGTGAGGAACCCGCTGTGGGCCTCGCTCGCCGGGGTCTTCGCGTTCCTGTGCAACGCGATCTCCGGCCGGGTCACCTTCGGGCTCGGCACGGCGTTCGCGCTGGGCTCGGTCGCGGCGGTGTTCTGCTGGCCGTACCGGTGGCGGTTCAAACGCTGGGCGAAGGCCCTGGTCGCCGCCCCGCTGGCGGCGCTCGCCACGATGGCCTCGCCGGTCGCGGGGCTGTTCGTGGGCCTGGTCGCGGTCGCCCTGTTCCTGCAGAAGCGGCGGCCGGGCGCGTGGGCGCTGGGGCTCGCGCCGGCGGCGGTGGTCGCGGTGTCGGCCTGGCTGTTCCCGTTCTCCGGCACCCAGCCCATGGGGTTCGGCTCGGTGATCATGCCGCTGTCGTACGGCCTGCTGTGCCTGTTCCTGGTGCCGAAGGAGTGGGTGACGGTCCGGCTGACGGCCGCCGTCTACAGCGTCGCCGTCGTCCTGGTGTGGCTGATCAGTTCGCAGATCGGGTCCAACATCTCACGGCTGCCGATGCTGTTCGCGGGCGCGACCCTGATCGCGGCCCTGCCGTACACCGTGCCGAAGTCCCGCAAGTGGTACGTGACCGTGCTGGCCTTCCTCGGCTTCGCCGGCTGGATCGGCTTCAAGTCGGTGGACGACATCCTCCACACCACCCCGGCCGCCTCCTGGGCGCGGGAACTCGCCCCGCTGGTCAACGAGCTGCAGAAGGCCGGCGCCGAGAAGGGCCGGGTCGAGGTGGTCCCGGCCCGCTCGCACCGCGAGGCCTCCGCGCTCGCGCCGTACGTCAACCTGGCCCGCGGCTGGAACCGGCAGGCCGACATGGAGCGCAACCCGCTCTTCTACGACGACACGCTCAACTCGGCGAACTACCACGAGTGGCTCCAGCGGTGGGCCGTGCACTACGTGGTGCTGCCCAAGGACAACCCGGACGGTGACGGGGGCGAGCGCGAGCGGCAGTTGCTGCGGCGCGGGATGCCGTACCTGAAGCAGGTCTGGGGCGACGCGAACTGGCAGCTGTTCAAGGTGACCGATCCGGCGCCGCTCGCCGAGCCGAACGCGGTGGTGGACCGGGCCGAGCAGGGCGAGATGACGCTGCGGGTGAGCAAGGCCGGGCGGATCCTGATCCGGATCCCGTACTCGCCGTGGCTGAGCATCGTCGACGAGCACGGCAAGAGCCAGCCCTACGAGAAGGCCAAGGCGTGCCTGATGGCCACGCCGGAGGACGTCGACGGGGACAAGTGGACCACGCTGGTCGCGCCGAAGCCGGGCACGTACCGGCTGGCCGCGCCGTACCAGCTGCCGCGTGGTACGCCGTGCCCCGACGCGCTGCGGAAGCCCTGACGGCCGGCGGAGCCGGCCGGCGTACGCGCCCGAGCCCGGCACCGCCGGACTGAACGGCGCCGCCGGCTCCGCCCCGCCCGGTCCCGCCGCGGCCACCGGCCTCGCTCGGGGCCGCGGCGCGCGGGGCGATGCCCGACTGTGGCGGATGCGGCGGTGTTCCCTGTCCCGGCCCCGGCGCGGGCGATCACGGGACAGTCGTCGCTGGTCAACCCCGGCGGTCCGATGAGGACGGCCCAACTTCCGACGGCACAAGGCTGTTCATACTGATGAACACAGATCAGCAAGCCGAACAATTTTACTCCGACTTGACCTTACGCTTGCTTGTCGTGTTCATGTGAGCGGACCCACGATCGGGCACATGAACAGTCTCGACTGGGCCGTGCTCATCGGCTACTTCGGTGTGATGGTCGCGATCGGCGTCTGGTCGCACAAGCGCGTGGACAACGTTTCCGACTTCTTCACGGCCGGCGGCAAGATGCCCTGGTGGCTCTCCGGCATCTCGCACCACATGTCGGGCTACAGCGCCGTGATGTTCACCGGATACGCGGGCATCGCCTACACCTACGGCGTCACCTCCTTCATCACCTGGTCCTTCCCCATCGCGCTCGGCATCGCCATCGGGTCGAAGCTGTTCGCGCCCCGCATCAACCGACTGCGTTCCCGGCTCCACGTGGCCTCCCCGCTGGAGTACCTGAAGAACCGCTACAACCTGCACACGCAACAGGCACTCGCCTGGTCCGGCATGCTGCTGAAGATCGTGGACGTGGGCGCCAAGTGGGCGGCCATCGCCACCCTGCTGTCCGTCTTCACCGGCGTCTCGCTGAACCAGGGCATCCTCATCACCGGTGCGATCACCGCGGTGTACTGCACGATCGGCGGCCTGTGGGCGGACGCGCTGACCGAACTCGGCCAGTTCGTCATCCAGTTGCTCGCAGGCATCGCGATGTTCGTGGCGGTCGTGCTGAAGCTGAACGACAAGCACATCGGCTTCTTCGGCGCCTGGGACGAGCCGGCCCTGCACGGCCACGGCAAGCCCCTGGTCGGCCCCTACGGCACGGTGTTCCTCCTGGCGTTCCTCTTCATCAAGCTCTTCGAGTACAACGGCGGCATGCTCAACCAGGCCCAGCGCTACATGGCCACCGGCAGCGCCTACGAGGCCGAGCGCTCGGCCCGGTTGTCGGCGGTGCTGTGGCTGGTCTGGCCGGTGGTGCTGTTCTTCCCGATGTGGATGTCCCCGCTGCTGGTCCACGCGCAGAAGCCGGACGGCTCCGACTCCTACGCCCTGATGACCGAACAGCTCCTGCCGCACGGCCTGCTGGGCCTCGTCATCGTCGGCTTCTTCTCGCACACCATGGCGATGTGCTCCTCCGACGCCAACGCCATCTCCGCCGTGTTCACCCGGGACGTGGCGCCGGTGCTGTCGGCCAGGGCACGGGGCTGGGGCGAGCGGTCGGGACTGATCGCGGCCCGTGTCACGACGGTCGTCTTCCTCGGCCTGTCCATGGCGGTCGCGACCCAGGTCAACTCCCCCACCTTCAAGGACATCATCACCGTCGTCATCAAGTGGGTGGCCGGTCTGATGGGCCCGATCGCGATCCCGATGATGCTCGGCCTGCTCCGCGCGTTCCGCCGCTCCGGCCCGACGGCGGCGCTCACCAGCTGGGCGGCGGGCCTGCTGGCCTTCTGGCTGGTCAACTACCCCATCAACTGGAACGTCGACGGCGGCGTCCCGCTCCAGTACCAGGTCTCGATCCCGCTCGCGGTCTCCCTGGTCCTCTACATCCTCATCGGCTACCTCAAGCCGGAGGACACCCCGGCCCGGCTGGCCGTCATCGAGAAGGTCAACACGGACGGCGACGCGGTGGCGGCGGTACCGGTACCGGCGACGGCGGGCGACGACGTGGTCGGGGCGCCGTAGGGCCCGCTGCCCGAAACCGCGCTCACGCCCGCGGGTACCGGGCCAGCCACCCCGGTGACGAACCGGCCGGGCCGTGCAACGCCGGGCCCTGGGTCATCTCCATCGCGAAGTCGTCGGCCAGTTCCAGGATCGTGGGACGGCCCTCCAGCTCGGCCAGCCAGGCCGGCGGGAGGGCCGTCTCGCCGTGCAGGGCGCCGAGGAGGCCGCCGGTGAGGGCGCCCGCGGCGGCGGAGGGCCCGCTCTGGTTCACCGCAAGGCACAGCCCGTGCCGTACGTCCTCCCCCACCAGCGCGCAGTACACGGAGGCGGCCAGCAACCCGTCCGCCGTGCCGTCGCCGGCCAGTTCCTCCACCCGCGCCGGGGTCGGCATGCCCTGCCGTACCGCCCCGAGGGCGTGCTGGAGGGCGTCGGAGACCGGCTGGTGGCCGGGGCGGACGGCGAGCAGGGCGAGCGCCCGCTGCACGGCGCCGTCCAGGCTGTCGCCGCGGGCGAGCGCGTGCACGATCACGGCGTACGCGCCCGCCGACAGGTAGGCGATGGGGTGGCCGTGGGTCTGGGCCGCGCACTCCACGGCCAGCTGGACGACCAGTTGGGGTTCCCAGCCGACGAGCAGGCCGAAGGGCGCCGAGCGGGCGACCGCCTCCGGCCCCAGCTCCCCCGGGTTCTTCGGGGACTCCAGCGTGCCCATGGTGTCGTCGCCGAAGCCGATCAGCAGCGCGCGGGTGGGGTCCCGGCGGGCGTACAGCCACTCCTCGCGGGCCAGCCAGCCGTCGTCCTTGCGGCGCTCGTCGGGCCCCCAGTCCCGCTGGGTGGCCGCCCAGCGCAGATAGGCCCGGTGCAGATCGGTCGGCGGGTGCCAGGCGCCGGTGTCGCGGCGCACCTGGGCGCGTATCAGCCCGTCCACGGTGAACAGGGTGAGCTGGGTGTGGTGGGTGACCGTGCCGCGCCGGCCGTGCCCGAAGGCCAGGTCGAGCAGCCCCTCACCGCCGTACGCCGCCCGGATCTCGGCGAGGGACAGGGGATCGGCGGGCCCGCCCAGCGCGTCGCCCACCGCGGCACCGAGCAGCGTGCCCCGGACCCGGCTGCGGAAGTCCTGCTGTTCGGCACGCCCCCAGACGGCACCGGCTGTCGCCCCCACCAGACCTCCCCTGGCACCGTCCGCCTGTACGACGCCCAGCACTGTAATCGACCGGGGACGGTCCGTTGAGTGCCGCCCGGCCGGATTCTGGCGCAATGCGTACGGCGGACCGGGGCGGCCACCGGGAAGAATCCAGCCATGACCACCACCCCCACCCACCACACCGGCCTCAGACTCGCCGCCGGTGTGCTCACCGGCATACTCGCCCTCTACACCGCCCTGGTCGCCCTCGGGAACATCACCGACTTCGGGACCAACCAGCAGTTCGTGCGGCACGTACTGGCGATGGACACGACGTTCAGGGACGACGATCTGATGTGGCGGGCCGTCACCAGTACGGCACTTCAGGACACCGCGTACGTCCTCGTCATCGTGTGGGAGACCGTGGCGGCCCTGCTGCTGGTCTGGGGGACGTACCTGTGGGCGCGGCAAAGGGACGCCGTCGCCCGGCGCTGGTCCACCTACGGTCTGCTGATGCTCCTGCTGCTCTTCGGCGCCGGGTTCATCGCGATCGGCGGTGAGTGGTTCGCGATGTGGCAGTCGAAGACGTGGAACGGCCTGGACGCGGCGACGCGCGTGTTCCTGCTCGCCGGCGTCGCGCTGATCGTCAACCAGCTGCCCTCGGGCGGCCGGGACGCTACTTGACCACCGTGACCCGGGTGCCCTGGTCGCCGAAGGCCCACAGGGCGGCTCCGTCTTCCTTGTGCATGCGGATGCCGCCCAGTTTCTGGCCGTTCGCGGGCGGGGGCGAGGAGCCGTCGAGGGCGTTGGAGAAGGCTATGTTCACGCCGGAGACCTTGGTGAAGTACATGATGTGCTCGATCTGCACGCCGTCCGAGCCCTGGATGGACTGGGTGCGCTTGATGATCGAGTAGCGGCCGGGCTGCGGGCTCACCGTGCCCGGCCACACCGTGAACGTGCGGGACGCCTTGCCGGTCGCGTCGACCAGCCAGATGCGCTTCTCACCGAGCGAGTACACGATCCGGCGGCCCTCGCCGGACTCGTCCGGCAGGGCCGGGGCGGACGGCGTCCGCGGTGTCAGCGTCGCATGCGGGCTCGCCGTCGCCGACGCGCTGGGCCTGGTCACGGCGGCCGTGGGATGCGGCCCGTGGTCCGCCTGCACGGCGAGGGCGACGACGGCCGCGGTCGCCCCCGCCGTCAGACCGGTGACCCAGGCCCACGAGGGCAGTCGGGCAGCCACGGGACGCATCTCCTCCGCTACGGGTCCCCCTTCTCAGCACAGGGGTCGGATCATCGTACTCAGTCCGCGGAGGGGGATCGGCCGGGAGGCCGCTCAGTCCAGGACCGGGAGCAGCTCCGGCAGGTGGCCGTCGGACGCCTCGGCCGCCCGCCGGCGTTCCTCGGGCACCTCGCCGTAGAGGGTGGTGCGCGGCTTCGCGGGGCGGCCGGCCGCCTCCGCCACCGCGACCAGGTCGCGGACGGACTTGTACGAGCCGTACGAGGAGCCCGCCATGCGGGAGATCGTCTCCTCCATCAGCGTCCCGCCGAGGTCGTTCGCGCCGGAGCGGAGCATCTCCGCCGCCCCCTCGATGCCCAGTTTGACCCAGCTTGTCTGGATGTTGGGGATCCAGGGGTGCAGCAGGAGACGGGCCATCGCCGTCACCGCCCGGTTGTCCCGCAGCGTCGGGCCGGGGCGGGCGATGCCGGCCAGGTACACCGGCGCGTTGGTGTGGATGAACGGGAGCGTGACGAACTCCGTGAAGCCGCCGGTCTCGCGCTGGATCCCGGCCAGCGTGCGCAGGTGGCCGAGCCAGTGCCGGGGCTGGTCCACGTGCCCGTACATCATCGTGGACGACGAGCGGATGCCCAGCTCGTGCGCGGTGCGGACCACCTCGATCCAGGTGGCCGTGGGCAGCTTGCCCTTGGTCAGCACCCAGCGGACCTCGTCGTCCAGGATCTCCGCCGCCGTGCCCGGGATGGAGTCCAGACCCGCCTCCTTGGCGGCGGAGAGCCACTCGCGGATGGACAGGCCCGTCCGGGTCGCGCCGTTGACCACCTCCATCGGGGAGAAGGCGTGCACGTGCATGCCCGGGACGCGCTCCTTCACCGCCTTCGCGATGTCGAAGTACGCGGTGCCCGGCAGGTCCGGGTGGATGCCGCCCTGCATGCACACCTCGACCGCGCCCACCTCCCACGCCTGCTGGGCGCGGTCGGCGACCTGCTCCAGCGACAGCGTGTACGCGTCCGCGTCGGTGCGGCGCTGCGCGAAGGCGCAGAACCGGCAGCCGGTGTAGCAGACGTTGGTGAAGTTGATGTTCCGGGTGACGATGTAGGTGACGTCGTCGCCGACCGCCGACCTGCGCACGTCGTCCGCGACCCGGCACAGCGCGTCCAGTGCCGGTCCGTCCGCGTGCAGCAGGGCGAGGGCCTCGGCGTCGGTCAGCCGGGTGGGGTCGTCGGCCGCCGTGCGCAGCGCCTCGCGCACGTCGGCGTCGATGCGTTCGGGTGCCATGCCGGGGGCGGCCGCCTCCCGCAGGGCCTCCCAGTCGCCGTACACCTCGTCGAAGTCGGCACGCCGGTCGCCGGTACGCCCCTCGGTGTCGATGGAGGAGTGCAGGTCGGTGCGGCCGGTGGCGGTGAACACCTCCTCCGGCTCCTGCCAGGGCCGGCCCGTGACCGGCGCGTCCGGCAGGGCGAGGCCCGTGACCGGGTCGGCGAGGGCGGACACGTGCGGGCGCAGCCGCGGGTCCAGCCAGGGTTCGCCGCGGCGGACGAACTCCGGGTAGACGCAGAGGCGTTCGCGCAGTTCAAAGCCGGCCGCGCGGGAGCGCTCGGTGAGTTCCTCGATCTGCGGCCAGGGGCGTTCGGGGTTGACGTGGTCGATGGTCAGCGGGGAGACCCCGCCCCAGTCGTCGATACCGGCGCCGATCAGCCGCTCGTACTCGGCGTCGACCAGGTTCGGCGGGGCCTGGAGGCAGGCGGAGGGGCCCATGATGTGCCGGGCGACGGCCACCGTGGCGAGAAGGTCGTCCAGTTCGGCGTCCGGCATGCCGCGCATGGCCGTGTCCGGCTTGGCGCGGAAGTTCTGGATGATGAGTTCCTGGATGCCGTGGTAGGCCCGGGAGACCTTCCGGAGCGCGAACAGGGACTCCGCGCGCTCCTCGTAGGTCTCGCCGATGCCGATGAGCAGGCCGGAGGTGAAGGGGACGGAGGAGCGGCCGGCGTCCTCCAGCACGCGGAGGCGGACGGCCGGTTCCTTGTCCGGGGAGCCGTGGTGCGGGCCGCCCGGCTCGGACCACAGGCGGGTCGCGGTGGTCTCCAGCATCATGCCCATGCTGGGCGCGACGGGCTTCAGCCGCTGGAAGTCGGTCCACGTCAGCACGCCCGGGTTGAGGTGGGGAAGCAGTCCCGTCTCCTCCAGGATGCGGATGGAGACGGCGCGGACGTAGGCGATGGTGTCGTCGTAGCCGTGCGCGTCGAGCCACTCGCGCGCTTCCGGCCAGCGGTCCTCCGGCTTGTCGCCGAGGGTGATCAGGGCTTCCTTGCAGCCGAGGGCGGCACCCTTGCGGGCGATGTCCAGCACCTCGTCGGGGGACATGAACATGCCGTGCCCGGCGCGGCGCAGCTTGCCGGGTACGGTGACGAACGTGCAGTAGTGGCACTTGTCCCGGCACAGCCGGGTGAGGGGGATGAAGACGCTCTTCGAGTACGTGATGACGCCGGGCCTGCCCGCCGCCTCCAGGCCCGCGTCCCGCACCCGGGCGGCGGAGGCGGTGAGGGCGGTCAGGTCCTCACCCCGCGCCTGGAGCAGCACCGCCGCCTCGGCGACGTCGAGGGCGACGCCGTCCCGGGCGCGTTTGAGGGCGCGACGCATGGAGTTCTCGGTGGGGCCGGTTCCGGAGGTCGCGGAAGTCGTCATCCCTTGAGCATACGTTCGCGTTTGATCACTGTTGCGGGACACTGTCCGGCAGCAGCGAGCCGTACGCGTCCAGCGCCCGCAGCACCTCCGCCTCCCGGGCCGGCGGCAGCTGCACCACGACCTCCTCGATGCCCAGTTCGGCGTAGTGGGCGAGTTTGCCGGGGGTGGGCCGGACGGCGTACGGGACGACCTGGAGGGCGTCCGGGTCGCGGCCCGCGTCCGCCCACACCGAGCGCAGCACGGGCAGCGACTCGGAGAGCCCGCGCCCGCCGATCGGCAGCCAGCCGTCGGCGTACTCGGCGATGTGCGCGAACAGCCTGGGCCCGGCGGACCCGCCGACGAGCGTGCGGGGGCCGACGACCGGGCCGCGCGGCTTCCGCACGGGCTTGGGGTGGGCGAAGCTGGCCCGTACCGCGCCGAACTCCCCCTCGTACGCGGTCGGCTCCTCGCTCCACAGGGCGCGCATCAGCGCCATCCGGTCCCGGACGAGTTCCCGGCGGGTCCGCCAGGTCACGCCGTGGTCGGCAGCCTCCTCCACGTTCCAGCCGTAGCCGAGGCCGAGGGTGAAACGGCCGCCGGACAGGTGGTCGAGCGAGGCGATCTGCTTGGCGAGGTCGATGGGGTCGTGCTGGGCGACGAGCGTGATGCCGGTACCGAGCGCCAGCCGCCGGGTCACGGCCGCGGCCTGGGCCAGGGCGACGAAGGGGTCGAGGGTGCGGCCGTACTCGCGCGGGAGGTCGCCGCCGGCCGGGTAGGGGGTGGTGCGGTCGACCGGGATGTGGGTGTGTTCCGGGAGGTAGAGGCCGGAGAACCGGCGCGCTTCCAGCTCCTGCGCCAGCCGGACGGGGGTGATGGTCTCGTCGGTGAGGAAGATCGTGACGGAGATGCGCATGAGGCATCGTACCGACCGGTCGGTCGCCCGTCAGGAGGTGCGCGCGGACCGTTCGCGGTCACCGAGGTCCGATCGTGGGTACCGTGGGCTCCGTGACGACCTTGCGCGGCACGTTGGCAGCGGGTTCGCCGGACTATGTGTACCTGCCGTTCGAAGTGCCGCCCGGCATGCGCGAGGTGAAGGTCTCCTACACCTACGACAGACCCCGCGTCCCGCCCGGCACCCCCGGCAACGCCCTCGACATCGGGCTGTTCGACCCAGGCGGTACCGAGCTGGGCGGGCGGGGGTTCCGGGGGTGGTCGGGGGGTGCGCGGAGCGAGTTCTCCGTACGGGCCGACGGGGCCACGCCGGGGTATCTTCCGGGGCCGCTGACGCCCGGCACCTGGCACATCGCGCTCGGACCGTACACCGTGGCGCCGCAGGGACTGTCGTACGAGGTGACCGTCACGCTGACGGAAGGGGCGGCCGGGGAGGCGCCCGAGGCGGTGTACCCGCCGGACCGGGCCCGGGGGCGGGGGCGGGACTGGTACCGGGGCGACTGCCACCTGCACTCCTGGCACTCCGACGGGCGCCGCACCCCGGACGGGATCGCGGACCTGGCCCGCGCGGCCGGGCTGGACTTCGTCAACAGCTCCGACCACAACACGCACGCCTCGCACGCTCACTGGGCCGACGCGGCCGGCGACGACCTCCTGGTGCTGCTCGGCGAGGAGGTCACTACCAGGAACGGGCACGTGCTGGCGATCGGCACCGAGCCGGGCACCTTCGTCGACTGGCGCTACCGGGCCGGGGACGGCCACTGGGCGCGGTTCGCGCGGGAGATCCGGCGGGCCGGCGGTCTGGTCGTCCCGGCCCATCCGTACGCCGGCTGCGTGGGCTGCGCCTGGAAGTTCGGGTTCGCGCACGCGGACGCCGTGGAGGTGTGGAACGGGCCCTGGACACCCGACGACGAGTCGGCGCTGGCGGCCTGGGACGCGGCGCTGGTCGCGTCGGCGCGGGGCGGCCGGGCGTGGCTGCCGGCGATGGGAAACAGCGACGCCCACCGCGCCCCGGACGTCGTCGGGCTGCCCCAGACGGTCGTCCTCGCCGACGGCCTGACCCGGGAGGCGATCCAGGAGGGGCTGCGTGCGGGGCGGTCGTACGTGGCCGAGTCGCGGCACGTCTCGCTGGCGTTCTCCGCGACGGCCGAGGGGGGCGAACGGGCCGGGATCGGGGAGCGGCTGGCGGTCGGGCACGACACCCCGGTGACCGTGCGGCTGGAGGTGTCCGGGGCGCCGCGCTGCTCGATGCGGTTCGTCACCGACCAGGGCGTGCTGTGCACCGGCGGACCGCTGCCGGTGTCCGGCACGGGCACCCTGGAGTGGCGCACGACGCCGGACCGCGCGGCCTACGTGCGGGCCGAGCTACGCCACGAGACGGCGTTCGGCCCGGTACCGGGAGCGATGGCCGCGCTCACCAACCCGGTGTTCCTGGGGCACTGAGGAGGCACGTCCGCCCCCTGTTGCGTTCCGGCGCACCCCGGTGGAGCCTGGCATCCTCGTGCCGGGAGCAAGCAGGGGAGCCGGAACCGTGTCAGGCCGCGCAGACCGCAAGCACCGCGTCGTCACCCGCCTCCAGCGGTACGTCGCCAACCCGCTCAACCGGCGCCTGCCGTTCCAGACCCTGCTGGAGACCACCGGCCGGACGTCCGGCCTGCCCCGGCGCACCCCGGTCGGCGGGCGCCGGGCCGGCGACTCCTTCTGGCTGGTCTCCGAGTTCGGCCTGAAGTCGCAGTACGTGCGCAACATCCAGGCCGACCCCCGGGTCCGGGTCCGCATCGCCGGCCGCTGGCACCACGGCACCGCCCACCTGCTCCCCGACGACGACCCGGTGGCCCGGCTGCGCACCCTGCCCCGTCTCAACAGCACGGCGGTACGGGCGTTCGGCACGGACCTGCTGACCGTACGGGTGGACCTGACCGACTGAGCCCTGCCGCCGGCCGGATGTCCGTACATCACGGCATATGTGACGCTCCCTCAGCTCCCGACGCCCGGAGGCCGTCGTGCGGAGAGGTTGTGAGGGCTTCGTGCACCCGGATACGGCCCGCTGTGATCGGCGTCTCCCACGGCTGACGCAACCGCCCGGAACAAGGCAAACTGACGGGGTTGTTCGTGATGCCGAGGGGGACGAACGCATGGACGGTGGGCCGCGAGTACCCGAGCAGCGGCGTGCCGGCTCCGCGCCCGTCGCGGAGCCCGGCCCGCTGCGCTTCGGCGTGCTCGGTCCGGTGCGGGCCTGGCACGGCGAGGAGGCGCTCAGCACGGGCTCCCCCCAGCAGCGCGCCCTGCTGGCCGCCCTGCTGCTGCGCGAGGGCCGTACGGCCACGGCGGCGGAGCTGATCGACGCGCTGTGGGGGCCCGAGCCGCCGTCCCAGGCGCTGGCGGCGGTCCGTACGTACGCCTCCCGGCTGCGCAAGGTGCTGAGCCCCGGCGTCCTGATCAGCGAATCGGGCGGTTACGCGATCCGGGGCCTGCGCGAGGGCGCCCTGGACCTCGCGGTCGCGCAGGACCTGGCGGCGGAGGCGGAGAAGGCGCGGGGGACGGGCGACCTCGGCCGGGCCCGGTCACTGCTGAACCAGGCCCTGTCGCTCTGGGACGGCGAAGTCCTGGCCGGCGTCCCCGGCCCGTACGCCGAGGCCCAGCGGGCCCGCCTGGAGGAGTGGCGGCTCGGCCTGCTGGAGACCCGGCTGGACCTGGACCTG
Source organism: Streptomyces spinosus (assembly GCF_020400655.1). GTDB lineage: Bacteria > Actinomycetota > Actinomycetes > Streptomycetales > Streptomycetaceae > Streptomyces > Streptomyces argyrophylli. Next base: position 265,266 of record NZ_JAINRC010000003.1, read on the forward strand.
GACCAGGGCTGCCATGCGGAGGCGGTCTCGGAACTGACGGCCCTGACGGCCGCGCACCCGCTGCGTGAACGCCTGCGCGAACTGCTGATGCTCGCGCTGTACCGCAGCGGCCGCCAGGCGGAGGCCCTCGCGGTGTACGCCGACACCCGCCGCCTGCTGTCGGAGGAGCTGGGGGTCGACCCCCGGCCTGGCCTGAGCGAACTCCAGCAGCGCATCCTCCAGGCGGACCCGGCCCTCGCGGAGCCGTCCGCCCCCGTGACCGAGCCGACGGCGACCCTGGTCCGCCCGGCCCAGCTCCCCGCTTCCGTCCCCGACTTCACCGGCCGCTCGTCCTTCGTCTCGGATCTGACGGACGTCCTGTCCTCGGCGTCGGAGGCGGAGGGCCGGGTGATGGCGGTCTCGGCCCTGGCCGGCATCGGCGGCGTGGGCAAGACGACCCTCGCGGTCCACGTCGCCCACCGGGCGCGCCCGGCCTTCCCCGACGGCCAGCTGTACGTCGACCTCCAGGGCGCGGGCCCCCGCGCGGCGGAACCGGAGACGGTCCTGGGCTCCTTCCTGCGGGCCCTGGGCACGCCGGACACCGCGATCCCCGACTCCCTGGAGGAACGCTCGGCGCTGTACCGCTCGGTCCTGGACGGCCGCCGGGTCCTGGTGCTGCTGGACAACGCCAAGGACGCGGCGCAGGTGCGGCCGCTGCTGCCGGGGACGGAGGGCTGCGCGGCCCTGGTCACCTCCCGCGTCCGCATGCTCGACCTCGCCGGCGCCCACCTGGTCGACCTGGACGTCATGTCCCCCGACGAGGCGCTGGCCCTCTTCACGAAGATCGTGGGCGAGGAGCGGGTGGCGGCGGAGCGCGAGGCCGCGCTGGACGTGGTCGCGGCCTGCGGCTTCCTCCCGCTGGCGATCCGCATCGCGGCCTCCCGCCTGGCGGCCCGCCGCACCTGGACGGTCTCCGTCCTGGCGGCCAAGCTGGCGGACGAACGCCGCCGCCTGGACGAGCTCCAGGCCGGGGACCTCGCGGTGAAGGCCACCTTCGAACTCGGCTACGGCCAGCTGGAACCGCCCCAGGCCCGGGCCTTCCGGCTCCTGGGCCTGGCCGACGGCCCGGACATCTCGCTCGCCGCTGCCGCCGCGGTCCTGGACCTGCCCCCGGAGGACACCGAGGACTTGCTGGAGTCCCTGGTGGACACGTCGCTGCTGGAGTCGGCGGCGCCCGGCCGCTACCGCTTCCACGACCTGGTCCGCCTGTACGCGCGAGCCTGCGCGGAGAGGGACGAGTTGCCGCCGCGGGAGCGGGAGGCGGCGATGTCGCGGGTGCTGGACTTTTATCTGGCCACGGCGGCTCGGGTGTACGCCATAGAGCGGCCGGGTGACCGGACGGTTGACCATTTGACGCCGACGTCCTACAAGGGCCTCTTCTTCACCGCACGGTCCGAGGCGCTCGACTGGCTCTTCGCAGAGGCACAGTGCCTGTTGGCCTGTGCCAGTCAGCAAACCACCGGAAGCGGGCTCAGCCGAGCCGTCGACCTCTTGTGGGCCGCCAAGGACCTGGCGGAATCGGGAGCGAACGCCAAGCAGTACGAAACAGCAGCGAGGGCTCTGCGGGACGCCGCACAGAAGGACGCCGACGTCCGAGCCGAAAGCCGGGCCAGAACCGCCCTCTCCAACGTCCACCTGGCAGCCGGACGGTACTCCGAGGCTGACGAGGAAGCTCGGCGCGCCGTTGCCCTCGCCTCCGCGGCGGGAGATGCCGCTCCCATCAGCTGGGCCTCCACCGACCGGGGGATCATCGCTCTCAGCCAGGGCCGATACGAAGAAGCGGAAGAATTCCTCACCACCGCCAAGAACGGTTACCGAGCCGACGGCAACCGGCCCGGTGAGGCCAACTCGCTGTGCAATCTGTCCCGGCTCTACGAGCGTATGAACCGCACCTCCGAAGCTGTGAGTCTGGCCCAGCAGGGCGTCGACATCTTCCAGCAACTCGGTATGACCCTGCGCCTTGCCAACGGCCGCTACGCCTTGGGGGTCGCGCTGGTACGAGCCGGGCGATATGCCGAAGGCCTGAGCCAACTCTCCGAAGCCCTGACCATGTTCGGCACCAACCGACAGCGGCTGTGGGAGGGGACGACACACTTCCGTATCGCCCAACTCCACTTGACAACCGAACGCCCGGCGCAGGCCGCGCAGCACGCCGAGCAGGCCCTGGCCATCGGCTTCATCGGCGGCGACCTGATCCGCGGAAGCGTACTCAGCACGCTCGGCAAGAGCCTTCACGCTCTGGGCCAGTCGGACAGGGCACGAACCTGTTGGCAGGAGGCCCTCCTCCTGCTGGAACAATCGGGAGCACCCGAAGCCGCCGAGGTGCGAGCACTGCTGGCACCGCTGGAGGCGTCCTGAGCCGGCCGTCGTCGACGTTCATCAAACGTTTATGACCACCTGGCACTGTCGAAGCAACGGCCCGTCGCGTCGGGGGACGTCCGGGTCGCACCGAGCCCACGGGGGGGCTCCGGCCATGTGCCTCTGTCCGGCGATACTCGGGGGAGATCACCGGACAGAGGCGCCTGACTCACTTGATCACCACTCCCAGGGGGAGCCTGAACATGAGCAACACCGAGAAGCAGACGACGGACGTCACCACGATGGAGAACCACGCTCCCGTTCCGCCGGCCCTCCAAGAGAACCCGGCACAGAGCACCCAGAAGTCCGAGCCGTCGACCGACGAGCAGATCACCACCCTGGAGAACCACGCGCCCGTCCCGCCGGCCCTGGACCTGGGCAACAAGTAAGCCACCACCCCGACGGGGATCGGCCGCGGCGGCGCGGAGGGGAGCCGCCGCGGCCGAGGTGTGTGGGAGGGCAAGATCCAGCCAGATGCCGTGACACGGCAGCACGTCTCCAGGGCCGGGCGAATGCTCGGTCCCTCGTCGTGTGCGCCGCCGGGCGGGCCGGTCAGGCCCCCTCCGCCAGTTCGCACCACACGGTCTTCTCCACCCCCTGCTCGACACCCCACCGGAGGGTCACCGCGTCGATCAGGGCGAGACCGCGGCCCGCCTCGTCGTCGTCTCCGGCAGGCAGGAGCACCGGCACGGCTTTCGGCTCCGGGTCGGTGACCTCGATGCGGATGCGTCCATCGCCCGTCCGGGCCACCCGTACGCGGACACAGGCCCCCTCCCCCACATGCCGGATGACGTTCCCGACGAGTTCGGTGACGCAGAGCTGGACGTCGGCGCAGGGCGCGTCCAGGTAGCGGCGAACGGTACGGCGCAGCCCTTGTAGTGCCTTCGGTACGGCGACCACCTCGACGTCCAGCGGCGGCCGGTCCGGCGCGCGTTCCTCACCCCGCAGCGCCCTGGCCAGTTCGCGTGCCGTCGCCGCGTTGCAGTTGCCGAGCGCGACCAGGCCGGCCGGGGGCTGGTACGTGCCCGCGAAGCTCGGCAGGTCCACCCGCAGCGAGGGCAGGGTGATGCCGCGTGCGGACAGCGCCTCGCGCAGGTCGTCCACGCAGAGGGTGGTGTCGTAGACGGAGTTGACGCGCGGGACGGAGGGGGGATTCGAGGGCGACACGGTTGCGCGGACCTTCCTGTGCGGACTGTGATGAACCAGTCACAGAGTGATGCCCACGCCGGTACCTTTTGAAGAGGTTTCGGCTGCGCAAGCACATCTGGCAAACGGCGGTGACGAGTTATGCCCCCACGCAAAGACCCGGACGCCTCGGCGAACGTCCCCTCCTTCTACGGCGCCGAGTTGCGTTATCAGCGTGAGCTGGCGGGGCTCACCTTGGAGCAGTTGGCGGAGGGAAGCTTCCGGGGCGTGCCGTTCCTGAGCCAGATCGAGCGGGGGGAGCGGCGGATGCCGGTGGATCTGGCCCGGCACGTCGACAAGGTGCTGGGGACGGACGGGTTTTTCGAGCGGCGGTGTGAAGACGCGCGCCGGGCACGGCAGTCGGGGCACGCGGAGTACTTCGCGGATGTGGCGGAGATGGAGCGGCACGCGGAGACGATCGAGGACTGGGCTCCGATGCTCGTACCGGGCCTGCTGCAGACGCAGGCCTACGCGGAGGCCGTCGTCCACACGTCGCTGCCCTGGCTGCCGCCCGCGACCGTCGACAAGCAGGTCCGGGCCCGGCTGGAGCGCGCGAAGATCTGGGACCGGGAGGAGCGGCCCTCGTTCTGGGCGGTGCTGCACGAGTCCCTCGTCCGCAAGCCCCTGCTGCCCCCGACGGAGATGGCGGAGCAGTTGGAGCACATCGCTCAGGTGATCCGCTCCACGCAGGGCGTTCTGCAGATCCTCCCGGAAACGGCGCACGCCCACCCGTTCATGATGGGCATGATGAGGGTGATGACCTTTCCGGACGCCCCGCCGGTGGCCTACACCGAAGGGCTCCACAACGGCCAACTCATCGACTATCCGGCGCTCGTGAAGGGCTACCGCAGGTCGTACGATCTGCTCAGGGCCGCGGCACTACCGCCAGAGGCGTCCCTGGCCATGGTCGAACGAGCGGCGGAGGACTATCGAGATGGCAAGCACCGGGACTGACCTGAGCACCGCCGTGTGGCGCAAGAGCAGCTACAGCAACGGCAGCGGCGGCGAGTGCGTCGAAGTGGCCGACGCACACCCCGGCCTCGTGCCCGTCCGCGACTCCAAGAGGCCCGAGGACGGACCCGTGCTCCTCTTCCGTCCCCTCGCCTGGAGTGCCTTCCTGGACTCCCTGAAGGGCTGAACCCGCTCGGTTATCCACAGGGCAAGCGGCAGGTCACGGTTTCTGCGATCTTGCCCGTGTGGAGCGGATCGACTTGAGGGCGCTGGCGGACAGAGGCGTCCTCCTCACCTCCCGTGCCGTGAAGGCCGGTTGGCCCAGGCGTAGCCTGTCGCGCGCGCTACGGGCGGAGGGCTGGACGCAGCTCCGGCACGGTGCCTGGGCCGAGCCGGGATGCGAGCCGGACCTGTTCACCCACCTCCGGGCCGTCCAGCTCGGCGTACCGAGGTTAGTCGTGAGCCACGGTTCCGCGGCTGCCCTCTGGAGGATCGAGTTGCTCGGCGGTGACCGCAGGGCGCCGCTGGACTTCATCGATCCGCAGCTCGGCGTGCACCGCCTGGGCAAAGGCGTGCGTGTGCACCGGATGCCACTCGGCGGAGGCGACGTGGTGGAAAGGCGGGGGCTACGGCTCACCACCCCGACCCGCACCTGTGCCGATCTCCTTCGCCGCGGCCCACGTGACTCTGCGATCGTCGCCGTGGACTCGGCCCTGGCGTACCGCAGGGTCGGGCGAGTCCGACGCGCTCCCCTGGTTCGCCAGGTGAAGATCGCCCGCGCGCTGGGGAGGGGCTCGCGGGGGTCGGTCCGGGCCCTGGACTGGCTCCGGCTGACCGATCCGCTCGCCGGCTCTCCCGCCGAGACGGTCGCCCGCCTGCGCATGTACGACGCAGGGCTGCACCCCGAGAGCCAGGCCGAGCTGCGCACCCCGGACGGCAGTCGCCGCGTCGTCGACTTCCTCTTCCGGGCGGCGGGGCTCGCCGTGGAGATCGAAGGGTACGCCTACCACGGCACCCGTGAAGCCCACCGCAGGGACATCGACCGGTTCAACCAGCTCCTGCGCTGCCCCGAGATCCGCAGCCTCCTCCGCTTCAGCGCCGAGGACGTTTTCCGGCGGCCTGCGTACATGGTCACGGAGATCAGGGCCACGCTGGTTTCCCTGACCGGCGATTCCACGTGACCGTTGGGCCGCTCGCTTCCCGGCCAGTGTCGGGCTTCCGCGGTCCGCGTCAAGGGCGCGTTCCGCGTCGCCTTCGGCGATGGGCCTCCGGCCCACCCTTGACCCGGCCCGCTCCAGCCCGGGGAAGAAGCGAGCGAGCGGCCCGGAGAGGCGGTGGCCCCGGCCGGTACCGGGCCCTCGGGTCGGCTGGGTCCGCATCGTCGGCAAGGGTGCGCGAACGCGCCTCGCCTGCACGCCAGGTGGGCTAAGCGGCGAACGGTGAGTGGGTGGGGCGCGGCAGCGCCTCTCATGCACGCCGGGTGAGATCGGCGACTGCGGCTCATGCCGGGAACCCGGGGAGTCCCGGGTTCCCCGGCGGCCTCACCTCGCCCCTCCAGGCGGTGATTGGTGCAATCGGGCCAAGCGGCGGGGTAGGTCTGGTGGCGGGAGGTCCGCTAGAGGTGGCCCGAATCCGCCAATCACCGATTTCCTGTGACCCGAGGGGCTCATGGGACGCCAGCCCGTCCCTCGCTCCCCCACCGCCGGGACGGTGGCCGCCGAAGCGGCCCGGCGTGCAGGCGAGGCGCCGACGCGTACCCCTGGCGCCGGGTGAGTGCCCGGCTGGGTTGCGGGCCCGGTACCGGTAGGCGCCCACTTTCCCCCGGCCGCCCGCTCGCTTCTCCCCCGTGCTGGAGTGAGCCGAGTCAAGGGTGGCCCGGAGGGCCATCGCCGAAGGCGACGCGCAGCGCCCTTTACTCGGGTCGCGGAAGCACGACACTGGCAAGGAAGCGGGCGGCCGGGTTCAGCCCACAGCGACCCTTTCAGCACCGGCCCGGGTCACCCCCTTCCGTACCTTTCCGCTCGTTGCGTGGGAGAGCCGGCACGAACTCCACCGACCTCGGGCGTCGACCGGGACGCCGTCATCGCGGGGTATCCGGCCGAGGCGGTGCAGGGGTCCGTGCGGGCGCTGTGGGCGGCCCGGGAGGCCTCGCTCGCCCAGGTGTTCGCGCAGGCGCCGCACCTGATCGCGCTGGGCAACCTGCCGGCCGGGCGGCAGGCGGAGCTGTTCGCCGCCCGCCGCCGGGAGTTCCGGGTGCGCTGACGGTCAGGACGCCAGGAGCGCCGTCCTGTCCACCTCGCAGTGGTCGAGCAGGTCCAGGTGGGCGTTCTGCCCGAACGGGAGCCGGACCGTCCTGGTGCCGTGGGCGGGTACGGAGACCTTCGTGCGGGCCGAGTCGATGGCGGGCGGGGTCTGAGGCAGGAAGAGCACCTCGACCCTGAAGGTCGCCTTGCGGCCGTTCGGGTTGGTGACCTCGACCGTCGCGTACGGCTTACCCGCCCTCGCGCAGGCGACCAGCCTGGCCGTCCCGTCCTTCAGCGGGGTGCTGCTGCCGTTGCCGGACGGCGTGGAGGTGGGGCGGTGGGTGCGCCGGTAGGAGCCGCCGCCCGTGCTGCCGTAGCCGTCGTCGTCCGAGCCGTAGGAGGAGCCGCCCGAGGAGCCGTACGAGCCGCCGCCCGAGGTGGAGGACGAACTGTCGTGGTCCTGGTGCGAGCTGCTGCACCCGCCCCCGCCGCCTCCGTGCCCCCGGCTGCCGTGGTGCCGGCCGGACGAGAAACCGGTCAGGCTGAGCACCACCAGGGTCAGTACGGCCGTGAACCTCAGTGCGCGCGTCCGTGAAGGCATGTACATGCCAGCAGACTAACCGCCGGGCGCGCATGGCGGCCGCCGGGCGCCGGAGGTAGCGTCGGCGTGGACGGCCGCCGTCCGGAGCCCTTCCGTGCAGAGCCGGTACGACGGCCGTCGCGCGGCTCACGCGGTCCGCGCGGTGCCCGTGCCCTTCTCCGCGTCCAGCGCGTACACGCACCGGTCCTTGCTGCACGCGTACACCACGCCGTCCTTGACCACCGGGGAGCCGGTGATCTCGCCGCCGGTCGCGAGCTTCCAGCGCAGGCGTCCGTCGTCGGCCTTCAGGGTGTAGAGAAGGTGGTCGGTGGAGCCGAAATGGATGCGGCCCTCCGCCACCGCGGGCGCGCCCACGACGTCGCCGCCCGCCTGGAAGCGCCACTTGGGGGTGCCGGTGACCGCGTCCAGGGTGTACAGGCCCTTGCCGCTGCCGACGTGCACGTGCCCGGCGGCCACCAGGACCGGCTCGACGGAGGAGCGGGCCTCGGTGGCGATGCGCCAGCGGTCGCGGCCGTCGGCGGCGTCGAGGGCGTAGACCGTGCCGAGGTAGTCGGCGAGGTAGATGCCGCCGCCGGTGACGGCCGGGCCCGGGGCGAAGGCCGGCGGGCTCAGGAAGACCGCCGGGGCCTCGAAGTGCCAGCGGACCCGGCCGCTCACCGCCTCGACGGCGAGCACGCGGGTGCCGGCGGAGACGTAGACGCAGCCGTCGGGGGCGGGGGTCAGGCGGACCGGGACGCCGCCGCAGGAGGCCGCGTCACCGATCGGGTACGACCAGCGCTCCTCGCCGGTGCGGGCCTCCAGGGCGCGCAGCCGGGCGTCCTGCCAGACGTAGACCGTGCCGTCGTGCACGACCGCGCCCGCCTCCGGGGACTCGAAGTCGGTCTGGCAGCCGGTGATCTCCCACAGCTTCTGTCCGCTAGCCGCCTCCCACGCCTGGACACCGCCGCCGCGGGTGCCGGTGACGACGGTGCCGCGGTCGGCCTTGAGGGAGTACACCCAAGCGTCCGTGGACAGCCGCCACAGGTCGGTGCCCTCGCGGGCGTCCAAGGCGAACAGGGTGGGGCCGTCGGAGGCGTGGATACGGCCGTCCGCGACCGCCATAGACCAGGCGACGTCCCGGGTCTTGAAGCGGCGGCGGCCGGTGGCCACGTCCAGGGCGTGCACCTCGAAGGAGGTGACGTAGACGAGGTCTCCGTCGACGGAGGGGGTGCCCCACACGTCGTTGGACATGCGGAACCGCCAGGGGCGCCAGCCCGCCGCCGTCTCCGGGGGCTGCGGCGGCACGGGCGGTACGGCGGGGTCGGCGCCGGCCACGCCGGGGCGGGGCCGCGACCAGCTGGCCACCAGGCCGGCCTCGGGCGGCGGCGCCTTGACGGCGGCGGCGCGGGCGTCGGCGACCCGCGGGCCGGGGCCGATGGGCACCTGGGCGCCGGCCAGCCGGACCGGGCCGGTGTCGGGGGCGCCGGCCGGGACGGAGACCGCGGCGCTCACGGGCGCCGGGACCGGCGGGTCGTACGGCGGGGGCGGGGGCACGGCCTGCCGGCCGCCGCTGCGCGGGCCGCCGGTCGGGGCCGGGGCGGGCTTGGCGGCGGGGCGTCCGCCGCGGCGGGCCTCGATGAGGGCGACCGCCTTCTCCGGCAGCCAGGCGGAGGCGGTGCCGCTGTCGTCGGACCCGGAGCCGAAGAGGTGCGGGGCGAGCTGGGCCTGGAGATCGGCCGGGGTGGGGCGGGCGGTGGCCTCCATCTGCATGCAGACCTCGATCAGCGGACGCAGCTCGTCCGGCAGGCCGGTGAGGTCCGGGCCCTCGCGGAGCAGCATGAACACGGTCTCGACCGGGTTGGCGCCGTGGAAGGGCGGGTGACCGGTGGCCGCGAAGACCAGCATGGAGCCGAGGGAGAAGACGTCGCTGGCGCCGGTGACGCTGCGGGAGTCCTTGGCCTGCTCCGGGGACATGTAGGCGGGGGTGCCGACGGCGACGTTCGTCATCGTCAGACGGGTGTTCGAGACGCCGGAGGCGATACCGAAGTCGATCACCCGGGGACCGTCCTCGACCACGAGCACGTTGGACGGCTTGAGGTCGCGGTGGACCAGCCCGGCGCCGTGGATGGACTGGAGGGCCTCCGCCACCCCGGCCGCGAGCCAGCGCACGGCCTGGGCCGGGAGCGGCCCGCACTCGTTCACTATCTCCTCGAGCGAGGGCGCGGGGACGTAGGCGGTGGCCAGCCAGGGCACCGCGGCACGGGGGTCGGCGTCGACCACGGCGGCGGTGTAGAAACCGGAGACCGCGCGGGCCGCCTCCACCTCGCGGGTGAAGCGGACGCGGAAGAGCTGGTCCTCGGCCAGCTCGGTGCGCACCGTCTTGATCGCCACGCGCCGGCCGGACGCCGAGCGCGCGAGATAGACCAGCCCCATGCCGCCGGCGCCCAGCCGGCCCAGCACCTCGAACGGCCCGATCCGCCGCGGATCGTGCTGCGTCAGCTGATCCACCACTGCCTGCCACCTCCCCGTACGAGCCGCGCCACTCTCCATATGCACGCGGCCGAAGTGCAGCGTCTCACCACCGCACCGCCATGGCGGCACGCACCCTGATTCTTCCTGGCCGGGCGGCTGGTTGCGAACCCGGCGACAATCAGGGTGTCTCACGCTGAAGCATCCCAAAGCGGATGCGTCAGCGCTGGAGCAGTGCGAACGACGCCCCTTGATTGTCGGTGACGACGGCCACCACTCCGTACGACGTCCCGAAGGGCGGCGCCTGCACCCGTCCGCCGAGCCGGTGCACCGCCCCGAGGGCGTCCGCCAGCTCCGCGACCCGGAAGTGGACGAGGAAGTGCGGGGGCATCTCGGCCGGGAAGACGTCGGTGACCTCCGCGCGGCCGAAGTCGGGCTCGGCGTCGGTGCCGAACAGGGCGTCGTGGAAGAGACCGCCGTAGAAGGTGTTGGCCGCGGCGGTGTCCCGGGTGTACAGCTCGGCCCAGACGAAGGTGTTCGGCTCGCGCCGCCGCCCGAAGCCGCGATGGGTGCCGGGCTGCCACAGGCCGAAGACCGCGCCCTCGGGGTCGGCGGCCAGGGCGGCGACGCCCAGGTCGCCCACCGGGAACGGGGCCATGACCACCTGCCCGCCGGCCGCCGTGATCCGCCGGCCGAGGGCCCCGGCGTCCGAGGTGGCGAAGGAGACGGTCCAGACCGTGGGCATGCGGCCGTCCGTCTTGGGGGCCAGCGAGGCGACGGGGTCGCCGTCCAGCAGGGCCCACACGGAGGAGCCGTGCGCCTCCTCGAAGGTCCACCCGAAAAGATCACCGTAGAACCGCTTGCCCGCCTCGACGTCGGGCAGCTGGGCGTCGACCCAGCAGGGGACGCCCTCCCCGTAGGTGTCTTCGTTCGCGGATGCCCTGTTTTCGGCCATGTCGTCAAAGTAACCGGGCCGCGCGCACCGCGCAGACCAGGCACACCATCCCCATTTCCCCCCTGCACCCCATTTGCAGTCGGCCGAATCGCGCTCCCATCACCCCTCGGTAAGCTGACGACATGACAGGACAAGTGCGTACCGTCGACGGCCGCGTGGCCGGCCGGCGTGGGCAGGCGACCCGGCAGAAGCTGCTCGACTGCCTCAGCGAGATGCTCAGCTCCTCCCCGTACCGGGACGTCAAGGTCATCGATGTCGCCCGGAAGGCGGGCACTTCGCCCGCGACCTTCTACCAGTACTTCCCGGACGTCGAAGGTGCCGTCCTGGAGATCGCCGAGCAGATGGCGGCCGAGGGCGCGGGACTGACCGAACTGCTCGAGGGGCGCACCTGGACCGGCAAGTCGGGCTGGCTGACGGCGCAGGAACTCGTGGACGGGTTCCTGGAGTTCTGGCGCAAGCACGACGCGATCCTGCGGGTGGTCGACCTCGGTGCGGCCGAGGGGGACAAACGGTTCTACAAGATCCGCATGAAGATCCTGAACTCGGTCAACAACTCCCTCGCGGACTCCATCGCGGAGCTCCAGTCCAAGGGCCGGGTCGACAAGGACGTGAACCCGGCCGCGGTGGCCGGTTCGCTGGTCGCGATGCTCGCGGCGGTGGCGTCCCACCAGAAGGGCTTCTCCTCCTGGGGCGTGAAGCCGGCCGAACTCAAGCCCAACGTCGCGCTGCTGGTGCACCTGGGCGTGACGGGCAGGAAGCCTTCCAAATAACTCTCGCACCCGTTGTCGGGGTCCAAGTCCTGTCTGGCAGGCGGTGGTTCACACGGTGAACCACCGCCTGCCGTCTATGCCGGCAACGGCCGGTCCCGCACCACGTGCTTCATCACGAGCGTCGACGTCAGCCGCTGCACCCCCGGCAGCGTCGCCAGCCGCTCGTCGTACAGCCGCTGGAAGGCGGCGAGGTCGGCGGTGGCCACCCGGAGCAGGTAGTCCGGTTCGCCGAACAGCCGCTGGGCGTCCAGCACATGCTCCAGCTCACCGACCGCCCGCTCGAACTCGGCGACCGTGTCCCGGTCCTCCTGGCGCATGGAGACGAAGACCAGCGCCTCGAAGTTCAGGCCGAGCGAGGCCGGGTCCACCATCGCCCGGTATCCCTGGATGGCACCGGACCGCTCCAGCTCGCGCAGCCGCCGGTGGCAGGGCGAGACGCTGAGCCGCACCCGGGCCGCCAGCTCGGTCACGGTCAGCCGCCCGTCCTGTTGCAGCTCGGCAAGTATTTTCCGGTCCACGTCGTCCATGAAGAAGATATTTGCGCAGAGTGCGCGATCATGGGCAAACTTCGGGAACACTTTCGGGACTTTCGCGCCTAATGTCCCCGGTATGGACTCAGGGCTGCTCTTCTCCTTCCTCGTCGTGGACCTGCTGCTGGTGTGCGTACCGGGCGCCGACTGGGCGTACGTCATCGCGACCGCCCTGCGCGGCGGCCCGGTGACGCGCGCGGTGGCGGGCCTGGTCTGCGGTTACGCCCTGCACACCGCCCTGGCGGCGGCGGGCCTGGCGGTGCTGGTGGCGGGCTCGCCACGGCTGCTGACGGCCCTGACGGTGGCCGGCGCGGGCTACCTGCTGTGGCTGGGGTGGGGCGTCCTGCGCCGCCCGTCGGTGCCGGACGCCGACACCACGGCGACGCCCGACGGCCGCCTCTTCCTGCGCGGCGCGACGATCAGCGGCCTGAACCCCAAGGGCCTGCTGCTCTACCTCTCCGTGCTCCCCCAGTTCCTCGCCCTCCGGGGCGCCCACCTCCCCGTGCCCGCGCAGACGGCGGTCCTCGGCCTCCTCCACATGGCCTGCTGCGCGGCCGTCTACCTCGCCGTCGGCGCCCTCGCCCGCACCCTCCTCAGGGCCCGCCCGGCGGCGGCCCGGGCCGTGACGCGCACGTCCGGCGCGGCGATGCTGGGCATCGGCGCGCTGCTGCTGGTGGAACGGCTGGCGACGCTCTAGTCGTGCTGTCCCGGGACGGGGGGGGACACGCGTGCCGGCTGCCCGAACAGGTGAGGCCCTTCGGCAGGTGCGGCGCCGGGACGGCGGCCTGCCCCGGCCGGGCGCGGCCTACGGGGCCGGGGGTGCCGGTCCCCGGGGACCGTGGTGCCGGGACGGGAGTGGGGCCACCGGCCCGCGCCGTCCGGGGCCGCGGGCCGGCCCGGGTGATACTCGCCCCATGGCACAGCACGATCTACACGAGCTGCTCCGGTCGCTGCGGGTCTGGGACGCCCAGGTGACCGAGCTGCGGCCCTTCGACCCGGACACCGCCCCGCCCACCCCGCTGACCCTGTTCACGAACTGGTTCGCGGAGGCCGTCGCGGCGGGGCAGCCGGAGCCGCACACCATGTCGCTGGCGACCGTGGACGAGGAGGGCAGGCCGGACGTGCGGATCGTGATGCTGCACGGCGCCGACGCGGACGGCTGGTCCTTCGCCACCCATGCCACGAGCCGCAAGGGCCGCGCGCTGAGCGCCCGGCCGTACGCCGCCCTCGCCTTCTACTGGCCGGCGCTCGGCCGCCAGGTGCGGGTGCGCGGGCCGGTGACGCCGGCGCCGGCCGAGGAGGGCCAGGCCGATCTGCACGCGCGGTCCACCGGCGCGCTGGCCGCCGCACTGACCGGCCGGCAGAGCGAGGAGCTGTCCTCCGTGGAGGAGCTGCGGCGGGCCTCGGACGCGGCCTGGCAGCGGGCCCGGGAGAACCCCGCCGAGCCGTCGCCGACCTGGACCCTGTACCGGCTGCGCCCGGAGACGGTGGAGTTCTTCCAGGGGGACGCGGAACGGCGGCACGTGCGCCTGGAGTACCGCAGCACCGGGTTCGGCTGGAGCAGGGCGCTGCTGTGGCCGTAGGGGCGGCCGAGCCGGCGAGGCAGTGGAGAAGGCCGTCCCCAGGGAGCTGCCGTCCCGGTCCGCCGCGTACCGGGCGTCCCCGCGCCCGGGGGCCCGAACGAACCCGATGTGCTCGAAGCGCCGGTGGATCCGGCGGCCGGCCTCGACGACCACCTCTCCTGCCGGGACACCCGTGATCAATCCGCAACCAATTCCGGTCTTGACCGAGACCCATCAACCGGGTGTGTGATTACGCTCCCGCTCATGGCCGTCTCCCGTCCCTCCCCCGTCCCCCCGTCGCCGACCCCCGCCGACCGCCCGGTCTATGTGATCGGCGCCGGTCCCGGGGGTCTCGCCGCCGCGTACGCGCTGCGGGCACGGGGCGTGCGGGCCGTGGTCCTGGAGAAGTCCGACCGCGTGGGCGCCTCCTGGCGCCGGCACTACGACCGGCTGCACCTGCACACCACCCGGCGGCTGTCCTCGCTGCCCGGTCTCGTCATCCCCCGCAGGTTCGGCCGCTGGGTCGCCCGGGACGACGTGGTCCGCTACCTGGAGAAGTACGCCGAGCACCACCGGCTGGAGATCGTCACCGGTGTGGAGGTGCACCGCGTCGAACGGAGCGGGGACGGCACCGGATGGCTGCTGCACGCCTCCGGCGGCCGGGAGCTGACCGGCAGCGCGGTGGTCGTCGCCACCGGCTTCAACCACACCCCGCGCATCCCCGACTGGCCGGGCCGTGAGTCGTACGGCGGCGAGTTCCTGCACGCGGGCGAGTACCGCGACGCCGGGCCGTACCGGGGCCGTGACGTGCTCGTCGTCGGCATCGGCAACACGGGCGCGGAGATCGCCGTGGACCTGGTGGAGGGCGGGGCCGCGCGGGTACGGCTGGCGGTGCGCACGGCGCCGCACATCCTGCGCCGGTCGACGCTCGGCTGGGCCTCCCAGTACTCGGGCGTGCTGGTCCGGCGGCTGCCGGTGTGGCTCGTGGACCGGCTCGCCCGGCCGGTGGGGCGGCTCAGCACCCCGGACCTGTCCGCGCACGGGCTGCCGCGCCCGGACACCGGCCTGTACAGCAGGGTGAAGCAGGGCGCGATCCCGGTCCAGGACGTCGGCCTGATCGACGCCGTGCGCACGGGCAAGGTGGAGATCGTGGCGGCCGTGGAGGCGTTCGAGGACGGCAAGGTGATCCTGGCCGACGGCAGCCGGATCTCGCCCGACGCGGTGATCGCGGCGACCGGGTACGCGCGGGCGCTGGAGGGGCTGGTGGGGCACCTCGGGGTACTGGACGGGCGCGGCAGACCGGTGGTGCACGGCGGCCGTACGCCCGCGCAGGCGCCCGGCCTGTACTTCACCGGGTTCACCAACCCCCTCAGCGGGATGCTCCGTGAACTGGCGATCGACGCGGGGCGGATCGCGAAGGCGATCGCGAAGGGGCCGGCCCGGGTCCGGCGAACGTCGCGGTAGCGGGCTTTTTCTGACGGCAACTCAGTTCGGCGGACGGCGGCCGGGCCCGGCCGTCGGCGGCTCAGGACAGGGCGAGCGTGCGGGCCGCCGGTGTGGTGCGCCGGATGACCAGCGCCATCAGGGCCGCCGCCGCGCACAGCGTGCCGGAGGCGTACCAGACGACGTCGTAGGAGCCGAAGACGTCCCGGGCGACTCCGCCGAGGTAGGCGACGACGGCCGCGCCGACCTGGTGGGAGGCGAGCACCCAGCCGAAGACGATGGCGCTGTCCTCGCCGAACTGCTCGCGGCACAGGGCCAGGGTGGGCGGGACGGTGGCGACCCAGTCGAGGCCGTAGAAGACGATGAAGAAGAGCATCGGCGGGTGGACGGCCGGGCCCAGCAGCATCGGCAGGAAGAGCAGGGACAGGCCGCGCAGGGCGTAGTAGACGGCGAGCAGGCGGCGCGGTTCGAAGCGGTCGGTGAACCAGCCGGAGGCGATGGTGCCGACGACGTCGAACACACCGATCACCGCGAGCAGCGAGGCCGCCGTCGTCACGGGCATGCCGTGGTCGTGCTCGGCGGGCACGAAGTGCGTCTGGACCAGGCCGTTGGTGGAGGCGCCGCAGATCGCGAAGGTGCCGGCGAGCAGCCAGAAGGTGCCCGTGCGGACGGAGGAGGACAGCACGCCGATCGTGCGGCGGGCGGCGCCGGTGACGGGTGCCGGCTTGGGCACGAACTCCCGTGCCCCGTACGGCGCCACGCCCGCGTCGGCCGGGTGGTCGCGCAGCAGGAGCCAGACGAAGGGGACGACGGCGGACGCGGCCAGGGCGACCGTGACCGCGGCGGGCCGCCAGTCGTGGCGCTCGACTATCCAGGACAGCAGCGGCAGGAAGACCAGCTGGCCGGAGGCCGAGGCGGCGGTGAGGATGCCGGTGACCAGACCGCGCCGCTCGGTGAACCAGCGGTTGGTGACCGTCGCCGCGAAGGCCAGCGCCATGGAGCCGGTGCCGAGCCCCACCAGCAGGCCCCAGCACAGCAGCAGTTGCCAGGCCGCCGTCATCCACACGGTCAGGCCGGAGCCGAGGGCGATCACGGTCAGCGCCGCGGCCACCACCCGGCGGATGCCGAAACGGTCCATCAGCGCGGCGGCGAAGGGCGCGGTGAGGCCGTAGAGCGCGAGGTTGACGGAGACTGCGGCGCCGATCGTGCCGCGCGACCAGCCGAACTCCTGGTGCAGCGGGTCGATGAGCAGGCCGGGCAGGGATCGGAAGGCCGCCGCACCGGTGATCGTGACGAACGTGACGGCGGCGACGAACCAGGCACGGTGCACGCGGCCGCGCCGGACCGGCGGGACCTGGACGGGAGCGGCGGCTGGGGTTGTCTGAGTCACGTCCCCCACCCTCCCGTGCGCGCGCCCGTCCATCGAGTGGCCCGATGGACAGCCTTCGCTATCATCGGGCCATGACGAGCGCAGTCGCAGAGGACTTCCGGCCGCACCGGGTCGCCGTCCTCGCCCTGGACGGCCTGCTGCCCTTCGAACTGGGCATCCCGCACCGGATCTTCGGCCGCCCCCGGGACGCCCGGGGCCGGCACCTGTACGAGGTCGTGACCTGCTCCGCCCGGCCGCCCGGCCCGGTCGAGACGGACGCCGACTTCGCCGTGCAGGTCGCGCACGGCCCGGAGGCGCTGGCGACGGCCGACACGGTGATCGTCCCGGCGTCGTACGAACTCGGCCCGCTCTACGACGAGGGACGGCTCACCGGCGAACTGGCCGCCGCCCTCGCCCGCATCCGCCCCGGCACCCGGCTGGCCTCCATCTGCACCGGCGTCTACGTCCTCGCCGCCGCCGGTTACCTCGACGGACGTCCGGCGACCACGCACTGGGCCGACGCCGAACGCTTCCAGCGCATGTTCCCGAAGGTCAAGGTGGACGCGGACGTGCTGTTCGTGGACGACGGGGACGTGCTGACCTCCGCCGGGGTCGCCGCCGGGATCGACCTGTGCCTGCACATGGTCCGCCGGGACTTCGGCACGGCCGTCGCCAACGACGTGGCCCGCCGCACGGTCGTACCGCCCCACCGCGACGGCGGCCAGGCCCAGTACATCCACCGCCCGCTCCCCGACCCGCAGGTCGCCACGACGACCGCGGCCCGCGCCTGGGCCCTGGGCCGGCTGCACGAGCCGATCCAGCTGCGGGACCTGGCCGAGCAGGAGGCCATGTCGGTACGCACCTTCACCCGCCGCTTCCGCGAGGAGGTCGGCATCAGCCCCGGCCAGTGGCTCACCCAGCAGCGCGTGGAGCGCGCCCGGCACCTGCTGGAGTCCACGGATCTGCCGATGGACCAGGTGGCCCGGGAGTCGGGGTTCAACACGGCCCAGTCGATGCGCCAGCACCTACAGGCCACCCTCGGGGTCACGCCCACCGCCTACCGGCGCGCCTTCCGCACCGGCGGCGCCGAGCGGCAGGGGGCCGCCGGCACCCGGCGCTGACCGGCCGGCCCGTCTCTCCCCCCACCAGCCGACCGCCGTCAGCAGCAGGGTGAGGACCACCCCGGCCAGGATCGCCGTGGAGGGCGCGGTGTGCGGCAACAGGGCGCCCGCGAGCGAGCCCGTCGCCGCGTAACCGGCGCCCACGGCCGCGTACATGACCGAGTACCCGGCGGCCAGGACCTCCGGCGGGAGCACCTCGCGCAGGGACAGGTTCCGGGTGAGCATCGCGCCGGACTGGAACAGCCCGGCCACGGCCAGCGCCACCGCGATGCCCGGGGTGCCGGGTATCAGGGCGACCATGGCGACCGCGGCCGACATCCCGGTCATCAGGACCGCGCTGCGGGTGCGCAGCAGTCCCGGCCAGGACCGCAGGCCGTACAGGAAGGCGCCGACGGCTGAGGCCACCGCCATCACCGTGAGCAGCGGGCCCGCCCAGCCGACGCCGATGCCGCGCTGTTCGAGCAGGGCGGGCAGGACGAGTTCGGCGAGGGCCAGCAGGGACAGACTGGCCGCGCCCGTGACGTACACCGGCCAGGCGCGGGCCAGCAGGCGCGGCTTCGACGCGCCCGCGCCCTCCCGGGCGCCCCGTTCGGCGGGGCCGTCGGGTCCGTCCGCCGCCCAGCCGGCCGGGAGCGACCACAGGCCCGCCGCGGACGACGCCATCAGGGCGGCGGCGAGCAGCGGCGGGAGGCGGGGGTCGGCACCGAGGGCGAGCCCCGTGACGGTGGCCGGGGAGACGGCCCAGATGCCGAACGTGAGCACGGACTCGGCGGACAGCGCCTGGGCCGCCGCGTGCGCCGGCACCAGGGAGGTCAGCAGGGTGCGCAGGCCGCCGGGCGCGGCGGCGGGCCCGGCCCCGGCGAGGAAGGCGAAGGCCATGAGTATCGCGGCGGGCGCGCCGGGGAACGCGCCGAGGCCCGCGAATCCGGCGGCACCCGCGAGGAGCCCGGCGGCCAGGTGCGGGCGGGCCCGCCGGGGGTCCAGGCGCATGCCGAGCACGGGGGCGCCGGTGATCTCGCCGATGACGTAGGCGGCGGCGAGGGCCGCGCCCAGGGAGTAGCCGCCCGGACGCTCGCGGACCAGGAAGACCAGGGCCAGTGGGGCCATGGCCACCGGCATGCGGGCGCCGACGGCCACCAGGGCCCAGGTCAGGACCCGCCGGGAGACGACATCGCGGTAGCTCATGTCTCGACGGTAGGGGCGGCCGCCGACAACCGCCGCCCCCTTTTCCCGAGCCTGTGGACAACTTCGGCCGACCTCCCCTGACAGGGGCTCAGTGAAACCGGACCGTCAGCACCGCTCGGCGTGGGCACGATGCGCCGCCGGGACTCGAGGCGCCGTACCGGCGGCCGGGGGCCGGGGGCCGGCGGCCGGGGGCCGGGGGCCGGGGGGCCGGCAGTTCGGCGGGATCGACAAGGTGCGGCATGTCCGCCCCTCGTCCGCTTCATCCGCCGGCGCCGCCGCCCGGATCGACCGTGCCGTGCCGTGCCGGTGGGGCGGCGGCCGGTGTGTCGGGACCGGAACCGGAATCCCGAAGAGTTGTCCACAGCCTGTGGAGAAACCGGCCGGCGCGCGTTCGGTGCGACCGCGGTCGGCGGCGCGTGCCTTCCCCCCACCGTCACGCACACGCGCCGCCGTCCGATGCGACCCGCACTCGGCGAGGACCGCGCCTCGGGCCCTCGCCGTCCCCTCGCGGCGGATCGACGCACCCCAGCCTGATCAGGCACCCGGGGAACGTCAACGCCGGTACGGGGCCGTGTTGCGGCAGCCCGCTCACAGCACCCGCGCACGGGTGCACCGCCCCGGCGCACCGCCGCTCCGGGCCCGTTACACCGCCTCGAAGGCGAGATCCTCGTACGCGGACAGTCCGCCCCCGCACGCCACCGCGGCGCTCTGCCGCGACTGGGAACAGCGGTCCAGTTCGCACCAGACGCTCTTGCCGGCGTCCTCGGGGCTCCAGCCCCAGCGGTCGGCAAGACAGTCCACGAGGGCCAGGCCCCGGCCGCCGGTGGCGTCGTCGTCGGCGCAGCGGGGCACGGGCGCGCGCGAACTGCGGTCGGTCACCTCGACCCGCACCGGGGCCGACGCGCCCTTCTCGTCCGCCGCACCCGGCAGGCAGAGCCGCAGCACGGCCGGCCGGCCGGTGTGCACCACGGCGTTGGTCACCAGCTCGGAGACGAGCAGGATCAGGGTCTCGGCCAGCGGCTCGTCGGCCGTTATCCCCGATCCCGCGAGCCGCGAGCGGGCCCACCTCCTCGCCCGCCCCACCTCCGCGGGGTCGGGCCGGATCTCCAGCTGCACTTGAAGCACCTGCACCGCTCACACCATCCGAACCGGCGGATCCATGACCCCACGCCGACCACGCTCCGCGGTCCCAGCCGCGGCGGCGATCACGAGGGCCACGATCCTAGCCATTTTCTGCATGGCCAGAACAACGGCCAGAGCAAGGGTCACGGACCGTGACTCCCTTGCGAGACAGCATGGTTGACGTACAGTCACCCCAACAAGCGCTTCGGGCATATTCCCGCGCGAAGGAGTACGCCTGGGGCATACTGTGCGACGCTCGTGCCGGGGAGTCGAACAGACGGGGGCGACGGGCCTGACCGCCCCGTGAGCTGCGGCGCACACCGCGCGACCCGGCATCGCCCCAGGGGCACCGCCGGCCCGGCTCGTCCGCGCAGCCACTCGCATCCCACACAAGGTACCCGAGCGGACACCCGACTCCGGGCCGTGACGAGTCGCGTGAAGGACACAACCCGATATCGACGCTCCGTGACGCCGACAGGCCACGATCCGCGACATCGTTGGCCATGGCTTTCCGGGTGCGGCGGCCCGCAACGCCGCCGGCGGCTCAGGGGTCCGGCGCTGCGGCGAGCAGCTCCTCGCACCGGGCGCTCCCCCCGGCGCGCCGCGCCCGCACCCAGGCCCGTTCCAGGCGCAGGCGCGCGTCGGTCTCCGAGGTGAACACCGTGCCGTCGTGCGCCCGGAGGCAGTCGGCGGTCCCGCGTACGGCGGCCTCGTCGGCGGGCAGCCGGGCGGCGGCGATGCCGGCGGGACCGGCCGTGACGGCGGCGCCGCAGACGGCGCCGCGTGCGGTCTCGGCCCGCACCAGCCGGTCCGCGCACAGGTATTGGGGGGCCCTGGAAGGCACCGGCGGACCGTCCGCATGGTTCTCGCGTCCGGGCGTGTCGCACGGCCGGCTCGCACACCGACGCTCACCGCAAGGCTGCGCGGCGGCCGAACGGCGGCCGGGCACCCCCGGACCGGCGCCGGCGGAGGCCGTGTCCTTCCCGCGCGCGGGAGGGCGGTCCGGTCGACCGCGCCCGGACCGTGCCGTGGGTCCCCGCTACTCGGGGACCGTGAAGTAGCGTGCGAACGCCGGGACGACCTCCGCCTCGCCGATCCTGCCGTCGCCGGCGGCGTCGAGAGCGGCGGCGGCCTGGCGGGCGGCCTCCTGCGGGACGCGGAACACGCGCAGCACGCGCGCGGCGTCGGCCGCGCCGATCCGGCCGTCGCCGTCCGTGTCGGCCACCGCGAGGGCCGCGTGCAGGAAGGGGCGGGCGATCTCGGCGAAGCGGTCGGGGTTGTCGCGCAGCCGCTTGACCGCGCCGCCCACGAACTCCTCACGGCTGACGCGCTGGTCGCCGTCGCGGTCGGCGATGCCGGCCATGCCCTGCCAGAACGCCTCCGCGCCGGCGTACAGCGCCTGCCCCTTGTCGGAGCGGGCGGGTACGGCGAACTCGGCGAGCAGCGCCTTGGCCGCCGCGTTGAAGTCCTCCCGGTCGATGTAGCCGTTGCCGTCCTGGTCGAAGGTGGCGAACCGGGCGGCGATCCTGCGCTCGTACTCGGTGCTGACCATGTCTGTTCGGGCCGCCTTAGGTGGGGGTCGTACGGGTGGTCCTGCCCGTGGGCGGGGGTGACCTGGCAGGGAGCGTACGACGCGGACGGCCGGCGGACGGCGGGAAACCGGCGGTTGTGCCAAGACCGGGGGAATTCCGCGACAACGGTGTGGCCCTGTCGCGATGCCGTGACGGCCGTTCAGGCGGAGAGCGGCCCGGCCTCGTCCGTGGTCGCGGAGTCGACGTCGGCGTGGACGTCGAAGAGGCGGCGCACGCCGAGCGCGCCGAGCACACGGTTGACGTGCGAGCCGTCCTCGGCCCCCCGGTCCGGCAGGATCAGCCGCAGCCGGCCCTGGCAGGAGCGGATCAGCCGGCGGGCGGCGACGAGGACGCCGACCCCGCTGGAGTCGCAGAAGAACACGTCGGAGAGGTCCACGACGAGGCTGTGGTGTCCGTCGGCGACGATGTCGTGCACCCGCTGGCGCAGCACCGGCGAGGTCATCAGGTCCAGTTCCCCGGACACCCGGAGGACGGCCCACTCGCCCTGTTCGACGCCGGTCACGCTGAATGCCACGGCCCTGCCCTCCGCTCGCCGGATCCCCCGGAACCGCCCGGAAACGGAAGCAGTTCCTACGTTTCTTGTCGCGCAGCTGCCCAGCGGCCGTTCCCTGAAACGTGATGCGGCAAACGGCAGTCGATCGGCTAGGGACTTGTTTCGGTCACTATCGATCCTGTTCGATCAAAGGCGCACGCATCTTGTGTGAAGGATGTGTGAAGGGGGCACTATCACCTGCGGCCCTCCCAGGGGCGCACATTGACACAAAGGGGCGTGCGCCGTCAGGCGTGCCGACTACATTCGAGAGGGCAGGACCGACAGGCTGGACGGGCCGGACAGGGCGAGGGGAGGGGACCGCATGGCCAGGAAGGACGTACCGCCCCGCTGGGACCGCAAGATGCAGCAGCGGCTCGCGCGCGGTGAGGCGGCCGCCCTCGGCGAGGTGTACGACCGCTTCGCCTCCCTCGTGCACAGCCTCGCCCACCGCGTCCTCTCCGACGAGCAGGACGCCGACGCCGTCACCCGCGAGGTCTTCGCCCACGTCTGGGAACACCCCGAGACCTACGACCCCCAGCAGGGCCCCCTGCGCTCCTGGATCGCCGCCGTCACCCAGCGGGTCGCCGTGCAGCGGCTGCGCGACCGGGAGGAGCCGGAGCAGCCCCGGCGCGAGGAACTGGAGAGCGAGGTCCGCCGCGCCTCGGTCGCCGCCCGCGCCGACTACATCGCGCACTCCATGCCGGCCCCGCTGCGCGCCGCCCTCGACCTGGCCTACTTCCAGCGCCGCGACTACCGCCAGACCGCGGCCGACCTCGGCGTCACCGAGGACGAGGCCCGGCGCCGGCTCCGCCTCGGCCTCCAGCTCCTGTCCACCGCCCACGACACCGGCACACCGCCGGGATACCGGGGTGCGGTGTGACGGGGACGGGCGGCTCCGGGGCGCACGACGGGTACGGCGAGTACGGCGAGCATGCGGGCCGCGGGGGAGAAGAGGCAGCCCACGGCGGTGACGCACGCGGGCAACGGCCGCGGGGGGAGGGCGACTTGGGCGGGCACGACTTCGGGGACGACGGGCGTGGTACCGGAACCGAGGGTTCCCGTACCGGGAGTTCCGGCGGGCGCGGCGGCTCGGGGGACGTGCCGCGCGGTGCCGGCGGGTCCGGGCCCGCCCGGGCGCCCCGGATACCCACGCCCCGCGCGTCCGTGGAGGACAGCGGGCTCCCGCTGCCCGACCTCGCCGATCCGAAAGACCGCGAACCCGTGCCGCTCGACCTGTCGCACGACGTCCTGAAGTCGCTGCTCGGCGCCTGGGCGCTGGCCGCCTGCTCGGCCGCGGAGACGGCGGCCGTCGAGGAGCACCTGGGCGGCTGCGGTCCCTGCGCCGACGAGGCCCGCCGGCTGCGCGAGGCCGTCGGCCTGCTGCACCAGCCGGAGAGCCTGGACCTGAACCCGGCG
This sequence comes from Streptomyces spinosus, assembly GCF_020400655.1. Taxonomy (GTDB): domain Bacteria; phylum Actinomycetota; class Actinomycetes; order Streptomycetales; family Streptomycetaceae; genus Streptomyces; species Streptomyces argyrophylli. Next base: position 288,688 of record NZ_JAINRC010000003.1, read on the forward strand.
CTGCGCACCCGCGTCCTGGCCGCCTGCCTGAACCGCCGACCGCCGCGCATCCCGGTGCCCGACTGGGCGGCGGCGTACGACGCCGAGACCGCGCGGCTGGACGCGCTGCTCCAGGACTTCGGGGACGCCGAGTGGCACGCGCCGGTGCGACTGCGCTGGTTCGAGGCCGACGCACCGACGAGCCGTCGTACGACCGTCGCCGGGGTGATCGCGCACCTGCTGTCGGTGGACGGGCTGATCGCGACGGCGCTCGGCCTGGAGGACCCGCTGGCCGAGGTCGCCGACGCCGGCAAGGACGCCGTGGGCCCGGCGGGCCGTACGGAGGCGTTCTGGCGGGCCTCGCACTTCCCGCCGACGCGCTCCGTGCGGGGGCCGTGGCGGGAGCAGAGCCACAGCCTGGTGCGGACCGTGTCGTTCACCGGCGGCCACGCGGGCGGGCTCACGGTGCCGTACGGCGACTTCGCGCTGCCGTTGCACGACGCGATGCTGGACCGCGCCTTCGAGTGCTGGGTGCACGCCGAGGACATCGCCGAGGCGGTGGACTATCCGTACGCGCCACCCGCGCCGCGCCACCTCAACCGGATGATCGACCTCGCGGCCCGTCTGCTGCCGACGGTGCTCGCGGCGCGCCGCCGGGCGGGACTGTCCGCGCCGGGCCGCCGGACCCCGCACCTGGTCCCGGCCGGCGCGCCCGGCCGCAGCCTGCGCCTGGAAATCGAGGGTGCGGCCGGCGGCGAGTGGCTGATCCCCCTCGACTCACCGGCGGCGGTGGGCTCCGCCGACTTCGAGGTGGCCCACGTGGCGCTGGACGGCGTCGAGTTCTGCAAGCTGGCGGCGGGGCACGTGCCTCCGGCGGAAGCCGCGGCCGGTCAGGTCGGCGACCGGGAGGCGATCAAGGACGTCCTGTTCGCGGTCGCGTCGCTGAGCCGGATGTAGGGGCCGGGACCGGGCGCGGCTGCGGCTGCGCGGCTGCGGCTAGGCGAACACCACCGTCCGGCGCCCGTTGAGCAGGATCCTCCGCTCCGCGTGCCACTTCACGGCCCGCGCCAGCGCCTGGCACTCCACGTCCCGGCCGATGGCGACCAGCTGGTCCGGCGTCACGCCGTGACCGACCCGCTCGACCTCCTGCTCGATGATCGGCCCCTCGTCCAGGTCCGCGGTGACGTAGTGCGCCGTCGCGCCGATCAGCTTCACACCCCGCGCGTGCGCCTGGTGGTACGGCTTCGCGCCCTTGAAGCTCGGCAGGAAGGAGTGGTGGATGTTGATGATCCGGCCGCTGAGCTGCTTGCACAGGTCGTCGGAGAGGACCTGCATGTAGCGGGCGAGGACGACCAGCTCGACCTTCTCCTCGCGGACGATCTCCAGCAGCCTGGCCTCGGCATCCGACTTGGTGTCCTTGGTCACCGGGATGTGGTGGAAGGGGATGTTGTAGGACCCCACCAGCTCTTCGAAGTCGGTGTGATTGGACACCACCCCCACGATCTCCACCGGCAGCGCGCCGATCCGGGCCCGGAACAGCAGGTCGTTCAGGCAGTGCCCGAACTTGCTGACCATCAGCAGGATGCGCATCTTCTGGTCGGCCCGGTGGATCTGCCAGTCCATGTGGAAGGAGTCACCGATCGCGGCGAAGCTCGCCCGCAGCTTGTCCACCGTCACCGGAGCCTCGGCCGAGAAGTGGACCCGCATGAAGAACAGTCCCGTGTCGTGGTCGCCGAACTGCTGGCTGTCCTCGATGTTGCAGCCGGTCATGAACAGGTAACTGGACACGGCGTGCACGATGCCCTTTTTGTCCGGGCAGGAGAGCGTGAGGACGTACTGGTCGGCCGGCGCGGCGGCGGAAGGGGTGGACTGATCGGTCATGCACCACAGGGTCCCACACCGGCCGTCCGCCAGGGGGCGGCCGTCCGCCACGCGGACCCCGTCAGGACCTCGTCAGGATCCGCAGCACGTCCAGGCTCTTCGGCGGTGTGTCCGGGTCCTCCCCGTCGCTCACCGACATCCGCACGTGCGCGTCCCGGGCCGCCCGCACCGCGTCCGGCCAGCCGGAGTGCTCCACATAGGCGGCGACCGGCGCGTCCGGGCCGACCTGGTGCATGATCCGCAGCACCCGCAGCACGGCGGTGTCGACGAGCGCCGCCTCCTGCGAGTCCCGGAATATGGTGCCGACGTACTTCTCGGCCGACCAGCTGTCCAGCCAGGTGTCCTCCACCAGCCGGTACACGGCGTCCGTGACGTCACCGTAGCCGTCCACGCCGGCCAGCCAGACGTCCCGCTGGAACACCGGGTCGGAGAGCATGTGCAGCGCCGAACGGACATTGCTGCGCCAGCGCCACCACGGCATGTCGTTCAAGGGCATGCCGCCCATGGTGGAGGAGCGACGGCCGCGACGGGAAGAGTTCTCCGAACCTTGCACGGTCATCGATCGTACGTTCCCCGCCGCGCAGGCCCGACCGGCCCCCGTAATTCACCTCCCTGTCACCCTTCGTTGACCAAGGGTCACTCCCGGGTTAGTACTGTGAGGGAATCGTGCGGGTGCATGACCGGCAGGCGACGCACGCGCAGTACTCCCCCCGTCCTTCCCCGCCCCGTCAGAGCCACCGCCCTCGCGGCGGGCGCGGTGGCCCTCTGTGCGTCGCTCACCGCCGCGTGCGGGGTCATCCCCGGTGCCACGGGGGGCTCCGGGGACGACCCCGTGAAGGTGATGACCTGGGCGCCGCAGGACACCGACGCGACCAACAAGCCCGGCATGCCCGCGATGGCCCGCGCCTACGCCAAGTGGATCAACTCCCACGGTGGCATCAACGGCCGCAGGCTCGAGGTGCTGACCTGCAACGACCACAACGACGGCGTGGGCGCCGCGAAGTGCGCCCGGCGCGCGGCGACCGAGGACGTGGTCGCGGTCGTCGGCTCCTACAGCCAGTTCGGCGACTCCTACCTCGCCCCGCTGGAGGGCGCAGGCATCCCCTACATCGGCGGCTACGGCGTCACCAACGACGAGTTCACCGGCGGCATGTCCTACCCGGTCAACGGCGGCCAGCCCGCCCTCCTGGCCGGGCTCGGCAGGGCGCTCGCGGAGAGCTGCGGCAACGTCGCCCTGGTCCGCCCGGACAGCATCGCCGGCGACCAGCTGCCCGCGATGCTCGACGCCGGCCTCAAGGCGGGCGGCCACGCGGAGGCCGGCGACCAGCTCGCCGCCGACGACGCCACCGAGTACGGCGGCCAGGCCGAGCAGGCGCTGCGCTACGCGACCAAGGGCGCCACGAGGAAGGGCTGTGTGGTGCCCGCGCTCGGGGACCGCACGGACACCTTCATGGACTCCTTCCGGCGGGCCCGCGAGAACTTCCCGGCCGTGCGCACGGCGACCGTGCTGGGCAGCGTCGACCAGACCGTGATCAACGCGAGCGGCGGGGCGTCGGGCCCGTACGAGGGGGCGTACATCACCGGCTGGTACCCGGTCGCCTCCGACCCCCGCTGGGACCCGATGAAGAAGGTGATCAACGAGGAGGCCTTCGGCGACAACCGCATCGACCCCGCGGACGCCGGTGTGCAGACCACGTGGATCGCCTACACCGTCCTCAAGGCCGTCCTGGAGAGGATCGGCGACGGCGAGGTGAGCGCCGACACCGTGCGGCGCACCCTCAACGACGGCCTGCGGGTCTCCACCGGCGGCCTCACCCCGACCCTGCACTGGCCCTACGAGAGCAAGCTGGCCGCGGTCGGCTTCCCGCGGCTGGTCAACGCCGACGTCACCCTCCAGGTCGTGCAGGGCGGCAAGCTGGTCGCGGCCCGCAAGGGCATCGGCGGCGCCCACGGGGTCGCCGACATGACCGCGACCCTGGAGCACGCCGACGTGCCGTGACGGCCCGCGGTCACAGCTGGGTCGGCTGGCGCTGGGTCAGGCCGTACTTGCCCGCGATCGCGTTCCACAGCGCCGCCGCCTTCGTCTTCTGCGCGCTGGCGGTACCGCTCTCCCGGTTGCCGGCCTGCGTCTCGCCGGTGGTGCGCGCGTGTCCCTTGCGGCAGACCTTGTGCCCCTTGGCCTGCTCCGCCCAGGCCGCGTAGTGGTTGTCGGCAGCGGCGGACGCCTGCCACGCCTTCGTCAGCGCGGCCGTCAGATCGGCGTTGCCGGGCAGCTTGTCCACGGACAGCCTGCCGAGCCGCGTGACCAGTTGGCCACGCTGCCGGGCCGCGTCCCGCAGGCTGGAGGCGGCCTGGTCGAGGTTGTCGCACTGCTTGACGTCCGCCACCGCCTGGATCACCGAGGCCCGGCTGCTGCCGCTGTCCGCGAGCAGCTTGTCCAGCTCGACGGCCTGCTGCCGGGCGGGGTCGGCGGCGGGCGAGGCGGAGTCCTGGGCGGCCGGGGAGGTGGCGGCGACCGTCTTGCCGTCCCCGCCCTGGTCCTTGTCGTCACCCCCGCCGCTGAGCAGCGCGCCGGCGCCGACGCCGAGCACGACGATGCCGACGCCGACCGCGGCGATCAGCGGCACCCGCGACCGGCCCCGGCGCCGCCCGCCGTCGTCGTGACCCGCGTCGTACGACGGCTGCGCCGGGCGGTACGACGACTGCGCCGGGCCGGGATAGGCGTCCGGCTGCTGCACCCGGGGCAGCTGCTGGGTGGACCCGGCCGGGCTGTCGCCGCCCCCGGGGCCGCGGAAGAGGTTGTCGAACTCGGCGGGCGGCTGCCGGTCCGCCCCCTGCGCCTGAGCCTGGGCGGCGTACGGCGGGATGTACTGCGTGGCCTCCGCGTCCGAGGGCGCGGGTGCCGCCTGCCGGGGCGCCTGGCCGGGGTAGCGGGTGTCCTCACCGGCCGACTCCGGCGGCAGCGCGCCGGGCGTGACCGGCGGCATGTACTGGGTGGCCGCCTCGTGAACGCCGCCCCCGGCGGGGACCGGCGGTATGTACTGGGTGGCGCCGTCCGCCTGCACGGGCGGTATGTACTGGGTGGCGCCCTCGTCGCCGGGCGCGGCGGGGCCGGCGGGCACCGGCGGCAGGTACTGGGTCGCGCCGTCCGCGCTCGGGGGCAGCGGGGCACCCGCGGCCGGGTACGCGGACGGCTGCGGCGCCGCGGGGGCCTGTCCCGGCACGGACTGCGCCGGGTACGGCTGCTGCTGCGCGTGCTGCTGGTACGGGTCGGGCGCGCCGTAGGCGGGCTGCTGGGGCGCGCCGTAGGCACCGGTGCCGGACTGACCGCCGCCGTACCCGGGCTCCTGACCGCCGTAGGAAGCCGTCGGGCCGCCGTAGCCCGGGGCCTGGCCGCCGTACGACGGGGCCGGGGCGCCCTCCGGGGGCAGCGGGCCGGGGTTCGCGGCCGCCGGGGGCCGCCGGCCGGCGTCGGCGGGGGTGTCCCACTGCGAGGCCGCCGGGGGCCAGCCCTGGTCCGACTGGGGCGTCTGCTGCCCGGGGCCCCAGGAACCGTTCCAGGCCTGTCCGCCGGCCGGGTGGGCGGGGGCGGGGGCGGGCGTCCCGGTCATCCCCGGCAGCAGGGGCTCTCCTCCGTCGGAGGGCAGCACGATGCCTTCGCGCGCGGTCCGCGCCGCGGGCTCCTCGCCCTGTCCACTCTGCGTCACCGGGACTCCTACTAATGGGGGACCTTGTGAATCGTCGGCTCACGCTACCGGCTCCCCCGAGCCCCGTGCCACGCAGCGCCGTTCGCGACCTCCTCCCTGTGACGGCGGTAACACCACCGCACCGCGATGCGCCGTTCACGGCACCCGGCGCACACCCGGGTGCCGTTTCCCGCTCGTTCACGCGCCGGCGGGTCCGGTGTTCACGCGGCCTGCTGGAGGTCGAGGCGCGCCCCGAACTCCCGTACCACCGCCTCCTCCCGGAAGGGCTCCAGCCGCTGCTGGAGGTCGTCCAGGTACTCGGCGCCCCGGTTGGAGCGGAGCGTCTCCAGCAGCTCCACCGCCTTCATGCCCGTGGCGCAGGCCTGCTCGATCTCGCGCTGCTGCACCTGGGCCGTGGCGAGCAGCACATAGCCGATGGCGCGCCGGCGGGCCCGGGACTCCGGGTGCCCGGCCAGCGACTGCTCGGCGTACCGCGCGGCCTGGTCGGCCTGCCCGAGGTCGCGGTGGCAGTGAGCCAACTCGTCGGCCAGGTAGGCCTCGTCGAAGTGCGCGATCCACACCGGGTCGTCCCCGGCGGCGCCGTCCGCCCCCTCCATCGCCGTGACCGCCCGCCCGCCGGCCGCCTGTGCCGCGCGCGCGTCTCCCAGCAGGGCGTGCCCGCGCGCCTCGGCGGCGTGGAACATCGCCTCCACACGCGGGGTGACCTGCCCGCGCGTCCCCTCCTGCGCCGCCCGCGCCAACTGGGCGATCTCCCGCGGGTTCCCGAGCTGCGCGGCGAGGTGGCTCATGGACGCGGCGAGCACGTAGCCGCCGTACCCGCGGTCCCCGGCGGCCTGCGCGAGCCGCAGCGCCTGGATGTAGTACCGCTGGGCGAGGCCCGGTTGCCCGGTGTCGACGGCCATGTACCCGGCCAGCTCCGTCAACCGGGCCACGGCGGCGAAGAGTTCCCGGCCGACCGCCTCCCGGTAGGAGCCCGCGAGCAGCCCGGAGACGACGCTGTTGAGGTAGTGCACGACGACCGGGCGCACGTGTCCGCTGCCGTACTGGTGGTCGAGGTCCACCAGCGCCCGGGTCATGGACCGTACGGCCGCCACGTCGGACTGGCCCACGCGCGGGCCCGCCTGCCGGGCCACCTGCGGGTCCGGCGCCGAGATCAGCCAGTCGCGGCTCGGCTCGACCAGCGCGGAGGCGGCGACGGAGGAGCCGGACAGGAAGTCCCGGCGCCCCACGTCGCTGCGCCACAGCTCGCAGACCTGCTCGATGGCCCCCAGTACCGTCGGCGAGAACTGGAGACCGACCCCCGAGGCGAGGTTCTTGCCGTTGGCCATGCCGATCTCGTCGATCGTGACCGTACGGCCGAGCTTGCGCCCGAGCGCCTCGGCGATGATCGCCGGCGCCCTGCCGCGCGGCTGCTGGCCGCGCAGCCAGCGGGCCACGGACGTCTTGTCGTAGCGCAGGTCGAGGCCGTGCTCGGCGCCGCACATGTTGACCCGCCGGGCCAGCCCGGCGTTCGAGCACCCCGCTTCCTGGATGAGTGCCTGCAGCCGTTCGTTCGGCTGCCTGGCCACGAGAGGCCTTGCGGCCATGTGCTACCCCCTGTGTCGCGATCCCCTGGAGCGTGTTGCGATCCTCCGGAGCACAAAGTTCCGGCCGGAAGATCACTGCCCAGCTGACATACCGTCAATGCGTGACATGTGCGGTTTGCCGGGGTAAAAGCGGTTGCCCCCCTCCCTGGCTACCCATCTCACGCCCCGCCCCCTCCCGCGCGCCCCCGGCCATGCACCCATGCGCCCCGACTGCCGGACCGGTGCTCCTCCCCCGCGCGCGTCACGGCCGTAACTCCAGGTGGGCGCGGGAGTTGAGTGGAACGTGGAAAAGACGATCGCGGGCGCCCAAGACACTCAGACGGCCGGTCACATCCCGAAGCAGCGAGGGGAATCGCTGCTGGAGACCGCCGTACGCTACGCCGAGGAGCGGCACTGGGACGTGTTCCCGGGCACCTGGCTGGAAGCCGTCGACGGCCGGCAGCGCTGCTCGTGCGGCGACGCCTCCTGCCCTGCGCCGGGTGCGCACCCCGCGCGCCCCGACTGGGCGACCCAGGCGTCCGGCAGTGCGACCGTCGTGCACCGGATGTGGCAGCAGCAGCCGGCCGCGGCGATCCTGCTGCCGACGGGACGGACCTTCGACGCGCTGTCCGTCCCGGAGAGCGCGGGATTCCTGGCGCTCGCCCGTATGGAGCGCATGGAGCTGACGCTCGGTCCGGTCACGCTGACTCCGGACCGGCGCATGCAGTTCTTCGTCCTGCCCGGTGCGACCGCGAAGGTGCCGGAGCTGGTACGGAAGCTCGGCTGGGCGCCGGCGTCACTGGACCTGGTGAGCCTGGGCGAGGGCGCGTACGTGGTGGCGCCGCCCACGCGGTTCGGGTCCCGGGGGGCCGTGCAGTGGGCCTGCCGGCCGACGCCGGCGAACCGTTGGCTGCCGGACGCGGAGGAGTTGGTCTCGCCGTTGGCCTACGCGTGCGGGAGGGATCGTTAGGCGGATCGCCCACTCGTCTGCCGGGTCGTTCTCTCGCCGGCGAGTGCGGGTGAGTGGTGCGTACTCGCGCAGTTCCCCGCGCCCCTGAAGGGGCGCGGGGAACTGCGCGATCGGCCGGTGACGGCCCGCAGCCGCCGGTGAGAGAACGACCCGGCAGACGCTCAGCCGCTCAGCCGTTCAGCCCCGGGCAAGCCGTCGAGGAACGGCGAGACGGCCGCCCGCCAAGCCACCGGCTGGTCGTAGTGGGCCAGGTGTCCCGCGTCCGGGACCTCCGCGTACTGCCCGCGCGGCAGCACCCGCACCATCTCCTGGGCCTCCGCCCGCCCCAGCTCGCCGTCCACGCCGCGCACCACCAGCGTCGGGCACCGCACCTGGGCCAGCTCCTCCCAGTGGGCGTCGTGGACCCACGTCTCGCGGGAGCTGAGCATCTGTTCGGGGTCGAAGACGGGCCGCCAGCCGTCCTCGCACTCGTGCATCACCTCGGCGTAGAAGGAGCCGCGGGCGGGGTTCGGGCGCTCCACCCAGGGGTCGTCCTCGCCGAACCACTTGCGGACGTCGGCCAGGCTGGCGAAGGGGACGGGCCAGGACCGGAACCAGTCGGCCCACTCGCGCTGCGAGGCCCCGCCGAGGGCGGAGGCGCGCATGTCGCAGATGATCAGGCCGCGCACCAGATCGGGGCGCTTCGCGGCGAGCTGCCAGGCGGTCAGCGCGCCCATGGCGTGGCCGATGAGCAGGACGGGGGCGAGACCGAGCTGCTCCACGGCGGCCTCCGCGTCCTCGACGTAGGCCTCGCGGGTGTACGCGGCGCGCGGGGGCTTCTCACTCTGGCCGTGGCCTCGCTGGTCGAGCGCCACGGCGCGGTGGCGGCCGGCGAGCCAGCGGGCGGTGGGCGCCCAGTGGGAGGCGCGGCCCATCAGACCGTGGAGTAAGAGGACGCCCGGAACGCCCGGGTTCGCCTCGCCCTCGGCATCCTGATCCGCCGCCGGTTTCGGAGGGTCGGCGAACTCCCAGGCGGCCAGGCGCACCCCGCCCGCTCCCGTCACATCGATACGCCGTGCCATCTGACCTGGCCCCCCAGCTCCGCCGTCCTCGTCGTCCAGCTGTTTCAGGCTATCGAATACCTATTCGAAAATTGCTTCTCCGCGGACAACACCCCTCATTTGAGTGACACCCCTCAGGGAATGATCGCCTCAGCCGAGGGGATGTTCTCTGGCGGGAGGCGGACCGCTCGGGGAAAAGCCGGTCCGAGGGGATGACCCTGAGAGCTCGGGGCTCCGGGTCAGCACAGGGGAGGACAGGCCCCGGCGCGCAAGCGCCGGGGCCCTCTCCGTCTCAGCGCTTGGCGACGAACACGTGGGAGGCGGTGTCCGCCTCCAGTTCGGCCGCCTCGCCGCCGCTGCCCACCAGCACGCCGCCGGGCGACTCCGTCACGCTCACCACCGAACCGGGCTGCACACCCGCGCGCCGCAGCGTGTACATCAGCTGCGCGTCCGTCTGGATCGGCTCACCGATACGACGGACCACGACCGTCTTGCCGTCCGAGCCCGGGTCCAGATCGGCCAGCGACACCATGCTCTCGTCCAGGAACGGGTCCGCGCCGTCCTTCTCGCCCAGCTCCTCCAGGCCCGGGATGGGGTTGCCGTACGGCGACTCGGTGGGGTGCCGCAGCAGCTCCAGCACACGGCGCTCGACGGCCTCGCTCATCACGTGCTCCCAGCGGCACGCCTCCGCGTGCACCTGCTCCCACTCCAGGCCGATCACGTCGACGAGCAGGCACTCGGCCAGACGGTGCTTGCGCATCACGCGGGTCGCCAGCCGGCGGCCCTCGTCCGTCAGCTCCAGATGCCGGTCGCTGGCCACGGAGACCAGGCCGTCGCGCTCCATCCGCGCGACCGTCTGGCTCACCGTCGGTCCACTCTGGTCCAGCCGCTCCGCGATGCGGGCGCGCATGGGCACGACGCCTTCCTCTTCGAGTTCGAGGATGGTGCGGAGATACATCTCCGTGGTGTCGATCAGTCCGGACATACGTGCCCCTCGATTACCTCTGCCGGCAGCCGGCCGCGTGCGCTGGCCCTGGCACCAATTCTGCCGGATCCCACTGACAAGCGGGCGGCACCGGGAAAACGGGGCCGGGTCGCGGGTGCCGGGGCGGTCCCGGGGGCGGACGCGGGTGGAGTCCGCGCCGCCTTCACGGTGGTCCGCCCGGCCGTATTGACACCGCACTGGTCCAGACCGCACGGTGATCCGCGACACAGACGCTGCGAAGGGGCACCGCATGAGCGACGGCACGCCTGCCGACCTGTTCTTCGACGCCGCCATCGGCCTGCTGCACCGGGTCCGCGACGAGGAGGCCGGGGCGATCACCGCGGCCGGCACCCTGCTCGCCGACACCGTCGCGGCTGGTGGCCGCCTGTTCGCCTTCGGCGCCGGGCACTCCTCCCTGGCCGCCCAGGACGTCGTCTACCGCGCGGGCGGCCTGGCCCTGATGAACCTGCTCGCCGTCCCCGGCGTCGTCGGCGTCGACGTCACCCCGGCCACCCTCGGCTCCGCCCTCGAACGCGTCGACGGCCTCGCGAGCGCCGTCCTCGGGACCTCGCCGCTGCGCGCCGGTGACGCCCTTGTGATCGTCTCCCTGTCCGGCCGCAACGCGCTGCCCGTGGAGATGGCCCTCACCGCCCGCTCCCTCGGCGTGAGGGTCATCGGCGTCACCTCGGTGGCGTACGCCTCGCAGACGACGTCCCGGCACTCCTCCGGCACCTTCCTCAAGGACCACTGCGACGTCGTCCTCGACTCGAAGATCGCCGTCGGGGACGCGGAACTCACCCTGGACACCATCCCGGCCCCCTTCGCCCCCGCGTCCACGGTCGTCACCAGCGCCCTGATGCAGGCCGTCATGGCGACCGCCGCCGCCACCCTCGCCGACCGTGGCGTCGAACCCCCGCTGCTGCGCTCCGGCAACGTCGACGGCGGACACGACTGGAACGCCCGGGTGATGACGGAGTACGGCGACCGGATCTTCTACCGGCACTGACAGCGCCCCGCGGCCGTCAGCCGGTGCGTTCCTCCGGCCGGCCGCGCAGTGTGTCCGCCAGGTCCAGTGCCGTCGCGATCCGCACGGCCACGTCCTCCGCGTACGCCGTGTCGGAGCGCTCGAAGCGGCTGCGGCCGGACCCGCGCAGGAACGTCACGACGCCCAGCGTCCGGCCCCGGCTGCGCAGCACCGCGCACAGGGCGTGCACCGCGTCGCCGGGCCACTGGCGCTGCGACGCCCACTCCCGCGCCCGCTGCGCGGAGACCGGTCCGGCGTCCGCGCGCACGGTGCCGCCCCGCTCCACACACCTCAGCGCCGGGTGGCCCTCCGGGTAGCGCAGCGGAAGCCCGGCCGCGCCCGTGAACAGACTCGGGCCCGGCGCCCCGGCGGGCGTGGCCGCGAGCCGTACCAGCCGTACCGGACCCGGGCCGCCGGCGTCCTGCGCGCGCGGGTCCGCCACCCGGTCGACGAGGGCATGGTCGGCGAAGCCGGCGAGGGCGAAGTCCAGGTGGACGGTGGCCGCCTCCGCCGGGTCCTCGCACTCGGCCGCGGCCCGCGCCGCCCGGTGCAGCTGATTCGTCCGGAACCGCAGCAGGGCCGCCTCCTGCTCCCCCTGCTTGGCCTCGGTGACGTCCTCGAACAGCCACCCCACGCCGAGCGGCACCGGCTCCTCGGCGAGCGGCGAGGACAGCCGCAGGAACCCGCTGCGCCAGCAGCGCCGCTTCTCGCCCTCCGGGGCGCGGACGGTCACCCACATCTCGGCCGGGGCCGGCGGCGCGCCCTCGGCGAGGACGTGGGTCAGCGCGGCCTCCAGCTCCTCCACGCCCTGGGCGAGCAGCTCGCCCAGCGGACGTCCCAGCACGGACGTGCGCCCCACTCCCAGCGCCCGCGCCGCGTGCGCGTTCACCAAGGCGGGCCGCAGGTCGGCGTCGACCAGGACGACCCCCCAGGACGCGTCCTCGAACAGCGCCTCGCTCAGCGCGATCGACCGCTCCAGGTCGATCTGGGCGTGCACCTCGCTGAACGCGCAGTACACCCCCGCGGGGGTGCCGTCGGGTCCGCGCACGGCGGCCGACTGCGTGCGCACGAGCACCCGTCCGCCGCCCTTGGTGACCAGGGCGAACTCGTGCACCTGGCGGCCCGGCGCCCGCATCGCCGACATCAGCCGGGCCTGCACCTCCTCGGCGTCGGCGCTGCGCACGGCCCAGCCGGCGAAGCCGCGCCGTCCGACGGCCTCGCCGGCCGTCCAGCCGAGGATCCGCTCGGCCTCCCGGTTCCAGTGGGTCACGACCCCGTCGGCGTCGAAGGCGCACAGCGCCGCGTCCATGCCGTCGAGCAGCGCGGCGAGCAGGTCGGAGCCGCCGGACTCACCGGGCTCGTCCGGCCCCAGCTCGTCAGTGGTCCCACTCCGCCGCGAAGCACTCACCTGGACCCCCTGGAGACCGCGTCCGCACACGCACGCTCGGTTCGCTCACTTCCCCTCATTCAACTGGAACGTGACACACCCCACACCCTGTTCCCGCAAGATTGCGGGGATCAATGCCGAGGGCCGCCCGGTGAGAGCCGCAGGTCCACCCACTCGTCGCGCTCGCCGTCGAGCACATACCGGTCGATCTCCGCATACCCGTGCCGCTCGGCGAACCGCAGCCCGTCCTCGTTGACCGCCAGCACGCACGTCTCGACGCTCTCCGCCCCCAGCAGGCGCGCGTGGGCCAGCGCCTCGTCGTGGATCGCCGTGCCGAAGCCCCGCCGCCGGAACCCGGGCAGCACGCGCGCGATGACGGTCGCCACCTTCCGCTCCCCCGCCGGCGGACGCACGGTCGAACACCCGACGAGCACCTCGCCGAGATACGCGTTCGCCAGCCGGTACCGCCCCTGCCGCTCGCGCGCCTCCTGCGCGGACATCGCGGCGGGCGGCACGACCGCGTTGTGGACGTGCCGCCACTGTTCGAGCATCCCGTCGCCGTCGACGCCCGCTATTCGAAGATCCGTCACGCGAGCACCTATACCAGCCGCCGCGCCGGCCGGCGGGCGGCGCGGGAAAAAAACAGTTGAGCCCGTCGCGGCGGTTTCCTAGGGTGTCGGTTACACGAGAAGGGAGGTGGTTCGGCAGATGTATGAGAACCGGACGCGTGAGGTGGCTGCGGGCTAGCGGCCCGTCCCCACACCATGTGCGGTGCCGGACCAGCACGCGAACAGTGCGTGCAGCCGGCCCAATCCCAAGCAGTCACCCGACCCGCGGGCTGCCGGTACGTCCGGCCGGCTCCTCCTTGAGGAACCCAGCCCGCGGGTCGTCTGCGTTCCCGCCCGTGTCCGCCGGGCCCCCGGCTCAGGGGCTGAGGCGTTCGACCTTCCAGGTGCCGTCCGGCCGGGCGACGTAGCGCAGGCGGTCGTGGAGGCGGTTCTCGCGGCCCTGCCAGAACTCGATCGTCTCCGGGGTGACGCGGAAACCGCCCCAGTGCGGGGGGACCGGGACCTGTTCGTCCTCCGGGTAGCGGGCCTCCAGCGCGGCGTAGGCCGTGTCCAGCTCCGTGCGCGAGCCGATCACCGAGGACTGGGCGCTGGCCCAGGCGCCGAGCTGGGAGCCGTGCGGGCGGGTGCGGAAGTAGGCGGCGGTCTCGTCGCGGCCGGTGCGCCGGGCGGTGCCGGTGACGATGACCTGGCGGGCCAGCGGGTGCCAGGGGAAGAGCAGCGCGACGTGCGGGTTCTGCGTCAGGTCACGGCCCTTGCGGGAGTCGTAGTTGGTGAAGAAGACGAAGCCGTCGGTGTCGTACTGCTTCATCAGCACCGTGCGTGAGCTGGGGCGGCCCTCGGCGTCGGCCGTGGAGACGACCATCGCGTTGGGCTCGTACAGCGTGCCGTGCAGGGCCGCGCGGGCGGCGTCCTCGAACCACCGGGTGAACTGGTCCATCGGGTGGGTGGCGAGGTCCTGTTCGGCGAGGCCGTCGGCCCGGTACTGCTTGCGCATGGCGGCGGGATCGAGGACGGGATCCAGGAGCGGGTCACGGTCGGTCACGCGGTCATCCTGCCGTATCGAACGGGTATGGCACTCAGTGTCGCGTGGTCTCCCCATCTATGGCACCGGGGGTTATCGTGCTGCTCCCTTTGCGGTTGGGTTGACCACGGGTGACCGCCGGCAGATCGGGGCATCACCGGGGTGACCGCCGCCCGCACATCACGAGGAGCCGCCTGATGTCCGACTTCGTACCCGGGCTCGAAGGAGTCGTCGCGTTCGAGACGGAGATCGCCGAACCGGACAAGGAGGGCGGCGCCCTGCGCTACCGGGGCGTCGACATCGAGGACCTGGTCGGCCACGTCTCCTTCGGCAACGTGTGGGGGCTGCTGGTCGACGGCGCCTTCAACCCCGGTCTGCCGCCCGCCGAGCCGTTCCCGATCCCCGTGCACTCCGGCGACATCCGCGTGGACGTCCAGTCGGCGCTCGCCATGCTCGCCCCCGTGTGGGGGCTGCGGCCCCTGCTCGACATCGACGAGGGGCAGGCCCGGGAGGACCTGGCGCGGGCCGCGGTCATGGCCCTGTCGTACGTCGCCCAGTCCGCGCGCGGCCAGGGGCTGCCGATGGTGCCGCAGCGGGAGATCGACAAGGCGAACTCGGTCGTGGAGCGGTTCATGATCCGGTGGCGGGGCGAGCCGGACCCCAAGCACGTGGCGGCCGTGGACGCCTACTGGACCTCCGCCGCCGAGCACGGCATGAACGCGTCCACCTTCACCGCCCGGGTCATCGCCTCCACCGGCGCGGACGTCGCCGCGGCGCTGTCCGGGGCGGTGGGCGCCATGTCCGGGCCGCTGCACGGCGGCGCGCCCTCGCGCGTGCTCGGGATGATCGAGGAGATCGAGCGCACGGGGGACGCGGAGGCGTACGTCAAGCAGGCGCTCGACCGGGGCGAGCGCCTGATGGGGTTCGGGCACCGGGTGTACCGGGCCGAGGACCCCCGGGCCCGGGTGCTGCGGCGTACGGCGAGGGAACTGGGGGCGCCGCGGTTCGAGATCGCCGAGGCGCTGGAGAAGGCCGCGCTGGAGGAGCTGCACAACCGGCGGCCGGACCGGGTGCTCGCCACCAACGTGGAGTTCTGGGCTGCGATCATGCTGGACTTCGCCGAGGTTCCGGCGCACATGTTCACGTCGATGTTCACGTGCGCCCGTACGGCCGGGTGGTCGGCGCACATCCTCGAGCAGAAGCGGACGGGGCGGCTCGTGCGGCCTTCTGCCCGGTACGTGGGGCCGGGGCCGCGTCGGCCCCAGGACATCGAGGGGTACGCGGACATCGCCCACTGAGAGGGGTGGCCGGGGCGCGTGGGCACAGCCCCGCGCCCCAGGGGGTCGATCACGCCGGGGTCAACAGGTTGCCGTGGTGTCGCCGCGCCACCAGCGGGTGGGCCCTCAGCTTGCCCTTGAGTTCGTTGTAGCCGTACTCGGCGTACAGCGGGTTCGCCGGATCCGTCGTGACGCCGGGGGCCTTCGCCGCGTGCGGGAAGGGGAGCGGCTCGATCCGCGCGTCCAGGCGGGGGTTGTAGAAGAACGGGACCGAGAACCGCTCGGTGGCGCCGGGCGGGCTGACGACCC
Organism: Streptomyces spinosus; assembly: GCF_020400655.1. Taxonomy (GTDB): domain Bacteria; phylum Actinomycetota; class Actinomycetes; order Streptomycetales; family Streptomycetaceae; genus Streptomyces; species Streptomyces argyrophylli. The sequence continues at coordinate 304,402 of NZ_JAINRC010000003.1, forward strand.
GGTGGTTGGTGGCCAGCAGGTAGCCGTTGGTGGCGACCTCCAGGAGTTCGCCGAGGTTGACCACGAACGCGCCCTCGATGGGCGGGACGTCGTGGAAGCGGCCGTCCTCGCGCTGCACCTGGAGACCGCCGACCGCGTCCTGGAGGAGCAGGGTCAGGAAACCGTAGTCCTTGTGGGCGCCGACGCCCTGGCCGGTGCCGTCGTCCGCGCTGCCGGGGTAGCGGACGAGCTTGAGGTGCGGGTGGGCGTGGTCGCCGAAGACCGGGTCGTAGAAGCCGGCCGGGGCGCCGATGGCGGTCAGCAGTTCCCGCAGGAGCCGGTGGGCGACCCCGCTCAGCTTGTCGATCCAGGCGAGGGCGGCCGTGCGGAGTCCCGGCAGGGCGTCCGGCCACTGGTTGGGACCCTGGAGCCACCAGTACGGCGGCTCGCCGGGGCCGGGGACACGGGCGGGGCGTTCGGCGCCGATGTCGAGCTGGTCGCGCCAGTCGCGGGCGCCGCCGGTGCGCTCGTCGCCGGTGCGGGTGTAGCCCCGGAAGTGCGGGGAGCCGACGTTGTCCAGGGCGAGCCGGTCGGCCTCGGGGAGGGCGAAGAAGGCGCGCATGGCGGTGAGCAGCGCGTCGGTCTCCGCGCGGGTCACTCCGTGGCCGACGAGCTGGAAGAAGCCGACGTCGTGGGCGGCGCTGTGCAGCTGGGCGTGGAGCAGGGCGCGGGCCTGCGGGTCGCCGTCGGCGGCCGACAGGTCGATGATCGGAAGCTGGTCGTACGACGTCACTGTGTGCGTGGTCATGATGCGTCCGCGGGGTGTACGGGGCACGGGTGACCGCCGAGGGATGGTGGCGGCCCCCGGGGTGCCGGAAAAAGGGAGGAAGAGAAGAAGGGGGCTGGTCAGGCGGACAGGCGCCGACAGCCCATGCTCGTGACGCGCACGTAGTCCACGTGGCGGCGGCGAACGAGCATCGGAAGCATGGGCCAAGGGTAACGCGCCCCCCTGGCGGCGCCGTCGGCATGATCCCGGGCCGGGCCTCGGCCCAGCCCGGCCTCAGCCCAGTGCCTCCTCCAGCAGCGCCGCCCACTGGGCGACGACCCGTTCGCGGCGGGCGGTGTCGTCGGTCAGGAGGTTGGCGAGGCCCAGGCCCCGGGCCATGTCCAGCAGGCCTTGGACGGTCTCGCGGACGCCGGGGCGGGACTCGTCGGCACGCAGGAGGTCGACGGCGATGCGGTGGGTCTCGCGGCCGACGCGGGCCTCCAGCTCGGTCACGCGCGGACGCAGCGGTTCCTCGTCGGAGGCGGCGACCCACAGGTGCAGGGCGGCCCGGAACAGGGGGCCGGTGTAGAGGTCGACCAGGGCGGACACGACGGCACGTCGGTCGGCGGCGCCGTCCGGGAACAGGGCCCGCAGGGCGAGGGAGCGTTCCTCGGAGACGTACTCGACGGCGGCGGTGAAGAGGTCTTCCCTGGTCGGGAAGTGGTGCTGGGCGGCGCCCCGGGAGACACCGGCCCGCTCGGCCACGACGGCGACCGTGGAGCCCGCCCAGCCGCGCTCGGCGAGGCAGGCCACGGCGGCTTCCAGGAGCCGCTGCCGGGTGGCGCGGCTGCGGTCCTGCTTGGGCACGCGCTCCCGTTCCGTCGTCCTCACACCACCCATGCCGCATCACGTCTTTCCAGGAAGGCCGTCATCCCCTCCCGGGCCTGGGAGGAGGAGAACAGCCGGGCCGAGAGCGCGGTCAGCTCGGCCGCGTCCCGGTCGAATGTCTCCAGCACCCTAGCCGTGAGCAGCCGTTTCGTCTCGGCCAGGGCCTGCGGACAGGAGCGGCGCAGGCCGTCCAGGACGGGGGCAAGGGCGTCGTCGACGTCGTCCGCCGCCACCGTCAGCAGGCCCAGGCGCACGGCCTCGGCCGGGCCGAGGCGTTCGCCGGTGAGGTAGTAGCGGGCCAGGGCGCGGGGGTCGGTGCGCGGGATCACCGGCAGGGAGATCACGGCGGGGGCCACGCCGATGCGCACCTCGGTGAAGGCGAAGGTGGCGCCGGCGGAGGCGACGGCGATGTCGCAGGCGGCGAGCAGGCCGAGGCCGCCTGCGCGGACATGGCCGGTGACCCGGGCGACGACGGGTTTGGGCAGTTCCACGATCTGCCGGAGCAGGGCCACCAGGGCGTCGGGGTCGGGCGGGTCGCGCAGGTCGGCGCCGGCGCAGAACGTCGTACCGGTGTGGGTGAGGACCACGGCCCGTACGTCCGGGTCCTCGCCGCAGTCGGTCAGGGCCTCGGCGAGTTCCGTGACGAGTGCGGCGGACAGGGCGTTGCGGGTGCCCGTGGAGTCCAGGCTGAGGGTGTCGACGGCACGCGCGCGCGTGCGGCCGATCCGTGCGGTCGGGTGCGTCACGTGTGCTCCCTGAGCTGTCGGCGCAGGATCTTGCCGGAGGCGGCGCGGGGGACGGTGTCGATGAAGGTGATCCGGCGGACGCGTTTGTACGGGGCGACGCGTTCGGCGACGTACCGCAGGACGTCGTCGTCGGTCAGGCCGTCGGCGGTGGGGGCGCGGACGACGAAGGCGTGCGGGACCTCGTTGCCGTCGGCGTCGTACGTGCCGATGACGGCCGCGTCGGCGATCTCCGGGTGGGTGAGCAGGAGCGCCTCCAGTTCGGCGGGGGCCACCTGGAAGCCCTTGTACTTGATCAGTTCCTTCACCCGGTCGACCACGAACAGCCAGCCGCCGGCGTCGACGTGGCCGACGTCCCCGGTGTGCAGCCAGCCGTCATCGTCGATCAGCGCGGCGGTGGCGTCGGGGCGGCCGAGGTAGCCCTTCATCACCTGGGGGCCCCGGATCAGGATCTCGCCGGACTCGCCGGTGCCCAGGTCCCTGCCGGGGTCGTCCAGGGAGACGATCCGCATCTCGGTGCCGGCGATGAGCCTGCCGACCGTGCCGGCGGGGGCCTCGCGCAGCCGGTCCAGGGGGACGACATGGGTGCCGGGGGACAGTTCCGTCATGCCGTACGCCTGGCCGATCGGGGGCAGGCCGAGGCGCTCGGCGCACGCGACGGCGAGCCGGGCGTCCAGCGGGGCGGCGGCGCTGATCACGTACCGCAGCGAGGAGAGGTCGTAGCGGCTGACCGCCGGGTGCTTGGCGAGGGCGAGGACGATCGGCGGGGCCACGTACAGGCCGGTGATGCGGTGCTTCTCGATCGCGGCGAGGAACGTCTCCAGCTCGAAGCGCGGCAGCACGACGACCGTGGCGCCCTTGCGCAGGGGCGCGTTCATCAGGGCGGTGAGGCCGTAGATGTGGAAGAACGGCAGGACGGCGAGGATGCGGTCGCCGGGTCCGGCCGGGACGGCGGGCTCCAGCTGGGCGAGGTTGGTGGCGATCTGCCGGTGGGTGAGCATGACCCCCTTGGGGGTGCCGGTGGTGCCGGAGGAGTACGGCAGCGCGGCGATGTCCTCGGCCGGGTCGATCCCGGTCTCCGGCTCGGGGGCGGTGGTCGCGAGCAGGTCGGCCAGCGAGCGGTGGCCGGGCGCGCTGTCGCAGACGAGGATCTCCCGTATGCCGCCCGCGAGTTCGGCGGCCCGGCGGGCGGTCTCCAGCAGCGGGGAGACGGTGACGATCCAGCGGGCCGCGCTGTCGCCGAGCTGCCGGGCGAACTCCTCGGCGGTGGCCAGCGGGTGCACGGTGGTGACGGCGGCGCCCGCGCGTGTCGCGGCGTAGAAGGCGGTCGGGAACGCGATCGTGTTGGGGCTGTGCAGGGCGAGGACGTCGCCCTTGCGGACACCCGTCTCGGCGAGGGCGGCGGCCAGGCGCCGGTGGAACCGGTCCACCTGCTCGTACGTGAGGGTGGTGCCGTCCGTGCCGTCGATGAGGGCCGGCTGGTCGCCGAAGTCGGCGGCCCGGCCCAGGACGGCGTCGTGGATGGGGAGTTCTACGGGCGGAACGTCTGCGTACTCGCTGCGGAACACGGTTCCTCCTCGCACAGGGCGCCTAGGGTCTTCCGTCTGGATCAGGCCGGATCAGGCCGGATCAGGGAGCGGTGCCGGGGCTCGCGAGCCCGGGGTGATCCGAACGGAAGGTCCTAGTACGACTTGGGCAGGCCCAGGGTCTGGTGGGAGACGTAGTTGAGAATCATCTCCCGGCTCACCGGGGCGATACGAGACACGCGCGCGGCCGTTATCAGCGAGGCGAGCCCGAACTCGCGCGTGAGCCCGTTGCCGCCGAGGGTGTGCACGGCCTGGTCCACGGCCCGCACGCAGGCCTCGCCCGCCGCGTACTTGGCCATGTTCGCGGCCTCGCCCGCGCCGATGTCGTCACCGGCGTCGTAGAGACGGGCCGCCTTCTGCATCATCAGCCGGGCCAGCTCCAGGTCGATGTGCGCCTGCGCCAGGGGGTGCGCGATGGCCTGGTGGGCGCCGATGGGGGTTTTCCACACCGTGCGGTCGCGGGCGTACGCGACGGCCTTGGCGAGCGCGTACCGGCCCATACCGATGGCGAACGCGGCGGTCATGATCCGCTCGGGGTTGAGCCCCGCGAAGAGCTGGAGGAGCCCCGCGTCCTCTCCCTCGCCGACGAGCGCCCCGGCGGGCAGCCGTACGTCGTCCAGGACCAGCTCGAACTGCTTCTCGGCGGCGTTGAGTTCCATGTCGATCGGGCGTTTGCGGAAGCCCTCCGCGTCCGTCGGGACGATGAACAGGCAGGGCTTGAGGCGTCCGGTGCGGGCGTCCTCGGTACGGCCGACGATCAGCACGGCGTCGGCCATGTCGACCCCGGAGATGAACACCTTGCGGCCGGTGAGCAGCCAGTCGGCGCCGTCCCTGCGGGCCGTGGTGGTGATGCGGTGGCTGTTGGAGCCGGCGTCGGGCTCGGTGATGCCGAAGGCCATGAGGCGGCTCCCCTCGGCGAGTCCGGGGAGCCAGGCCCGCTTCTGCTCCTCCGTGCCGAAGCGGGCGATCACCGTGCCGCAGATCGCCGGTGAGACGACCAGCATCAGCAGGGGGGAGCCCGCGGCGCCCAGCTCTTCGAGCACGATGGAGAGTTCCGCTATGCCGGCGCCCCCGCCGCCGTACTCCTGCGGGAGGTTGACGCCGAGGTAGCCGAGCTTCCCCGCCTCGCTCCACAGCTCGGTGGGCGGCTTGCCCTCGGCGACGGTGCGGGTGAGGTAGTCGCGGCCGTAGCGCTTGCCGAGCGCGGCCACCGCCGCGCGCAGGGCCTTGTGTTCTTCGGATTCGACGAGGGTGGTCATGCGGTTCCTCCGCGTGCGGGTCGTGGGTGGCTGGTCGCGCGGTCCCCCGCGCCCCTCAGGTCGGCTGCACCACCGCCAGCACCGTGCCGGGCTCCACCTGCTGCCCGGGCCTGGCGTTCAGCGTGCTGAGCGTGCCCGCCGCCGGGGCCGAGATCTGGTGCTGCATCTTCATCGCCTCCAACCAGATGAGGCCCTGGCCCGCCTGAACCGTTGCCCCTTCGGTCAGGCCCTCGGCGATCCTGACCACCGTGCCCGGCATCGGGGCCACCAGGGACCCCGGCGCGAGCTGGGTCGTCGGGTCGGGGAAGCGGGGCAGGGCGGTGAGGCGGACGGTGTTGACGTGGACCTGGTCGCCGTACCGGGACACCTCGAACCTGCGGCGAACGCCGTCCGCTTCGAGCACCACCAGGCCCGCGTCGGCGTGCACGACCCGGACCCCGTCGGCGGCCAGGCCCTCCCGGGTGTGCCGGTACCGGACCTCGTGCTCCTCGCCGTCCGTCTCGTACCGCTTCACCTGCGGCTGCGAGGGGACGTTGCGCCAGCCGCCGAAGCGCGAGCGGCCGTGGGCGTCGGCGAGGGCGGCGGCCAGGGGGGCGTGGGGGTCGCGGGCGGGTTCGGTGAGGGCGCCGAGGTGGCGGTCGTAGAAGCCGGTGTCCATGCGCCCGCTCGTGAACTCCGGGTGGCGCAGGGAGCGTACGAGCAGGTCGCGGTTGGTGACCGGGCCGTGGACCACGGCGGACTCCAGCGCGCCCGCGAGCCTGCGGACCGCCTCCGCGCGCGTGGGGGCGTGGGCGACGACCTTGGCGAGCATCGGATCGTAGTGGACGCCGATGGTGTCGCCGTCGGTGTACCCCGTGTCCAGGCGGACGCCTTCCGGTACGGCCAGGCGGTGCAGGGTGCCGGTCTGGGGGGCCCAGTCACGGGCGGGGTCCTCGGCGTAGAGGCGGGCCTCGACGGCGTGGCCCCGCGCGTGCGGGGGCTCGGTGCCGAGGGCGTGGCCCTCGGCGATCCGGATCTGTTCCGCGACCAGGTCGAGGCCGAAGACCGCCTCGGTGACGGGGTGTTCGACCTGGAGGCGGGTGTTCATCTCCAGGAAGTGGGCGCGGCCGTCGGCGACCAGGAACTCGACGGTGCCCGCGCCGGTGTAGGAGACGGCGCGGGCAGCGCGTACGGCCAGCGTGCGCAGCTCCTGCCTGAGCGCCGTGGGGAGCCCGGGCGCCGGGGCCTCCTCGACGACCTTCTGGTGGCGGCGCTGGAGGGAGCAGTCACGGGTGCCGAGCGCCCAGACGGTGCCGTGGGTGTCGGCGAGGATCTGCACCTCCACGTGGCGGCCGTGCTCGAGGTACGGCTCCACGAACACCTCGCCGTCGCCGAAGGCGCTCGCGGCCTCGGCGCGCGCGCCCTCCAGCGCGGCCGGCAGCTCGTCCAGGCGGCGTACGATCCGCATGCCGCGCCCTCCGCCGCCGGCCGCCGCCTTCACCAGGACGGGCAGGTCGGCCTCGGTCACCTCCCGCAGGGGTTCGATGCCGAGCAGCCGCTTGGCGCGGGTCTTGGACGCCATGGCCTCGATGGCCTCCGGGGGCGGGCCGATCCAGACCAGGCCGGCGTCGAGGACGGCGCGGGCGAAGCCGGCGTTCTCGGAGAGGAAGCCGTAGCCGGGGTGCACGGCGTCGGCGCCGGACGCCAGGGCCGCCTTCACGATCAGGTCGCCGCGCAGGTACGTCTCGGCGGGCGCCGCGCCCGGCAGCCGTACCGCCGTGTCGGCCACGCGCGCGTGGAGCGCGTTCTCGTCGGCGTCGGAGTGCACCGCGACCGTCCGGATTCCCGACGCGCGGCAGGTGCGGAAGACACGGCAGGCGATCTCGCCCCGGTTGGCGACGAGCACACTGGAAATCACGGGATCCCTCACATCCGGAAGACGCCGAAGCCACCGCGCGCGCCCTCGTAGGGGGCGGTGTGCAGGGCGGAGAGGCACAGGCCGAGGACGGTGCGGGTGTCGCGCGGGTCGATGACGCCGTCGTCGTACAGCCGCCCGGACAGGAACAGGGGCAGCGACTCGGACTCGATCTGCTGCTCCACCATGGCGCGCAGGGCCGCGTCCGCGTCCTCGTCGTACGGCTGTCCCTTGGCCGCCGCCGACTGCCGGGCGACGATCGAGAGCACGCCGGCGAGCTGCTGCGGGCCCATGACGGCGGACTTGGCGCTGGGCCAGGCGAACAGGAAGCGGGGGTCGTAGGCCCGGCCGCACATGCCGTAGTGCCCGGCGCCGTACGACGCGCCCATGAGGACCGACAGGTGCGGGACCCTGCTGTTGCTGACCGCGTTGATCATCATCGCGCCGTGCTTGATGATCCCGCCCTGCTCGTACTCCTTGCCGACCATGTAGCCGGTGGTGTTGTGCAGGAACAGCAGCGGGATGTCGCGCTGGTTGGCGAGCTGGATGAACTGGGCGGCCTTCTGCGACTCGGCGCTGAAGAGGACGCCCCGGGCGTTGGCCAGGATGCCGACCGGATAGCCGTGCAGGGCCGCCCAGCCCGTGACCAGGCTGGTGCCGTACAGCGGCTTGAACTCGTCGAAGTCGGAGCCGTCCACGACGCGGGCGATCACCTCGCGCGGGTCGAACGGGATCCTCAGGTCCCCGGGGACGATGCCCAGCAGTTCCTCCGGGTCGTACGCGGGCGGCTCGGCCGGGCCGGGGTCCGGGTACGCCTTGCGGTGGTTGAGGCGGGCCACCACCCGGCGGGCCTGGCGCAGCGCGTCCGGCTCGTCCAGGGCGAAGTGGTCGGCGAGGCCGGACACGCGCGCGTGCATCTCGGCGCCGCCCAGCGACTCGTCGTCGCTCTCCTCGCCGGTCGCCATCTTCACCAGCGGCGGCCCGCCGAGGAACACCTTCGCACGCTCCTTGACCATGATCACGTGATCGGACATGCCGGGGATGTAGGCGCCGCCGGCGGTGGAGTTGCCGAAGACGACGGCGATGGTCGGGATGCCGGCGGCCGACAGCCGGGTCAGGTCGCGGAAGACGGCGCCGCCGGGGATGAAGATCTCCTTCTGGGACGGCAGGTCGGCGCCGCCCGACTCCACCAGGCTGATGCAGGGCAGCCGGTTGGCGAGCGCGATGTCGTTCGCGCGCAGGGCCTTCCTCAGGCTCCACGGGTTGCTGGCGCCGCCGCGCACGGTCGGGTCGTTGGCGGTGATCAGGCACTCCACGCCCTCGACCACGCCGATCCCGGTGACGAGGGAGGCGCCGACGGGGTACTCGCTGCCCCAGGCGGCCAGCGGGGACAGCTCCAGGAACGGGGTGTCGGGGTCCAGCAGCAGCTCGATGCGCTCGCGGGGCAGCAGCTTGCCGCGCGCCCGGTGCCGCTGGACGTACTTCTCACCGCCCCCCGCGAGCGCCTTGGCGTGCTCGGTCTCCAGCTCGGCGAGCTTGGCGAGCATGGCCGCGCGGTGGGCCTGGTGGTCGGGGCCGGTGGGGTCGACAGCGGTCCGCAGAACCGTCACAGCAGAGTCTCCGGGATGTCCAGGTGGCGGGAGCGCAGCCATTCGCCGAGGGCCTTGGCCTGCGGGTCGAAGCGGGCCTGCGCGGCGACTCCGGCGCCGAGGATGCCCTCGACGACGAAGTTGAGCGCGCGCAGGTTCGGCAGCACGTGCCGGGTGACGGGCAGGTCGCGGGTCTCGGGCAGCAACTGCCGGAAGGCGTCGGTGGTCAGGGTGTGGGCGAGCCACCGCCAGGCCTCGTCCGACCGCGCCCACACCCCCACGTTGGCGTTCCCGCCCTTGTCCCCGCTGCGCGCCCCGGCGACCAGTCCGAGGGGTGCCCGGCGGGCCGGGCCGGGCGGGAGGGGTGCCGGAAGGGGCGGGGGCGGTACGGCGTCGAGGGGCCGGGTGTCCTGGGGCGGCGGCACGGGGACACGGCGTCCGTCGTGGAGGACGGCCATATGGTCTACGTCCCCATGGGGTACGTACACATCCTCGAACACCCCATAGGGGGCGCCCTTTCCGGGTGGGGCGAGCACATGGAAGCCGGGGTAACTGGCGAGGGCCAGCTCCACGGCGGCCCCGCTGAGCGCCCGCCCCACGACCCGCTGGTCCGGGTCGCGGACGACGAGCCGCAGCAGCGCGCTGGCCGTCTCCTCGGTGTCCGCGTCGGCCCGGTCGGTGCGCACCAGTTCCCAGCGCACCTCCCGCGGCGGCGACTTGGCGAGCGCGTCGGCGAGCTGCTCCCGCACCAGGGCCGCCTTGGCCTCGATGTCCAGTCCGGTCAGGACGAAGACGACCTCGTTGCGGAAGCCGCCGAGCCGGTTGACCCCGGCCTTGAGCGTGGGCGGCGGCGCCTCCCCGCGCACCCCCTCGATCCGCACCCGGTCCGGTCCGTCCTGGCTCAGCCGTACGGTGTCCAGCCGGGCGGTGACGTCGGGCCCGGCGTAGCGGGCGCCGCCGGTCTCGTACAGCAGTTGCGCGGTGACCGTGCCCACGTCCACGAAGCCGCCGGTGCCCGGGTGCTTGGTGATCACGCTGGTGCCGTCGGCGTGGACCTCGGCGAGCGGGAAGCCGGGACGCCGTACGTCCCCCTCGCCGAAGAACGCGTAGTTGCCGCCCGTGGCCTGGGTCCCGCACTCCAGCACGTGACCGGCGACGACGGCGCCGGCGAGGCGGTCGTGGTCCGCCGGCCCCCAGCCGAAGTGGGCGGCGGCGGGGCCGGTGACGAGCGCGGCGTCGGTCACCCGCCCGGTGACCACCACGTCGGCGCCGGCCCGCAGGCACGCGGCGATGCCGAAGCCGCCGAGGTAGGCGTGGGCGGCGAGGGCGCCCGGGTGGGCGGCGGTCAGGTCGTCGCCCTCGACGTGCGCGACCCGCGCCGGGATGCCGAGCCGGTCCGCCAGCTCCCGTATCCGGCCGGCGAGTCCGGCGGGGTTGAGGCCGCCGGCGTTGGTGACGATCCGCACGCCGCGTTCGTGGGCGAGCCCCAGGCAGTCCTCCAGCCGGCGCAGGAAGGTGCGGGCGTAGCCGGCGGCCGGGTCCTTCAGCCGGTCGCGGCCCAGGATGAGCATGGTGAGTTCGGCGAGGTAGTCACCGGTGAGGACGTCGGCCTCGCCGCCGGTGAGCATCTCGCGCAGGGCGTCCGCGCGGTCGCCGTAGAAGCCGGAGAAGTTGCCGATGCGCAGCGGGTTCACCGGCCGGCCCCCTTCGGCGGGCGGCCGGTGCCGGGCGGGCCCGCGAACGCCTGGGCGATGTCGAGCCAGCGGCCGGCGTCCGGGCCCTCGGCCGTCAGCGCGAGGTCGTCCCGGTGGGCGCGCTGGGTGACCAGGAGGCAGAAGTCGAGGGCGGGGCCGGTGACGCGCTGGGCGGCGTGCTCGTCGCCGTACGCCCACACCTGGCCTGAGGGTGCGGTCAGTTCCACCCGGAACTCCTCGGCCGGCGGGGTCAGTCCGTGCACTCCGAAAGCGAAGTCACGGGTCCGCACCCCGAGCCGGGCCACATGCCGGAGCCGGTCGGTGGGTGGGCGCACCACACCCAGCGCGTCGGCGATGTCCAGCCCGTGGGCCCAGGTCTCCATCAGTCGGGCCGTGGCCATGGAGGCGGCCGACATGGGCGGGCCGTACCAGGGGAAACGGGCGCCGGCCGGTGCGTCGCGCAGGGCCCGGTCGAGGGCGGCGCGTCCGGCGCGCCAGGCCGCCAGCAGGTCGGCGGGCGGGAGTACGGCGCCCTCCTCCGCTCCCTCGCCCACGAACGCGTCGGGTGCGGCGAGCGCCTTCTCGACCAGCGCCTGGAAGGCGTCGGCGTCGGTGACGGCCAGCAGGGCCGAGTGGTCGGTCCAGGCGAGGTGCGCGATCTGGTGGGCGACGGTCCAGCCGGGTGCCGGGGTGGGCAGGGCCCACTGGTCGGGACTCAACTCGGCCACGAGCCGGTCGAGTTCACCGCTCTCGGCACGCAGGTCGTCGATGACGGGCGTCGGGTCGGCCATGAGGGGGAGCATGGCAGCGAGGGGAGAAACAATCAAGCGTGCTTGCATGAATTGGCGGCCGACAGGATCCCGGTGCGCGCGGGGGGCCGGTCCGGACGACTCGGCCCGCTCCGCCCGGACCCGGGGTCACACCGCTTCCACCGGCGGGTACACCGGCTCCCACCGGGCCGCCCGTACCGCCGCCTCGCAGTCGTCGAGACCGGTCCGGGCGACCCCTTCCTCCACCGCCACGCGGGCCACGGCCACGGCGACCGCCTCGGAGGTGGCGCGCAGGTCCCGGATCGGCGGCAGGACCGGCGCGCCGGACCGGGCGACCTCCGTGTCACCGGTCCGGCGGGCCACCGCGTCGGCCGCCGCGCGGAGCATGCCGTCGGTGACGCGGGAGGCGCGGGCGACGATCACACCGAGACCGAGGCCTGGGAAGACCAGCGCGTTGTTGGCCTGGCCGATCTCGTACGTCGTGCCGTCCCGCTCCACCGGGGCGAAGGGGCTGCCGGTGGCCACCAGGGCCTTGCCGTCGGTCCAGTCGAGCAGGTCGGCGGGGGTGGCCTCGGCGAGGTCGGTCGGGTTGGACATGGGCAGGATGATCGGGCGCTCGGTGTGCCGGGCCATCTCGCGGACGATCTGCTCCGTGAAGGAGCCGCCCTGGCCGGAGGTGCCGATCAGGATGGTCGGGCGGGCCCGTCGGACCACCTCGTCCAGCGGGATGCCGGGCAGGTCCTCGTCCCGGCGCCAGTCGCCGACCTCGTCGGCGGCGCGGGCGTACGGCCTCTGGAAGTCCCGCAGCCGGTCGCCCTGGTCGGTGGTGAGCAGGCCGTACCGGTCCACGCACCAGAAGCGGGCGGTGGCCTGCCCGGCGGACAGGCCCTCGGCGATCAGGGCGTCGCGCAACTGGTCGGCGACGCCGATGCCGGCGGTACCGGCGCCGAAGACGACGATCCGGTGCTCGGGCAGGGGCGTGCCGGTGGCGCGGACACCGGACAGGACGGCGGCGAGGTTGACGGCGCCGGTGCCCTGGATGTCGTCGTTGAAGGTGCAGACCCGGTCGCGGTAGCGGTCGAGGATGCGGCGGGCGTTGGCGGTGCCGAAGTCCTCCCAGTGCAGCAGGGCGTGCGGGAAGAGCCGGGTCGCGGTGGTGACGTAGGCGTCGATGAAGGCGTCGTAGGTGTCGCGGTCGGCGCGCGGGTGGCGGTTGCCGAGGTAGAGGGGGTTGTCGAGGAGTTCCTGGCGGTTGGTGCCGACGTCCAGCATGACGGGCAGGGTGCGGCGCGGATCGACGCCGGCGGCGGCCGTGTAGACGGCGAGCTTGCCGACGGCGATGTCGATGCCGCCGACGCCCCAGTCGCCGATGCCGAGGATGCCCTCGCCGTCGGTGGCCACGATCAGGTCGACGTCGTCGGCGCCGAGGCCGTGCGCGCGCAGCGAGCGTTCGATGTCCTCGGGGGCGTCCACGGAGAGGTAGACGCCGCGCGGGCGCCGGTACTCCGTGCTGTAGCGGCGGATCGCCGTGCCCACCGTGGGGGTGTAGACGATGGGCAGCATCTCTTCGAGGTGGTCGCCGACGAGCCGGTAGAACAGCACCTCGTTGCGGTCGTGCAGCGCCGTCAGGTTGACGCTCCGGGCCAGGTCGCCCGCCTGGTCCCGGAACTGGCCGTAGGCGCGTTCGGCCTGCTCGTCCTGGGTGAGCACACGGGGTGGGACCAGCCCGACGAGGTCGAGGGCGCGGCGCTCCTCCTCGGTGAAGGCGGTGCCGCGGTTGATCCGGGGATCGGCGAGAACGGCCCGGCCCCGGGCGGTGACCTTCAGCGGGCCGGGGTGGGTGTCACGAGCGTCGGTCACGAGATCCGCCTTCCGTCCGGCTGCGCCCCTTTCAGGCCACACTCAGGAGTGTGCGGGAGAGGGGCGGGAAGCGCAGGGTGAGCGGGGAGGGGGTCCCGTGAGCCCGGCGTGATCCGGGCGGAAGACCCTACGCTTCCGGTGCCCGCAGGCCGGGCTTCGTCCGGGAGGTCTGGGTGCGTACCGCGCCGATCGTCGCCGCGATGACCAGGGCGATCGCGGCGGCCTCGGTGGGGGTGAGGGACTGGCCGAGGATCAGGAAGCCGGCCGTGGCCGCGATGGCCGGTTCCAGGCTCATGAGGATGGCGAAGGTGGGGGCCGGCAGCCGGCGCAGGGCCAGCAGTTCGAGGGTGTAGGGCAGGACCGAGGAGAGCAGGGCCACCGCCGAGCCGAGGGCGACGGTGGTGGGGTTCAGGAGCCGGCTGCCCGCGTCGGCGATGCCCAGGGGGAGGAAGAGGAGGGCCGCGACCGCCATGGCCAGCGCCAGACCGTCCGCCTGCGGGAAACGTCGTCCCGTACGGGCGCTGAAGACTATGTAGGCAGCCCACATGGTGCCCGCGCCCAGGGCGAAGCCGACACCTGTGGGGTCCAGATTGCCGAAGCCTCCGCCGCCGAGCAGGAAGACGCCGGCGAGGGCCAGGCCGGCCCACAGGGCGTTGATCGCGCGGCGGGAGGCCACGACGGACAGGGCCAGGGGGCCGAGGACTTCGAGGGTGACCGCCGGGCCCAGCGGGATACGGGCGACCGCTTCGTAGAACAGGCCGTTCATCGCGCCCATGGTGACGCCGAAGACGACGACCGTGCCCCAGTCGGCCCGGGAGTGCCCGCGCAGCCGGGGCCGGCAGACCAGCAGGAGGACGACGGCCGCCGCGAGCAGACGCAGGGTGACGACGCCCAGGGCACCGGCCCTGGGCATCAGCGTGACGGCCAGCGCGCCGCCGAACTGGACCGAGATACCGCCGGCCAGCACCAGCCCCACGGGTCCGAGTGAGCCGAGCGGGCCGCGCGGGGCGGAGGGATGCGTGCCGTCGCCCGAGGTGGTCGGGGTCGGCGTGGTGGTGCTGAGCGGGGCGGTCACGAGCGGTCCTGGGCTAGATCGGATTCGTGCATCTCGATGTACTACCAGGTCCAGGGTAGTGGACTTCGTCAGGTGCGTGAACCCTTGACGGGACTGTCCCGGATGCTGGGATCAACCGCCCGGCCACCGCCCGGCCACGCTTCCCCCTTACGGAACGCCGGGGCCGTCGGGGCGGATGCCCGCGGGGCGTGGCCGCGGGGGGTGGCCGCGGGGGGTGCCTGGCCGTACGCCTCATGCCCGTGGGCATCCCCGTAGGCGCGTCCGGTCCCGTGGGCGTATCCGGTCCCGTGGGCGTATCCGGCCCCCGTCGGCGTATCCGGTCCCGTGGGCGTACCCCGGCCGGGCGTGGGCGCCGCCCCGCGCCAGGAGTTCGAGCGGCCTCAGCGGCAGGCCAGATAGATGTCGAACGCCTTGTGCAGCAGACGGTTCAGCGGGAAGTCCCACTCCCCCGCGTACTCGACGGCCTCACCGCCCGCGCCCACCTTGAAGCGGAGCAGGCCGAGCAGGTGGTCGGACTCCTCCAGGGTGTCCGTGATGCCCCGGAAGTCGTAGACGCGGGCGCCGAGTTCATGGGCGTCGCACATCATCCGCCACTGCATGGCGTTGTTGGGCTGCACCTCGCGCTTGCGGCTGGTGGAGGCGCCGTAGGAGTACCAGACGTGCCCGCCGACGATCAGCATGGTGGCCGCGGTTCCCCGTCCTGGGTGAAGGAAGGCCGCCCGCTAGTGCTGATCGGTGACTCCGGCACCGGAAAATCCATCTGCTGATCGGGATCGGCACGGCGACTGCCGAGGCCGGGCTCAGCGTCCGCTACACCACCACATCCGCGATGTTCAACGAGCTTGCCGAGGCGGACGCGGCCCGTCGGCTGTCCTCAGTCATCACCCGCTACAGCAAAGTCGACCTTCTCTGTCTGGATGAATTCAGATATCTCAACCTGGACAAGAAGGGGGCGAAGCTGTTGTTCCAGATTTTCACCGAGCGTGAGGAATGCAAGCCACCGCAGTGGCGACCAACTCACCGTTCGTCGAGTGGGACTCGATTTTCAACGAGCCCAGGCTCTGCGCGGCCATCGCCGACCGGATCACCTTCCGCTGCACACTCATCCAGACCGGCACCGAGGCTGATCGGCGTGCCAAAGCAGTTCCGTGACCGACGCCCTCGGCTGTGGCCGGCAGCGGGGGTACATCCGTCAGTAGTCGGTGAGATCCACGATCACGTCACAGTGCGGATCGTCGGAAGGCTGATGCAGATACTCGTTCGCCAGGAACGCCGGGGAAACCAGAGAGCCGAGCAGGCCGGGGCCCGTATGGCTGATCAGCACGTCCACACCATAGGTACGGTCCCGCTCAGGTGAACGGAAATAGAGGCGCATGCGGTCGTCGCCCGTGATGACCGCGCCGATGAACAGCGGTTTCCACGACACGTGCGTGGTGACGAAGGAACGAACGAGATCGAGCAGACGGTCGGCGGCCGCCTGCTCGATCTCTGGTCAGGAGAATTCACAGCTTGGCCCATGCCGGACACTTGTTCCTCGGTTGGTTGTGGCAGTACGCCGTAATGACGCCGATCTTGGCCGATGGGGTCCGGGATCTCCGCGCGCTCGCCCCGCCGGTACTCCACCAGTTCCCGGTCCGCGTTGCCGCCGATCCACAGCACCCGGTCGCCCTGCTCGCGCAGCAGGTCCAGTACCTCGGCCGGCTGCGGGCCCGCCGTGATGTCCCCGGTGAGGACGATCCGCTCGGCGGCGGCCACCTCGGGCTCCGCCAGGACCGCCTCCAGAGCGGGCAGCACGCCGTGGACGTCGGAGAGGACCGCCAGGCGGGTGTACTCCTCGTCCTCGTTCACCCGGCACCCCCCGCCGGGGAGTCCAGCGCGTCCGCCAGCACCACTGCCAGGTGCCGGCCCCGGACCCCGGCGAGCTGTTCCAGCTGGGTGCGGCAGGAGAAGCCGTCCGCCAGGAAGGCCGTGCCGGGCGGGGCCTGCCGGACCGAGGGCAGGAGCTGTTCCTCCGCGCAGGCCCGGGAGACCTCGAAGTGGCCTTTTTCGAAACCGAAGTTGCCCGCCAGTCCGCAGCAGCCTCCGCTCAGCTCGCCGGTGAGGCCCGCGGCGGCGCGCAGCCTGCGGTCGGAGGTGTCGCCGAGCACCGCGTGCTGGTGGCAGTGGGTCTGGCCGGCGACCGGGCGGCCGACGGCGGGCGGGGTCCAGTGCGGGGCGTGCCGTTCCAGCGTCTCGGCGAAGGTGCGGACGGCGGCGGAGAGCCGGGCGGCGCGCGGATCGTCGGACAGCAGCTCCGGGAGGTCGGTGCGCAGGGCGGCGGCGCAGCTCGGTTCCAGGACGACGACCGGGAGCCCGGCCTCCAGCACCGGTTCCATCAGGTCCAGCGTGCGGCGCAGGACGCCGCGGGCGCGGTCCAGCTGGCCGGTGGTGAGGTAGGTCAGTCCGCAGCAGACCCTGGCCCGGCGGGCCGCGAGCAGCGCGGTCGCCGCTCTGGTCCTGCCGTCGGCGATCGCTCCCCGGCGCAGCAGCAGCGTCGGCGGCAGGGTCACGCGCAGCCCGGCGGCCTCCAGCACCCGCACGGCGGCCCGGCCCACGGACGGCGCGAGGTACTCCGTGAAGGTGTCCGGCCAGAGGACGACCAGGTTTCCGCCGCCCGGCACGGGCAGGTCGACGGCACCGGGCGCGGGCGGACCCCCTGCACCCGGCTCGGGGACATCCTCGGCGCCCGGCGAAGACGCACGCTCGACACCCGGCACGGGCAGGTCGACGGCACCGGGCGCGGGCGGACCCCCTGCACCCGGCTCGGGGACATCCTCGGCGCCCGGCGAAGACGCACGCTCGACACCCGGCACGGGCAGGCCGGCGACACCGGGCGCGGGCGGACCCCCCACCCCCGGCTCGGGGACATCCTCGGCGCCCGGCGAAGGCGCACGCTCGGCACCCGGCACGGCCAAATCCTCGGCACCCGGTGCGAGGGCGTCTTCAGCGCCCGGCGCAAGCGGTTCCCCCGCCCCTGGCACAGACGGCCCGTCAGCTCCCGGCGCCGGCAGGCCCACCGCCCCTTGCCCTGGCGAGCCACCGGCACCCGGTGCGGGCAACTCTTCAGCACCCGGCGCGGGCCAGCCCCCCACCCCCGGCTCAGGCAGCGCACAGGTACCCGGCGCGGGCAGGTCCCCGACCGGCACCCCTCCGGCCGCCCTCGCAGGGGCCCGGTCGTGCCACCACGCCGTGAACGTCCGTGTCGCCAGGCGCGGGATCTGCCGTTCCGGGGTGATCCCGGCCAGCCGTTTGCCGAGGGCGGCCAGGGGGCCCACCCGGGCCAGGGCGTTGACCAGGGGGGCCGTCCGTGTGCGGGCGGTCCAGCTCAGCCACTGCGGGAGCCGGCCCAGGGTGTGGTGGGCGGCGGGGCGGCGGCGGCCGGCGTAGTGGTGGTGCAGGAACTCCGCCTTGTAGGTGGCCATGTCGACGCCGACCGGACAGTCCGAGCGGCAGCCCTTGCACGACAGGCACAGGTCCAGGGCGTCCCGGACCTCCGCGGACCGCCAGCCGTCGGTGATCAGCTCGCCCGCGAGCATCTCGTGCAGCAGCCGGGCCCGGCCGCGTGTGGAGTGTTCCTCCTCGCCGGTGGCCCGGAAGGAGGGGCACATGACGGCGGGGCCGGCCGCCGTGGCCGTACGGCACTTGGCGACGCCGACGCAGCGGCGGACGGCCGCGGCGAAGTCGCCGCCGTCCGCCGGGTAGCCGAAGGCGACGTCGACCGGGCGGCCGGGCAGGACGGAGAAGCGGAGGTTGGCGTCGAGCGGGGCCGGACGGACCAGCATGCCGGGGTTGAGCAGGTCGTCCGGGTCCCAGAGGGCCTTGGTCCGCTCGAAGAGCCGGACCGTCTCCTCGCCGTACATGCGGGGCAGCAGTTCCGCGCGGGCCTGGCCGTCGCCGTGCTCCCCGGAGAGGGAGCCGCCGTGGGAGACCACCAGGTCGGCCAGCTCCTCGGAGAAGCGGCGGAAGCGGCCGACACCGGCCTCGGTGAGCAGGTCGAAGTCGACGCGGACGTGGATGCAGCCGTCGCCGAAGTGGCCGTACGGCGTGCCCCGCAGTCCGTGGGCGGCGAGGAGGGCGCGGAAGTCGCGCAGGTAGGCGCCGAGCCGGGCAGGCGGCACCGCGCAGTCCTCCCAGCCGGGCCAGGCCTCCGTGCCGTCCGGCATCCGGGTGGCCGTGCCGGACGCGTCCTCGCGGATGCGCCACAGGGTCCGCTGGTCCGCCGGGTCGGTGACGACCAGCGCGGACACGACGTCGGCGGCGCGCACGATCTCCTCCGCACGCGCGCGTGCCTCCGCCGCCGTCCGCCCGCCGGTCTCCACGAACAGCCAGGCGCCTCCCGCCGGCAGGCCCGCGCCGGCCGGTACCAGGTCGGCGGCCATGCCCTCCACCGTGAGCGGCCGCAGCGGCAACAGGCCGGCGGCGGCCTCGGCGGCGGCGCTCTCGTCGGCGTACGCCATCACGGCCAGGGCACGCGCGCGCGGAGCCTCGACCAAGCCGACCACGGCCTCGGTGAGGATGCCCAGGGTGCCCTCGGAGCCGCAGAAGGAGCGGGCGACGTCCGCGCCCTTCTCGGGCAGCAGCGCGTCCAGCGCGTACCCGGAGATGCGGCGGGGCAGGTCCGGGAAACCCGTGCGCAGCCGGGCCAGTTCCCCCTCGGCCAGCTCCCGCAGCCCGTCCGGGGCGCCCGCCCAGCCCGGCCCGAGCCGCAGCCGCCGCCCGCGCGCGGTGAGCACGGACAGCTCCCGCACGCTGTCCGCGGTCGTGCCCCAGGCGACCGAGTGGGAACCGCAGGAGTTGTTGCCGATCATCCCGCCGAGCGTGCACCTGCTGTGCGTGGACGGGTCGGGGCCGAAGCGCAGCCCGTGCGGTGCGGCGGCCTCCTGAAGCCGGTCGAGCACGAGCCCCGGCTGCACGACGGCCGTGCGGCTGACCGGGTCCAGCTCCAGCAGGCCGGCCATGTGCCGGGTGAAGTCCAGGACCACGCCGGTGCCGGTCGCCTGCCCGGCGATCGACGTGCCCCCGCCCCGCGCCACCACCGGCACCCCGCGGGCCCGGCACACCTCCAGCACGGCGGCCACGTCGTCCGCGTCCCTGGGGGCCACGACCCCGAGGGGCACCCGCCGGTAGTTGGACGCGTCCATGGTGGCCAGGGCCCGGGCGGTGGCGTCGAACCCGACCTCGCCGCGCACGGCCCCGCGCAGCGCACGGGCCAGCCCGGCGACGCCGTCGCCCCCGGCCCCGCCCCCGGCTCCCCGCGCACCCCGGGGCCCGCTCCCCGCTCCCCCGGCCGCCCCCGCACCACCCGCTCGATCCGTCATGCGTCCAGGATGCATCCGCTCACGCACCGTCACCGCGTGTTTTCCACAGGCCCGCACGTATCGTCGTACAACCTCACAAGTCCACGTCCCGGTGATCTCGTCTCATCCGACGGACACCTCTCCACCTCGCTCTCCGCCACGGGCTAACCTCGTGCCGTGGCCGACATCCAGATTCCCGCAGACATCAAGCCCGCCGACGGACGTTTCGGCGCCGGCCCCTCCAAGGTGCGCACCGAGGCGCTGGACGCCCTCGCCGCCACCGGAACCTCCCTGCTGGGCACCTCCCACCGGCAGGCGCCGGTGAAGAACCTGGTCGGCAAGGTCCGCGAGGGCATCTCCGAGCTGTTCTCCCTCCCCGAGGGCTACGAGGTCGTCCTCGGCAACGGCGGCTCCACCGCCTTCTGGGACATCGCCACCCACGGCCTGATCGAGAACAGGTCGCAGCACCTGAACTTCGGCGAGTTCTCCTCGAAGTTCGCCAAGGCGGCCAAGCTCGCGCCCTGGCTGGCCGAGCCCACCGTCATCGCCTCCGACCCGGGCACCCACCCGGAGCCGCGGGCCGAGGCCGGCGTCGACGTCTACGCCTTCACCCACAACGAGACCTCCACCGGTGTAGCCATGCCGATCAGGCGCGTGGCCGGCGCCGACGAGGGCGCGCTCGTCCTGGTGGACGCCACCTCCGGCGCGGGCGGCCTCCCGGTCGACATCGCCGAGACCGACGTCTACTACTTCGCCCCGCAGAAGTCCTTCGCCTCCGACGGCGGCCTGTGGATCGGCGTCTTCTCCCCGGCCGCGATCGAGCGCGCCGAGCGGATCCACGCGTCCGGGCGGCACGTCCCGGAGTTCTTCAGCCTGCCGACCGCGATCGACAACTCGCGCAAGAACCAGACGTACAACACCCCGGCCCTCGCCACCCTCTTCCTGCTCAACGAGCAGCTGGAGTGGCTCAACGGCCAGGGCGGCCTCTCCTGGTCCACGGCCCGGACGAAGGACTCCTCGACCCGGCTGTACTCCTGGGCGGAGGAGGCCAAGTACGCCACCCCGTTCGTCTCGGACCCGGCCAAGCGCTCGCAGGTCATCGGCACGATCGACTTCTCCGACGAGATCGACGCCGCCGCCGTCGCCAAGGTGCTGCGCGCGAACGGCATCGTGGACACCGAGCCGTACCGCAAGCTCGGCCGCAACCAGCTGCGCGTCGCGATGTTCCCGGCGATCGACCCGGCGGACGTCGAGGCGCTGACGAAGTGCGTCGACTACGTGATCGAGAAGCTCTGACCGTCCCCGGACACGGATCACCGAAGGGGCGCCCGGCACCACCGGGCGCCCCTTCGTCGCCTCCGGGCGCCCCTTCGTCGCCTCCGGGCGCCCCTTCGTCGCGGCTCGCGGATGCCGCCCCGGTCAGCCGCGCCGCAGCCGCCGCAGGCCGAACAGGGCCGCCGCACCGACCAGGACGATCACGGCACCGACCTTCAGGCCGCCCCCGCCGCCCTCGTCCGACGACGCGCCGGAGCCGCCCTTGGCCGACGGTGACCCGGCGCCGGGCCGGCCGGGCGCGTCCACGGCCTGTACGGCGCTCTCGGCGCCCTCGCTGCCGTACATCAGCTTGGTGCCGTCGGCGGAGTACGACACGGACTCCCCCTGGCCCTGCAACGGGACGTCCAGGCGCCCCTCGCGCTGGATGCGGCCGCCGTTCCAGCGGTAGCGGATGCCGCCGAAGTAGCCGCGCACGGCGAGGTCCCGGCCGTCCGGGGAGAAGGCGGCGTCGGTGGCCCACAGGTCGACGGCGGCGATGGGCCTGAAGACGTTCGCGCCCGAGGTGGACAGGGTGGCGGGGCCCTCGTACAGGTGCCCGCCGTCCTCCTTCTTGTCGATGATGTAGACGCGCCCCGTCTTCGGGTGGACGAGCAGCGACTCGGCGTCGCGCGGCCCGTCGGAGTACTTCACGACGTACTGCGTGGCCGTGACCGTCTGGTCCGTGAGGTTCTTCGGCTCGGGCAGCCGGTAGATCCACACGTAGGGCCACTTGCCGCCGAAGTTGTCGCCGATGTCACCGACGTAGATCTCGTTGTGCGGCCCGATGGAGATGGCCTCGACGTCGCGCGGGGAACCGATCCCGCGCAGGGTGATCCGGGCGACGGTCTTCCCGGTCGCGCTGTCCACCGCGTAGAGGTACGGCCCGTCGTCGCTGTCGTTGTGCGTCCAGTAGACGCCGGGGTGCAGCCGGGAGGCGGCGAGCCCGCTGGACTCGGTGATCCGCGGGTCCTTGAGGGTGAACCCCCGGTCACCCGCCCCGTCGGCGGTTCCGTCGGCGGCGGAGGCGGGCAGCGCGCAGGCACCGGCGAGCAGCAACCCGGCGAGGACGGCGAACGATCGACGCATGCCCCAAGCCTGCCATTCCCGGCGGGGGTTCAGGACACACGGGCGCCGCGGACCGGGACGTGGTCCGCCTCACAGGCACCACCGGTGCCACGCATCAGGGAGATCGTCCATCATGACCGGATGCTTAGGTTCATGCCCGTGGGCGACTCCATGACGATCGGGAGCGCGGGCGAACACACATGGCGCTACCGGCTGTGGCGGCACCTGTGCGTGGCGTACGACGGACCGTTCACCTTCGTCGGACCGCGCGAGACGCTCTACGACAAGCAGGCCGACGCCCCGACCTCCCTCGCCTACGCCGACCCCGCCTTCCCGCGCGCCCACCTCGCGGGCTGGGGCGAGGGCTGGCTGCACATGGCCCCGCTGATCGGCGACGCGGTGCGCGCCCACCGCCCCGACGTCCTCCTGGTCTCCCTGGGCCTGATCGACCTCGGCTTCTACACGAACGCCGAGCAGACGGCGGAGAACGTACGGGCCTTCGTGGCGGGCGCGCGGGAGGCGGACCCGCGCATCCGGATGGTGCTGCTGCCGGTCATCCCGAACATCCGGGCGGCGGCCGACGCGCCGTTCGCCGAGCAGGTCGACCGGTTCAACGTGCTGCTCGCCAAGGCGGTGGCCGACCTGGACGAGCCGCGCTCGCCGCTCCTGCTCGCCTCGCCGCCCGAGGGGTACGACCTCGGCACCGACACCTACGACGGCACGCATCCCAACGCGCGCGGGGAGCACCTGATAGCGGAGGCGTTCGCGGGGGCGATGCGGGAGGCGTGGGGGGTCGGACAGACGTACGTGGCGGGAACAAGCTGACCGAAATCCAGCGCCTCCAGGGTGCGGTACCTATCGTTGTACTGCGCGGCTGCACCTGTGCGCGGGCAGCCGGGGAGGAGCGCCACGATGACCGTCCTCGAAGACAGGATCGAGATGGCCGAGGAGAGCGACGAGCTGACTCTGGACGCCCTGTTCGAGTCGCTTGAGCGGACCACCCCCGCGGGATACAAGGTCGACATCGTCGAGGGGGCCATCTTCATGACGCCGCAGCGGGACACCCACTGGGAGATCATCCTGGACATCGTCGAGCAACTGCGCACCAAGTACCCGCGCAAGCGCGTCAAGTCGGACGTCCGCATCGACTATCCGGGCCACCTCAACGGGTTCTGCTCCGACGTCACTCTCGTCGCCGAGGGCGCCGAGAAGACGCCTGGAGGGCTCTGGCGCTATGGCGACGTCGAGTTCGTCGCAGAGGTCATCTCGCAGGGCACGGCACACAACGACTACGGCCCCAAGCGAACGGCCTACGCCACCGCCGAGGTCCCCGTCTACCTCATCGCCGACCCCTACCAGCGGCGGTGCCACATCCACACCGACCCCAAGGACGGTGACTACGCCGTGAGCACCCGGGTGGACTTCGGTACCGACGTCGACCTGACCGGCACCGTCGTCGACCTCGTCCTGAAAACCACCGACTTCCCCCGCGACTGACCCGCTCCCACGGGGCCTTGCATAGAGCGCACTCCAAGCCGTTGGCTGGTGGACCATGGAGTACACGCAGCTCGGACGCACGGGACTCAAGGTCAGCCGGCTCGTCCTCGGGACGATGAACTTCGGTCCGCAGACCGACGAAGCCGACAGTCACGCGATCATGGACGCGGCACTGGACGCGGGCATCAACTTCTTCGACACGGCCAACGTGTACGGCTGGGGCGAGAACAAGGGCCGGACCGAGTCCATCATCGGCAACTGGTTCGCCAAGGGCGGCGGCCGGCGTGAGAAGACGGTCATCGCCACCAAGGTGTACGGCAACATGGACGCGGACGGCGCGACCGTCTGGCCCAACCACGACAAGCTCTCCGCGCTGAACATCCGGCGCGCGGTGGACGCCAGCCTGAAGCGGCTGCGGACCGACCACATCGACCTCTACCAGTTCCACCACATCGACCGCAGCACCCCGTTCGACGAGATCTGGCAGGCGATCGACGTCCTCGTCCAGCAGGGCAAGATCCTCTACGTCGGTTCCAGCAACTTCCCCGGCTACAAGATCGCCCAGGCCAACGAGACCGCCGCCCGGCGCGGCGGCACCATCGGCCTGGTCAGCGAGCAGTGCCTGTACAACCTGGCCGAGCGCCGCGCCGAGATGGAGGTCATCCCGGCCGCGCAGGACTACGGCCTCGGGGTGATCCCCTGGTCGCCGCTGCACGGCGGTCTGCTGGGCGGGGTCATCAAGAAGGAGGTGCGGGGCGGTCGCCGCTCCTCGGGTCGGACCGCGGACACCCTCAAGGACCCGGCGGCCCGCGCGCAGGTGCAGGCCTACGAGGACCTGCTCGACAAGCACGGCCTCGAGCCCGGCGAGGTGGCCCTGGCCTGGCTGCTCACCCGCCCCGGCGTGACGGGACCGATCGTCGGCCCGCGCACCGCCGAGCAGCTCCAGTCGGCCCTCCGGGCGGTCGAACTGGAACTCGGCGAGGACCTGCTGGCCGGCCTGGACGAGATCTTCCCGGGCCCGGGCCCGTCCCCGGAGGCGTTCGCCTGGTAAGCGCCCCCAAGGGGTGGCGGGGCCGCGTTCGACCTGCGGCTCCGCCACGTGGGCGGGCCCGGCCGGTGACGGCCCGCGGCCGCCGGAGGCAGCCGCTGCCCCGCGCCCTGGGCGCCCTGGGCGAACCGCTACCTGACGGCCGACGCCAAGGCCACCACCACGAACATCAACACAAGCGCACCGGCCATGATCCGGTTCCGGGTTTTCGGGTCCACGTATCCGAGACTAACCGGCCCCGCCCAGCGCCCATCGCTCGACCACCTCGTACCGGGGCTGCTCCCCCGGCACCCCGGACGCCGGCAGCCGGCTGCGCACCAGCGCCAGGTCGGCCACGGTCCAGGTCTCGCCGGCGAACTCCGCGAGGGCCGTCACGTACGGCCGCACGTCCACCGCGTCCCGGCTGCGGGCCAGCGTCAGGTGGGCCTTGTACCGCCGGTGTTCCCCCATCGGCACCCCGGCCTTGCGGGCCGCCGCCTCCGCCCGGTCGGCCAGCAGCCGCAGCCCCTCCACGTCCCCCCGGGCGCCCGTCCACAGCGCCCGGCCCCGGCCGAACTGGCCGCCGCCCGCGAGCGAGAGCGGGAAGGGGGCCGTGCGGTGGGCCGCGCGGGCCAGGCGGTCCGCCAGGGCGGGTACGACGTCGTCGGCGACCTCACCGTAGAACGCGAGGGTGAAGTGCCAGCCGGGGCGGGCGGTCCAGCGCAGCCGGCCGGCGTCCGGCAGCCGCCTCAGCCGGTCCACCTCCGCGGCGAGTTCCTCCACGACGTCCCCGGGCGGCAGTACGGCGGCGAAGAGTCTCATGGCTCTCACGATCGCAGACCCCGGCGGGCATGATGGGGCGATGACGATCACCATCCGAGAGGGCGGCCCGGACGACCTGCCCGCGGTACTGGGCATGCTCGACAGCTGCGTGGAGTGGCTGGTCTCACAGGGGCGGACCGGCCAGTGGGGCACCGAGCCGCTGTCGGGGCACACCAAGACCGTCGAGGCGGTCGTGCGCGCCCTGGACGCGGGCACCACGTACATCGCCGAGGTGGACGGCGTTCCGGCCGCCACGCTGACCCTGACCGACGGGCCCGGCGCCTACCTGTCCCACCTCCCGCCGCCCGGCGAGCCCGAGCGGTACATCCACTGGCTCGCCTCCGACCGCCGCTTCAAGGGGCGGGGCGTGGGCAGCGCGCTGCTCGCGCACGCCGCCGAGGTGACCCGGCGGGCCGGCGTGGGCCTGCTCCGGGTGGACTGCTACGCGGGCGGGGACCGCCGGCTCGTCGGCTACTACGAGGCCAACGGCTTCACCCCGACGCACACCTACACCCACGGCCCGGACGCCTGGCCGGGACAGGTGCTGGCCCGGAGGGTCGACCAGGACCCTCCGGGCGGGCACTGACGGGGGCGGCCGGCGGCTCACGCCGCCGGCCCGACGCCCGCACCCCGGAGGAACCCCACCGGCAACCGGCCGGCAGGCTCACGCGGCGGTCGCCAGCCGCTCCCGCTCGCGCGGCACGAACCGCACCCGCGGGTGACCGTGGTGCCAGCCCACCGACAGCCGCAGACCGCCGACGCGGGCCAGGACCAGGCCGATCGCCGCGGCCGCCGCCGCCGACACCACACCGCCGGCCGCGAAGCCGACGCGGGCGCCGTAGGTGTCGGTGATCCAGCCGACCACCGGCGCGCCCAGCGGCGTACCACCCATGAAGACCATCATGAACAGGGCCATCACCCGGCCGCGCATGGCCGGGTCGGTGCCCATCTGCACGGCGGTGTTCGCGGTGACGTTCACCGTCAGGCCGAAGACCCCGATCGGCACCATGAGCAGCGCGAACAGCCAGTACGACGGGGCCAGCGCGGCCACGGTCTCCAGCAGGCCGAAGGCCAGCGCGGCGGCGATGAGCACGCGCAGCCGGGCGGTGCCGCGCCGTGCGGCCAGCAGGGCGCCGACCAGGGAGCCGACGGCCATCAGGGTGTTGAAGAGGCTGTAGGCACCGGCTCCGGAGTCGAAGACGTGGTCCGCGTAGGCGGACAGCCACACCGGGAAGTTGAAGCCGAAGGTGCCGATGAAGCCGACCAGCACGATCGGCCAGATCAGCTCCGGCCGCTTGGCCACGTACCGCAGACCCTCGCGCAGCTGGCCCTTGCCGCGCGGGGCGCGCTCCACCACGTGCAGCTCGCGGGCGCGCATCAGCAGCAGGCCGGCGATCGGCGCGGCGAAGGACAGGCCGTTGGCGAGGAACGCCCAGCCGGTGCCCACACCGGTGATCATCAGGCCGGCGACGGCGGGGCCGACGAGCCGGGCGGACTGGAAGTTCGCCGAGTTCAGGCTGACCGCGTTCTGGAGCTGCTCGGGGCCGACCATCTCGGAGACGAAGGACTGCCGGGCGGGGTTGTCGACCACCGTGGCGAGGCCGACGGCGAAGGCGGCGACGTAGACGTGCCAGACCTGGACGTGACCGGAGAGGGTCAGCGCGGCGAGCGCGAGACCGGTGAGGGCCATCGCGCTCTGGGTGACCAGCAGAGCGGGGCGCTTGGGCAGGCGGTCCACGAGGACGCCGCCGTACAGGCCGAACAGCAGCATCGGCAGGAACTGAAGGGCCGTCGTGATGCCGACGGCCGCGGAGGAGCCGGTGAGGCTGAGCACCAGCCAGTCCTGGGCGATGCGCTGCATCCAGGTGCCGGTGTTGGAGACGACCTGGCCGATGAAGAAGAGGCGGTAGTTACGGATCCTCAGCGAGCTGAACATCGACGACTTGCGGGTGACACGGGGGGTAGGGGTGGTCGGTGCGGGGGCGGAAGGTGTTCCGGATCCCGTACTCAAAGGGTTCGCCTCCTCGGATGGCGCGCTTACAGGTGTGCGAGTTTCTCCAGCACGGGGGCGGCGGCGCGCAGGGTCGCCCACTCGTCGTCGTCGAGGCCGTCGGCCAGGCCGGCCAGGAAGGCGTTGCGCTTGCGGCGGCTCTCTTCGAGCATGGCCTCGGCCTGTTCGGTCTGGGTGACGACCTTCTGGCGCCGGTCCTCGGGGTGCGGCTCCAGCCTGACCAGGCCCTTGGCTTCGAGCAGCGCGACGATGCGGGTCATCGACGGCGGCTGGACGTGCTCCTTGCGGGCCAGTTCGCCCGGGGTGGCGGAGCCGCAGCGGGCGAGGGTGCCGAGCACCGACATCTCGGTGGGGCTCAGCGACTCGTCGACCCGCTGGTGCTTGAGCCGACGGGACAGCCGCATCACTGCGGAGCGGAGTGCGTTCACGGCGGCTGCGTCGTCGCCATGGGTAAGGTCCGGCATGTTCTTTAGCGTAACTCATTACTCTCGCTAAAGACCAATCGGGCGCGCCCAGGATGCCCGTGACACCCGCCACTGAACCCCGCGATCACCCGTACGGGTGAGCCGGGTCCGGAAAGTGACGCACCGGGCGGCCGGCTGTGGCGACCCTCGTAGGCATGGGGACCAGTGTGCTCAGCCTGCGGATGGACGGGGAGCTGCTCGAACGGCTCCGGCAGCACGCGGCGAAAAGAGGAATGAGCGTCCAGGACTATGTCGTCCGGACGCTCATTCGGGATGACTTCGACGAGCGGTTCCAGGCCGCCGTCGAGGAGACGGAGAGGTTCTACGGCGTCACCTGACGCCCGCCGGTCAGGTCAGGCCCAGGGCCGGCATCAGGTAGTAGAAGGCGAAGACCGCCGAGACGACGTACATCGCCGCCGGGATCTCCCGGGCCCGCCCGGCGACCAGGCGCAGCACCGTGAAGGTGATGAAGCCCATGCCGATGCCGTTCGTGATCGAGTAGGTGAACGGCATCATCAGCATGGTCACGAACGCCGGGATGGCGATGGTGTAGTCCGCCCAGTCGATCTCCTTGACGGAGTTCGACAGGATCAGGAAGCCGACCGCGACCAGCGCCGGGGTGGCCGCCTGGGACGGGACCATCGTGGCGACCGGGGTGAGGAACAGCGCGACGGCGAACAGGCCGCCCGTGACGACGTTCGCGAAGCCGGTGCGGGCGCCCTCGCCGACGCCGGCCGTGGACTCCACGAAGGCGGTGGTGGCCGAGGAGGAGCTGGCACCGCCCGCCGCGACCGCGAGGCCGTCCACGAAGAGGACCTTGTTGATGCCCGGCATGTAGCCCTCGGCGTCCGTCAGCTTGGCCTCGTCGCCGATGCCCATGATCGTGCCCATCGCGTCGAAGAAGCACGACAGCAGGACCGTGAAGACGAACAGGATGCCGGTCAGCACGCCGACCTTGGAGAAGCCGCCGAACAGACTGATCTGGCCCACCAGGCCGAAGTCGGGGGTGTCGACCGGGTTGCCCGGCCACTTCGGGACCGTCAGGCCCCAGGACGGGATCGTGGCGACCGCGTTGACGACCACCGCGAGGACGGTCATGCCGACGATGGAGATGAGGATCGCGCCCGGCACCTTGCGGACGATCAGCGCGAAGGTGAGCAGCGCGCCCAGGATGAAGATCAGTACGGGCCAGCCGTTGAGGTGGCCGCCGGTGCCGAGCTGCACCGGGACGGTGGTCTGGGCGGCGTCCGGCACCCGGGTGACGAAGCCGGAGTCGACCAGGCCGATCAGCATGATGAACAGGCCGATACCGATGGAGATCGCCTTGCGCAGGCCGAACGGCACGGCGTTCATCACGCGCTCGCGCAGCCCGGTGGCGACCAGCAGCATCACCACGAAACCGGCGAGGACGACCATGCCCATGGCGTCCGGCCAGGACATGCGCGGCGCGAGCTGGAGGGCGACGACGGAGTTCACGCCGAGGCCGGCGGCGAGCGCGATCGGCACGTTGCCGATGACGCCCATCAGCAGCGTGGAGAACGCGGCCGTCAGCGCGGTCGCCGTCACCAGCTGGCCGTTGTCCAGGTGGTGGCCGTACATGTCCTTCGCGCTGCTGAGGATGATCGGGTTCAGCACGATGATGTACGCCATGGCGAAGAAGGTGGCGAAACCGCCACGGACCTCACGGGCGAGGGTGCTGCCGCGCTCGGAGATCTTGAAGTAGCGGTCGAGGGCGCCGTAGGCGGGCGCGCCACCCGGCTTCTCGGGGGTGGGGACCTTGGCGGGTGCCGAGGTGGACATGCGGGACCTCATCACCAGCGGGGTTCCCCCGAGCCCCGTTGGAGTTTCCTACGATCAGAAGCGGTCAAAGGCAAACCGTTTCAGTATGAACGTATGAGGGACAGATCGCTATCTCCGCGCGTAGACAGCGGTGGCGCTTAAGCTGTGCGCATGGCTAAGTGGACCCCCAAGCACGAGGCGCCGGAGCCCCTGGAGGGGCCCGTGGTCGCCACGATCACCGGCGGCACCCTCGTCTGGTTCGTCCTCTTCCTGGTCCAGCTCCCCTTCTACGGCTGGTTCGAGGACCACGGGCACCTGTGGTGGCTGTGGACGTGCCTGGCCGGGGGCGGGCTGGGACTGATCGGGGTCTGGTACGTGCGCAGGAGGGACGCCGCGATCAAGCGGGCGGCGGATCTCGAGGCGGCGTCCGCCGAATAGCCGGCCGGGGGCTGCGCCCCCGGGCCCCGTTTGGTGGGCGGGCGGGCGGCATCGCACGTACCGTCGACTGCATGAGCCATATAGACGCGGGCGCCGAGATCGACCCCGTGCGTCCCATGGCGCTGCCGGGGCACGCCGCGACCGGGCTGACCGGTGCCGAGGTCGCGGACCGCGTCGGCCGGGGCCTCGTCAACGACGTACCGGTGCGCAGCAGCCGGTCGTTCGGGGAGATCGTCCGGGCGAACGTCTTCACCCGGTTCAACGCGATCATCGGCGTCCTGTGGCTGATCACGCTGTTCGTCGCGCCGATCCAGGACAGCCTCTTCGGCTTCGTGATCCTCGCCAACACCGGCATCGGCATCGTCCAGGAGTGGCGGGCCAAACAGACCCTGGACTCGCTCGCGGTGATCGGGGAGGCGCGGCCGACGGTACGGCGGGACGGGGTCGCGACCGGGGTCGCCACCCATGAGATCGTCCTGGACGACCTCATCGAGATCGGTCCCGGCGACAAGATCGTGGTCGACGGGGTGTGCGCGGAGGCGGACGGGCTGGAGATCGACGAGTCGCTGCTCACCGGCGAGGCCGATCCCGTCGTCAAACACCCCGGCGACCCGGTGCTGTCCGGGAGCTTCGTGGTCGCGGGCGGCGGCGCCTTCACGGCCACCAAGGTCGGCCGCGAGGCCTACGCCGCCCAGCTCGCCGAGGAGGCGTCCCGCTTCACGCTCGTCCACTCCGAGCTGCGCACCGGCATCTCCACGATCCTCAAGTACGTCACCTGGATGATGGTGCCGGCGGCGGTCGGACTCGTCATCACCCAGCTCGTCGTCAAGAACGACGACCTGAAGGACTCCGTCGCCCGCACGATCGGCGGGATCGTGCCGATGGTGCCCGAGGGGCTGGTGCTGCTCACCTCCGTGGCCTTCGCCATCGGCGTCATCCGGCTCGGCCGCAAGCAGTGCCTCGTGCAGGAGCTGCCGGCCATCGAGGGGCTTGCCCGTGTCGACACCGTCTGCCTGGACAAGACCGGCACGCTCACCGAGGGCGGCATGGACGTCACCGAGCTGCGGACGCTGGACGGGGCGGACGAGACGTACGTCCGCAAGGTGCTCGGCGCGCTCGGCGAGTCCGACCCGCGCCCCAACGCCTCCCTCCAGGCCATCATCGACGCCTACCCGGACAGCGACGACTGGCGCTGCGTCGAGTCGCTGCCCTTCTCCTCCGCCCGCAAGTACAGCGGGGCCGCGTTCAGCGAGGGCGACGGCGAGACCAGCACCTGGCTGCTGGGCGCCCCGGACGTGCTCCTGGGGGCCGACGACCCGGCGCTCGCCGAGACCGCGCGCCTGAACGAACAGGGCCTGCGCGTGCTGCTGCTGGCCCGCGCGCACCGGGACCTGGACGACGCCGAGCCGGCCCGGGGCGCCCGCCCCACCGCCCTGGTCGTCCTGGAGCAGCGGCTGCGCCCCGACGCCTCGGACACGCTGCGCTACTTCGCCGAGCAGGACGTCCGCGCCAAGGTCGTCTCCGGTGACAACGCGGTGTCGGTCGGCGCGGTCGCGGAGAAGCTGGGCCTGGAGGGTACGGCGGTGGACGCGCGGCGGCTGCCCGCGGACCGGCCGGCGATGGCACGGGCCCTGGAGGCGGGCACGGTCTTCGGGCGGGTGACCCCGCAGCAGAAGCGGGACATGGTGGGCGCCCTGCAGTCGCGCGGGCACACGGTCGCGATGACCGGGGACGGCGTGAACGACGTGCTGGCCCTGAAGGACGCGGACATCGGGGTCGCCATGGGCTCCGGTGCGGAGGCCACGCGGGCGGTGGCCCAGATCGTGCTGCTGGACAACAGCTTCGCGACCCTGCCGTCGGTGGTCGCCGAGGGCCGCCGGGTGATCGGCAACATCACGCGCGTGGCGACGCTGTTCCTGGTGAAGACGGTCTACTCGGTGCTGCTGGCGGTGCTGGTGGTGTGCTGGCGGGTGGAGTACCCGTTCCTGCCCCGGCACCTGACCCTGCTGTCCACGCTCACCATCGGCGTCCCGGCCTTCTTCCTGGCCCTCGCGCCGAACACGGAGCGGGCGAGACCGCACTTCGTGCGCCGGGTGATGCGGTACGCGATCCCCGGCGGGGTGCTGGCGGGCGTCGCGACCTTCGCCACGTACCTGCTGGCGCGGCACCACTACGGCGGCCCCGGCGCGCTGGCCGCGGAGACCAGCGCGGCCACCCTGACCCTGTTCCTGATCTCCATGTGGGTCCTGGCGATCATCGCCCGCCCCTACACCTGGTGGCGGGTGGCCCTGGTGGCCGCGATGGCCGTGGCCTTCCTGTTCGTCCTCGCCGTCCCCGCGCTCCAGGACTTCTTCGCGCTGAGGCTGGTCGGCATGGAGCTGCCGTGGACGGCGGTCGGCGTGGCCGCGGTGGCGGCGGCCGCCCTGGAGTACCTGTGGAGGTGGGTCGGCCGCCGCTTCCCGGACTGAGTCCGGCGGGGTACCGCTAGCGCACGTCGACGTAGTCGGACGTGGCGCTGACCGCCGGGGTGGTCGAGGTGCCCGCGAAGCTGTAGCGCCAGTAGCCGTCGTAGTTCGCGGTGGTGGTGGTCTTCAGGTTGCCGGACGAGTCGGTGTACACCGTCTTGAGCGTGGTCCAGGTGGTCGTGCCCGCCTTCTTGAACTGGAGCTTGACCGGCTGGCTGGTGTAGCCGTGGTACAGGTGGTCGTCCCAGTTCGCCCGGGTCAGCTTGCCCGTGACCGTGAGGGTCTTGCCCTTGGTGACGGGCTCGGGGCCCGCGTCGGTGGTGAGCTTGGAGTAGCGCTGCACCAGGGTGCTGCCGAGGCCGCTCTTGTCCTTGTAGCCGACCTTGCTCATGTCGGGGTTCTCCGGGTCCTGGCCGTTGAAGGCGACGGCCTCGGCGGCCACGCCCCAGGAACCGGCCCAGGTGCTCTTCAGGTCCCCGTCGGCCGGGTAGATGTCGACGGTGCCCTTGCAGGTGGCCGTCGTCGTCGTGACGGGGGTGCAGGTCGCCCCGTCGTCGTCGTAGAGCTCGGTGGTCGAGGTGTCGTACGAGCCCTTGTAGAGGAAGGCGTCGGTGGAGAAGTCCTTCGCCGCGATGTTCACGTCGGAGCCGTGCGTCAGCGTGTACGAGTAGGCGGCACTGACCTCGTTGGTGGTGCCGACCTTGATCGCCTTGGCGATGGTGACGTTGGAGAAGCTGACGTTCAGCGTGTACGGCGTGCCGGAGTCACCGGTGGCGTGTGCGGCCGGGACGGCGAGGGCGGACAGGGCCAGGGCGCCGGAGACGGCGGCCACGGTGGCACGTATGCGCATGTGCGTTTCCCCTGGAGGGAGGAGTGGATCGTGGAGTCGGTCGACTCAGGCGATCAGATCCACGAAGCAGGGGACGGGTTGTACGGCAAGACCGCTTTCCGGCCAGATTTGGGCCGGGGATTACCGGAACATGACACAACCGAGAAGGAACGTTCCGCCCCCGGGAGCGACGTCAGGCACTCCCGGGGCCGGAGCCGTGCCGCTTACTGCACGTCGACGAAGTCGGCGGCGGAGCTGACCGCCGAGGTGGTCGAGCCGCCCGCGAAGGAGAAGCGGTAGTAGCCGTCGGCCGTGGCGGTGGTCGTCGTCTTCAGGTTGCCCTTGGTGTCCGCCTTGATGGTCTTCAGCGTGGTGTAGGTGCTGGAGCTCTTCTTGCGGAACTGGAGCTTCACGGACTGCGAGCCGTAGCCGCCGTACTTCAGCGACTCCCAGTTGGCGCGGGTGAGGGCGCCCGTCACGGTGACGGTCTTGCCCTTCTTCACCGGCTCCGGGGAGGCGTTGGCGGTGAGCTTGGCGGCGCGCTGGAAGGAGAAGGAGCCGGCCTTCTCCTTCCAGAGGAAGTCGCCGTCCTTGGCGTCGATCCACGCGTCCACGTACCAGGTGCCGGCGCTCTTGTTGGTGAGGTCGTCCGTCTTCGGGTCGATCTTCACCGAGGCGGTGCAGGTGGAGGTGGTGGCGTTGACCTTGGTGCAGGTGGGCTTGCCGGTGTCCGCGTACCCGTTGTCGGGGCCGTAGAGGGTGAACTCGTCGGCACCCTTGATGCCCGAGTTGTCCGTGGCGGTCACGCTGACCTTCACGGTGACCGCGCTGGAGGTGCCGATCTGCACCTTGTTGTCACCGTCGACGACCACCTTGGTGATCTTCGTGTCGCCGTAGCCGCCATCGGCCTGGGCGGCCGGGACGGCGAGGGCGGACAGGGCCAGGGCGCCGCCGACGACGGCGACAGAGGCACGGATGCGCATGTGTGGTCCCCACGTTGAGATCTGGGGAGTCGGATGACTCCGCAGATGTGACGCGGGAACAAAGTGAAAGGTTGTACGAGTGGTGAAAGTTCTGTGCGGGCGGGTTTCAGCGGGGGCCGGCCCCGGGGGAACCGGCCGGGTTCAGTCGAACCACCGGTCCCGCGCCAGCTCCTGCGTCCGTGACGGGTCCTCCAGCAGCGCGGCCACCTCGAACCGCCGGGGCCACTGACCCGCCGCCCAGGCCAGCCCCGCCGCGACCCCCTCCAGGGTGGCCGCGTGCAGCACACCGTCGCCGGTGAGCCGCCAGTCGATCTCCACGCCGTCCACGACGAGTTCCTCGTGCTCGACGTAGGTGCCCGGCGTACGCGGCCCGAGCAGCACCCGCACCGCGTCCGGTACGTCGTGCTCGCTCCCCTCGGAGTGCACCTCACCGGTGACGGACTCGCTCAGCCGGCGCACCTGGAACAGTTCGGCCAGCTCGGCGGCGCGCGCCGGCCGGACCGGCAGCAGCGGCACGCCCGAGGTGAACGGCAGCAGGTCCGGGGAGTCGACCACGACGGCCGACCCGGCGTCCACCACCCGCACGCGCCCGTCGACCACGGCCCGCAGCTCGTCCGGCAGCGTCACCCGCTCGGGATCCAGCTCCGCCAGGGCGCTGTACAGGCCGTGCAGTTGGGCGGGGGTGACGGACCGCTCCGGGTCCGCGAGACGGTCCAGCAGTTCGGCGGCGCCGCCGGGCTCGTCCAGCAGCGCGCCGACGGAGGTGCGCACGCCGAGCGCCCGCAGCACCTGCTCGTCCTCGAACCCGGTGGCGTCGGCCTCGTCGTACAGCCCGCGCAGCAGCGGGTCGCCGCCCGCCGCGAGCAGCCCGGCCGGGCGCCGGCCGGCGAGCACCGGGTGCCCGCGCAGCCACCACGCGGTGTACGGCCGTACGGCCTCGTGGGTGCCGTCGGGCAGCAGGACGCGCACGGGCTGGGTCAGGGCGTCCCGCAGCGGCGGCCGGGCCAGCAGGGCGAGCGCCTCGGGCCAGTGGCCGTCGTCCACCAGGTCCAGGTCGCGGACGGCGACGAGTTCGGTGGCGACCGGCGGCACCGGGCTGTCCGGGAACCGGTCGAGGATGTCCTCGCACCACACGTCCACGGCGTCGAGCAGACCGGCGTCGTCGGGTTCGGCGTAGTCGCCGTCCCGGGGCTCCAGCTCGTCCGGGTCGAGGACGACGTCCGTGGCCCGGACGAGCGCGAAGCCGGTGAGCACCCCGCACGCGGCGAGCGGCTGCTCACCCCACTTCTCCGCCAGGTCGGCGTCCACGGCGGCCAGTTCACCCTCCCGGATGACCCGGGCGAAGGGGCTGCCGGGGAACACCAGCTCACCGGCGGGCGCGAGTTCGCCGTCCTCGTCGGGCAGCGCGAGGGCGCCCAGCCAGGGCTCGTCCCCCGGTTCGAGCGCCGCGTCCCGCACCAGGGCGAGCACCGTGTCGGCCAGCTCCTCGGCGTCCGGCGCCTCCTCCTCCCAGCTCAGCGCGCCGTCGTCCTCCAGCGAGCCCGCGACGGCGGCCCGCACCTGCGGGGTGGTCAGCACCGCGCGCGGGGTCGCGGGCAGTGCGCCGAGCTTCTCCAGCAGCGGGTGCGCGGCGTCCGCGTGCGCCACCTTCAGCCCGAGCCGCCCCAGCACGTCCGGGTCGATCCGGGCGGCGTCCGGCGTGGGCAGCAGCACCTGCCGGGGCCCGATGGTGGTCCGGCGGTCGGCCAGCGGCACCGGCAGTCCCGACAGCCGCTCGGGGTCGACCCCGGCGAGGCTGTCGTACAGCCGCCACCACCACCGCGGCTCCTTCTCCAGCCCGGCGAGCCGGTCCACGGCGTCGGCGAGCGGCAGCCGGGCGACCCCGAGGGTGCGCAGCTCGGCGCGCCGCTCCAGTCCCGCCGGGAGCAGGGTGGGCAGCACTTCGGCGAGCACCCGCACGGTGTCGGCGCCGGCGCCCTCCACGATCTCGGCGTCGCGGGGCCGCAGCGCCTCCGGCAGTTCGTCGTCGCCCTTCGCCTCGACGGCCGGGGGAAGGAAGGCGGTGCGCGGCAGCCGCTCCAGCACGGCCTGCCGCAGGGCCCCGTCCAGCGCGCCCTTGCCGAGCGGCCCCGGCACGAGGTCGATGATCCCGGCCAGCACGGGCCGCCAGGAGGCGAGCAGTTCGGCGTAGGCGTCGGCGGCGCGCTCCACCAGGAAGTCGGTGAGCGGACCGGGCGCCGCGTGCCGGCGGGTGGTGTCCAGCGGGAAGGAGGCGATGAGCAGGGCGGGCACGCCGAGGGGCTCGTCGCTCGGCGTCGGGGCGTGCACGACGGGGCTGGTACGGGGCCGGGCCGGGGCGCCGTAGGCATCGACGGGCACGGCCCAGGTCACCGACCAGTGCGGCCGCAGCCGCTCCTCGACCGGCCGGTCGGCGAGGAGGTCGGGTGTGAGCGGCCCGCCGGCCGAGACCGTGCGCCAGTTGGTGATGCCGTCCCGGGAGTCCTCCACGATGGTGAAGGGGCCGTCGGTACGCCGGGTGATCGTGCGGGGGGCCTCGTCGCCGACCTCCACGACGACCTCCGCCAGCCCCGGCAGCGCGAGGAGCAGGGCGTCGTCGACGCCGGCGAGCAGCCGCTCGGCGAGGTCGGCGGCGGCGGCGTCCCGCAGCGGCAGGATGACGGCGGTGTCGTAGGGCTCCGGAGCGGTGCCCTCGGCGGCGAAGGGCAGCCGCAGCAGGGGCACGTGCCCGTCGCGCCGCCGCACCTCGTCCCCGAGCCCGGGGCTGTGCCGGGCGGTGTCGGCGGCCAGCTCCCTGGCCTCGGCGAGGGACCAGCGCACCCCTCCGTGCCGCCCCACGATCGCCGGTTCGTCGGTGACGGCGAGCACGGCGGCGAACCCGACGCCGAACCGGCCGACGGCACCGTGCGTCGACTCGGCGTCCCGCTTCGCGGAGGCGCGCAGCGTGGACAGCGACTCGACACCGGTCGCGTCCAGCGGGGCACCGGTGTTGGCGGCCACGAGCACGCCGTCGCGGAGGGTGAGCCGCAGGCGGCCCGGGACGTGCGCCCGGGCGGCGGCGTCGGCGGCGTTCTGGGCCAGCTCGACGACGAGCCGGTCCCGGTAGCCCCCGAGGACCAGGTCCTCCTCGGCGTTGGCGTCCTCCCGGAACCGGGCGGGGCTGGTCGCCCAGGCGTCGAGGACACCGCGGCGCAGACGGGCGGTGCCGAAGGGGTCGGCGCCCTCGGCCGCCGGCCGCACGAACTTGCTCACGTTGACTCTCCTCTACGACGTGAGGACGAAGGTACAGCGCGGGGCGGGGAGGCCATCAACGCGGACGGTGAGGGTAGGCGGTAGGAACCATCCGTTGGCACGGTAGTGCCGGTACGTACGAAAGTGGTGCCCGTTCCATGGCCGAAACCCGGGATGTCGTCGAGCTGATCCTGAAGGACCACCGCCGCATGGAGGACCTGTTCCGCCTCATGCGCAGCGTGGAGGCCGACCGTGCGGCCGCGCTGGAGGAGTTCGCGCACCTGCTGGTCGCGCACGCGCTGGCCGAGGAGGCCGAGGTCTACCCCGCCCTGAAGCGGTACAAGAACATCGACGACGAAGAGGTCGAGCACGGCGAGCACGAGCACGACGAGGGCAACGAGGCCCTGCTGGAACTCCTGGAGGTCGAGGAGGTCGGCTCCGAGGAGTGGGACGAGAAGCTGGAGGCGCTGGTGGAGGCCGTCACCCACCACGCGGACGAGGAGGAGCGCACGATCCTCAACGGCGCGCGCGAGAACGTGGCGGCGGGGCGGCGCGAGGAGCTGGGCGCGGCGTTCTGGGAGGAGCGTGAGCGTCAGCTGAAGTCCGGGTGCGGCTCGGTCGACAACGTGCGCCGGATCGTGAAGTCGTCCTGACGCGCGCCCCCGGGGCCGGGGGCTCGGGGGTCGGGGGCTCGGGGCTCGGGGGTCGGGGGCTCGGGGGTCGGGGGCTCGGGGGCCGGGGGCTCAGGGGCCCGGCCCCGGGTCCGGCCTGACGGCACGGCCCAGGCCGGCGCGGGCCGCCTCCAGCTGGGCGGCGAACGCGATGCCGAGGAACAGGGCGATCCCGGTCAGGTTGGCCCACAGCAGCAGGGCCACAAAGGCCGTCAGCGGCCCGTACACGGCGCCGAAGGAACCGCTGCGGGAGACGTAGAGCGTCAGCAGCCAGGTCGCGGTGACCCACAGCACCAGGTGGACGGCGGACCCGAACGCCAGCCAGGTGTACCCGGGCTGGTCCCGGCGCGGCGACCAGCGGAAGATGACCGCGGAGGCGATCCACGCGAGGGCCGTCCCCACGGGCACCTCCAGGGCGCCCCACCACGCCGGGGGCCGGGAGGTGCCCAGCGCCTCGGCCGTCGCGGCAGTCACGGCCCGGCCGGCGACCAGGACCAGGAAGCCCAGGACCATGGGGACGCCGGCGGCGAAGGCGAGCAGCACGGCCCGGCCGTACTTCCGCGGGAAGGGCCGGTCCCGTTCGATGCCGTAGATCCGGTTGGCGCCCCGTTCCACCTGGCCCATGGCGGAGGCCAGGTTCAGGACGGAGAAGGCGAGCCCCAGGCACAGCGCGACGGTGCTCCACGCGTCGGAGCCGGCGGTGCGGGTGCCGCGCAGCGCCTCGCGGACCACGTCGGCGCTGGCGCCCGGCACGATCCTGCCCAGGGTCAGCTCGACGATCCGTCCCAGGCTCTCCGTGTGCGCGGCCGTGGCGAGGCCGACGAGCGCGATGGTGAACGGCACCAGGCCCAGCACGATCTGGAAGCCGAGGGCGCGGGCGTTGGTGAAGCCGTCGGCGTAGCGGAACCGGGAGAAGGCGTCGAGCAGCAGGCGGGTGCCCCCGTAGCGGCGCAGCGCGGTGAAGGCCTCGTCGCCGGAGAGCTCGTCCCCGATCATGTCCCGTGTCTGCGGGACGTGCACCACCGTTCCCATGGTCCGGGTTCCTCCTCAG
The DNA here is from genome assembly GCF_020400655.1 of Streptomyces spinosus. GTDB lineage: Bacteria > Actinomycetota > Actinomycetes > Streptomycetales > Streptomycetaceae > Streptomyces > Streptomyces argyrophylli. Next base: position 343,506 of record NZ_JAINRC010000003.1, read on the forward strand.
CCGTGGCCGCGGCCGGCCGGCACCGCGGGGTCCGGGTGGTTCCCGGGTCCGCCGCCCGGCCCGGCCAGCGGGGTCGGCGACAGGGCCGTGGGTTCCTCACCCGGTTCGAGCAGGGTGTCCGCGGCGCCGACGATCAGCGGATCGGGGGTGCCGACCGCCTCGTGGTCCTTGGCGGGGTAGTCGAAACGGTCCAGGAGGCTGCGCATCGCCTCCAGCCGGCCGCGCCGCTTGTCGTTGTTCTTCACGACCGTCCAGGGGGCGTGCGCGGTGTCGGTCGTCCGGAACATCTCGACCTTGGCCGCGGTGTACTCGTCCCAGCGGTCGAGGGAGGCCAGGTCGGTGGGGGAGAGCTTCCAGCGGCGCACCGGGTCGACCTGCCGGATGGCGAACCGGGTGCGCTGCTCGGCGCGGGACACCGAGAACCAGAACTTGACCAGCAGGACGCCGTCGTCGGTGAGCAGCCGCTCGAACAGCGGGGCCTGCCGCAGGAACTGCCGGTACTCGCCTTCGGAGCAGAACCCCATGACCCGCTCGACGCCGGCCCGGTTGTACCAGGACCGGTCGAAGAAGACCATTTCCCCGCGGGCCGGCAGGTGCGTCACGTACCGCTGGAAGTACCACTGTCCCGCCTCCCGCTCGGTCGGCTTGTCCAGCGCCACCACGCGCGCTCCCCGCGGGTTCAGCCGCTCGGTGAACCGTTTGATGGTGCCGCCCTTGCCGGCCGCGTCCCGCCCCTCGCACACCACGACGATCCGCTGCCCCGTCTCCTTCACCCAGCGCTGGAGCTTGAGGAGCTCGATCTGGAGTATCCGCTTGGTCCGCTCGTACTCGCGCCGGCGCATCAGGCGGTCGTAGGGGTGGTTCTCCCGCCAGGTCTCGACCGGCCGGCCGCCGGCGTCCAGCAGCACCGGCCGCTCCGGCTGCCGGTCGTCCACCTCGAACCCGTGCAGCAGGTCCTCCTCGCCCGCCGTGTCCCCGGTCTCCCGTGCCTCCGTCGCCCGCCCGTGCTCGGCCACGACACCACCTTTCCGTCTCGCCCCGCACCGGGGCCGCCCCGCCCCGGTCTCCTCACACGTGCCCGCCCGGACGGGTCCCAGACGCCTGTACCGTCGCTGGGGTCGTTCCTTCCCGTGCCGGACGAGACAGAGAGGCGATCACATGGCCGGACTGCGCCTGGGACCGCTGCTGAGGTACACCGACGGCTCGCACGCCACCGTGTGGGTCGAGACGAGCGCGCCCTGCACGGTCGAGGTGCGCTGTTCCGACGGCACGGGCGGCACGGCCGCCACCTTCCAGGTGGCCGGGCACCACTACGCGCTCGTGACGGTGACCGGGCTGCAACCGGGCACCGCCCCCTCCTACGAGGTGGTGCTGGACGGCACCCCGGTGTGGCCCCTGCCCGACTCCCGCTTCCCGCCCTCCGTCATCCGCACGCCCGGCACCGGCGACACCGTCCGCGTCACCTTCGGGTCGTGCCGCTGGGCCGCGCCCCCGGCGGACGGCACGGACCCGGCCGGCCCCGACGCCCTGGACGCCCTGGCCCGCCGGCTGTCCGCCGACCCCGGCGCCGAGCGCCCCGACGTGCTGCTGCTCCTGGGCGACCAGATCTACGCGGACGAGACCTCCGAGGAGACCCAGCGCTGGCTGGCGGGCCGCCGGAACCTGGACGAGCCGCCCGGCGGCCAGGTCGCCGACTACGAGGAGTACTGCCACCTCTACTACGAGTCCTGGCTCGACCCCGAGGTCCGCTGGCTGCTGTCCACCGTGCCCAGCTTCATGATCTTCGACGACCACGACATCGTGGACGACTGGAACACCTCGGCCTCCTGGCTCGCCGACATGCGCGCCACCGACTGGTGGCAGGAACGGCTGCTGAGCGGCCTGATGTCGTACTGGGTCCACCAGCACATCGGCAACCTCTCCCCCGCCGAACTGGCCGACGACCCGACCTGGGCCGCGGTACGCGCCACCCCGGACGGCACGAAGGCGCTGCGCGCGCTGGCCGAACAGGCCGACGCCGACTCCTCCACGGTCCGCTTCAGCTACCGGCGCGACTTCGGCCGGGTCCGGGTGGTGATGGTCGACTCCCGGGCCGCGCGGGTCCTGGAGGAGGGCCGCCGCTCCATGCTGGACCCGGGCGAGGCCGACTGGCTGCGCACACAGGTCCTGGGCGACGAGGGTGCCTACGACCACCTCCTGATCGGCACCTCCCTGCCCTGGCTGCTGCCGCACCTGGTGCACGACGCCGAGGGCTGGGACGCGGCCCTGTGCGCCGGGGAACGCGGCGACCGCTGGGCCCGCTTCGGCGAGTGGCTGCGCCGCGGGGCCGACCTGGAGCACTGGGCGGCCTTCCCCCGCTCCTTCGCCGACCTCGCCGGCCTCATAGCCGAGGCCGCGACGGCACCGGGCGCCCCGGCGAGCGTGTGCGTGCTGTCCGGGGACGTGCACCACGGTTACCTCGCCGAGGCCACCTGGCGCTCCGGCGACCTCGGCGTCCCCGTCGTCCAGCTCACCTGCTCACCCGTGCACAACTCCGTGCCGGCGGCCATGCGGGTCGGCTTCCGCGTCGGCTGGAGCGCGCCGGCCCGCGTCCTGGGCCGCCTCCTCGCCCGGCACGGCCGCACGCCCCGGCCGCCGGTGCGGTGGCGCAAGCGGGGTGGGCCGTGGTTCGGCAACCAGCTCATGACGCTGACGCTGCGCGGCCGTTCGGCCCGCCTGCGCCTGGAACGCACCGGCAAGGAGGCGAGCCTCGAAACGGTCCACGAGGCCGGCCTCACCGGTTAGTTCAGCGCCGGGCGGCGTACGAGACGAACTCCGTCCAGGTGGAGGGGGCGACGGTGAGGAGGGGGCCGTCGTCCTGCTTGGAGTCGCGGATGTGGACGGTGGCGGGGGTGGGGGCGGCGACCCAGTCCAGGGCGACTTCGACGCAGGAGTCGCCTTCACTGCCGCTGCTGTAGCTGCTCTTGAACCAACGGATCATGTTGCCCCCAGCAGTTGCTCGATAAAGGATGTCGACTCGCGTGGAGTGAGCGCCTGGGCCCGGATGATGCCGTAGCGCAGCTCAAGGATACGGAGGTGCTTGGGCTGCTCGACCGGTCGGCCATTGGCCAATGCGGGCGACCGTCCTACGGCTGATCCGTCGGCGAACTTCAGCATCTCGATACTCCCGTCCACTCCAGCATGCTCCTGGCGGTCCATCGGCATCACCTGTAGCTCGACATTCCGCAACTTTGCGACTTCCAGCAGATGTTGCAACTGGCTATGCAGCGCCTCCCGCCCTCCCAGGGGTCGACGCAGGGTCCACTCCTCCAAGACGAAGCTGATCTCCGGGGCCGGGTCCCGCTCGAAGACGGACTTGCGAGCCATGCGTGCCGTTACGTACCGCTCGATCTCGGTGTCGCTGTACGCCGGGCGCCGCATCATCAGGAGCGCACGCGCGTACTCCGGCGTCTGCAACAACCCATGGACGCTGAGCGGGTCGTACAGCTGAAGCTCAACCGCCTTCGCCTCCACCTCCGCCAAAGCCCGAACCTTCTTCGGATAGCGGACCTTCTCCACGTCCTCCTTCATCGCCGCGAGCAACCCACCCGCGTCGAGAACCTTGTCCGCCTTGTCCAGGTACTCCGGCCGGGGAATCCGCTTGCCGGACTCGACCTTGTAGACCATGTCCTCGCTGTAGCCCACGGCCTTGGCGAAGTCGGCGGCGCGCAGCGCCACCGCTTCCCGGCGCAGCCTGAGTTGGCGGCCCACGGTGGCGATGACGGCGACGCCCCACTCGTCGTCCGGCTCGACCTCCCAGCCCGGCTCCTCTTCCTCACTCACACCGCACCACCCCCTTCCCGACATGCCCGGACACCACCGGACACGCGCTGGACAGTGACCCTACGCAACCGCGTCGTCACTGTTCAGGAGTAACAGGCACAGCCACTCTGAGTGATGTGAACCAGGAAATCTCCACCCACATCTCCACCCCCGTCCCGCACTTCACGGTGCGGCTCTCCCCCACGCCCCGCGGGGCCCGTCTGGCCCGGCTGCTCGCCAGGGAGCAACTGCGGTCCTGGGGGCTGCCGTTGGACCCGGCGGAGCTGATCGTGGCCGAGCTGGCGGCCAACGCGGCCGGTCACGGCCGGGTGGCCGGACGGGACTTCCGGCTGACGTTGTACGCCGTCGGGGACACGCTCCGTGTCGAGGTGACCGACACGCGCGGTGACCGGCTGCCCGAACTCGGCCGTCCCGAACCGGACGCCGACGGCGGGCGGGGGCTGCTCCTCGTGGAGGCGCTGGCGGAGCGCTGGGGTACGGCGCCCGGGCCCGCGCCGCGCAAGACGGTGTGGGCCGAGGTGCGCGTGCGGGGTCAGGAGTGGCCGAGTTCCGCCGTCTCGTCGTCGCCGGTCTCCGGTACCGAGCCGGAGTCGCGGGCCGGGCGGAGCGGGAAGGCGTCGACCCGGGTCTCGTCGACGACCGGAGACGCCGGCTGCGGGGGCTTGGGCATGACCGCCGCCTCCGAGTGGCCGCCGCAGCCGTAGGCGAGGGAGACCACGCGGCCGTCGGCCGGGGAGAACTCGTTGGCGCAGACGCCGAACGCCTGGCCGAGGGAGCCGCCGATGGGGGTGAGGAAGCCGCAGGTCATACAGGTGGCGGGGGCCGCCTGGGCCATCGGCGTCTTCGGGCCGAAGGCCTCTTCCCAGCGGTCGGCGGCGCTGTGCAGGCCGTAGCGGGACAGCACGCGGGCGCGGCGCATGCCGAGTTCCTCGGCGACGGACGCGATGGAGCCGCGGGAGGGGGCCGTCGGCTGCGCGGCGGGGGCGCCCGGCGTGACGTCGGCGTCCTCCGCCTCCGCCAGTTCCCGCATCTCCTCGGACACCGCCGAGTTCGGCGGCGGCTCCTCCTCGCCCGTGTAGCCGGGCTCCAGGCGCAGGTCGTCCTGGTCGGTGGGGAGCAGGTCGCCGGGGCCGAGGTCGCCGGGGCGCAGGCGCTCGCTCCACGGGACCCACTCGGGGGCGAGGAGGGCGTCGGGGCCGGGCAGCAGGACAACCTCGTCGAGCGTGACGATCTTGGCGCGGGAGGCGCGGGCCACCGTCACCGCCCAGCGCCAGCCGCGGTAGCCCAGCTCTTTGCACTCGAAGAAGTGCGTGACCACACGGTCGCCCTCCGACACCAGGCCGGCGTGCTCGCCGACCACGCCGGGCGCGGCGGCCTCCTCGGCGGCGGCGCGGGCGAGGTCGACGGCCTCGGCGCACAAGCGGTCGGGGGTGCGGCTTCGCGTGGTCGCTGCGCTCACAGGTATCGCTTCTCTCCTACGCCGTCTCGTCGAGTGCGGCTGCCTCCGGCGGTTTCGCCGACGGAGCGGACCTGGGGACCGCATCGACGTCTGCATCCGCGCGCCTGGGCGCACCTCTGCCATCCATTCTGCGTTATGGCTGAGATAGGCACGCTACACCGGACGGGATTCGTGCATATTCCCACCCGCCCCTCTGCCTGCGCCGACCGGGGTCGTGAGCCGCCACACCCGTCCGATCCGCACTATCCGGCCGTATCTCGGGGCACTATGAACGTCGTGGCAGCCGCGGACAGGGCGAATGGTCGGGGCGGCGGTTCGGGCCGGGTGGGTGGTGCCGTCCGCTCGGTCGGCCGTGCCCTGCAGTTTCCCGTGACCGGCGCGGCCCGGGGCATCCGCAGGGCCACGCACGCGCACGGCGCGGGCGAATCGGGTCTGGGCAAGCTGATCGAGCTGCACGCGGTGAACGGCGCGGGGGACGTCATGGTGACCGTGGCGCTCGCGTCCACGGTGTTCTTCTCGGTGCCGACCGACGAGGCGCGCGGCCGGGTCGCCCTCTACCTCGCGATCACCATGGCGCCCTTCACGGTCCTCGCGCCCGTGATCGGCCCCCTCCTGGACCGGCTGCCGCACGGGCGGCGGGCCGCGATGGCCGGGGCGATGCTGGCGCGGGCGCTGCTCTCGCTGATCATCTCGGGGGCGGTGGCGACCGGCAGCCTGGAGCTGTATCCGGCCGCGCTGGGCGTGCTGGTGGCGTCCAAGGCGTACGGGGTGGTCCGCAGCGCCGTCGTGCCGCGGCTGCTGCCGCCGCGGTTCTCGCTCGTGAAGGCCAACTCCCGGGTGACCCTCGCCGGACTGCTGGCCACCGGTGCCGCCGCGCCGGTCGCGGCGGGGCTGCACGCCCTGGGCGACCCGTGGCCGCTCTACGGCGCCTTCGTGATCTTCGTCGGCGGTACGTTCCTGTCGTTCTCCCTGCCGCCCAAGGTGGACTCGGCCAAGGGCGAGGACGTGGCGCTGCTCGCGGCCGACGAGCAGCACCTGCACGGGCCGCACCGGGGGCAGGTCAAACGGCCGGGCCTGCGGACGGTGGGACCGGCCGTCACGCACGCGCTCGGCGCCAACGCCGCCCTGCGCTGCCTGTCCGGCTTCCTGATCTTCTTCCTCGCCTTCCTGCTGCGCGAGCACCCGCTGACCGGGGAGAGCGCGGCGGTGTCGCTGGGGATAGTGGGCGTCGCGGCCGGGGCGGGCAACGCCCTCGGCACCGCCGTGGGCGCCTGGCTGAAGTCCCGGGCACCGGAGATCATCATCGTGACGGTGGTGGCGGTGGTGCTCGGCACGGCGGTCGTCGCCGCGATCCTCTTCGGGGCGTTCCTGGTGGCCTGTCTGGCCGCTGTCGCCGGGTTCGCGCAGGCGCTGGCCAAGCTGGCGCTGGACGCGCTGATCCAGCGGGACGTGCCCGAGCTGGTGCGCACCTCGGCGTTCGCCCGCTCCGAGACGCTGCTGCAGATGGCGTGGGTGTTCGGCGGCGCGGTCGGCATCGTGATGCCGCTCAACGGCACGGTCGGGCTGCTGGTCGGCGCCGTGTTCGTGGCCGTCGGCTGGCTGGGCACGCTCAAGGGGCTGCTCGCCTCGGCCCGGCAGGGCGGCCGGACCCGGACCCGGGTGGCGTGACGCCGTGGGGGCGCGGGCACGCGTGGCGTAACGAACCGGGCACGCCGTACCCCACGTGGGGAGACGGCTCGGGGCGCCCGATAGCCTTCGGCCATGACCACGCTGCCCCGCGGCGAAGCCGCTGATGTACCCCGCGTTGCGCGACGCCGCCGCGTCGTCGCCGTCGCCGGCGCCGTTTCCGCCGGACTGCTCGTCCTGTCGGCCTGTGACAAGCCGAGCCCCGTCGCGACGATCACCGTCGGCGGGGACTCGGTCAACTCCGAGGCCGTCTGCTACAACGACGGCAAGGCGCTGGACGAGAAGGCGCTGAAGGAGTGCGTCAAGAACGCCGACGACATCAAGTCGCTCAAGGTCGGCCAGGACGAGACCGTCCGCATCGGCGTCGACCCGAAGATCGCGGACGCGGGCTGGATCGTGCTGGTCAACGGCCGCCAGTTCAGCGACTCCAGCAAGGAGACGTACCGCACCATCCCGAGCAGCGCGTTCTTCAACGTCCAGTACGGCACCCAGGGCAACACCAACACCCTGTCGATCCGGATGGGCGAGAACACGAACAAGGGCATGTGGTCCTTCAAGCTGAAGAAGGCCTGATCACGACGTCCCTCCCGGTCCCCGTCCTCGTCGCCACCGCGGTCCCCGCCGAGCGGGACGCGGTGGCGGAGGCGCTGCCCGGACCGGCCGGGGAAGTACGGCTGCCGGGCGCGTCCCTGGTCCGTACGGCCGCGGGCTGGGACCTGCTCGCCGCCGGAGTCGGCCCGGCAATCGCCGCCGCCACGACCGCCGGCGCCCTCACCGCCGCCGCACTGGCCGGCCGCCCCTACGGTCTGGTCGTCTCGGCCGGGATCGGCGGCGGTTTCGCGCCCGGGGCGCCGCTTGGCTCACTCGTCGTCGCGGACGCGATCACCGTCGCCGACCTGGGCGCCGAGACCGCCGACGGGTTCCTGCCGGTCACCGAACTCGGATTCGGGACCGTCACCCACCGGCCACCGGAATCACTCGTACGAGTCGTGTCCGAGGCCACCGGTGCCCGGACCGGCACGATCCTGACCGTCTCCACGGTGACCGGCACCGCCGCCCGCGCCGCCGCCCTGCGCGACCGGCACCCCGGCGCGCTCGCCGAGGGCATGGAGGGGTTCGGGGTGGCGGAGGCCGCCGCCGCGCACGGGGTGCCCGTACTGGAGATCCGCGCGGTCTCGAACCCGGTCGGGCCCCGCGACCGCGCCGCCTGGCGCATCGGTGACGCCCTCGCCGCCCTCACCGGGGCCTTCGGGAAGCTCGCGCCCGCATTGGAGAGTTGGAACGCACATGACCGCTGAACCGCTGCAGATCGCGTACTCCCCCTGCCCGAACGACACCTTCGTCTTCGACGCCCTCGCCCACGGCCGCGTCTCCGGCGCCCCCGCGCTGGACGTGACCTTCGCCGACATCGACATCACCAACGGCATGGCCGAGCGCGGCGAGTTCGACGTGCTGAAGGTGTCGTACGCCGTCCTGCCGTACGTCCTCGGCGAGTACGCGCTGCTGCCGTGCGGCGGTGCGCTGGGCCGGGGCTGCGGACCGTTGGTGCTCACCCGGGACACCGACGCCGACTGGACGAACCGTACGGTCGCGGTGCCCAGCGAGAAGTCGACCGCGTACCTGCTGTTCCGGCTGTGGGCCGCCGACACCCTGCCGGGAGTGGGCGAGATCGTGGTCATGCCGTTCCACGAGATCATGCCGGCCGTACGGGACGGCAAGGTGGACGCGGGCCTGGTCATCCACGAGGCCCGCTTCACCTACCAGAACTACGGGCTGCACAAGTTCGCCGACATGGGCGAGCACTGGGAGCGCACCACCGGGCTGCCGATCCCGCTGGGCGCGATCATCGCCAAGCGGTCCCTGGGCGCCGAGCGGCTCGGCCGGCTCGCCGACGACATCCGGGCCTCCGTACGCGCCGCCTGGGACGACCCGGAGGCCTCCCGGCCGTACGTCATGGAGCACGCGCAGGAGATGGACCCGGCCGTCGCCGACCAGCACATCGGGCTGTACGTCAACGAGTTCACGGCGGACCTCGGCGAGGACGGCTACGCGGCGGTCCGGGGCCTGCTCACACGCGCGGCGGCCGAGGGACTGGTACCGCCCCTCGGCCCCGACGCGCTCGCTTTCCCGTAATACGGGCAGGATCCGGGATACCGCTCAGACGTCCAGCTGATCGGCGACCGCGCGGAGCAGACCGGCGATCTTCTTACCGGAGGCCTTGTCGGGGTAACGGCCCTTCTCCAGCATCGGCGTGATGTTCTCGAGAAGGGTCGTCAAATCCTGCACGATCGATGCCAGCTCGTCCGGCTTCTTGCGCTGGGCGGCGGCGACGGACGGCGTCGGGTCGAGCACGATCACCGACAGCGCCTGGTCACCGCGCTGACCGGCGACGACACCGAACTCCACGCGCTGTCCCGGCTTGAGCGCATCGACTCCGGCGGGGAGAACCGAGGAATGGACGAAGACGTCACCGCCGTCGTCGCGGGAGAGGAAGCCGAAGCCCTTCTCGCTGTTGAACCACTTGACCTTGCCAGTCGGCAAAGCACACACTCCCTCGATCCGTCCCGGACTGGCCGGACGCCTGTTGAACTGCCGTTGAGACAGCCTACCGGGGGTCTCTCCAGCGAGGCATGCCTTAAAACGGCTATGAGCCGCCGCCGGCGTCGGCGGAGGCTCAAAAGTGGCGGGGGAAGCATGAGGGGCTATCCGTGGGCCGGCCGATGCGCCGGTACGGGGTCGTGCGGGAGACGCCGAGAGCCCTGACCACGGTGAGCGGATCCTCAGCGTTGGCGGTAGGGCGTCCGTCAGTGCGCCCCCGAGCCTTGGTCTCGTCCCACACCGGTCGGCGGGTGGGTACCGGAGACAGCGTCCGTGAGGACACGGAGCGCGAGGGCATGTACGAAGAAAGAGAGTAAGACCCCGTCGCTTCGACCGAGTCTTTTCTTTGCGCTTCCTACTTCTATGCCAGCTCGAACTCTTTCAGGATGGCCGGTACGTCATCTGTACCGAACTCTCTCGATTCGGGATTGATCCAGTGCGCCGGTACGTTGTGACCGGTCAACAGCCGCTCCATGTTCTCTTCCTTGTTCAGCTTCAGCTCTTGTGCCATCGTCTGAATGTCTCCGAGATCCATGACGATACCCAGTCCGGCGTTCGGAATCGCGTCGTTCCATGCCCATACTTTCACCTGATAGGTGCGGAGGAATTCCCTGCGATCCTCCCGGTCCTTGGCTTCCCAGACTTCGCCGTACTTCTTACCCGTGGCCCAGAGGGCGGGGCTCATCCGCTCTGCCTCCTGCTTCTCCAGGAGAGCCACCCTCGCCGACAGGACCTTGTGCATGCGCTTGTACGACTCTTCCTGCCCTTCTCCGTCGTACTCGCCTGCCAGGAAGTCGGCTTCCAGCTTTTCCAGGCGCGCCTTTGCCGACTGGAGTTCTCTTGCCCGACTCGGTCCCGTACCGGCACGCTCGTACATGTCCCACTGACCAATGGTGCTTTGGATGGCCTGGTCAACCCATAGGTCCAGCACGTCAGCACGGACATAAGGGCCACTTTCGCACGAGCCGCCCTTGAACTTGTTCGAGCAGCGGTAATACCTGTGCCCTGGAATCCTCGTACCGTCTTTCCTCTTGTGTCCTGAGTTCAGGAGAGAAGAGAAAGGAGCACCACAATGCCCGCAGCGAGCGACACCGGAGAGCAGACTCCTGGCGCCGGCACGGATTTCCGTTCCCTCAGCCTTTGGAGCGGGCTTGATCCGGTCCACCAGATATTCCCACTGCTCCAGTGACGCCAGGGGTTTTACAGGAAGAATCACCGGCTCCCCCTGGTCGTCCAAGACAGCCTCGCCCTTGTACGTGTAGATACCGGGGACCCACGAGGAGCGGATGAACTTGTTGATGATGGTGGACTGCCACTGAGTCCCCTTGGTTTTCTCCCCCTTGAGCTTCCGCAGATGATCCCCCCAGGTGAGTACGCCACGGCCGTTGAAGTCCCGCGCGATCCGATGTGTGGACTGGCCCTCACCAACACGCCGGAAGATCTCTTCCACATAGGGGTAGAAGTCCTGGTCGATCTCCAGAACCTTTCTCCTGCCTCCCTCCACGGTTTTGATGCGGTAGCCGGTAGGCGGAGCACCCGTGAGCCATGAACGGTTCTCCAGTCGGCTCTGTACGCCGGTGAGGATGCGTGCCTGAATGGTGTCCCACTCGGCCTCGGCGAAGACGGCGGTCATCCGAGCCATCATCTTGCCCTGGGGAGTGGAGAGGTCGAACCCCTCTTCGACACAGACGATGAACTTCCCGTTTTCCTGCGCCCACTCCAAGAGTTCGTTGAAGTGCGTCGAGCGACGGGTGAGCCTGTCCATCCTGGCTGCGACGATCACGTCGAACTCATCGGCTCTGTCCGTGAGCCAGCGTCCCAACTTCGGGCGCTTGAAGGGGGACATGGAGCCTGAGACGTCCGTGTCCTCTGCCTCCCCCACCAGGACACCGGACAGGTGCGGAGAGCTGACGTGGTGTCGGATCACGCCCCGCTGCCACTCGATGGACGTGGAGCCGTCCGAGTCGGCGGACAAGCGGAGACAGGAGAGGTAGCGCAGACCGGGTGGCATGAGGAGAGGCTAGCGACATGTGCCTGGGCGACCGGCCTGATCCTGCCAGTAGGCACGTCTGTCCTCGCACCCCGTCGGGAGAACCGCGGCCCCCGGTTGTTCTCCCGCGCAGGGAACTACCCTGGTCCGGTGCGTGACAAAACCCAAGCGAATTCCGCCGCGCCCGGTGACCGACTGATCCGCGCCGGTGCCGTCGTCTTCTTCCTCGGGGCTGTGGCCACCCTCGTCACGGTGGCCCCGCTGTTCCTCGGAGCGAAGCCTTTTCCGACCTACATGTTCGGTCTGAGCATGCTCATGGCCGTCGGATTCCTCGTGGCCGGCGCGGGTGTCCTGCGCTCCGTCGCCGCCGGGCGGCGTCAGGCGAGGGGCGCGGCGCCGGGCGCCCCGCGGTAACCGCCGAGCCACGCGGGGAACGCGGACAGGTCCGGCAGGACGACGTCCGCGCCCGCCGCGCGCAGTTCATCCGCCGGGCACGGGCCGGTCGCCACGGCGACCGAGAACGCGTCCGCCGCGCGGGCGCCGCGGACGTCCCCGACGTGATCGCCGACGTACACGCCCGCGCCGTACTCGCGCAGCGCCGCCGCCTTCTGCTCGGCCCACAGGTCGCCGACGACCACGTCCGGCTCGATGCCGAGGTGGGCCAGGTGCAGCTTCGCGTTCGGCTCGTACTTCGCCGTCACCACCATCGTGCGCCCGCCGGCCGCCCGCACCGCCTCGATCGCCTCCCGGGCGCCGTCCATGGCGGGCGTCGCGGCGATGGCTATGGAGGGGTACATCTCCCGGTACAGGTCGGCCACCGCCGGTACCTCGTCGGCCGGGAACCAGTGGATCAGCTCCTCCGCGAGCGGCGGGCCCAGCCGGGTCACCGCCAGGTCGGCGTCGATGAACGTCCCCGTCCGCTCCGCCAGGGCCAGGTAGCAGGCACGGATGCCCGGGCGGGAGTCGATGAGGGTCATGTCGAGGTCGAAACCGACGGTCAGCGAGGAGGCCATGCGGGCCATTGTGCCGGGTGCCTCCGGCGGTTGGGCCGGGTGGGGTTGGGGGGCGGGGGGTCTTTGTCGGGTGCGGGTGCGTGGGTGCTGGTCGCGCAGTTCCCCGCGCCCCTTGGGTGGGTCAGCCGCCGCTTGCCGACAAGTGCCGGGACTACCCCTTCCGCTGGGAGCGCCAGACCAGGTAGGCCGCGGAGGCGAGCGCCGCGCCCCTGACCACCCACGGCCAGGTGGCGCTCACCGCGTCGTTCATGTGGCCCTGGGCGATCGGGTCGCCCCAGCGGCCCTCGTTGCGGCCCCACAGCCACACCAGTCCCGCCGCGACCGCCGTGCCCGGCAGGACCATCACCGCCCACTTGGTCTCGGCGGGGGTCAGCCGCCGGGAGCCGTAGGCGATGGCCCAGCCGAGGAGCAGCGCGAACCAGTTGCCGAGCACGGCACCGGCGACGAGCGCGGCGGCGGCGAGCAGCAGCAGGGGGTTGGACCAGCCGGCGGACGGCAGGGGGAGGAGGCGGCGACGTTTGGCGGGCGCCGCTTCCGGCGCGGCCACGGCGGGCTCGGGCGCCGGCTCGGCCTTCTCGGCGGGAGCCGCCCCCGGGGGCCTTTTGAGCATGTCCGGGATCTCCACGCCGCCGACGAACCCCGGCACCGGGTCGGTGTCCCCGAGGGGCCCCGCGGTGCCGACGCGCCACCAGTCGGGCGGTGCCGTGGCGTCTCCCAGTTCGTGCGCGGGCGCGAGGTGCGGCGGGGCCGGCGCGTCCCGCGCGGCCGGCGGCTCCGGCTCGGCGGGGCGCGGGCGCGGCACGACCCGGCGCAGCCCCCTCGGCCGCTCCCGTCCGGCCGGCTCCGGCGCCCGCTCCCGCGAGGAGGGCTGCTCCGGTACGGCGGCGGGCGGGTTCTGCGGGAGGCCGCCGGTGCCGCCCGCCGCCGCGACCACCTGATCCGGGCTGCCCAGGCGGTCCAGGATGCGGCGGACGGCGGCGGGCGAGTCCACCGTCGCCTGCGCCCGGTGCCGGTCGATCTCGTTCCGCAGTTCCGACACGAGCCGCATCCGCGTCGCCGACGGCAGCTGGCGCTGCTGGGCGATGTCTCCGACGCGGCTCAGATACTCGTAGACGACCTGGTCGCTCTCGATCCCCACGCGACCCCTCCGGGGTGACGCCGACTGATACTCCGTGAGGACCGTACCGCTTCTCGCGGATGCCCCAGGCATATGGAAGTCCGCTACCGTTGGCCGGATGAGCCCCGAGGCCCACTCAGCCCCTCGGTCCCTCGCGGAGGCGCTCCGCGCGCGGGACGACGCCTCCCTGGCCGCGCTGCTGCGCAGCCGCCCCGACCTCATCACCCCCGTCCCCACCGACCTCACCCAGCTCGCCACCCGCGCCGGCACCCGTGCCTCGGTGCTGCGCGCCCTGGAGCGGCTGGACCGGTTCGCGCTGCAGACGGCGGAGGCGCTGGCCGTGGCCCCGGACCCGGCGTCGTACGACGCGCTGCTCGGTCTGATGGCCGGGGACGCCGGTGACGAGACGGTCGCGCGTGCGCTGCCCCGGGCCGTCGCCACCCTGCGCGAGCAGGCGCTGGTGTGGGGCGGCGACGACCGGCTGCGGCTGGTGCGGACCGCTCGTGAGCTGCTCGCGCCGTCCGCGCAGCATCCGTCCCCGACCGGGCTCGGCCCGACCGTGCAGGAGGCCACCTCGGGCATGTCGCCGGGGCGGATCCAGGAGATCGTGACGACGGCCGGGCTGGCCTCGACCCACGACTCGGTGTCCGCCGTGGCCGCGCTGACCGGGCTGTTCACCCACCGCAAGAAGATGGCGAAGCTGCTCGCCGGGGCGCCGGAGGCGGCCCGCGAGGTGCTGTCCCGGCTGGTGTGGGGGCCGCCGTACGGACAGGTCACCGCCGATCCGGCGGCGCACCTGCGCTGGCTGCTGGACCGCGGTCTGCTGCTGCCGACGGGGCCCGGCACGGTCGTGCTGCCCCGCGAGGTCGCCCTGCACCTGCGCGAGGGCCGCGCCCACCGCGCGCCCGAGCCGCTGCCGCCCGCCGTGGCGGCCGCCGCGACCCACGGCCCGCAGGTGGTCGACGCGACGGCGGCCGGGCAGGCGTACACCGCGCTGGCCACCGTGGAGGAGCTGCTGAAGGACTGGGACGAGGGCGGGCCCGCGGTGCTGCGGGCGGGCGGCCTGAGCGTCCGTGACCTGAAGCGGACCGCCGTGGCGCTGGACGTGTCGGAGCCGGTCGCGGCGTTCTGGGCCGAGCTTGCCTACGCGGCCGGCCTGATCGCCTCCGACGGCGAGGCCGACGAGCGGTACGCGGCCACCCCGGCCTACGACGAGTGGCTGGAGCTGCCCCAGGCCGAGCGCTGGGCCCGGCTCGCCCGGACCTGGCTGACGGCCACCCGTACGCCGGGGCTGGTGGGCGGGCGGGACGCCAAGGACCGGACGCTGTCGGCGCTCGGTCCGGGCCTCGACCGCTCCGCCGCGCCCGAGGTACGGCACCGGGTGCTGTCCCTGCTGGCCGCGCTGCCGCAGGGCGCCGCGCCGGACGCGGAGTCGGTGCTGGCCCGGCTGCGCTGGGAACGGCCCCTGCGCGGTGCCCAGCGTGACGGTGCCCGCGACGACGACCTGCGCTCCCGGCTGGCCCGCTGGACCCTGTCGGAGGCGGAACTGCTGGGGGTGACGGGCCGGGGCGCGCTGTCGTCCCAGGGGCGCGCGCTGCTGGGGGCACCGGCTGCCCCCGCCGCCCCGGACGCCGGCCCCGCCGAGCCCACCGGCCCCGGTGACAAGCTCCCGGTGCACCACCACCGGATCCCCGAGCGGCCCGCGCCCCTCTCCCCCGCCGAGCAGGGTGCCGCGGCCGCCGCCGCTGCCCGGCTGCTCGCCCCGCTGCTGCCCGAACCGCTGGACCACGTGCTGCTCCAGGCCGACCTGACGGCGGTGGCGCCCGGTCCGCTGCGGCGCCCGCTCGCGGACGTGCTGGGGGTGCTCGCGGACGTGGAGTCCAAGGGCGGCGCCACCGTGTACCGGTTCACACCGGCGTCCGTGCGCCGTGCCCTGGACGCCGGCCGGACCGCCGCCGACCTGCACGCCTTCCTCGCCGAGCACTCCCGCACCCCGGTCCCGCAGCCGCTCGCCTACCTGATCGACGACGTGGCCCGCCGGCACGGTCACCTGCGGGTCGGCGCGGCCTCGGCGTACGTCCGCTGCGACGACGACGCCCTGCTGAACGAGATCCTCGCCGACAAGCGCGCCGCGGCCCTGCGCCTGCGGCGTCTGGCGCCGACCGTGCTGGCCGCCCCGGGCGACCCGGCGGCGCTGCTGGAGGGGCTGCGCGCGATGGGGTACGCGCCCGCCGCCGAGTCCGCCGAGGGCGATGTCCTGATCACCCGGGCGCACGCCCACCGCACCCCGCCGCGCTCCGCGCCCGAGCCCGTGCCGGACGGCCCGCCGCCGCCCGACGCCACGCTGCTCTCGGCGGCGATCCGGGCGATCCGGGCCGGTGACCTGGCCGCCACCACACCGCGCAAGCCCGTCGGCGAGCCCCTGGCGGGCGGCGAGCTGCCCCGTACGTCCGCCGCCGAGACCCTGGCCACCATGCAGGCCGCCGTCCTGACCGGCGACTCGGTGTGGATCGGCTACGTCAACGCCGAGGGCGCCGCCAGCCAGCGGGTCATCGCCCCGATCCGGGTCGAGGGCGGCTTCGTGACGGCGTACGACCACACGGCGGACGAGGTGCGGACGTTCCCGCTGCACCGGATCACCGGGGTCGCGGAGCTGGCGGAGGACTGAGCGGGCCGGGCGACCCGGTCCGGCAGTCTCCGGCCGGTGCGTCCGCGGGGAGGCCGAAGCGGGCGCGGGCGGCGCTCTGCGGGGTGTCGGACGGGATCGTGGTTACGCGCCCCCGTCCAGGGCGGAACGGGCCAGGAAGCCGGAGTGGGCCTCGGTCCGGTCCTCGTTCCCGGCGCCGTCCGGCGGTGCCTCGCGCGAGAGGACCTGGTAGGCGCCGTCCGGGTCCCGCTCAAGACGCACCACCTGCGGGCCCTTCCCGCCGCCGCACTCCACCAGGCCTGCGCCGCGCACCCCGTACTCCAGGCACAGCGTGTCGACGCCCGCGCGCACCTCGCCGCCGCGCTCGGCCACGTCGACCGCCTCGGCCCGGCAGAACCAGCGCGTGTGCAGTGCGGGCACGTCCTCGCCGTAGCCGGTGCCGTGGCTGTCCGCCGCGAGCCGGGCCTCGACGACCGGCCGTATCTCCTCCCGCAGCCGGGTGTCGACGGTTTTCTGCCGCATCGCCCAGGTGCCGGTGGCCACCAGGACCACCACGGCTCCGGTGCCGACGGCCCATCTGCGTGCCGACATCCCCGAACTCCTCACCCGGCCGCGCGCCCGCGCCGCCGTGTCGTGTGTCAGGACTCGCGGCGGGGCGCGCGGGTTGCCTTGGTGTCCGCCGCCGATCTTGGGGCCGTGGAGCCCTGAGGCCGCATGAGGCACACTGGACGTTTGGCCGTCATGGAAAGGGTGCCGCGCGTGAATGGTCCGCTGATCGTCCAGTCCGACAAGACCCTGCTCCTGGAAGTCGACCACGAGCGGGCCGACGACTGCCGGCGGGCCATCGCGCCCTTCGCCGAGCTGGAGCGGGCACCCGAACACATCCACACCTACCGGGTGACCCCGCTCGGGCTGTGGAACGCGCGCGCCGCCGGGCACGACGCGGAGCAGGTCGTGGACGCCCTGGTGCAGTACAGCCGCTACCCCGTGCCGCACGCGCTGCTCGTGGACATCGCCGAGACGATGGACCGCTACGGCCGCCTCACCCTGTCCAAGCACCCCGCGCACGGGCTGGTCCTCACCACCACCGACCGGCCGGTGCTGGAGGAGGTGCTGAAGTCCAAGCGGATCGCCCCGCTGGTCGGCGCCCGGATCGACCCGGACACCGTGGTGGTGCACCCCTCCGAGCGCGGCCAGATCAAGCAGACGCTGCTGAAGCTGGGCTGGCCGGCCGAGGACCTCGCCGGGTACGTCGACGGCGAGGCGCACCCGATCGAGCTGCTGGAGGACGGCTGGGCGCTGCGCCCGTACCAGAAGCAGGCCGTGGAGAACTTCTGGCACGGTGGCAGCGGGGTCGTCGTGCTGCCCTGCGGCGCCGGCAAGACGCTGGTCGGGGCCGGGTCCATGGCCCAGGCGAAGTCGACCACGCTGATCCTCGTCACCAACACCGTCTCCGCCCGGCAGTGGAAGCACGAGCTGGTGAAGCGGACGTCACTGACCGAGGACGAGATCGGCGAGTACAGCGGGACGAGGAAGGAGATCCGGCCCGTCACCATCGCGACCTACCAGGTGCTGACGACCAAGCGGAAGGGCGTCTACCCGCACCTGGAGCTGTTCGACTCCCGGGACTGGGGCCTGATCGTCTACGACGAGGTGCACCTGCTGCCCGCGCCCGTCTTCAAGTTCACCGCCGATCTCCAGGCGCGGCGGCGGCTCGGGCTCACGGCCACCCTCGTGCGTGAGGACGGCCGCGAGTCGGACGTGTTCTCCCTGATCGGGCCCAAGCGGTTCGACGCGCCCTGGAAGGAGATCGAGGCGCAGGGCTACATCGCGCCCGCCGACTGCGTCGAGGTCCGGGTCAACCTGACCGACTCCGAGCGGCTGGCGTACGCGACGGCCGAGACGGAGGAGAAGTACCGCTTCTGCGCCACGACGGCGACCAAGCGGAAGGTCACCGAGGCGATCGTCCGCCGGTTCGCCGGGCAGCAGATCCTCGTCATCGGGCAGTACATCGACCAGCTGGACGAGCTGGGCGAGCACCTGAACGCCCCGGTGATCAAGGGTGAGACCTCCAACGCGCAGCGCGAGAAGCTCTTCGACGCGTTCCGCGAGGGCGAGATCAGCGTGCTGGTGGTGTCGAAGGTCGCCAACTTCTCCATCGACCTGCCCGAGGCCACGGTCGCCATCCAGGTGTCCGGCACCTTCGGCTCCCGGCAGGAGGAGGCCCAGCGGCTCGGCCGGGTGCTGCGCCCCAAGGCCGACGGCCACCAGGCCCACTTCTACTCGGTCGTCGCCCGCGACACCATCGACCAGGACTTCGCCGCCCACCGGCAGCGCTTCCTGGCCGAGCAGGGGTACGCCTACCGGATCGTCGACGCGGACGAGATCCTGGCCGAGAGCTGATCCGTCAGGCCGTGTGGACCTCCAGGGCGGCGCGCACGGCGGACTCCAGGGCTCCCTCGATCCAGGCCGGTTTGACGGAGGTGTGATCGCCCGCGAAGTGCAGGGGGCCCTCGGGCGCAGGGATGGACGGCAGCAGTTCCGTGTGCTGGCCGGGCAGGAGCACGGACGCCTCACCGTAGGCGTAGGGGTCGCGCAGCCAGCTCTGGGTGCGGCCCGCGCCGGTGTAGAAGACCTCGATGCGCCGGCCGTAGACCTCCTGGAGGCCGCACAGGGCGTGCGGGTAGCGGGCGTCGTCGTCGAGGGAGTCCCAGCGCAGGGCGTCGTCCGCCCAGCTGTAGGAGGCCAGGACGACCCCGCCCTCGCTGCCGGGGACCGGGTGGGACGGGTGGTACATGAAGCGGTTGGCGTTGTCCGACACCGAGCCGCCGCCGATGACGCCGGTCGCCTCCGGCTGGTCCCGGCCGACGGCGCGGTTGGCGGCGTAGTGCACGCGCTGGCCGGGGGTGATGTGCCCGCGCGGGACGGACGGGTGGGCGCCGAGCAGGCGGCCGTCGCCGGGCGTCCGTCCGGTGCGGTAGGCGTCGTAGAGGCCGGGATCGACGCGGTTCAGCTCCCGTTTCCAGTCGGCCTCGTCGAACTCCCACCAGCGGCGGCTGAACTCCAGCAGCACCTTGGTCGCGCAGTCGTAGTGCAGTTCGGTGATGGCGCGGCGCTTGGTGTACGACATCAGCGGGTTGATCCGCACGTGCCGCAGGCCGGAGAAGGGCACGGTCACCACGGCCGCGTCCGCGGTGAACTGTTCCCGCACGACCGGGCCCCCGCGTCCCTCGGAGACGGTGTCCACCCACACGTGGGGACCCTTGGCGTGGACGTGCCGTGTGTCGCCGTCGGCCCGGCCGGGGTCGTAGTACTCGATCCGGGTGACCCGCCGGTCGAAGCGCACGGTGTCGCGGACCTTGGCCAGCAGGGCGTCCGGCAGGACGGCCGTGCCGCCCTCCAGCTCCCAGAACGCGGTGTCCGGGCTGATCAGGGAGGAGCCGATGAAACTGTGGACGAAGGACAGGGGCAGCCGTGAGGTGAGGTTCTCGACGGTGCCGACGAGGTCGACCGTCCGCTCGTCCAGGCCGGCGTGCTCGGTCAGGAAGCGGAACATCGACCAGTCGCCGAAGCGCTGGATCACCCTGGCCCAGCCCCGCACCCGTTCGGGCAGCGGCTTGTCGACGCGTCTGCCGTCCGGGCCGACGGTGCTGAACTCGTCGCGCACCGGGTCGAGGACCGAGCGCAGGATGGCCGCGGCCGGTGTGTCCCAGTGGGCGCGCGGCACGCCGAAGGAGCGGTTGACGCGCCGGGGTGCGCGGGCGTAGTCGGCGCGCCGCACCCGGATGCCGTTGACGTGGATCCAGGTGTGCGAGGCCGGGCGTCCGTCCGCGTCCACGTCGACGTAGTAGAACGGCCGTTTCTTCAGGCCCAGTTGGCCGATGAGGTCCATCACCAGCGGGTGGCTGCCGGGCAGCCGCATCGCGCCGGCCTCGGCGTACTGGCGGGGGTCGGCGAAGGGCTGCGCCGCCTTCTCGTGGCCGCCGCGGCGGAAGGTCTTGATGCGTCCGCCCGCCCGGTTGCCGTTGGCCTCCAGGACGGTCACGCGGTGTCCGGCCCGCTTCAGCAGCCAGGCCGTGACGAGGCCGGCCGGGCCCGCTCCGATGACGAGGACGCTCCGCGGGCCGCCCGCCCGCCGGTGCGGGAGGCCGTCCTTGAGCACCCGCTGGTAGCCGGGGACGAGGGGCCGGTCGCCGGAGTCCACGACGAGCAGGGCCCGTGCGGCGGCCAGGCAGCGGTCGAAGTCCGGGCCGCGCGCGCCGGAGGGCGCCTCCGGGGCCGGGGCGGGGGCCCGAGGGGGCGCCGCGGCGGGCAGGGCCGCCGCGCTGCCCGCGCCGAGGAGGGTGGCCGCGGTGGTCGTGCCGGCGGCGGCCGTGAGCGTACGCCTGGTCAGGCCGCCGTTGCCGGCGCCCGCCTGGTGGTCTTCGGTCATGGCGAACTTCTACTGGCCCGCCGGGCCGGTGCGCCCCGGGTCGCGGCGAATTGGCACGGACGGGGGAAAACCGCCGTTCAAACCGGTACGGCAGGGGTGCGCGGGGGCATGCCGGGGCGGTCCGGCCGCACCCGGTTACGGCGAAGGGATGAATCGCGCTTCGTGCCGCGCGCCGTGGGGCGCCGGGTCAGGACACTGCCCCCTACAGGCCCGTGTGCGGAGGGGGAACAAGGTGGAACAGCGGCGTCCCGGGGTGGGTGCGCGAGCGCGGTACTGGTTCGACACAACCCTGGCGCGCGGCACCTCGGCCCTGGTCGGCTGGCTGGTGGCGGTCTGCCTGGCCCTCGTCGTCCCCGCGAGCGCGGTGCTGGTGTGGACCGCTCCGCACCCCCCGGCCGGCCTCTCCGGGAAACTGGCGCAGGTCTGGCGTCTGACCGGGGAGACGCTGCGGCTGGGCGGCACCACCGGCACCCCGGCGCGGGTGCTGCTGTCGGTGCTGCTGGCCCTCGTCGCCCTGGTGTACGTCTCGACCCTCGTCGGCCTCGTCACCACCGGGCTGACCGAGCGGCTCATCGCCCTGCGGCGCGGACGCTCCACGCTGGTGGAGTACGGCCACGTGGTGGTCCTGGGCTGGTCGGAGCAGGTGTTCACGGTGGTGGGCGAACTGGTCGCGGCGGGCGCCAACCAGCGGCGTTCGGCCGTGGCCGTCCTGGCCGACCGGGACAAGACGGCCATGGAGGAGGCCCTGTACAGCAAGGTCGGACCCACCGGCCGGACCCGGCTGATCTGCCGCAGCGGTCCGTCGACCGATCCGGCCGTGCTGGCGCTGACGAGTCCGGCCACGGCCGACGCGGTGCTCGTGCTGCCGCCCGACGACCCGCGCGGCGACGCGGACGTGGTCAAGACCCTGCTGGCGCTGCGGGCGACCGTGTCCGGGGACGGCGCCACCGCGCCCGTCGTGGCCGCGGTCCGGGACGGTGCCTACCTGCTCGCGGCCCGCCTGGCCGCGGGAGAGCACGGCATCGTCGTGGAGAGCGACACGGTCACCGCCCGGCTCATCGCCCAGGCCGCGCGCCGCCCGGGGCTGTCCCTCGTCCACCGTGAACTCCTCGACTTCGCCGGGGACGAGTTCTACCCGGCCTCGCACCCCTCGCTGGTCGGCCGCGACTTCGGTGACGTGCTGCTCTCCTACGGCAACGCGTGCGCGGTCGGGGTGATCCGCGCCGGCGGGCCCTGGCTGAACCCTCCGGCGGGGACGGTGATCGAGCCGGACGACCGGATCATCGTGATCGCCGCCGACGACGACACCGCCGAACTCGCCGACTGCGCGCGGTGGGTCGATGAGCGGCTGATGGCGTCCCCCCGGCCGCGGGACACCCGGCCGGAGCGGGTGCTGGTGCTGGGCTGGAACCGCCGGGCGCCGCTCATCCTGCGGGAGTGGGGCCGCAACGCACCGCCCGGCTCCGTCGCCGAGGTGGTGACGGAGGAGGACGGGGCGACCGTGCGGACGGCGTGCCCCGCCGGCGAGGCCCACTGGAGGTGCGTGCACCGCGACGGCGACACCACCCGCCCGGAGACGCTGTACGGCCTGGACATCGCCTCCTGCGACAGCGTCATCGTGCTCGGCCGGGACCCGCGGCCCGGGGAGCCCCCGGAGGAACCGGACAACCGCACGCTCGTCACCCTGCTCGTGCTGCGCCACCTCGAACAGCGGATCGGCCGGGAACTGCCCGTGGTCACCGAACTCGCCGACGACGGCAACCGGCCCCTCGCACCGCTCGGCCCCGGAGCCGACGTGATCATCAGCGGCAAGCTGGTCGGGCTGCTGATGGCGCAGATCTCCCAGAACCGCCACCTGGCGGCGGTGTTCGACGAGCTGTTCTCGGCCGGCGGCACCCAGGTCCATCTGCGGCCGGCCGCCGACTACGTCCTGTCCGGCCAGGAGGCGTCGTTCGCCACGGTCGTCGCCGCGGCGCGCGACCGGGGCGAGTGCGCCATCGGGTACCGCAGCCACGCCGACGTCGGCCGCGCCCCCGGCTACGGGCTGCGCGTCAACCCGCCCAAGGCCGAACGCCGGTGCTGGACCACCGGTGACGAGGTCGTCGTCATCGCCGGCGCCGACGACGGGCGTGCGAGCGGCGGCGGACGTGCGAGCGGCGGCGGGCGCGTTCCGCGGAGCCGCAGCGCGCGGGACGAACGGCACGACGGTGACGGTCACGGCGACGGCCGCTCGGAAGGAGACGCCCGCGCCGGGGACGGCACGGGCCCGTCGACGGGATGACAGCGTGGCCGGCCTCCTCACCGGGGACTGGAGGCCGGGGCCGGTGCACAGCGGCCGGCCACGCTGTCGTACGACACCAGCAGCCCCAGCGCCAGCAGGGGGTAAGCGGCTGCCAACGGCTGCTGCCACCAGGGCAGTTGCAGATCGCGGGCGCCCTCGTGGGGCACCAGCCACATCGTGCGGGCGGTGAAGACCAGGGCCACCAGTACGGCCGTGCGGGCGCGGCCCTCCGCCAGCAGCACGGCGAGCAGCGGCACGCACCACACCCAGTGGTGGGTCCAGCTGATCGGGCAGACCAGCAGGGCCGTGCCCGCGGTCAGCAGGATGCCGTGGCTCTCCCGGCGGGCCCGCGCGGCCAGCCCCAGGCCCACCACGGCGACCACCGCCGCCACCGGCGCCCAGGCCAGGCCGGGCGCGGGATCGCCCAGCGCCCGGGCGACCAGCCCGCGCAGCGACTGGTTGTCCACGATCCACGCCTTGCCCACCCGGCCGGTCTCGTACAGCCGCCGGGTCCAGAAGTCCGCGCTCGCCGAGGGCAGCAGGGCGGCACCGAGCGCGACCGTCCCCGCGAAGGCCGCCCCCGCCGTCGCCGCCTCCCGCACCCGGCCGCGCACGAGCAGGTACGCCATGAACACGGCCGGGGTGAGCTTGAGCCCGGCCGCCATGCCGAGGGCCACGCCCTTGGCGCGGGCACCCGCCGGGCGGGTCAGGTCCCACAGGACGAGGCAGGCGAGGGCCAGGTTGATCTGCCCGAACAGGAGCGTCTGGAAGACCGGTTCCAGCCACAGGGCGAGGGCCGTGGCCGCGCAGAGCGGGGCCGGCGGGAGGGGCCGGGAGGCCAGGCGGGCGGAGAGGGCGACCAGGGTGGCGAGCAGGAGGACGTTGCCCGTGAGGAAGAGCGCCTTCAGGACCGGGACCGGGAGCCAGACCGCGGGGACGAACAGGATCGCCGCGAAGGGCGGATAGGTCGCCGGGAGGTGCCACTCGGTGACCGTGAAGCCGTACAGGTCGGTGCCGTGGACCACCGCCGCGCCCTCGGCCCGGTAGACGAGGAGATCGGCCATGGGCGCGCCGCGCAGGACGCACAGGGTGACGAAGGCGGCGAGGGAGAGGGCGAGGAGGAGCAGGGCAGGGCAGGAGGGCGTCAACGTCCGTTTCCGCACGGACGCGACCCTATGCCGTCACTTGTGGTGTATGCCCGCTTCCTCGCCGTACTCGCCGAGGATGACGACACTGAAGGCAGCCTCCAGGAACACCTTCACCGCGCGCAGGGCGTTGCCCAGCGGGTGGTGGTGGGGGCCGTCGACGGCCGTGGCGCCGGACGGGGGACGGACGGGTGCCGGTGTGATGCTTGCTGCGCTCATGTCTCCATGGTGGAACTCCGCACCCCTCGACCGCATCGGTCTGCGGGTGCAGACCTGGACGGCCCCGCGTAGATCTCCGGGTGGACACCGTCCCTGGACCTGAGACCCCCCGTCCCTTAGGGGGCAGGCCACGGGAGAGCCGCCACCGACGAGTCCCGGCGGGCGCCGGCGGGTGTCCCGGCGAGTCCCGGCGGGTCCCGGCGCGCGCGGGCCGGAAATCCATTGGCCCCGACCCCGTCCGCTCACCTAAAATCTCCGCTCTTGCCCGCCTCCCCCACGGAGTGCCGTCGCCCGGCCGGAAACCGGGCGGCATCGTCGTAGCCCGCAGCAGGCCAACCGGAGGCACCCCCTTGTCCACGCCCGCCCACGACCCGCTCGACGACCCCCTCGCCCGAGAGCGCTCCCACCTCGCCGCCTCCCGAACCGCCCTGCGCGCCATGCGTGAGGACGTGGAGGCACTCGACATCAGCGACGTGACCGCCAACTGGGTCAACGCCGCGGTGCTCTCCCGCCAGATCGACGAGCGCATCAAGGCGCTGGCCGACCTCAGCGACACCCCGCTGTTCTTCGGCCGGCTCGACTACCTGCACGCCCCGGGCGCCGAGCGGGCCGAGGGCGCCGCGGGCGAGCGGTTCTACATCGGGCGGCGGCACGTCCACGACGCCGACGGCGACCCCATGGTCATCGACTGGCGCGCACCGGTCTCCCAGCCGTTCTACCGGGCGTCCAAGAAGGACCCCATGGACGTCGGGCTGCGCCGCCGCTTCGGGTACACCGGCGGCGACCTGACCGCCTACGAGGACGAGCACCTCTCCGACCCGGCGGAGTCGTCGGGGGCTGCCACCACCAGCAAACTGCTCCAGCAGGAGATCGAGCGGCCCCGCGTCGGCCCGATGCGGGACATCGTCGCCACCATCCAGCCCGAGCAGGACGAGATCGTCCGCAGCGGGCTCGGCGGCACGGTGTGCGTGCAGGGAGGTCCGGGCACCGGGAAGACCGCCGTCGGCCTGCACCGGGTCGCGTACCTGCTCTACGCCCACCGGGAGCGGCTGGCCCGCACCGGCACGCTGGTCATCGGGCCGAACCGGTCCTTCCTGCACTACATCGAGCAGGTCCTGCCGGCGCTCGGCGAGCTGAGCGTGCGGCAGGCGACCGTGGACGACCTGGTCGCGCAGGTGGAGGTGCGCGGCACGGACGACGCCGCCGCCGCGATCGTCAAGGGCGACGCCCGGATGGCCCAGGTCCTGCGGCGCGCGCTGTACTCCCACGTGACCGTGCCGAGCGAACCGGTGGTGGTCGTGCGCGGCTCGCGGCGCTGGCGCGTGCCGGCGTACGAACTGGAGGAGATCGTCCGGGAGCTGCTGGACCGGGACATCCGCTACGGCGCGGCCCGCGAGGCCCTGCCGCAGCGCATCGCGCACGCGGTGCTGGTGCAGATGGAGCGGGCCGGGGAGGCCCCGGACGACCGGGTGCAGGACGCGGTCGCCCGCAACAGCGCGGTGAAGGCGGCCGTGCGGGCGGTCTGGCCGGCCGTCGACCCGGCCAAGCTGGTGCTGCGGCTGCTGACCGACGCGGAGTTCCTCGCCGAGCACGCGGACGGGCTCCTGGACGAGGACGAGCAGAAGACGATCCTGTGGGCGAAGCCGGTCCGCAGCGTGAAGGCGGCCAAGTGGTCGCCGGCGGACGCCGTGCTGATCGACGAGGCGGCCGACCTGATCCAGCGCACGCACTCGCTCGGCCACGTCGTCCTGGACGAGGCACAGGACCTCTCCCCCATGCAGTACCGGGCCGTCGGCCGCCGCTGCACCACCGGCAGCGCGACCGTGCTGGGCGACCTCGCGCAGGGGACGACCCCCTGGGCGACCCGGAGCTGGGCGGAGGCACTGGCCCACCTCGGCAAGCCGGAGGGTGCCGTCGAGGAGCTGACGGCCGGTTTCCGCGTGCCGACGGACGTCATCGCGTACGCCTCCCGGCTGCTGCCGCACATCGCGCCCGGTCTCACCCCGGTCGCCTCCGTCCGGGAGAACCCCGGCTTCTTCGAGGTGCGTACGGCCGCGGGGGCGGGTGACGTCGTCGCCGCGTGCGCCGAACTGCTGCGCAACGAGGGCTCGACCGGCCTGATCGCCGCCGACGCCCGTGTGCCGGCGCTCGCCGAGGCCCTGACGGCGGCCGGCCTGCCGTACCTGGCCCCCGGTGAGGAGACCACCCGCGAGACCCGGCTGACCCTGGTCCCCGCCTCGCTCGCCAAGGGCCTGGAGTACGACTACGTGGTCCTGGACGAGCCGCAGGCCGTGGTGGACGGCGAGCCGGACGAACGCACGGGCCTGCGGCGCCTGTACGTGGCGCTGACCCGTGCGGTGTCGGGCCTGATCGTGACGCACACGGCACCTCTGCCGCCCCAGCTCGCCGAGTAGGCGGCGAGGGCCCAGGCGGGCGATCCCGACCGTCGCGAGCGCCACTTAACGGGAACCGGTCCCCGCACGCGCCCAGGCGCGCGCCCCTGGACGGACCGCACCCGCCGGAACCGGGCCGCGCCTCGCCGTCCAGGGCCGTACGCCAACGGGCGAACCACCGCCCCGCCCGGAGCGCACCCCCGCGCGGCCGGGCGGCTTCGCCGTCCAGCGCCGTGCGGCAATGGGCGGGCCGTCGCCGAGGCCGCGCCTCGGACGCGAACAGGTGCGTAGCCGTCCAGCGCTGTGCGGCAAGAGGAGACGCCGCCGTCGATACCGGGCCGACCAGGCGCGTCGCCGTCCGACGCCGCGCGCGACTGGGAGCACGACCGCCCCCGGGCACACCCCGCGCGCGACCAGGCGGCGACACCGCCCAACGCCTCGCACCACTCGGCGACCGCAGCCATCAGGACCGCGCATCGCGCCCACGGGTACGTCGCCGCCGAGCGCCGGCGCACCACTGGGCGCTCACCGTCGAAACCCGGCCGCGCGCGACCAGGCGCGTCGCCGTCCGACGCCGTGCGCCACCGGGCGGGCCGCAGCCGCCGAGACCGGGCCGCGCCTCGCCCTCCAGGGCCGTACGCCACCGGGTGGACGACCGCCCCGAGCGTACCGCCGAGCGGGCTAGGCGGCCTCGCTGTCCAGGGCCGTGCGCCACTCGGCGACCGCCGTCGCCGAGACCGGGCCCTGCCAGCCGTCGGGGCGGGCCGCGCCGCCGATGTGGAACGCCTTGATCCCGCCCGCGCGCAGCCGCGCGACATGGTCGAGGCGCAGTCCGCCGCCGACCATGATCTGCTGCTCGTACCCGGGCTCGCCGTCGTGCGCCGCTTCGGCGAGCAGCGTGGGCAGGCCGTCGTCCACGCCCGCGGCGGAGCCGGCGGTGAGGTAGGTGTCCAGACCCGGCAGGTCGGCGAGCTGCTTGCGCAGGGCGTCCCGGTCGGCGGCCCGGTCGATCGCCCGGTGGAAGGTCCAGCGGCAGCCGCCGAGCGCGTCGACGACCCGCTCCACCGCGCCCAGGTCCACCCCGCCGTCCGTGCCGAGGAACCCGAGCACGAACTGGTCGGCGCCGGCCTGCCTCAGCGCACCGGCCACGCCGATCAGCCGGTCCAGGTCACCGGCCGCGAAGCCGTCCGCGAGGCGGAGCATCACGCGCAGGTCGATGTCGACGGCGGCGCGGATCGCGGCGACGGTGGCGGGCGCGGGGGTGAGCCCGTCGGCCGCCATCTCGGTGACCAGCTCCAGTCGGTCCGCGCCTCCGGCCTGGGCGGCGACCGCGTCCTCGACGTCGAGGGCGATCACCTCCAGGACTGCACGCTTGCTCATGGCACCCCATTCGTCGGCGCTACAGGTCTAGTCCAATCCGGTCCAAGACTACGCCTGCCGGGGGACGCCCTTCACCCGAAGATGTTCAGCTCCTCCTCCCGGGCCCCCGCCAGCTCGTAGGGCGCCCCGTTCAGCGGCCGTCCCGCGTACAGCCGGACGAGCGTGGCCGCGTCGCCGATGTACCGGGCGGGCGGACCGCCGGCGGCCACCGCGCCGAGCCGCAGCGGCTCGTCCAGGTCGTCCAGGTCGGCGTGGAGCGGCACGTGCTCCTTGTGCCGGGTGAGCCGCGCCAGCAGCGTCAGCGCGTGGGGCAGCCCGGCCCCGGCGTACGCCCCCGGCGCCCCCAGCACCTCCCGCACATCCCCGGCGTGCACCCACTCGCCGAGCGCGATCATGTCCAGCGAACCGTACGACCCGGCGATCACCGGTCCGGCCTCCGTCATCCCGCGCTCCAGCTCGTCCACGACCCGCGCGTTCGTCCAGCCGGCCCGCTCGGCGATGTCCCGCTCGTTCGACTCCGGCGAGAACACGCCCGCCTCGAGCCGGTTCTCCACCACCCGTGTCAGCACGGCGGAACAGTGCGCCAGCACGTCCCGCACCGACCAGCCCGGACACCCGGCCGACGGCAGCGCGAAGTCGGCGTCGGGCCGCGACCGCAGCAGCGGTACGAGGGCGTCGCGCTCGGTGGCCAGCAGCCGCCCGGGGAGCTCGGGATCGCGTACTTCCTGCGTCTCGGTCATGGGGAGCACGCTAGGGCCTGTCCGGCCCCTGGGCCGCCCGTCACGCGCGAAACGGACGGGCGGCCGGCACGGGACCGGCACCCGGCCGGCACGGGACCGGCACCCGACAGAATGGGGGCATGGCCGACCTCGACGCCCTGCGCCTCCGTTTCGTCCGCGCCCTGGAAGCAGCCCGCTCCCCCGGCGGCGGCCCCGACCCCGCCCCCTACGCCGACAACCTGCTCGCCCGCTGGCAGGAGCCGCAGCGCCGCTACCACACGGTGGCCCACCTCACCGCCGTGCTCGACCACGTCGACGCGCTGGAGGAGTACGCGGCCGACCCGGACGTGGTCCGCCTCGCCGCCTGGTTCCACGACGCCGTCTACCTCCCTGATCGCTCCGAGAACGAGGAGCGGTCCGCGCGGCTGGCCGAGCGCGCCCTCCCGGAGGCCGGTGTCCCGGAGGCGAGGACGGCCGAGGTGGCCCGGCTGGTGCGGCTCACCGTCACCCACGACCCGGCCGACGACGACCGCGACGGGCAGGTGCTGTGCGACGCCGACCTCGCGATCCTGGCCGCGCCCCCGTCGGCGTACGCCGTCTACACCGCCGAGGTGCGCGAGGAGTACCACTTCGTGCCGGGCGACGCCTTCCGCGCCGGCCGCTCGGCGGTCCTGCGCCAACTCCTCGCCCTGCCCCGGCTGTACCGCACCCCGTACGGGCAGGAGCACTGGGAGGCCACCGCCCGCTACAACCTCGGGTCCGAGCTGGAAATGCTGTCGACCTGAGGACACCGCCGCCGTACTGTGCGCGCATGCGGACGATGAGCGGGGATCAGGTGGAGGCGGCGGTCGCGAGCTGCGCGGCGGTCCTGCGCACGGCGCTGGACCGCGACTGGGACGCGGTCGGCGCGGCCGGTCTGGAGTGGAGCTGCCGCACCACGGCCTTCCACATCGCCGAGGACTTCGCCGCGTACGCGAGCCGCCTCGCCGCCCGCGCCCAGGACCGCCTCCCGCTGCGCATCACCCTGCCCGAGGGCACCGGCAACGCCGGCCTGCTCCAGGTGATCGAGGCCACCGGCGCCCTGCTGGCCGCCGCCGTCCGCACCACCCCGCCCGGCGTCCGCGCCTTCCACCCCGCCCGCTTCGGCAGCGCCGACGGCGAGGGTTTCGCCGCGATGGGCGTCGCCGAGGCCCTGCTGCACACCCACGACATCGCCCGGGGCCTCGGCCTGCCCTACGAACCGCCCGCCGAACTCGCCGAATCCGTCCTGGCCCTGCTCTTCCCGCACGTCCAGCCCGGCCCCGCGCCCTGGCCGACGCTGCTGTGGGCGACCGGCCGCGGCGAGCTGCCCGGCCGCGCCCCGGTCACCGACTGGACCTGGTACAACAACCTCGTCCTGCCGGCCGGACGCGTCACCCTCACCGGCATCCGCCCGGCCTCCGCCCGCGACCTGGCCCTCGGCGGCGACGGCGGCTTCGACTGGCTGGACGACGGCCCGTACGAGGGCACCCGGGAGGCCTGCTCCCACCTGATGAAGGCGTACGAAGCCGGCGTGCTCCGCCCGGAGTTCGGGGTCTTCGCCCTGGTACGGGCGGAGGACGGCCGGGCGGTGGGCGGCATGGGCTTCCACGGCGCGCCGGACGACGAGCGCCGGGTGGAGATCGGCTACGACCTGGTCGGGAGCGCCCGCGGCCACGGCTACGCGACCGAGGCGCTGCGCACGCTGACCGAGTGGGCGCTGGCCCGGGACGACGTCGACGCGGTCGTCGCCACGATCGAACCGGCCAACCTGCCGTCCCAGCGGGTGGTGGCCCGGGCGGGCTTCACCCGCGCGACCGTGGAGGAGGAACGCACGGTCCACGACGAGGACGGCACCGAGGCCGGGCTGCGGCTCTACGTCCGCCGGGCCTGACGCCCCTTGCGCCTGCGCAGGCCGGCCGAGTGCAGCAGGCGGACCACCTCGCGACTGCTGACCTGCACCGCGCCCGCCGCCACCGCGTCCGCGTAGCGGTGGGACGGGACGTCGTAGTGGTCGCTGTCGAAGGCCCGGCGGGGCATGCCCAGGCCCTCGGCGAACAGGTGGAGTTCGTCGTACGACAGATCGCTGACCAAGTGCGACCACATGCGCCCGTGGCCGGGCCAGGTCGGCGGGTCGATGTAGAGGGTCACCGGCGCCTCATGAGGACGTCGTCCCGCGCAGGGACGGCCCCAGCGAGCCCACCGACGCGACCTTCACGCCGGCCTTGTGGCACACCCAGTGCGGATCGGGGCCCAGTTCCGGCTCCACGTCCAGCGCATGCGGGTCGCCCGAGCCGCAGACCGGGCACAGCGGCCAGCGGCCGTACCGCTCCAGCAGCGCGTCCTGCACGTCCTGGGCGACCAGCCCGGCCACGAAGGCCGCGCCGTCCGGCCACTGCTCGACCCACCAGCGCCGCTGGGCGATGGAGTCCTCCACCAGGGAGACGACGTCGGCCTCCGCGACGTCTCCCGCGACGAGATCCGCGAGCACGAGGGCGCGGGCCGCGTGCAGTGACTGCTCCAGGGGGCTGATGGGGTCCATGCCCCCCATTGTGCGCACTCTTGACCAGGACACCGAACCGAAAATATCTTTCAGGAGTGACCCAGGACGTGAAGGAAATTTTCGGCAGCCCGGGCGGATCGCTCGCCGCCAAGGTGCGCACGCTCGCCCCGTCCATGACCCGGTCCATGCAGCGCGTCGCCGAGGCCGTCGCCGGTGACCCGGCCGGCTGCGCCGCCCTCACGGTGACGGGCCTCGCCGAACTCACCGGCACCAGCGAGGCGACGGTCGTCCGCACCGCCCGGCTGCTCGGCTATCCGGGCTACCGCGACCTGCGGCTCGCCCTCGCCGGGCTCGCCGCCCAGCAGCAGTCCGGGCGCGCGCCCGCGATCACGACGGACATCGCGGTGGACGACCCCATCGCCGACGTCGTCACCAAGCTCGCCTACGAGGAGCAGCAGACCCTCGCCGACACCGCCGCCGGACTCGACACCGTCCAGCTCGGCGCGGCCGTCACCGCGCTGGCCGCAGCCCGGCGCACCGACGTGTACGGCATAGGGGCGTCCGGGCTGGTCGCCCAGGACCTCACCCAGAAGCTGCTGCGGATAGGGCTCATAGCCCACGCGCACAGCGACCCGCATCTCGCGGTGACCAACGCGGTGCAGCTCCGTTCGGGTGACGTGGCCCTCGCGATCACGCACTCCGGGTCCACCGGGGACGTCATCGAACCGCTCCGGGTGGCCTTCGAGCGGGGGGCGACGACGGTCGCCATCACCGGGCGGCCCAACTCGCCGGTCACGCAGTACGCCGACCTCGTGCTGACGACGTCGACGTCACGGGAGACGGAGCTGCGGCCCGCCGCGATGTCCTCCCGGACGAGCCAGCTGCTGGTCGTGGACTGCCTGTTCGTGGGAGTGGCGCAGCGGACGTACGAGACGGCGGCGCCCGCGCTGGCCGCTTCCTACGAGGCGCTGGCGCACCGGCACCGGAGCGGTTCGCGCTAGGGGGTAGGAAGGAACCGGCATAGGTTCACCACCCCCCTCACACGTCACCGGAGAGAGCCGCCCCCTATGACCTCTCACGACATGTCCTCTCACGACCTGCGCGACGAGCTGGCCTCGCTGACCACCGAGGCCTTCCGTCCGGAACTCGCCGAGATCGACCGGTTGCCCACCCTCGACATCGCCCGGCTGATGAACGGCGAGGACGCGGGCGTGCCCGCCGCCGTGGCGACGCAGCTGCCCCGGATCGCCGCCGCCGTCGACGCGGTCGCCGCGCGCATGGCCCGCGGCGGGCGGCTCGTCTACGCCGGTGCCGGGACCGCCGGCCGGCTGGGCGTGCTGGACGCCTCCGAGTGCCCGCCCACCTTCAACACCGACCCCGAGCGGGTCGTCGGACTGATCGCGGGCGGTCCCGCGGCCATGGTCACCTCGGTCGAGGGCGCCGAGGACTCCGCGGAACTGGCCCGCCGGGACCTGGACGCGCTGAAGCTCACCCCGGACGACACCGTGGTCGGCGTCTCCGCCTCCGGCCGCACCCCGTACGCCGTCGGCGCCGTCGGGCACGCCCGGGCGCTCGGAGCGCTGACCATCGGCCTGGCCTGCAACGCGGGCAGCGCGCTGGCCGCCGCGGCCGAGCACGCCATCGAGGTCGTCGTGGGCCCGGAGCTGATCACCGGTTCCACCCGGCTGAAGGCGGGCACGGCCCAGAAGCTGGTGCTGAACATGCTCTCGACGATCACGATGATCCGGCTCGGCAAGACGTACGGGAACCTGATGGTCGACGTGCGCGCCTCCAACGACAAGCTCCGGGCCCGCTCCCACCGGATCGTCTCCCTGGCCACCGGCGCGAGCGACACCGACATCGAGAAGGCCCTCACGGAGACCGGCGGCGAGGTGAAGCACGCGATCCTGGCCCTCCTCGCCGGCGTCGACGGCCCGACGGCGGCACGCCTGCTGGCGGAGTCCGGCGGCCATCTGCGCTCGGCGCTGGGGCAGGCGGCACGCTGACGGACCGCGCGGCCAGGGCACCATGGAGGGGAGGAGGCACCCACCGACATGAATCACGCCCAGCTCACCGCCCTCGGACGGGCTCTCCGGCTGCTCGGGGAGCACGGGGACGCCCTGACCGCCGACACGCCCGACGCCCGGCTGCACGAGATCAAGGACGACCTGCGGCGGGCGCTCGACCTGCTGGACGACACCGTGACCACCGCCGCGCCCGCCACCCGCTGCCCGGAGCACCCGCAGGGACCGGTGGACGAGAGCGCGCCCGACCTGTGCCTGCTGTGCGAGACCCGGCGCCGGGCCGCCCGGCGGTCGGAGTTCCAGGGCGGCCGGCCCCGGCCGGGCGAGCCGGTGCCCACCGCCCCCTCCCGGTACGGCGTGCGCGGTGACCGGCCGCAGGCGCAGCAGCGGTGGCTGCCGGAGCTGTGGAACGGCCAGGAGTGGCAGCTGTGCGGGACGCCGAGGCGGGACCGGCGCGAGGCGGAGGCGTACCTCGCCGCCCAGCGGCGCGGCTCCCGGCCCGCCCTGGCCTACCGGCTCGTGCACGAGTTCACCGACTACGAGGTGCTGCGGGTGTGGGGGACGCCGGTGCGGGTCGACATCGAGCCGATGGGCAACCTCTAGCCGCCGGCGCCCCCGGAGGGTGACCCGGTCAGCTCAGGGTCTTCAGGGCCGCCGCGTCGTACGGCTTCAGCTCGTCGAAGCGGTCGGAGAGCACCTTGGCCGCCCACTCGGGGTCCTGGAGCAGCGCGCGGCCGACGGCCACCATGTCGAACTCGTCGGCCTCCAGGCGGTCCAGGAGGTTGTCGATGCCCTTGACCGGGGAGCCCTCGCCCTGGAAGGCGTTGATGAAGTCGCCGTCGAGGCCGACCGAGCCGACGGTGATGACGGGCTTGCCGGTGAGCTTCTTCGTCCAGCCGGCCAGGTTCAGGTCGGAGCCGTCGAACTCGGGCAGCCAGTAGCGGCGGGTGGAGGCGTGGAAGGCGTCGACGCCGGCCGCCGCGAGCGGGGTGAGGATGGCCTCCAGCTCCTCGGGGGTCTCGGCGAGCCGGGCGGTGTAGTCCTGCTGCTTCCACTGCGAGTAGCGGAAGAGGACCGGGAAGTCCGGCGACACCGCCGCCCGCACGGCGGCGACGATCTCGGCGGAGAAGCGGGTGCGGGCCACCGGGTCGCCGCCGTACGCGTCGGTGCGGCGGTTCGTGCCCGCCCACAGGAACTGGTCCAGCAGGTAGCCGTGGGCACCGTGGAGCTCCACGCCGTCGAAGCCGATGCGCTCGGCGGCGGCAGCGGCCTCGGCGAACGCGGCGACGACGTCGTCGACGTCCTTCTGCGTCATGGCCTTGCCGGTGGGCTCGGCGCCCGCGGTGACCAGGCCGGAGGGGCCCATCGCGGGGGCGTCCGGGAAGGGGTTCTGACCCTGCTCGCGGACCATGCCGATGTGCCACAGCTGGGGCACGATGGTGCCGCCCGCCGCGTGCACGTCCTCGGCGACCTTCGCCCATCCCGCGAGCTGCTCCTCACCGTGGAACCTGGGCACGCGCGAGCTGTTGCCGGCCGACTCGTGGCCCACGTACGTGCCCTCGGTGACGATCAGGCCGACGCCGGCGGCGGCGCGGCGGGCGTAGTAGGAGCGCACGTCCTCGCCGGGAACACCGCCCGGGGAGAACATACGGGTCATCGGCGCCATCGCGATGCGGTTCGGGACGGTGAGGCCGTTCAGCCTGATCGGGCGGGACAGGACGCGGGCCGCGCGGGAGGCGGGGGGCGTGGTCACGGTCACGTGGGGGGCTCCTCGTGAGTCGACGGGGTGAACCGGTTGGTATGTGCGCACGCATTGTTGCAGCATCTTAAGTAAACACCGCCCGTCCGCCCGCGTACCGGACAGGTCCCCGCTTCGCCCACGTGATACCGGACACGTTCCCCGGCCCCGGACAACGCCGAGGGCGGCACCCCCAGCCGGTAGCTGGGGGTGCCGCCCTCGGTCCGCAGGACGAGCGATCAACCGTCAGGTCGATCAGAAGTCCATGTCACCGCCCGGCATGCCGCCGCCGGCCGGGGCCGCGGCCTTCTCCGGCTTGTCGGCGATGACGGCCTCGGTGGTGAGGAACAGCGCGGCGATGGAGGCGGCGTTCTGCAGCGCGGAACGGGTCACCTTCGCCGGGTCGATGATGCCCTCGGCGACCAGGTCGACGTACTCGCCGGTCGCGGCGTTCAGGCCGTGACCCGGGGTCAGGTTGCGCACCTTCTCCACCACGACGCCGCCCTCGAGGCCGGCGTTGACGGCGATCTGCTTCAGCGGGGCCTCGAGCGCGATGCGCACGGCGTTGGCGCCGGTCGCCTCGTCACCCTCGAGCTCCAGCTTCTCGAAGACCTGGGAGGCCTGGAGCAGGGCCACGCCACCACCGGCGACGATGCCCTCCTCGACGGCCGCCTTGGCGTTGCGGACGGCGTCCTCGATGCGGTGCTTGCGCTCCTTGAGCTCCACCTCGGTGGCGGCACCGGCCTTGATGACCGCGACACCGCCGGCGAGCTTCGCCAGGCGCTCCTGCAGCTTCTCGCGGTCGTAGTCCGAGTCGCTGTTCTCGATCTCGGCGCGGATCTGGTTCACGCGGCCGTTGACCTGCTCGGAGGAGCCGGCACCGTCGACGATGGTGGTCTCGTCCTTGGTGATGACGACCTTGCGGGCGCGGCCCAGGAGGTCCAGGGTCGCGTTCTCCAGCTTGAGGCCGACCTCCTCGGAGATGACCTCGCCGCCCGTGAGGATGGCGATGTCGCCGAGCATGGCCTTGCGGCGGTCACCGAAGCCCGGGGCCTTGACGGCGACGGACTTGAAGGTGCCGCGGATCTTGTTGACGACCAGGGTCGACAGGGCCTCGCCCTCGACGTCCTCGGCGATGATCAGCAGCGGCTTGCCCGACTGCATGACCTTCTCCAGCAGCGGGAGCAGGTCCTTGACCGAGGAGATCTTGGAGTTGGCGATGAGGATGTACGGGTCCTCCAGCACCGCCTCCATGCGCTCCATGTCGGTCGCGAAGTAGGCGGAGATGTAGCCCTTGTCGAAGCGCATACCCTCGGTGAGCTCCAGCTCGAGACCGAAGGTGTTGGACTCCTCGACGGTGATGACGCCTTCCTTGCCGACCTTGTCCATGGCCTCGGCGATCAGCTCGCCGATCTGGGTGTCGGCGGCGGAGATGGACGCGGTGGAGGCGATCTGCTCCTTGGTCTCGACGTCCTTCGCCTGCTCCAGCAGGGCGGCGGAGACGGCCTCGACGGCCTTCTCGATACCGCGCTTCAGAGCCATCGGGTTGGCGCCGGCGGCGACGTTGCGCAGGCCTTCCTTGACCAGGGCCTGGGCGAGCACGGTCGCGGTGGTCGTACCGTCACCGGCGACGTCGTCCGTCTTCTTGGCGACTTCCTTGACCAGCTCGGCGCCGATCTTCTCGTACGGGTCCTCGAGCTCGATCTCCTTGGCGATGGAGACACCATCGTTGGTGATCGTGGGGGCGCCCCACTTCTTCTCGAGGACGACGTTGCGGCCCTTGGGGCCGAGCGTCACCTTCACGGCGTCCGCGAGCTGGTTCATGCCGCGCTCGAGGCCGCGCCGCGCCTCCTCGTCGAACGCGATGATCTTGGCCATGTGAAGTGGTCCCTCCAGGACTGGGGGTGATTCCTTCGGACCGCGCCCGCGCCCGCGACGGACGGCTCGCGCGCCTCGTGGTTCCTTGCCCCACCCGGCCCGCGGGCCTCACCGACCCGGTCCTTCGCTGTCACTCTCACCTTCAGAGTGCTAACGCCAATGATTAGCACTCGGCATGGTCGAGTGCAAGCGCCTGGGCGGGTGGGAGGCCTCCGTCAGCCGCACGCGAACGGCGGAACCGGGGCACGGCGAAGGGCCCGCACCCTCTGCGAGGTGCGGGCCCTTCGGACAAGAAACGTTCAGGCGGTGACGCGAACCATGTCGGCCTGCGGACCCTTCTGGCCCTGCGAGATCTCGAACTCGACCCGCTGGCCCTCTTCCAGGGTGCGGTAGCCGTCCATCTGAATCGCGCTGTAGTGGACGAAGACGTCCGCACCACCGTCGACCGCGATGAAGCCGTACCCCTTCTCCGCGTTGAACCACTTGACGGTGCCCTGAGCCATGCCTAACTCCCCTATTACTGGCCCTTGCACAGATCCACACTTCGCGGACCCGGGTCAGACCTCACCCCCCAACTGGTCGGGGGCGTGCGCCGGAACGCGTCGACCGCGGCTGAATGTATCTGTCCAACTGCCGTCTGCAACAGGTCAATCGGACGAGAATTCTGGACGCGAGCGATCCGGAATGTGGTGAGAATTCCTCTGAATTCAGGGCAAGTCGGGCCCCATAAAGGCCACAAAAGCCGCAGACAACCCGCACACTTTGGCTACTTCTTGTCGGGCGGGCGGCATGAGTGGCAAGGCGCGCGACCCGTGGGCCGCGACCGCGTTCCCCAACTCTACCGCGCTCAATCACACTGAATTGCCCCCTCCGTTTCTCTCACGGAGGGGGCAATCGGGTGCACAGCCGGTAACCGCGGTTACCGAAGGTAATAAACGGGCGGATTCCCGGTTCAGCCGCCGGCGACCGCCGGGATGATCGACACGCCGGCCCCCTCGGGGGTCGCCGTGTCGAGGCCCTGCTCGAAGCGGACGTCGTCGTCGTTGACGTACACGTTGACGAACCGGCGCAGCTTGCCCTGGTCGTCCAGGACGCGCGCGGCGATGCCCGTGTGGTTCTTCTCCAGGTCGGCGATG
This sequence comes from Streptomyces spinosus, assembly GCF_020400655.1. GTDB lineage: Bacteria > Actinomycetota > Actinomycetes > Streptomycetales > Streptomycetaceae > Streptomyces > Streptomyces argyrophylli. Next base: position 381,704 of record NZ_JAINRC010000003.1, read on the forward strand.
ACCTCGCCGAGCGTCGCGCCCTCGGCGGCGACCTCGGCCTGCCCGCCGGTGTAGGTGCGCAGGATGGTGGGGATGCGAACGGTCACGCTCATGCGGTCGGACCTCCGGTCGGGTTCACGGGTACGGCGGGGCGGCGCCCCGGGGAGGCGGGGCCGTGTCGTCGGTGCGGCCGGCACCGCGTGGCCGCGGCCGGCCTCCACCGGGCCGCGGGTCGCGTCCGGCCTCGCGGCCGGGCGCCTGTCATGCGAGGCCGGCCTCTCGGAAGGAGTCCAGGGTCGGGCGGATGGTGGCGGTGAGGCCGGTCCCGGCCACCGCGTCCAGGGTCTTCAGCCCGTCACCGGTGTTCAGGACGACGGTGGTCTTCGCCGGGTCCAGCACGCCCGCCTCCAGCAGCTTGCGGGTGACGCCGACCGTCACGCCGCCGGCGGTCTCCGCGAAGATGCCCTCGGTCCGCGCGAGCAGTTTGATCGCGTCCACGACCTGCTCGTCCGTCACGTCCTCCACGGCACCGCCGGTGCGGCGCGCGATGTCCAGGACGTACGGCCCGTCGGCCGGGTTGCCGATGGCCAGCGACTTGGCGATGGTGTTCGGCTTCTGGGGCCGTACGACGTCGTGGCCGGCCTTGAAGGCGGTGGAGACCGGGGAGCAGCCCTCGGCCTGGGCGCCGAAGATCTTGTACGGCCTGTCCTCGACCAGTCCCAGCTTGATCAGCTCCTGGAGCCCCTTGTCGATCTTCGTGAGCTGGGAGCCGGAGGCGATCGGGACCACGATCTGGTCCGGAAGCCGCCAGCCGAGCTGCTCGCAGATCTCGTACGCCAGGGTCTTGGAGCCCTCCGCGTAGTACGGCCGGAGGTTGACGTTGACGAAGCCCCAGCCCTCGCCGGCCGGGTCGCCGATCAGCTCGGAGCAGAAGCGGTTCACGTCGTCGTAGTTGCCCTCGATGCCGACGAGTTCACCGCCGTAGACCGCGGCCATGACGATCTTGCCCTGCTCCAGGTCGTGCGGGATGAACACGCAGGAGCGGAAGCCGGCGCGGGCGGCGGCGGCGCCGACGGCGCCGGCCAGGTTGCCGGTCGAGGAGCAGGACAGGGTGGTGAAGCCGAAGGCGCGGGCGGCCTCCAGGGCCTGGGCCACGACCCGGTCCTTGAAGGAGTGGGTCGGGTTGCCGGAGTCGTCCTTGACGTACAGACCGCCGGTCACGCCCAGTTCGCGGGCGAGGTTGTCGGCCTTGACGAGCTTGGTCCAGCCCGGGTTGATGTTCGGCTTGCCGGCGACGTCCGCCGGGACCGGCAGCAGGGGCGCGTAGCGCCAGATGTTCGCGGGGCCCGCCTCGATGCGGCGGCGCAGTTCCTCGGTGTCGTAGGCGGAGAAGTCGTAGGCGATCTCCAGCGGGCCGAAGCACTCCTCGCAGGCGAAGACCGGGCCGAGCGGCACCCGGTGACCGCACTCGCGACAGCTCAGGGCCGTGGCGGGGCCGAGGTCGACGGTGGATTCGCTGGTGGTGGCAACTGTCTGCACAGCCATGGAGGCGAGGCCCTTTCTCCTCATCTTCCTCACGACGCACCTCGCCGTGAGACGGAATTGGCACCTGCCCTGGCCGTGAGCCTCGCGCGAACGAGTCCGGTCAGGGGGGTTGCCGGGGCTTCACCGGGCCGTGTCCCTCTGCCCCTCTGGATGAGCGGTATGCGGTTGTGGAACGCACCCGACCCCCGACATGCGATGGTCATCGGCGTTGTTCAAGACTGTAACCGACGGCCGGGACAGTTGAGATAGCCGTCCGAACCGCGAGACACCCGTGAGGAGCCACAGACTGTGCTGGAAGAAGTCGAGCGCTGGCTGACCACCCGGTCCTGGTCCGTGGCCGACCGACCGCTGCACCAGATCCTCGCCGCCAAGCAGCGCACGGGCCAGACCGTCAGCGTCGTGCTGCCCGCGCTCAACGAGGAGGAGACCGTCGGCGACATCGTCGCGGTCATCCGGCACGACCTCATGGAGCAGGTGCCGCTCGTCGACGAGCTCGTGGTCGTCGACTCGGGCTCCACCGACCGCACCTCCCAGGTCGCCGCGCGCGCCGGCGCCCGGGTCGTCCACCGCGACACCATCCTGCCGCGCCTCCCGGCCGTCCCCGGCAAGGGCGAGGTGCTGTGGCGGTCGCTGCTGGTGACCGGCGGGGACATCGTCTGCTTCATCGACGCGGACCTCAGGGAGTTCTCCTCCGACTTCGTCTCCGGGATCGTCGGCCCGCTGCTCACCGACCCGGACGTCGACCTGGTCAAGGCGATGTACGACCGCCCGCTCGGCGGCAGTGCCGGACAGGGCGGCCGGGTCACCGAACTCATGGCCCGCCCGCTGCTGAACATGCACTGGCCGCGGCTGGCCGGGTTCGTGCAGCCGCTGGGCGGCGAGTACGCGGCCCGCCGCACGCTGCTGGAACAGCTGCCGTTCCCCGTCGGCTACGGCGTGGAGCTGGGCATGCTGGTGGACGCGCTGCACCTGGTGGGCCTGGACGCGCTGGCCCAGGTCGACGTGGGCGTGCGCAGGCACCGGCACCAGGACGGGCAGGCGCTCGGCCGGATGGCCGCCGCGATCTACCGCACCGCCCAGCTCCGGCTGGCCCGCGGCCATCTGATACGGCCCGCGCTGACCCAGTTCGAGCGGGGGCAGGAGGGGTTCGAGCCGCGCACCTACTCGGTGGACACCGAGGAGCGGCCGCCCATGGTGGAGATCGCGGAGTACGCCGAGCGCAAGGTGGCGTGAACGGGCCGTATACGGTCGGCCCGCCGGGCGGGCCGTACGTTTGAGCGGTTGGGGGCCGGGCTAGGTTGAGGCGTATGGCTTCCACGCTCGATGCTGCTCAGAAGGCTCAGGTGCTGGTCGCGTCGAACCGCGGCCCGGTCTCCTATCAGGTGGGCGAGGACGGCTCGCTGCACGCCCGGCGGGGCGGCGGCGGGCTGGTCTCGGGACTGTCCGCCATCGGCTCCGACGCGGACTCGGTGTGGGTGTGCGCCGCGCTGGGCGACGGCGACCGGGCGGCCGTCCGGCGCGCGGCCGGCGGGCTGCTGCCGGCCGAGGAGACCGGCGGGCAGCGCGTGCGGATGCTCGACATCGACGCGACCGTGCACGCCGAGGCGTACAACGGCATCGCCAACTCGGTGCTCTGGTTCGTCCACCACATGCTGTACCAGACCCCGCTGGAGCCGGTCTTCGACGCCGGTTTCCGGCGGCAGTGGGCGTCGTACGAGGCCTACAACCGGGCGTTCGCCGAGGCGCTGGCCGAGGAGGCGGCCGAGGGCGCGGCCGTGCTGATCCAGGACTACCACCTGGCTCTGGCGCCGCGGATGCTCCGCCAGCTCCGGCCCGACCTGCGCATCGGCCACTTCTCGCACACCCCGTGGGCGCCGCCGGACTACTTCCGGCTCCTTCCCGACGACATCGCGGCCGAGCTGCTCAGCGGCATCCTGGGCGCGGACCGGGCGGCGTTCCTCACCCGGCGGTGGGCGGACGCGTTCACGGACTGCTGCCACGCGGTGCTCGGGCCGGGCATCCCCGCCGGCACCCGGATCGGGGTGCACGGGCTGGGCGCCGACGCGGACTTCCTGCGCCAGCGGGCGCACCAGCCGGACGTGGACGAGCGGATGGCGGCGCTGCGGGCGGAGATCGGAGCGGGCCGGAAGACGATCGTCCGGGTGGACCGCACGGAGCTGTCCAAGAACATCGTGCGCGGGCTGCTGGCCTACGAGCAGCTGCTGGAGGACCACCCCGAGTGGCGGGAGAAGGTCGTCCACGTGGCCTTCGCCTACCCGTCCCGGCAGGACCTCTCCGTGTACCGCGAGTACACCGCCGAGGTGCGGCGGGTCGCGGACGAGATCAACGAGCGGTACGGCACGGCCGGCTGGACCCCGGTGGTGCTGCACGTGAAGGACGACTTCGCCCGCTCCCTGGCCGCCTACCGGCTGGCCGACGTGGCGCTGGTGAACCCCATCCGGGACGGCATGAACCTGGTCGCCAAGGAGGTCCCCGTCGTCTCCGACGAGGGCTGCGCGCTGGTGCTGTCGCGGGAGGCGGGGGCGTACGAGGAACTGGGCGAGGACGCCTTCGTGGTGAACCCGTACGACATCGCGGGCACGGCACGGGCCCTGCACGAGGCGCTCGCCCTGCCGGCGGACGCGCGGGCGGAGCGCTCGAAGCGGCTGGCCGCCGCCGCGACCGCGCTGCCGCCGGCCCGGTGGTTCCTCGATCAGCTGGCGGCGCTGGACCCCCGGCCGAGCTGAGCGGCCAGCGCCCGCAGCAGGCCCACGACCCCCTCCGGGCCGTCGACCACGAGGTCGGCCCGGTCCGCCAGTTCCGTGACCTCCGTGCTGCCGCTGCACACCAGCAGGCCGGGGACGCCGTTGGTGCGGAGCTTCTCGATCGCGGCGAAGGCGGGGAGGTCGCCCAGGTCGTCGCCGGCGTAGACGACACAGCCGGCCTGGACGGCGCGGGCGTGGTCGAGGAGGGCCACGCCCTTGTCCATGCCCGGTGGACGCAGTTCCAGGACCATGCGGCCGGGCTCGACGATCAGGCCGTGCCGGGTGGCGAGGTCGGCGAGGGGGGCGCGCAGGGCCTCGAACGCGGCCCGCGGGTCGGGGGCGCGGCGGGTGTGCACCGCCAGCGCCCGGCCCTTCTCCTCGATCCACGTGCCCTCCCCCGCTCCGGCGCGCTCCAGCAGGCCCGGCAGTTCGGCGCGGGCGGCGGCGACGCCGGGGTGCGGGGGCGGGGCGGTGAGCTCGCCGGTGGCCGCGTCCCAGCGCTCGGCGCCGTAGTGGCCGAGGACGGTGAGGTGCTCCAGGCCGGGGACGCCGGCGAAGCCGCCGTAGCGGACCGCGACCTCGGGCGGGCGGCCGGTGATCACGGCGACGGAGGCGATCTCGGGGGCCAGGGCGGCGAGGGCGGGCACGGCCCCGGGGTGGGCGCGGGCCTGCTCGGGGTCGGCGACGATCGGGGCCAGCGTGCCGTCGAAGTCCAGGCCGACCACGGCGGTGCGGGGCCGCGCGAGCAGGGCGGCGAGGCCGTCCTGACCGGCTTGGGTGCGCGGGGTCGGCAGAGCGTCCATAGCGTCCATACCGCGACACTATCCAGCCCGGGGCGGCTCACGCCTGGGCGCCGCCGCCGCACGTCCGGGGTGGCGCCCCGGACGTGCGCCGGGGCGCCCGGGGACTCAGCGTTCCGCGCGTCGCGCCTCGCGGATCCGGCGCAGGCGGTTGACCGTCACCGGGTCGTGGGCGAGGGCCCGCTCGTCGTCCAGGAGGGCGTTGAGGAGCTGGTAGTAGCGGACGGGGGAGAGATCCAGCTCCTCCCGTATCGCGCGTTCCTTCGCGCCGGGGCCGGGGAAGGCCCGGCGCTCCAGCGCGAGGACCGCTTTCTCGCGGGTGCCCAGTTCCATGCCCGCCACGGTAGCGGCGGGCACCGACAGCGGGCCTTCAGTTCACGCTGCTGCTGTCGGCCGCCAGGGCCGTCGACTGCAGGCGGGTCAGGACACCGGAGGGGCTGCCGCCGGGGGCGACCGCCTGGCCGATGTTCTGCTTCACGGCCGCGCTGACCGCCGCCCAGGAGGTCTTGCCGACGGGGTACAGCTCCGAGGTCGGCAGCTGCTCCAGGAAGGGGCGCAGGGCCTTGTCGGCGGGGGCGTCCGACGCCGCCATGGTGTTGGACGCGGAGCTGGTGACCGGCAGCAGCCCGTACTCGCGGGAGAACGCGAGGACGTTCTTCTCGTCGTAGGCGAAGTCGAGGAAGTCGCCGATCTGCTCGGCGTGCCCGTTCTGCTTGAAGCCCATCATCCAGTCGGCGACGCCCATGGAGGCCCTGGCCCTGCCGGTACGGCCCGGCATCGGCACCGTGCCGAACTTCACGCCCTTCTTGGCCGCCTGCTGGATGAGCGTGGGGTGGCCGTTGACCATGCCGACCCGGCCGTCGGCGAACGCGGCGAACGCGGCGGCACGGTTCAGCTTGCCGGGGGCGACCGGGCCGGTCAGGCCCTTGCCGACCAGCTCGTCCTTGAGCCAGGTGAAGGTCTCGACGTTCGTGGCGGAGTCGATGGTGTAGGTGCCGACGTCGTCGGTGTAGCCGCTGCCGCCGTTGCCGCCGCTGAGCAGCCACTGCATGGTCTCGGCCTGGGCCTCCTCGGGGCCGAGGGGCAGCGCGTACGGGTACTGCACGCCCTGCGCCTTGAGCGCCGTGGCGTCGGCGGCCAGCTCGTCCCAGGTGGTGGGCGCCGTGAGGTGGGCCTTGTCGAAGAGGGTCTTGTTGTAGAAGAGCACGCGCGTGGAGGCGGCGAACGGGATGCCGTACTGCGTGTGCTTCCACTGGCCGGCGTCGGAGAGCGGGGAGAGGAAGTCCGCCTGGGTGCGTATGGAGAGCAGGTCGGAGACCGGGTAGAGCTTGCCGGCGGCGGCGTAGTCGGCGTAGGCGCCGATCTGGGCCATGTCCGGGGCGTGGCCGGCGTCGACCATCTCCTTGACCTTGCGGTCGACGTCGTTCCAGGAGTAGACGCTGACCTCGACCTTCACGTCCGGGTGCTGCTTCTCGTACTCCTTGGCCAGGGCGTCCCAGTACTTCCTGGAGCTGTTGGCGGCGGAGTCGCCGTAGTCGGCGGCGACGAGTCTGAGAGTCACGTCGGAGGAACCCGTACTCCCGCAGCCGCCGAGGACCGCCGTCATGCCCAGTGCGGACACCACCGCGATCGTTCCTGCCGTACGCCGACGCACGCTCAAATCCCCAACCCTGCTGTCTGACGGTTCAATATGTGGACACATAAGGTCTACACCACGTGAGTGGACTAGACCTCTCGCGGGTGGGCGGGCCACACTAGGCCCGTGGTGAGACATGTCATCGCCCTCGACGTGGGCGGTACCGGGATGAAGGCCGCCCTGGTCGGCGACGACGGCGGGCTGCTCCACCGCGCCCGCCGCGCCACCGGCCGCGAGCGCGGCCCCGAGGCGGTGCTCGCGGGCATCCTCGACTTCGCCGCCGAGCTGCGCGCCTACGGCGTCGAGCACTACGGCGAGCCCGCCCGCGCGGCCGGCATCGCCGTCCCCGGCATCGTCGACGAGACGAACGGCACCGCCGTCTACGCCGCCAACCTCGGCTGGCGGGACGTCCCCCTGCGGGCCCTGCTCACCGAGCGGCTCGGGGTGCCCGTCGCCCTCGGCCACGACGTCCGCACCGGCGGCCTCGCGGAGGGCCGGATCGGCGCGGGCCGGGACGCGGACCGGTTCCTGTTCGTGCCGCTGGGCACCGGGATCGCCGGCGCCATCGGCATCGACGGCCGGGTCGAGGCCGGCGCGCACGGCTTCGCCGGCGAGATCGGCCACATCGTCGTACGCCCCGGGGGCACGGTCTGCCCCTGCGGGCAGCGCGGCTGCCTGGAGCGGTACGCCTCCGCCTCCGCCGTCAGCGAGGCCTGGGCGGCGGCCGGCGGCGACCCCGCGGCGGACGCGGCGGACTGCGCCCGCGCCGTCGCGTCCGGTGACCCGAACGCCGTCCGGGTCTGGCAGGAGGCGGTGGACGCGCTCGCCGACGGGCTGGTCACCGCCCTCACCCTGCTGGACCCCCGCACGCTGATCATCGGTGGCGGCCTGGCCGAGGCGGGGGAAGTGTTGTTCCGGCCCCTGCGGGACGCCGTCCGGCACCGGGTCACCTTCCAGAAACTGCCGACGATCGTCCCGGCGGCGCTGGGCGACGCGGCCGGCTGCCTGGGCGCGGGGCTGCTCGCGCAGGACCTGCTGACAGCCACTTCTACGACTCCGGAGGTAAGCACCTGATGGCAACCGAGCGGGAAACCCCGGGCAGGCACGGCGCCCCGTCGGGGGCGCGGCCGACCCCCACCGGCCCGCAGCTGCTCACCGGCGCGAACGTGGTGCTCCCCACCGGAACGGTGAAGAACGGCCAGGTGGCCGTCGGCGGCAGGCGCATCGCCGGTACCGCACCGGCCGGCGCCGAGGTCGTCGACGTCACCGGGCACTGGCTGGTCCCCGGCTTCGTGGACATCCACAACCACGGCGGGGGCGGAGCCTCCTTCTCCGGCACCGCCGAGCAGATCCTCACCGCCGTCCACACGCACCGCCTCCACGGCACCACCACCCTCGTCGCCTCCACCGTCACCGACGAGATGGACCTGCTGGCTCGTCAGGCCGGCCTGCTGAGCGAGCTGGCCGAGCAGGGCGACATCGCGGGCATCCACTTCGAGGGGCCGTTCATCTCGCCGTGCCGCAAGGGCGCGCACTCCGAGAAGCTGCTGCGCGACCCGGACCCGGCCGAGGTCCGCAAGCTGATCGACGCGGCGCGCGGCAAGGCGCGGATGGTCACCCTCGCGGCCGAGCTGCCCGGCGGCATCGACTCCGTGCGGCTGCTCGCCGAGCACGGCGTGATCGCGGCGATCGGGCACACCGACGCCTCCTACGAGCAGACGACCGCGGCGATCGACGCGGGCGCCACCGTCGCCACCCACCTCTTCAACGCCATGCCCGCCCTCAACCACCGCTCGCCCGGCCCGATCGCCGCCCTGCTGGAGGACGAGCGGGTCACCGTCGAGCTGATCAACGACGGCGTCCACCTGCACCCCGCCGCGCTGGAGCTGGCGTTCCATCACGCGGGCGCGGACCGGGTGGCGTTCATCACCGACGCGATGGACGCGGCCGGCACCGGCGACGGGCGCTACATGCTCGGCCCGCTGGAGGTCGAGGTCAGCGAGGGAGTGGCCCGGCTGGTGGAGGGCGGCTCGATCGCGGGCTCCACGCTGACGCTGGACCGCGCGTTCCAGCGGGCGGTGACCGTCGACAAGCTGTCGGTGGAGGACGCCGTGACCGCCCTGTCGGCCAACCCGGCCCGGCTGCTCGGCCTCTCCGACCGCGTCGGGTCCCTGGAGCCCGGCAAGGACGCCGACCTGGTCCTGCTGGACGCCGACTTCGCGCTGAAGGGCGTGATGCGGCAGGGTGAATGGGTGGTAGCGCCCCAACTGCCCTGATCCGTACCGGCGTCGAGGAGACGGAGGCCGACCCGCGCACTGGGCCGACCGCCGTCTCTTTGGCATGATCGAGGCCCCGGAAACCGAGACAGCCGCACGGACTTCGAGGGAGGTCGGCCCGGGTGATCCTCACGGTCACGCTGAACACCGCTCTCGACATCACCTATCGCGTGCGGTCGCTGCGGCCGCACGCCTCGCACCGTGTCTCCGAGGTGGCCGAACGGCCCGGCGGCAAGGGCGTGAACGTGGCCCGGGTCCTGGCCGCGCTCGGCCACGAGGTGACGGTCACCGGCTTCGCGGGCGGCGGGACCGGCCGGGCGGTACGCGACCGGCTGGCCGGCACGCCCGGACTGACGGACGCGCTGGTGCCGGTCGCCGGGGCGACCCGGCGCACGATAGCCGTGGCCGACGAACTCGCGGGTGACACGACCCAGCTGAACGAGCCCGGCCCGCAGATCGCGCCGGCCGAGTGGGGCGCCTTCCTCGACCGTTACGAGGAACTGCTGGACGGCGCCTCGGCGGTGGCCCTGTGCGGGAGCCTGCCCCCGGGAGTCCCGGTCGGCGCGTACGCGAACCTGGTCCGGCTGGCCCGCGCCCAGGGTGTGCCCGTCCTGCTGGACACCAGCGGCGAACCACTGCGCCGGGGCGTCGCGGCCCGCCCGGACATCATCAAGCCGAACGCCGACGAACTGGCCGAGCTCACCGGCTCCCACGAACCGCTGCGCGCCACCCGGGACGCCCGGCGCCGCGGCGCCCGCACGGTGGTGGCCTCCCTCGGCCCGGACGGCCTGCTCGCCGACACCCCCGAGGGCCGCTGGCACGCCACTCCGCCGGCCCCCGAGTTCGGCAACCCCACCGGCGCGGGCGACTCGGCGGTGGCGGGCCTGCTGTCCGGCCTGGCGGAACACCTCCCCTGGCCGGACCGCCTCACCCGCGCGGTCGCCTTGTCGGCGGCGACGGTGCGGTCCCGGACAGCAGGCGACTTCGACCGCGCGGCCTACGAGAAGCTCCTGACGCGAGTGGCGGTGACGGCGGCGTGAGAGCTGTGCGGCCTCTCGCCGGACGTGCCCGCGTAGCGGGTTCGGCCGGGAAAGCCTGACGACGGTGGCCGTGAACGGCGCACTGTTGGGCGGCGCCTTCCTCGAGGGCACCGCACCCGCTTCGGGGCTCAGCCGCTGGAATTGACCCAGCCCTTCACCAGCCACATCTGGTCGATCAGAGCATCGCACTGATTTCCCTGCGCGCACGAGAGCGCGATGGTGTTCCTTCCCTTGTCGAGCTGGATCCAGTTGTACGTCTTCGTCCAGCCCTTCTGGTAATCGCCCGCAGCGGCGTGCGCCCAGTTCTTCAGTCCGACAGGAGTGTTGGAAGCCGTGCCGTTGACCGTGAGGGTGGCGGTGGCGTCCTTGCCGGGAACGCTGTAACCGACGTAGACACTGTATTTCCCGGACTCGGGGATATTGTCGACGGTCCAGGTGATCGAGGCGCCGGTCTGGTTGAAACCCGTCACATAGGTGCCGCCCGCCGCCCGTGCGCCCTGCACGTCCGTCGCCTTGGTCGCACCGCCGGCCAGCTGGAGCGCGCTCGCGTCCGACTTCGGCAGCTCGCCCGGCGCCGCCGAACTGCTCCCCGAAGGGCTCGGGCTGCCGGTCTGGGACTGGGCCGGGGTGGAGCCGGCCTCGTTGCCGGACTTGTCGTCGTCCGTGTTGCCGTTGATCATCGCGACGCCGATGCCGATGACGACCGCGGCGACCACCGCGATGGCGCCGATCAGCAGGCCCTTGGTGTTGGGGCCGCGGCGGCCGGGAGCGGGGGCCGCGGGGCGGTGGGAGGCCGGGGCGCCGCCCGGCAGCGTCTCCGGGGCCTGGTAGTGGGCGCTCGGCTGGCCGTAGGCGCCCTGCTGCGGGCCGCCCTGGCCGTACGTGGCCTGCTGCGCGCCGTAGCTGCGCTCGCCGACCGTACGCACCCTGCTGACCGAGTTCGGGTAGCCGTAACCGCCGGACGGCGGCTGGGCTCCCCGGGCCTGGCCGTCTGCGTACAGGTAGCCGAACGGGTCGTCGTCCTCGGGCGTGCTCGCGCCGTTGTCGCCGGGCGTCATCCCTTGGTACTCCTCAACAGGTGCGGGCGGATGCGGTACGGGTGTGGAATGGCGAGCCTACCCGCTCTCGCTGGCCCAAACGGGTGGCCCGGACCGCGTCAACTCGCTGACCTGCGCTTCATCCAGCGCGCCGGTGCTGTTTGGGACGAGATCGTTTCTCTACGTACATCCGCTCGTCAGCGGACTTCAACACCTCGTCCGCCGTCATTCCGCAGTGTGCCCAGCCGATGCCGAAACTGGCGCCCACCCGGACGGCCCGGCCCTCGGCGCGGATCGGCTGGATGATCTCGTTGCGCAGCCGTACGGCGAGGTCCTGGGCGTCGGCCCGTCCGAGGCCGTCGGCGAGGATCACGAACTCGTCGCCGCCGAGCCGGGCGACCGTGTCGCCGTCCCGGACACCGTTGCTCAGCCGCCGGGCGACCTCGATGAGCACCGCGTCGCCCGCGTTGTGCCCGAACCGGTCGTTGATCGACTTGAAGCCGTCGAGGTCGCAGAAGAGGACCGCGAGGCCCTTGGTGCCGTCGTCGCGGCCGTCCTCGGGGGCGACGGTGTGCACATGGTGGTCGTAGGCGTCGAAGCCCTCCGCGCCCGGCGTGAAGTCGAAGCCGTGGCCCGCGGGGGCGTCGAAGGCGGGGTGGCCGTAGGCCGCGTCCAGGGACTCCAGCGCGCCGGCGTGGGCGGGGCGCCGGCAGAGCCGGGCGGACAGCCGCGAGCGCAGCTCGGCGGAGTTGGGCAGGCCGGTCAGCGAGTCGTGGGAGGCGCGGTGGGCGAGCTGGAGCTCGCGCCGCTTGCGCTCCTCTATGTCCTCGACGTGGGTGAGCAGGAAGCGGGGGCCGTCGGCGGCGTCGGCGACGACGCTGTTGCGCAGGGACACCCAGACGTAGGTGCCGTCGCGGCGGCCCAGGCGCAGTTCCGCGCGGCCGCCCTCCGCGGAGGTCCGCAGCAGGGTGCCGACGTCCTCGGGGTGGACGAGGTCGGCGAAGGAGTAGCGGCGCATCGCGGAGGCGGGCCGGCCGAGCAGCCGGCACAGGGCGTCGTTGGTGCGCAGGATGCGGCCGTGCTGGTCGCCGCCCATCTCGGCGATGGCCATGCCGGAGGGTGCGTACTCGAAGGCCTGCCGGAAGGATTCCTCGCTGGCGCGCAGGGCCTGCTGCTCGCGCTCCAGACGGACCAGGGCGCGCTGCATGTTGGCGCGCAGGCGGGCGTTGCTGATCGCGATGGCGGCCTGGAAGGCGTACATCTGGAGGGCCTCGCGGCCCCAGGCGCCGGGGCGGCGGCCGTTGCGCGGCCGGTCGACGGATATGACGCCGAGCAGTTCGCCGCAGGAGCTGCCCTGCACGCCGGGGGTGTACATGGGCGCGAAGAGCCGGTCGGAGGGGTGCCACTCGTCCTCGAAGCGCGGCGCGGGCCCGTCGGTGTACCACTGGGGGACGTCGTCGTCGTCGAGGACCCAGCCCTCGGTGTGCGGTATGAAGACGAGGTCGCCCCAGCGTTCGCCCATGTTCAGCCGCCGGTCCCAGGAATCGCGCGAGCCGGCCCGGCCGGTGATCAGGGCCTCGGCGGCGGAGTTGCCCGAGAAGGCGGCGACCACGAGATCGCCGTCCTGGCGGACCAGGTTGACGGCCGCCATCTCGTAGCCGAGGGCGGACACGGCGCCGTCGGCGACGGTCTGCAGTGTGTCCGCCAGGCTGCGTGCCGTGTTCATGTCGGCCATGACCTGGTGCAGCTGTCGCAGGGACGCAAGGCGGACATACGGCTCCGACTCGGTCTCCATGCTCACCCTCCCCCCGAGACCTCGCAGCGAATCAAGGGTTGTGTCTGAACCTCTTCGTGGCTTCCCCGCCACTGAATCACAGCGCGAAGCCCACTCGGTACACAGGGTCAACAATTCCTGCCCCTTGTGACTCAAGTCACAGGAGAACGTGAACAATTGAGTGGAGTTTCTGCGTTTGCCCTGTGCGTTTCCTGAACGCGCAGCGTGCGCCCGTGCTCACATGATGCACGTATCCGGCCGATTGCCGCCTGTGTGCGCCGCTGGTCCTAGGACCCGGCTCGGGCGGAGGGCCGATGCGGGCCGCTCGGGGCGGGAGCTAGCGTTTCCGGCGTGCTGAAGACTCCCTCCCCCACGACCCCCCTGCCCACCGGGCATGCTGAGGGGGTGAGCAACGACGAGTTCCGGGCCGCGATGTCCCGGCTGGCCGCCGGCGTGGTCCTGGTCACCGCGCAGGAACCGCCGCTGGACCCGGACGACCCCGAGGCGCCGGGCATGGAGGACGTCGGCATGACCGCCACCGCGTTCATGTCCGTCTCCCTCGACCCGCCGCTGGTCCTGGTCAGCCTGCGCACGGGCGCCCGCATGGACGACCTGCTCGACGAGCAGCCGCTGTGGGCGGTGTCGGTCCTCACCGAGAGCCAGCGGCACATCGCCGGCCGCTTCGCCATGAAGGGCCGCATCAGCGACCGGCTGCTCTTCGAGGACATCCCCTACGTCCGGGGCGAGGTCACCGGTGCCCCGCTGGTCGGCGGCGCGCTGGCCACCCTGGAGTGCCGGACCGAGCAGCGGGTGACCGCCGGGGACCACACCCTGGTCATCGGCCGCGTCCTGACCGCCCGGGTGCCGAGCGCCGAGGGCGGCCCGCTGCTGTACTTCCGGGGGCGGTACCGGCAGTTGGGCTGAGCCGGGCGCCGCGCGGCCCCGCCGGGCCGGCCCGCGAATTCCGTGGCGGCGCCGGGGAGCGCCTGCCTACGGTGCGCGGATGACACCACGTCTGGAAGAAGTCACTCCGCGGAACTTCGACACCGCCGTCGCCCTGCGCGTCCGCCCCGACCAGGAACACGCCGTCTCACCGGTCGTACGCTCCCTCGCCGAGGCGTACGTCCACCCCGCCGGGGTCGCCTGGCCCCGCCTGATCGTCGACGGCGCCCGCACGACAGGCTTCCTGATGGCCTTCTTCGACATCGACTGGCACGGCGACGGCAGCGTGCGGCGCTCCGGGCTGTGGCGGCTGAACATCGCCGCCGGCGAGCAGGGCAGGGGCTACGGCCGCTTCGCCGTCGACGCCGTGGCAGCCGAGATCCGCCGCCGGGGCGGCACGCGGATGTACGTCAGCTGGCACCCCGGCCCGCACGGCCCCGAGGAGTTCTACCTGCGCCTGGGCTTCCGGAAGAACGGGGAGACGAGCGGGGACCAGACGGTGGGGGTGCTGGACCTGTCCTGAGCCAGGCCGCTCAGAGCTCCTCGACCGTGAGGTCCGCCAGCCGGGCGGGCCCGGTGATGATGTCGATCACCGAGATGCGGCCGGCGGCGAAGGTGAAGGCCAGGACCCGCTCCGGGCGGCCGCCGGCGAACACGGCCAGGCCCATCGCGCCGTCCACCAGCACCGGACGCGCGGCGCACGCCAGATGAGCGAAGGCCGCCGCGCCGGCGGCGACCCGGGCCGCGCCGCGGTTCACACCGGCCTCGCTACGGGCCTCCACCGCGGGGTCGAGCACCGCCAGCAGCCCGTCGAAGTCGCCGTCGCGCGCGGCGGCCAGGAAGGCGTCCACCACCTCCCGCTGCCGGGCCGGGTCGGTCCGCGGCGCCTGCGCGCCCCGCACCCGGCGCCGGGCCCGGCTGGCGAGTTGCCGGGCCGCCGCCGGGCTGCGGCCCAGGATGCCGCCGACCTCCTCGAAGGGCACCCCGAACAGGTCGTGCAGCACGAAGGCGAGCCGCTCGGCCGGGGAGAGCGTGTCCAGGACGACGAGGAGGGCCGGCCCGACCGAGTCGGCGAGCAGGGCGTCCCGCACCGGGTCCGGCTCGGCGGAGGGCGCCGGCCGCCAGGTCTCCAGCGGCTGCTCGCCCCGGGAGCGGCGGGAGCGGAGCATGTCGAGGCAGACCCGGCCGACGACGGTCGTCAGCCAGCCGCCGAGGTTCTCCACCTCGCTGGTGTCGGACCGGCTCAGCCGGAACCAGGCCTCCTGCACGGCGTCCTCGGCCTCGGCGGCGGAGCCGAGCATCCGGTGGGCGACGGCCCGCAGATGCCCCCGGTGCGCCTCGAAGCGCCGGGCGAGGAAGTCGTCCTCGGTCATGGGTGGCTGCGGCCTCTCCGTCGTCGTCCCCGGCGGTCCCGGGTCCTCCTGCACCACCCTGACGACGGGGAGCGCGCAGATGTGACACGGCGCGGGGAGACGTGACAGGAGACGTGCCGGGGCGCGGGGAGACGTGCCGGGGCGCGGGGAGACGTGCCGGGGCGCGGCCCCGGCCTGCCTAGCCCCAGTCCCTGCCCGAACGGCCCCGCTTGGTCTGCGCGCGCTGCTTCTTCTCCCGCAGCCGGCGTTCGTTGATGCCGCGCGGGATGCGGGTCGGCTTGCGGGGCTTGGGCGGTGGCGCGGTGGCCTCCGCGAGGAGCGCGGCGAGGCGTACGGCGGCGGCCTCGCGGTTGCGCCACTGGGAACGGTGCTCCGAGGCCCGTACGGACACCACCCCGTCGGTGAGGCGGCCGGCCAGCCGCCGCAGAGCCCGCTCCCTCCACACCGGAGGAAGCGCCTGCGTGCCGGCGAGGTCGAAGCGCAGCTCGACCTGGGAGTCGCTGGTGTTGACGTGCTGCCCCCCGGGCCCGGACGACCTGGAGAAACGCCACATCAGCTCGGCCTCGGGAAGCGAGACGGAGCCACGGATGAGGTAGGGCCCGGACATGTCCTTCATGTTCCCGACCCGGCCCGCCTCACGTCACCTGGATTTCCGGTTCGGTAAAAAAGGTAAAGGGACCCGGAACCACGGGGACCCCCCTCGACGTTGTCCCGGGTGACGGTAGCTTCGTCGGCACAGAGTGCGCCGATACGCACGGATATCTAAGGAAGGGACTCCCAACAATGGCTGTAAGCCTGTCCAAGGGTGGCAACGTCTCGCTCACCAAGGAGGCTCCGGGCCTGACCGCCGTCACCGTGGGCCTCGGCTGGGACGTCCGCACCACGACCGGCACGGACTTCGACCTGGACGCCTCCGCCATCGCGGTGAACGGCCAGGGCAGGGTCTACTCGGACGCCCACTTCGTCTTCTTCAACAACAAGCAGACCCCGGACAACTCGATCGTCCACACGGGCGACAACCGCACGGGCGAGGGCGCCGGGGACGACGAGGCGATCAACGTCAACCTGGCCGCGCTCCCGGCCGACATCGAGAAGGTCGTCTTCCCGGTCTCCATCTACGACGCCGAGAACCGCGGCCAGAACTTCGGCCAGGTCCGCAACGCCTACATCCGCATCGTCAACCAGGCGGGCGGCGCCGAGATCGCGCGCTACGACCTGTCCGAGGACGCGGCCACCGAGACGGCCATGATCTTCGGCGAGCTGTACCGCAACGGCGAGGAGTGGAAGTTCCGCGCGGTGGGCCAGGGTTACGCCTCGGGCCTGGTGGGCATCGCCCAGGACTTCGGCGTGAACGTCTGACGGGTGTGAGCCGTGCGAGGAGGCCCCGGCTCACGGCCGGAGGCCTTCTTCACCGCACCCGCTTCACGGCACCCGGGGGAAGCGGGCCTGGAGGGTCCAGACCGCCGGGTTCTCCGCCAGGTCCTCGTGGAGGTCGGTGAGGTCCGCGAGCAGGTCGTGCAGGAAGTCGCGGGCCTCGCGGCGCAGTTCGGCGTGAGAGAAGGTCAGCGGTGACTCCTCGGCCGGCATCCAGTCGGCGGTGATGTCGACCCAGCCGAAGCGGCGCTCGAAGAGCATGCGGTCGGTGGACTCGGTGAAGTCCAGCTCCGCGCGCTGCGGGCGGGCGGCGCGGGAGCCCATCGGGTCCCGGTCCAGGCGTTCCACGATGTCGCACAGCGCCCACGCGAAGTCCAGCACCGGCACCCATCCCCAGGCTGTGGACAGCTCCCGGTCGGACTCGGTGTCCGCGAGATAGACGTCTCCGCAGAACAGGTCGTACCGCAGCGCGTGGACGTCCGCGCGGCGGTAGTCGGTCTGCGGGGGGTCCGGGAACCGGTTGGAGAGGGCGTAGCCGATGTCGAGCACGGAGGAGATGGTGTCACGCCACCCCACCCGGCCCCGCCCGCGGTCACCCGGCCCGCATCGACCCGGCCTCGCCGGCAGTCACCCGGCCCCCACCGCCCCGGCCCGCCTCGGAAGCCCGGGACCCGCCGCCCCGGCCCCGCTCACGGTCCCCCGAGCCTGGCTGCCCCGACCCCAGCCTTGCCCCCCGTCCCCGGCCCGCCCTGCTCACGGGCCCCACCGCACCGACCCCGACCGCGCTCCCCCTCCCCGGCCCGCCCGACCCCCGCCTTCGAAGCAGCGGTCCCTGTCGGCCCGGCCTCGCCGTCGACGCGGCGGAACCCGCCCGGGACGCGCCGCCGTCGGGAGCCATGGACTCCCGCCGACCCGGCTCCCGCCCCCGCCGGCCCGGCCCGCCCCGTCCCGTTCCGCCCACGGACCCCCGGCCCCGGCCGCGCTCCACCGCCCCCGGGCCACCCGACCCCCGCCCCCACAACAGCGGTCCCTGTCGGCCCTCTCCACCCGGCTCCCGCGACGGTTCCCGCCCGCCCGGTCTCGCCGTCGACGCGGTGGGCCCCGCCCGGGACGGGCCCGGTGCCTAAGATCGCCGGCATGTCCAGATCCGTACGCCTTGTCCCGGTCCTCGCCGCGCTCCTCGCCCTCGCCCTCACCGGCACCGCGTGCGACGGCGGCGTGCGGGGCACCCCGGGCGGCTCCGGGGTGCGCGACCCGTACTTCCCGAAGGCGGGCAACGGCGGCTACGACGTCGGCCACTACGCCCTCACCCTGGACTACACCCCGGCCACCCGCCGGCTCACCGGCACGGCCGTCATCACGGCCCGGGCCACCCGGGACCTGCCCGCCTTCGACCTCGACCTCGCGGGGCTGCACGTCGACTCGGTCACCGTCGAGGGCGAGGACGCCCGCTGGAACCGCGCCGGCCAGGAACTCACCGTCCGCCCGCACGACGACCTGGCCCGGGGCGGGACGTTCCGCACGACCGTCCGCTACTCGGGCACCCCGCGCACCCTCACCGACCCCGACGGCTCCGAGGAGGGCTGGCTGCCCACCGCCGACGGCGCCCTCGCCCTCGGTGAACCCGTCGGCTCCATGGCCTGGTACCCGGGCAACCACCACCCCTCCGACAAGGCGACGTACGACATCACGGTCACCGTGCCGAAGGGTCTGCAGGCCGTCTCCAACGGCGAGTTGACGGGCCAGAGCACGAAGGACGGCCGTACCGCCTACCACTGGCACACCGGCCGGCCCATGGCGAGCCATGTCGCCACCGTGGCCATCGGCCGCTACGACATCACCCGGAGCACCGGCCCGCACGGCCTGCCCGTCCTCACCGCCGTCGACCCCACCCAGGCCCAGGCGAGCGCGAAGGTGCTCGCGAAGCTCCCGGAGATCCTCGACTGGGAGGAGGACAACTTCGGGCCGTACCCGTTCTCCTCGGCCGGTGCGATCGTCGACCGCCCGCACGACGCGGGCTACGCCCTGGAGACGCAGAACCGCCCCGTCTTCCCCGCCGACCAGCTGAACACCTCGGTCCTCGTCCACGAACTCGCCCACCAGTGGTACGGCGACTCGGTCACCCCGCGGTCCTGGCGGGACATGTGGCTGGCCGAGGGCTTCGCGACGTACGCGGAGTGGCTGTACCAGGAGGACCACGGCGGGCCCACCGCCCAGGAGACGTTCACCCGGCTGTACGAGGGCGACCGCGAGGACATCTGGGCGTTCCCGCCGGGCAGGCAGCCGGACGCCGCGCACATCTCGGGCAGCCCGGTCTACGAGCGCGGCGCGATGGTCCTGCAGAAGATCCGCCGGAAGGCCGGCGACGACACCTTCCACGCCATCCTCCAGGGCTGGGCCGCCGCCCACCGCCACGCCACCGCGAGCACCGCCGACTTCACCGCGTACGTCGAGAAGAAGGCCCCGGACCAGGACTTCGGCGGCATCTGGAAGGACTGGCTGTACGGCGACGGCAAGCCGGACCGCCCATGAGGACGGGCGGCCCGCGACGGGGCGTGGCGTGACACGTCACACCGGCTCCGCCACCCCGGCCCGTCCCGAAGCGGCGGTCACATGACCCGGATGCCCATCGCCGCCGCCAGCACCGGGGCGAGGTCGAGCAGCTGGCCCGTGCTGATCACCGCGCCGGAGAGCCGGTCCAGGCCCCGGGTGATCTCCAGCGGAGCGGCCCCGCGCAGGTCGACGTCGGTCAGGCTCGCCCCGCCGAAGTCGGCCCCCTTCAGGGCGCAGTCGGTGAACTCCACCCGCTCCAGGCGCGCGCCCGCGAAGTCCGGCTCGACCAGCACGCAGGACTCGAAGACGACGTCCTTGAGGCGGGCCTCGCGCAGGTTCAGGTAGTCGATCTTGCCGCCCCGGATCACGACTCTCTCCAGCACGGCACCGTGCAACTGCGTACCGCCCAGACGGGCGTCGACCAGCTCGACGTCCCTGAGCGTGGCCTCGGCCAGCCGCGTCCCGACCCCGCGCAGTCCGGTCAGCACCGAGTCCAGCACCCGGGCCCGGCCCAGCGCGGTCCCGTCCACCGCGCAGCCCGTCAGCGCGCAGTCCATGAACCGGGCGCCCGCGCCGTCCTGCCCGGCGAGGTCGCACTCCCGGAACTCCAGCCCGTCGTAGTCGCCGTCGGGCGCCAGCTCCCCCTCCGCCCAGGGCTCCAGCGGCGGCAGCCGCACCTCCGGCCGCCGCGCGCCCCGCACCGCCTCCCGGCCCGCGGGCCGGCTTCCCGTCGCTCGCCTCACCATGCGCCCATGCTGCACCCCGCCACTGACAACCGGCGCCGGCCCGGGGAAACCCCGGGATGTCACACACGGCGCGGCACGGGCCGTCGTACTGCCGCACAGGCGCACCGACCGCAGGGAGAACCATGCACAAGCCCGCGCACCACATCACCGTCATCGGCGGCGGCTTCGCCGGACTCACCGCCGCGATCACCGCCGCCGAGGCCGGCGCCCGGGTCACCGTGTACGAGGCCCACGGCACCCTGGGCGGGCGGGCCCGGACGGCACAGGGGCCGTACCGGACCAACGAGGGCCCGCACGCCCTGTACGCCGGCGGCCCGCACTGGACCTGGCTGAGGCAGCGGAACCTGATCGGCCCGCTCGCCGCCCTGCCGCCCCTTCAGGCCGCCCGGCTGCGGCTGCGCCACCGCGGAGCGCTGCGCCGCACCCCGCCCCTCGCCCTGCTCAAGCTGCTGCGGCGCCGGGTCGGCCCGGCCCCCGTCGACGCCGACTTCCTCGGCTGGGCGAGCGGGATCGCCGGGGAGGAGGGCGCCCGCGCGGCCGCGCACTACGCCGCGGTCGCCCTGTTCCACCACGACCCGGGCAGCCTGTCCGCCGCCTTCGTGCAGGAGCGGCTGCGCCGGGCCGCCAAGCTGCCGCCGGAGGCGCACTACCCGCGCGGCGGCTGGGGCACGGTCATCGACCGGATGGCCGCGCGGGCCTGGGACACGGGCGTGCGGATCGAGACCGGTGCCCGGGTGGACGGACTGCCGGAGGACACCCCGGTGATCGTCGCCACCGGCCTGCCCGCCGCCCGGCGGCTGCTCCGCGACGACGCGCTGGAGTGGCCGAGCGGCCGCACCGTCCTGCTCGACCTCGCCGTACGCAGCCGGCGCGGGGACGCCTTCGCCGTCTCCGACCTGGACGCGCCCGGCTGGATCGAGCGCTTCACCGCGCAGGACCCGTCCCTCGCGCCCGCCGGGGAACAGCTGATCCAGGGACAGTTCCCGATCGGGCCCGGCCAGGCCCGGGCCGACGGCGTCGCCCGCGCCGAACACCTGCTGGACCTCGGGTTCCGGGGGTGGCGGGAGCGGGTGACCTGGCGGCGGGAGGCCGTGGCGGACGGCCGTACGGGGGCCGTGGACCTGCCGGGCCGCAGCTGGCGGGACCGGCCCGCCGTGGACCGCGGCGACGGGGTCTACCTCGTGGGAGACCAGGTGGCGGCCCCGGGCGTGCTCGCGGAGGTGTCCTTCAACAGCGCGGTGACGGCGGTGTCCCTGATCCTCGGCCAGCCCGCCCTTGACCTCGAGCGCGCTTGAGGTCCGAGGGTGGGGATCACACCAGACCTCGTCTCCCTGGGGGCCCCATGCACGCCGTCCGCCTGTACGCCTTCGGCCCGGCCGAGAACCTGACCTACGAGGAGCTCCCGGACCCCGTCCCTGGCCCCGGACAGGTGCGGATCGCGGTCGCCGCGGCCGGTGTGCACCTGCTCGACGCGGCCCTGCGGGAGGGCCACCAGGGCCCGCTGCCCGAACCGCCCCGCCTGCCGACCGTGCCCGGCCGGGAGGTCGCCGGGGTCGTGGACGCGCTCGGCGACGGTGTCGACGGCCTGTGGCTCGGCCGGCGGGTGGTGGCCCACCTGGGCTTCGCGCCCGGCGGCTACGCCGAACTGGCCGTCACCGAGGTCGAGCGTGTGCACGACATCCCGGCCGGCCTGGACTTCGCCGCCGCCGTCGCCATGATCGGCACGGGCCGTACGGCGCTGGGCATCGCGCAGTTCGCCGAGCCGGGACCGGACGACGTGGTGGTCGTACCGGCCGCGGCCGGCGGCATCGGCACGCTGCTCGTGCAGCACGCCGGGAACGCCGGGGCGACCGTGGTCGGCCTCGCGGGCGGCCCGGAGAAGACCGCCCGGGTCCGCGCGAACGGCGCCGGCCTCGCCGTCGACTACACCGACCCCGGCTGGCCCGCCAAGGTCCGCGCCCACCTCGGCGGCCGGCCGGCCACCCTCGTCTACGACGGCGTGGGCGGCCGGGTCGCCCGGGACGCCGTCGCCCTGCTCGGCCCCGGCGGCCGGCACCTGGTGTTCGGTTGGTCGGCGGAGGGCATCGGACAGGGCCGGGGACACCACGTCGAGGGCGTTTCGGAGTCGGTGCTCGGCCCGGCGATGCTGGAACGCGCCGGCGGCCTGCGCGCGCTGGAACTGCGCGCGCTCGCCGAGGCCGCCCGGGGCCGGCTGCGCCCGGCCGTCACCCGCTTCCCCCTCGCGCAGGCCGCCACCGCCCACCGGGCCCTGGAGGGACGGGGAACCATCGGAAAGGTCGTACTGGAACCCTGACGTCCGCCGACCGGGACGACACGAGGCGGGGGGCGTGACGGCGGGGCGCGGGGAACGACGCTGCCGGCCACGGACGCCCCGGAGCCACCGGACCACCGCCTCCGCCCCGGCGGCCGAGACCGCGACCGCCGCCGGAACCGGTGTCAGCCGGCCGAGCCCAGTGCGGTCAGCGCCCCGTCCGTGAGCCGGTACACCGTCCACTCGTCCTGGGGCCGGGCGCCCAGCGCCTCGTAGAAGCCGATCGCCGGCCGGTTCCAGTTCAGCACCGACCACTCCAGCCGCTCGTACCCGCGCTCGACGCAGATCCGCGCCAGCTCGGCCAGCAGCGCCCGCCCGTGACCGCCGCCGCGCGCCTCCGGGCGGACGTACAGGTCCTCCAGGTAGATGCCGTGCACCCCGCGCCAGGTGGAGAAGTTGAGGAACCACAGCGCGAACCCGACCGGCGCCCCGCCCGCCTCGTCCACCGCCATGTGCGCGAACGCGGCCGGCCGCTCCCCGAACAACGCCTCCCGCAACTGCGCCTCGCTCGCCCGGGCCTCCTCGGGCGCCTTCTCGTACTCGGCCAGCTCACGGACCATGGCGTGGATGACGGGGACGTCGTCGGGGGTCGCGGTACGAATCATGCCGTGAGGGTAACCGGCCCGCGCACCGGGTCTCAGTGCCGTCCCGCCACCCGGTCCGCCGCCTTCGCCAGGCGCGAGGACTCCGTGCCCGGACGGAGGCGTTCACGCCGGTCGGCGGTGCGGTAGGTGGCGTACATGCCCTGGACGCCCAGCCAGCGGAAGGGTTCGGGCTCCCACTTGCGGACCTTGTGGTTCACCCAGGGCAGGTCCGTCAGCTCGGTCCGCCCGCCCTGTCCGGAGTCCCGCTGCACCAGGTCGCGCAGGGTGCGGGCGGCCAGGTTGGTGGTGGCGACGCCGGAGCCGACGTAGCCGCCCGCCCAGCCGAGGCCGGTGGACCGGTCGAGCGTCACCGTGGCGCACCAGTCGCGCGGCACGCCGAGCACCCCCGACCACGCGTGCGCGATCCGCACCCCGGCCAGGGACGGGAAGAAGCGGGTCAGGATCTCCCGCAGGGCCTCGACCGTCGCCGCCTGCGTTCGGCCGTCGTTGTCGGTGCGCGAACCGAAGCGGTACGGCACCCCGCGCCCGCCGAGCGCGATCCGGCCGTCCGCCGTGCGCTGGGCGTACATGTACGCGTGCGCCATGTCGCCGAGGGTCTCCCGGCCCGACCAGCCGATCGCCGCCCACTGTTCCTCGGTCAGCGGCTCGGTCGCGATCATCGAGGAGTTCATCGGCAGCCAGGTCCGCCGCTGCCCCTTCAGGGAGGCGGTGAAGCCCTCGGTGCAGCGCAGCACGTAGGGCGCGCGGACGGTGCCGTAGGGGGTGACCGCGTGCTTGGGGCGGATCTGTGTCACCGGCGTCGACTCGTGGATGGTCACGCCGAGCGCCTCCACGGCCGCCGCGAGCCCCTTGACCAGCTTCACCGGGTGCAGCCGGGCCCCGTGCGGGGTCCAGGTGGAGCCGACCGCGTCCGCGACCCGGATCCGCTCGGCGGTCTCCCGGGCGCCGTACAGCTCCCGGTCCTTCTCCCCGTACGACAGCTCGTGCTGGTGGAACGCCTTCAGCCGGGCCAGCTGCGCCGGGGTGGTGGCCACCTCCAGGACGCCGCCCCGGTGCACGTCGGCGTCGATGCCCTCCGCCTCGGCGACCGCGATCACCTCGGCCACGGTGTCGTTCATCGCCCGCTGGAGCCGTACGGCGGCCTCGTGGCCGTGCAGCCTCGCGTACCGGTCGCGGCCCGCGATCCCGTTGTACAGCCAGCCGCCGTTGCGGCCGGAGGCGCCGTAGCCGCAGAACTTCTGCTCCAGGACGGTGATGCGCAGGAAGGGCGCGGCCTTCTTCAGGTAGTACGCGGTCCACAGACCCGTGTAGCCGCCGCCCACGATCACGACGTCGGCGGACGCGTCCCCGGGCAGCGGCTCCCGCACCGCCGGAAGGCCGTCGTCCGCGTACCAGAAGGAGATGCCACCGTTCACGACACTGCTCGCCGAGCTGCTCATGGCCGGGACGTTAACCCCTGGGCACGCCCGGTGTCTCCTTCGGATTCCATGCTTTTCCGCGGCCCCTGACCAGCGGATAGCAGGCCAGACCGATCAGTACGGCGACGACGTGACCGAGGTCGGTGAAGGTCGGCCCGGCGGCCAGCGGCAGCCCGAACACGGCCAGCACCACCGGCAGGTACACGTACCGCCAGGGCGCCGCGATCCGGTAGGTGAGCACCGCCATCACCCCGGCCAGCGCGTAACTCACCCCGATGTCCAGGGTGTTCACCGCCGAGTGCGGGGCCATGCCCCGGCGGATCGCCTCCAGCAGCGCCCCCTCGCTGATCAGCGAGGCCAGCACGTGCGCCAGCGCGCACACCGCCAGCCAGCGGGCCGTGCCCAGCCAGCGCTCGGCCGGCGCGTGGAACACCGTGTACAGCAGGGCGTACGGCACCCAGTGCCCGCTCTCGATCCACATCGCGCTGGCCACCAGCACCCGCACCGGATTGCGGGACAGCTCATGGATGTTGGTCGACCGCCGCCGCAGGAAGTGCTCCTCGAACTCCGGCGACATGTGGTGCAGCGCGACGGTCGTCGCGACCAGCACGCCCAGCCACACGTACGTACCGGGAGCGGCGCGGACACACGCCCACACCCCGCTCGCGCCCCGGAGAATTCGCATGAGCCGATTCACGCACGCCAGTATCGTCCGCTTCGTGATTGACATCCCCGGCGAGCTGGCCAAGGCACAGGAGACGTACAACGGCGCGGCGGGACGGGCCTTCGTCGCCGCGCTGCCGGACCTCGCGGCCACGTTCCTGCACCGTTGGCGGCTCACGCTCGACGGACCGTCGATGAACGGCGTCAGCGCCCTGGTCCTGCCGGTCGTCCGCGCCGACGGCCTCCGCGCGGTCCTCAAGCTCCAGCTGACGGACGAGGAGAGCGTGGGCGAACCGGTCGCGCTGCGCGTGTGGGACGGTGACGGGGCGGTACGGCTCCTCGACCACGACCCGGCCACCGGCACCATGCTCCTGGAGCGCCTGGACGAGTCCCGGATGCTCGCGGGCCTCGGCGACACCCGCGAGGCCGTCCTGGTCATCGCCCGGCTGCTGGCCCACCTCACGTCCTTCCCCGCCCCGCCCGGCCTGCGCCGCCTGGGCGACATCGCCGAGGCCATGCTGGAACGGGCCCCGCGCGCGCTGCCGCGCATCCCGGACCCCGAGGTCCGCCGGATCGTCGCCGACTGCGCCGCCGCCGTGCGCGAGGTCGTCCACGAGCCCGGCGACCGGCTGCTCCACTGGGACCTGCACGACGAGAACGTCCTCGCCGCCGACCGCGCCGACTGGCTCGCCATCGACCCCAAGCCGCTGGCCGGCGACCCCGGCTTCGAACTGTGGCCCGCCCTGGACAACCGCTTCGACGCGGCCGAGGTGCGCTGGCGCTTCGACGCGATGACCGACGTCCTCGGTCTGGACCGCGCCCGGGCCCGCGCGTGGACCCTCGGCCGCCTGCTCCAGAACATCCTGTGGGACGTGGAGGACGGCCGCCCGGTCGAGGCCCGGCGACTGGAGATCGCCCGCCGCCTCACATGAGAAAGCCCAGGTGGGACGATGTCCCACCTGGACCGCACGAGCCCCCTGTCGGATTCGAACCGACGACCTGCTCATTACAAGTGAGCTGCTCTGACCGGGCTGAGCTAAGGAGGCACCGCGCCACTGCAATGCCAGGCGCGGAGGCGGGTCCACTGTACACAGAGCCTGTCTCCCCAGGCCACGAAGTTCCGCACCCCACACGCCGCCGAATCGCGCGTAACCCTCCGTGTCTCCGTTCGTTGATCGATCTGACGTGCTGTTCCGAAGACCGGATCGTCGGGGAGGGATCCATGGGAGAGCTTGCGGGGAAAGCGCGTCCGGGGGCGGTGGCGCAGGAGGCGGACCGCATCAGGCGCGAGGTGCTCGGCATCGGCGAGCGCCGCAAGCATCGCACCCGCGAGGCGACCCCACTGCAGCCCCACGTCAAGGACCCCGAGGCCCACCACCGCCTCTACCGGTTCCGCTTCTATCCGACCAAAGAGCAGGCCGAGCAGCTGGAGCGGACGTTCGGTGCGTGCCGGTGGGTCTACAACGAGGGGCTGGCGCTGCGCTCCGAGGCCTGGGAGCGGCATCGGGTGAACGTGGGGTTCGCGCAGACGTGTCGGGCTCTGACCGGTTGGAAGCGGGACGAGGACACGGCGTGGCTGAAGGACGTCTCGTCGACCGTGCTCCAGCAGTCTCTTCGCCATCTGGATCACGCGTTCGGCCGGTTCTTCAAGGGGCGGGCGAGGCGTCCGAAGCCGAAGAAGAAGGGTCGGTCGCGGGATTCGGCGACGTATGTGCGTACGGGCTTCAAGTGGGCCGAGGATCCCGCCCGGCCTGGGACGGGATTGATCACGCTGGCCAAGCAGTCGAAGCCACTGGACATCCGTTGGTCGAGGGCTTTGCCCGCGGGGGTGGTTCCGGTGCGGTTGTCGGTGACACGGGACCGGGCGGGCCGGTTTTTCGTGTCGACGCTGGTCGAGGAGCGGATAGCACCGCTGCCTGCCGTGTTCGTGCCGGGCACGCGGCAACCGAGAGCGGTCGGATTGGATGTGGGGCTGGCGTCTCTGGTGACCCTGGACGACGGTTCGAAGTTCGATCATCCGCGGTTGTCCAAACGGTACGCGGAGAAGCTGGCGCGGTTGCAGCGGGAGCTGCACCGGAAGGCGAAGGGGTCGCGGAACCGGGAGAAGGTCAGGCGGCGGCTCGGGCGTCTGTACGCGCTGATCAGGGACGTGCGCAGGGACATGCTGGACCAGTTGACCACCCGCCTCGTGCGCGAGAACCAAGTGCTCGTGGTGGAGGATCTGTCGGTCGCGACCCTGACGCGCTCGGCGTACGGCAAGCGGCGGAGCCGGAAGGCGAGGCTCAATCAGGCGATCTTGGATGCCGGCTGGGGCGAGCTGGTGCGGCAGCTGCGGTACAAGTGCGAGTGGTACGGGCGGGAAATGGTGGTCGTGGACCGGTTCTTCCCGTCGACCCGGCGTTGCTCGGCCTGTCGCCACGGGGCCGAAGTTGGACGTGTCGGTCAGGCAGTGGACGTGCGCCGGGTGCGGTGTGCTGCATGACCGGGACGTGAATGCGGCCGTGAACCTCCGGGACGAGGGAGTGCGGGTGCTGACGGCCACGTAGCGGCCGATGCGGTAGGGGACCGACGGGCCGTCGGCCATCGTGCCTGCGGAGCCCGCGTAAGACCGGTCGGGCGCAGCTCGGAAGAGCTGCGTGTGGGCGGCGGTGGACGATGAAGCAGGAAGCCCTCGGGCAAGGTCACAAGTGCGGCGCTCTGACCCGCACGAGAATTTCCGCGAAGTTCACACCGGCCGGACTACTGACAGATCGAGTGAACGCCAGGTACCGTCCTGATCCAGTTCACTCGCGTGGACTACACCAACCACCTTCCTACAACGGATCGTCCGGCACGTTCCTGCCGGTAGAAGGGGGCCCATCACCATGGCCACAGTCACGTTCGACAAGGCGACCCGGATCTACCCGGGTTCCACCAAGCCCGCCGTCGACGCACTCGACATCGCGATCGAGGACGGCGAGTTCCTCGTCCTGGTCGGCCCGTCCGGTTGCGGGAAGTCCACCTCCCTGCGGATGCTCGCGGGCCTGGAGGACGTCAACGGCGGTGCCATCCGCATCGGTGACCGCGACGTCACGCACCTGCCGCCCAAGGACCGGGACATCGCCATGGTGTTCCAGAACTACGCCCTCTACCCGCACATGACGGTCGCCGACAACATGGGCTTCGCGCTCAAGATCGCCGGCGTGAACAAGGCGGAGATCCGGCAGAAAGTCGAGGAGGCCGCGAAGATCCTCGACCTCACCGAGTACCTGGACCGCAAGCCGAAGGCGCTCTCCGGCGGTCAGCGCCAGCGTGTCGCCATGGGCCGCGCGATCGTCCGCGAGCCGCAGGTCTTCCTCATGGACGAGCCGCTGTCCAACCTGGACGCCAAGCTCCGCGTCTCCACCCGTACGCAGATCGCGTCCCTCCAGCGCCGCCTCGGCATCACCACGGTCTACGTCACCCACGACCAGGTCGAGGCCATGACGATGGGCGACCGGGTGGCCGTGCTCAAGGACGGCATCCTCCAGCAGGTCGACTCGCCGCGGAACATGTACGACAAGCCCGCGAACCTCTTCGTCGCCGGCTTCATCGGCTCCCCCGCCATGAACCTGATCGAGGTGCCGATCACCGACGGCGGCGTGAAGTTCGGCAACAGCGTCGTCCCAGTCAACCGGGAGGCCCTGAAGGCCGCCGCCGACAAGGGCGACCGCACGGTCACCGTCGGTGTGCGTCCCGAGCACTTCGACGTGGTCGAGCACAACGGCTCCGTCGCCGCCTCCCTGTCCAAGGACGCCTCCGACGCCCCGGCCGGCCTCGCCGTCTCCGTGAACGTCGTCGAGGAGACCGGCGCCGACGGCTACGTCTACGGCACCGTCGAGGTCGGCGGCGAGACGAAGGACCTCGTGGTCCGCGTCAGCAGCCGCTCCGTGCCGGAGAAGGGCTCCACGCTGCACGTCGTGCCGCGGCCGGGCGAGACCCACGTGTTCTCCACGTCCACCGGCGAGCGGCTGTCCGACTGACGGCCGACGGCATCGCGAAGGGCCCCGCACGCTCGGCGTGCGGGGCCCTTCGCGTCGATCTTGCGAGGGGGCGCTTCGTCAACCCGTTACCCGGAAATCAGCGCCTTCTCATCCCCCATAAGGGTGACTCAATGTCTCCAAATCATCACGGGGCGCTACCCTCACACGCGTGAAGCACTCCACCACCCCACAGACACGACGCGGCCACCGGGGCGGCCCTGCCCGCCGTATCGGCCGCACTCTCGCCCTCGTCCTGCCCGTCGTCCTGGTGCTCTCCGGGACCCTCGCGGTCACCCGGGTCAACTGGACGGGGAGCCCCTCCAGCTCGGTGCTGGCCGCCTCCGACGTCTCGTCGGTCGAGGTCTCCGCCAGGAAGGCCACCCGCGCCCCGCAGGACGTGCTCCGCGACCAGCTGATGACCGAGCTGCAGCACAAGAACCCGGGGGTGGTCCTCACCCACCTCCAGCAGGCCGTCAACGGTCGCCCCTCGCTGGCCCGGCACTGCTCCTCCATCGCCCGCGCCCTCGGCAGGGCCGCGGTGCACCTCTACGGCGCCTCCCGCGCCCAGTCGTACGCCCG
Organism: Streptomyces spinosus; assembly: GCF_020400655.1. Lineage (GTDB taxonomy): Bacteria > Actinomycetota > Actinomycetes > Streptomycetales > Streptomycetaceae > Streptomyces > Streptomyces argyrophylli. The sequence goes on from NZ_JAINRC010000003.1 coordinate 411,142, forward strand.
CCCGGTGTGCGACACGGCCTTCGCCTCGGGCGTGCTGGCCGCGCACAGCTGAGCCCCGGCGGCAGCGGCTTCCCGGTACGAACCGGGTAACGGCTCCTCAAGGAGCGCGCCGCCGCCCGTGGACAGCGGTGGGGCGCCACGTACAGTGCGGTCATGACCCATCCGAACGCCGCGTCGCGCCCCACTCAAGCCGTGGTCCTGGCCGGTGGCCAGGGCTCCCGGCTGCGTCCGTACACCGACGACCGGCCCAAGCCGATGGTCGAGATCCCCGGCACGGGCACTCCGATCATCGGCCACCAGCTGACCTGGCTGGCCGAGGAAGGTGTGACGGACGTCGTGGTCTCCTGCGGCCACCTCGCCGACGTCCTGCAGAAGTGGCTGGACTCGGCAGACCTTCCCGTCTCCGTCACCACCGTCGTGGAGAGCGAGCCCCTCGGCCGCGGCGGCGGCCTGCGCTACGCGGCGGCCCGTCTGCCCCATCCCGAACGGCCCTGGTACGCCACGAACGGTGACATCTGGACGCGGTTCTCCCTGCGGGACATGGCCGACTTCCACACCGAGCGGGACGCCGTCGCCACGCTGGCGCTCGCCCGGCCGCGTATCCCGTGGGGGGCGGTGAAGACCGACGGGTTCGGGCACATCACCGACTTCATCGAGGCACCGCCGTCGACGTTCGAGATCAACGCGGGTGTCTACGTGTTCTCGCCGGAGTTCGCCTCCCTGCTGCCCGAGCGGGGTGACCACGAGCGCACCACGTTCCCCCGGCTGGCCCGGGAGAAGAAGCTGGCCGGCTTCCCCATTCCGCAGGGGGCGTACTGGCGGGCCATCGACACGGCGAAGGATCTGACGGAGGCGGCCAGGGAACTGGCGGCGCTCGGCCGCTGACCGGTGCGCGGGTCTCCGGCCGGGGAACCGCCGGGGCCGCGCCCGCCGAGAGCGAAGAGGGCCCCGTACCTTTCCCGGTACGGGGCCCCTGTCCTGTTCCTGTCGCGTCAGCCCAGCAGGCCGCCCACCAGGCCCGGCTGGCCGGTGGAGCTGCCGCCGCCGCCCGTGGACGTGCTGCCGCCGCCCGACGTCGACCCGCCGCCGCCCGTGCCGCCGCCGCCCGTGCTCGTCGGGCCGGCCGTCGTGCTGGGGGCGCCGCCCGTCGTCGGGGACGTCCGGCGGGGCGGGACCTGACCCGTGGTGCCCTGGGTCCGGGTCGGCGCTGTGGTGGTGCCGCCGGAGGTGGCCCGGCTGGTGCCCGGGGTCGTCGCCGCCCCCGAGGGATTCGCGCCGGCCGTGGCGCCGCCCGTCGGGGAGCTGGACGCCGACGGGGTCTTCTCGTGCCGCGTGCCGGGCTCCTGCGGGAGCGGGGAGCCGGGGAGCTGGTTGCGGGGCGCCTCGCCGGGTCCGGGGACGACCACGCGGCTGGAGTCACGGACCGCGCCGCCCAGCAGGGACCCGATGAACAGGGTCAGGCCGACCGTGACGGCCGTGATCAGCGCGCCACGGCGCAGGACGTAACGGCGCAGCTCCCAGATGTCGGCGCGGGGGCCGAGACGGCGCCAGGCACCGCCCGCGAGACGGCCGTCCACGGAGTAGACGGGGGCGCCGGCGATGATCAGCGGGGACCAGGCGGCGAGGTAGATGATGTCGGGGGCGTCGTAGACCGGGACGGTCTTCCAGCTGACGGTGACGATCAGGGCGGCGGAGAGCAGCGCGCCGATGACCGCCGCGACGCGCTGCCAGCAGCCCAGGATGGTCAGGACGCCGACGACGACCTGGAGGAACGCGATGACCAGGCCGGAGCCGACCGGGTGGTGCAGGGCGAACTGGCGCAGCGGCTCGGCTACGTCCCAGGGGTGCAGCGTGTTGAGCCAGGTCACCATGGAGCCGCGCTTGCCGCCGTCGAAGTAGACGGGGTCGCACAGCTTGCCCATGCCGGCGTAGATGGAGATGAAGCCGAGGAAGACGCGCAGCGGGAGCAGGACGACGCCCAGGTTGAGCCGGCGGCCGGGGTAGTAGGCGTGCCGGGCCGGGTCGTCGCCCTGGCGCCTGCCGCGGCGGGGGGCGTCCGCGCCGGGGCCGGTCTCGTCGGTGTCGGCCGGGTAGGTGTCGTACGGCTCGTCGCCGTCGGGGTAGGCGGGGTAGGCCGGGTCGTCGTAGGCGCCGGTGGCCGTGCGCATGTGCGGCAGGAGGCGGGTGCCGCCGCCGGCGCCCGGGGCGGTGCGCTGGTGGCCGACGACCGGGGTCTCGACGGTCAGGTCGCGTTCGTCGTAGGCGTCGGCGTAACCCGTCTGGACGCGCGGGATGACCTGGGTGGCGCCGGCCTCGGGCTCGTCGGCGTGGCGGACGCTGCTGCCCCGCACGGCCTGGAGGAGCCGGTGGGCGCCGGTGTCGTCGGGGGCGGACTTGCCGCTCCACACGACGGGGCGGCGGCGGCCGGTGGCGCCGGCCCGGCCCGCCGTGCCCGCGACGGGCATCCGGGCGGTGTCCTGGCCGGCGCTCAGATGCCGGGCGATCCGCGGGGATTGGGTGCGCTTGGCCGCAGCGCCCAGCTGCACGCGGAAGCTGGCGTGATTGACGATGACCTGCGCCGGATCGCTCGGCACCTTCACCATGCTCAGCGCGGGAGCGTCGTCGAATCCCGACGAACGGTCGCCCGTGGGTGTGCGGGGTGTTCTGGTGTCCACACTCATCTAACCGAGTGACGTGGCGTTAGGACACTGCTTTGACCGCCCGGATGTGTCCGGACCCCGTCAAAGCGGCCCCTAGGGCCACATGGACGCCCGAATTACCCCGCAAGGGTGAACTTCCGGACGGGTGTTCAGGCCCGTCCGGACGGTTGTTCAGCTGCGCCTGCGTGCGGCCTCGTACAGCACGATGCCGGCGGCCACGCCCGCGTTGAGCGACTCGGCACCGCCCGGCATCGGGATGCGGACACGGAAGTCGCAGGTCTCGCCGACCAGGCGGGACAGGCCCTTGCCCTCGCTGCCGACGACGATGGCGACCGGACCCTGGAGGGCCTCCAGGTCGCCGAGTTCGACCTCGCCGTCCGCCGCCAGCCCGACCACCGTGAGGCCCGCCTTCTTGTAGGCCTCCAGGGTCCGGGTGAGGTTGGTGGCGCGGGCGACCGGCGTACGGGCGGCCGTACCGGCGGAGGTCTTCCAGGCACCGGCGGTCATGCCGGCCGAGCGGCGCTCGGGCACGAGGACGCCGTGGCCGCCGAAGGCGGAGACGGACCGGACGACGGCGCCGAGGTTGCGCGGGTCGGTGACCCCGTCCAGGGCCACGACCAGCGGGTCCTCGCCCTCCTCGGCCGCGGCGTCGAGCAGGTCCTCCGGGTGCGCGTACTCGTACGGCGGGACCTGGAGGACCAGGCCCTGGTGGTTGAGGCCGTTCGTCATGCGGTCCAGCTCGGGACGCGGGGCCTCCATCAGGTTGATGCCACCGCGCTCGGCGGCGAGCTGGAGTGCCTCGCGGACGCGCTCGTCGTTGTCGATGAACTGCTGGACGTAGAGGGTGGAGGCGGGGACGCCCTCGCGGAGCGCCTCGACGACCGGGTTGCGGCCCACCACCAGTTCGGAGGTGGACCTGCCACCGCCCCGGCGCTGCTGCGGGCGGCCCTGCGCGCGGCGGGCCTTGGCCGCGGCGGCGCGCTGCTTGGCGTGCCCCTTGCGCATCTCGGCGGGCGGGGTCGGGCCCTTGCCTTCCAGGCCCCGGCGCCGCTGGCCGCCACTGCCGACCTGCGCGCCCTTCTTGCCGGACATGCGACGGTTGTTCGCGGCCATGACCTACCTGTCTTCGTGAGCTTTCGTACGTACGTCTTATGCAGTGTGCCGCCCGGAGGGCCGGGCGGCACAATCGATCAAGCGGGGCGCTAGCGCGGGCCGAGGCTCCAGCGCGGGCCCTGCGGGCTGTCCTCGATGGTCAGCCCGGCCTGGCCCAGCTGGTCGCGGATGGCGTCGGCGGTGGCCCAGTCCTTGCGGGCGCGGGCGGACTCGCGCTGGTCCAGGACGAGGCGTACGAGGCTGTCGACCACGCCGTTCAGGTCCTCGCCCCGGTCACCGGCCTCACCGGCCCAGTGCGGGTCGAGCGGGTCGAGGCCGAGGACGCCGAGCATGGCCCGCACCTCGGCGAGCCGGGCGACGGCGCCCTCCTTGTCGTCGGCGGCCAGCGCGCTGTTGCCCTGCCGGACGGTGGTGTGCACGACGGCGAGGGCCTGCGGGACGCCCAGGTCGTCGTCCATCGCCTCGGCGAAGGCGGGCGGGACCTCGGCGGCGGGCTCGACCGGCTTGCCGGCCAGCTCGGTGACCCGCTGCACGAAGCCCTCGATCCGCGCGAACGCCGACTCGGCCTCGCGCAGGGACTCCTCGCTGTACTCGATCATCGAGCGGTAGTGCGGGGTGCCCAGGTAGTAGCGCAGCACGACGGGCCGCCACTGCTTGACCATCTCGCCGACCAGCACGCTGTTGCCGAGTGACTTGGACATCTTGTCGCCGGCCATGGTCACCCAGGCGTTGTGCACCCAGTACCGGGCGAACTCGTCGCCGTAGGCCTTGGCCTGGGCGATCTCGTTCTCGTGGTGCGGGAAGATCAGGTCGAGGCCGCCGCCGTGGATGTCGAAGGCGCTGCCCAGGTACTTGTGGGCCATCGCCGAGCACTCCAGGTGCCAGCCGGGGCGGCCCGGTCCCCAGGGGGTCGGCCAGGTCGGCTCGCCCGGCTTGGCGGACTTCCACATGGCGAAGTCGCGCGGGTCCCGCTTGCCGGTCTCGCCCTCGCCGGACGGCTGGAGCAGGTTGTCCAGCTCCTGCCGGGACAGCTCCAGGTAGTGCGGGAAGGACCGTACGTCGAAGTAGACGTTGCCGTCGGCCTCGTAGGCGTGCCCGCGCTCGATGAGGCCCTGCATCATCTCGATCATCTCGGTGATGTGGCCGGTGGCGCGGGGTTCGTAGGTCGGCGGGAGGCAGCCGAGGGCGGCGTAGCCCTCGTTGAACGCGCGCTCGTTCTCGTACCCGATCGACCACCAGGGCCGGTTCTGCTCGTGGCTCTTGGCGATGATCTTGTCGTCGATGTCGGTGACGTTGCGGATGAACGTCACCTCGTAGCCGCGGTACGCGAACCAGCGGCGCATGATGTCGAAGTTGAGGCCCGAGCGGATGTGGCCGATGTGGGGTGCCGCCTGCACGGTGGCGCCACAGAGGTAGATCGAGACACAGCCCGGCTTGAGCGGGGTGAAGTCACGGATCTGCCGGGCGCTGGTGTCGTACAGGCGAATAGTCACCACTCCAGAGTAGTGGGCCCCGGGCAGTGCCATGCGCCTTACCACCAGGAAGCCGCCACACCGCGCGACCGGGTCCCGCCGCGCCCGCGCGTCACGCGGCCGGCGCGCTCCTCACCTCACAACCGCCCGACGATCTTCCGCGGCCGGATCCGTACGACCACCCGTTCGGCGTCCTGGCCCGAGGCCGGGTTACCCCACCCGACAACGGGCTCCGCCCGCGGGCCGCGCAGTCCTCACCGGCCACCCCGACCACCGTCCCAACCGCCTCACGACCTCGCGCGGGCGACGCGGCCCTCGCTGCCGTCCCCGGCCACCACCGCCGTCACAACCGCCCGACGATCTTCCGCGGCCGGATCCGTACGACCACCCGTTCGGCGTCCTGGCCCGAGGCCGGGTTGAAGTCCGCGTAGTCCTTGCCGGTGTACTTGCGGCTGAGCTCGTCGATGAGTTCCTGGCCGCCCTCGGTCGTGGTCTCGGCGGTGCCGCGGATCTCGGCGTACTCGTACGGCTCGTCGGGGTTGACGACGACGACCGTCACCCGGGGCTCGCGCTCCAGGTTGTGGTACTTGCGGCGGTCGACCGTCGTGGAGACCAGGAGGTCGTCGCCGTCGCGCTTCACCCACACCGGGGACATCTGCGGGCTCCCGTCGGGCTGGACGGTGCCGAGGACGACGAACACCTTGCCGTCGAGCACGGACTTCAGGCGGTCGGACAGTACGGCGGACATGAGCACCCTCCGGAGTTCACGATCACTGGTGGTCGTGTGGGTACCCTGCCACGCCGTCAGCTCACCCGCACCACGAGTGCCGTGGCCACCGCCATCAGTCCCTCCCCGCGCCCCGGGAAGCCGAGCCCGTCCGTCGTGGCGCCGGAGACCGACACGGGCGCGCCGGCCGCCTCGGAGAGGATCTTCTGCGCCTCGTCGCGCCGCTTGCCGATCTTCGGGCGGGGGCCGATCACCTGGACGGCGACGTTGCCGATGGCGAAGCCCGCCGCGCGCACGATCCGGGCGGCCTCGGCGAGCAGGGTGACCCCGGACGCGCCGGACCACTCGGGGCGGCCGGTGCCGAAGTGCTGTCCCAGGTCACCGAGTCCGGCGGCGGAGAAGAGGGCGTTGCAGGCCGCGTGGGCGACGACGTCGGCGTCGGAGTGGCCGGCCAGGCCGGGCCCCTCGCCCTCCCACTTCAGGCCCGCGCACCACAGCTCGCGGCCCTCCTCGAAGGCGTGGATGTCGGTGCCGATGCCGACCTGGGGAAGCACGAAGCCGGCCTCAGAAGCCATCGGTCAGCCTCCTGCGGGCCAGGACCGCCTCGGCGAGGATCAGGTCGAGGGGGCGGGTGACCTTGAAGGCCTCCTCGTGGCCGGGGACGGCCACGACCGGCAGCCCCAGCTGCTCCACCATGCTCGCGTCGTCGGTGACGTTCTCGGTGACGCTCTCGTGGGCGCGGACCAGGGTCGCCCGGTCGAAGCCCTGCGGGGTCTGGACGGCCCGCAGCCGGGCCCGCTCGGGGGTGGCGACGACCGGCTCCGGGTCGCCGGCCACGGCCGCGGGCGCGACCTCCTTGACCGTGTCGGCCAGCGGCAGCGCGGGCACCACGGCGGGGGCGCCGTCGCGTACGGCCTCGATCACCGCGTCGACGGTGTCGACCGGGACCAGCGGCCGGGCCGCGTCGTGGACGAGGACGATCCGGTAGTGCGGCGGCAGGGCGTCCAGGCCGATACGGACCGACTCCTGGCGGGACTGGCCGCCGGGGACGACCTGGAAGTCCGTCCGCTCCGGCAGCGCGTGCGCGTCGAGCAGGGACTTGACCTCGGCGGCGCCGTCCGGCGGGGCCACGACGATCACCAGCGAGACGTGACGGGAGGCGGCGAGGGCGCGGACCGCGTGAATGAGCATGGGTGTTCCGTTCAGCGCGCGGAGCGCCTTGGGGGCGCCCGGGCCGAGCCGTACGCCCCGGCCGGCGGCGGGAATCACGGCGGCGACGGGGGTCTGCGCGGGGGTGGGGCGCGATTCGTCAGACATCGGTTCCTGTCAGGTTTGTGTGCTCGACCTAGGTGGGTATGGCCTGGAGGAGTGCCGGGCGCGACGCCTTGACCGGACCCTTTCCGTGACCCTGGTCGAGCCATCCGCCCCGGCCGGCACATCGAGTACCGGCACATCGGGTGCCGGGGGATCGCGTGTCGACCGGTGATCGATTATCGGGGGACCGCGTGTCGGGGGGATGTCCGCGGGCTTCCCCGCCACCGGCTTCCCGAGGAGCGCCCGCCGCGGGGACGCAAGATGCCGCAGCGCCCGGCGACAGGATCAGTGTCATCGGGCACCGCGGCATTTCAGTGCGCTGAGCGTGCCGGAAGCGAAGGTTCGCTGCCGTTGCGCGTCAGGAGGCGAGCACCTCGTCGAGCAGGGCCTCGGCCTTGTCCTCGTTCGTGTTCTCCGCGAGAGCCAGCTCGCTCACCAGAATCTGGCGGGCCTTGGCGAGCATGCGCTTCTCACCGGCGGACAGTCCGCGCTCGCGCTCGCGGCGCCACAGGTCACGCACGACTTCCGCGACCTTGATGACATCGCCGGAGGCGAGCTTCTCCAGGTTTGCCTTGTAGCGACGGGACCAGTTCGTGGGCTCCTCGGCGTACGGCGCGCGCAGCACCTCGAAGACTCGGTCCAGCCCGTCCTGACCGACCACATCACGCACGCCCACGAACTCCGCATTGTCCGCTGGCACACGCACCGTGAGGTCACCCTGGGCGACCTTCAGCACCAAGTAGGTCTTGTCCACGCCTTTGATCTGGCGAGTTTCGATGGCCTCGATCAGCGCGGCCCCGTGATGGGGATAGACCACGGTGTCGCCAACCTTGAACGTCATGTGACAGGTACCCCTTCCGTGGCTATCCAGGCTAACACGGATACGGCGTCTTCTGAATGGCGTTTTCGCAGGTCAGGGCATATCTCAGGGCTTGACAACAGCGACCGGGACGTGCTGCGGTGAGCCTCCGGAACCGGGTATTCGCAGGTCGGAGGGGCTCTTCGGGCGGGGCGAAACGCGTACGTCACAGGTCCCGAGAGGCCGTCCCAAGTGGCGGAACATCCCGATTTGTCCGGTCGCAAGCGTGCGACTTCCGCTACTCCGTTCGGTGGCCGGGGCCGGGTACGAGACGAATCCAGAATTGATCAACGGCCGGCGGAGGGGGGCGTCGTGATCAATATCGGGGAGGCTCGCGCATTCCTTCACGGAAATTTCGCGAGCCTCGTTGTGGGGGCCTGAGAGGCGGTCGCCGTCGCGTTATGTGAATGACGGACCAGCGGCTCCGCAATGCGGCCACGGGGTCGCGCGGGCCCCACGGAGTACCCCCAGCCGGAGGGAAGCCCGCGGCCAGGGGGAGGGTCGGGTGCGACGGCGCGGGAACGGCTCGGTAGCCTGAAGCCGCTGACAGACACTTAGGGCGGCTTTACAAGGGGAGCCGCCCGCGCGTTCAAGGAGTTGCCGCCGCCGTGAGCAGCAGCCTTCGACGCGGCGCCCTCGCCGCCTCCGCCATCGTCTTCTCGATCGCCTCGCTCGCCGCCTGCGGCGCCGGAAACAACGCCCAGACCCTGGAGATCAAGCCGGACAACGCGGCGACCAGCGTGGGCGACATCAAGGTCCAGAACGCCCTGGTCATCACCCAGCCCGACCTGCAGTCGACGGGCCCCGCGGTGGTCTCCGCGACCGTGTTCAACTCCGGGAAGACCGACCAGACCCTCCAGTCGATCACGCTGGACGGGAGCGGGACGTCCGCCGAGCTGAAGCCCGCCAAGGGCCAGAGCCTGACCGTTCCGGCGCACGGCTCGCTGATCCTCGGCGGCAAGGACAACGCGTCCGCGACGCTGCCCAGCGGCCGTGAGGCCGTCCAGGACGGCAACGCCCAGAAGATCACCTTCACCTTCAGCAAGACCGGCAAGGTGAGCCTGCGCGCCTTCGTCGTCCCGGCCACCAGCTACTTCGACAAGTGGGGCCCGAGCCAGGTCCCGTCCGCCCCGGCCGGTGCCGGCGGCGCCACGGCCGCCCCGTCCGGCAGCGCGAGCGCGTCCGGCGGCAAGCCGGGGAGCGGCCACGGGACGAGCCCGTCGGCCACCGCTTCCGGTGCGGCCGCCACCCCGCACGACTCGGCGTCGGCGTCGGCCGCCGGTCACTGACCAGCCGTACGCCGAAGGGCGGCACCCCGTGGGGGTGCCGCCCTTCGGCATACGGACGAGCGCCGGCCTCACTCGCGAGCGCCCCGCGGTCTACGGCTCGAACTTGTAGCCCAGGCCCCGCACCGTCACCAGGTACCGCGGCGCGCCCGGGTCCGGTTCGATCTTGGCGCGCAGGCGCTTGACGTGGACGTCGAGGGTCTTGGTGTCGCCCACGTAGTCGGCGCCCCAGACGCGGTCGATGAGCTGCATGCGGGTGAGTACGCGGCCCGCGTTGCGCAGCAGCATCTCCAGGAGGTCGAACTCCTTGAGCGGGAGGTCGACCTTGGAGCCGCCGACGGTGACCACGTGCCGGTCGACGTCCATGCGGACCGGGCCCGCCTCCAGCGCGGCCGGGGTGACCTCCTCCGGCTCGCCGCGCCGGCGCAGCACCGCGCGGATGCGGGCGACCAGCTCGCGGGAGGAGAACGGCTTGGTGACGTAGTCGTCGGCTCCTATCTCGAGCCCGACGACCTTGTCGATCTCGCTGTCCTTGGCGGTCACCATGATCACGGGGACGTTGGAGCGGCCGCGCAGCTGGCGGCAGACCTCGGTGCCGGGCAGGCCCGGCAGCATCAGGTCGAGGAGGACCAGGTCGGCGCCGTTGCGCTCGAACTCGTCCAGGCCGTCAGGGCCGGTCGCCGCGACGGCGACCTCGAAGCCCTCCTTGCGGAGCATGTACGACAGGGCGTCGGAGAAGGACTCCTCGTCCTCGACGACGAGCACACGGGTCACGGAAGGACCTCCGGGGCGGGAAGCGATGCGTACGGGGGTGGATCGGTGGGTCCGGCCTCGTCGTCGAGGTCGGGGTGCTGCTGTGCGCGGTCGCGGGCCGCGCCCGCCTCCGGCAGCCTGAGGGTGAAGGTGGAGCCCTGGCCTTCGGCGCTCCAGACCGTGACCTCCCCGCCGTGCGAGGCGACCACGTGCTTGACGATGGCGAGACCCAGGCCGGTGCCGCCGGTGGCCCGGGAGCGGGCCGGGTCGACGCGGTAGAAGCGCTCGAAGATGCGCTCCTTGTCCTTGTCCGAGATGCCGATGCCCTGGTCGGTGACCGCCAGCTCGATCATGTCGCCGCCGGGCGCGCTGACCCGGCGTGCGGCGATGCCGACGCGGGTGCGGGCCGGGGAGTAGTTGACGGCGTTCTCGACCAGGTTGCCGAGGGCGGCGGCCAGCTGGCCCCGGTTGCCCCAGACGTGCAGGTCCGCCGCACCGTCCGCCCTGCGCCCGCCACCCCCCTGATCGGGTCCTTCGGGCATCCACACGTTCGAGGCCATCGTGATCTGCTTCGTGCCCGCCTGGTGGCGGCAGCGGTCCATGGCCTCGGCGACCAGCTCGTCCACCCGGACGGGCTCGGCGTCCTCCAGCGGGTCGTCGTTCTGCACCCGGGAGAGGTCGATCAGCTCCTGCACCAGGTTGGTCAGGCGGGTCGCCTCGATCTGCATCCGGCCGGCGAAGCGCTGCACGGCCTCCGGGTCGTCGGAGGCGTCCATCACCGCCTCGGAGAGCAGGGACAGCGCGCCGACGGGCGTCTTCAGCTCATGGCTGACGTTCGCCACGAAGTCGCGGCGCACCGCCTCGATCCGGCGGGCCTCGGTCAGGTCCTCGACCAGCAGCAGGACCAGGCGGGAGCCGAGCGGGGCCACGCGCGCGGAGACGGCGAGGGCCTCGCCCCGTCCGGTGCCGCGCCGGGGCAGGTCCAGCTCGACCTGTCGTATCTCCCCGTCCCGTCTGGTGTCCCGGGCCATCTGGAGCATGGGCTCCACGGAGAGCTTGCCGCCGCGGACCAGCCCGAGGGCGTAGGCGGCGGAGCTGGCCTTGACCACGGCGTCGGCCTCGTCGAGGACGACGGCGGAGGAGCGGAGCACGGACAGTACGGTGTCCACGCCGGGCGGGAGTACGGGATCGGTGTGCAAGGAAGTCCTGGTCGGTCGCTTCTGGTCGCGTTCGCTCCAGCGGAACGCCAGCACGGCGATGACACCGGTGAGCACCCCGGCGATCGCTGCCGCTGCGGCGACCGCCGCGTTCACGTCCATGCCACCAGGTTAGGCACGGCGTACGACATGACCACAGCCGTCACCGTGCGACCTCGGACACTCGTCGCCCAGAGTTCACCTTGCAGCCAGTACCGGTTCATTCGGGATGGCGGAAACGGACGGGTGCGGGGCACAACGTGGGAGCGTGGGGACCAAGCACACCGATGAGAGGGAACCCTGATGCGGGACGCGTACCACGAGGAACTGGACTCGATCGGCGACGGACTGGTGGAGATGGCCCGGCTGGTCGGATCGGCGATCGGGCGCGCCACGACCGCCATCCTCGACTCCGACCTCAAGCTGGCCGAGAGCGTGATCGAGGCCGACAAGAAGGTCGACGAACTCCAGCACGACCTGGAGGCCCGGGCGATAGCCCTGCTGGCCCGGCAGCAGCCGGTGGCGACGGACCTGCGGATCGTCGTCACGTCGCTGCGGATGTCCGCCGACCTGGAGCGCTCGGGCGACCTCGCCCAGCACGTGGCGAAGCTCGCGCGGCTGCGCTTCCCGAACCGGGCCGTTCCGTACGACCTGCACGCCACCATCCTGGAGATGGGCCAGCTCGCGCAGCGCCTGATGGCCAAGGCCGCCGAGGTGCTCGTGACCAAGGACGTCGACCTGGCCCTCCAGCTGGAACAGGACGACGACGACATGGACCTGCTGCACCGCACGCTCTTCCAGCACCTGATCGACGAGCGCTGGAAGCACGGCATCGAGACGGCCGTGGACGTCACCCTGCTCGGCCGCTACTACGAGCGGTACGCCGACCACGCCGTGGCCGTCGCCAAGCGCGTGGTCTACCTGGTGACCGGTGAGCACGCGGACGAGTTGCAGCCGGACATCCAGCCGGTGACGGGCACCGAGGGGGTGTGACCCCTACGGACCGGGAGCCGTTCGGAACCGCGAACGCCTCCGTGCGCCGTTGATGCGCCCGGCGCGACGGGCATGAAATGGGCGAGGGCACCCTGCCCCAGGTCTAGGAGGGACCCATGGCCGAATCCCCCAGCACCACGCCCGACCCGACGCAGGAGCGCGAGAGCGGGCAGCCCGCCGAGATCAGGACCCTTCCGCTGTTCGGCGCGTGCGGCTGCGGCTCCGGCTGCGGCTGCGGGTGCCAGTCGGGCAACCCCTGCCAGTGCGGCTGAACGGCGCGTCCGGGCCGGTGTGAGCACGTCTCGCACCGGCCCCCGGCGTACCGGATGCCCCGCCCGCGCCCCGGGCGCAGCATGGAAGGTGCGGGCGGGACGGCAGCCGGCGGCAGGAGGTGGCGGGCCATGGCCAAGTTCATCGACGTGCACCGTGGCATGGAGGGCATCACGGCCGACCAGCTGATGGAGGCGCACCGGGCCGACCTCGCCATCGAGGCGGACGAGTCCGTGCACTTCCGGCACGCGTGGGCGGACCCGGAGACCGGCACCGTCTACTGCCTCTCCGAAGCGCCCTCGGCGGAAGCCGTCCAGCGCGTCCACGAGCGCGCCGGCCACCGGGCGGACGAGGTGCACCAGGTGACCTTGGAGGCGTGAGCGCGTCCAGCGCCTTCCGTGTCGCCGGGCGGTCGGGACCTCCCGGGTCGCCTGGCTGACCGGGCGACGCCGGCGTGATCCGAACGACCCTAGGCCGTACGGACCTCGGTCGCGGTGTCCGCCGGTACCGGGGCCGGGGTCGGCCGCTCCGGGGGCAGGCGGCGCATCAGGACGCCGTAGCCGAGCCCGGCCGCCGTCCCCACCAGCGCGCACGTCCCCCACAGCCACCCGGCGCCGAGGCGGTCGATGACCACGCCCGACATCAGGGGCGCGATCAGGGCGGCGACCGACCACGAGAGCGTGTACATGCCCTGGTAGCGCCCGCGGCCGTGGACCGGGGAGAGGCGGACGACGAGGCCCGTCTGGGTCGGTGCGTTGACGATCTCGGCCAGCGTCCACACGCACACGGTGACCATGAAGACGCCGACCGAACCGGCGAACGCGGTCAGCCCGAAGCCGTATCCCGCGAGGAGCGAGGAGGCGACCAGGAGGGTGCGCGGATCACGGTGCTCGATGAACCGGGTGACGGGGATCTGCAGGGCGACGATCAGGATGCCGTTGACGGCGATGGCGAGGCCGTAGTCGGCCGGGGAGAACCCGGCCCGCCCCATCGCCACCGGCAGTCCGACCGAGCCCTGCTGGAAGACCAGGGCGACGAGGAAGGACAGCCCGACGACGGCCATGTACCGCCCGTCCCGCAGCACCGTGCCCAGACTGACGCCGTCCTCCGCCTGCTTGGCCGTGACCGCCGGGCGCGACTCGGGCACCTTGGCGAAGACGACGACCGCGCAGGCCAGGGTCATCCCGGCCTCGATCAGGAACCCGGCGAGATAACTGAACTCGGCGATGAACCCGGCGGCCATGGAGGAGACGGCGAAGCCCAGGTTGATCGCCCAGTAGTTGAGGGAGAAGGCCCGCACCCGGTCCTCGGGGCGGACGATGTCGGCCATCATCGCCTGCACGGCCGGCCGGGAGGCGTTGGAGGCCATGCCGACGAGGAAGGCGACGGCGGCGATGGCGACCGGGCCGGTCATGAAGCCGAGCAGGGCGACCGAGGCGGCGGTGGCGGTCTGCGCGATGAGCAGGGTGGGCCGCCGGCCGAGCCGGTCGGCCATCACCCCGCCGCCCAGCGAGGAGACGACCCCGCCGAGCCCGTGCAGGGAGGCGACGAGACCGGCGTACGAGGCGGAGTAACCGCGGTCGAGCGTGAGGTACAGGGCCATGAACGTGGCCACGAACGCGCCCAGCCGGTTGACGAGGGTGCTGGTCCACAGCCACCAGAACTCTCTGGGGAGCCCGGAGACGGATTCGTGGACAGCGCGTCTCACACGGGCTGGTGACATCGAGGATCCCCCACGTCGGTAAGCGGCTCAAGCGGTGATCACAACTTACGAGTGGAGGCCTGGGGAACGCCAGTCAATTAGCGGTTCACGTCAATCGGGCCACGACCGGGCAGAGCCGGGTACGACGCCGCCCGTCCCGCCCGCTCGCAACGGCTCGGGGCCGGATACTTCCGCCCCAGGAAGGCGCAGAGGATCCACGACCCGGCCGTGGGACCGCTGGCCCCGCACCACGACCGGGCGCAGCGCCGGATCGGCGACCGCCGCCCTGTGGCGCCGTCACAGGGTGCGCAGCTGCCGGATCCGCTCGGCGGCCTTCCGCTGGACCCCCGGTCGCCGCATCCGCCCGCAAAGGAACGCACGGTCACGTCGTGTACTCCTCTTCCCGAGCCCTCAACCTCCCGGCGTCGAAGAGACACACGGATGTCGCGGATCGTTGCACGGGAAGCGACCTGGACTCGGCGGGCCGTTCACCGACGCGGGGCCCGTGGCCGGCCGGCCGCCGCGCTACGACGAGGCCGACGGATCGGGGCCCCCGTGCCCGACGCGGCCCCCACCCCCCTTAGGTAGGCTCAAGGCCATGGCCGACGCACCGTACAAGCTGATCCTCCTCCGCCACGGCGAGAGCGAGTGGAACGCGAAGAACCTGTTCACCGGCTGGGTGGACGTGAACCTGAACGAGAAAGGCGAGAAGGAGGCGGTCCGCGGTGGCGAGCTCCTGAAGGACGCCGATCTCCTGCCCGACGTGGTCCACACGTCCCTCCAGAAGCGCGCGATCCGCACGGCCCAGCTGGCGCTGGAGGCCGCGGACCGCCACTGGATCCCGGTCCACCGCTCCTGGCGCCTGAACGAGCGCCACTACGGCGCCCTCCAGGGCAAGGACAAGGCGGCGACGCTGGCCGAGTTCGGCGAGGAGCAGTTCATGCTCTGGCGCCGCTCGTACGACACCCCGCCCCCGCCGCTGTCGGACGACTCGGAGTTCTCCCAGGCCCACGACGCGCGCTACGCGACGATCCCGCCGGAGCTGCGCCCGCGCACGGAGTGCCTGAAGGACGTCGTCTTCCGGATGCTCCCGTACTGGTACGACGCGATCGTCCCCGACCTGCTGACCGGCCGCACGGTCCTGGTCGCCGCCCACGGCAACAGCCTGCGCGCCCTGGTCAAGCACCTGGACGGCATCTCGGACGCGGACATCGCGGGCCTGAACATCCCGACGGGCATCCCCCTCTACTACGAGCTGGACGCCGACTTCAAGCCGGTCACCCCCGGCGGCAAGTACCTGGACCCGGAGGCGGCGGCGGCCGCGATCGAGGCGGTCAAGAACCAGGGCAAGAAGAAGTAATCGTCCACGAAGAGGCCCCCTGCCTGCGGGTTTCCCGCCAGTAGGGGGCTTTTCGCCGCGCACGTCCCGAAGCTGGACGGGCCGGGCTCGAGGATCGCGCGGGCTGCGCCGACGCGCGGCCGCATGTGGGGATCGACCGGCACCGGGATGGAGGGGCACCGTCGCTGAACGCGGGCGCGTAGTGGCGTGCGGAGGGGAGCTGGGCTGAGGAAGTGGTTCCGCTTTCCCGGTCATTGTCTCCGTCGGTAGGCCAGGATGATCCCGACTCCAGCCAGGACCGCAACCATGATGACGAACCACGTGGGCATCAACTCAAGCCCCTTGTACGCAATAGGGACGGTCACAGGCTTTGAACCTCCTTGAGTGAGAGCAATCTTCGAATGCCCACCCTCAAGATCGAAATGTGCGTTGTGAGCGCATCGCTGCGAAGCGGCATGAAGCTGCGGTACAGCAGCGGAGTAGCCAGCAGACCATCCCGCCAAGGCGTGCCCGCATCTTCTAACCGCCTGGTCTCGCGGCTTAGCTCGGCGCAGTCGCAAGCGGCCGACCGGTGAACGGAGCGCCGGCCGCACGCTGCAGTGGTCGGGCGGTAGTTCAGCGCCCGTAGATGTGACCTCGTACCAACGGGTCGTTCTCCAAAATGAAGTCCGAGACCTGCCAGAACTCCGGCAAGCGCGGATGCTGCAAGGCGGCTTCACGGTCGAGCTTGCGGCCGAAGAGAGGCCCGTCTGGGTGCGCGAGACCTGCTGTGACCAGGGTGGATGCGGGCTCACGCTGGCCGACGACGGGGCCCACTCGGCAGGCGAACGAGATGTGGTCGTCCCACTGGTCGGGCCCGACGCCCCACGTCCCGAAGATCACGTCTATCCACGCATCGTGATCCCGGTCTCGGTGGTGGTAGCAGTTCGCGAAGTACACCGCGTGGGGAGCGCCGTCCGCGTGAACGAAGTTCCAGGCACGCTCGATAGGGGCGTTGCAGCAGTCGCATAGAAACTCGCGGGTCTGCCGGTCAGGGCCAAAGGTCAGGGACATGACGCACATGATGCGGCACGGCCCGGCCTCGGACGCCCCTGGGGCGGTGCCGCGACCGTCAGCGGTTGGTCACGGTGGCGACGCCGGCCGAACGGCAGGCGCCGCAGGGCGGTGCCCGCATCTTCTGAGCACTTGATCGACGACCGCGAGGCGGAAACCAGCCAAGACCCGCGTGCCAGGTGCGTGCCAGATCGTGCGGGGAACCACGGGGAATGGCCGCGGCCAGGCCGTCGGTCAGACAGGCCCCTTTCGCCACTTGACCGCAGGTCAATTCAGCAACCACCGCCAAGAAACCCGAGCTTCCCAAGCTGAGGGCTCGGCCGGCCGCCGTCGTGAGGCGCTGGCCGTCCGAGGTCGCTCGACAGCAACCAAGGACGACCAACGACGACCACCAAGCGCACGAGCCCACCGCTCCTGAGCAGCGAAAACCCAGGTCGCTAAGACCCTGACAAGACCCAGCGCAAGAAGAAGTGTCCCTGTCGTTAGGCCGGCCCCGGGCCGCTCGGCGGATCCGCTGGACGCGACCGGCGCCGGACCACCGCGGTTACCGCCCCGCGACGATCCCCCGGGCGTCGCCCGCTCAGCGTTTCCGCAGGTCAGCCCGGCAAGTCACCCGGCACGTCACCACCCCCTCGGGCAGGCTGCTCTCGTCGCCTCGTCACCCGAATGGCCCACCATGACATGCCACCCACTCGGGTGAAGATCAAGCTGAGTAGTGCCCCAATCCAGGCAATCCGCGAAAGGGGAACCACATGCGCGTTCGACGCATCCTCACCGCCTGTATCGCCACGGCGGCCCTCACCGGACTCGGCTTCACAGGCGCTGCCACCGCCATCGCCGCCACCACCCCGGGTGCCCACTCGTACGTCACCCCTTCCGAGTGCAAGCAGGGCGGCGGGATGGCGGATCTGACGGACAACGTCTGCAAGGGCGGGAAGCACGACGGCGAGAAGGTCGACTAACCCCCTCCCGCACCGGGGCGCCCCGCGGCCACGTGCCGCGGGGCGCTCCCGCGCGAGCGCGGCGAGCCGCCACGGTCTGCGCCCGTCAGCACGTGAGCCGACGCCATGGGCCGAGGGGTCTGTGACAGGCGCCATCGCCCGCCCCGCCCCTCGGCCGGCCTTCATGCCTCCGCCTCCACGGCCCGCGTCACCGCTTCCCTCATCCCGCGCCATCCCCGGGGCCGCTGCGGCGCCAACCGTGCGACCACGCGGCCCAGCCAGTCGGGGTCACCCAGGAGCTGTGCCTGTCCCGCGTCGATGACTCGCGTCGTCAGGAGCTGGAGGAAGACGAGGTGGGCGCCGGGGTAAGAGCGGGGGTGCCGGTCGAAGCGCGCGATCCAGTTCTCGTAGGGGTGGCGCAGGGTCATGTGCAGGTAACCGCTGCCGCGCCCCCGCCAGGGGCCGGGCAGGCCGCCCAAGAGCCCCCCGAAGCCGTTCGATCCCCTCGCCGGGTACTTGCTGCCCATGGTGAGGTTCATGCCCAGCATGATCCGGGACCACGGGACCAGGTGTCCTGACGAGTCGGGCTCGTGCTGGTACAGCCCGTCCCTCCGGAATTCCACCCAGTGGCCCTTGCCGGTGTCCCCCACCACCCACCGGCCGTGGAACAGTTCCAGCGGTCCCAGAGTTGCGCTCGCGTCCGTCATCCGTTCATTGGATCAGACGTTCCCACCAGCAGTGCGGCCGTGCTCACGACAGGCCACGACAGCGGACGCGCCCGGCGCGGTTCCCCGGCGCCGGGTGCGTGTGCGGCCTGTCTTCGCCTCGTTCCAGGTCACTTCAGTTGCGGTACGCAGCCGAACCAGTTCACCGCGTGCTCGTCCTTCGTGTAGCCCATGCACCTCATTGTCTTGTCGTGCAGAGTGCTGGTCCCGGCGATGTCCTCGTCCAGGTAGTCCGTCTTGTGGCGGGGCTGGACGAGGGTGTCGACGTCGATGACGTACCAGCGGTGTCTCTGCTCCGGGATGTCGCAGCCGTGGGCTGTGACGTTGCGGCTGGGCCCTTCGCTCCATATCGGGCGTTCGGCGCGCTCGCAGTACGCCTTCCCGGATGCGGCGGCGGTGCCGGCGCCGGTGCCGAGCAGCGCCACGGTGCCCATGGCCACCGCCGCGGCGGTGCCCAGCAGACGGTGCGGGGTGCGGTTCATCAAGTGGTCTCCCTGGCAGTCACCATGAGGGATGGTGGACGACCCGCCATCTCCCTGTGATCGTCACACCGGTTCCGGCGCCCGTCCTGGCGGGGAGCGCGCCCGTCCCACGTCCCGGTGACGGGCGTGGTGCCAATGCAGCAGGGGGAGTGACGCAGGTCACGCGCGGCCACGTCACATGCGCGGTTTTCCCTCCGTCAATGAGGTGCAACCAGCCGCCATCCACCGAGGAGCACACCATGGACGCTCGGCTCGACCTCTTCGCCAGTCCCGCCACCGGCAAGGTGTTCAAGCACTTCGCCGCCGCCGGCAAGGCGATCACGGAGTCCTCGCTGCCCGCCGCCACGCAGGAGCTGGTGAAGATCCGGGCCAGCCAGATCAACGGGTGCGGGCCCTGCCTCGACATGCACACCAAGGAGGCCCTGGCGGCCGGCGAGACCCCGACCCGGCTGCACCTGGTCGCTGCCTGGCGCGAGGCCACCGTCTTCAGCGACGCCGAGCGGGCCGCGCTGGAGCTGGTGGAGCAGGGCACCCGGATCGCCGACGCGGCCGGCGGGGTGCCGGACGAGGTCTGGGCGAACGCGGCCGAGCACTACGACGAGGAGCAGCTCGCCGCCCTGGTCGTCCTCATCGCCGTGATCAACGCCTACAACCGCCTCAACGTCGTCGTCCGGCAGCCCGCCGGCGACTACGTTCCCGGCATGTTCGCCTGAGAGCGCCGCGGAACGGCTCACGGGTGCATGCGTGCGCCCTTCAGGACCTTGTCCACCCCGTTCTTCGGGCCGTACACCGCCAGGCCCACCAGGTCCAGCTCGGCGGTCGGGACGGCACGGACGGCCGCGCGGTTGTCGCGGTCGTTGCCCGTGGTGAACAGGTCCGCCGTGAACACCGCGCACGGCAGGGCACGGGTCAGCGCCCTGCCGTGCGCCGCCTTCAGGGTCTCCTTGGTGCCCTCGAAGACCAGCATCGGCTGGCGGAACATCGGCAGGTACGACACCCCGTCCGCGTCCTCGTACGGGTCGCCGACCACCTCGGGGAGCGTCGGGCCCAGGCCGCTGACCAGGAACGCGGTCACGTTCAGGCGCTGCCAGGGTTCCAGGTCCTCGCGCAGCAGCACGGCGATCTTCGTGTCGAAACGGATGGGTTCAGTGTTCATGGACTGAGACTCGCGGCCGGGTCCCGGTCACGTCTTGTACGTTTTTTGCATGGCCGCCGGGCAGGAACTCGTCAGCGCGTGGCGTCCCCGGGTGCCGGGCGTCACCGAGGTCTTCCACGCCCGCTTCACCGAGTACGCCTACCCGATGCACGTCCACGACGCCTGGACGCTGCTCATCGTCGACGACGGCGCCGTACGGTACGACCTCGACCGGCATGAGCACGGCACCCCGCTCGACACCGTTTCGCTGCTGCCGCCGCACGTGCCGCACAACGGCTCGCCGGCCACGCCGGGGGGTTTCCGCAAACGGGTCGTCTATCTGGACAGCAGCCGGCTCGGAGAGGAGTTCATCGGGCCTGCCGTGGACTCCCCCGACCTGCGGGACCCCGTGCTGCGACTGCGCGTCGGGCAGTTGCACGCCGCCCTCGCACGGCCCGGGGACGAGCTGGAGGCGGAGAGCAGACTGGCCCTCGTCGCCGAGCAGCTGCGGCTCCGGCTGCGGCGGCGCGCGGCCGGGGAACGGCACCAGAGCCCCGTTCTCGCCCGCCGGCTGCGGGAGTTGCTGGACGCGCGGGTCGTCGAAGGTGTGTCGCTCGAGGAGGCCGGCCGGTTGCTGCACGCCCATCCGGCGCACCTCATCCGGGCGTTCAGCGGCGCGTACGGCATCGCCCCGCACCAGTACCTGATGTCGCGGCGGGTCGGGCGGGCCCGGCGGCTGCTGCTGGACGGGGTGCCGCCGGGCGAGGTGGCCCCGGTCGCCGGGTTCTACGACCAGGCCCATCTCACCCGGCACTTCAAGAAGCTGGTCGGGGTGACGCCGGGGCGTTACCGGAGCAGGGCGCGCTGAGCCTCGTACAGGTTGCGCGGGTGCACGGCGTCCGTGGTGCCGTACAGCTCCAGGCGGGAGTGCAGGTCGCCGGTGAAGTCGGGGACGTCCGTCTGGTCGAACTCGCGGACCTCGTTGATGCCGACGGTCGCCGAGTACGGGGCGAGGCCGTCGATCTTCACGAGGCCGGCGCGGCCGTTGGTGACCCGGATGTTCCAGTGGGTGAAGCGGGCGCCGAAGAGCGGGCCGGCGCTGGCGTCCCCGCCGTGGCGGCCGTTGTTGTTCACGGTGATGTCGGTGCGGACGTCGGCGAAGGGCAGTCCGCGGTGGCTGTCGAAGGTGCCCATCCGCATGTCGCCGCGCGACCAGACGTTGTGGGAGGAGAGTCCTTCGACGTTGATGCCGTGCAGTTGGGTGTTGGCGGGCGCGGGGACCGTGCGCTCCTCGATGGTGAAGTCCTCGATCAGGTTGTCGTGGGAGCCCTCGCGGCAGAAGTACGGGTGGTGCGAGCCCCGGCCGGCGACCCGGGTACGGCGCAGGGTGCAGGCGGAGGCGGCGACCAGGCCGAAGCCGTTGTCGACGTGGCGGACCGTGACGTCGTCCACCCAGCAGTCGTAGGCGCACTGGAGGACGACGCCGTTGTACCCCTTGTCGAGGAGGTGGGGGGACTGCGGGGTCTGGACCGCTTCCAGGGTGAGGCCCTCGACGCCCGATCCGGTCAGTTCCGGCACGTGCGTGGTCAGGCGCGGGTCCCACTCCGGGCGGATGTCGAGGGGCAGGGGGCGTTCCAGGGTGACGCGCCGGCCGTGGACGCGGTGGACGCGGACGGGCCATTCGTAGGGGACGTACGAGGTCAGTTTCGTCTTGTCGTCCCAGACGTACGCCGCCGGGCCGGGGCCGCCGCCCGCCATGTGCTGCAGGAGGGTGTGGGCGGCGTCGTCGGCGAGGCGGAGCAGGACGAGCAGGCCGGGGCGCAGGGCGGAGGGGTCGGCGACCGTGACCGTCCACGAGCCGCGTTTCGCCGGGGCGACGGTGGTGAGGGTCGTCCACTCGTCCCGTCTGTTGCCGGTCCAGCCCTCGAAGGGCCAGGCCCGGTCCCTGATGGCGGCGGTCAGGGATTCCCAACGGGCCCTCGGCGCCAGCCAGACGAGGCCGCCCGCCCAGGACCAGGAGGACTTGTCGCCGCCGTAGCGGGAGCCGTAGACGCCGATCAGTTCGGTGAGGTTCTTCGTCGCGTACAGGGTCGTCCGGCCGCTGCCGGCGCCGCGCAGCACGACGTTGGACTCGCCGAGGCGGATGACGTCGTCGATGCGGTAGGTGCCGGGCGGGATGGTGACCGTGCCACCGCCGGCCCTTCCGGCGGCGGCGATGGCACGGTTGATCGCGGGGGCGCAGTCCGTGGTGCCGTCGGGTACGGCGCCGTATGCGGTGACGTCGGCGACGACCCGGTGGCGGGGGAAGCGGCTCGCCCCGGCCCGGCAGCCCGCCCGGCCGATGTACGGGATCTGCGGGTGGGTGAGCGGGGTGCGGGTGAACTCCCCCCACAGGGACGGAGGTTCGGCGGCCCGCGCGGTGCCGGTCGCGGCGCCCAGGGCCACCGCGGTGGCGCCGGCGAGCAGGGTCCGTCTGGTGAGGTGCGCGTTGCTCATGTCCACCCGCCCCTTCGTCCTCCGGCGTGCACGCCGGTTGCCGATCCTCGAGGTAATTCACGAATATGAACGACGTTCAGGAATGCGTTGGCGGTGAGCATGCCACTGTGCCCGGCGGGCGGGAAAGGGGTCGTACGGAAGAAAAGCGGAACGTCAGTCCGCCGGGCGCTCGATCAGGTGCATGAACGCCTCCAGGTTGCGCGTGGACTCGCCGCGCGCCACCCGCCAGGCGTACTCCTTGCGGATCGAGGAGGCGAAGCCCAGCTCCAGCAGCGTGTTGAAGGCGCCGTCGGCCGCTTCCAGGACCTGGCCGAGGAGCCGGTCCACCCCGTCCGGGGTGACGGCGGCGAGCGGCAGCCGGGCGGTGACGTAGACGTCGCCGAGGTGGTCCACGGCGTAACTCACGCCGTACAGCTTGAGGTTGCGCTCCAGCAGCCAGCGGTGGACGCCCGCCTCGTTCTCGTCGGGGTGGCGGATGACGAAGGCGTTGAGCGAGAGGGAGTGGCGGCCGGCGAGGAAGGACACCGTGGTGGACAGCTTGCGGGTGCCGGGGAGCTTGACCACGTAGTTCCCGGGCTCGGGGCTCTCCCACTCCAGTTCCGCGTCCCGGAAGACGCTCTCCAGGACCTCTACGGCCTTCTCGACATCACCCATGGTGGGAGCGTACGCGACGGCGGTGGGACTGGGTCGCGGCCGTGTAGACGTCGGCGGTGGCGGCGGCGGCCGCGTCCCAGCCGAAGGACAGGGCGTGCCGGGCGGCGGCCCGGCCCATGCGCGCCGAGAGGCCGGGTTCGTCGGCGAACCGGGCGAGCACGCGCGCGTAGTCGGCCGGATCGTGGCCCTCGACGAGGAAGCCGGTCTCGCCGTCCCGCACGGCCACCGGCAGCCCGCCGACCGAGGCCGCGAGCACCGGAGTCCCGGACGCCTGCGCCTCGATGGCGACCAGACCGAAGGACTCGCTGTAGGACGGCATGACCAGGACGGACGCGGCCCGGAACCAGTCCGCGAGCTCCTCCTGGCAGACCGGCGGGTGGAACCGCACGACGTCCGCGATGCCGAGCCGGGCCGCGAGCTTCTGGAGGCCCTCCGGCTTGGCGAGCCCGCTGCCGCTGGGACCGCCGACGACCGGGACGAGGATGCGGGAGCGCAGCTCCGGGCGCTCGTCCAGCAGCACGGCCACGGCGCGCAGCAGGATGTCCGGCGCCTTGAGGGGCTGTATGCGGCCCGCGAAGAGGGGGATCAGGGCGTCCGGCGGGAGACCGAGACGGGCACGCGCGGCGGCGCGGGCCTCGGCCGTGGCGGACGAGCCGTCCCCCGGCGCGCCGCCGTCCCACGCGCCGCCCCGCGGGAAGGGGCGGAAGCGGTCCAGGTTCACACCGGGGTGGACGACGGCGACCTTCGCGGGGTCGGCGGCGTAGTGCTGGACCAGTTCGCCGGCCTCCTCCGCCGTGTTGGCGATCAGCCGGTCGGCGGCGGCCACGATCTGGGTCTCCCCGATGACCCGCGCGGGCGGCTCGGGGGTGTCGCCGTCGGCCAGGTTGGCGTTCTTGACCTTGGCCATGGTGTGCATGGCGTGCACCAGGGGCACGCCCCAGCGCTGGGCGGCGAGCCATCCGACGTGGCCGGAGAGCCAGTAGTGGGAGTGGACGAGGTCGTAGTGGCCGGGGCGGTGACCGGCCCAGGCCTGCATGACGCCGTGGGTGAAGGCGCACAGCTGGGCCGGGAGGTCCTCCTTGGCCAGGCCCTCGTAGGGGCCCGCGTCGACGTGCCGGACGAGGACGCCGGGGGCCAGTTCGACGGTGGGGGGCAGGCCGCCGGCCGTGGCCCGGGTGAAGATCTCGACCTCGATGTTGATCGCGGCCAGCCGCTGGGCCAGCTCCACGATGTAGACGTTCATGCCGCCCGCGTCGCCGGTTCCGGGCTGGTGGAGCGGGGAGGTGTGCACGGAGAGCATGGCGACCCGGCGGGGCCTGCGGTACAGCCGCAGTCGCGTGCCGGCCGACGGGGAGCGTCGCCCGAGCCTGCTGACGTACTGGCTCACCTGGCGTTCCTCCTTGTTGCGGACACGACTGACAAGGGCCCACCTCGCCCCTCAAGCTGGTCCAACAGTGAGCGGGTGCCCGGCCATTTCCCCCTCAGACGGCTTTGCCGAATCATTACCCGTTACCGATCAACTGTTCGAAGCCGGACGGCGTCGGCGGCAGCGGGTCCCGGCGCGCTTACCCTCGTAGCCATGACAGCCCGCACAGCCACCCGGCCCGTCGGAGCGGTGACGCGCGGGACCACCAACCCCAACAGGCTCCGCCGCATGGACCGCTGGATCGCGGCCACGCACGGCGCCGAGCTGCGCCGCGCCGGCGACCCGGTGGCGATCGACCTGGGATACGGCGCCGCCCCCTGGACCGCCGTCGAGCTGCTGACCCGGCTCCGCGCGGCAGCGCCCCGCACGCGCGTCGTCGGTGTGGAGATCGAACCGGAGCGGGTGGCGGCGGCCCGGCCGTACGAGCGGGAGGGGCTGACCTTCCGGCACGGCGGCTTCGAGGTCCCGGTCCCCGGGCGACCGGTACTGATCCGGGCCGCCAACGTGCTGCGCCAGTACGACGAGGGCGAGGTCGCGGCGGTGTGGGAGCGGCTGTGCGCGCGGCTCGCCCCGGCGGCCGGCGGCTCGCGCGGCGGGCTGCTGGTCGAGGGGACGTGCGACGAGATCGGGCGGCGGCACGTGTGGGTGGCGCTCGGCCCGGAGGGTCCGCGCACGGTCACCTTCGCCACCCGGCTGGGCTCCCTGGACCGCCCCTCCGACCTCGCCGAGCGCCTGCCGAAGGCGTTGATCCACCGCAACGTCCCGGGCGAGCCGGTGCACGCCTTCCTGCGCGACTTCGACCGCGCCTGGGCCGCCGCCGCGCCCTACGCCTCCTACGGCGCCCGGCAGCGCTGGCTGCGCACGGTGCGGGACCTGAGAGCCGACTGGCCCGTCACCGACACCCCGGCCCGCTGGCGGCAGGGCGAAGTGACGGTGACCTGGGCCGCGTTGGCGCCCCGGACCTGACTCCCCACGGGCGGGCCGCCCGTGACGCCCCGGACGTGACACCGACGCGCGCCGGGACTCGCCTTACCCGGCTCCGGCGCACCGGCGCCTGCGGCGACGCCCTGAGCGGGCCCGGGTCCCGCACACCGGCCCCCACCGCGACGCCCTCGGCCCGGGTCCCGCACACCGGCCCCGGCGGCGACGCCCCGACCCGGCTGCTACACCCCGAACCCCGCGCCGGGACCCCGTACCTGACCCCGCGTCGGAATCACCCGTTCGGGGTGCCGTGGACGGAACGATCTCCGCGCGTCGTTCGTCACACCGGCGAGGAGATCGTCGTATCCGGCGATGAGCGGGGGAATTCCGGTTTCCGACGGCCTCTGTCGCTTTGCGCGCGGCCGTGGCACGATCCCTCAGACGCCCGTAAGTTACTGACGGTAAATCAGTTTGGGGGAAGACGTATGGGACCGGGCAAGCGCGGCCTGCTCACGGCCGCCCTGACCGTGATCTGCGCGGTGACCGTCCTGTCGGCGCCCGGCGCGGCGTTCGCCGCCCCCGGGCCACCCCGCACCCCGTCGGGGACCCCCGCCCCCACGGCGGCCCCCGGACCGGCCGCGACTCCCGCGCCCGGCAAGGATCTCGAAGAGGTCCGCGCGAAGCTCGACAAGCTCTACCACGACGCGGCCGTGGCCACCGACGCGTACAACGCCGCGGAGGAGAAGGCGGAGAAGCAGTCGGCCGAGATCGCGGCGCTGGCGAAGAAGATCGTCGACGGCCGGCGGAAACTGGAGGAGCTCAAGGACCAGGCGGGCGCCGCCGCCCGCGACCAGTACCGCACGGGCGGCCTGTCCGACACCGCCCGGTTCCTGCTCAGCGACGACCCGGGCCAGTTCCTGGACGGCGCCGGACGGGCGCTCCAGGGCCAGCAGGCGGCGAAGAAGCTCATGGCGGAAAAGGCCCGCACGCAACAGGAGTTGCAGAGCTACGCCGACGACGCCTCCGCCCGCTGGAAGGAACTGGAGGCGAACCGCAAGGCGAAGGACGCCGCCAAGAAGAAGATCGAGAAGCAGATCGACGCGGCCGAGAAGCTCCAGTCCCGGCTGGAGAAGAAGGAGAAGGAGCGGCTCGCCGAGCTGGAGCGGGAGGCCGCGGCCAGGGCGCAGACCGCCTGGCTGGACACCGGCGCCCTCGGAGACGTCCACGGAAAGGCCTCCGCACAGGGCGAGAAGGCCGTGCGGTACGCCACCCGCCAGCTCGGCAAGCCGTACGTGTGGGGCGCCGAGGGCCCGGACTCCTTCGACTGCTCGGGCCTGACCTCCCAGGCCTGGGCGGCGGCCGGCCACCCCGTCCCGCGCACCTCGC
This sequence comes from Streptomyces spinosus, assembly GCF_020400655.1. Lineage (GTDB taxonomy): Bacteria > Actinomycetota > Actinomycetes > Streptomycetales > Streptomycetaceae > Streptomyces > Streptomyces argyrophylli. The sequence goes on from NZ_JAINRC010000003.1 coordinate 438,045, forward strand.
AGGAGCAGTGGAGGCAGCTGAGGCACGTCGCGGTGAAGGACATGCGGCCCGGTGACCTCGTCATCTACTTCGACGACGCCACCCATGTCGGGATGTACATCGGCGAGGGCAGGATCATCCACGCGCCGCGCCCCGGGCGGACGGTGACGATCGCGGGCGCCGGATCGATGCCGATCCTCGGGGTCGTACGGCCGGACGCGTGACCGGCCGCACGCGCGGTGCGACGCGGTGCGGGGCGGTGCGCGCCATGTCCCCGGTGACGCACGTCATGTGACCCGTCGCACGCCCGATCCACCCCAAACTCCCCCAGGACGTGAGCTTCGTCATCCCCTACCGGCCGTCGGCGTGTCCAACTGCGGTACGGAACGCGGCATATGACAGTGGCGGGCACCGGAGCGACGCGGCTCACACCATTCCGTCGGGGCGGTCCCAGCCGCTATGGTCCCGGTCGGTGGGTCGAGACCCCTCGACGCCGCCGTGCCCTCGGGGGGAGGGAAGGAACCCAGGACAATGCCCGTACCCGTACCGCGGCAGAGAGCGATCCCGGCCGTGGAGAGTGGTCAGGCGCAGGCCGCCCGCGCAGCCGGCGGCCTACTCAAGGAAGAGGCCCACCGCGACGCCACGGCCGTGAACGGCACCGGCGCCACTCTCACCCTGCTGCTGATCGAGGACGATCCGGCCGGCTCGCCGATCGTGCCCGACCTGCTGGACCCGGCCGGCAAGCCGATCCGCGTCCGCACCGCCCGCAACCTCACCGAGGCCGAGCGGCTGCTCACCGACGACGTCCACTGCATCCTGCTGGACCTGGCGCTCCCGGCGCCCGGCGGCAGCGACGACGACGAGCTGGCCGTGCTCCGGCACGTCCTCCACCTCGCGCCCCGGCACGCCGTGCTCGCCCTGACCGCCTCCGGCGACGCCGAGCGCGGCGCCGAGGCCGTGCGCGTGGGCGCCCAGGACTACCTCTTCCGGGACGAGCTGGACGGCCGGCTGCTCAGCCGCGCCATCCGCTACGCGGTGGAGCGGAAGCGGTCCGACACGGCCGAGCGGCGGCTCGCCGAGGGCAAGATGCGCGCGCAGGAGAACCGCCGGCTGGAGCGCGGCCTGCTGCCCACCCCTCTGCTGGAGGGCTCCTCGCTGCGGTTCGCCGCGCGCTACCGCCCCGGCCGGTCCCGGGCACTGCTCGGCGGTGACTTCTACGACGCCGTCCGCACCCCCGACGGCACCGTGCACGCCATGATCGGCGACGTGTGCGGACACGGCCCGGACGAGGCCGCGCTCGGCGTGGAGCTGCGCATCGCCTGGCGGGCGCTGACGCTGGCCGGGCTGTGCGGGGACGAGCTGCTGAACACGTTGCAGCAGGTGCTGGAGCACGAGCGCGCCGACGAGGAGATCTTCGCGACGCTGTGCACGGTGGACATCGCACCCGACGGACGGCGGGCGGGCCTGTGCCTGGCCGGCCATCCGGCCCCGCTGGTCGCCCGCCCGGGCCGGCCGGCGCGGCTGCTCCCCTACGAGAACAACGGCCCGGCCCTGGGGCTGCTGCCCGGCGCCCGCTGGCCGCGGATGCAGGTCGAGCTGGGCGCCGAGTGGAGCCTGATGCTCTACACCGACGGGCTGATCGAGGGCCGGGTCGGTGAGGGCGGGGAGCGGCTCGGTCAGGACGGCATGCTGGAGATGATCCGCCGGCAGCTGTCCGAGGGGCTGCGGGGCGAGGAGCTGCTGCGGGCCGCGGTGAGCGAGGTGCGGGACCTCAACGGGGGTGAGCTGACCGACGACGTCGCGGTGGTGCTGCTGGACCGGACGCGGTAGGCGCGGTCCCGCCGTCCGGCGGTTCCGCGCCGTCGCCGGGTCCGGGCGGGCCGGGACAGGCCCGGCGCACCCGGCGAGCGCTCCCGCGGCGGGGCGCCGTCAGCGGCCGCCGTTGTACGGGCCGTACGGGCCGTCGCTGCTGCTTCCGCCCCGGCGCCGGCCCCACCCACGGCCGCCGCCCACCTGCTGGAGGGCGGGGCGGACGTCGACGAGGTAGACGATGCTCGCCACCGCGCCGGCGATGGGGAGGATGGACAGGAGCGAGAACAGGTAGCTGACCACGAGGGCGATGCCCAGGATGATCAGCCAGAAGACCTTGTTCTGCTTGTCGGCGGCACGGAAGGCGTCCTCGCGCCGGAACGCGGCGTCGAACAGCCCGAACGCGGCCAGGGCCATCAGAATGATCTTCAAGATGCCCATGAAACCCGCGAACCCCAACATCAGCATGCTGTCCACCGCCCGTTGATGACCGAACCCTGCTACGCCGCCACCGTACCCACAGAACGGGCCGGACACCCCAAAGGTGCCCGGCCCGCACCGGTCTCGTCGGCCATGGTCACTTGGCCGGCGGGGTCACTTGGCCGGCGGGATCGTCCTCTTCGCCGTGGCGGGCGGGGGGGTGGGGGTCTTGCGGGGGGCCGGGGCCTTCTTCGCCGCAGACTTCTTGTCCGCGACCGGGTCGGCCTTGGCCTCGGCCGGCTTCGGCTGGTCGTCCCCGACCTCGACCGGCTCGGCCTTGCCCTCGACCGCGATCGCCAGTTCCTCGATCTCCTCGGCCGCCTCACCGCGCCAGGTCTTCACGGCCTGCTCGCCGTGCTCGGCGACCCGCTCGTAGGTCTCGCGGGCCTTGACGGCGTACTCGGCGGCGACGCCGACGCTGCGCAGGGCGAGGTCCTGGGCGGTCTCGCCGAGCTTCTTGAGGTCGACGTCGATGGTCCCGATGAACTCGGTGACCTTGGCCTGAAGGGTCTCCTGCGCCTCCTTGGCGCGGGCGGCGGCCTTCTCCTGCACGGCCTTCGGGTCGGTGTTGCGCACGGCCTCGATGCGCGCCGGGGCCTCGGCGCGCAGCTGGTCGACCAGGGCCGGCACCTTCTTGGCCTGCTGGAGCGCCAGGTCGGCGGTGCCGGCGGCGAAGTAGAACGGGGTCGGGTCGCTGAGGGTCTTGCGCAGGTCGTCGGTGATGGCCATGGTGAGGGTCCTCCCGGATCGGATTCGCGTTCGGCTGGGTGGGTGTGGTCCGCGGCGGGCGTCCGGAGCCCTGGTCCGGCGTCAGCCGGCCGTCCGCCGCGGGCCGGCGTCCGTGTCACTTCCGGTGGCATCGCCCGAGCCGGCCGCAGGGCTGCCGCCGCCGGTCCCCTGGTCCACGGGTCCGTCCCCGGGGCCGTCCTCCTCGGCGCGCTCGCCGATCCCGAAGCCGTTCTCCTTGCGGAACGACTCGTAGATCTGGAGCAGCACCTGCTTCTGCCGCTCGTTGAGCGTGGGGTCGGCGAGGATGACGGCGCGCGTCTCGACCTCGTCCCGGTCCCGTTCGGCGTCGAGGATGCCGGCGCGGACGTACAGCGTCTCGGCGGAGATGCGCAGGGCCTTGGCGACCTGCTGGAGCACCTCCGCGCTGGGCTTGCGCAGCCCGCGCTCGATCTGGCTCAGGTACGGATTGGACACCCCGGCGGCGTCGGCGAGCTGCCGCAGCGACAGCTGGGCGTTCCGCCGCTGTTCGCGCAGGTACTCACCGAGGTTGCCGACGTTCAGCGATGCCATGCCTCCACCTTGCCCCACCCTCGCTAACAATTGCAAGCACCCGCTTGCAAGAGTGTGTCGTGTCACCGGTTCGGACCGGAGGCACGGCTGCCGGCTGCGCCCGCGGGCCTGGCGGAAGGCGTCGGGAAGAAGGCGTCAGGAATGGAGAAGCGCCCTCCGGCGGGGCACCGCTACGGTGGCCGGCATGGACGAGGCCATCGCACAGCACGCCGCCGACAGTCATGACCTGATCCGTGTGCACGGGGCACGCGAGAACAACCTCAAGGACGTGAGCGTCGAGATCCCCAAGCGCCGGCTGACGGTGTTCACCGGGGTCTCCGGCTCGGGCAAGAGCTCGCTGGTGTTCGACACCATCGCCGCCGAGTCGCAACGGCTGATCAACGAGACGTACAGCGCGTTCGTCCAGGGCTTCATGCCCACGCTGGCGCGGCCCGAGGTCGACGTGCTCGACGGCCTGACCACCGCGATCATCGTCGACCAGCAGCGGATGGGCGCCGACCCGCGCTCCACGGTCGGCACCGCGACCGACGCCCACGCGATGCTGCGCATCCTGTTCAGCCGGCTCGGCACCCCGCACATCGGCTCGCCCAAGGCGTTCTCCTTCAACGTCGCCTCGATCAGCGGGGCGGGCGCGGTCACCGTGGAGCGCGGCGGGAAGACGGTGAAGGAGCGCCGCGCGTTCAGCATCACCGGCGGCATGTGCCCGCGCTGCGAGGGCCGGGGCGCGGTCACGGACATCGACCTGTCCCAGCTCTACGACGAGGACAAGTCGCTCAGCGAGGGCGCGCTGACCATCCCCGGCTACAAGCCCGGCGGCTGGAACCACCGCCTCTACACGGAGTCGGGCCTCTTCGACCCGGACAAGCCGATCCGCACGTTCAGCCGGCGGCAGCTGGACGACTTCCTGTACCGCGAGCCGGTCCGGATGAAGATCGCGGGCATCAACATGACCTACGAGGGTCTGGTGCCGCGCATCCAGAAGTCGATGCTCGCCAAGGACCGGGAGGCGATGCAGCCGCACATCCGGGAGTTCGTGGACCGGGCGGTCACCTTCACCACCTGCCCCGACTGCGACGGCACCCGGCTCAGCGAGGCGGCCCGGTCCTCGAAGATCAAGGGGATCAGCATCGCCGACGCCTGCGCGATGCAGATCAGCGACCTGGCCGCGTGGGTGCGCGGCCTGGACGAGCCGTCCGTCGCGCCGCTGCTGACCGCGCTGGGCGGGACGCTGGACTCGTTCGTGGAGATCGGCCTCGGCTACCTCTCCCTGGACCGGCCCGCGGGCACGCTGTCGGGCGGCGAGGCGCAGCGGACGAAGATGATCCGCCACCTCGGCTCCTCGCTGACCGACGTCACGTACGTCTTCGACGAGCCCACCACCGGCCTGCACCCGCACGACATCCGGCGGATGAACGACCTGCTGCTGCGGCTGCGCGACAAGGGCAACACGGTGCTGGTGGTGGAGCACAAGCCGGAGGTCATCGCGATCGCCGACCACGTGGTGGACCTCGGTCCGGGCGCCGGCACGGCGGGCGGCACCGTCTGCTTCGAGGGTTCCGTCGCCGGGCTGCGGGCGAGCGGCACGCTCACCGGGCGGCACCTGGACGACCGGGCGGCGCTGAAGCAGACGGTGCGCGAGCCGACCGGGGTCCTGGAGATCCGCGGCGCGACCACCCACAACCTGCGGAACGTGGACGTCGACATCCCGCTCGGCGTGCTCACGGTCGTCACCGGGGTCGCCGGTTCCGGCAAGAGCTCGCTCGTGCACGGGTCGGTCCCGGCCGGCGCGGGTGTGGTGTCGGTGGACCAGGCGCCGATCCGTGGCTCGCGGCGCAGCAACCCGGCGACGTACACCGGTCTGCTGGAGCCCATCCGCAAGGCGTTCGCCAAGGCCAACGGGGTGAAGCCGGCGCTGTTCAGCGCGAACTCCGAAGGTGCCTGTCCCTCCTGCAACGGCGCCGGGGTCGTCTACACCGACCTGGCGATGATGGCCGGGGTGGCCACCACCTGCGAGGAGTGCGAGGGCAAGCGGTTCGACGCCTCGGTGCTGGAGTACCGCCTGGGCGGGCGGGACATCAGCGAGGTGCTGGCGATGCCGGTGACCGAGGCCGAGGAGTTCTTCGGCGACGGCGAGGCCCGCACCCCGGCCGCCCACCGCATCCTGCGAAACATGGGGGACGTCGGCCTCGGCTACCTGACCCTGGGCCAGCCGCTCACCACCCTCTCCGGCGGCGAGCGGCAGCGGCTGAAGCTGGCCACGCACATGGCGGAGAAGGGCGGGGTCTACGTCCTGGACGAGCCGACCACCGGTCTCCACCTCGCCGACGTGCAGCAGTTGCTGGGCCTGCTCGACCGGCTGGTCGACGCCGGCAAGTCGGTGATCGTCATCGAGCACCACCAGGCGGTCATGGCGCACGCCGACTGGATCATCGACCTCGGCCCCGGCGCCGGTCACGACGGCGGCCGCGTCGTCTTCGAGGGCACCCCCGCGGACCTGGTCGCGGCCCGTTCCACCATCACCGGCGAGCACCTGGCGGAGTACGTCGGCGCGTGAGGCGCGCACGCCGTGTCAGTGTGCTCGCAGCCACTGCTCCAGCACGGCGAAGTCGGCCTCCGTCAGGCCGTACCGGTGGTCGACGCGGTACGGCAGGGCCGGGGCCGGGTGGTGGGCGGCGAGCCAGGCGCGGTCGGCCCCGGTGATCTCGTCGTCCACCCAGACGAAGGGCCGGCCCGCCGCCCAGCGGGCCAGCGGGCGGGTCTTCCAGTGCAGCCGGCCCGGCCGCTGGTCCGCGTCCGGCCACCGCACGACCGGCAGCGGCGGCAGGCCCAGCCACGGCGCGAGGCAGTCGTTGGCGCCGTCCGTCCACGTCGTGGCCCACACCAGCTCGCAGCCCAGTGCCGTCAGCCGGGGTCCCAGCGCGGGGTCGACGCGCGGCAGCAGCGGGTGGCCCGCGGGCACCGGCGGGCCGTCGTGGAGCGGGTAGGCGCGGTCCGCCGCCCCGAAGGGGATGAGCGGGCCGTCGACGTCGAGGAAGAGCAGCATCACCCCTCAGGTTCGTCCCCGGGGCACCGGCCGTCCAGGGCCCCGGTCAGAACGGCAGCGGCCGGCTGTGGACGACGTCCAGCCGGGACACCGCCCGGGTGAGCACCACGTACAGCCGGTGGGCGCCGCGTTCCTCCGCCTCGGCCACGGCCGCCGGTTCCACGGCGACGACGTGGTCGTACTCCAGGCCCTTGACCACGCTCGCGGGGACGACGGTCAGCCGGGCGCCGGGCGTGTCGGGGCCGGCCGGTGCGAGGCCGGCCCGGTCGAGCGCGGCCCGCACCCGGTCGGTGTCCGCGTCGGCCGTGACCACGCCGACCGAACCCTCCCGGGCGAGGGCGTCGCGCACGGCGGCCACGGTGGTGCCGAGCAGGTCCTCGGTGGGCCGCAGGGTCAGTTCCCCGTCGGTGCGCAGGGAGGTGGCGGCGGGTACGTCGACGTCGAGGCGGGCGAGCAGCCGGTTGGCGAGCGCGAGGACGGCCGCCGGCACGCGGAACCCGGTGGTCAGCGGGATCACGGCCGCGTCCGGCCGGCCGAGGTGGCGCAGCTGGACGGACCAGTCGCGGGCGGCCCACGGGGTGGTGCCCTGGGCCAGGTCGCCGAGGACGGTCAGGGAGCCGAAGGCGGCCCGGCGGGCGATGGCCCGGCACTCCATCGGTGACAGGTCCTGTGCCTCGTCCACGACGAGGTGCCCGTAGCCCTCGGGGTGTTCGACGAGCCCGGCGAGTTCGTCGAGCAGGACCAGGTCGGCGGCCGACCAGCGGGCCGACTTGTACGAGCGCGGCGGCCGGGACCACAGCAGCGCCGCCTGCTCGTCGGGGTCGAGCAGGCCGTCCGCCGCACGGGCCAGCGCCTCGCCGTCGGTGAGGAGTCCGGCGAGGACCTCCTCGGGCCGGACCTTCGGCCACACGGCGTCGAGGTGTCCGGTCAGCGGCCGGCAGCGCTCGACGCGGCGCACCCAGGAGGCGGGCAGCACCCCCGAGCGCCGTTCGGCCTTGTCGCGCAGCAGCCGCACCACCCGGGCACGCACCCGCTCCCGTCCGACGGCGTACGGCGGTTCCTCGGCGCGCACCTGTGCGACCAGGCCGGCGAGTTCGGCGGCGGGGACGCGCCAGCGGTGGGAGCCGTCGGGCACGACGAGGTCGGTGGCGCCGTCGGTGGTGACGCGCGCGTACAGCGCCCGGCGCAGCACCTCGGCCATGCGCGGGTCGTGCTTGACCGCCGCGGTCCGGAGCGGGTCGGTGCCGGTGACCGGGTGGCGGGCGATCTCGTCCAGCAGGGTCGACTGCCGGTAGCCCCCGTCGGTCGCTCCGCGACGGGCGGTCTCGCCGAGGGAGGGCAGCACCTCGGCGATGTAGGTGAGGAAGGTCCGGTTGGGGCCGAGGATCAGCAGGCCGGAGCGCTGGAGCCGCTTGGGGTGGGTGTAGAGCAGGTAGGCGGCGCGGTGCAGGCCGACGGCGGTCTTGCCGGTGCCGGGGGCGCCCTGCACGCAGACGGAGTCGGTGAGGGCGGCGCGGACGAGGTCGTCCTGTTCGGGCTGGATGGTCGCGACGATGTCCCGCATGGGGCCGACGCGGGGCCGTTCGATCTCGCGGGCCACGATGTCGCTGGTCCGGGACTCGCCCCGGCCCAGGTGCTCGTCCTCCAGGCCGGTGAGACCGGCGGAGTCGCCGCGGCCGCCGGGCGCCCAGCCGAACCGGCGCCGGACCGCCACACCCTGCGGTGCGCGGGCGCTCGCCTGGTAGAAGGCGCGGGAGACGGGGGCCCGCCAGTCGACGACGAGCGGAGGTGCGGCCGGGTCCTCGGTGACGCGGACCCGGCCGACGTGGTAGCTCTGCCCGCCGTGTCCGGGGGCGTCGTCGGCGAAGTCGAGGCGCCCGAAGAACAGCGGGCCGGGCGGGAGCTCGCGCAGGGCCTTGGCCTGGCTGCGCAGCCGGTGGCCGAGGACCTCGGCGTCGGCTCCGGATGCGGAGACGTCCTCCCCGATGACGACCTGTTCGGCGGCGTCCTCGACCATCGCGGCGAGGGCCGCTCGGCAGGTGTCGTGGTAGGCGCGCTCGGCGTGCAGGGCGTCCGTGAGGGCGGGGTCGAGTGACGTCATGGCGCCAGCGTACCGCCATAACGTTACCGAGTTACATTTTTAACCGAGTCTCACATCAGGTCCCGGGTTCCGGTCCCCCAGCCCCGGCAGCCCCTCGGCCAGCCGCCGGAACGCCCGCTCCGCCGCGGCCACCGCGTCCGGCGCCACCTCCGCCACCGGCTCCGACGCCGCGATCCGCCGCCAGTTGTCCAGGGCGAGGACGCGCTGCACGGCGATGATCTGCGCGGCGGCCAGCCGTGCGTCCAGATCGCCGCCGAGCGCCTGCGCGAGCGCCGCCTCCGACCGCTCCTGGTGGGCGTACGCGCGCGCCACCAGGGACGGGGTGCCGTAGAGCAGACGGTGGAAGGCGAGCACGGCGGGGTGGTCGTTCAGCCCGGTGACCGGGTCGCGCCGCGCCAGGCCCTCGAGGAAGTGCCGGCGCAGCGCGTCCACCGGGTCGGCCGCCCCTGCGACCACCCGCGCGGCCTCCGTCTCGTGGTCCGCGATCCGGTGCAGGACCAGGTCCTCCTTGGCCGGGAAGTACCGGAAGAGGGTCGGCTTGGAGATCCCGGCCGCGGCGGCGACCTCCGCGACGGACACCGCGTCGAAGCCCCGCTCCAGGAACAGCCGTACGGCGATGTCCGACACGTCCTGGTACATCCGCTGCCTCTTGCGCTCGCGCAGGCCCATCTCACCCATGGGGCGAGCCTACGCAGGGCTGTCCGGACCGGTCCGCAGGCCCAGCGCGCGGGTGAGGTAGGGATTGGACCGGGGCGGGATGGTCAGACCCAGCGACGCGGTGGCCGCCGCCAGGGTCATCGCGTACGAGTCCAGCGCCCGGCGGACGTTGGGCGCCTCCCGGCTCGCCCCGGTGACCAGCCGGTCCAGGTCGACGTACGCCGAACGCACGGTCTCGATCCACCGGTACACCCGCCAGTCCTGACGCCAGTTCCGGGTGCACTCCCGTGGCAGGCGGCGCTCCCAGCGGCGGAACATGCGGTCCCGGATCTCCGGCCGGGTGGGGGTCAGGTGCATGTGCCGGACCAGGTCGTAGAGCGGGTCCCCGACCAGCGCCATCTCCCAGTCGATCAGGGTCAGCGCCAGGCCGTCGTCCCGGCGCACCAGGTTCCAGGGGTTGAGGTCGCCGTGCAGCAGGGCCGGGGTGCGGCGGGTGAGCCGGTGCCGGCCGAGGATCTCGCGCAGCCGGGGCGCGCCGGGCAGCCCGAGGAAACGGGCCAGCTGCTGCGACTCCTGGGGCAGGCCGGCGACGAGCAGGACGAGCTGGTCGCTGAGCCAGTCGTAGAAGTCCAGACCGACGGCGACCGGGTCGAGCTGGGCGTGGTCGACCTCGGTGAGCGCGGCCAGCTGGTCCACGAGTCCGTCCGCCTCCTGCGGAAGCAGCCCGTGGACCGGGTGGGCGGGTTTGCGGCCGGGATCGCGCGGACCCTCGTAGGTGTGGATCGCGAAGCGGTCCCCGGAGTACGCCCGGTTGCCGCAGTGGCTCTCCCCCAGCGCCAGGATCCTGGGCGCGGCCACCGCCGCCCCGGACTGCTCGATCGCCCGCAGCACGGCGTGCTCGCTGAGGAAGCTGCGTTCGAGCCGGCGGGCGTCCGCCACCTTGCGCCGCACGACGACGGGGAAGCCGGTGCCGGGGGCCCACACCACCGTGTTGAGGTGCACCGTGCCCTTGAACACCCGCTCGGCCGGGGCCGCGCCCTCCAGGAGCAGGGCGTCCGCGACGGCCGGGCGGGGGAAGTCGGGGTGCTCCGGGACGCGCCCGTCCGGCTTCCAGTCGATGGCCCGGGTGACCCGCCCGCCGCGCCCCGCGCCGCCGCGCCACACCGCGTCGCTCGCCGCGGCCCGCCAGCGGTAGAGGATGCCCTCGATCTCCCGCTCCCCGGGCACCTGGCCCAGGCGCAGCGGCTCGGCGGCCAGCTCCAGGGCGCGGTGCACGCGGGCCGTCGCCTCGTCCAGGCTCTTCTGGTCGAAGGAGTCCTGGAGGGACTGCGCCGCCCTCATCACATCGGGGTACACCGACTGGGCCCGCTCGAAGGCGAGGTAGTGGGGCAGGTCCCTGGCCACCCCGTTGACGGCGGCGGGGCGCACCGCCTGCACGGCGTGCGCCCAGGCGTCGACGACCTCCTTCTCCTGGTGTTCCGGATAGCGCATCCGCACCAGGTGGGTGGCGAGGTCGTGCAGCGGGTCGCCGTAGCTCGCCAGCTCCCAGTCGACGCAGATCAGGGGCGGGTCGCCGCCGTACGACATGATCACGTTGTCGCGGTGCAGATCGGCGTGGAGCAGGCTGTACGGCCGGCGTGCCATGGCCGGGACGCGTTCGGCCAGCCGCACCAGCGCGTCCTCCGGGATGCCCAGGGCGGCGAACAGACCGCCGAACGCGCTCCAGTTGGGCTGCCGGATCTGCAGGTCCGCCATGCGGGCGAGGGCCTGGAGGAAGCCCTGGCTGTCGGTGTAGTTGCGCGGCCACAGCGACGGCAGCGGCGGCAGCGTGGCGCTGCTGCGCACCTGGGCCGTCTCGGCGAGCAGATCCGCCAGCGCTCTTATCAGCAGGCCGTCGACCGGCTTGCCGTCGCCGCACACGCTGGACAGCGGTACGCCGTCCACATAGCTGTGGATGGCGAAGCCGTCGCCCTCGGCGAGGCACTCGGGCACGTTGGGCAGCACGCCGTTGACGGCCCGCAGAATCGCCGACTCGTTCTGCCAGGTGCGGATCACCACCGGCAGCGCGCCCTCGCGCCGCATCCGCACGGTCACGGGGACGCCCGGTTCCCGGCCGAGCAGCCGGGCCACCGGTTCGGACAGCGGGACCACGTAGTTCTGGTTGTGGAAGCCGCCGCTGGCCGCCCCCTCGGCGGCGGCGTACTCCAGGAACGTCCGGAAGACGGCCTGGCTCCGGGCTCCGTCGGCGCGGCCCCCGGTCGTGTCGAGGGGGACGGGAGGTGCGCCCACTGGCCGCTCCGGAGGTTCGATCGCGCGAGAACACGAAAAGGGGAAGGCTGGGGAAACGGTAAGTCCGCTTGGCGAGCGGCACGACCGGGGGCACAGCCGAGTAGCCCAACGGTGGTCTGCCACTCACCTGTGCGGGGTCGTCCGAGGCCGGCTCGTCCGCCATCCCTCGCGCAGGGATCCGAGCGGTCGCTCAGCCTGCGTGCGCGGATGCTATCGCATGGGCACGGGCCTCGTCGGTGAGCAACGTCCAGACTCCCTCGAACCAGCCCGTCATCTTGTCCACGAAGGTGGAGCCCGGCGAGTCGGGACGGCCGTCGCGGACGTGGTGGGTGAGCGTGGCGCCGAGGCCGAGGACGTCGACGGCGTCGATCTCCTCACCCGTTTCGAGCATCACCGGACGCTCCACCGGCGTGTAGGTGCCGTGCAGCACCTCCTCGCCGTTGATGACGTACAGCTTGAACGAGGGGGCGAGGGAGACGTGCCGGAACTCGTACTCCACCGACTTCACCAGCTTCTCGGTGCGCAGTTCACCGAGGACCTTGCGCAGTGAGGCGGTGTGCCGTTCGGTGATGCCGCGCAGCCGGTCCAGCAGCCGGGCGTCGTCCGCGGGATCCTTGCCCCGCGGGTAGGGCAGCAGCTCGATGACGGACGGGGACGGGAGCACCATGCGCAGGGCGATGCGCTCCGGCGCGATGATGCGGGCCCGGATGCGCTCGGCCTGCGCGTGGATGTGGGTGTCGAGGCTCTCGGAGGTCAGGGTGTAGATGTCCAGCGTCACCTCGTCGCGTTCGAACGCCTCGGCGATCAGCGGGCCCAGGGTCATCGGGTGCCGGGACCGGCTGGCCCGGGGCGCTGCCGAGTGGATGCGCTGGTTCCTGACGACCCGTGAGCGCTTGCCCTGCTGCGACTCGATCCAGCCCTCGTTGCCCAGTTCCGTCAGCACCCGCTGCACGGTGAACCGCGAGACCCCGAACTCCCGTGCGAGCGCGTTCTGCGAGGGCAGCTCGGTGCCCAGCGGGTAACCGCCGTCGGCGATCCGCACCCGCAGCTCGTCGGAGACCCTGCGGAACGCCTTGCCGCCGGCCTCGTCGTCCTTCCCGCCCGTCCTGCCCGTCCTGCCCGTCACAGCCGGTACGTACCTCCGGCGGGTCTGCGGCAAACACCGGCGACCAGTCAACCAGTCAGGTCAACCTGCCTGTTACTGGATCTAGTTGACAGGGAATGCACCAACAAGCAGTCAACTTAACCAGTCAACAGGCAGGACCTGAGCGGTTGACTGATCAGCGGCGGTGTACGGGGGTGGCGGCCTTGACGGTCCATGTGCTCGGGACGGACGTGCGGATAGACGACCTGGTCCAACTGGCCTTCTGGGGCGTCGGCCTGCTGACGCCCCTCTCCGCCTGGATCCGCGGGCGGGCACGCCGTCGGCGGGCCGCCGGGCTCCCGGGCCCGGCGCGGGCCGCGGTCACCTCCGGCGCAGCGCCAGCAGCAGGGGCTCCAGCGACCCGACGACGCACTCGGCTCCGGCCTCCCGCAAAAGCTTCCCCTTCTGTTCGTTACGCGCGTAGCCGAGGAACGGTACGCCGGCGTCGCGCGCGGCGGTCAGGTCGGAGGGAGAGTCACCGATCATCAGGGCGTCCGAGGGGGCGGCGCCCATCGCGCTCAGGGCCCGGTTCAGACAGTGCGGGTCGGGCTTGAGCAGGTGCAGTTCGGTGGTGCGGCCGTAGATGTGGGGGCTGAAGCAGGCGGTGAGGCCCCGGGTGTCGAGATAGGCGGTGACCACCCGGGGGGAGTTGTTCGTGGTGATGGCCAGGCGGGAGCCGACCGCGGTCCAGGTGCGGATCAGCGGGTCGGCGTAGGCGGTGGGCAGCGCGGACGCGGCGGCCCGCAGTTCCTCCTTGGTGAGACGTGCCTCCAGTTCGGCGACGAGGTCGCTGCCGGGGTGCCGGCGGTCCACGGCGCGCAGCACCCCGTGCGGGTCCATCGCCTCGCGCTCGGCGTCGTCGAGCAGGCCGTGCAGCCCGCGGCCGGCCAGCCACTCCACCAGCCCGGCCGCCACCCGTTCCGCTTTGTGCCCGGCGAACAGGCGGCAGATGGGCCCGTCGAAGTCCCAGAGAACCACGCGGGCGCGGCGCAGCAGTTCCCAGGGCTGTGTGGCCGTGCCGGCCGCTGTACCGGTCGTCGTGTCAGTCGATGTCTCTGTGGTCACTAGGAGAGTGTCAGGTCCGTGGTGATGGTTTCCCAGAGGGCGTCGAACCACTTCTGGGACTGTTCCACGAACGCGGCGTCCCGGCGTCCGGTCCGCTTCTCGAAGGAGAAGAGCAGGGACTCGGAGCCGAGGGTGTCGTACATGTCCAGCGTCCCGCTCTCGGTGGGCTCCTCGCGGCGCGTGACCATGTAGTACGCGTACAGCGCCTCCGCGCCGTTGAGCAGGTACAACTTCGCCGGCGGGGTGAACGGCAGCGCCCGGAAGGCGACGTGGACGTCGATGTCGTGGGTGCCGCGCAGGGCCTGGAGGTTGTACTGCAGCACCTGCCCCTGGGCGTTGCGCATCGCCAGCCACCGCTGGTGGACGGCGTCGTCGTCGCTTCCGGCGTCGACCGACACCGGGAAGGCGAGGTTGATGTCGCGGGACGGCAGCAGGATGCGCACGTCGATCCGCTCCGGTCGCAGCCGGCCGTCGTGGATCAGGCGCAGCGGCTCACCGAGGGCGGGGATCAGGCTCTGCGCGGTCAGGCAGACGGCGTCGATGCGCACGTGCGGCGCGGCGAAGGCGTCGGTCAGCCGGGGTGCGAGGGCCACCATGGTCGGCTGGGGTTCCTCGCGCGCGGGACCCGGTTCGGCGACCCGGGGCGGGCTGCCCTTGCTCACGTTGCTGAGCAGTCCGGCCTCCTGGAGCACGCGCAGGGCCTGGCGCACGGTGCCGCGCTCCACGCCGAACTCCTCGGCCAGCTCGGCCTGGGTGGGCAGCCGCTCACCGACACGGAGGGCTCCGGTCCGGATGCGTTCGCGCAGGGTGTCGGCGATCTGCTGGGACGTGAGCCGCCCGCTGCCATTCACTGCCACGTTCTCCTGGGTCACGACCAAACGCTACAACCCTGAACCGTCTACGGGGAGTTGTTGGAAAGTTGTTTGCGGATAGGGACCAAGTGGGGACAACTTAAGCATAGTTGGTTGCCAACTTGGTCAAGTTGGCAGACCGAAAGGGGGAACGTCCATGCCTGTCCTCGCGCTCCTCTCCGCCCTCTTCGTCGTCGGCTTCGAGCAGCTCGTCCAGTGGCGCTTCGGCGCCGTCGGCCTCGTCGGCCTGCTCCTGCTCAGCGTCGGCGTCAAGGCCAAGAGTCCGGCCGTCAGCTCGGCCGGGGCGGTCCTGCTGGCGGTCCTGCTGGCCGGTCCCGCGCTGTGACGCCGTAGCCCGGCCCAGGGCGTCGGCGCCCCGCGCCGGGCTACGGCGTCAGCGTCAGGTCCGAACTGATCGTCTCCCACAGCGCCTCGAACCACAGGCGGGACTGCTCCACGAACGTCGCGTCCCGCCGCCCGGCCCGCCGCTCGAAGGCGAACAGCATGGACCGGGTGCCGTCGGCGTCGTACAGCTCCACGTGCTCGTGCTCGATCTCCCGCTCCCGGCGCCCCAGCGTGTAGTACGCGAACAGCGCCTCGGAGTCGCCCAGCAGGTAGAGCTTCACCGGCGGGGTGAACGGCAGCGCCCGGAAGGAGACCTGGACGTCGATCCCGTGCGTGGTGCACAGCGCCAGCAGGTTCTGCCGCAGCACCAGGCCCTGGGCGTTGCGCTGGGCCAGCCACCGCCGGTGCAGCAGGCCGCCGTCGTCGGCGTCCACCGGTGTCGGGAAGGCCAGGTCGATGTCGCGGCTGGGCAGCAGCAGCCGCACGTCGATCTTGGCCGGTTTCAGCTGCCCCGCGTGGATCTGCCGCAGCGGCTCGCCGATCGCCAGGGTGAGCGAGACGGAGGTCAGGCACAGGGCGTCGATCCGCACGTGCGGGGCGGCGAAGGCGGCGGCGACGCGCGGCGCGAGGCCGACCATGGTGGGCTGCGGCGGCGCGGCGGGGCCCGCCGGGGGGCGCGCCGGCCCCGGGACCGCCGCCACGGTGGCCGGGCTGCCCTTGGAAACGTTGGTGAGCAGATGCTCCGACTGAAGGATGCGCAAGGCCTGCCGCACCGCGCCGCGTTCGACCCCGAACTCGTCGGCCAGCTTCGCCTGCGTGGGCATGCGCTCGCCCGGCCGCAGCACACCGGACCTGATCCGGCTGCGGAGTTCGTCGGCGATCTCGCGGTGGGACGAGCGGTGCCGCTGGGGCCTCGTCCGCCCACTGGCGGAGGCGTGCTCCGGGTCCACGGTCGAACAGTACAACTTCCCGCCAACTTGCGGCAGTTCCCCGACGGCTGGTTATAAGACGCTTTCCAGCGGACATAAGTACAGTGAAGTTGGCAACCAACTTGCGGGACATGGTCGAACTTCCCAGTGGTTGGCCGCTCGGGTTCCCTTCCGGAGGGGAGCCGGGAGCCCGGACAGGGGACGGCCGCCGGAGCGCACAGCCACAACTGAACAGCGACATCTGAATACCGACATCGCACAGCCACAACTGAACAGCTCGCTACGGATGAAGAGCACGCGGAGGGACACACCGCGGACAGGGCGCCGACCTCGTACGAGGCGGCGCCCTTTCGTCACATCAGCAGGTCGTCCACCTGGGCCTCGCCCACCCGGTACCGGCGGGCGATCTCCCCGCTGCAGTCGTCGGCCGTCCGCTGCAACCGCTGGCGGCGCCGCGAGACCTCCTGCTCGTAGTGGACCAACCGCCCCATGGCGGCGCTCAGTTCCAGGTCCGTACGCGCCGTCAGGTCCGACAGCTCGACCTCGGCGAGCATCTCGGCGGCCAGTTGCCCGTACTCCTCCTTGTGCGGGGTGCCGAGCGTGACATGGCGGGCCGAGGAGCGCTGCCGGGCCGGGGCGTCCTGGAGGATCTCCGGGAGCCGGTCGACCACGGAGCCGTCCGCCGGCGCCGGCACGGACGCCCGGCCGCGCCGGCCCAGCTCCGCGCGCAGGATGTCGATCCGCCCCTGGAGCAACCGCCGCACGTAGCTGAGGTCCGCCTCGTCGCGCTGGGCGTTGCGGCGCACGGTCCGCAGCTCGGGCAGGCTCAGCCGGGCCAGGTCGTGCTCGGGAGGCTCGGCTGGCAGCGCCGGGCCCGTGCCGCCGTCGGCGCGCTGGGCGGGCGGCCGGAACGTTTCCTGCGCCCCCAGCCGCCCGCTGGTACTCGGTGTGCTCATCGTGCGTGTGACCGTCCCCTCGACCGCCGTGTGAGAAGCATCGTGCCACCCCAACCAGCCGCAATGTGACCGAGTGCGCGCGAACTTCCCCAGATGGGCGGTAAGAGATCCATAGTGGACCCCGTGCGGGCTAGTGCCGGGCACCGGGCATGATGGTCCGCATGCGTGCGGTGGTGCAGAGGGTGGACGGCGCGAGCGTCGTCGTGGACGGCGAGACGGTGGGCGCGATCGAGGGCGAGGGGCTGTGCGTCCTCGTCGGGGTGACCCATGAGGACACCAAGGAGAAGGCGGCGCAGCTCGCCCGCAAACTGTGGACGCTCCGGATGCTGCACGACGAGAAGTCGTGCAGCGACACCGCCGCCCCGCTCCTGGTGATCAGCCAGTTCACCCTCTACGGCGACGCCCGCAAGGGCCGCCGCCCCACCTGGAACGCGGCGGCCCCCGGCGACGTCGCCGAGCCCCTGGTCGACGAGGTGGTGGCCCGGCTGCGCGCTCTGGGCGCGACGGTGGCGACGGGCCGCTTCGGCGCGCACATGAGGGTGTCACTGACGAACGACGGGCCGTTCACGGTGCTGCTGGAGATCTAGCGGGCGTTCCCCTTGACCCCGTCCACGAACGCCGCCCAGGCCGCCGGCCCGAAGACGAGGGTTCCCCGGACGGGCGCCTTGCTGTCCCGGACGGGGACGAGGGGGAGGTTGTCGGCGACTTCTATGCACTGGCCGCCGTCCGAATTGCTGTAGCTGCTCTTGCGCCACACCACGTTGGTCAGGTCGATGCCTCGCACGTCACTTCCTCCAACATCCGCAGGACGAACTTCCGCGACTCGGTAGGGAGCAGGGCCTTGTCGCGCACCGCATCATAAGTGCGCTGGTAGCGCTCAACCCTGCTCGGTTCCGAGATCAGTTCACCGTGCACGTCGTTCTCGGCGTATGCCACGGCACGGGTGTCCAGCAGCCGCAGGAACATCAGGTCAGTGCTCGCCAGCCCGTGGAAGCTGGTGCTGAACGGCAGCACTTGAAGCGTGACGTTCGGGCGCTCCGACATCTCCACCAGGTGTTCCAGTTGCTCCCGCCACTCGCCCCGGTTGGGCAATGCCGTCCGCAGGACCGCCTCGGAGAGGATGCTGCGGAACGTCGGCGCCTCACTGCCCTCCAGCAGCTCCCGCCGACCGATGCGCGCCTCCACCTGCTGCTCCAGCTCCTTGCCCCTCAGCCCGCCCGCCGCGAGCGCTTCGCGGGCGTACGCGTCGGTCTGGAGAAGTCCTGGCGGCCTGCTCACGCCGTAGTGCCACAGGCTCACCGCCTCGGCCTCCAGCAGCATGTACCGCCGGTACTGCTCCTTGAACTGCGTCGGGTCCGCCACCGCCAGTTCCCACAGCGTGACCAGAAGCCCCGGCGTTCCGTAGAACTGGTCCAGCGCCTGGACGACCTCGGGGCCGCCCAGCGTCTGCCCGCTCTCCATCTTGCTGAACTGGGAGGCGTCCCAGCCGACCTCCTTCGCCAGGTCCCGCAGGCTTAGCCCCCGCTCGCTCCGCAGGCGCCGTAACTCCTCGCTGAACCGTGCCCTCGGCTCCTGGCTCCGTCCCGTGACCACCAACCGCTGTGGCATCGCGCTCCTGTTGAATTTGTTGAAGTTGGCGGGCCCCGCGTTGAATTTGGCCCGCTCAGCAGCCCGGACGCCGTTTTCGTGCGCCATGCTCTTGGAACCACCCGAACACGCAGCGTAGCGGCTGTCTCGCGCTGCGTTCACGCGTTCTTGGAAAGGAAGAGCCGTGACGACGACGTCGGAGTCCCACGAGCCGGGACGTCTCCTCTACGACCCCGCCACCGACAGGGTCGGCGAGTACCGGGACCGGGCCGGCCCCTACGTGATGCTGCGCCCCGTCGGCGGCGGGGTGGAGTGGCAGGCCGATCCGGAGAAGGTGCGCCCGGCCACGGACCGGGAGCGGATCGGGGCGGGCGTGCGGGCCGTCAACCAGCGCGCCAGGGGCGTCCCGTCGCTGCCGCCGCCCCTGGACGAGGCGAGCCGGCCACCGCGCCCCGTGCCGGGCTGTGCCGCCTGTCTGGAACTGGCGGAGCGGCGGGAGGCGGCGCGGGTGGCGTACGACCGCAGCGCCGAGACCGACGCCAACGTGCTGCTGCGTCAGCACCAGCGGACGGAGCACCGCGCATGACGGCCGAGCGGGACGGTCTGCCGTACGAGGAGTGCAGGCGCCGGCAGCGGGAGAACCCGGCGCCACGGGACCGGACCACGACCCCGCCGGCCTACGCGCTGCCGCCCTTCCATCCCGCGTTCGCGCCCGGCCCCCGTCCCGGGGTGCGTGGTGCGCCCGACGTCCCCGACCCGGGCCCCCCGCCCCGCCCCGGACGCCGCCCCAGGCGCCGCGTGCCCGACGACGCGGCCGTCAGCGGATTCCTCGCCGCGCTCTGCGTCGGCGCGCTGCTCGCGGCGATCGGGCTCGCGGCGGTCCGGCGTTGCTGACGAAAGGCCGGCGCACGGCAGAAGGGCCGCACCCCCCACCGGCGTCCAACCCAGGGGGATGCGGCCCTCAGCCGTCACTGAGCCCGTCACAGGCCCTCGAGCGGTCGCTCAGACCGCGATGGCGACCTCGGCCAGGCCGCCCTTCTGGGCCACGACCGTGCGGTCGGCGGTCGCGCCCGGCACCAGGGCCCGCAGCGTCCACGTGCCCTCGGCCGCGTAGAAGCGGAACTGGCCGGTCGCGGAGGTGGGCACCTCCGCGGTGAACTCGCCGGTCGAGTCGAGCAGTCGGACGTATCCGGTCACCGGCTCGCCGTCACGGGTCACCTGGCCCTGGATCGTGGTCTCACCGGGCTTGATCGTCGAGGCGTCCGGGCCGCCGGCCTTCGCTCCACACATGCGTTTCTCCAGAGGGGTCTCGGTCCGACCAGAAGGTCGGGGGTTACTTGGCGGCGCCGAGCTCGATCGGCACGCCGACGAGGGAGCCGTACTCGGTCCAGGAGCCGTCGTAGTTCTTGACGTTCTCCACGCCCAGCAGCTCGTGCAGCACGAACCAGGTCAGGGCCGAGCGCTCACCGATGCGGCAGTAGGCGATCGTGTCCTTGGCGAGGTCCACGTTCTCGGCGGCGTAGAGCTCCTTGAGCTCCTCGTCCGACTTGAAGGTGCCGTCGTCGTTGGCGTTCTTCGACCACGGGATGTTGCGGGCGCTCGGCACGTGGCCGGGCCGCTGCGACTGCTCCTGCGGCAGGTGCGCCGGGGCGAGCAGCTTGCCGGAGAACTCATCGGGCGAGCGGACGTCGACCAGGTTCTGCGAGCCGATCGCGTTCACGACGTCGTCGCGGAAGGCGCGGATCGAGGTGTCCTGCGCCTTGGCCTTGTAGTCGGTCTTCGGGCGCTCGGGGACCTCGTCGCCGGCGACCAGCTCACGGGCGTCCAGCTCCCACTTCTTGCGGCCGCCGTCGAGGAGCTTGACGTTCTCGTGGCCGTACAGCTTGAAGTACCAGTAGGCGTACGACGCGAACCAGTTGTTGTTGCCGCCGTAGAGGACGACCGTGTGGTCGTTGGCGATGCCCTTCTCCGACAGGAGCTTCTCGAAGCCCGCCTGGTCGATGAAGTCACGGCGGACCGGGTCCTGGAGGTCCTTGGTCCAGTCGATGCGGATCGCGTTCTTGATGTGGTTCTTGTCGTAGGCGGACGTGTCCTCGTCCACCTCGACGATCGCGATGGTCGGGTCGTCCAGGTGCTCCTGGAGCCAGTCGGCGTCGACCAGGACGTCGCTGCGGCTCATGCTCTTCTCCTCCGGGGCAGTCGCGGCGGGGCGTGCGAGTAGGCAGGGGCGCGCTCGGTGCGGAGCGGCGCACGGATGCCCTGGCAGCAGGGCGGGTGAGACGCGGGAGCCGGGGCTTCCGCTCAGAAGGGGCGACAGAGCATGGCGGCAACGCGGCACAGGTCCACTGCCCGCCGCTTCGTGAGATCCGCCTGTCGCTTCATGGGTTCGATCGTAGGGACGTCCGGGCGGGCGTGTCACCGGTGTGTCACATGGCGAGACGGGATCGTCCGAATGGCGGGACGTGTATGACGCCCGGAAGGCCGTCCCACGGCCCCCGGGCGCTCGCTCAGGTCATCTCATCTGCGCTACGGACGCGTCCGTCTCGCCAGTCGGACAGGGCCGGTCACCGCCCGCGCCCGGTCCACCGGCGTCCGCCTCCGCCGGCGTCCGACCGCCTACCCAGCCAGCTTGACGTCCGAACCCTTCACGCTGATCCGCACGCCGTTCGGCGCGGCCTCCACCTTGTCCAGCTTGATGCCGCCGGGCAGCTGGTCGACGGCCTGCTGGAAGTCGGTGATCCGGCGGATGCGGTCCTCGGCGACCGCGGCGGCGCCCAGCTGCGGCAGCGAGTCCGCGTGCACCTCGACCTTGTTGTCGACCACGGTCACCGAGCTGAGCACGGACACCGTCTGCTTGACCCCGAGCGCCGAGACGGTCCCCTCCACGGCGACCTTGATCTTCCCGTTGCCGCCGTCGGAGAGGCCGACGACCCGGGCCATGACGCCGGGGGCCACCTCGGTCGGCTCGGACTTGGCCGTCTTCAGCAACTCGGCGTACGAGATCGACGCCGTGCCGGTCGCGGTGGACGCCGTGGCCGAGCTGTAGTCGCCGGAGAACTCGACGCCCTTCATGTCGGCCTTCAGGTCGTCGATCCGGATGGTCTGGCCGGGCTTGCCGGTGGCGGCCTCGTAGTCCTTGATGCCGACCTCGACGTCGTCGAGCGATCCGCCCGCGACCTGCGTGAGGAACGGGAAGCCCTTGATGTCCACGCTCGGGGTCGAGGCCAGGTTCTCGGTCGCCTTCAGCTTGTCCGCGGCCTCGCCCTCGGCGAAGTGCACGGCGACCCGGTCCACGATCACGAAGAGTCCGCCCAGGACCACGACGAGGATCAGGAGTATTCGCAGGGCGCGCATGTGGTGGTTCCCCCGGGTCGGCGACGGTTTCGTGAATCCGGTACGGACACGCCACGGTAACCCCGCCGGGCCCGGCCGCAGCGAATTTGTGGATCAGTTGTGACAGGCCGCGCCGGACCTACAGTGGACGTATGTACGCCCGGCGCCGGCACGTCTACTTCGCCATGATGGGGACCTGCATCGGTCTCTTCGTCCTGGCCTGGGGGGTCATCCGCATCTGGTCGGTGCCCGCGGCCGTCGGCATGTGCGTGGTGGCCATGGTCATCCCGCCGGTCGCCGCGATGATCGCCAACCGCCGCGGCCCGGAGGACCGCTGGTGGGACGATCCCTCAGGCGACCCGCAGTCCGACGAGTGGTGGGACGAACTGGACGGCAAGAAGCGCCCGCGGCCCTAGGAACGCCGGCGGTGCCCCGGCGGCCCTGCGGGGAGGGCTCAGTAGACGAGCGCCTGCGTGTCCTCCGCCAGCGCCTCCTGCACGAAGACCTGCGCGCCCGCGATCCGTACGCCCTCGACGACGTCCTTCTCCGTGATCTCCCGGCGGGCGGCGCACTGCGTGCACAGCGTGACGCGTCCGGCGGCGAGGACCGACTCCAGCAGATCGGGCAGGGGCGCGGCGTGCGGCAGCTCGAACTCGGCGGCCCGGCCCGGCAGCGCGAACCAGGACGACTCCCCGGTCAGCCACAGCGAGACCTCGACCCCGCTGGCCACGGCCACGGCGGCCACCGTGAACGCCTGCGAGCACCGCTCGGGGGCGTCCGCCCCGGCCGTCACCTTGATCACGAGCTTCTTCGCCATGCGGGAAGCGTAGCCCTCGGCGGCGCCGCCCCTCGCCAGGAGCGCCCCGACCCGGCCGCGTAAGCTGGGCTGCGGCTCTGTCGTCCGCCCACCCTCGCTCAAGGAGCACCCGTGGAAGCATTCTTCGAAGTCCTGCTGGTCCTGGTCTGCGTCGGCGTGCTCGCCTTCGCCGGTCTGACCGTGAAGAAGCTGTTCCAGGGCCAGCGCTGATCCACACCCACGAAAGCCTCCGCTCATGATCGAGATCCCGTCCGACCTGCACAAGGACCTCGTCCCGCTCGCCTTCCTGCTCGGCAACTGGGCCGGCGCGGGCGTGCATGACTTCCCCGGCTCTCAGAAGTGCAACTTCGGGCAGGAGGTCAGCTTCACCCACGACGGCCGGGACTTCCTGGAGTACCGCTCCCACACCTGGGTGCTCGACCAGGACGGCAACAAGGTCCGCCCCCTGGAGTCCGAGTCCGGCTTCTGGCGGATCCGCCCCGACCGGAAGGTCGAGGTCACGATGACCCGCGACGACGGCGTGATCGAGATCTGGTACGGCGAGATGGCCGACAAGAAGCCGCAGATCGACCTGGTGACGGACGCCGTCGCCCGCACCGCGGACTCCCGGCCGTACAGCGGCGGCAAGCGGCTCTACGGCTACGTCAAGAGCGACCTGATGTGGGTCGGCGAGAAGCAGACCCCCGAGGTCCCGCTGCGCCCCTACATGTCGGCCCAGCTGAAGAAGGTCGTCACCCCGGAGGACGTCGAGCGCTGGGCGAAGGCCCTCCCGGACGACCTCCCGGACGACGGCATCGCCTTCTTCAAGTAGGCCGCCTTCGTCCCATGGGCCCGCGCCCGGTGGCTCTAGACTCGTCGGTGTGGTGAGCACCGACTGGAAGAGCGACCTCAGGCAGCGCGGCTACCGGCTGACGCCGCAGCGGCAGCTTGTCCTGGAAGCCGTGGACACCCTCGAGCACGCGACCCCCGACGACATCCTCGTGGAAGTGAGGAAGACGGCGTCGGGGGTCAACATCTCCACCGTCTACCGCACGCTGGAGCTGCTGGAGGAACTGGGCCTGGTCAGCCACGCCCACCTCGGGCACGGCGCCCCGACCTACCACCTCGCCGACCGCCACCACCATCTGCACCTGGTGTGCCGGGACTGCGACAACGTCATCGAGGCGGACCTGGACGTGGCCGGGGAGTTCACGGACAAGCTGCGCCGGCAGTTCGGTTTCGACACCGACATGAAGCACTTCGCGATCTTCGGCCGGTGCCAGGACTGCTCCCTGAAGGGTTCAAGTACCACGTCGTAGGCTTGCGGTATGAAGAGCCCCCTGCTGTCCCTGCCCGGCGCCGTCCCCGCCGAGGGTGTGGACGAAGGTGTCGCCGCCCACTACGGCGACCTGTTCCGCGAACAGCGCGCCCTCGCCGACGGCACCGGTTTCGTCGATCTCTCGCACCGCGGTGTCGTCACCGTCAGCGGCGAGGACCGGTTGAGCTGGCTGCACCTGCTGCTCACCCAGCACGTCAGCGAACTGCCCGTGGGAGAGGCCACCGAGGCCCTGATCCTCTCCGCGCACGGACACATCGAGCACGCCCTGTACTTGGTGGACGACGGCACGACCGTCTGGGCCCATGTGGAGCCCGGCACCCAGGACGCGCTGATCGCGTACCTGGAGTCGATGAAGTTCTTCTACCGGGTGGAGGTCGCCGACCGCACCGCCGACATCGCCGTGGTGCACCTGCCCGCCGGTTCCATCGCCGACGTCCCGGACGGGGTCGTCGTGCGCGAGACGCCGTACGGCCGTGACCTCTTCCTGCCCCGGGCCGGCCTGGAGGAGTTCGCCGCCTCCCACGGGCCCGCCGCCGGGCTCCTCGCCTACGAGGCGCTGCGCGTCGAGCAGCACCGGCCCCGGCTGGGCTTCGAGACCGACCACCGCACCATCCCGCACGAGCTGGGCTGGATCGGCACGGCCGTGCACCTGCAGAAGGGCTGCTACCGGGGGCAGGAGACCGTCGCCCGGGTGCAGAACCTGGGCAAGCCGCCGCGCCGGCTGGTCTTCCTGCACCTTGACGGCAGCGACGTCCATCTCCCGGTGCCCGGCACGGAGATCCGCGTCGCGGACGAGGGCCCGGAGGGCCGCAGGATCGGTGTCGTGACGACGTCGGTGCGCCACCACGAGCTGGGGCCGGTCGCGCTGGCGCTGGTGAAGCGGAACGTCCCGGTCGACGCGCGGCTCCTGGCAGGGGAGACGGCGGCGGCCCAGGAGGTCGTGGTCGAACCCTAGGGCCTCTCGTTCGGAACATGCCGGGCTCGCGGGGTCAGGTGGTGAGCAGGCCGACGACCCGCTCGATCATGTCCTCCCCCGCGTTCAGCGCGGTCGGCGTGTAGGACAGCACGAAGCGGGTCGACAGGTCGGACGTGGCGAACACACGGGTGCGGTAACCGTAGGTCTCGCCGGTCTTCCCCCAGAAGGTCGTGCCGTTCACCGTGGCCGCCTGCAGGCCCATGCCGTAGCGGGCCGGGGTGCCGTCCAGCATGGGCACCGCGGGCAGAGTGACCATCCTCCTCAGTGCCCTCCCCGGCAGGAGCACCCCGCCGAACAGGGCTTCCTGGAACCGGAAGAGGTCGTCCGCGGTGGAGACCAGTTCGCCCTCGCCCCAGGCGGCGGACTGGTCGTAGACCGTGACGTCGCGCAGGTCTGCGTTCGTCATGCGCAGGAAGCCGTGGACGGACGGGCCGTGCAGGCGGGGGTCGCCGCCCGGTATCCGTGTGCCGGTCAGTCCCAGGGGCCGCAGGATCCGGGAGGCGATCACCTCCCCGTAGGGGCGCCCTGTCAGTTCCTCGATCAGGAGGGCGAGGAACACGTAGTTGATGCCCCGGTACTCCTGCGCGTGGCCGGGACGGAACTTGAGGCGGTCCCGCGTCACCGTGGCGACCAGGGCCCGCGGTGTCCAGTGGTCGAAGCGGTGCCGCAGGACGGCCTCCGGGGTGCCGAGGTCCGGCAGGCCCCGGTGGTCGGGCAGCCCGCTGGTGTGCTGGAGGAGATGCGCCACCTCGACGCGGTCGAAGCGGGCGGGCAGGGCGAGGCCGGGAAGGCAGTGCCTGATCGGGGCGTCGAGGTCCACCCGGCCTTCCGCCCACAGCTGCAGGACGACCGTGGCGACGAAGGCCTTCGTCACGCTGCCCGCGCGGAAGCGGTCGTCCGCCCGGACGGACCGGTCGCTCACCGGGTCGGCCGTCCCCGCTGTGCCGTACCAGCGGCTGCCACGCCGCTCCACCAGCAGCTGGGAGGCGGTCGCCTCCGGATGCGAGAGATCGCTGATCGCGGCGCGTAAGGCGGCGGGGTCGAGCGGGGCGGCACCGGAAGCGGTGGGGTCCGCAGCCGTGGGGGCGGGGGCGATCGGCGCGGCCGTCGCCGGGGCGGCGAGGCCCGCGGTCGCGAGCGTCAGGGCGGCGCCGGCGCCCATGCCGGTGAAGGCGCGTCGGGAGAGAGAAGCCATGGGAACGATCCTTCTCCCGCCCGCGCGCCGGGACATCGGGCATGTCCCCGAGGCGACCCCGGGCCGCCCCCGACCTCAGCCCAGGGCGCGTCCCAGGACCCACACCACCGGTGCCGCCGCCGACAGGGGCAGGGCCACGCCGGCCGTGAAGTGGACGAAGCGGGACGGGTAGTCGTAGCCGGCCACCCGGTGGCCGACCAGGGCGCACGCTCCGGCGGCGGCGCCCAGCAGCGCCCCCTTCGCGCCGAAGTCCGTCATGCCGCCCACGGCGATCCCCGCGCCCGCCGCCGCGAGCAGCGCGACCGCGACCGACACCGGGGTCGGCAGGGGCAGGGCACGGGCCAGGACCGCCACCGCGACGGCCGCGGCGCCGACCGAGACCGCGTGCGGGTCGACGGCCAGGTACCCGGTGGCCAGGACCGCGAGCGCCGCCGAGGCGACCGTCGCCATCAGGCCGTACATCCGCTCGTCCGGTGAGGCGTGCGAGCGCAGCTGGAGGACGAGGGAGAGCAGCACCCACAGGCCGAGCGGGCCCAGGATGGCCACCAGGGCGTGGTCGCGGCCCGCCGCGAGGACCGCCACGTCGGACGTCAGCGCGCCCGCGAAGGCCAGCGCGATGCCCTGCCGGGCGGGCCACATGCCGTTCAGCCGGAACCAGCCTGCGGCCGTCACCGCCTGGAGCACCACCAGCGGCACGGCCAGGGCGTACGAGGCGACGGGGGCCGCCGCGGCGAGCAGCAGGCCGAGGACGGCGGTGAGCAGCGCCGGCTGCATGCCGGGCTCGATGATCGGGGAGCGGCCCTCCAGACGGGCCCGCTGGGCGTCGGTGATCCGCGCGTTGCCGGCGAGGGTGGCGGGGCCGTAGGCGGGCCCGGCCTCCGGTTCGGCCGGGGACGCGGGCGCGGGGGCCGGTGCGGGCGCGGGTGCCGGTTCGGGGCTCGGCGCGGAGGCGTACGTCCCCGCCCCGGCGTACGCTCCCGCCCCTGTGTGCGCCCCCGTGTGCGTCCCCGTGTGCGTCCCGCCGTACGTCCCCGGGTACGGCTGCCCGGCGTACGGCTCGCCGGCGTGCGGCTGCCCGGCGTACGGCTCCCCGTACTGCTGCTGGGACGGTGGTTGCTGGTACTGCGGCTCCTGATAAGCGGGCTGCTGGTGTCCCGGCTGCGGATACCCCGCCTGCTGGTGTCCCGGCTGCGGATACCCCGCCTGCTGGTACCCGGCCTGCTGGTGCTGCCCGCCCGGCTGCTGCTCCTGCCGCGGCAGGTACGCGGTCTCCGCCGCCTGCACCGGCGCGTGCGTCTGCGTCTCCCAGGTCTGGCCCTGCCACTGCTGGGTGAGCTCCGGGTCGTGACCGGGCACGCCGTAGTGCGGCTCCTGCGCGGGCCACTGCTGCTGGTGGGGGTCGTAGCCCTCGTAGGGGCCGCCCTGGTACGGCTGGTTGGTCATCGCTCACCCTCCTGCGAACGGCGGGAGCACCTCGACCGTGCCGCCCTCGGCCAGCCGTACCGTCTCATGCGCGCGGGTCCCGACGGGGTCGCCGTCGACGAGGAAGGAGCATCGCTGCAGCACGCGGGTGAGTTCGCCGGGGTGCCGCGTGCGCACGGCGGCCAGCGCGCCGGCCAGCGTGTCCGCCTCGTACGGCTCCTCGGCGACCTGGGCCGCGGCCTTGGCGGCGGCCCAGTAGCGCACCGTGACCTTGGGCATCTGAATCCTCAATCGACGGCAGGGACAGGAACAAACAAGAGAACGATAAGGACAGTGTGGGTCAGGCTAGCCCGCCGCCGTCACCGACCAGTGCCCGATCCGGGCCATCAGGGCGTCGTCCGCCGCGTTCTCCGCGTGGCCCATGCCCGGTTCGACCCAGAGGTCGCCGTGCTCGCCTGCCGCCTCGGCCAGCATCCGGGGGTGGTCGAGCGGGAAGTAGCCGTCGCGGTCGCCGTGGACGATCAGGAGCGGCGTCGGGGCGATCCTCGGGACCGCCTGCACCGGGGAGAGCGGGACGGGGTCCCAGTCCCGGTGGTGGATACGCGTGCGCAGGCCGTAGCGGCCCACCAGACGGCCCTCGGGGCGGGTGACCAGCCAGTGCAGGCGGCGCATGGGAGCCGTGCCCCGGTAGTACCAGCGGGCCGGCGCGCTGACGGAGACCACGGCGTCCGTGCCGCCGTGCAGCGCCGCGTGCCGCAGGACCACCGAGCCGCCCATGGAGAAGCCGACGGTCACCACGCGCGCGTGCCCGAGAGCGCGGGCCCACTCCACGGCGGCGGCGAGGTCCAGCACCTCCTTGTCGCCGACCGTGGACCGTCCGCCGGAGCGGCCGTGGCCGCGGAAAGAGAAGGTGACGACGGCGCCGTAGCCGCGCAGCACGCCCGCCACCCGGCGCACGTGCGGGCGCTCCACGTCCCCGGTGAAGCCGTGCGCGATGACGAACACCAGGTCACGGGAGGCCGGCCGGGAGGCGTCCGACGGGGTGTCGTATACGCCGGACGGCGGATCGTATACGGAATCGATCGGAATTCCGTCGGCGGTGTGCAGAAACGTCCGGATAGGGTCCTGTCTGCCTGTCTCGCAATTCGGACGAACGGTGGAACGTGCCCCATGACCTGCCGGACGGTTGCTCATGTGGGCTATTCTGCTGGGCAGAGGACTCGGGCAGCGTAGCCCCCGGGTCCTTTTGTGCTTTCGGAAGCGTTGTATACGAAGCGGGAAACCCACGGTGACCGCCGGTGTACGGGGCCTTCGGGATCGCAGAGCAGTACCCGTCCGCACTGTCCTCGCAGGGACCGAGGAGGAACCAGACGTATGAGTTCTCTGCTGCTCCTGACCAACGCCCTCCAGCCGTCGACGGAGGTGCTCCCGGCCCTCGGCCTGCTCCTGCACAACGTGCGGGTCGCCCCGGCGGAGGGCCCCGCCCTCGTCGACACCCCGGGCGCCGACGTCATCCTCGTCGACGGCCGGCGCGACCTGCCCCAGGTGCGCAGCCTCTGCCAGCTGCTGCGGTCCACCGGCCCCGGCTGTCCGCTGCTCCTCGTCGTCACCGAGGGCGGCCTCGCCGCCGTCACGGCCGACTGGGGCATCGACGACGTCCTGCTGGACACCGCCGGTCCGGCGGAGGTCGAGGCGCGGCTGCGGCTCGCCATGGGCCGCCAGCAGATCGTCAACGACGACTCGCCGATGGAGATCCGCAACGGCGACCTCTCGGTGGACGAGGCGACCTACAGCGCCAAGCTCAAGGGACGGGTCCTGGACCTGACCTTCAAGGAGTTCGAGCTGCTGAAGTACCTCGCCCAGCACCCGGGCCGCGTCTTCACCCGCGCCCAGCTGCTCCAGGAGGTCTGGGGATACGACTACTTCGGCGGCACCCGCACGGTCGACGTCCACGTACGGCGGCTGCGCGCCAAGCTCGGCCCGGAGCACGAGTCGCTGATCGGAACCGTCCGGAACGTCGGTTATCGATTCGTTACGCCGGAGAAGCCCGACCGGTCCGCCGAGGAGGCCAAGGCCAAGGCGGGCCGGGCAAAGCCGGAGGATGCGGACACGGCCGCCGTCCTGGAGGGCACCGAGGTCCACGCGGAGGCCTAGCCGGCCCACGGCGGACGCGTGAGCGGCACCCGGAAGGGCACCGCCCGCGCGCGGCCGCCCTGTGATACGCCCTGCCCACGGGGGGTCAATCCGCGTAGACTCCGCGCGTGGCCAAGGTGACTCGGGATGACGTGGCACGGCTGGCTGGAACCTCCACAGCCGTCGTCAGTTATGTCATCAACAACGGACCCCGGCCGGTCGCCCCGGCAACGCGCGAGCGCGTCCTCGCCGCGATCAAGGAACTGGGGTACCGGCCCGACCGGGTCGCCCAGGCGATGGCCTCCCGGCGCACCGACCTCATAGGCCTCATCATCCCCGACGCCCGCCAGCCGTTCTTCGGCGAGATGGCGCACGCGGTCGAGCAGGCCGCCTCGGAGCGCGGGAAGATGGTCCTGGTCGGCAACACCGACTACATCGGCGAGCGCGAGGTCCACTACCTGCGCGCCTTCCTCGGTATGCGCGTCTCGGGCCTGATCCTCGTCTCGCACGCCCTGAACGACCTGGCCGCCGCCGAGATCGACGCCTGGGACGCGCGGGTGGTGCTGCTGCACGAGCGTCCGGAGGCCATCGACGACGTGGCCGTGGTGACGGACGACCTGGGCGGCGCCCAGCTCGCCGTGCGCCACCTGCTGGAGCACGGCTACGACTACGTCGCCTGCATGGGCGGCACGGCGCAGACACCGGCGGTCGGCGACCCGGTCTCCGACCACGTCGAGGGCTGGAAGCGGGCCATGGCGGAGGCGGGCCTGTCCACCGAGGGCCGGCTGTTCGAGGCGCCGTACAACCGCTACGACGCCTACCGGGTGGCCCTGGACGTCCTGTCCGGCCCGCACCGGCCGCCCGCGATCTTCTGCTCCACCGACGACCAGGCCATCGGACTGCTGCGGGCCGCGCGCGAGCTGCGCATCGACGTGCCCGGGCAGCTCGCGGTGGCCGGCTTCGACGACATCAAGGAGGCCGCGCTCGCCGACCCGCCGCTGACCACGGTCGCCTCCGACCGCTCGGCGATGGCGCGGGCGGCGGTCGACCTGGTGCTGGACGACGGGCTGCGGATCGCCGGGTCCCGGCGCGAGCGGCTGAAGACGTTCCCCTCGCGGCTGGTGCTGCGCACGAGCTGCGGCTGTCACTGATCACGGGGCCTCCGCGGAGAGGCCCCGTAGGAGAGGCCCCGTATCCCTCTTTATATGGGGCAAACGAGGTTCTGCCGGGCTTCTCAGGCGGCACTCAGGAAGCTCTCATGGTCGCGGGGGACTCTTTTGTCATGACCGAGAGCCAGGGCACTTACGAGCAGCCGCACTCCTACTCCGCCCCTGTGAACCCCGAGTGGCCGCCCCCGCCGCCGTACCAGCCGGCGGCCGCGGCCCCCGAGCCCGCAAGGAAGCGCACCCGCGGACCGATGGGTCTGCTCGCGGCGGTGGCGATCGTCGCCGCGGCGGTCGGCGGCGGTACGGCGTACGCCTTCCAGGAGCTGGCCGGCAAGGACACGGTGGCCACCGCCGGCAGCACCACCACCGTGGTGCCGTCGAGCAAGAAGGGTGACGTCGCCGCCATCGCCGCGGCGGTCAGCCCGAGCGTGGTCGAGATCAACGCGACGCTCCAGAACGGCTCCTCCACCGGCTCCGGCGTGATCATCACCTCGAACGGTGAGATCGTCACCAACAACCACGTCGTCTCCGGCGCCACCTCGGTCAAGGTGCGCACCAGCGACGGCAGGAGCTACACCGCCGAGGTCGTCGGCACCGACAGCTCCAAGGACCTCGCCCTGATCAAGCTGAAGGGCGCCTCCGGCCTCAAGGCGGCGGCGCTCGGTGACTCGGGCGGCGTCCAGGTCGGCGACACGGTCGTCGCGATCGGCTCCCCCGAGGGCCTGACCGGCACGGTCACCAGCGGCATCGTCTCCGCCCTGAACCGGGACGTCACCGTCTCCACCGACGAGAACCAGGGTCAGGGCCGAGACGACGAGGGGCAGTGGCCCTTCGAGTTCGGCGGCCGTGAGTTCAACGGCGACACCGGCTCGTCCACCACCACCTACAAGGCCATCCAGACCGACGCGTCCCTCAACCCCGGCAACTCCGGCGGTGCGCTGATCGACGCGAGCGGTCACGTCATAGGCATCAACTCCGCGATGTACTCCTCCGCCTCGCAGGCGTCCTCGTCCTCGGACGCGGGCAGCGTCGGCCTCGGCTTCGCCATCCCCGTCGACACGGTGAAGTCCGACCTGGCCAAGCTGCGGGCGGGCTCCGACAGCTAGCAACACCGAGTGCAAGGAGCAGGTCATGATCAAGCACGTCCCCCACCGGTTCAGCGAGCGTGGTCCGGCCGGTCTCACCCTGGCCCTGTCCATCGTGTCCGAACTGCACGTGCCCGTCCCGGCGCCCCGGGCCCCCGAGGTGGCCGCACCCGTGACGCCGGTCCCCCAGCTGATGGGTCTGCGCACCTCCGCCGCCCGTCCGCACCGCCGCAAGGTCCCGCTGCACCGCCTCAACACGGTCCGGGTCTGACCGGCGCGCGTGTCCCCGGCTCCCGGACATGGGACGCTGAGAGACACCGGCCACGGCCGGGAGGCTCCCGCCCCCGGCCGGACGGCACCGGCCACCCCACCCACCGCACCCCGAGGAAACGCGAGCGATGAGTCCCGCCGAAGGCGACCGTGACCCCCAGCGCATCCTGATCGTCGACGACGAACCGGCCGTGCGCGAGGCCCTCCAGCGCAGCCTCGCCTTCGAGGGGTACGACACCGAGGTCGCCGTCGACGGCGCGGACGCCCTGGAGAAGGCCACGGCCTGCCGGCCCGACCTGGTCGTGCTGGACATCCAGATGCCGCGCATGGACGGGCTGACCGCGGCCCGCCGCATCCGGGGTGCGGGGGACACCACCCCGATCCTCATGCTCACCGCCCGCGACACCGTCGGCGACCGGGTCACGGGCCTGGACGCGGGCGCCGACGACTACCTGGTCAAACCGTTCGAGCTGGACGAACTCTTCGCCCGCATCCGCGCCCTGCTGCGCCGCAGCTCCTACGCGGCGGCGGTGTCCGCCGAGGCCCAGGCGGACGAGGCGCTCACCTTCGGCGACCTGCGCATGGACCTCGCGACCCGGGAGGTCACGCGCGGCGGCCGGCCGGTCGAGCTGACCCGCACGGAGTTCACCCTGCTGGAGATGTTCATGGCACATCCGCGTCAGGTGCTCACCCGTGAGCAGATCCTGAAGGCGGTGTGGGGCTTCGACTTCGAGCCCTCCTCCAACTCGCTCGACGTCTACGTCATGTACCTGCGCCGCAAGACCGAGGCCGGCGGCGAGCCGCGCCTGGTGCACACCGTGCGCGGGGTGGGCTACGTCCTGCGGCAGGGCGGCGCCGAGTGAGGCAGCTGGCGCGCCGGTACCGGGCGCTGCCGCTGCGGGCGCGACTGGCGATGCTGGTCGCGGCCGCGGTGGCGTTCGCGGTGGCGGCGGTCTCGGTGACCTGCTGGTTCCTCGTGGAGCGGAAGCTGTACGACCAGCTCGACGAGGACCTGCAGAAGTCCCTGCGGAACACGACGCAGACGGACCAGTTGCAGTTCACCCTCGACAACTGCACGGACACCCCGCAGGCCAACAGCTTCCTGCTGCGCGACCGGTACTCCCAGCTGGTCACGGAGGACGGCAAGGTCTGTCTGTTCGGCGCCGCCTCGGGCACGATCAAGGTCACCCAGGCCGACAAGACCGAGATCAGTAACCTCGACCCCAGCATCCTGTACTTCCGCAACGGCAGCGACGACGAGGGCAACGAGCTGCGGGTGCTCACCAAGCCGGTCGGCCCCACCTCCACCCCGAGCGGCGGGCGCGGGCCCAACGTGGGCGTGCTCATCGCCGTACCCCTGAAGAGCACGCAGAAGACCCTCAACGACCTCGCCCTGGTCCTCCTGCTCGTCTCCGCCGTCGGTGTCGTCGGCGCCGGTGCCGCGGGCCTCGCCGTCGCGCGGGCCGGGCTGCGCCCCGTGGACAAGCTCACCGAGGCCGTGGAGCACGTGGCCCGCACGGAGGACCTGACCATCCGCATCCCCGTGGAGGACGTCAGCGAGGACGAGGTGGCCCGGCTGTCGAGGTCGTTCAACTCGATGACCGCCTCGCTGGCCAGCTCCCGCGACCTCCAGCAGCAGCTGATCGCGGACGCCGGCCATGAACTGCGCACGCCCCTGACGTCGCTCAGGACGAACATCGAGCTGCTCACCCGCAGCGAGGAGACGGGCCGTCCGCTCCCGCCCGAGGACCGCAAGGCGCTGCTCGCCTCGGTCAAGGCGCAGGTGACGGAGCTGGCCGCGCTGATCGGCGACCTCCAGGAGCTGTCGCGTTCGGAGGGGCAGCACGGCGAACGCGTCCAGGTGGTCGCCCTCCAGGACACCGTCGAGGCGGCGCTGCGCCGGGCCCGGCTGCGCGGCCCCGAGCTGTCGATCACCGCGGACCTGGAGCCCTGGTTCGTGCGGGCGGAGCCCTCCGCGCTGGAGCGGGCGATCGTCAACATCCTGGACAACGCGGTGAAGTTCAGCCCCGAGGGCGGCACGGTCGAGGTGCGGCTCGGCGGGGGCGTGCTGACGGTCCGCGATCACGGTCCCGGCATCGCCGAGGACGAACTCCCGCACGTCTTCGACCGGTTCTGGCGCTCCCCCAGCGCCCGTGCGCTGCCGGGCTCGGGCCTCGGTCTGTCCATCGTCGCCCGTACGGTCAAGCAGGCGGGCGGCGAGGTCTCGCTGGCGCCCGCCCAGGGGGGCGGCACGGTGGTGACGGTACGGCTGCCGGGGGCGCCGACCCCGCCGCCGGAGACACCGGCCGGCTGACCCGGCGTCCTCAGTCGGGCCTGGGCAGGGCGCGCAGGCGCCGGATCTGGGTGTGGCCGAGGTCGTGGGCCCGGCGCAGGTGCCGGGTGATCGCCCGCAGCTCGTCCTCGCTGTGGTCGTCCAGCAGGGTCTGCCAGGTCTCACCGAGGTCGTCCCACAGGGCTGTGACGCGCGCGAGGCGCTCCGGGACGGGGGTGACCAGCACCCGGCGGCGGTCCTGCCGGTCCGGGGTGCGGGTGACGTAGCCGCCGCGTTCCAGCCGGTCCACCAGACGGGTGGCCGAGCCGGTGGTGAGGCCGGTGCGGTCGGCGATCTGCCGGACGGTGAGCGGTTCCGGCTCGGCGGTCAGCAGGCTCAGGCACTGCACGTCGGTCGGGTGCAGGCCGAGGTGGTCGGCGACGGCCTGGTTGAACAGCACGTAGGCGGCCAGGTAGCGCCGGGACTCCAGGGCCAGCTCCTCGTAGAGGCGGGCCCGGTCGGGGCCGGTCACGTCGGTCACGGGGGTCTCCTCGCCGAAATCACTGCGCGGCGCAGTGACTCGTGCCCTAGTCTGCTGCGTGACGCAGCCAATGCGTCACGCAGCAATCTTAGCGACCCAGGGGGACATCCATGCTCACCATCGCCGTCACCGGCGCCACCGGCGCCCAGGGCGGAGCCACCGCCCGCGCCCTGCTGGCCGCCGGCCACCAGGTCCGCGCGCTGACCCGCCGGCCCGGCTCTCCCGCCGCCGAGACCCTGCGCACCCTGGGCGCCGAGGTCCGCCACGCCGACTTCGACGACGCCGGGTCGCTCGCCGCCGCCCTCACCGGCGCCGACGCGCTCTTCGCGGTCACCACCCCGTTCGGCACCGGCACCCGGACGGAGATCCGGCAGGGCACGGCCCTCGTGGACGCGGCGGCCGGGGCCCGCCTCGGCCATGTGGTCCTCACCTCCGCCGCCCACGCCGACCGCGGCACCGGCGTCCCGCACTTCGAGAGCAAGTGGGCGGTCGAACAGCACCTGCGCGCCTCCGGCCTGCCCTGGACGGTGATCGCCCCGGCCGCGTTCATGGACAACTACGCGAGCGGCTGGACCCTCGACGGGCTGCGCACCGGCGTCTTCGCCTGGCCCATGCCGGCCGACCGGCCGCTCACGCTCATCCCGGCCACCGACATCGGCGCGTTCGCCGCGCTGGCCCTCCAGCGCCGGGAGGACTTCGCGGGCCTGCGCGTCGACATCGCCTCCGACACCTGCACCCCCGCGCGGATCGCGGCCGTCCTCAGCTCCGCCCTGGCCCGCCCGGTCACCCATGCGCAGCCGCCCCTCACCCAGGTCGGCAGCCACTCCGCCGACCTGGCGGCGATGTTCGCCTACTTCACCGGCACGGGCCTCGACGTCGACGTCGCCGGCCTGCGCCGCGCCCACCCCGAGATCGCCTGGCACACCTTCGCGGACTGGGCCGCCGAGCAGAACTGGACGGCGCTGCTGGGCCGTTAGCCGCTCCGGGGCCCGGCTCCCGTCCACAGCTGTGGACGGGAGCCGGGGCCGCCCTACTGCACGACCGTGATCCGGTCCGCCTTCGGCGGTGCGATCGGGGACGTGGCCGACGAGTTGGCCGTCAGGTACTTCTCCAGGGCCGTCAGGTCGTCCGCGCCGACCAGGTCACCCGTGCCCTGGGCCAGCGTGGGGAAGCCGTCGCCCCCGCCCGCGAGGAAGCTGTTGGTGGCGACGCGGTAGGTGGCCGACGGGTCGATCGGGGCGCCGTTCAGACGGATGGAGCCGGTGACCACACGGTCCGCGCCGGACTTGGTGAGGTCCAGGGTGTACGTGAGCCCGGCGGACGGCTGGAGGATCTTCGGGGCCGCCGCGTTGGCGCCGCTGACCTGTTCCTTGAGGACCTGGACCAGCTGGGCGCCGGTGAAGTCCTGGAGGTTCACGGTGTTGGCGAACGGCTGGACCGTGAAGCCCTCGGCGTAGGTGACCACGCCGTCGCCCTCGGAGCCCTTGGCCGCGTAGGTGAGACCGGCCCGCACGCCGCCCGGGTTCATCAGCGCGAGGCTGGTCCTCGGGTCCAGCTCCCGGCCGTGGGCGAGCTGGGCGTCGGCGATGAGGTCGCCCATCGGGGACTCGGTGCCGCTGTTGTTGATGTCGCCGGAGATCCAGCCGATGGGGCGGTTGCCGATCGGGGCGGCCAGGGTGTTCCAGCGCGAGATCAGGTCGGTCATGTCCGGCGCCTTGGGGACGTCGCGGGTGACCACGTGGTTCGCGGACTTCACGGCCGTACGCGCGATGTCACCGGTGCGGCGGTCGTACGTCAGCGTGGTGTCGGTGTAGAGGCGGCCGAAGGAGGACGCCGAGGTGACCATCCGGGGGCGACCGGACGGGTCCGGGACCGTGCAGACGTACGCCTGGTGGGTGTGGCCGGTGACCAGGGCGTCCACCGCCGGGGTCACGTTCTTGGCGATGTCCACGATCGGGCCGGAGATGCCGCTGCCGGCGCCCGGGGAGTCGCAGTCGTAGTTGTAGGAGCCGGAGGCCGGGTAACCGCCCTCGTGGATCAGGGCCACGATCGACTGCACGCCCTGGCGCTGGAGCACCTTGGCGTACTTGTTGATGGTCTCGGCCTCGTCCTTGAAGGACAGGCCCTTGACGCCGTCGGCGGAGACGATGCCGGGGGTGCCCTCCAGCGTGACCCCGATGAAGCCGATCCTGACGTCCTTCTTCTTCCAGACCCAGTACGGCCTCAGGACCGGCTTGCCGGTCTTCTCGTCCAGGACGTTCGCGGCCAGGTACGGGAAGTCGGCACCCCGGAAGCCCTGGCCCGTGTAGCAGCCGTCCGTGGGGTGGCAGCCGCCGTTCTGGAGCCGGGCCAGTTCCCTCGCGCCCTCGTCGAACTCGTGGTTGCCGACCGAGGTGACGTCCAGGTCCAGCTTGTTCAGCGCCTCGACGGTGGGCTCGTCGTGGAAGAGGCCCGACAGCAGCGGGGAGGCGCCGACCAGGTCGCCGCCGGCCGCGGTGACCGAGTACGGGTGGCCGGCGCGGGCCTGGCGGAGATGGGTCGCGAGGTACTCGACACCGCCCGCGTCGACCGTCTTCGCCGTGCCGTCCGGCTGGAGTTCGGTGACCCGGCCGGAGGAGCCGGACGGAGGCTCCAGGTTGCCGTGCAGGTCGTTGAAGGAGAGCAGCTGGACGTCCTGGTAGCGGCCCGGACGGTGGTGGCTCTCGTGCGCGTCCGCCGGGAATGCGGCGGTCAGCGCCGCGGCCGTGGCGAGAGCGGCTGCGCTCGCGAGAAGGGCGTACCTACGACGTCCGGTGCGCCGGGGCGCGGCTGGCATGGGACCCCCCTGTGGGTCGGCTGTGGTGGCTCGGCGCAGCCTAGAGTCAACGCGCGTAGCACGACAGGGGGTTCATGGTTACATCCTGGTTTCCCTTTGCCCTTGCCTTTACCGGTGCTCCCGCCGTGGCCGACGTGCCGGGAATTCGCCCCGGACGCCCCGTACCCTCGTACGCATGAGCAGCGACGACACCGTACGGGGCTTCCCCGCCCGCTCCATCGAGACCTCCTCCGCGCTCACCCCGGACCGGGCCGAGGCCGTGCTGCGCCTGCTCGGTGAGGCCGCCCGGGCCGACGGGCAGCAACCGGTGTCCGAGCAGGGCCGGCTGCAACTGCGCGGCGGTGCCCGCGAGGGCGTCTCGCACCTGCTGCTGTCCGTCGACGGCGAACTCGTCGGCTACGCCCAGCTGGAGGACACCGACCCGGTGGAGGCGCCGGCCGCCGAACTGGTCGTGCACCCCGCCCACCGCGGGCACGGCCACGGCCGGGCGCTCGGCTCGGCCCTGCTCGCCGCCTCCGGCAAGCGGCTGCGGGTGTGGGCGCACGGCGGGCACCCCGCCGCCCGGCACCTCGCCCAGGTACTCGGCCTGACCCTGTTCCGGGAACTGCGCCAGATGCGGCGCTCGTTGACCGATCTGGAGCTGCCCGATCCGGTACTGCCGGAAGGCGTGACCGTGCGCGCCTTCGTGCCCGGCAAGGACGACGCCGCCTGGCTCGCCGTGAACGCCGCCGCCTTCGCCCACCACCCGGAGCAGGGCTCGCTGACCCAGCGGGACCTGGACGACCGCAAGGCCGAGCCGTGGTTCGACCCCGCCGGGTTCTTCCTCGCCGAGCGGCGCGGCGAACTGATCGGCTTCCACTGGACGAAGGTGCACGCCGAGGAGGGCCTGGGCGAGGTGTACGTCCTCGGGGTCCGGCCCGGCGAACAGGGCGGCGGCCTCGGCAAGGCCCTCACCACGGTGGGCCTGCGCCACCTGGCCGCGCAGCAACTGCCGGCCGCGATGCTCTACGTCGACGCCGACAACAAGGCGGCGGTGTCGGTGTACGAGCGCCTGGGCTTCACGGTCCACGAGACGGACCTGATGTACCGCACGGAAACCTGACGCAACCTGGCATCTGCCCAGGTGAGGGGCGGCCGTTTGACGGCTGCCCCTCTCTTGTACCACCCTTTCACTACTCAATTAGTGAAAGGGTGGTTGTACCGATGGTCGAATACCGCATCGACCGGCACAGCGGCGTGGCCACCTACGTGCAGATCGTCCAGCAGACCAAACAGGCGCTCCGGCTGGACCTGCTGCGGCCGGGCGACCGGCTGCCCACCGCACGCGAGGTGGTGGAGGCCACCGCCATCAACCCCAACACCGTCCTGAAGGCCTACCGCGAACTGGAGCGCGAGGGCCTGGTGGAGGCGCGGCGCGGCCTCGGCACCTTCGTGCGGCGGTCCCTGGGCGCCACCCCCGCCGACTCGCCCCTGCGCGGCGAGCTGGAGCAGTGGGCGGACCGCGCCCGCGCCGCCGGGCTGGAGCGGGACGACGTGGCCGCACTCTTCACCGCCGTACTCGACACGTATTTCGAGGGAGACCCGACATGAGCAGTGACACCGCGTTGAGGGCGGAGGCTCTGGGGAAACGGTTCGGCCTCCGTGGGGGCTGGGCGCTGCGGGACTGCTCGTTCCGGCTGCCCGCGGGGCGCGTGTGCGCCGTCGTCGGGCCCAACGGCGCCGGCAAGTCCACTCTGCTCGCCCTGGCCGCCGGGCTCGCCGCGCCCACCGAGGGCAGCGTGACCGTCCTCGGCACCACACCGGCCGCGGCCCGCCCCCGGGTCGGCTTCATCGCCCAGGACAAGCCGCTGTACCCGCAGCTCACCATCGCCGAGACGCTGCGCATGGGCGCCGACCTCAACCCCGGGCACTGGGACACGGACGGCGCCGAGCAGGTCGTCGCGGGCGGCGACCTCGACCCCGAGGCCCGCGTCCGCACCCTCTCCGGCGGCCAGCGCACCCGGGTGGCACTCGCCCTCGCCGTCGGCAAGCGGCCCGAACTGCTGCTCCTGGACGAGCCGATGGCCGACCTCGACCCCCTGGCCCGGCACGAGCTGATGGGCACGCTGATGGCACAGGCCGCCCGCGGCACCACCATCGTGATGTCCTCGCACGTCGTCGCCGAGCTGGAGGACTCCTGCGACCACCTGCTGCTCGTCGGCGGCGGCCGGATCCGGCTGTCCGGCGAGATCGACGACCTGCTCGCCGCCCACCGGAGGGTGAGCGGCGCCGCCGCGACGACCCCGCTGGACCCGCACACCGTGATCGAGTCCCGCGTCACCGGGCGGCAGCTCACCGCGCTGATCCGGCCGGCCGGACCCCTCCCCGGCGACTGGCGCACCGCGACGCCGTCCCTGGAGGAACTGGTCCTCGCCCACCTGCGCAATCCCGGCGCCCCCGCCCTGACCCCGGCCGACACCGCCGACACCGCCGACGAAGAGGAGCACGCCGCGTGACCGCCACCCTGAGCGCACCCGCCCCGGTGACCACCGCCCCGCGTCAGATCCGCTGGCTGCTGCGCCTGCACCGGCCCGCCGTGTACACCTGGGCGATCCTGGTCGTGGGCGTCGCCGGCGCGCTGCTGTGGCTGTGGGGCCCGCTCACCGACGCGGCGGCGACGGCCTGGCACGATTACCGCACCACCTGCGCGCGCGACCTGCCCTGCCGGTACGACCAGGACGCGATCCTGCGCTACAAGGACGTCTACCAGTACACGACCGCCGTCATCCTCGCGGTCCCGTTCCTCACCGCCGCCTGGGCGGGCGCGGCGCTGACCGGCCGCGAGGTGGAGGCCGGCACGGTACGCCTCGCCTGGACCCAGGGCGTCTCACCGCTCCGCTGGCTGGCCGCCCGGCTCGCGCTCCCTGCGCTCCTGGTCACCGCCGGCACCGGCCTGCTGGCGCTGCTGCATCACGTGGCGTGGTCCGCGGGCGAGGGCCGCATCGACACCGCCAAGCACTGGTACGACGTCCCCACCTTCTACTCGGGCGGCCCGCTGATCGCCGCCCTCGCACTGACCGGCCTGGCCATCGGCGCCCTCGCCGGGCTGCTGACCGGCCGCTCGCTGGTCGCGCTGTGCGTCTCCGCGCTCTCCGTGGCCGTGCTGTGGATCGCCGTCCAGATGAGCCTGCCGCACCTGTGGCCGACCGTCGCCGGCGTCGCGGGGCGCGGAAGGTTCCCGACGTACTCGGGCATCAAGGTCGAGGAGGGCATCGTCACGTCGACCGGCGCCCACGTGCCCGCCTCGACCTGTGCCTCCGACGCCAGTGCCTGGTGCCAGAGGTTCAACGACCAGCGGCACGCCGCCGGCTTCTACGTCGACTACCACCCCTACTCCCACTACTGGCCGCTGCACCTCGTCCCGGCGGGCCTCCTCCTCGCCCTCACCGCCGTACTGACCACGCTCACCTTCTGGCTGCTCCACCGCCGCACCACCGGCACCCCCACGAAGGCGGCCCGCGCCGTGGGTGCCGGCCGCGGGGGAGCCACCGGGGCCGCCCGTTAGGGGGCCGCCGGGGCCGGCCTCGCGGAAGCCGCCGGGGCCGGCCACGAGGAAACCGGCACATGACCGCCCCCGGCGGCCCGGTCACCCGCCGCTTCCCGCCGCGGTCGCACCGCTCGGCCGTGCCGCTGTGCACCGGCGTTCGTGCTGCTCGCGGGCGGTGGGCCGCTGTGGGTCCGCTTGACCGGGCCCGTCGGCGTGCGTGGCTGACCACGACCGGGCCGCTCCCGTTCACCGGCTCCACTTGCGCACCCGGGCCCGCGGAACGGTCCGGTCCACGCACCGGTCCGGAACCGGAACCGCGTCCGTGCCCCGCGCGGCCCGCCGACCGGCTCCCGGACCGGCCACCCGGCCGCCACCGGCCCGCTACCCGCCGCGACCACGCCACCGCGCCACCGTGCCACCGGCGTCGTCCTCACCAACCGCCACCGCCCGCCACCGAGCGTGGTACTCCCCCTCACCCCCGCCATCACCGCCGGAGCGCTCCCCGTACCGGCTTGAGTGCCGGCGTTTCCGCGGCCGGCATCCCCTTCGGGCCGCCCCCCGCTATCCCGCACGTCATGTCGCCGTAACCGTTGATTCAGCCGGGCTTGCGACGCTCAGCCAATGAAGCCCGCCGTGCCAGAGCCTTCGCCACCCCCCGAGGGGCCCGCGGGGAACGGGGCCGTCACGCTCCCGCCCGCACGTTCCGACGCGCCTGTGTCACCCGTTGCGCGGAAGAATGGGTTTATGAGTCAGCAAGACACCCAGGCAGAGGTACAGCACCCCCAGCCCTCCGTGGGCTCCATCGCCGCGCACCGCCAGCACGCCGTGGCCGCCGTGGTCTCCGACCTGGAACCCGATCTGGACGCGGGTCTCGACACCTACGAGGAGGCGCCGACCGACGGCGCGCCCCTGCCCCAGGGCCGCTTCCTCGACCGGGAACGCAGCTGGCTCGCCTTCAACGAGCGCGTCCTGGAGCTGGCCGAGGACCCGAACACGCCGCTGCTGGAGCGCGCCAACTTCCTCGCGATCTTCGCCAGCAACCTGGACGAGTTCTTCATGGTCCGCGTGGCCGGCCTGAAGCGCCGCATCGCCACCGGCGTCGCCACCCGCTCCGCCTCCGGCCTCCAACCCCGCGAGGTACTGGAGATGATCTGGGCCCGCTCCCGCGAGCTGATGGCCCGGCACGCCGCCTGCTACCACGAGGACGTCGCCCCCGCACTCGCGGACGAGGGCATCCACCTGGTCCGCTGGACCGAGCTGACCGACAAGGAACAGGCCCGGCTCTTCACGCTCTTCCGGCACCAGATCTTCCCGGTCCTCACGCCCCTGGCCGTCGACCCCGCGCACCCCTTCCCGTACATCTCCGGCCTGTCCCTGAACCTGGCCGTGGTGGTGCGGAACCCGGTCAGCGGCCACAAGCACTTCGCGCGCGTGAAGGTCCCGCCGCTGCTGACCCGCTTCCTGGAGGCCTCCCCCGGCCGCTACGTCCCCATCGAGGACGTCATCGCGGCCCCCAACCACCTCGAAGAGCTGTTCCCGGGCATGGAGATCCTGGAGCACCACGCCTTCCGGATCACCCGCAACGAGGACCTGGAGGTCGAGGAGGACGACGCCGAGAACCTCCTCCAGGCCCTGGAGAAGGAACTCATGCGGCGCCGCTTCGGCCCGCCGGTGCGCCTGGAGGTCGAGGAGTCCATCGACCGCGAGGTGCTGGACCTGCTGGTGCGCGAGCTGAAGATCTCCGAGGCGGAGGTCTACCCGCTGCCCGGCCCCCTCGACCTCACCGGCCTCTTCCGCATCCACGGCCTCGACCGGCCGGAGCT
Organism: Streptomyces spinosus; assembly: GCF_020400655.1. Lineage (GTDB taxonomy): Bacteria > Actinomycetota > Actinomycetes > Streptomycetales > Streptomycetaceae > Streptomyces > Streptomyces argyrophylli. The sequence continues at coordinate 481,271 of NZ_JAINRC010000003.1, forward strand.
GAAGTACCCGAAGTTCGTCGCCGGCACCCACCGCGACCTCGCCGAGGTCGAGTCGGCGTCCGCGCCCGACATCTTCGCGGCGCTGCGCGCGCGGGACGTGCTCCTGCACCACCCCTACGACAGCTTCTCCACCTCCGTGCAGGCGTTCCTCGAGCAGGCCGCGGCCGACCCGGACGTCCTCGCCATCAAGCAGACCCTGTACCGCACCTCCGGCGACTCCCCGATAGTCGACGCGCTCATCGACGCCGCCGAGTCCGGCAAGCAGGTCCTCGTCCTGGTCGAGATCAAGGCCCGCTTCGACGAGCACGCCAACATCAAGTGGGCCCGCAAGCTGGAGGAGGCCGGCTGCCACGTCGTGTACGGCCTGGTCGGCCTGAAGACGCACTGCAAGCTGTCGCTGGTGGTGCGTCAGGAAGGCGAGACCCTGCGCCGCTACAGCCACGTCGGCACCGGCAACTACCACCCGAAGACGGCCCGCCTGTACGAGGACCTCGGTCTGCTCACCGCCGACCCGCAGGTCGGCGCCGACCTCTCCGACCTCTTCAACCGGCTGTCCGGCTACTCGCGCCGCGAGACCTACCGCCGCCTGCTGGTCGCCCCCAAGTCCCTGCGCGACGGCCTGGTCGCCAGGATCGACAAGGAGGTCCAGCACCACCGTGTGGGCCGTCCCGCCTTCGTCCGCATCAAGGTCAACTCCATGGTGGACGAGGCGGTCATCGACGCGCTCTACCGGGCGTCCCAGGCGGGCGTGCCGGTCGACATCTGGGTGCGGGGCATCTGCGCCGTCCGCCCGGGCGTCCCGGGCCTGTCGGAGAACATCCGGGTCCGCTCGATCCTCGGCCGGTTCCTCGAACACTCCCGGGTGTTCGCCTTCGGCAACGGCGGCGAACCCGAGGTGTGGATCGGCAGCGCCGACATGATGCACCGCAACCTCGACCGCCGGATAGAGGCCCTGGTCCGGGTGGTCGACCCCGGTCACCGCGCCGCCCTCAACCGGCTGTTGGACACCGGCATGTCCGACACCACCGCGTCCTGGCACCTCGGCCCGGACGGCGAGTGGACGCGGCACGCGACCGACGCGGACGGCCAGCCCCTGCGCAACATCCAGGAGATGCTCATAGACGCCCGGAGGCGCCGGCGTGGCACAGCAACACCTTGACCCGACGGACCCCACGGCCGGGGCGGTGACGGGGGACGCCCTCGCGGGCTACCTGCGCGCCCAGGCCACGGAGTTCCTCCGCGCCCTGCGCCTGCACCGGGAGACCGGGGGCCAGGCGGCCGGCGCGGAGGAACCCGTCGACGCGGCCCGCGCCCTGCGGCGCTCGGCCCGCCGCATCAGCGCCAGCCTGCACACCTTCCGCCCGCTCCTGGACCCCGACTGGTCGGAGGCGATGCGCCCCGAACTGGCCTGGGTGTCCGGCACCCTGGGCCTGGAACACGCCTACGAGGCCCGCCTGGAACGCCTGTTGCTGGCGCTGCACCGGCTGTCGGGCGCGGTGGTGCTGCCCACGCCGGCGGTGGACGTTCCCGTGGCCGCGGGCAGCCGGGCCGCAGGGGCGGCACGGGCGGGGACCGCCGCGGTGGGCGGCACCGGTGGTCCCGCCGGCGCGACGGTGACGCCGGAGCGCGGCAACCTCACGGTCGGCGCGGCCAAGGCGGGCGCCCTGCTCGAACGCCAGCTCACCCTGGCCCGGACGCGCGCCCACTCCACCGCCCTCCAGGCCCTCGGCTCCTCCCGCTTCCACGCCGTGGCCGACAGGGTCGCCGTACTCGCCAGCGAGGTCCCCCTCACCCCGGCCGCCCCCACCACGGCCCTGCACCCCCTGGCCGCCGCGGCCGAGGAACGCCTCACGGACGCCGTCACCGCGCTCCCCCTGGTCACCGCCGGCCACCCCTACAACGCGGAGGCGCTGGTGCACGGCCTGTCCCCGGACCCGGTGCCACACCCCCAGGACAGCCCCTGGCACCAGGTGCGCCTGCTGCTGCGCCTGCACCGGTACGCCCGCGAGGTGCTGCACGCCGGCGACGCCCCGCTGGACGCACGGCTGCTGACGGCGGGCCAGGCCCTCAACCGGCACCGGGACGCCTCGGAGGCGGCGGCCGCGGCGGCGCAGGCGGCCCGCACCCCGCGGATCACCCCGGCGACGGCGTACGCGCTCGGCGTGCTCCACGCCGACCAGCGGCACGAGGTCGAGGCGGCCCGGTTCGCGTTCCAGCAGGCGTGGCAGAAGCAGACCGTTCCCGCGCCCTGACCCCACGAGGAGGCGGTGTGGACGACACCGTGGTCCAGGCGGCCGGCTGTGTGCTGTGGCGCCGCTCCCCGGTCTCCGGCGACCTGGAGATCTGTCTGGTGCACCGGCCGAAGTACGACGACTGGTCCCACCCCAAGGGCAAGCTGAAGCGGGGTGAGGACCCGCTCGCCGGCGCGCTGCGCGAGGTCGCGGAGGAGACCGGGTACACGGCCGGGCCGGGCGCCGAGCTGCCGACCCTGTGCTATTCGGCCAACGGCCGCCCGAAACGGGTGCGGTACTGGGCCGCGGAGGCGGTTTCCGGCCACTTCACGCCGAACTCCGAGGTGGACCGCATCCTGTGGCTGGCCCCGGCCGCGGCCCGGGACCGGCTGACCCAGCCCCGCGACGGGGACCTGGTGGACGCGCTCCTGCGGGCCCTGGAGCGCCGGTGACGGCTCAGCGGTCCGCCGTGTGCCCCTCCGCGTCCGTACGGGCCTGGCTGCGGGCCCGGCGGGCGGGGCCGCGCCAGCCGCAACTGCATCTGGCCACACAGAAGGGACCCTGCTCGGTCGTCGTCGTGAGGTGCTCCCGCCCGGACCCGGCGCGTTCCGGTCCGTCCTCCGTTACCGCGATGACTGCCACACCGTCAACGGTACCCAGCCATGGTTGAAGAGTCGGTCTGACTCCCGCCGCCCCGCGCCCGCCGACACCCGCCCTCTCCCCCCGGCCCAGCGCGTCCCCACCGACACCCGCCTCCATCGGCCCCGCTCCCTCGCCGCGGGGCGTCCCACCGGCACCCGTCCCGCTCCCCACCCGATCCGCCCCGCTCCCCGGCCCGGCGCACCCGACCGACACCCGGCCCGGCTCCCCTCACCCCGGCGTGCCGCCGCCAAGTCCCGCCCCGCTCCCCTCCGTCCGGCAGGGCCCCACCGGCGCCCGCTCCGGCGCCGCCCGTCCCGCTCGCCCCACCCCGGCGCGCCCCCGCCGGCGCCCGCCCCGCTCCCTTCACCCCGGCGCGGACCCGCCGCTCCCGGCGGCGCGTGACGGCGTCCCTCAGCCGTCGTTATCCGGACGACAGGGGGCCCGTGACGGACACACCGGCTGGGGGTAGGCAGGCGATGGATCGGCGGCAGCACAGGCGCGCGGGCGGGACGGTCGTCGCGGCGGGCGTCCTCCTCGCCCTCGGGACGGGCGCGGGCGCCACGGGCTGTTCCGGCAGCGGGGCCGCCGCCGAGGACGTCAAGGGCGCCGGCGACCCCGTCACCGCCCTGCACCGGGCCGCCGACGCGCTGCGGGCCGCGGGCAGTTCCAAGGCCGGCACCTCGATGGAGATGGCCACGGGCGGCACCCGGGTCACCATCCGCGGCAAGGGCGTCTACGACTACCGGCACCGTCTCGGCCGGCTCACGGTGGTGCTGCCCGAGGACCCCACGGGCACCTCGGAGCACCGGCCCATCACCGAACTGCTGGCCCCGGGCGCGCTGTTCATGAAGAACCGGGGCGCGGGCGTGCCCGCCGACAAGTGGGTGCGGGTGGAGACCTCGACGCTGTCCGACGGCAACCTGGTCACCGGCGGCGCGACCGACCCGTACGCGGCGGCGGAGGTGCTGCGCGGCACGCGCGAGGCGGTCTTCGTGGGCCGGACCGAGGTCGCCGGGACGCCGGTGCGGCACTACCGGGGCACCGCCGACCTGCGCCGCGCGGCCCGGTACGCCTCCGCCGCGAACAGGGCGGCCCTGGCAGCGGCGGCGAAGGGGTTCGCCACGGCCGAGGTGCCGTTCGACGCGTACCTGGACGACCAGGGCCGCGTCCGCAAGCTGCGGCAGCGCTTCAGCTTCGTCAACGGCCGCCAGAAGGCCACCGTGGCGGTCGCCTCCACCCTGCTGCTGTACGGCTTCGGCACCCCCGCCGACGTACGGCTTCCGGCCCCGGAGGACATCTACGCCGGCCGGATCGCCGAGGAGGGCGGGACCGGCGGCGGGGCCTGAAACCGGCCAGTCACTAGTCCGGGACGCCACCCCGTAAGTAGCCCGTCCGTGCCATGCGCGGTCGGCAGGACGCTGCCTACCCTAGGGAGCGGTGACGTCTGAGAAGAGGTGAGGCGGGTGGCTGCGGTCGGCGGCACGGCGGTTCAGGACCACGTGGCCCTCGCCGAGATCGAGCTGTGCGGAGAGCTGATCATCGCGGCCTCGGCCGCCGAGGACCGGCTCAGCCTGGAGAGCATCGACGCGGTGCTGCGGGTGGCCGAGGAGCGCGACGCGGCCTGAGCGGCTCAGCTGCGCAGCAGCCGGCCGATCGCCTTCGTCGCCTCGTCCACCTTGGCGTCGATCTCGTCACCGCCCTTGACGGCCGCGTCCGCGACGCAGTGCCGCAGGTGCTCCTCCAGCAGCTGGAGCGCGAAGGCCTGCAGGGCCTTGGTGGAGGCGGAGACCTGCGTGAGTATGTCGATGCAGTACGTGTCCTCCTCCACCATCCGCTGCAGTCCGCGGATCTGGCCCTCGATCCGGCGCAGCCGCTTGAGGTGCTCGTCCTTCTGCTTGTGGTAGCCGTGCGTGGCGCCGGCCTCGGTCGTCGTCGTCATCGCGGGCCTCCGTCTCGGGACGAGCTGGGGACAAAAGGGACACATACCCCTAGTGGGTATATGGTAACGAACTTTCCGGGGTAGAGGGCCCTTCGTCCGCCCCCGTGCCGACCACTCTGCCCGATGGGCGACACTGGGATGCGGCCCGATAGCCGTGGCCGGATGATGCGCCTAGCATCAGCCTGACCGAAACCGAAGCACCCCGAGGACCCCACGTGCGCTTTCGTCTGACCCCCAGGGAGACGAGCTTCTACGACATGTTCGCCGCGTCCGCGGACAACATCGTCACCGGCTCGAAACTCCTGATGGAACTGCTCGGGGCGGACTCCTCCGCCCGGGCCGAGATCGCAGAGCGTATGCGGGCCGCGGAACACGCAGGTGACGACGCCACGCACGCGATCTTCCACCAGCTGAACTCCTCTTTCATCACGCCGTTCGACCGGGAGGACATCTACGCCCTCGCCGGCTCCCTGGACGACATCATGGACTTCATGGAGGAGGCCGTCGACCTGGTCGTCCTCTACAACGTCGAGGAACTGCCGAAGGGCGTCGAGCAGCAGATCGAGGTTCTGGCCAGGGCGGCCGAGCTGACCGCGGAGGCCATGCCGAACCTCCGCACCATGGACAACCTCACCGAGTACTGGATCGAGGTCAACCGGCTGGAGAACCAGGCCGACCAGATACACCGCAAGCTGCTCGCCCACCTCTTCAACGGCAAGTACGACGCGATCGAGGTGCTGAAGCTCAAGCAGATCGTGGACGTCCTGGAAGAGGCGGCGGACGCGTTCGAGCACGTGGCGAACACGGTGGAGACCATCGCCGTCAAGGAGTCCTGAGGCGTCGATGGACACCTTCGCCCTGATCGTGACCATCGCGGTCGCGCTCTTCTTCACGTACACCAACGGTTTCCACGACTCGGCGAACGCCATCGCGACGTCGGTGTCGACGCGGGCGCTGACCCCGCGGGCGGCCCTCGCCATGGCGGCCGTGATGAACCTTGCCGGCGCCTTCCTGGGCTCCGGCGTCGCCAAGACCGTCAGCGAGGGCCTTATCGAGACCCCCCAGGGCTCCACCGGCATGGGGATCCTCTTCGCGGCCCTGCTCGGCGCGATCGTCTGGAACCTGGTCACCTGGTACTTCGGCCTGCCGTCGTCGTCCTCGCACGCCCTGTTCGGCGGCCTGGTGGGCGCGGCGCTGGCGGGCGGCACGACGGTGATCTGGCACGGGGTGGTCGACAAGGTCATCATCCCGATGTTCGTCTCCCCGGTCGTCGGCCTGATCGTCGGCTACCTGGTCATGACGGCGATCCTGTGGCTCTTCCGCCGGGCCAACCCGCACAAGGCCAAGCGCGGCTTCCGCATAGCCCAGACGGTCTCTGCGGCCGGTATGGCGCTGGGCCACGGCCTCCAGGACGCCCAGAAGACGATGGGCGTCGTCGTCATGGCACTGGTGATTTCCGGCCACGAGACGTACGGCGACCCGATCCCGGTCTGGGTGAAGATCGTCTGCGCGATCATGCTGTCCCTCGGCACCTACGCGGGCGGCTGGCGGATCATGCGCACGCTGGGCCGCAAGATCATCGAGCTGGACCCGCCGCAGGGCTTCGCCGCCGAGACGACCGGCGCGTCGATCATGTTCACCACGGCGTTCCTCTTCAAGGCGCCGATCTCCACGACCCACGTCATCACCTCGGCCATCATGGGCGTGGGCGCGACCAAGCGCGTCAACGCCGTCCGCTGGGGCGTGGCCAAGAACATCATCCTGGGCTGGTTCATCACGATGCCGGCAGCGGCGCTGGTGGCCGCCCTGGCCTTCGGGCTGGTCAAGGTGGTGGCCCTGTAGGCGAGCCCTCCGGCCGACCGAGTCGGGCGGGTGGGAAACACCGGGGCGAGGGGCGAAGCCCCGCAGATCCCCGGCACCGAAGCCGAACGCGGTGACAACGCAGTGGGCCCGCCCCCGGGAGCCAGGGGCGGGCCCTTTGCGTCCTCGCGGTGGCACCGCCATGCAGCACCGCGAGGGGATCGTGGAGGATCTAGCCGAAGCGGCCGGAGATGTAGTCCTCCGTGGCCTGGACCGACGGGTTGGAGAAGATCCGCTCCGTGTCGTCGATCTCGATCAGCCGGCCGGGCTGTCCGACCGCCGCGAGGTTGAAGAACGCCGTACGGTCCGAGACACGCGCCGCCTGCTGCATGTTGTGCGTCACGATGACGATCGTGAACCGCTCCTTCAGCTCACCGATCAGGTCCTCGATGGCGAGGGTGGAGATCGGGTCCAGGGCGGAGCAGGGCTCGTCCATCAGCAGCACGTCGGGCTCGACGGCGATCGCCCGGGCGATGCACAGCCGCTGCTGCTGACCGCCGGACAGGCCGGAGCCCGGCTTGTTCAGGCGGTCCTTCACCTCGTTCCAGAGGTTGGCGCCCTTGAGGGACTTCTCGACGATGTCGTTCAGTTCCGACTTCTTGTAGTTGCCGTTCAGCCGCAGCCCCGCCGCCACGTTGTCGAAGATCGACATCGTGGGGAACGGGTTCGGACGCTGGAAGACCATGCCCACCTCACGGCGGACGGACACCGGGTCGATCCCCGCGCCGTACAGGTCCTCGTCGTCCAGGAGCACCTTGCCCTCGACGCGCCCGCCGGGGGTGACCTCGTGCATGCGGTTCAGCGTGCGCAGGAACGTCGACTTGCCGCAGCCGGAGGGTCCGATGAACGCCGTCACCGACCGCGGCTCCACGGTCATCGAGATGTCCTCGATCGCCTTGTGGGAGCCGTAGAAGGCGGTGAGGCCGCTTACGTCGATTCGCTTGGCCATGTCTGCTTCACTTCCAGAAATTCAAGCTCGGTCGCTGTGTGGCCCCGCCCGGCGGAGCCGGAGATAGTCGCCTCAGCGACCGGTCTTGGGGGCCTTCCAGCGGGCGATGCCGCGGGCCACCAGGTTGAGGATCATCACGAAGGCGATCAGCGTGAGGGACGCCGCCCACGCGCGGTCGAACGCCGCACCGGAGCCCGCGCTGTTGGCGAACTGCTGGTAGATGTACAGCGGCAGCGACGCCTGGGCGCCCTCGAAGGGGTTGTTGTTGATGAACGGGTTGCCGAACACCAGCAGCAGCACGGGCGCGGTCTCGCCGGCGATACGGGCGACCGCCAGCATGATGCCGGTGGTGATGCCTCCGACGGAGGTCGGCAGGACCACCTTCAGGATGGTCCGCCACTTGGGCACGCCGAGCGCCAGGGACGCCTCGCGCAGCTCGTTCGGGACGAGCTTGAGCATCTCCTCGGTGGAGCGGACGACGACCGGCATCATCAGGATCGCCAGGGCCAGCGAACCGGCGAAGCCGAACGGCTGCATCTCGAAGATGAGCATCAGGCTGAGGATGAACAGGCCCGCGACGATCGACGGGATGCCCGTCATGACGTCGACGAAGAACGTGACGGCCTTGGCGAGCCGGCCCCGGCCGTACTCGACCAGGTAGATCGCGGTGAGCACGCCGATCGGGGCGCCGATGAGGGTGGCGAGGCCGACCTGCTCCAGGCTGCCGATGATGGCGTGGTAGATGCCGCCGCCGGGCTCGGTGTCGGCGACGACCCCCATCGAGTGGGTCAGGAAGTAGACGTCGAGGACCTTCACGCCGCGCACGACGGTCACCCAGATCAGGGAGACCAGCGGCACCACGGCGAGCAGGAAGGCCACCCAGACGAGGCTGGTGGCGACGCGGTCCTTGGCCTGGCGGCGGCCTTCGACGCGCGCGGCGACGCCGAACGTGCCGAGGACGAAGAGGACGGCGGCGATCAGACCCCACTGGACCTGGCTGTCCAGGCCGGCGGCCATGCTGATGCCGATGCCCAGGACGAGGGAGCCGGCGGCGATGACCCACGGCGTCCACCGGGGCAGGCTCGCGGCGCGCAGCGTGCTGTGCCGCTTGTCGGTGACGGCTGCGGTGCTCATGCGTTGGCCCCCGAGTACTCCGCGCGACGGGCGATGATCAGCCGGGCGGCGCCGTTGACCAGCAGGGTGATGACGAACAGGACCAGACCGGAGGCGATGAGCGCGTCCCGGCCGAACTCGTTCGCCTCGCTGAACTTGCTGGCGATGTTCTGGGCGAAGGTGCCGCCGCCCGGGTTGAGCAGGCTGGCCTGGATGTCGAAGGACGGCGAGAGCACGGTGGCGACGGCCATCGTCTCGCCGAGCGCGCGGCCGAGGCCGAGCATGGAGGCGGAGATCACGCCGGAGCGGCCGAAGGGCAGCACGGACATCCGGACGACCTCCCAGCGCGTGGCGCCGAGGGCCAGGGCCGCCTCCTCGTGCATCTGCGGGACCTGGCGGAAGACCTCACGGCTCACGTTGGTGATGATCGGCAGGATCATGATCGCGAGCAGGATGCCGACGGTGAGCATCGAGCGCGGCGCGCCCTCGTCCCAGGAGAAGACGCCGGTCCAGCCGAAGAAGTCGTTGAGCCAGCCGAACAGGCCGTTCATGTGCGGGACGAGCACGAGAGCGCCCCACAGGCCGTACACGATGGACGGCACGGCGGCGAGCAGGTCGATCACGTACGCGACCGGGCCGGACATGCGGCGCGGGGCGTAGTGCGTGATGAACAGGGCGATGGCGACCGCGACCGGGACCGCGATGACCATGGCGATGACCGAGGAGACGATCGTGCCGAAGACCAGGACCGCGATGCCGAACTTCGGTTCGAGGACGTTGGTGTTCCACTCGAACGTGGTCAGGAAGTTCGCGTGGTCCTTGCTGATCGCGAGGACGGCGCGGTAGGTGAGGAAGACCGCGATGGCGGCCATGATCACCAGCAGCAGGATGCCGGAGCCCCGGGAGAGTCCGAGGAAGATCCGGTCACCGGGGCGGGTGGCGCCACGGGCCGCGCGCTTCCGCTCGGCGATCGTGGGCTGGGAGGCGGGGGGAGGTACGTCGGTTGTCGTCGATATGTCCATCGGGTTCTCCGGTCTGCGGAGCCGTGCCCCCGAGGGGGCCGCGGCTCATGGCGGCGGTGCACCGGACGGTGCGGCCCGGCCCTGTCGGGTACCGGGCCGCACTCTCGGATCAGGTCAGCTCAGGCCCTCGATGGTCGTGCGGACCTTGGAGATGATGTCGGCGGGCACGGGCGCGTAGCCGATGCTCGGGAGGATCTTCTGGCCGTCCTCGCTGGCGATGTAGCGCAGGAAGGCCTTGGTGGCGGGCAGGGTGTCCGCCTTGTTGCCCTTGTCGCACGCGATCTCGTAGGTGACCAGGGTGATCGGGTAGGCGCCCTCGGCCTTGGTCTTGTAGTCCAGCTTCAGCGAGAGGTCCTTGCCGGTGCCGACGACCTGCGCGGCGGCGATGTCGGCGGTGGCGCTCTCGGAGCTGGGCGCGACCGGCTTGCTGGCGCCGGTGTTGATGGACACGGCCTTGAGGCCGTCCTTGACGTAGGACAGCTCGAAGTAGCCGATGGCGCCGGAGGTCTGCTTCACCTGCTGGGCCACACCCGCGGACTGCGGAGCGGACTGGCCGCCCTTGGCCTGCCAGGCCTTGCCGCCGGAGTACTTCCAGTTGTCCGGGGTGGTGGCGATCAGGTACTTGGTGAAGTTGTCCGTGGTGCCGGACTCGTCCGAGCGGTGGAAGGCCTGGATCTTCAGGTCGGGAAGCTTCACGCCCTTGTTCAGGGCGGCGATCGCCGGGTCGTTCCACTTGGTGATCTTGCTGTCGAAGATCTTGGCCAGGGTCGGGGCGTCCAGGACCAGGTTGTCGACACCCGGGACGTTGTAACCGATGGCGATCGGGCCGCCGACCATCGGCAGGTCGATGCCCTGGCCGCCCTTGCAGATCTGCTTGGAGGCGGTGACCTCTTCGGGCTTCAGCGGCGAGTCGGAACCGGCGAAGGCGACCTGGCCCTGCGTGAACGCGGTGACGCCGGCACCGGAGCCGCCGCCCTTGTAGTTGATCTGCACGCCGCAGGCCTGGGAGAAGCTCTTCACCCAGGCGTCGATCGCGTTCTTCTGCGCGGAGGAGCCGTCTGCGAGGAGCTGACCCTTGGCGTTGTCGCACTTGATCGAGCTAGCCTGGGCGGACGTGGACGGGTTGCCCGACGCACTGCCGCCGCCGCCGTTGTCGTCGGAGCCGCACGCCGTCAGGGCCAGGGCGCCGGTGACGGCGACAGCACCGAGAGAAAGGGCGCGCAGCCGGTTCTTGCGCTGAAGCTTCACTTTCGGGAGTTCCTTCCAGGAGCCGCCGCTGTCGGCGGCGCGCGAGGTAGTAGAGGTGCGTGAGCGCGTTCATGGCCGCACTCGGCACCCGGTAAGGCCGAAATTAGGCAGATCAGGTGAAGCCGCCGATGGCCGGAAGTGAACGAGGGGTGAACCCCTGCCGTCGGCCTGGTGAGGTCACGGAATGCTCACGGGGAGAGCACGCGAAGGTTCCGACGACCGGGTTGCGCGGATGTGACGTCGACGGTCACACCCCGCCGGGGAACTCCCGAGTGCGGCGCATCGTCTCGTTCCACAACAGCCGAGGAAAGGCGACAGACATGGAACGGCGTACGTTCATCTCGGGCGGCGCGGCCGCCCTCGCGACGACCGCACTGACCGCGTGCGGTGCGGGCGGGGGTTCTTCGGCCCCCGCGGCGGACCACCCCGGTACGCCGTCGCGCGCGACCTCGCTGCCGGGCATCAGGACCACCAGCGCGACCGCCGCCGCGAACTGGGCGGCCCTCGCCCGTGACCTGGACGGCACCCTGGTGCGGCCCGGCGACGCGAGCTGGAAGACCGCCCACCAGCTGTACAACACCCGCTTCGACGGGCTGAAGCCCGCCGCGGTCGCCTACGTCGCGCACACCGCCGACATCCGCACCACCCTCGCCTACGCCCATGCGCACGGCGTGAAGGTGTCCATACGCAACGGCGGCCACTCCTACGCCGGCTACTCCTCCGGCGACAACCGGCTGATCGTCGACGTGTCGCGGCTGAACCGGGTCCGGGCGAGCGGCGGCCAGGCCGTCGTCGGCGCCGGCGCCAAGCTGATCGACGTCTACCGCGCGCTGGCCGCGAAGGGCGTGACCATACCCGCGGGCTCCTGCCCCACCGTCGGCGTCTCCGGCCTGGTGCTCGGCGGCGGCCACGGCGTCGCCTCCCGCGCCTACGGCCTGACCTGCGACAGCCTCACCCAGGCCACCCTGATCACCGCGGACGGCAAACAGCTCACGGCGAACGCGAGCACCAACAAGGACCTGTTCTGGGCGCTGCGCGGCGCCGGCAACGGCAACTTCGGCGTCGTCACCGAGCTGCAGTTCCGGACCCATGCCGCACCGCAGGCCGTGACCGCCTACCTGACCTGGCCGTGGGCCAAGGCCGCCAAGGTGATGCAGGCGTGGCAGGAGTGGGGCCCGAGCCAGCCCGACGAGATCTGGTCCTCCCTGCACCTGGCGTGCTCCCCGGGCCGCACCCCGACCATCTCCGTGGCCTGCTTCTCCCTCGGCACCTACGGAGAACTACAGAACGCGGTGGACCGCCTGGCCCACCTCGCGGGCGCCGACGCCTCCTCCGTCTCCCTGCGCCGCCGGGGCTACGAGGAGGCCATGGAGATCTACGCCGGCTGCTCCTCCTTCTCCACCGACGCCCAGTGCCACCTGCCCGGCTCCACCCCGGGCCGCTCCCCGCAGGGCAAGCTGGGCCGGGAGACGTACGCGGCGCGCTCCGACTTCTTCGACCGCTCGCTGTCCGCGGCCGGCATCCAGACCGTGCTGAAGCAGATCGCCGCGGTGCGGGGCGGCGCGGGCAGCATCGCGTTCACCGCGCTCGGCGGCGCGGTCAACCGGGTCTCCCCGACCGCGACGGCCTTCGTCCACCGCCGCTCGCGGATGCTCGCGCAGTACATCGCCTCCTGGGGCACGGGGGCCTCCGGCTCCACCGCCCAGTCCTGGCTGACCTCGGCGCACCAGGCGATGAAGCCGTACGCCTCGGGCGCCGCCTACCAGAACTACAGCGACCCGACGCTGAAGGACTGGCGGAAGGCGTACTACGGCGACGCGGCGGCCCGCCTGGCCAAGGTGAAGCAGCAGTACGACCCCCAGCGGTTCTTCTCCTACGCGCAGGGCCTGTAAGCGGCCGGGACCGGCGTCCCGCCGTCGGCCGGCGGCGGGACGGGCGATGCGGCAGGCGGGACCGGCGCCCCGCCGCGCCGTCGCCCAGGGGCGGGCAGGGCGTGTCCGCGAACGGCGATGTGACGAACGCGACGTGCGGCGTCCCGGCGGACACGCCCCGGTATGCGATGTGATCCGAACGAGAGGCCCTAGCTAGGCCGCGAGGTCCCGTTCCTCCGTGTCCAGGGGCGTGCGGGCGCCGGGCAGGAGGGCGTTGGCACGGTCGCCCGTCTCCGCTGACCGCCGCCGCACGAGCCGGCCGGCGCGCGGCGAGCGCTCCACGGCTCGCATCAGCGGGGTGAGCAGGGCCGTGGCGAGCGGGGACAGCAGCAGGACGACCGCCGTACCGAGGGCGAAGCCGCCGACGACGTCGGTCGGGTAGTGCACGCCCATGTAGACCCGGCAGAAGCCCTCCAGCAGGGCGAGGCCGATGCCGGCGAGGCCGAAGCGGCGGTGGGCGACGAAGAGCCCCACGCCGAGCGCCATCGTGATCGTCGCGTGGTCGCTGACGAAGGAGAAGTCGGTCTTGCCGGAGACGAGGACGTCCAGGCCCTGGTGGTCCACGAAGGGGCGGGGGCGCTCCACGAAGCCCCGTATCGGCACGTTCACCAGCACCGCGAGACCGGCCGCGAGCGGCGCCCACACCAGCGCGGCCACCGAGGGCGCGGCCTCCTCGCCGCCCCGGCGCCGCACGGACCACCAGCACCACAGGACCAGCAGCACCATGGCGAGCAGCAGGCCGTACTCACCGACGAACTCCATGACCCGGTCGAACCAGTGCGGCGCGTCCTTGGCCAGGCCGTTGATGTCGTAGAGCAGCTCGACGTCGGGGTTCGATCCGGATTCGGCGAGTACAGCCATCGTGCTGCGGCCCCTTCGTCGTCTTCCCGGACGCACCTCGTGTGCGTCGCACCAGCCCCCCGTGGTTCGTAGATCCGCTTCCGCTGCACTGCCGCACTGACGTCCGCTCGGCTACGTCAACAGGAACGCATGCCCACCGTCTATACGTTCCACTCTCCACTGAATGATCACGCAGACGTTATCGAAGAGAGACTCGTCGCCCCAGCTCAGGGGATGGGTTCACGCTCGGTTCACACCGTCGTGGGGAGTGCTTTCGCGCCATCTTCGGTGACCCGGGTGGCGCCGAAGTAGTCGGGCGTGTCGATGGGGTCGAACCGGATCACGGCGCCCGTGCGCGGGGCGTCGATCATGTACCCGCCGCCGACGTAGATGCCGACGTGCCGGATGGCCCGGGAGTCGGTGAGGTCGTCGGAGAAGAACACCAGGTCGCCCGGGAGCAGCTGGTCCCGCGAGGGGTGCGGCCCGGCGTTGTACTGGTCGTTGGCCACGCGCGGCAGGGTGATCCCGACCTTCTCGTACGCGGCCTTGGTCAGCCCCGAGCAGTCGAAGCGCCCGCCCTGGTCGGGGGTGCCGTTGCCGCCCCACAGGTACGGCGTGCCGAGCCGGCTCTGCGCGAACGCGATGGCGCCGGCGGCCTGCCGGGTGGGGTCGATCCGGGTGACCGGCGCGGCGAAGCTCTTCTCCAGGCTGCGGATCCGCTGGACGTAGTTCCGCGTCTCGCTGATGGCCGGAACCCCGCCCGCCCGGATGACCCGGTAGGCGCCCGCGTTGTAGGCGGCGAGCATGTTGTCGGAGACGTTCCCCGGCACGTCCTTCACGTACTTCGCCAGTTCGCAGTCGTACGAGGCGGCCGACGGGATCGCGTCGTCCGGATCCCAGATGTCCCGCTTGCCGTCGCCGTCGCCGTCGATCCCGTGCGTCGCCCAGGTGCTCGGGATGAACTGTGCGATCCCGCGGGCGTCGGCCGGGCTGACGACGGTCGGGTTCCAGCCGCTCTCCTGGTAGAGCTGCGCGGCGAGCAGCGCGGGACTGAGCGCCGGGCACAGGTTGCCCCACTTCTGCACCAGCGTCTTGTAGGCGGCCGGAACGGCCCCCTTGGCCAGCCCCCGGCTCCCCGACGTCACCCCGCCCACCAGGTTCCCGGCCACGAGATACACCCCGACGACGAGCAGCATGACGAAGCCCATGCCGAGCCCGACGGCCGCCCCACCGAACACCCATACCTTCCGCACGGTTCAACTTTCCCCCATGCGGGCGAGGTTCAAGGCCATTTGTGCGCGAAGTGGCGTCATTTCACAGGCGGACGCGGCCGGATGACGCGTTCTCAGCCGGCCCGGCGGCCCCCGCTCAGTGCCCGGCCGTGGCGTCCCGGTACAGCTCCGCCGCCTCGCCGCCCAGGACCACGCTGTACGACGTGTCCGCCGTGGAGCCGCCCTGCTCGTGGCCGCCGAGCACGCCGACCACCTGGCCGTCACCGTTCACCCAGGGACTGCCGCTGGTTCCGCTCGTGAAGTCCGGGCAGTCGATGCGCTGCTGGGTACGGCTGTGCGGGACCGGCCTGTTGGTGCAGCTGATGGGCACCTCGCGGGAGTCGGGGTAGCCGGTGACGGTGACCGCGGTGGCACCGGTGGCCGCCCCGGTCGTGAACCGGTTGGCGCCGACCACGTCCTCCAGCCGCTCGCCGTCCCGCGCGGCGACGGCGGCGAAGGCGACGTCACTGTCCTCGTCCCGCCCCTTGGCCCACCCGTCCGGCAGGAACCGCCGCGTCACCCTCCACACCCCGTGCGGGGCCCGCCCGTCCCGGTAGCCCGGCACGAACACCAGAGCACCGTCGACACCAGTCACGCAGTGCGCCGCGGTGACGATCAGATCGCCCTGCCCGCTGTGCACCACGGAGGCGGTGCAGAAGTGGCCGCCGGCGAGTCGGCCCACCCGGTCCGCGTCGAACAGCGCGCCCACTCGCGCGCTGTGCCGCGTCACGACGGTGTCGGCGGTGACCCCGAGGGGGCCCCGCCCGTCGTCCGCCGCGGCCACGGAGGACGTCGTCACGGCCAGCAGCACCACAGCGCCGAGCAACGCGGGCCGTGAGGTGACCGAGATGCGTGAGGTGCGCTTCATCAGGCCCCACTCTGTCCGACGAAGGTGAGAATCCCGTTCCGGCTTGGCTGAGATTTTCCTGTGAAACCCCCGATTCCCCGTCCTCGGCGACCCGAACGTCGAAGGACGCCTCCACCTGCCGATCGCCCCACCGCGGACGGACGGACCGCGGCACCCGGCCTTGACCCGTTCACCGGTCCCCCGTGAGAACATCGACGCGACGCGTCGCCCGGCCGGTACGACTCCGACCTCGTTGCCCAGCGTGACCTGCCATGATACACAGAGTGACCGAACGGGCCATTCATACGAAACCCGCCAGTCAATGACGTCAAGTCGACATACGTTGGCGCCGTTGTCGGCGACAATGAGGCCTGACCTCTGCACACCGCAGGGGCACTCACGGAACTACCCACCAGGGGCGGTGACTTACATGCTCTTTGCGGCCGACAAGGGAGACATCAACACCATCATCGGCGGGATCGCTCCGGACTGGGGCCCCTTCGGCAGCCTGGGCAACGAGGCCAAGGTGATGATCGAGGTGGTCATGGCCGTGGCCATCCTCCTCTGCCTCGGCATCGCGGTGTGGGGCGCGGCGAAGCAGCGCATCGGCGCCACGGCCCTGCGGGACACCTTCAGCGCCGAACAGGGCAAGGGCCTCATCATCGCCGGTCTGACCGGGGTGTTCATCATCGGATCCCTCGGCACGCTGTTCACGATCGTGTACGGCATGGCGGTCTGACCCCGCCCCCTCCACCCCACCCACCCGTCGTGCCCACCGGCTGAGGTTGCGTCTCCCTGATGTCGAGTCACCACACCGCGCCCCCGCGGGAACCAGCACGGCTACCGTCGTACGCCTACGAGGGTGAGGGAGCGCACACGGCATGAGTCCCGGAGACGAACAGGGCTACGACTACCCCGAGACGGGCCACACCCGCACCCGCCTCCCCGACCCCGACCCCTACGGCGGCGCCCCCCGCCGCCCCCACCGCTCCTCCTCCCGCAGCCTGATCACGGTGGTAGGCGTAGTGGTCCTCCTCATCGCCGCCATCGCCTTCGCGAACCGGGGGGATGATTCGGGGGGTGACGGGGCGTCGGGGAAGGCCGCCAAGCCCCAAGCGTCCTCGACGGCCCCCTCCGGCACCCGCCCGGTCGAAACGAGAACCGGCACCATCCCTTCGGGTTTCGCCCACACAGCCCAGGGGGCGGAGAGCGCGGCGGCGAACTACGCGGTGGCGTTGGGGTCGGCCGACATGTTCAACAAAGCCGGTCGCGACACCATCCTGCAGACCGTCATGACGCCTTCGCGTGTGACGAGTTCCGAGACGGCGTTCGACAAGGCCTACACGCCCTCCTTCAGCAAGAGCCTCGGCCTCAACGACGACGGCACCGCTCCGAAGGGCTACACGTTCGTCTCACGCACCAGTCCCATCGGCACGAAGGTCACCGAGTCCTCCGGCAACACGGCCACGGTCGAGGTCTGGTGCAGCGGTCTTCTCGGCTTGGCGGGCGAGAATTCCACAAATCCGGTCACCAACAGCTGGTTCACCATCACGATGAAGCTCGAATGGGCCGCCGGCGACTGGAAGATCGTCACGCATTCGCAGAAAGAGGGTCCTGCGCCTGTCCCCGGCGACGACAGGGCCTCCAGTTCCGATGAGATGTCCAAGGCTGTCGATGAGTACGGAGGGTTCACCTATGCGCGCTAACCGCCGCGTACTCACGCTGGCCGGCGCAGTCACCGCCGTGCAAACGGCCGCCGTCCTGGCCGCCACGCGTGCCCTCGCCGCCCCCACCCCGACGCCTACGCCGACTGCGACGAAGAGCACCGACACCTGCGACCTGATCCACGGCGCCGCCCGGGAATTCTGCGAAAAGGACAACGGCTCATCCGGCGGATCCTCCGTCGGCACCCCCGGCAACCCCCTCACCGACACCCTCGACCCCCTCGCCTCCCTGGCCAAGGGATGTGCCGACGCGGCCGCCTGGACCATCGGGAAGCTCAGTACCGCCGTGAAGGACACCGCCAACGTCGACTTCACCAATCAGGCGTTCCTCAAGCAGTACGCCGTCGTCTTCGCCGCCTCCACGATCCTCACGCTCCTCCTCTGGCTGCTGGCCGTCGCCAAGCGAGCCGTCCGCGGCGTGCCTCTCACCACCGCCATCTCGGAAGCCGTCGGCTTCCTCTGGCTCACCGTGCTGGCCTCCGCCTTCACCCCCCTGATCCTGTACACCGTCGTATCGGCGACGGACGGCGTCACGGACGTCCTCGCCAAAGCCACGGGCGACCAGGCCGACACCTTCTTCGGCACCTTCTCCGGCGCCCTGAAGAAGGGCAACGACATCGGCGGCGGCCCCATCATGCTGATCGTCGTGTCCCTGGTCAGCATCCTCGCCGCCGGCGTCCTCTGGCTGGAGCTCGTCATCCGCGCCGCCCTGCTCTACGTCGGCGCCCTCCTCGGCACCGTCGTCTACGCCGGCCTGGTCGACAAGAACCTGTGGGGCCACGTCCGCCGCTGGGCCGGCATCATGATCGCCGTCATCCTCGTCAAGCCGGTCATCGTGATCGTCCTCGGCCTGGCCGGCGCCCTCTCCGGCGACAGCGGCCCCGACGCGTTCTCCGCGGTCGTCTCCGGCCTCGCCATCATCCTGCTGGCCATCTTCGCCAGCGCGATGATCTACCGCTTCGTCCCCGGCTTCGGCGACGAACTCGCCGGCTCCCGCAGCAACCGCATCATGCAGGGCGCCGAGAGCAAGGCCGCCGCCGTCATCAGCTCCCCGGCCACCCTCGTCGCCCAGGGCATCAAGACCCACAGCACCCGCGCCGACACCTCCGGCGGCCAGTCCGCCGGCACCCCCCGCCCGGCCAACCCCGCCACCGGCGGCGTCGCCGCTCACAGCAGCCGTACCCCCGCCGGCGGCGGAGCCGTCCCCTCCGCCACACCCGCGCCCCGCGCGTCCAGCCCGGTCAACACTCCGCACGCCAGCAACACCCGCAACAACCGCTCGGGAGGTGAAGGGCGTTGACGACCGAGTCCCACCTGTCCCATCCGGTCACGCCCCGCCGTACGTATCTCATCGGCCGGGCCCGGCCGAACGCGATCGTCGGCCGGAACCGCGAGTCCGGCGAGATCGCCCTGATCATCGCCGGCGCGTTCCTCGGCATGATGTGCGGCCTCCTCGTCCCGGTCCTGCCCCTGCGGATCGTGCTGCTGACCGGCTTCCCGCTGCTCGCGCTCGCCGCGGTCTACGTGCCGTACAAGCGCCGCACGTTCTACAAGTGGTTCGAGATCAACCGCAGCTACAAGCGCACCGTCAAGCGGGGCGCCGTCTACCGTTCCACCGCCATGGAGGCCGGGACCCGGCTCGACGGGCGCGAGATCGAGGTCGGCCCGCCCCCGGGCATCGGCCGCATCACCTGGCTCGCCGCACCCTTCGGGCCGGACGAGATCGCCGTACTGCTGCACGCCGACCGCAAGACCGTCACCGCCGCCATCGAGATCGAGGGCCCCGGCGTCGGCCTGCGCGACTCCGAGGACCAGGAGGCCCTGGTCGACCGCTTCGGCACCCTGCTCAAGCACGTCGCCAACGGGGACGGCTTCGTCACGCGCCTGCAGATGCTCGCCCGGACCCTGCCCGCCGACCCGGACGCGCACGCCAAGGACGTCGTCCAGCGCGGCGACCCGCGCGCCCCCGGCTGGCTCCAGCAGTCCTACGACCAGCTCCAGTCCATGGTGTCCACCAGCAGCGAGCAGCACCGCGCCTACCTCGTCGCCTGTATGCACTACACCCGCGAACTGGCCGCCGAGGCACACGCCATGGCCCGCGCCGTCCGCGCCCGCGGCGGCAAGGTCGACCGGGACGCCGGGCTCGCCGTCGTCATGGCCCGTGAGCTCACCGACATCTGCTCGCGGCTCCAGGAGGCCGACATCCGGGTACGGCAGCCGCTCGGTCAGGGGCGGCTGGCCTCCCTCGTCCACTCCATGTACGACCCCGACCACCCCATCGACCACATCCAGGCGATGACCCAGCGCAACGCCTGGCCGGCCGAGCTGGACGCCACGGAGCCCACCTACCTCCAGGCCAAGACCCGCGAGTCCAGCACCCGCGCGCCCTGGTGCCACGCCACCGCCTGGGTGAAGGAATGGCCGATGACCCCCGTCGGCGTGAACTTCCTAGCGCCACTCCTCGTCCACACCCCGGACGTCATCCGCACGGTCGCCGTCACCATGGACCTCGAGCCCACCGAGGTCGCCATCGAGCGCATGCTCACCGAGAAGACCAACGACGAGGCCGAGGCGTCCCGCGCCGCCAAGATGAACCGGACCGTCGACCCGCGCGACATCGCCGCGCACAACCGCCTCGACCAGCGCGGTGAGGACCTCGCCAGCGGCGCCGCCGGCGTCAACCTGGTCGGCTACATCACCGTCTCCTCCCGTTCCCCGGAGGCCCTCGCCCGCGACAAGCGGACGATAAGGGCCTCCGCCGGCAAGTCGTACCTCAAGCTGGAGTGGTGCGACCGAGAGCACCACCGCGCCTTCGTGAACACACTTCCGTTCGCCACCGGCATCCGAAGGTAGGGGCTGATTCGCCGATGCGGGACCCGCTGTCCGTCCTCACCGAGGCCTTCACCTCCTTCCTCTTCGGGAAGGTCGAGACGACCCGGCTGCCGGTGCGCACCTCCACGGGCCAGGCCCAGGCCGTCTACCTGCCCACGGCCGCGCCCGGCCTCGGCGACTCCGGCGTCATCATCGGCCGGGAGGTGTACTCCGGCAAGGGCTACATCTACGACCCCTTCCAGCTCTACGGCCAGCAGCTGCCGGCCCCGCACTGGCTCGTCCTCGGCGAGTCCGGCAACGGCAAGTCGGCCCTGGAGAAGACCTACGTCCTGCGCCAGCTCCGCTTCAAGGACCGCCAGGTCGTCGTCCTGGACGCCCAGGGCGAGGACGGGGTCGGCGAATGGAACCTGATCGCCGAGGAGCTGGGGATAACGCCGATCCGGCTGGACCCGACGGCCGCCCTCGACCACGGCATCCGCCTGAACCCGCTGGACCCGGCGATCACCACCACCGGCCAGCTGGCTCTCCTGCGCACGATCATCGAGGTCGCGATGGGCCACGGCCTGGACGAGCGCTCCGGCTTCGCCCTGAAGGTCGCCCACTCGTACGTCAACGAGACCGTCGTGGACCGCCAGCCGGTCCTGTCCGACATCGTGGAGCAGCTACGGCACCCCGAGCCGGAGTCGGCGGAGGCGATGAACGTCGCCATAGACGACGTACGGGCGTGGGGCCTGGACGTCGCCCTCGTCCTGGACCGGTTGGTCGACGGTGACCTGCGGGGCATGTTCGACGGGCCGACGACGGTCGGCATCGACCTGGACGCCCCGCTGATCGTCTTCGACCTCTCCCACATCGACCGCAACTCCATCGCCATGCCGATCCTCATGGCGATCGTCGGCGTGTGGCTGGAGCACACCTGGATCCGCCCCGACCGGAAGAAGCGCATCTTCCTGGTCGAGGAGGCCTGGCACATCATCAACAGTCCGTTCGTGGCCCAGCTGTTCCAGCGGCTGCTGAAGTTCGGCCGCCGGCTCGGCCTGTCCTTCGTGGCGGTGGTCCACCACCTGTCCGACGTCGTCGACGGAGCCGCGGCGAAGGAGGCGGCGGCCATCCTGAAGATGGCGTCGACCAGGACGATCTACGCCCAGAAGGCCGACGAGGCCAGGGCCACGGGCCGGGTCCTCGGCCTCCCGCGCTGGGCGGTCGAGATCATCCCCACGCTCACGCCCGGCATCGCGGTCTGGGACGTCAACGGCAACGTCCAGGTGGTCAAGCACCTGATCACGGAGACGGAACGGCCGCTCGTCTTCACCGACCGCGCGATGACCGAGTCCTCCAGCGACCTCGCGGCCGACGACGCCCTGCGCGCGGCCGAACTGGAGGCCGAGCAACGGGCCGCGGCCTTCGTGGAACAGCACGTGGGCGACTCCGAGTCGACGGTGGCGTAAGGAGACGCGACCGGGCGCGGAAGGATGTGAGGGGAGCACAGGGTGAGACCGGACGACCGCCGCGAGGACCGGCGGGACAGCCGCCGTGAGGGCCAGGGCGGCATCCCCGACGGCCTGCTGATCGGCCTGCTCGCGTTCCTCCTCGGCATGACGGTGCTGGTGTGGACGGCTACCGGCCTGGCGGCCTGGTTCGCGCAGGGCGCCTGGCCCACCGGTGTCACGTTCACCCGCACGCCCCTGGCCATGCGCCACCTCATCGGCGGCCCCCACGACATCACCGGCGCCTGGCCGGACACCCCACCGTCCCAGCTTTCCGGCTGGGGCCTGTTCTGGGGCCTGTTCATAGCCCAGCTGATGATCCTCTTCGTCCTCACGATGTTCGCCCTGGGCACGGTGGCCCGGTGGAGAGCCGGAAGGGCCCGCAGGGACGACGCCGAGCGCGGGGGGACGACGCCGGCGCCCTCGGTGGCAGGCCTCGCGGGCCCGCCGGCCCCAGCCGCAGCCCAGGTCCCCGCAGTCCCGGCCACCCCCAGCCCAGCCGCGGTCAGCCCGGTCGCCGCCGTTCCGGAGGGCCCCGGCCCGGCCCACACCGATGCGCCCCCCGCCGGGCCCGCGCCCGCCGTCACCCCTGGGCACGAGGTACCGGCTCCGCGCGGGCAGGCCGAGCCTCCTGGACCGGGCAACTTCCCGGCCGGCGCCGAACGGGTGAGCGGGTGGGAGAAGATCCTCATCGCCCCACGGGAACACCGCCACACCACCGCGGCAGGGGCCGTCCAGGCCGCCTCCGGGCCCACCCTCGTCGTGACCTCCAACCCGGCCCTCTGGTCGGACACGAAGGACGCGAAGGCCAAGCTGGGCCCCACCCTGCTCTACGACCCCACGCACCTCTGCGACACCCCTGCCCGCCTCCACTGGTCCCCCACCGCCGGCTGCGAGGACAAGCAAACGGCGCTGCACAGGGCGACGGCCCTGCTCGCCCCCGTACGGCCCACCGCCAGGATCGACCAGGCAGTGGCGGACACGGCGATCACCCTCCTGCGCAGCTATCTGCACGCCGCTGCCCTGGAGAACCGCACCGTCCGCCACGTCCACCGCTGGTCCCAGGGCGCCCAGGTCCAGGAGGCGGTCCGCACTCTCCGCACGCACCCCAAGGCCGCCCCGGGCGCCGCCGGCGAGCTGGAGGCAGCACTCACCGCCCATCCCGAGCGCCGCGACATCGCTCAGGAACTGACCGGCAGGGCCCTCGCGGCCCTCTCCACGGTCAACATCCGCGAAGCCTGCACTCCCCACCGAAATGATGCCCTCGCCTTGGATTCCTTCATCCAAGAAGGGGGCACGCTTTATGTGGTCGGTGAATCCATCGAGGACCCGAGGAGCGATCCGGGTGCGATGCCGCTCCTGACGGCCCTCGTCTCCAGCGTGGTCGAGCGCGGCCGGCGCATGGCCGAACGGTCATCCTCCGGTCGGCTCGACCCACCACTCACCCTGGTCCTGGACGACGTCGCGGCCGTGGCTCCGGTCCCGGAGCTGCCGGCCCTGCTCGCCACCGGAACGGACCGGGGCCTGCCGACGCTCGCCCTGCTCCGCTCCCGCGAACAGGCCCGCTCCCGCTGGCCCCACGAGGAGCTTCCGGTCTAGACGGACCGCTCCAGCACGAACTCCAGCTCCTTCTCCGCCTCGTCCTTCGAGAAGGACACCACCAGGCCACTCGGCGCGAAACCGATCTTCCGGTACGCCGCCTGCGCTCGCGCGTTGTCCTCGTGGACGAACAGCCGCACCCTCTCGGCCCCGCGTTCCCACGCCCAGGCGACACCGGCTTCGAACAACGCCTCGATCAGCCCGTTCCCCCGGTGCTCGGGCCGTACGAAGACACCCACAACGTGTCCCTGCCGATGCTCGACCGGATACCCGGCCCAGTCCGTCGTCCCGGCCTCTTCGACGAGTACGGTGACCGAGCCGGCCCAACTCCCGTCGGCCGTCTCGGCGATGACCTGCCGGGCGGTGGTGGAACCCTCCCCGGAGGTGACGGCCCGGTCCTGCCAGAAGGAGCCCGGCTTGGCCGCGGCGTTCTCGTAGGTCTCGAGAAAGGCGAGATGCGCGACAGGGTCGCGCAGCGCGTCCAGGCGCAGCTCCTTCACCCGTTCCCAGTCGTCGGGCCGTATGGCGCGGACGACGTACTTGTTGCCGGCGAGAAGATTCATGAGTTCACCTTAAACGCAGAAAACCCCCGCACCGG
>NZ_JAINRC010000040.1 GCF_020400655.1 Streptomyces spinosus
CCGGCTGGCGACGGCAACGGCCGGGACCCCTCGCGCGGGGCCCCGGCCGCTGGGGGACGGGTGTCAGCGGCGCAGTGCCGCCAGGTTGCGGTAGCCGATGGCCGCGTGCTCCAGGGACTGGGCCGGGTCGGCCGTGCTCGGGGCGTTGTCCTGCTCGACCATCGGGTTGTGGTAATTGCGGTGGCCCACGCGGGAGAAGAACGCCGTGTAGTCGATGACCCCGGTGCCGAACGGAACCATGTCGTACCCCATCCCGTTCGTCGTGTTCACGACGCCGTCCTTGGCGTGGAAGAGCGGGTACCGCTTGTCGTGGCAGGTGACCAGGCCCGCCGGGTCGAAGACGTCCGTGCGCGTGGAGCCGTCGTGGGCGGTGTAGGTGCGGAACTTGTACTGGGCCACGTGCGCCCAGAACACGTCCATCTCCAGCCACACCAGCTTCGGGTCGGTGACGGACAGGAAGTACTCCAGCTTGCGGACGCCGGAGCTGCGGGTCGGCCTGCCCTGGGCGTCCAGCGGGCCGCCGTCCAGCAGGAAGTCGTAGGCGGCGTCGTGGTTGTGGGTGTACAGCTTCAGGCCCGCGCGGCGGGCGGTCTCCCCGAGGGCGTTCCACTTGTCGGCGGCCACGTCCCAGTCCGCCTTGTAGCGGCTGCTGGTGGGGTCGGCGCCGGTGCCCACGTGCGCCATGCCGAGGATGTTCGCGATCTCCAGGTGCTTCTTGAAGGTGTCCAGATCGCCGCTGGTCAACGGCCAGGAACCGGGGATGAAGCCGTGGTTGCCCTGGGCGCGCAGGCCGGC
Source organism: Streptomyces spinosus (assembly GCF_020400655.1). Taxonomy (GTDB): domain Bacteria; phylum Actinomycetota; class Actinomycetes; order Streptomycetales; family Streptomycetaceae; genus Streptomyces; species Streptomyces argyrophylli. The sequence continues at coordinate 796 of NZ_JAINRC010000040.1, forward strand.
GTCGTCGAGCCAGCGGCGCAGCAGTTTCGCGCCCTGGGCGGACTCCAGGTTCGCCCCGCCGGGAGCGTTCGCGTGCTGGCCGTAACCGGCGAACTCCACCTGGCGGTAGCCGAACCGGGCCAGCCGCTCGAACACGGCGCGGAAGCCCGAGGGCAGCGAGGTGGACAGCGGGTCCCGGCCGACGGCGTCGCGGACGGTGTAGAGGATGATGCCGCGCTTGTCCGCGGGCACCAGGGCCTGGCCCCCGCCGCCGGCCGCGGCCCGGGGAGCGGCCTGGGGCGCCGCCTGGACGGGTGCGGCGCCGAGGACGGGGGCGGCGACGGCGCCGGCCGCGACGGCGGTGCAGGTGCTCAGGAAGCGGCGGCGGCCGATGCCGAGGCTGCGGCGCAGGTCTTCGTCGGTGTGCTGGCTGGTGTTCACGGGTGCCTCTCTCTGGACGGGTCGTCGGCGGTGAGACCGGCGAGGTGCAGCAGGAGCGGTTTGACGTCGGTGGCCGCGATGCGGTCGCCGACGGCGCGGGGGGTGGAGCACAACAGGAGCGGACCGTCGTCGTCGCTCGCGGGGAGGCGGCCGTGGCTGCCCCGGATCGGTGAGGGGTCGAGGGGGACGACCGCCATGCGGTAGCGCAGGCCGAGCTTCTTGCGGGCCAGCGCCGTCGCCGCCCTGACCTTCACATAGGGGTCCTCGGGGTCCATGAACAGCTCGACCGGGTCGTAGCCGGGCTTGCGGTGGATCTCCACGAGGGCCGCGAAGTCGGGGGCGCGGGCGTCGTCCAGCCAGTAGTAGTACGTGAACCAGGCGTCCGGTTCCGCGACGGCGACGAGCTCGCCGGAGCGCGGATGGTCGAGGTGGTGGGCCTTCTTTCCCTCGTCGTCCAGGAGCCGTTCGATGCCGGGCAGGCCGTCGAGGGCGGCGCGGGTGGCCGCCAGGTCCTCGGGACGGCGTACGTACACATGGGCGATCTGGTGGTCGGCCACCGCGAAGGCGCGGGACGCCGTCGGGTCCAGGTACTCCATGCCGTCCTGGGTGTGGACCTCCAGCAGGCCGGCGCGGCGCAGGGCGCGGTTGATGTCGACGGGCCGGCTCACCGGGGTGATGCCGTACTCGGACAGCACCACGACGGTACGGCCCTCCGCGCGCGCGTCGTCCAGCAGCGGGGCCAGGGCCGCGTCGAGGTCGGCGGCGGCCTTCAGGGAGCGCGGGTCGTCGGGGCCGTGGCGCTGGAGGTCGTAGTCGAGGTGCGGGAGGTAACACAGCGTCAGGTCGGGCTGCCGGGTGCGCAGGACGTGCCGGGTGGCGTCGATGATCCACTGGCTGGAGACCAGGCCGGCGCCCGGGCCCCAGAAGCGGAACAGCGGGAACGTGCCGAACCTGTCGGTGAGTTCGTCGTGCAGGGCCGCCGGCCGGGTGTAGCAGTCGGGTTCCTTGCGGCCGTCGGCGTAGTAGACGGGTCGCGGGGTGACGGTGATGTCGGTGTCGGCGCCCATCGCGTACCACCAGCAGATGTTGGCGACCGTGTAGCCGGGGTGGACGCGGCGGGCGGCGTCCCACAGCTTGTCCCCGGCGACCAGGCCGTTGTGCTGGCGCCACAGCAGGACCTCGCCGAGCTCCCGGAAGTACCAGCCGTTGCCGACGATGCCGTGCTCGGCGGGGAGCGTGCCGGTGAGGAAGGTGGACTGGGCGGCACAGGTGACCGCCGGCAGCACGGTACCGAGGTGCGCCTGGGAACCCGCGTCGGCGAGGGCCTTCAGGCGGGGCATGCGCGTGAGGAGGCGGGGGGTGAGGCCGACCACGTCGAGGACGAGGAGCGGGGTGACGGTCCGCTCGGTCATGGCAGCTCCTTCAGGCCCAGGTCGGTCAACAGGTCGCGGGCGAGGGCGAGTTCGGCGGCGATGCCGTCGGCGAGCCGGTCCCGGCCGCGCGGGCGCAGGCCGGGCGGGAGCGCCTGCCAGGTGTACGTCTCGACCTCCAGGTGCCGGGTGAGCGGGCGCGGCCCGCCGACGAGCCGGGCGAGGGCCGTACGGAGCACCGGCAGGGTGCTGGTCAGCGGCGCGGTGGGGGAGGCGTGCAGCGGGACGTGGAAGTGGGCGCGCCAGGGCGCGTCCGCCGGCAGGTGGCCGCCCGCCAGGGCCTCGGGCAGGTCGTCGGTGCCGCGCAGCCCGGCGTCGGTGAGCGCGCGGGTCTGGTGCAGGAAGCGCGGCTCCGCGAAGCCGGCGAGGGCGGCACGCACCTCGGGCCGGCCGGGGTGCTCGGCGTGCAGCGCGGCCGACAGCTGCGCCTTCACCACCGGCACCGGGGACGCGGCGAGGGCGTCCAGCGCGGCCCCGGGGTCCTCGAACGAGGTGGCCAGGTGGCAGGTGTCGACGCAGACGCCGACGCGGGGATGGCCGACGGAGCCGAGCGGTGCCAGGGCGTCCGCCGTGGTCTCGACGACGCAGCCCGGCTCCGGTTCCAGGCCGACGCGGACCGAGCGGCCGGTCAGCTCCGCCAGCGAGTCCAGGCGCCGCCCGAGGGTGCGCAGCGCCGTCCGGCCCGCTGCGGCGCGCTCCGCGGTCCAGGTGGTGCGCCAGCCGAGCGGCAGGGTGGAGACGCTGCCCTCGGTGACGTCGTCGGGCAGCAGCGCGGCGAGGACACGGGCGAGCGCGGTGGTGTACTCCAGACGCGCACGGTCCGCCCAATCCGGTTGGTACACACGGTACTTGACCTCGTCGGCGCCGAAGCCCTCGTACGGGAAGCCGTTGAGGGTGACGACCTCCAGACCGCGCCGGTCGAGTTCCCGCCGCAGGGCGCGCAGCGCGGCCGGGTCGGTGTCCACCGCGCGGGCCGCGTCGTGGGCGAGCCACAGGCCGATGCCGAGCCGGTCGCGGCCGAGCCGGCGCCGGACGGGCTCACAGTGGTCGCGCAGCTGGGCGAGGACGCCGTCGAGGGTCTCGGCGGGGTGGACGTTGGTGCAGTAGGCGAGGTGGACGGTCGTACCGTCCGGGTGGCGAAAGCGCATCGCTCACTCCCCGCCGCGCAGCAGGGAGTTGCCCTCGTGGGTGGCCCCGGACGGGGCGACCTCCAGCTCCAGCCGGCCGCTCATGCCGTAGAACGCGACCGGGTTTTGCCACAGCACCCGGTCGACGTCGTCCTCGGAGAAGCCCTCGGCCAGCATCAGGTCGGCCACCCGGCGGGTCTTCAGCGGGTCGCTGCGGCCCCAGTCGGCGGCCGAGTTCACCAGCACCTTGTCCGGGCCGTACGCCCGCAGGATCGCCACCATCCGCCGCTCGTCCATCTTGGTGTCGGGGTAGACGGAGAAGCCGAGCCAGCAGCCGCTGTCCTTCGCCTCCCGCACGGTCGTCTCGTTGAGGTGGTCGACCAGGACCCGGTCGACGGGCAGGGCGGACTCGCGGACGACGTCGAGCGTGCGGCGCAGACCGGCGAGCTTGTCGCGGTGCGGGGTGTGCACCAGCGCGGGCAGGCCGTGGTCCGCGGCGAGCTGGAGCTGGGCGGCGAGGGCCTTGTCCTCGGCCGGGGTCATCGCGTCGTACCCGATCTCGCCCACCGCGACGACCTGGTCCTTGACGAGGTAGCGCGGCAGCTCGTCCAGGACGGGGGCGCAGCGCGGGTCGTTGGCCTCCTTCGGGTTCAGGGCGAGCGTGCAGTGGTGGGCGATGCCGTACTGGGCCGCGCGGAACGGCTCCCAGCCCAGCAGCGAGTCGAAGTAGTCGAGGAAGGAGGCGGGGGAGGTGCGGGGCTGGCCCAGCCAGAACGACGGCTCGACCACCGCGCGGACACCCGCGTCGCGCATGGCCTCGTAGTCGTCCGTGGTCCGGGACGTCATGTGGATGTGCGGGTCGAACAGGCGCATCAGGAGACCTCCTTGCCGGACTCCGCGGTGGCGTGGGCGAGCACGCGGTACAGGCCGTCGGGGACGGGGCGGCCGGCCGCGGTGCGCTCGGCCGCGAAGTCGGTGAGCATCCGGGCGAGTTCGGCGTCGCCGCGGGCCCGCTCGGCGAGCCCGGCCACCGTCTCGACGGGGACGCCGGTGAACAGGCACTTCAGTACGGCCTGCCGCCAGCCGTGGGCGTCGAGATGGCGGGCCGCGTAGGGGCCCACGGCGACGGCGAGCAGCCGGGTGTCGTTCGTGCGCAGGGCGTCCTCGACGAGGGGCAGCGCGTCGGGGCCGGGGACGAGGTGGGGCAGGGCGAGCAGTACGGCCCGGCGTTCGGCGGCGGTGCCCTGCCGGTAGACGCGAGTGACGGCGGCGAGGTCGGCGCGGGCCGTGTACAGGATCAGGACACGGGCGGCGTCGGCGTGCCGGCTGCCGCAGCGCCGGCCGGCCTCGGCCAGCCGCAGCTCCCAGGCGGAGATCGGGCCGTGTCCGCCGGGGTGGTCGGCGGCCTCGGCCAGTGCTGCGCGCAGCCAGGCGCGCGCGGTCGGTTCCAGGTGGGCTTCGAGGTGGTCGCGCAGCGCGTCGGGCGAGGGCGCCGCGGCGGCGGTCGAACGGGTCACGGGGTGCTCCCTTCGTGCACGGTGGCCGGGGTACGGGCGGTCGCGCGGCGCAGGAACGGCAGGGAGGCGGCGGCGTGGTGCGGGCCGGCGTGGGAGTGGCGGGGCAGCTCCACGACCGTCAGGCCCCGGTAACCGGTGGCCGCGAGCGCCGCGAGGACGGGCGGGAAGTCGATCTCGCCCTCGCCGAACGGGAGGTGGTCGTGCACGCCCCGTCGCATGTCCTCGATCTGCACGTGCCGCAGCCAGGGCGCGGCGGCGCGTACGCAGTCGGCGGGCGGCAGCGGCTCCAGGCACTGGCAGTGGCCGATGTCGAGGGTGAGGCCGAGCGCGGGCGGGTCGCCGAGGAGCCGGCGCAGGTGGTGGAAGTCGGCGAGGGTCGCGAGGAGGTGGCCGGGTTCGGGCTCGACGGCCAGGGGGACGCCGGCGGACTCGGCGGCGTCGAGGACGGGGGAGAGGGAGACGGCGAGGCGCTCCCACGCGGGGGCCGGGCCCGGATCGGCCGGCGGAACGATTCCGCTGAAGCAGTGCACGGCCGTGGCACCGAGGTCGGCGGCCACCCGCACCGCCCGCAGCAGCAGGTCCACGCGCCGGGCGCGGGCCCCGGGGTCCGGGTCCAGCAGCGAGGGGCCGTGTTTGCGGCGCGGGTCGAGGACGTACCGGGCGCCGGTCTCTACGGCCACGTCGAGCCCCAGCCCGGCCAGGCGCCGGGCCACCCGCCGGGTACGGCCGGCGAGGCCGGGGGCGAGCGGGTCGAGGTGCATGTGGTCCAGGGTCAGCCCGACACCATCGTACCCGAGGTCGGCCAGCAGGGCGAGGGCGTCGTCCAGCCGGAGATCGGCGAGACCGTTGGTGCCGTAGCCGAAGCGCGGGGATCTCACGCGGGGCTCCCTTCCTTGACAGGCGGACTCAGGGGACACGCGGGGCTGGGGGGCGCTGTGACCGGGGTGCCGGTGCGGGCGCGGGCGGTGGCGGCGTTGGCGTCCCGGGGGGTGCGGGCCGGGTTCATGTGACGCTCACCCTTCTCGCCGCGCGGGCGGCCAGTGGGCCGAGGGCCGCCGTGAAGAGGGCGGTCGCACCCGCTCCGGCGCGGGCGGCGAGGGCGGCCTGGAGGGGGATCGTGGCGCGGATGCCGGCGCCGACCGCGCGCTGGGTGAGCGGCGGTGACGGGTTGAGCGAGGCGTGGAAGTAGGGGCGGGCCGTGGTCCTGGCGTAGCCGAGGGCGAGCGCGGTGGTGAGCGCGCGGCCGGGGAGCAGCCGGGTCACGGCGGCGGACGCGGCGAGCGCGGCGAGCGGGGCGAGCGGGGAGCCGTCGCGGGTCTCCTGGCGCGAGACGGCCGTGACCGCGAGCGTGTGGGTGCCGAGCAGGGCCGCCGACGGCAGGGCCGGCCGGACGCGTCCGGCACCGGCGGCGGCGCCGAGCAGCAGGTCCAGGGCGCGGGCGGCGGCCATCGCGGCAGGGCCCGCCGGGGTCCGCTTGAGCAGGAGGTCGTACGACCACACGGTGGCCGCGAGCGGGGTGGCGACCGCCAGCGCCGGGCGCCCCGCGCGGGCGGCAAGGGCGAGCCCGGCGGCCGTGAGGGCACAGGCCGCGGTGAGGGCGGCGGCGGGGCGCACCCTGCCGGAGGGCAGGGGCCGGTGCGGGCGCTCCACGGCGTCCTCGGCGCGGTCGGCCCAGTCGTTCAGCGCCATCCCGGCCTCGTACAGGCACACCGACGAACCGATGGCGAGCAGGCTCGCGCGCCCCGGCCGGGCGCCGACGGCCGCCGCTCCGGCGAGCGCGTCCCCGGGAACGGTGAACAGGGCGGGCAGCCGCAGCAGTTCGGCCCACGCCCGCAGCCGGCCACCGGGCCGCGGCCGACCGGGGGAGTACGGGACCCGGCCGCGCGCCCGCCGTGTCACCGGCCCGCCGGGCCGGTACGCGACGCGGCCGTCCGGCCCGCTCGGCGCGGGGGCGCCGGAGTCCTGGGGCGTGTGGCCGCGGGGCGCGCTCGGCGTGGGCTCCACCGCGTCCGGGCGCACCCGGCCGCGGGGCATGCCCCGCGGCGGCCCGCCGGTCTCGTGCGGGGCGCGGTCGTGCGGATCTCTCTCCGGTGCTCCGCCCGGTGCGCGTGGCGTGCTCGGTGTCCCCGCGCCCGGTTCGCGGGGACACCGGTCGTGCGGCCCGCCCGGGGCGGGGGTGCCGTCCCGGGTGTCCCGGCCGGGGGTGGGGCGGCGGCTCACGCGATGTCTCCCAGTTCGCGGGCGAAGCGCAGGAGCGCGGTGTACTGGTCGGCCAGGGCGGCCGGGGCGCTGCCCACCGGGTCCTTGAAGTAGAAGGACAGGGCGGTGAGCGGGCCGGCGCGGCCGGTCTCGTGGGCGCGGGCCGTCAGGCGGGCCAGGTCCAGGACGAGGGGCGCCGCCAGGGCCGAGTCGCAGCCCTGCCAGATGGTCTGCAGGACCATGCGGGTGCCGAGGAAGCCGTCGAAGGCGATGTGGTCCCACGCGGTCTTCCAGTCGCCGAGCGCCGGTACGTCGTCGATGTGGACCTCGCCCTCGGGGACCGTGCCGAGGGTGTCGGCGAGGACGCGCTCCTTGCCGGCGTTCTTCGCCGCGGCGGCGGCCGGGTCGGCGAGCGCGGCGCCGTCCCCGCCCCCGAGGAGGTTGGTCCCGGACCAGGCCCGCACGGCGAGCGCCCGCTGGGCGAACATCGGGCCGAGCGCGCTGCGCAGCAGCGTCTGCCCGGTCTTGCCGTCCCGGCCGGCGTACGGCAGCCCGCTGGAGGCCGCGAGGCCGGCGAGCGCGGGGTGGTGCAGCCCGGTCGAGGGGGTGAAGTTGACGTACGGGCAGCCGGCGCGCAGGGCGGCCGCCGCGTAGAGGGAGCTGGGCGGCAGGCCGGTCCCGGTCGCGGCCGGCTCCGTGGAGGCGACGTTCACCACCACCGCACGGGTCAGGCCGTGCCGTCGTACGAAGGCGCGCAGGTCGTCGGTGAAGGCGGCGATCAGTTCCTCCGCGGTGCGCGTGTCGCCGGGAAGGGGGCCGCCGGCCTTGATCTCCCGGTCCGCGGCGGCGAGTTCGGCGGCGACGGCCGTGGGGAGGCCGGGCGGGAGGACCCCGCCGGCGGCGAGCTGTTCGGCCCGCTTGGGCAGGGGGCAGTCCGTGGTGTCGTGGCCGCCGAAGACCAGGGACGACAGCGCGGGCAGGCCGCTGCCCGCGAACGCCGGGCCCTCGGTGACCAGGCCCGTCGGCGGGTGCAGGCCCGCCGTCAGCGCGGCGCAGCCCGCGACGACGCTGGTGGCGACGGAGCCGCGGGCGCCGATCAGCCAGACGCCGGTACGCGGGGAACGGGCGGGGGGCGCGGACATGGGCAGCCTCCTTGTCGAGCGCGGACACCGCAAGCGGTGGGGGATGACGCCGTGCGTGGGGGGTTGGGGTGGCGCGCAGGTGGTGACGGCGGGCGGGAGTCCGGCGTCTCCCGCCCGCCGCCGTTCAGTGGCCCTTGCCGGGCAGTTCCCTGATCCGGATGGAGCGGAAGGACACCTCGTCACCGGCTCCGTGGTTCTGGATGCCGATGTGCCCGTCGGTGAGGCTCCGGGCCGGATCGGTGTTGGTGAAATCGTTGATCTTCACGCCGTTGAGCCAGATCCGCAGGCGTTCGCCCTCGACCCGGATCTCGTACGTGTTCCACTCACCCGGCGGGTTCAGCGCACGGTCGCGCTTCTTCAGGTCGGCGGAGCGGAAGCCGTAGACGGACCCGGTGGTCTTCTCCGGGACGTCGGTGGCGTCGATCTGGATCTCGTAGCCGTTGTCCACGGCCGACCACGGGTCGTCCGAGGGCGGGAAGCCCACGAACACGCCCGAGTTGTCGTCGCCGGCCGCCTTCCAGTCGAGCTTCAGGGAGTACGACCCGAAGCTCCGGCCGGCGTACCAGAGCAGGCCCATCCCGCCGGACGAGGTGAGCGTGCCGTCGTCGGACAGGGTGAAGGAGCCGGGGCCCGCCTGCCGCCAGCCGTCGAGGGAGTCACCGTCGAACAGGCTGGTGTATCCGTTCTCCGGCCGGCAGTCCGCCTGGGCGGCGCCGATCGCGTACCGGATGCCGCCCAGCAGGTGCCGGCGGAACTCCGGGTCCGCGTACGACTCCTTGGTGTGGCCGCCGCCGGTGTAGAAGGCCCGGCCGCCCTGGTACTCCTGGCACCAGGCGATCGGATGGTCGCCGTTCATGGTGCCGCCGGTGTACGACGACTCGTCGAGCGAGGCGAGGACGTGGGCCCGGTCCCGGGGGTTGGAGCGGTAGTTGTACCACTCGTCGGTCCGGTTCCAGGTCCGTGCCAGTCCCGAGGTCGCCGGGTGGGCGCGGTCCTCGACCCGCACGGTGGCCGGCTGGATCGCCGGGTGCGACTGGAAGTACGCGCCGGCGAGGCCGCCGTAGAACGCCCAGTCGTACTCGGTGTCGGCCGCCGCGTGGACGCCGACGTAGCCGCCGCCGTGGTGGACGTAGTCCTCGAACGCCGCCTGCTGGGCGCTGTCGAGGACGTCCCCCGTGGTCGACAGGAACACCACGGCGTCGTAGCGCCGCAGGGTGGACCGGGTGAACGCGCCCGCGTCCTCGGTGGCGTCGACCGTGAAGCCGCCGCTCGCGCCGAGCTGCCGCACCGCGGCGACGCCCTCGGGGATCGAGTCGTGCCGGAAGCCGGCCGTCTTGGAGAAGACCAGCACCCGCTTGGTGCCGTCCGTGCCGTCCGGGCCGTGTGACGCGGCCGGTGCCGCGGCGCAGCCGAGGAGCAGCGCGGCCGTCGCGACGGCGGTCACTGTACGCATGTGCCGCTCCTCTCAGCCGGTGGTGAAGGTGAAGTCGTCGACGTCGAACAGGGCCCCGTTGCCGCCCTTGAACACCAGGTAGAGGGTGGTGGTGCCGCGCGGGGCGCGGGACAGGTCGGCCTGGACGTCCTGGAACGTCTCCCAGCCGCCGGTCACCGGCACCGTCGCCTTGCCGAGCAGGGTGCCGCCCGCCGAGCCGGCCCGGACCTCCAGGGTGCCGCCCGCGCCGCCGGAGGAGACGCGCGCGGTGATCTTCTTGGCGTTGTCCAGGACGTACGGCGTGAAGGAGATCCAGTCGCCGTTGTCGATGTCACCGACGGTCTTGCCGCCGTGCGCCGTCTCCTTGGCGATCACCGAGACGCCGGAGCTGTCGCCGAAGTGCTCGGCCTGGCGGTGGCGGGGCTGCAGGACGCTCTGGTCGTGCGAGGTGAGCGCGGCCTGGCCGCCGCCTCCGTTGTCGGTGTACTCGGCGTTCAGCACGCCGAAGATGTTGGCGTCCTCGTCGTGGCCGCCGTCGGCGCTGGTCTGGATGGTGCCGGTGCAGCCGGTGGCCGAGGTGAGCGGGTGGCCGTGGGTGTCGTGGCCGAGGACGAAGGTGACCTTGACCTTGGCGCAGTCGATCCGGCGGCCGTCCTCGGGGTCGGTCACCTTCACGGTGAAGGGGACGGCGTCACCGAAGCTGAACAGCTGCCCGTCCTTCGGGGTCTGGAGCACCACCGTGGGCGCGGTGTTGCCGACGACGATCTGCACGCTGGCGCCGCCGGTGCGGCCCGAGGGGTCCTTCGCGGTCACGGTCGCGGTGTAGGTGCCGTTCTTGCGGTAGGTGTGCGCGGGGTTGGCGTCGGTCGACCGCGTGCCGTCGCCGAAGTCCCAGCTGTAGGTGAGCGCGTCGCCGTCCTGGTCGCTCGTGCCCTGTGAGGAGAACCGGACCTTCAGCGGCGCCTGGCCGGAGGTGCGGCTCGCCGCGGCCTGGGCGACGGGCGAGTGGCCGTCGGTGGCGTTCTCGATGCGGTACAGCGCCGAGTTCTCGTCCCCGCCGAACCAGGAGACGCCGTAGTCGAGGACGTACAGCGCGCCGTCGGGCCCGAACGCCATGTCCATCACCTGGGTGCCGGTCCACGGCACGTCGTCGATGGAGCGCACGGTGCCGTCCGCGTCGCTGCTGATGCGCTTGATCCAGCGGCGGCCGAACTCACCGGCGAAGAAGTCGCCGTCGTAGGCCTCGGGGAACTTGACCGGCGAGTCGAGCGCGGGGTCGTAGTGGTAGACCGGGCCGCCCATCGGGGACTCGGAGCCGTCGCCGAACTCGGGCACCGACGGGCCGTTGTAGGGGATCCAGGCGGGCTGGGCCGGCGGCAGGTCGGTCAGGCCGGTGTTGTGCGGGGAGGTGTTCTTCGGCGCGGAGCAGTCGAAGGAGGCACCGGAGGCCTTGGTCGCGAAGTCGTAGTCGACGTAGGCGTCGTTGGCGCCGGTGCAGTACGGCCAGCCGAAGTTGCCCGGCTTGGTCACCCGGGCGAACTCGACCTGGCCGGCCGGGCCGCGCTTGGGGTCGGCGGCGCCGGCGTCGGGACCGTAGTCGCCGACGTAGAGGATGCCGGTCGCCTTGTCGACGCTGAACCGGAACGGGTTGCGGAAGCCCATCGCGTAGATCTCGGGCCGGGTCTTGTCCGTCCCGGGCGGGAAGAGGTTGCCGTCGGGGATCGAGTAGGAGCCGTCGGCGTCGACCTTGATGCGCAGGATCTTCCCGCGCAGGTCGTTGGTGTTGCCGGCGGTGCGCTGGGCGTCGAAGCCGGGGTTGCGGTCCGCGCGCTCGTCGATCGGGGTGTAGCCGTCCGACTGGAAGGGGTTGGTGTCGTCGCCCGTCGACAGGTAGAGGTTGCCGGCCGCGTCGAAGTCGATGTCACCGCCGACGTGGCAGCACAGGCCGCGCGTGGTGGGCACGTCGAGGATCTTCTTCTCGCTGGCCGTGTCCAGGGTGCCGTCGGTGTTGAGCACGAAGCGGGAGAGGCGGTTGACGCCGTCGAAGGGGGCGAAGTCGGCGGCGGTTCCGGTCTCGGGCGCGTCGCCCGCCGGGGTGTTCAGCGGGGGCGCGTAGTAGAGGTAGATGAAACGGTTCGTCGTGAAGCCGGGGTCGACGCCGACGCCCTGCAGGCCCTCCTCGTCGTGGGAGTACACGGCGAGCTTGCCGGCGATCTTGGTGTTCCCGGCCGCGTCCGTCAGGCGCAGCTCGCCGTCGCGCGAGGTGTGCAGGACCGAGCGGTCCGGGAGGACGGCGAGCGACATCGGCTCCCCGGTCTCCGCCTCGCCCTTGGCGAGCGTGACCTGCTGGAAGTCCTCGGCCGCCGCGGCCCGGTCCTGGTCGGCGACGGCTGCGCCGGCCTGGGGCGAGGTGAGGGTCAGGGTGGCGCCCGCGAGGAGCGCGCCGCCGAACAGGGCGAGCGCCTTGCGCAGGCGTGGTCTGCGGGTTCCGGTGCGGGTGGTGCGATCGTTCCCGTGCACGAGAGGCCTCCAGAGTGGGGCTGGTTGTACGGGGCGGGTGAGTACGCCGGGACGCGCCGTCGTCCCGGAGCCGGGAACCGACCGGGATGAACGGTCAGTTCGAGAACGCCGCGTCGAACGAGGCCGACGGCGGCTCGAAGTCGTAGGTCTTCAGGCGGGCCAGGGCCTCGGGAGCGCCCTGGAGCCGGTCCATGCCGGCGTCCTCCCACTCCACGGAGACGGGACCGCCGTAGCCGATGGACCGCAGCATCCGGAAGACGTCCTCCCAGGGCACGTCACCGTGTCCGGCCGAGACGAAGTCCCAGCCGCGGCGCGGGTCCCCCCACGGCAGGTGGGAGCCGAGGCGCCCGTTGCGGCCGTCGAGCCGCCTGCGGGCCTCCTTGCAGTCCACGTGGTAGATCCGGTCGCGGAAGTCCCACAGGAAGCCGACCGGGTCGAGGTCCTGCCACACGAAGTGGGAGGGGTCGAAGTTCAGCCCGAAGGCGGGGCGGTGGCCGACCGCCTCCAGGGCGCGGTGGGTGGTCCAGTAGTCGTAGGCGATCTCGCTGGGGTGGACCTCGTGCGCGAACCGTACGCCCTCGGCGTCGAAGACGTCGAGGACCGGGTTCCAGCGGTCGGCGAAGTCCTCGTAGCCGCGCTCGATCATCGACTCGGGCGCGGGCGGGAACATGGCGACCAGGTGCCAGATCGCCGACCCGGTGAAGCCGATGACGGTGTCGACGCCGAAGGCCGCGGCGGCACGGGCGGTGTCCTTCATCCGGTCGGCCGCGCGCCGTCGTACGCCCTCCGGGTCGCCGTCGGCCCAGACCGCGTCCGGCAGGATCGCCCGGTGCCGCTCGTCGATGATGGCGTCGCAGACCGCCTGGCCGACGAGATGGTTGGAGATCGCCCAGCACTTCAGGCCGTAGGAGTCGAGGAGCTGGTGCCGGGACTTCACGTAGCCGGGGTCGGCGAGGGCCTTGTCGACCTCGAAGTGGTCGCCCCAGCAGGCGAGTTCGAGGCCGTCGTAGCCGAAGTCGCGGGCGAGCCGGCAGACCTCGGCCAGGGGCAGGTCGGCCCACTGGCCGGTGAACAGCGTGAACGGGCGCGGCATGGCGGCGGCCTCCTTCAGCCCGCGACGGGCGTGTAGACGGAGTTCTTCTCGGCGCTCTCCTCCACCGCGGCCAGGACGCGCTGCACCTGGAGCCCGTCGGCGAAGGAGGGGTCGGGGCGGGAGCCCGCGGCGACGGCGTGGACCAGGTCGCGGGCCTGGTGGACGAAGGTGTGCTCGTAGCCGAGGCCGTGGCCCGGCGGCCACCAGGCGTCCAGGTAGGGGTGCTCGGGCTCGGTGACGAGGATGCGGCGGAAGCCCGCCTCGGTGCCGGGTTCGGTGGCGTCGTGGAACCACAGCTCGTTCAGCCGCTCCAGGTCGAAGGCGAGCGAGCCGCGCTCCCCGTTGAGTTCGACGCGCAGGGCGTTCTTGCGGCCGGTGGCGTACCGGGTGGCCTCGAAGGCGGCGAGCGCACCGGAGGCGAACCGGCCGGTGAACAGGGCCGCGTCGTCCACGGTGACCGTGCCGGTGCTCACCTTCGGGGTGCCCGTCGCGGACCCGGCCACCAGACCGCGGCTCGGGCCGCCGGGCAGCGGGCGCTCCCGGACGAAGGTCTCCGTCAGCGCCGACACCCCGGCCAGCGGCTCACCCGCCAGGTACTGGGCGAGGTCCACGATGTGCGCCCCCAGGTCCCCGAGCGCGCCGGAACCGGCGTGCTCCCTGCGCAGCCGCCAGGTCAGCGGGAAGGCGGGGTCGGCCAGCCAGTCCTGGAGGTACGTCACCCGGACGTGCCGCAGGGTGCCGAGCCGGCCGTCGGCGACCAGCCGGCGGGCGAACGCGGTCGCGGGCACCCGGCGGTAGTTGAAGCCGACCATCGCCACCCGTCCCCGCCCGTACGCCTCTTCCGCGGCGCGCGTCATGGCCTCGGCCTCGGCGACGGTGTTCGCGAGGGGCTTCTCGCACAGCACGTGCTTGCCGGCGGCGAGCGCGGCCACCGCGATCTCGGCATGGCTGTCGCCGGGGGTGCAGATGTCCACGAGGTCGACGTCGTCCCGGGCGATCAGCGCGCGCCAGTCGGTCTCCACGGCGGCCCAGCCGTGCCGCTCGGCCGCCGCCCGGGCGGCGGCGCCGTCCCGTCCGCAGAGCACGGCCAGCACCGGCCGGCGGGGCAGGTCGAAGACGTGGCCCACCGTACGCCAGCCCTGGGAGTGGGCCGCGCCCATGAAGGCGTAGCCGACCATGCCGACGCGCAGCGGCGGTCTCCCGGGACCGGGTGCCCCGTCCGGTGCCGCGCCCGGTGCGGCCCCGCGGGCCCTCTCCGGTGCGGCCTCGGGGCCGGCTGACTGCTGCGGCTGTTCCATGCGCTCGTCCTCCTCGTCGTCGGGGCGCGTTCGTCGTGGCGCGGTGGGGGGTGCGGGCGGGCCGGCTCAGCGGAAGCCGGTCGGCATGTACCGGTCGACGTTGGTCTTGTCGACCACGGCGGAGTAGAGGGTGATGGACGCCGGGATCTCGAACTCGGCGAGCCCGCCGACGCCCTTGCCCTGCCCGAGGGCGCGGGCCAGGTCGATCGCCGAGGCCGCCATGGTCGGCGGGTACAGGACGGTCGCCTTGAGCACGCCGTCGTCCTGCTTGATGGCCTGGAAGGCGGAGAGGGCGCCCGCGCCGCCGACCATCAGGAAGTCGTCCCGCCCGGCCTGCTGGATGGCGCGCAGCGCGCCCACGCCCTGGTCGTCGTCGTGGTTCCACAGGGCGTCGAACTTCCGCTGGGCCTGCAGCAGTTGGGCCATCTTGGCCTGACCGGACTCGACGGTGAACTCGGCCGCCTGCCGGGCCACCTTCTTGATGTTCGGGTAGTTCTTCAAGGCGTCGTCGAAGCCCTGGGTGCGCTGCTTGGTCAGCTCCAGGTTGTCCAGGCCGGCGAGTTCGACGACCCGGGCGTCCGGCTTGTCCTTGAGCTTCTCGCCGATGTAGTGCCCGGCGTTGAGGCCCATGCCGTAGTTGTCGCCGCCGATCCAGCAGCGGTAGGCCTGCGCCGAGTCGAAGATGCGGTCCAGGTTGACGACCGGGATGCCGGCGCGCATCGCCTTGAGGCCGACCTGGGTGAGGGCCTTGCCGTCGGCGGGCAGCACGACCAGGACGTCGACCTTCTTGTTGATCAGGGTCTCGATCTGGCCGATCTGCTGGGCGGTGTCGTTGGAGCCCTCGGTGATCTCCAGGGTGACGTCGGAGTACTTCTTCGCCCGGTTCTCGGCGTTGTCGTTGATGGCGTTCAGCCAGCCGTGGTCGGCCTGCGGTCCGGCGAAGCCGATGGTGACGTGCTTGCCGGGCTTGTCGTCGGCGGCCGGCTGCTCGTTCGCGGCCGTCTTCTCCTCCTTCGTCTCATTGCTCGTGCAACCTGCGAGGAAGGCACCGGCGGAGACGGCGGCGGTCCCGAAGAGCAGTCCTCTGCGGCTCGTCAGCTGTGACATGGTGGTGAACCCTTTCCTCAGGTCGTGCTCGCGGTACGGCGCTGGACCAGGACGGCGGCGACGATGATCGCGCCCTTGGCGATCTGCTGGACGTCGCTCTGGAGGTTGTTCAGGGCGAAGATGTTCGTGATCGTCGTGAAGATCAGCACGCCGAGCACGGAGCCGGTGACGGTGCCGCGGCCCCCGCTGAGCAGGGTCCCGCCGATGATGGCGGCCGCGATGGCGTCGAGTTCGTACAGGTTGCCGTTGGTGTTCTGGCCGGAGCCGGAGAGCACGATCAGCAGGAACGCGGCGATGCCGCAGCACAGCCCGGACAGCAGGTACAGGTAGAGCCGCTGGCGACGGACGTCGATCCCGGCGAGGCGCGCCGCCTCGGCGTTGCCGCCGACGGCGACCGTGCGCCTGCCGAACGTGGTGCGGTTGAGCAGCAGCCAGCCGAGGATCGTCACGATCGCGAACACCAGGACCAGGGGCGGGACGCCGAGCACGTAGGAGTCGCGCTCACCGAGGTTCAGGATGCCGTCGACGGTCACGATCTGCGTCTTGCCGTCGGTGATCTGCAGGGCGAGTCCGCGCGCCGACGCCAGCATGGCGAGGGTGGCGATGAAGGGGACCATCCCGCCGTACGCGACGAGCAGGCCGTTGACGAGCCCGCAGCCGAGGCCGACGGCCACCGCCGTGAAGAGGATCCCGGCGAAGCCGAACTCCTGCGTGGCGACGGTGGTCGCCCACACGGAGGCGAGGGCGACGATCGCGCCCACCGACAGGTCGATGCCGCCGGAGGTGATGACGAAGGTCATGCCGACGGTGACCACGCCGATCACCGACGCCTGGGTCAGCACCAGTTGGAGGTTGCGGGTGTCGAGGAACTCGTCGGGCTTGGTGACGCCGCCGATGACGACCAGCGCGGCGAGCACCCCGAGCAGGGAGAGGGTGCGCAGGTCGGCGCGGGCCGGCAGGCCGCGCCAGACGGGGAGCCGGGCCGGCGGTGTCGGGCCGGCGGTGTCCCGGGGCGGGGAGACGTGCTGCGTCATGACGCCGGGCTTCCTTCCATGACGAGGTCGAGGACTCGGTGTTCATCCAGCTCCTGGGCGGGTGCCGTGTGCACGACACGGCCCTCGCGGAGCACCAGTACGCGGTCGGCGAGGCCCAGCACCTCGGGCACCTCGCTGGAGACCAGCAGGACGGCGAGCCCCTCGTCCGCCAGCCGGCGCACCACCGCGTACAGCTCGGCGCGGGCGCCGACGTCGACGCCGCGGGTGGGCTCGTCCAGCAGCAGCACCCGGCAGCCGCGCAGCAGCCAGCGGGCGAGCACGGCCTTCTGCTGGTTGCCGCCGGACAGGGTGCGCACGGGCACGTCCGGGTTGTCGGGGCGCAGCGACAGCTCCCGGGTCGCCGCCCGCGCGGCGCCGCGCTCGCCGCGCCGGTCGATCCAGCCGCCCCTTGAGAAGCGGGACAGGGACGACACCGACACGTTCCGCGTGACGGACTCCAGCATCAGCAGGGCCTGCGCCTTGCGCTCCTCGGGCGCGAGCCCTATCCCGGCGCGCACGGCGGCACGGACGCTCCCCGTGCGCAACCGGCGGCCGTCGACGACGACTTCGCCGGCGGTGGGCCGGCGTGCCCCGTAGACGGTCTCCAGGATCTCCGAGCGGCCCGAGCCGACCAGCCCGGCGAGCCCGACGATCTCACCCGGGCGCAGATCGAGGTCGAACGGCGCGAACTCGCCGTCCCGGGCGAGGCCGCGCACCTGGAGGACGGGCTCGGTCTCCGGCGTCCGGGCGGGCCGCTCGGGGAAGACGTACTCCACGGTGCGGCCCGTCATCAGGGCGACGACGTCCCGGGTCGGCGTGGTCTTGGCGGGCAGCCCGCCGGCGACGGCCCGGCCGTCCTTGAGCACGGTCACCCGGTCGCCGATGCGCCGGATCTCCTCCAGGCGGTGCGAGATGTAGACGACGGCGACCCCGTCGGCGGTGAGATCGCCGACGATCCGGAAGAGGTTGTCGACCTCGTCGGGGTCGAGCGCGGCGGACGGCTCGTCCATCACGATGAGCCGTACGTCGTGGGACAGGGCCCGTGCCATGGACACGATCTGCTGCTGCGCCGCGGACAACTCCCCGACCGGACGGGCCGGATCGATCTCGGGATGCCCGAGCCGCTTCAGCAGCGCCGCAGTCGCCGCGCGAGCGGCCTTGGCGCGGACGACGAACCCGGCGGCCGTCGGCTCGTGGCCGAGGTGGACGTTCTCGGCCACCGTCAGGTGCTCCACCAGGTCGAGTTCCTGGTAGATGGTGGCGATGCCGAGGCGCATGGCCGCGATCGGGGAGCGCAGGGTGACCGGCTCGCCGCGCCAGTGGATGCCGCCGCCGTCGGGCTGGTGGGCACCGGCCAGCACCTTGATGAGCGTGGACTTCCCGGCGCCGTTCTGGCCGAGCAGGCAGTGCACCTCCCCGGCCTGGACGTCGAGGTCGACGCCGTCCAGAGCGCGGACCCCGGGGAAGGACTTGGTGATTCCGGACATGCTGAGCAGCGCTGTTTCTGGTGCCATGTGAGTCCCCTCGGCGGGCGTGCGGACCGGTGTCAGGGCGTAGCGGGGCGAGCGCCCTGCGGCCAGGGAGCGGTGTTACACGAGTAAGCGGGGTGGCGCGGGGAGGGCGGGGTGGGTCGCTGACGCGGGCGGGGTGCGTGGGCGGGCGGAACGAGGGTTCGCTCGCACGAACGGAACGGTGACGGTTCGCGCGGGCGGAACGCTGACGGCTTGCGCGGGCGGGGCGGTGACGGCTTGCGCGGGTGGTGCGTCTACGCAGGTGAGAAGAGGTGGTCGCTGATCAGCCGGGCGGCACCGATGACACCGGCGCTCGGTCCCAGCTCTCCGAGCACGATGGGCAGGTTGCCGGTGGCCAGCGGCAGTGACTGGCGGTAGACCTGGGTGCGGATCGCGGCGAGCAGGGTGTGGCCGAGGCCGGTCACCCCGCCGCCGATCACCACCAGGCCAGGGTTGAAGAACGACACGAGTCCGGCGATGACCTGGCCGACCCGGGTGCCGCCCTCACGGATCAGTTCGAGGGCGGTGGCGTCCCCCGCGGCCGCGGCGGCGGCGACGTCCACGGCGGTGAGGGTGCCGTTCGCCTCCAGCCGGGCCGCGAGTTCGGCGGACAGGCCCTGCCCGGCCGCCTGCACCGCGTCCCGGGCCAGTGCCGCGCCGCTGAAGTGTGCTTCCAGGCAGCCCCGGTTGCCGCAGGCGCAGGGCCGGCCGTCGGGCACCGCCTGGATGTGGCCGATGTCGCCGGCGCTTCCGGTGGTGCCCCGGTGCACCCGGCCGCCCGCGACGATGCCGCAGCCGATCCCGGTGCCGATCTTGACGCAGAGGAAGTCGGCCGTGGTACGGGCGACTCCCGCGTGCTGTTCTCCCATCGCCATGAGGTTCACGTCGTTGTCGACCATGACCGGGCAGCCGAGCTCCTGGCTGAGCGCCTCCCGGACGGGGAAGCCGTCCCAGCCGGGCATGATCGGCGGGGCGACCGGTACGCCCTCGGGGAAGCGGACCGGTCCGGGGACGCCGATGCCGGCGCCGTCGAAGCCCTCGGCGAGTCCCGCGGCCTTCAGCTTCCCCGCCAGGTCCAGGACCTGCTCGAAGACCGCGACCGGTCCCTCGCGCACGTCCATGGGCTGGTTGAGATGGCCGAGGATCTCCAGTTCCGGGGTGGTGACGGCGACGTCGACCGAGGTCGCGCCGATGTCGACACCGAGGAACCTGAGGTCCGGGTTGAGCCGGACGTTGTGGGAGCGCCGGCCGCCGCGCGAGGCGGCGAGTCCGTCGGCCACCACCAGGCCCGTCTCCAGCAGCCGGTCCACCTCCACGGCCAGCTTGGACCGGGACAGGTCGACCTGGTCGCCCAGCTGGGCCCGGGAGTTGGGGCCGCCGTCCCGCAGCAGCTTCAGCAGGCGGGCCTGGTGCGCGTTGGCCGGTCGAGCCGTCATGCGTCTCACGTGCCCCTCCCCGCCCTTTGCGGCCACCAGTGTCGGGCTTTCGACAGGGAACGTAGCAGTGGTCGCCGAACCTGGGAAGAAGTTGTGCACGGATTCCCTGGAACTTCTTCCACTGAGAGGACAAAGAGCGGCCGGTCAGGCCGAGGCATACGTGCGCTCGGGGCGAGCCTGGCTGCGGGGTGCCCGACCGGCTGTTACGCCGGTGATCAGAGGCCTTCCCGTACACCTCGACGGACCCGGAACCGGAACCGCGCGTGGCGACCAGCCCGGGGTGCAAGGACATCGCGCCTTTCACCAGCCGCCGCAGGCACGGTGGGGGCGAGCGCGGGGGAGGCCTGCCGCGGTGGTGATGTCGGTGGGTCAGGGGCGGATCAGGGTCGTCGTCAGGGCGATCACTGATGGGCGACGCCGCTCTCGCGCAGCAGAGTTGATGCAGCCGCCCTAGTCACGTAATCACCGCGGAGGTACCTCGATGCACATGCGCCGTGCCGTCACCACTCTCGTCCTGGCCTCCGCTCTCACGGCCGGTGCGGTTCTGCCCGCGGCTGCCGCACCTGCCGCTTCCCGTGCCGCGACGTCCTCGGACCCCACCGTCCAGGACATCCTCGACCACTTGCCCGACGACATCGTCGCAGGTGCGTTGACCAGGCAGGACGGCGTGGGCGCCACTGCCGGCCCGGTCACCGCTGACGCGTACCTCCGGGCCGGCAGCGTCACCAAAGCCTTCACCAACACGGTGGTGCTCCAACTCATCGCCGAGCATCGGATCAACCTGGACGCACCGGCACGGCGGTACGTCCCCCAAGTGCTGTCCGAGGCGTACGACGGCGTCACCGTGCACCACCTCCTCGACCACACCAGCGGCCTGCCCAAGCCCGCCCCGACGCCCGGTCCGGCCGACGGGCCCGGATGGCAGTTCGTGTCCGTGACGCCCGAAGACCTCCTGCGCGAGTCGTTCGCCGCGGCCACCGGCACGCCGCCCGACCCCGGTTCCGAACAGCAGTACAACGGGCTCGACTCCTTCGTCCTCGGCCTGATCGTGGAGAAGGTCACCGGCCACTCCTTCGCCACCGAGCTGGAGCGCAGGATCATCCGGCCGCTGCGCCTGCACCACACCGGCCTGCCCGCCGCGGACGACCTGACGATCCCCTCACCCCACGCGGAGGTGTACGTCGACGGGCAGGACGTGACCGAGCAGAGCCCGTACCCGTGGGCCGAGGGAGGGATGATCTCCACCGCCGCCGACCTGGACCGCTTCATGACCGCTCTGTTCCGGGGCCGTCTGCTCCCACCCGCCGTGCAGAAACTGGTGTTCGAGGTGCCGACAGCTGCGAACGGCCCCGACAACACCAACTGCGCGGGCCCGGCGGTCTGCTACAGCGTCGGGGGACTCATGCGCTACCAGCTTCCGGACGGCGAGGAGGTATGGGGCAAAACAGGTTCCCGTCCCGGCTGGGACAACGGCTTCTTCGCCACCCGCGACCTCCGGCACCGCCTGGTGTACTCCCTGAACCCGACAGGGGCCGGCAACGACCTCCCGTACATCAAAGCCCTCATCAACGCCGCGCTCACCGAATGACAGCCGGACCGTCCATCCGGTCGGCCCATGACGAGCGACGCTGTCGAGGGCGCCGGGCAACCCGGCGCGGCGCCGCTCGGGAGCAGGGGGCAGCAGGGGTCGACAGCCGGGTCGGGTCACCCCCTGCGCCCACGGGTCGTCAGTGTTCCAACCGTCTCGAGCAGGGGCGCCTCAGGGGACGACGCCCAGTTCCGGTTGCGGTTCCGGTTGGGGTGTCGGAGCGGCCTTCGGTTCCCACAGCGCGGTGGTCCGTACGAAGCCGTGGACCACCGAGAGCAGCGCCAGCAGGACAAGCGGGCCGAACAGCCACGGGTGCGCTGCCATCTGCACCGGCAGGAAACGGTACGCCAGCAGGAGTGCGGCGAACACGGCCGTGCCGTGGGCGACCAGTTGGATCCCGGACCGGTCCCAGCCCCGGTCGTACGCGCGCAGCGCCGCCTCGATGGTGAGCGTGAACACCGCGCCTGCGACGAGGTCGGCGCCGTAGTGGTAACCGAAGCCGAGGGTGGCGGTGAGCGTGGCGATCAGCCAGAACGTGCCCGCGTAGCGCAGGAGACGCGGCCCCTTGCGGGAGTGGACGAAGATCGCGGTGGCCCACGCCGTGTGCAGGCTGGGCATGCAGTTGCGCGGGGTGATCCCGTCGAACGGTATGGGGTGCGGGCTGCCGGGAGGCAACGGCGTGTCCGGCCACAGGCCGGCGACCGCCCAGTGCCCGCCGTCGGCGCCGTAGGCGAAGACCGGCCCGACCACCGGGAAGATCATGTAGACGGCCGGCCCGACCAGGCCGATGACCAGGAACGTGCGCACCAGGTGGTGGCGCGGGAAGCGGCGCTCGGCCGCCACGTGGCGCAGCTGGTACATCGCGACGACGACCGCGGCCACCGCGAGCTGGGCGTAGACGTAGTCGAGGGCGTGGGCGCCGACCGTGCCGGTGGCCCGGACGATCCGGCCGACCACCCACGACGGGTCGCCCAGGGCGTGGTCGGCGGTCGCCACGTACGGGTCGAGCACCGTCGGGCGGGTCTTCGACGTGATGAGCAGCCAGGTGTCGCCCGTCTTGCGGCCGGCCACCAGCAGCAGGCCCAGTCCGACGCCCTTCAGCAGCAGCAGGCGTTCCCGGCCGGTGCGGCGCGTGACCGCGATGACCGCACAGCCCACGATCACCCACAACGCGCCGTTGCCGAAGGGATGGCCGTCGGTCAGGTCGGCGCCGGCCGCCCACCGCGCCAGCAGGAAGACGATGTCGATGCCGAGCGCGACGCCGATCGCGATGAACCGTTCCCGCCAGGTGAGGACCACCATCGTCAACGCCATGCTGGCGTACAACAGGAACCCTGATTTGGGCGGAAATATCAGTTCCCGCACCTGATAGGTGACCGGCCCCGGCAGGCCGTAGTGACGCGCGGCGATCTCCAGCACGACGAGGAATGCGAGGGTCACCACACCGGCCGCGGCCCAGAGCACCGTCCGGGGTCGACGCCACGCGGCGAACGAACTTCTGCTGTCTGGTGGCGGAATGGCCCGCGATGCTCTAGGTATCAATTGTTCGGCCGATGTGTTGGGTGTTGTGTGGTTTTCCGACGAGGTCGGGCAATGAGGGCGTGCTTGTCGTGAGTTCGATCATGTTATCCGAGCGCCCGCGCATTGTGGATGGGGAAGTGCCCTCGCGCGGTCAGCACGCGATGCCCGCCCCGTCCCACGGACTCGGCCCCGTACCGCGGCACCAGGCGTCCAGAGCGTCGCCGTCCACGCACACGATGCCGCACTGGCGCGCGTACTCGACAGCGGGCGCGGTGAAGTCGCTCGTCGTCACGACCGCGGCGACATCGGCCTCGTGGATGGTGAAACAGGTCCCACCGAACCGCTGGAGGTCCTGCGAGCCGACCTTGTTGGCGGGGCCGTACTGCTTGCACTGGATCACCACGCGCCGTCCGTCCGGGGTGAGCGCGGTGACGTCCGCCCCCAGGTCGCCGGCGCCGCCCACCACTTCCACCTCCCGGCACCCGTCACGGGTGCACAGGTCGGCTATGGCCTCCTCGAAACCGTCGGGTTCGAGCTGGGCGCAGTCCACCACACCGCCGGGGAACGTGACGGTCGCCTCGCCGGCCGCCTCCTCGCCTACCGGCCACGGCGGAACGTCCGCCACCGGGGCGGGCCGCGACGGAACCGCTGCCTCCGCGGCCGGCTGGAGCGGAACGGCCGCCTCCGCGGCCGCTTCCTCCAGTGCCCGGGCGGTCCGGCGCGCGTACTTCGCGGCGGAGAACCGGCGCCACCTGGACCGGCCCGTCACAGCGGCGGCGATGCCGAGCACCACCAGGACCCCGGCCCACAGCGGGCGCCGCTCCACCATGCCCGCGGCGGTTCGCACCACCAGCGAGAGGAGGCACAGCAGGACCGCGAGCAGCAGGAAGAACAGGGCGGTCGTGCGCAGATCGAAACGTCGGTCGTTCCGCACACGTCGAACGGGGCGCAGAGGTACGGACACGCGGGTTCCCTCCCGGACGGCGACGACAAAGGCCGGTCCTCTCCGGATGCCCAAGATCATCGAAAGATCGCACACCGCTCATGACGCGGCCCTGGCCGGCGATGTCGCCGACCAGGGCTGTCCTCGGGCCGGGAGCGGTGGAACCCGCCCCCGGCCCGGTGTCCCTCCGTGTCTGTCCGCGTCGGAGCAGGTACTCGTGCTGCCCGGACAGCGTGCAGGACAGCTCCAGGCCGCCTTACGGTGAGTCAGGCCGCGTTGCTCCAGGCGTCGGCCCCGGCCGGTGCGGGGCCGCGCTGCCGGGCCGGGTCACCGGCTCCTGGTGCTCGGCACGGTGGGCGCGGGCGGGCGGAACTCGAAGGCCGGCTGGGCGGGGCGCGCGACGACGGGCGGTCCGGTCATCAGCGCGGCCAGCTCTCCCGCGGCCCGGTCGATGCGTTCGGCGAGTCCTTCGGCT
>NZ_JAINRC010000041.1 GCF_020400655.1 Streptomyces spinosus
GGGGGCGGGGCGGGGGGGGGGGGGGGGGGGGGGGGGGGGGGGGGGCGCCGGCGGGGGGGGGCCCCCGCCCGCCCCCCCCCCCACGACGAGGGCCGGGCTCAGGCCGGGATCACGCAGCCGAGTGGCCGTGGGCGTCGCCCGACTCGGCGATGAGCGCGGCCAGCAGAGCGATCCGCCCCGGCACGGAGGACACGTCCAGCCACTCGGCGGGGCTGTGGTCGCCTCCTCCGACGGGACCCAGCCCGTCCAGGACCGGTATCCCGGTCCCGGCGATGATGTTCGCGTCGCCGACGCCGCCGGTTGCGGCCGCGCCCACGGACAGGCCAAGCCCGGCTCCCAGGCGCAGTGCGGCCGCTGCCAGGCGCCGGACCTGGTCGGTCTCCTCCATGGGCGGGCACACGTCCGTGACGTCCACCACCGCATGGGTGCCTGGAACCGATGGCGTACGCGCGAGGTCCTCCACGGCTCGGCGGCAGTCGTCGAGGCCATGTGCGCTCGAGGACCGGATCTCGACGTGCAGTTCGGCCTGGGCGGGCACGATGTTGGGGCGGGAACCGGCCCTCACCACACCGACGTTGACGCTGACGTCCGGGAACCGGCCGTTCAGGTCCTGCAGGGCGATGACCAGATGAGCCGCGGCCAGAGCGGCGTGCGAGCCACGCTCCGGCTCGATCCCGGCGTGCGCGGCGCGCCCGGTGACGGTCATCTTCAGATCGGCCACGCCCTTGCGGGCGACGACCAGGTCGCCGTTCTCCCGGGCGCACTCCAGGGCGAGCGCGCAGTCGACCCCGGCCGCCGTGGCCTCGGTCACCGGCCGGCTGACGGGCGAGCCGATCTCCTCGTCCGGCGTGGCCAGCAGGACGAGTTCGGCGTACTGGTCCCAGCCGAGCGCGTCGAGCGTCTCGATCGCGTGGATCCCGGCGAGGAGCCCGCCCTTGTCGTCGCTGACCCCGGGACCGTGGGCGCGGTCGCCCACCACGGTGAAGGGCCGCAGCAGCGCGGTCCCGTCGTCGAAGACGGTGTCCATGTGGCCGGCCAGCAGGATGCGGCGGCCACCGTCCGCTGCGGCGAGGGCACCGGCGCGGCGGGCCACGAGGATGTCTCCGGACCGCTGTCCGGTCGGCAGCGTTCCTCCTGACAGCCGCTCGACGGCGAATCCGAGCCGGCGCAGGCGGCCCTCGACCCAGTCCGCGACCTGGTTGATCCCGTCGGGGCTGTAGGAGCCGGAGTCCACGCGGACGAGCTGCCCCAGTTCCTCGAGGTAGCGAGGCAGCGACGCGCGGGCGTGTGCCAGCAGACCGTCCGTGGCGGGACGGCCTGCCACCGGGGCGCTCACAGGACCTTCGACAGGAAGGCGCGGGTGCGCTTGTGCTGAGGCCGGGTCAGGACATCGCGAGGGCTGCCTGCCTCCACCACGATGCCGTCGTCCATGAACACCGCGGTGTCGGCCACCTCTCGGGCGAAGCCGATCTCGTGGGTGACCACCACCATGGTCATCCCGTCCTCGGCGAGTGAACGCATGACGTCCAGGACATCGCCCACCAGCTCAGGGTCGAGGGCCGAGGTCGGCTCGTCGAACAGCATGAGACGCGGCTTCATGGCCAGCGCCCGGGCGATCGCGACGCGCTGCTGCTGGCCGCCTGACAACTGTGCGGGGTGGTGATGGGCCCGGTCGGCGAGGCCGACCCGGTCGAGGAGCTCCATGGCTTCCTCGCGCACCTGCGCCCGCTGGCGCCGTGCCACCCGCACCGGTGCCTCGGTCACGTTCTCGAGAGCGGTCAGGTGCGGAAAGAGGTTGAAGCGCTGGAACACCATGCCGATGGAACGCCGGTGCTCGGCGACCTCGCGTTCCCGCAGCTCGTGCAGGCGCCCGTCGCGTTGGCGGTAGCCGACCGGCACCCCGGACACGGTCAGCCGTCCGCCATCGATCTTCTCGAGGTGATTGATGCAGCGCAGGAACGTCGACTTTCCCGAACCCGAGGGACCCAGCAGACAGCACACCTGACCGGATGTGACCGTCAGGTCGATGCCTTTGAGCACCTCCAGACGGCCGAAGTTCTTGCGCACTCCCTCCGCGCGCACCATCGCTTCCGCCGTCGTGAGTGTCCCGCCGGGGCGGGTCTGTGGAGTGGTGGTCATGCCGGGTCCTTCACTGTCTTGGACGGGCCGGCCTGAGCGTTCGCCGCCTTGCGGGGGAGGACACCGGCGGAGAACAGGCGGGCCAGCGGGGAGGTGCCGCCGGCCGACTGGCCGCGGCCGTAGCGGCGCTCCAGCCACGCCTGAGGCAGGCTCAGCAGGCTGACCAGGGACAGGTACCAGATGCTGGCCACCACGAGCATCGGGATGACCTGGTAGTTCTGCGCGTACACGTCCTGGATGTTCGACATCAGGTCGTGGGCGGCGATCACCGAGACCAGCGCGGTCATCTTGAGCATGTTGATGGTCTCGTTGCCCATCGGCGGAATGATGACGCGCATCGCCTGCGGCAGCACGATCCGCCGCATGGTCAGCGCCGGCCGCATCCCGAGCGAATGAGCGGCCTCGGTCTGTCCCGCGTCGACGGACTGGATGCCGGCGCGTACGATCTCGCTCGCGTAGGCGGCCTCGTTCAGGCCAAGTGCGAGCAACGCCGCGACCGAGGGGGTCAGAAGGGAGTTCGTGTCCCCGCTGATGAAGGTGATGTGGGTGAACGGGATCCCGATGAGCACCTTCTTGTAGAGAGCGGCCGCGTACCCCCAGAAGATGATCTGGACGAGCAGCGGGGTACCGCGAAAGACCCAGACGAACAGGGTCGACAGCCCGTAGAGCACGGGATTGTGCGACAGGCGCAGCACGGCGAGCAGGGTCCCCAGCACCAGGCCCAGCGCCATCGCGGCGGCGGTCAGCCACAGCGTGGTGGCCAGCCCGTCGAAGATGAGACCTTCGAAGAGATAGTCGCCGACGATGTCCCAGTGCAGATTGGCGTTGCGGGCCAGCGACCCGATGAGACCGCCGACGGCCAGCAGGGCGACCAACGCCGCGATCCAGCGGCCCCAGTGCCGGACCGGCACGATGCGCGGCTCGTCAGGGGGCGGGGCATCGGCGCGGGACGTGCCCGCTGTGACGGATGCGGTGGTCATGGTCAGTCCACCGCCGCGTTCTTCGTGGCGCTCTCCAGAGCGATGGAGGCGACCCCGTACTGGGCGAATATCTTCTTCACGGTGCCGTCGTCGATCAGCGACTGGAGCGCCTTCTGCACGGCGTCGGTCAGCTGCGGCAGCTTCTTGGAGATCGCTATGCCGTTGGGGGAGGCGTTGTAACCACCCGGGGCCTCGGCATCCTCGACCAGGTCGAAGGCCTTGCCGGCGTCCGCGGTCTTCGCGGTCCAGCCGGCGGCCGGCTTGGTGAGGACCTCTGCGTCGACCTTGCCGGAGCGTAGTGCCAGTTGGGCGTCGGAGTCCTTCGGGAACGTCTGGATCTCGGCCTCCCTGCCCCCGCACTCCTGCTGATGCGCCTTGAGCAGCTTCAGCTGGTTGGTCGCGGCCTGCACGGCGGCCTTGCGGCCGCACAGATCGTCAAGGGTCGCGATCTTGTGAGGGTTGCCCTTCGCCACGAGGATCCCGGAGCCCGACTGCGAGTAGTCGACGAAGTCGACGACCTGCTGGCGCTCCTTGTTGTCGGTGATCGCCGACATCGCCGCGTCGAACTTGCCGGCCTGGATCGCCGGTACGATGCCGTCGAACTTCTGCGGGGTGAAGGCGAACCTCACTCCCAGCCGCGCCCCGAGCGCTTGGCCCAAGTCGTAGTCCAGGCCGGTCAGTTCGCTGTCTCCCTCCTTCGCGAACATCTCGAACGGCGCGTAGGGCACGTCGGTCGCCACGCGGACCGTGCCGGACTTCTTGACGGTGTCCGGCAGCGCCGCGTGCAGCTCCGCGCTCCTCTTGACCGTGACCCCGGCGATCTTCAGGGATGCGGGGGCTTTCGAACCGGGGGTCTCCGAGGCGCCGTCACAGGCGCTGAGGAGACAGACGAGCACAGTGCTCGTGGCAACCAGGACAAGGTGGCGTGATGCGGGTCTGGGAGTCACGAAGGGTTCCTCACGCTTGCGGCGGAGCAGATGGAGTGTTCGACCAGGGAAGTTACATCCAATGAGCTTTGATGGATAGATGTATCGCCCGTTACGTTCAGGTAACGAGGTACGGCAGCGCGAGCGCATGCCAGCAAATTGAGCTAACTACCGCAAAACGGGACTCCCTCCAATGAGTTTCGGGAGAACTAGGGATTACATGTGGCGCTTCATGTGCGCTGCTTGTATGTTCCGAATCCGCCTCAAGGTGTGGTCGGCGTACCCACGCCGGGCCATGAGGCGTGAGCGGAAGGAGCCTTCGTGAAACCCTTCTCCCTCACCCGTGGCAGGCTGCGCCCGGCGCTGCTCGCCTCGGCTCTCGCTCTGGCCGTCGCCGGGCTCGCCGCACCGCCCGCCGCTGCTCGTGCCGACCGGAGCCGCCTGGGCAGCTCCAGTGACGTCAGCCGCAGCACGTGGTCCGGCCCGGCCTTCACCATGAACGGTGACGGCGGCGTCGTGGCGGCGTCGATGGGGCGGGCGATCGACACCATCCGCGGCACGACCGGCAGCCTCGATGTCGTGGTCCTGGCGGGCTCGGCCCCCTCATCCGGCAGCGCCACGCCCGAGTGCGACGCCGTGATGCGGCTCGCGGGCGTCAACTCCTGTACGACCTGGACCCTCACCGCCGCATCCGACGGCGACAACGCTCAGGTCAACCAGGACATCCGCAACGCCGAATTCGTCTACTTCGCCGGCGGCGACCAGTGCCGCTACGCGGCGTGGAAGGGCACCGCTCTCCAGGCCTCGGTCAAAGCCGTCGTCGTCAAGGGTGGTGGAGCCGGCGGCGGCAGCGCGGGCACCCACATCAACAGCTCCGTCGTGTACGACGCCTGCAAGGGCAGCATCACCAGCAGCGAGGCGCTCGCCGATCCCTACGACTCGTACGCCACCTTCACCACCGGGATGTTCTCCTGGCCCCACTACGCCGACACGATCAACGACTCCCACTTCGTCGCTCGCGACCGGATGGGCCGTCTGATGTCCTTCACCGCACGTGCGGTCAAGGACGGCCTGACGACAGGGGGCAAGGCGTGGGGCGTCGGAGTGGACGAAGGCGGCGGATCCCTCTACCTCGACCCACAAGGCAAGGCCACCCTCTACGGAGCCGATGCCTATGTCGTCCTCGCCGACCACCAGCCGGAGAAGGCCGTAGCCGGACAGCCCCTCACCTACAAGGGTTTCAAGATCTGGCACCTCGAGCCCGGCGCCACCTTCGACTTCGCCCAACGCCCCAACTGCGGCTACTACCAGCGCAGCGTCCCTGACGGACGAGCGGACGCCGCACTCTACGACGGAACACCGTCCGCCTGCTGAGCGTCGCACATCCGGGAGTGGGCACCCACCGCGGGGGCCCGCTCCCCAGATGCGTATCGACGCCGACGACTCTCCCCAAGAGGCCGATCGACGGCTGTCATCCGCACGTCATGCCGGGAAAGGCAGGAGCGCGACCGGCGCGGAGGCCGGCTCCTCGGATCCGCCGGCCGGCTCCACCGTGATCCCGAGCGCCGACACGGTGGAACTCGCCCTGGGGCCCGCCGGGGGCGGCTCCGGGACGGCGACGCGGGCCGGCGTCACGCCGCCGTAGGCGGGTGCCGGACGTCGAGGGTGACGAGGCGGTCGTATCCGTACCGCTCATAGAGGGCGTCCCCGATAAGCGCCAGCTCGGGCGGCGGCCCGCCGAAGCCGCCACGGGGCTCGGTCCTCCAACGGACGCGGCCGCTGGCCCGCTCGAGTGAGAGGACGCTCCCGCCGGGTGCGGCGAAGTACAGCGGCGCGTCCGGCCCCGCGGGGATCAGGGGCTCGGTGAGGTCAGCCAGCAACGTGGCACGTCTCCACAGTCCGCGGCCCGTCGCGGCGTCGATCGCGGAGACGTCGCCGTTCGGACTCACGCAGTACAGGACCGTGGCGGTCATACCGGTGCAGTGCTGGTTGTTGTCGAGGGCCAACGGCACCTCGCGCACTTTTCGGGTACGGATGTCCACGTGCAACAGGGCGGTGACGTCCAGGGTCTTGTCGTCCGACTTCAGCAGGACGAGTCGATCCCCCTGCGCCCTCATCAGCTCAAGTGCGTGCGGTTCGTCGATGATCCCGGTGGGCCGCCCCGTGCCGGCGGACAGAGCGAAGATCGCGGTCCTGTTCGGGCCGCCTGCGCTGGTCCCGCCGGGATCGCACACCGCGTAGGGACGGTGGTCCAGAACGTAAGGTGCGCAGGACAAGGTCCGGCTCACTCTGCGCGTCCACTGGGTCCTGCCGGTGCGGGTGTCCACCGCCACGAAGGTCTGCTCGTCCCAGCTCTGCCCCAGCAGCAGGTCGGACGTCCCACTGTGGAAGATGCCGCCTTGTCCCGCGGAGCCGATGTCCGCGGACCACCGCTGCCTGCCGTCCTCGACGCCGTAACCCCGCAGCCGCTCGCCGTCGCTCGTCCCCGACACGGTCACCACGGTGTCCTGGCGTGAGACGCCGATCAGGGCGTCCACAACCTCCTTCTGCGGACGCTGCCACACCGTGCGGCCCGTGCCGGGATCGATCCGGCTGACCGCGATGCCGTTCCCGCCGCAGTAGAGACGTCCGGCAGACGTCAGACAGGTGTGCTGCTGCACCTGCCCCCCTCTGCTCAGGACGAACCCGGAGTGGTCGGCTGGGAGTCGGCGATCCCACGCCTTCCAGCCCTTGGGCAGCAGCGAGGCCGGCGACGACGGCGTGTGGCTTCCGAGCGTGTCCGCGGTCCGCGGGTGACGCGGTGAGAGCGGCCCGGAAGCCAGGACGGCGCCGACGGCCGCCGCTGCCAGGACGGTCCCCGCGGCAGTGGCGACCCATACTGCCTTGCGCAGACGCCTGCGGCCGGTAACCGGGGCCGGAGTGCCCGGGGCGAGACCGTAGCCGTCCGCGGGCAGGATGCGAAAGCGCTCGAGCAGCTCCGCGACGGGCGGGCGCCTGGTGTGGTCCTTCGCCAGGCACTGCTCGACGATCCGCCGGAGATCCGGGGCCAGGCCGCCGAGGGCCGGTGACTCGTGAACCACCCGGTAGGCCGTCACGTACGCGTTCTCGGCCTCGAACGGGCTTTTCCCCGACACCGCGTACACCAGTACCGCTGCCAGAGCGAAGACATCCGTGTGGGGCCCGACCTCTTGCGGAGCGACGAACTGCTCGGGCGACATGTAGGGCGGTGTTCCCATCAAGCGGCCCGTCGTCGTCAGGGTCCTGCGGTCAGCGGCGCGGGAGATGCCGAAGTCGATGACGCGCGGCCCGTCGTCACCGAGCACGACGTTCGACGGCTTGAGGTCGCGATGGACCACGCCGGCGCGGTGGATGTCGCGCAGTGCCTCGGCCAGCCCGACGGCCAGACTGCGTAACTCCTGCCCCTGCAACGGTCCCCGTTCGGCGACTCGGTGCTGGAGGGTCGCGCCCGGGATGTAGCTGGTCGCCATCCAGGGGCGGGGTCCGTCGGGGTCGGCGTCGACGACCGCGGCCGTGAAGGCGCCACTGACTCGGCGGGCCGCCTCCACCTCTTGACGGAAGCGGGCCCGGAAGTCCGGATCGTCCGCGTACTGCTGGTGCACCACCTTCAGAGCCACTCGGCGGCCGGCGTCCGAGAGCGCGTCGTACACCACGCCCATACCGCCGGCCCCCAAGCGCCCCCTGATCCGGTAGTTCCCCATCCGCTCCGGATCAGCCGGCCCGAGCGCCACGCCGCTCCTCCCCCTCCCGTACGGCACTGACGGCGTACAGGCTAGAGCCTGCGGATCACCGCGGCAGGCGTTCAGCGCCGAGCACCGGCGACTTCGAGTCGTTCCGTCCCATCGCGAAACAGCGGTAGGACGGCCGGGACGGCGGCGGCGAGCAGCGTGGTCCTGCCGCCTGCGGGGCCGTCGTGTGGGCAGGAGTCTCCGCACGGCCGCGGCCGGCAGCCGTTGTCAGGTGGTGTCGAGGGCGGCAGCGCGGAGGGCGGCCGCCACCCGGGCGACCGGCTGCGCGGACGGGCGGTCGAGGCGGGCCAGGAGCAACCGCCGTTGTTCCTGAGGTCCGCCGCGCACAGGCAGGATGCGGACGCCGTCGGGTGCGGCCGGGGTGAGCGCGGCCGACACGGTGGTCAGCCCCAGACCCGCGGCGACGAGGTGGAGTTTGGCGAGCCAGTCGCGTGCGGTGTGTGCGATCTCGGATCGTTCGTCCAGGCCTGGCCATACGCCCATGAGGCGGTCCTCGCCGGAGGAGGGGCCCGCGATCCAGCGCTGTCCGCGGAGATCGGCCACATCGACGAAGTCGCCGCGGGCGAGCGGATGGGAGGCCGGTACCGCCAGGCGCAAGGAGCGTTCGGCGAGTGTCTCCACCACGAGCGGGGGCGTCTCGGTGTCCGGCGAGCGGAAGGGGGGCGCGGAGCCGAGCAGAACCAGGTCCAGGCTGCCGGCGCGCAGGGCGCGTACGAGGACGGGGGTGGTGCCCTCACGGCTGACCACGCGCAGACCCGGGTCGGTGCGGCTGAGTTCGGTGAGGGCCCGGGGAAGGAGGACGGCTCCCGCGCTGGGAATCCATCCCAGGCGGACGGTACCGGCCGCTGGGGGCAGGCCGGACAGTTCCCTGGCGGTCGCTTCGATCTCGTGGAGCACGACCGTGGCGTGCCGAAGCACGGTGAGGCCGGCCGCGGTCAGCCGTACTCCTTCGCGCCGGCGCTGCAGCAGCTGCGTGCCCGCGGCGCGTTCGATCGTTGCCACCTGCCGGGACACGGCGGACTGGGTGTAGCCCAAAGAGGCGGCGGCCGCGGTGAAGGTCCCGTGTTCGGCGACGGCGCGGAAGACACGCAGCGCGGTGAGGGAGACGTCCTCGAAGTTCATGACGATTACGCATAGCAGATGTGCCGAACTTTTGTTGGACGCATGGGGTGCGGCGTTCTTAGCGTGGCAGGCATGAACGCCTCTCGCATTGCTCTTGTCACCGGCGCCAACCAGGGGCTGGGCCGTGCCCTGGTCGAGGGACTGGCGGCCCGTATGGATGAGGACGATCTTGTCCTGCTCACCGGCCGCAGTCGCCGGCGGGTGGCGGAGGCCGCCCGCGAGGTCGGCAGGTTGCCCAGCACTCGTGCCCGCGTCGAGGGTCACGTCCTGGACGTCACCGACACCGATGCCATCGCCCGTCTCGCCGGGGAGCTCCAGGCCCGGCACGGCGGGGTCGACGTCGTCGTGTCCAACGCGGTCGCCCGGTTGCTGCCCGAGGAGTCCCAGGCCGAGCGGGCCGATGAGTTCATCGACGTCTCCAACACCGCCACCCACGCGGTGCTGCGTGCTTTCGGCCCCGTCCTGCGTCCGGGCGGCCGGCTCCTGGTGGTGGCCAGCAGCCTCGGCACGCTGGGCCATCTCGATACCCGGCTGCACCACCTCTTCGACGGTGTGAGTCTCGACCAGGTCGAGTACGCCGTGGAGTCCTGGCGCGGCGCCGTCCACAGCGGGACGGCGCAGGAGGCGGGCTGGCCCCTGTGGCTGAACGTGCCGTCCAAGGTCGCTCAGGTCGCCGCCGTCCGCGCCGTCGCCGCCGAGCGCCGTGCACGCGACCTCGCCGACGGCATCCTGATCGCGGCCGTGTGTCCGGGCATGGTCGACACCGCCACCTCACGGCCCTGGTTCAGTGACCACAGCCGGGCCCAGACACCTGCTCGGGCCGCCGAAGCCGTGCTCGACCTGGTCTTCGCGGAGCACGTGGATCCCGCCCTGTACGGCGAACTGGTCCGGTTCGGCACGGTCCTGCCCTGGTACGACGGCACACCCCTGGTGCAACAGGACCGGATGCTCACCCCCTGACCCCCACCCCCTCGCCCCCCGGACCACGCCGAGTCGTCGCGCCGGCCTGAGGACACGGCCGGCTCGAAGGCAGGGCCTGCAACACAGCACATCAAGGAGTTCGCCCATGAGTCTCATCACCACCCCCTTCGGTTTCTCCAGCACCACGGACGAAGTGACGCGGGGCGTCGACCTCACCGGCCGTCGTGCGGTGGTCACCGGTGCCTCGTCGGGGCTCGGCGCCGAGACGGCCCGCGCCCTGTCCGCCGCGGGGGCGGAAGTCACCCTCGCCGTGCGAGACGTCGCCTCCGGCGAACGCGTCGCCAAGGACATCTCCGCCTCCACCGGACGTCACGAGGTGCACGTGGAGCACCTGGACCTGTCCGAACCCGCCTCCGTCACCGCCTTCACCGCCGCCTGGCGCGGCCCGCTGAACATCCTGGTGAACAACGCGGGTGTCATGGCCTGCCCCGAGCGGTACACCGGGCAAGGCTGGGAGTGGCAGTTCGCCACCAACCACCTGGGGCACTTCGCCCTCACCACCGGCCTGCACCGGGCGCTGGCCGCCGCCGGCAACGCGCGTGTCGTCACGGTGAGCTCCTCGGGTCACCAGCGCTCCCCGATCGTGTGGGACGACGTGAACTTCGCCTTCCGCCCTTACGATCCGTGGCTCGCCTACGGCCAGTCCAAGACCGCGAACGTCCTCTTCGCGGTCGAAGCGACCCGCCGCTGGGCCGCGGACAACATCACCGTCAACGCGTGCATGCCCGGAGCCATCCACACGAACCTGCAACGGCACACCTCCGGCCGCGGCAGCGGGCTGGTCCCCGATCATCTGATCAAGACGGTCGAGCAGGGAGCGGCGACCTCCGTCCTGCTCGCCGCCTCACCGCTCCTCGACGGCGTGGGCGGCCGCTACTTCGTCGACTGCAACGAGAGCGACGTCGTCGACCGCCGCACCGGCACCTTGCACGGCGTCGCCCGCTACGCCGTCGACCCGGACAACGCCGAGCGCCTGTGGACCTTGTCGCGGGAGCTCCTCGCACAGGCCCGCTGAGCACCTCTGCCGCCCACGACCGCCTGCCACCGTCAGCACGCGGTTGGCACCCGGTCTCCGGCCTGTACTCGACTGATCTCCGACCGGCCTCAGTGCTGCGGCTGTGCGCGCAGCCCGACGAGCACGCTGACGTATCCGAGAGCGCGGGCCCCCGACCCGGCCCGGTGGCGGCCTCTCACCGACCACCTGGCCACGCTGTGCTCGACTCGAAGCAGGAAGCACGGCCTGGGCGAGGCGCTCAGCCCCAGCGCGCACCAGGCGATGAGCGAACAGAGCCACGCCCCGGCCGTCACCGCCGTCACCGAGCTCCTCGACGCCGGCAAGAAGGACGGAAACAGCACCACCGGCGGACTGCGACCAGCAGCGCCGCAAGACCGACCGGCAGACTCCACAGCCCCGCGGTATCCCCCGGATCGGCTTTATCGAGCAGTAGCGACGTCGCTTGTCGATGAGTTCGGGAGGCACCCTGTTCCAGCGCAAGAAGCTGCCGCCGC
Organism: Streptomyces spinosus; assembly: GCF_020400655.1. GTDB lineage: Bacteria > Actinomycetota > Actinomycetes > Streptomycetales > Streptomycetaceae > Streptomyces > Streptomyces argyrophylli. The sequence goes on from NZ_JAINRC010000041.1 coordinate 11,425, forward strand.
GACGATGACCGACGTCCTGACGCGGGTACACCCATCGCGGCCGACAGGAACCGTCCGCGGCGCAGCCAGCGATCAGCGGAACGGTGTGGCGAGTCCTGGCGCATGGAAAGATCAGGTGCCGTCCTGCCGTGCGATGTCCCGGGCCGTCCGGGCGGCTTTCTCCTCCGTGTCGGCGAGAGCCCCCTCACTCATGCCGAACAGGCCCTGACGAAGGAACACGGCAAGCCCGTGGGCGGCGCCGGCCACCCGGAGCAGCAAGTCGAACGCGTCGTCCTCGTCGGAAGCCAGGCGGCAGGACACGGGGAGAAGGAGGCGGGCCAGCTCGTCGCCGGCCGAGGCCAGTTCGTCGAACCGGGACTTGTCCAGGCCCGCGTGGAACGTGACATCGAACAGTGCCGGCTCCTCGGCGGCGAAGCGGACGTAGGCGGACGCGAAGGCCGCGAGCTGCTCCACCGGGTCCTCGCTGCTGCCCAGGGCTACGGCGAAGCGGGCCCGTTGCTCGCGATAGCCCTGCGTGGCGAGTTCCGCCAGCAGCGTTTCACGGTCGGCGAAGTGCTTGTACGGCGCCGCGACGCTCACCTCTGCGCGGCGGCTGGCCTCGGCCAGGGTGAAGCCGTGCGGTCCTCGCTCGGCGACCAACTCCAGGGCTGCTCGCAGCAGGGTGTTGCGCAGGTCCCCGTGGTGGCGGCCGGTCGGGCGCCGCTTGACAGGAGGGCTCATGCACCTAAGGTTAACAGGACTTACCAGGTAAGTACTGTTAACCATGGGAGTTGCCATGATCGCTGCCCGTTTCCACCACGTCAGCCTCTCGGTCGCCGACCTCGCCGCTCAGGAAGCCTGGTACGGCGACGCCTTCGGCCTCACCGAGGTGGAGGAACGCATCGAGATGCCGGACGCGGGAGTCCGCACCGCCGTACTGAGCGACGCGGCCGGCCTGCGCGTGGAGTTCGTCGAACGTTCCGGTTCGAGCCCCGTCACGCACGCCGATCCGTTCGCGGCCACCTCCGCGCAGACCTTCACGCACCTCGCGCTGCGCGTCGCGGATCTGGACGCGGCGTTCGCGAGCCTGACCGCCGAACGCGGTGCGGGAGCGGTTTCACCGCCCGCGCCCGGCGCGACCGAAGGCATGCGGTACGCGTACGTCACCGACCCGGAAGGCAACCTCCTCGAGCTGATCGAAACGGCACAGGACTGACCGGCGTCACGAGGCGCCAGGCGTGCACGGTCTACGTAATCCCGTAACGTGCGACCGCCCTGGAGTTCAGGGGCCTGAGACAGGGACCGTGACGTCTCGCAGTCGCGTGGTTGTCCCGCATGCCATCGGCGGCGATCTGCCGCACCTCCGGAGCGCCAGCGTGAAGGCACCCTCCGTGGGTGCTGGCCGCGTCTACCCTTTCTGCATCCAGGGCCCGGCCTGGCTGGACGGTGTGCCCACCTGCCCCTGAACAATCCCCCACACCACCACCCGGGCTCCCCTCACGCGCCGCCTCCGCCGACGAGTGAGGGGAGCCGACCAGCACACGGGCCGGGCGTAATTCCGTTGATGAATCGGCGAATTGAACAGTTTGCGGAATTGTGGTCCCGGATCGATCCCGAATGAGTCCTCAATTAATCCCGCAGGAAGCGGGTTTGACTCGATAGCTCACCCTATTTAACATGTCCCCATGAATACGGGTCGCTGGAATCCGAATATTCACTACTATCCGTCGGTTCTCGGCTTCGTCCCCGCGAACTGCCGTGAGGCGCTCGACGTGGGATGCGGTGACGGCACCCTTGCACGGCTGCTCGCTGCGAGGGCCTGGCGGGTCACCGGGATCGATCTTTCCGCGGAGATGATCGAGTCGGCCCGAGAGCAGAGCGAGGAGGTCGAGAACGCCCGGTTCATGGAGGCGGACTTCTTCGAAGCCAGTGGCGGTGAGCTTCCGCTCGGCCACTACGACCTGATCACCATGGTGGCCGTCGCTCACCACCTCGGCACCGAACGCGCGTTGGCGCGGTCGGCCGAGTTGTTGGCCCCCGGCGGCAGACTGGTCGTCATCGGCATCGCCGGCCCCGGTTCCGTCGTCGACCTGCTGCACCTGGCCGCGGCGGTGCCCTCGGTGAAACTGCTGAGCCGTCGCAGGGGAGGCAGCAGCGCACCGGAGAAGATGCCCGTGGCGGACCCGGACACCACGTTCGCCGAAGCACGCAAGACCGCCCACCGTGTCCTGCCGGACAGCAGGTTCCGACGCCGCCTGCTGTGGCGTTACACCTTGCTGTGGGAGAAGCCCCGCGACGCCGGGCGCTGAACCCGCGCGCTGGGTCCTGCCCCTGTTCCACCGCCGGTCTCGCGCCAGAGTCCCGGGCGTTGACTTCGTGTATCCGCTGCCGGGTACGGCGTGACCCGGCCGGGGGTTCCCGTGCGGACGGTGTGGTGCGTTGGCTGGCTGTGGCGAAGGGATCGGGATCGCCTGAACCGGCCTGTCCGCGTGAGGCGTTGACGCTGACGGGTGAGTTGTGGCCCTGACTGGGGGAGCTGGGCGGGAACGTGAGGGCCTTGCGCCGCTGGATGACCGAGCCCGCAAATGCGTGCGGGCCGGGTCCTTGACCTTGCCCGCCCTGGCTGCGCCCGGGGTGGATCCCTGCCGCCTATGACCGGGCGTCGGCCGAGCTGGCGTTACCGGGCACGGTCGACAAGGCCGGCCGGGCGACCAGGGTGGGCGGAGTTCATTTCTTCTCTCTATGGGGAAGTTGGCCTTGCGGCTCCAGTTGATGAGAGAGACATCGCCCCCACGCTCTGCCCCACCCCACCGGCGATCATCAACACCGACGGCGCCACACGGGGGTCGGTCCTCGCCCAGGTCGCCGGCGTGCTCGAGGACGCAGGCTTCGACCACACCGCCCGGGCGCTCACGTCCGCCGCCGCTCCCACAGCCCGGCCGCCGCTGGACGCACAGTTCGCCGACGCCTGCACCCAGCTCGGCGGGCTGGAGGCCTTCGGTCATCCATTCACCCCCGCCGTCGCCCACCGCGGCGGCTGCCAGCTCGGCACCCTGCACGCCGACCCCGTCGGCCACACCCGGCTGTGGAACCCGCTCACGGACGCCCCGCCGGTGCGGGAGGCCGCCTGATGAACAGCAACACACCCTGCGTCGTCGGCATCAACCTCGGCCACGACGGCGGCGCCGCCCTCATCACCGACACCGTGATGGTCGTGATAGGCGAGGAACGCCTCAACCGCACCTGCTACAGCCCCGGCTGGGAAGCCTCCCTGCTGTACTGCCTGCGCGCCGCCGGCCTCACCCTCGCCGACGTCGACCTGGTCGCGGCAGCGGCATCGGCCACACCCCGCCCACCCGGACTGAGACCGGCCTGACCCACCTCGGCATCGACCCGGCCCGAATCCTCCCGGTCGACCACCACCTCAGCCACGCCTACACCGCCTACTGCCTCAGCCCATACCAGGAAGCGACCGTCCTGGTCGTCGACGGCGGCGGCAACAACAACGACACCGAGACCTACTACCGGGCCACCCCCGCCGGCATCGAACGCGTCGGCGGCACCCCGCCGACCCGGCCGCGCTCCGGCGGGATCGGCGCCACCTACGAGGCCTTCACAAACTGGCTGGGCTGGCACGAGCAGGAGGCCGGCAAGACCATGGCCCTCGCCTCGTACGGCGATGCCACCCACTACCTCACCCCGCTGTTCGACGTCGTCGACACCCAGGTCCACGGACGACTCACCGCACCCACGCGCCCGGCGTCGCCGACCTCGCGACGCGCACCGGCTTCGACTTCGGCCCATACGGCAGCCGCGGCGAGCACGAGCTCGGCATCAACGCCGCCGCCTACGTCCAAAGCCAGACCGAGCAGTGTCCTGGTGTCAGCAGGATGGCGAGGGGCCGGCATCGTCCGTCGGGGGCGAGGTGGATTTTGGTGGTGAAGCCGCCACGGGAGCGTCCCAGGCACTCGATGATCTGACCACCTCCTCTAGGCAGACGACCAGTTTCCAAAGCACCGGATCGACCTGGTTCGTCCCCCGGCCGACCCCCCCTTTTGAGTAACCACGGCCGCCGGAGCCTTCCTCGCGCCAGCGGCATGCTGATGGGCGCGCACCGCAGTCGAGTCCACCGACACCTCCCAGTCCATCCGGCCCGCGGCGTCCTCGGCGGCCTGGACCTTCGACAGCAGCATCTGCCACGTCCCGTCCGCCGACCAGCGACGATGCCGCTTGTAGACCGTCTCCCATGGCCCGAACCGTTCCGGTAGATCCCGCCACTGCACCCCCGCCCGCCCGATACAGCACTCCGTTGATCAGCCACCGGTGATCACTCCAGCGGCCCCCACGGGCACCACCACGAGGTAAGAACGACTCCAACCGCTCCCACTCCGCATTGGTCAGATGTCCACGTCCCATGAAGCCAGCCTGGCCCCAACAACCCACTCACGTAGGGAGATCCGAGAAACAGTCCCTACTAGGCCGGCGGCGTCAACCAGGAGGGACCGAGCGTGGTCGTCATGGGAAACGGTCATGGCCGGATCAACGAACGCGGGCTCTGCCAGTTCCTCATGTCCTCATATCGCCATCACCCAAGCACGGGCAGCCGCCCAGGACGGCAAGGAAGGCTTGACGGCGTTCGAGAGCGCGGCAGGTCGGGTGAAGGCGTAGCGGCCGAGGATCTCCTTGTCCGGACATCTTCGGGTGACGCTGAAATCGGCACCGCAGCGGTGGTGGTGCTGGTCTCGTGTGGCTGTCCGAGCGCAGGCTCGGAAAGACCGGGGTGGCAAGTGTCATGCCTGGACTGTGGGACGGACGTTGATCTCGCCGATCTCGACGTCGCCGGGCTGCTCGAGGGCGAAGGCCACCGCGCGGGCGACCGCGGCGGGCGGGATGCCCGCAGCGTCCATGTGCTTGCGTGTCTGCTCGCGGATACGCGGGTCTGTCATGGAGTCGGCGAGATCGGTGCGGACGTATCCCGGCGAGATGGCTGTCGTGCGCACCACCCCGTCGGTGGACTCACTGCGCAGCCCCTCGTGGACGGTGCGGACCGCGTTCTTGGTCGCCGCGTAGACAGCCATCGTGGGGGACGCGCCGTACAGGCCGGCCACCGAGACGATGCTCACCAGGTGGCCCGCCCCTTGCTCGCGGAAGACGGGCAGCGCGGCGGCGACGCCGTTGAGCATGCCGCGAAGGTTGACATCGATCATGGCCGACCAGCCTTCGGTGTCGAGGTCGGCCAGCGGGCTGATCGGGGCGATGCCGGCGTTGTTCACCAGCACATCGATACGCCCGTACTGGTCGATGGTGGTGGAGACCAAGCGCCGCAGGTCTTCGGCCTTGGTGACGTCGACGACGCACGTGGCAGCACGGCCCCCCTCCTCCCGGATGTCCTGCGCTATGGCGTCGATACGCTCGCTCCGGCGGGCTGCGAGGACGACCGCGGCGCCGCGCCGGGCGAGCAGACGGGCCGTGGCTTCCCCGATGCCGCCACTCGCTCCGGTGATGGCGACGATCTTGTCGTGAAGAGAGAGCACTGCTGCCTCCAACTAAAGTGGACACGTGTCCGGCGTGCGATTCACCTTACCGGACACGTGTCCACTTGCAATGCCCGAGCATCAGGAGATGCCTATGAGCGCGCCAGCACGCCGTCCGGATGCGGCGCGGAACCGGACCCGCATCGTGGAGGCCGCCCGCGCAGCCCTCGCCGAGTCCCCCCACGTCCACCTCAAGGAGATCGCCAAACGTGCCGGTGTAGGACAGGGAACGCTCTACCGGAACTTCCCCAACCGCGAAGCGCTCCTCGCCGAGGTCTACCGGCGCGACGTCGAAGAACTCGTCACCGCCGCCCCCGCTCTGCTGGCAGAACACAGGCCCGTGGAAGCCCTGCGTCACTGGCTCGACCGAGTGATCGACTACGCCGAGATCAAACGCGGCGTCCTGGCAGCGCTCGAGCCGACGGCGTGGCAGGACCTCGTCGCCCACAGCCACAACCCCATCGAAGGCGCCCTCGCCCACCTGTTGGATGCCGGGAAAAGGGCCGGTTCCATCCGCACGGACGTGGACGCCCACGGGGTCCTCCTGCTCATCGCCTACCTCAGCCGCCTGGAACGGAATGAATGGAAAACCACGGCACGGCCACTGATGAACGTCATCCTCGACGGCCTTCGGCGACAGGACGCCGACCGGGCGCGGTAGCCGCGCAGGCCCAGCTGCACGGCGAGCGCCCGCGCAGCAGCGTCGTCAGCTCCAGCGCGCACCCGCACAGCGTGCACAGCTGCGTCTCCGGGTTCTCCGCGACGTCCAAGGCCCGCTGCACATCGAGCAGCGGCGCCTCCTCGGGTGCCTCTGGCTTCCTCACCTGGGACCGCTGTGTGTTCGGGACCTGCCCGGCCAGGCGAGGCCCGCGCCCGCTGGCTGAGCGCCTGGGACGCTGGGGTCCGCAGGACCGTTAAGTGCCAGGGCTGTCTGCGACCGTCCATCCCCGGCGCTCGATCTCGGTGGCCAGAGCGGGCACTCATGCCGTATGGATGCCTGGCAAAAATGGCCACCGGGTCGCAGACGCACAAGCGGCGCCGCGGTTTCAGCCGTCTGAGCAGTACGGACCGTCGGGCGCCTTCGGGAAGTCCGAGCGTCCGTCCAGCCACCCGCAGAGCCGTTCGGCCAGTGTGAGGTCTTCAGGGAACCACTCTTCACGGATTCAGCCCCGGCCAGCGGCCACGCCGGCCGGGGCTGTTGCCTGCCTGGGGCGAGGGCCCGAATCCCTGCCCCGGCGGCGCCGCCCGGCCCGCCGGGCGGGAAGCCCGGCGAGAAATCCGGACGCCGTGCCCCGCCGGGCGGAATGTCCTGTGCTGTTCGCCCCGGGTGCCGCTGAAGACGTACATGTTCCGTCCCGGCTACATGCAGCCCCAAAACGGAGCTGTCGCACCCCTGTGTACCGGGCCCTGGGCCGTGCGGGCGCCGTCCTCTACCCGCTGGTGAGGCGGATCGTCCCGGGCCACGTCACTGCGGCGGAAGTCATCGGGTGCGCCATGATCGGCCTCGGCCGCGATGACCTGGAATGTCCCGCCGTTGTGCGTAACGACGACGGCCTGAGCGAATGCGGCGCGCCGCGCAGTTGCGACGCAGGCACCGCTGCCGGCCACCCCTGTGGCGGGCCACGGGCGGCTGCAGAGTCACGGGCTGACGAGCTTGGTCACCTTTCGCGTCGCGATGGGGTACGCACCAACCTATGTATGTCCTCGCCTGGCGGTTGCCACATGTTCACGAGTGCCAGGACGAGGGCGAGGATGCCTTCCACGGAAATCTCACCGGTCACCGTGCCGCGTTCCTGCGCGGCACGGATGGCTGAGACCTTCTCGGCCATCGCTTCTGTGACGGCCGCGCGCAGCGCGCACTCGGCGCGCTCCAGGTGGTACCCGGCCAGGAAACGGATCACATCTGGGCGCGCGTTTCCCGCATCGTGCAGAGCGCCACGTGCAAGACCTCCACGATCTCACCACGGCCCGTGGTGGAACACCCGGGGCGCGCGGCGCGATTCGCGTGCCTGCGCCGGGATTCGCCACCGCACTGAGACTTGACCCGGACACCACGACGCCACTGGCCACCGTGGGGCTCCTGCGTTGCCGATCGGGGAACGCACCAGCCATGGGCGTGGCCCCGAGACGGACTTTTCTAGGGGGCTCACGGTTGTCCAGTATCGGCGCGTGGGCACCAGACGACAATCGCCGGACAACGGGCAACGCGGTGGCACGACGGACCCCGGCACGTCGGCGAAGGTCACCGCCGTGCAGGGCTCCGTGGTGCGTATTTCCGTCACTCCCAGAGGGACGACTCCTCCAACCCGCCAAGGTTGCCGCCGGCTACATCAGCCATCTGTCTTGCCCTCCGAACATCGAGAGGCGCCTATGACTCTCAGACAGTAATTCGATAGGCCAGCTATCCGACCGGTCTCAGCGCCCGCGCGAGCGCGTCGACGGTCACCTCGACGATCGCCCGGAGTTGCTCCGGGCTCGACCCGGCCCTACCCATCACCGCGAGAGACTGGTTCACGGCCGCTATGTGTACGGCGAAGTCCTCGGCGTTCTCGTCGGACATTCCGCCGGCCTTCAGCGCGGTGCGCAGGCGCGGACGCTGCAGGCCGAACAACTCCTTGACATGCTCTGCGACGCTCGGGCTCAGCGCCGGACTCGCCATGACCGACTGGGCCATCAGGCATCCGTCGGGCACGGCGGGGTCGGCGATGCGCCCTAGGGTGACGTCGAAGAATGCACGGACGGCGGCGACAGGGTCCTCGGCCGCGCACGAGAGGGCGGCGTCGAACTTGTCGCCGTAGCGCGTGGCGTAGCGGTCCAGGCAGCGAAGGAAGAGCGCGTCCTTATCCCCGAGCGAGGAGTAGATCGAGCTGCGGTTCAGGCCGGTCGCCCGGGACAGATCGTCGAGCGAGGTGTCGGCGTAGCCGGAGCGCCAGAACTGGATCATCGCGGCGTCGAGCACCGTGTCCATGTCGAACTGTTTCTTGCCTGCCATGTGGCCCATCCTCCCATCTTGAACTGATCAGTTCAAGACGTGCTAGCGTCGAATCACGGCCCACCCGCCTCGATGGAGGATTTCCATGACCAACCCCGTCCCCGCCCTGCCCCTGCATGACCTGGCCGGATTCACGCACCGCTGGGTCGACGCCGAAGGCGTCCGCCTGCACGCCGTCGAAGGCGGTCGGCCGGACGGACCGGCCGTCGTCCTGCTCACCGGGTTCCCGCAAACGTGGTGGGCCTGGCGAAAGGTCATGCCTCCTCTCGCCGATCGGTTCCGGGTCATAGCGATCGACCGGCCGGGCCAAGGCAATTCCGAGCATCCGGAGCTCAGCTACGACACGCACACGGTCGCCGCGCACATCCAGGCCGCCGTGAACGCTCTCGGCGTGCGGGACTACTGGCTCGCCGGGCACGACATCGGCGCCTGGGTCGCCTTCTCCCTCGCCCTGAACTACGAGAGCCGACTGCACGGGGTCGCGCTGCTCGACGCCGGAATTCCCGGCATTACCATGCCGGAAGCGATCCCCCTCGACCCGACTCTGGCGTTCAAGACCTGGCACTTCGCGTTCCACGTGGTGCCCGATCTTCCGGAGATGCTGATAGCCGGCCGCGAGCGGGAGTACATCAGCTGGTTCCTGAAGACCAAGTCCCTCGCGCCCGACGCGTTCGAGGAAGCAGAGCTCGACCACTACGGCGCGGCCCTCGCCGTCGATGGCGGGCTGCGCGCCGGCCTCGCCTACTACCGCGACGCCGCCGAGTCCGCGCGCAAGAACCGCGCGGCACTCGAGCAACGGCGACTGACCGCGCCCGTCCTCGGAATCTCCAGCAGCCACGGCTCGATCACGGATATGGCGGCCTCCATCAGCCCGTGGGCCGAGAACGTGACCGGCGTCATCGTGCCCGATGCCGGTCACTACATCCCCGAGGAGCAGCCCGAGGCCGTCGCCGCCGCCCTCACCGACTTCTTCAGCGGCCGT
>NZ_JAINRC010000042.1 GCF_020400655.1 Streptomyces spinosus
TCCCCGCGTCTCGGTGCCCCTTCCGCGTCACCCGGTAGGCTCGCGTGATCGGCAGGCGCATCCGCGACGCGGAAGGCGCAATCCGCGACGCGTCACCCTCGAGCCGGCCACCGAGCCGCACGGGTGCCCCGGGGCCGCGGCAGGCGGCCCCGTTCTAGCGTCACCAGTTTGACAGGTGACGATTTGTGCGTCATAGTATCGAGGTAACTCCTCCGGTCGCTGGGGGAGGGGAAGGGTGAGAACTGATGACCGACATCGAGGAAAGGGCGCTGCTGGCCGGCGGCTGCTTCTGGGGCATGCAGGAACTGATCCGCAAACTCCCCGGTGTGGCCCGTACCCGGGTCGGTTACAGCGGCGACGACGGCCTGGCCAACCCCACCTACCGCAACCACGGGAACCACGCCGAGTCGATCGAGATCACCTTCGACCCGACCGTCACCGACTACCGCACGATCCTGGAGTACTTCTTCCAGATCCACGACCCGACCACCAAGAACCGGCAGGGCAACGACATCGGGGCCAGCTACCGTTCCGCCATCTTCTACCTCGACGAGGAGCAGCGGCGCGTCGCGCTCGACACCATCGCCGATGTCGAGGCGTCGGGGCTGTGGCCGGGGCCGGTGGTCACCGAGGTCGTACCGGCCGGTCCGTTCTGGGAGGCCGAGCCGGAGCACCAGGACTACCTCCAGCGCTACCCGGACGGCTACACCTGCCACTTCCCGCGCCCGAACTGGCGGCTGCCGAAGCGCGCGGAGGTCTGAACCCCACGGGGCGGCCAGGCCGCCCTCCGTGCGGTACGGCCGCGGGACGAGCCTTTGTGGCTCGTCCCGCGGCCGTTCTCGCGTCCGGCGCGTGGGCCGAGGCGCTCGCCTCGCTGCGCGCCGCCTGGGCCTGCCGGGCCGGCTCCGGCCGGCGACGCCCCGGTCGGGTCATGTGCCGCGCGTCCACCGCCCGCGCCGCGTCGGGCGGGCGGAGCACGGCGCGGCCGGCGGGAAGGCGTTCAGTGGGGTTCCGCGGTGCCGCGGTTGCGGTGGGTTTCCAGCAGCCTGAGCCAGACCTCGCTGATCGTGGGGAAGGCCGGCACGGCGTGCCAGAGCCTGTCGACGGTCACCTCGGCCGTCACCGCGACGGTCGCCGAGTACAGCAGTTCCCCGACGCCGGGGCCGACGAAGGTGACTCCGAGGACGACGCCGGTCTCCTCGTCGAGCAGCATGCGGGCCGTGCCCCGGTAGCCCTCGGCGTACTGACGCGCACCCGCGACCAGTCCGATGTCGTAGTCCACGACCTCGACCCGCCGTCCGACGCGTGCGGCCTCGCGCGTGGTGAGGCCCACCGACGCGACCTCGGGGTCCGTGAAGACGACCTGGGGTACGGCCACGAGGTCGGCGGTGGTCGTGTGAGCGCCCCACTTGGACGTGTCCGGGGTCTCGCCCCGCGCGCGTGCGCCGATGACGGCGCCCGCGATCCGGGCCTGGTACTTGCCCTGGTGAGTCATCAGGGCCCGGTGGTTGACATCACCCACGGCGTAGAGCCAGCCGTCGGGGACGGCGGTCACCCGGCAGGTGTCGTCCACCCGCAGCCAGTCCCCGGGCGTCAGCCCTATGGTCTCCAGTCCCAGCTTCCCGGTCTGCGGGGTCCGACCGATGGCGAACAGGATCTCGTCCGCGGTCGTCTCGGTCCCGTCCTTGAGCTCGACCCTGACCTCGCCGGCCGCGGGCTCCCGCCGCGTCACGGAGATCACCGAGGTCCCGAGGCGGACGTCGACACCTGCCTCGCGCAGGCCCTCCGCGACCAGTTCACCGGCGAACGGTTCCATCCGGGGAAGCAGCCCGGCCTCGCTGCGGACCAGCATGGTCACCTGGGAGCCGAGGGCCTGCCAGGCGGTGGCCATCTCCACGGCAACGACACCTCCGCCCACCACCACGAGCCGCCCGGGCACCTCGGAGGAACTGGTCGCCTCACGGCTGGTCCACGGACGTACCGAGTCGAGTCCGGGCAGGTCGGGGAGGGCCGCACCGGTGCCCGTGGCGACGACGACGGCGTGCCGGGCGGTGAGGCGGACCGTGTCGCCGTCGGGCGTCTCCACCGCCACCTGCTTCTCGCCGGTGAGCCGGCCGTGACCGCGGATCAGGTCCACGCTGACCGATTCCAGCCAGTCGACCTGGTCGTCGTCCTTCCAGTGCTCGGCCATCGTGTCACGGTGTGCGAGCACCGCGGGAACGTCCAGGGGTCCGTCCGCCGCCTGGCGGAACCCGGGGACCCGGCGGGCGTCGGCCCGCGCCATCACCGGCCGCAGCAGCGCCTTGCTGGGTTCGCAGGCCCAGAAGGAGCACTCACCGCCGAGGAGTTCGTGCTCGATGATGACTGTGCCGAGCCCGGCCGCCCGGGTGCGGTCGGCCACGTTCTCACCGGCCGGGCCGGCTCCGATGACGATGACGTCGTAAGCGCGGGAGACATCGTTCATCACTGCTCCTGAGGCTTGGTCGTGCCTCGTCGGCCGGAACCGCTCACTCTCGTTCGGAGCGAGGTGGGCGTTCCACTGGTATGCGCACTGGTATGCGCCTTCGCGCGGAGGAGGTGGCCATCCCGGCCATGCGATGTCTCCTCGCCGGGCTGTCGGACGGGACACGGAAGAACGGATGACTCACACCCTATGCCCCGGTCTGTGCGAGCGCACCGTCTCGCCGTGACGGCGCGGTGCCGTGCGCGCGGCGGCCGGTACGGCCGTCTCCCGGTCCTGCGCGAGCGTGTCCGACAGCACGACGGCGGCCCCCGGTCACCGTGACCGGGGGCCGCCGTCGTACCGGGACCCGCGGTCCCGTCGCGCCGTCTAGGACGCGGCCGGGACGGCCGGACGGGCGTTCAGCAGCGCCAGGCAGTTGCCCCAGAGCCCGTCGAGCGTCGAGGTGGTGTTGTAGAGCTTGGCGAACATCACCTGGCCCTCGAGCTGGGCCACGATCGAGCGGGCGGCCTCTCCCGCGTCGGCGACGGTGACCTCCCCGCGCTCCTGTGCCTCGCTGACGACCTTCTCGACCATCTCCACCTGGGCGTCGAAGATGCGCTGCAGACGCTCGCGGATGGCCTCCGTCTGGTTGCTCAGCTCCAGGGTGAGATTGCCCAACATGCACCCGGAGACGGTCCCGCAACTCTGCTGACCGGCGCGCAGGCCGGCCTCGGTCTCCTCGAACAGCATGCGCAGCCGCGACAGCGGTTCGCCGTCGGCCTGCAGAACCCGGGTCCAGTCCCCGCGCTGGGTCTGCCAGTGTTCGTCGAGGACGGCCAGGGCCAGGGCCTCCTTGGACTCGAAGAAGTAGTAGAAGCTGCCCTTCGGCACCCCGGCGGCCTTGCAGATCTCGGCGACGCCCAGCGCCGAGTAGCCACGCAGCTCGATGAGTGACTGCGCAGCGTCGAGGATCTTTTTCCTGGCGTCACTTGTCCGTCCCATGACGCCATTATACGACCGATCGACTACAAAGGGGAGGGCGACCCCGCCGCGCACGGGCGTGCCGCCCGTCCCCGGTGGGGCGGGTGGCCCGGCCCGCTGCCGGTCCGTCTCGGACTCACAGCTCCCGTGCTCGTCCGCGGCCGCGTCCCAGGCTGTCGAGCGGTGTGCCGGCCGCCCAGCGGCGCAACCGGCGGCCGTCCACGAGATGGACGTCGGTCTGCCGGGAGGCCCAGCGCGTCTCGGCCTGGCTGAAGGCACCGCGGTGGACGATGAGCCGGCCGGGCCGCTCCGCACCGGGCCGGACCGTCGCCCGCACGGTCTCCGGCCAGCGGGCGTCCTCCTCGGCCGTCGCGGCGGGACGGAACCTGACGTCGAGCGCGCGACCGTGACGGTCCCGGGCGTACAGGTGCATGTCTCCCTTGCGCAGGCTCAGATCGGCCACACGCCAGCCGTCGCGTTCCAGCATGCGCGTGGTGGCCTCGACCAGCCCCCGGTCGTCCAGCCGTGCCAGTTCCTGGGCGGTGTAACGGCCGCGCCGCCGGCGCAGGACCCTCCGGCGCAGGCGCAGGCCCGCCGGGGCGACCGTCACGGACAGGAGGGCGCACGTCAGCAGGCCGGTGAGCCCGAACGCATGGCTGAGGTGGCCGGCCAGCAGGACGAGCGCCAGCAGCACCAGGCCGAGGCCGAGGAAGGAGGGGAGGACCTCGCGCAGCTCGGGACCGTACCGGCCTTGCGCCCGCAGTTCGGCCACCCGCTGCCGACGCAGGGACCGGCGTGACGTCGGGACGGACCGGTCCGGGTACCGCACCCTCGTCATCCCGCCCGCCCCCGCCCTCTCGGTTCCTTCGGCCCCCGCCACACCCCCGCGCCGGTCCGACCGTACATCGGTGACCATCCGGCTCGGCACCTCGCCCCACCCACGGGCCGCCGCCGCTCACCGACGGGCGGGGTAGGGGCGCCGATTGTTCCACGCGTCGGCCGGTGCCTCCACGGGGTTTGCCATGAGCGTCGATACGTGTCTTCCGGGACCGGGGCCCGGCCGCTCTCCGGTTGCCGGGCCGGCTCGCCCGTTCGACCATGGTGGAGGGCGCGGACTCCCTGTGCGCTCGCCCCCGTCCTTCGTCTCCGCGACTGACGCAGGACGAAGGAGGAACCTTGCCCAGCGCCTTCACCCAGGTGTTCAAGACTCCCGATCTGCGCAAGAAGACGGTCTTCACGCTCGGTGTCATCGTGCTGTACCGCCTGGGATCACACGTCCCGCTTCCGGGGGTCGACTACGCGAACGTGCAGAGGTGTGTGGACGAGGCGTCGGGCAGCGGCGGCCTGCTGGGACTGGCGAACGTGTTCAGCGGTGGGGCACTGCTCCAGATCACGCTGTTCGCCCTGGGCATCCTGCCCTACATCACGGCGAGCATCATCCTGCAGTTGCTGACCGTGGTCGTGCCGAGACTGGAGACCCTGAAGAAGGAAGGGGCGGCCGGGCAGGGGAAGATCACTCAGTACACCCGTTATCTGACGGTGGTGCTCGCCCTCGTCCAGGGCACGGGCCTCGTCGCCACCGCCCGCAGCGGCGCCCTGTTCCCCGCCTGCCGGACGGCGGCGGGGATCGTCCCGGACACCTCCGTCCTCACGGCGGCCGTGATGGTGCTCTCGGTCACGGCGGGGACGGCCTGCGTGATGTGGCTCGCGGAGCTGATCACCGAGCGGGGGATCGGCAACGGCATGTCGCTGCTCATCTTCATCTCCATCGCCTCCACGCTCCCGAGGGCGCTGTGGGCCGTGAAGGAGCAGGGTGAGATCGCCGATGGATGGCTCGGTTTCGGCACCGTGGTCCTCGTCGGCCTGGTGATGGTCGCCCTGGTCGTCTTCGTGGAGCAGGGCCAGCGGCGGATCCCCGTGCAGTACGCGAAGCGGATGGTGGGACGCAGGTCGTACGGGGGGACGGCGACGTACATCCCGCTGAAGGTGAACCAGGCGGGTGTGGTCCCCGTCATCTTCGCCTCGTCGCTGCTCTACATCCCGGCGCTGATCGCACAGTTCTCGCACTCGGACGCGGGCTGGGCGGCGTGGATCATGCGGAACTTCGTCCGGGGCGACCATCCCTTCTACGTCGTCGCCTATTTCCTGCTGATCGTGTTCTTCGCCTTCTTCTACGTGGCGATCACGTTCAACGCGGAGGAAGTGGCGGGGAACATCAGACAGGCCGGGGGATTCGTCCCCGGCATCCGGGCCGGCCGGCCCACGGCCGAGTACCTCGGCTACGTCCTCAACAGGCTGACCTGGCCGGGCTCGCTGTACCTGGGACTGATCGCCCTGGTGCCCACCGTGGCGTTCGCCAGTCTGGGCGGCGCCAACCAGCTGACCGGCACCAGCATCCTGATCATCGTGAGCGTCGGCCTGGAGACGGTCAAGCAGATCAACAGCCAGATCGAACAGCACAGTTACGAGGGCTTCCTCCGCTGACGACACCCTGACGGGCCCTGCCGGGTGCGCGGGCCGACGCTGACGGGGACGCAGCACAGGGCGCGGACGCAGCACAGGGCGCGGGCGAGGTGCGCGGGCCCCTCCGCGCGCCTGGAGAACCTGAGGCACCGGTGAGTTCGGCCCTCGTCGTCGGTCCGAGGGGCGAGGCGGGGGAGGGCGGCGCCGGCCATGGCCCGCCTCCGCCCGCAGGGTCACCGCCGCCCGGGACCCCGTGCGGGCGCCGGAGAACGGCGGGTGTGGCCGTCCTCAGCCGGCGAGCGGCGCCGCGTCGAGCAGGGCCGCCGCCGCACCGCGCGCGGTCGTGGCGGCGGAGGGATCACGATCCATCCGCGCGGCCTGCCCCGCACCGTCGTAGAGCAGGAGGAGCTGTCGGGCCAGCTCCTCGGGCTCGGCGTACCCGCACGTCGTGGCCAGTTCGGTGAACAGCTCGCGCACCCAGGACCGGTAGTGCTCGGCGGTGCGGCGGATGGTGCTGTCCTGCGCCGTCTCGGCGCTGGCCCGGACGAACGCGCACCCGTTGTACCCCGGGTCGGTGAAGGCCTCGCCCAGCGCGTCGAAGACACCGAGGATCTGCTCCCGTGGGGTGCGGAAGCGCGTCAGGGTCCGGGTGATCCGGCTCCGCGAGCGCTCGAAACGCTGCTCCAGGTAGGCGCAGACGAGCCCTTCCTTGCTGCCGAAGGTGTTGTAGAGGGACGCCTTCGCCACACCGGCGTGCTCGATGACGCGGTCGATGCCGACCGTCTGCACGCCCTGTTGGTAGAAGAGCTCGTCGGCCGCCTCGAGCAGCCGCTCGCGTGCGGACACCTTCATCGCGGTCCTTGCCGCCATGACCATCACCCTCTCAGACAGACCGGTCTATTCTAGCGCGGACCCGTCTCACCCCTGGGAGCTGGTCCGTGCCAGGGGTGCCGCCTCCGGGACGGAGACGGTGGCGGGACCGGTCTCCGGGCGTACGACCGCCACGTGCTCCACCCGGCGGCCGCTGAGCACCAAACCGGCCAGCGCCGCGAGGGCCAGCACGATGACGGCGATGCCGTACTCCCAGGACGTCCGCACCAGGCCGCCGCCGTGCACGACCAGGACCCCGCCGATCACCGCCGGCACACCGAGCCCCATGTAGCACACGACATACAGTAGGGACAGGACTCCGGCTCGTTCGTGCGGCTCCACCTGCGGCACGACCAGCCTGATGCCCCCCTGGAACCCGCTGCCGAAGCCGAAACCGGATATCGCGCCGCCGACGAAGAACCCGATCACGGACGGGGTGCCGCCGGTTCCGGAGCCGATGGACACCAGGGTGATCACCACGCCCACGACCAGCGAACCGATGCCGATCAGCATGACGCTCCGCGTCGCCGCCTTGCGCAGCAGGACGACGGCCAGACCGGCGGAGCCGGCGAGCACGAACAGGGGCAGCCCGCCCCACACCACGGACGTGGAGTGCACCAGGGTGCGGATGAGAGCCGGTCCGAGCGCGCCGTACAGACCGGTCAGCGCCCACACGGCGAACATCACCGGCGCGGCGATCGCCACCGACGCGCGGGCGGACCGGGGCAGCTTGAACTCGGGGGCCATGCTGGCCAGCGCGCCCGGCTTGCGGCCGACGGTCTCGTTCAGGCCGGTCACGGCCAGCGCCTGCAGGACGAACACACCGAGGAGCACGTAGTAGACGAGGTGCGTCGGGGCCGGCAGGTACTGCACGATCAGCCCGGAGACCAGGGCGCCGCTCGCGGTCCCGATCGTGGGCGCGAAGGAGTTGAGGAATCCGCCCCTGCGCGCGTCGAGGTCGAGCATCCCGGCGCCGAGCGCACCGACCGCCGCGCCGGTGCTCAGTCCCTGGACGACTCGGGCGGCCAGCAACGCGTCCACGCCGCCGGCGGTGATGAACGTCGCCATGGCCGCCGTCTGACCGATCAGGGCCACGAACAGCACCGGCCGTCGGCCCACGTGGTCGGAGATCTTGCCGAAGACCAGGAGCGCGACCAGCACGGCCACCGCGTAGACGCCGAAGACGACGGTGACGGTGATGGGCGAGAAGCCCCAGCGTGCCTGGTAGATCGCGTAGAGGGGGGTCGGCGCACTGGACGATGCCAGGAGCGATACGAGGATCGAGGCCAGGAGCCCGAGGGAGGCGATGGGCCCGAGGCCCCTGCGCCGCGGGGCGCCGTGAGCGGGGGATCGCCTGACCGGGATGCCCTCGGAGGCGGGTCGCTGCGTCGTGCTTCTCATGACTCTCACTCTCGGTCTCGTGAACGAACCTTCGCCATACTAGACAGATCTGTCTGATGGGCGCGAGTCCTGGACCGTGAGACATGTCGCAGCGAAGTGGGGAACACCCGTGGGGGAGGGCAGCGACAGACGCGATACGGGGGCTGTGGTGCTTGCCGATCTAGAGGACGCCGGACAGCAGCGGCCCTCCGCGAGGGCGTCCCGGCAGGGCCGGTCTCGCGACGGCCGGCCATGGTTCATGTGGGCGTGGTGGGAACCGGGTCCGGGGCCCTGGCTCCGCGTGGGGGGCACGGGTCCGACGACGATCTCGTCGTGGTCCCCTCGGCCGCCCCCTGCCCGCCCGGGGAACGCGCGTGTGCGCGAGCGGTGGAAGGCCTGCGGTCGGTGACCTGGCAGGCGCTCAGCGCCGGGCAGCGGGGCATGCAGGCGGCGACGTGCACGGCGGCGAGGACCAGGCGTTCACTCCTGGCACCACGGCTTCACACCCAGAGCTCCCGGCTTTCGCACACCCGCGCACCCATGTTGCGCTCCATCATCCGCAGTGCGGCCTGCGCGAGGTCCTCGTGGATGTGCGCGACGGCGTCCTGCGGAACGATGACGTCGAAGTGCCGGATGTGCGCGTCCAGGGCCGAGTACAGCACGCACTGTTCGGTCACCTGTCCGGTGAGCACCAGCCGGTCGATGCCCTGCTGCTGCAACAGGTAGTGCAGCGGTGTCTCGAAGAAGATGGAGTGGCGGGCCTTGAGAACGAAGAGCGAGTCCGCGTCGGGCTTCACGGGCTGGACGAGATGGGCGTGAGGAGTGGCCAGAGCCCGCTCGAGCAACTCGCCGTGATGTGAACGCCACTCGCCGAAGTTGTCATTGACGTAGATGACCGGTACCCCGCGACCGCGTGCGCGCCCCAGGAGATCGGTCAGGACCGGGACGACCGGTTCTGCCGAGCGGATCAGCCGGTCGGCGTCCTTGTGGTCGTAGGTGTTGATCATGTCGATGACGATCAGCGCAGTCTTGCTCATACGACCAGGGTTCCACCGATGGGGGCGAGCCAACTTCCGCACGCAGGTCAAGGGACGCTGTTCCACAATCTCCAGGGCGGCGAGCCGTCCGCATGCCCGTCCTTCCCGGGAGGACCTCGTGCCGCCTGGTCGGCTCGTACACGCCGATGGCTCCCCCTGTGAATCGGGGGAGCCATCGGGAGAAACTCGACCGCGTGCGGCGTCAGCGGATCAGGCGTGCCGGTGCGAGTGGCGGTTGCCGGCGATGACGCGGTACAGGGCGAGCAGGATGAGGGAGCCGACGATCGCGGCGATCCAGGTGGAGAGTTCGAAGAACCCGTCGACGGAGTCCACACCGAAGATGACCTTGCCGAGCCAGCCGCCGAGCAGACCACCGGCGATGCCGATGAGCATGGTGACGATGATGCCGCCGGGGTCCTTGCCCGGCATGATGGCCTTGGCGATGGCGCCGGCGAGCAGGCCGATGATGATCCACGCGAGGATGCCCATGATGTGTCTCCGTCTCGCTGTATAAAGACTGTGTCAGCTCCTCGTCTGTACCGTCCGCGCTCATACAAACGTGGGATTTTCGGTTTACGGCTCCTGGAGTGAAAAGACCGGGCGTTACGGGCCGCGAAGGAGGGTGCCGGCCGTGGCGGAGCGTTGGGGGAGCGGCCCTTTGGTGATCACGTGGCGTCGGGTCCGGGAGCAGGACTTCCCGCTGCTGGGGATGTGGCTGGAGCAGCCCCATGTGAAGCGTTGGTGGAACCACGGGACCACGGCGGAAGAGGTGGCGCGCGACTTCGGCCCCGCTGCCCGGGGACAGGAGCCCTCGGAGGACCTGCTCGCACTCCTCGAAGGCCGTCCGGTCGGTCTCGTACAGCGTTCACGCCTGCTCGACTACCCGGAGTACCTGGCCGAGCTGGCGGCCCTCGTGCCCGTACCCGACGGCGCGATGACCGTCGACTACCTGGTCGGCGACCCCCTTCGGACCGGCCGGGGCGTCGGGACGGCGATGATCCGCGCCGTCATCGCGCGCACCTGGGAGGAGCACCCCGCCGCCCCGTGTGTTCTCGTCCCGGTGGTGGCCGCCAACCGTGCCTCGTGGCGGGCGCTCGAACGCGCGGGGTTCCGCCGGGTCGCAGTCGGCGACCTGGAGCCGGACAACCCGGTCGACGACCGGACCCACTACCTCTACCGCGTCGACCGCCCCGGGTGTGGCGACTGACGAGCTTCGCGTGAGGCGTGTGCCGCGAAGCAGCCCTCCTACGGGCGAGGGGTTCGGGCCGACGCCGACGCCAACAAGCCACGCACAGGCGGATCTCAGCCATCCCTGCACTGCAAAGAAGTCTGTGCACACAACCCTATGCAAAGGAGTCTTTGTATAGCTAGCCTTGGTCCATGGAACACCTCGAACAGCCCTCCCAGGTCGAACTGAACGCCCGCAACCTGCGCGGCGTCGCGCATCCGCTACGCGTGCGGATCCTGACGGTTCTGCGGACGGAGGGCCCGGCCACGGCCACCACGCTCGCCCGGAGGCTGGACCAGAACACCGGCGCGACCAGTTATCACCTGCGCCAGCTCGCCGAGTACGGGTTCATCGTCGAGGCGCCGTCACGGGGCGGCGGCCGTCGTGAACGCTGGTGGCAGGCGGCGCACGTCAACACGGTCGTGCCGGACGACTCGGTGCTGGCGGGCGGGGAGGGTCTCGGCATCGCCTACTTGCAAGCCCTCAGCCGGGTCTGGTCCGACGCGATGACGGCCGCCGTCGAAGCGACCGCCTCGCTGTCGCCGGAGTGGCGCGAAGCCCAGGACTTCGGCGACTACGTGCTCACGCTCACCCCCGCCGAGGCCAAAGAGCTGTCGGCGGACATCCACCGGCTGCTGCGTCGGCGCAACTCCGCGCCTGAGGCGGCGGGTTCGCCGCTGCCCGAGGGTGCGGCGCGGGTCGCCTTCCAGTTCCAGTTGTTCCCCACCAGTGCGGACCGGCACGTCTCCCACCCCCCGGACTCGGAGTGAGAAAGATGACCTCTCGGCACACGGCCGCCCAGCAGGGGGCCGACAGCGGCACACGCACGTCCTCCCCGGACGCCCCGGCCGACGGGCCCCGGGTCCTTCGCGGACTGGTCGGCATGCTCTCGGCCAACGCGGCGGCCCTGTCGGCCAACCGGGTGCTCTCCATCGCCCTGCCCTGGTTCGTCCTGACGACGACCGGCAGCGTCGGCAAGACCGGTCTGGTCGCCTTCTGCCAGATCGTGCCGTACGTGATAGCCCAGGCGCTGGCCGGGCCGATCATCGACCGCGCCGGCCCCAAGCGCATCAGCGTCGCCGGTGACCTGGCCTCCACCGTCGCGACGGCCACCGCTCCGCTGCTCTACCTCACGGGACACCTGTCCTTCGGCCTGCTGCTGGGGCTGCTGGCCGTGGTCGGCGCGGCGGACGGTCCGGCCAACGGGGCCAAGGGGCTCTTCGTGCCGGCGGCGACCCGCGCGGCCCGGGTGCCGCTGGAACGGGGGACCGGCCTGTCGGCGGCGGTCGAGCGGACCGCGACGACCATCGGGCCGGCCATCGCCGGCGTGGTGGTGGCCTCCTTCGGCAGTCTGTACGCCCTGTGGATCACCGCATGCCTGTTCGGCGTGTCGGCGCTGGTCGTCTCCACCACCCTCAGCGACCCGGCGCCCGAGCCGCACGAGACGCCGGTGGAGGAGACCGAGGGCTACCTGTCGCGCCTGCGCCAGGGCGCCGTGTTCCTGCGCGACGCCAAACTGCTGCGGTCCATCGTGGGCATGCTCGCCGTCACCAACCTGCTCGACCAGGCGTTCATGTCCGTGCTGCTGCCGGTCTGGGCGAAGGAGACGGGCAACGGCGCGGAGGCCGTGGGGCTGGTGGTCAGCGTCTTCGCCGCCACGTCGATCGTCGCCGCGCTGGTGGCCGCGGGCGTGGGCGAGCGGCTTCCCCGGCGTGCCGTCTACCTGATCGGCTTCACGCTGGGCGGCGTCCCGCGCTTCGTGGCCATGGCCACGGGCGCGCCACTGTGGCTGGTACTGGCGGTGCTGGCGGTGGGCGGCCTCGGGTCGGGCTTCGTCAATCCGATCGTCGGGGCCGTGACGTACGAGCTGATCCCCACGCCGCTGCTGGGACGGGTCAAGACGCTGGCCCAGGCCGTCACGTGGGCGGGGATCCCGTTCGGCGGGCTGCTGGGCGCGGGGCTGGTGACGGTGGCGGGCACCTCGGGTGCGCTGTGGATCGTGGGCGGGCTCTACCTCGTCGCCATCGGCGTGCCGGCCCTGAACCGGGAGTGGGCGGGCATGCGCAAGCGGACGGTGTCCGACGCGAGCCCCGTCGGCACCACGCACGAGAGCGGGAGCACCGCCGGTACGGCTCCCGTCCCCGGAGCGGAGGCGGCCGGGGCAGTGGCCTGAGCCGCGGTACGGAACCGGCGCCGGCCGGGGTGGTGAACCGCCCCGGCCGGCCGGCCGCTCCCGGCGCCCGCCCCGCCGGCGCGCGCGACTCCGCCCGGGCCGGCGCACCCCTCCGCGCCCGTTGCCGAGGGGCAGAAGTGTCCACGTCCGGCGGGCAGAAGTAACCAGTTATCTCACCAAGATCGCTCTGCGAGCATCGGATTCGGCTGAGTTTCCGAGGGCTTTCGCGAACGGTCGACGATGAGGAACTGGTGGACACATGACGACGAATCCGATGGTGGCCGCGGCCTCCGGACAGGTGGCCGAGCAGGGCGGATTCTCCCCGGCCGAAGCCCGTGTCGCCGCAGTGTGGAACGCGGTGATCGGCGCTGAGGTGGCGGCGGCGGACGACGAATTCTTCCGGCTGGGCGGTACCCGTTCGCAGGCGACGGAAATGGCCCGCCGGATCGCGGAGGAATTCGGTTCGGAATTCGGCGCGGAACCGCTGCCCGAGCCGTTGACGGTGCGGGCGGTGGCGTCCTTCCTCGCGGAGGAGGCTCTGCTGAGGGCCCGCCGGCTGTTCGAGTCCTCCGACTTCGACGCCGGGGAGGTGGCGGACGCCATGGGCGCCCTGGTGGCGGGCGGGGCCGCCGACGACGCTCCGGCCATACCCCGCACACCCCGGGACGGGCGTCCGCTGCCGCTGTCGTTCGCGCAGCGCCGGCTGTGGTTCCTGGACCAGTTGGAGCCCGGCCGGGCCGAGTACCTGATCCCCATGGGACTGCGCATCCGTGGCCGGCTGGACGTGCCGGCGCTGCGAGCGTCGCTGTCGGAGCTGGTGGCCCGGCACGAGGTGCTGCGCACCCGCTTCGTCAGCGACGCGGACGGCAACCCCGGTCAGGTCGTCGACCCGCCCAGGCCGCTGCCCCTCGCCGTCCACGACCTGCGGTCCGTCGCCGGGCAGCAGGCGCGCGAGGACGCCGCCACCGCGCTCGTGGACACCGAGGGCTTCCGCCCGATGGACCTCGGCACCGGACCGGTGGTGCGCGCGCTGCTGATCCGGCTGGCCGACGACGAACACCTCCTCGCCCTGACGGTGCATCACATCGCTTTCGACGGCTGGTCGGCGGGGGTGCTGTCACGGGAGCTGACCGAACTGTACGGCGCACGGACCGCGGGCAGGACCGCCGACCTGGCCGAACCTCCCCTGCAGTACGCCGACTTCGCGGTCTGGCAGCGCCAGTGGTTCACCGGCGACGTGCTCGCGCAGCAACTGGACTACTGGCGCGGCCGGCTGGCCGGCACCGAACCGCTGGAGCTGCCCACCGACCGCCGGCGTCCGGCGCGGCACAGCGGCAAGGGCGCCATGCTCACCTTCCGCGTGCCCGCGGAGACCGCCGACGGCGCCCGGAGGCTGTCCAAGGAGACCGGCGCGAGCCTGTTCATGACCCTGCTGGCGGTCTTCCAGCTGGTGCTGTCGCGCTACAGCGGCCAGGAGGACATCGCGGTCGGCACGCCGATCGCGGGCCGCAACCGGGCCGAGATCGAGAACATGATCGGCTTCTTCGTGAACACGCTGGTCATGCGCACCGACCTGTCCGGCGACCCGACGTTCACCGAGCTGCTCGACCGGGTCAAGGACACCGCGCTCGGCGCCTACGACCACCAGGACCTGCCCTTCGAACGCCTGGTGGAGGAGCTGGCGCCGCAGCGGGACCTGTCGCGCAACCCGCTGTTCCAGACGATGTTCGTCCTCCAGAACACCCCCGACAGCCGGTCGTGGGAGCTGCCGGGCCTGACCGTGCGGCAGCTCGACGTGTCCGCGCAGGACTCCAAGTTCGACTTCACCTTCTACGCCACCGAGGCCGCCGACGGCGCCCTGGACGGCACCGTCGTGTACTCCACCGACCTCTTCGACGAGGCCACGATGGTGCGGCTCGCCGGGCACTTCGAGACGCTGCTGGCCGCCGCCTGCGCCACCCCGGACGCCCGGCTGTCCGAACTGGAGATGCTCACCGCCGCGGAGCGCCGGACGATCCTCGGCGAGTGGAACGGCGCCGACACCGACGCCCCGGACACACTGACCGTCACCGCGCTGATCGGGGAACGGGCCGCCCGCCACCCCGACGCGCCGGCCGTGACCTGCGGGAGCGACCGGCTGACCTACCGGCAGCTCGACGAGCGGGCCCAGTGGATCGCCGACCGGCTGCGGGAGCACGGTGCCGGGCCGGGCACCCTGGTCGCGGTCTGCCTGAACCGCGGGACCGACATGGTGTGCGCCCTGCTCGGCATCCACAAGGCGGGGGCTGCGTACGTGCCGCTGGACCCCGCGTACCCCACGGACCGGCTCGCCTACATGGTCGAGGACAGCGGCGCCCCGCTGATCGTCACCCAGGCCGCGCACACCGGCCGCCTGCCCGCCCACACGCGGGCGCTGCTGCTGGACGGGCCCTGGCCACAGGGGCCGTACACCGCCGCCGGTCCGGTGGCGCAGGCCGGTCCGGACGACGTGGCCTACGTGATCTACACCAGCGGTTCCACGGGTCGTCCCAAGGGCGTGCAGATCACCCACGGCGCGCTGCGCGCACGGATGCGGGAGACGAGCCGGGAACTGGGGCTCACCTCCGAGGACCGGGTCCTGCAGTTCGCGTCGATCGCGTTCGACTCGTCGGTGGGCCAGATGTTCGCCCCGCTTCTCTCGGGAGCCTGCCTGGTGCTGCGCGACGACACCTGGGACCCGGGCCGGCTGGCGGAGGCGCTGCGCCAGCACCGGGTCACGGTGGCGTGGCTCACCCCCTCGGCGTTCGGGGCGCTGGCCGCCGACCTGGACGGCCCCGGCGCGCTGGGCCCGCAGCTGCGGCTGGTCCGGCTCGGCGGCGAGGCGCTCCAGCGGGAGCAGGTCCGCGAGTGGTTCCGGCACTGCGCGGTTCCCCTGGTCAACGGCTACGGGCCCACGGAGGCCGCGCAGGAGGCGACGACCGCCAGGATCACCGGGCCCGTCGACCGGGTGCCGATCGGCCGTCCGGTCGCCAACACCAAGGTCTTCGTGGTCGACCGGCACGGCCGGCCGGTGCCGGTGGGAGTGCCGGGGGAGATGTGGATCGCCTGCCCCGGACTGGCCCGCGGCTACCTCGGCCGGCCCGGGCTGACCGACGAGAAGTTCACCGTCGTGGACGTCGACGGCACGCCGCGGCGCGTCTACCGCACCGGGGACCACGCCCGATGGCTGCCCGACGGACGACTGGAGTTCGTGGGCCGCGCGGACAACCAGGTCAAGCTGCGCGGCTACCGCGTCGAACTGGGCGAGGTCGAGACGGCGTTGCTCGCCCACCCCGAGGTCGCCGGCGCCACCGTCATGCTGCGCGAGGACGTTCCGGGAGCCCAGAGGCTGGTGGCGTACGTGGTGCCCGTGGGGTCCCTCGACGTGAGCGCGCTGCGCGCCCACCTCCGGCGCGACCTGCCGGACTACATGGTGCCCGCGGCCTTCGTACCGCTGGAGCGCATCCCACTCACCCCGAACGGCAAGACGGACCGCCGGGCGCTGCCCGCCCCCGCCTCCGGCCGCTGCGGACTGGACGCCGAGTACACCGCGCCGCGCACGGACGCCGAACGCACGGTGGCCGAGGTGTGGTCCGAGGTACTGGGCGTCGACCGGATCGGCGTGCACGACGACTTCTTCGCACTGGGCGGGCACTCCCTGCTCGCCACCCAGGTCGTGTCGCGGCTGCGCCGGCGGCTCGGAGCCGATGTCCCGGTCCGCACGCTCTTCGGCGCTCCGACCCCGGCGCTGCTGGCCGAGGCCGTGACGGAGCTGGCCGGCACGGAAGTCGACCGCATCCCGTCGGTACCGCGCGACAGCGGTCCGCCCCCGCTCAGCTTCGCGCAGCAACGACTGTGGTTCCTCGACCAGTTGGAGCCGGGCCGGGCCGAATACCTGCTGCCCTTCGCCTTCCGCATCCGCGGCCCCCTGGACATCGACGCCCTGAACGCCGCGTTCACCGCGGTGGTGGCGCGCCACGAGATCCTGCGCACCCGGTTCGGCACGGACGCCGCGGGCTCGCCGGTACAACTGGTCGACCCGGCGCGGCCGGTGCGGATGCGGGTACGGGACCTGCGCGGGGTGGACGACGCCACCACCCGCGAGGCCGCCCTGGCGGACGTACTGCGCGAGGACGGACTGCGGCCGGTCGACCTCGGCACCGGACCGATGCTGCGCGCACTGCTGGTGCGGCTGGCCGACGACGAGTGCGTCCTCGCGGTCACCGTGCACCACATCGCCTTCGACGGCTGGTCGGTGGGCGTGCTGGTGCGCGAGCTGTCCGCGCGGTACGCGGAAGCCGTTTCGGACCGGACCGGCACGTCCGGCCCCGTCCCGCTGCGGGTGCAGTACGCCGACTACGCCGTGTGGCAGCGCTCCTGGCTGTCCGGGGCGCCGCTGGAGCGCCAACTCGCCTACTGGACGGAGCGCCTGGACGGCCTGGAGCCGCTGGAGCTGCCGACCGACCACGCCCGGCCCGCCGAGCGCGACGGACGGGGCGAGGTCGTCCGGTTCTCGGTGCCCGCAGACGTCGCCGCCCGTGCCCGCGCGGTGTCCGCCGAGAGCGGCGCGAGCCTGTTCATGTCACTGCTGGCGGTCTTCCAGCTGCTGCTGGCCCGCTACAGCGGACAGCGGGACATCGCGGTGGGCACG
>NZ_JAINRC010000043.1 GCF_020400655.1 Streptomyces spinosus
TTAGTACCGCCAGGTGCCCCGCAGGGCGGAGACGGAGAATCCCGGGCCGTAGGCGACCACCAGCGCGCTGTCGCCGTCGGACGGGGGCTCGCCGTGGGTGCGTTCGAGGACCCGGAGGACCGACACGCCACCCAGGTTGCCCTCTTCGGCGAGGGTGTCGAGGGAGTGGCGGGCGTCGGTCCCGGTGAGGCCGAGGGCGTCGGCCGTGTCGAGGATGATGGGCCTGGAACCGGGGTGGATGACGGGCACGTCGACGGTGCGTCCGGCGAGCCAGCCGGTGACGGCGGGCATGACGTGTCTCGCGCCGCCGGCCGCCTGTTTGGTGCTGTCGAAGTGCAGACCCGTGCTGTCGATGCGGCCCGCGTACATGGTGAGGCTGTCCGGGAGGACGTACTCGAACAGCCCGTCGGCGTCGACGGCGAGGCCGGGGCCGAGGGGGTCGCCGGAGACGACGGTGGCGGCTCCGCTGTCGCCGAACAGCGCCTTGTAGATCATGTGCTCGATCTTGGTGTCGGCGTGGTTGTAGGCGGTGGACAGCACTTCGGCGGCGACGACGAGGACACGGGATCCGGGGTGGAGGAGGGCCTGTTCCACGGCTCGCACCAGCGCGTGGGCGCCGCCTGCGCAGGCGGTGGTGGTCAGGGCGGTACGGCGGACGGTGGGCCGCAGCCCGAGCCGCTCGACCAGGTGGATGTCGAGGTTCGGGACGGCCCAGCCGGTGGCGTGGGTGGTGATGAGGCCGGTGATGTCGCCGGGCTGGAGCCCGTACCGGTCGAGGGTGGCGCGGGCGGCCTGTTCGGCCAGGGCGAGGCCGTCCGCGAAGGCGCGGGCGGCCCGGTCACCCACCTCCGCGGTGCCGTTGACGGTGGGCGAGTCCAGGGGCTGGGTGAAATAGCGGGTTTCGACGCCGCAGTTGCCGAGGACGCGGAGGATCGCGCCGAGCCGGGGGTGGTGCGGGTGGTGGGCGCGAATGTCGTCCGCTATCTCGGTTGTGGTGATTTTGTGTGCGGCGAGGACGGTCGTGGGGCGGGCGATATGAGCAGGCATGGGTTCCCCCCTGAAGGCGCTGCGACCTGATTAAGTCAAGGTACGGCAAAATTGGCTGGTTTGTTTCCTCGGCCGTCCTCGAAATACTGCCTGGCCGCGCACCAAAGGCGGGCAAATTCAGGCGTTCATGCCGTTCTCCTGGGCTTTCAACATACGCGGTCGGCTCCTGGCCCGTCGCGGCCCCGGCCGGAATACGAGGATCATGCACCGGGACCCGGGCGCCGCGAGCGGCTGCGCCACACACATCGTCACCCACCCCGGCCCCTCGACCGCGTGACGGATCGGACGCTCGTCGCCGTCGGGGTGGATGGAGGCCCCGCCCTTCTCGTACAGGGGCTGGGCCAGGGGGTCGGCGAGGACGTCCGCCTCGATCTGCCGGAGGACCTTGTCGTCGGCGCGCTGGGCGAGCGCGGCCTGCAACTGGGGCATCACCAGCGGCGCCCACGCCGTGGCCCAGTCGAGGAGTTGGTCACGCCCGTCCAGCAGCATCCAGCGCATGGTGTTGGCCGGTGCCCGGCCGCTGTCGAACAGGGCGTGGAAGCGGTCGTTGCAGGTGACGAGGTTCCAGGAGGCGTCGGTGACGTACGCGGGGTGGGTGATGCCGGCGACGGCGTCGGCCCAGGCGGCGGGCAGGGCGTGGCCGGAGGTGTCGTAGAGGGGGCCGGGCGGGTCCTCGCCGCGGGCGTACCGGCAGAGACTGATCCACTCCTGCTCGTTCATGCCGTACAGGCGCGCGACGTCGCGGAGGAGGTCGACCGGGGGGTGGTGGTAGTTGCCGGATTCCAGGCGCTGGTAGGTGCGTTCGGAGTAGCCGAGGAGTTCGTCGACCTGACCCTGGGACAGACCGGGTGCGCGGCGCCCGCGGCCGGTGGGACGGGTCAGTCCGTGTGTTTCGGGGGATATGAGCGCGCGGCGGTCTTTGAGGAGCTTTTTCAATGCTTGGCGGTTCACTGGCGGCTTGTCCCCCGGGGCTGACGTCGACTGCGGCTCAGTTTAATTACTGTCACGGGGTATTGATGTAAAAGATTCGCCGTAGATATCGACTGGTTGCGTGCTGCATGCTCGGTGGCGCGGGGTCGCTGGCCTGCGGATGCGGTGATCAGTGACCGCGTGGTGACACCCTCGCGGGTGCTGCCCGGCGTCGCTCGCATCGCCGGCCGGTATCCGTGAGCGGGGGGCCGGGACGGACCGGGAGGGCGACCGGTTTTCGGGTGCCGTTTCCCGTCGGCGGGACACGTGCGGCGCCCGAGACGCGGCACTCACGGTACGGCGCCCGGCTGCCAGGCCACGGCCGGTGCCCCCTCGCCCCACCCCAGGGGCCTCGGCACCGGCCGTCAGGCTAGGCCGTGTCCGGCGGTTCTCCTGGGCGTGCCCTGCCCGGATCCACACCGGGGTCCCGTGGCGGGACCTGCCGGAGAGGTTCGGTGGCTCGACGACCGTGTGCAAGTGTCACCGTCCCTCACTGGCCTTGCTGGTCACGCCGGGACAATGGGGCGACAGCCCGCAACCGATCCCGCCGCTGGAGCGCATAGGGTCAAGCGCGCCGGGGGCGGACGTCCACGTACGAGCCCCGGCCATCACGGCGGGGACAAGGCGTACAGCCCGCTCCGCAACCGCCTTCGTCTGCGCCGGCGGCTGTGGCGAAGCCGCTTCGACAAGCGCGACTGCGTTTTCCACGGCACCGTCACAGCCGCCGCGCTCCGTCTCCGGCTCAGGTGCCGGCCCGCGGCGGTGAAGCCGGAGTGCCCGCCCCCTTGCGGGTCGGCCGCGGCGGTGTTCTGGCAGCGATCCGGTCGGCGTTGCGCGAGCCGGGGTCCGGGACGATGTAGTCCTTCTGCGCCGGCAGCCACGCCAGGGCGAGCTGGGGAGGGTGGCGCCCTTGCGCTTCACCGCGCCGCTGAGGAAACCGCGGGCGAGTGGGGAGTAAGCGACGAAGCCGATGCCGAGCTCTTCCATCATGCCGCCGACGACGTCCTGACCGCGATGTGGGACCCTGCGGCACCCGGGTCCACGTCAGTTCCGCTCGGTCACCACGATGGCGGAGCGTCAGCGCTGGCGGCTCTACCCGACGGCAGGGTGGCAAGCGGTGGCGCCAGAGGGCAGGTTCTCGTCTGGGATCCCGCAGCGCCTGACTCCATCCGGCGTCCGACTCGGCAACACCCCGGGCAGCTTCGGAGCGCCGCTCGGCGGTCCCCGCCTGACCGCGTTGGCCGCGCTGCCAGACAGCCGAGCGGTCAGTGGTGGCTCCGAGGGTGACGGCTGTTGCTACGACGCCGGACGGCCGGGTAGTCACCGGCGGAGCCGACCGGCAGATACGCATATGGGACGTCGACCTCGCCAAGGAAAACGCGAGGGCCCCATGCCCTGACGTAGTGCAGGCCATCGCGTACTGCACGTCCGATGAAATTTCGCTGGCTCATTCAAACTGGGAAATCAGCATATGGTCCGTCCAATCAGCATATGGTCCGTCCCATCCGTCAACGTCTCCCAAGGGTCTCGTATCGAGGCGACGTCATGCCGATGTCCACGTGAGGCCGGTGTCAGTGAACATGCGTCGGGGCGTGGCCCGCCTGCCCGCCGGTCCACCCGTTCGGCTCCGAATGGACACGTCGGCGCGGGGAATTCGGGTCCTGCCCGGGTGCGTCCCGGGTGGCTGGGCCGCGGCCGATCCCCGAGTACGGTCGCGGCACCAGCCGTACGGCCGGCTGTTCCCCCTCCGCGCAGCCGGTGCCGGAAGGCGCCGTCCGCGTCCGAGGTCGCTGTTCATGCCGCGGACCACGCCGCCGCGCCCGCTCGCTGTCGAGGCGCTGTCCCGGTCGTCGGGGCCGGCGGGGTCCCGACGGGACCTGTGAGTTGCACCGCAAGGCTGGGGCGCGGTCCCTCAGTGGCGCAGGCGGGTGTTGAGGCGGGCGGCCTGGCGTGTGAGGTGGTCGCGTTCGGCGAGGTTGGCGGCGCGGCGGGCCGCCTCGGCGTACAGCCGCGCCGCCGTCGTGAGGTCGCCCTCGCGTTCGTGCAGGTGGGCCGCCACGGCGGTGTGGCGGGGCAGTGAGTCGTCCAGCTCCGCGAGTGCCGCCAGGCCGGCGCGGGGGCCGTCGGCCTCGCCGACGGCCACGGCACGGTTGAGCCGGACGACCGGGTTGCCGGTCAGGCGCAGTAGTTCGTCGTACCACTCCACGATCTGCACCCAGTCGGTCTCCTCGGTGGTGGGGGCGTCGGCGTGGAGGGCGGCGATGGCGGCCTGGGCCTGGAACTCGCCCAGCCGGTCACGGGCGAGAGCCGCCTGGAGGACCGCGACGCCCTCTGCGATCAGGCGCGTGTCCCATCGGGCGCGGTCCTGCTCGGCGAGCGGGACCAGGCCGCCGTCGGGCGCGGTCCGGCTCGCGCGCCGGGCGTGGTGGAGCAGCATCAGGGCGAGCAGCCCCGCCACCTCGGGATGGTCGATGCGTGCCGCGAGCTGCCGGGTGAGCCGGATGGCCTCGGCGGCCAGGTCGACGTCGCCGGAGTAGCCCTCGTTGAAGACCAGGTAGAGGACGCGCAGCACGGTGGCGACGTCGCCGGGCCGGTCGAACCGCACTCCGGAGACGGTGCGCTTGGCCCGGCTGATCCGCTGCGCCATCGTCGCCTCGGGCACCAGGTAGGCCCGGGCGATCTGCCGGGTGGTGAGCCCGCCGACGGCGCGCAGCGTGAGCGCGACCGCGGACGACGGCGTCAGCGACGGGTGGGCGCACAGGAAGTAGAGCTGGAGCGTGTCGTCCACCGTCGGCGTCGGCCCCGGCGCCGGTTCCTCCTCGGCGCGGTCCTCGCGCCGGCGGCGCGCGGTGTCCGCCCGGGTCTGGTCGAGGAACTTGCGCCAGGCCACGGTGACCAGCCAGCCCTTCGAGTCCCGCGGCGGGTCGGCCGGCCAGACGCGGACCGCCTCGAGCAACGCCTCCTGGACGGCGTCCTCGGCCGCCGCGAAGTCTGCTCCGCGGCGGACGAGGAGGGCGAGCACGCCCGGCGTGAGGCTCCTCAGCAGAGCCTCGTCCATCAGTGGCACTCGGTGGTGTCGGGCGTCGCGGTCAGGAACGGGCGCACCTCGAGCCACTCGTGGATCGGCTTCCCGCCCGCACCGGGGGCGGCCGACAGCTCCCCGGCCAGCTCGACGGCGCGCTCGTGGCTGTCGACGTCGATGACCATCCAGCCGGCGATGAGGTCCTTGGTCTCGGCGAAGGGGCCGTCGGTGACCGGCGGGCGCCCCTCACCGTCGTACCGGACCCACGTGCCCTCGGGGGCGAGCGCCTGGCCGTCGACGAACTCGCCGGTCCCCTCCAGACGGGCCGCGAAGTCCCGCATGAACTGGATGTGTGCCGAGACCTCCTGGGGCGTCCACTGGTCCATGGGCACGTCGTTGACCGCCGCCGGGGCGCCGCGGTAGTGCTTGAGCAGCAGGTACTTGGCCATCGTGGTTCTCCTCGGTGCTGGTGCGGCCCATTGTGGCCGCGTTCACCCCTGGGACGGAGCCGATGACGGGTTCTCGACATCGCCGCCGGATTTTTTTCCGCGGAGGCGTCCCGCGTACGGAGCCGTGCGCTCCGTATGTGGTGGTTCTCCGGTGGACTGTGGAAGCAGGGGTCGATGGGGGCTGCCTTTCGGTTGAGTAGCCGGGATGCGGTTCTGGACTGCGAGGAGGTTGGCCGGTGCCGAGTCTCGTACGGGTGCCGCTGGAAGGCGGCGGGGCGATTCTGCTGGAAGAGGTGCCCGGCGCACCGGAGCCGGACGGGCCGGTGAAGGCGGGCCGGGTCGGTGACGCGGTGCGGGAACTGCCCCGCACGTTGCAGGAGTCGCTGGTTCCGGTACGGGAGACGGCGCGGGCGGTACTGGACCAGCTACGGCAGGCGGGCCCGCGGGAGGTGGAGGTGGAGTTCGGGGTGAACCTGTCGGCGAAGGCCGGAGCGGTCATCAGCCTCGGCGAGGCCGCCGTGCATCTCAAGGTCCGCCTGGTGTGGGAGAGCGGCGAGCCCGGCCAAGACGGCCGGTGAGGAACTCGGGGGCCATGGCGGGGGACGGTGAACCGGATGAGGGCGGCGGTCTCCCCGACGACGAGAGGCATCTCGCCGGGGCGGGTGAGCCTTCGGTGCCCGCCTCGGTCTTCCAGGTCCTCGCACCGGACGGCCGCGTCGCCGGGGCGGGTTTCCTGGCCGGGGAGGACACCGGCTTCACCTGTGCGCACGTCGTGCGCGCCGCCGGGCAGTCCCCGGGCGGCCGGGTGGAGGTGCGGTTCCCGCATCAGCCGGGGGCGCCGCGGCTGATGGCCGACGTGGTGTCCGAGCAGTGGCGGGCACCCGAAGCGGAGGACGTGGCGCTTCTCCGTCCCGGCCCGGTTCCCGCGGGGGCCCGGCCCCTGGCCGTGGGTGCGAGCGCGGGGTGCCGGGGGCACGGCTTCTTCTCGTTCGGTTTCCCCGCCCAGGCCCTGCGGGGCGGCCACTTCGGATACGGCGAAGTCGGCGGACTGCTGCCGGGGGACGGCGGTGCGGGACGGCAGCTCCAGCTGACGAAGGCCAACGACCTGACCACCGGGTTCAGCGGCGCTCCGGTCGTGGACGAGATGACCGGCCTGGTGATCGGCATGGTCAGCTCCATCGTCTCCCCCGACATCCACGGGAAGGGGGTGCAAGTCGCCTACGCCACCCCGGCCGAGGTGCTGCGGCAGGTCCAGCCCCGGCTGACGGAGCACCAGGCGTGCCCGTATCTGGGGCTGAAACCGTTCACGACCCGGCACGCCGACTGGTTCCACGGCCGCGGGACCGCGGTGGAACGGGTGCTCGCGGCGCTGCGGGGAAACCGGCGGATGGTCATGCTGCTGGGCCCCTCCGGAGCGGGGAAGACCTCGCTCGTCCACGCGGGTGTCCTCCCCGCTCTGGCCCGGGGAGCGATACCGGGCAGCGACCGCTGGCTGCCCTTGAGCGCCCGGCCCGGCCGGGACCTTCTCACCGAGCTGGAGGGCGCGGGCCTGCCCGGCGCGGCCACCGACGGCCTGGTGGCCGCGGCCGAGGCCCGACGTGCCGACGAGCCCGGCCACGACCGCCTCCTGCTGGTCGTCGACCAGTTCGAGGAACTCCTGACCCAGCCGGCTCCCCCCGTGCGGCAGCGTGCTGACGACGGGCGTCTGCGAGCCGTCGACCAGCTCCTCGAACTGGCCGGCTCGCACGTGCCCGTCACCGTGCTGGTGGTCATGCGCAACGACTTCTACGCCCCCCTCGCCGCCCTCGCCCCCGACTTGATGAACGCCGTCCTCCCCGGGCTGTGCAACGTCCCGGCGACACTGAGCCGCGGCGACCTCCTCGCGATCATCACGCGACCCGCCGCGGCCGTGGGCCTGCCCTTGGAGACCGACCTCGCGGACCGGATCGTCGAAGACGTCCTGGCCGCCGACCCGGAAGCCCGGCAGGCGCCGGTGACCCTGCTCCCGCCGCTGGAGCTGGCCCTGCGCCACCTGTGGACGCGCCGCCGTCGCGAGGACGGCAAGCTCACCCACGCGGCCTACGAACGGATCGGCAGGGTCACCGGCAGCCTGACGGACGGGTGCAACCACGCCCTCGGCCAACTGCCCGCGGCGCAGCGCCCCGTCGCACGGCGGATCCTCACCGCACTCGTCCGGCCCGCCGACGAGGACAACGGCATCCCCGCCACCCGTCAGCCCGTCCCCCTCGGCCGCCTGCGCGCCCTGGCCGCGGACCCGGCCGCAGACCCGGCCGCCGGCGCGGACTTCGACGACGTGCTGGCGGCCCTGACCCGCCACCGCATCATCACCACCGACATCAGCACACGTCCCGGCGCGCCCCGCGGGGAACCGGCGGCGGAGCTCATCCACGACGCCCTCGTCCGCGACTGGGCCGACCTGCGTGACTGGGTCGCGCGGGACCACCAGTTCCAGGTCTGGCTGCGGCGCGCCACCGAGCAGCACAAGCGCCACGCGCGAAGCGGTCTGCCGGGTGACCTGCTGGACGGCTCCCTGCTGGCCGAGGGGGAGGAATGGGCGGGGCAGCGCTCGCTCCCGGACGAGATCGTCTCGCTGCTGGAAGCGAGCCGGCAGCACCAGCAGTCGGCCATGCGGCGCACCCGGCGCGTCAACGCCGCCCTCGCCGCGGTGCTGGTACTCGCCCTGATCGCCACCGGCGTGGCGTGGGCCCAGCGGCAGACCGTCATCGGCCAGCGTGACCGTGCCGCCTCCGCCCAGGTGGCCGGAATCGCCCAGTCGGTCCGCCACAGCGATCCCCGGCTCGCGCGACGGCTGGCGGTGGCTTCGGCGCGCCTCGCCGACACGCCCGAGTCGTGGTCCGCGCTCCTCGCGCTGCGCAACCAGCGGGAGGAGGACGTCCTCAGACTGCCCGGCTTCGTGGTGACGACCGCGAACCTCGACAGGGCCGGACGAACCCTCGTGGCCGCCGGCGGCGACCGCGTGGGGTTCTGGAACGTCGACACCCGCAGACGGATCGGGTCCTACAGCGCCCCGGCCAAGGTCCTCTACGCGACGCTGTCGGCCGACGGCGAGACGGCCGCCGTGAGCACCGGGGACGGGAACACCCGCCTGATCGACGTCTCCCGTGCCCGTCCCCGCGACAGTCACGTCTACCCCAGCGCCAGGGACGTCCACCAGCCGAGGGTCGCGGTCAGTCCGCACGGCACCTATCTGCTGATCGAGGGGATCACCGCGGGCAAGCCCACGATGACGGTCTGGGACACTCGTACGGCGAAGAAGGTCATCACGACCACCGGAAGCGACTTCCCCGTCTGGAGCACCTCCTTCTCACCGGACGAACGGGTGCTCTCGCTGCCGGTCGCCCACGGCAGGGGACAGCCGTTCACCTGGCTCGACACCCGGACCCGGAAGAAGATCCCGGTTCCCGACCTCGAACTGGGTTCCGACGATGTGCCGAGCCCGATCGTCTTCAGCCCGGACGGGAAACACGCGGCCTTCTCGGCCAAGGGCGGAAGGATCCGGGTCTTCGACCTCGCGGGCGGGTACTTCAGCGCCGAACTCACCGGAGGCGACGACCCCTCGGTCTACCCCGTCAGTTTCAGCCGCGACGGCCGGTACATCGCGCAGGGCGGCAACCTGTGGGACACGGCGTCTTCCCTGCGTTCGGACCCCGTCATGCGCTACTCGACGACGGACAGCGAGTGCTACAGCGATCCCGGCCCCCAGTTCACAGCCGACGACTCCGAACTCCGGTGCGTCGGCACCGACGGCGCCGTCCGCTCCCTCGACATCACCCCGTTCACCAAGGTCCCCGAGAGGACGGGTGAGTTCTACGGGGAGGGCGTCGTGAGCGGCGACCGACGCACCCTCGCGCTCGTCCACGACGGCGACATCGAGATCCGGTCCCGGCTGTCGGGGACCAAGCGCCTCACCGTCACATCGGGCGCGAGCGAGTGGGGTGCGGCCGTGGACAAGATCCAGCTGAGCCACGACGGGCGTCTGCTCGCCGTCCACACCTATACCAGGCTCGAGGTCTGGGACATCGCCGACAAGGCGGGCAAGAGGAAGGCGACTCTGCTCGGCAGGGTGCCGGTCGTCGGGAAGGACCGGCTCAGCGGAGCGTTCATAGAGTTCGCGTTCTCACCGGACGACACGTCGCTCGCGGTCCAGGTCGCCACACAGGACGGGACCAATGCGCTCACCTTCTGGAACCTGGCCGGCATGCGCCGCGTCCGCGACGTGCGCGCGGGCCTGGGCTACCCGGACGACGGAGCCGCCGTCGTCTTCCAGCCCGACGGCAAGAGCGTGATCGCCGCCCCGAACCTCGGCAGAGTCGCCTTCCCGTCCGGCCGGATCGTCACCAGGGGCACCCCGAGCATGGAGGTGGACGCGATCAGCGACGACGGCAGGACGCTCTACACCTACCCCCGGGCCTTCAGGCCCTACATCCGCTCCTGGAACGCGTCGACGCTCCTGCCCGACGGAGACGACCTGCGCACCGGGCCCGTGGCTTCTCCTCTGTCCGCGCCGGAAAGGGCCACCGCCGTCTCACCCGACGGCCGGCTGTTCGCCACCGTGCACGAATCCGGCACCGGCTACGAGACCAAGGTCTGGGACAGCCGCACGGGGACCCAGCTCGGCGTCCCGCTCACGGCGTCCCTCGACGAGATCGTCGCGCTCGCGTTCACCCCCGACGGCTCCGCGCTGACCAGCGTGGACCGGTACGGGAGGACAGTCACCCACACCATCGCGCCCGCGCGGCTGGTGCGGGACCTCTGCGACGAGTCGGGCCCCCTGACCGCATCCGAATGGAGAACACACATCCCCGACATCCCGTACCGGAGGACATGCTGACGTGACTCGCCGGAAGCGACCAGCCGTACGCGGCGCGAGCGGCCCGCCCCGCCGCCTGTGCGACGAAACGCGGTCCCCTGGGCGATACCCGAGGAGGGGGAGGCACGGATCGTGGTCCAGCAGCTGAAGATCGCCGCGGCGGCCGGCGGACGTACCCGTCGAGGCGTCCTGCTTCTGCCGCCTGCGGACAGCCGCCGCGGGCTCCGCGCCCCCGCGGGGCTGCCGCGCCGAGGAGCACTGACGGCCACGAGCCGCTCCGGCGGGGGCGCAAGCACTCCGTGCGCGGGTCGTCCGGGCCCCGGGTGCCCGAGGGCCGCACGGCCCCGGCACCGGGCGGTGCGGCCGCGTCGCGAGGCGACACCCCCGGCGGCGGGCCGCCGTGGCCGCGTCTCGCGGCAGCGCGGTCCCGTCCTGAGGCCGCCGTACCGGTCCGTCAGGGACGGACCGGTGCCGGTTCCGGGGCGGGATGGGGCGTCGCCGCGCGGCGGGGAAGCAGCAGCGGGGTCGCCAGCAGCAGCGCACCGGCCAGGCCGATGGCCGTACGCGGGCCGAGCAGGCTGCCCAGGACGCCCCAGACGGCCGTCAGCAGCGCGGTCGACGCCTTGGTCGTCACCGTCCACGCGGTCAGCGTGCGGGCGGCCCGGTCGGTCGTGGTGCGCTCCAGGCGGTAGGTGGCGGACACCGGGTTGAACACCGCGCAGCAGAAGATGAGGCCGAGTTCGACGCCCGCCACCAGCAGCAGTCCCCCGGTGCCCGGCCCGGTGAGGGCGAGGCCGGCGAGCCACGGCGCGCGCAGCGTCCCGGACACGACCAGGACGCGGTGCTGTCCGAACCGGGCGGCGAGCGGGCGGGCCAGCCGTGAGCCGAGCAGCCCGCCGATCGAGGGCGCGGCGAAGGCGAGGCCGTACTGCCACGGCGCGAACCCGA
Organism: Streptomyces spinosus; assembly: GCF_020400655.1. Classification (GTDB taxonomy): domain Bacteria; phylum Actinomycetota; class Actinomycetes; order Streptomycetales; family Streptomycetaceae; genus Streptomyces; species Streptomyces argyrophylli. The sequence continues at coordinate 11,288 of NZ_JAINRC010000043.1, forward strand.
GCCGGCCGAGCATCAGGACGGCCAGCGGCGGCTCGGCGGCCATCACCAGCCCGTTGAAGAGGGCGGTGTTGAAGAACAGCGGCCGCAGCGTCGTGTCGGCGAGGATGTACCGCCAGCCGTCGAGCAGGTCCCCGGCCCGCAGGCGTGCGGCCGGCCGGCGCTCGGGCGGCGGCTCCTGCCCGCCCATCGCGCGCAGGCCCAGGGCCGAGAGCAGGTAGCTGACCGCGTCGGCCACCACCGTCGCCACCGGACCGAGGAGCCCGGTCGCCGCGCCGCCCAGCGGCGGTCCGATGATCGTGGTGGTCCAGGCCGTGGACTCGAACCGCGCATTGGCGACGAGCAGGTCCGCGGCCGGCAGCAGCGTCTTCAGGTACGCGCCGGAGGCGGCGCGGAAGGTGATGTCGGCCGCCCCGACGACGACCGAGACCAGCATGAGCTGGAGGAAGGTGAGCCCGCCGAGCGCGAAGGCGACGGGGATCGTCAGCAGTGCCGCGCACCGCACCAGGTCCATCGCGATCAGCACGGGCCGCTTGCGGCGGAACTCCACCCACGGGCCGAGCGGCACCGCCACGGCCGCGCCCACCGCGGCACCCGCGGAGGAGAGCGCGGCGACCTCGGCCGGTCCGGCGTGCAGCACGCGGACGGCGATCAGCGGGAACGCCCCGAAGGCGAGCCAGGTGCCGAGCGCACTGGTCCCGTACGCTCCCCAGAGCCAGCCGAACCGCGGCCCCAGCCGGCGTCCGGGCGGATGGTCCAGCCGGTGTCCGCTCCTCATTGCCCGACGTCCCCTCGCCCTCATCCGCACAACCGATCCGCGACCGGAAGCATCAAAGCGAGCGCGGTGAGCAGGGGGCAAACAACCACGGAGCCGTCAGCCACAACCATCGGTTGTGGCCCTAGGGTGGCGGTATGGACCTCGACACCGTCCGGACCTTCGTGGCCGCCGCCGACGCGGGGCAGTTCCAGGAGGCCGCCGCCGAGCTGGCGGTCACCCAGCAGGCCGTCTCCAAGCGCATCGCCGCGCTGGAGCGCACCCTCGGGGTACGGCTGTTCACCCGGACCCCGCGTGGTGCCGAGCTCAGCATCGACGGGCAGGCGTTCCTGCCCCACGCGCGCGAACTGCTGCGCGTCGCCGAGCGCGCGGTGGCGTCCGTACGCACCGGCCGCCGTCCGCTGCGCGTCGACGTGATCGCCTCGCGCGGCGCGGCGACGGGCCTCATGCGCGGGTTCCACCGCGCCCACCCGGAGATCGACCTCGACGTGGTGATGCTCTTCGACATCGAGAAGGCCGTCGCCGCCCTCCGCTCCGGCACGATCGACGCCTCCTTCCGCGCCGTCGCCGCGCCCGGCCGGCCCCTCCCCGAGGACATCGCGTCCGTCCGGGTGCTCGACGAGCCGCTCCAGCTCCTCACCGGCCCCGGCCACGCGCTGGCGGGTGCCCGGTCGGTGCCCCTCGCCCGGCTCGCCGGGCACCGGATCTGGATGCCGGGCGTCGTCCCCGGTACCGAGTGGGCCGCCTACTACGACGACCTGGTCGCCGAGTTCGGCCTCACCATCGAGGCGACCGGCCCCAACTTCGGTTCCGACGCGCTGCTCGACACGGTCGCGGACACCCCGGCCCTGGCCACCTTCATGGGCGAGCACACCAGCCTCGTCTGGCCCGCGGGCCTCGGCCTGCGCCGCATACCGGTGACCGACCCGACGCCTGTCTACCCGCACTCGCTCCTGTGGCACCGCGACAACCCCCACCCGGCACTGGCCACCCTCCGCGACCACCTCGCCACCACGACGGCCGGCCACGACGCCACCGGGACCTGGACGCCGGACTGGGTGCTCCCCCGCTGACCCGCCCGCTGCGGCGGGGCCGTGCCCTCGGTCAGCGGGCCGCCGGCAGGACACGGACGGTGTCCTGGACCGGGCGTTCGCCGGTGGCGTCGGACGGGGTGCTGACCAGCGTGCCGCCCACGGCCATCGCGGTGGAGCCGCCGCCGTCGAGGTTCACCGCCCGCACGGCGCCGAGCGACTTCATGAAGGCAGCGGCCTCGTGGAGGGTGAACCCCTCGCTGCCGTTCGTCAGCCGCCCGTCCGGGGGACGGGAACGGCCCGGCACCGCGGGTGCGGTGCCGGGCCGTGTCGCCCTGGGGGCGTTGCGGGCGTCAGCCCTGGCGGGCCTTGAAGCGGGGGTCCTTCTTGTTGATCACGAAGGTCACGCCCCGCCGGCGCACCACCTGCGCGCCCGGCTTGGCCTTCAACGAGCGCAGGGAATTGCGTACCTTCATCGCGGTCTCCTCCCGGGAGGTCGAACGGGTTGTGCCGTCAGTGGCGGTCGGCGGTGGTGCGGCCGTAGCGCCGCTGGAAGCGTTCCACCCGGCCCGCGGTGTCCACGACGCGCGAGGTGCCGGTGTAGAACGGGTGGCTCGCCGACGAGATCTCCACGTCGACGACCGGGTAC
>NZ_JAINRC010000044.1 GCF_020400655.1 Streptomyces spinosus
CACCACGCCACCGACTGAACCGGTGGCGAGGAGGCCGGCCGGGATCACGCGGCGGACGGGAATCCGGAGGGCTCGTCGGGAGAAGGCCCCCGGCCGCCCAGGCGCCAGACGCCGAGACAGTCGCGGAAGAGCCGGCGCGTCTCGGCGGTGGCCTCGTCGACGTCGAGTCCGCCGCGCAGGGCGCGTTCCCGGGTGGTGCGGGCCCTGCGCAGGGCGCTCTCCCTCGCGGCAGCGGCGTCGGCCGCCTCCGGGACGACGTAGAAGTGCCGGACCGGTCGGTCCCGGTCGGAGCGGAACGTGAACCCTACGAGCCAGACAGTCCTGGTGACCATGAGAAACGCCCTTCGGGCCATGCGCGAGGGCCACGATGAGCCGTTCGGCGCGCCCTTGTATTGCGGCTGGTCGTCATGCGGCAGATCGACGACGGCCGGGTCGTCGACTCCGTAAGTGTTCCCGGGGCGCGCCGGTCCCGTCATGCGTCACATGACTGTCGTCGTGACGTGCGCCACGGTCACACGTGCCGGCCCGTGCCGAGTGTGTCCGTCTCCAGTCGTGGACAGCGTGGTGGCTCGATCCCGCCTCTTGCTTTAATGACCATTCCAGAACTGGGGGTGGGGATGGACAAGGCGGAGTTCGGCCGGCTGCTGCGTGCGGCGCGGCAGCGTGCGCTGCTGACACTGGAGAGCCTGGCCGAGGCGTCCGGCGTGAGCGTGCGGGCCATCAGCGACATGGAACGGGGGCAGAGCCTGCCGCGGCAGGCGACGCTGAGCGAGCTGATGGACGCCCTGGAACTCGACGAGGACGAGCGGCGGCGCTTCGTGGAGGCGGCGACGCGGCGTACCGAGAAGATCCCCCGGCAGTTGCCGCCGGACCTCGCGACGTTCCGCGGCCGGACGGAGGCGCTCACGGCCGTCCGCCGGCTCGGCTCACACGTGGCCGGGAGCGGGGGAGCACACGTCGTCATCTCCGCGATCGGCGGCATGGCGGGGGTCGGCAAGACGACGCTCGCGGTGCACTGGGCCCACCAGGTGGCGGACCGCTTCCCGGACGGCCAGCTGTACGTGAACCTGCGCGGCTTCCAGGACGCGGGACAACCCCTGGACCCCGGCACGGCCCTCGCCGGGTTCCTCGACGCGCTCGGCGTGCCCAGCTCCTCGGTGCCGCGCGACACCGAGGAGCGGGCGGCGCTGTTCCGCGAGCGGGCGGCGCCCCGGCGGCTGATCGTCGTACTCGACAACGCGCGCGACGAGGAGCAGGTCAGACCGCTGTTGCCGGGTTCGCCGGGGTGTCTGACCATCATCACCTCGCGCAGTCAGCTGTCCGGCCTGGCCGTGACCGAGGGCGCCACGCTGGTCGGTCTGGACGTGTGGTCGCGCGAGGAGGCGCTGGCCGCGCTGGCGGCCAGGATCGGCGAGGAGCGGTGCCGGGCGGAGCCCCGGGCGGCGGCGGAGCTGGTGGAGCTGTGCGGGTACCTGCCGCTGGCGGTGGCGATCGTGGGCGCGCAGGTGAGCGCGTCGCCGCAGGTTCCGCTGGGGCCGGTGGTGCGCGAACTGCGGGACTCCCGGTCACGGCTGGACGCCCTGTCCAGCGGTGACCGGCGCGTCGACGTCCGTGCCGTGTTCTCGTGGTCGTACCGGGCCCTGACGCCCGGGACCGCGCGGTTCTTCCGGTACCTCGCCCTGTGCCCGGGACCGTCGGTGTCGGCGGAGGCCGCCGCCTCGCTCGCGGGCGTCGGTACGGCGGCGGCCCGGCGGCACCTGCGGGAGCTGGTCTCGGCGAACCTGCTGTCCCGGGACGCCGAGGGACTGTACGTGCTCCACGACCTGGTGCGGGCCTACGGCGTCGAACTCGTCGAACGGGAAGGGGACGACCGGCTCGGCGCCGAGACCCGTCTGGTGGACTACCTGCGCTACAACGCCCACTGGGCCAACCGGCTGCTGGGGCGAGCCGCCTCCAGGTCGGTCGGCCCCCCGGCCGAAGGAGCGGTGCGCGTCCTGCTCGACACCCGCGAGGAGGCGCTGGTCTGGTTCCGTCAGGAGGAGTCGACGGTCGCGGCGGCACTGCGTTCCTGGGAGGACCCGCGGCTGCTGCGGTTCCGCATGAACCTCACGCAGGACTGGGTCACCTACTACTCCGTCACGGGCCGCTGGACGGAGGAGATCGAGACCAAACGCATCGGCCTGGACGCCGCCGTGCAACTGGACGAACCGGCCGCCATCGCGCGGAACTCCGCGGACCTGTCCCGCGCGCTGGCGGAGACCGGCCAGGCCGACGAGGCCGACCGGCAGGTCGAGTTGCTGCTCGGGCTGCTGGACCGGCTGGACCCGGTGGACCGCGCGGCCACCGAGCGGAGCATCGGCTGGGTGCGGGGCCGGCAGAAACGCCACACCGAGGCCCTGCACCATGCCCGCAGGGCGCTGGAGATCTACCGCTCCCTGGGCGACGAGGGCACCGCGGCCCGCGAGATGAACGCGGTCGGCTGGTACCTCGCCCTCCTCGGCCGGTACGAGGAGACGATCGCCCTGTGCGCGGAGGCGGTACCGCTGCTGCGGCGGCACGGCAACGTCCGTATCGAGGCCGCCGCCCGGGACACCATGGGCTACGCCCGGCAGCGCCTCGGCGATCTCGACGCCGCCATGGCGGACTACCGGGAGTCGCTGCGGCTGTACGGTGAGGCCTTCGACGGCTACAACCAGGCCGAGGTGCTCGACCACCTGGCGACCGCGCAACAAGAGGCCGGTGACCGCGCGGGCGCGCGGGAGAGCTGGCTGCGGGCGGCCGACCTGCTGAGCGCCATCCACAGCCCGCGCGCCGAGCGGATGCGGGCCAACGCGGACGCCTTGGAGCCGCCCGCGGCACCCACCGAGCGGACCTGACCCGGCCGGTGTCGCCGGCGGCGCCCCCCGTGCCCTGGCCGCTCCGAGGGTGCCGCCGTGCGCCCGCTGCCCGTCCCGTGCCGGCGCAAGCTGCATGCCAACTGCCTGGTTCCGCGGCCTCCGCTCCAGTGGGATGGGAGCAGGCACGAGAGCGCTCCCTGGACGGGCGGGAACGCTCGCACGGAACAGGGGGCACGATGAACGCGCAGACCAGGCTCTCCCCTCTCGTCACGGTCGAGGAGGCGCAGCCCGCGCTGTCACTCGTCACTCCGCGCCGCGGGGCGCTGTCGGACGGCCCGGGGCTCGTCGGCCGCGACCCGGAACTGCGGGCGCTGGAGGACTTCCTGCGCGAGGCGAGTGCCCACGGAGCGGCGCGGGTGGTGTGCGGGCACGCCGGTGCCGGGAAGTCGGCACTGCTGGAAGCCACCGTCCAGGCGGCGGCCGGCGGCATGCGCGTCCTGCGCTGCACCGGCATCCGGGGCGGCAACCCGCCCGACCTGTCCGGCCTGCTGCAAATTCTCTGGCCGGTCCTGGCGAACCCGTACGGGTCATCGGCCGCCGGACCGCTCGACGCCGTGGAGCGGGTACTGGTCGACGGCGCCCCCGCGCCGGGCGGGCCGTCGTGGCTGCCCTTCGCCGTCCTGCGGATTCTGGAATCGGTCAGCCGCGCCGGGCAGCCCCTGCTGGTCGCCGTCGACGACTGGGACGCGCTGGACTCCCCCAGCAGGGACGTGCTGACCTTCGTCGCCCGGCGGACCGAGGGCCATCCGCTGGCGCTGCTGATGACCTCCCGTCCGCACGGCACCCTTCCGGCCGCGCTGGCGGGCCTTCCCCGGCTGCCGCTCGGCCCGCTCGACCCGGCCGAGTCCGCCCGGCTGCTGGCGGCGCGGCGTCCGGGCCTGGACGCGCGGTCCGTACGCGAACTGCTGGCGACCGCGGCGGGCAACCCCCTGGCGCTGCTGGAACTCCCGGCCGGTGCCGAGGACGCGACCCCCTACGTGCCCGCCTCGTCCGACCGGCTGGCCTCCGCCCTGGCCCCGGGCGCCGCGCGCCTGCCCTCCGGGACGCGGGACCTGTTGCTGGTGGCGGCGCTGCACCCGGCGGGAGACCTCCCGCTGCTGCTGTCGGCGGCGTCGCTGATCGGGGGCGCGGAGCCGGACTTCACCGCGCTGGAGCCCGCGGAACGGGCGGGCCTCGTGACGTTCGACGGCATGCGGCTGCACTTCGGCCACCCCGCGACGGCGGGGGCGGTGGTCCACGGCACCGACCCGCGGCGCTGCCGTGCCGCGCACGCGGCCCTGGCGGCCGTCCTCGCGCCGGGCTCGGTGCAGATGCTGTGGCACCGGTCGCAGGCGGTCCAGGGGTGTGACCCCGAGCTGGCCGGCCGCCTGGAGGCGGTGCACGCCCAGGCGCTGGAGCAGTGCGATCCCTTCATGGCCGTCCGGCTGCTGCGGCGGGCGTCCGACCTGCACCCGCTGCCCGCGGACCGGGGCCGCCTCGCCCTCAGGGCCGCCCAGCTCGCGCACGTCCTCGGCCTGGAGCGCATGACGCGGACGATGGCGCACCGGGCACTTCGCCACCCGCTGGGCCCCCTGGGCACGCTGTGCGCCGAGGCCCTGGCCGGGACCGGGAACGGCGGGCAGCCGCCGGCCGACCCCGCCGCCTGGCCCGTGCCGGCCGGTGCCGACGAGCAGGAGAACGCGCTGGAGCTGGCCCGGATCACGGCGCCCTCGGTCGCGGGCGACGACGCACGCGCCGAGGCACTGCTGGCCTTCCTCGAGGGGATGCCGGACCTCTCGGAGGAACCCCGGCTGCTGCACGCCATGGCCACGGCCGGCCCGGTGCGCCGTGCCGCGACCGTCCTCGCGGGCGTGTCCGCCGTCCGGCACCTGGCGGACGTGCCCGTACGCGACCTCGAACGCCTGGGCGAGGCCGCGCTGCTGGCGGGTGACCCGCAGCGGGCGCTGGACCTGTACCGGCAGGCGGAGCGACGCCACCGCTTCCACGACCTGTCCGACCAGCTGCCCCGGGTGCTGCTCCGGCAGGGGCTGGCGCACCTGGCCATGGGCGACCGGGGCCAGGGCGGCCACGCGTTCCGGCGGTGCGCGGAACTCGCCGAGGCGTACGGCCGGCACCACCACGCGGCGGCCGCCCGCCTCCTGGAGGATCTCGTACGCGCTCTGCGTACCGGTGGCACGGTACGTCCGGGCAGTGCCGCGGACCTGGAGGCGGCCCGGCGCTCGGTGCGCTCGATCGACGCGGTGCTCGCGGTCGGCACGGCCTGTGCACTGGTGGAGGCGGGCGAGTCCGGGGCCGCCTGGCCAACGTTGTCATCCCTCCTGACAGACCCGCGCAGCCGCCCGGCGGCGCTGTCCGCCCTGGTCCCCTTCGCGGAGGCCGCCGAGGCCGAGAACGCCTCCGAGGAGGCGCGCGCGACCCTCGACCGGATCGAGGCGGAGCTGGGTGCCGAGTGCCCCCCGGTGATCGCCCTCCGGCTCGCGGTGGCACGCGCCGTCCTCGCGGACGACCAGGACGAGCAGGCGCTGTCGGGGCCGGCCTTCGCCGAGGACCTGTCCCGCTGGCCGTGCCTGGAGGCACCGCTGCGGCTGGCCCAGGGCAGGCGGCTGCGGCGCCGGCGGCAGTTCGCCGACTCCCGCGCGGCCCTGCGCCAGGCGGCGGCCGGGTACACCATGCTGGGTGCCGAGGCGCGCCTCGCGCGGATCGCCGGGGAGCTGCGGGCCTCCGGGGAGCGGGCTGACGGCGCCGCACCGGGCGTGTCCCGGCCGGTCGCGGCCCGCGATCTGCTCACCCCGCAGGAGCTGCGGATCGCCGAACTCGCCGGCCGTGGACTGTCCAACCGCGAGGTCGGCGAACAGCTCGGCCTGGCGCCGCGGACCATCGGCGCGTACCTCTACCGCATCTTCCCCCGGCTGGGCGTGACGGCGCGGGCCCAGCTCACCGAGGTGCTGCGGGACCTCCAGGCGGCCTGACGGCGGCCGGGGCCCCTTCGCGCGGACACACCTCGCCGGCAGGCTGCCCGGACCTCCCGCGGCCCGCCCCCGGCCGAGTCCGTCCGTCAGTCGGAGCCGATCCTCGCGGCGAGCTGGGCGCGGGAGGAGACGCCCAGTTTGGGGAAGATCTGGTACAGGTGCGAGGCGACCGTACGGGGTGACAGGCGCAGCTGTTCCCCGATGGCCCGGTTGGTCAGGCCCCGGGCGGCCAGGCGGGCGATGGTGAGCTGTTGCGGCGACAGCACGCGCGCCATGTCGTCCGTGGGGGAGTGCCCGTCCGTGGCCCGGCCGGTCGCCCTCAGCTCGGACGCCGCCTGCTCCGCGCGGGCCTGGGCTCCCAGGGTCCGCAGGACGGACTCGGCGGTGGCCAGGGGCGTGCGGGACTCGGTCACGCGGCGCCGGCGCCTGAGCCAGGCTCCGTAGCCGAACTGGGTCATGCCGTGCAGCAGTGGCCAGGCGCCGGCTCCCGGCCGCAGCGCCCGGCGGTAGCGGTCCTCCGCCTCGTCGTCCGGGGCGAGGACCGCGTCGGCGTACGCCAGGATTCCTTGCGGCAGGGGTGCGCGTCCCGCCTCGGTCAGGGCCGTGACGTGCCCGACGACGGTCCTGGCGTCGGCCTGCTCCCCGGCGGGCAGCGCCGCCTCGGCCAGGAAGGCGAGCCCCCAGACCTGCTCGAAGGCGTACGGCGCCGCCCGGTCGGTGAACAGCGAGCGCAGTCTGGCGTAGGCCTCGACGTACCGGCCCGTGCCGGAGGCGGTGAGGGCGCGGGCGAGCGTGGCCAGGTTCAGCTGCCGGTTCTGACCGAGGCGCAGGGAAGCCTCCTCGACCTCCGCGGCGTACTCCAGCGCCTTGTCGTGCTGCCCCCGCAGGGCCGCGATGATGGCCAGCGTGCCGGTGGCCCTCGCCACCCAGTCGGGCTGTCCCGTCCGGCCGGCGATCATCCGGCCCTCCTCGGCCAGGGCCTGGGCGGTGTGCCACTGGGTGCCGAGCCAGATCCGGCCCATCGCCCTCGGCACGAGGAGCTGTGGCAGCCGCCCGTACCGGCCGCCGGTGCGGACGGCGGCCTCCGCCTCCTCGAGCAAGGGCGCGGCTCGGTCGAGGTCGGAAACGAGGTGGGCGACCTGACCGGCCAGATGCTGCTCGTCACCGTGGGCCGGTCCCGGCGCGGGGTCCGGTGGCTGCGCATGCAGCGGTGAGAGGGGGGCGGTCAGCGCCATGACGGCGATGTCCCGTGCGTCCCGGGGCCCGGACCGCAGGTCCTCGAACGCCCGCAGGACCATGCCGCGTTCGCCGGGGCCGGCCTGCTGCCACCAGCACCTGCGTGCCGCCGCGTACAGCAGTTTCTGGGTGAGCGCGGGGTCCTGCGGGGCTACGGCGCGCGCCGCCCCGCACAGTTCGGCGATCCGCTCCCGGCCGACCGCGCTGCTGCCCGGCAGCAGATCGTGCACCCACAGCAGCAGGGCCCGTCCGTACGTCCCCAGCTCGCTCGGGTCGATCCGGCGGGCGTGCCGGAGCGCCTGGTCGGTCAGACCGTGGTCGCAGGCGAGTTCGGCGGCGCGCAGCAGCCGGGCCGCCCTGCGTTCCGGGTCGGGGGAGAGACGCGCGGCGTGTTCGAGTGCGGCCAGGGCCACGAGGACGGCGGTGCCCGGACGGGGGCCGGCCGCCAGCGCCTCCAGCCGCCGCGCGAGTTCCTCGTCGGGGCCGGCCACGCACTGGGCCGTGTGCCAGGCGGCGTGGGGACGGCTGGCGAGGCTGCGTCCGAGGGCGTGATGGGCGGCCAGGCGCCGGGCCGCCGACTCCAGGCGCAGTACGGCCGTGCGGAGCAGCGGCTCGGGGAAGGACAGCCGCCCGTCCTCCTCGGCGTCCTCTCCGTCGAGGTCCACAGTCCCGGTAGCCCCGGTAGCCCCGGTAGCCCCGGTAGCCCCGTCAGCCCCGGCCGACTCGGTGACGAGTCCGCGGGCGAGCGTCTCGGCGAGCCCGGTGCGGGCCGCCCCGCCGCTGCCCAGCAGCAGGGTGCTCGCGCGCAGGACGTCCCGGGTGACCGGTGAGGCGCTCAGCGCGGCGATGAGCAGCACGGTGCGGGCCGGTGCCGACAGCCCCTCCACGTCCGCCGCGTACGCCTCGGCCAGCCGGGAGGTCGCCGGGAGCATGCCGAAGCCCGCCGCGTCGCCCAGATGGCCGCCGTCCAGGGAGAGCTCCGTCAGGGCGAGCGGATTTCCCCGCGCCACGGCCAGGACGAGCTGCTCCTCGGCGTACCCGGTGGCCCGGCCGGCACGGGTGACGAGCGCGCGGGCCAGGGGAGGGGGAAGGTTCCCGAGCCTCACCGTGACCGCATGGGGGACCGGCCCGGCGTCGCGGGCCGCCCGCCCGGCGACGATCAGGCCGACCCGTGTGCCGCCGCAGAGCCTGGCCAGGGCGCGCAGGGTGTCGCGGCTGGCGTCGTCGAGCCGGTCGAGGTCGTCCACGCACAGCAGCACCGGCTCGGGTGTCGCGGTCAGCAGGCGCATCACCGCTGCGGCCAGCCGGGAGGTGGCCGACGCGGCCGGTTCAGGGGCGCCCGGCGGGTCCGGCTCGCCCGTACCCGGCGCGTCCGGTTCTCCTGCACCCGGTGCGTCCGGTCCCCCCGTACCCGGCGTATCCGCTTCCCCCGTACCCGGCGCGGTGACGCCGCCGCCGAACGCGGTGTCCAGGACGGCTCGTTCGCGGGCCGGCAGGTCGGTGATCCCGGTCAGGGCGGGGCGCAGGAGGCGGTGCAGCGCGGCGTGCGGCAGTCCGTGTTCGCCGGGTGCCCACGACGTCGACAGCACACGTATGCCCTGGCGGCGGGCCGCCGCCGCGGCGAAGCGGACGACGGCCGACCTGCCGGTGCCCGGGGCACCGCTCAGGTGGAGCACCCGCCCCTCGCCACGGGGCAGGGCCGTCAGCAGCGCGGCCACCATGTCCCGTTCCCGCTCCCGGCCGAGCAGACCGGTGCCGTCCGGCCCGGCGTCGTCCGAGCCGATGTGCGCACTCATCCTGTGCCTCCCAGAATCCCCCGATGCGCCGCGGGTGTGCCCGCGGCCGTCCTCCCGCGCACGTGCCCACCTGTCGCACGCGCGTTCACCGCCCCTCCGTACGGCTGTCCGTCCACACTCTCACCGCGTCACGCACGTGTGCCAGCACCGGGACGCGTGCTCACTCACACGTCCGCTCGTGCGGGAACGCGCTGTCCGCGCCCGCCGCCGTGTAGAGGTCGCGGATACTGACGTCGGTCCCGAACTCCAGACGGCCGAAGACCCAGTCGATCGGGTGGCATTCCCGTGCGTCGGGCAGCTCCACGACGAGGGGGACGGCCTCGGGACGGGTGGCCGCCGGGGCGTGCCGCCAGGCTCCGCCGTGGTGACGCGTCAGGATCTCGCCGACGTAGCAGCCGAAGGCGACGAGGGATTCCGCCATGTCCTCGCCGGTCACTCCCTCGGCCCGGAAACCGTCGACGATGTCCTCCACCAGCAGGATGCTCTCCGGACTGTAGTCCAGCGCGGCACCGCTGATGTCGGCCGCGGCCGCGACGATGGCTGCGGCGTGCCGGGGCGCGTCGGCAGGCTCCAGCGGGGGGTTCAGGTGCAGCTGCATGTCGGTCCTCGGGCCGTTTGCCGTCAATGGCTCCGAGGCTAACCGCACAACACCCAGGGGAACATGTCCCTGCCCGGATCGATATGGAACGTCGGAGTCCAGGCATGCGGACGAGGGTTCCCCGCGTGTCACGTATGCAGTCGATCGACTGGTGCCGCGGGTGACCGCACCTGTCAGAGTCGGGGCCGAGGCAACCGACGGAAAGGATCTCGGTGTGGCACGTCCTCGTCAATTCGACACCGACGCGGCTGTGGAACAGGCCATGGCCCTGTTCTGGCGGCAGGGCTACCGCGCCACGGCGATGCCACGGCTGACAGAGCTGCTGGGGATCGGCAGCGGCAGCCTGTACGCCGCCTTCGGTTCGAAGGACGGCCTGTACGCCCAGGCCTTACGACGGTACTGCGACGATCTGGTGGCGACGCTGGACCGGGAGGTGCGGGCGGGCGGTGACATCCGCACGGCCTTGCGGCGGCTGCTGCTCGCGATGGTGACGGCCGACGCCGCCGAACCGGAACGTGGCTGTCTGCTGGTCAACGCGATCGTCGAACGCGCGGCGCACGACGGCACCGTGGAGCAGGCCGGTACGGCCGTGACCGCCATCGAGGCCGTGCTGACCGAGGCACTCGAACGCGCCCGGGTACGCGGGGAGCTGTCCGGTGAGCGCAGTCCGGCGGAGGTGGCCCGCTTCCTGACCACGTTCATCCAGGGCCTGCACGTCATGGGCCAGGCGCGGGCCGACCGGGCGTTCCTGGAGCCGGCCGTGGCCGTGGCCCTGCGGGTCCTCGACTGAGACCGCGCGCCCGTCGGGCATGTGGCCGCGGCCGGTCCCTCCGGTCCCCGGACCCTCCCACACGGCCGTGCCTGTGGTCTCCGCGTCGCCGGGCGGCAGTCAAACGACTGATCCCCGGCAGGCCCGTGACCTCGACAATCACAGGAGACTGGCGACCGCTAGGAAAGGAACCGCACACCCATGACGGTCATCGACAGCCCACTGCCGGACGAGGAGCGCGAGATCGCGGGGCACGCCCTGCAGGCGACCCTGGTCGATCTGCTCGACCTGTCCCTGGTGGCCAAGCAGGCGCACTGGAACCTGTACGGGCCGCGTTTCCGTTCCATCCACCTCCAGCTCGACGAAGTGGTCACCACCGCACGCGACCACGCCGACGTGGTGGCCGAACGCGCCGCCGCGCTGGGCGTCAGCCCGGACGGCCGGGCCGCCACCATCACCGCCACCAGCGGTGTGCCCGCCTTCGCGCCGGGCTGGACGAGGGACGTCGACGCGATCGAGGCCCTGGTGCGGGCGTTCGCCGCCGTCATCGGGCGGGTGCGGGAGCGCATCGAGGAGACCGGCCCGGCGGACGCCGTGACCCAGGACCTGCTGATCGGCCTGACCGCCGATCTGGAGAAGCAGAGCTGGATGTTTCAGGCCGAGAACCGGGGCTGAGGGGGCACGGGGACGGTCCCCCGCGAGAACCGGGCTGAAGAGGGCACGAGGACGGCCCTCGCGGGGGCCGTCCCGCAGCACACGTGTGCGGGTCCGCCCCGGCGCGGGACCGTCACTGCCGGCGGCGCGCCCGCAGGGCGGCTGCCTTGACGCGGTTCCCGCAGGTCCGCATCGCACACCATTCCCGCCGGCGGCCCCGCGAGCGGTCGAGGTAGACATGTGTGCAGTCGGGGCGTCCGCACTCGCGCAGCAGCGCGGCGTCCCGGCCCGCGACGATCTCGACCGCCTCGCGCGCCAGGTCGGCCAGGGCCTGGGCGGCCGTACCGCGGCGGCGCGTGCCGCCGGGACCCAGCCACAGGGCCACCGGGACTCCGGCCGCCCGGCGGTTCACCGCGGTGACCGCGCCGGCGGGAAGGGCGGCGCCGTCGAGCCGTGCCCGCACCAGCAGGTAGATCGCCTCCCGCAGCTCCAGGGCCGCACGCAGGTCCGCGTGGTCGGAGGCGGGCCGCTCGTCGAGCAGCCCGGACTCCACGAACCAGGAGTCGAGCAGCCCGGGGACGCCGATCCGCTCGATCGGAACCGCCGCACGTCGCTCCTGCAGGGTCCCCACGAAGTCGAGGGTGAGCGTTCCGCACGGAAACTCATGTCTCACACGGTCCTCCTGACACAGGGAAGTGGACGCCCTTCCAGAGTAACCACCTTGACAGGTGACGAACCTCCATGGGAATCTCACGTCACCGGTCAGACCAGTTACTTCTCAGTGAGGAAACCCCATGGCAGTCGTACGGTTCCATCTCGTGTCCACGCTCAGCCCCAAGGACGTGCTGCACGTACTGACCGACTTCGGCCCCTCCCGGGCACAGGCCTGGCCCACGATCGACGCCGGACACTTCGAGGTCCACGGCCTCGGCGACACCTGGGCCGAGGTCACCGAAGGCACCGCCGCCGCCTGGGAGCGCGCACGCTACGAGTGGGAGCCGGACGGTGACACGGTCACCGTCACCACCCTCGACTCCAAGCTCTTCGGAGCCGGCGGCGGCTGGGTCTTCCGGATGACTCCCGAGAACGACGGCACCCGCGTCGACGTCGAACTGACACGGCAGCCCAGCACCCTCAAGGGCAAGATGCTCGCCTCGCTCCTCCCCCTCGCCGCCCCCTCGTCCCTGCGCAAGTCCTTCTCGGGCCCCCTACAGGCGCGATGAGCCGCCTGCGGGCCCCGGAAGGATCCGGAGGGAACGGCGGTCCGCATGCCGAAGGGGCCGACAGCGCGCGCTGTCGGCCCCTTCGGCATGTGCACCGGCCCGGGTTCAGTC
>NZ_JAINRC010000045.1 GCF_020400655.1 Streptomyces spinosus
GCCTCCTGGACCGCCGCGGAGTCCGGCACCGACCGCACGGAGGATGTGACCCGATGACCGCTTGGACACCCGAGGACCAGGACCTGCTCGCCGAGACCTACGCCCTCACCCTGACCGCCGGGGACGACGGACAGGGTGAGGGCGTGGAGATCGGCATGGTGGTCGTCGACGGCGACCTGTACGTCCGCGCCTACCGGGGAGTGCGCTCCCGTTGGTACCAGGCGGCGCGGGACCACGGCCACGGACGGATCCGGGTGGCCGGCGTCACCCGGGACGTCTGCTTCCGGACTCGTGACCTGGAACTCTCCCCGGGGCTCGAGGCCGCCTTCCGCGCCAAGTACGGCGCACTCGCCGACGCCCTCGTCGCGAGCCCGGAGGCGCGGGCCGCGACGATCCGCATCGACCCGGCGCCCGTTCCGGACCCCGGCCCGGCCCGCTGAGTCCTGGCCGGGCCGGGGTCCGGCCCGTTCGGTCCCGGCCCATCGGGCCCCGGCCGCGCCGCCGGAACGACACCTTCGGTGATCACATGCGTACGTTCCGGTGCCCGGCGCATAGGGCGCCTGTTCCTCGGGGTCCCGGAAGGCACCGGGCGGGTATCGCGTGTGGGACCGCCCGCGTCCGGTCCCCGCACAGTCCGGTCCCCGCACAGGGGAACGGCCGTCCCAACGGGGGTTGCGGGACGGCCGTCGCGGCCCCCACTCCTCGACCGAGCGAGGGGCCTGCACAGGTTACAACGGATCCGGTCGGTCCCGGGTTCACGTTGACGCACGTATGAACGGGTGGACACCTTCACCACGGCCGCGGCGCGGGACAGCACATTGACTTACGTCACGTTCCCGCTGCCCCGCGGGGCGGATCCCCGCGTCATCGGCCGCCCCACCGCGCCCCGTCCTTCGACCGTCAAGTGACCGATGTGCGGATCGCGTCCCCGGGCGAACAGTGGGAGGCGCAGGCTTCCTACCACGGAGGGGAACTCCCGTCATGCATCGTGATCAGTCACCACTGCGGGCGCGGTCGACGCCCCGGCAGCTGCCTTCGCTGCTCCTGGACCTCGACCAGATGCTCGACGAGTTCACCCGGCAGCCGCTCCAGGCGGAGTTCCGGTTCGACGCGGAGATGCCCGCGGTGATCACCGTCGAGTTCCTGGCGGAACGGGGCCCGAGTCTCATCTGCCGGATCGGCCGCGAGTTGCTGCACCGCGGCCTGACGTCGATGAGCGGCTGCGCCGATGTGCGGATGTGGCCGACGCTGCCCGGTGAGCGCCCCTCGTCCTGGCTGCTCCTCGAATCGCAGGAGGTGGAGGCCCTCTTCGAGCTGCCCACCGGGCCGCTCGCCGAGTGGCTGGAGGCCAGCTACCGGATCACCTCGGCGGAGGCGGAGATGGACGGTCTCGACTGGGACGGCTTCCTGCTCCGGTTGCTGGACGGTCCGGCGGCGCCGTCGGAGTGAGCAGGGCCGGGCCGGGCGGGGAGGACTTGCACCCCCGTGCGTCACCTGTCAGAGTGGTGACGCACAAGCTTGCCGGGAGTGGACCGGCGGGCGGCACGGTCACACGTATGCCGCCCCCGGACACCCGGGACAACGCTGTGCCGCAGGCCGCACCCGCGGCGGACGAGGAGGAATGACGTGAAGAGCAGCAACCCGGTCTTCTCCCGCTGGGGCGCCACCCGTGACGCCGCCCCCGCCGGGGCGCACACGCGCCACCCGGTGGGCGTCACGGCCGGTGGCGGGCCGGCGGACGACTACCTGACCAACCCCTACGCCCCGGCCGCCGGTGCGGGCCCCGACGCCGGCGCACGGACCGCGGGGACCGCGATCACGATGGACGACGTCGTCGTCCGCACCGCGACCACGCTCGGCACCGTGGTGCTGACGGCCGTGCTGTCCTGGCTCCTGCTGCCCGTCGACGAGGCGAACATCGGCCGGTCGTACGGCATCGCCGTGGGCGCGGCCCTGATCGCCTTCGTCCTGTCGCTGGTCCAGGCGTTCAGGCGGGCGCCGGCCCCGGCGCTGATCCTCGGCTACGCGGCGTTCGAGGGTGTCTTCCTCGGCGTCATCTCCAGTGCCACCTCGACGTACATCGCGCCGGGCGTGGTCGTCCAGGCGGTGCTCGGCACCTTCGCCGTGTCCGCCGGCGTCCTGATCGCCTACCGGATGCGCTGGATCCGCGTCGACCGGCGCTTCGCCGGGTTCGTCGCCTCGGCCGCGACCGGCTTCCTGCTGCTGCTCGCCGCCGACCTCCTCTTCTCCGCCTTCGGCGCGGGCAACGGCCTCGGCTTCCACAGCGGCGGCCTCGGCATCCTCTTCGGCGTGATCGGCATCCTGCTCGGCGCGGCCTTCCTCGCCCTGGACTTCAGGCAGGTCGAGGACGCCGTCGCCTACGGCGCCCCCCGCGA
Source organism: Streptomyces spinosus (assembly GCF_020400655.1). Classification (GTDB taxonomy): domain Bacteria; phylum Actinomycetota; class Actinomycetes; order Streptomycetales; family Streptomycetaceae; genus Streptomyces; species Streptomyces argyrophylli. The sequence continues at coordinate 2,397 of NZ_JAINRC010000045.1, forward strand.
GGAGGCGTGGCTGGCCGCCTTCGGTCTCACCATGACACTGGTGTGGATCTACCTTCAGGTGCTCCAGGTGCTGTCCATCCTCAACAGCGACAACTGAGTTCTCCGACGTCGGAGGGGGCATGCGCGGTGCGCGTGCCCCCTCCGGCGTGTCCGGCCATGCGCCTGCCGCGCTGAACCGAGGCGGGACCCGACTCGTTCTCCCCTCACGACGACATGCCCGCGCGTCGGGTGCCGGTCGGGACCGCTCCGGGCGGCCCCGGACCGACAGCACGCGAGAGGCGTCCACGAGCGCGCGAGAGCACTGCCCGTACCGGGACGGCAAGATGGTCATCGATCACACCTTCAAGGCCGACTCCCCCGCACGGTACGCCCGGCTCCGGCAGTTCGGCCCCATCCACCCGGCCGAGTTCCACCTCGGTCCGAGGGGCTGGGTGTTCGTCGGCCACGACCTGGCCCGGGAGGTGCTGACCCATCCCGCCCTGCTCAAGGACGCCACGCCCGCCGCCGAGGCCCTGACCGCCGCCTGATACGTCCTCCACCGGCCTCCGGTGGGACTCGACGCGCGAATGATGCAGGCCGACCCGCGGGAGCACACCCGCCTGCCCCGGCCGGCCTCGGCCGCCTTCACCCCCGCCGTGCGGCCGAACTCGCCCGTCGCATCGAGCGGATCGCCCACAACCTGATCGACGCGATGCCGCCGTCGGGCGAGCTGGACCTCGTCGAGGCCTTCACGCCCCGCTGCCCGCGACGGTCATCGCCGAACTCCTCGGCATCCCGCACCGGCACCACCTGCACTTCCGCCGCTGGTCGGGGCAGGCCCTCCAGGGTCCTGATGCGCGTCGTCGCCGGCCAGGAGAGCACGGTGACCCTGCCGGGCAACGCCGCGCCGGCCCTGCTGCGGCCCCCTGCCCCCGCCACCAGGCGAGGCTGTGCCGCATGGCGAGAGTGTGCGGGTGGTCGGGTTCCCGGACTCGCTCCATGTGCTCCGACAGTCGGCGTACGCGGCGGCGGCCCCGGCCGTGTTCCCGCCTCCCCCCTGCCACCTGGCCCCTTTACGCCCCCAGCCAGGCCCTCCGAAACACGTGTGGGTTGCGGGTAAGAAGATCCCGGGTCGTTCAGGCCACTTGCTCATCGGTCTCAGCCGGCTTGCTCATGGACCGGAATCAGCCGGCGCCCTGGTCAGCGTTCCGGCGGTCCAAGGTGAAGAGGCCCTGGCGTTCACCCGCGGTCATCCCGCCCCACACGCCGTACGGCTCTTGGTTGTGGAGGGCCATGGTGGTGCACGCCTCGATGACCTCGCACCGCTCGCAGATTCGGCGCGCCTGTTCTTCCCGCTGGCGGCGCCGATGGCCCCTCTCCCCCTGAGGAGGGAAGAAGACGGCGCTGTTCATCCCGCGGCAGGCGGCCCGGTCCTGCCATTCCCAGTCGCTCAGCAGCGGCAGCAGTCTGGTTCGCATCCTTGTCCTCCTCCTTCCGTCCCCGCAGGACCCGGACGTGCGTGATGGCTACATGAAAACCTGAGTCTCCGCCCCCGCTGCAGGGACCACGTCCGGTCCGGGGGCGGGAAGCGTGGGCCCCACAGCCCGTGGGGCGGACGTCTCAGTCGTCGACGGCGGACCGGGCGGTACCGCCGTCCGCTTCGCTTCCCCGCAGGTACGACTCCCCGTCCCTTTCGTGGGTCGCGTGGAACAAGGAGAGCCCTGCTTGATGTGCTGCGCACCGCACCGGGCGACCAGGATCGGCGTCGATGTGCAGTAGGCGCTCGGTCGCAGTGTGGCCCGGTGCGTACCACGTCCTTGCCGAGCGGGGCGGCAGCTCCCGTGCGGTCGCCGTGGGAGTGGAAGCGCACCGAGTGCGCGGCCCGTGAGGGGCTTGCCCGCTGGCACGGGTCACTTCCTGGACGGCACCATCAAGTGGTGCTGCCGGCTACAGGTGCGGGGCGATCGCCGCTGTCAGGAGGGGTGGAGTTCCACGACGACGCGATAGCTGGCAGGTTCCGAAGTGATGTGAAGGCCCGGGTCGTCGAACATGCGCTGCAGTGAGGCATGCCACTCGGGGTTACTGGTGGCCTTGTCGAGGGCGGTGCCTGAGGTCCACTCGGCGACGTGGACGAACGGCACCTCAGGGGTGTCGGCGAGCGGCCTGTGCAGGCGGGATCGGAGGAAGCCGGGCTGGGCCGACATGATCCGGGCGTTCTCCTGATACACCTCCACGAAATAGTCAGCTTCGGCCGCAGGCACGGTGTAGCGCTTGATGACAGTGACCGGCCCGTCGATGCCCGTCTTCGATTCCAGGGATTGACGCATGCCCACAGTGACCGACGATGCCACTCATTTGTGACCTACTGTCGGCTGTTGATGTCGCGCAAGCGGGGTGCCGGGAACACGGTATGGGGGACGCGCTCCCGGAACCGCCGGCCCGGCGCGGGCGTACCGGAACAACGCTCCCGGACGAGGCCGAACGACAGCGGTTCGGCGCCCAGGAACAGAGGGCTTCTGTGGGCCGGGTCCGCCTGATGCGGTCGAGGAGGATGCGGATCACTCAACGCGGGTGCGGGGTACTCACCGACATGGCGGTGGCGGCGGTCCGGTAGCGCAACGTCTCACGGAGAAGGCCCGATGCCTGTCACAGATCTCGTTCGCCCCTGGTCATACAGGTAACACGCAGGTCCCCACTTCCACATCGCAGATATACGCGACACAGCAAAGGGATTGATCATGAAGGTGGTCGTCATCGGCGGAACCGGGCTCATTGGCAGCAAGGTGATCGCCAAGTTGCAGGAGCACGGTCATGAGGCCGTGTCTGCCTCCCCCAACAGCGGTGTCAATACGCTCACCGGTGAAGGCCTGGACGAGGTCCTTCAGGGTGCCCAGGTCGTCGTCGACGTCTCGAACTCCCCGTCCTTTGCGGACGACGACGTGATGGAGTTCTTCCGTACCTCGACGTCCAACGTCCTCAAGGCGGAGAAGACCGCAGGCGTCGGCCACCACGTCGCCCTGTCCGTGGTCGGCACGGACCGTCTGCAGGGAAGCGGCTATTTCCGCGCCAAGCAGGTACAGGAGGATCTGATCAAGGGCGGGGGCATCCCCTACTCGATCGTCCACGCGACGCAGTTCTTCGAGTTCGCCAAGGGTCTCGCCGACCAGGCGACCGACGGTGACACGGTGACACTCCTCCCCGTGAAGATCCAGCCGGTCTTCTCCGACGACGTCGCCACGGCGGTCAGCCGCACCGCCGTCGGTGAGCCCCTCAACGCCATCACCGAAGTGGCAGGTCCGGACGTCTTCGAACTGCCTGAGCTGATCCGCAAGGAGCTTGCCGCGAAGCAGGACTCGCGCAAGGTCGTCGCGGACCCGAACGGCACCTACTGGGGCGCGAAGATCAAGGCCGACACCCTGCTCCCGGGCCCGGACGCGCACATCGGCGAAGTCCACTTCGACGAGTGGCTCGCACAGCAGAAGTAACCCGCACTAGCGAGCCAAGCGAGGAGCGGGCGAGCCCACGCCCCGACTGATCGTCCGGCTGGTGTCTCACTTCCCGGCAGCCGACGTCAGGAGCCTCGCCGACCCCGCCCGGTGCCGTGCTCCCCCGGGTGGGGAGCACGGCACACTCCCATCGGATCACTTCGCTGGATCACCCAGTGCCGCAGGTCATCGCGGTGCCAGGGCCGCACCTCAACGTCCAGCCGATCTTGATGGACGCAGTGCCGCAACCCCACAGCGCAGTCCGGATGATGTGCCGACCGTTGTCGGAGAAACCACTGTCGGACGACCCATTGTTGGTCCACAGTGAGTGGCACCCGCTGTCCGTCGCAGCGGAGTGCCGCGGAACTGGCGTGCGACGAGTGGCCGTCCGGCTGGCAGGCTGGGGTGGTCGGCGTCGGGCTGGTCCTATGATCACTTGGCTGATCGGCTCACCGTTCCACCGCTTCTCAGAGCACCGGAACATGGCGGGACCCGGGGGGACATCCTTCGTGCGTACTGCCCCGCAGGTAGCGGACGAGGTCCTCGTCGGTGCCCTCGGCACGGAGTTCTCGCACGATCTCCTCGACAGCCCTGTAGAGGACGGGAGAGCCGATCCGCACCACTTCGCGTCCGACGGGAGTGAGACTGACCTCGACGCTGCGGCGGTCGTGTGGTGACAGGCGCGTGGTGACCAGTCCTCGGTCCTGCAGACGTGTGACAAGGCGACTGGTGCCGGACTGACTCAGGCCCACACCGTTGGCCAGGACGTTGAGGTACAGCAGACCCGAACCGGCTCGCACGCTTTCGTCCAGCGCGCGCAGGGCGTGGAACTCGCTGGCTCCCAGCCCGATGTGCTGATTCAGGTGTCGCGCGACCCGGGACTCGATCAGACGGTGAACACGGGACAACGTGTCCCATCGGGCGATCGACGTGGCACCGGCGTTCATGCTGAATTTCCTCCCTGCTGTCCGCAGCCTCTGCCGTTTCCCGCAGGACACATGCCGGCATGAGGGTACGGCGGAACAGCCGCCGCTGGTCTGCACCATGTAGACAGACCAGGGGTCGTCGTTGTGACAGCCGCCGTACCACGTACTTCTTCCGCACTCCACAGCGGCCGATGCTGTCAATCAACGGGCCGGGAAGCGGGGCCGAGTTCGGCGAGAGCGGTCTTCAGCTCGGTCCGCCGCTTGATGCCGAGCTTCGCGAAGACCTTGCGCAGGTGGTACTCGACGGTGTGCGCACTGATGAACAACCGTGCGCCGATGTCCCGGTTCGTCAGCCCCTCGCGGGCCAGGCGCGCCACGTTGAGTTCCTGATCGGTGAGCTGCGCCGCCGACCCTCGCACGCGGACCCTCAAGGTCTCTCCGCTCGCGCGCAGCTCGTCCGCGGCACGCTGGGCGAAGCCGTTCAGGCCACAGACGCTGAGCACCTGGTGTGCGGAGCGCAGCTGTTCGCGCGCGTCGGCGTACCGCCCCCGGCGATTGAGCGCCTCGCCGTACAACAAACGGCAACGCGCCACCCAGATCGGTATCCGCTCGTGTTCGAAGCCCTTGATCGCATCGCGGTACAGCTTCTCGGCCTCGTCACCCGCACACAACTGCGCCTCCGCCATCGCCAGCACGGCCAACGCGTAGGTGGTTCCGACCGGCCGCGTGACGCGCGCCAATTTCTCGAACGCCTGCTCGGCAAGCGTGCGCTCACCGGTGTGCGCGGCCGCTTCCACCAGTTCGAGCAGCGTGCGCATCGCGAGGTTCAGTTCGTGGGTGTAGGGCAACTCGCGGCGACTGCGGGCCACCGCCTCGGCGAAGCGGCCCAGCCCGTTGTAGAGGACCGCCTCGGAGAAATTGGCCGCGCTCAGCGCGTGCCCTTCCCCCCGCGCCTGCCCGTCCGCCCGGATCTGCTCCGCCCAGCGCTCTGCCTCGACGGCCTGCCCCCGGTATGCGGCGAGGAGGAGCCGCCCGTACTGTGGGAGCGGATTCCCGGTGACCTCCTTGATGGCGTCGATCTCATCGCAGGAGGCTTCTGCCCCGTCCAGGTCGCCGTCGGTCATCTGCACCAGCATCAGCAGGCTCAGGGCGATCGGCAGTACGGTGACGACGCCTTCGGCGCGGGCGACCTCGACCTGCCGGTTGGCGAGCGCGCGGAGCCCCTCGGGGTCCCACAGGTCCTGGGCGGCACGGGAGGCGAACCACACCCAGTGCAGCTCGAGGGAGTCGGGTGCCTGTTCGAGGAACGCACGCTGCGCCCGTCGCAGGGTGGCGAGCGCGGCCTCCTGGCCCTCGGCGGCGAGCAACGCCTGGCCGCGCAGGATCAGGTCCCGTGCCCGGCCGGTCTCCTCGGCGGCGGGCGTTGCCCGGAGAATCGCGTGCGCGACGGCGGCCACCTGTTCGGCGTCTCCGAGCCTGCCGCCGTATGTCGCGGCCGCCAGTGCTTCGATGTAGGTGTCGCGGGCGAGCGCCGGGGCGAGCTCTTCGAGCCCTTGCGCCGCCGCGAGGAGTTGCTGTACCCCACCGCGGTCACGCCGCAGCGCGTATCCCGCCCGAGCGCGCAGCCGCGCGATGAGCGCCTCCTGCAACGGGGGGAGAGGAAGGGCGTGGGCGTACCCCAGCAGGCGCAGGGCCTCGGCGGGCACTCCGGCGTCGTGCTTGGCCTCGGCGGCTGCGATCAACCGCTGCCCGCGGGGGAACGGCGAAGGTGTGAGTTCCGCCGCCCGTTCCAGGAACGCGCCGGCGGCAGCCGCTCCGCCGCGCGTTCGTGCACGTACCGCGGACCGCTCCAGATCCGCGGCGACCTCCTCGTCGGGGTACAGCGTCGCGCTGGCCCGATGCCAGGCGCGGCGGTCCGGATCGTGTTCGGCGCTGGTGACCTCGGCCAGAGCGGCGTGGACGCGACGCCGCTCCCCCGGTGACGCCGCCCGGTACACAGCCGACCGCACCAGCGGATGACGGAAGGCGACGCGGGTCCCGACGACGAACGCCTCGGCGTCCTTGGCCGCTTCGAAGGCCTCCGGGCCCAGTCCGAGTACAGCGCTCGCCCGCCACAGCAGTCCGGGATCACCGGTGGGCTCGGCGGCCGCCAGCAGCAGCAGGAGGCGCGCCGACGCGGGCAGCGGGGTGAGCTGCACGATGAGACTCTGTTCGATGCGGTCCTCCAGCGGCAGGGAACCGGTCAGGGCGAAGCCGCCGGCGACCCGGGCCGGGCCCACCCGGGGCAACTCCCGCAGCGCGAGCGGGTTGCCGCGGGCCTCCGCGATCAGTTGGTCGCGTATCCGCCGGTCGAGACCACCGGGCACCGCCAGGCGCAGCAGCTCGCACGCATCCTCGTGGCCCAGTCCCTCGACGAGCATGTGAGACAGGCCCGCGAACACATCGTCGGCCTGGCGCATGGCCACCACAAGGGCGATACCCTCCGCGTCCAGGCGCCGGGCGGCGAACGCGAGGGCACGCGCGGACGCCTGGTCGAGCCACTGTGCGTCGTCGACGATGCACAGCAGTGGCCGGTCCTCCGCGGCCTCGGTGAGCAGTCCGAGCAGTGCCAGCCCGACGAGGAACGGGCTCGGCGCGGCGGCGGCGCTGCGCAGCCCGAACGCGACCTCGATCGCCTCCTGCTGCGGGGCCGGCAACCGGGCGGCCGAACCCATCATGTGCCCGCAGAGCTGCTGAAGGCCGGCGTAGGCGAGTTCCATCTCGGACTGTGAGGCGACGATGCGTTCGGTGCGGACGTGCGCCGCGGCCCGCGCCGTGATGTGGTCCAGGAGCGCCGTCTTACCGACGCCGGCCTCACCGGAGACGATCAGCGCTCCGCTGTGGCCGACGCGAGCACGGCTCACCAGCGCTTCCAGATCCGCCAGCTCGCGGCGTCGCCCCCGCAACGGCGCGATATCAGGCACAGTGTCCGCCTTCGCCGGGCATCAGCCACCCTGTCGTGTCTTTCCCACCGCATCCTATCGGAGGGAGGCTCCGGGCTACCCCGATCGCGAGCAGCAGTTGTCGCCCGGAACGGAAACGGACCCAGTGCCCGCGTTGGTCCAGCCGCGGCCGGCCGAGCATGCGTCCGGCCTCCCGTCACGACCGTCGACGCGAAGCCGAGGGCGTCGGCGGCGGGAAGTTCGCGCAGGAACTGCCGATGGGTGCCTTGCCGACCACTTGTGTGGCCGGTTCGGCAGGTGCGGGGGGTCCGTCGGACCAGTCTGCGATCGACGTCGGCCACCTGCTGTGCCGTGATCGGCGCGGCTGGAGTTCGGCCGCTCCGGGGCAGTGGTGCACGGCCTTCAGAGCCGCGGCAGGCTTGGGACAGCCCGGCAGCCCTGGAGGGTTCGCTGCGCACCGAGCCGGTCGACAGGGCATTCACCCGGCACGCCGGCGGGGCGGGGCCACCTTCAGACCTCGGAGTCACTCGGCCTGGTCCCAGCGTCATGGACGCCGCCTCAGGCGCGGTCTTCGGGCGCGACGTATTCGAAGGTGGGGGCGGCGGCCAGTCCGTCGTCGTCCTGCATGGCCATCAGGCTCTGTGCCTGTCCCTTGATCGCGTACATCGTGCCGACCGACATGCCCAGCATCGCCGGGTTGCCGTTGAAGGCCTGCTCGAGTTGTTGCAGCATCTTGCAGTACGTCTGGTTGAACGCCTGCTGCGCGGTGCGGATCGCGCTGCCTTCGGGGTGGTCCTCCAGCCGCGGGTTGGGGCGCAGGGGGCGGACGCCGGCAAGGTCGACGGTCACAGCCTCCCCGGTGGGGCCGGACTGGGGCGTGTCACCGGGCTGGTAACGCCGCCCCATGGCGAGTTCCTTGAAACGGTAATAGTGGGAGACCGCCTTGGTCTTGGGGTGGAACAGGTCCATGTCGCCGTCCCAGACGTCGGCACGGGCCGCGCCCTCACCCTGCTCGACGATCTCCTCAAGCGCCGCCAGCGCCGAACTCAGGTCGGTGACAGGGTTGAGGTGCCCTGCCGTGTGGGCGAACGGGCCGCCGGAGACCTGGCGGGCGGGGTCACCGTTGAAGACCTTGTCCTCACCCAGCTCGGCACACAGGCGCCGCAGCCCCTTCTCGACGGCGTCGTAGAACTGTCCGATCGTCTCGTAGTTGTCGCCCTCGGACGGATCTCCCGGGTGCGCCGGCTGTTCGATGCGCAGGAACATTTCGAGAGCCTCCGGCCCGAACGGCAGAAGGGACAATTCGATGGACGGGTCGGCGTGCGGCATGGTCCGCGGGTGGGGGGGCAGCAGGTGCGGCGCGTCCAGGCGGGGCTGTCCGCCGACCGCGTTGAGGAGGTTCGCGGCCAGGGCGAGGTGAATCATCTCCTCGACGAAGACGCCTCCGATGAGTTGTGCGGCCTCCGCGTTCCGTTCGGCGTCGAGGGAGTACAGGGCCGTGAGGTAGGGCGGCAGCGTGGCATGTTCCAGTTCGATGGCCCACTGCAAGTGCCTGCGCAGGTCGTCCAGCGTCGCGATGCCTGTCGCCGAGGCGGTGTCGAGCTCGTGGAGCTGGGGGTGAGACATGGATGAGACGCTCATTTCGGTGGTCGTAGGCGCAAGGGGACGCACCTGCGGCAGCTGACGTCGAAACGCCGAAGCGCTGCGTGAAGACGAGGCTGCTCGTTCGCCGCTCGCCGCCGAAAGAGCAGGCGCATACCCTGGAGTCACCTCACTGACAGGGCAGGCCACTTCTCTGTGACACGGTCATGCGCCTTCACCTCCACAGGCTCTGAACGAACCCGCATCCGTCACCGCACGGTGTGAGATAGTGTTTCGACCGCCGGGCCGGCGTGCGGCCGCCCTGCCGCAGTGTCGAGCTCCTGCCCTGGCACGACACATGCCGTTTCACCGGCCCTGTTTTCCGTGATGCCCGTTTCCCGGAGGCACTGTGCTCACGCTCGGCTCGCTCTCGGCAAGCACGCCGCCCTGGGAATTATCCCGTGAAAGGTGTGTCCATGGCCACA
>NZ_JAINRC010000046.1 GCF_020400655.1 Streptomyces spinosus
GGTCTCGGCGCGGTTGCGGCCGGCGACCGGGCTGCCGACCGCGATGTCCTCCTGGCCGCTGTACTTCGCCATCAGCAGCTGGAACACCGCCAGCAGGGACATGAACAGGCTCGCCCCCTGCCCCGCCGCCAGCCTCCGGGCCGCGCCCGCCACGTCGGCGGGCACCGCGAAGGACACCGTGCCGCCCCGGCCCGACCGCTCGGCCGGCCGCCGGTGGTCGGCCGGCAGCTCCAGCGGCCGCACCCCGGCGAGCCGCTCCCGCCAGTACGCGGACTGCCCCTCCAGCGCCGGGCCGTCCAGTGCCGCGCGCTGCCAGCTCGCGAAGTCCGCGTACTGCAGGCCGAGGGGGGCCAGGGCGTCGGGCCGGCCGGTCACCGCGGCCTCGTACAGCTCGCCCAGCTCCCGCGCCAGGATGCCCTCCGACCAGCCGTCGGAGACGATGTGGTGCACGGCGAGCAGCAGGAGCCACTCGGCGTCGGCCACCCGTACCGCCACCGCGCGCAGCAGCGGCCCCGCGGCCAGGTCGAACGGCCGTCCCGCCGCCTCGCGCAGGATCTCCCGCGCGGCTCGGTCGCCGAGCTGCCGGGCGTCGTGGACGTCCACCGGCACCTCCCGCACGGGGTCGACGACCTGGTACGGGCGTCCCGTGCCGTCCGCGGGGAACCGGGTCCGCAGGATCTCGTGCCGGGCGGTCAGCGCCGTCAGCGCGGTGCCGAACGCGTCCGGTGCGAAGTCCCCCGCCACGCGCAGCCCCACCGGGATCGTGTACTCGGCCCGGCCCGGCGCCAGCTGGTCCAGGAACCACAGGCGTTGCTGCGCGAAGGACAGCGGCAGGCGTCCCGCCGAGCGGTCCGCGCGCGGGATCGCGGCGCGGGTGCCCGGCCCCAGCGCGTCCACGGCGGCCGCGAGCAGCGCCGGTGTCGGCGCGTCGAACACCGTCCGGTGCGGCACGTCCACCCCGAGGTCCCGGCGCAGCCGGGAGGCGACCCGGGCGGCCAGCAGGGAGTGGCCGCCCAGTTCGAAGAAGTCGTCGTCCACGCCGACCGCGTCGACGCCCAGCAGTTCGGCCCAGATGCCGGCGACCACCCGCTGGGTGGGCGTACGCGGCGCGGCGAACGCGGCGGAGACGTCCGGGCGGTGGCCCTCGGGCGCGGGCAGGGCCCGCCGGTCCACCTTGCCGTTCGGGGTGAGCGGCAGCCGCTCCAGCAGGACGTACCGGGCGGGCACCATGTGCGCGGGCAGCTCCCGCGCCAGCGCCGCGCGCAGCCGGGCCGCCGCCGGGGTCGCGCCGCCGGCCGGCACGAGATACGCCACCAGTCGCTTGTCACCGGGGACGTCCTCGCGGACCACGACCGTGGCCGCGGCGACGTCCGGCCGGGACAGCAGGGCGTTCTCGATCTCTCCGAGTTCCACCCGGTGCCCGCGCAGCTTGACCTGGTCGTCCATCCGGCCCAGGTAGACCAGGCGCCCGTCCGGCAGCCACTTCACCAGGTCGCCGGTGCGGTACACACGGGCCTCGGGATCGGCCGAGAAGGGGTGCGGCACGAACCGCCGCGCCGTCAGCTCCGGCCGCCCCAGGTAGCCGAGGGCCACGTTGACACCGCCGATCAGCAGCTCACCGGGGACTCCGACCGGCTGGACCTCACCGTGCGCCCCGACCACGTAGACCTCGGTGTTGTCGATCGCCCGGCCCATCGGCACGTGGTCCGCCGCCAGGTCCACCGACACCGTCCGGCTGACCACGTTGCCGACGGTCGCCTCGGTCGGCCCGTACTCGTTGACGATCGCCGTGTCCCCGGTGCCCAGTTCCAGCACCCGGTGCGCCAGCGCCGGTGTCAGGTCCTCGCCGCCGGCGACCACCGTGGCGATGCGGTGCCGGACGCCGTCCTGCTCCAGCCGGGCGGTCAGTACCTCCAGGTGCGAGGGCGTCGCCTTGAGGAAGCTGATGGGGACGCCGGACGCGACGATGTCCACGGCCGCGTCGAACACCGTGCGGCCCGGCTCCGGCCGCGGCACCACCAGGCACAGCCCTTGCACCAGCGGCAGGAACAGCGCGGTCACCGTCAGGTCGAACGCCGCCGACGAGCACAGCAGCGAACCTGTCCGCGCGCCGGGCGCCGGGGGGTAGTTCCGGTCGCACCAGTGCAGGTAGTTGACGACGCCGCGGTGCGCGACCCGCACCCCCTTGGGACGGCCCGTGGAGCCCGAGGTGTAGATGACGTACGCCACGTCGTCCGGGCCCGCGGTGACGGCCGGGGCGGTACCGGTGCCGGCCGGCCACTCCCGGTCGGCCAGCAGCAGCGCGGTGCCCGGCGCGAACAGACCGGCGTGCGCGGACTGCGTCACCACCACCGGGGCGGCGCTGTCCTCGACCATGTACCGCAGCCGCTCGGCCGGGTAGGCCGGGTCCAACGGCACGTAGGCGGCCCCCGACTTGAGCACGCCGAGCAGCGCGCACACCAGGTCCGGTCCGTGGTCCAGGCACACCGCGACCAGCGTGCCGGGGCCGACGCCCCGCTCCGCCAGGTACCGCGCCAGCCCCTCGGCCCGCTCGTCCAGCTCCCGGTAGGTGATCCGCCGTCCGCCGTGTTCCAGGGCGACCGCGTCGGGTTGGAGGGCCGTGCGCTCCTCCACCAGCCGGTGCACGGTCGTGTCCGGGAACGCGGACCGCGGCCCGTTCCACTCGTCGAGGATCCGGTGCCGTTCGGGCCGCGTCAGCATCTCCAGCGCGCTGAGCTGCCGGCCGGGGGTGTCGCCGGCTGAACACGCCAGTGTCGCGAGGTGCCCCGCCATCCGCTCCGCCGTGGCCCGCTCGAACAGATCGGTCCGGTAGCCAAGGACACCGCTCAGCCCGCCGCCGTCCGCGACGACCTCCAGGGTGACGGGCGCGTCCGGCGGGAACACGGCGGCCTCCCGGACGGCCGTGCGCGACGCGAACCACGCCACCGCGCCCGCCGGCACCGCGCGTGGCACCGGCGCCGGGCCGGTGGCGTCCGCCATGTCCCGCGCGACCTGCGCGACGGCGTCGGTGAACACCGGGTCGCCGGCCGCGCCCCGCACCACGATCGCCGTGCCCGGGACGTCCGCCGGTACCGCCACGGGGACGTCGCCCCGGCCCGCGTACCGCGCCAGCAGCGTGTGGAACACCGTCAGCAGGACCGCGGGGAGTTCCACGCCGGTGTCGCGGGCCAGCGCGGCCAGCGCGTCGGCGGTACGGGCGGGCACGTCGAACGGAACCCGGTCCGCAGGGCCCGGGCCGTCGTCCGACGGGCGTCGGTCCCAGGGCAGTTCCAGCGGTTCCAGGCCCGCCGACTCGTGCCTCCACTCCCCCAGCTGGTGATCAGCCACCGTTCACTCCCCATCGTCAGGACATCGTCAGCGGTACAAGCGGTGCGCGGGCGGCACGTCGTACGAGGGGCGGTGAGGGGTGGGGCGGGGCACCCCGGGCGGACCGGGGGCCGCGCCGCCGGCACGACCACGGCCCCGGCGGAACGTCCGCGACAAGCACGCTAGGGCGCGCGGGCCGCGGGCTCCCAGTGGGCACAAGTGACGCCCCGCTGGGTGGTCACAACTGCCCAGTGCCGCCCGCGATCACCGCTGGCCACCATGGACGGCGTCACGAGTGGACAGCCCGTACGCCGCGATCGAAGGGCGCACGCACGGGCACCCGGCCCGATCGCAGCGGTCGCGGCCCCATCACGGTGTCGAGAGGAAAAGCCGGTCGTGTACCCGCATCACCAGCTCCCGGACGGCCCGCGCCACGCGGTCCTGACCACCATCGCCTCGGACTCACACACCTGGAACCTGCTCTTCCTGCAACTGCTGCTCGAGGAACAGGGCTGGGAGGTCACCAATCTCGGCGCGTGCGTCCCGGTCGGCGCCCTGCTCGAGGAGGTCACGGCCCGCACGCCCGACCTCATCGTCGTCAGCACGGTCAACGGACACGGCGCCGAAGAGGCCCCCGGCCTGGCCCGGGCGGTGCGCGCCGTGCCCGCCCTTGCCGAGGTGCCGCTCGTCGTCGGAGGCAAGCTGGACACCTCGGGCTGCACCGGTCCGGACGTCCACGCCGCGCTCACCGACGCCGGCTTCGACGCCGTCCTGACCGGCGCCGGCGCCGTCCCCGGACTGCTCGCCCTGCTGGACGGCCTGCCCGAGCACCGGCACGGAAGGTCCCACGCCGATGCCGTCCGCTGAACCCGCCCCCGCCGCCGGTGCCTTCCACCGCTTCATGGCGGACGCCGCCCGCGCCGGCACCCTCGTCGTGCAGCCCCGCATGGGCTTCGCCGACCCCGCCCGGATGCGTGCGGGCCTGATCGCCACCCGGGCCGCCGACGCCACCACCGTCGGCACCCTCACCCTGGACAGCTTCACCCGCGTCGGCGACTACGCGGCCGCCGCCCGCGCCGTCGCCCAGGGCCACCACCTCAACGGCTATCCGCTGGTCAGCACGGACCTCGACACCACCACCGGTCTCCTCGACGGCGTCCACGGGCCCGGCTTCCCCGTGCAGGTGCGGCACGGCTCCGCCCGGCCGGGCCGGATCGTCGAGGCCCTCATCGCCGCCGGGCTCGACGCCACCGAGGGCGGCCCCGTCTCCTACTGCCTGCCCTACGGCCGCACCCCGCTGGCCACTTCGGTCCGTGCCTGGGCCGACGCGTGCCGCAGTCTGGCCGCCCTGCGGGAGACCGGCACCGAACCGCACCTGGAGACCTTCGGCGGCTGCATGCTGGGCCAGCTCTGCCCGCCCTCGCTGCTCGTGGCCCTGTCGGTGCTGGAAGCCGCGTTCTTCCGCCGACACGGCCTGCGCAGCGTCTCCCTCAGCTACGCCCAGCAGATCAGTCCCGAACAGGACGAGGAGGCCGTCCACGCGCTGCGCGCCCTGGCCGCCGACCACCTTCCGGACACCTCCTGGCACGTGGTCGTCTACGCGTACATGGGCGTCTACCCGGAGACCCGGGCGGGCGCGCTGCGGCTGGTCGCGGACGCCGCCCGGCTCGCCGTACGCACCGGGGCCGCCCGTCTCATCGTCAAGACACCGGCGGAGTCGGCCCGCATCCCCTCCGTCGAGGAGAACGTCACCGCGCTGGAGACCGCCGCCGCTGCCGCCCGTACCGCGCGGCCGGCCGCCCCGCCGCCGTCCACCGGCATCGAGGCGGAGGCCCGCTCCCTCGTCGAGGCCGTCCTGCACCTGCACGACGACCTCGGCCAGGCCCTGGTCCGTGCCTTCGCGCACGGCTACCTGGACGTGCCCTTCTGCCTGCACCCCGACAACGCGGGGCGCACCCGCAGCTTCATCTCCGACCGCGGCCGCCTGGAGTGGTCCCGCACCGGATCGCTGCCGCTCGGCCGGTCCACCGCGGCAGCGCCGCCCCGGCGGCTGACCTCGTCCGGACTGCTGCACGCGCTCAACCACGTGAAGAACCGCTACGACGACCCCGCCGCCCTCGCGGGCAGGGCGGGCTGACCCCCGCTTACGGATCCCCTCCGCCACCGGTGGCAGGTCACCCCGCCCCGGTAACGACAGGACAGGACGAAGATGACTCTCCAGATGGATCTCCCGCCGGCCCCCGAGGCCCCCGTGCTGCCCTCGCCGCTGGAGCACCTGCGCGACCCGCGCACCCGCGCGGCCCTGCGCGTCCAGCAGGCACTGGTGGCCGGTGCCCGTGCCTTCCTGCGCTCCGACGGCGCGGTGGAGATGGCCCACCCGGTCATCGGCCCCGTCACCGACCCGGGCTCGCGCGGCGCCAAGCAGGTCGACGTCGACTACTACGGCCACCGCTACAAGCTGATGACCAGCGCCATCCTCTACAAGCAGGCCTCGCTGCTGGCCTTCGACCGCATCTTCCTCATCGCGCCCAACGTCCGTCTCGAACCCGTCGAGACCAGCAGCACCCACCGCCACCTCGCCGAGTTCCGGCAGATCGACGTCGAGTACGCGGGCGCCACCCGTGACGTCGCCATGGACGTCGCCGAGGAACTGGTCCGCCGCGCCGTGACCACCGCCGTCGACGAGTGCGGCGACGACCTCGCCGTCCTCGGCCGCGATGCCGACACCCTGCGCCGCCACGTGGCCCGGCCGTTCGCCCGCGTCCCGCACGGCGAGGTCGTCGACGGCCTGCGCCGCGACGGCTACCCGCAGGCCGCCGGGACCGAGATCGAATGGGAGGCCGAGGAGCGCATCTCCCGCCGGGCCGACGCCCCGTTCTTCATCGTCGGCTACCCCAAGGGCTCCCGCGGCTTCTACGACAAGGAGAACCCGGCCGCGCCCGGCACCCTGCTCAACTTCGACCTCATCGCCCCCGAGGGCTGCGGCGAGCTGTGCAGCGGCAGCGAACGCGAGTACGACTACGCGGCCCTGGTCACCCGGATGCGCGAGACCGGGGAGAACCCCTCCAAGTACGCCTGGTACCTCGACGTCGCCCGGCACGGCATCCCCAGCAGCGCCGGCTTCGGCATCGGTCTGGAGCGGCTGACCCGCTGGGTCACCGGCCTGGACTCCGCCTGGCGGACCACCGCCTTCCCGAAGGTCGCGGGGGTGGTGTCGCCGTGACCCCGCTGACCGCACCCGGCCTGCCCGAGGACGCCGTACGCGCCCGGGCCCGCGACGGCGCCGCCGCCGTCTTCCCGCCCCTGGACAGCTACGGCACCACCGTCTTCGGCGCCTGCCCCGCACCCGCCGGCGACGAGATCGACGCACTGCGCCTGGCCCCGCCCGTCTTCATGCCGGGCCGCCTCGCCCGGCTCATCGACCTCGGCCGCGAACCCCTCTACTCGGACGTCCGGCTCGACACCGACCTCGGCGGCTTCACCGCCCCCGTGCCGGTGTACCTGTCGGCGCTCGGCTCCACCCGCGTCGCCGGCACCAGCCTCGCGCTCAGCCGCCAGGCCGGACGGCTCGGCATCCCCATGGTCATCGGCGAGAACGTCGCCCCCATGAACGGCTTCCGGGCCGGCGGCGACGACCACCGCAAGGGCCTGCTGGAACGCATCCAGGCGTACTGCGACGAACTCCCCGACGGCGTCGGCGGCGTCTGCGTCCAGCAGAGCACCGAGGACGCCGACTCCGAGGTCTGGAACCACGTCTACAGCGACCCGGCCGTCACCGGTCTGCTCACCTCCGGCCGCCTCGGCTTCGAACTCAAGGTCGGCCAGGGTGCCAAGCCCGGCCTCGGCGGCCTCACCATGATCGACGAGGCGGTGGCGTCCGACCTCGCCGGGCAGTACGCCGTGGAGCGGCTCGGACCCGGCTCCTCGTCGCTCCTGCGCTGTGCGAGCCCCGGCACCTTCACCGAGGAGATCTTCCGCCGGCAGATCCAGCTCATGCGCAACAATTACCCGCGCGCCCGCTGCTGGGTGAAGCTGTTCCCCGGCCGCGACGTCGGCCACGCCGCCGCCGTCGCCTGGGACGCCGGCGCCCACGCCGTCGCCGTCGACGGCGCCGAGGGCGGCACCGGCTGGGCCCCCACCGGCTTCCTCGGCCACGTCGGGCTGCCCCTCGCCGAAGCCCTGCGCCGCGTCGACCCCGCCGGCCGCACCCTCCTCGCCAGCGGACGCGTCTGGGACGGGATGCGCGCCGTGAAGCTGCTCGCCCTCGGTGCCCGCGCCGTCGGCCTCGGCCGCGCCGCCCTGATCGCCGCCGACGAGGACCCCGAGCACGGACTGGAGCGCCTTCTGGACGCCATGGTCCTGGAACTGCGCATGGCCGTCAGCGCGCTGGGCCACTACACGGCGCGGGAGACCGGCCCCGAAGACCTGTGGGAGCCCCGGTCATGATCCACGAGCACGCCTACGAGCTGGTCACCGACGACCTCTTCGTCCTGCTGCCCCGGCTGGTGCCCGGCTCCGACGTCTTCCTGAAGATCGAGGGCCTCAACCCGGCCGGCTCGGTCAAACTGAAGACCGCGCTGAGCCTCATCGAGGACGCCGAGCACCGCGGCGTCCTCACACCGGGCGCCCGTGTGATCGAGTCCTCCTCCGGCAACCTCGGCATCGCCCTCAGCTCCATCTGCGCCGCGAAGGGGTACCACTTCACCTGCGTCGTCGACCCGAACACCAACGCCACCAGCATCGATCACATGCGCGCCCTGGGTGCCGAGGTGGTCGTCGTCGACACCGTCGACGCCAACGGCGGTTTCCTCCAGTCACGCATCGCCCACATCCGGCGCCACGTCGAAGCGGACCCGACCGTGGTCTGGCTGAACCAGTACGCGAACCCGGCCAACCCGCGCGCCCACTACGAACAGACCGCGCGCACCCTGCTGAAGGAGGTCCAGCACCTCGACTACCTGTTCATCGGCGTCGGCTCCACGGGCACCTTCGTCGGCTGCGCGCGGTACCTGCGCGAGTTCTCGCCCCACACCCGGATCGTCGCCGTGGACGCCCTCGGCTCCGTCATCCTCGGCGCCGCACCCGGTCCGCGCCGCATCCCGGGACTGGGCGCCAGCCGGGTCCCCGAACTGTTCGAGCCCGGCCTCGCCGACGACGTCGTCCTGGTCGCCGAGGAGGAGGCGGTGCGCGAGTGCCGGCTGCTCGCCCGCTCCCACGGCCTCCTCACCGGCGGCTCCACCGGCTCGGTGCTGGCCGCCGTCCGCCGCCGGGCCGACACCCTGCCGCCCGGCTCCCGCATCGCCGCCGTCTCCCCCGACCTCGGCGAGCGGTACCTCGGCACGATCTACAACGACGACTGGGTCGAGCGGAACCTCGGCGTCCTGACGTGATCCCGCCCGCGCCACCTGCCCCGAAAGGCAACCACCGATGTCGACCTTCCACGTGATCGACGGCTCCGTCACCCAGGATGTCATCGGCTCCGCGCCGTCAGCCGTCCTGGAGCTCGTGCGGGAGACCTACCTCCAGCACAGCCGCGGGGCCACCGTGAACCCCAACAGCCACTTCCTGCGCTTCCCGCACGATCCCGGCGCCCGGATCATCGCCCTGCCCGCCCACCTCGGCGGCGACACACCGGTCTCCGGCATCAAGTGGATCGCCAGCTACCCGCAGAACGTACGCCGGAACCTGCCGCGCGCCTCCGCCGTCCTCGTGCTGAACGACGCCGAGACCGGCTACCCGTTCGCCTGCCTGGAGGCGTCCGGGATCAGCGCCGCCCGCACAGCGGCGTCCGCCGCACTCGCCGTGGAGACCCTCGCCGACGGCGACACCCCGAAGACGGTCCTCTTCGTCGGGGCCGGCGTCATCGGCCGGACCGTCTCCGACTTCCTCGCGGCCCGCGGCACCGACGTCCGCGAGTGCCTGGTCCACGACCACGTCGACGCGTACGCCGAGACCTTCGCCGCCTACGCCGCCGACGCCCACGGCTGGCCGACCCGCACCGTGTCCCAGATCGACGCGGCCCTGGCCACCGCCGACCTGGTCGTCCTCGCGACCACCGCGCCGGCGCCCTGGCTGGCGGACGGGCAGACCCTCCTGCCGGGCCAGCTCATCCTGAACCTGTCCCTGCGCGACATCCACCCCACCGTCATGATCAAGTGTCACAACGTCCTGGACGACATCGACCACTGCCTCACCGCACAGACCTCGCCCCACCTCACGGAGACGGAGTACGGCACGCGCGACTTCATCGACGGCACGCTGGCCGACGTGCTGCGCGGCGACGTGACCCTCGGCCACGACCGCCCCACCGTGTTCTCCCCGTTCGGCCTCGGCGTCCTCGACCTGGCCGTCGGCTACCACATCTACCGGACGGCCGTGCGCACCGGCCGGGCCACCGAGATACCGGGCTTCTTCCCCGAGTTGAAGCGCTGGTGACCCGGGCGGCACCGGCCGCCGCCCCCGACGCCCCGGTCTCGTGCTCCCACCCGACAGCAGGTGGGAGCACGAGACCGGGGCGTCGCCGCGTGCGCGCACGGACAAGGCAAAGGGAGAGGGACAAAGAGATGGGCAGGGAGAGGGAGGGAGAGAGGGAGAGGGAGAGGAAGGACCAGGGCACGGCAGCGCGGGCTTGGTCCCCGCGAGGGTCTTCCGGGTCCGGTCCGGGTCCGGGTGCGGGTCCGGGTGCGGGTCCGGTTCCGGGTGCGGTGATGCGCTGTGTGCCGGCGCGTGCCGGCCGGTCCGGACGAGACTCCCGGTGACGCGGCGCGGGTCAGGGCCGGGCGGGCACGGACCGGACCGGGCGGTGCGCTCCTGGGGCCCGCGGACCGACTCCTCACGGACGACGGCGGACCGGTGAACAGAACGAGGGGCCCGCCACGTGCGTGGCGGGCCCCTCTTCGGCTGTCGGCTCCGGCGCTCCGGCGAGTCTCCCGGTCAGGCCGTCAGCAGCTCCCGTTCCCGGTCGGCGGTTGCCGCCGGCACGGCCTCCCGCAGCGTGGAGACCAGGAGCTCCAGTTGTTCGTCGCCCCTGACCATCTCCATGTGACGGCCCGGCATCGCCCGTTGGGCCAGGCCCGCCGGGTACAGCCCGTGCCAGTGGGCGACGTAGCGGGCTTCCGGCACCTCGTCGCCGCTGCCGTCACGCACCGTGTCGCTGACGAACAGCGTCGCCCTGGCCCCCGAGCGTGCGGGCCGGTAGGCGGCGAGCGACCGCACCTCGGCCTCCAGTACCGCATAGGGCAGCCACTCGTCGAGCGTGACCAGCCTCTCGTCGAGGTTCATCTCCGGCGCCAGGCGCCGCAACTCCTGTTCCGTGGCGGCCCGTTCGGCGCCGCGCTGGTTCTGGCCGCGCCGCCACAGCGCGCTCACCCGGCGGTACACCTCGGCGTGCCACTGGAAGCGGTCCCGCTGGTCGTCGCCCGTCACCGCCGGCTCCAGCAGGAACAGGCCGGTGACGTCCTCCGGGGCGCTCACCCCCATCGCGTGGGCGATCACGGCACCCGTCGACCATCCCAGGATCGTGCACGAGCCCGTGGGCTGCACCGTGCGAACCTCCCGCCAGTATCGTTCCGCGATCGACTCCATCCCGACGAGCGGCGCCTCGTCCGCGTTCAGCCCCGGGGCCTGGATGCCGTACACGGTGAACGTGCCCGCCAGGCACCGTGCGAGCGCCCGGTAGGGGTGGGTGCTGCCGCCACCCGGGTGTACGCAGAACAGGACGGGCAGCCTGGGATCGGCCACGGACGAGAGGAGCACCATGAGCCCGGACGACGCCGGTTGCGGGACGTCCAGCGCGGCCGCCAGCTCGGCCACCGTCGGGTGCCGCACGATCTGCTGGAGGGAGGCGCCCAGGCCGGCGTCCCGCAGTCGGGAGACCACCCGCACCGCGCTGATCGACTGTCCGCCCAGCTGGAAGAAGTTGTCGTGGATTCCGACGGTGTCGACGCCGAGGACGTCGGACCACACGCCGGCGACGGTCGCTTCCGTCGTGT
>NZ_JAINRC010000047.1 GCF_020400655.1 Streptomyces spinosus
TCCGAAGACATCGCCGCCGCCGAAAGTCATGGTGCCCATGGCCAGCACGGACACCCGCAGGCCGGACCGGCCCAGTCGCCTGAATTCCATGATGTTCATCCTCCGTCCCCATTGCATGACTACCACGACTGGGGTGGGCTCGCCTCCCAGGCCTCGCAGGCCTCCCAGGCCTCCCAGGCCTCGCAGCTGCGCCAGCGACGAAGCGCGCCCCGCCGGATTCGGTGCGCTCCTAGGTGAGACACGCGCGCAGGCCGAGGGGCTCGCCGCGACCGGTCTCATCGGCACGTTCGTCGAGATGGAGGCCCTAAGCGGTTCACCTTCGAAGACGAGGCGTCGCGTTGAGCGTTGGACCAGCTACGTAATGCCGTTTGGTCAGTCCCGCTGCGGCTCGGCACCGGCGTTGAGAATGTCTGGCGCGGTGCCGTCCCCCGGGTCTCTACGCGTAGGCAGACGAGCCCCCCAGATGCGTAACGAGGTAGTACGTCGGAAGATGGCGTGTGACGCCTTGCGACAGGAGGACGAAATGATCATCCTTAATGTCTTCTTCGACGTGGCTCAGCAGCATGAGGCGGAATTCCTGAAACTGCTGAACAACATGGTGGTGGAGTCCAACAAGGAGGACGGATGCCACCTGTACCAGCTGTGGCGCAACGACCATGATCCGTACAGCTATGCCCTGATCGAGCACTGGGAGTCTCAGGAGCATCTGACCGCGCACGGCAAGACGCCGCACTGGATCCACTTCAACGACACCGTCAACGGCTACCTGAAGTCGGACTACGACGAGCACCACTACGAAGAGATCCCTCGCTGAGTCGAGTGCCCGCGCGACCTGAGCGATGCCGCGGGACATTTGAGAACGGCGTGCAGAGGCGACACCCCCGCACGACGCCTTCAGGCCCCACGACGTCGCTCAGAGGGCCGGCTTCATCGCCCGCCCCCTCCGCTGCGCGTCGGCGTACCGCCGGCCGTCATCACGCCGGCGGCCCGGCTGACCGATACCACGTTTCGCCCGCACTTTCGATTCACCGCAGGACGAAGCGCTGGAAACGCCGAGACTTCATCACACCCGACCGAAGCTCCCAAGCATCATTACGCTCACACCTGGAGGCGATCCGCATGCCTTTCTCCAAGCCCATACAGGGTTTCCGGAACTACTACGAACGCTCCGGCAGCGGCACGCCCGTCGTCCTCGTCCACGGGAATCCGGGCGACCACATGGAGTTCTCGCGCGTGGTTCCGCTTCTGGGCGACGACGTCGACGTACTTACCCCCGACCTGCACGGGTACGGCAAGTCCGACAAGCACCTAGAGAATGTCGGCAATGCCTACTCGCTCACCGGCCAGGTCGACGCCATCATCGCGCTCATCGACGACTTGGGTATCAGCAACGCCGTACTGTGCGGCTACGACGTGGGAAGCTTCACCGTTCAGACCATCGCGATGAAGCGCCCGGACCTTGCGCACTCTCTGGTCATCGCTCCGCCGACTCTTGGGGTCGGACGGCGCATCCTGGAGGAGAGGGCCGTCAACGCCTTCCTGCATGCCATCTTGTACAAGACCCGGCTGGTCGAGGACCTGATCGACGGAAAGCCGGAAGCCGTGCGCGCAGCCTTGCGAGAGAACCTGGAGAGCTGGTCGCCCCCCGGCTCCCCAGCGGTCGACGTACTCCTCGACCACCTCACTGAGAATCACTCGAAGCCGGGCGAATTCGTCGCCAGCGCGATGTGGTTCCGCTACCCCGAGGGCAACCCCATCACCTTCTACGCCAATGAGACGAAACCAGCGCCGGAGGACCGGTTCTCGAAGAACCTCACCATCCTGTGGCCCGACAGCGACGCGCTCTTCCCCACGGAATGGAGCGACACGCTCGACGACTACTACAGCGACTACGATCTCCACTTCATGGAGAACACGGGGCACTTCAGCCCTGTCGACTCCCCGGAGACCTGGGCGGAGCACATCCGCAAGCACGTACAGGCCGCGGCGAAGTAGCCGGGCCGAGGCAGTCCCGTCCTGGGCGGGCGAGGCCAGTCGGCCGCTCCGGCGGTGGACTGCCCACGAAAGCGCACGGCTGCCCACTCCCACACGTACGTGCCTCGAGACGCACCGCCGGCGCATGGGCACGGCATAGGGCGCTCCGCGGGCAGCCTTGCCGTTATCGTCGTGTGTTTCGGTGTGCCGGTTGGAGATGCAGGTGGCGTGTCTGATCGGCTCCGATGAGTGGTGTGTGAACGGCACCGTTGCGCCGACGGAAGGTTCCCTTCGGATGTCCCGGACTGCACCATTCGCCTGGCTCTCGCTGTCCGGGCCCCAGCGGTCACGGCCCTGGCTCTCGGGGGGCGTCGGCTGAAGCCGGACAGCTACGTGCCGACCGCGTACATCACCCGAGAAGTACCGTGCCTGATCTTCAACACAACATCTTCGAGCACCGGACGTCCGAGGGGCCGGCGGCTCGTCGAAGCCCGCGGGTGGCTACGACAAACAGACCATGGCGCGCGACATCAGGGCGTTGCGGTGACACCTCGGTGTGCAGAATCCGATCACGATCGTCAGCCACGACCTCGGCACGCTGGTCGGCTACGCGTACGCCCCCCTATGGCCTGACGAGGTGCTGGGACTGGGAGGTACTGCCAGCTTCTTCCTCCCGATAGCCGAGCAGATGCTCTCAGAGGTCGCCGAGAGCGTTACCGTACGAGCGGTCGAAGACTCTGGTCACTGGATGGCCGAAGAGCAACCGGAGAAACTCCTGGAACGCTTGCGCGAATGGTTCCAGGAAACCGGTGGGTAACCCGCGAAAGGCGACCATGGTCGCAGAGGTGGACGGGGGCAGGCGGCCGCGTTTCCCCGCGAGGCCACCATGCGGGACGAAGAGGGTCGCGGGGGCCCAGTGTCGGCGAGCGAAGACGGCGGCGGAGCGAGCAAGCCAGCGTACGCCGTCGTTGGGTCTCGACGGCTACGCGCCCCTCCTCCGTGTCCGCTGGAGATCTCAGCTCTCAGGTTCCCTCGGCACGACGCGGGAGAAGAACTCCTACGCGGCCTGTGTGTCGGGGTCCCCATTCGTCGTCGCGGACAGTCGCAGCGCTTCGCCTGCCACCTGAGCGACACGCCGAGCAGGCGGTCGAAGGTGCCGCCCATGTGCACATGCGCTCGGTCCGGGTGGGCGCGGCCGCCCAGCATGTCGGCAGCGTGGACGGTAGCCATGGCACGTGCCATGTGCCGGATCCCGGATCTGGCCCGGCCGGTACCAATTTCTCGCCGTCCCACCAGTAGCCGCCGGCCCTGAACAGCAACTCTGCGCCGGACCAGTAAGTGTGCGCTGCCCGAAGGGAGCACGTGGAGCCGTCCGGACGGCGGCATGTTCGCCTGGGTCCGGCTGCCCGACGGCTACGGCGCCTTCCGGCTGCTGCCCCACGCGGTCGCCCACGGCGTCGCCTACATGCCGGGCGTCCCCTTCTTCGCCGGCGCCGTGGACCCACCCACGCTCCGGCTCTCCTTCTCCACGCACGCTCCGCGGGACATCGAGGGGTGGTTGAGCGGCCTCGCCGAGGTGTTTCGCCACCATCTCCGGTGACGTGCCGTGCTCCAGGGCGTAGCCGACCGAACCGGGAGGGTTCGTGAAGACCGCGGTGGGGACTGCCCCGCCGTGGACCGGTCAGCCTCCGTCGGCGATGAGGCGGCAAGGCCGGGTTGTCGGCTGCGGCCGGTCGCCGGGTCCGACGCCGAGGTGATCCGGCCGAGGCAGCAGGGCGGTGACCGGGCGGTTCATCGATCCCGGACGGTCTGGTCGTCCCGGGCAGCCTGGGCGGACACGAGCAGCCGGCTCACCGTCACGGGTGCGGTGCCCGAGCACCCGGTGGGCTGTCCTCGGCCCGGCGGTATCCCCGGTGCCCGTGGGAGCCGCTCGGGCATCGGCGCTCGAACGCCGTGCGTGCGCTCCCTCGCGTCTTGCACGGGGCCTTCTGTCAACGGGCCGGCACGACCAGGGGGATCACCTCGGTGCCGTACCGGGGTGGAGCTTCTCGGCCGGCGCGGACCAGGCCCCCAGGACGCGGTCGACGGTGTGGACGTACCGCCGGACATACGCCAGGCGCGTGCCGCCAGGCACCAACTCGCCCAGGCGGCCCCCGTGGACGAGACGGTCAACGAAGCCGTGGCCTTCACACTCGCCCACCCGCTGACCCTCACCGACCCGGCCCTGCTGGACCGGGCCCTCGCCGTCAACTGGCGCGCCGGCAAACCCTCGTGACCCGGTGAGTGCCCAAAGGGCACGTCGATCCAGCGTGTTCGATGGCCCTGGTGACACATGTGCACGGGGGTGCGAGTGCCGTCGGAGAGATCCCGGCGCGGGACGCGGAACACCATGACGGCTCTGTGATCGACGACACACTTACCGTTTACTTGCCTGATCAAGTACGTGAGTAGGATGCCGACTGCCTTACCGATCCGCTCCCAGAAACCTCTGCTCACCGGTGCGCTGCCGGTACTTGCGGCGCCCGCCTGTCATCGCAGGTCGGACAGCAGAGGCCAGGGCGCACATCAAGGTATGCCCTACTCCACATGCTCCGAGCCGTTCGGAGCCGTCGTCAGGGAAGTAAGTTGCGACAAGAATTCCTCCGAAGACACTGGCACACAGCCGGTGCCGCGCTGATCGCCGGCGCACTCGGGCTGGTCTCGGCGCTGGCCGCCGTGCAGGTCGCCCTGCACGTCGTGATCGCACACAGCAGTGCGTACTTCGACGTTCTCGTGGCGAGACATCTCGCCCCCGACGCCCCCGGCACCGTCGCCGGACTCGTTGCCGGTCACGGGGTGCCCGTCGAATGGCGCATGGCGCCGTTCGCGGGGCACATCACAGCCCCCTGGGTGTTCGAGCACCGCTCCGAACTGCTCCTTGTGGGGTTCGGCCCGCTGCTCGGTACCGCCGCGCTCGGGTGGGTCGTTGCCGCAGCGGCGCGCCTTCTCGCGCTCCCGAAGTGGCCCTTGCTGGCCGCCTCGGCGGGTGCCTACGCCGCCCTCACAGGTATCGCCCAGGTGGCGACCCGTGACCCTGGGGCGGCTTCGGCGATGCAGCTGTCGACGTCCACCGCCTGGGCGGTCGTCGCGGCGGCCGGCTGGGCGCTGGTGGTCGGTGGCGCCGTCGTACGCCTCCACCCCTCGACGGGGCGGCGTCCGGCTCGGGACGTGCGTGCCGCACGACAGTGGGCCGTGCGCGGGACGGCGGTCGCGGCCGCGGTGGCGGTGGTCGCCTCGGTGCTGTCCGCGGGTGCCGCAACAGCGGCGTCCGCCCAGCCGCGACCGCTGCCGAAGTGGCGGGCCTCAGGCGTCGGTGACGCCCTGAAGGAACTGCAGCGTGAGGCCGGCCGCAAGCTCGACGTGGCCAGGAATCCGCAGACGGGTACGCCCTCGGCACTGGGTGGTCTGCGCAGCCGGTTGGCGGGGCACGACGTCCCGGCCTGGCTCCACGCACATGCGAAGCTCTTCGGCGTCGCGGACACCGACGACATGCTGTCGAAGGTCACCGGGCGCGCCCAACTGCCCGACCCGACCGGCGCCCACCACGTCTGGTACGACCAGTCGATCCATGGCGTGCCGGTGTACAACGCCCGGCTGGGCGTGCACCTGGACCGCGGCAACACGACGGTGACCGCCGTCACCAACGGGCTGCGCCCCGACCTGATCCCTCCGGCTTCCACGGTCCCGACGGTACGTCAGAAGGACGCTCTCGCGGTCGCCGGCAAGACGATGCGGCACGCCAGGCCTACCGCGTCTCCGACACTTGTGGTGTACCCCGGCTCACCGGAGCAGGGATACAGGAGCCCCTCGGCCCTCGCCTGGCAGATCGACGTGAGGGACAAGGGCGGGTTCAGCGAACGGGTCTTCGTCGATGCTCTGCACAAGGGAGTCATCGTCGGTGTCCAGCCTCTCACCGAGGCCGCCGCGGCCGCGGTTCCCGACCCGCCGAGGGCGCTGCCGCAGAACGCCACCGAGAACGACCTCAAGTGGGCGCCGGACGTCGACTACGACACCGACGGCTGCTACAACGTCCCGGCGATCGGTCCGGACGGCACCATCTCCCAGGGCCTCGACCACAACAACACCACCACCTCGGCCGACTGCCACGACAAGTCCGATCTGGACAACACCAACGCGTACTCGCGGCAGCGGTGCAACCTCGGATGGTGTATCTACCTTTACGACTACTACTTCGAGAAGGACGTGGCGGCCGACGACAGCGACATCGGGGGGCACACCCACGACTGGGAGCACGTCGCGATCTGGGTGAAGGACGACCAGGCAGAGTACGTGGCCACGTCCGCGCATGGCGAGTACCACGTCCACCCGGCCAGTGAGGTCCGCTGGGACGGCACCCACCCCAAGGTCGTCTACCAGAAGGACGGCGCCTCGACCCACAATTTCCGCCTCGCCAACGAGGGCGACGAGCCGCCGGAGAACGACTACCACACCTGGCGACGCCCGGCGCTCGTCTCCTACAACGGCTTCCCCAATGGACTGCGGGAAAAGCTCTTCGCCGCGGACTTCGGCCACGCGACGATGGGTATCAAGGACTCGGCGTTCCCGAGCAACATCGAGAAGGCGACGCCGATGGTGCCGGGAGAGTGTCACACGTCGCCCACTGGAGCGACCATCTGCGACCCTCCGACCGAGGCTTTCCCGTTCCTCCCCATCGCCGACCAGGGCTCGCCGGGCACCCCGTCGGGCCCGGGTTCCACGCCCAAGGTCCTCTATCGAGCGATCTATGACATGAAGCACCAGACGAACGATGCCGCAGCCGTACAGGTGAGGGAGGAGGGTGGCCCGGCCACCAACGACGCCGACGCGGACGCTGCGTACGACCAGAGTGGGGTGGTCTACAACTTCTACAAGAACAAATTCGGGCGCAACAGCATAGATGGCAACGGCATGTCGCTGAAGTCATTCGTGCACTACGACAAGAACTACAAGAACGCGTCCTGGAACGGCTCGTACATGACGTACGGCGACGGCATGCTGTCGCAGGACGTCTCCGGCCACGAGATGACGCACGGCGTCACCCAGTACACCGCGGGCCTGCAGTACGAGTTCGAGTCCGGTGCGCTGAACGAGAGCATCTCCGACTTCTTCGGTGAGATGACCGAGCGGGCGGCAAAGGGAAAGAACGACTGGCTGGTGGGTTCCGACATGGCGGCCATGGGACCCATCCGGTCCCTGGCCGACCCCACCGTCCACGGTCAGCCGCGACACATGAGCGCGTACTCCGAGACCTGTTCCGACAACGGTGGTGTCCACACCAACAGCGGTATCCCCAACTACGCGTTCTACCGCATGTCCGTTCTCATGGACCCCGATACCACCACGGACATCCTGTGGCGGGCGATGACCCAGTACCTCTCCCCGACGTCGACGTTCGCCGACGCCGGGACGGCCATGGTGACCGCGGCCTCCGACCTCTACGGCCCGACGTCCCGTCAGGCATCCGTGACCAACACGGTCTGGGAGAACGAGGTCGGGGTCACGCCGACCACACCGGACCCGCGGCCTGAAGCATGCAAGTCCGGCTTCGGCTACGTCGTCCACTGCTCGACCATGGAGCAGGTCTACGGTGACTCCGGGGCGCTGGCGGCCGACGGTGCCTCGCTGGAGGACGTGGCCGGCTCGCTGGTCCACATGTATGAGCTCGGCACCGTCTCCGGGTCCCCTGCTGTCACCTATTACGAGAAGGTCTTCCTCGACAACAGGGCCGATTTCGATAACACCCTGGAGCTCAAGGGCCCGCTCCTGGATCAGTTCGTGCGGACGGTCCAGGACCTGGAGCCCGTGTTCGAGGCGGTGGGAACGGACGCGGCCGACGGAGTCATCATCACCCAGGAGCAGATCGACTCGGCCGCCGCTTTCAAGGACGCGCTGGTCACCGCCGCGAACGAGCAAGGCAAGACGCATCTGGCCCAGCTGATCCCCCAGGAGTGGGCCAGGTTCGACGCGCAGCACCTGGTGGGCCTCAGCGTCACCGCGGGCATTCACTACCTCGACGGCATCGCCGAGCAGGTGCCCCCTGCCACCCCGGGACAGGCCGCATCGTCACTCGCCTCGACCTTCGACAACGTGTCGGTCACGCAGGACACCGCCACCGACGCCGGTGACATGGACGGCGGCGGGGCCAGCTTCTCCGCACAGGCGCTCGCCAAGGCGGGTGTCACCCCGGGTTCGACCGTCGCTCACGGGGGTGTGGCCCTGACCTGGCCGTCCACCGCCGGCAGCGGCAAGCCGGACAACACCGTCGCCAACGGTCAGACCATCGCGCTCAGCGGCGCCGGCGACAGCCTCGGGTTCCTGGTCTCGGCGAGCTACGGACCCGCGGGCGGGAAGGGGACCGTCTTCTACTCCGACGGAACCAGCCAGCAGTTCAGCCTGAACAGCCCCGACTGGTTCGGCGGCGACGGTGACGCGGCGATCAGCAGCGCCTACCAGAACCGCGAGGGCAATCACACGTACCAAGGCTCCGCGTACGTCTACTACGCCGGTGTGCCGTTGCAGTCCGGCAAGACACCGGTCAGCGTCCAGCTGCCCAAGGTCAGCCCTGCCGCGGCTCCCGACACGCCCACGCTGCACGTCTACGCCATGGGCCTCGGCAAGGCCGCGATGAGCCTTGAGTCGGCGTTCAACAACATCGCTGTCACCCGGGACACCGCCACGGACCTGGGCGACTTCGACGGTGGCGGGGCGAGCTTCTCCGCGCAGGCACTCGCCGCAGCGGGCGTCACTCCGGGCTCCACCGGCACCCACGCGGGTCTGCGCTTCACCTGGCCCTCCACCGCCGGTGCGACAGCGACCCACGGCACCGGTACCTTCGGTGAGCCCGACAACGCCGTCGCCTCGGGTCAGACCATCGCCGTCGACGGCACCCAGGGCAGTACCCTCGGGTTCCTGGTCTCGGCGAGTTACGGACCCGCGGGCGGGAAGGGGACCGTCTTCTACTCCGACGGAACCAGCCAGCAGTTCAGCCTGAACAGTCCCGACTGGTTCGGCGGCGACGGTGACGTGGCGTTCAGCGGCGCCTACCAGAACCGCAAGGGCAATCAGACGTACCAGGGCTCCGCGTACGTCTACTACGCCGGTGTGCCATTGCAGTCCGGCAAGACACCGGTCAGGGTCCAGTTGCCCGACGTGAGCACAGTGGCCGCTCCCCACACGCCCACGCTCCACGTCTTCGCGATGACGCGCGGCTGACGACCAGCCAGGGGCTTGCTCCCCGTGCCGGGCCGGCCGAGCGTGATCTCGGCCGGCCCGACACGTGCGACCGCAACCGGTCCGGTACCCCCGACCGCGCCACCGGTATCTCGCCGTCGGCAGGACCAGCACCCGGATCTCCCGCTTCGACGGCAGCCAGGGGGATCG
>NZ_JAINRC010000048.1 GCF_020400655.1 Streptomyces spinosus
GTAAACATTCACGGAGAGTTTGATCCTGGCTCAGGACGAACGCTGGCGGCGTGCTTAACACATGCAAGTCGAACGATGAACCACTTCGGTGGGGATTAGTGGCGAACGGGTGAGTAACACGTGGGCAATCTGCCCTGCACTCTGGGACAAGCCCTGGAAACGGGGTCTAATACCGGATATGAGCCTGGGAGGCATCTCCCGGGTTGTAAAGCTCCGGCGGTGCAGGATGAGCCCGCGGCCTATCAGCTTGTTGGTGAGGTAACGGCTCACCAAGGCGACGACGGGTAGCCGGCCTGAGAGGGCGACCGGCCACACTGGGACTGAGACACGGCCCAGACTCCTACGGGAGGCAGCAGTGGGGAATATTGCACAATGGGCGCAAGCCTGATGCAGCGACGCCGCGTGAGGGATGACGGCCTTCGGGTTGTAAACCTCTTTCAGCAGGGAAGAAGCGAGAGTGACGGTACCTGCAGAAGAAGCGCCGGCTAACTACGTGCCAGCAGCCGCGGTAATACGTAGGGCGCAAGCGTTGTCCGGAATTATTGGGCGTAAAGAGCTCGTAGGCGGCTTGTCACGTCGGTTGTGAAAGCCCGGGGCTTAACCCCGGGTCTGCAGTCGATACGGGCAGGCTAGAGTTCGGTAGGGGAGATCGGAATTCCTGGTGTAGCGGTGAAATGCGCAGATATCAGGAGGAACACCGGTGGCGAAGGCGGATCTCTGGGCCGATACTGACGCTGAGGAGCGAAAGCGTGGGGAGCGAACAGGATTAGATACCCTGGTAGTCCACGCCGTAAACGGTGGGCACTAGGTGTGGGCAACATTCCACGTTGTCCGTGCCGCAGCTAACGCATTAAGTGCCCCGCCTGGGGAGTACGGCCGCAAGGCTAAAACTCAAAGGAATTGACGGGGGCCCGCACAAGCGGCGGAGCATGTGGCTTAATTCGACGCAACGCGAAGAACCTTACCAAGGCTTGACATACACCGGAAAACCCTGGAGACAGGGTCCCCCTTGTGGTCGGTGTACAGGTGGTGCATGGCTGTCGTCAGCTCGTGTCGTGAGATGTTGGGTTAAGTCCCGCAACGAGCGCAACCCTTGTCCCGTGTTGCCAGCAGGCCCTTGTGGTGCTGGGGACTCACGGGAGACCGCCGGGGTCAACTCGGAGGAAGGTGGGGACGACGTCAAGTCATCATGCCCCTTATGTCTTGGGCTGCACACGTGCTACAATGGCCGGTACAAAGAGCTGCGATACCGTGAGGTGGAGCGAATCTCAAAAAGCCGGTCTCAGTTCGGATTGGGGTCTGCAACTCGACCCCATGAAGTCGGAGTCGCTAGTAATCGCAGATCAGCATTGCTGCGGTGAATACGTTCCCGGGCCTTGTACACACCGCCCGTCACGTCACGAAAGTCGGTAACACCCGAAGCCGGTGGCCCAACCCCTTGTGGGAGGGAGCTGTCGAAGGTGGGACTGGCGATTGGGACGAAGTCGTAACAAGGTAGCCGTACCGGAAGGTGCGGCTGGATCACCTCCTTTCTAAGGAGCACTTCTTACCGGGCCTGGCTCGGTCAGAGGCCAGTACATCAGCGAATGTCTGATGCTGGTTGCTCATGGGTGGAACGTTGACTACTCGGCCGGTTTCTCGGGTCGGTGGCTGTTAGTACTGCTCTTCGGAGCGTGGAACGCATGATCGCCGGGTGGGGGCTGGTCGGGCACGCTGTTGGGTGTCTGAGGGAATGAACTTCTCCTCAGTCGCCGGCCCCAGTGAACTCCGGGTTGTGTCCCGGGGGTGATGGGTGGCTGGTCGTTGTTTGAGAACTGCACAGTGGACGCGAGCATCTGTGGCCAAGTTTTTAAGGGCGCACGGTGGATGCCTTGGCACCAGGAACCGATGAAGGACGTGGGAGGCCGCGATAGTCCCCGGGGAGTCGTCAACCAGGCTTTGATCCGGGGGTTTCCGAATGGGGAAACCCGGCAGTCGTCATGGGCTGTCACCCACTGCTGAACACATAGGCAGTGTGGAGGGAACGCGGGGAAGTGAAACATCTCAGTACCCGCAGGAAGAGAAAACAACCGTGATTCCGGGAGTAGTGGCGAGCGAAACCGGATGAGGCCAAACCGTATGCGTGTGAGACCCGGCAGGGGTTGCGTATGCGGGGTTGTGGGATCTCTCTTCCACGGTCTGCCGGCCGTGGGACGAGTCAGAAACCGTTGATGTAGGCGAAGGACATGCGAAAGGTCCGGCGTAGAGGGTAAGACCCCCGTAGTCGAAACGTCAGCGGCTCGTTTGAGAGACACCCAAGTAGCACGGGGCCCGAGAAATCCCGTGTGAATCTGGCGGGACCACCCGCTAAGCCTAAATATTCCCTGGTGACCGATAGCGGATAGTACCGTGAGGGAATGGTGAAAAGTACCCCGGGAGGGGAGTGAAATAGTACCTGAAACCGTGTGCCTACAAGCCGTGGGAGCGTCGGAGTGGAGCTTGCTTCACTCTCGTGACTGCGTGCCTTTTGAAGAATGAGCCTGCGAGTTTGCGGTGTGTTGCGAGGTTAACCCGGGTGGGGAAGCCGTAGCGAAAGCGAGTCCGAATAGGGCGTTTCAGTAGCACGCTCAAGACCCGAAGCGGAGTGATCTAGCCATGGGCAGGTTGAAGCGGAGGTAAGACTTCGTGGAGGACCGAACCCACCAGGGTTGAAAACCTGGGGGATGACCTGTGGTTAGGGGTGAAAGGCCAATCAAACTCCGTGATAGCTGGTTCTCCCCGAAATGCATTTAGGTGCAGCGTCGTGTGTTTCTTGCCGGAGGTAGAGCACTGGATAGGCGATGGGCCCTACCGGGTTACTGACCTTAGCCAAACTCCGAATGCCGGTAAGTGAGAGCGCGGCAGTGAGACTGTGGGGGATAAGCTCCATGGTCGAGAGGGAAACAGCCCAGAGCATCGACTAAGGCCCCTAAGCGTACGCTAAGTGGGAAAGGATGTGGAGTCGCAGAGACAACCAGGAGGTTGGCTTAGAAGCAGCCACCCTTGAAAGAGTGCGTAATAGCTCACTGGTCTAGTGATTCCGCGCCGACAATGTAGCGGGGCTCAAGCGTACCGCCGAAGTCGTGTCATTGCAGCGTATAGCCCCAACGGGTGCTGTGATGGGTAGGGGAGCGTCGTCTGCCGGGTGAAGCGGCACTGGAAGGTAGTCGTGGACGGTTGACGAGTGAGAATGCAGGCATGAGTAGCGATACAAACGTGAGAAACGTTTGCGCCGATTGACTAAGGGTTCCTGGGTCAAGCTGATCTGCCCAGGGTAAGTCGGGACCTAAGGCGAGGCCGACAGGCGTAGTCGATGGATAACCGGTTGATATTCCGGTACCCGCTGTGAAGCGTCAAACATCGAATCCAGTGATGCTAAGGCCGTGAAGCCGCCCTGGAGCCTTCGGGCAAAGGGGAGTGGTGGAGCCGCTGACCCAAGTTGGTAGTAGGTGAGTGATGGGGTGACGCAGGAAGGTAGTCCATCCCGGGCGGTGGTTGTCCCGGGGTAAGGGTGTAGGCCGCAAGGTAGGCAAATCCGCCTTGCATACGGCTGAGACCTGATGCCGAGCCGATTGTGGTGAAGTGGATGATCCTATGCTGTCGAGAAAAGCCTCTAGCGAGTTTCATGGCGGCCCGTACCCTAAACCGACTCAGGTGGTCAGGTAGAGAATACCGAGGCGTTCGGGTGAACTATGGTTAAGGAACTCGGCAAAATGCCCCCGTAACTTCGGGAGAAGGGGGGCCACGTCTGGTGATGAGCTTCGCGCTCTGAGCTGGGGGTGGCCGCAGAGACCAGCGAGAAGCGACTGTTTACTAAAAACACAGGTCCGTGCGAAGCCGTAAGGCGATGTATACGGACTGACGCCTGCCCGGTGCTGGAACGTTAAGGGGACCGGTTAGCTCACTTTCGGGTGGGCGAAGCTGAGAACTTAAGCGCCAGTAAACGGCGGTGGTAACTATAACCATCCTAAGGTAGCGAAATTCCTTGTCGGGTAAGTTCCGACCTGCACGAATGGCGTAACGACTTCTCGACTGTCTCAACCATAGGCCCGGTGAAATTGCACTACGAGTAAAGATGCTCGTTTCGCGCAGCAGGACGGAAAGACCCCGGGACCTTTACTACAGTTTGATATTGGTGTTCGGTTCGGCTTGTGTAGGATAGCTGGGAGACTGTGAAGCAGGCACGCCAGTGTTTGTGGAGTCGTCGTTGAAATACCAGTCTGGTCGTGCTGGATGTCTAACCTGGGTCCGTGATCCGGATCAGGGACAGTGTCTGATGGGTAGTTTAACTGGGGCGGTTGCCTCCTAAAGGGTAACGGAGGCGCCCAAAGGTTCCCTCAGCCTGGTTGGCAATCAGGTGTTGAGTGTAAGTGCACAAGGGAGCTTGACTGTGAGACCGACGGGTCGAGCAGGGACGAAAGTCGGGACTAGTGATCCGGCGGTGGCTTGTGGAAGCGCCGTCGCTCAACGGATAAAAGGTACCCCGGGGATAACAGGCTGATCTTCCCCAAGAGTCCATATCGACGGGATGGTTTGGCACCTCGATGTCGGCTCGTCGCATCCTGGGGCTGGAGTCGGTCCCAAGGGTTGGGCTGTTCGCCCATTAAAGCGGTACGCGAGCTGGGTTTAGAACGTCGTGAGACAGTTCGGTCCCTATCCGCTGTGCGCGTAGGAGTCTTGAGAAGGGCTGTCCCTAGTACGAGAGGACCGGGACGGACGAACCTCTGGTGTGCCAGTTGTTCTGCCAAGGGCATGGCTGGTTGGCTACGTTCGGGAGGGATAACCGCTGAAAGCATCTAAGCGGGAAGCCTGCTTCGAGATGAGGACTCCCACCCACTTGATGGGGTAAGGCTCCCAGTAGACGACTGGGTTGATAGGCCAGATATGGAAGCCTGGTAACGGGTGGAGTTGACTGGTACTAATAGGCCGAGGGCTTGTCC
>NZ_JAINRC010000049.1 GCF_020400655.1 Streptomyces spinosus
GCCCGACACCACGCCCGCCGCCGGCGAAGCCGCCGAGGCGGAGCCCGCCGTGGCCACCCACACCCCGGAGGTCCCCGCGACCACGCACACCACCGAGCCGGCCACGGCCACCCAGCCCGTCCAGGCGCCGCACGTCCCCGCACCGGCCGCCGAGGCCGAGGCAGGGGCCCCGCGCCGGGCCCGGCGCCGGGTCGTCCGTGCCGCGTCCGGGTTCGCCGAGCCCGCGCGGACCGCCGGGCAGGAGGACGCCGGGGCCCCGCGCCGGCCCGCCCGCCCCGCCGTCGCCGTCTTCCGAGCGCCGGTGTTCACCGAGCCCCAGTTCCAGACGCCGGAGCGGGCCGCCGCCGAGGCGGCTGCCGAGGCCGCCGAGGTCGATGAGGCCGTCGAGACTGTCGAGGCCGAGGGGACCGAGGAGTACGCGGAGGAGCGCGCCGAGACCGGTGGCCGCCGTCGCCGGCGCCGCCGTGGTGCCGCCGCCGAGGAGAGCAGGCCGGCCGAGGCCGCCGCCGAGGAGGAGCGCGACGAGGCCGACGAGGCCCCGGAGGCCGCCGACGACCTCGCCGAGGGCGAGGGCGAGGACGGCGACGAGACCGAGGGCGCCGAGGGCTTCGAGGAGTCCGGCTCGCGCCGTCGCCGCCGCCGCGGCGGACGCCGTCGCCGGCGCGGTGACGCGGGCGACGGCGAGTCCGGCGAGGGCGTGGACGCCGACGCCGAGGAACTGGCCGCCGAGCAGGCCGCGCAGGACGCCGAGGACACCGCCGAGCAGGAGGAAGAGGACGCCGACGAGGCGCGCGGCGAGGAGTCGGGCGGATCCAGCTCCAGCAGCCGCCGTCGCCGTCGCCGTCGCCGTCGGGCGGGTGACACCTCCGCGGACACCGAGCCGTCCGAGGACGACCCGGAGCGCACCGTCGTCAAGGTCCGCGAGCCGCGCAAGCCCAGCGAGCCGTCCGACGAGGTGCAGTCCATCAAGGGCTCGACCCGTCTGGAGGCCAAGAAGCAGCGCCGCCGGGAAGGCCGTGAGCAGGGACGCCGCCGCGTCCCGATCATCACCGAGGCCGAGTTCCTGGCCCGCCGCGAGGCCGTCGAGCGCGTGATGGTCGTCCGTCAGCACGGCGAGCGCACGCAGATCGGCGTCCTGGAGGACGGCGTGCTCGTCGAGCACTACGTCAACAAGGAGCAGTCGACCTCGTACGTCGGCAACGTCTACCTGGGCAAGGTCCAGAACGTGCTGCCGTCGATGGAGGCCGCCTTCATCGACATCGGCAAGGGCCGCAACGCGGTCCTGTACGCCGGTGAGGTCAACTTCGAGGCGCTCGGCATGGCGGGCGGGCCGCGCCGGATCGAGTCGGCGCTCAAGTCCGGCCAGTCCGTCCTCGTACAGGTCACGAAGGACCCGATCGGGCACAAGGGCGCGCGGCTCACCAGCCAGGTCTCCCTCCCCGGGCGCTACCTCGTGTACGTGCCCGAGGGCTCGATGACCGGCATCAGCCGCAAGCTGCCCGACACCGAGCGGGCCCGGCTGAAGACCATCCTCAAGAAGATCGTCCCCGAGGACGCGGGCGTCATCGTGCGCACCGCCGCCGAGGGCGCGAGCGAGGACGAACTGCGCCGCGACGTCGAGCGGCTCCAGGCGCAGTGGGAGGAGATCCAGAAGAAGGCCAAGAACGGCGGCAGCGCTCCGACGCTGCTGTACGGCGAGCCGGACATGACGGTCCGGGTCGTGCGCGACATCTTCAACGAGGACTTCTCCAAGGTCATCGTCAGCGGTGACGAGGCCTGGCAGACGATCCACGGGTACGTCTCGCACGTCGCCCCGGACCTGGCCGGCCGGCTGTCGAGGTGGACCTCCGAGGTCGACGTCTTCGCCACCTACCGGATCGACGAGCAGCTCGCCAAGGCGCTGGACCGCAAGGTCTGGCTGCCCAGCGGCGGTTCGCTGGTGATCGACCGGACCGAGGCGATGGTCGTCATCGACGTCAACACCGGCAAGTTCACCGGCCAGGGCGGCAACCTGGAGGAGACGGTCACCAGGAACAACCTGGAGGCGGCCGAGGAGATCGTGCGCCAGCTGCGGCTGCGCGACCTCGGCGGCATCATCGTGATCGACTTCATCGACATGGTGCTGGAGTCCAACCGGGACCTGGTGCTGCGCCGCCTGCTGGAGTGCCTGGGCCGCGACCGTACGAAGCACCAGGTCGCGGAGGTGACCTCGCTGGGCCTCGTGCAGATGACCCGCAAGCGGGTCGGCCAGGGCCTGCTGGAGTCGTTCTCCGAGACCTGTGTCCACTGCAACGGGCGCGGTGTCATCGTCCACCTGGACCAGGCGACCGCGAACGGTGGCGGCGGCAAGCGCAAGAAGCGCGGCCGGGGCACCGAGGCGCCGGAGCCCGCGCACGAGCACGTGCACGAGACCGCCGCCGTGGCCGTGGAGACCGGAGAGGCCGTCGAGCCCGAGGTGGAGACCGCTGTGGAGGTGGCCGCCGAGGCCGCCGAGCCGGTGGCCCTGCCCGCGCCCGAGTTCGCGCCGGACGAGGAGCTGTACAGCAGCGTCGCCGAGGCGGAGGCGGCGGCCACCCGTGGCCGTACGCGGCGCCGGGCGACCCGCCGGGTGTCCGCTCCGGCGGGTGCACCGAAGGCGGAGAAGGCGCCCCGGGCCGAGCGCGCGTCCAGGGCCGGCAAGGCCGCCGCGGAGGCCGCGGAGGCCGAGGTGCCGACCGCCCAGGACGTCACCGCCGAGGAGACGGCGGCGCGCCCGGTGCGGCCGGAGCCGGCCGCCGAG
The DNA here is from genome assembly GCF_020400655.1 of Streptomyces spinosus. Taxonomy (GTDB): domain Bacteria; phylum Actinomycetota; class Actinomycetes; order Streptomycetales; family Streptomycetaceae; genus Streptomyces; species Streptomyces argyrophylli. Next base: position 2,780 of record NZ_JAINRC010000049.1, read on the forward strand.
GCGCTGGCCGAGCCGACGGCCGTCGAGGACCAGGTGGTCCCGGCGTCGCAGGCGGAGGCCCCGGCCGCCGAGGAGGCCGCGCCGAAGGGCCGTACGCGCCGTCGGGCGACCCGGAAGGTGTCGGCTCCGGCCGGCTCGCCGGAGGGCGCCGAGGCGGCCGTCGTGACGGTGCCGGAGACGGCGCCCGTGGCCGAGGCACCGGCGGAGCAGCCCGCTGCGGACGCCGTGACCCCGGCCGAGGCCCCTGAGGGGCAGCCGGCGGAGGCCGTGAGCGCCGCCGCCCCGGCCCGCCCGCGCCGCCGCGCGGTGCGCAAGGCCACCGCTCCGACCGCGCCCGAGGAGGCGGCTGTCGTGGTCGTCCCGTCGGCCACGTCGGAGGAGGCCACCGCGGCCGAGACTCCGGCGGCCGGGGCCCCGGCCGCCGAGGCTCCGGTGAGCGGGGAGACGGCTGCCGAGGAGGCCGCGCCGGCCAAGAAGACCGCCCGTAAGACGGCGGCCAAGAAGGCCACGGCGAAGAAGACGGCCGCCAAGAAGACCGCGGCCAAGAAGACCGCGGCCAAGAAGACGACGGCCAAGAAGGCGGCGAAGACCGCCAAGACGGCCGCCGCGAAGTCGACGGCGAAGAAGACCACCACGGTCTCCACCGCCGCGGACGAGGACTGAGTCCCGTCCCACCGGATGTGGTCCTGCCCCTGCGGGCGGGACCACACCTCTTGTCGGGGCCTTGGCGCGGGTTCTCCCGGGGCCTGTCCGACGCGAACCGTCGGACAGGCCCCGGGGACGCCGGAGCCGAGTCAGGACGTAAGGTGCCTCGGCACAGCTGAAACAAAGGAGAGAAACCGCGATGATAGGCCTCGTT
>NZ_JAINRC010000004.1 GCF_020400655.1 Streptomyces spinosus
CCCTGTCGGCGGGGTGTGTCGGGGTTTTCGGCTTTCGCCGTCCGCCCTTTCGACATTCACTACGTTAGCCGATTCCCTCGGGAACTCATAATCGAGTCTCGCGGGTTCGAATTCGGACGCACGGGTGCGCCGAAAACGACCCCGTTGAGGGGCTGGAGCTAGGTAGTGGGTTGGCCGCTCCGGCTGCAGGTGATCACCGTACCCGGTTCAGCGGCTCGGGCTACATTACGCACCTCGGCGGGCCGCGTCAACTTCGACGGCGCTTCGGTACGTGGGCGCGATAGGGGCTCACCGTCGGGTCGTCGGCGATCCAGAAGCGCCACGGGTGGAGGTCGCCGTCGCCTCCCTCGCCGGCGACGCCGGTGCGGGGACCGCTGCGTACCTGGTCGGAGGGGACCGGTGTCCCCGTGAGCATCTTCAGGGGTGCCTCTCCGGAGGCGCACGCGTCGGCGCCGTCCAGGGCCCGGTCGACCTCCAGGGCTGTGGCCAGCCGGGCCGGCCCCTTGGCCAGTTCCTTGTCGTTCCGGGCCGAAACGCGTCGCTTGCGGGCCAGCTCGGCGCCCTCCACCACCTCGCCCGCGCGCAGCAGGACCCCGCTGGCCCGGCCCTCGGGTCCGCAGACCAGGTTCATGCAGTGCCACATGCCGTAGGTGAAGTAGACGTACACGTGTCCGGGCGGGCCGAACATCACCGCGTTGCGGACGGTGGGGCCGCGGTAGGCGTGCGAACCGGGGTCGTTCGGGCCGTCGTACGCCTCCACCTCCGTGAGGCGGAGGGCGATTGGACCGTCGGGGGTCGTCCGGACCAGGACGCGGCCGAGGAGGTCGGGCGCGACCTCCAGTACCGGGCGGTCGAAGAAGGCTCGGGGCAGTGGCGTACGGTCCGGGGGCGCGATCATGCCCTCCGAGGGTAGTCCAGACGGGGCGGCGCGCCGGCGGAACCGGGTGCGGGCGGATCGCGTTTGTACGGGTCGAGGGTCCATTCGTAAAGGGAGAGTCATGGCGTTCAAGAAGCTGCTCGCGAGCCTGGGGGCCGGCGGGGCGTCGGTCGAGACGGTGCTGACCGAGGTCAACGTCGTACCGGGTGGTGTCGTCCAGGGCGAGGTGCGGATCCAGGGCGGATCGGTGAACCAGGCCATCGAGGGGCTGTCCGTCGGTCTGCAGGCCAAGGTCGAGGTCGAGAGCGGCGACCAGGAGTACAAGCAGGACATCGAGTTCACCAAGGTCCGGCTCGGCGGTGCCTTCGAGTTGCAGGCGGGTGCCGTGCACGCGGTGCCGTTCGGGCTGGAGATCCCCTGGGAGACGCCGATCACCATGATCGACGGACAGGCGCTGCGGGGGATGAACATCGGTGTGACCACCGAGCTGGCGATCGCGCGGGCCGTGGACTCCGGGGATCTGGACCCGATCAACGTGCACCCGCTGCCGGCGCAGAAGGCGATCCTGGACGCCTTCATCCAGCTGGGCTTCCGCTTCAAGAGCGCCGACATGGAGCGCGGCCACATCCGGGGTACGCGGCAGAGGCTGCCCTTCTACCAGGAGATCGAGTTCTTCCCGCCGTCGCAGTACCGGGGGCTGAACCAGGTCGAGCTGAGCTTCGTCGCCGACGAGCACGCGATGGACGTCGTGCTGGAGATGGACAAGAAGGCGGGCCTGTTCAGCGAGGGCTCGGACACCTTCCGCTCCTTCCAGGTGGGCCTGAACGACTGGCAGGGGACCGACTGGGCGGCTTACCTCAACCAGTGGCTGTCCGAGGTCGGCAGCAAGCGCAACTGGTTCTAGGCTCGGGAACCGCTGGTTCCAGATCATCGATCAGGAGGTACCGAGGTGACCGAGCTCAAGCGGCGGCCGCTCCCCCACGACTTCCATCCGCCCGTGCCGTCGTTCACGGTGACGAGCGAGGACATCGAGGAGGGTGCGACGCTCAAGAGCGCCCAGGTGCACGCGGAGGGCAACACGTCGCCGCAGCTGCGCTGGGAGGGCTTCCCGCCCGAGACCAAGAGCTTCGCCGTGACCTGCTACGACCCCGACGCGCCGACCGGCAGCGGGTTCTGGCACTGGGTCCTGTTCGACATCCCGGCCTCCGTGACGGAGCTGCCGGCGGGTGCGGGCAGCGGCAAGTTCGAGGGGCTGCCCCCGGGCGCCGTGCACGTGCGCAACGACTACGGCACGAAGGACTTCGGGGGTGCCGCTCCGCCGCCCGGGGACGGCCCGCACCGGTACGTCTTCACGGTGTACGCGGTCGACCAGGAGAAGCTGGGCCCGGACGCGGACGTCTCCCCGGCCGTCGTCGGATTCAACCTGCGCTTCCACACGATCGCGCGTGCCCAGCTCGTCGGTGAGTACGAGAACCCCGCGCAGGGCTGACGTCACCGCAAGGATTCAGCCAAGGGTTCATTGAACGTTTGCCCGCCTCCGGTCTTGGAAGTGATCGGAGGCGGGCATTTTTTATTGCGTTGTCCATCTCGGCGCGCCCGTCCAGAGTTGATCCGAGCCCGCCGGGGGGTGGGCAGGTGCACACGGGAGGTGGGCTGGATGCGTGACACGCTGGTGCTGAACGCGAGCTTCGAGCCGCTGTCGACGGTGACGCTGAACCGTGCGGTCGTCCTGGTGCTCCGGGACAAGGCCGTCGTCGAGCAGGCCCATCCCGAGCTGCGGATGCGGGGTGCCGATGTCGACATACCGGCGCCTCGGGTGATCCGGTTGTGCCGGTATGTCCGGGTGCCGTTCCGAAGACGAGCTCCGTGGTCGCGGCGGGGGGTGCTGGTCAGGGACCGGCACCGGTGCGCGTACTGCGGGCGGCGGGCGACGACCGTGGACCACGTGGTGCCGCGGTCTCAGGGCGGGCAGGACTCCTGGCTGAATACGGTCGCCGCGTGTGCGGAGGACAACCACCGGAAGGCGAACAGGACTCCGGAGGAGGCCGGGATGGCGCTGCTCCGGGAGCCGTTCGAGCCGACGCCGGCGGACGCGATGCTCCTGGCTCTGGGCGCCGAGGACTTCGACGCGCTTCCTGAGTGGCTCGCTCGGGACGCCGCCTAGGCCTCTGCGCGTCTGCCGCGTCCTGTTGGCCGGCGGCCTCCGGTTGTCCGTCGCTTCTCGCGCGGTTCCCCGCGCCCCCGAGGGGGCGCGGGGAGGAACCCGGCGGTTTTCGTGTGCCTCAGTCGATGCTCGGCTTCTCCCGGCGCTCGGAACCGGCGGAGCCGCCGTTGCCCGATGAGCCGTTGTTGCCCGAACCTCCGCCCAGGGGGCCGAAGTTGCCCATCGCTCCGGAGAGGCCCTTGAGGGCGTCGCCGATCTCGCTGGGGACGATCCAGAGCTTGTTGGCGTCACCCTCGGCGATCTTGGGGAGCATCTGGAGGTACTGGTAGGACAGCAGCTTCTGGTCCGGGTCACCGGCGTGGATGGCCTCGAAGACCGTGCGGACGGCCTGGGCCTCGCCCTCGGCGCGCAGGGCCGCCGCCTTGGCCTCACCTTCGGCGCGCAGGATCTGCGACTGCTTCTCGCCCTCGGCGGTGAGGATGGCGGCCTGGCGCGTGCCTTCCGCGGTGAGGATGGCGGCGCGCTTGTCACGGTCGGCGCGCATCTGCTTCTCCATCGAGTCCTGGATGGAGGTCGGGGGCTCGATGGCCTTCAGTTCCACGCGGTTGACGCGGATGCCCCACTTCCCGGTGGCCTCGTCCAGGACCCCGCGCAGGGCCGCGTTGATCTCCTCGCGGGAGGTCAGGGTCCGTTCCAGGTCCATGCCGCCGATGATGTTGCGCAGGGTGGTGACGGTGAGCTGCTCGATCGCCTGGATGTAGCTGGCGACCTCGTAGGTGGCGGCCCGGGCGTCGGTGACCTGGTAGTAGATGACCGTGTCGATGTTCACGACCAGGTTGTCCTGGGTGATCACCGGCTGCGGCGGGAACGGGACGACCTGCTCGCGCAGATCGATGCGGTTGCGGATGGTGTCGATGAACGGGACCACGATGTTGAGGCCCGCGTTCAGCGTCCGCGTGTAACGGCCGAAGCGCTCGACGATGGCCGCGCTGGCCTGTGGGATGACTTGGATCGTCTTGATCAGGGCGATGAAGACCAACACCACCAGGATGATCAGGACGATGATGACCGGTTCCATCGTCGTTCCCCGTACCCTTCCGCCTCGGCGCTTTCGGCAGATCTCATGACTGTTGAAGATCTTGCTGTCGAGTCTGACAGACCCTCGCGCAACTCGTGAGTCGTTCTCGGTGAGTTGGCCCTCAGATGACGATCGCGGTGGCCCCTTCGATGTCCACGACGTCCACCTCCTGGCCCACTTCGTAGGCGCGGCCGGTGTCGAGGGCGCGGGCCGACCACACTTCCCCGGCTAGTTTGATGCGGCCGCCGGACGCGTCGACCCGTTCCAGGACGACGGCCTGCCTGCCCTTCAACGCCTCCACGCCGGTGGCGAGTCGGGGACTGCGCCGGCCGTGCCGGGCGGCTATGGGCCGGACGACGCCGATGAGGGCGACGGAGACGACGACGAACGTCAGGACCTGGATGACCGCGCCGAAGCCGAGGGCGGAGGCGACCGCGGCCGCCACGGCTCCCACCGCGAGCATGCCGAACTCCGGCAACGCGGTGACCACGAGCGGGATTCCGAGTGCCGCCGCGCCGATGAGCCACCACACCCATGCGTCGATGTCGTTCACATGGTCATGGTAGGGCCGCGGTCGGGCGGCGGACAGGGCGCGCGGGGGAGAGCAGAGGGGTCAGGACAGGGGCAGACCCTGGGCGGTCCAGCGGTCGCCGACCTGCTCCACGACGAGCGGGAGGCCGAAGCAGAGGGAGAGGTTGCGGGAGCTGAGTTCGAGCTCGATCGGGCCGGCGGCGAGCACCTTGCCCTGGCGGATCATGAGGACGTGGGTGAAGCCGGGGGCGATCTCCTCGACGTGGTGCGTGACCATGATCATCGAGGGGGCGATGGGGTCGCGGGCGAGCCGGCCGAGGCGGCGTACCAGGTCCTCGCGGCCGCCGAGGTCGAGACCGGCGGCGGGTTCGTCCAGCAGGAGCAGTTCGGGGTCGGTCATCAGGGCGCGGGCGATCAGGGTGCGCTTGCGCTCGCCCTCGGAGAGGGTGCCGAACTTGCGGTCCAGGTAGTCGCTCATGCCGAGGCGGTCGAGGAAGGCGCGGGCGCGCCGCTCGTCGACCTCGTCGTACTCCTCCTGCCAGTGGGCGGTCATGCCGTAGGCGGCCGTCAGGACGGTCTCCAGCACGGTCTGGCGCTTGGGGAGCTTGTCGGCCATGGCCATGCCGGCCATGCCGATGCGGGGGCGCAGCTCGAAGACGTCGGTGCCGGGCTTGCCGAGGGTCTCGCCGAGGATGGTGGCGGTGCCCTTGCTGGGGTAGAGGTAGCTGGAGGCGACGTTCAGGAGGGTGGTCTTGCCGGCACCGTTGGGACCGAGGATGACCCAGCGCTCGCCCTCCTTCACCGACCAGGAGACCTGGTCCACCAGAGCCCGGCCCTCACGGACCACGGATACGTCCTGAAGCTCCAGAACATCGCTCATGAGCGCGTTGTCTCCCCTTGCAGTGTGGCCGGTCTCGGCTGTCGCGTACGCCTGTGGCTCGGGTCCGCCGCGCCCGTGGGCGCAGCCCTTATGAAATCTACGCCACGAGTGCCCCGCTCCATTCCATCGGTCCGGTCCTTAGGGTGGGGGCATGCTCTCGGAACCGCGTTCAGGACGCCTCGCCGCTTGGGGAAACGCCCTTCTGGCCGGACTTGTCTCTCCGGATGACGCCGTACTCGCCGTCGTGGGCGGGGACGCCGTGCACCGGGTGGAGGGGCTGCCCGGTGAGTCCGCGCCGGTCGGGCTGACCCTCGCTCTGGGGCGGCTGCGCACGCTGGGGGTGACCGGACTGCGGGTGGCTCTGCCCGCGCCGGGGCATCCGCTGGGGCTGAGCGGCCCGCCGGAGTTCAACGCGCGTGCGCTGGAGGCCGAGGAGGCGGTGGTCTGTCACGGCGCCGCGTTCGGGCTGGTGCCCGAGGTGTACGAGGCCGGCCCCGAGGGTGATGTACATGCCGAGGTGCTCTGGCACGTGCTGCCGGTGCGGGAGGCGCCGCCCGCCGACGTGCCGTCGCTGGGCGAGGCCGAGCGGGAGCTGGCGGAGGCGCTGCGGGAGGCGACGGAGGTGCTGTCGAAGCTGGACGTCGCCGGGTCGGGGCCGGTGGCGGAGGCGGCGATCGACGCGTACCGGGCGCGGGCCGAGCGGGGCCGGGAGGTGCTGGCGCCGGGTTACCCGTCGCGTGCCGTGCGGGTGCTGGAGCTGGCGCAGCGGGTGGGGCTGCTGGTGTCCCTGGCCTACGGCAACGGCCACGGGGGCGCGGTGAGCGCCTCGGAGATGGCGGCCCGGGGAGCGGCGCTGCGGCCGGTGGAACGGACGGCCCGGCGGGCGCAGGTCGCGGCGTACAACTCGTTCGTGGAGGAGCGCGAGCGCGGGGTGCGGTGAGCCGCGGCGGGGCCGGCGCGGACGTCCGGGAGGCCCTGGTGCGGCGCGGACGCCTTGCGGTCCCGGGGCCGTCGCGGAAAGACGCCGGCGGCGGCCCTGGGCCGTGCGAGCCGGACGCGACGCCCGGCGGACGCTCCTGCGGTGAGGGGACCGACTGACAGGCCCCCGGTGCGCCGGGGGCCTGCGGTCGTCGCCGACGGTCTCAGTGGTTGAGGCCGAGGTTGCCGAAGGCCGGGTTCAGCACCCCGATGACGTTCACGCTGTCGCCGACGGCGTTCACCGGGACGTGCACCGGGACCTGGGCGACGTTGCCCGAGCCGACGCCCGGGGAGCCGGCGGCCTCGCCGGCCGCGTGGGCGCCGCCGTGGGCCGAGGCCAGACCGGCACCGGCCGCCACCAGGCCCCCGGCCACCATCGTCACGGCCGCCGCCTTCTTCAGGTTCTTCACTGTCTTCCCCTCCTGGTCGTTCACCGCGGTGATCACCGCGGCACGCACGGAAGAACGGCGGAGATCACCGCAAGGGTGCGCCATCCGGGTGACATTCCCACGACGGTATGAAATCCGGGTCCGGACCGTGACGCTCCGTGTCGCCGCGGGCCGGGCGTCGGTCAGGAGGCGGGTCAGCCGGTCACGCCGTGGCGTACGGCCCACAGCGCGGCCTGGGTGCGGTCGGCGAGGTCGAGTTTCATCAGGATGTTGGAGACGTGCGTCTTGACGGTCTTCTCGGACAGGACGAGCGCGCGGGCTATCTCGCGGTTGGAGCGGCCGTCCGCGATCAGGCCGAGCACCTCGCGCTCCCGCTCGGTGAGCGAACCTCCCCTGCCCTGCCCGGTGCCGGCCTCGTCCTGGGAGAGCAGGGCGCCGGCCACCTCGGGCTGGAGCAGGACGTGCCCGGCGTGCACGGAGCGGATGGCCCCGGCGAGGGCGTCGGGATCCACGTCCTTGTAGACGTACCCGGCGGCGCCCGCGCGCAGGGCCGGGACGACCGTGCGCTGCTCGGTGAAGCTGGTGACGATGAGCACGCGCGCGGGGTTGTCGAGTTCCCGCAGTCTGCGCAGGGCGTCGATGCCGTCCATGCCCGGCATCTTGACGTCCATGAGGACGACGTCGGGCCGCAGCTCCTCGGCGCGGGCGACTCCCTCGGCGCCGTCGGCGGCCTCGCCGACGACCTCGATGTCGTCCTGTACCTCCAGGAAGGTGCGCAGGCCCCGGCGGACGACCTGGTGGTCGTCGACCAGCAGGACTTTGATCGGTTCACCCACCGGGGACCTCCATCTCGATCGTGGTGCCCTTGCCGGGCGCGGATTCCACGGTCAGCGTGCCGCCGACCCCGCTCGCCCGGTCCCGCATCGAGACCAGGCCGAGGTGGCGGCCGGCGCGGCGGACCGCCGTGGGGTCGAAGCCACCGCCGTCGTCGGTGACGCGCAGGACGGCTCCGTTGCCGCGCCGGTCCACGGTCACCTCGACCCGGTCGGCGCCGGAGTGGCGCAGGGCGTTGTGCAGGGCCTCCTGGGCGACCCGGAGCAGGGCCTCCTCCTGAGCGGCGGGCAGGGCACGGAAGCCGTTGCTGGTGAAGGTCACGCGCGCGGTGTGGGCGCGGTCGAGGACCCGCGTCTGGGTGCGCAGGGTGGCGATCAGGCCGTCCTCGTCCAGCGCGGCGGGGCGCAGCTCCACCACGGCGGCACGCAGTTCGTCGACGGCCTCGGCGGCGAGGGTGGCCACCTGGTGCAGTTCGCCCTTGGCGCGGGCGGGGTCGCGGTCGACGAGGGCGGCTGCCGCCTGGGCGGTCAGGCGCAGGGAGAACAGCTTCTGGCTGACCGCGTCGTGCAGTTCGTGGGCGAGGCGGGAGCGTTCCTCGGCGATGGTCAGTTCGCGGCTGCGCTCGTAGAGGCGGGCGTTGGTGAGGGCGATGGCGGCGTGCTGGGCGAGGATGGAGAGCAGCTCCTCGTCCTCCTGGGTGAAGCCGCAACTCCCCTCGGGTTTGAGGCAGTTCTTGTTGGCGAGGAACAGGGCGCCGATGACCTCGTCGCCGTCGCGGATGGGCAGGCCCAGGAAGTCGGCCAGGTCGGGGTGGGCGGAGGGCCAGCCCTCGAAGCGGGGGTCCTTGCGCACGTCGGCGAGGCGCTCGGCCTTCGCCTCGTGCAGCATCGCGGCGAGGATGCCGTGCTGGCGCGGGAGCGGGCCGATGGCACGCCACTGCTCGTCGCTGACGCCGTCCACGACGAACTGGGCGAAGCCGCCGTGGTCGTCGGGCACGCCGAGTGCGGCGTACTGCGCGTCGAGCAGCTCGCGGGCGGAGGCGACGATCGTCTTGAGGACGTCGCGCATCTCCAGGTGCCTGCTCATGGCCAGCAGCGCGGAACTCACCGCGGCGAGGCCGGACCGGGGGCCTTGACTCATGTTCCTCACGGTACCGGCGGGGTCCGGCGGCGCGGATCGGACCGGTGACGGCGGGCCCCGGTCCGCTGGGCCTAGGCCCGGTGGCGTAGGCCGCGGGTACCGGGGACGGGGGGTGTAGGCCGCCGGTACCGGGGCGGCGGGCGTACGCCGAAGGGCCCCGGCGCGGCCCGCGTCCGAGGTGGGCCGGGGGTGCCGTTCCCAGGTTGGGGTCACCGCCCGAGGGAGGCGGTGGGCGACGACAGGACGGTAGTCATGCCGGTGGCGCTCGTCACGGGGGCCTCGAAGGGCCTCGGGCGGGCGCTCGCCGAGGCGCTGGGCGCACGCGGGTGGGACCTAGGGTCTCTCGTTCGGACCATGCCGGGCTCGCGGGCCCTGGCACGGCGCCCTGATCCGGCCTGATCCGACGGGGGGAGGTCCCGCGGAGCTGTCCGCGCGTGTGCCCCCGAGCAGCGGGGGCCGGGGCTGGGGCGGGACGCCGTACGGCTGCTGGTGTCGCGCGGGACGGAGGTGGCGCAGCACGCGTTCCGGGAGCTGCCGGGGCTGCTGCGGGCCGGGGATGCGCTGGTGGTGAACACCTTGCCGACGCTGGCCGCCGCGGTGGACGGGCGGATCGGGCACGCGCGCGTGGTGGCGCACTTCTCACGCGCGGGGACGACGGCCGGTGGGCGGTCGAGCCGCGGGTACCGGACGGGCGCGGTAGCACGCGCGCGCGTGCGGGCTCGCTCGCGGGGGAAGAGGCGTCGCTGCGGGGCGGGGGGGCGGCTACTGCTGGAGGAGCCGCTGAGCGCGCGGGGTGGTGAGCGGCTGCGGTGGGCACGGGCCGCCGGGGCGGACGTCCGGGAGGTGCCCGGCGGGCGCGGGCGGCCCATCCGCTATGCCTACCCGGAGCGGGACCAGCCGCTGTCCGCCTACCAGACGGTGTTCGCGCCGCCGTCGCCGGACGGGTGCGGCAGTGCCGAGATGCCGAGTGCGGCGCGGCCCTTCACCGCGCGGCTGGTGGCGAAGCTGGTGAGCCGGGGGGTGGGGTTCGCGCCGGTGACGCCGCACACAGGGGTTTCGTCGGCGCAGGCGCACGAGCCGCCGTATCCGGAGCGGTTCTCGGTGCCGGAGGCGTCGGCGCGGCTGGTCAACCAGGTGCGGGCGGGCCGGGAAGGGTTCGAAGCGCTCCCCTGTAGGGGCGGGGCCGCCGGGGTGGGCGGCCGGGTCATCGCGGTGGGGACGACGGCCGTGCGGGCCGTGGGGCCGGATGGCGTGGCGCGGGCGGCCAAAGGGTGGACGGATCCGGCGGTGACGCCCGAGCGCGGAATACGAGTGGCGGACGGGTTGCTGACCGGTTTGCACGAGCCGGAGGCCTCCCGTCTTCTGATGCTGGAGGCCGTCGCCGGGCGGGTGGCGGTGGACCGTGCCTACGAGGAGGCGCTGCGCGGGCGCTGCCTGTGGCACGAGTTCGGCGATGTCCACCTCGTCCTGCCGGTGGAAAGCCCTCACCGAGAGCATTGCGAGGGCAACAAGCTGTGATATGGCATGGCGCTCGGTGTGAGCCCGCGCATAGGGCCCACATCACGTACGAAAGGGCATAGGAGATAAAAGCCCCCGCATGAACGGGACAGATGGTCCTGTCTGTCCCGTTTTGCCCTTCCCTGATCCACTATCGGGCATCGTACGTCACACCTTTGCCTGGGCATTTTGCGCCCGCTAAGAATTGCTTCCGTCGCTCAGCGCCGCGGGCTTTCCGCCCCGCGGCGTTCGTGCGGGAGGAGTCGATTCCCCCGGCGGACGCAGGAGCGACCTCCGCGCTATCGAAGAGGTCCATCAGCCATGCCCAAGAACATCCTCAACCGTGCTTACAGTCGTCAGCTGACCAAGCACCACAAGATCGCCGTCGCCGGTGTCGCCGCACTCGGCACCGCCGCCCTCGCCTTCTCGGCCGCTCCCGGCAACGCCGGCACGGTCACCACCGGCGCCCCCGCCGCGACCGCGCAGGTCGCCGCCACCGGCACCGTCCTGCAGAACGTCAAGGGCACGGTCACGGACCAGCTCGCCGCCAAGAACATCAAGCTCGACACCCTCGCGGCGCAGAAGAAGGCCGCCGACGCCGCCACCGCCAAGCAGGCAGCCGACGCCGCCGCGAAGAAGGCCGCCGTCGCCGCGGCCGTCACGAAGGCCGCGCAGCAGCACGTCGTCACGGCCGCCGCCGACCGTTCCGCCCAGCGCCCGCAGATGCAGCCGGTCGCCGCGAAGACGTACGCCAACAACCTGGACGGCTGGATCCGCAAGTCCCTGGACATCATGAAGGCCAAGCGCATCCCGGGCAGCTACAACGGCCTGCACCGCAACATCATGCGGGAGTCCTCCGGCAACCCCTACGCCATCAACAACTGGGACATCAACGCCGTCAACGGCATCCCGTCCAAGGGTCTGCTCCAGGTGATCCCGCCCACCTTCCAGGCGTACCACGTCCCCGGCACCTCCTGGAACATCTACGACCCGGTCGCCAACATCACCGCCGCCGCCAACTACGCGGCCCACCGGTACGGCTCCATCGACAACGTCAACAGCGCGTACTGAGGCCCTGGCGCGGGACCTCAACGACGTACGGCCGAAGGGCGGCACCCCCAGCGGGGATGCCGCCCTTCGGCGTCGCGGAAGCGGGTGCCGCGGAGGCGAGCGGCTACTTGCGCATGACCTCCGGCTCGTGGCGGCGCAGGAAGCGGGCGACGAAGAAGCCGCAGAGCGCGCCGAGCGCGAGCAGCGCGATCATGTCCATGCTCCACGCGCCGACCGTGTGGTTCCACAACGGGTCGTTGTCGCCGGCGGTCTCCGGCGGGCTGATCCGGTTGAAGTCCAGCGTGGTGCCGGCCGCGGCGACCGCCCAGCGGGACGGCATCAGGTACGAGAACTCGTTCACACCGACCGTGCCGTGCAGGGCGAACAGGCAGCCGGTGAAGACCACCTGGATGATCGCGAACATGACCAGCAGCGGCATGGTCTTCTCGGCCGTCTTCACCAGCGAGGAGATGATCAGGCCGAACATCATCGCGGCGAAGCCGAGCCCCATGATCGGCAGGGACAGCTCCAGCAGCGTGGCGTGCCCGAGGACGAGGCCCCGGTCGGGGATCTCGCGCCTGCCGAAGCCGATGACACCGACCAGCAGCCCCTGGAAGCCGGTGATCACGCCGAGCACGAACACCTTCGACATCAGGTACGCCGACCGGGACAGGCCCGTGGCACGCTCGCGCTCGTAGATCACCCGTTCCTTGATCAGCTCGCGGACGGAGTTGGCGGCTCCGGCGAAGCAGGCGCCCACGGCCAGGATCAGCAGCACGGTGGTGGCGGTGCCGTTGGGCGCGATCTGGCCGGTCTGCGGGTGGGGGTCGTTGGGCAGCAGACCGTGGTCCGGGTGGATCAGCAGGCTGACCGAGCCGATGACGGCCGGCAGGAGCACCATCAGGGCCAGGAAGCCGCGGTCGGAGGCGATCACCGACACGTAGCGCCGCACCAGGGTGACGAACTGGGACAGCCAGCTCTGCGGCTTGGGCGGCCTGATCACCTGCATCGGCGGCATCTGGACCGCCTGCGGGGCGACCGAGTCGACGTCCGCCGCGTACATCTGGTAGTGCTGCGAGCCCTTCCAGCGGCCCGCCCAGTCGTAGTCGCGGTAGTTCTCGAAGGCGGAGAAGACGTCGGCCCAGCTGTCGTAGCCGAAGAAGTTCAGCGCCTCCCCCGGCGGGCCGAAGTAGGCGACCGCGCCGCCCGGCGCCATCACGAGCAGTTTGTCGCACAGCGCCAGCTCGGCCACCGAGTGGGTGACGACGAGCACGGTACGGCCGTCGTCGGCGAGACCGCGCAGCAGCTGCATGACGTCGCGGTCCATGCCCGGGTCGAGGCCGGAGGTCGGCTCGTCCAGGAAGATCAGCGACGGCTTGGTCAGCAGCTCGAGGGCCACCGACACGCGCTTGCGCTGGCCACCGGAGAGCGAGGTGACCTTCTTGTCCTTGTGGATGTCGAGCTTCAGCTCGCGCAGCACCTCGTCGATGCGCGCGTCGCGCTCCTGCGCCGTGGTGTCGGCCGGGAAGCGCAGCTTGGCCGCGTATTTCAGGGCCTTCTTGACAGTCAGCTCCTTGTGCAGGATGTCGTCCTGCGGGACCAGACCGATGCGCTGGCGCAGCTCGGCGAACTGCTTGTACAGGTTCCGGTTGTCGTACAGCACCTCGCCCTGGTTGGCGGGCCGGTAGCCGGTGAGCGCCTTGAGCAGGGTCGACTTGCCGGAACCGGACGGGCCGATCACCGCGATCAGCGACTTCTCGGGGACGCCGAACGAGACGTCCTTGAGGATCTGCTTCCCGCCGTCGACCGTGACGGTCAGGTGACGGGCCGAGAAGGAGACCTCGCCGGTGTCGACGAACTCCTCGAGGCGGTCGCCGACGATCCGGAAGGTGGAGTGGCCGACGCCGACGATGTCGGTCGGGCCGAGCAGCGCCGAGCCGCCCTTGGCGATCGGCTGGCCGTTGACGTACGTGCCGTTGTGCGAGCCGAGGTCGCGGATCTCGAAGCGGCCGTCGGGCGTGGCGTGGAACTCGGCGTGGTTGCGCGAGACCTGGAGGTCGGAGACGACCAGGTCGTTCTCCAGGGCACGGCCGATGCGCATCACGCGGTCGAGCGCGAACTGGTGGAACGTGGTCGGGCTGCGGTCGCCGTAGACCGGCGGCACCTCCGCACCACCACTGGGCGTTTTCTGTGCGTACTGCTCGGCGGGGCCGGCCTGCTGCGGGAACGCGGGCGGCTGCTGCCAGCCGGCCTGGGCGGCCGGGTACTGCTCGGGCGCCTGGTGCGCGGGCGCCTGGTGGGGTACGGCCTGCTGCGGGGCGGGCTGCTGGTGCCCGGGCGGCTGCTGCCAGCCGGGCGCGCCGGCGCCCTGGTCCGGGTACGGCGCCGCTGCCTGCGGCTGCAGGGCCGGGCCGCCGACCGGTGCCGTGGTCGCCGACAGGGTCAGCCGCGGTCCGTCGGTCGCGTTGCCGAGGTGCAGCGACGAGCCGGGGCCGATCTCCATGTGCTGAACCCGCCGGCCCTGCGCGTACGTGCCGTTGGTGCTGCCGTGGTCCTCGATGACCCAGCTACGGCCGTCGAAGCTGACCGTGGCGTGCCGCCAGGACACCCTGGCGTCGTCGAAGACGATGTCCCCCTGCGGGTCACGTCCGAGGATGTATGCCCTGGATGGATCGAGCATCCAGGTACGTCCGTTTGTTTCGAGTACGAGTTCCGGCACTCCATGCCCCACTGAGTTGTCCCCCGAATTACCCCCGTCGCGGGGAGTCTAGGGATGTCGAACATCGTGGGGAACTATTCCAGGCCCGGCCCCTTGACCGAAACCCGGGCCTTGGCAAGGGGCCTGGGGGCGCGCCGACTCGTGAGTCCGCCCTCCGTGCGTCCCCGCGGATCCCCGCAGTTGGGACGGCGCCGGCCGAACTCCTCGCGGGCACGGGCGTGATGGCCCGGAAGGGCCCTGAGCTTCGCGGCGCCCCCGGAGACGTGGCCGGCCTGGGCGAACGGCCGGCCGGTGCCGGACAGGACGCGTGCGGCAGGCCCGGCGATCACCGGGCCTGCCGGCCGGACACGTGCCCGGCCGGTCAGCGCGCCGCGGCCGGACGCCGCCCGGATGGCCGCGGCGGCCGTCGTCTCCGTCTGCCGTTCGGCCCTGATCGTGGGACCCTCGTGGTAGGGCCGGGCGGTACCGCCCGCGCGGGAGCGGCGCCGTCTTCCGGTGGCAAGATCCTCGACACCGGGTCGACACCCATTGTTCCGTGTCCGTCAGGCGGACCTCGACGGCGGGAGGCACTCGGTGCCGGATACGGTGGTGACACCATGAGCGCTTCGCAGACCCCCGAGGTCCCCACCCTCCTCGTCAAGATCTTCGGCAAGGACCGGCCGGGCATCACGGCCGGCCTCTTCGACACCCTCGGCGCCTACCTCGTCGACGTGGTCGACATCGAGCAGGTCGTCACCCGGGGCCGCCTGGTGCTGTGCGTGCTGGTGACCCAGCCGCCGGCCGGCCTGGAGGGCGACCTGCGGGCCACCGTGCACAGCTGGGCCGAGTCGATGAAGATGCAGGCGGAGATCATCTCGGGGCACGGTGACAACCGGCCGCGCGGCCTCGGGCGCTCCCTGGTGACCGTCCTCGGTCATCCGCTCACCGCCGAGTCGACCGCCGCGATCGCCGCCCGGATCGCGAAGGCCGGCGGCAACATCGACCGTATCTTCCGGCTCGCCAAGTACCCGGTGACGGCGGTCGAGTTCGCGGTGTCCGGCGTGGAGACCGAACCGCTGCGCACGGCCCTGGCCTCCGACGCGGCGGCACTGGGTGTCGACATCGCGGTGGTCTCGGCCGGTCTGCACCGGCGCGCCCAGCGGCTGGTGGTCATGGACGTGGACTCCACCCTGATCCAGGACGAGGTCATCGAGCTGTTCGCGGCGCACGCCGGCTGTGAGGACCAGGTCGCCGAGGTGACGGCGGCGGCGATGCGGGGGGAGCTGGACTTCGAGCAGTCGCTGCACGCACGCGTGGCCCTGCTGAAGGGTCTGGACGCCTCGGTGGTGGAGAAGGTGCGCGAGGAGGTCCGGCTGACGCCGGGCGCACGCACCCTGATCCGCACCCTGAAGCGGCTCGGCTACCAGGTGGGGGTCGTCTCCGGTGGCTTCACCCAGGTGACCGATGACCTGAAGGAGCGGCTGGGGCTGGACTTCGCGCAGGCCAACACGCTGGAGATCGTCGACGGGAAGCTGACCGGCCGGGTCACCGGCGAGATCGTGGACCGGGCGGGCAAGGCGCGGCTGCTGCGCCGCTTCGCCGCGGAGGCCGGGGTGCCGCTGGCACAGACGGTGGCGATCGGTGACGGCGCCAACGACCTCGACATGCTGAACGCGGCGGGTCTGGGTGTCGCCTTCAACGCCAAGCCGGTGGTCCGGGAGGCGGCGCACACGGCGGTGAACTTCCCCTTCCTCGACACGGTCCTCTACCTCCTCGGCATCACCCGGGAAGAGGTCGAGGCGGCCGACATGCACGACGACGAGGGCTGAGCGGGGCCCCGCCCGCACGGACGCGCCGTGGACCGGGCCGGCGTCCGGCCGCGGCCGGGCCCGGCACCCCTCGCGGCGCCGGGTCCGTCCTCGTCCGGTGCGCCGGGCACGCGCCGGGTCACTCGGAGGGCGCCCAGTAGTCCACGAGGGTGGCGACGCCGGGCTCGACGCCCTTCCAGGGGCCTTCGAAGGACAGCAGGGCGAAGGCGGCGGCGGGGAAGCCCCGCCGGTCCATCCGCGCACGGGCGTCGTCGTCGGCGGTGCCGGCCAGGATGTCGGCCAGACCGTGCACGGCGGGGTTGTGGCCGATCAGGATCACGTTCCGCACCTCGTCCGGGACCTCGTTGAGCACGGCGATCAGTTCGCCGGGTGAGGCCTCGTAGACCCGCTCCTCGTAGACGGTCTTCGGCCGGTGCGACAGCTCGTGCACGGCGAGCTTCCAGGTCTCGCGGGTGCGGGTCGCCGTGGAGCACAGGGCCAGATCGAGGGTGATGCCGGTGTCGGCCAGCTTGCGTCCGGCGACGGCGGCGTCCGTGCGTCCGCGCTCGGCGAGCGGGCGCTCGTGGTCGGGGACCTGGGGCCAGTCGGCCTTCGCGTGCCGGAAGAGGACGATCCTGCGGGGTTCTGCGACGCTCATGGGTCCCAGCTTCGCATGAAACAGGGCACCCGGCTCAGGGAGTTGACATGCGGATTCGCCGCGCGAGGGGGCTTGCCGTCAGCGCGCGAGGAGCTGCTGGGCGTGCTCCAGGAGCCGCGTGACCGCCGGGTCGCCGGTCGCCGCCTGGGCGTCCGACGGGTTCAGTATCAGCGCGAGCAGCACGAGGAACGCGAGGGCGGGCAGGGCGAGCGCCCACCAGGGGAGCCTGATGTCGACGCCGCCCGTGGTCGCCGGGTGGGGCCGGGAGTGGGTGCGGGCCGCCATGGTCGCCTCCGTGGGTCCTCGAGCTGGTCCGTGACCGCCCCGTGCGGTCACTCCTCGAAGGTACGGAAGCGGGGGCGGCCAACCCATCCGGAGTTCCACCCAGTTGACCCTGACCCTTGCCCCCTAGGGGATGGGGGGGCCAGCCCCACCATCCGCCCGCCGGCCGTGGAGCACCGCGAGGGTCTCGAGAACAGGGAGGACCGGGCGTATCGGGCGGGTCGGGCGGACCGGTGGGGCAGGGCGCGGCCCAGGCGAAGCCGGCAGCCCCTCGGCCGCCGTCACGGGGACGCGAGGGTCGCCACGACGGCGATGATCACGAAGATGGCGAGGAACGAGCCGAAGACGAGCAGCATCTTCTTCTGGCCGTTCTGCGGGTTCGGGTCGAGCACAGGCTGCATGCCCCCAGTCTCGCACCTCGCCCGCCGCGGCACGGCGCCGGGGCCACCCGGCCGGGTCAGCGCGCCGCCTCGTCCTCCACCGTCCGGTCGCGGCCCGCCAGGAAGCCCACCGCCATCTGCGGCACCATGAGGGCCGCCATGAGGGCGAGCGGCAGACCCCAGCCGCCGCTGTGCTGGTAGAGCACGCCGACCAGCAGGGGGCCCGGGATGGAGATCAGGTAGCCGGTGCTCTGGGCGAACGCGGACAGCTGGGCCACGCCCGGACCGCTGTGGGCCCGCATGCCGACCATGGTCAGCGCGAGCGGGAAGGCGCAGTTGGAGACGCCGAGCAGCAGGGCCCAGGCCCAGGCGCCGGCGGCCGGGGCGAGGTACAGCCCGGCGTATCCGGCGAGGCCGCAGGCGCCCAGGACCAGCACGATCGGGCCCTGGTGGGACAGCCGGGTGGCGACCCTCGGGATGACGAAGGCCAGCGGGACGCCCATCACCATGGTGACGGCGAGCAGCACGCCCGCGGTGCCCGCGGGCACCCCGGCGTCCCGGAAGATCTGCGGCATCCAGCCCATGGTGATGTAGGCGGCGGTGGCCTGGAGGCCGAAGAAGACGGCGAGCGCCCAGGCGGTGCGGCTGCGGGTGATGCGCAGGGGCGCGTGCTGCCGCTCCGCTCCGCGCGCGGACTCCCGCGGGGCCGCGGCGGTGCCCCGGTCGCGGACGAGCGGCAGCCAGGGCAGGACGGCGGCGGCGGCGAGGGCCGCCCACACGGCGAGGCCGGACTGCCAGCCGCCGCCCAGGGCGTCGGTCAGCGGGACGGTCACCGCGGCGGCGACGGAGGTGCCGAGCGCGAGGGCCATCGAGTACAGGCCGGTCATGGAGCCGACCCGGTCGGGGAACCAGCGCTTGACGATGACCGGCATCAGGACGTTGCTGACGGCGATGCCCATGAGGGCGAGTGCGCTGGCGGCCAGGAATCCCGCGGTGTTGCCGACGTACGGGCGTATGAGCAGGCCGGCGGTGATGGCGGCCATGCCGGCGCACACCACGGCGGCGGGTCCGAAGCGGCGGGCCAGGCGGGGCGCGGCGACGCCGAACACGGCGAAGCACAGCGGGGGCACGGAGGTGAGCAGTCCGGCCACGCCGCCGCTCATGCCGAGCCCGTCGCGGACCTCCTCCAGGAGGGCGCCGAGGCTGGTGATGGCCGGGCGGAGGTTCAGCGCGGAGAGCACGATCCCGAGGACGACGAGCCGGACCGCCCACGGGCGCGTGCCGCCCGCGCCGGGCGTCGTCTCCTGGAGGGGCGTCGCGGCCCTGCCGCGTCCGGTCGATGACATCGCCGTACGGGTCTCCACTGTCCGGGTTTCCTCACTAGCCATGGGGTCATCATAGAATCATGGGATGATTGGTTGTCCAACCCCGCGGTACCCGTGGCCCGTACGCCCCGGCCCGTCGTGCGAAGGTGTGCCATGCCTTTGAGTCACCCGCGCCGTTCGGCGCTGTCCGAACAGGTGATCGCCGAACTGCGCCACCAGATCACGTCCGGTGAGTGGCCGGTCGGGTCGCGCATCCCGACGGAGCCGGAACTGGTCGAGCAGCTTGGCGTCGCCCGCAACACGGTCCGCGAGGCCGTCCGCGCGCTCGCCCACAACGGCCTGCTGGACATCCGCCAGGGCTCGGGCACGTACGTCGTGGCCACGAGCGAGCTGGCCGGGGTGATGCACCGCCGGTTCGCCGGCGCCGACCCGCGGCACATCGCCGAGCTGCGGTCCACGCTGGAGTCGGCGGCGGCGAAACTGGCCGCCGAGCGGCGCACCGACAAGGACCTGCGGCAGCTGGAGACGCTGCTGGCCCGGCGCGAGGAGGTCTGGGAGAGCGGTGACACGGAGGCCTTCGTGACCGCCGACGCCACCTTCCACATGGCCGTGGTGGCCGCGTCCCACAACGACGTGATGACCGCGATGTACGCCGACCTGGGCGAGGTGCTGCGGGACTGGCTGCGCGCGGACGTCGGGGCGGGACTGACACCGGATACGTACATGGACCACGCGCGCCTGGTGGACGTGATCCGCGCCGGGGACACGGAGGCGGCGGCGAAGGAGGCCGCGAGCTACCCGTTCTTGTGCAACCCGGGGCGGTTCACCGCACCTTCTGGTGACTGATCCACACCGAGCGCACTTCCTTCCAGCACCGGCCGGTCAGCCGTACGGTCATCGCGGGCCCCGCGTCCACCGGGGCGGTGTCGGTGTCGATGTCCCACCAGCGGTCGCACTCGATGTGCAGCCGCACACGATCGGTGTCCACATAGGGGTTGTGGCAGTACGTCTCCACGTGGGAGCCCCGCACGGCCGTGCGGCACGAGGCACCGAACCGGCTCGGCGCGGGCGGCTTGCCGTCGCTCACGCGCGCGTGCGGCAGCGCGTCGTACGGCAGGGACAGGACGAGGGCGAGGGCCACGGTCACCGGGGCCAGGCTGCGGGACGGACGCACAAGGGGACCTCCTCGGCCGGGCGGCGCGGGGACGAGCGAGGGAGGGCGTGATCCAGCGTGCGCCGTCCGCGCGGCGGCGGCCCGGCCGGAGAGCCGAACGGGTGACGGCCGCGAACGGGCGGCGCCCCGTTCCCCGCCGGCGGCGGGGAACGGGGCGCCGGTGCGGTCCCGCGGCGGTCAGGCGCCGATGGCGTGCAGACCGCCGTCGACGTGGATGATCTCGCCGGTGGTCTTCGGGAACCAGTCGCTCAGCAGGGCGACGATGCCGCGGCCGGCCGGCTCCGGGTCCTTCAGGTCCCACTCCAGCGGGGAGCGGCTGTCCCACACGGAGGCCAGCTCGCCGAAGCCCGGGATGGACTTGGCGGCCATGGAGCCGAGCGGGCCCGCCGAGATGAGGTTGCAGCGGATGTTCTGCTTGCCCAGGTCGCGGGCGATGTAGCGGCTGGTCGCCTCCAGGGCGGCCTTGGCCGGGCCCATCCAGTCGTACTGCGGCCAGGCGAACTGCGCGTCGAAGGTCAGGCCGACGACCGAGCCGCCGTTCTGCATCAGCGGCAGGCAGGCCGTCGTCAGCGACTTCAGGGAGTACGCCGAGACGTGCATGGCGGTGGCGACCGACTCGAACGGCGTGTTCAGGAAGTTGCCGCCGAGCGCGTCCTGCGGGGCGAAACCGATGGAGTGGACGACGCCGTCGAGACCGCCCAGCTCCTCGCCGACCACGTCGGCCAGGCGGGCGAGGTGCTCGTCGTTGGTGACGTCCAGCTCGATGACCTTGGTGGGCTTCGGCAGCTTCTTGGCGATGCGCTCGGTCAGGGTGGGCCGCGGGAACGCGGTCAGGATGATCTCGGCGCCCTGCTCCTGGGCCAGCTTGGCAGCGTGGAAGGCGATGGAGGACTCCGTCAGCACACCCGTGATCAGGATGCGCTTGCCTTCGAGGATTCCGCTCATGGTGATCAGTGACCCATTCCCAGTCCGCCGTCAACCGGGATGACGGCTCCAGTGATGTACGAGGCGTCGTCCGAGGCGAGGAACCGCACGGCCGCGGCGATCTCCTCGGGCTGCGCGTAACGGCCGAGCGGCACCTGCGAGACGATGCTCTGGCGCTGCTCGTCGGTGAGCACCTTGGTCATGTCGGTGTCGACGAAGCCGGGCGCGACGACGTTGAAGGTGATGTTGCGCGAGCCCAGCTCCCGGGCGAGGGAACGCGCGAAGCCGACCAGGGCCGCCTTGGACGCGGCGTAGTTCGCCTGGCCCGCCGAGCCGAGCAGGCCGACCACGGACGAGATCAGGACGACGCGGCCCTTCTTGGCGCGCAGCATGGCGCGGTTGGCGCGCTTGACGACGCGGAAGGTGCCGGTGAGGTTGGTGTCGATGACCGAGGTGAAGTCCTCCTCGGACATGCGCATCAGGAGCTGGTCCTTGGTGATGCCGGCGTTGGCGATCAGGACCTCGACCGGACCGTGCTGGTCCTCGATCTCCTTGTAGGCCTGCTCCACCTGCTCGGGGTCGGTGATGTCGCACTTGACGGCCAGGCAGCCCAATCCCGTCAGGGCGGCCGGCGGCTCACCCGAGCGGTACGTGATCGCGACCTTGTCGCCGGAGTCGGCGAACGCGCGGGCGATGGCGAGGCCGATGCCCCGGTTGCCTCCGGTGACGAGAACCGAGCGGCTCAACGGATCACCCTTTCGATAGCGGTTGCACACATCCGCCCGAACACCTGGATGACAGGCGGCTTCATCGAAAACCTATCGGTACCGGAACGCGCACGGGCAAGCGGGCACCGACAGTGGCTCAGGGGAGACCCTGTGGGGTTCCTACAGTCCGCCGCCCCGCCGGTGCCTCTCCGGCCCGCGGACTAGGTGTCGCGTCCCCATCGCAGATCGGCGGTGGTCAGCTTCTCACAGAGGTCGTCGAGACGGTCGTCGGACAGCACCTTGCGGTGGGCCAGCGTGTTGCGTGCCCTGACCACAGTCGCCAACAGCAGCCGCTCGTCCGCCGGGAGCGAGACGTGGCCCCTGAGACAGGCCCGCTCCAGTTCGGACGCCTCCGCGCACAGGAAGGTCCGCTCCGGGCGGGTGGCGTGGTCCTTGAGGCGGTTGCGCACGTGGAGTTCCACCAGTTCCCGGACCGGCCGGTTCGCGTACGACAGCGCCAGCTCCGCGAGCCGTCGGCGCGCCTCCTCGATCCAGGGCATGAGGACACGGGCCTGCGCCTGGCTGACCAGGACGGTGAGCTGGTCCGGGCGCCCTTCCCCGCCGTCGGCGTGCCACACGGCGGGGTGCAGCCTGGGTCTGCCCTCCCAGGCCTGCACGACGCCTCGCGCCCACGCCTCCCGCAGCGCCGACGGCGGCTTGTGGAGCAGGGCCGACCCGCCGCTCACCGGCGGGCAGCCGACGCCCCGGCCGATGGAGCGGGCCGCCAGGCACGCGCGCAGGCACTCGTCGAGGGACCGGTCGCTGCCGTCCCAGCGGTCGAACAGGTCCACCGCGAGGTCGAGGTCCGCTCCGCACAGCTCACCGACCACCTCGCTGCGCAGCGCTCGCAGGACACGGGTCCGCAGGAGCGTGCCGCCCATGGCCGCCCGGTGGCGGTCGGCGCCCCGGAGCCCGTCGAGGAGCGTCGCGCTGTCCAGCCGGCCCACGGTGCCCCACCACCAGTGGACCGAGGTCGTGGCCAGTTCCAGCTCCAGCTCGTCGGGGAGCTGCGGGGGCAGGTCCCGCAGCCGGCCGGTGACCATCACCCGGGGACGCTGTTCCGGCGGCAGACCGGCATCCTTGACGGCGGCGTCCAGGGCGCGCACCAGGCGGGCCACGTCGTGCCCCCGCTCACCCGCGCTCCCGTGCCGGGTGTCCGGCTCAAGCCACGCCCGTATGCCGATGACGGGCCGCCAGTGCGCGCCCGGGGCGGTCAGCTCGTCGACGGCGCGGCCGGGGTCGGCGGAGAGCGCCTTCGCGAGGCGGGTCATCAGCTCCGAGGGCCCGCCGGCATGGGGCGCGGGCGGCGATTCCCGGCGCGGCCCGGGCAGGTCCCAGCCGATGTCGAAGCCGTCGTCGAACCCCTCCAGCAGCGGGACGTCCGCCGTGAGGTGCGCGTACGGGGAGGGCTCCACGGGCACCGGCTCGGCCCGCACGGCACCGGGCTCGGCCACCTGGAGGTGCTCGGGTGAGCGGGCCAGCACCGTGCGGTGCAGCTTCTCGGCGTACCCCGCGACGACCATGTCGTCCGGCAGCAGCCACAGGCAGTTGCGGCCGGCGGCCAGATCGGCGGTGACGCGGTCGAGCTGGCCGCGCACCCCGGGGAGCGAGGCCAGCTCGTCGCCCGTGAGACCACGGACCTCACTCCCCCGCACGTGCCCGTACCGCCCGGAACGTCACCGGGTCGACCGCGATGCCGTCGGGTACGGCGTCGATGAGGCCGAGCCGGTCCAGCCGGGCGAGCCAGGTCTCGGTCTCCGGCTCGGGCAGTTCCACGGCCTCGGCGACCTGGTCGACGGGAACGCCCTGGCCCTCGCTGACGTAGCCGTTCCACAGGGCGAGCAGATCGAGGTCGCGGGTTTCCAGGCCGGCGGCTTCGCAGTGCCGGTCGAGGTTGTCCGGCCGCCGGATGGCCCGTCCGATCTTGTCCAGGGCGCTGTCGAGCGTGGCGCCGTTGACGGTGACCTCGGCGATGGCGGGCTCCACCCAGGTGGCCCAGCCACCGGTGGTCTGGATCAGCCGGGTGCGGTCGGCCTTGGACACGAAGGGGCATTCGGGCCAGGCCCGCAGGCTCTCCACGGACCAGCGTTCCGGACGCAGGAAGCGGACGGGCAGCGGCTCCGCCCCCCGCGCTTCCCGTATCGCCCCGACGGTCAGCGCGTCGGCCACGACGAACACCGAGCGGTGGTTGGCGCGCTTGCGTCCCTCGGCCTGGTGCACGAGGGCGTCCGCTGCCGGTCCCGCGTGGTCCACGCACAGGCGTACGGCGGACAGCAGCGCGTCGGCGTCGGTGCCGCGCAGGTCGAGCGCGAGGACGTAGTTCCTGCGCAGCCGCGAGGCGTCGGTGAGGGCGGCGCGCAGGTCGTCCTGGGCGCCCACCCTGCGCACCTCCACGCCCCGTGCCTCGGCGAAGCGCTCGGTGGCCGTGATCATCAGCTCGGGGCGGTGCAGCCTGGTCGTGCCGATCACGGTGACGCCCGGCTGTGCCGCCTCGTGCAGCTGGCCCTCGGTGAGGGGGCTGTACCGGGTCACGTAGCGGTGCGGGTCGCTTCCCGTGTACCGGCCGAGGAGGCGGCGTGCCGCGCGCGGGTCGTACTCGTAGGGCTGGCTGAACTCGGTTTCCCGCAGCTCCAGGAGGAGGTCGTCGCGTGTGCCGAGCATGTTCACGACGTTGGGGCTGCGGACGGCGAACCGGGACCGGTCGCCGAGCTGCACCAGCAGGCCGAGGCCGACCATTTCCCTGAGGTAGATCTGCACTTGCTTGACGCCGAGCTCGTGGAAACCCTCCTCCCACGCCTCCCGCGCCCACTGCAGCAGGTCCTCGGCGGAGTAGTCGCCGCGGTAGCCGTCCTGGAGGCTGCGCAGGGCGATGACGAGCGTCAGGACGCGGTAGCGGTCCTCCAGGTTGATGGTGAAGCGCAGCCGTTCGGCCAGCCTCGTCCGTACGGTCTCCGAGGCCGCGACCTCCTGGACGTCCGCCTCGGTGATCGGCGTCGGCCGGGCGTGACCCCGCGGGGAGCGGCCCTGGAGGGTGCGCACGAGTTCACTGCAGAAGATCTGCACCAGGTTGGCCTGGTAGTTGGTGATGGCGAGGATCCGCCAGACGAGTTCCGGTCGCTCGAAGACGAAGCCCAGGGCCGCCATGGGCTCGGTGACCAGCCGAACGGCGGCGGTCGGGTTCAGCGGGCCCACCAGGACGTCGGGGCCGCCGTGCGCGGTGGAGACGTTGGACAGCTCGCCGAACCGCTGCACCTGGTGGAGGCCGGCGAAGACCACCTTCAGCCGCCGGTCCGTCTGTTCCATCAGCTGCTGGAACCGCTTGACGTTCTGGAACGTCGACTCCCCTCCGGAACGGAACACCCGGCGGGAGTCGGCGGTGAGGAACGCGTCCGCCTCGTCGGCGAGGATCAGCATCCGGCGGGAGTCGTCGGCGTCCAGCCAGCCGCGGATGGCGTTGGCGACGTGCTCGGGCTGTGCCTGGTCGGACACCTTCTTGGGGTCGATGACCCGCTGCCGTTTCAGGTCGTCGGCGAGCAGTTTCCAGATGCGCTCGGGCGACTCCGCCTGCCCGATCTCGGCCTTGACCAGGTCCAGGTAGACGGCGACGTTGGCCTCGGAGCGGCGCGGGAACAGTTCCGCCACCCTGCGCAGCAGCGCGGACTTGCCGAGCTGCCGCCCGCCGTAGAGGAAGAGACCGCCGTCGGGGTTCATCACCTCCCGGAGCTCCTGGTCACGGCCGTAGAAGACCTCCGGCGGCACGGCTCCGGCGACGAAGGGCGTGTAGGGGTCGTACGACGTCCAGGGCAGCGTCACCCGCTGCAGCGCGCGGAACGCGCCGGGCGCCCGCGCGGCCATCCAGCCCGCCACGGCCGGGTCGACGACGAGCGCCTGCTGGGCCTTGCGGCGCGAGGCCTCCGCGAGGGCCCGCCGCCCCTCCCGGCCCAGCGGGTGCAGGTAGAGGACGATGTTGGCGTCGACGTCGGAGTCCTCGAGGTGGGCGAGGGGGCCGTCGGCCCGCTGCTCCTCCCAGATGAGCAGAACGGTGTACGAGGTGGCGCGCGATCCCAGTGCGGCCACGTACCCGGGCGCCTCGATGACGCTCGCGCGGCCCTTGAACCGGCGCACCCCCTGTCCCATGGGCTCGGCCTGGAAGTGCCCGAGCGGCTTCAGGCCGAGCAGCCGCAGCACGCGCGGCACGTGCTGGCTCCAGTCGCTGTTGCGGCCCCTCTTGGTGCACAGCGCCTTCCACGAGGCGACGCCCTGCTCCGCGTTGGCGGTGATCTTCGTGCCCGAGCCGTAGTGGTCGACCCACCATCCGGCCGGCACACCGTCCCCGCCGGGCGAGGGGGCCCCGGGACCGGTCAGCCCGGCCAGGAACCCGCGGAGTTCGGCGCCCTCGTCGTCAGGGCGGTCCGGCAGGCGCGCGCCGCTCTCCACGAGGGCCAGGAACTCCTGTGCGGTGACCGTGTCGCCCTCGTCGATCAGGCGCAGGATGCGGTCGTGGTCGGGTTCGGCGAGCGGGCGCTCCGGGTCGAGCCTGAGGGAGTCCAGCCGCTGCCGCAGCCGCTTGGTGGACTCCGCGACCTTCTCCGTCAGCTCGGCGACCAGGTCCCGCAGTGCCTGGAGCGCGTACCGGTAGCGGCCGGCCTCGTCACCGTCCGCGAACTCCTGCAGGCGACCGGTGAACTCCCGTTCCGTGTCGGAGGGCATCAGGTTGAGCGTCCTGATCTGGGCCAGGTGGGAGGCGGCCAGGTCGTGGTGTTCGACGATCCTGCGACGCCAGTCCTTCTCCGCCTCCCGGCAACGCCGTACCGCGTCCTCCAGCCAGTCGGCCTGCGCCGCCGGGTCCGCGGCGGGGCCGTCACCGACCGCGCGCACCAGGGCACGGGCCAGGTGGAGGTCACCGCGGGCCACGTACTGCTCCAGCACGAACTCGGCGGACGGCGGGGACAGCAGTCCGGCCAGGGCGGGGGCCGCGCGGGGGTCGTCGAAGTCGGGGCGGCCGTCGGCGTCCCGGGGCAGGTCCGGCAGCAACAGCAGGCAGTCGTCCGAGGGGACGAGCCTGTCGTCCGCGTCGGCCATCGTCGCCGAGTGGCCCACGCTCTCGGCGGACAGCCACCGGCGCAGCAGACCGAGCGCGGCGCCCCCGACGCCCGGCGGCTCCTCGCAGGGCTCCAGTTCCTCGAGCGCGGTCTCCCACTGGGGCGCCTTCGAGCCGGGTACGGCCTCCCTCGCCTGGGCGGCGGCGGCCACCGCGGCGGCCTTCGCCAGCAGCTCCCCCACCGACCGGATCGTCGCGTGCAGCTGGCGCAGCGCGCCCGAGTGGATCGGTTCCCGCGCCTGCTTGGGGGTGCGGAAGCTGCTGTCGGCCTCCTCGATGAGCCGGTCGACGTACTCACCGCGCCCCAGATTCTCGCCGAAGGTCTTGAGGGCGGAGGCGTCGCCGCTGCCGGAGGCCCAGTCGAGCACCGCGCGCAGTGCCTGGTGCAGTTGCCCGGAGGGACCGGTCAGATACCGCAGGACACGCGACGCGCGCTGGTACTTGATCTTCCGGCGGGGGAGGTCCTCCAGCAGGACGCGGGCGGACTGCTCGAGGTCGCCGACCGTGAGGCGGTGTTCCTGCTCGGTGGAGTCCTCGGCCGCGCCGGGCACGAAGACGTGGCACTCCCGTACCGCCTCCTTCAGCGCCATCAGCAGGTGCTGCCACGGCTGGGAAAGACCCGAGGGCATGGTGAAGTCGCTCAGGACGGCGTGCGGCCAGCCGGCCGTGAGGCCGGAGCGCATCGCGGCGGCCAGCGCCACGAGGTGCGCGTCCCGGTCCTCGACGAGGTCGAGGGAGGTGATGTCGTGCGCCATCTGCACCTGGGTGGCCCCATCCGCGTCGGTGCAGGCGAAGGCGGTCGCGAGGAAGGAGAGGGCCTTGGCGCGGTGCGGGTGGTCGTCCGACACCGCGGACATCCAGTAGGCCTGCGGGAGGTCTCCCCGGGTGACCAGCCGTGCCACGGGCGACGGGCCGTCCGGGGCCGTCCAGACGGAGGTGGTGGCGGCCGGCCGCGGGGGTGAACCGGCGTGGGCGACGGAGGAGGAGGGTGCCGTGCCGGCCGGTGCGCCGTGCCGCTGGGGCGGGAGTACGGAGCCGGGTGCGGGCGAAGCGGTGGACGCCTCGGCCGCCGGTTCCAGGGCGGGCACCGGGTCCGCCGGCGACACGGGCTCCGGGGCGGGCACCAGGGCGGGCACCGGGTCCGCCGGCGACACGAGTTCCGGCTCGCGCTTCGGTCGCGGCGGCGCCACGGACCCCTGCTCGGGGATCTCTCGCGCCGGCGCCACGGACCCCTGCTCGGGGTTCGGTCGCGCAGGCGCCGCGGACCCCTGCTCGGGGTTCGGTCGCGCCGGCGCCGCGGGCTCCCGCTCCGGCCGGGGCACCCGTTCCGGTCGCGGTATCGGCTTCCGCTCCGGGCCGGACACGGGTTCCGCCTGCACCAGGGGCTCCCGTTCCGGCCGCGCCACCGGCTCCCGCTTCTGCTCAGGCACCGATTCCAGTCGCGGCACGGGTGTCATCCTGGGCTCCGGTTCAGCCGCCGGTGCCTGGTGGGCCACTGGGGTCCGGTCCTCCCCCTCCGGCGGAGCCACCGCCACCGGCCCGTGTTCTCCCTGGGGCTCCCGTGGGACCTCCTCGGGCCGCGCGGCGGGTCCGGGCGCGGACCGAAGCGGTTCGCGGGGTACGGCGGCCTCGGGTACCGCTTCCGGGTCCGCCGCCTGCCGCGGGGCCGGCGGCACGGCCGGTTCCGCCGCCCTGCCGGTGGTGGTCTCCCGTTCCGCCGCGGTGGTGCCGCCGGACCCGGTGCCGCCGGCCGCCGCCGTCCGCGCGCCGGGCTCGCCGTCCCCGCGCGCGCCCGCCTCCAGGGCCGTGCCCGCCGGTCCCGCGTCCTGCGCCGCACCGGCCTGACCAGGCAGGGCCGCCCGGTCATCACCCAGCACGGAGGCCAGCTCCGTCATCCGGTCGCGGATGCCGTCGAGGGCCATCCGCAGGCCTTCCGCCTCCGCCTCCGCCTCCGCACCCGCGATCAGCTGCTCGTACTGGGCGGCGCGGTGGCGCAGTTTCCGCAGCTGGGCCTGGACCTCCTGGAGCCGGTCGAGCCGGTCGAGTTCCGCCTCCAGTGCGGCGTACCCGGCGTCGGGGGGCCAGTTCCCCTGCTGCGCGGACAGCAGCCCCGCCACCCGCGCGCGCTCGCGGGACCACGTGGTGAGGAGGACGTCGATCCGTTCCCCGGTCGCGGGCGCCCTGCCGTCCCGCACCGCGGCCGCGGCCTCGTCGAGGACACCGGCCGCTTCCGCGCTGGCCGTGCGCAGGCCGGCCACGGCCCGGCGGACGGCGTCGGTCCCCCGCTCCGCGGAGGAGCCTTCCGTACGCCCTCCGGCCGGTGCCCCCGCACGGTCCTCGCCGCTCCGCCCACCGCTCACGTCCGCCCCCTCGGCACCGTCGTACCGCACCTGTGTCTCCCGTCCCTCCGCGGAGTCCCGCCACTGCTCCGCCGTCCCTGGTGCGCGCGCCGGCGCCGGTCCTGTCCGCCGGGCGTGCGGCGGTGGTTCGCGATCGGCCGCGGCCAGGCAGCGTTCCGGGTACGCCTCGGCCACCTCCGCCGCGGCCAGGCGCCCTCTCGCCTCCGGGGCCAGCAGCCCGTACAGCGCGCAGCGGGCCAGCGCCGGGTCCAGGACCTCCAACATGGTGAGCAGGTCCGGTGCGGAGGGCCGCGCCACCACGTCCCGGGAGAAGCCGTGGGTGCCGACGAGCGCGTGGCAGGCCCAGGCGACACCGCACGCGGCGACCGAGTGCAGCACCGGTTCGCTCGCCGTGGTCAGCCACACGCGTACGGACTGGGCCTCGCGGCGAGAGGCCGCCGGCGCGTCCCTCCCGCCCTCCCTGGCCCGCCGATGGTGTCCGCACCGTCTACGGCGCAGGCACTGATGCCATGTCAACAACCCCCGCATGCCGCGCTCGTCGAGCGACAGCAGCCATGCACGGAACTCCCGCCCCCAACCCTGCATGGAGAGATACTGGCACCGCCGCCGACAGCGACACCGCGATACCGGAAAACTCCGCGGACGACGATCGGACCGTGCGGTGTTCACCCCGGGTTCACCCCGGCGGGAGCATGATTCACTGCCTGGAAAGGTCTTCACAGGCGACAGTCCGAAGGGATGCCCACCCGTGCCCCATGACATCGATCAGTCGTTCCTGGCGCTGCCCCTGAGGGCCCTCGCCGACGCCGCGCTCGCACGCGCGCGTGCGCTGGGGGCCGAGCACGCGGACTTCCGGTTCGAGCGGGTGCGCAGCGCGTCCTGGCGGCTGCGGGACGCCAAGCCCGCCGGGTCGGCGGACACCACCGACCTCGGGTACGCGGTCCGGGTGGTGCACGGCGGGACGTGGGGCTTCGCCTCCGGGGTGGACCTGACCATGGACGCCGCCGCCCGGGTGGCCTCGCAGGCGGTGGCCATGGCCAAGCTGTCCGCGCAGGTGATCAGGGCCGCCGGTTCCGACGAGAGGGTCGAGCTGGCCGACGAACCGGTGCACGCCGACAGGACGTGGGTCTCGGCGTACGAGATCGACCCCTTCTCGGTACCGGACGAGGAGAAGTCGGCGCTGCTCGCGGAGTGGAGCAACCGGCTGCTGGCCGCGCCGGGCGTCGACCACGTGGACGCCTCGCTGCTCACCGTGCACGAGAACAAGTTCTACGCCGACACCGCCGGGACCGTGACCACCCAGCAGCGGGTGCGGCTGAACCCGCAGCTGACGGCCGTGTCGGTGGACGAGTCGAGCGGGGAGTTCGACTCCATGCGCACCATCGCGCCGCCGGTGGGGCGCGGCTGGGAGTACCTGACCGGCACCGGCTGGGACTGGGACGGTGAGCTGGAGCGCATCCCGGAGCTGCTCGCCGAGAAGATGCGGGCGCCGAGCGTGGAGCCGGGCCCGTACGACCTGGTGGTCGATCCGTCCAACCTGTGGCTGACCATCCACGAGTCCATCGGCCACGCCACCGAGCTGGACCGCGCCCTCGGCTACGAGGCCGCCTATGCCGGCACCTCCTTCGCCACCTTCGACCAGCTGGGCAAGCTGAAGTACGGCTCCGAGCTGATGAACGTCACCGGCGACCGCACCGCCGAGCACGGCCTCGCGACCATCGGCTACGACGACGAGGGCGTGGCGGCGCAGTCCTGGGACCTGGTGAAGGACGGCACGCTGGTCGGCTACCAGCTGGACCGGCGGATCGCGCGCCTGACCGGGTTCGAGCGGTCCAACGGGTGCGCGTTCGCCGACTCGCCGGCGCACGTGCCGGTGCAGCGCATGGCCAACGTGTCCCTGCGGCCGGACCCGGCCGGGCTGTCCACCGAGGACCTGATCGGCGGGGTCGACCGGGGCATCTACGTCGTCGGCGACCGGTCCTGGTCGATCGACATGCAGCGCTACAACTTCCAGTTCACCGGCCAGCGCTTCTTCAAGATCGAGAACGGGCGGATCACGGGGCAGCTGAAGGACGTCGCCTACCAGGCCACGACCACGGAGTTCTGGGGCTCGATGGCCGCCGTGGGCGGGCCGCAGACGTACGTCCTCGGTGGTGCCTTCAACTGCGGCAAGGCCCAGCCGGGCCAGGTGGCGGCCGTGTCCCACGGGTGCCCGTCCGCCCTCTTCAAGGGCGTCAACATTCTGAACACCACGCAGGAGGCCGGTCGATGAGCGCCCGTACCCACAAGCCGCACGAGGTCGTCGAGCAGGCGCTGGAACTGTCCCGGGCCGACGGCTGCGTCGTCATCGCCGACGAGCACTCCACCGCCAACCTGCGCTGGGCGGGCAACGCCCTCACCACCAACGGCGTGACCCGGGGCCGTACGCTCACCGTGATCGCGACCGTGGACGGCGCGCAGGGCACCGCCTCCGGTGTGGTGTCCCGGTCCGCGGTCACCGCCGACGAGCTGGAGCCGCTGGTGCGGGCCGCGGAGGCCGCCGCGCGCGGTGCCGGGCCCGCCGAGGACGCGCAGCCGCTGGTCGGCGGGGTGCCGCAGTCCCCCGACTTCACGGACGCGCCCGCCGAGACCTCCTCCGCCGTGTTCGCCGACTTCGCCCCGGCGCTCGGCGACGCCTTCGCACGCGCGCGTGCCGGCGGCAGGGAGCTGTACGGCTTCGCCAACCACGAGCTGGTCTCGACGTACCTGGGGACGTCCACCGGGCTGCGCCTCCGGCACGACCAGCCCACCGGCACGCTGGAGCTGAACGCCAAGTCCCCGGACCGCGCGCGCTCGGCGTGGGCCGGCCGGTCCACGCGGGACTTCAAGGACGTCGACCCGGGGGCCATGGACGCCGAGCTGGCCGTACGGCTCGGCTGGGCGGAGCGGCGGGTGGAGCTGCCCGCCGGCCGCTACGAGACGCTGCTGCCGCCGACCGCCGTGGCGGACCTGCTGATCTACCAGCTGTGGTCGGCGTCGGGCCGGGACGCGGCCGAGGGCCGGACGGTGTTCTCCAAGCCCGGCGGGGGCACGCGGGTCGGTGAGAAGCTGAGCGGGCTGCCGCTGACCCTGCGCAGCGACCCGCACGAGCCGGGCCTTCAGTGCCCGCCCTTCGTGGTCGCGCACTCCTCCGGCGGCGACCAGTCGGTGTTCGACAACGGGCTGCCGGCCCGTGCCACCGACTGGATCTCCGGGGGCGTGCTGAGGCACCTGACCACCACCCGGCACAGCGCGGCCCTGACCGGGCTGCCGGTCGCCCCGGTGCTCGGCAACCTGATCCTGGACGGCGGTGACGACCGTTCCCTGGCGGAGATGGTCGCGGACACCGGGCGCGGGCTGCTGCTGACCTGCCTGTGGTACATCCGCGAGGTCGACCCGGCGACGTTGCTGCTGACGGGCCTGACCCGGGACGGCGTCTACCTCGTGGAGAACGGCGAGGTGACCGGGCAGGTGAACAATTTCCGGTTCAACGAGTCCCCGGTGAGCCTGCTGGGCCGGGCCACCGAGGCGGGGCGGACGGAGAAGACGCTGCCGCGCGAGTGGAGCGACTGGTTCACCCGGGCCGCGATGCCCGCGCTGCGCATCCCGGATTTCAACATGAGCTCTGTCAGTCAGGGCGTATAACCTCGTAGGCGTTCGTGGTCGGGTGTGCACCCGGCTGCCGGAAGATCACCAAGGAGACACGAGAACCGTGACGGACATCGTCGACGAGCTGAAGTGGCGGGGGCTCATCGCCCTCTCCACGGACGAGGACGCACTGCGCAAGGCGTTCGCGGACGGCCCCGTCACGTTCTATTGCGGCTTCGACCCGACCGCGCCCAGCCTGCACCTCGGCAACCTCGTGCAGATCCTGACGATGCGCCGCATCCAGGAGGCGGGCAACCGTCCGCTGGCGCTGGTCGGCGGTGCCACGGGTCTCATCGGCGACCCGAAGCCCACGGCCGAGCGCACGCTGAACGCGCCGGAGGTCGTGGCCGGCTGGGTGGAGCGGCTGCGCGCGCAGATCGAGCCGCTGCTCCACTTCGACGGGCCGAACGCCGCGGTGATGGTCAACAACCTGGACTGGACCCAGGGCCTGTCGGCCATCGAGTTCCTGCGGGACATCGGCAAGTACTTCCGGGTCAACAAGATGATCGCCAAGGAGGCCGTCTCCCGCCGGCTCAACTCCGACGCGGGCATCAGCTACACCGAGTTCAGCTACCAGATCCTGCAGGGCATGGACTTCCTGGAGCTGTACCGGCGGCACGGCTGCACCCTCCAGACCGGTGGCAGCGACCAGTGGGGCAACCTCACCTCGGGCACCGACCTGATCCACCGGGTCGAGCCGGAGGCCGTGGTGCACGCGCTGGGCACCCCGCTGATCACCAAGGCGGACGGCACCAAGTTCGGCAAGACCGAGTCCGGCACGGTGTGGCTCGACCCCGAGATGACCACGCCGTACGCGTTCTACCAGTTCTGGGTCAACGCCGACGACCGGGACGTCTCCAAGTTCCTGCGCATCTTCAGCTTCAGGTCGCGTGAGGAGATCGAGGAGCTGGAGCGGCAGACCGCGGAGCGGCCGCAGGCCCGGGCGGCGCAGCGGGCGCTCGCCGAGGAGCTGACGACGCTGGTGCACGGCGCCGACCAGACGGCCGCGGTGATCGCCGCGTCCCGCGCCCTGTTCGGGCAGGGCGAGCTGGCGGAGCTGGACGAGCGGACGCTGGCGGCGGCGCTGTCCGAGGTGCCGAACGCCCGGGTCACCGAGCTGGCTCCGGTGACCGACCTGTTCGCTGAGGTCGGTCTGGTCGCGAGCAAGTCCGCCGCGCGGCGGACCGTGAAGGAGGGCGGGGCCTACGTGAACAACGTCAAGGTCACGGCCGAGGACGCGGTGCCGTCCGCCGGGGATCTGATCCACGGGCGGTGGCTGGTGCTGCGGCGCGGGAAGAGGAATCTGGCGGCCGTGGAGGTCACGGGCGCCTGAGCGTCAGAGGGGCGCGGGGCCCCCGCACGACTGCGGCCACGTGATGGCTGGTCGTGCGGGACCCGCGCCCCTTCCAGGTCACGCCCGCTGCTGCTTCCGTTTGCCCAGCGTCGCCATGTAGAGGGCGTCCACCGCGGCGACGATGATGATCGCGGCCACGAGCTGGAAGATGTGGCGGCTCCAGTCGATGCCGCGGGTCTCCGCCACGCCGACGGCGCGGGCCACCGCGTTGCCCACGATGGCGCCGAGCATGCCGCAGATGGTGGTCAGCCACAGCGGGCTGTGCTGCTTGCCCGGGATGATCGCCTTGGCGATGAGACCCAGCACGAATCCCACGATGATCGCCCACAACCAGCCCATGGCTGCCTCCTCGTACGGCTCGACGTGAGCATTACGGTCAGTGTGGTTCGCTCCGCCGTACGGCGCATGTCGGGTTCCCCCGTACGCGGCGGGGCTCCCGGGCGTCGTCGCAGGCCGGGGGTGACCCGGTCTCGAAGGCGGCGCGGGCGCGGCGTACCGTGGGTTGTGTCCCCGGCCGGTTCCCCGCCGGCGGTGGACGAGGGTGCGGGTCGGGGAGGGTCCGATGCGGGCGGATGGTGGAATGTGATGCGGAAACAGCACGGCGGCGGCGTCCAGGTGTTCCGGATCACCGGTGCCCGGACCGGACTCGCCGAGGACGTACGGGGCCGGCAGCGGCGGTACGTGATCTCGATGGGGATCCGTACGGTGTCGGTGATCCTGGCGGTCTCGTTGTGGAACGTCGAGCGGTACGTCGCGATCGTCGCGCTCGTGCTCGGCGCGGTCCTGCCCTACATCGCGGTGGTGATCGCCAACGCGGGACGGGAGAAGCCGCCGTCCCTGCCGTCCACGTTCGTCACCGCGCCGATGCGGCCGATGATCGCGCCGTCGGAGACCGAGGACGGGCGGGCGGAATCCGGGTGGCAGTCCGTGCGGGAGTCCGCGACGCAGGACGTGCCGACGAATTCGGCGCCCGGAGCGCGCGGTGAGCGAGCCGATCCCGTCTGAGCACGCCGGACGCATGAGAAGCGGAATGCGGCCGTGCGCCAAGCTCAAGAAAAGCTCAGATCAATCCTGTTGTTCCGGTGCCGGGCGGCGGGGTAGCCGTGACATACTGCGTACGCGCTCCGCATCCCCCGTCGGAGCGATGGACCGACGCCGGGCAGCTCCCCCCGTGGCTGCCCGGCGTCGCCTTGTCTGCGCCCCTTGTCCGTGCCCATGAGACGAACCCGAGACGAACCCGTGAGTGACGAGACCCCGATCTGCTCCGCCAAGGGCTGCCGTGCCGCCGCCGTGTGGGTGCTGGCGTGGAACAACCCGAAGGTGCACACGCCGGAGCGGCGCAAGACATGGCTGGCCTGCGAGGAGCACCGCGAGCACCTGTCGCAGTTCCTCGGGGTGCGGGGTTTCCTGAAGGACGTCGTGGCGTTCGACGAGTGGCGGGCGGCCGAAGGGGCCTAGGTCCTAGCCCTAGCCGCCGATCGCCGACATCGGGCGGTCCGGCTGGACGAACGTCGGGTCGTCCAGGCCCGCTCCCGCCTTCTTGCCCCACATGGCGAGCTTCCAGATGCGGGCGATCTCCTCGTCCGGGGCGCCCGAGCGCAGGGCGGCGCGCAGGTCGGTCTCCTCGGTGGCGAACAGGCAGGTGCGTATCTGGCCGTCGGCGGTGAGGCGGGTGCGGTCGCAGGCCGCGCAGAACGGCCGGGTGACCGAGGCGATCACACCGACGCGGTGCGGGCCGCCGTCGACCAGCCAGCGCTCGGCCGGGGCCGAGCCGCGCTCGTCCGCTCCCTCGGGGCTGAGGTCGAAGCGGGTGCGCAGGGAGGCCAGGATGTCCCCGGCGGTGACCATGCCCTCGCGCTTCCAGCCGTGCTGGGCGTCCAGGGGCATCTGCTCGATGAAGCGCAGCTCGTAGTCGTGCTCCACCGCCCAGGCGAGCAGGTCCGGGGCCTCGTCGTCGTTCAGCCCCGGCATCAGGACCGCGTTGACCTTGACGGGGTTCAGCCCGGCTTCGCGGGCGGCCTCCAGGCCCTCCAGCACGTCCCTGTGGCGGTCGCGGCGGGTGAGCGTCTTGAAGACGTCCGGGCGCAGGGTGTCCAGGGAGACGTTGACCCGGTCCAGGCCCGCCGCCTTCAGCGCGGTCGCGGTGCGCCTCAGACCGATGCCGTTGGTGGTGAGGGACATCTGGGGGCGCGGCTCCAGCGCGGCGACGCGCTCGACGATGCCGACCAGGCCCGGGCGCAGCAGCGGTTCACCACCGGTGAAGCGGACCTCCTCGATGCCGAGCGTGCGGACCGCGATGTCGACGAGGCGGACGATCTCGTCGTCCGTGAGCAGGTCGGGCTTGGCCAGCCACTGCAGGCCCTCCTCGGGCATGCAGTAGGTGCAGCGCAGGTTGCACCGGTCGGTCAACGAGACCCTCAGATCGGTGGCCACCCGGCCGTAGGTGTCGATGAGCACGTAGGCCCCCCTCCCTCTCCCGGTCACTCATTCTCGGTCGCGCGTGCGTCGGGCGTCACCTGCGAGCCTACGTGACGCCGCTGACATCGACAGCGGCACGATCCCACGAGGTACGGCGCGACCGCGTCGTAGGACCGTACAGTCCGTGACGACGCGGTCGCCGGTGCGTACTCTGCGTGGCTCGCCTCAGTGCGCTCCGGTGCCGGTCAGGGACCGCACCTCCAGTTCCGCGTACTTGTCCTCGTCCGGGGTCTCCTTCGACAGCAGGGTGCCCACGATCCCGAGCAGGAAGCCGACCGGGATGGAGATGAGCCCGGGGTTCTCCAGCGGGAACCAGTGGAAGTCGACGTCGGGGAACATCGAGGTCGGCTTGCCGGAGACCACCGGGGAGAACAGCACCAGGCCGACCGCGGTGACCAGGCCGCCGTAGATGGACCACAGGGCGCCCGTGGTGGTGAACCGCTTCCAGAACAGGCTGTAGAGGATGGTCGGCAGGTTGGCGGAGGCGGCGACCGCGAAGGCGAGGGCGACCAGGCCGGCCACGTTCAGGTCGCGGGCCAGGGCGCCGAGCACGATGGACACCGCGCCGATGCCGACGGTCGCCCAGCGGGCCGCGCCGATCTCCTGCTTCTCGCC
Organism: Streptomyces spinosus; assembly: GCF_020400655.1. Classification (GTDB taxonomy): domain Bacteria; phylum Actinomycetota; class Actinomycetes; order Streptomycetales; family Streptomycetaceae; genus Streptomyces; species Streptomyces argyrophylli. The sequence continues at coordinate 37,009 of NZ_JAINRC010000004.1, forward strand.
GGCCTGGCCCTTCTTGATGACGTTCGCGTAGATGTCGTGCGCGAACGAGGACGACGAGGCGAGGGTCAGGCCGGCGACGACCGCGAGGATCGTGGCGAAGGCGACGGCGGAGATGGTGGCGAGCAGGATGGCTCCCCAGTCGGAGTCGACGCCGCCCAGGTGCAGGGCCAGCAGCGGTGCCGCGGTGTTGCCCGCCTTGTTGGAGGCGATGATCTCGTCCGGTTTGATCAGCGCGGCGGCGCCGAAGCCGAGGGCGAGGGTCATCAGGTAGAAGGCGCCGATCAGGCCGATCGCCCAGATGACGGACTTGCGGGCGGCCTTGGCGGTGGGGACCGTGTAGAAGCGGATCAGGATGTGCGGCAGGCCGGCGGTGCCCAGGACCAGGGCGATGCCGAGCGAGAGGAAGTCCAGCTTGGTGGTGCCGGTGGCGCCGTACTTCAGACCGGGCTCCAGGAAGGCGCTGCCCTTGCCGCTGTTGTCGGCGGCCTTGCCGAGCAGGTCGGAGATGTTGAAGTCGAACTTCAGCAGGACCAGGAAGGTCAGCAGCAGGGCACCGATGATCAGCAGGACCGCCTTGACCATCTGCACCCAGGTGGTGCCCTTCATGCCGCCGATGGTCACGTACACGATCATCAGCACGCCGACCAGGGCGACGATGCCGATCTTGCCGCCGTCGCTGGTGATGCCGAGCAGGAGCGAGACGAGGACGCCGGCGCCGGCCATCTGGGCGAGCAGGTAGAAGATCGACACGACGATCGTGGAGGCGCCGGCGGCCGTGCGGACGGGACGCTGGCGCATCCGGTAGGCCAGCACGTCGCCCATGGTGTAGCGGCCGGAGTTGCGCAGCGGCTCGGCGACCAGGAGCAGGGCGACGAGCCAGGCGACGAGGAAGCCGATGGAGTACAGGAAGCCGTCGTAGCCGAACAGGGCGATGGCACCGGCGATGCCGAGGAAGGACGCGGCGGACATGTAGTCGCCGGAGACGGCCAGGCCGTTCTGGAAGCCGGTGAACTGCCGTCCGCCGGCGTAGAAGTCCGCGGCGTCCTTGGTCTGCCGGCCGGCCCAGACGGTGATGACGAGGGTCGCGGCGACGAACACCGCGAACAGGGTGATGATCAGCGTCCGGTGCTCACTGGCCTCGCCGGCGGCGAGCAGGGTGTGCGAGGCCCGGCCGGTGGCCGTCAGGGTGTGCTGCGCGGGGCTCATGCGCCGCCCTCCATCCGGGACTTGATGGCCTCGGCCTTCGGGTCGAGCTTGGCCGCGGCGTGCCGGGCGTACCACCAGGCGATGAGGAACGTGGTGAGGAACTGGGCGAGGCCCAGGACGAGGGCCACGTTGATGTTGCCGGCGACCTTGGTGCCCATGAAGCCGCCCGCGTAGTTGGACAGCAGGACGTACAGCAGGTACCAGGCGATGAAGGCGATGGTCAGCGGGAAGGCGAAGGAGCGGTGGGCGCGGCGCAGTTCACCGAACTCCGCGCTCTGCTGCACCTCGGTGAACTCCTCGGTGGAGGGAAGGGAAGCTGGGTGTTTCGCGGGTGGCGGTGTCTCGGTGGCCACGGGCTCTCCTCGCGTGACGGACGTGCGCTGTCTGGCTTCACAGAACCGGGATCACGTTACCTCTAGTCGCGGGGCGACTCCGTTCTGTGATCACGGTACGAGGGGTGCCCGCTTCGACGGGCCCCCCGTCCACGGTCACGGCGGCCCGCCCGGGCCGGTTCAAGTCCGTCGCGCTCTTTCGGAGATCGGGCGCGGAAGATAGCTTCGGCCTGCACCACCCGCCATGTACCTGCCCGAACACGACCGTGTCCGGGCGGTTTCGTATCCGGATGATGTGGAGATCCCATGGCTCATCTGCGCTCCAGACGCCGGCTCGCGCTCGCCGTGCCCGTCGTGCTGTCGCTGACCGCCTCGCTCGGCTTCCTGCCGTCGGCGGCCTCGGCGGCGCCCGCGGCGGGAACGGTGGCGCGGGCGGCGGACGGCCCGACTCTCGCCTATGTGGTCAACACCCGTACGGACGACCGCACGATCGCGTCCGTGCGGCGGGAGATCGCGCGCAACGGCGGCACGGTGGTGGCCGGTTACGACCGGATCGGCGTCGTCGTCGTCCATTCCGCGAACCCGGACTTCGCCGCGCGGATGCGGGCGGTGCGCGGGGTCGACTCCGCGGGTGCCACCCGGACCGCGCCGCTGAGCGCGGCCGGGACGACGGACGAGGGCGCGGTGCAGGTGCTGTCCCGGGCGGAGCGGGCGCGGATCGCGGCGGGCGCGGCGGCGGGCGAGGAGCCGCTGGAGGCGGACCAGTGGGACCTGCGGGCGATCGGCGCCGACCGTGCCGCGAAGGTGGATCCGGGCAGCCGGAACGTCACGGTCGGGGTCATCGACACCGGCGTGGACGACACGCACCCGGACATAGCCCCGAACTTCTCCGCGTCCCAGTCGGCGAGCTGCGTGAGCGGCAAGGCGGACACGACGTACGGCGCGTGGCGGCCGGCGGACGCCGGCCACTACCACGGCACCCATGTGGCCGGTGAGATAGCCGCCGCCCGCAACGGCATCGGCGTGGCCGGTGTGGCGCCGGGCGTGAAGGTCGCGAGCATCACGGTGGCCCAGCCGGACGAGACGTCGCTGTTCTACCCGGAGAGCGTGGTCTGCGCGTTCGTGTTCGCCGCGGACCACGGCATCGAGATCACCAACAACAGCTACTACGTTGATCCGTGGTTGTACAACTGCATGGACGACCCCGATCAACGTGCCATCGTCGACGCGGTCAACAGGGCCCAGCTGTACGCCCAGCGCAAGGGCACGCTCAACGTCGCCTCGGCGGGCAACTCCAACGACGACCTGGACTCCGACGCCGTCGTGGACGACTCCAGCCCCGACGACTCGACGGCCCGGACCCGCACGATCGACCCGCACGCGTGCTTCGACGTGCCGACCCAGCTGCCCGGTGTGGTCACCGTGAGCGCGGTGGGCGTGAAGGGCACCAAGTCGTACTACTCCAGCTACGGCCGGGGCGTGGTCGACGTGGCGGGGCCGGGCGGCGACAAGTACCAGATCCCGGACACGCCGTCGAGGAACGGCCGCGTCCTGTCCACCCTGCCGAACGACCAGTACGGCTTCCTCCAGGGGACCTCGATGGCCTCCCCGCACGTGGCCGCAGTGGCGGCGCTGCTCAAGTCGGCGCACCCGCACGCCACTCCCGCCCAGCTGCGGGCGCTGCTGAAGGCCCAGGCGGACAACCCGGGCTGCCCGGCCGGGCCGTACGACGGCGACGGCGACGGGGTCGTGGACGCGACCTGCGCCGGCGGCAAGCGGGTCAACGGCTTCTACGGCTTCGGTGTCGTCAACGCGCTGCGCGCCGTCGAGTAGCCGGCCGGCGGCCCGCACACCGCCGTCGTCGTCCGACGGCGCTTCACCAGATGTCCCGCACGACGCGCTCGCACCGCGAACGAACTGGAGAGAACAGCCATGACCGCGCCCAAGCCGCGCCACCGCCGCGCCCTCGCCCTCCCCGCCGGGATGGCCCTGGCCACGGCCCTCGCGTTCCTGCCCGGCGTCAACGCGTCCGCCGCCACCGGCACCCCGGCGGCCTCCGCCGACGCGCCCGCGCTCAGCTACGTCGTCAACGTCCGCCCCGGACACGCCGCCTCGGCGCGTGTCCAGAAGGCGATCGCCGAGGCCGGGGGCTCGGTGGTGGTCGCGTACGACCGGATCGGCGTGATCGTCGCCCACTCGTCGACCCCCGGCTTCGCCCAGCGGATCCGCGCCGTACGCGGAGTCGACTCGGCCGGGGCCACGCGCAACGCGCCGCTGCCCGCGCAGTCCACCACCGACATGGGCACGCCGAAGGCACTGACCGCCGAGGAGGCCGCCCGGGTGACGGCGGCCGACGGCCAGGACCCGCTGGAACCGCTCCAGTGGGACCTGCCCGCCATCAAGGCTGACAAGGCGCACGAGAAGACGCTGGGCAGCCGGGACGTCACGGTCGCCGTCATCGACACGGGCGTCGACGACACCCACCCGGACATCGCGCCCAACTTCGACCGCGCCGCGTCCGCCAACTGCGTGTCGGGGAAGCCGGACACGACGGACGGCGCCTGGCGGCCGAGCGCGTCGGAGAGCCCGCACGGCACGCACGTGGCGGGCGAGATCGCCGCCGCGAAGAACGGCGTGGGCGTCACCGGCGTGGCACCGGGCGTCAAGGTCGCCGGCATCAAGGTCGCCAACCCGGACGGCTACTTCTACACCGAGGCCGTGGTCTGCGGTTTCGTGTGGGCGGCCGAGCACCACGTCGACGTGACCAACAACAGCTACTACACCGACCCGTGGTACTTCAACTGCACCACCGACCCGGACCAGAAGGCGCTCGTGGACGCCATCACCCGGGCCTCGCGGTACGCGGAGCGCAAGGGCGCGGTCAACGTCGCGGCGGCGGGCAACGAGAGCTACGACCTCGCGTCCGACTCGATCACCGACCCGGTGTCCCCGAACGACGGCACGCCCTCGGACCGGGTGATCGACCCGCACGAGTGCTACGACATACCGACCCAGCTGCCGGGTGTCGTGACGGTGGCGGCCACGGGCGCCAAGGGCCTCAAGTCGTCCTTCTCCAACTACGGTCTCGGCGTCATAGACATCGCCGCGCCGGGCGGCGACTCGACCGCGTACCAGAAGCCGGAGCCGCCGGCGACCAGCGGCCTCATCCTGGGCCCGCTGCCGGGCGGCAAGTGGGGCTACATGGCCGGGACGTCCATGGCGACACCGCATGTCGCCGGCGTTGCCGCGTTGATCAAGTCAACCCATCCGCACGCCTCCGCGGCCCTGGTCAAGGCGCTGCTGTACGCCGAGGCCAACGCCACCCCGTGCACGGACCCGTACGACATCAACGGTGACGGCAAGGTGGACGCGGTCTGCGAGGGGTCGAGGAACTACAACGGCTTCTACGGCCGGGGCACGGCGGACGCGCTGGCCGCGGTGACCCGGTAGCCCCCACCCCGAGGACCGCACGGCGGCACCCTGCACATATTGATTCACTCAATAATGCATAGTGCAGTCATGACGACTATCACGTACGCGTGGTCCGCTCTGGGCGGCGATCCCGCTCGTCTCGCCCGGCTCACCACCGTCGGACGGGAAGGCGCGCTCCCGGCGCGTCTTCCCGTCCGGCAGCTCGCCCGGGCGTGCGTCGGCGCCTGCGCCCTGGCCGCGGCGGAACTGGCGGCCCACCGGGCCGGACGCGCCGAGGTGCCCGGCGTCCTGGTCGACGACGGCGCGGTCGCCACCGCCTTCCACAGCGAGCGGGTCCTCCAGGTGGACGGCCGTGCGCCGACGCTCTTCGCACCGCTGTCGCGGTTCTGGCGCACGGCCGACGGCTCGGTGCGCACCCACGCCAACTACCCGCACCACCGGGTCCGGCTGCTCGGCGCGCTGGGACTGCCGGCGGACGCCTCGGCCGAGGATGTCGCCGGCCGCCTCGCCGAGCGCTCCGCCCGGGAGACCGAGGAAGCCGTGCTCGGCGCCGGTGGCCTCGCCGTGGCCCTGCGCACCCCGCGGGAGTGGCGGGCGCACCCGCAGGCCGCCGAGGTGGCGGCACGGCCCCTCGTCGAGCGCGCCCGGCTGGACTCGGCACCCGCGCGCGTGCTGCCGCCGCTGGACCCGGCCGCCGCCGTCCTGCTGCCCGCCGCCGGGCTGCGCGTCCTGGACCTGACCCGGGTGCTGGCCGGCCCGGTCGCCACCCGCACCCTGGCCCTGCTCGGCGCGGACGTGCTGCGCGTGGACGCACCCTGGCTGCCGGAACTGCCGGACCAGCACGCCGACACGGGCTTCGGCAAGCGGTCCGCCACGCTCGACCTGACCGCCGGCCGGGACACCTTCGAGGAGCTGCTGCGCACCGCCGACGTCGTAGTGACCGGGTACCGCCCGGGCGCGCTCGACCGGTTCGGGCTCGCACCGCGCGCGCTGGCCGAGCGGCACCCCGGCCTGGTCGTGGCCCAGGTGTCGGCGTGGGGCGGCTACGGGCCCTGGGGCGGCCGGCGGGGCTTCGACAGCCTGGTGCAGGTCGCGACCGGCATCGCGGTCACCGAGGGCTCGACGGACCGGCCCGGCGCGCTGCCCGCGCAGGCGCTGGACCACGGAACCGGCTATCTGCTGGCGGCGGCGGTGCTGCGGGCGCTGACCGAGCAGTCGTACGACGGCGGGAGCCGGCTGGTCCGGCTGGCGCTGGCCCGGACCGCCCACTGGCTCACCGAGGGCACGGGGGTCCGTCGTGCGGATCAGGCCCCTGAGCCCGGCGTGATCCAGCCGGGAGGCCCTCGGCCGACGGCGGCCGAGGGGGCGCCGTACGCGGGCCCCGACGCCTGGCTGGCCGAGACGGACGGCCCCCTGGGCCGCCTCCGGCACGCCCGCCCGGCCGTGTCCTTCGCCGGCGGCCCCACCGACTGGGCGCGGCCCCCGGTGCCGTGGGGGTCGGACCCGGCCACGTGGCGCTGACGGGCCGGTTCAGCCGTTGGTCACCAGCACCTTGAGCGCGGTGCGTTCGTCCATGGCCTTGTAGCCGGCGGGCACGTCCTCGATGCCGACGGTCATGTCGAACACCGGCGAGGGGTCGATCGTGCCGTCGAGCACGTCCGGCAGCAGGTCGGGGATGTAGGCGCGGACCGGCGCGACACCGCCGCGCAGGGCGAGGTTCCGGTCGAACATCACCCCGAGGTCCAGGCCGGTGCCGCTGCCGTGGGGCACGCCGACGAAGCCGATGGCGCCGCCGTCGCGGGTGATGCCGACGGCCGTCCGCATGGACTGCTCGGTGCCCACCGCCTCCACGACGGCGTGGGCACCCTGGCCGCGGGTCAGCTCGCGGACGGCCTCGACCGCCGCGTCCCCGCGTTCGGCGACGACGTCGGTGGCGCCGAACCGGCGCGCGATGTCGGTGCGCACCTCGTGCCGGCCGAGCGCGATGATCCGCTCGGCGCCGAGCCGCCTGGCGGCCAGGACGGCGCACAGGCCGACCGCGCCGTCACCGACGACGGCGACCGTGGCGCCGGGCCGCGCACCCGCGCCGAGGGCCGCGTGGTGACCGGTGCCGAGGACGTCGGAGAGGGTCAGCAGGGCCGACAGCAGGTGGTCGTCGGAGGCCGCGTCCTTGGGGAGCCGGACGAGGGTGCCGTCCGCGAACGGCACGCGGACGGCCTCGCCCTGGCCGCCGTCGTAGCCGACGGAACCCCAGAAGCCGCCGTGCTGGCAGGACGTCGTCAGGCCCTCGCGGCAGTAGTCGCAGACGCCGTCGGACCACATGAAGGGCGCGACCACCAGGTCACCGCGCCGGACGGTGCTCACCTCGGAGCCGGTCTCCTCCACGACGCCGAGGAACTCGTGCCCGATGCGCTGACCCGGCTGCCGGGCCGCCTCGCCCCGGTAGGCCCACAGGTCGCTGCCGCAGATGCAGGCCCGCAGCACCCGCACCACGGCGTCGGTGGGCAGCTGCACCACGGGCTCGGGCACGTCCTCCACGCGCAGCTCGAACGGGGCGTGGATGGTGGTGGCGCGCATGGCGGGGATCCTTCTCGTGGAGGTCGTACGGGAGTGTGCGGGGTGGCACAGGGTCTTACGGTCATCGAGCCCGGGGTGCCGGGCCCACTTCACCGTACGCCGGGGCCACCGCCGGCCGCGCGGCCAGGGGGGTGGCCCGCGCGGTCACGCCCCCACCGCCCCCAGCAGACTTCCCGCCACGTACGTCACCGCCATCGCCAGGGCGCCGCCCGCCGCGTTCCGCAGGACCGCGCGTCGCGGGGCCGCCGCGCCGAGGCGGGCACTGCTCCAGCCGGTGAGGGTCAGGGCGGCCAGGACCGAGACGACGGTGACGGCGAGCCGCCAGCCGGCCGGGGGCAGGACGATGGCCAGCAGGGGCAGCAGCGCGCCCACGGTGAACGACAGGAAGCTCGCCCAGGCCGCGTGCCAGGGGTTGGTCAGCGCGTCCGGGTCGATGCCCAGCTCCACGCGCGCGTGGGCCCGCAGCGCGTCCCGCGCGGTGAGCTGTTCGGCGGCCTCGCGGGCCACCTCGCGGGACAGGCCGCGCTGCTCCAGCAGCTCGGTCAGCTCCCGCAGTTCGGCCTCCGGCTGCTCGCGCAGCTCCTGTTTCTCCACGGCCAGCGCCGCCATCTCGGAGTCACGCTGGGTGGAGACGGAGACGTACTCGCCGGCCGCCATGGACATCGAGCCGGCGAGCAGGCCGGCCAGCCCGGCGGTGAGCAGGGCGCTGCGGCTGCCGGTCGCGCCGGCCACCCCGACGACCAGTCCTGCGGTGGACACGATGCCGTCGTTCGCGCCGAGCACGGCGGCCCGGAGCCAGTTCAGCCGGACACCGAGCGTGCCGCCGTGGGGCTCGTCATGGGTGGGTTCCGTCACACCAGGGAGGATCGCATCCCGCGCTCACGCCCGCCGCACCGACGCCCCGCGCGCGGGCAGCGGGCCGCTCGCGCCGGCCGCCGGCACCCGCCGGTGCCGCCCCGGAAATTCGCTGGCGCCCGAACTGCCGTACGCCTACCGTTCCTGAGCGCGGGGGCGGCTCCGCCGGCGTGCTTCCTTCTCTTCACCCTTGGAATCCACAGCGCGCCCACTCTCCGCCCCCGCCCCACCTTCTTCTCCGCACCCGGGGGATTCCGCTTGTCCGAACTGGCGTCCGTGCTGCTCCGCCGTCTCCGTACCGTCTACGTCGACCAGGCCGGACCACGCCCGGGCGACCCGTCGACGGCGGAGGGGCTCACCGCCCTGGAGGGCGAACTGCTCGACCGGGGCTTCGCGCCGACGGCGCGGCTGCGCGCGGCCCTCGCCTGGCTGGGCCCCGCCGGGCTCGCGGACGCCGGCCGGCGGCTGATCCGGCACCTGGACGCCGAACTGGGCGCGGACCGCACCCACATGCCGCTGTTCCGCTCCTTCCCCGTCTCCGTGCCGGACGACACCTTCGGGCTGTACGTCGACCGGGTCTTCGCCCTGCTGCTGCAGTGGCCCGCCCAGCCGTGCGTGCTGTGCGGCACGGTGGGCACCGTGCACCCGGTGGCGCCGTGCGCCCATCTGGTGTGCCGCGCGTGCTGGGACGGCGCGGACTACACCGGCTGCCCGCTGTGCCGCCGCCGGATCGACCCCGCCGACCCGTTCCTGGTGCCGGGCGAGCCGCGCCGCCCCCGGAAGGTGCCCACCGGCCCGCTGAAGCCGCTCGCGCTCGGCACGGACGTCCGCGCGGACACGGTCCACGCGCTGCGCACGCTGCTGGCCCGGCGCACTCCCCTGCCCGCGCAGGACCGCGCCGACCTGACGGTGCTGCTGGCGCACGCGCCCGCGGACCTCGGCTGGTTCCCGGCGGACATCCCGGTGCGGGAGACGAAGGCGCTCGTGCTCGGCAGCCTGCTGCGCGACCGGCACACGCGCGTGGCGGCCACCGCCCTGCTCGGCACGCACCTGACGACCGCGACGGACGTGCTGCGGCTGCTGTGCGTGTGGTCCGGCGGCGCGGCGGACCTCATGGCGCCGCCCCGGCTGCGCTCGCTGCCCCGCGCGCTGCGCCGCCGGCTGCTCGGCCTGCTCGACTCCTTCGCCGTGCCCTCGCTGGTGGAGGACGTCCTGCGGCACCCGGCCGCGTGGAAGCGGGCTGCCGAGACGCTGCACCCCTTCGAGCACCACGCCCGGCATCCCGGGGCCGTCCTCGCCTTCGCCGTGCTGCGCGGCACGGCCGTCGTGCCCGGCAGCGCCCTGGGCGAGGCCCTGCTGCGCACGGCCGCCGCGCACCCGGAGGCCGTCCGGGTCGCGGACGGCCGGATCCGGGCGGCCACCTGGCGCGCGCGTACGGAACAGGCGCTGGCCGGGCGGGACACCGGCGCCGCGCTCGACCTCCTTCGGCAGCGGCCGGGCGAGCTGCTGCGCCGCCTCGACCACCTGCTGCGGCTGCGCGAACTCGACGTACTGCCCGAGGAGTTCGACGAGGTGCTGCGGCGGGCACTGCCCGGGGCCGGTCCCGGCCCGCTGCTGGCCGCGCTGGGCCGGCTGCGCGTGCGTCATCTGCCCGGCGGCCGGCGGGTGTTCTTCCCGCGCGGTCGGGTCACGCACGCGTACACGGCCGACGACACGCGCCCGCCGTTCACCGAGGCGGTCACCACACGCGTGTGCGCGCTGCTGGAGGCGGAGGCGCTGCGCCGCCTGGGCGCAGGATCTCGGTTCGACCTGGCGGTGCTGGACTCGGCGCTCGCGGGGCTCGCGGTGCCGTCCGCCGAGCGTGCCGCCGCCAAGGCGCTGGTGTCGGTGCCGCGCGGCAGCGCCCAGCCGCTGCCCGCCGGGGAGGTGCTGCGCCTGTTCCTGCACTGGACGGAGCCCGCGGGGACCCGGGTGGACCTGGACCTGTCGGTGGCGCTGTACGACGAGGACTGGGAGTTCGCCGGCCTGTGCGACTACACGAACCTCGTGTACGGCGACCGGTGGGCCGTCCACTCCGGCGACCTGACGTCGGCTCCGGCTCCGGACGGCGCCACCGAGTACGTCGACCTGGACCTCGGCGCGCTCGGCGGGCGGGGCGTGCGGTACGCGGTGCCGGTCGTCCTCAGCTTCAACGACATCCCGTTCGAGGAACTGCCCGACGCCTTCGCGGGTTTCATGGCGCTGCCGTCGGCGGCGCAGGAGGCGCGCGGCGCCGGGTACCACCCGCGCGCGGTGCGGCAGCGCTACGACCTGGAGGGCGACTCGCGCATCCACGTGCCGATGCTGGTCGACCTGCGCCGGCGCACGTTCCTGTGGACGGACCTGCATCTGCCGTCGGCCGAGGGCTACCACGACGTGACCCGGCACCGGGAGGACCTGGGCCGTATCGCCCGGGACCTGTCCGGGTACTTCGCCCGCGGCCGTACGACGCTGTGGGACCTCGCGGTGTGGCACGCGGCGGCGCGGGGCGACGAGGTACTGGTCGTGCGGCGCGCGCCCGTCGAGGGCACCGTTGACGAGCTGTGGCACTACCGGCGCCGGGACGGGGAGGCGGACGCCGCGTTCGCCGCGCGGATCCGGGTCCTTGAGGCGCCGGAGCGGCGGGAGCCGGCGGGCAGCGCCGCGGACGCCGACGCACGCGCGGGTGAAGCGGCGGCGAACAAGCGCGTGTTGCTGGCCCTGGTGCACGGCGGGGTGGCACCGCAGGGCGCGACCGGGGAGGTGTACCGGCTGCTGCCCGGCCCCGCCGACGGCTGCGGGCTCGTGCCGCTGACGGCGGGGGACCTGGTGGCGGCGCTGGGGTGAGCGCCGGGCGGCGGTGAATCCGCCGCCGCTCGGGCACGGGTGTGCGGTGGCCGAGCGGGAGGGCGAGCCCGGGCGTGCGAACGGGACCTGAGGGACCGTGCTGTCAGTCGTGGCCCGTATCCTCAGTGACCATGCTCGAAGACCGTGCGCCCGCAGTGTCCTCCGCCACCGAGTGGCCGGCCGCGTATCCGCTGGGATACGCGGTCGTTGACGTGGAGACCACCGGCCTGGCCCGGGACGACCGGATCATCTCCGCGGCCGTCTACCGGCTGGACGCGCGCGGTGAGGTCGAGGACCACTGGTACACGCTGGTCAATCCGGAGCGGGACCCGGGCCCCGTGTGGATACACGGTCTGACGAGCGAGACGCTGGCCGGCGCGCCGCTGTTCGCGGACATCGCCGAGGAGTTCGCCGCCCGGCTGGAGGGCCGGGTCCTCGTCGCGCACAACGCCGTCTTCGACTGGCAGATGATCGCGCGGGAGTACGCGCGCGTGCGGCGCGAGGCGCCGGTGCGGCAGCGGCTGTGCACCATCGCCCTGTCGAAGGAGCTGGGGCTGCCGCTGCCCAACCACAAGCTGGAGTCCCTGGCGGCGCACTTCGGGGTGGTGCAGCAGCGGGCGCACCACGCGCTGGACGACGCGCGCGTGCTGGCGGAGGCGTTCCGGCCGAGCCTGCGGGCCGCGGCGGCGGGCGGCGTACGGCTGCCGCTGCTGGAGTGCCGGCCGCTGACGGAGTGGTCGGACCGGCCCGTGCCCCGGCAGGCCTCGGGTGGCTACGGCGGCTACCGGACCGGCGGTTGGCGTCCTTCGCGCAAAAGGCCCGCTTGCCCCTATCCCAACCCGGGTCGTTACGAAGACGGCAAACGTCTCAAACAGGGCATGCGGGTGGCCTTCTCCGGCGACACCTCGACCGAGCGCGAGCTGCTGGAGGACCGGGCCGTGGAGGCCGGGCTGCACGTCGCCACCAGCATCTCCCGGCTGACCAGCCTGCTGGTGACCAACGACCCCGACTCGGGCACGTCGAAGACGGTGAGGGCCCGGCAGTACGGCACGCCGATCGTGGACGAGGCCGCGTTCGGGCAGCTGCTGGGGGACGTCGAGCCCGCCGACGGGTGAACGCGCCGCGTGTCGGGTCGTCGTACGATCGGGTGATTGCCGGACGACTCACCCGGCGCCCGCTCGCCGGGGCTCCGGCGACGGCTCACCCTGTGGCGCATGGCGACATGTGAAGTGTGCGGCAACGACTACGGCATGACCTTCGAGGTGCACGCGCAGGGCGCGGTGCACGTCTTCGACTGCTTCTCCTGTGCGATCCACCGCATGGCCCCGATCTGCGAGCACTGCCGGGTGCAGATCATCGGCCAGGGCGTGGAGGTGGAGGGCCACTGGTACTGCGGCGCGCACTGCGCCCGCCAGGAGGGGAGGACGGGGATCGTCGACCGGGTCTGACCCGGTACCCGCCTGAATGCGCCCCGCGGCTCGGAGGTACCGTCGTGGGGTGCACCGCTACCGCTTCCTGTTGTCCCGCCAGTGGGTGATCCTCACCCTCGTCGCGATCGCGCTGATCCCGACGATGATAAGGCTGGGCTTCTGGCAGCAGCACCGCTACGAGGAGCGCACCGCCCGCAACGACCTGGTCTCCGCCGCGCTGCACGCCGAGCCGGTCCCGGTCGAGCGGCTGACCTCCCCCGGGCACGCTGTGACCCGCGCCGAGAAGTACCGCACGGTCACCGCGACCGGCACCTTCGAGACCGCGAAGGAGGTCGTGGTCCGGCGCCGGACGAACGCCGACGGCGAGGTCGGCTTCCACGTCCTCACCCCGTTCGTCCTCGACGACGGCAAGGTGCTGCTCGTCAACCGCGGCTGGGTCCCGGCGGACGGCGCGCAGACCGCGTTCCCGAAGATCCCCGCCCCGCCGGCCGGCCGGACCACCGTCACCGGGCGGCTGATGGCCGACGAGACGACCTCGGCGAGCGGGATCAAGAACGTCGAGGGCCTCCCCGACCGGCAGATCATGCTGATCAACAGCGAGGAGGAGGCCCGGCGACTCGGCGTGCGCGTGCTCGGCGGCTACATCCAGCAGACGGCGCCCGACCCCAAGGGCGGCTCCCCGGAGCAGATCTCCGACCCGGGCAGCGAGGACGCGCCGCTGAACTACGCGTACATGATCCAGTGGTGGCTGTTCGCGGCGGCCGTGCCCGTCGGCTGGTGGTTCCTGGTCCGACGGGAGATCCGCGACCAGGAGGAGGCCGCGGCCCAGCAACAGCCGGAGGAGCCCGAACCGGCCACGGTGTGAACGGGGGCTTCCCGGCAGACCGCCACCGTGCCAGCGGCCGGGCCTCCGGACGCGCCGTCTGGATTCAAGCCAGCCGCGCCTCCCGGCAACCCGCCCGGGTCCGAGCGGGCCACGCGTCCCGGCCCTCCGGTCGCCGTGTCCTGTGCCGCCCACCGGCCGTGTGCGTCACTCCCCTGGCGTTCCAGCTGATTGGCCTCCTGGTCGCCCGGGAAACCGCATCCCGTGAAGGCGCGCATCGAGGACTACGCCCTCATCGGCGACGAACAGACCGCGGCCCTGGTCGGCAAGGACGGCTCGATCGACTGGCTGTGCCTGCCGCGCTTCGACTCCGGTTCCTGCTTCGCCCGGCTGCTGGGCGACGAGGACCACGGCCACTGGCGGATCGCGCCGAAGGGGGCGGACGTCTGCACCCGCCGCGCCTACCGAAGCGACACCCTGGTGCTCGACACCGAGTGGGAGACCGCCGACGGCGTGGTGCGCGTCACCGACCTGATGCCCCAGCGCGACCGCGCCCCCGACGTCGTGCGGATCGTGGAGGGCGTCAGCGGCCGCGTCACCGTCCGCAGCACGCTGCGCCTGCGCTTCGACTACGGCTCGGTCATGCCGTGGGTGCGCCGCTCGGACGGCCACCGGGTGGCCGTCGCCGGGCCGGACTCCGTCTGGCTGCGCGCCGAGCCGTCCGTGCGCACCTGGGGCGAGGACTACGGCACCCACGCCGAGTTCACCGTCGCGGAAGGCGAGCGGGTCGCGTTCGTGCTCACCTGGCACCCCTCGCACGAGAGACGCCCGCCGCTCATCGACCCGTACGAGGCACTGGAGAGCAGCGTCACCGACTGGCGGCGCTGGGCCCGCCAGTGCCGGTACGACGGACCGTACCGGGACGCGGTCGTACGGTCCCTCATCACCCTCAAGGCCCTCACCTACGCCCCGACCGGCGGGATCGTCGCCGCGGCCACCACCTCACTGCCCGAACAGCCGGGCGGCGTGCGCAACTGGGACTACCGCTACTGCTGGCTGCGCGACTCCACCCTCACCCTCGGCGCGCTGCTCGCGGCCGGCTTCCAGCAGGAGGCCGAGGCCTGGCGCGACTGGCTGCTGCGCGCGGTCGCCGGCGACCCGGCCGAGCTGCAGATCATGTACGGCGTCGCGGGCGAGCGGCGGCTGCGGGAGACCGAGCTGCCCTGGCTGCCCGGCTTCGCCGGCTCCTCCCCCGTACGCATCGGCAACGGCGCCGTCGACCAGCTCCAGCTGGACGTGTACGGCGAGGTGATGGACTCGCTGTCGCTGGCCCGCTCCTCCGGCCTGCCCACGAAGCCGCACATGTGGGCCATGCAACGCTCGCTGATGACGTTCCTGGAGTCGGCGTGGCGCCAGCCGGACGAGGGCCTGTGGGAGGTGCGCGGCGGGCGTCGCCGATTCGTGCACTCCAAGGTGATGGTGTGGGTGGCCGCCGACCGGGCCGTGCGGACCCTGGAGCGGTACTCGCAGCTGCGGGGCGACCTGGAGGGCTGGCGCCGGCTGCGCGACGAGGTGCACCGGGAGGTCTGCGAGAAGGGGTTCGACCGGGAGCGCAACACGTTCACCCAGTACTACGGCTCCCGGGAGCTCGACGCCTCCCTGCTGCTCATCCCGCGCGTCGGGTTCCTGCCGCCGGACGACCCGCGGGTGGTCGGCACGGTCGACGCGGTCCGCGACGCTCTCGCCCACGACGGCTTCCTGCGCCGCTACGACACCGGGGACTCGGTGATCGACGGTCTGCCGGGCGGCGAGGGCGCCTTCCTGGCCTGCTCGTTCTGGCTGGCCGACGCGCTGCACCTGACCGGCCGGACGAAGGACGCGCGGGAGCTGTTCGACCGGCTGGTGGGCCTGTGCAACGACGTGGGCCTGCTGGCCGAGGAGTACGACCCGGTGGACGGCTGCCAGCTGGGCAACTTCCCGCAGGCTTTCAGCCACGTCGGCCTGGTGAACACCGCGCTGATCCTCCACGCGGACGACGGGGCAGGATAGGGACCATGGATCTTGGACTGAAGGACCGGGTGTACGTGGTCACCGGAGCGACGCGCGGGCTGGGCAACGCCACCGCGCGGGAACTCGTCGCCGACGGGGCGAAGGTGGTCGTCACCGGCCGGGACGAGCAGCGGGTCGCCGAGGCGGCCGCCGAACTGGGCCCGAACGCGGTGGGCGTGGCCGTGGACAACGCCGCCCCCGAGGCTCCCGAGCGGCTGATCGCCGCCGCCCGGGAGAACTTCGGCGGCTTCCACGGCGTACTGGTGAGCGTGGGCGGGCCGCCGCCGGGGTTCGTCGCCGACAACACCGACGAGCAGTGGCGCGCCGCGTTCGAGTCGGTGTTCCTCGGCGCGGTACGGCTCGCCCGGGCGGCGGCGGCCGAGCTTCAGGAGGGCGGTGTCATCGGGTTCGTGCTGTCGGGCTCGGTGTACGAGCCGATCCCGGGGCTGACCGTGTCCAACGGGCTGCGGCCCGGACTGGCCGGGTTCGCCAAGTCGATCGCCGACGAGCTGGGGCCGCGCGGGATCCGTGTGGTGGGCCTGCTGCCGGGACGCATCGCCACCGATCGCATGCGGGAGCTGGACGGGCTGTCCGCGGACCCGGAGGCCACCCGGGCCGCGAACGAGTCCCGCATCCCGTTGCGCAGGTACGGGACGCCCGAGGAGTTCGGACGGACGGCGGCGTTCCTGCTGTCCCCGGCGGCCTCCTACGTGACGGGGGTCATGGTGCCGGTGGACGGCGGAACGCGGCACGGGTTCTAGGAACCACGGCCCTCACGTCACCCTCTCCGCGCGGTGTCCGACCTCGCCCAGCCGGACCTCCGCCGGAAGTGACGCCAGACCCGCCGACTCGCGCGCGTGGGCCAGCGTTCCGGTGGCGAACGCGGTCAGGGCCCCGGCCGGTGCCGCGTCCGCTTCCAGCCGGAGCCGGGCCCGCACCATCGGAGCCCTGCGACGGCCGCCCAGGAGGACGCGCGCCCGCGCCACGCCCGGCTGGGCCGCCGCTTCGGCCGCCATGGCGCTCTGCAGTGCCGTGCCCCGCAGGTAGGCGTCCGCGCCGTCGCCGGTGTCGACCAGCAGCCCGGTCAGCCGGCGGCGGCGCAGCGCCGCCGTGAGCCACGCCAGGGCGAGCAGGACGAGGACGGTCAGGGCGGCGATGACCGCCGGCCACCACCAGGGGGCGTCCCGGTAGTGGGTGCGTTCGGCCCTGCTGAGCAGGACGTCGTGCGGACCGGTGTGCGGCCACCAGGAGGGAAACCGCACGCCCAGGCCGACGGCCAGGACCGCGCCGCCGAGCGCGAGCAGCAGCAGACCGGCGAGGGCCAGCAGGACGCGGTTGAGTCCGCCGCGCACCGCGCTCATCCCTTCCGTCCGGGCCGGGCCACGCGCACGGCCGCTCTGGGCGGGCGGGCCAGGGCGAGGTCCCGGATCGCCTCGGCGAGCACGGTGTCCAGGTCGGCGCGTACGTCGTCCAGGTCCCGGAAGTGCGAGACCACCCGGACGTCGGCCCTGCGGCGGCCCATCCGCACGCGTACCGCGCGCACGCCGGACACCTCCATGACCCGGTCGCGCACGAACAGTGCCGCCGCGCCGCGCCGGATCGCGGCCCGGACGCCGGGGTGCGGGCGCCGCATCGGCAGCAGGTCGCGCAGGCCGGGGGTGACCGCGAGGACGATCAGCCACAGGCCGAGCGCGGCGGAGACACCCGCGCCGACGCGTACCCAGGTGTCGTCCAGAGGGCGTTCGGCGAGCTGGCGGGCGAGGGCGCGGCGCCAGTGCATCGCGGGGCGGTGGGCGCGTACGGCGGCGACGTCGTACAGCAGGAGGCCGGCACCGGCTGCCAGCAGGGCGGCGACGAGCGCGGCGGGGACGCGGCGCGGCGACCAGAACCGGCCGCTGCCCTTGCCGGCGGGCGGTGCGACACCGGGCGGCTCGGCGACCGCCGGGCTGCCCGGCGTCCCGCTCACCGGCCCGTCCCTCGACGCGTCGTGCTCTTCGGCCGGTCCCTGTCCCGTCATGCTCATCGGCCGGCCCCCTGGCCCGTCGTCGGATGCAGTCGTTCCACCTCTACGGCGACCTCCGGCACCTTCAGGTCCGTCAAGGCTCCGACACGCGAGGTGACACGACTGCGCACGGCGGCGCACCGGGCGCCGATGTCACCGGGGTAGCCGAGTTCCACACGGACGCGGACCCGGGCCGTCTGCTGGGCCACGAGGACCGTGGCGTGCGGCGCGGCTGCGGCACCGGGCAGCGGTGCGAGGGCCTCGCGGGCGGCCTGCGCGGCGATCTTGGCCACGACCCGGTCGGCGATCCGGGTGGCGCCGCGCTCGGCCGGCGGCACGGGGGGCGGCGAGGGACGCGGTGTGCCGGTGGCGGCTGCGCCGGTGCCGGCTCTCACCGGGGTCACCGCCGCCGGTCCCGCCGCTCGTCGCGGGTGCGGAACACGTCCCCGAGTTCCAGGTCGCCGTCGGCGAACCGGCCGGCGAGGAAGCCGACGGCGCCCAGCGCGGCGACCAGGATGAATGCGCCGAAGCCGCCGAAGTAGCCGGCGAACCCCAGCGCCATTCCGGCGATCATGCCGGCCACGGCCATGCTCATGCGGCGCTCCTCAGCTCGTCGGGCGTACGGTTCCGGGTGCCGGGTGTCACTGGATCCGCAGCTCCTCTTCCTCTTCCTCCTCCTCGGGCAGCTTGACGTCGCTGACCGCGATGTTGACCTCGACCACCTCCAGGCCGGTCATGCGTTCCACGGCGGCGACCACGTTCTCCCGCACGGCGCGGGCGACGTCGGCGATGGCGACGCCGTAGTCCACGACGATCTCCAGGTCCAGCGCGGTCTGCACCTCGCCGACCTCGGCCTTGACGCCCCGGGTCACCGACTTGCCGCCGCCGGGCACCCGGTCGCGTACGGCGCCGAAGGTGCGGGCGAGGCCGCTGCCCATGGCGTGGACGCCGACCACGTCCCGGGCGGCCAGGCCGGCGATCTTCTCCACGACGCCGTCGGCGATGGTGGTGCGGCCCCGGGTCGCCGGGTCGCCGCCGCCGCGCCGGGTGGCCCTACGGGCCGGCGCCTGCGGTTCGTGGCCGCCTTCAGGGGTCATCGTCGTGTCGGTCATGGCCGTACGTCCCTCTCGGTCGTCGCCCGCTCGGTCGTCTCCCTTCGACCACGGTATGCAAGGTTGCGCCGTCGCGCGCCGTGGATACGGCAGGCTGGTGGAATGACGGTGGACCGGTGGGCACAGGCGGTGCGGCATCAGGTGGGGCTGGGCAGGCTGTTGCCGCTCGGTGGCCCGCGCGACGGCGCGTGGATCACGGAGCAGGCGGCCGGGGCGGTGCTGCGGCGCGCGGCGGCGGACGGGGCGCCGGGCGTGCGTCTGGGCGCGCTGCGGATCGCGCTCGCCGATCCGCGGGACCTGCCGGAGCCCGTCGTACCGGCGCCGCCGAGCGCCCTGCCGCCGGGCCCGCTGCGGGTGACGGCGGACTTCGCCGCGACGGCCGCCGAGCCGTTGCCGACGACGGCGTCCCGGCTGCGGCTCGTCCTGGCGGGGGCCGCGACGGAACGGCTCGGCCTCGCGGTGACGGAGATCGACCTGCGGGCGACGGAGCTGCTGGAGCCGGACGCCCCGCCCGCCCCGGCGGCCGGCGTCCCGCAACCGCCGCCGGCCCAGGAGCCGGTGGGCACGGACGCGACCACGGTGGCGGAGGCGGCCCTGGCCGTCCCCGGGGTGCTCCGGCTGACGGGGTCCCTCGGCGGTGTGGGCCGGGCGGTGCGCATCGAGGAGCACGCCGACGCGACGGCCCTGCCGCGCCGTCACGTCCGCGTGGAACTGGCCACCGGCGCGAGCCGGCGAGCCGTGGACGTGGCCCGGCAGGTCCGCGTGGCCGTACGGGACGCCCTGCCGGACCGCCCGACGGTGGCCGTGCTGGTCACCGCGGTGGGCTGACCGGCTCCAGGCGCCCGGCCGGGCGCCGGCTCATTCGCCGAGGCCGGCCAGGTCCCGCAGCCGTCGTGCCTGGGCGGCGCGCTCGGCCGCGCGCTGCTCCTCGTACGTCCGGTCGAGGGCACCGCGGAGCAGCGCCTTGGTCTCCACCACCGCGTCCCGCGGGGCGGCCATGACCGCCGCCGCCAGGTCCCGCACCGCCCCGTCCAGTTCCCCGGCGGGCACGGCGAGGCTGGCCAGCCCGCTCGACACCGCTTCCTCGGCGCCGACGAACCGCCCGGTCACGCAGATCTCCAGCGCGCGGGCGTACCCGACGAGGCCGACCAGCGGGTGGGTGCCGGTCAGATCGGGGACGAGGCCGAGGCTGGTCTCGCGCATGGCGAACTGCACGTCGTCGGCGACGACGCGGAGGTCGCAGCCGAGGGCGAGCTGGAAGCCGGCCCCGATGGCATGCCCCTGGACGGCGGCGATGGACACGATGTCGGTCCGCCGCCACCAGGTGAACGCCTCCTGGTATTCGGCGATGGTCGCGTCGATCCCGGCGTCGTCACGGCGCGCGAGGTCGATGAAGGTCGGCTCGCCCGGGATCCCCTCCGGGGTGAACATCTGACGGTCCAGCCCGGCGGAGAAGGACTTGCCCTCGCCACGCAGCACGACGACCCGGACGGAGCCCGGCAGCGACCGCCCGGCCTCGGCGAGCGCCCGCCACAGGGCGGGGCTCTGGGCGTTGCGCTTGGCCGGGTTGGTCAGCGTCACCGTGGCGAGCGCGTCGTCGACGGTGAGCCGTACGCCGTCCTTGTCGAGTGCGGGAGCGAGGTCCTGCTCGGGCGAAGCCATGGGGCGCCTCCGATGGGTGCGGTCAGCAGAGCGAAGCTAAGTGACTGCACAGTAACCACCCGGCCGGTCGGTCTGCCGACCGGGTGGCCACCATCGAAGCCGATGGGCCGCCCGGAGTCAGGACGAAGCGGCCTTCTTGCCCCGGGTCGCTCCGCCACGCCCACGGAGCGTGACGCCCGACTCGCTGAGCATCCGGTGCACGAAGCCATACGAGCGGCCGGTCTCCTCGGCCAGCGCCCGGATGCTCGCACCGGAGTCGTACTTCTTCTTCAGGTCTGCCGCGAGCTTGTCGCGCGCGGCGCCGGTCACCCGGCTGCCCTTCTTCAGAGTCTCGGCCACCCGTGCCTCCTCATGGGAAGTGCGCTCTGGTCTCCTCATGATCACCCCTCCTGGGCGTGATGGCCACCCATTCGGCAAGGTCCGTGAGACATCGTTGTGACGACAGGAGCCGGTCCCCACAAGCGGAATGGGTGATTCCATGGGGTGCGACCCATAGGGCCGTCCGGGTGGATTCGTGAAGTGCCAGGTCAGGAACGCGCGGCGGCCGATCCCCCGACAGCCGGGGGATCGGCCGGAAAATGCGTGTACGACACACCGCGGTACGAGGAGATCTCACACAGATGATGGATCACCGATGGGCCGAATGATCCAGAGCCGGTGGATCAGTCCTGCGGTCAGGCCAGGGCGACGAGATCCGCGTAGTCGGAGCCCCACAGGTCCTCGACGCCGTCCGGCAGCAGGATGATCCGCTCCGGCTGGAGCGCCTCGACGGCGCCCTCGTCGTGGGTGACCAGGACGACCGCGCCCTTGTAGGTGCGCAGGGCGCCGAGGATCTCCTCGCGGCTGGCCGGGTCCAGGTTGTTGGTCGGCTCGTCCAGGAGCAGCACGTTCGCCGAGGAGACGACGAGCGTGGCCAGGGCGAGCCGGGTCTTCTCGCCGCCGGAGAGGACACCGGCCGGCTTGTCGACGTCGTCGCCGGAGAACAGGAAGGAGCCGAGCACCTTGCGGACCTCGACCAGGTCCATGTCGGGGGCGGCCGAGCGCATGTTCTCCAGGACCGTGCGGTCGGCGTCCAGGGTCTCGTGCTCCTGCGCGTAGTAGCCGAGCTTGAGCCCGTGACCGGGGACGACCCGGCCGGTGTCCGGCGTCTCCACCCCCGCGAGCAGCCGCAGCAGGGTGGTCTTGCCGGCGCCGTTGAGGCCCAGGATGACCACCCGGGACCCCTTGTCGATGGCCAGGTCGACGTCGGTGAAGATCTCCAGCGAGCCGTACGACTTCGACAGGCCCTCGGCCATCAGCGGGGTCTTGCCGCAGGGCGCGGGCTCCGGGAAGCGGAGCTTGGCGACCTTGTCGGACATCCGGACGTCCTCGAGGCCGGAGAGCAGCTTCTCGGCGCGGCGGGCCATGTTCTGCGCGGCGACCGTCTTGGTGGCCTTGGCGCGCATCTTGTCGGCCTGGGCGTTGAGCGCCGCGGCCTTCTTCTCGGCGTTGGCCCGCTCGCGCCTGCGGCGCTTCTCGTCGGCCTCGCGCTGCTGCTGGTAGAGCTTCCAGCCCATGTTGTAGATGTCGATCACGGACCGGTTCGCGTCCAGGTAGAACACCTTGTTGACGACGGTCTCGACCAGGTCGACGTCGTGGGAGATCACGATGAAGCCGCCGCGGTAGGTCTTCAGGTAGTCGCGCAGCCAGATGATCGAGTCGGCGTCGAGGTGGTTGGTCGGCTCGTCCAGGAGCAGGGTGTCCGCGTCGGAGAACAGGATGCGGGCCAGCTCGATACGGCGGCGCTGACCGCCGGAGAGCGTGTGCAGCGGCTGGCCGAGCACCCGGTCGGGCAGGTTCAGGGCGGCGGCGATCGTGGCGGCCTCGGCCTCGGCGGCGTACCCGCCCTTGGTGAGGAACTCCGTCTCCTGGCGCTCGTACTGCTTCAGGGCCTTCTCGCGGGTGGACCCCTTGCCGTTGGCGATGCGCTCCTCGTTCTCGCGCATCTTGCGGATCAGTACGTCGAGTCCGCGGGCGGAGAGGATGCGGTCGCGGGCGAGGACGTCCAGGTCACCGGTGCGGGGGTCCTGCGGGAGGTAGCCGACCTCGCCGGAGCGGGTGATCGTGCCGCCCGCGGGGATGCCCTCACCGGCCAGGCACTTGGTGAGAGTGGTCTTGCCTGCGCCGTTGCGGCCGACGAGGCCGATGCGGTCGCCCTTGGCGACACGGAAGGTGGCGTTCTCGATGAGGACGCGCGCACCGGCGCGCAGCTCGATACCGGAGGCGGAGATCACGGACAGACTCCAGGGCGTACAGGGGTTGGCGGGTGGGCGGCTGAGGACGTTCCCGCCGTCTAATGCGCGAGGAGAAAGGCCATGGGGGAAAGTCTAACGGGGTCGTGCAAGCGGTTTACCGCCTCCGGTCCCGCGGGGCGCGGGCGCGGGGGATCCGTTGCCCAGCGGGGTGCGGCCCGGCGCGATCCGGCCCAGGTCGTCCAGGGCGACGAGCTGGCCGGTCCACGCGGCGTCCGCGCAGGGCTGGGCGAGGAGCAGGGCCGCGCCCCGGCGCACGGCGCCCTCGGGGAGGAAGGCGCAGCCGTCCCGGGCGGGCAGCACCCAGCGCAGGTCGCCGTCGGCGGTGCGGTACGCGGTGACGCGGCGGGGGGCCACCACGGCGAGGATGCCGCGGCCGAGGGGGCGCAGCACGCCGGCGCCGCCCTGGGCCGGGAGCCACTCGGCCGCGTCGGGCAGGGCCCGGTGCCAGCGCACGGACCGGCCGTCGGTGGCGGTGAGCAGACCGTCGTCCCAGAGCGCGATCGCCTCCCCGCGCGCGTGCACCACGTCGACGGGCCGGTGCCCCGCGCGCGCGTAGCGCCACCGGAGCGCTCCGGTACGGCTGTCGTGGGCGGCCACGGCGCCGTCCCGCACCCGCGCCGCCCAGGTCCCCGTGACCGGCCCGGCGGTCAGGAGCCGGTCGCCGTAGGGAACCGGCCGCAGCTGCCGGGCGGCGCCGAGCAGGCCGAGGGTGACGACGGCCAGGAGGAGGGCGACGGCGAGGCGGCCCACGGGTGGAAGTGCCACCTCACCCCCTTCGGGTACCACCGTCCCAGGATCAGCCGCCGAGCGTAGTCACCGCGGACCGGGCCGGCCCGGTGGCCGGGCGGGCGCGGGCGGGAAGTCCCCCCGTTCGGCGGGGCGGGGGCCGTCCGCCGGGGCGCCCGGCGCCGGACCCGGCCGGCGCGCCGGCGCGCCGCGTCCCGTCGCGCCGGGGCGTTGTCGGTGGCGGCTGCGAGACTCCAGGAGCGGGGCGCAACCGATGCACGAGGGCGTGACCGGCATGGCGGGCCCGGGTGGCGGCGCACGGCCGGGCATCCGTCCCACGCTGCCCCACGCGGACGCCGGGGCGGCGATCCGGCGGCTCACGGGGGCCCTGGGCGTCACCGGGCTGCCGGTGTACGAGGCACAGGACGGCAGGGTGGTGCACGCCGGGCTGGTCCGGAGCGGCGTGGCCGCCCGCGCCGGCGGGCCGTGGAGCACGCGGTGGAGATCCTGATGCCCCCGGCGGACCGGGACCACGGCTCGCGGGACTACGCGCGGGGGCGCGTCCGGAGCTTCAGGACGTACGCCCCCCGGGACCGGCGCCCGAGCCGCTCCCCCGCCGCACCCGCGCCGTCGGCCTTCCGCTCAGCCTCCGGTGTGCACCTGGAACGCGGCCCGGCGGACGGCTTTGGCCAGGGCCGGGTCGGGGTGGGCGGCGGCGAGGGCGACCAGGACCTGCACGGTGCGCGGATGGCCGACGGCGCGGACCTCGTCGAGCAGCTGGGGCACGGTGGGCTGCACCGCGGACTCCAGGTGCCGGACCAGCATCGGCGCCTCGCCGTGGTCGGCGACGGCGGCGGCGGTGTCCACCCAGAGCCAGGTGGCCTCGTCCCGGGTGAGCACCTCGTGGGCGTCCTCCGGGTCGACGCCGTCGTGCTCGGCCAGCCACAGCAGGGCGTACGGCCGCAGGGCCGGCTCGTCCACGACGGACCGCACGTCGGGCTCGGCGGGGGCGCCGACGACGCGCAGCGCCTCGAAGGCCAGGCCGCGCAGCAGGGCGTCGTCGCCCCGGGCGGCGGCGATCAGCTCGGTGACGGCGCTGCCGACGGGGCGGGCGGCGAGCCAGGCGCGGTACTCGGCGCGGGCCGCGTTGGGACGGAGCTGGGC
The DNA here is from genome assembly GCF_020400655.1 of Streptomyces spinosus. Classification (GTDB taxonomy): domain Bacteria; phylum Actinomycetota; class Actinomycetes; order Streptomycetales; family Streptomycetaceae; genus Streptomyces; species Streptomyces argyrophylli. The sequence continues at coordinate 61,538 of NZ_JAINRC010000004.1, forward strand.
GCAGCCGCGCAGCATGTCCTCGGCGGACTGCTCGATGTTGCCGGCGGGGCTCTGCGCGGCCACGCAGATCTGCTCCAGCTTGACCCAGACCGCCCAGTTGCCGAGCGGGGTGAGCGTGGCCTGGCCGTCGCCGTAGGTGAGGGCGCCGACGGAGGCCAGGGCGCGCAGCGCCCAGTCCAGCAGGGGGGCGAGCGGGGCGTCGGCGGGGACGGATTCCGCCGGGGCCGGGGCTCCGGCGGGCTGTCCGGTGCCGGGTTCGTAGGCGACCTCGCAGCGTTCGGTGCGCAGTTCGGTGACCCGCTGCTGGAGCAGGTCGAGCAGCTGTTCGACGGGGACCGGTCCGGCGGACAGCTGGAGGAAGGAGAGCACCTGGGGCATGGCCGAGACGACCTCGGCGACGGCGGCCGACTCGTGTCCGTCGGGTTCGGGGCAGGCGAGCGACCAGGCGTCGAAGAGGGCGACCCAGCCGCGCAGCACGGCGCTGTCGTCGCGGTCCCAGGCGCGCAGTCGCCAGCCGGGGCGCGCGCTGTCGCCGTGCACCTCGACGAGTCCGGCGAGGCGGGCGGTGTCCCAGTGGACGCGGACCTGAGCGTCGCTCAGGCCGAGGTCGGCGGCGGCGCGTTCGGTGGTGGCGTCGGAGAGGGTGGCCTTGCCGTCGGCGGTGGCGCCGGCGCGGCCGGGGCCGAGCGCGGTGTCGGCCCAGCGGGCGACGCGGACCGCGCCGGCCAGACCGGCGCGGGCCATTCCGGCCAGTTCGGCCGGTGCGGGGGTGCCCTCCGGCGGCCGGGGTGCGGGGCGGCGTGGGCGCCGCTGGTTCACAGCTCTGGGGGCGGCGGCCAGGGGTCGCGGTCGGACGAGTCGAAGCCTGGAGTCGCGCGGGATACGGGACGTCACGGGTGCAGTCTTCCGGTTGACGGTCCGAAAACCCAAACGGAATGTCACGGCGGGCGACGGGGCTGGCCAACGCACCGGGTGCGCAAGGGCCGGGGAGGCGCGATCGCGCCAGTCGTACGCCCCTAAACGGAATGTTTCGCGCCGGTGCCGGCGGCACGGGCTCCGGGGCGTCCCGCCGGCCCGGGAGGCAGCGGTGTCACAGCAGCCCCTTGCGTCACATCAGCGGGGTCAGGAACCGTCGCAGCTGCTCCTCGTACTCCCCGGGGTCCGCGTTCCACATCGCCGCGTGCGGGGCGTCCGCGACGGTGTGCAGGGAGACGAGGTCGGCGCGGCGCCGGGCGAGCCCGCGGGAGAACTCCCAGGGGGCGACCCGGTCGCCGGGGCCGTGGATGATCAGGGTGGGGACCCGGAGCCGTCGGGGGTCGGCGATCTCGGCGACCCGGTCGGCGTGCAGTCCGGCCCGGCCCTGCGCGGCCCGCACAGCGAGCGGCAGCAGCGGTCGCGGGGTGTGGCGGGCCCTGGCCAGGGCCCGCAGGGTGGCCTCCCAGCTGAGCACCGGGGAGTCCAGGACGAGGCCGGCGATGCGGTCGCGGACCGCGGAGTGCTCGGCGGCGCGCAGGGCCATGGTGGCGCCGGTGGACCAGCCGAGCAGGACGACCCGGCGGGCACCGTGGCCGAGGGCGTGACGGATCGCCGCCTCGACGTCCCGCCACTCGGTGTCGCCGAGGTGGTTCAGGCCGTCCGGCGGGCGCGGGGCGCCGAGGTCGCCGCGGTAGGCGAGGGCGAGGACGGGCAGCCGGCGGCCGTGCAGGAAGCCCATCACGTTCATGGTGTGCTCGCGGGTGGTGCCGAGGCCGTGCACGGCGATCACCCAGGTGTCCCGCTCGCCGGGCACGAACCAGGCGGGCAGGGGGCCCAGCTCGCCGGGCACGTCGACGTCGGTGTGGTCCAGGCCGAGGGCGGCGCCGGGGTCGCCGACGTACACGTGGGGGGTCAGCCAGGCCGCGTCGCCGGGGGCGAAGGTGCCGTGGGTGACGCGTTCCAGACGCCGTACGACCGTGTCCGCGGTGTGCTGGGCCCCCTCCAGGACGGGGCCGACGACCGCGTGGGAGCCGTCGCCGGCGAGGCCGTAGGTGCCGGGGCGCAGGGCCGCCAGGTCGCGGGTGAGCGTGATCTGGCCGGCGGCCGTGCCGTGCACGGTGAGGCGGGGCTCGGTGGGCAGCGGGCGGCCCGCCGGGGTCTTCAGCGCGGCGTCGCTGGCGAGCCGGCCCGCGGCGACGGACGCCATCGCGGCGGCCAGGACCGCGGTGAGCCCGGCGGCGGTGGCTTTGACGGTGCGCACGGCTCCAGTGTCGGCGGGGCCGCCGCCACCGGCCAGCGGAGGCGGGGACCGCCACGGTGCGGGCGGGTGCGGCACCGCCCGGTGCGGACGTCGTGGCTGGGCGCCGTCGCGACGCGTCGAGGACAGCAAGGGGTCACCTCCGTTGGCCGTATCCCTTCAAGCGTTCCCCGGCTTCGGCCAGTTGTGCCTCCGTCAGCAGGGAGGGGGTCAGACCCGGCACGGAGGACGCCGTGAGCCACAGCCGGCACATCCACTCCAGCTGGGCGGTGCGGTCGTAGGCCTGGCCGAGCGTGGCGCCGTAGGTGATCGTGCCGTGGTTCCGCAGGAGGCAGCCGGAGCGGCCGGTGAGGGCGCGGAGCATGTTTCCGGCCAGCTCGTCGCTGCCGTAGGCGGCGTAGGGGGCGACGCGCACGGGGCCGCCGAGGGCGGCGGTCATGTAGTGGACCGGCGGCAGCTCGGACACCAGCGTGGAGACGGCGGTGGCGTGCACGGCGTGGGTGTGGACGACGGCGCGGGCGTCGGTGGTGCGGTAGACGGCGAGGTGCATGGGCAGCTCGCTGGTCGGCGTGAGCGTGCCGAGCACCTGGCGTCCGGTGAGGTCGACGCCGGTGATGTCGTCCGGGGTGAGCCGGTCGTAGGGGACTCCCGACGGTGTGACCAGGACGAGGTCCCCGACGCGGGCGGAGACGTTGCCGGAGGTGCCGACCACCAGTCCGTCGGCGACGGTCCGGCGTGCGGTCGCGACCAGTTCCGCCCAGAGCCGCGCCTCGTCCCGAGGCGCCCGCCCCTGCCGCACGTCCGGTCGCCCGCTGTCCTGCCGCCCGTTCTGGTGCCCGTCGTCCGTGTTCCGCAGCGTTTCAGCCATGCCGTGATCCTGTCAGCCCGACCGGCGCGGAGCGCCCGGGGCGGCCGCTGCCGTGCGGAAACGATACGGCCGAACGGGCGGACATCACGCCGAAACGCCATGAACCGGCGTCGACGCGGTGACCAGCGGGCCTTCAATGATCCCTCTTGCCGACTGGACGTCCACCCCGGGGAGACGCATGGCCCGTGAACGCACCCCTGCCCGCCGCCGTGCCGGTGCCCTCGCGGCGGCCACGGCGGTCCTCGCCCTGGCGACCGTCACGACCGCCTCCGCCGGACCACTGGTGCCGCCCGGCGGACCGCGGGCCGCAGCGCCCCCGGTGCCGGGCGCGCTGTCGGTGCTGTCGGGGCTGCCCGCGCTGCCGCTCCTGTCCGGGACGCCGCCCAGGGGGCACGACGTGTCGTCCCACCAGAGGGGGGTCGACTGGGCGGCCGCCCGGGCGAGGGGCGCGCGGTTCGTCTACGTCAAGGCGACCGAGTCCACGGGCTACCGCAACCCCTACTTCTCCGGGCAGTACTCGGGCGCCCGCGCGGCCGGCCTGATCCGGGGCGCGTACCACTTCGCCCGGCCGGACCGGTCCTCCGGCGCCGAGCAGGCGGCCTACTTCGTGCGGCACGGCGGGGGCTGGCGGGCGGACGGCTGGACGCTGCCGCCCGCGCTGGACATCGAGTACAACCCCTACGACGCGAAACACAAGTGCTACCGGGTGGGCAAGGCCCGGATGGTCCGCTGGATCCGGTCGTTCAGCGACGAGCTCAAGAAGCGGACCGGCCGCCGTCCGGTGATCTACACCACCACCCAGTGGTGGAAGATGTGCACCGGGAACAGCCGCGCCTTCTCCTCCTCGCACGCCCTGTGGATCGCCCGCCACGGCACCTCACGGCCGGGCGCGCTGCCGGGCGGCTGGCGGTACTGGACGTTCTGGCAGCACGCCGTCAAGGGCAGGCTGCCGGGTGACCAGGATCTCTTCAACGGCTCCCTGAGCCGGCTGCGGATCTTCGCGCGCGGCCACTAGCCAAGGCGCGCCTGGGCCGACGGCGCGAAGCGGAACCCCGTACGCGTGTTACCGACACCCTCACGCCCGCCTCAGTTCATCTTCCGTTCACCCAGGTTGCCTACGTTCATCCAGCCAATGACCTCGAACGATTGCCTGGGTAAATGGAAAGCTTCTCGCTGATCCTCGCGATTGTGGTGGTAACCGCACTCGCGTTCGATTTCACGAACGGTTTCCACGACACCGCGAACGCGATGGCCACCACCATCTCCACAGGCGCCCTGAAGCCGAAGATCGCGGTCGCCATGTCCGCCGTCCTCAACCTCGTGGGCGCCTTCCTCTCCGTGGAGGTCGCGAACACGATCTCCAAGGGTCTCGTCGACGAGACCGGCATCCGTCCCGAGGTCATCTTCGCCGCCCTGGTCGGCGCGATCCTCTGGAACCTGCTGACCTGGCTGGTGGGTCTGCCCTCCAGCTCCTCGCACGCCCTCATGGGCGGCCTGGTCGGCGCCACCGTCGCCTCCGCCGGCTTCGGCGCCGTCCACGGTGACGTCCTGGTCACCAAGGTGCTGCTCCCGGCCGTCGCCGCGCCGGTCGTCGCGGGCCTCGCCTCGCTGCTGGCCACCCGGTTCTCCTACGGCGTCGGCGGCACCGCCGACGGCGAGGCCACCCGCAAGGGCTACCGCGCCGGCCAGATCGCCTCCGCCGGCCTGGTCTCCCTCGCGCACGGCACCAACGACGCCCAGAAGACGATGGGCATCATCACCCTCGCCCTCGTCGCGGGCGGCTCCATCGCCCCCGGCTCCAACCCTCCCACCTGGGTGATCCTCTCCGCGGGCATGGCCATCGCGCTCGGCACCTACATCGGCGGCTGGCGCATCATCCGCACCATGGGCACGGGCCTGACCGACCTGGAGCCGCGCCAGGGCTTCGCCGCCCAGACCAGCGCCGCGACCGCCATCCTGGCCTCCTCCCACCTCGGCTTCTCCCTCTCCACCACGCACGTCGTCTCCGGCTCGGTGATGGGCGCGGGCCTCGGCCGCAAGGGCGGTGTGGTCCGCTGGTCCACCGCGACCCGCATGTTCGTCGCCTGGGCGCTGACCCTGCCCGCCGCCGCGCTGGTCGGCGCGGGGGCCGAGTCCGTGACCGGCCTGGGCGACTGGGGCACCGCCGTCGTCGCCGTCTTCCTGGTCGCCGCGAGCGCCGCGATCTGGAAGATCTCCCGCCGCGAGGTCGTCGACCACACCAACGTGGTCCAGGAGACCGAGCCGGCCGGTGTGGTCACCACCGCCATCGCCGCCGTGACCCCGCCCCCGGCGGGCATGGTCACCGAGGACCTGACGGCCACCATCCCGGCCCCGGCCACCGAGCCCGCCCCGGCCCCGGCCGCCCCGCCGGCCGCCGCGGTCTGACCCCGCGCACACGGTTACTGAAGGAAGCATCCCCATGAAGATCGACTGGGCGGCCCTCGGCTCCGTCTTCGGCGTCAGCCTCGCGTCCACGGTGGGCCTGGTGGTCCTGTTCACCCTTGGCATCAACGGCCTGTCGCGCCGTGAGAAGGCCGCGGCCCGGGGCGGGTCCGCCGCCCTCGCCGTCACCGGCGCCTACCTGTGCTTCGCGGCCTGCGCGGCGGCGGTGGCGTACGGCATCTACCTGATCGTCGTCAAGCCCTGACGGTCCGGAACCTGACAACGGCCCCGCCGGGCCACCGCCTCGACGGGACCGGCGGGGCCTTCGCATGCCGTCGCACCGGCCTTGCGGCCGCCGCCCGGCAAACCGGCGGTGTGGGCCTCGGCACAGTCCGGCGTCCCAGGTCAAAGGCAAGTTGACGGCCGTTCCGGGCACGTGGTGGACTGCCCAGGCCATGTACGGCGGCAGGAGAGGAAGCCGGTGCGAATCCGGCGCGGTCCCGCCACTGTCACCGGGGAAGAACCCCCGGGAGCCAGGAACTCTCACCGCCGATTCACGTCGAACCAGGGCGCGGACACCCTGAGTGAGGACACATATCGCCATGCTCGGCTGCCGATCGAGGACCCGTACCAGGACCGTTCCTGTTCCCCCCGCCGGCTGAGCCGATGGGTGCCGATCGCACATACGCGTACGGTGCCGCCGCCGGCGTCCTCGGTGACCTGCTCCTCGGCGACCCGCGCCGCGGGCACCCGGTCGCCGTGTTCGGCCGGGCGGCCGGGGCCGTGGAACGCGCCCTGTGGCACGACCACCGTGGCTGGGGCGCCCTGCACACCGCCGTGTGCGCCGGCGGCGCCGTCGCCCTCGGCGCGCTGGCCGCACGCGCCGTACGCCCCCGCCGTACCGCTTCCACCGCGCTGACCGCCGCCGCCACCTGGGCCGTCGTCGGCGGCACCTCGCTCGCCCGGGAGGCCCGCGCCATCGGGCGCGCCCTGGAGGCCGGGGACGTCGAGGCGGCCCGGGCCCGGCTGCCGCACCTGTGCGGCCGGGACCCGCAGGCCCTGGACGCCGACGGCATCGCGCGGGCCGTGGTCGAGTCGGTCGCCGAGAACACCTCCGACGCCGTGGTCGGCGCGCTCGTCTGGGGCGCCGTGGCCGGGGTCCCGGGGCTGCTCGGGTTCCGGGCGGTCAACACCCTGGACGCGATGGTGGGTCACAAGTCGCCCCGCCACCGGCGCTACGGCTGGGCCTCCGCCCGCCTCGACGACGTCGCCGGCTGGCCGGGCGCCCGGCTGACCGCCGCGCTCGCCGCCGTGGCCGGACCCGATCCGCGTGGCGCCCTGCGCGCCTGGAGGGCCGACGCGCACAGGCACCCCAGCCCCAACGCCGGTCCCGTGGAGGCCTCCTTCGCGGGCGCCCTCGGCGTCCGCCTGGGCGGCACGCTCTCCTACGGCGGCCGGGTCGAACACCGCCCGCCGCTGAACGGCGCCACCGGACGGCCGGTCCGCGCCACCGACATCGACCGGGCCGTGCGGCTCTCCCGCCGCGTCGGCCTGCTCGCGCTCGGCACCACGCTGGGCGCGCGCGCCCTGCTGAAAGGACGTGGCAAGTGAACGGTGGTCTCCTCGTCGCCGGCACCACCTCCGACGCGGGCAAGAGCGTCGTGACGGCGGGCATCTGCCGCTGGCTGGTGCGCCAGGGCGTGAAGGTCGCGCCGTTCAAGGCGCAGAACATGTCGCTGAACTCGTTCGTCACGCGCGAGGGCGCGGAGATCGGCCGGGCGCAGGCCATGCAGGCCCAGGCCTGCCGGGTCGAGCCGACCGCGCTGATGAACCCCGTGCTGCTCAAGCCCGGCGGCGAGCAGAGCAGCCAGGTGGTGCTGCTGGGCAGGCCGGTCGGCGAGCTGAGCGCGCGCGGGTACCACGGCGGGCGCCGGCAGCGGCTGCTGGGCACGGTGCTGGACTGCCTGGCCGAACTGCGGGGCACGTATGACGCGGTGATCTGTGAGGGGGCGGGAAGTCCTGCCGAGATCAACCTGCGGCGGACCGACATCGTCAACATGGGGATCGCGCGGAACGCGCGGCTGCCCGTGCTCGTCGTCGGCGACATCGACCGCGGGGGTGTGTTCGCCTCCTTCTTCGGCACCGTCGCCCTGCTCTCCCCCGAGGACCAGGAGCTGGTCGCCGGGTTCCTGGTGAACAAGTTCCGGGGCGATGCCGGCCTGCTGGAGCCCGGGCTGGACATGCTGCGGGACCTCACCGGACGGCGGACGTACGGCGTGCTGCCGTTCCGGCACGGGCTCGGCATCGACGAGGAGGACGGCCTCAGGGTGTCCCTGCGGGGCACGGTCCGGGAGTCCGCCGTGGCGCCCCCGGTCGGCGAGGACGTGCTGCGGGTCGCCGTGTGCGCGGTGCCGCTGATGTCCAACTTCACCGACGTGGACGCGCTGGCCGCCGAACCGGGTGTGGTCGTGCGGTTCGTGGACCGCCCGGAGGAGCTCGCCGACGCCGATCTCGTCGTCGTCCCGGGCACGCGCGGGACGGTGCGGGCGCTGGAGTGGCTGCGCGAGCGCGGGCTGGCGGACGCGCTCGTCCGCCGGGCCGCCGAGGGGCGCCCCGTCCTCGGCGTGTGCGGCGGCTTCCAGATCCTCGGCGAGCACATCGAGGACGACGTCGAGAGCCGGCGCGGGCATGTCGACGGGCTCGGCGTCCTGCCCGTGCGGGTACGGTTCGCCCGCGAGAAGACCCTCACCCGGCCCAGCGGCGAAGCCCTCGGCGAACGGGTCGACGGCTACGAGATCCACCACGGGGTGGCCACCGTCGAGGGCGGCGAACCCTTCCTGGACGGCTGCCGGGTGGGCCAGACCTGGGGCACCCACTGGCACGGCTCGCTGGAGTCGGACGGCTTCCGGCGGGCCTTCCTGCGCGAGGTGGCCGCCGCCGCGGGCCGCCGCTTCGTGCCCGCGCCGGACACCTCCTTCGCCGCGCTGCGCGAGGAGCAGCTCGACCGGCTCGGCGACCTGATCGAACAGCACGCGGACACGGACGCGCTGTGGCGGCTCATCGAGTCGGGCGCGCCGCAAGGACTGCCTTTCATTCCACCGGGAGCGCCCGCATGAGCACAGTGTTGTTGTTGTCGACCGCCGACACGGATCTGCTGGCCGCCCGGGCGTCCGGCGCCGGCTACCGCATCGGCAACCCCACCCGCGTCGACGTCACCGGGGAGCTGCCCGCTCTGCTCGAGGGCGCGGACCTCGCCGTCGTGCGGCTGCTGGGCGGCAAGCGGGCCTGGGAGGACGGGCTGGCCGCGCTGAAGGCGTCCGGCGTCCCCACCGTGCTGCTGGGCGGTGAGGCCGTGCCGGACGCCGAGCTGATGGCGGAGTCCTCGGTGCCGGCCGGCGTGGTCGCGGAGGCGCTGAGGTACCTGGTCGAGGGCGGCCCGGCGAACCTGCTGGAGCTGTCCCGGTTCCTGTCGGACACCGTGCTGCTGACCGGTGAGGGCTTCGAGGAGCCGCGCCGGATGCCGGAGTTCGGCGTGCACGGCGCGTACGAGCTCCAGGACGGCCGGCCGACCGTGGGCGTGCTCTTCTACCGGGCGCACGAACTGAGCGGCAACACCGCCTTCGTGGACACCCTGTGCGAGGCGATCGAGGCGCGCGGCGCCAACGCCCTCCCGGTGTACTGCGGTTCGCTGCGCGGCGCGGACCCCGCCCTGTACGAGCTGCTGGGGCGGGCCGACGCGCTGGTCGCCACGGTGCTCGCGGCCGGCGGCACGCACGCCTCCCAGGCGTCGGCGGGCGGTGACGAGGAGTCCTGGGACATCGGCGCGCTGGCCGAGCTGAACGTGCCGGTGCTGCAAGGGCTGTGCCTCACCTCCTCGCGGGCCGCGTGGGAGGAGTCCGACGCGGCCCTGTCCCCCATGGACGCGGCGATGCAGGTGGCGATCCCGGAGTTCGACGGCCGGCTGATCACCGTGCCGTTCTCCTTCAAGGAGCAGGGCCCCGACGAGGTGCCGGTGTACGTCGCCGACCCCGAGCGGGCCGCCCGCGTGGCCGGGATCGCCCTCAGGCACGCCCGGCTGAAGCACAAGCCGAACGCGGAGAAGAGGATCGCGCTGGTCTTCACGGCGTACCCGACCAAGCACTCCCGGGTGGGCAACGCGGTCGGTCTGGACACGCCCGCGTCGGCGGTCCGGGTGCTGGACGCGCTGCGGGACGCCGGGTACGGGGTCACGGAGTACCCGTCCGGCGGCGACGAGCTGATCCACCGGCTCATCGAGGCCGGCGGGCACGACGTGGAGTGGCTGACCGAGGAGCAGCTGGCCGCCGCGCCCGCGCGGGTGCCGCTGGCCGACTACCGGGCCTGGTTCGAGAAGCTGGACCCCGCGCTGCGGGACGCGATGACCGAGGCGTGGGGCGAGCCGCCGGGCGGCCTCTACGTCGACGGCGACGACATCGTGCTCGCCTCTTTGCGGTTCGGCAACGTCGTGGTCATGATCCAGCCGCCGCGCGGCTTCGGCGAGAACCCGATCGCGATCTACCACGACCCCGACATGCCGCCGTCGCACCACTACATGGCGGCGTACCGGTGGCTCGAGAACTCCTTCGGCGCGGACGCGATCGTGCACATGGGCAAGCACGGCACGATGGAGTGGCTGCCGGGCAAGGGCCTGGGGCTGAGCGCCGGCTGCGCCCCGGACGCCGTCCTCGGCGACCTGCCGCTGATCTACCCGTTCATCGTGAACGACCCCGGCGAGGGCACCCAGGCCAAGCGGCGCGGGCACGCCACCGTGGTCGACCACCTGGTGCCGCCGATGGCCCGCGCGGACACCTACGGCGACCTGGCCAAGCTGGAGCAGCTGCTGGACGAGTACGCGCTCGTGTCCGACCTGGACCCGGCGAAGGCGCCGGCCGTCCGCGCGCAGATCTGGACCCTGGTCAAGGCGGCGGAGCTCCACCACGACCTGCACGTCGACGAGCAGCCCGGCGACGACGCGTTCGACGAGTTCGTCATGCACATCGACGGCTACCTGTGCGAGATCAAGGACGTGCAGATCCGGGACGGCCTGCACATCCTCGGCGGCGGCCCGGTCGGCGAACCGCGGGTGAACCTCGTGCTGGCCGTGCTGCGCGCCTCGCAGGTGTGGGGCGGCCGGGCGAACGCGCTGCCCGGTCTGCGGGCCGCGCTGGCGGCGCACTTCGGGCTGGCGGAGAAGGAGCTGCTCGCCGAGCCGGGCACCCCGGTGAAGGTGCCGGTGGAGCTGACGGACCTGGTTCAGGGCCCGTCCCGGAGCGCCGCCGACGCCATCGACCTGCTGGAACAGCTGTGCCGGCGGATCGCGGAGGGCATGGAGGCGCGGGCGTGGGACCGTACGGTCGTCCCCGCCGTCCTGCGGGGCGTGCTCGGCGCCGACATCCCCGACGCGGTCGCCGTGCTGGAGTTCGCGTGCGACGAGGTCGTCCCCCGGCTGGCGCGGACCACCGACGAGATCGGGCACATCCTGCGGGCCCTGGACGGCGGTTACGTCCCGGCGGGCCCGTCGGGCTCCCCGACCCGGGGCCTGGTCAACGTCCTGCCGACGGGCCGCAACTTCTACTCGGTCGACCCCAAGGCGATCCCGTCCCGGCTGAGCTGGGAGGTCGGCCAGTCGCTGGCGGACTCGCTGGTGCAGCGGTACCTGAGCGACACCGGGGAGTACCCCCGGTCGGTGGGGCTCACGGTGTGGGGCACGTCCGCGATGCGCACCCAGGGCGACGACATCGCCGAGATCCTGGCACTGCTGGGCTGCCGCCCGGTGTGGGACGACGCCTCGCGCCGGGTGACCGGCTTCGAGGTGGTCCCCCTCGCCGAGCTGGGGCGCCCGCGCATCGACGTCACGGTCCGCATCTCCGGGTTCTTCAGGGACGCGTTCCCGCACGTGGTCGGGCTGATCGACGACGCGGTGCGGGCGGTGGCGGAGCTGGCGGAGCCGGCCGAGTCCAACTACGTGCGGGCGCACGTGGAGGAGGACGCCGCCGGGCACGGCGACCGGCGCCGGGCCACGGCCCGGATCTTCGGCTCGAAGCCGGGGGCGTACGGCGCCGGTCTGCTGCCGCTGATCGACGCCCGGAACTGGCGCAGCGACGCCGACCTGGCCGAGGTGTACGCCGTCTGGGGAGGCTACGCCTACGGGCGCGGCCTCGACGGGCGCGCGGCGCGCGGGGACATGGAGACGGCGTTCCGGCGGATCGCGGTGGCGGCGAAGAACGTCGACACCCGTGAGCACGACCTCGTCGACGCCGACGACTACTTCCAGTACCACGGCGGCATGGTCGCCATGGTCCGGCACCTGACGGGCGCCAACCCCGAGGCGTACGTGGGCGATTCGGCCGTACCGGACCAGGTCAGGACGCGGACGCTGGGTGAGGAGACGCACCGGGTGTTCCGGGCGCGGGTGGTCAACCCGCGCTGGATGGCGGCCATGCGCCGGCACGGCTACAAGGGCGCCTTCGAGATGGCGGCGACCGTGGACTACCTCTTCGGCTACGACGCGACGGCGGGCGTGGTCGACGACTGGATGTACGAGAAGCTCAGCGCCGAGTACGTCTTCGACCCGGAGAACCGGGACTTCATGAAGAAGTCCAACCCGTGGGCGCTGCGCGGGATCACCGAGCGGCTGCTGGAGGCGGCGGACCGCGGCCTGTGGGCGGAGCCGGACGCGGACACGCTGGAACGGCTGCGCGCCACCTATCTGGAGCTGGAAGGCGACTTGGAGGGCGACCAGTGACCACCCCGTTCCCCTTTACGGCCGTCGTCGGCCAGGACGACCTGCGGCTCGCGCTGCTGCTGAACGCCGTGTCGCCGGCGGTCGGCGGTGTGCTGGTGCGCGGCGAGAAGGGCACCGCGAAGTCCACGGCGGTACGGGCGCTGTCGGCGCTGCTGCCTCAGGTGGCCGTCGTCCCCGGGTGCCGGTTCTCGTGCGATCCGGCCTCCCCCGACCCCGGCTGCCCGGACGGACCGCACGAGCCCGGCGAGGGCGCCGAGCGTCCGGCGCGGATGGTCGAGCTGCCGGTCGGCGCCTCCGAGGACCGGCTCGTCGGCGCCCTCGACATCGAGCGGGCGCTCGCCGAGGGAGTGAAGGCCTTCGAGCCGGGCCTGCTGGCCGAGGCGCACCGGGGCATCCTCTACGTCGACGAGGTGAACCTGCTCCACGACCACCTGGTCGACCTGCTGCTGGACGCGGCGGCGATGGGTGCCTCGTACGTGGAGCGCGAGGGTGTGTCCGTGCGGCACGCGGCCCGGTTCCTGCTCGTCGGCACCATGAACCCCGAAGAGGGCGAGCTGCGCCCGCAGTTGCTGGACCGGTTCGGGCTGACCGTGGAGGTGGCCGCCTCACGGGAGCCGGAGCAGCGGGTGGAGGTCGTGCGGCGCCGGCTGGCGTACGACGACGATCCGGCCGCCTTCGCCGCGCGCTGGGCCGGCGAGGAGGCCGCCGTACGGCAGCGGATCGTGGCGGCGCGGGACCTGCTGCCCCGGGTGCGGCTGGGCGACGGGGCGCTGCGGCAGATCGCGGCGACCTGCGCGGCCTTCGAGGTGGACGGCATGCGCGCCGACATCGTGATGGCCCGTACGGCGACCGCGCTGGCCGCGTGGGCCGGGCGGACCGACGTGCTCGCGGAGGACGTGCGGCAGGCCGCGCTGCTGGCGCTCCCGCACCGCAGGCGGCGCAACCCGTTCGACGCGCCGGGCCTGGACGAGGACAAGCTGGACGAGACGCTGGAGCAGTTCTCCGGTGAGTCCCCCGACGACGATCCCGGCCCCGACGGCCCCGGTGGGGGCGGCGGACAGCCGGCGCCCGACAGCGGTCCGCGGGGCGACGGCGCCGGCGACGCGCGACCCGAGACGGGTGAGGGCGGGCAGCCGCAGGCGTCCGGCGGGCGGGAGCAGTCGGCCGTACGGGCCGCGGAACCCTTCCGGGCCAAGGCGCTGACCGTCCCCGGTGTCGGCGAGGGTGTGGCCGGGCGGCGGTCGCGGGCACGGACCGAGCACGGGCGGACCACCGGGGCCCGGCGGCCCCGGGGGGCGCTGACCAAGCTGCACCTGGCGGCGACCGTGCAGGCCGCCGCGCCGCACCAGCGGGCGCGGGGCAGGTCCGGGCCGGGGCTGGTCGTGCGGCGGGACGATCTGCGGCAGGCGGTCCGTGAGGGGCGCGAGGGCAACCTCGTGCTGTTCGTCGTGGACGCCTCGGGGTCGATGGCGGCGCGGCAGCGGATGAGCGCCGTGAAGGGCGCCGTGCTGTCGCTGCTGCTGGACGCCTACCAGCGACGGGACAAGGTGGGCCTGGTGACGTTCCGGGGCTCGGGCGCCGAGGTCGCGCTGCCGCCGACGTCCTCGGTCGACGCCGCCGCCACGCGGCTGGAGTCGCTGCCGACCGGGGGGCGTACGCCGCTCGCCGCGGGGCTGCTCAAGGCGCACGAGGTGCTGCGGGTGGAGCGGCTGCGGGACCCGGCGCGCCGGGCGCTGGTGGTCGTGGTGACCGACGGGCGGGCCACCGGCGGCCCCGAGCCGGTCGCCCTCGCGGGGCGGGCGGCGCGGCTGTTCGCGGCCGAGCAGGTCGCGTCCGTGGTCGTGGACTGCGAGTCGGGGCCGGTGCGGCTCGGGCTCGCCGGACAGCTGGCCGGTGAGCTGGGCGGCACGGCCGTCACGCTGGACGACCTGCGGGCCGACTCGATCGCCGGGCTGGTCAGGGATGTGCAGGGGACGACGAAGAGGAGGGCCGCGTAATGCCGCAGGGACAGCCGAGTGTCGTACCGGACGACGGGCTGACGACCCGTCAGCGCAGGAACCGTCCGCTGGTCGTCGTGCACACGGGCGTCGGCAAGGGCAAGTCCACCGCCGCGTTCGGGCTCGCGCTGCGCGCCTGGAACCAGGGGTGGCCCATCGGGGTGTTCCAGTTCGTCAAGTCGGCGAAGTGGAAGGTCGGCGAGGAGAACGCGCTCAGGGTGCTCGGCGCCTCCGGCGAGGGCGGGAGCGTCGACTGGCACAAGATGGGCGAGGGCTGGTCGTGGGTCCAGCGCGACGCGCAGATGGACAACGAGGAGAAGGCCCGCGAGGGCTGGGAGCAGGTGAAGCGGGACCTGGCCGCCGAGACGTACCGGCTGTACGTGCTCGACGAGTTCGCGTACCCGATGCACTGGGGCTGGGTCGACACCGACGAGGTCGTCGACGTGCTGCGCGGCCGTCCCGGCACCCAGCACGTGGTGATCACCGGGCGGAACGCGCCGGAGAAACTGGTGGACCTCGCCGACCTCGTCACCGACATGTCCAAGGTCAAGCACCCCATGGACGCGGGGCAGAAGGGCCAGAAGGGCATCGAGTGGTGATGTCCGTCCCCCGGCTGGTCATCGCCGCGCCCTCCTCGGGCAGCGGCAAGACCACCGTCGCCACGGGGCTGATGGCCGCGTTCGCCGCGCGGGGGCTCGCCGTGTCCCCGCACAAGGTCGGACCGGACTACATCGACCCCGGGTACCACGCCCTCGCGACCGGACGGGCGGGGCGCAACCTCGACGCGTACCTGTGCGGGCCGGAGCTGATCGCTCCGCTGTTCCTGCACGGGGCGCGGGGGTGCGACCTCGCGGTGGTCGAGGGCGTGATGGGGCTGTTCGACGGGGCCGCCGGCGAGGGTGAGCTGGCGTCCACCGCACAGGTCGCCAAGCTGCTGCGGGCGCCGGTGGTGCTCGTCGTGGACGCGTCCTCGCAGTCGCGGTCGGTGGCGGCGCTGGTGCACGGGTTCGCGTCCTGGGATCCCGAGGTGCGGGTCGGTGGCGTGATCCTGAACAAGGTCGCCTCCGACCGGCATGAGCAGTTGCTGCGGGAGGCGCTGGACGCGGCGGGGGTGCCGGTGCTGGGCGCCTTGCGGCGGGCCGAGCAGGTGGACGTGCCCTCGCGGCACCTGGGGCTGGTTCCGGTCGCCGAGAGGCGCGCCGCCGCGGTCGACGCCGTCGCGGCGATGGCCGCGCAGGTGGTACGAGGGTGTGACCTGGAAGCGCTGGAGGCACTCGCCCGCAGCGCCGGTGCCCTCCCGGGGGGCTCCGCCCCCTGGACCCCCGAGCCGCCCGCCCACGACGACCCGTCGGCCGGCGGGCGCGGGCCCGTGGTCGCCGTGGCCGGCGGGCCCGCCTTCACCTTCTCCTACGCCGAGCACACCGAGCTGCTCGCCGCCGCCGGTGCCGAGGTCGTCACCTTCGACCCGCTGCGGGACGAGCGACTGCCCGGGGGAACCGCCGGGCTGGTGATCGGCGGCGGCTTCCCCGAGGTGTACGCCGCCGAGCTGTCCGCCAACGAGCCCCTGCGCAAGGCCGTCGCGGACCTCGCGTGCTCCGGCGCCCCCGTGGCCGCCGAGTGCGCCGGTCTCCTCTATCTGTGCCGCGAGCTGGACGGGCAGCCCCTGTGCGGGGTGCTCGACGCCACCGCGCGGATGACCGGCCGGCTGACCCTCGGCTACCGGGACGCCGTGGCCGTCGGCGACAGCGCGCTGGCGGCGGCCGGGACGCGGATGCGGGGTCACGAGTTCCACCGCACCGCCGTCGAGCCGGGCGCCGGCGCCGCTCCCGCCTGGGGCGTGCGGGCCCCGGTCCGGCGGGTCGAAGGTTTCGTACAGCAGGGCGTGCACGCGAGTTACCTGCACACGCACTGGGCGTCCGAGCCCGGTGTCGCCCGTCGGTTCGTGGAGAGGTGCCGGACGTCATGAGCAGCAGGCTGGTCGGGGTCGGGGTCGGTCCCGGTGATCCGGAGCTGGTGACCGTGAAGGGGGTCAACGCGCTGCGGGCCGCCGATGTCGTCGTCGTACCCGTCCTGGACACCGGGGAGCGGGGGCGGGCCGAGGCGACGGTCCTGCACTACGTGCCCGCGGAGAGGATCGTCCGGGTGGTGTTCGCGCTGAACGAGCGGACCGACCGGGCGCGGCGGGAGGCGGCCTGGGACGCGGCCGGTGCCCGGGTCGCCGAGCTGCTCGCCCGGCACGGGTCCGTCGCGTTCGCCACCATCGGCGACCCGAACGTGTACTCGACGTTCACGTACCTCGCGCAGACCATCGCCGAGCTGGTGCCGGGTGTCACCGTGGAGACGGTGCCCGGGATCACCGCCATGCAGGATCTCGCGGCGCGCTCGGGGGCCGTGCTGACCGAGGGCACCGAGCCGCTGACCCTGGTGCCGGTGACGGCCGGGTCGGCGGTGCTGAAGGAGGCGCTGGCGGGGCCGGGGACGGTCGTGGCGTACAAGTTCGGGCGGCAGGCCGCCGAGGTCGCGGAGGCGCTGCGGGAGACCGGGCGGCTCGGGGACGCGGTGTGGGGCTCGGCGCTGGGGCTGCCGGAGGAGTCGGTGCGGCCGGCCGCCGAGCTGGACGGGACGCCGCTGCCGTACCTGTCGACGCTGATCGCGCCACCGCGCCGGGACGGCGGCCGGGGCGGAAAGCTGTGACACGGCCCGGTTCATCCCGTGACGCCCACCACCAGCCAGATGAAGGCCGCGCCCGCGATCGTGCACAGCAGGGTGGAGCGGGCGGGGTGTTCGTGGTGGGCCTCGGGGAGGATCTCCGCCGCGGCGAGGTACAGCAGCGCGCCGCCGAACAGGCCGAGATAGCCGCCGAGGACGCCCGCCGGGACGGTGAGGAACGTGGACGCGGCGGCTCCGGCGACGGGGGCGACCGCGTCCGCGAAGAGCATGGCCAGGGCCTTGCGGCGGGCGTTGCCGTACAGGCTGGTGAGGGTGAAGGTGTTGAAGCCGTCCGCGAAGTCGTGGGCGATGACGGCCAGCGCGACCGCGGTGCCCATCCCCTCGCCCACCTGGAACGACGCGCCGATCGCCACGCCGTCCATCAGGCTGTGGCCCACCATCGCCCCGGCCGCCGTCAGGCCCACCTCGGGGGCCCTGTGCCGGTGTTCGTCCGCCCCGTGCGAGGCCCGGCGGACCGCCAGCAGGCGTTCCACCAGATGGGCGAGGAGGAAGCCGGCCAGGAACAGCAGGAGCGCGGCCGGGACGCCGTGGACCTCGGCGCCCGCCGCCCGCAGCGCCTCGGGCAGCAGGTCCAGGCAGGCCACCCCGAGCATCAGCCCGCCGGCCAGGCCCAGCACCAGATGGCGGCGGTCGGTCACCCGCTGTGCCGTCCAGCCGCCGGCCAGCGTCATCAGGAACGCGCCGAGCGCGACGAAGACCGCCATAGGCCCTTGCTATCGGATGGAACCGCGTTCCCGCACGTCCGACAGCCATAACCGCAGTACTCGTAGGAGAGGACCGATTCCCATGGCCGATGCCCCCACCGGCAAGGTGACCTTCGTCGGTGCCGGCCCCGGCGCCGCCGACCTGCTGACGTTCCGTGCCGCGCGCGCCATCGCC
Source organism: Streptomyces spinosus (assembly GCF_020400655.1). Lineage (GTDB taxonomy): Bacteria > Actinomycetota > Actinomycetes > Streptomycetales > Streptomycetaceae > Streptomyces > Streptomyces argyrophylli. Next base: position 79,411 of record NZ_JAINRC010000004.1, read on the forward strand.
GAGGCCGACGTCGTGATCTGGGCCGCGAGCCTGGTCCAGGCGGAGGTCCTCGGACACGCCCGCGAGGACGCCGAGATCCTGGACTCGGCGGCCATGTCGCTGGAGGACGTCGTCGCGGTGTACCGACGCGCGTTCGAGGAGGGACTCCGGGTGGCCCGCATCCACTCCGGCGACCCGGCCCTGTGGGGCGGCACGCAGGAGCAGCTGGACCGCTGCCAGGAGATCGGCATCGCGACCGAGGTCGTGCCGGGCGTCTCCTCCTTCTCCGCCGTGGCCGCGCTGGCCCGGCGCGAGCTGACGATTCCCGAGGTCGCGCAGTCCGTGGTGCTGACCCGGCTGGGCGGGGGCAAGACGCCGATGCCGCCCGGCGAGGAGGTCCGCGAGTTCGCCCGTCACGGGACCACCATGGCGATCTTCCTGTCGGCGGCGCGCAGCGGGCAGCTGGTGCGGGAGCTGCTGGAGGGCGGCTACCCGACGAGCACCCCGGTGGTGATCGCGTACCAGGCGACCTGGCCGGAGGAGCTGGTCGTGAAGTGCACGATCGGCACGCTGGAGGAGACCGTCAAGGAGCACCGGCTCTGGAAGCACACACTGTTCCTGGTCGGTCCGGCGCTGGACGCGCACGGAACGCGTTCGCACCTGTACCACCCGGGTCACTTCCACGGCTACCGCAAGGCCGACCCCGAGGCGCGGCGGGCGCTGCGCGAGCAGCGGGCGAAGAGTTGATCACCGTCGTCGGTGCGGGGACCGGGGCGCCGGTGCCCGCGGACGTCCTCGCCGGGGCCGCGCTGGTCGTCGGCGGGCGGCGGCACCTGGACGCCGTACGGCTGCCCGAGGGGGCGGAGCGGGTGGTGCTCGGTCCGCTGGCTCCGGCGCTGGAGGCCATCGCCGGGTACGTCGGCAAGGAGCTGCCGGTGGTCGTGCTGGCGTCCGGGGACCCGGGGTTCTTCGGGATCGTGCGGGCGCTGGCCGAACGGTTCGGGTCCGGGCTGCTGGACGTGCGGCCGGGGGTGTCCTCCGTGGCCGCCGCCTTCGCCCGGATCGGACTGCCCTGGGACGACGCGGTCGTGGTCAGCGCGCACGGCCGGGACCTGCGGACGGCGGTGAACGTGTGCCGGGCGCGGCCGAAGGTGGCCGTGCTGACCGGGCCCGGCGCCGGTCCGGCCGAGCTGGGGGCCGCGCTCCCCGGTGACCGGACCCTGGTCGTGGCGCGCGCGCTCGGCGATCCGGGGCGGGAGCGCGTGGAGCGGGTGACGGCCGCCGAGGCGGCGGCGCGGGACTGGGGCACGGCGGTGAGCGTGGTGCTGTGCCTGGACGAGTCGCGGGCGCTCGGCGCGGTGCGGACGGTGGCCGGTGTGCCCGGCGCGCCGGACCGGTGGGCCCTGGAGGAGGGCGCGTTCGCGCACCGGGACTCGATGATCACCAAGTTCGAGGTGCGGGCGCTGGCCCTGGCCCGGCTGGGGCCGCGCCTGGGCGACCTGGTGTGGGACGTGGGCGCCGGGTCGGGCTCGGTCGCGGTGGAGTGCGCGCGGCTCGGGGCCGCCGTCGTCGCCGTGGAGAAGACCCCGGACGGGGTGGCGCGCATCCGTGCCAACGCGGACGCCCACGGCGTCGGCGTGGAGGTGGTGCACGGCTCGGCGCCGGACGCCCTGGCGGGGCTGGCCGGCGATCCCGACGCGGTGTTCGTCGGCGGCGGGGGCCGGGAGCTGCCCGCCGTGGTGACCGCGTGCGCGCGGCGGGCCCGGCGGACGGTCGTCGTCGCCATGGCCGCGCTGGACCGGGTGCCGGCGGCCCGGCAGGCGCTGGCGGAGGCCGGGTTCACCTGCGACGGGGTGCTGTTGCAGTCCTCGCGCCTCGCGCCGCTGCCGGGGGACGTCACCCGGCTCGCGGCCACCAATCCTGTGTTCCTGCTGTGGGGCGTGAGAACCCCGGTGTCTAGTGAAGGAGTAGTCCAGTGATCGGCCTGTTTTCCGCCACCGCGGCGGGGGCGGCGGCGCGGGACCGGCTGGCCGCGGCCTGGCCGGAGCGCACGCGCGTCTACGAGGGTCCCGTCGGGGAGGCCGTCCGGGCCGCGTTCGCGGAGTGCGAGCAGCTGGTGTGCTTCCTGGCGACCGGCGCGGTGGTACGGCTGCTCGCACCGCTGCTCGCCGGCAAGGCGGCCGACCCGGGTGTGGTGTGCGTGGACGAGGGCGGCCGGTTCGCGGTGTCGCTGCTCGGCGGGCACGGCGGCGGTGCCAACGCGCTCGCCCGCGAGGTGGGCGCGGTGCTGGGCGCCGAGCCGGTGGTGACGACCGCGACGGACGCGGCCGGGCTGCCGGGCCTGGACACGCTCGGGCTGCCGTACGAGGGGTCGGTCGCCGCGGTCTCCCGTGCGCTGCTGGACGGCGAACCGGTCGCGCTGGAGGCGGAGGTGGCGTGGCCGCTGCCGCCGCTGCCGGTGGCAGCCGAGGGGGCGTACACGATCCGGGTGACCGACCGGGCCGTCACGGCGGGCGAGCGGGAGGTGCTGCTCCGGCCGCCGTCGCTGGTGGTCGGGGTCGGCGCGTCGAAGGGCGCGCCGGCCGAGGAGGTCGTCGGCCTGGTCGAGGAGGCGCTGCGGGAGGCGGGCCTGTCGCCGCGGTCGGTCGCCGAGCTGGCCACCGTGGACGCCAAGGCCGGGGAGCCGGGCATCGTGGCCGCCGCCGAACGGCTCGGGGTGCCCCTGGTGTCGTACTCCGCCGGGGAACTGGCGGCGGTCGAGGTGCCCAACCCGTCCGAGGCGCCCCTCGCGGCCGTCGGCACCCCGTCGGTCGCGGAGGCCGCCGCCCTGGTCCGGGGCGGTGAACTCCTCGTCCCCAAGCGGAAGTCGGGCGCGCGGCCCGCCATGGCGACCTGTGCGGTCGTACGGCGTCCGGGGCGCGGACGGCTGGCGGTCGTCGGCCTCGGGCCGGGCGCCCGGGACCTGCTCACCCCGCGCGCGGCGGCCGAGCTGCGGCGGGCGTCGGTGCTGGTCGGGCTCGACCAGTACGTGGACCAGATCCGCGATCTGCTGCGGCCCGGCACCCGGGTGCTGGAGTCGGGGCTCGGCGCGGAGGAGGAGCGGGCCCGGACGGCGGTCGCACAGGCCCGCGAGGGGCACGCGGTGGCGCTGATCGGCAGCGGGGACGCGGGCGTGTACGCCATGGCCTCCCCGGCGCTCGCCGAGGCCTCGGACGACATCGACGTGGTCGGGGTGCCCGGGGTGACGGCCGCGCTGGCCGCCGGGGCGGTCCTGGGCGCGCCGCTGGGCCACGACCACGTGTCCATCAGCCTGTCCGACCTGCACACGCCCTGGGACGTCATCGAGCGCCGGGTGCGCGCGGCGGCCGAGTCGGACCTCGTCGTCACCTTCTACAACCCACGCTCCCGGGGCCGCGACTGGCAGCTGCCGAAGGCGCTGGGCATCCTCGCCGAGCACCGGGACGCCGGAACTCCGGTCGGTGTCGTCCGCAACGCCTCCCGCGCCGACGAGTCCGCCCGGATCACCACGCTCGCCGCGCTCGACCCCGCGACGGTCGACATGATGACGGTCGTGACGGTGGGCAACACCGCGACCCGGAACATCGCCGGGCGCATGGTGACACCGCGCGGCTACCGCTGGCAGGAGGACCCGAGGTGAACCGCGTCGTGCACCCGATCGAGCAGGAGTCCTACCGGCGGCTGCGCGCCCGCCTGGACACCTCGCACTTCCCGCCGCTGACCCGGGCGGTGGTGGAGCGGGTCATCCACTCCGCCGCCGACCTGGAGTACGCGGACGACCTCGTCATGGACGAGGGCGAACTGGCGGCCGCGCACGCGGCGCTGCACGCAGGGGCGCCGGTGGTCGTGGACGTCGAGATGGTGGCCGCCGGGATCACCCGGCGCGAGACCGTCTGCCGGCTGAGGGACGCGGTGGCCGGGCCGGGCCTGACCCGGTCGGCGCACGCGATCCGGCTCGCGTACGAGCAGGTCGGTCCCGGTGCCCTCTGGGTGATCGGCAACGCGCCGACCGCGCTGGAGGAGCTGCTGACCCTGGACGCCGCCCCGGCGCTCGTCATCGGCCTGCCCGTCGGCTTCGTCGGTGCGGTCGAGTCCAAGGCCGCGTTGCGGATGAGCGGTCTGCCCGCCGTGAGCAACGTGTCCGAGAAGGGCGGGTCGGCGGTCGCGTCCGCCGCGCTCAACGCCCTGCTGTACCACCCCGCTTCACACTCCGAGGAGAACGCGTGACCACCCCGCCCGCCCTGCTCATCGCCGGCCACGGCACCCGTGACGACGCCGGCGCCGAGGCGTTCCGTGCCTTCGTCCGGGAGCTGGGGCGCCGCCACCCCGGGCTGCCCGTCGCCGGCGGTTTCATCGAGCTGTCCCCGCCGCCGCTGGGCGAGGCCGTCACCGAGCTGGTCGAACAGGGCGTACGCCGGTTCGCCGCCGTGCCGCTGATGCTGGTGTCCGCCGGGCACGCCAAGGGTGACATCCCGGCGGCGCTGGCCCGTGAGAAGGAGCGCCACCCGGGCATCTCGTACACCTACGGCCGTCCGCTGGGCCCGCACCCGGCGCTGCTGGGCGTGCTGGAGCGGCGGCTGGACGAGGCGCTGGGCGGCACGGACCGCTCGGAGGCGACCGTGCTGCTGGTCGGGCGCGGCTCCACCGACCCCGACGCCAACGCCGAGGTGTTCAAGGCGGCGCGGCTGCTGTGGGAGGGCCGGGGGTACGCCGGGGTGGAGACGGCGTTCGTGTCGCTCGCGGCGCCGGACGTGCCGAGCGGGCTGGACCGGTGCGCGGCGCTGGGGGCGCGGAGGATCGTCGTCCTCCCCTACTTCCTGTTCACCGGCATCCTGCCGGACCGGGTGCGGCGGCAGACCGAGGAGTGGGCCGCCGCGCACCCGGGGACCGAGGTGCGCTCGGCCGACGTCCTCGGGCCCGAGCCGGAGCTGCTGGACCTGGTGATGGAGCGGTACGAGGAGGCCGTCAAGGGCGATCTGCGCATGAACTGCGACTCGTGCGTGTACCGGATCGCGCTGCCCGGCTTCGAGGACAAGGTCGGGCTGCCGCAGCAGCCGCACTTCCACCCGGACGACGACGACCACCACCACCACGGGCACGGGCACCACCCTCACGGGGGGCACTCGCACAGCCATGCGCACTGAAGCGACCGCCTGGTCCGGCGGGTCCGGGCACGACCTGCGGCACCACGGGGACGCGGAGGTGCGGGACGACGGGGCCGCGTTGGTCGACCTCGCCGTCAACGTCCGTGCGGACACGCCCCCGGGGTGGCTGCGAGAGGAGATCGCCGGCTCGCTGTCGTCCCTCGCGGCCTACCCGGACGGGCGGGCCGCGCGGGCGGCGGTCGCGGCGCGGCACGGGCTGCCGGTGGAGCGGGTGCTGCTGACGGCGGGCGCGGCGGAGGCGTTCGTGCTGCTCGCCCGGGCGCTGAAGGTCCGTCGGCCGGTCGTCGTGCACCCGCAGTTCACCGAGCCGGAGGCCGCGCTGCGGGACGCCGGGCACAGCGTGGACCGGGTGCTGCTGCGGGAGGCGGACGGGTTCCGGCTGGATACGGCTGCCGTGCCGGAGGACGCCGACCTGGTGGTGATCGGCAACCCCACGAATCCGACGTCGGTGCTGCATCCGGCGGAGGCGGTCGTCCGGCTCGCCCGGCCGGGGCGGACGCTGGTGGTGGACGAGGCGTTCATGGACGCCGTGCCCGGTGAGCGGGAGGCGCTGGCCGGGCGGACGGACGTGCCGGGGCTGGTGGTGCTGCGCAGCCTCACCAAGACCTGGGGGCTGGCCGGGCTGCGCATCGGGTACGTGCTGGCCGCGCCCGAGGTGATCGCCGAGCTGGAGCGGGCGCAGCCGTTGTGGCCGGTGTCGACACCGGCGCTGGCGGCCGCGCGGGCGTGTGTGGCGCCGAGGGCGCTGGCGGAGGCGGGGCACGCGGCGCACCGCATCGCCGGGGACCGGGCGCACCTGGTCGCCGGGCTGGCGGCGTTCGCCGCTCGCGGAGTGCGGGTGGTGGAGGCGGCGGAGGGTCCGTTCGTGCTGGTCCGTATGCCGGGCGCGGCCGGGGTGCGTCGGCGGTTGCGGGAGCTGGGCTACGCGGTGCGCCGGGGTGACACGTTCCCGGGGCTCGGGGAGGAGTGGGTACGGGTCGCGGTGCGGGACCGGGCGACGGTGAACGGGTTCCTGCGGGCGCTGTCGTCCGCACTGGAGTCGCCGGCCCACCCGGCTGTGCCGCCCGGCTGAGAGGCCGGGCCACCGACCGGCGGGGGGCGCGGCGCGAGGCCGTCCGTGCACCGCCGGCGGGACCGGTCACGCGCACCGCCGACGGGACCGCCCCCGGCGTTCCCCCTCCCCCCTGCTGCCGCCAGGTGACCGCTCCCCCAGCCACCCCGACCCGACCGCTTCCCCGGCCACCGCCCACGTGACACACCCCCCGCCACGGCCGGCCACCCGGCGGCCCCGGCACCGGCCCAGCCGCAGCCCCCCGTCAGCTCTTCCGGCGTCGGGCCACGGCGACCGCTCCCCCGCCCGCCAGCAGCAGGGCGAGTGCGCCGCCCGCGATGTACGGGGTCGCCGAGCTGCCGCCGGTCTCCGCGAGGTCGGCTGCGGCGGGGGCGCCCTGGGGGCGGGGGCCGGCGGCCGGGTCGTGGCTCGGTGCCGGGGTCGTGGCGGGCGGGGTCACCGGGGACTCGCAGGTGGCCTTGGCCAGGGTGACCGTGCCCTCGACGTCGGCCACGTTCAGCTTCAAGGGGTTGACGTACACCTTGAGTTCGAGGGCGGTCGCGGCGGCCGTACGGGTCGTGGTGCTCCGCCGGGACAGGTCGAGACGGACCTCGCCGACGCCGGGCACCTTCACCTCGGTCGGGCCGCCGGCGGTGAGGGTGACGCGCTTGCCGAGGACGGTGACGGCACCGAGGACGTTCGCGGAGGCGACCGGTGCCCTGCCGGCCTCACAGGTCGCCCTGGCGGTGATCGTGTCGGCCTTGATCAGGGACAGCAGGGGCAGGCCGGGGACGTGCAGCTCGGCGTGGACGACCCGGACCGAGCCCTCGGCGCGCCGCGCGGTCGCCGTGGCCCTGGCCTGGGCGACGTCCGCGCCGAGGACGGTGAACGGCTTGCCGCCGTTCACGCCGTCGAGGCGGGCGGACAGCGCGGTCCGGCCGGCGCTGCGCGGTGCCTGGACCTCGTTGAGGGAGACCGCGAGCGGGACGTTCACGGTCTTGTCGAGCAGGGACACGCCGAGCCCGGTGCGCAGGACGACGGCGGAGGCGCGACCGTGGGCACCGGTCGCGTGCGCGGCGCCCGCGCCCCCCAGGACCACGGGCGCCGAGGCGAGGGCCGTGGCCGTCGCGAGGACGGTGAGACGGCGTGCGGACATGCGGAAGTTGTTGCTGTTCAAGGCGGTGGGACCCCCAGACGGAACCTGCTTGGGACCCGTCAACCTTGTCCCCGGTGTGGGTGAACGGTCAGCGATCCGGGGTTACTTCACCCAAACGTGGATTTTCCGCAAGCCGATTCGATTCCAGGGCGAAATCGGCCCGATCACGGGAACGTCTACTCGACCACCCGTCCGTTCAGCACCACCCGCCGGGGCGCCGCCAGCACCCGTACGTCCGCCCGGGGGTCGGCCTCGTACACCACGAGGTCGGCCGGGGCGCCCTCCTCCAGCCCGGGCCGGCCGAGCCAGGCGCGGGCCGCCCAGCTCGTGGCGGCGAGCGCGTCGAGCGGCGGGATGCCGGCGGCGACCAGTTCGGCGACCTCCTCCGCGACCAGCCCGTGCGGCAACGACCCGCCGGCGTCCGTGCCGACGAAGACCGGGATGCCGGCGTCGTAGGCGGCGCGCACGGTGTCGTACCGCCGCTCGTGCAGCCGGCGCATATGGGCGGACCAGCGCGGGAACTTCTTCTCGCCGCCGTCCGCGAGCCGGGGGAAGGTGGCGATGTTGACGAGGGTCGGGACGATCGCGACACCCCGCTCGGCGAACAGCGGGATCAGGTCCTCGGTGAGGCCGGTGGCGTGCTCGATGCAGTCGATGCCCGCCTCGACCAGGTCGCGCAGGGAGTTCTCGGCGAAGCAGTGGGCGGTGACCCGGGCGCCGAGCCGGTGGGCCTCGGCGATGGCCGCCTCCACCGCCCCGCGCGGCCAGCAGGGGGCCAGGTCGCCGAGGTCGCGGTCGATCCAGTCGCCGACCAGCTTGACCCAGCCGTCGCCGCGCCGGGCCTCCCGGCCGACGTAGGCGACGAGGTCGTCCGGCTCGATCTCCCAGGCGAAGTTGCGGATGTAGCGGCGGGTGCGGGCGATGTGCCGGCCCGCCCGGATGATCTTCGGGAGGTCGTCGCGGTCGTCGATCCAGCGGGTGTCGGAGGGCGAGCCCGCGTCGCGGACCAGCAGGGTGCCGGTCTCCCGGTCGGTGAGCGCCTGCTTCTCGGCGGTGTCCGCGTCGACCGGACCCTCGGCGCCCAGCCCCACGTGGCAGTGGGCGTCGACGAGGCCGGGCAGCGCCCAGCCCTCGACGGTGGTGACGTCGCGGGCCCCGGCGGGGCGGTCGTAGCAGACGCGGCCCCCGACCACCCACAGCTCGTCACGGACGTCGTCCGGCCCGGCCAGGACCCGGCCCTTCACGTGCAGCACCGCACCATCGCTCATGCCCGCACCCTAACGGCCTACGGCTCGGACTTGCCCACCTGCTCCGAGGTCTCCTCCTCGACCTCGGCCATGGCCGGGTCGAGCAGCCGGGAGAGGAAGTGCCGAGTGCGCTCGTGCTGCGGGTCGCCGATCACCCGCTCCGGGCTGCCGTCCTCGACGATCACACCGCCGTCCATGAAGACGACCCGGTCGGCGACCTCGCGGGCGAACGTCATCTCGTGCGTGACGACCATCATCGTCATGCCCTCCCGCGCGAGCCGGCGCATGACGGCGAGGACGTCGCCGACCAGCTCCGGGTCGAGCGCGGAGGTCGGCTCGTCGAAGAGCATCACCTCGGGGCCCATGGCGAGCGCGCGGGCGATGGCGACGCGCTGCTGCTGGCCGCCGGAGAGGGAGGACGGGTAGGCGTCCGCCTTCTCGGAGAGGCCGACGCGGGCCAGGTTCTCGGCGGCGACGCGCGCGGCCGTCCCCTTGTCCCGCCCGAGGACGCGGCGCTGCGGCAGCGTGAGGTTCCCGGTGACGTCCAGGTGCGGGAAGAGGTTGAACTGCTGGAAGACCATGCCGATGCGGCGGCGTACGGCGTCGATGTCCACGTCGGGGTCGGTCACCTCGGTGCCGCCGACGAAGACCTGCCCCTTGGTGGGCTCCTCCAGCAGGTTCACGCAGCGCAGCAGCGTGGACTTGCCGGAGCCGGAGGGGCCGATGACGCAAACGACCTCGCCCTGGCCGATCTCCAGGTCGATGCCGCGCAGCACCTCGTTGTCGCCGAAGGACTTGTGCAGTCCGCGGACCTCGATCTCCGGGCGGCTCACCGGATCGCCTCCTGGGCCTTGGATTCCATGCGGCGGACGACGAAGCTGAGCGGGATGGTGACCAGCAGGTAGCACAGGCCCGCGACCAGGATCGGCGTGGAGTTGGCGGTCGTACTGGCGAGGTCGCGGCCGAACTTGGACAGTTCCCGCTCCTCCAGGGTGACACCGAGGAACAGCACCAGCGAGGAGTCCTTGAAGAGCAGGACGAGTTCGTTGGTGAGCGGCGGCAGGATGATGCGGAAGGCCTGCGGGACGATGATGGAGACCATGGCCTTCGCGGGCGAGAAGCCGAGCGAACGGGCCGCCTCCATCTGTCCCTTGGGCACCGCCTGGATGCCGGCCCGGATGGTCTCGGCCATGTACGCGGCCGAGACCAGGCCGAGCGCCAGGGCGACCTTGCCGTAGGTGCCGCCCGGGATCTCCGTGCCGGGGAAGGCGAGGGGCACGGCGACGCCGACGAAGATGAAGATCAGCAGGGCGGGCAGCCCGCGGAAGATCTCGATGTAGACGCCCGCCAGCCAGCGGTAGGGGCCCACGGAGGACAGCCGCATCAGCGCGATGACCATGCCGAGGACGAGTCCGACGACGAAGCCGGACAGCGTGTAGAGCACGGTGTTCTTCAGCGCCAGCGTGATGACGTCCGGGAACATCTGCTTCGCGATGTCCGCCTGGGCGAACTGGTTCTGCAGCCGGCCCCAGTCCGCCGTGACCGCGAAGGCGATCACGGCGGCGGCGAAGACGGCGTACTGGACGCCGCGTGACAGGCTGCGCTTCTGACGCCGGGTCAGTCCCTTTTTCTTCGGCTGGAGGGCTGTGTCCGTGTCGGTCATGAGGCGGCGGGAGAGGCGACGGAGGCCTCGTACGGGCCGATCCACTGCTCGTAGATCTTCTTGTAGGTGCCGTCGGCCTTCGCGGTCTTGATCGCCTTGTTGACGGCGTCGAGCAGCGCCTTGTTGCCCTTCTTGACGGTGAAGCCGTACTGCTCACCGGTCTTGAGGTTGTCGACGACCTTGAACTTGTCCGCGTTGGCCTTGTCCTTCAGCCAGCCCTGGACGACCGGGTAGTCGATCACGACGGCCTGGACCTGGCCGGTGCGCAGGCCGTTGAGGACGGCGTCGGAGGACTCGAAGGAGATCGGGTCGTAGCCCTTGCTCTTGACGTAGTCCTCGCCGGTGGTCTGCGCCTGGGCGCCGAGCTTCTTGCCCTTGGCCTTGACGTCGGCGAGCGAGCCGATCCCGCTGTTCTTGTCGACGAGGACGGCCTGGGTGGCCTCGAAGTACGGGTCGGAGAAGTCGACGTTCTTCTTGCGCTCGGCGGTGATGGTCATGCCGGCGGCGGCCAGGTCGCACTCGCCCGAGTTCAGGAAGGCACCCGTCTTGAAGTTCTCGAAGGGCGTGTCGAGGATCTGCTGCTTGACGCCGAGGTCCTTGGCGACGAGGTCGACGAGGGAGACGTCGAAGCCCTGCACCTTGCCGTTCACCTCCGACTGGAACGGCGGGTACGGCAGGTGGGTGCAGGTGGTCAGCTGACCGGCCTTGACCAGGTGGACGCCCTTGACCGTGGTCTTGCCGCTCCCCGAGTCGCTGGAGGAGCAGCCGGCCGCGACGAGCACGAGTGCGGCGGTCGCGGTGGTGGCGGCCAGGAGGCGGGTCCGGCGCCCGGCGAGCGTTTTCATGGGGGAGGTCTCCTGTCGGGGAACTAAGGGTTCCGATTATAAGGACGGGTTTGAGTCTCTCAAATCAAACCGATGGCCAGGCGGGCCCCCGACCTAAGATCGGGGGAGTCGGCCCCCGAGAGACGAAGAGAGCACCGCCGTGACCCACCCCTTCCTCGACCTGCCCCCGCTGACTGCCGAGCGTTTCGCCGCCATCGAGGACGGGGTGGCCCGGCTGCTGGACACCCGTCAGGACGTCCTGATCACTCAGGGCGAGGCGCTGCTGCCGCTGGAGGGCGCGATCCGCGCGGCCGCCGGTCCGGGCACGGTGGCCCTGAACGTGATCACGGGCCCCTACGGGCAGACCTTCGGCAACTGGCTGCGCGACGCCGGCGCCACGGTGCACGACCTCTCCGTCCCCTTCCACACGGCGGTGACCGCCGCGCAGGTCCGGGAGGCGTTCGCCGAGCACCCGGAGATCGACTTCGTGTCGCTGGTGCACGCCGAGGCGGCGACCGGCAACACCAACCCGGTGGCGGAGATCGGTGAGGTGGTGCGGGAGCGGGGCGCCCTGTTCTACCTGGACGCGGTGGCCTCCGTGGGCGCCGAGCCCGTGCTGCCGGACGCGTGGGGCGTGGACCTGTGCGTGATCGGGGCGCAGAAGGCGATGGGCGGCCCGGCGGGTGTGTCGGCGATCTCGGTGAGCGAGCGGGCGTGGGCCCGGATGGCCGCCAACCCGAACGCCCCGCGCCGCTCCTACCTGTCCCTGCTGGACTGGAAGGAGCGCTGGATCGACGCCGGCCGCAAGGCGCTGCCGCACGCTCCGGCGCAGCTGGAGATGCTGGCACTGGAGGCGTGCCTGGAGCGCATCGAGTCGGCGGGCCTTGAGTCGGTGATGGCCCGGCACCGGCGCGCGGCGCTGGCCTCGCGGGCCGGCGCGGTCGCACTGGGCGGGGGCCTGGAACCGTACGTGTACGAGGAGAGGGACGCGGCACCGGTCGCCACGACCCTGCGGGTGCCGTCCGGCGTGGTGGCCTCGGACCTGGTGGCCCGCGCCCTGGCGGCCGATCCCGCCCTGCCGCTCGCGGCGGGCGGCGGCGCCCTGGCCCGGGAGATGATCCGCGTCAACCACTACGGCCCCGACGCGACCCCGGGCGCGGTCCACGGCTCCCTGGCGGCACTGGGCGCGGCGCTCGCCGAGCAGGGCGTGCCGGTGGACCCCGCCGCCGCCCGCGCGGCGGTGGAGCACGCCTGGCGTTGACCGGCGATCCGCGGTCATCCCGGGAACGCGGCGGAACCCGGGACGCAACGAAAACGGCTCGCGCACACCGCGCGGGCCGTTTTCACATCGTGAATTCCAATTACTTTCACAAACTCCGCCAATTCTCCGGGCGATAGCTTCCCGTCTTCTTCTGCCCGCTTTTTGCAGGGCTAAACAAGAGAGTTTGCCGACACGTTTGCCGCGCTTTCCGATCTGTGACACACTCCACAGCGAATGAGATTTGTACGGATTTGCCGTGGGGCATTACGGACATTTCACCGTCACAGCGAGAACCCTTCGCGTTCGCTCCCGTGCATTTTCGAATTCGCCTCGCTAAATTCGTGCCGCATGACTGCCGCACCCGCAGACCTGCTCATCGAACAACCGGCGACGACCGACGGAGCCGCGCTCTGGCGTCTCGCCAAGGAATCGAGAACCCTCGACCTGAACTCCTCCTACAGCTATCTGCTGTGGTGCCGTGACTTCGCCGGCACCTCGGCGGTGGCGCGCGGCGCGGGCGGGGAGCCGGTCGGCTTCGTCACCGGATACCTGCGGCCGGACCGCCCCCGCACGCTGCTCGTCTGGCAGGTGGCCGTCGACCCCGCCCACCGGGGCCACGGCATCGCCGCCAAGCTGCTGGACGGGCTGACCGCCCGGCTCGTCGCGGAGCGGGGGATCACCGACGTGGAGACCACCATCACGCCCGGCAACACCGCCTCCGAGCGGCTGTTCACCTCCTTCGCCGAGCGGCACGGCGCACGGGTGACCCGCGAGGTGCTGTTCCCGGCCGAACTGTTCACGGACGGCCCGCACGACCCCGAAGTCCTCTACCACATCGGCCCGTTGACCGACTCCACCGCCCACTGAGGAGCGAATCACCGTGACCATCACCCAGCCCGACCTCAGCGTCTTCGAGACCCTGGAGTCCGAGGTGCGCAGCTACTGCCGCGGCTGGCCCACCGTCTTCGACCGCGCGCGGGGCAGCCGGATGTACGACGAGGACGGTCATGCGTACCTCGACTTCTTCGCCGGCGCCGGCTCACTCAACTACGGCCACAACAACCCCGTCCTCAAACGGGCGTTGATCGACTACCTGGAACGGGACGGCGTCACCCACGGCCTGGACATGTCGACCACGGCCAAGCGCACCTTCCTCCAGGCCTTCCAGGACCTGGTCCTGCGCCCGCGCGACCTGCCGTACAAGGTCATGTTCCCCGGGCCGACCGGCACCAACGCCGTCGAGTCGGCGCTGAAGCTGGCGCGGAAGGTGAAGGGCCGCGAGGCGATCGTGTCGTTCACCAACGCCTTCCACGGCATGTCGCTGGGCTCCCTCGCCGTGACCGGCAACGCCTTCAAGCGCGCCGGCGCGGGCATCCCGCTGGTGCACGGCACGCCCATGCCGTTCGACAACTACTTCGACGGCACGGTCCCGGACTTCCTGTGGTTCGAGCGGCTGCTGGAGGACCAGGGCTCCGGGCTGAACAAGCCCGCCGCCGTGATCGTGGAGACCGTGCAGGGCGAGGGCGGCATCAACGTGGCCCGGCCCGAGTGGCTGCGCGCGCTGAAGGAGCTGTGCGAGCGGCAGGACATGCTGCTGATCGTCGACGACATCCAGATGGGCTGCGGCCGTACCGGCGCGTTCTTCTCCTTCGAGGAAGCCGGCATCACCCCGGACATCGTCACCGTGTCGAAGTCGATCAGCGGCTACGGGCTGCCGATGTCGCTGTGCCTGTTCAAGCCCGAGCTGGACGTGTGGGAGCCGGGCGAGCACAACGGCACCTTCCGCGGCAACAACCCGGCCTTCGTGACCGCCACCGCCGCCCTGGAGACGTACTGGACCGACGGCGCGGCCATGGAGAAGCAGACCCGCGCCCGGGGCGAGCAGGTGGAGCAGGCCCTGATCTCCATCACCGAGGAGAACCTGGCCGACGTGAAGGAGTACCGCGGCCGCGGGCTCGTGTGGGGCCTGGAGTTCCACGACACGTCCCGGGCCTCCCGGGTCGCCCGCCGCGCCTTCGAGCTCGGGCTGCTGATCGAGACGTCCGGCCCCCGGGGCGAGGTCGTCAAGCTGCTGCCGGCCCTGACCATCACGCGCGACGAGCTGGACGAAGGACTCGGCGTCCTCGCCCGCGCCGTCCGCGAGACCGCCTGACCACACCCAGCAAGGAGGAAGTGCACCCCCATGATCGTCCGTTCGTTCAAGGACATCGAAGGCACCGACCGGCACGTCAGGGCGAAGTCCGGCACCTGGGAGAGCAAGCGGATCGTCCTCGCCAAGGAGCGCGTCGGCTTCTCCCTGCACGAGACCATCCTGTACGCCGGGACCGAGACGTCGATGTGGTACGCCAACCACATCGAGGCCGTCGTCTGCACCAGGGGCGAGGCCGAACTCACCGACCAGGAGACCGGGAAGACGTACACCATCACCCCCGGCACCATGTACCTCCTCGACGGCCACGAGCGGCACACGCTGCGCGTCAAGGAGGACTTCCACTGCATCTGCGTGTTCAACCCGCCGGTCACCGGCCGGGAGGACCACGACGAGAACGGCGTCTACCCCCTGCTCACCGAGCCCGAGGAGGTGTGAGGACCCATGACCACCGCCACCGTGAAGGACCTCTACCCGACCCGCGGCACCGCCGAGGTGACCGTCCCCCGTCAGGACCCCGTCCTGTGGGGTGCCCCGGACACCCCGGGTCCGATCGGGACGGCCGATCTCCAGGCGTACGAGCGGGACGGCTTCCTCGCCGTCGACCAGCTGATCGGCCCGGACGAGGTCGAGGTCTGCAAGCGTGAGCTGGACCGGCTGGTCGCCGACCCGGCGATCCGTGCCGACGAGCGCTCGATCGTGGAGCCCGGGTCCAAGGAGATCCGCTCGGTCTTCGAGGTGCACCGGATCAGCGAGGTGTTCGCGAACCTGGTGCGCGATCCGCGCGTGGTCGGCCGCGCCCGGCAGATCCTCGGCTCGGACGTGTACGTCCACCAGTCCCGGATCAACGTCAAGCCGGGTTTCGGCGCGAGCGGCTTCTACTGGCACTCGGACTTCGAGACCTGGCACGCCGAGGACGGCCTGCCGAACATGCGCACGGTGTCCGTCTCCATCGCGCTGACCGAGAACCACGACACCAACGGCGGCCTGATGATCATGCCGGGTTCGCACCGGACGTTCCTGGGCTGCGCCGGTGCCACGCCGAAGGACAACTACAAGAAGTCCCTTCAGATGCAGGACGCGGGCACGCCGTCGGACGAGGCGCTGACCGCGCTGGCGGGCGAGCACGGCATCCGGCTGTTCACCGGCAGGGCCGGCTCGGCGACCTGGTTCGACTGCAACGCCATGCACGGCTCCGGCGACAACATCACGCCGTTCCCGCGCAGCAACGTCTTCATCGTGTTCAACAGCGTGGAGAACACGGCGGTGGAGCCGTTCGCGGCGCCGGTGCGGCGGCCGGAGTTCATCGGGGCGAGGGACTTCACCCCGGTGCGGTAGCCGCCCCCCGACCACCGGGCCGGGGCCTCCTCGTGTGGGACGGGAGGCCCCGGCCCGGTCGTGCCGGCCGGACGGCGGCCGGCGGGTCAGCCGGCCAGCGCCTCCAGCAGCCGGTCCACGTCGGCGGCCGTGTTGTACAGGTGGAAGGCCGCGCGCAGGTTGCCCGCGCGGTCGGAGACCTCGATGCCCGCCTCGCTCAGCCCGGCCTGCCGGGAGCCCAGTGCGGGAACCGAGACGATCGCCGAGCCCGGGGCGGGCACCGGCTCGTGACCGAGGCCGGCGAGACCGGCGCGGAACCGGTCGGCGAGGGCGACGTCGTGGGCGTGCACGGCGTCCACCCCGAGTTCCTCGATCAGCTCCAGCGAGCGCCGCAGTCCCGCGAAGGTGAACAGCGCGTGGGTGAGGTCGAACCGCCGGGCGGAGCGGGCGAGCTCGGCCACCGGGCCGTAGCAGCTGTCCCACGGCCGCTCGGCCGCGACCCAGCCGGCGAGCAGCGGGGTCAGCCCGCCGAAGTCTTCGGGGACGGTGAGGAAGGCGGCGCCGTGCGGACCCAGCAGCCACTTGAAGGAGACGCTCGCGGTGAAGTCGTAGGCGTCCGCCTCCACCGGGAGCCAGCCGGCGGCCTGGGAGAAGTCGACGTAGGTGCGGGCGCCGTGGGCGCGGGCGGCCTCGCGCAGGGCGGTCAGGTCGGCGATCCGGCCGTCGGCGGACTGGGCGGCGCTGACCGCGACGAGCGCGGTGCCCGGCCGGACGGACTCGGCGATCCGCTCCAGCGGGACCGTGCGGACCTTGAGGTCGCCGCGGACGTGGAAGGCGTTGAGCACGGAGGTGAAGTCGTCCTCGGCGGTGAGGACTTCGGCGCCCGCCGGGAGCGAGGCGGCGATCACACCGGTGTGCGCGGCGACCGAGGCGCCCGCCGCGACCCGGGTGACCGGGACGCCGGCGAGCCGGGCGAACGCGGCCCGGCTCGACTCCACGTCCTCGTACAGCGGGGTCAGCGGCCGGCCCTCGGCCCGCATGAGCGCCGCCTCCTGGAGGGCGGCGACGGTGCGGGCCGGCAGCAGGCCGTTGCTCGCGGTGTTGAGGTAGATGCTCTTCGGGGTGAACTCGGCGCGGACGAGGCTCTCGAACGTCTCCGTGGGCTCCATGGGTCCACTCTGCGGCCCAGGGAACTACACGTCCATCGCGAACTTTTACGTGGTTCCTCTTAGCGGCGCTTATACGACCGCCCCGACCTGCGCTTTCAGCCCTGCTGCGGGACCGCGCACCCGTCCGGCCCGCACGCCTGGGCGTCACCCTGCTCGACGAGCCTCAGCGGCGAGCGCTCGCCCCAGGCCTGGGTGAGCGCCTGGGTGAAGACCTCGGCGGGCTGGGCGCCGGAGACGCCGTACGTCCGGTCGAGGACGAAGAACGGCACCCCGGTCGCGCCGAGCTGGGCGGCCTCGCGCTCGTCGGCGCGGACCTCGTCGGCGTAGCGGGCGGGGTCGGCGAGCACCGCGCGGGCGGCGTCGGCGTCCAGTCCCGCCTCGACGGCCAGCTCCACCAGGCGTTCGTCGCCCTCGGTGAAGACGGACCGCTCCTCGGCGAAGTTCGCCCGGTAGAGGATCTGGATCAGCTCGTCCTGCCGGCCCCGCTCCTTGGCGAAGTGCAGCAGGCGGTGCATGTCGAAGGTGTTGCCGTGGTCGCGGTCCCGGGTGCGGTAGTCCAGGCCCTCGGCGGCGGCCTGGGCGGCCAGGTTGTCCTCGCCGGCCTGGGCCTGCGCCTCGCTCATGCCGTACTTCCTGGTCAGCATGGTGAGCACCGGCTGGACGTCGCCCTTGGCGCGGCCCGGGTCCAGTTCGAAGGAGCGGTGCACCACCTCGACGTAATCGCGGTGCGGGAAGGCAGCCAGCGCCTTCTCGAAGCGGGCCTTGCCCACGTAGCACCAGGGGCAGGCGATGTCGCTCCAGATCTCGACGCGCATGTCTTCGGTTCTCTCCAGGTCGTACGGGCGCGGGGGCTCTCCCCGACCGGTGCGTGAACGTTCAAGCAGCCGGTTTCATTCCCGGGCCGCCGCGCCCGCGAGCCTCAGCCACCGTCCCGCAGGCCGCCCGGCCCGCCGGGCCGGAACGCGATGTGGTCGTACCTCACCGCGCACCCCTCCCCCACCGGCGACTGCGCCATGAACCCGACCAGCACGGCACCCGCCTCCTCCTCCCCCAGGGTGAAGAACCGGACGAAGGTCCAGCGCACGCCGTCCCGGGAGGCGTGGAAGGCGAAGGCCCGCCCCGTCCGGCTGACCCGCAGCCACACCGAGTCCCCGTCCACCGTGAAGGAGTTGGCGTCGTCGGAGCGCCCCCGGGTGACCACCGTGCACACGGTGGGCACGTCCGGGGAGTACTCCAGACAGAGCTTGGCCCAGGCCCGCTCGCCCGCGTGGACGTACAGCACCCCGGCGTCGAACGCGTCCCGGAACCCCACGGAGACCCGGGCGACCAGCCGGAAGTCCCCTTCCGGCGGCGCGCCGAGCAGCCGGGGCGCGTCGGAGGCGGGTTCCAGTGCGTCACCGTCCGGCGGCACGAACCGGTCCTGACGCGGCCCGGCCCGCCCGGTCAGCACACCGTCCTCGTAGGACCAGTGACCGTCCGGGCCGTGGGCCTCGAGCGGGAAGGGCACCTCGGGAATGTCCAAGTCCGTCTGCCTCTCCTCACCCTCCTCGGCGCTACCGCTCCAGAATCCCGTTGAACCGCCGCGGGAGCCCCAGGGGGTTGTCGTCCTTCAGCTCGTCCGGCAGCAGGGCCTCGGGCGCGTTCTGGTAGACCACCGGCCGCAGCCACCGCTCGATGGCGGTACCGCCGACGGACGTCGACGTGGACGTGGTGGCCGGGTAAGGCCCCCCGTGATGCTGCGCGGGCGCCACCGCGACCCCCGTCGGCCAGCCGTTGACCAGCACACGCCCGGCGAGCGGCGTCAGCTCGGCGAGCAGCTCCGGGCCCCGCCCCCGCCCGGCGGCCTCGTCCGAGGACACCTGGACGGTCGCCGTGAGGTTGCCGGGCAGCCGCGACAGCACCGCCGTGGCCTCGGCCTCGTCCGCGTAGCGGGCCACCACGGTGACCGGCCCGAAGCACTCCTCCAGCAGCAGGTCGTACGCGCCCCGCGTGGCCAGCTTCTGCGCCGGCACCGTGAGGAACCCGGCGCTGACCGCGTGTTCGCCGCCCGCGCCCGGGGTGACCGGCGACTCGACGTCCGGCAGCTCGGCGCGCTCGGCGACCCCGGCGACGAAGTTGTCCCGCATGCGGTGGTCGAGCAGCACCCCGGCGTCGGTGTCGCTGACGGCGTCGGTCAGGGACTTCACCAGCCGGTCGCCGGCCGCGCCGGACGGCACCAGCACCAGGCCGGGCTTGACGCAGAACTGGCCCACACCGAGCGTCATCGACCCGGCGAGCCCGCCGCCGATCTCCTCGGCCCGCTCGGCCGCGGCGGCCTCGGTGACCAGGACCGGGTTCAGCGAGCCGAGTTCGCCGTGGAACGGGATCGGCACCGGGCGCGCGGCGGCGGCGTCGAACAGCGCCCGCCCGCCGCGCACCGAGCCGGTGAAGCCGGCCGCGGCGACCAGCGGGTGCTTGATCAGCTCGACGCCCGCCTCGAAGCCGTGCACGAGTCCGACGACGCCCGCGGGGATGCCGTGCTCGGCGGCGGCCCGGCGCAGCACCTTGGCGACCAGCTCGGACAGGGCGGGGTGGTCGGGGTGGGCCTTGACGACGACCGGGCAGCCGGCGGCCAGCGCGCTCGCGGTGTCGCCGCCGGCGACGGAGAAGGCGAAGGGGAAGTTGGAGGCGGAGTAGACGGCGACGACGCCGAGCGGCACCTTGTAGCGGCGCAGGTCCGGGACGGGCGGGGTGGCGGTGTCGTCGGGGTGGTTGATGATGACGTCGAGGAAGGCGCCCTCGTCGACGATGTCGGCGAAGGCCCGCAGCTGGTAGCAGGTGCGGGCGAGTTCGCCGGTCAGCCGGGCGGGGCCGAGCGCGGTCTCGGCGTCGGCGGTCTCGACGAGGCCGTCCTTCGCCGCGTCGAGACCCGCGGCGGCCGAGCGCAGGAACGCGGCGCGGACCGCGCGGTCGGTGAGGGCGTCGCGCGCGGCGTGGGCCGCCCGGACGGCCGCGTCCACCTCCTGGGCTGTGGCCTCCACCGCAACCTGTTCACGCTGCTTCCCGGTGCGCGGGTCGACACTCCAGACTGGTGCTGCTGCCACCGCGGGTCCCTCCCAGTAAAGGCCGCATTGTCTACGACGATCCAGGCTCACCCATCAGCCGCGTTCGATATACTGAACGCTGTCTCTGATGATGAATACGCTGCTCGGAGACTATATAACTCAGGTCCTGTCGAACGAAGGGGTCAAGGGCGATGACGGCAGGCGACACAGGGGGCGGGGCGCAGGTCAAGTCCGCGGTACGGACCGTTGAGCTGCTCGAATACTTCGCCGGCCGGCCCGGTATGCACTCCCTCGCGGCCGTCCAGGAGGCCGTGGGATATCCCAAGTCCAGCCTGTACATGCTGCTGCGCACGCTCGTGGAGCTGGGCTGGGTGGAGACGGACGCGACGGGCACGCGGTACGGCATCGGGGTGCGGGCGCTGCTGGTCGGTACGTCGTACATCGACGGCGACGAGGTGGTGGCCGCCGCCCGCCCGACCCTGGACCGGCTCTCCGACGACACCACGGAGACCATCCACCTGGCCCGGCTCGACGGGACCAACGTGGTCTACCTGGCCACCCGCCAGTCCCAGCACTACCTGCGGCCCTTCACCCGCGTCGGCCGCCGGCTCCCGGCCCACTCCACCTCCCTCGGCAAGGCGATCCTCGCCAGCTACACCGACGAGCAGGTGCGCAAGCTGCTGCCTCAGACGCTGCCCGCGCTCACCGAGCACACCATCACCGACCGGGAGAAGCTCATCGAGGAGCTGCACCAGGTACGGGAGCAGGGCTTCGCGGTCGACCGCGAGGAGAACACGCTGGGCCTGCGCTGCTTCGGCGTGGCGATCCCGTACCGCACGCCCGCGCGCGACGCCATCAGCTGCTCGGTGCCGGTGGCCCGGCTGACCCCCGCGCACGAGCAGATGATCAAGGACGCGCTGTTCGACGCGCGGGACCGGCTGACGCTGGCGACGCGCAGGCTCTGACCCGCGCCGGCCGCGGTCCGGGGGCCGTAGGCTCGGTGGCATGGAGATCACGCTGCGGGCCGTACGGGACGGCGACCTGCCGGTGTTCTGCCGGCAGATGACCGACCCGGAGGCCCTGCGGATGGCCGCGTTCGGCCCGGAGGACCCGTACGACCCTCAGGCCCTCGCGGCCTACTGGCAGCGCGTACGGAACTCCTCCGACGTGCTGCGCACGGTCCTGGCCGACGGGGAGGTGGCCGGCAGCACAGCCGTCTACGGCGTGGCCGGCGAGCGCGAGGTGACGTACTGGATCGGCCGCGCCTACTGGGGCCGGGGCGTGGCGACGGCCGCGCTGCGGGCCCTGCTCGCCGAGGTCCCCGAACGGCCGCTGTACGCGCGCGCCGCGGCCGACAACCACGCGTCGCTGCGCGTCCTGGAGAAGTGCGGCTTCCGGGAGGCGGCCCGCGCCCGGGGGTACGCGAACGCCCGGGGCCGCGAGATCGAGGAGGTCGTGCTGATCCTGGAGGGCTCCTGACGTCGCCCCTCGGCGCACGGACGACATGAACGCGTGATGAGAATCCGGGCCGAACGGGAACGATCGCCCCCGTCCCGGTCGTCTTCCCGGCGGGATGAACAAGACGATCAGGCGGGCGTCCGTCTTCGCGCTGCTGCTCGTGCTCGCCCTGCTGGTCAGGGCCACGTGGTTGCAGGTCTACGACGGCAAGGCCCTCGCGGACGACAACGACAACCGGCGGAACGCGATCGCGACCTACTCGCGGCCGCTCGGGAACATCATCGTGGCCGGGAACGCGATCACCGGCTCGACGCGGACGAAGGGGAGCGACCTCGCGTACAAACGCACCTACACGGACGGCGAGCTGTACGCGGCGGTGACGGGTTACGCCTCACAGGCCTACGCCCCCACCCAGCTGGAGGGCGTCTACAAGGACGTGCTCAACGGCACCGACAACCGGCTGAAGACCGTGATGGACACCGTCACCGGCGAGCGCGCCGAACCGGGCGAGGTGCTGACGACGATCGACCCGGCGGTGCAGAAGGCGGCCTACCGCGCGCTCGGCGACAAGAAGGGCGGGGCCGTCGCGATCGACCCGAAGACCGGCAGGATCCTCGCCGTGGTGTCGACGCCGTCGTACGACCCCTCCGCGCTCACCGACGCGAACACGGCCGGCAAGGCCTGGAAGACGCTCAACGCGGACAAGGACAAGCCGCTCACCAACCGCGCGCTGCGCCAGCCGCTGCCCCCGGGCTCGACGTTCAAGCTGGTCGTCGCGGCGGCCGCGCTGGAGGACGGGCTGTACGACAACGTCGACGAGCCGACCGACAGCCCCGACCCGTACCGGCTGCCGGGTACGGTGACCGACCTGGCGAACGAGAACAAGTCCGCACCCTGCCGTAACGCCTCGATCCGCGTCGCCCTGCGGTACTCGTGCAACAACGTCTTCGGCCACATGGCCGTCCGGCTCGGCCAGGACAAGGTGAGGGCCATGGCCGAGAAGTTCGGCTTCGACGACGACGCGCAGGACGTTCCGGTGCGGGCCTACGCCAGCGTGTACCCGTCCGGAATGGACCAGGCGCAGACCGCGCTGTCCGGCATCGGCCAGTTCGACGTCACCGCGACCCCGCTCCAGATGGCCATGGTGTCCGCGGCCATCGCCAACGGCGGCAAGCTGGTCTCGCCGCACATGGTCTCGCAGATCACCGACAGCGGCGGCGACGTGCTGAAGGACTACGACGACAGCGCCGGCACCAAGGAGATCGTCAGCTCCACCACCGCCGAGCAGCTCCGGTCGGCGATGGAGACGGTGGTGAAGGACGGCACCGGCACGAACGCGCTGATCGACGGGGTGACCGTCGGCGGCAAGACCGGTACCGCCCAGCACGGCGAGAACAACAGCAAGACGCCGTACGCCTGGTTCACCTCCTACGGCAAGTCCGGCGGCAACGGCAAGGAGGTGGCCGTCGCGGTGATGGTGGAGCAGTCGGACGCGGCCCGCTCGGAAGTGAGCGGCAACGGGCTGGCGGCGCCGGTGGCCAGGGCGATGATGCAGGCGGCCCTGAAGTAGTCCCTCACCTCACCCCGAGGAGCTGCTCCACCGGGTCGATCGCGAAGTACACCAGGAAGAGGGCCGAGACCGCCCACAGCAGCCAGTTGACCTCGCGTGCCCTGCCCACCACCGTCTTGATGAGCACGTAGGCGAGGAACCCGGCGCCGATCCCGTCGGTGATGGAGTACGTGAACGGCATCGCGGCGATGGTGAGGAATGCCGGGACGGCGATCTCGTAGTCGTCCCAGTCGATGTGCTTGACGTGGGTCATCATCAGGAAGCCCACGGCGATCAGCGCGGGCGCCGCCGCCTGGAGCGGGACGATGGTGAGCAGCGGGGTGAGGAAGAGGGCGAGACCGAACAGGCCACCGGTGACCAGGTTGGCGAAGCCGGTGCGGGCGCCCTCTCCGACACCGGCCGCCGACTCGATGTAGGCGGTGTTGGAGGAGGCGGAACCGATGCCGCCGACGACGGCCGCGGCGCCGTCGATGAACAGCACGCGGCCGATGCCGGGCACCTGGCCCCGCTCGTCCAGCAGCCCGGCCTCCGCGGTGATGCCGACGATCGTGCCCATGGCGTCGAAGAAGTCCGACAGGATGAGGGTGAAGACCAGCAGGACGGCGGTGAGGACTCCGGCCTCGGCGAAGCCGCCGAACAGGCTGAAGTGACCGACCAGTCCGAAGTCCGGGGCGGCGACGACCTTGTCGGGGACCTCGGGTGTGGTCAGGCCCCAGCTCTTGATGTCGGCGACGGCGTCGATGACGATCGCGACGACGGTCATCGTCACGATGCTGATGAGGATCGCGCCCTTCACCCTGCGGGCGAGCAGCGCGACGGTGAGCAGCACGCCGAGGCAGAAGACCAGCACCGGCCAGCCGGTGAGCCGGCCGACGGCGCCCAGCTGGACCGGGACGGTGGTGTGGGCGGCGTCCGGGACGCGGCTGACGAACCCGGCGTCGACGAAGCCGATGAAGGCGATGAACAGGCCGATGCCGACGCCGATGGCCTGCTTGAGCTGCTGCGGGATCGCGTTCATGACCGCTTCCCGCAGACCGGTGAGCACCAGCACGCAGATGACGACGCCTTCGAGGACGACCAGACCCATGGCGTCCGCCCAGCTCATCAGCGGGGCGAGCTGGAAGGCGACGACGGCGTTGAGGCCGAGTCCGGCGGCGATGGCGAGGGGCAGATTGCCGCCGACGCCCATGACGACCGTCATCACGCAGGCCACCAGGGCGGTGGCGGTGACGAGTTGGCCGGTGTCCAGGGTGTGCCCGAACTTGTCCTTGGCGCTCCCCAGGATGATCGGGTTCAGGACGAGGATGTAGGCCATGGTGAAGAACGTGGCGAAGCCGCCGCGTATCTCGCGTCCGAGCGTGGATCCCCGCTCGGAGATCCTGAAGTACCGGTCGACGGACATGGTCCCACTCCTCGTCACCTGAAGATCGGTCGGCGGATGCTGGCTGGATTGTTCCCCTCTCGAACCCGGTACAGGTTTTCTCCGTGTTACGTCCTCGGGTTCGGCCCGGCATACGGCGCCCGGCCCCCGCACGAGGCTTCCCTCCCCGGCCACCGCCACGGCACGGTGCTGCCGGTGGCGGGGGCCGGGTACGAGCGGCTGCTCAGGAGGTACGGACGGGCTCAGCCGACGAAGTACGTCGGGTTCGGCAGCTTGTACGTCCGGTCGGCGTGACCGCCGTCGAGGTCCGAGTACTGGTCGCCGAAGTTGGCGATGATCTCGTAGCCCAGGTCGTCCTCGATGTGCTCGCGCGTCCCGGACTTGTACTGCACGGTCGTGCAGTTCCAGGTGCCCGGGGTGGCGCAGTCCTTCAGGTAGGCCGGCGGGTTGGCCTTGTCCTTGAGGAACACGTGGCCGGCGTCGAGGTTCACGTCGGCGCCGACCTTCTTCAGGTTCTCCACGGCGGCGGCGCGCTGGGCCTCGCTCAGGCCGGAGTTGTAGAAGACCTCGACGCCCTTGGACGCGGCGTAGCGCACGAGCTCCGGGCTGCCGAAGACGGCGGGCCGGTCGGCGCGGTTCACGTAGTCGTTCCAGGTGCCGGAGTTGTACGTGTAGTTGTACCGCTTCTCGTAGTCGAGGCTGAGCAGCAGCGTGTCGTCGATGTCGAAGACGACGGCCGGCCTCTCACCCCTGTGGTGCGCCTTGCGGGCCGCCTTGTCGATGTAGCTCCTGGCGTCGCCGTCCAGCCGCGCCAGGTCCTTGGCGTACGGGCTGTCCGGGGACGCCTGGTAGACGCCGTCGCTGTCGGCGGTGGTGCCGTAGTAGGTGTCGATGTCCTTCACCAGGACCCCGATGTTGTACGGCTCGTGGGTGGAGTTGGCCGTCGACTGACCGGCACCGGCCGCGCCCGCGCCGTACAGCGCCGCACCGGCGACGACACAGGCGGCACCGGCCGCCACCGCCTTGAGGGACTTCCGCATGAATGCTCCGGATCTGATGGGTGAAGTTGATGTATCGGGCCGGAGACTGTCTACGCGCATCACACACACAGGGCGAGCCCTGTTATCCGATCGATACGCGGCCCTCGGCGAGCGGCGGAAGGCCGGCCGCATCGGAGACCGGTCCGGTGTGAGGATCAGAAGGCCGTGTCCGTGCGGCGGCGCTTCCGTCCGGGTGTCCAGTCCCCGAGGCAGGCCGCCGGTGTCGCCGACCCGGCCCGGGCGGCGTCGAGTTGAGGCCGGTTCTCCGGGACGGCGACGACCGCGCCGGGACCGGTGTCGCGGTACTCGGCGAACCGCTGGTTCTGCCACGGGTGGGCCGCCGACATGTCGGTGTAGGGGGCCACCACGTCGATGCCGGGGCCGAGCCAGGTGTCGCGCACGGTGAGCATCGGGCGGGCCGTGGGGTCGCGGAGCCGGGCACCCAGGGGCGGGCCGGCTTGTAGGCGGCGTCCGGGGCCCCGCTGGTGACGCGGGCGTGCGTGACCAGGAAGCCGCGCGGGTTGGCCGCGGCCGTGGAGGGCGCGAACACGAAGCCGTAGGGCGCCGCGGCGAGGTCGGTCCGGTTCAGGGTGCTAAAGCGGCAGCGGTCGAACACCGCCGTCGCCCGGCCGAAGACGAAGTCCACGTCACCCTCGACATGACAGTGGGCGTAGTACTGGCGGGCCGGTGACCGTCGCCGACCCGGAGGTTCCGTAGGTGCCGCCGGGCTTGGGCGTGCCGGCCGCGCGGTCGTACACGACCACCACGTCCCGGGGGTTCTCACAGGCGCCGATCCAGGTCATCTCCGTACGGCCGGCGTCGACGGCGACCGTCTCCCGGTAGGTGCCGGGGACGATCACGAGGGTGCGGCCGGTTCCGGTGGCGGCGGTCACCGCGGCCTGCACGGAGGTGAAGTCGCCGCGGCCGTGCGGGTCGACGTACAGGGTGTCCGGGGTGAGGCGGCGGGCCGGGGTGCCGTAGCGGCCGAACGGGCGCGGCACGGCCTGCGCGGGGACGGAGGCGAGGGCGGGCGCGGTCGCGGCCCCGGCACTCGCGGCGAGGAAACCCCGTCGGGTCAAGGGCGTGGACGTGCTCCTTCTCAGGACGGTTCGGGGGGAGGGACGACCGGGCCGGGGCCGCGCCCGGCCCGGTGGGGTCGGCGCGGTCAGCGCAGGTGTCCGGCGCCCGCGCGGTGGTCGACGAGGCCGGGCACGGCCCGCGGCCGGTCCACCCGGGTCCGCAGGACCGGTGTCCAGCCGGCCCCGGACCGGAGGATCTCGCCGGGCACCTGCGCGTTGTGGACGGCGACGAGGTCCGTCGGCGCGCCGTTGACGTGGTTGTCGGCGGCGGTGACCGGCGCCTCCTTCCACTCGTCCTTCAGGTGGGGCAGGGTGATGTGCCAGAACCGCTTGAGCCGGCCGGCCCCGTCGACCTCGGCGGCCTCGTACAGGTCCCGGTTGACGGACTGGAGGTCCGCGAGGACGAGGATCGCGAAGAACGGCACCCCGCGCCACAGGTCGGCGACCACCGCCGCCGGGAACACCGTGGAGGTGTCCGAGAGCCAGCTGGTGCCGTAGGAGCCGAGCCCCGCGTCGGCGAGGTAACGGGTGATGCCCGTCTGGGAGTTGTAGAGCAGCACCCAGATGGCGGAGGTCAGCACACCGGAGACGGCCCAGGGCGAGAAGACGAGCGCGCGGCCCGGCGCCCGCCCCACGAAGCTCTGGTTGACGATGAGCGCGAGGGCGAGGCCGGACAGCAGCTGGAGTCCGACTTCCACCACGACCCACTGGGCGCTGAAGGTCAGCGTGTCCCAGAACTGCGGGTCGTGGGCGAAGGCCTGGGTGAAGTTGTCCAGGCCCGCGAAGCCGTCCCGCCACGGCTTGGTGGGGTTGTAGTTCCGCAGGCTGTAGGAGAAGACGCTGAGCACCGGGTAGGCGATGAAGCCCAGCAGTGCAGGAAGCGCTTGCTACGTACACGTGCGTGAGGTGTGGCGGGACGGTGGCGGGGGGCCTCAGCCGGCGTACGGGTCCGGCACGGTGCCCGGGCGGGCCAGGAACTCGAAGTCGCAGCCGGTGTCGGCCTGCGTGATCTGCTCGTTGTACAGGGCGCCGTAGCCGCGCTCGTACCGGGCCGGCGGCGGCGTCCACCCGGCCCGCCTGCGCTCCAGCTCCTCGTCGTCCACGTGGAGGTGGAGGCTGCGGGCGTCGACGTCCAGGGTGACGAGGTCGCCGGTGCGCACGAGGGCCAGCGGGCCGCCGACGTACGACTCCGGTGCGACGTGCAGCACGCAGGCGCCGTAACTCGTGCCGCTCATGCGGGCGTCGGAGATGCGGACCATGTCCCGCACGCCCTGCTTCAGCAGGTGGTCCGGGATCGGCAGCATGCCGTACTCGGGCATGCCCGGCCCGCCCTTGGGGCCGGCGTTGCGCAGCACCAGCACGCTGTCGGCGGTGATGCCGAGCGCCGGGTCGTTGACGGTGCGCTGCATGGTCCGGTAGTCGTCGAAGACGACGGCCGGGCCGGTGTGCTTGAGCAGGCGCGGCTCGGCGGCGATGTGCTTGATGACCGCGCCGTCCGGGCAGAGGTTGCCGCGCAGCACGGCCACCCCGCCCTCGCGCGCGACCGGGTTGTCCCGGGGCCGGATGACGTCGTCGTCGTGCACCCGGGCGCCGGCGAGCTGCTCGCGCAGGGTGTCGTGCGCCACCGTCGGCCGGTCCAGGTGGAGCAGGTCGGTGATCCGGGAGAGGAACCCGGGCAGACCGCCCGCGAAGTGGAAGTCCTCCATCAGGTACCTCCGGCCGCCGGGGCGGACGTTGGCGAGGACCGGGACCGTGCGGGCGATGCGGTCGAAGTCGTCCAGGGTGAGCCGGACGCCCGCCCGGCCCGCCATGGCGATCAGGTGGATCACGGCGTTGGTGGAGCCGCCCAGGCCGAGCACGGTGGTGACGGCGTCCTCGAAGGCCTCGCGGGTGAGGATGCCGGACAGACCGCGGTCCCGGTGGACCAGCTCGACGGCGGTCAGGCCCGCCCGCGCCGCCATCCGGTCGTGCCCGGAGTCCACCGCCGGGATGCTGGACGCGCCCGGCACGGTCACCCCGAGCGCCTCGGCGGCGGCGGTGAGCGTGGACGCCGTACCCATCGTCATGCAGTGGCCGGGCGAGCGGGCCAGGCCGCTCTCCAGCTCGGCCATCTCGCAGTCGCCGATGAGGCCGGCCCGCTTGTCGTCCCAGTACTTCCACATGTCGGTGCCCGAGCCGAGGACCTCGCCTCGCCAGTGGCCCGGGAGCATGGGGCCGGCGGGCACGAAGACGGCGGGCAGGCCGACGGAGGCGGCTCCCATCAGCAGCGCGGGCGTGGACTTGTCGCAGCCGCCCATGAGGACCGCGCCGTCGACCGGGTAGGAGCGCAGCAGCTCCTCGGTCTCCATGGCGAGCAGGTTGCGGTAGAGCATGGGGGTCGGCTTCTGGAAGGTCTCGCTGAGGGTGGAGACCGGGAACTCCAGCGGGAAGCCGCCCGCCTGCCACACCCCGCGCTTGACGGCCTGGGCGCGGTCGCGGAGGTGGACGTGGCAGGGGTTGATGTCGGACCAGGTGTTGAGGATCGCGATGACCGGCTTGCCGAGGTGCTCCTCCGGCAGGTAGCCGAGCTGGCGGGTACGGGCGCGGTGGCTGAAGGAGCGGAGTCCGTCGGTGCCGTACCACTGGTGGCTGCGCAGTTCCCCGGGCTTCTTGCGGGGTGCGTTCATATGGACCACCCGGCGGCGATGGCGGCGACCTCGGCGCGCTCGTCCTCGGGAAGCGGCCTGCTCGGCGGGCGGACGTCCCGGCGGCACAGGCCGAGCGCGGCGAGGGCCTCCTTGACGATGGTGACGTTGTTGGCGTTGCCGTGCGCGGCGCGCAGTTCCTCGAAACGGCGGATCTGCTCCCAGACCTTCATGGCGGCCGGGTAGTCCCCGGCGCGCAGCGCCTCGATCATGTTCAGCGAGACGGCCGGGGCGACGTTGACGAGTCCGGAGGTGAAGCCGGTGGCGCCGGCGGAGAAGTAGGAGGGCGCGTACGGCTCGGCGAGTCCCGCGACCCACACGAAGCGTTCCAGGCCCGCGTCCCGGGCGAAGGCGGCGAACCGGGCGGCGTCCGGGACGGCGTACTTGACGCCGATGACGTTCGGGCAGTGGTCGGCGAGTTCGGCGAGCCGGGCGCCGGGCAGCTGGGCGTTGCGCAGGTACGGCACCACGCCCAGCTCCGGGACGGCCTCGGCGATGGCCCGGTGGTAGTCGACCCAGCCGGCCGCCGAGACGTACGGGTGCACGGGCTGGTGGACCATCACCATGTGGGCGCCGAGGTCGCGGGCGTGCCGGGCGGAGGCGACGGCGGTGGGCAGGTCGTGCCCGATGCCGACCAGCAGGGTGGCCCGGCCGCCGGCCTCCTCGGCGGTCGACTCGGTGACGAGCCGGCGCTCTTCGGGGGTGAGGGCGTAGAACTCGCCGGTGTTGCCGCACGGAGTGAGGGTCCTGATCCCGCCTTCGAGCAGACGGCGCAGCAGGGCCCGGTGGGTCTGGAGGTCGACGGAGCCGTCCTCGGCGAACGGCGTCACCGGGATGGCCACCACGTCCGCCAGGGCCGCCCGTTGGCGCTCGAAGGTCACGCTGCTCATCTCTGGCCCTCCTCTGGGCGGGGCTCGGGGAACGCACGGCGCACGAAGGACGCGATGTGCGCGTGCAGGGCGCTCGCGGCGCCGTCGGCGTCACCGTCCAGCGCGAGCCGCAGGATCTCCCGGTGTTCGGCGGCCTCCCGCTCCCAGGAGGGGTCGGCGGCCCAGGCCACGGCGGAGACGAGGGCGGCCTGGTCGCGGACCTCGTCCAGCATCCGGCCGAGCAGCGGGTTGCCGCACGGCAGGTAGAGGGCGCGGTGGAACTCCCGGTTGGCGAGGGAGCGTTCGGCGGCGTCGGCGGCGGCGTCGGCGCGGGTCAGCGCGTCCCGCGCGGCGTCGAGGGACGCGCCCCGCGCGACGGCCCGGCGCAGGGCCTCGGGTTCGAGCAGCAGCCGTACGTCGTAGACCTCGCGTGCCATGTCCGCGTCGACCATGCGCACCGTGACGCCCTTGTACTGGCTCATCACCACGAGTCCGGTCCCGGCGAGGGTCTTCAGCGCCTCGCGCACCGGGGTCTTGGACACCCCGAACTGCGCGGCCAGTTCCGCCTCCACCAGGGCCTGACCGGGCGTCAGCAGCCCGGTCAGGATGCGGTGTTTGATCGCGTCGAGCACGTACTGGGTGCGGGACGGGATCGGGGTGGGCACAGAGGTCATGCGGCCCTCTCGGATCTCACATATCGCGTCTCATATATGACGTACGAAGTACGACGCGTCGAAGGTAGGAGGGGGCCCTGTTGTCGTCAATGGTTGTGACAGAGGAAGTCGGGCGGGGACCGGGGGAGGCCGGCGTGCGGGCGGGACCCGGATCGCGGTGAGCCGCGCCGCAATCCGTGTGCCGCCGCAACGCGGCGAACGCGCCGGGCCAGGCGACCCCCACCTCGGCGCCTCCCTCCGGACGGTGAGCGGCATGGCGGCAGGGGACGGCGCCTCCTCCCCCGTCCGGCTCACCGCACCGGTCAGACCTCCATCACCGCGTCGCAGTCCGGGCACACCAGGGACGCGTACGCGGCGGGGTACCACGGCTCCCCGGGGCGCCCGGAAGGCGTGCCGGGTGCTTTCGTCATCGCGAAGGTGTCCCTGCCGCACAGGGTCCGCGGGCCGGCGGCGTCGGGCCTGTCGGGGGCGGCGGGCGCCGCGTGCACCCTGTGGGGGAGCCGTTGTGCGCCGGGCGGCCCGGCCGTGGGGGTGCGTGCGGCCACGGGCTGTTCGAGCTCGTACACGACGACGATCCCGCTCATGTCTCCACCGTAGGCGCGGCGGCCCGGCGCGGCCCGTTCACCCGCCGCCGGAGCCGGGCAGGCCGAGTTCACGGCCGCGGTAGAAGCCCTCGCGCTCCTCGGCGACGTAGGGGGCCATGGCCGCCCGCCGGCGCCCCTCCGCCTCGGAGGCCCGCCACGCGTCGCACGCCTCGCGGGAGGCCCAGAACGACACCCCGGTGATCTCCTGTCCGTCCTCGGACCAGTACGCGTAGGCCCGGTGCAGTCCCTGCGGTGCGGGCTCCGGGCGCCACGCCCGCTCGAAGTCCTCCAGCGTGCCCGGCTGAAGGCGGCGCGTCGTCACCCACACGTAGTGCTCCTGCATGGCGGCTCCCTCCGTACCCGTTCGGCTCGCCCCCTCCCAGGGTCACCGTAGGCCCGATGCGCCGCTTCCGCCGCCCGGCCCGGGTCCGGCCGCCCCGGGTCAGGCCCGGCGCGGCCATCCGGGGTCCCGGCCGCTGAGGGCGACCGCCCGGTCCAGCGGGGGCGCGTCCGCGGGGACCGGGACGACCGGGCCGAAGGCGCCGTTGCCGCGGCCGGGGTCGTCGGCCGCCACGCGCAGGAAATCGAGGGCCGAGTCGAGGACGGCCGGGTCCGGGGCGTACTCCCGGCCGGTGGCGCGGGCCAGGTCCCAGCCGTGGACCACCAGCTCGTCGGCGACGACGGCGCCCGCGAGCGCGCCCGGCAGGTCCACCCCGCCGGCGCGGGTGTCGCCGGTCCAGGCGGCCGGGTCCCGCCAGGCGTCGGCCAGCTCGTCCAGCGCCTTGGGCAGCTCCTCGCGCCAGCCGGGGCCGAGGTCCGGGAGGGCGGCGTCCGGGCGGGTGTCGGTGGTCGTGCCGAGGTCCTTGCGGGCGGCGTCCCGGAAGGCCACGGACAGCGTCAGCAGGTGGCCCAGCAGGTCGCGCACCGCGTACTGCGGGCACGGGGTGGCGGCGGTGAGCTGCTCGTCGGTCACCGATGCGGCGAGCCGCGCCACGATCCCGGTCTGCGGGCCGAGGTCCACCATGGTCATGATCACTCCTTCGAAGTCGTGCTCCACGGACGAAGGGCTGACCGGCGGGCCTCCCGGAACTCATCGGTGCGGCGCGGCGGCCCCCACGGCGCGCGGCCGCCGCCGAGGCACCAGAGGGCGATCACCGGGTCGCACAGCGCGCAGCCGAACGACGAGTCGTGCGCGAAGGGGATGATCGGGTGCCCCTTGAGGTGGTGGACGACGTCCCACACGGTGTGCAGCAGCCAGCCGACGCCGATGAACGCCCACGAGTCCAGGCCCTTGTAGGCGACCCAGGTGGCGAGCGCCGTGAACGCGAACTCCCACCCGCCGAGGCCGCCGCCGCTGAGGTAGGCGGCCCCCGCACCGGCGACCATGACCGCGTTGAGGCGCCGCCGGTGGGGTTCCGGGACGAGGGACATGAGGGTGACGTAGAGCAGGCCGACGAGAAGGGGGGCTGGGTAGCGCATGCGGTCGACGGTAGGTTCCCGGGCCCCGCCGCCCCAGGGGCTCCCGTGCCAGGTTCCGACGGATTGTCGCCGTCACGCCGGGAGGCGGCCGTCCGCCGTATCCAGGGCCTGATCCAGACGAGGGGTCTTAGGTCACCTGCCCGATCCGCCGCCCCCCGCCTTAGGCCCACGATGACCGGGCATGACGACTTCCTGGACCGTGTCCCGCGTGCTGCGGGACCGCAACGCGGGGCTGTGCCTCACCGGCCTGGTGGTGTCCGCCTTCGGCACCTCCTCGCTGTGGCTGGCGTCGGGTGTGTGGGTGAAGGAGCTGACCGGCTCGGACGGGCTGGCCGCCCTGTGCCTTCTCGCGCTGTGGGCGCCCACCCTCGCCGGCCCGGCGCTCGGCACGCTCGCCGACCGGTTCCGCCGCAAGCCCCTGCTCATCACGGTGAACCTGGGCCTCGCGGCGCTCCTGCCCGTCCTGTTCGCCGTCGACTCCCCCGGCCGCCTGTGGCTGCTGTTCGCCGTCCTGGTGGTGTACGGCGCCGCCGGTGCCGTCCATGACGCCGCCGAGTCGGCGCTGATGGCGGCGGCGGTCGGCCCGGAGCTGCTCGGTGACGTCAACGGGCTGCGGACGACGCTCACCGAGGGCATGAAACTCGTCGCCCCGCTGACCGGGGCGGGTCTCTACGCGGCCTGGGGCGGCCCGGCCGTGGCCTGCCTGGACGCCGTCACCTTCCTGCTCACCGCCGGGCTGTGCGGCCTGCTGCGGGTGCGTGAGGAACGGCCCGTCCGGTCCGGCGACGGCTGGCGGAAGCGGACCGCGGAGGGTGTCCGGCACCTGTGGGGCCACCCCGAGCTGCGCCCGCTGCTCCGGGCGGGCGGTGCGACGATGCTGCTGACGGCGCTGAGCGGCACCACGGTGTACGCCGTGGTGGACCGCCTCGGCCACTCCCCGGCGTACACCGGCGTGCTGTACGCCGCCCAGGGCGCCGGGTCGGTGACGGCGGGGCTGCTGGCCGGGCCGGCGCTGCGCAGGCTGGGCGGGCGGCGGTTCGCGGCGGCCGGGATCGCGCTGACCGGGGCGGCGGTGGTGGCACGGGCCGTGCCGTGGGACCCGGTGGCCCTGGCCACCAGCGTGGCGTGCGGCCTGGGCCTGCCCTGTGCGCTGGTCGCCGCGCTGACGGCGGTGCAGCGGGAGACCCCAGGCCCGCTGCTGGGGCGGGCGACGGCCACCGCCGGCACGCTGCTCTTCACCCCGAACGTGCTCGGCCTCGCCCTCGGCGCCGGCCTGGTCGAACTGGCCGGCCCCGGGGTGCTGCTGCCGCTCTACGGCCTGGCACTCCTCCTGACGGCCACCCTGCTGGCCCGGCTTCCAGCGAGCGCGTCCGGGACCACCGCCGGGCCCCCGTCCGACGCCGGCCCGGCGTGACACGACCGCGCTTCCACCGCGCCTTCCTCCAACACACGCGCCGCGACCGGCCGGCCCACACCGGCCCCACCGCCGCACACCCGCACGCCCCGCCTCAACGCACCGCCAGCGCCTCCCGGACCGCCGCCAGGTCCGCGTCCGACGCCAGCCCGGCGTGGTACAGCCGCAGTTCCGTCGCGCCTTCGGCACGCGCGCGTGCCGCGTCCGCCGCGAGGGTGGCGGGGCTGCCGCCCATCCCCGCGACGACCGTCAGGTTGGCGGCCAGCACCGTGTCCTCGCGCGCCTGGGCGGCGAAGGGTGCCAGCAGGGCCGTACCGCCGGTGCAGGGCACCACCACGCCGT
The DNA here is from genome assembly GCF_020400655.1 of Streptomyces spinosus. GTDB lineage: Bacteria > Actinomycetota > Actinomycetes > Streptomycetales > Streptomycetaceae > Streptomyces > Streptomyces argyrophylli. The sequence continues at coordinate 114,028 of NZ_JAINRC010000004.1, forward strand.
CGGCGACGGACAGGATGTGGGCCGGGTCGACGCCCACGTTGGCACCGCAGTGGTACGGGACCGGGTCGGCGTGCAGCAGGATCCGGAAGCCGTCCGGTGCGGCGGCGCGCACGGCGGCGACGGCCTCCTCCTGGAGGCTGCGGGCGGTGGTGTCGCGCCACGCGCGCGTGGCGGCCGCCGTGTCCTGGCCGAGCAGCTTCTCCACCGTCGGCCAGCCCTCGTCGTCCGCCGTGCCCCGCCACAGCGGCTCCAGCGCCCCGCGCACGGCCCCGGCCAGCGCGTCGGCGTCCAGTCCCCGCTCGCCGTAGCCGGTGCGGCAGGACGGGCAGAAGCACAGGGACATCAGGTACTGCCCGGCGTCCCCGAGGCCGACGCCGGCGGTCTTGTCGTGGGCGTGCAGGTGCTGCAGCCCGTACCAGCCGAGGGATTCCAGTTCGGTGCCGCGCGCGCCGGGGCGCACGGCGGCCTCGGCGGCCAGGTCGACCAGGTACGCGCGCGTGGCGGGCTGGGCGACGCAGGGGGCCCACGGGTAGCGGTCGCCGTAGGCGTTGACGACCGAGGTGTCCGGATGCTCGGCGCCCAGCCGGGAGTTGTGGGCGAGGACGACCCAGGTGTGCACCTCCAGGCCGGCCGCGGCGAGGGCTTCGGCGGCCTCGCCGTGGGCGTTGCCGGGGGCCCAGCGGCCGGCGGGGTAGGGCCGCAGGCCGCGGCCCGCCCAGCGGTCGCCCGGCGGGTAGAGGACGGCCGCGTACTCGGCGGTGACGATGCGGTGGCGGGGGTGGCGGGGGGTGAGGGCACGGGTGGAGTGGTAGGCGGAGGCCAGGGTCACCTGCTCCACACCGAGTCCGGCGATCCGCTCCGGGGCGGCGGGGTCCCCGTTGACGTCCCAGGGGTAGACGAACGCCGACGCCTTCACCCGTCCTCCCCCGGCAGGGCGTGGCCGTGCTCGCTCACGCGTCCTCCTCCAGCAGTTCGTAGCCGCGTTCGATGAGCCGGGCGAGCTGTTTGACGTGCTCCTCGGCGGGCTCGTGCAGCGGGGGCCGGACCTCGCCGACGTCGAGGCCGCGCAGCCGGACCCCGGCCTTGACGAGGGAGACGGCGTATCCGCGGCCCTGCGCGCGCAGTTCCACGAACGGGCGGTAGAAGCCGTCCAGGAGGCGGTGGACGGTGGGCAGGTCGTCCGTCCGCAGGGCTTGGTGGAAGGCGAGGGCGATCTCCGGCGCGAAGCAGAACACGGCGGAGGAGTAGAGGGTGATGCCGAGGGCGCCGTAGGCGAGCTGGGTCTGCTCGGCGGTGGGCAGGCCGTTGAAGTACAGGAAGTCGCCGGGGGTCTCGGTGCGGACCGCGCTGACGACCCGCTGCATGAGGTCGAGGTCGCCGAGGCCGTCCTTGAGGCCGATGACACCGTCGGTGCGGGCCAGTTCGACCACGGTCGCCGGGGTGAAGACGGCGTTGTCGCGCTGGTAGACGATGACGGGCAGGCCGGTGGCGGCGGCGACCTCCCGGTAGTGCCGCAGCAGGCCCTCCTGGCCGGCGACCACGAGGTAGGGCGGCATGGCGAGGAGGCCGTCGGCGCCCGCACCGGCGGCGATGCGCGCGTAGCGGACGGCGAGGGCGGTACCGTAACCGGCGCCCGCGACGACCGGGACGCGCCCTTCGGCCGCCTCGACGGCCGCCCGGACGCAGGCCTCGAACTCCTCCGGCAGCAGCGCGTGGAACTCCCCGGTGCCGCAGCAGGCGAAGACGGCGGCCGCGCCGGCCGCGACACCGCGGCGCACATGGGTGCGGTAGGTGTCCAGGTCGAGCGAGCCGTCGGGGCCGTAGGCCGTGACGGGGAAGAACAGCGGCCCGCGCGGATCGCTGAGCCGTTCGGTCAGAGGGGCTGGCGTCACGGACTCTCCCTTGGACACGCCGGTGCATGTTTCTGATCCACGTCCATATTTCTGAACGTGACCACGCTAAAGGGCCGTGTCGCGGCGGGTCAAGCAGGCGAACTCGCACGACCGGGCGCGAATTCGACGACTTCACGCGACACTTGACGGTGCCCGGTGAACTCTCTAGCGTGTCCACGTATGTGAATACCGGCCACAAGGAGAACCGAGGATGCCCGCTCCCCGCACGATCCTGCTCACCGGCGCCGCCGGCGGGCTCGGCACCCTGATGCGGTCCCTGCTGCCGGAGTACGGTTACACGCTGCGCCTGTTCGACGCGCGCCCCGTCGAGGGCGAGCCCGGCGCGATCACCGCGGACCTCGGCGACAAGGAGGCGCTCGGCGAGGCCGTACGGGGCGTGGACGCGGTCCTGCACCTCGCGGGGATCTCCCTGGAAGCGCCCTTCGAGAAGATCCTCAGGTCGAACATCGAGGGCACCTACAACCTGTACGAGGCCGCCCGGCTCGCGGGCGTGCCGCGGATCGTCTTCGCCTCCTCCAACCACGCCGTCGGCTTCACCCCGGCCCCGCGCGCGGGCGAGCCGCTGATCCCCGTCGGCACCCCGCGCCGCCCGGACACCTTCTACGGCCTGTCGAAGTCCTTCGGCGAGGACCTGGCACAGCTCTACTGGGACAAGCACGGCCTGGAGACCGTCTCGGTGCGCATCGGCTCCTGCTTCCCGGAGCCCACCAGCGTCCGCATGCTGTCGGTGTGGATGAGCCCGGCTGACGGCGCCCGTCTCTTCCACGCGGCACTGACCGCCGAGGAGGTCGGCCACACGGTCGTCTACGGCTCCTCCGCCAACACCCGCCTGTGGTGGGACCTGAGCACCGCGCGGGCACTCGGCTACGACCCCCAGGACGACTCCGAGCCGTACGCCGGGAAGCTCATCGCCGAGCAGGGCGAGCTGGACCCGGAGAACCCGGCCCACCGTCACCTGGGCGGGCACTTCGTGAATGACCCGCCGATCTGGCCGTACTGACCCTGTGCCGGCTCCCCGGGGCACCCGGCGGCCGGAAACGATCCTCCACGCGCGCGGGCGGGCACCGAACGGGCCCGCCCGCCGCCGTGTCCGGGCATCCGGCGTGCCCGATCCCACCCCGGCCCGGACAGCCGCGCAGGTCCGCGACGGGCACGGCCCGCGCGAAGCGGGCACAAGCGGGCAGTATCGGGCCCGCAACAGACCTGGTCAGCGCCGCGCGCCGACGGTAGAACTTCCCCCATGGGCCCGAACGGGCAAGTCCACAGGGAAGTGGGTGACGACATGACCACCAGGACGGCGGAAGAACGCCAGCGCGAGATCGTGCGGGCCGCCCGCGCCACCGGCTCCGTGGACGTCACCGCGCTCGCCGCCGACCTGGGCGTGGCCAAGGAGACCATCCGGCGCGACCTGCGCGCCCTGGAGGACCACGGCCTGGTCCGCCGCACCCACGGCGGCGCCTATCCGGTGGAGAGCGCCGGGTTCGAGACGACCCTCGCCTTCCGCGCCACCAGCCACGTGCCCGAGAAGCGCCGGATCGCCGCCGCGGCGGCCGAACTGCTCGGGGACGCCGAGACCGTCTTCGTCGACGAGGGCTTCACCCCCCAGCTCATCGCCGAGGCGCTGCCCAGGGGCCGGCCGCTGACCGTGGTCACCGCGTCCCTGCCGGTCGCGGGCGCGCTGGCGGAGGCCGACCAGGTCTCCGTGCTGCTGCTCGGCGGCCGGGTCCGCCCGGGCACGCTGGCCACCGTCGACCACTGGACGACGAAGATGCTGGCGGGCTTCGTGATCGACCTCGCCTACATCGGGGCCAACGGGATCTCCCGCGAACACGGGCTGACCACCCCCGACCCGGCGGTCAGCGAGGTGAAGGCACAGGCCGTCCGGGCCGCGCGGCGCACGGTCTTCGCGGGCGTGCACACCAAGTTCGGCGCCGTCAGCTTCTGCCGGTTCGCGGAGGTCGGCGCGCTGGAGGCGATCGTGACCAGCACCCTGCTCCCGGCCGCCGAAGCCCACCGCTACTCCCTGCTGGGCCCGCAGGTCATCCGGGTCTGATTGCGCGATCCGTCCCCCGTCCAGGGGCGCTCCACACCGTGGAGCGTCCCTTATGTCCCCCTTTCCCCTCCTTCAGGAGCGATCCATGCGCACCCCGAGCCGACGGAGGCCGCGAGCCACGCTCGCCCTGGCCGCCGCAGGGACGCTGCTCGCCCCGCTGCTCTCCGGCTGCTGGGCCGGTGCCGGCGGGACCGGTTCCGGCGGCGACTCCATCAACGTCCTGATGGTCAACAACCCGCAGATGACCGAGTTGCAGAAGCTGACCGCCGCCCACTTCACCAAGGACACCGGCATCAAGGTCAACTTTACGGTCCTGCCCGAGAACGACGTCCGCGACAAGATCAGCCAGGACTTCGCCAACCAGGCCGGCCAGTACGACGTGGCCACCCTGTCCAACTACGAGATACCGATCTACGCCCGCAACGGCTGGCTGCACGAGATGAACTCGTACGTCGCCAAGGACGCCTCGTACGACGAACGCGACGTCCTCAAGCCGATGCGCCAGTCCCTCACCGGCGACGACGGCAAACTCTACGGACAGCCCTTCTACGGCGAGTCGTCCTTCCTCATGTACCGCAAGGACGTGTTCGCGGCGAAGGGCCTGACCATGCCCGAGCGTCCCACCTGGCGGCAGGTCGCGGACCTCGCCGCGAAGGCGGACGGTGCCCGGCCGGGCATGCGGGGCATCTGCCTGCGCGGGCTGCCCGGCTGGGGCGAGCTGATGGCACCGCTGACCACGGTCGTGAACACCTTCGGCGGCACCTGGTTCGACACGGACTGGAAGGCACGGCTGGACTCGCCGGCCTTCGAGAAGGCGACGAAGTTCTACGTCGGCCTCGTCCGCGAGCACGGCGAGTCCGGCGCCGCCCAGTCCGGCTTCGCCGAATGCCTGAACAACATGACCCAGGGCAAGGTCGCCATGTGGTACGACGCCACCTCCGCGGCCGGCCTGCTGGAGGCGGCCGGCTCCCCGGTCAAGGGCAAGCTCGGCTACGCCCCCGCCCCCGTCGAGCGCACCGCGTCCTCCGGCTGGCTCTACACCTGGGCCTGGGGCATCCAGCAGGCATCCCGCAACCCCGACAAGGCCTGGAAGTTCGTCTCCTGGGCGTCGGGCAAGGGATACGAGCGGCTGGTGGGCGAGACCAGCGGCTGGTCGAACGTCCCGGCGGGCAAGCGGGCGTCGACCTACACCAACGCCGACTACCGCGAGTCGGCCGCCGCGTTCCAGGAGATGACCAAGGAGGCCATCGAGAGCGCCCGGCCGAACGACCCCGGGGTGCAGCCGCGGCCCGCGCCCGGCATCCAGTTCGTCGGCATCCCCGAGTTCACCGACCTCGGCACCAAGGTCTCCCAGGAGATCAGCGCGGCCATCGCCGGACGCCAGTCCGTCGACGCGGCCCTGAAGAAGTCTCAAGCACTCGCCGAGCAGATCTCCAAGGAGTACGAGGGACGATGACAGCGACGACCACGGCCCCCCTCGCGGCCACCCCCGCACGGACGGTCCGGCAGCCCCCGGCCCGGCTGCGCGCCTGGGCCACCCGCGCCCCGCTCCTGCCGGCCCTCGTGTTCATGATCGTGGTGACCCAGCTGCCCTTCGTGGCCACGCTGGTGATCTCCTTCTTCGACTGGAACGCCCTCTACCCCAAGGCCCGCCGCTTCACCGGCCTGGACAACTACCGCCAGGTGCTCACCGACGCCGGCCTGCGCCACTCGGTGTGGACGACCGTGCTGCTCACGGCGGCCGTGGTGCTGGCCAGCCTGGTCATCGGGCTGGCGCTGGCGCTGCTGCTGGACCGGCGGTTCCGCGGCCGGGGCATCGTCCGCACCCTGCTCATCGCCCCCTTCCTGGTGGTGCCGGTGGCCGCCGCGCTGCTGTGGAAGCATGTGCTCTACAACCCCGAATACGGCTTGCTCAACGGGTTGCTGCACTATGTGGGCGGGCCACAGCCGGACTGGGTCTCCCGCACCCCGCTCCTCGCGGTCGAGGCCTCCCTGGTGTGGCAGTGGACGCCGTTCATGATGCTGATCCTGCTCGCCGGACTGCAGAGCCGGGACCAGCAGCAGATCGAGGCCGCGCGCGTCGACGGCGCGAGCGACTGGCAGATCTTCCGCCATCTCACCCTGCCCCACCTGCGCCGCTACCTGGAACTGGGCGCACTGCTCGGGTCGATCTACATCGTCCAGAACTTCGACGCGGTCTTCACGATCACCTCCGGCGGCCTGGGCACCGCCAACCTGCCCTACACCGTCTACCAGAGCTTCTACCAGGCCCACGAGAACGGCCTGGCCTCGGCCGCCGGTGTCCTGGTGGTCATCGGCTCGATCGTCATCGCCACCTTCGCCCTGCGCGTGGTGTCGTCCCTGTTCCGCGAGGAGGTGTCCCGCGCATGACCGCCGTACTGCGTCGCAACGGTCTCGGCCTGGTGGCCTGGCTGGCCGGCGTCGTCTTCTTCCTGCCCATCGCGTGGATGGCCCTGACGTCCTTCCACTCCGAGGCGGACGCGGCCACCAACCCGCCGTCCCTCACCGCGTCGCTGACGCTCGACGGCTACCGCGAGTTCTTCGGCAGCGGCGGCGGGGCGAGCCCGTGGCCCGCGCTGGTCAACTCGACGGTGGCGTCGGTCGCCTCGACGCTCCTGGTCCTGCTGCTGGCCCTCCCGGCGGCCTACGCGCTGTCGATCCGGCCGGTGCGCAAGTGGACCGACGTCCTGTTCTTCTTCCTGTCCACCAAGATGCTGCCGGCCGTGGCGGGCCTGCTGCCGGTCTACCTCTTCGCCAAGAACGCCGGGATGCTCGACAACATCTGGCTCCTGGTCGTCCTGTACACCTCCATGAACCTGCCGATCGCGGTGTGGATGATGCAGTCCTTCCTCGCCGAGGTGCCGGTCGCGGTCATCGAGGCGGCGCGGGTGGACGGTGCCCGGCTCCCGGTGATCCTCGCGCGCGTGGTGGCCCCGATCGCCCTGCCCGGCATCGCCGCCACCGCCCTGATCTGCTTCATCTTCAGCTGGAACGAACTGCTCTTCGCCCGAGTCCTGACGGGCGTGGTCGCCGAGACCGCCCCCGTCTTCCTGACCGGTTTCATCACCAGCCAGGGCCTTTTCCTGGCCAAGGTGTGCGCCGCGTCGCTCGTCATCTCCCTGCCGGTGCTCGCCGCGGGGTTCGCCGCCCAGGACAAGCTGGTCCAGGGCCTGTCGTTGGGAGCCGTGAAATGAAGGCCGCCGTCATCGAGTCCGTGGGCCGAGCCGTCGTCACCGAGGTGCCCGACCCGACGCCGGGCCCCCGCGAGGTGGTCGTCGAGGTCGCGGCCTGCGGTCTGTGCGGCACCGACCTGCACATCCTCCAGGGCGAGTTCGCGCCCAAGCTGCCGATCGTGCCCGGGCACGAGTTCGCGGGCGAGGTCGTCGGTGTCGGCACCCAGGTCACCGAGGTGGCCGTCGGCGACCGGGTGGCCGTGGACCCCTCGCTGTACTGCTACGAGTGCCGGTACTGCCGTACGGGCCACAACAACCTGTGCGAGCGGTGGGCGGCGATCGGCGTGACGACGGCGGGCGGCGCGGCCCGGTACGCGGTGGCGCCGGTCGCCAACTGCGTGAAGCTGCCCGACCACGTTCGCACCGAGGACGCGGCCCTGGTGGAGCCCCTGTCCTGCGCGGTGCGCGGCTACGACGTCCTGCGCTCCCGCCTGGGCTCCCACGTGCTGATCTACGGCTCCGGGACCATGGGCCTGATGATGCTGGAGCTGGCCAAGCGGACCGGTGCGGCGAGCGTGGACGTGGTCGACGTCAACCCGGCCCGCCTGGAGACGGCCCGGCTGCTCGGCGTCTCGGCGGCCGCGGCGAACGCCGACGAACTGGACCGCCCGCGGGGCTGGGACGTGGTGATCGACGCGACCGGCAACGCGGCGGCGATCCAGGACGGCCTGGACCGGGTCGCGAAGGCGGGCACGTTCCTGCAGTTCGGGGTGGCGGACTACGCGACCCGCGTGACGATCGACCCGTACCGGATCTACAACCAGGAGATCACGATCACCGGCTCCATGGCGGTGCTGCACAGCTTCGAGCGGGCGGCCGAGCTGTTCGCGAACGGCGTGCTGGACCCGGGCGTCTTCATCAGCGACCGGATCCCGCTGGAGCGGTACCCGCAGGCGCTGGAGCAGTTCGCGGCGGGGGTGGGGCGGAAGATCGTGGTGGTGCCCTGAGCCGATCGGGGGGTGGGTAAGGGAACGGTAAAGCGGTGTCGTTCGTTCTCCCGGCATGACAGCTATGACCCCTGGCTCGAACATCCCCCTCCCGGCCGCGCGCGTGACGGTGGACGTCTCCGCTCCGGTGCGGCTCGATGTGTCGGGCCTGCTGCTCACCGGTGACGGCAAGGTGCGCTCCGACGACGACTTCATCTTCTACAACCAGCCCGCGGGGCCCGGCGTGGCGTACCGGTCGGGAGGCGGTACGGCGCCGGACGCGGTCACGGTCGACACGGCCGCCGTACCGCCGGAGATCGAGAAGATCGTCGTCACGGCCAGCCCGGACGCGGCCGGCCAGACCTTCCGGGGCATCGAGCCGACGGCCACGATCCGGGACGCCGACGGCGGCGCCGTGCTGGCGACGTTCACCCCGCCGCAGCTCGGCGACGAGACCGCGCTGGTGGTCGTCGAGATCTACCGCCGGGCCGGCCAGTGGAAGGCGCGGGCCGTCGGGCAGGGGTACGCCAACGGGCTCGCGGGCATCGCGACCGACTTCGGCGTGACCGTGGAGGAGCCGGCCGCGGCTCCGGCCGCACCGCCGCAGCCGGCCGCCGCCCCGGTGGCCGCTCCCCCGCAGCCGGCGGCACCGCCGGCCGCTCCCGCGCCGGGCGCCGGGAAGATCAACCTGGACAAGGGCCGGGTCAGCCTGCAGAAGAACCAGACGGTGTCCCTCATCAAGGGCGGCCGGCCGCTGCTCTCCCAGGTGCGGATGGGCCTCGGCTGGGAACCGGCGTTCCGCGGCAAGGACATCGACCTGGACGCCTCGGTCATCGCCTACGGCCCCCAGCGCAACCACGTCGACAGCTGCTACTTCGGCAAGCTGACGATCCTGAACGGCGCGATCCGGCACTCCGGGGACAACCTGACCGGCGAGGGCGGCGGCGACGACGAGGTCATCACGGTCGACCTGGGCCGGCTGCCCCAGGAGGTCACCGGGCTGGTCTTCACCGTGAACTCCTTCTCCGGCCAGAAGTTCACCGAGGTCGCCAAGGCGTACTGCCGTCTGGTCGACGACTTCTCGGGCGAGGAGCTGGTCCGCTTCGACCTCACCGGCGCGGAGCCCCGGACCGGCGTCATGATGGCCAAGCTCATCCGCCAGTTCTCCGGCGAGTGGGACATGACGGCGATGGGCGAGTTCGTGAAGGCCCGCACCGTGCGGAACATGGTGGAACCGGGGGCACGGGCTCTGTAAGCCCGCGGAGACGGTGGCACGGGGACCCCGCGGTCGTGCGCGGCGGGTTCCCCGGCAGCCTGGCCGGCGGGCGGGTTCCCCGGCCGCCGTCCCGGCCGCGGCCGGGACGCCTCAGCCGGCCCGCAGGCCCTCCGTCAGCAGCCGCAGGTACCGCCGGATCTCCCGCTCCCCCGCCCCGGCGAGCTCCGCCGCCGTGGTCACCCCGTGGGTCAGGCGCAGCACGTCGATCGGCTCCACGTCCCCCCGCAGCGTGCCCTCCGCCTGCGCCGCCTTCACCAGCCGGGTCACCGCGCCGTGCACCACCGTGCCGCACGCCGTCAGCGCAGCCGCGCCGCCGTGCTCGGTCACCGCCGAGCCGAGCAGGGCCCTCATCCCCCGCACCTGGAGGGAGCCCACCGCCAGCTCGTACAGCCACTCCGCGAGCGCCTCACCCGGCGGCCGTTCACCCGCCAGCTCGTCGGCGCGTACCCCGAACGCCTCGATCCGGTCCACGTACGCCGCCTCCAGCAGCGCCTGCCGGGTCGGGAAGTGCCGGTAGAGGGTGCCCGAGCCGACACCCGCCCGTTTGGCGATGTCGTCGAGCGACGCGTTCTCCCCGTGCTCCGCGAAGGCCCCGGCCGCCGCCTTCAGCAGCCGCTCGTAGTTGCGCCGGGCGTCCGCGCGCATGGGCCTGCCCTGCGTCATGCACTCACTCCTCGCGAACCGGGGACCCTCTCCGCATGGTATCCGGCGACGGCGTCCCGGCGCCGGTCCCGGCAGGAGGCACGCGGCGGGGCCGCCGTGCGGTGGGACGGCGGCGGCCCGGCGCGGGCTCCCCACGCCGGGCCGCCACCCGCCGCCGCCACGGGTTCCGGGACGCCCCCGTGCGGCCGGCGGTGTTCTAGCGGGCCTGCCGCTTCCAGGGGCCGGTGATGGCGAGCATGATGCCGGGCGTCTGGATGTTGGCGAAGAGGGTCCTGCCGTCGGGCGAGAAGGTGACGCCGGTGAACTCGCTGTACTCCGGCTCCTCGGCGGTGCCGATGTTCAGCTCGTTGCGGGCGATCGGGTAGGTCCGGCCGCTGTCGGTGGCCCCGAACAGGTGCTGGACGCCCTCGCCGTCCTCGGCGATGACCAGGCCGCCGTACGGGGAGACGGTGATGTTGTCGGGGCCGTCGAAGGCGCCGTCCTGCGCCGGGTCCGGGTTCACGCCGAGCAGCACCTTCAGCGTCAGCGTGCGGCGCTTGGGGTCGTAGAACCAGACCTGGCCGTCGTGCTGGACCGGGCTCTCCTGGCGGGCGTAGGAGGAGACGACGTAGACGCCGCCGTCGCCCCACCACATGCCCTCCAGCTTGCGGGCGCGGGTGACCTGGCCGTCGGTGAACTGCTTGCGCACCGAGACGGTCCTGGCGTCGCGGTCGGGGACGTCCACCCAGTCGACGCCGTACACGGTGCCGATCCTGGTGGCGCGGGACAGGTCGTCCACGAACTTGCCGCCGGAGTCGAAGCACTTGAACGCCTGGAGCACGCCCGCGTCGTCGGCGAGGGTGCGCAGCTTGCCCCGGCCGTGGCGGAAGCCCTGCGGCGGGGTCCAGCGGTAGAACAGGCCGTTGGGGCCGGAGGCGTCCTCGGTGAGGTAGACGTGGCCGCGCTTGGGGTCGACCACGACGGCCTCGTGGGCGTAGCGGCCCAGCGCCTTGACCGGCTTGGGGTCGCGGTTGGCCCGGCGGTCCTCCGGGTCGACCTCGAAGACGTAGCCGTGGTCCTTGGTGAAGCCGTTCTTGCCGGCCTTGTCCTCGGTCTCCTCGCAGGTCAGCCAGGTGCCCCAGGGGGTACTGCCGCCGGCGCAGTTGGTGGCGGTGCCGGCGATGCCCACCCACTCGGCGACCTCGCCGCCGTGGCGGACCTCCACGACGGTGCAGCCGCCGGCCGCCGCCGGGTCGTAGACCAGGCCCTCGGTGAGCGGCACCGGGTACGGCCACTGGGCGCGGGCACCGGCCAGCTCGTGGTTGTTGACCAGGAGGGTGGTGCCGCGCGGGCCCTCGAAGGTGGCCGTGCCGTCGTGGTTGGAGGGGGTGAACTCGCCGGACTCCAGCTTGGTCCGGCCGCTGTACGTGATGATCTTGTACGAGAAGCCGGCGGGCAGGGCGAGGATGCCCTTGGGGTCGGCGATCAGCGGGCCGTAGCCGACGCCGTGGTGGTGGCCCCCGTGCGCGGACTCCGCCTCGGCGTCCCCGGAGTCCGTGGCGGCGAGGGCGTTCGGCGCGGTGGCGAGCGCGCCGACGCTGCCCGCCAGGGCGACCCCGGCCCCGGTGATCGCGGATTTCCTGGCGAAGTCCCTGCGGGTGAGCGACATGGTGTCTCCTGTGACGACGGTGGTAGTGCCGTGGAGGGTGGGGGGCCTCGGTTCGGCGCACACGCTCCCGCCCACTTGTGAACGCGAGTTGAACGCCGGGCTACTTCACCGGTCCTTGTTCAAGAATCCGTACGCACCACCCCATCGCCAGCAAAAGACACCGGCCGGGCCCGCCACCGGCCGGGCCCTCAACCCGCGTGCTGGGAGCGGGCCTTGAAGGCGGCCTTCCGTGCCTGCTTGGCCACCTTCTTGTCCGGGTGCAGGCGCCCCATCGCGTCGAGGACCTCCGCGGTGGCGGGGTGCTCCACCCGCCAGGCCGCCGCGAAGAACCCGCTGTGCTGGGCGGCCAGCCCCTCCACGAGGGCCTGGAGCTCCTCGGAGTTGCCCTCGGCCGCCAGCTGTGCGGCCAGGGTGTCGACGGTCAGCCAGAACACCATGTCCTCGGAAGGTGCCGGCACCTCGGCGGCGCCCCGCTCGCTCAGCCACACCCGGGCGAGCCCGCCCAGCTCGGGGTCGTCCAGCACCTCGCGCAGCGCGGGTTCGGCCTCCGCGCCGACCAGCGACAGCGCCTGCTGGCAGCGGAGCCTGCGCAGCGGGGCCCCGGCGTCCGCGCCGCGCGCCGCCGCCAGCAACTCCCGTGCCGCCGCGAGCGGTTCGCGCCGGGCCAGCCACTGCTCGGTCTCGGCCCGGGCGGCGAACCGGCCGAACCGGGCGGTGCCGTCGAGCAGGACGTCCGCGCCCTTGTCCGCCAGGTCGCCGACGGCCGGCGCCTCGAACCCGGCCTCCAGCAGCCGTGCCCGCAGCCCGTACACGCCGAGCGGGGTGAGGCGGACCATGCCGTAGCGGGCGACGTCGGTGTCGTCCACGGTCGCGGCGGGTTCCTCGTCGGTGTCGGCCATCAGCGCCTCGTCCACCGGCCGGTAGTCCACGAGTCCGACCGGTTCCAGCACCCGGAACTGGTCGTCCAGCCGCATCATCGCGTCGGACACCTGCTGCAGGACGTCGTTGGTGGGCTCACCCATGCCGTCGGGCACGAGCATGGAGGCGGCGAGGGCGGGCAGCGGGACGGTGCCGTCGCCGGGGCCGTCCTCACCGACGGTCAGCAGGTAGAGGTTGCCGAGGACGCCGTCGAGGAAGTCCGCCTCGGTCTGCGGGTCCCAGCCGAGTGACGAGAAATCGACCTCGCCGCCCTCGTCCAGCGCGTCGACCAGGTCGTCCAGGTCGGGGACGGCCGCGTCGGCGATGACGGTCTCCAGCGCGGCCAGCCACACGGTGAGCACGTCCCGCGGGGAGCCGCCGGTGAGCAGCTCCAGCTCCTCACCGGGCCGGACGGTACCGGCCTCCTCGTCCACGATCTCGACCAGTCCGGCGTCCACGGCGACCCGCCAGGCCTCGCTCGCGTACGCGGCGGCGTCGTCACCGCTCAGCCCGAGCAGTTCCACGGCGGCCGGCAGCTGTTCCTCGGCCAGCCCGCCGCCGGCGTCGACGCGGGTGCCGGGCCCGGCCCAGCGGGCGAGGCGGACCGCGCGGGAGAGCAACGGCGTGGACAGCGCGGCCCGCGCCAGCTCCGCTTCGGGATGCAGCCGTACGGGCGGCAGGGGGGAGCTGTCTGACATCGGCTGGTTCTCCTCGGACCGTGAAAGGACTCAGCCGCTCAGCCTAGACGGATTTCCACCCATGCCGCCCGGTTCATCTCACCGTAAGCGGTCGTCCATGGCCGAAACCTTGACAACTCCCGGGGCCAGGCAGGAGATTGACGCGCGTAGAAGTTGGGGGGACAACTGTTCACTCGGCTCTATGCGTGTCACAGAGGGCCACCACCTCCACACGCTCCCGTTCCACCCTCGTCCCGGCGCATCGTCACGTCCCCGGAGGGATCCCTTGCCGAGCAGGTCTTCCGCGCGCCTCGCCGCGCTCACCGTCGCCGCCGTCTGCAGCGCGGCCTCCGCCGTCGCCCTCACCTCCCCCGCGCACGCCGACTCGGTGCGCGTGCACGACATCCAGGGCACGACCCGGATATCCCCGTTCGCCGGGCAGAAGGTGACGGACGTGCCCGGCATCGTCACGGCCACCCGCGCGTACGGCTCCTCCAAGGGCTTCTGGCTCCAGGACCCGACCCCGGACGACAACCCGGCCACCAGCGAGGGCGTGTTCGTCTTCACCAGCTCCACGCCGAAGGTCGCGGTCGGTGACGCGGTGAAGGTGACCGGCACCGTCTCCGAGTACGTCCCGGGCGGCGCCTCCTCCGGCAACCAGTCGCTGACGGAGATCACCAAGCCGGTGATCACCACCGTCTCCTCGGGCAACGCGGTCCCGGCGCCGGTCGTCGTCGACGAGGACGCGGTGCCGGACGCGTACGCGCCCACCGGCGACGCCGCCGCCGCCAACTCGATCAACGGCCTCCCCCTGGACCCGTCCGCGTACGCCCTGGACTACTACGAGTCCCTGGAGGGCATGAACGTCCAGGTCGCCGACGCCCGCGTGGTCACCGCCACCGACCCGTATAGCGAGCTGTGGGTCACCGTGAAGCCGTGGGAGCACCGCAGCCGGCGCGGCGGCACGGTCTACGGCTCCTACGACTCCCAGAACACCGGCCGGCTCCAGATCCAGTCGCTGGGCCCGGCCGCCGACTTCCCGAAGGCGAACGTCGGCGACACCCTGGAGGGCACCACCACCGGCCCGCTGGACTTCAACCAGTACGGCGGCTACACCCTCGTCGCGAGCCGGCTCGGCACGCTCGCCGGCGCCGGCCTGGAGCGGGAGACGACGCGGAAGCAGTCGGACCGCGAGCTGGCGGTGGCGACCTACAACGTCGAGAACCTCGACCCGTCGGACACCACCTTCGACCAGCACGCCTCCGCGATCGTGCACAACCTCCAGTCACCGGACATCGTGTCCCTGGAGGAGATCCAGGACAACAACGGCGCCACGGACGACGGCACGGTCGACGCGGACCGGACGGTGACGAAGCTGATCGACGCGATCGTCGCGGCCGGCGGCCCGCGGTACGACTGGCGCTCGGTCAACCCGGTCAACGACCAGGACGGCGGCGAGCCCGGCGGCAACATCCGCCAGGTGTTCCTGTTCAACCCGGAGCGGGTGTCCTTCACGGACCGCGCGGGCGGCGACTCGACCACCGCGGTCGGCGTCACCAAGGTGCACGGCAAGGCACAGCTGACGGTGTCCCCGGGCCGGATCGACCCGGCGGACGCGGCCTGGAGCAACAGCCGCAAGCCGCTCGCGGGCGAGTTCGTCTTCCGCGGCAAGACCGTCTTCGTGATCGCGAACCACCTCAACAGCAAGGGCGGCGACCAGGGTCTGGCCTCGCAGTACCAGCCGCCGGTGCGCAGCTCGGAGATCCAGCGGCACGCCCAGGCGACCGAGGTGAACGCGTTCGTCAAGGACATCCTGGCCGCGCAGAAGAACGCGGACGTCATCGCGCTCGGCGACATGAACGACTTCGAGTTCTCGGGCACCGCGCGGATCCTGGAGGGCGACGGCGAGCTGTGGTCGGCGATCAAGTCGCTGCCGAAGAGCGAGCGTTACACGTATGACTACCAGGGCAACCAGCAGGTCCTGGACCAGATCCTGATCAGCCCGGCGATCCGCCGCGGCTGTGACTTCGAGTACGACAGCGTGCACATCAACTCGGAGTTCAACGACCAGATCAGCGACCACGACCCGCAGGTGCTGCGGTTCCGTCCGTGACACGGCGGCGGGACCGGCCCGGCTCCACGCCCGGCCGGTCCCGCAGTACCGTGCTCACCGGCCGCGGCTCGGCGGCCGGCGGCTCACCGGCGCCGGCCCACCACCCGGAGGCAGCCCGGCGAGCAGGGGCTCACCGGCAACGGTCGATCCGGCGCCAGACCACGGCCACGCCGAAGACGGCGGCGCCCGCCGCGCCGATGATCAGGGCCGGCCGGGGGTGCCGCATCGCGGCGCTCAGGGCCGACCGTACCGGGCCCGGGACCCGCGTGTCGTGCTCCGCGGTGTGACCGGCGTGCACCGCCCGGTCCCGCAGGGCGTGCCCGCTGTGCCCGGCCCGCTCCTGCACCAGGTGCCCGGCCTTGGTCATCCGTTCCTGCGCGGTGTGGCCGGCCCGCGCGGCGCGGTCCTGGACCAGGTGGCCCGCCTTGGCCGCCCGGTCCTGCACACCGTGCCCCGCCTGGGCGGCGCCGGCGCGCAGCTGGACGGTCATGGCGCCGGCCTTGTCCTTCAGGTCGGCGGCGCGCGCCCGGGCCCGACCCTTCACATCGACCCGTTCCACCAGCTGGGCGACGGTGTCGCCGAGCTGGCTCCGGGTCTGTTCGATCTGCCGCCGCAGTTCGTCGGGGCCCTTGGCGCCCGAGCCGTGCGCGTTCCTGTGCGTCATCGGTGTGCCCTTTCCCTGATGGCGTCGACGTCCGCCCTGACGCTGCCGAGCGTCTTCTCGGGCGTGGGCGGGGCGGCACGGCGCAGCTGGGCGCGGCCGGTCGCGGCCAGCAGGCCGGCGACGGCGAGGAACACCGCCGCCACGATGAGCGCCGCCGCCCACACGGGCAGTGCAAGACAGAGGGCGGCGGTGGCCGCTGCGGCCAGGGTGATCAGCCCGACGTAGCCGACGGCGCCGGCGGCGCCCAGCATGCCGCCGCCGCGTCCGGCGCGGCGTCCTTTCTCGGCCAGTTCCTCCTTGGCGAGGGCGACCTCCTGCCGCAGCAGCCGGGAGAGCTGTTCGGTGGCCCGGCCGACGAGTTCGCCCGTGGAGGGGTGCCCGTCGGCCGCGGGCCTGGTGTGCGGGGTCACGGTCACGGCGTTCCGCCTCCTCTCAGTGCGGAACTGCCGGGTACCCGGGCCGAAGGTCGTTAGCCCTGCCCGGTGCCGCCGGGTCCGCGTTCGCCGAGACGCGCGAGTTGGGACTGGAACCAGTCCAGGCGCGCCTGCAACAGGGCGGCCTCGGCGGCCAGTTCGGGCACGCCCGGCTCGCCGCCCGCTGTCAACCCGGCGGCTGCGGGGGCGGTACCGCCGACGCCCGCGATCACCCGGAGCCCGTGCCCGGCCAGCCGGGCGAAGCCCGCGAGCGACACCGGCGCCCGCCCGCGCACGCAGCCCGTGCAGACGGGTGCCAGGACCCGCCAGCCCGGCCGGCCCCAGCCGGCGTCGGCCAGCGCGACGGCTCCGGCGCCGCAGCCGCAGGGTCCGGCCGTGGCCGTGCGCACCCGCTGCCGGGCGTAGCGGAAGCCGCGTTCGAAGCGGATGTAGGCGCCGAGGACGGAGACCTCCAGCAGGACGGCCGCGCGGTGCTCGGCGGTGCACAGCAGTGCCTCGGCCGCCGCCCGGTCGTGCACGCAGTGGAAACCGCAGTCGCACCGGCGGGCCGGCGGACGGTGCCGGAAGCCGTAGACGCAGGAGGCGTCGTCCAGCACGCCGTACGGCAGCGCGCCGCCGAGCGACACGCCGGTGAACCCGGCCCGGGTGCCGTCCTGGGAGAGCACCGGGTGGGCGATCTTGTAGCCGGTCGGCGGCTCCGTCGGGCGTTCCGCCGGGAGCCGCAGCCTCATCGGGCGGCCGGGACCTCTTCGCGGACCGGCCCGGCCGGTCCGGCCGCGTCCGTGCGGACGGTCTCCTGCGGGACCTGCGGCTTCTCCTCCCGGACGACCGGCTGTTCCTCCGCGACCCCGGTGGCCAGTGCCTTGCCGAGCTTCATGGTGCCTCCCATGACGGACGTCGGTGACCCTCCGCCCATAGTGACCCATGATGCGCCGAGTTGGACACAGGGCCTTAGCCCGCCCGCGACCCGATTCAGTAACTCTTACCAGTACCTCGTAGGAGATTTAAGTAGAGCTTCACTGACGTGCGGCCGAGACTACTCCCATGACGAGTACCCGCGGGGCCGCCCCCTTCGGCCGCACCCTCTGCGCCATGATCACGCCGTTCACCGAGGAGGGCGCCCTCGACCTGGACGGCGCCCAGCGGCTGGCCGCGCACCTGGTGGCGCGGGGCTGTGACGGCCTGGTCCTCAACGGCACCACCGGCGAGTCGCCGACCACCACGGACGAGGAGAAGGCGCGGCTCGTCGCGGCCGTGCGGGAGGCGGTCTGCGACCGGGCCTCACTGGTCGCGGGCGTGGGCACGTCCGACACCCGGCACACGGTGGAGCTGGCGCGGGCGGCCGCGAAGTCGGGCGCCGACGGTGTCCTGGTGGTGACGCCGTACTACAGCCGCCCCCCGCAGGAGGCCGTGGCCGCCCACTTCCGCCAGGTCGCCGACGCGAGCGACCTGCCGGTGATGCTCTACGACATCCCGGGCCGCACGGGCACCCGGATCGAGCCGGACACGATGGTCCGCCTCGCGGACCACCCGCGGATCGTCGCCGTCAAGGACTGCTCCTACGACTTCCTCGGCACCCTGTCGGTGCTCCGGCGCACGGAGTTGGCGTACTACGCGGGCTGCGACGAGCACGTACTGGCGCTGTACGCGGTCGGCGCGGCGGGCTGTGTGAGCACGGTCGCGAACGTCGTACCGGACCGGGTCGCGGCGATCCTGGCCGCGTTCGACGCCGGCGACACCACTCGTGCGGCCGAACTCCAGCTGGCGGTGACCCCGTTGACGGAAGCGATGACGGGTACGGGCCTGCCCGGCACGGTCACGGCCAAGGCCCTCCTCGCCCACGTCGGTCTGCCCGCGGGCCCGGTCCGCCCCCCGCTGCTGCCCGCCGACCGGGAGGCGGCCGAGGGGCTGCTGGCGCACTACGAGGAACTCGTGGCGGCCTGATCGGCGATCGACGGACGCCCGGGCGACGCGCCGGGAGCGGCCCCGGCGGCGTCCGGGCTCCGCACGCCCGTGACGCCGGGCCACACCTGTCCCACGACCGCGGGAATCCCGGCGGCCGCGGGAGCCCGCTGCCGTAGCGTGTCCCCCGTGAGCCGCCCCCTGCTGTTCCTGGACGTCGACGGCCCCCTCAACCCGTACGCGGCCAAGGCACAGCGCCGCCCCGAGGGCTATACGACCATCAGGCCGACCGTGGGCCCGTTCCGACGCCCCCTGCGAGTCTGGCTGAACCCGTCCCACGGACCGGCCCTGCTCGGCCTGGGCTACGACCTGTGCTGGGCGACCACGTGGATGGCCGAGGCCAACCGCTGGATCGCCCCGGTCGTCGGCCTGCCCGAGCTGCCGTACGTCGACTTCGGCGCGGGCCTGTTCGCGTACCGCCCCGACGGAGTGCACTGGAAGACGGAGGCGATCGTGGCGTACGCGCAGGGCCGCCCGTTCGCCTGGGTGGACGACGAACAGAGCCCACCGGACTCCGTCTACGTCAGCACCCACCACCCCGGCCCGGCCCTGCTGCATCACGTCGATCCACGGGTCGGCCTACGAGAGGACGACTTCACGGCGCTGGCGGCGTGGTCGGCGGAGCACAGGCGATGAGGGGGCTCCCGGACTCCGGCCCGAGCCGCTCGTAGAAGTCACGCCTCAGCGGCGACGCGGAGTGATCGTCCACCGACCACTGGCGGACGGTCACGGATGCGGCGCCGGCGGTCGGGAAACCGCGGACGAGTCCGGTCAGCGCGTCACCGGGGCGCAGGCCCTCTCGTCAAGGCCCGCGCCAGACCGGTGATCGGTACCCCAGCGTCGATCGATCAGGCGGCCGCAGGTTCACGGCCGCCCGTGATCAGTTGTGGCTGTGCAGGATGTCGTTCAGGCCGCCCCAGACCGCGTTGTTCGGGCGGGCCTCGACCGTGCCGGTGACCGAGTTGCGGCGGAAGAGGATGTTCGAGGCGCCGTTCAGTTCGCGGGCCTTGACGATCTGGCCGTCGGGCATGGTGATGCGGGTGCCCGCGGTGATGTACAGGCCGGCCTCGACCACGCACTCGTCGCCGAGCGCGATGCCGACGCCCGCCTCGGCGCCGACCAGGCAGCGCTCACCGATGGAGATGATCACGTTGCCGCCGCCCGAGAGGGTGCCCATGGTGGAGGCGCCGCCGCCGATGTCCGAGCCGTCGCCGACCACGACACCCGCGGAGATCCGGCCCTCCACCATGGAGGTGCCGAGGGTGCCGGCGTTGAAGTTGACGAAGCCCTCGTGCATGACCGTGGTGCCCGCCGCGAGGTGCGCGCCGAGGCGGACCCGGTCGGCGTCGGCGATGCGCACGCCCTTCGGGGCCACGTAGTCCGTCATGCGCGGGAACTTGTCGATCGAGGTCACCTGGAGGTGCAGGCCCTCGGCGCGGGCGTTCAGGCGCACCCTCTCGATGTCGTCCACGGCGACCGGGCCGAGCGAGGTCCAGGCGACGTTGGCGAGGTGGCCGAAGATGCCGTCCAGGTTCTGGCCGTGCGGCTTGACCAGGCGGTGCGAGAGCAGGTGCAGGCGCAGGTAGACGTCGTGGGCGTCGAGCGGCTTCTCGTCCAGCGAGGCGATGACCGTGCGGACCGCGACCACCTCGACGCCCCGGCGGGCGTCCGGGCCGGTCGCCGCGGTCGCGCCGCCGCCCAGCAGCTGGGCCGCCTGCTCGGCGGTCAGCCGCTCGGTGCCGGCCGGACCCGGCTCCTCGACCAGCTCGGGGGCCGGGAACCAGGTGTCGAGGACGGTGCCGTCGGAGGCGATCGTGGCGAGGCCGGCGGCGACGGCGCCGGTGGTACGGGTTGCAGACTCGGTCATGGGAGAAAACCTAACGTGGGCGGGGTGGTGAGGGCGAACCGCGTCTCACGTGCCGGGCGCGGGTCTCGGGGGGATCAGCCGGGCCAGCGCGGCGCGCGCGTACTCCTCGTCGTAGGAGCCTTCCGTGAGCAGCACCTGGAGGCAGATGCCGTCCATCAGCGCGAGCAGGGCGCGCGCCGTGACCGGGTCGGTGCGGCGAGCCAGCAGCGCGGCCCCCCGCTCGGTCCACTCGGCGGCGACGGGACGCAGTGCGGGGCGGCGCAGCGCGGCCAGGTACAGCTCGTACTCCAGTTCCACGCCGGTGCGTCCGCCCGTCAGCCACTGCCCGAGCGCCCGGGCGAGGTCCGCGGCGAGGTCGCCGTCGCCGCCCTCCGGCAACAGCGCGGCCAGCATCCGGCCGAACCCCTCGTTCGCCTGCCGCAGCGCGGCCACCAGCAGTTCGTCGAGGGTGGCGAAGTGGTACGTCGTGGAGCCGAGCGGTACGTCCGCCTCGGCGGCGACCGTACGGTGGCTCAGCCCGGCGATGCCGTCCCGGCCGGCCACCCGGATCGCCGCGTCGATGATCCGCTGCCGGCGCCCGGGGTCGTGGCGGCGCGGCATCAGTGGGCCGCCCCGCCGAGGTTCAGCACGACCACTCCCCCGATGATCAGCACGATCCCGGCGACCTTGGCCGGGCTCAGCCCCTCGCCGAACAGCAGCAGACCGAGGACGGCGATGGTCGCGGTGCCCACGCCGGACCAGATCGCGTACGCCGTGCCGATCTGGACGGTCTTCAGCGTCCGCGCGAGCAGCGCGAACGAGACGACGTACCCCACAGCGGTCACGAGCGAGGGCCAGAGCCGGCTGAATCCCTCGCTGTACTTCATGGCCGTCGTGGCGGCGACCTCGGCGGCGATGGCGCCGGAGAGCAGCAGATACCCCATGTGTACGAGCGTACACAGCGACTGCGTACGGCCGTACACAACGAGGTGGTCCCACTTCGCCGGAAACCGCTCGCGGCCGGCCCCGCCTCCACTACTGTGCGGGCCCGTGCTCGACAACACCCCCCGCATCCGAAGACTCGGGCCGGCCGCGGCACTGGCGCTGGCGGCAGCCGTCGCCTGCGTGGCCGTGGCCGTGACCGTCCTGGACGACCGTCCCGGCGAGACGAGGGCCGCCGCGCCGCCGACGCCGCCCGACAACGGTCCCGGCCTGCTCTCCTTCGCCTCCCCGTCCGCCTCCCCGTCCGGCTCGCCGGCGCACACGCCCGCTCCCGCGCGCGACCGCACGGCCCCGTCGCCCTCGTCCCCCGCCCCCGAGTCCCCCGCCCGCCCGAAGCGCACGCCCGCGAAGTCGCCCACGCCCACGGCCGGTTCGTCCCGCCCGGCGGAGCACGGGACGTCCGTCCGCTCCCTCAACTACCCCGACCGCTACTGGCACGAGAGCGGCGGCCTGGTGAAGCTGGACCCCGTCACCTCGGCCGCGGACCGGCGCGCCGCCACCTTCACCCGGGTCAAGGGCCTTGCCGACGCCCGCTGTTACTCCTTCACCACGGCCGACGGGGGCTACCTGCGCCACCGCGACTTCCTGCTGCGCGCCGAACCCGAAGACGGCTCGCCCCTGTTCGCCAGGGACGCCACGTTCTGCCCCCGCCCCTCCGCCGTCACCGGCGCCGTCGTACTGGAGTCGGTCAACTACCCCGGCCGCTTCCTGCGCCACCGGGACTTCCAGCTCCGCCTGGATCCGTACCAGAACACGGACCTCTACCGGTCCGACTCGGCGTTCTCGCTGGTGGGCGGGCTCGCCTGAGCACGCGGCAGGGGCCGTGGCCCATGGCCACGGCCCCTGTCACAGGTCGTGTGTCAGACGTTGAACCCGAGCGCCCGGAGCTGCTCGCGGCCGTCGTCCGTGATCTTGTCGGGACCCCACGGCGGCATCCAGACCCAGTTGATGCGGAGTTCGTTGACGAGGCCGTCCGTGGCGGACTTGGCCTGGTCCTCGATGACGTCCGTCAGCGGGCAGGCCGCCGAGGTCAGGGTCATGTCGACCGTGGCGATGTTGGAGTCGTCGATGTGGATGCCGTAGATCAGGCCGAGGTTGACGACGTCGATGCCCAGCTCGGGGTCGACCACGTCCATCAGGGCCTCGCGGAGTTCTTCCTCCGAGACCGGCTTCATCTCTGCGGTGTCGGTCATGCCGTCTTCCTTTCGGCGTCGGCGCCACCCAGCGCCTGGGCCGTCGCGTCCTTCCACGCCATCCAGCTCAGGAGGGCGCACTTGACCCGCGCGGGGTACTTGGAGACACCGGCAAACGCGACCGCGTCCTCCAGGACCTCCTCCATCGCGTCGTCGGGCTCGATCTTGCCCTTGGACTGCATCAGCTCCAGGAAGGTCTCCTGGATCTTCCGCGCCTCGGCCAGGTCCTTGCCGACGAGGAGCTCGTTGAGCACGGAGGCGCTCGCCTGACTGATCGAGCAGCCCTGGCCCTCGTACGAGACGTCCTCGATCGTCGTGCCGTCGTACTTCACGCGCAGGGTGATCTCGTCGCCGCAGGTCGGGTTCACATGGTGCACCTCGGCGTCGCCATCCCTCAGACCACGCCCGTGCGGGTTCTTGTAGTGGTCCAGGATGACGTCCTGGTACATCGAGTCCAACTTCACGAAGACGCCTCTCAGCCGAAGAAGTTCCGTACGTGCTCCAGGCCGTCGACCAGAGCGTCGATCTCGGCCGGCGAGGAGTACAGATAGAACGACGCTCGCGTGGTCGCAGGAATTCCGTAGCGCAGGCAGACCGGGCGGGCGCAGTGGTGGCCGACCCGGACCGCGATGCCCTGCTCGTCCAGGACCTGGCCCACGTCGTGCGGGTGGATGTCCCCGAGCGTGAAGGAGATCGCCGCCCCGCGGTCCTCGGCCGTCGTCGGGCCGATGATCCTCAGGTCGGGAACCTCCGCCAGGCGCCGCACCGCGTACTCCGTCAGCGCGTGCTCATGGGCGAGGATCTTGTCCATGCCGATCGACTGGAGGTAGTCGATCGCCGCGCCGAGACCGACCGCCTGGGCGATCGGGGGCGTGCCCGCCTCGAACTTGTGCGGAGCGGGGGCGTAGGTCGAGGAGTGCATCGAGACCGTCTCGATCATCTCGCCGCCGCCCAGGAACGGAGGCAGGTCCTCCAGCAGCTCCTGGCGGCCCCACAGGACGCCGATGCCGGTCGGGCCGCACATCTTGTGGCCGGTGAAGGCCACGAAGTCGGCCTGGAGGGCCTGCACGTCCAGCGGCATGTGCGGGGCGGCCTGGGAGGCGTCGATGCAGACGAGCGCGCCGACCTCCTGGGCGCGGCGGATTATCGTCTCGACCGGGTTGACCGTGCCGAGGATGTTGGAGACCAGCACGAAGGAGACGATCTTCGTCTTCTCGGTGATGATCTCGTCGATGTTCGACAGGTCGAGACGGCCGTCGTCCGTGAGGCCGAACCACTTCAGCTTCGCGCCCGTGCGCTGCGCGAGCAGCTGCCACGGCACGATGTTGGAGTGATGCTCCATCTCGGTGATGACGATCTCGGTCTCGTGGTCCACCCGGTAGGGCTCGTCGGCCCAGCCCAGCATGTTCGCCACGAGGTTGAGCGACTCGGAGGCGTTCTTGGTGAAGATCACCTCGTCGCGGCTCGGCGCGTTGACGAACGCGGCGACCTTGTCGCGCGCGCCCTCGTACAGCGCCGTGGCCTCCTCGGCGAGCACATGCACACCGCGGTGGACGTTGGCGTTGTAGCGCTCGTAGTACTCGCTCAGGGCGTCCAGTACCTGGCGCGGCTTCTGCGAGGTCGCCGCGTTGTCCAGGTACACGAGCTTCTTGCCGTCGTGGACGACTCGGTCCAGGACGGGGAAGTCCTTGCGGATCGCCTCGGTGTCGAGGAGGCCCGGCAGCTGTGTCACGCGGATGCGCCACCCTTCACGTATGCCTCGTAGCCCTCGTTCTCCAGCTTGTCCGCGAGCTCCGGGCCGCCGGACTCGACGATGCGGCCGCCGGCGAACACGTGGACGTGGTCGGGCTTGATGTAGCGCAGGATGCGCGTGTAGTGCGTGATCAGCAGGGTGCCGACCTCGCCGGACTCGCGGACGCGGTTGACGCCCTCGGAGACGATGCGCAGCGCGTCGACGTCCAGGCCGGAGTCGGTCTCGTCCAGGATCGCGACCTTCGGCTTGAGCAGCTCCAGCTGGAGGATCTCGTGGCGCTTCTTCTCACCGCCGGAGAAGCCCTCGTTGACGTTGCGCTCGGCGAAGGACGGGTCCATGTTGAGGCGCTCCATGGCCTCCTTGACCTCCTTCACCCAGGTGCGCAGCTTGGGGGCCTCGCCGCGGATGGCGGTGGCGGAGGTGCGCAGGAAGTTGGAGACCGAGACGCCGGGGACCTCGACCGGGTACTGCATCGCCAGGAACAGGCCGGCACGGGCGCGCTCGTCGACGGACATCTCCAGGACGTCCTCGCCGTCCAGGGTGACGGTGCCGCCGGTGATCGTGTACTTCGGGTGCCCCGCGAGGGAGTAGGCGAGGGTCGACTTGCCGGAGCCGTTGGGGCCCATGATGGCGTGCGTCTCGCCCTGCTTCACGGTGAGGTCGACGCCCTTGAGGATCTCCTTCGTGGCGTTGTCGGCCTCGACGGTGACGTGCAGGTCTCGGATTTCAAGCGTTGCCATGGGTGCCTCAGGACTCCTGGGTGAGGGAGACGAGAACGTCGTCCCCTTCGATCTTTACGGGGTATACGGGGACGGGGCGCGTCGCGGGGAGGCCGGACGGCTTGCCGGTGCGCAGGTCGAAGGCGGAGCCGTGCAGCCAGCACTCGATCTGGCAGTCCTCCACCTCGCCCTCGGAGAGGGAGACGTTCGCGTGGGAGCAGATGTCGTGGATCGCGAACACCTCGCCCTCGGTCTTCACGACCGAGATGGGCGTGCCGTCGAGTTCCACCCGCTTCGGGGTGTCCTCCTCCAGCTCGCTGAGCCCACAGGCGCGTACGAACGACGTCATGCGACCGAAGCCTCCAGCTCTTCCTCGATCTTGGCGAGCAGGCGCTCCTCGATGTCGGCGACACCGATCTGCTGGACCAGTTCGGCGAAGAAGCCGCGGACCACCAGGCGGCGGGCCTCGTGCTCCGGGATGCCGCGGGCCATCAGGTAGAAGAGCTGCTCGTCGTCGAAGCGGCCGGTGGCGGAGGCGTGTCCGGCGCCGACGATCTCGCCGGTCTCGATCTCCAGGTTCGGCACCGAGTCGACGCGCGAGCCGTCCGTGAGGACCAGGTTGCGGTTCATCTCGTAGGTGTCCGTGCCCTCGGCCTTGGCCTCGATGAGCACGTCACCGATCCAGACCGCGTGCGCGTCGTCGCCCTGGAGGGCGCCCTTGTAGACGACGTTCGACTTGCAGTGCGGGGTGTTGTGGGTGACCAGCAGGCGGTGCTCCTGGTGCTGCCCGGCGTCGGTGAAGTACAGGCCGAACAGCTCGGCCTCGCCGCCGGGGCCGGCGTACTCCACGCGCGGGTGCAGGCGGACCACGTCACCGCCGAAGGTCACGACCACGGACTTGAAGGAGGCGTCCCGGCCGACCAGCGCGTTGTGCTGGGCGACGTGGACGGCCTTGTCGTCCCAGTCCTGGACGGAGACGACGGTCAGCTTGGCACCGTCCCCGAGGACGTAGTCGACGTTCGCGGCGAGCACGGCGTCACCGGTGTGGTCGATGACCACGACGGCCTCGGCGAAGGCGCCCAGTTCGATCACCTGGTGGCCGAAGGCGGTGCCGCCCCGGCCGTGCACGGCGACGCGGATCGGCTCGGTGAGGACGGTCTCCTTGGGGACGGTCACGACCGAGGCCTTCTCGAAGGCGGAGTACGCCTGGGCGGCGACACGGTCCACCGGGGTGCCCGCCTTGCCGAGGCGCGCGTCGTCGCGGCCCACGGTCTCGACGGTGACGCCCTCGGGGGCCTGGACGTCGACCTTCACACCGTCACCGTTCGCGACGGCGGTGCCGTCGTGCAGGCCGCGCAGCCGCTCCAGCGGCGTGAACCGCCACTCCTCCTCGCGGCCGTGCGGGACCGGGAAGTCCGCGACGTCGAAGGACGGGGGCGCGCTCATGCGCGAGACGACGGTCGACTCCGCGGCGACCGCGATCGAGCCGGCGGTGGTCGACCCCAACGGTGGGGGTCCCCCCGCGCGAGCGGTGCCGAGCGTGGGGGAGTTCTGGGCCTCAGCCATGGCTGTCGTGATGCTCTCTTTCTTACGGGTGGGCGTGACGGGGGTGCGGGGCGGTGATCAACCGACCGCGCCCTCCATCTGCAGCTCGATCAGCCGGTTGAGCTCCAGCGCGTACTCCATGGGCAGTTCCTTGGCGATCGGCTCGACGAAGCCGCGCACGATCATCGCCATGGCCTCGTCCTCGGAGAGACCGCGGCTCATCAGGTAGAAGAGCTGGTCCTCGGAGACCTTGGAGACGGTGGCCTCGTGACCCATGGACACGTCGTCCTCGCGGACGTCGACGTAGGGGTACGTGTCCGACCGGGAGATGGTGTCGACCAGCAGCGCGTCGCACAGCACGTTCGACTTCGACCCGGCGGCACCCTCGCCGATCTCGATGAGACCGCGGTAGGACGTACGGCCGCCACCGCGCGCGACCGACTTGGAGACGATGTTGGACGAGGTGTTCGGCGCCATGTGGACCATCTTGGCGCCCGCGTCCTGGTGCTGGCCCTCGCCCGCGAAGGCGATGGACAGGGTCTCGCCCTTGGCGTGCTCGCCCATCAGGTAGACGGCCGGGTACTTCATCGTCACCTTGGAGCCGATGTTGCCGTCGATCCACTCCATGGTCGCGCCCTCGTAGGCCACGGCGCGCTTGGTGACCAGGTTGTAGACGTTGTTCGACCAGTTCTGGATGGTCGTGTAGCGGCAGCGGGCGTTCTTCTTGACGATGATCTCGACGACCGCGGAGTGCAGCGAGTCCGACTTGTAGATCGGGGCGGTGCAGCCCTCGACGTAGTGGACGTAGGCACCCTCGTCGACGATGATCAGGGTCCGCTCGAACTGGCCCATGTTCTCCGTGTTGATGCGGAAGTAGGCCTGGAGCGGGATCTCGACGTGCACGCCCTTGGGGACGTAGATGAAGGAGCCGCCGGACCACACGGCGGTGTTCAGCGCGGCGAACTTGTTGTCACCGGCGGGGATGACGGTGCCGAAGTACTCCTTGAAGAGCTCCGGGTGCTCCTTCAGCGCGGTGTCCGTGTCGAGGAAGATGACGCCCTGCTCCTCCAGGTCCTCGCGGATCTGGTGGTAGACGACCTCGGACTCGTACTGGGCGGCGACACCGGCGACGAGGCGCTGCTTCTCGGCCTCCGGGATGCCCAGCTTGTCGTAGGTGTTCTTGATGTCCTCGGGCAGGTCCTCCCAGGACTCCGCCTGCTTCTCCGTGGAGCGCACGAAGTACTTGATGTTGTCGAAGTCGATGCCCGAGAGGTCGGAGCCCCAGTTCGGCATCGGCTTCTTCTCGAAGAGCTTCAGGCCCTTCAGGCGCAGCTTCGTCATCCACTCCGGCTCGGACTTCTTGCCCGAGATGTCGCGGACGACGTCCTCGTTGAGGCCGCGCCTGGCGGAGGCACCGGCCACGTCGGAGTCGGCCCAGCCGTATTCGTACTTGCCCAGGCCCTCCAGCTCAGGGTGGGCAGTCTCCGTGGGGAGAGTCATGCGGGGTTCCTCCCGGCCGTGCTTGCAGGTGCGTCAGTGGAAATCTTGGGGATGAACGTCGTGCAGACGCCGTCGCCGTGCGCGATGGTCGCCAGTCGTTGGACGTGGGTGCCCAGCAGCTCGGCGAAGATCTCCGTCTCCGCCTCGCACAGCTGCGGGAACTGTTCCGCGACGTGGGCGACCGGGCAGTGGTGCTGGCAGAGCTGCTCGCCGACCGGTGCGCTGCGCGCCGTAGCAGCGTACCCGTCGGCGCTCAGGGCCTTGGCCAGCGCTTCGGCGCGTTTGTCCGGTGTCACGGCCTCGATCGCCTCGCGGTACGCGCCCGCCTGGGCGGCGATCCGGGCGCGGGCGAAGGCGGCGACCGCCTCGGGGCCGCCCCCCTGCTCGGCGATCCAGCGCAGCGCGTCCGCGGCGAGCTTGTCGTACGACTGGTCGAAGGCGTCCCGGCCGCAGTCGGTGAGCGCGAAGACCTTCGCGGGGCGGCCGCGCGTGCGCGTGCCGTACACCCGCTGCTCGCGGGCCTCCACGACGTCGTCGGCGACCAGCGCGTCGAGGTGACGCCGGACGGCCGCCTGGGTCAGCCCCAGCCGGCCGGCGAGTTCGGCGACGGTCGACGGCCCGTGGTCCAGGATGGAGCGCGCGACCCGGTTGCGCGTCGAGCGCTCACCGGTCGCTAGCTCCTCCTGAGGGGCCCCTGTGGGGGTCTCCCGAGCCTCGCCGACGTTTTTCACAACGCCATTGTTGCGTAATTCCGAGGAGCCTGACAAGCGCCGTCCGGATCACCGGCGGTGCCCTGCGTCACTTAGGCATACCTAACGTGACCTGCGTAAACGATCACCCGGTCGATCGTCCGCGGCGTCGCCCGGGGTAATCCGGTGGCGTCCCGCGCGCCCGTCCGGAAGACTCCCGGACCATGCCCACACCCCCTCCGACCGGCCCTCTCGTCACCCGGGACGGCATCGCCGCACAGCTGGGACAGCTCGGCGCCGAGGCCGGTGAGACCCTTCTGGTGCACTCCTCGCTCAGCTCCCTCGGCTGGGTCAACGGAGGCGCGGTCGCGGTGGTCCAAGGGCTTCTGGACGCGCTCGGCCCGTCGGGCACGCTCGTCGTCCCCACCCAGACCGGCGGCCACTCCGATCCGGCCGTCTGGGCGAACCCTCCCGTGCCCGAGGAGTGGTGGGACCGCATCCGCGCCACCATGCCGCCGTACGACCCGCTGATCACCCCCTCCCTCAGGGTCGGTGTCGTCCCGGAGACCGTGCGCACCTGGCCGGGCGCCCTGCGCAGCGCGCACCCGCAGACCTCCTTCGCCGCGCTCGGCCCCCGCGCGCGGGAGATCACCGACGGCCACGCCCCCGACTGCCGGCTCGGCGAGCACAGCCCGCTGGCCCGGCTGGAGAGGCTGGGCGCCCGGGTCCTGCTGCTCGGCGCGGGCTACGACTCCTGCACCGCCTTCCACCTCGCCGAGTACCGGATACCCGCGCCCCGCGTGCGGGTCGGCCGGCCCGCTCCCGGCGGCGGCTGGGAGACGGTGACCGAGGTCTCGATCAGCTCCGACCGGTTCGACGAGCTGGGGCACGACTTCGAACGGGACCGGCCGGTCGTCCGGGGCACGGTGGGCGCGGCCGACGTCCGGCTGTTCCCGGTGGCGGACGCCGTCGCCTACGCCCAGCGGTGGCTGCCCCTGCACCGGCCCCGTGAGGAGGACTTCCACCACCCCCTCGCCTGAGGGCCGGACGGCGTACCTAGACTCTGGACCCATGCGAAGTGAGCCGGTGGTCCAGGTCCAGGCCTTGGTGAAGCGGTACGGCACGAAGACCGCGGTGGACGGCCTCGACCTGGTGGCCCGGCCGGGCGTGACCGCCGTACTCGGGCCCAACGGGGCCGGGAAGACGACCACGGTCGAGACCTGCGAGGGGTACCGGAAGCCGGATTCCGGCACGGTGCGCGTCCTGGGCCTCGACCCGGTACGGCAGTCCGCCGAGCTGCGCCCCCGCATCGGCGTGATGCTCCAGTCCGGGGGCGTGTACTCCGGTGCCCGGGCGGAGGAGATGCTGCGCCACATGGCGAAGCTGCACGCCCACCCGCTGGACGTCGACGCCCTCGTCGAACGCCTCGGGCTCGGCTCCTGCGGCCGGACAAGCTACCGCCGCCTCTCCGGCGGCCAGCAGCAGCGGCTCGCGCTCGCGATGGCCGTCGTGGGCCGCCCGGAACTGGTGTTCCTGGACGAGCCGACCGCCGGGCTCGACCCGCAAGCCCGCCGGGCCACCTGGGACCTGGTCAGGGACCTGCGCGCCGACGGCGTCTCGGTGATCCTCACCACGCACCACATGGACGAGGCCGAGCAGCTCGCCGACGACGTCGCGATCATCGACGGCGGCCGGGTCATCGCCCAGGGCTCCCCGGAGGAGCTGTGCAGGGGCGGCGCCGAGAACACCCTGCGCTTCACCGGCCGGCCCGGCCTCGACGTCGGCTCCCTGCTCAAGGCGCTGCCGGCCGACTGCACGGCCGCCGAGCTGACCCCGGGCTCCTACCGGATCGTCGGCAAGGTCGATCCCCAGCTGCTGGCCACGGTGACGTCCTGGTGCGCCCAGCACGGGGTGATGCCCGACCGGATCTCGGTGGAGCGGCACACGCTGGAGGACGTCTTCCTGGAGCTGACCGGCAAGGAGCTGCGCTCGTGACCACGGCGGGTACGTACACCCCGAAGCCCGGAGCCGCCCCGCTCCCCCGCATGATCGCGGCGCAGGCGGCGCTGGAGACGAGGATGCTGCTGCGCAACGGCGAGCAGCTGCTGCTGACGGTCGTCATCCCGACCCTGCTGCTGGTGCTCTTCAGCTCGGTCGACATCGTGGACACCGGCAAGGGCGAGGCCGTCGACTTCCTCGCCCCCGGCGTCCTGGCCCTGGCCGTGATGTCGACGGCGTTCACCGGCCAGGCCATCGCCACCGGTTTCGAGCGCCGCTACGGCGTCCTGAAGCGGCTCGCCTCCTCGCCGCTGCCCCGCTGGGCCCTGATGGCCGCGAAGACGGCGTCGGTGCTGGTCACCGAGGTCCTCCAGGTCGTCCTGCTGACCGTCATCGCCTTCGCGCTGGGCTGGTCCCCGCACGGCGACCCGGCCGCCGTCCTGCTGCTGCTCGTCGTCGGCACCGCCGCCTTCTCCGGGCTCGGCCTGCTGATGGCGGGCACGCTGAAGGCGGAGGCGACGCTGGCCGCCGCCAACCTGGTCTTCCTGCTGCTGCTCGTCGGCGGCGGGGTCATCGTGCCGCTGGAGAAGTTCGGCACGACGGGTGAACAGGTCCTCGGCCTGCTGCCGATCTCCGCCCTGTCGGACGGTCTGCGGGACGTGCTCCAGCACGGTGCCGGCATGCCCTGGGGCGACCTGGGGATTCTCGCCGTCTGGGCGGTGGTAGGCCTCGCCGCGGCGGGGAAGTTCTTCCGCTGGGAGTGACCGATGCCGCACGCCCCCGGGGCGGACCCTCGTGAACGCGTGCACAAGCGGCGGCCTACCATGGTGCGCGTGCCAAAGCTGAACCGCGCCGACGCCGAAGCCGCCCTGCGCAACCCGCTCGCCTTCATCGCCGACCGCTGGACCCCGGACCCCCGGACCGTCCGGCGGGCGGCGCTCGCCGCGCTCGTGATGTCGGTGGTCATCGTCGTGACCGGCGGCGCCGTCCGCCTGACCGGCTCGGGCCTCGGCTGCCCGACCTGGCCCACCTGCACCGACGACTCCCTGACCACCACCCGGGCCATGGGCTTCCACGGGGTCGTCGAGTTCGGCAACCGCATGCTGACGTACGTGCTGTGCGCGGCCGTCGGCTGGGCGATCGTCGCCGCCCGGGCCCACAAGCCGTGGCGGCGCGACCTGACCCGGCTGGGCTGGGCCCAGTTCTGGGTGGTCATGGGCAACGCCGTCCTCGGCGGCATCGTCGTCCTGGTCGGCCTCAACCCGTACACCGTCGCCGCCCACTTCCTGCTCTCCACCGCCCTGATCGCCATCGCCACGGTGATGTGGCAGCGCGCGCGGGAGGGCGAGGCGGCGCCGCGTCCGCTGGTCGGCAAGGCGGTGCAGCAGCTGGTGTGGTTCCTGGTGCTCGCGTCGGTGCTGCTCATCGCGGCCGGCACGGTGGTGACCGGGGCCGGGCCGCACGCCGGCGACTCCAGCGAGGTCGACCGCATCCCGATCGACTGGGAGACGGTCGCCAAGCTGCACGCGGTGCTCGCGTGGATCGTGGTGACGCTGACGTTCGCCCTGTGGTTCGTGCTGAAGGCGGTCGACGCGCCGCAGGGCCCCCTGGCCCGGACCCGCGAGCTGTTCGTCGTGCTGCTGGCCCAGGGCGTGATCGGCTACGTGCAGTACTTCACGCACCTGCCGGAGGTCCTGGTCGCCCTGCACATGCTCGGCTCGTGCCTGATCTGGATCGCCGTCCTGCGGGTCCTGCTGTCGCTGCGCGAGCGCCCGGAAGCCGCCCCGGACCTGCCGGGCCCGGCGGCCGAGGTGCCGGTCGGCACCCGCGCCTGAGTCACCCGTACGTGGCGACGAGGGCGTCGATCGCCGGCCCCAGGTAGGCGCGGGTCAGCCCGGCCCGGCGGCTGGACCAGCCGGCGGCGGCCGTGGCGGGGGTGCCGTAGCGGCGGCGGGTGACGTCCTCGACGACCTCCGCCGGAGCACCGAGCGCCACAAGCTCCGCCAGCGCCTCCCGCTTGGAGATCAGCCGGCCCTCGCGCAGGGTCACGGTGGCCCGGGCGAAGGTCAGCAGGCCCAGGTCGACCCAGATGTCCTGCCGCCACAGCCGGGCCTTGTCCACCGCCGGCCGCCAGTAGTCGCGCTGGTCGCGTACGACGAAGTGGGCCAGTTCCCGGTCCGGTACCGGCGGGAGCAGCGCCGCCGGGGCCTCGCCGTGCAGCACGCGTCCGAAGGTGTGCAGCTCGCGCCGGGTGACGGGGGTGACCGGCCGGCGCGTCACCCGTTCGTGGGCCCAGGTGAGGTGGGGCCGGTCCGTGTCGTGCAGGGTGGCCGGCGTGAGGTAGCTGCAGTGGAGTTTCGCCGCGAGGGGTTCCCCGCGCTGCCCGCGGTGCAGCGCCACGAGCCGTCGTACGGTCCCCAGGGTCGGCGGGCCCGGCAGGACGGCGATCAGGTCGAGGTCGCTGCGGCCCTCCTGGTAGTCGCCGCCGGCCAGTGAGCCGTGCGCCCAGACGGCGCGGGGGCGCAGGGGTCGCAGGGCGTGCAGGAACCCGTCGAGCAGGGACGCGGTCGTCATCCGCCCAGTCTGGACGGCTCACCCCAGCCCGTACACCCGTCGCGCGTTGTCCGCCGCGATCATCCGCGCCACCCGCTGGGCGTCCTCCAGGGACCAGGCGCCGTCGGCGACCCAGTGGCCCAGGACGCGGCTCAGCGCCTCCCGGAAGAGCCGGGCGCCGACGACGTGCAGTTCCGGCAGGCCCCGCGCACCGGTGGAGAAGAGGATCTTGCCGAAGGGGGCCAGTTCCAGGATCTCGGCGAGGACCGTGGCCGCCCGGGCGCCGGTGCGGACCAGCGCGGCGCCGGAGTCGGCGTAGACGTGCGGGAAGACACCGGCCAGGTGGGCGGCGTGGCGGTGGTACGGATAGCCGTGCAGCAGGATCAGGTCGGTGCCGAGGCCGGCGGTGGCCCGGACGAAGTCGGTGAGCAGCACCGGGTCCGTGCGGTCGATGCGGGAGCCGGGCTCGCCGAGGCCCGCGTGCAGTTGCA
This sequence comes from Streptomyces spinosus, assembly GCF_020400655.1. GTDB lineage: Bacteria > Actinomycetota > Actinomycetes > Streptomycetales > Streptomycetaceae > Streptomyces > Streptomyces argyrophylli. Next base: position 147,818 of record NZ_JAINRC010000004.1, read on the forward strand.
GGGGCAGACCCGAGGCGACGGCGATCCACAGCAGGTGGCGGAGCAGGACGGGGTCGCTGAGCGCGCCGCCGACGCTCCGGCCGGCCAGCCAGCGGCCCGCCGCGCCGCGCACCTCCCCCGGTTCCGGCGGCTCGGGTGCGAGGGCCAGGCCGTGTCTGAGGCCCGCGACGGAGGTGAAGGCGACGGCGGTGGCCGCGGCTCCGTGCACCGACTCGGCGAGGTTGGCGAGGAAGGAGTCGACGGTGCCGGAGGTGTCGGCGACCTGCTCCGCGAGGGGTTCGAGCCGGATGACCTCGCGGGCCTGGGCCGCCGCCGCCGAGGCCAGTTCGGCGGGGCCGGTGAGGTCGCCGGGCAGCCCGGTGTCGACCAGGTACGTCGTGATGCCGCTGCCGCGCAGCAGCCTGCGGCCCGACTCCAGGACGCCCAGTTCGCGGCGCCGGGCCAGGTAGCGGGCGGGCGGGCAGTGCGGTTCGAGGCCGAGCAGGGGCGGGCACCAGCGCCGTACGGCGAAGCCGGTCTGGGTGTCGAAGAGCGTGGTGCCCGGGGCGGGGGGTCCCTCGGTGCGGGCCAGCTGGGCCTCGAAGGTGCCGAGGCCCAGTTCCGTCCGCAGCACGCCGTGGCAGTACTGGTCCACCAGGGACGGCGTTTCGATCATTCCGGCTCCCCGTGGGACGTGGGCGCTGTGCTGCCTTACACGTCCTAACGGGTGGCCGGGGGTTCAGGTGGCGGCGGGCGGCCCGGGAGGAACCCGGCACCGCGTCGGCGCGCGGCCGGGCGCCGCTCCCGGGGCCGGGGTCCTCCGTGTGGATCAGGCCCCGGAGCCCGGCACGATCCGGCCTGTCCGAACGGAGGACCTAGCCGCCGATCTGGATGCCGGCCATCCGCTTCCACTCGTACGGCCCCGTCGTCACCTTCGCGGCGAACTCGCCGTCGAAGGACTCGTGGACCGTGATGCCCGCCTTCTCGACGGCCTTCTCGGCGATCTCGTACGTGGGAGCCACCAGGTCGCCCCAGCCGCCGTCCGCGCCGACGAGGACGATCCGGGCGCCGCGTTCGCCGATGTGGGCCACCTGGCCCTCGGCGCCACCGTGGGCCTTGGAGAAGGCGCCGATCTCCCGGGCGAGCCTCGCCACCTTGCGCTCGGCCCGTGCGTCAACCTGCTGCGTGTCTGCCATGCCCAGGATGCTACCGACGGGTAGATCGGCTGGCGAGATCAGGGCGCTGTGACGTGCGCCCGGGCGTGTTCAGCGCAGGAACGGGTCCACCGCGACCGCGACGAACAGCAGCGACACATAGGTGATCGACCAGTGGAACAGCCGCATTTCCTTGAGCTTGCCACCGGTGACCTCGGCCTTGGCCCGGTTCTGCAGCGCGTGCGCCTCCCACAGCCACCATCCGCCGGCGGCCAGCGCGACGGCCGTGTAGAACCAGCCGGTGTAGCCGAGGGGGGTGAGGAGCAGGGAGACGGCGACCATGACCCAGCTGTAGAGGACGATCTGCCGGGCCACGACCTTGTTGGAGGCGATGACCGGCAGCATCGGCACGCCCACGCGGGCGTAGTCGTCCTTCACCTTCATGGACAGCGGCCAGTAGTGCGGCGGGGTCCAGAAGAAGATCACCAGGAACAGGACGACCGGGGCCCAGGAGAGCGAGTTCGTCACAGCCGACCAGCCGATCAGCACGGGCATGCAGCCCGCGATGCCGCCCCACACGATGTTCTGCGACGTACGCCGTTTGAGGAGCATCGTGTAGACGACGACGTAGAAGAGGAGCGCCCCGAGCGAGAGCCAGGCGCTCAGCCAGTTGACGGTGAAACCGAACAGCAGTGTCGACACGACCGCGAGGGTGATGCCGAAGACCAGGCACTCGGCCGGGCTGACCATGCCCGTCACGAGGGGCCGCTGCGAGGTGCGGTCCATCAGGGCGTCGATGTCCCGGTCGATGTACATGTTCAGCGCGTTGGCACCGCCCGCCGACAGATAACCGCCGACGCAGGTGAGCAGGACCAGCCTGAGGTCGGGCACGCCCTGCTGCGCCAGGAACATCACCGGAACGGTGGTGATGAGCAGCAGCTCGATGATCCGCGGCTTGGTCAGCGCCACGAAAGCCTTGACACGGGCCCCGAACGGCCGATGAGCCGGGCCCTGGCTCGCACCATCGAGCAAAGCCGCTGGACGGGATTCGACGGCCGTCACGCACACCCCTGACAGAGACATCCCAGCAAGCCCCCCGTATGAAGTCCCGGTAAAGGCTCGCGCGTACCACGCCACTTTAGACGTTGCCCATACCCCGCCCTTCGCGGGGGTGGGGTCGTGTTGACGCACGCCCCATAAGAGGGGTCCCGGCACTCGATTGAGCGCTCAGATGACCGGCTCCGTATTCATGTGCCAAATGCCGTTCCCGGCCAGTCGGGAGGCGGATCGCGCGGACTCCCGGCAGTCTGGAAACACTCGAAAAAACGCACGTCCTTACGGGGGTAGGCTCGACAACGGCCGGCGGGCGGCAAGTCCGTCGGCGGCCGGGTGGGCGCATGCCCCGACGACCGGCGACCGACATGTGGAGAGGAGCCCTGACCCAGGGTGAGCACCAAGCCGACCACCACAGACCTTGAGTGGACCGAGCTGGACCAGCGGGCCGTGGACACCGCCCGTGTCCTGGCCGCAGACGCCGTACAGAAGGTCGGCAACGGCCATCCCGGTACGGCGATGAGCCTGGCCCCGGCCGCCTACACCCTCTTCCAGAAGGTGATGCGGCACGACCCGGCGGATCCGGAGTGGGTCGGCCGCGACCGCTTCGTGCTGTCCGCCGGGCACTCGTCCCTGACCCTCTACACCCAGCTCTACCTGGCCGGCTTCGGCCTGGAGCTGGACGATCTGAAGTCGTTCCGGACCTGGGGCTCCAAGACCCCCGGTCACCCGGAGTACGGGCACACCAAGGGCGTCGAGACCACCACGGGCCCGCTGGGCCAGGGTGTCGCCAACGCGGTGGGCATGGCGATGGCCGCCCGCTACGAGCGCGGTCTGTTCGACCCTGAGGCCCCGGTCGGCGAGTCCCCCTTCGACCACTTCGTCTTCTGCATCGCCGGTGACGGCTGCCTCCAGGAGGGCATCTCCGCCGAGGCGTCCTCGCTCGCCGGCCACCAGAAGCTCGGCAACCTGATCCTGCTGTGGGACGACAACCACATCTCGATCGAGGGCGACACCGAGACGGCCGTCTCCGAGGACACCGTCAAGCGGTACGAGGCCTACGGCTGGCACGTGCAGCGCGTGGAGGCCCAGGAGAACGGCGACCTGGACCCGCAGGCGATCTTCGCCGCGATCCAGGAGGCGAAGCGGGTCACCGACCGGCCGTCCTTCATCGCGATGCGCTCCATCATCGCCTGGCCGGCCCCGAACGCCCAGAACACCGAGGCCGCGCACGGCTCGGCGCTGGGCGAGGACGAGGTCGCGGCCACCAAGCGCGTCCTCGGCTTCGACCCGGAGAAGTCGTTCGAGGTCGCCGACGAGGTCATCGCCCACACCCGCAAGGCGCTGGAGCGCGGTGCCCAGGCGAAGTCCGAGTGGGACAAGTCCCTCCAGCAGTGGCGGGAGGCCAACCCGGAGCGGGCCGCCGAGTTCGACCGGATCAGCAAGGGCGAGCTGCCCACCGGCTGGGAGGAGAAGCTCCCGGTCTTCGAGCCCGGCAAGGGCGTCGCGACGCGTGCCGCGTCCGGCAAGGTGCTGCAGGCGCTCGGCGCGGTGATCCCCGAGCTGTGGGGCGGCTCCGCCGACCTCGCCGGGTCGAACAACACCACCATCGACAAGGACAGCTCGTTCCTGCCCGAGGGCAACCCGCTGCCCGAGGCCAGCCCGTACGGCCGCACGATCCACTTCGGCATCCGCGAGCACTCGATGGGCGCGGAGCTGAACGGCATCACGCTGCACGGCAACACCCGCGTCTACGGCGGCACCTTCCTCGTCTTCTCCGACTACATGCGCAACGCGGTGCGCCTGTCGGCCCTGATGCACCTGCCGGTGACGTTCGTGTGGACGCACGACTCCATCGGCCTCGGCGAGGACGGCCCCACCCACCAGCCGGTCGAGCACCTGGCCTCGCTGCGCGCGATCCCGGGTCTGAACATCGTGCGGCCGGCGGACGCCAACGAGACGGCCATCGCCTGGCGCGAGATCCTGCGGCGCTGGACCAAGGAGTTCGGCAAGGGCCAGCCGCACGGCCTGGCGCTCACCCGCCAGGGCGTGCCGGTGTACGAGCCGAACGAGGACGCGGCCAAGGGCGGCTACGTGCTGTTCGAGGCCGAAGGGCCCGACGGGCAGAGCGCCGAGGCGCAGGTGATCCTGATCGCCACCGGTTCCGAGGTGCACGTGGCCGTGGAGGCCCGCGAGCGGCTCCAGGGCGAGGGCGTGCCCACGCGTGTCGTCTCGATGCCGTGCGTCGAGTGGTTCGAGCAGCAGGACCAGGGGTACCGGGACTCCGTGCTGCCGCCGTCCGTCAAGGCCCGGGTGTCCGTCGAGGCGGGCATCGGCCTGACCTGGCACAAGTACGTGGGGGATGCCGGCCGCATCGTCTCGCTGGAGCACTTCGGTGCTTCCGCCGACGGCAAGCTGCTCTTCAAGGAGTTCGGCTTCACCGCGGAGAACGTGGCCGCGAAGGCGCGGGAATCCCTCGCCGACGCTCAGCGCTGACGCTCATATACGACACGTAGGAGATGTAATTCCATGACAGACGCACTCAAGCGCCTCTCCGACGAAGGCGTCGCGATCTGGCTGGACGACCTGTCGCGCAAGCGGATCACCTCCGGCAACCTCGCCGAGCTGATCGACCAGCAGCACGTCGTGGGCGTCACCACCAACCCGACGATCTTCCAGAAGGCGATCTCCCAGGGCGACGGCTACGACCAGCAGCTGTCGGACCTCGCCGCCCGCAAGGTCACCGTCGAAGAGGCCATCCGCATGATCACGACGGCGGACGTCCGCGACGCCGCCGACATCCTGCGGCCGGTCTTCGACGCGACGAACGGCCAGGACGGCCGGGTCTCCATCGAGGTCGACCCGCGCCTCGCGCACAACACCAAGGCGACCGTCGCCGAGGCCAAGCAGCTGGCCTGGCTGGTGGACCGCCCCAACACCCTGATCAAGATCCCGGCCACCGAGGCGGGTCTGCCGGCGATCGCCGAGACGATCGGCCTCGGCATCAGCGTCAACGTCACGCTGATCTTCTCGCTGGAGCGCTACCGCAAGGTCATGGACGCCTACCTGACCGGCCTGGAGAAGGCCAAGGAGCGCGGTCTAGACCTGTCGGAGATCCACTCGGTGGCGTCCTTCTTCGTGTCCCGCGTGGACACCGAGATCGACAAGCGGCTGGACGGCATCGGCACCGACGAGGCCAAGGCGCTGCGCGGCAAGGCCGCCGTCGCCAACGCGCGCCTCGCCTACCAGGCCTACGAGGAGGTCTTCTCCTCGGACCGGTGGAGCGCGCTGGAGAACGCGGGCGCCAACAAGCAGCGTCCGCTGTGGGCGTCGACCGGTGTGAAGGACCCGGCGTACCCGGACACCCTGTACGTCACCGAGCTGGTCGCCCCGAACACGGTCAACACCATGCCGGAGGCCACGCTGGAGGCCACCGAGGACCACGGTGAGATCACCGGCGACACCGTCACCGGCACCTACGAGCAGGCGCGCGCCGACCTCGACGCGCTGGAGAAGCTCGGCATCTCGTACGACGACGTCGTGCAGGTGCTGGAGGACGAGGGCGTCGAGAAGTTCGAGGCGTCCTGGACCGACCTGCTGAAGTCCACCCAGGCGGAGCTTGAGCGCCTCGCCCCCTCGGAGGGCTGACTTGTCACCCGTTTCCGGTTCCGGAGCGAACCCGCTTCGTGACCCGGCCGACCGACGGCTCCCGCGTATCGCGGGGCCGTCGGGCCTGGTCATCTTCGGCGTCACCGGCGACCTGTCGCGCAAGAAGCTGATGCCCGCGGTGTACGACCTCGCCAACCGGGGTCTGCTGCCGCCGGGCTTCTCGCTGGTGGGCTTCGCCCGCCGCGACTGGGAGCACGAGGACTTCGCCGAGGTCGTCCACGACGCGGTCAAGGAGCACTCGCGTACTCCGTTCCGCGAGGAGGTCTGGCAGCAGCTCATCCAGGGGATGCGCTTCGTCCAGGGCACCTTCGACGACGACGAGGCATTCGAGCGGCTGCGCGCCACCATCGAGGAGCTGGACAAGGCACAGGGCACGGGCGGCAACTTCGCCTTCTACCTGTCCGTGCCGCCGCGCTCCTTCCCGGTGGTCATCCAGCAGCTGAAGAAGCACGGTCTGGCCGACCAGACCGGCGGTTCCTGGCGGCGAGCGGTCATCGAGAAGCCGTTCGGGCACGACCTGGCGTCGGCCGAGGAGCTGAACAAGGTCGTGCACGAGGTCTTCGAGCCGGACCAGGTGTTCCGGATCGACCACTACCTCGGCAAGGAGACCGTCCAGAACATCCTGGCGCTGCGCTTCGCCAACCAGATGTTCGAGCCGATCTGGAACCGGTCCTTCGTGGACCACGTGCAGATCACGATGGCCGAGGACATCGGCATCGGCGGCCGGGCCGGCTACTACGACGGCATCGGCGCCGCCCGCGACGTCATCCAGAACCACCTGCTCCAGCTCATGGCCCTCACGGCCATGGAGGAGCCCGCCTCCTTCGGCGCGGACGCGCTGGCCGCGGAGAAGGAGAAGGTGCTCGGCGCCGTCCGGCTGCCGAAGGACCTGGGCGCCGACACCGTGCGCGGTCAGTACGCGGCGGGCTGGCAGGGCGGTGAGAAGGTCATCGGCTACCTCGAAGAGGAGGGCATCGACCCGAAGTCGAAGACCGACACCTACGCGGCGGTCAAGCTGGAGATCGACAACCGCCGCTGGGCGGGTGTCCCCTTCTACCTGCGCACCGGCAAGCGCCTGGGCCGCCGGGTGACCGAGATCGCGGTCGTCTTCCAGCGGGCCCCGCACTCGCCGTTCGACACGACGGCGACCGAGGAGCTGGGCCAGAACGCGATCGTCATCCGCGTCCAGCCCGACGAGGGCGTCACCGTCCGCTTCGGCTCCAAGGTGCCGGGCACCTCGATGGAGATCCGGGACGTCTCGATGGACTTCGCCTACGGCGAGTCGTTCACGGAGTCCAGCCCGGAGGCGTACGAGCGGCTGATCCTGGACGTGCTGCTGGGCGACGCCAACCTCTTCCCGCGCACGGAGGAGGTGGAGCTGTCCTGGAAGATCCTCGACCCGATCGAGGAGTACTGGGACACGCACGGCAGGCCCGCGCAGTACAAGTCGGGCACCTGGGGTCCCGTGGAGGCGGACGAGATGCTCGCACGAGACGGACGGAGCTGGCGCCGGCCATGAAGATAGACCTGACCGACACCACCGCCGGCGCCATCAACAAGGCGCTCGTGCGGGGCCGCCGTGCCATCGGCACGCCCGCCGTCGGCATGGTGCTGACCCTCGTCATCGTCACCGACGAGGAGAACGCCTACGACGCCCTGAAGGCCGCCAACGACGCCTCGCGCGAGCACCCCTCGCGCACGCTGGTGGTCATCAGGCGGGTCTCCCGCTCCCCGCGCGACCGTACGTCCTCGCGGCTGGACGCCGAGGTGCGGGTGGGCGCGGAGGCGGGCACCGGCGAGACGGTCGTCCTGCGTCTGTACGGCGAGGCCGCCGACCACGCCGACTCGGTGGTCCTGCCGCTGTTGCTGCCGGACGCGCCCGTCGTCGTGTGGTGGCCGGTGAACGCCCCGCTCGACCCGGCGAAGGACCCGCTGGGCGCGCTCGCCCAGCGCCGGGTCACCGACACCTACGCGGCCGAGCAGCCGGTGCGGGAGCTGGCGGCCCGCGCCGAGGCCTACACGCCGGGCGACACCGACCTGTCCTGGACGAGGATCACCCCGTGGCGTTCCATGCTCGCGGCGGCGCTCGACCAGGTCACCTGCGAGGTGAAGGCCGTCGAGGTGGAGGGCGAGGAGTTCAACCCGAGCTGTGAGCTGCTGGCGATGTGGCTCGCGGACCGGCTGGACGTGCCGGTGAAGCGCTCCCTGTCCTCCGGCCCGGGGCTCACGGCCGTCCGCATGGACACCGACTGCGGGCCGATCGTGCTGGACCGGGCCGACGGCTCGCTGGCCACGCTGTCCATCGAGGGCCAGCCGGCCCGCGCGGTGGCGCTGAAGCGGCGGGACACCGCCGAGCTGATCGCGGAGGAGCTGCGCCGGCTGGACCCGGACGACACCTACGCGTCGGCGCTGCGCTACGGCGTGGAGCGGCTGGACACGGTGCCGCGGCAGGCGTCCGGGGCGCCGGCCGGGGACGCGGGCGCCGAGTCCGCGGCCGAGCCGGTCGCCGTACCGGAACCGGTCGAGGAAGCGGCCAAGGCCCCCGCGAAGAAGGCGGCGGCCAAGACCGCGAAGAAGGCACCGGCCAAGAAGGCACCGGCGAGGAAGGCGACGGCGAAGTGAGCACTCCGCAGCTGGTCGTCCACCACGACAAGGAACTGATGGCGCAGGCCGCCGCGGCGCGCCTGATCACGAAGATCGTGGACGCGCAGACCTCCCGGGGTACCGCGTCCGTGGTCCTCACGGGCGGCCGCAACGGCAACGGCCTGCTGGCCGCGCTGGCGGCGGCCCCCGCCCGGGACGCCATCGACTGGGGCCGCCTCGACCTGTGGTGGGGCGACGAGCGCTACCTCCCCGAGGGCGACCCCGAGCGCAATGTCACGCAGGCCCGTGAGGCGCTGCTGGACTCGGTGCCGGTGGACCCGGAGCGCGTGCACGCCATGCCCGCCTCCGACGGCCCGCACGGCGCGGACGTGGAGGCGGCGGCCGAGGCGTACGCGGCGGAGCTGGCGAAGGCGGCCGGTCCGGAGAACCACGGCGCGGTGCCCACCTTCGACGTCCTCATGCTGGGCGTCGGCCCGGACACCCACGTGGCCTCGCTCTTCCCCGAGCTGCCCGCGGTCCGGGAGACCGAGCGCACGGTGGTCGGCGTGCACGGCGCCCCCAAGCCGCCGCCCACCCGGATCTCCCTCACCCTGCCGGCGATCCGCGCGGCCCGCGAGGTCTGGCTCCTCGCGGCCGGCGAGGACAAGGCGGAGGCCGTGGCCATCGCCCTGTCCGGCGCGGGCGAGATCCAGGCCCCGGCGGCGGGTGCGTACGGCCGTGCGCGCACGCTCTGGCTGCTGGACTCGGCGGCGGCCGCGCAGCTGCCGAGGTCGCTGTACCCGCCGGCGTCACCGTGAGCGGGTGAAGGCGGGAGACCGACAGGGGCGGCGAGATTCTTCTCGCCGCCCCTTTCCGCGTCGCCGCCGCCTCAGCGCACCGCGCTGAGGCGGCCGGGGTCGCCGGCCAGCCGGCCCTGCTGTCGCAGCTCGGCGACGTCCGAGGCGAGGCGGTCGCGGATGTCCTTGCCGGTGCGCCGCCAGCCGAAGAACTCGCAGGCCTGCCTGATCAGCTCGTCCTCGGTCATACCCGGGCACTCCAGGGCCAGTTCGTACAGCGCCAGGTGCCGTTCGGCGGGGGCGATGTGCACGATCTTGCGGGGTGTCGTGCCGTCCTCGGGCCGGCGGGCGCTCGGCGCGTCCCGGTCCGGGACGTCGTAGAACGGCCCGTCGGCGGCGGCCCGGCCGGAGCGGACGAGGGCGAGCGCCACCGCACGCACGTTGTCCCGGATGCGGTTGCCCGCCCGGCCGACGCCCCACGCCTCCCGGGCCCGCTGGACCAGCAGGTCCTCGTGAACCGGGCCTTCCGTCTCGATGACCTCGGTCAGCAGGGCGCTCAGCCGGGGACGCGCCTCCTGGGTGTGCAGTTCGTGGCGGGGTGCGACGGAGGGGGTGCTGATCCGGTACCGGGTGCTCCACCGCCGCTCGGAGGTGATGTCCACGGGGACGCGCTCGTACACCGGTTCCGGCTGCTCCGGGGTGCGGGACGGTGCCGTGGCCGGCGCCGCCTCGGCCGGCTCGGGCCGTGCGGGCGCGGTGGGCGCCGGGGAGACGGCGGAGGGCGGCGCGGGAGCGGCCGGCGCGGGAAGCGGCCCCTCGGCCAGCGCCTGTTCGACCGCCTCGCGCAGCCGCTGCTCGGCGGCGGCCCGGCCGCGGTACCAGTCCGTGCCCCAGATGCGGTGCAGGCGCCAGCCGAGTCCGTTCAGCACCTGCTCGCGCAGCCGATCGCGGTCCCGGGCGGCCTTCGAGGAGTGGTACCTCGCGCCGTCGCACTCGATGCCGAGGGCGTACGCGCCGGGCAGTTCGGGGTGGCGTAGGCCGATGTCGATGCGGTAGCCGGCCACGCCGACCTGCGGCTGGACCCGGTAGCCCCAGCCGCGCAGCACCGCGATCACCGACTCCTCGAAGGGGCTGTCCGGCTCGGCGTCGCACTGGACGACGTCACGGGCGAGGACGGAGGGGCCGCTCTCGGCGTATTCGAGGTAGCGCTTGAGGTACTGGATGTTCTCGTTGGTGCTGTCCGGCATGCCCGCGCCGCGGAAGGAGGCGACGACCTCCATGCGGTAGCGGGCCCGGGTCACGGCCACGTTGAGCCGGCGCCAGCCGCCGCCCTTGTTGATCGGGCCGAAGTGGAGGCTCAGCTTCCCGTTCTCGTCGGGGGCGTAGCCCACCGACATGATCATCACATCGCGCTCGTCGCCCTGCACCGACTCCAGGTTCTTGACGAAGAAGCCGTCGAGGCGGTCCTCGGTGAAGCAGTGGTCGAGGTCGGGACGGCTCAGCCGGGCCTGCTGCACGGCCAGGTCGATGGCGGACGCCTGGGCCTGGGAGAGCGCGACGACTCCGAGCGTTCTGCCGGGGCGGGTGTCGAAGTGGTGCAGGACGCGTCGCGCCACGAACTCCGCCTCGGTCTGGTTGTCCCGGCGGCCTCCCCGGTCGTAGACACCGCCGCCGTCGAAGAAGGCGACGCCGACGTCGTTCCCCTCCTCCAGGGCACCCGGGAAGGTGATCATCGAGTTGCCGTAGAACTCGTGGTTGCTGAAGGTGATGAGGTTCTCGTGGCGGCTGCGGTAGTGCCAGCGCAGCGGGAGTTCGCGCATGGCGCCGGCCTTGCAGGCGTGCAGCAGCGACTCGAAGGAGTCGGGGACCTCGTCGTCGTACTCGTCCGGGTCGTCGTCCGCCGAGGAGTCGAAGAAGGAGGTCGGGGGGAGCTGCTTCTCGTCACCGGCGACGATCAGGGTGCGTCCCCGGTAGATGCAGTTGACGGCGTCGCCGGGCCGGACCTGGGACGCCTCGTCGAAGACGACGACGTCGAAGTGGAAGTCGGCGGGCAGAAACTGGCTGACCGTCAGCGGGCTCATCATGAAGCAGGGCTTGACGGCCTGCACCACCTCGCGGGTGCGGCCGAGCAGTTCGCGCACCGGCAGGTGACGGGTCTTCTTCTCCGCCTCCCGGACGATCACCGCGCCCGAGCCGCCGGCGAAGCTGCGGGGGCGGCGCTTGTTGCACGCCTCGATGACGGCGCCGCCGGCAGCGGCGATCAGCCGCCGGTCGGCCGCCCGGAAGTCGGCCACCCGCGCGTCGAGGTCGGCGGCGCGGGTGGTGCGCAGCCGTAGGTCGGTGGCGAGGACGTCGTCGGCCCAGGTGCGCAGCAGGGCCTGCTCCACCACGTCGGGCAGGCACCGCGGGTCGAGTCCGCGCTCGGCCACGCTCCCCACCAGCGCGTCGGCGCCGTACCGGCTCAGCACGGCGAGGCCGTCGCGGTGGGCGCGCCACACCTCGGGGCCCTGCGGGTCGGCGCGCAGCGCGCCGAGCACCTGTCCCGCCTGCTCCAGGGGGCCGAGCACGGCGGGTGACAGCCGGGTCCGGCGGTCGGCGTCGAAGAGGTCGAGCAGTTCGGTCGCGGAGCGGGTCCAGCGCTCCGCGCGGGCGGCGGCCATCGCGCACCACGCTCCCAGCGCCCGGCGGATGTTCTCCGCGAGCAGCGCGGGCAGCGGATCGGTGTCGGCCCCGTCCGCGAGGTGCTCGACGAGCAGTCCGCGCCGTACGGCGGTGCCGCTCAGCGCCGCGATGCGGTCGGCGGTCGCCAGGGCGGCGTCGAGGTCCGCGCACGCGTCCGGGGTGCGCGGGGTGTACCTGCCGAGGAGGTCCGCGTGCCCGTCGGCCAGCCGGGTCACCTCGGTGGCGGCCCGCTGCCAGGCAAGGGCGTCCTCCAGGCGGCCCACGAGGGACTTGTTCCAGGTGCCGGTGCGGGTGAGCGCGACGACGGCGTCCCGGTCCTCCTTGAACCGCCCCGAGAAGCGGGACATCAGGCCCCGGTGCTCCGTGGCGAAGCGCTGTGCCAGCTCGGGCAGGTCCGCCCGGCGGAGCACCTGCTCGCCGAAGACGTCGGCCGCGGCGGCTCGGGCGGCCGCCTCGGCGTCCAGGGCGGTGCGCAGTTCCCGGGCCGCCGTGTGGGCCCGGCCGAGGACGTCCGGGTCGAACCAGCCGCTCGGCGGGCGCCGGCCGGCGCGGGTGAGGTCGGCCAGCTCGCACAGGTCGAAGGCCGCCTCCGGGTGGTCGGGCTTGGGCATGCCGAGCAGGTCGGCGAGCTGGGCGGCCTGTACCGAGGCGTCGTCGGGCACGCTGCCGTCGCCCGCGCCCGCCCCGTCGGGCAGCCGGGAGCGCAGGGAACGGACGAGCTGCTGGACCTCCCGTACCGTGCGGGGCTCGTCCTGGGTGGCCGCGAACGGGCGGCGCCCGGCCGCCGTCGACAGGCCGTCGAGGGCGTCGGCGGCCTCGATGACGACCTGGTGCGCCGAGTCGCCGACCAGTCCGCGCCAGGGGAACGCCTCGCCCTCGGCGGCGGGGCGCCAGGCGCGGGCGACCGCCTGGGCGGCTGCGGCGAGTTCCTGGAGGGCTCCGGCGCTGAGCGTGCGCACCGTCCGCGTGTCGCCCGCACCGAGTGCCGGGGTGCCGGACTGCTCCAGGAGGACGAGCCGTCCGAGCACGTCGTGCAGGGTGCGGCCGAGGGGTTCGCGGGTCTCGTTCATCGCCGCCGCGTACGCGGACAGCTCCTCGCGGAGCCTGCGGGCCCGCTCCAGTTCGTGCTCCGCGGCTCCGGTGACGCGGGCCTCGGTGGTCAGCACGCGGGCGAGCTCGGTGGCCACCGCCTTCTTGCTCGTGTCACCGCTGTGCAGCGCCATGACGAAGTCCCCGAGACCGACGCTCCTGAGCCGGTTGCGCACGACGTCGAGTGCCGCCGCCTTCTCGCTGACGAAGAGCACACTGCGGCCGGCGTGCATGAGCGCGGCGATCATGTTGGTGATGGTCTGGCTCTTGCCGGTGCCGGGCGGACCGCTCATGACGAAGGACCGCTGGTCGAGGGCGGCGGCTATGCACTGGCGCTGCGAGGCGTCGGCGTCGAGGACCAGCGGCGTGCGTTCGGGCAGCTGGACGTCGTCGATGCGGTCCGCGTCCGGGGGGTCGAAGGAGAGGAGACCGGCGGGCACGTCCGCGTCGGGTCCGAGGGCGACGGCCCGCACCAGGGGGTGGGCGAGGATCTGTTCCTCGTTCTGCTGGAGGTCCTGGTACATCGCCTCCCGGTGCGAGGCGAACAGCCCGAGCACCGCCCGGTCCGCCACCGACCAGCCCTTCGGGCGGGACGCGACCGCGCGGGCCGCGGTGAGGACGCCGGGCAGGTCGGTGACGTCGGTGCCGGTGACGGGACTCCAGTCCACGCCGAGCCGTTCCAGCTTCACCGCGAGGGCCGGGTTGTGGATGCGTTCCTGGTCCTCGGCGGCGTGCAGGCGGTAGCGGCGGTCGCCGTCCCTGCGCAGTTCCACCGGGACCAGCAGCAGCGGCGCCGCGCTGGACTCGTGGGCGCCGGCCTCGCGCCAGTCGAGCATGCCGACGCCGAGCCAGAGCACCCACAGACCGTAGTCGTTGTACATCTGGCCGGACTTCTTGCGCAGTTGGTAGAGCGCGCTGTCCAGGGACGCCTGCGTGCTCTTGTGGGTGAGGAGTCCCGGGCGTGCCCCGCGTCCGGCGGAAGGGGCCCGTTCGTCGGTGGCCTTCTCCAGCCCGACTCCGGTCCCCCGTTCGAGGACCGGCGCGAAGTCCCAGCCTCGCGCGAGGTCCGCGAGGAGGGCGTCGGTGCCGGGCGTGGTGATCTCCAGGCTCGCCGTCCTGGCGTGCCGGAAATTCAGCAGCCGGTTGCGTCCGCCCATGTCCAGCAGGGAGTTCCGCCAGCCGTCGAGGACGGCCCTCACGGTCGGGTGCTGGTGAGCCATGGGCTGGGTACCTCCTGAGCTGCGCACAGGGAGATCCACCCGTACCGGCCCCCCTGGAGATCTCTCCCTATCAGTTCGGAAGTACCGGCACGCCCGGGACGTCTGACACGATATGAATTTGTTGTGAACGAAGTGCACACAAAGTGCGCCGCTCGCCTTCCGTCACTTGACCGAACCCGCCATCACGCCCTGCACGAAGTGCCGCTGGAACGCGAAGAACACCACCACCGGCACGATCAGGGACAGGAACGCTCCCGGGGCGAGGACGTCGATGTTGCTGCCGAACTGGCGTATCTGCGACTGCAGTTCCACCGTCAGCGGCTGTGAGGAGCTGTCGGCGAAGAGCAGGGCGACCAGCATGTCGTTCCAGACCCACAGGAACTGGAAGATGGCGAGCGAGGCGATGGCCGGGCGGCCCACCGGCAGGACGAGGCGCGTGAAGATGCGCCACTCGCTGCCGCCGTCCATCCGTGCCGCCTCCAGCATCTCCTTCGGCATCTCCGCGAAGTAGTTCCGCAGCAGGAAGACGGCGAAGGGGAGGCCGTAGGCGACGTGGAACAGGACGACACCGGGAATCGTGCCGAACAGGCCCAGTGCGCCGAAGAGCTTGGCGACCGGCAGCAGGCCGATCTGCACCGGCACCACCAACAGGGCCACCACCAGCAGGAAGACGGGCTCCCGCAACGGGAAGTCCAGCCAGGCGAAGGCGTATCCGGCCAGGGCCGCGATGACGACGACCAGGGTGGTGGCCGGCACCGAGATCAGCACGGTGTTCCAGAAGGCCTGGGTGATGCCCGCGTTCTTCAGCAGGGCCGAGTAGTTGTCGAAGGACAGCTGGCCGGGGCCGGCCAGCGCCGTCCACCAGCCGCCCTTCGCGGTGTCCTGGGCCGAGCGCAGGGAGGACAGGAACAGGCCGGCCAGCGGGGTCAGCCAGACCAGGCCGATGACCACCAGGAAGGCCTGCACCAGGCCGCTGCCCAGGCCGCGCCTGATCGCGTTCATCGGTGACTCCTCATCGTTGACTGTTGCGGAAACGGCGGACGTTGAAGACCATCGCGGGGATCACCAGGAGCAGCAGGAGCACGCCGAGGGCGCTGCCGAGGCCCTGGTCGTTGCCGCCGCCGAAGGACACCAGCCACATCTGGGTGGCGAGGACGGTGGCGTCCTCCTGCACCGGGCCGGGCGCGATGATGTAGACGAGGTCGAAGACCTTCATCACGTTGATCACCAGGGTCACGAAGACCACGGTGAGCACGGGCGCGAGCAGCGGGACGGTGATCCGCCGGAAGATCTGCCACTCGTTGGCGCCGTCCATCCGGGCGGCCTCCAGCGCGTCGCGCGGCAGCGTGGACAGGCCGGCGCCGATCAGGACCATCGCGAAACCCGTCCAGATCCACAGGTAGGCGCCGATGATCGCGGGGGTGACGAGGGTCGGGCCGAGCCAGGAGACGCCCTGGTAGGGCGGGGCGAAGTTCGACTCCGGCAGTTTCACCGTGTACGGGCCCGCCGTGAGCCCGGAGAAACGGAAGGATCCGTCGGCGGCGGTGGTCGCGCTCGCGACCGTCTCGCCGTCGCGGACCGCCTCGACCTTCATGCCGGGCAGGCCGCTCTCCTGGGCGTCGACCCGGCCCTGCCTGCCGCCCCCGCCGGGGGTGAAGTCCAGGTACACGACGCCGCGCAGTTCGCCGGGGGCGGCCTTGCGCGCGGCAGCCGTACGGGCGGGTGAGGCGTTGCCGGGCAGGTCCCCCGGCAGCACGCCGACCATCGGCAGCGCCACGGTGTCGCCCGCGGAGGCGGTCGTGCGGTAGGAGCCGTCCCGGTCCTGGGTGAGCAGTCCGGTGCGGCCCCGGGCGGTCGGGTAGGTCGAGGTGCCCTTGAAGGCGTCGTGGACGGAGACGACGGCGGCGTTGAGCACGCCCTTGTCCGGGTCCTCGTCATAGGCGAGGCGGAAGATGATGCCGGCGGCGAGGAAGGACACCGCCATCGGCATGAAGAGGAGCAGCTTGAAGGCCGTCGCCCAGCGGACCTTCTCCACCAGGACGGCCAGGATCAGGCCGAGGCCGGTGAGCAGGGCGGGGGCGACGACGACCCAGATGGTGGTGTTGCGGATGGCCTTGAGGGTGGCCGGGTCGCGGAACATCTCGGTGTAGTTGTCGCCGCCGACGAACCGGGTGCCGGAGGCGTCGAAGAAGCTGCGGCCGACGGAGAACAGCACCGGGTAGACGACGAGCGCGCCGAGCAGGAGCAGCGCCGGGAGGACGAAGAGCAGGGCGATCAGCCGGGCGCGCCGCCGGCCACGGCGCGCGGGCGCCGGGCCGGCGGCGCGACGCGGGCCCGCCTGCTGTTTCACGACGGTGGTGGCGGTCATGGGTGTGCCGCTCAGTTCCGGTAGGCCTTGGCCGCGGCGGCTTCGAGCTTGGCCGCCGTGCCCTTCGGGTCCGACGGGTCGCGCAGGAAGTCCTGGAGGAGCTTCCACTCGCCGGTGCCCTTGGTGCCGCCGAAGGCCGCCGGTGCCTGGTCGGACATGTCGAAGCGGACCGAGTCCCCGGCGCCCACGAGGGACTTGGCGGTGGCGCGGGTGACGTCGTCGCCGTACGCGGTAAGGCTCAGCTTCCTGTTCGGGGACAGGAAGCCGCCCGCCTTCGCCCACACGGCCGCGGCCTCGGGGGTGGCCAGGTACTCCACGAGCTTCATGCCGGCCCCCGCGTTCTTGCCGTCCTTGAGGACGACGGCCGCGTCACCGCCGCTGACGACGGGTGCCGTGCCGCCGCCGACCGCCGGGAAGGGGAAGAAGTCGGCGTCCTTGCCGATCTCCTTGCCGTACTGGTCGTGGGCGACGCCGGCGACGAAGTCGCCCTCGTAGACCATGCCGGCCTGGGGTTTGGGCCCGAACACCTTCTCCACGGAGCCGGGGAAGTCGGTGTTCAGGGCCCCGTTCTGGCCTCCGGCGATGAGCTGCTTGTCCTCGAACAGCTTGCCGAGGGTGGTGAGCGCCTTGACGACCGACGTGTCCGTCCAGGTGAGCTTGTGCGCGGCGAGGGCGTCGTACTTCTCGGGGCCGGCCTGGGAGAGGTAGATGTTCTCGAACCAGTCGGTGAGGGTCCAGCCGTCCTGTCCGGCGACGGCGAAGGCGGCGAGGCCGGAGTCGGAGACGGTGTGACCGGCCTTGAGCAGCTCGTCGTACGTCTTCGGCGGCTTGACCCCGGCCTGGGCGAGGGCGTCGGGGCTGTACCAGACGGTGGATTTGTGGGCGGCCTTGAAGTAGAGGCCGTAGAGGGTGCCGTCGACGCTGCCGTACTTCTTCCAGACGGGGGCGTAGCCGGCGTCGACGGTCCGCTGGGCGGCCGGCGAGAGCGGCTTGAGCCAGCCCTTCTGCGCGAACTGGTTCAGGACGCCGACCTGCGGGACCATCACGACGTCGGGTGCGTTGCCGCCCTCGATCTTGCTGCCGACGACCGTGGAGACGTTGTCGCCGGTCGACACGAACTGGGTCTTCGCACCGGTCTTCTCGGTGAAGGCGTCCAGCACCTTCTGGAAGTTCTTCTGCTCGCTGCCGGACCAGACGCCGGCCACGGTGACGGTCTGGCCGCTGAGCGCCTTGTCGCCGCCGCCCGCCGAGACGGGTCCGCCGCCGCAGGCGGTGGCGCCGAGGGCGAGGGCGAGGGCGGTGCAGCCGGTGAGCAGGGTCGTGCGTCGTCGCATCATCGTTGACGGACCTTTCATTGGGGACGGGTGATCACAGGTCGTTCAGCCACCAGGCCGCCGTCGCGCCGGGCAGGACGCCGGGCGGGCAGGGGCCGCTGGACAGCAGGAGGGTGCCGGAGGCCGGCGCGGGGGCTGGGGCGGTGCCGAAGTTGACGGCGCAGACCAGGCCGTCGCCGCGGACGAAGGCGAGGACGTCCGGCGGGGCATCCAGCCAGCGCAGTGTGCCCTCGCCCAGCTGGGGCAGGGATGTGCGCAGGTGGAGGCCGTCGCGGTACAGGTGCCAGAAGGAGCGGGTGTCGGCGAGGGCGCGGTCGGTGGCGTACTCGGCGAAGTAGTCGGGCTGCGGCAGCCAGGGCTTGGCGCCCTCCACCCCGGAGGTGAAGCCGAACGGGGATGCCTGCCCGGACCAGGGCAGCGGGACCCGGCAGCCGTCGCGGATGCGGGCGCGGCTGCCGGTGCGCCGGAAGATCGGGTCGGTGAGCACGTCGTCCGGCAGGTCGACGACCTCGGGCAGGCCCAGTTCCTCGCCCTGGTAGATGTACGCGGCTCCGGGCAGCGCCAGCATCAGCAGCGCGGCGGCGCGGGCGCGGGCGGCGCCGAGACCGCTGCCCTCGGTGGCGGGTTCGCCGTAGCGGGTGACGGTGCGGACCTGGTCGTGGTTGTTGAGGACCCAGGTGACCGTGGAGCCGGTGCCGGCGATGTCCTGCATAGCCTCGGAGATGACCTTGCGGAAGGCGTCGGCGTCCCAGGGGGCGCCGAGCAGGTCGAAGAAGAAGGCCTGGTGGAGCTCGTCCGGGCGGACGTACAGGGCGTGTTCGCGGGCGGTGGGGACGGAGACCTCGCCGACGAGCAGGCGCTCGCGGCCGTCCCGGTCGGCGTACTCCTCGCACAGGGAGCGCCAGCGGCGCCACACCTCGTGCACCTCGGGCTGGTTCCAGGCGAGCGGGTTGACCGAGTCGCGGGTGCGGGCGTCGGCCTCCGGGTCGTCGGAGTCCGGCAGGGCGGGGTGCTTGAACAGACCGGCGGCGACGTCGATGCGGAAGCCGTCGACGCCCCGGTCGAGCCAGAACCGCAGGGTCCGGTCGAACTCGTCGGGGATCTCGGGGTTGCGCCAGTTCCAGTCGGGCTGCTCGGGCGTGAACATGTGCAGGTACCACTGGCCGTCGGGGACCCGGGTCCAGGCGGGTCCGCCGAACATGGCGTGCCAGTTGTTGGGCGGCTCGCTGCCGTCGGGGCCGCGGCCGTCGGCGAAGTGGAAGCGGGCGCGGGCCGGGCTGCCGGGCTCGCCGGCCAGGGCCTCGCGGAACCACGGGTGCTCGCTGGAGCAGTGGTTGGGGACGATGTCGAGCAGCACCTTGATGCCGAGCCGCCGGGCCGCGGCCATCAGCAGGTCGAACTCGGCGAGGTCGCCGAAGATCGGGTCGACACCGCGGTAGTCGGCCACGTCGTAGCCGTGGTCGTGCTGCGGCGAGGGGTAGAAGGGGCTCAGCCAGATCCCGTCGACGCCGAGCTTCTTCAGGTACGGCAGCCCGGCCCGGACGCCGGCCAGATCGCCGATGCCGTCACCGGTGCTGTCCAGGAAGCTGCGGACGTACACCTGGTAGATCACGGCGTCGCGCCACCAGTGGTACTTACTCAACATGCATGCATGTTAGGTAGGCGTGTCGCGGCAGTGTCAACGAAAAGAACAAGTGTTACCGAGCAGTTGGGGTGACGAATGCGGACTTACCGTGACATCCGGAAGCCAGTTGAGATGTCCGCGTTACCTAACAAGTAACTAGCAGCCGTGAGGGGTGGCCGGCTAACGGCCGGCGATGGCGTCGAGTTCGCGTGCCAGCCGGCGCACGGCCTGCCCGGGCGTCTGCCGCCCGGTCAGCGCGTCCTGCACGACCGCCTGCACGGCCAGGCTGACCTGGTCGTAGTGCGGGCTCTTGGGGCGCGGCCGGGCGGTGAGGACGGCGGTGCGCAGGGTCGGCAGATAGGGGAACCGCCGGACGAGCGCGGGGTCCTCGTAGAGCCCGGCGCGTACCGGCGGCAGCGCGCCCCGCGTGAGCACCTGGCGCTGCACGGGCGCGCTGGTGAGGTAGGCGATCAGGCGCGCGGCGGAGTCCGGGTGCCGGGCGTGGGTGTTGACCGCGAGGTTGGAGCCGCCGAGGACGCTCGTCCCCGGCCCGTCCGGCCCCGGCAGCGGTACGGCGCCGATCTTCCCGGCGACCCTGGAACCCGGGGCGGAGGCGACGGCGTAGGCGTAGGGCCAGTTGCGCAGGAAGAGCAGCCTGCCGTCCTGGAAGGCCTGTTTGGACTCCTCCTCCTTGTACGTCAGCGCCTGCCTCGGGATCCAGCCCTCGCGGATGCCGCGGGCGAGGAAGCCGATGCCCTCGCGGGCGGCGGCCGAGTCGACGGTGACACGGGTGCCCTCGCCGCCGAGGATGGTGCCGCCCGCCGAGTACACGGCCTCGGCCGCGTTCACGGTGAGGCCCTCGTAGGGCAGGAACTGGCCCGCGTAGCCGCCGAGTCCGTACTTCGGCGCGATGGTCCTCGCGTCGTGCTCCAGCTCGGCCCAGGTGCGCGGCGGGGCCACCCCCTCCCGGCCGAGGACGTCCTTGCGGTACAGGAGGAGTCCGGCGTTCGTGACGTACGGGACCGCGTACAGCCGTCCGTCGTAGGTCGCCGTGTCCACGACCGGCGGCAGGAAGCTGTCCAGGGGGAAGCGGTCGCGGGGCAGCGGGCGGATCCAGCCGGCCGCCGCGAACTCGGAGGTCCAGTCGACGTCGATGTTGAGGACGTCGAACCGGCCCCGGTCGCCGCCGCGCAGGTCGGTCGTCATCTGCGCGTGCGTCTCGTCGGCGGAGTCCGGCAGCTCGACCAGGGTGACCCTCTCGCCGGGGTGGGTGCGGTTCCAGCCCTCCAGCAACGGGCCGAGATAGCCCGTGAGGTCACCGGCGGTGGCCAGCGTGAGCGGGCCCCGGCCGCCTCCCGCGCCCTCGTCGGCGCGGGCTCCCGAGGCCACGTACCCGGCCATGACCACGACGAGAACGAGAAGGCCCCTACCGGCGGCGCGCATCCACCGCATAGGTTCCTCCCTGTACACCCGGCACCACGGGCGCCCTCGCCCGGGGACAGAGGCCATGTATACCTGTTAGGTATGCGCGATACTAGGGCCTGGAGCACATGAAGCAGACAGGAGGACAGCACGAGTGCGCCTGCCCCTCCTGGCACTCCTCGCCCGCGGTCCGGCCCACGGCTACGAGCTGAAGCAGGACCTTGAGCAACTGCTGGGCGCCGCGTACCCTCAGCCGAACGTCGGCCAGATCTACGTCACCCTCGGCCGTCTGGAGAAGTCCGGGCTGATCGAGGGCGAGGACGTCGAGCAGTCCAGCCGGCCCAACAAGAAGGTCTACCACCTCACCGACGCCGGGCGCGAGGCGCTGCTCGCCTGGTTCGAGGAGACCGAGGACGAGCCGCGGGTGCGGGACGAGTTCTTCATGAAACTCGCCCTCGCCCCGCAGACCGGTCTCGCCGACCAGATCGCCCTCATCAACCGGCAGCGGCGCCAGTACCTCAACACCATGCGCAACCTGTCGAAACTGGCCGCGGCCGAGAGCCGGGACAACCGAATCGCCCAGCTGCTGATCGAGGGCGCGATGCTGCACCTCCAGGCCGACCTCGACTGGCTGGAACGGTGCCAGGAGGAACTGGAGGGTCTGGAGTGAGTGACGGGCACGCTCCGGTGCTGCGCGCCGAGGGACTGGTGAAGACCCACTACGGCGAGGGCGCGCCCGCGCACGCCGTGCGCGGGGTCGACCTCGCCGTGGCCCGCGGCGAGTTCGTCGCGATCACCGGGCCGTCCGGCGCGGGCAAGTCCACGCTGCTGCACCTGCTCGGCGGGCTCCAGCGGCCCGACGAGGGCAGCGTCTGGCTCGACGGCCGGTGCACGGACTCCTTCAGCGAGGCCCGCTGGGCCGTGGAGCGCAGGAAGGCCATCGGGATCGTCTTCCAGTTCTTCAACCTGGTGTCGAACCTGTCGGTCGCCGACAACGTGGAGCTGCCCGCGCTGCTCGCCGGGGTCCCGCCGAAGAAGGCCCGCGCCGAACGGGAGGCGCTGCTCGCCGAGCTGGGTCTGCGGGGCAAGGAGCGCAGCATGCCGGGCGAGCTGTCCGGCGGCGAGCAGCAGCGGGTCGCGCTCGCCCGGGCGCTGGTCAACCATCCGCCGCTGCTGCTCGCGGACGAGCCGGCCGGCAGCCTGGACAGCAAGGGCACCCGCGAGGTGATGCGGCTGCTGTCCCGCTTCCACGGGCGCGGCCAGACCATCGTGCTGGTCACCCACGACGCCCGACTGGCCAGCGCCGCCGACCGCGTGATCAGCTTCTTCGACGGCCGCATCGCCGACGACGCGGCCCTGGACGGCGCGCCGCCGCCCCGGCGGAGCGGCATATCCGGCGTGCTGGAGCTGAGGGACTGACCGTGCCGGACCTGAGGGACGTGCGGGCCACCCTGCGCTGGGCCCACTCCGACCTGCGCGCCCACCGCGGCGAGGCGCTGTTCCTGGTGCTGGCCACCGCGGGCATAGTCGCCTCGCTGCTGCTCGCCGCCGCGCTCTTCGGCTACGCCACGAACCCCTGGCAGCGGACCTTCGCCGAGGCGCACGGCGCCCACGTCTGGCTGCACACCGCGCCGTCCGCCGACGCCCGCGCGCTGGCCCGGCTGGACGGGGTCACCTCCGTCGCCGGCCCCTACCGTGCCGAGTCCGCCACCGTCGCCGCCCGCGGCACCCGCGCCTCCGTAGAACTGCGCGCCACTTCTGACCTGCCCTCCGTCGGCCGCCCCCTGCTCACCTCCGGGCACTGGCTGGACCCGGCGGCGCCGGACGGCGTGGTGCTGGAGAGCAGCCTGGCGCGGGCCCTGCTGGCCGAGCCGGGTGACACCCTGACGCTGCCCGGCACGGCGCGCACGCTCACCGTCGAGGGCATCGCCGACAGCGCCGAACCCCCGTACCGCCCCGGCGAGCAGCCCGGTCTGGTGTGGGCGCTGCCGTCCGCCGTGCGGGCCCCGGCCGGGCAGGTCATCGGGCTGCGGCTCGGCGATCCCTCGGACACCGACTACGCCGTCCAGCGGGCCGTCACCGTGCTGGGCGCCGGCGCGGTCGGCGAGGTCTCCACCTGGCAGCAGGCCCGCGCCGAGGCACAGGGCGACAACCGGCTGCTCGGCCAGGTGCTCGGGCTGTTCGGTCTGGGCGCCCTCGCCGCAGCCGGGTTCGCGGTGCACGGCGCCATCGCGACCCGCATCCGCGGGCACCTGCGTGACCTGTCGGTGCTGAAGGCGATCGGCTTCACACCCGGCCAGGTGGTACGGATCTTCCTGCTCCAGCACCTGGCGTACGCGCTGCTCGGCGCGGTGGCCGCGGCCCTGCTCACCGAGGGGCTGGGCAACCGGGTCCCGGGGCGGCTCGGGGACGCGGTGGGGGTGTGGCAGGGGCTGCCCGGGCACACCCTGGCGCTGTGCGCGGTGCCCGCCGGTGCGGTGCTGTTCATCGGTCTGACCACGGGGCTCGCGGCCTGGCGGGCGGGCCGGGTACCGCCGGTCCCGGTGCCGCGCCCGGCCGCGCCGGCGGGCGGGCGGCTGAGCGGGGCGGCCCGGCGGGCGCTGGGGCTGCGGTTGCCGGCCGCGCTGGTCCTCGGCTGTCACAAGGCGTTCGCGGGGCGCGGCCGGTCACTGGCCACCGTGGCCCGGTTGACGCTGCCGCTGCTGCTGATCGTGGTGGCGCTCAGCGCCTGGACCACGATCGACCGCCTCCACAGCAGCCCCGAGCGGGTGGGCCTGCCGACGGCGCTCACGGTCCGCTCGGACGGCGCCCTGGACGGGTCGGGCGTGCGGAGCGTGCTGGCGCACGACTCCCGGGTCGCCGCCGCCTACCCGGGCGTCGAGGTGGCCGCGCTGGTCCCGGGCCAGACCGGGACCATCGCCCTGCGCGGCGTCGGCACCCGCGCCGAGCCCTACCCCTACGCCCTCGCCGAGGGCCGCGCGGCCCGTGGTCCGGACGAGGCGGTGGCCGGCCAGGGCCTGCTCGACCTGCTGGACGCGCGGGTCGGCGACTGGGTGCGGATGACGGTGGGCGACCGGCCGCAGATCCTGCACATCGTGGGCCGCACCCTGGAACCGCGCAACGCCGGCCGGGTCGTCACCACCTCCCTGGACACCCTCCGGGAGAACGACCCGGAGCTGTCCCCGGCCTTCTACGAGCTGCGGCTGCGCCCCGGCGCGGACCCGCGCCACGTGGCCGCCGCGCTCGCCTCGGCAGGCCACGGCCACCTGGAGGTGCACGCCGTGGCGAACCCGGCCGACGGGCTGTCCCCGCTGCGCGGCGTCGTCGCCGGACTGATCGCCGTCCTGGCCCTGATCGGGCTGGTGGAACTGCTCACCGCGATCGGCGGCAGCGTCCGCGAGGGCGAGCGGGACGTACTGGCGCTCCGTGCGATCGGCATGTCGCCACGGCAGATCACCGCGATCACCGTCACGGCGACGAGCTGCACGGCCCTGGCGGCGGCCGTCACCGGGACGGCGCTGGGGCTGCCACTGGCCCGCCGGCTGATCGACGCCCAGGGCGGCTCCAGCGGCATCGGCGCCGGAATCGCCCAGTCCCCCTCCCCCGGCCTGCTTCTGCTGCTGGGCTCGGCCGCCGTTGTGGGGGCGGCGGCCCTGGCCACCCTGCCCGCGTCCCGCGTGGCCCGCCGGCGCCTCGCGGACACGCTGAGCGCGGTGGCCTGAACCCGCTCAGGGGGACACGGCCTGCCAGCTTTCCGGGTCTTTGCGGATCTTCCTCAGCAGGCCGCCGAAGACCGTCCCGTCGAACAGCAGGCCGTTGTACCGCACCGGGACGCGTACGTCGTTGATCTCCGCGGTGGGGGTGCCGGGACCCTCGGGCTCCCGCGGTCCGCCCGCCCTCTCGTAGGCGTCCTCGCTGTTGGTCACGAACGTCCGGTACTTCATGGTCCGGACGGCCGAGTCGAAGTCCGGTCCGCGCAGCCCCGGGACCCGCCCCGCCAGTTCGAGCAGGTAGGCGTCGGTGAACCCGTCCTCGCTCTCGGCGGGCTGGTGGGCGTAGAGCACGTCGTGGTACTCGGCGAACTTGCCCTTGTCCAGCGCGGCCCGCAGGGCGTTGACCGCCTTCCGGGAGCCCGTGCCCCCGAGCCGGGCGTCCAGGAAGGAGGCGAGGGTGTACTGGGTCCTCACCTCGCGCCGGATGGTCGCCTCACGCAGCTCGGGCGCACCACCGGTGGTCTCGAACTGCTCGCACACCGGGCACCGCGGATCCTCGTACAGGTGCACGGTCAGCGGGGCGGCCTCGTCCCCGACCATGATGGTCGTGCCGTCGTTCCCCAGCCGCTCCGGCATGTCCGCCGGCCCGGTGTACGGTACGGCCGTCGCCGTGGCCGTGGGGTCCGGCCGGCCCCCCTTCGACTCGGCCGGCTGCCCTCCGCTGTCGCAGCCCACCGCCGCCACTCCCGCCACGGCCACCGCGACCGCCGTGGCCAACACCCTGCGCACCATGCGCCATCCCTCCCCTGGTCCCACGGAACCCTAGGGGACGGGCGCGGTCGGGCGCGCGGGGATACCACCGCCACGGGCCCCGGCCGGGACCGGCTCCGGCCGGGGCCCGCTCCGGCCGCGGCTCAGCTCCGGCCGCGCAGCTCCCGGTACTTGGCGACCAGTGCCTTCGTCGACGCGTCCAGGCCGGGCACGTCGGCGCCCTCGGTGAGCGCGGGCTCGACGCGCTTGGCGAGCACCTTGCCCAGCTCCACGCCCCACTGGTCGAAGGAGTCGATGTTCCACACCGCGCCCTGCACGAACACCTTGTGCTCGTAGAGGGCGACGAGCTGGCCGAGGACGGACGGGGTCAGCTCACGGGCGAGGATCGTCGTGGTCGGCCGGTTGCCCTGGAACGTCTTGTGCGGGACCAGCTCCTCGGGGACCCCCTCCGCCCGGACCTCGTCGGCGGTCTTGCCGAAGGCCAGCGCCTGGGTCTGGGCGAAGAAGTTGGCCATCAACAGGTCGTGCTGGGCCTTCAGTTCCCCGCTCAGCTCGGCCACCGGCCGGGCGAAGCCGATGAAGTCGGCCGGGATCAGCTTGGTCCCCTGGTGGATCAACTGGTAGTAGGCGTGCTGCCCGTTGGTGCCGGGCGTGCCCCACACCACCGGTCCGGTCTGCCACTCCACCTGCTTGCCGTCGCGGGCGACGTACTTGCCGTTGGACTCCATGTCCAGCTGCTGGAGGTAGGCGGTGAACTTGGAGAGGTAGTGGCTGTACGGGAGCACGGCGTGGGTCTGGGCGTCGTGGAAGTTGTCGTACCAGATGCCCAGCAGGCCCAGCAGCAGCGGGACGTTGTCCTCGGCGGGCGCGGTGCGGAAGTGGTCGTCGACGGTCCGGAAGCCGTCCAGCATCTCGCGGAACCGGTCCGGGCCGATGGCGATCATCAGGGAGAGGCCGATGGCGGAGTCGTAGGAGTACCGGCCGCCGACCCAGTCCCAGAACTCGAACATGTTGTCCGGGTCGATGCCGAACTCGGCGACCTTCTCCGCGTTCGTGGACAGCGCCACGAAGTGCCGGGCCACGGCGGCCTCGTCGCCCAGCGCGGCCAGCAGCCACGTGCGCGCCGAGGTCGCGTTGGTGATGGTCTCGATGGTGGTGAAGGTCTTGGAGGCGATGATGAACAGCGTCTCCGCCGGGTCGAGGTCCCGGGTGGCCTCGTGCAGGTCGGCGCCGTCCACGTTGGAGACGAAGCGGACCGTGAGGTCGCGGTCGGTGAAGCAGCGCAGCACCTCGTAGGCCATCGCGGGTCCGAGGTCGGAGCCGCCGATGCCGATGTTGACCACGTTCCTGATGCGCTTGCCGGTGTGGCCGGTCCACTCGCCGGAGCGGACGCGGTCGGCGAAGCCGGCCATCTTGTCGAGCACGGCGTGCACCTTCGGCACGACGTTCTCGCCGTCGACCTCGACCACCGCGTCGCGCGGAGCGCGCAGCGCGGTGTGCAGCACCGCCCGGTTCTCGGTGACGTTGATCTTCTCGCCGCGGAACATGGCGTCCCTGAGGCCGAAGACGTCCGTCGCCGCGGCCAGCTCGCGCAGCAGGCGCAGTGTCTCGTCGGTGATCAGGTGCTTCGAGTAGTCGATGTACAGGTCGCCGACCCGGAGCGTGTACCCGGTGCCGCGCGCCGGATCGGCGGCGAACAGGTCCCGGAGATGGGTGTCCGCCAGCTCCTCCCGGTGCTTGGCGAGAGCGGTCCACTCGGGCGTCTGGTTGAGCCTGGTACGGCCGTCTGCGTTCATGTCCGACTTCCGCCTTCTTTCGTGCCTGTCCCAGCCGTTCCAACCTAATTGATCAGCGCGCGGGACGAGCGGTGGAGACGCTGTCCGCGCGGGCGACGGCGGATACGCCGGGTTCGCGCCCCGGTATCAGCACGACGACGGCCGAGGCGAACGGGACGGCCGCGAGCAGGGCCGGTGCGTTGAGGCCGTACAGTCCGGCCGCGGCCCCGCCGAGGAACGCGCCGAGCGGGGCACCGGAGGTGGAGGACGTCCGGAAGGCCGAGGCGATGCGGCCCACCATGGACCCGGGGCCGCGTTGCTGCATCAGGGTGACCCGGTTGACGTTCCAGACCCGCGCGGTCCGTGTGGCCACGCTGCTGTGCCACATCGGCATGGGCGCCCTGATCGCCACGCCTGCGCTGCACGTGAGCACCCGGTCCCGCCACAGCGCGCGCAGGCCCGCCCCGATCTCCGTGCGCAGGGTGCTGCCGGCCGGGCGGGGCTCCCGCTCCGGCGGCCGTACCCGCAGGGACGCCACGAGCGCGGCGGCCACCAGGTAGGTGCCCGCGTCCGCCGCGAACGGCATGAACGCCCCGGACGCCGGCAACAGCGGCACGAACGGGCCCGCCAGGAGTCCGCCCGCCGACTGCTGGCCGGTCATCAGCCGGGCGTTCGCACCGCCCAGGGCCTCCCGGGTCACCAGGGAGGGCAACAGGGCCGTGGAGGCGTTGTCGAAGAGCGTCTGGAGCGCGGTGAGAGAGAAGGCGAGCGCGATCAGCAGGGGTATGGAGGCGCACCCGAGGCCCACGGCGAGGGCGAAACCGGCGACGAGCAGGCCCCGCACCGTGTCCACCAGCCACATCGCCCGCCGTTGGCCGACGCGGTCCGCCACGGCACCGCCGAACAGCCCGAACAGCAGCCAGGGCAGGTATCCACAGGCGGTGACGGAGGCGATGACGAGGGGCTGCCCGGTGAGGCGCACGGCGAGCAACGGCAGCGCGGAGGTGCGCAACGCGTCACCGAACCGGGAGACCACGGCGGCCGTCCACAGCCGGCCGAATCCACCGCGCCAGGCAGGTGTCCCGCTGCTCGCCGTCCCGACCGCCCCCACGCTCGCCCCCTCCGATACGCCGATGCGCACACGGTAGAGGGCGGCACTGACAACGGATCGTCCACAGCGGGGCGAAACGGCTCCGGCCGGGCACCCGCGGGTACCCGGCCGGTCACAACTCCTAGATCTCGCCTCGCAGTTTGGCGAGCGCCTCGGCGAGGATCGCCTCGCCGTCGGCGTCGCTGCGCCGCTCCCGTACGTACGCCAGGTGCGTCTTGTACGGCTCGGTGCGCGGCGGGTCCGGCGGGTTGTCCCGGTCCTGGCCGGCCGGGAAGCCGCAGCGCGGGCAGTCCCAGGTCTCGGGCACCTGCGCGTCGCTGGCGAAGCTGGGCTGCGTCTCGTGCCCGTTGGAGCACCAGAAGGAGATGCGCAGACGCGGCGCGGACTCGCCGCGCTCGGCCTCGCCCATCGGCCCCGCCCCGACCCGGCTTCCTCGGATCGCGTTGCCACTTGCCACGGTCGTAACTCCCTGCGTGATGGTGCCGCGAAGCGAGTCGGCGTTTCGCTTCGCCGCGAGCGCCTCAGTCTACGTAAGGCCCAACGCGCGTCCAGTGATTGGAGTTACCGGCCCCCACACCAAGACGCAAGCCCCATGATAGGCCGCGCTCAGGAGCGCGTACCGAGCATGGGGCTTTACGTGCGGAATGTACTGCTCGTGGGTCAGCTGTTCGTCTTGATCAGCATGCCGAGGACGATGATGCACGCGAACCACAGCAGGCCCACCACGATGGTGATCCGGTCGAGGTTGCGCTCGGCGACCGAGGAGCCGCCGACGGAGGACTGCATGCCGCCACCGAACATGTCGGACAGGCCGCCGCCCTTTCCCTTGTGCATCAGCACCAGCAGCATCAGCAGCAGGCTGAAGATGATCAGGGCGATCGAGAACCCCAAAACCACGGCTGGACCAACTTCCTCGGATTCGGATGGACGACGGGGGCACAGCACCCGGCTGTGCCCCCGCAAGAGTACGACGTATCGCCGCTACCGCCTACTCACGACCGTGATCACTGGTCGCGGAAACGCACGATCTTGACGAACTCGTCGGCGTCCAGCGAGGCACCGCCGACCAGGG
The DNA here is from genome assembly GCF_020400655.1 of Streptomyces spinosus. GTDB lineage: Bacteria > Actinomycetota > Actinomycetes > Streptomycetales > Streptomycetaceae > Streptomyces > Streptomyces argyrophylli. The sequence goes on from NZ_JAINRC010000004.1 coordinate 177,234, forward strand.
CGCCGTCGATGTCGGCCTGGGCCATGATCTCGGCGACGTTGCCCGACTTCACCGAGCCGCCGTACTGGATGCGGACCTGGTCGGCCACGTCCTGGGAGTACAGCTCGGCGATCTTGGCGCGGATGGCGGCGCAGACCTCCTGGGCGTCCCCGGCGCCGCAGACCTTGCCGGTGCCGATGGCCCACACCGGCTCGTACGCGATCACGATCGTGCCGGCCTGCTCGGCCGGCAGGTCCTTCAGACCGCCCTCGACCTGGGCGAGGGTGTGGCCGACGTGATCGCCCGCCTCACGGACGTCCAGCTCCTCACCGACGCACAGGATCGGGGTGAGGCCGTGCTTGTACGCGGCCTTGACCTTGGCGTTGACCAGCTCGTCGGTCTCGTTGTGGTACTGGCGCCGCTCGGAGTGGCCGATCACCACGTAGGTGCACTTCAGCTTGGCCAGCATCGGGCCGGAGATCTCGCCCGTGTAGGCGCCGGAGTCGTGCTGGGAGATGTCCTGGGCGCCGTACTTGATCTTGAGCTTGTCGCCGTCGACCAGGGTCTGCACGGAGCGCAGGTCGGTGAAGGGCGGCAGGACGGCGACCTCGACGGCCTCGTAGTCCTTGTCGGCCAGGGCGAACGCGAGCTTCTGGACGTGTGCGATGGCCTCGAGGTGGTTGAGGTTCATCTTCCAGTTGCCCGCCATCAGCGGCGTGCGCGTGCTCAAGGGTCAGTCCTCCAGTGCGGCGAGGCCGGGGAGCGTCTTGCCCTCGAGGTATTCGAGGGAGGCGCCGCCACCGGTCGAGATGTGGCCGAATGCGTTCTCGTCGAAGCCGAGCGTGCGCACGGCCGCGGCGGAGTCACCGCCGCCGACGACGGTGAAGCCGTCCGTGTCGACGAGTGCCTGGGCGACCGCCTTGGTGCCCTCGGCGTAGTCGGGGTGCTCGAAGACGCCCATGGGACCGTTCCAGAAGACGGTCTCGGCGTCGGCGAGCTTCGAGGCGTAGAGCTCTCGGGTCTTCGGGCCGATGTCCAGGCCCTCCTGGTCGGCGGGGATCTTGTCCGCGTCGACCACGGTGTTCTCGGTGGGCGCCTTGGTCTTCAGGTCCGGGAAGGTCCGGGAGACCACGACGTCGACGGGGAGCAGCAGCTCGACGCCCTGCTTCTCGGCGCGCTCCATGTACTCCTTGACGGCCGGGACCTGGTCCTCCTGCAGGAGGGAGATGCCGACCTCGTAGCCCTTGGCCTTGAGGAAGGTGTAGGCCATGCCGCCGCCGATGAGGAGCCGGTCGGCCTTGCCGAGCAGCTGGTCGATGACGGCGAGCTTGTCGGAGACCTTGGCGCCGCCGAGCGCGACGACGTAGGGGCGCTTGACGTCCTGGGTGAGCTTCTTCAGGACGCCGACCTCGGTGGCGATCAGGTAGCCGGCGTAGTGCGGCAGCCGGGCCGGGAGGTCGTAGACGGAGGCGTGCTTCCGGTGCACGGCGCCGAAGCCGTCACCGACGTAGACGTCGGCGAGGGCGGCCAGCCGGTCGGCGAACTCACCGCGCTCGGTGTCGTCCTTGGACGTCTCGCCGGGGTTGAAGCGCAGGTTCTCGATGACCGCGACCTGGCCGGGCTGGAGGCCGTCGACGGCGTCGTGGGCGGCGGGGCCGACGGTGTCCTGGGCGAAGGCGACCGGGGCGCCGAGCAGTTCACCGAGGCGCTCGGCGGCGGGCAGCAGCGAGAAGGCGAGGTCCGGGGCGCCCTTGGGGCGGCCCAGGTGCGAGGCGACGACCACCTTGGCGCCCGCGTCCGCGAGGGCCTTGACGGTGGGCAGGACAGCGCGGATGCGGCCGTCGTCGGTGATCGTCCCGTCGGCGAGCGGCACGTTGAGGTCGGCGCGGACGAAAACCCGCTTGCCGCTCACGCCGTCGGCGAGAAGTTCGTCGATCGTCTTCATGGGAGTGGACTCCTACAGGAGGGCTCGTGGTGCACCTGATCGTAAAAGGACGTGGTCAGTACGTGGGACAGGGCCCGGACAGCGCGGCGGCGCGCTGCACGGGCCCTGCTCCCACTTCGGGGTCCTGCTTCGGCGATCAGAGCTGGTTGCCGACGAAGACCGTGAGGTCGACGAGGCGGTTGGAGTAGCCCCACTCGTTGTCGTACCAGCCGATGACCTTCACGTTCTTGCCCTCCTGGACCATGGTCAGGGAGGAGTCGAAGGTGCAGGAGGCCGGGGCGTTGACGATGTCGGAGGAGACGATCGGGTCCTCCGTGTAGTCGAGGAGGCCCTTCAGCTCACCCTCGGCGGCCTTCTGGAAGGCGGCGTTGACCTCTTCCTTGGTGACCTCGCGGCCCAGCTCCACGACCAGGTCGGTGACGGAGCCGGTCGGGACCGGGACGCGCATGGCGATGCCGTCCAGCTTGCCCTTGAGCTGCGGCAGGACCAGGGCGGTGGCCTTGGCGGCACCGGTGGTGGTCGGGATGATGTTCTCGGCGGCGGCACGGGCGCGGCGCAGGTCCTTGTGCGGGAAGTCCAGGATGCGCTGGTCGTTCGTGTACGCGTGCACCGTGGTCATCAGACCCTTGACGATGCCGAAGTTCTCGTCGAGGACCTTCGCCATCGGCGCCACACAGTTGGTGGTGCAGGAGGCGTTGGAGATGACGTGGTGGTTCGCCGGGTCGTACTTGTCCTGGTTGACGCCCATCACGATGGTGATGTCCTCGTCCTTGGCCGGAGCCGAGATGAGGACCTTCTTCGCGCCGCCGGCGATGTGCTTGGCGGCGTCTTCCTTCTTGGTGAAGATGCCGGTCGACTCGATGACGATGTCGACGCCCAGCTCGCCCCACGGGATGTCGGCCGGGTTGCGCTCGGACAGCACCTTGATGGTGTGCCCGTCGACCGTGATGGTGTCGGCGGTGTGGGAGACCTCCTGCTTGAGGCGGCCCAGGATCGTGTCGTACTTGAGCAGGTGAGCGGTGGTCGCGGTGTCACCCAGGTCGTTGACAGCCACAACCTCGATGTCCGCTCCCTGCTCCAGCAGCGCGCGGAAGTAGTTACGCCCGATGCGGCCGAAGCCGTTGATGCCTACGCGGATCGTCACGAACCGATCTCCTCGTTGGTACGCCGGCCATGCGGTGCCGGCGAGCTCTGTTTGGGATGTCCCCGACCACCACCGACCCTACCTCTCTGCGGGCCCCGAGGTGACATCGAGATGTCCCATACACGGGCAGGCGGTCCGTACCTGTCAGTAGGGGTACGGACCGCCTCGGATCGACAATGGATTCACCCGTATTTGCTACGGAACGCGGGGCACTTCTGACGCCGTTTTCACTCGTTCGTGAGCGGGTCGGCTCAGTTGATGCGCACCTTGGCCGCGCACCCCTGAGAGGGGGGCGCGCTCACCTGTCGAGCGAGCCGAACGCCTTGCGCAGCAGAGCGGTCCGATCGGCCGCCGACGGCACCTGCTCCAGACCGAAGCCGAGCAGCACGGTGTCGTCCGTGGTGACCGCTCCGTACGTCTGGAACAGGGTCCCCGTGCGCGTCCAGTCCTTCAGCACCGCCGGGCTGCCGGCCGGTGGTCCGGCCGTCTTCCAGGCGCCGAGGGACGTCTCGAAGCCCTCGGTCTCCCGCGCCGCGCCGCCGACGACCAGCGAGGCGTCGTCGGCGAGGACGCCGTGTCCGCCGCTGCCGGGGTCGGTGATGTAGCTGATCGAGATCTCGACGGACTTCCCGGCGTACGCGCTCAGGTCGAAGCTCACCTGCCGCCAGCCGCCGGAGCTGCCGGTGAGGCTGTGCCACGCGCCGGTGGTGCCGGTCGCGGTGCAGGTGTTGCCCGTGAGCGTCAGGTAGTGCTTCAGCCACGGGTGCTCACCGATCAGGAAGCCGCCCCCGCACTCCTGCGGCACCGCCGCCTTCGTGGCCCCGCCGGTCTCCGGCAGGGTCGTCCAGTCGTCCGCGCCGACGGTGTGCGCCTCCAACACCGCGTGGTCGTAGCCGGGCTCGGTGTCCCACAGCAGCCGGGTGCTCAGGGCCGGCCTGTCGGCGGCGGTGACCCCGGTGAGGTCGACGGTGCGGGTGAGGCGCTTGTAGGCGTCGTCGGTGTGCACGGCGGCGGCCATGGAGGCGCCGGTGTACGGACCGTACGGGTTGACGGTGCCCGCGAAGGTGCCCGCGCCCGCGCTCCTGAACTGCGGGTAGGCGGCGATCGGCAGCTCGTCGGAGGTGACGCCGTAGGTGCCGGCCTTGTCGAGCGGGTTGCCGGGCGCGTCGCCGAGGGCCCCGGTGAAGCCGTCGAGCGCGCCGGAGCCGGTGAGACCGGTGGCCCCCTTGGTCGACGTACGGCTGTAGGCGCCCAGGTAGTACTGGCTGAAGTCGTCGGACAGGGTGCCGTCACCGAGGTCGACGCTGCCGCCGGCCAGCTCGCCGGCCTCGATCAGCCTGCCGCCCCCGTTGAGGTAGGCGCGCAGCTGGAGCTGGGTGGCGTTGGCGGGGCCGGCCGCGCCGGAGTAGTGGACGACCGTCCGGAAGTGCCCCAGCACGCCGAGCGCGTCCGGGGCGCCCTGCGTGGCCACGTCCCACACGAGCGCCCGGTGCCCCGCGCCCTTCAGCGCGTCCACGTACGTCCGTGCCTGCGTGGCGGCCGTGCCCTCCTCGGCGACCACCAGGGTGTCGGCCGCCGCCCGCTTCGCGACGGTGTAGGTGAAGTGGCTGCTGGAGACCTTCCTCCCGCTCCCGGTCCGGCCGGTGAACCACACCTCGACCTGGTCGCCCGGCTCGCCGCCGCGCACCTTCGCGCGGTACTCGTCGAAGTAGAGGTCGTCCTCACCGCCGTACGTCTCGCCGCCCTTCCAGTGCCTCAGCGCCTGGTCGCGGGTACGGCCGCCGTTGACGCGGTACCGGAGCCGCTTGTCCCGGACCGCCTTGCGGACGACGACCGAGACCTCCTGGTCCGCGCCCCGGGAGTACGACGTGGAGAACGCGGCCGGGGTGAAGTCGGCGGCGTTCAGGCCGACCGAGGAGACCGGCCTGTCGGGGTGCACGGCGGTCTCGGCGACGGAGAGCGCGAACGGGACGTTCTTGGCGAACTCCTGCTGGATCAGCTTCTCGTCGTCGGGGAAGTTGAAGACGGACTGGCAGTCCTGGCTCTTCCAGGCGTCGTCCGGGTCGACGTCCGACGCCGTCTGACAGGTCGACATCTCCGGGGTGAACATCGCCATCCCGTTGACGTTCGACGCGTGGCCGTCCGCCTCGCCGTTGGTGGTGTACAGCTCCGAGGAGACCTGCGGGTGGTAGCCCGGGACGGCCGAGTTGCCGGGGGTGCCGGCGAGCGCCTTGTAGAGGACGTCGTCGGGGGTCGGGGTGGCCACCTGCCAGCCGACGCCGTACAGGAGGAGTTCGGCGGCGGAGTGGTAGTTGATGCCGTACCGGAAGCCGACGCGCTTCTCGAAGGCGTCGAGGGCCTTGGTCTCGGGCTCGGAGCCCGGGCTCGCGCCGCGGTAGGTCTGGCTGGTGGGGTTGGGCGACGAGCCCTCGTCGTCGTAGCCCCATTTGTAGGGGAAGTTGCGGTTGAGGTCGACGCCGTCGCCCGTGCTGATGACGCCGTCGCCGTTGACGTCCCGCAGGTTCTTGCGCCACAGGCGGGTGCCGGAGTCCTTGAAGGTGTAGTCGTAGCCGTCCGGGTTGGCCGACAGGACGAACCACAGCTCGGTCGTGTCGACGATTCTCTTGACGCGCCGGTCGGTCGTGTAGCGGTCCAGGTAGTAGTGCATCAGGCGCCGGGTCATCTCCGGCGTGATCCACTCGCGCGCGTGCTGGTTGGACATGTAGAGCACGGCGGGGCGGGAGCCGTCCTTCGCCTTCTTCGCGTTCCTGGTCAGTTTGAGCGCGAGGATGTCCTGGCCGCCCAGCGTCCTTCCGATGGACTCCACCTTGGTGAGGCCGGGGTGGGCCTGGGCGGTCCGGAGGATCTCCTCCTTGAGGCCGCCCCGTCCGCTGTACGGACGGAACACGCCCTGGGCGGCCTCCTCGACCCTGGCCTCCGCCTTGGCCGAGAGCGCGTGCTCGGTGAGGGCGACGCCCTGCTCGCGCAGGCGCGCCGCCTGCCTGCCGGTGAGGTAGACCTCGACCTCGGTCCGGCCGTGTCCGCTCGCCCGCTTCCCGAGTTCGTGGCCGTCCTGGCCGGCCTTGAGCAGCAGGGGCACCTGCTGCCCGGTGACCTCGGCGCGGTAGACCTTGACCTCTTCCGGCCCGGACGGCGCCGGACTTCCGTTTCGTGCCTGGGCGACGGGTGCGAGGCTCGCTCCGCCGATCACCAGCGCGCCGACAGCGAGGATCGCTCTCGCTCTGTGTCTCATGAACCCCCCTAGCGGTGGTCCGCCACAGCGACGAACAGGTTGCCAGGCTCATGTCACTTCATGATCCAGTCAAGACCGCCACAAGGACACGCAAAAGCCGGTGCCGACCACCCGAACGGCCGTCGGCACCGGCCCATGTGACGCATCGTCCGGTCAGCCGGCCAGGTTGTCCGCCAGCTCCTCGCTGAGGTTGGCCTCCGTGCCCGGGATGCCCAGATCGGCCGCGCGCTTGTCGGCCATGGCCAGCAGCCGGCGGATACGGCCCGCGACCGCGTCCTTCGTCAGCGGCGGATCGGCGAGCGCGCCCAGCTCCTCCAGGGACGCCTGCTTGTGCTCCATGCGCAGCCGCCCCGCCGCGGCCAGGTGCTCGGGCACCTCGTCGCCCAGGATCTCCAGCGCGCGCTGGACCCGGGCCCCGGCCGCCACGGCGGCACGGGCCGAACGGCGCAGGTTGGCGTCGTCGAAGTTGGCGAGCCGGTTGGCCGTGGCCCGCACCTCGCGGCGCATCCGGCGCTCCTCCCAGGCCAGCACCGACTCGTGCGCACCCAGCCGGGTGAGCAGGGCACCGATCGCGTCACCGTCCCGGACGACCACCCGGTCCACCCCGCGCACCTCGCGGGCCTTCGCGGCGATCGACAGTCTGCGGGCGGCACCGACCAGCGCGAGCGCCGCCTCCGGGCCCGGGCAGGTCACCTCCAGGGACGAGGAACGGCCGGGCTCGGTCAGCGAGCCGTGCGCCAGGAAGGCCCCGCGCCAGGCCGCCTCCGCGTCGCAGGTGGCCCCCGAGACCACCTGCGGCGGCAGACCGCGGATCGGGCGGCCTCTGCCGTCCACGAGACCCGTCTGCCGGGCCAGCTGGTCACCGCCCGCGACAACCCGTACGACATACCGTGAGCCCCGGCGCAGTCCGCCGGGCGCCATCACGATCAGCTCGGAGCTGTGCCCGAAGATCTCCAGGATGTCCCGCTTGAGCCGGCGGGCCGCCATCGCGGTGTCCAGCTCCGCCTCGATCACGATGCGCCCGCTCACCAGGTGGAGGCCGCCGGCGAACCGCAGGATGGCGGAGACCTCCGCCTTCCTGCAGCAGGTCCGGGTGACGGGGAGCCGGGAGATCTCGTCCTTCACCGCTGCCGTCATCGCCATGGGCCGATCCTTCCATGCATCCGAAAAATACGGTCGTACGCGGCGGCCAACAGCTCCGGATCGTGCCGGGGTGTTCCGTCGGTCCGGGCCACCGGGGCCAGCTCGACCGCGGCTCCCAGCCGCTCGGCGGCCTCGGTGAGCGAGTCGCGGTCGGGCACGGCGGCCACGTCGGCCAGCACCACGTCCAGGGCGAGTTTAGGGGCGTGTCGCCCCAAAACCTCCAAATGACGCTGCGGGGAGAAGCCCTCGGTTTCTCCCGGCTGCGGCGCCAGGTTCAGCGAGAGCACCCGGCGCGCCTTGGTCTCGGTGAGCGCGTCCAGCAGCTCGGGGACGAGCAGGTGCGGGATGACCGAGGAGAACCAGGAACCGGGGCCGAGGACCACCCAGTCCGCGTCCAGGACCGCCGCCACGGCCTCGGGGACGGCGGGCGGGTCGTTGGGCACGAGGTGCACCGACTGCACCTCGCCGGGCGTCAGGGCCACGGTGGCCTGCCCACGCACCGTGTCCACGTCGTCCGGGCGCTCCGGGTCGTGCCCCTTGACCAGGGCCTGAAGCTCCAGCGGCACGGCCGACATGGGCAGCACGCGCCCGTGCGCACCGAGCAGCTTGCCGACCAGGTCCAGGGCCTGCACATGGTCGCCGAGCTGTTCCCACAGGGCGACGATCAGCAGGTTGCCCACCGCGTGCTCGTGCAGATCGCCCTGGGACTGGAAGCGGTGCTGGATGACCCGGGCCCAGGTCTGGCCCCAGTCGTCGTCCCCGCACAGCGCGGCCAGCGCCTTGCGCAGGTCGCCGGGCGGCAGTACGCCCAGCTCGTCCCGGAGCCGCCCGCTGGAGCCGCCGTCGTCGGCCACGGTGACGACGGCGGTGAGATCACCGGTGATCCGGCGCAGCGCGGCGAGCGAGGCGGACAGGCCCATGCCGCCGCCGAGGGCGACCACCTTGGGCTGGGCGCCGCGCCGGCGGGGCCGCGCCCCACGGGCCTCGGCCGGACGGCCGGCACGCGCGTCGGGCACCATCCGGCGCAGCCTGCTCAGCCGCGGTGTACGTTGCGTCATTCCCGTCCCATGTCCCGGTGCACGACCACCGTTTCCACGCCCTCGGCCGCGAGGCGCGCGGCGAGCTTCTCCGACATCGCGACCGAGCGGTGCTTGCCGCCGGTACAGCCGATGGCGATGGTCACATACCGCTTGCCCTCGCGCCGGTAGCCGGCCGCGATGAGCCGCAGCAGTTCGGCGTACCGGTCGAGGAACTCCTTCGCGCCGGGCTGGTTGAAGACGTAGGCGGCGACCTCCTCGTTGAGGCCGGTGTAGGGGCGCAGCTCCGGGACCCAGTGCGGATTGGGCAGGAACCGCATGTCCGCGACCAGGTCGGCGTCAACGGGCAGGCCGTACTTGAAGCCGAAGGACATCACGGTGGCCCGCAGCTCGGGCTCCTCCTCGCCGGCGAACTGGGCGTCCATCTTGGCGCGCAGCTCGTGCACGTTGAGGCTGGAGGTGTCGATCACCAGGTCGGCGTCGCCGCGCAGCTCGCGCAGCAGCTCCCGTTCGGCGGCGATGCCGTCGACGATGCGGCCGTCGCCCTGGAGCGGGTGCGGACGGCGCACCGACTCGAAGCGGCGGACCAGGGCCTCGTCGGAGGACTCCAGGAAGACGATCCGCCGGGTGACGCCCCGGGTGTCCAGGTCGGCGAGGGACTCGCGCAGGTTGTCGAAGAAGCGCCGGCCGCGCACGTCCACGACGACCGCGATCCGCGCCACGTTGCCCTGCGAGCGGGCTCCCAGCTCCACCATGGTGGGGATGAGGGCGGGCGGGAGGTTGTCGACGACGAACCAGCCGAGGTCCTCCAGACACTTCGCGGCCGTGGACCGGCCGGCCCCGGACATGCCGGAGATGATCACCAGCTCGGGGATGGCCGCCTCGGGGACCCCGGCTGTCTCGCTGCCCGTACTCACCTGTGCTCCGTTGTTCTGGCCGGTGTCCTGTCCGGCGTCCTGGTCGGTGCCGGGCAAACGGGTGTCCCGGCCGGTGTCGGTCCGGCCCGCGTCCGTTCGGCCGGTGTCGTGCCGGACGGCATCCCCACCCGGGCCGCCGTGCGCCTGGTCTCGCCCGTGCGCCTGATCTCGCTGTGCCGTGGGCTGTGCGTCGTGCTCGGTCATGTCTCCTGCCCCCGTCGTTCGTCCGGGACGCCCGCGGTCACGGGCTCCCCCGAGGAACCCCCCGTCGTGCCGGGTTCCTCGTCCTCAATGATCTCTCCGGTCGCCGTGTTCACGGCGGGCGCGGCCGGGGCCGCCTGGGCGAGGGCCACGGCGATGGTCTCGGCCGTCTTCCGGCCTATCCCGGGCACTTCCTGGATCTGCTCGATTGTGGCGGTCCGCAGCTTCTTCACCGAGCCGAAATGCTTGATGAGCGCCTGTTTGCGGGTCTCGCCGAGACCGGGGACGTCGTCCAGCGGGCCCGCGCGGAAGCGCTTGGCTCGCTTGGTGCGCTGGTAGGTGATCGCGAACCGGTGCGCCTCGTCGCGGACGCGCTGGAGCAGGTAGAGGCCCTCGCTGGTGCGGGGCAGCACCACCGGGTCGTCCTCGCCGGGCACCCAGACCTCCTCCAGGCGCTTGGCGAGGCCGCAGACGGCGATGTCGTCGATGCCCAGCTCGTCCAGCGCGCGCCGGGCCGCCGCGACCTGCGGCTGACCGCCGTCGACCACGACGAGCTGGGGCGGGTAGGCGAACTTCCTGGGACGGCCGTCGTCGTCCTTGAGCGAACCGGTGATCATCTCGCCGTCGGTGAGCGCGGCGCCGCCGTCGGGAAGCGAGCCGTCGGTGCCGGAGCCTGCGGCGAGGGAGCCGTCGGTGCCTGCGGCGAGGGAGCCGTCGGTTCCGGAGCCGTCGGCCCACTCCCCCGTCCGTTCCTTCTCGGCGAGGTAGCGCTTGAAGCGGCGGGTGATCACCTCGTGCATGGAGCGGACGTCGTCCTGCCCGGCGAAGCCCTTGATCTGGAACCGCCGGTACTCGCTCTTGCGCTGCAGACCGTCCTCGAAGACGACCATGGAGGCGACCACGTCGTCACCCTGGAGGTGCGAGATGTCGTAGCACTCGATCCGCAGAGGGGCGCTGTCCAGGTCGAGGGCCTCGGCGATCTCCTCCAGGGCACGCGAGCGCGTGGTCAGGTCGGAGGCGCGCCTGGTCTTGTGCAGCGCGAGGGCCTGCTGGGCGTTGCGCTGCACGGTCTCCATGAGCGCCTTCTTGTCACCGCGCTGGGGGATGCGCAGCGACACGTTCGACCCACGGCGGCCGGTCAGCCACTCCTGGACCGGCTCGACCGGGTCGGGCAGGGCCGGGACCAGCACCTCCTTGGGGACCGCGTCCCCGCTCTCCTCGCCGTACAGCTGCTGCAGGGCGTGCTCGACCAGGGCGCCGGTGGTGACCTCCTCGACCTTGTCCGTCACCCAGCCGCGCTGACCGCGGACCCGGCCGCCGCGTACGTGGAAGATCTGCACGGCCGCCTCCAGTTCGTCCTCGGCGACGGCGATGAGGTCGGCGTCGGTCGCGTCGGCGAGCACGACCGCGTTCTTCTCCATGGCCTTCTTCAGGGCCTCGATGTCGTCCCGCAGGCGGGCCGCCCGCTCGTACTCCATCTCCTCGGCCGCCTCCATCATCTGCTTCTCCAGACGGCGGAGGTAGGTGCCGGTGCGGCCGGCCATGAAGTCGCAGAACTCCTCGGCCAGCTCCCGGTGGTCCTCGGGGGTGATCCGGCCGACGCAGGGTGCGGAGCACTTGCCGATGTAGCCGAGCAGGCACGGCCGGCCGGTGCGGGCGGCGTTCTTGAAGACGCCGGCCGAGCAGGTACGCACCGGGAACACCCGCAGCAGCAGGTCGACGGTGTCCCGGATGGCCCACGCGTGCGCGTACGGCCCGAAGTAGCGGACGCCCTTCTTCTTGTGACCGCGCATCACCTGGACCCGCGGGAACTGCTCGTTCATCGTGACCGCGAGGTACGGGTAGCTCTTGTCGTCCCGGTACTTGACGTTGAACCGGGGGTCGTACTCCTTGATCCAGGAGTACTCCAGCTGCAGCGCCTCGACCTCCGTGGACACCACCGTCCACTCCACGGACGCGGCTGTGGTCACCATCGTCCGGGTGCGCGGGTGCAGGTTCGCCAGGTCCTGGAAGTAGTTCGCCAGGCGCTGGCGCAGGCTTTTCGCCTTTCCGACGTAGATCACCCGGCGGTGCTCGTCACGGAACCTGTACACCCCCGGAGAGTCCGGGATGTCTCCCGGCCTGGGGCGGTAGCTGGAGGGATCGGCCATGTCTCACACCCTACTGGCGAGCGCCGACACCGCGTCGGGCCTGTGGACAACGCCCCCACCCGGACGGCGTCCGTACGGTGGCCTCGGGGCATCCCTTCCGGCCGGCGGCCGACCGGAGGTCTCACTCGGGGGCTCGCGGGGCCTCGCGGACATGGGGCCTCGCGCTCGCGCGGGGCGGCAATCCGAGCCCGCCCGCACCTCCCTCCGACACCCCTCCGCGCCCCCTCCCCCGTACGCCCTCCGCGCATCCTCGCGCCGTCCGTCAGTCGCCTTCCGGCCATGCCGGTGACTTCCCGCCCGGCGTCGCCTGTCCGGCCCGGCGGCGGGCGAGGCGTGCGCCACCTCCGCCGTCTGCCCACCGGCCGCGGAACGGCACGGCCCGGCCAGTCGTCGGGAACGGCCGGGTCCCAGGTGTTGTCGGGTTCTGGTCAACACGCTTCAATGCGGGGGAACCCGGGGCCGTACACGCATGCGTACGGCAGGCGCGGCGTGCCCAGCCAGGGACGCGCGCGGTGCCCACGGGGGTGGCCCCGCACACCGCACAGGCGGTCTGACCAGCCGTAGCGACACCTCACAGAAAGGCCCCTCGGCATGCGGCATGCCACAGAGCACGCGGACGTCCCCACCGCGGAACTGGACACGGCCCTGCGCGGCGGCCCCTTCCACGTGGCGCTGCGCGCCGCGATCGCCGCACGCGGACTGCCGCTCCAGCGCGTGCAGCACCATCTGTCACGCCACGGGGTCAAGGTCGGCGTCACCAGCCTGAGTTACTGGCAGCAAGGTGCTCGCCGCCCACAGCGCCCCGAGTCGCTGCGCGCCGTACGCGCGCTGGAGGAGATCCTCCGGCTGCCGGACGAGTCACTGATCCGGCTGCTCGCCGAGTCCGACGAGCGGGCCACGGCCGACCGTCCGGCGGGCCGCTCCTACCGCTCCCTGATCGAAGCCTCGGGTGTCGTGGACCGGCTCACCGCCGGCCTCGGGTGGTCCCTGGACGGCGGGCTGCACACCGTGGGGCACCACGAACGCGTCGGGATCGGCGCCCGGCGGGAGCTGGTGAGCCGCGAGGCCCACCACATCGTGCGGGCCCACCGCGACGGCGTCGACCGCTTCGTCGCCCTCCACCACGGCGATCCCGGCTGCGACCCGCGCCGTGTCACCGTGCACGCCCTGGAGAACTGCCGCACCGGTCGCCTCCGCTGGGACCAGGAAACCGGCATCCTCGTCGCGGAGCTGCTCTTCGGCACCCGGCTGGGCGCCGGTGACACCTTTCTCTTCCGGTACGCCATCGAGGACGGCACGGCCGGTGCGTCCCGCGAGTACCTCCAGCGGTTCGGCTTCCCCGGCGGCCAGTACGCGCTCCAGGTGCGTTTCGACACGGGCACGCTGCCGGTCCGCTGCCACCGCTTCGCCCAGCACTCGGCCGCGGCTCCGCGCAGCGGCCGGCAGGAGCTGCCCGTGACCAGTCCGCACCACAGTGCCCACCTGGTCGAGCCCCGCATCCGGCCTGGCGTCCTGGGGATCGCCTGGGACTGGGAGTGAGCTGAGCCCCCGCCCGCACACCGGGCCGGGCCGGCGTCCACCGCTCGTCGGCCCGCTGTCCCGCGGTCAGTTCGCGGGACCGGCGACGATCCTGCCCTTCGCGGCCTTCACCGGCAGTTCGGTCAGCGGCTCGGTGGCCGGCGCCTGGACGACCTTGCCCGTCACGGCGTCGAACTCGCTGCCGTGACAGGGGCAGACCAGGGTCGTCCCCCGCAGCTTGTTGATGGGGCAACCGGCGTGCGTGCAGATCGTGCTGTACGCCTTCAGGGTGCCGTCCTCGGCACGGCTGACCACCACGTTGTGGTCGCGGTAGAGCTTGGCCCCACCCTTCGCGACCTCGTTCTCGGCGCCGAGGTCGACCGGCGCGGTGGGGGCGTCCGCGGCGGCACCACTGCCGTCCGGGGCCGAGCACGCGGCCAGGGCGAGCCCGGCGACCGGGGCCGCGGCGGCCCCGCGAAGGACGGTACGGCGGCTCGCGGAGGAGGGGGCGGGCATCTGGAACTCCACTGCTCAAGGGGTGTGCAGGGCGACGATACCCGGGCAGAGGGGACGGTCCGGGAGCGGGGTGGCGGGGCGGTTCGGGAGCGTCACGGCCGGTCCGGGAGCGGGGTCGCGGCCGGTCCGGGAGCGGGGTCGCGCTGGATGCGGGCGGAACCCGAGGTCCACTTGAGGGGCGTGCGGGGACGAACGCCGTGGGGCAGGAGACGTTCGAGGCAGGGACGTAAGCGTTTGCGTAAGCGTTTACGCGAGACGGGGGCATGGGGTACCGTCCGCCCGGAAGCCGATGAGACGGGGGCCGGCGCCGATCAGACGGCAGCCCCGGAGAAGGGAGCGCGATGGCCACCATGGCGGATGTCGCCCACAGTGCCGGGGTCTCCGTGGCGACCGTCTCCCACGTGCTCAACGGCACGCGTCCGGTACTCCCGCACACCCGTCAGGCCGTCCTCGACGCCGTGGACGCCCTCGGTTACACCCCGAACACCCTCGCCCGCTCCCTGGTGACCTCCCGCACCCGTTCCATCGGCCTCGCGGTGTCGGCCATCAGCAACCCGTACTTCACGGAGATCCTGCAAGGCGTCGAGGCCGCTGCCCTGGAGGCGGGCTACAGCCTGCTCATCGCGGATCCGCACGACGACCCCCGGCACGAACGCAAGGTCGTACAGCTCCTCCATGAGCGCCGGGTGGACGGCATGATCGTCGCCCCGTCCGCCGAGCCGGGTGACCTCGTCGGTTACCTGCGCCGCCACGCCGTACCGACGGTGTTCCTGGACCGGCTGGTCGACGCCGGGGCGGCGGAGGACGTCGCGCCGGACGACGGTGCCCAGGTCGCCGCCGCCACTTCGCCGGGCACGGCGCGTTTCGACCAGGTCTGTACCGAGAGCGCCGCGCCGACGGCCCTGCTCGTGACCCATCTCGCCGGGCTGGGGCACCGCCGGATCGCCCTGGTCGCGGGCCTGCCCGGACTCAGTACCACCAGTGAGCGCGTCTCCGGATACCGGGAGGGCCTCGCCGCGGCCGGTCTGGCACACGACGAGCGTCTCCTCGTGTGCGGCAACTCGGAGTCCGCCGGGGCCGAGCGTGCCACGGCCGGCCTGCTCGCCCTGCCCGACCCGCCCACGGCACTCGTCACCGCCAACAACGCGATGACCATCGGCGCGCTGCGCGCGCTGCGCCGGCACGGCCGGTCCGTGCCGGACGACCTCGCCCTGTGCTGCTTCGACGACTTCGCCTGGGCCGACCTGTTCTCACCCCGACTGACGGCGATCGCCCAGCCCAGCCGGGAGGTGGGCACCCAAGCCGTCCGGGTGCTCCTGGACCGCCTCGCCGAGCCGGAGCGGCCGGCCCGGACGGTCCGGCTGCCGTGCACGTTCGTCCACCGCACGTCCTGCGGCTGCCCGGAGGAGCCTGGCAGCGGCACCGGAGCCGCCGGGGCCACCGCAGTGTCCACGCTCGCCGAGAAGGGAACCACCTCGTGATCGTCGTCGCCGGTGAGGCACTGATCGACCTGGTACCGCAGGGCCCCGGCGCCCTCGCGGACCTGAAGCCGGCGCTCGGCGGCGGCCCGTACAACACCGCCGTGGCGCTGGGCAGGCTCGGCTCCCGCACCGCCTTCTGCTCCCGGACGTCGGACGACGCCTTCGGCGAGGCCCTGCTGGAAGGGCTGCGGCGGGCCGGCGTCGATGTGTCCGGTGTCCAGCGGGGGCCGGAACCGACGACCCTCGCGGTGGCCACGCTCGACGCCGCGGGTTCGGCCGCCTACTCCTTCTATGTCGACGGCACCGCCGACCGTCTGTTCACCGCCCCTACCGCGCTCCCCGCGGGTACGCGCGCGGTGTCCTTCGGCACCTGCTCGCTCGTCCTGGAGCCGGGGGCGAGCGCCTACGAGGAACTGATGCGGACCGCTGCGGGGCAGGGGCTGTTCACCGCTCTGGATCCCAACATCCGGGCGGGACTCATCCCGGACGCGGACGCCTACCGGGCGCGCTTCAGGAGCTGGCTGCCCTCGGTGACACTGCTGAAGCTGTCAGCGGAGGACGCGGCGTGGCTCGGCGGCACTCCGCGCGAGTGGCTGGCCGCGGGACCGGCGGCCGTGGTGGTCACGCGGGGCGGCGACGGTCTGACCGTGTTCACGCGGGACGGCGGGGAGCATTCCGTGCCGGGTGAGAAGGTCGATGTCGTGGACACCATCGGCGCCGGTGACACGGTGAACGCGGCCTTGCTGCACGGGCTGGCCGCCCGGGACGCGCTGTCCGCGGAAGCACTCGCCGCCCTCGGGACGGAGGGCTGGACACGGCTGCTGCGCTTCGCGGCACGGGCGGCGGCGATCACCTGCTCTCGGGCGGGGGCCGAGCCGCCGTACGCGGCGGAGCTGGGCGGTTCGGCCGCGCGGTGAGCGGTCTGCTTTCCGTGTGCTGTTGACAAGGTACGGCCGGGCCTGCGGTGTGGCGGGGGTCTGCCGACCGCCGGACCGGACTGGCTGATGGTGGAACGAACGGTGCCCCGCGGGAAGTTCCCGCGGGGCACCGCACTTTTGATGGCGTGTCAGAACAGGTGGCCTGTCGGAACAGGTGGCGTGTCGGAACAGGTCAGGCCTTGCGGGCCCGTGTCGTCTTCTTCGCCGGCGTCGCCTTCTTCGTGGCCGTGGCCGCCTTCTTGGTCGCGGTGCCGTCGGCCTTGGCCGTCACCGTCTTCCTCGTCGACGACTTGGCCGCGGCGGTCCTCCGTGCCGTGCCGCCCCGCTGTGCCTTCACCGGCGCGGCGTCACTGATCCGGTCGGCGCCGAGGATCTCACGCAGGAACTTGCCCGTGTGGCTCGCCGGAACCCCGGCGACCTCCTCGGGCGTGCCCTCGGCGACCACCAGGCCACCGCCGGCGCCGCCCTCCGGACCCATGTCCACGATCCAGTCGGCGGTCTTGATCACGTCGAGGTTGTGCTCGATGACGATGACCGTGTTGCCCTTGTCGACCAGTCCACCGAGCACCGTCAGCAGCTTGCTGATGTCCTCGAAGTGCAGGCCCGTGGTCGGCTCGTCCAGGACGTAGACCGTGCGTCCGGTGGACCGCTTCTGCAGTTCGCTGGCGAGCTTGACGCGCTGCGCCTCGCCACCGGAGAGGGTGGTGGCGGACTGGCCGAGGCGGACGTAACCGAGACCGACGTCGTTCAGCGTCCTGAGGTGACGGGAGATCGCCGGGACCGCCTCGAAGAAGTGCATGGCCTCCTCGATCGGCATGTTCAGCACCTCGGCGATGGACTTGCCCTTGTAGTGGACCTCCAGGGTCTCCCGGTTGTACCGGGCGCCATGGCAGACCTCGCACGGGACGTAGACGTCCGGGAGGAAGTTCATCTCGATCTTGATGGTGCCGTCACCCGCGCAGTTCTCGCAGCGGCCGCCCTTGACGTTGAAGGAGAAGCGGCCGGGCAGGTAGCCCCGGACCTTCGCCTCGGTGGTCTCGGCGAACAGCTTGCGGATGTGGTCGAAGACGCCGGTGTACGTCGCCGGGTTGGACCGCGGGGTGCGGCCGATCGGTGACTGGTCGACGTGCACGACCTTGTCGACCAGGTCGTCGCCGTCCACGCGCGTGTGCCGACCGGGGACGGTCCGGGCGCCGTTCAGCTCGCGCGCCAGGTGCGTGTAGAGGATGTCGTTGACCAGGGTCGACTTGCCGGATCCGGAGACACCGGTGACGGCCGTGAAAACACCCAGCGGGAAGGACACGTCGATGTCCTGGAGGTTGTTCTCACGGGCGCCGTGCACGGTGAGCTGCCGGGACGGGTCGCGGGGGCGCCGTACGTCCGGGAGCGGGATCGACTTGCGGCCCGAGAGGTACGCGCCGGTCTGCGACTCGGTGTTGGCGAGCAGCTCCTTCAGGGAACCGCTGTGCACGACCTTGCCGCCGTGCTCACCGGCGCCGGGGCCGATGTCCACGACCCAGTCGGCGACCTTGATGGTGTCCTCGTCGTGCTCCACCACGATGAGCGTGTTGCCCATGTCGCGCAGCCGCACCAGGGTCTCGATCAGACGGTGGTTGTCCCGCTGGTGCAGGCCGATGGACGGCTCGTCCAGGACGTAGAGCACGCCGACGAGGCCGGAGCCGATCTGGGTGGCGAGGCGGATGCGCTGGGCCTCGCCGCCGGAGAGGGTGCCGGCCGCGCGGTTGAGCGAGAGGTAGTCCAGGCCTACGTCGACCAGGAAGCGGAGCCGCTCGTTGACCTCCTTCAGGACCCGCTCGGCGATCTTCTTGTCGCGGGCGTTCAGCTTCAGTTCGCCCAGGAAGTCCGCGCAGTCGCTGATCGACATCGCGGAGACCTCGGCGATCGACTTCCCCATGATCGTGACGGCGAGGACGATCGGCTTCAGACGCGTGCCCTCACAGGAGGGGCAGGGCACCTCGCGCATGTAGCCCTCGAAGCGCTCGCGGCTGGCATCGCTCTCGGCCTCGCTGTGACGGCGCTTGACGAAGGGCACCGCGCCCTCGAAGGGGGTGGTGTAGACCCGCTCGCGGCCGTACCGGTTGCGGTAGCGCACCTCGATCTGGGTCTTGTGGCCGTAGAGCAGGGCCTTCTTGGCCCGCTGGGGCAGCCCCGCGAAGGGGATGTCCGTGCGGAAGCCCAGGGCGTCGGCGAGAGCACCGATCAGGCGGCCGAAGTAGTCCTTGGTGTGGCCGTGCGACCACGGGTGGATGGCGCCCTCGTCCAGGGACTTGTCCTCGTCCGGGACGATCAGCTCCGGGTCGACCTCCATGCGCGTGCCGATGCCGGTGCACTCCGGGCAGGCGCCGAACGGCGAGTTGAAGGAGAAGGAGCGGGGCTCGAGCTCCTCGAAGGACAGGTCGTCGTACGGGCAGTACAGGTGCTCCGAGAACATGCGCTCGCGCTCGGGGTCGTCCTCGGGGAGATCCACGAAGTCGAGCACGACCATGCCGCCGGACAGGCCGAGCGCGGTCTCCACGGAGTCGGTGAGGCGGCGCTTGGCGGAGTCCTTGACCGTGAGGCGGTCAATGACCACCTCGATGGTGTGCTTCTCCTGCTTCTTCAGGACCGGCGGCTCGGTCAGCTGGACGGTCTTGCCGTCCACGCGCGCACGGGAGTAGCCCTTGGTCTGGAGGTCGGCGAAGAGGTCGACGAACTCGCCCTTGCGCTCGCGCACCAGCGGGGACAGCACCTGGAAGCGGCTCCCCTCCGGCAGCTCCAGGACCTTGTCCACGATGGCCTGCGGCGACTGGCGGGAGATCGGGCGGCCGCACTGGGGGCAGTGCGGCTTGCCGATGCGCGCGAAGAGCAGCCGGAGGTAGTCGTAGACCTCGGTGATCGTGCCGACCGTCGAGCGCGGATTGCGCGAGGTCGACTTCTGGTCGATGGAGACGGCCGGGGAGAGGCCCTCGATGAAGTCGACGTCGGGCTTGTCCATCTGGCCGAGGAACTGCCGTGCGTACGAGGAGAGCGACTCCACGTAACGGCGCTGGCCCTCCGCGAAGATCGTGTCGAAGGCCAGGGAGGACTTGCCCGACCCGGACAGACCCGTGAAGACGATGAGCGAGTCACGAGGCAGGTCGAGCGAGACATTCTTCAGGTTGTGCTCGCGCGCGCCACGGACGATGAGACGGTCGGCCACGCCGGTCCGCACCTTTCTTGAGAGAAGTGACAGGGGCGGGGCCCCCGTCCTTCTCCAGACTAGGGGGAGCCACTGACAACGCCGGTCGGATTGCCCGGTTGCATAACAACCCCCGGCCCTCCAGCATGCCCGACGCCGCCTTCGACCATATAGCACGTGCATTCGATTCACGGGCGGCGTTCGTCACCTTCACCCGAAGGGGTGGCCGGACTAGGGTCGGCGTCATGATGGATCACGCTCATGACCTGGCCTGTGTACGGGAAGCGACGGATCGGCTCCTCAGCGCGGTCACCACCATGGACAACGCCTCGGTCGCCCAGCCGTCACGGCTTGGCGGCTGGAGCCGCGGACATGTGCTGGCCCACCTCGCCCGCAACGCGGACGCGCTCGTGAACGTCCTCCAGGGCCGTCCCATGTACGTGAGCGCCGAGGCGCGGGACGCCGACATCGAGCGGGACGCCCCGCGCCCCCTGGAGGTGCAGGCCGCCGACGTCCGGGACAGCGCGGCGCGCTTCCAGGCGGCCGGGGAGGAGCCCGCGGACTGGACGCGCACGGTGGAGCTGCGCAACGGGGTCACCGACTCCGCGGCCCGGGTGCCGTTCCGCCGGTGGGTGGAGGTGGAGCTGCACCACGTCGACCTCGGGATCGGGTACGAGCTGGAGGATCTTCCGGCGGAGTTCCTGGAGCGGGAGACCGGCTTCCTCACCGAGCGGTTCTCCGGGCATGCGGACATCCCGGCGACCCGCGTCACGGACGGCACGCGCGCGTGGACGACCGGGCGCGCGGCGGACGAGCCCGGGATCACGGTCACCGGCCGGCCGGCGGACCTGGTGGGCTGGCTCGCCGGGCGCCGCGACGGTGCGGCGCTGGAGGTGCGGGGCGGGGCGCTGCCGAAACTGCCTCCGCTTTAGGACGGGAGTTTAGGACGGGAGCGGCCGGACCGGGCACGCCCCGGCCCGGCCGTCCACCAGGACTCCCGCGCTATAGGCTGACCTTCATGACGTACTCCGGAGAGGTCAGGGTCGGCGGACCGGCGGATGTGCACGAGCTGAAAGACCTGATGATCACCAAGATCGCGGTCGGCCCGATGGACAACAACGCCTATCTGCTGCGCTGCCGTGCCACCGACGAGCAGCTCCTGATCGACGCCGCCAACGAGGCGGAGACGCTCCTCGGCATGATCGGTGACGACGGCATCGCGTCCGTCGTCACCACGCACCGGCACGGCGACCACTGGCAGGCGCTCGCCGAGGTCGTCGCAGCCACGGGCGCGCGTACGCACGCCGGCCGTGACGACGCCCCCGGCATCCCGGTGCCCACCGACGTCCTCGTCGACGACGGCGACGTCATCAGGGTGGGCCGCGTGGAGCTCACCGCGCGCCATCTGGTCGGGCACACGCCCGGATCGATCGCGCTGGTCTACGACGACCCGCACGGCCATCCGCACGTCTTCACCGGCGACTGCCTCTTCCCCGGCGGTGTAGGCAACACGCGCAAGGACCCGAAGGCGTTCGCCAGCCTGATCCACGACGTGGAGACGAAGCTCTTCGACGTATTGCCGGACGAGACGTGGGTCTATCCGGGGCACGGCAACGACACCACGCTGGGCACGGAGCGGCCGCATCTGCCGGAGTGGCACGCGCGCGGGTGGTGACCGGGGGCGCCGGCCGGCTTCCGGCCGGCTGCCATCCCTGTCCGCCGCATTCCCGACCGGTTCACGTCCCCTAGCGCGCTCCGGCGCACCCGCCGTACGCGCGCGCCACGCACCGCAGTTGACCGTGAGCCGAGCATGCGCCGTGCACGCGCCTGGCGTGCACGCCCCCTCCGCGCGCCCCGTGTGAACCTTTCGCACGCACCGGACCCCCGTGCGCACTCCCGGAGAACGGCCGACCGCAGTCAACTGGTAGGGCCCCGCGCAGGACGACGGCTCCTGAGCGGTAGGGGCCGCCGGTCTACAACCCCGCCCTCGGCCGGCGGCCCGGGCTCAGCCGGCACGCGCGCGTGGACAGCGGGCAGCCGCGTTCACACGGCCGCAACACCCGTTCCCAGCATGCGGACATCCACCGCCGTGACCTGGACAGACGCCGCGTTCGCTGTCAGTCTCCCGCCATGCATCCTGCCCCTCGCGCCCTGCGCCGCGCGGCCGCCGCCGTCACCGTAGCCCTGCTCGCCACCGCCGTCGGCTGCGCTCCGCAGCCCGAGGAGAAGGCGTCGGCCGCCCCGTCCGGGTCGGCCGCGAAGAGCTGCGCCAAGGGCTCGCTCCCCACCAAGACGGCCGGGAAACTGACGATCGCGACGGACGAACCGGCGTACGAGCCCTGGTTCAAGGACGACAAGCCGGCCAACGGCAAGGGTTTCGAGTCGGCCGTCGCCTACGCCGTGGCGAAGCGACTGGGGTACGACAGCAGCGCGGTCGTCTGGCAGAGCGTGCCCTTCAACAAGGCGTTCGCGCCCGGGGTGAAGACGTTCGACTTCGACATCAACCAGGTTTCGATCAGCGCCGAGCGTAAGAAGGCCGTGGACTTCTCGTCCGGTTACTACGACGTGCGCCAGGCGGTCATCGCCCTGAAGGGCGGCAAGGCCGCCGGGGCGAAGAGCATCGCGGACCTCAGGAAGCTGAAGCTGGGCGCGCAGGTCGGCACCACCAGCCTCGACTACATCACCGATGTCGTGAAGCCGGCACAGGACGCGGCCGTCTACGCCAAGAACGACCAGGCGAAGTCCGCGCTGAAGAACGGCCAGGTCGACGCCATCGTCACGGACCTGCCGACCGCGTTCTACATCACGGCCGCCGAGGTGACGAACGCCAAGATCGTCGGCCAGTTCGAGAACCAGACCGGCACAGCCGAGCAGTTCGGGCTGGTACTGGACAAGGGCAGTGCGCTGACCTCCTGCGTCAGCGGCGCCGTCGACGCCCTCCGCAAGGACGGCACGCTGGCCGGGATCGAGAAGCAGTGGCTCTCCGACGCCGTCGACGCCCCGGTGCTCAAGTGACGGTCACCAAGGGAGAGTCGGCCCGGGAGGGGGCGGACGACAAGGGGGACGTGAGCGGCGGCACGAGTGACGGTGTTCCGGACGACGGCTACGCGCCCTCCGAACGGCGCCTGGCTCGCGAGCGCTACAGACGGGCGCGTGCCCGCCGCGCCACGGCCGTCGCGGCCCTCTCCACAATCGTCACGGCCGCCCTGCTCTACCTGGTCGTCGTCAACGCGCCGGGCTGGCCGCGCACCAAGGAGACGTTCTTCAGCGCGCACTACGCGCGCGAGGCATTGCCGAAGGTCCTCGAAGGGCTGTGGCTGAACGTCCGCCTGCTGCTGATCTGCGGCGTCGCCGTCCTGGTCCTGGGCATGGTGATCGCCGTCGCGCGGACCCTGCGCGGTCCGGTGTTCTTCCCGCTGCGGGTGCTGGCCGCGGCGTACACCGACTTCTTCCGCGGCCTGCCACTGATCATCAATCTGATGATCGTGGTCCTGGGGGTGCCGGCGCTGCGGCTGCAGGGCGTGACGGTCGATCCGGTGCTGCTCGGCGGTACGGCCCTGACGCTGACGTACTCGGCGTACGTGGCGGAGGTGTTCCGGGCCGGCATCGAGTCGATCCACCCCTCGCAGCGTGCCGCGGCGCGCTCGCTGGGCCTCACCAACCGGCAGGCGCTGCGCCACGTCGTCCTGCCGCAGGCGGTGCGCCGCCAGGTGCCGCCGCTGCTCAACGACCTGGTGTCGTTGCAGAAGGACACCGGTCTGGTGTCCATCGGGGGCGCGGTGGACGCAGTACGGGCGGCCGACATCATCGTGGGCCGCAGTCTGAACTACACGCCGTACATCGTCGCGGGGCTGGTGTTCGTGGCGCTGACCATTCCGATGACCCGGTTCACCGACTGGGTGACGGCCCGGATGGACCGGCGGCGGGCGCAGGGAGGGTCCCTGTGAGGACCCGGGGAGGAGTGCTGTGAGCACGCGGGAGAACACGCCTGGGAACACGCCCGTGAGCAGCACGCCGGTGCTGCGGATGGAGTCGGTCCGCAAGACCTTCGGCGGCTCGGTCGTCCTGCGGGACGTCGCTCTGGAGGTGGCTCCGCACACGGTGACCGCGCTGATCGGCGCCTCCGGTTCGGGCAAGTCCACGCTGCTGCGCTGCGCCAACCTGCTGGAGGACATCGACGACGGCGCCATCTGGCTGGACGGCGAGGAGATCACCGACCCGCGCGTGGACCAGGACGCGGTACGGCGCCGGATCGGCGTCGTCTTCCAGGCGTACAACCTCTTCCCGCACATGACGGTGCTGGACAACATCACGCTCGCGCCGCGCCGGGTGCACGGCGTCTCCCGTACGGAGGCCGAGGAACGGGCCAGGGAGCTGCTGGAGCGCCTCGGGCTGGGCGGCAAGGCCGACGCGTACCCCGACCGGCTCAGCGGCGGTCAGCAGCAGCGCGTGGCGATCGTACGTGCCCTGGCGGTGCGGCCCCGGCTGTTGCTGCTGGACGAGATCACGGCCGCGCTCGACCCCGAGCTGGTGGGCGAGGTGCTTGAGGTGGTGCGTGGCCTGAAGGACGAGGGCATGACCATGGTGCTGGCCACGCACGAGATGGGCTTCGCGCGGGACGTCGCGGACCAGGTGTGCTTCCTGGACGGCGGGGTCGTGCTGGAGCGCGGCACCGCGGAGCAGGTCTTCGGCGATCCGCAACAGGAGCGCACACGGCGCTTCCTGCGGCGGATCGTGGAGGCGGGCCGGTTGTAGTCCCGCGCGCGGGTCACGCGTCCGCGCGCGCCGCCCCGGCCAGTGAGGCGACCCGCTCCACGCCGAACGCGTAGCCCTGCACTCCGCATCCCGCGATCACGCCGTCGGCGCGCAGCGAGACGTAGGAGTGGTGCCGGAACGATTCCCGCCGGTGGATGTTGGAGATGTGCACTTCCAGCACGGGCATGCCGTCACAGGTGTTGAGCGCGTCCAGGATGGCGACCGACGTGTGCGAGTAGGCGCCGGGGTTGATGACGATCCCGCAGTGGTTCAGCCGCGCCTCGTGGATCCAGTCGACCAGCTCGCCCTCGTGGTTGGACTGCCGGAAGTCCACCGTCCCGCCGTGCGCGGCCGCCGCCTTGGCGCACAGCGCCTCCACGTCGGCGAGCGTCTCGTGGCCGTAGATCTCGGGCTGGCGCTGGCCGAGGAGGTTCAGGTTGGGCCCGTTGAGGATCATGATCGGGGCGGTGGCCAGGGTGCGGGGCACGGTTCCTCCGGTCCGTTCGGGGCGGTCCGTCCACGACCGCCGCTCGGACCCGGTCTATCACGCCGTTCGGCGCGGACGACGGGCCACGCGCGCCGGTCGCCGCGGCGCGCACCCAGGCCACGTGATCACCTCCACGCGCCCCCGTAACCCTCGGTCACTGTGGGTAGTTGACGCGGCATGCACGATGTACACACGGTAAGAAACCCGTCCATGCCGCGGCTCGCCGCCGCCTCTCTCGCCGGGACCGCGATCGAGTTCTACGACTTCTTCGTCTACGGGACCGCGGCGGCCCTGGTGCTGGGACCGCTGTTCTTCCCGACGTTCTCGCCGCTCGCCGGGACGCTCGCGGCCTTCGGGACGTTCGGGGTGGGGTTCGTGGCCCGGCCGCTCGGCTCGGTGATCTTCGGGCACCTCGGGGACCGGCGCGGCCGGCGTCCGGTGCTCGTCGTCTCGCTGCTGCTCACGGGCGCCTCGACGGTCGCGGTCGGCTGCGTGCCGTCCTACGGGACCATCGGCGTGGCCGCGCCCGTGCTGCTGCTCGTGCTGCGTTTTCTGCAGGGGCTGGGACTCGGCGGTGAGTGGGGCGGGGCGGTCCTGCTGACCGCCGAACACGCTCCCGCCGGACGGCGTGCCCTGTGGTCGAGCTTCCCCCAGATCGGGCCGGCGCTCGGCTTCGTCCTGGCCAACGGGGTGGTGCTCGCACTGTCGGCGGGGTTGTCCGACGCGGAGTTCGCCCGGTGGGGCTGGCGCGTGCCGTTCTGGGCGGCCGGCGTCCTCGCGCTGGCCGGCCTGTGGCTGCGCTCCTCCCTCCGGGAGAGTCCACGATTCCTGGAGATCGACGACCACGCGCGTGTGCCGCTCGTGGAGGTCGTACGGCACCACGGGCGGCTGGTGCTGCTGACGGCGGGCGCGCTCGCGGTCGGTTACGCGGTGTTCTACGCGGTGACGACCTGGTCGCTGGCGTACGCGACGGAACGGCTCGGCGTGAGCCGTACGGTCATGCTGGTGTGCGTCATGGGCGCGGTGCTGATGAAGGGCGCTTGCACGCCCGTCGTGGCGCTGCTCGGCGACCGGTACGGACGCCGTCCGCTGTGCCTGACGGGGTGCACGGCCTGCGTCCTGTGGATGCTCCCCATGGTCGCCCTCCTGGCGACCGGCGAGCCGCTGCTGATGTTCCTCGCCATCCTGGGCGCCCTGCTCGCCTTCGTCACCATGTTCGCGGTGATCGCCGCGTACCTGCCGGAACTGTACGAGGCCCGGGTGCGGTGCACGGGCGCCGCAGTGGGCTACAACCTCGGCGGGGTCTTCGGCGGCGCCCTCACTCCCATCGTGGCCACGGCGCTCGCGGAGCGGGGCGGGCGGGTTCCCTGGGGCGTGGGGGCCTACCTGACGGCTATCGCGCTGATCAGCCTGGTCTGCTTCGCCTTGCTGCCGGAGACGCGGCCGGCGCCCGTGCCGGCGGTCGAGCCGGTCACGGGCTGACCGGACGCGTCAGGGCCACCTGCGTTCCCGCTACGGATTGATCGCCAGTTCCAGGTAGGCGGCGAACAGCACCAGGTGCACGCCTCCCTGGAGGGGGGTGGCCCGGCCCGGCACCACGGTCAGGGAACTGACCACCACGGTCAGCGCGAGCAACAGCATGTGGGTCGCGCCGAGGCCCAGGACGAGCGGCCCGGGCAGCCACACGGACGCGAGCGCCACGGCCGGGATCGTCAGACCGATGCTGGCCATCGCGGAGCCGAGCGCCAGGTTGAGGCTGGTCTGCACCCGGTCCCGGCGAGCGGAGCGCAGCGCGGCGATGGTCTCGGGCAGCAGGACGAGCAGGGCGATGATCACACCGACGACGGCGTGATGGAGACCCGCCGCCGCCACGCCCGACTCGATCGTGGGTGACACGCCCTTGGCCAGACCGACCACGCCGATCAGCGCCAGCCCGAGCAGGCCGAGGCTGGTCCAGGCGGTGCGCGCCGACGGCGGCTGGGCATGGTCCTCGGCGGTGATGACCTCGCCCTGACGGGTGATGGGCAGGAAGTAGTCGCGGTGGCGCACGGTCTGGGTGGCGACGAACAGCCCGTACAGGATCAGTGAGGACAACGCGGCGAAGGTCAGCTGGATGGTGGAGAACTCTGGTCCGGGCTTGCTGGTGGTGAAGGTCGGCAACACCAGGCTGAGTGTGGCCAGAGTCGCCACTGTCGCCAGCGCCGCGCCGGTGCCCTCGGGGTTGAAGACGGCCGTGCCGTGCCGCAGGGACGCGACGAGCAGGCAGATCCCGACGACGCCGTTGCAGGTGATCATCACCGCGGCGAAGACGGTGTCCCGGGCCAGGGTGGCACTCTTGTCGCCGCCGTCGGCCATGAGGGTGACGATCAAGGCCACCTCGATGATCGTGACGGCGATGGCGAGCACCAGGGAACCGAAGGGCTCGCCGACCCGGTGCGCGACCACCTCGGCGTGGTGCACGGCCGCCAGAACGGCACCGGCGAGGACGAGGGTCACCAGGCCGACGACCGCGCCGGGCAGGCCCCGGCCCCAGGTGAAGACCAGCAGGACGACCGCGAGCACCGGCACGAGGATCGTCCATTGTCGGGTGAGCGACCGGAGCCGAGTGATCATGCGGCGATGGTCGCAGAGGTGTACAAGGTTCGCATTCCGTTCTTTCCGGATACCTCTCCTCCTTACCGGTGCGAGGCCCGGTGCCGGTGGGACCGGGCCTCCGCGTCGCTATGGGGCGCCACCGAGGGGCGACAAGGCCCCGCCGGGGGGTGGCAAGGCCCCGCCGCGGGGCGACGGGAACCGCGAAGGAGCGTCGGCTCCCGCGGAGGGCTGATGCCTCGCCGGGGGCTCATGCTCCCCCGGCGAGGACCAACGCCCCCGTTCGCTGAGCGGCTATGCGGCTAAGCGGGATCGTGGGCTTCCGCCGCGCCCAGGTCAGACGTCGACGCTGCTCTTGCGAGCACCCTCGCCGTCGGTGTGCGCCTCCCCGGCGGCCACCTGCTTCCGCGAGGCCAGCAGGCTGGTGACCGTGGTGACGGCCAGGACCGTGCAGATCACGCCGAGCGAGACCGGGATGCTGATCTCGGGCACGTGGACGCCCGACTCGTGCAGGGCGTGCAGCACCAGCTTGACGCCGATGAAGCCGAGGATGATCGACAGCCCGTACGAGAGGTGGACCAGCTTCCTGAGCAGCCCGCCGATGAGGAAGTACAGCTGACGCAGACCCATCAGGGCGAACGCGTTAGCGGTGAAGACGATGTACGGGTCCTGCGTGAGGCCGAAGATCGCGGGGATGGAGTCTAGGGCGAACAGCACGTCCGTGGTGCCGATGGCGAGCATCACGACCAGCATCGGGGTCATGACGCGCTTGCCGTTCTGCTGGATCCACAGCTTGGTGCCGTGGTACCGGTCGGCCACGCCGAACCTGCGCTCCGCGGCCTTCAGCAGCTTGTTCTCCTCAAACTCCTCGTCGGCATCGTCCGTACGGGCCTCCTGGATGAGCTTCCAAGCAGTCCAGATCAGGAAGGCGCCGAAGAGGTAGAACACCCAGGAGAAGCTGGCGAGGATCGCGGCCCCGGCGGCGATGAAGACGGCCCGCAGGACCAGGGCTATGAGGACCCCGACGAGCAGGACGCGCTGCTGGTACTGCGTGGGCACCGCGAACTTCGCCATGATCAGGACGAAGACGAAGAGGTTGTCGACGCTCAGCGACTTCTCGGTGATGAAGCCCGCGAAGAACTCACCGGCCGGCTGCCCGCCGCCGAAGACGAGGAGACCGAGACCGAAGAGGCCGGCGAGGGCGATCCAGACGGCTGTCCAGACGCCCGCTTCCTTGATCGACACCTCGTGCGGCTTGCGACCGATGAAGAAGTCGACCGAGATCAGGGCGGCGAGACCCGCGATGGTGAGGGCCCACAGGCCCATGGAGACTTCCATTGCACCTCCGGCATTACGTGACGGCAAACACATCAGCGTTGTCGCTGCCGGAGGTCTCTTCCACCCGTGACGGGCCGGCGCCCCGGGACCGGACCGGTCCGTACTGACGGGTGCGCCGCAGTGAGGGAGTACTCCCCTCCGTACGGAAGACTGTACCCCAATCACCAAGGAAAGGTAAAGCGATAGGTAAAGCATGCGCCAAGTAAGCAGGTCAGGCTAGCTTTACTATTGCTTGGCACGGACTCGGGCGACCTCGGTGAGCACCTCGTGCAGGGTCCGGTCGACGGCGGGGGT
The DNA here is from genome assembly GCF_020400655.1 of Streptomyces spinosus. Taxonomy (GTDB): domain Bacteria; phylum Actinomycetota; class Actinomycetes; order Streptomycetales; family Streptomycetaceae; genus Streptomyces; species Streptomyces argyrophylli. Next base: position 206,100 of record NZ_JAINRC010000004.1, read on the forward strand.
CAGTGAGGGTTCGTAGGTCCAGGCGTGACCGATCCAGGGATCGGCGAGGTGGTCGTCGGGCAGCGGGGTGAGTCGCAGAAGCGAACGCCATAGCGGATCGAGCAAGGGGCCGTATGCGGTGGTCTCCGCACGGTTGGCGATGAGCAGGAGGTGGACGCCGACGGCCGGCCCCTCATCCGCGAGGTAGCGCAGCCGGGTCACCGAACGGTCGTCGAACCCGTGCGGGAAGTCGTTGACGATCAGGAGTTGCTGGGCGATGTCCACGTCCGCCGGCAGCGACTCGGCCGCCCCACCGCGCACCGCCATCTGCACCAGGTCGACGCGCCGGGTGAGCCCCTCCAGCGCCTGCGCGACACCCCCCGCCCCGGTCGCGGGCGGCGCCGCGAGAAGCCCGGTCCGCGTCAGCGGCAGCAGCGCGTGGGTCCCGGCACCGGCAGGGTCGAGGACGCGCACGGTGAATTCGCCGGCCGGGTGTACGGCGAGCAGGCGCGCCGCGAGGGCGACGGCCACGGACATGGCCAGGTTCCGCAGCTCGGCGGGGTCCGTCAGGTGAGCGGCGCCGGCCCCGGACGGACCGCTGTCGATCCACAGACCCCTCTCCAGGGGCAGCCTGACCAGCAGGGGAATGCGCAAGGGCGCGCTTTCGGGCAGGTGCAGATCGCCGAGCCGCAGCGCCATCGGCGGCTCGGCGGGGACGCGGTAGGCGTGCCAGACGGGGCTGTCCCAGCGGGCGCAGGCGGGCGGGAGCGCGGGCTCGACCACCTCGGCCTCGGCGATGAGCTGGGCGAGGTCGCGGTCGAAGGCCGCCCGTGCCTGGCCTGCCAGCTGGGTCCGGCGGGCGTGGGCCGCCTCACGCGCGGCGTCACCCGCCGTGCCGAGTCGCGTGCGGGGGTCGGCGAGGGTCTGGTCGAGCTCCTTCTCCAGGCGGGAGTCGGCGAAGTCGACGGCGCTCCGGTAGGCGGCCGTGGTGCGGGCGAGGTCCTCGAACATGCCCCAGACCTGGTTGTACAGCCGTTCCTCCATCGACCAGCCCACGGCGTCTCCGGCAACGGGCCGGGCGGGCTGTCCGTCGGCGACCGAGGGGGCCTCGGGCGAGGGCGGAAGCCCGCGGGTGCGGCGCGGGTGTGTGTAGTCGACCGGGCCGCCGGGCTGGTGGGGATCGGGGCCGCCATCCTCGCCAGGGGTCTGCGGGTGGTACGGACGCGGCGGCTTCGGCGGCCCTGAAGCGGACGACTCGGACGCGGTGGCGGGCGGAGAAGCCGGCGCGGGCTGCGAAGCGGTGGCGGGCCGCCAGGCGGATGCCGGTGGAGGGGTGGGCGAGGTCCGCGGTGCCGAGGCGGAGGCGGTCCGGGGACCGGCATCGGTCGGCGGTACCGATGCCGTACCGGGCAGGGTCCGGGTCGCCGCCTCCTGGATGGCCGTCGCGAGGTCGTCCGCGTCGGTCAGCCCCCGGTCGGCGAGGAGGGCGGGGAGACCGCTCGCGTAGCCCTGCCCCATCGCGCGGACTTTCCAGGCGCCCTGTCTGCGGTACAGCTCCAGGGCGATCACGGCCGTCTCGGTGTCCAGGCCGGTGAGGGTGTAGCAGGCCAGTTCGGTGCCGCCGGGTCCGCTCACCGCGGTGTGCGGGGCCGGGACGGCACCGAAGCCGAGGTGGCCCGCCGTGCCGGCGGGCAGGGCGAGGAACACGTCGACGCGGTGCACGGCCTCGGGCAGGGCGTCCAGGTCGACGGCCAGGCGGTGCCCGGCGGCCACCTGCCGGGGCACCTCGACGCCCGGCAGGGCGGGGGCCCCGGCGTGGGCCACCCACTGGCGGCCGTGCACCATTCCGTGCTCGTCGCCGAGTGTGAGTCCGGTCAGGACCGGCACCCCGGCCGAGATCCGGATCTCCAGCCGGACGTGGGACAGCGGGTGGTTCTGCCCCCGCACCAGCTCGGCCCCCATCGGCGTCACCCCCCTGCCGGCGACGGGCCCTAGAGGTGCGGCAGGATCGCCGGCATCAGGTCCTGGAAGGTACGGCCCCTGGCCGGGGCGCCGATGGCCGTCATCGTCCAGCCGGAACCCGCCCGGTGCACCTTGGCCATGATCTGGGCGGTGTACTCGCCGCCGCCGGCCAGGGTGTAGCGGGCGAGTTCCTGGCCGTTGGTCTCGTCCACGAGACGGCAGAAGGCGTTCTGCACCTCCTGGAAGGTCTGGCCGGTGAAGGAGTTGACCGTGAAGACGATCTGATCGATGTGGACCGGGACGCGCTGCAGGTCCACCAGGATGGCCTCGTCGTCCCCGCCCTGGCCGGCACCGCCGACGAGGTTGTCACCGGTGTGCCGCACGGAACCGTCGTCGCTGACCAGGTGGCGGAAGAAGACGACGTCCTTGGGTTCCGCGCCGGCGAAGAGAACGGCGGAGGCGTCCAGGTCGATCTCGCGGGTGCGGGAACCGAACAGGCCGCGCCGCTTGGCCGCCTGCCAGCCGAGGCCCATGCGGACCGCCGTCAGGGTGGCCCCGTCCTTCTTCTCCAGGCTGATGGCCTGACCCTTGGACAAGTTGACGGACACGGCTGAATCCCCTCTCGACGGTCCCCTGTTGCCGCGCGAGCCGTTGCTGCTCACCGCGCGGTTGTTCAGAACCCTACGCAGGGCCCCGAACGGTGCCGACCCCCGGCCCGGGCTTTGTGTCGGGGTTGCAACACTTGGCGTCCGGGCCGAAGGCCGGTACCGGGCGGGACTCAGGCCAGCCCGGCTTCCCGCATCTGGCGCAGCTCCTTCTTCATCTCGGAGACCTCGTCGCGCAGCCGGGCCGCGATCTCGAACTGCAGCTCCGCGGCGGCGGCACGCATGCGCTCGGTCATCTCCTCGATCTGCTCCGCCAGTTCGGCCGCGGGGCGGTCCGTGGGCACCGCCTTGCCCTTGGCGTTCCTGGCGGCCTTTCCGGCCTTCGCGCCCTTGGCCGCCTTGTCGCCGAGTGCCGGAACGGGGGCCTTCGCTGCCTTGCCGTCCTTCGTCTTGCGGTACCCGGAGCCGAGGAGCTGTTCGGTGTCGACCTCCTCACGGGCGATCTGGGCGACGATGTCGTTGATCTTCTTGCGCAGCGGCTGCGGGTCGATGCCGTTCGCCTTGTTGTAGGCGACCTGCTTCTCCCGGCGGCGGTTGGTCTCCTCGATGGCCTTCTCCATCGCCGGGGTGATCTTGTCGGCGTACATGTGGACCTGGCCGGAGACGTTGCGCGCCGCTCGGCCGATGGTCTGGATCAGCGAGGTGCCCGACCGGAGGAAGCCCTCCTTGTCGGCGTCCAGGATCGCCACCAGGGACACCTCGGGCAGGTCGAGGCCCTCACGGAGCAGGTTGATGCCGACCAGGACGTCGTACTCACCGGAACGCAGTTCGCGCAGCAGCTCGACGCGGCGCAGGGTGTCGACGTCGCTGTGCAGGTAGCGCACCTGGATGCCGAGTTCCAGGAAGTAGTCGGTGAGGTCCTCGGCCATCTTCTTCGTCAGCGTGGTGACGAGGACCCGCTCGTCCTTCTCGGTGCGCTTGCGGATCTCGTGCACCAGGTCGTCGATCTGGCCCTCGGTGGGCTTGACCACGACCTCCGGGTCGACCAGGCCGGTCGGGCGGATGATCTGCTCCACGAAGCCGTCCGAACGCGACAGCTCGTAGGGGCCCGGGGTGGCCGACAGGTAGACGGTCTGCCCGATGCGCTCCTGGAACTCCTCCCACTTCAGCGGCCGGTTGTCCAGGGCGGACGGCAGGCGGAAGCCGTGGTCCACGAGGGTCCGCTTGCGGGAGGCGTCACCCTCGTACATCGCGCCGATCTGCGGGACGGTGACGTGCGACTCGTCGATGACGAGCAGGAAGTCGTCCGGGAAGTAGTCCAGCAGCGTGTTCGGCGGGGAGCCCGGCGAGCGGCCGTCGAAGTGCATCGAGTAGTTCTCCACGCCGGAGCAGGTGCCGATCTGGCGGAGCATCTCGATGTCGTACGTGGTGCGCATCCGCAGGCGCTGGGCCTCCAGGAGCTTGCCCTGCTTCTCCAGCTCGCCCAGGCGCTCGCCCAGTTCCTTCTCGATGTCGTTGACGGCCCGCTCCATGCGCTCGGGCCCGGCGACGTAGTGGGAGGCGGGGAAGACGTAGAGCTGCCGGTCGTCGCTGATGATCTCGCCGGTGAGCGGGTGCAGTGTGGACAGCGCCTCGATCTCGTCGCCGAACATCTCGATGCGGACGGCCAGCTCCTCGTAGACCGGGAAGATCTCGATGGTGTCGCCGCGGACCCGGAAGGTGCCGCGGGTGAACGCCATGTCGTTGCGCGTGTACTGGATGTCGACGAAGCGGCGCAGCAGCTCGTCCCGGTCGATCTCGTCGCCGACACGGAGGGTGACCATGCGGTCCACGTACTCCTGCGGAGTACCGAGGCCGTAGATGCAGGACACCGAGGCGACCACGACGACGTCACGCCGGGTGAGCAGCGAGTTGGTGGCCGAGTGGCGCAGACGCTCGACCTCCTCGTTGATCGAGGAGTCCTTCTCGATGTAGGTGTCCGACTGCGGGACGTAGGCCTCGGGCTGGTAGTAGTCGTAGTACGAGACGAAGTACTCGACGGCGTTGTTCGGCAGCAGCTCGCGGAACTCGTTGGCCAGCTGCGCGGCCAGCGTCTTGTTCGGCGCCATCACGAGGGTCGGGCGCTGGAGCTTCTCGATCATCCACGCGGTGGTGGCGGACTTGCCGGTGCCGGTCGCGCCTAGGAGGACGACGTCCTTCTCGCCGGCCTCGATGCGCTTGGCCAGCTCGGCGATGGCTGCCGGCTGGTCGCCGCTGGGCTGGTAGGGGCTGACGACCTCGAAGGGCGCCACCGTGCGTTCGATGTGGGAAACGGGCCGCATGTCATCAACCGTACGACCCCGCACTGACAACCGGTTCCGATCAGCGGTTCTGCGGGGTGCGGGAGGCGTGGTGCTCGGGCCGGCGCACCGGGTGGTGTCCGTCGTGGACGGCGAGGCGGCGCTCGGCGTGGGAGGCGACGGCGGCGGCCGGAACACCCGGTTTCTGCTCGACGGGCCTCCAGTCGGGGCGGCCCACGAGCATCAGCGGGTCGAAGATCACTACGACGCCCGCGAGGAGCAGGAAGGCGAGCGGTCCGATCAGCATCGGCGCCAGCGCGGAAGCGGCCGGCGCGCCCCCGGCGGTGCGGGAGGCGCCGTCGAGGTGGACACTCAGGGCGGCCATGCCGGTGTAGTGCATGCCGCTGACCGCGAGCCCCATGACGAGGCTCGCGCCGACGCTCCACAGGAGGCCCCGCACCTGTCCGGCGGCCCACAGGGCGGCGGTGGCGGCGACGACCGCTATGACGACGGAGGCGGCGACGGTGGCGGTGTTGTAGGTGAACCGTCCCTGGAAGTGGACGCCCGCCATACCGAGGTAGTGCATCGAGGCGACACCCAGACCGGTGATCGTGCCGCCGGTGAACAGGGACGTGCCGGTGGCCCCCCGGTAGCCGACGATGAAGATCCCTACACCGACCATGACGATGGCGAGGCCGAGGCTCGCGTAGGTCATCGGCTTGTCGTAGTGGAGCGGTGCCTCCTCGACGCTGAAACCCATCATGGCGACGAAGTGCATGGTCCAGATGCCGGAGCCGATCGCCGCCGAGCCGAGGGCCAGCCACGCGGGCCGCCGTGCGTGCGTGACCAGCAGGGACCGTGTGGTGCAGCGCAGGCCGAGGGCGCCGCCGAGGCACGCCATCAGGTAGGCCACCAACGGGGTGACGGCCCCATAGCTGAATCCGTCGACCGTGCCTTGCATCCGCGGCTGCCCTTTCCGCCTTCTTCTGTCCCGGAAAACCCGAATACGCCCCCGTCCCAGGACCGCACGGGCGGTCAGGGTTGTCGCAGAGAGTATGACCCCCCTCGGATGGGTCGAACGATTTTCCGGCAAAGAAACACGGCCTTGCCGCAGTTGTGCGGCATCGGTGAGCGGACTTGGACATCTCCATGCATTGTGTGGGCGTCGTGCGCCGGGCGTCGTTGACTCAGTGCTGCCAGTCTGTTGCTGTCGGTATCCGCTCGATGCGAGGAGGACGCATGTACGCGCGCGTAGTCGCTGCCCCTGTGGCCGCGGCCCTGGGGACGGTGACCGCCCTGCTGAGCCCCCCGTCCGACGCCCGGGCGGGCGAGCACGGCGTGCCCACGGTGATCGCCCACCGGGGCGCCTCCACCTACGCGCCCGAGAACACGCTCCCGGCCGTCGACAAGGCCGCCGAACTGGGCTTCTCGTGGGTCGAGAACGACGTCCAGCGCACCAAAGACGGCCAGCTGGTCGTCCTGCACGACGAGACCCTGCGGCGCACCACGAACGCCGAGGAGCTCTTCCCCGGCCGGGCGCCGTGGAAGGTGCGGGACTTCACCGCCGCCGAGATCGCCCGGCTGGACGCGGGCAGCTGGTTCTCCCCCGTCTACGCGGGCGTGCGCGTGCCGACGCTGAAGGAGTACATGCGCCGGATCGAGCACAACCACCAGAAACTCCTCCTCGAGATCAAGAACCCGGAGCTGTACCCGGGCATCGAACAGCAGACGCTGAAGCTCCTGGGCAACGAGGGCTGGCTGGGCGGCAGGCACCTGGGACGGCTGATCGTGCAGAGCTTCAGCGCCGACAGCGTGCGGACCGTGCACGAGCTGAAACCGGCGGTCGTCACCGGCTACCTCGGTACGCCCACCGCGGCGCAGCTGCACGGGTTGACGCGCTTCACGGATCTGATCAATCCCTCGTACGGGTCACTCTCGCGGGGGTACGTCGCCTCCGTGCACGCCTTGCACGGACCGCACGGCCGGCCGCTGGAACTCCTCGCCTGGACGGTGGACGACGCGGCCACCGCACGTAAGGTCGCCGGCTACGGGGTCGACGGGATCATCAGCAACAAGCCCGACGTGGTGCGGGCGGCGCTGGGCTCCGACTGAGCCGGACGGCGTTGTCAGTGGCGGGTCGTACCGTAGGCGCATGGACAGCCATGGGCAGGATGAGCAGCGGGTCGTGTGGGCCGTCGTCGGCACGGACATCGGCCCGCTGATGCTGGCGGCGACCCGTGACGGCCTGGTGAACGTGGTCTTCCACGCCTCGGACGCGGTGCGCGGCCGGGCGCTGGAGCGGCTGGCCGCACGGCTGGGGTCCGAGCCCGTGGAGGATCCGGACTCGCCGCTGCTGAGCGAGGCGATAAGCCAGCTGCGGGCGTACTTCGCCGGCCGGCGGCACGACTTCGACCTGCCGCTGGACTGGTCGCTGATCTCCGGTTTCAACCGGCAGGTCCTGCGTGAACTGGCCTCCGGTGTGCCGTACGGCACCGTGGTGGGGTACGGCGATCTGGCGGGCCGGGTCGGCCAGCCCGGCGGGGCGCAGGCGGTCGGCGCGGCGATGGGCGCCAATCCGCTGCCGGTGGTCGTGCCGTGCCACCGGGTGGTGGAGAGCGGCGGCGGCATCGGGGGTTTCGGGGGCGGGCTGGAGACCAAGCGGAAGCTGCTCGCCCTGGAGGGTGTGCTGCCGGAGCCGCTGTTCTGACGGGTGCGGGGCGCGGCCGGGGCCTCTCGTCTGGATCATGCCGGGCTCGCGGGCCCTGGCACCGCGCCCTGGCCCGGCCTGATCCAGACGAAGGACACTGGTCGTCGCAAGACACTGGTCGTCGTAACGAAAGACCCTAGTCGTCGTAGTGCCGGGCCTCGAAGACGTTGCCGTCCAGGTCACGGAAGTAGAAGCTGCGCGTGGCGTCGCCGCGGGCGCCGGACAGGCCGTGGTCGATGCCCGACACGGGGACGCCGTGTTCCTCCAGGCGGCTCTTCAGGGCGTCGAAGTCCGCGGCCGGCAGCGACAGGCAGACGTGGTTGACGGGGTGCCCCGCGCTGTCGGCGGAACCGGGCAGCATCCTCATCTGCTCGGCGAAGCCGCGCGGGGCGAGGTCGATGATCGTTTCCTCGTTGACGCGTACGGAGGGGAAGGCCGCCGTGCCTTCCGCGAACTCGGCGACCCTGACCGGCTCCAGGCCGACGGCCGTCTCGTAGAAGGCGGCCGCGGCGACCGGGTCGGCCACCCACAGGACGACGTGGTCGAGGCGCGTGGTGTTGTTCCTCATGTCCACCAGGCTGGTGGCCCCCATGACGGGTCACAAGCGTTTATCCGTGCCCGGCGCCCGCCAGAGACTAGGAAGGACCGACGGACAGGAGGCGGGCACGTGGTGCTGGTGGTGTCGGAAGAAGTCCGGGAGGCGATCGACGCGGGGCGGCCGGTGGTGGCTCTGGAGTCCACGATCATCGCGCACGGCCTGCCCCGTCCGCGCAACCTGCAGGTGGCGCTGGAGCTGGAGGAGGCGGTGCGGCGGGAGGGCGCCGTGCCGGCGACCGTCGCCGTGCTGGACGGGCGGCCCCGGGTCGGCCTGGACAAGGACCAGCTGGAGCGGGTCGCCAACGAGGACGGCATCCGCAAGCTGGGCCATCGCGACCTGCCGCTCGCCGTGGCGACGGGGGCGAGCGGGGCGACCACCGTGTCGGCGACGGCACAACTGGCGTCCCTCGCGGGGGTGCGGGTGTTCGCCACCGGTGGGCTCGGCGGGGTGCACCGGGAGTGGACCGTGACCCAGGACGAGTCCGCCGACCTGGGGCTGCTGGCGCGGACCCGGATCACGGTGGTGTGCGCGGGCGTGAAGTCGATCCTGGACGTACCGGCGACGCTGCAGCGGCTGGAGACACTGGGCGTGGCCGTCGCCGGGTACGGCACCGACCGGTTCCCCGGCTTCTACCTGTCGGACTCCGGGCATCCGGTCGACTGGAGGCTGGACACTCCGGAGCAGGTCGCCGCCGTCATGCGCGCCCAGGACGCGCTGGACGCCCCCGGCTCGGCGCTGATCGTCGCCCACCCGGTCCCGGAGACGGAACAGCTGGACCCCGAGTTGCACGCGCGCGTGCTCGCCGACGCGCTGCGCGCCTGCGCGGAGCAGGGAGTCACCGGGCAGGCGGTGACCCCGTTCCTGCTGGACCACCTGGTCCGGCACACGGACGGTGCCTCGCTGAGCGCCAACCTGGCGGCGGTGCGCGGGAACGTCCGGCTCGCGGCGCGGATCTCCACGGCGTGGGCCAGGGGGTGACCGCCGGGCGGAACGGCGCGCTGCTGGTCGTCGGTGACGTGGTCACGGACGTGATCGCCCGGCATCGGGGGCCTCTCGCGGCCGGCACCGACACGGCCGCCGTGATCCGGAGGCTGCCGGGCGGCGCCGGCGCCAACGTGGCCTGCTGGGCCGCCCACGCGGGCTGCGCGGACGTGCGGCTGCTGGGGCGGGTGGGCACGGACGCCGTCGCGTGGCACGAGCGGGAACTGGCCGCGGCCGGGGTGCGGCCCCGGCTCGTGGTGGACCGGGAGGCGGCGACCGGCACCGTGATCTGCCTCGTCGACACGGGTGCGGCGGCCGAGCGGACGTTTCTGACGGACAGCGGGGCATCCCTGCGGCTCGGCCCCGCCGACTGGTCGGACGCGCTGCTCGACGGCGTGGCCCGGTTGCACCTGTCGGGCTACCTGCTGTTCACCGGGTCGAGCCGGGAGCTCGCGGAGACGGCGCTCGCGGCGGCACGCGCGCGTGGTGTGCCGGTCAGCCTGGACCCGGCCTCCGCCGGCTTCCTGGTCGAGCTGGGGGTGGAACGCTTCCTGGCGTTCGCCGAGGGGCTGGACGTGCTGCTGCCCAGCCGGGACGAGGCATGCCTGCTGACCGGACTGCCGGATCCGGCGGACGCGGCGGCGAAGCTGAGCCGTCTCGTGCCGCTGGTGGTGGCCAAGGCGGGTGCGGAGGGAGCGCTGGTGGCCCGTTCCGGCGCCGCGCCGGCCCGGGTTCCGGCCGTGCCGGCGGACCCCTGGGACACCACGGGCGCGGGTGACGCCTTCACGGGTGCGTTCCTGGCCGCCCTGCTCGCGGGCGCGGCACCGGAGGAAGCTGCGGCACGCGGCTGCCGGGCGGGTGCGGAGGCGGTCGGACGAGTGGGCGGCAGACCACCGCATCCGGGGGGCGGGGGGTGAGCGGTCGGGTGCGTGCCGGCCGCCTCCGCCGGATGCGGGCGCCTGTGAGCGGTGACCCGGTCACGCCCTGTGCCGGATGCCGGACCCTGTCGGCGCGAAAGCCGGGTGCTGTCGGCACGAAAGCCAGGACCTGCCGGCAGGCACGCGGACGCCGGGACCCGTAGCCGGGCGCGCGGATACCGGGCCCTGTCGGCGGCGAGGCCGGCGGGCGCGTGGAGCCCTGGTGCGTCGAAACGGTCCGGCAGCCGCGACTGCCCGCTGCCCCGGCTACCCCTTGTGCCCCCACGCCGAGATCATCTGCGCGGTGGCCAGGTCCATCGTCCCGGTCTCCACGTTGGCCAGGTGCTCGTCGATCTCCGCATCGGTGGCCAGGCCGGCGGCGACGAGCCGGCCACGGATCTGACGGACCGTCGCGGCCTCCAGGGCGGTGCAGGCAGGCGAGGCCACGGGGAAGTACGCGTCGGCCTCGACTCCGCGCAGTCCGGCCTCGCGGAGCAACCGCGGGAGTCTGCGGCCGTAGGAGAGGTCGGCGCCGCGGTCGGCGAGCAGCTTGCGGAAGCCTTGGCGCAGCCGGTTGGCGAGCCGCTGCTCGGGGCCGTACTCGTCGGGGCAGGTCAGGGGCTGGAGGGCGGGGTCGGCGTCCTCGATCAGCAGGCGTCCGCCGGGCCGCAGGGCTTTGACCATGTTCCGCAGCGCCCGTTCCCGGTCGGGTACGTGTACGAGGACGAGCCGGGCGTGGACCAGGTCGAAGCCCTCCCCAGGCGGCTCCTCGGCACCCACGTCGTGGACGCGGATCTCCACCGGCGGGCGGTCCGCGGCGGTGAGCCGCGAGGTGTCGATGTCGGTGGCGACGACCCTACCGGCCGGTCCCACTTTCCCGGCGAGCCAGGACGCGACGGAGGGGCCGCCGGCCCCCACTTCCCAGCAGCGCCAGCCGGGGCCGATACCGAGTCCTTCGATGTGCCGGAAGGTCGTGGGGTCGAAGAGTGCGGTGAAGGCGTCGAAGCGTTCACCCGCCTCGTTCTGCCGGTTGTCCAGGAGGTATCCGTCGGAGCGCGCCATGCTCCCATCATCCCGGTCATCCGGCCCGTCCGGCTCGGTCGCCCCTTCGTCCACAGGCGGGAACCAAGCGGAACTCCCTGTTCCCACAGGCTTGCCCGTGCTTTGCCGGGGACTGGCAGACTTGCCGGGCAAGGCGCGAAAGCGTCGCGCGAGGAGATCCACACGGGGAGATCCAGATGGTCATGGCAGGGAATCTGCGGAAGGTCACGGGGCTGGGCAGGGTCGGCGGCCTGCGCAAGGTGGCACGGCTGGCCCGGCGCCGGTCGCGCGTGGACCTGAGCCATCCCGCCAGATCGCCGCTGGGCTCGTCGGTGGTGAACTGCGTGACGTATCAGGACGGCGTACGCGTGCCCGGGTGCGCCGACCTGGTGGACGCCGTGCGGTTCGTGCGCAAGACCGGCGAGGGCTTCGTCTGGCTCGGGCTGCACGAGCCGACGGACCGTGAGTTCACCGGCATCGCCGAGCTGTTCGACCTGCATCCACTGGCGGTGGAGGACGCGATCGAGGCGCACCAGCGACCGAAGCTGGAGCACTACGGCGACACGCTCTTCGCGGTGTTCAAGACCGTCTGTTACGTGGAGCACGAGCAGCTGACGGCGACGAGTGAGGTGGTGGACACCGGCGAGATCATGGTGTTCGTCGGCGAGGACTTCGTGATCACGGTGCGGCACGGCCGGCACGGCTCGCTGGGGCCGCTGCGCGAGGAGTTGGAGGCGGACCCGCACCAGCTGGCCAAGGGACCGGCGGCCGTACTGCACGCGATCGCCGACCATGTGGTGGACGACTACCTGAGCGTCACGGACGCGGTGCAGGCCGACATCGACCAGGTCGAGACGGACGTGTTCTCGGAGAACGGCGCGCGTCTGGACGCGGGCCGCATTTACCAGATGAAACGCGAACTGCTGGAGCTGAAGCGGGCGGTGGTGCCCCTGGGCCGCCCGCTGGAGGATCTGGCGACCCGGCCGATACGGGTCGTCGCCCCGGAGATACAGACGTACTTCCGGGATGTGCTCGACCACCTGATACGGGCCAAGGAACAGATCGCCGCGTTCGACGAGCTGCTCAACTCCATCCTGCAAGCGCATCTCGCGCAGGTGACGGTGACGCAGAACGAGGACATGCGGAAGATCACGGCCTGGGCCGCGGTGATCGCCGTGCCGACGATGGTGTGCGGGGTGTACGGCATGAACTTCGAGCACATGCCGGAGCTGCACTGGCGATTCGGCTACCCATTGATCGTGGCCGTGACGGCGGGGGCGTGTCTGGCGGTGTACCGGGGCTTCCGGCGCAACGGCTGGCTCTGAGCGGCGGGGCTGGCAGGGGCAGCTGCCGGAGCCAAGCCGCGAGCTGCCGGCTCCCGCGGCCGCCTGGGCTCGGCGGCCGCCGGACAGGGTCAGGAGGGGTCAGGAGAGCCTGTTGCCCTCGTCCGGCAGGATTCCGGCGACACCCCGGATCCCGGCCGGATCTCCGGACCGCGCTTCCGGATCAGCCGCTCCAGGCGGGGTGGCGCGGGTCGTCGGCCCGCACCAGGACGTCCGCCGTGCCGGCCGGGTCGGTCTCGGCCTCGTAGCGCTCGAAGGCGGGGAGCGTCCAGTGGTCGGCCTCGGGCGTGCGGCGGCGGAGGGCGCCCGGGGAGAGGAGGAGGTGCACGGTCAGATCGAAGGGGAACCAGTGGCGCAGCAGGAGGGGGCCGTGGAGCAACAGGATGCCGCCGGGCGGGAGTGGGACGTAGGGGCTGCGGGTGGCCCGGTCCGTGGCCGGGTCCCACAGGTCGGGCAGGATCCGCCCGTCGCCTCCGGGGTCGAGCGGCCCGAAGACCTCCCGCCACAGGGCGCCCGTGTCGAACCATCCGTTGTAGTACGACTCGGCGTCGCGCCGCCCGTGCTCCAGGCGGAGCGAGGCGGGCCGCAGGAAGCCTTCGGTGCCGATCACGAGCGAGGGCCGGCCGCGCACCCGCAGCGCCTCGCCGACACGTGTGGCGAGGTCTCCGGGACGGGCGGCCGGGGCCCCGTCGAAGCCGACGCGCTGCCAGGCCGCGCTGTCGGACGGTCCCGCACCGGCCAGCCGGTCGGCGAGCCGCTCTGCCAGCCGTTCCCAGGTGATCGCTTCCAGTCGCACACGCCCATGATGCCGGGTGGCGGACGAGAGCGGCGCGGGTACCGGCCTCAGGCGGGCCGTCCGGCCGCGCGACGGGCCGCGAGCAGGGCGGGGAGGTGCGTTTCGCTCCACGTGCGGGCGGCGTCGAGGAGGGGGATGAGGGTGCGGCCGAGGGGGGTGAGGGCGTACTCGACGCGCGGCGGGTTCTCGTCGTACGCGGTACGGGTCACCAGGCCGTCGCGCTCCATGGCGCGCAGGGTCTCGCTGAGGACCTTGGGTGTGACGGCCCTGAGCGGGACCCGCAGTTCGCCGAAACGGCGTGGGCCGTCCTGGAGACAGCGGATCACCATGCCGGACCACTTGTCGCCGACCCGGAAGGGCACGGCGGACGACGGACAGAGGGGGTGGAACATGCCGGGATCGAGAGGTGCGGCACGGTCGTGGGCCGTCGCGTCGGTCATCCGTCGAGGGTAGCGCCGATTCCGTTGCGGTAACCGGGGGTCCGGTCCCTAAGGTCCTGGTCCGATCGCGGGCGACCGCGCGGGACTTGGAGGTCGGAATGAGCGGGATCGTGGTCTTCGGTGCCGGGGGCCGGGCCGGCCGGGCGGTGACGGCCGAGGCACGTGCGCGTGGGTACGCGGTGACGGCCGTGGTGCGGGAGCCGGCGAGACATCCGGATCTCGGAGCGGAGGGTGTCACGGTCGTACGCGGCGACGTCACCGATCTCCGGTCGGTCACCGGGGCCGCCGCCGGGCATGCCGGGGCCGTGCACGCCGTTTCGCCGTTCAGCGGACCGGAGCAGGGTTTCGACACGCTGGACCCCGGGTTCTTCGTGAAGGCGGCGGACGCGCTGCTCGAAGGACTCGCCGTGGCGGGCGTAGGCCGGCTCGTCGCCGTGGGCCTCGGGGCGAACCTGCTCGGCGCGGACGGGCGTCCGGTGATGGACGACCCGGGCGCGTTCCCGCCGGCGATCCGGCCGTTCGCGCTGGCGCACACGGCCGGCCTGCACCGGCTGCGGGAGCGCGGGAACGGCCCCGTCGACTGGGTGATGCTGACGCCCGCCGGCCACCTGGAGCACGGCGGTGTACGGACGGGGCGGTACCGCGTCGGCGGGGAGCGGCTGCCGGGCGGCGGTCGTGAGCCATGGCTGTCGTACGCGGACCTCGCGGTGGCGGTGGTCGACGAGATCGCGCAACCGGTGCGGCACCGTACGCGAGTGTCTGTGTTCAACCACCGGGACGAGCGGGACCAGTTCCCCGAGGTGGGGCGGGAGGGGGGAGGGAACTGACCGACGGGGAAGGAGCGAGGGCGGGCGTGGGAGGTGGCGGCGGTGACGGGGAAGGTACCGCGTATGGCGCTTCCCGCGACTCCCCACTCCCCCGGCCGTCTTGTCGCCATCCAGCCGTTGAAGCGCAAGCGGTGTGCCGGTTGCCGGCGCGGTCCGCTGTCGCTGCTGGTGCTGGAGGACGCGGCGCCGCGCTGCCTGGACTGTGCCGACCTCGGCCATCTGGTGTTCCTGCCGCGCGGCGACACGGCCCTGACCCGCAGATCACGGGAGGAGAGCGGGCTGTCGGTGGTGGTCGTGCGGTTCAACCGGCGCAAGAGCCGCTACGAACGCCAGGGCGTGCTCGTGGAGGAGGCCGCGCTGGCCCGGGCCGAGGCCCGTTGTCTGGCGGACGCGGAGGCCCGGCGCCGGCGGCGGGTGCGGGACGCGCGGCGCCGGGCGGCGGAGGACGAGCGGTTCGCGGCGGCGTTCGCGGCCGAGATCCTCCGGCTGTTCCCCGGTTGCCCGGCCGAGCGGGCCCGCGCCGTCGCGGCCCACGCGTCGGTGCGCGGCAGTGGACGGGTGGGTCGCAGCGCGGCCGGGCGGGCACTGACCGAAGGGGCGGTGATCTCGGCGGTCGTGGCGGGCGTCCGGCATGGGGACACGGCGTACGACCAGCTCCTGATGAGCGGGGTCCCGCGGTACGAGGCGCGGCGCCGGATCGCGGGGACCGTGCAGAGCGTGCTGCGGGCGTGGCAGGGGGCCGGGGAGGAGGGCGTGGGGTGACGAAGGGGCTGGGGGTGGAGGTGGGCGGCGTGGGCCTGATTGGCGCTTGCGGGCCGCGGGCGATCGCGGAGGGCCCGTGTGGCAGCGGGCCTCGGCTGGGCCTCGCGGCGCCCGCTCGCGCCGGCGGGGTGCCTCCTCCTGGTGGCGGCACCCCAGGGCCCGCCCCTACCCGCCGTCGGTGGAGGTCGGACGGTGCGTGGGAGCTGTGTGGGCGGTCAGGGCAAGGCCGCGGGCGGACGGGGCGTGGTGACGGGTGAGAGGGATGCCGGTGCCGGGCCGCGGTCCGGGTGGGACGGAAATGGGGGTGCGGGGATGATCGGCGGGCCGTTCTTCGTGCTGGTCGTGGTGGGCGTTCTCGGGACCGGGCTGGTGGCCGGGGTCTTCTGCGGGTTCTCGACCTTCGTGATGCGGGGACTCGCGGCGCTGCCGCCCGCGCAGGGCGTGGCGGCGATGAACGCGATCAACGTCGCGGCGGTGCGGCCGGCCTTCATGACCGTGTTCACCGGGTCGGCGGCGTTGTGCGCGCTGATCGCGGTGGTGACGTTCGTGGTGTGGCCGCAGGAGGGGAGAGTGGAGCTGCTGCTGGGGAGCGCGTCGTACCTGGCCGGCTCGTTCGGGCTGACGGTCGTCGCGAACGTGCCCCGCAACGACAGGCTGGCCCGGCTCACCCCGGGGACGCCGGAGGCCGCGGTGTACTGGCCGGCGTACGTGCGCGAGTGGACGTTCTGGAACCACGTCCGGACGGCCGCCTCCGCCGCGGCGGCCCTGTTCTACATACTGGCCCTCGCCTGAGCCCCCCCTCCGGCGGCGGGCGCCCGCGAGAAAGCGCTGTCAGCCACCCTGCGCGGGCGTCCGCGGAGACGTATCGTGGCCGGAAGAGCGCCGCCCGACGACGCACGGCCCTTCGTACACCCGGTGCCTCCGGTGCCCGTACGCGAGGAAGACGTTATGGCCGATCCCAAGGGGTTCATGACCACGCCGCGCCAGGAGTGGCCGCGGCGGCCCGTGGAGCAGCGGGTGCGGGACTGGGACGAGGTGTACGTCCCGGGCGCGCTGCTGCCCATCATCAGCAAGCAGGCCGACCGCTGCATGGACTGTGGCGTCCCGTTCTGCCACCAGGCCTGCCCGCTGGGCAATCTCATCCCCGAGTGGAACGACCTGGTCGCACGGGAGGACTGGCGGTCGGCGAGCGACCGGCTGCACGCCACGAACAACTTCCCGGAGTTCACCGGGCGGCTGTGTCCGGCGCCGTGCGAGGCGGGGTGCGTGCTGGCGATCAACCAGCCGGCCGTCACCATCAAGAACGTCGAGTGCGCGATCGCCGACCGGGCGTGGGAGGAGGGTTTCACGCCTCCCCGGCCACCCGAACGGTTGTCCGGGAAGACGGTCGCCGTCATCGGCTCCGGTCCCACCGGGCTGGCCGCGGCACAGCAGCTGACCCGGGCGGGGCACACGGTGGCGGTGTACGAGAAGGACGACCGGATCGGCGGGCTGATGCGGTACGGCATCCCCGAGTTCAAGATGGAGAAGCGGCACCTGGAGCGGCGGATCGAGCAGATGCGGGCCGAGGGGACGAAGTTCCGTACGTCGACGGCGGTCGGCAGGGACGTCCCGGCGGCCGAGCTGCGGTCCCGGTACGACGCGGTGGTGATCGCCACGGGTGCGACGGCGTGGCGGGAACTTCCGGTGCCGGGCCGCGCGTTGAACGGGATACACCAGGCGATGGAGTACCTGCCGCTGGCCAACCGGGTGTGTGAGGGGGATCTGGAGGCGTCGCCGCTGTCGGCCGCAGGCAAGCACGTCGTGATCGTCGGCGGCGGAGACACCGGGGCGGACTGTCTGGGCACCGCGGTGCGCGAGGGGGCCGCGTCCGTGACCCAGCTGGACATCTACGCACAGCCGGGTGCGGAGCGCGACGAGGACGCCGAGCCGTGGCCGACGTACCCGAAGATCTACCGGCTGTCGGCCGCGCACGAGGAGGCGCGGGACCTGCGGACGGCACCGGCGGCGGACGCGGACGCGCGGCTGTTCGCGGCGTCCACGCTCCGCTTCACCGGCGACGGGAGGGGGAACGTACGGTCACTGCACCTGGTGGAGGTCGACGAGCAGCGGCTTCCGGTGCCGGGTACCGAGCGGACGCTCCCCGCCGACCTGGTGCTGCTGGCCCTCGGGTTCTCCGGGCCGGACCAGGGGGACGGTCTCATCGAGCAGTTGGGGCTGGCATTGCGGCCGCGCGGCACGATCGCCCGGGACGACGGTTTCGCGACCAACGCCCCGGGGGTGTTCGCCGCCGGGGACGCGGCGCGCGGGCAGTCGCTCATCGTGTGGGCGATAGCGGAGGGCCGGGCGGTCGCGGCGGCCGTGGACCACTATCTGACGGGGAGTTGCCGGCTCCCGGCCCCGATCCGGCCCACGGACCGGCCGATGGTGGTCTGACACACCGTCGGGGAGCCGGCCGGGAACCGATGCGGCCGGGGACCGGCGGGGGCCGGTCAGCGGGCGGCGCGTTCGTCGGTGCCGGCGATCTTTCCCGTGGCCAGGGCCACGCGGTTCCACGTGTTGATCGTGAGGATCAGGGACAGGACGTGGGCCAGTTCCTCGTCCTCGAAGTGGGCGGCGGCCTCGGCGTAGACGGGGTCGGGGACACCGCCGTCGGCGACCAGGGTCACCGCCTCCGTCAGGGCGAGGGCGGCCTGCTCCCTGGGGGTGAAGAAGTGCCGGGCCTCGCGCCAGACGGCGACCATGTGCAGCCGGTCCTCGTTCTCGCCGGCCTTGCGGGCGTCGTTGGTGTGCATGTGCAGGCAGTAGGCGCAGTGGTTGAGATGGGAGGCGCGGATCTGGATCAGTTCGACCAGGGCCGGTTCGAGGCCCCGGCGGGCGGCGGCGTCCAGGCCGACGATCGCCCGGAACACCTTCGGGGCGGCCTTGGCGAAGTCCAGGCGGGTACGGCCGGCCTCGGCCGTGGCGATGCCGTGCGGGAGGCCGACGGTGGAGGTGGCGGCGGCGGTCGCGGTGGTTGTGTGCGTCGTCATGTCTCCAACCTAGGGACCGAAAAGACCGGCGGTAGGGTGCATTTCCATGACGGAATCGTGGGTCAATTCCGCGGAGCGGATCGGTGCGGATCTGCATCTGGAGCTGTCGGGCCCGGGTGGCCGGCGAGCGGCGCTGACCGGGGCACTGCGCGAGGCCGTGCGCAGCGGGCGGCTGGCGCCGGGCACCCGGTTGCCGCCGTACCGGTCGCTCGCCGCGGACCTGGGGGTGGCTCGCAACACGGTGGCCGACGCCTACGCCGAGCTGGTCGCCGAGGGCTGGCTGACCGCCCGGCAGGGTTCCGGGACGCGGGTGGCGGAGCGGGCCGAGCCGCTGCGTGACAGCGTACGAACGCCCGTCGAGGTGCCCCCGCGCGCACGGGGGCCGGTGCACGACCTGCGGCAAGGGTCGCCGGACGCGTCGGCTTTCCCGCGTGCGGCGTGGGCGGCCTCGTACCGCCGGGCGGTGCAGACGGCGCCGAGCGAGGCGTTCGGGCCGGGCGATCCCGCCGGACGCCGCGAGTTGCGCGAGACGCTGACGGAGTATCTGGCTCGCGCGCGGGGGGTGCGTACCGAGCCGGACCGGATCGTGATCTGCTCGGGTTTCGCGCACGCGCTGCGGCTTCTCTTCGGCCGGGGCGTCCAGGACTGGCCCGTTGCGGGCGGGGTGGTGCGTGGTCCGCTGGGCGTGGAGGCGTACGGGCTGGGGTTCCACCGGGAACTGCTCGCGGGGGCGGGCGTGCGCACCGTACCTCTGCCGCTGGACGAGCACGGGGCGCGGGTGGAGGCGCTGGGGCGCGAGCGGGCGGTGCTGCTGACGCCCGCGCACCAGTTCCCGACCGGCGGCCCGCTGCACCCGGAGCGCCGGGCGGCGGTGATCGACTGGGCACGCGCGCGGGGGGCTGTGGTGCTGGAGGACGACTACGACGGCGAGTTCCGCTACGACCGCCGGCCCGTCGGCGCGCTGCAGGGGCTCGATCCGGAGCGGGTGATCCACATCGGGTCGGTCAGCAAGAGCCTGTCGCCGGCGTTGCGGCTGGGCTGGATGGTCCTGCCGCGGCGGTACGTGGAGCCGGTGCTGGCGGCGAAGGGCGAGCGGGAGGGGTGGGCGAGCGTGCTGGACCAGCTCGCTCTCGCGGACTTCGTCGCCTGCGGGTCCTACGACCGTCATGTGCGGCGTATGCGGCAGCGGTACCGGCGCAGGCGGGACCGGCTCGTCGCGGCGCTCGCCGCGCGGGCGCCGCACATCGAGGTGACGGGGATCGCGGCCGGGCTGCACGCGGTGCTGCGGCTGCCGCCCGGCACGGAGCGGTCGACGGTGAAGGCCGCCGTGTGGCAGGGCGTCGCGCTCGACGGTCTGGCCGCGTTCCGGCATCCACGGAGTCCGACGGACGCCGGCGACGGCCTGGTGGTGGGATACGCGACCCCGGCCGAACACGTCTACGGGGCCGCTCTGGAGGGGCTGTGCGGGGTGCTGCCGCCGGGGTAGGCGCGGACCGCCCGGGGAAGGTGGGGCGCCGGCCTACGGCCTGTGGGCCACCGCGCCGTACCCCGGAAGCACGCCGTCGTCCTGGTCCGGGACCGGTTCGCCCAGGTCCGGGCGGACCGGTTCGCCCAGACCTGGGTGCCACGTCTGGACGATCTCGAGGCCGGGGCCGAGCAGTTCGGGGCGGTGAAGAAGCGGGCGAACTCCTCGCGGGAACGCGGGGCGAGGGCGACTCCGGCGAGCTTGGGCTTCTCGACGGCCGCCGCCGGCTCCTCGGGGGCGAAGTCGGCCGTGGCGTGGTGCGGGTCCGGCTCGGTGGGTATGCCGGTGCCGATGTCGACGAACCGCCGTACGCCCTGCTCGGGCGGCCGGCGCGTGGCGCGGTGCATGAACGCGCGGTCGACCCGGGCCGTCACCGGCGCCCGGGGCCGAGGGCCGGCATCCGCCGGCCCGTCGCCTCGTCGTCGGGGTGGTCGTCCTTGCCGCCGAGATACCAGTCGTACATCCGCGCGGGATGCGGCTCGCCGGTGTCGGTCCCGACGACCGTCGGCTTCTGCCCCGTCATGCGGCACCCCGTGGGCGTCAGACAGGAAGAGTCATCAACTTGCTTGCACGGTAAGGGGGTCGAGTCAGAAACAACACACCTCGAAGTCAGGACAGCAGGAAATCGGCCTCCCCCGCCTTGGCGCCCTCTATGAACGCGGTCATCTCCGCCGTGGTGTAGATCAGGGCCGGTCCGTCCGGGTCGGTCGACTGGCGTACGGCGATCCGCCCGTCGGCCAGCTTCATCGCCTCCAGGCAGTTACCGCCGTTGCCGCCGCTCCAGGGCTTGTGCCACCCCTCGCTTCCCAACTCCCGCGCGGGCATGCCGTTGTAGACGTGTCCGCGCGGCTTGATGCGATCCATTCACAGCTCCTTGCGGAGATCCCGGAGGATCTCCTTCGTGCGTTGTGCAGTAGCGGCCTGCGCCGCCATGCGGTCCATGACCTCCAGGTGGGTCGCCACCTCGGTGCGCGCGTCGAGGTAGACGGCGCCGGTCAGGTACTCGCTGTAGACCATGTCGGGCAGTTCCGGCATGGCGAATCGGAACAGTACGAAGGGCCCGTACGTGCCCGGGTGCGGCCCGTTGGCGAACGGGGCGACCTGGAGCGTCACATGGGGCAGCTCCGTGGCCTGGAGCAACTTGTCGATCTGCGCGCGCATCACCTCCGGGCCGCCGACCGGGCGGCGCAGGGCGGTCTCGTCCATCACCACCCAGAAGCGGGGGGCGTCGGGACGGGTGAGCAGTTGCTGGCGTTGCATGCGCAGCGCGACGTGCCGCTCGATGTCCTCCGGGCTCGTCTGCCCGACGGCGCCGGACTTCAGCACTCCGCGCGCGTAGTCCTCGGTCTGCAGCAGGCCGGGGACGAAGTGCGGTTCGTAGGAGCGGATGAGGCCGGCCGCACCCTCCAGGCTGACGTACATGGAGAACCAGCCCGGCAGGATGTCGTGGAACCGCTGCCACCAGCCGGGCTTGTTCGCCTCCTCGGCCAGCTGGACGAAGAACTCGGCCTCGTCGTCGGGTACGCCGTAGGCCTTCAGCAGCAGTTGGAGGTACGGGATCTTGAGGGAGACCTCGGCCATCTCCATGCGGCGGACGGTGGCGGGGGCGACGCGGAGGACGCGGGCGGCCTCCTCGCGCTTCAGTCCGGCGCGTTCCCGCAGGTCCAGCAGGCGCCGGCCGAGGACCACCTGGCCCACCGTCGGCGCGGACCGCGGTTCGCTCACGCTCCCACCTCCACCGAAAGTTCGCTGACAGCCCTGCGGCGCCGCTCGAAGGTTCATTCGAAGACCGGGCCGGACCTCCGACGACTCCAATTGGCGCCGCGCGACGTGCTGTTGCCAGCAGTCTGCCACGAGCCCTGACCGAGTCACACAGCACTCTGCAATTTTCAGAGTGACTCTTGCCAAGTGTCCATGGCAGGGCGATAGTGGCAGGCGTGATTCCGTCCGCGCCTTTAGGAACAGACGCCGCCGCAGACCGTTCCGGTCGCGGCGCCGCTGCGGGTTCCCCCGCGCGAGCCGGTTCGAACGCGGGGGAGGCGACGACCTCCCCGGGGAGCACTGCGGAGCGCAGGTTCCGGTTCGAGCTGGCCGCACACCCGGGCTCCGTCGCCCAGGCCAGACGCCTGACGCGGGCCCGGCTGTCCGGCTGGGCGGTGTGCGCGGACACCTGTGACAGCGCTGCCCTGGTCATATCCGAGCTGGTCACCAACGCGATCGTGCACACCGCGAGCGGCCGGGTCGTGTGCGAGCTGCACGACCACGACGACATGGTGCGCATAGCCGTACGTGACGAGGGCTGTGCTCCTGGCGAACCCCACCCTTCTCCGCAGCGACCCGACGAGGAGCACGGGAGGGGGTTGCTCCTCGTCGACGCGCTGTGCCGGGCCTGGGGTGCCCAGGAGCACGGCCCCGGCCTGCTGGTCTGGGCAGAGCTGCCACGGCAGGACGACACCGCCCACGACACCGCCGAACCGCGCGACGACCTGGGCTGGGGCGCCCGCCCCAAGCCGGGCCGTCCGGACGACTCCGACGACGACCGCCCGGCCGAGGCGAGTGGGCGGGTGGCGCAGGACGAGCGGCGGGGCACGGCACCGGGGCAGCACCGGGACGCCGTACGGGAGGAACACCGGGACCCAGCCTCCGGCCGGCAGCGGGACGTGGCCTTCGGGCAGCTCGGGGACACGGCCCGGGAGCACCGCCGGGACGCCGTACCGGAGCAGCAACGGCGGACTCCCCGGCTGAACGGGCCGGGGAAGGCGGGGCAGCTCGGGCCTGGGGGGGCCGTGCAGCTCGGCCCCGGCGTGTTCGCGCCCGTGCCGCTCGGGCAGCTCGGGCCGGGTACGCCGAGCCCGCACGGGCGGGGGGAGCCGGAGCAACACCGGCATCTCCCCGCCGGGCAACCGGCACACCGGCTGCCCGAGCAGCACGGCTATGGGGCGGCGGAACAGCACCCGCACGCCGCGCACCCGGAGCAGCACCGGCTCCCGGCACCGGATCAGCCACCGCACCACGCACCGGCGTCCCCCCTTCACGGGGAGCGGCCGTGACCGGCGGGCGGCCCGGTGGCGGCGGCGCCGGCCAGGAACACGCCATCGGGCTGGACACGCTGGTACGGCTGCAGCGCCGGCGCCCGGCCCCCGGTCCGGCCCACCGCCTGTCCCTGCCGGACGGCATGACGGCTCCGCTCGGCTGCGACGCCGTCGCGGTGCCCGACCGCCTGGGTCCGCTCGTCGTACCCCGGTTGCCACGGCTGGGATGCGTGTACGCCGACGGCTCCCACTGGTGGTGGATCGTCCCGTCGGACTCCGACTACGCCCTGCCCTGGCCGTCCCCGGCCCACTACGCCGTCGGTGCCCTGGTCACCGGTACCGCCCGGCTCATCCATCGCCCGCAGGGCACGGTCCCGTACACCCCGCCGATCCCGCTGTACCTGGCCCTGTGCCGGGTGACGGGGACGGCGCCGGACTGGTCGCGGGCGGTCTCGGCGTAGCCGTCGCCGCCCGGGCACGGCCGTTTTCCGCCGTCCTGCGCGCCGTCCGGCGCCACCGGCGCTGCCCGCGTCCGGCCGCCATTCCCGCCCCCCTGTCCCCCAGGCCCGCCGGTCCTGCGGTCCGAGCCATGCCCCCACGCCACCCAGCGCCCGCCCGCCGCACCGCTCACGCGGATCGTGCTCCCTCCGCGCCCCTCGTACATCCGCTCGCGCCCTGCCGAGCCGGGACCCCCGGCCGCGATAGTGGCCGTTCCGTCGGGGTGCGGGAGGTCGCGGTGAGGGAGAAGCGGGAGGCGTCCGAGCCGGTGGTGTCGGCGTCGGAACGGCTGCTGTTCGGCGGACCGCTGCGGTACGACATGGGCTGGAACCAGCATGCGGACGCCTTCCTCACGCTGTCCTTCCGGGCGATGCTGACCCGGCTGCCCGGCATGCTGTCGTCCAGTCTCCGGCTGGCCCGGCAGGCCGACGCGCGCGCCGCGCGGGTGGTACTGGCCGCCGAGGCGGGCCGTGGCGTGGCCCAGGCGGTGAGCCTGCTGGCCGTGAACAACGCGCTCGGCAGGCTGCTCACCGGCCCCGGTATCGAGCAACGGCTGCGCGCGGCCGCCCCCGCCCTCGTCGTGATGGCCGCCGTGAGCCTGGTCGCCGCGCTGCTGCGGGCCGCCTCCGTCTACGCCACCGGGCGGCTGGAACCCAAGGTGGAGCGGGTGGCCACCGAGCTGTATCTGGAGCGGGCGGCGAACGTCGAGCTGGCCGCGATCGAGGACCACGCCTTCCACAAACTGCTGGACACGGCCCAGTACGGCGCCCGGTCCGCCCGGCACATGATCGGCTACAGCACCCGGGTGATCAACGCGATGATCTCGCTGGCCGCCGCGGCGGGCGTACTCACCGTGCTGCACCCGGCGCTGCTGCCCCTGCTGGTCACCATGACCCTGCCCAGCGCCTGGAGTGCGCTGACCAACGCCCGGCGCCGCTACGAGTCCTTCCACACCTGGGTCCAGCACGCGCGGGCCGGTCAGCTGATCAGCGGCCTGCTCACCGAGCCGGCCGCCGCACCGGAGATCCGGGTGCACGGCGTGGGTCCGTTCCTGCTGCGCCACTTCCGGTCCATGTCGGAGACCGCCGAGGCGGAGCAGGCCCGGCTGTCCCGGCTGGCCGCGCGGACCGGTCTCATCGCCGCGGCCTGGACGGGCCTGGCGACCCTCGCCACGTACGCGACGCTGGGCGCACTGCTGCTGGCCGGCACGATGGCCCTGGCGGTGGCCGGTACGGCGGTGATCGCCATCCGCACGGGTGCGGCGAGCCTGGACACGCTGGTGCTGGAGATCAACCAGCTGCACGAGGAGGCCCTCTTCGTCGGCGATCTCCAGCGGCTGTATGCCGCGGCGGCCGAGCGGGCCATCCCGGCGGGCGGCGAGCCGCTGCCGGAGGACCCGAAGGAGATCCGCTTCGAGAACGTCACCTTCAGCTACCCGCACGACGAGCCTCCGGCCGAGGGGCACCGGGCCGAGCAGCACCCGGCCGGCGGCCACGCGACCGCCCCGCCCGCGACCGTCCCCCACCCGGCCGGAGAACGCACGACCGGGAACCGCACGGGCGGAGAACCCACGACCGGGGACCAGCCGACCAGGGAGCACCAGCCGGGCGCGGGACGTGGGACCGGCAAGGAACCGGCCGGCGTGGAGGCGACCGGCAAGGACCCGTCCGGCAGGCCTGCCGCCGGCGGGCGCCCGGCAGCCACCACCCGTCGTCCCGCCGGCGCCACCCCACGCCCCGCCCTCGACGACGTCACCCTCACCCTCCCTCTCGGCCGGATCATCGCCCTCGTCGGTGAGAACGGCTCGGGCAAGACCACGCTGGTCAAGCTGCTCGCGGGGCTGTACACACCGGACCGGGGCCGGATCCTGTGGGACGGCGTCGACGCGGCCCGTGCCGACCGGCGGCTGCTCGCCGAGCGCATCGCGATGGTGGCCCAGGACTTCAAGCGGTGGCCGTTCACCGCCCGGGTGAACGTGGCCGTCGGCCGCTCCACCGCGCCGATGACCGAGGAACGGCTGGCCACGTCCATCGCCGAGGCGGGCGCCGAGGACGTGGTCGCGGATCTGCCACGCGGCCTGGACACGCTGCTGGCCCGGAACTTCAGCGGCGGACACGAGCTGTCCGGCGGCCAGTGGCAGCGGCTCGGCATCGCCCGGGCCGCCTACCGGCGAGGGAGCATCCTGATCGTGGACGAGCCGACGGCGGCGCTGGACGCGCGGGCCGAGCTGGAGGTGTTCGAGAAGATCCGGGCGCTGGCGGGCGGCGGGCAGACGGTCGTCCTGATCACCCACCGGCTGGCCTCGGTCCGGCACGCCGACCTGGTGCACGTGCTGGAGCACGGACGGCTGGTGGAGTCCGGCACTCCGGATGAGCTGCTGTCCAGGGGCGGTGTCTACGCGGAGCTGTACTCCCTCCAGGCGCGGCAGTTCACGGCGCGGGTGCCGGCCCCGGAGCCGGGCTGAGCCGCCCCGGCGGCACTCATTCGACCGTCCCGCCGCCGCGGACGATCACGAGGAAGGTGTCCGTCGCGAGGTCCATGACGACCTCGGCGGGCAGCCCTTCCAGTCGCCGGGCGTGGGCGAACTCCTCCGCGGGCCAGGAGCCCCGGGGACCACCGGCGGGAAAGCGTTCGAGCACCGTTCGCCCGTTCACCATCTCGCACCTCCAGAAAGCGTCGTACGTGTAGGGAGTTAACGCCCTGGAGAGGGGAAACGGCTCGGTCGGTGACGGGACTGAGACATTGTCGGAACCGGGTCGGCGCGGACCGTGAGGGTCCGCTCACCTTGTGACACGAACCGCACGCTCCGTATCGGGAGGTGCACCATACGTCCCGGAGTTCACGCCACGGGTATCAAAGGCATCAGTAGTCGTACTCGTCGTGCAGCCGGAGCCGCTCGCTTCCGGCCGGGCTGCGGCCGAGTGCGGTCAGGTCGAGCAGGGCCGAGGTGGTGCCCAGCCCCTCCAGCCCGTCGTCGTACACGGAGTAGGTGTGGAAGACGCGGTCGTGGTCGCGCAGGAAGCAGCTGAGCCCCGGGCGCTCGACCGGCCCGCCGTCCGTCTCGACGGTGGCCTCGAAGTCGCGGTTGAAGTCGCGGCCACGGTCACGGCCGCGCTCACGCTCGCCGTCGTCGTAGCCGTGCGCCGAGGAGTACCAGGGCACCGCCCAGCCCATCCGCGCCTTGAACGGCAGGATCCGGGTGAACGGTGCCCGCGAGACGGCCGCGAAGGAGGTGTTCCGGGCACGCAGGTGGGCGAGGTGGCCGACCTGGTCCAGGAAGGCCGCGCAGCACGGACAGCCGGTCTCCCATTCCGGGGCGAACATGAAGTGGTGGACGACGAGCTGGGCGCGCCCCTCGAAGAGGTCGAGCAGGGTGGCCTTGCCGTCGCCGCCCTCGAAGACGTAGTCCGGGTCGACCTCGACCATGGGCAGCCGCCGCCGCTCGGCGCCCAGTGCCTCGCGCGCCCGCCTGACCGCCTCCTCCTTGCGCAGCAACTCCTCGCGCGCCGCGCGCCACTGCTCGCGCGAGACGATCTCCGGGTACGACATGGGTCCTCCTGTCCGACGGTCGGTCCGGGATGGTGACCGCCGGCGGCAGCGGAACTCATCGCGCGGAACGGAGGATTTTCCGGCCAAGTCCTGCCCGGCTTTCGGCCAGGAGCGGTCCCAAGTGCCGCTCCCCCGGGGCTTCGCCCGTGGTCGCGCGCGGTCGGCGCCGGCAGCCGCTCCCTCAGCTCCCGTAGCACCGTGGGCACTTCGAGGGTGCGGTGCCGTCAGCTACGGGGAGGCCGGTGCCGGGGAGTGCGGCGCGGTCCAGGTCCTGCCACCGGCGCGCAACCCGCCGGGCGGATACGGCTAAGCGGCAGCCGCCGTGCCCACCGGTACCCGCATTCCCCGCCGCTCCAGCTCACCCAGCGCGTCTTGGAGGCGGCGGAGGTGGCGGGGGGTGAGCCGGCCGGTCTCGTCGAGGTGCACCGCGCAGGCCGTGGTCGTGTCCACGAGCCGTTCCAGCACCTCGGCGACGGCGTCCGTGCCCTCCGTGTGGCGGGCGAGGGCGGGCAGTTCCGCGGCGGCGACGGCGATGGCGGTCCGGGCCTCGGCGAGGGTCCGGTAGGCCTCCCGGCGCAGCGCCCACCGCTCGGCGCGGTCGCCGGACTCGCCGAGGACGTGCACGAGGTAGGCGTCGGCGGCGCTGCCTGCCGCGGCGAGCCGGGCCCGTACGCCGCCACCCCGCTCCCCCGGCATCGGCAGATGCCCCACGACCAGCACGAGCACGCAGGCCAGCAGCGTCTCGCCGATCCGGCTGACCGAGGCCTGCGGCTCCCCGCCGGCCATGACCAGGGCGAGGACGAGGACGGTGACGGCGGCGGTGAGCGCCGCGAAGTGCCGGGTGGCGACCGGGATGACCGCCCCGCAGACCGTCACCAGCGCGACCAGCCCGGCGGGGCGGGGCAGCAGCGCGGCGAGAGCGGCGAACACCAGGGCGCCGAGCACGGTCCCGGCGGCCCGGCACAGCACCCGTGAGGCGAGCGGGCCGAGGTCGGGCTTGACGAGGAAGACGGCGGTGGCGGGCAGCCAGTACCAGTGCTCGTGCTGTCCGTACCAGCGGGCGTGGTGCAGGGCCTGGGCGATGGCGGCGCTGGCTCCGAAGCAGAGGGCTACGCGCATCCCGTACTCGCGTCCGCCGGTGCCCAGCGCGGCCCGCACGGCGTGCCGGAAGCCGCGGCGGCGGCCGAGCAGACCTCGGTGGGCGCCGTCGCCCCGGTCGAAGGCGTCGGCGGCGTGCAGCAGGGCGTCGTCCAGGGCGCGCAGGGCGGGCGCCGACCGGTGCGGTGCGGGCAGCGGGCCGGTGCCCCTGTCGCCGCGGACGGCGGCGGCGAGCCGCCGGGGGCCCTGCGCCGCCCGCGCCGGTACGGCCTCTCCCGCCCAGTACAGGGCAGTGGCGGCCTCGGCCAGGGGCAGGGCGGCCGCGAACCGGGCGTGCAGCCGGCGTTCGGCGGCGGAACCGGTGTACCGGCGCAGCCGGGGTCCGGCGAGGGCGTCCTGGGCGTGGTCGAGCGCGGCGGTCAGCGCGGCCCGCCGGGCGGTGGCGTCCTCCCCGCCCACGGCGTCGAGGAGCGCGGCGATGGCGTCGTACACCCCGGCGACGGCGGCTCGCTCGCCGTCGAACCGGAAGTCACCGGCGAGCGAGCCGGGGCTGGGCAGGGCCAGGCGCAGCGCCAGCAGCCAGCCGGCGCCGGCCAGGAAGGCCAGGGCCCGCTGCCAGCCGTTCTCGGCCGCGGGCATCCCGGCGCCGATGGCCGCGGCGACGAGCAGTTGTGTGCCGGCGGCGGAGGCGACGGGCCCGACCGCGCTGACGCCGCCGGCGACCAGCCCCAGCCCGGTGAGGGCGAGGGTCAGCGGTACGGCGGCGAGCCCCTGCCCGGCGCACGTGCCGAGGAACAGCCCCAGTGCCCCGGCCAGCGCGGGCACCCCGAGCCGCTGCACGGACGCGCGCCGGCTGCCGGGCCTGTCGTTGATGCCGGCGAGCATCGCACCGATGGCGGCGAGCACTCCGGAGGCCGTCTGCCCGCCGAGCATCCCGGCCAGCAGCAACGGTCCGGCGGCGAGCGCTCCCCGGCACACCGCACTCCAGGGAACGGGACCGCGCTGGGCACGGAAGGCATGAGCGAGCCAGAGGGGTACAGCACGCCGCGACACAGGGCTCCTGTTCACACGAGGGCGGGGGTGGGCCTTCGGACGACGGTGGCCGGTGGAGGTACCTCCACGGTAGATCGCGTTCCCCGCGTGAACGGCACGCTCACGTTTCGGGCAGGTGAAAGGTGCCGGGTGCGAGGTTTCTTTATGAACGCAACGCCCCGGCGACGATGTCCTCGACCGCCGCCACCGCATCCGCCAAGGCGCCGGGGTCGGCCCGCAGCGCGGCCACGACCGCGTCGACCTCCCGCAGCCCCGCCCGCTCCAGGAGGCGTTTTTCGTTGGTCACCCATTCGCCGCGGGCCGCGAGGACGGCGTGGGCGGACTGTGCGGCGGCTGTGGCCAGGGCGCCGGCGGTTTCCGTGAGGCGGGCGTGGGGGGCGTGGTGGGACTTGGCGTAGGAGAGGGTGGCGCGGGCGGTGCCGGACCAGCGGTCGAAGGCGGTGCGGCGGAGTGCGGGTGGGTAGGCGGCCGGACGCGGGAGGTCGCCGCGCAGGACCTGGTGGAGCGCCAGTTCCGCGACGACCAGGTAGGTGGGGATGCCGGCCAGGTGGAACAGCAGCGGCTCCACCCGGAAGCGGCCCTGCTCCGCCTCGGCCAGTTCGTGTGCGACGACGTCCAGGTCCCGGTAGTGCACGTCGACGCGGCGTCCGTCGATGGTCAGCCAGGCCCCGCCGTTGAAGACACCGCCGCCCCAGCCGCCGATGTCGCAGACCTCGCCCGGCCAGCCGAGGGCACGCAGGTCGTCGGGGTCGAAGGGGCCCCGGTAGTAGACGGCCAGGTCCCAGTCGCTGTCCGGGCGGTGGGTGCCCTGGGCGCGGGAACCGCCGAGGGCCACGGCCCGTACGGCGGGCAGGGCGGCCAGGCGGTCGGCGGTGCCGGCGAGGAAGTCGGCGTCGGAGGACTGTGGCATGCCCTCAGCCTGGCGCAGCCACGCCCCGGTCCGCTGCCGGAATACGGCGAGCGCCTGTGAGGGCGCCCGTGCGGCTGGGGGTGACGGTGCCGGTGTAATTCGGATGCGGGCGGGCCCGGTGAGGTCCGATCATCGGGGGGTTGCCCGCCGACCGTTGCCGTTCGAGGAGCCGCTCACCGTGATCCGGCGCGTCACCGCCCCCGCCCTCTTCCCGCCGCCCACCTACTCCCACGCCTCCGTCGTCGAGGCCGGCACGAAGCTCGCGTTCCTCGCCGGGGCTGTGCCGCTCGACGAGCGGGGAGAGATCGTCGGCCCCGGCGACCCCGTACGGCAGGCCGAGCAGGTGATCGCCAACCTCGGGGAACAGCTCCGTGCCGTCGGCAGCGACCTGGAGCACGTGCTGTCGACGGACGTGTACGTCGTGAGCGGCGAGCCCTCGGCGCTGTCCGCGGTGTGGGAGGTGGTGGAGTCCTCGGGGCTGGGAGCGGGGCCGCACTCCTCCACCCTGCTCGGTGTCGCCTGCCTCGGCTACACCGGCCAGCTGGTGGAGATCACGGCCACCGCCGTGGTGCCGGAGCGGGCGGGAGACGGCCGATGACGGAAGCGGTCGTCCTGCGCCGCGCCGTCGCGGCGGACGCCCGCGCCGCCGCCGACGTCTACTTGCGCTCCTTCGACGCCGCCCTGCCGACGGTCGTCCGGCCGCACACCGACGACGAGGTCCGGGACCACATCCGGGACGTCGTGGTGCCGCTCCGGGAGACCTGGGTGGCCGAGGCGGCCGGGGCCGGGGTGGTCGGCCTGATGGTCCTGGACGGGGAGTCGCTGTCCCAGCTGTACCTGGACCCTGAGTGGCGGGGGCGGGGCATCGGCGACCGGTTCGTGGCGCTCGCCAAGGAACGCCGTCCCCGGGGCCTCAGCCTGTGGACCTTCCAGGTCAACGAGCCCGCCCACCGCTTCTACGAGCGGCACGGGTTCCTCGCCACCGAGTCCACGGACGGCAGCGGCAACGAGGAACGGGAGCCGGACGTCCGGTACGTCTGGCGTCCATGACGGTCACCTCCGGTGCCGGGCGCCCGCCCCTCCCATGGGCGCGCCGGCTCTCCCACCACCCGTCGCGCTCCCGTCATCCCGGCGCAGCCCAGGACCAGGACCTCGGCGCCGGCCCCCGCGCCCGTTCGGCGGCGGCCGGGAACGCCGACTCCGTGCGGGCCGGGTCCTGCGCGAGGCCGAGCCGCCGGGGTGCTGGCGGAGCTGCGGGACCCGCTCGCCGGGCGGCCCGGGCGACGACGGAGGACGACGCCGGATCGATCACGGTCGAGAAGTGACACCACCTTCTCGCCCCGCAAGGCGGGTTGTACGACGCCATCGCCTCCGGCGCCCCCGACCGAGCCCGTGCCCACGCCCTCGGTCACGTCCGCGCCAACCACCGCTCGACGGTACGGCACCTGTGCGGCCCGGCCCCGGCGGACGCCACCGCCACCGACCCCGGCCGGGGCATCCCAGCCGCGCCTGCGCGAGCTCTACGGCAGCCCGGCCGCCTGCGCCGCCGTGCGCAGTACCTCGCGGAGCATGCCGGCGGTGAGCCGGCCGGTGAAAGTGTTGCGCTGGCTGACATGGAAGCAGCCGAAGAGGTCCAGGCCGTCGAGCGCGACCCGGGTGCCGTGGGCGAAGGCCGGGCGGGGGCGGGGCACGGTCCAGCCCGCCGCCGCGAACGCGGGCAGCGCGGCCTGCCAGCCGAAGGCGCCGAGCACGACCACGGCCCGCAGGGTCGGCCGGAGCAGCGTCAGCTCCTGGACCAGCCAGGGACGGCAGGTGTCGCGCTCCCCCGGGGTCGGCTTGTTGGCGGGCGGAGCGCAGTGCACGGGCGCCGTGATCCGCACGCCGTACAGCCGAAGCCCGTCGTCGGCACTGACCGAGGTGGGCTGCGAGGCCAGCCCCACGTCGTACAGCGCCTGGTACAGCACGTCTCCCGAACGGTCCCCGGTGAACATGCGGCCGGTGCGGTTGCCGCCGTGCGCGGCCGGGGCCAGCCCGATGATCGCCAGCCGCGCGTCGGCCGGCCCGAACCCGGGCACCGGCCGCCCCCAGTACGTCCAGTCGGCGAACGCGGCCCGCTTTGTACGGGCCACCTCCTCACGCCATTCGACCAGCCGGGGGCACGCCCGGCAGTCCGCGACCCGCCGGTCGAGCCGGGCCAGGGCACTGCTGTCGTCCATGCGGCCACGGTATGCCCTGGGGGCGGGCGGCCCGCCGCGGGGAGGCCGGGTGCGGCGCGAGCCCGCGTACGGCCGGCGCCCGGGGCGCCGCCGCCCTCTGCGCCGAGGCACCACCCGGCAGGGTCCGGCTCAGCCGGTGCTCCGGGTGCGGTGGTTCCCG
The DNA here is from genome assembly GCF_020400655.1 of Streptomyces spinosus. Classification (GTDB taxonomy): domain Bacteria; phylum Actinomycetota; class Actinomycetes; order Streptomycetales; family Streptomycetaceae; genus Streptomyces; species Streptomyces argyrophylli. The sequence continues at coordinate 238,410 of NZ_JAINRC010000004.1, forward strand.
GGGTCCGCCGCGGCCACCGCGGCCACCGCGGCCACCGCGAAAACGCTTCCTGGTCCGCGGGTCCGGGGCGTTAAGGTCGGTGCATGGCTACCGATGACGCGGACGAGAACGTGGACCGTGGGACCGTCGAGGAAACCGGCGAGCCGGCCGCGGCCGGCCCCGCCCCCGACGGCCGGCCGCTCGATCCCAGGATCGCCGCCGCGGTGGCCGCCGCCGAGGCCGCCGGGCCCGCCGGCGGTGAGACCGTCCGTATCGACAGCTGGATCTGGGCCGTCCGCCTGATCAAGACCCGTTCCCTCGGCGCCACCGCCTGCCGGGGCGGGCATGTGCACGTGAACGGTGAGCGGGTGAAGCCCGCCCACTCCGTGCACGTCGGCGACGAGGTGCGGCTGCGGCACGAGGGCCGGGAACGGATCGTGATCGTCAAGCGCCTGATCCGCAAGCGGGTGGGCGCACCCGTGGCCGCCCAGTGCTACATCGACAACTCCCCTCCGCCTCCGCCCCGCGAGGCCACGGCTCCCGCCGGCCTCCGCGACCGTGGCACCGGCCGCCCCACCAAGCGGGACCGCCGCGAACTGGAACGCCTCCGCGGTGTCACCGGCCCGGGCATCCCGGCCGGCTTCCCCGGTTTGACCGATCCGGGCGGCCCCGGCGCGTCCGGCGGTCCTGGCGGGACCGGCGGCCGCGGCGGACGCGGTGGCCCTCGCGCTTCCGGTGGACGCGGCACCTCCGGCGGCTCGGGAGGACGGCCGCGCGGACGCTGAGCCGGCGAGACCGCGCTCGCGCCGGGCCGTCAGCTGCCGGGGCACCCGAAGCGTCCTTACCCGGCCCATGGCTCCGGTGTCACCGTCGGCCCAGCAGCCGCAGCAGTTCCCTGTTATGCGCTCGGCGGGTCCAGGCGATCAGGGCGAGGGGGACGATCAGGATCAGCGGGGTCGCCGCGTTCTGGCCGTCGAACGCGGTGACCTGGACGGTGAACGCCCCCACCATGAGCGCGGCGAGGGCGGTCGCCGCCACGGACTGCAGCACGGGGACCAACAGGGCGACGGCTCCGGCGAGTTCGAGTGCGCCGATGGTGTACATGGCCCCGCTGCCCCAGCCGATCCTGTCGAAGGACTCGACGGCCGTGGGGTGGGCCATGAGCTTGGGCAGGGCGCTCGCGACGCCGTAGAACAGTGCGAGCAGCACCTGCACCGCGCGCAGGGCGACCCGGGCTCCGCGCGCCCGGCCGGTGAGCACGCCGGCACGCTCGCCGGCGGGCGTCGTCATCGTGGAACTGGCGGGGGCGGTGGTCTTGGACATGAGGGCTCTCCTGGTGTGGCGGTCCCGATTGCTGTCACCGAGGCAGACCGGCCGGCGCTCCGGAACTCATCGGCGCACACCGCACCGGTCGAGCACGCTCGCCGTCCCGGTCGATGACGCGCGAACCCGCGTGCGGGAGCCAGGGTGACTACGCCGAGGGAACCGCCCGGACCCACATCCCGTCCGGTGTCAGATACCTGTCCACCCGCAGTCCCGCTTCCGCCAGCGCCGACTCGAACTGTTCCTTCGTCAGGGGTCTGGAGAGGAACGTCTGCGTCCAGACCGCGTCCGGGAACACATACTCCGCGTGGACCGAGTTCACCCCCTCCCCGGCCGGCCGCACCGAGGCGATCCGCACGGTGAAGCCGCTCGGGTCGACCCGCTCCCGGGGCACGTCCGTGTGATGGTCGGCGCCCTCGCGCTGGATCAGCACACATCCGCCGTGCGCGACGTGCCGGGCGCAGGTGCTCAGGATGCCCCTGCGCACGTCCTCGTCACCGGCGTGCACCAGGAACGACGCGAGCATCACCACGTCGAACCTCTCGCCCAGGTCGAGGCCCTCGATGGAGCTGTGTATCGTGCGCGCTCCGCGGACCCGGGCCAGCATGTCGGCCGACTCGTCCACCGCCGTCACCGTGAAGCCGCGCTCCAGCAGCGGATGGGTCACCCGGCCGACGCCGCTGCCGAGTTCCAGGATGTGCGCCCCGGCCGGTACGGCCGCGGCGATGATGTCCGGCTCCTCCCCCACCGGCAGGCGCGCGTACAACTCGACCGCGCAGCCGTCCGGGGTGATCACACCCGGTCCCGTGCCCTCGTAGCCCTCACGCATCTCGATCCTCATGCCCGGACAACGGTCCGCCTCCGCACGCCCGTTCCCACCCTCCCCCGGTTCACTCGTTCGAGCTATTCGGTCCGGAAGGGGAACCATCCGTGCCCGATGTACCAGTGGCCGCCCGCCCGCAGATGGTCCCCGACCGCCCGCTCCACGGACGTCCGGCGGGGCAGCGTGGCCACCGGCAGGTCCGGGTCCCCGAAGACGAACTGGACGGGCTCGGTGTCGGCCGGCTCGCCCTGCTCACGGGCGATGCGGAACCGTTCCTGGAACCGCACGATGTTGGAGTCGGCGGGCAGATACCGCCGCAACTGCGGGTCCAGCAGCCAGGAGTGGCACAGCACCGCCACCGGCCGCTCCTCGGGGAAGTGCCGGGCGAAGAACGCACGGGCCAGCGCCAGGGAGCGGTCGCAGGCGGACGGGGTCAGCGGGCCGTGGAAGTCGGGGACGTGCAGGTTCAGGCAGGGCGTCCCGGGAGTCGCGTCGAGTCCGGCCGGCGCCGTCACCCGCGCGTCGAGGTCCCCGAGCCTCGCCCGCTCGAACTGCAGCCGCCCCAGTTGGTACAGCTCGCCGCGGAAGTGCCGGACCAGCCAGCGCAGTGACCGCATCCCGGCCCTGCCGTGACGCCTGCGGTGAAGGGCGAGGTGACGGCCGAGGTCGGCCAGGGTACGCCGGGAGATCTCGGCCGGGATGCCGCGCGCCCGGTGGTACGCCCGGGTGCGGGGCAGCGCGGCGAGGAGGACGTGCACGGCGAAGGTGTCCGTCGGACCGGCCGGGGCCGAGGCGAGCAGGCCGGGCAGGTCGGGCGTGCGGCCGGTGTCCTCCGGCTCCCGGAAGAGCTCCTCGACGCATTCCGCCAGGAGCCGGAGCGTGCCGGGATCAGCGGTCAGCCCGCGCCACTGGGCGACCAGTTCGTTGACGTCCTCGTGCGGCACGGCCAGGTCGAGGAGCAGTGCGGGCAGGTCGTCGGCGTCCGGCAGCACGGGCGGTCCCCCTTCGGCCTCGACGGGCGGCTCGGCACGCCCTCTCATCGAGGGCTCCCGTCGCCCCGTCGAGTGTTGATGCACGTCGTCGTCGAAGAGTACGTTGCAAAGGAGGAGTGGTGGTCCGATGCGTACGGGCAGTGAACCGGCGACCGCGCGCAGTGCGCTGCGGGCACGCTTCTGGCTGTGCCTGTGGGGGCTTGGCTGGGCGGTGTTCGGCACGGCGGCGTTCGCGCTCGCCGGGCGCCCGGGCTGGGCGGCGGCCTGTGGGGTGCTGTGGCTGCTGGTCACCGTCGACCTGACCGTGATCCTGCGGCACATCCGGCAGGGCCCGCACTACCAGCCGGGCCGGGACGTACCCCCGTACCCGCCGCCGGACGGCCCGCCGTATCCGGAGCGGCCGAAACACCACCACCCGTACCGGGGGGCATCGCGGCACCGCCATCCGTGACCGGCCGGCGCCGTCGGGTGACGACCGGCGCGCCGCTGCGCCCGTCCGTCACTCCTCGAAGCGTGCCGCCTTCAGGTACTGCGGGTTGGGGTCCAGCGCCGCCGCCAGCCGGAAGTGGCGCTTGGCCTGGTCGGGGCGGCCCTGACGCTCGTAGGTGCGGGCCAGCGCGAAGTGCGCGTACGCGTTGTCCGGCTCGCGCTCCAGCACGATGGTGAACTCGAGCTCGGCGGGACGCAGTTGCGCCGCGGCGAAGAAGGCGCGGGCGCGCAGCAGCCGGGCGGCGGTGTTCTCGGGGTGCGCGGCGATGACGCCGTCGAGCAGCTTCACCGCGCCCCGGGGGTCCCGCGCGTTGAGCAGTTGCTCGGCGGCACGGAAATCGATGACATGCGTTTCCGGAGTACGTCCGGTGGAACCGCTGGTCTCGGGCACGGCAGAGTCCTTCCCTCACTGCCGCGCTTCAACGCGCCGAGCCGGGCCGCTATTCCGTACCGGCAGGCTCTGACGGGCGTTTCGCGCCGCCTATCCCGTTCTGTCCGCTCCGTCGTCGCCCTCCGTGCCCTCAGGGGCCGCGCCGGCCTGCCGCGCCCGGTGGGCGAGGTCGTCCCAGACCTCGGCGACGCGCCTCTTCAGCGCGTCCAGGGGCACGTCGTTGTCGATCACGATGTCCGCGATCTCCCGGCGCTGCTCGCGGGTCGCCTGCGCGGCCATACGCGCGCGTGCGTCCTCCTCGGTCATCCCGCGCAGCCGTACCAGCCGGTCGAGCTGGGTAGCGGGGCTCGCGTCGACGACGATCACGACGTCGTAGAGCGGGGCGAGGCCGTTCTCGGTGAGCAGGGGCACGTCGTGGACCACCACGGCGTCCTCGGCCGCGGCTCTCTCCAGCTCGCGGGAGCGGGCGCCCACCAGGGGGTGCACGATCGAGTTGAGGAGGGCGAGCTTGTCGGGGTCGGCGAAGACGATGGAACCGAGCCGGGGCCGGTCGAGGCTGCCGTCGGCGGCGAGGACGTCCGTTCCGAAGGCGTCGACCACCGCCGCGAGACCGGGCGTGCCGGGCTCGACGACCTCGCGCGCGATGCGGTCCGCGTCGATCAGTACGGCCCCGTGCCGCACGAGCAGCCGCGACACCTCGCTCTTGCCGGCGCCGATCCCGCCGGTCAGGCCCACTGTCAGCATGAGCGGAAGCTTAGGCCCTGGCTGCGCCGGCGGGACCGGCGGAGGTCAGTTGTCGCCCTCGCGCTCCGCCAGGAAGCGCTCGAACTCCCGCCCGATCTCGTCGGCCGACGGGATCTCCACGGGCTCGGCCAGCATGTTGCCCCGGGTCTCGGCGCCCGCTGCGGCGTCGTACTGGTGCTCAAGGCCCTGGACCAGCGCGGTCAGTTCCTCGTCGCCCTCCTGGATCTGCCGGTCGATCTCGGTCTGCGTGCGGTGCGCGTCGGTGCGCAGCGCGTGGGCGACGCCGGGCAGGACCAGGCCGGTGGCGGCCGTGATGGCCTCCAGGACGGTCAGCGCGGCGTCCGGGTACGGCGAACGGGCGATGTAGTGCGGGACGTGTGCGGCGACGCCCAGGACGTCGTGCCCGGCCTCCATGAGGCGGTATTCGAGCAGCGACTCGGCGCTGCCGGGCACCTGCGCCTCCTCGAAGGGGCTGCGGTGGCCGGGGACGAGGTCGGTGCGGTTGCCGTGCGGGGTCAGGCCCACGGGGCGGGTGTGCGGGACGCCCATGGGGATGCCGTGGAAGTTGACGGACAGGCGGACGCCGAGCCGTTCCACTATCTGCCGCACGGCCGCCGCGAACCGCTCCCACTCCACGTCGGGCTCGGGGCCGGACAGCAGCAGGAACGGGGCACCGGTGGTGTCCTGGACGAGGCGGACCTCGATGGCCGGGGTCTCGTAGCCGGTCCAGCGGTCCCGCTTGAAGGTCAGCAGGGGCCGGCGGGCGCGGTAGTCCACGAGCCGGTCGTGGTCGAACCGGGCCACGACCTGGTGGGGCAGCGAGTCGAGCAGCCGGTCGACGATCTGGTCGCCGGTCTCGCCCGCGTCGATGTATCCGTCGAAGTGGTAGAGCATGACAAGGCCGGCCGACTCCTGGGCGAGCGCCATGTCCACCACGGCGAGGCCCTTCGGCTCCCATGCGTACAAACCCTGCGGATCAAGCACTGTGACCGCTCCTCCTCGTGTTCCCCATGGACAACGCGCCCCGGAACAGGGGAATTCCCGCGACACGCCGCTGATCAGCGAACTCCCACTGGACATCTTGACGGTCCGTCACCTGGTCCGTACCTTCACGACAGCCCGAGTTCAGCAGGCCGGTCGTCGTTCACGTATGAGGAACGGTGAGGAACGGCACGACAGGAAGGCACTCCATGCGCATCCGCACGCCGCTCACCTCCCTGTTCGCCGCCCTCGCCGCCGGCGGACTGCTCGTCACCGCCGCCGGCCCGGCCCCGGCCGCCACCACGATCGAGGTGACTACCGCCGCCCAGCTGAAGGCCGCGCTCGGCGCCGCCGCACCCGGCGACACGATCCACCTGGCGGACGGCACGTACACCGGGAACTTCAAGGCGACGACGCCGGGCACGGCGTCCGCCCGCGTCACCCTCACCGGCTCCCCCAGGGCCGTGCTCACCGCCGGCGGCGGCTACGGCCTCCACCTGAACGGCGCCTCCTACTGGACGGTCCAGGGCGTGACCGTGACCGGCGGCCAGAAGGGCATCGTGATCGACACGGCCGGCGGGGTCGTGGTCGACGGCGTCACGGTGCACGGCCTGGACATGGAGGGCGTGCACTTCCGCTCGTCCAGCACGGACGGCGTGATCAGGAACTCCAGGATCTACGACACGGGCAACGACGGACGCGGCATGGGCGAGGGCGTCTACGTCGGGACCGCGAACACGCTGTCCGACAGGAGCGACCGCGTACAGATCCTGGACAACACGATCGGCCCCGGCGTGGGCGGCGAGAACGTCGACATCAAGGAGGGCACGACCGGCGCCCGGATCATCGGCAACACCTTCGACGGCAGCGGCCTGACCGGCGCCAACTACGACGACTCCTGGGTCGACGTGAAGGGCAACGACGTCCTCGTCCAGGACAACACCGGCACCGGGACCAGCAACGACGGCTACCAGACCCACACCCAGCAGCCCGGCTGGGGCTGCGGCACGGTCTTCAGGGGCAACCGGTCGGACCTGACGGCCGCCACCGGGACGACCCGCCTGGCGATCGACGTCACCAACCTCGGGGCCGGCTGCACGACGACGGTCCACAGCAGCAACACGGTGACGGGCGGCAAGGGTCTGACCAACATCACGGTGACCCCGTGAAACACCGAGGGGCCGCACCTCGAAAGGTACGGCCCCTCAGCCTGCTATCGGCTAAGCCCAGCGGCTAGCGTTCAGCTCTGCCCACCGGCCAGCTTCTCGCGCAGCGCGGCCAGCGCCTCGTCCGAGGCCAGCGCACCGGAGGTGTCCGCGCCCTCGGAGGAGTACGAACCGCCGGTCGCGGCCGGAGCCGCAGCCTCGCCACCCTCGGCCGCGGCAGCGGCGTCGGCCTCGCGGGACTTGATGACCTGCTGCTGGTGCTGCTCGAAGCGGGACTGCGCCTCGGCGTACTGGCGCTCCCACTCCTCGCGCTGCTTCTCGTAGCCCTCGAGCCAGTCGTTGGTCTCGGGGTCGAAGCCCTCGGGGTAGATGTAGTTGCCCTGGTCGTCGTAGGACGCGGCCATGCCGTACAGGGTCGGGTCGAACTCGACCGCGGACGGGTCGGCACCGAAGGACTCGTTGGCCTGCTTCAGCGAGAGGCTGATGCGACGGCGCTCGAGGTCGATGTCGATGACCTTGACGAAGATCTCGTCGTTGACCTGGACGACCTGCTCCGGGATCTCCACGTGGCGCTCGGCCAGCTCGGAAATGTGGACCAGACCCTCGATGCCCTCGTCCACGCGGACGAACGCACCGAACGGCACCAGCTTCGTGACCTTGCCGGGCACGACCTGGCCGATCTGGTGGGTGCGGGCGAACTGCTGCCACGGGTCTTCCTGGGTCGCCTTCAGCGACAGGGAGACGCGCTCGCGGTCCATGTCGACGTCGAGGACCTCGACGGTGACCTCCTGGCCGACCTCGACGACCTCGGACGGGTGGTCGATGTGCTTCCAGGACAGCTCGGAGACGTGGACCAGACCGTCGACGCCACCCAGGTCCACGAAGGCACCGAAGTTGACGATCGAGGAGACCACACCGGAGCGGACCTGACCCTTCTGGAGGGTCGTGAGGAACGTCTGGCGGACCTCGGACTGGGTCTGCTCCAGCCAGGCACGGCGGGACAGGACCACGTTGTTGCGGTTCTTGTCCAGCTCGATGATCTTGGCCTCGAGCTCCTTGCCGACGTACGGCTGGAGGTCGCGGACGCGGCGCATCTCGACCAGGGAGGCCGGGAGGAAGCCACGCAGGCCGATGTCGAGGATGAGACCACCCTTGACGACCTCGATGACGGTACCGGTGACGATGCCGTCCTCTTCCTTGATCTTCTCGATGGTGCCCCAGGCACGCTCGTACTGGGCGCGCTTCTTCGAGAGGATCAGGCGGCCTTCCTTGTCCTCCTTCTGGAGGACCAGGGCCTCGATCTCGTCGCCCACGGCGACGACCTCGTTCGGGTCGACGTCGTGCTTGATCGAGAGCTCGCGGCTCGGGATGACACCTTCGGTCTTGTAACCGATGTCGAGCAGGACCTCGTCCCGGTCGACCTTCACGATGACGCCGTCGACGATGTCGCCGTCGTTGAAGTACTTGATCGTCTCGTCGATCGCTGCGAGGAAGGCTTCCTCGTTACCGATGTCGTTGACCGCTACCTGCGGGGTGGTGGCGGTGGTCTCGGTGCTGCTCGTCATGTGGGAAAGGGCTCCGGTACGGACATTGAAGTCGTAGGTACTGCTTACGCCGGGAGCCCGTTTCGCTCTGCAGAAGCCGGACAGCCAAGGAAGCGCCACTTTGAGCACCGGGTGCCCGGTGGCGCCTCGACAACCGAGGGGACATACAACAGATGCGAGCGCAGCCTGCTACGTCTGAGGTGCGCAGGCCCGCAGCGCAACTTGTAGCATACGGGGGCAGCCGGACATGGTCAATGCGCGAAGGCGCACACCCGGGGCAGATCGCCGTATTTCCGGCAGAAGAAACGTCCCGACAGGCCACGCGGGCAGGGGGACCGCTTCCGCACGGACCCCCGGCGGGCTGGACGGAAGAGTACGACGAGGGAGCCGATCATCCAAGAGCCTGAAGCGCACGGACCACAGGGGGCGGACGGGTTCGAGCCCGAGGCCACGCGTCGTGAAGCGGACGTCACGGAGAGCGCGCGGGCCAACCGGGGCTGGTGGGACCGCAACGCCGACGAGTACCAGACCGAGCACGGCACGTTCCTCGGCGACGACCGCTTCGTGTGGGGCCCGGAGGGCCTGGACGAGGTGGAGGCCGAGCTGCTCGGCCCGCCGGAGGAGCTGAAGGGCAGGTCGGTCCTGGAGATCGGCGCGGGCGCGGCGCAGTGCGCGCGCTGGCTGGCCGCCCAGGGTGCGCGCCCGGTGGCCCTGGACCTGTCGCACCGCCAGTTGCAGCACGCGCTGCGGATCGGCGGGTCGTTCCCGCTGGTCTGCGCCGACGCCGGCGCGCTGCCCTTCGCGGACGGCTCCTTCGACCTGGCGTGCTCCGCGTACGGGGCGCTGCCGTTCGTGGCCGACCCCCGGCTGGTGCTGCGCGAGGTCCGCCGGGTGCTGCGGCCGGGCGGGCGGTTCGTGTTCTCGGTGACGCACCCGATCCGCTGGGCGTTCCCGGACGAGCCGGGCCCGGAGGGCCTGTCGGTGTCCTCCTCCTACTTCGACCGCACGCCGTACGTCGAGCAGGACGAGCAGGGCCGCGCGGTCTACGTGGAGCACCACCGCACGCTCGGCGACCGGGTGCGGGACATCGTGGCCGGCGGCTTCCGCCTGGTGGACCTGGTGGAGCCGGAGTGGCCGGCCTGGAACACCTCGGAGTGGGGCGGCTGGTCGCCGCTGCGCGGGAACCTGATCCCGGGCACGGCGATCTTCGTGTGCGAGCGGGGGTGATCCCGCCGGGTGGCGCGGGCGCTGCCCGGGACCGGCCGGCACGCGCGCGTACCGGCCGTTCGCGGACCCGTACGACACTGGGGGCGTGATCCGTTACGACGCCCTGGACGCCCTGCCCGTGCGCGGCGCCCTTCCTGCCCTGGCCGAGGCCCTGGAGGGGCACGGCACCGCCGTCCTCGTCGCGCCGCCCGGCACCGGCAAGACGACGCTGGTGCCGCTGGTGCTGGCCGGGCTCGTCGGCGACGGCCCCGCGCGGCGGGTCGTGGTGGCCGAGCCGCGGCGGATCGCGGCGCGGGCGGCGGCACGGCGCATGGCGTGGCTGCTGGGCGAGAGGCCCGGCGGGAGCGTCGGCTTCACGGTACGCGGCGAGCGGGCCGTGGGGCGGCACACGCGCGTGGAGGTCGTGACGACCGGTGTCCTGCTGCAGCGGCTCCAGCGCGACCAGGAGCTGGCCGGAGTGGACGTCGTCGTCCTCGACGAGTGCCACGAGCGGCATCTGGACGCGGACACGGCGGCCGCGTTCCTGTGGGACGTGCGGCAGGCGCTGCGGCCGGAGCTGCGGCTGGTGGCCGCGTCGGCGACCACCGACACCGAGGGGTGGGCGCGGCTGCTCGGCGGGGCGCCGGTGGTCGAGGCGGCGGGCGTGGCGCATCCGGTGGAGGTCGTGTGGGCGCCCCCGGCGCGTCCGGTCCGGCCGCCGCAGGGGATGCGCGTGGATCCGGCGCTGCTCGCCCATGTGGCGTCGGTGGTGCGGCGGGCGCTGGCCGAGCGGACCGGGGACGTGCTGTGCTTCCTGCCCGGCGTCGGCGAGATCGCGCGCGTGGCGGGCCTGCTGGGGGATCTCGGTGACGTGGACGTGCTCCGGGTGCACGGGCGGGCGCCGGCCGCCGTGCAGGACGCGGTGCTCGTGCCCGGGGAGCGGCGCCGGGTGGTGCTGGCGACGTCCGTGGCCGAGTCGTCGCTGACCGTGCCGGGGGTACGGGTCGTGGTCGACTCCGGGCTGGCGCGGGAACCCCGCGTGGATCACGCGCGCGGGCTGAGCGGACTGACGACCGTACGGGCGTCGCGGGCGGCGGGGCGGCAGCGGGCGGGGCGGGCCGGGCGTGAGGCGCCGGGTGCCGTGTACCGGTGCTGGGCTGAGGCCGAGGACGGCCGCCTGCCGGCGTTCCCGGCGCCGGAGATCAAGGTGGCCGACCTGACCGCGTTCGCCCTTCAGGCGGCCTGCTGGGGCGATCCGGACGCCTCGGGGCTGGCGCTGCTCGATCCGCCGCCGGCCGGGGCGATGGCCGCGGCGCGCTCGGCTCTGACGGCGGTGGGGGCGGTGGACCCCGCCGGGCGGGCCACGGAGGTCGGCGCGCGGATGGCCCGGCTGGGGGTGCACCCGCGGCTGGGGCGGGCCTTGCTGGACACGGGCGGTCGAGGGGCCGAGGTGGTCGCCCTGCTCTCCGAAGAGGTGCCCCGGGAGTACGGGGACGATCTCGCCGGCGCGCTGCGCCGTGTCCGGCGCGGTGGTGACGCGTACGCCGCGCGGTGGTCGGCGGAGGTCCGGCGGCTGCGCGGCGTCTCGGAGGAGTTCTCCCACCCGCCGGCCCGCGACGGCCGGCGAGAGGGCGCCGTCCGGGGCGGCCCGGGCATCGGTGACGACCGGCTCGCCGGACTCGTCGTCGCCCTGGCCTTTCCCGAGCGGGTCGCCCGGCTCGACGGCGGGTCGTACCTCATGGCGTCCGGGACGCGGGCGGAACCGGCCGAGGGGTCGGCGCTGCGCGGTGCTCCCTGGATCGTCGTGGCCGTCGCCGACCGGCCCTCCGGCAAGGGCCACGCGCGCGTGCTGCTCGGCGCGACCGTGGACGAGGACGTGGCGCGGGCCGCCGCCGGCGCGCTTCGGACGGAGGAGGACGAGGTGCGCTGGGCCGACGGGGACGTCGTGGCCCGGCATGTCGAACGGCTGGGCGCGATCGAGATCGCGGTTCGGCCCCTGAAGGACGCCGGCCCGGCTCTCGTACGCGGCGCCCTCCTCGACGGGCTCCGGCAGGACGGGCTCGGGCTGCTCCGCTGGCCGCCGCAGGCGGAGCTGCTGCGGCAGCGGCTGGCGTTCCTCCGGGCGCACCTGGGCGAGCCGTGGCCGGACGTGTCCGACGCCGCGCTGCACGCGCGCGTGGACGAGTGGCTGGAACCCGAGCTGAGCCGGGCCGGGCGGCGGGCCGATCTCGCCCGGATCGACGCCGGACAGGCACTCGCGCGGCTGCTGCCCTGGGCGAGCGGGGAGGCCGCCCGGCTGGACCAGCTCGCCCCCGAGCGGATCGCCGTACCGAGCGGGTCCATGGTCCGGATCGACTACCGGGATCCCGAGCGCCCGGTCCTCGCAGTCAAGCTCCAGGAGATGTTCGGGCTGCGGGAGACGCCGGCCGTCGCGGGCGTGCCCCTGCTCGTGCACCTGCTCTCGCCCGCCGGGCGGCCCGCCGCCGTGACGGCCGACCTCGCCTCCTTCTGGGCGGACGGCTACCGGGCCGTCCGCGCGGAGCTGCGCGGACGCTACCCCAAGCACCCGTGGCCGGAGGACCCCGCGACCGCCGAGCCCACACGGCACACGACCGCGCGGCTCAGGCGCTGACCCGGTCGGGCCCCCCGCCCCGCGCCCGGTGTCCGCAGGATCCGGCGACCGCGCGGGGCCGGTGCCGCGCGGAACACGGCGCGGGCGCGCGGGACCGGGCTTGTCTTGCGGCGCGCCCCGGCCTGCCTTCCGGACGGGGCGCGGCCACGGGTGCTCGGGCACCGTCGTCGGCGGCGCTTGGGGGACGTCCGGCGCGACCGGTGAGTCCGGCGCGCCGACCGCGAGGACCAGGGCGAGTGTGCGGTGGCCCCGGCGGCTCCGGTGCCGCTGCCCCAGCCGGGTCCCCAGCCGGGTCCTGATGTGCCGTCAGACAGATTCGGCACCGTGGCAATGGCGGGAGCAGCGGTGCGCGTACGGAGAGGGCGCCCGCCCGCCGGAGCGGGTCGGGCGCCCTGTAGCCGCCGCGCGTCAGGAGGCCGGCGTGCCCGGGTCCGGGCTCGCCGGGGAGTCGGCGGCGGCGACCTTCAGTTCGACCGTGAGCGTGGCGCCGCCCGTGGTGGTGATGCGGAGCAGGAACGTGCCGGTGGTGTCGTCGGCGTACAGCTTCGGCAGGGTGAGCAGGCCCTTGTCGTCCGTCAGGAGGCCGGTGAGGGTGCGTACGGACTTGCCGTCGGCGTCCTTGAAGTAGGGGCCCTTGTCGTTCTCCGTGGCGTCGTCCGCCGACTTGACCAGTGTGGCGGTGGCCGCGACCTTGTCCGCGACGGCGCCCTTGTAGGTCGCCTTCACCTGGAGCTGGTCGGCGAACTCGCCGCCGGGCGTGCAGCTCAGCGGAGTGTCGTCGGTGCGGACCAGGGTGTCGGCGGCGCGCGCGGTGACGGTCGCCGCGAAGTCGACGCCCTTGACGGAACGGCCGACGACGGCGGCGGTGACCTTGAAGTCACCGGTCTTCTCGCCGGCCTGGAGCGCCGGGGCGAGCGCGATGCCCTTGGCGTCGGTAGCCACGGTGGCCACGGTCTCGCCGCCGGCGAAGGTGGCGTCGGTGTCCCCCGTGATGGTGAACCGGATCCTGATCTTGGCGACGGACTTGCCGCCCTTGGTCTCGGCACGGACGCTGACCGGCTCGGCGAACGCGTCGCCGGCCATGGCGCTGAGCTTGCCGGTGCCCACGCCCACCAGGTGGTCCACCAGATCGGTGGGCGTCTGCGGGTCCGTCGGCGGGGCGGGCGGCGGCGGCGGGGCGGGGGGGGGGGGCGGAGCGGGCGGCGTCGGCGACCCGGGGTCGGGGCTCCCGCTGCCGCCGTGGCCGCTCCCGCCGTGGTCGCTCCCGCCGTCGCCGCCAGGCTTGTGGGGCTTCGAGTCCGGCTTCGTCCTCGGCGGGCCCGAGGGCCTCGGGGAGTGCGTACCGCCGGAGTTGTCGTCGCTGCGGTGCTCGGGCACACCGCCGGTGCCGTCGGGGACGGCGTGGCTGCCCTTGCGGTAGTACTCCAGCCAGTTCAGGACCAGGTTCAGGTAGTCCTGCGAGTTGTTGTAGCTGAGGATCGCGCTGTGCAGGCCGCTCTCGGTCGACATGTCCCAGTCGTTGCGGCACAGGTAGTGGCCCGCGGCGAGCGCGGCGTCGTAGACGTTGTTGGGGTCCTTCTTGCCGTCCCCGTTGCCGTCGCGGCCCGCCCAGGTCCAGGTGGACGGGATGAACTGCATGGGCCCGACGGCCTGGTCGTAGGTGCTGTTGCCGTCGTACGCGCCGTCGTCGGTGTCCGGGATGAGCGCGAAGCCGTTGCCGTCGAGCTGCGGTCCGAGGATCCGGCCCACAGTGGTGCCGTCGGCGTCGACCCGGCCGCCGCGGGCGTGCCCGGACTCCACCTTGCCGATGGCTGCGAGCAGTTGCCAGGGCAGGTTGCAGCCGGGCTTGGACGAGCGCAGTTCCGCCTCGGCCTTCTTGTAGGCGTCGAGGACCGTCGCCGGGATGCCCGCCTCGGCCGCGCCGCGGGAGACGGGGGTGCCGGCGCTGGACGAGGGGCTGGGGTTGGGGCTCTTCAGCGGCGGCAGGTCCGTGTAGTACGGCGAGTTGCCGGTGGCGTTGCCGTCGGCGGACCCGTCCGTGGCGGGGGCGCTGGCGCCGGCCGCCGTCTGTCTGCCCTCGTCCTCGTGAGTCACTCCCGGAGCCTGGGACGCGGAGAGAGCCGCGACCGCCGCCGCGGCCACGGCGGTGGTCGCCGCTCCCTTGCGCAGCCGCCTGCCGAAATGCGCCGCCATAGAGTGAACCCCTCCCATTGGACGCCCGTGCGTCCGTCTCCTTCTGTCTGCCTCGCTCTGGTGTGACGGTTGACCCGGTGCTGTGGTTGCGCCTGTTCCGCCCTTCCCTCCGTGCGACGGGTGTACGGCCGTGCGCCCGCACGGCGACGCAGGTGACCCTACGACAAGTTGCTTGGATGCTGCACCGGTTCACGCCCGGATTTCACCGGTTGGCCAACTGTCGTTGCCCGCACCGCCCCGGACGGCGCTCACGCATACTGGGCTGACCTGATCACCGGCGCCGCGTCTCGGGGCCGCCGACCGCTCCAGGGGGCTCTGGTGCCGTTCACGCTCAGCCATGCGGCGGCCGTGCTGCCCGCGATCCGCCGGGACGGCAGCGGCCGTGGCCCATTGGTGCCGACGGTGCTCGTCGCCGGTTCCCTCGCGCCCGACATGCCCTACTACGCGGCCGGTGTCCTGCCGGGCGGAATGGAGTTCGGCGCGGTCACGCACGCGTTCGCCGGCGTCCTCACCGTCGACGTGCCCATCGCCTGGGCCCTGACGGGGCTGTGGCTGCTGGTACGGGAGCCGTCGCTCGCCCTGCTGCCACGGGCCCGGCAGGGCCGGCCGGCCGCTCTGCTGCGCTGCGGTGCGCCCCGCGCGCGGGTACGGGCCGCGTCGGCGGGGTGGTGGTACGCCTCCGCGGTGCTCGGCGCGCTCACCCATGTGGTGTGGGACGCGTTCACGCATCACGACCGGTGGGGCACGCGCCTGGTTCCGGCCATCGGGCGGGAGCGTCCGGCGGGCGTGCCGCTGTTCACGTGGCTGCAGTACGGCTCGTCGGCGGCGGCCGCCGTGGTGATCGCCGTGTTCCTGGTACGCGGGCTGCGGCGGGCGCCGGACGGGGTGCCGGTGGGGGTGCCGGTGCTGTCCGTGCGGGACCGGTGCCGGGCGCTCGTGGTGATCGGCGGCTGCGCGCTGGCCGGGGCGGTGCAGCGCACGGCGGGGTGGTGGGAGCGGCGGGGCACGGCCGCGGGGCCGTGGGAGCTGGTGCCCACCCTGTGCTTCGGGGCGGGCGCCGGGCTGGTCGTGGGACTGCTGCTGTACGCCGTCGGGATCAGGGTCTGGCGTCCGGCCGCCGGTCCCGGGGATCCAGGGGATCCCGGTGGGGTGGTCGGTGCGGGCCGCGGGCGGCCGGTCGCTCGGTGACGGAGGCGACGAAGACCGTGAGCGTCGGCCGGGGGCGTGCTCTCGGGATCAGGGTGAGGACGAGGGCGGCATAGCCGCGGGCAAGGTCGGCCCACTCACGCCAGTCGGTGGTGCGGGCCGCGCGGCCGGCGATCCTGCGCCGGAGATCCTTGGAGACGTTGCGGACGGTCGTGGCCAGGTCGGCCGGGATGCGGGCGGTGCTTGCGTCGGCCGCGAGGGCCGGCACCGGCGCGGCGGGCACGGCCTGCGTCGAGGCGGTGTCCGCCCAGACCCCGGCTGATGCCTCGGGCGTCCGGCGGTGAAGCATGCGTATACCCATGCCCGCAGTGTTGCGGCTGCGGGGGGTGGGAGGCGTTCTGGCGGGGTCCGTTCGGGTTGTGACGGATCCCTCTGGGGGATCGGCCGGGCGTTCGAGCCAGGTGGGTTGGCGAGGGGAGGGGCGAGGGCCGGGGCGAGGCCGGTCTGGACCCGGTGGGACGGCGGCGCCGGGCCGGGCCGAGGGGGCGCCGGGCTGCCTCGTGGGGGCGGCGGCAGGGACCGCCGGGCCGCGACGTGATTGGTGGCGACGCCGGGCCGGGTCGTGGGGGGTGGCGACGCCGAGCCGCGACGTGGGGGCCGCCGGGCTCCCTCCTGGGGGCGGCGGCACCGCCCCGCGTCCTGGGGGTGGCGATGCCGGGCCGGGTCGTGGGGGTGGCGATGCCGGGCCGGGTCGTGGGGGTGGCACCGCCGGGCCGGGTCGTGAGGGGCACCGGGCCGTCTCGTGGGGTGGCGACGCCGGGCCACGACCTCGGGGGCGACGCCGGGCCGCCTGGAGGAGGACCACCGAGCCGCGTCGAGGGGGACCGCCTTGCGGCGGAGCTTGGCCCGGTCCTGGCCGCGACGCCCGCCTCGCTTCGGTCCCCCCTCACGCGCCGTCGGCTAGTGGGCCGCCGATTCCCAGTCCGGGCCGACGCCCACCGAGACGTCCAGCGGGGCCCTGAGCTGGACGGCGCCCGCCATCTCACGGCGGACGATCTCCTCCGCCGCCGCCCGCTCGCCGGGGGCGATCTCCAGCACGATCTCGTCGTGGACCTGGAGGAGCATGCGGGACCTGAGGTCCGCCGCCCGCAGCGCGCTGTCCACTTTGAGCATGGCGATTTTCACGATGTCCGCCGCCGTGCCCTGGATGGGCGCGTTCAGGGCCATCCGCTCGGCCGCCTCGCGGCGCTGGCGGTTGTCGCTGTTGAGGTCGGGGAGGTAGCGGCGGCGTCCGAAGAGCGTCGCCGTGTAGCCCGTCGCCCGGGCCTCGTCGACCGCCCGGCGCAGATAGTCCCGCACGCCGCCGAAGCGCTCGAAGTACGCGTCCATCAGGGCGCGGGCCTCGGCCGCTTCGATATTCAGCTGCTGGGAGAGGCCGAACGCGGACAGGCCGTAGGCCAGGCCGTACGACATCGCCTTGATCTTGCGGCGCATCTCCGCGTCGACCGCGCCCGGCTCGACGCCGAACACCTGGGAGGCGGCCGTGGTGTGCAGGTCCTCACCGGAGGTGAACGCCTGGATCAGGCCCGCGTCCTCCGAGAGGTGGGCCATGACGCGCAGCTCGATCTGGCTGTAGTCGGCGGTCATCAGGGACTCGAAGCCCTCGCCGACCACGAAGCCCCGGCGGATCGCCCGGCCCTCGTCCGTGCGGACGGGGATGTTCTGGAGGTTGGGGTCGGTGGAGGACAGGCGCCCGGTCGCGGCCACCGTCTGGTTGAACGTGGTGTGGATACGGCCGTCACCCGCGATGCTCTTGATCAGGCCCTCAACGGTGACCCGCAGCTTGGCCTGCTCGCGGTGCCGGAGCATGATCACGGGCAGTTCGTTGTCCGTCTGGCCCGCGAGCCAGGCCAGGGCGTCGGCGTCCGTGGTGTAGCCGGTCTTGGTCTTCTTCGTCTTGGGCAGCGCCAGCTCGCCGAAGAGGACCTCCTGGAGCTGCTTGGGCGAGCCCAGGTTGAACTCGTGGCCGGCGGCCGCGTGCGCCTCCTTCACGGCCTGCTGCACGGCGCCGGCGAACATCTGCTCCATCGCTTCGAGGTGCGGCCGGTCCGCCGCGATGCCGTGACGCTCCATGCGGGCGAGCAGCGCGGAGGTGGGCAGCTCCATGTCCCGGAGCAGGTCGGCGGCGCCGACCTCCTCCAGGCGCTCCTCGAAGGCCGTGCCGAGGTCCAGGACGGCGCGGGCCTGGACCATCAGGGCCTCGGCCTCGGCGCCCTCGTCCGCGCCGAAGGCCAGCTGGCCGTCGGCCGCCGCGGCGGGGGCCAGCTCGCGGTGCAGGTACTCCATCGACAGGGCGTCAAGGTCGAAGGAGCGGCGGCCGGGCTTGATCAGGTAGGCGGCGAGCGCGGTGTCCATGCGCACGCCCTCGACGCTCCAGCCGTGCTCGGCGAGGACGCGCATGGCGCCCTTGGCGTCGTGGAACACCTTGGGGCGGGCAGGGTCGGCCAGCCAGGCGGCGAAGGCGTTCTCGTCGGCCTCGTCCAGCTCCGACGGGTCGAACCAGGCCGCCGCTCCCCCGGCCGTGGCGAGGGCGACCTCGGCGACCGAGCCGGCGCCCAGCGCCCAGGTGTCGACGGTGGCGACGCCCAGGGGGCCGGCGCCGTGCTCGGCGAGCCAGGGGGCCAGCTCGCCGGTGCGCAGGATCGTGCCGTCGATCTCGACGCCGTCGGTGACGACCGGTGTGGCCTCGGCCTCCTCCGTGCCGGGGTCGACGGCGAAGAGCCGCTCGCGCAGCGACGGGTTGCGGATCTCCAGGGTGTCCAGGACCATCGCGACGGCCTTGCGGTCGTACGGGGCCCGCTCCAGGTCGGCGACCGTCTTCTCCAGCTCGACCTGGCGTTCCAGTTCGGTGAGGAGGCGGTTGAGCTTGACGGACTCCAGGTGGTCGCGGAGGTTCTGCCCGGCCTTGCCCTTGACCTCCTCGACCCGCTCGACGAGCTCGGCGAAGGAGCCGAACTGGTTGATCCACTTGGCGGCGGTCTTCTCGCCGACACCGGGGATGCCGGGGAGGTTGTCGGACGGGTCGCCGCGCAGCGCCGCGAAGTCCGGGTACTGGGCGGGCGTCAATCCGTACTTCTCGAAGACCTTCTCCGGGGTGAACCGGGTCAGCTCCGAGACGCCCTTGGTCGGGTAGAGCACGGTGGTGTGCTCGGTGACCAGCTGGAAGGAGTCGCGGTCGCCGGTGACGATCAGCACCTCGAAGCCCTCGGCCTCGGCCTGGGTGGCGAGGGTGGCGATGATGTCGTCCGCCTCGTAGCCCTCGACGGCGAAGCGGTGCGCGTGCATCGCGTCGAGCAGCTCGCCGATCAGCTCGACCTGGCCCTTGAACTCGTCCGGGGTCTTGGAGCGGTTCGCCTTGTACTCGGTGAACCGCTCGGAGCGCCAGGTCTTGCGGGAGACGTCGAAGGCCACCGCGAAGTGCGTGGGCGCCTCGTCACGCAGGGTGTTGGCCAGCATCGACGCGAAACCGTAGATCGCGTTCGTCGGCTGGCCGGTCGCGGTCGTGAAGTTCTCCGCGGGCAGCGCGAAGAACGCGCGGTAGGCCAGCGAGTGCCCGTCCATGAGCATCAGCCGGGGACGGGAACCGCCGGGGGTCTTGTCGGTCTGCTTCGATGCTGTCTTCGCCACGTCCCCGATCCTGCCACGACCCACTGACAGCGCGGGCCGGCCGGTTCCGGCGGAGCACAGCCGGTCGCCTCCCGGTCGCTCACGGCGACAGGGACCCCGCGCACGCGAACGCGGCGGGGTGGGTGGGCGGGCAGGCGGGCGCGGTGGGGCGGGCGGAAGCGGGCGCGATGGGGCGGGGCGCGCGGCCGAGCGGGAGCAAGGTGCCGCGGTGGGGGCGCCGGCACTGGCCCGGGGAACGGGCCCCGCCGCCCCGCGCACCACGCCCCGCCGACCCAAGCAAACAGGCCCCGCCGCCCCGCGCACCACGCCCCGCCGACCCAAGCAAACAGGCCCCGCCGCCCCGCGCATCACGCCCCGCCGACCCAAGCAAACAGGCCCCGCCGGCCCAAGCAAACAGGCCCCGTCGGCCCGCGGCACCACGCCCCGCCGGCCCAAGCGAGCAGGCACCGCCGCCCGCGCCAACGGCCGCCGGCCCACGCGAGCCGGAACCCCGTAGAGCCGGCGCGAGCCACCGCGGCAGGGCCCGCGCACCCGGCGCGCCTCGGCCGACGCGGAGGAACGCCGTAGGCGCCCGCGAGCGATGCCGCCGCCCGCCTCCGGCCGGACCGGCGGCGTTGTCAGTGGGCCGTGGGAGGATCGTCGGCGTACTTGTCACGCGCAGTCGAAGGGGAGCGTGCGATGGCGACGAAGCCGCCCAAGGGTGATCCGGTCCAGGACGCGCCGCAGGTCGCGGAGCCCCGGCACGCGGCGGCGGGGTTGCCGGCCATCGGGCACACGCTGCGCATCGCCCAGCAGCAGATGGGCGTGAAGCGCACCGCGCTGACGCTGCTGCGCGTGAACCAGAAGGACGGCTTCGACTGCCCGGGCTGCGCCTGGCCGGAGCCGGACCACCGGCACACGGCGGAGTTCTGCGAGAACGGCGCCAAGGCGGTGGCCGAGGAGGCCACCCTGCGCCGGGTCACGCCCGAGTTCTTCGCCTCGCACTCCGTGGCGGACCTGTCCGGCCGCAGCGGCTACTGGCTGGGCCAGCAGGGCAGGCTCACGCACCCCATGTACCTCCCCGAGGGCGGCACGCACTACGAGCCCGTCTCCTGGGAGCGGGCCTTCGACATCGTGGCCGAGGAGATCGCCGCCCTCGGTTCCCCGGACGAGGCCGTCTTCTACACCTCGGGCCGCACCAGCAACGAGGCCGCGTTCCTGTACCAGCTCTTCGCTCGTGAGCTGGGCACGAACAACCTGCCGGACTGCTCGAACATGTGCCACGAGTCGTCCGGGTCGGCGCTCAGCGAGACCATCGGGATCGGCAAGGGCAGCGTCCTGCTGGAGGACCTGTACAAGGCCGACCTGATCATCGTCGCGGGCCAGAACCCGGGCACGAACCACCCGCGGATGCTGTCCGCGCTGGAGAAGGCGAAGGCCAACGGCGCGAAGGTCATCAGCGTCAACCCGCTGCCCGAGGCGGGCCTGGAGCGCTTCAAGAACCCCCAGACCCCGCAGGGCCTCCTCAGGGGTGCCGCCCTCACCGACCTGTTCCTGCAGATCCGCATCGGCGGTGACCAGGCCCTCTTCCGGCTGCTCAACAAGCTGATCCTGGAGACCGAGGGCGCGGTCGACGAGGAGTTCGTCCGCGAGCACACCCACGGCTTCGAGGAGTTCGCCGAGGCCGCGCGTGCCGCCGACTGGGAGGAGACGCTGACCGCGACCGGCCTCACGCGCGCGGAGATCGAGCGGGCCCTCGGCATGGTCCTCGCCTCGCGGCGGACCATCGTCTGCTGGGCGATGGGCCTCACCCAGCACAAGCACTCCGTCCCGACCATCCGCGAGGTGGTCAACTTCCTGCTGCTGCGCGGCGACATCGGCCGCCCGGGGGCGGGCGTGTGCCCGGTGCGCGGGCACAGCAACGTGCAGGGCGACCGCACCATGGGCATCTTCGAACGGCCCGCGCCGGCGTTCCTGGACGCCCTGGAGAAGGAGTTCGGGTTCGCTCCGCCGCGCGGGCACGGCT
This sequence comes from Streptomyces spinosus, assembly GCF_020400655.1. Taxonomy (GTDB): domain Bacteria; phylum Actinomycetota; class Actinomycetes; order Streptomycetales; family Streptomycetaceae; genus Streptomyces; species Streptomyces argyrophylli. The sequence continues at coordinate 259,711 of NZ_JAINRC010000004.1, forward strand.
TCGACGTCGTACGGGCCATCCGCGCGCTGCGCGACGGCGAGGCGAAGGTCTTCTTCGCCATGGGCGGCAACTTCGTCTCCGCCTCGCCCGACACGGAGGTCACCGAGGCCGCGATGCGCCGCGCGCGGCTGACCGTGCACGTGTCGACCAAGCTGAACCGCTCGCACGTGGTCACGGGCGCGCGGGCGCTGATCCTGCCCACGCTGGGCCGGACCGAACGCGACGTGCAGGACGGCGGCGAGCAGTTCGTGACGGTGGAGGACTCCATGGGCATGGTGCACGCCTCGCGCGGGCGGCTGCGGCCCGCGAGCCCGCACCTGCGCTCCGAGCCGGCCATCGTCTGCGGTCTCGCGCGCCGGGTGCTCGGCGAGCGCAGCGTCGTGCCGTGGGAGGAGTTCGCCAAGGACTACGCGACCGTCCGTGACCGCATCGCACGCGTGATCCCCGGTTTCGGGGACTTCAACGCGCGCGTGTCCCGGCCCGGCGGCTTCGCGCTGCCGCACGCCCCGCGCGACGAGCGGCGCTTCCCGACCGCCACGGGCAAGGCGAACTTCACGGCGGCGCCGGTGGAGTATCCCGCGCTGCCCGAGGGCCGGCTGCTGCTGCAGACCCTGCGTTCGCACGACCAGTACAACACCACGATCTACGGCCTGGACGACCGCTACCGGGGCATCACGGGCGGACGCCGGGTGGTGCTGGTGCACCCCGAGGACGCCCGGTCGCTCGGGGTCGCCGAGGGGTCGTACGTCGATCTGGTGAGCGAGTGGCGGGACGGCGTGGAGCGGCGGGCACCCGGTTTCCGGGTCGTGCTGTATCCGACGGCCCGGGGGTGCGCGGCCGCGTACTACCCCGAGACGAACGTGCTGGTGCCGTTGGACGCCACCGCCGACACCAGCAACACCCCGGCCAGCAAGTCCGTCGTCGTACGGCTGGAGGACCACACCGGCACCGACGGGAGCCGTCTGGAACAATCGGCGACCGACTGAGCGTTTGCTCAGCGAGCAGAAGGCGGACGACGGACGGAGCCGGCCCATGGGTGAGCAGCAGCACGTGAAGTTCCCGCAGGAGGTCCTCGACGAGTACACGGCGCTCGGTGTGGACCTGCCCGCCCTGTTCTCGGCCGGGCATCTCGGCACGCGGATGGGCGTGCAGATCCTGGAGGCCTCGGCGGACAAGGTCGTCGGGACGATGCCGGTGGAGGGCAACACCCAGCCGTACGGGCTGCTGCACGGCGGCGCGTCCGCGGTGCTGGCGGAGACGTTGGGCTCGGTCGGCTCCATGTTGCACGGCGGCGCCTCGAAGATCGCGGTCGGGGTGGACCTGAACTGCACGCACCACCGGGGGGTCCGCTCGGGCCTGGTGACGGGCGTCGCCACGCCGGTGCACCGGGGGCGGTCGACGGCGACGTACGAGATCGTGATCAGCGACGAGGAGGACCGACGCGTCTGCACCGCCCGGCTGACCTGCCTGCTGCGCGACGTCCGTCCGGGCGACGGGGCGCCCGCGGAACCCGCCGCGAGCTGAGCCGGGTCTTTTCCGGTCTGATCCGGACCGTTGCCCCTCGCCCTCCCTCCCTCTAACTTCGGCACATGGGACGGCGAGGAGGCCCCCGGCGGGGGGTGGAGTTCCTGGCGCTCGGGCTGGCGTTGCCGGCGCTGCTGTGCCCGACGGGCTGCACCGGACCGGACGGCTCCGCTCCCTCCCCCACCCGCACCACGGTCACGGCCACGGGCTCACCCACGGCACGGCCGGCCTCGGACGCCGAGCTGTGCGCCAGGCTCGTCACCTACTGGGCCCGCAGGATGCTCGCCGACGACACCTACGGCGACTACCAGTCGATGGGCCTGTCCCACGGGCAGTACCAGATCCTCATGGACGTCGTGGCGGCGGGACGCTCCGCGCGGCAGCGTCAAGGCACGATCACCGCGCAGCGGTTGATGGACCGTCAGGCGCGGGCGGCGTGCACCGCGCGCTACCGCCACGGGACCCCGAGCGGAGGCCCCTGGACGTGAGCGGCATCGGCCCGCCGGAGCCCGGCGAGGGCACGCACGCGCGGGACGGCGGGCGGCCGCGCGACCCCCGTCCGCCCGGCCGGGCACGCGCGGCCCTGACCGCCTGGTACGCCCGCCGGCGACGGATCGCCATCGCCCTCGCCATCGCGGCCGTCGCCCTCGCGGGCGGCGGCTACCTGTACGCCACCAGGCCGCACCGGCCGCCCCCGCGCGAGGACCGCACGCCCACGCAACTCCCTTACCCCGCCCAGGTGGTGGACATGACCTACCTGGACGGCCAGGCCACTCCCGCGGGCGCCCCGCCGCGCAGCTTCAGCTTCGCCGTGCTGCTGAGCGTGGCCTCGGGGCCGCCGGTCACCGTGACCCGGGTGACCCAGCCGTACGCAGGGCTGTCCCTGGATACGGAGCCATCTGCTCCGTTTCGAACGAAGTCGGGTTCCGCCCGCAAGATCACGATCACGATGCACGTGACGGAATGCGAAAAAGCCCCCAAGAACGCCGGACTCCCTTTCCTGGACGTAACTCTGCGTAATACGCGCGCAATACAGGTACAGAGCTTCATCCTGGGCCCCCGTTACGCACAGGAGCTCTCACGCGCCCTGCAAGTAGCCTGCAGCAACAAAGTTGGGTAATCACCAAAACGGCTGAGACACCTGGATGGATCAAGGCGGGTCCTGCGGGTTCTCAGAATGCGGACGGTGCGAATCCACCTGAATTCCACCTTCCACCCCACCAGGTACCGCTCTGCATTACGTCGTGTCATAACAAGAGCGTCACAGCCTCGGTCAGACACTCCTCCACGTTCCCCACACACGCTTAGAGTCACGGCCAGTCACCGCGCCTTCGGATTGTCCAAATTCAGCGCGGCGCGCGACTCGGCCGCTTCCACGGGGAGGCGGTTGTGCCTGGGGAAAGGACTGATCGTGCGTCAACGTTCGCTTATCGCCATCACCGCCGCGCTGGCGGCGGGAGCGCTCACCCTCACCGCCTGCGGCTCGCGCGACAGCGGCGACAAGGGATCCGACTCCGACAACGGCGGCGGCACCGTCGTCATCGGCGTCGACGCCCCCCTGACCGGCGACCTGTCCGCCATGGGCCTCGGCATCAAGAACTCCGCGGACCTCGCCGTCCGCAACGCCAACAAGCAGAAGCTCGTCAAGGGCGTCACCTTCAAGATCGAATCCCTCGACGACCAGGCGCAGCCGTCCGCCGGCCAGCAGAACGCCTCGAAGTTCGTCTCCGAGCAGGACGTCCTCGGTGTCGTCGGCCCGCTCAACTCCTCGGTCGCCGAGTCGATGCAGAAGGTCTTCGACGACGCCAAGCTGGTCCAGGTCTCCCCGGCCAACACCGGCCCGGCGCTGACCCAGGGCCCGGACTGGCAGAACAAGAAGGTCCGCCCCTACAAGGCGTACTTCCGCACCGCGACCACGGACGCCATCCAGGGCCCGTTCGCCGCCCAGTACGTCTTCAACACCGCCAAGAAGAAGAAGGTCTTCGTCATCGACGACAAGAAGACCTACGGCTCCGGCCTGGCCGCCACCTTCACCTCGGAGTTCAAGAAGCTCGGCGGCAAGGTCGTCGGCACCGAGCACATCAACCCCGACGCCAAGGACTTCTCCGCGGTCGCCACCAAGGTGAAGAACTCCGGCGCCGAAGTCGTCTACTACGGCGGCGAGTACCCGCAGGCCGGCCCGCTCAGCAAGCAGATCAAGGCCGCCGGCGCCAAGATCCCGCTGGTCGGCGGTGACGGCATCAAGGACGACACCTTCATGAAGCTGGCGGGCTCCGAGGCCACCGGCGACCTCGCCACCTCCGTCGGCGCCCCGGTCGAGGACCTGCCCTCCGCCAAGCAGTTCGTCGCCGACTACAAGGCCGCCGGCTACAAGGAGGAGTACTCGGCGTACGGCGGTTACGCCTACGACTCCGCCTGGGCGATCATCGAGGCCGTGAAGAAGGTCGTCGACGCCAACGGCGGCAAGCTGCCCTCCGACGCCCGCGCCAAGGTCACCGAGGCCATGCAGGGCGTGGCCTTCGACGGCGTGACCGGCAAGGTCTCCTTCGACGAGTACGGTGACGCCACCAACAAGCAGCTCACCGTGTACGCCGTGAAGAACGGTGCCTGGGTTCCCGTCAAGTCCGGTACCTACACCGGCTGATCCCCGCCCGAACCCCCCACGAGCCGCGCGGGGCGCTGTTCCACTGGCGCCCCGCGCGGACTCGCATCCGGCCACATCCCTCGCACTTTCCGAACGCTCGGAGGACATGCGGTGAACGAACTGCCGCAGCAGCTGGTCAACGGCCTGCTACTAGGATCCATGTACGGGCTGGTCGCCATCGGCTACACAATGGTCTACGGCATTGTCCAGCTCATCAACTTCGCCCACGGCGAGATATTCATGACGGGAGCGTTCGGCGCTCTCACCGTCTGGCTCTGGCTCCCCGGCGGCACCACCATGTGGATCGCTCTGCCGCTGATGATCATCGGTGCCGTCGTCGTCGCGGTCGCCATCGCCGTCGGAGCGGAACGATTCGCCTACCGGCCACTCCGCAACGCCCCGCGTCTCGCGCCCCTGATCACGGCCATCGGCCTCTCGCTGGCACTCCAGCAGGCCGTATGGGCCTGGTACCCCGAGGCGAAGTCCGCGCGCACCTTCCCGCAGATCTCCGGCGGCCCCTTCGAGATCGGCAGCGTCACCATCCAGACCGGCGACATCTTCCTCGTCTGCGCGGCCCCGATCAGCATGGCCGTCCTCGCCTGGTTCGTACTGAAGACCCGCACCGGCCGCGGCATGCAGGCCACCGCGCAGGACCCGGACACCGCCAAGCTGATGGGCGTCAACACCGACCGCATCATCATGATCGCCTTCGCGCTCGGCGCGGCGTTCGCCGCCGTCGGAGCCGTCGCCTACGGCCTGAAGTACGGCGAGATCAACTTCCGGATGGGCGTCATCCTCGGTCTGAAGGCGTTCACCGCGGCCGTCCTCGGCGGCATCGGCAACATCTACGGCGCCATGATCGGCGGCGTGGTCCTCGGCGTGGCCGAGACCCTGGCCACCGCCTACATCGCCGACATCCCGGGCATGGACAAGTTCGGCAGCCAGTCCTGGGCCGACCTCTGGGCGTTCGTACTCCTCATCCTCGTACTGCTGTTCAGGCCACAGGGCCTGCTCGGCGAGCGCGTCGCGGACAGGGCGTGAGACCGATGACCACACAGACCACCGCACCCGACACTCCCGGCGCCCGCAAGGCGGACGCCCCCACCGGCCTGCTGCCCCTGCCCGAGAAGGCCGCCCGCGCCCTCGCCCTCGGCGGCAGCGCGCTGACGATCGTCTCCACCTTCCTCGCCTGGACCTGGACCGCCGACTTCCCCGGCGACCTCACCGTCTACGGCTACCCGGGCGGCCTCCAGGTCCTCGTCCTCATCGGCGCGCTCCTCGCCACCCTCTTCGCACTCGCCTCCTACGGCATCCGCGGCCTGGCATGGCTGGTCCCCGCCGGCGCCGACGCGGCCCTGCGGTTCGCCACCCTCGCCACCTTCGCCACCAGCTGGTACACAGTCCTCGCCATCAGCACCGAGCTCGGCGGACTCGTCAACCTGGAACCCGGCGGCTTTCTCGTCGCCGTCAGCAGCTTGGCCGCCCTGGCCGGCGCCCTCGCCCTGCCCTTCCAGCGCCCCGAGCCCGACCCGATCGACCCCGACGACACCGGCTGGGAGAAGTTCAAGCACGGCGCCACGTACAAGTGGGAGACCACCAAGGCGGTCTTCGCCGCCGGCTCCCCCCGCCCCGTCGCCACCCTGCCGTCGTACGCCGAGATCCTGATCATCGTCGCGATGCTCGCCCTCGGCCTCGTCGTCTTCACCTACGGCATCGGGACCGAGTACGACGAGCTGTTCATCGGCTTCCTGATCACGACGGGCCTCGGCTTCGCCACCCTGAACAAGGCCGGCCTCATCGCCCACGCCTCACAGATCGCCTCCCGACACACCAGCATCACCATCTGCGGCGCCTTCGTCGCGGCGGCACTGTTCCCCTTCACCCAGACCAACGACCAGTACGCGACCATCGGCGTCTACATCCTCATCTTCGCCACAGTCGCCCTCGGCCTGAACATCGTCGTCGGCCTCGCCGGCCTCCTCGACCTCGGATACGTCGCCTTCCTCGGCGTCGGCGCCTACGCCGCGGCCCTGGTCTCCGGCTCCCCCAGCTCCCCCTTCGACGTGCACTTCCCCTTCTGGGCCGCCGCACTCGTCGGCGCCGCCGCCTCCCTCGTCTTCGGCGTGCTCATCGGCGCCCCGACCCTCCGGCTGCGCGGCGACTACCTCGCCATCGTCACCCTCGGCTTCGGCGAGATCTTCCGCATCACCGCGAACAACCTCGACGGCACCTCCGGGCCCGACCTCACCAACGGCTCCAACGGCGTCTCCTCGATCCCCAACCTCGACGTCCTCGGCTTCGACTTCGGCGCCCCGCACGACGTGGGCGGCTTCACCATCGGCCGGTTCGCCAACTACTTCTTCCTGATGCTGATCGTCACCGCCGTCGTGGTGCTGGTCTTCCGCCGCAGCAGCAACTCCCGCATCGGACGCGCCTGGGTCGCCATCCGCGAGGACGAGACCGCCGCGCTCGCCATGGGCATCAACGGCTTCCGCGTCAAACTCGTCGCCTTTGCCGTCGGCGCCTCCCTCGCCGGACTCGCCGGCACCGTCCAGGCCCACGTCACCTACACCGTGACCCCCGAGCAGTACCTGTTCGCCGGCCCCATCCCGCCCAACTCCGCCTTCCTGCTCGCCGCGGTCGTCCTCGGCGGCATGGGCACCATCAGCGGCCCCCTCATCGGCGCCGCCCTGCTCTTCCTCATTCCGAACAAGCTCCAGTTCCTCGGCAACTACCAGCTCTTCGCCTTCGGCCTGGTACTCATGCTGCTGATGCGGTTCCGCCCCGAGGGCCTCATCCCCAACCGGCGCCGCCAGCTCGAATTCCACGAAGAGGCGGAAGCACCCACCCTCCTGACGAAGGCGGGGGCCTGACCACCATGACCACCGACACCACCACCAAGGACACCACCCCCGGCGCCCCCACGCCCGGCGAGACCGTCCTCGACGCCCGCGGCGTCACCATGCGCTTCGGCGGCCTCACCGCCGTACGCGGCGTCGACCTCACCGTCGGCGCCGGCGAGATCGTCGGCCTCATCGGCCCCAACGGCGCGGGTAAAACCACCTTCTTCAACTGCCTCACCGGCCTGTACGTCCCCACCGAGGGCGAAGTCCGCTACAAAGGCAACGTCCTGCCGCCCAAATCCTTCAAGGTCACCGCGGCCGGCATCGCACGCACCTTCCAGAACATCCGCCTGTTCGCCAACATGACGGTCCTGGAGAACGTGCTCGTCGGCCGGCACACCCGCACCAAAGAAGGCTTCTGGTCCGCCGTACTGCGCGGCCCCGGCTTCCACAGGGCCGAAAAAGCCTCCAAGGACCGGGCCATGGAACTGCTCCGGTTCGTCGGCCTCGACCACAAGGCCGAACACCTCGCCCGCAACCTCCCCTACGGCGAACAGCGCAAACTCGAGATCGCCCGCGCCCTCGCCAGCGAACCCGGCCTCCTCCTCCTCGACGAACCCACCGCCGGCATGAACCCGCAGGAGACCCGGGCCACCGAGGAACTCGTCTTCGCCATCCGCGACATGGGCATCGCCGTCCTCGTCATCGAGCACGACATGCGCTTCATCTTCAACCTCTGCGACCGCGTCGCCGTCCTCGTCCAGGGCGAGAAGCTCGTCGAAGGCGACAGCGCCACCGTCCAGGGCGACGAACGCGTCGTCGCGGCCTACCTCGGCGAACCCTTCGAAGACGCGCCCGGCGCCGACGAAGTGGCCGAGGTCGAAGCCGCCGAAGCACACGCCGGGACCACGGACGAGGCCACCGGCGCACGCGCCGACACCACGACCGACGCCGCGCCCGGCAAGGAGAACGACCGATGACCGCACTGCTCGAAGTCGAGGACCTCCGGGTCGCCTACGGCAAGATCGAAGCCGTCAAGGGCATCTCCTTCAAGGTCGAAGCCGGTCAGGTCGTCACCCTCATCGGCACCAACGGCGCCGGCAAGACCACCACCCTGCGCACCCTGTCCGGCCTGCTCAAGCCGGTCGGCGGACAGATCAGGTTCAACGGCAGATCACTGAAGAAGATCCCCGCCCACCAGGTGGTCTCCCTGGGCCTCGCCCACTCCCCCGAGGGCCGGCACATCTTCCCCCGCATGAGCATCGAGGACAACCTCCGCCTCGGCGCCTTCCTGCGCAACGACAAACCCGGCATCGAGAAGGACATCCAGCGCGCCTACGACCTCTTCCCCATCCTCGGGGAACGGCGCAAGCAGGCCGCCGGCACCCTCTCCGGCGGTGAACAGCAGATGCTCGCCATGGGCAGGGCACTGATGTCCCAGCCCAAGCTGCTGATGCTGGACGAGCCGTCCATGGGCCTGTCGCCGATCATGATGCAGAAGATCATGGCGACGATCGCCGAACTGAAGGCCCAGGGCACGACCATCCTGCTCGTCGAGCAGAACGCCCAGGCCGCCCTCTCCCTCGCCGACCAGGGACACGTCATGGAGGTCGGCAACATCGTCCTGTCCGGCACGGGACAGGACCTCCTGCACGACGAGTCCGTCCGGAAGGCCTACCTCGGCGAGGACTGACCTCCTGGACACGGCAAAGGCCCGCGCCCCCTTCTCCGGGGCGCGGGCCTTCGCCGTACGAGACGGGCTCAGTCCTTCTTGGACGCCTTCTTCTCCTCGCTGTCCACGATGACCGCCTCCGCGACCTGCTGCATCGACATACGGCGGTCCATGGACGTCTTCTGGATCCAGCGGAACGCGGCCGGCTCGGTCAGCCCGTACTCCGTCTGCAGGATCGACTTCGCGCGGTCCACCAGCTTGCGGGTCTCCAGCCGCTGGGTGAGGTCGGCGACCTCCTTCTCCAGCTGCTTCAGCTCGGTGAACCGGGAGACGGCCATCTCGATCGCGGGGACGACGTCGCTCTTGCTGAACGGCTTGACCAGGTAGGCCATGGCACCGGCGTCCCGGGCACGCTCGACGAGGTCGCGCTGCGAGAAGGCGGTGAGCATCAGGACCGGCGCGATGGACTCGCCGGCGATCTTCTCGGCCGCGGAGATGCCGTCCAGCTTGGGCATCTTCACGTCCAGGATGACCAGGTCCGGCTTGTGCTCGCGGGCCAGCTCGACGGCCTGCTCCCCGTCCCCGGCCTCGCCGACGACGGTGTACCCCTCCTCCTCCAGCATCTCCTTGAGATCGAGCCGGATCAGGGCCTCGTCCTCGGCGATGACGACACGGGTCGTCAGCGGAGGCACGTGCGACTTGTCGTCGTCGGGCACGTCTACGGGCTGGGGCGACTCGGGGGTCACGGGGGCTCCTCGTTCAGGGCAGGGTGCTGCTGACAAGAGCCTACCTAGCTACGGTATGGTGGACGCGCGGAGGGTCGAGGGAAACCTTTGATTCCGCGGGCCCCGGTAGCCCAATTGGCAGCAGGCAATGGATTCAAAACCCATACAGTGTCGGTTCGAGTCCGACCCGGGGCACCTTTCCTTGGATTCCAAGGTCAGCCAATGAAGCGGATGCTCTCATTCTCGTGAACATCCGCTTTTTGTCGCGTGTCGTGCTGATCGCTCACGCACCGTGTGAGCATGTACGACATCAGCACGGGCGAGCGAGCGGTGGCGCTGGCAGCGCAAGGGCGAAGCCTCAGCTCCGTCAGCCGGGAGACGGGGATATCCCGATACGCGATCCGCTCCTGGCAGACGCGCATCGAGCCGGCCGAACGCGTGGGCAAGCCCTGTCCGCGCTGCCGGGAGGTCCCCGATCCACCCGAGGACCCGGCTGCCTATGCCTACCTCCTCGGCCTCTACCTCGGCGACGGCTGCATCAACGCCCACCGCAGAGGCGTCTACACCATGCGCGTGGTGCTGGACAATGCATGGCCAGGCATCATCGACGCGTGCGAGGCGGCACTCCGCGCCGTGCGCCCGGACAACAGCGTCTTCCGTGTGCGGAAACGAGGCTGTGCAGCGGTCACCAGCACCAGCAAGCACTGGCCCTGCCTCTTCCCCCAGCACGGCCCCGGCAAGAAACACGAACGGCCCATCGTCCTCGAACCCTGGCAACAAGCCATCGTCGACGGCCACCCCTGGGAGTTCATCCGGGGCCTCATCCATTCCGACGGCTGCCGCATCACCAACTGGACGACCCGGCTCGTCGGCGGCGAGCGCAAGCGGTACGAGTATCCGCGCTACTTCTTCAGCAACAAGTCGGACGACATCCGGAAGCTTTTCACGGACGCCTTGGACCTGGTCGGCGCCGAGTGGACCACCCTGGCCCGCGGCAGCGACCCGTTCAGCATCTCCATAGCCCGCAAGGCCTCCGTAGCCCTCATGGACACCCACGTCGGCCCCAAGCACTGAACCGGGCCCCCAGGAGGGGGCCCCGGTCGTCACTTCGGGCTGTCGTCCTCGCCGATGTGGTGGACGCGGACCATGTTGGTCGAGCCGGAGACGCCGGGCGGGGAACCGGCTGTGATGACCACGACGTCGCCCTTCTGGCAGCGGCCGTACTTCAGGAGCAGTTCGTCCACCTGGTCGACCATCGCGTCGGTGGAGTCCACGTGCGGGCCGAGGAAGGTCTCCGCCCCCCAGGTGAGGCTGAGCTGGGAGCGGGTGGCCGGCTCGGGGGTGAAGGCGAGGAGCGGGATCGGGGAGCGGTAGCGGGAGAGGCGGCGGGCGGTGTCGCCGGACTGGGTGAACGCGACCAGGAACTTCGCGCCGAGGAAGTCGCCCATCTCGGCGGCGGCGCGGGCGACCGCGCCGCCCTGGGTGCGCGGTTTGTTCCGCTCGGTGAGCGGCGGCAGGCCCGCCGCCAGCATGTCCTCCTCGGCCGCCTCGACGATCTTCGCCATGGTGCGTACGGTCTCGACCGGGTATGCGCCGACACTGGTCTCGCCGGAGAGCATGACCGCGTCCGTGCCGTCGAGGACGGCGTTGGCGACGTCGGAGGCCTCGGCGCGGGTGGGCCGGGAGTTCTCGATCATCGAGTCGAGCATCTGGGTGGCGACGATCACCGGTTTGGCGTTGCGTTTGGCGAGTTTGACGGCGCGCTTCTGGACGATCGGCACCTGTTCGAGCGGCATCTCCACGCCGAGGTCTCCGCGTGCGACCATCAGCCCGTCGAAGGCGGCCACGATGCCTTCGAGGTCGGCCACGGCCTGCGGCTTCTCGATCTTGGCGATCACGGGGAGGCGGCGGCCCTCGTCGGCCATGATCCGGTGCACGTCCAGGACGTCGTCGCCGTTGCGGACGAAGGAGAGGGCGATGACGTCGAAGCCGGTGCGCAGCGCCCAGCGCAGGTCGTCCTCGTCCTTCTTGGAGAGGGCGGGGACGGAGACGGCCACTCCGGGGAGGTTCAGGCCCTTGTGGTCGGAGACGACGCCGCCCTCGACCACGCGGGTGTGTACGCGGGGGCCGTCGACGCCGGTGACCTCCAGGGAGACCTTGCCGTCGTCCACGAGGATGCGCTCGCCGGGGGTGACGTCGGCGGCGAGGCCGGCGTGGGTGGTGCCGCAGCGGTGGCGGTCGCCGTCGACGCCTTCCTCCACGGTGATGGTGAAGGTGTCGTCGCGTTCAAGGAGTACGGGTCCTTCGCTGAAGCGGCCGAGCCGGATCTTCGGGCCCTGAAGGTCGGCGAGGATCCCGACGCTGCGGCCGGTCTCGTCGGCCGCCTTTCGCACGCGCTGGTAGCGCTCCTCGTGTTCGGCGTGGGTGCCGTGGCTGAGGTTGAACCGGGCGACGTCCATTCCGGCCTCGACCAGTGCCTTGATCTGGTCGTACGAGTCGGTGGCGGGCCCCAGTGTGCAAACGATCTTTGCTCGGCGCATGGGTCGAGCCTATGGCTTACCGGCGGGTAGGGAATTGGCGCCGTATGACGACTCAACGGACTTTCGGCAAAGGGTTATTGACAAGTGTTGAATTGTGCGGCGGTTCGCTCCTATGAGCGATGGTCACCAGATCGCAACCTCCCGGACCTGTTGCCGTAAGTCATGCCCAGGTCAGAATCTACGCGCGTTGTCGTTCCACCGCCAAGGAGACCGAGACATGCCGTTGAACCGCCGGAAGTTCCTGAAGAAGTCCGCCGCGACCGGAGCGGGAGTGGCGATCGCCGGCGCGGCGGCGGCTCCGGCGGCCGAGGCGGCGGAGACCGGGAAGCCCGGTCATCCCGTGAAGCGGTACTCCCTGACCGTCATGGGCACCACCGACCTGCACGGGCACGTCTTCAACTGGGACTACTTCAAGGACGCCGAGTACGCCGACAAGGCGGGCAACGCGATGGGCCTGGCCCGGATCTCCACCCTGGTCGAGCAGGTGCGCAAGGAGAAGGGGCGCTGCAACACGCTGCTCCTCGACGCCGGTGACACGATCCAGGGCACCCCGCTCACCTACTACTACGCCAAGGTGGACCCGATCACCGCCAAGGGCGGCCCGGTGCACCCGATGGCGCAGGCGATGAACGCGATCGGGTACGACGCGGCGGCGCTCGGCAACCACGAGTTCAACTACGGCATCGAGACGCTGCGGAAGTTCGAGGACCAGCTCGACTTCCCGCTGCTCGGTGCCAACGCGGTGGACGCGAAGACGCTGAGGCCCGCCTTCCCGCCGTACTTCATGAAGACCTTCCACGTGCCGGGCGCCAAGCCGGTGAAGGTCGCCGTCCTCGGCCTGACCAACCCGGGCATCGCGATCTGGGACAAGGCGTACGTCCAGGGCAAGCTCGCGTTCCCGGGCCTGGAGGAGCAGGCGGCCAAGTGGGTGCCGAAGCTGAGGTCGATGGGTGCCGACGTGGTCGTCGTCTCGGCGCACTCGGGCACCTCGGGCACGTCGTCGTACGGCGACCAGGTGCCGTACGTGGAGGACGCGGCGGCCAATGTGGCCAAGCAGGTGCCGGGCATCGACGCGATCCTGGTGGGGCACGCGCACCTGGAGATCCCGGAGCTGAAGGTCGTCAACGAGCAGACCGGGAAGACGGTCGTGCTGTCCGAGCCGCTGTGCTTCGCCGAGCGGCTGACCCTCTTCGACATCGAGCTGGTGTTCAGCAAGGGCCGCTGGGAGGTCGAGTCGGTCTCCGCGTCGCTGCGCAACTCCAACACGGTCGCCGACGACCCGAAGATCACGAAGCTGCTCATGGACGAGCACGAGAAGGTGGTGGCGTACGTCAACCAGGTCGTGGGCCGGGCGACCGAGACCCTGACGACCGTGGAGGCCCGTTACAAGGACGCCCCGATCATCGACCTGATCACCAAGGTCCAGGAGGACGTGGTCAAGGCCGCGCTCGCGGGTACCGCGTACGCCTCGCTGCCGGTGATCGCCCAGGCGTCGCCGTTCTCCCGGACCTCGCAGATCCCGGCCGGTGACGTCACCATCCGGGACCTGTCGAGCCTGTACGTGTACGACAACACGCTGGTCGCCAAGTTGCTGACGGGTGCCCAGGTCCGCGCCTACCTGGAGTACTCGGCGGAGTACTACGTCCGGACGGCCGCCGACGCCACGGTGGACGTGGAGAAGCTGACCAACGCCGGTGGCCGCCCGGACTACAACTACGACTACGTCTCGGGTCTGTCGTACGACATCGACATCGCCCAGCCGGCCGGGTCGCGGATCAGGAACCTGACGTTCGGCGGGGCCGCGCTGGACGACGCCCAGCAGTTCGTGCTGGCCGTGAACAACTACCGGGCCAACGGCGGCGGTGCCTTCCCGCACGTGGCCACCGCCAAGGAGCTGTGGTCGGAGTCGACGGAGATCCGCACCCGGATCGCCGAGTGGGTGACCGCGAAGGGTGTCCTGGACCCGAAGGACTTCGCGTCGGTGGACTGGAAGCTGGTGCGCGACGGCAAGCCGGTGTTCTAAGGGTCACCCTTCCGGGGCGGCGTTCACCTGCCCTCGACGAGCGGGGTCAGCCGCTGCGGTTGCCTGCCCTGCGGTACCCGGGCCGCCGGCTCCTGAAGTCCGAAGGAGGTGAAGGCGGTCCGGGTGGGCAGCGGGTACGGCTCCTTCCCGGTGAGCGCGTTGAGGATGGTGGCGCTGCGCCAGGCGGCGAGGCCGAGGTCGGGGGTGCCGACGCCGTGGGTGTGCAGTTCGGCGTTCTGGACGTAGACCGAGCCGGTGACCGAGGGGTCCAGCACGAGGCGGTACTCCTCGTCGATGCGCGGGCGCTCGCCGCTGTCGCGGCGGATGTAGGGGTCGAGTCCGGCGAGGATGCGGTCGAGGGGGCGTTCGCGGTAGCCGGTGGCGAGGACGACGGCGTCGGTGGTGAGCCGGGAGCGGCTGTCCTGCTGGAGGTGCTCCAGGTGCAGCTCGATCTTGCTGGTGGCCATCCGGCCGGCGGTGCGGACGCGGACGCCGGGGGTGAGGACGGCGTCGGGCCAGCCGCCGTGCAGGGTGCGTCGGTACAGCTCGTCGTGGATGGCGGCGAGGGTGCCGGCGTCGACGCCCTTGTACAGCTGCCACTGGGCGGCGACCAGCCGGTCGCGGACGGGTTCGGCGAGGGCGTGGAAGTAGCGCGTGTAGTCGGGTGTGAAGTGTTCCAGGCCGAGCTTGGAGTACTCCATGGGCGCGAACGCCTCGGTACGGCCGATCCAGTGCAGTTTCTCCTGGCCGGCGGGGCGGTGCCGGAGCAGGTCCAGGAAGACCTCGGCGCCGGACTGTCCGGAGCCGACGACGGTGACGTGTCCGGCGGCGAGGATGCGGTCGCGGTGTTCGAGGTAGTCGGCGGCGTGGACGACGGGCACGCCGGGCGCGTCCACCAGGGGCCTGAGGGGGTCGGGCACGTAGGGGGCGGTGCCGATGCCGAGGACGACGTTGCGGGCGTAGGTGCGGCCGAGGGCCTCGGCCTCGCCGTCGGTGCCGAGCTGGGTGAAGTCGACTTCGAACGCGTCCTGTTCGGGGTTCCAGCGGACGCCGTCGACCTGGTGACGGAAGCGCAGTCCGGGCAGTTGCCCGGCGACCCAGCGGCCGTAGGCGTCGTACTCGGCGCGCTGGATGTGCAGGTGCTCGGAGAAGTAGAAGGGGAAGAGCCGTTCGCGCGTCCTGAGGTAGTTGAGGAAGCTCCAGGGGCTGGTGGGGTCGGCGAGGGTGACCAGGTCGGCGAGGAAGGGGACTTGGACGGTGGCGCCGTCGACGAGCAGGCCGGGGTGCCAGTGGAAGTCGGGGCGCTGTTCGTAGAAGACGGCGTCGAGTTCGGCGAGCGGCTGGGCGAGCGCGGCGAGGGAGAGGTTGCTGGGGCCGATGCCGACGCCGACCAGGTCGCGTGGGGAGGCGGCTTCGGGGCGTGGGGGGTGGGTCATCCGGGGAGGCTTCTTTCGGCGAGTTCGACGAGTTTGAGCAGGTGGGTGAGGTCGTCCGGCCGGGTGTGGGGGTTGAGGACGGTGGCCTTGAGCCAGAGCCGGCCGTCGAGCCGGGCGCGGCCGAGGACGGCCCGGCCCTCGTGGAGCAGGCGTCGGCGTACGGTGGCCACGGTGTCGTCGTCGGCCTCGGCGGGGCGGAACAGGACGGTGCTGATGACGGGGCGGTCGTAGAGTTCGAAGCCGGGGTGTTCGCGGATCAGTGTGGCGAACTCGCGGGCCCGGGCGCAGACCTGGTCGGTCAGGGCGCCGAGTCCGCTGCGGCCCAGTGCCTTCAGGGTGACGGCGATCTTCAGGATGTCGGGGCGGCGGCTGGTGCGCGGGGAGCGGCCGAGCAGGTCGGGGAGTCCGGCGTCGGTGTCGTCGTCGGCGTTGAGGTAGTCGGCGCGCTGGTGGAGTGCGGTGAGTTCGTGGGGGCGGGCGACGGCGAGGAGTCCGGCGGCGACGGGTTGCCAGCCGAGTTTGTGCAGGTCGAGGGTGACGGTGTGGGCGGCTTCGAGTCCGGCGAGTCTGTCGCGGTGCCGGTCGCTGAAGAGCAGGCCGCCGCCGTAGGCGGCGTCGATGTGCAGCCGGGCGCCGTGGGCGGTGCACAGGCCGGCGATCTCGGGCAGCGGGTCGATGAGGCCGGCGTCGGTGGTGCCTGCGGTCGCGGCGACGAGCAGGGGGCCGGGGAGCGCGGTGAGGGCTTCGTGCAGGGCGGCCGGGTCGAGGGTGCCGCGCGGTGCGGGGACGACGACGGGGTCGGGCAGGCCGAGCAGCCAGGCGGCGCGGGGCAGCGAGTGGTGGGCGTTGGTGCCGCACACGAGGCGTACGCCGCCGTGTGCTTCGCGGGCGAGCAGCAGGGCGAGCTGGTTGGACTCGGTGCCGCCGGTGGTGACGAGGGCGTCGGCGAGCCCGGCCGTGCGGGCGAGGGTGCGGGTGACGACGGCCTCGAGGGCGGAGGCGGCCGGGGCCTGGTCCCAGGAGTCCAGGGAGGGGTTGAGGGCGCTGGCGGCGAGGTCGGCGGCGGTGGCCACGGCGAGCGGTGGGCAGTGCAGGTGGGCCGTGCACAGCGGGTCGGCGGGGTCGGCGGAGCCCGCGGCGAGCGCGTGCACGAGGGTGCGCAGGGCGTCCGGGTCGCCGGTGTCGGGCAGGACGTCGCCGAGGGCGTCGGCGACGCGGGTGGCGACGGCGTCGGGTCCGCCGGCGGGCAGTGGTCCGCCGCGTTCGTCGTGGCCGGCGGCGAGTGCGTCGAGCACGGTGTCGAGGAGGGGCCTCAGGGCGGCGGGGCCGGTGGGGCCGGAGGCGAGGGGCGGCAGGCTCGTGGGCTCTCCTGCGCTCATGGGCTCTCCTCCGGGCAGGGGAACGTCCGGCGGGCGTCCAGGGCCCGGGGCTTCCGGCGTGTGGGTGGAGTTCCAGCTTGTACCGGAAGGGGGCCCTGTGTCCCGGAAGCCGGGCGAACGGAACCCGAAAGTGTGTACTGCCGTGCCCCTGCGAGGGGTTGGCGGGCCGGGCTCCCCCGGATCCGCGCCCGGTGGCCGGCGGCGTGGTCGGGTGCTCTCGGGCGGGGTGGGGGCCGGGGTTCCGGTGCGGCGGCACGGGCGGCGCCAACTCCGGGCCGCCGCAAGGGAACGGCTCCCTGAAGGAGGGCGCCGCGGTGGCGCCACGGGCGGCCGGCCGGGGGCGGTGGGGTGGGGCGCGCCACGTCGGCCGGCTCGGGCGGCCGGCCGGGCCGGCCACCGCGGACGCCGCGCCGCCTCTGCGGGCTTCGCCGGTCTCCGCCCGCGTGCGGGGGGGGAGGCGGCGGCGGCCGGTCCACCGCGTCGCGGGCGGGGACCGGCCGGTCGCGGGTCGTCGCAGCCGCGCCGGCCTGGGCCGGCCGGCTGCTACTCCGCCCGGTGCTCGCCGCGTACCTTCAGGGCGCGGGACAGGTCGTCCAGGCGGTCGGCGAGGGTGCGGCGCAGGGCCGGGGTGAGGTCGGCCTCGCGCAGACAGGCCTCGCCGAGGCGGACGTTGTCCGCGTCGACGGCGTGGGCCGGGAAGCACCAGCGGCCGGCGGCGACGGCGATGGCGGGGCCGCGGCGGGCGGCGACGGCGACGGCGTCCGTGTAGAAGCGCGGCACGTACTCCCGTACCAGTTCGGCCTGTTCGGGTTGCCAGAAGCCCTGGGCGGTGGCCGTGAAGAGGTAGTTGGACAGGTCGTCGCTCGCGAACATCGCCTCCCAGGCGGCGCGTTTGGCCTCCGGGTCGGGCAGGGCGGCGCGGCAGCGGGCGGCGCCTTCCTGGCCGGTGGCGCTCGGGTCGCGGGCCAGCTCGGCGGCGATGGCGTCCTCGTCGGTGGCGCCGAGCACGGCGAGCCGGGCGAGGATGCGCCAGCGCAGTTCGGGGTCGAGTTCCGGTCCGCCGGGCACGGTGCCGTCGGCGAGCCAGGCGGCGATGGTCTCCGGGTGGGCGGCGACGTCGATCAGGTGCCGTACGGCGATCAGCCGCAGGCCGGGGTGGTCGCCGTCCTCGGTGCGCCGCAGCAGGTCGCGGCAGAGCGAGGTGAGGGTGGCCAGGGCGGCCGGGCGGTCCTGGAGTGTCAGGTACTGGTCGGCGAGCTGACCGGCGGCGAAGGCGAGGACGCCCTCGGCGACGGCCAGGTCGGTCTCGCGGGGCAGGTGGGCGCGGGCCGTCTCCAGGTAGGCGGCGGGCGCGAGTTCGCCGTCGCGGACGGCGTCCCTGAGGGCGTTCCAGACGATCGCGCGGGTGAGCGGGTCGGGCAGGCCGGACAGGCTGGTGCGCAGGGTGTCGAAGGAGGCGGTGTCGAAGCGGATCTTGGCGTAGGTGAGGTCGCCGTCGTTGAGGAGGACGAGTGCGGGGCGCTTGCCGATGGGCTGCGGTGCGGTCTGCGGGACGTCGAGGCCGATGCGCTCGCGCAGCTGGAGCCGGCCTTCCTCGGCGACGTCGTGGTCGTACAGGCCGGCGCTGAGGCGGTGCGGGCGGCTGCCCGCGCGGTCGGCGGTCAGCGCGCAGGTGCCGCCGGTGGGGGCGATCCGCGGGGTGAGTGTGTCGACGCCGGTGGTGCGCAGCCAGCTGTCGGCCCAGGCGTGCACGTCGCGGTCGGTGGCGGAGGCGAGGGAGTCGATGAAGTCGGCGAGGGTGGCGTTGCCGAACCTGTGCCGGGTGAAGTGGGTGTTGATGCCGGCGAGGAAGTCCTTCTCGCCGAGCCAGGCGGCCAGCTGGCGCAGTGCGGAGGCGCCCTTGGCGTAGGAGATGCCGTCGAAGTTGAGCAGGGCGGAGGCCGTGTCGTCGACGTTCTCGGGGGCGACCGGGTGGGTGGTGGGCCGCTGGTCGGCGTCGTAGCCCCAGGACTTGCGGGTGACGCCGAACTCGGTCCAGGGGTCGGTGAAGCGGGTGGCCTCGGCGGTGGTCTGGTAGCCCATGTACTCGGCGAAGGACTCGTTCAGCCAGATGTCGTCCCACCACTTGAGGGTGACGAGGTCGCCGAACCACATGTGGGCCATCTCGTGGGCGATGACCATGGCGCGGGTCTGCCGCTCGGTGTCGGTGACGGCGGAGCGGTAGACGAATTCGTCGCGGAAGGTGACCAGGCCCGGGTTCTCCATGGCGCCGGCGTTGAACTCGGGGACGAACGCCTGGTCGTAGGAGTCGAAGGGGTAGGGCTCCTCGAACTTCTCGTGGTAGCGGTCGAAGCAGGCGCGGGTGATGTCGAGGATCTCGTCGGCGTCGGTGTCGAGGTGGGGCGCGAGGGAGCGGCGGCAGTGGATGCCGAAGGGCAGTCCGCGGTGTTCGGTGCGCACGGAGTGCCAGGGGCCGGCGGCGACGGCGACGAGGTAGGTGGAGATCAGGGGGGTGGGCGCGGCCTGCCAGAGGCCGTCGCCGCGGTGTTCGGTGACGCCGTTGGCGAGGACGCTCCAGCCTTCGGGTGCCTTGACGGAGACCTCGAAGACGGCCTTCAGGTCGGGCTGGTCGAAGGCGGCGAAGACGCGCTGGACGTCGTCCAGGAACATCTGGGTGTAGACGTAGGTCTCGCCGTCGCTGGGGTCGGTGAAGCGGTGCATGCCCTCGCCGGTGCGGGAGTAGCGCATGACCGCGTCGACGCGCAGTTCGTGCTCGCCGGCGGTGAGGTTCTTCAGCGGCAGCCGGTCCTCGCTGAGGGACTCGGGGTCGAGGGGCTGTCCGTCGAGCGTGACACCGCGCAGCTCGGCGGGCTTCAGTTCGACGAACGTGTCCCCGTCGGACCGCGCCGTGAAGCGGATCGCGGTACGCGATGCGAAGGTCTCGTCACCGGTCGTGAGGTCGAGTTCGACGGTGTACCGGTGGACGTCGAGGAACTGTGCTCGGAGCTGCGCTTCGTCGCGCGTGAGTACGGACATGCAGGCCATGCTGCCTGATGGGGCCGACAGCGCACAGGGGCGGATCGGTACACGGCTTTTGTCCCCTGCGCGCCCCCGTGGTCCCTCACCCGGTCGGACCCCTCGGGGTGTCCCGGCCGGGGTCCTGTTCAGTCCTCGTGCGCCGGCTGTCCGTTGTGGGTGTCCTCGGCGATGCGTTCGTGGTGCCGGATCACCTCGGCGATGATGAAGTTCAGGAACTTCTCGGCGAAGGCCGGGTCGAGCTTGGCGTTCTCGGCGAGGCGGCGCAACCGTTCGATCTGCCGGGCCTCGCGGGCCGGGTCGGCGGGCGGCAGCTGGTGCAGCGCCTTGAGCCGGCCGACCTGCTGGGTGCACTTGAAGCGCTCGGCGAGCATGTGGACGACGGCCGCGTCGATGTTGTCGATGCTGTCGCGCAGCCGCTCCAGTTCCTGGCGGACCTGGGGGTCGTCGGCACCGGTGCCGGTGTTGCTGGTGGTCATGGGGGTTCACCTTATGCGTTTCGGGGGCCGGGCCCCATGGGGTGTCCGGGGAGTGGATCACCGGCCTTCCCGGGGCGTCACCGGGTGCTGGGCCCGCGGTGGTCGCTGTGCGGGTGCGGGCCGGTGCCGTGGGAGGGCGAGAACGAGGTCTGGCCGCCGGAACCGGTCCGCGGCGCACCGTCCGGACCGGGCCCGCGGCGGGAGCCGGTGCGGCAGGAGCCGGTGCGGCAGGAGCCGGTGCGGCAGGAGCCGGTGCGGCAGGAGCCGGTGCGGCAGGAGCCGGTGCGGCGGGAGCCGGTGCGGCGGCACCGGGTGGGTGCCGCTCCCGCCTGCCGGCGGGCGTACGTGAGAGGGCCCTTGCCCTGCCGCCGACCCGGTGGCCGGGCACTCGCCGGGACGCTTGGGGCGTGCTGCCCGGCCGGCCACGAGCGGTGCCCCTTCCCGGCTGCCGACCACGGGCGGTGTCCCTTCCCGGCTGCCGTCCGCGCGCCGGTCGCCCACCGGGCCGCCGCGTGCCGCACGCTCACGGGGCGCTCCCCGCCCGCCATCCGCGTGGCGGCCGGGGGGCGGCCGTCCGGCGGCACGCTTCCCGTGCCGCCGTCCCGCCTACAGTGGTAGGGGGTTCCGGCTTCAGGGGGTGCCGAGGTGGCGAACGGCGGTCCGGTCCAGCACGGCTACCCGCACCTGGAGACGGTGCGGGCCGCCATCACCGCGCTGTACCGGCGCCTGTCCCGCGACACCATCGAGACGTTCTCGGCCAGTGTGGCCCCGGCCGACGTGGCCTTCTGCGACACCGACGACCTGCATCTGGGCGCGCAGCGCGTGGCGCGGGAGATCGTGCGGCACTTCCGGCTGCCGGACGCGCGGCTGATCGTCGGCTTCCGGGAGATGACGCACGCGGCGAACGTCGAACTCGCGGCGGGTCCCGAGTACTTCGTCGAGCTGAACGACCGGTTCCGTACCCACCGCAGGGACATCGGTGCCGCGCTCGCCCACGAGGTGGCGCACGTGTACCTGCACCGCCTCGGTCTCGCCTTCCCCGGCACGGCGGAGAACGAGATCCTCACGGACACGGCGACGGCCTATCTGGGCGCGGGCTGGCTGCTGCTGGACGCCTACCGGGAGGACGGGGTCTCGTCGCAGAAACTCGGTTATCTCACCCCGGAGGAGTTCGGTTACGTCCTGGCCAAGCGGGCCCTGCTGTTCCAGGAGGACCCCTCGGTGTGGTTCACCAGTCCGCAGGCCTACACCGCCTACGTCAAGGGGATGGCCCGGGCCCGCCAGGACGAGCAGCAGCCGCCGCTGACGGGGGCCGGGTGGGCGGGCCGCCGCCGTTACGCCCACGACCGCCGGCACGCCTCCGGCGCCCCGCCGGCCGCCCCGTACGCCTTCACTCCCGACAGCGGCGGCCGTCTCGGGGTGACCTTCCCGTGCCCGACCTGCCACCAGCGGATCAGGGTTCCGGTGCGGGGGCGGGTACGGGCGCGGTGCGGGTTGTGCCGGACGGTGCTGGAGTGCGACACGTAGCCGCCGCCGAGCGTGTGACGAAGGGGGGTACAGGGTCCCGTCCCGGCCGGGGCGCGGTGTCAGCCCTCGTGCTCCGGCACCGCCCGCCGCGGGAGCGCCGCGCACAGCGCCCCGCACACCACGAACGCCCCCACGACCCACGGCATCGCGCCGGTGAGCGCACCGCGGAGCCCTTCCCCCGCGGCCCCGAAGAACACCGTGCCGATCACGGCCGCCCCCAGCGCGCCCCCGAACTGCTGAGCGGTGGAGAAGATCCCGGACGCTCCCCCGGCCAGTTCCCCCGGCACGGCCGACAGCACCACGTTCACCAGCGGCACCACCAGGAAACCCACTCCGGCGCCGGCGAGCAGCAGTCCCGGGACCAGTGGCCACGCGCCCGCGTGCACCGCCGGCGCGTCGTCGATCGCGGCCCACACCCAGCCGAACCCGCCGGCCATCAGCAGCGCCCCGGCGCCGAGCACCAGCCGCCCGTACTTCACGGCCAGCCCGTCCGCGACGGGCGCGGTCAGGAACCCGCCGGCCGAGAAGGCGACGGTGACCACCCCGGCCTGGAGCGGGGTGTAGCCCTCGCCGCCCTGCAGCCAGACCGCGAAGACCAGGAAGAAGCCCTGCATGCCGAGGGAGAAGAGCAGCTGGACGAGCACGCCCACCGAGAACGCGGGGAGCGCGAACGCGCGCGCGGGCAGCAGGGGTACCGTGCCCGGCCGGTGCCGCCGGGCCTCGTACACGCCGAGACCGGCCACGGTCACCGCGCCCGCCGCGAGGCAGAGCCAGCCCCACAGCGGCCAGCCGTCCTCCCGGCCCTGCACCAGCGGCAGCACGATGGCGACCAGTCCGCAGGCCAGCACCACACTGCCGAGGGCGTCCGGCCGGCCCGCCGACCGTTCACGCGTGGCCGGCACCAGGATCAGCCCGCCCACGCAGGTCGCCACCGCGACCGGGACGTTGACCAGGAACACCGAGCGCCAGCCCCAGCCGAACAGATCGGCGTCGGTGAGCACTCCGCCGAGCAGCAGCCCGACCGCCGAGGCGAAGCCGGCGACGGCGCCGTACATCCCGAAGGCGGCCCCGCGCTCCTTGCCGTGGAACAGGGTGCGGAACGAGCCGATCACCTGTGGCACGAGCACGGCGGCCAGGACGCCCTGGACCGCCCGGGCGGCGATGAGCTGTCCCGGTGACTGGGCGATGCCGCAGGCCAGGCTGGCCAGCCCGAAGCCCGCCGTTCCGGCGAGGAAGAGGGGGCGGCGGCCGACGCGGTCGCCGAGGTGGCCGGAGACGATCAGGGCGGCGGCGAAGCCCAGCAGGTAGGCGGAGACGACCCATTGCAGGTCGCTCGCGGAGGCGTGCAGGTCGCGGCTGATGGACGGGACGGCGACGTTGACGATCGTGCCGTCCAGCAGGTCCATCAGGGCCGCGATCATCATCACGACGGCGGCGGCCCAGCGGCGGGGATGGGGTTGCGTCGTGGCCGGCGGGTGTGCGGTGGCGGTCGTGGACATGGGTGGCCCCCTCGCTCGATTTATTTCGTTCGACCGAACGAAATAGTTCCACCGACACGTCCGCTCCGCAAGTACTTAGTTCGCCCGAACGAACTTTTTGCTAGCCTGAGTCCATGACCGAGGGAGACGACAAGCGGGACCGGAAGCGGGACGAGACGCTCCGGCGGCTGATGGAGGTGGGCCGCGTCCACAGCGGCGTCACCGTGATGTTCCATTCGGCGGTCGCGGCGAAGCAGGGCCTGAACGCCACGGAGGAGAAGACCCTCGACCTGCTGGAGCGGCACGGCCCGCTCACCGCGAAGGACCTGGCCCGGCTGACCGGCCTCGCCCCCGCCTCCGTCACCGGCCTCGTCGACCGCCTGGAGAGCAAGGGGTTCGCCCGGCGGGTCGCCCACCCGACGGACAAGCGCCGGGTGCTGGTCGAACTGGACCAGGAGAAGATCGGCGAACTCGCCGTCTTCTTCGAGGACTGGGCGCGCGACATCGTGGCGGCGTGCGAGGAGTTCAGCACCGGGGAACTGGAGACGGTGGTGCGCTTCCTGACGGTGATGGCGGAGCGGCAGCGGGAGGCGGCAGCGCGGCTCGGCTCCTGAGCCGCCACCCGGGCCGGCCCGGCGGACACCGCACCACTCGGCCGCGCTTGCCGTGCGCCCGGCGGGAGGAAAGCGCGGAACCTACGCCCTACACCCCGTCGGGCCGTACGACGCCCGTCGCGCGTGCGGCCGCCAGCCACCTCGGGAACTCGCCGACGAGACGGTCGTACAGTTCGGCGTCGGAGACCCGGCGCGGGTCCTGGCCCGCGTGGAAGAAGCCGGCGTTGTCCACGATCCGTTTGCCGGGCACCGCCAGTTCGTCCAGCTTGCGCAGGAAGTCGAACTGCCGGCTGTCCGGGTCGCCGAACCCGACGAACTGCCAGAACAGCGGGAGCCGCGCGGCCTTGCAGAGGTAGCGTTCGGCGGCGGGCCTGCTGATCGGGCCGCCGTCGGTCTGGAAGACGACGAGGGCGGGGGCGGTGGCGCCGCTGTCCAGGTAGTGGTCGATGACGGCGTCCATCGCCAGGTGGTAGCTGGTCTTGCCCATGTGGCCGAGCCCGGCCACGATCCGCTCGATCCGGCCCCCGTGTCCGGAGAGGGTGATGTCGGTGACCGCGTCGACGTCCGTGGAGAAGAACACGACGGGCACGCGGCCGTCGTCGTCCAGCTGCGCGGACAGGCCCAGCACCCGGTCGGCGAGCGCCTGCACGCTGCCGTCCTGGTAGTACGGCCGCATCGAGCCCGAGTGGTCGACGACGAGGTAGACGGCGGCCCGCAGCCCGTCCAGGCCGTGCTTGCGCAGCGACACCCCCGCCGACCGGTAGGCGCCGACCAGCGCGGGCGCGGTCTCCTCCACCTTGCGCAGACTGATCGCGGCCATGATCCCCCCCTCGGCGGTTCCGGCGCCCGAGCGTACCCGTACGGCGAACATGCGACGACGCCTGCCCAGTCGTCCGGTCGGGGACAGGCGGGCAGGCGCCGTTCATGTTCCGTACGCCTTTGTACGGGACGTCTGTGCGGGACCTCAGGTCCGTTGTGCGCGCGTCAGACCGCCAGGGCGCGGTCCGTCGGGCGGATCGGGGCCGGCAGGTCGCTGGCTCCGGTCAGGAAGCGGTCGACTCCGCGGGCGGCCGAGCGGCCCTCCGCGATCGCCCACACGATGAGGGACTGGCCGCGGCCGGCGTCACCGGCGACGAACACACCCGGCACGTTGGTCTGGAAGTCGGCGTCGCGGGCGATGTTACCGCGTTCGTCGAGCTCCAGGCCGAACTGCTCCACCAGGCCGTTCTCCCGGTCGGTGCCGGTGAAGCCCATGGCGAGGGTCACCAGCTGGGCCGGGATCCTGCGCTCGGTGCCCGGCTTCGGGGTGAGCCTGCCGTCGACGAACTCCACCTCGGTGAGGTGCAGCCACTGCACGTTGCCGTCCTCGTCGCCCTCGAAGTGGGTCGTGGAGACGGAGTAGACCCGCTCGCCGCCCTCCTCGTGCGCGCTGGTGACCTTGTAGAGCATCGGGAAGGTCGGCCAGGGCTGGTTGGTCGGGTGCCGCTCGTCGCTCGGGCGGGGCATGATCTCCAGCTGGGTGACGGACGCCGCGCCCTGCCGGTGGGCGGTGCCCACGCAGTCCGCGCCGGTGTCACCGCCGCCGATGACGACGACGTGCTTGCCCTCGGCCGAGACCGGCGGGGTGACGAAGTCGCCCTCTTGCACCTTGTTGGCCAGCGGCAGGTACTCCATGGCCTGGTAGACGCCCTTGAGCTCGCGGCCGGGCACCGGCAGGTCACGGGCGGTCGTGGCGCCGACGGCCAGGACGACCGCGTCGTACCGCTTCTTCAGGTCGCGGGCGTTGATGTCGCGGCCGATCTCCACGCCGGTGCGGAAGCGGGTGCCCTCCGCGCGCATCTGCTCGATACGGCGGTTGATGTGCCGCTTCTCCATCTTGAACTCGGGGATGCCGTACCGCAGGAGGCCCCCGACGCGGTCCGCGCGCTCGTAGACGGCGACCGTGTGGCCGGCCCGGGTCAGCTGCTGGGCGGCGGCGAGGCCCGCCGGGCCGGAGCCGATGACCGCGACCGTCTTGCCGGACAGGCGCTCGGGGATCTGCGGGGCGACGTCCCCGGTCTCCCACGCCTTGTCGATGATCGAGACCTCGACGTTCTTGATGGTGACCGGCGGCTGGTTGATGCCCAGCACGCACGCCGACTCGCAGGGCGCCGGGCACAGGCGACCGGTGAACTCCGGGAAGTTGTTGGTCGCGTGCAGCCGCTCCTGGGCGGCGGCCCAGTCCTCACGGTAGGCGTAGTCGTTCCACTCGGGGATCAGGTTCCCCAGCGGACAGCCGTTGTGGCAGAAGGGGATGCCGCAGTCCATGCAGCGGCTGGCCTGCTTGCTGATGATCGGCAGCAGGGAGCCGGGGACGTAGACCTCGTTCCAGTCCTTCTTGCGCTCTTCGACGGGACGGGTCCTGGCGACCTCACGGCCGTGGTTCAAGAAGCCCTTCGGGTCAGCCATTGATCGCCGCCTCCATCATCTTCTCGGTGATCTCGGTCTCGGTGAGACCGGCTCGCTCGGCGGCGTCCTTGGCGGCGAGCACTGCCTTGTACGTGCTGGGGATGATCTTGCTGAACCGTTCCACGGCCGTGTCCCAGTCGGCGAGCAGCTTCTCGGCGACCGTCGAACCGGTCTCCTCGGCGTGGCGGCGCACCACGTCGTGCAGCCACTGCTTGTCGGTCTCGTCCAGCGCCTCGACGGAGCCGGCGTTGCCGGCGTTGACGTTGTCGCGGTCCAGGTCGACGACGTAGGCGACACCGCCGGACATGCCGGCCGCGAAGTTGCGGCCGGTCGGTCCGAGGACGACCGCGTGCCCGCCGGTCATGTACTCGCAGCCGTGGTCGCCCACGCCCTCCGAGACGACCAGCGCGCCGGAGTTGCGGACGCAGAACCGCTCACCGGTACGGCCGCGCAGGAACAGCTCGCCGCCGGTGGCGCCGTAGCCGATGGTGTTGCCCGCGATGGTCGAGTACTCGGCGAGGTGGTCGGCGGCCCGGTCCGGGCGGACGATGATCCGGCCGCCGGAGAGGCCCTTGCCGACGTAGTCGTTGGCGTCACCCTCCAGGCGGAGCGTGACACCGCGCGGCAGGAAGGCGCCGAAGGACTGGCCGGCCGAGCCGGTGAAGGTGATGTCGATGGTGTCGTCGGGCAGGCCCGCGCCGCCGAACTTCTTCGTCACCTCGTGGCCGAGCATGGTGCCGACCGTGCGGTTGATGTTGCGGATGGCGACCTGGGCGCGCACCGGCTGCGCCTCCGTGGCGTCCGAAGCGCCGAGGGCGTCGGCCGCGAGCTTGATCAGCTCGTTGTCCAGGGCCTTCTCCAGGCCGTGGTCCTGGGCGACCACCCGGTGGCGGACCGCGCCCTCGGGCAGGTCCGGCACGTGGAACAGCGGCTCCAGGTCCAGGCCCTGCGCCTTCCAGTGGTCGACCGCTCGCTCGACGTCCAGCACCTCGGCGTGGCCGACGGCCTCCTCGATGGAGCGGAAGCCCAGCTCGGCGAGGAGCTCGCGGACCTCCTCCGCGATGAACCGGAAGAAGTTCACCACGTGCTCGGCCTTGCCGGCGAAGCGGTCGCGCAGCGTCGGGTTCTGGGTGGCGATGCCGACCGGGCAGGTGTCCAGGTGACAGACGCGCATCATCACGCAACCGGAGACGACGAGCGGCGCGGTCGCGAAACCGAACTCCTCGGCGCCGAGCAGCGCGGCGATGACCACGTCACGGCCGGTCTTCAGCTGGCCGTCGGTCTGGACGACGATGCGGTCGCGCAGACCGTTGAGCAGCAGGGTCTGCTGGGTCTCGGCGAGGCCCAGCTCCCAGGGGCCGCCCGCGTGCTTCAGCGACGTCAGCGGGGAGGCACCCGTGCCGCCGTCGTGACCGGAGATCAGCACGACGTCCGCGTGCGCCTTGGACACACCGGCCGCGACCGTGCCGACGCCGACCTCGGAGACCAGCTTCACGTGGATCCGCGCCTGCGGGTTCGCGTTCTTCAGGTCGTGGATGAGCTGGGCGAGGTCCTCGATGGAGTAGATGTCGTGGTGCGGCGGCGGCGAGATCAGGCCGACGCCCGGCGTCGAGTGGCGCGTCTTGGCGACCCACGGGTAGACCTTGTGGCCGGGCAGCTGGCCGCCCTCGCCGGGCTTGGCGCCCTGGGCCATCTTGATCTGGATGTCGTCCGCGTTGACCAGGTACTCGGAGGTCACGCCGAAGCGGCCGGAGGCGACCTGCTTGATCGCCGAGCGGCGCGCCGGGTCGTACAGGCGCTCCGGGTCCTCGCCGCCCTCACCGGTGTTGGACTTGCCGCCCAGCTGGTTCATGGCGATGGCGAGGGTCTCGTGCGCCTCCTTGGAGATGGAGCCGTACGACATGGCGCCCGTGGAGAACCGCTTGACGATCTCGCTCGCCGGCTCGACCTCGTCGAGGGGGATCGGCTGCCGGCCGGACTTGAAGCCGAACAGGCCGCGCAGCGTCATCAGGCGCTCGGACTGCTCGTTCACCCGTCCGGTGTACTTCTTGAAGATGTCGTACCGGCCGGTGCGCGTGGAGTGCTGGAGACGGAAGACCGTCTCCGGGTCGAACAGGTGCGGCTCGCCCTCGCGGCGCCACTGGTACTCGCCGCCGATCTCCAGCGCGCGGTGCGCCGGGGCGATGCCGGAGGCCGGGTAGGCCTTGGCGTGGCGGGCGGCGACCTCCTGGGCGATGACGTCGATGCCGACGCCGCCGATCTTGGTGGCGGTGCCGTTGAAGTACTTCTCCACGAAGGTCTCGTCCAGGCCGACGGCCTCGAAGACCTGGGCGCCGCGGTAGGAGGCGACGGTGGAGATGCCCATCTTGGACATGACCTTCAGGACGCCCTTGCCGAGGGCGTAGATCAGGTTGCGGATGGCCTTCTCGGGCTCGATGCCGTTGATGAAGGTGCCCGCGCGCAGCAGGTCCTCCACCGACTCCATCGCCAGGTACGGGTTGACGGCGGCGGCGCCGTAGCCGATGAGCAGGGCGACGTGGTGGACCTCGCGGACGTCACCGGCCTCGACCAGCAGGCCCACCTGGGTGCGCTGCTTGGTGCGGATGAGGTGGTGGTGGACGGCCGCGGTGAGCAGCAGCGACGGGATCGGCGCATGCTCGGCGTCGGAGTGCCGGTCGGACAGGACGATCAGGCGGGCGCCGTTCCCGATCGCCGCGTCGGCCTCAGCGCAGATCTCCTCGATGCGGGCGGCGAGGGCCTCACCGCCGCCGGAGACCCGGTACAGACCGGACAGCGTGGCGGCCTTGAAGCCGGGCATGTCGCCGTCGGCGTTGATGTGGATGAGCTTGGCCAGCTCGTCGTTGTCGATGACCGGGAAGGGCAGCACGACGGACCGGCAGGAGGCGGCGGTCGGCTCCAGCAGGTTGCCCTGCGGGCCCAGCGACGAGCGCAGGGAGGTGACCAGCTCCTCGCGGATCGCGTCCAGCGGCGGGTTGGTGACCTGCGCGAACAGCTGGGTGAAGTAGTCGAAGAGCAGCCGCGGGCGCTCGGACAGGGCCGCGATCGGCGAGTCCGTGCCCATGGAGCCGATCGGCTCGGCGCCGGTGCGCGCCATCGGGGCGAGGATGACGCGCAGCTCCTCCTCGGTGTAGCCGAAGGTCTGCTGGCGGCGGGTGACCGAGGCGTGGGTGTGGACGATGTGCTCGCGCTCGGGCAGGTCGCCCAGCTCGATCTCGCCGGCCTCCAGCCACTCGGCGTACGGCTTCTCCGTGGCGAGGGACGCCTTGATCTCGTCGTCCTCGATGATGCGGTGCTCGGCGGTGTCGACGAGGAACATCCTGCCGGGCTGGAGGCGGCCCTTGCGGACGACCTTGGCCGGGTCGATGTCGAGGACGCCGACCTCGGAGCCGAGGACGACGAGGCCGTCGTCGGTGACCCAGTAGCGGCCGGGGCGCAGACCGTTGCGGTCGAGCACGGCGCCGACCTGGGTGCCGTCGGTGAAGGTGACGCAGGCGGGGCCGTCCCAGGGCTCCATCATCGTGGAGTGGAACTGGTAGAAGGCGCGCCGGGCCGGGTCCATGGAGTCGTGGTTCTCCCACGCCTCCGGGATCATCATCAGCACGGAGTGCGGCAGCGAACGGCCGCCCAGGTGCAGCAGCTCCAGGACCTCGTCGAAGGAGGCGGAGTCGGAGGCGTCCGGGGTGCAGACCGGGAAGATCCGCTCGATGTTCTTCTCGTCGGAACCGAACAGGGCGGAGACGAGCTGGGACTCGCGGGCGCGCATCCAGTTGCGGTTGCCCTTGACGGTGTTGATCTCACCGTTGTGCGCGACGAAGCGGTACGGGTGCGCGAGCGGCCACGACGGGAAGGTGTTCGTGGAGAACCGGGAGTGCACGAGCGCGATCGCGGAGGCGAAGCGGCGGTCGGACAGGTCCGGGAAGAAGGGCTCCAGCTGGCCGGTGGTCAGCATGCCCTTGTAGACGATCGTCCGGGCGGACAGGGACGGGAAGTAGACCCCGGCCTCGCGCTCGGCGCGCTTGCGCAGCACGAACGCCTTGCGGTCCAGCGCGATGCCCTCGCTGGCGCCTGCGGTGACGAAGATCTGCCGGAAGACCGGCATGGTGGAGCGGGCGGTGGCGCCCAGCAGCTCGGGGGCGACCGGGACCTCGCGCCAGCCGAGGACGGTCAGGCCCTCGTCGGCGGCGATCGTCTCGATCCGTGAGACGGCGTCCTCGATGCCGTCCTCCGGCAGGAAGGCGATGCCTACGGCATAGGAGCCGGCCGCGGGAAGGTCGAAACCGGCCACTTCTCGGAGGAAGGCGTCCGGCACCTGCGAGAGGATGCCCGCGCCGTCGCCGGAGTCGGGCTCGGAACCGGTGGCACCACGGTGCTCCAGGTTGCGCAGGACGGTAAGGGCCTGCTCGACCAGGGTGTGGGACGCCTCGCCGGTGAGGGTGGCGACGAAACCGACGCCGCACGCGTCGTGTTCGTTGCGGGGGTCGTACATACCCTGCGCAGCAGGGCGAGCATCCATGAACGACCAGTTCTGGCCATTCGCGGAGTGCTGGGACGGCTGGCGCGGCGTACGCATCGGCTCTCCCGTCGTCGTCATGTGGCATGTGGCAGGTGCCGAGGGACGACGTTGGCCCTCTGCGTGAGATCTTCGATGAGATCAAAATTTCGTGCAGGTTACATGATGGAGCGGTTCTCGGGAACCGGAAACACCGTTCCAGCATGCGGACGCCGCGGTCGCGGCCGGGGTGCCGCGCGGACGCGGCGGGTGCCGTGCGGTGGCGGCACTGTGCCGTGCCGGGACGGCGATGCCGTGCGGTGGCGCCGGGGGCCGCGCGGTGGCGGCCGACGGGTACGGGGGGACCGTCGCGGACACGATCGGTCGGATCGGTGTCCGGCGGCCCGAAGGGGGTCCGGGGAGAGCGTCGTCGCCCGCCCCGCGGGGGTGCGGCAGGCGTCATTGCCCACAGCGCTTACGGCTCATGCCCGGTGGTCATGCGCTCGAAACCAGCGAGTAACGGGTACGTATGCGGCCCATCGCATAGGTACCGGTCGAGCTATCCTACGGCCGTTCCGAACAGAGTGCCCAGGGCGTACGTCACACCGGCCGCCGCGCCACCGAGCGCGAGCTGCCGCAGACCGCTGAACCACCAGCTGCGCGCGGTCACCTTGGCCACGACGGCACCGCACCCGAACAGACCGGCGAGGGCCAGCAGGACGGCGGGCCACAGCGCGGTCGCACCGAGCAGGTACGGCAGCAGGGGCAGCAGGGCGCCGAGCGCGAACGAGCCGAAGGACGAGACGGCGGCGACCAGCGGCGAGGGCAGGTCCCCGGGGTCGATGCCCAGCTCCTCGCGGGCGTGGATCTCCAGCGCCTGCTCGGGGTCCGCGGAGAGCTGCCGGGCAACCTGCCGGGCCAGCCCCGGCTCGACCCCGCGGGCCACGTACAGCGCGGCCAGCTCGTCCTCCTCGTCCTGCGGATGCCGGCGCAGCTCGCGGCGCTCGACGTCGAGTTCCGCCTCGACGAGTTCCCGCTGGGAGGCCACGGAGGTGTACTCGCCGGCCGCCATGGAGAAGGCACCGGCCGCGAGGCCCGCGAGACCGGTGATGATGATGGTGTGCTGGCTCACGGACCCGCCGGCCACGCCGGTCATCAGGGCCAGGTTGGAGACGAGACCGTCCATGGCGCCGAAGACGGCGGGACGCAGCCATCCGCCGTTCACGTCGCGGTGCGTGTGGTTGTCACGGTGCGCCTCGTGCAGCGCGGCCTCGGTTTCGAGAATGGCCATCCGGGACCCCCAGGGAAGCTAAGCCAAAGCTAACTTTGGACGAGTTCTACATTTCGACAACACAGAACTTACGCTTTTCATTTCGCCCGCGCCAGCAAGGAAAGGCTGGGCTAACCTGCGACTTCTCCCATGAGCGCTCAGATGTGCGATTGTCATCTCAGATGCTGACCGGGTGACAGAGCCCCGACCCCGGCTCAGACGGCCGCCTCCCGTGGGACACATCCGCAGAGGGTCCCGTGGGACCCGCCGAAGGAGGCCGCCCATGGCATCGATCGCCCGCACTCCCCCGGCCCCGGCGCCCGGCGACGCCGCCGGACTGCGCGAGCGGGCCCGCGGCGCGCTGCTGGGCCTGGCCGTCGGCGACGCGCTGGGCGCACCGGCGGAGAACCTCAAGCCCTCCGAGATCCGCGCCCGCTGGGGCCGGATCACCGGATACGTGAGCGAGCAGCCGTACGGCACGGACGACACCGAGTACGCGATCTTCTCCGGTCTGCTGCTGGCCCGGCACGGCTCGGCGCTCACCCCGGAGCACGTCGAGGCGGCCTGGCACGAGTGGATCGCCGACCGGGCGGAGGGTCCCTTCCGCGGCGCGGGCTTCAGCGAGCGCGGCACCCTGGAGAACCTCCGCCGCGGCCTCGCCGCCCCCATCTCGGCCCAGCACCGGCACGCCTGGAGCGACGGGCTGGCGATGCGGGCGGCGCCCTTCGGGGTCTTCGCCGCCGGGCGTCCCGCCGAGGCGGCCCGGCTGGCGGCCGTCGACGGCTCCGTCAGCCACGAGGGAGAGGGCATCTACGGTGGCCAGGCGGTCGCGGCGGGCGTGGCCGCGGCGATGACCGGCGCGGCGGCCCCCGTGGTGATCGCCGCGGCCCTCGCGGTGATCCCGGACGACTCCTGGACGGCCCGCTCCCTGCGGCGCGCGGTGTCGGTGGCGCACCGCGGCGAACGCGCGGTGCGCTCCGCGGTCGTCATCGGCGGCTATCCCTGGACCGACCTGGCCCCGGAAGCGGTCGCCCTCGCCTTCGGCGCGTACGCGGCTGCCGACGGCGACTTCCGGGAGGCGGTCCTGACGGCCGTCAACATGGGCCGCGACGCGGACACGACGGCGGCCGTGGCGGGCGCCCTCTCCGGCGCCACCCAGGGCCTCGCGGCGATCCCGCCGCACTGGTCGTCCGCGATCGGCCCGGCCCGGGGCCGCTGCCTGCCGTCCATCGCCGGCCACCACGTGCTGGACGTCGCGGACCTCCTGCTGACGGCGGCGGAAACGGGCACGGCGGGGACCGAAACCGGCACGGCGGGGGCGGCAGCCGGGGTGGCGGGGAGACGGGAGGTGATCCCGGCGGCCGTGGCGGCGCCCTTGGCCGCGGTCCTGCCGGCGGCCGTGGCGCTGGGGGAGCGGGCGGCGGCCGACGCTGTCGTGGAGCCGGCCGAACTCCTCCCCCTGCCCGACACCGTCCAGCCGGCCGAACTCCTCACACCCCCTCCCCCCGCCCCTCGGCCGACCGAGCCGGATGGCGGGCGGGCGGGGGACCGGGGGTCCAGTGAGCGGAGCCCCCTGGTGGGCACCGGGCGTGCCGGGCAACCGAACGGGGAGGGACGGCCATGACGGCGCGCCGTATCGAGGGTCTCCTCCTCGGCCTCGCCGCCGGGGACGCCGCCGGCTGGCCCGCCGCCCGGCACCGCGCCGCCCGCATGCCCGAGTGGACCCGCCGCCTCACCCGGGAACTGGACACCTTCGCCGAGCAGAACGCCACCACCACCCTCCCGGTGCCGATCGCCCTCAACCAACCCCCCGAACCCCTCCGCCTCGGTCCCTCCGACGACGCCGAGTGGGCGGTGTTCGCCGCGGAGGCGGTCCTGCGCGCCGGCGACGACGACGTCCTCGGCGACCTCAGCCGGGCCCGCCGCATGCGCGCCGCCATCGATCTCACCTGGACCGCCGTGGCCTGCGAGGTCGCCGCCGCGGCGGACCGTGCCCCGGAGATCGAGTCCGCCGTCCTGCCGCTGCGCGCCCGCATCTCCGTGCGCGCCGGCCTCGGCAACCTCGCCACCGGCCTGCGCCCGCCCGCCACCGGTCACGACAACCCGCACTACTTCGACGACGCGGCCTGCGTCCGCGCCTGCGTCCTCGCCGTGGCCCACCCCGGCGACCCGCGACAGGCCGCCGCGCTCGCCGAGTTCGACGCCCGCTACACCCAGGACGGCGACGGCGTGCACGGCGCGCGGGCCATGGCGGCGGCCCTCTCCCTCGCCCTCGCCGACGCGGACACCGACGCCTGTGTGACCGCCGCGCTCGCCGAACTCCCGGCGGACACCGAGATCGGCCGCAACGCCCGGCACGCCCTGGCCCTGGCCGAGGACGGCGAGTCCGCCTTCGCCCTCGTCCCCCGCCTGGAACACCAGATCGTCGACCACGTCTACAGCTACGGCATCGCCGCCGCCGAGACCGTCCCCGTCGCGCTCGCCCTGGCCACCGCGGCCCGGGGCCGGATCGCCGAGGCCGTACCGGCCGCCGCCTGCCTGTCCCGGGTCGCCGACTCCGCGCCCGCCCTCGCCGGCGCGCTCACCGGCGCCCTCGGCGGCGGCGCGGCCATCCCCGCGGCCTGGCGGGAATCCTGCCGCGTCCTGCCCGGCTGCACCCTGCCCCGCCTCACCGGAACCGACCTCGTGGAACTCGCCGGACTCCTGGAAGCCGCACAACCGGCCCGCCCAGGAGGATGATTCGGGGCATGACGCCCAAAGAAGAAGAAAGCAGCGGCCCCGCCGCGAACGGTCTCGCCGACCGCGTCACCGCCGCACTGGTGGGAGCCGCCGTCGGCGACGCCCTCGGCGGCCCGGTCGAGGGCTACTCCCCCGACCAGATCACCGAGCGGCACGGCGGTCGCGTGCGCGGCATCGTCGGCCCCTGGCACGGTGACGCCTGGCGCACCGCCCGCCCCATCGCGCCGTACCACAAGGGTGACGGCCACGTCACCGACGACACCCTGATGACGCACGCGCTGATCCGCGTCTACGACCGCGTCCGCGACCACCTCGACGCGTACGCGATCGCCGAGCACCTGGTCCCCGACCTGATGACCACCCCTCGCTGGATCCCCGAACTGGAGGCCGAGGCCCTGCCGCTGCACCGCCTCTTCCTCGCCGAGAAGTGGCTGGTGGCCAGGCTCGCCTACGGTCACGCCGACCCCCGGGAAGCGGGCACCGGCAACATCGTCAACTGCGGCGCCGCGATGTACATGGCCCCGGTCGGCCTGGTCAACGCGGCCAACCCGGCCGCCGCGTACGCCGAGGCGCTGGACGTCGCGGGCGCGCACCAGTCGTCGTACGGCCGGGAGGCGGCCGGTGTGTTCGCGGCGGCGGTGGCCGCCGCGACCGCCCCCGGCGCGACCCCCGGCTCGGTGGTGGACGCCTGCCTGTCGCTGGCCAAGGACGGCACCCGCACGGCGATCGAGAAGGTGTGCGAAGTCGCCGCCGGGCACCGGGACTTCGAGTCGGCGCTCGGTCCGCTGCGCGCGGCGGTGGAGCCGTACGACACCGTCGGACCGGACTACCGCGCCCCCTCCCTCGCCGCCCGCCGCCCCTCCCGGCTGCACTCCATCGAGGAACTCCCGGTCGCGCTGGGCATGCTGGTCGTCTCCGGCGGCGACTACCGGCAGGCGGTGCTCGGCTCCGTCAACTACGGCCGTGACTGCGACTCGATCGCGACGATGGCCGGCGCCCTCGCGGGCGCGCTCGGCTCGCCCGCCCCCGAGGAGTGGGCGAAGACGGTCGCCGACGCCAGCCGTCTCGACCTGTGGGCGCCGGCCCGGACGCTCACCGAGGTCTCGTGCGAGATCTTCGACCGGGACGTCCGCCGCCGGCGCGCCCACGAGGAGGCGTTCACCGCGCTCGGAGGCCGGCCGTGCTCCGACTGACCTGGGTCCAGCCGGAGGACCTGCTCGGCCACGAACTGCGCCAGGCCCGCCTGGACGGGCGTGAGCCGAAGGCGATCGAGGCGCGCTGGCGGGCGGCGGGCGGCCCGGACGCCCCGGAGCGCGCGGGCGCGTCCCCGCACCGCGTCTCCCGCTACCTGCGCCTGCTGGCGGAGGACCTGCTGGACGAACTCGCCGATCTGCCCAGCCGTCTCGCCGACGACGAGCCGACCGACCTGGCCCGCATCAGGGCCCGGTGCCCCGACTGGCCCACCGGACGGTCCGTCACCGCACCGGACCCCCTCGCCCTGGAGGCCGCCTGGCTCGGGCGGGCCATCGGCTGTCTCCTCGGCAAGCCGGTCGAGAAGCTGCCGCTCGACGGCATCCGCGCCCTCGCCCGGGCGACCGGGAACTGGCCCCTTTCCACCTGGTTCACCGCCCGGGGAGTCCCCGGCGACCTGCTGGCCGCCCATCCCTGGAACCGCCGCTCGGCCGCCACCTCGCTCGCCGAGAACATCGACGGCATGCCCGAGGACGACGACCTGAACTACCCCCTGCTCAACCTCCTTCTGCTCCAGCGCCACGGCAGGGCCTTCACCACCGACGACGTGGCCCGGCTCTGGCTCGAAGAACTCCCGCCCGGCCGCACCTTCACCGCCGAGCGGGTCGCCCACCGCAATCTCCTCGCGGGCATCGAACCCCCGCACACGGCCCGCCACCGCAACCCGTTCCGCGAGTGGATCGGCGCGCTGATCCGCGCCGACATGCACGGCTGGAGCAATCCGGGCGACCCGGCCGCCGCCGCCGAACAGGCCCACCGCGACGCGGTCCTCACCCACACCGCGAACGGCGTCTACGCGGCGATGTTCACGGCCGCCGTCATCGCCACGGCGGCCACCGGCACGCACGACGTCCACGCCTGTCTGCGCGCCGGCCGCGCGGTGGTCCCGGCCCGCTCCCGCCTGGCGGAGGCGATCGACCACGCCGTCCGGCTGGCCACCGTCACGGACGACTTCGACGACGTCGTCGACGAACTCCACGCCGTCTACGGCCCCACCCACCACTGGGTCCACGCCCTGCCCAACACCGCCCTGACCGTCGCCGCCCTCACCCACGCCGGCGGCGACTTCACCGGCTCCGTCTGCCGTGCCGTCTCCGGTGGCTGGGACACCGATTCCAACGGCGCCACCGCCGGAAGCATCGCCGGCCTGCTCGCCGGCTCCCCCGGCGCGCTCCCCGACCGCTGGCGGGCCCCGCTGAAGAACCGGCTCGCCACGACCGTCGCAGACTTCGACGGCACCGGCTTCGACGCCCTCGCCCACCTCACCCACCTGGAGGCGACCCGACCATGACCCACATCGCCGTCCTCGGCAGCACGAACATGGACCTCGTCACGTACGTCGCCAAGGCCCCGCGGCGCGGGGAGACGGTGACGGGACGGGAGTTCCGTACGGTCCCCGGCGGCAAGGGCGCCAACCAGGCGATCGCCGCGGCCCGCGCCGGCGCCACCGTCTCGATGATCGGCGCGGTCGGCAACGACGCCTTCGGCGCGCGGCTGCGTGCCACCCTCGAACACTCCGGCGTGGACACCGACTTCCTGCGCACGGTCGAGGGCCCGTCCGGCACCGCGCACATCGTGGTGGACGACGAGGGCGGCAACGCGATCGTCGTCATCCCCGGCGCGAACGGCACGGTCGACCACCTCTGTCCCGGGGACGAGGGGGTGATCGCGACCGCCGACGCCCTGCTGCTGCAACTGGAGATCCCGACGGCGGCGGTCGTCGCCGGCGCGGAGGCGGCCCACCGGCACGGCGTCCGCACGGTGCTCACCCCGTCCCCCGTCCAGCCGCTGCCGCCCGAACTCCTCGCGGCGATCGACCTGTTGGTGCCGAACGAGTACGAGGCGGTCACCCTCACCGGCCGCACCGACCCGCGCGAGGCGGCCGCCGCCCTGCTGGACCTGGTGCCGCAGGTCGTGGTCACCCTGGGCGCCACGGGCTGCCTGTACCTGACCCGGGGCGCCGAACCGCTCGTCGTCCCCGCGCCGCCCGTGCGAGCCGTGGACTCCACGGGCGCGGGCGACACGTTCGCCGGCACGTTCGCGGTGGCCCTCGCCGAGGAGAAGCCGGTGCGGGAGGCCCTGTCCTGGGCGGCGGCCGCGGCGGCGATCTCCGTCCAGCGGGAAGGCGCGTCGGCGTCGATGCCGTACCGCCCGGAGATCGAGGCCCAGTACAGCGCATGAACACGACGAGACCGACACGTACGACGGCCGAGACGGCCGAGACGGCCGAGACGGCCGAGACGGTCACGCCGGCACACACCTCCCCGGCCCTGGACGGGCTGCGGGTGCTGGACCTCGCGACCCTCTTCGCCGGGCCGATGGCCGCGACCCTGCTCGGTGACTTCGGCGCCGAGGTGATCAAGGTGGAGCATCCCCGGCGGCCCGACCCGTCCCGGGGCCACGGTCCGGCCAAGGACGGCGTCGGCTTGTGGTGGAAGGTGCTCGGCCGCAACAAGCGGGCCGTCACCCTCGACCTGTCCACGTCCGGCGGCCGGACCACCCTGCTGCGGCTGGCCGCCACCGCCGACGTGGTGATCGAGAACTTCCGCCCCGGAACCCTGGAGAAATGGGGCCTCGGCTGGCCGGAGCTCTCCGCCGCCAACCCCCGGCTGGTCCTGGCCCGGGTGACCGCGTTCGGCCAGTTCGGTCCCTACGCGCACCGCCCCGGCTTCGGCACCCTCGCCGAGGCGATGAGCGGCTTCGCCGCGGTCACCGGCGAACCGGACGCGCCCCCGACGCTGCCGCCCTTCGGACTCGCCGACTCGATCGCCGGCCTGGCGACCGCCTACGCCGTGCTGACGGCGCTGGCCGCACGCGAGCGCACCGGCACGGGACAGACGGTCGACATGGCGATCATCGAACCGATCCTGTCGGTCCTCGGCCCCCACGCCACCTGGTACGACCAGCTCGGCTACGTCCAGCAGCGCACCGGCAACCGGTCCGCGAACAACGCCCCGCGCAACACCTACCGCACCGCCGACGGCACCTGGGTCGCCGTCTCCACCTCCGCCCAGTCGGTCGCCGAGCGCGTGCTACGGCTGGTGGGCCGCCCGGACCTGATCGAGGAGCCGTGGTTCGCCACCGGCGCCGACCGCGCCGCCCACGCCGACGTGCTGGACGAGGCGGTGGGCTCCTGGATCGCCGGCCGCACCCGCGCCGAGGTGCTCGCGGCCTTCGAGAAGGCGGAGGCCGCGGTGGCCCCGGTGCAGGACGTCCGGGACGTCCTCGTGGACCCCCAGTACCAGGCGCTGGACACGGTCACCACCGTCGACGACCCGGAACTGGGCCCGCTGCGCATGCAGAACGTCCTCTTCCGGCTCTCCGCCACGCCCGGCGCGATCCGCTGGGCAGGCCGCCCGCACGGCGCCGACACCGACGCCGTGCTCACCGAACTCGGCCTCACCCCGGACGCCATCGCGGCGCTGCGCGCGGAGGGCGCCCTGTGACCCGCTTCCCGCTCACCTGGCTCTACGTGCCCGGCGACCGTCCGCACGTGGTGGCCAAGGCCCTGGTGGCGGGCGCCGACGTGGTGGTGGTCGACCTGGAGGACGCGGTCGCCCCGGACCGCAAGGAGTACGCCCGCGCGGCCACCGCGGAGCTCCTGGCGGAGCCCCAGCCGGTCCCGGTGCACGTGCGCGTCAACGCCCTGGACAGCGTCTGGGCCGCCGCCGACCTCCGCGCCCTGGCCGGTCTGCCGGGCCTGTGCGGCGTGCGGCTGCCGAAGGTGACGGCCCCGGGCGAGGTACGGCGGGTCGCCGTGGCCACACCGGTCCCGCTCTACGCGCTCCTGGAGTCGGCCCTCGGCATCGAGCACGCCTACGCCATCGCCACCGCCCACCCCGCCCTGCGGGGCATCGCCCTGGGCGAGGCCGATCTCCGCGCCGACCTCGGGGTGCGGGCCGACGCGGGACTGGACTGGCCGCGCTCGCGGGTGATCGTCGCCGCCCGCGCGGCGGGCCTGCCCCCGCCGTCCCAGACGGTCTACCCGGACATCCGTGACCTCGACGGCCTGGCCGCCTCCTGCGTCCACGGCCGGGCGCTCGGGTTCCTGGGCCGCGCCGCGATCCACCCCCGCCAGCTGCCGGTGATCGAGCGGGCCTACCTGCCCTCGCGGGCCGAGATCGAACACGCGGAGACGGTCGTCAAGGCGGCCTCGGTGAACGAGGGCGCCCAGGCCCTGCCCGACGGCCGCTTCGTCGACGCGGCGGTGGTGGCGATGGCACGGCGGACGCTGTCGCTGGCTGCCCGGGGCTGACCCTCCGCACACGCCGAGGGCGCCCGGAGGTCTTCCGGGCGCCCTCGGCGTCGTACCACGAACGGTTCAGCTCTTCTCGGCCGGCGCCGCCTTCTCCTCGCCCTCGGCATCGGCAGCGGCGTCGGCGCCTGTGCCGGCGCCGGCCTCCGCGTCCTCGACGGCCGCCGCGTCCCCGACGGCCGCCGTGCCCTTGGCCGGGCCGTCGGAGACCCCCGGCTCGACCACGGCTTCGCGTCCCGGCCGCTTCTTCGACGACACCACGATGTACGCCACCGCCAGCAGGAAGACGAGCAGCGCGGTCCAGTCGTTCAGGCGGAGGCCCAGGATGTGGTGGGCGTCGTCCACCCGCATGTACTCGATCCAGCCCCGGCCCACGCAGTACGCGGCGACGTACAGGGCGAACGCCCGGCCGTGCCCCAGCTTGAAGCGGCGGTCCGCCCAGATGACCAGCAGGCCGACGCCGACGCACCACAGGGACTCGTAGAGGAACGTCGGGTGGTAGTACCCCGGCACCCGGCCGCCCTCGGAGGAGGTGATGTGCAGCGCCCAGGGCAGGTGGGTCTCCCGGCCGTACAGCTCCTGGTTGAACCAGTTGCCCCAGCGGCCGATGGCCTGCGCGAACGCGATGCCGGGCGCGACGGCGTCGGCGTACGCGGGCATCGGGATGCCCCGGCGCCGGGCGCCGATCCACGCGCCCAGCGCGCCGAGCGCGATGGCGCCCCAGATGCCCAGGCCGCCCTCCCACACCTTGAAGGCGTCCACCCAGTCGCGGCCCTC
The DNA here is from genome assembly GCF_020400655.1 of Streptomyces spinosus. Taxonomy (GTDB): domain Bacteria; phylum Actinomycetota; class Actinomycetes; order Streptomycetales; family Streptomycetaceae; genus Streptomyces; species Streptomyces argyrophylli. The sequence goes on from NZ_JAINRC010000004.1 coordinate 300,881, forward strand.
GCTGAAGTACAGCTCGTAGTCCGTGATCACGTGGTAGAGCCGGCCGCCGACCAGGCCGAACGGCACGGCCCAGACGGCGATGTCGGCGACCGTGCCGGACTGCCCGCCGCGGGCGATCCAGCGCTTGTTGCCGAACCAGACGGCGACGAAGACACCGATGATGATGCAGAAGGCGTAGCCGCGCAGCGGGATGGGGCCGAGGTACAGCACCCCGTGCGCCGGGCTGGGGATGGAGGCAAGGTTCATGGGGTTCATGGCAAGTCCGACGCTACCGTGCCGGGCCGTGGGGACGGCAAGCGGACCGGCTACGGGTCCATAACGGGGGCGTGAGAAACGCTTACCCGCGGTCGGCGGCCTCCACCAGTTGCCTGAGCTTGGCCGGGGTCATCGTCTGGTCCTGGTAGATGTTCTTGCCGCCGAGCAGCACCGTGGGCGTACCGCTGAAGCCGCCGGAGCGGAACGCCTGGTTGGACTTGTCCACCCAGCTGTCGTGCGTGCCGTTCTGGACGCATCTGCGGAAGGCGGGTGTGTCCAGGCCCTTCACCTTGCCGGCCAGCTCGGTCAGCTTGGCGTTGTTCGCGAAGGCGTCGTCGGTCTCCTTGGGCTGGTTCGCGAACAGCACGTCGTGGTAGTCGCGGAACCTGCCTGCGTCCTGGGCGCAGGCCGCGGCGTTGCCGGAGCGCAGCGAGCCGGTGCCGCCGAGGTTGCCGTCGATCAGCCGGACGAGGTGGTACTCGATCCTGAGCTTGCCGGCGTCGGCCAGTTCGTGGAGGGTCGGCCGGTACGCCACCTCGAAGGCCTGGCAGGCCGGGCAGCGGAAGTCCTCCCAGACGGTGAGCGTCGACCTGGCGCCGTCCTTGCCGACCGGGATCGCGAGGCCGTCCTTGCCCTGCGCCCCCGACGGTGCGACGGCCGGGCCCGCGCTGCCGCTCTTGTGCTTGCCGGCGTTCGCGGCGACCACGCCGATCACCGCCGCCAGCCCCAGGACACAGATGACGCTCGCGCCCACGATGAGCGCGCGCCGTCGCTTCTCCCCGGCCTTCTGCTTCTCGCGTTCGACCGCCAGCCGTTCCCGGGCGGTGCGCTTTCCGTCACGGTTCTTCTCGCTCACACCCCCAGAACGAACCGGGGAGGCGCAGCGCGCCTCCCCGGCCCGAGGTCCACTCGTTCGAGTGACCACATCATCTGTCACGGGACATTCGCCGACCGTCACACCGGTCCGTCACGCCTGTCCGCGCACGCCTTTCGCCAGCTCACCGGCCAGCTCACGGACCGCCGCGATGCCGGAGGCGTGGTCGGGGGCGTCCAGCATCCGCTTGACGAAGGCCGAGCCGACGATCACGCCGTCGGCGAAGCCGGCGACCTCGGCGGCCTGGGCCCGGTTGGAGACGCCGAGCCCGACGCAGACGGGCAGCTCGGTGCCGGTGGCCCGGGTGCGCCCGACCAGGTCCTGGGCCTGGGTGCCGACGGACTCGCGGGTGCCGGTGACGCCCATGAGGGAGGCCGCGTAGACGAAGCCGCTGCCCGCCGCGGTGATCTCGGCGAGCCGCTCGTCCTTGCTGCTCGGCGCCACGACGAAAACCGTGGCGAGGCCGTGCTTCTCGGCGTGCTCCCGCCACGGTGCCGACTCCTGCACGGGCAGGTCGGGCAGGATGCAGCCCGCGCCGCCCGCCTCGGCCAGCTCGGCGGTGAACCGCTCCACGCCGTAGCGGTCGATGGGGTTCCAGTACGTCATGACGAGCACCGGCTTCCCGGTGGCCTCGTGGGCCTCCCGGACCGTGCGCATGACGTCGGCGATCCGCACCCCGCCCCGCAGGGCGATGTCGTCGGCGGTCTGGATGACCGGGCCGTCGAGCACCGGGTCGCTGTGCGGCAGTCCGACCTCGACGACGTCGGCGCCGCCGTCGAAGACGGCCCTGATCGCCTCGATGCCGCCGTCCACGGTGGGGAAGCCGGCCGGAAGGTAGGCGATGAGCGCGGAGCGGCCCTCGGCCTTGGCGGCGGCGAGGGTGTCGTTCAGCAGCTGTACGTTCCCGCTCACTTGGCGTCCCCCTCGATCTCGGCGGTGTCGGCTGCGTCGGCCGCCACCTCGGCGTCGGTGTCGTAGAGGCCGAAGTACCGGGCGGCGGTGTCCATGTCCTTGTCGCCGCGGCCGGACAGGTTGACGACGATCAGGCCGCCCTCGCCGAGTTCCCTGCCGACCTCCAGGGCGCCGGCCAGCGCGTGGGCGCTCTCGATGGCCGGGATGATGCCCTCGGTGCGCGACAGCAGGCGCAGGGCCTGCATGGCGGCGTCGTCGGTGACCGCGCGGTACTCGCCGCGGCCGGAGTCCTTCAGGTAGGAGTGCTCCGGGCCGATGCCCGGGTAGTCCAGGCCGGCCGAGATGGAGTAGGGCTCGGTGATCTGGCCCTCGTCGTCCTGGAGGACGTAGGACCGGGAGCCGTGCAGGATGCCGGGCTCGCCGGCGGTGAGGGTGGCCGCGTGCTCGCCGGTCTCGATGCCGTGGCCGGCGGGCTCGCAGCCGATGAGGCGGACGCTCTCGTCGGGGATGAAGGCGTGGAAGAGGCCGATGGCGTTGGAGCCGCCGCCGACGCAGGCGACGGCCGCGTCGGGGAGGCGGCCGGTGCGCTCCAGGAGCTGGCGCCGTGCCTCCACGCCGATGACCCGGTGGAAGTCGCGGACCATGGCGGGGAACGGGTGCGGTCCGGCGACCGTGCCGAAGAGGTAGTGGGTGTGGTCGACGTTGGCGACCCAGTCGCGGAACGCCTCGTTGATGGCGTCCTTGAGGGTGCGGCTGCCGGACTTCACGGCGACGACCTCGGCGCCGAGCATGCGCATGCGGGCGACGTTGAGGGCCTGGCGCCGGGTGTCGACCTCGCCCATGTAGATGGTGCAGTCGAGGCCGAACAGCGCGCAGGCGGTGGCCGTCGCCACGCCGTGCTGGCCGGCGCCGGTCTCGGCGATGACCCGGGTCTTGCCCATGCGCTTGGTGAGCAGGGCCTGGCCGAGCACGTTGTTGATCTTGTGGGAGCCGGTGTGGTTGAGGTCCTCGCGCTTGAGGAACACACGGGCGCCACCGGCGTGTTCGGCGAAACGGGGCACCTCGGTGAGCGCCGACGGGCGGCCGGTGTAGTGGACGAGCAGGTCGTCGAGCTCACGGGCGAACTCGGGGTCGTGCTTGGCCTTGTCGTACTCGACGGCGACCTCGTCCACGGCGGCGACGAGGGCCTCCGGGATGAACTTGCCGCCGAACGCGCCGAAGTAGCCCTCGGCGCTGGGCACCTGGCCGGCGGGGTCGGGGATGAAGAACTCGCTGGGCATGCGGAAACCTCACGGTGAGTGCGGTGGGACAACACTGTTCGCCGTGGGGGCGGGGCCGGTCGTACGGCCTCGGGCCGTGTGTGGTTGCTCGCGCACACACGGCGGTGGCCGCACGTCAGACGGGGATCCCGCGCCCCTTCGGGGCGCGCTGCCATCGGCGTCCGTTGACCTGCCCGGGTTCGTCGCCGATGACGTACCGGACGCGACGGCCGTGCACGCGGCGCGCGGGGGCGCGGCAGCCACGCGGACGGCAGCCGCGCGCCAGGCGCGCGTGCCGGTCCACGGTCGTCACGGTGAGAGTCATCGCCGCCAAGCCTAGCGTGATCAGGCGCGCCCGTGCCGCAGTGCCGGGTGCTCGCCGGCCGCCACCAGGTCGGCGACCGCCGCCTTCGGGTCGCGGCCCGTCACCAGGGACTCGCCTACCAGCACCGCGTCGGCGCCGGCGTTGGCGTACGCGATCAGGTCGTGCGGGCCGCGGACGCCGGACTCGGCGACCTTCACGAGGGTGTCCGGGATCTCCGGGGCGACCCGCTCGAACGTGCCGCGGTCCACCTCCAGCGTCTTCAGGTTGCGCGCGTTGACGCCGATGACCTTGGCGCCCGCGTCCACCGCCCGCTCGACCTCGTCCTCGTCGTGCACCTCGACGAGGGGGGTCAGGCCGATGGACTCCGCCCGCTCGATCAGCGACTCCAGGGCCGGCTGGTCCAGCGCGGCCACGATCAGCAGCGCGAGGTCGGCGCCGTACGCCCGGGCCTCCCAGAGCTGGTACGACGTGACGATGAAGTCCTTGCGCAGGACGGGGATGTCGACCCGCGCGCGCACCGCCTCCAGGTCGGCGAGCGAGCCGCCGAAGCGGCGCTGCTCGGTGAGGACGGAGATGACGGCCGCGCCGCCCGCCTCGTAGTCGGCGGCGAGTCCGGCGGGGTCGGCGATGGCGGCCAGCGCGCCCTTGGAGGGGCTGGAGCGCTTCACCTCGCAGATCACCTTGACGCCGTCGCCCTTGAGCGCGGCCACCCCGTCCTTGGCGGCGTGGGCCTTGGCCGCGCGCTCCTTGAGCTCGTCGAGGGTGACGCGTGCCTGCCGCTCCGCGAGGTCGGCACGGACTCCGTCGATGATCTCGTCGAGCACACTCACGCGAGCGGCCCCCTTCCAGACGGTGGTTCCTTCGGGTTCTGAAAACCCGTGGTCAAACCGATGGTATCCGCAGCGGCGCCGAGGCTTCGCATCCGGTGGCGGCCGGTCCCACTACCTGGACATTCGTTGATGATCAAGGATGGAGCCAGCCACCGAACGGCAGGTTCCGGACGACGGTGAACACCAGCAGCAGGACGCCGGCCGCCCACAGCGGTGCCGGTCCGGGCTCGATCCGCGCCGGTCTGCCGCGTGCCGCGCGGACCACCCAGACGGTCCACAGCACGGCGAAGCCCAGGTAGGCGGCGACGGCCGGCGCGTTGTCGCGCAGGGCGGTGACGAGGTCACCGTGCACGAAGGCGTGCGCACTGCGCAGCCCGCCGCAGCCGGGGCAGTACAGACCGGTCAGCCGGTACAGGGGGCAGACGGGGTAGTGGCCGGGTTCACCCGGATCGACGGCGCCGACGTAGGCGAAGGCCCCGCCGACGGCCGCGAGCAGCCCTGCGGGGGCCGCGACCCGGCGCCAGAGGGGGGCGGGCCGCGGCACCGGGCGGCCGAGGGCGTTCGCCGGGGCGTCCACAGGTGCGTCCACGGCGGCATTCTCCCCCGCCGCCGGCCGGCGTGCCCGCTCGCGCCGCGGCCGGCGGAACCGCCCCCACACACGCGAAAGGCGGCCGGCAGCAAGTGCCGGCCGCCCTCGCGGAAGATCCCGGGGCTCAGCCCTCCGCGGCGGCCGGCTCCCGCGTGGCGGCGGGCGCGGTGTGCGGCAGCGTACGGGACTCCTTCGGCTGCCCCAGACCCATGGCACGCATGATGCCGCCGACCACACCGCCGAGGAGCGTGAGGGCCATGCCGGCCCAGAAGCCGACGGGCTGGGCCATCACCATGAACGCGCCCGCGACGCAGAAACCGATGAAGGCGATGATGACACCGGTCCAGGCGGCCGGGGTGTGACCGTGGCTGCTGCCCGCCATGACTTGCTCCTCGTTGCTGTGTACGTGTCGTACTGTCCGAGCCGGACGCTCACCGTCCATTGTCCCGTACGCGCACGCGTGCCCGACGCGGGGGTGGCGTCTGTTTCACCACACTCGGCGCGCACCCTCCGGATCCGGCCCGTGGGGCGCCCCCGCGGATTCAGGCGCCCGTCGGGTCCTCGCCCCGGTCCAGCGCCTTCCAGATCTCCTCGGGCCGCTCCGGGTCGACCGGCCGGGCCGCGCGCCGCGGACGGGCGGTGCCGCGCTCGTAGCGGCCGGACATCGCGGGCCACAGACGGCCGTAACGCAGGGCGAGCAGACCGGCGAGCAGGAGCAGCACGCCGCCGGCGGCCGCGACGTAGGGCCAGCCGGTGTGGCTGAGGGCGCCGACCGTGGCGGAGGTGTCGCCGCTCGCCTTGGCGGCCTGCTCGTCCAGCGCGGAGCTGTCGGAGGCGGACGCGAGGGCCGCGGCGGCGATCCCGGCGCCGGAGAGCGCGAGCAGCCCCGAGACGAGGAACCGGCCGGCCCTGCGGACGGCGAAGACGGCGACGAGCGCGGCGAGGCCCACTATGGCGAGGGCCGCGGGAACGCCCGTGACGTCGCTGCCCTTGGCGGTCAGCGGGAACGCGCCGCCGGCCACCGTCGCGGTGCCCTCCGCCCAGCGCTGCCGGGTCGCGAGCAGCGCCACGGCCGCGCCGAGCGCACCGCACAGGAGGGCCACGGCGAGGCTCCGCCGGCCGGCCCGGGCGGACGCGGCGGCTGGGGAACGGGGGTCAGGTACGGCAGTCACGTACTCCACTATCGCCTGAACCCCGGGTGGGACGTCACCCGGGGTTCGTATGAGAAGCGTCCTACGCGCGAGCCGGCGCGTCCTGCCCGCCCAGCCGGTTGGCGGTGTGCACCGCCCGCAGCACCGCAGCCGCCTTGTTGCGGCACTCCTGGTCCTCCGCGACCGGGTCGGAGTCGGCGACGATGCCGGCGCCGGCCTGGACGTAGGCCGTGCCGTCGCGGAGCAGGGCCGTGCGGATGGCGATCGCGGTGTCGGAGTCGCCGGCGAAGTCCAGGTAGCCGACGCAGCCGCCGTACAGGCCGCGCCGGGACGGCTCCAGTTCGTCGATGATCTGCATCGCCCGGGGCTTGGGGGCGCCGGAGAGGGTGCCGGCCGGGAAGCAGGCGGTGAGCACGTCGAAGGCCGTGCGGCCGGGGGCGACCCTGCCGGTGACGGTCGAGACGATGTGCATCACGTGCGAGTAGCGCTCGACGGACATGAAGTCGACCACCTCGACGGAACCGGGCTCGCAGACCCGGCCGAGGTCGTTGCGGCCGAGGTCGACCAGCATCAGGTGCTCGGCGCGTTCCTTGGGGTCGGCGAGGAGTTCCTCGGCGAGGGCCTGGTCCTCCTGCGGGGTGGCCCCGCGGTGCCGGGTGCCGGCGATGGGGTGGACCATCGCGCGTCCGTCCTCGACCTTCACCAGCGCCTCCGGGGAGGAGCCGACGACGTCGAACCCGTCGAAGCGGAAGAGGTACATGTACGGCGAGGGGTTGGTGGTCCGCAGCACCCGGTAGACGTCCAGGGCGGTGGCCGTGCACGGTGTCTCGAAGCGCTGGGAGGGCACGACCTGGAAGGCCTCGCCCGCGCGGATGCGCTCCTTGACCTCCTCGACGGCCCGCTGGAAGTCGGGGCCGCCCCAGCGGGCGGTGTACTCGGGCAGCTCGGAGGGCGGCAGGTGGGCCGGGGGCTGGGCGACGGGGCGGGAGAGGTCGGCCTCCATGGCGTCGAGGCGGGCGACGGCGTCCGCGTACGCCTCGTCGACGCCGGTGTCGAGGTCGTTGTGGTTGATCGCGTTGGCGATCAGCAGGACCGAGCCCTCCCAGTGGTCCATCACCGCGAGGTCGCTGGTGAGCAACATGGTCAGCTCGGGCAGCCGCAGGTCGTCGCGTTCGCCGGGGCCGATCTTCTCCAGCCGGCGGACGATGTCGTAGCCCAGGTAGCCGACCATGCCGCCGGTGAAGGGCGGCAGGCCCTCCTGGTGCGGGGTGTGCAGGGCCTGGAGGGTGGCGCGCAGGGCCGCGAGGGGGTCGCCGTCGGTGGGGACGCCGACGGGCGGCGTGCCGAGCCAGTGGGCCTGCCCGTCCCGCGCGGTGAGCGTGGCGGCGCTGCGGACGCCGACGAAGGAGTAACGGGACCAGGAACGGCCGTTCTCCGCGGACTCCAGCAGGAAGGTGCCGGGACGCTCGGCGGCCAGCTTGCGGTACAGCGCGACCGGGGTGTCGCCGTCGGCGAGCAGCTTGCGCGTGACCGGGATGACACGCCGGTCGGTGGCCAGCTTGCGGAAGGTCTCCAGTTCCATGGCCGCTGACCTTACTGACCGGATCCGGGTACGCCGGGACCGGCGTCCTTCAGGAGCACGTCGGCGTCGAAGCAGGTGCGGGCACCGGTGTGGCAGGCGGCGCCGACCTGGTCGACCTTGACCAGCAGGGTGTCGGCGTCGCAGTCCAGCGCGACCGACTTCACCCACTGGACGTGGCCGGAGGTGTCGCCCTTGACCCAGTACTCCCGGCGGCTGCGGGACCAGTAGGTGCAGCGGCCGGTGGTCAGCGTGCGGTGCAGGGCCTCGTCGTCCATCCAGCCGAGCATGAGCACCTCGCCGGTGTCGTACTGCTGGGCGATGGCGGGGACGAGCCCGTCGGCGCTGCGCTTGAGCCGCGCGGCGATCTCCGGGTCGAGGCTGCTGGGCGGGAGGGCACCGGTCGCACTGGTCATGGGTCACATTGTGCCGCCCGGGACCGGCGGCGGGACACGGCCGTCCGAGGAACGGTCACGGCGGCGCGGAGCCCCTCCACGGGTGGGCGGACCTGGTACGTGGCCGTAGGCTGACAGCATGTCGACCTTCGCCAAGCGTGAACGGCTTCTCCTCGCCGACCTCTTGGAAACCGTCGGGCCGGACGCCGAGACCCTCTGCGAGGGCTGGCGGGCCCGGGACCTGGCCGCGCACGTCGTCGTGCGCGAGCGCCGCCCGGACGCGGCGGGGGGAGCGCTGATCAAGCAGCTCGCGCCGCGTCTGGAGAAGGTGATGGCCGAGTACACGGCGAAGCCGTACGAGGAGCTGATCCAGCTCGTCCGTACCGGCCCGCCGCGCTTTTCGCCCTTCCAGCTCAAGCAGGTCGACGAGGCGGCCAACATCGTGGAGTTCTACGTCCATACGGAGGACGTCCGCCGCGCCCAGCCGGACTGGAGCCCGCGCGAGCTGGACCCGGTCTTCCAGGACGCGCTGTGGTCCCGCCTTGAGCGCACCGCGCGGCTGATGGGCCGGGGCGTGCCGACGGGTCTGGTGCTGCGCCGTCCGAACGGCCAGACGGTGGTGGCGCACCGGGGCACCCCGGTGGTCACGGTGACCGGTGAGCCGGCGGAACTGCTGATGTTCGCGTACGGCAGGCAGCGCGCGGCCGAGGTGGAGCTGGAGGGCGACGCGGAGGCGATCGCCACGCTGCACGAGAGCAGGCGGCTGGGCATCTGAGAGGACCGGCCCGTGATCAAGGTGGCGATGACCGGAGTGTACGTGGACGACGTGGCGGTGGCGCACGCCTTCTACACCGAGGTCCTCGGCTTCGAGACCCGTACGCGCATGGACCTCGGCGACGGCACGCTGTTCGTGACGGTCGGGGCGCGGGAGGGCGCCCAGCCGGATCTCCAGTTGCTGCTGGAGCCCGGCCAGGGCCCGATCGCGGAGCCGTACCGCAGGGCGCTGTACGAGGCGGGGCTGCCGTGCATCGTCTTCTCCGTGGATGACCTGGCAGCGGAGTACGAGCGGCTGCGCGGCCTCGGCGTCCGGTTCACGCACCCCCCGCAGGAGCAGGGGCCGGTCGTCGCGGCGGTGTTCGACGACACCGTGGGCAATCTGGTGCAGCTGGTTCAGCCCAGGCAGTGAGCGCCGGTCAGCCGGGGAGTTCGGCGCGGCGCAGGGCCGGTACGGCGAGGGCGACGGCCCCGCCGAGCCCGCAGACGGCGGCGCTGGCGGTGAACACCGGGCCGGGGCCCCAGGCCCCGATCGCGGCGGCGGCGAACGGCATGCTCAGCGGGGTCAGGCCGAGGCTGACCCCGCTGGAGACGGAGGTGACCCGGCCCAGGTAGGCGGGCTCGGACGCGGTCTGGAGCAGGGCGCCGCACATCGCGCCGCTGAGCCCGGTGAGCAGGCCGACCAGCACGGCCGTGGCGACGGCGGCGGCGAGATGCGGTACGTAGGCGAGGGCGCCGACGGCCACGCAGCCCGCGATGAGGGCGCACCCGGCGACCAGCCCGGCGCGCGGCAGCCGCCCCCGGACGGTCAGCAGCAGTGACACGGCCCCCGCGCCGACCGCGAACCCGGCGAGCACCCAGCCCATGCCCGCGGCACCCCAGCCGCGCCGGTCGGCGAGCAGGGTCAGACCGACGTTCAGCGGTCCGACGAAGCCGAGGTCACCGAGGGCGATGGCGACCATCAGCGGCGCGAGCACCCGGTGCCGCCGGATGTAGCGCAGCCCGGCCCTCAGGTCGCCCCACGCGGTTCCCGCCGTGCCGGGCGTGCCGTCCTGCGGTAGTTCCCGTACCCGCACGGACACCAGCAGCGGGAGCGACACGGCGATGAGGAGCCCGGCGACGGCGAAGGCGGCCGGGGCTCCGCCGGTGGCCACGGCGAGTCCGCCGAGCGGGGCGCCCACGACGCTCGCGAAGCGGATGGCGAGGCCGCGCATGCCCTGGACGCGGGCGAGCTGGTCCTTCTCGGTGAGACGGGCCGGCAGGGCGCCCACGGCGGGCATGAACACGGCGTCGACGGTGCCGAAGACCAGCGCCAGCAGGGCGAGCGGCCACAGCCCGGGGCTGGTCAGGAACAGCAGGGCGGCCACGGCGAGGACGGCGGCACAGCGCACGGCGTCACTGCCGATGACGACCCGGCGCGGTCCGAACCGGTCGGCGACCACTCCCCCGCCGAGCATCAGCACGGCCCTGGGCAGCGCGCTGGCCGACATCACGAGCCCGGCCTGCGCGGGGCTCCCGGCCTGGACGGCGGCCCAGGACAGGGCGAGGTAGTAGACGCTGTCGCCGAGCATCGAGGAGGTGTAGGCCCCGAGCCACCGCAGCACGTTGGGGTCGCGGTGGGCCCGCGCGGCGGCGGGCGGTACGAGCGTGGCGGTCGCGGGAGGGCTGGTCACGGGGGCTGGTCCTCTCAGACGTCAGACGCGGAACGGGAAGCCGTACACGTGCAGCGCGACATGCTCACGGCCCTCGGTGTCGCCCGCGGCCTCGCGGGCCCGCCCCTGTTCGTCGTACCGCTTGATCACGTCGGTCAGGTCCTTCTTCAGCTCGGCCAGTTCGCCGGCGGTGAGCCGGAGCAGGGACTCCGAGTCGTGGGCCGCGGTGTTCCAGCCGGGCCCCCAGTGGGCGAGCTCGTCGAGGTACCTGCGGTACATCCCGGCGCGCTGCTCCAGGAACATCCGCGAGGCCGCCAGGTGTGCCGCCGCCTTCTCGGGGGCGTCCCGGAAGTCCTCGTCGCGGATGCTGACGCCGTCGGACGCCGGCTGCCACCAGCGCTCGCGCGCGTCCGCGCTGCGCGGCTCGGCCTCCTCGACGAGACCGTGCTCGGCCAGCTTGCGCAGGTGGTAGCTGACGAGGGAGACGGCCTCGTCGACCTGTTCGGCCAGCTGTGAGGCGGTGGCGGCCTCCGCGACGAACAGCAGGCGGTACAGCTTCATGCGCAGCGGATGGGCGAGCGCCTTGAGCGTCCCGATGTCCGTGATCCGGAGGTTCTCCTCGCGTGCCATGACGGGAACCCTAGATGCGCAAGGAAAGTTGCGCAATCTTTTTTGCGCAACTTTCCTTGCGCTTCCGGGGAAAAAGGGGCTCCGGCCGTCCGGCCGGGGCCCTGCGGGCGGCGGCTACCTCACCGGGTGCCCCGCCCCCCGCAACGTCTCCTTCACCTGGCCGATCCTCAGGTCCCCGAAGTGGAACACCGAGGCCGCCAGGACCGCGTCCGCGCCCGCGTCGACGGCCGGGGGGAAGTCGGCCAGCCTGCCCGCGCCGCCGGAGGCGATCACCGGGACGGTCACGTGCTTGCGCACCGCCGCGATCATCTCCAGGTCGTAGCCGTCCTTCGTGCCGTCCGCGTCCATGGAGTTCAGCAGGATCTCCCCCGCGCCCAGCTCGGCCGCCCGGTGCGCCCATTCGACCGCGTCGATGCCCGTGCCGCGCCGGCCGCCGTGGGTGGTGACCTCGAAGGTGCCCCCGGGGGTGCGGCGCGCGTCCACGGAGAGGACCAGCACCTGCCGGCCGAACCGCTCGGCGATCTCGCGGATCAGGTCGGGGCGCGCGATGGCCGCCGTGTTGACGCCCACCTTGTCGGCGCCCGCCCGCAGCAGCCGGTCCACGTCCTGTGCCGTGCGGACGCCGCCGCCCACGGTCAGCGGGATGAACACCTGCTCGGCGGTGCGGCGGACCACGTCGTACGTCGTCTCCCGGTCGCCGGAGGACGCGGTGATGTCCAGGAACGTCAGCTCGTCGGCGCCCTCGGCGTCGTACACCTTGGCCATCTCGACCGGGTCGCCGGCGTCGCGCAGGTTCCGGAAGTTGACGCCCTTGACGACCCGGCCGTTGTCCACGTCCAGGCAGGGGATGACTCGGACCGCCAGGGTCATGAGATCCACGGCTCCTTCGAGGCCTTCAGCCTCTGAATGCTTCTAGTTCCACTTCGACCAGGATGCGCGGGTCGACGAAGCCCTCGACGACCAGCAGGGTGGAGACCGGGCGGACGGCGTCGAACAGCTCCTGGTGGGCCCGCCCGACGGCGTCGACGTCCCGCGCGTGGGTGAGGTACGTCCGCGTACGGATCACGGACTCGATGCCGAGCCCGAACTCGCCGATCGCCTCCAGGGCGCTGGTGAAGGCCACCTTGGCCTGTTCGTACGGGTCGCCCTCCCCGTACAGCACGGTGCCCTTGAAGGACGTCGTGCCGCCCACCAGCACCCGGTCACCCGCCGCGACGGCGCGCGCGAATCCGAAACTCTCTTCCCAGGGACTTCCGCTCTGCACGCGCCGCACGGCTCCGCTCATGACGACACAGCCTCCAAGGCCTCTTCCAGGGTGAATGCCTTCGCGTACAGCGCCTTCCCTACGATGGCGCCCTCGACACCGAGGGGTACCAGTTCGGCGAGCGCGCGGAGGTCGTCCAGGGACGACACGCCGCCGGAGGCCACGACCGGGCGGTCCGTGGCGGCGCACACGTTCTTCAGCAGCTCCAGGTTGGGGCCCTGGAGGGTGCCGTCCTTGGCGATGTCGGTGACGACGTAGCGGGCGCAGCCCTCCTTGTCGAGGCGCGCCAGCGTCTCGTAGAGGTCGCCGCCGTCACGGGTCCAGCCCCGGCCGCGCAGCGTGGTGCCGCGCACGTCCAGGCCGACGGCGATCTTGTCGCCGTGCTCGGCGATCACCCGGGCGACCCATTCGGGGGTCTCCAGGGCGGCCGTGCCGAGGTTCACCCGGGTGCAGCCGGTGGCGAGGGCGGCGGCGAGGGTGTCGTCGTCGCGGATGCCGCCGGACAGCTCCACCTTGATGTCCATGGCCCCCGCGACCTCGGCGATCAGGGCGCGGTTGTCGCCGGTGCCGAACGCGGCGTCCAGGTCGACCAGGTGCAGCCACTCGGCGCCGGAGCGCTGCCAGGCGAGGGCGGCCTCCAGCGGGGAGCCGTAGGAGGTCTCGGTCCCGGACTCGCCGTGCACGAGGCGGACGGCCTGGCCGTCGCGGACGTCGACGGCGGGGAGGAGTTCGAGCTTGGCCATGGTCTACAGGGTTCCGATCCAGTTGGTGAGGAGCTGGGCGCCGGCGTCGCCGGACTTCTCGGGGTGGAACTGGGTGGCCCACAGGGCGCCGTTCTCCACGGCGGCCACGAACGGCTTGCCGTGCGTCGACCAGGTGACCTTGGGGGCCTCGATCACCGGGTTGTGGCTCTCCAGGGCCCAGTCGTGGACGGCGTAGGAGTGCACGAAGTAGAACCGCGCGTCGGCGTCCAGGCCGGCGAACAGCCGCGAGTCGGCCGGGGCGTCCACGGTGTTCCAGCCCATGTGGGGCACCACGTCGGCCTCGAGCGGCGCGACCGTGCCGGGCCACTCGTCCAGGCCCTCGGCCTCCACGCCGTGCTCGATGCCGCGCGCGAAGAGGATCTGCATGCCGACGCAGATGCCCATGACCGGGCGCCCGCCGGACAGCCGGCGGTCCACGACCCAGTCGCCCCGGGCGGCGCGCAGGCCCTGCATGCAGGCGGCGAAGGCGCCGACGCCCGGAACGAGCAGGCCGTCGGCGTTCATCGCCTTGTCGAAGTCACGCGTGATCTCGACGTCGGCGCCCACGCGCGCGAGTGCCCGCTCGGCGGAGCGGACGTTACCGAAGCCGTAGTCGAAGACGACGACCTTCTTGGCCGTGGACGCGGCGCTCAATTCCACACCTCCAGCCGCATGACGCCCGCCACCAGGCACAGGCCCGCGCCGATCGAGAGCAGCACGATCAGGCTGGTGGGCATCTTCTGCTTGACGAAGGAGATGATGCCGCCGACCAGGAAGAGGCCGACGACGATCAGGAGGGTCGACAGACCGGTCATGGGTTACAGCGCGCCCTTCGTCGACGGGAGGATGCCGGCCGCGCGCGGGTCGCGCTCGGAGGCGTAACGCAGCGCCCTGGCGAGCGCCTTGAACTGGCACTCCACGATGTGGTGCGCGTTGCGCCCGTACGGGACGTGCACGTGCAGCGCGATCTGTGCCTGGGCGACGAAGGACTCCAGGATGTGCCGGGTCATCGTCGTGTCGTACTCGCCGATCATCGGCGCCATGTTCTCGGGCTCGGTGTGCACGAGGTACGGGCGGCCGGACAGGTCGACGGTCACCTGGGCGAGGGACTCGTCCAGCGGGACCGTGCAGTTGCCGAAGCGGTAGATGCCCACCTTGTCGCCGAGCGCCTGCCGGAAGGCGGCGCCGAGCGCGAGGGCGGTGTCCTCGATGGTGTGGTGGGAGTCGATGTGCAGGTCGCCGTCGGTCTTGACGGTCAGGTCGAACAGACCGTGCCGGCCGAGCTGGTCGAGCATGTGGTCGTAGAAGCCGACGCCGGTGGCGATGTCGGTCCGGCCGGTGCCGTCGAGGTCTATCTCGACCAGCACCGACGTCTCCTTGGTGGTGCGCTCCACGCGTCCTGTGCGGCTCATGAACCCTGCTCCTTCTTCAACTCACGGACCGCGTCGAGGAACGCGTCGTTCTCCTCCGGGGTGCCCGCGGACACCCGCAGCCATCCCGGCACTCCGTTGTCCCGGACCAGGACACCCCGGTCGAGGATCTTCCGCCAGGCGTCGTGGGCGCTGGCGAACCGGCCGAACTGCACGAAGTTCGCGTCGGACTCGGTCACCTCGTAGCCGATCGCGCGCAGCTCGGCGACCAGCCGGTCCCGCTCCGCCTTGAGCTGCTCGACGTACCCGAGCAGGGTGTCGGTGTGCTCCAGCGCGGCCAGGGCGGTCGCCTGGGTGATCGCCGACAGGTGGTACGGCAGCCGGACCAGCTGGACGGCGTCCACGACCGCCGGGTCCGCGGCCAGGTAGCCGAGGCGCAGGCCGGCCGCGCCGAACGCCTTGGACATCGTCCGGGAGATCACCAGGTGCGGGCGGCCCGCCAGCAGCGGCAGCAGCGAGTCGCCGTGGCTGAACTCGACGTACGCCTCGTCCACGACCACCATCGACGGCTTGGCCGCCTGCGCCGCCTCGTACAGCGCGAGGACCGTCTCCGGGGGGACCGCGTTGCCCGTGGGGTTGTTGGGGGTGGTGATGAAGACGACGTCCGGCTCGCTCTCGGCGATGGCCCGCCGGGCGGCGGCGAGGTCGATCGTGAAGTCCTCGCCGCGCGGACCGGAGATCCAGCCGGTGCCGGTCCCGCGCGCGATGAGCGCGTGCATCGAGTACGACGGCTCGAAGCCGATCGCCGTGCGGCCCGGTCCGCCGAAGGTCTGCAGCAGCTGCTGGATGACCTCGTTGGAGCCGTTGGCGGCCCACACGTTCTCGACGCCTAGGGGGTGCTTGCCGGTCCTGCTGAGGTACCTGGCCAGCTCGGTGCGCAGCTGGACGGCGTCCCGGTCGGGGTAGCGGTTCAGGCCGCGGGCGGCCTCCCGCACGCGCTCCGCGATCCGCTCGACCAGCGGCTCGGGCAGCGGGTAGGGGTTCTCGTTGGTGTTCAGCCGTACGGGGACGTCCAGCTGGGGGGCGCCGTAGGGGGACTTGCCCCGCAGCTCGTCCCGTACGGGGAGATCGTCGATCCGCACGTCGCTCACTTGCTCCCGGGTACCTTCCAGCCGAACCTCGCCTTGACCGCCGCGCCGTGCGCCGGCAGGTCCTCCGCCTCCGCGAGCGTCACCACGTGGTGGGCGACCTCGGCGAGCGCGTCCCTGGTGTAGTCCACGATGTGGATGCCGCGCAGGAAGGACTGGACGGACAGGCCCGAGGAGTGGCAGGCGCAGCCGCCCGTGGGCAGGACGTGGTTGGACCCGGCCGCGTAGTCGCCGAGCGAGACGGGGGCCCAGGGTCCGACGAAGACCGCGCCCGCGTTGCGGACCCGGTCGGCCACGGCCGCGGCGTCGGCGGTCTGGATCTCCAGGTGCTCGGCGCCGTACGCGTCGACGACCCGCAGGCCCTCGTCGATGCCGTCCACCAGCACGATGGCGGACTGCCTGCCCTTCAGCGCGGGCACGATCCGGTCGTCGACGTGCTTGGTGGCCGCGACCTGCGGCTCCAGTTCCTTCTCGACCGCGTCCGCCAGCTCGGTGGAGTCGGTGACCAGGACGGCCGCCGCCAGCGGGTCGTGCTCGGCCTGGCTGATCAGGTCGGAGGCGATGTGCACCGGGTCGGCGCCGGCGTCCGCGAGGATCGCGATCTCGGTCGGGCCGGCCTCGGCGTCGATGCCGATCCTGCCGGTGAAGTAGCGCTTGGCGGCGGCGACCCAGATGTTGCCGGGCCCGGTGACCATGTTGGCGGGCGGGCAGGACTCGGTGCCGTAGGCGAACATCGCCACGGCGGTGGCGCCGCCGGCCGCGTACACCTCGTCCACGCCGAGCAGGGCGCAGGCGGCGAGGATCGTCGGGTGCGGCAGGCCGCCGAACTCGGCCTGGGCCGGTGAGGCGAGCGCGATGGACTCGACGCCGGCCTCCTGGGCGGGCACCACGTTCATCACCACGGAGGACGGGTAGACCGAGCGGCCACCGGGCGCGTACAGCCCGACGCGCTCGACCGGAACCCACTTCTCGGTCACCGAGCCGCCGGGCACGACCTGCGTGGTGTGGGTCGTGCGGCGCTGCGCGCGGTGGACCAGCCGGGCGCGGCGGACGGACTCCTCCAGGGCGGCGCGCACGGCCGGGTCGAGAGCGGCGAGCGCGTCGGTGAGGGCCTGGGCCGGGACGCGGACGGTTTCCAGCCGCACTCCGTCGAACTTCTCGGCGAAGTCGATCAGCGCCGCGTCGCCGCGATGATGCACGGCCTCGCAGATCGGGCGCACCTTCTCCAGGGCGGCCTGAACGTCGAAGTCGGCTCGGGGCAGCAGGTCGCGCAGGGCGGGGCCCTCGGGAAGGGCGTCGCCGCGCAGATCGATTCGGGAAATCACAGTCCCAATTCTCTCAGACCGCCGTCGGGAGCCGTCCGCGCGTATCAATGGCTGATACAGACCGTGGACCAATGACTGGTACAGAGGGTGGCCGGAACCCGGAAGATCACCTTCACGGGTGGTGTCCCGCCGGTCACACAGGGCATGAACGGCTGTACGAAATCCAGCTGACCGGAAGAGGAGAGAAGAGGAGAACGGTGACCGAGGGAGCCGGCATCCGCACAGGGGACCTGCCGGACGACCTGACCGCGACCGAGGCGGGCATGTGGCAGGCCTTCCGCAACGGCAGCGTGTACGACCTGAGCAGTGGCGACTACGCGGTGGACGATCCGCACGGCGGGCATCCGTGGGGACCGGAGCGGACCGTCCGGGCCCGGATCGTCTGCTGGCTGCTCCTCGACGGCCCGCCGGCGCTCGCCGGCCGGGTGTCCGCGCTGAAGCTCGTCGGGGTGCGCGTCACCGACCCGCTGGACCTGGCGGGCGGCCAGGTCACCCCGTACGTGGAGCTGCGCGGCTGCCGCTTCGACGAGGAGATCCGGCTGCCGGAGGCCCGGTTCACGACCCTTCGCCTGGTGGACTGCGCGGTGCCGCGGCTGGAGGCCGCCCGCGTGCACACCGAGGGTGATCTGCACCTGCCGCGCTGCCGGTTCCAGAACGGGGTGCGGCTGACGGACGCGCACATCGGCACCGACCTCCTGCTCAACCAAGCGGTCGCGTACCGGGACCGCGGCGGGCGGTCGATCGCGGCCGACGGCCTGACCGTCGGCCAGGACCTCCAGGCGGAGATGCTGGAGTCGCACGGCGAGTTCAGCCTGCGCGGCGCCCAGATCGGCGCCTCGCTCAGCCTGCGCGGCGCCAGGCTCGCCAACCCCTACGCCCGGTTCGCCCTGAACGCCCCCCAGCTGACGGTCGAACGGACCCTGTACCTGACCCCGGCCGGCGTGGGCAATCCGCTGCTGAGCGGGACCACGCCCGCGCGCGGGACACGCATCCAGCGGTTCGAGTCCCGGGGCGGGGTGCGCCTGGACGACGGGCGGTTCGGGGACGCCGTCGATCTGGAGCGGGCCCGGTTCGCCCTCACCGACGACCAGGAGCTGTCGCTGCGCCGGGTGCAGACGCCGGAGCTGCGCTTCCTCGGGGACAAGCCGGAGCGCGGCAAGGTGGTGCTGTCCGGCGCGCGGACCGTGAACCTGGTGGACCGGGCGAGCAGCTGGCCGGACGCGGGCCGTCTGCACATGGGCGGGTTCACCTACGAGAACCTGGTGCCGCAGGGCCCGTTCCCGCTGACGCAGCGCCTGGACTGGGTGGCGGCGGCCACCGCCGAGTACGCCCCGGAGCCGTACGAACGGCTGGCGGCGGTGCTGCGCGCGGCCGGGGAGGACGAGGACGCGCGCGAGGTGCTGCTCGCCAAGCAGCGCCGGCGGCGCGAGACGCTGCCGCTGGCCGGCAAGTCCTGGGGCTACCTCCAGGACTGGACGGTCGCCTACGGCTACCGTCCGGGGCGGGCGGCGGTGTGGATGGCGGTGCTGTGGGCGGCGGGCACGCTCGCCTTCACCCGAGCGGACCCCCCGCCGGTCGGCTCCGGCGGCCATCCGGTGTGGAGCCCGGCGCTGTTCACGCTGGACCTGCTGCTGCCGGTGATCGACCTGGGCCAGGCCGGCCAGTGGCAGCTGCGCGGCGGCTGGCAGTGGCTGGCGGTGGCGCTGATCCTGATCGGCTGGGTCCTGGCGACGACGGTGGCGGCGGGCGCGACCCGGCTGCTGCGGCGCAGTTGACGGACCCGGTGCGGGGACGGTGCCGTTCATCGACGGCAGACGGAATCCGCCCTCCATGCACACACCTCACACAAAACGTACATTCACCCTTTACCGGTCCTTGACTTACGGCCGTACAACTTTCCAGGACTTGCCCAGGCCCTCTGGCGCCGCCCCGACCTGCGGACTTTCAATGGTCGCACCATGGCTCTGCTGCCCTCGTTCATCCGCCCCACCCGGATGACCAAACGCTCCGCCCGCCCGGCCGGCACCCCGCCGGCCGGGGACGAGGCCGTCCTCGACGCGCCCGACGACCGCCTCTCGCCCGCGCTCGTCGCGGCCGGCCGGGGCGAGTACGCCGCCGCGGCCGGCCTGCTCGCCGCCACCCGCACCGCGGCCGAGTGGGAGAACCGGGACCGGTACGTACGGCGCCTGACCGCCTTCGCCCGCTCGCGCCCCGAGTGGTACGAGGAGTGGCGCGCCTCCGCCCCGGACGACCCGGACGTGCTGCTGCTCGGGGCCCAGCTGGCGGTCGACCGCGCCTGGCCCTCGCCCGCCCGGGCCGAGCTGCTGCGCGAGGTGAGCCCGCTCATCACCGCCGCCGCCCGCGCCGACGACCGCGACCCGGTGCCCTGGCGGATCGCGCTCGACCACGCCCGCGGCTCGCGGGCCGGGCACCGCTACTTCGAGGAGCTGTGGGAGGCGGCGGTCCGGCGCGCCCCGCACCACTACGGCTGCCACGTGGCCGCCCTGCGCTACCTGGCGGCCTTCTGCTGCGCCCAGTGGGGCGACACGCCCCACCCTCCCCACGGCTCGCACGGTGCGTGCTTCGACTTCGCCGAACGGGCCGCGCAGGACGCCCCGGCCGACTCGCTCGTCCAGGCGCTGCCCGCCCGGGCGGCCCTCGGCTGCCTGACCGACGACTGCGGCCCCGACGTGCCGCGCGCCCGGCTGGACGCGGCGGCCGACCGCGCCATCGAGCTGTCCGGGCGCTTCCCCGAGGCCGACCCCTGGCCCGCCGAGGTCCGCAACAAACTGCTGTACGTCCTGCTGCGGCTGGACCGCTGGGAGGACGCCCGCACGCAGCTGCGCCTGATCGGCCCCTACGCCACCTCCTTCCCCTGGGACCGGGTCTCGGACGACCCGCTCGGCCACTTCCTGCGCGTGCGCGAACACCTGGAGACGGCGGGCCCGCGACCCGTTCCGGCCCGGCTGCTGACCGCCTCCCGGGACCCTCTCGGCGGGCACGGCGGACACGCCCGCGCCGCCGACCACTAGGCTGGGGCGCCGTGACCACCGTCCGTCTGCCGCTCTTTCCGCTGAACTCGGTGCTGTTCCCGGGGCTCGTGCTGCCGCTGAACGTCTTCGAGGAGCGTTATCGCGCCATGATGCGCGCGCTGTTGAAGACTCCCGAGGAGGAGCCGCGCCGCTTCGCCGTCGTCGCCATCCGCGACGGCCACGAGGTCGCGCCGAGCGCCCCGGGCATGCCCGACCCCACGGCCGAACCCGACCGGGGCCCGGCCGCCGGCTTCGGCCCCGACCCGCTCAAGGCCCTCCACGGGGTGGGCTGTGTGGCCGACGCGGCGACCATCCGGGAGCGGTCCGACGGCTCCTTCGAGGTCCTGGCGACGGGCACGACGCGCGTCCGCCTGCTGTCCGTGGACGCGTCCGGCCCGTTCCTGACCGCCGAGCTGGAGGAGCTGCCGGAGGAGCCCGGGGACGAGGCGGGCGCGCTGGCCGAGGGCGTGCTGCGCTCCTTCCGCCAGTACCAGAAGCGGCTGGCGGGCGCACGTGAGCGTTCGCTGTCCACCGGTGCGGACCTGCCGGACGACCCGGGCGTGGTGTCGTACCTGGTGGCCGCCGCGATGGTGCACGACACGCCGACCAAGCAGCGTCTGCTCCAGGCCCCGGACACCGCCTCCCGGCTCCGGGACGAGCTGAAACTCCTTCGCGCGGAGACGTCCATCATCCGTAGTCTGCCGTCCTTGCCCGCGTTCGAGCTGACGCGGACGCCGACGAGTCTGAACTGAGGGAAACCCGGCACCCTGATGGCGAAGAAGTCGAAGAAGCAGCAGTCCGGGGGCACGCCCGCGACGGTGGCCCTGACGGCGGCGGGCGTGGACTTCACGGTCCACGCCTACGACCACGACCCGTCCCACCCCTCCTACGGCGAGGAGGCGGCGCAGGCGATGGGCGTCTCCCCCGAGCGCGTCTTCAAGACCCTGGTGGCCGACGTCGACGGCTCGCTCGTGGTCGGTGTGGTCCCGGTGGCCGGCTCACTGGATCTGAAGGCCCTGGCGGCTGCGGTGGGCGGCAAGCGGGCGGCCATGGCCGATCCGGCCCTCGCCGAACGCACCACGGGCTACGTCCGCGGCGGCATCTCCCCGCTCGGCCAGCGCAAGAAACTCCCGACGGTCCTCGACGACTCGGCGGAGTCCCACGCGACGATCTGCGTCTCGGCGGGCCGCCGGGGCCTGGAGGTCGAGCTGGCACCGGGCGACCTGGCGAAGCTGACGCAGGCGGTGCTGGCCCCGATCGGACGCGGCTGACCCCGGCACCGGCCGGCCCGGACGGATGGCGAAGGGGCTCGGCCCGGGGCCCCGACCGGACGACCCCGGGTCATCCGCACCGGCCCAGACGGGCCGCGGCCGGTTCCCAGGGGGCAGCCCCGGGTCACCTCGACGCGCCGCCGGGACCTAAAACGCGGGCCGGCGCCGGGCGACCTCGCGGAGCAGGCGGACGCGGTGCCGGCACCGGCCGGACGCGACTGGCCGGGGCGCCTGTCACCGGCCCGGACGAGCCGCGGCCGGCTCCCACGGGGCAGCCTCGGGGCACCCGCGCACGCGACCGCCTGTCAGCCGCCCAGGCGACAGCCCCGGGTCACCTCGACGGGCCGCCGGGACCTGGAGCGCGGGCCGGCGCCGGGGGACCTGGCGGAGCAGGCGGACGCGGTGCCGGCGGCGATCGGAACGCGGCCGACCCGGGCACTCGCCCGTTCGCCTGATGAGGGGGGCCACAGGACCGGGACGTGCGCGGGCCGGCGGACGGAGCCCCGGGTCACTGCTCCTCGGGGTCCCGGGGGCCGAACAGAGAGGTCAGTCCGAGATGCGCCAGCAGCCCCGCCAACGGCCACGCCAGCAGCGCCCCCTTCGCCGACAGCTTCAGCGGCGCCGGGAACGTCACCCCCTTGCCCACGGCCCGCGCGTGCGCGAGCACGTCGGACTCGGGCCCCAGCCACACCCCGAGCCGCCAGGCCAGCAGCGACCCGAGCAGGCCGCCGAGGCCGAGGGCCACCACGAGCGGCACACCGCCGCGCCGCCGCAGCAGGAACAGCACCACGGCGCTGACCAGACCGAAGGCGAGCCCCAGCAGAGTGAACGTTCCGTCAACGCCGACCGCCTGCTCGCCCTCGCTGTCCTTGACGTAGACGACCCAGCTCTTGGCGACCTCGTCACCGACCAGCGGCACGTGCGGCGCCAGCCACCACCACAGCAGCCCCAGCAGCACTCCGCCGAGCGCCACCGCCACCGTGATCACGGCGGCCTCCCGCAGTTCCGTCTTCATCCCGGGGCCGTCCTGTTCGTACGCGCCCGCGTCCGGCGTCCCGGCAGGCGGCGCCTGCCAGACCTGGTGCGGGGAGTTCTCGTGCGGCGGAGGAGGCGGAGTCAGCGGTGCGGTCACCCGACCATCGTGCCAGGTCGTGCTGTGGGCCGCGTCACCGGACGGCGGCCTTGCGGTACGCCCAGGCAGCCACGGCCAGCGAGACAACGCCGACGCCCGCGCACACCCCCAGGTCAGCGAGGACGACGGCCCAGTCGGGGTCCGCGGCGAAGGTCCGCGCGTACGCCTCGACGCCATAGGTCGACGGCAGCAGGTCACGGGCCAGCCGTACGACCTCCGGCATCCGGTCGGCCGGCAGCACGCCCAGCAGCAGCGCGGCCGACATGCCGAGCTGCCCGAGCAGCGTGGCCAGCTCCGGCCGGGGCGCGAGCAGCCCGCAGGCGGCGCCCAGCCCGGCCAGCGCGGCCCCGGCGAGCGGGATGACGGCCACCAGGATCCACAGGTTGGACAGCGGCAGCCCGAACAGCACACAGCCGAAGACGGCCGTCACCAAGGTCCCCGGCACGGTGAAGGAGGCGTAGGCCGCCGCCGCGCCCAGCACCACGGCCGCCGGCGGCACCGGCAGCGTGGCGTAGTGGTCGAGCCCGCCGCTGGCCCGCAGCTGGCCGAAGTACTGGGACAGCAGGTTCAACGCCACGTACGCGACGACCAGCACGGAGGACCCGGCCACCACGGACTGGGCCTCGTGGCCGCTGTCGACGACACCGCGCATCATCACGGTGATGCCGATGGACTGGAAGGTGGCCACGAACAGCAGCGGGATCCGCGCCACCCGGGCCCGGGACAGCTGCGCCCGGTAGACGGCAACCAGCGACGGCCACAGCCGCGCGGACGGCCCCAGCTCGGCCGCGCCGGCCGCCGCGTCCGGTACGGCCCGGGCACCGCCCGGCAGAACCTCGGCGGGTACGACACTCACGACGGGCTGCTCCTCTTCCCTACGGCAGTCGCCACGGCGGGCCTCCTGACCCCGGCGGTCGTCCTCGCCGCGGCGGTCACGCGGACCCGTACGCGTTCCACGACCGGTGCGCTCATGCCTTCACCAGCCCCTGCCGGGCCGCGCCGCCCAGCGCCAGGTAGACGTCCTCCAGGCTGGGCGTGGCGAGCGTGAAGTCGTCCAGGGCGGCGAAGGCGGCCCCGCCGGTCACCGTGGCGACGACGGCGCGGGCCTCCTCGGGCGCGAGCCGGAGCGTCCAGCGCCGGCCGGACTCCGCGGCCCGCTCGCGCAGCACGGCCACCTCGGGCACCTCCAGCGGCGCCCGCTCCCGCCACACCAGCTCCACCCGCACCTCGCCGGCGACCCGCGCCTTGAGTCCGGCAGGGGTGTCGCAGGCGATGACCCGGCCCTGGTCGAGCACGGCGACCCGGTCCAGGACCGTCTCGGCCTCGATGACGTTGTGGGTGACGAGCAGCACGGTCGTACCGCGCTCGGCACGCCGACGGTCCACGGCCGCCCAGACCGCGCGCCGGGCCACCGGGTCCATGCCGGTGGTCGGCTCGTCCAGCACGAGCAGCGGCCGTTCCCCGACGAGCGCGGCGGCGAAGCAGGCGAGCCGCCGCTGGCCGCCGGACAGCTTCTTCAGCGCCCGTCCGGCGATCGGGGTCAGTCCCAGTTCCTCCAGGACGGCGTCCCGCTCCGCCCGCGCCCGCCGGACGTCCAGGCCGCGCAGGCGCCCGGTGGTCTCGGCGGCGAGGGAGACGGTCAGCTCGTCCAAGGCGGTGGACTCCTGGCCCAGGTAGGCGAGGAGCCGGGCGGCCCGTTCGGGATGGCGCACGATGTCGTGGCCGAGGATCTCGACGCTGCCGGTGTCCGGCCGCAGCAGCCCGGTGAGCTGCCGCACGAGGGTGGACTTGCCGGCGCCGTTGGGACCGAGCAGTCCGAAGACCTCCCCGCGCCGCACGTCCAGTTCGACCCCGTCGGTGGCCCGCACCTCGGGGGTGCCCGGGGCACCACGCCGGCCCCTGACGGCCGGGTAGGTCTTGCCGAGCCCGCGCACGCGTACGACCTCGTCGTACCGAAGTGCCTGTCCCGCGCGCGTGCTCACAAAGGACGAGCCTACGGGGTCCGGGGCCTTTACTCGCCCTTGGGGGCGGCTCCGGCGTTCAGTCGGCGGCGGGCGCGTGCTGTTCGGCCGCCGCCGGGACGTCGACCTCCCGCCAGAACCCCGCCCGAATGGCGTAACGGTCGTGCTCGTCGATCTGGTCGTCCTTGTGCGCGAGCAGCCCGAACCGCGCCGCGTACCGCAGCAGCTCCCCGTCGATCCGGTGCGGGATGCGCGGGTACATCTGCGACAGCCGCTGCAGATGGCCCTGGTCGCCGAGCCGGGACATCCAGCGGCGGGCGAAGACCTGCCCGACCTCGTACGGATCACCGCCGACGGTGGTGATGTCCTCCTCCCGGTCGGCCCACCGCTGCTCGGCGGTGGTGAGCTGGGCCAGCGTCGGCATGGAGGCGACCTCGGCGGGTTCGGTCACCGCGCCCGGCCGGTCGACCCAGCCCTTGTCGGAGGACCAGCGCAGGGTCGCGGTCGCCGGGTGCTGCACGGGCTGGGCGCCGGGTGCGCGCAGCGCGGCCAGGTCCTTGGGGGTGGGAACGCCCTTGGGGGCGGTCACCCGCTCCTGGGCGCCGTTCTCGGCCACGGCGGCGGCCGGCGGGTGGGCGGACTGTTCGGCGGGCCGCTCGGCCGCGGTGCCGAGCGCGGACTCGGGCAGCGGCGCGGAGAGGATCGCGGCGATCTCGGGGCGGGGCGCGGGCGGCGGGGCGCAGACGCCGGTCAGTTCCTTGGCGCGGACGGCCTGGGTGATCCAGGCCCGGTCCAGCACGCGGCGCTCGTCGGCCTCGGCGACCAGGTCCTCGGACTGGTTGTAGTCGCCGTCGGCGGCCTGGACGGCCCACAGATGGACGGCGACGCCGTGCTCCTTGGCGGCCATCATGCCCGGCAGCAGATCACCGTCGCCGGTGACGAGGACGACGTCGGAGCAGGCGCGGTTGCGGGCCAGCTCGGTCAGTTCGGCGTGCATGGCGGCGTCGACGCCCTTCTGGGCCCAGCGGCCGTCACTGCGGGTGAGGGCGCCGAGGCGGACGGTGACCCGGGGCATCACGCGCAGCCGGCGATGCTCCGGCTGGGGGACCCGGTCGGGGGCGCCGTCGAACCAGTAGATGCGCAGCAGGGGGCGCTCGGTGTCGGACTCCGCGCGTTCCCGCAGCGCCTGGATCAGCGCGGCGTGGTCGACGGTGATCCGGGACCGCGAGGGCTCGCCGGCGAGGAGGCTGGCGGCGGCGCCCAGCAGATACCCGGCGTCCACCAGGACGATGCAGCGGTCCACGCGACTCACCCTCTTCCCGGGAGGTTTTGCTTCGGACTTCCTTCGAGTCTGCCCGACCGCGCGGGGGTTAACGGCCCGAACTCGATCTTCGGCGTGGCGTTTGCGGTGCCGGTACGCCCACCAACCTTGTCACACACGGTAATTATCCGACATGCGCTTGATGTCAGCGTATGTGAATCTGGTCCCGGCCCTGGCCCCTAGATCCCCCACAGGAGGCATCACCATGGCCAAGAACAAGAACCGCAAGCAGTCCGGCCCGCAGAACCGCGCTTCGCAGTCCGAGCACGCGCAGCGTCCGCAGGCGGAGGAGCACGAGCCGCCCATGGCGCACGCCCCGGGCAGCCCTTCGGAGGCCGCGCGCAAGAAGCAGAAGAGCTTCGGCCACAACTAAAGGGCAGTTGAAGCCCGGGCACATGTGAGGGGCGCACCCGTCGAGGGTGCGCCCCTTCGCGTGGGCGTCTTCCGCCGGGCGTCAGCCGGCCAGGCAGGACGGGCCGAGCAGCACCTTCAGGTCGCCGAACAGCGCCGGGTCGGGCTTGACCCGGTGCCGGTCCAGGCGGAGCACGGTGGTCTTGCGCGGTCCCTGGAGCTTGATCCGGACCTCGCTGTCGCCCTTGTGGTGGCTGAGGATCTCGCCGAGGCGGCTGACCATCGGCGGGGTCACCTTCACGGCCGGGATGGTGAGCACCACGGGGGCGTTGGTGCCCGCGTTGGACAGGTCCGGGACCATCAGCTCCATGGCGACGAGCCGGGGCACGTCCTCGCGCTTGTCGAGGCGGCCCTTGACGAACACCACGGCGTCCTCGACGAGTTGGGTGGACACCAGCTGGTAGGTGGCCGGGAAGAACATGCACTCGATGGAGCCCGCCAGGTCCTCGACGGTGGCGATGGCCCAGGCGTTGCCCTGCTTGGTCATCTTGCGTTGCAGGCCGGAGATGATGCCGCCGATGGTCACCACCGAGCCGTCCGCGTAGTCGCCGCCGGTGAGCTGGGCGATGCCCGCGTCCGCCTTGTCGGAGAGCACGTGCTCCAGGCCGAAGAGGGGGTGGTCGGAGACGTACAGACCGAGCATCTCCCGTTCCTGGGCGAGCAGATAGGTCTTGTCCCACTCGTCGTCGGTGAACTCGACGTCGAGGCCGAAGCCGGGCTGGTCGCTGGTCTCCTCGCCCATGCCGCCGAAGAGGTCGAACTGGCCCTCGGCCTCCTTGCGCTTGACCGCGACCACGTTGTCGATCATCGGCTCGTACTGGGCCGTGAGGCCCTTGCGGGTGTGGCCCATCGAGTCGAAGGCGCCGGCCTTGATCAGCGACTCGGTGGTGCGCTTGTTGCAGACCACCGCGTCGACCTTGTCGAGGTAGTCGGGGAAGGAGGCGTACTTCCCCTTCGCCTTGCGGCACTTGATGATCGACTCGACGACGTTGGTGCCGACGTTGCGGACGGCGGACAGGCCGAAGAGGATCACGTCGTCGCCCTGGGCGGCGAAGTTGGCCTCGGACTCGTTGACGTTCGGCGGGAGCACCCGGATGCCCATGCGGCGGCACTCGTTGAGGTAGACCGCCGACTTGTCCTTGTCGTCCTTGACCGAGGTGAGCAGGGCGGCCATGTACTCGGCGGGGTGGTTCGCCTTCAGGTACGCCGTCCAGTACGACACCAGGCCGTACGCGGCGGAGTGCGCCTTGTTGAACGCGTAGCCGGCGAAGGG
Source organism: Streptomyces spinosus (assembly GCF_020400655.1). GTDB lineage: Bacteria > Actinomycetota > Actinomycetes > Streptomycetales > Streptomycetaceae > Streptomyces > Streptomyces argyrophylli. Next base: position 328,357 of record NZ_JAINRC010000004.1, read on the forward strand.
GACCAGCACGTCCCACAGTGCCTGGATGGCCTCGTCGCTGTAGCCGTTCTTGCGGGCGCCGGCCTGGAAGATGACGAAGTTCTTCTCCAGTTCCTCCGGCTTCTTCTTGCCCATCACACGGCGGAGGATGTCGGCCTCGCCGAGCGAGTAGCCCGCGATGATCTGGGCGGCCTTCTGCACCTGCTCCTGGTAGACGATCAGGCCGTAGGTGACGTCCAGGACCTCCTTGAGCGGGGCCTCCAGCTCGGGGTGGATCGGCGTGATCTCCTGCTGCCCGTTCTTGCGCAGCGCGTAGTTCGTGTGGGAGTTCATGCCCATCGGGCCCGGCCGGTACAGGGCCGACACGGCGGAGATGTCCTCGAAGTTGTCCGGCTTCATCAGCCGCAGCAGGGACCGCATGGGGCCGCCGTCGAACTGGAAGACGCCCAGGGTGTCGCCGCGCTGGAGCAGCTCGAAGGTGGTCGGGTCGTCGAGCGGGAGGCTCAGGAGATCGATGTCGATCCCCTTGTTGGCCTTCACCATCTTGACGGCGTCGTCCATGATCGTGAGGTTGCGCAGGCCCAGGAAGTCCATCTTCAGCAGGCCGAGCGACTCACAGCTCGGGTAGTCCCACTGGGTGATGGTCACGCCGTCGGTGTGCCTCACCCAGACCGGGACGTGCTCGGTGATGGTCTCGCTGGACATGATCACGCCGGCGGCGTGCACGCCCATCTGCCGGACCAGGCCCTCCACACCGCGCGCGGTGTCGATGACCTTCTTCACGTCCGGCTCGTTCTCGTACATGCCCCGGACCTCGCCCGCCTCCGAGTACCGGGGATGGCTGGGGTCGGTGATGCCGGACAGCGGGATGCCCTTGCCGAGGACGTCGGCGGGCATGGCCTTGGTGATGCGGTCGCCCATCGCGTACGGGTAGCCCAGCACGCGCGCGGAGTCCTTGATCGCGTTCTTGGCCTTGATGGTGCCGTAGGTGCCGATCATGGCGACCTTGTCGGCGCCGTACTTCTCCGTCACGTACCGGATCACCTCGACGCGCCGGCGCTCGTCGAAGTCGATGTCGACATCGGGCATCGAGATGCGCTCGGGGTTGAGGAACCGCTCGAAGATCAGGCCGTGCGGGATCGGGTCGAGGTCGGTGATGCCGAGCGCGTAGGCGACGATCGAGCCGGCCGCGGAGCCCCGGCCGGGGCCGACCGCGATGCCCTGGCGCTTGGCCCACATGATGAAGTCGGCGACCACGAGGAAGTAGCCCGGGAACCCCATCTGGATGATGACGTCCATCTCGTACTCGGCCTGCTTCTGGCGGTCCTCGGGAATCCCGCCCGGGAAGCGGCGCTCCATGCCGCGGCGGACCTCCTCCTGGAACCAGGTGACCTCGGTGTAGCCCTCGGGGATGTCGAACTTGGGCATCAGGTCGCGCTTCTCGAACATGCCGGTGGTGTCCACCATCTCGGCGATCAGGAGCGTGTTGGCGCAGCCCTCCTGCCAGGCGTCCGAGGAGTCGATGGCGTACATCTCGTCCGTGGACTTCAGGTAGTAGCCCGTGCCGTCGAACTTGAAGCGGTCGGGGTCGGAGAGGTTCTTGCCGGTCTGGATGCACAGCAGGGCGTCGTGGGCGCCGGCCTCGTGCGCGTACGTGTAGTGCGAATCGTTGGTGACCAGGGGCGGGATGCCGAGCTTCTTGCCGATCTCCAGCAGGCCGTCGCGGACCCGGCGCTCGATCTCGATCCCGTGGTCCATCAGCTCCAGGAAGTACCTGTCCTTGCCGAAGATGTCCTGGTAGTCCGCGGCGGCCTTGAGGGCCTCGTCGAAGTGGCCGAGGCGCAGCCGGGTCTGCACCTCGCCGGAGGGGCAGCCGGTGGAGGCGACGATGCCCTCGGACCACTGGGCGATGGTCTCCTTGTCCATCCGCGGCCACTTCTGCAGCCAGCCCTCGGCGTAGGCGTCGGAGGAGAGGCGGAAGAGGTTGTGCAGGCCGGTCCTGTTCACGGCCCACATCGTCTTGTGGGTGTAACCACCCGAACCGGAGATGTCGTCCCTCTTCTGGTGCGGCTGGCCCCAGAGGATCTTGCGCTTGTTCCGCCGGGACTCAGGGGCGACGTACGCCTCGATCCCGATGATCGGGGTGATTCCGGCCTTCTTCGCGGAGTGGAAGAAGTCGTACGCCCCGTGGAGGTTGCCGTGATCGGACATGGCGATGTGCGTCATGCCCATCTCGTTGCACGCGTTGAACATGTCCTTCAGCCGCGCGGCACCGTCCAGCAGGGAGTACTGGGTGTGGACGTGCAGGTGCGTGAAGGGCGGCTTTGACACGGTGAGTCCTCCGGGGGAAACACTCGGCGACGGGCGGGCGGACGGTTCTGGGGTCAGCGTCGAAGTCTATGCCGCGCCGCTGACACCGAGATGAAGACTCGGCGCGAAGCGACTCGATCAAGCGTGGCGGGCGGGCACCTACGCGTACCTTCGTGCGTTGGGTACGGCAGAGACGCTGTCGTACAGGTAACGCACCAGGAGGCACCCCGCGATGTCGGTCCCCCAGCTCGACGAGGAGCAGCGCGGCGAGGAGATCCTCGCCGTCTTCGACACCGCCTTCGGCCGGCTCCTGGCCGCCGACCCGGCCGCGTTCCGGGTGAAGTTCCGCAAGATGGCGGCCTCGGCCTTCGCGTTCTACCGGGGCACGGCGGCCCTCTTCTACCACGACCTCGACGCCGAGAAGCGCGGCGGACCGTACCTGGACGAGCGCACCTCGCGCGTGTGGATCCACGGCGATCTGCACGCCGAGAACTTCGGCACGTACATGGACTCCAACGGCCGCCTGGTCTTCAACGTCAACGACTTCGACGAGGCCTACGTCGGCCCGTTCACCTGGGACCTGAAGCGCTTCTCGGCATCGGTCGCGCTCCTCGGGTACGCGAAGGCGCTCAGCGACGCGCAGATCACCGAGCTGGTGACGGTCTACGCCGCCGCCTACCGCGAGCGCGTCCACGCCCTGGCCACCGGCGCCAAGCGGGACGAGGTGCCGCCGTTCACGCTGGACACCGCGCAGGGTCCGCTGCTGGACGCGCTGCGTGACGCCCGCTCGCTGACCCGGTTCGGCCTGCTGGACTCGATGACCGAGATCCGCGACTTCGAGCGCCGCTTCGCGCCGGGCGGCGGCTCCGTCGAGCTGGACGCGGCCACCCGCTACAAGGTCCTGGCGGCCTTCGACGGCTATCTGGAGACGCTGCCGGACTCCTCCCTAACCCGCCCGGACTCCTACCGGGTGAAGGACGTCGTGGGCCGCCGGGGCATCGGCATCGGCTCGGCCGGCCTGCCGTCGTACAACATCCTCCTGGAGGGCCACAGCGACGCCCTGGAGAACGATGTCGTGATCTACATCAAGCAGGCCCAGACCCCGGCCGTCTCCCGGCACATCACGGATCCGGCCATCGCGGAGTACTTCCGGCACGAGGGTCACCGCACGGTGATCTCCCAGCGCGCCCTGCAGGCGCACGCCGACCCGTGGCTCGGCTGGACCGAGCTGGACGGCGCCGGCCAGCTGGTCGCCGAGGTCTCACCGTACGCCGTGGACCTGGACTGGGACGACATCGACGACCCGGAGGAGATCGCGGCCGTCGTCGCCGACCTCGGCCGGGCCACCGCGACCATGCACGCGGCGGCGGACGACACCTCCGGCGAGTCCCTGGTGCCGTTCTCCACCGAGCGGGCCATCGACGCGGCGCTCGCGGCCGACGAGGAGGGTTTCGCCCCACTGCTGGTGGACTTCGCCCACAGCTACGGCGCACGCGCGCGCGCCGATCACCAGATCTTCGTCGACCTGTTCCGCAACGGCCGGATTCCGGGGCTGTGACCTTCGCGATTCACAGGCACTCTTTAGGAGTCCCTTACCCGCGTACGTGACAGACTCTCCTTTCGCTATGGACATATCCGGGACCCAGCTCAGAGCCGTGCGCGCGGTGCTGTTCACGGCCTTCGTCGTGACGCTCAGCACCGCGTCGCACGTGCTGCTGTCCCGTGCTCCGCTGCCGTTGGCGACCGTGGGCGCGGTCGCCGCCGGGGTGTTCGTCACCGCGTACGCGCTGGCGGGCCGCGAGCGCGGCTTCGGCGGGATCGCGGCCCTGCTGGTGCCGCTGGAGCTGGCCGCCGACACGGTGTTCACCACCGGCCAGGACACCTGCTACGGGCGGGCGGGCGGCCCGGTCGCCGGTCCGCTGCGGGCGGTCGGCCTGGACGTGCTGTGCCAGGGCCGGGTGGGCACCCCGCTGACCGGGATGACCGGCGCTCCCGGCCATGCCGGGGCGGTGCTCGCCCACGCCAGCCCGGCCGCCGCCTGGCTGCTGCTCGCCGCGCACATCGGCGTGGGACTGCTCGCCGCCGCCTGGCTGCGCCGGGGCGAGCGTGCGCTGACCCGGCTGCTGCGGGCGGTCGCCGCGACCACGTTCCGGCCGCTGCTGCTGGCGGTGGCCGCGGTCGCCGCACGGCCGCGGCCGGCCCGCCGGCTGCCCCGTCCGGCCCCGCGCCGCGCCGCCGGCCGCGACCGGCTCCTCACCCACTCCCTGGGACGGCGTGGACCGCCGTGCTCACCGGCATTCGCCTGAGCACGACCAGTCCCCCACACGTATTCCGCGTACGTCGTGTGCGCGTCCCACATGGAGATCACCAATATGAGCAAGCGGAACAGCCAGGCTGCGAAGACGGCGGCCCGGGAGCGGCTGCGCCAGGAGCGCGAGCGGCAGGCCAAGCGGGACAAGGCCAAGCGGCAGCTCGTCGTGGCCGCCTCGGTCGTGGCCGTCCTGGCCGCGGCCGGCGGCATCGGCTACGCCGTCGTGCAGAACAACAAGCCCGCCTACTGGGAGGCCGCGAAGGACGACAAGCTCGTCAAGCCGGCCAACACCACGGGCACCGACGGCACGACGGTCGTCATCGGCAAGAGCAGCGCCAAGAAGACGCTGGTGATGTACGAGGACCCGCGCTGCCCGGTCTGCGCCGATTTCGAGCAGACGGTCGGCCCGACCGTCAAGAAGGACCTCGACGCCGGCAAGTTCAAGATCCAGTACGTCGGCGCCACCTTCCTCGACAAGAACCTGACCGGCGAGGGCTCCAAGAACGCCCTCAGCGCCCTGGGCGCCGCGCTCGACGTCAGCCCCGAGGCGTTCCTGGAGTACAAGACCGCGATGTACTCCAAGAAGTGGCACCCCGAGGAGACCACCGACAAGTTCAAGGACGACAGCTACCTGATCCAGATCGCCGACACCGTCCCCGCGCTGAAGGGCAACACGGCGTTCCAGAAGGCCGTGAAGGACGGCACCTACGACCGGTGGGCGCTGGAGGAGTCCAAGATCTTCGACAAGGACGGCATATCGGGCACCCCGACCCTGAAGATGGACGGCAAGACGCTGACGGGCTCCGACGGCAAGAACGCGCCCATGTCGGTCGCCGAGTTCAACACCGCGCTGGAGGCTGCCCTCAAGGGCTGAGCCGAGCATCCGTGGAAGAGCGGGCGAACTTTCGGGAGTTCGCCCGCTCTCGCGCGTACCGATCAGTAACCTGATCGTCCGTGACCAGTCGATACAGATCATCCGAGACCTCCCAGGGCCACGCCCCGCTCCCGCCCCGCCGCCGTACGGTCGTCAAGGCCGCGGCGGCGACCGCCGTCCTGGCCGGCCCGCTGGCCGCGGCGGCCCCGGCCCGCGCCGCCACGGACGCCCCCGCCTTCCTGCACGGTGTCGCCTCCGGCGACCCGCTGCCCGACGGCGTGCTGCTGTGGACCCGGGTGACCCCGGTCCCCGAGGCGATACCGGGTTCGGGGACCGGCCCGGACACCGAGGTCAGCTGGGTCGTCGCCAGGGACAAGGCGTTCACCAGCATCGTCGCCAAGGGCTCCACCACCGCGACGGCCGCCTCCGACCACACCGTCAAGGCCGACATCCGCGGCCTGGAGGCGGCCACCGACTACTGGTTCCGCTTCTCGGCCGGCGGCACCGACTCACCGGTGGCGCGCACCCGCACCGCGCCGGCGGCGGACGCGGACGTCTCCTCCCTGCGCTTCGGCGTGGTCTCCTGCGCCAACTGGGAGGCCGGCTACTTCTCCGCCTACCGCCACCTCGCGGCCCGGAACGACCTGGACGCCTGGCTGCACCTCGGCGACTACATCTACGAGTACAAGTCCGGCGAGTACGGGACCCGGGGCCAGGTCGTCCGCCCGCACGCGCCCGCCCACGAGATCCTCACCCTCGCCGACTACCGGATCCGGCACGCCAGGTACAAGACCGACCCCGACCTCCAGGCCCTGCACCTGAAGGCGCCGGTCATCGCGATCTGGGACGACCACGAGTTCGCCGACAACGCCTGGTCGGGCGGCGCCGTCAACCACACCGAGGGCGCCGAGGGAACGTGGGCGGCCCGTCAGGCCGCGGCGAAGCAGGCCTACTTCGAGTGGATGCCGGTCCGCCCGGCCGTCGCCGGCACCACCTACCGCCGGCTGCGCTTCGGCAAGCTCGCCGACCTCTCCCTGCTGGACCTGCGTTCCTTCCGCTCCCAGCAGGCGTCCACGGCCAGCGGCTCGGTGGACGACCCCGACCGCACGCTCACCGGGCGCGCCCAGCTCGACTGGCTGAAGGCCGGTCTGAAGGCCTCCGACACCAGGTGGCGGCTGGTCGGCAACTCGGTGATGATCTCGCCGTTCTCCTTCGGCTCCCTCTCCGCCGACCTGTTCAAGCCGCTCGCCAAGCTGCTCGGGCTGCCGCAGGAGGGCATCGCCGCCAACACCGACCAGTGGGACGGCTACACCGACGACCGCCGCGAACTGCTGGCCCACCTGCGCTCCAACGCCATCGGCAACACCGTCTTCCTGACCGGTGACATCCACATGGCGTGGGCCAATGACGTCCCGGTGGACGCGGGCACCTACCCGCTGTCGGCGTCGGCGGCCACCGAGTTCGTGGTGACCTCGGTGACCTCGGACAACCTGGACGACATCGTGAAGGTGCCCGAGGGCACGGTCTCCGCGGTCGCCGCCCCCGTCATCAAGGCCGCCAACCGGCACGTCCACTGGGTGGACACCGACCGGCACGGCTACGGCGTGCTCGACATCACGGCCGACCGCGCGCAGATGGACTACTACGTGCTGTCCGACCGCACCGACGCGAACGCCACGTCCAGCTGGGTGCGCTCCTACCGCACCCGCAGCGGCACGCAGAAGGTCGAGCGGACCTACGACCCGGTGTGACCGGCCCCGCGTGACCGCTCAGCCGAGCGATTCGAGGAAGCCGAGCGCCACCCGCCAGGTGGCCTCGGCGGCCTCCGCGTCGTAGTCCGGCAGCTCGGGGTCGGTGTACAGGTGCCCGGCCCCGGCGTACCGGTACACCTCCACGTCGGCGCCCGCCCGGCCCATCTGCAGATACCAGGCGCTCAGCCAGTCGTCCGTCTCGAACGGGTCCGGTTCCGCCACGTGCAGCTGCACCGGCAGGTCGTCCACCTGCGCGTTCGGCGCGATGTCCGACGTGCCGTGCAGGAGCAGCAGCCCGCGCGCCCTGGCGTCGCCGAGGGCCAAGGTCTGGGCGACGGAGGCACCGAGCGAGAACCCCGCGTACACCAGCCCCCGGTCCGAGTACGGCGCCGCCGCCAGCACCGCCCGCTTGAGCAGTTCCTCCTTGCCGATCCGCTCCTTGAACTCCATGCCCTCCTCGGCGGTGTCGAACGTACGTCCCTCGAAGAGGTCCGGCGTCCACACCTCGTGGCCCGCCGCGCGCAGCCGGTCCGCGGCATCGCGCACCGCGGGCCTGAGCCCGTAGGTCGAGTGAAAGAGCATGATGTTCATGAGGCCATGGTGCCAGCCGGCCACGGCGGTGCCCGTGCCGCCTTACCCAGGAACGCGCCGAACTCACATGTTCATGCCCTCCGTGCGCCGGTTAGGAGCGGAGGCATGGAGAACGTACTCCGTCCACTGATCGTGCTCGGCGGCACGGTGCTGCTGACCCTGGCCATCGGCTGGGGCACAGACCGGCTGCTGTGCAAGGCCGACGACCGCGACCACGACAACCCCCTGTGGGGGCTGCTGCGCCGTGCCCGCATCCCCTACCAGCTCGTCCTGTGCACCGCCCTGCTGCGCGGGTCGTACGACCAGGCGAAGCTGCTCGAGCGGCACCAGGTCGGCATCGGCCGGACGCTGACGCTGGTGCTGATCGGATCGGCCGCCTGGCTGGTGATCCGGATCGCCGCGGCGATCGTCGAGACCACCTACTCCCGCTATGCCCGCGTCCACCGCGACGCGGCCCGTGTGCGCCGGGTGCGCACGCAGGTGGAGCTGATCATGCGGGTGGTGTCGGCGATCGTCATCGTCGTGGCCGTCTCGTCGATGCTGCTGACGTTCCCGGCGATGCGCGCGGCGGGCGCCTCCCTGCTGGCCTCGGCGGGCATCATCGCCGCCATCGCCGGTGTCGCCGCCCAGTCGACGCTCTCCAACATGTTCGCGGGGCTGCAGATCGCCTTCGGCGACATGGTGCGCATCGGCGACACCGTCGTGGTCGACGGCGAGTGGGGCACGGTGGAGGAGATCACCCTGACCTTCCTGACGGTACGCACCTGGGACGAGCGCCGGATCACCATGCCGGTGTCGTACTTCACCTCCAAGCCCTTCGAGAACTGGTCCCGCGGCACCCCGCAGATGACCGGGATCGTCTACTGGCACCTCGACCACAGCGCGCCGGTCGAGGCGATGCGCGAGAAGCTGCGGGACATCCTGCGCTCCTGCACCGCCTGGGACGGCCGCGCGTGCAACCTTCAGGTGACGGACACCACACCGAACACCATCCTGGTGCGCGCGCTGGTGACCGCGAAGGACGCCGACGACATCTGGACGGTGCGGGTGACGGTCCGCGAGCAGATGATCAGCTGGCTGTCGGCGGAGCACCCCTACGCGCTGCCCCGGGTGAACACAGCGGATTCGGTGCTGCCGCCGTCGCGTGTCCCCTCCCCCGACCGCGCGTCCCTGCGCCGGGCCTACGAGTTCCCGCGCACCGGCCGGGGCTGACCGGTCACCCCGCTCAACGCCCCCGTTCGGCACCTCCGTTCACCTGGACGATCTGCGAGGTGACGTGCCCGGCGGCGGGCGAGGCCAGCCAGTGCAGGGTCTCGGCGACGTCCCCCGGTATGCCGGCGCGGCCGTTGGAGGTGTCCGCGACGAGCTTCTCCCGCCGGGCCGCGTCCATGGTGTCACCGAAGAACTCGGTGTCCTCGACGTATCCGGGCGCGACCACGTTGACGGTGATGCCGCGCGGGCCCAACTCCCGGGCCAGGTCGTGGGCGTACGGGTGCAGTCCGGCCTTGGCCGCCGCGTAGGCACCCGTGCCCGAGCCCCGGTAGGCGGCGATGGAGCTCAGGAACAGCACCCGCCCGCCGGGCGTGGCGAGCCGGTCCTTCAGCGCCTCGGTGAGGAGCGCCGCGGTCAGGGTGTTCTGCCGGAAGTTGAGGGTCCATGCGTGGGCGACCCGGTCGAGGGGGTCGTCGCTGCCGGCCGGGGGCTCCAGGTACCCGGCTCCTCCGGCGGCGTTCACGAGCACGTCCACGGTGCCCAGCTCCTCCGCCACGAACCGGGCCACCCCGCGTACGTCACCCGGTTCGGACAGGTCCGCCGCGTAGCCGAGCGCCCCGGGCACACCGGCCTTCTCCAGCACGTCCGCGCGCCGGCCGAGCAACAGCACCCGGTCCCCGTCCGCCGCGAACGCCCGCGCCGCCGCCAGCCCGATGCCCGTACCGCCGCCACTGATCACGATGTTGCGCGTCATGCTCCGAGAGTAGAAGCCGGGGACGGGCGGTGCCGGGAGTTGTCCACAGGTCCGGCACATTCGTATGACCGGCCGGGGGCTGGTGCGCGTGACCCACCGGGCGCCGGTGCGCGGCTCTCACCGCAGGCTGCGCACGTCGAGGTGCCGGAGCACCCGGTCCACGATCTCCGGGTCCGCCCCCGGTTCGCTCCGCGCCGCCAGTACCTCGTGGCGGGCGGCGCTCAGCATCTCGTTCTGGATGCGCCGCACCCGCTTCAGCCGCTTGGCCCGCTGGTGATGCGCCTCCCGCCGCTCCTCCTCCCCCATGTCCGGGCTGATCCGGATGCCGATGTCGAAGGCCCGCCGCAGCATCTGCTCGGACAGTTCCTCGGGCAGCTCCTCCACCTGCTCGATCTCCCGCAGCCGCCGCTTCGCCGCCTTCGCCGCCCGCACCGCGAGCTCCTTCTCGAACTCCTTCTCCCCTTCGGAGTCGGCCCGCACCCCCAGCCGCTTCACCAGCCAGGGCAGCGTCAGCCCCTGCACCACCAGCGTGACGACGATCACCCCGAAGGCGATGAAGACGATCTCGTCCCGATCGGGGAACGGTGCCCCGGCGTCCGTCTTGAGCGGCACGGCCAGCGCCAGCGCCACCGAGGCCACTCCGCGCATCCCGGACCACCACATCACGACGGTCTCCCGCCAGCTCACCGGGATCTCCTCGTCGTAGTCCCGGCGGGCGTGCAGCCGCTTGGTCAGCCAGGTCGCCGGCAGCAGCCACAGCAGCCGTACGACGATCACCACGCCCACGACGGCCGCCGCCCAGCCGAGCATCTCGCCCCACCGGCCCTGGGCCGTGCGGATGGCGTTGTGCAGCTCCAGTCCGATGAGTCCGAAGGCGACGCCGGTGACGAGCGTGTCGATGATGTCCCAGAAAGTGTGTCCGGCGAGCCGGGTCATCACGTCGTCGGCGTCGGTGGCGTACTCGGCGAGGAAGAGCGCCGTGGTGAGCACCGCGAGCACCCCGGAGCCGTGCAGCTTCTCGGCGAGCACGTAGGAGGCGTACGGCACCAGCAGCGTCATGCCGATCTGCAGGGTCGGATCGCCGAGGAGGTCCATCAGCTTGTTCGCGCCCCAGCCCAGCGCCAGACCCACGGCCACCGCGACGACCGCGGACAGCACCAGGTCGAGACCGGCCCGCCAGGGCGAGAACGCACCGCTCACGGCCGCTGCGATGGCCACGTGGTACAGCACGATGGCCGTGACGTCGTTGAAGAGGCCCTCGCCCTCCAGGATCGACACCAGGCGGCGCGGCAGCCCCAGCTGTCCGGCGACACTGGTCGCGGCGACCGGGTCCGGCGGCGCGATCAGGGCACCCAGCGCGACGGCGGCGGCGATCGGCAGCCCCGGCACGATGGCGTTGGCGACGAACGCCACGCACACCGTCGTGACGAACACCAGGGCCACGGCCAGCAGGAAGATCGGGCGGAGGTTGGCCGCGAACTGCCGCCAGGAGGTACGGCGGACGGCGGCGTAGAGCAGCGGTGGCAGCAGTCCGGGCAGGATCAGGTCCGGCGGGATGTCCACGTTGGGCACGAAGTCGGCCACGGCCAGAGCCCCGCCGAACAGGGTCATCAGCACCGGCGCCGGCACCCCGAACCGGTCCCCCAACGGGACGCTCACCAGGGCCCCGAGCAGCAGGACGAACAACAGAGCCAGCTGGTCCACGGACGGCGCTCCGGGAGTCGACGATCACACGGCAGACCTCAAGCCTGCCACGACGCCCGCGACGCGGCGTACCGACGCCTTGGCGTCCGCGTCCCTCCGAAGGACGGCGCGACCGGCAGCGGCTCGCCCGGCCCCGGCAGCTCGGCCGGCTACAGGGCCCGGCGCATCGCCCGGTGCGGTATGCCCGCGTCCGGGAACTCCGGGCCGTACGCCTCGTAGCCGAGCCGCTCGTAGAAGCCGAGGGCGTGGGTCTGCGCGTGCAGGTCCACCGCCGTGAGACCACGCGCGCGGGCCGCGTCCTCGACGGCGCGCACCAGGGCCGCGCCGACGCCGAGTCCTCGGGCCTCCCGGGAGACGGCGAGCCGGCCCAGGGAGCCCACCGACGGGTCCCCGCCGGTCTTCGCGGCCGCCGCCTCACCGTGCAGCAGGCGCCCGGTGCCCAGTGGCACCCCGTCGTCGCGGACCGCCAGCACGTGCACGGCGACGGCGTCGTAGGCGTCGTACTCGATGTCCTCGGCCACGCCCTGCTCGGCCACGAAGACCTCCTTGCGGACCGCGAAGCAGGCCTCGCGGTCGGCGGGGTCCTCGGCGACCCGGACCGTGTAGGCGGGGCTCACGCCCATGTCTCCTCCCGGACCTGGTCGAGGGCCTGCCGGAGGTCCTCGGGGTAGTCGCTCTCGAACTCCACCCAGGAACCGTCACCGGGGTGCTCGAAGCCGAGGCGGACGGCGTGCAGCCACTGGCGGGTCAGGCGCAGCCGCTTGGCGAGGGTGGGGTCGGCGCCGTAGGTGAGGTCGCCGACGCACGGGTGGCGGTGGGCGGCCATGTGGACGCGGATCTGGTGGGTGCGGCCCGTCTCCAGCTTGACGTCCAGCAGGGAGGCGGCGCGGAAGGCCTCGATGAGGTCGTAGTGGGTCACCGAGGGCTTGCCGTCGGCCGTGACCGCCCACTTGTAGTCGTGGTTGGGGTGGCGGCCGATCGGGGCGTCGATGGTGCCGCTCGTCGGGTCCGGGTGGCCCTGGACCAGGGTGTGGTAGCGCTTGTCGACCGTGCGCTCCTTGAACTGGCGCTTGAGCGACGTGTACGCCCGCTCCGACTTGGCGACCACCATCAGGCCCGACGTGCCGACGTCCAGGCGGTGCACGATGCCCTGGCGCTCCGCGGCGCCGGACGTGGAGATCCGGTACCCGGCGGCGGCGAGACCGCCGATGACGGTGGGGCCGGACCAGCCCGGTGACGGGTGCGCGGCCACGCCGACCGGCTTGACGATCACGACCACGTCGTCGTCGTCGTGCACGATCTCCATGCCCTCGACCGGCTCGGCGACCACCTGCACCGGCGCGGGCGCCTGCGGCATCTCGACCTCGAGCCAGGCGCCGCCGCGCACCCGCTCGGACTTGCCCACCACCGCGCCGTCGACCTGGACCTTGCCGGCCGCGGCCAGCTCGGCCGCCTTCGTGCGGGAGAAGCCGAACATGCGGGAGATGGCGGCGTCGACGCGCTCGCCCTCCAGGCCGTCGGGCACGGGCAGGGTACGGATCTCGGGAATCGTGCTCACCCGTCGAGTATGCCGGACGGGCCGGACGGCTCCGCACGAGCCTGTGGAAAACCCGGGAGGGCCGGGATCAGTCCTTGTGGACCGTGCCGTCGGGGTCCAGACCGCGGAAGGACAGCAGCACGATCAGGATGCCGCCGCACACGATGGCCGAGTCCGCGAGGTTGAACACCGCGAAGCCCTTGGGCGCGATGAAGTCCACCACCTCGCCCTCGAAGACGCCCGGCGACCGGAAGATCCGGTCGGTGAGGTTGCCGAGCGCGCCGCCGAGCAGCAGGCCGAGCGCGACGGCCCAGGGGAAGCTGTACAGCTTGCGGGCCAGGCGGATGATCACGACGATCACGGCCGCGGCGATCAGCGTGAAGATCACCGTGAAGGCCGCGCCGAACCCGAAGGCGGCACCCGGGTTGCGGATCGCGTGCAGCTCCAGCAGGTCCCCGACGACCTGGATGGGCGCGTGCCCCTCCAGGCGGGACACCACGAGCATCTTGCTGACCAGGTCCAGGGCGTACGCGAACGCGGCCACCGCGAACAGCACGGCGATCCGGCGCCCGCGGCCGGTCCGCCCCGCCGTGACCCCCTGCCCGCCCGCGCCGGCCTCCCCGGACACGCCGGTGCCGGCGGGCACTTCGGCCGCCGCCGTGTGCTCGCCGCCGTCGTCCGGGGTGTCCGGCGTACCGATGATCCGCTCCGCCTCTGCCACGTGAGTCCCTCAACCTAGGTGCCTGACTGAGGACGAGACTACGGCACGCCCTGAGGGCCCCCCACGCTCAGGAGCGGCGTTCCTGCTTCTGCTTGCACTCCACGCACAGCGTGGCCCTGGGGAACGCCTGCATCCGGGCCTTGCCGATGGGGTTGCCGCAGTTCTCGCACACGCCGTAGGTGCCCGCGTCGAGCCGTTCCAGGGCACGCTCGGTCTGGACCAGCATCTCGCGCGCGTTGGCGGCCAGCGCCAGCTCGTGCTCGCGCGTGATGTTCTTGGTGCCGGTGTCGGCCTGGTCGTCGCCGGCGCCGTCCCCGGAGTCGCGCATCAGGCCGACCAGGGACGCCTCGGACGAGCTGATCTCCTCCCGCAGCCGCTCCATCTCGGACTGCAGCTCCGCGCGGGCCTCGTCGACCTCCTCCGCTGTCCAGGGGTCCTCGCCGGGGCGTACCGCCAGTTCGCCGGGCTCCACCGCGCCGAGCCGCGCCTTGGGAACGGCGGTCTGTTCCGCCGTGGCCGTGCCAGGAGTCTTCTTCGCAACCACTGTCGTGGCTCCCGTCTGCTTCGCGGCCCGCGCCGCGCCCGCGTCCTTGGTCGTGCTCTTGCCGGCCGCCGCCTTCACCGCCGCCTTGCCGGCGGCGGCCTTCCCGGGGACGGCCTTCTTGGCGACGGCCTTCTTGCCGGCCGCTTCTCCCGCGGCCGTCGCCTCGACGGCCGCCTCCTTCCTCGCGGACTTCTCCGCCGCGGCCGTCCGGTGGGCGGCCGGCCTCTTCGTGGCCGTCTTCTTCAGCGCGGCCTCCTCCGCCACGGCCGTCTTCCCGGCCGCGGCGTCCTTCACGGCCGGCTTCCCGTCGGCCGCCCCGGTACCCACGGCCCCCTTGGCGGCCGTGTCCTTCACGGCCGCCCTCTTGTCGGCGGCCTTCTTCCGAGCGGCCTTCTCAGCCGTCTTCCTCTCAGCCGCCTTCTTCGCAACCTTCCCCGCAGCGGCCGATTTCCTGCCGACGACCGCCTTGGTGCGCACGGCGTCGGTGCCCACCGCCTGCACGGCGGCGGTCTTGGCGGCAGCCGTCTCCGTGGCGGCCGTCCTGCCCGGGGCCGTCTTCCCGGTGGCAGACCTCGCGCCGGTCTTCCCGGTCGCCGGCTGCTGTACGGCGGTCTTCTTCGCCACCATGGCCGCGGCCCCTTCACATATTGTGATCTTGCACGCGAATCGTGCTGGGACGATAAATCGACTTGAGTCCCGCGGCAACGGGGCACACCGCCCGATTCGCCCGCCCGCACCCCCCGAGCCACGGGCATGCATCCGTTGTGCCCAGCTCCCCGCCGGGTAATCCGCCGGGCCGCACCCGCGCCCGCCCCGGTGCCCGTGCCCCTCGCCATTCGGGTCATACGGCGCGGCCGGAGGGCCCGCGCCCGCGCCGCCCGGAAAACCGGTCCGCCGCTGTCCGCGCGGCGCCGTACACTGGGCGGAGCGAGAAGCGTGGATGGGGACGAGTAGCGGCGTAGGCAGCCCAGAGCGACCCGGGGACGGTGTGAGCCCGGGGGCGAGCGCGACGTGAAGATCACCCCGGAGCCGCCGGAAGAAAGCCGCAGCCGCAGGGCGGCGGCGAGTAGAACCGGCTTCGCGACCCCAATGAGGGGGCTCACCGGCGCGTACGGCGCGGCGGGGGGCCAAGGAGGGTGGTACCGCGGGAGCGCGCCGCACACGGCGTAGACAGCAAGGAAGGCTCTCGTCCCTCCGACGGAAGGCAGCAAGTCCGTTGGAGGATGCTCGCAGATGACAGCGCCGACGTACCGCCAGGTGCCCGCACAGGTCGACCTGCCCGCTCTAGAGCACGCCGTGCTCGACTTCTGGCGCGAGCAGAAGATCTTCGCCAAGAGCCTGGAGCAGTCCGAGGGCCGCCCGGAGTGGGTGTTCTACGAGGGCCCGCCCACCGCGAACGGCATGCCCGGCGCCCACCACATCGAGGCCCGCGTCTTCAAGGACGTCTTCCCCCGCTTCCGCACCATGCGCGGCTACCACGTGGCCCGCAAGGCGGGCTGGGACTGCCACGGACTGCCCGTCGAGCTGGCCGTCGAGAAGGAGCTGGGCTTCTCCGGCAAGCCGGACATCGAGGCGTACGGCATCGCCGAGTTCAACGCCAAGTGCCGCGAGTCCGTGACCCGGCACACCGACGCGTTCGCCGAGCTGACGACCCGCATGGGCTACTGGGTCGACCTGGACGACGCCTACCGGACCATGGACCCCGACTACGTGCAGTCGGTGTGGTGGTCGCTGAAGCAGATCTTCGACAAGGGGCTCCTCACCCAGGACTACCGGGTCGCCCCCTGGTGCCCGCGCTGCGGCACCGGCCTGTCCGACCACGAGCTGGCGCAGGGGTACGAGACGGTCGTCGACCCGTCGGTGTACGTCCGTTTCCCGCTCACCTCCGGACCGCTCGCCGGCCAGGCCGCGCTCCTGGTGTGGACGACGACCCCCTGGACCCTCGTGTCCAACACGGCGGTCGCCGCGCACCCGGAGGTGACCTACGTGGTCGCCACCGACGGCGAGGAGAAGCTCGTCGTCGCCGAGCCGCTCGTCGCCAAGGCGCTGGGCGAGGGCTGGGAGACCACGGGCCAGACCTTCACCGGTGCCGAGATGGAGCGCTGGACGTACCGGCGCCCGTTCGAGCTGGTGGAGTTCCCGGCCCCGGCGCACTTCGTCGTGAACGCCGAGTACGTCACCACCGACGACGGCACCGGTCTGGTGCACCAGTCCCCGGCCTTCGGTGAGGACGACCTCAAGGTCTGCCGCTCCTACGACCTGCCGGTCGTCAACCCGGTCCGCCCGGACGGCACCTTCGAGGAGGACGTCCCGCTGGTCGGCGGCGTCTTCTTCAAGAAGGCGGACGAGAAGCTCACCGAGGACCTGAACCAGCGCGGTCTGCTCTTCAAGCACCTGCCGTACGAACACAGCTACCCGCACTGCTGGCGCTGCCACACCGCGCTGCTCTACTACGCGCAGCCCTCCTGGTACATCCGCACGACGGCCATCAAGGACCGGCTCATCCAGGAGAACGAGAAGACCAACTGGTTCCCGGAGACGGTCAAGCACGGCCGGTACGGCGACTGGCTGAACAACAACATCGACTGGGCCCTGTCCCGCAACCGCTACTGGGGCACCCCGCTGCCGATCTGGCGCTGCGGGGAGGACCACCTCACCTGCGTCGGCTCCCTCACCGAGCTGAGCGAGCTGACCGGCACCGACCAGTCGGGCCTCGACCCGCACCGCCCGTACATCGACGAGGTCACCTTCGCCTGCCCCCACGAGGGCTGCGGCGCGACGGCCACGCGCGTGCCGGAGGTCATCGACGCCTGGTACGACTCGGGCTCGATGCCGTTCGCGCAGTGGGGCTACCCGTACAAGAACAAGGAGCTGTTCGAGAGCCGGTACCCGGCGCAGTTCATCTCCGAGGCGATCGACCAGACCCGTGGCTGGTTCTACACGCTGATGGCCGTCGGCACGCTCGTCTTCGACAGGTCGTCGTACGAGAACGTCGTCTGCCTGGGCCACATCCTGGCCGAGGACGGCCGCAAGATGTCCAAGCACCTGGGCAACATCCTGCAGCCGATCCCGCTCATGGACCAGCACGGCGCGGACGCGGTGCGCTGGTTCATGGCGGCCGGCGGCTCCCCGTGGGCCGCACGCCGGGTGGGCCACGGCACCATCCAGGAGGTCGTCCGCAAGACGCTGCTGACCTACTGGAACACGGTCGCCTTCCAGGCCCTGTACGCCCGTACGTCGAACTGGGCGCCGTCCGGGGCGGACCCGGCGCCGGCCGAGCGCCCGGTGCTGGACCGCTGGCTGCTGTCCGAGCTGCACGCGCTCACCGACCAGGTGACCCAGGCACTGGAGGCGTACGACACCCAGCGCGCCGGCAAGCTGCTGAGCGCGTTCGTCGACGACCTGTCGAACTGGTACGTCCGCCGTTCCCGCCGCCGCTTCTGGCAGGGCGACAAGGCCGCGCTGCGCACGCTGCACGAGGTGCTGGAGACGGTCACCAAGCTGATGGCGCCGATCACCCCGTTCATCACCGAGCGGGTCTGGCAGGACCTGGTCGTTCCGGTCACCCCGGGCGCGCCGGAGTCCGTGCATCTGGCCGCCTGGCCGGAGGCGGACCTGTCGGCGATCGACCCGGAACTGTCGAAGCAGATGGTCCTGGTCCGCCGGCTGGTCGAGCTGGGCCGCGCCACGCGCGCGGAGTCCGGCGTCAAGACGCGTCAGCCGCTGTCCCGGGCGCTGATCGCGGCGACCGGGTTCGAGGCACTGGACCGGGAACTGCACGCGCAGATCACGGAGGAGCTGAACGTCGAGGCGCTGGCGTCGCTCAGCGAGGTCGGCGGCAGCCTGGTCGACACGACCGCGAAGGCCAACTTCCGGGCGCTCGGCAAGCGGTTCGGCAAGCGGGTGCAGGACGTGGCGAAGGCGATCGCCGCCGCCGACGCCGCCGCGCTGTCCCTCGCCCTGCGTGAGGGCACGGCCTCGGTGGAGCTCGACGGTGAGACGGTCACCCTCGCTCCGGACGAGGTGATCATCACGGAGACCCCGCGCGAGGGCTGGTCGGTGGCCTCCGACTCCGGTGCCACGGTGGCGCTGGACCTGGAGATCACCGAGGAGCTGCGGCAGGCGGGCCTGGCCCGTGACGCGATCCGGCTGATCCAGGAGGCCCGAAAGAACAGCGGCCTCGATGTCGCCGACCGGATCGCGCTGCGCTGGACCTCCACGGACCCGGCCGTGGTGGCGGCCCTCGCCGAGCACGCGGGGCTGATCGCCGACGAGGTGCTGTCGACCGACTTCGGGCAGGGCGAGGCCGACGACAGCTTCGGTGAGCCGTTCACCGACGAGGGGCTGTCCCTCACGTTCCGGCTGCGCAAGGCGTAGGCGCCCAGCGGTTCGCGAAGGGCCCGGCCTCCCTCGGGGAGGCCGGGCCCTTCCGTCGTGGGGCGCCTCGTCACGCAACCCGCGTAAAAAGGGCGGGCCCCCGGGACCGAAGTCCGGGGGGCCCGCCCTATCAGACGCTGCCGACGCCGTTGTCGTACTGGTGCCCGGTGCTCAGTTGTCGTCCTCGTCGATCAGGAACCCACGCATCGGCGAGGGAGCCTGACCCATCGGGGACGGGCCCTGCGGGCGGACCGGGGCCATGGGCTGGGTCATGGCCGGGGTCATCTGCTGCTGACCGCCGTAGGACGGGGCGGACGGCGAGGGGTTGCCACCCATCGTCTGGTTGCCGCCGTAGGCCGGGGCGCTCGCGCCGGCCGGGGCCATGGAGGGCGCCGGGGACGGCGGCAGGGACGCGGTGGCCGGGGTGCGCGGCGGGGCCAGCGAGTCGTCGGCCTGGGTCTCCAGCTGACGCAGCTGCGACTCCAGGTACGACTTCAGGCGCGTGCGGTACTCGCGCTCGAAGCCGCGCAGGTCCTCGACCTTGCGCTCCAGCGTGGCGCGGGCGGACTCCAGGGAGCCCATGGCGACGCGGTGCTTCTCCTGCGCGTCCCGCTCCAGGGCGTCGGCCTTGGCACGGGCGTCACGCTCCAGACCCTCGGCGCGGCTGCGGGCCTCGCCGACGATCTTGTTGGCCTCGGAGCGGGCCTCGGCGATCGCCTGGTCGGCGGTCTGCTGGGCCAGCGAGAGGACACGGGCGGCGCTGTCGCCACCGGGGCCCTGACCGGGGCCGCCCATCGGACCGCCCATGGGGCCACCCATGGGACCGCCCATCGGGCCGCCCATCTGCTGCTGCATGGGCGGCTGACCACCCATCGGGCCCTGACCCATCGGACCCTGGCCCATCGGACCCTGGCCCATCGGACCCTGGCCCATCGGGCCGGGACCCTGCGGGCCGCCCTGACCGCCGGGGCCGGCGGGCAGCTGCGGGGCACCGCTCGGCAGCTGGGGCGGGCCACCCATGGGGCCACCCATCTGCTGCTGCGGCGGGCCCGATATCCCGGCGGGCACGGGAGCGCCGGGACCTCGCATGCCCTGCTGCTGGTGCTGCTGCTGCTGGTCCTGCTCCGGAGGCTTGCGCGCGTTCTGCTGGTTCTGCGCGGCGGCACGGGTGGCCGCGGCCAGCTTGGCGCGCAGGTCCTCGTTCTCGCGCAGCAGACGGGTCAGTTCGGCTTCGACCTCGTCGAGGAAGGCATCGACCTCGTCCTCGTCATAGCCTTCTCGGAGGCGGACGGTCGTGAACTGCTTGTTCCGCACGTCCTCGGGGGTCAACGGCATCTCTTCACCTCAACGTAGTCATCGGCAGTCGGCAAGACCGGATCGTCCCCATCCTCATCTCACGAAGCTCCCCGCGACGGAGATGAGAATGTAGACGATGATCATCAGTACGAAGAAGGACAGGTCGAGCGCCACGCCCCCGAGACGCAGCGGCGGGATGAACCGCCGCAGAAGCTTCAGCGGTGGATCGGTGACAGTGTAGGTGGCCTCCAGTACGACCACCATCGCCTTGCCGGGTTGCCACGAGCGGGCGAACTGGAAGACGTAGTCCATGACCAGCCGGAAGATGAGCACGACGAGGAACACCATCAGCGCGATGTAGATCACCTGCGCGAACACGCTCATGGCCTGCTGTTCCCTCTCCCCTGTTTCCGTGCTCTTCCGTGCTTCGATCCGGCCGTACGTCTCAGCTCTGGTTGAAGAACCCGCCCTCTGCGATGCGGGCCTTGTCCTCCGCCGTGACATCGACGTTAGCAGGAGACAACAGGAACACCTTCTGCGTCACCCGCTCGATGCTGCCGTGAAGACCAAACACCAAACCGGCCGCAAAGTCGACAAGTCGCTTGGCGTCTGTGTCATCCATCTCAGTCAGATTCATGATCACCGGGGTGCCCTCACGGAAGTGTTCCCCGATGGTACGGGCCTCGTTGTAGGTCCGCGGGTGAAGCGTGGTGATCCGGTAAGGCTCTCGTTCCGACACGACCTTGGGCATGATCACCGGCGCGTTCTTCTCCAGGGACTGACGTTCTTGTGTGATGGATGCCACGGGCGCGATCCGCGCCGGGCGTCCGGATTCCGCGGCGAGCGAAGTCGAACGGGCCACCGGTTCGCGGGGCGCGGGCGGTTGCACGATTCGCACCTCTTCGTCCCTTTGGGACTGATGTGCGCCGTGTGACTGGTGCGACGGCTCGTGCCGCCGGTGGTCCCGCTCGGGCTCCGGGTCCAGTTCGGGCTCGAAGTCGTCGTCGGGGTCGAATCCGCGGCCGTCGTACCCATCGTCCTCCACGAGGCCGAGGTAGACCGCCATCTTGCGCATCGCGCCGGCCATGCTCTGAGTCCTCCGCTCTGTGGTGGATCGACTGACGACTGCCAAGTGCCCGCGATCCACGTGGTCGTTGTGCCCGCCTTGCGTGCACTGACCATATTTTCTGCTGTGGTCCGACTTCCTGGCGACGTTACCCGAGCCTGGGGCGGACTCCGAGTACCGCGGTGCCGACGCGCACATGTGTCGCCCCGGCGGCCACGGCCTGTTCGAGGTCCGCGCTCATCCCTGCCGACACCATGGTTGCAGTCGGATGGGCTCGGCGCAGGTCAGTCGACAAAACCACCAGGCGCTCGAACGCCGCCTGTTCGCGTCCCGCGTACTCCCCGGTGAGCGGAGCGACGGTCATCAGCCCGTCGAGCCGCAGCCCGGGCGCCCGGGCGACGAGGTCGGCCAACTCTTCGATTCCTTCCGGGGCCACGCCCCCGCGGTCGCCCCTGCCGCTCGCACCGGCGTCGAACGCGACCTGGATGAGGCATCCCACCTCGCGCTCCGCCCGCACCGCCTCCTTCGACAGCGCGGTGACGAGCCGGGAACGGTCGACGGACTGCACGACATCGGCGTAACCGACCACGGAACGCACCTTGTTGGTCTGCAACTGACCGACGAAGTGCCACTTCAAGGGCAGATCCGCACAGGCGGCGGCCTTGGGGGCCGCGTCCTGGTCACGGTTCTCGGCGACATGGCGCACCCCGAGGTCCGACAGGATCCGCACATCGCTCGCCGGGTAGGTCTTGGTGACCACGATCAGGGTCACCTCCTCCCGCGCGCGCCCGGCCGCCACGCACGCGGCGGTGATGCGCTCCTCCACCTTCGCCAGATTCGCGGCGAGTTCGGTCTTACGGTCCGTCATGCCCCATCAGTCCAGCCAGACATAGCCCGCGAGCCGCCCGGTGGTGCGGTCGCGGCGGTACGAGAAGTGGTCGTCCGACTCCAGCGTGCACACCGGCGCCTGCGCCCGGTCGCACACCCCGAGCCGGTCGAGCTGCGCGTGCACGCCGGCGCTCACATCGAGCGCCGGCGTGCCCCAGCTCGTTTCGGCGTGCGCCGCCGGCTCGACGGCGGCCACCTCGGCGCGCATCGCCTCCGGCACCTCGTAGCACCGGCCGCACACGGACGGACCGGTACGGGCGACGATCCGTCGCGCCTCGGCACCGAGTCCGACCATGGCGCGTACGGCGGCGGGGACGACCCCCTTGACCATGCCGGGCCGGCCGGCGTGGACCGCGGCGACGATCCCGGCTTCGGGGTCGGCCAGCAGCACCGGCACGCAGTCGGCGGTGAGGACGGCGAGGGCGAGTCCGCGCCGGGCGGTGACGATCGCGTCGACCTCCGGCACCGGTCGCTCGCCCCACGGCTCGTCCACCACGGCGACGTCGGCGCCGTGCACCTGGTTCATCCAGACGACCCGGCCGGGGTCCAGGCCGAGCGACCCTGCCGCCAGCTCCCGGTTGCGCCGGACCGCCTCGGGGGCGTCACCGACCGCGCCGCCGAGGTTCAGCTCCTCATACGGAGCGGCGCTCACCCCGCCCCACCGGTCGGTGAAGGCGAAGTGCGCGCCGCTCACGCTCTCGCGCTGTCCTATCACTTGAGGAAGTCCGGGACGTCCAGTTCCTCGGCCGCGCTGTCCGAGTAGGTCCGGGGCGCCGGCGTCACCGGCGGGGCGACCGGGATCTCCGTCACCGGCTCGGGCGCCGGCTCCGGCTCCTCCTTCGGCTTGACGCTGCCCAGCGAGCCGAAGGACGGACGGCTCGGCTCACTCGGCCGGGCCGGGGCGGGCTCCTCGCGGCGGGCGGGGGCCGGTCCGGAGGCCGCGCCGAGGACGTTGTCCCGGCGGGCGGGCGGCTGGCCGCCGTCGAAGCCGGCCGCGATCACGGTGACCCGGACCTCGTCGCCGAGGGCGTCGTCGATGACCGCGCCGAAGATGATGTTGGCCTCGGGGTGGGCGGCCTCGCTGACCAGCTGGGCGGCCTCGTTGATCTCGAACAGGCCGAGGTCGGAGCCGCCGGAGATGGAGAGCAGCACGCCACGGGCGCCGTCGATGGACGCCTCCAGCAGCGGCGAGGAGATCGCCATCTCGGCCGCGGCCACCGCGCGGTCGTCGCCGCGGGCCGAGCCGATGCCCATGAGGGCCGAACCGGCCTCGGACATGACCGACTTGACGTCGGCGAAGTCGAGGTTGATCAGGCCGGGGGTGGTGATGAGGTCGGTGATGCCCTGAACACCGGAGAGCAGGACCTGGTCGGCGGACTTGAAGGCGTCCAGGACCGAGACCTGGCGGTCCGAGATGGACAGCAGCCGGTCGTTCGGGATGACGATGAGGGTGTCGACCTCTTCGCGGAGCTCGGCGATGCCGTCCTCGGCCTGGTTCGCGCGGCGCCGTCCCTCGAAGGTGAACGGGCGGGTGACCACGCCGATGGTGAGGGCGCCGAGCGAGCGCGCGATGTTGGCCACGACGGGCGCGCCGCCGGTGCCGGTGCCGCCGCCTTCGCCGGCCGTCACGAAGACCATGTCGGCCCCCTTGAGGACCTCCTCGATCTCCTCGCGGTGGTCCTCGGCGGCCTTGCGGCCGACGGCCGGGTTGGCTCCGGCGCCGAGTCCGCGGGTGAGTTCGCGGCCGACGTCGAGCTTGACGTCGGCGTCGCTCATCAACAGCGCCTGTGCGTCGGTGTTGATGGCGATGAACTCGACGCCCTTGAGACCGACCTCGATCATCCGGTTGATGGCATTGACACCACCGCCGCCGACACCGATGACCTTGATGACTGCGAGGTAGTTCTGCGGTGCTGCCACGTCGAAGGCCTCTCGCCTCGAATTACGTTGTCGCCGCCGTGCGGTGCCCCGCGCCGGGACGACGGATGCCGAATGGGACGGTCCGTAGCGCCGACCCGAACCCTAACCCTGAAGTTTAGGGTTACCAGTGTGTCTGTTCCCTGGAGTCTTCTGAACAGGACACTAAGTCGACAAGTGGCGCCCGTTCAACGAACACGCCGAACCTCCCGTTTTTCTTTTCACCCTATGTGATCAGCCATAGCGGTGCCCAACCAGGGTGCTGGCCTGCGCTGATGCGCGTCAACTCCCCGATGAGGCAGGGGCGGTGGGCACGCTGACGTCGAAGTGCCGCGCGCCGGGGGATGCTTTCATGAGAGCCGTGAGGGACCGTGCCTTGGCGCGGCCCTGTTCGCCGCTGCCCCACGCGACGGTGCGACCGCCGGCCAGCTCCAGCGTGATGTCGTCGTAGGTGCGCACGTGGACGGTCCGGGCGGTCTTCGCCACCGCGGCCGGCAGGTCCCCCGCGACCCGGACCGCCTCGCGCACCAGCCGGTCGGTGCCGAAGCGCCGGAGGCTGGCGGCGCCGGGGCCCGTCCGGGACGCGGACACATCCAGCAGCGGAACGCCGTCCGGCGCCTGCCCGACCGTGGCGAACCGGACACCGTCGTCGTCGACTTCGACGAAGTCCCCGCCCTTTCGGACGAGCAGGACCGCGGTGCGCTCGGTCACTTTCAGATCGATTCCATGCGGCCAGGAACGAACCACAGCTACGGTGTCAATTCTGGGCAATTTCCGGCGAAGTCGGGCTCCGATGGCATCCACGTCGGCGGAAATCATCGGTTTTCCGACAGGCACGGCCGCCGCCTCACGCACCTCGGCCGGGGTCAGCACGCGCGTGCCCGACACCGAGACGTGCTCGACGCGCAGCCACGAGGAGCCGTACAGCACCCAGGTGCAGCCGCCCCCGAGGAGCACGAGGAGGGCGGCCAGGGCGACGATCAGACGAAGGCGCCGCCGTCCCGGCCCACGGGCGGGCGGCGGGCCGGACGACTCCTGCTGGCGTTCTCCGCGCTCGGCGGTGGAGGGTCCGGCCACGCTGCTCACTGCCCTTTCGTCATACGGTCCTACCGGCGCGAGGCGATCGCCTCGTACACCATGCCGACGAGCAGGTCGTCGGCGTCCCGGCGGCCGAACTCGCTCGCCGCGCGGGACATCTCGTACAGCCGGTGCGGGTCGGCGAGCACGGGCAGCACGTTCTGCTGCACCCACTCGGGCGTCAGCTCCGCGTCGTCGACGAGGAGCCCGCCGCCGGCCTTGACCACCGGCTGGGCGTTGAGCCGCTGCTCGCCGTTTCCGATGGGCAGCGGGACGTACGCGGCCGGGAGTCCGACTGCGGAGAGTTCGGCGACGGTCATCGCGCCCGCGCGGCAGAGCATCATGTCGGCCGCGGCGTACGCGAGGTCCATCCGATCCAGGTAACTTACCGGGATGTAGGGGGGCATTCCCGGCATCTGGTGCACCTGCGGCAGTTCGTTCTTCGGGCCGACCGCGTGCAGGATCTGGATGCCGGCCTGCTGGAGCCACGGGGCGACCGCCTGCGTCACCTCGTTCAGCCGCCGGGCGCCCTGCGAGCCGCCGGAGACGAGCAGCGTGGGCAGGTTGGGGTCGAGGCCGAAGCGGTGGCGGGCCTCGGGCCGGACGGCGGCGCGGTCCAGCGTGGCGATGGAGCGGCGCAGCGGGATGCCGATGTAGCGGGCGTCACGCAGCTTGCTGTCCGGGGTGGAGACGGCGACCCGGGCCGCGTACCGCGAGCCGATCTTGTTGGCCAGACCCGGGCGGGCGTTGGCCTCGTGGATCACGATGGGCACGCCGAGGCGCTTGGCGGCCAGGTAGCCGGGCAGGGCGACGTAGCCGCCGAAGCCGACCACGCAGTCCGCCTTGGTCCGCTCCAGGATCTGCTCGGCGGCCTTGATCGTGCCGCGCAGCCGGCCCGGGACGGTGATCAGCTCGGGGGTGGGCTTGCGCGGCAGGGGCACCGCCGGGATCAGCGCCAGCTCGTAGCCGCGCTCCGGGACGAGCCGGGTCTCCAGGCCGCGCTCCGTGCCCAGGGCCGTGATCCCCACGGTCGGGTCCTGCCTGCGCAGGGCGTCCGCGAGGGCGAGCGCGGGCTCGATGTGGCCGGCGGTCCCTCCACCGGCGAGTACGACATGCACCGAAATTCACCGCTCTCCGGACGAACGCGCCGCCGAGGCACGCCGTCGCATCGTGTTCCATCTCCGAGGAGCCCCGGTCGGCCTTCTGACGGGCCCTGGGTCTCCCGCCCGCTTTCTACCAAAGCGAGGTTGCCGCATCGCAAGCGCCGCCCGCGCAGCGGGCTCGTCGCGCGCGAAGGCGATCAGCAGCCCGATGGCGAACATGGTCGGCAGCAGGGCGGACCCTCCGTAGGAGAACAGCGGGAGGGGGACACCGGCGATCGGCAGCAGACCGAGCACCGCACCGATGTTGATCACCGCCTGGGCGGTGATCCAGGTGGTCACGCCTCCCGCGGCGTACCTCACGAAGGGGTCCTCCGTGCGTCCGGCCACGCGGATACCCGCATAGCCTAGAGCCGCGAACAGGGCGAGCACCGACAGCGTCCCCGCCAGACCCAGTTCCTCACCGGTGACGGCGAAGATGAAGTCGGTGTGGGCTTCCGGGAGTTGGCCCCATTTTTCCACACTCGCGCCGAGTCCGGAGCCGAAGAGTCCGCCCGAGGCCAGGGCGTAGATGCCGTGCACGGCCTGCCAGCAGTCGGCGACCCCGGCCTTGGGCTCGGTGGCGCCGATGCAGGCGAGGCGGGCCATCCGGTTGGGGCTCGTCTTGATGAGCGTCACACCGATCAGGCCGGCGACGGACAGCACGCCCGCGAACAGCCGGGTCGGCGCGCCCGCCAGCCACAGCAGACCGAAGAGGATCGCCGTGAGGATGATCGCGGTGCCCATGTCGCCGCCGAGCATGATCAGACCGAGCAGCAGGAACGCGACCGGGACCAGCGGCACGAGCATGTGCTTCCACTGGGTCAGCAGCCTCCTCTCCTGCTTGCGGGCGATCAGGTCCGCCCCCCACAGCACCAGGGCGAGCTTGCCGAACTCGCTGGGCTGGATCTGGAAGGAGCCGCCGAGGGAGATCCAGTTCTGGTTGCCGTTGACCGCCATCCCTATCCCGGGCACCTGCACCAGGGCCATCAGGAAGACGGCGCCGGCGAGGATCGGGTAGGCGAGCGCCCGGTGCAGCTTCACCGGCATGCGGGAGGCGGCGAACAGCAGTGCGCCGCCGATCAGCGCGGCGAGGAACTGCTTGCGGAAGAAGTACGACCCGGGCAGCGACAGCTGGAGCGCGGTGATCTGGGAGGCCGAGTAGACCATCACCAGGCCCAGCACGGTGATCAGCACACTGCCGCCGACGATCAGGTAGTAGGCGGTCAGCGGCCGGTCCCAGGCCTTGCGCGCGCGTGTGTAGAGCCGTTGTACGGGGTTCTCGCGCGGGGGCCGGAGAACGGCGGAACGCGGGCGCCGGGACGCCCGCTGCACGGGTGGCCGGCCGGTACGGCTACTGGGCATCGGCGCCTCCGCTGAACGTCGACCGTCCCACGCGTCCCTCCCAAGATCCGCCCGGCAGGCGGCCGGGGTCAGGCGCCGAGTTCGCGGACCGCCGCCGCGAACGCGTCGCCGCGCTGGTTGTAGTTGGTGAACATGTCCATGGAAGCGCAGGCCGGCGCCAGCAGCACCGTGTCGCCGGGCCGGGCCAGCCTCCTCGCTTCCGTCACCGCCTGGAGCATCGCCCCAGTGTCGGTCCGTTCGAGGTCGACCACGGGTACTTCCGGCGCGTGTCGCGCGAGGGCGTCCCGGATCAGGGCCCGGTCGGCACCGATCAGGACGGCACCGCGGAGCCGCTTCGCCGACTTGGCGACCAGCTCGTCGAAGGTCGCGCCCTTCGCCAGACCGCCCGCGATCCATACGATCGGTTCATATGACGCCAAAGAGGCTTCCGCGGCGTGCGTGTTGGTCGCCTTGGAGTCGTCCACGTACGCCACCCCGTCGATGTCGGCGACGTGCGAGATGCGGTGGGCGTCCGGGCGGAAGGCCCGCAGACCGTCCCGTACGGCGCTCGCGGGCACCCCGAAGGCGCGCGCGAGGGCGGCGGCGGCGAGGGCGTTGGCGATGTTGTGCGGCGCGGGCGGGTCGACGTCGCGGACCTCGGCCAGCTCCTGCGCGTTCGCGTGCCGGTTCTCGACGAAGGCCCGGTCGACCAGGATGCCGTCCACGACGCCGAGTTGGGAGGGCCCCGGCGTGCCGAGCGTGAACCCGACGGCACGGCAGCCCTCTTCGACGTCGGCCTCGCGCACGAGGTCCTCGGTGGCCTTGTCGGCGACGTTGTAGACGCAGGCGACCTTGTTGCCCTCGTAGACGCGGCCCTTGTCGCGTGCGTACGCCTCCATGGAGCCGTGCCAGTCCAGGTGGTCCGGCGCGAGGTTGAGGACGACCGCGGAGTGCGCCCGCGGGGAGGGCGCCCAGTGGAGCTGGTAGCTGGACAGCTCCACGGCGAGGACGTCGTACCGCTCCTCGCCGAGGACGGCGTCCAGCAGGGAGACGCCGATGTTGCCCACGGCGGCCGTGCGCAGGCCCGCCGCCTTCAGGATGGAGGCGAGCATCTGGACGGTCGTGGTCTTGCCGTTGGTGCCCGTCACGGCCAGCCACGGGGCCGCGTCCGGGCCGCGCAGCCGCCAGGCCAGCTCCACGTCGCCCCAGACCGGCACACCGGCCTTCTCGGCGGCGAGGAACAGGGGCTTGTCCGGCTTCCAGCCGGGCGCGGTGACGATCAGCTCGGTGCCCTCCGGCAGGGTCTCGCCGTCGCCGAGGCGCACGGTCACGCCGAGCGCCTCCAGCTCCGCGGCCTGCTCCCGCGCGCGTGCGTCGTCGCCGTCGTTGACGACCGTGACGATCGCCCCGCGCGCGTGCAGCGCTTTCGCCGCCGGGACGCCGGAGACGCCGAGCCCGGCGACGGTGACGTGCTTGCCCTGGAAGTCGGAAGGCCCAGAAGGCACCGAGGAGGTCACTTGTCCGCTGCCCATCCCGCGTAGAAGAGGCCCAGTCCGACGATCACACAGATGCCCTGGATGATCCAGAATCGGACCACCACCAGGACCTCGGACCAGCCTTTGAGTTCGAAGTGGTGCTGGAGCGGTGCCATCCGGAAGACGCGCTTGCCGGTGAGCCGGAAGGAGCCGACCTGGATGACGACCGACATGGTGATGAGGACGAACAGGCCGCCCATGATGGCCACCAGCAGCTCCGTGCGGGAGAGGATGGCCAGGCCGGTGAGGACACCGCCGAGGGCGAGCGAGCCGGTGTCGCCCATGAAGATCTTCGCCGGCGAGGTGTTCCACCACAGGAAGCCGAGGCAGGCGCCCATCAGCGCGGAGGCGACCACGGCCAGGTCCAGCGGGTCGCGCACCTCGTAGCAGGCGCCGGGGTTGGTCAGGGTGCCCGCGTTGGCGCAGGACTCCTGGAACTGCCAGACGCCGATGAAGGTGTAGGCGCCGAAGACGAGCACGGAGGCGCCGGTGGCCAGACCGTCCAGACCGTCGGTGAGGTTCACACCGTTCGACATCGCGAGGATCATGAACAGCGCCCAGACGACGAACAGCACCGGGCCGATGGACCAGCCGAAGTCGGTGATGAACGACAGCTTGGTGGAGGCCGGGGTGTTGCCGCGGGCGTCGGAGAACTGCAGCGACAGCACGGCGAAGGCGATGCCGACGATCAGCTGGCCGGCCATCTTGGCCTTGGCCCGCAGGCCCAGCGAGCGCCGCTTGACGATCTTGATGTAGTCGTCGAGGAAGCCGACCAGGCCCATGCCGGACATCAGGCCGAGGACCAGCAGCCCGGAGTAGGTGGGCGGGTAACCGGTGATGAGCTTGCTCAGGAAGTACGCGGCGATCGTCGCCAGGATGAAGGCGATACCGCCCATGGTCGGCGTACCGCGCTTGCTGGCGTGCTCGCGCGGGCCGTCGTCACGGATGTACTGGCCGTAGCCCTTGCGGGCGAGGAGCTTGATCAGCAGCGGGGTGCCGACCAGCGTCAGGAAGAGGCCAATGACTCCTGAGAACAGGATCTGCTTCATCATCGGGCGGCAACCTCACCCTCGGCACCGGTCTCGACGAGCGCCTGGGCGACGCTCTCCAGACCCACCGAACGGGACGCCTTCACGAGCACGACGTCCCCCGGGCGCAACTCGCTGCGCAGCAGGTCGATCGCCGCCTGTGCGTCGGACACGTGCACCGACTCCTCACCCCACGAACCCTCGTTATATGCGCCCAATTGCAGCCAGGAGGCCTCAATCCCCCCGACGGCGACGAGCTTGCTGACGTTGAGCCGGACGGCGAGCCGTCCGACGGCGTCGTGCTCGGCGAGCGCCTCGTCCCCCAGCTCGGCCATCTTGCCGAGCACCGCCCACGTGCGGCGCCCCTTGCCCATGGCCGCGAGTGCCCTGAGGGCGGCCCGCATGGACTCGGGGTTGGCGTTGTAGGCGTCGTTGACGATGGTCACGCCGTCCGGGCGCTCGGTGACCTCCATGCGCCAGCGGGAGAGGGAGCCCGCCTCGGAGAGCGCGGTGGCGATCTCTTCCGCGGACATGCCCAGCTCATGGGCGACGGCGGCCGCGGCGAGCGCGTTCGACACGTGGTGCTCACCGTACAGGCGCATCGTCAGATCACTTGCACCGGAGGGTGTGTGAAGCCTGAAGGAGGGCTGTCCGCTGTCCGTGAGTCGTACGTTCTCGGCCCGTACGTCCGCTTCGGCCGACTCTCCGAAAAGGACCACCTTCGCCTTGGTACGGGAGGCCATGGCGCGCACCAGCGGGTCGTCGGCGTTGAGGACCGCGACGCCGCCCTCCTCGGCCGGGGGAAGCGCCTCCACGAGTTCGCCCTTGGCCTGGGCGATCTGCTCACGTCCGCCGAACTCGCCGATGTGGGCGCTGCCGACGTTGAGCACCAGGCCGATCCTCGGCGGGGTGAGGCCGGTGAGGTAGCGGATGTGCCCGATGCCCCGGGCGCCCATCTCCAGTACGAGGAAGCGGGTTTCCTCGGTGGCGGACAGGGCGGTCAGCGGCAGCCCGATCTCGTTGTTGAGCGAGCCCGGCGTGAACACCGTCGGCGCCTTGCGCCGGAGCACCTGGGCGATGAGGTCCTTGGTGCTGGTCTTGCCGGCCGAGCCGGTCAGGGCGACGAGGGTCGCGCCAAGCCGGCGTACGACGTGCCGGGCGAGGGCGCCGAGGGCCGTCTGGACGTCCTCGACGACGATCGCGGGAACGCCGACCGGGCGGGAGGCCAGCACGGCGACCGCGCCGGCCTCGGTCACCGCGCGGGCGTAGTCGTGGCCGTCCACGCGCTCGCCGACGAAGGCGGCGAACAGGCTGCCGGGCACCACCTCGCGGGAGTCCCGGACGACCGGTCCCGTGACCTGTACGGACGGATCCGGTATGTCGTGCGTCTGCCCGCCGACGACTGCTGCGATCTCGGCGAGGGAGAGGGCGATCACAAGTTCTTCCCCTGGGTCTTCTGGATTTTCATCCCTGGGTCTTCTGGATGGCTTCGCGGAGCACCTGGCGGTCGTCGAAGGGACGGACCACGCCGGCGATGTCCTGGCCCTGCTCGTGGCCCTTGCCGGCGACCAGCACGGTGTCGCCGGCCTGGGCGCGGCCCACGGCGGCGGCGACGGCGGCGGCCCGGTCCTCGAAGAGCAGGACCTCGCCGCGCTCGTGCGCGGGCACGGAGGCCGCGCCCTGGAGCATGGTCGCGAGGATGGCGAGGGGGTCCTCGGAGCGGGGGTTGTCGGAGGTCAGTACGGCCGTGTCGGCGAGGCGGGCCACGGCGGCGCCCATCGGGGCGCGCTTGGTCTGGTCGCGGTCGCCACCGCAGCCGAGGACGACGTGCAGCCGGCCCTTGGTGACCTTGCGCAGCGCCTTGAGCACCGACTCGACGGCGTCGGTCTTGTGGGCGTAGTCGACCACCGCGAGGTAGGGCTGTCCGGCGTCGACGCGCTCCAGGCGGCCCGGGACGCCCGGGACGGCGGCGATGCCGTCGGCGGCGGCCTGCGGGTCGAGTCCGGCCGCGGCGAGGGCGACGACGGCGGCGAGGGTGTTCGCGACGTTGAAGGGGCCCGGCAGCGGCGACTTGGCGTGCACGCGCTCGCCGTTCGGGCCGAGGACGGTGAACGTCGAGTCCATGGGGCCGACCTGGACGTCCTGGGCGCGCCAGTCGGCGTCGGGGTGGCCCTCGGCGGAGAAGGTGACGACCGGCACGGTCGCCTCCTTCGCGAGCCGGCGGCCGTACTCGTCGTCGGCGTTGACCACGCCGAGCCTGCTGCGCCGTGGCGTGAACAGCTGCGCCTTGGCCTGGAAGTAGTCCTCCATGCCGGAGTGGAACTCCATGTGTTCCGGGCTGAGGTTGGTGAAGACGGCGATGTCGAAGACGCAGCCGTCGACCCGGCCGAGCACCAGGGCGTGGCTGGAGACCTCCATGGCGACCGCCTCGACGCCCCCTTCGCGCATGACGGCGAACAGGGCCTGGAGGTCGGTGGCTTCCGGCGTGGTGCGCTCGGACTTGATGCGCTCGTCGCCGATGCGGATCTCGACGGTGCCGATGAGGCCCGTCGAACGGGCGGTCCTCAGGCCGCCTTCCACCAGGTAGGCGGTGGTGGTCTTGCCGGAGGTGCCGGTGATCCCGATCTGGAGCAGGTCGCGGCCCGGGTGGTGGTAGATCGTGGCCGCCAGCTCTCCCATCCGGCCGCGCGGGTCCTCGACCACCAGGACGGGCAGCCCGGAGGCGGCGGCGCGCTCGGCGCCCGTGGGGTCGGTGAGCACGGCGACGGCGCCCAGGCTCGCGGCCTGGGTGACGAAGTCGGCGCCGTGCAGCCGGGCGCCCGGCAGGGCGGCGTACAGGTCACCGGGGCGGACCGCGCGCGAGTCGTGGGTGATCCCCGTGACCTCGGCGGCGGCTTCCGGCGCGGTGACACCCAGCTGGCCGGCGAGCTCCGCGAGGGGTGTGGCGGGAAGCGTCGTCGGCCGGGGCAGTCCCGGATACGTCACGGGTTGGCCCTTCTGGGTGATGGGGGACTGATCAGCGTGTGGCACGGCGGTGAGCGTACCGGGCGCACCCGCTCCGGAGCGAAGCGAGGGCCTGTGGGCGCCTTGGTTCCCGGGGTCCGGGGTGATCGTTGTCACGAGCTGGTTCCTGGTGTTTCCGAGGTGCTGATCAGGGCTTGTAGTCGACGGGCAGGTTGGCGGCCTTCGCGCCGGTCGGCGGGACCTGGAGGGTCTTCAGGGCGAACTCCATCACCTGCTTGTAGATGGGGGCGCAGATCTGGCCGCCGAAGTAGCTGCCCGAGGTGGCGTTCTGGATGGCGCAGTAGACGGTGATCCGCGGTTTGTCGGCCGGAGCGAAGCCGGCGAAGGACGACGTGTAGCCGCGGTAGCGGCCGGTGAGCGGGTCCACGCGGTTGGCCGTGCCGGTCTTGCCCGCGACCCGGTACCCCGGGATGCGGGCCTTGATGCCGGTGCCCTGGCCGTCGTCCACGACGGACTCCAGCATCTGCGCCAGGCTCCTGGCGGTCTTCTCGCTGACGACCCGTGTCCGTTCGGGCTTGGGCGCGGGGTCGAAGCGGCCGTCGGCGCCCTTGGTGCCGCGCACCAGGGTCGGCTGGACGCGGACGCCGCCGTTGGCGATGGTCGAGTACACGGAGGCGGCCTGCATCGCGTTGATGGAGAAGCCCTGGCCGAAAGGGATCGTGTACTGCTGCGAGGTGGACCACTTCTGCGGCGGCGCGAGGATGCCGGCGGTCTCGCCGGGGAAGCCGAGTCCGGTGGGGCTGCCGATGCCGAACTTGCGCAGGTAGGAGTAGAGGACCTTGTTGGCCTCGGACTGGGTCCTGGCGAGTTCGCCGGTGGCCAGGATGGTGCCGATGTTGCTGGACTTGGCGAGCACGCCGTTGAGGGTCAGGTTCCAGGTGCCGTGGTCGACGTCGTCCTGGAAGAGCCGGTCGCCGCGGTGCAGCCGGTTGGGTACGACGACGTGGGTGAGCGGGGTCGCGACGTTCCGCTCCAGCACGGCCGCCATCGACATCACCTTCGCCGTGGAGCCGGGCTCGTAGGCGTCCTGCACGGCCGCGTTGCCCATGGCGTCGCCGTCGGCCTTGGACAGGTCGTTGGGGTCGAAGCCGGGCGAGTTGGCCATGGCCAGGATCTGGCCGGTGCGGGTGTCCTGGACGATGACGTAACCCCGGTCCGCCCGGGACTTCCTCACCTGCTCGCTGATCGCGTGCTGCGCGGCCCACTGGATGTCGCGGTCGATGGTCAGCTCGACGTCGGAGCCGGGCACGGCAGGGGTCTCGGTGGACCCGGCCGTCGGCACCTGGCGCCCGCCGGCCTGGGCGTAGCGGACCTTGCCGTCCTTCCCGGACAGCTGCTTGTCCAGCTGCTGCTCGACGCCGCCGCCGCCCTGGCCGTCGGCGTTGACCCAGCCCAGTATCCCGGCGGCCAGGTCGCCGTTGGGGTAGACGCGCTGGCTGCTGGGGTCCGCGAAGACACCGGCCAGCACGTTGACGGTGGTGTGGTCCGTCTCCGACTTGTTGGTCAGCGCGGTCTTCAGGTCCTTGATCTGCTTCCAGACCTGCGGGGTCTGCCGGGTGGCTAGCCGGGTGTAGCGGGAGTTCTTGTTCGCGGGGCGCAGCTTCTTGACGAGGGTGGCCTGGTCCTGGCCGAGGATCGGCGCGAGCAGCGCGGCGGCCTTCTCCGGGCCGTCGGGGATCTTCAGCTGCGCGCGGCCGAACATCGTCGGGTCGGCCGTGATGTCGTACGCGTCCTCGCTGACGGCGAGGGCGACGCCGTTGCGGTCGGTGATCTCGCCGCGCTCGGCGGCCAGTGTGTGCACCACGTACCGGTTCTGCTCGGCCCGCGCCGTGTAGGAGCTCGCGTCGACGGCCTGGACCTGGAGCAGCCGCACCACGAAGGCGAGCAGCACCAGGGTCAGGGCGAGGCTGACCAGCCGCAGCCGGGGCCGGGGGCTGCCGAGCCGGAGGGGGCGCGACACCGGGGGCCGGCCACCGCCGGAGCGGCGGACCGGCCGGGCGGCGGGCGCGGGCTGCCGCCGGACGGCACCCCGGGGCCGGGGCGGCTTGGCGGGCCCGGGCACGCGGCGGCGCGGCGGTTGCCTGTCGGACACTTCCGTCACCTGCCGGGGGTCGGGGTGGGCTGGGGGAACGGGAACGGCGTCGTCGCGCCGGCCGGGGGCGGCGTCCGGGCCGCACGCCGCCGGACGACCGGACAGCGGAGCCCGGCGCGCGGGGCCACCGGCCGTCCCTGGCACCCGCACCGGCCGCCGCCACCGGGGCGCGGCCCCATCCGGACAGGCCGGCGCCGGGAGGCGCGCGGCGACGGGCGCGGGGAGCGGTGTCCACCCGGCGCCGGCGGGCCGGAGCGGGCGGGCCCGGGCACGCGGCGGCGCGGCGGTTGCCTGTCGGACACTTCCGTCACCTGCCGGGGGTCGGGGTGGGGAGCGGCTGGAGGGTGGCGGGCGGCGCGGGGGGCGCGGCCGCCGGGTCGCCCGGGGGCTGGGCCGGCACGGCGGGGGCCGGGGCGGCGGGCGGGGCCGCGGGGAGGGTGGCGCCGGCCGGGGTCATCGGCCCGGAGACGGCCGGGGCGAGCGGCCCGGGGCCGGCCGGGGCCGTGAGGGCGGCGGGCTCGGGGGCGGCGACGCCGGGGACGCCCTTGACGGTGCCGTCGGGGCCGAGGAAGGCCGGGTCGCCGCCGGGGACCATGCCGAGTTCGCGGGCGCGGCGCTGCAGGGCGTCCGGGGACGAGTAGGCGTCGATGTCGCGCTGGAGGGCCTGTTCCTCGTCGGTGAGGCTCTTCGTCCGCTTCTGCAGGTCGGCGAGTTCGAACGAGCCCTCGCTGAGCGCGGAGTTCAGCACCAGCAGTCCGATGAGGCCGCCGCCGAGGAGCAGGACGACGAGCAGGACGAAGGGGGTGCGGGCGGCCTGGGCGCGGCCGGCCGGGAGGAGCCGGGCCAGCCGGGCGGCCCTCCCCTTCAGCTCGGGTTTCCTGCTCACTGCTCCCCCGGTGCGTGCGGGACACCGCTCCCCCGGTGCGCGGGGGAACCCTTCCGACCCGTCTCGCTCACTCGACGTCCTCCCGGATGCGCTCGGCACCCCGCAGTCTGGCCGGCGCGGCCCGGCGGTTCTCGGCGATCTCTTCCTCGGTGGGAAGTTCGGCACCACGGGTGAGCAGCTTGAGCCGCGGCTGGTAGCGCTCGGGCACGACGGGCAGCCCGGGCGGCGCGGTGGTGGCGGCCCCGGCCGCGAACACCTGCTTGACGAGCCGGTCTTCGAGCGAGTGGTACGACAGCACGGCGATGCGCCCGCCGACGTCCAGGGCCTTCACTGCGGCCGGGATCGCCCGCTCCAGGACGGACAGTTCGCCGTTGACCTCGATGCGCAGCGCCTGGAAGGTGCGCTTGGCCGGATTGCCGCCGGTGCGCTTGGCGGCCTGCGGCAGCGCGTCCCGGATGAGTTCCACCAGCCGCGCGCTGTTGGCGAACGGCTCCTTCTCGCGCTCCCGGACGATCGCGGCGACGATCCGCTTGGCCTGCTTCTCCTCGCCGTACGCCCGCAGGATCCGCACGAGTTCGCCGGCCGGGTAGGTGTTGAGGACCTCGGCGGCGCTGATCCCGCTCGTCTGGTCCATGCGCATGTCCAGGGGCGCGTCCTGCGCGTAGGCGAAGCCCCGGCCGGCCTCGTCCAGCTGCATGGAGGAGACGCCGAGGTCGAACAGGACGCCCTGCACGCGCGCGGTGCCGAGCCGGTCCAGCACCTCGGGCAGCTCGTCGTACACGGCGTGCACGAGGGTGGCGCGGTCCCCGTGGGCGGCCAGCCGCTCACCGGACAGCCGCAGCGCCTCCTTGTCCCGGTCGAGGCCGATCAGCCGCACTCCGGGGAACCGGACGAGCAGCGCCTCGCTGTGCCCGCCGAGGCCGAGGGTGCAGTCGACGACCACCGCGCCCGGCTGCTCCAGGGCGGGCGCCAGCAAGTCCAGGCACCGCTGGAGCATCACCGGGACGTGTCGACTCTGGCTCAAGGGGGCCTCTCAGGATCCGGCGCAGGATACGCACCGCCGCGGGTCCCCGCCAGCTCGTGAAGGGACGGCCTGCCGGCGCCGGAAGCGTCAGCCGACCGGGAGCGGGAGGAGGCCGAGCCGTACGTACGCGCCGCGCGCGTGGGGAGACGGTCCGGGCGCATGCCGGGGTCTCCGGGGGTTTCACCAGCAGGAAGAGCCACGCCTCCCGCTTCGCGCCACTTTAGTCCACCCTGTCTCGCGGTCAATCAACCGGCCTGCGCGTCGCGCACCGCGCACGGGCCGGGGCGGTCATTCGAACGGATTCGTCCGTCCGGTCGGGTTCGCCCTCCGTGTGGGTTGCCTCACAATGCGCCACGATGACGGTTCCCGTCCCCTCTCACAACACGCCGGAACCCCGGGTGACCAGTAACGTCGTCGGTATGACGACTTCCGCAGCAGTGCCCACTGGATCCGAAGGCGCCATACCGGCCGGTGACACCGTGACCGACCGCCTCGTGGAGGCCAACCGGCGGTACGCCGAGGCGTTCACGGACCCCGGCATGGACGCCAGCCCCGTTCTCCACGTCGCCGTCGTGGCGTGCATGGACGCCCGCCTCGACCTGCACCAGGCCCTCGGCCTGCAGCTCG
Source organism: Streptomyces spinosus (assembly GCF_020400655.1). Classification (GTDB taxonomy): domain Bacteria; phylum Actinomycetota; class Actinomycetes; order Streptomycetales; family Streptomycetaceae; genus Streptomyces; species Streptomyces argyrophylli. Next base: position 365,965 of record NZ_JAINRC010000004.1, read on the forward strand.
GTGACTGCCACACGATCCGCAACGCGGGCGGTGTGGTCACCGACGACGTCATCCGGTCGCTGACCATCAGCCAGCGCAAGCTCGGCACCCGCAGCGTCGTGCTCATCCACCACACCGGCTGTGGCCTGGAGGCGCTCACCGAGGACTTCCGCACCGAGCTGGAGATGGAGGTCGGCCAGCGGCCGTCCTGGGCGGTGGAGTCCTTCCACGACGTGGACCAGGACGTGCGCCAGTCCATGCAGCGGGTGCGCACCTCACCGTTCCTGCTGCACACCGACGACGTCCGCGGTTTCGTCTTCGACGTGCGCACCGGTCTGCTGCGCGAGGTCGACCCGGCCTGATCCGGGGTGCCGGCCCACCGCCCCGGTGCGCGTTCCGCCGTCCCCGTGCCGAAAACCCGGTCGAAAAGTCGTAAGACCGGCATCGTGCGGGCAGTTGTCCACAGGCGAGTGACACGAATCGGTAACGGCAGCAAGAATGCGGGGTGTGACGTCACGCGGAACTTTTCCCGCGTGGTGTCCGTGTTTCGGGGTGGGCCGGTTTCGCACGAGAGCGTCGGCCCGGAAAGAACGGGCCGAGGAGGGCCGGGTGACGACCTATGACGATCGAGCGAGCCTCACTGAGCTGACCGCCACGGTGGAGCGGGTGCGCGGTTCGGTGGAAGGCGTGATCGAGGGCAAGCCCGAGGTCGTACGACTCGCGCTGACCGTGCTGCTCGCCGAGGGCCACCTGCTGATCGAGGACGTCCCCGGGGTGGGCAAGACGATGCTCGCCAAGGCGCTGGCGCGGTCCATCGACTGCTCGGTGCGGCGTATCCAGTTCACACCGGACCTGCTGCCCTCGGACATCACGGGCGTGTCCATCTGGGACCAGCAGCGCCGGGACTTCGAGTTCAAGCCGGGCGCCATCTTCGCCCAGATCGTGATCGGCGACGAGATCAACCGCGCCTCGCCCAAGACCCAGTCCGCGCTGCTGGAGTCGATGGAGGAGCGGCAGGTCACCATCGACGGGCAGACGTACGAACTGCCCAGCCCCTTCATGGTGGTGGCCACCCAGAACCCGGTCGAGATGGAGGGCACCTACCCGCTGCCCGAGGCCCAGCGCGACCGCTTCATGGCCCGCGTCTCCGTCGGCTACCCGAGCGTGGAGGCCGAGTTGCGGATGCTCGACGTCCACGGCGGGGTCAGCCCGCTGGAGGACCTCCAGCCGGTGGCGCACGCGCACGAGATCGTGAAACTGGTCGAGGCGGTCCGCGGCGTGCACGTCGCCGAGCCGGTCCGGCGCTACGCGGTCGAACTGGTCGCCGCCACCCGCACCCACCCCGACCTCAGACTCGGCGCCTCCCCGCGCGCGACGCTGCACCTGCTGCGCGCGGCCAAGGCGTCCGCGGCCCTCGCCGGCCGGGACTACGCGCTGCCCGACGACGTCCAGGCGCTCGCCGTCGCCGTCCTCGCCCACCGTCTGCTGCCCACCGCCCAGGCCCAGCTCAACCGCCGCACGGCCGAGCAGGTGGTGCTGGAGATCCTCCAGCACACCCCGGTGCCCACCGCTCAGTCCCCGGCCCCGCAGAACGGCTTCGGCGGCCTCGGCCGCGGCGTCCCGGCCTATCCCCAGCAGCCTCCGCGGGGTCTGTGATGAGTTCCTGGGGGGCCGGACCGGCGGAGGCCGACCGCGGGGAGGCGGGCGGTGTCCGTACGGCCCTGGCGGGCCTCACCACCCGGGGCCGCTCCTTCCTGGCCGCCGGGATCGCCGCCGCGATCTGCTCGTTCGTGCTGGGCCTGAGCGAGCTGCTGCGGGTCGGTCTGCTGCTCGCCGTGCTGCCCCTGCTCTGCGCGGCCGTGCTGTACCGCACGCGCTACCGGGTCGCCGCGAGCCGCCGTCTCGCCCCCGCGCGCGTCCCCGCCGGCAGCGAGGCGCGGGTGCACCTGCGCATGGACAACGTCTCCCGGCTGCCCACCGGCCTGCTGATGCTCCAGGACCGGGTGCCCTACGTCCTCGGGCCCCGGCCGCGCTTCGTGCTGGACCGGGTCGAGCCGGGCGGCCGCCGCGAGGTGTCCTACCGGGTCCGCTCGGACCTGCGGGGCCGCTATCCGCTCGGCCCGCTCCAGCTGCGGCTCACCGATCCCTTCGGCATGTGCGAGCTGACCCGCTCCTTCTCGACGTACGACACCCTGACGGTGATCCCGCGCGTGGAGCCGCTCTCCCCGGTCCGCTTCGGCGGCGAGGCCAAGGGGTACGGCGACGGGCTGCAGCGTTCGCTGGCCCTCGCTGGCGAGGACGACGTCATCCCGCGCGGCTATCGCTACGGCGACGACCTGCGCCGGGTGCACTGGCGGTCCACCGCGCGCTACGGCGAACTGATGGTGCGCCGCGAGGAGCAGCCACGGCGCTCCCGGTGCACCGTGCTCCTGGACACCCGTGGCGGCGCCTACGAGGGCGCGGGCCCGGACTCGGCCTTCGAGTGGGCGGTCTCCGGTGCCGCCTCCGTGCTGGTGCACATGCTGGAGCGCGGCTTCTCGGTACGGCTGCTGACCGACAGCGGCAGCGCTGTGCCCGGCGAGGGCGCCGACGGGTTCGCGGGCACCGGACAGGAGACGGCGGACGCGGCCGGGCTGATGATGGACACCCTCGCGGTGATCGACCACTCCGACGGCACGGGGCTGTCCCGGGCGTACGACGTGCTGCGCGGCGGCAACGAGGGGCTGCTGATCGCCTTCCTGGGCGACCTGGACGAGGAGCAGGCCACGACGGTCGCCAAGATGAGCCGGCGCAGCGGCGGCGCCGTCGCCTTCGTGCTGGACCCCGACACCTGGACCCGGGAGGCGACTGACGTCCCCCGCCCGGGTGACCGGCACGAGCGGCGGCTGCGGATGCTGCGCGAGGCGGGCTGGACGGCGCTGAGCGTGCCGCGCGGCGCCTCGGCCGACGAGCTGTGGCGGCGGGCGGACCGGGAGCGTTCCGGGCTGACCGCCGTGAGCGGGGAGGCACGGTGATGAGCGGGCGGGCACGACTGGCACTGTGCGCGGCGGCGGCCACCCTGATGGCCTCCTGTGCGCTGCTGCCGCTGGTCACCGAGCCGACCTGGCTGCTGCAACTGGTCCCGCTGGTGGCCGTCCAGACCGGAGTCGGGGCGGCCGCCCGGCGGGTGCCGCTGGGGCGGACGCTGACCGTGGCGGCGCAGGCGCTGGTCACCCTGATGCTGCTGACCCTGGTCTTCGCCCGGGGGCACGCGCTCCTCGGGCTGATCCCCGGCCCGGACACCTTCCGGTACTTCGCCGGCCTGCTCCAGCAGGGCACGGACGACGTCAGCCGGTACGCGACACCGGCACCGGTCACCGACGGCATCAAGCTGATGCTGATCGGCGGCGCGCTGGTGATCGGCCTGCTGGTCGACACGCTCGCGGTGACGCTGCGCAGCGCGGCCCCGGCCGGGCTGCCGCTGCTCGCGCTGTACTCGGTGGCCGCCGGCCTGTCCGGCGGCGGCGCGGACTGGCTGTGGTTCCTGGTGGCGGCGGCCGGCTATCTGATGCTGCTCCTCGCGGAGGGCCGGGACCGGCTCGCCCAGTGGGGCCGGGTCTTCGGCGGCGCGCCCCGCACCCCGGGCGGCCCGGAGGGCGCCGTGGCACCGGTGCGCACCGGACGCCGGATCGGCGCGGTGGCGCTCGGCGTGGCCCTGGTGGTGCCGCTCGCCCTGCCCACGATCAACGGCGGCCTGCTGGACGCAGCGGGCGCCGGCGTGGGAGTGGGAGGCGGCAACGGGGGCACGATCTCGGCGGTCAACCCGCTGGTGTCCCTGCGCGACAACCTGAACACGAACGACGACCGCCAGGTGCTGACACTGCGGACGGACACGAACGACATCTCCGACCTGTACCTGCGGATCGTCTCCCTGGACGACTTCGACGGCACCACCTGGAAGCCGGCCCAGCGGCACATCGTCGGCGTCCCGGACAGGCTCCCCACACCCGTCGGCCTGGGTTCGGACGTCGACCGCGGCAAGGTGACGACGACCGTCACGGCGGCGGACTGGTACGCGCAGGACTGGCTGCCGATGCCCTACCCGCCGAGCGATGTGAAGATCAGCGGCCGGTGGCGGTACGAGCCCGTCGGGATGACCCTCGTCGGCGACCGCGGCCAGACCACGCGGGGCGAGACCTACCAGGTGACCAGTCTGGACGTGCGGCCGACGGCGGAACAGCTGGCCGCCGCGCCGCAGCCGCCGGCCGCCCTGCGGCGCGAGTACACCAAGGTGCCGCCCTCGCTGCCGAAGGTGGTGGCCCGCACCGCGCAGGAGGTCACGGCGGGCGCGACCAGTCACTATGAGGAGGCCGTGAAGCTCCAGGACTGGTTCTCGGTCAACGGGGGCTTCCAGTACGACACCTCGGTGGAGGTGGGTCGCGGTCCCGGCGCCATAGCGAACTTCCTGAAGAAGAAGCAGGGCTTCTGCGTCCACTTCTCCTTCGCGATGGCGGCCATGGCCCGCACCCTCGGCATCCCGGCCCGGGTCGCGGTGGGCTTCGCGCCCGGCACCCCGCAGGCCGACGGCACGGTCGCGGTGAGCCAGAAGGACGCGCACGCGTGGCCCGAGCTGTACTTCGAGGGCGTGGGCTGGACCCGTTTCGAGCCGACCCCGACCCGGGGCACCACGCCGTCCTACACCCAGTCGGACACGCCGGGCAGCTCGGTGCCGGAGGAGGCGCTGCCGTCCAAGGGGGCGTCCTCGGCGCCCTCGGCGGCGGCCTCGCCGAGCGAGAGCTGCGCCGGTGAGCTGCGCAGGCTCCAGGCCTGCGGCAGCGCGTCCGCGGCGGCGGTCCCGGCCCACGAGGACGGCGGCGACGGCTGGTGGTGGTGGCCGCTGACCGGGCTGGGCGCGCTGCTGGTCCTGGCGGTTCCGCTGTCGCCGCTGCTGTGGCGCGAGCGGATGCGCGGGCGCCGGCTGGGCGGGCACGACCGGACGCCGGGGGGCGCGGCGGCGCACACCCTGGCGGCGTGGCAGGAGCTGACCGACAGCGCCTGGGACCACGGCATCGCGCCGGACGAGTCGCTGACTCCGCGCAAGGCCGCCGACCGGATCGTGCGGCTCGGCCATCTCGATCCGGCGGCCGGGGCCGCCGTGCACCGGGTGGCGGACGCGGTGGAGCAGGTGCTGTACGCGCCCGCCCCGCGCCCGGCCCCCGGGACGGCACAGGACGTACGCCGGGTGACCGAGGCACTGCGGGCCACGGTGAGCACCGGGACGCGGCTGCGGGCGCGGTTCCTGCCCCGCTCCTCGGTCCGGGTGCTGTGGACGCTGTCGGCCCGCTGGTCGACCCTGCGAACCCGCCTCACGGCAGCCCGCCCGACACTCCGCCGTCCATCAGGGCAGCGAAGCTGAACAGCCGCGCCGTCCGTACGGGCGGCGCGGCTGTTCACGTCCCTCACGGCTGACCTCGGGCAAGACGGTGGGCGTGTGCTGAGTGGGGCCGACACGGGGCTGAGTGCGGGCGGCGCAGGGCAGGGGCGGCCGGCACTGGGTGGTCGGAGGGGCCGGGCACGCGTGAGGGGCGGCCACCGGCTGGTGGCCGCCCCTCACGGATGTCCGCGGGTCCGGCGCCGTGGGAGGCGCGGCGCGGTCAGTGACCCTGTTCGTCCCGGCGGCGCTGCCAGCGCTGCTCGATCCGGTCCATCATGGAGCGCTTCGGCCGCGCCTGGCGGCGCGGGCCGCCCGGGGGCTGCTCACCCGGCTTCGGTGCCTTGCGCCAGCCGGTGACGGCGAGCACGGCACAGCCCAGCATGACGAGGAACCCCACCACGCTCACCCAGATCAGCTGCGCGACCATTCCGGCCATGAGGAGCGCGATACCCGCGAGGAAGCCTGCGGCCGCCTGGTAGACCCGCCGCCGGGTGTACGTCCGCAGCCCGTTTCCCTCAAGCGCCGACGCGAACTTGGGGTCTTCGGCGTACAGCGCTCGCTCCATCTGCTCAAGCATTCGCTGCTCGTGCTCAGAGAGCGGCACGGAGTCCTCCTCATCGTGCAGTCGCCGGGGGCGACCCGGGGGGTCCCTTCAGGATAGGCAGGGAATCGCCCCCGTGAAACCCGCCCCTCTACGCCAATTGGCCAACCGGAGCCCGTCATGGCCGTCCGACTCGCTGAGGCTTCCATTCCCCGGCGGCCGACCCGTCATGCCGGGCGGTGTACCTCGATCATACGGCGCAAACCCCTCGATCGGGGGGCTTGTGGCGTACTCCATCCGCGCACGAGGCGCTGATCAGCGGCTCGTCCCGGCTGCGCGCCCCGTCCCCGGGATGCGCTCGCGTGCCGAGGGTGTCTCAGGCCTCGCGAGGACCCGGGGTCTCACCGAGCACATGGAGCTGGGTGGCGACGGAATGGAACGCGGGCAGCTCGGCCGCCGCGGCCTCCAGCTTCAGCAGCGCGTCGAGGGCACCGGGCTCGGTGTCCACCAGCACCCCGGGCACCAGGTCGGCGAAGACGCGCACCCCGTGTACCGCACCGACCCGCAGACCCGCGCCCTCGACCAGCGCGGTGAGCTGCTCGGCGGTGAAGCGACGGGGCATCGGGTCGCCGGCGCCCCAGCGGCCGTCGGGGTCCCGCAGCGCCTGGTGGGCCTCGGTGAAGTGGCCGGCCAGGGCGCGGGCGAGCACGGCACCGCCGAGGCCGGCCGCGAGCAGGCTGAGGACGCCCTCGGGGCGCAGCGCGGCGACCGCGTTGCGGATGCCCTCGGCCGGGTCGTCCACGTACTCCAGGACGCCGTGGCACAGGACGGCGTCGTAGCCGCCGCGCTCGACCACGTCGAACAGGCCGTGCGCGTCGCCCTGGACCCCCTTGACCCGGTCGGCGACACCGGCCTCGGTGACGCGGCGCTCCAGCGCGAACAACGCGTTGGGGCTGGGGTCGACCACGGTGACGCGGTGGCCGAGGCGGGCGAGGGGCACGGCGAACCTGCCGCTGCCGCCTCCGGTGTCCAGGACGTCCAGCGAGTCCCGGCCGGTGGCCTTGACCCGGCGGTCCAGGGCGTCCTGCAGGACCTCCCAGACCACCGCCGTACCGAGAGAGGCGCGAGGGCGGGAGGGGTCGGAGCGCAGCGACGTCGTCTGGGGGTGGTGGTGGGAGACGGGCGGGCGCATCGGGTCCGACACGGCAGTTGACTCCTCGGCGGGGCGGGACTTCAGGCGATGTCCACCCTATTGCCTCCACGCCGTGCCTGGTCACCGCGGCGACGCCGGGCCACGCGCGCCTCCCCGGCGGGGTCCCGTGGCCGGCCCGCGTCCGTCGTCAGCCCGTGTCCGGCAGATCACCCCCCGGACCGGCTCCCCTCCCCCGGCCGTCTCCCCTCCTCGGGCCTTCTCCGCCGCCGGTGCCGTCGACGACGGCGGCGGCGGTGTCACCGGCGGTGTCCTGGCGGGGCTGGGGCAGGACCGGCTGGAGGACCAGCATCCGCTCCACGATGCGGAGGAACATCTCCACGTCGCGTATCAGGTCGTCCGCGTCCCGCTGCCCGGCCGCTCCCTGAATGCCCGCCTCGGCGCGGGCGCGGCGGGCGGCGCCGGAGGCGAACAGCGCGCTCCACTCGGTCAGTTCCGGGGCGATCTCGGGGAGCACCTCCCAGGCGCTGCGGATGCGGGCCCGGCGGCGCGGGGAGGTCTCGGGCCGCCCCCGGGCGGCGAGTACGGCGGCGGCGGTGCGCAGGGCGGCGAGGTGGGCCGTCGCATAGCGCTCGTTCGGCGTCTCCAGGACGGTGGCCTCCTCCAGTCCGGCACGGGCCTGGGCGAGCAGGTCGAGGGCGGCGGGCGGGGCCGTGGCCCGGCGGAGCACGGGGTGCACGTCGCTCGCCGGGCCGGTCAGTGAGGGGGCAGGGCCGGTGGCGCGGCGCCGGCGTGCGGCGGCTGCGGACGAGTGGGCCATGACGAACCTCCTGTCGTCTGGGTGACGGCACGAATGCCGTATGTGCCCATCGTGCGGTATGCCACTGACAATCCGTTCCGACCTGCGCTTTTGCCTCGATCGTAGGTTCGGGCGTATTTTTGCACTGACCAGTCAGTTCAATTATGGCTACACGGCAGGGGGGCTTGTGGACGACGCACACGCAACGGCCGGCGCGGACGGAACCGCCGGCGCGGACGGAACCGCCGGCGCGGGCGCCGCTGCCGGCGCCGGTGTCAGGGCCGAGGCGCTCGGGCTCAAGGGGCCGCGGGGCTGGGCCTTCCGCGGCGTCACCCTGGACGCGGGGCCCGGCTCGCTGATCGCGATCGAGGGACCGTCCGGCTCCGGCCGCACGTGTCTGCTGCTCGCACTCACGGGACGGATGAAGCCCACCGAGGGAGTGGCCGCCGTCGCCGGGTTCAAACTCCCGCGTCAGATGGCGGCCCTGCGCCGTGTCGGCGCGGTGGCGAACGTGACCGGCGTGACCGACCTGGAGCCGGCCCTCACCGTCGGGGAGCACCTGCGCGAACGGGCGCTGCTGCAGCACCGGTTCGGCGACTCCCTGCGTCAACTGCTGCGCCCCCGGGCCCAGCGCGCGTACGAGGCGCGGCTGCGGGCCGACGCGGCCCTGGCCGCCGCCGGACTCGACCTGGAGACGCTCCCGAAGGGCTCCCGTACGGCCGTACGCGACCTGGAACGGCCGCAGGAGCTGCGCCTGTCCCTCGCGCTGGCCCTGCTCGGCCGGCCCCTGCTGCTCGGGGTGGACGACGTCGACATGAAGCTCTCGGACGCCGAACGCGCCGGGATGTGGGACCTGTTGCGCTCCCTCACGCGCGCGGGCACGACGGTCCTGGCCGTGTGCCGCACCGCTCCCGAGGACTGCGTCAGCGTCTCGACCGAGCCGGAGAAGCCGGAGAACCCGGAGAAGCCGGAGAAGCCGGAGAAGCCGGAGAAGCCGGAGAAGGAGGATGCCGGTGATGCGCTCACCGAGGCTGGCCGCGCTTGAGCTGAGGCGCTTCGGGCGGGGCAGGCTCCCCCGGGCCGCCCTCGTCGCGCTGCTCGTGCTGCCCCTGCTCTACGGCGCCCTGTACCTGTGGTCGTTCTGGGACCCGTACGGCCGTCTGGACCGCATCCCGGTGGCCCTGGTGAACGACGACAAGGGGGCCACGGCGGGCGGGAAGAGGATCACCGCCGGCGACGACATCGTCGACGGGCTGCGCGACAGCCGGACCTTCGAGTGGCACGAGGTCTCCGACGCGCAGGCCCGCGCGGGCGTCGAGGACGGCACCTACTACCTGTCGCTGACCATGCCGGCCGACTTCAGCAGCCGCATCGCGTCCAGTTCGGGCGACTCCCCCGAGACCGGCGCCCTCCGGGTGCGCACCAACGACGCGAACAACTACATCGTCGGCCAGATCTCCCGCACGGTCTTCAACGAGGTGCGCTCGGCCGCGTCCGCCAAGGCCTCCCGGAGCTTCCTGGACAAGATCTTCGTCTCCTTCTCCGACATCCACGACAAGACGGTCACGGCCGCCCGGGGCGCCGACAGGCTGAACAGCGGGATAGGGAAGGCGGAGAAGGGCTCCAAGGACCTCGCGGACGGTCTGAAGGACGCCAAGGGCGGCAGCGGCAAGCTGGCCAAGGGCCTGAAAAAGCTCGACACCGGCTCGGGCGACCTCCAGGAGGGCTCACGGCAGGTCGCCGACGGCACCCAGGCGCTCGCCGACAAGGTCGACGGCGTCTACGCCCAGGCGGGCCCGTTCCTGAAGCACAACGAGAAGACCATCGGGGACACGGCCCGGCTGGTCTCCGACTCGGCCAAGGCGGTGAAGGACAACCTGGACGTGCTGGTGAAGCTGGCGCCGGGGGCCGCCAAGACCGCGCACGCCTCCTCGGCCGTCCTGGACGAGGTGTACGGCAAGCGCTGCGAGGGCGCGACGGTCCCCGACCCGGCGTGCCCCGAGCTGAAGCGGGCCCGGACGGCCGCCGCCGAGGTGGCCACCGTCGCCGACGACCTGAACACGCTGATCGCCGATCAGGACGGCGACCTGAAGACGATGCGGGAGAACCTGGGCGCGCTCCGGAAGCAGGCCGACGCCCTCGCCGAGCGCGCACCGCACCTGTCCGAGGACGTCGAGGACGCCGTCAAGAAGATCGACAAGCTGAACACCGGGGCCCACCAGGTCGCCGCCGGCGCCGAGAGGCTGCACACCGGGCTGGGCACCGCCCACACCGGCGCGGTCGCCCTCGACAAGGGCATCGGCACCGCGGAGTCGGGCGCCGAGACCCTCAACGGCGGCCTGTACAAGCTGTCCGACGGCTCGGGGAAGCTGGCCGGCGGACTGCACTCGGGCGCGAGGAAGATCCCGGACTACGACAAGCAGGACCGCGACCGGCGCACCGGCGTGATGGCCGACCCGGTCCAGCTCGCCTCGCACGACCTGCACAGGGCGCCGAACTACGGCACCGGCTTCGCCCCCTACTTCATCCCGCTGTCGCTGTGGGTCGGCGCGATGGTGGCCTACATGCTGATCCCGCCGCTCAACCGGCGGGCGCTGGCGGCCGGCGCCTCCGCCTGGCGGATCGCGTTCGCCGGCTGGCTGCCGGTGGTGGCGCTGGGCGTGCTCCAGGTGGCCGCCCTGATGGCCGTGCTGCACTGGGCGGTCGGCCTCCAGATGCTGCGGGCGGCCGGCACGATCGGCTTCCTGTTCCTGGTCACGGCCTGTTTCGCGGCGATCGTGCAGTGGCTGAACGCCCGCTTCGGCGCGGCCGGCCGGATCCTCGTGCTCGCGCTGCTGATGCTCCAGCTGACCTCGGCGGGCGGCACCTATCCCGTCCAGACCAGCCCGGGATTCTTCAACGCGATCCACCCGTTCCTGCCGATGAGCTACACCGTGGAGGCGCTGCGCCGGCTGATCACGGGCGGCGGGCTCGGCCCGGTGTGGCTGGCGTGCGGCGTGCTCGCCGCGTTCACCGCCGGTGCCCTCGCGCTGACCGCTCTCGCGGCCCGCCGCCGCCAGGTGTGGACCCCGGCCCGGCTGCACCCGGAGCTGAGCCTGTGATCCGGGGCGAACGGCCGCACGCGCGCGTACCTGTGAGAATCGGGACCATGGAAAGCAGCAGCGCCAAGGCCGGCGGCAGCACGCGCCGCGAGGCCACCCGGCAGAAGCTCTACGAGGCGGCCGTCACGCTCATCGCCGAGCAGGGCTTCTCCGCGACCACGGTGGACGAGATCGCCGAGCGGGCCGGGGTCGCGAAGGGCACGGTCTACTACAACTTCGCGAGCAAGTCCGTTCTCTTCGAGGAGCTGCTCAGGCACGGTGTCGGCCTGCTCACCGCCTCCCTGAAGGAAGCGGCCGAGCAGGCGGCGCGCGAGGGCCGCGGCAAGGTGGACGCGCTGGACGCGATGATCCGCGCGGGACTGGTCTTCATCGACCGCTACCCGGCCTTCACCCAGCTGTACGTCGCCGAGCTGTGGCGCACCAACCGGGCCTGGCAGTCCACCCTGATGGTGGTGCGGCAGGAGGCGGTCGCGGTGGTGGAGGGAGTGCTGCGCGAGGGCGTGGCGGCGGGCGAGTTCAGCGACGAGATCGACGTCCAGTTGACGGCGGCGGCACTGGTCGGCATGGTCCTGGTGGCCGCGCTGGACTGGAAGTCGTTCCAGCCGGAGCGCTCCCTGGACGACGTGCACGCGGCCCTGTCCCGGCTGCTCCAGGGGCGGGTCAGCGGCAGGGTCTGAGCGGTGCGCGCGGCCTGAGGGGCGTACGCGGAGGGCGCCGGTCCGCTGTGGACCGGCGCCCTCCGTTCCCCGTGCCGCCACCGGGATTCCCCCGTTCTCCCCCGTTCCTCCCGGTGGCTCCCCCGTACTTCCCTCCCGAACTCCCCCGTTCGGGCTCCCCCGTCGCGGACCCCCGTGTGGTCGTCCCCCGAGGCCCCCGTGTCTCGCTTCCGCCGACGGATCGGCGGAAGGAGCGGCCAGGGGGCGGGCGCCGTTCCGCCGCCCCGTGCCGGCGGTGCCGGGCCGCGCCCCTGTGCCGTGCCTCCACTCTCCCGTTCGCACGTCCGCCGGCCCATCCGCACGCGTACTCATCTGGCCGTCTGAGTACGCGTACTCAGCCGTCCGCGCGCGTGCCCACGCCTGTGGTCCGGCGCCTGGCTACGATCGTGTCCGTGTCCGTACTCCCTCTTGTCTTCACCAGCGGCTGGGCCAGCGGCGTCAACGCCTACGCGGTGGTGCTGCTGCTCGGTCTCTTCGGCGCGGCGGGGGTCGCCGACGACGTCCCGCAGACGTTGCAGCGCCCCGAGGTGCTGATCGTCGCGGGCGTGCTGTTCCTGTGCGAGGCCGTCGCCGACAAGATCCCCTACGTCGACTCGCTGTGGGACTCCGTGCACACGGTGGTCCGTCCGCTCGCCGGTGCCTGGGTCGGTGCGCTGCTCGCCGGGCAGAGCGGCTCGCTCTCCGATGTGGCGGCCGGCCTGATCGGCGGCTCGACGGCGCTGGCCAGCCACGCCGTGAAGGCAGGGACGCGGATGGCGGTCAACACCTCGCCCGAGCCGTTCAGCAACATCGCGCTGAGCCTCGCCGAGGACCTCGGGGTCGGGGGCATCGTCACGCTCGCGGTGTTCCACCCGGAGGCGGCGGCGGTCGTCGCGGCCGTCCTGCTGGCCGGCGGGCTGCTGACCCTGCTGTTCCTCGTCTCCCGCATCCGCCGCTTCCTGCGTCGCCGCGCCCAGCGCCGGGAGGAGCGGCGTCTGGCCTCACGGGCCCCCTGACCTGCGTCTCGGCCGCCCCGCGGCCGGCCTGTCGGTGGCGGTGGATAAAGTCACGGGCATGGCACGGATTGCGGTGATCGGCGCCGGGATGGGCGCGATGGCGGCTGCCGCCCGGCTGGCCGTCGCGGGCCACCGGGTGACGGTGTACGAGCGGACGGAGACGTACGGCGGCGCGGTGCGCCGGTTCGAGCGGGACGGGTTCCGCTTCGACACGGGCCCGGGACTGCTGACGCTGCCCGCCGTGTACCGCGACCTGTTCGTCAAGACCGGCAGGGAACCGCTGGAGGACCGCGTCGAGCTGGTCCAGGTCGACCCGTCGGCGCGGCACGTCTTCGCGGACGGCACGGAGGTGTCCCTGCCCAACGCCTCCCGCGCCGGCGTCGTCGCGGCTCTGGACGAGGCGCTGGGCGCGGGCGCGGGCGAGCGCTGGGGCGACTTCCTGGTGCGGGCCCGCGAGGCCTGGGACCGCACCCGCCGGCCGCTGCTGGAGGAGCCGCTGTGGCCCAACTGGCAGGTGCTGGCCGGCAAGGAGCCCTATCCGGGTACCACGTACAAGCGGCTGCTGGGCAGGCGCCGCGTGGTCAAGCTGTTCGAGGTCGGCAGGCGGGAACTGCGCGACCCCCGGCTGGCACAGCTGCTGGACGGGTACGCGCTCGCGTACGGCGTCGACCCGGGCACCGCCCCGGCGAGCGCGGCCGTGCTGCCCTACATGGAGCACGCCTTCGGCACCTGGTACGTGCGCGGTGGCGTCCGCAAGCTGGCGGACGCGGTGTACGAGCGGTGCCGGGAACGGCGGGTCGAGTTCGTGTTCGGCGCCGAGGTGACCCGGATCCTGGAGAAGGACGGCCGCGCGGCCGGGGTGGAGCTGAGCACCAGCGCGGTGGCCGAGGCGGACTTCGTGGTCGGCCAGGGCCCGTGGAGACTGGGCGGCCTGACGGGCCGGCAGGTGTACGGCGCCGGGGCCGTCGGACCGGAGCCGGAGGACCGGTACCCGGGCCGGGTGGTCGTGTGCCTGGCGCTGCGCGGGGCGCGGGAGCCCGGCGCGGTGCACCGCACGGTGGTGCACGCGGCCGACGACGAGGGCGATCTGGATCTGTTCCGGCACGGGCTGCTGCCCGACCTGCCGACGACCCTCGTCGACCGGCCGGACGACCCGGCCCTGCGCCCCGACGGGGAGCACGAGAGCGTGGTGCTGACGGCGACGGTGCCCTCGGCGACGGAGTACGACTGGGCGGCGCCCGGTGCCGCCGACGCCTTCGCGGACCGGATGGCCGCCGCCGCCGAGCGGGCCGTGCCGGGGCTGCGCGAGCGGGTGCTGTGGCGCGAGGTCCGCACACCGCTGGACACCGAGCGGGAGACGGGAGCCGCGGGCGGCGCCGTGCCGCCGCCCGCGCTGGCCGCGCCGGAGGGGGTGCTGCATCCGGCCAACTCCACGGCGATGCCGGGCCTGTTCGCCGTCGGCGGCTGGTCCCACCCGGGTGGCGGCCTCCCGCACGCCGGCATGTCGGGCGCGCTGGTGGCCGGCCTGATCGTGGAGGGCCCGGAGTTCCGCGGCTCGCAGTGAACGGGCGCCGGTGAACGGCGGGTTCACGCCGGCCCGGCGCCCGGACCGTCAGAAGCGGTACTGCTCGTCGTAGCCGGCCCCGGACTGGGGCTGCTGTCCGCCCTGCTGGTGGGGGTACGGCTGTTCCTGCGGGAGTTCGCCGCCGTAGTTCTCGTCGGTGCGCTGCTGCGGCACCCACACCCCGCCGGCCGGGGTCTCGCCGTAGCCGCCGGTGGCGTACGGGTCCTGCGCGTAGCCCTGCTGCTGACCGTACTGCTGGCCGTACCCCTGGTCGTAGGAGCCGTAGGGCTGGCTGCCGATGTACGGATCGGAGTAGTTGGCGTAGCCCTGCTGGGCCGCGCCGTCGTAGTCGTAGCCCTGCGGCTGGGCGTAGCCGGAGTAGTCGTAGGCGTAGCTCTGCTGGTCGCCCTGCGGGGCGGTGTGCGCGTGCGCGGGGTCGCCGTAGACGCCGTAGTTGCCGGTGTCGTCGGGGAGGGGCTGCGGCTCGTAGACGGCGGTGGTCTCGGCGGCGGAGGGGTCGGCCGCGCGTCCGGCGGCCGGGGTGAAGACGTCGTCGCCGTCGTAGTCGTCGTCGTAGTCGCCGTGCGCCCTGCCGGGGCCGTAGGGCCCGTGGCCGCCGGCGCCGAGGTCACCGTCGTCGGCTGCCGGGGCGGACTCGGGGTCGGCACCCTGCGGGTCCGGCGCGTGCCGGTCCGCCCGGCCGCGGCGCCGCTTGCTGCCGGCCGCGGCCTCGGGGCCGGGCCGCTTGACCGCCCAGCCGGAGGCGAAGCCGCGGCGGAACGACAGCGTGACGTAGGTCTGGCCGACCGCGAAGGCGATCGCGCCCAGCCCGATCACGATGACGGACGGCATCAGCACACCCAGCACGACGCCGAGGAAGCCGCCGAAGGCGAGGAGGCGCCAGCGCAGCCGCGCCTTGTACTGCAGCAGCACCTCGCCCAGCAGCCACAGCGCGACGCCGCCGAACGCGATGTAGAGGACCGTCCAGCCCATGTACGCCCCTCTCCCAGTGGCCGTTACGCAGTGTGTCGTATCGCGATGCGGCCGGTCTAGGCCTGCGGGGGGTGGTGCAGGCCCAGGTTCTCGTAGATTTCCAGGGTCGCCGTGGAGTTGTTGAGCGTGATGAAGTGCAGTCCGGGCACTCCCTCGGCCAGCAGCCGCGCGCAGAACTCCGTGGCGAAGTCGATACCGATGGAGCGTACCGCCGCCGGATCGTCCTTCGCTGCGAGGATCCGCTCTTTCAGGGCGTCCGGGACATGGGCGTTGCTGAGCTTCGGCAACCGTTCCAGCATCTTCACACTGGTGACCGGCAGGACTTCCGGGATGACCGGGGTCCCGCAGCCGGCGGCCGCCACGCGGTCGCGCAGGCGCAGGTACGACTCCGGCTGGAAGAACATCTGTGTGATGGCGTAGTCGGCGCCGGCACGGCACTTGTCCACGAAGTGGGCGACGTCGGTGTCCCAGTCCGCGGAGCGCGGGTGCATCTCCGGGAACGCGGCGACGCCCACGCAGAAGTCGCCCGACTCCTTGATGAGCCGGACGAGTTCGGCCGCGTAGGTCAGGCCGCGGGGGTGCGGCACCCAGTCGCCCATCGGGTCGCCGGGCGGGTCGCCGCGCACGGCGAGCATGTTGCGGATGCCGGCGTCCGCGTACTGGCCGATGATGTTGCGCAGTTCGGCGACGGAGTGGTCGACCGCGGTGAGGTGGGCGACCGGGGTCAGCGTGGTGTCCGCGACGATCTGCTGGGTCTCCTTGACCGTGCCCGCGCGGGTGGATCCGCCGGCGCCGTAGGTCACGGAGACGAAGTCGGGAGCGACCGCCTCGACCCGCCGGAGCGCGCTCCACAGGTTCCGCTCGCCCTTCGGGGTCTTCGGCGCCGAGAACTCGAACGAGTACGTCGTCTTGCCGGTGGCGAGGATGTCGCGCACGGTGCGTGCGCGATCAGTCCTGGTGGATGCGGTTCCGAGGGCCATACGGGCAGGTTAGCCAGGGGTCGGCGGTCCCCCAACCGGATGCCGGGAATTTGCCCGATTTGCCGCTCTCCTGTCCAGCAGATGGACAGAACGGCCCTGGAAACCCGCCGTCCGGAAACCCTAGCGGGCGTCCCGCAGGCGCTTCGCGAACTCAGCCGCCGCCGCGCCCGGGTCGTCCGCCCCGGTGATCGCGCGGACCACGACCACCCGGCGGGCCCCGGCGTCGAGCACCTGGTCCAGGTTGCCGAGGTCGATGCCGCCGATGGCGAACCAGGGGCGGTCGGTGCCGAGGGACGCCGTGTGGCGGACCAGGTCCAGGCCGGGGGCGTGGCGGCCGGGCTTGGTGGGGGTGGGCCAGCACGGGCCGGTGCAGAAGTAGTCCACGCCCTCCTGGACGGCGGCGGCTGCTGCCTCCGCCTCGGAGTGGGTGGAGCGGCCGATCAGCACCCGGTCGCCGAGGATCGCCCGGGCGGCGGGGACCGGGAGGTCACCCTGGCCGAGGTGGAGCACGTCGGCGCGGGCGGCATGGGCGACGTCCGCCCGGTCGTTGACCGCGAGCAGCTTGCCGTGCCGGGCGCAGGCGTCGGCGAAGACCTCCAGGTGCTCCAGCTCCTCGGCGGCCTCCATGCCCTTGTCCCGCAGCTGCACGACGTCGACACCGCCGGCCAGGACCGCGTCCAGGAACTCCGGCAGGTCGCCCTGGCGCGTGCGGGCGTCCGTGCACAGGTACAGGCGGGCGTCGGCGAGCGCGGCGCGGGCGGTGTCGGACATGCGTGGTCCCCCCTGGTCGGTGTCCTGGCGGTGGTGCGCGGTGGCGTACGGGCGTCCGGCCCGCACGCCACCTGTCTGCTGCGGGTCGGCTCAGACGGCGAGCGCCTGGGCGCGGCGCTTCACCTCCGTGCCGCGATTCTCGCTCAGGGCCTGCGCGGGGGTGCCGGGCAGGGTCGGGTCGGGGGTGAAGAGCCACTCGATCATCTCTTCGACCGTGAAGCCGTCGTCCCGCAGGAGCGTCAGGGTCCCGGACAGGCCCTTGACGACCTTGTCCCCGTCGATGAAGGCGGCGGGGACGTGCAGCGCCCTGTTCTCACCGCGGCGTACGGCGATGAGCTGGCCCTCCTTGACCAGCTGCCGGACACGCGTCACCTCGACACCGAGCATGTCGGCGATGTCGGGCAGGGTGAGCCAGGCGGGGACGAGAGCATCGATCTTTGCGTCAATCTCGGTCACGTTCCCTAGCCTGCCATCCCCCACTGACAGTCGGAAGTCAGGCAGGTCCGGCCGGGCAGGTGCCCTAGGGCCTCTCGTTTGGATCAGGCCGGGCTCGCGGGCCCTGGCACCGCGCCCCGCCGCGTTGTCGTCGGTTGCCATGGCTCCGCCATGGCGCCCTCCTCCGCCTTGCGATGCACGGCACCAGACCCCGCTCCCTGATCCGGCCTGATCCAAACGAAAGACCCTAGTCCGCCGTGGCGTTCTTCAGGGGGCGCGCCGGGTCGGTCAGCGCCCCGGGGTCCATCCGCCGGCCCGCCTCGATCAGGCGGCGGCCCTGGGCCAGGTCGCGGGGGCGGCCGACGGCCAGGAGGGCCACCAGGCGGTCCTGGCGGAGCCAGCAGACCGTCCAGGACGGGCCCGCCGGGTCGCCGCGCCGGACCAGCCGGTCGGCCCCGGCGTGGTGACCGGCGTACTGGACGAAGCGGCCGAACTGCTCGGACCAGAAGTACGGCACCGGGTCGTAGACCGCCGGGGTCTCGCCGAGGATGTTCGCGGCGACCGTGCGCGGGCCCTGCAGGGCGTTGTCCCAGTGGTGGACGAGGAGCCGCTCGCCGTAGCGCGCCGACGGGAAGGAGGCGCAGTCGCCGACGGCGTACACATCGGGCAGGGAGGTGCACAGGCGCTCGTCGGTGAGGACCTCGCCGTGTGTCCCCAGCTCGATGCCGGAGCCGGCCAGCCAGCCGGTGGCGGGGCGGGCGCCGATGCCGACGACGACGGCGCCCGCGGGCAGCCGGGTGCCGTCGGCGAGCACCACCTCGCCGGGCTCGACGCGCTCCACGCGCGCGTGGGTGCGCAGCTCCACGCCCGCCTCGGCGTACCAGGCGGCCATGGGTGCGGCGACCTCGGCGGGCAGGGCACCGGCGAGCGGGTGGTCGGCGGCCTCGACGACGGTCACCGCGCAGCCGGCCTCGCGGGCGGCGGTGGCGAACTCGGCGCCGATCCAGCCGGCGCCCACGACCACGATGTCGTGCTGCCGGGCGAGCACCGGGCGCAGCCGTTCGGCGTCGTCGAGGGTGCGCAGCAGGTGCACGCCGGGCATGCCCTCGGTGCCGGGCAGCCGGACCGGTTCGGCGCCGGTGGCGAGGACCAGGACGTCGTACGGCACCGGGCCCGTCCCGGTGTCCAGCTCGTGCTCGGCGGGGCGCACGCCGTACACCTCGCAGCCGAGCCGCAGCTCGACCCCGAGTGACTCGAAGTCCACCTCGAAGGCGGAGTCCTCGGCCTTGCCGAGCAGCACCGCCTTCGACAGCGGCGGCCGGTCGTACGGCTGGTGCGGCTCGGCACCGATGATGGTCACGTCGCCCCGGAAACCCTGCTCCCGCAGGGCGACCGCGGTCTGCACCCCGGCCATGCCCGCGCCGACGACGACCACGCGCCGCGCCGCCGCCGTGCCCTCTTGCGCTGTCTGCTCGCTCACCCGATCACCATAGACAATTGACGGAGAGTCAGTCAGGGGGCGGGCTCGGCGACCTGCTCCACCACGCTCGTGCCCGAGCCGGCCTGGGACTCCCACTCCCAGGTCTCGTCCAGGCGCACCCGTCCGTCCGGCAGTTCGACGACCGCGGACACGCAGTGCCCCGAGGAGGTCGTGCCGTCGGTCTTGAGCTGCACGTACCGGAAGTCCAGCCGGTCGCCCTCGCGGGTGCCGACCAGATGGCCGCGCACGACGTCGCCGCCCGCGTACTCCGCCCAGATCGCGCCGTCCTGCTCGTGGTACGCGAACCGTGTGCGGGTGCCCACCTGACCTGGGGCTTGGTCCGCCACGGGGGCGAGGACGAGTCCGTCGAGCGACCGGGCCATGGAACAGGGCTCCCTTACGGGTGAGAGGGGCGGCGGGCTAGGGTTGCCACCGTACAAGCACTCGCGGGAGCCCGGACGCACCGGGCTGAGAGGGAGGCTGGCGGCCTCCGACCGTACGAACCTGATCCGGGTCATGCCGGCGAAGGGAGGGGCTGGACGCCCATGTCGTCACGTACGTCCGACGTCCTCGTCATCGGGGGCGGGATCATCGGCCTGGTCACGGCCTGGCGCGCGGCGCAGCGCGGGCTGGCCACTGCCCTGGTGGACCCCGCACCCGGCGGCGGGGCCGCGCAGGTCGCCGCCGGGATGCTGGCCGCGGTCACCGAGCTGCACTACGGCGAGGAGACCCTGCTCGCCCTGAACCTGGAGTCGGCCCGCCGCTACCCCGCCTTCGCGGCCGAGCTGACCGAGCTGACCGGCCATGACCTCGGCTACCGCCGCTGCGGCACCCTCGCCGTCGCCCTGGACGCCGACGACCGGGCCCATCTGCGCGAACTGCACCTGCTCCAGCAGCGCTCGGGCCTCGGCTCGGAGTGGCTGTCGGGGCGGGAGTGCCGGCGCCTGGAGCCGATGCTGGCGCCCGGGGTGCGGGGCGGGCTGCGGGTCGACGGCGACCACCAGATCGACCCGCGCCGGCTGGCGGCGGCCCTGGTCGCCGCGTGCGAGCGGGCCGGTGTGGTGTTCCACCGGGCGTGGGCGCAGCGGCTGGACGTGGTGCGGGACCGGGCCACCGGGGTCACCACGGCGGACGGCACGGCTCTGCGCGCGGACCGGGTGGTCCTCGCGGCCGGCAGCCTGAGCGGGCGGCTCGCGGGCGTGCCGGACGAGCTGCTGCCCCCGGTGCGGCCGGTGAAGGGGCAGGTGCTGCGGCTGACCGTGCCGCGCCGGTACGCGCCGTTCCTGAGCCGGACCGTGCGGGCCGTGGTGCGGGGCAGCCAGGTCTATCTGGTGCCGCGGGAGAACGGCGAACTGGTCGTCGGCGCCACCAGCGAGGAGCTGGGCTGGGACACGACGGTCACCGCCGGGGGCGTGTACGAGCTGCTGCGCGACGCGCACGAGCTGGTGCCCGGCATCACCGAGCTGCCGCTGACCGAGACCCGGGCCGGTCTGCGCCCCGGCTCCCCGGACAACGCGCCGCTGCTCGGCCCGTCCGGGCTGCCCGGGCTGCTGCTGGCCACCGGGCACTACCGCAACGGCGTGCTGCTCACGCCGGTCACCGGGGACGTGCTGGCGCACGCGCTGGTCACCGGCGAGCTTCCGGAGGAGGCTCGTCCGTTCACGCCGCGGCGGTTCGGCGCCGCGCCCGGGGAAGCCGCCGGGCGCGCCGGGGCGAGGCAAGAGCACGGGAAGACGACGAGGGAAGAGGTGGAGCAGCCCGTATGAACAGCACGGTCATGATTTCCGTCAACGGGGAGCGCCGGGAGATCGCCCCGGGCACCGCCCTCGACACCCTCGTCCGCACCCTCACCGCCGCCCCGCGCGGGGTGGCCGCCGCCGTCAACGAGACCGTCGTCCCGCGCGCGCGGTGGGCGACGACCGCCCTCGCCGACGGCGACCGGGTCGAGGTCCTCACCGCCGTGCAGGGAGGCTGAGCCATGGCCGACGATCCCCTGGTCCTCGGTGACCTGTCCTTCTCCTCCCGGCTGATCATGGGCACGGGCGGGGCGCCCAGCCTGGACGTGCTGGAGCGGGCGCTGGTCGCCTCGGGTACGGAACTGACCACGGTCGCGATGCGCCGGGTGGACCCCTGCGTGCACGGCTCGGTGCTGTCGGTGCTGGAGAAGCTCGGCATCCGGGTGCTGCCGAACACGGCTGGCTGCTTCACCGCGGGCGAGGCCGTGCTGACCGCCCGGCTGGCCCGGGAGGCGCTGGGCACGGACCTGGTGAAGCTGGAGGTCATCGCCGACGAGCGGACGCTGCTGCCCGATCCGGTGGAGCTGCTGGAGGCGGCCGAGACGCTGGTCGACGACGGGTTCACGGTGCTGCCGTACACCAACGACGATCCGGTGCTCGCGCGGAAGCTGGAGGACGTGGGGTGCGCCGCGGTCATGCCGCTGGGGTCGCCGATCGGGTCCGGGCTGGGGATCCGCAACCCCCACAACTTCCAGCTGATCGTGGAGCACGCGCGCGTGCCGGTGATCCTCGACGCGGGGGCCGGTACGGCGTCGGACGCGGCGTTGGCGATGGAACTGGGGTGCGCGGGTGTGATGCTCGCCTCCGCGGTGACCCGGGCCCAGGAGCCGGAACTGATGGCCTGCGCCATGAAGCTCGCCGTGGAGGGGGGCCGGCTGGCCCGGCGGGCCGGGCGGATTCCCCGCAGGTACCTCGCCGAGGCCTCGTCTCCCGCCGAGGGCCTGGCCGTGCTGGACCCCGAGCGTCCCGCGTTCTGACCGGTGCCGCGGTTCCCGTCCGGCCGGCGGCAGCCGGGTCGTGGGTGCGTCACAGGTCGGCTGCAGTGCTGGTGGGAAAGCGGTCTCGGCACGGGGAACGGTCGTGCCCCCTCGTAGACTCGCCTCTCGTGGATACGACCCTTCAGGACCCCCTCGTCGGCCAGGTGCTCGACGGCAGGTACCGCGTCGACGCGCGGATCGCGGCCGGCGGGATGGCCACGGTCTACCGGGCCCTGGACACCCGCCTGGACCGTGTGCTCGCGCTGAAGGTGATGCACCCGGCGCTCGCGGCCGACGGCGCGTTCGTCGAGCGGTTCATCCGGGAGGCCAAGTCCGTCGCCCGGCTCGACCACCCCAACGTGGTGCAGGTCTTCGACCAGGGGACCGACGGGTCGTACGTCTACCTGGCGATGGAGTACATCGCCGGCTGCACCCTGCGGGACGTGCTGCGCGAGCGGGGCGCGGTGCAGCCGCGGGCCGCGCTGGACGTCCTGGAGCCGGTGCTCGCCGCGCTCGGCGCCGCGCACCGGGCCGGGTTCGTGCACCGCGACATGAAGCCCGAGAACGTGCTGATAGGCGACGACGGCCGGGTCAAGGTCGCCGACTTCGGGCTGGTGCGCTCCGTGGACACGGTGACCAGCACGACGGGCGCCGTGCTCGGGACCGTCTCCTACCTGGCGCCGGAGCAGATAGAGCAGGGCATCACCGACCCGCGCGCCGACGTGTACGCGTGCGGTGTGGTCCTGTACGAGATGCTGACGGGCGCCAAGCCGCACTCCGGGGACTCCCCGGCCCAGGTGCTCTACAAGCACCTCCACGAGGACGTGCCGCCGCCCTCGGCGCTCGTGCCCGGCCTGCCGTACCAGCTGGACGAGCTGGTCGCGTCGGCCACCGCGCGCACCCCGGACGTCCGGCCGCACGACGCCGTGGCCCTGCTCGCCCAGGTGCGCGAGGCCCACCTGTCGCTGACCGACGAGCAGCTGGACGCGCTGCCGCCGCAGGCCCTGACCGCGGAGCACGACAACGCCGAGGACCGCACGAGCGTGGTCCCGCGCGCGCTGACCTCCCCCACGCTCGGCTTCCCCCGCGCCGGGGAACCCCCGTCCCGGCCGCTGCCGCTGGTCGAGGACGCGTTCGAGGGCGGCCCCGGGGACGGCACCGACCGCACCGCCCGGTTCCAGAGCCCGCCCGTGCCGCCCCGCAGGCGCCCGGCGCGGCCCCCGCGCGCGGTGCTGGCGGTGATCGCGGCCGTGCTGGTGGTGTTCGGCGTCGGCGCCGGGGTCTGGTACATCAACTCCGGCCAGTTCACCAAGGTGCCGCCGCTGCTGGCGAAGACGGAGGCGCAGGCCAGGGAGCGGCTGAAGACCGCCGGGCTGGACGTCGGGAAGGTCAAGCGCGCGTACAGCGACACGGTCGAGCGCGGCACGGTGATCGGCACCGACCCGGCGCCGGGCGCGCGGATCCGGGACCACGACTCCGTGACGCTGACCGTGTCGCTGGGACCGAAGACGGTGGACGTCCCGGACGTGGCGGGCCAGTCGCTCGCCAAGGCGCGGGCGCGGCTGAAGGCGGAGGACCTGGAGCCGGGCATGGTCACCCGGGAGTTCAGCGACGACGTCCCCAGGGGCTCGGTGATCGGTACGGCACCCGAGGCGGGCACCGAACGGCACGCGGGTTCGGCGATCGCGCTGGTCGTCAGCAAGGGCAGCCCCATCGACGTGCCGGACGTCACCGGCGACGACCTGGAGAGCGCGAAGCAGGAGCTGACGGACGCCGGGCTGAAGGTGAAGGTGGCCGGCAAACGGATCAACTCCGAGTACGACGAGGGCGAGGTCGCCGCGCAGAGCCCGGACGACGGTCACCAGGCCGCCGAGGGCGACACGGTGACGCTGACGCTGTCCAAGGGGCCGGAGATGATCGAGGTCCCGGACGTGGTCGGCGACAGCGTGGACGACGCCCACCAGGCCCTGGAGGACGCCGGCTTCGAGGTGAAGGAGGACCGCGGGCTGCTGGGGCTGTTCGGGGACACCGTGAAGAAGCAGTCGGTGGACGGCGGCGACGAGGCGCCCAAGGGGTCGACCATAACGATCACCATCCGGTGACGGGCGGTCACGGGCACCGGCGGTGACCGTGTCAGGGGCCACCGGTGACCGGTCTCACCGGGGAGCGCGGTCCGGGCGCCGGGCCGGACATGACACCCTGAACGGGTGAGTCCCGTTCGCTCCCCCCTCCGCAACCCCGTCGGCGGCCATGTGCCCGTGGCCGGTGGCCTGCACTCCGTCGGGCTGTCGTACGCCCGTGACCTGAAGGCCGAGACCGTGCAGGTCTTCGTCGCCAATCCGCGCGGCTGGGCCACGCCCGCCGGGAACCCGCGGCAGGACGAGGCGTTCCGCGCGGCCTGCGCCGAGGAGTCGGTCCCGGCCTACGTGCACGCGCCGTACCTGATCAACTTCGGCTCGCACACCGGGGCCACCGTGGAGCGGTCGGTTCAGTCGCTGCGGCACTCGCTGCGGCGCGGGCGGGAGATCGGCGCGCTGGGTGTCGTGGTGCACACCGGGAGCGCCACCGGCGGCCGGACGCGGGAGGTCGCGCTGAAGCAGGTGCGCGCGTACCTGCTGCCGCTGCTGGACGAGCTGACCCATGACGACGACCCGTTCCTGCTGCTGGAGTCGACCGCCGGGCAGGGCGCCTCGCTGTGCTCGCGGACCTGGGACTTCGGGCCGTACTTCGAGGCGCTGGACGCGCATCCGAAGCTGGGCGTGTGCCTGGACACGTGCCACGTCTTCGCCGCCGGGCACGACCTGGCGGAGCCGGACGGCATGCACCGGACCCTGGACCTGCTGGTGGACACCGTCGGCCCGGGCCGGCTGAAGCTCATCCACGCCAACGACTCCAAGGATGTGGCGGGCGCCCACAAGGACCGGCACGAGAACATCGGCGCAGGCCACATCGGGGAGGACCCGTTCCGGGCGCTGATGACCCACCCCGCGACCGAGGGCGTACCGCTGGTCATCGAGACGCCCGGCGGCAAGGAGGGGCACGCGGCGGACGTGGCGCGGCTGAAGGGACTTCGCGAGGACTGACCGTGGGGGAATACCCCCGTGGGGTATATGGTTCCAGTCGGGCGCAGGAGTCGTCACCTGACAGGGGGGCAGTCATGGAGCACGAGACGCACGCGGCGCACGCACACCACCCCGGGCCCGCCGACGCGGACCACCACGGACACCACGAGGGTCACCGGGCCGGCCAGGGCCGGCACCCGGCATCCGCCGCCACCTGGGCGACGGCCGTCCAGGCCACCCTGCACTGCCTCACCGGCTGCGCCATCGGCGAGGTGCTCGGCATGGTCGCCGGCACGGCCTTCGGCTGGGACAACCTGCCGACCATGGTGCTGGCGGTCGTCCTGGCCTTCGTCTTCGGCTACTCGCTCACCCTGCGCGGGGTCCTGCGGGCCGGCGTCGGCTTCCGCGCGGCCTTCCGGGTGGCGCTGGCCGCCGACACCCTGTCCATCGTCGTGATGGAGCTGATGGACAACGGGGTGATCCTGGTCTGGCCGTCGGCGATGGACGCCACACTGGGCGACGCGCTGTTCTGGATCTCGCTCGCGGTCTCGTTCGCGCTCGCCTTCATGGTGACCACCCCGGTCAACAAGTGGATGATCGGCCGGGGCAAGGGGCACGCGGTGGTGCACGCGTACCACCACTGAGGGGGCCGGGGATCAGAGCTCGGGGCCGTCCCCGGGCTCCTCCTGGTAGGAGTAGCGCTGTTCCTTCCAGGGGTCGCCGATGTTGTGGTAGCCGCGCTCCTCCCAGAAGCCGCGGCGGTCGGCGGTCATGTACTCCACGCCCCGGACCCACTTGGGCCCCTTCCAGGCGTACAGGTGGGGCACGATCAGCCGGACCGGGAAGCCGTGCTCGGCGGTGAGCAGCTCGCCGTCCTTGTGGGTGGCGAAGATCGTGCGGTCGGAGACGAAGTCCGAGAGGCGCAGGTTCGAGCTGAAGCCGTACTCCGCCCAGACCATCACATGGGTGACGTCCGGCGCCGGCGGGGCCAGGTCCACGATCGCGCGGGCCGGGATGCCGCCCCACTCCGCGCCGACCATGCTGAACTTCGTCACGCAGTGCAGATCGGCCACGACCGTGGTGTAGGGCAGGGCCGTGAACTCCTCGTGGTCCCAGGTGTGCTTGTCACCGTCGGCGGTGGCGCCGAAGACCCGGAACTCCCAGCGCTCGGGCCGGAACTTCGGGACGGGTCCGTAGTGCGTGACCGGCCAGCCGCGCTGGAGCCGCTGACCCGGCGGAAGTCCGGACCCTGCCGCCGCCCCAGACTCTCGCTCCACCGGATGACCCATGTATCCATCCTGACAGACCCCGGGCAGTGCCCTTGACCACCCACTCCGGAACCGGACAATTACCGCCGGTTCATGACGTACTTAATAAGTGCGTACTTACTGGACGATCTTCCTCGTCGGTGGAATCATGCGGCGCTATCGGCCGGGCCCACCTGGAAGGAGTCCACAGCGATGCAAGGCGACCCCGAGGTCATCGAACTGCTCAACGAACAGCTGACCGCCGAGCTGACCGCGATCAACCAGTACTTCCTGCACGCCAAGCTCCAGGACCACAAGGGGTGGACGCAGCTCGCCCGGTACACCCGCGCGGAGTCCTTCGACGAGATGCGGCACGCCGAGGTCCTCACCGACCGCATCCTGCTCCTCGACGGCCTGCCCAACTACCAGCGCCTCTTCCACGTGCGGGTCGGGCAGACGGTGACCGAGATGTTCCAGGCCGACCGGCAGATCGAGGTCGAGGCCATCGACCGGCTGCGCCGGGGAGTGCAGGTGATGCGCGAGAAGGACGACATCACGTCGGCGAACGTCTTCGAGGCGATCCTGGCCGACGAGGAGCACCACATCGACTACCTGGACACCCAGCTGGAACTGGTGGACAAGCTGGGCGAGGCGCTGTACCTGTCGACCGTCCTCGAGCAGAGCCAGCCCGACGCATCGGGTCCGGGCACGGGCGGCTTCTCCACCCACTGAGCCGGCGGGGGCGCGGACGCTACGCGGCGTCGTCCAGCGGTACGAGGGCCGGGGCGCGCTGGTCGAGCAGCTCCCGGCGGGGGCAGGCGCCACGGCCGAGCAGCGCCTGGATGCGCCGGACGCAGCCGCCGCAGTCGGTGCCCGCCTTGCAGGCGGACGCTATCTGGCGCGGGGTGCAGGCGCCGTTGTCCGCGTGCTGCTTGACCTGGTCCTCGGTGACACCGAAGCAACTGCAGACGTACACGCGGATTCACCTCCCGACGGGGGTCCCTGTTCCTGCCATCCCCGATTCGGTGAGGCAAACCTAACCTTACCTACCTCCCGGCGCCCGCGAAAGCGGCAGGGGCGCGGATCGGATGTGATCCGCGCCCCAGGACTCCGCGTCACCAGGCGGTCGCTACCCGGTCCGGGTCACTGGTCCCGGTACATCTCGGCCACCAGGAACGCCAGGTCCAGCGACTGGCTGCGGTTCAGCCGGGGGTCGCAGGCCGTCTCGTAGCGCTGGTGCAGGTCGTCCACGAAGATCTCGTCGCCGCCGCCCACGCACTCGGTGACGTCGTCGCCGGTCAGCTCCACGTGGATGCCGCCCGGGTGGGTGCCGAGCGCCTTGTGGACCTCGAAGAAGCCCTTGACCTCGTCGAGCACGTCGTCGAAGCGGCGGGTCTTGTGCCCGGAGGCCGCCTCGAAGGTGTTGCCGTGCATCGGGTCGGTCACCCAGGCCACCGTCGCGCCGGACGCCGTGACCTTCTCGACCAGCTCGGGGAGCTTGTCGCGGATCTGCCCGGCACCCATGCGGACGATGAACGTCAGCCGGCCCGGCTCCCGCTCGGGGTCGAGGCGGTCGATGTACCGCAGCGCCTCCTCGGCCGTGGTGGACGGGCCGAGCTTGATGCCGATCGGGTTGCGGATCCGCGAGGCGAACTCGATGTGCGCGTGGTCCAGCTGACGGGTGCGCTCGCCGATCCACACCATGTGCGCCGAGACGTCGTACAGCTTGCCCGTGCGGGAGTCGACCCGGGTCAGGGCGGACTCGTAGTCGAGCAGCAGCGCCTCGTGCGAGGAGTAGAACTCGACGGTCTTGAACTCCTCCGGGTCGGTGCCGCAGGCCCGCATGAAGTTCAGGGCGCTGTCGATCTCGCGCGCGAGCTGCTCGTAGCGCTGGCCCGACGGCGAGGTCCGCACGAAGTCCTGGTTCCAGGCGTGCACCTGGCGCAGGTCGGCGTAGCCGCCGGTGGTGAAGGCGCGCACCAGGTTCAGCGTGGAGGCCGACGCGTGGTACATGCGCTTCAGCCGCTCCGGGTCCGGGATGCGGCTGGCCTCGGTGAAGTCGAAGCCGTTGACGGAGTCGCCCCGGTACACCGGGAGCGTCACGCCGTCGCGGGTCTCGGTCGGCTTGGAGCGGGGCTTGGAGTACTGGCCCGCGATCCGGCCGACCTTGACCACCGGCACGGAGGCCGCGTAGGTGAGGACGGCACCCATCTGGAGCAGCGTCTTGAGCTTGTTGCGGATGTGGTCGGCGGACACCGCGTCGAAGGCCTCGGCGCAGTCGCCGCCCTGGAGGAGGAACGCCTCTCCCTTGGCGACGGCCGCCATCCGGGCGCGCAGCTGGTCGCACTCGCCCGCGAAGACGAGCGGCGGATACGACTCGAGGTCCGCGATCACTGCGCGCAGAGCCTCGGGGTCGGGGTACTCGGGCTGCTGCGCCGCGGGCAGGTCTCGCCAGGTGTTGCCAGCGCTCGGGCTGGTCTTAGCGTTCACGGTCACGAACCCAACATTACGGGGTGCCGTCGCGGGCTCCCCGCCGGTGCTCAGCTGATGAGACACCGCGTACACAGTGCGGACATGCGGTAAGGTGCGTCGCATGTTCGCGCTTTCGACCCAGAACTGGTGGTGGACCGCTCATCCGGCGGCCCACTGACTGCGCGTACGCAAGACTTCGCGAAGGCCGCCCGAGGGGCGGCCTTCGGCGTGTCCGGGGTCGTTCCTCTCCGTCAGACGACTCAGAAGGAGCCCGACCCGTGGACCTCATGGACCTGCTGTCCGATCCCCGCCCCTTCGCCCTGCTCCGCCGCCGCACCCCGGGCCGTGACGAGGACCTGGTGGAGGTGCTGCTCGGCCCGGTGAGCGGCCGGGACCGGCTCGCCGACCTGCCCGACGAGGGTCTCGCCCTGATTCCGTTCCGGCAGATCCGCGAGCGCGGCTTCGACGTCCGCGACGACGGCACCCCGCTGCTGGTGCTCACCCCGCAGGAGACGCACACGCTGCCGCTGGACCAGGCCCTCCGCCGGCTCCCCGCGCACGAGGTGCGGGTCGAGGGCGGCGGCTTCGACGTGAGCGACGAGGAGTACGCGGAGACCGTCGGGCGGGTGCTGCGCGAGGAGATCGGCCGGGGCGAGGGCGCGAACTTCGTGATCCGGCGCACCTACGAGGGCGGGATCCCCGGCTTCGGCCGCGCCGACGCGCTCGCGCTGTTCCGGCGGCTGCTGGAGGGCGAGCGGGGCGCGTACTGGACGTTCGTGGTGCACACCGGGGACCGGACGCTGGTGGGGGCGAGTCCGGAGGTGCACGTCCGCATGAGCGGCGGGACCGTCGTGATGAACCCGATCAGCGGGACCTACCGCTACCCGCCCGAGGGCCCGACCCCCGAGCACCTGCTCGGCTTCCTCGCCGACGGCAAGGAGATCGAGGAGCTGTCGATGGTCGTCGACGAGGAGCTCAAGATGATGTGCACCGTCGGCGACCGGGGCGGGGTCGTCGTCGGCCCGCGGCTGAAGGAGATGGCCCACCTCGCGCACACCGAGTACGAGCTGCGCGGGAAGTCCTCGCTGGACGTGCGGGAGGTGCTGCGGGAGACCATGTTCGCGGCGACGGTGACCGGGTCGCCGGTGCAGAACGCGTGCCGGGTGATCGAGCGGTACGAGCCCCTCGGGCGGGACGGCGTGGCACGCGGGTACTACGCCGGGGCGCTCGCCCTGCTCGGGCGGGACTCCGGGGGCACGCAGACCCTGGACTCCCCCATCCTGATCCGCACCGCCGACATCTCCGCCGGCGGCCGGCTGCGTGTCGCGGTGGGGGCGACGCTGGTGCGCGGCTCCGACCCGGCCGGCGAGGTCGCCGAGACCCACGCGAAGGCGGCGGGGGTGCTGGCCGCCCTCGGGGTACGGCCGTCCCGGCCGCGGGCGGAGCGGGAGCGGCCCCGGCTGGCCGACGACCCCCGGGTGCGGGCCGCGCTGGACGGGCGCCGGGCCGGGCTCGCGCCGTTCTGGCTGCGGATGCAGGAGCGCGCGCCGGAGCCGGCCGGCCACGCGCTGGTCGTCGACGGCGAGGACACCTTCACGGCGATGCTGGCGCACGTGCTGCGCTCGGGCGGCCTGGAGGTGACGGTACGGCGCTACGACGAGCCGGGGCTGCGGGCGGACGTCCTCGCGCACGAGGGGCCGGTGGTGCTGGGCCCCGGACCGGGCGACCCGCGTGACGGGGCCGACCCGAAGATGCGGTTCCTGCGGGAGCTCGCGGCCACCGTGGTCCGCGAGCACCGGCACGGGGTGCTGGGCGTCTGCCTGGGGCACGAGCTGCTCGCGGCCGAGCTGGGCCTGGACCTGGTCCGCAAGGAGGTGCCGTACCAGGGGGCGCAGACGCGGATCGACCTGTTCGGGCGGCCGGAGACGGTCGGCTTCTACAACAGCTTCACGGCGCGCTGCGACGACGAGGCGGCCCGCGAACTGGCCGCGCACGGCGTCGAGGTGAGCCGCGCGGCCAACGGCGAGGTGCACGCGCTGCGGGGCCCCGGCTTCGCGGGCGTGCAGTTCCACCCCGAGTCGGTGCTGACCCTGAACGGCACGGCGGTCGTACGGGAGCTGATCGGGCGGCTGCGCCGCACGACCGTGTAGCCGCGCAGGGCCGCCTTCAGCCGAAGAACACCCCGATCTCCCGGTACAGCCCCGGGTCCACCGTCTTCAGCCGGGCCGTCGCCTCGGCCAGGGGGACGCGGACGATGTCGGTGGCGCGCAGGGCGACCATCGTGCCGAAGTCGCCGTCGTGGACGCAGTCGATGGCGTGCAGACCGAAGCGGGTGGCGAGCCAGCGGTCGAAGGCGCTCGGGGTGCCGCCGCGCTGGACGTGTCCGAGGACCGTGGTGCGGGCCTCCTTCCCGGTGCGCTTCTCGATCTCCTTGGCGAGCCACTCGCCCACCCCGGACAGCCGGACGTGCCCGAAGGAGTCCAGCGACCGGTCCTTGAGCACCATGTCCCCGTCCTTCGGCACGGCGCCCTCGGCGACGACCACGATCGGCGCGTACGACGCCCGGAACCGGGAGGTCACCCAGTCGCAGACCTGCTCGATGTCGAAGCGCTGCTCGGGGATGAGGATGACGTTGGCGCCGCCGGCCAGGCCGGAGTGCAGGGCGATCCACCCGGCGTGCCGGCCCATCACCTCCACCACCAGGACCCGCATGTGGGACTCGGCGGTGGTGTGCAGCCGGTCGATGGCCTCGGTGGCGATGTTGACGGCGGTGTCGAAGCCGAAGGTGTAGTCGGTGGCCGCCAGGTCGTTGTCTATCGTCTTGGGCACCCCGACGCAGGGCACCCCGTACTCGCCGGACAGCCGCGCGGCGACGCCCAGGGTGTCCTCGCCGCCGATCACGACGAGGGCCTGGACGTCCAGCTTGGCCAGGTTGGCCTTGATCCGGCGGATGCCGTCGTCCGCCTTGAGGGGGTTGGTCCGCGAGGAGCCGAGGATGGTGCCGCCGCGGGGCAGGATGCCGCGCACCGCGGGGATGTCGAGACGGACGGTGTCGCCTTCGAGGGGACCCCGCCAGCCGTCCCGGAAGCCGACGAAGTCGTAGCCGTACTCCTGCACGCCCTTGCGGACGATGCCCCGGATGACGGCGTTGAGCCCGGGGCAGTCGCCGCCTCCGGTCAGTACTCCGACCCGCATGGAAATGTCCCTTCGCAGCGGTTCCCTGACACCCGGTCACGCTAATGGTGATTCAGGTCACACCGGGAGGGGCGGGAAGGGTGATTCCGATGCACGGCCGGAAGCGGACCGCGCCGGTCCTACTCCTCGTCGAGGCCGCGTTCGATCGCGTACCGCACCAGCTCCACCCGGTTGTGCAGCTGGAGCTTGCCGAGGGTGTTCTGCACGTGGTTCTGCACCGTGCGGTGGGAGATGACGAGGCGTTCGGCGATCTGCTTGTAGCTCAGGCCCTTCGCCACCAGCCGCAGCACCTCCGTCTCCCGGTCCGTCAGCCGGGGCGCGCCCGGCTCGTCGGCGTCCGGCGCGGGCGCGGGCTCGGCGGCCAGCCGCCGGTACTCGCCGAGGACCAGACCGGCGAGGCCCGGCGTGAACACCGGGTCGCCGACGGCGGTGCGGCGCACCGCGTCCAGCAGTTCCGCGGTGGAGGCCGACTTCAGCAGATAGCCGGTCGCGCCGGACTTCACGGCCTCCAGCACGTCCGCGTGCTCGCCGCTCGCCGACAGGACGAGGACGCGCAACGCCGGGTTGTGGCCGACGAGTTCCTTGCACACCTGGACGCCGGGCTTGGCGGGCAGGTTGAGGTCCAGCACGAGGACGTCCGGGGCGGCGGCCTTGGCGCGGCGGACCGCCTGCTCGCCGTCGCCGGCGGTGGCGACCACCTCGAAGCCGGACTCGGCCAGGTCACGGGCGACCGCGTCACGCCACATCGGGTGGTCGTCCACCACCATGACCTTGATCGGGTCCTGCTGTGTCATCGCTGCTCCGCCTTCTTCCCCCGCGCCCGCACGGCGCCCTTCGGTACCTTCAGTTCCACTTCCGTGCCCTGTCCGGGCACGGAGACGATCTCGGCGCTGCCGCCGAGGTCGCGCAGCCGCCCCCGGATCGACTGCGCCACCCCGAGCCGGCCCTCGCCCTCGGCCTGGGCCAGCCGGCCCTCGGGGATGCCGGGGCCGTCGTCCCGGACGGTGACGACGATCTCGTCCGGCTCGTCCTCCACCAGGATCCAGGCCTTGGCGTCCGCCCCCGCGTGCAGGCGCACGTTGTCCAGGGCGGCCCCGACCGCGGCGGCCACCTCGCGCGCCGCGGCCGACGGCAGCGGCACCGGGGCGCCGGGCTCGGCGAGGCTGACCCGGGCGCACGCGTACCGGGCGAGCAGGGAGCGCAGGTCGACCGGGCCGGCCGGGCCGTCCTCGTCGGGCTCCTCCACCGCGCGGACCACGGCCCCGGCCGCCAGGTCCTCCGAGACCCGGGACACCGGGACCAGGCCGCCCGACACCAGCGTGCGCAGGGCCACCTCCTGCTCCCCGGCCAGCCGGCCCAGTTCCGCCGCCTCGCCGCCGAGGGCCGCGCCCCGGCGCTTCACCATCGCCAGCACCTGGAGCACGCCGTCGTGGATGTCGCGGGCCAGCCGCTCCCGCTCGCGGGTGGCGGCCTCGATCTCCAGTGCGCGGGCCAGGGTGCGCTCGGAGGCGCGGGCCACCTCCACCACGTAGCCGATGGCGATGGAGGCCACCCAGACGAGGATCACGTTGTGCACGGTGTCCCGGGCCGGCCGGCCGCGCTCGACCAGGTTGACGGCGGCCACGGCCGTGGAGGCGACGGCCGCCCAGCGCCAGCCGCCCTTGAGGGCGAAGGCCAGCACCGCGCCCGCCGTCCATATCGACGGCAGGGTGGGGCCGCCGCCCGCGATCCGCTCGTGGTTGTCGGCGACCGGGGTGAGCAGGATGCCGACGAGGGCGACGGTCAGGTCGGCGGCCAGGAAGCGCCGGGTGCAGCTCGCCGCGCTCGCCACCCTGGGGAGGGTGGCGAGGGTCCACACGGCCAGGACGGCGTAGTAGGCGACGGCGACCCAGGGCCGCACGAAGTGGTCGTACGCGGTGGCGCACAGGCCGATCGCGTACAGCATGGTCAGGACGCGGTAGCCGGCGAGCGCGCGCCACAGCGGCAGCTCGACCGACATGCGCATGACGCGTTCACGCTTGGGCATGTCCCCCGGTCCCCCTCCGGTTCCCCCTCGTGCCCTGTCTAGGACCCGGCCTGCTCCTCGCCGGCCTGCTCCGCCTCCTTGGCGGCCCTCGCCGCCTTCTCGGCCTTCTCCGCTTCCCTGGCGGCCTTCGCCGCCTCCGCGATCTGCCGCTTGGCGGCGGTCGCGTAGACGTCGACGTACTCCTGGCCGGAGAGCTTCATGATCTCGTACATGACCTCGTCGGTCAGCGCGCGCAGCACGAACCGGTCGTGCTCCATGCCCTGGTACCGGCTGAAGTCCATGGGCTTGCCTATGCGGATGCCCGGCCGCATCAGCTTCGGCACGACCTGCCCGGGCGGCTGGATCTTCTCCGTGTCGATCATGGCCACGGGGATGACCGGCGCGCCGGTGGCGAGGGCCACGCGCGCGAGGCCGCCCGGCTTGCCCCGGTACAGCCGTCCGTCGGGCGAGCGGGTGCCCTCCGGGTAGATGCCGAACAGCTCGCCCCGCTCCAGCACCTCTATGCCGCTCTTGATCGCCGCCTCACCGGCGCCGCGCGCCCCGGAACGGTCCACCGGGAGCTGGCCGACGCCCTTGAAGAAGGCGGCGGTGAGCCGGCCCTTCACACCCGGGGTGGTGAAGTACTCCGCCTTGGCGATGAAGGTGACCTTGCGGTCCAGCATCACCGGCAGGAAGAACGAGTCCGAGAAGGACAGGTGGTTACTGGCCAGGATGGCCGGGCCCGTGGCCGGAATGTTCTCCAGGCCCTCCACCCATGGCCTGAAGGCGACCTTCAGCGGCCCTCCGATGGCGACCTTCATCGCGCCGTACAACACCCGTATGCCTCCTGGTTTCTCCGAACAGACCTTAACCCGCGGGACCGTCAATGAGCCCGACGACCCTGGTCGGTGTCGGTGCGGTCG
Source organism: Streptomyces spinosus (assembly GCF_020400655.1). GTDB lineage: Bacteria > Actinomycetota > Actinomycetes > Streptomycetales > Streptomycetaceae > Streptomyces > Streptomyces argyrophylli. Next base: position 400,559 of record NZ_JAINRC010000004.1, read on the forward strand.
CGTACGGTGAAGCACATGCCAGTTCTCCCCGGAGCCGAGCCGTACCGCCACGAGGGCGGTGAGGTGGGGGTTCTCCTCTGCCACGGCTTCACCGGCTCGCCCCAGTCGCTGCGCCCCTGGGCGGAGCACCACGCGGCCCACGGCCTGACCGTCTCCCTGCCCCTGCTGCCCGGCCACGGCACCCGCTGGGAGGACATGCAGCTCACCACCTGGCAGGACTGGTACGCGCAGGTGGACCGCGAACTGCGGCTGCTCGCCGAGCGCTGCTCCCGGGTGTTCGTCGCGGGCCTGTCGATGGGCGGGGCGCTGGCCCTGAGGCTCGCGGCCCGGCACGGCGGGCGGGTCGCGGGCACGGTGGTCGTCAACCCGGCCAACAAGGTGCACGGCCTGTCGGCGTACGCCCTTCCGGTGGCCCGGCACCTGGTGCGCACGACCAAGGGCATCGCCAGCGACATCGCGAAGGAGGGCGCGGCCGAGCTGGGCTACGACCGGGTGCCGCTGCACGCGGCGCACTCGCTGCGGATGTTCCTGCGCCGGCTGGACGGCGAGCTGCCCCAGGTCACCCAGCCGTTGCTGCTGCTGCGCAGCGCCCGGGACCACGTCGTCCCGGCGGCCGACTCGGCCCGGGTGCTGAGCCGGGTGTCGGCCACGGACGTCACGGAGATCGTGCTGGAACACAGTTACCACGTCGCGACGTTGGACAAGGACGCGGACCGGATCTTCGAGGAGAGCCTCGCCTTCATCGGCCGGCTCGCACCCGGTGTCGGCAAGGAAGGGACGGCCGCAGTTGGCTGAGCACTACTCCGACCGTGAGGACCGCGAGGGCCGTGAAGGCCACGAGGACCAGGGCGGCCACGAGACCCGCGAGCCGGAGCGGCAGGAGGTGCCGTTCGACGAGGACGCCGCCTGGCGCGCCATCGTCGCCGGGTACGGCGAGGAGCCGCCGGACCCGCCGGGCGCCCGGCCCTTCAAGCCGGTCGAGGACCTCGCGCTGCTGGAGAAGAAGGCGGCGAAGGACCAGGAGGGCGAGCCGCGCGAGGACCCGGAGGAGTCCGCGGGCGGGCAGCCCGCCCGGCCGCTGGGCGGCTCGGTCTCCTTCGCGCCGGGCGTCGGCCCGCGGGACTACACGGCGTCCGAGCCGTCCGACGACGACTTCGACGAGGACGACGAGGGCCACTTCGTGCCGCCGGAGCCGCCCCCGCTGCCGACCTCGGACGCGACCGCCAGGTTCGCCTGGCTCGGTGTGGTCGGCGGCCCGGTGCTGCTCCTGCTGGCGGTGGTGCTGGGCTGGGACATGACCTGGTGGCTGGCGACCCTCGGCATCGGCGGCTTCCTCGGCGGCTTCGGGACGCTGGTGACGCGGATGCGGACGGACGACGAGGAGGACGACGACCCGGGGCGCGGCGCGGTGGTCTGAGCCGGCTCAGGCCGGGATCCTGAGGGCGGCGAGGACCGGGAGGTGGTCCGTGGCCGCCCTGAGGTCCGCCTCGCGCACGCCCGGCTGGTCCAGGGGCACCCCGCAGCCCAGCACCTCGATGCCCTTGGTCGCGAAGACCGCGTCGATGCGCTGGTGGGGGTCGGTGGGCGTGGAGGTGAACTCGCCGCCCCAGGGAGCGGTAGCGCGGCAGTCCTGGAGGGTACCGGCGAGCCGGCGGAAGGTGCGGCCCTCGGGCCCCTCGTTGAGGTCGCCGCCCGCGACGGCGTGCTCCACACCGAGTCCGGCGAGACGGTCGAGGAGCAGGCCGCCCTGGTCGTGGCGCTCGTCCCCCTGGAGCGACAGGTGGCAGCTGAGCACGCCGAGGCGGGCACCGCCGAAGCGGACCACCGCCGTGGCGAAGCCGCGCCGGTGCAGGCCCGGGGTGAGCGGGAGGAGGATGTCCTCCGTACGTTCGACGGTGGCGCGCAGGGAGCACAGGATCGCCGGTCCCGCCGCCGTGGCGCCACCGGTGAGGACGACCTGGCCGGAGGCCGCGGCGAGCCGCGCCAGCTTCTTGCGCCAGCGGAAGAAGCGGGGGGCCTCCTGGAGCAGGACCAGGTCGGGGGCGCAGGCGGTGATGATCCTCGCCAGCGCGTCCGTGTCGTCGCGCATCGAGCGGATGTTGTAGCTCAGGACACGGACGACCGCGGAGCCGTCGGCCTGCGTTGCGGAGTCGGGGAGCAGCGCCATGTGGATCAATGTACGCCCCGTGGGCCGGGGCGCGGGGACCGCGGGCGAGCCCCATCCGTCGTGACTCGCCGCGCCGTTCCTCGCGCCCCTTCGCGCGCTACATGATCGGGTCGGGCTCCCGGGCCAGGTCCGCCGCGCCCACCATGCCGGCCTTGTTGCCCAGCTGGGCCGCGATCACGTCGGCGACCGGGCGCCAGTTGCCGCCGACCAGCCAGCGCTTGTAGGACTTGCGGATGGGGTCGAGGACCAGCTCGCCCTCGTCGGACAGGCCACCGCCGACGATGAAGGCGGACGGGTCGAAGAGCGAGGCGAGGTCGGCCAGGCCGGCGCCGGCCCAGCGGGCCAGCTCGCGGTAGGAGTCGACCGCGACCGGGTCGCCCTGGCGGGCGGCCATGGAGATGTGCTTGCCCTCGATGCCCTCCGGGGTGCCGTCGCCCAGCGAGAGCAGCAGCTCGGCGTTCTCCGGGGTGGCGTTGGCGCGCTGCTTGGCGTAGCGGACCAGGGCGCGGCCGGAGGCGTACTGCTCCCAGCAGCCCTGCGAGCCGCAGCCGCACAGCAGGCCGTCCGGCACCATCCGGATGTGGCCGAACTCGGCGGCGACGCCGAAGTGGCCGCGGCGCAGCTTGTTGCCGATGATGATGCCGCCGCCGAGGCCGGTGCCGAGCGTGATGCAGATGACGTTGCGGTGGCCCTTGCCCGCGCCGAACTTGTACTCGCCCCAGGCGGCGGCGTTGGCGTCGTTCTCGACCACGACCGGGAGGCCCGTGCGTGCCTCGACCTTCTCCTTGAGCGGCTCGTTGCGCCAGTCGATGTTCGGCGCGAAGTACACCGTGGAGCGCTGCCGGTTGACGTAACCGGCCGCGCCGATACCCACGCCGACGATCTCGTGCCCGGCACGCGCGCCCTCCACCGCCGAGGCGATGGCGTCCACGATGGCCTCGGGCGTGGTGGGGGTCGGCACCTTGAAGGTCGAGAGGATGTTGCCTTCCTCGTCGACCACGCCGGCCGCGATCTTCGTGCCGCCGATGTCGACGCCGATGGTGAGTCCCATGAATCCCTCAGTTTCGGTCGAGCCCCGCTACGGCCAACCGTACCCGAGGCCCTGCCGTGCGAGGGCTTCAGTCCAGGTCGATGCGTTCCCCCGGGCCGGTGCCCTCGCCCGGGTCGCCCGGGCCCTTCCGGTCCCCCGCCGGGCCGGCCGTGCCGGTGGTCCAGCGGCGCTCCTGGGCCTGGACGGCGGAGCGGTAGGCGGCGAGCAGTTCGCCGCCGGCCGCGGCCAGGTGGTCGAAGACGTCGGGGTTGCGCTCTATGACGGGCTCGACGGCGGCCTTCGCCTGCTGGACGACCTGCCGCACCACCTGCTGGGCGGCGGGTCCGGCGAGGCCGCCGAGGAGCGGCGACTGGAGGCCGGCCAGCTTGTCGGCCACCGTGTCCACGAGCTTCTTCAGCTCCTCGGCCGCCGAGCCCGGCGGCGGGCCGTGCTCGGTGCGGCGGCGGGCTCGCTCGGCGGCGAGGTCCTCGGCGGCGGCCGTGGCCCAGGCGTCGGCGTCGGTCGCCTTCGCCGGCTCCTCCGGGGAAGGGTCGGGTGCGGGACGCTCTTCGCTCATGGCGGCTCCTGACTCCGGTTCGCCTTTACGACGTTACCCGAACGGGCGTACCCGTTCACCGTCCGGCGGCGGGCCACAGGCCGGGGTCCGGGGCGAACCGGATGCGCAGCTCGCCGTCCCGGAGTCCGGCGCCGGCGACGGTGCAGCGGCGCAGGGCGGAGGGCAGCGCGACGATGCGGCGGAACGGGCCCGCGGTGATCAGGAGTTCGTCGCCGCGCCGGACGAGGTCCAGCTCGTCCCGTATCGCGCCGGGCAGCGGAAGGTGCCACACCAGCACGCCGTCCTCCGCGAGCCGGTCGGTGACAGGCCACCCGACCGGGGTGGTCGCCGGGTTGACGCCGGGCACCGCGAGGGCGGCGAGGTCGTCCGGGCCGTGCGGGTCGTGGCCGAGGTGCGGGACGGGGTGGACGTCGTACGACTCCCGCCAGTCGGCGAGCGTTTTGCGCTGCTGGGCCAGGAGCGCGGAGAGCCAGCTGTCGGGGGCGGTCTCGGGCAGGACGCGGCTGGCGATCAGGGACTCGGTGCGCAGGGCGCGCAGGGCGAGGCCGAGGGTGGCGGTGCGCACGGCGTCGGCGCCGGCCGGGCCGGGCTCGGCGACCAGGCGCACGGCGGTGTTCCGGTCGGTGAGGACGGCCTCGACGGCGGCCAGTTCGACGTCCCAGCGGGCGGCCGTCTCGTAGAGCCAGTCGGCGGGCATGGGCACGCCGGCGAGCCGGCCGAGGACCGGGCGCAGGGCGCGGGCGGCCTGCCGTTCGGGGGGCAGGAGGCGGCGCAGGTAGCGGCGCAGTTCCTCGGGCAGGGCGAGCAGGGCGAGGGCCTGCGGGAGGGGCGGGAGGTCGACGACGAGGAGGTCGTAGCGCTCGGACAGGGCCGCGTCCCGCAGCGCGCGCAGGAAGGACAGTTCCTCGGCGCCGGGCAGCGGGGTGACCTCCTCGGCGTCCAGGCGGGCGGCGCCGAGGAGGTCGAGGACGTTCACGGCGCGGGTCTGGAAGGCGGTGAGGTCCTGGCGGAAGCGTTCGGCGGCGTCGGGCCGCCAGGCGCTGAGGTGCGCGCTGACCTCGGTGGGGACCGGTCCTGTCGCGGTGCCCAGGGCCGTGCCGGGGGTGTCCGTGCGGTCGGCGCTCAGCAGGAGGGTGCGGTGGCCCTCGCGGGCGGCTTCGAGCGCGGTGGCGGCGGCCACGGTCGTACGACCGCTGCCGCCGGGGCCCGTGATCAGGATGGTGCGCATGACGGTGAACGGTACCGCCGTGCGCGGGGGACGGACGGAGCTGTCTACTGCTCCCCCGACTCGACCCTCTTCTTCAGACCCGCCAGCGCCCGGTCGATGATGACCTTCTCCGCCTTGCGCTTGATCATGCCCAGCATGGGGATCTTGACGTCGACCGTGAGCTGGTAGGTGACCTCGGTGGCGCCCGCGCCGGCCGGCTTCAGCAGGTAGGAGCCGTCGAGGGAACGGAGCATCTGGGACTTGACGAGGGTCCAGGAGACCTCGTGGTCACCGGTCCAGGTGTAGGCGAGGGTCTGGTCGTCCTTGATGGCGCCGGCGTCCATGACGAGGCGCACCTGTTCGGCGCGGCCCTGCTCGTCCGTGGCGAGGACGTCCGCCTCCTTCACCTCACCGGTCCAGTCCGGGTAGCGCGCGAAGTCGGCGATCACCGCCATGACGTCGGCCGGAGCGGCCTCGATCGTGATGCTCGAACTGGTGTGTTCCGCCATCGCCGTGGCTCCTCCAGATGCGGGCCGGGTGGGAGAGGTTCGTGTGCGCCGGGCTGCGCACGTGTGTGCAGCGTGAAGGCTACCGCGCCGCCGGCCCGCCGCCTTCACCCCGCCTGCCCGGCCTCACCATTCGAGTGCCCAGGGCGTGCCGGTCCGGGCGAAGTGGCCCACGTTGACGCACTCGGTGGCGCCGATCCGCATCCGGCGCGCCAGCGGCTGGTGCACGTGCCCGAACAGGGCGTACCGGGGCCGGGTGCGGCGGATGGCGTCCAGCAGGGCCCGGCTGCCGCGTTCGAAGCGGCGGGCCACGGTGTCGTAGACCAGTTCGGGTACCTCCGGCGGGATGTGGGTGCACAGGACGTCGACCTCGCCGACGGCCTCGATCTTCGCCGCGTACTCCTCGTCGCCGATCTCGTACGGGGTGCGCATCGGGGTGCGCAGGCCGCCGCCGACGAAGCCGAAGGTCCACCCGCCGATCTCGGCCCGTCGGCCGTCGAGGACCGTCGTGCCGGGCCGGGCGTACTCCGGCCATAGTGTCGGCATGTCGACATTTCCGTAGGTGGCGTACGTCGGGGTGGGGAACGCGGCGAACAGCTCGGCGTACTGCTTGCGCACGGCCTTCTCGATGGCCGTGGCCCGGTCGGCGCCGATCCCGGCCCACAGCCGGGCGCCGAACGCGCGGGCCTCCTCGAAGCGGCGGGCTGTGCGCAGCTCGACGATGCGGTCGGCGTTCTCCACGCCGAACAGGTCCGGGAAGATGCCGCGCGCGTGGTCGGCGTAGTCGAGGAAGAGGACGAGGTCGCCGAGACAGATGAGGGCGTCGGCACCGTCGCCGGCCCGGGCCAGGTCACGGGCGTTGCCGTGCACGTCGCTGACCACATGGACGCGGGTCCGCCGGGCGCCGGAACGTGTGGATGCCATGGCGATCAAGCGTAGGCGTGTGCGATCCAGGTGAACAGTGCCGGGCCGGCCTGCGGTTACTCGCCGGTCGGTTCGGCCGTGGACTACTGTGCGCGAAGGAACGCCCACGTGTGTGACGCAGCGAACATCTCGCCTGGACCCCCTGTCGTAGACGCCATACCGGCGGGTAACGTCCGGGCAGTCCAGTCGTGCTCAGGATTTCAACAGGTGAATCCTCATGTTGTTCCCGAGCACTTGCCCGAGCCTTGGACCGCACCGTCGCATCGCACAACGTCGTGGCGCCGGCGCCCTATGAGGAGCAGCAGTCTTGCGCGAGTTCAGCCTTCCGGCTTTGTACGAGGTCCCCGCGGACGGGAATCTGACCGACATCGTCCGCAGAAACGCCGCGCAGCATCCCGACGTCGCCGTCATCGCCCGCAAGGCCCAGGGCGCCTGGCAGGACGTGACCGCCCGGGAGTTCCTGGCCGAGGTGCGCACCGCCGCCAAGGGCCTCATCGCCTCCGGGGTGCAGCCGGGCGACCGGGTGGGCCTGATGTCGCGGACGCGGTACGAGTGGACGCTCCTGGACTTCGCGATCTGGAGCGCGGGCGCGATCACCGTGCCCGTGTACGAGACCAGCTCGCCGGAGCAGGTGCGGTGGATCCTGTCCGACTCGGGCGCCACCGCCTGCGTCACGGAGCTGGACGGCCACACGGCGGCCGTGGAGGCGGTGCGCGAGTCGCTGCCCGCGCTGAAGCACGTCTGGCAGATCGAGGCCGGGGGCGTGGCGGAGCTGGCCCGGCTCGGCCAGGACGTGTCGGACCAGGCGGTGGAGGAGCGCAGTTCGCTCGCCAAGGCCGACGACCCGGCGACCATCGTCTACACCAGCGGCACGACCGGGCGCCCCAAGGGCTGTGTCCTCACCCACCGCAGCTTCTTCGCCGAGTGCGGAAACGTCGTGGAGCGGCTGCGCCCGCTGTTCCGCACCGGTGAGTGCTCCGTGCTGCTCTTCCTGCCGCTCGCGCACGTCTTCGGGCGGCTGGTGCAGGTGGCGCCGATGATGGCGCCGATCAAGCTGGGCTGCGTCCCGGACATCAAGAACCTCACCGACGAGCTGGCCGCGTTCCGGCCGACGCTGATTCTCGGCGTGCCGCGGGTCTTCGAGAAGGTCTACAACTCGGCGCGGGCCAAGGCGCAGGCGGACGGCAAGGGCGCGATCTTCGACAAGGCGGCGGACACCGCCATCGCCTACAGCAAGGCGCTGGACAGCCCGTCGGGCCCGTCGTTCGGCCTGAAGCTCAAGCACAAGGTCTTCGACAAGCTGGTCTACGGCAAGCTGCGCGCGGTCCTCGGCGGCCGGGGCGAGTACGCCATCTCCGGCGGTGCCCCGCTGGGCGAGCGGCTCGGCCACTTCTTCCGGGGCATCGGCTTCACGGTGCTGGAGGGCTACGGCCTGACCGAGTCCTGCGCGGCGACCGCGTTCAACCCGTGGGACCGGCAGAAGATCGGCACGGTCGGACAGCCGCTGCCCGGCTCGGTGGTGCGGATAGCGGACGACGGCGAGGTGCTGCTGCACGGCGAGCACCTGTTCAAGGAGTACTGGAACAACCCGGCCGCGACCGCGGAGGCGCTGGCCGACGGCTGGTTCCACACCGGTGACATCGGCACCCTCGACGAGGACGGCTATCTGAGGATCACCGGCCGGAAGAAGGAGATCATCGTCACGGCGGGCGGCAAGAACGTGGCCCCCGCGGTGATCGAGGACCGGATCCGGGCGCACGCGCTGGTGGCGGAGTGCATGGTGGTGGGCGACGGGCGGCCGTTCGTGGGCGCGCTGGTCACCATCGACGAGGAGTTCCTCGGCCGCTGGTGCGCCGAGCACGGCAAGCCGGCGGGGTCCACCGCGGCGTCGCTGAAGGACGACCCGGATCTGAACGCCGCGATCCAGGCGGCCGTGGACGACGGCAACGCCGCGGTGTCGAAGGCGGAATCGGTGCGGAAGTTCCGCATTCTGCCCTCCCAGTTCACGGAGGAGTCGGGCCACCTCACCCCGTCGCTGAAGCTGAAGCGGAACGTGGTGGCGAAGGACTACTCCGACGAGATCGAGGCGATCTACGCCAAGTGACCGGCGGCGGTACGCGCCCGGTGGTCCGGACGGTGCCTCGTGACAGGGTGTCCTCGGCGGGGACCCGCGCCACGGTGCGTGCGGCGGGGGCCGCGACGGTGGCGAAGGGGTTCACACCGATCGCCCCGGGACGAGCCAGCCGCGGGTGACGTACGGCCGGCGGATCGCCGCGTCGGCCGCGTCGTGTCAGAGCAGCGTCTTCAGCCGCTCCGCCAGCAGGTCCCAGCGCCACTTCTCCTCCACCCACCGTCGGCCCCGCTCCCCCATGCGGCGGCGCAGCCCGGCGTCGGCCAGCAGGGCCACGATCCGTTCGGCGGTCTCGTCCACCGAGCCGCCCCGGACCACCCAGCCCGTCTCGCCCTCGAGGACCGCGTCCGGCGCGCCGCCCGAGTCGCCCGCGACGACCGGCAGGCCGGTCGCCGACGCCTCCAGGTAGACGATGCCGAGGCCCTCCACGTCCAGGCCGCCGCGCCGGGTCCGGCAGGGCATCGCGAAGACGTCCCCGGCGCCGTAGTGCGCGGGCAGCTCGGCCCAGGGCACGGCGCCCGTGAAGCGCACCGAGCCGGCGACCCCCGTCTCGTGGGCGAGTCGGCGCAGGTCCTTCTCGTACGGACCGCCGCCGACGACGAGCAGGACGGTGTCCGGCTCGGCGGCCAGGATGCGGGGCAGGGCCCGGATCAGGGTGTCCTGGCCCTTGCGCGGGACCAGCCGGGAGACGCAGACGACCACCGGGCGGTCGGTGAGGCCGAGCCGGGCGCGGACGGCGTCGCCGCCGGAGGCCGGGTGGAAGGTCTTCTCGTCGACCCCCGGCGGCAGCTGCGCCATCCGTGAGGCCGCCTCCGGTGTGAGGGCGGTGGCTATCCGGGAGCGGGTGTACTCGCCGAGGTAGGTGATCGTGTCCGTGGACTCGCCGATCCGGCGCAGCAGCCGGCGGGCGGCGGGCAGCTGGGCCCAGCCGGCCTCGTGGCCGTGGGTGGTGGCCACCAGCCGCTCGGCGCCGGCCTCGCGCAGCGCGGGCGCCATCAGGCCCAGCGGTGCCGCCGCACCGAACCAGACGGAGGTGCACCCGTGCTCCCGGAGCAGCCCGACGGCCCGCCGGGTGGCCCGCGGGGTGGGCAGCAGCATGGTCGTACGGTCGCGTACGACGGTGAAGGGCTGCTCGGCGTCGAAGGCGGCGGTGGCCTCGGCGCCCTCCCGGCCGCGCTTCCAGGTGGAGGCGTAGACGACCACCCGGCCGGGGTCCAGGCGCAGTGCCATGTTGTGCAGGAAGGCCTGGATGCCGCCGGGCCGGGGCGGGAAGTCGTTGGTGACGATCAGGGTCTTGTGCATCGCCGCCGACCCTACCGAACGGGGCGTTCACGGCCGGGAGCGGCCGAGCCTGTGGCATGCGCACAGGTGTGCACGACATCATGGGCGCTCACTGCATCATGGACGCTCGCAGCGGATGCGGACGGCACGGCGATCGACGCGGTAAGCGGACGGCAGGGGGATCAGGTGGAGACGAAGGGTGCCGGGCGGTCCCTGGCATGGCTGCTCACGACCTGGGCCGTCACCCGTGCGCTGCTGCTGCTGTTCGTGTTCCGGGTGTTCGCCTTCCCGGGCCCGGACGTCACCTCGGACGTGTCGGTGATCTACCGCGGCTGGTACGAGGTCCTGCGCCAAGGAACGTTTCCGCTGGACGACGTGACCTGGCAGTACCCGCCCGCCGCGGCCCTCCCCGTCCTCTCCCCCGGCGTGCTGCCCTTCCTGTCGTACGCGCACGCCTTCTTCGTGCTGGCCTGCCTCGCCGACGCCGTCGTGCTGGCTCTGCTGCGGTACGCGGGCGGACGGCCGGGCCGGTCGCCGCGCGGGGCCTGGGTGTGGGTGGCGGGCGTACCGCTGCTCGGGCCGACGGTGTACGCCCGCTACGACCTGATGGTGACCGCGGTCGCCGTGGCGGCTCTGCTGGCCGGGACGCGGCACCCGCGGGTGATGGGCGCCCTGACCGCCTTCGGGGCGCTGCTGAAGGTGTGGCCGGCGCTGCTGCTGGTCGGTGCCGTGCGACGGCGGGCGTGGGCGTCGGCGGTGGTGACCGCGGCGGGCCTCGCCCTGCTGTTCTCGGTGTCCATGCCGGGCGCCTTCGCGTTCCTGACCTTCCAGCGGGACCGGGGCACCGAGGTCGAGTCGCTGGGCGCCCTGGTCTTCCACGTGGCCCGGCACTTCGGCTGGCGGGGCGAGGTGCTGCTGAACTACGGCTCGATCGAGTTCCTGGGCCCGCACGTCGACCAGGTCAGCACGGCCGCGCTGGCGCTGACCGGGGCCGCCTTCGGCTGGCTGCTGCTGTGGCGGCTGCGCGCGACCCGGTTCGCGCCGCACACCCTCCCCGACGCGGCCCTGACGGCGGTGCTGCTGTTCACGGTGACGAGCCGGGTGATCAGCCCGCAGTACCTGGTGTGGCTGATCGGCCTGGCCGCCGTCTGCGTCTCGTACCGGGCGAGCCGCATGGGACCGGCCGCGCTGCTCTGCCTCCTCGCGTCCTTCGTGACGGTGCTGGAGTTCCCGCTCGGCTTCTCGCACGTGGTGACGAGCGACTGGTACGGGGTCACGCTGCTGGTGGTGCGCAACGGCCTGCTGGTCGCGGCCACCGTCATGGCGGCCCGCCGGCTGTGGCGCGCGACCGCGCCGCCGCGCGCCACCGCCCCCTTCCCGCCCCGGACCACCCACGCGCAGGAGACCTCGGTGCCCTCCTGAGTCCGGGCGGCCAGGGGCTCCGGCGGGACGCCGTGCTCAGCCGAGGCGGGTCGTGAGGTAGGCGCGCCAGCTCGCGGTGAACTCCTCCGGTGTCGTCCCGAGCACCTTCCCGAGCGCCTGCCGCACCGCGCCCGCCCGCTTGCCGTGGGCGCCGACGGCCCGGTAGAAGGCGGCGAGCCGGTCCGCGCCCCACCGCTCGGCGATCATCCGGCAGGCCAGCCAGCCGCCCTCGTAGGCCCGTGCCAGCCGGGTCGGCTCGCGGGTGAAGGCGAAGTCCCCGTCGCCGGGGAGCGCGTCGGGCACCTCGCCGTCCCGGACCGCCCGGGCCAGTTCCGGCGCGATCTCGGCCGGGGTGCGGCCGGTGCCCAGGTAGCCGATCCAGTCGGCGTAGCCCTCGGAGAGCCACAGCGGGGTGGCGGCGGTGGTGTCCGCGCGGGTGGCGACATGGGTGGTCTCGTGGGTGAGGACGACCTGCTTCCCGGCGTCCCCGAGCACGGCGTACGCCTCCGGGTTGACCAGCACCCGGTCCGCCGGCGACCGGCCGGAGCCGCCCGTCTCGCCCGTGGTGACGGCCGCGATGCCCCGGTAGTTGCCGGCCGGCGAGCCGAGCAGCGCCGCCATGCCCTCCAGGGACCGGGGGACGAGTACGACGATCCGGCGGCTCCAGTCCCGGCCCCAGGCCCCGGAGACGGCCGGGACCGCCCGGTCGGCCAGCCGCGCGTACGGCCGCAGGCCGGCGGCGGACCCCCCGGCGCCGAGCACCAGGCTGTGCGCGCCCCTGACCACGGTCACCGTGCCCTGGTCCCACAGCTGCTGCCCGGCCTTCCGGGCGGGCTCGTCGGCGGTCACGTACCAGTGGCCGCCGGCCGCGCGGCCGAGGGTGAGGGTGCGGGGGGCGTCGACGGGAGCCTTGTCGTAGCCGGCGACGCGGTAGCGCAGGTCGGCGTCGGCGGTGGCCCCCGAGGGGGTGCGGCGCAGGGCGGTGACCCGGTAGCTCCAGGACGACAGCGGGAGGGCGCGCAGCCGGGTGTACCCGGTGCGGGTGCCGGTCGCGGCGTACGCCGTCTCGTCGTGGCCGAGCAGGGCCGCCGCGCGCCGGTCGAGCACCCGCTGCACCTCGGCCCGCGCGGAGTCCGTCACCGTGTGCCCGCCGCACCCGGCCAGCGGCAGCAGCAGGGCGAGCCCCACGGCCCCGCTCTCCCACACCCGTCTGCGACCAGCCATTTCCCGATCGTACGGTGAGCAGGGCGGTCAGGGCCGGGTGATCGAGGAGACCGGCATCATCCCGACCGGGTCGTAGCGCACCGGAGCACCGGGATAGGGGGCGTGGATGACCTGGCCGTTGCCGGCGTACATCGCCACGTGGCTGGCGTCGGAGCGGTAGACGACCAGGTCCCCGGGGCGGGCCTGGGAGAGCGGCACCTGACGGCCGGCGAACCGCTGCTCCTGCGACGTGCGCGGCAGATGGACGCCGGCGTGCGCGTACGCCCACTGCATCAGGCCCGAACAGTCGAACCCGGAGGGGCCGTTGGCGCCCCACACGTAGGGGCGGCCGAGGGCGGAGCGGGCGGCGGCCAGGGCGGCGGCGGCACGGCCGTCGGGGGCGGGGACACCGCGCGGACCGGGCAGGTCGGCACGGCTGTCACGGGAGGCCCGCGCGTAGGCCGCGCGGTCGGCGGCGGGCAGGGCGTTGATCAGCCGCCGGGCCCGGGCCAGCTTCCGCTCCACGGTCCGCTTGTGCGCGGCCACGGCCTGGCGGCTCTTCTCCAGCTCGGCGAGTTTCCCGGCCGCCTCCGCGCGCTCCTGGGCGAGGTCGCGCAGCGCCGACTGCAACTCCGCCAGCCGGCGGGCCTGCCGGGTGCCGATGCGGTCGAGCGTGGACGCCTTGTCCAGGTAGTCGTCGGGGTCGGCGGCGAAGAGCAGGGCGACCGTCGGGTCGATGCCACCGGAGCGGTACTGGGCACCGGCCACCGAACCCAGCTGCTCGCGCAGGTCGTTGACGCGCTGCTGCTGCCGGGCGATGTGGTCCTGGGCGTCCCGGACCTCCCGGCGCAGCCGGCCGGCGCGCTCGTCGGCCTTGTCGAAGGCCTGGGTCGCCTTCTCGGCCTCCGCGTACAGGCGGTCCACCTCGGCCCGGGTGTCGGCACCCGGTGCCCCCTGCGCCGGTACGGCGCCGAGCGCGGCGGCGGCCGACAGCACGCACAGGGCGACGGCGCCCCGGTCGAATCCGGACGGGGCAAGGCGACGGTGGGACCCCACGGCAGTCCTAACTGCTGGCGGACACAGACCGTTTCCCCGGCGCCTGGGGACGGGGAGGCCCCGGCACCGGGGAAACGCGGCAGACAGTAGCCGCGCGGACCGGGCGGGACCAAAGACCCCGGAGTCAACACAGGGTGACGCCCCGCCGCTGACGCAGGTCACCGGCGGGGCGTGGAGTCAGTTCACGTCCCGGTGATTCGCCCGTTCGGGCGCCACCGTGTCGGTGTGTCGACGGGTGTCAGACCCGGACGCCGAACATGAACGGGCCGCCGATGGTCGACATGGACTCGTACCGGACGACCGTGCCGGTGCGCGGCGCGTGCAGGATGCGGCCGTTGCCCGCGTAGAGGCCGACGTGGTGGATGTCGTTGAAGAAGAAGACCAGGTCGCCGATCTTGAGGTCGCTCTGGTTGTAGATCCTCGTGCCGATCTGCGCCTGCGCCTCGGAGGTGCGCGGGATGGAGACGCCGGCCTGGGCGTACGCCCAGGAGGTCAGGCCCGAGCAGTCGAAGGAGGACGGGCCGGTGGCGCCGTAGACGTAGGGCGAGCCGAGCCGGGTCTGGGCGGCGGAGAAGGCCGCCTGGGCGAAACCGGAGGCGGGCGGGGCGTCGCCGAGGTCCACGCGCTCGTTGGCGGAGCGGTCGGCGCGCTGCTGCTCCTCCTGGGCGAGCTGCGCCTTCTCCTTGGCGGTCAGGGAGTTCAGCAGCCGCTGCGCCTCGGCGAGCTTGTTCTGGACTTCCTTCTTCTTGTTGCCCAGCTCGGTGCGGGTGGCGGAGAGGTCCTTGAGCTTCTCGGTGGCCTCCGCCCGCTCCTGGGCGAGTTCGCGCTGTTTGTCCTGGATCTTCTTCAGCGCGTCGACCTGCTGGCTGCTCAGCTGGTCGAGCGTGGAGGCCTTGTCGAGGTAGTCGTCCGGGTTGGACGACAGGAAGAGCTGGACCGAGGCGTCGATGCCGCCGGAGCGGTACTGGGCGGTGGCCAGCGAACCCAGGCCGTCGCGGAGCTTGTTGAGCTCCTCCTGGCCGCGGGCGACGTTGTCCTGGATGGTGGAGATTTCCTTCTGCAGCTTCTGCTGCTTCTCCTTGGCGCCGTTGAACTTCTCGGTCGCCTGCTCGGCCTGCTCGTAGAGCTTGTCGACCTTCGCCTTCACCTCGTCCTTGCTCAGCTTCTCGCTGGGGGCGGCGTTGGCGGCGTTCGCGCTGAGCGCGACGGCAGCGGCGGCTGCGGTGGTCAGCACGGTCACACGGGTGCGACTCGGCTGCTTGGGTCGACGGTGGGACGCCACGGAGGACGAACTCCTTCTTGTGAGTGATCACCCGTTCGGAGGTTCGAGCCCAGACCCTAGTGACCTCGTTGTGATCAGTTCAAATCCCACAGCAAAAAAACTCGTCACACAGTGCATTCTTTGCACACAACTCACGTGCAGTGAGAGCGGGTTGACCCTACGTCGCGTGACGATGCGGCCAATTCGGGCATCAGTCACGTCCCTTGGACCTTCAGGACAGTCGCTTCAGAAGCACCGCAGAGGCCACCGGTCGGGCACCCGCCTTCGCGACCCCGTCCGCCACCTCCCGGTCGGTGGAGGCGACGATGACGGGACGGCCCGGCGGCTCCGCGCGCACCAGCTGGCGGATCAGCTCGTCCGCCGTGACACCCGGCTTGGAGAACAGCACCCGCACCCCGCGCGGTGGCGCGAGCAGCACCGGCGCGGCCAGTTCGGCGCCGTCGAAGACACACGTCACCTCGGCCCCGGTCTGCGCGGCGAGCGCGGAGAGCTGGCCCAGCAGCCGCAGCCGCTGCTTCTCCAGCGGCATCTGCGGATAGCCGGTCTTGGTCACGTTGTAACCGTCGACGACCAGGTGCGCCTGCGGCAGGGCGAGCAGTTGATCGAGAATGGCCGGATCGTGCTCCGACAGGGCGCGCGCCGCGATGTCCTTCGGGGTCATCCGGCCCGGTTCGACCGCGTCCACCGTCTCGGCCGGGCGCACGGACACCGGGGGCAGGGCCAGCTCGCGCCGCAGCCCCTGGGTCGCGTCCAGCAGGGTGTCGAGCAGCAGCCGCACCCGCATGTCCTCCACGCTGCGGCCCTCCCGGGCCGCCCGGCGGGTCGCCTCCAGCGCGGCCTCGGCCTCGCCCAGACGGGCCTTGAGCCGCCGTGACTCGCTCTCCGCGGCCGACACCTGCGCCTGCGCCTCGGCGCGTACGGCGTCCAGCTCGCGCTGCGCCTTGCGCAGCGCGGCCTCGCCGCGTTTGACGTCGCTGAGGGCGGCGCGCAGCTTGCGGTGCAGCGATTCCGCTTCCTTCTTCGCCGACTCCAGCTCCGTGCGCAGCCGTTCGGTCTCGGCACGGGTGTGGTCGCGGGCCTGCGCCAGCTCCGCGCGCAGCCGCTCCAGCTCGGCCCGGCTCTCCTCGTCGGCACGCTCGGCGTGCGCGCGCAGGGCCTCCTCGCCGGCCGCGGTGACCAGCTTCACCCAGCCCGCCGGGCGCAGCACATAGGCCGCGGCCGCCACGTCGAGCGGGTCCGCGGCCGGGGGCGGGGAGCCCGCGTCGAGGGCACCGGCGAGTTCCGGTTGCGCCTCTCTGAACCGCTCCCCGATCCGCTGCCGGAACACGGTGTCGGTCTCCAGCGCGGCCGCCATCGCGTTGCCGGCGAACTTCGCCCGGCGACTGGGGGTGAACCGGGCGTACTGCCTGAGCTGGGCGGGCAGTTCCGCCACGGTCAGCCCGCCGAAGCCGTCGGACACGATCTGCACGACCCGCTTGCGCACGCCGTCGGGCAGCGGACGGTCAAGCACCTCGGCGGTGCCGTCGCCCGGCCCCCCGCCTGCGGTCTCCGCCATCCGTCACACCCCAATACCGGAATAAGCCTCTCCGGGGGCCGCTCCGCTCAGGAGCCGGCGCCCGGCCTGTCCACGAGTTCCACCTGGTCCACCGCGTTGCACCAGCGGCAGCGCACCGATTCGATGGTCTCACTGACCACCTCGCGCTCCTCCACCGTCGGCTCGCCGGCCAGGTCGAGGTGGACGTACTCGACGACCTTGGACGAGCGGGTCACGTCGAAGCGCGTGAGGTTGCCGCACAGGGTGCAGCGCCATCGTGTCGTGGCCGTCGGCAGGGGAACCGTCATGGTGACTGTTCTCTTCCTTCTTGTGTCGGTCCGCGCCGTCCCCCGACGCGTGTGGCCGTAACCCTACGGCCTGCCGGGTGCCCGCCGCCCGTCCGTCCACGGCGGCGAGGCGGTCTGTCAGCAAGCGTCCCGTTACGTCATGCTCTGTAGTCATGATCAGCACCTGGAGCACGGCCGCCGTCAGGGCACTCAGAGCGGTCCGGGGCACCTCGGCACCGATGACGTACGGGCTCATCGTCCTGTGCGGTCTGGTCTTCGCCCTCGGCCCGGCCTCCGGACTGGTCCCCGGATACGGCTCGGGGGACGCGCTGCTCGCCGCGCAGCGGGCGTACTTCCGGCACTGGGGCGTGGTGCCCGCCGAGCTGTTCGACGGCCCCGCCGGGGCCGCGCTCACCCCGGCCACCGCACTGTTCGTGCACGGCAGCTGGGTGCACCTGCTCGGCAACATGCTGTTCCTCTTCGTCTTCGGAGCGATGACCGAGGAACGGATGGGCCGGGTGGAGTTCACCCTGTTCTACGTCGGCTGCGGCTACCTCGCCCTGCTGGGGTACGCGGCGGCCAACGCGGCCTCCGAGCAGTCGCTGGTCGGCGCCTCCGGGGCGGTCTCGGCGGTCCTCGGAGCGTTCCTCTTCCTCTTCCCCCGCGCCCGTGTGACCAGTCTCCTGCCGTTCCTGTTCTTCCTGCCGCTGCGCTTCCCGGCGTGGGTGGTGCTGCCGTGCTGGGCGGCCCTGCAGTGGCTCGCCGCGGGACGCGCCTCCGACGGTCCCGGGGTGGCGTATCTGGCGCACCTGGTGGGCTTCGGCCTGGGCTTCGGCTACGCGTGGGTGCGTTACGGCCGTGGG
The DNA here is from genome assembly GCF_020400655.1 of Streptomyces spinosus. Classification (GTDB taxonomy): domain Bacteria; phylum Actinomycetota; class Actinomycetes; order Streptomycetales; family Streptomycetaceae; genus Streptomyces; species Streptomyces argyrophylli. The sequence continues at coordinate 418,029 of NZ_JAINRC010000004.1, forward strand.
ACTAGAGTGAAAGCCGCCCCAGCTCCGGTCACCGAGGGAGAGACACAGCCGTGATCACCGCGATCGTCCTGATCAAGACCAGCGTGGACCGGATCCCCGAGATCGCGGAGCGGATCGCTTCGCTGGATTCGGTGAGCGAGGTGTTCTCCGTCACCGGTACCTACGACCTGATCGCGATGGTCCGGGTGCGGGAGCACGAGGACCTCGCCGAGATCATCCCGGGGCGGATCAGCAAGATCCCCGGAGTGGAGGCCACGGACACGCACGTCGCGTTCCGCACCTACTCCCAGCACGACCTGGAGGCCGCGTTCGCGATCGGCCTCGACAACTGACCGGTCCGGACGGCCTGCGCGACGGCTACGCGCTCACGTCCACCGCGGCGATCCCGCTGCCCGAGGGGACGTAGAGCCGGCCGCCGCGCGCGACCGGGGTGTGCTGGTCGTCGCCCGCGTCCCGGCCCAGGATCGCGTTCCAGCGCTTTTTCCCGTCGAGGTCCAGCGCACACAGCCGCCCGCCCGCGGACGCGTACACCGTGTCGCCCGCCACCACCAGGCGGGGGTAGGCCGTGCCGCCCTCGAATCCGTACTTCCAGGCGCGCGAGCCGTCGGCCGCCCGTACGGCGTACACGCCGCCCTGTTCCGTGCCTACGGCCAGCGTACGGCTGCCCCCGGCGAGGATCCCGCCGTCGTCCTCCCTGCGCCACAGCCGCCGGCCGTCCGTGACGCGGAAGCCCTGGCTTTCGGCGGCGGCGTCCGTGAACAGGGTGGTGCCCGCGAGGGCGAGGACGGTGACGTCGGTGCCGGCGGACGCCACCTGCCACTTGCGCGAACCGTCCCGGGCGTCCAGCGCCAGCAGGACGTCGCCGTAGCTGCCCGTGCAGACGGTCCCGGCCGTCACGAGCGGGGTGCCGGTGGGGCCGGCGGGGGTCTTGGCGGTCCACTTCTCGCTGCCGTCGGAGGCGTAGCAGCGCAGACCGCCCGTGTCGGTGCCGCCGACGGAGACGAGTACGTCCTGGCCGAGCAGGACGGGGACGTCGTACCGCTGGTCGCCGAGGGTGCGGGTCCACAGCGGGCTGCCGGACGGGCTCACCGCGGTCAGCCGGCGCGCGTCCTCGGAGTGCAGGCCCACCACGCAGTACACGGCGTCCCGGGTCGCCACGGGCGTGGAGACGTCGTCGCCGAGCCGGACCTTCCAGCGCCTGGCTCCGTTCCGGGAGACCGCGTGCAGCACACCGCCGGAGGTGCCGGCGTAGACGACGGAACCGTCCGGGGAGAGCGCGCAGCAGGCCCCGTCCAGACCGCCGATGCCGCCGAGGTCGTACTGCCAGCGCAGCACCGCCGCCGCACCGTCCGGGCGGTCGGCGGACGGGGCCGGTGAGTGGTCGCCGGCGCCCCCGCTCCCGGTACCGGACCCGAACCCCCACAGCCGGCCGCCGACCCCCACCCCGGCCACGGCCACGGCTCCCCCGGCAAGGGCCGTGAGGAGCCCCCGCCGCCCGGGAGCCACGGCACCCGGACGACGGCTCGGGGCGGCGACGGTGTCCGAGCCGGCCGGACCGCTGGAGCCGTCCGCCCGGACCGAGCCGCCGTTCGTGCCGGGGGCGGCCGAGTCCGCCGGGGTGGCACCCCTCGCCGGCTCGTTCGCGGCGGCGGGGCCCGCCGAGTCCGCCGGGGCCGCGGAGGCCGTCGAGTCGCCCACGGTCACCGCCACCGCCGGGCCACCCGAGGCGGCAGCCGGTGCCGGGGCGGCCGGGCCGGCACCCCCCGCCGGGCCGTTCGCGGCGGTGAGGGCCGCCGGAGCCGTCGAGTCGGTGGTGGTGGGGTAGGGGGACAGGTACTCCACGCCGCTGGGGCGGTCGTCCGGGGTGGGGCGGGGCGGGGACGCGGGGCCGTACCAGCCCGGGCGGACGGCGGCGCGCAGGGTGTCCGGGGCGAACCCGGCGCCCGCCACCACCGCCGCCGGCTCCGGGCGCTCCAGCGGGTCCTCGCGCAGACAGGCCGTCACCAGCGGGCGGATGTCGTCCGGGACGCCGGACAGGTCGAAGTCGCGGGTGAGGATGCGCAGCAGGACCACCGAGTCCTGCCCCTCGCCGAACGGCTCCCGGCCGGCCGCCGCGTACGCGAGGACCGCGCCGAGGGAGAAGACGTCGCTGGGCGGGCCGACCTGGCCGCCGTTGCGGATCTGCTCCGGCGAGACGTAGCCGACCGAGCCGACGACCGCGCCGGTGCGGGTCAGCGAGGTGGCCTCCAGCGCCCGGACGATCCCGAAGTCGATGACCCGGGGCCCGTCCGGGCCCAGCAGGATGTTCGACGGCTTCAGGTCCCGGTGGACCAGCCCCTTGGCGTGGATGGCCGCCAGCGCCTCACCGAGCGCGCCGGCGAGGATCCGGACCGCGGGACGCGGCAGCGCCCCGTGGTCGAGCACGGCGTCCCGCAGGTTCGGCCCGGACACGAACTCCGTTGCCATCCAGGGCCGTTCGGCCTCGGTGTCGGCGTCGACGACCCGTGCGGTGTAGGTGTCCGCGCCGCCGACGGTCTGGGCGGCGCGGACCTCGTGGCGGAAGCGGGCGCGGAAGGTGCGGTCCTCGGCGTGCTCGGCCCGTACGACCTTCACCGCGAGCCGCAGTCCGGTGCGGGACTCGGCGAGGTAGACCTCGCCCATGCCGCCCGCGCCCAGTCTGTGCGTGGTGGTGTACGGGCCGATGTGGCGCGGATCTGTGGCACGCAGCGGCTGCACTGGCGGTGTCCCCCTGTCCGACGTGGTGTCAAGGGGAGGTTATAGCGCGGCTCAGACCGCGGGCACGCAGCGACCGTCCTCCGTGCGGTACTGCCACTTCGCGCCCTGCGCCACCAGTTCCCCGACGGCGTTCACGAAGCGCTCCACGTGCTCGTCCGGCGTGCCCGCGCCGAAGCTGACGCGGATGGCGTTGAGGGACTTCTCGCCCGGGGCCGCCTCGGGGGCGCCGCACTCGCCCTGGGTCTGCGGGTCGCTGCCGAGCAGGGTGCGGACCAGGGGGTGGGCGCAGAAGAGGCCGTCGCGGACGCCGATGCCGTACTCGGCGGAGAGCGCGGCGGCGAAGTGCGAGCTGTTCCAGCCCTCGACGACGAAGGAGATCACGCCGACGCGCGGGGCGTCGTCGCCGAAGAGGGACAGCACGCGCACCCCGGGCACCTCGGCCAGGCCCTCACGGACCTTCGCGATCAGGTGCTGTTCGCGGGCGACGAGGCCGTCCCAGCCGGCCTCGGTGAGGGCCTTGCAGGCGGAGGCGATGGCGTAGGCGCCGATGACGTTCGGGGAGCCGGCCTCGTGGCGGGCCGCCGTCTCGTGCCACTCGACGGCCACGCCGCCGTCCTCGCGCCGGGTGACCTTGCGGCTCGCGCCGCCGCCCGCGAGGTACGGCTCGGCCGCCTGGAGCCAGTCGGCGCGGCCGGCCAGGACGCCGGAGCCGAAGGGCGCGTACAGCTTGTGGCCGGAGAAGGCGATCCAGTCGACGTCCAGCTCGCGGAGGTCCACCGGGTGGTGCGGGGCCAGCTGGGCGGCGTCCAGGACGATGCGGGCGCCGTGAGCGTGCGCGGCGGCGGCCAGTTCACGCACCGGCCACAGCTCGCCGGTGACGTTGGAGGCGCCGGTGACGCAGACCAGGGCCGGTCCGTGCGGGTCCCGGTCGGCCAGGGCCCGCTCCAGGGTCTCCACGGCCTGCCGCGGGGTGCGCGGGGCGTCGAGGTAGGTGACCCGCGCGTCCTGCCAGGGCAGCAGCGAGGCGTGGTGCTCGGTCTCGAAGACGAAGACCTGGCAGCCGGCCGGGACCGCCCGGGCCAGCAAGTTGAGGGAGTCGGTGGTCGAACGGGTGAAGACCACCTGGTCGGCCGGGCGGCAGCCGAGGAAGTCGGCGACCGTCTTGCGGGCGTTCTCGAACAGGTCGGTGGAGAGCTGGGAGAGGTAGCCGGCACCGCGGTGGACGCTGCCGTAGTACGGGGCGTACGCGGCGACGTCGTCCCAGACGCGCTGGAGGGCGGGGGCGCTGGCCGCGTAGTCCAGGGCGGCGTAGCTGACCTCGCCTCCGGTGACCAGCGGGACGGTGACATCCCGCCCGAGAACGGGCAGAGGGGTGCAAACGGACTGGTCGGCGGCAGCGGTGGAGACAGACATGGCGGAACTCCCGTGACAGGAATGCGGAGAAATGCAGAAAAGGGCTGCAAAGGGCTGTGCGGAGGCGGGGCTCTGCGGCCCTAACGCATTCGCTTGCTCACGGAAGGCTCCCTCGAACGACCAGGACCCCTGGTGTGTGAGGGGTCCGCGCTTGCCGTAGGCCTTGCTGCCGTACGACCTGGTCTTCACCCGGGGCACCCCGCCACGGACGGAGGGTTGCCGGACAGTCGGCCGGGGCCTCATGACTGTCACTCATGACCTGGTACAGGAACGTACTGAAGTGATCGTCGTCCCGCAACCCGTGTCCGGATCGCGGGACGACCCCCGGGGGCGTCAGGCGTTGCTGACGGCCACCCAGCGTTCCAGGGTGCGCTTGGCCGCGCCCGAGTCGATGGACTCCGCGGCCCGCGCCATGCCCGCGCGGATCTGCTCGGTGAGCGGCGCGTCCGTCGGCTCCAGGGCCACCAGCGCCGCCGCCGAGTTCAGCAGGACGGCGTCGCGTACGGCGCCCCGCTCGCCGTCCAGCAGCCGGCGGGCGACCTCGGCGTTGTAGGAGGCGTCGGCACCGCGCAGGGCCTCCACGGGGACGAGGTCGATGCCGGCGTCGCGCGGGTCGAAGACCTCCTCCGTGACCTTGCCGTCCCGGACCACCCACACCCGGGAGGCAGCGGTGACGGTCAGCTCGTCCAGGCCGTCGTCACCGCGGAAGACCAGCGCGGAGTTGCCGCGCTCGGCGAGGACACCGGCGACGATCGGCGCCATGCGGGGATCCGCGACGCCCACGGCCTGCGCCCGCACCTGGGCGGGGTTGGTCAGCGGGCCCAGCACGTTGAAGGTGGTCCGGATGCCGAGCTGGCCGCGGGCCGCGGCGACGTGACGCAGCGACGGGTGGAACCGCACCGCGAAGCAGATGGTGATGCCGGCCTCCTCGGCCACCTCGGCCACCCGCCGCGGGGTCAGGTTGAGGTTGATGCCCAGTTTCTCCAGGACGTCGGAGGAGCCGGAGGCGGAGGACGCGGCGCGGTTGCCGTGCTTGACGACCTTCGCCCCCGTGCCCGCGACGACGATCGAGGACATGGTGGAGATGTTGACCGTCTTGGCGCCGTCGCCGCCGGTGCCGACGATGTCGACGGCCGGGCCGGGCACCTCGATGACGTTCGCGTGCGCGTACATCGTCCGCACCAGTCCGGTGATCTCCTGGACCGTCTCGCCCTTGGCCCGCAGCGCCACCATGAACCCGGCGATCTGCGCGTCGGTCGCCTCCCCGCGCATGATCAGGTCCATCGCCCAGGCGGTGTCGTCGGCGGACAGGTCCCGGCCCTCCAGCAGACCGTTCAGCAGGGCGGGCCAGGAGCGGCCCGCCGTGGTGTCGCCTCCAGCGGGGGTCACAGCGCTCATCAGCCGCTCCTCGAACAGTTCCTGCTACGTCGGACACCACCCTATCCAGCCGGACGGCACGCTGAAGGGCCCCGTCCGCAACCCGGACGGGGCCCTTCATCGTGGCGTGGCGACGCGGTGATCAGTGGTGGCCGTGGCCGCTCGTGATCTCCTTGTACTCCTCGACGGTCGGCTTCGGGATCTGGTTGTCCTCACCGAAGTAGGCGTTGGACAGCTTCGCCCGCAGCTTCACCGAGGCCGGGACCTTGCGCTCGACCCCGTTCTCGTCGACCGTCGGACCGATCTCGGCCGGCTGGTACTGCTCGTGCGAGGTGAGCGTGTGCAGCTGCTCCTGGCTCAGCGGCTCGTGCACCTCGATGAACTCACCGTGCGGCAGCCGCTTGATGATGCCGGTCTCGCGGCCGTGCAGCACCTTGTCGCGGTCGCGGCGCTGGAGGCCCAGGCAGATCCGCTTGGTGACGATGAACGCGATGACCGGAGCCACGAAGTAGGCGATCCGGACGAACCAGGTGACCGCGTTGATCGACAGGTGGAAGTGGGTGGCGAAGATGTCGTTGCCACCACCGATCAGCATGACGAAGTACACGGTCAGCCAGGCGACGCCGAACGCCGTACGGGTCGGGGCGTTGCGCGGGCGGTCCAGGATGTGGTGCTCGCGCTTGTCGCCGGTGACCCAGGCCTCGATGAACGGGTAGACCGCGATCGCGGCGAGGATCACGCCGAACAGCATCAGCGGGATGAACACGCCCAGGACCAGCGTGTGGCCCCAGAAGTTGATCTCCCAGCCCGGCATGGCGCGGATCAGACCCTCGGCCATGCCCATGTACCAGTCCGGCTGGGCGCCGGTGGACACCTGGTCCGGACGGTAGGGGCCGATGGCCCAGATCGGGTTGATCTGCGCGATGGCCGCGAGGGCCGCGAGCACACCGAAGACCAGGAAGAAGAAGCCGCCGGCCTTCGCCATGTACACCGGCAGCAGCGGCATGCCGACGACGTTCTTGTTCGTCTTGCCGGGACCCGCGAACTGCGTGTGCTTGTGGTAGAAGACCAGGATCAGGTGGCCCACCACCAGGCCCAGCATGATGCCCGGCAGCAGCAGGATGTGGATCGAGTAGAAGCGGGCCACGAAGTCGCCGCCCGGGAACTCGCCGCCGAAGAGGAAGAACGAGATGTACGTGCCGACGATCGGCACGGACAGGATCGCGCCCTCCATGAAGCGGACACCGGTGCCGGAGAGCAGGTCGTCCGGGAGCGAGTAACCGGTGAAACCGGTGAACATGCCCAGGACGAACAGCAGGAAGCCGAACAGCCAGTTGATCTCACGCGGCTTGCGGAACGCGCCGGTGAAGAAGACGCGCATCATGTGCACGAACATGCCGGCGATGAAGACGACCGCGCCCCAGTGGTGGATCTGCCGGATGAGCAGACCGCCGCGCACGTCGAAGGAGATGTGCAGGGTCGAGCTGAACGCCTCGGACATCAGCTGTCCCTGGAGCGGGACGTACGAGCCGTGGTACTCCACCTCGTTCATCGACGGGTGGAAGAACAGCGTCAGGTAGACACCCGTCAGGATGATGATGATGAAGCTGTAGAGGCAGACCTCACCCAACATGAACGACCAGTGGTCGGGGAAGATCTTGCGCATGTTGGCCTTGGCCAGGGAGTAGATCCCGAGCCGGCCGTCGGCCCAGTCGGCGAGACGCTCGCCGGCCGGTGCCTGCCCGCGCGAGCGGGAGGTCTCGTTCGCTGAAGTACTCATCCGCGCTCCCAGAATGCAGGACCGACGGGCTCCTCGAAGTCGCCGAGCGCCTGGAGGTAACCCTCACTGTCCACACCGATGCGCAGCTGCGGCAGGGCGTGGCCGGCGGGGCCGAAGATCACTCGGGCACCGTCGGAGAGGTCGAAGGTGGACTGGTGGCACGGGCACAGCACGTGGTGCGTCTGCTGCTCGTACAGGGAGATCGGGCAGCCGACGTGGGTGCAGATCTTCGAGTACGCGACGATGCCCTCGTGCGACCACTCCAGCTCGCGCTTGTCCTTGATGTTGCCCGGCTGGAGCCGGACGATCATCAGGGCGGCCTTGGCGATCTCCGTCTGGAACTCCTCGGAGTGCTCCTCCAGGCCGTCCGGCTTGGCGAAGGTGAGCGAGCCGACGGCGACGTCCTCGGGACGCAGCGGCTGGTTCGTGTTCATGTTGACCAGGCGCTTGCCCTTGGCCCACAGGGTGTGGCGCAGCTTGGTCCCCGGCGCCGGGCCGAGACCGCCGAGCAGCATGGCACCGGAGAGCGGCACCAGGGCCAGCGCGCCGAACATGGTGTTGCGGATCAGCTTGCGGCGGCCGAGCGCCGACTCCTTGGCGCCCTGGCGGAAGTCGTCGTGGACCTTCGCCCGGACGTCGGCGGGAGCCTCGATCGGGTGACGGTCGTCGGCGATCTCCGCGTCGGACATCAGGGTGCGGGCCCAGTGGACCGCGCCCGCGCCGATGCAGAACAGCGCCACACCGAGGGTCAGACCGAGCGCGAAGTTCATCGCGCTGATGTGACCGATCGGGAAGACGAAGATCTGCTTGTCGTTCGGGATGGCCAGGTACGCGACGATGAAGCCGATGGTGGCCAGCATCGACACCGTGAACAGCAGGGCCACCACGCGCTCGGACCGCTTGGCGGCCCGCTCGTCGATGTCCTGGATCCGGTGCTCGTGCGGCGGCAGCCCCGGGTCGGCGAACGGGTTCTCCTCGTCCGCGATCCCTACCGCGCCGTGCGCGTGGTCCTGCTCAGCGGGCAGGTTCTCTTCTGGAATGTCTTGGCTACTCATGACTTCTTGGCCTTTGCGGTCCGAGCGGCGACCCAGACGGCGACCACGATGAGCGTGCCGAGGCCGAAGATCCAGCCGAACAGACCCTCACTGACCGGCCCGAGGCCGCCCAGCTCCAGACCACCCGGGTTCTCGGTCTTGTCGCCGTTGACCGCGTTGAGGTACGCGATGATGTCCTTCTTGTTCTTCTCCGACAGGGTGGTGTCGGGGAAGGACGGCATGTTCTGCGGGCCCGTCTGCATGGCCTCGTAGATGTGCTTCGGAGCGACACCCTCCAGGCTCGGCGCGAACTTGCCCTTGGTCAGGGCACCGCCCTTGCCGGTGAAGTTGTGGCACTGCGCGCAGTTGGTGCGGAACAGCTCGCCGCCCTTGGCGGTGTCCGCGCCCGCGGGGCCGTACTGCTGCTCCGTGGGAACGGCCGGGCCGGCACCCAGCGACGCGACGTACGCGGCCAGCTGGTCGATCTGGGCCTGCGAGTAGATGTTCTTCTTGCGCGGGATCTGGGCGCCCTGCGAGGTGGCGGCGGGCATACGGCCGGTGCCGACCTGGAAGTCGACGGCCGCGGCGCCCACGCCGACGAGGCTCGGGCCGTCGGAGGAGCCCTGGCCACCGGTGCCGTGGCAGCTGGCGCAGCCGACCTCGTAGAGCTTCTTGCCCTCCTTGATGGTCAGGGACTGGGAGGTTTCATCGGCCTGCGCCTTGCCCGCGGGCGCGAACGCGGCGTACAGCCCCCCAGTGGCCGCCAGCGCGAGGAGTAGGACGACGACCGCCGCCAGCGGATGGCGTCGTCGTGCGGAGAGCTTTTTCACGGATTACCCCGGTGTCAGGATCTTCTGCGTCGGTGCTTCTGGATGTGCGGGAGCGGGCCCGGCTACTTGATCAGGTAGATCGTGGCGAAGAGGCCGATCCAGACGACATCGACGAAGTGCCAGTAGTAGGACACGACGATGGCGGCGGTCGCCTGCTCGTGGGTGAACCTCTTGGCCATGTAGGTGCGGCCGAGGACCAGCAGGAAGGCGATGAGACCGCCCGTCACGTGCAGGCCGTGGAAGCCGGTGGTCAGGTAGAACACCGAGCCGTACGGGTCGGAGGACAGCGAGATGCCGTCCTTCTTCACCAGCTCCGTGTACTCGTAGATCTGACCGCCGATGAAGATCGCACCCATGATGAAGGTGAGGATGAACCAGCCACGGAGCTTCTTCACATCGCCGCGCTCGGCCGCGAACACGCCGAGCTGGCAGGTGAGGGAGGAGAGCACCAGGATCGTGGTGTTCGTGGCGGAGAAGGGCACATTCAGTGCCTCCGCCATCCCCTTCCAGTGAGCCGGTCCGGTCACCGACCGGAGGGTGAAGTACATCGCGAAGAGGGCCGCGAAGAACATCAGCTCGGAACTCAGCCAGATGATGGTTCCGACGCTGGTGAGGTTCGGCCGGTTGACCGACGGGTGCGCGTGCCCGGTTTCTACTGTCGTTGCTGTCGCCACGACCGACATTATGTCGGTCGCTTATCTCGCGCTCACTCCGGGGGGTGCCGTTCGGAGTGTTGCCACCCGCCGGACCGGTGTTGACGTGGTGTTCATGGGGACGTCGGCGGGAGTAACATCCGCCGGAACGGGCCCGCCCGTCCTGTCCGTACGACGCTGACGTCTCGGAGGAACAATGCAGCCGACCGCCACGGTGCTGGTCTACAGCGACGACTCCAACACCCGCGAGCAAGTACGGCTGGCCGCCGGGCGCCGCCCGGCGCCCGACGTCCCCCTCGTCGAGTTCGTGGAGTGCGCGACTCCGCAGGCGGTGCTGCGGGAGCTGGACAAGGGCGGCATCGACGTCTGCGTGCTCGACGGCGAGGCCGTGCCGATGGGCGGCATGGGGGTGTGCCGGCAGATCAAGGACGAGGTGTTCGACTGCCCGCCGGTGCTGCTGCTCATGGGGCGGCCGCAGGACGCGTGGCTGGCCACGTGGAGCCGGGCCGACGCCGCCGTCACCCTGCCGGTGGACCCGGTGGAGTTCGCCTCCGCCCTGGCCTCCCTGCTGCGGCAGCGGCGCCTGGTGGGCGCCTAGGGTCTTCCGCCCGGACCGGGCCGGACCGGGGAGCGGGGCCTGGTGCCGTGCGTCCCACGGCACGGGAGGGCGCCGTGGCGGAGCCGCGGCAACCGACGGCAACGCGGCGAGGCGCGGCGCCAGGGCCCGCGAGCCCGGCGTGATCCGCACGAGAGGCCCCGGCGGGGAGGGGCGCCGGGTTCCCTGCCGAGTACGGGCCGGTGGGCCCTCCTCGCACGGTTCCCCGCGCCCCTTCATCACGCCGCCGCCGGCTGGACGCGCAGCGCGTCCCCCGGGGCCGGGCCGTCCGGTGTGCCCTTGAAGAGTGCGCTGCCCTTGCGCCACTTCTGCCAGTCGACGTTCCAGTCGCCGAAGCCGTTGCCGAAGGGCTCCATCTCGTCGCCGTTGGAGTTGACGACCTTGACGATGTCGCCCTCGCGGACGGTGTTGAAGAACCACTCGGCGTTGGACGTGCTCATGCCGGTGCAGCCGTGGCTGACGTTGGCGTACCCCTGGGAGCCCACCGACCAGGGGGCGGCGTGGACGTACTCGCCGGACCAGGTGACCCTGGTGGCGTAGTAGACCGGCAGGTCGTAGGAGTCGGCGCTGCCCTCGGCGATGCCGACCGTGGTGCCGCGCATGCGTACGTAGTATTGCTTGGCCAGGACCACCTTGACGCCGTTGCGGGTCTCGAAGCCCGGCTTGCCCGTCGTGATGGGGATCTGGTTGATCTCCTTGCCGTTCTTGTAGACCGTCATCTGGTGCGTGGCGGCGTCCGTGACCGCCTCGATCCTGTCACCGATGGTGAGCTTCAGCGGCTTGGCCGCCCCGCCCCACAGCCGGCCGCCGACCCGGACGCCCTCCAGGTTGCTGTGCACCTGGACGGTGGCGTGGGCGGGCCAGTAGTCCTTGGGCCGGTAGTGGAGTTCCTTGTTGTCGACCCAGTACCAGGAGCCCTGCACGGCCGGTGTGGAGTCCACCCGCAGGGCCTGTTCCACGACGGCGCGCTGCGCCTTGTCCTTGATCTCGTGGTCGAGCTGGGCCGTGATCGGCTGCCCGACGCCGTAGGTGCCCTTCTCCGGCCCGAACGTGACGTTCAGACGCTGCTTGCTGGTGGGCCGGCTGGTGTCGAACGTGAGGACCTTGCGGCCGGGGGCGCCGTCCTCGTCCTCGGTGCTCACCGTGACCGTGTAGTGGGCGTTGGCGGCCAGCGGGGAGGTGCTGTGCCAGCGGCTGCCGTCGGCGGCGAGTTCGCCCGCCACGCGGCGCCCTGTGGCGTCCTGGGCGGTGACGTCCGTGATACGGCCCTCGTCGCTGTTGGCGGTCACCTCCAGGGGTTTGTCCGGGTCGGCCGGCTTCCCCGCTTCGGTGGGGCCGTTGAAGGAGATCAGGCCCGCTGCGTCGTACGGCCTGGCCGACAGGGGGTTGCCGTCCGAACCGCAAGCGGTGACGCCCGCGCCGAGGGCGGTCACCAGCAGCGCGCAGCTGACGACGGTGCGGGTCCGCGGAGTGTGGTTCATATGATCACGCTATGAGATGAGGACCTCACTGGCATGGCAGGTAACTCGTACGAGCGAACGACACTGCGCCAGAAGAACGACACCCGCGGGACGCGCGGAAGGGACGCCGGAGCGGCCGGAAAAGCCGGGAGCCCGGACCCCCTGATGGAGGGTCCGGGCTCCCGGTGCGTCGCCGCGCGTTCTACTGGGTGCGGTTCTCACCGTGGTAGTACTCGAACACCCAGCCGAAGATGCCGACCACGATGAACGGGGCGGCGAAGTAGATCAGCCACCAGCCGACCGCGATGCTGAGGAAGGCGACGGCGCCGCCGAAGCCCAGCATGAGCGGCTGCCAGCTGTGCGGGCTGAAGAAACCCAGCTCGCCCGCGTCGTCCGCGACGTCGGCCTCCTTGTCGTCCTGGGCGCCCGCGTCGACCCGCCGGGCGGTGAAGCCCAGGTAGAAGCCGATCATGACGCTCAGGCCGAAGGCCAGGAAGAGCGCGGTAGTGCCGGCCGGCTCCTTCGACCACACGCCATACACGATGGCCATGATCAGAATGAAGACGCTCAGCCAGACGAACATCCGACCCTGGATCTTCACTTGCCGGCCTCCTTGCTGCCCGCGACGGCGGTGCCGTGACCGGCGTGCTCGAGCTGCTCGAGCGCGGCGATCTCAGGGTGGTGCAGGTCGAACGCCGGGGACTCGCTGCGGATCCGCGGCAGGGTGACGAAGTTG
>NZ_JAINRC010000050.1 GCF_020400655.1 Streptomyces spinosus
CCGGTCGACAGGCTGACGGACTCGGTCGTCAGACCGCCGCGGGGCCTGTCCATCGCGTGGCTCGCCGGCTCGCCTGCGATTACGGGAGCTGCGCTCCCGTGCCCTTCCTTCCCTGCGACGCCGGGAAGGAAGGGCACGCGGTGTGCCCACTGTTCGCCGGTCAGCAGGCGCATGCGGCCCGCCCGTCGTCACCGAGACCGGTAGACGGTGGCCAGCACGGAGACGGTGACCCGGTCAGGCAGCAGGCCGTCGACGTTCAGGTCCGCCCAGCTCACGTGGCGTGCGCTGGGCGTCATCCTCACCAGGTCCAGGGCCTCCGACCCGGTCAGGTCGACGGGATACTCCACCCGTTCGGTGTCGACGGCCTCGAAGCAGGGGTCCATCGCCCGGTGCAGGCGCTGTTCCTTGGCCGGGTCGACGGTGACCATCGCAGGCACCCGGTCCCGTAGCTCCGCCAGGTGCAGCCCGGTGGGACGGACCACGATCAGCCGTCCGGCTGGACGGAGCACTCGACGGAACTCGGCCGGATTGCGCGGGGCGAACACGTCCAGCACCACGTCGGCCACCGCGTCGGCCAGCGGGAAGGGACGGAAGACGTCCCAGGTCACCGCGGAGGCCCGGTCGTGGCATCGGGCTGCCGAGCGCAGCGCGCGCACCGATGTGTCCAGGCCCAGGCCTCGGGCGCCGGGCAGCCGGTCGAGAACGCCGGCCAGGTAGTAGCCCGTGCCGCACCCGACGTCGACGACCGTGCCCGGTCTCGGCGCGGAGCCGGACGCCAGGCGGGCCACGGCCCGGCGGATGGGCGCGTACCCGCCGGCGGCCAGGAAGCGGTCCCGGGCCTGGACCATGGCCGCGTCGTCGCCGCTGGTGGCGCGGGTGCCGGTCAGGAGGCCGACGTAGCCGTGGCGGGCGATGTCGAAGGTATGGCCCGCTGTACAGCGCAGTGCGCCGCGGCCGGGATGCAGACGGGGCGTGCGGCACGTCGGACAGCGCAGCAGGTCGAGGAACGGTTCGAGGGCAGGGGGAAGCAACACGGGCACGAGGCACTCCTGGCAGGGCTGAAGGGAAGACGCCGCGCCTGTACGCACACACGGAAGGTCACTGCCTCAGCAAGGAACGGGCAGCGCCGGCAAGGTGGTTGGCGTAGCAGGCACACCAAGGAGGGCGATGCCGTCCGGCATCGCCCTCACCGTCTTCCGATCACAGGAAGCAGCAGTGCGGGGTGCTCATGAATGCCACGCGATGAGTGTACGAGCTTCGACAGAGGCCTTCATCTGAGGCTCTCATCCCTGCGGGAGTTGGGGAGACACGGCCTGGCCCGGGTGTGAGGCGCGGCACAGCTCCGGAACAGGCAATTTATTGACGTGTCAATTAACCCGTGCTCTACTTGCTTCGACAAGTATATGCGGCTGAGCCTGAATCGACCTCAGGTGCGGCCGAGCCATGAAAGGCGTCCTCATGACCAAGATCGGTATTATCATCGGCAGCACCCGGCCGGGCCGTAACAGTGAAGCCGTCGCTCGCTGGGTGCACGACGTCGCCTCCGAGCGCACCGACGCCCAGTTCGAGCTCGTCGACCTGCTGGACTACAAGCTCCCCGTGCTGGACGAGGCGTACCCGGCCTCCCTGGGCAACTACACCCAGCCGCACACCCAGGCCTGGGCCGAGAAGATCGCTTCCCTCGACGGCTTCGTCATCGTCACGCCGGAGTACAACCGCTCCGTGCCGGGCGCGCTGAAGAACGCGATCGACTTCCTCTACGCCGAGTGGAACAACAAGTCCGTCGGCTTCGTCAGCTACGGCTCGCTCGGCGGCGCCCGCGCCGTGGAGCACCTGCGTGGCATCGCCGGCGAGCTGCAGCTGGCCGACGTCCGCGCGCAGGTGGGTCTCTCCCTGTTCACGGACTTCGAGAACTTCTCCGTGTTCAAGCCGGCCGACATCCAGCGCGACGCGCTCGTCACCACGCTGGACCAGGTCGTCGCGTGGGCGAAGGCCCTCGCGCCGCTGCGCGCCAGCTGAGGACCTCGCCGGCCTCGGCCGGCGACACCCCGGTCATCGTCGTCCGAGAGCGGTGGACGACGATGACCGCCACCGGCCGGGGTCGCTCCACGGAGGAGGGGAGCGACCCCGGCCGGCCATGTGCCGTGCGGCCACTTCGTGCGGGTCGGTTGCACGGAGGACTACGCCCTTGGCCCCGGCACGCCGTGTCGGCCTCGCCCCGTGACCAGTCCGATGTCGTGGTCCACGGCCTCGGCCCGCCGTCCGGCGCGTGCGTCCTCGCGCGCGGTGACGTCGACCGATTCGGCCTGCGGGTACGTGAAGATCCGTCACCACCGCCTCCCGAGGGCCGGCACCGGGACCCGCACGGGTCCTCGATCCGGAGCGGCCCCTGATCCGATGGCCAGGGGCCGCCGCCGTACGGCCGGGAACTACGAGCCGGCGGGCCGGGTGTTCAGCAGCGCCAGGCAGTTGGCCCACAGCACGCCGAGCGGTGAGGTGGTGTTGTAGAGCTTGGCGAACAGCACCTGGCCCTCCAGCTGCGCGACCACGGCCCGGGCCGACTCGCGGATGTCGGCGACGGCGATCTCCCCGCGGCCCTGAGCCTCGGTGACCACCGCTTCGATCATGTCGACCTGGTCCTCGAAAATCTCTTTGAGCCGGTCGCGCACGGCCTCGCTCTGGTTGCACATCTCCAGGGAGAGGTTGCCGAGCATGCATCCCGCGATCGTTCCGTGGTCCTCCTGGCAGGTCCGGTGCTCTGCCTCGGTCGCCTCGAAGAGCCGGTGCAGACGCTGGAGGGGCGGCTCCGTGCCGTCCGCCAGGAGGCTGGTCCAACCACGCCGTTCGGCGGCCCAGTGCTCGTCGAGCACGGCGAGCGCGAGGGCCTCCTTGGACTCGAAGAAGTAGTAGAAGCTGCCCTTGGGCACCCCGGCCGCCTTGCAGATCTCGGCGACACCCAGGGCCGAGTAGCCGCGCATCTCGATGAGTGACCGCGCAGTGTCGAGGATCTTCCTCCTGGCGTCACTTGTCCGTCCCATGAGGTGAGTATACGACCGATCGTCTATTAAGGGGAGTGGGTCTGGTGCCGGTCGGCGAGCCGCTGGGCCCGGCGGGGTCGCGCACACGTGTGCCGGCCCCGGTACCGGCCGGTGCGGGTGTCCTGCGGGACCGGTACGTCCGGCGACGACCCGCACCCGGCGCCAGGTCGACGGTCGAGGTCTGGACGCCGGTCGAGGCTCGGGGGCGGTGCGTCTTTGACACCCGACGACCGGTCGTCTAACGTCGAATAGGCGACCGGTCGTCTTGTAGATCGTCCGGCCGGAATTCTCTCGCCGAACCTTCGACAACGAACGGAGAACGCCGATCATGACCACCCCCGTGAAACTCGCGATCGTCTTCTACTCGTCCACCGGCACGATCACGGAGATCGCCAGGGAGCTGCAC
>NZ_JAINRC010000051.1 GCF_020400655.1 Streptomyces spinosus
CGTCTCGGCGCGGTTGCGGCCGGCGACCGGGCTGCCCACGGTCACGTCGTCCTGGCGGCCGTACTTGGCCAGCAGCACCTGGAAGGCCGCCAGCAGCACCATGTACAGGCTCGCGGAGCCGTTCCTGGCCGCCTTCCGCAGCCCGGCGGCCACCGTCGCGCCCACCTCGAACGTCACGGTGTCGCCGCCGCCGGGCGGTCCCGCCGGGCGGCGGTGGTCGGTCGGCAGTTCCAGCGGTTCCACCCCGGCCAGCCGCTCCCGCCAGTACGCCAGTTGTCCGTCCAGCACCTCACCGGTGAGCCATTGCCGCTGCCACACGGCGAAGTCCGCGTACTGCACCGGCAGTTCCGTGCCCTCGGGCGGGGTGCCGGTCGTCGCCGCCCGGTAGCCCTCGCGCAGTTCGCGCGCCATGAGCGGTTCCGACCAGCCGTCGCAGGCGATGTGGTGCACCGTCAGCAGCAGGTGCGCCTCCTCGTCGGCCAGCCGCACCAGGTGCGCGCGCAGCAGCGGCCCCGCCGCCAGGTCGAACGGGCGGGCGGCCTCCGCCCGGGCGAAGCGCCGTGCCGCCTCCCGCCGTTCCCCGGGATCGGCGATGTGCCGCAGGTCGTGGACGGCCGTGCGTACCGGTGCCGGAGGATCGACGACCTGTGCCGGCTCCCCGTCCTCCCCGGCGACGTACCGCGTCCGCAGGATCTCGTGCCGCGCCAGCATGCGGGTCAGCGCCGCGTCGAGGGCGGCGGTGTCCAGCGGGCCGTCGACGCGCAGCGCGAAGGGTACGGCGTACTCCGCGCGTCCGGGCTCCAGTTGGTCGAGGAACCACAGCCGCTGCTGGGCGAAGCTCAGCGGCAGCGGCCCGCCGGTCCGGTCGGCCGGCACGATCCGACCGGCGCCGGCCACCGCGTCCGCCGCCGGTTCCGCGACGGCCGCGGCCAGCGCGGCCACGGTGGGTGCCGCGAACAGGGTCCGCACGGGCACCTCCACCCCGAGCGCGTCCCGCAGCCGTGACGTCACCTGGGTGGCGAGCAGGGAGTGGCCGCCGAGCTCGAAGAAGTTGTCGTCCACACCGGTGACCTCGGTGCCCAGCACCTGGGACCAGGCCGCCGCGATGGCGCGCTCGACCGGGGTACGGGGGGCCGGACCGCCGGCCGCGGACGCGCGGGGCTCGGGCGCGGGCAGCGCCCGCCGGTCCACCTTGCCGTTCGGGGTGAGCGGCAGCCGCTCCAGCGCCACGAACGCGGACGGCACCATGAAGTCGGGCAGTTCCCGGCGCAGCCGCCCGCGCAGGGCCTCGCTCGTCACGCGACCGCCCCCCGCCGGGACGACGTAGGCGACCAGCCGCCTGTCGCCGGGGGTGTCCTCGCGGACGACGACGGTGGCCGCGGCGACGTCGGGGCCGGCCAGCAGCACCGCCTCGATCTCCCCGGGCTCGATGCGGTGCCCGCGCAGCTTCACCTGCTCGTCCAGCCGGCCCAGGAACTCCAGTTGCCCGTCGGGCAGCCAGCGGACCCGGTCCCCGGTGCGGTAGACCCGGCGCGGGGTGCCGTCGACGTGGACGGTCACGAACCGCTGCGCCGTCTGGTCCGGCTGCCCCCGGTAGCCGCGGGCCAGCCCGGCCCCGCCGACGAGGAGTTCGCCCGGCACTCCGGTCGGCACCGGCCGGCCGTGCCGGTCCACGACGTACACGAAGGTGCCGCGCACCGGCCGGCCGATCGGTGGCACGGCCGTGCCGGGGACGACCTCCGCCGAGGTCGTCACCACCGTCGACTCGGTCGGTCCGTAGTTGTTGACGACGCGGAAGGGCAGGCGCAGCCCGGCCGGCAGGCGCAGTGCGTCCCCGCCGGTCAGCACGTACTCGAGGGAGGTGGGCTCCGACCAGTCGAGGGCCGCCAGCGCCTCCAGCACGGGTGTCGAGACGAAGGTGCCCGTGACGCGCTGCTCGGTGAGCCAGCGCTGGAGCAGCTCGGGCGTCAGCCGCACCGTGTCGTCCGGTACGCACACGGTGGCACCGGTCGCCAGCGCGGGCCACAGTTCCCAGGCCGACGCGTCGAACCCGACGCCCGCCAGCAACGCGACACGCCGTCCCGGGGCCCCGCCGAAGGTGTCGGCCGTCCAGCGGACCAGGCCGACCAGGCTGCGGTGCTCGATCTCGACGCCCTTGGGCCGGCCGGTGGAGCCGCTGGTGTAGATCACGTACGCCAGGTCGTCGGGGGCCGCGGCGGGCTCCGGGTCGTGCGCCGGCAGGCCGGCGAGGGACGGCCAGTCGCGGTCGGTGAGGAACCGGCCGGGCCCCTCGGGCAGCCGTGCGGCTCCGGCGCCGTCGGTGACGACGAGCGTGGCCCGCGCGTCCGCGACCATGTAGGCGAGCCGGTCGGTCGGGTGTTCCGGATCCAGCGGTACGTAGGCGGCGCCGGACTTGAGGATCGCGAGCAGTGCGGTGATCTGCTCGGGGCCGCGCTCCAGGCACACGGCGACCGCGGCCCCGGGACCGGCTCCGCGGGAACGCAGGTGCCGGGCGAGCCGGTTGGCCCGCGCGTTCAGCTCCCGGTAGGTCAGGTCCCCGCCGGCCGAGCGCACCGCGGTGGCGTCCGGTCGCAGGGCGGCGCACTCCTCGACGAGCCGGTGCACCGTCGCCGCGGCGCCGGCCTCGGCCCCGGTCTGCGCGGCGGCTTCCGTCCCGCTCCAGTCGGCCAGCACCCGGCGCCGCTCGGCACCGGTCAGCACCTCCAGCTCGGACAGCCGGCGCTCCGGGCCGGTGACGGCCGCGCGCAGCAGCGTGGTGAAGTGCCCGGCCAGCCGCTCGGCCGTGTCCGGTGCGAACAGGTCGAGGGCGAACACCAGCTCGCCGTCGAGCGCACCGTCGGGCCGCTCGGTGAGGAACAGGGTCAGGTCGAACTTGGCCTCCTCCGCACGGACCGCGAACGGCTCCACCACCGTTCCGGGCAGGCGCCAGGCGTGGCCGTCCGGGGTGTTCTGGAGCACGAACATCGTCTGGAACAGCGGATGGCGGGACAGGTCCCGGTCGGGGGCCAGTTCCTCCACCAGGCGTTCGAAGGGCAGGTCCTGGTGGTCGTAGGCA
>NZ_JAINRC010000052.1 GCF_020400655.1 Streptomyces spinosus
GTCGCCGATGCGCGCCCCGGGCGACTCCACCACGGAGGCCAGCAGGCTTTCCAGGTGGCCGGCCATGCGCTCGACCGTCTCCGCGTCGAACCGGCCGCGGTCGTAGACGAAGCGGAACTCCAGGGCACGGCCGGCCGAGACGACGAGGGTCAGCGGGTACCCGGTGCGCTCGACACAGTTCACCAGGCGCCGGGTCAGCCCCTCGGGGAAGTCCGACGGCTTCTGCACCACCGGGTAGTTCTCGAAGACGAGGATGGACCGGAACAGCGGCTCGCCGCGCGGGATCCTGCTGTGCTTCTGCACGTCGACCAGGTGGCAGTACTCCCACTGCCGCATGTCCAGTTGCTCGTCCTGGAGGTCGCGCAGCCACTCGGAGACGACCAGGTCGCCCGTGAGCCGGCCGCGCACCGGCAGCGTGTTGATGAACAGGCCCATCATCGACTCGACGCCGGGCAGGTCGATCGAGCGGCCCGAGATGGTCGAGCCGAACAGCACCTCGTCCTGACGGCTGTACCGTGAGAGCAGGATCGACCACAGGCCCTGTACCAGCGTGTTCATCGTGACGCGTTGGGACTTGGCGTAGTCCCGGGCCCGCGCGAACAGCTCCGCGGAGGCGCACACCTCGAACTCGCCGACTCCCGTGTCACCGGTGTCCCGGTCGACGTGCAGGGCGGTGGGCTCGGTGACGCCCGCCAGGTACTCGGACCAGAACGTCCCCGAGTCGTCGTCCCGCCGGGAGTTGAGCCACTCGATGTACCGGCGGTACGGGACCGTCGGCGGCAGCCCGGCGGGAGTGCCGTCGAGCAGCGCGCGGTAGAGGGCGAACAGCTCCTTCTGCAGGATCTGCACGCTCCAGCCGTCGAGGAGGATGTGGTGGAACGACCAGACGACGATGCGGCGTTCCTCCGTCATGCGCAGCACGGTGACCCGGACCAGCGGGGCCCGTGAGAGGTCGAATCCCCGGGCCCAGTCCTGCGCCAGGAAGGCGTTCAGCCGCTCCTCCTGGCCGGACAGGCCCCGCAGATCCCGCACCTCGAAGGGGAGGGGGGCCCGGCGCTGCACCACCTGCACCGGTTCCGACACCCCCTCCCACACGAACGCGCTGCGCAGGATCGAGTGCCGGTCGACGAGTTGCTGCCAGGCGGCGCCGAACAGCGTCTCGTCGAAGGGTCCTTCGACCTCCTCCGTCATCTGCACCATGTAGGGGCGCGTGTCGGAGGTGTCCTCCAGCGAGTGGTACAGCATGCCGAACTGCAGGGGTGAGAGTCCGTAGACGTCTTCCACGTTGTGCGCGCTCATATCGAGAACCTCTTCAGGATCGCGGCCATGTCGGCGTCACCGACATCGGTGAGGGGGACACCAGGGGACTCCCTGCGGGCGTCGGCGGCTCCGTCGGCGCTGCCGGCGATCAGCTCCCGCAGGTGGCGGAGGACACCGTCGGCCAGGTGCTCGACGGTGCGCCGGTCGTGCAGCGCGGTCGAGTAGTTGACGTACAGGCCGAACGTGTCGCCCTCGACGGCGGCGGTCACGTCCAGCACGTTCCAGCGCATGCCGTCCGGGCTGATGGAGTGACCCTTGGGCTCTTCGGGACCGGCGTACCGTCCGATGCCCGGCAGGTCCCTGGTGAACTGCCCCAGGTAGTTGAAGTTCACTTCCGGAGTGGGCTGCCGGCGCAGTACGGAGGCCACGTCCTGGGCGCCGAGATGGCGCAGGATGCCGTAGCCGACGCCCTTGTTGGGGATCCGCGCCAACTGCTCGCGGACGGAGTCGAGCGAGGCCACCGCATCGGTGGCTCCTGGTTCCAGCCGCAGGGCGACGGGGAAGACGGACGTGAACCACCCCACCGTCCGCGACAGGTCCACGTCGGGGAACAGGTCCTCGCGGCCGTGCCCTTCCAGGCCGATCAGGGTCTCGTCGTCCCCGGTCCAGTCCCGCAGGGCGTGCGCCAGCGCGGTGAGCAACGCGTCGTTGATCCGCGTGTCGAAGACCCTCGGAACGTCCCGCAGCAGGGCACGGGTCTCCTCGGGGCTGAGCCTCGCCACGACGCCGGCGGCGGATCCCAGGTCGTTGCGGCCGTCCCGGTCACGCGGCACCCGGCCGGCCGGCTTGGGCTCGGACCAGTAGGCGAACTCGGCGCGCGCCTGCGCGGATCGGGCGAAGCCGTGCAGTCGCTGGGCCCACGACCGGAACGACGTCGTCTTCGCCGGCAGCTGGGGCGCGAGCCCCGCGGCCCGACGCTCGTAGCAACTGCCCAGGTCCTCCAGCAGGATCCGCCAGGACACGCCGTCGACCGCCAGGTGGTGCACCACGATGAGGAGCCGCTGCCCGCGCGTGGCCCCCAGCTCCAGCAGGGCGGCCCTCAGCAGCGGGCCCTTGGCGAGATCGAGGCTCCGCTGCGTCTCCTCCGCGACGTCCAGCGACACCGACGCCAGGGACTCGTCCGCGACACCGGACAGGTCGTGTACGTCGAGGATGCCGGTGTCCACGGTGTCGTCCAGGTACTGCCGCCAGCCGTCGGCCTCGTCCGCGCAGCGCAGGCGCAGCGCGTCGTGGTGCTCGATCAGGTCGGCCAGCGCCAGACGCAGCACCTCGGGGTCGAGTCCGTCGGTGACCAGGAGTTCGGCCTGGTTGAAGTGGTCGAACGCCGGCAGGTCCTTCTCGAAGAACCAGTGCTGGATCGGCGTCAGCGGGACCTCGCCCACCACGCGGCCCTGCTCCGCGTCGACCGGCGTGGCCGTACCGGCCTGTGCCGCGATCTCGGCGATCGTCTGGTGCTTGAAGATCAGCCGCGGAGTGAGGTGCACACCGAACTTCTTCGCCCGGGCGATCATCTGGATGCTGATGATCGAATCGCCGCCCAGTTCGAAGAAGTTGTCGTGGATTCCGACGGTGTCGATACCGAGGATCTCCGACCAGATCGCGGCGAGGGTGCGCTCGACGTCCG
>NZ_JAINRC010000053.1 GCF_020400655.1 Streptomyces spinosus
CGTGGAGGAACTGGCCCCCGACCGGGACCCGTCCCGCAACCCGCTGTTCCAGACGATGTTCGCGTTGCAGAACGCACCGGGCGCGGACGCCTGGAACCTGCCGGGTCTGTCGGCGGAGCCCGTCGAGACCCCGGTCCGGAACGCCAAGTTCGACCTGTCGATGTACCTCGCGGAGGCGGCGGACGGCACGCTGGACGGCGCCGTGGTCTACGCCGACGACCTGTTCACCGAGGACACCGCGCGCCGCATGGCCGGCCACTTCACAAACCTGCTGGCCGCGGCCACGGCTCGCCCGCACAGCACGCTGTCCGAGGTGGAGATGCTGGACGTGGACGAACGGCACCGCATCCTCACCGAGTGGAACGACACCGCCTCACCCGTCCCGACAGCGACCCTGCACGGGCTGTTCGAGCAGCGGGCTGCGCAGGACCCGGAGGCGGTGGCCGTCGTCTGCGGCACCGAGACCCTGACCTACCGTCAGCTCGACGAGCGGGCCAACCGCCTCGCCCACCGGCTGCGCGCCGTCCCCGGCATCGGTCCGGACGTACCCGTGGGCGTCTGCCTGGAACGCTCGCCCGCCATGGTGTGGACGCTGCTCGGCATCCTCAAGGCCGGCGCCGCCTACGTGCCCCTCGACCCGGAACACCCGGCGGAGCGGCTGGCGTACCTGGTGGCGGACTCCGGCGCGCCGATGGTCGTCACCGACACCGCGCACGCACCCCTGCTGCCCAAGGGCCCGGAACTGCTCCGCGTGGACCGGCCCGCCGACCTGCCGGACACCCTGCCCACGTACCCGCCGGAACCCGCCGCGGACCCCGGCGACCTGTGCTACCTGATCTACACCAGCGGCTCCACGGGCCGCCCCAAGGGCGTCCGCATCGAACACCGCGGAGTGGTCAACTACCTGGCCGGCATGCAGCACGCGTTCCCGCTCGCCGAGGGCGAGGGATTCCTCCAGGCCACACCGCTGTCCTTCGACGTCTCGGCGTACGAGATCTTCTGGCCCCTGTGGCAGGGCGCCACCGTCGTGCTGGTGCCCGGCTCCGACCGGCTCGACATGGCCGAGGTGTCCCGCCTGATGTGCGCCCACCGCGTCGTCGGCCTGCACTTCGTACCCAGTCTGCTGGACCTGTTCGTCTCCCGGGTGCGGCCGGGGGACTGCACACACCTGCGGTACGCCTTCGCCAGCGGCGAACCGCTCCAGCCGACACTGGTGAGCCGGTTCACCGAACGCTTCCCCGGTGACCTCGTCAACCTGTACGGCGCCACCGAGGTCTCGGTCGACACGACCTACTGGCGGGCCCCGCGCACGGACCCGGCCGGACCGGTCCTCGCCGGCCGCCCCATGGTCAACCAGACGGTGTACGTCCTCGACCCGGACCGCCGCCCGGTGCCCGCCGGCGTGCTCGGCGAGGTGTACCTCGGCGGCGACAGCGTCGGTCGCGGTTACCACCGGCGGCCCGACCTCACGGCCGAGCGCTTCGTCGCCGACCCGTTCCGCGGCGGCCGGATGTACCGTACCGGCGACCTCGGCCGGTTCACCGCGGACGGCCAACTGGACCTGCTGGGACGCATCGACCGCCAGGTGAAGCTGCGCGGCGTCCGGGTCGAACTCGGCGAGATCGAGGCCACACTGCTCACCCACGGCGCGGTCGGGGCCTGCGCGGTGGTGGTTCGGCAGGACACTCCCGGCGACAAACGCCTGTCCGCCTACTGCGTCCCCGCGCCCGGCGCCACCGTGGACGCCGGCGCACTGCGCGAGTGGGCCGCCGAACGCCTGCCCCGGGCCATGATGCCGTCCGCTTTCACCGTCCTGCCCGAACTGCCGCTCAACCGGAACGGCAAAGTCGACCACGCGGCGCTGCCCGCTCCGGGGAACGACGGCGACAGCACGGCCCGGTACACCGCACCGAGGGACGAGATCGAGGCGGAGATCGCCGGGATCATGGCCACCGTCCTCGGCGTCAAACGCGTGGGAATCCACGACGGGTTCTTCGAGGCCGGCGGGCACTCCCTGCTCGCCATCCAGCTCGTCAACCAGGTGGAGTCGGTGACCGGAGTGCGCATCAGCCTCCGGCGCCTCTTCCAGTCGCCGACCGTCGTCGGCATCAAGCAACAGCTCGTCGAACTGTTCGACGCCCCGGAACAGGACTCCTGAACCAGCAGCCCATTGCCCGCACGAGAAGACGAAGAGGACGGAACATCATGGGCGAGAACCCGGTAGAGGCACGGCTGCTGTCGCGCATGCGGCGGCGTGCGGAAGCGGCCCGCATCGCACGCGGTGACCGGGAGGCCGGACCGCTGCCGTTGTCGTTCGCGCAGCACCGGCTGTGGTTCCTGGACCGGTTGACACCCGACAGCCCCGAGTACCTGGTGCCCACGGCGCTGCGGGTGCGGGGCGCGCTGGACGTCGCCGCGCTGGGCACGGCCCTGTCGGGCCTGGTCGCCCGGCACGAGGTGCTGAGGACGTCGTTCCCGGCGGACGACAACGGCACACCGCGGCAGGTGATCACCGCACCCTGGCCGGTGGAGGTCACGGTCCACGACCTGCGGACCGAGACGGACCCGGAGACCCGCGCCGGCGAAGTGCTGCGCGCCGAGGCGACGCGCCCGTTCGACCTGAACACGGGCCGGCTCCTGCGGGCCGACCTGGTACGGCTGGCGGACGACGACCACTTCCTCCTGCTGACGG
>NZ_JAINRC010000054.1 GCF_020400655.1 Streptomyces spinosus
TACTTCTTGTGGCCGTTGCCGTGTCCGTCGGGGTGGAGGACGACCTTGGTCCAGCCCTCGTCACGGGCGTCGAAGTGCTCGTAGGCGGTGGGGGCCTCGTCGAGGCCGAGTTCGTGGGAGACGACGAAGCTGGGCTTCGCCTTCCCGCCGGCGATCAGGTCCCGCAGGGCGCGGTTGTACCTCTTCACCGGCGCCTGCCCGGTCCCCATGTGCTGGCCCTTGAACCACATCATGCCGAAGTCGATCGGGACCTTGCCCTGCGCCTCCAGCTCGCCCTGGGCCTCCGCGCCGCCGGGGTCCTCAGGCATGAAGACACCCACCACGCCGATGTGGCCGGTGAACCTGACCGAGTCGATCAGGCCGTTGAGCGTGAGGCTGGCGTCCTCGTGTCCCTGGGGGTCGTGGGCCTGGTAGCCGACGCATTCGCAGCCGTTGTCGGCGCCCAGGCCGAGGGTGGCCTCCTTGACGACCTCCGCGGGGTTCTGCTCGGCGGTGTTGATCGGGATGGCCCCGATCTCCTCCGCCTTGCGCAGCCGGTCGCCCTGGTGGTCGACCGTCCAGACGCGGCCGGCGCCCTTGAGCAGGGCGGAGTAGGTCGCCATCAGCCCGACGGGGCCGGCTCCGAAGACGACGGTCTGGTCGCCCGGTTTGACGTGGGCCATCTCGGTGGCGTGGTAGCCGGTGGGGAAGATGTCGGCGAGCATCACGTAGTCGGTCTGCCGCTCGGCGGCGTCCTCGCCCAGGCGCAGGGCGTTGAAGTCGCCGTAGGGCACGCGCAGCAGTTCCGCCTGGCCGCCTTGGTAGGGGCCCATGTCGGCGAATCCGTAGGCGGCTCCGGCGAGGGAGGGCTCGGGCTGCATGGTCAGGCAGTAGTTGGTCAGGCCCTGCTCGCACTGCTTGCAGAAGCCGCAGGCGATGTTGAAGGGCAGGACGACGTACTCGCCGACCTGGATCTTGCGGACGGCCGGGCCGACCTCCACGACCTGGCCCAGGTTCTCGTGTCCGAGGGTGCGGCCGGACTCGAAGGAGGTGCGGCCCTCGTACATGTGCAGGTCCGAACCGCAGATGTTGGTGGTGGTGATCCTGACGATGATGTCGCAGGGGTGTTCGATCTTCGCGTCCGGTACGTCCTTCACTGTGACCGTTCGCGGGCCTTCATATACCGCTGCTTTCATGATGACTTCCCTCGGTGCCGTGGCAGGACCGCGGCACGGCGATGACGAGACCGCGCGAAGAGCCTGGCCCTCGGAAGGTGCTGCGACGGGGTTCGTGGCTCCGGCACGCCTCTGCGGGCCGTTCACCCGGATCGGGTGGAACGGTGGTCGCGCCGCCGGCCTGCCCGGCGAAGCCACGGCACTCCGACG
>NZ_JAINRC010000055.1 GCF_020400655.1 Streptomyces spinosus
TACTGAGTTTGTTGGCGTGTTGTCGTTGGGGGCTGACGGGGTGTGATCGTCGCGGTACGCCGTTTGTATGAGGTATCCGCAGGGTGGTGGGCTGACGCCTGAACGGCAGGCGTTTCGTGAGCGGATCCGGATGGAGGCCGCCGAACGGTTCGGTGCCGGCGCCTCCAACGTCGAGGTCGCCAAGGACTTACGGGTGAGCGTGCGCTCCGTTCAGCGGTGGCGCCTGGCCTGGCAGGAAGCAGGCGCGGGCGGTCTTCGCTCGGTGGGTCCGGTGTCGTTGCCCAAACTGAGCGAGCAACTGTTCGCGGTACTGGAACAGGAGCTGGCCAGGGGCCCGGTCGCACACGGCTGGCCGGACCAGATCTGGACGCTGACGCGGATCAAGACGCTGATCGGGCGCCGGTTCCACAAGAGCATGTCCCTCTCGGCCATCGCGAAGATGCTGCACCGGCACGGCTTCAGCCACCAGGTCCCCGCCCGCCGCGCTCTGGAGCGCAACGAGGAAGCCGTCACCGGCTGGGTGAAGGAGACCTGGCCCCACGTGGAAACACCGCGGCGGCGCTCGGGGCCTGGCTGTGCTTCGAAGACGAAGCCGGCTTCTCGATGACGCCGCCCACCACCCGCACCTGGGCCCAGCGCGGACACACACCCCTCATCCGCGTGCGGGGACGCTCCCAGCGCCGCTTCTCCATCGCGGCCCTGGCCTGCTACAAGCCGGGCGAACGCTCACGCCTGATCTACCGGCCCAAGCGGCACGTCGATCACAAGCGGGGCGGCAGACGCAGTTTCACCTGGACCGATTACCGCGACCTGCTCATCGCCGCCCACCAGCAGCTCGGTGCCCCCATCGTGCTCGTCTGGGACAACCTGAACGTCCACAAGGACGCCCGGCTGAGAGCGTTCATCGACGCTCACGACTGGATCACCTGCTACTTTCTGCCGGCCTACGCCCCCGACCTCAACCCGGTCGAGGGCCTCTGGTCACTGCTACGACGCAACAGCCAGGCCAATACCGCCTTCACCGACCCAGACCACCTGATGCGCACCCTCCGGCATGGCCTCCGCCAGATCCAGTACCGCAGCAACCTCATCGACGGATGCCTCGCCGAAACCGGCCTCACCCTGACGACACCACGCCAACAAGCTCAGTA
>NZ_JAINRC010000056.1 GCF_020400655.1 Streptomyces spinosus
GGTGGTGGTGAGGTGGGTGGTGAAGAAGTGGGTGAGTTTGTCGATGGCGGGGTCGATGTACTGCTTCTTGTCGTAGAGGTCGACGTGGCTGGCGCCGGGGATGTGGTGGAGTTCCTTGGGGCCGGTGGCGCGTTGGTGTGCCTCGACGGCCATCCAGGCGGTGACGGCGCGTTCGCCGATGATCTGCAGCAGGGGGCGGGGGCCGATGAGCGGGACGGCGAAGAAGGCGTCGTAGAAGGCGAGCTTGTCGATGCTTGGCCAGGCGAGGAACTTCGCGGAGCGTTCGTGCTCGCCGCGTGGGGTGCAGTAGTACTCGAAGCCTTCGACGCCGTGTTCGCCGCCGAGGGCGCGGGCCTGTTCGGCGGTGGCGGGGAACATCGTCATCACGCCGGGGTCCTCGCCGCGGGCGGCGGCGGTGCGTGCCTGGGCGGCGGCGTCCAGCAGGGTCTGGAAGACGGCCGGGTCCTGGGCGCCGTCGGCTCCCAGGCGGAACTGGCGGGAGGGGTCGGCGGTGGAGACGGTGGCCACGGCCTTGACCCGGTGGTCGCCGCCGGTGGCGGCCAGGCAGTAGCCGCCGGAGGCGCAGACGCCCAGCAGGCCGATGCGGTCGGCGTCGACCTCGCGGCGGGTGGTCAGGTAGGACACGGCGGCCTTGAAGTCCTCCACCCGCTGCGCGGGGTCCTCCAGGCCGCGCGGCAGGCCGGCGGAGGCGCCCTGGTAGGCGGCGTCGAAGGCCAGGGTGACGAAGCCGTTGCCGGCCATGCGCTGCGCGTAGGTGCCGGAGGTCTGCTCCTTCACCCCGGTGCCCGGGTGGCCGACCACCAGCGCCGGCAGCGGGGCGCCGGCCGGGGTGTCGGGGAGGTAGAGGTGGGCGGCGATCTCGATACCGGCGCTGTCGAAGCTGACGGTGGTCCTGGCCATGAGGGCACTCCAGTCACATAAATGGCGGGGCTCGGTGAGGTGGTTGACACACCCGGCAGCCACCGCACCCCCACCCGAGGGGGGCCGGTCCTACCGGGCACACACCCACACTCCGCCACCCCGCCCCCGCACGGAAGAGACAAGAACCTGCCCGGGAAAGAACCTTCCCCC
>NZ_JAINRC010000057.1 GCF_020400655.1 Streptomyces spinosus
CCCGGCCCCTGTCAGCGGCTTACGCCTCTTCGTTGACCCAGCTCATCAGCTTGCGCAGCTGCTTGCCGGTCGTCTCCAGCAGGTGCTCGGAGTCCTGCTTCTTGTACTCGTTGTACTTCTTCAGGCCGCCGTGGTACTCGTCCATCCAGTTACGGGCGAAGGAGCCGTCCTGGATCTCGGCGAGGACCTTCTTCATCTCGGCCTTGGTGGCGTCGGTGATGATGCGGGGGCCGGTGACGTAGTCGCCCCACTCGGCGGTCTCCGAGATGGACCAGCGCATCTTCTCCAGGCCGCCCTCGTACATGAGGTCCACGATCAGCTTCAGCTCGTGCAGGCACTCGAAGTACGCGATCTCCGGCTGGTAACCGGCCTCGGTCAGCGTCTCGAAGCCCGCCTTCACCAGCGCGGCGGTGCCACCGCACAGCACGGCCTGCTCGCCGAAGAGGTCGGTCTCGGTCTCCTCGGTGAAGGTGGTCTTGATGACGCCGGCGCGGGTGCCGCCGATGCCCTTGGCGTACGACAGGGCCAGCGCGAAGGCGTTGCCGGACGCGTCCTGCTCGACGGCCACGATGCAGGGGACGCCGCGGCCCTCCTCGTACTGACGGCGCACCAGGTGGCCCGGGCCCTTCGGGGCGACCATGCAGACGTCCACGCCCGCCGGGGGCTTGATGAAGCCGAAGCGGATGTTGAAGCCGTGGCCGAAGAACAGCGCGTCGCCGTCCTTCAGGTTCGGCGCGATGGACTCCTCGTAGACCTGGGCCTGGATCGGGTCCGGGACGAGGATCATGATCACGTCGGCCTCGGCGGCGGCCTCGGCCGGGGTCACCACGCGCAGGCCCTGCTCCTCGGCCTTGGCCTTGGACTTGGAGCCCTCGTGCAGACCGACACGCACGTCCACACCGGAGTCACGCAGCGACAGGGCGTGGGCGTGGCCCTGGCTGCCGTAGCCGATGACCGCGACCTTGCGGCCCTGGATGATGGACAGGTCGGCGTCGGCGTCGTAGAACAG
>NZ_JAINRC010000058.1 GCF_020400655.1 Streptomyces spinosus
CACAAGACGATCGGCACGATGTATCTGGCGACGTCGTTCGCGTTCTTCCTGATCGGCGGCGTGATGGCGCTGCTCATGCGCGCCGAGCTGGCCCGTCCGGGCCTGCAGATCATGTCGAACGAGCAGTTCAACCAGGCGTTCACGATGCACGGCACGATCATGCTGCTGATGTTCGCGACGCCGCTGTTCGCCGGCTTCGCGAACTGGATCATGCCGCTGCAGATCGGCGCGCCGGACGTGGCGTTCCCGCGGCTGAACATGTTCGCCTACTGGCTGTACCTGTTCGGCTCGCTCATCGCGGTGGGCGGCTTCCTCACCCCGCAGGGCGCGGCGGACTTCGGCTGGTTCGCCTACTCCCCGCTGTCGGACGCGGTCCGCTCGCCGGGCATCGGCGCCGACATGTGGATCATGGGTCTGGCCTTCTCCGGCTTCGGCACGATCCTCGGCTCGGTCAACTTCATCACCACGATCATCTGCATGCGCGCCCCGGGCATGACGATGTTCCGCATGCCGATCTTCGTGTGGAACGTGCTGCTGACCGGTGTCCTGGTCCTGCTGGCCTTCCCGGTGCTGGCCGCCGCGCTGTTCGCCCTGGAGGCGGACCGCAAGTTCGGCGCCCACGTCTTCGACGCCGCCAACGGCGGCGCACTGCTGTGGCAACACCTCTTCTGGTTCTTCGGCCATCCGGAGGTGTACATCATCGCGCTGCCGTTCTTCGGCATCATCAGCGAAGTGATCCCGGTGTTCTCCCGCAAGCCGATGTTCGGCTACATGGGCCTGATCGCCGCGACCATCGCGATCGCCGGTCTGTCCGTGACCGTGTGGGCCCACCACATGTACGTCACCGGCGGTGTGCTGCTGCCGTTCTTCTCCTTCATGACGTTCCTGATCGCCGTACCGACCGGTGTGAAGTTCTTCAACTGGATCGGCACGATGTGGAAGGGCTCGTTGTCCTTCGAGACACCGATGCT
>NZ_JAINRC010000059.1 GCF_020400655.1 Streptomyces spinosus
CGGATGGTGGAGTTCTACCGCGCCCGCTACGCCCACTACGGGCACGGCACCCCCGAGCAGGCCATCGTCGGACTGGGCGGGCAGGTGTTCATGCGCAAGAACTCCCAGGACGCGGTGCGCGAGTTCCGGCCCTACTTCGACAACGCGCCCGTCTACGGCCACGGGCCCTCGCTGGAGGACTTCAGCGAGCAGACCCCGCTGACGGTGGGCTCGCCGCAGCAGGTGATCGACAAGACGCTGTCCTTCCGCGAGTACGCCGGTGACTACCAGCGCCAGCTGTTCTTGATGGACCACGCCGGCCTGCCGCTGAAGACCGTGCTGGAACAGCTCGACATCCTCGGCGAACAGGTCGTGCCGGTACTGCGCGAGGAGTTCGCCAAGGGACGCGGCCAGGACGTGCCCGAGGCGCCGACCCACCAGTCGCTGCTGGCCGCACAGAACACCCGGACCGCACAGGACACCCGGACCGGCCAGGACAGCCGGACCGGACAGGAGAAGGAGGAGAGCGGGGTATGACCGAGCGTATGAAGGTGGTCGTGGTGTCGGCGGGGCTGAGCGTGCCCTCCTCCACCCGGCTGCTCGCCGACCGGCTCGCCGCCGCGGTCCACCGCGCCACGCCGGTGGACATCGAGGTGGTCGAGCTGCGCGACCTCGCCGTGGAGATCGCGCACAACTTCACCAACGGCTTCGCCGGCAAGGCCCTCGCCGCCGCGCAGGACGCGGTGACCCGGGCCGACGGGCTGATCGTGGTCACACCGGTCTTCAGCGCCTCCTACAGCGGACTGTTCAAGTCCTTCTTCGACGTCCTCGACAAGGACGCGCTGACCGGCAAGCCGGTCCTGATCGGCGCGACCGGCGGGACCGGACGGCACTCCCTGGTACTGGAACACGCCCTGCGCCCCCTGTTCGCCTACCTCCACGCCGTCGTCGTCCCCACCGGCGTCTACGCCGCCTCCGAGGACTGGGG
>NZ_JAINRC010000005.1 GCF_020400655.1 Streptomyces spinosus
TGCCGACTGGCAGACCAACCCGGCCACCCAGATCAAGTGGGGCCTGAACTACATGAACAGCCGGTACGGCAGCCCCTGCCAGGCCTGGTCGTTCTGGCAGGCCAACCACTGGTACTGAGCGCTCCGCCGGCACGGCGGCCTTCGCGGTGCCCTCTCAACCTCGCGCAGCCCCTCCCCGTCCTCAGGGGAGGGGCTTTCGCCCTGTACGGTCGTATCCGAACGACTCCAGCGGGGGAGTGGTGGCGAGCACCCGGGGACGCGGGGGAAGAGGACGGATCATGTCGCGAGTGCCAGGGTGGCTCGGCCGGCTGGGAGCCGGTCTCACCGAGATGAGCGAGCGCCTGGACGAGCGCCGCGCCGAGGTGGAGAAGGAGCACGGCGTGGACGCCGAGGCCGTGGAGTCCGCCGCCCCCGCCGACGCGCGGCCGGCCGGCGCGTCCGCCGCCTCGGCCGCGCCCGCCCGCCGGCCCGCGGTGCCGTCCGGTCCCCGTCCCGATCCGGCCCAGGCCGTGCCGTGGGGCGTCCGGGTCGCCGCCGAGGCGGGCTGGCGGCTGCTGGTGCTGGCCGGCACGGTCTGGGTGCTGATGCGGGTCATCAGCGCCATCCAGCTCGTGGTGTTCGCCTTCGTCATCGCCCTGCTGGTCACCGCGCTGCTCCAGCCGACGGTCGCCCGGCTGACCCGGCGCGGGGTGCCGCGCGGCCCGGCC
Source organism: Streptomyces spinosus (assembly GCF_020400655.1). Taxonomy (GTDB): domain Bacteria; phylum Actinomycetota; class Actinomycetes; order Streptomycetales; family Streptomycetaceae; genus Streptomyces; species Streptomyces argyrophylli. Next base: position 708 of record NZ_JAINRC010000005.1, read on the forward strand.
ACCGCGCTCACCGCCATCAGCGGCTTCGTCGTCATCGGCCTGATGGGCTGGTTCGTGACCTGGCAGGTCATGGAGAACATCGACACGCTCTCCAACCAGATCCAGAGCGGCATCGACGACCTGCGCAACTGGCTGCTGAAGAGCCCCTTCCACGTCACCGACAAGCAGATCAACCAGATCGCCAAGAACCTCCGCGAGGCGATCGGCGCCAACGCCGACCAGATAACGTCCGCCGGTCTGGAGGGCGTCCAGGTCATCGTGGAGGCCCTCACCGGCATCCTGCTGGTGTTCTTCTCGACGCTGTTCCTGCTCTACGACGGCAGGCGCATCTGGCAGTGGTTCCTGAAGCTGGTGCCCGCCGCGGCCCGCCCGGGGGTGGCCGGCGCCGGCCCGCGCGCCTGGCGCACCCTGACCGCCTACGTGCGCGGCACGGTCCTGGTCGCCCTCATCGACGCCATCTTCATCGGCATCGGCATCTATTTCCTGGACGTGCCGATGGCCGTCCCGCTGGCCGTGTTCATCTTCCTGTTCTCGTTCATCCCGCTCGTCGGCGCGGTCGCCTCCGGCGCGCTCGCGGTGATCGTGGCGCTGGTCACCCAGGGCGTCTTCACCGCGGTCATGACCCTCGTCGTCGTCCTCGCGGTGCAGCAGATCGAGGGGCACGTCCTGCAGCCGTTCATCCTGGGCCGCGCGGTGCGGGTGCACCCGCTGGCGGTCGTCCTGACCGTGGCCGCGGGCGGCATGGTGGCCGGCATCGGCGGCGCGGTGGTGGCCGTACCGCTGGTGGCGGTCACGAACACGGTGGTGGGGTACCTGCGGCAGTATTCGCAGGAGGCGCAGCACCACACCGCGGCCGAGCCCGTGGAGGAGGCAGTGCCCCGGAACGCGGAGGACCCCGCCCACCAGGAGTGAGCGGGTCCTCGGCGTACGGCTTACTCGGCCAGCACGGCCTCGGCGTCCAGGGTGACGCCGACCGCCTGCACCACGGAGGCGATCTTGAACGCCTCCTGGACGGTCTCGCGCTCCACACCGGCCTTGCGCAGCACCTGCTCGTGCGAGTCCAGGCACATGCCACAGCCGTTGATCGCGGAGACCGCGAACGACCACAGCTCGAAGTCGACCTTCTCCACGCCCGGGTTGCCGATGACGTTCATCCGCAGGCCCGCGCGCAGGGTGCCGTACTCGTGGTCGGACAGCAGATGCCGGGTGCGGTAGAAGACGTTGTTCATCGCCATGATGGCGGCGGCCGACTTGGCGGCCTGGTACGCCTCCGGCGAGAGGTTCGCCTTCGCCTCCGGCTCCAGCTCACGCAGCACGATCGGGGAACGGGAGGCGATGGCGGTCGCCAGCACCGTGCCCCACAGCTGCTGCGCGGGCAGGTCCGAGTTGCCGATGACCGAGCCCAGGTTGAGCTTCAGGTCCTTGGCGTAGTCCGGGATGCGGGACTTCAGGGAGTCGAGCGACACGGGTCACTCACCGGCCAGCAGCGCGACCGGGTCGAGCGTCTGCTCGCCCTTGGTCCAGTTGCAGGGGCACAGCTCGTCGGTCTGCAGGGCGTCCAGGACCCGCAGGACCTCCTTGGGGTTGCGGCCCACGGAACCGGCGGTGACCATCGTGAACTGGATCTCGTGGTTCGGGTCCACGACGAAGACGGCGCGCTGGGCGTAGCCGTCCTCGCCCTCGATGCCGAGGTCGCGCATCAGCTCGTGCTTGGGGTCCGCCATCATCGGGAACGGCAGGTCGGTCAGGTCCGGGTGGTCCTTGCGCCAGGCGTGGTGGACGAACTCCGAGTCACCCGAGAATCCGAGGATCTGGGCGTCGCGGTCGGCGAACTCGTCGTTCAGCTTCCCGAACGCGGCGATCTCGGTCGGGCACACGAACGTGAAGTCCTTGGGCCAGGCGAAGACCACCAGCCACTTGCCCTCGTAGGACTTGTGGTTGATCTGCTCGAACTCCTTGCCCTTCTCCAGCGAGACGCAGGCGGTCAGGTCGAACTCGGGGAACTTGTCACCGACAGTGAGCACACGCTCTCCTTGCAGCGAAGAAACTGCCCTTTTGGGGCTGTTTCCCATGGGTTGGACGTGATCGATGGTGGCACAGGGTGCATTGATTAGTGAAATAGCTACACTCGGTCATGTTGATCGGAGGTAGTTATCAGTGACCGTGAGCAACGGCAAGCGCCGGCAACCGAGCCTGGCGCAGCTGCGGGCGTTCGCCGCCGTGGCCGAGCATCTGCACTTCCGCGACGCCGCGGCGGCCATCGGGATGAGCCAGCCCGCCCTCTCGGGTGCGGTCTCGGCCCTGGAGGAGACCCTCGGCGTGACCCTCCTCGAGCGTACGACCCGCAAGGTGCTGCTCTCGCCCGCGGGGGAGCGGCTGGCGGTGCGGGCCAAGGCGGTGCTGGACGCGGTGGGCGCGCTGCTGGAGGAGGCCGAGGCGGTCCGGGCGCCCTTCACGGGCGTGCTGCGCCTCGGGGTGATCCCCACGGTGGCCCCGTACCTGCTGCCGGCCGTGCTGCGGCTCGTCCACGACCGCTACCCGCACCTCGACCTCCAGGTGCACGAGGAGCAGACGGCCACCCTGGTCGAGGGACTGAACTCCGGCCGGCTCGACCTGCTGTTGCTCGCCGTGCCGCTCGGTGTCCCCGGGGTCGTCGAACTCCCCCTGTTCGACGAGGACTTCGTGCTCGTCACCCCGCTCGACCACCGGCTCGGCGGCCGGGAGGGCATCCCGCGCGAGGCGTTGCGGGAGCTGAACCTGCTCCTCCTGGACGAGGGCCACTGCCTGCGCGACCAGGCGCTGGACATCTGCCGGGAGGCCGGCCGGGAGGACGCGCCGGTCACCACCACGGCCGCCGGCCTGTCCACGCTGGTCCAGCTGGTGGCCGGCGGACTCGGCTGCACGCTGCTCCCGCGCACCGCGCTGAAGCTGGAGACCACCCGCAGCAGCCAATTGCTGACGGGGTACTTCGCCGAGCCCGCACCCAGCCGCCGGGTCGCGTTCGCGATGCGCGCGGGGGCGGCTCGCGCCGCGGAGTACGAGGAGCTGGCGGGGGCGTTGCGGGAGGCGCTGCGGGCGCTGCCCGTCAGGGTGCTGGAGGGCTGAGCGCCCCGCAGGGGTGATGGGCGACCGTGCGGCCGGCCACGGCGGTGCCGCGGCCGGCCGACGGCGCGTTCACTCCGTGCGCAGGCCCTCCGGCCGCATCATCCGCACCAGCGGCGGCAGGCTCAGCAGGGTGACGGCGAGGACCACGGCCGCGCCGGCGCCGGTCAGGGACAGCACGCTCGCCCAGTCCACGGAGACCGGGGTCGCCGTCAGCTTCAGCAGGACCGTACCGAGGGTCAGGCCCACCGTGGCGGCCAGCAGCAGACCGAGCGTGATCGGCACGGCGGTCTGCCACAGCACCGACAGGCCGAGCGTGCGGCGCCGGGTGCCGAAGGCGAGCAGGGACGACAGCAGCTTGCGCCGCTCGCGCAACTGCTCCAGCTGGGAGACCAGCAGGCTCGCCCCGATCAGCGCCAGCACACAGACCGCGCCGAGGAACAGTCCGGTGCGCAGGGAGGCGTACCTGTTGGACTGTTCGGTCGCCGCCCAGGTCCAGGAGTAGGCGAGCGGGTCGATCCGGGCGGTCGTGGTGCGCACGTGCTCCTGGGCGTCCGGCACCGCTTCGTCCAGGCGAAGGTAGATGTGGCCGTTCACCGTGGACAGGGCCTTGGCGGGCAGCGCGGAGGGAGTGACCAGCAGGCCGCTCGGGTCGCCCTGCAGCGAGTCCTTGCGCGCGGTGGCCTCCCGCACTGTGGCCGGCAGCGTCCAGGCGATCTCCCTGCCGCGCGCCTCGCCCTGCGTCGGGTCGATCCACACCCGCGCGCCGGGCCGCATCAGGGGCCTGAGCTCCTTCTGGTACTCGGAGTCGGAGTACGGGTTGTCCACGGCGAAGACGTCGCCGTCGCGGCAGGACGGCATGCGGGCCACCTCCCTGAGCGCGGCGCAGTCACCGACGGTGACGGTCGCCGTGAGGTCGGGTTCCCGGCGCTTGCCGCCGACCTGCCCGGTGGACAGTGCCACCGACGTCCGTACTCCCTTGGCGCCGGCGAACTCCGCGCGGGCGGCGCCGAGCGGGGTGTGACCGGACAGGTCGACCTCCATCTGGGCCCGGCGCGGGTCCTGGCCGGTATCCCTGGTGTACTGGCCCTCCACGCCCGCGAACAGCATCTGCAGCGCGATCGCCCCGGCCACCGCCACCGCGATGCCGTTCACCATGCGGGCGGCCGTACCGCTGCTCAACTGGAGCCGGCGTACGGCCAGTTGCCAGGAGACCCCGCCCCCGCCGAGCCGGGCGACGAACGCCTCCACCAGCCAGGGCAGCAGCGCGGTGACGCCGACCAGGAGCAGCAGCACACCGCCGGTGACGAGGTACTGGTTGAAGTCGCCGTTCCGGCGCCCCTTGCCGATCATCGGGTACAGCATCGCGAGGCCCGCCAGCGGCACCAGCAGCCGCCACCACAGGCGCCGCCGGGGCGGCTTGGCCGTACGCACCACGCCGAGCGGTTCCACGACCACCCCGCGCATCGCGAGCAGCGTCACCAGCACCGCGGCCGACGGAACCGCCACCGCGACGAGCGCGACCAGCGTGGGGGAGGGGTCGAGGTAGTTCGGGAAGAAGCTCTCCCCCATGACCTCCACCGAGCCCGCCACCTGCCGCCCGATCAGGAAGAGCACCGCGCCGACGGCCAGTCCGAGCAGCGACCCGGCCAGTGCCTCGCCTGCGGCGATCCGGCGGGTCATCCGGCTGTCGGAGCCCACCAGCCGCAGCGCGGCCAGCCGGCGGTCGCGCCGCTCGCCGCCGAACCGCACGGCCGCGGCGATGAAGACGGCGACCGGCGTGAGGAGGGCGACGAACACGACCAGGGTCATGAGGATGAGTACCGGGTCGGCCCGTTCCGGCGACGGATTCGGGTTGCCGAAGGCGGTCAGCCGGGTCACCCGGGCACCGACCGAGTGCGGGGCGAGATCTTCGGCTCCCGCGTAGTAGGCGAGTTCCCGCGACCCGATCAGTCCGTCGTCGCCGATGGTCCCCGTGATCCGGTACGGGATCCGCTCGCGCAGCAGTTCCGCCCCGTCCGAGGACAGCAGCCTCTTCAGCGCGGGCGAGGCCACCATCTCGCCCTTCGCCGGGAAACGGCCGACGCCGGGTGGCAGCGGCGCCCTGGAGCCCTCCGGCTCGAGCAGCCGGCCGCGGATGTTCTTGTCGTGCCACTGCGTGTCGGTGACCGCGACCAGCAGGCTGTTCTCGGCCTTGGCGGTGTCGTAGGAGGCCGAGAAGTCCTGGCGGGCGTCCTCCACCCGGTCCCGGGCGGTCAGGATGTGCGGCAGCGCCGTCGTCAGCAGCAGCAGGGCCACGCCCAGGCCGACGCCGACCGCCGTCAGCAGCATCCGGACCCAGCCCTCGCGTCCGCCGGTGAGGGCGAACCGGGCACCCATGCCCAGGTCTCTGCACCACTGCCGGACGTTCATACGGCCCGCTCCATGTCGCGGGACCTGCCGTCGCGTACGACGATCTCGCGGTCGGAGTAGGCGGCCACCCGGGCCTCGTGCGTGACCAGGACGACGGCGGCGTTGGTGGAGCGGGCCGCGTCGGTCAGCAGCTCCATCACGCGTTCGCCGTTGAGGGAGTCGAGCGCACCGGTCGGCTCGTCGGCGAACAGCACCCGGGGCCCGGTGACGAGCGCCCGTGCCACCGCGACCCGCTGGCCCTGGCCACCGGAGACCTCGCCGGGCCGCTTGTCCTTGAGGCCGTCCACCTCCAGGCGTTCCATCCAGCTCAGCGCGGCCCGCTCGGCCGCCTTGCGGGAGGTGCCGTTCAGGCGCAGTGGGAGCGCCACGTTCTCCACGCAGGTCAGCTCCGGGACGAGCTGCCCGAACTGGAAGACGAAGCCGAACTCGCTGCGGCGCAGGGCGCTGCGCCCGGCGTCGCTCATGCCGGCCAGTTCGCGGCCGTCGTAGGTGATGGAGCCGGAGTCGGGCGGCACGATCCCGGCCAGGCAGTGCAGCAGCGTGGACTTGCCGGAGCCGGAGGGCCCCATGACGGCGACGACCTCGCCGGGGTGGATGGAGAACTCGGCGCCGTCGAGCGCGACCGTCGGGCCGTAGGCCTTGCGCAGGTTCTCGGCGGCGAGCAGGGTGCCGGGCGGGGGAGTCACTTGGCCACCACCTCCGCGCGGAGCTTGTCGAGGCGCGCGGCGGTCAGTTCCAGCCAGCGCAGGTCGGCCTCCAGGTGGAACAGGGCGTGGTCGCAGATCAGCTGGTCCGCGAGGTCGCCCTTGCGCTTGCGGTCGGTCAGGATCCGCATGCTGCGCAGGTGCTCGGCCCGCTGCGTGTCGAGGATGTCGGTCGCGTCGCGGTGGGTGAGCAGGGCGAGGACGACCTTGGTGTAGAGGGTCGACTGGAGGTACTCCTCCGGCTTCTCCGGAGTGGCGAGCCATTGCTCGACGTCGGTGACGCCGGCGTCGGTGATCGCGTAGCGCTTGCGCTCGGGGCCGCCGCCGGCCTCGATCCCGTCGACTTCCACGAGACCGTGCTTCAGCAGCCGGGACATCGTGGAGTAGACCTGGCCGTAGTGCAGCGGCCGGTCGTGACCGAACTTCTCGTCGAAGGCCCGCTTGAGGTCGTAGCCGTGGCGCGGGCCGGACTCCAGGAGCCCCAGAAGGGTGTGACCGATGGACATGAGCAGCACAATACACTCGGTGTATACGCGGGGTGTATACACACCGTGTGCAGGGCGAGGCGGGCGGTACGGCCCCGCAGGTGGGGGCCGATTGTCACGGTTCCGACACAGGCGGCCGGCCCCGCCGCGGCAGCGGTCCGGTGTCCTTCGGCAGGCGTCCCGCCTCCGCGAGCGCGCGCCGCAGCAGGAACTCGATCTGCGCGTTCGCCGACCGCAGCTCCTCCCCGGCCCACCGGGCCAGCGCCTCGTAGACCAGCGGGTCCAGCCGCAGCAGCACCTGCTTGCGCTGCTGCGGCCGGCGCTTGGGGGTTTCCGAGGGGTCCGTCACCGGGTCCGTCACTGGTAGAGCGTCCCCGTGTTGAGGACCGGCTGGGGGGCCCGGTCCCCGCAGAGCACCACCATCAGGTTCGACACCATCGCCGCCTTCCGTTCCTCGTCCAGCTCCACGATGTCCGCGTCCGCGATCCGGGCCAGCGCCGCCTCGACCATCCCGACCGCGCCGTCCACGATCTGCCGGCGGGCCGCGACGACCGCCCCCGCCTGCTGCCGCTGGAGCATCGCCGAGGCGATCTCCGGAGCGTACGCGAGGTGCGTGAAGCGGGACTCGATGATCCGCACCCCGGCCGCCTCCACCCGGGCCTGCAGTTCCACGGCCAGCTTCTCGGTGATCTCCTCGGCGTTGCCGCGCAGCGACAGGCCGTCCTCGTCGTGGGCGTCGTAGGGGTACTCGATGGCGATGTGCCGTACGGCCGTCTCGGTCTGCGTGGCGACGAACTCGGCGAAGTCGTCCACCTCGAAGGTGGCCTGCGCGGTGTCCTGGACCTTCCACACCACGACCGCGGCCAGCTCGATCGGGTTGCCGTAGGCGTCGTTGACCTTCAGCACGGCGGTCTCGTGGTTGCGCACCCGGGTGGAGATCCGGGTCCGGGAGGTGAAGGGGTTCACCCAGCGCAGTCCGTCCTGCCGGATCGTGCCCCGGTAGCGCCCGAAGAGCTGGACGACCCGGGCCTCGCCCGGCGCGACCGTGTTCAGCCCGCGCATCCCGATGGCCGACGCCAGCAGGACGACGACGCCGGCGGCGACGAGCCCGCCCTCGGCGCCGCCGGAGGGGGCCGCCGCGGAGGACGCGAACAGCGCGACGGCGGCGCCGAGCCCGATCAGGCCGAGCAGCAGGGCGAGCCCGCCGCCGATGCTGTGGGCGGTGAACTCCCGCACCCGCGGCGCGGGCATCTCGGGGACGTCGGCGGTGGCGGCCGGCTCGGATATGGACACAGGGGACCCCCGGTTGGCGTAGTGCCTAGCTCGGTTCTAGCTAAGTGATAACACTTTACGCTGCGAAGCAACCCTGGACCAGTGACAGCCGTCGGTTCCTTCGGGGCGGGTGCTGATTGTCACGTCCGTAAAAGAACGGATCGGACGCCCTTTGTCATATAGAGGGGTGTTAGCTTTCGGAGCTGACCCCGAGACGGAAGCGAGCGTAGGGACCCATGGGACGAGCGGAAGAGAGACGAGCGCGACAGCGCGGCGGCCACCGCGCGGCACCCAAGCGCCGCCGCTCCGAGCCCGCGCCCACGGCCGGCACCGCGTCCGGCGCCTCCGGCGGCGCTCCCGCGTCCGGCAAGCCCGCCAAGAGCCTCATACGCCGGATATTCGGCTGGAAGAAGATCCTCGGGGCCTTCTTCGGCGTGTGCCTGCTCGGCATCCTGGGCTTCATCGGCCTGTACCTGTACGTGGACATCCCCGAGGGCAACGCGGCGGCCCAGCAGCAGAGCAACGTCTACAAGTTCAGCGACGGAACGATCCTGGCCCGCAAGGGCGAGGTCAACCGCGAGATCGTCGACCTGTCCAAGGTGCCCCGCAAGGTCCAGCTGACCTTCGTCGCAGCCGAGAACAAGAGCTTCTACCACGACTCCGGCGTCGACCTGCGCGGCACCGCCCGCGGCCTGATCAACACGGTGTCCGGCAAGGGCAAGCAGGGCGGCTCCACGATCACCCAGCAGTACGTCAAGAACTACTACCTGAACCAGGACCAGACCGTCACGCGCAAGCTGAAGGAGCTGGTCATCTCGCTCAAGGTGGACCGCGAGAAGTCCAAGGACGACATCCTCGCCGGTTACATCAACACCAGCTACTACGGCCGCAACGCCTACGGCATCCAGGCCGCCGCCCAGGCGTACTACCACGTGGACGCCCAGGACCTCAGCGTCGCCCAGGGCGCCTACCTCGCCGCCCTGCTCCAGGCCCCCAGCCAGTACGACTGGGCCGTCGCCACCAAGACCGGCAAGCGGCTGGTCACCCAGCGCTGGAACTACGTCCTGGACAACATGGTCGAGGAGGGCTGGCTCTCCAAGAGCGACCGGGACGGCCTGCACTTCCCCTACCCGAAGGAGCCCAAGGGCGCCCCCGGCCTCGGCGGGCAGAAGGGCTACCTGGTCGAACTCGCCAACCAGCAGCTGGAGCGGCAGCTCATGGCGCAGGAGGGCCTGACCCAGTCCCAGGCGGAGAACGCCGTCGTCGACAAGGGCTGGACCATCACCCTCAACATCGACCGCAAGAAGCAGGCCGCGCTGGAGAAGGCCGTCAGGACCCAGCTGACCGGCAAGCTCGACCCGAAGAAGCGCAAGGTCGACGGCGCCATCCAGGCCGGCGCCGTCTCCGTCGACCCCAAGACGGGCAGGATCGTCGCCCTCTACGGCGGCCAGGACTACTACAAGCACTACTTCGACAACGCCGCCCGCTCGGACTACCAGCCGGCGTCCACGTTCAAGCCGGTCATCCTCGCCGCCGCCCTGGAGCAGAACGCCACCACCCAGGACGGCAAGCCGATCACCGCGAGCACCGTCTACGACGGCACCAGCCGCCGCCAGGTCCTGGACCACGGAGCCAAGGTCGGCTTCGCCCCGCCGAACGAGGACGACGTCGACTACGACAAGATCACCGTGCAGCAGGCGATGAACAAGTCCGTCAACTCCGTCTTCGCGCAGATGGGCGTGGACGTGGGCATGGACAAGGTCATGGCCACGGCGGGAAAGCTCGGCATGGACACCAAGGGCGTGCAGGCCGTTCCGGCCCAGACCCTCGGCTCCATGGGCGCCAGCCCCCTGGAGATGGCCGGGATCTACGCCACCTTCGCCAACCACGGCTACAAGGTGACCCCGACGGTCATCAAGTCGGCCGAGAACAGGGGCCGTACGGTCGACATGCCGAACCCGGTCGGCGGCTCGGTGATCAGCCGTACCGCCGCCGACACGGTCACCTCGGTGCTCACCGGCGTGGTCGACGACGGCACGGCCAAGCGGTCCGTGGCGGACAACCCGCTGCGCGACGGCCAGCAGGTGGCGGGCAAGACCGGTACCTCCGACGAGAACAAGTCGGCCTGGTTCACCGGCTACACCCCCGACCTGGTCACCTCCGTCGGCCTGTTCGGCGAGGACCCGAAGACCAAGGCCCACGTCTCCATGAAGGGCGCGACCGGACTGCTCCCGCCGCCCGGCCGGATCAACGGCGGCGGCTACCCGGCGCAGATCTGGGCCACGTACACCTTCGGGGTCACCGACAAGGCCTCGTTCGACCTGAACACCACGCAGGGCGCGGCCGTCGAGCCGACCGAGACGCCGACCTGGACGCACACCCCGACCCAGACGCCCTCGCAGACGCCGACCGAGACGCCCTCGCAGACGCCGGAGTCGCCGACCGAGACGCCCTCGCAGACGCCGCCGACCCAGACCCCCAGCCAGACGCCCACCCAGACGCCCACCCAGACCCCGACGAGCGGGCCGCCGACGACGTCGATCAGCCCGGAGAACCCGCTCGACCCGGAGAACGTGCCAGACGGGACATGACAGCGAAGGGCGCCCGGTCACACCGGGCGCCCTTCGCGCGTCGCGTCGTTCGGCGGCCGCTCAGCCGCGGTTCAGCTCGAACCACACCACCTTGCCGGTGCTCAGCCGGGTCGCGCCCCAGCGCCGGGCCAGCCGGTTGACCAGGTACAGGCCACGCCCGCCCTCGTCCGTGGCCCGTGCCTGCCGCAGGCGCGGCAGCTGCGGCACGTCGTCCCCGACCTCGCAGCGCAGCACGTCCGTGCGCAGCAGCCGCAGCGTCACCGGCCGCGACGCGTACCGCACGGCGTTCGTCACGACCTCGCTGACCAGCAGCTCCACCGAGTCCGTCAGCTCCTCCAGGTCCCAGCGGGCGAGCGCGCGCCGGGCCAGCCGGCGGGCCTGGCCCGGGGCGGAGTCCTCCGGCTCCAGCGTCCAGTAGGCGACGTCGCTGGGCGCGATCCCGTCGAAGCGCGCCGCGAGCAACGCGATGTCGTCGTCCCGGTCGCCCGGGCCCAGCATGTCCAGCACCTCGTCGCACAGCGCTTCCAGCGGCGGCGGATGGTCCGGTCCGGTCAGCCGCGCGGTCGCGGCCAGCTTCTCCCGCAGCTGCTCGATGCCGGTCCACACGTCCCGCAGCCGGGACTCCACCAGGCCGTCGGTGTACAGCAGCAGGGTCCCCCCGGCGGGCGCCTCCAGCTCCACCGCCTCGAAGTCGACCCCGCCGACCCCGATCGGCGCGCCCGACGGCACCCGCAGCACCTCGGCGTGGCCGCCCAGGTGCAGCAGCACGGGCGGCGGATGGCCCGCGTTGGCGATCGTGATGCGGTGCGTGACCGGGTCGTAGACCGCGTACAGGCAGGTCGCCATGCGGTCGGTGCCCAGGCGCTGCGCCTGCTCGTCCAGGTGGTGCAGCACCTCCTGCGGCGGCAGGTCGAGCCCGGCCAGCGTCTGCGCGGTGGTGCGCAGCTGACCCATGATCGCCGCCGACGTCATCGAGTGGCCCATCACATCGCCGACGACCAGCGCCACCCGGCTGCCGGGCAGCGGGATCGCGTCGTACCAGTCGCCGCCCACCCGCGCGGTCTCGGCCGCCGGCAGGTAGCGGGAGGCCAGCCGGACACCGGTCGGCCGGGGCAGGGTCTCGGGCAGCATGGTGCGCTGCAGCTCGTCGGCGATGTACGCCTCGCGGCCGTACAGCACCGCCTTGTCGATGCCGAGCGCGCTGTGCGTGGCCAGCTGCGCGGCCACCAGCAGGTCGTCCGCCTCGAACGCGAGCCGGTCCGCGCGGCGCAGGAACAGGGCCGCTCCGATCACCCGGCGCCGGCCGCGCAGCGGCGCGAGGATCGCGTGCCGCCCGCCCGGTACGACCGCCTCACCGCCCTCGCCGAGCAGCTCGGGCAGCGCGTCCCGGGCGGCGGGCGCGTCGGCGAACACCGGGCGCACCCCGCGCAGCACCTCGTTCAGCGCCCCGCCCGGCCGCACCTCGCACAGCTCGGCGGTGAGCGCCGACAGGTCCGACAGCACGGACGGCTCCGGCTCCGGCTCGAACGCCGGCGGCAGCAGCACCCCGTCGGTGTCCCGCTCGGGAGGTATCCGGTCGGTGCGGCGCAGCCGCAGCACCACCGGACCGCTGGGCCGCTCGTCGCCGACCGGCAGCGGCTCGCGCAGATAGACGAGGATCGCGTCGGAGAAGGTCGGCACCGTGGCCCGGCACAGCCCCATGACGATCTCGTCGAGGTCGAGCCCGCGGGCGATCCGCCGGGTGGCCGCGCCCACGAACCTGAGCCGGTCGCCGTCGCGCCGCATGGGCATCGGCCGCCCCGGGGGCACGGCCTGCCCGGTACGGCGCTCCTGGCCGCCCGGCGACCGCTCCTGCTGGGCGCCGGGCTGCGCCGGGATGGTCTCCGGCGCGGGGCGCGGACGGTGGGCGTCGGGTTCGGTGCCGGCGGGCTGGGCGTGCTCGGGGCCGTTGACTGAGGGCTCCTTCCCCTGGCCGGCTGCGGGCTCCTTCCCCGTGCCACGGGGGGTCGCGGTGCCCGGTCCGGACGGCGTTGCCTCGGCCCGGGCCTGTACGGGTAAGGCCGGATCGCCGAGCTGTGCCGGAGGCTGCTGGGACTGCTGCTGGGTACGCAGGAGCGCCCCGCGGGCCTCCGCGGGGTCGACGCCCGGCTGGGGGCGTTCGAAGGAGGTGGGCTGCTCCGTCACGCGTGTCGCATCCATCCGTCCGGGGCTGTGCGCCGGTTGCGCCGGGCGCGCAGTTGGTCCCGCCGACATCCCGATACCCGCAATACGTGCCCCGGGAACGGAATTCCCGCCGGGACGCAGGCGGCCGTGGTGCCGGTGGCGAGTTCCGCGCGGCCGGCGGACCGGTCGCCGTGTGCCTTCGTGGTGGTGCCCTGGTACCCCTCGCTCACGTCCTGCCGCCCCTCGGTGACGATCGGTCAAGCCCGGCGCATGCCCCGGAAGTTGCTCTACTACGCCCTTGCGGAGGACGATCCTACGTTTCTTGCCTGGGGCCGCACCAAGGGTCTCATGAGGATACGCGCGCGGGTGTGCGGTCCCAGTCCTCGGGGAGGGGAGGCACCGTCCAGGACGGGTCCGGGCGCCAGCGCGGCCAGCCGTCGGCGAACGGCGGCCCCCACGCGCGGATCACCTCCACCGCCTCCCGGCCGGCCGCCCGCACCCGCTCGGCGGTCGCCGCGTCCATCAGTCCGTCCCGCTGGGCCTGCGCGAACTCGTCCTCGTCGCGCCAGTGCCAACTGCGGTCCGGATGCACGGAGATGTCCAGGAAGTGGTCCTCGGAGTCCACCCCGCCCGCCCACCGGACCAGCGGCTCCTCCAGGTTCACGTACCAGTTCTTGAACTGCCAGCCCGGCTCCCAGAACAGCCACACCGACCAGGGCCGGCCGGGCTGGGCCAGCTTCAGCACGCCCGTGCCGAACCAGCGGTCCCGCTGGACCGTGCGCGGCTTGGTGTACCGGGACTCCAGCGGCTCCAGGTGCACGGGCGTGCCGTCGGCCAGGACCGGCTTCACGCACTCCGTGCCGGGGGCGAGCCACACCGCCAGCAGGTCCGCGTCGTCGCGTACGACGGTGACCGGCCGGGCGATGTGGTAACGCTCGCCGCCGTTCGCCCGGTAGCGCCACAGGATGTGCGTCCCCGGGGTCCAGTAGGTCGCCGGTCCCGCCGCCACTCGTGTCATCGCTCCGTCGTCCGTCATGGACAGATATTAGGTGCCGGGGACACACGACGCTGCGGCGCGGGTCACGGCGGCACCCGCGTTGCCGAAACGGTCCGCCCCCGGTTACGGGCGCGTCATCCGCAGGACGTCCAGCGCCTCGTCCAGCTGCTCCAGCGTCAGGTCGCCGCGCTCCACGTACCCGCTCTCCAGGACGACCTGACGGATCGTCTTGCGCTCGGCGAGGGACTTCTTGGCGACCTTCGCGGCCTCCTCGTACCCGATGTACTTGTTCAGCGGGGTCACCACCGACGGGGACGACTCGGCGTACTCGCGGGCGCGTTCGCGGTCGGCGGTGATGCCGTCGACGGTCCGGTCGGCCAGCAGCCGCGAGACGTTGGCGAGCAGCCTGACCGACTCCAGGACGTTCTTGGCGATGACCGGGAGCATGACGTTCAGCTCGAAGTTGCCGGCGGCACCCGCGGTGGCGATGGTGGCGTCGTTCCCGACGACCTGCGCGGCGACCATCAGCACGGCCTCCGGGACGACCGGGTTCACCTTGCCCGGCATGATCGAGGAGCCGGGCTGGAGGTCGGGCAGCCGGATCTCGGCGAGACCGGTGCGCGGCCCGGAGGACATCCAGCGCAGATCGTTGGCGATCTTCGTCAGGCCGACCGCGATGGTCCGCAGCTGCCCGCTGGTCTCCACGACGCCGTCCCGGGCGCCCTGCGCCTCGAAGTGGTCACGGGCCTCGGTCAGCGGCAGGCCGGTCACCCGGGCGACCTCCTCGATGACGGCGGCGGAGAAACCGGGCGGGGTGTTGATGCCGGTGCCGACGGCCGTGCCGCCCAGCGGCAGCTCGGCCAGGCGCGGAAGGGAGGCCCTGAGCCGCTCGACGCCGTACCGCACCTGGGCCGCGTACCCGCCGAACTCCTGCCCGAGCGTCACCGGCGTGGCGTCCATCAGATGCGTCCGCCCCGACTTCACCACGTCCGCGAACTCCTCGGACTTGCGCTCCAGGGAGGCGGCGAGGTGCTCCAGGGCCGGGATCAGGTCATGGGTGACGGCCGCGGTTGCCGCGATGTGGATGGACGACGGGAAGACGTCGTTGGACGACTGCGAGGCGTTGACGTGGTCGTTGGGATGCACGTCCCGGCCGAGCCGCTCGGTCGCCAGCGTCGCGATGACCTCGTTGGTGTTCATGTTGGACGAGGTCCCCGAACCCGTCTGGAACACGTCCACCGGGAAGTGCTCGTCCCACTTCCCCGCGGCGACCTCGCCGGCCGCGTCCTGGATGGCCTCCGCGGTCTCCTTGTCCAGCACGCCCAGCTCGGCGTTCACCTTGGCCGCCGCCGCCTTGATGCGGGCCAGCGCCTCGATGTGCGCCCGCTCGATGCGCTGTCCGGACACCGGGAAGTTCTCCACGGCACGCTGCGTCTGCGCCCGCCACTTGGCGTGGGCCGGGACCCGGACCTCGCCCATGGAGTCATGTTCGATGCGGTATTCGCTCATGACCGGTACAGCGGTCGCGGGGGCCGGAATGTTCCGGGGACTGGGCCGGTCGGGTGCCCGGTGCGCTGATGGCACGTCAGGGCCGGCGGGACGACGCCGGAGGTGGGCCGGCCCGCCGCGCGGATGCCCGGGGGCGGCGGGGACGGCATCGCTCCCCGCCGCCGGAGCCGCTACGCCAGGCCGGGACCCCGCACCGGAATGCTCGTGAACGTCGGCTGCGGGGCCGGGTCGGTGAAGAAGTCGTTGCCCTTGTCGTCCACCACGACGAACGCCGGGAAGTCCTCGACCTCGATCTTCCAGACCGCCTCCATGCCCAGCTCCTCGTACTCCAGGACCTCCACCTTCTTGATGCAGTCCTGGGCCAGACGGGCGGCCGGACCGCCGATGGAGCCGAGGTAGAAACCGCCGTGGGCGGCACACGCGTCGGTGACCTGCTTGCTGCGGTTGCCCTTGGCGAGCATCACCTTGGAGCCGCCCGCCGCCTGGAACTGCTCCACGTAGGAGTCCATGCGGCCGGCCGTGGTCGGGCCGAAGGAACCGGAGGCGTAGCCCTCGGGCGTCTTCGCCGGGCCGGCGTAGTACACCGGGTGGTCCTTCAGGTACTGCGGCATCTCCTCGCCCGCGTCCAGCCGCTCCTTGATCTTGGCGTGCGCGATGTCGCGGGCGACGACCAGCGGGCCGGTGAGGGACAGGCGGGTCTTGACCGGGTACTTGGTCAGCTCGGCGAGGATCGTGTCCATCGGCTGGTTGAGGTCGATCCGGACGACGTCGCCCTCTTCCAGTTGCTCGTCCGTGGTGTCCGGCAGGAAGCGCGCCGGGTCGGTCTCCAGCTGCTCGAGGAAGACGCCCTCGGCGGTGATCTTCGCGACCGCCTGGCGGTCGGCCGAGCAGGAGACGGCGATGGCGACCGGGCAGGACGCGCCGTGCCGGGGCAGACGCACCACGCGGACGTCGTGGCAGAAGTACTTGCCGCCGAACTGCGCGCCGATGCCGATCTTCTGGGTCAGCTCGAAGACCTTCTCCTCCAGCTCCTTGTCCCGGAAGCCGTGGCCGAGCGGCGAACCCTCGCCCGGCAGGTTGTCCAGGTAGTGCGCGGAGGCGTACTTCGCGGTCTTCAGCGCGTACTCGGCGCTGGTGCCGCCGACGACGATGGCCAGGTGGTACGGCGGGCAGGCGGCCGTGCCGAGCGAGCGGATCTTCTCCTCCAGGAACCTCATCATGGAGGACTCGTTCAGGACGGCCTTCGTCTCCTGGTACAGGAAGGACTTGTTGGCCGAGCCACCGCCCTTCGCCATGAACAGGAACTTGTAGGCGCCGCCGTCGGTCGCGTACAGCTCGATCTGCGCGGGCAGGTTGGAGCCGGTGTTCTTCTCCTCCCACATGGTGAGCGGAGCCATCTGCGAGTAGCGCAGGTTCAGCTTGGTGTAGGCGTCGTAGATGCCGTGGGAGAGGTGCTTCTCGTCCTCGCCGGCCGTCAGCACGTTCTGGCCGCGCTTGCCCATGACGATCGCCGTGCCGGTGTCCTGGCACATGGGCAGCACACCGGCCGCCGCGATGTTGGCGTTCTTCAGCAGGTCGAGCGCGACGAACTTGTCGTTCCCCGACGCCTCCGGGTCGTCGATGATCCGGCGGAGCTGGGCGAGGTGGGCCGGGCGCAGGTAGTGCTGGATGTCGTGGACGGCCTCCTCGGCCAGCTTGCGCAGCGCCTCCGGCTCCACCTTGAGGAACGTCCGCCCGTCGGGCCCCTCGACCGTGGAGACGCCCTCGGAGGTCACCAGCCGGTACGGAGTGGTGTCCTCGCCCTGGGGGAGCAGATCGGTGTACTCGAACTCAGGCATCTCAGCCCATTCCTCACTCTGACGGACGGCCGCCCGCCGACGCTGGCGGGCCTCCTCAGCCTAGAACCTGCCATCGGCGGCGAACCTGTGAGGTCGGGCTCAGTCAGGGGTGTCGCGATCTATCGTGTGTGGGTACGCTGCCGTCGTGGACCTTCAGAAGCAGACCGCACCCACGCCCGCCACCGAGCTGCGCGCCTCCGACGCCGATCGCGACCGGGTCGCCGACATCCTCCGCGAGGCCCTGGCCGAGGGCCGGCTGACCGCCGACGAGCACGCCGAGCGCGTGGACGGGGTGCTGCACGCCAAGACGGTGGGGGAGCTGGAGGTCTTCATCCGGGACCTGCCGGCCGCCCACCAGCGCCCCACCGCCCCCGGCTACACGCCGGTGCCGCCCCGGCCCACCCCGGGCGCGATCCCGCTGGAGGCCGACGCGAACGTGGTGGCGGTCTTCAGCAGCGCCGTGCGCCGGGGCCGCTGGCGGGCCGGACGCCGGCTGCACGCGTACGCCGTCTTCGGCAGCGTCGAGATCGACCTCAGCGAGGCGATCTTCGAGTACCAGCAGGTGGTCATCAAGGCGGTCTCCGTCTTCGGCGACGTCCAGATCCGCGTGCCGGAGAACATCTCGCTGCGCGGCACCGGCGGCGGCGTGCTCGGCAACTTCGAGGTGAGCCCGCTGGACTCCGTGGACGCCGACGCTCCGGTGGTCTACGTCGACGGCTGGGCCGTCCTCGGCAACGTGGAGGCGCGGCCCAAGCGGGGCAGGCTCGTGGCGGACATCCTGGAACGCGTCCAGGACAAGGTGGACCGCAAACTGCGCAGACACCTGGGGCACTGACCCCGGGGGCGTGAACGGCCGCGCCGCGCGCCCACGGACGGGAACGCTGTGCATAGGCGCGCGCACAGCGGGTAGGCCTTGCTGCATCGTCTCTCGCTCGCGAAGCCGTCGTCAGGAGTAGACCGTGCTGCAACCGCCGCGTTCGTCCCTGCAGGTCGCCGCCGTTCCGGCCCAGCGGGTGCCGGCGCGAGACAGGGACCAAGACGCCCCCTGGCACACCGAGGCGGTGTGCCGGCGCGACGAGGCCGGGCTGTTCTTCGCCCCGTCGAAGGAACCGACCGCCGCCCGGCTGTCCCGCGAAGAGGCGGCCAAGCGGGTCTGTTCCCGCTGCCCGGTGATGGTCGAGTGCCGCGAACACGCCCTCCTCCAGCCCGAGCCCTACGGCGTCTGGGGCGGCCTCACGGCGGCCGAGCGCCGGGTGGTCCTCGCCAGGCGCCGCCGCAGGGAGCTGGACCTGAAGAAGGCGGCGCGGGCGGCGGCCGACCGCATGGCGGGCTGAAGCGCGCGGAGCAGGCGCGCCCTCTCCGCACCGAGGGCGCTGTCCTGCCTGCGGGCGCGGGGGAGAGCAGGCGCCCTTACTTGGCCCGGTCGAAGTCGATCGCGCTGTAGGCGCGCAGCTTGCTCAGCCGGTGCTCGGAGAAGATCCTCCGTACCGTCCCCGACTTCGACCGCATCACGATCGACTCCGTCAGCGCGGTCTCCGACCGGTACCGGACCCCCCGCAGCAGCTCCCCGTCGGTGATCCCGGTGGCGACGAAGAACACGTTCTCCCCGGACACCAGGTCGTCGGTCGTGAGCACCCGGTCCAGATCGTGCCCGGCGTCGATGGCCCGCTGCCGCTCCTCGTCGTCCTTGGGCCACAGCTTGCCCTGGATCGTTCCGCCCAGGCACTTCACGGCACAGGCCGAGATGATGCCCTCCGGGGTGCCGCCGATGCCGAGCAGCAGGTCGACGCCGGTGCCCTCGCGCAGCGCGTACACCGAGCCGGCCACGTCGCCGTCGGAGATCAGCTTGATGCGCGCGCCGGCGTCCCGGACCTCGCGGATCAGATCCTCGTGCCGCGGCCGGTCGAGGATGACGACGGTCACGTCCTCCGGCGAGGAGCGCTTGGCCTTGGCGATGCGCCGGATGTTCACCGCGACGGGCGCGTTGATGTCGACGAAGTCCGCCGCCTCGGGGCCGGTGACCAGCTTGTCCATGTAGAACACGGCGGACGGGTCGAACATCGCGCCGCGCTCGGCGGCGGCGAGGACGGCGATCGCGTTCGGCATGCCCTTGGCCGTCAGCGTGGTGCCGTCGATCGGGTCGACGGCGATGTCGACCTCGGGACCGGTGCCGTCGCCCACGTGCTCCCCGTTGAAGAGCATCGGGGCCTCGTCCTTCTCGCCCTCGCCGATGACGACCACGCCGTTCATCGACACGGTGGAGACCAGGGTCCGCATGGCGCGCACCGCGGCACCGTCGGCGCCGTTCTTGTCGCCGCGCCCGACCCAGCGGCCCGCGGCCATCGCGGCGGCCTCGGTCACCCGGACGAGTTCCAGGGCGAGGTTGCGGTCGGGAGCCTCGGAGGGAACGTCCAGCTCGGACGGCAGATGGTGGTTTTCGGTCATCGGAGCGCACCTTTCTGATACGACGACGGCCGGATGAGGGTCTTCGACCCGACTCTATCGTTAGGCAGACAAAATGAGCAGGGGACCCCACGGATGAGCGCTTGGGGCACCTGCGACGATAGGGGGCGTGGCAGGTTCGAACGGCAAGCAGAAGACGGTCCGGGACATGGTTCTCTCCCTGGCCGTGATCGCCATGGCGGGACTGGTCGTCTACTTCATCGCCATCCCGCACGACGATCACGCTCCCGACCTCAAGCGGGTCGACTACCGGGTCGAGCTGGTCACGGCCCGCCGGGCGGCGAGCTACCCGGTGGCCGCGCCCGAGGGCCTGCCGAGTACCTGGAAGGCGACCTCCGTACGCTTCCAGGGCGCGAAGTCCGACCGCTGGCACCTCGGCTTCCAGACCCCGGACGGCCAGTACGTGCAGGTCGAGCAGTCCACGCAGAAGCCCGCCGAGTTCATCGACCAGGCCAGCCAGGGCGCGTCGGCGACCGGGCGGACCGAGGAGATCGGCGGCCGTACCTGGACCCGCTACAGCGGCGGCCGGTACGACGCCCTGGTGCTCAAGGGCACGCCCGGCTCCACGACGGTGGTGGCCGGCACCGGCTCCGCCGAGGAGCTGAGGACGATGGCGGCGGCGCTGAAGACGGGGTGACCCGTCCGGCGCCCCCTACGCGAAGAGGCCCCCGGCGGTGTGGGGGCCTCTTCGCGTGGTCGGGGCGGGCTCTCGACGGGCCCGCGTGGTTCAGACGGTCGTGACGACGTCCTCGTAGGCCAGGCGCGGACCGCGCGGGTACCAGGCGTCCGGGCCGGGCCTGCCGATGTTGACGACCATCAGCGGGGTGTGGTCGTCGTCCAGGAACTCCTTGCGGACGCCCTCGTGGTCGAAGCCGGTCATCGGGCCGGCGGCGAGGCCGGCGGCGCGGACACCGACGATGAAGTAGGCGGCCTGGAGGGCGGCGTTCAGGGTGGCGGAGCCTTCGCGGGCCGGGCGCTCGCCGAAGATGACGTCCTTGGCCTGCGGGAAGGCCGGGAACAGGGCCGGCAGCTCCTCGTGGAACTCGTTGTCCGCGGAGAGGATCGCGACCAGCGGGGCGGTGGCGGTCTTGGCCCGGTTGCCCTCGGCCATGTGCTGCACGAGGCGCTCGCGGGCCTCGGCCGAGCGAACGAGGGTGATGCGCAGCGGGGTCTGGTTGAAGGCGGTGGGGCCGTACTTGACCAGGTCGTAGATCGCCTGGACCTGCTCCTCGGTCACCGGCTC
The DNA here is from genome assembly GCF_020400655.1 of Streptomyces spinosus. Lineage (GTDB taxonomy): Bacteria > Actinomycetota > Actinomycetes > Streptomycetales > Streptomycetaceae > Streptomyces > Streptomyces argyrophylli. Next base: position 21,487 of record NZ_JAINRC010000005.1, read on the forward strand.
CTCGGTGAAGGTGTTCGCGGTGCGGGCCTCGCGGAACAGCAGGTCCTGGGCGGCGGGGTCAAGAACGAGAGACATGGTGACTTTCCTCGGGGGCGCGTCCGGCCCGGGGTGCCGGACCGGCTGACGTCACCGACCCTACGACATGTGAGGTTTAACCTTCAACTAAACCGGGGGCGCGGTGACCCGCTTCACAACCCGGCGCTGCGCCCCCGCGCCGCCTTCTACTCGCCGCCCGCCGCCTTCCCCTCCCCTTCCTCCTCCTCGGCCAGCGCCGCGTCCAGCCGGGCCCGGGCCCCCTCCAGCCAGCGCCGGCACACCCTGGCCAGTTCCTCGCCGCGCTCCCACAGCGCCAGCGACTCCTCCAGCGACGTACCACCCGCCTCCAGCCGCCGCACGACCTCGATCAGCTCGTCGCGCGCCTGCTCGTACGACAGCGCCTCGTCCACCTTGCTCGTCATTCGCCCACCTTCACTGTGAATTCACCCTCGGCGACCCGCGCGCGCAGCGCCTCGCCCGCCGTCACCCCGGCCGGATCGCGCACCACGTGCCCGTCCGCCCGTTGCAGCACCGCGTAACCGCGCTGGAGCGTCGCCGCGGGGGAGAGGGCCACCACGCGCGCGTGCGTGTGCGTCAGCTCCGAGTCCGCCCGGTCCAGCAGGTGCCCCAGGGTCCGCCGGCTCCGTTCGAGGAGCGCCGCCACATGGTCGGCACGCTCGTCGATCATCCGGTGCGGATCCTCTATCGAGGGCCGCGCCAGCGCGTGCGCCAGCCCCCGCTCCTCCCGTTCCAGGTACGCGTTCACGCAGCGCCGCGCGCGGTCCCGCAGCATCCGCACCCGCTCCAGCTCCTCGCCGACGTCCGGCACGACCTTCTTCGCCGCGTCGGTCGGCGTGGAGGCGCGCAGGTCGGCGACGTGGTCCAGCAGTGGGTTGTCCGGCTCGTGCCCGATCGCGGACACCACGGGCGTACGGCACTCGGCCACGGCCCGCACCAGCTGCTCGTCGGAGAAGGGCAGCAGGTCCTCCACGCTGCCGCCACCGCGCGCGACGATGATCACGTCCACCTCGTCGATCGCGTCGAGCTCCTTCACCGCCTGCACGACCTGCGGGACCGCGTGCACGCCCTGCACCGGGACGTTGCGCACCTCGAAGCGGACGGCGGGCCAGCGGTGCCGGGCGTTCTCCAGCACGTCCCGCTCCGCGGCGGAGGCCCGGCCGCACACCAGCCCGATCAGCTGCGGCAGGAACGGCAGCGGCTTCTTCCGCTCCGGCGCGAACAGGCCCTCGGCCGTGAGTGCCTTCTTCAGCTGCTCCAGCCGGGCCAGCAGCTCACCGACGCCGACCGGCCTTATCTCGGCGGCGCGCAGGGAGAGCTGGCCGCGCGGGGCGTACCACTCGGGCTTCGCCAGGACGACGACACGGGCGCCCTCGCCGACGACGTCCGCGACCGCGTCGAACACCTGGCGGTAGCAGGTGACACTCACGGAGACGTCGTACGACGGGTCGCGCAGCGTCAGGAACACGACGCCGGCGCCGGGGCGGCGGGACAGCTGCGTGATCTGCCCCTCGACCCACACCGCGCCGAGCCGGTCGATCCAGCCGCCGATCAGCCGGGAGACCTCGCCCACGGGGAGGGGGGTCTCGGGAGACGTGTTCACAGCCATGGCGTCGAGCGTAGTGGCCGCCACCGACAGTCCGGCCGCGCGCGTAGCGGGCCGGGTGCGTCGCCGGGTGCGGGCGGGTGCGCGGCCGGGCGCGCGGTTCCCCGCGCCCTGGGAAGCCGCAGCGGGCCGCGCGCGTCGCGCCGCGGCTCAGCCGCCGAGCACCTCCCGCCGCCCCCGCTGCCCCGCCAGCACCAGCAGGCCGATCACCAGCCACACGGCACCGACCACCTGCGCCACCCCCGCCGCCTCCACGACGACCGCCACCGTGATCGCCGCGCCGAGCAGCGGGACCAGTACGTGCCGCCACCAGCTCCACCGCCGCTGCCGCGCCACGAAGTACCCCACCACGCTCGCGTGCAGCAGCGTGAACGCGGACAGAGCCCCGATGTCGACCACCGACACCAGCTTGTCCAGCCCGTCGTCCCGGCGCGCCGCCCACCCGGCCGCGACCAGCGTGACCACCGCCGCGCACAGCAGAGCCACCCGGGGCACACCGCCGTCCGTCCGGGACAGGGCCCGCGGCAGCCGCCGGTCGCGGCCCATCGCGAACAGCAGCCGCCCGGCCGCCGCCTGCCCGGCCAGCGCCGCGAACGCCGCCCCGACCGCCTTGCTCGCGGCCACCAGATCGTGCAGCCACGTCCCGACGGCGGAGTCCACCGCGTCGTAGAAGGCCGTACCCTGCGCCCCGGGATCGCGTGCGAGCCGCGCGGACGTCGCCGGCTCCAGCAGTGCCACCAGGTACGTCTGCGCCACGAACAGCACCCCGGCCAGCGCCAGGCAGAACAGCAGCGCCCGCGCCACCTTCCGCGAGCCCCCGGTGACCTCCTCGGCGAACGTGGCGATCGCGTCGAAGCCCAGGTAGGACAGGACCGCCACCGACACCGCGCCGATCACCGCCGACAGCGCGAACGCGCCCTGCGTGCCGTCCCCGGACAACGGCGACAGCACCCCCCGCTGCGCCCCGTCCCGCGCCAGCACCACGGCCGCCGACACCACGAACACCACCAGGACCACGATCTCCAGGGCCAGCACGACGAAGCCCACGCGCGCGGCGGCCCGTACGCCCCACAGGTTGAGGAGCGTGGTGACGACCACGGCCAGCGCCGTCCACGCCCACCGGGACACCCCGGGGACCAGCGCGTTCATCGCGATGCCGGAGAAGAGGTAGGCCACCGCGGGGATGAGCACGTAGTCGAGCATCGCCATCCAGCCCGCGACGAACCCGGCCCCGTCGCCGAGCCCCGCGCGCGCGTAGGCGAAGACCGACCCGGCCCGCGGTACGACCCGCACCATCTGCGCGTAGCTGAAGGCGGTGAACGCCATGGCGACCGTGGCCAGCACGTACACCAGCGCCACCGCGCCGTGCGACGTCGCGTCGAGCGTGCCGAACACCCCGACCGGTGCCATCGGCGCGATGAACAGCAGCCCGTAGACGACGAGGTCACGGAAGCCGAGGCTGCGCCGCAACCGCCGGTGCGCGCCGGTAGCGGAGGCTGTTGTTCCGGTGTCGGACATACGCTCAAGTCTTCCCCCCGCGGCCGTGGCCACGCGATCTCCGCGCCCCGGAGGCGGCCTTACGATGGGACGCATGACCGCTTCCTCTGGCCGCCGTGTCCTGCTCGCCGCCCCCCGGGGCTACTGCGCCGGCGTGGACCGCGCCGTGATCGCCGTCGAGAAGGCCCTGGAACAGTACGGGGCCCCGATCTACGTCCGGCACGAGATCGTCCACAACAAGTACGTCGTGCAGACCCTGGAGAAGAAGGGCGCGATCTTCGTCGAGCGCACGGAGGAGGTGCCGCCCGGCAACATCGTCATGTTCTCCGCGCACGGCGTCGCCCCCGTCGTGCACGAGGAGGCCCGTCAGGGCCGGCTCGCCACCATCGACGCCACCTGCCCCCTGGTCACCAAGGTCCACAAGGAAGCCGTCCGGTACGCGAACGAGGACTACGACATCCTCCTGATCGGCCACGAGGGCCACGAGGAGGTCATCGGCACCTCCGGCGAGGCCCCCGACCACATTCAGCTCGTCGACGGTCCCGAGGACGTCGCCAAGGTCGAGGTCCGCGACCCGTCCAAGGTCGTCTGGCTCTCCCAGACCACCCTCTCCGTGGACGAGACCATGGAGACCGTCGACGCCCTGAAGACGAAGTTCCCGGGCCTCGTCTCCCCGCCCAGCGACGACATCTGCTACGCCACCCAGAACCGGCAGCTCGCCGTGAAGCAGATGGGCGCCGAGGCCGAGCTGGTCATCGTCGTCGGCTCGCGCAACTCCTCCAACTCCAAGCGGCTGGTCGAGGTCGCCAAGCTCGCCGGCGCCCGCGAGGCCTACCTGGTGGACTTCGCCGACGAGATCGACGAGACCTGGCTGGAGGGCGTGACCACCGTCGGCGTCACCTCCGGCGCCTCCGTCCCCGACGTGCTGGTCGAGCAGGTCCTGCAGTGGCTCGCCGAGCGCGGCTACGGCGACGTGGAGATCGTCAAGGCCGCCGAGGAGTCGATCACCTTCTCGCTGCCCAAGGAACTCCGCCGCGACCTGCGCGAGGAGGCGGCGGCGCTGGTCGCCGAGCGCGGCGGGAGCGGCACCTCCGTGGCGTGACCGGCAGTGGTCCGTCGTAACGTGGTGCCATGCAGATCTTCGGCGTGGACATCGGCGGATCCGGCATCAAGGGCGCCCCAGTGGATCTGGACCGGGGCGACCTGGCCCAGGAGCGCTGCAAGGTGCTCACCCCGCACCCGGCGACGCCCGAGGGCGTTGCGGACGGGGTCAAACAGGTGGTGGACCACTTCGGGTGGACGGGCCCGGTCGGCCTGACCTTCCCCGGCGTGGTCACCGGCGGGGCCACGGTCCGTACGGCGGCGAACGTCGACAAGAGCTGGATCGACACGGACGCGCGCGCGTTGTTCAGCGGCCGGCTCGGCGGGCTGCCGGTGACCGTGGTCAACGACGCGGACGCGGCGGGCGTCGCCGAGATGCAGTTCGGCGCCGGCCGGGACCGCAAGGGCACGGTCGTCCTGCTCACCTTCGGCACGGGCATCGGCAGCGCCGTCTTCGTGGACGGCGCCCTGCTCCCCAACACCGAGCTGGGCCACCTGGAGCTGGACGGCCACGACGCCGAGAAGCGCGCCTCCAGCAAGGTCAAGGAGGACCACGACCTCAGCTGGGAGCAGTGGGCGCACCGCGTCCAGAAGTACCTGGCCCACGTGGAGATGCTGTTCTCCCCGGAGCTGTTCATCATCGGCGGCGGGGTCAGCCGCAAGGCGAACAAGTTCCTGCACCTCATCGAGGGCGTCAAGGCCGAGATCGTCCCCGCCCAGCTGCAGAACAACGCGGGGATCGTCGGCGCGGCGATGAGAGCGGCCCAGCGCGGCTAGGGCACGGCGGGCCGGCGCCCCGGCGCCCCGGCGTCAGCCTGGGTGGCGCCGGCGTCGCCGTACCCACCGCACCCGGCGGACGAGCACGATCACCCCGGCGGCGAGCGTCCCCGCGTACAGCCAGCCCGCCTGGGTGGCGAGCCCGGTGACCAGCCCCATCAGGCTGCCGAGCAGCCCCCCGCCGCCCTCGGCGACCGGCACCAGCCCGACGGCGAACGCGATCGGTACGACGACGGGCGCCGTCAGCACGTCCCCGCCGCGCACCCACAGCGCGGTCAGCACGCACACCGGCAGGAACAGCACGCCGTAGACCGTCGGGGAGGCGCCGAGCAGCAACTGGTCCAGCCAGCCGAGCAGGAACATGGCCGCGAGGCAGAACAGCCCGCTGCCGAGCCCGGTCAGCCGCGGGTTGGGCAGCCGGCCGCCCGCCGCGGCGGGCCCTGCTTCCCGCACCGGGCGCGCGGCCGGCCCGCCGCCCGGCATGGGCCGGCGCACACCGCCCCGGGCGGGCCGGCCCGGACCGCCGGGCCCGCGCCGGACACCGCCGGGCGCGGGTGCGGCGCCGGGCCCGCGCTCGCCGCCCGCCGGCCGCCGTCCCTGCGCCGGCAGCGGGGCCGACGGGGGCGTGCCGCGTCGCGGTCCGTCGTTCGGGGGTCGCGATCCGTATTGCTCCACAGGGACCAACCTAGGTCTGTTTATGTGCCGAATCGGCCGTGAGACACGCCGATGGCCAGAGCTTGGCCGGACGATCACCGCCGTCGTGAGGCGGGCGGGCCGGACGCCGTAAACTGGTGGATCGGCCAGTGTCGGTCTCTGGCCCCTGGCAGCCCCTGGCCCACTCAACTACGGGAAGTCGCAACGTGTCGCTCACGATCGGAATCGTCGGCCTGCCCAATGTCGGCAAGTCGACCCTGTTCAACGCCCTGACCAAGAACGACGTGCTGGCGGCCAACTACCCGTTCGCCACGATCGAGCCGAACGTCGGCGTCGTCGGCGTGCCCGACGGCCGCCTCGCCAAGCTCGCCTCGATCTTCAAGTCCGAGCGCATCCTTCCGGCCACGGTCGACTTCGTCGATATCGCCGGCATCGTGCGCGGCGCCTCGGAGGGCGAGGGCCTGGGCAACAAGTTCCTCGCGAACATCCGCGAGTCCGACGCGATCTGCCAGGTCATCCGCGCCTTCAAGGACGAGAACGTCGTCCACGTCGACGGCAAGGTCTCGCCGAAGGACGACATCGAGACGATCAACACCGAGCTGATCCTCGCCGACCTCCAGACCATCGAGAAGGTCCTGCCCCGGCTCCAGAAGGAGTCCCGGATCAAGAAGGACATCGCGCCCAAGGTCAAGGCCGTCGAGGAGGCCAAGGAGATCCTGGAGAAGGGCGACACGCTCTTCGCGCACGGCATCGTCCAGGGCAGCGAGCGCGCCGAGCTCCTGCACGACCTGCACCTGCTCACCACCAAGCCCTTCCTCTACGTCTTCAACGTGGACGAGGACGAGCTGGTGGACGAGGAGTTCAAGAACGAGCAGCGCGAGCTGGTCGCCCCCGCCGAGGCGATCTTCCTCAACGCCAAGCTGGAGGCCGACCTCGCCGAGCTGGACGAGGAGGAGGCCCTGGAGCTCCTCCAGTCCGTCGGCCAGGACGAGCCCGGCCTCGCCACCCTCGCCCGCGTCGGCTTCGACACCCTCGGCCTGCAGACGTACCTGACCGCGGGCCCCAAGGAGTCGCGCGCCTGGACCATCAAGAAGGGCGCGACGGCCCCCGAGGCGGCTGGTGTCATCCACACCGACTTCCAGAAGGGCTTCATCAAGGCCGAGGTCATCTCCTTCGACGACCTGGTCGAGACCGGCTCGGTCGCCGAGGCCCGAGCCAAGGGCAAGGCGCGCATGGAGGGCAAGGACTACGTGATGCAGGACGGGGACGTGGTGGAGTTCCGCTTCAACGTGTAGCCGCGTGCATACTGCACGTTAGGCGTTGAGTCAAACGCGCACATCAGAAGGGGCCGGGCTCTGTCGAGTCCGACCCCTTCGTCGTCACCGTGCTGGATGGGTGCTGGATATTCTGACGTGTGGTCAGCAGCAATCAGGTGTCGTAAACGGTGGACCGGTGGCCCACGTGAACGACCCAGACCACCAGTTCCCCGTTGTCGATCGTGTAGACGACGCGGTAGTCGCCGACCCGCAGCCGGCGGCGATCCGGCTGGGAAACGAGTGCGGTGGTGTTGAAGCCGAGCGGGTCGCTTTCCAGTTCGGTCAGTTTGGCCAGGATGCGCAGCGCCATGTCGCGAGGGATCTTCCGAAGTTCGGCCTGCGCCTCGGGGCGGAAGACGGTTCGGTACTCACTCACTGCGCGCCAGCGTCTCCCTCATGATGTCCTCGATCGGGATGCCGGGTGCGGGGTTTGCCATGCGCTCGTCGATGATCCGATTGATTTCGCGCTCTTCCCACTCCTGGTACTTGCGCAGCACCTCGATGGAGACGACTGCGGCGACTTCCTTGCCGCGGCGCGTGATCACCGTGGGTACGTCGTCGCGGTCCGCGCGCTCCACGACCTCCGCCAGGTGGGCGCGCACGTCGCGGATGGACTCGATGGGCAGCGGCTTCGTCATGCGCTCAAGCGTACCGAGTGTCCTATGTGTACACAACGGTCCGGGGCGGAGCGGCCCCCCTTTGTTGTGGCTGCGCGTGCTGGATGTGCTGGATGAACCCACACTGTGCTGGATCGGTGCTGAACAAGGGCGCCCAAAACCGCGTTTTCGCAGATCGGAGCTCTTTGTTAAACGTTCCGCTTCAACGTCTAGTTGATCTAGCGAAGAGCCGTCTGACCTGCGGCGGAGCAGGTTGGGCGGCCTTTGCGGTCCGCGTGGAGTCCGCAGCGTGTTGAGATTCGCCTGACCACCCGGTGCAATGGGCGGCTCCTCTTGTCCTCAAGCCCTCCTGAGTCGAGTCTCGACTTCTGCCCGCACCCGGGTAGTCGTGCCACACGGCACACCCTGATGCCCTCGCTGCTCGTGGCAGCGAGGGCATCAGTGCCGTGGGAGTCGGCTCCGCCTTCGAACAGGCCTGGGCGGCGGTGCGCACCGCCCGCGGAACGGCGCCCCGCCTCTTACAGCCCGACCCACACCTCGGGCTTCGGCCCGAGCACCTGACCGAAGTGACGAAGTGGGCCGCGCAGCTTCCCCACAGTCCGCACTGTCCGACAACCCGCGCCCCGCGCCTACGCCACCACCTACGAGAACTCATTGTGTCGGCACCCGCAGGTCCGCGGTTCCTGCGGACGTCGTCGTCCCCGTAGTGGCACATCGCCTGCCATACCTGTCAGGGCTCTGATCGAGCAGCGCCCCTGGGGCCGTCCGCGGACCGGGATGACAGGGGAGTGACCGCGCTCGGCCCGGGTGCGGCGGCAGGCGGACAGTCCATCACTGCGGCGGTGAACCTCGGCGCGTCCGTTCTCGTGTAATTAAGTGACCGGTCGACTCAAGATTTGCAGTGGATCCGTGCTGTGGCGCGGGGAGATCGGTCGACTTGCCCGCGCGAGGACGCCTGTAGAGCCCCTTGCGCTGCGGGACAGAAGAGGACCTGATCATCTCTTCTCCGACCAAGGATTGGTGACATGACCGTCAAAAGACCGCATTTCCGCGGGTCTGGCCGGAGCCTGCCGGCCAGGCTCATGGCTCTGCTCGTGGCGCTTGTCGCAGCGGTGGCGACATTCTTCACGGGAGTCGGCACGGCGCAGGCCGACACTGGAAACGTTCACATAGCTCACGTCTATGTGAGTATGAGTGCGCCCTGCGCAAACCAGGGCCAGATATCGAGGGACTGGGGTACGTTCCTCCAGAGCATCCGGAATGCTGCCGGGCACTGGTTCCGAAATGAGAGCAACATTACGCACCCGGGAACGCAATCCCGCACGCCCTGATCCGGGCAGACCTGAACCTGACGAACGCCGCGGGCCATCAAACCGAACTGCGGCTCTGGTTCACCCCGAACAACATGTACCTGCGCGGGTTCTCGACAACGAGCGTCGACGCGAGTTCTCCAGCCAACGGGGACGTGACCTACTACTTCAACGACAGTGATTTCAATCTCGCCAACGAGATGAATTACCTGCGGAACAGCAGCCCGGAACGCACGCTGCTCCCTCCGGCCACCTACGTGAGGCTCCCCTACGCCGGCACTTACACTGCGATGGCCAGGCCGGCAGATCAGGGTGGCCCGGGAGTAACCCGCAACAACACGCAGATGAGCTACTCCCAACTGTACGACTCGGTATTCCAGTTGGCCTACCTCCAGCGCGGCACGGAGCAGAACGGCGGCAGCAACTTCGTGACCACCGCCCGGTCGCTCATGCGCATGATTCAGATAACGTCCGAAGCGGCCCGATTCCGCGACGTGCAAGGTATCGTCATTCAGTCGATGGCGAACCACAGCATGCAGTACACCATGCCTTTGCTGCAGCAGGAACTCGAGAACGACTGGCGAGGTCTTTCCAGGTACGCGTATGACAACGAGAATGCAGGCGGTCACGATGTCGGTCCGCATGTTCCGTACGTAACCACCGTTGCCAGAGCTCTCGGATACCTGGCTCTGCTCTACTACCCGTTCCAGGGCAGCGGAGCCTGAAACCGCAAGGGGAGACTCTCTCCCCGGCGCGGGTCAGCCGGGGGCGTCGTCCGCAGCGGTGGCTCGTAGGCGCGCGGTGAGTGGCGGGAGGACAGGCGATGGGATGCTGGCCTCGGCCGGCGGGCGGACGTACCGGCGGCCGTGCTGGTCGCAGGCGCCGAAGTCCTGGTGGGTCCGCTGGGCCACGACCAGGGAGACCCTGTTCGCCCCTCCGGCCAGGGTCGGCCGGCGGAACCGGACCCCGTCGTCCTCCCGGATTCCTCGCGCGGCGGGCGCATCCAGTCGGGCAGCGCGGGCATGGCTCAACCGTAGCGACCCGACGAGGCCCGGGCCACGAGATCGTCGACGGGCCGACCGTGCCACCGCCGACCTCGCGAACTCGCAGATCCCGCCGCAGCGCCCGCCGGCCGCGCGCCAGTCGTCCGAATACCGCCCTCGTTCCGAACTCCTGTGCGAAGATCCGTTCGCGATCGTCGTCCGAACCGCCGGCACAGGGCTGTGCCGACCACGAAAGGCAGCGCGAACCATGACAGTCGACCAGAGCACCAGGGCCAAGGCGCGGCGGCTGCGCGCGCTCGGCTCCGAGTCCGTCCTCGTGCTGCCCAACGCCTGGGACGCGGGCAGCGCCGCCGTGATGGCCGCCGCCGGCGCCCGGGCGATCGCCACCACCAGCGGCGGTGTCGCCTGGTCCCTCGGCAAGGGCGACGGCGAGCAGGCCCACCGGGACGAGATGCTCGCGGCCGCCGCGCGGATCGCCGCCGCGGTCGACGTCCCGGTGACCGTGGACGTCGAGGGCGGCTACGGCGCGGCCCCGGACGAGGTGGCGAAGACGGTCACGGCCGTGGTCGCCGCGGGAGCGGTGGGGGTCAATCTGGAGGACTCCCAGGCTCCCGGCGGCCCGCTGTTCACCTCCGAGGAGCAGGCCGAGCGGATCGCGGCGGCGCGCGCCGCCGCGACGGGGGCGGGACTGCCCGAGCTGGTGATCAACGCCCGTACGGACGTGTACCTGTTCGGCATCGGCGAGGAGGCCGGCCGGCTGGAGGACGTGCTGGCCCGCGCCGCCGCCTACGAGCGGGCCGGTGCGGACGGCATCTTCGTGCCCGGCCTGCTGGACCTGGCCGTCCTCGGCGAGCTGACCGCCCGCTCCCCGCTGCCGGTGAACGCCATGGCCGGCCCCGGCGGACCCGGCGTGGCCGAGCTGGCCAAGGCCGGCGTGCGCCGCGTCAGCGTCGGTACCGCGGTCGCCCAGGCCGCGTACACGGCGGCCCGCCGCGCCACCCTGGAACTCCTCGGTTCCGGCACCAACGAGGAACTCTCCGACGCGCTGGACTTCTCCCAGATGAACGGCCTCTTCGGCGCCTGAGCCCGGCGGGAGGGGCAGGTGCCGGCCGCAGCGGCCCCCGCGAGCCCGTTCAGCCCCCTCGCGGCCGACGCGCGTGCCGCCGGTGCCGCGGAGGCTCGATGCCGAGTGGGCCGCGGAGGATCCGGGCGCGCCGGTCGAGCCGGCTCCGGGCCCAGCGGACCCCCGCCGCTCGGCCGCGCGACCGGCCGCGCAACCAGGCGCACCGGACGGCCGGTCATCCGGCGGACCGCCCGTGCGGCCACCTGGGGCCCGGCGGGCCGGTGCCGCCACCGCCTTCCGCGGAGCCACCGCCGTGCCCGGCCCGAGCGCCACCGCCGTGCCCGGTCCGAGCGCCGTCGCGGCCATCCCGGACAGGCCCGCCTTCCGCGGGCGTGTGGTGCTGGCGGACAGCCGGGACCCGGTCCCGTTCACGTCCCGTGCCGGTCCGTCCCGGGCCCCGCTCGCTCTGCGCTCCCGGCAGGAGGGCCGAGCCGTGTCAGCCGATGGGGGCCGGCACCGGGTACGGCGCCGGTTCCGTCACCCAGCCCGCCGCCAGTACCAGGCGGGACTCGCGGTCGGTGGCCAGGAAGGCGAAGGGGCGGTCGAAGGTGACGCGGACGACGGTCGTCTCGTAGCGGTACTGCGGGACCCCGCCGGCCGGCACCGGCATGACCGCCGTCACCGCCGCCGCCCGGAAGCCGAGCGCGCCGAACTGGGCCACGGCCGACTGGCGGGCCTCGCCGACGGTCAGCGGGTGAGGGCTCACTCCCGGGAAGTGACCGGTCGCGGTGTCCGTCGCCGTGCCGAGGCCGAACAGGCCGGGCAGGGCGAGCAGATCGTGGTCGGACCGTACCTCGTACGCCACCGTCGTGACGTCCAGCGTCGTCGGCTGCGGCGCGGTCGCCGGCTGCTGCTCCACGTGCAGACCGGGTCCCACATGCCCGTGCGGGAGCGCGCCGCCCCCGGTCAGCGGCAGCCCGCGCTCCACGATGCCCACTCCGGCCGCCAGCACCTGACCCGGTGTCATCCGCTCCTCGCCCAGCACCAGATGCACGTCGACGCCGTTGTCCCCGGGCACCGTCAGCGCGGTGACGAAGCCGTCCGGCGTGCCCGTCACCCCCACCCGGTCCGGCCGCACGCTGCGCCGGTGCAGTCCGCGCAGGGTGCGGCCCTGCCAGGGGCCGGAGCCGGGCCGCAGCGGCCGCTCCTCGAACGGCTGCCGCCACTCGGTGCGCAGCGCGAGGGCGGTGGCCAGCACCATCCGTGCCTCCCGGGTCAGCGTCACCGGCATGCGCTCGACCAGCCCGCCGGTCCGCTCGGCCGCCCAGGCGTCCAGCCGCTCCTGGGCGGTGACGAGGTCGTCGCCGAAGACCCCGTGGGTCCCGGCGGGCAGTCCGGTCCGCCACTCCTCCCGCAGGGCCAGCCCGTGGTGCGTCCACAGGCCGAGCGCCGCGTCCAGACCGGCGACCCCCGCCAGCCGGGCCAGCAACTCCCGCGCGGCACCGGCGGCCTGCTCGGCGGGCACGCCCAGCGCGCCGGCCAGTTCCGCCCGGGCCGGGCCCGCCGCACCGTCGGCCAGGAAGGCCAGCAGCGGCCACACACCCGGCGCGGAGAACACCGTGCCCTCGCCGTCCAGGGCCTGCGCCCACCGGGCGGTCAGCCCGTTCACCCGCCGGACGGCCTCCTCGGCCACCGTGCTCGTCCCCACCCGCATTCCGCCCCCGTTCCGGTCACGCTTACCATGCGGCCAGTCGTACGTCAGTCCAGCCGCCGGCCGGCCGCCGGTCCCCTGTGCCGCCGCCCGATCAGGAGCACGGTACCGGTGTCCCTCCCCCCGCCTTCCGGCCCCCACCGGCCCCGGGAGCCGTTCCAGCCACCCCGGCCGCAGCCGCCGGAGCCGTACGGCCCGCCGCCGTACCCCCAACAGCCGCCCGGCTCCCCGGGGTTGCCTGCCTACCGGCCGTGGTCGCAGGGCTACCACCCCTACAACCACCCGGCGCCGGTCAACGGACTCGCCATCGCCTCCCTGGTGTTCGGGGTGCTGTGCTGCCTGCCCGGGGTGGGGCTGGTGCTCGGGCTGGCCGGGCTGCGTCAGATCCGCCGGCGCGGCGAGTGGGGCACGGGGCTGGCCGTGGGCGGCGCCGCGCTGTCCGGGGCCGGGCTCGCGCTGTGGGCGCTGCTGCTGGCGACGGGCGGAGCCTCGGCGCTGTGGCACGGGTTCGAGGACGGCGCACGCGGCGGCAGGACCCTCACCCCGGCCGAGGGCGAGTGCTTCGACGCGCCGGGGGGCACGCTCAGCGGTGACACCTACGACGTGGACAAGGTCCCCTGCGCCGGCGCGCACGACGGCGAGGTGTTCGCGACCGTCACGCTCCCCGGCGGTCCCTACCCGGGCGACGACGCGGTCGCCGACACCGCCGACGAGCGCTGCCGGGGCCTTGAGGACGGCTACGCGATGGACGGCTGGGCGGTCCCGAGAGACGTCGACGTGTACTACCTGACGCCCACCGGGGACGGCTGGGCCGCCGGGGACCGCGAGGTCACCTGCGTGTTCGGCAACACCGCCGAGGGCGAGGACCTGACCGGGTCGCTGCGCAACGACGAGACCGTCCTCGACGCCGACCAGGTCGCCTATCTGAGGGCCGCTCACGTCCTCAACGCCGCGCTGGACACCGCTCCTGACGAGGAGTACGCCGAGGACGACCTGCCGGGGCACAGGGCCTGGGCGGGCCGGGTGTCGGCCGCGCTGGGCGAACAGGCCCGGATGCTGCGCGCGCACGACTGGCCCGCCCGCACACGCGGGCCCGTGACCGCGCTCGCCGCCGGCCTGGACAAGGCGCGCGCGCAGTGGGCCAAGGCCGCGCAGGCCGGGGACGCGGACGCCTTCTACGAGCACTGCGACACCGGCTTCGACCTCATCGACCCGTCCCGGGGGGTCGCCGCGCGCAGGGCGCTCGGGCTCGCCACGACGGTGCCGGCCGGCGACGACGGGTCCGATGCGAGCCTTCAGGTGTGAGAGCGGGCCCGTACGGGGCAGGAAGTGCCTGGGTGAAGCCCTCCCAGGCTTTTGTCATCACATCGAGTGATTCTCTGGCCTTTGCTTGCACGGCTCAACCCAGGGTTGCCAGGCTGTTGCTGTCTGTACAACCTGATGGGAGCGGCCAGTGACTTTCGGTGAGCAGCCGGCGTACCTGCGTGTCGCGGGTGATCTCCGCAAGAAGATCGTCGACGGTTCACTGCCACCCCACACCCGCCTCCCCTCGCAGGCCCGCATCCGCGAGGAGTACGGCGTCTCGGACACGGTCGCGCTGGAGGCCCGCAAGGTGCTGATGGCCGAGGGGCTGGTCGAGGGCCGCTCCGGTTCGGGCACGTACGTGCGCGAGCGGCCCGTGCCCCGGCGGGTCGCCCGCTCCGGATACCGCCCGGCCGGCGGCGCCACCCCGTTCCGCCAGGAGCAGTCCGACGCCTCGGTGCGCGGCACCTGGGAGTCCAGCAGCGAGCAGACCGAGGCCGGCGCGGCCATCGCCGACCGGCTCGCGATCCAGGCCGGCGACCGGGTCATGCGCACCAAGTACCTGTTCCGGGAGGGCGGCGAGCCCATGGCGCTGTCCACCTCGTGGGAACCCCTCGCCGTCACCGGCCGCACCCCGGTGATGCTCCCCGAGGAGGGGCCGCTCGGCGGGATGGGCGTGGTCGAGCGCATGCGGGCCATCGACGTCATCGTGGACAACGTCACCGAGGAGGTCGGCGCCCGCCCCGGCCTCGCCGAGGAACTGCACCTGCTCGGCGGCGTCCCCGGACACGTGGTCCTCGTCGTCCAGCGCACCTACTTCGCCTCCGGGCGCCCGGTGGAGACCGCCGACGTGGTCATCCCGGCCGACCGTTACCGGGTCGCCTACCACCTGCCCGTCCGGTGAACGCCCCGTCCGGCCCGTCGTCCGCGCGCCCCCTCGGCGTGAGGTAGCGCACACCGCGGCGCGCCGCCCGGGCCGTCAGCGGTGCGGCGGCGCCCCCGGCGCCGCCGCACCGGCCGCAGCGATCCGGCCGTTCTCGCAGGTCGTGCGGGGTGCCTTCGGCATGCCCACGACCCGGGTCAGCCGCGCCGCCGACGGCGCGTTCGGTCCCGTGCGCCCCCGGCGTTCTGGCTCGATGCGTACCTCTTTGTGAAAAGCCGTATTCGCAGCGTGAAGGTTGGGCGTACGCTCGGGCATATGCGGATTGCGGTTTCCTTATACGGGGCCCGGCGGGGGCACGGGCCCGGGGGAGGGCGGGGCGGTGCGGGAAGGAACGCGGGCGGTGGGGGCCATGAGTGAGGGCACGGTGTCCCTGCCCTGGATCGTGATACGGCAGGACGACAACGGCAATCGCTACCGCGTCGGCCGGTACGCGACCCGCGCCGAGGCGCAGAAGATCGCCGACAGCCTCGACGACCGGGGGCACGAACAGCTGTACTGGGTCGAGCGCATCGGCCAGAACGGGGACGGCGCGCAGAACTGACCGATCGCGCGCTCCCGTAGGCTCCGCTCCATGACGCGTACGACTCCCGGGGCGGAACGGACCGTGGTGGTGGGGGCCGCCCTGCTCGACGGCGGCAGGCTGCTGGCCGCGCGCCGCAGCGCGCCCGCCGACCTGGCCGGGCGCTGGGAGCTGCCCGGTGGCAAGGTCGAGGCGGGGGAGCGGCCCGAGGACGCGCTGGTGCGCGAACTGCGCGAGGAGCTGGGCGTCGACGCCGAGCCGGTCGACCGCGTGCCCGGCGAGTGGCCGCTGCGGACGCCGTACGTCCTCCAGGTGTGGACCGTCCGTCTGTGCCCCGGCTCGCCCCCGCCCCGGCCCCTCCAGGACCACGACGAGCTGCGCTGGCTGACGCCGGACCGGATCTGGGAGGTCGACTGGCTCGACCAGGACGTCCCGGCGGTCCGGGAGGCGCTGGCCGTGATCGGGGACGGGGCGTAGGCGCACGGCCCCGGGCGGGACGCGCCCGTTGGTGCCACAGTGCGCCCTCTCACGCGGTACTGCCACCCGGATATCGGGTATGGGCCCATTAACCCCATGAAACCGGACATGGGTGGGCTCGCTGGCCTGGGAAGTGATCGGCGTGATCGACACCGATGGCGACTGCGCCGAGTGGACGTTTCCGGCGGAACCGGGCGCCGTGCGCAGCGCCCGCGCGGCGGTCCGGTCCCAGCTGCACGGCTGGCGGCTGGACTGCGTCGCCGACCTCGCCGCGCTGCTGGTCAGCGAGCTGGTCACCAACTCGCTGCGGCACGCCACCGGTCCCATCGGCGTACGGCTCGTCCGCCCCGCCGGGCTCGACCGCACCCTGCGCGTGGAGGTCTCCGACCCGCTCCCCGACCTGCCGCGTGAACGCGTCGCCCATCCCGAGGACGAGAGCGGACGCGGCCTTCAGCTGGTCGCCGGCTCCTCGCTCAGCTGGGGCACCCGCCCCGCGGCGAACGGAAAGACCGTCTGGTTCGAACTGGCGGTGCCCGGGTGACGGCTCGGCACCGCACGCGCGGGGGCACGGGGGTGTACAGCCGACGGCGTGCCGTCCATCGTGCGCGCCGGGGGCGCACGTGGTCCCGCGGTGGGTGGTTCGGCGGTGTGTTCCCTGGTTAGAAGAGTGGAAGTGTTGTCACGGACCGGTCCGAAAAGCACCTGGACCGTGCTGTGATCGTGAACACCGTGTTGTGCGGCGCCGTAGTGCTGGATACTGCGGGCAGCCGCCCCCGGTGACCGGTGCCGGACGCGGTGAGCTGGAGGGGACGGTTCGCGTGAGCGAGATACCAGCGAAGGCCACGGAGTCCGAGGACCCGTCGGACGGCGCGAGGAGGCAGGGCGCGGAGGCCGCGGCGGCACCCGGTGACGCGATCTGGCAGAGCAGTCCGCCCGGTTCCATCTACGACTACATCAAGGTCGCGTCCTTCTCCATCAGCCCCGGCGGGCTGGTCGACCAGTGGAGCCTGCGCGCCGAGCAGCTCTTCGGCATCCCCGCCGCGCGCGCCGTCGGCATGGACCCCATAGAGGCCTTCATCGACCCCGACCTGCGCGAGCGCGGCCAGCGGAAGATGGCCGAAATCCTCGACGGCCGGGAGTGGACCGGGGTGGTGCCGTTCCGGATGCCCGACCGGCCGGACGGCACGCGCGGCGAAGAGGGCCTGGCCGAGGTGTACGTCATGCCGACGCGCACCGCCGAGGGCGACAAGGCGGCCGTGTGCATCGTCGTGGACGTCCGCACGCTGCGCAGCATCGAGACCGACCTCGCCGCCTCGCAGGCCATTTTCGGTCAATCCCCTTTCGGATTCCTGCTGATCGACGCGGACTTGCGGGTACGCCGCGCCAACATGCGGTTCGCCTCCATCTTCGGCGGCACCCCGGACGACCACCGGGGCAAGGAAGTCCACGACTACCTGCCGCGCGGCGAGGCCGAGCGCGTCTCGGCCACACTGCGGCGGGTGCTGGAGAGCGGCGAGTCCATCACCGACATGCACGTCACCGGATTCGTCCCCGGTTCCGAGGAGCGCCGGCACTGGTCGGTCAACCTCTACCGCGTGCACAGTGGCAGCGGCCGGCCCATCGGCATCGCCTGGCTCGGCACCGACATCACCTCCCGTCGCGCCGCCGCGCGCGAGGCCGCCGCCGCCCGGCGCAACCTGGCCCTGCTCAACGAGGCCGGCGCCCGCATAGGGAACTCCCTCGACCTGGAGACCACGGCCCGCGAACTCCTCGACGTCGTCGTGCCCGGCTTCTGCGACCTCGCCACCGTCGACCTCTACCAGGGCCTGCTGACCGGCGACGAGACCCCGCCCGGCCTCGCCGACGGCAGCGCCGAACTGCGCCGCGTCGCCTACGCCAGCGCCGTCTCCGGCGCGCCCTTCGGCAGTTCCGGCAAACCCGTCGAGGTCGGCGCGGTCCACCACTTCCCGTTCACCTCGCCCTGCGCGGACGCCCTGCGCACCGCCCGCCCGCAGCACGTGCCCGCCGAGGAGGGCGGTCTCGTGCAGTCCACGCTGGCGGTGCCGATGGTCGCCCACGACACGGTCGTGGGACTCGCGCAGTTCGCCCGGACGAAGGGCAGCGAGCCGTTCGGCGACCGCGACCGGGACCTCGCGGTCGAACTGGCCGCGCGGGCCGCCGTCTGCATCGACAACGCGCGCCTGTACCGCCGCGAGCACGAACGGGCGTTGATACTGCAACGCTCCCTGCTCCCGCCCGGCGACCCCGAGGCGTCCGGCCTGGACATCGCCTGCCGCTACCTTCCCGGCAACGCGGCGACGGAGGTGGGCGGCGACTGGTTCGACGTCATCGAACTGCCCGGTCACCGCACGGCCCTGGTGGTCGGGGACGTCATGGGCCGGGGCCTCAGGGCGGCGGTGGCGATGGGCGAACTCCGCACCGCCGTGCGCACGCTGGCCCTGCTGGACCTGGAACCGGCCGAAGTGCTCTCGGCGTTGGACGAGATCGCGCGGGGCCTCGGCACGCCCGGCGGCATCCAGCAGGCGACCCGGACGGCCCGTCAGCCCCGGGACGCGGACCTCTCCGAGGTGTACCTCGCGACCTGCGTCTACGCCGTGTACGACTCCGTCACCAGACGCTGTACGTTCGCCAACGCCGGGCACCTGCCGCCGGTGCTGGTCGAGCCCGGTGAGGCGGCGCTGATGCTCGACGTGCCGCCCGGCATGCCGCTGGGCGTGGGCGGGGAGCCGTTCGAGGAGGTCGAGGTCGAGCTCCCCGAGGGCGCGCTGCTCGCGCTCTACACGGACGGTCTGGTCGAGTCCCGCGACCACCCGCTGGACGAGGGGCTCCAGGCCTTCGTCGGCGCGCTCACCGACCCCTCCCGGCCCCTGGAGGACGTCTGCGACCACGTCCTCAACACCCTCGACACCCACCACGGCGAGGACGACATCGCCCTGCTGATGGCCCGGGTGCAGGGGCTGCCCGCCGAGTCCGTCGGCGACTGGACGCTGCCGCGCGAGCCGCGCAGTGTGGGCCGGGCCCGGGAGTACGCCCGCGGACAGCTGCTCTCCTGGGATCTGGAGCCGCTGGTCGACACGACGGAACTGCTGGTCAGTGAGCTGGTGACGAACGCGCTGCGGTACGGCGAGGGGGACATCAGGCTACGGCTGCTGCTGGACCGCACCCTGGTGTGCGAGGTCTGGGACTCCGGCCTGGTCCAGCCCCGGCGCCGCCGGGCCCGGGACACCGACGAGGGCGGACGCGGGCTCCAGCTGGTCGGGCTGCTCAGCGCGGCCTGGGGCTCCCGGCGGACCCCTCGCGGCAAGACGGTGTGGTTCGAGTTGCCGCTGCCCGGCGCCGAGGGCGGCCTCACCGACCCGGCGGAGGCCCTGCTGAGCCTGTTCTGACCCCGGCCCTGCCCGCCCACGCCGGTCCTACCCGTGCAGCCGGGAGCGGGTCCGGGGGCCGCCGAACGCGGGCGGGGGACCGCCGTCGGTGTCCTCCGCGAGGAGGATCCCGCCCAGGACCGCACCGGCGAGGCCGGTCGCGTCCCCCTCCGTGCCGTGGGCACGGACATCCCGGTCGGCCAGCCGGCGCGCCTCCCCGGCCACGACGTCGGCCCGCCCCGCGTTGCCCGCGCCCAGCTCGCGCACCGCCTCCGCCAGCCGTGCCCGGGCCTCCGTACCCACCGCTCCCCGGTGCGCCCCGACGAACTCCTCCGCCCCGGCGACCGAACCGCGCGCCACGAGCAGCGCCGCCGTGTCCAGCACCCCCGACCGCACCCCCGTCAGCCGCTCGACGGCCCGGGTGATCCGGCGCAGCGCGTCCAGCGGGTCGTACCGCCCACCGGTCAGCTCCTCGCGGACCGCCGCCAGCACCCCGTCGGCGTGGGCCGTCCGGGCAGGCGGTCCGTCCGAGGGCGGCGGGGCATCACCGGTCTCCCCTCGGACCGCTGCCCGCACCCCGTCGGCGGGCGCGGGCCGGGCGTGGGGGCCGCCCGGCGCGGGCGTGGTGCGCCGGGCCGCGGCCACCTCCGCCTCCGCGCCGGTCAGCGCGGCCGGCAGCAGTCCGGCCGCCTCCCGCAGCTGGTCCGCGAGCCGCTCCACCCCGCCCACCAGCACCCCCGTCCGGGCCACCGCGCCCTCGCCCGCGCGCAACTGCCACGCGGCCCGCCGTGTCTCGCCCACGTCGGCGGCCTGCCGGGCCTCGTTCAGCCGTGCGCCGGCGAACACCAGCCGGTCCTTGGCCTGTTCGACGTACCCGGTGACGGACCCTGTGGCCGAGGGCGCGTACCGCTCCCGCAGCTCCGCCAGGGTCCGCTGCGCGGTCATCGTCCGTGCCGCCAGCTCCCGGAACCGCTCCTCGGCCACCCCCAGCGCCGCGCGCATCCCCTCCGCGTCCGTCGTGAGACCTCGCAACCGGTCCAGCGCCTCCGCCTGCGCGTCCAGCCGCCGCCCCGCCTCCGCGCAGCGCCCGGTCACCCCGACCAGCGCCTGACGCCGGGCGCCCGCCTCCCCGGGGACGCCCTCCTCGTACCGCCGCCAGATCGCGAACGCCGCCGACAGCTCCGTCTCGGCGGCCCGCACCGCGTGCGTGAACGGCTCGGTCCGCTGCTCCCCGAAACGTTCCCGCACGAAGGACAGTTCCTCCCGGCTGGTCCGTACGCAGTCGTCGGCGAGCCGCAGTGCCGCCCGGGCCTGGCGTTCGATGTCGGGCGGGGCGGCCAAGGGCGGACGCGTCGCGACGGTGCCCGGGGTCGTCCGGGTGCGGGCCCGGCGGACGCGCCGCACACAGCCGTATCCGGCCAGGGCCACGGCCGCGACCCCGGCGACGAGCGGCAGCACGAGATCGGCGGTCGACGCGCCGGCCGGCCGCGGGGCGGCGGCGCTCGCCACCGCGCCGGCGGAAGCCACGGGAACCGGATGACGGGCGCCGACCGTCATCACCGGCAACACCAGCCACCCCACTCCCACCAGGGCGCCCAGCACGGCATGCGCCACCCGCACCCGTATGTGCGCGGTGGCCCGCCGGGGCCGGCCCCGGATCTGGGAGGAGGACACATTTCGGAGCGTATGGGCCGGTAGACGGCTCCGCGAGCGGGACGGATACGGGTGGGGGACCAGGCGGACAGGGGGACGGAATGGACGACAACCGGACGGACGGCATCCCGGATGACGGGAACCTGACCGGCAGGCACCCCCCGGCGCCGGACCCCGGCCGGCAGGAGCGGCCCCGCCCGGACGACCGCGACGACCACGAAGACCGCGACGACCCTGACGGCCTCGACGACCCCGCCGCCCCCGGAACCCAGCCCCCGCCCCCCGCTCGTCCCCGCCCCCGCTCCCGCACGCGCCGTCTCCTCCGGGTCGCCGCCGGGCTCCTCGCCCTCCTCCTGCTCCCCCTGCTCACCGCCGAGACGGCCCTCCGGCTCAACTACACCGGCGATCCGGCCCCCGGCACCCGCACCCGGCACCGGGACGCCCTCTGGCTCGGGCACGCCTGGGTGGACGGGCGGAAGACCGGCCGGGACGTCGAGGCCCTCGCCCGCCGTCTGCGGGGCACCGGCATCCGCGACCTGTACGTCCACGCGGGGCCGCTCGAACACGACGGGACCCTCCCGGCCTCGGCGTACCCCGGGGCCCGCCGGCTCATCGCGGCCGTCCACCGGGAACTCCCCGGCGTCCGCGTCCAGGCCTGGCTCGGCGACAAGCTGGCCACGGAGAGCCCGGACGGCCTGCGCCTGGAGCGTGCCGCGACCCGGGCGGCGGTCGTCACCTCGGCCCGGCAGATCCTCGCCGCCGGCTTCGAGGGCACCCACTTCGACCTGGAGCCGCTCCACTCCGGCGACCGCGCCTACCTGTCCCTCCTCGACGACCTGCGCGGCCTCACCCACGCCCGGGGCGCCGTGCTCTCCGTCGCCGCCCACCAGATCGACCCGCTGCCCGCCCTCCACTCCTTCTGGGGCACGGCCACCGGCCACCCCAAGTGGTGGTCGCAGGCGTACTTCGGGCAGGTGGCCCGCCGGGTGGACCAGATCGCCGTCATGTCGTACGACACCATGCAGCCGCTGCAGAGCCTGTACGGCGGCTATGTGGCCCAGCAGACCAGCCTGGCCCTGGAGGTCACCCCCGAGAGCACCGACCTGCTGATGGGCCTGCCCTTCTACCACGAGAACCGGTTCGGTCACCGGGCGCACGCCGAGACCGTCCCGGCCGCCGTGCGCGGGGTTCGCCTCGGACTGAGCCGCACGGACGCCGGGCGCGCCCGCTTCGGCGTCGCCCTCTACGTGGACTTCGCGGCCACCGAGGCGGACTGGCGGGCGTACCGCGAGGACTGGGCGGCTACGCCCCCGACCGCCTCCTGATCTTCGAACCCAGCCAGACCAGCGGGTCGTACTTGCGGTCCACCGCGCGTTCCTTCAGCGGGATCAGGGCGTTGTCGGTGATCCTGATGCCCTCGGGGCAGACCTCGGTGCAGCACTTGGTGATGTTGCAGTAGCCGAGGCCCTGGTCGTCCTGGGCGGTGCGACCGCGGTCCAGGCCGGCTTCGGCGGCCGCGTCCAGCGGGTGCATGTCGAGTTCGGCGACGCGCATCAGGTAGCGCGGGCCGGCGAACGCCTGCTTGTTCTCCTCGTGGTCGCGCACCACGTGGCAGGTGTTCTGGCACAGGAAGCACTCGATGCACTTGCGGAACTCCTGCGGACGGTCCACGTCCTCCTGGAACATGCGGTACTCGCCGGGGCCGAGACCGGGGGGCGGCACGAAGGCCGGGACCTCGCGCGCCTTCTGGTAGTTGAAGCCGACGTCCGTCACCAGGTCCCGGATCACCGGGAAGGCGCGCAGCGGGGTGATCGTGATCGTCTCCGCGCGGTCGAAGACCGACATGCGGGTCATGCACAGCAGCCGGGGGCGGCCGTTGACCTCCGCCGAGCACGAACCGCACTTGCCGGCCTTGCAGTTCCAGCGCACGGCGAGGTCGGGCGCCTGCGTCGCCTGGAGGCGGTGCACGATGTCCAGGACTACCTCGCCGTCGTTCACGTCGACCGTGAAGTCCCGAAGGCCCCCGCCGTGTTCGTCGCCCCGCCACACCTGGAAGCGGGCTTCGTAGCTGCTCACTCGTACAGCTCCTCTTCGGCGAGGTACTTGACCAGCTCCTCCTTCTCGAAGAGGGCGAGCAGGTCCGGGCGGATGGGGTCGGTGGTCTCGCGGGTGAGGCGGATCTGGCCGCGGGCCGGGTCGGTCGCCGCGAGGCCGCCGGCGGGGTCGGCGAGGGCGCACAGCAGGTTCACGTTGCGCCAGGCCCGGTCCATCCGGGGGTGGTCCTCGCGGGTGTGCCCGCCGCGCGACTCGGTGCGCTCCAGCGCCGCCCGGGCCACGCACTCGCTGACCAGCAGCATGTTCCTGAGGTCCAGGGCGAGGTGCCAGCCGGGGTTGAACTGGCGGTGGCCCTCGACTCCGGCCCGCCGGGCCCGCGTCCGCAGCTCGGCCAGCCGGTGCAGGGCCTGCTCCATCTCGCCCTCGCGGCGGATGATGCCGACCAGGTCGTTCATCGTCTGCTGGAGTTCCTGGTGCAGGGTGTACGGGTTCTCCGGCGGGCCCGCCTCGCCCTCCGCCCCGGCGGAGAACGGCCGCAGCGCCTCCGCCGACGCCGTGCCGACCTGGGCGTCGTCCACGCGCGGGCGCCGGTCCGCCAGCGCCCGCGCGTACTCGGCCGCGTGCCAGCCGGCCCGGCGCCCGAACACCAGCAGGTCGGACAGGGAGTTGCCGCCGAGCCGGTTGGAGCCGTGCATGCCGCCGGCCACCTCACCGGCCGCGTACAGCCCGGGCACCCCGCGCGCCGCCGCCGTGTCGGAGTCGACCGCGACGCCGCCCATCACGTAGTGGCAGGTCGGCCCGACCTCCATCGCCTCCGCGGTGATGTCGACGTCCGCCAGCTCCTTGAACTGGTGGTACATGGACGGCAGCCGGCGCCGGATCACCTCGGCGGGCATCCGGGTCGACACGTCCAGGAAGACCCCGCCGTGCGGGGAGCCCCGGCCCGCCTTCACCTCGGCGTTGATCGCGCGGGCCACTTCGTCGCGGGGGAGGAGTTCGGGCGGCCGGCGGTTGTCGTCCGGGTCCTCGTACCACCGGTCGGCCTCCTCCTCCGACTCGGCGTACTTCTCCTTGAAGACGTCCGGGACGTAGTCGAACATGAACCGCTTGCCCTCGGAGTTCCGCAGCACCCCGCCGTCCCCGCGCACCGACTCGGTGACGAGGATGCCCTTCACCGACGGCGGCCAGACCATGCCGGTCGGGTGGAACTGCACGAACTCCATGTTGAGCAGCGGGGCGCCGGCCAGCAGTGCCAGGGCGTGCCCGTCGCCCGTGTACTCCCACGAGTTGGACGTGACCTTGAAGGACTTGCCGATGCCACCGGTCGCCAGGACCACGGCCGGCGCCCGGAGGACGAAGAAGCGGCCGGTCTCACGGTCGTAGGCGAACACGCCCGAGACGCGGTCGCCGTCCTTGAGGATCCGGGTGACCGTGCACTCCTGGAAGACCTTCAGCCGGGACTCGTGGTCCCCGGTCCGGCGGAAGTCCTCCTGCTGGAGCGCGACGGTCTTCTGCTGGAGCGTGCGGATCAGCTCCAGGCCCGTACGGTCGCCCACGTGGGCCAGGCGCGGGTACTCGTGCCCGCCGAAGTTCCGCTGCGAGATGCGGCCGTCCTTCGTGCGGTCGAACAGCGCGCCCCAGGTCTCCAGCTCCCAGACCCGGTCCGGTGCCTCCTGCGCGTGCAGTTCGGCCATCCGCCACTGGTTGAGGAACTTGCCGCCGCGCAGCGTGTCGCGGAAGTGGACCTGCCAGGTGTCGTGCTCGTTGGCGTTGGCCATCGCCGCCGCGATGCCGCCCTCGGCCATCACCGTGTGCGCCTTGCCGAACAGCGACTTGCAGATCACGGCCGTGCGGGCGCCCCGCTCGCGCGCCTCGATGGCCGCGCGCAGGCCGGCGCCCCCGGCCCCGACCACGACGACGTCCCACTCCTGCCGGTCGACCACGGACATCGGTTCAGTCCCTCACTGGATCTCTAGAAGAAGCGCGGATCGTCGAAGACGCCGGACGCGATCAGGTAGACGTAGAAGTCGGCGAGCGCCACGCTCAGCAGCGAGGCCCAGGCCAGCTGCATGTGGCGGGCGTTGAGCCGGCCGACGAACCGCCAGGCGCGGTAGCGCACGGGGTGCCGGGAGAAGTGCTTGAGCTTGCCGCCGACGATGTGCCGGCACGAGTGGCACGAGAGGGTGTACGCCCAGATCAGCGTGATGTTGGCGAGGAAGACCAGGGTGCCGAGCCCCATGTGCCCCCACCGGTAGTGCTGGTCCCGGAAGGACAGCACCGTGTCGTACGTGAGCACGCCGGCCACCAGCAGGGCGGCGTAGAAGAAGTAGCGGTGGACGTTCTGCAGGACCAGCGGGAAGCGGGTCTCGCCGGTGTACGTCCGGTGCGGTTCGGCCACCGCGCAGGCGGGCGGGGACGCCCAGAAGGCGCGGTAGTACGCCTTGCGGTAGTAGTAGCAGGTCAGGCGGAAGCCGAGCGGGAAGATCAGGATGATGACGGCGGGGGAGATGCCCCACCAGCCCCCGAAGAGGTCGGCGTTGGGCCCTGCGCGCATGGTCCGGCAGTTCTCCGCCAGGCACGGCGAGTAGAACGGCGAGACGTACGGGGCCGCGTAGTAGTGGGCGTTCGCGAAGGCCCGCCACGTCGAGTACACGACGAAGGCCAGCAGGCCGGCCGCGGTGGCGGCCGGCGCCAGCCACCAGCGGTCGGTCCGCAGGTGCGGGGCGGCGATCGCGGCGCGCGTACGGGTGCGTACGCCACCGCCGTTGTGCTGGGGTTCCGTACCAGTGGCCAAGGGGGACTCCGGTCGGTTCGGGGGAGTGTCAGGGGGCGCGGCGGTCGCGGGCGCCCAGGCCCTCGTCGTCCGAGTCCGTCCACAGGCTGATGTCGTAGGGCGCGTCGGAGATGGTGACGAGGTCGGGCCGGCGCGGCGCGGCCGGGCCCGCGGCGGCCTCCCGCAGCAGTGCCACGCTCTCTCGCAGGTGGTCGGCGTCCAGGCGGACGCGGCGTATCTCCAGGGCGCCGCCGAGCTGGTGTTCCAGGCGGCTCACCGACCGGTTGAGGTCGTCGAGACAGCGCTGGACGGCGCTGATGTCGTCGTGCACGGACATGACTTGCCCTCGCTTCCGCGGGTCCGGCGGTCATGGGCGGCAACGTTCACGCGCCTTGGAGTGTTGCGCCTCCCGACCGCCGGTGTGAAGGGATGTGCAGCGATTGGCCGGGGCGTACGGAGGCACCGCCGGGTGTGTTGCGCCGCACGGGTGGGCTTACGGGCTGTCGCCGCCGTGTCGCCCACCGTGTCCGGATCCTTTCCTCTTCAGTGGCCGCATAGATCTGATCAGCTCCATATACCGCCAAACGTGATCAGCTCCATATACCGACAAATGTGAGCATAAGGCCCGTGGCTTCCTGGAGGTAGCAGAGATGTCCTACGACGGCGTTGGGCAGCGCCCCGAAGCGGCGCGAGGCTCCATCGACGGGCGGCTCTGCCGCGGGGCGCGACCAGCCACCTTGTCCCCGCGGGCGGCCGGCACCCGGTCAGGGCACGTGCGCCGGGCCCTCGTCTTCCTCGGCGCGGGCGCCCTCGCCGTCCCCCTGCTCGCCGGCTGCGGCGAGGACGAGGAGGCCAGCCGCCCCCTCGCACCGCAGGACATCGCCCTGGTCGCCCGGGACAAGGTCACCGACGGCGGCACCCTGAAGTGGGCCGTGGACGCCGTACCGGAGACCCTGAACACCTTCCAGGCCGACGCCGACGCCGGCACCAGCCGGGTCGCCCAGGCCGTGCTCCCGTCCATGTTCCGGCTGGACGCCGCCGGGCGGCCGGTGGCCAATCCGGCCTACCTGGAATCGGCCAAGGTCATCGAGACCGAGCCGCGCCAGGTCGTGCTGTACAAGCTGAACCAGCAGGCCGTGTGGACCGACGGCCGGGAGATCGGCGCCGCCGACTTCGTCGCCCAGTGGCGCGCCCTGTCGGGCAAGAACAGCGCCTTCTGGACCGCCCGAAACGCCGGCTACGACCGCATCGCCAAGATCGAGCGCGGGGCCAGCGACCTCCAGGTCAGGGTCACCTTCTCCCGCCCCTACGCCGACTGGAAGTCGCTGTTCTCCCCGCTGTACCCGAAGGACGTCATGGGCACCCCGGACGCCTTCAACGACGGCGCCCGGCGCAAGCTGAAGGTCACCGCCGGGCCGTTCAAGGTGGCGAAGGTCGACACCGCCAAGAAGGACGTCGTCCTCACCCGCAACCCGCGCTGGTGGGGCAAGCCCGCCAAGCTCAACGAGATCGTGCTGCACGCCGTGACGCGCGACAAGCGGGCCGCCGCCCTCGCCGACGGCAGCGTGGACCTCACCGAGGTCGACTCCGCCGACGCCCAGCGGATCGGCCTCGCCCACCGCGAGAAGGGCACCGGCACCCCGCTCCAGGGAGCCGGGGGCAAGACCTCGGCGAAGAAGCTGCGCGACTGGGCGCTTGCGCACGGCTTCACGTCCGACCAGGTGCACACGGGCAGGCAGAAGCTGCGCAAGGCCATCACCCGCTACCTGGAGCAGCAGCAGGCGCTGCGGGACGTCGAGGTCCGCAAGTCCCTGGAGCCCGCCTACACCCAGCTCGCCCTCAACGGCTCCACCGGCCCCCTCGCCGACGAACGGGTCCGCCGGGCCGTCGCCCGCGCCCTGGACCGCGTGGAGCTGGCCCGGCTGGTCCTCACCCCGCTGGGGCTGCCCGCCGTACCGGTCGGCAGCCACCTCGCCCTGTCCGGGCAGGCCGCCTACGCCGACGGCAGCGGCGCGATCGGCGGCCAGGACGCCAAGGAGGCGCAGGCGCTGCTCGCCGACGCCGGCTGGGTGCGCGGCGGCCCGCTCAAGGAGCCGAAGAAGCCCGAGAAGGCGGCCGGCCCCCAGCGTCCCACCGAGGACGTGTCGAACGGCGGCAAGGACGGCGAGTACATCGTCGGGGAGGACGACGACGACGAGAAGGGCCGCGACGACGGGCCCGGCGGCGGGAGCCACGGCGGCGCGGACGGCGACGGCAAGCACGAGCAACGGGAGTCCGCCGGCAGCCGGCACGAGCACCCCGGCCAGCGCCCCGAGGGGGAGGGCAAGCACGGCGGCGCGCCCGGCGCGTACGCCCCGCAGGGCACGGCCGCCCCGGCCGCCGCGCCCGCCGGACCGCTCGCCAAGGACGGCAAGCCGCTCGCGCTGCGCTTCGTCCTGCCCTCCGGACCCGGCTCGGAGACGCTGAACTCGGTCGGCGAGCGGATCTCCGCGATGCTGGAGCAGGTCGGCATCCGCACGACGATCACCAAGGTCTCGGACGAGAGCTACTTCAAGGACCACATCGCCGCCGGCGACTACGACCTCGCCCTGTACTCCTGGCCGTCCTCCGCGTTCCCGGCGACGGACGCCCGGCCCATCTACGCCAAGCCGGTCGCGGCGGCGGACGGCTCGGTGAACGTCGAGCAGAACTTCACACGGGTCGGCACGGACCAGGTCGACCAGCTCTTCGACCAGGCCGCGACCACGCTGGACGAGGACGAGGAGCGCTCCCTGATCCGCAAGGCCGACGCCCGCATCTGGGCCGCCGCGGGCTCCATCCCGCTCTACCAGCGGCCCCAGCTGGTGGGGGTCCGCAAGAACGTGGTCAACGCGGGGGCCTTCGGCTTCGGGACGCCGGTCTACGAGGACATGGGCTTTTTGAAGAAGGGCGCGAAGGTCTCGCCGAGCCCGGCCGGATAGCCGGCGCCGGGTGCCCCGAAGGCGGCCTGAGCTGCACCGACGTATCCCGGCGCGCCCCGGCGGCAGCGGCCACGTACCATGGGGTGAGGCCGTGGCGTGTCCAGCCCGGCAGGGCCCGCGCGACACGGACGTACGCGCAGGGCAGTCCGCACACTCCGGGAGTACGCCACACTATGGCCACGCGCCACGACATCCGCAACGTCGCCATCGTCGCCCACGTCGACCACGGCAAGACCACCATCGTCGACGGCATGCTGAAGCAGGCCGGTGCCTTCGCCGCCCACCAGCTCGACCAGGTCGACGACCGCGTCATGGACTCGAACGACCTGGAGCGTGAGAAGGGCATCACGATCCTCGCCAAGAACACGGCGGTGAAGTACCACCCCAAGGACGGCGGGGAGCCCATCACCATCAACATCATCGACACCCCCGGCCACGCCGACTTCGGCGGCGAGGTCGAGCGCGGTCTGTCGATGGTCGACGGTGTCGTGCTGCTGGTGGACGCCTCCGAGGGCCCGCTGCCGCAGACCCGCTTCGTGCTGCGCAAGGCGCTCCAGGCCCGGCTCCCCGTCATCCTGTGCATCAACAAGACGGACCGCCCCGACGCCCGCATCGACGAGGTCGTCAACGAGACCTACGACCTCTTCCTCGACCTGGACGCGGACGAGGAGCAGATCGAGTTCCCGATCGTCTACGCCTGCGGCCGTGACGGCATCGCCTCGCTGACCAAGCCGGACAACGGCACGGTCCCGGCCGACAGCGACAGCCTGGAGCCGTTCTTCTCCACCATCCTGGAGCACATCCCGGCCCCGACCTACGACGAGGACGCCCCGCTCCAGGCGCACGTCACCAACCTGGACGCCGACAACTTCCTCGGCCGTATCGCGCTGCTCCGCGTCGAGCAGGGCGAACTGCGCAAGGGCCAGACGGTCGCCTGGATCAAGCGGGACGGCTCCGTCGGCAACGTCCGCATCTCCGAGCTGATGATGACGGAGGCGCTCACCCGCAAGCCGGCCGAGAAGGCGGGCCCGGGTGACATCTGCGCGGTCGCCGGCATCCCGGACATCATGATCGGCGAGACGCTGGCCGACACCGAGAACCCGGTCGCGCTGCCGCTGATCACGGTGGACGAGCCGGCGATCTCCATGGTGATCGGTACGAACACCTCGCCGCTGGTCGGCCGGGGCGGCACCGGCAAGGGCGCGGACGCCAAGGCGGCCGTGAAGGACCGCAAGGTCACCGCCCGCCAGGTCAAGGACCGCCTGGACCGCGAGCTGATCGGCAACGTCTCGCTGCGCGTGCTGGAGACCGAGCGCCCGGACGCCTGGGAGGTGCAGGGCCGTGGTGAGCTGGCGCTCGCCATCCTGGTCGAGACCATGCGCCGCGAGGGCTACGAACTGACCGTGGGCAAGCCCCGGGTGGTCACCAAGGACGTCGAGGGCAAGGTCTACGAGCCGGTCGAGCGCATGACGATCGACGTGCCCGAGGAGCACATGGGCGCGGTCACGCAGCTCATGGGCGTCCGCAAGGGCCGCATGGACAACATGTCCAACCACGGCTCCGGCTGGGTCCGCATGGAGTTCGTCGTGCCGTCCCGTGGCCTGATCGGTTTCCGTACCGAGTTCCTGACCCAGACCCGCGGCACGGGCATCGCCCACTCCATCCACGAGGGTCACGAGCCCTGGTTCGGTCCGCTGCAGACCCGCAACAACGGCTCCCTGGTCGCCGACCGCGCCGGTGCCGTCACCGCGTTCGCGATGACGAATCTCCAGGAGCGCGGCGTGCTCTTCGTGGAGCCGGGCACCGAGGTGTACGAGGGCATGATCGTCGGCGAGAACTCGCGCTCCGACGACATGGACGTCAACATCACCAAGGAGAAGAAGCTCACCAACATGCGGTCCTCGACGGCCGATGTGACCGAGTCGATCGTGCCGCCGCGCAAGCTGTCGCTGGAGCAGTCGCTGGAGTTCTGCCGCGACGACGAGTGCGTCGAGGTGACCCCGGAGGCCGTTCGCATCCGCAAGGTCGTGCTCGACCAGAGGGAGCGGGCGCGCGCCGCGAGCCGCGCCAAGCACAGCTGATTCCCGGCCACCTCCCGGCCGCCTGAGCCCGGGTTCCCCCATCGTGGGGGAACCCGGGCTTTTTGCAACCGGTTTTCGGGCGGCCCATGTCCGACATGCGGAGATCGCTGCCCGATAGCCATGTAACAAGTCCGTTTCGCGCCTTCTTCTGACGAACAGTTTGTCCAGATTTTGGAAGGTGTAGGCGCGAGCCGTGACTGAATTGAGATCTACGGGCAGTGGTCGGTGGTCGACCCATGGCAGATAGTTAGCCGCGTAGCGCTCGGGTCAATGGGTCTCGCGCTGTGGGGACAGCGCCGACTCACGAGCACCACTGGGTTTCTGACCCTCCGTCAGGGGTGTCGGAGGGAAGACGGAAACCCTCGCCAGCTGGTGAACACGTGAAGTCATGAGGAGGGAACCCCGGTAACTACGCGCGTCCGACTGCGGTCACGCGCGTTCTCGGAGTACGCGGACACCTCTCACGCTCATACCTGTGAAACGGACGAACCGTGACAAGTCCTATCGACATAGAGGGCGGCGGGGCTTCGGTCGTCGTCGACGGCGCACCAGGGCCGGAGACGAAGAGCGAACCCGTCAAGCTCGCGGGCCGGTCCCCCGGCCAGCTGATGTGGCTGCGCTTCAAGCGCGACCGCACGGGCGTCATCTGCGCCGTGGTGGTGATCGGCTACTTCGTCGTCGCCCTGCTCGCACCGCTGCTGGTGAAGCTGTCGGGCACTGATCCGTACACCCTGTACGGACAGGACCCCACCTACGCCGACAAGCCGGTCCTCGACGAGTTCGGGCTTCCGCTGGGGTACCTGGGGGGCGTCTCCGGCGACCACTGGTTCGGCGTCGAACCGCAGTACGGCCGCGACCTCTACGCCATGCTGCTGTACGGCATGCGCACCTCGCTGTACATGGCGCTGGGCATCACCGTCCTCATCATGGTCACCGGCATCCTGATCGGCCTGATCGGCGGGTACTTCGGCGGCCGCACGGACTACTGGATCGGCCGCGGCACCGACTTCTTCCTCTCCTTCCCGCAACAGCTGTTCTTCATCGCCTTCATGCCCGTCGTCACGTCCTTCTTCGTGAACCCCCGCGAGGAGACGCCGACCTACTTCCGCGCCCTGGCCATGCTGATCGTGCTGTGGCTGCTGGGCTGGATGGGCATGGCCCGACTGGTCCGTTCCACCGTACTGTCCCTGCGCGAACGGGAGTTCGTGGAGGCGGCCAAGGTGTCGGGCGCCTCGCCGTGGCGGATCGTGCGCAAGGAGATCCTGCCCAACGTCGTCACCCCGATCCTGGTGCAGTTCACGTACCAGCTGCCCAGCACCATCCTCAGCATCGCCTTCCTGTCCTTCGCGGGCGTCGGGTTCGTCGAGCCGACGCCCGACTGGGGACGCCTCTTCGCCGCCGGCGCCCGGTACGCCGAGCAGGACCCGGCGTTCATGTTCTTCCCCGGGGTGGCGCTGGTGATCTTCGTCCTGTGCTTCAACCTCCTCGGGGACTCCGTACGGGACGCGTTCGACCCCAAGTCCGGGCGGTAGGTCGTCCGTTGGGTGGGGGTGGCTGCCGCCCCCGCCGGCCCGCACCCGGCCGGCGCCCGGCAGATCTCACGGATAACAACCGACAGGTAGGTGGATTCGCCACATGATGTCTCATCGCGCCCGCGGAGCGCGTGCCGTAGTGATCGCCATCGCGGCCGGCTCCCTGGCTCTCACGGGCTGCTCCAAGAACGAGGGCGGCAAATCCGGCAGGGACTCCAAGAAGGACCAGAAGGAAGCGGCGGTCCAGTCCAAGGCGGTCACCTATGTCGACGCCGCGGGCTCGACCGGACCCGCGAAGGACGTGCCCGGCGCCAAACCCGGCGGCACGATCACGATCTACCAGGAGGCGGGCCTGTCCCACCTGGACCCCGCCCAGATCTACGTCTCCGACGCCGGCCAGGTCGCCAACCTCCTCTTCCGCCGTCTGACCCAGTTCCAGGAGGACGACAAGGGCAACGTGTCCGTCGTCGGTGACCTCGCCACCGACTCCGGGAAGTCCTCCGACGGCGGCAAGACCTGGACCTTCACGCTGAAGGACGGCATCAAGGACGAGAACGGCAACCCGATCACGTCTGCCGATGTCCGGCACACCGTCGAGCGTCAGTACGCGAAGTTCATCTTCGACGGCCCGACCTACCTCCAGACCTGGCTGAGCGGCGCGGACTACCGCAAGGCCCTGCCGGGCGGCGGCTTCGACGGCAAGCACCTGCCGGCCTCCGTGCTGGACACCCCGGACGACAAGACGGTGGTGTTCCACTTCGACCAGGCGCGCCCGGACCTGCCGCAGACGCTCGCCATGGCCGGCTACGCCGTCGTCCCGGCGAAGGGCGACACCAAGGAGGGCTACGAGAAGAAGCCGGTCGCC
The DNA here is from genome assembly GCF_020400655.1 of Streptomyces spinosus. GTDB lineage: Bacteria > Actinomycetota > Actinomycetes > Streptomycetales > Streptomycetaceae > Streptomyces > Streptomyces argyrophylli. Next base: position 54,744 of record NZ_JAINRC010000005.1, read on the forward strand.
ACCGGCCCGTACAAGATCGCCGAGAACAAGCCCGGCAAGACCCTGAAGATGGTCAAGAACACCAACTGGGACCCGAAGACCGACTCCGTGCGCCACCAGTACGTCGACGGCTTCACCATCCAGTTCGGCGTCACCGAGTCCACCCAGACCAAGCGTCTGATCGCGGACAAGGGCGAGAACAGGAACGCCATCCAGCTCACCAACGGCGTCGAGGCCACGCAGATCCAGGACGTCGTCAACAACCCCGAGGCCAGCAAGCGCACGGTCAAGGGCTACCAGCCCTACGTGATGACGCTGGCCTTCAACCTCGACCGGGTCAAGGACAAGAAGGTCCGCGAGGCCATCACCTACGCGGTCAACTCCAAGTCCCTCATCGCCGGGGAGGGCGGCGCCTACGGCGGTGACGTCGCGCCGAACTACTTCGCGCCGACGCTGCCCGGCTACGAGGCGAGCTACGACCCCTACGGCCGTCTGAAGACCCCGCAGGGCAACATCGCCAAGGCCAAGGAGACCCTCAAGGACGTCCCGGCCGGCGAGAAGAAGATCGTGTTCGCCTACCCCAACAGCGAGGCCGGCCAGAAGCGCAAGGTCGCCATCGAGGACGCCCTGACCAAGGTCGGGATCGACGTCGTCGCCAAGGAGGTCGACTCGGCGAGCTACTACGAGCAGATCGGCAAGCTCGACAACCCGTACGACGCCTACATCACCGGCTGGGGCCAGGACTGGCCGTCGCCGGGTACCGTCGTCACCCCGATCTACGACGGCACGCAGGTCTTCGACGGCTCCGCGAACTACTCGCACGTCAAGGACCCGAAGGTCGACGCCCTCATCAAGAAGGCCCTGACGCAGAACCCGACCGACGCCGCCAAGACCTGGAAGGAAGCGCACCACTACCTGCTGGAGAACGTCATCCCGGCGGCCCCGCTGTGGTACACGAAGCAGTTCCAGATCTCCGGCTCGAACGTGGGCGGTGCCCGCTACGGCTCGGTGTCCAGCCTCATCGACATCAACCGGCTGTACCTGAAGTCGTGACCCGCGGCTGACCCAGGGGGCGCGCTCCGCAGCGAGCGCGCCCCCTGCCCGAGCGCCCCCTACCCACCGTCTCCGCAGAGAGCCAGCCCGCCATGCTTCAGTTCATCATCCGGCGCACGGTCGGCGCCTTCGTCACGCTCTTCCTCATCGGGGCGGCGACCTTCTTCCTCTTCGTGGCCGCACCCTCCGACTACGCCTCCCTGGCCTGCGGCAAGGACTGTTCGCCCCAGCGGCTGGCGGACATCCGGGAGGCCCTCGGGCTCAACCTGCCCCTGGCCCAGCAGTTCTGGGACTTCATGTCCGGCATCGTGACGGGCCGCGACTTCCCCACCGGGCACTGCTCGGCCCCCTGCCTGGGCGTGTCGTTCTACTCGGGGGACATGGTCTGGAGCACCATCATGGACCGGTTCCCGCTGACCCTCACCCTGACCGCCGGCGGCGCGATCGTCTTCCTCGTCATCGGCATCGGCGCGGGCATGATCGCCGCCTACCGGCGCGGGACCCTGGTCGACAAGGTCGCCACCGGCGCGTCCATGGTGCTCAGCTCGTTCCAGATCTACTTCCTCGGCCCGATCGTGCTGACGGTCCTCGTCTACAGCACCGGCTGGATGGAGGACCCCCGGTACGTGCCCCTCACCGAGGACCCGGTCGGCTGGTTCGTCGGGATGTCGATCCCGGTCTGTGTGATGGCCACGATCTTCACCGCGCAGTACACCCGTATGGCGCGCTCCTCGATGATCGAACAGCTCGCCGAGGACCATGTGCGCACCGCCCGGGCCAAGGGCATGTCACGCAGGTACGTCTTCCTGCGCTACGCCTGGCGCGGCTCGCTCATCCCGATCGTCACCGTGCTCGGCATCGATGTCAGCTCCATGCTGGGCGGCGCCGTCGTCACCGAACTGACCTTCTCCCTCCAGGGGATCGGCCGGCTCGCCGTGGACGGCGCGGTCAACAAGGACCTGCCGCTGACGATGGGGGTCATGCTGTTCGGCGCCTTCTTCATCCTGGTCATCAACATCCTGACCGACATCACCTACGCGTGGATCGACCCCCGCATCCGGCTCTCCTAGGAAGAACAGCCATCGTGACCACAGTGACCAAGGCCGAGGGGGCACCGGCCCCGGCCGGGCCGGACGGATTCCTCTCGGTGCGCGATCTCCAGGTGACGTTCTCCACCGAGGACGGCCCGGTCAAGGCCGTCGACGGCCTCTCCTTCGACCTGCACCGCGGGAAGACCCTCGGCATCGTGGGCGAGTCGGGCTCGGGCAAGTCGGTCACCAACCTGACGATCCTCGGGCTGCACGACCCGGTGTACACGACGATCGACGGGGAGATCCTCCTCGAAGGCAAGGAACTGATCACCGCCACCGAGAAGGAGATGGAGAAGCTCCGCGGCAACCGGATGGCGATGATCTTCCAGGACCCGCTCACCGCGCTGTCGCCCTTCTACACCATCGGCCGGCAGATCGCCGAGCCGTACATGAAGCACACCGGCGCCTCGAAGAGGGCCGCCTGGGAGCGGGCCGTGGAGATGCTCGCCAAGGTCGGCATCCCCAACCCCAAGGAGCGCGCCCGGGACTACCCGCACCAGTTCTCCGGCGGTATGCGCCAGCGCGCGATGATCGCCATGGCACTGGTCTGCGACCCGGACCTGCTGATCGCCGACGAGCCGACCACGGCGCTGGACGTGACCGTGCAGGCCCAGATCCTGGACCTGCTCAAGGACCTCCAGCGGGAGTTCGGCACGGCGATCGTCTTCATCACCCACGACCTCGGGGTCATCGCCGACATGGCCGACGACATCATGGTCATGTACGCCGGGCGCGCGGTGGAGCGCGGCACCGTCGACGAGGTGCTCAGCGCGCCGCTGCACCCGTACACCTGGGGTCTGCTGAACTCCATGCCCCGGCTGGACTCCGACCTCGGCACCCCGCTCTCGCCGATCCCCGGCACCCCGCCGAGCCTGCTCACCCCGCCGACCGGCTGCCGCTTCCACCCCCGGTGCTCCTTCCGGGACCGGGTCGAGGGCGACCGGTGTGTCACCGAGCGCCCGCTGCTGGGACCGGACCGCTCCTCGGCGTGCCATCTGAGCACGGAGCGGAAACGCACCATCTTCATCGAAGAGATCAGGCCCCGTCTGGGCTAGGAGGACAACCGTCATGACAGAGGACCTGGTCCTCCCCACTCCCCGCGAAACCGACGGCGACGCGGCGTCGCAGCCGCTGCTGAAGGTCTCCGGGCTGGTCAAGCACTTCCCGGTCAAGGGCGGCTTCCCGATCCGGCGGACGGTCGGCGCGGTCCAGGCCGTCGACGGCCTGGACTTCCAGGTCGCCGAGGGCGAGAGCTTCGGCCTGGTCGGCGAGTCGGGCTGCGGCAAGTCGACCACCGGCCGCCTCATCACGCGCCTGCTGGAGCCGACCCGCGGCACGATCACCTACCGGGGCCGGGACATCAGCCACGCCAACCGCAAGCAGCTGGCGCCGATCCGTTCCGAGATCCAGATGATCTTCCAGGACCCGTACTCGTCGCTGAACCCGCGGCAGACGGTCGGCAAGATCATCTCCGGGCCGATGGAGATCAACGGCATCGATCCGGAGGGCGGCCGGGAGAAGCGGGTCCGTGAGCTCCTGGAGATCGTCGGCCTGAACCCCGAGCACTACAACCGTTTCCCGCACGAGTTCTCCGGCGGCCAGCGCCAGCGCATCGGCGTCGCCCGCGCGCTCGCCCTGGAGCCGAGGCTGATCGTCGCGGACGAGCCGGTCTCGGCCCTGGACGTCTCCATCCAGGCCCAGGTCGTCAACCTGCTCCAGAAGGTCCAGCGCGAACTCGGCATCGCGTTCGTCTTCATCGCCCACGACCTGGCCGTGGTACGCCACTTCTCGCAGCGTGTCGCGGTGATGTACCTCGGCAAGATCATCGAGGTGGGTGACCGGGACTCCATCTACACCCGCCCGCGGCACCCCTACACCCACGCCCTGCTGTCCGCCGTCCCCGAGGTCACCCTGACGGAAGGGGAGGGGCAGCAGCGCGAGCGCATCCGCCTCGCCGGTGACGTGCCGTCGCCCATCTCCCCGCCGTCGGGCTGCCGCTTCCGCACCCGCTGCTGGAAGGCACAGGACAAGTGCGCGGCCGAGGAGCCCCCGCTGATCCGGCTCTCCGGCAACCGCGACGGCCACCTGACCGCGTGCCACTTCCCGGAGGAGCCGACCATCGAGGCCCGCGAGGAGGACATCGTCCTGGACCCGGCACTGGCGGCACTGGAGGAGGACCAGGCGGGCTGAGGGCCCTGCCCCTAGGCTCCTGTGCCGGCCCGGCGGGCCACCGTGACGATCTCCGGGGAGGTGTCCGTCAGTGGGCCCCGGCTCCAGTCGCCGTACTGTTCGGTGACGGCCAGGCCCGCCTCCGCGAGGAAGGTGTCCAGCGTGTCGGCGTCCAGGAAGCGCAGGACGCCGTGGTTGACGCGGGGGGCGGGCCAGCCGGGGCCGGCGTAGGTCTCGGTGAAGTGGATCCGGCCCCGGTCCGGGTCCCCGCCCCGCACCTCGTGCCAGACCCGCACCGCGGTGCCGTCGGCGGCGCTGACCTCGTGCACCCGGTCCGGGGTCCACCGCTCCCAGGCGCGGGCGACCGGATTGCGGGTCTCGAAGACGAACCGTCCGCCGTCCCGCAGGGCCGCGCGGGCGGCGCGCAGACAGACCCGGATCTCCTCGTCCGTCACCAGCTCCTGGAACGCGTGCCCGGTCATGACGACGAGGTCGAACTCCCCCCGCCACCGCCGCACCCGCACATCGCCGAGCACCCACTCGACGTCCGGCCGCGCCCGCCGCGCCTGCACGAGCATGGCGGCGGCCGGATCGAGACCGAGCAGCCGTCCCCGGTGCCCCTCTTCCCGGGCCCGCCGCAGCAACCGGCCGGTGCCGCACCCGATGTCCAGCACGCAGCCGGCGTCCCGCAGCAGACCGAGGTAGAAGTCGTCACCCGGTCCCCAGGGATTGAGGCTGTCGTACAGCGCGGCGAGCGAGAGATCGGCAAAGACGTGATCCACCACCGCGGCAGTCTGACACACCGTCTTGAACGGTGGGTCAGGAAACCGGCGGTTCACGAACTCCTCATACCCAAACCGCCGTTGACGCCGGCCGCGCGGACGGCGGACGGGCGCGGCGCGTGGGGGCCCGGAACGCGGAAGAGGGCCCGTGCCTGGGAAAGGCGCGGGCCCTCGTCCCCTGGAGCGGACGATCAGGGGCTCGGGTCAATGGGCCGTGACAGTCCGGTCCGCGAGGGGGCGGCCGACGGAAAGGGGTGTGTCAGGCCGCCGCCTCGGGGTCCTTGGAGAGACGCGGAGCCGGGATCGTGGGCTCCGTCTCCGGGTAGTGGCACGCCGTCAGGTGGCCCGGCTTGTTGCCCTCCACCTGCACCAGCGGCGGAGCCTCCGTGGCGCACTTCTCGGTCGCCTTCCAGCAGCGGGTGCGGAAGCGGCAGCCGGAGGGCGGGTTGATCGGGGACGGCACGTCACCGACCAGGCGGATGCGCTCGCGCGGCTCCTCGTCCACCGTGGCCTCGGGCACGGCGGAGAGCAGGGCCCGGGTGTAGGGGTGGCGCGGGTTGTCGTACAGGTCCTCGCGGTCGCCGATCTCGACGATCTTGCCGAGGTACATGACCGCCACGCGCTGGGAGAAGTGCCGCACGATCGCGAGGTCGTGGGCGATGAACACGAACGCGATGCCGAGTTCGCGCTGCACCTTCTGGAGCAGGTTGACGACCTGGGCCTGGATGGAGACGTCCAGCGCGGAGACCGGCTCGTCCGCGACGATCAGCTTGGGCTCCAGGGCGAGCGCGCGGGCGACGCCGATGCGCTGGCGCTGGCCGCCGGAGAACTCGTGCGGGAAGCGGTTGTAGTGCTCGGGGTTGAGGCCGACGATCTCCAGGAGTTCCCGGACCCGCTTCTCCCGGCCGCCGGGCGGGTTGATGTCGTTGATCTCCATCGGCCCGGAGATGATCTTGCCGACCGTCTGCCGCGGGTTCAGCGAGGCGTAGGGGTCCTGGAAGATCATCTGGATCTCGGAGCGGATGGGCGCCAGCTGCTTGCGGTTGGCGTGCGTGATGTCCTGACCGCGGTAGGTGACCCTGCCGCCGGTGGGCTCCAGCAGGCGGGTGATGAGCCGGCCGGTGGTCGACTTGCCGCAGCCGGACTCGCCGACCAGGCCGAGGCTCTCGCCCTCGGCGACCTGGAAGTCCAGGCCGTCGACGGCCTGGACCGCGCCGACCGTCCGCCGGATCGGGAAGCCGCCCTTGATCGGGAAGTGCTTCGTCAGCCCGGAGACGTCCAGGAGGGGGTTCGTGTTGCTCATGATCGTGAAATCCGCTCTCGTGTCCGTCAGTTGTGCCGGGTTCCGGCGAAGTCAGCGAAGAGTTCCCGCTTCTGCTCCGGGGTGAGGTGGCAGGCGGCGCCGCGGCCGTCGACGACCTCGAGCACCGGGCTCTCCTTGGAGCACAGCCCGCCCGCCACCTTCTCGGCGAAGGCGCACCGGGGGTGGAAACGGCAGCCCGACGGGGGATTGAGCAGCGAGGGCGGCGAACCGGGGATCGGCGTCAGCGGCACGTCCACCGGCCCCTGCAGGCTCGGCATCGAGCCCAGCAGACCGAGGGTGTAGGGGTGCTGCGGGTCGCGCAGCACCTCCTGCTTGGTGCCGCGCTCCACGCACCGGCCGCCGTACATCACCAGCACGTCGTCGGCGATGTCGGCGATCACGCCGAGGTCGTGGGTGATGAAGATGATCGCGGTGCCGAACTCCTGCTGGAGGTCCTTGAGCAGGTCCATGATCTGCGCCTGGACCGTCACGTCCAGGGCGGTCGTCGGCTCGTCCGCGATCAGCAGCTCGGGGTCGCACACCAGCGCCATGGCGATCATCGCGCGCTGGCGCATACCGCCCGAGAACTGGTGCGGGTAGTCGTCCACCCGCATGTCCGGCTGCGGGATGCCCACCCGGCGCAGCATCTCGATCGCGCGCTTGCGCGCCTCGGACTTGGAGCAGCCCGTGTGCTTGCGGTAGGTCTCGCCGATCTGCGTGCCGATCGTGTGGTACGGCGACAGCGACGCCAGCGCGTCCTGGAAGATCATCGACATCTTGTTGCCGCGCAGCCGCTCCAGCTCCTTCTCGGAGGCGGTGAGCAGCTCCTTGCCGTCCAGCACGATCTCGCCCTCGATCGCGGTGCGGTCGCGGTCGTGGAGGCCCAGGATCGTCAGGTTGGTGACGGACTTGCCGGAGCCCGACTCGCCGACGATCCCGAGAGTCTGGCCCTTGACGAGGTCGAAGCTGAGTCCGTCGACGGCCTTGACGATGCCGTCCTCGGTGGAGAAGTGGACCCTGAGGTCCTTGACGGAGAGGAACGGCTGCTGATCGGTGCTCGTCACGGGGACGCTCCTGGGGGGTGATGCGAGGTGTCGCCGGGTGGGGCGGGTGGGAAGGGACGGCGGGGCGGAGGTCAGGCGAGCCGGATCCGCGGGTCGATGAGGGCGTAGACGGCGTCGACGATGATGTTGAAGAGCACGATGGCGCCGGCGGACAGGAGGGTGACGCCGAGCACCATGGGCAGGTCGCTCTTGTTCACGGCGTCGAGCGCGAGCCGGCCCACGCCCTGGAGGCTGAAGACGGACTCGGTGATGATCGCGCCGCCGATCAGGGTGCCCAGGTCGACACCGAAGATGGTGACGATCGGGCCCATCGCACCGCGCCAGGCGAAGCGGAGGAAGACGTTGCGGCGGGAGAGGCCCTTGGCCCGGGCCGTGCGGACGTAGTCCTCGCTGAGCTGCTCCACGAGCTGCGAGCGCGACATACGCGTGTAGTTGGCGGTGAAGATGATGGCGAGCACCAGCCACGGCAGCAGCAGGCCGGAGACCCACTTGACCGGGTTCTGGGTGATCGGCGTGTACGACGGGTTGTCCAGGATGCCCAGCTTGAAGACCAGGAAGTACATCGCGATGTACCCGACGAAGTAGATCTGCAGCGAGGAGCCGAGCAGCGAGGCCGAGCTGGCGACCTTGTCCTGCCACTTGCCCTGCTTGAGGGCGGCGATCATGCCCGCGCCCACACCGATGACGAGGAAGACCACGGCCGCGCCGAAGGCGAGCGAGAGCGTCAGCGGGAGCCTGTCCATGATCGTGCCGAGGACCGGCTCACGGTTGGCGAAGGAGTAGCCCAGGCACGGGGCGCTGCAGTTGCCGAAGTCGCCGTAGCTGCGTCCGACGAAGATGCCCTTGAGCCAGTACCAGTACTGGACCGGGATCGGGTGGTCGATGCCCAGGTTGTGCCGCACCTGCTTCAGCATGTCGGGCGTGCAGTTCTTGCCGCAGGACATCATGGCGGGGTCACGCGGGATGGCGTAGAACAGCCAGAACGTGACCGCGCTGATGATCAACAGGATGACCAGCGCGCCGAGGAGTCGGCGGACGAGGAAGCGGAACATGGGGCGTGACTTTCCGGACGGGGCGCCGTCGCCGGGGTGAGGGGTGGGCCGGAGGGGGCGGCCGGGTCCTGGCCGCCCCCGAGGGGTCGTGCGCCTTACTTCTTGGCGTACAGCTTGCAGAGCGCGATGCAGGTGTTGCCGGCGTCGAACACGACGTTGCCGACCTTGGACCCGTACATCCAGTTGCGGATGGAGTGGTAGTCCGGGACGACCGCCGCCAGCTCCATGATCTGGCGGTCGACGTTGCCCCAGGCCTTGTTGGCCTCCGCCGGGTCGGTGATCTTCGCGGCGGCGTCGATCGCCTTGTTGACGCTCGGGTCGTTCAGCTGGGCGTAGTTGCTGCGGCCGTCGCCGATGTTCTTGCCGCTCCAGCAGGGGTAGAAGACCGAGTAACCGTTCGGCCAGTCCGGGCTCCAGCCGGCCGCGAACAGGTCGTAGTCGTTGTCGATCTTGCCGATCTGGGTGTAGAACGTCGACTTGTCGACCTGCTTGTTGACGACCTGGAAGCCGGCGGCCTCCAGCGCGTTCTTGATCGCGACGGCGGACTTCACCGCGTTGTCGGAGTGCTGGTAGGCGATGACCAGCTTCTGGCCGAGCTTGCCGGCCTCCTTCAGCAGGGCCTTGGCCTTGTCCGGGTCGCCACCGGGCTTCTTGTCCGTGCCGTAGAGGTCGAACTTCTGGTAACCGGGGGTCACCGGGCTGAGGATCGTGGTGGCCAGCTCGCTGCTGGCCTTGCCGCCGCGGATGGTCTGCAGCTGCAGGTGCGGCCACGCCCAGTTGATGGCCTGGCGGACCTTGACGTCCTTGATGCGGGTCGTGTTGATCGGCCAGTAGTAGGTGACCGTGTCGACCTGGGTGAGGACGCGCTGCTTGAGCTTCGCGTTGGTGAGGACCTGGGCGATGCGCTCCGGGGCGACCTCGTTGAAGATCGACATCGTGTACTGGTCGTTCCCCTTGTCCGCGATGTAGCGGTCGGTGGAGGCGATCAGCTCGAAGCCGAACTGGAAGACGTACTGGTCCGGGTAGTTGTTGCGGATCGGGTCCGTCTTCGCGTCCCAGTGCTCGTTGCGCACGTAGGTCAGCGACTTGCCGATCTTGCGGTCACCGATCTTGTAGGGGCCGCAGGAGAACGGGCGCTTGTCGTACTTCTCCTTGGTGTCGTGCTTCTTCGGCACCAGGGAGTAGCCGCGCATGGCGAGCGTGTAGTTGAAGTCCGTGCGGGGCTCGGTGAGGTGGAAGGTCACCGTCTTGCCGGAGATCTCGACCGACTCGAGGTGCTTGCCGTCGTACGGGCCCTTGTACTTGTCGCCGCCGACCAGCCACTGCTGGACGTAGCGCGGACCCTCGGTGATGAAGCTCGCGAAGAGGCGCTCGAAGGTGTGGCGGACGTCGTCCATGGAGACGTCGGAGCCGTCCTCCCACTTGATGCCGTCCTTGAGGGTGAACGACCAGGTCTTGCCGCCGTTCTTCATGGTGCCGGCGTCGGTGGCCGCGTCGCCGACGAGGGTGCAGCCGCCCTTGTCGTCGATCTTGTAGCCGGTCAGGCCACGCATGATCGGGACGGTGATGGCGCCCTCGGTGGAGACGTAGATCTGCGCCGGGTCCATGTGGTCCATGTCGAACTGGTCCAGCGAGTAGATCGTGCCGCCCTTGACGGCGCCCGCGACCTCAGGAGCCGGACCGACCGAGTCGGCCTTCGTGCCGACCGGGATGTTGACCGTCTTGGACTTGCTCACCGACGGCACGTCGTTGTGACCGGAGCCCTTGGAGTCATCGCTGCTGCAGGCGCTCAGCACCGAGGTGGAGGCTGCCGCCACACCGGTGGCGATCAGGAAGTTTCTACGAGAAAAGGACATGCTGAGCCTGCCTAGAAGGTTGGTCGGAACAGACGGGACCAGCCGGGTGTCTCCGCCCCGGGCCGGGTGGAACTGCGTTGCTAGCGCTTCGACTTCGGGTCGAGCGCGTCGCGCACCGAGTCGCCGAGCAGATTGAAGGCGAGGACGAAGATCACCATGGCGAGGCCCGGGAAGAGCAGGAAGGTGATGTCCTCGGTGTAGAACGTGGCGCCGCGGCCGATCATCACGCCCCAGTCGGGAGTGGGGTCGGTGACGCCGACGCCGAGGAAGGCCAGTCCGGCCTCGGCGGTGACGTACGCCGGCAGCATGAGCGTGGACTGGATGATGATCGGGGTCCACAGGTTGGGCAGCAGCTCCTTGAACACGATGCGCATCGGGGACGCGCCCGTGACCTTCGCCGCCTCGACGAACTCGCGCTCACGCAGGCCGAGCACCTGGCCGCGCAGCAGACGCGCGATGGACGCCCAGCCGAAGGCGGAGAGCACGACGATCAGGGAGAAGACGACCAGCCCGGTCGGGATGTTGTCGTCCGGCTTGACGAAGATGCCGTAGACGACCGGCATGAAGGCGATGAAGAAGAGCGTGGACGGGAACGACAGCAGGATGTCGATGACCCGGCCGACGAGGTAGTCCGTCTTGCCGCCCAGGTAGCCGGCCGTGACGCCCACCACGACGCCGACGATGGTCGTCAGCAGGGTCGCGGCGGTGGCGATGCCCAGCGAGTTGCGGATCGCGTAGAGCAGGAAGGTGAACACGTCCCGGCCGAGCTGGGGCTCGATGCCGAACCAGAACTCGGAGCTCATGCCGCCGTTGGGGCCCGCGGGGTACGAGAACGCGTCGAGCAGGCTCGGGTCCTGGCTCGCGTACGTGGTGTACGGGTCCTTGCCGTACAGCTTGGCTATGAGCGGTGCCGCGACACCGATCACGAAGAAGAAGATCACGATGCAGGCCGATATGACGCCTGTCCGGTCGCGCTTGAAGCGCTTCCAGGCCAGTCGTCCCGGGGAACGCCCCTCGCCGCCCTTCGGGTCGCCGGAGGTAGTCACCTTCTCGACGGACTCGTCGGTCACCTCGAGGGGGACAGCCGCAGATGGAGTTGGGAGGGTCATGGTGCTCCTGGCCCAAGGGAGGGTCTGATGACTCCGCAGGGCACTCCCCTACGGGCTACGCCGGACTTTTTCAACGCAATTCATTCAAGGTCAATAAATTCTCGGCCGCCTTGGTTTTGTCTTTACCTTCTTTACTCTCGCTTGATCATTCCGTAGCTACGCGGGTAGCGCGCCGTAATCAATCCGTGCTTCACATCGGGCCAAACGGACTAAGCGGGCAAGGCGTTCGATATGCGGACGGTGGAGTGTCGACATGCGTACATCGGCCCGTCGCAATCCAACGTTTCGGCATCGTTACGCGAAGATCTATTGCGCTCTCCGCGCAAGATCATCAAGCCCTCTGAGAGGGTGGTGCCTGCATTCGGATGACCTCTCCCCCCAAAGGCCGCTCAATCGGGCGGCGGGCATGCGATACGTGCCTTATGTGGCGATATTGGCCAGTAGTGGATCCACGTCGCGGAGGAGGCACGCCATGCGGGGAGTCACGCGGGCCCGAGGGGCCGTGTGCGCGGTGGCGCTGGCCCTCGCCGCCACCGGCTGCGGGGGCGGCGGCTCAGGCGGCGGCACCGCCGGCGCGGTGCTCAGCTCCTCGTGGGGCGACCCGCAGAACCCGCTGGAGCCCGCCAACACCAACGAGGTGCAGGGCGGCAAGGTCCTCGACATGATCTTCCGGGGCCTGAAGAAGTACGACCCGAGGACCGGCAAGGCCACCGACATGCTCGCCCGGTCCATCGACACCGACGACTCGCGGAACTTCACCATCAGGGTGAAGCCCGGCTGGACCTTCTCCAACGGCGAGAAGGTCACCGCCCGCTCCTTCGTGGACGCCTGGAACTACGGCGCCGGCCTGAGGAACAACCAGAAGAACGCCCTCTTCTTCGGCTACATCGACGGCTACGACAAGGTGCACCCCGGCACCGGCAGGCAGACCGCCGACACCCTGTCCGGGCTGAAGGTGGTGGACGACCACACCTTCACCGTCCGGCTCAACCAGAAGTTCTCCAGCTTCCCGGACACCCTCGGCTACGCGGCCTTCGCCCCGCTGCCGCGCGCCTTCTTCACGGACCACGCGGCCTGGCTCCGCAAGCCGGTCGGCAACGGTCCGTACATGGTGGCTTCCTATATGAAGGGCGCTCAGATGTCCCTGCGGAAGTGGGACGGCTACCCGGGCCCGGACAAGGCACGCAACGGCGGGGTCGACCTGAAGGTCTACACCGACGGCAACACCGCCTACACCGACCTGATGTCCGGCAACCTCGACCTGGTGGACGACGTGCCCGCCGCCCAGCTGAAGAACGTCAGGACCGACCTGGGCGACCGCTACATCAACACCCCGGCCGGCATCCTCCAGACCTTCGCCTTCCCCTACTACGACAAGGCGTGGGACAAGCCGGGCACGGAGAAGGTCCGCACGGGCCTGTCCATGGCGATCAACCGGAAGCAGATCACCGAGACGATCTTCCACGGGACCCGCACCCCGGCCACCGACTGGACCTCGCCCGTCCTCGGCGTGGCGGGCGGCTTCAAGGAGGGCCTGTGCGGCAAGCCCTGCGAGTACCACCCGGACGAGGCGAAGAAGCTGATCAAGGAGGGCGGCGGGATCCCCGGCGGCCAGGTGAGGATCACGTACAACGCGGACACGGGCTCGCACAAGGAGTGGGTGGACGCCGTGTGCAACTCCATCAACAACGCGCTCGGCGACGACAAGGCGTGCGTCGGCAACCCGGTCGGCACCTTCGCCGACTTCCGCAACCGCATCGGGCAGCACAAGATGACCGGGCCGTTCCGCGCGGGCTGGCAGATGGACTACCCGCTCATCCAGAACTTCCTCCAGCCGCTGTACTACACGAACGCCTCCTCCAACGACGGCAAGTGGTCGGACAAGGAGTTCGACGAGCTGGTCGACCGGGCCAACGCCGAGAGCGACCAGACCAAGGCCGTACGGCTGTTCCAGCAGGCCGAGGGCGTCGTCCGGGACCACATGGCGGCCATCCCGCTGTGGTACCAGAACGGCAGCGCCGGCTACTCCGAGCGGCTGTCCGACGTGGCACTCAACCCGTTCAGCGTGCCCGTCTACAACGAGATCAAGGTCGGCTGAGCCGCCATGGGGCGCTATGTCGTCCGGCGACTGCTCCAGATGGTCCCCGTCTTCGTCGGGTCCACCCTGCTGATCTTCCTCATGGTCAACGTCATGGGCGATCCCGTGGCAGGCCTGTGCGGGGAGCGGGCGTGCGACCCGGCGACGGCGGCCCAGCTGAAGCGGGAGTTCGGCTTGGACAAGCCGGTCTGGCAGCAGTACCTCACCTACATGGGGCACCTGTTCACCGGCGACTTCGGCACGGCGTTCAACGGGCAGAAGGTCACCGAGCTGATGGGCACCGCCTTCCCGGTCACCATCCGGCTGACCGTCGTGGCGATCCTGTTCGAGATCGTCATCGGCATCACGCTGGGCGTCGTCACGGGCCTGAAGCGCGGCCGGCCCGTCGACACCACCGTGCTGCTGCTCACCCTGGTGGTGATCTCCGTCCCCACCTTCGTCACCGGTCTGCTGCTCCAGCTGCTGCTCGGGGTGAAGTGGGCCTGGACCAGACCCTCCGTCTCCCCGGACGCGCCCTTCGGCGAGCTGATCGTGCCGGGGCTGGTCCTGGCCTCGGTCTCGCTGGCCTACGTCACCCGGCTGACCCGCACCTCCATCGCGGAGAACAAGCGCGCGGACTACGTCCGTACGGCCGTCGCGAAGGGCCTGCCCCGGCGCCGGGTCATCACCCGGCACCTGCTGCGCAACTCGCTCATCCCCGTGGTCACGTTCATCGGCACGGACATCGGGGCGCTGATGGGCGGGGCGATCGTCACCGAGCGGATCTTCAACATCCACGGCGTCGGCTACCAGCTCTACCAGGGCATCCTGCGCCAGAACACCCAGACGGTCGTCGGCTTCGTCACCGTACTCGTCCTCGTCTTCCTGGTCGCCAACCTCCTCGTCGACCTCCTGTACGCCGTACTCGACCCGAGGATCCGCTATGCCTGAGCAGCAGCCGTACGAGGCCGGGCGTGCCGTCGCCGGTACCGGGATGGGCGGCGCGATGGACCTCGCGGCGAGCGAGGCGACCACGCTGGAGCGGGCCCCGGGCGGACCGGAGGGCCCCGGGCCGGGGGGGTTCGGGCCGCAAGGCGTGGGGCCGGCCGGCAGGCCGCGCTCCCTGTGGTCGGACGCCTGGCGGGACCTGCGCCGCAACCCGGTCTTCCTGCTCTCCGCCCTGGTCATCCTCTTCCTGGTGTTCATCTCGCTCCGGCCGTCGGCGATCGCCTCCGGGAACCCGCTCGCGTGCGACCTGGCCAAGGCGCAGGACGGCTCGGCTCCGGGGCACCCCTTCGGCTACGACGGCCAGGGCTGCGACGTCTTCACGCGCACGGTGTACGGCGCCCGTACGTCGGTGACGGTCGGGGTGCTGGCCACGCTCGGCGTGTCGGTGTTCGGGTCGGTGCTGGGCGGGCTGGCGGGCTACTTCGGGGGCCTGTGGGACGCGGTGCTGTCCCGGATCACGGACGTCTTCTTCGCCATCCCGGTCGTCCTCGGCGGACTCGTCCTCCTCTCGGTCGTGACCTCCAATACGGTCTGGCCGGTCATCGGGTTCATGGTGCTGCTCGGCTGGCCGCAGATCTCCCGCATCGCGCGCGGCTCGGTCATCACCGCCCGGCAGAACGACTACGTCCAGGCCGCCCGCGCGCTGGGCGCCTCCGACGCGCGGATCCTGCTGCGGCACATCGCGCCGAACGCGGTGGCCCCGGTGATCGTCGTGTCGACCATCGCGCTGGGCACCTACATCGCCCTGGAGGCGACGCTGTCCTACCTCGGCGTGGGCCTGAAGCCCCCCAGCGTCTCCTGGGGCATCGACATCTCCGCCGCCTCCCCGTACATCCGCAACGCGCCCCACGCCCTGCTGTGGCCCTCGGGTGCCCTGGCGGTGACGGTGCTGGCGTTCATCATGCTCGGCGACGCGGTCCGCGACGCCCTCGACCCGAAGCTGAGGTGACGCACGCCGTGCTGCTCGACGTCCGCGACCTGCACGTGGAGTTCCACACCCGGGACGGCGTCGCCCACGCCGTCAACGGCGTCGGTTACGCCGTCGACGCGGGTCAGACGCTGGCGGTGCTGGGGGAGTCGGGGTCGGGCAAGTCCGTCACCGCGCAGGCCGTGATGGGCATCCTCGACACGCCGCCCGGTCGGATCACCCGGGGGCGGATCCTGTTCCGGGGACGGGATCTGCTGACGCTGAAGGGCGAGGAACGCAGGAGGATCCGGGGCGCCGGAATGGCGATGATCTTCCAGGACGCCCTGTCCGCCCTCAACCCGGTGATGACGGTGGGGGACCAGCTGGGGGAGATGTTCGTCGTCCACCGGGGCGCGTCGCGCAGGGACGCGCGGGCGAGGGCCGTGGAGCTGATGGAGCGGGTACGCATCCCGGCCGCCGCCCAGCGTGTGCGCGACTACCCCCACCAGTTCTCCGGCGGGATGCGCCAGCGCATCATGATCGCCATGGCGCTGGCCCTGGAACCGGCGCTGATCATCGCCGACGAACCCACCACCGCCCTCGACGTCACCGTCCAGGCGCAGGTCATGGACCTCCTCGCGGACCTGCGGCGCGAGTACCGCATGGGGCTGATCCTCATCACCCACGACCTGGGCGTCGTCGCCGACGTCGCCGACAGGATCGCGGTGATGTACGCGGGCCGGATCGTGGAGACCGCGCCCGTCCACGACCTCTACAAAGCCCCCGCCCACCCCTACACCCGGGGCCTGCTGGACTCCATCCCCCGCCTCGGCCACAAGGGCCGGCAGCTCTACGCCATCAAGGGCCTGCCACCCAACCTGACGCACATCCCGCCCGGCTGCTCCTTCCACCCCCGCTGCCCCCTGGCCAGGGACGTCTGCCGTACCGAGGAACCCCCGCTGTACGAGGTGTCCGGCGAGCGGGGCAGCGCCTGCCACTTCTGGAGGGAGTGCCTCGATGGCCTCGGACACTGAGCCCCTCCTCGCAGTGACCGGCCTGGTCAAGCACTACCCGCTCACCCGGGGCGTGCTGTTCAGGAAGCAGGTCGGCGCGGTCAGGGCCGTCGACGGCGTCGACTTCACCCTCGCGCAGGGCGAGACGCTCGGGATCGTCGGCGAATCGGGCTGCGGCAAGTCCACCGTCGCCAGGCTCCTGTGCGGCCTCGAACGGCCCACCGCGGGCACCGTCACCTTCAGGGGCGAGGACATCACCCGGCTGTCCGGCAAGGCCCTCAAAGCCGTGCGCCGCAACATCCAGATGGTCTTCCAGGACCCCTACACCTCCCTCAACCCCCGCATGACGGTCGGCGACATCATCGGCGAGCCCTACGACATCCACCCCGAAGCGGCCCCGAGGGGCGACCGCCGCCGCAGGGTCCGGGAACTCCTCGACGTCGTCGGCCTCGACCCCGAGTACGCCAACCGTTACCCCCACCAGTTCTCCGGCGGCCAGCGCCAGCGCATCGGCATCGCGCGCGCACTGGCACTGCGCCCCGAGATCATCGTCGCCGACGAACCCGTCTCCGCCCTCGACGTCTCCGTCCAGGCCCAGGTCGTCAACCTCCTCGCCCGTCTCCAGGCGGACTTCGGCCTCTCCTACCTCTTCATCGCCCACGACCTGTCCGTCGTCCGCCACATCTCCGACCGCGTCGCCGTCATGTACCTCGGCCGCATCGTCGAGACCGGACGCGACACCGAGATCTACGACCACCCCACGCACCCCTACACCCAGGCCCTGCTCTCGGCCGTCCCGGTGCCCGATCCCGACGCCCGCGAACACCGCGAACGCATCATCCTCACCGGTGACGTGCCCTCCCCGGCCGACATCCCCTCCGGCTGCCGCTTCCGCACCCGCTGCTGGAAGGCACGCGAACGCTGCGCCCTGGAGGTGCCCGCGCTCGCCGTGCCGGCCGCCTTCCGTGACGCGGCCGGTCCCGCCGCGCACGCCTCGGCCTGCCACTTCGCGGAGGAGAAACACGTGGTGCCGCCGGAGGAGTCCCGGCTGAACGGCAACGGGCCGGGGTGACATGGCGCACCCCGGCCCGTTCACGGCACCCGCACGGCCGTACGTCCTTCAGGATGCCGCGTCGGTATAGCGGCACGGCTTCGGCGAAGTTGCCTGTGTGTTAACGCGGTTCACCGGCGTCCGCGGGCCGGGGCAGGGAGCGGCGGAGGAAGTCCAGCTGGAGCAGGAGCAGGTTCTCGGCGACCGTCTCCTGGGGGGTCATGTGGGTCACGCCCGACAGGGGCAGCACCTCGTGCGGGCGGCCGGCGGCCAGCAGCGCGGAGGACAGGCGCAGGGAGTGCGCCACGACCACGTTGTCGTCCGCCAGCCCGTGGATGACCAGCATCGGGCGGTGCGGCTCGGCGGGGTCGACCAGGCCCGCGTCGTCGATCACCGAGTTGCGCCGGTAGACCTCCGGCCGCTCGTTCGGGTCGCCGAGGTAGCGCTCCTGGTAGTGGGTGTCGTACAGCCTGAGGTCGGTGACCGGAGCGCCGACCACCGCCGCGTGGAAGACGTCCGGGCGGCGCAGCACCGCGAGCGCCGCCAGGTAGCCGCCGAAGGACCAGCCACGGATCGCCACCCGGGTGAGGTCCAGCGGGTACCGCTCGGCGAGCGCGTGCAGGGCGTCGACCTGGTCCTGGAGGACGACCGCCGCCACGTCGTCGCGGATCGACTTCTCCCAGGCGGGCGAGCGGCCCGGGGTGCCCCGGCCGTCGGCGACGACCACCGCGAAGCTCTGGTCGGCGAACCACTGGGAGGTGAGGTGGGCGTTGTGCGCGGCGGCCACGCGCTGGCCGTGCGGGCCGCCGTAGGGGTCCAGGAGGACCGGCAGGGGAGTGTCACCGGGGTAGTCCCGTGGCATAAGCACGGCGCACGGAATTCGGCGTGCGCCCCCTTGGGTGAGAGTCACCCGGGGGGACATACCGGGATCTTCGGCGTACGACCGGACAGTTGCCGTCTCTTTTCCGTCACACAGCACCCGGACCCGGGTGTCCGGCCGGTCCAGCGTGGCGGACACGAGGACGGTCACGTTCCCCGAGCGCACCGCCGAGTGCACGCCGGGCTCCCGCGACAGCCGCTCCACGCCCAGTTCGCTCACCCGGTACACATGGACTTCGCCAATCTCGGGCGCCTCGGCCTCCGGGCCGGAAGAGGCGGAAACCAGTACGTCGTCCGCACCCACGTCCAGCACCGCCCGCAGATGCAACTGACCGCTGGTCAAGGGCCGTTCGCCGACCGCCAGCACCCGCGCGCCGCCCTCGTCCGCGATGCGGACAAGCTGCCCGGAGGGGTTCCAGCAGGGCACACCGGCGAAAAGTTCAAGCCAAGTTGGATCTTCATCGGCGTGCACCATCCGCGTGGCCCCGGAATCCGGGTCCACCGCCAGGTACAGCTGGCCGCGCTGATCCCGCGCCTGCACCAGCAGCAGCGGCGCACCCGCCTCTGACCAGTGCACACGCGCCAGATACGGGTAGCGCGCACGGTCCCAGACCACCTCCGTGCGCGCCCCGTCGAGCCCGCACACGAACAGGCGGACGTCCGCGTTCGGGGTGCCCGCGGCCGGGTACCGGACGGCGGCCGGCTCGCGGTCCGGGTGCGCCGGATCGGAGATCCACCACCGCCGTACCGGCGTGTCGTCCACGCGCGCCACGAGCAGCCGGTCCGACCCCGGGGCCCACCAGAAGCCCCGCGAACGCGCCATCTCCTCGGCCGCGATGAACTCCGCGAGGCCGTAGGAGACCTCCGCGGACTCCGGCTCGGCCAGCGCCCGGTCGCCGTCGCCGTCGGCGCCGACCACCCGCAGCGCACCCCCGGCGACGTACGCGATGTGCCGGCCGTCGGGGGACGGACGCGGGTCGATCACCGGTCCGGAAACGGGGAGTTCGCGTGCTGTCCCGGCGCGCAGCTCCGCCGCGAAAAGCCGCCCTGACAAGGCGAAAGACGCCAACTCCAGGGCGCTGTCGGTGGCGTAGCCGATGATCCCGGCGCCGCCCTCGCGGCTGCGCTCGCGGCGCGCCCGCTCCTCGGCCGAGAGCTCCTCGGCGGCGCCTTGGAGGAGTGCGCGCGGATCGGCCGCCAGGCGTTCCGCACCCCCCGGAAGATCCATCACCCACAGGGAGTTGGCCCGGTCGGTGCCCGAGCCGGAACGCAGGAACGCGACACGCGAACCGTCGGGTGCCACGGCGAACGCACGCGGCGCGCCGAGCGTGAACCGCTGGGTCCGGGCGTGCCGACGGGGGAAGGAGTCAGCCTCGGTCGTCATACCCCGACCATATTGGCCATGCGCCCCCTTGTGCGGCTGTGCGCCGATCGATGCGCGAGTACGGATAGTTATGATCACTACCGCAGAGTGGGTAGGAACCCGCTGGCGTCTGCATGGACTTGCTCAACTGATCTGGAACCCGCGTCCCTGGGATCTTTGGAGGTGAGCCGCCGTGGCACTCTCGATTTCGGCGGTGGTGCTGCTGGCGATCATCGTCTTCCTGCTGATCAAGAAGTCAGGGCTGAAGGGCGGCCACGCGGTCGTCTGCATGCTGCTCGGCTTCTATCTCGCCTCCTCGACCGTCGCGCCCACGATCAGCGAGCTGACGACCAACGTCGCCAGCATGATCGGCAGCATCAAGTTCTGACGGGCGGCGTCGCGGGGCCGGGCGCGGGGACCTCGTAGGGTGGTTGCCATGACGGAACTGCCCTCCCGGCGTCTCCTCCTGGTGCACGCGCACCCGGACGACGAGTCGATCAACAACGGCGCCACCATGGCCCGGTACGCGGCCGAGGGTGCCCACGTGACCCTGGTCACCTGCACCCTGGGGGAGCGGGGCGAGGTCATCCCGCCCGGGCTGCGGCACCTGACGGGCGCCGCGCTGGGCGCGCACCGGCGCGGCGAGCTGGCCGCGGCCGTCTCCGCGCTCGGCGTCACGGACGCCCGGCTGCTCGGCGGCGCCGGGCGGTACGGCGACTCCGGGATGATGGGCCTCGCCGACAACGACGACCCCGGCTGCTTCTGGCAGGCCGACGTCGACGAGGCCGCCGGGACGCTCGCCGACGTGATCCTGGAGGTCCGCCCCCAGGTCCTCGTGACGTACGACGACGACGGCGGCTACGGCCACCCGGACCACATCCAGGCCCACCGCGTCGCCATGCGCGCGGTCGACCTCGCGGCCGGACGCGGCCACCGGGTCGCCAAGGTCTACTGGAACCGCGTCCCGCGCTCCGTCGCCGAGGCCGCCTTCGCCCGCCTCCAGGACGAGCTGCCCGCACTCCCGTTCGACAAGGGTGCCACCGTGGACGACGTACCCGGCGTGGTGGCCGACGAGCGGATCACCACCACGGTCGACGGCGGCGCGTACGCCGCCGCCAAGGCCGCCGCCATGCGCGCCCACGCCACCCAGATCGAGGTCGCCGAGCCGTACTTCGCGCTCTCCAACGAACTCGCCCAGCCGCTGTTCACCACCGAGTACTACGAGTTGGTGCAGGGACCGGGAGAGCGCGGGGAGACCGACCTCTTCGCCGGCCTCGGCCTCGGGGAGACGTCATGAGCGACGGCGGGAACGGCTCCCTGCTCGCCCAGCCGCTGCGTCCGCCCTCCGCGGGACGGGCCGCCGCCCTCGTCGGCCTGTTCCTGCTCGGGGCCGTCACGGGCCTCGCCGGGGCCCTGCTCCAGGCCGCCTGGTTCCCCGGCGGGCTGCTGCTCGCCCTCGCGGGCGCCGCCGGCCTCTTCCTCGGCGGGGCGTACGCCACCCGGGGCCGGGGCGGGGCGGTCGCGCCGGCGGCGGGCTGGGTCGTCGCCGTCATCCTGCTCACCACCACGCGCCCGGAGGGCGACTACCTCTTCGGCGCGGGCGGCAGTTCCTACCTGTACCTGCTCGGCGGCATGGCCGTCGCTGTGATCTGCGCCACCGTCGGCGCGGGACGGCAACCGCGCGGCGGCCCCGCCCGACTTGCCAAGTGACGTACCACTTCGCCGTGCGGTGCCCGTGCGAGTCCGGTGTGGGTTTCCTCGGCGGTCATGGGATACGCGCCAGAAGTGGCCAGTATGGTGGTGCGCGCCGCCGAGCCTCCCCCAAGTTGTCGACTGCGCTCGAACAGGGGGTCCCCCCAGCTGAGGTCGAAACGGGCGGCGGAGCCAACCGGGAGAACCTGCCTTGAGTCGTGAAACTGACACTCCGTCCTCCGGGCCCAACGGGCGCGGCGGAGCCGCATACCCCTCCGGCACGCCGCCGTACGGGACCCCCATGGCTTCCGACGACGGTACGGGCGCGGGCCGTTCGGGCACGCGGCCCGAGGAGAAGAAGACCGAGACCACGCTGACGACCCGGATCCGGATCAACATCCCCGGGTCCCGGCCCATCCCGCCGGTCGTCATGCGCAAGCCCGTCGGGGACGGCGAGGGCACCGGGGAGGAGGCACCGGCCGCCGAGCCGCGGCCCGTGGCCGACGGTCCCTCCGCCGGCGCCGCCGAGGCCCCGGCCGAGCCCGCCGCCCAGGCGGAGGAGAAGACCAGCGACTGGTTCGCGCCGCGCAAGTCGGGTGCGCCCAAGGGCGGTCCGGGCGGCGGTGGCGCGAACGGTGCCGGGACGTCCGGCGGTTCCGCCGCCACCACCGCCCCCTCCGGCGTGCCGGGCACCCGTTCGAGTGGTCCGGGTGCTTCGGGTGCGGCCGGTACCACCGGCGCACGCCCTGGCGGCGGGCGTCCCGGCGGGGTGGTCGGCTCCATGAGCGTGCCGGGCGGACCCCGCACCGGCGGTACGAACGGCAAGGGGCTGCCCGGCGCCACCGGTGGCCCGGTCGCCCCGGGGCACGGCGGCGGCACCGGCTCCTTCGACGTGACCGAGGCCCTGACCGCCGGTCCCCTCGGCGGCTCCCGCCCCGGCTCCTCCACCGGCTCCGACGACGCCCGCCGTGACGACCTGCCGTACTTCTCGGAGAACGGCGCCCAGGACGACTTCGGCACGGGCGCCGGCGGGCACGACGGCTTCGGCGGCGGTGCCGCGGGCGCCGGCGGCCAGGACGGCTTCGGCGGCGCCGCCGGGGCGGGCGCCCACGACGGCTTCGACGGACCCGGAGGCCACGGCGGCCCCGGCGGTCCCCAGGGCGGTCCGGCCGGCCCCACCAGCGGCCCGGTGACCGGCGACGGCACCCTCGTCCCGCCGGCCGTCGGCGGCGCCGGCATGGGGCCGGGCGAGCCCTTCGACGGGCCTGCGGGCGCCGGCTTCGGCGGCCAGGGCACCTCGCCCGCGCGCAGCGCCCTCGCCGGCCTCGACGCGCCCGGCGCCGCGGGCGGCCCCGGCGGCTTCAACGGTGCCGGCAGGCCCGGCGGACCGGGTGCTCCCGGGGTCACCCCCGGCGGCCCGGCCGGCCGCGGTCCCGGTGGCGGGCTCAGCGACGACACCGCGATCCTCACCCCGCAGAAGCCGGCCCCCGGGCCGGGCACGCCCGGATACCGCTCCCCGTCCGCCGACAACGTCTCCGGACACACCGTCACCAGCGGCATCCCGGTCGTCCCGGACACCGGCAAGCCCCCGTTCGGCACCCAGCCCGGCGGCCCGGCGGCGCCCACGGCGCCCAAGCCGGAGCCGGCCCCCGCGCCCAAGGCGGCGGGCAAGCCGAAGAAGAAGGGCCGCAGCAAGCTGATGCTGCTGGTCGTCGGCGTGTTCGTCGTGGCGGGCG
The DNA here is from genome assembly GCF_020400655.1 of Streptomyces spinosus. Taxonomy (GTDB): domain Bacteria; phylum Actinomycetota; class Actinomycetes; order Streptomycetales; family Streptomycetaceae; genus Streptomyces; species Streptomyces argyrophylli. The sequence continues at coordinate 77,928 of NZ_JAINRC010000005.1, forward strand.
GCGCCTACGGCGCCGGACTGCTGATGAACCACACCGACGTGCCCAAGGGCACCACCGTGCTCGGTGTCGACATCGGCGGCGGCACCCGCGACGACGCCGTCAAGAAGCTGGACGACGCCTTCGGCAGCCGGGTCAACAAGCCGCTGAAGCTGGCCGTGGGCGGCAGGACGGTCACCCTCACGCCGGAGAACGCCGGTCTCCAGTTCGACTACCAGGCCACGGTGAGCGGGGCCGCGAAGAGCGACTACAACCCGGTCCACGTCGTCGGCTCCCTCTTCGGGCAGAAGCGCGTGGTCGAGCCGGTCATGCCGGTGGACGAGGAGAAGCTCCAGGCCGCGCTCCAGCAGGCCGGCGGAGGTTCGGGCTCGGCCACGGACGGCACCATCAGGTTCGAGTCCGGCGGCAAGGCCGTGGCGGTCTACGGCAAGGCGGGCAAGGCCATCGACGCGGCCCGCTCGACCACGGCGGTCGAGCAGGCGTACCGCACGCTGGTGGAGACGGGCAGCACGCCCCCGGTCACCGTGCCGACCACCATCAAGCAGCCGACGGTGTCCAACGCCGAGGTGGACCGGGTGATGAACGACTTCGCGAAGCCCGCGATGTCCGGCATCGTCAAGGTGCAGACCGACGCGGCGCACGTCATCCGGTTCGGTCCGCTGTCGCTGCCGAAGATCCTCGGTTTCAAGGCCGTCGACGGCAAGCTCGTGGACACGTACGACCTGGGCGCGCTCAAGGAGGCGTACGGCAGCACCTTCGACGGCGTACAGATCCAGACCGCGACCGGGAAGCGCGGTGTGCTGCCGCAGGACGTGGTCGGCGCGCTGCGCCAGGCCCTGCGGGGCAAGACGGCGGCGGAGCGGGTCGGGGTCATCGACACCAACCCGAACTGACCCGGCCGTTTCCAGGGGCGCTCCCGCCGAGGGGGCGCCCCTCGGCGTGTCCACGGCCCGGTCCGCGTGACATCTGTCATGCGGCACTCAGGACGCCCGGCACTGCCCGCCCGGAGGCTGCCGCCGCCAGCATGGACGCATGACGACGACAGCGGCACCGGCCACCACCACCCCGGTGGTCGGGTTCGACCAGGTGACCAAGACGTACGGGAGCGTACGGGCCGTCGACGGCCTCTCGCTCCGGCTGTACCCGGGCGAGACCGTCGCCCTCCTCGGCCCGAACGGAGCCGGCAAGTCCACCACCCTGGACCTGCTGCTCGGGCTCAAGCAGGCCGACACCGGCACGGTGAGCCTGTTCGGCGGCAGCCCGCGCGAGGCGATCGTCGCCGGCCGGGTCGGGGCGATGCTGCAGAGCGGCGGCCTGATGGACGGGGTCACCGTCGCCGAACTGGTGAAGCTGGCCTGCTCCCTGCACCCGCGGCCGTACCCGGTCTCCGACGTGCTGGCCCGCGCGGGCATCGCCCAGATCGCCGGCCGCAAGGTGGACAAGCTCTCCGGCGGCCAGGCGCAGCGGGTCCGCTTCGCCCTCGCCACCGCCGGCGACAGCGACCTGATCCTCCTGGACGAGCCGACCACCGGCATGGACGTCGCCGCCCGCCAGGCCTTCTGGGCCACCATGCGCGAACAGGCCGACCAGGGCCGTACGGTCCTCTTCGCCACCCACTACCTGGAGGAGGCCGACGCCATCGCGGACCGGGTCCTGGTGCTGCACCGGGGCCGGCTCCTCGCCGACGGCACGGCCGCCGAGATCAAGGCCAGGGCGGGCGCGCGGCGGATCTCCTTCGACCTGGCCGGCGAGATCGACGAGGACGCCCTGCGCGGGCTGCCGTTCCTCACCTCGATCGACGTCTCGGGCCAGACCGTGCGCATCCAGTCCGCCGACGCCGACGCGACCGTGCACGCCCTCTACGGCCTCGGCGTCTACCCCCGCAACCTCGAGGTCGCCGGGCTCGGTCTGGAGCAGGCCTTCGTCGCCATCACGGAGGCCGAGGAGGCCAAGCAGTCGTGAACGCCCTCATCAAGCTCGAACTGGCCCGCGCCCTGCGCAACAGGAAATTCCTGTTCTTCTCGGTGCTCTACCCCTCGATCATCTACCTGATCTTCTCCAGCAGCGCCGGTGCGAACGAGCGGGTCGACGGCAGCGGCCTGACCGTCGCCACCTACCTGATGGTCTCCATGGCCTCCTTCGGCGCCCTGACCGCCGTCCTGATGGGCAACAGCGAGCGCATCGCCAAGGAACGCGAGAGCGGCTGGGTACGGCAGCTGCGGCTGACCCCGCTGCCGGGCCGCGGCTACGTCCTCGCCAAGACCGCGAGCGCCGCCGTGGTGAGCCTGCCGGCCATCGTCGTCGTGTTCGCCGTCGCCGCCGGTGTGAAGCAGGTACGCCTGGACGCCTGGCAGTGGCTCGCCCTCACCGGGGTCATCTGGGCCGGCAGCCTGGTCTTCGCCGCGCTCGGCGTCGCCCTCGGCTACCTCGCCTCCGGGGACGCGGTCCGCCCGATCACGATGATCGTCTACTTCGGTCTGTCGATCCTCGGCGGCCTGTGGATGCCGTCCACGACCTTCCCGCAGGCCCTCCAGGACATCGCCAGGTGGCTCCCCACGCACGCGTACGCTGCCCTGGGACGGGCGATCGAGCAGAGCCAGGCGCCCCACGCGGCGGACATCGCCGTCCTCGCCGTCTACTTCGTCCTGTTCGCGGGCGGCGCCGCCTGGCTGTACCGGAAGGACACGCTGAAGGCGTGAGCGCGATGACGGAAGACCCCCTGACCGGCGGGAAGCGGCCGGAACACCAGGTGCGGCTGGGCCAGGGCCCCCGCACCCGGCGGGACGTGCTGACCAAGGTGCTGTGGATCGGCGTGTGGCTGGTCTTCCTCAGCTCACCGGTCGACGACCTGGTCAACGGCGACCACACCGCGCGCGCCACCCTGGCCGGCTCCCTCGGCCTGGCCGCGTTCGTCGGGACCTACCTGGCGCTGGTCTTCCGCAACATGGGCCGGCCCTTCGCGCCCCGGACCGTCGTCGGCCTCATCGCGGTCCTGGCCGTCCTGGCCCCCGTCCTCGCCTACACCCTCGGCAGCGCCTGGCTGGGCCTGTTCGTCTACCTGTCGGTGGCCTGCGGGGCCACCCTGCCGGTCCGGGCGTCGTACTGGGCGATTCCGGCGACGGCCGCGCTGATGTACCTGGTGGGCCTGCACTCGAACGAGAAGGAGGCCCGTGGCCTGCTGCTCCTCGTGGGGCTCATCGGTTTCGCGATGGTCGGCGTCGGACAACTGGTGCGCACCACGATCGAGTTGCGCAAGGCGCGGGCCACCGTCGCCCAGCTCGCCGCCAACGAGGAACGGCTCCGCCTCGCCCGCGACCTGCACGACCTGCTCGGCCACTCCCTGTCACTGATCACGCTCAAGAGCGAGCTGGCCGGCCGGATGCTGCCCGGCCACCCCGACAAGGCGGCCCAGCAGGTCGCCGACATCGAGCAGGTCAGCCGGCAGGCCCTGGTGGACGTCCGGGAGGCCGTCACCGGCTACCGGCGGCCCCGGCTCGCCGACGAACTCGCCGGCGCCCAGGTCGCCCTGACGGCCGCCGGGGTCGTCGCCGAGGTGCCCGCCGAACCCGACCTCGCCGGTGTGGCCGAGGAGGCCGAGTCCGCGCTGGCCTGGGCGCTGCGCGAGGCGGTCACCAACGTGGTCCGGCACAGCGGCGCCGACCGCTGCGCCGTACGGCTGCTGCGCCGGCAGACCCTGGACGGACCGGTGCTCGAACTCTGCGTCGAGGACAGCGGCAGCGGCGGCTCCGGCAAGGGGCCCGGCAACGGGCTGACCGGGCTGACCGAACGCCTGGAGAAAGCCGGCGGCACCCTGGAGGCGGGGCGGGTCAGGCACGGGTTCCGGCTCGTCGCCCGCGTGCCCACGGCCGCCGGGGCGGACATAGGATCCGGGGCATGACGAGCATGATCAAGGTCCTCCTCGCCGAGGACCAGTCGATGGTCCGAGAGGCGCTGGCCGCCCTGCTCGGCCTGGAGGACGACATCGAGGTCGTCGCCCAGGTGGCGCGCGGTGACGAGGTGCTCGCGGCCGTCGGCGCGCACGGCGTGGACGTCGCGCTGCTCGACATCGAGATGCCCGGCTGCACCGGCATCGAGGCCGCGGCCCGGGTGCGCCGGGAGCATCCGCGGGTCAAGCTGGTCGTCCTCACCACCTTCGGGCGCCCCGGCTACCTGCGCAGCGCCATGGAGGCGGGCGCCGACGCCTTCCTCGTCAAGGACGCCCCGGCCGCGCAGCTCGCCGAGGCGATCCGCAAGGTGCTGGCCGGGGAGCGGGTCATCGACCCCACCCTGGCCGCCGCCGCGCTCGCCGAGGGCGCCAACCCGCTCACCGAACGCGAACGCGAGGTGCTCCGAGCGGCGGCCGACGGCTCCACCAACGCCGAACTCGCCCAGGCCCTCCACCTGTCCCAGGGCACGGTCCGCAACTACCTGTCGACCGCCATCCAGAAACTGGCCGCGCGCAACAGGGCGGAGGCCGTACGGATAGCCCGGGACAAGGGATGGCTCTGAGCGGCCGGCTCAGTTGAGCTTGGCCCTCGCCGTGCGCGCCTCCTGCCGGACCTTGCGGGCCGCGGACTCGTCCACCACCTCGATCAGGTCGGCGTAGTGCTGCAGTTCCTCGGCACCCGCGACGAACTCGCCGCGCTGTACCAGGAGTTGCCCGCGCTCGTAGCGCAGCCGCGCCGGATGCGAGGGGATGAGCAGCGCCAGTTCCACGGCCCGCAGCGCGACGTCCGACCGCTCCGGCCGGGCCGCCGCCCACGCCCGGATGTTGTTCAGGATGCGCTGGACGACCTCCAGGGGCGGCGCCGGTTCCAGCATCGCCGGGTCCGGCGGCGTGCCCGTGGCACCCACGACCAGCAGCTCCGCGTCCGCCCCGGTGAGCAGCCGGCCACCGTCGAACGGATCGGCCAGCACCCGCTCCGCCGCCGCCCCGAACCCGACCACGAAGTGCCCCGGCAGCGCGACCCCGTACACCGGGGCGCCCGCCCGGCGCGCGACCTCCAGCCACACCACCGACAGCAGGATCGGCAGCCCGCGCCGCCGCCGCAGCACCTCGTGCAGCAGCGAGGACTCCAGCCGCTGGTAGTCGCCCGGCGTCCCGTGGAAACCGTGGCGGGTACCGAGCAGCCCTCGTACCGCCTCCGCCCACGCCCGCGGGCCGCCCGGCCGGTACGGCAGCTCGCCCGCCAGCCGGTCGAGCTCCGCCTGCGCGGCGTCCATGCCGGCCTCGTCCAGCGAGCCGTCCGTCTCCGCGCCGATCAGCAGGCACAGCGCCGACAGGTCCGGCCGCTCGGACCGGGCCTCCTCGGCGAAGCGCCGCCGCAGCTCGGCGGAGCGGTCCTCGGGGGGCGGATACGGGGGCGGCAGATACGGATGGCTCATGGCAGCCTCATGCCCTTCCACGACGAGTTCTACGGCCGCCCGGACCGGGACGCCCGCGACGCCCGGGACACCGGCCGGCCACGGGCCCGGGTCCGGCCGTCACGATGGCCGCCCGGCCGGGCCGGACGGCTGGCGACGTCACCTCGCTGCGGGCGGCCACCGGGCGCGTCACTCGCCCGGGCCCGGCGTCGCGGGGGTGTCCTGCGGCCGGGACCCGGTCTCGGGAGCCTCCTGCGGCAGGGACCCGGCCGCGGAGGCGTCCCGGGCCGGGGACCCGGCCTCCGAGGGGCCCTCGGCCGGAGATGCGGTCCCGGGGGCGTTCCGCGGCAGGGGCGACAGCCGGTCCGCGGAGGCGGGGGGCCGCTCCGGCGGGGTCTGCTCCTCGGGGGCCCGGTAGTGGTGGTAGGCGTGGTGGGGGGTGAAGCCGAGGGCGCGGTAGAGGGCTCGGGCGGAGTCGTTGTCCGTCTCCACCTGGAGCCAGGCCGCCGAGGCGCCCTCCTCCAGCGCGCGCCGGGCCAGCGCGGCCATGACCTCGGTGGCCAGCCCCTGCCGCCGCCGGCCGGGATCCACCTCGACGGCGGCGAACCCGGCCCACCGCCCGTCCACGACACACCGGCCGATCGCCGCCGGAGGCTCTCCCTCCCCGGCGCCGGGCACGGAGGCGAACCACACCGACGGGCCGGAACCGAGCACCCGCAGGGCCACCTCGCCCACCCCCTTGCGCCGGTACCGCGCGAGCCACGCCTCGTCCGCCGCGCGGGACAGCACCACGTCCGCGCCCCCGGCCCGGTCCGCGACCGGCGCCAGGGCCCCGGTCCACAGCTCGGCGGTCACCTCCCGCACCCAGCCGCGCCGCTCCAGCTCCGCGCACAGCATCTCCTGCGTGCCCTCGGCGCCGGTCGCCGTCTGCACGTACGCGGGCAGACCACGCTCGCCGTACCAGCGCCGTACGGCCGCCAGGGCCGCGTCGAGCGGGAGCCCCGGGTCCCCGGACGGCAGCACGCTGTTGGCGCGCCGCGTGAACCCGCCGGCCGCCCGCAGCTCCCACTCGCCCAGCCGCTCGCTCTCCACCGGCCGCCACGCCCGGGCGGAGATCCGCGCGAGTTCCGGGTACGTGGCGGCGGGCCCCCCGCGCCGCGCCGGGGCGGCGGGCACGACCTTCCCGGCGACCAGCGCGGATTGCGGGATCCGGACCCGTTCGCCGTCCCGGCGTGTGATCATGAGCACGCCACTGTCCCATGATGTGAGAACACCCACCGTGTCAGTGAACTTCTCCGGTCCGTCGCCGGGTTCGCCCAACCGCCGTACAGAGACCCGTTTCCCCACGTCAGCGGGGGTGATTCGGACCTCCAGGCGTCCTTTCGCCGAGATTTCCACCGGTCAGTTCACCCCTCCTGTTCGGATCTTGCTCCGGAACGGAGATACTAGGGGCGGGCATCGACGACGCCGCGCTCCCGCGCGCCAGGCGGCGGAGCCTGAGGAGGCCCGCCAGCGCCCTATCGAGGAGGAACGACAGCGTGACCTACGTCATCGCGCAGCCTTGTGTCGACGTCAAGGACAAGGCGTGCATCGAGGAGTGCCCGGTCGACTGCATCTACGAGGGCCAGCGGTCCTTGTACATCCACCCGGACGAATGCGTCGACTGTGGTGCCTGTGAGCCGGTCTGCCCGGTCGAGGCGATCTTCTACGAGGACGACGTCCCCGAGGAGTGGAAGGACTACTACAAGGCGAACGTCGAGTTCTTCGACGAGCTCGGCTCGCCCGGCGGCGCCAGCAAGCTGGGGCTGATCGAGCGCGACCACCCCTTCGTCGCCGCGCTGCCGCCGCAGGGCGAGTGACCGTCTGAGCGCCAAGCGGCCGTCATAACGCGCCGCCTCGGTCCCGTACGGCCCGATCACCCTGATCACCGCCGCACGGGACCGAGGCGTTTGCCGCACCGTACGAAAGTGAGCCTGATTCCCGTGTCCGCAGTCTCCGACCGGCTTCCCACCTTCCCCTGGGACAAGCTGGAGCCGTACAAGAAGACGGCCGCGGCCCATCCGGACGGCATCGTCGACCTCTCCGTCGGCACCCCGGTCGACCCGGTCCCCGAGCTGGTCCAGAAGGCCCTGATCGACGCGGCCGACTCCCCGGGCTACCCGACCGTCTGGGGCACCCCCGCCCTGCGCGACGCGATCACCGGCTGGCTGGAGCGCCGCCTGGGCGCCAGGGGGATCACCCACCGGCACGTCCTGCCGGTCGTCGGCTCCAAGGAACTGGTGGCCTGGCTGCCGACCCAGCTCGGCCTCGGCCCCGGCGACAAGGTCGCCTACCCGCGCCTGGCCTACCCCACGTACGAGGTCGGCGCGCGCCTGGCCCGCGCCGCGTACGAGGTCTACGACGACCCGCGCGACCTGGACCCGGCCGGCCTGAAGCTGCTCTGGCTGAACTCGCCGTCCAACCCCACGGGCAAGGTCCTGTCCCGGCAGGAGCTGACGGACATCGTCGCCTGGGCCCGCGCCCACGACGTGCTCGTCTTCTCCGACGAGTGCTACCTGGAGCTGGGCTGGGAGGCCGACCCGGTCTCGGTCCTGCACCCGGACGTCAACGGCGGCTCCTACGACGGCATCGTCGCCGTCCACTCCCTCTCCAAGCGCTCCAACCTGGCGGGCTACCGCGCGGCCTTCGTCGCCGGCGACCCGGCCGTCCTGGGCCCGCTGCTGGAGATCCGCAAGCACGGCGGCATGATGACCTCCGCGCCGACGCAGGCGGCGGTCGTGGCCGCGCTCGGCGACGACGTCCACGTGCACGAGCAGCGCGAGCGCTACGCGGCCCGCCGCGCGGCCCTCCGGGAGGCGCTCCTCGCCGACGGCTTCCGCATCGAACACAGCGAGGCGAGCCTCTACCTCTGGGCCACCCGCGACGAGTCCTGCTGGACCACGGTCGCCCACCTGGCCGACCGGGGCATCCTGGTGGCCCCGGGCGACTTCTACGGCGAGGCGGGCCGCAACCACGTCCGCGTGGCCTTCACCGCGACGGACGAACGCGTACGGGCGGCGGTGGCCCGCCTGACCGCCGGGAGACGCTAGGCCACCGGTCTGTCGTGCCGGCGCCCTGCCGGCGCACATGCGGACGGGGCCCGGGAGAGGAGACCCGGACCCCGTCGGCGTTCGCAGCCCGGCGCTCAGCCGCCCAGCGGCAGGCCCTTGGCCGGCAGGGACGAGGTCGGCAGGGACGAGGTCGGCAGGGAGGACGTCGGCAGGGACGCGGTCGGCAGGGACGACGTCGGCAGCCCGCCCTTGGTGAGGGAGTCCGTCGGCAGTCCGCCCCTCGTCGCACCGGAGGCCGCGTCACCCAGGACACCGCCCGCCGTCCCGGCCGCGGCGCCCGCGGCCTTCTGCACCGCCGGCGTCGCCTTCTTCACGGCACCGCCGCCGGTCTTGCCCGCGGTCGGCACCGCCTGCTCGACCACCTTGCCGCCCGTGTGGCCCGCGACGGTGGTGACGCTCTGCGCGGCACTGTCGACGGTGTCGCCGACGTGCGCGCCGTCCAGGGCGGTCAGACCGCCCAGGTTCGGGGTGGCCGCCGGCAGGTTCGTGGCCGCTCCGGCGGAGCCGGCCGCACCGACCCCGGCGGCCGCTCCCGCTGCGACGAGCAGCGCGGCACGGGCGATCCGGCGGGTCAGGGGGAGGGACATGATGCTCCATTCGACGGGAGAGAACGGTGTCTGTGTCCGGGCCCGTCTCCGGCTCGGACGCCGTGACTACCGCTCGAAGCCCGCGAAGGTTGCGGACGCCTCCGGTAAAGAATGGATAACGCGTCGCATTATCAGGTGTGGATAAAAACGGGCAAAGAGCGTTCGCCGGAAATCGTGCAGAATCCTTCCCGCCCTTGGTTGCCAAGGGTTCCCGAGCCGGATGCGCCACCCGCCCGAGCCGTCGTGCGCCCCGGCGCGGCACCACCCGCCCGAGTGATCGCCCGTACTACTGTCCGGCCACGATCCGCACCGCGCCCACGGACGTCTCCCCGGACGTCCCCGCGGAGCTCTCCGCGCCCCCGGCCCCGTCCGGCCCGGCCGTCCGCCACTCGTCGCTGTCGCTCCCCGCGGTCCACACCCGGCCCGCGTACGCCACCCGCTCGATGTGCAGCGCCGAGGAGTTGGCGACCGCCCACTGCGCCAGCTGCCAGCCCCGCTCCCGCTCGCCGCGCCCGGTGGCGTCCGTCCTCGTCCCCTCCGGCACCGGAACCGTCACCGTCCGCCCGCGCGCGGTCGCGGTCACGCTCGGCGACGGAGAGGGCGACGGCACGGGCGTCCCGCCCACCACCGCGCCGGTCTCCTGGAGCGCGTCGCGCCCGAAGTCCCGTACGAGCGCGGCCCGCACCGCGTCCGGGCCGGTCGCCGAGGCCGTGCGCCGCGGGCGCCCGTCGCAGGTCAGCGTCGCCGCCGCCCGCCCGGTCAGGGCCGCCGCCAGGAGGGTGGCGTCCTGCTCGTGCTTGGCGTACGCCTCCGGGTAGCCGCTGCGCTGCACCCGCTGCGCGGCCACCGTCAGCGGCAGGCCGGTGTAGTCCGGCACCCTGGCCAGGTGCGCGTAGAAGATGCCCGCCGCGTAGGCCGGGTCCATGATCTGCCGCTCGGTGCCCCAGCCCTGCGAGGGCCGCTGCTGGAACAGGCCCAGCGAGTCCCGGTCGCCGTGCTCGATGTTGCGCAGTCCCGACTCCTGGATGGCGGTCGCCAGCGCGATCGTCACGGCCCGCTCGGGCATCCCGCGCCCGGTGCCGACGGCGGCGATCGTCGCCGCGTTCGCCGCCTGCTCGGGCGTGAACTCGTACGACTCCCCGTCGCCCGAGGCCGAGACCACCTCGCAGCCGCGCGCACCGCCGCCTCCGGTGACGTACTGCACCACGAGGTACGCGGCGACACCGCACAGGACCAACAGGGCCGCGGCGTAACGGAAGAGGCGCCCGCGGCGCTTGGGACGGGTGGGGGACGGCTCTGACACGCGTACAAGGTACTGGAGCCCCCCGGGCCCCTCACGCGGGGTCCGCGAGACCGCGCCGTCCCGCGCGTCCCCGGCCCCGGCGGGCGGCGCGCTAGGGTCGTGACCATGGCCGACACCTCGCTTGACCTCACGCTGGACGCCGCCGCGCTCACCGCGCGGCTCGTGGACTTCCCCTCCGTCAGCGGCACCGAGAAGCCGCTCGCGGACGCCATCGAGGCCGCGCTGCGCGCCCTGCCGCACCTGACGGTGGACCGCTACGGCAACAACGTGATCGCCCGGACGGACCTGGGCCGCGCCGAGCGCGTCATCCTCGCCGGGCACATCGACACCGTGCCGATCGCGGACAACGTGCCCTCGCGGCTCGACGCGGACGGGGTGCTGTGGGGCTGCGGCACCTGCGACATGAAGTCGGGCGTGGCGGTGCAGCTGCGCATCGCGGCCACCGTCCCGGCCCCCAACCGCGACCTGACCTTCGTCTTCTACGACAACGAGGAGGTCGCCGCCGACCTCAACGGCCTGAGGCACGTCGCCGAGGCCCACCCGGAGTGGCTGGCGGGCGACTTCGCGGTCCTGCTGGAGCCCTCCGACGGCGAGGTGGAGGGCGGCTGCCAGGGCACGCTGCGGGTGCTGCTGAGGACGAAGGGCGAGCGGGCCCACTCGGCGCGCGGCTGGATGGGCTCCAACGCCATCCACGCGGCGGCCCCCGTCCTGGCCCGGCTGGCCTCCTACGAGCCGCGCCGGCCGGTGATCGACGGGCTGGAGTACCGCGAGGGCCTGAACGCGGTGGGCATCAGCGGGGGAGTGGCCGGGAACGTCATCCCGGACGAGTGCGTGGTCACGGTCAACTTCCGGTACGCACCCGACCGCACCGAGGAAGAGGCCGTCGCGCACGTCCACGAGGTCTTCGCGGACTGCGGCGTGGAGGAGTTCGTGGTGGACGACCACAGCCCCGGCGCGCTGCCCGGCCTGAACCAGCCGGCCGCCGCCGCCTTCATCGAGGCGGTGGGCGGCACCCCGCGGCCCAAGTACGGCTGGACGGACGTCTCCCGCTTCTCCGCGCTCGGCATCCCCGCGGTCAACTACGGCCCCGGCAACCCGCACCTGGCGCACAAGCGGGACGAGCGCGTGGAGACGGCGAAGATCCTCGCGGGCGAGGAACGGCTGCGGAACTGGCTCACCGCGTAACCCGCCCGGGACGCGCCACCGCACGCCGGACACGCGCGGGTCCCCCCGCCGTAACCCGCGTAGACCTAGTCTGAGATCGAACTACCGGCAAGCGGAGGGAGCGCACATGCCTACCGGCAACCCCGAGGGGAAGAAGCAGCCGCCGGACGAGCAACGGCTCGGACCGGTCCTCCGACGGCGGGGCCAGGTGACGGCCAGCACCACCGACCAGCGGCTGCTGGACGAGCGAGCCCCCACGGACTGGGTCCACACCGACCCCTGGCGGGTCCTGCGGATCCAGTCGGAGTTCATCGAGGGCTTCGGCACGCTCGCCGAACTCCCGCCCGCCATCAGCGTGTTCGGCTCGGCGCGGACCCCGGTGGACTCGGCGGAGTACGACGCGGGCGTGCGGCTCGGCCGGGGGCTGGTGCAGGCCGGCTGGGCGGTCATCACGGGCGGTGGCCCGGGAGCGATGGAGGCGGCCAACAAGGGGGCGTGCGAGGCGGGCGGCGTCTCGGTCGGCCTCGGCATCGAACTTCCCTTCGAGCAGGGGCTCAACCCCTATGTCGACATCGGCCTGAACTTCCGCTACTTCTTCGTCCGCAAGATGATGTTCGTGAAGTACGCGCAGGGCTTCGTGGTGCTCCCCGGCGGCCTCGGCACCCTCGACGAACTCTTCGAGGCGCTGACCCTGGTCCAGACCCAGAAGGTCACCCGGTTCCCGATCGTCCTGTTCGGCAGCGCGTACTGGGGCGGCCTGGTGGACTGGCTGAAGAACACGCTGGTGGCCCAGGGCAAGGCGGCGGAGAAGGACCTGCTGCTGTTCCACGTGACGGACGAGGTGGACGAGGCGGTCGCCCTGGTCTCCAAGGAGGCGGCCCGCTAGGAGGGCCTCTCGTCCGGATCGCGCCGGGCTCGGCCTGGTCCGAGCGGAAGACCCTGGGCGCCGGCACCGGGTGGGCCGGGAGCGACGCCCAGGAGCCTCAGCCCCCCGGCCGTCAGGCCAGGCGCCGACCGGCAGGCCGGGCGCAGGCCGTCAGGGCCGTGCGCCGCCGGTCAGGCCAGTCCCCGGCGCGCCACGGCGGGGGCGCGGTGGCCGGCGATGGACGCCACCATCTCCAGCACCTGCCGGGTCTCGGCCACCTCGTGCACCCGGTACACCCGCGCCCCCAGCCACGCGGAGACGGCGGTCGTCGCCAGCGTGCCGAGCAGCCGTTCCTTCACCGGCCGGTCCAGCGTCTCCCCGACGAAGTCCTTGTTGGACAGCGACACCAGCACCGGCCACCCCGTGGCCACCATCTCGTCCAGCCGCCGCGTCGCCTCCAGGCTGTGCCGCGTGTTCTTCCCGAAGTCGTGCCCGGGATCGATCAGCACCGACTCGCGCGGCACACCGAGCGCGACCGCCCGCTCGGCCAGCCCCACGGTCACGTCCAGGATGTCGGCCACGACGTCGTCGTACGTCACCCGGTGCGGACGCGTACGCGGCTGCGCGCCCCCGGCGTGCGTGCACACCAGCCCCACCCGGTGGCGGGCCGCGACCTCCGCGAGGCCCGGGTCGACCCCGCCCCACGCGTCGTTCAGCAGATCGGCGCCGGCCTCGCACACGGCCTCGCCGACCTCGGCCCGCCAGGTGTCCACGCTGATGACCACGTCGGGGAAGCGCCGCCGCACCTCCGCGACGAAGCCGACCGTCCGGCGCGCCTCCTCCTGCGCCGTGACCTCTTCGCCGGGCCCGGCCTTGACCCCGCCGATGTCGATGATCGCGGCGCCCTCGGCCACCGCCTGCTCCACACGTGCGAGGGCCGGCTCGTCGCGGAAGGTGGCTCCCCGGTCGTAGAAGGAGTCCGGCGTCCGGTTCACGATCGCCATGATCACCGGCTCGTGCGGCCCGAATTCCCGCCTGCCCAGCCTGAGCATCCGCTGTGACCTCTCCTAGTACGTTCCGCAGTGCGCCGCCTGCGACCCTAACTGTCGCAGGCGCATGGCACGATCGGACCCTGACAGTTCCGGCTTCCGGCACAGCGTCCGGTAACGAGCGTGGGGACCCTTGAGGCGATGGTGATGTTCTTGTTCCTGGTCGTCGCGCTGGCCGTCGTGGTCGCCGCGGTGACCCTGGCCGTGGTGGGCGGCGGGGAGAGTACCCCGCTGCCCGAGGTGGCGCCCGAGCGGCTCCACGACCCCCTCCCCGCGGACCGCCCGGTGGACCGAGCGGACGTGGAGGGACTGCGCTTCCCCCTCGCCCCGCGCGGCTACCGCATGGCCGACGTCGACGACGCGCTCGGCCGGCTCGCCGCGGAACTGGCGGAGCGGGACGCCCGCATCGCCGACCTGGAGTCCGCGCTGGCCGGCGCGAGAGCCGCGGCGGCGCACGCGCGCCCCGCACAGCCCGACCGCGGCGAGGGCCCGGAGGAGCAGCGATGACCACCCCAGCGGCCGTTCCCGGGCCGGACGGCGCCCTGCGCTGCCCGTGGGCCCTGTCCACCGCCGACTACGTGGCGTACCACGACGAGGAGTGGGGCCGCCCGGTCCACGGCGACGACGCCCTGTTCGAGCGGCTCAGTCTGGAGGCCTTCCAGTCGGGCCTGTCCTGGATCACGATCCTGCGCCGCCGCCCGGGCTTCCGCGCGGCCTTCGCCGGCTTCCGGATCGAGAAGGTCGCCGCCTTCACCGAGACCGACCGCGACCGGCTGCTCGCCGACCCCGGCATCATCCGCAACCGGGCCAAGATCGACGCCACCCTCGCCAACGCCCGCGTCCTCGCCGACTGGCCGACGGGCGAGCTGGACGAGCTGATCTGGTCCTACGCCCCCGACCCGGCCACCCGCCCGGCCCCGAAGACCCTCGCGGACGTCCCGGCGGTGACCGCGGAGTCGACGGCCCTCTCCAAGGCCCTGAAGAAGCGGGGACTCAGATTCGTGGGCCCGACGACGGCGTACGCGCTGATGCAGGCCTGCGGCCTGGTCGACGACCACCTGGAGACGTGCGTGGCCAGGAACGCCCGCTGAGCTACCGGCCCAGGTACTTCGGCTTCTCCTTGTCCACGAACGCCTGGACGGCGATGGCGTGGTCCTCGGAGCGCCCCGCCCGGGTCTGCAGCTCGTCCTCCTTCTCCAGCGTCTCGGCCAGGGAGTGCGTCAGCCCGAAGGCCACCGCCTCCTTGATCGCCGCGTACGCCACCGTCGGCCCCGAGGCCAGCGCCCGCGCCACCTTCCCGGCCTCCGCGCGCAGCTCGGCCAGGGGCACGACCCGGTTGGCGATCCCCAGCTCCAGCGCGTCGTCGGCGCTGATGCTGCGCGGGAAGAGCAGCAGGTCGGCGGCGCGGCTCGGGCCGATCACCCGGGGCAGCGTCCAGGAGATCCCGGAGTCGGCGGTGAGGGCCACGCCGGCGAACGACGTGTTGAAGGAGGCGCTGTCGGCCACCAGCCGGTAGTCCGCGGCGAGCGCGAAGCCGAACCCGGCCCCCGCCGCCACGCCGTTCACCGCCGCGACCACCGGCTTCGGCGCCCCGGCGAGCGCCCGCACGATCGGGTTGTAGTGCTCCCTGACCGTGGTCATCGTCTGCCCGGACCCGGTCTCCCGGTCACTGGCCAGCAGCCCGATGTGCTCCTTGAGGTCCTGGCCCACGCAGAACGCCCGGTCTCCGGCGGCGGTCAGCAGGACCGCCCGCACGGCCGTGTCACCGGCCGCCGATTCCGCCGCCTCCCGGAGGGCGACCTTGGTCGCGATGTCCAGCGCGTTCATCGCCTCGGGGCGGTTCAGCGTGATCGTCGCGAGTCCGTCGCTCACCTCGTAGAGCACGGTGTCGGCCATGGCGCATCCCCTCTGCTTCGCGGCGGGTGACGTACCGCTCAGTACGTCCATGTCTGAGGACAGCATGGCGGAGATCGCCGTCCCTGGGCCGGACCGGTCGTGTGACCTGCGTCAAAGAAAACCGGAGCGGAATCCGTCGGCGGATCGTCGTGCGGGGGCGCAGTATCGCAGCCACATCGCCGAATTGGGTGGTTTTGCTCGCGCGCGTTGCCCAAGCGATGCCGACTGATGTTGGTCATCGGGTCCTGCGATGCGGGATAATGGCCTGGAAGCAATGTGTTCGATGCCGGTGTCGCGTGTCCGTTCCGGATGGCGGGTGCCCCGTGGGGCCGTCGGCAGACGATGAGCTGGTTTCAGGAAGGGGAACGAGCATGGCGGCCATGAAGCCGCGGACGGGTGATGGCCCGCTCGAGGTGACCAAGGAGGGGCGGGGCATCGTCATGCGCGTTCCGCTCGAAGGCGGCGGTCGACTCGTCGTCGAGCTGACCCCTGACGAGGCCGAGGCGCTCGGCGACGCCCTCAAGAAGGTCGTCGTCTGACGCCCCAGCGACCAGTCCTTCCGGCTGCCCCGGCATCGTACGCGGTGCCGGGGCAGCCGCGTCTTCGCACCCCCCGGCGCGGCCTCAGCGCTTGACGGCGCACAGCAGGCCGTCGCCGACCGGCAGCAGCGAGGGGACCAGTTCCTGGCTCTCCCGTACGGTGCGCAGCAGCTCGCGCAGCCGCAGCACCTCGGTGGGCTGCGGCCCGGAGTCGACCGTACGGCCGTTGGCGAACACGCCCTCGAACACCACCAGGCCGCCCGGCCGCAGCAGACGCAACGATTCAGCGAGGTAGTCCGGGTACTCCAGGCGGTCCCCGTCGCAGAAGACGAGGTCGTAGCCGGCGTCCGCGAGACGCGGGAGCACGTCCAGCGCGGGGCCGGGGATGAAGCGGGCCCGGTTGCTGGCGAAGCCGCAGACGCGGAAGGCCTGCCGGGCGAACTGCTGGTGCTCCGGCTCCGGGTCCACCGTGGTGAGCACCCCGTCCGGCCGCATCCCGTGCAGCAGATGGATGCCGGACACCCCGCAGCCCGTACCGATCTCCGCGACCGCCTTCGCGTCCACGGAGGCGGCGAGCAGTCGCAGCGCGGCGCCCGTGCTGGGCGACACCGAGCGCAGCCCTGCCTCGCGGGCCCGGTCGCGGGCCCAGCGCAGCGCTTCGTCCTCGGCGACAAAGGCGTCGGCGAACGCCCAGCTCGTCTGCCGGTTGCCGGTAATGACCCTCTCCTGTCCCCGCGGTTGCCTGGGCGTGACTGTATCCGTTGGCGCCGGGAACCCGCAGATGGGACCGGGCGTTTAGAAGGATGAGCCGGTGACCGGGGACGCGACGGGGGGCCAGGGTGGAGCAGGACGCCGAGCAACTGGTGACGCAGCCGCACGAGCCGTGTCAGCGTGTATCAAATTCTCGTAAAACCGCTTATCCGGAGCTAACGGGCGAGGTGGCTATGGTAGGGGCTCCACTGGACACCACCAGAGCCGACAGGGGAGGTGCGGCCGCGCCCGGGGATCGGGGTGGAGTGCTGCGGCGCTTCCTCGGGTCGGCGGGCAGGCCGAAATCCGTGACCGACACCGCTGCCGACAGCCACGCCGCCGGCCTCGCCACGGGCGAGACCCAGACCGCGACCTTCGCCACCGACGCGGACGGGCAGGCGTGGACTCCGCCCGCGTGGGAGGAGATCGTCAGCACACACAGCGGCCGGGTCTACCGACTCGCCTACCGCCTGACGGGCAACCAGCACGACGCCGAGGACCTCACCCAGGAGGTCTTCGTCCGTGTCTTCCGCTCGCTGTCGACGTACTCGCCGGGCACCTTCGAGGGCTGGCTGCACCGCATCACCACGAACCTCTTCCTGGACATGGTCCGGCGCAAGCAGCGCATCCGCTTCGACGCCCTCGGCGAGGACGCGGCCGACCGCCTGGCCAGCCGGGAGCCCACCCCGCAGCAGCTCTTCAACGACGCCCACTTCGACGCCGACGTCCAGCAGGCCCTCGACACCCTCGCGCCCGAGTTCCGCGCCGCCGTCGTGCTGTGCGACATCGAGGGCCTGTCGTACGAGGAGATCGCCGCGACCCTCGGCGTGAAGCTCGGCACGGTCCGCTCCCGCATCCACCGCGGCCGCTCCCAGCTCCGCAAGGCCCTCGCGCACCGCTCCCCGGAGGCCCGCGCGGCCGAGCGGCGCTCCTTCCTGACCCCCCGTGTCCCCGCTCTGGGAGGAGGGGGCGCGACCGCGTGAGTGGATCTCGGCCGAAACCTGTCGAGGAGGCGCGCCTCGCAGAGCAGCACCTGGGAGACCGGCTCTCCGCCCTCGTGGACGGAGAGCTCGGTCATGAGACGCGTGAGCGCGTCCTCGCGCACCTGGCGACCTGCGCCCGGTGCAAGGCGGAGGCGGACGCCCAGCGCGCGCTGAAGAACGCGTTCGCGGAGGCGGCCCCGCCCCCGCCCTCGGCGAGCTTCCTGGCCCGCCTCCAGGGCCTGCCCGGGGGAGGTGACCCGGACGGCGGCGGCACGCCGTCACCCGGGGGCGGACTCCTCGGCGGCGGCCCCGCCGCCGGACCGACCGACGGCCCCGGGCCGTTCGGGGTGAGTCGCGGCGAGCGCCTCCCGTTCGGCTACGTCCCCGCCCGCGTCCCCGGCCTCCTCCCGGCCCGCGCGGACCGGGTCGCCGCGCCCGAGGACCGTGGCTTCCGCATCCACCCCGTGGGCCGCACCGACGACGGCCGCTCCGCCTCGCGCGGACTGCGGTTCGCGTTCGCCGCCGCCGGCGCGGTGTCGCTGGCCGCGGTCGCCCTCGGCGGCGTGACCACCTCCCTGCCCGGCGACTCGACCACGGACGCCCGCGGCGGCACCGGCGCCGGCAGCAACGTGACCCCGGCCCGCCCGGCCGGCGCCGGCTCAGGCGCGGCCACACCGGACAGCCAGCGCCGGCGCCAGGTGGGGCCGCTGCTCGGCCAGGCCGGCGCGCTGCTCGCGCCGGCCCCGACCACCCTGTCCGCGCCGCTGCTGCCCGGAGGGCCGGTCCCGGCCGCCGGGCAGGACCGGACCGAGCCGGTGCGCCCCGTCACCGCGCCGATGCTGGCCGGTGTGGCCGCCGTCTCCCCGCTGATACGCAAGCTCGACAAGACCGTGGCCCTGCCGCTCGGCGACTGGTCCACCGCCCCCGGGGTCACCGGCTCCGGCCTGCTGTCCGCCCCCGTCCCCGACACCACCCCCGCTCCCACCGCTCCCACCGCGCCCGCAGTGCCCCACCGGTCGCCCTGACCGGCCACCGCGCCCCGGCCCGCGAACCTGGTTGAATCCTGTGAGACCGCTCCCGCGGCGATGCCCCGGGGCGGTGGACGACGTTCCGTGACCGCGGCAGCGCGCGGTCGCGGCCCAGCCGTGGGGAGAGCATGAACGAGGGGAACCGTGTCCCGCCGGTGAACGGACCGGAGGGAGCGGCGGGGCCGGCACCGGCCGGCCGGACCGGGGCGCCCGGGGGCGCCGCGCCGGATGCCACCGGGTCCGACGGCGACTTCGAACTGGCCAGGCCGGCGCGGCCACCGGTGGGCGCGGGCGGAGGGGAGACCCACGGCACGGACTCGGCGGAAGCCGTCGCGGCCGAGGCCGGCGGAGGAACAGGGCCGGCCGTCCACGCAGACGCCGGTGGCGACAGCCGGGGAGGCGCCGAAGGAGACGGTCGGGGAAGCGCCGGTGGCGACAGCCGGGGAGGCGCCGGTGGCGACAGCCGGAGTGATGCCGGTGGCGAGTTCCGGGAAGGCGCCGGTGGAGAGACCCGGGGGGATATGCGAGGAGGCGTCGGTTCAGACGCCGTAGCGGCCGGAGAGACCGCCTGGGCGAGCCCCGCCGAGCGGTCCGGGCCGCTGCACGATCCCGACCCCTACGGCACCCCGCCGTACGGCCGGCCCGGCCCCTGGGCGCCCGCGCCGCCGGTGCAGCACCCGGCGGCGACCCCGGCGCACGGAACGGCCGTGTCCGCGCCCACGGCTCCACCGCCGGCGGCGCCCGTACCGCACCCGGCCGCCCACGCCCCGGCGCCCACCGCCCCCGTCTCTCCCGGCCCCGCCCCGCAAGGCACCGCCCCGCAGGGCACCGACCCGCAGGGGACCGGCCCCTGGAGCCGGTACGACCCCTGGGCCGCCGGTTACGCCAAGGAGCAGGCGCCGGCCCGGGGGCCGCTCCAGCAGACCGGCGAGGCCGTGCCGACGGAGCAGCAGCGCAAGAGGAGCGCGCGGCGCATGCTGTTCGCGTGGACCCTGGTCGTCGCCCTGTTCTCCGCGGGCGTCGGCGGGGTCGCCGGAGCCTATGTCCAGCGCGAGGGCCTCGGCGATGGCGTACGGCTGCCGCAGGCCGGAAGCGTGCCGGCCGGCCGCGCGCCGGACAGTGTGGCCGGGATCGCGGCCCGTGCCCTGCCCAGCGTGGTCACGCTGCACGTGCGAGGGGCCGCCGAGGCGGGCACCGGCACCGGCTTCGTGCTCGACGCCGAGGGGCACATCCTCACCAACAACCACGTGGTCGAGCCCGCCGGGACGGGCGGCGAGATATCCGTGACGTTCAGCAGCGGCGACACCGTCAAGGCCAGGGTCGTCGGCCGGGACAGCGGCTACGACCTCGCCGTGGTCCAGGTGCGCGGCGTCCACGGGCTCACCCCGCTGCCCCTCGGCAACTCCGACGACGTCCAGGTCGGCGACCCGGTCGTCGCCATCGGCGCCCCCTTCGACCTCGCCAACACGGTCACCTCCGGCATCATCAGCGCCAAGGAGCGGCCGATCACCGCCGGCGGGGAGAAGAGCGACGGCAGCGACGTGTCGTACGTCGACGCGCTGCAGACCGACGCCCCCATCAACCCGGGCAACTCCGGCGGTCCGCTGCTCGACTCCCGGGCCCAGGTCATCGGCATCAACTCCGCCATCCGCTCCGCCGGCGGCGGCTCCGAGGCCGAGGGCGGCCAGGCCGGGTCCATCGGTCTCGGCTTCGCCATACCCGTCAACCAGGCCAAGCGCGTCGCCGAGGAACTGATCGACGACGGCCGCGCCACGCATCCCGTCATCGGCGTCACCCTCGACATGGGCTACACCGGCGACGGCGCCCGCGTCGACAGCAAGAGCGCGAACGGCGGTCCCGCCGTGACCCGGGGCGGCCCCGGCGAGCGGGCCGGGCTCAGGGCGGGCGACGTCATCACCGGGGTCGGCGGTGAGCGCGTCCACACCGGTGAGGAGCTGATCGTCAAGATCCGCGCCCACCGGCCGGGGGACCGGCTGCGGCTGACGGTCGAGCGTGACGGCACCGAGCGGGAGGTGTCACTCGTGCTGGGCGCTTCGGAGCAGAACTGACGGAAGTCTCACCTCGGGACGGTACCGGTCGGACAGGAACGCCGGGTACCGTTGAGCGACCGAGGACATCGCAAGGAGCGTCAGGTGTTCAATGACATAGGACCACTGGAGCTGGTGACGATCATCGTGCTCGCCGTGCTCGTCTTCGGTCCGGACAAGCTCCCGAAGGTCATCCAGGACGTGATGCGCACGATCCGGAAGATCCGCGAGTTCTCCGAGAGCGCCAAGCACGACATCCGAGCCGAACTGGGTCCCGAGTTCAAGGACTTCGAGTTCGAGGATCTGAACCCCAAGACGTTCCTCCGCAAGCAGCTGGACAACGACGAGCTGGGGCTCAAGGAGATCCGCAACGGCTTCGACCTGAAGAAGGAGATGGCGGAGGTCACGGACGCGGTCCACGGCCGTGACGGTGCCTCCGCCTCGCCCTCTTCCTCCTCCCCGTCGTCCTCGTCGCCCTCCGGCGGGCGCGTGGACATGACCAAGAAGCCCGAGACGCCCGGGGACGACGAGCGCCCGCCCTTCGACGCGGACGCCACGTAGGCGCGGCCACCAGCGCTAACCGCCCGCCGACACGCGCGCGTGTGTACGCCGCGCACGTGACGCGTTTCATAGCGCGGGCCCGTCGTTCACGACCCGTACAGGCCGTACGCGCGACCCACGCGTCCAGCGCCTGCCCTGCTGCCTTCCACGGTGTGGATATGCTGCCGAGTTGTTGTGCGGACCGGACGCGTACGCCCGAATGGGGGGCGGGCCACCCCGGTCCGACGAGAGCGAGGAGGCGTCCGGGCAGATGGAGACGACGAGTCGGGTGGGCGCGCAGGTGCCGGCCGCGGAGGGCGGACAGCAACTCCCCTCCGGCCGGCGTACGGTCGACGGTTACCTGCGGGCGCCCTTCCCGTGGTACGGGCTCGACGAGGCGTTCACGGGGCCGCGCTGGCTGATGCAGGTCGGAACGGCCGCCGACGGCGCCGTCGAGCACGGCTCGATCGGGCACGGCGACGAGCCCTCGGTGCGCGGCGAGACCGGTTCCGCCGGTGAGCCCCGGGAGAAGTTCGCGGTCGTGGTCACCGTCGCCGCGCAGCCGTCCCGGCGGAGCGCCGACGGCACGGGGCTGCTGGAGGCCACGTCGGTGTCCTCGGCGGCGTGGCTGGCCGGGGTGGGGCTGCTGTCGTTCACCTGGCCCGGGCAGATGGACCACAGTCTGCGGGACGACTGGCTGGACCAGCAGACGGAGACGGCGTGGGCCCTGGCCGACGATCTGGAGGGCCCGGAGTGGTCCCGGCTCTCCCTTCCCGTCGACGGGGTGTCCGCCTCGTTCCACTACCGGGAGTCCGAGTACGGCTGGGTACTGGCCGGCACCACGGAGGCGGGGGTCCACCTGGGCGCGTACGGCCGGGGGATGAGCGCGTACGGCCTCGGCTTCTCGGTGATCAAGGACATCGCGGCCTACGCCTGACGGGCCGGGCCCGGGCGCGCCGCCCGGGCCGGCTCGTGCGTTCAGTGGGTCAGGCTCTTGAAGATCGTCACGATGGCCACGAGCTGGGCCAGCATCCAGGTGACCCCGACGGACAGGCCGTGCAGCTGGTGGATGGACAGCAGCAGGCCGAAACCGCTGGGCCAGTACTTGCGCTCCCGCTGGAACGTCGCCAGGTCCATCCAGACGCTGGTGAGCGTCAGGACGGCGAGGAGGAGCGCGGCGTACAGGAGGAGCTGGCGGGGGTCCGTGTCCATCAGGTGGATGAGCGCGGCGGCCAGCACCGCCGGAATGCCGTAGGCGGCCGTGAGGAGCCAGGCCCGCCCCTGGCTGCGGTGCCCGGGCAGCAGACGCCACAGCGCGCCCAGCGTGAAGCCGGCGACCGCCCACCCCAGCTGGTAGAGGACCAGGTCCGCGATGAACTCCGGAAGGCCGATCGGGGAGTACAGGGCCTGCTGCCGCGCGTAGGAGTCCTGGGCCTCGTAGTAGACGAGCAGGGCGGTGGCCGGCGTCCCGAACCAGAACGCCAGACGCGCCGCGCGAACCGCGTTGGACCACCAGTGTCCTTCCGGTCCCCAGGCCAGCGCGATGTCCAGCACCGAGATGTGCTCCGGCGGGTCGTCCCCTTCGTACGCGGTGACCACCCACTGGTGCAGCTGGTTCAGCTTCTCCTCCAACTGCTCGCCGGTCACCTGGCCGGCGTGACCCTGGTTCAGCAGGTGCATCTGGTGGTTCGCGTTGCGGTACTGGCGGGCCTTCTCCAGCAGTTCGCTCCTGTCCCGCTCGCCGCCCAGCCGCACCCTGCGAAAGGGCTCCCCCAGCCGGCTCAGCACGGACCACCGCCGCCCCAGGGCGAGAAGGGCGTATAGGGCGAGGATGTTCAGGCCGAGCCAGACGCCGTACAGCGCGCCGGCTCCGGCGAACCGCGCGGCCCGGACGCCGACGAAGAAGGCGAACAGCGAGACGGTCAGCAGGAGATCCGGCTTGCTCGGCCCCAGCGGGAACCGTTCGTGTCCCTGGTGGCCGGGTGCCCCGGTCGCTCGGCTGCGGAAGCGCAGCAGGGCCAGCAGGGCGATTCCCGTCAGCACCCAGCTGTAGGCGAAGAGCCATCGCAGGTCGGTGTAGAAGAAGTTCGCGAACATCTGGCTCAGGGCCGCGTCGTGAGCGGCGGGGTCGGGCTGCTCGGCGAGCCAGTTGACGCGTTTCCACCGTCGTTCGTTCACCCACCAGGCGCACACGAAGAGGGCCACGGCGACGGCGGCCAGCAGGCTTCCGGCCACGGCCACGCACCGGACCGGGTCGTCGTCCCAGCACCTGGTCCAGCGCCGCCCGTGGAGCAGTCCTCCTTCGCGTACGAAGCGCCAGGCCCAGGCGGCCATCGCGGCCAGCCACAGCCACACGGTCACCAGTCCCAGCAGGGCGAGCCCGAAGCGGCCGAAGGCGGTCGTCGTCTTCGCCCCCAGGCCCGCGGGAAGTCCGAAGACGTCGTGGGCCACGATCACCAGCAGGCCGGTGCCCGCCACCGCACACGTGGCGGCCATGACGGCGAGTGCCTGACGACGCCGGCTGTCCGCCGGCCGGTCCGGCGCGTCCGGTCCGGCGCCGGCCAGGGTCCGGGAGGCGCCCGGGCTCCACGGGCGGGCGGCGAAGACCAGGGCCACGCCCGCGGGGATGCACAGGAGGGCGTGCGACCGGGGGGAGAACCGGTCCTGCGGGACGAACAGGAGCAGTGCCAGAGCGACCCCGGCGCTCAGGCCGGCCCATTCCAGCAGCGTGCGCGTGAAGCTGACGTCCTGTCCGGAGACGGCGTCCGGGGCGTCCGCCGTGGACCGCTGGGCCTCCTCGTCCGGTTCCGGCCGCCGTGCCGCTCCGGGCCCGGTCGCTGCCTCGGCGGGCTCGGCCCGGAGTGCGGCCACGACGATCAGGATCGAGGCGCACACCCACCACGAGGCGATGCCCGCGGTGGCCCAGAGCGACTGACCGAGCTTCATCGGCAGCAGGCGCTGCCACGGTGGATCGACCTCCACCTGGACCTCGTCGGGCAGCGTGTTCTTCCACACCAGGTGGTTCTCGGTGGACAACGACGCGTGTTCCACGAGGTCGTTGAAGCTGAGGCCGCCCAGATCGACCTCGATCCGCTGCCACCGGACGGTCTGGAGCGTCGGCGGCCACAGGTAGACCATCCAGGTCCTGCCCGTGGGGATGACCTGCCAGGGACCCACGAGGACGGGATTCTCCGAGGTGATCCAGTTGTAGGCGACGTAGCGCACCGTGACCGCGGTATCGGTGGCGGTCACCACCGGGTCGTGGGCGCGCCATTCGCTCCGGTCCCCGGGGACCTCGTCGCCGAGCAGCAGGCAGCGCATTGCCTGGCGGTACTGCGGGGACTTCTCACCGAACGTCAGATGCCTGGCGTGCGGCCACCGCAGGGGCACCCGTACCGTCATGTCGGACGTGAGCCGGGGAGTCGAGCGCTTGTGCTGCTCCAGCCGCAGGGTGGCGCTGACGGCGCTTCCCCTGAGGCCGTCCGACATGCAGTCGGTACCGGCATCGCGCTGCCGCGCCTGGGCCGGACCGCACCCCCCGGCCCACGCCGCCAGCACCAGGAGTGGCAGCAGCAGCCGCCACCACCGAGTCATCGCCATAGGGCCGCCACCTCTCCCTGTCCCGGCGAATGTAGACAAAGCGTTGTACATGTCATGCTCGGACACACGGCGGAGTGCCGTCACACACCTGCTTGGGCGTGCCGGTGGCATTTGCGGGGGCTGGTCGGGCGTCCGACAATGGAAACCCGGTGACCGTCAGTCGATTGACGGAGGACCCATGACCGACATCGAAACGGGCGTCCCGCGCACTCCGCTTCCCCGGTTCGAGGAGGCAGAAGGACTGGGGCCCGAGGACGCCGAGTTCGTCGAGGATCTGGTGGCGGTGCTGGCCAGGCACGGGAATCTGGACCGGTTCGGACTCTGCCTGCTGCACGACCACTTCCCGCTCCGCGCCGGTGAAGTGCTGGTGGAGACGAACGACCCCGTGGCCCGCACACTGCACGCCCACGTCGAGAAGGCGGACGGGACACGGCACGCCAAAGCGTCGCAGTGGCGGTTCGTGCCGCATGCCGGCCAGGAGCCGGGCGACGGGTCCGCGGGCGGCTCCTTCCAGGAGATCATGCTGTGCACCACGCTCGACCTCTGCCCCGGGCGCGCGGACGACCACGACGGCCGTTGAGGACGCCGGGCACGCCCAGGGCGCCGGGCACGGCGAAGGGGCGCCGTCCGTTGAGGACGACGCCCCTTCGGCGTGGCAGACCTAGAACTTGTTCTTCGGCGTGATCCCCAGCGACAGCCCCGCCAGCCCCCGCTGCCGCCCGCCCAGCTTGCCGGCGATCGCGCGCAGCGCGGAGCCCGCCGGGGAGTCCGGGTCGGTCAGGACGACCGGCTTGCCCTCGTCGCCGCCCTCGCGGAGGCGGACGTCGATCGGGATGCTGCCGAGGACGGGAACGGACGCGCCCGTCGTGCGGGTGAGGCCCTCGGCGACCATCTGGCCGCCGCCCGTGCCGAAGACGTCGACCATCTCGCCGCAGTGCGGGCAGGGCAGGCCGGACATGTTCTCGACCACGCCGACGATCTTCTGATGGGTCTGCACGGCGATCGAGCCGGCCCGCTCGGCCACCTCGGCCGCCGCCTGCTGCGGGGTCGTCACGACCAGGATCTCGGCGTTCGGGACCAGCTGCGCGACGGAGATCGCGATGTCGCCGGTGCCGGGCGGCAGGTCCAGCAGCAGGACGTCCAGGTCGCCCCAGTAGACGTCCGCCAGGAACTGCTGAAGGGCGCGGTGCAGCATCGGGCCGCGCCAGACGACCGGGGCGTTGCCCGGGGTGAACATGCCGATGGAGATGACCTTCACGCCGTTCGCGGACGGCGGCATGATCATGTTCTCGACCTGGGTGGGCCGGCCGTCGGCGCCCAGCATGCGCGGGACGCTGTGGCCGTAGATGTCCGCGTCCACGACGCCGACCTTCAGGCCGTCGGCCGCCATCGCCGCGGCCAGGTTCACCGTCACCGAGGACTTGCCGACGCCGCCCTTGCCGGACGCGACCGCGTAGACCCGGGTGAGGCTGCCCGGCTTGGCGAAGGGGACCTCGCGCTCGGCCTGGCCGCCGCGCAGGGCCGTCGCCAGCTCCTTGCGCTGTTCGTCGCTCATCACGTCCAGCGTGACGCCGACGCGGGTCACGCCCTCGACCCGGGAGACCGCCTCGGTGACGCGCTGCGTGATGGTGTCGCGCATCGGGCAGCCGGACACCGTCAGGTACACGGTGACCGCGACCGCTCCGTCCGCGCCGATCTCCACCGATTTGACCATCCCGAGTTCGGTGATCGGGCGGTTGATCTCGGGGTCGTTCACCGTCGCCAGTGCCTCGCGCACCGCGTCTTCCGTAGCCATAAGGACGATGGTACGGCGCGCCGAGGGGCGTCCGGGATGCCCCTCAGCGGTCGTCTGTGTCACGTCCCGGCGGCCGTTCCGCCCGTTCCGCCGGGAATACGACGTGGCCCGGGTGCCCGTCGTGACGGCGGCGCTCCTCCAGCTCCTTGACCAGGTCCTGCAGCTCGGAGCGGATCCAGTCGCGGGTGGCCACCTCGCCCAGGCCCGTGCGCAGGGCGGCGACCTCCCGGGTCAGGTACTCGGTGTCGGCGATGGACCGCTCGTTCTGCTTGCGGTCCTGCTCCAGGTTGACCCGGTCCCGGTCGTCCTGCCTGTTCTGCGCGAGCAGGATCAGCGGGGCCGCGTAGGACGCCTGGAGGGACAGCATCAGGGTCAGGAAGATGAACGGGTACTCGTCGAAGCGCAGGTGGCGGGGCGCGGCGACGTTCCACACCACCCACACGATGATGACGACCGTCATCCAGACGATGAAGCGTCCGGTGCCCAGGAAGCGGGCGATCTTCTCCGACAGCCGGCCGAAGGCCTCCGGGTCCCACTCGGGCAGGATCCGGCGGCGTGGCGCGCGCGGCTGGTCCAGCCGGGTGGTCCGGGGCCGCCCGGCGGCCGTGGCGCCCACCGGATGGCGCTCGCGGGTCGCGGTCTCGCGCTCAGGAGCCATGCGTGGGCGCCTCCTCTCCCTGATCGAGGTGGAACTCGGTCTCCCGCCAGTCGTCGGGCAGCATGTGGTCCAGTACGTCGTCCACGGTCACCGCGCCGAGCAGCGACCCGGACTCGTCCACCACGGGCGCCGCCACCATGTCGTACGTGGCGAAGAACCCGGCGATGACCGGCAGGGCCGCGTCCGGGGACAGCGGCTGCAGATCGTCGTCCACGAGCGAGCTGACCAGGGTGTACGGCGGGTCGCGCAGCAGCCGCTGGAAGTGGACGGTGCCCAGGTACTTGCCGGTCGGGGTCTCGTCGGGCGGGCGGCAGACGTAGACCTGGGCGGCGAGGGCGGGGGACAGGTCCGGGTTGCGGACGCGGGCGAGCGCGTCGGCGACGGTCGCGTCGGGCCGCAGTACGATCGGCTCCGTCGTCATCAGACCGCCGGCCGTGTGCTCCTCGTACGACATCAGGCGGCGCATGTCGGCCGCGTCGGCGGGCTGCATCAGGCTCAGCAGCCGTTCCTTGTCCGCCTCGGGCAGTTCGGCGAGCAGGTCGGCCGCGTCGTCCGGGTCCATCGCCTCCAGCACGTCCGCCGCGCGCTCCTCCTTGAGCTTGCCGAGGATCTCGATCTGGTCGTCCTCCGGCAGCTCCTCCAGCACGTCGGCGAGCCGGTCGTCGTTCAGGGCGGCGGCGACCTCGGCCCGCCGTTTCGCGGAGAGGTGGTGCAGGACGTTGGCGAGGTCGGCCGGGCGCAGCTGCTCGAAGGTGGCGAGCAGGCTCTCGGCGCCCTGTCCGTGCTCCTCCAGCGAGAACCCGGTGACGGCCGACCACTCGGCGGTCAGCGTCTCCCCCTTCGCCCGGCGGAAGGCGCCGCCCTTCCTGCCCTTGCGCAGGAAGACGCGGTCGACCTCCCAGTCCCGGCGGGCGGGCAGCTGCTGCACGGAGACGTCGAGGACGGTGACCTCCTCGCCGGTCTCCACCAGCGTCACGCGCCGGTCCAGCAGTTCGCCGAAGACCAGCCGCTCGGTGGGCCGCTGCTCGAACCGGCGGACGTTGACCACGCCGGTGGTGATGACCTGGCCGGACTCGATGCCGGTGACCCGGGTCATGGGCAGGAAGATACGGCGCCGGGTGGACAGCTCGACGACCAGTCCGAGGACGCGCGGGGGCCGTCGTCCGACGCGCAGCATGACGACCAGATCGCGGACGCGACCCACCTGGTCGCCGGTCGGATCGAAGACGGGGACCCCGGCGAGGTGCGAGACGAAGATCCGGGGGGCGCCGGCTGCCATGGCTCTGCTTCCTTTGCCTGGGAGTCGCTGGGAATCTGCCTGGGAGTCGCTGAGGACTGCTGTGGGTGGAATTTGCTCGGATTTGCCCGCGCGGGTGCGCTTCAGGCTAGCCCGTACCGCTCGGATACGCCCTGGTGGGGGGTCCGGACGGACTGGCTCCGCCAGGCGGCCGGGGCACCGGTACGCTGCGGTACGCCGCTCAGGAACCGTCAGGAAGGCGATCCCACCCGTGACTGCGATGCCCCGGGGCCGTGCCCGCCGGACCGCGCTGCTGACCGCGACCTGCGCCCTGGCGGTGTCGGGAGCGATGGTGCTGTCGGGGTGCGGCGGCGACGACCCGGACGCGGGCACCAACGGGGTGGGCAAGCTGCCCGCGGACAGGATCCAGGCGAAGACGCGGGCGGCGGCGGAGGCGGCGTCTGCCGTGCGGCTGGCCGGGACCGTGGTCTCCAGCGGCCGTACGTACCGGCTGGACATGCGGCTCAAGGACGCCGGCGGGACCGGGTCGGTGACCTCGCAGGGGGCGACCTTCAAGCTGCTGCGGATCGGCGAGGAGCTGTATCTCAAGGCCGACGCGGGCTTCTGGAGCCACGCCGACGGCAGCGACGGCGCCGCGGGCAAGCTGGACGGCAAGTACGTGAAGGTGCCGCAGGGGGATCCCTCGTACAAGAAGTTCAGCGGTTTCACGGACAAGGACGTCCTCCTCGACGGTCTCCTCACGCTGCACGGCACGTTGGCGACGGACGGCCACCACACCGACGGGACGGGTACCCGCACGATCCGCATCACCGGCGACAAGGGCGCCGGCGGCACGCTGGACGTGTCCCTCCAGGGCACGCCCTACCCGCTGCGCCTGGTCCGCGCCGGCGACGCGGGGACGCTCCGCTTCTCCGACTGGGGCAAGAACTTCACCGTCGAGGAACCGGCCAAGTCGGAGACGGTGGACTACGGCAGGCAGCTGCCGACGTCGTAGGGGGGCGGCGGGGTCGCGGGACGCTCGCCGCGGGGGCGGCCGGTCACCTGCCCTTCCGGCGTCTGAGCAACAGTTTCGGCAGGCCCGCCGGTACCGGTCCGCGGGTGGTCGCCGGCGTCGTGACCGGGCGCTGCGCCAGGCTTCCGTCCGGCAGCGGAGCCGGCTGCCCGGTCGGTGCCAGGCGGAGCACCCGGCACTCGCGGGCCCAGCGGGCCGGCATCCGCTCGCCGTCGGGGGCGTTCAGCCGCTTGCCCTTCAGCTCGGCGACGGCCGCCTCCCACTCCGCCGAGCCGGACGCCAGCTCGGACACGGCCGCCGTGAACGTCACCAGCCGGCCGCCCTTGTCCTTGCTGCGCACGCTCACCTCGGCGGAGCCGCCGTCGGCGAGTCCCTCCAGCGGCTGCTCACCGGGCCCGTCACCGACCACGCACACCGCGCCCTCGTGCCACACGTGCCACAGCGCACGCGCGGCCGGGGCCCCGGCGCCCCTGACCCAGATCAGGCCGGACTTCTTCGCGGCCTCCTCGATGAGGGCCCGGTCGAGCAGCTCGCTTGTCATGCGCCCCAGCCTAACCAGGCCGCTCACAGCCAGCCGTTGCGCTTCAGCGTGCGGTGGATGCCGACACACAGCGCGGCCGTGATGCCCATGATCACCGGGTAGCCGTACTTCCAGTGCAGCTCGGGCATGTACTGGAAGTTCATGCCGTACACCCCGCAGACCATCGTCGGCACGGCGATGATGGCCGCCCACGCGGTGATCTTGCGCATGTCCTCGTTCTGCGCGACGGAGGCCTGCGCGAGGTTGGCCTGGAGGATGGAGTTCAGCAGTTCGTCGAAGCCCAGCACCTGCTCCTGGACCCGGGCGAGGTGGTCGGCGACGTCCCGGAAGTACTTCTGGATGTCCGGGTCGACCAGCCGCATCGGCCGCTCGCTCAGCAGCTGCATCGGCCGCAGCAGCGGCGCCACCGCCCGCTTGAACTCCAGCACCTCGCGCTTGAGTTGGTAGATCCGCGCGGAGTCCACACCGCGCGAGACCCCGCCCCGGCGGCCGGGTGAGAACACCTCGGTCTCCACCTCGTCGATGTCGTCCTGGACGGCGTCGGCGACCGCGATGTAGCCGTCCACGACGTGGTCGGCGATGGCGTGCAGCACGGCCGAGGGGCCCTTGGCGAGCAGCTCCGGGTCGTCCTGGAGGCGGTGCCGCAGGGCCCGCAGCGAGCCCTGGCCGCCGTGCCGGACGGTGATGAAGAAGTCCCGGCCGGTGAAGCACATCACCTCGCCGGTCTCCACGACCTCGCTGTTGGCGGTGAGCCGGTCGTGCTCGACGTAGTGGATGGTCTTGAAGACGGTGAACAGCGAGTCGTCGTAGCGCTCCAGCTTCGGCCGCTGGTGGGCCTGCACCGCGTCCTCGACGGCCAGCGGGTGCAGTCCGAACTCGCTCGCGATACCGGCGAATTCCGCCTCGGTCGGCTCGTGCAGCCCGATCCAGACGAAGCCGCCGTCGCGGCGCACCAGCCGCATCGCCTCCTGCGGGCTGAGCGGCCCCGGGCTCTGCACACGGGCGCCGTCGCGGTAGACGGCGCAGTCGACGACGGCCGAGGGCGAGCCGGGGGCGCGGGTGGCGTCGTACGACGTGCTCGTGTCCTTGCGCAGCGAGACACGGGACGACGGGCGGACCACGGCACGCAGGTCACGGATCATCGACATGGGCAGGCTCCTTCGCGGGCGGGCAGCGAGGGCACGCGGCGACGGGTGGAACTACCCGGAATGGGGACGTCCTGAGTGCGTGTGTTTGGCACGTCCACAAAGCGGGGAGCACCGCACCGTCACGGTGGCGACTTCGCTGCTGACGCAGAACTGATTCAGGTCAGACAGATCAGGCAAAGCGAAACGAAGTGCTCTTCCGAACGACGGAGCGCAAGGGAAGGCGGCGGCCAGCCGGTAACTACATCAGCAGCCGGAAGAGCGAGTGGTACTGCACGGTCGACTTCGATCCATGACAGCCCCACCTCCTCCGGCCGGTCCCTCGTAAGGGAGTCCCATCGGCGTCGGGACCCGACGGCACGCTTCGGCGTGCTGGCCCCGAACCACCGGCTCAGAGTACCAGCCGCCCGTACTGTCAAGGCGCCGCTTTGCCCGCTGCTGACGAGTTCTATGCTCGGCGCATGGCTGATGTTCTTCCTCTGGTCGAGGCCCGGTTGACCACCGCGCTGGGCGAGCCGGACGCCCGCGCCGCGGTCACCTTCCTCGGCACGGACCGCATCGAGGTGCTCCGCTTCCAGGAGGGGGACGTCGTCCGTTACGCCACCCTCGGCATGTCCCTGCACCCCATGGCGGACCCCACGGCGGTGCTCGCCGACCCGGTCAAGGGCCCCCGCGCCGAACTGGTCCTGTCGGTCCGCGCGGGCCTCGCCGACACCGACAAGGTGCTCCGCCCGCTCGCCGTGCTCGCCGCGACTCCCCAGGTGGAGGGGCTGGTGGTGACCCCGGGTGCCTCGCTGGACGTCGGTGAGCCGCTGTGGCCGGGCGCCCCCTTCACCTCCGTGCTGGTGGGCGAGCCCGGCGGGCTGGTGGAGGACCTGGAGCTGGACGCCCCGATGGACCCGGTGCGGTTCCTGCCGCTGCTGCCGATGACCCCGAACGAGGCCGCCTGGAAACGGGTGCACGGTGCCCAGGCCCTCCAGGAGCGCTGGCTCGGACACGGGACGGACCTGCGGGACCCCGCCCGCGGATCCGTCCCGCTGGGCTGAACCGGCACCGCCGTGCGTGACGGATCTCACCAACACAAGGCCGGATCCGGTCAGTTGGCGAAGACACCGACCCCGTCCTCGGTCGCGTGCTTCGGTTCCAGCTCCTCCGCCTCGTGCGTGAGGGCCGCGCGCCGGACGACGACCACGAGGGCGCCCAGCACCGCCGTGACGGCCGCGACCACGAACGGGACGTGGATGTCGGTCCACTCCTCGATCTTCGGCGCGAAGTAGGGCGCCGCGGCGGCGGCGAACCAGCGGACGAAGTTGTAGCCCGCGCTCGCCACCGGGCGCGGCGCGTCCGACACCCCGAGGGCCAGTTCGGTGTAGACCGTGTTGTTCACGCCGATGAAGGCACCGGACAGGATCGTGCAGACGACGGCCGCGGTGTGGCCGCCGTAGCCGAGCACGAGGACGTCCGCCGCGAGCAGCACCAGCGAGCCGCCGAGCACCTTGAGTGAGCCGAACCGGGCCTGCATGCGCGGGGCGACGATCACCGAGAAGACGGCGAGCAGCACACCCCAGGCGAAGAAGACCGCGCCCGAGCGGTACGGCGTCATGTTCAGCACGAACGGCGTGAAGGCCAGCACCGTGAAGAACGTGTAGTTGTAGAAGAACGCCGAGACCGCCGCCGAGGCCAGGCCGCCGTGGCCGAGCGCCCTGAGGGGGTCGAGGACCGAGGTCTTCCGGGCCGGCTTCGGCTGCTCCTTCAACAACGCCGTGATGCACAGGAAGCCGATCGCCATCAGTGTGGCCGTGCCGAAGAACGGGTAGCGCCAGCTCATGTTGCCGAGGACCGCGCCGAGCAGCGGGCCGCAGGCCATGCCGAGGCCGAGCGCGGACTCGTAGAGCAGGATCGCGGCCGCGCTGCCCCCGGCCGCCGCGCCGACGATCACCGCGAGGGCGGTCGAGACGAAGAGGGCGTTGCCGAGCCCCCAGCCCGCCCGGAACCCGACGAGCTGGCCGACGGAGCCGGAGGTGCCGGCCAGGCCGGCGAAGACGACCACGAAGGCGAGGCCCAGCAGCAGGGTCTTGCGGCCGCCGATGCGGCTGGAGACGAAGCCGGTCAGCAGCATCGCGACGGCGGTGATCAGGAAGTACGAGGTGAAGAGCAGGGACACCTGGCTGGCGGTGGCGTGCAGGCCCTGCGCGATCGAGGGCAGGATCGGGTCGACGAGACCGATGCCCATGAAGGCGACGACGGAGGCGCCGGCCGTGGCCCAGACCGCCTTGGGCTGTCGCAGGATGCCGCCGGCTCCCGCGTCGAGGGGGTCCATGTGCTTCTCCCGTCCTCACGTAGATAGTTGGGTTATGCACATAGTAAGTTAGGTCTGCTAATTAATGCAAGGTGCATCTATCGCGCCGGGCGGGGCATCGGGAGGGCTCTTCGGTCCGGACGGGTGATCGTCCTTGACGTGGGCGGGCAGGGGTAGGACCGTGGAGCCCTATGAGGGGCGAACCCAGTTGCCCGAGGTGCGGTGGCCGGGTCAGGGCTCCCGGACTCTTCGCCGACGCGTGGCAGTGCGACGTGCACGGCACGGTGTATCCGCTGCAGCCCGTGATCCCGCCCAGCGTCGAGGCGCTCAACGTCGTCGTGCACCGCACGCAGGTGCCGGTGTGGATGCCGTGGCCGCTGCCGGTCGGCTGGCTGTTCACGGGTGTGGCGTACGCCGGCGACGACCGCAGCGGCGGCCGGGCGACCGCGGTGGCCTGCTCCGGTCCCGGACCGCTCGGCGGGCCGGGCGAGCTGATCCTGATCGCCGAGGAGCTGGGCGTCGGCCTGGGCGCGCACTACGCGGGCATCGACGGCCCGGACCCGGGGTCGTACATGAACGTGGAGAAGCCACCGGAGGCCAAGGTGCTGGCCGCCGGCCGCCCCACCCCGCTCTGGCACGTCTACCGCACCCCGGACGACCGTGCCGTCTTCGCCGGCGAGGCGCTGGGGATGTGGCTGTGGGCGGTCATGTGGCCCGAGCAGTCCGGTCTGCTCATGTACGACGAGCTGGTGCTGACCGACCTGCGGGAGGCGGGGGCGGAGCTGGACCTGGTGCCCTGCGGGGCGTTGTCGCCGCGCTTGCTCCAGCCGTAGCGCCCAGGGAGGGGGGTGCCGGGTTCCGCGGGCGCGCTGCTGCGGGTGCGCCGCGGCCTGTCGCGCCGTTCCCCGCGCCCCTGAGGCCGCGGTAGGGGGTGCGCAGTGGTTTCGGGTGTGACAGACGGAGTCGAAAACACCGTTATCCTTGGGTGTCCCCTTGCTTCCGCCGGTGTTCTGGAGTTGTCGTGCGCATTGACCTGCACTGTCACTCCACGGCTTCCGACGGTACGGACAGCCCCGCCGAGCTGGTGCGGAACGCCGCCGCCGCCGGCCTGGACGTCGTCGCGCTGACCGATCACGACACCACGCGGGGGTACGGCGAGGCGATCGGCGCGCTGCCCGAGGGGCTGACGCTGGTCACCGGGGCCGAGCTGTCCTGCCGGGTCGACGGCGTCTCGATGCACCTGCTGGCCTACCTCTTCGACCCCGAGGAGCCCGCCCTGCTCGCCGAGCGCGAGCTGGTCCGGGACGACCGGGTGCCGCGGGCCAAGGGCATGGTCGCCAAGCTGAACGCGCTGGGCGTGCCGGTCACCTGGGAGCAGGTCGAGCGGATCGCCGCCGGAGGGTCGGTGGGGCGCCCGCACGTCGCCTCCGCGCTGGTCGAGCTGGGTGTCGTACCGACAGTGGGCGACGCGTTCACCGAGGAGTGGCTGGCCGACGGCGGACGGGCCTTCGTGGAGAAGCACGAGACCGACCCCTTCGAGGCGATCCGGCTGGTCAAGGCCGCGGGCGGGGTCAGCGTGTTCGCTCACCCGGCCGCCGCCAAGCGCGGCCGTACCGTGCCGGAGTCCCGGATCGCGGAGATGGCCGAGGCCGGCCTGGACGGCATCGAGGTCGACCACATGGACCACGACGCCGACGCCCGGGACCGCCTGCGGGGCCTGGCGAAGGAGCTGGGGCTGCTGGTCACGGGGTCCTCGGACTATCACGGCAGCCGCAAGACCGTGGCGCTCGGCGCCTTCACGACCGACCCCGAGGTGTACGGGGAGATCACCCGGCGGGCGACGGGCGCGTTCCCGGTGCCGGGGACCGGCGGAGCCTGAGGCCCCGGGCCCGGCCCGCCGTACCGCTTCACATCCGCGCTTCGTACTGCTTCACACCCGCGCTCCGTACCGCCTCATGCCCGCGGTCCGGACCGCCTCACGCCCGTAGTTCCTCTTCCCGCAAGGCCTGTACCTTCCCCATGTTCGACATCGCCGTCTTCGGCTCGCTGTTCCTGACCCTCTTCGTCATCATGGATCCCCCTGGGATCACCCCGATCTTCCTCGCCCTGACCGCCGGGCGGCCGGCCAAGGTGCAGCGGAGGATGGCCTTCCAGGCCGTCTGCGTGGCGGGCGGGGTCATCGCCGTCTTCGGCGTCCTCGGCCACCAGATCCTGGACTACCTGCATGTGTCCGTGCCCGCCCTGATGATCGCGGGCGGGCTGCTGCTCCTGCTGATCGCGCTGGACCTGCTGACGGGCAAGAACGACGAGCCCCAGCAGACCAAGGACGTCAACGTGGCGCTCGTACCGCTGGGCATGCCGCTGCTGGCGGGGCCCGGTGCGATCGTGTCCGTCATCCTGGCCGTGCAGAAGGCCGACAGCGTGTCGTCACAGCTCTCGGTGTGGTCCGCGATCCTCGCGATCCACGTGGTGCTGTGGCTGGTGATGCGCTACTCGCTGCTGATCATCCGGGTCATCAAGGACGGCGGTGTCGTCCTGGTGACGCGGCTCGCGGGCATGATGCTCTCCGCGATCGCCGTGCAGCAGATCATCAACGGGGTCACTCAGGTGATCCGGGGGAACTGAGCCGTCGGCGGCTCGGCTCCCCCGGAAAGCTTGAGTGACGGACGGGCCCGTACCCGGGGCGCCCGTGTGCGGGTTACGAGGCCGGGGTCTCGGCCGGGCGGATCCACAGGCGCTGCCCTACGGCGGCGGCCTGCTGAACGATCCGGTTGACGGAGGCGGCGTCCACGACGGTGCTGTCCACGGCGGTGCCGTCGACCTCGTCGAGTCGCATGATCTCGAAGCGCATGGCTTCTCCCTTCGTCTGGTCATCCTCCTGCGGAGAACTACTTCGTGTGACCTCTGGTGTATCCAGCGTCGTACGTAGTCAACGCCCCGCTTGTTACGAACATTCCCTACGCTAAAGAAAATTTTCGAACAACTAATTACCGACCGGTAAGCGACATGGGCGGAGACGGGCGGGACCCACCGGGACCGGTTGTGTCCGCAGTGTGACCACCGGGACAATGGAGGCGATGAACGACGACCTGGCCGGCCTCGGTGCCCGTATCGACCGCACGAACGAGCTGCTGGAACGCATGCTCGCCGAGGTGGCCAAGACGCCCTCGACCCATGCGATCTTCGTCGACGCGGGCTACCTGTACGCGGCCGTCGGCCGGCTGGTCGCCGGGACCGAGGACCGCCGCGCCTTCGACCTGGACGCCGAGGGCCTGATCGACGCCCTCATCGACAAGGCGCGCACCATCTTCGCGGACAGCCGGCTGCTGCGCGTCTACTGGTACGACGGCGCCCGGCGCCGCATCCACACCGCGGAGCAGCAGGTCATCGCCGAACTGCCCGACGTCAAGGTCCGCCTCGGCAACCTCAACGCCAACAACCAGCAGAAGGGCGTCGACTCGCTGATCCGGACCGACCTGGAGTCACTGGCGCGGCACCGCGCGATCAGCGACGCCGCCCTCCTCGGCGGCGACGAGGACCTGGTCTCGGCGGTCGAGGCGGCCCAGGGCTACGGCGCCCGCGTCCACCTCTGGGGCATCGAGGCGCCCGAAGGCCGCAACCAGGCCGAGCCGTTGCTCTGGGAGGTCGACAGCCAGCGCACCTTCGACCTGCAGTTCTTCAAGCCGTACGTCTCCCGGCGCACGGCCGCCGCGTTCGAGCCCGCCGGCGGGGCCCGCCCCAGCCGCGAGGACGTCCGGTTCGTCGGCGCCCAGATCGCGGCACGATGGCTCGCCTCCCGGGGCCGCGACGCGATGGTCGAGCTGTTCCCCGGCCACCCGTATCTGCCCGGCTCCGTCGACCAGGACCTGCTGGTCGAGGCCGAGGAACTGCTCCAGTACTCCCTGCGCGGCCAGGCGGACCTGCGACGGGCGCTCAGGGACGGGTTCTGGGACCATCTGCAGTCGCAGTACTAGGCCCTGTCGTCCGCGGGACCTGGACGTTCCTCCTGCCGTACGGGGCCCGGTGCGGCGCCGTCCCAGAAGTCGGCGAGCGCGCGGGCCGTGTCCAGCGGGCGGTCGGTGTTGGGGGAGTGCTCGGCGCCCCCGACCACCGTCCGGCGCGCCTCCAGCCGCACCGCCATGTCGTCGAGCAGCGGCAGCGGCCAGGTGTCGTCCCGCGCACCCGACAGCACGTGGAACGGCAGCGGTACGGCCGCCAGTTCGGCGACCCGGTCCGGCTCCGTGCACAACTGGCGGCCGGTGGCGAGGAGTTGCGCCGGCTTGGTGCCCAGCCAGCGGCGCCGCAGGTCGGCCCGGTCGTCCAGGCCCGCGTCGAGCGCCGGGGTCTGCGTCTCCTCCGGCGGCTCCATCGCCTGGATGGTCTCCCACACCTCCGCCATGCTCAGCACCGCGAGCGCGTCCCGGAGCAGCTTCACGCGCTCCTGCTGGTGCGGGGAGATCTGTGCCGGGCCCGAGGCCATCAGGGTGAACGACAGGAAGGGTGTGTGATCGAGCAGGACGGCCGCGCGCGCGATCTGGCCGCCGAGGGAGTGGCCCAGCAGATGCACCGGGCCGCCGATCGCCTCCGCCTGCGCGAGCACGTCCCGCGCCAACTCCTCCTGCGCGTAGGCGGCCTCGTCCGTCGCCGGTCCGTCCGACTCGAACTGTCCCCGCCCGTCCACGGCGACGGTCCGGTATCCGCGCTCGGCGAGCGGCACGTGCAGCGGGTTGAAGTCCTCCTTGCTGCCGGTGAACCCCGGCAACAGCAGCGCGACGCCCTTCGGCTCGACACCGACGGCCACGGGCGCGTCGACCACGGCGAACTCACCGCGCGCCGTCCGAAGGCGGTACGCGCGGGCACCGGGGGGCGGGACGAAGGTGGGGGGCCTGCTCATGGGGAGAGGTTATCGGCAGGGGGCGGGGCCGGCTGACCGGGAGCGGGCGGGCGGGGGAGGACGGCGCGGGGCGCGGAGCGGCCGAAGCACGGGGTGGCGCCGGGTCCCTCCGGAAACGCCGATGGCCGGGTCCACTGTCGTGAACCCGGCCATCGCACGCGGGATCAGGCCTCGGGAGCCTCCACGGCCGCCGTGGCCTTGCGGGTCCGGCGCGGCTTCGGCGTCGTCTCGACGCCCTCACCGGCACCGGCCGCCTCGGCGGCGGACGCCGCGGTCTTGCGGGTCCGGCGCCGCGGCTTGACCTCGGGCTCCTCGGTGGCCTGCGCCGGAATCTCCGGGGTGGCCGGCTCGGCCGCCTTGCGGGTCCGCCGGGCCTTGGGAGCGGTGACCGCCTCCCCGTCGACCGCGTCCACGGCGGCGACAGCCGTCTTCCGCGTGCGGCGGGGCTTCACCTCGGCGGCCTCGGCCGTCTCCGGCGCGGCGGCCGTGGCCTTGCGGGTGCGGCGAGGCTTGGCCTCGGCCTCCGCTTCGGGGGCCTCCGGCGCGGCGGCGGCGGTCTTGCGGGTGCGGCGAGGCTTGGCCTCGGCGGCCTCGGCGGCAGCCGCGGCCTTGCGCGTGCGGCGCGGCTTGGCTTCCGTGCCCTCGGCGGTGTCGACGGCGGCCGTTGCGGCGGCGGCGGTCTTGCGCGTGCGGCGCGGCTTGACCTCTGCCTCGGCCGTCTCCGGCTCGGCAGCCGTGGCCTTGCGGGTGCGGCGCGGCTTGGCCTCGGTGGCCTCGGCGGTGTCGACGGCGGCCTCGGCGGCAGCCGCGGTCTTCCGCGTGCGGCGCGGCTTGACCTCTGCCTCGGCCTCAGGAGCGTCGGGCGTGGCCGGCTCCGCCGCCTTGCGGGTGCGGCGGGGCTTCACCTCGGCGGCCTCGGCCGCCTCCGGCGCGGCAGCCACGGCCTTGCGCGTGCGGCGCGGCTTGGCTTCCGTGGCCTCGGCGGTGTCGACGGCGGCCTCGGGGGCAGCCGCGGTCTTCCGCGTGCGGCGCGGCTTGGCCTCGGCCTCCGCTTCGGGGGCCTCCGGTGCGGCGGCGGTCTTGCGGGTCCGGCGCGGCTTGGCCTCGGCGGCCTCGGCCGCGTCCAGCGCCGCTTCCGCCGGGGTGGCCGGCTCGGCCGCCTTGCGGGTGCGACGGCGCGGCTTGGTCTCCGCGGCCGGGGCGGCCTCGGCGACGGGCTCCGTCACGGGGTTGTCCGCGGTCACCGGTGCGGTGACGGGCTCGGCCACCGGGGTCTTGTCCACCGTCTGCCCGGTCGCCGGGGGCACGGCCTCGGCCGGAGCCACGGCGGAGTCGGTCACCGAGGACTCGGTCACCTGGGACTCGGTCGCGGCCGGCCGGCGGGTGCGGCGGCGGCGCGGCTTCTCCGGGGTGTCGAGGGCCGCGGGGCCCTCGGCCGTGGTCACCGTCTCGACGGCGGCCTCAGGGGCCGTCGTCGGCGTGGCGGCTGCCGTCACCGGCTCCGCCGACGCTCCGCCGCGCGTACGGCGACGGCGGCGCGGGGTGCGGGTCGCGCCCGGCGTCTCCTCACCGGAGGTCTCCACGGCCGGCGCGGCCGGGGAGGCGTCCAGCACGGCGCCACCGCGGGTGCGCCGACGGCGGCGCGGCGTACGCGCCGGACGCTCGGGCTCGGCCGGGGCCGACTCGGCGCGGCCACCGCGGCCGCCCCGACCGCGACCGCCGCCGCGTCCGCCGGTCTCGCCCAGGTCCTCCAGCACCTCCGCGTCCAGCCCGGCGCGGGTCCGCGCGGAGCGCGGCAGGGTGCCCTTGGTGCCCTCGGGGATACCAAGGTCGGAGAACAGGTGCGGGGAGCTCGAGTACGTCTCCACCGGGTCGTTGAAGTCCAGCTCCAGCGCCTTGTTGATCAGCTGCCAGCGCGGGATGTCGTCCCAGTCGACGAACGTGATCGCCGTGCCCTTGGCGCCCGCGCGGCCGGTGCGGCCGACGCGGTGCAGGTACGTCTTCTCGTCCTCGGGGGACTGGTAGTTGATGACGTGGGTCACGCCCTCGACGTCGATGCCGCGCGCGGCGACGTCGGTGCAGACGAGGACGTCGACCTTGCCGTTGCGGAAGGCCCGCAGGGCCTGCTCGCGGGCGCCCTGGCCGAGGTCGCCGTGGACCGCGCCGGAGGCGAACCCGCGGCGCTGGAGCTGCTCGGCGATGTCGGCGGCCGTGCGCTTGGTACGGCAGAAGATCATCGCAAGTCCGCGGCCCTCGGCCTGGAGGATGCGGGCGACCATCTCCGGCTTGTCCATGTTGTGCGCGCGGTAGACGAACTGCTTGATGTTCGCGACCGTGACGCCCTCGTCGTCCGGCGCGGTGGCGCGGATGTGCGTGGGCCGGGACATGTAGCGGCGGGCGAGACCGATGACCGCGCCCGGCATCGTGGCCGAGAACAGCATCGTCTGGCGCTTGGCCGGCAGCATGTTGACGATCTTCTCGACGTCGGGCAGGAAGCCCAGGTCGAGCATCTCGTCGGCCTCGTCGAGGACCAGGCACTTGACGTGCTTCAGGTCGAGCTTCTTCTGGCCCGCGAGGTCGAGCAGGCGGCCCGGGGTGCCGACGACCACGTCGACGCCCTTCTTCAGGGCCTCCACCTGGGGCTCGTAGGCCCGGCCGCCGTAGATCGCGACCACGCGCACGTTACGGACCTTGCCGGCCGTCAGCAGGTCGTTGGTGACCTGGGTGCACAGCTCGCGCGTGGGGACGACGACGAGCGCCTGCGGGGCGTCCGTGAGGTCTTCGGGGGTGGCGCGTCCGGCCTCGACGTCGGCGGGGACGGTGACGCGCTCCAGGAGCGGAAGACCGAAGCCCAGCGTCTTGCCGGTGCCGGTCTTGGCCTGGCCGATGACGTCCGTGCCGGAGAGGGCGACGGGGAGTGTCATCTCCTGGATGGGGAAGGGGGTGGTGATGCCGACGGCCTCCAGGGCCTCGGCGGTCTCGGGGAGGATTCCGAGTTCTCGAAACGTCGTAGTCAGGGTGCTGCCTCTTCTGTGTGCGCGGTGCGAGGCGAGCGAGCGGGGGTCATGTCTGACCGTGCCGGGGACGTCGGCTGCCGTACGGACGAGCCACTCGGGCAAGCCGTATGACACGGGACCTCTGCCGACGCTCTAGCGCTCGTACCGCTGAGGGTTCCCTCCTGCCGTCGTACGGTCACTGCCGTACGGCCTTGGAGGGCTGTCGGGTCGGAGCCGATCGGGCCACCGACCGGGCATCCTCATGCGTGCGGCCTGTCGCGACACGTCGAGCATCGTCGACGCACTCTGGCAGGCGCATTACCACCATACCCCGGAATCGCGCACACGCGATGGCCGATTTGGTCACGTAGTCGTGGTCACACTCGTTGACCAGGGCTTGAGCAGGGCGTGGAGCGGGCTATTGTGCGCCTCATGACTAGCTCTGACAAGCCTGAGAACGCGTCCGCCGCACCCGCCGAACCCACCGGTGTCGCCGCCCAGGACTGGGCGCAGGCGTCCGCCGACCCGCAGTACCGCGCCGCGGTCGTGGATCTGCTCGGCGCTCTCGCGTACGGGGAGCTGGCGGCGTTCGAGCGGCTCGCGGAGGACGCCAAGCTGGCGCCGACCCTCGCGGACAAGGCGGAGCTGGCGAAGATGGCCTCGGCCGAGTTCCACCACTTCGAACGGCTGCGGAACCGGCTGACCGAGATCGGCGAGGAGCCCACGGCCGCGATGGACCCGTTCGTCGCCGCGCTCGACGGCTTCCACCGGCAGACCGCGCCATCGGACTGGCTGGAGGGCCTGGTCAAGGCGTACGTCGGCGACTCGATCGCGAGCGACTTCTACCGCGAGGTCGCGGCCCGGCTCGACTCGGACACGCGCGAGCTGGTGCTCGCCGTCCTCGACGACACCGGGCACGCCGGGTTCGCGGTGGAGAAGGTGCGGGCCGCCATCGACGCCGACCCGCGCGTGGGCGGCCGGCTGGCGCTGTGGGCGCGGCGGCTGATGGGGGAGGCGCTGTCGCAGTCCCAGCGGGTGGTCGCCGACCGGGACGCGCTGTCGACGATGCTCGTGGGCGGGGTCGCCGACGGGTTCGACCTCGCCGAGGTCGGCAGGATGTTCTCGCGGATCACCGAGGCGCACACGAAGCGGATGGCCGCGCTGGGCCTGGCGGCGTAGCGCTTCGGCGGGAGCGGTCGCGGCGTGCCGAGCGGAGTCGCGCGGCTCCGGGTGCGTCGTGGCCCGGTCGCCCGCGCGGTTTCCCGCGCTCTTCGCGCACCGTCCTCACGCCGTCGCTGATCGGCGGCGCAGGCGGCCCGCGGGGCGCAGGAGCAGGGACAGGGACGCGACCGAGATGACCGCGGCGCCCAGGAGGCTGAGCAGGGCCGTGCCGGGGCCCAGGGCGGTGTGGGTGACGAAGTCCCCGAAGAGGGCTCCGGCGATGCCCGTGCAGTACACCAGCGGGCGGGCCGGCAGCCGGTGGGCGAGGCGCTGGGCCGCCGCCCACGCGAGGAGCAGACCGAGCACGGCGGAGCCGAGTGCTTCGAGGATCATGTCGGGGGTCCCTCCCACGGCCGGTCTGGCTCGACGGTCGTAGCCCGTCTTACCCGTGACCTGCGGATTGCAATCCTGCCCTGTGAGGGACCTGTGCTCCATCCGTGTGCACGTCACGCGGAAGGGCCCGGCGGCACACGGCCGCCGGGCCCTTCTCACGACTGCGGACTAGAGCGCGCCGAAACCGACCTTGCGTACGGTCGGCTCGCCGATGTCCACGTACGCCAGACGGTCCGTCGGCACGAGGACCTTGCGGCCCTTCTCGTCCTGAAGGCTGAGCAGTCCCGTCTTGCCCGTCAGCGCCTCGGCCACCACGCGCTCGAGCTCCTCGGCGCTCTGACCGCTCTCCAGAACGATCTCGCGGGGCGCGTGCTGCACGCCGATCTTGACCTCCACGGCTATGTCCCTCCGACGGTCAGTGATGTGCGCGATCTTCCGCGCCCTACGCTGCACACATTAGCCCGGTGAGGGGGCGTACACGCTGCGGGCCGGAACGCCAGGAGCGAACACCGCGCGGGAACAAACGGCGTCAGTGGTGCTCACTGCCGTGCAGCGGGAAACCGGCGATGCCGCGCCAGGCCAGCGAGGCCAGCAGCTGCACCGCCTGGTCGCGCGGCACACTGCGGTCGCTGTGCAGCCAGGAGCGGGCGACCACCTGGGCGAGTCCGCCGAGACCGGAGGCGAGCAGCATGGACTCCGCGCGGGAGAGGCCGGTGTCCTCGGCGATGACGTCGCAGATCGCCTCGGCGCACTCGTTGGTGACCTTGTCCACGCGCTCGCGCACCGCGGGCTCGTTCGTCAGGTCCGACTCGAAGACCAGACGGAAGGCGCCGCCGTCGTCCTCGACGTAGGCGAAGTAGGCGTCCATCGTCGCCCGGACGCGCTGCTTGTTGTCGGTCGTCGACGCGAGCGCGCTGCGCACCGCCTGGATCAGCGACTCGCAGTGCTGGTCCAGCAGGGCGAGGTAGAGGTCGAGCTTGCCGGGGAAGTGCTGGTAGAGCACCGGCTTGCTCACGCCGGCCCGCTCGGCGATGTCGTCCATCGCCGCCGCGTGGTAGCCCTGCGCGACGAAAACCTCCTGAGCGGCGCCCAG
The DNA here is from genome assembly GCF_020400655.1 of Streptomyces spinosus. GTDB lineage: Bacteria > Actinomycetota > Actinomycetes > Streptomycetales > Streptomycetaceae > Streptomyces > Streptomyces argyrophylli. The sequence goes on from NZ_JAINRC010000005.1 coordinate 121,996, forward strand.
CAACTGGTTCCGCCGGGCTCGGCGCGGCAGACGCGTGCCCCGTGGGCGCGCCGCCTCAGTTTGCTCGATGGCTGTCACGCCGCCTCCCAAAGTCGTCCACATGCGGTGTAGGCCGCGCGGCCATCGTACTTTTCGGTAACCGTGGTGTGCGCGGTGCGAGCGCAGAATTTCACGTACCGGACGGGTGGCGAAAGCCGTTCGGCCCGCCGACCGGGACCGGGCGGCGCCCGCGCGGTCCTGCGAGGTCAGCGCCCGGCCCCCGTCGCCCCGCGCGGACGGTGGCCCTCTTCGGGGCGGCGGTGCCCCTTCCCGGCGCGGCGGTGGCCGTCCTCCGCGCGGCTAGCGGTAGTCGTCCTCGTCGAGCGAGACCACGCGCGCCTGTTCGACGAGATCGGCCTCGTTCCCCCGGTACGGGTCCACGCCCGTCAGCGGGTCGTCACGGTCCGGCGCGATGTCCGTGTGCTGCTCGGCGGCGTCCACCTCGGGCGCCTCGACGTCCCTCTCCACTGCCGCGTCGGCCTCCAGGTCCTTGATGTCCTCGATGTCCTCGATCGCGTCGGGCTCGGTGGGGTCATAGGCCATGGTGGGCTCCCTTCCTACGAACGTCCCTGGTAGCGACAGGGGCCACACGCGGGTGCCCTCTGTACGAGACTAGGAGACGGCTGATCCGGACGCCATGCCGTCGGGCCCGTTCGGTGCCTGGTTCTCCGGATCCGGCCGGTTCAGTCTGTGACGGCGAACACATCAACCGTGACGTGATCACCTCGTAACATTGCCGCATGTCTTCGACCGAGTCGCCCTCCGTGCCGGCCGCCAGTGTGCTTCCCAGGGTGGCGCCCGTCCGGGTCGGCGAAGGCGAGCGGCTGCGGTCCGTGGGTCTGCCCGGCGTCACCCTGACGGTCCGCTCCCGGCCCCCCGCGCGCGAGGACCTGCCGCCCGCCCTGTACGTCCACGGGCTGGGCGGTTCCTCGCAGAACTGGTCGTCGCTCATGGCGGAACTGGACGGCGTCGTCGACGGCGAGGCCCTCGACCTCCCGGGTTTCGGGGACTCCCCGCCCCCGGACGACGGCGACTACTCCGTCACCGGCCACGCGCGCGCGGTGATCCGCTACCTCGACGCGGCCGGCCGCGGCCCGGTCCACCTCTTCGGCAACTCGCTCGGCGGCGCGGTCGCCACGCGCGTCGCCGCCGTACGGCCCGACCTCGTCCGCACGCTCACGCTCGTCTCGCCCGCCCTGCCCGAACTGCGGGTGCAGCGCAGCGCGGTGCCGACCGCCCTGCTCGGCGTCCCGGGCATCGCCGCGCTGTTCACCCGGCTCACCAGGCAGTGGACGGCGGAGCAGCGCGTACGCGGTGTCATGGCGCTCTGCTACGGCGACCCGGGCCGGGTCTCGCCGGAGGCGTTCCGCTACGCCGTGGAGGAACTGGAACGGCGCCAGCGCCTTCCGTACTTCTGGGACGCCATGACCCGCTCCGCGCGCGGGATCGTGAGCGCCTACACGCTCGGCGGGCAGCACGGGCTGTGGCGCCAGGCCGAGCGGGTGCTGGCCCCCACGCTGCTGATCTACGGCGGCCGGGACCAGCTCGTCGGCTTCCGCATGGCGCGCAAGGCCGCCCGGGCCTTCCGCGACTCCCGGCTGCTGTCCCTGCCGGACGCCGGGCACGTGGCGATGATGGAGTACCCCGGCGTGGTGGCGGGCGCCGTCCGCGAACTGCTGACGCAGACGGCCGGCGCCGGCGAGGCCGGCCGCCCGGCCGTCACGGACACGAGGAGCTGAGGTCCGGGGTGGGACGTCACAGCCGCCGCGGACCGGCCCCGAAGGGCGACTCCGCGGACATAGCCGCACGGCGGGGGGAGCGGCGCGGTGCGCGCTCCGAGGACGAGCGCGGGGCGCGCTCGGAGGGTGACAGGGGCGACGGTCTCGACAGGGCCGGCCGGCTCGACGGAGGCGACCGGGGAAACAGCGGCGACCGGGGCGCCGGCGGTGGCGCGGTCCGGCTGCCGGGGGGCGGCCCCGCCGGTGCGCCCCGTGCCGCCGACGGCACCCCGGCGCGCGGTGTGCCCAGGGCTGCCGGCGGTACCCCGGCCCGCGGGGTTCCGCGGGCTGCCGACGCGACCCCGGCCGGGGGTGTGCCGAGGGTTGCCGACGGCACTCCCGCCCACGGCGCGCCGGGGCTCGCCGGTGGCGCGTCGGCTCGCGGAGCGCGGGGCGGGCATCCCGAGCAGTGGGAAGCCGGTGGCGGCTGGGGCGAGTTGCCCGGGCGGCGGTCCGGCACCGGTGGGCCCGGTGTGGTGCTGCCCCGGCAGCGGCAGGCGGAACCGGGTGCTCCGGGTCCGGGCGGGGCACGGCGCCGCTCCGGGCCCCGGCAGGAGTACCTGGAGGCCTTCGACGGCTCCGGCGGCTCCGGAGACGGCCCGCGGGACACCGGGAACGCCGTCAGTCCCGCGCCGGGCGCCGGTGTGCCCGCGCAGCGCGGCGGGACCAGGGGGTGGGCGTTCACCGGCATCGCGGCGGCCGCCGTCACCACCGTGCTCGCGGTGGTCGTCGCCGGACAGGTGACCAAGGGGCAGGACGGCACCGGCGCGCGGTCGCGGCCGGCCGCCGGCACGGCCGGTGAGGCGCGTCTCCCGGGGGACCTGCCGGGTGGGCCGGCGCCCTCCGCCGCACCGAGCGCGGTGACACTGACGTACGACCAGAAGATGGGCCGGACGTACCCGCTCGACGCCACGCTGAAGGGCCCGGGGAAGTTCGAGGCCGTGCCGGGGTCCGACAAGGCGCCCGGCACGGGCCGGAAGTACCGGTACCGCGTCGACGTCGAGGAGGGGCTGGGACTGGACGGCGCGCTGTTCGCCGAGGCCGTGCAGCGGACCCTGAACGACAAGCGCAGCTGGGCCCACGGCGGCGCCCGTACCTTCGAGCGGATCTCCTCCGGCGAGCCGGACTTCGTGATCACGCTGGCCAGCCCCGGCACCACGGCGACGTGGTGTGCCAAGTCGGGCCTGGACACCACGCAGGACAACGTTTCCTGCGACTCGGCCGCGACCGAACGCGTCATGATCAATGCGTACCGGTGGGCTCAGGGAAGCAAGACGTACGGTGACCGGATCCATGCGTACCGGCAGATGTTGATCAATCATGAGGTCGGCCACCGGCTCGGCCACGGACACGTCAGCTGCCAGAAGGACGGCGAGCTGGCGCCCGTCATGCAGCAGCAGACCAAGTTCCTGGACCACGACGGGATCCACTGCCGGCCCAACCCCTGGCCCTACCCCGCCAGTTGACAAGCGCCGCATACGTCACATTGACATCAGCCTCATGGGTCGTCCATATTTCTGCCCATGTGGTCTAGTCATGCCGTCTGCAGCAGCGCCGCCATCGAGCTGGCGCTCATCGGCGTGACCGCACTCTGCGTGGCCGACATCCACTGTCGCTGACGCCGCCTCCCCGGCGTTCGCGTCGCGACCTTCTCCTCCTTCTCGTCCGTGACCGCGTCACGGACTTTTTCGACGACCCGGCGCCGGGGGCGACGTCTGTCCGCAGACGTCTCACTCCTCGTCCACATGTCTCAGCAGTCGAGAAAAACCTCGACGAGCCCCACCACGTCACCCCGAGAGGTCGTCATTCCGATGCGTCAACCGTCCGTCATAGCGCGCCGCGTGGCAGTGGCATCCGTCAGCCTGGTCGTGGCAGCGGGCGCCGCCGCCTGCGGCCCGGAGGACAACGATGCCAAGGGTTCCGGTGGCGACTCCACGCCCCACAAGGGCGGCACGCTCACGGTCCTGAACTCACAGCCGCAGTCGGACTTCGACCCCGCGCGCCTGTACACCTCCGGTGGCGGAAACGTTCCCTCGTTGGTGTTCCGCACCCTCACCACCCGCAACCGCGAGAACGGCGCGGCCGGCGCCAAGGTCGTCCCCGACCTCGCCACCGACACCGGGCGCCCCAACAAGGACGCGACCGTGTGGACGTACACCCTGAAGAAGGGGCTGACGTACGAGGACGGCACGCCGATCACCTCGGCCGACATCAAGTACGGCGTCGAGCGCTCCTTCGCCCCCGAGCTGTCCGGCGGCGCCCCCTACCTGCGGGACTGGCTGGTCGGCGCCGCCGACTACCAGGGGCCGTACAAGGACAAGAAGGGCCTGTCCGCGATCGAGACGCCGGACTCCCGGACGATCGTCTTCCATCTGAACAAGCCCGAGGGCGAGTTCCCGTACCTCGCCACGCAGACGCAGTTCACCCCGGTGCCGCGGAGCAAGGACACGGGCACCAAGTACGAGTCGCACCCGGTCTCGTCCGGTCCGTACAAGGTCGTCAAGAACGAGAACGACGGCGAGCACCTCGTCCTGGAGCGCAACACGCACTGGTCGGCGGCGACGGACCAGGAGCGCAAGGCGTACCCGGACCGCATCGACGTGCGTTCCGGCCTCGACTCCTCGGTGATCAACCAGCGGCTGTCCGCGTCCCAGGGTGCGGACGCCGCCGCCGTCACCACGGACACCAACCTCGGCCCGGCCGAACTCGCCAAGGTGACCGGCGACAAGGAGCTGGCCGCGCGCGTGGGCACCGGCCACTTCGGCTACACGAACTACCTCGCCTTCAACCCGAAGGTGAAGCCGTTCGACGACCCCATGGTGCGCCAGGCCGTCGCGTACGCCATCGACCGGTCCTCCGTGGTCAACGCGGCCGGCGGCAGCGCCCTCGCCGAGCCCGCCACCACGTTCCTGCCGAACCAGAAGTCCTTCGGCTACACGCCGTACGACCCCTTCCCGGCGGGCAAGTCCGGCGACCCCGCGAAGGCCAGGGAACTGCTGAAGCAGGCCGGCCACGCGAACGGCCTCACGATCACGCTGACCCACTCCAACAGCAAGGACTTCGAGACCAGCCCGGAGATCGCCACCGCCGTCCAGGACGCGCTCAAGAAGGCCGGCATCACGGTCAAGCTACAGGGCCTGGAGGACAACGACTACCGGGACAAGATCCACAGCGTGAAGACCGAGCCCGGTCTCTTCCTCGCCCACTGGGGTGCCGACTGGCCCTCCGGCGGTCCCTTCCTCGCCCCCATCTTCGACGGCCGGCAGATCGTCAAGGACGGAGCGAACTTCAACACGGGCCAGCTCAACGACAAGTCGGTCAATGACGAGATTGACGCGATCAACAAGTTGACCGACCTTGACGCCGCGGCCCAGCGCTGGGGCGCTCTGGACAAGAAGATCGGCGACAAGGCCCTCGTCGTGCCGCTGTTCCACCCGGTGTACAAGCGCCTGTACGGCAAGGACGTCAAGAACATCGTCATCAGCGACTGGACCGGCGTCCTGGACATCTCCCAGGTCGCGGTGAAGTAGCACCGTGAGCGAGGCACTTGCCGTCGTCGAGACCGCCGGGACGGGCACCTCCGTCCCGGCGGTCTCGGGGGCACGTCAGTTCTGGCGGCGGCTGCGGGCGCAGCGCGCCGCCCTGGTCGCCGCGGCCGTCGTCGCGCTGCTCGTCCTGGTCGCGCTCGCCGCGCCGCTGCTCACCGCGCTGGAGGGCCAGGACCCCACCACCTACCACCCCACCCTGATCGACTCCGCGCGCGGCGGCGTGCCCATCGGCTCCTTCGGCGGCGTCAGCGCCGACCACTGGCTGGGTGTCGAACCGCAGACCGGACGCGACATGTTCGCCCGGCTGGTCTACGGCGCCCGGGTCTCGCTGGGCGTGGCGCTCGCCGCCACGGTGGTCCAGGTCGCCATCGGCGTCGCGGTCGGCGTGGCCGCCGCGCTCGGCAACCGTTGGGTTGATCAACTGTTGAGCCGGATCACGGACATCATCGTCTCGATGCCCCTGATGATCATGTCGCTGGCACTGCTGGCCATCGTGCCCTCCAGCTTCCCCCGGCCGGTCCTGGTGACCCTGGTCATCGGTCTGATCGCCTGGGGCACCATCGCGAAGATCGTGCGCGCCCAGACCCTCTCCCTGAAGGGCCTCGACTACGTCTCCGCCGCCCGGCTGAGCGGCTGGGGCACCTGGCGGATCGCCCGGCGCGAACTCCTGCCCGGCCTCGCCGCGCCCGTCATCACGTACGCCGCGCTGCTGGTGCCCGCGAACATCTCCGTCGAGGCGGCGCTGTCCTTCCTCGGCGTCGGCGTGAAGCCGCCCACCCCGTCCTGGGGCCAGATGCTGACCGCCGCGGACGTCTGGTACCAGGCGGCACCCCAGTACCTGCTCCTGCCGGCCGGCGCCCTGTTCGTCACCGTCCTCGCCCTCACCGTCCTCGGCGACGGCGTGCGCACCGCCCTCGACCCGCGCGCCGCCTCCCGCCTGCGCGTCGGCACCGGCCGCAAGGCCGCCACCGGGACCGGGACCGCGGCCGGGCACGCGACCGAGAAGGAGGCCTCCGCATGAGCGGCTTCGGCGGATTCCTGCTGCGCCGTACCGCCGGCGCCGTCGTCACCCTGCTGGCCATCTCGGTGATCGTCTACGTCGTCTTCTACGTCACTCCGGGCAACGTCGCCCAGATCACCTGCGGCCCGCGCTGCTCTCCGGAGCAGGTGCACCAGGTCGCCGAGCAGCTCAAGCTGGGCGACCCCCTCTACCTGCGCTACTGGCACTTCCTCCAGGGACTGTTCGTCGGCCAGGACTTCTCCACGGGCACCTCGGTCGAGCACTGCGCCGCGCCCTGCCTCGGGCAGTCGTACCAGACCGACCAGCAGGTCCTGGACATCATCCTGGCGAAGCTGCCGGTCAGTGTGTCGCTGGTCGTCGGCGCCATGGTGCTGTGGCTCCTCCTCGGCATCGGCACCGGAGTGCTGTCCGCCTGGCGACGCGGCCGGGTCTCCGAGCGCGTGCTGACCGCCGTCACCCTCGCGGGCACGGCCACGCCCGTCTTCGTCATCGGCCTCGTGCTGATGATCGTCGTCTGCGGCCAGCTGCGACTGCTGCCCTTCCCGCAGTACGTGAACTTCACGGACGATCCCGAGCAGTGGGCGTGGAACCTCCTGCTGCCCTGGCTCTCGCTCGCCCTGATCGAGGCGGCGGCCTTCGCCCGCCTCACCCGCGCGTCCATGCTGGAGACCCTCGCCGAGGACCACATCCGCACCTTCCGCGCGTACGGCGTCGCGGAGCGCTCCGTCGTCGGCCGGCACGCCCTGCGCGGCGCCCTCGCGCCCGTGATCGCGCTGAACGCCAACAACGTGGGCTCCGCCGTCGGTGGCGCCGTCCTCACCGAGACCCTCTTCGGCCTGCCCGGCATCGGCCAGGAGCTGGTGCACGCGGTGAAGGTCGTCGACCTGCCGGTGGTCGTCGGCATGGTCCTGGTGACCGGCTTCTTCGTGGTCCTCGCCAACGCCGTCGCGGACGTCCTGTACGCGGTGGCCGACCGACGGGTGGTGCTCGCATGAGCCTGGTGGAAACGGCGGACACGAGCCCGGCGGCGGCGGACGACAGCCTGGTGGAGGTGTCGGACCTGACCGTCGAGTTCGGTGCCCTGCGCGCCGTCGACGGGCTCTCCTTCCGCCTGGCGAAGGGCGCCGCCCTGGCCCTGGTCGGCGAGTCCGGCTCCGGCAAGTCCACGGTCGCGGGCGCCCTGCTGGGCCTGCACCGGGGCACCGGAGCCCGGATCGGCGGCTCGGTGCGGGTGGCCGGCACCGACGTACAGGCGGCCTCCGACGAGGAGCTGCGCCGGCTGCGCGGCGCCAGGGCCGCCATGGTCTTCCAGGACCCGCTGTCCTCGCTCGACCCGTACTACGCCATCGGCGACCAGATCGCCGAGGTCCACCGCGTCCACACGCGCGTGTCGCGCCGTGCCGCACGCGCGCGTGCCGTCGAGGTTCTGGAACGGGTCGGAATCCCGGACGCGGCCCGCCGGTCCCGGTCCCGGCCGCACGAGTTCAGCGGCGGCATGCGCCAGCGCGCCCTCATCGCCATGGCCCTCGCCTGCGAACCCGACCTGCTGATCGCCGACGAGCCGACCACCGCCCTCGACGTCACCGTCCAGGCGCAGATCCTCGACCTGCTGCACGGGCTGCGCGAGGAGACCGGCATGGGCCTGCTCCTGGTCACCCACGACGTGGGTGTGGCCGCCGAGTCCGTGGACGACGTCCTCGTCATGCGGCACGGCCGGGCCGTCGAGCGCGGCCCGGTCGGCACGATCCTCACCGCACCCGCCGAGCCGTACACCCGGGAACTGCTCGAAGCCGTCCCGCGCGTGGACGCCCGCCGCACCGGCTCCCCGGCCGGCGACGAGGTCGTGCTGGAGGCCACCGGCGTGCGGCGCGAGTTCGGACGCGGCAAGGGGGCGTTCGCGGCCGTGGACGACGTCTCGGTGACCGTCCGGCGCGGGGAGACCCTCGGCGTGGTCGGCGAGAGCGGCAGCGGCAAGACCACGCTCGGCCGCATGCTCGTCGGGCTGCTGGAGCCGACCGCCGGGGAGATCCGCTACGAGGGACGCCCCCACACCGGCGTGGACCCGTCCGTCCAGATGGTCTTCCAGGACCCCGTCTCCTCCCTCAACCCCCGCCGCAGCGTGGGTGAGTCCATCGCCGACCCGCTCCGCGCGCGCGGCGAACGGGACGAGGAGCACATCCGGGAGCGCGTGGCCGAACTCCTGGAGCGCGTCGGGCTCGAACGGGCGCACTACGACCGGTACCCGCACGAGTTCAGCGGCGGACAGCGCCAGCGCATCGGCATCGCGCGGGCGCTCGCCGCGGACCCGCGCGCCATCGTCTGCGACGAGCCCGTCTCCGCGCTCGACGTCACGACGCAGGCGCAGGTGGTCGCCCTGCTCGGCGAACTCCAGCGGGAACTCGGCCTCGCGCTGGTCTTCATCGCGCACGACCTCGCCGTCGTCCGCCAGGTCAGCGACCGGGTCGCGGTGATGAGGCGCGGCCGGCTCGTCGAGTACGGGCCCGCCGACGAGGTGTACGACAGCCCCCGCGAGCCCTACACCAAGCAGCTCCTGGCCGCCGTACCCGCGCTCGACCCGGAACTGGCGGCCCGGCGGCGCGCCGACCGGCGCCGGCCGGCGGTGGTGTAACGGTGCGGCACCGTGGCGGCCGACGCCGGCCGCCACGGCCTCGGCGTAACGTTTCACGCTCGGACGATCACTGTCTGGTCTCTTAGCGCGACGGAACGCGACCCGCACGCGAAAGTTACGACCGTTCACCCCTTTTGGTGGTGCGACGGACAACCGTCCGTCGCACCACCGCCTTGTCCCCTTACGTTCGTCCCGCTGCGAGCCGTCAGGACAACGGCGGCTCCCCAGACGGGAGATCGGGGGTGCACACGTGCGCGTAGGACTGCTTACCGAGGGTGGCTATCCCTATGTGGGCGGTGACGCCATGCTCTGGTGCGACCGGCTCGTGCGGGGACTCGACCAGCACGAGTTCGACGTCTACGCGCTCAGCCGCGGCCCGCACCAGGAGGCCGAGGGCTGTGTTCCGCTCCCACCGCAGGTCAGCCGGGTGCGCACGGCGCCGCTGTGGACGGCCGCGGACGACGGGGTCGCCTATGGACGGCGCGCACGCCGGCGCTTCGCCGAGTGCTACGGGGAACTGGTGGCCGCGGTGTGCGCCGGGGGCGACGGAGAGGGCGTCGGGGGCGCAGCCGGCGACGGGGCCGGGGCTATGCGCGCCGGGGGCGTCGCGGCCGGTGCCGGGTCCGCGGGGGGCACCGTGGCCGGGGCCTCGCGCCGGTCCGGGGCCGGGTCCGGGCACGCGTCGGACATCCGCTCGCAGGATGCTTCCGCCGATCTGGCGGACCGTTTCGGCAGCGCCCTGTACGCGCTCGCCGAACTCGCCCGCGAGGAAGGCGGACTTATCGGCGCCCTGCGTTCCGACGCGGCCGTGCACGCGCTCGAACACGCCTGTCGCGCCCCCCGGGCGCTGCGCACGGCGCGCGAGGCGCGCGTACCCGACCTGCTCACCGTCGCCGCGTACCTCGAACGCGCCCTGCGCCCCCTGTCCCTCGACTGGTACGGCGACGACGGCCTCGGCGGGGCCGACCTCTGCCACGCCACCTCCGGCGGCCCCGCCGCCCTCTGCGGCCTCCTCGCCCGGCACTTCTCCGGCGTGCCGCTGCTGGTCACCGAGTACGGCGTGCACCTCCGCTCGCACTACCTGACCCTCGGCCCCGACACCGCCACCCCCGCCGTACGCGCCCTGCTCGGCGCCCTCCACCGCCGGCTCGCCGCCGAGGTGTACCGAAGGGCCGAGATCCTCACCCCGGGCAACGCCCACGCCCGCCGCTGGCAGGAGCGCTGTGGCGCCGACCGGTCCCGTGTCCGCACGGTGTACCCCGGCATGCCGGCCGACCGGTTCACCGAGGTCGGCGAGTCCCCGGACCGGGCGGACCCGCACACCCTGGTCTGGGTGGGACGCGTGGACCCCGCCAAGGACCTGGTGTCGCTGCTGCACGCCTTCGCGGAGGTGCGCAAGGACGAGCCCGAGGCCCGTCTGCGGATCGTCGGCACACCTTCCGGCCCCGAGGGCGGAACCTACCTGGGCCACTGCCGGGCGCTCGCCGCGCAGCTGTTCCCGGACGAGGCGGAGGGCGCGCACGCCGTGGGCGAGAACCCCGTCTCCTTCGAGGAGATCGGCGGCCCCGACGTCCCGGCGCTGCCCGACGCCTACGCCGCCGGCGCGGTCGTCGTCCTCTCCAGCGTCGTGGAGGGCTTCCCGATCAGCCTCGTCGAGGCGATGTTCTGCGGCCGGGCCACCGTTTCCACGGACGTGGGCGCGGTGGTGGAGGTCATCGGAGGCACGGGACTGGTCGTCCCACCGCGCAACCCCAGGGCGCTCGCCGAGGCGTGCCTGGCCCTGTTGCGCGACCCCGAGCGCCGTGAGCGCCTCGGTGCCGCCGCGCGCGCCCGGGCACTGGAACTGTTCACCGTTGAGCAGAACATCACGGCATTTCACGGCATTTACCTGGAGATCCTCTCGCACTGCCCGGTCCGCCGCGTGGTCCTGGACGAGTCCGGTGAACCCCTGCCGTTCGCCGCCCCCGCCGAGTCCCACGTCCCCGGCCACTGGACCGGCCCCACCCCCCGCGTCCTCCCCCGTGGCCTGCCCACCTGGGCCACGAACACCCCGGTCCGGGCGACCCCGCTGGCGACGGAGGGCGCCCGATGAGCGAGCTGGACGCCCCTCCGGCGGACGGGCCGGCCACCGGCCCGGCGCGCGAGCCGGACGGTGCCGACGTCGTCAGGGGCGGCGACACGCCGGGCCGGAGCGAGCCGGCCGGGGCGGACCGGCCGGGCATGCCGAGCGGAGCCGATCCGTGGGACACGCGGTCGGGGGAGTGGCTGGCGGACGCACCCGACGAGCGCTCCACGCGAGCCACGGGATCGCCGCTCGCCCCGGCCGGGCAGCCCTCTGCGTCATCATCTCCGCCCGGCTCCCGCGCCGCAGCGGACGCCGGGCCGGGGGAGGGCGGCCGACGGCGGTGGGCACCCGCGCCCCGCCGTGGCCCCGTCGACCCGGTGAAATCCCTGCTGCACCGGCACCGGGAACTGTGTGAACGGGCCGTGGATCCGCTGGAGATCGCCGCCGGACTGGAGGCGCACGGCCTCACCGACCGGACCGCCGCACGCTTCCGGCACCGTGACGTCTTCTCGCTCGCCGAAGAGCTGTACGCGCGCGTGCCGCGCACCGCCGAGCCGCGCCCCGAACCCGATTTCCTGCCGGCCCCGCGCGTCCGCGCCGGCTGGGTCCTGCTCGCCGTCCTGCCCGGAGCGCTCGGCGCGGCCACGGTGACCGGGCTGCGCCTCACCCAGGGACACCCCCGCCAGTCGGTGGCACTCGGTGGCCTCCTCGCCGTCGCCCTCGCCACGCGCGCGGCACTGCGTCACGGCCCGCTCGCCGCCCCACCCGGCCCGCCCGCGTGGGCCACCACGATCGGCACGCGCGCGTGGACGATCTGGCTGCTCGGATACGCCCTCCTCGGCGACGGCCTCCTGCACGCCGTCCTGACGGGCGGCCCCGACACCGCGCCCACCGTGGCCCCGGACGGCGCCTGGCCCACGGCCACCGCGCCCGTCCTGGCCCTCCTGCTGGCCTGCGCCCCGGCGGCCTGGTCCGCGCACCTCCTCGCCGCGGGCGCCCGTCGCAGGCTCGCCCGCAGCCGGGGCCTGGCGGAGTTCACAGCCGCCGCGAGACCCCTGCTGCTCGGCGTGCTCGCCGTGTTCCTGGGCGCCCTCGCCGCGCTGAACGCGCTGTGCGGCACCCTCCTGCACGCGCCCGCGTCCCCTCCGCAGGCACTCTCCCTGGGCGCCCTGCTCCTGCTCGCCCGCCTGCTCACCGTGCACCGCCACCGGCGCGCACCCGCCCTCGCGCTGGGCGCCGCCGTGGCCACGGAGGCGGCGGCCCTGGCGCTGCCACTCGTCGGCCGGCTGCCCGGCTGCGCCTTCCTGGCGACTCCCGTCGAGACCCTCGTCGGCGCCTGGGGCGAGGCCGCCGTACCGGCTCTCGCCTGCGGCACCGCGGCCCTGGCCCTGCTCTGGCACGCCGGCCGCACCCTCACCCAGGCCGCGGCCCACGCGCCGACGGGAGCCCCCGACTGAACCTTCCGCCACCGGCCCGACGCCCCGCCGGAGGCCATCGCATCACCCCCTGAAGGAGAACACCAGATGACCACCTCCCGACCCGGAGCGCCCGGCACCCCCGGAACCACCGGAGCGCCCGGCGCAGCCGAAGGAGCCGTCGAGACGGCCGGTACCACCGGCGCGCACACCCCGGGAGCCGCCCGATGAGGGTCCTGCTGATCGGAGCCAACGGATTCATCGGCCGCTTCGTCGCCGACCGTCTGCTCGCCGACCCGGCCGTCCAGCTCACCGCACTCGGCCGCGGCGACGACGCCGACGTCCGCTTCGACCTCGCCACGGGCAGTCCGGGCGCACTCACCCGCTTCCTCGACGCGGTCCACCCCGGAGTCGTCGTCAACTGCGCCGGCGCCACGCGCGGGGGCGCCCGCGACCTCACCCGGCACAACACGGTCGCCGTGGCCACCGTCTGCGAGGCGCTGCGGCGCAGCGGCTGCGGCGCCCGCCTGGTGCAGATCGGCTGCGGTTCCGAGTACGGCCCCAGCCAGCCCGGTTCCTCCACGGCCGAGGACGCCGTCCCCCGCCCCGGCGGCCCGTACGGCGTCAGCAAGCTCGCCGCGACCGAACTGGTCCTCGGCTCCGGACTCGACGCCGTCGTCCTGCGGGTCTTCTCACCGGCCGGCCCCGGCACCCCGGCCGGCTCCCCGCTCGGCCGGCTCGCGGAGGCCATGCGCCGCGCCATGCAGTCCGGCGACGGCGAACTCAAGCTCGGCGGCCTCGGCGTCCAGCGCGACTTCATCGACGTCCGCGACGTGGCCCGGGCCGTGCACGCCGCCTCGCTCTCCGCCGCGCAGGGCGTGATCAACATCGGCTCCGGCCGCGCCGTCCGGCTCAGAGACGCCGCCGCCGTCCTCGCGCGCGTGGCCGGATACGGCGGCGCCCTGCACGAACTCGACGCGCCGCCCGGTCCCCTGCGCGGGGCCATCGGGCACCCCCGCGGCGACTCCGAGCACGCGGTCCCGGTGGCGTACCCGTACCCGGACGGCTGCGGCAGCTGGCAGCAGGCCGACGTGCGCACCGCACGCGACCGGCTCGGCTGGCGGCCCCGCATCAACCTCGAGGAATCCCTGGCCGACATCTGGATGGAGGCGGCGTGCCGCATCTGACCAGCACCCCTGCGGGCACCACCGGCACCGGCCTGCGCACCGCCCTCGGCATCCCCGGCTACGCCCACCCGCTCGTCGCCCCGGCCCAGTGGGCGGAACTCGCCCGCCCCGGCACCCCGCTGGACTGGGTGGTCCTCGACGTCGCCGCCGGCCCCGGCACCCGCCCCGACCCGCACTGCCTGGAAGCCGCGGGCCGGCTCCGCGACGCCGGCGTCCGTGTCCTCGGCCACCTGGACCTCACCTACGGCGCCCGCTCCTTCGGCGACCTGCTCTCCGACGCCCACCGCCACCTCGACTGGTACGGCGTCGACGGCTTCCTGCTGGACCGCTGCCCCACCGAGCGCACCGCGCTCCCCGAGGTGCGCCGCGCGATCACGACGCTCCGGGCGATCAGTGGCACCGCCCACATCGTCCTCGGCCACGGCCGCCATCCGCACCCCGGCTACGCCGAGAACGCCGACCAGCTCGTGACCTTCTCCGGCCCCTGGTCCGACTACCGCTGGTCGCAGGCGGCCGAATGGACCGCCGACTACCCGCCCGACCGCTTCTGCCACTTCGTGCACGGTGTGCCCCGCGGCCACCTGGACGAGGCGCTCAGGATCGCCCGCTGGCAGGGGGCGGCCACGATCTACTTCACGGACCGTACGGACAGGGACGGTCGCGTGGACCCCTGGGAGACCATGCCCGGCTACTGGGACGACATCGTCTCGCGACTCGGAACGGGTGTCTCGGAATGAAGAAGGCCGTGGCAGTGTTATGGAGAGAACAACTGTAGTGATCGACCGACCAACGGAGTCCCCGTGTCGTTGCCACCCCTGGTGGAGCCAGCTCCTGAGCTCACCGTAGACGAGGTTCGCAGGTACTCCCGCCACCTGATCATCCCCGACGTGGGCATGGACGGGCAGAAGCGGCTGAAGAACGCCAAGGTGCTCTGTGTGGGCGCCGGCGGCCTGGGCTCGCCGGCGCTGATGTACCTGGCCGCCGCGGGCGTCGGCACTCTCGGCATCGTGGAGTTCGACGAGGTCGACGAGTCGAACCTGCAGCGTCAGATCATCCACAGCCAGTCCGACATCGGCCGCTCCAAGGCCGAGTCGGCGCGCGACAGCGTCAAGGGCATCAACCCGTACGTGAACGTGATCCTTCACGAGGAGCGGCTCGAGGCCGACAACGTGATGGACATCTTCAGCCAGTACGACCTGATCGTCGACGGCACCGACAACTTCGCGACCCGCTACCTGGTCAACGACGCGTGCGTGCTGCTCAACAAGCCGTACGTGTGGGGCTCGATCTACCGCTTCGACGGTCAGGCCTCCGTGTTCTGGTCCGAGCACGGTCCCTGCTACCGCTGCCTCTACCCGGAGCCCCCGCCCCCCGGCATGGTCCCCTCCTGCGCCGAGGGCGGCGTCCTGGGCGTGCTGTGCGCGTCCATCGGCTCGATCCAGGTCACCGAGGCGATCAAGGTCCTCACCGGCACCGGTGAGCCGCTGGTCGGCCGGCTGATGATCTACGACGCCCTGGAGATGCAGTACCGCCAGGTCAAGGTCCGCAAGGACCCCGACTGCGCGGTCTGCGGCGAGAACCCGACGGTCACCGAGCTCATCGACTACGAGGCCTTCTGCGGCGTCGTCTCCGAGGAGGCCCAGGCGGCGGCGGCCGACTCCACGATCACTCCGAAGCAGCTCAAGGAGTGGATCGACGACGGTGAGAACATCGAGATCATCGACGTCCGTGAGCCGAACGAGTACGAGATCGTCTCCATCCCGGGCGCCAAGCTGATCCCGAAGAACGAGTTCCTCATGGGCACCGCTCTGGAGGGCCTCCCGCAGGACAAGAAGATCGTCCTGCACTGCAAGACGGGTGTCCGCAGTGCGGAAGTCCTCGCGGTCCTGAAGTCCGCGGGCTTCTCCGACGCGGTCCACGTCGGCGGCGGCGTCATCGGCTGGGTCAACCAGATCGAGCCGGAGAAGCCGGTCTACTGATCCGGTGATCCGGTGAGCATGGTGGGGGCTTCGGGTGCGTACGGCGCCCGGAGCCCCCGTTCGTGTCAGGAGCAGACCTTGCGCCCCCGTTCCCGTCAGGAACAGACCTTGCCGTCCTTCGGCACCGTCCCGTTCAGCAGGTAGGCGTCCACCGTGGAGTCGACGCAGTCGCTCCCGTTGCCGTACGCCCCATGTCCCTCGCCCTTCCAGGTGAGTTCGACGCCCACGCCCCGGCCCAGTTCGTCGGCCATCCTGCGGGCGCCCTCGTACGGGGTGGCCGGGTCGCCGGTGTTGCCGACCAGCAGGATCGGCGCCGCGCCCGGTGCGCTGACCTCCGGAGTGTCGTACTGGCCCGGCACCGGCCAGTCGTGGCACCAGCCCGCCGTGTCCCAGCCGAGGAAGTCCCCGAAGACCGGCGATATCCGCCTGAACTCCGCGAGCCGCCGCTTCGTCTGGGCGAGCGTGGGCCGCTGCCTGTCGTCCAGGCACGATATGACCCGCTGGGAGTGCGTCGTCGTGCCGTAGCGCCCCGAGGCGTCCCGGTCGTTGTACTCGTCGGCGAGCGCCAGCAGCCCCGAACCGTCCCCCCGCTCCGCCGACTTCAGGGCGTCGGTCAGCCTCGGCCACGTCGACTCGCTGTACAGCGGCAGGATGATCCCGGTGGTCGCGAGCGACTGGGTGAGCTTCCGGCCGGAGGACGTCGGCAGCGGTTCGGCGTCGATCCGCGCCAGCAGGCCGGCCACCTTACGGGAGCCCTGTGCGGGGTCCTGGCCGGTGGACCTGAGGTAGTCGTCCAGGGCCCGTTGGAAGCCGCGCGCCTGGTTCTCGGCGTGGCCCACCGTGTCCGCGGCCGGGTCGACCACCGCGTCGAGGACCAGCCTGCCCACCCGCTGCGGGAACAGGTGGGCGTAGACACCGCCGAGTTCGGTGCCGTAGGAGATGCCGAAGTAGTGCAGTCGGTCGTCGCCGAGGACCTGGCGCATCAGGTCCATGTCGCGGGCGGTGTCGGTGGTGGACACGTGGGCCAGCAGTGGGCCGGCGGCCTTCCGGCAGCCCTTGCCGAAGTCGGTGGCGTCCTGGAGGTACGCCTTCTCCTCGGCCGGGGTGTCCGGTGTGGCGTCCACGGACTCGGCGGCCTGGATCTCCCGGTCGCCGCGGCAGCGGACGCCCTCGCTCGCGCCGACCCCTCGGGGGTCCCAGCTCACCAGGTCGTAGCGCTCGCGGAGGGAGGAGACGGAGGGCTCGAAGTACGGCATCGTCGACACGCCGGAGCCGCCCGGGCCGCCGAAGTTGAACAGCAGCGAGCCGATGCGGTCGCCGCCGGTCGCCCGTGCGCGGACGAGGGCGAGCCCGATCGTCCTGCCGTCCGGCCGGGACCAGTCCAGCGGCACCTTGAGCGTCGCGCACCGCCAGGCGTCGCCCGGCGGGGACGAGGTGCCGGTGGCCTCGCAGCGGTGCCAGTCGAGCCGCTGGGAGGTGAGGGAGGCCGGGAGGACCGCCGGCGTCGGCGCGGTGGCGGAGCGCGACGGCGACGGGGCAGCCGAGCCCGCCGCCTTGCCCTCGTCCCTGTTCCCGCCCCCGCCGGACGAACCCCCGCACCCGGCCAGCAGCAGCCCTGCCGCCAGCGCGGCCGTCCACCGCAGGAATCGCATCATGCGCACCCCCCTGACAGGCCCGCCGCATCGTGCCGCGCCGGGCGTTCACGCCATCGTAGGCGCTCCGGGCCCGGCCTGCGGCGGCCTGTGGATAACCCTCTGACCTGCGGATTTGCCTGCGTAGCAGTGGTTGCCGGGGGTCCGTCAGGAGCAGACCGTGTTGGCCTTCGGCTTCCTTCCGTCCAGCAGGTAGCCGTTCACCGCGCTCTGCACGCACTTGTTCTTGCTGTCGTACGCGCCGTGCCCCTGGCCCTTGTACGTCAGCTCGACGCCGACGCCCTTGCCGAGTGCGTCCACCATCTTCCGCGCGCCCTCGTACGGGGTGGCCGGGTCGCCGGTGTTGCCGATGACGAGGATGGGCGCCGACCCCGGGGCGCTGACGTCGGGGTGGTAGGCCGCGCCCGGCACCGCCCAGTCCGTGCAGCTGACCATGCCCCAGGCCAGGAAGTCGCCGAACAGCGGGGAGGCGGCGCGGAACTCCGGCAGTTTCCGCCGGACGTCGTCCGCGGTGTACCGGGGTTTCTCGTCGGAGCAGTTGATGGCGGTGTTCGCCGCGGTGAGGTTGCTGTACTCGCCGTTCTCGTTGCGGCCGTTCATCGAGTCGGAGAGCAGCATGAGGATCTTGCCGTCGCCGTCGTAGGCCTGCTCCAGACCCTCGGTGAGGTACAGCCAGAAGTCCTTCGAGTACAGGGACTGGGCGATGCCGTTGGTGGCGGCCGTCTGCGTCAGCTGACGCGGGAAGATGCCGGGGATCGGCTTCTTCTCCAGGTCGGCGAGGAGCTTCGCGATGCGGTCCTTCACCTCCTGCTCGGTGCTGCCGATCGGGCACTCCTCGGTCTTCGAGGTGCAGTCCCTGGCGAAGTTGTCGAGCGCCAGCTGGAAGCCCCTGGCCTGCCCGAGCGCGCCCTCCTCCGGGGTCTGCGTGGGGTCCACGACCGCGTCCAGGACGGCCCGGCCGACGTGCTTGGGGAACAGGTGGGCGTAGACACCGCCGAGCTCGGTGCCGTAGGAGATGCCGAAGTAGTGCAGCTTGTCGTCGCCCAGCACCTGACGCATCAGGTCCATGTCGCGGGCCGCGTCCGTGGTGCGCACATGCGGCAGGATCTCTCGCGAGTTCTTCTCACAGGCCGCGTTGAACTGCTTGGTGCGGTTCACGAGCTGGACCTGCTCGGCGTGGTCATCCGGGGTCGCGTCCTGCTGGAAGTACTCGTCCAGCTGCGCGTCGCTCTCGCACTCCACCGGTGCGCTGCGGCCGACCCCGCGCGGGTCGAAGCTGACCAGGTCGTAGCGGGTGCGCAGGGCCGCGTAGTCCGCGCCGAACGCGGGCAGCGTGGTCACGCCGCTGCCGCCCGGGCCGCCGAAGTTGAACACGAGCGAGCCGATGCGCGCGCTCGCGGGCCCGCTGGCCCGGGCGCGGATCAGGGCGATGCCGATCGTGTCGCCCTTCGGCCTGCTCCAGTCCAGCGGCGCCCTCATGGTCGCGCACTGCCACTCCCCGCCGTTCGGCAGCGGCGAGGGAGGGCTGCCGCCGCCCTCCGCCTCGGAAGGGGCCGGGCAGGACTTCCAGTCCAGCTTCTGCGCCGTGAGGTCCCCGCCCTTGCCGCTGCCTCCGCATCCGGCCAGTACGGCGGAGAGCAGCACAGCGGTCGTGGTCAGCGCGGCGGCGCGCAGCCGGAACGGGTTCGCCATACCCCCATCGTGGGGGCGCGCCCGCCGGGGCGCGCGGGACGCGAGCCGTAAGAGGTACCCGCCGGCGGGGCCGGAACCGCACCGGGCAAGCCCCCTTTACAGGGCTCCCTTGCGGGTGAGGTGATTGAAGGCGAGCCAGCCCGGCAGCACCGGCAGCCACAGGGTCAGCAGCCGGAAGAGCAGGACGGCCGGAGCCGCGACCTCCTTGGGCAGGCCCACGGCGATCAGGCCGACGGTGAGGGTCGCCTCGACCGCGCCCACGCCACCGGGGGTGGGCGCCGCGGAGCCGAGCGCGTTGCCGGCGAGGAAGACGACGGCGACGCTGGCGATGCTCAGCGACGTCGATCCGTCGCCGAAGGCCCGGATGGAGGCATCCAGGCACATCACGAAGCAGGCGGTCAGCAGCAGCATCCCGCCGATGCCCGTGACGAGCTTCTGGGGTCGCTGGAGCACGTCGAGCATCCGCGGTACGACACCGGCGAACAGCGACCTCACGCGCGTGACGACGAATTTCCGCAGGAACGGCACCGAGGTGACCACGAGGACCAGGACGGCCACGGTCAGCAGACCCGCGATGACCGTGCGGGACGGCGACAGGGACGGCGTCTTCTCGGTGCCGGTCAGATAGCCGAAGGACAGCAGCATCAGGATGTGACAGCCGAGCCCGAACAACTGCGAGGCGCCGACGCTGGCCACCGCGAGTCCCGGGCGTACGCCGGCGCGCTGCAGGAAGCGCGTGTTGAGGGCCACACCGCCGACCGCGGCCGGCGCCACGATCTTCACGAACGACCCGGCGACCTGCGCGGCCACGGTCCGCGGGAACGGCACCCGTTCCGGTACGAAGCCCAGCAGGGCCATCGCGGCGGCGACGTAGCTGAGCGCGGAGAACAGCACCCCGGCGGCCACCCAGCCCCACTGGGCCCGCGCGAACAGCGTGCCGAACTCGATGTGGGTGAGCTGCGTCAGCAGGTAGTAGGCGCCGATCGCACCCGCGATGAAGCTGATGAGGGTGCGCGGCCGGACCCGCTCCAGGCGGGCCGGTTCCACGGGCGCCTGGGGCCTGATCCGCAGGACCTGGTGCCGGATCTGGGTGAGGAGATCCTCCTCGCGGGCCTCTTCGAGGGCTTCGTCGATGGCCCGCTTCTCGGCGCGCTGCTCGGCGCGCACCGCCTTCTTGTCGGGCTTCCCGGGCTCGGGCGGGGCCGTCTCGGACGCCTCCTCCAGACGGGCCAGCTTGGCCTGCCGGGAGGCTTCGAGCACGGCTTCCCGTTCGCGCTGGGCCCGCTCCCGGGCCAGTCGGCGCAGCGTCGCGCGCGTGGAGCGCGTCAGCGCGATCGGCTGGAGCATCGGCAGACAGTCGGCCACCGCGTCCGGGCCGAGCACCTTCACCGCCGAGGCCACCGCCCGCTCGGCACCCACCCGCAGGCCGAGCGTGGTGACCAGCTGGGCGACGTCCATCCGCAGCAGCAGATCGCCGGCCGCGATCTCGCCGCCGCGCAGTTCGGTGAGGATCACCCTGCCGGAACGATCCACCAGGATCGCGTCCCCGGCCAGCCTGCGGTGCGCGATGCGCCGGGACTGCAGCGCCCGCACCTGATGCCAGGTGTTCCGCAGCAGCTCGTCGGTGATCTCCTCGTCGGCCAGCGAGTCCAGGGTGCGCCCGCCGGTGTGCTCGTAGACGAGCATGACCGCGTCCGGGCCCAGTTCGGAGGTGGCGATCAGCTTGGGCGCGTTGGCACCCGCCGCGATCGCCGCGTACGCCAGCAGCGCCTCCTGCTCCAGTGCCTGGCGCAGTGACTGGAGGCTGGAGCGGGTGGCGAAGCCGCGCAGGGTGAGATTGCGCCAGGCGCGGTAGAAGAAGCCCTGGGCCTGCTGCTCCCGGTCGACGACCGTGACGTCCAGCGGCGGGCCGTCCTCCAGGGAGACGAAGTAGCGCCGGCCCCGGTCGCCGTTCTCCGTCTCCACCACTTCCTCGCGGGCCGCTCCGACGGGGTGGAAGCCGACGTGCCGCAGGCCCGCCATCAGGGTCTGGCCGGTCGGGCGGACGTTGGGGGAGCCGACCGCGTACAGGGTGCCGTAGGCGATGGTCCAGCCGATCAGCACGGTCAGGATGATCGAGAAGGGGGTCGTGTAGCCGGTGACCAGCATCGAGAACGCGTCGAGCAGCAGCACGATCCACAGCACCGCGCGCCATCTGGGTCTGCGGGACATGCCGACGGCCGTCATGTAGGCGATCACGGGCGCCAGATAGCCGTGCACCGGGTCCGTCAGGGCGTGGATGTCACCCGGCGAGGGCTGGGTGAGCGCCTCCTGGATCGAGTCCGGGGCGGCCCGGGCGACCCACAGGTCGGTGGCGAGCGTCACCCCGTGCGCCAGGACGGCCGCGAGGACGCCGTCGGCGATGCGCAGCCCGTCGCGTTTGATCAGCCGTTCGATCGCGAACGCGACCGGCACCAGCAGGATCGCGATGCTGGAGGCCAGCCCCGCGATCTTGATCAGCAGGTCCGGGGCCTGCCCGGTGCCCTTGTTGATGTCCTGTTCGAGGCCCGAGGTGGTGCCGTGCGCGAAGGCGGCGATCGCGAGCAGCACCACGATGCCGAGCAGGCCGACCAGGAGCCGCATCAGATCGGAGGGGCGGTGCACGCGCGCGGGGAGCAGCGGTTCGTCGCGTTCGACCTGTTCGGCGTGGGGGTCGTCGTCGGCGCACGGAGGATGGTCCGGCGGCGTGGGCCCGGGCATCCGCGCCGTCTCGGCGACGGGCGGCCCCTCGGCGGCAACCGCTGCGCCGCCGTCATCCGCGCGCGTGGCGTCGTCCTCGCGCTGACCGGCGTCTTCCTGGCCGGGCCGGCCGCCGTCTTCCTGCTGCGCGCCGGTGCCGCCGCCGTCCGCGCGGGCGGGACCGGGGCGCGCGGAGGCGTCAGGGGTGCCCGCCGCTCCTTCGGGGTGCACGCCCTGCTCCTTCGTGGTCTCTTCGTGGTCTCGTATCACCAGTCACCGCCCGCACGATGGTGGCATGCCCCACCGACACTCGCGGGCATCAGGGTGCGGATGCGCGGGCGGACAGTCTGCCCCAAGGACCGGGCGGGTGCGAGAGGACCATTGCGCACGGCGCGCTCCGGAACGTCGGCGGGGTGCGGCAGGATGGGGCGGATGAGCGAGCAGAGCCCTCCCGAGGACGCCCGCGCGGAGTGCGCGGACGCGCTGCCGGGACTCGCGGACGCACTCCCGGAGTACGCCGAGCGGGTCCTGGACGTCGCCGAGCGGATTCCGCCGGGCCGGGTCATGACCTACGGCGACGTCGCGGAGTGGCTGGAGGAGGGCGGGCCGCGCCAGGTCGGCCGGGTGATGGCCCTGTACGGCGGCGCGGTCCCGTGGTGGCGGGTCGTACGCGCCGACGGCGTGCTGCTGCCCGGACACGAGCTGCGCGCGCTCGCCCACTACCGCGAGGAGGGCACCCCGCTGAAGCAGGCGGGCAGCGGCGCCGAGGGCCATCTGCCGCGGCTCGACATGCGCCGTGCCCGATGGGACGGCGGCGCGGGTGCGGAGGATCACACCTGACAGCTTCCGCCATCGGATGCCGCCTCGGAGGGGCCGTGGCCCGTTCGGGGGACATGGGGGACGTCCGTGGCATGCCGTACGTTCGTGAGATGTGGGATGCGCGTGACCGGAGTGCCGCGAGGGAAGAAGCGGAAGCCCTGCTTCCGTCCGGAGCGGCGGCGTAGCGTCGGCAGCACGTGTCCTCCTCATCCCGCGGCCACCGCCTCGCGCGCGTGACCGCCTGCCCGCCAGCACGACCACCAGGACCGGCACATCACGTGAGCTCCTCTTCCTCCACCCGGCGCCTGCCGCACCCACCGGTGCGGCAGGGGAACCGTGGCGCTTACCGACTGGTCCGTACCCCTCCGGCCGTCGTGGACCCCCCTCGTCTGGACGCGGCACAGCGTGCCGTGGTTGACCACCGCAGCGGACCGCTCCTCGTCCTCGCCGGTCCCGGCACCGGCAAGACGACCACGCTGGTCGAGTCCGTGGCCGACCGGATCGCCCGGGGCGGCGACCCCGAGCGGATCCTGGTGCTCACGTTCAGCCGCAAGGCCGCCGTCGGCCTGCGCGACCGCATGGCCCTGCGCATGGGCGCCGCCCGCGCCCCCAGGGCGACCACATTCCATTCGTACTGCTACGCGCTGGTCCGTGCCCACCAGGACAGCGG
This sequence comes from Streptomyces spinosus, assembly GCF_020400655.1. Taxonomy (GTDB): domain Bacteria; phylum Actinomycetota; class Actinomycetes; order Streptomycetales; family Streptomycetaceae; genus Streptomyces; species Streptomyces argyrophylli. The sequence goes on from NZ_JAINRC010000005.1 coordinate 145,208, forward strand.
CCGGTTCACCGAACCCCTGCGCCTGCTCTCCGGCCCCGAGCAGGACGTCGCCGTCCGCGAGCTGCTCGCCGGCCAGCCCGAGCTGGAGCGCCTCGGCCTGACCCATGTGCGCTGGCCGGACGAACTGCGCGCCTGCCTGACCACGCGTGGCTTCGCCGACGAGGTCCGTGCCGTCCTCGCCCGCAGCCGGGAGCTCGGTCTCGGCCCGGACGCCCTGGACGCCTTCGCCCGCCGCATCGGCCGCCCCGACTGGCGGGCGGCCGCCGCGTTCCTCGCCGAGTACCTCGACACCCTCGACCTCCAGGGCGTCCTGGACTACGCGGAACTGGTCCACCGCGCCGTCCTGCTCGCCCGCCGCCCGCAGACCGCGGCACGGCTGGCGGCCCAGTACGACGCCGTGTACGTCGACGAGTACCAGGACACCGACCCCGCCCAGGTCCGGCTGCTGCGCGCCCTGGCGGGCGGCGGGCGCACCCTGGTCGCCTTCGGCGACCCCGACCAGTCGATCTACGCCTTCCGGGGAGCCGACGTGAACGGCATCCTCGACTTCCCGGCCGCCTTCCCGCGCGCGGACGGCCGTCCCGCCCCCGTGGCGGTGCTGCGCACCTCCCGCCGCTCCGGTGCCGGTCTGCTGGCCGCGACCCGCCTGATCACCCAGCGCATGCCGCTGACCCGGCTGCCCGCCGAGAAGGTCCGCGCCCACCGGGAGCCGGCCCCCGTACGGGACGGCGGCCGGGTCGAGGTCCACACGTACCCGACGCCCGGCGCGGAAGTGGACAACATCGCGGACATCCTGCGCCGAGCGCACTTGGAGGACGGCGTCCCCTGGAGCGACATGGCCGTCCTGGTACGCGCGGGCTCCCGCCTCCCGACCCTGCGCCGGGCCCTCACCGCGGCCGGTGTCCCCCTGGACATCGACGGGGACGAGCTGCCCCTGCGGCACGAGCCCGCGGTCGCACCGCTGCTCACGGCCCTGCGCGCGGTGGCCACGGCGGAGGCACGACACCGCGGAGAGGACCCGGCGGCGGGTGCGGAGGACGAGGCACCGGCCGGTGGAGAGGCCGCCGGTGAACGTAACGACGCCGCCGAGGAACTCGCCGGAGCCGCCGCGGAACGCGCCGTAGCCACCGCGGAACCGGTCCCGGACTCCTCCTGGCTGGACACCGAGACCGCTCTCACCCTGCTCACCTCCCCGCTCGCCGGCATGGACGCCGCCGACCTGCGCCGCCTCGGGCGTGCCCTGCGCGAGGAGGAGCGGGCCGGCGGGAACCCGCTGCCGCCGCCGTCCGACGAACTGCTCGCGCGGGCGCTCGCCGAACCCGAGCGCCTGGCCGTGCACGACCCGGCGTACGCGCGCGGGGCACAGCGTCTCGGCACGCTGCTCCGCAAGGCCCGTGAGCGCCTCGCCGGCGGCGGCACGGCCGAGGAGGCGCTGTGGGACCTGTGGCAGGGCACACCGTGGCCCGGACGCCTGGAACGGGCCGCCCGGCGCGGCGGCGCCGCCGGCCGCAACGCCGACCGGGACCTGGACGCCGTGTGCGCGCTGTTCGCCACCGCCGCGCGCGCGGAGGAGCGCTTCGGCGGCCGCGGCGCCCTGAACTTCCTGGAGCAGATCGAGGCCGAGGACATAGCCGCCGACACGCTCGCCCGCCGCGCGGTACGCCCGGACGCCGTCCGTGTGATGACCGCGCACCGCGCCAAGGGCCTGGAATGGCGGCTCGTCGTCGTCGCCGGCGTCCAGGAAGGGCTCTGGCCCGACCTGCGGCGCCGCGGCTCGCTGCTGGAGGCCGACCGCATCGGCCGGGACGGGCTCGCCGAGCCGCTCACCCCGGGCGCGCTGCTCGCCGAGGAGCGCCGTCTGTTCTACGTCGCCGCCACGCGCGCGCGTGACCGCCTCGTCGTCACCGCGGTGAAGGCACCGGCCGACGACGGCGACCAGCCGTCCCGGTTCCTCACCGAGCTGGGCGTCGAGCCGAGGGACGTCACCGGGCGACCCCGCCGGCCGCTGTCCGTCGCCGCCCTCGTCGCCGAGCTGCGCGCGACCACGGTCGACCCGCGCGCGTCGGCCCCGCTTCGGGAGGCAGCGGCCCGCAGACTCGCCCGGCTCGCCGCCCTCGCCGACGAGGACGGCCGCCCGCTGGTGCCGTCCGCACACCCCTACCGCTGGTGGGGCATGTTCGACCCGACCGAGAGCAAGGTGCCGCTGCGCCACCGGGACCAGCCCGTGGTGCTCTCCGGCAGCGCCCTCGACCAGCTCGCCAACACCTGCGCGCTGCAGTGGTTCCTGGGCCGTGAGGTGAAGGCGGACGCCCCCGCCACCACCGCCCAGGGCTTCGGCAACGTCGTCCACGTCCTCGCCGACGAGGTCGCCTCCGGCCGCACGCCCGCCGACCTCGACGTCCTCATGGAACGCCTGGACTCCGTGTGGAACGCGCTGGCCTTCGACGCGCCGTGGAAGTCGCGGCAGGAGAAGGACAACGCGCGCGTGGCGCTCGAACGCTTCCTGAACTGGCACGTACTGGACCGGGCGGGCCGGACGCCGGTGGTGAGCGAGCACGACTTCGACGTCACCCTCGAAGCGGGCGACTACCAGGTCCGCATCCGCGGCCAGATGGACCGCGTCGAGACGGACGCCGAGGGCCGCGCCTACGTGGTCGACTTCAAGACCGGCAAACAGGCGCCCACGGCGAGCGAGGTGGAACGGCACCCCCAGCTCGCCGTCTACCAGCTCGCCGTCCGCGAAGGCGCCGTCGACACGGCCTTCGACGGCGCACGCCCCGAACCGGGCGGCGCGGAGCTGGTCCACCTCAGACAGGGAGCCGCCAAGCGCGACGGGGGCGACGGACTGCCCAAGGTGCAGACCCAGGAGCCGCCGACGGGGGAGTGGGTCGGCGAGCTGCTGGCCACCGCCGCCGGAAAGGTCCTCGACGAGCGGTTCACACCGAGCGCCGGCCAGCACTGCGCGCACTGCGCGTTCCGGGCGTCGTGCAGCGCCCGCCCGGAGGGACAGCACGTGGTCGAGTGATCCGAACGATCCGCGTGACGTACGGCACCACAGACGCTGACCTGCGCTTCTTCCGTCCCGCCGACCGATCCGGTCTCGACTGTCAGTCCCCGCCGCTAGCCTCTGTCGACATGCCCGCCCGTATCACCGACCCCGAGCAGCTCAAAGAGCTCCTCGGTATCCCGTTCACCCCGGAGCAGACGGCCTGCATCACCGCGCCGCCCGCCCCGCAGGTGATCGTGGCCGGTGCCGGATCGGGCAAGACCACCGTGATGGCGGCCCGCGTGGTCTGGCTCGTCGGCACCGGACAGGTCGCCCCCGAACAGGTCCTCGGCCTGACCTTCACCAACAAGGCCGCCGGTGAGCTGGCCGAACGCGTCCGCAAGGCCCTGATCAAGGCCGGCGTCACCGACCCCGACGTCATCGACCCCGACAACCCTCCGGGCGAGCCGGTCATCTCGACGTACCACTCCTTCGCCGGCCGCCTGCTCACCGACCACGGCCTGCGGCTCGGCCTGGAGCCCAGCTCGCGCCTCCTGGCCGACGCCACCCGCTTCCAGCTCGCCGCGCGCGTGCTGCGCGAGGCCCCGGGCCCGTACCCGGCGCTGACCCGCTCCTTCGCCGACCTCGTCAGCGACCTGCTCGCGCTCGACTCCGAACTCGCCGAACACCTCGTCGACCCCGAGGAACTGCGCGCCTGGGACACCGGTCTGCTGCGCACCCTCGAAGGGACCAGGCTCACCAACGCCGACCTGCGCAAGGTCCCCGAGACCGCCGCGGCCCGCCGGGAACTCGCCGAACTCGTCAAGCGCTACCGGGCCGCCAAGCGCGCGCGGGACCTGCTCGACTTCGGCGACCAGATCGCCCTGTCCGCGCGCCTCGCCGGCATCCCCGAGGTGGGCCGCCTGCTGCGCGAGGAGTTCCGCGTGGTGCTCCTCGACGAGTACCAGGACACCTCCGTGGCCCAGCGCGTCCTGCTCGCCGGCCTGTTCGGCGGCGGCACCGGCCACCCCGTGACCGCCGTCGGCGACCCCTGCCAGGCCATCTACGGCTGGCGCGGCGCCTCCGTCGCCAACCTGGACGACTTCCCCGACCACTTCGCGCACGCCGACGGCAGCCCCGCGAAGCGGCAGGCGCTCAGCGAGAACCGCCGCAGCGGCGGGCGCCTGCTCGACCTCGCCAACGGCCTCGCCACACCCCTGCGCGCGATGCACGCGGGCGTGGAGGCCCTCCGCCCGGCCCCCGGCGCCGAGTACGACGGCACGGTCCGCTGCGCCCTGCTGCCCACCCACGCCGAGGAGATCGACTGGATCGCCGACTCCCTCGCCCACCTCGTGCGCACCGGCACGCCACCCGGTGAGATCGCCGTACTGTGCCGGACCGCGACCGACTTCGCCGAGATCCAGGGCGCCCTCGTCGCCCGCGACGTCCCCGTCGAGGTCGTCGGCCTCTCCGGCCTGCTCCACCTGCCCGAGATCGCCGACCTCGTCGCCGTCTGCGAAGTCCTCCAGGACCCCGGCGCCAACGCCGCCCTGGTACGCCTGCTGACCGGACCGCGCTGGCGCATCGGCCCCCGCGACCTCGCCCTGCTGGGCCGCCGCGCCCGGCTGCTGGTCGCCCACGCGCGCGTGGACGGCACCGACGACCCGGACCGCCGGCTCGCCGAGGCCGTGGAGGGCGTCGACCCGTCCGAGGTGATCTCGCTCGCCGACGCCCTGGACACCTTCCTGGAAGCACCCGTGGAGGGGGGCGACGACGACGGGCTGCCGTTCTCCCCGGACGCGCGCGTGCGCTTCGCCCGGCTCGCCGCCGAACTGCGCGACCTGCGCCGATCGCTGTCCGACCCGCTGATGGACGTCCTGCACCGCGTCCTCGCCGTCACCGGCCTGGAAGTGGAGCTGTCGGCGTCGCCGCACGCGCTCGCCGCCCGCCGCCGCGAGACCCTGTCCAACTTCCTGGACATCGCCGCCTCCTTCGCCGCCGGCGACAGCGAGGCCACCCTGCTGGCCTTCCTCGGCTTCCTGCGCACCGCCGCCCAGTACGAGAAGGGCCTCGACAACTCCCTGCCCGGCGGCGAGAACACCGTCAAGGTGCTCACCGCGCACAAGTCCAAGGGCCTGGAGTGGGACGTCGTGGCCGTCCCCGGACTCGTGACCGGCACCTTCCCCAGCTCCCAGGGCCGCGAGAAGTGGACCGCCCAGGCCAAGGTGCTGCCCCACGCCCTGCGCGGCGACACCGACACCCTGCCCGACGTGCAGTCCTGGGACTCGCGTGGCATGAAGGCCTTCCACGAGGCCATGAAGGAGCACCAGCACACCGAGGAGCTCCGCCTCGGCTACGTCACCTTCACCCGTCCCCGCTCCCTCCTGCTCGGCTCCGGCCACTGGTGGGGGCCCAGCCAGAAGAAGCCGCGCGGCCCGTCGGACTTCCTCACGGCCCTGTACGACCACTGCGCCGCCGGGTACGGCGAGATCGAGGTCTGGGCGGAGTCGCCGGCCGAGGACGAGGAGAACCCGGCCCTGCACGCCGCCACCGCCGACCAGGTGTGGCCGCTCCCGCTGGACGCCGCCGCCCTGGCCCGCCGCCGCGCCGCCGCCGAAACCGTCCTCACCCACCTGGACGCCCTCGCCGCCGGGCCCGCCGACGGGCGACGGCCGGCTGCCCCGCACGACCCCGCCGGCGCCGAGGACCCGGACTGGCCCGCCCCACCGGAGGACGAGCCGTACGGCGACGACCCGTACGGTGACGACCCGGACGGCGACGACCCGTACGGCGATGGTCCGTATGACGAGGAGCGGTACGCGGACCTCCCTCGGCAAGGTCAGCCCGACGATCCGTTCGGCGACGCCCCCTTCGACGACCCCGACGGCGACCCCTTCGGCGACGACCCCTTCGCCGGTGACCCGCCAGCGGGCGCCGTCGACGGTGAGCCCTTCGGCCAGGACACCTGGGAGGCCGAACGGCCCACGGTCCCGCACCAGGCGCCCGCCCCGCAGGACCGCCCCCGTGCCGCCGCACCACGGCTCGCCACCGCCCTCACCCCGGAGGAGGCCCGCACCATCGCCTCCTGGGACCGCGACCTGGACGCGCTCACCGGCGAACTGCTGCGCGCCCGGCAGACCGTCACCGAGGTCCCCCTGCCCACCACCCTCACCGCGACCCAGCTGCTGCGGCTCGCCGAGGACCCGGACGGGCTCGCACAGGAGCTCGCGCGCCCCATGCCCCGCCCCCCGCAACCGGCCGCACGCCGGGGCACCCGGTTCCACGCCTGGGTGGAAACCCGCTTCGAGGAGCTGACCCTGCCCCTGCTGGAACCCGACGAGCTGCCCGGCACCGACGCGGAGATCGCCGACGAACGCGACCTGGAAGCCCTCAAGGCCGCCTTCGAACGCACCGAGTACGCCCGGCGCACCCCGTACCGCGTCGAGGCCCCCTTCCAGCTCACCCTCGCCGGACGCGTCGTCCGCGGCCGCATCGACGCCGTCTACCGGCACGGCGACGGCGACGAGACGACGTACGAGATCGTCGACTGGAAGACCGGCCGCACCGGCACCGCCGACCCGCTCCAGCTCGCCGTGTACCGGCTGGCCTGGGCCGAGCAGCAGGGCATACCGCCCGAGTCGGTCACCGCCACGTTCCTGTACGTGCGCAGCGGCGAGGTCGTCCGCCCCGAGGGCCTGCCGGACCGGGCCGCCCTGGAGCGGCTGCTCACAGGTGAGACGGAGCGCACACCGCAGGCGAGCTGAGTGTGACGAACCGCCCGCCGAGGATGCCGCCGCGGGCGGATAGGCTCGGAAGCATGAGCCAGACCCCGGACAGCGCCGTCCGCACGTACATCGAGCAGCACCGCGCCGCCTTCCTCGACGACCTCGCCGCATGGCTGCGCATCCCCTCCGTGTCGGCCCAGCCGGAGCACGCTCCCGACGTACGGCACAGCGCGGACTGGCTCGCCGCCAAGCTGTCGGACACCGGCTTCCCGACCGCCGAGGTCTGGCAGACCCCCGGGGCCCCCGCCGTCTTCGCCGAATGGCCGTCCGGCGACCCCGAGGCACCCACGGTCCTGGTCTACGGCCACCACGACGTGCAGCCCGCCGCCCGCGAGGACGGCTGGGACAGCGACCCCTTCGAACCGGTCGTCCGGGACGACCGCCTCTACGCGCGCGGGGCGGCCGACGACAAGGGCCAGGTGTTCTTCCACACACTCGGCGTCCGCGCCCACCTCGCCACGACCGGCCGCACCGCGCCGGCCGTCAACCTCAAGCTGCTGATCGAGGGCGAGGAGGAATCCGGCTCCCCGCACTTCCGGGCCCTGGTGGAGCAGCACGCGGGGCGCCTCGCCGCCGACGCCGTGATCGTCTCCGACACCGGCATGTGGTCCGAGGACACCCCGACCGTGTGCACCGGCATGCGCGGCCTCGCCGAGTGCGAGATCCGGCTGTACGGCCCCGGCCAGGACATCCACTCCGGCTCCTTCGGCGGCGCCGTGCCCAACCCGGCCACCGCCGCCGCCCGCCTGGTCGCCGCCCTCCACGACGAGCACGCGCGCGTGGCGATCCCCGGCTTCTACGACGGCATCGTCGAGCTGACCGACCGCGAGCGTGAACTCTTCGCCGAGCTGCCCTTCGACGAGGAGCGCTGGCTGCGCACCGCCAAGTCCTCCGCCCTGCACGGCGAAGCCGGCTACTCGACCCTGGAACGCATCTGGGCCCGCCCGACCGCCGAGGTCAACGGCATGGGCGGCGGCTACCAGGGCCCCGGCAGCAAGACGATCATCCCCGCCACGGCTATGGTGAAGCTGTCCTTCCGGCTGGTCGCCGGCCAGGACCCCGACCACATCGAGAAGGCCGTCCGCGCCTGGGCCGCCGAACAGGTGCCCGCCGGCATCCGGCACGAGGTCGACTTCGGCTCCGCCACACGCCCCTGCCTGACCCCGCTCGACCACCCCGCGCTGCAGTCCGTGGCCCGCGCCATGGGCCGCGCCTTCCAGGAGCCGGTCCGCTTCACCCGGGAGGGCGGCTCCGGACCCGCCGCCGACCTCCAGGAGGTCCTCGGCGCCCCCGTGCTCTTCCTGGGCGTCTCCGTCCCCTCCGACGGCTGGCACGCACCCAACGAGAAGGTCGAGCTCGACCTCCTCCTCAAGGGCGTCGAGACCAGCGCCTACCTATGGGGTGACCTGGCCCGGAACTGGCGCACCGCACCCTGACCGGCCGGCGCCGCACGGCTGGGCACCGCGCGCGGGGCACACTGGAAGAACCGCCCCGACCGACCCGCCGCCCCGGCCGCGCCCGGCCCGGTGCCCTCCCGCCCTACGTCCCGCCGAACCGCCCGCCGAAAGAACCGCACTGGGGGAGTTGGAAGCACCCGTGACCACCTGGACCGACCACACAGCCGACCGACCCATCTCACTGACCGCCCCGAGCGGCATCGACCGCGCCGCCCACCACCGGCTGGACGAGGCCTGGCTCGCGGCGGCGTGGAGCCACCCCACGACCCGCTGTTTCGTGGTGTCCGGCGGCCAGGTGCTCATCGACGAGGCCCCGGACGGCCGGACCGAACTCGTCATGACGCCGTCCTTCGAGGCCCCGCTCACCGAGGCGCACCGCTACTTCCTCGGCACCGACGAGGAAGGTGTCAGCTACTTCGCGCTCCAGAAGGACGCGCTGCCCGGCCGCATCGACCAGTCCGCGCGCCCGGCGGGGCTGCGGGAGGCCGGCCTGCTGCTGTCACCCCGCGACGTCGGGCTCATGGTGCACGCGGTCGGGCTGGAGAACTGGCAGCGCACCCACCGCTTCTGCTCCCGCTGCGGCGAGCGCACGGTCATCGCCGCGGCCGGCCACATCCGCCGCTGCCCCGCCTGCGGCGCCGAGCACTACCCGCGCACCGACCCCGCCGTGATCATGGCCGTGACCGACGAGGACGACCGCATCCTGCTCGGCCGCCAGGTCCACTGGCCCGAAGGCCGCTTCTCGACGCTCGCCGGTTTCGTGGAGCCCGGCGAGTCCATCGAGCAGGCGGTGCGCCGCGAGGTGTCCGAGGAGGTCGGCGTCACCGTCGGCCCGGTCGAGTACGTCGCCAGCCAGCCCTGGCCCTTCCCGTCCAGCCTGATGCTCGGCTTCATGGCCCGCGCCACCTCCACCGAGATCGACGTCGACGGGGACGAGATCCACGAGGCCCGCTGGTTCTCCCGCGAGGAGCTGCACGCGGCCTTCGAGGCCGGCGAGGTACTGCCGCCCTACGGCATCTCCATCGCGGCCCGCCTGATCGAGATGTGGTACGGCAAGCCCCTGCCGACCCGCAGCTTCGTCTGAGACGACGAACGGCGGCCCCCGAGCCGGTTGTGGACTCGGGAGCCGCCGTTCGGCGCACTCGGACTCAGGCGGCGAGCTTCTGTTTGACCTGGGCCAGTGACGGGTTCGTCAGCGTGGAGCCGTCCGCGAAGAGCACGGTCGGGACGGTCTGGTTCCCGCCGTTCGCCTTCTCCACGAAGGCGGCGGACTCGGGGTCCTGCTCGATGTTGACCTCGGTGTAGGCGATGCCCTCCCGGTCCAGCTGGCTCTTCAGCCGCCGGCAGTAACCGCACCAAGTCGTGCTGTACATCGTCACAGTGCCCTGCATGTCTCTCGCGCTCCTCAGGCAGCTCGGAAAAGGTCGTCCGGGGAGAGAACGTAAGCCACCGTCCCGCCATTCCCGCGCGACCGGCCCGCCAGTCCTGTGCGGCCAGGCCGCCGGTCTCGCGCGACCCATGCGACCGCCCCCCTCAGCGACGTCTGTCTGCCCCGCCAGTCCCAAGCGGCCGTCCCGCCAGTCAGGCGCGGCCGTCCCGCCAGTCACATGCGACCGCCCCGCCGGTCAGGCGCGCCCGGCCGCGATCACCGGCCGACCGGGCCCACAGGGCCCGGCACCCGCTGCCGGCTGTGACGCCTGCCGCATTAGTACGACTGCGAGCCCCAGCCTGTGGACAACCGGCGCAGCCGTCCCGGGCGACCTGGCAGCATGGCGGGGTGACAGCAGCAACGCATTCCACCCTTTTCCCGCAGGGCACCGGCGCCTCCGCCCACGCGGCTCCGCCGAGCGGGGCCGACGCGGTGCTCGAAGGGCTCGACCCCGAGCAGCGCGAGGTGGCCACCTCTCTGCACGGGCCGGTGTGCGTGCTGGCCGGAGCGGGCACCGGCAAGACCCGGGCGATCACCCACCGCATCGCCTACGGGGTGCGCGCCGGCATCCTCCAGCCGTCCAGCGTGCTCGCCGTCACCTTCACCAACCGCGCCGCCGGAGAGATGCGCGGCCGGCTGCGCCAGCTCGGCGCCCAGGGCGTCCAGGCCCGCACCTTCCACTCCGCCGCCCTGCGCCAGCTCCAGTACTTCTGGCCGAAAGCGATCGGCGGCTCCCTGCCCCGGCTCGTCGACCGCAAGATCCAGCTCGTCGCCGACGCGGCCGCCGCCCTCGGCACCCGGCTCGACCGCAACGAGCTGCGCGACGTGACCGCCGAGATCGAATGGTCCAAGGTCACCCAGACCGTCCCCGCCGACTACCCGTACGCGGCTGCGAAGGCCGGCCGAGAGGCCCCCCGCGACCCGGCCGAGATCGCCCACCTCTACGCCGCCTACGAGGACCTCAAGCGCGACCGCGGCGTGATCGACTTCGAGGACGTCCTGCTGCTCACCGTCGCCATCCTCCAGGACCGGCAGGACATCGCCGAACAGGTCCGCGCGCAGTACCAGCACTTCGTCGTGGACGAGTACCAGGACGTCAGCCCCCTGCAGCAGCGGCTGCTGGACCTGTGGCTCGGCGACCGCGACAGCCTGTGCGTCGTCGGTGACGCCAGCCAGACCATCTACTCGTTCACGGGAGCAACACCCGACCACCTCCTCGACTTCCGCGCCCGCCACCCCGGCGCGACCGTCGTCAAACTGGTCCGCGACTACCGCTCCAGCCCCCAGGTCGTCCACCTCGCCAACGGCCTGCTCGCCCACGCCCGGGGCCGCGCCGCCGGCCACCGACTGGAACTCGTCTCCCAGCGCCCCCCGGGACCCGAACCCGTCTACACCGAGTACACCGACGAGCCGGCCGAGGCCGAAGGCGCCGCCCGCCGCATCCGCGAGCTGATCGACGCGGGCGTCCCCGCCGCCGAGATCGCCGTCCTGTTCCGCACCAACTCCCAGTCCGAGACCTACGAGCAGGCGCTCGCCGACGCCGGAGTGCCCTACCAGCTGCGCGGCGCCGAGCGCTTCTTCGACCGGCCGGAGGTCCGCAAGGCCAGCATCGCCCTGCGCGGCGCGGCCCGCTTCGGCGGCAACGACTCCCTCCTCGACGACGTCGTCGACCTGCCCTCCCAGGTGCGCGCGGTCCTCTCAGGAGAGGGCTGGACCAGCGAACCCCCGGCCGGCTCGGGCGCCGTCAGGGAGCGCTGGGAATCCCTGGCCGCCCTGGTCAACCTCGCCCACGACCTCGCCGCGGCCAGACCCGGAGTCACCCTCGCCGACTTCGTGGCGGAACTGGACGAACGGACCAACGCTCAGCACGCCCCCACCATCCAGGGCGTCACCCTGGCCTCCCTGCACGCCGCCAAGGGCCTGGAGTGGGACGTCGTCTTCCTGGTCGGCATCGCCGAGGGCATGCTGCCCATCACCTACGCCCGCACCGACGAACAGATCGAGGAGGAACGCCGCCTGCTCTACGTCGGCGTGACCCGCGCCCGCGAACGACTCCATCTGTCCTGGGCCCTGTCCCGCTCACCCGGCGGACGCCCCAACCGGCGGCCGAGCCGCTTCCTCGACGGCCTGCGCCCCGGCACCACGCCCACCGTCGGCCGCACCGGCGCCGGCACGGGCGCGGGTGTCGAACGCGGCGCCCCGGCGAGCGCCGCCGTCACCCCCCGGCGCACCCAGCGCACCCCCGCCCGCTGCCGGGTCTGCGGCCGCACGCTCACCGACGCGGGCGAGATGAAACTGATGCGCTGCGAGGACTGCCCCTCGGACATGGACGAGGGTCTCTACGAGCGGCTCCGGGAATGGCGCGCGGTACAGGCCGAGCGCAGCGGCCAGCCCGACTTCTGCGTCTTCACCGACCGGACGCTGATGGCCATCGCCGAGGCGTGCCCGGAGAGCCCCGCCGAACTCGCCCGCATCCCCGGCGTCCTCAACCGCAAGCTGCGCAGCTACGGAGCCGACGTTCTGGCCATATGCGCAGGTCAAGAGCCCGGTGGAGACGACGGCGGCAACTGATGCCAACTCGTCGAAAAAATAGTTTGCGCACGCCCCGCGAATCCCCATAGGTTCTACGCACGGAAGCAGCGGCCTTCTCCGAGGCCCAGGTTCCGTGATGTACTTGCACATCCGAACGGGACCGGTTCACCCCGGTCCCTTGAGACGCCGAGAGGAGGCGAGTCCAGTGATCAGCATCAACACCAGCACCATCGTCAGCGCGGCCAAACTGACCGATCGCTCGGCCGTCTCCACGTGCATGCTCGGCGCCTCGAACCAGGGCACCGGTCTGTCCGGCATCCGTGCCGTGCGCCCGGCGTCCTCCCCTGCCCTCGCGGGTCTTCCCATCCGTGAGCGCAATGAGCGACCGACCAAGGCACTGGAAGCGGTAGCGGCACAGGCACACGCCTATGCCTTTGCGGCGGCCGGTGCCGGATTCCGGAAGCAGACGACGCAGCACCACCAGATGTGGGCCTTCCGTGGGCCAGAACCCTGGAGTGATCCAGCCTGATCGCCGATCAGGCCGGCGCCTTCAGGGCCGCGGAACCCCATCCGGGATCCGCGGCCCTTCTGTTTTCCCCGAACGGGGACGACGGAGCGAAGGGGCCTCGGGACAGGAAGAGAACCCGGTACCCAGCCGACACCCGGTCAACCGGCCGGAACGACCAGACGAGGAAGACCACCCGTGCAACTCGAAGCGCACGCCCCGTCCGTACCGCCTTCGCAAACCATCCCCCCGCCCGGCCTCACGGAGGACTCCGCCTTGACCCCCCTCACCGCGCTCACCGCGCTCGACGACGCCATCGAGAACCTCGGCGTACCCGTCCCCTGCCGCTCCTACGACCCCGAGGTCTTCTTCGCCGAGTCGCCGGCGGACGTGGAGTACGCCAAGTCCCTCTGCCGCACCTGCCCGCTGATGGAGGCCTGCCTCGCCGGCGCCAAGGAGCGGCGCGAGCCCTGGGGCGTCTGGGGTGGCGAGCTGTTCGTCCAGGGCGTCGTCGTCGCCCGGAAGCGTCCCCGTGGCCGCCCGCGGAAGAACCCGGTCACAGCATGAACACCGCAGGAACGATCGACCGCCCCCTCACGCACGACCCCAAGAAGCAGGCCCCGATGAAGCCGTCCACCAGCGAGCCCGCCGGCTCCGCGACCACAGACTTCACCACCACCGGCCCGACCGAAGCGCGCCAGAACAGGAACCGTGAGATGCAACTCATGCAAGAAGCCCTGGCTCGTGCCCATATGCACGAGCGACTCCATGACGCCGCGCAGGAACGCCGGGCCGTGCGCCTGGCGGTCGCGCAGCGGATGCAGCGGCGAGCCGAGCGCGCCTCGCTGCGCGCCCGCCGCGCGCTCGCCATGGCCGTCATGCAGTAACGGACACACCTGAGCAGCGGTGGCCTCCCCCAACAGGGAGGCGAAGCCTCCCCGCGGGGGCCGGTCCGGCCGAACGGACCGGCCCCCGCGGTGCGTTGCGCACGCGGCCCCGCGGTGCGTTGCGCACGACGATCCGGCGGTCACGGAGTTATCGTCACCGGGTGACGAGTCTTCCCGGCGGAAGTGATCAGGGCGGCTCCACCGCGGAACGCCACCGCCCGGTGTGCGCCCGCTGCGGCTCCCCCGCCGACGGCCCCCAGCCGGCCACCTGGACCTGCTCGGTGGAGAACGGCGCCCGCCAGTACTTCTGCGACGCCTGCTCCCGGGAAAACCTCCGGGCGATCGAGGGGCGGCTGGACTCGGCCTGGTGGTGAGCTTCCTTCTCCTGGGGGCCTCCCCCCCGCCCCCACCCCTCCCCCCACCCCCCAGAACTCAAGGCACGCCGATTACGCCCCCTCCGCCGACTCCCCGTCGTCGGTGCCGGTGTCCTCGGGTGCCTCGGCCGCGAAGCCCGGCAGCCATTCCTCCAGTTCCTCGCGGAGGCGTACGTCGGCGCCCAGTTGGCACAGGACCCCGATCGTGCTGAGGGTCACCCGGTGTATCAGCAGGTAGGCCGGCGGCAGGTTGAGCTGTCTGCCGAGCTGGTAGGCGGGGGAGCGGGGGTCGGCGATGCGGGCGGCCTGGCTGCGCATCCAGGAGCGGGTGAAGGTGAACGACTCCACGCGGGCCGGCTCGATGATCGGCAGCAGGTAGTCGAGGACTGCGTCCGGGTCCAGCTCGACGGTCTCCTTCACGAAGCCCTCGGCGCACAGCAGCTCGTAGACCGTCTCCGCCTCGCCGTCCAGCGTCAGGCGCAGCGAGACGCCGATCGGGGTCGGCAGGCCGCCGGGGAGCCGGTCGACGGTGCCGAAGTCCAGCACTCCCAGGCGCCAGTCGTCCGGACCGTCCGGGCCGCCGGGCAGCAGCCGGAAGTTCCCCGGGTGGGGGTCGGCGTGCAGCAGGCCGGTGCGGGCGGGGCCGGAGAAGAGGAAACGGGCCAGGAGCTGGCCGGCCCGGTCGCGCTGTTCCCGGGTGCCGTCCGCGATGACCTCGGACAGCGGGATGCCGTCGATCCACTCGGTGACCAGCACCTGCTCGCACTGGTGCACCACCGCCGGGACGACCACGTCCGGGTCGTCCGCGAACTCCTGCGCGTGGGCGCTCTGCGCCTGGGCCTCCAGCCCGTAGTCCAGCTCCTCCGAGACGCGGTCCCTCAGCTCGGCGATCAGCGGTTTGATGTCCATGCCCGGGATGAGCGGACCCAGCAGCCGGGCGAACCGGCTCAGTTGACCGAGGTCGGAGAGGAGTGCCTCCCCCGCGCCCGGGTACTGCACCTTGACCGCCACCTCACGGCCGTCGTGCCACACCGCCCGGTGCACCTGGCCGATCGAGGCCGCGGCGGCCGGCTTGTCCTCGAACTCCTCGAAGAGGTCGCGCCAGTCCGGCCCGAGCCGTTCCTGGAGTACCCCGTGCACGGTGCGGGTCGGCATCGGCGGGGCGGCCTCCTGGAGCTTGGTCAGGGCCACGCGGTAGGGGCCGGCGATCTCCTCCGGCAGCGCCGACTCGAAGACGGACAGGGCCTGCCCGAACTTCATCGCGCCGCCCTTCAGCTCGCCGAGCACCTTGAACAGTTGCTCCGCCGTGCGTTGTTGCAGCTCACGGCCGACGATCTCCGCGGACTCGCCCACGATCCGCTTGCCCAGCCCCCAGGTGGCCCGGCCGGCGAAGCCGAGCGGGAGCGCGGCGAGCTTGGCGGTCCGGGTGACCGCCTTCCGGGGAAGATCAGACATGCGCCCTCCAGGTGCCAGTCGGCCGTGCCGCGCCTGCTTCGCGTCGCCGCTTCGTCGACGGCCGTCGCACCGCCATTGTCGCGCGCGTCCCGCCATCGGTTGCGGAGTGCTGCCGTTTTACTCGCCCGGCCGCCCCGCAGTCGCATTCCGGATGCGGCCGGACCTGCCGGGCGCGCCAGTCCAGACCGGGCAGGGACACCTCCCAGCGGGTACCCGCGGCGGACGGTGAACACCCGTCGAGGAAGGCCAGGGCGTGTGCCGCGGCGAGGCCGGCCACCGCCGTGGCCAGCGTCAGGTCGCAGGCCCCGACCCGGCGGGCCCTTCCGGACCGCCACTGGGTGACCAGACGGGGCCAGGCCGGGTCGTGGTCCGTGCGGTCCCGGTCCAGGCAGCCGGCGCAGCCCGACTCGCCGGGCAGGACGAGCGGGCCGACGACACCCGTGCCCTCCACGACGCCGGCGTAGAGATGAGGGGTGCCGGTGGCCATGAGCGGTTCGGCGGTGGACGGGTCCGGGGCGTGTACGGCGACGTCGTCGCGGGGCGCGAAGATCACCAGGGAGAGGCCGGGCTCCTCTGCGCCGGAGCCCGGGGAGTGGGCGTGGCGTGGTGGGCGGTCCGGTGCGGCGCGGCGGACGGCGGCCCGGGCGGCGGCGTCCCTGCGGTCGCCCAGCGACTCGGCGGTCAGCCCGCCCGGTGCCAGGTCCCACGGCTCCACCCGGCCCACGTCGCCCACGTCGACCTCGCCGACGCCGGCGCCCGAGAGCACCGACGCGAGCAGGGCGCCGACCCGGCCCGCGCCGTGCACCCGGACACGCAGCGCGCGCCGGGCCGCGAGCCGCGCGAGCGCGCCGCCCGGCTCGGGTGTGAGGAGGGACAGTGAGGCGAGGTCGGGGCGCAGCCGTTCGAGGACGCCCGTCTTCTTCCGCAGTGCGTCGGCGGCCGGTCCGCCGCCGCGCGTGTCGTCGAGGAGGCCCGCGCGGGCGAGGCGCTCCACCAGCGCGTCGACGTGGTGGGCCGGGACGTCCGCGCGGCGGCCCTCCTCGCGCAGCAGCGGCAGTCCGCGGGTGCCGTCGAGCAGGTCCAGCAAGCTGCCGGTCGCCGTGGCGACCGGGCCCAGGGTCAGGGCGTGCGCCGGGGTCATCCCGAACTGCACGGTGTTGCGGTCGCGCCAGCCGCGCCGCAGCGCGGGCTTCACCACCGGATGCATGACTGGTCCCCCGTGTCCGTGTCCGTGAGTGCGTGTCTGCGCCAGCATGCCCGGGGCGTGGCCGGGGTGTCGGGAGTTATCCACAGGTTGGGGGTGTTCTTCATATCAATTGGGCGGGGTGAAGTGGTGCAAAAAGGATGAATGAATCGGTCGTACGAATCAAACGCATGGTGGGGGATGCGGAGTGCCCCGTCCCCGGGCCGGGACATTGCCCCTGTTCAGCGGGTAACGTCGGGGCGTGCCCGCCGACCCACTGCACCGCGCCGGTGAACCACAGCGCAGTACGACGAGCCAGCCGCCCCGCGGCTCGGGGACGAGCGCGATCGAGGTCCGCAGGAGCGCCCGGCGCCGCCGGACGGTCTCCGCGTACCGCGAGGGCGACCGCACCGTCGTACTGATTCCCGCCCGGATGTCGAAGGCGGAGGAGCAGCGCTGGGTCACCCTCATGCTCGACAAGCTCGCCGCCCAGGAGAGCAAGCGGGTGCTGGGCGACGCCGAGCTGGCCGAGCGTGCCGAGCGGCTGTCCGCCCAGTACCTCGACGGCCGGGCCCGGCCCGCCTCGGTGCGCTGGGTCACCAATCAGAACACCCGCTGGGGTTCGTGCACCCCGGCCGAGGGCAGCATCAGGCTGTCGCACCGGCTGCAGGGGATGCCGGAGTACGTGGTCGACTACGTGCTCTGCCACGAACTGGCGCATCTGCTGGTCCCCGGTCACGGTGCCGACTTCTGGCGGCTGCTGGAGTCCTACCCGCGCACGGAGCGGGCCCGCGGCTATCTCGAAGGGGTGGTCGCCGCCGCCCGGCTGCCGCACGTGCCGGGTGCACGTGACGAGCAGGAGACCTGAGCGGCCTCCGGGCGGCCGGCGCCCCGCCGGGGTGAGCGGGAGCCGTCCGGCGCGCCGGGCACCGTCCGTGTGAGCGGCCGGGTGCGGTTGTGTACCGGGTCTGTACCGACCAGCACCCTCGGGGGTCACTGTCGGTCTTTGCCGTTAGCCTGGCGCGACGCACTCACATTCGGGATGGGGGACGGTCGTAACGCATGGCCAGGGAATTCCAACGCGGCCACAAGGCCAGGATCAGTGACCTCACCGCGGGCACGGATCTGTACGTAGGCGTGCAGATCTCCGGCCCGGGACTGACCTTCGACATCAGCTGCTTCGGTCTGGACGCCGACGAGCGTCTCTCGGACGACCGGTACTTCGTCTTCTTCAATCAGCCGAAGTCCCCGGAGGAGTCCATCCAGCTGCTGGGCGCCCAGGCGGGTGACACGGAGTCGTTCCGAGTCACGCTCGACCGGATCCCCTCGCACATCCGCAAGCTGTCCTTCACGGCGACCGTCGACGGCGCCGGACAGATGTCCCAGATCGCTCCCGGATACCTGCGCATCGTGGCGGGTGGCGAGGAGGTCGCGCGGTACTCCTTCAGCGGCGCGGAGTTCTCCACCGAGCGGGCGGTGATGCTCGGTGACTTCTACTTCAAGGACGGGTGGCGGTTCGCCGCCGTCGGACAGGGGTTCGACGGCGGTCTGGAGGCGCTGCTGAAGAACTTCGGCGGCGAGGTGCTGGAGGAGGAGGCGCCCGCCGCCCCGCAGCAGCCGCAGCCGCAGGCCGGCGCGGCACCCGGCTTCGCCCCGCCCGCCTTCGGCGCCCCGGCCCCCGCGCCCGCCCCAGCCCCAGCCCCAGCCCCCGCACCCGCTCCGGCCCCCGCGCCCGCCCCGCAGGGGTTCGCCCCGCCGCCCGGCCACACCCCGCCCCCGGCCCCGGCGCCCGGCCCGGACGTGCACGCGGCGCCGACGGTCGTCGCACCCCTGACCCCGCCCGGCGCCGGCACCGTCCCGCCGCCGGCCGCGCCCCCGGCCCCCGCGCCCTACGGCCAGCCCCCGCAGCAGCCGTCCTACGGCGGCCAGCCCGGCGCGCCGCTGCCCCCCGGCTACGGCCAGCCCGCCCCCTACGGCGGCCAGCCCACCCCGCCCATGCCCCCGGGCTACGGACAGGTCCCCGGCCAGCAGCCCGCCCAGTACCAAGTGCCGCAGGGCGCGCCCCAGGGCGGTGCCGGGGTGACGGCCGCGCTCCAGGCGTTCAAGGAGACGCCGACCGGGCAGCGCTGGACCCAGCAGAACAAGAAGCTGATCCGCGTCGACCTCGGCATCGGCGGTCAGCCCGTGCTGGCCAAGCAGGGCAGCATGGTGCTCTACCAGGGCAAGGTCGACTTCAGCTACAAGGGCGCCGGGTTCGCCGGGCGGATCGTCGGCAACGCCACCGGCCAGGAGATGCAGCTGATGCGCTGCACCGGCCAGGGCCAGGTGTTCCTCGCCGAGAGCTCCACCCACCTGCACCCGGTGGAGCTCCAGGGCGACGCGATCTGCGTGTCCGCCGAGAACGTCCTCGCCTTCGACGAGAGCCTCCAGTACGAGGTCCGCCGCATCGAGGGCCACGGCATCCCCGGCGGCGCGCTGTTCACCATGCAGTTCCAGGGCACCGGCACGATCGTCGTCAAGACGCACGGCACCCCCGTGGTGCTGCCGGTCACGCCGACCACCTTCGCCGACTGCAACGCCGTCGTCGCCTGGTCGGCCGCCTCCCAGGTGATCGTCTCCAGCCAGGTCCGCATGCGCCGCAACGCCTACCCGGGCGACACCGGCGAGAGCGTCAACCTCCAGTTCCGGGGCGCGCCCGGCAACTTCATCGTCGTCCAGCCCTACGAGGTCTAGAGGGAGCCCGTCATGAACCAGCCGCTCGCGGGCTTCGCCCCCGCACCCGTCACCGCCCGCATGGAGAACCACGGCAACCACATGCTGAAGGTCGCCCTCCAGACCGGGAACGACCTCCTCGCGCGCGTGGGGTCGATGGTCGCCTACGAAGGCTTCATCCAGTACGAGCCCAACCCGCCCGCCGTCCGCCAGATCGCCCGCGACTGGGTCACCGGCGAGGGCGCGCCGCTGATGAAGTGCTCCGGCGACGGCCTGCTCTACCTCGCCGACTACGGCGCCGACGTCGTCGTGATCAACCTCAACGGCGACGGCATCTCCGTCAACGCCACCAACCTCCTCGCCTTCGACGCGCACCTGACCTGGGGCGTGGAGCGCGTCAAGGGACTCGCGAAGTTCGCCGGCCAGGGCCTGTGGAACACGAGGATCTCCGGGCAGGGCTGGGTCGCGCTGACCTCCCGTGGCAAGCCGATCGTCGTGGACTGCGGCGGCGGCGAGGACGAGACGTACGTCGACCCGGACGCGCTCGTCGCCTGGTCGCCGAACCTGAAGGTGAAGGGCAAGCGCAGCTTCAAGGCCCAGTCGCTGATCGGCCGGGGCAGCGGCGAGGCCTACCAGATGGCCTTCTCCGGCCAGGGCATCGTCGTCGTCCAGCCCAGCGAGGACAGCACCGACCGCCTCCGGTTCCGGGGCTGAGGGGGAGCCAGAACACCATGCAGAGCCCGCTTTTCGCACACAACGACGTCCAGACGCAGGAGCGCTGGAGCCTGCAGAACCCGCAGATGCTCCGGGTCACCCTGGAGGGCCACGACGACCTGCTCGCCCGCAAGGGCACCATGGTCGCCTACCAGGGCCTGGTCGAGTTCGACGCCGAGTACCGCAGCAACGGCCAGGCACGCGCGCGTGCGTACACCGGTGAGGGTCTGGACCTGATGCGCTGTCACGGACAGGGCACCGTCTACCTCGCGAACCTCGCCCAGCACGTGCACATCATGGACGTCGAGCAGGACGGGCTGACCGTCGACAGCTCCTACGTCCTCGCCATGGACTCCTCGCTGCACCACGAGGTCGTCGCCGTCGACAGCCTCTACGGCATCTCCGGCTCCGGGAAGTACCAGCTCAACATCACCGGCCGGGGCCGGGTCGCCCTCATGACCTCCGGGGCGCCGCTGCTGATGCAGGTCACGCCCGACCGGTACGTCAACTGCGACGCCGACGCGATCGTGGCCTGGTCCACCGGGCTGCGCGTGCAGATGCAGGCCCAGACGCACTCCTCCGGCGTGTGGCGCCGGCGCGGCAACACCGGTGAGGGCTGGGAGCTGAGCTTCATGGGCACCGGCTTCGCGCTGGTCCAGCCCAGCGAACTGCTGCCGCCGCAGAACGCGGTGATCGGACAGGGCCTCGCCGCCCAGTTCGGCATGGGACAGCAGGGCGCGCGCGGGCAGAACCAGGGCAACGTCTGGAGCTGAGCCGCGCGAGGCGAGGGGGTGACCGCCCCGGCGGCCACCCCTCGCACGCTCAGAGCCGGGCGCGCGTGGCGTCCAGCAGGCGTACGACCGACGCGTCGGCCACGCCCGCCACCTCGTCGTAGGCGTACCAGCGCAGGTCGAGCGACTCGTCGCTGATCCCGTGCACCGCGCCGGGCGGGGCCAGGACCGCGTACTGGACGTCGAAATGGCAGTGGCACGGCGCCGGGATCGGGTGCCGGTCCAGCCGCACCGGGCCACCGGCAAGCAGCGTCAGCCCGGTGATGCCGGACTCCTCGGTGGCCTCCCGCAGGGCCGCCGCCTCGAGCGTCGGGTCGCCCGGCTCGCAGTGGCCGCCCATCTGCAGCCACATCCGCAGCTTCCGGTGCAGCGTGAGCAGCACCCTGCCGCGCTCCGGGTCGACCACCAGGGCGCTGGCCGTGAGATGACCCGCGTGGCAGGCCTTCCACAGGCCGTCCGGGTGGGCCGCCAGATGGTCCAGGTAGGCCTGGCGCAGCTCTTCCTGGCCCTCGTACCCCTTCAGGACGAGGACCGCGTCGTCGTACAGGCTCACTCGGTGTCGTCGCCCTTGCCGCCGTCGCCTTCGGCCTCGTCCTTCTCGCCGCCGTCCTTCTTGCGCAGGTCGGGCTTGCCCGCGGAGCCGCCCGCCGCCTCGCCGAGCATCTTGTCCAGCTCGGAGAAGTCCATCTGCTCGCGGTGGACGAAGCCGTCCGGGTCGTCCAGGTCGGTCGCGGTCGGCAGCATGTCCGGGTGGGCCCACAGGCCGTCCCGGCCGTCGACCCCGCGCGCGTCCGTGAGCGAGGCCCACAGCCGGGAGGCGTCGCGCAGCCGGCGCGGACGCAGCTCCAGGCCGATCAGCGTGGCGAACGTCTGCTCCGCCGGGCCACCGGTCGCGCGGCGGCGGCGCAGCGTCTCGCGCAGGGCGTCGGCGGACGACAGGCGCGGCTTCGCCGCGGCGTGGACCACCGCGTCCACCCAGCCCTCCACGAGCGCCAGGGCGGTCTCCAGACGGGCGAGGGCGGCCTTCTGCTCGGGCGTGTCCTCCGGCTGGAACATGCCCTGCTGGAGCGCGTCCTGCAACTGCTCCGGGTTCTGCGGGTCGAACTGGCCGACCACGTCCTCCAGCTTGGCCGTGTCGACCTTGATGCCACGGGCGTAACCCTCGACCGCGCCGAACAGGTGCGAGCGCAGCCACGGCACGTGCGCGAACAGCCGCTGGTGCGCGGCCTCGCGCAGCGCCAGGTACAACCGCACCTCCTCCTGCGGGACGCCCAGGTCCTTGCCGAACGCCGCCACGTTGGCCGGGAGCAGCGCGGCCTTGCCGGCCGGGCCCAGCGGCAGGCCGATGTCGGTCGAGCCGACGACCTCGCCCGCGAGCACGCCCACGGCCTGCCCGATCTGGGTGCCGAACATGGCGCCGCCCATCGAGCGCATCATGCCGATCAGCGGGCCCGCCATGGCCTGCATCTCCTCCGGCAGCACGTCGCCCATGGCCGCGCCCACCCGCTCGGCGACCGGGTCGACCAGCTCCTGCCAGGCGGGCAGGGTCGCCTCGACCCACTCCGCGCGCGACCAGGCCACCGCCGAGCCGGAGCCCGACGGCAGGGACGTCGCGTCGTCCAGCCACAGGTCGGCCAGGCGGACGGCCTCCTCCACCGCCCTGCGCTCGGACGGGCCGACGCTCGCGTCCTTCGTGCCGTCCGACGTGCCCTGGGCGACCGTCTGGCGGGCGATCTGCTTGGCCATGTCCCAGTTCACCGGGCCGCCCTCGTACGAGAGCATCTGGCCGAGCTGCTGGAACGCGGCGCCCAGGTCGGTGGGGTTCAGGGAACCGAACATGGCTGCGAGCGGGTTGTCGGCACCGGGGCCGCCAAAGCCGCCGGCTCCGGGCAGGCCGCCGAAACCGAACGGATTGGCCGGTCCCTGCCCACCACCGCTCTGCTGGTCCTTCTTCTTGCCCTCGTCGCCGTCTTCCGGCTCCTCCGGCGGAAGGCCGAAACCGAATGGGGTGTCACTCACGGGAATCCTCGGCTGGTAAGGCCACCGGTTTCGCTCCGGTGGCGCGGCTGCCCGACAACACCACCCAGCGTAGACACCCCGACCCGATCGGGCCTCGGTGCTTCGCCCACGGAACGCCTGCGGCAGGATGGATGCACCTGGTACGTACGCGTCACTCGCGCCCGTACTGAAGACAACCGCTGGAGACGCCCGGTGAGTTCCCCAGACCCTCAGGTTCGCGCAGCGCGAAACCTCTCAGCCCACCCGTCGCCCGACCACCGCCCCTCGACGACGGCGCTGCGCGCCGGCGAGACGACCGCCGTGCGCGGGCCCGTCGTCGCGGTGACCGGCGCCGCCACCGGGGTCGGCGCCCTGCTCACCGAGCGACTCGCCGCGTCGCAGGAGATCAGACAGGTCCTCGCCATCGACGAACGGCGAGGCGAGTGCGCCGACGCGCAGTGGCACATCCTCGACGTCCGCGACCCCGCCATCGCGGACAAGCTGCGGGGCGCCGACGTCGTCGTCCACCTCGCGCTCGACCTCGACCTGGAGACCGACCCGGCGGCACGCACCGCTTACAACGTCCGGGGGACACAGACCGTCCTGACCGCCGCCGCGGCGGCCGGCGTGCACCGGGTGGTGCTGTGCACCTCCGCGATGGTCTACGGCGCGCTGCCCGACAACGAACTGCCGCTGTCGGAGGACGCCGAGCTGCGCGCCACCGCCGAGGCGACCGGCGTCGGGGACCTGCTGGAAATCGAGCGCCTGGCGCGGCGCGCCCCCCGCGCGCACCCGGGCCTGAACGTCACCGTGGTGCGGCCGGCCGTCCTGGTCGGCGGCACGGACACCGCCCTGACCAGGTACTTCGAGTCGCCGCGGCTGCTGGTCGTGGCCGGGTCGCGGCCCGCGTGGCAGTTCTGCCACGTCGAGGACCTGTGCAGTGCCCTGGAGTACGCCGTGCTGGAGAAGGTCGACGGGGAACTGGCCGTCGGCTGCGACGGATGGCTGGAGCAGGAGGAGGTCGAGGAGCTGAGCGGCATCCGGCGGATGGAGCTGCCCTCCACGGTCGCGCTCGGCGCGGCGGCCCGGCTGCACCGGATCGGGCTCACCCCGTCCCCGGCGGGCGACCTCGCGTACACGATGTACCCCTGGGTGGTCAGCGGCAGCCGGCTGCACGATTCCGGGTGGCGGCCGAAGTGGACCAACGAGGAGGTCCTCGCCGCGCTGCTGGAGGAGGTGTCCGGCCGGCACACGGTGGCCGGGCGACGGCTGGGCCGCAAGGACGCGACGGCCGCCGGTGCGGCGGGGGCGACGGTCGCCCTGCTGGGCGCGGCAGCCGTCGTACGGCGTGCCCGGAAGGCCCGGCGACGCGTCTGACGTGCGGGGAGCGGCCGATGCGGAAGCCCCGCTGTAGGAGCCTCCAAGCGGCCCGCGCGCGTGCCTGCGGAAACTCGTATTCCGCGTTGTCACCCCCGTGGGGCACGATGGGGGCATGGCGCTTACGAACGATCACCCCGGTGAGCAGGCCGCTCAGGACCCCATCAAGCTGATCGGCATCCGGGAGACCCCGCTCTCCGTGGACGAGGTGTTCCAGGCCGTCGGGGACGACGCGGCCGGGGGTGTCGCGCTGTTCGTGGGGACCGTGCGGAACCACGACGGGGGTGCCGACGTGGACGCGCTCGGGTACTCCTGCCACCCGAGCGCCGAGGCCGAGATGCGGCGGGTCGCCGAGAAGGTCGTCGCGGACCACCCCGTGCGCGCGCTGGCCGCCGTCCACCGGGTGGGGGACCTGCGGATCGGGGACCTCGCCGTCGTCGTCGCCGTGGCCTGCCCGCACCGCGCGGAGGCCTTCGACGCCTGCCGCAAGCTGATCGACGACCTCAAGCACGAGGTGCCCATCTGGAAGCACCAGAAGTTCTCGGACGGCACGGAGGAGTGGGTGGGCGCCTGCTGACCCCACCGACCGCCACCTGATCCCGGTCGGGGGAGCCGGCGTGTTCCGACCGGAACCCGCCCGCGCCGGACGGACCGCCCGGTCAGCGCGCCGGGCCACCGAGACCGGATGGCAGCCTCCCGGGTCGGGCGGGCGTATGCGCTCTCGCGCCCTGGTCGCCCGCGGACTTCCGGTCCGGTCCTCAGGTGGTCTTGGCGTGATTCCCGCTGACCCGGCCGGGGATCACCGGTGCCCTACGGCCGCCCGCGTGTCCGGGCCGGCGCCTGCTGACTCCCGGCCCGTCGCCGGCTCGTCCCGGCGTGGCCGCCTGCCGGAGACCCGAGCCCTCTGCCGCCGGACGGCCGCGCGCCGATCCGCGCCCGGCGGCCGCTGCCCCCGCCCGGCGCCCTTCGACGCCCCTGTTCGGGCCCGGCGCCGCTGGTCCGCCGGCCCTGGCCATCCACCCGGCGGGTCCAGCCCCACCCCGAGTCCGGCGCCCGCCGACGCCGGCCCCACCCCCTCTCCAGAGCGGCGCCCGCCCCCCGGACCGCCGCTTTCGTCCCCCGCCGCTGATCCGTCTGGGCTTTCGGCGTCCCCCGAAGGCGTCACACGCGGCACACGGTTTCCCCCGGTTGCGTAACCGGGACCCTAGCGTGAGCGTTGTCCGTGCAGACCGTTAATCTGCTGATCAGTCATTTGCGGACGCTCGTGGCGTATGGGAGGTCGGCATGGGGGTGCTCGTCTGGTTGCTGATCCCGCTTCTGGCCGCGATCGGCGGCGGGCTGTGGGGTACCTGGGCCAATCGGACCCGCAAGACGCGGAGCGACGGCCCTGAGCTGGACGGATACGCCCGGTTCCGCGAGGCCATGGAGAAGTCCCACACGGGTGCGCGCGGCGCCTGACGGGGGTGCCCTGACAGTGCGCTGACAGAGGCGTCCCGTACTGTCGTGGCATGCCACGCCGCACCGCGACGATGCTCGCCTCGACCCTGATGCTGATCGCGCTCCTGTGCGCGGGAGTCCTCATCCCCGTGCCGTATGCGGAGATGTCTCCCGGCCCGACCGTGAACACGCTCGGCGAGCACGACGGCGAGCCGGTGCTGCAGATCTCAGGACACAAGACGTATCCGACGGACGGCCATCTGAACATGACCACCGTCCGGGTCACCGGCGCCGACTACCGGATGAACCTCGTCGAGGCCGTCTACGGCTGGCTCGCCCACGACAGCAAGATCGTCCCGCACGACACGCTGTACCCGGACGGCAAGACGGAGGAGCAGTCCTCCCAGGAGAACGCCGAGGAGTTCAGCCAGTCCCAGGAGAGCGCCAAGGTCGCCGCCCTGAAGGAACTGGGCGTCCCGGTGAAGTCCTGGGTGATCGTCTCCACGGTCGTCAAGGGCTCCCCGGCCGAGGGCAGGCTGCACGCCGGTGACGTGATCAAGGCCGTCGACGGGACGGCGGTCAAGCAGCCGTCCGACGTCGCCGAGTTCGTCACCAAGCACAAGCCGGGGCAGAAGGTCGTCTTCACCGTCGTGCCCGCCAAGGAGCAGGCCGCCGCCGAGAAGGCGCACCGGACGGCGACCAGGACGCAGGACGTCACCATCACGACGACGACCTCCCACGACACCGGGGCCGAGCGGGCCGTCGTCGGCATCTCCGCCGGAACCGACCACACCTTCCCGTTCACCATCGACATCAAGCTCGCCGACGTCGGCGGGCCCAGCGCCGGCCTGATGTTCGCCCTCGGCATCTACGACAAGCTCACCCCGGGCAGCCTCACCGGCGGGAAGTTCGTCGCCGGCACCGGCACCATCGACGACGACGGCACGGTCGGCCCGATCGGCGGCGTCGAGATGAAGACCGTCGGCGCGCGCGACCGCGGCGCCCAGTACTTCCTGACCCCCGCCGACAACTGCGCGGCCGCCGCCAAGGACACCCCGGGCGGCCTCACCCTGGTCAAGGTCAAGAACATCGGCGACGCCCTCGGCGCCCTGAAGGACATCCGCAGCGGCGACACCGCCGCACTGCCGAAGTGCACCACCAAGGGCTGAACGGGCCGTGACACGGCCGGGGGCGCTCCCCGGGCACCAGGAGCGCCCCCGCCGCCGTACGCCCGAGGGGGCGGGTCAGTCCGCGAACGTCGCCACCAGGGCGTCCGCCAGGCCCGGCACCAGGTCGGGGCCGGTCAGGACCTCCGTCGGGGAGTCCTTCTCCCGCAGCCGCAGCGCCGACTCCCGGCTGCCGTCGCGCAGCACGGCCACCGTCATCCGCACCTCCTGGCGCTCGGGATGCTCGGCCACCCACCGGGCCAGCCCGGCCTCGTCCAGACCGGAGGGGACCTGGGCCTCGGCGGACGGCGGCAGCATCAGACGCTCCACGGCGAGCGCGCAGCCGGCCACCGCGTCGGGCCAGGCGATGGTGCCGAGGAACTCGTCGAGGGGCTTGCCGGACGGGAGCTCGTCCTGCTCGATCGGGGTGAGACCGGCGGTCTCGGACTCGTCCTCCAGGCCCAGCTGGGCCGCGAGCGAAGGTTCCTGAGCCCGCAGCCGTGCGGTGTCTACGAGGGCGAAGAGGCGAGCGGGCTGGTCCCAGCCGAGGCCGGAGACGTACTCGTCGATCTCGAGTACGGCCCGGGTGAGCGGGCTCGCTGCCATGGGAGTGTTGGACATGGTCACAATCCTGCCTCGTTCCCGGCCGGAATCGGGAACCGAGTAAACCGTGAGTAAGTTGCATAGGTGTGGGCCCGCGATCACGGGGGGCCACGGCGGGCCCGCGAACCCGAGGGTCTGACGGATCGACAGCGAACTTCGAGGTGCGCACCTTGGCTTTCCAGATGCCGGACCGCGGCGGAGGCCCGACGGGGCCACGGATCAGAGCGGGCCGCCCGTCCCGGAGGGTCCGAGCCCTGCTCGTGACACTGGGCGTCCTTGCCGTCCTCGGCATGGCGTTCACGATGTTCGCGGGCTTCTGGACGGACTGGCTGTGGTACCGGTCGGTGCACTACTCGTCCGTGTTCACCACCACCCTGTCGACCAAGGTCGGGCTCTTCTTCGTCTTCGGCCTGCTGATGGCGGCCGCGGTCGGCCTCAACATCTGGCTCGCGCACCGGCTGCGGCCCCCGCTCAGCGCCATGTCCATGGAGCAGCAGAGCCTCGACCGCTACCGCATGGCCATCGCGCCGTACAAGAAGTGGCTGCTGCTCGCCGTCACCGCCCTGGTCGGGCTGATCGCGGGCGCCTCCGCGTCGAGCCAGTGGCGGACCTGGCTGATGTGGGTGAACGGCGTGCCCTTCCACCAGAAGGACCCGCAGTTCCACCTGGACGTCTCCTTCTACGCCTTCGACCTGCCCTGGTACCGGTTCCTGCTGGGCTTCGGCTTCGCCGCCGCCATCCTGTGCCTGATCGCCGCGGCGCTCACGCACTACCTGTACGGCGGCCTGCGGGTCACCAGCCCGGGCGCGCGTGCCACCGCCGCCGCGACCGGGCACCTGTCGGTGCTGCTCGGCATCTTCGTCGCCCTCAAGGCGGTCGCCTACTGGCTCGACCGGTACGGCCTCGCCGTCAAGTCCAGCGACTTCAAGGCGACCGGCAACTGGACCGGCCTGCGCTACGTCGACGCCAACGCCTACCTGCCGGCCAAGACGATCCTGTTCTGCATCGCCGTCATCTGCGCGCTGCTGTTCTTCGCCACCCTGTGGCGGCGCACGTGGCAGCTGCCCGTCATCGGCTTCGGCCTGATGGTGCTCTCGGCGATCCTGATCGGCGGCCTCTACCCGGCCATCGTGCAGAAGTTCCAGGTCCAGCCGAACGAGCAGGCCAAGGAGGCGCCGTACGTCCAGAAGAACCTGAAGGCGACCCGCGAGGCGTACGGCATCGACCAGGCCAAGGTCACCGAGTACCCGGGCAAGTCCACGTCCCAGGACAAGACGAGGCTGCGCGACCAGGTCGACGCCACGGCCAGCATCCGCATCATGGACCCGAACGTCGTCTCGCCGACGTTCCAGCAGCTCCAGCAGATCAAGGCCTACTACGGGTTCCCGACCAACCTCGACGTCGACCGCTACCCCAAGGACGGCAAGGAGCAGGACACCGTCATCGGCCTGCGCGAACTGAACCTGGACGGCATCCCGAAGAACAACTGGATCAACGACCACTTCCGCTACACGCACGGCTTCGGCGTGGTGGCCGCCAAGGGCACCGAGGCCGACTCCGAGGGCCGGCCCGTCTTCACTGAGAAGAACCTGCCGTCCCAGGGCGACCTCGGGACGTACGAACAGCGGATCTACTACGGCGAGAAGACCACCACGTACTCGATCGTCGGAGGCCCCCAGAAGGAGGTCGACTACTCCGACAACGAGCGTGAGATGACCACCAGCTACCAGGGCGGGAGCGGCGTCAACCTCGACAACCCGGTCAACCGGGCCGCGTACGCGGTGGCGTTCAACGAGCCGCAGATCCTCTACTCGGGCGCGATCGGCAAGGGCTCCAGGATCCTGTACAACCGCACCCCCAAGGAGCGCGTGGAGGCGGTCGCCCCCTGGCTGACCATCGACGGCGACGCGTACCCGGCGGTCGTGAACCACCGCATCCAGTGGATCGTCGACGCCTACACGACGTCGAACGGCTACCCGTACTCCTCCCGTACGACCCTCGGCGACACGACGGCCGACTCGCTGACCGCGACGAACAACTCGCGCGCGGTGGTGGCCCAGCAGAACCAGGTCAACTACATCCGCAACTCGGTGAAGGCGACCGTCGACGCGTACACCGGCGAGGTCAAGCTGTACCAGTGGGACACCCGGGACCCGGTGCTGAAGACCTGGATGAAGGCGTTCCCCGACACCGTGGAGCCGCGCGGCGCGATCTCCCCGGAGCTGATGGACCACCTGCGCTATCCGCAGGACCTGTTCAAGGTGCAGCGTGAGCTGCTCACCCGCTACCACGTGACGGACGCGCAGACCTTCCTGACCGGCAGCGAGGTGTGGCAGGTCCCGGACGACCCGACGAACAACTCCGGCAGCGCGGTGCCGCCGTACTACCTGAGCATGAAGATGCCGGGCCAGAGCGAGCAGGCGTTCTCGCTGACGACGACGTTCACGCCCAACGGACGGGACAACCTCAGCGCCTTCATGGCCGTCGACTCCGACCCGCGCACCAGCGACTACGGCAGGATCAGAGTCCTGAAGCTGCCGACGAACACGACCGTCGACGGCCCCAAACAGGTCCAGAGCCAGTTCAACTCCGAATCGGACATCGCGGAGACCATCAGCCTCCTCAGCCGCGGGCACTCGAAGGTGGAGTACGGCAATCTGCTGACCGTGCCGCTGGACGGCGGCCTGCTGTACGCGGAGCCGGTCTACGTCCGCGGCGGCTCGCTCAAGTACCCGTTGCTGAGGAAGGTCCTGGTCACCTACGAGGGCAGGACCGCCTTCAAGAACACCCTGGACGAGGCCCTCGACGAGGTGTTCGGGGTGAAGAGTTCGACCAGACCGCCGCAGACCGGCACCACGACTCCGCCCGGCACCGGCAACCCGACGGTCAAGCAGGCGCTGGAGGACGCGCAGAAGGCCTTCGACGCCGGGCAGCAGGCGCTGAAGAACGGGCCGGACTGGGACGCGTACGCCAAGGCGCAGAAGGACCTCCAGGACGCGCTGAAGCGGGCGGAGGACGCCCAGTCCAAGACGGGTGGCAGCGGCGGCAAGAACGGCGACAAGAGCCGGAGTTGATCAAGACCCCCTCGCGCCGTGGTACGGTTGACACACAACGGCGCGGGGTGGAGCAGCTCGGTAGCTCGCTGGGCTCATAACCCAGAGGTCGCAGGTTCAAATCCTGTCCCCGCTACTGAAGTCGAAGGCCCGGATCCAGAAACGGATCCGGGCCTTCGTGGTGTGCGAACTCATGTGCTGAGGGAAGGGACCGGCCGCGCCGCCGTGGGGAGTTGGGCGATATGTGTTTGACTTGTCTCTCTGTGGGCATGTCGACAAAACGCTCAAGTGACCTCACGGGCTGCGGTATACCGGGTGTACCCAGGTTGCAGGTGGTGCGACGATGGACGTTATGGGGGACAAGGCAACTCTGTTCGAGTCAGGGCGATTTGTGCAGCCTTCCGACGCGGAGCCGGCCCGCGACGAGTTGGCGGACATGGGGGAAGCCGGCGAGGAGACGCGCCTCGCGCTGGCCGCGCAGAGCGGCGACGCCGAGGCGGCGAGCGTCCTCGGAAGCATGCTCCTGCGCCGCGGCGACCTCGACGGAGCCGAACCCCACCTGCGCGCGGCCACCGCTGCCGGTGACCGGGCCGCCGCGAACAACCTGGGCGTCCTGCTGCACCAGCGGGGCTACCCCGAGGAGGCGGCCGGCTGGTGGCGGATCGCCGCCGTCGCCGGTTCCGCCGCCGCCGCGCACGCGCTCGGCCGGCACCACCGCGAGCGCGGCGACGAGCCGGCCGCCGAGTACTGGCTGCGCCAGTCCGCCGAGCAGGGCCACGTCCTCGGCGCCTACGCGCTCGCCGACCTGCTGGAGCACCGCGGCGACGTCGGCGCCGAGCACTGGATGCGCGCCGCCGCCGAGCGCGGGCACCGGGAGGCCGCCTACCGGCTGGCGCGCGCGCTCGACCGCGCGGCCGGACTCGGGGAGGAGGCCGGGGGTGACAGCGGTGCCGCGGAGGCCGAGCAGTGGTACCGGCAGGCCGCCGCGCGCGGGCACCGCAGGGCCGCGCTCCAGCTCGGGGCGATCCTGGAGAAGCGCGGCGAGCTGAAGGAGGCCGGGCGCTGGTACCTGACCTCCGCCAAGGACGGCGAGCCGCGGGCCGCCTGCGCGCTCGGCTTCCTGCTGCGCGACGCCGGCGACACCGAGAGCGCGGCCGTGTGGTGGCTGCGCGCCGCCCAGGACGGCGACGGCAACGCGGCCAACGCGCTGGGCGCGCTGCACGCGGAGCGCGGCGAGACCCAGACCGCCGAGCGGTGGTACCGGGCCGCGCTGGACGCCGGCGACGACAACGGCGCCTACAACCTCGGGCTGCTCTGCGCCGAGCAGGGCCGCACCGCACAGGCCGAGCAGTGGTACCGGCGCGCCGCGTACGCCGGGCACCGCGAGGCCGCGAACGCGCTGGCCATCCTGCTGCTCCAGAACGGCGACCCGACCGGGGCCGAGCCCTGGTTCTCCAAGGCCGCCGAGGCCGGAAGCGTCGACGCCGCGTTCAACCTCGGCATCCTCTACGCCGGGCGCGGCGAGGACGCGATGGCGCTGCGCTGGTACGAGCGGGCGGCGGCCGCCGGGCACGCCGAGGCCGCGCTCCAGGTCGGGATCGCCCGGCTGCGCGAGGGCGACGAGCAGGAGGCCGAACGGCACCTGCGCTGTGCGGCGGGCGGCGGCAGCGCGGAGGGCGCGTACCGGCTGGCCACCCTGCTCGACGCGCGCCGGCCGCCGGAGCCCGCGCACGAGCTGGGCGAGACCGTGCAGGAGAAGACCGAGTGCGAGGAGTGGTACGAGCGTGCCGCCTCGCAGGGGCACCGGCGGGCGCAGGTGCGGGTCGGCATGCACGCGGCGGCGCGCGGTGACGTGGTGGAGGCGGCGCGGTGGTACCGGGCGGCGGCCGAGGCCGGGTCGCGCAACGGCGCCTTCAATCTGGGGCTGCTGCTCGCCCGCGAGGGGAGCGAGCCCGAGGCGGCGGTGTGGTGGGCGCGGGCCGCCGATGCCGGGCACGGGCGGGCGGCCCTGCGGCTGGCCCTCGTCTACGCGCGTCGCGGTGAGCTGGCGGAGGGGCAGCGCTGGGCCGACAGGGCGGTGGCGCTGGGGCCGGCGGAGGTCTCCGAGCGGGCGGGACGGCTGCGGGACGCGCTGCGGGAGGAGCTGTCGGCGTGACGCCGGACACCCCGGCGTCCACTGATTTGCTTCTCGGTGCTTCCCTCACGTAGTGTCGTATTCACCGACGCGGGGTGGAGCAGCTCGGTAGCTCGCTGGGCTCATAACCCAGAGGTCGCAGGTTCAAATCCTGTCCCCGCTACTGAAGGCCGAGGGCCGGAATCCAGAGATGGGTTCCGGCCCTCGTCGTCGTGTACGTGGTGTCGTCACGGCGGCGGCCCTACGCGAAGAGCCCCGGCGGTTGCCGGGGCTCCAGGGAAGCGGTGTGCGTACGCGCTCGCGCTCTTCTTACGCGCCCGCGCAGTTCGGGCACAGCCCCCGGTACGTCACCTCGACGTCCGACACCGTGAAGCCGAAGCGCTCGGTGTCGGGGAGGTCGGCCAGGGGGTTGCCGGTCGGGTGCACGTCGCGGATCGCGCCGCACCGGGCGCAGACCAGGTGGTGGTGCGGCCGGTGCGCGTTCGGGTCGTACCGCTTGGCGCGCTTGTCCGTCGTGACTTCCAGTACCTCGCCGAGCGAGACCAGCTCACCGAGCGTGTTGTAGACGGTCGCCCGGGAGATCTCGGGCAGCTTGGCGACAGCCCGTGCGTGGACCTCGTCGGCCGTCAGATGGACGTGCTCGCCGTTCAGGACCTCGGCCACCACGCGTCGCTGCGCGGTCATCCGCCATCCGCGTCCACGCAGCCGTTCCAGAAGGTCGCTCATGGCTACCAGCCTAACAGGAAGAGTCCCCAGGTCGGGAATAGGTGTGATTTTGGATCGTCGTTTGACTTAGACAATGTCCATTGTAGGATCGGAACCGGCTTTGGCCACAGGACAGGACTAGTCAGTGATGACGCAGGAGGCGTACGTGACGCAGGGACCGCTCACCACGGAGGCCGGTGCCCCGGTCGCCGACAACCAGAACAGCGAGACGGCGGGCGTCGGCGGGCCGGTCCTCGTCCAGGACCAGCTCCTGCTGGAGAAGCTGGCGCACTTCAACCGCGAGCGCATCCCGGAGCGCGTGGTGCACGCCCGGGGCGCCGGCGCGTACGGCACCTTCACCGTGACCGCCGACGTCACGCCGTACACCCGCGCCGCCTTCCTCTCCGAGGCCGGCAAGCAGACCGAGGTCTTCCTGCGCTTCTCGACCGTGGCCGGCAACCTCGGCGCGGCGGACGCCGTCCGCGACCCGCGCGGCTTCGCGCTGAAGTTCTACACCGAGGAGGGCAACTACGACCTCGTCGGCAACAACACCCCGGTCTTCTTCATCCGGGACGCGATCAAGTTCCCGGACTTCATCCACACCCAGAAGCGCGACCCGTACACCGGCAGCACCGAGGCCGACAACGTGTGGGACTTCTGGTCGCTGTCGCCCGAGTCGACGCACCAGGTGACCTGGCTGTTCGGCGACCGCGGCATCCCGGCGTCGTACCGGCACATGGACGGCTTCGGCTCGCACACCTACCAGTGGAACAACGCGGCCGGCGAGGTCTTCTGGGTCAAGTACCACTTCAAGACCGACCAGGGGATCAAGAACCTGACCGCCGAGGAGGCGGACGTCCTCGCGGGCAAGGACCCCGACTCGCACCAGCGCGACCTGCGCGAGGCGATCGAGCGCGGGGAGTTCCCGAGCTGGACCGTGGGCGTGCAGATCATGCCGGCGGCGGACGCGGCGACGTACCGCTTCAACCCGTTCGACCTGACCAAGGTGTGGCCGCACGCGGACTACCCGGTCATCGAGATCGGCAAGCTGGAGCTGAACCGCAACCCGCAGAACATCTTCGCCGAGGTCGAGCAGTCGATCTTCTCCCCGGCGCACTTCGTGCCCGGTATCGGCCCCTCGCCCGACAAGATGCTCCAGGGCCGGCTGTTCGCCTACGGCGACGCCCACCGCTACCGCGTCGGCATCAACGCCGACCACCTGCCGGTGAACCGCCCGCACGCCGCCGAGGCGCGCACCCACTCCCGTGACGGCTTCCTCTACGACGGCCGGCACGGCGGTGCGAAGAACTACGAGCCGAACAGCTTCGGCGGGCCGCAGCAGACCGGCCGTCCGCTCTGGCAGCCGTTCGACGGCTTCGCGGCCGGCACCGGCAACCACCCGACGCCCGCGCACGCCGAGGACGACGACTTCGTGCAGGCGGGCAACCTCTACCGGCTGATGTCGGAGGCGGAGAAGGAGCGGCTCGTCGCCAACCTCGCGGGCGCGATCTCGCAGGTCTCGCGCGAGGACATCGTCGAGCGCGCGATCGGCAACTTCGCGGGCGCCGACGCCGACTTCGGCAAGCGGCTGGAGGCGGCGGTGCAGGCGCTGCGCGGCTGAGCCGGCCGTCCTCGCGGCTGGGCGGGCCGGACCCCACGGTGCTCGGGGTCCGGCCCGCTTCGCGTGTCACAGCGCGGGTGTGGGCTCGCGGGCCGGGAGCCAGCGGCGGACGATGTCGCGGACGGAGACGATCCCGGCCACCTCGCCCCGGTCGAGGACGATGAGGTGCCGGAAACCGCCGTGCGCCATGGCCCGGGCCGCCTCCTCCAGGGTCCAGGTGGGGGCGGCGAAGACGACGTCGGTGGTGGTGTGGGCGTGGGTGCGCTCCGCGTCCGGGTTCTGCCCGAGGCCGACGGAGTTCAGGATGTCGCGTTCGGTGAGGATGCCGATGCCGCCGGCGTCCGGGTCGAGGACCACGGCGGCGCCTACGCGGCGGGCGGACATCAGGGTGGCTGCCTGGCGGAGGGTGTGGGCGGGGCCGAGGGTGAGAATCACCGTGCTCATGGCGTCACGGACGAGCATGGACGGAGCACCTCCTAGGAACCCCCGGGGAAAGTTCAGGGATTCACAAGTTCACATGTGGGGGTGGGCCCAGAGTGCCAGGTAAAGGGAGGGTCAACAAGAGGGCGCTCGGCGCGAGTTGAGGGCGTGACGGGAGTGCTCCGGTGCTGTCCCCGTTCCTCACGCGCCCGGGGCGAGGTACTCCAGCAGCTCGTCGTGGAGGAGGCCGTTGGACGCCGCCGCGTCGCCGCTGTGCGGACCGGGGCGGCCGTCGAGGCCGGTGAAGGCGCCGCCCGCCTCCGTCACGATGATCGCGTTGGCGGCCATGTCCCACAGCGACAGCTCCGGCTCGGCGCAGATGTCCACGGAGCCCTCGGCGACCATCATGTACGGCCAGAAGTCGCCGTACGCGCGCGTGCGCCACACCCGGCGGGACAGCTCCAGGAAGCCGTCCAGGCGGTTGCGTTCCTCCCAGCCGGTGAGCGAGGAGTACGCGAAGGAGGCGTCCGCGAGCCTGCCGACGCGCGAGACGTGGATCCGGGTCGCGGAGGCGAGGTCGCGGCCGGTGAAGGCGCCGTGCCCCTTCGCCGCCCACCAGCGGCGGCCGAGCGCGGGTGCGGAGACCACGCCGACGACGGGCTGGTAACCCTCCTCGTCCTCCTCCATCAGGGAGATCAGGGTGGCCCAGACCGGGACGCCCCGCACGTAGTTCTTCGTCCCGTCGATCGGGTCGATCACCCAGCGGCGGGGGCCCGTGCCCTCGACGCCGTACTCCTCGCCGAGGACGGCGTCCCGCGGTCGGGCGTGCTGGAGCCGGCCGCGGATGAGCTCCTCAGCGGCCTTGTCCGCCTCGCTCACCGGGGTCATGTCCGGCTTCGTCTCCACCTTGAGGTCGAGGGCCTTGAACCGGGCCGTGGTGGCGGCGTCGGCCGCGTCCGCGAGGACGTGGGCGAGGCGCAGGTCGTCGAGGTAGTCGGGCATGTGCAGAACGGTATCCGGCGGGGCCGGCGCGGGGCCACCGGGGGCGGCGGGAGTGCCCCCGAGGGGCGCGGGACCCGCGCGGCCGGGCAGGGCGCACCCGCGGCCGGCGGACGGCCGAACGCACCGTCCGCCCCGTCGCAAACCCTTGACAGTGCATACAAGCGCGTCAAATCTGGGCGCAGAGTCGGTGTGGTCCAGGGAGGCGAGGATGCCTGCTGCCCGGGAGTCGCTGTTGGACGCCGCCTACACGGCGCTCGCGCGCCGGCCGTGGTCCGCCGTGCGGATGGTCGACGTGGCCGCGTCGGCCGGGGTGTCCCGGCAGACCCTGTACAACGAGTTCGGCAGCAAGGACGGCCTGGCCCGGGCGCTGGTGCGGCGGGAGGCCGACGGATACCTCGCCGGCGTCGAGCGGGCCCTCGCCGGTCCCGCGGGGGCGCGGGACCGGCTCACCGCCACCGCCGAGTGGACGGCCACCGCCGCCCGGGACAACGTGCTGGTCCGTGCCATGCTCACCGGCTGCTGGACCGAGTGGCTGCCGAGTCCGCCGCTCACCGCCGTGCCCTCCGCCACCGCGGTACCGGCACAGCGCCGGGCGGACGGGCCGCTGCCCGCGCCGCGCGACTTCGTGCGGATCGTGCGGGATCGCGCGGTGGCCGTGCTGGCCGGTTCCGGCGTCGAGCCGGCCGGTACCGCGGAACTGCTGCGCTCCTGCGAACTGGTGGTGCGGCTCGCCCTGTCCTGCGTGGCGGCGCCGCCGGGGGAGGGCGGGCTGGCGGAGCTGGTACGGGCGGTGCTGCCACGGCACCTGGCGTGAACCCGCGCCCGCCGGGCCCCTGGCGGACGGACGGCCCTAGCTAGCACACCTAGTGGGCGGAGCCCGACAGCTGGAGGCCGATCACGCCGATGATGACCAGGCTGATCGACACGATCTTCAGGGTGGAGACCAGGTCGCCGAGGAAGACCATGCCGTAGATCGCGGTGCCCGCCGCGCCGATGCCGGTCCACACGGCGTAGGCGGGGCCGACGTCGAGCTTCCGCAGGGACAGGGTGAGCAGACCGAAGCTGCCCAGGGCGAACGACGCGAAGGCGATCGTGGGCCACAGGCGCGTGAACCCGTGCGAGAGCTTCAGGCACACGGCGAAGCCGGTCTCCAGTATCCCGGCCACTATGACCAGCAGCCACGCCATGTGCGGTCCTCCCGTTGATCCGGATCTCCGGCTCGGTGCGATTATGCACTTACCGGCCGCGCACCCCGGCAAACAACGCGAGGCTCAGTCGCCTTCCGTGCGCTCCCTGGTGGCCAGCAGCCGGCGCAGCGAGTACAGCCGTGCCGGGTCCGCGTGCCCCTCCTCCACCCACGCGTCCAGCGCGCAGTCTGGCTCGTCGTGGCTGCACGCGCGCGGGCAGCCCGCCGTACCGGGTTCGAGGTCGGGGAAGGCGTGGATCACGCGCGACGGATCGATGTGCGCGAGCCCGAAGGAGCGGACCCCGGGGGTGTCGACGACCCAGCCGTCCGTTCCGGCCAGCGGCAGGGCGAGCGCGGAGGTGGTGGTGTGCCGGCCGCGGCCCGTCACCGCGTTCACATGGCCCGTCAGACGCCGGCGCTCCTGCGGGACCAGCGCGTTGACCAGGGTCGTCTTGCCGACACCCGAGTGACCCACGAACGCGGTGATCCTGCCCGAGAGGTGTTCGCGGACCCGGTCCGCCGCGTCCCCGTTCTCCAGTTCCCCGCGGCTGGTGACGACGTAGGGGATGTCCAGGGTGCCGTACAGCTCCAGCAGCTTGTCCGGCGGGGCCAGGTCCGACTTGGTCATCACCAGCAGCGGCTCCAGACCGCCGTCGAAGGCCGCGACCAGACAGCGGTCGATCAGCCGGGGGCGGGGCTCGGGATCGGCCAGGGCCGTCACGATCGCCAGCTGGTCGGCGTTGGCGACGACCACGCGCTCGTACGGATCGTCGTCGTCGGCCGTGCGGCGCAGCACCGACGTCCGCTCCTCGATGCGGACGATCCGCGCGAGCGTGTCCTTGGCGCCGGACAGGTCGCCGACCAGGGCCACCCGGTCGCCCACCACGGCCGCCTTGCGGCCCAGCTCACGCGCCTTCATGGCCATCACGATCCGGTCCTCGACCAGGCAGGTCAACCGTCCCCGGTCGACGGTGAGGACCATGCCCTCGGCCGCGTCCTCGTGCTTGGGCCGGATGTTCGTCCGCGGCCGGTTGCCCTTGCGGTTGGGGCGGCTGCGGATGTCGTCCTCGTCGGTGTGCTTGCCGTAGCGGCGCATGGCGTTACGTCCCTACTGCCCGAGCATCCCGGTCCACAGCTCGGGGAAGTCCGGCAGGGTCTTCGCCGTCGTCGCCACGTTCTCGATCCGCACGCCCGGCACTGCCAGGCCGATGACCGCGCCGGCGGTCGCCATGCGGTGGTCCTCGTAGGTGTGGAAGGTCCCGGCGTGCAGCGCGCGCGGGCGGATGTGCAGGCCGTCGGCCGTCTCCGTGACGTCACCGCCCAGCTCGTTGATCTCCTTGGTGAGCGCGGCCAGCCGGTCCGTCTCGTGCAGCCGCAGATGGGCCACGCCCCGCAGGGTGGACGGCGAGTCGGCGAGCGCGGCCACCGCCGCGATGCCCGGGGTCAGCTCGCCCACGTCGCCGAGGTCCACGTCGATGCCGTGGATCGCCCCCGAACCGGTGAACTCAAGGCCGTACTCGGTGAGTTCGCAGGAACCGCCCATCTCGGTGAAGATCTCCCGCAGCCGGTCACCCGGCTGGGTGGTCCGCGCCGGCCAGTCCGGGATCACCACCTTGCCGCCGGTGACCAGGGCCGCCGCCAGGAACGGCTGCGCGTTGGACAGGTCCGGCTCGATCGTCAGGTCCCGCCCGAGCAGCGCGCCCGGCGTCACCCGCCACACGTTGGGCTCACCGCCCGACTCCGGGGTGTCCACCTGGGCGCCGACCGCGCGCAGCATGTCCACCGTCATCCGGATGTGCGGCACCGAGGGCAGGCTGGCGCCGGTGTGGCGGACCTCCACGCCCTGGTTGAAACGGGGGCCCGACAGCAGCAGCGCCGACACGAACTGCGAGGACGAGGAGGCGTCGATCGACACCGGGCCGCCGTCCAGGGCCCCGCCGCCGTGCACGGTCAGCGGCAGGGTGCCCCGGCCGTCGTCGTCGATCCGGGCGCCGAGCACCCGCAGCGCGTCGATCACGCCGTTCAGGGGACGCTCGTACGACCGCGGGTCCCCGTCGAACCGGACCGGGCCGTCGGCCAGCGCGGCCACCGGAGGCAGGAACCGCATCACCGTGCCCGCGTTGCCGACGTCGACCGTGGCCGGGCCGGACAGGCCCGTGGGCAGCACCCGCCACGCCTCGCCGGTGCCGTCCGGGCCCACGCCCTCCTCGATCTCCACACCCATGGCCCGCAGCGCACCGGCCATCAGCAGGGTGTCGCGGGACCGCAGCGGGCGGCGCAGCCAGCCGGGCTCGGAGGCCAGGGCCGCGAGGACCAGAGCGCGGTTGGTGACCGACTTGGACCCCGGCACGTGGACCGTCGCGTCGACGGCTCCGCTCGCGTGCGGGGCGGGCCAGAGGGCGGTGGAGGAGGTGTTCGGGGCCATGGGGCCACTTTATAAGGAGGCCGCGCCGTCAACCCTCCAGCAGCCAGCGGCCCCCGCCGATCAGCGAGCACAGCGACACGGCGTGGAAGAGGAACAGCCACAGGCCCGCCGGCACGTGCGTCAGCCGCGACAACTGGTCCGCGTCCGAGTCTCCCGCCCCCGACCGGGACCGCTTGGCCTGGAGCTCGAACGGCGGCCGTACCCCGCCGGCCAGCAGGAACCACACCACCGCGTACGCGAACGCGGCCTGCACCTGCGGCCCCGCCAGCCAGGACACCAGCAGGAAGGCCCCGCCCGCGAGGACCACGGTCAGCACGCCATAGGCGTTGCGGATCATCACCAGCATCGCCACCAGCAGGGCGGTGGCCACCCACAGCAGGAGGGTGATGCGCCCGGCGGCCAGCAGCGCGGCCCCGCCGAGGCCCAGCAGCGAGGGCGCCGTGTAGCCCGCCGCGGCCGTCAGGATCATGCCCAGCCCGTACGGCTTGCCCCGGCTCACGGTGAGGCCGCTGGTGTCGGAGTGCAGCCGGATGCCGGTGAGCTGCCGGCCGGTGAGCAGGGCGACCAGACCGTGACCGCCCTCGTGCGCGATGGTGATCGCGTTGCGGGATATCCGCCACACCGGGTGCGGGACGACCACGGCGAGGGCGGCGGCCAGCGTGGCCAGCACCACCCACAGGCCGGGATCGGGCTGGGTGCCGGCGAGCCGGTCCCAGAGGTCGGGCAGCGCGGTGGCGGCGAGGCTGTCCATCGGTCGCAGTGGCTCCCTGTACTGGTACGGAGTCTGGCAGTGTGGCACGTATGTGCGGACGGTATGCGGCGAGTCGTAGGCCCGAGGATCTCGCGGGCATCTTCGGGGTCGAGCTGGGGGTCCCCTCGGAGCGGGCGGAGCCGGACCCTCGGGGGAGGGAGCCCGAGGAGACCCTGGAGCCCGACTACAACGTGGCGCCGACCAAGGAGGTCTACGCCGTCCTCGACCGCCCCCTGAAAGACGCGGACTCCCCGCGTCCGGTTCGCCAGCTGCGCAGGCTGAAGTGGGGCCTGGTGCCGTCCTGGGCGAAGACCCCGGAGGGCGGCGCCCGGATGATCAACGCCCGCGCGGAGACCGTCCACGAGAAGCCCGCCTACCGGCGCGCCTTCGCCGCCCGCCGCTGCATCCTGCCGGCCGACGGCTACTACGAGTGGGTCACCGGCGCCCAGGAGCGCGACCTGGAGGTCGAGGGCAGGAAGAAGCGGCCGCGCAAGCAGCCGTACTTCGTGCTGCCCGCCGACGGCTCGGTGTTCGCGATGGCCGGCCTGTACGAGTTCTGGCGCGACCGGACCCTGCCCGACGACCACCCGCGGGCCTGGTGGGTCACCTGCTCGGTGATCACCACCGAGGCGGAGCAGACCCCGCTGGCCGTGGCCCCCGCCGAGGGTCCGCGCTCCCTCGCCGAGATCCACCCCCGGATGCCCCTGATGCTCACCCCGGACCGCTGGGACGCCTGGCTCGACCCCTCCCGCACGGACCCCGACGACCTGCGCGGGCTGCTGGCCCCGCCGCCGGCCGGCCTGATGCGGGCCTACCCGGTCTCCACCGCCGTCAGCAACGTCCGCAACAACGGCCCGGAGCTGCTGAAGGAGCTGGAGGCTCCCGAAGAGGGCACACTCTTCTGACGTGACCAAGGCGACAGACGTGACAGACGTGACAGATGTGACAGACGTGACAGGCGTGACCGCACAGACCGTCGGTACGGACGCCGGGGACGCCCGGATCACCTGGCACCCGGCGAAGAAGGCCCGGCTGGTGCTGGCCGTCGGCCACGGCGCAGGCGGCGGCATCGAGGCGCGCGACCTCCGGGCGCTCGCGGCCGCGCTGCCCGCCGGCGGCGTGACCGTCGCCCTCGTCGAGCAGCCCTGGCGGGTCGCCGGCAAGAAGATCGCGCCCGCGCCGAAGACCCTGGACGCCGGATGGCGGGGCGTGTGGCCCGCGCTCACCGGGCCGGGCCTGCCGGTGATCGCCGGGGGGCGCAGCGCCGGCGCCCGCGTCGCCTGCCGCACGGCGGCCGAGCTGGGCGCGCACGCCGTGCTCGCGCTGAGCTTCCCGCTGCACCCGCCGGGCAAGCCGGACAGGTCCCGGGCGGAGGAACTGCTGGGGGCCGGGGTGCCCACGCTGGTCGTCCAGGGCTGCAACGACCCCTTCGGGAGGCCAGCGGAGTTCCCGGAGGGTGACTTCCGGCTCGTCGAGGTGCCGCACGGCGATCACGGGTTCGCCGTTCCCAAGCGCGCGGAGATCACCCAGGAGCGGGCGCTGGAGGTCGTCACCGGCGCGGTACGGGAGTGGACCGCGTCACTCGGGTGACCCGGGAATGTTGTGCGGTGGGCCGCTGTTGAGCCGATCGGAAGTGCCGACGGCTTCGGCACCGACGTCGCAGGAGAGGAAGTCCGCCGCATGGTTTCGACCATCTGCCCGGCCCGCAGCAGCCGCACTGACCTGGACTGGTCGGTGCTGCACGCGGCCAAGACCGCTCCTGCTCGAGCGGCGGCAGGCACGGGTCGTGTTCTATCCTCCGAATCGAGTGGGACCGGTTTCGGTCCTATCCGGGATCTTGAGGAGGTGGGTCCGGTCACCGGTACCGACGCAGGGACCGACAACGGCCAGGCGGAGCTGCCCGAGGGCCAGGGCGTCAGCGCGGACGCGTCCGATGAGTCGACCGCGGAGCGCAGCGCGCGCTTCGAGCGGGACGCGCTCGAATTCCTCGACCAGATGTACTCGGCCGCGCTGCGCATGACGCGCAACCCGGCCGACGCCGAGGACCTGGTGCAGGAGACGTACGCCAAGGCGTACGCGTCCTTCCACCAGTTCCGCGAGGGCACCAACCTCAAGGCGTGGCTGTACCGCATCCTCACGAACACCTTCATCAACTC
Source organism: Streptomyces spinosus (assembly GCF_020400655.1). Taxonomy (GTDB): domain Bacteria; phylum Actinomycetota; class Actinomycetes; order Streptomycetales; family Streptomycetaceae; genus Streptomyces; species Streptomyces argyrophylli. The sequence continues at coordinate 188,052 of NZ_JAINRC010000005.1, forward strand.
CTACCGCAAGAAGCAGCGCGAGCCCCAGCGCTCCGCCGCGGAGGAGATCGAGGACTGGCAGCTCGCCCGTGCCGAGTCGCACATGTCGACCGGTCTGCGCTCCGCCGAGTCGCAGGCGCTCGACCACCTGCCCGACTCGGACGTGAAGGCCGCGCTCCAGGCCATCCCCGAGGAGTTCCGCATCGCCGTCTATCTCGCGGACGTCGAGGGGTTTGCCTACAAGGAGATCGCGGACATCATGGGGACACCCATCGGTACGGTGATGTCCCGGCTGCACCGGGGCCGCCGTCAGCTGCGCGGCATGCTGGAGGACTACGCCCGTGAGCGCGGGCTGGTCCCGGCCGGCGCCGGAGAGTCGAACGAAGCGAAAGGCTCGGGCTCATGAGCTGCGGAGAGCCGCACGAGACGGACTGCAGTGAGGTCCTCGACCACCTGTACGAGTTCCTCGACAGCGAGATGCCGGACGTCGACCGCGACAAGTTCCAGCACCACTTCGAGGAATGCTCGCCGTGCCTGGAGAAGTACGGCCTGGAGCAGGCCGTGAAGAAGCTGGTGAAGCGGTGCTGCGGGCATGACGACGTGCCCGCCGACCTGCGGGCCAAGGTCATGGGGCGGATCGACCTGATCCGCTCCGGGCAGACCGTGCCGGAGCACGATGTCACCAAGGCCCCGGCAGCACCGCGGGAGTCCTGACACGCCGGGGCATATCACCCGAACGTGCTAATGCTCAGGTCGTAAGCCCCGCATCCCCCGATTCCGCCCTAGGCTCCCAGCCTGGATGAGGCACGGTCGGGGAGGGGCGTGATGGACGCGGTACCGGCAAGGGCACGCGGCTTCGTCGCCGCCGTCGCCCTGTCGGCCGTCCTGTGCCTGCTGCCCCTACCGGTGGCGCACACCCCCTGGGAGGCGACGGCCCTGCTCGCCGCGCTCTACGCGGCCTGCGAGCACGCCGTGCGCCGCCGCTTCGGCGGCACCTTCTACCCGGTGCTGCTCGCCGGCGCGTTCCTGCTGCCCCCGGCGGCCGCCGCGCTCGTCCCGGTGCCCGCCGCGCTGCTCTCCCCGGTCGAGCACCCGCCCGCCCTGCTGCGGCGCGTGTGGCGGGCCGCGCAGCCCGCGCTCGCCGTGTGGGCCGCCGCCCGGACACACCGCGCACTCGGCGGCGAGGACGCCGTCCTCGGCTCGGACTTCCCCTCCGCGCTGCTGCCCGCGGGCGCGGCCGTCCTCGCGTTCTGCCTGGTGCTCACCGCGCTCGACGGCGGCCTGCGCGCGGCGGCCGGGCTGGTGCCGCTGCGGCGGGCCTGGCGCGGGCTGCTGGCGCGCTCGCCGGCCCCCGTCGCCGTGCACGGACTCGCCGGGCTGATGATGGCCGTGCTCTGGCGCAGCCCCTACGGCCCCGTCGCCGCGCTGCTCGTGCTGCTGCCGATGGGCGTCTCCTGGTGGGTCTTCGCCCTCTACCACCGCGAACGCGCCGCCCACCAGGCCACCATCCGCGCCCTCGTCCAGGCCGTCGACATCAAGGACGGCTACACCCGCGGCCACAGTGAACGCGTCGGACACGCCTCCGTGCTGATCGCCCGCGAACTCGGCATGGACGAGGACCGCGTCGAGGTGCTGCGCTTCGCCGGCATCCTGCACGACGTCGGCAAGCTGGGCGTGCCCACCCGGCTGCTGCGCAAGGACGGTCCGCTCACCCCGGAGGAGCGGCGGATCATCGAACTGCACCCCGAGTACGGCCACCAGATGGTCCGCGGCATCTCCTTCCTCGGCGAGGCCCGCGCGGCCATCCTCCACCACCACGAACGGCTCGACGGCAGCGGCTACCCGTACGGTCTGGCCGGCGACCGCATCCCCGAGTCCGCCCGGATCGTCGCCGTCGCGGACGCCTTCGACGCCATGACCTCCACCCGCTGCTACAGCAGGGCCCGCCCGGTCGAGGCCGCCGTCGCCGAGCTGGAGCGCTGCGCCGGGGCCCACTTCGACCCCCGGATGGTCGGCGCGCTGGTCCGCGCCCTGCGCCGCTCCGGCTGGCATCCGGCGGTCACCGCCGACGAACCCGCGTACGGCACCGCGCCCGCGGAGCGGACCCCCAGCACCGGGGCACCCCGATGACCGTCCTGCGGCTGATCCACGGCGCCGCCGCCCTCGTCGCGGCCGGCTCCCTCGCCGTCACCCTCTGGACCGGCCTGCACGACCGGGGCGTCGCGCTCGCCTTCGGCGTGCTCATAGCCGCCGGCGAACTGACCCGCTGGAGCGACGAGCAGGGACAGCGGCAGGCCGCCCCCCTCGGTGCCGCCGGCGCCCTGTCGTACGCCCTGCTGGGCGCCGACGCCGGACGGCCCGGCCAGCACGGAGCCGCCCAGGTCGTCACCGTCGTCCTCCTCGCCACCGTGCTCGGCGCCGTCCCGCACATCTGGTCCGGCCGCAGCCCCACCGTCGACCACCTGACCCGCCGGATCCTCACCGTCGGCTTCGCCGCCGTGTGCTTCCAACCCCTCTACAGCCAGGGCGTCTTCGCCCGGTGGGGCGGCCCCGCCTACGCCCTCCTGCTGCTCACCCTGCTCGCCCTCACCTCCCTGTGCGGTGCGGTCCTGGCCGCCGCGCTCGCCCACTGCCGCACCCGCTGGCCGTTCGGCCCGCTGCTGCGCGAGGAACTGCGCGGACTGCTCGGCATCGGCTCCGCGATCTGCGCGACCGGCGCCGTGATGGCCCTCGCGGTCGCCGTCGTCGGCCTGTGGGCCCTGCCCGTGTTCTGCCTGCCCATGCTGCTCGTACAGCTCTCCCTGAGCCGGTACGCCGCCGTCCGCGCCACCTACCGGCAGACCATCGCCTCCCTGGCCCGCGCCACCGAGATCGCCGGCTGCACCCCCGCCGGCCACGCCCACCGCGTCGCCGCGCTCAGCCTCGCCGTCGGCCGGGACCTCGGCCTGAGCGGACCCGAACTGACCGTCCTGGAGTACGCGGCCCTGATGCACGACATCGGCCAGCTCAGCCTGGTCGACCCGGTCCCGGCCGGCGCCACCGCCGGCCTGCCCGCCGCGGAGCAGCGGCGCATCGCCCTGCTCGGCGGTGCCGTCGTCCGGCAGACCGGCGTGGACGCGGCCGTCGCCGTCGTCGTGGAACGGCAGGCCGACCCCTACCGGGAACAGCCGCTCGCCGCCCGGATCGTCCGGGCCGTGAACGCCTACGAGGAGCGGACCCGTGACGCCGGTCCCGAAGGCCCGCTGCGCGCACTGGAGGAGCTGCGGCTCGGCACCGCCGGGGACTACGCTCCCGAGGTCGTGGAGTCGCTCGCCCGGGTGCTGGCCGGGCCGCCGGGCGTGCGGGAGCGGGTGCCGCCGCGGCGAACGGGACTGTCTGACCCGCGCCCGGCTGGGTAACCCATGGGTAATGAGCGCCTTTCCCACGGCACGTGGTTGGATGCGAGGGAGAGGGTGTCCGGGGGCACAAGCCAGCCCACAGCGGGAAATGGAACTGGCAGGCGGGAATCGTGAGGATCTTCGGCAAGGGACGGCACCGGCCCTCCGCCTCCTGGCGGCAGGCCACCGACCGGGCGTTCACGCTCATCGGCGACGGCCGGTACGAGGACGCGGGCGAGCTGCTGACACGGGCCGCCGATCTGGAACCCTGGCTGTCGGAGTCCTGGTTCAACCTGGCCCTGCTGCACAAGTTCCGGCACGACTGGGAGCAGGCGCGCGCGGCCGGACTGCGCGCGGTCGCCCTGCTCGAACGGGAGACCGGGGCGCCCGACTGGTGGAACGTCGGCATCGCCGCGACCGCCCTGCAGGACTGGCCGCTGGCCCGCCGCGCCTGGCAGGCGTACGGGCTGAAGGTGCCCGGCGGAGCCGCGGCCTCCGCCGAGCCCGTCGGCATGGAGCTGGGCAGCGCGGCCGTACGGCTCTCCCCGGAAGGCGAGGCCGAGGTCGTCTGGGGCCGCCGGCTGGACCCCGCGCGGATCGAGGTGCTGTCGATCCCGCTGCCCTCGTCCGGGCGGCGCTGGGGGGAGGTCGTGCTGCACGACGGCGTCCCGCACGGCGAGCGCACCACCTCGGACGGGCACTCCTACCCGGTCTTCGACGAGATCGAGCTGTGGGCGCCGTCGCCCGTCCCCACCTGGGTGGTCCTGCTGGAGGCGGCCACCGAGGCCGACCGGGACGCGCTGGAGCAACTCGCCGCGGACGCGGGCTTCGCGGCGGAGGACTGGTCGTCGTCGGTACGGCTGCTGTGCCGGATGTGCAGCGAGTCCCGCATGCCGTCCGACGAGGGCGACGGGGTGCACCTGGACCCGCACGACCACAGCGAGCCGGGTCACCCGGGGCCGCTCGGGCACCGCACGGACGGGCAGCTGTGGGTGCCGGAGCGGGAGTGCGGTGTCGCGGCCCCGGCGTCCCTCGTGCGGGGGCTTCTCGACGGATGGGTCGCCGACAGCCCGGACTCGCGGGACTGGCGCGATCTGGAAGAGGTCTGCTGAGCGGGCGCCGTACCCTGTATCAGCAACATCTCTGCCCTGTTCTTTGAGGAAGGCGTACGTCGGTCATGGCGCAGCAGGACACCGATCAGCAGCACGCGGGCGTGCTCCCCGTCGACGGCGAGGGCTATGTCGTCGACACGGAGGACTGCGAGGAGCGCGAGAGGGCCTGGCGCGAGCGCGGCACCTCCCGGCCGATCACGGTCGTCGGCAACCCGGTGCTGCACAAGGAGTGCAAGGACGTCACCGACTTCGGCGAGGAGCTCCAGCAGCTCGTCGCCGACATGTTCGCCAGCCAGCGCACCGCCGAGGGCGTGGGCCTGGCCGCCAACCAGATCGGTGTCGACCTGAAGGTCTTCGTCTACGACTGCCAGGACGACGAGGGCGTCCGGCACGTGGGCGTGGTCTGCAACCCGAGGCTCGTCGACCTGCCCGCCGAGAAGCGCCGGCTGGACGACAGCAACGAGGGCTGCCTGTCCGTGCCCACGGCCTACGCGTCGCTCGCCCGCCCCGACTACGCCGAGGTGACCGGCCAGGACGAGCTGGGCAACCCGGTCAAGGTCCGCGGCACCGGCTACTTCGCCCGCTGTTTGCAGCACGAGACCGACCACCTCTACGGCTACCTGTACATCGACCGGCTGTCGAAGCGGGACCGCAAGGACGCGCTGCGGCAGATGGCGGAGAACGAGCCACGCTACCCCGTGGTCGCCAACGACTGAGCGACGCCGCGCACTCGGGGCGCCCCGTCCGGGATTCTTCCCGGGCGGGGCGCCTTCGCGTTGCCGTGTCCCGCTCGTTCGTGCGTCGAACAACCGGTCCCTTCCAGGGCCCCGGTGATCCTTAACCAGTCACACAAGGGGGGATTCGGGGCGCCTAGGGGTGGTGAATGAGGCAAATCCGTTCCCACGGCGGTCAGTTGTGGTGCTGAATGGAAGTGCGGGACACGCAACGGCGCACGCCCGGCACAACGGGAGGGGTGTGCGCTCCTGGCGGCTGAGAGGGGTTTGTTCGTGCAGGCTTTCCCACACAGCACCACAGCGACGCAGACGGCGGTCGTGGTCCCACCCTCACTGGCACTGCCGGTGATCGAGTCCGCCTTTCCACGGCAACGGCATCCGTATTGGCCACGGCTCCAGGAGAAGACCCGGCTCTGGCTCCTGGAAAAACGGCTCATGCCGCCGGCCAAGGTCCAGGAATATGCCGATGGCCTGTGCTACACCGACCTCATGGCGGGGTACTACACCGGTGCCCCCGACGAGGTCCTCCAGGCCATAGCCGACTACAGCGCCTGGTTCTTCGTCTGGGACGACCGCCACGACCGCGACATCGTGCACGGCCGGGCGGGCGACTGGCGACGGCTGCGGCACCGGCTGCACGCGGCCCTGGACGCACCCAGGCACCATCTGCACCACCCCGACCCGCTGGTGGCGGGCTTCGCGGACAGCGTGCTGCGGCTGTACGGCTTCCTTTCACCCACCTGGAACCAGCGGTTCGCCCGCCACTTCCACGCGGTCGTCGAGGCCTACGACCGTGAATTCCGCAACCGCACCGAGGGATACATACCCGGTGTCGAGGAATACCTCGCGCTGCGCCGGCTCACCTTCGCGCACTGGATATGGACCGACCTGCTCGAACCCAGTGCCGGATGCGAACTACCGGACCATGTTCGGAAAAACCCGGCCTACCGTCGGGCGGCCCTTCTCAGTCAGGAATTCGCCGCCTGGTACAACGACCTCTGTTCGCTTCCGAAGGAAATAGCGGGCGACGAGGTGCACAATCTCGGAATCAGCCTCATCACCCACAAGAAGCTGACTCTCGAAGAGGCGGTGGACGACGTCAGGCGGCGCATCGAGGAATGTGTCAGCGAATTCCTCCTGGCCGAACGGAGCGCGCTGAGGTTCGCCCGCGAGCTCGACGACGGAACGGTCCGCGGAAAGGAGCTGAGCACCGCGGTCCAGTCCTGTGTCGGCAATATGCGCAACTGGTTCAGCTCCGTCTACTGGTTCCACCACGAGTCCGGCCGGTACAGGGTCGACAGCTGGGACGACCGCTCCACGCCCCCGTACGTCACGAACGAAGCGGCAGGTGAGAAATGACCGTCGAGTCGGTACAGCCCGCGAACCCCGGGACGCCCGCGGCCACGGGGACGCCCGCGCACCCCGCGACGTCCGACCTGCGTGAACCGCCCCTGGCCGGAGGCGCCGTACCGGTCCTCGGGCACGGTCTGAAGCTGGTCCGCGACCCGCTCGCCTTCATGTCCGGGCTGCGTGACCACGGAGACGTCGTCCGGCTGAAGCTCGGCCCCAAGACGGTGTACGCCGTCACCACCCCGGCGCTCACCGGAGCACTGGCCCTGAACCCCGACTTCAAGATCGACGGCCCGCTGTGGGAATCGCTCGAGGGCCTGCTCGGCAAGGAGGGCGTGGCCACCGCGAACGGCCCCCGGCACCGCCGGCAGCGGCGCACCATACAGCCCGCGTTCCGGCTGGACGCGATACCCGGTTACGGCCCGGTCATGGAGGAGGAGGCGCACGCCCTGACCGACCGCTGGAAACCCGGGGGCACCATCGACTGCACCTCCGAGTCCTTCCGGGTCGCCGTCCGCATCGCGGCCCGCTGCCTGCTGCGCGGCGACTACATGGACGAGCGCGCGGAACGGCTCAGCATCGATCTCGCCACCGTCTTCCGTGGCATGTACCGCCGGATGGTGATCCCGCTCGGCCCGCTCTACCGGCTGCCGTTCCCGGCCAACCGCGAATTCAACCGGGCGCTGGCCGATCTGCATCTGCTGGTGGACGAGATCGTCGCGGAGCGGAGGGAATCTGGTCAAAAGCCGAACGATTTGCTGACGGCATTGCTGGAAGCGAAGGACGACAATGGCGACCCCATCGGGGAACAGGAGATCCACGACCAGGTCGTCGCCATACTCACCCCCGGCAGCGAAACGGTCGCGTCCACGATCATGTGGCTGCTCCAGGTCCTCGCCGCGCATCCGGAACACGCCGAGAAGGTACGGACCGAGGTCGAATCCGTGACCGGTGGCCGACCGGTCGGATTCGAGCACGTCCGCTCGCTCACGCACACCAACAATGTCGTCGTCGAGGCCATGCGACTCCGGCCCGCCGTATGGATATTGACGCGGCGCGCGGTGAGCGACACCGCGCTCGGCGGCTATCGCATTCCGGCCGGGGCGGACATCGTCTACAGCCCGTACGCCATCCAGCGCGACGCCCGCTCCTACACCCGCCACCTCGACTTCGACCCCGACCGCTGGCTGCCCGAGCGGGCCAAGGAGGTGCCCAAGTACGCGATGAGCCCGTTCAGCGTGGGCAACCGCAAGTGCCCCAGCGACCACTTCTCCATGACCCAGCTGAGCCTGATCACCGCGGCGGTCTCCGCCAAGTACCGCTTCGAGCAGGTCGGCGGGTCCGACGACACCACCCGCGTGGGCATCACGCTCCGCCCGCAGAACCTGCTGCTGCGGGCGATGCCCTGGTAGACCGCCTGTACCGGCGCGCGCTCAGGCGGCCTGCGGTCCCCGGAACGCGCGCCGGTAGGCGTTCGGGGTGGTCCCCAGCGCCCGGACGAACTGGTGGCGCAGCGCGGCGGCCGTGCCGAACCCGGTGCGCCAGGCGATGGCGTCCATCGTCTCGTCCGTACCCTCCAGCAACTGCTGTGCCAGCAGCACCCGTTGGCGCAGGATCCACCGGTACGGCGTGGTCCCGGTCTCCTGCTGGAAGCGACGGGCGAAGGTGCGCGGCGCCATGTGGGCGCGGGCGGCGAGCTGTTCGACGGTCACCTCCTGGTCGAGGTGGGCCTCCATCCAGGCGAGCACCTCACCGACCGTGTCGCAGGGCGCCTTCGGCAGGGGCCGCTCGATGAACTGCGCCTGCCCGCCGTCCCGGTGCGGCGGCACCACCATCCGACGGGCGATCTTGTTGGCCACCTCCGGTCCCTGCTCCTTGCGCACGAGGTGCAGACAGGCGTCTATCCCGGCGGCGGTGCCGGCCGAGGTGATCACGGGATCCTCGTCCACGTACAGCACGTCCGGCTCGACCGTGAGCCGTGGGTAGCGCCGCGACAGCTGCTCGGCGTTGTGCCAGTGCGCCGCGCACCGCCGTCCGTCCAGCAGCCCCGCCGCCGCCAGCACGAACACCCCGGAGCAGACGCTGAGCACCCGGGTGCCCCGGTCCACGGCCCGCCGCAGCGCCGCCAGCAGCTCCTCCGGATACTCGCGCCGCGTATAGGTCTCCCCGGCCGGTACGGCGATCAGATCGGCCTCTTCGAGCCGCTCCAGGCCGTGCGGCGTGGACACGGTGAACCCGCAGTGGGTGCTCAGGACCGGTCCCTCCGCCGACACCACGGCGAAGTCGTACACGGGCAGTCCGTCGTCGCTGCGGTCGATGCCGAACACCTCGCACACGACACCCAGCTCGAAGGGGTGCACTCCGTCCAGCAGCACGGCGGCCACGTTCTTCAGCATGCTGCCAGTGTGCCTCGGCAGTGGCAGTAATTCGAGGCTCTACGGCAGTCCTGCCACTCCCGGTAAGGAGTGTCCGGCGTGAGACTGGTGTACATGAACGGAAACCAGATAGAAGGCCTGATCGGAATGCTCGCCACCCTCGGGATCCTGGTCCTCCTGGTCCTCCCGTCCGTGCTCGGCATCGTGCGCGACCGGCGCATCGACCGCCAGCTCAGGGCGGCCGGGCGGCCGGCGGCGACCCGGCCCACCGAGCCGGCGCGGGAGAGCGAGCCCCGCACAAGGCGCCACGGCGCGGCCCGCCCCGCCTGACGGCAACCGCGTCCGAGACCTCTCCGTCCGCTGTGTAAAGCCGGCCGGCGTCTGGACGGCTGCAGTTCAAGGCGGCCGGCGCCGCCCACTACCGGACGGTGAAGACCGTGCGCACGGGCGACGCCGGAAAGCTCAGCACCAAGGTCACCGCCACCTCGGCGGGCGGCTGGCGCTGGTACTTCCCCGGCACGACGACGACCGCGCGGGTCGTGTCGGCCGGGGACGCGGTGAAGCTGAGGTAACCCCCGGTCAGAAGTCCTCGTCCAGGTCGACGGTGCCTTCCACCGCGACCTGGTACGCCGACGGACGGCGCTCGAAGAAGTTCGTCAGTTCCTGGACGCCTTGCAGTTCCATGAAGGAGAAGGGGTTCTCGGAGCCGTAGACGGGGGCGAAGCCGAGACGGGTGAGGCGTTGGTCGGCGACGCATTGCAGGTACTGGCGCATGGAGTCGGTGTTCATGCCGGGCAGTCCGTCGCCGCACAGGTCGCGGGCGAACTGGAGCTCGGCTTCGACGGCCTCGTGGAGCATGTCGGTGACCTGCTGCCGGAGCTGGTCGTCGAAGAGGCCGGGTTCCTCCTTGCGGACGGTGTCGACGACGTCGAAGGCGAAGCTCATGTGCATGGTCTCGTCGCGGAAGACCCAGTTGGTGCCGGTGGCCAGGCCGTGCAGGAGACCGCGGCTGCGGAACCAGTAGACGTAGGCGAAGGCGCCGTAGAAGAAGAGTCCCTCGATGCAGGCGGCGAAGCAGATGAGGTTGAGCAGGAAGCGCCGGCGGTCCGCTGTGGACTCCAGGCGGTCGATCTTCTCGACCTCGTTGATCCACTTGAAGCAGAACTCCGCTTTCTCGCGGATGGAGGGGATGTTCTCCACGGCGGCGAAGGCGGCGGCGCGGTCGTCGGGGTCGGGGAGGTAGGTGTCCAGGAGGGTCAGGTAGAACTGGACGTGGACGGCCTCCTCGAAGAGCTGGCGCGACAGGTACAGCCGCGCCTCCGGCGAGTTGATGTGCTTGTACAGCGTCAGCACCAGGTTGTTCGCCACGATCGAGTCGCCGGTGGCGAAGAAGGCGACCAGCCGGCCGATGAGGTGCTGCTCCTCCGGTGTCAGTTTGGCGAGGTCGGCTACGTCGGAGTGGAGGTCGACCTCCTCGACGGTCCAGGTGTTCTTGATGGCGTCCCGGTAGCGCTCGTAGAAGTCGGGGTAGCGCATGGGGCGGAGAGTCAACTCGAAGCCGGGGTCGAGCAGGTTCTGGGGTCGGGTGGTCATTACTGGCAGGCCTCGCAGGACTCGGGGTTTTCCAGGGAGCAGGCGATCGCTTCGGGGGTGGTGGTCTGCTGTGCGGGGACGGCGGCCTGGGCGGCGCGGGCGATGCGGGTCGCCGGGCGGGAGCGCAGGTAGTACGTCGTCTTGAGCCCGGACTTCCAGGCGTAGGCGTACATGGAGGAGAGCTTGCCGATCGTCGGCGTCTCCAGGAACAGGTTCAGGGACTGGCCCTGGTCGAGGAACGGGGTGCGGGCGGCGGCCATGTCGATCAGGCCGCGTTGGGGGATCTCCCAGGCCGTGCGGTACAGGGCGCGGATGTCCTCGGGGATCCAGGGGAAGTCCTGGATCGAGCCGCCCGAGTCGCGCAGGGCTTCGCGGGTGCGGGCGTCCCAGACGCCGAGGTCCTTCAGGTCCTGCACGAGGTAGGAGTTGACCTGGAGGAACTCACCCGAGAGGGTCTCGCGCTTGAACAGGTTGGAGACCTGGGGCTCGATGCACTCGTATACCCCCGCGATCGACGCGATCGTGGCCGTCGGCGCGATCGCGAGGAGGAGCGAGTTGCGCATGCCCGTCTCCGCGATCCGCTCGCGCAGGGCGTCCCAGCGTCCGGGCCAGGTGAGGTCGACGTCGTAGTGGTCGGGGTGGAGGACGCCCCGGGCGGCGCGGGTCTGCTTCCAGGCGGGCAGGGGGCCGTTGCGTTCGGCGAGGTCGGCGGAGGTCTCGTAGGCGGCGAGCATGATCCGCTCGGCGATCCGCGTGGAGAGGGCCTTGGCCTCGGGGGAGTCGAAGGGCAGGCGGAGTTTGAAGAAGACGTCCTGCAGCCCCATCGCACCCAGGCCGACCGGGCGCCACCTCGCGTTCGAGCGGCCCGCCTGTTCGGTGGGGTAGAAGTTGATGTCGACCACGCGGTCCAGGAAGGTGACGGCCGTGCGGACCGTCTCGTCCAGCCGCTCCCAGTCGATGTCCCCGGTCGTGGTGTCCACGAACGCGCCGAGGTTGACGGACCCCAGGTTGCAGACGGCCGTCTCGCCGTCGTCGGTGACCTCCAGGATCTCGGTGCAGAGGTTGGAGGAGTGGATGACGTGGCCGGGTTCGGCGGTCTGGTTGGCGGTGCGGTTGGCCGCGTCCTTGAACGTCATCCAGCCGTTGCCGGTCTGGGCGAGGGTGCGCATCATCCGGCCGTACAGCTCCCGCGCCGCGATGGTCTTCTTCGCCAGACCCGCCGCCTCGGCCCTGCGGTAGGCGGTGTCGAACTCCTCGCCCCACAGGTCGACCAGCTCGGGCACGTCGGCCGGCGAGAACAGCGACCACTGCCCGTCGGCGTTGACCCGGCGCATGAACTCGTCCGGGATCCAGTGCGCGAGGTTGAGGTTGTGGGTGCGGCGGGCGTCCTCGCCGGTGTTGTCCCGCAGCTCCAGGAACTCCTCGATGTCGGAGTGCCAGGTCTCCAGGTAGACCGCTGCCGCGCCCTTGCGCCGCCCGCCCTGGTTCACCGCCGCCACCGACGCGTCCAGCGTCTTCAGGAACGGCACGATCCCGTTGGAGTGCCCGTTCGTCCCCCGGATCAGCGAACCGCGCGAGCGCACACGGGAGTACGACAGGCCGATGCCGCCGGCGTGCTTGGAGAGGCGGGCGACCTGGTGGTAGCGGTCGTAGATGGAGTCCAGCTCGTCCAGCGGGGAGTCCAGCAGGTAGCAGGACGACATCTGGGGGTGTCGGGTGCCGGAGTTGAAGAGGGTGGGGGAGGACGGCAGGTAGTCCAGGCGGCTCATCAGCCGGTACAGCGCCGCCACTTCGTCCACGGAGCGGGTCGTGTCGTCCTCCGCCAGGCCGCTCGCCACGCGCAGTAGGAAGTGCTGGGGCGTCTCCACGACCTTGCGGGTGAGCGGGTGGCGCAGCAGGTAGCGGCTGTGCAGGGTGCGCAGACCGAAGTAGCCGAAGCGGTCGTCGGCCGCGAGGTCGACCAGCGCGTCCAGGCGCTCGGCGTGCAGCCGCACGAACTCGGCGGTGCGGTCGGCGATCAGGCCCTCGCGGTGGCCGACCGCGACCGACTCGGTGAAGGACGTCACGCCCTGGGAGGCGGCCTCGTCCCGGATGGCGAGGGTCAGCAGCCGGGCGGCCAGCCTCGAGTACGCGGGGTCCTCGGAGATCAGGCCGGCGGCGGCCTCCGTGGCCAGCTCCCGCAGCTCCGCCTCGTCGGCGCGGGCGGACCGGCCGCGCAGCGCGGCAGCGGCCACCCGGCCCGGGTCGGCGTCGGGCAGGTCGGCGGTCAGCTCGGTCAGGGTCCGCAGCAGCGCGGCACCGGGGCCGTCGGTCTCCGGCTCGCTCACTGAAGCCGGGTCGGCTGGCGCGATGGTCACGTGGGGCTCTCCCTCGCTCGGCACGGGGCCTGGCGGGAGGCAGGGGCGGTCACGAGCGCGCACGGCGTCGCGTCCACCGGCCCATTCCACGAGGCCCGGACGTCAGAACCACCCGGGCCTGGACGGCCGGGTGCACCGTCGGCAGGGTGTCGGACTCGACGCGCGTGCGGGGGCACACGGGTACACCGTTGCGGGACAGTTCCGGATTCACACCGGATTCCCCTGCGACGACAGCGAGGATGAGCATACATCTAGTGCCGGGCTGCCATGTCACCCCCAGATGTAGTGTTGACCCGGCCTCAGAGGATCAACTCGTACGCGAGGAGCGTGAGGTCGTCCCGGCCCGGCAGGGGGTTCCGGGCGGTGTGCGTGGTCCGCTGGGTGGAGAGGGCCACGCGCACGCGGCCCTCCGTGGCGGGCGCACTCGACGCAGACCCGCACCAGCGCCTCGCCCGCGCCCCGGCCTGCCGAGTTGCGGGTCGGAATGCCCATGTTTACATGGAAGCAGGTGCTTCGTGGGGTCCTCCGTGCCGAAGGCTGGTCTCGGAAGGAGAACGCACCATGACGCGCATCGTCCGTCACCCACCGGGCAAGGAACGGCCACGCAACGCGCCGATGGCGACGCTGTACGTGCGACGGGCGTGGCGCCGGGGCAGACGGTACCTTTTGGGCTACTGGCACCACCTGACCATCAGGTCGGAAGCCCGGCTCGACACCACCCGCCCCCGCAAGTGGCGCAGATGGGCCTCCTACACCAACGCGAACCGGGTCGTCTGGGCCCTCGCCGCCCTCGCCGTCCTGGCGTGGGCCGTGGAGGGCGTGTACATCCTGGTCACGCACCACACGACGCGGTTCGAGACGTGGCGGAAGGACAACGCGGGCTTCGACGCCCTCCTCCGCTTCGTCGGTCCGGTGCTCTCCGCCTCGATCGCCGCCGCCCTCTTCCTGTTCTTCTGGTACTGGTGGACCAAGCGGCGCTACCTCGCGAAGGCGCGCAGGCAGCCCCGCAAACTGGTCCCCACCGCCGGCCCCGACATCGCCGAGATCGTGGGCCGCGAGGAGATCGCCAGGGTCATCGCCCAACGGCTGCGGCAGCGCGAGACCCGCAGGCCCTACGTGCTCGTCGGTGGTGTGGGCACGGGCAAGACGGCCGTCCTGGTGCGGCTCACGGAACTGCTCGCCCGGCAGCACGCCGTGCCCGTGCCGATCCGGCTGCGGGACGCCACCGGCGCCGATCTGAACTTCGAGCGCATGGCCAGGGAACGGTTCGCCGAGGAAGCACCCCGCGGCATCCTCGCACGCACCAAGAACGACCGGGTCTGGCAGCAACTTCTCGCCGACGACAAGGTGGTCGTCCTCGCCGACGGCCTGGAGGAGGCGGTCCTCGACGAGCGCCTCCAGGAGGACAGGGACAACATCATCCGCAGGGCCATCGAGTGCGCCCACGAGGAGAAGCTGCCGCTCGTCATCGCGTCGCGGCCGCACAGTCCGCTGGAGAGCACCCCCGCCGCGATCGTGGAGCTGGAGCCGCTCAGCGAGGAGGAGGCGCTGTACTTCGTCGAGGCCCGGATCCCGGAGACGGACGAGCGCCGCGTGGACTGGATCGTGGAGACCGCGGAGGTCACGGAGTCGCCCATCTACCTGCAGATCGCCCGTGAACTGCACCACCACGGCGGCCTGGAACGCGACCGTCCGCGCGAGGACAGGGACCGGCTGGACACCCGTAGCTGGGACCGCAGCACGCTGCGGCTGTGGCTGCTCGAGACCTGGGACCTCGCGGTGCGGGAGGGCCGGCTGCGCGGGGACGTCGAGCTGAGCCCGCAGGAGCGCGGCGACACCCTGGAGGTGGTCTCGGCGCTCGCCTGCATCGGACTGCTCCAGGACAAGCTGGAGGTCGGTTTCGCCGAGTTGCTGGGCGACGCCGTACACCCCGGTCCGGCGCGGCGGACTTGGGCCCGGGCGGGGCACATGTGGGACGGCAGACCCGGTTCCCACCACTACGACAAGCGCGGGAACGCCTTCTCGGAGTGGCACCGGGAGCGGATCTGGGACACGCTCTGCGAGCATCTGAGCCAGGAACAGAGGGAGCGTCTGGCCCAGGGCGACACGTTCCAGTGCCAGAGCGCGCTCGCCCACTTGGCGGCCAACGCGAACAGGCTCCAGCTGGTGGAGAGCTTCGAGAAGAGGGTGCGCTTCCCCCACAGCATCATGCAGGCCTACTTCGGCTTCCGTCTGCTGCGGCACCTCGACGAGCGCGACGCCGGCGAGCTGATCGAGCAGGCGCTGCGACCGCCGGGACCCAGCCGTGAACTGCTCATCGCCGCGGTGCTGTACTCCCGCCACCGGGTGGCGAGGCTCTCGGCCAGGGGAGGCAGCCTCGGGGCCGAGTGGCGGAAGACCCGGACCGAATGGGTGCGGCGCGCCCCCCTGTACGGCCACCCGCTGGCCGAACGCCTCTTCGTGGCCGCGAACCACCGTGCGAACGATCCCAAGGCCCTCGACCTGTACGCGGCGGCCCTGGAGGTCGACAGCGTGGAACGCCGGTCACGGCTGCTGTGCGACATCGTCGAGCGGGTGCACGACCGCTGGCCCGACATCCAGGGTGACCGCCGCACCGTCGAGGACGCGAAGCTGGCCCTGCTCAAGCAGCTCGGTACGGCACTGCGCGCGGCCTCGGAGAAGACCGACACCATGCCGCTGTACGACCGCCTCTTCCACATCGGCAAGGGCGAGCCCTCGCACTCCGTGCGCCTGGCGGTCGCCCAGGAGGTCGGCAGCGGCGGCAACGACGCGTTCGCCTTCATCCGGGAGAAGATCGGCCTGGACACCGACCCCATCCGGGAGTACGACAAGGCGGTCGGCCGGCTGAGAGCCGGCAAGAGGGACCGGTACAACGACTGGACGGAGCGGATGCGGAAGGCGCTGGCCGACCGCGTTCCCTCGCGGGACGCGTCGTCGGCTGAGATCGACCGGCTCCAGGAGGAACGGAAGGAGATCAAGAGGCAGTACCGCAAGGCCCGTATCGAGCTGTGCAGGGAGTTCATGATGCGGGCCTGGATGCTCCCCATGCTGCTGGGCTCCGTCGACGACGCCCACCGCGACGAGGCCCGGGACCGCCTGACCAAGTGGCTGCGCCACCTCGATCCGAAGGACACCCACGGCAGCCCCGACCTGCCCCTGCTGCTGGAGGCCGCGCTGGCCCAGGGCTTCAAGTTCGCGGCCAACCGGCGCAAACGCCACCCGTACTCCTACCCGGGCAGCCGGGCCGATCTGATCCGGCAGGCGGAGACCGTGCTGCAGCAGTCACGCTGCTGGTACGCGCAGGTGATGCTGCTTCAGGCGCTGTGCCTGTGGGAGCTCCCGGACAGCGTCGGCCGCCGTGAGCAGGACGCGGACAGCGCGGTGTGGCGGGAGGACGACGTCGACGGGTCCGGCGAGCCGTCGCCGGCGATCGGCGGGTCCAACGCGGTGCAGACGGTGCAGCGCTGGCTGTCGATGGCGGGCACGGTCAACCCCGCGCCCGCAGGGCCCGGCGACGGCGACGCGCCCCGGCGGGTGCTGCACCCGTTCGTCGCCGAGGCGGGCGACCTGGTGGCCATGGCGCTGGAGACCGGGCAGCCCGAACGCTTCCTCTGGATCGACGAGAAGACCGTCACCGACAACATCGGCTCGCGCACCGGGAACAACCGCGGTTACCGCAAGCACAACCTGTGGATCCCGCCCTCCGCGGGCTGGAGCACCCTCGACGGGCGCGCCCAGCGCCTCGTCGCCGACGTGCTGATCATGCTGAACCTGATCGAGCGGGACGGGTATCCGAGCGAGGTCGAGGAGCGCATCGCCCGCGCCGAGCGCCCCGGTACGCCGCTCCCGCCGTGCATCGGCACGGACCGCGAGCCGCTACGGCCCGATCTGCGGCCCGGCACTTCCGCCCCGCCCCCGCCGGGCAGCGCCTGTCTGCCCGACTGCAAGTTCCAGCTGTGCCCGTACCCGCCCC
This sequence comes from Streptomyces spinosus, assembly GCF_020400655.1. Classification (GTDB taxonomy): domain Bacteria; phylum Actinomycetota; class Actinomycetes; order Streptomycetales; family Streptomycetaceae; genus Streptomyces; species Streptomyces argyrophylli. Next base: position 204,923 of record NZ_JAINRC010000005.1, read on the forward strand.
GGGGCGGGGTGCCCCGGGGCGAGATCCGCGAGCCCTTCTGCCGCCAGCAGCAGGTCCTGCTGCCCGGCCCGCTACGCCGGAAGCTGCCCCGGACCGTGCACCGGAAGACACCGCCCTGGGTGAGCATGCGGGTCCGCGAACTGGACGGCTTCTGGGACGCGATGGCCGGGCGCACGCGTGACTGAGCGCCCGGCCGGGACGCGGACTGGGGCCTCTGGTCCGGATCATGCCGGATCCGGACGAAAGACCCTAGTGCGCGCTGCCCGCGGTGGCCGGGGGAAGCTCCACCTGGACGCCGGGGTCGCCGGCGTCCGCCGTGTAGTCCTCCGGCTTGGTCTCGTCGACGCCCTCGGGAGCCTTGACGGCCTTCAGCACGAAGGTGAGGACGACGGTGACCAGGACGTTCAGGACGAACGCGGTGAGGCCGATGTAGCCGATCTCCCCGATGCCGGGGATCTCCTTGGCGTTGCCGCCGAAGTGCTTCTGCGTCGGCGAGGCGATGCCGTAGGCCGCGGCCGTGCCGTAGATCATGCCGACCGCCCAGCCGGCGAGCAGCGCCCAGCGGTGGAACCAGCGGGTGAACAGGCCACCCACCAGCGCCGGGAAGGTCTGCAGGATCCAGATGCCGCCGAGCAGCTGGAAGTTGATGGCGACCGTCTTGTCCATCGTGAGGACGAAGACCAGCGCGCCCACCTTCACCAGCAGCGAGACCAGCTTGGAGACCTTGGTCTCCTGCTCCGCCGTCGCGTCGGGCTTGATGAAGTCCTTGTAGATGTTGCGGGTGAAGAGGTTGGCCGCCGCGATGGACATGATCGCCGCCGGGACCAGTGCGCCGATGCCGATCGCCGCGAACGCGACGCCCGCGAACCAGTCCGGGAACATGTCCTCGAACAGCTGGGGGATCGCCAGCTGGCCGTTGGTGACCTTCACACCGGCCGCGATCGCCATGAAGCCCAGCAGCGCCAGCAGCCCCAGCATGAGGGAGTACAGCGGCAGGATCGTGGTGTTGCGGCGGATCACCTCACGGCTCCTGGACGACAGGGTCGCGGTGATCGAGTGCGGGTACATGAACAGCGCCAGCGCGGAGCCGAGGGCCAGCGTGGCGTACGTCCACTGGCTCGCCTCGCCCGGAGCCAGCGCCCCGCGCGGCTTGTGCGTGGCCGGATTCACCTGGCTGAACGCCTGGCCCGCCTTGGCGAAGACGTCGTCGAATCCGCCCAGCTTGATCGGGATGTAGATGATCGCCACCGCGATGACGATGTAGATCAGGGCGTCCTTGACGAACGCGATCAGCGCGGGGGCGCGCAGACCGGACGAGTAGGTGTAGGCCGCCAGCACGCCGAAGGCGATGAGCAGCGGCAGGTCCTTGACGAACCAGTTGGTGTTCTCGCCGCCGCCGACGCCCATCACGTCCAGCACCGCCTGGATGCCGACGAGCTGGAGCGCGATGTACGGCATCGTCGCCAGGATGCCGGTCACCGCCACCGCCAGCGACAGGCTCTTCGAGCCGAACCGGCCGCGCACGAAGTCGGAGGTGGTGACGTACCCGTGGCGGTGCGAGACCGACCACAGACGGGGCAGGAACGTGAAGATCAGCGGGTACACCAGGATCGTGTACGGCACCGCGAAGAAGCCGGACGCGCCCGCCGCGTAGATCGCCGCCGGGACGGCGACGAAGGTGTACGCCGTGTACAGGTCGCCGCCCAGCAGGAACCAGGTGACCCAGGTGCCGAAGGACCGGCCGCCCAGGCCCCACTCGTCCAGGGAGTGCTCGTTCTCGGCCCTGCGCCAGCGCGCGGCCAGGAAGCCCATGACCGTGACGGCCAGGAAGAAGAAGATGAAGACGCCGAGCGCGACGCCGTTGACGCCGTCCTTCACTTCACCGCACCCCCGTTCGTGTCCTGGCGGGCACGCTGGTCACGCTGCCACAGCTTGTACGCCAGCATGGTGAGCGCGGTGGAGATCAGCACCCAGAGCATCTGGTACCAGTAGAAGAAGGGGATCCCGATGAACGCGGGATCCGTCTTGGCGTACGAGCCGACCCACAGCATCGCCACGAAGGGCGCGACGAGACACAGGGCGATGACCACCCTGACCGGTGTTATCACCGGTGGTCTCACTTCAGGCGTTTCCGACATGCCACGGCTCCGTCCCCTCGCTGATCACCTGTGTAATGCGCAGGCAATCTAGGTGACGGTGTCCCGGGAGTGGAAGACCTCGTCCGCATATCGGTATATCGATTCAGCGAACATGCCGGGCACGGGCCTGCCGGCGCCTACTCCACCGGCCGCTTGAGCCGCGCCACGAACTTGTACCGGTCCCCCCGGTACACCGACCGCACCCACTCCACCGGCTTGCCCTCGTGGTCCAGCGAGTGCCGGGAGAGCATCAGCATCGGCAGGCCCACGTCGGTGCCGAGCAGCCCCGCCTCGCGCGGTGTGGCCAGGGAGGTCTCGATGGTCTCCTCGGCCTCGGCGAGGTGGACGTCGTAGACCTCGGCGAGCGCGGTGTACAGGGAGGTGTACTTCACCAGCGAGCGCCTGAGCGCCGGGAAGCGCTTGGCCGACAGGTGCGTGGTCTCGATGGCCATCGGCTCGCCGTTGGCCATGCGCAGCCGCTCGATGCGCAGCACGCGCCCGCCGGCCGTGATGTCGAGCAGCTCGGCGAGCCGGTCGTCGGCGGTGACGTACCCGATGTCCAGCAGCTGTGAGGTCGGCTCCAGGCCCTGGGCGCGCATGTCCTCCGTGTAGGAGGTGAGCTGCAGTGCCTGGGAGACCTTCGGCTTGGCCACGAAGGTGCCCTTGCCCTGGATGCGCTCGAGCCGGCCCTCCACGACCAGCTCCTGCAGTGCCTGGCGCACCGTGGTGCGGGAGGTGTCGAACTCGGCGGCCAGCGTGCGCTCGGGCGGGACCGGGGTGCCCGGTGCCTGCGTCTCCGTCATGTCGAGCAGGTGCTTCTTCAAGCGGTAGTACTTCGGCACGCGCGCGGTACGGGTGGTGCCGGCCTCGTTCTCCGCACTGCTGACGTCGGTGCTCATGCTCTGCCTTCCCGGCTCCGAATGCCGAAAGCGACCGACATCCCCATCGGCCACGGCTCACATCGTGGCACGGGTTGTCGTGTCAGCACTCCACCCGCACGCTCCGTGATCTCCTCTATATACCGGTGCGCCCGCTGTTGGTCTAGTCCAACGGGACGGTGAGCCCGGCGGGCCCGTGGTGCCGGGGCCGCCCTCCCGCCGGGCGCCGCGGGTCAGATGCCCTGCCAGTCCGGCTTGTTGGCGTACGTGTGCCGGAAGTAGTCGGCCAGCTTCAGCTTGGAGGCGGCGGCCTCGTCGGCGACCACCGTCGCGTGCGGGTGGAGCTGGAGCGCGGAGGCCGGGCAGACGGCCGCGACGGGGCCCTCGACGGTCGCGGCGACCGCGTCCGCCTTGCCCTCACCGGTCGCCAGCAGCACCAGGTGGCGGGCCTCCAGGATCGTCCCGATGCCCTGGGTGATGACGTGGTGCGGAACCTGCTCGATGTCGCCGTCGAAGAAGCGGGCGTTGTCGACGCGGGTCTGCTCCGTCAGCGTCTTGATCCGGGTCCGCGAGGCGAGCGAGGAGCACGGCTCGTTGAAACCGATGTGTCCGTCGGTCCCGATGCCGAGCAGTTGCAGGTCCACGCCGCCGGCCCCGGCGAGCGCGCGGTCGTACGCCTCGCACGCCGCCTGGACGTCCTCGGCCGTGCCGTCCGGTCCCATGAACGCGTCCATGCCTATGCCCAGCGGTTCCAGCACCTCGCGGCGCAGCACCGAGCGGTAGGACTCGGGGTGGTCGGCGGGCAGCCCCACGTACTCGTCGAGCTGGGCGATCCGCGCCCGCGAGACGTCCACGGCGCCGGAGCGCACCTTGGCGGCCAGTGCCTGGTAGACGGGCAGCGGGGTGGAGCCGGTGGCCACGCCGAGCAGGGCGCCGGGCTTGCGTCGCAGCAGCTGTGCCATGGCCTCGGCGATCAGCTCGCCGCCCGCCGCGGCGTCCGGAACGATGACAACTTCCACGCTGGGCCTGCCGTTCTGAAGAGGGCTCTGTGCGTCTCTATGTGGTTTAGACCAATCTAACAGTATCGGCGTTCGAGAGCGCGGAAAAGACGGGAGGGGTGAACAGGCGCCGGGGGTGTCAGGTGAGGGAGCCTCCCGTCGCGTCCAGCCAGTGCCCGGTCACCCAGCGGCCGTCCTGCGAGACCAGGAAGGCGACCACGTCGGCGATGTCCGCCGGCGTGCCCACCCGGCCCAGTGCCGAGTACCCGGCCGCCCGCCGCCACGCCTCGTCGCTCGTGCGCAGCCACGGGGCGTTGACGTCGGTGTCCACGATGCCGGGCGCCACCGAGTTCACCGTGATCCCGCGGGGGCCGAGCACCTTGGACAGGTCCCGGGTGAAGACGTCCAGGGCCGCCTTCGTCATCGAGTACGCCATCAGGTCGGGCATCGCCGCGGTCCGGGACAGGCCGGACGATATGGCCACCACCCGCCCGCCGTCCCGCAGCCGCTCCGCCCCGAGCCGGGTGAGGAAGAACGGTGCCTTCACGTTCACCGCGAAGAGCCGGTCGTACTCCTCCTCGTCGATCTCCGTGAACGGGCGGGCGGTGCCGATGCCCGCGTTGTGCACGAGGATGTCCAGTCCGTCCGCGTGCCGGTCGAACTCCGTCCACAGCCGCTCGGCGTCCCCGGGCGTCCCCAGCTCCACCCCGAGCGGGAACGCCGACCCGCCGGCCGCCTCGATCGCCGCGACCGTCTGCTTCGCGGCGGTCTCCTCGCGCCCGTAGTGCACCGCCACCCGCGCACCGTCGCGCCCCAGCCGTTCGGCGATCCCTCGCCCGATACCGCGGCTCGCGCCCGTGACCAGCGCCGTCTTCCCCGTGAGCACGCCCATGTCCGCCCCCTCCAGATTTACCTAGCGATCGCTACAGAAAAACCGTACACCACCTCGCCGACAATTCTCTAGGGGGCGCTATAAAATGGTCCCATGACGACGGGTCAGGACACGCGGGCACAGGGCGGCACGGGCCGGACGCGGGGCCGGCCGCGCTCCTTCGACCGGGCCACCGCACTGGAGAAGGCGCTGATGGCCTTCTGGGAGCACGGGTACGAGGCCACCTCGGTCTCCGACCTGACCCGGGTCATGGGCATCGGCGCGCCCAGTCTGTACGCGGCCTTCGGTGACAAGCGGACCCTCTTCGACGAGGTCGTGCGGGTCTACGCCGGCTCGCACGGCGCCTTCACCGACCGCGCCCTCGCCGAGGAGCCCACGGCCCGGGCGGGCGTCGCCCGCATGCTCCGCGAGGCCGCCGCCGAGTACACCGACCCCGCCCACCCGCACGGCTGCCTGATCGTCCACGCGGCCACCAACTGCACCAGCCCCGAGGTGGAGACGCTGCTGCGGGACATGCGCAACGCCAACATCACCGCGATCGAGGCGCGGATCAGGGCGGACGTCGCGGCCGGGCTGCTGCCGGCCGGCACCGACGCCGCCGCCCTCGCCCGGCACACCGGCGCGATGATCCAGGGCATGTCGCAGCAGGCCCGCGACGGCGCACGCCGGGAGGAACTGGAAGCACTCGCGGAAATTGCCATGACCATCTGGCCCCACGACTGACCCGGGCGGGCTAGGCTGCGTGGCATCGCGTGCCGGTGCCCCTCGCGGCGCGGACGCCTCCGCACCATGGACACGCCGTCGTGGTCTAGTCCACAATCGAGAACAGCACGCTTCCGCCCTCCCCGCACAGGAAGGCGGATCGAGGAACCGGCGCTCTCTGCCCTGACTGCCCCGGCTCCTCGGCCTTCGGCCGACCGGGACCGCACACCCCACGGCCGATGATGCTCCGGGCTGCGGTGCCGGGAGGGTTGAGGGTCCCTTCCAGGCGCCGCGGCCCGCGGGTGTTTTTCGGCCACCCGCGAGGCCCCGGGTACGCTCGCAGACGTGCCCTCCATGAACGAACTCGTACGCCAGCACACCGCCCTCGACGACTCCGATCTCGAGTGGCTCCACCTGCTGGTCTCGGAGTGGCAGCTGCTCTCCGACCTCTCCTTCGCCGACCTGGTGCTGTGGGTCCCCACCCGGGACGGCACCCGGTACGTCTCGGTCGCCCAGATGCGCCCCAACACCGGCCCCACCTCCTACCAGGACGACATGGTCGGCCACCTGGTGCCGCGCGGCCGGCGGCCCATGCTGGACGCGGCCCTGGACGAGGGCCGGATCGTGCGCGAGGGCGACCCGGAGTGGCGCGAAGAGGTGCCCGTACGGGTCGAGTCCATCCCCGTACGGCGTGAGGGGCGCGTCCTCGGCGTGATCGCCAGGAACACCAACCTGCTCACCGTGCGCACCCCGAGCCGCCTGGAGCTGACCTACCTCCAGAGCGCCTCCGATCTCGCGCAGATGATCGCGGCCGGCGCCTTCCCGTTCCCGGACCAGCAGGTCGACATGGACGCGTCCCCGCGCGTCGGCGACGGCCTGATCCGGCTCGACGCGGACGGCATCGTCCAGTACGCCTCCCCGAACGCCCTGTCCGCCTACCACCGGCTCGGCCTCGCCGCCGACCTCGTCGGCCACCACCTCGGACAGACCACCGCCGAACTCGCCCCGACCCGGGGGCCGGTGGACGAGGCACTGGCCAAGGTGGCCAGCGGCTGGGCGCCGCGCGAGTTCGAGATCGAGGCCCACGACGGGGTCATCCAGTTCCGGGCCATCCCGCTCAAACCCAAGGGCACGCGCATCGGTTCGCTCGTACTGCTCCGGGACGTCACCGAACTGCGGCGCCGCGAACGCGAGTTGATCACCAAGGACGCCACCATCCGGGAGATCCACCACCGGGTGAAGAACAACCTCCAGACGGTCGCCGCCCTGCTCCGGCTCCAGGCCCGGCGTATCGAGTCCGAACGCGGCCGGGAGGCCCTGGAGGAGGCGGTCCGCCGGGTCGGCTCCATCGCGATCGTCCATGAGACGCTGTCTCAGAACCTGGACGAGCGGGTGGAGTTCGACGACATCGCCGACCGGGTGCTGGCGATGGTCGCCGAGATCTCGCCGGGCAAGGTGACCGGCCGGCGCAGCGGACGGTTCGGCATACTCGACGCCGAGGTCGCCACCCCGCTGTCCATGGTTCTCACCGAGGTCCTCCAGAACGCCCTGGAGCACGGTTTCCGTGAGGGCGACACCGGCACGGTCGAGGTCTCCGCGGTGCGCGGCGGCACCACCAAGGAGGCCCGGCTGCTGGTCACCGTCCAGGACGACGGGGTCGGACTGCCCGAGGGCTTCGACCCGCACCGCTCGGGCAACCTCGGCCTGCAGATCGTACGGACGCTGGTGGAGGGCGAGCTGGGCGGCTCGTTCGACATGGTGCCGGCGCCGGAGCGCGGGACGCGGGTGATCCTCGACATCCCGGTGCGGGCCCAGAAGTGAGCCGGCGGCCCGGCGCAGCAAAAAGCCCCGGACCGTCTTCGGTCCGAGGCTGATGCTCGTTGCTGCTCTGCTCAGTGCTAAGCGCATCGGGGGAACTGCGCGCTGCGGCTCGGGGGCGGGAGATGCGTACGTGCTGTGCGCGCCGCCAAGCTCAGGCTGTCAGCAGGGGTGGGTGTGTCAGGCGGAGGCCTGACGAGCCCGGTTGCGAGCGGCGCGGCGCTTCATGGCGCGGCGCTCGTCCTCGCTGAGACCACCCCAGACGCCGGAGTCCTGACCGGACTCGAGCGCCCACTGCAGACACTGCTCGATCACCGGGCAGCGACGGCAGACGGCCTTGGCTTCCTCGATCTGCAGCAGCGCAGGACCGGTGTTGCCGATGGGGAAGAAGAGCTCGGGGTCTTCCTCGCGGCAAACGGCGTTGTGACGCCAGTCCATGGCTGCTACCTCTCCTTGGTATTACGTGCAGGTTGCTTGTGAATGTGAACGCTTTCACGAATCCCTCAACAAGTGAAGGGCCGACCGCCGAGTCTTCACCCGGCGTGGTCCTGTGTTTGAAGAGGGGTTCTGGTGATCAGCGGAGGCCGGTGTTGCGGGCCGTCCCGATCGCCACGTAGAGACTCGCAAACCTCAGCGGCGGATACAACCCCTTCCGGAAGATTTTTTTTGATTCCTCGGTGTCGACTAGGTCACAGCCGTACTTCCATGGGGTGGACCCTGGCCTAAACGTTCGAGTGAAAGGACTTTCGCCCGTTCCGCTCACACAATCACACGCAGTGCACGGCGTACGCCTGTGAACGTCACGCTCGTACGCAGCCCGAGATGGTCACCGTCCATCTGAAGGGGCAGGGGCACCTTCGAATGCAAGGTGAACTGGTCCAGGTCGTGCAGGGAGACGGCGTGCTTCCCCTGTGGTCCCCGCTCGGGGGACGAAGTGAGCAACTGGGTGCCATACCGGGCAACCGCGGCTGTGGACAGCCGGCTGAGACCGAGCACGTCGATGCCCGTATCGAACGAAGCCTTAGGTGACGTGTACATCGGGCGATTGCCGAGATACGTCCACGGGGACGTGTTCGAGACTATGGCGACGACCAGATCCCCGACCGGGTCCGCGCCGGGCCGTTCGAGCGTGATCGTGCCGTGGCGGCGGTTCGGCTCACCGAGGAACTGCCGGACCACCTGACGGACGTACAGCGCGTGCGTCGACTTCTTCCCGCGCTCGCGCTGCTGCTCGACCCGGCCCACCACCCCCGCGTCGAAACCGAGTCCGGCGTTGAAGGTGAACCAGCGGGCCGGCACCGCCTCGTCCTCGGTGCCCGGCGTGCCCGAGGTCAGACCGAGGCCGACGACCCGTTCGGTGCCGTCGCGCAGCGCGTCCAGCAGGGCCCCGGTGGCCTCGACGGGGTCGTTGGGCAGGCCGAGCGCGCGGGCGAAGACGTTCGTGGAGCCACCCGGGACCACGGCGAGACCGGGGAGGCGGTCCGGGGCGGGACCGGCGTGCAGGAGGCCGTTGACGACCTCGTTGACCGTGCCGTCGCCGCCGAGCGCCACGACCAGGTCGATGTCGTCGCTCTCCGCCGCCTGCCGGCCGAGGTCGCGAGCGTGGCCGCGGTACTCGGTGGTGACCGCCTCCAGCTTCATCTCGCTCGCCAGCGCGTGGATCAGTACGTCACGTCTGCGTGCGCTTGTGGTGGTTGCCGCCGGATTGACCACGAGAAGTGCACGCATGGATGGCAGCGTACCTACTGGGGGGTACTCGGCCCAGACCGAGTTAGGGATCCGGTAAGAGACCGGGGCGTGAGCCTGGACACTCGGGGTCGCGGGGCGCGGCGGCGCGCCGGAGGGGGAGGGCTACCCTGCTGGGGTGAGCAGTCAGCAGAATCCCGCCCCGCACACCGCCGAGGCCACCACGGCCGGCCCGGCCGCCGGGCCGCGCCCGCGCCGGCTGACGTACGCGGCGGTGCTGGCCGCGCTGGAGGGCACGGCGCTGGTGGCCGGCGGCCTGTGGGTGCTGGTGCTCGGGCTCACCGGTGCCCCGGACGACCGGCAGCAAGCCGTGACCCTGGGGATCACCCTGGTCGTCCTCGCGCTGCTGCCGCTGCTCGCCGCGCGCGGTCTGCTGCTGCGGCGCGGCTGGAGCCGGGGGCCCGCGCTGATCACCCAGCTCATGGCCCTGCCCGTGGCCTACAACCTGCTCCGGGCCGACGGCATGGCCGTTCCGGCCGGCATCGTGCTCGGGCTCGTCGCCGTGGTGGCGCTGGTGCTCCTCGTCAACGGCGAGACGACCCGGGCCCTCGGGATCAAGGGACCGGGCCGGGGCGAGTAGGGCTCACCAGGCGGGGCCGCTTCGCACACGGAGCCCTGCCGAGCGGGGCTCACGGCCCGTTCACTCCTCCACGAGGAGCTTCTCGCGGAGCTGCGCCAGCGTGCGGGCCAGCAGGCGGGAGACGTGCATCTGGGAGATGCCGACCTCCTGCGCGATCTGCGACTGGGTCATGTTGCCGAAGAAACGCAGCAGCAGGATCCGCTTCTCGCGCGGTGGGAGGTCCTCCAGCAGCGGCTTGAGGGACTCGCGGTACTCCACGCCCTCCAGCGCCTCGTCCTCGGCGCCCAGGGTGTCGGCGACCGCCGGTGACTCGTCGTCGGTGTCGGGGACGTCCAGGGACAGCGTGGAGTACGCGTTCGCGGACTCCAGACCCTCCAGGACCTCCTCCTCGGAGATGGCGAGCTTCTCGGCCAGCTCGTGGACCGTCGGGGAACGGCCGTGCAGCTGGGACAGCTCGGCCGTCGCGGTGGTCAGCGCGAGCCGCAGCTCCTGGAGCCGGCGCGGCACACGGACCGCCCAGCCCTTGTCGCGGAAGTGCCGCTTGATCTCGCCGACCACGGTCGGTGTGGCGTAGGTGGAGAACTCCACGCCACGCTCGGGGTCGAACCGGTCGACGGACTTGATGAGACCGATCGTGGCGACCTGGGTGAGGTCGTCCAGCGGCTCACCGCGGTTGCGGAACCGGCGTGCCAGGTGCTCCACGAGCGGCAGGTGCATACGGACCAGCTGGTTGCGCAGCTCCGCGTACTCCGTGCTGCCCGCCGGCAGCGCGCGCAGCTCGACGAACTTCGCCCGCGCCCCGCTGCGGTCCTGGGCGTCGTGCTGCACGGCCTGTACGGCCTCCGTGCCCAGCGCGTCGTCCTCGGCGTATCGCTCGTGCTCGCTCATCGTCCCGCCCGTAGCCCTTCCCCGAGCCCTGGCCCCCGCGCGGACGTCGGGTCCGGCGCCGCCGCGTGCCTTCGGTGGCGTGCCCGTGGCACCGTCACCGCCGACCCGCGCGGAGTCGTCCTCCGGATGCGGTCTGGCCTGCTCGGGGATGCCGTCGATGCCGTCCGCCATGCGCCGGGAACCGTCCCGGGGACCTGCCCCCGGGGTCTCGGCGTCGCCCGACCAGGAGGCACCCCCGTCCCCGGTCGGCAGCTCCCGTGTGCCGCGCTCTTCGTCCCGCACCGGCCCGTCCCCGTTCCTCACGCCGGCCCGGGGCCGGCGCCACGCTGTTTGTAGAGACTGATCGACACCGTCTTGTCCTCGTCCACGGCGGACGAGACCTTGCCCGCGAGGGCCGACAGCACGGTCCAGGCGAAGGTGTCCCGCGAGGGTGCGTGGCCGTCCGTGGTCGGCGCCGACACCGTGACTTCCAGTGAGTCGTCGACGAGCCGGAAGACACAACTGAGCACCGAGCCGGGCACGGCCTGCTGGAGCAGGATCGCGCAGGCCTCGTCCACGGCGATGCGCAGGTCCTCGATCTCGTCCAGGGTGAAGTCCAAGCGGGCCGCGAGACCGGCCGTGGCCGTCCGCAGCACCGACAGGTAGGCACCCGCAGCCGGCAGCCGGACTTCCACGAAGTCCTGGTTCGACGCGGGCTCGCCTGCGATCTGGGACACCCTCACCTCCATGGTGGTACAAGCTTTACGGGGCCGAGGGTCGCCCCCCGGGGTAACGCGTGAGTGGTTCAAGCGGTGACGCTATCGCGCTCCGAACGTTTCTGTCCCCGGGACCCCAACCCCCTGGCGTCACTCACAGTAAAGCTGTGGATACGCTCCGTGTCTAGGGGGTTCGCGGGCCCAAATGGGAAGAGCGCGCGCCGGGTTGACGTACCCAGACGTCAGACGCTCGAACCGTCGTGCGGCAGCCGCCGCATGCAGTGTCACACGAGAACACGGTCGGACGGGACGCTCTCGGGGAGAACGCTCAGACGAGTACGTGGTCCACGAAGCACCACCGCCAGTCCTCGCCGGGCTCGAACGTCCGCATCACCGGATGACCGGACTGCGCGTGGTGCTCCGTCGCGTGCCGTCCCGGCGAGGAGTCGCAGCAGCCGACGTGGCCGCAGGTGAGGCAGAGGCGCAGCTGGACGGGGTTCGTGCCGTCCCGCAGGCACTCCGGACAGGTCTCGTCGAGCGGCTTCGGTTCCGGGTGCGGCAGCGCGTCGGCGTGCGTGCACTGTTTCATGATTGCCAGATTACGACGGTTGTGCGGGTTGCCGCGCGAAAGATGAGGGTGGGCGAGGACCATGGACGTGATGCCGCTGCTGTTGCTGGTGGCGGGCAGTGCCGCGGTGGCCGCGGCGGCGCGGCGCACCCCGGCGCCGGCGCCCCTGCTGCTGGTCGCGGTCGGTCTGGCGGTCTCCTACATCCCCGGCGTGCCGTCCTACACCCTCGATCCGCACATCGTCCTGCCGCTGCTGCTGCCCCCGCTGCTGTACACGTCGGCGAGCGACAGCTCCTACCTCGACCTGCGGGCGCAGTTCCGGCCGGTGGCGCTGCTCTCGGTGGGATACGTGCTCTTCGCGACCGTCGTGGTCGGCTGGGTCGCGTACCTGATCGTCCCCGGGCTGCCGCTGCCCGCCGCGCTGGTGCTGGGCGCGGTGGTGGCGCCGCCGGACGCGGTCGCCGCCACGGCGGTCGCACGCCGGGTGGGCCTGCCGTCCCGGATCACCACCATCCTCCAGGGCGAGTCCCTGCTGAACGACGCCACGGCGATCACCGCCTACAAGGTGGCGCTCGGCGCAGCCGTCGGGGAAGGGGCCACCTGGGCGGGCGGCATCCGCGAGTTCGCGCTCGCCGCGGTCGGCGGTGTCGGGATCGGTCTCGTCCTCATGGCGCCCCTGCACTGGCTGCGCACCCACCTGACCGAGCCCCTCCTGCAGAACACGCTCTCCCTGCTCATCCCGTTCGTCGCCTACGCGGTCGCCGAGCAGGCGCACGCCTCCGGGGTGCTCGCGGTGGTGGTCGTCGCCCTCTACCTCGGCCACCGCGCGTGGGAGGTCGACTTCGCCACCCGTCTCCAGGAGGGCGCGGTGTGGAAGATGGTGGCCTTCGTGCTGGAGTCCGCGGTGTTCGCCCTGATCGGTCTGCAGCTGCCGATCGTCCTCAAACGGCTCGGGGAGTACGAGGGCACCTCCGCCGCCTGGTACGCCGTCGCCGTCTTCCTGGTCGTGGTGGTGGCCCGGTTCGTCTGGGTCTATCCGGCCACCTTCCTGCCCCGCCTCCTGTCGAGGCGTGTCACGGAGCGCGAACAGAACCCCACCTGGCGGGGCGCGATGGTCACCTCGTGGGCCGGCATGCGCGGCGTCGTCTCCCTCGCGATCGCCTTCTCCATCCCGCCGACCATGCCCGCGGGTCCGCGCAACCTGATCCTCTTCCTGACCTTCACCACCGTCATCGGCACCCTCGTCGTGCAGGGCGTGACGCTGCCGCCGCTGATCCGGCTGCTGAAGTTCCCCGGCCGCGACCGGCAGGCCGAGACGCTCGCCGAGGCCAACGCCCAGGCCCAGGCGTCCCGGGCCGCCGAGGCCCGGCTCGACGAACTCCTCGCCGACGAGCGCAACACCCTGCCCGAGCCGCTCGCCGACCGGCTCCGCATGGTCCTCGAGCGCCGCCGCAACGCCGTCTGGGAACGGCTCGGGCAGGTCAACCCGATCACCGGCGAGTCCGTCGACGACACCTACCGGCGGCTGTCCCGCGAGATGATCGGCGCCGAGCGCGAGGTCTTCGTCAGACTCCGCGACCTGCGCTACATCGACGACGAGATGCTGCGAGCCCTGCTCAGACGCCTGGACCTGGAGGAGGCGGCGGCCTACCGGGAGGCCGGTTAGGGTCTTCCGTTCGGCTCAGGCCGGGTCAGGGAACGGCCGTCCCGTGACGACGGCGGCGATCGTCGTCCCGCGCGCGAAGGCGTCCTCTTCCGCCAGGGCGGCCAGTCCGAACAGCAACTTGGCGACATAAAGACGCTCCACGGCCAGCCCGTGCCGCTGCTCGAAGTCCTGTGCGAACGCCTCCAGTTCCGGTGTCGTCCGGGCGTACCCGCCGCAGTGGAAACGGTCGTCCAGGGACCAGGTGCCGCTGCGGGCGCCGAAGGCACGTTCCTGCAGAGCCTGTACGTCGGCCTCCAGGAAGCCGCCCTTCAGCACCGGTACGCCGAGCGCGCGCTGGCCGGCCGCGAGTCCGGCGGCGAGGCCGGCGAGGGTGCCACCGGTGCCGCAGGCGACCGCGACGACGTCGGCCCGGCCGCGCAGTTCCGTGCCGAGGGCGCGGCAGCCGCGTACCGCCTCGGTGTTGCTGCCGCCCTCGGGCACGACGTACGCGTCCTCGGCGCCGGCCGCGCGCAGGATGCCGGCCAGGACCTCAGGTTCGCTCTTGCGGCGATATGTCGATCTGTCGATGAAGTGCAGCCGCATGCCGTCGGCCGCGCACCGGGCCAGGGACGGGTTGAGGGGGCGGCCGGCCAGCTCGTGGCCGCGGACCACACCGGTGGTCGGCAGGCCCAGCAGGCGGCCCGCGGCGGCGGTGGCCCGCAGGTGGTTGGAGTAGGCCCCGCCGAAGGTGACCAGGGCCCGACCGCGGGCCGCCGCGATGTTGGGCACCAGCTTGCGCCACTTGTTGCCGATCAACAGCGGGTGGATGAGGTCGTCCCGCTTGAGCAGCAGCCGCAGTCCGTGGCGCTCGAACCGGGGGTCCCGCACCTCGTGCAGGGGCGAGGGGAGGCGGGGGCTGAGCGGGCCGGGGCTGGTCACGGCTTCATTGTCGCCGGTGCGGGGGCCGGGCGGGGGCGGGGCCGCCCGCCGACGCGGGCAGGGGTGCGCCGAGCGATCCCAGGGGCGCGCGCAACCGCGCGACCGGCCACGGCGGACCCGTGGCCCGGGGGCGGACCCCACCGTCCGGCCACCGCTGGAGCCTTTCGTCTGGATCACGCCGGGCTCGCGGGATCGGGCCTGATCCAAGCGGAAGACCCTAGTCCTTCAGCCGCTCCCGCACCCGCTCCCGCAGCCAGGACATCCCGAAGCCCCGGGGGTCCACCTTCCCCGGCTGCCACTCCAGGTGGCCGATGACCGACCGTTCCGTCCATCCGTGGTGCCGGCACACCGCGGCGGCGACCCGCTCGATCGCCTCAAGCTGTTCGTCCGGCCACGGATCCTCCCCGTCGCCGAGGTTCTCGCACTCGAAGCCGTAGAAGTGCCGGTTGCCGTCGGTGTTCGCCTCGTTGTCCGGCGGCAGCCCCTTCTCGGCGATCACCGCGCGCAGCACCTCGTCGTCCCCGAGCCCGGCGTGGTTGGCGCGGCCGTAGCCGACCAGGTGGACCGTGCCGTCCTTGGTGATCACGCCGTGGCACAGCGGCCCCGGCAGGTCCGGGTGACCGTCCCGGCACAGCTCCACCGTGCGCGCGCCGCCCCGGGTCACCGTGTGGTGGATCATCACGCCGTGGACCGGCCCCCAGGGGCCCTTGTGATTGCGGTTGTGGTGCCGCCAGTCGCCGACCTCGACGACCGTGACGCCCTCCGCCCTGAGCGCGTCAAGGAAACCGCTCGCCGACATGGGTGGGGCCATGCCCGACTCCTTCGTGCCGTGCCCGTGCGGCCGCCGGGCGCGGCCACCGGATGTCCTGCCCGCTTCTACCCAAACCGGACGTCCCGCGACACTTCGTTCGTATGGTGTGCGAGCCGATCCGGACAGGCGGGCATGCCTCGCGAGCCGCGGCGAGATCGCCCATCGTGCCCAGTAATCCGATGATCCATTCCCGCTCTTTCGGGTAATGGCGCGGACACGCTCCGTGCTGGGACGCTCGATGCGAGACCGGTGCCCGGCGCACTTCGGCACCGGGCATACATGGGAGGGCATTTCTCTATGTCGGTAGGCGAAGAGGTCCGCACGGATCAGGGCAGGCCGCAGCAGTCCCTCGGGACGGCGGCCGCGCGGAACCTGGCCACCACCACCAAGTCCGTTCCGCAGATGCAGGAGATCAGCTCCCGCTGGCTGCTGCGCACGCTTCCCTGGGTGGACGTCCAGGGCGGCACGTACCGGGTGAACCGGCGCCTGACGTACGCCGTCGGCGACGGCCGGATCACCTTCGTGAAGACCGGCAACCAGGTGGAGGTCATCCCGAACGAGCTGGGCGAGTTGCCGGCCCTGCGGTCGTACGAGGACACGGAGGTGCTGACCGAGCTGGCCCGCCGCTGCCGGCAGCGCGACTTCGCGCCCGGCGAGGTGATCGCCGACTTCGGCAACCAGGCGGACGAGGTCTACCTGCTCGCCCACGGCCGGGTGGAGAAGGTCAGCACGGGTCCCTACGGCGACGACGCCGTCCTCGGTGTCCTCGCCGACGGCGCCTACTTCGGCGACCAGGCGCTGCTCGACCCGGAGGCGATCTGGGAGTACACCGTCCGTGCGGACACCTCGACCACGGTGCTGATCCTCAGCCGCCAGGACTTCCAGCAGGTCGCGGAGCGCTCCGACTCGCTGCGCGCGCACCTGGAACGGCTGCGCTCGATCCCCGCGCAGCGGACCAACAGGTACGGGGAGAAGGAGGTCGAGCTGGCGGCCGGCCACTCCGGCGAGCCCGACATCCCGCACACCTTCGTGGACTACGAGCCACGGCCGCGCGAGTACGAACTGAGCATCGCCCAGACCGTGCTGCGCATCCACTCGCGCGTGGCCGACCTCTACAACCAGCCGATGAACCAGACCGAGCAGCAGCTGCGGCTCACGGTCGAGGCGCTGAAGGAGCGCCAGGAGCACGAGCTGGTCAACAACCCGGAGTTCGGTCTGCTCAGCAACTGCGAGTACGACCAGCGGATCCAGCCGCACGACGGCGTGCCGAGCCCGGACGACCTGGACGAACTGCTCAGCCGCCGCCGCGGCACCAAGCTCCTGCTGGCCCATCCGCGCGCCATCGCCGCGATCGGGCGCGAGCTGAACAAGCGGGGACTGGTCCCGGAGACGATCGACATCGCCGGCAACCGCATCCCGACCTGGCGCGGGGTGCCGATCTACCCGTGCAACAAGATCCCAATCAGCGAGGCTCGTACGACCTCGATCATCGCCATGCGTACCGGCGAGGCCGACCAGGGCGTCATCGGCCTCAGGCAGTCCGGCATCCCGGACGAGATCGAGCCGAGCCTGTCCGTCCGATTCATGGGCATCAACGAGCAGGCCATCATCAAGTACCTGGTGACGGCGTACTACTCGGCCGCGGTCCTGGTGCCCGACGCGCTCGGCGTGCTGGAGAACGTCGAGATCGGCCGATGGAGGTGACGTTTCCGCACGTCGCGGCCGTGTCCCCGCCCCCCGGGGCGGGTAGGCCCTCGGGGTACGCGTCCGGCCGGGCCGGTGACGACGTACTCCGTGGTCCTGGTGAGGGGGAGGCATGGCCGAGTTCATGACGGAGACCGAACAGCGTTCCTCCGGGGTGTCGCGCCCCGGCACCCCGGAGGAGCCACCGGAGAAGGCCGGGGGTGGCGCCCCCGGTCCGCTCGAAGGACACGAGGCGCCGGTCCAGCTGGAGCGCGCCCGGAAGCTGGTCGACCCGGAGCTGCGCGCGGCCGTGGAGTCGCTGCCCGGCTCCATGTGCCGGATCGCGAGCTACCACTTCGGCTGGCAGCACGCCGACGGCGCCCCGGCGGCGGGCAACGCGGGCAAGGCGATCAGGCCCGCGCTCGTGCTGGCGGCCGCCGCCGCGCTGGGCGGTCCGGCGGCCCGGGCGGCGGCCGTCCGGGCGGCGGCGGCGGTCGAACTGGTCCACAACTTCACGTTGTTGCACGACGACGTGATGGACCGGGACACCACCCGCCGCCACCGGCCGACGGCGTGGACCGTGTTCGGCGACGCCGACGCGATCCTCGCCGGGGACGCCCTCCAGGCGCTGGCCCTGCGGCTGCTCGCCGAGGATCCGCACCCGGCCTCCGTGCCGGCCGCGGCCCGGCTCGCGGCCTGTGTCGTGGAGCTGTGCGAGGGCCAGCACGCCGACACCGACCTGGAGCGGTGCGCGCCGGACGCGGTCACCCTGGACGAGGTGCTCGCGATGGCCGAGGCCAAGACCGGCGCGCTGCTGGGCTGTGCCTGCGCGCTCGGCGCGCTGTACGCGGGCGCGGGCGAGGAGGAGGTGGCCGCGCTGGACGGCTTCGGCCGGCAGGCCGGGCTCGCCTTCCAGCTCATCGACGACGTCATCGGCATATGGGGAGACCCGCGGCACACCGGCAAGCCGGCCGGCGCGGATCTCGCCGCCCGCAAGAAGTCCCTGCCGGTGGTGGCGGCGCTCACCTCCGGCACTCCGGCGGCGGCCGAGCTCGCCGCGCTGTACGGGACGCCGTACCGCGAGGAGGAGGCGGAGGCCGGCGAGATCGCGCGTACCGCGCTGGCGGTGGAGCGGGCCGGCGGCCGGGACTGGGCGCAGGCCGAGGCGGCCGACCGGATGGCCCGGGCCATGCAGGAGCTGGCCCGCGCCGTTCCCGACCCGGAGGCGGCGGGCGGTCTGCTGGCGCTCGCCGAGTTCGTGACCCGGCGCACCAGCTGAGGGCCGCCCGTCCCGGCGGCCGAGCAGAACCCGGAGCCCCCAGGCCCGTGCGGCTCCTGACCCCGTACGGTCATCGGGAGGCTCCGGCCAGGCGGCCCCCGCACACCCCGACGGTGTGCGGGGGCCGCCGATCCTCCCCGCACGGGCCTCGGGGCCGCCGCGGCAAGGAGCGCCGGGGGCGCCACCGCTCTACCCTGAGGGCATGGACAGCGAGGGCCACGCCTGTCCCGTCTGCGGACAGCCCGTGGAAACGGTCGTCAAGCGGCACAAGACCCTGGGCGCCTGGGTGCCGGTCTGGGGCCCTGGGCCCTGCCGCAACCCCGGCTGCGCGACGTACGAGGAGAGCGGTCCCCGGGCCGCCGGGCAGCAGCGTTCCGCCGGTGCCGAGGCCCGGCCGGGCGGCGGCAACGGTCCGCAGGGCCCGCCGGTGGCGGGCACCGGGAGCAGCGCCGTCTGAGCGCCCAGGGGGGCGGGGGCGCCGTAGCGTGGGCGCATGCCGAAACTGCCGTACATCCTGCACATCACCGAGCGCTCCCTGTGGGAGGCGGCGCGTGCGCGCGGCTCCTACGAGATGTCCACCAGGGGCCGCAGCCTCCAGGAGGAGGGCTTCATCCACTGCTCCACCCGTGAGCAGCTCCCGCGTATCGCCGACTTCCTCTACGGCGGCTACGACGGCCCGGACGAGCTGGTCGTGCTGGTCGTGGACCCGGCGCGGGTCGGGGCTCCGGTGAGGTACGAGTCCGCGGAGCCGGGCGGGGAGGAGTTCCCGCACGTGTACGGGCCCGTACCGCCCGAGGCGGTGGTGGACGTGGAGCCCTGGGACCGGCACCGGGGGCCGGGGCGGGAGGCGGGGAAGGCCGACCACTGACACACCGCCTGTCCCGCGTGGCGGTCAGCCGGCGCCGGCGCCCCGACCACGGTGACCACCGCCGGCCGGCGGCCCGCCCGTCCGTCCGGTCATCGGCCCTGCCCGGACTCCCCGGATGACGATCCGCTGGACGTACGCCTTCGCCGACCGACCGGCCGGCCGCGCGCCTCGCCGACGCGTGCGCCTTCCGGGCGGCCGTCACCGGCACCCGGCTCTCCGCGTCCCGTGGCGAGCACGGCGATTGGGCCGTACTGCGCTCTCCGGCGGGGCAGGCGTTCTGCGCCGTGCCCTGGCACGGGGAGACGGTACGGCCGCCGGTGGTCTCCGGCAGCCGTCCGGACCAGGTGTGCCTGGGCGTCCCGCCGTCCCGGTAAGACGCCGAGTGCGCGTTCCGGCCCGCGCTGACCGGATGGGCGCGGCACGAGCAGCCGGGCGACGCGCGGCGGGAGCGCAGCGGCCGGAGTCCAGCGGCCGGAGTCGGCGCGGAGTCGGCGGGCGGGGTTCAGCCCGTGGGGCGTTCGATGAAGCGGAGCTGGTTGCCGGCCGGGTCGCGGAAGGCGCAGTCGCGCACCCCGTACGGCTGGTCCATCGGCTCCTGGAGGACGTCGGCGCCGGACTCGCGGACCCGCTCGTACAGCGCGTCGCAGTCCGGCGTGGTGAAGATGACGCCGCGCAGCAGGCCCTTGGCGAGGAGTTCGTTGAGCGCCTGCTTGTCGGCGGGGGAGGCGTCCGGGCTCGCGTCCGGCGGCTCCAGGACGATCTCCACGTCGGGCTGGAGCGGGGAGCCCAGGGTCACCCAGCGCATCCCCTCGAAGCCCACGTCGTTGCGGATCTGAAGGCCGAGCACGTCGCGGTAGAAGGCGATGGCCTTGTCGTGGTCGTCCACGGCGAGGAAACACTGCGCGAGTTTCACGTCCATGGACCCACCCTAGGACCGGGCGGCGGGATCGCGCCTCAGTACGGGCGGCGGCGCGGCCGGGTCAGCCTGCGGGCCACACAGGGCGGGATCGCCGCGGTCTCCTCGTGGTCGCGGGCCCGGTAGGCGCTCGGCGTCTCGCCGACCAGCTCGGTGAACCGGGAGCTGAAGGAGCCGAGCGAGGTGCAGCCGACGGCGAGGCACACCTCGGTCACGCTGAGGTCGCCCCGGCGCAGCAGGGCCTTGGCCCGTTCGATCCGCCGGGTCATCAGGTAGCTGTACGGCGTCTCCCCGAACGCCTTGCGGAAGCTGCGCTGGAAGTGGCCGGGGGACATGAGGGCGTCACGGGCCAGCTCGGTCATGTCGAGCGGCTCGGCGTACTCGCGGTCCATGCGGTCGCGCACGCGCCGCAGCCGTCTCAGGTCCTCCAGGGCGGTCACCCGATCAGCTTCGCACGGACGCGTCACGCAGTGCCGGGAAAAGACCGCACCCGGTCCGTCAGGACGCCGTGAAGGCGGCCTGGAGGCCGGGTGCGGGCGGGAAATCGCCGAGGTTAGGGGAACCTCGGTCAGAAGGCGCGGGACGAGCTCAGGCCTTCTTGGTCTCCCAGAAGATCTTGTCGATCTGGGCGATGTAGTCCAGCGCCTTCTGGCCCGTGGCCGGGTCGGTGGACGCCTTGGCGGCCGAGAGGGCCTTCAGGGTGTCGTTGACCAGCTGGTGCAGCTCCGGGTACTTCTCGAAGTGCGGGGCCTTGAAGTAGTCGCTCCAGAGCACGGAGACGTGGTGCTTGGCCAGCTCCGCGCGCTGCTCCTTGATGACGGTGGCACGCGTCTGGAAGTGGGGGTCGTCGTTACCGGCCATCTTCTCCTGGACGGCCTTCACCGACTCCGCCTCGATGCGGGCCTGGGCCGGGTCGTACACGCCGCAGGGCAGGTCGCAGTGTGCGCTGACCTTGACCTTGGGGGCAAACAGGCGGGAAAGCATGGAGCATTCCTTCCTCGTGATCGTCTTCTCAGGTGCGACATTACTCCCTGTGGAAGGCGATTTCTCGGGTGCCCCCTAGGGCTTAGGACAAAAGTCCAGGGTGAGACTGAGACTGGTGGAGGAACGGACCGGGGAGGTGCCGGGGATGCCGGAGCTGTCGCAGGAGACCGAACGGGGGAGGGCCGGGGCGCCCTTCGGGCTGGCCGAGGTGACCGGCCCGTCGATGGTGCCCACGCTGCACCACGGGGACCAGTTGCTGGTGCGGTACGCAGGTGTGGTCAGGCCCGGGGACGTCGTGGTCCTGCGTCACCCGTTCCAGCAGGACCTGCTGGTCGTCAAGCGGGCCGTGGAGCGCCGCGAGGGCGGCTGGTGGGTGCTCGGCGACAACCCGTACGCCGGCGGGGACAGCACGGACTACGGGGTCGTGCCCGAGGAGCTGATCCTCGGGACGGCCAGGTTCCGCTTCCGCCCGCTGCGGGCCGGTCAGCGCTCGCCGCTGGCGCTGCTGCGCTGGGCGCTCTCGGCGGCGAGGCCGCTGCTGCCCGACCGGTCGGCCTCCAGGCGCTTGCGGGCGCGGTAGGCCGCGACGTTGGCGCGGGTGGCGCAGCGGTCGGAGCAGTAGCGGCGGGAACGGTTGGTCGAGGTGTCCAGGTAGGCGTTGCGGCACGGGGCGGCCTCGCACAGGCCGAGCCGGTCGACGCCGTACTCGGTGAGGTGGAAGGCCAGGCCCATCGCCGCGATCGCCGCGTAGCCGGCGGTGGCGTTGGACGGGTGGTCGGCCAGGTGCATGTGCCACAGCGGGCGGCCGTCCTCGTCGCGGTGGTCGTGCCCGGAGATCTGCGGGCTGACCGGGAACTCCAGCAGCAGGGAGTTCAGCAGGTCCACGGCCAGGGTCTCGTCGCCCTGGTCGGCGGCCTCGAAGACCCCGCGCAGCCGGGCCCGGACCGAGCGGAAGCGCGTGACGTCGGCGTCGGTGGCGCGGCGGGCCGCGGAGCCGTTGTCGCCGAAGAGATCGCGGACGGCCTCGACCGTGGTCAGGGTGTCCCTGCCCCGGGCCGGTTCCTCGCTGTTGACGAGACGTACGGCGTAATCCGAGTAATAGGCCAGTTCCACTTGTAGTCCTTACGGAGGCGCTTTATCGTCGGGTCTGCGGTCGGGTAACAGCCGGTCGTGCTTCCAGGGTATTACGCGAACCGAGGGGAGTCGGGATTCCATGACGACGAGTACCGGGACCGACTGGGCGGCCTGGCAGGAGAGCTGGGACCGGCAGCAGGAGTGGTACATGCCGGACCGTGAGGAACGGTTCCGGATCATGCTCGACATGGTCGAGGCGCTCGTGGGCACCGCCCCCCGCGTGCTGGACCTCGCGTGCGGCACCGGCAGCATCACCGCCCGGCTGCTGCGCCGCTTCCCCGACGCCACCAGCACCGGCGTCGACCTCGACCCCGCGCTGCTCGCCATCGCCCACGGCACCTTCGCCGGCGACGACCGGGTCACGCTCGTGACCGCCGACCTGAAGGACCCCGACTGGCCGGCCGCGCTGCCGTACGACTCCTACGACGCCGTACTGACCGCCACGGCCCTCCACTGGCTGCACAGCGAACCCCTCGCGGCCCTCTACGGTCGGGTCGCGGGGCTGGTCCGCGACGGCGGTGTCTTCATGAACGCGGACCACATGATCGACGACACCACGCCCCGGATCAACGCGGCCGAGCGCGCCCAGCGCCGCGCCCGCATGGATCAGGCCAAGCGGGACGGCGCCCTGGACTGGGCCGACTGGTGGCGGCTGGCCGCCCAGGACCCGGTCCTCGCCGAGCCGACCGCCCGCCGCTTCGAGATCTACGGCGAACACGCGGACGGCGACACGCCGTCGGCGGCGTGGCACGCGCGCACGCTGCTCGCCCGGGGCTTCGCCGAGGCCCGGCCGGTGTGGTGCTCGCCCTCGGACACGCTGCTCCTCGCCGTCAAGTAGCCGGAACGCGGCACGCGCAAGGGGCGGTACGAGAACTCGTACCGCCCCTTCCCGCGCACGCCCGGAGCGGCGGCCTCAGAGCACCTTGGACAGGAACGACTGCGTCCGCTCGTGCTGAGGGTTCGTCAGGACGTCCCGCGGGTGGCCGGATTCCACCACCACACCGTCGTCCATGAACACCAGGCTGTCGCCCACCTCGCGGGCGAAGCCCATCTCGTGGGTGACGACGACCATGGTCATGCCGGACTCGGCGAGGTCTCGCATGACGTCCAGGACGTCACCGACCAGCTCCGGGTCCAGGGCCGAGGTCGGCTCGTCGAACAGCATCAGCTTCGGGTCCATCGCCAGCGCCCGGGCGATCGCCACGCGCTGCTGCTGGCCGCCGGAGAGCTGGGAGGGGTAGTGTCCGGCCCGGTCGGCCAGGCCCACGCGCTCCAGCAGCTGCATGGCACGTTCCCTGGCCTGCGCCCGGTTCGCGCCCTTGACCTGCACCGGCGCCTCCATGACGTTCTCCACGGCCGTCATGTGCGGGAACAGGTTGAAGCGCTGGAAGACCATGCCGATGTCCCGGCGCTTCATCGCGACCTCACGGTCGCGCAGCTCGTACAGCTTGTCGCCCTGCTGGCGGTAGCCGACCAGCTCACCGTCGACGTACAGCCGTCCGGCGTTGATCTTCTCCAGGTGGTTGATGCACCGCAGGAAGGTCGACTTGCCGGAACCGGAGGGGCCGATGAGGCAGAACACCTCGCCCGGCTTGACCTCCAGGTCGATGCCCTTGAGCACCTCGACGTGGCCGAAGGACTTGTGGACGTCCTGCGCCCTGACCATCGGGACGGTGCCCTCGGCCGGGGTGCCCTGACTCTTGCTCAGCTTGTCGGTCATGCCATGCCTCCCTTGGGCCGGCCCAGGGAGAGCATGTTGGTCCTCACCTTCTGCCACGGCGTCGGCGGCAGCTGGCGGCTGGAGCCGCGGGCGTAGTACCGCTCGATGTAGTACTGGCCGACGCTCAGCACCGAGGTCATGATCAGGTACCAGGCCGCGGCGAGGAAGTACATCTCCACCGGGGCACCGGAGTTCTGGCCGATGTCCTGGGCGTAGCGGAACAGCTCGGGATACTGGACGGCCGCCACGAGCGAGGTCGTCTTCAGCATGTTGATCACTTCGTTGCCCGTCGGCGGCACGATCACGCGCATCGCCTGCGGGATGACCACCCGGCGCAGCGTCTTGCCGTGGCTCATGCCCAGCGCGTGGGCCGCCTCGGTCTGGCCCTCGTCCACCGCCAGCAGGCCCGCCCGGCAGATCTCCGCCATGTACGCCGCCTCGTTCAGGCCCAGGCCGAGCAACGCCGTCAGCAGCGGCGTCATGAAGTTCGACCAGTAGTCCTTGTAGAACGGCATCAGGTTGATGTACTCGAAGACCAGGCCGAGGTTGAACCAGAGGAACAGCTGGACCAGGACCGGGGTGCCGCGGAAGAACCAGATGTAGAACCAGGCGATGGACGAGGTCACAGGGTTCTTCGACAGCCGCATCACCGCGAGGACGATGCCGCCGACGATGCCGATCAGCATCGACAGCACCGTCAGCAGGAGGGTCTTGCCGACACCGGTGAGGATGCGGTCGTCGAAGAAGTAGTCCGGCACCGCGTGCCAGTTGATCCGGCCCTGGCCGAACGCGTAGACGATCGCGACGAGGAGCGCGATCGCGATGACGGCGGAGACATAACGTCCGTAGTGCCGGACCGGGATGGCCTTGATGGCCTCCGCGCCGGCCGGGGGCGTGTCCACCGGCCCCGCCGTCTTGTCGATGTCAGTCACGGGAATTGCCTCTCAGTGGCCGCTTGCCGCCGCGGGTCACTTGCCGCCGTTGATCACGGACTCCTTGACGGCGCCGTCCTGGGCGCCCCACTTCTCGAGGATCTGCTGGTACTCGCCGTTCTTGATGATCGCGTCCATCGCGGCCCGGAGCGCGTCGCGCAGCTGGGTCTCCTTCTTGGAGACCGCGATGCCGTACGGCGCCGCCTCGACCTGGTCGCCGACGATCTCGAAGTCCTTGCCGCCGCCGGAGGTCTTCACCGCGTACGCCGCCACCGGGAAGTCCGCGGACACGGCGTCCGCGCCGCCGGAACGCAGCCGGGTCTGGGCCTGCTGGTTGTCGTCGAAGGCCTCGATGGCCAGCTTCTTGCCGCCCGGACACTTCTTGGCCTGCTGCTTGGCCAGGTCCTCCGAGGTGGTGCCGCGCTGGACGGCGAGCTTCTTGCCGCACAGGTCGTCCCAGGACGTGATGCCCTTGGTGTCGCCCTTGCGGGTGTATATGGAGACACCGGCGGTCAGGTAGTCGACGAAGTCGACGCCCTCACCGACCTTCTTGCCGGTGTCCGGGTCGACGCCCTCCTGACGGTTCTTGTTGTCCGTCATGGCCGACATGGCGATGTCGTAGCGGTCCGAGCGCAGACCGGTGAGCAGGGCGTCGAAGGTGCCGTTCTGGAAGTCGAAGGTCACCCCGAGCTGCTTGCCGAGGGCCGCCGCCAGGTCGGGGTCCAGTCCGACGACCTTGCCGGCGGAGTCCTTGTACTCCACCGGTGCGTACGCGATGTCGGAACCGACCCTGATCTTGCCCTTGGTCCGGATGTCCTGGGGGAGCTTGTCGGCGAGCGGGGCGCTGCCGGCGGAGGCGCTGCCGGAGTTCTCGTTCTTGTCCTTGGTCTGGTCACCGCAGCCGGTGATCAGCAGGGCCCCTGCGACCGCGATCGCACCGGCCGCGGCCAGACGGGAGCGCGCTGCGGTCGTACGACGGGTGGAGCTTGCGGTCATCGTGGTTCCTCCGGCGGATGGGAAGAGTTGCCGATGGGTCGACGGAAACACACACCTTCGGGTGTCGCGACCTCGTGGGTTTACGGCATCTTGCCATTCGGTCTGCGCCATTCAGGGGCGTCGCTATGTCAAAATCGGATAACGGGTGACCCTCGAACCGCATCAGGTCGGTACATCCTTGGTCCATCACCACCGAACCATCTGCGGGAATCCGGCACTCCGGCCGCAAAATCTTCAGCGTGTCTCAAGGTGCGGTCACTCCCCGCCCGCCCCATCGGTCGGCCTTGGGCGTTTTCGGGCCATTCCGGTCCGCCGGTCGCGCGTCATCCGCGTGTCGTCTTCCGGTTCCGCGATGTGACCTTGCACCTAATGGACTCGTCGCGGGCGCCGTCCGTCCGGTAAGAAGGTTCTTTACACCCCTCATCCGGGGCTCAGGGCGCGTGTGCGGCGCGCCCGTCGCGTATGAGCTCGTACGTATCCGCAATCGAGCCGTACGCGGTGCCCGCCCACCCCTCACCAGGAGTGGTCGACCCTCAAACCATGCATACCTAAGGGGTAAAACAAAGTGGCAGCGGAGATCGTCAATCCTCGCAGCGACGGCACAACGGACCAGGACGGCGGGGCGGAGCCCCTCGATTCCTTCGATCCGGCGTTCGCGCTGCACCGCGGCGGCAAGATGGCCGTGCAGGCCACCGTGCCGGTCCGCGACAAGGACGACCTTTCCCTCGCGTACACGCCCGGCGTCGCTCGCGTGTGCACCGCGATCGCGGAAACGCCGGAGCTGGTCAACGACTACACATGGAAGTCCAACGTGGTCGCCGTCGTCACCGACGGTACGGCCGTGCTCGGACTCGGGGACATCGGTCCCCAGGCTTCCCTCCCCGTGATGGAGGGCAAGGCGATCCTGTTCAAGCAGTTCGGCGGTGTCGACGCGGTGCCGATCGCGCTCGACTGCACCGACGTGGACGACATCGTCGAGACCGTCGTCCGGCTCGCTCCCTCCTTCGGCGGAGTGAACCTGGAGGACATCTCGGCGCCGCGGTGCTTCGAGATCGAGCGCCGGCTCCAGGAGCGCCTGGACATCCCGGTCTTCCACGACGACCAGCACGGTACGGCCGTCGTCACGCTGGCGGCGCTGCGCAACGCGGCGCGGCTCAGCGGGCGCGAGATCGGTCAGCTGCGGGCCGTCATCTCCGGCGCCGGCGCGGCCGGTGTCGCCATCGCCAGGATGCTGGTCGAGGCCGGCATCGGTGACGTGGCGGTGGCCGACCGCAAGGGCGTCGTGTCGGCCGACCGGGAGGACCTGACCCCGGTCAAGCGCGAACTGGCCGGCTTCACGAACAAGGCCGGTGTCACCGGCCCGCTGGAGGACGCGCTCGCGGGCGCCGACGTCTTCATCGGCGTCTCCGGCGGTACGGTGTCCGAGGACGCCGTCGCCTCCATGGCCGAGGGCGCCTTCGTGTTCGCGATGGCCAACCCGGACCCGGAGGTCCACCCGGACGTGGCGCACAAGTACGCCGCGGTCGTCGCCACCGGGCGTTCGGACTTCCCGAACCAGATCAACAACGTGCTGGCCTTCCCCGGGATCTTCGCGGGCGCGCTCCAGGTGCGGGCCACGCGGATCACCGAGGGGATGAAGATCGCCGCCGCCGAGGCGCTGGCCTCGGTGGTCGGTGACGATCTCGCCGCCGACTACGTGATCCCGTCCCCGTTCGACGAGCGGGTCGCTCCCGCCGTCACGGCGGCGGTCGCCGCCGCCGCGCGGGCCGAGGGTGTGGCTCGCCGGTGACGTCGCGCTGAGCGGCGTTCCGCAGTACTGAACGGCCCTGTCCGTGTGGACGGGGCCGTTCCTTCGGTCCGGCGCCCGCCCGTCCGGGGGCCGGACGGTGCCGTCCCGGGTGCCGGTGGGCATGCGCCGCACGGGTGCCGGTCGCGCAAGAGGGCATGTGTCACAGGGGGTCCTGGTTCCGCCGGCCGCACCGCGCCCCTATCGTCGGCAGCATGTTCGCTGTCTACGCCGCCCGAATCGACCGCGACCAGCCGCTCACCGGCCTCGAGTTGGGGGAGCGCCCGGCTCCCGAGGCCCGTCCCGGCTGGAGCACCGTCACGGTACGGGCCGCTTCCCTCAATCACCACGACCTCTGGTCCCTGCGGGGCGTCGGCCTCCCGGAGGACCGGCTGCCCATGATCCTCGGCTGTGACGCCGCCGGGGTCGACGCGGACGGCAACGAGGTCGTCCTGCACTCCGTCATCGGCCAGACCGGCCACGGCGTCGGCCCCGCCGAGCCGCGCTCCATCCTCACGGAGCGGTACCAGGGCACCTTCGCCGAACAGGTCGCCGTGCCGACCTGGAACATCCTGCCCAAGCCGAAGGAACTGTCGTTCGCCGAGGCGGCCTGTCTGCCGACCGCCTGGCTGACGGCGTACCGGATGCTGTTCACCAACGCCGGGGTACGGCCCGGTGACTCGGTCCTCGTGCAGGGCGCGGGCGGCGGTGTCGCCACGGCCGCGATCGTCCTCGGCAAGGCCGCCGGGCTGCGGGTCTTCGCCACCAGCCGGGACGAGGCCAAGCGGAAGCGGGCCCTGGAGCTGGGCGCGGTGGAGGCCGTGGAGCCCGGGGCGCGGCTGCCGCAGCGGGTGGACGCCGTCATCGAGACCGTGGGCGCCGCCACCTGGTCCCACTCCGTGAAGTCCCTGCGGCCCGGCGGGACGCTCGTCATCTCCGGCGCCACCAGCGGGGACCGGCCCTCGCACGCCGAGCTGACCCGGATCTTCTTCCTCGAACTGAAGGTCGTCGGCTCCACCATGGGCACCAAGGACGAGCTGGAGGACCTGCTCGCCTTCTGCGCCGCGACGGGGGTGCGACCCGTCATCGACGAGGAGCTGCCGCTGGACCGGGCCCGGGAGGGCTTCGAACGGCTGGCTTCCGGGGAGCAGTTCGGAAAGATCGTGCTGACCAACTCCTGAGCTTTCGCGGGCTGTCGGGCTGTCGGGCCGTCGAGCCGAGGAGTGGAAAGGCGGGTCCGGGGTGCCGGGCCCGCCTTTCTCGTGGCATGGCTGTCAACTAGGGTTGACGCCTGCCGGATGTCAACTTAGATTGACAGCATGAGTGAGGCAACCGATCTCGCCGAGCGCGCCGGTGACCGTGATCCACGGGTCGGGCTGCGGGCCGTGGCCGCGCTGCGCCGGCTGCTGGAGCAGCTGGAGGCGGTACAGGTGCGCAGCGCGCGCAATCAGGGCTGGTCGTGGCAGGAGATCGCCGCGGAGCTGGGTGTCAGCAGGCAGGCCGTGCACAAGAAGTACGGGAGGCATTGATGTTCGAGCGGTTCACCAAGGACGCCCGGGCGGTGGTCGAAGGGGCGTACGCGCACGCGGAGGGCGACGGGGCGCGGTCCGTGGACGCCGAGCACCTGCTGCTCGCGCTCCTCGACCGGGAGGGCAGCCGGGCGTCCTTCGCGCTGTCCGCCCTCGGGCTCGCGGAGCCGGAGGCACGGGAGCGGGTGCGGCGCGATGTGCGGGAGGCCCGGCGGCGGGCCGGGCTGACCCGGGCCGACGCGGACGCGCTGGCCGGGCTGGGGATCGATGTGTCGCAGATCGTGGCGCGGGTGGAGGAGGTGCACGGCGTCGGGGCGATGTCCGGTGACCGGGGGCGGGGCACGGGCCGGGCGGGGTGGTCGTCGGGCGGGCGGCGGCCCGGCTTCGGCCGCGGGGCCAGGGGGGTGCTGGAGCGGGCGTTGCGGGTCGCGCTGGCTCGGCGTGACCGGGGGATCGGGGACGAACACCTGCTGCTGGCGCTCACCGTGCTGCCGGGCGTGGCGGGGGAGGTGCTGGCCGATCACGGGGTGACGTTCGAAGGGGTGTCGCGGGTGTGCCCGGCGGCTCGGTCGGCTGCGGGCTGAGCGCGTCGGCCGCGCCCCGGGGGGTTGTTCTCTCACCGCCCGTCCGGCTCGGCCGGCCAGGAGGCGGCTCCCGCGGGGCTTCGCCCCGGACCCCGGATGCTTTGCCACCTGTCCGTCCGGCTCGGCCGGCTTCGAGGTCAGCGCCCGGGGTTCCGGTTCAGGCCGCGGGTGTTCTCCCGTCGGCCCGTCCGGCTCGGTCGGCCGGGAGGTGGGCCCCGCGGGGGTTCGCCCCGGACTCCGGATGCTTCGCCACCTGTCCGTCCGGCTCGGCCGGCTTCGAGGTGAGCGCCCGGGGTTCCGGTTCAGGCCGCGGGTGTTCTCCCGTCGGCCCGTCCGGCTCGGTCGGCCGGGAGGTGGGCCCCGCGGGGGTTCGCCCCGGACTCCGGGGCGTCAGGGCTTGGGGGTGTGGAGCAGGGCTGCGATGTGGGCCGCCGCCGTGGAGAGGTGGTGGCGGGCCTCGCGGAGTTGGGCGGGGGTGATGCCGTGGTCGCGGGCCGCGTCGCGGATGTCGTCGCGGAAGCGGTCCAGCAGGCGGTCGAGGTCGCGGGCCGGGTCGCCGGTGGTGTCCTGTTCGTGGGCCCAGGCGGGCTCGTAGTCGGCGGGGAAGTCCTCCCTGGGGGAGGTGTGATGCGGTTCCTCCCCGGGGCGGCCGAAGGTCCGGTCCCGGCCGAAGCCCTTGCCGAAGTCCTTCCCGAAGTCCCCGAGCTCCTTGGCCAGTTCCGTCAGGCCCTCGCGGACGCCGGTCGGCCAGTCGCCGCGCGTGAAGTGGTCCTGGACCCGGCGGGCGATGCGCTGCATCTCCTCCTGCGCCTGGGCCCGCGCCCGCGCCTGTGCCTCCTGGGCCTGACGGCGGGCCCGCTCGGCCTCCTCGCGGGCCCGGCGGCTCTCGTCCTTGGCGCGCCGCGCCTGCTCCTTCCACTCCTGCTTGACCCGGCGCATCTCCTCCTTGGCGGTCTTCCAGGCCTCCTTCTCGCCCATCTCCCCGGGCTCCCCGAAGGGGTACCCGGCGCCGGAAGCCTTGGTGCCACGGCGGGCCTCGGAGGTGGCGGCGCGCACCTCGCGGCGCAGGTCACCGGCCGCGCCGCGCACGTCGGCCCTCATCTCGGCGGCGAGTTCCGCGACCGACTCGCGGATCTCCAGCTCCAGGTCGGCCAGCTCGCCGCTGCGGTCGGCGAGTTCGGCGCGGCCCGCGTCCGTGATGGCGTACACCTTGCGGCCGCCCTCGGTGGTGTGCCGGACCAGGCCCTCCGCCTCCAGCTTGGCCAGGCGGGGGTAAACCGTGCCCGCCGAGGGGGCGTAGAGACCCTGGAAGCGCTCCTCGAGCAGCCTGATCACCTCGTAGCCGTGACGCGGGGCCTCGTCGAGCAGCTTGAGCAGGTACAGGCGGAGGCGGCCGTGGGCGAAGACGGGAGGCATGTCAGAGCACCTTCTTGTCGGTCGTGCCGTCGGCCGGGCCGCCGGTGGAAGGGCCGGCACCGAAAGTGCCGTCGGTGCCCCCGGTGTCGTCCTGGCCGGAGACGGAATTGTCTCGCGGGGTGCCGGGGGAGTGATCGGCCGGGTGGGGTCCGGCGTCCGGGAACGTGTCCTCGTCGTCGTCCCGGGGCGGGCGGCGCAGCAGGGCGATCGAGCCGGAGACCGTGGTGGCCCGCAGTTTGCCGGTGCCGGCGCCGAGACGGCCGGTGATCTTGTGCGCGCCCCACTGGCCGCGCACCCGCAGTCCGTCGAACGCGTTGGAGATCGTGCCGCTCGCGGTGTTCGCCTCCACCTCGGCGTCGGCCGGGTGCGGCAGACGGATGGCGATCTCGCCCGAGACGCTGGTGAGACCGATGTCCGTGGGGCCGTCCGGGTCCAGGTCCACGATCATGGAGCCGCTGACGGTGTCGGCGCGCACGGAGGAGCCGGAGCCCTCGACCACGGTCAGGTCGCCGGAGACCGAGTTGTACCGCAGGTCGCCGGTGACCGCCTGGGCCTCCAGGTTCCCCGAGACGGTGTCCGCGCGGACCGGGCCCGAGACGCCGACCAGGGTCGTGTCGCCGGTCACTCCCCTGATCACCGCCGGGCCGCGGATGCCGGAGACGACTGCCGCGGCACCGACCACGCCCACCTCCACGCGCGTGTCGGCGGGCACCGCGAGGGAGACGACGGCGCTGCGGCGCCAGCCCTTGCGGTCGAGCCACTTGAGGAAGCCCTTCCAGGGCAGGTCCTCGTAGGCCACGGTGAGGGTGGTGCCGTTCCGGGTGACGATCAGGGGCGGGCCTTCCAGTTCGGAGACCTCCAGGCGGGCCGGGCCCTCGTCCGTGCCCACCACGTTCACCGTGCCGTTGACGATGCGGACCTGGAGGTCGTGCAGGGGGGCGTCGAAGGTCAGCTTCTGGGGTTCGGTGACGGACCACTCGGGCATGGGGCCTCCTCGGCCGGGCGGGGCACGTGTCAGGACACGCCATATCGCGTTCTCCGATATTCACGATATATCGTGGCCGTCGGAAGTCAAGGCGCTCTTCCGGGGGACGTCCCGGCGGCGGCATAGGCTGGTGGGAGTTGTTGTCAGGCTGATGTATCTGCTGGAGATGGGCACCGATGTACTTCACCGACCGCGGTATCGAGGAGTTGGAGAAGCGGCGTGGCGAGGAAGAGGTCACCTTCGAGTGGCTGGCGGAGCAGTTGCGCACGTTCGTGGACCTGAACCCGGACTTCGAGGTGCCCGTGGAGCGTCTGGCCACCTGGCTCGCCCGGCTCGACGACGAGGAGGACGAGTAGCGCGCGGGGGATGAGCGGGACGAGGGCCTGGGCGAGGCCGGCGGGGTGACAGGGGCGAGCGTGTGGGACGGGGGGGCGTTCGCCGGCCGTATCCCCCGCCGGCTCCCCTCTTCCCCTCCCCCTCTCCCTCCCCGGGAGTTAGCCTTCTCCTCCCATCGGCGAACGGGGGCGTCATGGCTGGAGGAATCGAACGCGTGCGCCTGGACGACGGAACCGTGGTCTGGGCCAGGATCGGCGCCGCCGCCGAGGAGGCGCTGGACGAGGGCGGCTACTGGGACACCGGGCTCGGCGACCGGGTCATCGACATGGCCGGGGGGCTGGCCGGCACGGTCGGTGGCGTCGTGCGCTCCCTGCGCGCCGGTCTGGACACACCGGCCCCCGTCGAGGTCTCCGTCAGCTTCGGTATCGAACTGACGGCGCAGTCCGGCAAGATCGTGAGCGCCATAGCCGAGGGCGGTGGCACGTCCTCCCTCACCGTGTCCCTGACCTGGACCGAACCGGCCACGACGGCGGGCGGCGCGGACCCCGCGACGACGGGCGGCACGGTCGTACCGCCGCAGTCCCCGGCCCCCGGGGCCGTATGAGCGCCTTCGACGAGATGGTGCGCCCCTCCCTCGCGCGCATCGGCGCACCGGGTGACGGGTATGCAACGGACCGTGACTCGTACTGGGGGTCGGGGTTCTTCATAGCCCCGGGCTGGCTGTTGACCTGCGCCCACGTCGTGGGAAAGGGGGGAGCCGCGGTGTGCCGAGGGGAGAGCGCCCTGAGCGTGACCTGGCAGGAGCGCACCGCCGACGGCGCCTGGCAGCCGCGCGGCGGCACCGGGACGGCCGTCGTCGTCGCGCCCCGTCCCGAGCCCGGACGGCCTGCCCCCGACCCGTGGCCGTTCCCCGACCTCGCGCTCGTCCGGGTGACCGGCGCCGACGCGGTGCGCTGCCTGTGGCTCGGCGACCGGGAGGCCGGCCCGCTCACCCCGCTCGGGCTCTACGGCTGGTCGGTGCAGACCGGCGAGCTGGGCATCCGGCAGGGCAGCGGCGAACTCGCCGGGTCCGACGCCCGCGCGCTGCTGCTCACCGGCATCCTCCCCATCGGCGGACTCTCCGGCGGGCCGGTGCTCGACCTGCGGCACGGCTCCGTCATCGGCGTGATCAAGGGGCGCCGGCGGGAGGAGGGCGTCGCCGTACCGGTCACCGCGCTGTACGAACTGCTGGACTCGCGCGAGTCCGGGCGCGCGGTGCGCGAGGTGCTGCGCGCCCACGACCTCCATCACGCGAGCCTCCTCGGCGCCCCCTCGCCCTACCCGCACTGGACCGCCGTCCAGGCCACCCTGGCCGGGCACGCGCCGTCCGTCTCCGGCGTCACCACGGAACTGCGCACCCGGCTCTACGGCCATCTCGCGCACCTGCCGCCGCCCGCCGGGGCGGGTGAGGTCGTCCACCTCGTGGAGGACGTGAAGGAGCAGGTGCGGGGCGAACGGCTGCCGTCGCTGATGCTGCGGAACGTCCGCACCTGGCGCGAGGGCGCCGCGCTGCTGTACGGCCTGCGCATGCTCGACCCCGGCGGCGGTGGAACGCTGGTCGACCTGGACGCCGTACTGCTGTACGCCGCCCGGGTCGCCCGCCGGACCGCGGGTGAACACGGGGGGAGGTGGAGACGGGCCGGCTGCGGGCGTTCACCGAGTGGATAGCCGGGCAGGCCGCCGGCCACCGGCACTGGGCGGTCGGCAAGGCCATCGGCGCGTTGCTGGAGGGCGCCGAGACCGGCGCGATGTCCGGCAGCCGGCCCGGCGGCCAGCCAGGCGGCATGTCCGGTGGTCCCTGTGGCCCCTCCGGCGGAGTGCCCGTGTCGAACGGAGCGGTCGTGACCCCGGCGCAGGACGTGGCGGCGCAGAGCGCAGAGGTGGACGTGCCGACGCCGGTCGGAGCCGTCGACGCGCCGTCAGCCCTCGACGCGCCACCCACCCCCGGTCCGTCTGCCGCCCTCGACGCGCCACCAACCTCCGGTCCGTCTGCCGCCCTCGACGCGCCACCAACCTCCGGTCCGCCTGCCGCCCTCGACGCGCCACCCACCCCCGGTCCGTCTGCCGCTCCCGACACACCGGCGACCCTCGGCGCACCCTTCGCCGTCGACGCGCCGTCAAGCCTCGACGGTCTGGCCGCCGTTGACCCGCCGCCCACGGTCCAGTGCCCCGGCACCGCGTCGCTCACCGGACCGGCGGCCCGGCCGCACGTCACCATCCCCTCCCTCCGCGCCCCTTCCGCCGACACCCGTACCGACGTCCTCGTCAAGATCGGCCCGGCCACCTACGGCCGGCACCCCTGGAGCGTGCAGCTGATCTACGGCGGGCAGGACGTCACGCCGGTCGACGGGGACGACCGGGGCGCGCGAGCCGAGGAGTTGGCGCTGGTGTTGCGCGAGCCGTTGGCCAAGGCGCTGAACCAGGGGGACCACGGGGAGCATCTCGCCGCGATCGAGGTCTTCCTGCCCCGCAAGCTGTTCGACCTCCCCGTGGACGACTGGCAGTTGTTCCCCGGCCCGCGCGCCGCCACGGCCGGCCAGGCGGTGGAGGACGTCGGGGACGTCGAGGACGTCGAGGACGACGAGGACGACGACTTCGTGGACGAGCGGGCCCTGCCGCTCGGGATGCGGCGGACCGTCGTCGTCCGGGACATCCGGCGCAACGGCCTGCCGCCCTCACCGGAGTGGCGCCGCCGCTGGAAGGGCGTCGCGCGCGGCCCCCTCGTACACGGGACGCTGCACGGGCGGCCGGCCGACGAGGGGCATCCGCCCGGTGCCCGGGCCGGGGGCCGGTTCCCCTACTACGGCGCCCTGTCGGCGATGAGCGACGCGTCCGTGCCCGTCTACTGCGGTCCCGTCGGCAGCGGCGAGGGCTACGCGGCGATGCGGGACGCGCTGCGGTCCGGGCACGCGGTGGTGCTCTGGCGCCGCGACCTGCACGACCACGACGAGTGCGGGGACTTCCACCGGCAGGCCGCCGACCTGCTGGGGCTCGCCGGGCACGCGGACGGGCTGCACGGTCCGGTCCGCGATCTGCGCATCCGCCTGGCCGACCCGGAGACCGCCCGGGCGCACGGCCTGCGCGGCAAGATAGCCGTGCTGGTCGACCCGCCGCCGGACCGGACGCCGTACGGGACGGAGAGCATGCGGCCGCCGCCGCTGGCCGCGCCCGGCGGCTGACCCGCCGACGGCCCGCCGCTCCCGGTGGACGTCCCGTCAACTCCACGGATTCGTACGGCTGTTCGCGGGGAGGGGGAGGGGGCGCCGTACGCCGCGAACCTCGGCGGGCGCGGCCGACGGGCGGTAGCCTCGTACGTCGGACGGCCGGGCCCGCTGCATGATCACCAGAGCCGGGAGGAGCCCAAGGTGAACGACTGGCGGATCTACCGCGGAGTGGGTCAGCCGCACGACGGCATGCGGCGGTTGCCGGCGCCGCCGCCCTGGCGTGACTTCGCCGCCTCCCGCGACGGCGCCGACAGCGGCCCGGAAGATCCCAGCAGCGCCCGCCGGCTCGGCGTGCGCCGCCGGCTCGTCGAGAACTACGCGCCCCGGCCGGCCGAGGTCGACGCGGTCAACGCGGCCCTGTACCTGCGCCGGCCCCTGCTGGTCACCGGCAACCCGGGGACCGGCAAGTCGACCCTGGCCTACGCGATCGCCCACGAACTCGGCCTGGGCAAGGTGCTGCGCTGGCCCGTGGTCAGCCGGACCACCCTCCAGGACGGCCTGTACCGGTACGACGCCATAGCCCGTCTCCAGGACGTCCAGCTGGAGCGCGCCGGCGGCGACGACCGCGGTGCCGCGGCCTCCGGGATCGGCTCCTACATCCGCCTCGGACCGCTCGGCACCGCGCTCCTGCCCGCCGAGCAGCCCCGCGTCCTGCTCATCGACGAGCTCGACAAGAGCGACCTCGACCTGCCCAACGACCTGCTGAACACGCTGGAGGAAGGCGAGTTCTCGGTCCCCGAGCTGGAACGGCTGGCCGACCGGGAACCGGTCGTCGAGGTGCTCACGCACGACGGCGACCGGGTGGCCGTGCGCGGCGGGCGCGTCGCGTGCACCGCGTTCCCGGTGATCGTGATGACCTCCAACGGCGAACGCGACTTTCCCGCCCCGCTGCTGCGCCGCTGCGTCCAGCTCGAACTGGACCCGCCCGGCGAGGAGCAGCTCACCGCCATGGTCGAGGCACACCTCGGCACGGACGGCGTCGCCGCCGGCAGCGACCTCATCCGCCGCTTCCTGGAGCGCGAACCCGGCGAGGTGCTCGCCGCCG
Source organism: Streptomyces spinosus (assembly GCF_020400655.1). Classification (GTDB taxonomy): domain Bacteria; phylum Actinomycetota; class Actinomycetes; order Streptomycetales; family Streptomycetaceae; genus Streptomyces; species Streptomyces argyrophylli. The sequence goes on from NZ_JAINRC010000005.1 coordinate 241,677, forward strand.
ACCAGCTCCTCAACGCCCTGTTCCTCACCCAGCACGATCCGCACGCGCAGGGCCTCACCCGGGAGCGGATCGCCGAGATGCTGATGCAACCGCTCGACCGTACGAGGTGAGGGGCGGATGCCGGGGATGCGCCTGGACGAGCTGATCGGCAAGCTGCGCCAGGGCGGGCTCCAGCCGACCGCCGAGGACGTGGCCGACGCGCTCTGGCTGGCCCGGCGGCTGGGCACGTCCGCGCCAGGCGACCCCGACGGCAGGCCGGGCCCCGATCCCGGAGGACCGCCCGACCGTTCCGGTCCCGCCGGTTCCCCGGGCACCGGCGACGCGTCCGGTCCGCGGCCGCGGGACGAACCGCCGGACGGCCCGCAGGCGCTCCGCGCGGACGCGCCCGCCGTCCCCCTGCACACCCCGGCACCCGCCCCCTACGCCCGGACCGGCGCCGACCCCGCGGCCTTCCCGGTCCGCGCCCCCGCCGCCGGCGCCCTGCCCGGACTGCTCGGCCTGCAGAAGGCACTGCGTGCCCTCGGCCGCTACCGCACCGCCTCCGCACGCGGCCGGGACGAGCGGATCGACGAGGCGGCCACCGCCGACCGCGCCGCCGCCAGCGGCATCCTGCTCCCGGTCACCCGGCCCGGCCGCCACCGGCGCTGCGACGTCCAGCTGCTCATGGACACCGGGCCCGCCATGGCCGTCTGGGACGAGATGGTCGAGGAACTGCGCCAGGCCTGCCAGCAGTCCGGCGCGTTCGCCTCCGTCCGCGTCCACCACCTGTACGCCGACGACGCCGGCACCCCCCTCGTCGGCACCACCGCCGGTCCCGGCCGGCGCACCCGGCTGCGGCCCGCCGACGAACTGCACGACCCCAGCGGGCACCGGCTCACCTTCGTCATCAGCGACTGCGTCGGCCCGCTGTGGCACAACGGCACCGCGCAGCGCCTGCTGCACGGCTGGCCGCGCACCGCCCCGCTGGCCGTGGTCCAGCCGCTGCCGCCCCGGCTGTGGGCCCGTACCGCGCTGCCCGCCGAGCCGGGGCTGCTGGTCCGCACCGGCGAGTCCGGCGGGCGCCTGGACTTCCTGCCCGAGGACGAGCCGTGGGAGGAAGCGGAGGAACCGCCGCCGGGCGCGCGGCCCGTGCCGGTGCTCCAGCCCACCCCGGAGGCGTTCGCGGCCTTCGCCCGGCTCCTCGCCGGCACCGGGCCGACCCGCGAGCACGCCTGGGCCGGCTTCGTCCGCCCCGCCACCGCCGCGGGGGCCGTCGCCGCCGCGGCCCCGGCGCGCACCGACGAGGAGCTGCTGCGGTCCTTCCGCGCCGGAGCGTCACCCGGCGCCCTCCGGCTCGCCGTCTACCTCGCCGCCGCGCCCCTGACCCTCCCCGTGATGCGGCTGGTCCAGCGGGCCATGCTGCCCGACACCGGCCCCATGGAACTGGCCGAGGTGCTGCTCGGCGGACTGCTGCGGCAACTGCCCGGTACCGAGGACCAGCCGTGCTTCGCGTACTCGCCGCGCATGCAGGACCTGCTGCTGTCCTCCCTCGACCAGGACACCGCCGGACTCGTCCTCAAGCACTGCTCGGCCTACGTGGAACGGCACTTCGGCAAGGGCACCCGCAACTTCTCCGCCCTGGCCGCGGCCCGGCTCGCCGACCACGACCCGGACGCCGGCGCGGAGCGCCCCGCGCAGGACGGCGGCGCGCGGGACACCGGCGGCAGCGTGGAGGCCGAGCTGTTCGCCCGCATCCCCGCGCGCGTGCTGCGCTTCTACCTGCCCGACCTGGTCACCCCCGATCCGCTGACCGAGGCCGAGCGGCTGCTCGACCGGTGGCGGCAGCTGGCCGACCCGGAGATGCTGCGCCGGGCACGGGAACAGGCCCGCGCCGCCACGACGGGCACCGGCGCCGACGGCCCCGGTCCCGTGGCGCGGGCACGCCTGGTCCTCGGCCGCGTGCTGCGCGCGGAGGCCGGTACGGCGGGTGCGCGGGCGGAGGGGCGGCGCGCCGGGCTGCTGCGGGAGGCGGCGGCCGAACTCGCCGGCGCGTACGGGGCGGCCCCCGCCGACAGCCGGGAACGGGCGGAAGCGGCCCTGGAACTGGCGTCGTGCCATCGTGAACTGTGGGAGCTGACGGCCGAACGGGACCACCTGACGGAAGCCCTCGGCGCCCTGGACGGCGAGGTCCCGCCCTGGCCGCGGATCACCGCCGTCGCCCGCGCCTGGCGCCCCGGCCCCGTGGGCACCGAGGGCGCGAGTCCGGGTGACGGCGGGTCCGGTGGAGCCTTCGGGCTCGCCGACGGGGTGTCCGGTGGCGACGCGTCCGGTCGTCCCGGGGGCGGCGACGGCGGCTCCGGTGACAGGCGGGCCGGCCACGCCGGGAGCACACACGGCCGTACCGGTGACGGCCGCTCAGGACACGACCACGACGGCGCGGACACCGCCGTACCCGCCGCCGGTCCGGAGCCGTCCCGCGAGAGCCGGGACGGCGTGCCCTGGGAGGTGACCGCCCACCGGGCGCGGCTGTCGCTGCGCGGGCGGATCCTGCTCGACCTGCGGCGCCCGGGTGCCGCCGAGCCCGTACTGCGGGAGGCCTGCGCCCTGCTGGCGCGGGAGCGGGTGCCCGACTCCGTGCGGGGGCCCGCGCTGCTCGACCTCGCGCGGGCGCTGCGCGGGGCCGGGGCCGAGGACGCCGAGACGCGGCGGGCGCTCGGTGAGGCGCTGGAGGCCGCCGGGGACGATCCGGACCTGTTGCTGCCGTGCCTGGCCGCGCTCGCCGCGTTCCACGACGCGGCCGGGGAGACCGGGCAGGCCGACGCCGCCTACGAGCGGGCCGCGCTGCTCGCCCCCGCCGACGGCCCGCTGCGCGTCAGGCTCCTCACCGCCTGGGGCGAGTCGCTGCTGCGGCGGGCCTCCGCCGGTGACGGGGCCGGTGTGGTGGACCGCGCCGAGTACGTGCTGCGCGAGGCGCTGAAGTCGCTGCCCGCCCGGTCCGCGCACCGCGCCCGGCTCCAGGGCCTGGTCGGCAGCGCCCTCGCCCAGCGCTTCCGGCACGTCGGCTTCCTGCCCGACCTGTTCGAGAGCCGGCACCTGCTCGGCCAGGCGGTGCGCGCGGCGACCGACGCGGCCGTACGGGCCGAGGTCTGGCTCCAGCTGGGCCGGGTGCGGCTGGAGGGCTGGTACCACGCGGGCGCGCCGGTGCTGATGGAGGCGTTGCAGGCGTACGAGAACGCCGAACGGGAGGCGCGGGCGGCCCACGGCGGCGACCCCGGTTCGGTGACGGCCGCACGCGCCCGGCACGGCTGCGGGGCGGTGCTGGCGCTGATGGGACGGCCCGGCGCGGCCCGTGACGCCTTCCGGGCCGCCCTGGACCAGTGGCAGCGGCTCGTCGGGGCGCTGCGCGAGGTCGACTGGGCCGACGTCGAGCTGACCCGGCGGGCGGAGCGGCGACCGCCGCCCGCGGACGCCCGGTCGCTGCCCGGGCCGGACTGGCGGGAAACGGCCCCGCCGTGGTGGCCGTGGTCCCAGGAGTGGGCCGACGCGCGCGAACTTGACCGGAGTTGAGCCGTCCAGGGTTTCTGGTTCCGGCCTGTCGGGAAGAAGTGGGCAGCCACTTCGGCTGTGCGGGGCGGGCGTAGGGCAGGGAGGAGCCGAGGGTGGGGGAGCTTAGGACACGGGGGGCCGGCCTCGGCGAGGACGCCGAAGAGGCCGTGCTCCCGCCCGACCTCACCGACGTCGACCTGCGGACACTGCGTGCCATGGACGATCCGGCGGTGCTCGCGGCGGTCGCCGGGGTGCTCGCCGACCCGGACGGGCTGCGCCGGGTCTGGTACACCACCGGCGGGGACGACGAGATCACGCCGGGCCGGCCCGGGCGCGCGTTTTCGGCCGGTCCCGCACGTCAGCCCTTACACGGCGAGGACACCGTGGCATGACCCCGGGAGCCGTGGGACCCGAGGCGGACATACGCCCGGCCGGCCCCGCCGCGGGGCCGGTCCCGCCCGAGACCCTCGCCGCCCTGGCCCGCACCCGGCCGCTGCCCGCCGTCACCGCGGCCCTGCGCGCGGCCCTGCACGCCCGGCGGATGCTGCTGCTGAAGTCCCTCCTGGTCCGCTTCGACCGCGTGCGCGGCACCCTGCCCGCGGCGGTACGGCGGCGCTTCGAGGACGACTGGGCGCTGCTGGAGCGGGCCGAGCGGTCCGACGCCGCGGCCGTCCGCGCCGTCCTCGACTATCCGACGACCGGCGCCTGGCTGGCCACCGCGCTCGCCGCGCCCGACGGGCCGGCGTTCGCCGACGGGCTCGCCGGGCTGGGCGCGGTCGCCGTCGCCGCAGCGCTGCGCGCCGGCTGCCGCTTCACCACCACCCGCGTGCTGCCCGCCGGCGCCCTGCCGCTGCCCGGTGCCGGTCTGCTGCGCTGCGCCCGCGGCCGGGCCCGGCTCAGCGGCCGGACCGGAACCCTCCGCGTCACCGACGGCGCGGGTCAGACGCTGCTGCTGCCCGGGCCCGCCCCGGCCGGACCCGGCACCCGGTGGACCGCCGACGGCGCCCTGGCCTGGTCGGCGCTGCACAGCCTGCCCGGCGGCACCGCCGTGCTCGACGACGTGGACCCCCACCGGGTGCCCCCGGGCGGCATCGGGCCGGCGGCACTGCCCGCGGCCGAGCGGCCGTACTCCGACCCGGCCGCCTGGGCCGCCCGCTGGCGCGACGCGCACGCCCTGCTGGCCGCGACGCACCCCGCCCGGGCCGCCGAGACCCTGGCGCTGGTGCGGGCCGTCGTCCCGCTGGCGCCGTCGGCGGGCGGCGGACCGCCGCTGAGCGCCACCGTGCGGACCGCGCCCGGCGCCGTCCTGGCCCAGCTGCCGGCCGACCGGCGCGAGCTCGCCGAGCTGCTGGTGCACGAGACGCACCACACCAAACTGGCGGTGCTGGACGAACTGGTCCCGCTGTGGCGGCCCGGCGGCAGCCTGCACCGGGTGGGCTGGCGGCGCGACCCGCGCCCGGTGCCGGGGGTCCTCCAGGGCGCCTACGCGCACCTCGCGCTGCTGGACCTGTGGGGCAGGGCGCGCACCGGACCCGCCTGGGTGTGGCGGCGGCGCGCCGACGAGCGGTTCGAGGCGTGCCGGGAGCAGGTCGCCGAGGCCTTGTCCGTACTGGCGGATTCCGATGAACTGACCCCCTGTGGAAGGGAGTTCGTCCGGCACATGGGCAGCCATCACGCGCGCCTCGCGGGGAGCGCCCACGCGCCGGGCTGACGCTCCGTGGACGACCTCTTGCGTTACGTTATGCGTGCGGCCGCCCAGGAGACCGGCGGCGGCGGTGGAAGCAGGGAGCGGCGATGGCGGAACAGCGCAGACCGGGCGCGAACGGCGCGGCGGCACCCGAGCACGTGCTCGTGGTCTTCCCGGGGTACTACCGCTCGTGGGCGGCGTGGATCGCGCAGTGCCTGGAGCGGCACGGACACCGGGCCACCCTGCAGCGCTGGGACCCGCCGCGCGAGGTCGCGCTGGAGGACTCGCTCGGCGATCTGCTGCTGGCCAGCGGAAAGGTGCTGCTGGTCCTCAACGACTGGTTCTTCGAACTGGGCCCCCGCCCGCCGGGCGAGTGGAACGACGCGCTGCGCGGCTTCGTCGCCGCCCACGCCGACCGGTTCGCGGCCGTCAACCTCACCAACCGGCCGCTGCTGCCCGCCACCGCCGTCCTGGAACCGGCCAGCCTCTGGGCGCTGAGCGAGGAGGCCGCCGAGGACCGCCTGCTGCGCCGCCTCGGCCTGGAACCGCTCACCCGCCCCCGCGCGCTCGCCGGCCGGCTCCGCTACCCGGACGAGCGCTGCGAGATCTGGGGCGAGGTGCCGCGCCGCAACCCGCGCTTCACCGGCCGCGACGACCTGCTGGGCGAACTCCACCAGCGGCTCGCCGACGCCGAGCGCGGCGCCGCCGCCTGCACGCTCGTCGGCATGTCCGGCATCGGCAAGACCCAGCTGGCCGCCGAGTACGCCCACCGCTTCAGCACCGACTACGACCTGGTGTGGTGGGTCAACAGCGACGACCGCACCATCCAGCGCGACCGCCTCGGCGAACTCGCCGTCGAACTCGGCCTGCGCATCGGCAGCGAGCCCGGCGAACGCATCCGCGCGGTCCGCAACGCGCTCAGGCGCGGGGAACCGTACGGGAACTGGCTGGTGGTCTTCGACGGCTGGGACGACATCGACGGTGTGACCTCGCTGCTCCCGCAGGGCACCGGGCACGTGCTGATCACCTCCCGCAACCGGGGCTGGAACGAGCACACCGACGTCCTGGAGATCCCCGCGTTCCTGCGCCCCGAGTCCACCGCCTACCTGATGCGCCGCGCCCCGCACATCACCGCCCGCGAGGCCGACGAGGTGGCCGCCGAGTTCGGCGACGTGCCGCTGCCGCTGGTGCAGGCCGCGTCCTGGCTCGGCGAGTCCGGCATGGAGGCCGCCGAGTACCTGCGGATGGTGCGCGAACGGCGGCTGTCCACCGTCGACGAGCCCGTCACCGGCGAGGGCTTCCCGCAGTCCTCGCTCACCTCCTGGGCGATACTGCTCAACCGGCTGCGCCGCTCCCAGCCGCAGGCCATCGAGGTGCTCGGCCTGTGCACCTCCTTCGCCCCCGGACGCATCCCGCTCGGCCTCATCCGCGCCTACCCGCGCGCCGAGCTGCCCGAGGAACTGCGCTGGATGTCCACCGACCTGCCCGCCTGGACCCGGGCCCTGGACACCCTCGTCAACTACTCGGTGCTCACCCGGGAGACCCGCGGCCCGCTGGCCGCCGAGATGGGCCCGCACCAGGAGTCGGTGCACATGCACCGGCTCGTCCACGACATCGTCTCCAAGCTGACCAGCGACGGCAGCCGTGAACTGCACCGGCGGGCGGTGCGCACCCTGCTCGCCGAGGCCGATCCCGGCAACCCGGCCGACAGCCGCAACTGGCCGCGCTACGCCGAACTGCTGCCCCACCTGGAACCCTCCGGCGCCCTGGAGAGCGGGCAGCCGCGCGTGCAGGAGCTGGTCCTGAACTGCCTGCGGTACTGCACCCGCAGCGGCGAGTACAGCGGCGGCCTGGAACTGGCGCAGCAGGTGCGCCGGCACTGGTCACGGTTCATGGACCCGATCGACCAGCCGATGCTCGACCTGGCCACCCAAGAGGGCAACATGCTCCGCAACAGCGGCAGGTTCCGCGAGTTGTACGAGCTGCACCGGGGCGTGCTGAAACAGCTCCAGGCCGCGCCCCGGCGCAACGAGATCGGCGAACTCGTCAGCAAGAGCGCCATCGCCTCCGGCCTGCGTTCCCTGGGCCGCTACCAGGACGCGTACGACCTCCAGCGCGAGGTCCTCGAGGGCAACGAGCGGCTCCTCGGCCCGGACGAGCCGCCCACCCTGGTCGCCCGGCACAACCTCGGCGTCACCCTGCGCATGCTGGGCCGCTACGCCGAGGCACTGGACCTCGACCTGGAGACCCTGGCCCGGCGCGAGAGCGTCCTGCGCGCCCGGCACATCAACACCCTGCACTCCGGCAACGCGGTCACCCACAGCCTCCGCCTGCTCGGCCGCTACCGCGAGGCGCTGGCCCGTCAGGAACCCGTCGTACGGCTCCATGTGCAGGTGCTCGGCCCGCAGCATCCGCAGACCCTCGAAGCCCGCTCCCAGCTGGCCATGTGCCGGCGCCGCGAGGGCGGGCACACCCCGGACGTCGGCCCCGGGATGGCCAGCCTGCTGGACCAGCTGATCCAGCTGCACGGCCGCGGGCACTACCGCACGCTGGCGTTCCTCACCAACTACGGCAACTTCCTGCGGGAGCACGGCGACCTCAGCCAGGCCCGCGACCTCATCGACGAGGCGGAGGCCGGCTACCGGTCGCTGCTCGGCCCCGCGCACCCCGTGGCCACCGGCATGCTGTCCAACACCGGGCTGGTCATGCAGGCCTCCGGCGAGCGGGGCGAGGCCCTGTCCATGTTCGAGTCCGCCCTCGCCGGCCTCGGCGCCACGCTCGGCCCCGACCACCCCTGGGTGCTGGGCTGCGCCCTGAACGCGACTGGCGCGCGCAACCTCAACGGCCGCATCGAGGACGCCGTGGAACTGAGCCGCGACACCCTGCGCCGGGCGCGCCACACGCTGGACCACGACCACCCGCTCACCCTGTCCTGCCAGGTGGCCCTGGCCGCGGACCTGCGCGCGGCACACGAGCACGAGGAGGCCGGAAAGCTGGAGGAGGACGCCCTGCTGTCCCTCACCCGCACCCTGGGCGCCCAGCACCCCCACACCATCTCGGCCCGCCAACGGGTCCGCCCCTACTGGGACTTCGAGGCGTACCTGGGCTGAAAGCGCCGCGCGAGGGGCGCGGGGAACCGCGCGAGCAACCGAGGACGGTCCGCAGCCGCGCACCATCCGCAACCGCCCCGCCGGGCAGCCGAAGAGCCCGGTACCGAGTCGGAACTCGGCACCGGGCTCTCAGTTTCGGCTGACCGCCGGAGGCACTACGCCTCGAAGACCTCACGCACCAGCTGCTCCTGCTCCGCCTGGTGCCGCTTCGCGGAGCCGACCGCCGGGGACGAGGAGTGCGGACGCGAGATGCGCCGCAGGCGCTCGCCGTGCGGGACGTCCGCGCCGACCGCCAGGTCCAGGTGGTCGATCAGGTTGAGCGCGATGAACGGCCACGCACCCTGGTTCGCCGGCTCCTCCTGCGCCCACAGGTACTTCTCGGCGTTCGGGTACTTGTTGACCTCCGCCTGGATCTCCGCGCCCGGCAGCGGGTACAGCCGCTCGATGCGGATGATCGCGGTGTCCGTCACGCCCCGCTTCTGCCGCTCGGCCTCGAGGTCGTAGTACAGCTTGCCGGCCACGAACACGACCTTGCGGACCGCGGCCGGGTCCGCCGCCGTGTCCCCGATGACGGGACGGAACTGACCCGAGGTGAACTCCTCCGTCTTCGACGCGGCGGCCTTCAGGCGCAGCATCGACTTCGGGGTGAAGACCACCAGCGGCTTGTGGTGCGGGTTGTGCACCTGCCACCGCAGGAGGTGGAAGTAGTTCGACGGCAGGGTCGGCATGGCGACCGTCATGTTGTTCTGCGCGCAGAGCTGGAGGAACCGCTCGACACGGGCCGAGGAGTGGTCCGGGCCCTGGCCCTCGTAGCCGTGGGGCAGGAGCAGGGTGACGCCGGACGTCTGGCCCCACTTCTGCTCCGCCGCCGAGATGTACTCGTCGACCACCGTCTGGGCGCCGTTGACGAAGTCGCCGAACTGCGCCTCCCACATCACGAGCGCGTCGGGGCGGGCGAGCGAGTAGCCGTACTCGAAGCCCATGACCGCGTACTCGGACAGCAGGGAGTTGTAGACGTTGTAGCGCGCCTGGTCCTCGGCGAGGTACTGCAGCGGGGTGTACTCCTCGCCCGTCTCGCGGTCGATGAGGACCGCGTGGCGCTGGCCGAAGGTGCCGCGCTGGGAGTCCTGGCCGGACAGCCGGACCGGGGTGCCCTCCAGCAGCAGGGAGCCGACCGCGAGGGTCTCGCCCATGCCCCAGTCGATGGTGCCGTCCTCGACCATCGCCGCGCGGCGCTGCAGCTGGGGCAGCAGACGCGGGTGGACGTGGAAGGAGTCCGGGATGTTGACCTGGGACTCGGCGATGCGCTTGACGACCTCCGAGGAGATCGCGGTGTTCACCGCCACCGGGAAGTCCGCCTGCGGGTCCGGGGCGGGACCGGTGGCCTGCTGGGTCGTGACGGCCTCGCGGACCTCCGTGAAGACCTTCTCCAGCTGGCCCTGGTAGTCCTGCAGGGCCTGCTCGGCCTCTTCCAGGGTGATGTCGCCGCGACCGATGAGGGACTCGGTGTACAGCTTGCGCACCGAGCGCTTCTTGTCGATCAGGTCGTACATCAGCGGCTGGGTGAAGGCCGGGTTGTCCGACTCGTTGTGACCGCGGCGGCGGTAGCAGATGAGGTCGATCACCACGTCCTTGTTGAACGCCTGGCGGAACTCGAAGGCCAGACGCGCGACGCGGACCACGGCCTCCGGGTCGTCGCCGTTCACGTGGAAGATCGGGGCCTCGATCATGCGGGCCACGTCCGTCGCGTACATGGAGGAACGCGAGGACTCGGGGGCCGCGGTGAAGCCGACCTGGTTGTTGATGACGATGTGGACCGTGCCGCCGGTGCGGTAACCGCGCAGCTGCGACATGTTCAGGGTCTCGGCCACCACGCCCTGGCCCGCGAAGGCCGCGTCGCCGTGCAGGGCGACGGGCAGCACGGTGAAGTCCGTCCCGCCCTTGTTGATGATGTCCTGCTTGGCGCGGGCGATGCCCTCGATGACCGGGTCGACCGTCTCCAGGTGGGAGGGGTTGGCGGCCAGCGAGACCTTGATCTGCTCGCCGTCCAGACCGGTGAAGGTGCCCTCGGCGCCCAGGTGGTACTTGACGTCGCCGGAGCCGTGCATCGACTTCGGGTCGAGGTTGCCCTCGAACTCGCGGAAGATCTGCGCGTAGGACTTGCCGACGATGTTGGCGAGGACGTTCAGGCGGCCGCGGTGGGCCATGCCGATGACGACCTCGTCCAGGCGGGACTCGGCGGCGGAGTCGATCACCGCGTCGAGCAGCGGGATGACGGACTCGCCGCCCTCCAGCGAGAAGCGCTTCTGGCCGACGTACTTCGTCTGCAGGAACGTCTCGAAGGCCTCGGCGGCGTTCAGCCGGCGCAGGATCCGCAGCTGCTCCTCGCGCTCCATCTTGGCGTGCGGGCGCTCGACGCGGTCCTGGATCCACTTGCGCTGCTTGGGGTCCTGGATGTGCATGAACTCGATGCCGGTGGTGCGGCAGTACGAGTCGCGCAGCACGCCGAGGATGTCACGCAGCTTCATCATCGACTTGCCGGCGAAGCCGCCGACCGCGAAGTCGCGCTCCAGGTCCCACAGGGTGAGCCCGTGCTCGGTGATGTCCAGGTCGGGGTGCTTGCGCTGCTTGTACTCCAGCGGGTCGGTGTCGGCCATGACGTGGCCGCGGACCCGGTAGGAGTGGATCAGCTCGAAGACGCGGGCGGCCTTGGTGACGTCGTCGTCGTGGCTGGCGTCGATGTCCTTGAGCCAGCGGACCGGCTCGTAGGGGATGCGCAGCGCCTCGAAGATGTCGTCGTAGAAGCCGTTCTCGCCGAGCAGCAGGTTGGCGACCTGGCGGAGGAACTCGCCGGAGGCGGCGCCCTGGATGACCCGGTGGTCGTAGGTCGACGTGAGCGTCATGACCTTCGAGATGCCGAGCTTGTTCAGGGTGTCCTGGCTGGTGCCCTGGAACTCCGCCGGGTAGTCCATGGAGCCGACGCCCATGATCACGGACTGGCCGGGCATGAGGCGCGGCACGGAGTGGACGGTGCCGAGGCCGCCGGGGTTGGTCAGGGAGACCGTGACACCGGTGAAGTCGTCCATCGTCAGCTTGCCGTCGCGGGCGCGGCGGACGATGTCCTCGTAGGCCTGCCAGAACTCGAAGAAGTTCAGCGTCTCGGCCTTCTTGATGGCGGCCACGACGAGCTGGCGGTCACCGTTCGGCTTCACCAGGTCGATGGCCAGGCCGAGGTTGACGTGCGGCGGCTTGACGAGGGTCGGCTTGCCGTCCTTCTCGCCGAACGACCAGTTCATCGACGGCATGGCCTTGATGGCCTGCACCATCGCGAAGCCGATCAGGTGCGTGAAGGAGATCTTCCCGCCCCGGGCGCGCTTGAGGTGGTTGTTGATGACGATGCGGTTGTCGAACAGCAGCTTCACCGGGACGGCGCGGACCGAGGTGGCGGTCGGCAGCTCCAGGGAGGCGTTCATGTTCTTGGCGACGGCGGCGGCCGGACCGCGCAGCGTGACCAGCTCCGGGCCCTCGGGGGCCTCGGCGGGCTTCGCCTTGGGCTGAGCGGGCGCCTGTGCGGGCTGCGCCGGCTTGGCCGGGGCGGGGGTCTTCGCCGCGGGGGCCGGGGCCGGGGCCGGGGCCGCGGCCGGGGCGGGAGCGGCGGCGGGCTTCTCAGCCGCGGGGGCGGCCGGGGCGGCGGCCTGGGGGGCCGGGGCCGCGGGCCGGGCCTGCGGGGCCGTGGTGGGGGTCTCTGCGGCCCCCGTGGCCGCAGTACCCGCCGGAGCCGGGGTGGCAGGAGCACCCGGCTTGTAATCGGCGAAGAAGTCCCACCAGGCACGGTCTACCGAATTCGGGTCCTGGAGGTACTGCTGATAGATCTCGTCGACGAGCCACTCGTTCGCACCGAACGCTGCTGCGGGGTTCTTCCCGGCTTGGTCGTCGGTGGAGATGCTCGAGTTACTGGGGGACTGTGGCGACACGGCGGCAACCGCCCTCTTCCGCTTCACAAGGTGATGGACAGCGGGAATAAAGGCTACGCCTCCCTGGCCGGGAAGGTCAGGTCGAGCAAGGTCATCGTCGCGTAAGTCACATCAAGAATCTTGTTTCAGGGCTTGAAATGGCGGGAAACAAGCGTGGTTCCGCATGCGGGAGGGTGCGCGGGCACGGACCCTGCGCGTCTTCGTTCGACGGGTGCCCGGGCCTGCCCTGATCACACGTGTCCGGCCGCGCCGACCGGCGGCGGCCGAGGTGGATCTTGAGGTTCCGCTCGGACTTTACGTCAACTTGGAACGGAAGTCAGTCCCGGAAGAGTGACGATGATCCGGCAGCCCCGCTCGGATTCGGCCACACCGATCCGGCCGCCGTGCAGATCCACCGCCCACCGGGCGATCGCCAGGCCCAGCCCCGTGCCGCCGTCGCTGCCCGGACCGTGCGGCCGGGTCACCGCGCCGCGGTTGAACCGCTCGAACACCCGGTGCCACTCCGACCGGGGGATGCCGGGGCCCTCGTCCAGGACCTCCAGCTCCAGCGACTCCGGCTGCGCCCCGCGCCGCGCCCGTACCGTCACCCGGCCGTGCGGCGGGCTGTGCTTGACCGCGTTGTCGATCAGGTTGGCGACGACCTGGTGGATGCGCTCGGGGTCCGCGTGCGCGGTCAGCTCCGGCGGGGAGACGTCGAGGTGCAGATGGACGTCCGTGCGCGTGTGGCTGCCGGAGCCGGTGGCCATGCCCGCGCGCGCGGAGGCGACCATGTTGGCCTCCTTCAGCACCCCGGACAGGTACGGCCACACCTCGAACCGCCGCAGCTTCAGCGGTACGACGCCGTTGTCGAGCCGGGACAGGTCCAGCAGGGTCTCCACCAGCCGGCCGAGCCGCTCGGTCTGTTTCAGGGCCGTCCGCATCGTCTCCGGATCGGCCTGCGTGACCCCGTCGACGATGTTCTCCAGCACCGCGCGCAGGCCGGCGATCGGCGTGCGCAGCTCGTGCGAGACGTTCGCGACGAGCTCCTTGCGCTGGTTGTCCTGGGCCTCCAGCTCGTCGGCCATGACGTTGATCGTCTGGGCCAGGTCGCCCAGCTCGTCCCGGCGGTTCTCGCGCACCCGGCGGGTGTAGTCGCCCTGGGATATGGAGCGGGCCACCGCGTTCATCTCGTCCAGCGGCATGGTGAGCGAGTGCGCCACGAACTGCGTGATCAGCAAGGTGGCGATCATCGAGAAGACCGTGATGAACCGCAGCTCCGTCTTGGTGTGCACCGCCACGATCGACAGACCCGTGGTGATCAGCACCGAGATGACGACCAGCACGCCCAGCTTGGTCTTGATCGAGAACGGGCGCACGCCGCCCCAGGGCTCCTCGCCGAGGGCCCCGGGGCTGCTCCGTGCGGTCTGGCGCCCGCCGCCGCTCATGGGGTCGGCGTCTCCAGCGCGTAGCCCACGCCGTGCACCGTGCGGATGCGCTCCGCGCCGATCTTCCGCCGCAGCGCCTTGATGTGGCTGTCGACCGTACGGGTGCCGGAGGCGTCCGCCCAGTCCCACACCTCGGCCAGCAGCTGCTCCCGGGAGAGCACCGCGCGCGGGGTGTTCGCCAGGCACACCAGCAGGTCGAACTCGGTGGGCGTCAGGTGGACGTCCTCGGACTTCACCCGCACCCGGCGCTGCGCGTGGTCGATCTCCAGCTCGCCGAGGCGCAGGATGCCGGAGCGCGGGGTGGTGGCGGCCAGCGCGGCCCGCTCCACCCGGCGCAGCAGCACGTGCACGCGTGCGGCCAGCTCCCGCATCGAGAACGGCTTGGTCATGTAGTCGTCGGCGCCCACGCCGAGCCCGACCAGCATGTCCGTCTCGTCGTCCCGCGCGGTCAGCATCAGCACCGGCACCGGCCGCTGCGCCTGCACCCGCCGGCACACCTCGAGCCCGTCGAAGCCCGGCAGCATGATGTCGAGGATCAGCAGATCGGGCTGCCATGCCTCCGCGGTGTCGACCGCTGCCGGACCGTCGCCCGCCGTTTGCACGAGAAATCCCTCGGCGCGGAGCCGGGCCGCGATGGCGTCGACGATCGTCGGGTCGTCCTCGACGACCAGCACCCGGCGCTGTGCGCCCGGGGTGGTCGTCGCCGCGCCGCTCTGGGAGGTGTGTGTCTGCTCCATCGCCCGCCCCTGTTGTTGCTTTCCGGAATCAGTGGGGTGATCCCATGTCTGCGTTTGACGCTTGAATGATCGGCGTCAGGGCAGCACATTACGGTGACCGGCCGTGCTGTCGCTATCCAGGTCGGACGGCGAGGTGGACGGCGTCCGGAACGCCCCGGGCAACCGGCACCTCTTCGGTACGCACCTGCTGGAACCCGGCATTCCGCAAGCTTCCTTCAAATTCCGGAGAAGGCTCGGCCGACCACACCGCGAGCACCCCGCCGGGCCTCAACACCCGTGCGCAGGCGGCGAGTCCGGCCGGCGAGTAGAGGGTGTCGTTGTCCTCGGTGACGGTCCATCCGGGCCCGTTGTCGATGTCGAGGCACAGCGCGTCGAACGTGTCCGATGTCTCATTGACGAACCGCACGAGATCCGCTTCCACGATCGCGGTGCGCGGATCGGCGAGCGCGCCGGCGGACACCTCGGCCAGCGGTCCGTCCCGGTGCCAGCCGATGACGGCGGGTTCCCGCTCCACCACGGTGATGCGCCCCCACCGCGGGTCGGCGGCGGCATGGGCGAGCGAGAACCCCACGCCCAGCCCGCCGATCAGCACCTCGGGCGCCGGCCGGGCGTCCAGCGCGGCACGGGCCGCGTCGACCAGCAGCCGCTCCGAGCGGCCGTCCGAGGTGTCCATCAGGAAGCAGCCGTTGGCGATGATCTGCAGCAGCGCACCGTGTCTGCGCAGCACCACCTCGCCGTACGGGCCGTCGCGCCGGTCCAGGACCACGGGAGTGTCGTACACGGCAGTCATGACCCCATCCTGCTCGAACGGGGCCCGGCGTTCACGGCAATTGCGCGGGACACCCACGGACGGGTGGTCCGAGCCGGGGCCGCGAGCGCCCGGCGGGTGAGAGGTTGCCGTGAATCCGCCGCGGTGTGGCGTCGGTCATGGACAGCGCCGTGCCGGGCACCAAGGGTGGGGCGCGACGGAAGGAGCGTCTCACCGTGGAACGGAGCACGACGGGCCCCACGCCGGACGCGTACCCGCCCGCGCCGGGCACGCCCCTTCCGGACGGCACGGCCGCAATCCCGGCCCCGGTCCTCGCGGGCCTGCTGGACGGCATGCCCCGCCAGCGCGCCACCGCCCCGGCGCTGCCCGCCCCGCGGACCCACCGGCCCCCGCCCCGCCCGTGGCACCTGCTGCCGACCCCCGCCGGCGCCCCGTTCACCCTCGGCTACGCGGCCCTCCTGGCCGTCACCTCCCTGATCGCGGCCCACGCCGACCCCGGCCTGGTGCACGCGCTCCACCAGGGCTCCAGCACCGACGTGGCCCACCTGGTGCGCACCCCCGTGCTCGTGCTGTTGGCCAGCGCGCTGTGGATCGCGGGCGGGCTCCTCACGCCGTACACGGTCGCGTTCCTGCTGGTGCTCACCGCGCTGGAGCGGCGGATAGGGGGAGCGCGGGCCGCCTGCGTCTTCCTGGCCGGCCATGTCCTGGCGACCCTCGCCACCGAGGTACCGGTGGGCCTCGCCGTCCTGCTGGGCCACCTGCCCGACACCTCGCTGCACCGCCTCGACTACGGCATCAGCTTCGGCGTGGCCACGAGCACCGGCGCCCTGACGGGCCTGCTGCGTCCCTGGCTGCGCTGGCCGTTGCTGACCCTGGCCGCCGGCGGGCTGCTGAGCGACCTGCTGGCGTACGCGGATCCGCTGACGAACTGGGGCCACCTCATCGCCCTGACGATCGGTGTGGCGGCCTGGCCGCTGGTCCGGCGGTGGCACCGGCCGGCCTGAGGGACGCGCCACTCCAACGGCCCGCGGCCGGATGCGTTTCCGCAGTTCAGCACCGCCCGCTCAGGTGATCGCTCAGAGCGAACAGACCCCCGGGAACAACAGGACCCGCCAGAACATTGAGTCGGCATAGCTCAAGTTGACTGCCGAAGGGGAGATCATGGCTGCTGAGTCACCGGCGTTCACGCTGAACCTGCCCGTGCTGCCGCTCGACGACGAGGTCGTGCTGCCCGGCATGGTGGTTCCGCTGGACCTGAGCGACGCCGAGGTGCGGGCCGCGGTGGAGGCCGCCCAGGCCGCCGCGCGCTCCGAACCCGGAAAGCCCAAGGTGCTGCTGGTGCCACGCATCGACGGCACGTACGCCAAGACCGGCGTCCTCGGCACGGTCGAACAGGTCGGCAGGCTCGCCGACGGTGACCCGGGGGCCCTGATCCGCGGCCGCAGCCGCGTCCGCATCGGCGCCGGCACCACCGGCCCGGGCGCCGCGCTCTGGGTCGAGGGCGCCCGTGTCGAGGAGACCGTTCCCGAGCCGCTGCCGGGCCAGGTCGCGGAACTGGTCAAGGAGTACAAGGCGCTCGCCACCACCTGGCTGAAGAAGCGCGGCGCCTGGCAGGTCGTGGACCGCGTCCAGGCCATCGACGACGTGTCGGCGCTGGCCGACAACTCCGGATACTCGCCGTTCCTGACGACCGAGCAGAAGGTCGAACTGCTGGAGACCGCCGACCCGGTGGCCCGGCTCAAGCTCGCCACCCAGCAGCTGCGCGACCACCTCGCGGAGCAGGACGTGGCCGAGACCATCGCCAAGGACGTCCAGGAAGGCGTCGACAAGCAGCAGCGCGAGTTCCTGCTGCGCCGTCAGCTGGAGGCCGTCCGCAAGGAACTGCGCGAGCTGAACGGCGAGAAGGAGGGCGAGGAGTCCGACGACTACCGCGCCCGCGTCGAGGCCGCCGACCTGCCGGAGAAGGTCCGCGAGGCCGCCCTCAAGGAGGTCGACAAGCTGGAGCGCGCCTCCGACCAGTCGCCCGAGGGTTCCTGGATCCGCACCTGGCTGGACACCGTCCTGGAGATGCCCTGGAACGAGCGGACCGAGGACGCGTACGACATCCAGGGCGCGAAGGCCGTGCTGGACGCCGAGCACGCGGGCCTGGACGACGTGAAGGAACGCATCACCGAGTACCTGGCCGTGCGCAAGCGCCGCGGCGACCGGGGCCTGGGCGTCATCGGCGGCCGGCGCGGCGGTGCCGTGCTCGCGCTCGTCGGCCCGCCCGGTGTCGGCAAGACCTCGCTCGGCGAGTCCGTCGCGCACGCCATGGGCCGCACGTTCGTCCGCGTCGCCCTCGGCGGCGTCCGGGACGAGGCCGAGATCCGCGGACACCGCCGCACGTACGTCGGCGCGCTGCCCGGCCGGATCGTGCGCGCGATCAAGGAAGCCGGGTCCATGAACCCGGTGGTCCTGCTGGACGAGATCGACAAGGTGGGCTCCGACTTCCGGGGCGACCCGGCCGCCGCCCTCCTGGAAGTGCTCGACCCGGCGCAGAACCACACCTTCCGGGACCACTACCTGGAGGTGGAGCTGGACCTGTCCGACGTGGTCTTCCTCGCCACCGCCAACGTCCTGGAGGCCATCCCGGAGGCGCTCGCCGACCGCATGGAGATCGTCCGGCTGGACGGCTACACCGAGGACGAGAAGGTCGTCATCGCCCGGGACCACCTGCTCCCGCGCCAGCTGGAGCGGGCCGGCCTGGACAAGGCCGAGGTCACGCTGGACGAGAGCGCGCTGCGCAAGCTCGCCGGCGAGTACACGCGCGAAGCGGGCGTGCGGACCCTGGAGCGGTCCATCGCACGGCTGCTGCGGAAGATCGCGGCCCAGCACGAACTGGGCGAGCGCGAGCTGCCGTTCACCGTCACCGACGGCGATCTGCGCGGGCTGATCGGCCGGCCGCACCACGTTCCCGAGTCCGCCCAGGACCCGGCCGAGCGCCGTACGGCCGTCCCCGGTGTGGCGACCGGCCTCGCGGTCACCGGCGCCGGCGGCGACGTGCTCTTCGTGGAGGCGTCCCTGGCCGACCCGGAGACGGGCGGGGCAGGGCTGACCCTGACGGGCCAGCTGGGCGACGTGATGAAGGAGTCGGCGCAGATCGCGCTGAGCTTCCTGCGCAGCCACGGCGCCGAGCTGGAGCTGCCGGTGGCCGACCTGAAGGACCGGGGCGTGCACATCCACTTCCCGGCGGGCGCGGTGCCGAAGGACGGCCCGAGCGCGGGCATCACGATGACGACGGCCCTCGCCTCGCTGCTCTCCGGGCGCCTGGTCCGCACGGACGTCGCCATGACCGGCGAGGTCTCGCTGACCGGCCGGGTGCTGCCCATCGGCGGTGTGAAGCAGAAGCTGCTCGCCGCCCAGCGCGCCGGGGTGACCACCGTCATCATCCCCAAGCGCAACGAGCCCGACCTGGACGACGTCCCGGCCGAGGTGCTGGACAAGCTCGACGTCCACGCCGTGACCGACGTCCGCCAGGTGCTGGAGCTGGCGCTCGCGCCCGCCACGAGCGACGCGGCGCCGGAGGTTCCGGTGGCGGCGTGACGGACGCCACCGGATGAGGGAAGGCCCGGGTCCCGTGAGGGAGGCCCGGGCCTTCGCCCCGTGCGCGTCCGGGTCAGAGCGCGGTCAGCGACTGCTCCGCCCAGACGGTCTTGCCGATCCGTTCGTGCCGGGTGCCCCAGCGCTCGGCGAGCTGGGCGACCATCAGCAGGCCCCGGCCGCCCTCGTCGAAGATCCGGGCCCGGCGCATGTGCGGGGTGGTGTCGCTGGCGTCGTACACCTCGCTGATCAGCGTCCTGCCCTGGCGGATCAGCCGCAGCCGGATGGGCGGGCTGCCGTAGCGGATGGCGTTGGTGACCAGCTCGCTGACCACCAGCTCCGTGGTGAACGCGGCCTCGTCCAGGTCCCACGCGGACAGCTGGTCGGTGGCGTACCGGCGGGCCAGGGAGACGACGGCGGGCTCGTCGGACAGCTGCCAGGAGGCGACCAGGTCCTCGTGCAGGGCCCGGGTGCGGGCCACCAGCAGGACGATGTCGTCGTCGGGGCGGTGGCTGAGCAGGTCGGTGAGGACCCGGTCGCACACCGACTCCGGCGACCGCGCGGGGCGGCCCAGCGCGACGGACATCTTGTCCAGGGCCTCGTCGATGTCGTGGTCGCGGGCCTGAAGCAGTCCGTCGGTGTAGAGCGCGAGCAGGCTGCCCTCGGGCAGTTCCGTCTCCAGCGCCTCGAAGGGCAGCCCGCCGAGCCCGAGCGGCGGCCCCGCGGGCACGTCGAGGAAGCGGACGGTGCCGTCCGGGGTCACCAGGGCGGGCGGCGGGTGCCCGGCGCGGGCCACGGAACAGCGGCGCGAGACGGGGTCGTAGACGGCGTACAGACACGTGGTGCCGATGCCGCCGGCGGTGTCGGCGCCCGGGTCCGCGCTGCCCTCCTCGGCGGCCAGCCGCAGCACCAGGTCGTCCAGGTGGGTGAGCAGCTCGTCGGCGGGCAGGTCGACGTCGGCCAGGGTGCGTACCGCCGTGCGCAGCCGGCCCATGGTGGCGGAGGCCCGGATGCCGTGGCCCACCACGTCACCCATGACCAGCGCCACCCGCGCCCCGGACAGCGGGATCACGTCGAACCAGTCGCCGCCCACGCCGGCCCGGGTCGCGGCCGGCAGATAGCGGGTGGCGATCTCCAGGGCCGCCTGGTCGGGCACCGTGTGCGGGAGCAGGCCGGGTCGCGGGGCCTCGCCGGTGGTGCCGGGCCGGGGGCCGCCGCGGGCCTGCTCCATGCCGGCGGCCGTCTTGGCGGTGAACTCCTCCGCGAGGCGCAGGTCCTCCGGTCCGAAGGGGCCCCGCCCGCCGTGCCGGCCGAACAGGGCCACGCCGAGCGTGCTGCCCTGGACGAGCAGCGGGACCGCCAGCAGGGTGCGTGTCCCGGACGTGCGCAGCCACGAGGCGCCCGGGTCCAGCGCCGCCCACTCGGCCACGGCCGGGTCCGCCATGTCGTACAGCATCGGGCGGGCGGCCGTCAGACACCGGGCCGGCGGCGAGTCCGCCGGACAGACGATCACCTCACCGGCACCGGCACCGGCACCGAGGCCGGTCCGGACGCCGCCGCCCGGCCCGCCGCCGTCCGGGACCGCGCGCAGGGCGGCGCGGCGCAGGACCACCCGCTCCGGCGGCCGGCCGGCGGCCTCGGCGGTGGTCCACGGGGAGTCCAGCAGGTCCACCGCCATGAGGTCGGCCAGCCGGGGGACCGTGACCTCGCCGAGTTCCCGTGCGGCGCGGGCCTGGTCCGCCGCCGTGCCGACGGGCGTACCGGAGGCGCCCGCGGCGTCCCGGGCCGGCTCCGGCACGGACAGGCAGACGGCCCGTACCCGGCCGCCGGCGTCCTTCAGCGGGGTGAGGACGATGGCCCGGCCCAGCTCCGGGCCGAGCCGGCCGCGCGTCTCCTGCGCCTTGCCGCGCTCCAGCACCCGCCGCATCGACCGGTCGGCCTCCTCGCTCACGGCCCCCGGCACGATGTGGGTGAGGCGCAGTCCGCGGATCGCCGCCTCGGGCAGCGCGAGGGCGTGTTCCATCCGGCGGTTGGCGCGCACCAGGCGCAGGTCCGCGTCGAAGATGGCCAGCGGAAAGGGCGACTGCAGGAACGTCCACTCCTCCAGCGGTTCGCCGCGCGGCGGCTGCGTCCGGGCCGTCACCGCGCTCACCACGAGCCAGTCGCCGGCGCCGGTGCGCGAGGTCCGGCGGTGGGCGAGCACGCCCAGTTCCAGGAGCCGGCCGTCGCGGTGGCGCAGCGGAACCGTGCCGTTCCAGCGGGTCCGGCCGGCCAGTGCCCGCCGGACCGCCGTGCCGTCGGCGGCGAGCAGCACGGTGGCGGGCCGGCCGAGCACCGCCGGGGAGTCGTAGCCGAGCAGCTGTCGCGCGCCCTCGCTCCAGCCGGTGAGGATGCCCCGCTCATCGATGGTGGCCGTGGCCGTGTACGTCGACTGTCGTTCCATCGCCGCTCATCTCGCCCTTGCTCGGCAGGCTCTCCTGTCCAGCTTGATCCCGGGCGGCGCGGAGCACCAACGCGGACGCGGCGCACGCGGTGGCCCCCGCCGTCCGGCGGGGGCCACCGCGGAGCCGTCGGCCGCCGGCCTCGGGCGGTCAGCCGAGGGCCAGGGCCTGCACCCGGTCCAGGGCGCCGTTGAACTTGTCGTGGTCGCCGACCGTCGGGCCGGAGGAGGTGTACTGCCACATCGTGTAGTACGACCACCCCGCCGGCAGCGTCCCCGGGTCGGAGGCGTAGCGGGCGATCCACAGCGGGTTGTTCACCGCGAAGCCGCCGTAGTTGCCGGTGCACTGGGTCCACCAGCTGGTGGCGGTGTAGATGACCGGGTAGCGGCTGGTGCGTGCCTTGTACGTGTTGATGAAGTCGGCGATCCAGCTCACCATCTGGCTCGCGGTCTTGCCGTAGCAGGCCGCGCCGTACGGGTTCCACTCGATGTCGAGCGCGCCGGGCAGCGTCTTGCCGTCCCGGGACCAGCCGCCGCCGTGGTCCACGAAGTAGTTGGCCTGGGTGGCGCCGCTGGTGGTGTCCGGGGTGGCGAAGTGGTACGAGCCGCGGATCATGCCGACGTCGTAGGAGCCGTTGTACTGCTGGGCGAAGTACGGGTTCGTGTAGTACGTGCCTTCCGTGGCCTTCGTGTACGCCCACCGGACCCCGCTGTTCCACAGGGTCGACCAGGCGACGTTGCCCTGGTAGCCGGAGACGTCCACGCCCTCGGTCTGGGTGGCGTCACCGGTGCTGGGCGTGCCGTTCTGGCCGTCGTGGGCGAGGACGCCCATGCCCATGTGGGCGGAGCCGCGGGCGGGCGTGCCCGCGGCGTGGGCGGAGGTGAGCGGCAGCGTGAGGGAGAGCGCCGCGAGCAGGGCGGTGAGGAGGACGGCGAGGGGGGAGACGGAGCGGGTGGAGCCGGGTCTGAGCACGGGCATGACGTGCCTCCGGGGAGTGGAGTGGGGGAGTGACGCGGAGGTGACGCGGGGGCGTGACGTGGGGACCGCGACACCGACCGTCGGCCCACTGGCGTGGGCATGCCATAAACGACGTGCTAAGAAGCTACGCACGTAGATACGGCGTGGGAAGGGGGTCCGGACGACGCCGTTGGTCTACGCCTGCGAAATACTGGCAGAGCTGCGGCAATGACGACTTTTGACAGAAACTTTCAGGACCGCGAAACCGAGCAGGGGTGCTGACGTGCACGAGGACGGAAGCGACGGCGCGCACGGCGCCGTCGGGCGGATGACGCCCAGTGGTGCAGACCAGGAATTCCTGGCGCTGGAACGCGAGTTGACCGTGCTGCTCCGGCGTGCCCGGGCCAACCAGGGCGAGATGGCCCGGGAGGTCCACCCCGACCTGGAGTCCTCCGCGTACGGCCTGCTCATCCGGCTGGACGAACTGGGCGGCCAGCGGGCCACGGAACTCGCCGGCTACATCGGGGTCGGCAAGGCCACCATGTCCCGCCAGCTGCGCGCCCTGGAGGACCTCGGCCTGATCGCGCGCGAGCCCGACCCGGCCGACGGCCGCGCCTGGCTCGTCACCCTCACCGAAGAGGGCAGCCGCCGCGTCGGCACGGTCCGCGAGGCCCGCCGCGCCCGCTACGTCCGCCAGCTCGCCCACTGGGACCGCCGCGAGGTCGCCGAACTGGCCCGGCTGCTGCACGAGCTCAACGGCGTGATGGCGAAGTAACGTCACCGCGGCACCCGGCCGCGCCGCGAGGGCCCGGCCCGGGCGCGCGGCCTGGTGCGGCGAAGCGTCCCGCCCCGGCGTACAGCCGTGCCCATGACGCCCCTCGCGTCACAGTTCCACGTACACCGCCGTCGCGTCGTCGTGTGTCTTGGCGCGGCCCAGGTACGCCCGTTCCCGCCGGTCCGCCGTCTCCAGTTCCCGTACGCGTTCCACCAGCGACCGGGCGCCCTCCTTGGCGAGCAGGTCGAACAGGGCCGTCCAGTCGCCCTCGCGGAACGTCTCCGTCCAGCGGGTCGCGCCGTCCGTCAGCGCCGCCAGTGCCCGGACGTCCCGCCGGGGCAGGGTGCCGGTGACCGCCCGGGCGGCCACGGCGGGGTCGGCGGCGGCGGTGAAGAAGCCGCCCTCCTTGTTGCGCAGGTTGGCGTCGACCAGCGCGTCCGTGGCGAGCGCGGAGCGGGGCAGCCGGGCGAGACGGTCGTCCAGCAGCGGGGTGACCGTGCCGTCGGGCCCCCGCACCAGCAGCGCGGCGTCGGACAGCACCAGGTACTCGACCGCCGTGGCGGACCAGCGGGCCAGGGCGACGGTTGCCTGAGGGGTTCGCGGGTGAGAAAGCTCACAGGTGTCCGCATGGGCGTCCGCGGTGCGCCGGATCGCCCGCGCGAGAATCTCCGACAGCGTCAGATCTCGGCAGGAAACGGTCAGTTCGGTCAGCGCACCGCCCAGTCGCGCCGTGAACCAGGGGACGGAATGCAGACAGCCCGTCCCGGCGCTGGGCGGAGTCACGCCGTCCAGGACGACCACGCAACCTCCCTGTCCGCAGGCGGGTAGTCCGACACCGGCGAAGTCCTCGTTGGGGCGGGAGGCGTCGCCGGGTTCCGAGACCAGATCAGTGCGCATCCGGCCAGTCTGCACGAGCCCTTCACACAGTGCGCCAAAGGCTGGCACAGACCGGTGGATTCCCACGACCCCGCAGGTCAGGCGCCTGGTTTGGGCGGGAATGATCCACTCTGGCAAGGCGTGGCGGCGAATACTGCCAAAGCCTGCCGCGCGCGTCCAACCGGCCTGCCGCGCAAGAGCGTGGCACGCGCCACCGGAACTTGCCCGCCAACTCCCCTCCGATGTTCACTCCTTCGGGTGGCGGGTCAGGTGATGCGCGACCACTGCCCACCGGCGCTGGGAGGGTCGGGAACCGTACGAACCGGGTGTACGCACCACTTGGCACCGAGCTGACGGGGCGCCACCCGGGCCCCTGGGTAGACGAGTTCAGGAATGCGAGCACCGGTGCAGAAGAAGCGGCCTCGGCGCACAGGCAGGCAGACGGCCCCCGAGGGGACCGCCCCCCAGACCCCCGTGGGCTCCGGTCGCCCCACCCATGTGCGCACCCGGCTGATCGTCGCCGTCGCCGTGGTGGCCGCCGCCGTCGCGGGGGCGGGCGCGCCCGCGCTGCTCACGGCATCGAGGGACGTCGGCGACTCCCAGGACCTGGTGACCCTGGCCGCCCGCACCCAGGACGCGCTCACCCTCGCCCACTCTCTCGCCGACGAGCGCGACGAGGTCACCTCCTACGTCGCGGCCGGCCGCCCCAAGGACAAGGCGCCCTCCGAGGACCGCAGCGCCCGCGTGGACCGGCAGGTCGAGGAACTGCGCGCCGACACCGACACCCCGGCGAGCCTGCGCACCGCGCTCGACGGCATCGACACGCTCCGCCGCGGCGCCCTCACCGGCAAGACCGGCGCCCTGCAGACCCACCAGGCGTACTCGGCGACGATCACCGCGCTGCACCGGCTCGCCGAGCAGCTGGCCGAGCAGACGCCCCCGCGGGCCGGCTCCGGCGCCCACGCCCTCGCCGAACTCGACTCCGCCGTCCAGCAGTCCGCCGCCGCCCGCGGCCTGCTGCTGGCCGCGCTGAACATCCCGTCCAGCACCCAGACGGTGATCGACCCCGCCACCGGCCTGCCCACCACCGCCGCGACCAGCACCGAAGCGGACCGCAAACAGCGCGACGCGCTCACCGCCGCCGCCCAGCAGGCCCGGCTGCGCGCCGACGCGGCCCTCGCCGCCTTCCGCGAGACCGCGCCGAAGGCGGCCGTGGACTCCTACGACTCCACGGTCACCGGTCCGGAAGTCAACTCGGCCGACAAGTACCTGGCCTCGCTCACCGACCAGCCCACCCTCGCCGACAGCGAGCTGACGACCAGCACCAAGAAGCTGGACGCGGCCCTGTCCGCCCGTGTCGACCTGATGCGCGGCGCCGAGTCCGCGCTCTACGACCACCGCACCAAGGACCTGGCCAGGCTCCGCGACGACGACGTCACCGCCCTGGAGATCCGCGTCGCGGTCCTCGGCGCGCTGATGCTGGTCGCGGTCGGCATCGCCACCGCCATGGCCCGCACCCTGACCCGCCCGCTGTCGGTCCTGCGCCGCGGCTCCGCCCGCCTCGCCGCGTCCGAGGACCCGACGGCCCAGGAGCCGATCGCCTTCACCGGCCGCAACGACGAGTTCGCCCAGGTGGTCCGCTCGGTCAACGCCCTGCACGCGCACGCCGTGACGCTGCACGAGCGGGTCGCCACCCTGGAGACCGACCGCAAGCACCTGGTGGGCCAGCGCCAGAAGATGGCCGACGCCCGCGAGGAACTGCGCGCCGAGCTCGCCGGGTCCACCGCCCAGCTGGAGCGGCTGCGCACCAGCATCGGCTCCACCTTCGTCAACCTGGCCCTGCGCACCCTGGGACTGGTCGAGCGCCAGCTGGCGGTCATCGAGGGCCTGGAGGACCGCGAGCAGGACCCCGACCGCCTCGCCACCCTGTTCAAGCTGGACCACTTCGCCACGGTCATGCGCCGGCACAGCGAGAACCTCCTGGTCCTCGCCGGCACCGAGCACGTCCAGCAGCACCCGGGCCCGGTGCCGCTGGTCGACGTGGTCCGGGCGGCGGTCAGCGAGATCGAGCGCTACGAACGCGTCCGCATCGCGGCCCTCCCGCCGCACGCCCACGTCGCGGGGTTCGCCGCCGACGACCTCTCCCACCTGCTGGCCGAACTCATGGAGAACGCCACCTCGTTCTCCCCGCCGGACCTGCCCGTCGAGGTCTCCGGCTGGCTCCTGGAGTCGGGCGAGGTCATGCTGTCGGTCCAGGACGAGGGCATCGGCATGACCGCCGACCGCCTGGACACCCTCAACGGCCGCCTCGGCGACTTCGACCCCGAGTCCCTCTACGACCAGGAGGGCGAGGAGGGCCTCGGCCTCGGCCTGTACGTCGTCGCCCGCCTCGCCCACCGGCACGGCGTCCGCGTCCAGCTGCGCGAGCAGAAGCAGGGCGGCATCGCGGCGGTGGTGGTCCTCCCGGCCTCCCTGCTGGTCGAGGCCGCGCCCGCGGCGCTCCCGCCGCAGAGCGCCGCCCCCGGCGCCACGGGCACCTTCTCCCTCCCCGGCGCCGACGCCGAGGCCAACTCCAACGTCCTGCCCACCCGCGCCAAGCACCAGGACCCCCTGGTCACCCTGGCGGAGCAGGCCGTACGGGACGCCTCCGCCGAGGCACCGGCGCGGACGCCGCGGGAGGCACCGGCCGAGGCGCACGAGCAGGCGGCCCAGCCCGCCCAGGACACGGAGACCCGCCCGAAGGCCCCGGCGGAGACGTACGCCGAGACGACGATGGAGCTGCTGCTCCCCGGCGCGCCGGCGGCCGCCGACGGCGAGCACACCCGACAGGAGCCCCCCGCACCCGAGCACGAGACCCGCACCGACGGTGCGGACGGGCACGCGGACTCCGAAGGCGAAGCCGAGGAGGAGGAGCGGCTCACCAGCAAGGGGCTCCCCAAGCGCACACCGAAGATCACCGCCCCCACCACCCCGCCCCGCCAGCGCAGCACCAGCGTCGACGCCGAAGCCCTGCGCCGCAGGCTCGGCGGTTTCCGCACCGGCGCCCAGGCCGGCTACCGCGACGTAGAGGCGGAGATCGCCGAGCAGACGGCCAACAACCGGCGGCCGGCCGGCCGCGCACACGCCGAAGAAGCCACGGGGGGCACAGCCGAGGAGGCAAGCAGTTGACCGCGCCCACTACCTACGGACTGAGCAGTGAAGCCCGCAACCTGCACTGGCTGCTGACCAACCTCGTCGAGGAAGTACCCGGCATCCAGTCCGTCGCCGTGGTCTCCTCCGACGGGCTGCTCCTGCTGTCGTCCGACCCGGGTCACACGGAGGACGCCCGCCAGTCCCGCGACACCAAGCGGACCGGCCCCCGGGGGTCCTCCGCCGACCTCGCCACCATCGTCTCCGGCATCGGCAGCCTCACCGTCGGCGCCGCCAAGCTGATGGAGTTCGGCGGGGTCAAGCACACGATGGTCGCGATGGAGGAGGGCAGCCTGTTCGTGATGTCGATCAGCGACGGCTCGCTGCTCGGCGTGCACGGCTCCGCCGAGTGCGACATGAGCGTCGTGGCGTACCACATGGCGCTCTTCGTCGGCCGCGCCGGCCACGTCCTGACGCCGGAGCTGCGCAGCGAACTGCGCAAGAACCTGGAAGCCGAGTCCACCGGGGGCGACCGATGACCGGCACCCCCGAGAAACCGGGCAGGACGCAGCTCCCGGTCCGCGGCGGCGACCGCAAACCCGCCCGCGTCCGCCCCTACTCGCTCACCGGCGGCCGTACCCGCTTCGGCCACGTCCTCCTCGTGGAGACGTTCGTGGCGGCGCTGGAGGCCCCGGAGGAGCGCAAGGAACTGACGAACGGCTCGCTCGCCACCCGGGTCATGCCGGAGATGCGCGCCATCGTCGAACTGTGCCGCCGTATGCGCACGGTGGCCGAGATCGCCGCGCTGCTGAAGATGCCGCTCGGCGTGGTCCGCGTGCTCCTGAGCGATCTCGCGGACCAGGGAAAGATCCGTGTGTACGGCACCGGAACGGGTCACGGCACCGGCCGCCCGGACCGCGCTCTGCTGGAAAGGGTGCTGAGTGGACTCCGCCGTCTCTGACGCCACCGCCTCCTTCGGGGGCACCCCCCTCGTCGCCGGGTTCACCGAACCGGACGAGGACCTGAAGTCCTGGCAGACGGACCGGACGCGCGCCCCCATCGCGACGAAGATCGTGGTGGCGGGCGGCTTCGGCGTCGGCAAGACCACGCTCGTCACCTCCGTCTCGGAGATCACGCCCCTGCAGACCGAGGCGCTGATGACCGAGGCCAGCGAGGGCACCGACGACCTGTCCGCCACGCCGGGCAAGCTCACCACCACCGTGGCCATGGACTTCGGCCGCATCACGCTCGACGACGACCTGGTGCTCTACCTGTTCGGCACGCCGGGCCAGCAGCGGTTCTGGTTCATGTGGGACGACCTGGTGCGCGGCGCGATCGGCGCCGTCGTCATGGCCGACACCCGCCGGCTGAAGGACTGCTTCCCGGCCCTGGACTACTTCGAGAGCTGCGGACTGCCGTACGTCGTCGCGGTCAACCACTTCGACGGCAGCGAGCGGTTCGAACCGGAGGACGTGCGGGAGGCGCTGACGATACCGGCGCACATCCCTGTCATGATCATGGATGCGCGGCGGCGGATCTCGGCGATCGAGGTCCTCCTGGCCCTGGTGGGCCACGCGCTGGACGAAACCCCGGAGTAGTCCTCACCCCTCGTCCTCATCCCGTAGGAGGCACCACCCGCATGCGGAAGATACTCGTCGTCGGGGCCGGCCAGTCCGGTCTCCAGCTCGCCCTCGGCCTGCAGTCGCACGGCTACGAGGTCACCCTGATGTCGAACCGGACCGCGGACGAGATCCGCTCCGGCCGGGTCATGTCGACGCAGTGCATGTTCGACACGGCCCTCCAGCACGAGCGCGACCTCCAGCTGAACTTCTGGGAGTCCCAGGCCCCGAAGATCGAAGGACTCGGCGTCTCGGTCGCCGCGCCCGGCTCCCACGACCCGGGCCCGACCCAGCGCGCGATCGACTGGGTGGGCAGGCTCGAGGGGTACGCGCAGTCGGTGGACCAGCGCGTGAAGATGGCCGGCTGGATGGAGACGTTCGCCCAGCGCGGCGGCCAGCTGGTCATCCACGGCGCGGCGGTCGGCGACCTGGACTACTTCTCCCGCACCTACGACCTCGTCCTGGTCTCGGCCGGCAAGGGCGAGCTGGTCTCGATGTTCGCCCGCGACCCGGAGCGCTCCCCGTACACCGAGCCGCAGCGGGCGCTGGCGGTGGCGTACGTGCACGGGCTCGGCCCGCGCCCGGAGCACCCGGAGTTCGACGCGGTCCGCTGCAACCTGGTCCCCGGCGTCGGCGAGCTGTTCGTCATGCCGACGCTCACCACGTCCGGCCGTGCCGACATCCTGTTCTGGGAGGGCATACCCGGCGGCCCGCTCGACGTCTTCCAGGGCGTCAAGGACCCGGCGGAGCACCTCTCCCTGACCCTGGAACTCATGGAGAGGTTCACGCCCTGGGAGTACGCGCGGGCCACGAAGGTCGAACTCACGGACGCGGGCGGCACCTTGTCCGGCCGCTACGCCCCGACCGTCCGCAACCCGATCGGCCGGCTGCCCTCGGGCGGTCTGGTGCTGGGTGTGGCCGACGTGGTCGTCGCCAACGACCCGATCACCGGCCAGGGCTCCAACTCGGCGTCCAAGTGCGCCGCCGCCTACCTCGCGTCCATCCTGGAACACGGTGACAAGCCGTTCGACGAGGAGTGGATGCGGCAGACGTTCGACCGGTACTGGGCCACCGCCCAGCACGTCACCAAGTGGACGAACGCGATGCTGGCGCCGCCGCCGGAGCACGTCCTGAACCTCATCGGCGCGGCCGGGCAGCTGCAGCCCGTGGCGGATCGATTCGCCAACGGGTTCAACAACCCGGCCGACTTCGAGAACTTCTTCTACGACCCGGAGAAGACGTCCGCGTACCTGGGCTCGCTCACCGGGGCCTGACGGGCCCGTCCCCGCGGGCACCGACCGTGCCCGCCGTACCGGGACGTACGGCGCCCAGGACCGGATAGCTGGCGATCGGTGACACCGTGACCTTCTCGCCCGGTCTGGGCGCCTGCACGACCTTCCCGCCGCCCACGTACATCGCCACGTGCGTCGCCTCCGGGAAGTAGACCACCAGGTCGCCCGGCCTCAGCCGGTTCAGCGGGACCCTGCCCAGCCGGTTCCACTGCTCCTGGCTGGTGCGCGGGATGGGGGTGCCCGCGTGGGACCAGGCCTGGGACGTCAGGCCCGAGCAGTCGTACGCCTCGGGGCCCTGCGCGCCCCACTGGTACGGCTTGCCGATCTGGTCCATGGCGTAGCGGACGGCACGGTCGCCGGCCGGGGTGGCCGCGCGGTCGGCGGGCAGGGCGCCCGCGGTGGTCAGGCGCTGCTGGGCCGCGGCGACCCCCTGCTGTTCCAGCCGGGCCACGGCCGCGAGCTGGGCCGGGGTGAGACCGGCCAGCAGGCGTTCCACGTCGGCGAGCTTCCCCCGGACGTCGTCGCGCTGCCGCTTCTGCCGGGCGGCCAGAGCGAGCTGGGTGTCCAGGGCCTTGCGGGCCGCGCGGGCCAGCGCGTCCTTGCGCTGTTCCGCGGCGGTCAGCCGGGCCACCGTACGGGCCCGCTCGCGTGCCAGTTCGCCGAGGACGTGGCCCTCGTCCAGCGCGTGCTGCGGATCGGGCGCGAGGAGCACGCGCACGTACGGGCCGAGGCCGCCGCTGCCCTGGTACTGCTGCCGGGCCAGGCGCCCGGCCTCGGTCCGGCTGTCCCGCAGCACGAGCCGGGCGTCGGCGAGTTCGCCGTCGAGCCGGGCCACCTCGGCGCGCTTGCGCTCCAGCCGCTCGGTCGTGGCGTTGTAGGTCTCGGTGGCCTGTTCGGTCCTGCGGTACAGCTGCTGAAGATCCGTCAGCAGCCCGGCGACGGACCGCTGGGGGTCCGGCGTGGCCGCGGCGGGCACGGGCGCGAGGACGGCCTGGGCCGCCACCGCCGTCGTACAGGCCAGTCGCACGATCCTTCCTGACACGTCATCACCTCCGCTGCGCGGGAAACGGAATCTCCGCTTCCCGGCGCAGCCCGATAATCAGACGTGTCGGTGCCGGCTGGATACGAAGCCTGCGCGGTTCGGCGCAGCGGTTTCACCCGTTCGCGTCGTCCGGCTTGACGTACGGCGTGGCGTCCGGCCGGGACCAGGGCCAGCGCGGCTTCCCGCCCGACCTGTCGTCCGGGTCGTACCGGTACTTCCACCCCTGGATCAGCCCCAGCCTCCTGCTGTGCCCCTTGGGCACGCGGCGGTAGACCAGCACCGTGGGCGGGCCGCCCCCGGGGTCCGGGACGGGGATGCGGTACGTCTTCGGGGGGTGCCCGGTGGGGCCGACCAGGACGGGCAGCACGCGCCCGTCCATGGGGCCGCCCTCGAACGGGGTGTCCTGGCTCTTCACGGGTCCAGTCTCAGCCATCCGCCGACAGCGCGGTGACCAGCGCGGCCGTCTGCGGGTCGCGGCCCGCGGTGACCGTGAGGACGGCCAGGAACTGCTCCACCAGCCAGTCGCGCAGCTCCTCCACCGGGGGCTGCTTGTCCTCGTCCAGCCAGATCAGGGAGGCCGCCTCCACGGCCGTGATCCACATCCGGACGGTCATGCGCAGCCGGGGGCCCGGGTCGGTGACGCCGAGGTGCTGGTGGATGTGCTCGGCGGCGGACCGGCGCACCCCGTCCACGATGGCGGTGGTGCGGGAGGTCTCCACGACACTGCCGCCTTGCAGCAGGGCGCTGAAGCCGGTGTCGTGCTCGTCCACGAAGGCCAGGTAGCGGTCCAGCGCCCGGGACAGCCGGGGCAGCAAGGGGCCCTCGCGGGGCTCGTCGAAGCACTGCCGCAGCTCCTCGGCGGCGGAGCGCAGCGCGGCCTCGTAGAGCTGCTGCTTGCCGCCGGGGAAGTACCGGTACACCAGCGGCCGGGACACCCCGGCCGCCTCCGCCACGTCGTCCAGGGAGACGTCCTCGGGCGCGCGGTGCGCGAAGAGGCCCAGGGCCGCGTCGAGGAGCTGGCTCCGCCGCTCCTCGACGCTGAGCCGGCGGTATGCGGGGGTGGCCGACGGGGTCATGTCCCGCAGCCTAATCGCCGCGCGGCCCCGGCCGGCTTCCAGCCGCCGGTGCCCAGGGGCCGCCCGTGCGGTTCCCTACGCCAGGAGGCCCGACGACCTCCACAGGCGCCGCCCCACGCCCCGCAGCACCCCGATGTCGTCCAGGAAGTCCGTCAGCCGCTTCGCGCCGGTCTGCATGACCTCCCGCCGGTGCCCGCTGGCCTTCACCTGCGCCATCGCCTCCCGCTTGTCGAGGCCGACGTTGGTGTAGACCTCCGGGTTGACGAAGGCGACCGAGAAGACGCGGGCGAACTCGCCCGAGGTGACCCGGGTGAACTCCTGGGACCACTTCGGCGCGGTCACCATCTGGCGCCGCAGCTCCTCACGGGCGTACCGGACGTGCCGGGCCTCCTCGACCACGTGGATGCGGGTGACGCCCCGGATCAGCGGCTGCACCCGCTCGTCGGGGAACGTCAGCCGCTGCATCCAGTCCAGCACCTCCTCGCCGAGCAGCGTGGCGGTGAAGGAACCGGGGGTGGTGGAGATCGTCTTGAACAGCCGGCCCAGGTTCTGGTGGGCACGGCTCACCGGGTACCAGGGCGTGCCGCCCTGCGCGATGAGCCGCGCGAACATCTTCGAGTGCCGGCACTCGTCCTCGATCTCGGTGAGCGCGTACCGCACGTGCGCGCTCGTCGCCGCCTTGTCGTAGATGTGCCGGACGAGCAGCTGCATGAGGATGATCTCGAACCAGATGCCGAGCGAGGCCAGTGCGGCGGCCTCGTGCTGGGAGAGCAGGATGCGCTGCTCCTCGCTCATCCGCTTCCACATCGGCGTGCCGTACAGCGACACCAGCTCCGGCGGCCAGAACCACTTGCCCTCCTCGAAGGGCGCGTCCCAGTCCAGCTCCTTGTCCGGGTCGAAGGAGTGCTTGGCGGAAGAGACGAGCAGCCGTTCGGCCACCTGTTCCCGGTCCTTGAGCAGGCCGAGCGCGTCGCGCAGCCCGTCCAGCGCGTCCGCTTCCGTCAGGGTCGTCATGGCTCCCTCTCCTCGTTACCCGGTGGTAGTCGTCCTGCCTCTTATGAGACTGCCTGTCAGCAAGGCCGTCAATCCCTTGCGCATGACTTGTTGACCCGGGGTCGGCGTGTGAGCCTGCGGGGTATGCCGACCCATGAGCTCTACGCCAACGAACCGGGAGACTCCCCCTGGCAGGTGCCCGCCGCCGGCGCGGCCCGGTTCAGCTGGGAGTACGACGACGGCCGCGACCGCCTCCTCGCCCTCTACCAGAAGGGCAAGGACAAGCAGTGGGACGGGCGGACGCGGATCGACTGGGACCTTCAGGTCGACCCCTGCGACGCCCTGGGCACGCCCGACGAGGCCATGTCCCTGTACGGCACCCCGTACTGGGACAAGCTCTCGGAGCGGGACAAGGGCGAGCTGCGGCGGCACTACGCCTCCTGGCAGTTCAGCCAGTTCCTGCACGGCGAGCAGGGCGCGATGATCTGCGCGGCGCGGATCGTGGAGTCGGTGCCGGACCTGGACGCCAAGTTCTACTCCGCGACCCAGACCATGGACGAGGCCCGGCACGCCGAGATCTACGGCCGGTTCCTGCACGAGAAGATGGGCCTCGTCTACCCGATCAACGACAACCTCCAATCGCTGCTCGGCGACACCCTGCGCGACAGCCGCTGGGACATGCCCTACCTCGGCATGCAGGTGCTGATCGAGGGCCTGGCGCTGGCCGCCTTCGGCATGATCCGGGACACCACGGACAAGCCGCTGCCGAAGCAGATCCTCACCTACGTCATGCAGGACGAGGCCCGGCACGTGGCCTTCGGCCGGATGGCGCTGCGCGACTACTACAAGCAGCTCACCGACGCCGAACTGCGCGAGCGCGAGGAGTTCGTCATCGAGGGCTGCTACCTGATGCGCGACCGGCTGCGCGGGGTCGAGGTCCTGGAGAACTTCGGCATCCCCAAGGCCGACGCGGAGGCGCTGAGCGAGCGCTCCGAGTTCCTCCAGCTCTTCCGCAAGCTGCTGTTCGGCCGCATCGTCCCGTGCGTCAAGGACATCGGCCTGTGGGGCAGACGGCTGCAACAGGCCTACGTGGACATGGGCGTGCTGGAGCTGGGCGACTCCGACCTGGACCTGCTGATGGCCCAGGACGAGGAGCTGGCCGAGCGGCTGGACGCCGAGCGCTTCGCGGCCGAGGAGCGGGACCGGGTGGCCGAGGTGGAGACGGCGATCGCGTCGGGGGCGGCGGAGGACTGACCGGGCGCGGCACGCGGTGCCGGCCCGTCACCCGGGTGCAGTAGCGTGCTGGCGTGTCCATGCCTCCACCACCGCAGAATCCCGGCCCCTACGGCCGGCAGCCCCCGCACCAGCCTGGCCCCTACGGCCGGCAGCCCCCGCACCAGCCTGGCCCGTACGGCGGGCAGCCCCCGCAGGCCCCGGGCCCGTACGGCTCCCCGTACCCCCAGCAGCCCTACCCGCAGCAGCAGCCGTACCCGGCACAGCAGCCGTACCCGCAGCAGCCCTACCCCGGCTGGGGTGTGCCGCCGATGGCCCCGCCCCCGAAGAAGCGGCGGACCGGTCTGGTGCTCGGCATCGTCGGCGGGGTCGTCGCGGCCGTCGTGGTGCTGCTCCTCGCGCTCGGCATGGTCGCCGAGAGCGGCTTCCCCGCTGCGGAGCACAAGCTGACCCTGCCCCGCACGCTGCTCGAAGGGAAGTACCGGCTCGTCGACGACCTCTCCGGGTCCGAGGGCAGGAAGATCAGCGAGGAGGCCGACGGGGCCTGGGACGCCAAGGACACCCACGGCGTCGTCGGCACCTACAGCCCCGGCGGTGACGAGACCAAGGGCACCCTGGTGGTGT
This sequence comes from Streptomyces spinosus, assembly GCF_020400655.1. Taxonomy (GTDB): domain Bacteria; phylum Actinomycetota; class Actinomycetes; order Streptomycetales; family Streptomycetaceae; genus Streptomyces; species Streptomyces argyrophylli. Next base: position 276,539 of record NZ_JAINRC010000005.1, read on the forward strand.
CCGGCATGTACGGCCGGTTCAAGAACACCGACGAGGCTCGCAGGAACATGATGAAGGGCGCCGGCGAGGGCGACGGCGCCACCGTCGCCGTACCGGCGAAGGAGTTCGAGCTGGACGGCGTCACCATCGGCTGCGAGGTGATGACCGAGGAGCACCTCGGCACGAAGATCACCGTGCCGGTGTGCGCCTGGGCCGACGGCAACACCGGGGCCACGGTCGCCGAGGTGGCCACGGCGGCCATGGACCAGGACCCCTCGGACGTCGACCTGGAGGCGTTCGCGCACAAGACCCTCACGATCCGCTCGGAGATGCGGGGGCCGGTCGGTTGATCCGCGGGGGCCGTCCGGTGGCGCGGGTCCGGTCGGTTGATCCGCGGGGGCCGTCCGGTGGCGCGGGGCCGGTCGGCCGACCCTCGCGATCCGTCCGGCGGACGCGGGACCCGTCCGCCGGGCATCACCGCCCCAGCACCGCCCGCATCACGTCCCGCGCGATCGGCGCCGCGTCCCCGCCGCCGCTGATCTCGCCCCGGTCCGCCGAGGCGTCCTCCACCACCACCGCCACCGCCACCTGCGGCTCCAGGGCGTCCTCGGACTGCGCCCAGGAGACGAACCAGGCGTAGGGCACCCCCGCGTTGCCGACCCCGTGCTGGGCGGTGCCGGTCTTGCCGCCGACCAGCGCGCCGGGGATGGCCGCGTTGGTGCCGGTGCCGTCCTCCACCACGCCGGCCATCAGCTCCTTCATCAGCGCCGCCGTGGACGGCCGCATCACCTGCCGCCCCGGCCGGGCCGCGCTGCCCGAGACCGTCTCGCCGCCGTGCCGGGTGGTCCGCTCCACCAGGTACGGCGGACGCAGCCGGCCGCCGTCCGCGACCGCCGCCGCGACCATCGCCATCTGCAACGGCGTGGCCCGCGTGTTGTACTGACCGATCGAGGACAGCGCCAGCTGCGCCCTGTCCACCCGCGTGTCGAAGGTGCTGGGCGCCACGGAGAACGGGATGCGCACCCCGGTGTCGTTGAACCCGAACGCCTGCGCCGTGGTCGCCATGTCCCGCACCCCCACGTCCACGCCCAGCTTGGCGAAGACCGTGTTGCAGGACCACTCGAAGGCGTCCCGCACCGACGCGTCCCGGCAGCCGTCGCCCTCGTTCGTCAGCCGGGTGGTGGTCCCCGGCAGCCGGTAGGGGTCGGGGGAGTCGGTGCGCGCGTCCAGATCCCTGACCACGCCCGCGTCCAGCGCCGCCGCCGCGGTGACCACCTTGAACGTCGACCCCGGCGGATAGGTCTGCCGCACCGCCCGGTTGAGCATCGGCTTCTCCGGGTCCTGGTTGAGCCGCGCCCACGCCGACGTCACCGCCTCGCTGTTGCCGGACAGCTCCGAGGGGTCGTACGACGGGCTGCTCACCAGCGCCAGGACCCGGCCCGTGGCCGGCTCGACCGCGGCCACCGCGCCCTTCCGCCCGGCGAGCCCCCGGTACGCGGCCTCCTGCGCCCGCCGGTTCAGGGTCGTGACGACGTCGCCGCCGCGGTTCGGCGCACGCGTCACGTCGGTCCACAGCGGCAGCGGCGCGAGCACCGGATCGGTGCCGGACAGCACCCCGTCCGCGGCGTGCTCCAGGTACGTGGTGCCGTACTTCTGCGAGGAGAAGCCGGTGACCGGCGCGTACAACGGACCGTTGACATAGGTGCGTTCGTAGCGCAGCTGCTCGCCGGTGTCCACGGACCCGGTGACCGGCGCCCCGTCCACCAGGATGTTCCCGCGCGGCACCTGGTACCGGGCGATCGCGGCCCGGCGGTTCGCCGGATTGCCGTTGTACTCCTGCGACCGCACCACCTGCACCCGGGTCGCGTTGGCCAGCAGGGCGGCCAGCAGCAGGGCGCAGAACACGCACGCGTGCCGGATGTACTTCCCCATCGGGCGCCCGCCCTCGGGCAGGCCGTACTCGGTCACGGTGCCTCCCGGCCGTCGTACTGGCTGCGCGCCGAGTCGCTCACCCGGACCAGCAGCGCCACGATCGCCCAGTTGGTGACCACGGAGGAGCCGCCCTGGGCGAGGAACGGCATCGCCATCCCGGTCAGCGGGATCAGCCCGGTGACCCCGCCGGCGATCACGAACACCTGCAGCGCCACGATCGAGGCGAGCCCGACCGCGAGCAGCCGGCCGAACGGCTCGCGCAGCGCCAGGCCCGCCCGGTAACCCCGCTCCACCAGCAGGGCGTACAGCAGCACGATGCCCGCCAGCCCCGCCAGGCCCAGCTCCTCGCCGGCGGTCGCCAGGACGAAGTCCGACTTGGCGGCGAAGCCGATCAGGATGGAGTGGCCGAGCCCGAGTCCGGTGCCGAGGAACCCGCCGGCGGCGAAGGCGAACAGCGACTGGGAGAGCTGGTTGGGGCCCTGCCCGGCCTCGATGGTGGCGAACGGGTGCAGCCAGTCCTCGATCCGCGCGCCCACGTGCGGCTCCAGCCGTCCCACGGCGAACGCGCCGAGCACCGCCAGCAGCAGCCCGACCGCGATCCAGCCGGTGCGCCCGGTCGCCACGTACAGCAGCACCACGAACAGCCCGAAGAACAGCAGCGAGGTCCCGAGGTCGCGCTCCAGCACCAGCACGCCCACGCTCACCAGCCAGATCGTCACGATCGGCCCGAGCACCCGCCCGGTCGGGAACTGCAACCGCCACAGCCGGCGCCCGGTGTACGCGAGCGCGCTGCGGTTGGCGGCCAGGTAGGCGGCGAAGAACACCGCGAGCAGCACCTTCGCGAACTCGCCCGGCTGGATGGAGAACCCGGCGACCCGGATCCAGATCCGGGCACCGTTGACCGGCGGGAACAGGATCGGCAGCGCCAGCAGCACCAGGGCCGCCACCACACAGACGTACGCGTACCGCTGGAGCACCCGGTGGTCGCGCAGCACCAGCACGACGGCGATGAACAGGCCCACCCCCAGCGTGGACCACACCAGCTGCGCGGGGGCCGCGCGGTCGCCCGGTGTCTCCAGGTCCAGCCGGTAGATCAGGACCAGCCCGAGCCCGTTGAGCAGCACGCCGATGGGCAGCGGCAGCGGATCGGCGTACGGCGCCCGGACGCGGACCACGACGTGCGCGAACAGCGCGAGCACGCCGAGCCCGGCGCCGTACCCGACGGCACCCGGCGGCACGGTACCGGCCCGCGCCAGCCCCACCGCGCAGTAGCCGTACACGGACAGCAGGACGGCCAGCACGAGCAGGGACAGCTCGACGCCCCGACGCCGGGGAAGGCGCACGGCACGCGCGGGAGCGGGAGCCGCCGCCAGGGTGGTTCCGGCCTTCGTCATGTCCGGAACCTACCTAAATGGGGACCCTTGTGCGGGGAGGGCGGGGCCGCGCTCTCGAAGGGGCGCGGGGCCGTGTCGGCATGCGGCTGCGCCGCGCGGGCACGAGCGACCGCGCACGGCGGGAAGCCCGTGAGCCGCCGGCGGCCCCGCGCCCTACTCGGCCACAGGCAGCGTCAGCGTCGCCACCGCGCCCCCGTCCACCGCGTTGGCGAAGGTCAGCGTGGCGCCCAGGACCTCCGCCTGCCCCACCGCGATGGTCAGCCCCAGCCCGTGCCCCGTGGCCCCGCCCTCCGTACGGAACCGCTGCGGCCCGTGCGCGACGAGGTACTCCGGATACCCGCCCCCGTGGTCCCGCACGGTCACCACCGGTCCGTCCACGGTCAGCACCACCGGAGGCGCCCCGTGCCGGTGCGCGTTCGCCACCAGGTTCCCCAGAACCCGCTCCAGCCGCCGCCGGTCGGTGTCCACCCGCGCGTCCCGCACGACGCGCACCTCCGTCCGCGTGCCGGACGCCCGCACCACCCGCCCGGCCAGCGCGCCCAGCTCCTCCGTGTCGGCCTCCAGCCGCTCCCGCCCGGTGTCCAGCCGCGAGATCTCCAGCAGGTCCTCGGTCAGCGTGCGCAGCGCCGCCACCCGGTCCCGGACCAGCTCCGTCGGCCGCCCCGGAGGCAGCAGCTCCGCCGCCGCGTGCAGCCCGGTCAGCGGAGTGCGCAGCTCGTGCGCGACGTCCGCGGTGAACCGCTGCTCGCTCAGCAGCTTGCCCTGCAGGCTCGCCGCCATCGAGTCCAGGGCGGCGGCCACCGCCGCGACCTCGTCCTGCGGACGTGTCACGTCCCGCGTCCGGGGGTCGTTCACCCGGGCGTCCAGATCGCCCGCGCTGATCCGCCGGGCCACCCGCGCGGTACCGTGCAGCCGCCGGGTGACCCGGGTCACCGCGAACACGCCCACCAGCACGGTCGCTCCGATCGCCAGCCCCGACGACCACAGGATCGACTGGTCGAGACCGGCGATGGTGCGGGACTGCTGCGAGTAGTCGACCTCCACGGCCAGTGCCCGGTGCCCGGCCGCCGGCCCCGCCGCCCACATGGTCGGGCGCCCCCGGTACGAGGCCACCATCGTGCCCCGCTCCCCGGCCACCGCGAGCGTCCGCAGCGACGCGGGCAGCCCCCGCGGGTCCACGCCCGCGCCCGGCAGCAGCGTGTCCCCGGCCTCGTACGCCTCGGTGGCGTCCGCGAGCCGGGACAGCGCCAGGTCACGGGCCTGGCCTACGGTCTGGTTCCGCACCGACACGTGCACCAGCACGCCGAGCAGCGCGGCCAGCGCACAGCACATCACCGTGATGAACGCGGCGGCCTTGACGGCGAGGGCCCCGGCCCACCGGGGGAGCGCGAGCCGCATCACGGGCTCTGCGCGGGAGAGGGCGACGGGGACGGCGTCCTGGCGTGCCGGCCGTCACCGACGTGCAGGTACTCGTCCCGGGAGAACACCATCGCCCGCTGCCCCGGGTCCCACAGCCAGGTGGTGCGGTACTCGTAGCCGGAGATGTCGGCCGGCGAGCGTTCGATCAGCGCCCGGCCGGCCAGCTCCACGCCGATGATCGCGTCGTTGTCCGCCAGCACCTGCACCAGATGGTGCCGCTCGACGGTGTAGACCCGTACGGCCGTCTGGTTGGTCGGGTACAGCCGGAAGCCGAGCGTCAGATCGGCCCGCCCGTCCCCGGTGAGGTCCCGGTAGTACGGCTTCAGCAGCGGGCACCGGGAACGCTCCCCGCCCGGGCGGCACTCCTTCATCCGGTCCACGGTCCCGTGGAAGGCGCCCTTGGACCCGTAGTCGTCGGGGTGCGCCTTCAGCTCCGCCTCCACGACGTCCACCGGGTCCACCCGACGGATGTCGTCACCGGGGACCGTGACGCCGCGCACCGTCGCCCGGGTCGCCACGTCGTACGGGTAGGCCGGGCTGGACGCCGGGCGCAGATCGGGCCAGAGCCGGGCGGGGCTGACGGCGGTGGGGGCCGGCCCGGCGCCGCGCAGCCCGCCGGTGTCCCCGCAGGCCGTCGCGGTCGCCGCGAACAGAGCGACGGCGGCCACGGAGAGGGCGGTGCGCACGGGACGGGGGACTGGCATGGTCACATTCTGACGGAAGTGAGCTTTGTGGCGCTTGGGGGGTCCGCGGCGCGACGACGGGACAGGCGGATCGTGCCCGGTGCCCGGCACGGCTACTCGGCCAGCTCCTCCAGCAGCCGGACGGTCGGCAGACCCGCCCGCAGGTACTCCACGAACAGCTCGTTGTGCAGCGCCCAGGCCGAGCGCCGGGCGCTGGCCGAGCGGGGGCCTGGCCGAGCGCCGGAGGGCGCACCGGCCCGGCTACTCGGCCAGCTCCTCCAGCAGCCGGACGGTCGGCAGACCCGCCCGCAGGTACTCCACGAACAGCTCGTTGTGCAGCGCCCAGGCCGAGCGCCGGGCCCGGATCAGCCGGATCGCCTGGTCGGCGGAGCCACCCCGCTGCACCAGGGCGTGCGCGATCACCAGCCCCGAGCGGTTGTACCCGTGGTAACAGCGCACGAGCACCCGGCGGCCGGCGTCCAGCGCCTCGTTCGCCGCGCGCGCCAGCCGGATCACCCCGGCGAGCTGGGTCCCGTCCAGCGGACCGTCCGGGATCGGCCACACATGGTGCTCCACGCCCGGGTCAGGCCCGTACCCGGGCAGCCGCAGCAAGGACTGCACCACATCGAACTCGTCCCGGACGACGGCGAACTCCAGGCGCCCGGACCGGCCCCGGAACTCGTGCCCGCCCATCCACAGGCCGGGCACGACCTCGCTCCACGGGCTGTCCGGAGCCGGTACGTCGGGCTGCGTTCCGCGGGTCCGCAACGGCGCCTCCCCCACTCCCCCTCACCGGGACGCCCTCCACGGTAACCGGTCTTGCCCCGGGAGCACCCCGCCTGTTCCCATGGTCGAGGGGTGATGGCGCATGAGCGGACTGCGCGTGGTGCCGGCCTTCCGGCACGGCCGGGAACGGCTGTACGTCTGCCGCGAGGACGGCAGCAATATCGCCTGGTACGACCGTGAGACGGGCCGGGTCAACCTGCTCGGCGAGGACAGCAGGGACGAGGTGCTCCACGCCCTGAAGCCCTTCCTGACCGGTCCCGTGACCGTGGGCCCGCCCCCGGTCCCGACCCCCGCCGAACTCGCCCGGCTGACCCTGCGCCCGGACGACGACCTGGCCCCCAACCGCCCCGGCGAGGCCCTGCTCGTCGCCCTCGACCGCGACCCCGGCCCCGGCCACCGGCTGCGCCCCGACCCGCGCCGCCGCGCCCTGACCGCCGAGCAGACCGTCGGCGAGACCCTGGACGGCCTGGAGGGGGCCGGCTGGCACACCCTGCACTCCCTCCCCCTGCCCGGCGGCGACCGCATCCACCACCTGGTGATCGGCCCCGGCGGCCTGTACGCCGTCCACGCCCTCTACGCCCGCAAGAGCCGGGTCCTGGTCGCCGACCCGATGGTCACCCTGGGCCGCCGCGAGCCCCAGCCGCTGCTGCGCCGGCTGCGCGCGGACGCGGACCGCGCCTCCTACGCCCTGACCGCGGAGGTCCGCCCCCTGCTGGCCCTCGTCGGCCCGTCCGAGGTGACCGTGACGGCGCGGCCGCGCGGCGTGCGGATCATGACGGACACGGAGCTGACGGGCCTGTCCCGGCTGGGCGGGGTCCTCAAGCCCGCGGACGTGGAGGCACTGCACGGCATGGCCCGGGACCGGAACACATGGGGGAGGGTGTAGCGGAACCGGGCCGTGCGGCCGGCTGACCTGCCGTTACGGCAGCCTGACCGCCGACCGCCGGTCCAGCAGGGGCTCCATCAGGTCCCCGTGGTCCCGCAGGCGCGGCGCCATGTCCTCCGCGTGGATCTCCAGCTGCCCGGGACTCCGGCAGCCGGCCACCTCCTCCCAGGTCACCGGCGCGGACACCAGGGGGAGACGGCGGGCACGCACGGTATAGGGGGTGGCCGTCGTCTTGCGCGCGGCGTTCTGGCTCCAGTCGACGAACACCTTCCCCGGCCGCAGGCTCTTCGTCATCCGGTGCACCACCAGCCGGGGCATCGCCCGCTCGGCCTCCACCGCGAGGGCCTTCGCGTAATCGGACGTCCGCTCGGAGGAACTCCCGCGCACCGCCGCCAGCAGATGCAGCCCCTTCGACCCCGCCGTCTTCGGGTACGCCTCGATCCCGTCCGCCGCGAGCCGCTCGCGCAGCCACAGGGCGACCTCGCAGCAGTGCACGATCGTCGCGGGCGCGCCCGGGTCGAGGTCGAAGACCAGCCGGTCCGCCTCCAGCGGGGACTGCACCAGCCACTGGTGGGTGTGGAACTCGGTGACGAGGTTCGCCGCCCAGACCAGGCTCGGCAGGTCCTGCACCACGACCATCCGGGCCGGGCTGTCCGCCGACGACCGCGGGACCTCGGCCGTGGTGACCCAGTCGGGCGTACCCGGCGGCACGTTCTTCGTGAAGAAGAGCTGCCCCTCGGGGCCGTCCGGAAAGCGCAGGAAGGACACCGCCCGGTCGTGCAGATGCGGCAGCAGGGCCGTGGCGGTGGTCGCGTAGTAGTGCAGCAGCTCCCCTTTGGTGAAGCCGGTCTCCGGATACAGCACCTTCTCCAGGTTGCTGAGCGCGACCCGGCGCCCCTCCACCTCTGTGATAGGCGTCATACGATGACAATCCCAGACGAACCGGGAAAATCGGCAAAGGGAAGGGTGCGGCACGTGCGATCGATTTGGAACGGCGCCATCTCCTTCGGGCTCGTCAGCATCCCGATCAAGCTGGTGAACGCCACGGAGAGCCACGCCATCTCCTTCCGGCAGATCCACACCGAGGACAACGGCCGCATCCGCTACCGCAAGGTGTGCGAACTGGAGGACCGCGAGGTCAGCCAGGGAGAGATCGGCAAGGCGTACGAGGACGCCGACGGCTCGATCATCCCGATCACCGACGAGGACCTCTCCCACCTCCCGATCCCGACCGCCCGCACGATCGAGATCGTCGCCTTCGTACCGGCCGAGCGGATCGACCCGCTCCAGATGGGCGCGGCCTACTACCTGGCCGCCGGCGGAGCCCCCGCCGCCAAGCCGTACACGCTCCTGCGCGAGGCCCTCAAACGCAGCAACAAGGTCGCCATTGCGAAGTACGCCCTGCGCGGCCGGGAACGCCTGGGCATGCTCCGCGTGGTCGGAGACGCCATCGCCATGCACGGCCTGCTCTGGCCGGACGAGGTCCGTTCCCCGGAGGGCGTCGCCCCCGACACCGACGTCACCATCCGCGACAAGGAACTCGACCTCGCCGACGCCCTGATGGACACCCTCGGCGAGGTCGACCTGGAGGACCTGCACGACGAGTACCGGGAGGCGCTGGAGGAGGTCATCGCCGCGAAGGCCTCCGGCGAGGCCCCGCCCGAAACCCCCGAGCCCGCCGCCGGCGGCAAGGTCCTGGACCTGATGGCCGCCCTGGAGAACAGCGTCCGCGCGGCCCGCGAGTCCCGCGGCACCCCGCCCCCCGGAGAGGAGGCCGAGGTCAGACCCCTGCGCAGGGGCCGGCCCGAGCCGAAGGAGACGGAGGGCAAGAAGTCGACGTCCACGAGGAAGACGGCCGCGACGAAGAAGACGGCACCCGCCCGCAAGTCGACGGCCAGGACGGGGGAGGGGACGAAGAGCACGGCGACCACGAGGAACGCGGAGCCCTCGAAGAGCACGGCGGCGAAGAAGACGACGACGAAGGCGACGACGAAGACGACGAAGACGACGAAGAAGACGGCGTCACGGAAAAGGACGGCGTGAGGGACTTCCCGGGGCAATTCTGTCCGATTCACGCTCTTTACACAGACCCTCCCTCTGCCGAACCTGCCCACAGGGTTCGGTCGCGCGAAGGGGGGAGGCGCCTGCCCGGGCGCCGGCGACGATGGACGCTGCTTCCATGGCCACACTGCTGGCCGCGCTCACCACCGCGTTGGTGGCGCTCATGGGTTACTGGATCAACCAGCACGCCAAGCGCCGTGAGCAGAAGAGCCGCATGTACGCGGAGGCGCTCCAGGTCATCCACTCCTACGAAGACCTCCCCTACCTGATCAGATGCCGCCCCGCGTCAGACCCGGCGACCAGGGCGGCGCTGGCCCAGCAGATCAGCGACGTCTTCACGAAGATCAACCTGCACCAGAACCTCCTGCTCATGGATTCCCACGCAGTCGGCGAGGCGTACGCCGACCTGTTCCAGCAGACCCGCCGCCACGCCGGCCCCCACCGCCTGGAGGCCTGGAACACACCCCCCGTCGCGACCGACTCGGACATGTCCGGAAGGGCGTACTTCCCCTACGACAACCAACCGGAGCAGGAACTTTGCCTGTTGGCGATGAGAAGGGAACTGACCCCCTGGGGCTGGCTGCTGCGCCCCCACACCCACCGTCAGATACGCCTCCTACGCCACCGGCGCACCCCCTGGTCCGAACCCGACTTCATGAGAGAAACCCGCGCCAGACTCCTGTCACCCAGGAGCGGAGCCAACGACTAGACGTGTGAGCTCAACGGCTGGGGAGGACGAGCCGCAGTACGACCTCGCCGTCATCGATCTCCCCGGTGGGCTCGAAGCCGAACTTCTCATAGAAGGGCCACGGCTCACCCTCGCCGGGGTCGTAGCTGGTCAGCAGCTCGGTGGCGCCGTCCGCACGCACCAGGGCGGCGATCTGCGTGAGAGTCTCCCGCCCGATCCCCCGCCTCTGGTGCCGCTTGTCGACGAGGAGACGCCAGATGAAGTGCCGCCCCTTGTAGGGACCAGCCGGCGGCTTCCACGACAGCATCACGAACCCGACCGGCTCGTCACCGACGTACACGGCGCGGTACCAGGGATTGGCCTCCGGGTGCCGCGCCGCCTGCTTGAGCGACTTGGACACGGAGGCGACGAACTGCTTCTGATCACGCCGGACACGGAGGGCACGAACGGCATCCCGGTTGTCGTCGGTGACTTCGCGCAGGTGCACGCGTGAAGGCCGCATGCCACACCCCTTCCTTCACGCGGCGGCTGCGCCGGCCGAAGCGAGGAGCCGCCGCCGCGCGGCAGTCAGTCATGTGCGCGCACGATCAGGAACGCCAGATCGGACGTACTGGCAGCGTAAGCGGCACGTGCACCGAAGCAGGACCGGCACGCCGGACGATGGCCGCCCCGAAGTAGCCGCGCACGGGGTTGTCCTAATCATTCAGCAGGGGGCTGTGGCGTTCGGCGAGTGGACCAACGCCGAGATCCTCGCGCATGAGCTTGCGCATCTCGGCGGCTGCCTTGCCGCGGGCTTCCCAACGGGCGCGATCCTCCGGACTGCTGACAGCGGTGCCGTCGACGTAGCCGTCGCAGATGCCGCGAAGGCAGTGGAACACGCGGTTGGACGCCTTGACGACAGGCTGGGGCGCGATGAGCCACATCCGTTCGGAAGCGATGGCTATGCCGGACGCCCGAAAGGCCTCGCGCAGCGCGAGCGCCCGCTCCTCATCGGACGGGTGCTCCCGCTCGGCCAGGGCCCGCAGGGTCTCCCCGAGGACCTTCACGGCGGTCGCGTACTGCGTGTAGACGTCGAGCCGCAGCCGCAGAGCGTCCTTGGCGTCCTCACGCTTCCACCGACTCCGATCGGCGATGACAGTAGCGACGATCCCGATCGCGGCCCCGACCAGGGTGGAGAGCAACGGCAACCAGTCCATGGGGGCCAGCTTGGGCTATGCCGTGGCGGTGGGACCAGAGGGGCTCGAGGACGCATCCCTGCCGCCAGCGCCGAAGCCACGTACGAACCGACTCCTGACCTGCCGACGGCCTCCACCTGCACTGACGCGCGGAGAGCCCTGCATTCAACTATGAGGCTGTGCTCAGGCTCGGTGGAAGAACCCCCCGGCAGGCTTCGAACCCGCGCACACGCCTCCGGAGGGCACTTCGGTACGGGACGTCTATACAGGTCACAAGCTTGTTGCCGGTCAGTTCGCGATCAGTCGTCCATGGATAGTCCACGAACCGCCGTCGGAGTCGATCCGGGGGTCTATGGAGGTGTCACAGGAGCTGGGTCGGGCATTGCGCTGGCTCGTTGCCGCGCTCCGCGCGCTGGCCAGCGGTGCGGCGACGGGGCCTGCCAGCCGTATCTGGAGCCGCACGGTTACGAACCGCCGACGCAACCCAAGCTGTCCTCAGCACTCCAGTACTTACTATTACGGTGTCCGCAAGATTTGACGCCGTCAAGTCATCGACGATGTGAGTAGCTTCCGATAACCGCCGCTACAAAATTCTGCATTTCTAGATAGGGCACGATAAAGTGCTGCCTTCCAGTGGTTTACGCCCTTTCTCTCGGCCCCTCGAGCCAAGGCGCTAAGGGTTGAGCGCAATCCTGAATCGCCAAGGGAAGCGTATGTCTCATCATAAAGATCGATTTGGTCCGTTAGCTCGGCTACGGCCTCCATCTGGTAGAAGTCGAAAAGTCCAAGTATTTTGAATTGCTTTTCGATTCTCGTGAAGGTGAGGTTGTCGATTTTGTCGGAGCGATGCAACGAATATCTGATTGACACAGTGTTTTCGATACCTACGTCCGTGAGCAGTATTTCGCAGTCCGGGAATTCATCAAAGTATGCGTGAAACATGAGCAGTCCGTCTATCTTGTCGCACTCATCCCCCTTTAGTCGATTACACCTTTCGCAGACAGGGATGAGATTATCGGCTAGGATCGAATATTCTGGGAATTCATTCTTTGGAAGGAAGTGGTCGAGGGCACAAACCTGGGCTCTTTCGCACAGTGGACACCGAGAGTTGCGGGTCAGTGCTGTCCGGAAGATCGAGTTTCTGAGATCTTCCAGGGGGCGGCCTCTGTCGAGGAGAGCGTAATTCCCCAGAAGGGCCTTGGTGAGCACATCGGAACCGTGGGCAAGCGATGTAAAACGGCGAATATCTCGCAGAACGTCCTCGTAGTCGCCATAGGCGTTGATGATTCCCGCGCGTACTCCCATGAGGACACGTCGAGAGGATGGCCGTCGACGGCTCACGGCGAGATCGAGGTCGGCCAGGCAATCTCTTTCCGGGCGAGGGAGCCGAATCATCTACCGGGCCGATCGCGACTGATGCTCGCCAGGTAGGAAATGGACTGTGCGCTCATCTCGCCGTCGAACAGTTCCATGATCTCATCCAGGTTCAAACTCTCCTGCATGGATCGGAGGGTTGAATGATAGTCGGTCGCGCTGCTGTCCAAGTTGAATACGTGGCGCGTGAGCAGTCCTACATTTTCTGCAAAAGTTTCGATCTCTGGATCTGCAACGAGTGTGAGATCTCCAAATCGCTGCAGGACCCTAACGTAACGTCTGGGGACTTCCTGGAGGACGACCGGAGAGTGCGTCGCTATCACGGCGTAGGAGTTGAACTGATCCAGGGATATGTTGATGCTCTTCAGCAAGGCAGCCAAGAGCGGAGGGTGCAGGTGGGATTCGGGTTCGTCGATCAGAACCAGCGATCCGGGTTCCAGGTGCGCCACAAGCTGCACGACAATGTTGAGCACGAGTTTGTGTCCGGTACTGAGACCAGAAAAGGAATCCCGCCACGAATCACTGTCGAAGGCGAAGGTGTCGGACAACTCAACTCGTTTGAAGGAAGGTTCTCGGCTCAGCGGAGAGAGGGCTGCTGCCAGTCTCTGTTTACGCTCGGGCGTACTAGCCCTAACGAGGGCGGACATGATGTCACCCTGGATCTCCTCAGCACCCTTGAGTGACCCGGTGCGGGGCGCATTGGAACCCAGGCTGAGATTATATCTCCTAAGGCCGCAATAGGTGTATCCGGAGACCTCGCCGCTGGATTCCAGCCGTTCCTCTTCTTGCCGGTTCTTCCCCGGTAGGTCGAACGTGTCGAAAGCGCTATATGAGATAGCTATGACCGAAGAGAAACGTGGCGCACCGCTTCCTTCGGGGAATTCTCCATACCGTCTGATAAAGTTCTCGTCGGCTCGGTCGGTAAGGTCTGCATGCGCGATGTTTGCTAGGTTCGCAAGGAGTTGCGTTTTTCCGCATCCATTATAGCCCACGACGACGTTGATGCGGCCTGGCAGGGGGAGGCGGTCCGCGAAGCCAAAGTGAATGGAGAAGGGATCTCCTCCGACACTCGTTCTGAACTTGAACGCGAGCTTGCTGTCCTGCGAGGCTATCGTTCCTCCGAACAGGGCCGTGGCGTCTCTCAATGCGAGTTCGGCGTTCCCGTAGCGCAGGAGTGAGGCGCTCATCGCCGGCTCATTGGCAAACGATTCCCTGAGTGAGGGATCGATTGCGATATCGCGGAGGCCGAACAGAATGCTGTCGCGTAGTTCTTCTGGAAGTCCGTGCAGCGCTTCGTAGTAGGAAAAAGCTTGCCCGAGTGAGCAGTAACTATCATCGAGTTGGACGAAACTTTCGGGGATCTCGGTGGCGCCGCCGCTCTGCCCTCTTTTTATGATCTTGACGGATCCCAAGTCAACAGATGCTTCTGTTCGGGAAGGGTACAGATAGGCATCGAACATGGTTTTGAATCCAAAATCATCCCAAAGGTCGCGCCGAAGGACGAGTGCCGGAAGGCTGGACGGCACGGTGAAGCCCGCGCTGCGAGGCACTACAAGAAAATGCATCAGCGTACTCCAGACGTGTATCCACCAGAACTGATATGAACGGAACTGCCAGGTGCGCGAAAGCGTAGGAGGGTCGGTGGTAGAGGGCAGGGGTCCAGAAAAGGGTCCCTGCCCTTTGCCCAACCGGTCAATCGAAGAGGCTCTGCAGTCTCGACTCGATCCAGCCGGGCCGCCGAAGCAGCTCGAACGTGTCGACCGCGACGATCGCGCGCTGTGGCGGTTCGCTGTCCAGGACCGGGTTCTCGAACGACTCGAACACCTCGAAGCCCTCTGCTTCCAGTGAGGCTAGAGCTCGGGCCACACGCTTCGAGCGGGCGGGACCGGTCCAGGACTCAAGAGGATGGGTGATGAGGACAGCGAGATCCTCGTGCTTGATGTCTTTCAGGACTGGCAGGCCGTGAGAGGAATCCGCCTTCCAGTGCGAGAAGCTTCTGGCGAACTGCTCGACACGCTCGAACGCGTAGTCCTCCTCAGCCGTGAAGTCCGGGTTCTCCCCATCGAGCAGTTCGACCATCTGTGTGGCAAGGCGCCAATCGAGCAGCGGGTGGTAGGCGCTGTTGCTGTAGTCCCGCAGGCAGTCGTAGCAGGACGAGTCGCATGGCCCGGCCTTCAAGCTACCGGAGCGGTGTCGGGTGAGATCGGCTGCGACCTCTCGCGCGGCGAGCAGGAAGTCGGTAGGGCGCTTCCCCAGCCAGGTCGAATATCCGGCTCCGTTCTCCAAGGTGTCCGAGAGGAAGACTTGTGCCTTGACACTGCCCTCCTCTTCTCCTCGGTCGGGATACAGGCCAGCCGAGAGTTCTCTTCCGTCAATGTCCAGCAGCCTGACGGCAGCCAGTTTGAAAACCGTACCGAGTGAGAGCCAAGCAGCCCTTGCGGCCATGCGTCTTGGGTCGAGGGCCAGATCGACGGGTTGCTCGCGGAGGCCGACCAGGAGAACGTCGGTGAGTTTCACTGAGGCCAGTGCCAGCTTTTCTTCGTGGCTGACCGAAGGCTGTGTGGGCAGGCCCAGATCTCTCGCGCGGTCGGCATCGGCCAGGAGTTTTGTGTCCAGCAGACCGTCGTATCCCTTGACCTTGCCGAATTGGTATCCCTCGCCAGTTCCTGCGTTGACCACCACGATGCGTCCCTGGCCACTCCTGAATTCAGCGGCCTTAGTGCAGCGTGGGACGAGCGCTGATGTCGTGTCGAGGGTGAGGCGTGCGGAGAACGCGCGTGGTGTGAACTCGAAGGTGCCGTCGTAATCCTGAGCCTTGTAGCTGGTACGAAATCCGAGCGGCTGACACGACGGGAGCATCCGGTAGTCGCCGGCTTCTCCTGCGGTGGCCCCACACACAGGACACGAATGCTCGGATTCGCGGAGATTGACGGAGAGGCACTTGGCGCAGATGCCCACCATGAGGCGATCACTGTCCGGAGCCTTGCCTGGCAGCCACTGCCCGCCCGCGGGCTCGTACGTCACGAGGCCGACTGCTGTGTGCAACGCCTTGTCCTTGACCACTTCACCGCCGGGCGCCCACTCCGAGATGGCGATGTCGATGTCCCGGTCGATGACGTCGGTGAGTTCCGGTCCGTGCGGCCTCTGATGATGCAGGTTGCGAACTCGGGTGGGGAATCCGAACATGGGGAGCACTCCGTGCTCCGCGAGCGACTGGCTGAGCGGACCCGCGTCCGGCGCGTTCGTCACCACCTCCTCGATCTCGGAGTAGAGGCGGGAAGTGGCCCAGGAGACCAGATCATCCAGCGAAGGCGCGCCAGGAGACGCCCCTTGCAGGAGTACCTGGCCCGCGTGTCTCTTAGCGATGTCGTTCCCGGCCAGCCAGGTACGGATGTCATCCCGCACCAAGAGCCATCCGCTGACGGTCCCGAATGGCCCGTGGACATTGCGTCCCGGATCCCAGTCGGACGTTCCCTCGACCGACCGGAAGGCGAGAGTCAGCAGGCTTGCGGCGTAGCAACGGAGCAGGATCTCCAGGCGATCGAGATCCACGTATGGGCTCGGTGAGGGATCGCCGGTGATCCGATGGGGGTGCTGGAAGTAGTGGTCGTCATGGGTCCTGGTGCCACGGCACAGTGTCAGGGCGATGGACAGGTGATCGAGTCGGCGGCCGGCCCGGCCCACACGCTGCTGGTAGTTGAAGCGCTGTGGTGGCATGTTCGCCATTACCACCGCGCGGAGCGCGCCGATGTCGACGCCGGCCTCCATCGTGGTGGTGACACTGAGCAGGTCGACCTCATCGACCAACTCGATGTCCTTCCCGCTCAGAAAGACTGACTGGAAGAGGGCTTGCCGGGTCTGCGCGTCGTCGTTGTCGGTCTGGCCCGTCAGCTCTTCGCAGTGGAGTCTGAAGGGGATCCCGGCCTCGCGGGCCAGGAAGGTGTAGTAGTCGTCCAGGGTGACGGAATCCGGGTCGAGGGGTTCGGCTACGAGTTGTGCGCTGAGGCAGAAGGCACAGACGCCGGCGGAGCCGTGCAGGTGCCTCCTGGTGCATCGTTCACAGCGCCATTCCGTCCCGCCGGCCAGGACGATCCTGATCTTTTGCCCTTCGATCCTGGGCTCGGCGTCGCTCAGACCCAGTGCATTCTTTACCTCTTGGACCAGTGCGTCCGGGAATACGTCGTGACGTCGTGCGACGGCGTTGATGTATTTTCTCGCTGCCGTGTGCAGATTCGCTGGCGGCTCAGGCCGCTGCTCCTGAAACTGGCGGCGCACACCCAGCAGCCTCAGCGTGGACAGGCACACCTGGTGGAAGACCTCTTCATCGAGCAACCGGCTCTTGAAGGTGATGTCCTGAGAGGCATAGCCGATGCCGAGCGATTCCAGGTCACGGCCGCCTCCCGCGAAGACCGCCTGCTGGACCTGTGCTTGCACTGTTCGGTGGATTTCGGAACTCAGGACGCGCAGATCGTTGGTGAGGGAAGCATCGGGCCGTGGGACCGGGACGCCACTGGTCCAGTCGTAGAGATTGGTCCAGCTCCGTGACTCGGTGCTTGCGCTCAGCGAGAACGAGGGCCCACCGGGATGCACGCCGTATGTGACTGCTTGCGAGCTGACTCCGTTGCCGAGTTCGACAAGTGTGGGGCCCTTCTGCTGGGCCCGGTAGTCCGCCAGCACGCGTTCGTGCTCGGGGGTGAGGTTGTCGTGGGCCAAGGCGACCACTGCTGCAACCAAATCGGGTGAACCAGTCGCTGTGAGCTGGGTTAGCGCGGCCTGGCCAGCCTGGTTCCCCTTGAAGAACTCTGCTGCCAGGGCCACGAGATCCTTCGGATGATCGAGGGCGGCGATCACGAGCTGCCTGACCAAGTCCTGATAGTGGGACCGCTCCAGGCCCGCCGAGATGCGGGCCGCGTCCTGTCGGCTGTCCGAGAAGACGACGATCTTCGTCTGCAGCTGCCTCTTGAGGGCATCGGTCAGGACCTGGTTGGACTTCTCAAAACCTGTACCCATGGTGCGGATGGGGGACCTGGACCGCGACGGGTCCTCGAACTGGCGAACGTTCTTAAAGATCTCCTTGTCTTCCCCGCAGCAGGGGCAGACCGTGGGAAAGGCGCGGACTTTACCGAGGTGGTTCTGCGGTTGGCTCTGTGCCACCAGCAGGTATCCGTTGTTCTCCTCGTCCGGGTAGCTGCCAACCTTGCCGCTCACGGGATCCAGCACGGCCGGAACAAAGGTGAACGTGTACTCCGGCCGATTCTTCGCCCCCGGTCGGCCACCCTTGTGTTTGTGCGGCGATATGTCGAGATCGCAGCGTTCTCCCGCAGTGGGCAGAAAGATGCTGTACACATCTGCGGTGCGATCGAAGCGCGCTTTGTCCGGGAGGGATTCGAGATCGGTTGCGGTGGAGACCAGGTAGCGCCTGGTGGGATCAGGGCCGATGGTCGGAGAATTGAATCCGCCGAGGAAGACCTCCCCGCACGTGTCGCAGTACAGCAATTCCAGGACGCGAGCGCCGCATTCACAGGCATACCTGGGCCGACTGTAGAGCTTTCCGACCAGCCGGTCCGCCGGTGACTCCGCGGTGCGCGGTTGTACCTTGGAGCAGTTGCGATCCGCGCACGCCCATATGCCGGTGACGTTCCGGAAGAACAGATGGAGCCGGAATCGCGAGCCAGCATCCGCCTCCCCGTCGAGGCGCGAGATGAGTGCGTCGGTGGCCTTCAGAGCCTTGTCGGGTGCGAGGCCAGGGAAGAGCTTGACGGATACATCGGTCAGGGGCTTCGCTCGGGGGGAGTCGTCCTCGTCGCTCACGCTGAACGCGGCCTGGAGCGCCGAGTGCCGGTCAGGAAGAGGCGGCAGGGCGCCTGTTCCTTGAGCAATAGTGTCTGCCCAGGGCATGAGATCAGTCCTGCCCTTGGTCCGGACGCGTTCACCGGCCAGCACGGAGAAGCGGTCAGCTGACCGTCCGAAGAAGTCGCTCAGAAACTTCCGGTCCACCGGGTTTTCCGGATCCATAGAAGCGGAGGTGGCGATCACGGACAGTTGGTCCGAATCGGTGGACAACCCGAGCCGGTCGATAAGCTTGCGTAGGAGGTAGGCGACCTCAGTGCCCTGAGTTCCCCTGTACATGTGGAGTTCGTCCACGACCAGGCTGAAGACGTGGTCCTTGGAACTCTTCAGCCAGTCACGGGTCCGATCGAAGATGGGATCCTCGTCTCGGCGCATGAGCATGATGTTGAGCATGCTGTAGTTGGTGATGAGGATGTCCGGCGGAGCGACCTGCATGTCCCAGCGAGAACGCATTTCGGCCCCGAAGGGGCGCTGGAGGAAGTAGCGGGCTTCCTCGTCCTCCACAAGGCCGTCCGCGATGCGCTGCTCCAGTTGGCGACTTCGGTCTTCCATCGAGGCCAGAGTCCTGCGCAACTCCTTCATTTTGGAGGAGTTCGGCTTGGAAGCTAGCTCCAGCGGGCCGGCAACCGGGGTGCGGCCGGTGTAGCGTCCGAAGTGGAAGCGGTTGCCGGCACGGTGCCTGTCGAACCAGTCGCGTACGTCTGGTGCATCCAGGCTACGCCGCAACCTGATCAGCTGGTCCTCCACCAGCGCGTTCATTGGATAGAGGAACATGGCGCGCATGGCCGAGGGGCGACCGCTTCCGCGGCGCTGAGCCTGCCAGTGCTGTGACGTGCGCCACCAGGGCTGCTCGGTACCTTGGGGCCCTGCCGGTGCCCACTGGCGGGATTCATTGGTCAGCCTGGCCAGCACCGGGACGAGGAAGGCTTCGGTCTTCCCGGAACCGGTTCCGGACGTCACCACGATGTCCCGTCCGCGGTTGTTTGCCCTCAGCGCGTCCGCCTGGTGGGTGTAGAGCCTGGGGATTCCTCGGAGAAGACCGGTTCCTAGAAGTCCGGCGAACTCCGGAATCCCTATTTCCGCCGTCAGATCTTCCAGGGTCTGGGCTGACTGCACGTATTGGGGCAACAGCTCCAGATACGGCTCCTGAAAGAGGACCCCGGGAGTGCGGAGTAGCCCTCTGAGTTCCTCGCCCACCGATGAGTCGCGAAGGGAGTAGGCGGTGTCGTAGTACCGCTGGAAGTACTCGGCAAGTCGGCCGTGGACGGCCGACGGAGAGATGCCAGACATCAAGATCCTCACGGGGGTCCGGACTTAGGGGACGAGTTGAAGTTTCTGGTATAGGGATTCGGCCAATTTTCTGGCGAATGCCTCGTCAATGTTCACGTATTTGACGTAGCTCTTGTGCCCAGGAATCGACTGCCGGTCTGGATCTGTCTGCGGGTCGAGCGCGGTTAGTTGCGGCAGCAGCCCGCTGCGCAGCACTGCGGCGCGGGCGTGGAGATGCGGTAGTTGCATGCGTTTCGGGGCGTAGAGTTCCCGCCGTAGCGGGCTGTATCGCAGCACCCAGCGTTCTGCGCGCGCGAGTTCCGCGTACATCACCGTGCGCTTGTCGGCGATGAAGCCGCTCATGCCGATCCAGTAGATATAGCGGTGGGTGTTGTAGCGCTGATATCTGTAGGCGCCGTGGAGAGGTGGTTCGCCGTGGCCTTCGACATCTGTCCAGAGGTCACTGCCCCCCTCGGACATCTTCTGGGGATCGACGCCGCCGGGCCCCCGCTGTACGCCACGCTCGGTAAGCATTTCTTGGAAGCGGGGAAGACGCAGAACGAGTTGATCCGCGGCGCGGTCCTCGAAGGCGATGCCGAGTACCTTGCAGAGAGCGCGGCATTCCTCAGGATCCGCCAGTGTCACCATCCGCACCGACGGGCCGTTGGCCTGTCGAAGTGGCGGAAGTGCTACCACGGACTGCGCGAGTGCGGCCGTACCAGGGTCAGGGTCTTCGTGCAGCCGTTCCAGCCGCTGTATGAGCCAGAGCGGCCTTTGCCCCACCAGGAGCGCGTGCCCTCCGGAATTGGGCAAGGTAGTGAGGACCGGTGGTGTCACACTCCAGATCCGGGCTTCCCAGTCCACTTCGACATGGCCGAGAACCTGCAGGTTGTACAACGCGATGCGCCAGTCCAGCGTGGAACTTTCCTGCTTGCCCTTCCCCAGCCATGTGTACGTGGCGTGGAAGGCATCGAGGCTCCCGGCACCGCGTTCGGAGCACCACAGGAGCAGCTCGTCGTGCAACATTCACTTCCCTGCCGTGTAGTCGGTCCAGTCTTGTGCGCAAGCCAGTGCGGTGGTGGTGATGTTCCCAGAGGTCAGCCTGTGCCAGGCGGCTTGGCTGAGAATTGTCCAGCTCCCTGAAGGTGCGTCACACGGGCCACTGGATCCGGTTTGGACGATCGGGGCTCGCCAGGCCCTGGCGTTCTGGGAACCGGTTACCTGAAGCAGCCATAGAGCTTGGAAAGGCAGAGCAACGAGCAGCGGTTCGATGTCGATCGCGTGAGGCACTTGGTCCATGGTGGCGATCCAGGCTGGCGCTTCGGGAACGAGCTGGGCAGCGAGGCGATTCTCGCCTAGGGCGTAGATCGAGCCGCCGAGGCGCAGGAGGCTCGTAGAAGGAAGCAGGTCGGGTTGGTAGTCTCCGAAGAACGAGCCGGACAAATGACCGGGCGGCAGCCAGGCGGCGCGCGCCGACGGATTTGCCGTGTTCTGGACCTTGCTGGGGATTGTGGCCAGCTTGTTGCTCCTTGGAGGGAGCGCCAGTAGCGGCAGGGCAACGCTCTCCCGGTAGCGCTCGACCAGGGTGAAGGTGAGCTTGCGATTCCCAACCCCGATCTGGTGCTCGCCGACGGAGTGCACTCGATCCGCTAGCCGAATCGTGATCGTGTCCGTCGAGGCCGGGGAAATCGGCGGCAAGGGCGCCCCGTTGATGGTGACGGCAGGCGGATGGTCATCGTGAATCGCTGGCAGAACCAGATCGGGTGCGTACCCGAGGAGGTAGGTCTGTCTGCCGCCATCGATGCGGAGGCCGCCGGACAGGCGGGCCAGCTGCTGGTGCAGTGGGGCCAGCGGGCCGACGACGCCGGAGACCGTCGCGGATCGGGTCGGTGTGTAGTCTTTGAACAACGTCCAGCCGGGCGGCACCTTAACTCTGCGGGGCTGGCGTACGGCGTCTGACCCACAGGCAAGCATCACCGCCTCCGCCTGCGCTGCGAAGTCAGTCCTCACCAATACCCGATGCGGAACCCCGATTTCCGCTGTATTGACGGACGTCCACTTCCCGACCAAGTCGTTGGCCTGGAGGACGTAGAGGTCGCGAGCGGGGAGCATCAGCGTGGCGTTGTCGGCGGCCAGTTCGAGTGCCGATCCCGGAGTGAGCTTCTGGTCCGGAGGCGTGAGAGGTAACCATTCCGCGCCGGAGGGAACCGTGATGACGTCGCCGCTCAGGCTGAGCGATTCGAGACGGAGGTGGGAGGGGATGCGGGCCGCGATGCCGTACGGGACACCGCCTGCATCGGTCGTGAGAGACAAGGGCACACACGGCAGGCCAGCGGAGTTTCTCGGGAGCCCGTCGTAGTGGGTGAGTTCCTGCTGCAGGATGCTTGCCAGGATCGGTCGCAACTCCGGCGATGCCAGAGCGCGCTGGACTCGCGGGCTGGGCCGGTTGAGCCGTACCCACTCCTGGAACCGGTCGAGGAGTTCCGCTTCGGGGACCGAATCTCCCGGCTGTGCTCCGATCGCTGACAGGAACAGCCCGACTTGCACGCGGTCCGATCCGACCAGAACGGCTTGGGACAGGGACCAGCCGATGTTGACCTGGGTCGGATGGGGAATAGCGGAGGGCAGACCGCGGCGGCCCTGTTCATGCTCGGTCAGCCACCACTTCAGGTGACCCCACAGGGTGGGGACGATCACGTCGTAGCCGTCCGGCATGCCGGAGCCTTCGTGCAGGCCGAGCAGCTCGCGCAGCGGACCATAGTAGGAAAACCTGCCGGCTGCAGTGCTGTCGGAGCGGTTCATCCTGGAGGCTGCGAGCACTGTTGCTGCGAGGAGTGCGATGAAAGGCGGGTGGCCCGCGGCCCCGTGTCGGCGCCAGCGGCGAGCACTGGAGGCGATGCCTTCGAAGGGGTCGCGCCCGAAGACCCGGCTCCTGATGGCAGTTTGGAAGTTCTCGGCTGCAGTCGTGGGCGTTGTGGCAGTCTGGGTGTGTCTGGTCAGAAGTTCGGTGAGCAGGGCATCGTCTACCGACAAGTACACAGGGGCTGCTGCCTCACGGAGGGGGAAGAAGTGTTCCGTGAGAACTCTGTTCCAGCTGTCATAGTCCATGGGCAACCCCCTCGTCTGCGTAGGAAGACGTTAGCCCATCGGTAGGACATTGGTCGCTTTTCGAACGTCTGTCGGATATCCTTCGGTGTCTGTGCTCGCTGAACTGCCCGGCTGCCTTGACAACTGCGGTTTTCTCCGGTGAGCTCCCTCTGTCAAGACACTGAGCAGATCTACTTCGGGGAGTGCCTCCGTTGACCGCCGCACGATCGTCAGCGCGAACCCGGCCCATGGGGAAGGTGCTCTCTCTGTTTACCGGAGCGGGTGGCCTTGACGTGGGTCTGGAGAGGGCCGGGCTGGCTACCGTCGCTTGCCTGGAAGTTGACGCTGAAGCCAGGGCCGTGCTCGCAGCCAATCGGCCGGGATGGGCCATGCCTGGCAACGGCGATGTCAACACTGCTGCCCAGTACCTCACTCCCCGAGCGCTAGGGATGAAGCGCGGGCAACTCGACCTCATTGCGGGGGGGCCGCCTTGTCAGCCGTTTTCAAAGGCTGCGCAGTGGGCTTCGACTGCCCGCAGTGGCATGGAGGACGACCGAGCCAAGTGTGTGCATGGGATGCTCGACCTGGTTGAGGGTTTCCTCCCTAGGGCATTGCTCGTCGAGAACGTTGAGGGGTTCTTGAGAGGGAACGGGAACGCCTCCGAGGTCATAGACGAGGGGCTCGCGGGTATCAACGATCGGCATGGCACCTCCTACAGGATGGTGGCCAAGGTCGTTGATGCAGCTGACTACGGGGTGCCTCAGCATCGACGTCGGGCTATCGGTATTGCGTACCGGGACGGTGCAGAGGTTCACCTGCCGGAGGCGACTCACGCAGGCGACCCGATGCGGGCCTGGGACGTGCTTTGGGATCTTGAAGAGGATGAGAAGCCTGTTGCTACAGGGCAATGGGCGGCGCTACTGCCTTCCATCCCAGAAGGTGGCAACTATCTCCATCTCACGGCTCGTGGCGACGGTGAGGAACTCTTCGGCTGGCGAACCCGGTACTGGTCGTTTCTGCTGAAGCTGGCCAAGGATCGACCGTCCTGGACCTTGCCGGCCTCTCCTGGGCCGAGCACGGGGCCGTTCCACTGGGATAATCGGCCCCTTTCTGTGCGTGAGCAGATGCGCTTGCAGACCTTCCCTGATGAATGGATCATCGATCAGCCGTTCCGCGCTGGTCGGAGGATGGTGGGTAACGCGACCCCTCCGCTACTTGCAGAGGTACTGGGGCGGACGATCGTGAGAGACCTTGAGCTGGGCGGGGCTTCAGCCAGGTCTCGTCTTTTGGCGGGAGCGCCGTCTCTGCTGCCCGTGCGTCAGCTGAGGGTCCCGCGTGCCGTCGCGCCTGTCCCGATTCCTGAGGCGTACCAACCCCACGTGGGTGCTAAGGAGGCTCACCCAGGCGAGGGGATTGGGCCTTCCCCTCGACGGTTGGCGACGAGAGGCTGACCTCCGGCCCGTTCTGTGAACTCTGTTGCTGGGCCAACCTTCGCCCGGAGGGGAGCGCCTGCATGGCTCGGCCTGGCAGGCGGGCTGTGGCGGGTGCGGGTTCTCGAGTGTCGGCTGGTGCGCTGCCACTAGCGTGGCTGCTGAGGCGTAGAGGTTGCTTCGTACGTGCTGGATGGCGATGCCGGCGTTCTGGAGGTTGAGTGCCTCGTCGGGCAGTCTGTGGACCTGCCCGGTAAAGCACGACGTTGGGGCCATGATCTTCGAGGCTCGCGCCAAAGTGGCTCCGTAAAGCCGCGGAGCCGACCGCCCCAGCCACGACGTACCCCTTCTCTGGCATCAGGCGACTGATTGCCATGAGCGCGGCACGGGCGCCGGCCGGGCTGGAGCGGGGCGGAGACAGGAGCGCAGGCCCGGCCGGGGGCCGGGCCGCGCGCGGTGAGCGGAGCGAGCCGACTTGAACCAGTAGAGAAAGTTTGAATCATGCTCGTGCTGCTGATCGTTGCGGCTGGCAGTACCAGCGCCTGCTGGCTCGTGGTGTAGAACCCTGGGCATGGGGAGTGAGCGGCGGGAGCTGATGAAGGCGCTGGGAGCGCGTCTGCGAGTGCTTCGTACACAGGCTGGCCTGACCGGTGCTGTGCTGGCGCAGCGGGCCGGCGTGGGACAACCGTCCGTGTCCAAGGTCGAGACCGGCCGTATGGTCCCCAGCCCGGACGTGCTCGACAGGCTCTCGCGGGCCCTCGACCTGGACGAGTCAACCAGCCGCGAGCTACGCGACCTCCTGGCCGCCGTGATGGCCGCCACCGACTCAGGCTCGGCCGCGGACGACTCAACGGGGACCGGCGCGGCGGTGGATGAAGCGGTTCGGTCCGCGCGGCTGGTGCGCTCCTTCCAGTGCGTGGTTCTGCCGGCCATGTTGCAGAGCGCGGAGTATGCGCGGCACGTCTTCGAGAGTGCACCCGCGTCGGCCCCCGAGGCTGTCGGTCGGGCTGTCGCTGCCCGCGTGGACCGGCAGAGCGTGTTGTACGAGCCGGGGCGTGAATCGGTGTTCGTGCTCACGGAAGCCGTGTTGCGGACCTGGCCGGGAACTCCCGCGCTGATGCTCGCTCAGTTGGACCGGCTCCTGGCCGTCGAGAGCTTGAGCACGGTACGGCTCGGGGTCATCCCCTGGCGTCGGCCGGTGCCGGTGCTGCCGCGTCATGGCTTCACGTTGTGCGACCAGCGGGCGGTCGTGGTGGAGACGTTCGACAGCGAGCGGGTGTCCACCGACGCTGAGGAGCTGGCTGCCTATCAGGGGACCTTCGCTCACTTCGAGCGTGCTGCGGTCTTCGGTCCTGAGGTGCGAGAACTGCTGTTGCTGGTGATGAAGGAGTTCCGCGAGCTCGGAGACCCCCTCACTCCTTAGAGGAATAATTCCTCTGAATGCCTGGCGCGCTGTGCGCCCCTGGGAATACTCTGCCGCTGCGCTGTCTAGCCCCCTAGACGTACGGAGGAGTCCCCGTGCTCACCAAGTGGTGCCGTGCTTTCGAAGGCCTGCCAGAAGAGGTGCCCCATGCTCGTCACTTCGTCGCGTCCCTGCTGGCCGATCGTGGGCCGGTGGATGATGCCGTCCTGGTCGTGAGTGAGCTTGCGACCAACGCCTTGCGGCACACGCTGAGCGGCTCGGAGGGTGGCCGCTTCTTCGTGATCGTCGGCCTCGGCGACGATGTCGTGCGGATCGAGGTGGTCGACCAAGGCGGTGAGCTGGTGCCGCACCTTTGCCATGCCACCGACCGGGAAGAGGGTGGCCGTGGACTCCGGCTGATCGCAGCCTTCGCGAAGAACTGGGGCTACACGGTCTGGCGCGACGGGCGCTCGGTGTGGGCTGAACTGGCGCGAGCGAGTGCGTGAGCGCGTCGGGTGCGATGTCCCTTCGGGCCCCCGTCGCTGGCGGTGATGAGTGAGCCCGCGGGGTGTCCCTCGCCGGAGGTCCCGGTTCTTCGTGATCGGCGTTCATACAGGGCGGCGCCTCCCGCCCATTCCGTCTAGGGCCCTAGACTCCTGGGTACTTCCAGGAGGTGCGGCCATGTCGGACGAGTTGCAACGGATCACCGCGATCGATGATCCGTATCTGCTTCTGCGTGAGGTCACGAAGAGGCTGGCCGACGCGCAGCAAGAGGTGACCGAACTCGCCCGGCTCCGTCGCCGTGTGGTCCAGGACCTCCACGCGCAAGGGCTGTCCTATGCGCAGATCGCAGAGAAGGCCGGCCTGAGCCGGGGAAGGATTCATCAGATCCGGCACACCGGGCCGGCGCCAGAGGGAGCCTTCCTCGGTATGGGCGCCGTCACTGTTGTGACTCCGCTGCGATGGGACGCCGAGAAGAAGCGGCCGGTCGTCGCCATGGCCGACATGAACTCGGGCAAGCGGCTGGAGGAGCTGGCCAAGTCCTACGGGCTCGCCGTCAGCTCCGGTCACGTTCTCGTGAGTGGCGAGGTCGATCTCAACCGTGACGGTCTGATCGTCGTATGCGGGCCCGGCATGTCCGAGGCGATGAGAGACCTGTACGCCCAGGACCCGGTACTCGGCTGGGAACACCCGGAAGGTGAACCGTGGGCTCTGGTGGACCGGCGGACCGGCGCGAGGTACAACGCGGGAGCCGACATCGAGCCCCGTCGTCCGCATGACGTCGGATACCTCGGCCGGCTGCCACGGCCGGACGGTAACGGCTCGGTCCTCGCCATCGCCGGAATCCACACCGCAGGCTCCCTCGGTGTGGTCCACCTGCTGACCTCGGACCTGAACACGCTCTGGGGGCAGGTGGGGGAACGTCACTTCTCCACGCTGGTGAGCGTCGAATACGACCCCGAGACCGACGAACCGCAATCCGTCGAACTGCTCTGCCCCCTCTACCTGCACGAAGAGGGGGCAACGGCGTGATCGTCGCTCTGGGATCGCAACCGGCCGAACCGGCACGGGCGAACGAGGACTTCGCCGCTGCCGGTCTCGGTGCGGCCGTTCTCCTCGACGGCGCCGGCGTGGCCGGTGCGGAGACCGGATGCGTGCACGGCATCGCATGGTTCTCCTCGACGCTAGGCGGACTGCTGCTGAGCTCCATCGCGGCGGTCCCCGCCCGGCCGCTCAGCGACTGTCTCGCCGACTCGATCCGCGCTGTGCGCTCCTTGCACGAAGATACGTGCGACCTGACATACCGGGCCAGTCCCACCAGCACGGTCGTCGCTGTCCGGGCCCACGGGGAGGTCCTGGACTATCTCGTCCTGGGAGACTCCACCCTCCTCCTCGCCGAGGCCGACGGGAGTACGACCGCCATCACCGACCAGCGCTTGGACGAAGTCGGCAAGCGGCTGCGCGGACCGGTCGACACGCTGCCCACCGGCTCATCCGAACACTCCGCCGCGCTCGCCGAATACCGCGATGCTCTGACCGGGCTCCGCAACCGGCCGGGCGGATTCTGGATCGCAGGACCCACGCCAGAGGCGGCCGATCACGCCTTGGCCGGGACTGTGCCTCTGGACTCGCTCGCCTCCGTGACACTGCTGAGTGATGGTGCGACGCGACTCGTCGACAGCTTCGAGCTGGCCGACTGGAAAGAGACCCTGGCGCTCCTCAACTCGTCGGGCCCTGATGAGCTGATCCGCCGCGTACGTGAAGCCGAGGCCGGCGACCCCGACGGTCGACGGTGGCCCCGCGGCAAGGCGCACGACGATGCGACCGTCCTTCACTGGTCCCTGACGTAGCGGTTACGGCAGAGGTTGAGACGGGCGACTCACCCACGCTCGTATACCCCCCTAGACAGTTGACGGGGTGTCGGTTACCTTACTATCGACCCCCCTAGACAGTCGGGTGGTCACCTCCCTGTGCTGTCTAGGGGGGTATCCAGTCCAAGCGGCGCCCATCACCGAAGGCGCTGACAACTCAGTGAGGTACTGATGCGAGTCATCCCCGTAGACACCTCGGCCGCCACGCTGCTCGTCACCAAGCTGCCCGAGGTTAAGGTCAGGGACCGGCAGACCGGTGAGGTCGCCGTCGACCCTGCGACCAATCAGCGGCTCATGACGCTGGAGCTGGTGTTCATCGCGGCCGGCGGTTCGGACATGATCAAGGTCACCGTTCCGGAGCAGGGCATCGGAGACGGTCTGGTCATGGGAGCGCCGGTCATCCTGTCGGGCCTGGTGGCCCGGCCCTGGGAGAGCGAGTTCGGTGGGCGGGCCCGTCACGGCATCGCCTACCGGGCCGACGCCGTCATGGTCAACGCGCCGGTTGCGGCGCAGGGCTGATCGCCATGGCTGACACAGTGCGAGCGCTGTTACCGGTCCTGCTGGTCCTGGTCGTGCTCCTGGTGGCGCGCCGCCGCATGCCGGTGGTGTTCTGGTGGCTGGTCGGGTATCCGGTCGTCGCCCTGCGCTTGCTCATCTCGTACCGGGCGACGATGGACGCGTGTGGCCTGACGGTCCCCGCTTCGGCCGTCCGCCGGGCCACTGCCCGGATGATGGGGCGGCAGGCGGCGCCCGTACCACCCCGGCGGACCTTCCCACTGCCGACCGGGTCCGGCCTCGTGATGCGACTGCGCATGGCGACCGGACAGGCACCCGAGGACTTCACCGCCTCCGCTGACCGGCTGCGGCACGCCTGGGGAGCCCATGCCGTGTACGTGCGCCCCACGAAACCGGGGTGGCTCGAACTGCGGCTGGTCGGCTGGGATGTGCTCGCCGAGGTACGCCCCGCTCGCCGTCGACTGGCGGCCGAGCCGCTCTGCCTGCCCTTGGCCCTACGGGAGGACGGCCGTTGGCACGTACGGGACTTCCGCACCGTGCCGCACGAACTGATTCTGGGCGCTACACAGTCCGGCAAGTCGGTGTACCTGCGCAACCTGCTGTGCGGTTTGGCCCGGCAACGGGTTGTGCTCGTCGGGATCGACTGCAAGTGGGGCGTTGAACTGGCGCCGTTCGCGCCCCGGTTGTCCGCGCTCGCCGACGACCCGGACCGGGCGACCGAACTCCTGGACGTGTTGGTGGAAGAGATGGAGGCGCGGTTCCGACTGATCGGTCTCAGTGGCGGGACCGGTCCGGACGCCGTCCTCACCTCGGACGTGTGGGGGCTGCCGGAAACGGTGCGGCCGGTGCCGGTCGTGGTGGTCGTGGACGAGGTGGCGGAACTCTTCCTCGCCGCGAACAAGGACGACGAGAAGCGGCGGGACGCCATGGTCACCAAGCTCATCCGCCTCGCCCAGCTCGGCCGCGCGGCCGGCATCTACCTTGAAGTCTGTGGGCAGCGCTTCGGAGCCGAACTCGGCAAAGGCGCGACCATGCTGCGCGCTCAGCTGACCGGCCGCGTCTGCCACCGCGTCAACGACGAAGCCTCGGCGAACATGGCCCTGGCCGACATCTCCCCTGAGGCTGCGCTGGCCGCCACTTCCATCCCCGCCGAGCGGCCCGGTGTCGCGGTCGTCGGCGACTCCTCCGGCGGCTGGTCCCGCGTCCGCTCGCCCCATCTCACCCTCACCGACGCGGCGGCCGTCTGCCGCGACACGTCGGCCCTGGTCCCGGAACTGCCCCGGCTCGACTCCTTCCGGCCCGCCGTTGCCGTCGAATCCGCCGGATCGTCCTCCACGCCCGCTGCTGCGCCCACCGCGTGCCCGGTGACCGAGTAGCCCGCTCCATCACCTCACGGCCGGCGTGACCGCCTCGCGCCATGTCCCTACCCCTCCCATGCCCAAAGCAGGAAGGAACCGGAGCCGATGCGTGCCCACCTGGTCCGCGTGGACGCCGTGATCGTCCAGGCCGTCATCGCGGGTGCCCTGTCCTTCTCCCACCTCCACGACCTCGCGGCGGCGGCTGGACAGGGCGGCTGGAAGGCGTGGGCCTACCCCATCAGCGTGGATCTGCTGTTGGTCGCCGCATGGCGCCGGATGAGGCAACAGCAGCGAGCAGGGCAGGCGGCCGGGAGCCCGCGGCTGTGGTTCTTGGTGGCACTGGCCGCATCTCTTGGCGCCAACGTCGCCACCGCCGGGCTCCTCGACCTGGACCACGTCCCCGCCTCGCTCCGCGTCGTCGTCGCGGGCTGGCCCGCCGTCGCCTTCTTCGGCGGCACCCTCCTGGCGCACACGCCGCACAGCCCGGACACGTCGGCGGTCCCGGAGTCGTCGACCACTGACCCGCCCGAGGAAGAGGCCACTACACCGGCCGCCGCTGACACTCCCGCACCGGACGCGCTATCAGCAGCGGCTCGCGAGCCCACCACGTCCGAGCCGGAAACCGTCCCGGCTCCGCCGCCCGGCCCCGCCGTCGCGCTGCCGCCCGTCCTCATCGACCGTGTCCGGGCCCTGGCCGACGAACACCGCTCGACCACCGGCCGCCCCGCCGACCCCGACGCCGTACGCGCCCGGCTCGGCCTGCCCCCGTCCATGACCGCGTCCGTCGCCGCCCACCTCTGAGAGGAGCACCGCCATGCACCGCCGCTTCCGCAACGTCCGCCGCATCGGCCCCGTGAACGTCGCCTCCTACGTCGACCGGGGCAGGAACCGCCACCTGGCCGCCTGCACCGCGCCCCGCTGCGACTTCTCCGCCGAGTACGACTCCCGCGCCGCCGCCGAACTCGCCGCCCGTACCCACCGCTGCTCGGCCTGACAGGAGACCACCCCATGGACGTTCCGCTCTGGCTCGCCCTTCTCGTCGTCGGCGTCCTCGGCGTCAAGCTCATCCGCCCGCCCTGGTGGCTCATTGCCGTACTCCTCCTCGGCGGCTACCTCCTCGCCGACAGCCTGCTGGCGCCCGTCATCAACCTCCTCGTCAAGTAACCCGCGAAAGGAGATCCCTAATGTTCCGGCCGAAGATCCCGACCATGCCGCAGCCGACCAGCCTGGCCGCCCCGCCCACCGTTATCCAGCCGAGCACGGTCAGCCCGGCTCGCTCGGCCACGCCGCCGGCCTCCCAGGCTCCGGTCGCATCCCGTCCGGCTGTCCAGCACACGCCCGGAACCGTGCTCGCTCTCGTCGGCGGCGGCACCGCCGTGGTCCTGGTCGTCGGTGCCGTCCTCGTCTCCATGCTCCTCGCCGTCGCCCTGACCGCTACCTCGGTCGCCGTCTGCGCCGTCGTCATCCGCTCCCTGCTCATCCGCCGCTGATTCAACGGCTGCTTCCGCCCCGCTTGCCTGTGATGTCTAGTCCCCTGGACAGGCAGGCCGGGTGGACGCCCCAGACCACTCAAGGAGGAACCCGCACATGCGCCCGCCGGCTCCCCTGGGAGCCATCCGTCACCTGGCCGCCCTCGCCCGGCACGGCGACGTCAGTGCTTACGCCCGGCAGATCCAGCGTCTCGGCGGCTGTGAGCGGCCCGTCCGAATGGAGGGCCACCGGCTCGACGTCCACGCCGCCACGGGCGAGATCGTCCGGGAAGTCATCGGCCGCGACCTGCCTGCCGGACAGCTCCTCATCCGCTGCAACAACCGCCGCGCCACCCGGTGCGCCGCCTGCGCCGAGACATACCGCAAGGACACCTTCCACCTGGTCACCGCCGGCCTGAGCGGCGGCAAGGGCATCGGCCCGGCCGTCGCCCAACACCCGCGCGTCTTCGCCACGTTCACCGCCCCTTCCTTCGGCCCCGTCCACAACCGCCCCGCCGGTGGCCGCTGCCGCTGCGGACGCTCCCATCCGGAGGACGACCCCGCCCTGGGCACACCACTGAACGCGGAGCGGTACGACTACCGGGCAGCCGTCCTCTGGAACGCCCACGCCGGTGCCCTCTGGGCCCGCTTCACCACCTACCTGCGCCAGCAGCTCGCCTCCCGCGCTGGCGTCACCCGCAGCGCGCTGCGTGACAGCCTCAAGGTGTCGTACGCCAAGGTCGCCGAGTACCAGCGGCGCGGTGCCGTCCACTTCCACGCGGTGATCCGCCTCGACGGCCCGGAAGGCGCCGAGTCCACCCCACCGCCCTGGGCCACGACCGAACTCCTCAGCGACGTGATCCGCTCGGCGGTCCGCCTCGCCGAGGCACCCGGCCCCGTGCTCGACGGCCGCACGTACGCCTTCCGCTTCGGTGACCAGCTCGACATCCGCCCCATCCGCTCCACTGACTTCGCAGGCAGCTCGGAGCTCTCCAGCCGGGCTGTGGCCGCCTACATCGCCAAGTACGCCACCAAGGGCGCCGAGACCGCCGGCACCCTGGACCGTCCCGTCCGCAACCCGATCACGGACCTGATCGGCTCCGGCGTCACCGACCACGCCCGCCGGATGATCCTCACCTGCTGGCACCTCGGTGGGCTCCCTGAACTCGAAGCCCTGCGCCTGCGCAAGTGGGCCCACATGCTCGGCTTCCGCGGCCACTTCTCCACCAAGTCCCGGGCCTACTCCGTGACCCTCGGCGCCCTCCGCCAGGAACGCGCCGACCACAACGAAGCCTTGGCCCGCGAACGTGCGGCCGAGGCTGGCCACCCGCTGCCCGACCCGGACACCGTCCTCGTCCTCTCCCACTGGGTCTTCGCAGGGACGGGACTAACTGCAGCAGAACACCTCATCACTCACGGCACTGGCGCCTCTGCAGGCCAGGCAGACGACGACACGGAAGGAGCCCTGACGTGGACCACCGACGCGACGAACTGATGACCGTCCCGCAGATCCTCGCGGAGCTGGGTGGGGTGTCTCGCCGCACCTTCTACCGGTGGCGTGAACTGGGTCAGGGGCCAGCTGCGTTCAAGCTGCCCAACGGCGAACTTCGGGTGTGGCGGGCTGACTTCGCCGCTTGGCTGCGGCAGCTGGAGGCGGCGGCGTGAAGTCTCTCGACGTGAAGGTGTGGGGCGTCCGAAAGCGAAACACCAAGAATCCGTCCTATGACGTCCGATGGATGGTCGCCGGGAAGGTCTTCTCCGAGCAGTTCCGCACTAAAGGGCTGGCGGACCACTACCGGTCCAAGTTGCTCCGCGCGACCCATGCTGGCGAAGAGTTCGACACGGTGACGGGGCTGCCGGAATCGATGGTCGAGAAGGCGGCCTCGATGACCTGGTATGCCTTCGCTCTGAAGTATCTCGCCATGAAGTGGCCGCACGCGGCGCCGAACACGCGCAACGGGATCAATGAAGCGCTGACTGCCGTGACGATGGCCCTTCTCGACGAGCGTCCGGGGCAGCCGTCCGAGGAACTGGTCAGGAAGGCGCTTCGCAACTGGGCCTTTGGCCTCCCCGGTCCGGACGAGCGTGAATTGCCGACCGAGGTCGCGAACGTCTTGCACTGGGTGGCCAAGGCGTCGCGCCCGCTCTCGGACCTCGGGGACGCCGCTATCGGCAGGGCCGTCCTGGACTCGCTCAGGCTCAAGCTCGACGGGACGGCGGCAGCCGCGGAGACCGTCCGGCGCAAGCGTCGGACGCTCGTCAACGCGTTGCACTACGCGGTGGACCTGGGCGAGTTCAAGGAGAACCCGATCACGGGTCTTCGCTGGAAGAAGCCGAAGGTTGCCGGGGAGGTCGATCCCCGGGTGGTCGCCAATCCCGAGCAGGCTCGTTCCCTGCTGACTGCCGTTTCGTACGTCGGTGGGTACAGCCGTGCGCGCGGCCGTCGGCTCGTCGGTCTGTTCGCGCTCATGTACTACGGTGCCCTGCGTCCGGCTGAGGCGGTCGGCCTCACCAGCGCGGACGTGAAGCTGCCCGAGACCGGCTGGGGGGCAGTCCTGCTGCATCGGACACGTCCCAGTGTCGGCAAGCAGTGGACGGATTCCGGCGAGACCCATGACCACCGGGGCTTGAAGAATCGGCCGGCAGAGGAAGTCCGCATCGTGCCGATCCCGCCCCAGCTCGTCGCCATCCTCCGGCGGCACCTCGACACCTTCGGCACCGCCGAGGACGGGCGGCTGTTCACCAACGAGCGCGGGGGAGTGGTCGGCTCCTCGACTTACTATCGCGTCTGGCAGGAGGCCCGAGCGCTGGCGCTTCCGCCGGCCGCGGTTGCCTCTCCGCTAGCTGCGCGGCCGTACGATCTCCGGCACTCGGCGCTGTCGACCTGGCTCAACTCCGGGGTGGACCCGACCGAGGTCGCCGAGCGCGCGGGCAACAGTGTCGAGGTCCTGCTGAGCCGTTACGCCAAGTGCATCGACGGTCGGCAAGAGATCGCCAATCGCAAGATCGAGGAGCTGTTACGCGAGTACGAGTGATCTCAGCTTCGTCAGGCGCAGCGCCCGGATGTGTCCGGGCGCTGCGTTTTGGTGTCAGCCCTAGATGGTCAAGAATCGTGCGCTGCCAATCCGCCTTCAGGGCTGTACCAGTCGGGAAGTGTTTGAGTGGTTCCCACCTCGAGGCGCATGAGCGCCCGTACGTGTCCCTGTTGCGGGATGATTGAGTCCAGGAGGCCGATGACCTGGTTGAGTCTCGTTCGACGAGCGGGTGAGTCCGACTCGCCTGCGGCTTTCATTAGGTACCTGTAGGCGGTCGTCAGCCGGTCATTCACTCGGCTCTCAAGCTCAAGTACTTCATCGCTCGCCACCAGCTGGGCTTCCGCGCGTGTGTCTCGTTGTGCCCGCCGAGCGTTACCTACTTCCGCCGCTTCCGCCTCGGCGGATCCCGATTTGAGCGCATAGGCGTACGCCAGCATTACGTCTCTGTAATGACGATCGTGGGCATTCAACTGAACGTAGCAGTTCCGGAGCTGATCTATCTTGCGCTGATCCGCAGAAGCCTGCTGCTCTGCGAGGCGGATCCCTTTCTCTTCCTCCAGTCTCCGTAACTCAGCACGATGCGCTAGTACTTGTGTGACCACTGCCGAAGCCAGCGTGCCGCCCACGCCTACGACCGCGATGATCACAGAGATGATTGCGCCGGACATCCCCACCCCCTGGCACTCACCTGAGTTCCCCTGATGCGCAGACCGTAGCGGACGCTCCCCCACGGCTCATGCCATACCGCGGCGATCATCTAGGAGCCTGTTGTTGGCCTGGCGCTGCCGGCCGTCCTCGGCGAGGGGTGTCTGTCGCCCGTCTCCCAGCCGGTCCGGGGGCTCACGCTTCTGTTGGTCCTGACCTGGGCAGACGTCTCAAGATCCTGTCCACGAATAGTCCACAGACCCCGACATACGGCCGCTACGAGCGGCACACGTCTGCACATACGCGAAGACCCCGGCCTCAGCGTTTCCGCTGGTGACGGGGTCTTTGGGCACCTCATGCTGGGTGCCCCCGGCAGGATTCGAACCTGCGCACACGGCTCCGGAGGCCGTTGCTCTATCCCCTGAGCTACGGGGGCGTGTCGGGCGCTGAGCTCTCGCTTGCGGCGACGGGTAGAACATTAGCAGGTCCGGCGGGGTGATCAGGAACCCGTTTCCCCGGGTCGGGGTCGGCGGGTCTCCTGTACGGGGTGGAAGTGGGGAAAACCCGGACGCGGTGGCCGGTCCGGACCTACTCTCGACGTGTGCCAGGCGCTTCGGGTCGGGTGCTTGTTGTGGACGACAACAAGGTCATCCGGCAGCTGATCAGGGTCAACCTCGAACTGGAAGGGCTAGAGGTCGTGACCGCGGCCGATGGTGCCGAGTGTCTGGACGTGGTGCACGAGGTGCGGCCCGACGTCGTGACGCTCGACGTCGTCATGCCCCGCCTTGACGGCCTCCGCACCGCCGCCCGCCTCCGGGCTGATCCCCGTACGCACCACCTGCCCCTCGCCATCATCAGCGCGTGTTCGCAGTACGAGGTCGAGACCGGCCTCGATGTCGGCGTGGACGCCTTCCTTGCCAAGCCCTTCGAGCCGACCGAGCTGGTACGGCTCGTGAAGCAGCTTTTGGAGCGGCGGACCGGGCCTGGGGGATATGGAGGGCATGCGGGGCGTGAGGGCAGTGACGGCTCTGGGGGCGGCGCGCTGCCTGGGTCGTTTGGGGCGCCCGGCGGCTCCGGGGGAGGGGACCGGGGTACAGGTCCCGGTGGGGGCGGCTCCGGTGGAGGTCCCGCGGGAGCTCCCGGCGGCGGAATGCAGGGAGGAGGTGGTGAGGGAGAGGTCGATCGTGATGAGGGCTCTCCTGCTCATGAGGCCGCTTCCGTTCCCGACGTCCCGGCCGTTCAGGGGACTGCTTCCGCTTCCGTTCCCAGCGTCCCCTCCGCCCAGGGATCCGATTCCGGTTCCGGCGTCCCCACCCACCAGGGAGCCGCCTCCGTCCCCGACCTCCCCTCCGCTCAAGCAGCCGCACCCCCTCAGAACGCCCCCTTCCCTCAGGTCCCTCAAGCAGCCGCGCCCCCTCCCAACGCCTCCCCACCCCAAACACCCGCACCCCCTCCCAACACCCCCTCCCCCCGCGCAACCCCCTACGTCCACCCAGGTGTCCCCGCTCACCCGGTCACCCCGCCCCCCGGATCCTCCGAGGGTTCCGCGGTGCTCGACGGGCGTGGCTCCCTGGGCGGCGGTCTCTCCTAGGCCGGCGAGGGCGGGTAGTGATAACCGCCTCGCGTACCCACCCCCCTCCTCCCCTACGCTTGTCCCGTGACCCCCGTCGAGCTCTCCCGCACCGTGCTGCGCGCGGTGCGTCGTGCTGTCGATGACGGGGAGCTGAGCGTGACCGTGCCCGAGCGGGCCGTGGTGACCGAGCCGGGGCCCGGAGGGTGCGGGGACTTCGCCACCACCATCGCGCTCCAGCTCGCCCGGCCGGCCGGGCAGCCGGCGCTGCGGGTCGCCGAGATCCTGCGTACCCGCCTCGCCGAGGCCGAGGGCGTCCGGGATGTCGTCGTCACCGGGCCCGGATTTCTCAACATCAGCCTCGACGAGCAGGTGGATCCCGTTGCCGGGCTGGTCCGGGAGATCCGCGAGAAGGGCGCCCGGTACGGCTACGGGGACGCCCTCGCCGGACAGGTCGTCGCCCTCCGCGTACCGTACGAGGTGCGGGCCGAGGTCGTCGCCGACGCCGTCGTACGGCTCGTCGCCACCCAGGGCGGACGCGCCACCGTCGAGCACGGCGAGCCCGTCAACCTGCGGCCCGTGCCCGCGCCGGAGGACCCCGCCCCGCTCGGACCCGACGCCGCCCGGTGGGCCCTCCTCCACCCCGCCCCGCACGACCGGCCCCGGATCACCGCCGATCACCTGATCCAGCGGGAGAGCAATCCGCTGTTCCGGGTGCGGTACGCCCACGCCCGTGTCCGCGCCCTCAGCCGCAACGCCGCCCGCCTCGGCTTCTCCGCCGAGCCCGGCCCGGTCGGAC
Source organism: Streptomyces spinosus (assembly GCF_020400655.1). Lineage (GTDB taxonomy): Bacteria > Actinomycetota > Actinomycetes > Streptomycetales > Streptomycetaceae > Streptomyces > Streptomyces argyrophylli. Next base: position 313,718 of record NZ_JAINRC010000005.1, read on the forward strand.
TCGTCGACCGTTCCGCCGCCGGGCCGTTCGGCACCCGGGCACTGGGTGCCGTTCGCCCTCCGGGGGCTTCCGCTCAGGCCGCCGTCGACCCCTTCGGCACCTCCGCCGGCGCCGGTGGCCGCAGCCTCCTCGGGGCCCTCGCATCCGCCGACGCCGCCGCGCTGACCAACCCCGCGGACACCGGCACCGGCCCCTCGTCCTCTCCCGCGCCCCCCGCCCTCGCCGGCCCCCTCGTCCCTTCCACAGCCCCCGCCCTCGCCCTCGCCGGCCCCGTTCCGCTCGGCCCCCGCGCAAGCGCCCCCGCCGCCGTGGTCGATGAAGGCGTCCCCACCCCTCTCCTCACCCCCCTGGCCGATCACCCCCGCATCCTCGCCGTGGCCGCCACCCGTCGTGCCCCGGACCGGCTTGCCCGGCATCTCGTCACCGTCGCCGATGCCGTGCTGCCTCTGTTGCCCTGTGTGCTTCCCGTCGGCGAGGAGAAACCCTCGGCCGCCCACCGCGCCCGGCTGGCCCTCGCCGAAGCTGCCGGGACGGTGCTGGCCGGCGGCCTGTCCCTGCTCGGCATCGACGCACCCGAACACCTCTGAGGCGCGCGTTCCGATGCGCCCCCAAGAGAGACAGAGAGTCTGAGAGTCACGTCATGAGCCGTTCCGCCCATCCCGCCGGGCCCCGCCACGCCGACGTCCTGCCCGAGGGGCACTACTCCGCGCCGCCCGCCGACCTCAACGTCCTCGACCAGAAGGTGTGGGCCCAGACCGTCACGCGCGGCGACGACGGCGTGGTCACCGTCGGCGGGATTCCGGTCAGCCGGCTCGCCGAGGAGTTCGGCACCCCCGCCTACGTCCTCGACGAGGCCGACTTCCGGTCCCGCGCGCGTGCCTGGCGCACCGCGTTCGGGCCGGACGCCGACGTCTTCTACGCCGGCAAGGCCTTCCTCTCCCGGGCCGTCGTGCGCTGGCTGAACGAGGAGGGCCTCAACCTGGACGTCTGCTCCGGCGGCGAGCTGGCCACCGCGCTGTCCGCCGGGATGCCCGCCGAGCGCATCGCCTTCCACGGCAACAACAAGTCCGTCGCGGAGATCACCCGGGCCGTCGAGGCCGGTGTGGGGCGGATCGTGCTCGACTCCTTCCAGGAGATCGTGCGGGTCGCCCACATCGCCCGGGAGCTGGGCACCCGCCAGCGCGTCCAGATCCGGATCACCGTGGGCGTGGAGGCGCACACCCACGAGTTCATCGCCACCGCCCACGAGGACCAGAAGTTCGGCATCCCGCTCGCCGGCGGGCAGGCCGCCGAGGCCGTGCGGCGGGCCCTTCAGCTCGACGGGCTCGAGCTGATCGGGATCCACTCCCACATCGGGTCGCAGATCTTCGACATGTCGGGCTTCGAGGTCGCCGCCCACCGGGTCGTCGGGCTGCTGAAGGACATCCGGGACGAGCACGGGGTCGAGCTGCCGGAGATCGACCTGGGAGGCGGCCTCGGGATCGCCTACACCAGCGACGACGATCCCCGCGAGCCGCACGAGATCGCCAAGGCGCTCACCGAGATCGTCACGCGGGAGTGCGAGGCCGCCCGGCTGCGCACCCCCCGCGTCTCCGTCGAGCCCGGGCGCGCCATCGTCGGCCCCACCGCCTTCACGCTGTACGAGGTCGGCACGGTCAAGCCGCTCGACGGGCTGCGCACGTACGTCTCCGTCGACGGCGGCATGTCGGACAACATCCGCACCGCGCTGTACGACGCCGAGTACAGCGTCGCCCTCGTGTCCCGCGCGTCCGACGCCGAGCCGATGCTCGCCCGGGTCGTCGGCAAGCACTGCGAGAGCGGGGACATCGTGGTCAAGGACGCGTTCCTGCCCTCGGACCTGGCGCCGGGCGACCTGATCGCCGTACCGGCCACGGGCGCGTACTGCCGGTCCATGGCCAGCAACTACAACCACGTGCTGCGGCCGCCCGTCGTCGCCGTGCGGGACGGGGAGGCGCGGGTGATCGTCCGCCGGGAGACGGAGGAGGACCTCCTGCGTCTCGACGTCGGGTGACCCGGCCGGCCGCCCCGGGGAAGGGGCCGGAAGATCTGCGGTCTCCCGGTCCCGTACAAATGAAATAGATGTCTCACGATCCGGACGAAGGGTAGAAACTCCCGTCCGGTGAGTGAGACTGGTCCAACCGTAGACGGTGAGAGGAAACGAGGTCGGATGATGCGTACGCGTCCGCTGAAGGTGGCGCTGCTGGGCTGTGGAGTGGTCGGCTCAGAGGTGGCGCGCATCATGACGACGCACGCCGACGACCTCGCCGCCAGGATCGGGGCGCCCGTGGAGCTCGCGGGCGTGGCCGTACGGCGGCCCGCCAAGGTGCGTGAGGGCATCGACCCCTCCCTCGTCACCACCGACGCCACCGCCCTCGTCAAACGCGGCGACATCGACGTCGTGGTCGAGGTCATCGGCGGCATCGAGCCCGCCCGGTCCCTCATCACCGCCGCCTTCGAGCACGGCGCCTCCGTCGTCTCCGCCAACAAGGCCCTGCTCGCCCAGGACGGGGCCGCCCTGCACGCCGCCGCCGAGGAGCACGGCCGCGACCTCTACTACGAGGCCGCCGTCGCCGGCGCCATCCCGCTGATCCGGCCGCTGCGCGAGTCGCTCGCCGGTGACAAGGTCAACCGCGTGCTCGGCATCGTCAACGGCACCACCAACTTCATCCTCGACAAGATGGACTCGACCGGCGCCGGTTACCAGGAGGCCCTCGACGAGGCCACCGCGCTGGGGTACGCCGAGGCCGACCCGACCGCGGACGTGGAGGGCTTCGACGCCGCCGCCAAGGCCGCCATCCTCGCCGGGATCGCCTTCCACACGCGCGTACGCCTCGACGACGTGCACCGTGAGGGCATGACCGAGGTCACGGCCGCCGACTTCCGCTCCGCCAAGGAGATGGGCTGCACCATCAAGCTGCTCGCCATCTGCGAGCGCTCCGCGGACGGTACGGCCGTCACCGCGCGCGTGCACCCCGCGATGATCCCGCTCAGCCACCCGCTCGCCTCGGTGCGCGGCGCGTACAACGCCGTCTTCGTGGAGAGCGACGCCGCTGGGCAGCTGATGTTCTACGGCCCGGGCGCCGGCGGTTCGCCCACCGCCTCGGCCGTGCTCGGTGACCTGGTCGCCGTCTGCCGCAACCGGCTGAACGGCGCCACCGGGCCGGGCGAGTCGGCGTACGCCGACCTGACCGTCTCCCCGATGGGCGAGGTCGTCACCCGGTACCACATCAGCCTCGACGTGGCCGACAAACCGGGCGTGCTCGCCCAGGTCGCCACCGTCTTCGCCGAGCACGGCGTGTCGATCGACACGGTTCGGCAGCAGAGCAGGAATCCAGGCAGCGGCGACACAGTCGCCATCGAACAGGGTGGCGGCGGGCCACGGGAGGGCGGCGAGGCCTCCCTCGTCGTCGTCACCCACCGGGCCTTCGACGCCTCCCTCTCCGGGACCGTCGAGGCGCTGCGCAAGCTCGACACCGTGCGGGGTGTCGCCAGCATCATGCGGGTTGAAGGAGAGTAACCAGCAATGACCCACCAGTGGCGCGGAATCATCGAGGAGTACCGGGACAGGCTGCCGGTATCCGACACCACGCCGGTCGTGACGCTCCGTGAGGGCGGCACGCCCCTCGTGCCCGCGCAGGTGCTCTCCGAGCGCACGGGCTGCGAGGTCCACCTGAAGGTGGAGGGGGCCAACCCCACCGGGTCCTTCAAGGACCGCGGCATGACCATGGCCATCAGCAAGGCCAAGGAGGAGGGGGCGAAGGCCGTCATCTGCGCCTCCACGGGCAACACGTCCGCCTCCGCCGCCGCCTACGCCGTGCGGGCCGGGATGGTCTCCGCCGTGCTCGTGCCGCAGGGCAAGATCGCCCTCGGCAAGATGGGCCAGGCCCTCGTGCACGGCGCGAAGATCCTCCAGGTCGACGGCAACTTCGACGACTGCCTCACCCTGGCGCGGGCGCTGAGCGACAACTACCCCGTGGCGCTGGTGAATTCGGTCAACCCGGTGCGCATCGAGGGCCAGAAGACGGCCGCCTTCGAGATCGTGGACATGCTCGGCGACGCGCCCGACATCCACGTCCTGCCGGTCGGCAACGCGGGCAACATCACGGCCTACTGGAAGGGTTACAAGGAGTACGCCGCCGACGGCGTCTCCGGCAAGACCCCCCGTATGTGGGGCTTCCAGGCCTCCGGCAGTGCCCCGATCGTGCGGGGCGAGGTCGTCAAGGACCCGTCGACCATCGCCACCGCCATCCGCATCGGCAACCCGGCGTCCTGGAGCTACGCGCTGGCCGCCCGCGACGAGTCCGGCGGCGCCATCGACGAGGTGACGGACCGTGAGATCCTGCGCGCCTACCGCCTGTTGGCCGCGCAGGAGGGTGTCTTCGTGGAGCCCGCCTCCGCCGCCTCCGTGGCCGGTCTGCTCAAGGCCGCCGAGCAGGGCAAGGTGGACCCGGGCCAGCGCATCGTGTGCACCGTCACCGGCAACGGCCTGAAGGACCCCGACTGGGCCGTCGCCGGCGCCCCGCAGCCGGTCACCGTCCCGGTCGACGCGGCCACCGCGGCCGAGCGCCTCGGCCTGGCCTGAACGCCGGCGAGCCGCAGGCGGGGCCGAAAGGGGGCCGGGGCCGAAAGGGTGTCTGAGTCGGGGCCGGCTCCCGACGGGTGCCGGAGCTTGAGGGGATCCGGAGCCCGGCGGGTGCCGGAGCCTGAGGGGAGTCGGAGCCCGACGGGTGCCGGAGTCTGAGGGCCCGGACGCCCGAGGCCGGACGCCCGAGGCCGGGCGCCGAGGCGCCGGCGTCCGAGCGCGCGGCGCCGGCCGCACCGGCGTCCGGGCAGTACGGCACCGGCCTCTGAGCAAAACCGCACCGGCGCCCGAGCCCACCGCACCGGCGCCCGAGCCCCGGCCGCCGGTGCGCCGGCCCGGGCGCTCCGCGCCCGGGACCTCCCCCTGACAGGGTGCACAAGGGGCTTGCGACACGCATCGTGCGCCTCCCGTGCGCCCTATGTCGCCGCAGAACCTTCCTTCGATAGGCTGTACCGAACCCCGTCCGTGGCACATGCCCCCCGCACACGGGCGACGCCGCGCCCGCCGCGCGGCCCGAGGGTCTCCCGTACGTATCGAATGTCTTCGACAGTCACGCAGCTCAAGGAGAGTCAACGAGCGATGGCCGGTCCAGCGTTCCGCGCCGCCGCCGTCCGGGTGCGCGTTCCCGCCACCAGCGCCAACCTCGGTCCGGGCTTCGACGCCCTGGGCCTCGCGCTGGGGCTGTACGACGACGTGGTCGTCCGGGTGGCCGACTCCGGGCTGCACATCGACATCGCGGGCGAGGGCAGCGAGACCCTGCCGCGGGACGAGAGCCACCTCCTCGTCCGTTCCCTGCGCACCGCCTTCGACCTGCTGGGCGGGCAGCCCCGGGGCCTGGAGATCGTCTGCGCCAACCGCATCCCGCACGGCCGGGGCCTCGGCTCCTCCTCGGCCGCGATCTGCGCCGGCATCGTCGCCGCCCGCGCGGTGACCATAGGCGGCGAGGCCCGCCTGGACGACGCCGCGCTGCTGGAGCTGGCCACCGAGATCGAGGGCCACCCCGACAACGTGGCCGCCTGTCTGCTCGGCGGCTTCACTCTGTCCTGGATGGAGGCCGGCGCCGCCCGGGCCATCAGGATGGAGCCGCACGATTCCATCGTTCCGGTGGTTTTCGTGCCCGGGAAGCCGGTCCTGACCGAGACCGCGCGCGGTCTGCTCCCGCGCTCCGTGCCGCACGTCGACGCCGCTGTCAACGCGGGCCGCGCCGCCCTGCTCGTCGAGGCCCTGACCAGGCGCCCCGAGCTGCTGCTGCCCGCCACCGAGGACCGGCTGCACCAGGAGTACCGCGCCCCGGCCATGCCGGAGAGCGCCGCGCTGGTGGAGCGGCTGCGGGCCGACGGCATCCCGGCCGTGATCTCGGGCGCCGGGCCCACCGTCATGGCACTCGCCGACGCCGACAGCGCGGACAAGGTGTCCCACCTCGCGGGTGAGGGATGGGCCGCCAACCGGCTGGACCTGGACGTCCAGGGAGCGAGCGTGCTGCCGCTTGCGACCTGACACACGGTTGCCGGATTTGGAGAGGGGGAATGTTTGTTGGATCCGGTAGTGTTAATCTCAAGTCTGCACCCGACCCCACCATGGCGAGGTGCCTCGTGTCCCCGTCCGGGACAGACATTCTTCCGGGAGCCCCCCGCGCCACTCCGTGTTCCTTGCGTCGTACCTGGGCAGTACGTCGTATGCGAGTACTGAGCGGGCCGCCGGTGGGGGTATCCCCTCTGGGGGAGCTCCGGAATCGGTGCTACCACGCCACGTGACACTGGGTGCCACGGCTCGCGGAAGCGCCATCACCGCACATTTCCTCCGCCGCTTTGGCGGACCACCGCCCCGGCACGGTCCACAGAAGACAGGACCGTAGCCGGACAGCACAACCGGTCGCCGAGCCAGACAGGCCGACGTCCGCTCCAGGGAAGGACCCTTCGTGAGCGACACCACCGATCTGATGGGCGCACGTGTCGAGGAGACCGCTGCCGCGCCCGCCACGGACGCCTCCGCGCCTGCCACCGGTGCCGGCTCCCGGCGGCGCCGCGGTACCGGCCTCGAGGGCATGGTGCTGGCCGAGCTGCAGCAGGTCGCCTCGGGCCTCGGGATCAGGGGCACCGCGCGGATGCGCAAGAGCCAGCTGATCGAGGTCATCAAGGAGGCGCAGGCCGCCGGGGGTGCCCCCGCCGCCGCCAAGGCCGACACCGCCACCGAGACCAAGCCGAAGCGCCGGGCCACCTCCAAGGCTCGCACCGGCGAGGACGCCGAGAAGAAGGCGGAGGCCAGGAACGAGGCGCCCGCCGAGAAGGCCGTGGCCCAGCAGCAGATCGAGATCCCCGGCCAGCCGGCGTCCGACGACGCCCCGGCCGAGCGCCGTCGCCGCCGCGCCACCGCCGAGGCGGGCAGCCCGGCCGCGGGCGGCGCCGAGACCGTCGCCGCCGAGGCCAGGGGCGAGTCCAGGACCGAGGCGCCCGCGCAGCAGCAGTCGCAGCCGCAGGGCGAGGCCAGGGGCGACGCCGACGGCGAGGGCCGTGGCCGCCGGGACCGCCGCGAGCGCGGCCGGGACCGCGACCGCCGCAACAAGGGCGACGACCAGCAGGGCCAGGGCGGCGGCCGCCAGGACCGGCAGGACCGGCAGGACCGCCAGGACCGGCAGCAGCAGGGTCAGCAGCAGGGCGGCGGCCGTCAGGACCGCAACACCGGTCCGCAGGACGACGACGACTTCGAGGGCGGCCGTCGTGGCCGTCGCGGCCGCTACCGCGACCGCCGGGGCCGCCGTGGCCGCGACGAGATCGCCGAGCCGCAGGTCGCCGAGGACGACGTCCTGATCCCGGTCGCGGGCATCCTGGACATCCTCGACAACTACGCCTTCATCCGGACCTCCGGCTACCTGCCCGGCCCGAACGACGTGTACGTCTCCCTCGCCCAGGTGCGCAAGAACGGCCTGCGCAAGGGTGACCACATCACCGGTGCCGTCCGCCAGCCGAAGGAGGGCGAGCGCCGCGAGAAGTTCAACGCGCTGGTCCGCCTCGACTCCGTCAACGGCATGGCGCCCGAACACGGCCGTGGCCGCCCGGAGTTCAACAAGCTGACCCCGCTGTACCCGCAGGACCGGCTCCGTCTGGAGACCGACCCGGGCGTGCTCACCACCCGCATCATCGACCTGGTCTCGCCGATCGGCAAGGGCCAGCGCGGTCTGATCGTGGCCCCGCCGAAGACCGGTAAGACCATGATCATGCAGGCGATCGCCAACGCGATCACGCACAACAACCCCGAGTGCCACCTGATGGTCGTCCTCGTCGACGAGCGTCCGGAAGAGGTCACCGACATGCAGCGGTCGGTCAAGGGCGAGGTCATCTCCTCCACCTTCGACCGTCCGGCCGAGGACCACACCACCGTCGCCGAGCTGGCCATCGAGCGGGCCAAGCGCCTGGTGGAGCTGGGCCACGACGTGGTCGTGCTGCTCGACTCGATCACGCGTCTGGGCCGCGCCTACAACCTGGCCGCGCCCGCCTCCGGCCGCATCCTGTCCGGTGGTGTCGACTCCACCGCCCTCTACCCGCCGAAGCGGTTCTTCGGCGCGGCGCGCAACATCGAGGACGGCGGCTCGCTGACCATCCTGGCCACGGCTCTCGTGGACACCGGGTCCCGCATGGACGAGGTGATCTTCGAGGAGTTCAAGGGCACCGGCAACATGGAGCTCAAGCTCGACCGGAAGCTCGCCGACAAGCGCATCTTCCCGGCGGTGGACGTGGACGCGTCCGGCACCCGCAAGGAGGAGATCCTGCTCGGCAACGAGGAGCTGGCCGTCGTCTGGAAGCTCCGCCGCGTCCTGCACGCGCTGGACCAGCAGCAGGCGATCGAGCTGCTTCTCGACAAGATGAAGCAGACGAAGTCGAACGTCGAGTTCCTGATGCAGATCCAGAAGACGACGCCGACGCCCGGCAACGGCGACTGACGCATCCGCCCGACGGCTCGTCCTCGAGGAAGCCCGTCCCCGTCACAGCGACGGGGGCGGGCTTTCGGCGTACAGGGCCTTCGGCGTACAGGGCAGGGCATTCGCCACACAGGCCGCGAGCGAGATCTCTGCCACAGGGGGCACGGTGGGCACCGGCTCCGAGGCGCGCGATCACGGGCGCCGAATCCGCAGGTGAGCGCCGTGTTCCCGGAGCCGGTGACCACGCAGCGTGCCCGCCGCCGTACGCGGTGGGCCCTGTGCGTCGTGCAACCCTTTCCCGAGTTCCCCCGTCTGATCGGGCGGAGCGACGATGGAGCGGTGACGACCGCGCCTGACCCTGACCGCAGGGGGTAACCGAACGACGAGACCTAGGAGCGACGTGGCCGCCGAGAGTACGCCTCAGCCCGCCATATCCGAGCCGGGCACGGCCTCGCGCCGCCGGAGCAAGGGCCGCCGCCGCAAGGCGCCCAGCACGGGGCGCAAGGCCCTGCACGCGGCCGCCTGGACGGCGGCCGGCGTGGTGGTGCTGGGCGGGTCCGGCGCCGGGTACCTGTACTTCAAGCTCAACGGCAACCTGCACAGCGTCGACATCAACCAGGCGCTCGGCGCGGACCGGCCCTCGAAGGCCGACAACGGCTCCGAGAACATCCTGGTCCTGGGCTCGGACACCCGCTCCGGCACGAACAAGAAGCTCGGCGGTGGCGCCGACGACGGCAGCGCCCGCTCCGACACGGCGATGATCGTCCACGTGTACCGGGGCCACCAGCGCGCCAGTGTCGTCTCCATCCCCCGGGACACCCTGGTGGACCGTCCGCGGTGCACCGACACCAAGGGCACCGCCCACCCCGCCGCGTCCGGCGTGATGTTCAACGAGGCGTACTCCACCGGCGGCGCGGCCTGCGCGGTCAAGACCGTCGAGTCCCTCACCGGCATCCGCATGGACCACTACCTGGAGGTCGACTTCCAGGGCTTCCAGAAGCTCATCGACGACCTCGGCGGGGTCCGGGTCACCACCACCAAGGACATCGACGACCGGCAGAGCCATCTGAAGCTCCAGGCCGGCACCCACACCCTGAACGGCGAGCAGGCGCTCGGCCTGGTCCGCACCCGGCACGGCGTGGGCGACGGCTCCGACCTGGGCCGCATCCAGCTCCAGCAGGCGTTCGTCAAGGCCCTGATCGACCAGGTCAAGCACGTCGGCGTCCTCACGAACCCGAAGAAGCTCTACGACCTCGCCGACACCGCCACCAAGGCCGTCACCACCGACTCCGACCTCGGTTCGGTCAACTCCCTGATCGACTTCGCCGGCGGCCTGAAGGGCATCGGCTCGTCCCGCATGACGATGGTGACGATGCCGGTCCGGTACGACCCGGCCAACCCCAACCGCGTCCTCATCGCCGAGGCCAAGGCCCAACTGGTCTGGAACGCCCTGAAGAACGACCGGCCGATCCCGGGGTCGGCCACGCAGGGCACGGCCACGGGCGAGGCCAAGGGCGTCGTGAGCGCCGGCTAGGTGTGCTGTCCCGGGACCCCGGGAACCGCGCGCCGGAATAGAACAGCCGCACCCCCGGTTTTGGGGGATGGCCCCAGTCCTGGCAGACTGGTACGTCGGCTCCGGTTCACGCCTCCGCATCCCGCGGCAGCGACCCGGCGCCCTCCCGGAACCTAGGAGACACCTTGAAGCGCGACATCCACCCCGCGTACGTCGAGACGCAGGTCAGCTGCACCTGCGGCGCGTCGTTCACCACCCGCAGCACCATCGAGTCCGGCACCATCCGGGCCGAGGTCTGCTCCGAGTGCCACCCGTTCTACACGGGCAAGCAGAAGATCCTCGACACCGGTGGCCGTGTGGCCCGCTTCGAGGCCCGCTTCGGCAAGGCTGCCGCCGGCTCCAAGAAGTAGCGAGCCCCATTTCGCCGGTCCACGGTCACGCCCTCACGGGGGTGTGCCCGGGACCGGCGTTTTTGGTCGCCCGCCCTTCCCTTTCACCGCAGTACAGGAGCCCAAGATGTTCGAGGCCGTCGAGGAACTCGTCGCCGAGCACGCCGACCTGGAGAAGAAGCTCGCCGATCCGTCCGTCCACGCCGACCAGGGACACGCGCGCAAGCTGAACAAGCGCTACGCCGAGCTGACCCCGATCGTCGCCACGTACCGCTCCTGGAAGCAGAACGGCGACGACATGGAGACCGCGCGCGAGCTGGCGGCCGACGACCCCGACTTCGCCGCCGAGGTCAAGGACCTGGAGAAGCAGCGCGAGGAGCTGACCGAGAAGCTGCGCCTGCTGCTCGTCCCGCGCGACCCCAGTGACGACAAGGACGTCATCCTGGAGATCAAGGCGGGTGCCGGCGGCGACGAGTCGGCGCTGTTCGCGGGCGACCTGCTGCGCATGTACCTGCGCTACGCCGAGCGCGTCGGCTGGAAGACCGAGATCATCGACGCCACCGAGTCCGAGCTGGGCGGCTACAAGGACGTCCAGGTCGCGGTGAAGGCCCGCGGGCAGATCGAGCCCGGCCAGGGCGTGTGGGCCCGGCTGAAGTACGAGGGCGGGGTGCACCGCGTGCAGCGGGTCCCGGCCACCGAGTCCCAGGGCCGTATCCACACCTCCGCCGCCGGTGTCCTCGTGACCCCCGAGGCCGAGGAGGTGGACGTGGAGATCAACCCCAACGACCTCCGCATCGACGTCTACCGCTCCTCCGGCCCGGGCGGCCAGTCCGTCAACACCACCGACTCCGCCGTGCGCATCACGCACATCCCGACCGGAGTCGTCGCCTCCTGCCAGAACGAGAAGAGCCAGTTGCAGAACAAGGAGCAGGCGATGCGTATCCTGCGCTCCAGGCTCCTCGCCATGGCGCAGGAGGAGGCGGAGAGGGAGGCCGCCGACGCCCGCCGCAGCCAGGTCCGCACCGTGGACCGCTCCGAGAAGATCCGCACCTACAACTTCCCGGAGAACCGCATCTCGGACCACCGCGTCGGTTTCAAGGCGTACAACCTGGACCAGGTCCTGGACGGCGACCTCGACGCCGTCATCCAGGCCTGCGTCGACGCCGACTCGGCGGCGAAGCTCGCCGCCGCCTGAGAGCCGTACGCACGCACGCACGAGCACGAGTACGACACGGAGGACTCGCGTGAACCTGCTGCTCGCGGAGGTGGCCCAGGCCACCCAGCGGCTGGCCGACGCCGGCGTGCCCTCGCCGCGCACCGACGCGGAGGAGCTGGCCGCGTTCGTGCACGGTGTGAAGCGCGGCGAACTGCACTCCGTGAAGGACGCCGACTTCGACGCCCGGTACTGGGAGGTCATCGCCCGGCGCGAGCAGCGCGAGCCGCTGCAGCACATCACCGGGCGGGCCTACTTCCGGTACCTGGAGCTCCAGGTCGGGCCGGGGGTGTTCGTGCCCCGGCCGGAGACCGAGTCGGTGGTCGGCTGGGCCATAGACGCCGTGCGCGCCATGGACGTGGTCGAGCCCTGCATCGTCGACCTGTGCACCGGCTCCGGCGCCATCGCGCTCGCCCTCGCCCAGGAGGTCCCGCGTTCGCGCGTGCACGCCGTGGAGCTGTCCGAGGACGCCCTGGTGTGGACCCGCAAGAACATGGCCGGCTCCCGCGTCGACCTGCGCCAGGGGGACGCGCTGACCGCCTTCCCGGACCTCGACGGCCAGGTCGACCTGGTCATCTCCAACCCGCCGTACATCCCGCTCACCGAGTGGGAGTACGTCGCCCCGGAGGCCCGCGACTACGACCCGGAGATGGCGCTGTTCTCCGGCGAGGACGGCCTGGACCTCATCCGGGGCATCGAACGCACCGCGCACCGGCTGCTGCGCCCGGGCGGCGTCGTCGTGATCGAGCACGCCGACACCCAGGGCGGCCAGGTGCCGTGGATCTTCACCGAGGAGCGGGGCTGGGCCGACGCGGCCGATCACCCCGACCTCAACAACCGCCCGCGGTTCGCCACCGCCCGCAAGGCGCTGCCGTGAGCACCCCCCAGTTCTCAACCCAGCAGTACGTGTACGAGGAGGCCAGCTAGACATGGCACGGCGATACGACACCAACGACGCGACCGACCGTGTGACGGGTCTGCGCGAGGCCGCGTCCGCCGTCCGCCGGGGCGAGCTGGTGGTCCTGCCGACGGACACGGTGTACGGCATCGGCGCCGACGCGTTCTCCTCGGAGGCCGTCGCCGACCTGCTCGCCGCCAAGGGCCGGGGCCGCAACATGCCCACTCCCGTCCTCATCGGCTCCCCGAACACCCTGCACGGCCTCGTCACGGACTTCTCCGAGCTGGCCTGGGAGCTGGTCGACGCGTTCTGGCCGGGTGCCCTGACGCTCGTCGCCAGGCACCAGCCGTCCCTCCAGTGGGACCTCGGCGACACCCGCGGCACGGTCGCCGTCCGCATGCCGCTGCACCCGGTCGCCATCGAACTGCTCACCGAGGTCGGCCCGATGGCCGTCTCCTCGGCGAACCTCACCGGCCACCCGGCGCCGGAGAACTGCGACGCCGCCCAGGAGATGCTCGGCGACTCCGTCTCCGTCTACCTCGACGGCGGCCCCACCCCGGGCAACGTGCCGTCGTCCATCGTGGACGTCTCCCGCGAGGTGCCGGTGCTGCTGCGCGCGGGCGCGCTCTCCGCGGAGGAGCTGCGCAAGGTCGTACCCGACCTTGAGGTGGCGAATTGACGGCCCCTGAAGCGGGGCGTGGCATAGGCGGCGGGGGCTACAGCGCGGAGGAGACGACCACGTTCGGGTTCCCCCGCGACACCTTCCGCATCCTCCACGTCAGCACCGGCAACGTGTGCCGCTCGCCCATCACCGAGCGGCTGACCCGCCACTTCGTCGCGGAGCGGCTCGGCGTACTCGGCGGCGGGCTGATCGTGGAGAGCGCCGGCACGTGGGGCCACGAGGGCGCGCCGATGGAGTCCCACGCGGAGACCGTGCTGTCCGAGTTCGGTGCGGACGCCTCCGGCTTCGTGGGCCGGGAACTGCTGGACGAGCACGTGATCAGGGCGGACCTGGTGCTGACCGCCACCCGCGACCACCGCGCCCAGGTCATCTCCATGGGCCATTCGGCGGGCCTGCGCACCTTCACCCTGAAGGAGTTCACCCGCCTGGTCCGGGCGATAGATCCGGCCACCCTGCCGCCCCTGGAGGACGGCGTGGTCATGCGGGCCCGGGCGCTGGTGCGCGCGGCGGCGGCACTGCGCGGCTGGCTGCTCGCCCCGACCGCCGAGGCCGACGAGGTGTACGACCCGTACGGCGCCCCGCTCACCTTCTTCCGTTCGATCGGCGACGAGATACGGGACGCCCTGGACCCGGTGGTGACGGCGCTGACCGGGGTTCCGGCACGAACGTAGGGCGCCCGGCGGCAATACCGGGCGTCCCGCACCTCCCCGGCCTACATTGGGGATACGTCACCGCCGACCGCCCCGGGAGCCCGCCATGTCGGTCACCCATTCCCTCGAGACCGACGTCCTGCGCCGACAGGATCCGGCCATGGCCGAGATCCTCCTGGCCGAGCTGGAGAGGCAGTCGACCACGCTCCAGCTGATCGCCGCCGAGAACTTCTGCTCGCCGGCCGTGCTCGCCGCCCTCGGCTCCGCGCTCGCCAACAAGTACGCCGAGGGCTATCCCGGCGCCCGGCACCACGGCGGCTGCGAGCTCGTCGACGTCGCCGAACGCGCGGCCATCGACCGGGCCAAGGCCCTGTTCGGCGCCGAGCACGCCAACGTCCAGTCCCACTCCGGCTCCTCGGCCGTCCTGGCCGCCTACGCGGCCCTGCTGCGCCCCGGCGACACCGTCCTCGCCCTCGGCCTGCCCTACGGCGGCCACCTCACCCACGGCTCGCCCGCGAACTTCTCGGGCCGCTGGTTCGACTTCGTCGGCTACGGCGTCGACGCCGAGACCGGGCTGATCGACCACGACCAGGTGCGCCACCTCGCCCGCAACCACCGGCCCAAGGCGATCGTGTGCGGCTCCATCGCCTACCCCCGGCACCTGGACTACGCCTTCTTCCGCGAGGTCGCCGACGAGGTCGGGGCGTATCTGATCGCCGACGCGGCGCATCCGATCGGCCTGGTCGCCGGGGGAGCGGCGCCGAGCCCGGTGCCGTACGCGGACATCGTGTGCGCGACCACCCACAAGGTGCTGCGCGGCCCGCGCGGCGGGATGATCCTGTGCGGCGCCGAGCTCGCCGAGCGCGTGGACCGGGCCGTCTTCCCCTTCACGCAGAGCGGCGCCCAGATGAACACCATCGCCGCCAAGGCCGTCGCGTTCGGCGAGGCGGCGACCCCGGCGTTCGCCGTGTACGCCCACCAGGTGGTCGCCAACGCGCGCGTGCTGGCCGGTCATCTGGCCGCGGAGGGCCTGGCCGTCACCACCGGCGGCACGGACACCCACCTCATCACCGCCGACACCGCCCCGCTCGGTGTGGACGGCCGCACCGCGCGTGGCCGGCTGCTGGCGGCCGGCCTGGTGCTGGACTGCTGCGCGCTGCCGCACGGCGACGGCCGCGGGCTGCGCCTGGGCACGGCCGCGGTGACCACCCAGGGCATGGGCGAGCAGGAGATGGTGCGGATCGCGGCGCTGCTGGCGGCCGTGCTGCGCGGGGAGACGGAGCCGGTCGCGGCGCGGGAGGAGGCCCGCGCGCTCACCGGCCGGTTTCCGCCGTATCCCCGCTGAACCGGGGGTGGCCGACGGGGGTGCACAGCCACTCGTGCAACCATCGTCGCTACCCGGAAGTCCTCATCCATATGCGTCCGTCGCTAGGGTGTGGGGCTGTGATGGCCAGCGAGACCTGTGGGGAAGCCCGTGCGTGAATACCTGCTGACGCTCTGCATCACGGCTGCGGTGACGTACCTCCTGACCGGACCGGTACGGAAGTTCGCGATCGTGGCCGGGGCGATGCCGGAGATCCGTGCCCGGGACGTGCACCGGGAACCCACTCCGCGCCTCGGCGGTATCGCGATGTTCTTCGGGCTGTGCGCGGGGCTGCTGGTCGCCGACCACCTCACCAACCTCAACGAGGTCTTCGCGAAGTCCAACGAGCCGCGGGCACTGCTCTCCGGGGCGGCCCTGATCTGGCTGATCGGTGTCCTGGACGACAAGTTCGAGATCGACGCGCTGATCAAGCTGGGCGGCCAGATGATCGCCGCGGGTGTGATGGTCATGCAGGGGCTGACGATCCTGTGGCTGCCCATCCCGGGCGTGGGCAACGTGGCGCTGACCCAGTGGCAGGGCACGCTGCTGACGGTCGCGCTGGTGGTCATCACCATCAACGCGGTCAACTTCGTGGACGGCCTGGACGGCCTCGCGGCCGGCATGGTGTGCATCGCGGCAGGCGCGTTCTTCCTGTACGCCTACCGCATCTGGTACTCGTACGGCATCGAGGCCGCCGCCCCCGGCACGCTGTTCGCGGCGATCCTGATGGGCATGTGCCTGGGCTTCCTGCCGCACAACATGCACCCCGCGCGGATCTTCATGGGCGACTCGGGGTCGATGCTCATCGGCCTGGTGCTGTCGGCCGGCGCGATCTCGATCACCGGCCAGGTGGACCCGGACGCGCTGAACCTGTACGCGGGCTCGGAGAAGGCGGCGGTCCACCAGACGGTCCCGGTGTACATCCCGCTGCTGCTGCCGCTGACGATCATCGCCGTACCGGCCGCCGACCTGGTGCTGGCGATCGTGCGCCGCACCTGGCGAGGCCAGTCGCCGTTCGCCGCCGACCGCGGCCATCTGCACCACCGTCTGCTGGAGATCGGCCACTCGCACAGCCGGGCCGTGCTGATCATGTACTTCTGGTCGGCGCTGATCGGCTTCGGGGCGCTGGCGTACTCGGTCAACTCGGCGTCGATGTGGATCGTGCTGGGCGTGGTGTTCCTGAGCGCGGTCGGTCTGGTCCTGCTGCTGCTCCCGCGCTTCACCCCGCGCGTGCCGGTGTGGGCCCAGCGGTTCGTGCCGCCGCGGTACCGGAGGCGGCGCCGGGCTCCGGAGGCCACCGCGGCGGCGGAGGCCGCCACCGCCTCGCAGGCGCAGGCCCCGGGCGGCGAGGAGCGGACCCCGGTCACGGCCGGTGTCTCCGGTGTCAACGGGGCGACCGCGCTCGGCGCCAGGTCACGATTCCTCGATCGCCGTTGACGATCGGCGTTGACGCGCAAGGTAAGAATCTGACTAGAGCATTGCCAACTCGTGGGGGAGCAAAGGCCCCTAATACCAGACAAGTGGGCGCGGTTTTTGCACAGACGCGCACTGTCACTCTCATGTGTGACAGCCAGCACACCCACCAGGTAAAGACCTCATCAAATAGTTTGTGATACGGTTCACGAGAACCCCGGATAGAACCGAAGGACCCGAGTGCGACGGTCCATTGGTGTGAGGTCTCGATCACTCAGCCCGGGACTACGCTCGTCCATGACGACACCCTGCCCCCTGTGAAAAGCGGAGTTGCCGCCATGCCGTCCAATGACGTCCGGAACCTTGCGCAGATCGCTGTGCCCACAGCGGCTGCCGGCGTGATCGCCGTCGCCGTGAGCGCCGCGGTCGCGGGGGGCAAGGGCGCGCTCGGCGCGGTCGTCGGCACGGTGCTGGCCATCCTGTTCATGGGACTCGGCCTCTACGTGCTGCAGTGGACGGCAAAAACGCTCCCGCAGCTCTTCCAGGCGATGGGGCTGCTGCTCTACGTCGCCCAGCTGCTGCTCCTCCTGATCTTCGTCGCTGTCTTCAAGGACACCTCCCTCTTCAACGCGAAGACGTTCGCCGTGTCGCTCGTCGTCGCGACCGTCGTGTGGATGGCCGCGCAGGCACGCGCACACATGAAGGCCAAGATCTTCTACATCGACCCGGACTCCGCGAAGAGTGAGAAGCCCGAGAAGACAGGGCCGAAGCCGTGAGGGGTAGGGGCGGGATAAAGGCTTGTGAGATCTCCTGCTATCGTCCGGTGCCAACTGCGGCATCGCGGGCGCGGGCATCCGAGCTGACGCCTGCTCGATCGCGAGGCTCGATGCCCCCCAGCCGCCCCCACATCCGTAACACCAGTCCGGTGCCGATCCGCGGCCGTGCGCCGCGCCGACACAACGAGGTTGCCGAACCCATGCGTCACGCCGAAGGAGCCCGCGGTGAGTGCTGACCAGACCCAGCTCGCCTTTGACTGGAGTTGTCGGGTCATGTCCGACAACGGGTGCGGCTTCCCGGCCCCGGGCCTGCAGTCCTTCCTGTTCAAGCCGCTCGTCACGGTCGGGGGCTTCGAGTTCAACAAGGTGATGCTGCTCGCGCTCGTCACCACCGTGCTGATCGTCGCCTTCTTCTGGGCCGCCTTCGGCAAGGCCAAGGTCATCCCGGGCAAGCTCCAGATGGTCGGCGAGGCCGGTTACGACTTCGTGCGCCGCGGCATCGTGTACGAGACGCTGGGCAAGCGCGCGGGCGAGAAGTACGTCCCGCTCATGGTCTCGCTGTTCTTCTTCATCTGGATCATGAACGTGTGGTCCGTGATCCCGCTGGCCCAGTTCCCGGTGTCCTCGGTGATCGCCTTCCCGGCGGTGCTCGCCGCGATCGTCTACCTCACCTGGGTCGTGCTGACCTTCAAGAAGCACGGCTTCGTCGGCTTCTTCAAGAACGTCACGGGCTACGACAAGTCGCTCGGTGCCGTTCTGCCGCTGGTCATGGTCATCGAGTTCTTCTCGAACCTGCTGGTCCGCCCGTTCACGCACGCGGTGCGACTCTTCGCCAACATGTTCGCCGGCCACCTGATGCTGGTGATGTTCACCGTCGCCTCCTGGTACCTGCTGAACAGCTGGCTGGTCGTCGGCGCCGGCGTCTCCTTCGTGATGACGATGGCCATGATCTGCTTCGAGCTCTTCGTCCAGGCCGTCCAGGCGTACGTCTTCGTACTGCTGGCCTGCTCCTACATTCAGGGCGCTCTCGCCGAGCACCACTGAGCCGAACCACTCCCGCCAACCCCCAGACGTCCGGTGGCCAACCCCCACCGGTCCAGTAAAGAGAAGGAAGATCCGGCATGTCCGCTCTTGAGACCCTCGCCGCCACCGCTGGTGTCCACGGCTCCGTCGGCTCGATCGGCTACGGCCTCGCGGCCATCGGCCCCGGCATCGGCGTCGGCATCATCTTCGGTAACGGCACCCAGGCCCTGGCCCGCCAGCCCGAGGCCGCGGGTCTGATCCGCGCCAACCAGATCCTGGGCTTCGCCTTCTGTGAGGCGCTCGCCCTCATCGGCATCGTTATGCCGTTCGTGTTCGGTAAGTAATCACCCCTTACCTGACACGAATCGACGAAAGGCACTGATGTGATCGCCAACCTGGCACAGCTGGCGGCCGAGGAGACGGAGCAGAACCCGCTCGTCCCGGCTGGTCCTGAGCTGCTCGTCGGCACCATCGCCTTCGCCATCGTGTTCTTCTTCTTCTGGAAGAAGCTGCTTCCGAACATCAACAAGGTTCTGGAGGAGCGGCGCGCGGCGATCGAAGGCGGCATCGAAGAGGCCGACGCCATGAAGGTCGAGGCCCAGAGCGTCCTTGAGCAGTACAAGGCCCAGCTCGCCGAGGCCCGGCACGAGGCCGCGCGCCTGCGCCAGGAGGCGCAGGAGCAGGGTGCCGCGCTCATCGCCGAGATGCGGGCCGAGGGCCAGCGGCAGCGCGAGGAGATCGTCGCCGCCGGCCACGCCCAGATCGACGCCGACCGCAAGGCCGCCGCGTCCGCGCTGCGTCAGGACGTCGGCAAGCTCGCCACCGAACTGGCCGGCAAGCTCGTCGGCGAGTCCCTCGAGGACCACGCCCGCCAGAGCCGTGTGATCGACCGCTTCCTCGACGAGCTCGAGGAGAAGGCCGAGGCCACGCGATGAACGGAGCGAGCCGCGAGGCCCTGGCAGCCGCACGTGAGCGTCTCGACGCGCTGACGGACTCCACGTCCGTCGACGCCGCGAAGCTCGCGGACGAGCTGGCGGCCGTCACCGCGCTGCTCGACCGCGAGGCCGGCCTGCGCCGGGTCCTCACCGACCCGGCGCAGCCCGGGGAGGCGAAGGCGCAGCTGGTCCAGCGCCTGATCGGCGGCCAGGTCAGCGGCACCGCCGCCGACCTGGTGTCCGGAATGGCCCGGTCCCGCTGGTCGCAGCCCCGCGACCTGGTGGACGCGCTGGAGGAGCTGGCGAACATCGCCGACCTCACGGCCGCGGAGAAGACGGGCACCCTCGACGACGTCGAGGACGAGCTGTTCCGGTTCGGCCGGATCGTCTCCTCCAGCACCGAGCTGCGCGCCGCGCTCACCGACCGTGCCGCCGGCACCTCGGCCAAGACCGAGCTGCTGCACCGGCTGCTGGGCGGGCGGGCCAAGCCGGCCACCGAGCGGCTGGTGACGCGCCTCGCGACCGCGCCGCGTGGACGTAGCCTGGAGACGGGACTGGAGTCCCTGTCCAAGCTGGCGGCCGAGCGCCGGAACCGCATGGTCGCCGTCGTCACCTCCGCGGTGCCGCTGAGCGACGGGCAGCGCGACCGCCTCGGCGCCGCTCTGGCCAAGCTCTACGGGCGCCGGATGCACCTCAACCTCGACGTCGACCCCGAGGTCGTCGGCGGGATCCGGGTGCAGGTCGGTGACGAGGTCATCAACGGCTCCCTCGCGGACCGGCTGGACGAGGCCGCCCGCCGCATGGCGAGCTAGCAGCAACTCGATATTCCGAGAACAGCAGTACGTACTTACGGCCCTGGTTGGGCCGTGCAGAGGATTCCTGGGGGTCGCCCCCAGACCCCCAAAGTGAAACTTCGGGCCCAACAAGGAGAGCAGGGAACCCAGATGGCGGAGCTCACGATCCGGCCGGAGGAGATCCGGGACGCGCTGGAGAACTTCGTCCAGTCGTACAAGCCGGACGCGGCCTCGCGCGAGGAGGTCGGTACGGTCACCCTTGCCGGCGACGGCATCGCGAAGGTCGAGGGCCTGCCCTCGGCCATGGCCAACGAACTGCTGAAGTTCGAGGACGGCACCCTCGGCCTCGCGCTGAACCTGGAAGAGCGCGAGATCGGTGCCATCGTCCTCGGTGAGTTCAGCGGCATCGAGGAGGGTCAGCCGGTCACGCGCACCGGCGAGGTCCTCTCCGTGGCGGTCGGCGAGGGCTACCTCGGCCGTGTCGTCGACCCGCTCGGCAACCCGATCGACGGCCTCGGCGAGATCGACACCGACGGCCGCCGCGCCCTCGAGCTGCAGGCCCCCACGGTCATGCAGCGCAAGTCGGTGCACGAGCCGATGGAGACCGGCTACAAGGCCGTCGACGCGATGACCCCGATCGGCCGTGGTCAGCGTCAGCTGATCATCGGCGACCGCCAGACCGGCAAGACCGCCCTGGCCGTCGACACGATCATCAACCAGCGCGACAACTGGCGCTCGGGCGACCCGAAGAAGCAGGTCCGCTGCATCTACGTCGCCATCGGCCAGAAGGGCTCCACCATCGCCGGCGTGCGCCGCGCGCTGGAGGAGAACGGCGCGCTGGAGTACACGACCATCGTCGCCGCCCCGGCGTCCGACCCGGCCGGCTTCAAGTACCTGGCGCCGTACACCGGTTCGGCCATCGGCCAGCACTGGATGTACCAGGGCAAGCACGTCCTGATCATCTTCGACGACCTGTCGAAGCAGGCCGACGCCTACCGCGCCGTGTCGCTGCTGCTGCGCCGCCCGCCGGGCCGTGAGGCCTACCCGGGTGACGTCTTCTACCTGCACTCCCGGCTGCTGGAGCGCTGCGCCAAGCTCTCCGACGACATGGGTGCCGGTTCGATGACCGGTCTGCCGATCGTCGAGACCAAGGCCAACGACGTCTCGGCGTTCATCCCGACCAACGTCATCTCCATCACCGACGGCCAGTGCTTCCTGGAGTCGGACCTGTTCAACGCCGGTCAGCGTCCCGCGCTGAACGTCGGTATCTCCGTCTCCCGAGTCGGTGGTTCCGCGCAGCACAAGGCGATGCGCCAGGTCTCCGGCCGCCTCCGTGTGGACCTCGCCCAGTTCCGTGAGCTGGAGGCGTTCGCCGCCTTCGGTTCCGACCTGGACGCGGCCTCGAAGGCCCAGCTGGAGCGCGGTCAGCGCATGGTCGAGCTGCTGAAGCAGGACCAGTACCAGCCGATGGCCACCGAGGACCAGGTCGTCTCCGTCTGGGCCGGCACCAACGGCCGCATGGACGACGTACCGGTCGCCGACATCCGCCGCTTCGAGAAGGAGCTGCTGGACTTCCTGCACCGGAAGCACCAGGGCCTGCTCACCTCCATCCGCGAGGGCGCCAAGATGTCGGACGACACGATCCAGGCGATCGACGACGCCGTGGCGGAGTTCAAGAAGCAGTTCGAGACGAGCGACGGCAAGCTGCTCGGCGAGGACGTTCCTGCCGCTGCCGCCAAGTGACGTAAGGAAGGGACCTGACTCATGGGAGCCCAGCTCCGGGTCTACAAGCGTCGCATCCGATCCGTCAGCGCGACCAAGAAGATCACCAAGGCGATGGAGATGATCGCCGCCTCGCGCGTCGTCAAGGCGCAGCGCAAGGTGGCGGCCTCCACGCCGTACGCGCAGGAGCTCACGCGCGCGGTCACGGCGGTCGGTACGGGGTCGAACACCAAGCACCCGCTCACCACGGAGGCGGAGAACCCGGCCCGTGCCGCGGTCCTGCTCCTCACGAGCGACCGCGGTCTGGCCGGCGCCTTCAACTCCAACGCCATCAAGGCGGCGGAGCAGCTGACCGAGCGCCTGGAGCGCGAGGGCAAGCAGGTCGACACGTACATCGTCGGCCGGCGCGGTGTGGCGCACTACAACTTCCGTGAGCGCAAGATCGCGGAGTCGTGGAGCGGTTTCACCGACGAGCCGACGTACGCGGACGCCAAGAAGGTGGCGGCGCCGCTGATCGAGGCCATCGAGAAGGAGACGGCCGAGGGCGGCGTGGACGAACTCCACATCGTCTTCACCGAGTTCGTCTCGATGATGACGCAGACGGCGCTCGACGCCCGGCTGCTGCCGCTGCGCCTCGAAGAGGTCGCGGAGGAGGTTCACCCCAAGGGCGAGATCCTCCCGCTGTACGACTTCGAGCCCTCGGCGGAGGACGTCCTCGACGCCCTGCTGCCGCGCTACGTGGAGAGCCGCATCTACAACGCGCTGCTTCAGTCGGCCGCTTCGAAGCACGCCGCCACGCGGCGCGCGATGAAGTCGGCCACCGACAACGCGGGCGAGCTGATCAACACGCTCTCCCGTCTTGCCAACGCGGCCCGCCAGGCCGAAATCACCCAGGAAATCAGCGAGATCGTCGGTGGCGCGAGCGCCCTGGCCGACGCGACCGCGGGGAGTGACCGATAAATGACCACCACTGTTGAGACCGCGACGGCTACGGGCCGCGTCGCCCGGGTCATCGGCCCGGTCGTCGACGTGGAGTTCCCCGTCGACGCGATGCCGGACATCTACAACGCCCTCCACGTCGAGGTCGCCGACCCGGCCAACGCGGGCGAGAAGAAGACGCTGACCCTGGAGGTCGCCCAGCACCTGGGTGACGGCCTGGTCCGCACCATCTCCATGCAGCCGACCGACGGTCTGGTCCGCCAGGCCCCGGTCGTCGACACCGGCGACGGCATCACCGTCCCGGTCGGCGACTTCACCAAGGGCAAGGTGTTCAACACCCTCGGTGAGGTGCTGAACGTCGACGAGCGTTACGAGGGCGAGCGCTGGTCCATCCACCGCAAGGCCCCGAACTTCGACGAGCTCGAGTCGAAGACCGAGATGTTCGAGACCGGCGTCAAGGTCATCGACCTGCTGACCCCGTATGTCAAGGGCGGCAAGATCGGTCTGTTCGGCGGCGCCGGCGTCGGCAAGACGGTGCTCATCCAGGAGATGATCTACCGTGTCGCCAACAACCACGACGGTGTCTCCGTGTTCGCCGGTGTCGGTGAGCGCACCCGTGAGGGCAACGACCTGATCGAGGAGATGTCCGACTCGGGCGTCATCGACAAGACCGCGCTGGTCTTCGGTCAGATGGACGAGCCCCCGGGCACCCGTCTGCGCGTCGCGCTGGCCGGCCTCACCATGGCCGAGTACTTCCGTGACGTCCAGAAGCAGGACGTGCTGTTCTTCATCGACAACATCTTCCGCTTCACGCAGGCCGGTTCCGAGGTCTCCACGCTGCTCGGCCGTATGCCGTCCGCGGTGGGCTACCAGCCGAACCTGGCCGATGAGATGGGCCTCCTCCAGGAGCGCATCACCTCGACCCGCGGTCACTCGATCACCTCGATGCAGGCGATCTACGTCCCCGCGGACGACCTGACCGACCCGGCCCCGGCCACCACCTTCGCCCACCTCGACGCGACGACGGTTCTGTCCCGTCCGATCTCCGAGAAGGGCATCTACCCGGCCGTGGACCCGCTGGACTCCACGTCCCGGATCCTGGACCCGCGCTACATCTCGCAGGACCACTACAACGCGGCCATGCGCGTGAAGACGATCCTGCAGAAGTACAAGGACCTCCAGGACATCATCGCGATCCTCGGTATCGACGAGCTCGGCGAGGAGGACAAGCTCGTCGTCCACCGTGCCCGTCGTGTGGAGCGCTTCCTGTCCCAGAACACCCACGTCGCCAAGCAGTTCACCGGCGTGGACGGCTCGGACGTGCCGCTCGACGAGTCGATCGCCGCGTTCAACGCGATCTGCGACGGCGAGTACGACCACTTCCCCGAGCAGGCGTTCTTCATGTGCGGTGGTCTTGAGGACCTGAAGAAGAACGCGAAGGAGCTGGGCGTCTCCTGACTTCGGGCACACGCCTGAGTCGTGAGGGGGGCGGGGTGCGTCCCGCCCCCTCACTCACGCCCACTAGAATTGACCCCAACACCCGGCACCCCTGCCGGGTGGTGACCCGAGGAGCCACCCTTGGCTGCTGAGCTGCACGTCGAGCTGGTCGCCGCCGACCGCCAGGTCTGGTCCGGCGAGGCCACCCTGGTCGTCGCGCGCACCACGTCCGGCGACATCGGCGTCATGCCCGGTCACCAGCCGCTGCTCGGTGTGCTGGAGTCGGGCCCGGTGACCATCCGTACGAGTGAAGGCGGCACGGTCGTCGCCGCCGTGCACGGCGGTTTCATCTCGTTCGCGGACAACAAGCTGTCCCTGCTGGCCGAGATCGCCGAGCTGTCGGACGAGATCGATGTCCAGCGCACGGAGCGGGAACTGGAGCGTGCGAAGGCGGAAGGCGACGCCGTCGCCGAGCGCCGCGCGGACGTCCGACTGCGTGCTGCGACGGCGCGCTGAACCAGCCGCGCCGTACGTTGACGCCACTCAGCCGCGGCCGGCCCGGAGCAATCCGGTGCCGGTCGCGGCTGAGGCAGATGTGGGTGTTTTTTCCGTTTCATTACTCAGTCGTAGAAGCAGTTCTACCTAGGAGACGAGGAGGTCGGTGCCGATGGTCCTCGCTCTGACTGTGTGCGGGATCGTGGTCGCACTCGTGGTGGTGGGACTGTTCCTGTTCGGGCTGCGCCGCAGGCTCATCCAGCGTTCCGGCGGCACCTTCGACTGTTCGCTGCGCTGGGACCTGCCCGAGAAACCGGACACGGGCGGCAAGGGCTGGTCCTACGGCGTCGCCCGCTACAACGGCGACCGGATCGAGTGGTACCGGGTCTTCTCCTACGCCCCCCGCCCCCGCCGCGTCCTGGAGCGCGGGCAGATCGAGGTGGCCGGCCGCCGGCTGCCCGAGGGCGAGGAGGAACTGGCGTTGCTGTCCGACTCGGTGGTGCTGGCCTGTGCGCACCGGGGCACGCGCCTGGAACTCGCCATGAGCGAGGACGCGCTGACCGGCTTCCTCGCGTGGCTGGAGGCCGCCCCGCCCGGACAGAGGGTGAACGTGGCGTAAGCACGTTCACCCTCCCCCGGACGCGGCCCGGGGGAGGGTGAACGGGTGTGGTGCCGTTCGCTCTTACAGGTTGCTGTTGATCGCGTTCACCAGTTCGCCGTTCGCGGTGTCACCGCTGAACTCCCAGAAGAACGCGCCGCCGAGGCCCTGGTTCTTGGCCCACGCCATCTTGGAGGCGATGGTGGCGGGGGTGTCGTACGACCACCAGTTGCTGCCGCAGTGCGCATAGGCGGTGCCGGCGACGGTGCCGGTGGCCGGGCAGGACGTCTTGAGGACCTTGTAGTCCTCGATGCCCTGCTCGTAGGTGCCGGTCGCCGGTCCGGTGGCCGTGCCGCCCGGGGCGTCCTGGGTGACGCCGGTCCAGCCGCGGCCGTAGAAGCCGATGCCGATGAGCAGCTTCTTCGCGGGCACGCCGATCGCCTTGAACTTGGCCATCGCGTCGGCGGTGGTGAAGCCCGCCTTCGGGATGCCGTCGTACGAGGTGAGCGGGGAGTGCGGGGCGGTCGGGCCCTTGGCGTCCCACGCGCCGAAGAAGTCGTACGTCATCACGTTGTACCAGTCGACGTACTGGGCGGCGCCCGCGTAGTCCGCGGCCTCGATCTTGCCGCCGGCCGAGCCGTCGGCGGTGGTGGCCGCGGTGACCAGGTTGTTCGAGCCGAACTTGGCGCGCAGCGCGGACATCACGTTCTTGAAGGCGGCGGCCCCGCTGGTGTCACAGGTCAGACCGCAGGCGTTCGGGTACTCCCAGTCGATGTCGATGCCGTCGAAGACGTCGGCCCAGCGCGGGTCCTCGACCAGGTCGTAGCAGGACTGGGCGAAGGCGGCCGGGTTCTTGGCCGCGTCCGCGAAGCCGCCGGACCAGGTCCAGCCGCCGAAGGACCACAGCACCTTGATGTTCGGGTACTTGGCCTTCAGCTGACGCAGCTGGTTGAAGTTGCCGCGCAGCGGCTGGTCCCAGGTGTCGGCGACGCCGCTGACCGACTGGTCGGCGGTGAAGGCCTTGTCGTAGTCGGCGTAGGAGTCGCCGATCGCGCACTTGCCGCCGGTGACGTTGCCGAAGGCGTAGTTGATGTGCGTGATCTTGGCCGCGGAGCCGGACGTCACCAGGTTCTTGACGTTGTAGTTGCGGCCGTAGATGCCCCATTCGGTGAAGTAGCCGAGCTTGACCTTGTCACCGGTGGGCGGGGGAGTGGTGCCGCCGCCGGTGGTGTGCACCTTGACCGCGCCGCTGACCGGGCCGGTCTGGTCGGCGGTGTCACGGGCCTGCACGGTGTAGGAGTAGTCGGTGCCGGCGGTCAGGCCCGTGTCGGTGTACGACGTGGTGGTGACCGTGGCGACCTTGGAGCCGTCGCGCAGGACGTCGTAGTTCTTGACGCCCTTGTCGTCGGTGGCCGCGCTCCAGCTGAGCTTCACCGAGGTGTCGGTGACCGAGGAGGCGGTCGGGGTGCCGGGTGCGGAGGGGGCCGCGTCGCCGGGGACGGTCGTGCCGTCGCAACTGCCGCCGTTCAGTTTGCAGTTGGACGGGGAGCCGGAGCCCGCGCCGTTGAAGCCGAAGGAGACGGAGGCGCCCGGGGCGAGGGTGCCGTTGTAGGACTTGTTCTTCGCGGTCCAGTGGGTGCCGGAGCCCGTGACGTCCGCGTCCCAGGCGGAGGTGACGGACGTGCCGGAGGGGAAGTCCCACTCGACGGTCCAGGAACTGATGCTGCTGGTGCCGGTGTTCTTGATGGTCCACTGGCCACCGAAGCCGGTGCCCCAGTCGCTCGTCTTGGTGAAGCCGGCGGTCGCTCCCCCGCTCGCCGCCTGGGCGGGGCTGGTGAGTCCGATCAGGCCGGCCAGGGGGAGCAACAGGGTCGCGAACCCTGCCGCGGCTCTGTTTCTGAAGCGCATGCTGCGCCTCCCTCGTCATCGGGGATGTCAGGGGCATGACTGAGCCTTCATGCCCCACGGTGCTGCGAGGGTAGAAAGGTCTGGACCACCCGTCAATAGGTCTGGACCATTCCCGGCGAGCCTCGCTAAACCCCCAACTCCCGGGCCGGAACCGCCGCTTGCACCCGGCTGCGCAGGCCCAGCTTGGCCAGCAACCGGCTGACGTGCGTCTTCACCGTGCCCTCCGCCATGTCCAGCCGGGCCGCGATCTCCGCGTTCGGCAGCCCCTCGCCGATACAGCGCAGCACCTCCCGCTCCCGCCGGGTGAGGCCCTCCAGCTCGGCCCGGCCGGCCTCCGTCCCCCGCGCCGGGGCCGCGGCGAACTCCGCGATCAGCCGCCGTGTCACGGCCGGCGCCGCGATCCCCTCCCCGCGCGCGACCGTCCGCACCGCCTCCAGCAGTTCCCGCGCCTCGGCGTTCTTCAGCAGGAACCCGGCCGCGCCCGCCCGCAGCGCCCCGAAGACGTACTCGTCGAGGTCGAAGGTGGTCAGCACGAGCACGTCCGCGAGCCGCTCGGCGACGATCCGCCGGGTCGCGGACACCCCGTCGAGCCGGGGCATCTGCACATCCATCAGCACCAGATCGGGGCCGAGGCTCCGGGCCAGCTCGACCGCCCGCTCGCCGTCCGCCGCCTCGCCGACCACCTCGATGTCCGGCGCGCTGCGCAGGATCAGCACGAGCCCGGCACGGACGGCGGACTGGTCCTCGGCGACCAGGGCCGCGCACCGGCCTGGCCCTGCTGCTGTGCGAGCCGCTGCTGGAGGTCGTGCTCTTCGCCGTCACCGCGATCGACCTGCGTGGCGGAGCCGAACCAAACTGGCGGCACGGGCTCGCCGCCGTCTACATCGGCTTCACGGTCGGCCTCGGCCACTCCAGCATCAGGTGGGCGGACGCCCGGGTGGCCCACCGCTTCGCCGGCGGCCCGCCCCCGGTCAGGCCGCCCCGGTACGGCACGGCCCGCGCCGTCCACGAGTGGAGGGTCGCGGCCCGCTGGATCCTGGCCTCGGCCGTCGCCCTCGCCCTGCTCCAGGGCGCGGTCTGGTACGTCGGCGATTCCGGCGACACCGGTTCGCTGCGCGCCTGGCAGCAGCGCATGCTGTGGGTGATCGGCGTCAACGTGGTCGTCGCCGCGAGCTACACGCTGTTCCCCAAGCGGGAGCCGAACCGCGGGGCGGGCTGAAACTCCGTCGACACCGGGCCGGGCGCCGGGACATGATCGCCCCGATGACACGCACCGACACGCCTTCCGCCTGGGACGAGCGCACCCAGCTGACCACCTTCCTCACCTATGTCCGCGCCACCGCGCGCGCCAAGTGCGAGGGACTCTCCGACGAGGACGCCGTCAAGGCGATCCTCCCCGGCTCACCGCTGATGACCCTGAGCGGACTGATCAGCCATCTGCGCTGGGTCGAGTACTTCTGGTTCCGGGTCGTCTTTCTGGGGGAGCCGGACGAGGGCCCCTGGACCGACGAGGACCCCGACCGCGAGATGCGGATCGCCGTCGACATCCCGCTGTCCCGGCTGCTCGCCGAGTACGCCGAGGAGGCAGCCCGGCACGACGAACTCGTCGCCGCGCACGACCTGGACACCAGGGCGCGCACCAAGCGGGACGACGGCAGCGCGGTGGACCTGCGCTGGATCCTGCTCCACCTCATCGAGGAGACCGCCCGCCACAACGGCCACCTCGACATCCTGCGCGAACAGATCGACGGCCGGACCGGCGACTGAGGGAGCCGGGCTCCCCGGTCGGTGCTCAGGCGTCTGCCGCAGCGGTCCGGCGGCCCGCCGGACACGCTCAGCGCGCGAGGGTTTCGGGCAGGAGCGCGCTCGCTCCGCCGTCGATGGGGATGACGGCTGCGTTGATGAAGCCGGCCTCGTCGCTCAGCAGGAAGCCGGTGAGGTGGGCGACGTCCGCCGGGGTGCACAGGCGCGGGCTGGGGTAGGCGCGCTGTAGCGCCTTGAGTACTGTCCGGTCGGCGAGGTGCTCGTTGCGGGGGACGGGTACGAAGCCGGGTTCGACGAGGTTGGTCCGCAGCCCCTTCGGTCCCCATTCGACGGCGAGGGACAGCGTGAGCCCGCGCAGCGCGGCTTTCGCGGTGGTGTAGGCAGCCATCCCGGCCTCGCCGAAGCCGCCGTGGATGGAGCCGACCAGCACGCACGCCGCGGGACCGCTGCGGTGCTGCTCGAGGAGCTGGGCGGACCGGAGGGCCGAGGTGACCCCGGCCGCGAAGACCTGCTGCATGTCCTGGACGCCGAGCTGTTCCAGCGGGACGCGCCGGTCGGCGAAGACGCTGTGCACCAGGGCTTCGACCCGGCCGGTTTCGGCGGCGATGCCGAACACCTTCTCCAGGTCCTCGGGCCGGGAGGCGTCCGCGCGTACCGCGGTGACGTTCTCCCCCCGGAGGGTCAGGATCTGGTCACTGCGGGCGGCGGCGATGACGTGGCGTCCTCGGGAGACCTGCTCGGCGGTGACGGCGCGGCCGATGCCGCCCGATGCCCCGAGAACGACGACGACGGGCTTCACTGTGTACTGCCCTTCCTTTCAGGGTGGGGGTGCGCGGCTGGGTCGCACCCCCGGATGTGCGGCGTACGGGTCACTTACCGATGGCGTCGAGCTCCGACACCGCGTCGGCGGGCAGGGTCAGGCCGGCGGCGGCGATGTTCTCCGCCAGGTGCGCCACCGACGAGGTCCCCGGGATGAGGACCATGGACGGCGAGCGCTGGAGCAGCCACGCCAGGGCGACCTGCTGCTCGGAGGCGCCCAGGCGCTCGGCCACGTCGGCGAGGGCCTGCGACTGCAGGGGGCTGAAGCCGCCGAGGGGGAAGAACGCCGCGTAGGCGATGTTCTCCGCGGCGCAGCGGTCCACCAGGGCGTCGTCGGCGCGGTTGGCCAGGTTGTACAGGTTCTGCACGGTGACGACCGGGGCGATGGCCTGGGCTTCGGTGAGCTGGGCGTCGGACACGCCGCTCAGGCCGAGGTGGCGGATCAGTCCCTGCTCGCGCAGCTCGGCCAGGGCACCGAACTGCTCGGCCAGCGAGTCGGTGGAGCCCGCCTCCAGCGCGGCGGTGCGCAGGTTGACCACGTCCAGAGTCTCCAGGCCGAGGTGCTGGAGGTTCTCGTGGACCTGAGCCTTGAGGTCGGCGGGGTCGAGGGAGGGGATCCAGGCGCCCTTGTCGTCGCGGCGCGCTCCGACCTTGGTGAC
Source organism: Streptomyces spinosus (assembly GCF_020400655.1). Lineage (GTDB taxonomy): Bacteria > Actinomycetota > Actinomycetes > Streptomycetales > Streptomycetaceae > Streptomyces > Streptomyces argyrophylli. The sequence continues at coordinate 344,227 of NZ_JAINRC010000005.1, forward strand.
GATGTGCAGGTCGGCCGGGTAGGGGTGCAGGGCCTCCTTGATGAGTTCGTTGACGACGACGGGGCCGTAGAAGTCACTGGTGTCGATGTGGGTGAGACCCGCGTCGACCACCGCGCGCAGTACGGCGATGGCCTGGTCCTTGTCCTTCGGCGGGCCGAAGACGCCAGGGCCGGCGAGCTGCATGGCGCCGTAGCCCATGCGCGTGATGGTCAGGCCTGCGGCCGGGGTGAGGGTCTCGAGGGAGGCGGGGGTGGTCACGCGTGCGTCCTTCCGGAGTGCTTCTGCCCAGCAGTATCTAACTGGATAGATACAAAGTAGCCCCGGAAGTCGGAGTAAGTCAAAAGTTAGTTACACGGCTACGATGGCCACATGGACACGAACGGGACGGCGCCGAAGGGATCCAGGCCGAGGAACTCCGCGGCGACCAAGGAACTGCTGCTCGCGGCGGCCACCGCGGAGTTCGCGGACTTCGGCCTGGCCGGGGCCCGGATCGACCGGATCGCGGAGCGGGCAGGTGCCAACAAGCGCCTGCTCTACGTCTACTTCGGGGACAAGGATCAGTTGTTCGAAGCCGTCCTGCGCGAGCAGATCGGCAGGCTGGCCGAGGAGACGCCGTTGGTCAACGGCGACCTGGTCGCTTATGCCGCGGCGCGTTTCGACTTCATGCTGGCCCACCCGGAGACCGCCCGCCTGGCGGCCTGGCGCCGCTTCGAGCGCCACGGCGAACCCAGCCGCGCCGAGATCGACAGCTACCGCGCCAAGGTCGACGCCATAGCCGCCGCCCAGCGCGCGGGGCGCGTCAACGACGGCATCCCCGCCGTGGACCTGTTCGCGATGGTCCTGCGCATCACCGAGAGCTGGCTGGACGCACCCCCGGCCCTGGCCGCCGCCGTCGGAACGGACCCCCGTTCCGACGACCGGCTCGCCGAGCACCGCGCCGCCTTCCTGGAGGCCGTGCGCCGCATCACCGCTCCGCGCACCGCCGGTCGGCCGCACGGCACGGACGCGTGAGGCCGAGGAGCCGGCCGCCACCCGCCGGCCGCGTCCCCAACCTCACAGGGCAATACAGCTAGCGCTCTCCGCCCGGCACCCACAGCACGTCGCCGGTCTCCCGGTTGGCGCTGCGGGCCAGGATGAACAGCAGGTCGGAGAGGCGGTTCAGGTAGGTCGCGGTGAGCGGGTTCATCGTCTCGCCGTGCACCTCCAGGGCGGCCCAGGTGGAGCGCTCGGCCCGGCGGACGACCGTGCACGCCTGGTGCAGCAGGGCGGCACCCGGGGTGCCGCCCGGCAGGATGAAGGAGCGCAGCTTCTCCAGCCGCTCGTTGAAGCGGTCGCAGTCCGCCTCCAGCCGGTCGACGTAGAACTGCTCCACCCTCAGCGGCGGGAACTCCGGGTTCTCCACCACCGGCGTCGACAGGTCCGCGCCGACGTCGAACAGGTCGTTCTGGACGCGGGTGAGGACAGCGACGATCTCCTCGTCCAGGCCGCCCAGCGCGACGGCGGTGCCGATCACCGCGTTGGCCTCGTTGGCGTCCGCGTAGGCGGAGATCCTGAGGTCCGTCTTGGGCACGCGGCTCATGTCACCGAGGCTGGTGGTGCCCCGGTCGCCGGTCCTCGTGTAGATGCGCGTCAGGTTGACCATGCGGCCAGCGTAGTGATGCGCCGGCCGTCCGGGACACCCGTGTGCCCGCCGTCACGGCCGGGACGGCGAAGCGGATCAGCCTGCCGGCCGGCGGGGAGGACGCTAGCGGAGCGCTCCGGTCCGCACGGCGGCGACGAACGACGACCAGGACCCGGCCGCGAAGAGGAGGGCGGGCCGGTCGGGGGCTTTGCTGTCGCGGACGGGGACGGCGGGGGAGAGGTCGTCGGAGACTTCGAGGCAGTTTCCGCCGTCGGGGTTGCTGTAGCTGCTCTTGCGCCAGGTCACGGTGGTCATGTCGATGGCTCGCACGGCACTTCCTCCAACATCCGCAGGATGAACTTCCGCGACTCGGCGGGACCGAGTGCCTGGTCGCGCATCGCATCGTACGCACGTTGCAGCCGCTCGACCGCCGCGTTTTCCTCCAGCAGTTCGCCACGGTGCGCGTTCTCCGTGTACGCCACCGTAGTACCGGATGTCAGCCGGAGGAACATGACGTCGGTGCTCACCAGACCGTGCAGACCCGAGCGGTCCGGCAGTGCCTGGAGCGTGATGTTGGGGTGCTCGGACACCTCCAGGAGGTAGCCCAACTGCTCCCGCCATGCCGCCTCGTCGCGCAACGGCGTGCGCATCGCAGTCTCGGCGATCAGGGCGCGGAACGGCGGGGCGTCCTCGCCCTCCAGGAGCAGCCGCCGACCGGTACGCGCGGTCACTTGCTGGTCCAATCGAGCGCCCTTGTAGCCGCCGAGTGCGAGCACTTCGCGCGCGTAGGCGTCCGTCTGCAACAGGCCGGGCAGGATACTCACGGAGTACTGCCAAAGACTCACCGCCTCCGCCTCCAGCGTCATGTACCGCCGGTACTGCTCCTTGAACTGCGTCGGGTCCGCCACCGCCATCTCCCACATCGCCAGCAGCAGGCCGGGCGTGCCGTAGTACCGGTCCAGCGCCTCCGCCACCTCCGGCCCGCCCAGCGTCTCCCCGCTCTCCAGCTTCCTGAAGAGCGAGGGGTCCCAGCCGGCCGCCTTGGCCAGTTCGCGCAGGCTCAGACCCCTGGATGTGCGGAGCAGGCGAAGTTCCTCCGCGTAGCGCCGGCGGGGCTCCTGACTGCGTCCGGTGATCGCCCTGCGCATCGGCATGGGGCACCCCCTTCGTGGTCGCCGTGTGACAGTCCGGACGCAGAGAGTATCGGCGCGTACGCGATCGCGGCGCCGGAAGAGGCCGTGCCGTACCGGTACGGGTTGACGCACACTCAGCCGCCGCCGGCCCCCGTACCCCTGCCGGTGTGATCTCCGTCAAATGGGACGTGACGCGCGTTACTTACCGGTCACACAGCGGCGCCGGAGCGCTATGGTCCGCCGAGGAGGCAGACCTTTCACCGCGTTCATAGGGAGTCGGAGTGGCACGGAAGCTCGCCGTCATCGGGGCCGGTCTCATGGGTTCCGGCATCGCCCAGGTCGCCGCGCAGGCGGGCTGGGACGTCGTTCTGCGCGACGTCACCGACGAGGCGCTGAAGCGCGGCACCGACGGCATCAAGGCCTCGTACGACAAGTTCGTCGGCAAGGGCAAGCTGGCCGCCGAGGACGCCGAGGCCGCCCTCGCCCGCATCACCCCGACCACCGACCTGGACGCCGCCGCCGAGGCCGACGTCGTGGTGGAGGCCGTCTTCGAGAAGCTGGAGGTCAAGCACGAGATCTTCCGCGCGCTCGACAAGCTCGTGCGCGAGGACGCCGTGCTCGCCTCCAACACCTCCGCCATCCCGATCACCAAGATCGCGGCGGCCACCGAGCGCCCCGAGCGGGTCGTCGGCGTGCACTTCTTCTCGCCGGTGCCGATGATGCAGCTCGTCGAGCTCGTCCGCGGCTACAAGACCAGCGACGAAACCCTCGCCACCGCGCGGGAGTTCGCCGAGTCCGTCGGCAAGACCTGCATCGTCGTCAACCGGGACGTCGCCGGCTTCGTCACCACCCGGCTCATCTCCGCCCTCGTGGTCGAGGCGACCAAGCTGTACGAATCCGGCGTCGCGACCGCCGAGGACATCGACCTCGCCTGCAAGCTGGGCTTCGGCCACGCCATGGGCCCGCTCGCCACGGCCGACCTCACCGGCGTGGACATCCTGCTGCACGCCACGAGCAACATCTACACCGAGTCGCAGGACGAGAAGTTCGCCCCGCCGGAGCTGATGCGCCGGATGGTGGACGCCGGTGACATCGGGCGCAAGAGCGGGCAGGGCTTCTACACGTACTGAGTCAACCCGATCACGCACGACCACCCCGGGAGCGTCACTCCCCGGGGTGAATTCGGTATCGGTTCGCTTACAAGCAGCAACCGCACCGCCACCCGAACAGTCAGACGTTGCACAGCACCGTCACCGAGTACGCCAATCGCACTCAACGGGGAGCGCATATGTACATCAGGGGCGACCACGCCGAGCTGGTCGTCGGGGGCCGCCTCGACGTCCGCAGCGCGGCGGACGCCCGTACGGCCCTGCACTCGGCCGTCGACACCGGAGTCGGCGACCTGGTGCTCGACCTGTCCGAACTGGACTCCTGGGACGCCACCGGACTCGGGGTGATCATGGGTGCCCACCGGCGGGCCGGCCGTTGCGGGCGCCGGCTGGTGCTACGGGGCGTACCCGCGCAGATGCAGCGTCTGCTGGTGGCGACCCGGCTGCACCGCATCCTCGCCATCGAGGGCGGCATCGGGGTGGAGTCACTGCCCCGGGTGTGAGGCACGCAATCCTCACAAGACCGTGACGTCTCGGACCGCAGGGCACCCCGCCCTGTCGTAGACACTGAGGAAAGGTTTAGGGTGCGGTCGCCCGCCACCTCGCACCCCTCGACCGAGCGGGCCCGGACCAGAAGCGACAGCGCGGTGTGCGACAAGGCCGGGAGGGGCCGCGAACACGGGCACACGACGCTTTTGGGGGGCTTGAACCCATGGACCCGATCGAGCCGATCGACCCGGCCAACCCGGTCACCCCGGGCTCCGACGAACACGGCCAGGCGCACAGCCGCCGCCCGCCCCGGGACTCCCTCGGTTCCGACTTCGCCGCCGGCCCGGCCGTGCCCGCCCGCATGGCCCAGCTCGTCACCGGCGACCTGCAACTCACCGTCAATCCGGTCGACGGCAGCGAGATAGAGCCCTGCCCGCCGGCCGAGCTCCCCGGCAGGCCCCGCAAGCGCACCGCCGCCGAACGCGCCGGTACGGAACGCGCCGCCCTGCCGCCCGTGCCGGCCGGCCCCGCCCAGCCGGCGCTCTCCCTGCTGGAACGCCAGGACGAACGCGAGCGCCTGGTCCGCCTCCTGGCCCGGGGCCGCTCGGTCCGGCTCACCGGCCCGGCCGGCTCCGGCCGCACCGCCCTGCTCGAACTGGTCGCCGAGGACTGCCTGGACCTCGCCCCCGACGGCGTGGTCCGCCTCAACGGCTTCCACCGCACGGCCGGTGACCTCCTGCACGACCTGTTCCACGCCGTTCACGACGCCCCCCGCCACCGCCCCGACCGGGACGAACTCCTCGCCGCCGTCCAGGAGATCGGCGCGGTCGTCGTCCTGGACGACCTGGAGTTCGGCGGTGCCGCGCTGGACGAACTGCTCGAGGCCACCCCCGAGTGCGCGTTCCTGTTCGCCGCCACCCCCGACGTGCCCGCGCCCTCCGCGGGCTCCGACGTCGAGGAGGTCTTCCTCGGCGGCCTCGAACGCGCCGCCGGCGTGGAGATCCTGGAGCGGACCGTCGGCCGGGTGCTCACCGAGGAGGAGGCCAACTGGGCCGGCGACCTCTGGTTCGAGTCCGAGGGGCTGCCCCTGCGGTTCGTCCAGGCCGGTGCCCTGCTCCGGCAGCGCGACCGACTGCGCGCCAGCACGGGCGCGGTCGACGAGTACGGCGTCTTCGAGGACGTGCGCCTGCCGGCCGACCCGCCCGTGGACCTGGAGGACGAGGTCCCGCTGCCCTCCCTCGGCGAGGCCGCGGCCCCCGCCCCGCTGCTCGCCTCCCGGCTCAGCGCCTCCGCCCGCGCCACCCTGCGCTTCGCCGTCGCCCTCGGCGGTGAGGTACCGCACCAGGCGCACCTGCCCGCGCTGGTCGGCGACACCCACGCGGACGCCGCCCTCGGTGAGCTGGCGGGCTGCGGCCTGGTCTCCCCGGTCGGCTCCCGGTACCGCCTGGCGGCCGGCGTGCAGACCCAGCTGGAGGCCGCCGGGTACGCCGACGACGCCCCCGGCCACGCCGACACCGCCGCCCGGCACTACGCCTGGTGGGCCGGCCACCCCTCCGTCACCCCGGAGCGGGTGTGCGCGGAGGCCGACGCGGTCCTCGCCGCGCTCGCCGCCGTCGTCCCGCGGACGGTCCCGCCCGTCGAGGGCGAGGAGAGCAGCGCCGTACGGCTGGCCCGCACGGCCGCGCCCGCCTTCGCCGCCGGGCTCCACTGGAACGCCTGGGAGCGGGCCCTGCGGTCCGGCGCGGAGGCCTCCCTGCTGTCCGGCGAGGTGACCGAACAGGCCTACTTCCACCATGAGCTGGGCATACTCGCGCTCTGCACCGGCCGGCTCGACCGGGCACGGGCCGAACTGGAGGCGTCCAGCGGGCTGCGCGGCGCCCTCGCCGACAAGCGGGGCACGGTCGCCGGCCGCCGCGCCCTGGCTCTGCTCGCCGACCGCGCGGGCGAGGCGCCCGGGCTCCCGCCGGTGGCGGCGGGGGAGGAGCCGGCGGACGTGCGGCAGGAGGAGCGGGCGCCGGCGCCGTACGAGACCGCGGTCACCCAGCGGGTCCCGGTGCCCCGGCCGCGGGGCGGCGTCCGGGGCCTGGCCCGGCGCAACATGGTGGCGGCCGGCTCCGGCGCGCTGCTCGCCGCCGTGCTCGGTACGGTCGTCGCGCTCGGGGTGACCTCCCCCGACGACGCGGGCCGCAACCCGGCCGGCAAGGTCGACGCCAACCCGTCCGCCGGTCAGGACATCGGCGAGGGCGGCCCGGGCTCGGGGCCGGCGGACGGCGGCGGCACCGGTTCGGCGAGCAGCCGGCCCACGTCACCGGGGCCCGACGGCACGTACGGCACCGCGGACGACCCGGCACCGCCCGTGGCCCCCTCCCGCCCGTCGGAGAGCGTCGAGCCCTCCGGCTCGCACTCCTCCTCCGGCTCACCGTCCAAGTCGCCGAAGCCGGGAGGGCCGGGCGGCGGGACGACGGGGGGCTCGACCGGTGGCTCGACCGGTGGCACGACGGGCGGTACGACCGGCGGTTCCACGGGCGGTTCCACGGGCGGCTCGACGACCGGTGGCTCGACGAGCGGCGGCACGGGCGGTACGACGACCGGCGGCGGTACGTCCACGGGCGGCAGCGGAACCGGTGGCTCGACCGGCACGACGGGCGACACCACCGGGAGCACCGGCGGCGACGCGGGCGGCACGACGACCGGCGGCTCCACGGACGGCACCACCGGGGGCACCACGACGGGCGGCGACACCGGCGGTACGACGACCGGCGGCTCCACGGACGGCACCACCGGCGGAACGTCGAGCAGCGCGTCGGCGTCGCAAACGGCCCCGGGAACGACCGGCACGCTGATGTGACCCCGGCCACGGCGGACACCTGCCTCCGCGCCGCGACGGTGGCTCCCGGGGTGCCCGGGGGGCGGTGCGCGGCGGCAGGGCCGGGCGGAGCCGCCGGTCAGAACAGGCGGAGCTTGTCGTCCTCGATGCCGCGCAGGGCGTCGTAGTCCAGGACGTGGCAGTCGATGCCGCGGTCGGTGGCGAGGACGCGGGCCTGCGGCTTGATCTCCTGGGCGGCGAAGATGCCGCGGACCGGGGCGAGGTGCGGGTCGCGGTTCAACAGGTCGAGGTAGCGCGTCAGTTGCTCCACGCCGTCGATCTCGCCCCGCCGCTTGATCTCGACCGCCACCGTCTGCCCGTCCGCGTCCCGGCACAGGATGTCCACGGGCCCGATCGCCGTCATGTACTCGCGGCGGATGAGGGTGTACCCGTCGCCCAGCGTCTCGATGCGGTCGGCGAGCAGTTCCTGGAGGTGGGCCTCCACGCCGTCCTTGATCAGTCCCGGGTCCACACCCAGTTCGTGCGAGGAGTCGTGGAGGATCTCCTCCATCGTGATGATCAGTTTCTCGCCCGCCTTGTTGACGACCGTCCACACGCCCTCGTCCTCGGCGGTGCCCTCCTTCAGCGTGCAGGGCGGCGACATCCAGTTGAGCGGCTTGTAGGCCCGGTCGTCGGCGTGGACGGAGACGCTGCCGTCCGCCTTGACCAGGATCAGTCGCGGGGCCGAGGGCAGGTGGGCGGTGAGCCGGCCGGCGTAGTCGACCGAGCAGCGGGCAATGACGAGACGCATGGTCGGCAACGCTACTCGACGCCCGCCGGTGCTCGCGATCCGTCCGCCCAGCTCCCAGTGGATCGCCCCAATTGTCCCTTCAAACTCTTGTTCATCCCTGGCCGATTGTGGGCGTAACGGGATCGGTTCATATACGCATTCTGCTGGTGTGGTCACCTACGGTTGCCTACCGTAGGTACGGGAGGTTGCGGCCCCTGTACCGAGCGTGTTCGAAATCGCGAACTCCCTTATCTGTCCGGCAACCCCTGCTGTTCGGGGGTGCGAGAGGAGAACCCATGTCGCTCGACGTCTCACCGGCCCTACTCGAACAGGCCGAGCGAGGCGAGGTCGACGAAGCAGCATTCGTCGACTGCGTCCGGACCTCCCTGCCCTACGCATGGGAGATGATCAGCTCCCTGGTGGCCCAGCTGAAGGTGGACGGCGGCCCCTTCGCCGACAACCAGACGCCCCCGCCGGACGAGCAGGCACGCGGTCAGCTGCTGCGTGCGCTCGCGAGTGACGCGATACGCGGCGCGTTGCAGCGGCACTTCGGTGTGCGACTGGCCTTCCAGAACTGCCACCGCGTGGCGGTGTTCCCACTGGACGCCTCGGTGGACGAGACGTTGGCCCGCTTCACGTCGGTGCGCAGCCAGTTGCTCAACCAGTCGCCGGAGCTCCGGGACTGCTGACGCGCGGTTCCGGTACGGCCCGGACGGACAGCCGCCGGCTTGCCGCTCCACCCGCGGGGGAGGTGCATCGAGACCCAGGGCGGCAAGCCCCCCAGGCGGCCCCCGCGCGGCGGGCCGGTCAGCGCAAGTGGGGCAGCACCTCGGCGCCCAGGCGCCGTAGGTTCTCCTCCGTGGCTGCGAGGTCGCCCGAGCCCTCCACCAGGAGGGCGAAACGGGAGATGCCGGTGCGCTCCGAGGTCGCCGCGAGCCGGTCGGCGGCGAGCCGCGGGGTGCCCACCGGGTGCAGTCCGCAGAGCAGTTCGGTGTAGGCGTACGGGTCGCGCATCGCGCGCGCCCGTCCGTCCACCGTCACATGCGCGTCCAGGCCCTGCCGCAGCCACCCGGGCATCGCCTTCAGCAGCGTCTCCACCGCGTCCGTGCGCCGGTCGGCGAGCTGGCAGACCCCGGCGGAGACATGGGCGGCGCCCGCGATCTCCTCCGCGGGCCGGCCCGCCGCGCGGGCGCAGCGCCGCCAGAGGGCGACCATCTCGGCCTTCTCCTCGTCCCCGACGTGCATGCCGAGCAGCATCGGCAGCCCGCGCTCGGCGGCCAGCCGTACGCTCGCCGGTGAGGTGCAGGCGAGGACGACCTCGGGGCCCGGCGCGTCCGTCAGGGCCTCCGTCGGGCGGGGGACGACCGGCACCTCGCGGAAGGCGTAGCGCTTCCCGGAGGCCGCCACGGACGGCTCGCCCAGCCAGCGCAGCAGCAGATCGAGTGACTCCGGGAACCCGTGTTCGTACGCCTCCAGTCCCGCGCCGAACACCTCCAGGTCCACCCAGGGGCCGCCGCGCCCGACGCCCAGCGTGAACCGCCCGCCACTGGTCAGGTGCAGCAGGGCGGCCTGCTCGCCGAGGGCGACCGGGTGGGCCGTGGGCAGTACGCTGACGGCCGTGCCGACCCGGATGCGGCGGGTGCGGCCGAGCAGCAGCGCGGCCAGGGTGACCGCGGACGGGCATGTGCCGTACGGCACGAAGTGGTGCTCGGCGAGCCAGACCGCGTCCAGCCCGGACTGCTCGGCGACCTCCGCCGAGCGGACGGCCCGGTGCAGGGCCTCCCCCGGACCCTGGCCCGGGAACTGGGCCGCCAGCACAAAACTTCCTACGTGCATCGCATTTCCTGCTTCCTTGGCTCCGACCCGGAGCTCCCCCACCCGGCATAACCGTCTGACACGTGCCCAGGACACGGCCTGGCCGGAGGGATTTACGGATTGTCTGCAGAATGGGTCGCACGGGAGGGGGACTTGTACGGGTTGGTTCCCTGCCCCTACTCCACGCCTACCCGCCCCGGCGGCGCGTAGGCTGGACGGAGCCGAGCTTCCCGTACAGCCCCGAGAGGTGTCCCGTGTCCCCGCGTCGCAACCGACCGAAGGCAGCCGGATCGTCGGGCCGGAGCGCCGAGGACGACCCCGCCGGCCGGTACGGCGGCTGGCAGTCCACGGAGAGCTGGCAGGGCGAGGAGTGGAGCGTGCGCCACGTCGCCGGGGCCGGCGCGCAGGGGAAGACCTACCGCTGCCCGGGCTGCGACCAGCTGATCCCCTCCGGCGTCCCGCACGTGGTGGCCTGGCCGGAGTACGCGGGCGTCGACGACCGCCGGCACTGGCACAAGGCCTGCTGGAACGCGAAGGACCGCCGCACCTCGCGGGTGCAGCGGTCCCGTAACGCGCCGAGGTTCTGAGCCGTACGTCCACCCGGCCCGGCTCTCACCAGCCCCGGCTCTTGCACGTCCCGGTTCTTACACGTCCCGGTTCTGGAGCAGCGCGTACGCGCCCGCGTACACCGCCGCCGTCAGGACGAGCATGATCCACAGCGGGTCCCAGCCGGACGGGCCGGACTCGGTCAGGGAGTTGGTGTAGAACACGCTCAGCTGGTTCGGGATCGAGTACTCGAAGAGCCACTCGCGCACCTTGTCCAGCGACTCCGCCACCATGAACAGCGCGAGCACCAGCGGCGCGAGCACCACGCCGATCATGATGGTGATGGCGCCCGCCGAGTGCCGGATGACCGAGCCGATGAGCAGCGAGAGCAGGCCGAGCAGCGCCATGTAGAGGCTGACGCCGACGGTGGCCTTCAACCAGTCGCCGCCGCTCGGGGTGCGGGCGCCGGTGTCCCCCAGCAGGGACGCGTGGACCATGGCCACGAAGCCGGACGTGACCAGGGTGACGGCGAAGGCGACGGCGAAGAACACGATCGACTTGGCGGCGAGCACCCGGCCCCGGCTGGGGCACGCGGTCATCGTCGTCCGGATCATGCCGGTGCCGTACTCCGACGCCGTGGTCAGCACACCGAGGGTGATGACGCAGATGCTGCCGAGGAGCAGGCCGAAGAAGCCGAACGACAGCGGGTTCTCGCCGGACAGGCTGGTGGAGTCGGAGTTGGCCTCGACCAGCGCGCCGGTCAGCAGGCCGATGCCGACGACGAGCAGCACGAAGACGCCGAGCGTCCACATCGTGGAGCGCACCGACCTGATCTTCGTCCACTCGGAGGCCAGCGCGTGCCCGAGGTGGGTGCGCACGACCGGGATGGGCGAGGTGTAGCCGGGGTACGGCCCGCCGGGCGCCGCCTGCCAGTCAGGCGCGGCGGCCGGGGCCTGCGGCATGGGGGGCTGGTGGGTGCTCATCGGGCGTCCTCGGGCTGGGTCGGGTCGGCGGGGGCGGGGGCCGCGTCGGCGGCCGGGCTCGTGGCGGGGGCCGGGGGAGCCGCCTTGACCAGGGCGGGCGGCGGGCTCTGCGGCGCCTCCCCGGCGGCGGGAGCCTGCGGCGCCTGCCCGGCCGGCTGAACCGGTGCCGGCGCCTGTGCCGGGGCGCCGGGCTGCGCGTACGGGTTGGCCGCTCCCGCCGGGCCACCGGGCGCCGTGCCCGCGGCCGTGCCCGGTGCGCCGTACCCGGCCGCCGGGGCGCCCCCGTACGGGCCCGCCGGAGGCATCCCGAAGGGCTGGCCGCCCTGCTGGGGCGGCGGCGGGGCGTACCAGCCGGGCTGGCCCTGGCCCGGTACCGGCACGGGCGGCTGGACGCCGGGCGGCAGCGGCTGCTGCAGTCCCGCCTTCTGGTCGATGGTGGAGCGGTAGTCCACGGCGCCCTGCGTCATCCGCATGTACGCCTCCTCCAGCGAGGCCTGGTGCGGGGACAGCTCCCACAGCCGGACGCCCGACTCGTGCGCGAGGTCGCTGATCCGGGGCAGCGGCAGTCCGGTGACCCGGAGCGCTCCGTCCTGCTCCGGCAGCACGTGGCCGCCCGCCTCGGTGAGCGCGGAGGACAGCTTCTCGCGCAGCTGCGGCTCGGTGTCCGGCGTGCGCACGCGCGCGAAGTCGGCGGAGTTGGCCGAGATGAAGTCCGTGACGCTCATGTCGGCGAGCAGCTGCCCGCGCCCGATGACGATGAGGTGGTCGGCGGTCAGCGCCATCTCGCTCATCAGGTGGGAGGAGACGAAGACCGTACGGCCCTCGGCGGCGAGGGCCTTCATCAGGTTGCGGACCCAGAGGATGCCCTCGGGGTCGAGGCCGTTGACCGGCTCGTCGAAGAGCAACACCTGCGGGTCGCCGAGCAGCGCGGCGGCGATGCCGAGGCGCTGGCCCATGCCGAGCGAGAAGCCCTTGGAACGCTTTCTGGCCACGTCCTGGAGGCCGACCACGCCGAGCACCTCGTCCACGCGCCGGGCCGGGATGCCGGACAGCTGGGCGAGGCTCAGCAGGTGGTTGCGGGCGCTCCGGCCGCCGTGCACGGCCTTGGCGTCGAGCAGCGCGCCGACCTGCCGGGGGGCGTTGGGCAGCTTGCGGTACGGGTAGCCGCCGATGGTGACGGCCCCGGAGGTGGGGTTGTCCAGCCCCAGGATCATCCGCATCGTCGTGGACTTGCCCGAGCCGTTGGGCCCGAGGAAGCCGGTCACGGCTCCTGGCCGCACCCGGAAGGAAAGGTTGTACACGGCGGTCTTGTCGCCGTAGCGCTTGGTCAGGCCGACAGCCTCGATCATGCTCCGCACCCATCGAAAGGTTCAGGACAGCGGGGCACACGCCCCCGTAAGGGTTAGGAGGATATCGAGGCGCTGACGGTTCCGCCCAAAAGAAAGTAAAGCCGGAGGCGACGCCGTGTGACCGCGCCGCCTACTGGGCGTCCCGGCGCCTGAGGAGGAGGTAGCCGCCCGCCAGCGCGGCGACCACCCACAGCGCCATGATCCCGAGCCCGCCCCAGGGGCCGTAGGGCGTGTCGTCGGCCACGCGCGGCACCACCCGCATGATCCGGCTGCCGGCCTGGTCGGGCAGGAAGCGGCCGACCTTCTTGGTCGCGTCGACGTTGCCGAGGATGTTGGAGATCAGGAAGAAGAACGGCATCAGGATGCCGAGGGACAGCATCGGCGAGCGCAGCATCGTGGCGACGCCCATGGAGAACATCGCGATCAGGGTCATGTACAGCCCGCCGCCGAAGACCGCGCGCAGCACACCGGGATCATCGATCGCGGCCCGGTGCGAGCCCAGCACGGCCTGGCCGAGGAAGAACGCGGCGAAGCTCGTCACCATGCCGACGGCGAGCGCGAGCGCGGCGGCCACCGCGACCTTGCAGAACAGGAAGGTGCCGCGCCGGGGCACGGCCGCCAGCGAGGCCCGGATCATGCCGGTGCTGTACTCCGTGGAGACCACCAGCACCCCGAACACGATCATCGCGAGCTGGCCCAGGGTCATGCCCGCGAAACTGACCGCCGTCGGGTCGAAGGAGAACCGCTCCCGCGCGGGCATGTTCGCGAACTGCCGGCTGGACAGCGCGCAGATGAGCGTCCCGAGGGCGACGGTGACCACCACGGCCAGCGACAGTGTCCACACGGTGGACGCCACCGACCGGATCTTGGTCCACTCGGACCGGATGACCTGAACGGCCGCCATGGTCTCAGACCCCCTTCCAGCCGGCGCCCCAGTCCTGCGGGGTCGGAGCGGGACCGGCCTGCGCGTGGTACTCCACCGCTTCCGCCGTCAGCTGCATGAACGCCTCCTCCAGCGAGGCCTGCCGCGGGCTCAGCTCGTGCAGCACGAGCCCGTAGCGCGCGGCCAGCTCACCGATCTGCTCCGCCTTGCCGCCCGCCACCTCCAGCGCCCCGCCGTCCGCCTCCACGACGGTGATCCCGGCCTGGTGCAGCACGTCGAGCAGCCGCTCGCGCTGGGGGGAGCGGACCCGCACGTACGACCGCGAGTTGGTCCGGATGAAGTCGGCCATGGAGGTGTCCGCGAGCAGCCGACCCTGTCCGATCACCACCAGGTGATCGGCCGTCAGCGCCATCTCGCTCATCAGATGACTGGAGACGAACACCGTCCGGCCCTCCGCGGCCAGCGACTTCATCAGGTTCCGGATCCAGTGGATGCCCTCCGGGTCCAGGCCGTTGACCGGTTCGTCGAACATCAGGATGCGCGGGTCCCCGAGCAGTGCGGCGGCGATCCCGAGCCGCTGCCCCATGCCGTACGAGAACCCCTTGGCCTTCTTGCGGGCCACCGCGGTCAGCCCCACGGTCTCCAGGACCTCCGCCACCCGGCGCTCCGGGATGCCGTTGCTCTGCGCGAGGCACAGCAGGTGGTTCCAGGCGCTCCGGCCGCCGTGCACGGCCTTGGCGTCCAGCAGCGCGCCGATGTACGTCAGCGGGTCCCTGAGCCGGTCGTAGTGCGTGCCGTCGATCCGGACATCGCCGGCGGTGGGGCGGTCGAGCCCGAGGATCATCCGTATGGTCGTGGACTTCCCGGCCCCGTTGGGCCCGAGGAACCCCGTCACGATGCCCGGCCGGACGGCGAAGGTGAGGTGGTCGACCGCCACCTTCGCGCCGTACCGCTTCGTCAGCCCCTCCAGCTCGATCATGCGGCCACGCTAAGACGGGCTCGGGGCGGCTGCCACCCGAGCGGGCGCGGCATGCTCCAGCCCCCTCGAACGGCGCGAGGGCGCCGGGGCGGGGCACGGTGGGGGAGACGGTGGTCCAGGACGGGAGACCACGCGCGGGGTGGCGCGGGGCCCGGGCGGCGCCCCCGGCGGCGACCGGACCGGCGAGGACGACGGCGTCGTGGTGGCCGGCGATGCCGAAGGGGCGGCGGGAACAGGTCCCACCGCCCCTTGAGCGTCGTACGACTGCCCGGACCTACCGGGACTGCTGCGCCGGAACGCCCCGGGAGATCGGCTCGTCGTCGGTCGACGTGCCGGCCGCGGCGACCGCGGCACCGGTCAGCGTGGCGAGCATCTCGCGGACGTTCGTCAGCTGGGCGTTGATGCTGTCGCGGCGGTTGGTGAGCGCCGCCAGCTCGCGCTCGGATTCCGAACGGATCCGGTCGGCCTTGGCGTTGGCGTCGGCCACGATGTCCTCGGCCTGGCGCTGGGCGGTCTCCACCGTCTGGCGGGCGCGGCGCTCGGCGTCGGTGCGCAGCTTCTCCGCCTCCAGGCGAAGCTGCTCGGCCCGGTGCTCGATCTCGGCGAGGCGCTTCTCGGCCTTCTGCTGACGCGAGGCCAGGTCGCGCTCGGACTGCTCGCGGCGCTTGGCCAGGTTCGTCTCGAAGTCGGCGGCGGCCTGCGCGGCCTTGGCGCGGGTCTCCTCGAAGAGGGCGTCCGCCTCCTCGCGCTTGGACTGCGCGTCCTTCTGCGCCTCGGTGCGCAGCTGGGCGGCGTCGGACTTGGCCTTCTCGACGATCCGGACGCCCTCGTCCTCGGCCTTGGCCTTGCGCTCGGCCGCGTACGACTCGGCGTCGTTGCGGACCTGCTGGGCCGCCGACTCGGCGAGGTCGCGGTGCTGCTCGGCCGCCCTCCGGGCCTCCTCACGCAGCTCCTTGGCCTCTTCCTCGGCCAGGCGCAGGATCTTCTCGACCCGCGCGCCGAGACCCGCGTACGACGGCTCGGCGTCCGTGATCTGGGCCTGGGCGTTCTGCGTTTCGAGGTGGAGCTCCTCGATGCGCTTCTCCAGGGCGGTGATGCGGGCGAGAGCGCTGTCACGGTCGGAGACGAGCTTGGAGATACGTTCGTCCACCTGAGCGCGGTCGTATCCACGCCGCACAAGCTCGAAGCCGTAGGGGGAAGTGTCGCTCATGGGGTTCCTGTCGAATGAGACCGGTGAGTGAGGTGATAAGGGGAATCCTAGGGGCCGAAGCGGTGTGTCATCGTGCAGATACGGTTTTGATCTGGAGAATGGCACTCCATTTGGGTGGCTGACCGTCGGACGGTTTGCCGAGGAGCCGGGCAAAGCCCCCAGAAGACACCCGAACGTACCTCGTACGCTAGCTCTCTGACGACTTGCCACCCGAACGGGGGGCACCTACCGTGGCGCCCGCCTTGACTCCGCCGTCCTTGCCGGCCGCCGGGGCCTCGAAGGACTCCAGCGCCTCCAGCACGTCCTGGACCCGGGAGATCTCGGCGTTGATGTCCTCGCGCCGGCGCACCAGGATCTCCAGCTCCCGCTTGCCCTCCTCGACCGTGCGCCGGGCCTCGCGGATCGCCTCCGCCTTCAGCTCCTCGGCCTCCTTGACGAGGCGGGCCTTCTTCGTCTCGGCCTCCTTCAGGAGCCCCTCCGCCTTCTTGACCGCGGCGATGCGCACCTTGCCCGCCTCGGAGTTGGCGTCCGACACCAGCTCCTTGGCCTTGGCCTCGGCCTTCGCCAGCTGCTCCTCGGCGGCCTTGATGAGCGCGTCGCAGCGGTCGCCGGTGGACTTCATCGTCTCGGCGGCCTCGCGCCGGGCCCGCTCGTGCAGCTCCTCGATCTCGCCGGTGATGCGGTCGCGCAGCTCCTCGGCGCGCTGCCGGATCGCGGTGGCGTCCCGGCGGGCGCCGACCAGCAGCTCGTCCGCGTCCGTCCGGGCCTTCTCCACCAGGGAGTTGCCCTCGATGGTGGCCTCGGAGACGATCCGGTCGGCCTCGCTGCGGGCCGCGCCGACCATCGTGTCGGCCTGCGACTCGGCGTCCGCCGTGGTCTTCAGCGCCTGCTGCTGCGCCTCGGTGAGCAGCTTGTCGGCCTCGGCCGTCGTCTCCGTGATGAGCGTGTCGACCTGCTCCGCCGCCTCCGAACGCCGCTTGTTGGCCTCCTTTCGGGCCTCGTCCAGGGTCCGCTCGGCCTCCTGGCGCGCGGAGCCGACGAGCCGTTCGGCCTCCGCCCGCGCCTGCGACTTCGTCCGCTCGGCCTCCGTCCGCAGCCGCTCCGCGTGCGCCTGCGCCGAACCGACGGTCTCGGCCGCCTCGGCCCGCAGCCGCTCGGCCTCGTCGGTCGCCTCCCCGAGCAGCCGCTCGGCGCTCGCGACCGCCTCGGCACGGACCCGGTCCGCCTCGCTCAGCGCCTCCGCGCGCACCCGCTCGGCCTCCGCGAGCGTCTCGGTCTGGAGGCGTTCGGCCTCGTTGCGGGCCTCGGTGATGAGGGTGTCGGCCTGGGTGGCCGCGTCGGAGCGGATGCGGTTGGCGTCCTCGCGGGCGTCGGCCCGGGTGCGGGTCGCCGCCTCGGTGGCCTCGGTGAGCGTCTGAGCCGCCTCCGTGCGGACGCGCTCGGCCTCCGCCGCCGTCTCCGTCTGGAGCCGTTCGGCCTCGGCGAGCGTCTCGGTCTGGAGGCGTTCGGCCTCGTTGCGGGCCTCGGTGATGAGGGTGTCGGCCTGGGTGGCCGCGTCGGAGCGGATGCGGTTGGCGTCCTCGCGGGCGTCCGCCCGGGTGCGGGCCGCCGCCTGGTCGGCCTCGGCCAGCGCGTCCGACGCCTCGGTGCGCACCCGCTGGGCGTACTCGCCCGCGTCCGCGCGCAGCCGCTCGGCCTCCGCGACGGCCTCCGCCATCGTCCGCTCGGCCAGCGCCTTCGCGGCCTCCGACTCCTCGTTCGCCTCGCGCCGGATCCGGGAGGCGTCCTCGCTCGCCCGCTCCCGCTCGGCGTAGGCGTCGGCGCGGACCCGGTCCGCCTCCTCCTCGGCCTCCCGGCGGGTACGGTCCGCCGCGTGCTCGGCGGCCGAACGCAGCCCGGCGATCTCCTCCTGCGCCTGCTCGTGCAGCCCGGCGACGGAGTCCCGCACCTGCTGCGCGTGCTGCTCGGCGGCGCCGACCATCTCCGTGGCGCGCCGGTCGGCCTCCTCCACCAGCCGGGTGGCCTCGGCCTGCGCCTCCTCCACGCGCTTGCGCGCGGAGGCCAGCAGTTCCTCGCTCTGCTCGCGGGCCCGCTGCCGCTCCTGGTCGGCCTCCTCGCGGGCGGCGCCGAGGAGCTCCTCGGCCTCGCGGCGGCGCCGGGCGGCCTCCTCCTGCGCGGCGGCCAGCGTCTCGGACGCCTCGGTGCCGAGGCGCTCGGCGGCGGCCTGCGCCTCCGCGCGCACCCGGTCGGCGGTGTCCTGCGCCTCCGCCTTCAGCCGCTCGGCCTCGGCGGCCGCCTCGGACCGCAGCCGTACGGCGATGGCCTCGCCCTCGGCGCGGGAGGCGGACGCGTCGGACGCGGCCTCGTCCCGCAGCCGCTCGGCCTCGGCCTCGGCCTGCTGCCGGAGCGTACGGATCCGCTCGGCGGCCTCCGCGCGCAGCCGCTCGGTCTCCTCGGCGGCCTCCCGGCGGATCCGGGCCGCCTCGGCGCGGGCGTCCGTCAGTGCCTGCTCGGCCGACGCCAGCCGCTCCTGCGCCTCGGTCTGGAGCCGGCTCAGCTCCTCGGCGGCCTCGGCCCGACGGGACTCGACGGCCTTCTCGGTCTCCTCGCGCAGCTCCCGCGCGGCCTTCTCGGCGTCCGACCGGACCGTCTCGGCCTGCTCGGCGGCCTCGGCGCGCAGCCGTTCGGCCTCCTTGCGGGTGCGCTCCAGGGTCTCCTCGGCCTGCCGGCGCAGGCCGGTGGCCCGCTCGATGGCCTCGGTGCGGACCTTCTCGCTGTCGGCGGTCGCGGTCTGCCGCAGCTCGTCGGCGTCCGCCTTGGCCTTGGCCAGCAGCTCCTCGGCGGACCTGGCCGCCTCCTCGATCTGCGCCACCGCCTCCCGGCGGGCCTCGGCGCGGATCGACTCGCCCTCGGCGACCGCGTCGGCGCGCAGCTGTTCGGCCTCGCCGCGCAGCCGGCGGGCCTCCTCCTGCAGCTCGACCGTCTTGGCGCGGTACTCCTTGGTGTCGTCCTTCGCCGCGCCCTTGAGCTGCTCGGCGATGTCGTGCGCCTCGGCGCGCAGCCGGTCCGCCTCGGTCTCGGCCTCCGAGCGGATCCGCTCGGCCTCCTCGGCGGCGGCCCTGGTGGTCTTCTGGGCGTCCTCGGACGCCTTGTTGAGGACGTCCTCGGCGGTCTTGGCCGCCTTGGACAGCTGGGTGGCCGTCTCCTCGGCGGTGATCGAGCGGGCCTTCTCGGCGGCCTCGGCGACGATCTTCTCGGCCTCGGCGCGGGCGTCCGCGACCAGCTGCTCGGCCTCGGACTTGGTGTGCTCGGCCTCCTTGGTGGCCTCCTCGACCAGCCGGGCGACCTGCTCCTTGGCGGTGCGCGTCCGCGTCTCGTTGGCGGCCTCCGCGGTGGCGAGGGCCTTGGCGGCGGCCTCCTTCGCCTCCGTGACCACCTTCTCGGCCTCGGCCTGCGCCTTGCGCAGCGCCTCCTCGGCCGCCGTCATCCGCTCCTCGGCGGCCCGGCTCAGCTCGGCGGCCTGCCGACGGGCCGCGTCCGACTCGGTGACCGTGGCCGTGCGCAGCTGCTCGGCGTGCTCGGTGGCCTCCTGCGCCTGCGTGGAGGCCGCGTTCAGCAGCCGCTCGGCGTCCGCGCGGGCGCGGCGCAGGATCTGCTCGGCCTCCGCGCGCGCCGACTCGGCCTCGCTCTGCAGCCGCTCCCGGGCCTGACGGGTCAGCCGTTCGGCCTCCGCGCGGGCGGCGGCCATCGCCTGCTCGGCCTCCGCGCGGGACTCCTCCAGCAGCCGCCGGGCCTGCTGCTCGGTGCGGGCGCGCAGCTGCTCGGCCCAGGCCACGTTCTCGTTGACGTGCGACTCGACGGTGGCCCTGCGCTCGGCCAGCTCCTGGTCGAGCTGCTGGCGCCGGGTCACCGCCTCCTGGTGCAGCTCGGCCTGGAGCCGCGCGGCCTGCTCGGCGTGCTCCTGGAGGATGCGCTGGGTCTGCGCACGGGCCTGGCTCAGCTCCCGCTCGGCGTCCTGGCGCAGCTGCTCGGCCTGCATCTGGGCGTT
The DNA here is from genome assembly GCF_020400655.1 of Streptomyces spinosus. Taxonomy (GTDB): domain Bacteria; phylum Actinomycetota; class Actinomycetes; order Streptomycetales; family Streptomycetaceae; genus Streptomyces; species Streptomyces argyrophylli. The sequence goes on from NZ_JAINRC010000005.1 coordinate 363,988, forward strand.
GCGGAGCAACTGTTCGGCCTGGTACCCGATGTCACCCGCGTCGTAGGCGGGCCGGGTCATCAGGGTGCGCCGCGCCTCGTGCAGCTTGGCGCGCAGCACCTCGACCTGGTAGCCGAGGTCCTCGGCGTGCTGGATCGCCTTCTCGCGCTCGGTCCTCAGCCGCTTCATCTCGGCCTCGAACCGAGAGAGGTGGTCGACGTCAGCCGCCGGCTCTCGCTCCTGGCTCTCGTAGCCCCGCACTGCGCGGTCCCATCCGTCCCCTGGTCAGCTTCTGCAACGAGCTCCGTCCATCCGCCGAACGGGGCCCCCGGGGAATGGTGTCAGACAGACGGCGGAGCACGGGCTGCTGCCCCGACGCTCGTCCCCCGAAACCCGGACCCCGGCATGCGGTCGTCCCCGTTTCGGGGACGACCGCCCCCAACCCTACCGGCCCTTATGTACGGGGGTCAGTGCTCAGGTGACTCAACAGGGGCCGAAGTGACCAGTTCTGTCAGAACGCCATGGCAATCCTTGGGGTGCAGGAAGGTGATCCGCGATCCCATGGAGCCGCGTCGTGGCTCGTCGTACAGCACCCGGACGCCCTTGCCGCGGATGTCCGCGGCGTCCCCGTCGACGTCCGCCGTGCCGAAGGCGATGTGGTGGACGCCCTCCCCGTTCTTCGCGAGCCACTTGCCGACCGCCGAGTCCTCGCGGGTCGGTTCCAGCAGCTGGAGGTAGGAGGCTCCGCCGTCCGAGGTCCCGTTGATCCTGAGCATGGCCTCCCGCACGCCCTGCTCCTCGTTGACCTCGGTGTGGAACACCTCGAAGCCGTACGTGGCCCGGTAGAACTCGACGGTCGCGTCGAGGTCGTGGCAGGCGATCCCGATGTGGTCGATTCGCGTCAGCATGGATTCAGTGCAGCGCGCACCGGGTGGTTACGCAACGTGCGCGCGATCACACCGACGGGCCGATGACGCCGTGTCCAACCGCTCAGTACATTCGAAGTAAACCCTCGTTCACTCCTCGGCTGTGCGCAGCTGGAAGGGGATCGCACCTCATGTCTTCTGGATCTTCTGGAACGACCAGCTCGGTGATCGTCGCGGGCGCCCGGACGCCCATGGGGCGGCTGCTGGGCTCGCTGAAGTCCTTCTCCGGAGCCGACCTGGGCGGCTTCGCGATCAAGGCCGCCCTCGACCGTGCGGGGATCGGCGGCGACCAGGTGCAGTACGTCATCATGGGCCAGGTCCTGCAGGCCGGCGCCGGCCAGATCCCGGCCCGCCAGGCCGCCGTCAAGGCCGGCATCCCGATGAACGTCCCGGCGCTCACCGTCAACAAGGTGTGCCTCTCCGGCCTCGACGCCATCGCCCTCGCCGACCAGCTGATCCGAGCGGGTGAATTCGACATCGTCGTGGCGGGCGGCCAGGAGTCCATGACCAACGCCCCGCACCTGCTGCCCAAGTCCCGCGAAGGGTACAAGTACGGCGCGGTACAGATGCTCGACGCGATGGCCTACGACGGCCTGACCGACCCGTGGGAGAACGTCCCGATGGGCGAGTCCACGGAGAGGCACAACACCCGCCTCGGCATCAAGCGCCCCGAGCAGGACGCGATCGCCGCCCTGTCCCACCAGCGGGCCGCCGCCGCGCAGAAGAACGGCCTGTTCGAGGCCGAGATCACCCCCGTGGAGATCCCGCAGCGCAAGGGCGAGCCCGTGCTGTTCAGCAAGGACGAGGGCATCCGCGGCGACACCACCGTCGAGTCCCTGGCCAAGCTGCGCCCGGCCTTCGCCAAGGACGGCACGATCACCGCCGGCTCCTCCTCGCAGATCTCGGACGGCGCGGCGGCCGTGGTCGTGATGAGCAAGGCGAAGGCGGAGGAACTGGGCCTGACCTGGCTCGCCGAGATCGGCGCGCACGGCAACGTGGCCGGCCCGGACAACTCGCTGCAGTCCCAGCCGTCGAACGCCATCCTGCACGCCCTGAAGAAGGAGGGCCTGGAGGTCTCCGACCTGGACCTCATCGAGATCAACGAGGCCTTCGCCGCCGTCGCCGTGCAGTCAATGAAGGACCTCGGCGTTTCCACGGAAAAGGTGAACGTCAACGGCGGCGCGATCGCCCTGGGTCACCCGATCGGCATGTCCGGCGCCCGGCTCGTGCTCCACTTGGCCCTGGAGCTCAAGCGGCGCGGCGGCGGCGTCGGCGCGGCGGCGCTGTGCGGCGGCGGTGGCCAGGGTGACGCGCTGATCGTGCGGGTACCGAAGGCCTGAGGCCCCGAAAGTCTGTTTCCGGTACGCCGGTGTCCGGTACGTGGTGAACTGAACGGAGCTGTGATGCAGGACGTCTCCTCTCTGGTGGCCCAGGCCAGGGACGGCCGGCCGCGGGCCGTGGCCCGGCTGATCTCCCTCGTGGAGGGGGCGTCCCCGCAGCTGAGGGAGGTCATGGCGGCACTGGCCCCGCTGACGGGCAACGCGTACGTGGTCGGCCTGACGGGCTCGCCGGGCGTCGGCAAGTCCACCTCCACCTCCGCGCTCGTCACCGCCTACCGCAAGCAGGGCAGGCGGGTCGGCGTCCTGGCCGTCGACCCCTCGTCGCCGTTCTCCGGCGGCGCCCTGCTCGGCGACCGGGTCCGGATGTCGGAGCACGCCTCCGACCCCGGCGTCTACATCCGCTCCATGGCGACCCGCGGTCACCTCGGCGGTCTGGCCTGGGCGGCCCCCCAGGCCATCCGGGTGCTGGACGCGGCCGGCTGCGACGTGATCCTGGTCGAGACGGTCGGTGTGGGCCAGTCGGAGGTGGAGATCGCCTCCCAGGCGGACACCAGCGTGGTCCTGCTGGCCCCCGGCATGGGCGACGGCATCCAGGCGGCGAAGGCCGGGATCCTGGAGATCGGCGACGTGTACGTCGTCAACAAGGCCGACCGGGACGGCGCCGACGCCACCGCCCGCGAACTGAACCACATGCTGGGCCTGGGCGAGGCCCGGGGTCCCGGCGACTGGCGCCCGCCGATCGTGAAGACGGTCGCGGCCCGCGCGGAGGGCGTCGACGAGGTCGTGGAGGCCCTGGAGAAGCACCGGGCCTGGATGGAGGAGCGCGGGATCCTCACGGAGCGGCGCACGGCCCGCGCGGCCCGCGAGGTGGAGACCATCGCGGTGACGGCCCTGCGCGAACGCATCGGCGACCTGCACGGCGACCGCCGCCTCGGCGCCCTCGCCGAACGCATCGTCACCGGCGAACTGGACCCGTACCGCGCGGCGGACGAACTGGTCGCGGGCCTGACGGAAAGCTGACCGCACCGCGGGATCGGCGAGTCACGGGCGGACGGGGTTACCGCCGACGTCGCCCGCACAGGGATGGGCCGGGCGCCGTGAGCACGTCTTACGGTGCCGGGGACGGGCCGGGCGGGCCGTTGGCCGAGGCGGCGAGCGGACCGTCGCCGGTGGGCGCGGCGCACCGCACCCGTGCCGTGGGGTCGCGCCCTCCGGGCCGTGAACCCGGGCGGGGCCAAGGGTCGCCGGGGCGGTGATCGCGCTGCTACCTTGACCCGCATGTTCCTCTCCTTGGCGTAGAGCGCACCCGGGATCGCGGGGCCGGACAGACGGCCTTCGCGCCCTTCGGTGTCCCCTCTTCCGCCTCTCCCAGAGGAACCTCGCGTGTCCACGCCCCTTTCGCGGCCCTCGTACGCCGCCGTCCTGCGCGTCCCGCATGCGCGCCGCACCTTCACCGCGGCCCTGACAGCCCGCCTGTCCTACGGCACGGTCTCGCTGGCGGTCCTGCTGTCCGTCACCCACGCCACCGGGTCCTACGCGGTCTCCGGCACCGTTCTCTCCCTCTTCGGCGCCACGACGGTCTTCCTGATGCCCCTGCGCGCCTCCCTGATCGACCGCCACGGCCCGCGCCGGGTCCTGCCGCCCATGTCCGCGCTGTACGGCGCTCTGCTGGGCGTCCTGGCCGTCCTGACCTGGCGTCCCGGCGCGCCGGCCGTCGCGATCGCCCTCACCGCCGCCCTCGCGGGCGGCTGCGCGCCCCCGCTCGGCCCGACCATGCGCGCCCTGTGGTCCGACCTGGTGACGGACCGGGACCTGCTGCGGCGCGCCTACAGTCTGGACGGCGTCGCGGAGGAACTGCTCTACGTCTCCGGCCCCGCCCTGATCGCCGTGCTCGGCGGCTTCGCCCCGCCGGCAGCGGGAATCCTCCTCAGCGCGGCCCTGAACGTCGGGGGCACGTGCGCCTTCGTCACCTCCCCGGCGATGACCGCCCGGCGCCCGTCCCCGGCGAAGGAGGAGGCCACCGGGGCACGGGTCGCTGGGGAAGAGGCCACCGGCGCGCGGTCCGGGCGGTCACGGACCGCCCTGGTCCGGGGCGTGCTGCCCCCGGTCGTGGTCGCCCTGGGTGCGGGACTGGCGCTCAGTGCCGTGGAACTGCTGGTGCTGGCCTTCGCCACGGAGCGTTCCTACGATCCCGCCCTGGTCCCCTGGGTCCTGGGCGCGCTCTCGGCGGGCAGCGCGCTGGGCGGTCTGGCCAACGGGGTGGTGCGGTGGCGCACGAGCGCCCGGACCCGCCTGTGCCGGTTCGCGGCGGCCCTCGGTCTGGTGCTCGCGGCGGCGGGCCTGGCGCCCGACCTGTGGACCCTCACGGCGGCCATGGCCTGCGCGGGAGCGTTCATCGCCCCGGTCCTGACGACGGCCTACCTGCTGGCCGACGAATCGGCCCAGGAGGGCGCCCGTACGCAGGCCGGGGCGTGGGTGAACATGGCGGTGAACGCGGGAAGCTCGGGCGGGGCGATGGCGGCAGGGCTGGTGATCGGCCGACTGCCGCTGCCCGTGTGCTTCACCCTGGCGGGCGGAACCGCACTGCTGGCCGCCGCGGCCGCGGCCGGCCGTGTCGCGGGAGCGGTACGGGCGGGCGCGGCGCCCGGCCTGCGCCGGTGAGCGCGTCCCCCCCGCCGGGCTACCGTGATCCGGGCCGGCCGGCCCGGATCACAGACGCCCCCGCTGCCCCCGCAGATGCTCGGCGATGGGCTTCAGCGCCTTGTCGAGTTCCATCAGCGTGTCCGGTGACAGCAGGTCGATGAAGTGGCGCCGCACCGACGCGACGTGGTGCGGCGCGACCTTCTTCATCGTCTCCATGCCGTGATCGGTGAGCACGGCGAACAGTCCCCGCCGGTCCGTGTCACAGTTCTCCCGGCGCACCAGGTTCGCGTTCTCCATGCGGGTGATCTGGTGCGAGAGCCGGCTCTTGGACTGCATCGTCGCGGAGGCGAGGTCGCTCATCCGCATCCGCACGTCTTCCGACTCGGACAGGTTCACCAGGATCTCGTAGTCGTTCATTGTCAGGCCGAACGGCTGGAGATCCTTCTCGAGCTGGTACGTCAACAGCCTGTTGACCTCCAGGTGGGTGCGCCAAGCGCACTGCTCCGCATCGGTCAGCCAGCGCGTGGCCGTCTCGGTCTCCATGAATGAAGTCTACCTAAGAAGTTGAATGGCGAACTACTTCGGGTGGTGTGACAGTGCGCACGCGTTCGACGTCACACTCCGCAGACTACCGCTCACAGCCCGAAGCGACGCTGGAGGTCCCCCAGCTGTCCGGGAAGGCGCGGTGTGCCCGACGATTGCGGACCGTGTCCGCCCGGCCCCGTTCCGCCACCGCCCGGCACCCCCGGTTCGGGAGGAACAACCCCCGTGGCCCCCTCGGCCATAAGGGTCTCCGTCGACTGCAGCAGAACCGTCCCGGCGCCCACGAACTCGAACTGGTGCTCCTCCCCGGATACCCCGCCGAGGCCCGTCATCGCACGTAGACCGCCCAGTACACCCGTCATGTATCCGTGGTCGTAGTGATGGCACGGGGACGGGCAGTCGGCCCACCCGACAAGCGCCTGGGGGTCGACCCGGATCGGAGGTTCCATGAACACCACCGGCCCGTTAGATGCGGCGACGAACTTTCCGGTTCCGATAAGGGTCAGAAAACCCGGCACGATCGACTGCTTGAGCGCGAGACTTGGCTGAAAAGCGAGCAGGTTGCCCGCGCGAATGGTCAAGTTCCCGTCGTCCAGGTCGTAGGAGTTGACGTCGAAGGCCCGGTCGGCCAGCAGCATCTTGCCGGAGCCCCCGGCCACGACCCAGTCGCTCGCGTGCAGTGGCGAATGGAAGGACGTACGGACAAGTCGGTCGAGTCGGCCGTGCCCGATGCCGTTGAACTCGATCGTCCCGTAGTAGGCGATCATCTTCCCCTTCTGCAGGAACCACTGCCCGCCCTTGAGCTCCACGCAGAAGGTGTACTTGTTCACGTTGTCGTCGGCGGGCAGCGTCATGGGGTCGTGCACGGCCGGCCCGGCGCCGGGGCTCGCGTAGGTGCTCACAGCTTCTCCTCCGACGCCTGGACGTACACCGTGCCGTTGCCGCTCAGTTCCAGCTGGAAGGCCTCGCCGGAGCCCCGGCCCACCATGTCGCGCCAGCCGAGCGCGGTGGACAGCTTGTTGCGGACGTCGCCGTGGTGGGCGACGTAGGCCTGGGGGTCGACGTGGACCGGGCGCTGCGGGGTGACCGGGATCTCGAAGACTCCGCCGTGCGCCATCACGGCCACCGAGCCCTGTCCCTGGAGGGTCGTCGTGAACAGGCCCTGGCCGGTGACCTGCCCGCGCACCATGCCCATGACCCCGCCCTGCGAGCCCATGAACATCGTCCCCTGCCGCAGCGTGCCCTCGAAGGCGAGCAGCCGGTCGGCCTCGACGTAGAGCGTGTCGCCGGCGAGGGTGATCACATGGACGTGGTGGCCGCCGTGCCCGAAGAACACCGTGCCGCTGCCCTCCACGGTCATCAGCGGGGTCGCCTCGCCGGCCACCCGGCGCCCGATCATGGACATCAGCCCGCCCTGTCCGCCCTGGACGTTGGGCGTGAAGGACACGTCCCCCTTGTAGGCGAGCATCGCGCCGCGCTGGCTGAACAGCCGCTGCCCCGGGGCCACCGTCGCCTCGACCATCTTCGAGTTGATCTCCCGGAAGGTCATCTCACAGGTCCCCCGCGATCGTGTTCCGCTCGCTCGGCTGCACGTACACCAGTCCGTCGCCCTCGAAGCGGATCTGGAAGGCCTCGCCGCCGCCCTCCCCGAGGAGCGTGCGGAACGTCACACCGGACTGGAAGCTCTGCCGGACGTTGCCCTGGTGGGCCACGTAGGCGCCCGGGTCGACGATCAGCGGGTACTGCGGACCGACCCGGAGCACGACCGCCGGCCCGTCCGAGACGATCGCCGCCTGGCCGTGGCCCTCCACGGTCGTCGTGAACAGGCCGTTGCCCTGTGAGGCCCCGCGCAGCCCCGTGAACGTCGTGCCCGTTCTGAGCCCCGCGTCCGTGGCCAGCAGGTTGCCCGCCTCGACGTAGAGCTTGTCGCCTTGGAGGCTCACCAGGTTGATCTCCGACGCGCGGTCCGCGAACCAGCAGGTCCCGTGCCCCTTCACCTCCATCACCGTCATCTGCTCACCGGTGAGCCGCCGGGTCACCATCCCGCGCAGCCCCTCGCCGCCACCGCTCAGCTTCTTGAAGGTCATCTGCCCGTCGTACGCGACCATCGAGCCGTTCTTCGCCTTCACGGCGTCCCCGGTCATGTCGACAGCGAGGACCTTGCTCCCCTGGAGCCGGAACATCGCCACGTTGTGAAAGTAGCGGCCGGGCGGGTGGACGGAACAGGGCCCATGGGTGGAGACCCACCCTGAGCGGACCCCTACGGGCGCGGTTTGCCACAATGGGGGAACGCTTGTGCGTGCGTTCACAAACGACTCTCCCACCGAAGGTGACCCGTGGACATCAAGACAGCCACCGCCCTCCGCCGTCTCCGGCTGGTCTCGGCCCCGGAGGCCGTGTCCTTCCTGATCCTGCTGCTCTGCTCGGTGCTGAAGCGGACCACGGACTTCAACGCGGTCCCCGTGATGGGCGCGGTCCACGGCGTCCTCTTCATCCTCTACGTGATCTTCTGGGCGGACGCCTGGAACCGCGCCAAGTGGCCGCTGAGGACGGCGGCCCTCTACTTCGTCCTCTCGGTGCTGCCGACCGGAGGCTTCTTCGCCGAGCGCAAGCTGCGCCGCGAGGCCGAGGACGCCGTCATCGCCGCCCGTGCCCGCAAGGAAGGGGTCGTGAACGCATGATCGTCGCCTTCTCCGTGACGCCCCTCGGCGTCGGTGAGGACGTGGGGGAGTATGTCGCCGACGCCGTGCGCGTGGTCCGCGAGTCGGGCCTGCCCAACCGCACCGACGCCATGTTCACCTCGGTCGAGGGCGAGTGGGACGAGGTCATGGACGTCGTGAAGCGGGCCGTGGCCGCCGTCGAGGCGCGTGCCCCGCGCGTCTCGCTCGTGCTCAAGGCCGACATCCGCCCCGGAGTGACCGACGGCCTCACGTCCAAGGTGGAGACCGTCGAACGGCACCTCGCCCGGTAGCCGTACCCGTCGTCGGAACCCCGGTCCCCAGGGCCGGGGTTTTGTCGTACCCCCTCTTTGAGCGGTCGCTCAAAAGGGTGTACGTTCGGCGCCAGATGATTTGAGCGGTCGCTCAAACTCCGTGCTCACGTGGGGGAACACATGGGTCTCTACAGAGAGACGCACATCCGCGCCGACCTCGACGAACTGTGGGCCCGCACCCAGGACCCCGCCTGCCACCAACGCTGGGACCTGCGCTTCACCGAGATCGAGTACCTCCCGCGCGCGGAGGGCGGACCGCAGCGCTTCCGGTACGCCACGCGCGTGCTGCCGTTCCTCACCGTCTCCGGCACCGGCGTGGCCGCCGGCGAGAGGGAACGCCCCGACGGCACCCGCACCTCCGCCCTGCGCTTCTCCTCACCCCACCCGCTCTCCCCGATCACCGAGGGCAGCGGCTACTGGCGCTACGTCCCCGACGCCCACGGCGTGCGCTTCCTCACCGGCTACGACTACCGCCCCCGCTGGGGAACCCCCGGCGCCCTCGCCGACCGCCTGCTGTTCCGTCCGCTCATGGGCTGGGCCACCGCCTGGTCCTTCGACCGGCTCAGGCTCTGGCTGGAGCGGGGCATCACCCCCGAGCGGGCGCTGTACCGCTGGCTGGCGGAACTGACGGTCCGGACGCTCCTCCTCGCCCTGTGCCTGACCGGACTGGGACGGGGCTCGCTGCCCGGCCCGGCCGGCCCCCTCGCCGACTCGCTGGCCTTCCTCTGCCCGCTCCTGCTCCTCCTCGGCGTCTGTCTGGCACTGTTCAAGGCGCCGCTCGCCGGCACCCCGGCCGCCCGCCGCTGCCTGCGCGCCCCCGCCACCCGGACCCGCGCGCCCCGGCTCCTGCGCACCCTGGAGAAGCACGGATGACCTCGATCTTCCAGGCCGCCATGGGGCCGGAGTTCCAGCGCCTCCACCCCGCCCTGCGGCGCCGCTTCTCGGTGGGCCTGGCCGGCGGCGAGGCCTGCACCGGCCGGGGCGTGATGGACCGGATCTGGCACGGACCGGCCTTCGTGAAACCGTTCCTCGCCCTGGGCGCCACCCGGAACATCCTGGTGCCGAGGGCCGGCCGGAACGTCCCCTTCGTGATCGAGAACGTGCCGTACCGGGACACCTTCGGGCGTGAGACGGTGAGCTTCGTGCGCACCTTCCACCTGCCCGGCCGCGCCCGCCGCTTCGACGCCCAGATGGTGCTCGGCCCGCGGGGCGACCGTGTCCTCGACTACCTCGGCACCCACCAGCACCTCGCGACCGACCTGCACTTCCACGCCGAGCCCGACGGCTCCCTGCTCATCCGCTCCGGCGCCCACCGGTTCCGGGAGGGCCCGGTGGACGTCCGCGTCCCCGAACTCGTCGGCGCCACGGCCGAGGTGCGCGAGTCGTACGACGAGACCGCCGGCCGCTTCCACGTCCGCGTCCGCGTGGTGAACCGCTGGTTCGGCCCGCTCTTCGGCTACGAGGGCTCCTTCACGGCGTCGTACACCGACGTCCGCGCCCGTGGCGTACGGCCCGGACTGCGCCCGGTGCGGGAGGAGGCGCGCGCGTGAGCCCGGAGACCGCGAAGGCGCAGGAGACCAAGGCGAAGCTGCTCGAGGGCGCGCTGCGCACGCTCACCGAGCAGGGCATCGCCAAGACGTCGGCCCGCACGGTGGCGGCGGCGGCCGGGGTCAACCAGGCACTTGTCTTCTACCACTTCGGATCGGTGGACGAACTGCTCGCCGCGGCCTGCCGGTACGGCGCGGAGAAGGCCGTGGCCCGGTACCGCGAGCGCCTCGCCGCGGTGGACTCGCTCTCCGAGCTCCTCGCCGTGGGCCGCGAGATCCATGAGCACGAGCGGGCCGGCGGCCATGTGGCCCTCCTCGGCCAGCTGCTGGCGGGCGCCCCGACGCACGCGGCACTGGGCCCGGCGACGGCCGACGGGCTGCGGCTGTGGATCACCGAGATCGAGCAGGTGCTCCGCCGCGTGCTGGCGACGACCCCGTTCGGCGAGTTCGCCGACCCGGCGGGTCTGGCGCGGGCGGTCGCCGCGTCGTTCGTCGGCATCGAACTGTACGAGGGAGTGGACGAGGCCGGGGCGCACGCGGCGCTGGACGCCCTGGAACAGCTGGGCGCGCTGGTGGCCGCGGTGGAGTCCCTGGGCCCGGTCGCCCAGCGGGCCGTCCGGCACCATCTGCGGCGGCGGGGACGCGGCTGACGGCCCGGACGGTGGGGGCCGCGCGGGCGGGTGCGGGCGCGTGGAGGCCCGCCGTACCCCCGGGTCCGCCGCGCCGCGAGGGGGGTCCGGCACGCGCTCGTGAGCGGCCGGCGACCGAAAGGCGAGACGGAGCTGACCGGCATATGACCGGCCGGTAGGGTCTGATGACGTGCCGAAGCCTCTCAGCCTCCCGTTCGACCCCATCGCCCGCGCCGACGAACTCTGGAAGCAGCGGTGGGGCAAGGTGCCGTCCATGGCCGCGATCACGTCGATCATGCGGGCCCAGCAGATCCTGCTCTCCGAGGTGGACGCGGTGGTCAAGCCGTACGGCCTGACGTTCGCCCGGTACGAGGCGCTGGTGCTGCTCACCTTCTCCAAGGCCGGCGAGCTGCCGATGTCCAAGATCGGTGAGCGGCTGATGGTGCACCCCACGTCCGTGACGAACACGGTGGACCGGCTGGTGCGGTCCGGGCTGGTCGCCAAGCGGCCCAACCCCAACGACGGGCGCGGCACGCTGGCCGTCATCACCGACAAGGGGCGTGAGGTGGTCGACGCGGCCACCCGCGACCTGATGGCCATGGACTTCGGGCTCGGGGCGTACGACGCCGAGGAGTGCCAGGAGATCTTCGCGCTGCTGCGCCCGCTGCGGATCGCGGCACACGACTTCGAGGAGCGGTGACCCGGGGCAAGATCTCCCGGAACGGGTGGTTACGCTCGCTCCATGAAAAAAAGCGTGCTGACCCGCTACCGCGTCATGGCCTACACCACCGGCGTGCTGCTGGTGCTGCTCTGCCTGAGCATGATCGCGAAGTACGGGCTGGACGTCGACGGTGCCGCCGACTTCACCCGGGTCGTCGCCATCGCCCACGGCTGGCTGTACGTCGTCTACCTGATCGTCGCGTTCGACCTGGGCTCCAAGGCCAAGATGCCGGTCGGCCGCCAGCTCTGGGTGCTGCTGGCGGGGACGATCCCGACGGCCGCGTTCTTCGTCGAGCGGAAGATCAGCCGCGAGCTGGAGTCCCGGGTCGCCGACGAGGCCCCGGCCGTCGCCAAGGCGTAGCGGGTACCGCCGTACGGACGCCGTACGGCGGTCTGCCATCGACATTTACTAGGACGTCCAAGTAAATTCGAAGGCATGGACGCTCACGCCATCGAGGAGGGCCGCCGACGCTGGCAGGCCCGCTACGACGCCGCGCGCAAGCGCGACGCGGACTTCACCACGCTCTCCGGCGACCCCGTGGAGCCGGTGTACGGGCCCCGACCGGGCGACACGTACGAGGGATTCGAGCGGATCGGCTGGCCCGGGGAGTACCCCTTCACGCGCGGGCTCCATCCGACCGGTTACCGCGGCCGCACCTGGACGATCCGGCAGTTCGCCGGGTTCGGCAACGCCGAGCAGACCAACGAGCGGTACAAGATGATCCTCGCCGCCGGCGGCGGGGGCCTGTCCGTCGCCTTCGACATGCCGACGCTCATGGGGCGGGACTCCGACGACCCCCGCTCCCTCGGCGAGGTCGGGCACTGCGGGGTCGCCATCGACTCGGCCGCCGACATGGAGGTGCTGTTCAAGGACATCCCGCTCGGGGATGTCACGACCTCGATGACCATCAGCGGGCCCGCCGTACCCGTCTTCTGCATGTACCTGGTCGCCGCCGAGCGGCAGGGCGTCGATCCGGCGGTGCTCAACGGCACCCTGCAGACCGACATCTTCAAGGAGTACATCGCCCAGAAGGAGTGGCTGTTCCAGCCCGAGCCGCACCTGCGGCTGATCGGCGACCTGATGGAGCACTGCGCGGCGGGCATCCCGGCGTACAAGCCGCTGTCCGTCTCCGGGTACCACATCCGGGAGGCCGGGGCCACGGCGGCGCAGGAGCTGGCGTACACGCTGGCGGACGGGTTCGGGTACGTCGAGCTGGGCCTCAGCCGCGGTCTCGACGTCGACGTCTTCGCGCCCGGCCTGTCCTTCTTCTTCGACGCGCACGTCGACTTCTTCGAGGAGATCGCCAAGTTCCGGGCGGCCCGCCGGATCTGGGCGCGCTGGATGCGGGACGTGTACGGCGCGAAGTCCGACAAGGCGCAGTGGCTGCGGTTCCACACGCAGACCGCGGGTGTCTCGCTGACCGCGCAGCAGCCGTACAACAACGTGGTCCGTACGGCGGTGGAGGCGCTGGCGGCCGTGCTCGGCGGGACCAACTCGCTGCACACCAACGCGCTCGACGAGACCCTCGCCCTGCCCTCCGAGCAGGCCGCCGAGATCGCGCTGCGCACGCAGCAGGTGCTGATGGAGGAGACCGGGGTCGCCAACGTCGCCGATCCGCTGGGCGGGTCCTGGTACGTCGAGCAGCTGACGGACCGCATCGAGGCGGACGCGGAGAAGATCTTCGAGCAGATCAAGGAGCGGGGACTGCGGGCTCACCCGGACGGGCGACACCCGATCGGGCCCATCACGTCCGGCATCCTGCGCGGGATCGAGGACGGGTGGTTCACCGGGGAGATCGCGGAGTCCGCCTTCCGGTACCAGCAGGCGCTGGAGAAGGGGGACAAGAAGGTCGTCGGCGTCAACGTCCACACCGGGTCCGTCACCGGGGACCTGGAGATCCTGCGGGTCAGCCATGAGGTGGAGCGGGAGCAGGTGCGGGTGCTCGCCGAGCGGAAGGCGGCGCGGGACGAGGCGGCCGTGCGGGGGGCGTTGGACGCGATGCTCGCCGCGGCCCGGTCCGGGGCCAACATGATCGAGCCGATGCTTCAGGCCGTGCGGGCCGAGGCGACGCTGGGCGAGATCTGCGGGGTGCTGCGGGACGAGTGGGGGGTGTACACGGAGCCGGCCGGCTTCTAGGCGCCGTCGGCCCGTGCCGGCCCCCGCCAAGGGGCTCAGCCCCCTTGGCGGGGGCCGCCCTATGCCCGTCCACCACCCGCCTCGGCCGGCGGGGAAGGGGCCGTCGTCCCGTGCCCGGCCGGCCGGGAGGGGGCCGTTGCCGCCTGCCCGGCCGGCTGGGCGGTGAGGCCCAGCAGCAGCAGCCGGGTGAAGCTGCGGACCCACTCCTCGTCCGCGGGTTTGCCGCTGACCAGGGTGCGGTGGACCACCGCGCCCGCGACCACGTCGAAGATGAGGTCGAGGGTGCGGGCGGACTCGCCGGGGTCCGGTTCCGGGGGAAGCTCGCCGCGGCGCTGGGCCCGGGCGCGGCCCGCCAGGACCAGCCGCATCTGGCGGTCCACGATGGAGGCGCGGATGCGTTCGCGCAGGGCGTCGTCGCGGGTGGCCTCGGCGACCACCGCCATCAGGCCGCTCTTGGCCTCCGGACGGGCCAGGATGGCCGCGAACTGCAGGACGACGCCCTCGATGTCGGCGGCGAGGCTGCCGCGGTCGGGGAGTTGCAGTTCGTCGAAGAGTTCCGCCACCGCGTCCACGACCAGCTCGTTCTTGCCGGCCCAGCGGCGGTAGAGCGTCGTCTTCGCAACCCCGGCCCGCGTGGCGACGTCCCCCAGGGTGAGTTTCGACCAGCCGAGTTCGACCAGAGCCTCCCGGGTCGCGGCCAGGATCGCGGCGTCCGCCGCGGCGCTGCGCGGGCGTCCGGTACGGCTGGCGGGAGTGCGGCTCTGCATGCCCCCGACCATAACCGGCGGGATCTGTGCGGTCGTGAGGGAGATCACCGGGGTGTGGTGTCGCGCGGTGCCCTCATGGCATTACGCTACGGGTCGTAGCGAAAGCTCGCGAGGGACGTACGCGGGCGACGACCACCAGGCGTGGGGTGGGGACCCGGCGCCGAACATCGTTTTTTTCATCAGGCGCGGGATCGGGGGAGGATAGACGCATGCAGCCACGGAACATGTCCATGAGCGGTGTCGTCGACCTCGCCGCGGTGAAGGCGGCCCAGGAGGCCAAGGCCAAGGCGGAGCAGGCGCGCGCCGAAGCGGCCCGGCACGGCGGTACGGGTGCCGTCTCCCCGGCCGATCTCGTCATCGACGTCGATGAGGCGGGCTTCGAGCGTGACGTCCTGCAGCGCTCCGCCGAAGTCCCGGTCGTCATCGACTTCTGGGCCGAGTGGTGTCAGCCCTGCAAGCAGCTGAGCCCGGTCCTGGAGCGGCTGGCCGTCGAGTACAACGGGCGCTTCCTCCTCGCCAAGATCGACGTCGACGCCAACCAGATGCTGATGCAGCAGTTCGGGGTCCAGGGCATCCCGGCCGTGTTCGCCGTCGTGGCGGGCCAGGCGCTGCCGCTCTTCCAGGGGGTGGCCGCCGAGCAGCAGATCCGGGAGACCCTCGACCAGCTGGTGGCCGTCGCGGAGCAGCGCTTCGGTCTGACCGGTCTGACCGTCGACCCGGACGCGGAGCCGGGCGGCGCCCCGCGGGCCGAGGCGGCCGAGGGGCCGTACGACGCCGCGCTGAACGCCGCCGCGCGGGCGCTGGACGCCGGCGACCTGGGCGGGGCCGTCCAGGCGTACAAGAACGTGCTGGCCGACGACCCGGCGCACCCGGAGGCCAAACTGGGCCTGGCACAGGCCGAGTTGCTCCAGCGGGTACAGGGCATGGACCCGCAGAAGGTGCGTCAGGAGGCCGCACAGAAGCCGAAGGACGCCCAGGCGCAGATCGCCGCCGCCGACCTGGACCTGGTGGGCGGGCACGTCGAGGACGCCTTCGGGCGGCTCATCGAGACCGTGCAGCGCACGGCGGGTGACGACCGCGAGGCGGTACGCCTGCGGTTGCTGGAGCTGTTCGAGGTCGTGGGCCAGGAGGACCCGCGCGTGGTGGGCGCCCGCAGGGCCCTTGCGCGCGCCCTGTTCTGACCAGTCGCTAAACGCCACGGCATGTGATGCCGGGGTGAAAGGTTCGCCGACGACGCGTCACGGTGGCCGCACTTTGCCAAATCTTGGTAATGGCGGCCACTGTTACTCCGAGTAAATCGAGGCCGTTGGTCTGTCTGGATTCGTCCAGGGATCAACGGCTTTGCTCTGCCCTTCGGTGACACCCAGCGTCGCGGTTCGAGACCGGTCGGTCGTCCTCCGGTTATCCCGCCGTTACTAGCCAGTAACGAACCCCCTTGTGTCAGGGCCGAGAATGCACCACGATCGGCGACGCTCGGTCCATTCCCGTACCCCGGCAGCCGGTCGGGTCACCGGGAGACTCTGGGTCCCCACCGAGCAGAGCCGGCGGCAGTGGCGCCGGGTCTAGGGCAGGGGGGTCTTCGCCGGCCGGCGAAGCCTGTCCAGCAGGGTTGTGCGTGATGCGTGTCAGGCGCGACCAGTGGTTGTCGCTCGGGGGTGATCGCCGGTGATTCGGGCGCGGTTCGCGCCGCCGAGCGCGGGCGCTCTCCTTCCCGAGGACGTAGCACTTCTCCCATCCCTGCCCGGCTGAGCCGCTCATTCGGGGGCGAGTCCGGGCCAGGAGATGTACGTCCGAGAAGGAGGAAATATGGAGTCCCAGGTGCGTGGCGGGACCAGATGGAAGCGGTTCGCTGTGGTCATGGTGCCCAGCGTGGCCGCCACGGCGTGTATAGGTGTCGCCCTCGCGCAGGGTGCTCTGGCCGCCTCGTTCAGCGTGTCCGGCCAGTCGTTCAAGGTGTCCGCCGACGAGCTCGTCGGCACCGGCTTCTCGCAGTACGGCGCCATCGACAGCGGTTACACGCTGGACGGCAAGAAGACGGCGCACCCGGTGGCCGTCTCGGCGTTCAAGCACGCCGAGATCACCAACCTGTGCCAGTCCGTGGTCACGCCCGACGTGCCGATCTTCGGCAACGTCAGCCTGATCCTGCGGGCCGGCGGCGCGGGCGCCGAGAAGGTCCAGGCCGACAACATCTACATCGACGTCGCCGACCTGAACGCCGACGCCACGTTCGAGAACATCGACATCGGTGTGGCCGCCAAGGACGCCTCCAAGGGTCCGGGCATGAAGGGCGGCGCCGAGCAGGCCAACCCGTACGGGTTCGCCCAGCAGGCCGACAAGGCCACGCTGTCCGGCGTGAAGCAGACGGCGTGGGCGACCACCGCCGGAACCTTCAAGCTCAGCGGCCTGAAGATGTCGCTGTCGACGGGTGTCAAGGAGTGCTACTAAGCACTCGCTGACGGGCGGGGGAGCCGATGGCGCCCCCGCCCGTCCACACTCCGGCCGCGTCGTCACACGCGGCACACATCACCACCACAGCAACGCCGCACCAGGGAGCTGTTTTCCATGAGCGCCGAGACTCCTGCCGCCGCACCCGGCCAGTTCACCCGCCGGAGGCTGCAGTTCCGCGCCTGGCGGGGCACGCGGCCGTTCTGGGCCGGACTGTTCGTCATGCTCGGCGGCTTTCCGATCATGTACTTCCCGTACGCCCACCTGCAGCTCGGGCACCTGACGCTGGCCATGGCGACCACCGCGGGAGCCGGGTCCCTGATCATCGGTGTGCTGCTCATCGTCCTGGGCGTCAGCCTCTGGTTCCAGAAGCACGTACGGACCTTCGCGGGCGTCGCCGCGATCCTGCTGGCGCTGGTGTCCATCCCCGTGTCCAACTTCGGCGGCTTCGTCGTCGGCTTCCTGCTCGCCCTGGTCGGCGGAGCGCTGGCCGTGGCGTGGGCGCCGGGCGCGCCGCCGCAGGAGCAGCCGCCGGCCGAGGCCACCCCGGACGAGGGCGGTGCCCCCGGCACGGTCCCGCTGCCGCACCAGGGCACGGACCCGGCGGCCGGCACGGCCCCGGCCGGGCCGTACAAGGCGCCGTGGGAGAACGACCTGTCAGGAACGAGCCCGGCCAACGGGGCGAACGGGAGGCACAGTGCCGGCTGACGAGGTGACCCGCGGGACCGACGTGGACGGGTCCCGCGCGAGAACCGGGCCCCGCCACGCGGCCCCCAGAAAGCCGCTGTTCACCAGGTTCCACATGCCGGCCGGCAAGGCGATAGCCTCGGTGGCCATGCCCACGGCGGTGCTCATGGGCATGGGCCTCACCTCCACCCTCGCCCTCGCCGACAACAACGGCGGCCCGTCCCCGTCGACGTCGGCGAAGAGCCTGACGGCCGACGAGTACAAGGACTGCGTGAAGGCGCTGGACGACGGCTCCAAGGACCCCTCGGCCACGCCGTCGCCGTCCGCGTCCCAGAGCACGACGGCCGCGCCGTCGCCGTCGCAGACCACCGGGAGCGGGAAGACACAGGACTCGGGCGGCACCTCTTCGTCGGATTCAGGTTCCGGCGACGAGGACACGCCCGCTCCGACCGCGACCTCGGGGTCCTCCGACTCCGGCTCGGGCTCCGGTTCCTCGGACTCCGGTTCCGGCTCGTCGGGTTCCGGCTCGTCGGGTTCCGGCTCGTCGGGTTCGGGCTCGTCGGATTCGGGCTCGTCGGGTTCCGGGTCCTCGGGCTCGGACTCCGGTTCGGGTTCGGGTTCGGGTTCGGGCGGTGACACGACCACCGGAGGCGCGGCCCCCCAGACCGGGAGCGCCGGCGGGAACGTCCTCGACACCATCGGCGACACGCTCGGTGACCTGCTCACCGGCGGCAAGGACTCCGGCACGACGTCGCAGACGCCGGCCCCGGCACCGTCCGCGTCCCAGTCCGCCACGCAGACCCCGGACACCCCGTCCACGGACACCTCGTCCGGCGGGAGCACGGAGTCGGGCGGCGGCACGGAGTCCGGCGGTACCTCCGGCACCGTCGAGGACACGGTGAAGAAGGCCACGGACACGGCCGAGGACACCGCCGACGGCACCACCGGCACGGTCTCCAGGACGGCCGGGGACGCCGCGAAGACGGCCGGTGACGCGACGGGTTCGGCCACGCCGAGCCCGTCCGCGAGCGAGTCAGCCTCCGCCGACGACTGCCCGGTGGCCACCGACGACGAGGGCGGCGTCGACAACAAGGTGCCGGTGGCGAACGACCCCTGGTACCTGAACGCCAGCTCCCTGCTCCTCAAGGGCGCCGACTACCAGGGCATCGTCGAGGTGAAGACGGCGGGCGGCACCACCAAGAAGGTGCTGAAGTACGTCATCTCCGGCGGCACCGACATCGGCGACCTGCACCAGACGGTGAAGGACGCGCAGGCGAACAAGACGTACCACGTCCAGGCCGCCAAGGGTTCGACGTCCACCATCACCGGCGGCGACACGGTGATGTACACCGAGAGCATCTCGGGCAACCTGTTCGGGCTGATCCCTGTGACCTTCAGCCCCGACAGCCCGCCCCCGCTGAACATCCCGCTGATCTACTTCACCAACGTCAAGGTGACCCAGGCGGCGCAGTTCGGCGGCAACCTGCACGTGCCGGGCATGCACGTGTACACGACCGACTGAGCGGTCGTACAAGCCGGTCCGGGAGCCGCACGACACCGAGGGCGCCCCCCGTCGCGGGGGGCGCCCTCGGTGCCTCACAAGACCCTTGCGGGACGGGTCACTTGCTCTGGGTGCCCAGGTGGTGGACGCGGAGCATGTTGGTGGTGCCGGGGACCCCGGGGGGCGAGCCGGCGGTGATGATGAGGGTGTCGCCTCGCTCGAAGCGGCTGAGCCGGTCGACCTCCTGGTCCACCAGGTCGACCATCTCGTCGGTGGTGTTCACGAACGGCACGACGTGCGACTCCACGCCCCAGCTCAGGGTGAGCTGGTTGCGGGTGCCCTCGTCCGTGGTGAAGGCGATGATCGGCTGGATCGCGCGGTAGCGGGAGAGCCGGCGCGCGGTGTCACCGGACTGCGTGAAGGCGACCAGGCCCTTGGCGCCGAGGAAGTCGGCGATCTCGGCGGCGGCACGGGCCACCGAACCGCCCTGCGTACGCGGCTTCTTGCCGGGGACGAGGGGCTGCAGGCCCTTGGAGAGCAGCTCCTGCTCGGCCGCCACGACGATCTTCGACATGGTCTTGACCGTCTCGACCGGGTACGCGCCCACGCTGGACTCGGCCGACAGCATGACCGCGTCGGCGCCGTCCAGGATCGCGTTGGCGACGTCGGAGGCCTCGGCGCGGGTCGGACGCGAGTTGGTGATCATCGACTCCATCATCTGGGTCGCGACGATCACCGGCTTGGCGTTGCGCCGGCACAGCTCGATCAGGCGCTTCTGCACCATGGGGACCTTCTCGAGCGGGTACTCGACGGCGAGGTCGCCACGGGCGACCATCACGCCGTCGAACGCCATCACGACGTCCTCCATGTTCTCCACCGCCTGCGGCTTCTCCACCTTGGCGATGACGGGGACGCGGCGCCCCTCCTCGTCCATGACGCGGTGGACGTCGTGGATGTCCTTGGCGTCCCGGACGAAGGACAGCGCGACCAGGTCGCAGCCCATGCGGAGGGCGAAGCGCAGGTCCTCGACGTCCTTCTCGCTCAGCGCGGGCACGTTGACGGCCGTGCCGGGCAGGTTGATGCCCTTGTGGTCGGAGACGACACCGCCCTCGATGACGATCGTCCTCACCCGCGGGCCCTCGACGTCCAGGACCTTCAGCTCGACGTTGCCGTCGTTGATCAGGACCTGGTCGCCGCGCGAGACGTCGCCCGGCAGGCCCTTGTACGTCGTACCGCAGATGTGCTTGTCACCCGGCACGTCCTCGGTCGTGATGACGAACTCGTCACCGCGCTCCAGCTCGACCGGGCCCTCGGCGAAGGTCTCCAGGCGGATCTTCGGGCCCTGCAGGTCGGCGAGGACGCCGATGGGACGGCCGGTCTCCTTGGAGGCGGCCCGGACGCGGTCGTACCGCGCCTGGTGCTCGGCGTGGGTGCCGTGGCTGAAGTTGAACCGGGCCACGTTCATGCCCGCCTCGATCATGGCGACGAGCATCTCGTGGGAGTCGACCGCGGGGCCGAGAGTACAGACGATTTTCGAACGGCGCATGGGGCGATCCTATCGGTTTGTTTCGCTACGGAATATTCCGTCTGGCGGAAGATACAAATGAGTGCCACACCGCTCAGGTGCTATTCAGTTGTTCTTTCCGACCAGTGCGTAGGTCTGTGTCGCGATCTCCAGTTCTTCATCCGTCGGCACCACCGCGACCGCCACCCGGGCGGACTCCGGCGAAATCAGCCGTGGTCCGCCGCCGCGCACGGCGTTGCGCTCCGGGTCGACCGCCAGGCCCATGCCCTCCAGGCCCGCGACCGCCGCCTCCCGCACCGGTGCCGCGTTCTCGCCGACCCCGGCGGTGAAGGCCACCGCGTCCACCGTGCCGAGCACGGCGTAATAGGCGCCGATGTACTTCTTGATCCGGTGAATGTAAATGTCGAAGGCGAGCGCGGCCTCTTCGTCGCCCTCGTCGATCCGGCGGCGGATCTCCCGCATGTCGTTGTCCCCGCACAGACCGAACAGACCGCTCCTCTTGTTGAGAAGAGTGTCGATCTCGTCCATGGACATATCCCCAACCCGGGCCAAATGGAAGATGACGGCCGGATCCAGGTCACCGGAGCGCGTACCCATCACGAGCCCCTCCAGGGGAGTCAGCCCCATGGAGGTGTCCACGCACCGGCCCTTCTCGACCGCGGAGGCGGACGCGCCGTTGCCCAGGTGCAGCACGATCACGTTGACCTCGGACGGGTCCTTGCCCAGCAGCCGCGCGGTCCGACGCGAGACGTACGCGTGCGAGGTGCCGTGGAAGCCGTAGCGGCGGATGCGGTGGCGGTCGGCGATCTTCGGGTCGATCGCGTAGCGCGCCGCCGGCTCCGGCATCGTCGTGTGGAACGCGGTGTCGAAGACGGCGACCTGGGGCAGGTCCGGTCGGAGCGCCCGCGCGGTGCGGATGCCGGTGAGGTTGGCCGGGTTGTGCAGCGGGGCGACCGGGATCAGCCGCTCGATCTCGGTGAGCACCTCGTCGTCGACGACGGTGGGCTCGGTGAAGAACATCCCGCCGTGCACCACCCGGTGGCCGATCGCGGCCAGCTCGGGGGAGTCCAGGCCCAGGCCGTCGCGGGCCAGCTCCTCGGCGACCGCCTTCAGGGCGGCGTCGTGGTCGGCGATCGGTCCGGTGCGCTCGCGGTTGCCGCCGCCGGTGCGGGTGTGCTCGACGCGGGAGGTCTGCTCGCCGATGCGCTCGACCAGGCCCACCGCGAGCCGGCTGCTGTCCCGCATGTCCAGCAGCTGGTACTTCAGCGACGAGGAACCGGAGTTGAAGACGAGGACACGGGTGGGGGAGGTCACTGCTGGGACGCTTTCTCGCTGGGGTTCCGGGCGGGGCCCTGGGCCTGGATCGCCGTGATGGCGACGGTGTTCACGATGTCCTGGACGAGCGCGCCCCGGGACAGGTCGTTGACCGGCTTGCGCAGGCCCTGGAGCACCGGGCCGACGGCGATCGCGCCGGCCGAGCGCTGCACGGCCTTGTAGGTGTTGTTGCCGGTGTTGAGGTCAGGGAAGATCAGCACGCTGGCCTGCCCGGCGACCTCGGAGCCGGGCAGCTTGGTGGCGGCGACGGACGGCTCGACGGCCGCGTCGTACTGGATCGGGCCCTCGATCTTCAGGTCGGCGCGGCGTGAGCGGGCCAGTTCGGTGGCCTCGCGCACCTTGTCGACGTCGGCGCCCGACCCGGAGGTACCCGTGGAGTACGACAGCATCGCGATCCGCGGCTCCACGCCGAACCGCGCGGCCGTCGTCGCCGACTGGATGGCGATGTCCGCGAGCTGTTCGGCGTCCGGGTCCGGGTTGACCGCGCAGTCGCCGTAGACGAGCACCTTGTCGGCCAGGCACATGAAGAACACGGACGAGACGATCGACGCCTCCGGGTCGGTCTTGATGATCTCGAAGGCCGGCCGGATGGTGGCCGCCGTGGAGTGCACCGAGCCCGACACCATCCCGTCGGCCAGACCCTCCTGGACCATCAGGGTGCCGAAGTAGTTGACGTCGGAGACGACGTCGTAGGCCAGCTCGACCGTGACGCCCTTGTGGGCGCGCAGGGCCGCGTACTTCCCGGCGAAGGAGTCGCGCAGCTCGGAGGTGGCCGGGTCGATCAGCTGGGTGTCGCCGAGGTCGATGCCGAGGTCGGCGGCCTTCTTGCGGATCTGGTCGACCGGGCCGAGCAGGGTCAGGTCGCACACGCCCCGGCGCAGCAGCACCTCGGCGGCGTGCAGCACCCGCTCCTCGGTGCCCTCCGGCAGCACGACCCGCCGCTTGTCGGAGCGGGCCTGCTCCAGCAGCTTGTGCTCGAACATCATCGGGGTGACCCGGTCGCTGCTCGGCGCCGAGACCCGGCGGGCCAGGCCGGTGGTGTCGGCGTACCGCTCGAACAGGCCGAGCGCGGTCTCCGCCTTGCGCGGGGTGGCCGCGTTCAGCTTGCCCTCCAGGGAGAACAGCCGCTCGGCGGTGGGAAAGCTGTTGCCGGACACCGAGAGCACCGGGGTGCCGGGGGCGAGGCGGGCGGCGAGGGTGAGGATCTCGTCGCTCGGCACCTCGTCCAGGGTGAGCAGCACACCGGCTATCGGCGGGGTGCCGGCGCTGTGCGCGGCGAGCGAGCCGATGACCAGGTCGGCGCGGTCGCCCGGGGTGATGACCAGACAGCCGGGGGTCAGGGCGCCGAGGAGGTTCGGCAGCATCGCGCCGCCGAAGACGAAGCCCAGCGCGTCCCGGGCGAGCCCGGAGTCGTCACCGAGGAGCACCTTCGCGCCGAGCGCCTGCGCGATCTGCGCGACCGTCGGGGCGGACAGGGCGGGCTCGTCGGGGATCACGTACGTCGGCACCGGCAGCCGGTCCGCGAGCCGCTCGGCGATCTCGTCGCGGTCCTCGCGGGTCACCCGGTTGGCGACCATGGCGAGCACGTCGCAGCCGAGGCCGTCGTAGGCGCGGTAGGCGTTGCGGGTCTCGGCCAGCACGGACTCGGCGGACTGCCCGCGGCCCCCGACCACCGGGATGACCGAGGCGCCGAACTCGTTGGCGAGCCGGGCGTTCAGCGACAGCTCGTCCGGAAGCTGGGTGTCGGCGTAGTCGGTGCCGAGGACGAGGACCACGTCGTAGTCCCGGGCCACCAGGTGGAAGCGGTCGACCAGGGCGGAGACCAGCTCGTCGGTGCCCTGCTCGGCCTGGAGCGCGGACGCGCGGTGGTAGTCCATGCCGTAGACGGTCGCGGGGTCCTGCGCGAGGCGGTAGCGGGCCCGCAGTAGCTCGAACAGGCGATCCGGGCCGTCGTGGACGAGCGGCCGGAACACGCCCACCCGGTCGACCTGCCGGGTCAGGAGTTCCATGACCCCCAGCTCCACCACCTGGCGTCCGTCACCGCGGTCGATCCCGGTCACGTACACGCTGCGCGTCACGTGTCCACTCCGTTCCTCGTGTCGCCTTCATCGCCTCTGTGGCATAAAAATCGCTCACCGAGGTGAGCAGAACCCTCTTGACAATACCCCTGTCGACGGATAAGGCGCCCGTCAGGATCTCATTGGCCCGGTGGACGTGAAAGAATCGACAGCGGCTCACCGGCACACGACAGCGAGCAGGAGACACAGCACGATGCGCATCGGAGTTCTCACCGCAGGCGGCGACTGCCCCGGCCTGAACGCCGTGATCCGGTCGGTCGTGCACCGCGCGGTGGCGCAGTACGGCGACGAGGTCATCGGCTTCGAGGACGGCTACCGGGGTCTGCTCGACCGTCACTACCGCACCCTCGACCTGGACGCGGTCAGCGGCATCCTGGCCCGCGGCGGCACCATCCTCGGCTCCTCGCGGCTGGAGCGCGACCGGCTGCGCGAGGCGTGCGAGGGCGCCGCCGACATGGTCGAGGAGTTCGGCATCGACGCGCTGATCCCGATCGGCGGCGAGGGCACCCTGACGGCCGCCCGGATGCTCTCCGACGCCGGTCTGCCGGTCGTCGGCGTGCCCAAGACCATCGACAACGACATCTCCTCCACCGACCGCACCTTCGGCTTCGACACGGCCGTCGGCGTGGCGACGGAGGCCATGGACCGCCTCAAGACCACCGCCGAATCCCACCAGCGGGTGATGGTCGTGGAGGTCATGGGCCGGCACGCCGGCTGGATCGCCCTGGAGTCCGGCATGGCCGCCGGCGCCCACGGCATCTGCCTGCCCGAGCGCCCCTTCGACCCCGCCGATCTGGTCAAGATGGTCGAGGAGCGGTTCGCCCGCGGCAAGAAGTTCGCCGTCATCTGCGTCGCCGAGGGCGCCCACCCCATGGACGGCACCATGGACTACGGCAAGGGCGACATCGACCAGTACGGCCACGAGCGCTTCCAGGGCATCGGCACCGCGCTGGCGTACGAGCTGGAGCGGCGCCTGGGCAAGGAGGCCAAGCCGGTCATCCTCGGTCACGTCCAGCGCGGCGGTGTCCCCACCGCGTACGACCGCGTCCTCGCCACCCGCTTCGGCTGGCACGCCGTCGAGGCCGCCCACCGGGGCGAGTTTGGCAAGATGACCGCGCTGCGCGGCACCGACATCGTGATGGTGCCGCTGGCGGAGGCCGTCACCGAGCTGAAGACGGTGCCCAAGGACCGGATGGACGAGGCCGAGTCGGTCTTCTAGGCGGTCTGCTTCTCCACCGCCGTCCAGAAGGTGTCCACGATCCGTTCGAGGTACTCCTGGCCGGACTCCCCGGCGCCGGTGCCGCCGCCACCCCAGGTGAGGGTGGCGGCCATGTGCCCCTGGTAGTCCTGGTGCAGTTCCCGGAGCACCGCTTCGAGGACGCCGGTGCCGACCGGGGCCAGCTTCCGCACCGGCCGCACGTAGGCCTGCCAGCGGGTGGTCACCGCGCTGCGCAGCAGGCCGGCGAGCCGGGCCTCGCGGCCGGTGACGGCGAGGAAGTCGGGCAGGGCGAGGTCGAGGGCCCGGGCGAGCGCGGCCGACTGGCGGCCGTTGCCCCGCCACTGCCCGCTCTCCTCCATGCGCAGGTACGAGCGCACGTCCATGCCCACGGCACGGGCGACGTCCTCGGGCGCGACGGCACGGGCGATGCGATGCTCCGCCAGGGTCCGCGGACGGCCGAGGAGTTCGCCCGGAGAGCACCACAGCACGCCCGCGAGGGCGGTCAGTTCGGCATGGCCCGGGGTGCCGGCACCGCGTTCCCAGGCGATCACCAGATCGGGTGTGACATGCGGCAGCCCGTACAGGGCCCACATGTCGTGGGCGACGTGCTCGGGGCCCATGCCGAGCGCGGCGCGCAGCCGGCGGGCCGCCGGGGCGTCGAACGGAGGAGCTGAGGGTTGGTGCACCCGGCACAAGCTAGGGGCGCGCCGACGGGATGGCTACGGTGAGTTCCGCCAGGACCACGGATTGTCGGAACGTACAGTTCCGGCCGATCGGCACGCAGCGGACGCGACCCCCCTTGCGGTTCACCCCTTGACCGCGCCGCCGAGCGCGAACCCGCCGCCCAGCCGCCGTGCCACCAGGACGTACAGGAGGATCACCGGCGTCGAGTAGAGCACCGAGAACGCGGCGAGCTGGCCGTACGCCACCATGCCCCGGTTGCCGAAGAAGTCGTTGATGCTCACGGAGGCCGGCATCTGATCCGGGGTGAGCAGCAGCATGAACGGGACGAAGAAGTTCCCCCACATCATCACGAACGAGAACACGGTCACGACGGCGACCCCCGGCCCCATCAGCGGCAGCACGATCCGGACGAGGGACTGCGCCGCCGAGGCCCCGTCGGTCCAGGCCGCCTCCTCCAGCTCCGTCGGCACGCCGTCCATGAAGTTCTTCATCAGCCAGATGGCGAAGGGCAGTTGGGAGGCGGCGAAGAAGAGGATCGTGCCCTGGAGGGTGTCGATGAGGTTCACCCGCACGAACAGGGCGTACACGGGCACCATGACCGCCGTGATCGGCAGGCTCGTCGCGAACAGGATCGTCAGCAGGAACGGCCGGTTCAGCCGGGACCGGAAGCGGGACAGCGGATACGCGGCGAGGGCGGCGCAGCCGACGGTCAGCGCCGTGGCGCCCCCGCACAGGATCAGGCTGTTGAGCAGCGGGGTGTAGGTGATGCCCGGGGTCAGGACGGCGTCGAAGTTGGCCAGGGTGAGACCGTCGGGGATCTTGACCCGCAGGCCGGCGTGCGGGTCCACGGCGGACAGCAGCACCCAGGCGAGGGGCAGCGCGAAGGCGGCGGCCACCGCCAGCAGCGAGACGTCGGCGGCGATCCGCCGCGAGACGCGGTTACGGGCCATCAGACCTCCGTCCGCAGCAGCCGCAGATAGACGACGGAGAACAGGGAGCCGACGACCAGCAGGAGCAGGGCGACCGCCGTGCCGTAGCCGATCATGCTGTTCTGGAAGGCCTGTTCGTACATGAACAGCGGCAGCGTCTGGCTCCGGTCGCCGGGCCCGCCCCGGGTCATCACCCAGATCAGCCCGAAGACGGAGAGCGTCTGGAGGGTGTTGAGCATGAGGTTGGTGCCGATGGAGCGCCGGATCATGGGCAGCGTGATGTGCCACAGCCGCCGCCAGCCGCCGGCCCCGTCCACCTCGGCGGCCTCCGTGATCTCGGCGGGGATCTCGTCCAGGGCGGCGGAGTACACCAGCATCGAGAACGCCGTCCCGCGCCAGACGTTGGCGAAGGACACCGCGAGGATCGGCAGCGTGAACAGCCAGTTCTGGCGGGGCAGGTGCAGCCAGTCCAGGATCGCGTTGAGAGTGCCCTCGCGCCGGAAGAAGGCGTAGAGCAGGAACCCGGCGACGACCTCCGGCAGCACCCACGCGGTGACCACGACCCCGCCGGTGAGGGTGCGCACGGGCTTGGACGCGCGTTTCATCAGCGCGGCCAGGGCCAGTCCGAGCGTGTTCTGCCCGACGAGCGAGGACAGCACCGTGAACACCAGGGTGAGCCGGACGGCGTTCAGGAACGCGTCGTCCCGGAACGCCCGGCGGAAGTTGGCGAAGCCGACGAAGGAGGAGTGGGCCTGGCCGGTCAGCTGGAGGTCGGTGAAGGCGATCCAGACGCAGTAGGCGATCGGCCCGGCGAGGAACAGCAGCAGCAGGACCAGGGCGGGGGCGACCGGGAGCGCCCGGACGGCCGGGTTGCGGCGCCTCACCTGCGGACCACTTGGCCGCCGGTGACGTCCTCGACCGTGGCGTCGTACGCGCTCGCCGCCTTCTCCACGGACAGGTCACCGGTCGTGACCGCCTCCAT
The DNA here is from genome assembly GCF_020400655.1 of Streptomyces spinosus. Classification (GTDB taxonomy): domain Bacteria; phylum Actinomycetota; class Actinomycetes; order Streptomycetales; family Streptomycetaceae; genus Streptomyces; species Streptomyces argyrophylli. Next base: position 391,596 of record NZ_JAINRC010000005.1, read on the forward strand.
GGCCTCCTGCACGGCGGTCGACACCTTCGGGTACGCCGGGTACGCGGGCCGGTAGTGGGTGCTCGCGACGAGATCGGTGAAGAACTTGATACCGGGCTGGGCGCCGGCGTACTTCGGATCGGCGGCGACGTCCTTGCGCACGGCGATCCCGGAGTTGGCGATGTACCACTTGCGGGCGTTGTCCTTCGTCTGCATCGTCCGGACGAAGTCGAAGGCGAGGTCCGGGTTGGCGGCCTTGGCCGGGATGGACCAGGTCCAGCCGCCGGACATGCTCACCTTGCCGGGCGCCTGCCCGGCCTGCGTCGGCATGGCGGCGAGTCCCAGCTGCTTCGACCAGTCCGGCCACTCGTGCCCGCTGCCCGGCAGCCAGGCCTGCGGCAGCCAGGAGCCGTCGAGGGCGATGCCGATCCGGCCCTGGGGGAGCAGTTCGCCGTTGACGGTGGTGTTGAAGTTCGGGTCGAGGGCGTCGGAGACGTCGGGGCCGAGCTTGTCCTTGTAGACCGTCTCCACGAAGCGGAGGGAGTCCCTGAAGGCCCGCGACCCCGTGATCCACTTCTTGCTGCCGCTGTCGTACAGCGGGTCCTGTGTGCCGTCGCCCGTGCCGTACAGGAGCATCTCGAAGCCCTGCATGGTGGCCCGTTCACCGGCCGGCTTGCCGGTGTAGACGTTGAGCGGGATCACGCCGGGGACCTTGCGCTTGATGGTCCGGGCGGCGGTGAGCACGTCGTCCCAGGTCTTCGGCTGCCAGTCCGGCGGCAGCCCGGCCCTGCCGAACACCCGCTTGTCGAACCAGAGCCCGCGGGTGTCGGTCCCGTCCGGGACGCCGTACGTCTTCCCGTCCTGCCCCTTGGCCGCCGCCTTCGCGGTGCCGATGAACTGTCCCCAGTCCGGCCACTTGGCGAGGTAGGAGTCGAGCGGCTTCAGGTAGCCGCTGGTGATGTCGGAGTTGATGAGGAAGGTGTCCTCGTAGACCAGGTCCGGAGCGGTCCTCGGCGAGCGCAGCATCTGCTGGAGCTTGGTGTAGTACTCCGAGTCCGGAGCCTTGATCGGCACGAACTCGACCTTCTTGCCGGGGTACTCGTGCTCGAACTGCTTCTTGATCCCGGCGAGGTAGGTGTCCATCACCTTGACCGAGTTGTCGGTGGACTGCTTGTACGACACCTTGAGCGTGTCCGGGCTGCTGCCGGAGCCGCTGCCGCAGGCGCTGAGGGCGGTGGCGGCGAGAGCGGCGGTGAGGAGGAGGGGGAGGCGGCGGGAGCGGGCGGCGGTGGGACGCACGGGCATGACCTCCTGAGCACACGTGGGGGTGGCGCGGAGATGACTGCCGTGTGAAGGTAAGAGGAGTGGTCTAGTCAGGTCAATGTGTCTGCGCGGGATTGATCCCCGGCGGGTTGCGGGGCGGACCCCGGCAGCCCGGGTGCGCTCGCGCACAGGAGACGGCCGGAGCCCGCGCCCACCACTTCCGGGCCGCCGACGCCCGCACCCGCGCCGACGCCCCCGAACGAGCCGCCCGGGTCCGCGCCTACGCCCTCACCGCCCCTGGGACACCCACCGGTACACCAGCTCCGGCCGTCCCACCTGCCCGTACAGCGGACTCCGGCCGGCCCGTCCCGCGTCCACCAGGTGCTCCAGGTAACGGCGCGCGGTGATGCGGGAGATGCCCACCGCCTCGGCGACCCCGGCCGCCGTCAGGCCCTGCGCGGCCGACTCCCGCAGCGCGGACGTCACCCGTTCCAGCGTCGGCCCGCTCAGGCCCTTCGGCAGGGCCGCCGGTGTCGGGGCGCGCAGGGCCGCCAGGGCGCGGTCGACCTCGTCCTGGCCGCTCGCCTCGCCCACCGCCGCGTGGAACTCGGCGTAGCGCACCAGCCGGTCCCTCAGCGTCGCGAAAGTGAAGGGCTTCAGGACGTACTGGACCACCCCGAGCGAGACGCCCTCCCGCACCACCGCCAGGTCCCGCGCCGAGGTCACCGCTATGACGTCCGCGTGGTGCCCGGCCGCCCGCAGGGACCGGGCCAGTTGCAGGCCGTGGACGTCGGGGAGGTGCAGGTCCAGCAGCAGCAGGTCGACCGGCGTGCGGTCCAGCAGGCGCCGTGCCTCCGCCCCCGTGTGCGCCTTCCCGACCGCGACGAACCCCGGCACCCGGCCGACGTACATCACGTGCGCGTCGGCGGCCACCGGGTCGTCCTCGACGACGAGGACGCGGATGGGCTGCTGCTCGTCCGTCATGCGGCGCCGCCCGTGGCCGCGCGCAACGGCAACCGCACCTCGAACACCGCTCCGCCCTCCTCCGCCTCGGCCACGGTCAGCGTGCCGTCGTGGCGGTTGACCGCCTGCCGTACCAGGGCCAGCCCGAGTCCCCGTCCGCCGGGTTCGGCCGGCTTCGTGGAGAACCCCCGCTGGAACACCAGGTCGGCGTGGGCGGGGTCGACCCCCGGGCCGGTGTCCGACACCCGGAGCACCACTTCGGCGGCCGTAGCGTACGCCGTCACGGTCACCCGGGCCCGCACGCCGCCCTGCGCCGCGTCCACGGCGTTGTCGATCAGGTTGCCCAGGATGGTGACCAGGTCGCGGGCGGACAGGCTGTCCGGGAGCAGGCCGTCGTCCAGGCGGCTGTCCGGTGACACCACGAGTTCCACGCCCCGCTCGTTCGCCTGCGCGGTCTTGCCGAGCAGCAGCGCGGCCAGCACCGGCTCGCCGACCGCCGCCACCACCTGGTCGGTCAGGGCCTGCGCCAGTTCCAGCTCGGCCGTGGCGAACTCCACAGCCTCCTCGGCCCGGCCCAGCTCGATCAGCGAGACGACCGTGTGCAGGCGGTTCGCGGCCTCGTGCGCCTGCGAGCGCAGTGCCTGGGTGAAGCCCCGCTCCGAGTCCAGCTCACCCATCAGCGACTGGAGTTCGGTGACGTCCCGGAGCGTGACGACCGTGCCCCGGTGTTCGCCGCCCGACACCGGGGACGTGTTGACGACCAGCACCCCGGACGCCGTCAGGTGCACCTCGTCCACCCGGGGCTGGGAGGACAGCAGGGCGCCCGTCAGCGGGGCGGGCAGTCCCAGGTCGGCCACCGAGCGGCCGACCACCTCCTCCTCGGGGCCGACGCCCAGCAGGTCCCGGCCGCCGTCGTTGATGAGCGCCACCCGGTACCGGCCGTCCAGCATCAGCAGCCCCTCGCGGACGGCGTGCAGCGCCGCCTGGTGGTAGTCGTGCATCCGGCTCAGCTCGGTGGCGTTCATGCCGTGGGTGTGGCGGCGCAGCCGGGCGTTGATCACGTACGTGCCGACCGCGCCCAGCAGCAGGGCCACGCCCGCCACCCCGAGCAGGGCCGTGACCTGGTCCTGGACCCGGGCGCTGATCGTCTCCACCTTGATGCCGGCGCTCACCAGGCCGACGATGCGGCCGTTGTCCGAGATGGGGGTCACCGCGCGGACGGACGCGCCGAGCGTGCCGGTGTAGGTCTCGGTGAAGGTGCGCCCGTGCTGGGCGGGGCCGATGTTGCCGAGGAAGCGTTTGCCGATCTCGTTCCAGTCGGGGTGGGTCCAGCGGATGCCGGACGGGTTCATGATCGTCACGAAGTCGACGTTGGCGTCCCGCATGACCTGGAGGGCGTACGGCTCCAGCCGGGCCGTGGGGTCGGGGGTGCGGATCGCCTCGCGGACCGAGGGGGAGTCGGCGATGGACCGGGCCACCGCCGTGGCCTGCCGGGCGGCGGCGTCCTCGGCCTGCCGCTGGTCGCTGACGTAGGTGAACAGCGCGTACCCGGCCACGACCACCGCTATCAGCACGGCCTGCATGGCGAACAGCTGGCCGGCCAGGCTCCGGGGCCGCGGGAGGGTGGGGAGGCGCATGCCAGCAGTGTGCCTCTCCGGTCGAGCGTGAACTAAATGAACGGAAGGGTGACCGCCCTCACAGGCCGGGAGATAGTCACGGCATTCCCCAGAAACGCCCGGACGTGAGCCGCACGCCGGTTGTTCGCCGACGAAGACGTCAAGGAGGGCAGTCGTGGCCGCCAGCACCCCCGATACGGCACCTGCCGCACCCCGTGTGAAGCGGGACCGGACCCATTACCTGTACATCGCCGTCATCGTGGCGGTCGCGCTCGGCATCGGCGTGGGCCTGATCTGGCCCGATGCCGCGGTGGAGCTGAAGCCGCTGGGCACCGGGTTCGTGAACCTGATCAAGATGATGATCTCGCCGATCATCTTCTGCACGATCGTGCTCGGCATCGGATCGGTACGGAAGGCCGCCAAGGTCGGTGCCGTCGGCGGTATCGCCCTCGGCTACTTCCTCGTGATGTCGCTCGTCGCGCTCGCCATCGGTCTCGTCGTCGGCAACGTGCTGCACCCGGGCGACGGGCTGCACATCACCAACGCCCTCAAGGCGACCGGGCACGACCAGGTGTCCCCGGACGCGCTGCCGCCCGTCGACTTCGTGCTGTCGATCATCCCCACCACGTTCGTCTCCGCCTTCACCGAGGGCCAGGTGCTCCAGACGCTGCTGGTGGCCCTGCTCGCCGGGTTCGCGCTCCAGGCCATGGGCTCGGCCGGACAGCCGGTGCTGCGCGGCATCGAGCACATCCAGCGGCTCGTCTTCCGCATCCTGTCCATGGTGATGTGGGCCGCGCCGGTCGGCGCGTTCGGCGCCATCGCGGCGGTGGTCGGTTCGGCCGGCGTCGACGCGCTCAAGAGCCTCGCCGTGCTGATGCTCGGCTTCTACGTCACCTGCTTCCTGTTCGTCTTCGTCGTGCTCGGCGCGCTGCTGCGGGTCGTCGCGGGCCTGAACGTCTTCTCCCTGTGCAAGTACCTGGCCCGGGAGTTCCTGCTGATCCTGTCGACCTCGTCGTCGGAGTCCGCGCTGCCGCGTCTGATCGCGAAGATGGAGCACCTGGGCGTCAGCCGGCCGGTCGTCGGCATCACCGTGCCGACCGGGTACTCGTTCAACCTCGACGGCACGATGATCTACATGACCATGGCGTCGCTGTACATCGCGGACGCGCTGGGTACGCCGATGTCGGTCGGCGAGCAGATCCCGCTGCTGCTGTTCCTGCTGCTGGCCTCGAAGGGCGCGGCCGGCGTCAGCGGCGCGGGCCTCGCCACCCTGGCCGGCGGTCTGCAGTCGCACAAGCCGGCGCTGGTGGACGGGGTCGGGCTGATCGTCGGCATCGACCGGTTCATGAGCGAGGCACGGGCGCTGACGAACTTCGCGGGCAACGCGGTCGCGACGGTGCTGGTCGGCACGTGGACCAAGGAGATCGACACGGTCCGGGTGCGGCGGGTGCTGGCCGGCGAGCTGCCGTTCGACGAGACCACGCTGCTGGACGAGGGCGGGGCCGGGGTGCGGGAGGTTGCCGAGCCCCGGGAGGACGGCGAGAAGGAACTCGCCAAGGCCTGATCCATCCTGTAGTTCCGGACGTCCGGCCCCGCCTGAACCCGGGCCGGGCGTCCGGGTACCGCCGCCGGGCGGCCGAGGCTCCCCCGTACCCGGCCGCCCGGCTCCCTCCTGCGGCTCCGGGAGCTGCTCCTCCTACGACACCCCGGCCACCAGCTCGGTGGCCCGTGAGGCGGGCACGCCCGCCGCGGTCAGGACGGCGACCGTGGCGGAGCGGCCCGCCTCCTGTGCTGCCAGGAGTCCGTCGTTCACCGCCTCCATCACCGCGAACAGCATCTGCTCGTGCACGTACGCGAGGGCCGGCGCGGGCAGCGGGGAGCTGAAGACGCCTTCGTCCAGGCCGCGCTGGAGGAGCCGGATCTTGTTCTCGCGCAGGGGCGCGAGGCGTTCGCGGATGCCCTGCACGGTGACGGTGCGCTGGGCGAGCGCGATCAGCAGCCGGTAGCGGTCGGCGACCGGCCACAGGGCGAGCACCGAGCGGGCCACCGTCTCCGCCGGGTCGGTCACGCCGGCGCAGGCCCGGGAGTCCGCGTCCGCCAGTGCGTCGACGGCCCCGTCGACCAGGGTGCTGATCAGCGCCTCACGGCTGGGGAAGTGGCCGTAGACCGTCCGTCGGACGACCCCGGCCGCGCGTGCGATCTGGTCCATGGAGGCGTCCGGATCACGCAGCAGTTCGGCGAGGGCGACGTCGAGGATGCGGCGCCGGTTGGCGTCGGCGCGGCTGGTGTTACCCGTGGTCATGGCGGTCATTGTGCCTCCCCGGAGGTTTGCCGGGCGTCTTCCGGTCGACTTGCACAGTGTTGTGCAGCGTCGTACATTGCACATTGTTGTGCAATTGCACGGCGCTGTGCAAGTCCTGTCGCGTACCCGAGGAAGGCGACCCCTGCCATGCGACTCGTCATGACCGAACCGGTCGAGAGGACGGACCGCCCCTACGCCCGGCGGTGGTGGGCGCTGCTGGTGCTCTGCCTCAGCCTGCTGATCATCGTGATGGCGAACACCGCCCTCACGGTCGCGGCGCCCGACATGACCCGGGACCTCGGGCTCTCCAGCGCCGACCTGCAGTGGGTGATCGACGGCTACACCGTGCCCTACGCGGCGCTGATGCTGCTGCTCGGCGCCATCGGCGACAAGTACAGCCGGCGCGGGGCGCTCGTCCTCGGTCTGCTGGTGTTCGGCGGCGGGGCCGTCTTCGGGTACCTCGCCGGCAGCGCGGCCACCGTCATCGCGGCCCGGGCCGTGATGGGCGTCGGCGCCGCGCTGATCATGCCCGCCACGCTCTCCCTGCTGGCCGCCACCTTCCCGCGCGCCGAGCGGGCCAAGGCGATCACGCTGTGGACCGCCACCGCCGGGCTCGCCATCGCCGCCGGACCGGTCGTCGCCGGTGCCCTGCTGCGCGGCCACGGCTGGTCCTCGACCTTCCTGATCAACGTGCCCGTCGCGGCCGTCGCGATCGTCGGCGCCCTCGTCCTCGTCCCGCCCTCGCGGGCCGGCCACCACGACCGCATCGACTACGTCGGCGGACTGCTGTCGGTGCTGTGGACCGGCGCGCTCGTCTACATGATCATCGAGGGTCCGCACTTCGGCTGGGGCGCCAAGGCCGTCGCGGCGGCGGTGGTCGCGGGCGCCGGCCTGGTCGCCTTCGTGCTGTGGGAGCTGCGCCACCCGCGCCCGATCCTGGACGTGCGCCGCTTCACCGGCCGCCGGTTCGCCGGCTCCAACCTCGCCGTCGCCCTGTTCTTCCTCGCCGTCTTCGGCGCCTTCTACTACCTCACCCAGCACCTGCAGTTCGTCCTCGGCTACGACGCCCTGCAGACCGGTGTGCGCATGCTGCCGCTCGCCGGCGCCGTCTTCGCGGGCTCGGCCCTGACCGGCTGGCTCACCCCGCGCGTCGGCATGAAGTGGACCGTCGGCGCGGGCATGGCCGGCGGTACGACCGCCCTCGCCCTGCTCACCCGGGTGGACGCCGGCTCCGGCTACGGCGACTTCGTGGCGCCCCTGCTCATCCTGGGCCTGGCCATCGGCCTCGCCCTCTCGCCCTGCACCGACGCCATCATGGGCGCGTTCCCGGAGTCCGAGCTGGGCGTCGGCGGCGCCGTCAACGACACCTCGCTGGAACTGGGCGGCTCGCTCGGCATCGCCATCCTCGGCTCGCTGCTCGCCACGTCCTACGGCGACCACCTGTCCGACGCCACCGCCGGCAGCGGGCTCCCGGCGAGCGCCCTGGACACCGCGCGGGACTCGGTCGGCGCCGGGTACGCCGTCGCGCAGGGCATCGGCGAGAAGGCGCAGCAGGCCGCCGCCCGGGCCCAGCAGGCGGGCGACCCGCAGCAGGCCGCGCAGCTCAAGCAGCAGGCCGGTGAGCTGGCCGCCGGTGCCCGGCAGATGGCCGACGCGGTGGGCTCCGCCTTCTCCGACGCGGTCGCCCACACCAGTCTGGTCGGGGCGGTGATCCTCGGTATCGGCACCGTCCTGGTGGCCGTCCTGCTGCCGGGCCGCGAGGCCGGTGCCGCGCAGGCCGCGACCGAGGAGAGGGAGCTGGTGGACAGCGCGGCCGAGTGACCGCCTCCCCCCCGCCCGTGCCGTTCCGGGGCAACTCGTCCGTGCCGTTCCGGGTCAACCGGAACGGCACGTTCGTGTACGGCGTCCGTACGGGTGGTGTCCATACGAGTGCGGAGGCATGGGGGAATGAAGATCGACTGGGACCGGCGGACCTGCGCGCGCAAGGGCCATGTGACCTACGCGCCGGACGATCCCCGGCTGCGCGTCCGGCTGCACGCGCGGACCGCGCTCGGGGACGTCTGGCGGTGCCTGCGCTGCGGTGACTTCGTGCTCGGCGAGCCGCACGGCTCGGGGCCTGCCGCCGACGCGCCGCTGGTGCCGCGCGGCACGGTGCTCCGGGACCTGTTCGTCCTGCGCTTCCTCGCCGTCGAGCGTGCCGTGCGCGGAGTGTTCATCGTGCTGGTCGCGGTCGCGGTGTGGAAGTTCAGCAACAGCCAGGACGCGGTGCGCCGCCTGTTCGACGAGTACCTGGACGTCTTCCGGCCGGTGTTCCGGCACTTCCACTACGACCTGGACCACTCGCCGGTCGTCGGTTCCGTGCAGAAGGCGTTCGGCTACCGGCACTCCACCCTGGTGCTGGTCGCCGGACTGCTGCTGGCCTACGCGCTGATCGAACTGATCGAGGCGGTCGGCCTCTGGTACGCCAAACGCTGGGCGGAATACCTGACGGTGGTCGCGACGGCCGCCTTCCTGCCGCTGGAGATCTACGAACTCACCGAGCACGTCAGCTGGCTGAAGATCGCCACGCTCGTGCTGAACGTCCTCGCGGTCCTGTACATCGCCCTGACCAAGCGGCTTTTCGGACTGCGCGGCGGGCGCCGCGCGTTCGACGAGGAACGGCACAGTGCCTCGCTGATGGAGGTGGAGGACTCGGCGGGCGTGGCGCACGCACCGCTGTAGACCCGGCCCGCCCATCAAAAAATCCCCTGAGCAATTGCGCTCGGGGGATTGCTGTGCGTATATTCAACGATTCGTGACTTCGTTTCGAGGAAGTCCCGAAGTAATTCAGTGACCACACTATATCCGGGCGGGAGCGGAATTGTCAAACACCGACTTTCCAGACGATGAAATCCGGCACGAGCAGGAATTCATCGACGGACTGTACGCGCGCGTGGACGTGCTGCGCGGCGAGGCCGAGACCTCCGTCGCCGACGCGCTCGCCCAGGGCGACAAGCCCATGCAGGCCCGGCTGGAGCGGGACATCCTGGTCGCCGAGCGCTCGGGGCTGCTCGCCGCGCTGAACGCCGTCGACGGCTCGCTCTGCTTCGGCCGGATCGACCTCGCCGACGGCAGGAAGCACCACATCGGCCGGATCGGGCTGCGCGAGGACGACGCCGAGCGCACCCCGGTCCTCATCGACTGGCGGGCCGACGTCGCCCGCCCCTTCTACCTGGCCACCGGCCACACCCCGATGGGCCTGCGCCGCCGCCGGCACATCGCCTCCGAGGGCCGGACCGTCACCTCCCTGCACGACGAGATCCTCGACCTCGGCGACGCCACCCGCACCGGGCACGAGGACCCGAGCGGCGACGCCGTCCTGCTGGCCGCGCTGAACTCGGCCCGCACCGGCCGGATGAGCGACATCGTGCAGACCATCCAGGCCGACCAGGACCGCATCATCCGGGCACCCCACCGGGGCGTGCTGGTCGTGGAGGGCGGCCCCGGCACCGGCAAGACCGCGGTCGCCCTGCACCGCGCGGCCTACCTGCTGTACGAGCACCGGGAACTGCTGGCCCGCCGCGCGGTCCTCATCGTCGGCCCGAACCCGGCCTTCCTCGGCTACATCGGCGAGGTGCTGCCCTCCCTCGGCGAGACCGGGGTGCTGCTGGCCACGGTCGGCGAGCTGTTCCCCGGGGTGAAGGCCACCGCCGCCGACACCCCCGAGGCCGCCGCCGTCAAGGGCCGCGCCGGCATGGCCGACGTGCTCGCCGCCGTCGTACGCGACCGGCAGGCCCTGCCCGACCCGGTCATCGCGATCGAACACGACCGCGAGGTCCTCATGCTGGACGACGGCCTGGTCAACGTCGCCCGCGAGCGCACCCGCGCCGCCAAGCTGCCCCACAACGCCGCCCGCGAGTACTTCGAGGGGCACATCCTCAACACCCTCACCGAGCTGTACGCCGAGCGCGTGGGCACCGACCCCTACGACGGCAGCAGCCTGCTCGACGCCTCCGACATCACCCAGATCCGCGACGAACTCGCCGAGAACCCCGAGGTCTGGGACGCCGTCGACCAGCTCTGGCCGCGGATCACCCCGCAGCGGCTGGTCGCCGACTTCCTCGCCGAGCCCGACGGCTACCTGCCGAAGGAGGACGCCGACGCGATCCGCCGCCCGGTGACCCGCGCCTGGACCGTCGCCGACGTGCCCCTGCTGGACGAGGCGGCCGAACTCCTCGGCGAGGACGACCGGGTGGCACGCGCCCGCGCCGATCGCGAGCGCGAGACGCAGGTGGCCTACGCCCAGGGCGTCCTGGACGTCTCGTACGCCTCGCGGACCTACGAGTTCGAGGACAAGGAGGAGGACGACCCGGACGCCTCCGAGGTCCTGTCCGCGCACCACATCATCGACGCCGAGCGGTTCGCCGAGCGGCACGAGGAGGCCGACCACCGCAGCGCCGCCGAGCGGGCCGCAGCCGACCGCACCTGGGCGTTCGGGCACATCATCGTGGACGAGGCGCAGGAACTGTCGCCGATGGCCTGGCGGCTGCTGATGCGCCGCAGCCCGACCCGCTCGATGACCCTGGTCGGCGACCCCGCCCAGACGGCCGAGGCGGCCGGCGTCGGCTCCTGGGAGGACATCCTCACGCCCTACGTCGAGGACCGCTGGGAGCACACCCGCCTGGGCGTCAACTACCGCACCCCGGCGGAGATCATGGACCTGGCGGCGGCCGTCGTCCGCGCCGGGAACCCGGACTTCGCACCGCCCAGCTCCGTCCGCTCCACCGGTGAGCGCCCCTGGGTGCGGCAGGTCACCGACGACCTGCCCGGCGCGGTCGCCAAGGCGGTCGCCGAGCTCACCCCGGCGGAGGGCCGGCTCGCGGTGATCGCCCCGCGCGAACTGCACCGCGCCCTCGCCGCCCGCCTGGACGGCGTCACGGCCGGCGCCGAGCCCGACCTGACGCGGACGGTCGTCCTGCTCGACCCCCGGCAGTCCAAGGGCCTGGAGTTCGACTCCGTCCTGGTGGTGGAGCCGGGCGCCTACGGCACGAGCGACCTCTACGTCGCCCTGACCCGGGCCACCCAGCGGCTCGGGGTCCTCTACACGGGCGGACTCCCGGAGGGGCTCGCCACGGGCGTCACCGCGCCGTAGCGGCCGGGGCGGAGCCTGCACCGGCCGTCGGTGAGGCCGGCGCCGGCGGGCGGGTCGGGTGCAGCGCGGCGGACAGCGGGGCCAGCTCCGCGCACAGCGCGACCGGGAACCGCGGGACCTGGCGGCGGACCGCCCCGCAGCCCCCGGCAGCGCTCTCGAAGACCGGTTTCCAGCCGGAGGGTGCCGCCCGGAAGAACCAGCGGTCGCCCAGCCGGGAGGAGCAGGCGGGGCCGCCGTCGTCGGAGCCGCACGCCGGGCCGGTGCGCCAGGAGAAGTCCAGGACCAGCCACCTGCCGTCGCAGTGCTCGGCGTCCCGGTAGGTGTGCATGGGCGCGCCGGCCGCGAGCAGCGCCTGGTCGTAGGAGGCGGGGGTGCAGCCGGTGGCCGGCGGGTGGCAGCCCAGTTCGCCGCACATCCGCAGGGCGGGCGGCTTCGCGCCGTCGGCGGTGAAGACCGTGCGGTTGTCGACCACCAGCTTCCGCCCGCCCAGCGGCTCGGGCAGCCGGACCCGGGCCGTGGCCGTCGTCTCCTCGACGCACCCGCTGCGCCGGTCACCGGACGGGGAGGTGAAGGTGACCTGTACGTGGACGGTGCCCGGCACGGCGCCGTACTCGGCGTCGGTGTCGACCGCCTTGAGGTTCCGCACGCAGGCGTGCTCCCCGCTGGGCACGTCCACGTCGATGCTCAGCGTGCGGTGGTCGGCGCCGATCCGGGCGGCGGTGACCCGGGACGGCTCACCGAGGGTCCACGGGACGGGCCCGGTCTCCGTGGGGGACGCTCCTCCGCCCCGTCCCGCCACCTGGGTGCCGCAGCCGCTCAGCAGGAGAGCGGCCACGGCACACAGCAGGGCCGTCAGTGCTCCGCAGTACCGCACGTACCTCAGTCCCCCCGTGCTCCGCCGAAGACGTGCGGCCACTATAGGGCGCGCGTCACCCGGTCAGGCCGGGCGCAGCCACACCGTCGCCAGCGGGGGCAGGGTCAGCCGGATGCTCGCCGGGCGGCCGTGCCAGGGCTGGGCCTCGGGCTTGACGACGTCCGGGCGGGTGACGTCGCCGCCGCCGTAGCGGGCCGCGTCGGTGTTGAGGACCTCCACCCAGGCCGGCACCTCCTCCGGCACCCCGAGGCGGTAGTCGTGGCGGACCACCGGGGCCAGGTGGGTGACCGCGAGCAGCGGGGTGCCCTCGGCGTCGTGGCGCAGGAACGCGAAGACGTTGTCGTCCGCCGCGTCCCCGGTGATCCACTCGAAGCCCGCCGGGTCGGTGTCCCGCTGCCACAGCGCCGGGGTCGCCCGGTACACGGCGTTCAGGTCCCGGACGAGGTCCCGCACACCCCGGTGGTCCGCCTCGGCGCCGTAGGCCGGGTCGAGCAGCCACCAGTCGGGGCCGTGCGCCTCGGACCACTCGGCGCCCTGGGCGAACTCCTGTCCCATGAAGAGGAGTTGCTTGCCGGGGTGGGCCCACATGAAACCGAGGTAGGCGCGCAGGTCGGCGCGCTGTTGCCACCAGTCGCCGGGCATCTTCGACACCAGGGACCGCTTGCCGTGGACGACCTCGTCGTGGGAGATCGGCAGGACGTAGTTCTCGCTGTAGGCGTACACCATCGAGAACGTCATCTCGTGGTGGTGGTACGCGCGGTGCACGGGGTCGTGGCTCATGTACTGCAGCGAGTCGTGCATCCAGCCCATGTTCCACTTCAGTCCGAAGCCGAGCCCGCCGAAGCCGCTCGGGCCCTTGTGGTGGGTGGGCCGGGTGACACCGTCCCAGGCCGTGGACTCCTCCGCGACGGTCACCACACCCGGGCAGCGCCGGTAGACGGTGGCGTTCATCTCCTGGAGGAACGCCACCGCGTCCAGGTTCTCCCGGCCACCGTGCTTGTTCGGCGTCCACTGGCCCGGCTCGCGCGAGTAGTCCAGGTAGAGCATCGAGGCGACCGCGTCCACGCGCAGCCCGTCGATGTGGAACTCCTCGCACCAGTACACCGCGTTCGCGACGAGGAAGTTGCGCACCTCGCGCCGGCCGAAGTCGAACTCCAGCGTGCCCCAGTCGGGATGGGCGGCCCGCAGCGGGTCGTGGTGCTCGTACAGCGGACGCCCGTCGAACTCCGCGAGCGCCCAGTCGTCGCGCGGGAAGTGCGCCGGCACCCAGTCCATCAGCACCCCGATGCCCGCCTGGTGCAGCTTGTCCACCAGGTACTTGAAGTCGTCGGGGGTGCCGAGCCGGGCCGTCGGCGCGTAGAACCCGGTGACCTGGTAGCCCCAGGAGCCGCCGAAGGGGTGCTCGGCGACCGGCATCAGCTCCACGTGGGTGAAGCCCATCTCCTTCACGTACGCCGGGAGCTGTTCGGCCAGCCGGCGGTAGGTCAGTCCGGGCCGCCAGGACGGCAGGTGCACCTCGTACACCGAGAAGGGGGCCTCGTGCACCGGGGTGTCCGCCCGGTGCGCCAGCCACTCGGCGTCACCCCACTCGTGGTGCGAGGCGTGCACGACCGAGGAGGTGGCGGGCGGGACCTCGGTACGGCGGGCCAGCGGGTCGGCGCGCAGGGTGCGCGAGCCGTCCGGGCGGGTGATCTCGAACTTGTACAGCTCGCCCTCGCCGATCCCCGGCACGAACAGCTCCCAGACCCCGGTGCCGCCGAGCGAGCGCATCGGGAAGCCGGTGCCGTCCCAGAAGTTGAACCCGCCGGTGACCCGCACGCCCCGCGCGTTCGGCGCCCACACCGCGAACCGGGTCCCGGTGACGCCCTGGTGGGTGGTGACGTGCGCGCCGAGCGCCTGCCACAGCTGCTCGTGCCGGCCCTCGCCGATCAGATGCAGGTCCAGCTCGCCGAGGGTGGGCAGGAAGCGGTAGGCGTCCTCGGTCTCGTGGACCGTGCCGTCGTACGTCACCAGCAGCCGGTAGGCGGGGACCTCGGTGAGCGGGAGCAGGCCGGAGAAGAAGCCGTCGCCGTCGTCGTGCAGCTCCGCCCGCAGCTCGCCCGAGACCACGGTGACCGCCCGCGCGTGCGGGCGGAACGCGCGGAAGGCCACGCCGCCCGGCACCGGGTGCGCGCCCAGCACGGAGTGCGGATCGTGGTGGGTGCCGTGCAGCAGCCGCGCGCGGTCGCCGGCGTCGACGGCCGGGGACACGGCGACCTCCACGACGGGGGCCGGCGCCGGCGCGGGGACCTGCGCGGGCACCACCACCGCGGGGGCCTGCGAGGGCGGTTCCACCGCGGGGGCCTGCGCCGGGACCTCCGCGGGCGGGGCCTGCGCGGGTACCTCCGCGCCGGGGGCCGGCGCCTGCGCGGGGACCTCCTGCGCGGGCGGCTTCCTGGCGGCGGCCTTCTTCCTGGCCGCGGACTCCTTCTTGGCCTTGGCTTCCTTGTGGGCCTTGGATTCCTTGTGTCCCTTGGGGGTCACGGACGAGCCTCCTGGTCGGGCAGGGCGAGGCGGCGCACCGCGCTCAGCGGTACGGGGAGCCAGTCGGGCCGGTGCCGGGCCTCGTAGACGACCTCGTAGACCGCCTTGTCGGTCTCGTAGGCCCGCAGCATCACCGGGTCGGTACGCGGATCGCGGCCCGCCACCTCCGCGTATCCGGAGCAGTAGGCGGCCCGGCAGGTGTGCGCCCAGTCCGGGGCGGGCGGGGTCGCCGAGTGGGCCGCGTAGTCGAAGGAGCGGAGCATCCCCGCGATGTCCCGCACCGGTGGCTGCGGCATGCGCCGCTCGGCCAGCGGCCGGGCCGGTTCGCCCTCGAAGTCGATCAGCGACCAGGCGCCGGACGGCGAGCGCAGGCACTGGCCGAGGTGCAGATCGCCGTGGACGCGCTGGGCGGTCCAGGTGCGGCCCTCGGCGGCGAGTGTGCCGAGCGCCTCGTACGCCGAGCGCAGCCCGCGCTCGTACGGACGCAGCGCCGGTACCGCCTGCACGGCCGCCGCCAGCCGCCCGGTCATGCCGTCGACCATTGACTCCAGCTGGGCGTGGCCGAGGGTGACCGTCGGCAGGGCCCGGGCGAGCGCGGTGTGCACCTCGGCGGTGGCCCGGCCCAGGGCACGGGCCTCGGTGGCGAAGTCCTCGCCCTTGGCCAGCTCGCGCAGCGCCAGCTCCCAGCCGTCGGAGGCGCCGCTCACGTACGGCTGGAGCACGGCCAGGACGTAGGTGTCCGCCGCCACCTCGGCGTGCAGCCAGGCCGTCGGCGCGGGCACCCTCGGGCAGCCCTCGCGGGCCAGGGCGAGCGGGAGCTCCAGATCGGGGTTGACGCCGGGCACCACCCGGCGCAACAGCTTCAGAATAAACGTATCTCCGTAGACCACGGACGAGTTGGACTGTTCCGCGGTCATCAGCCGGGCCACGAGGCCGGCCCGGATCTCCTGCGCCGGGTCCCGCTCGAAACGCAGCCCGCCGACGCGGGCCTGGGTGCGCAGGGCCTCCAGGAGCACTTCGGCGGGCCGGGTGTCGTGCAGGGCGTCGTACACCGTGCGTCCGACGAGCGGGCCCTCGGTCACATGTCCGATCAGCGCGGGCGCCAGCCGGGGCGGCAGCGCCTCGCGCACGCCTATGAGGAGCTGGTAGCAGTCGCCGGGGTGCGGCGGGGCTCCGGGTACGGCGGCCTGGTGGACGCGCACCAGCAGGTGGTAGAGGCCCAGCCGGCCGTCGGGCGGCAGCAGTTCGGTGACGGACACGGGGGTGAACCCGGTGACCGGACGGCCCTTGCCCGCGAACCAGCGCTGCCGGGGCAGCCAGGCGCGCAGCAGGGGGTCGAGCGAGGCGAGAAGGGTACTGGTGGTGCCGGAAGAGGTGACCGTTTCCACCATGGGCGTCACGTCCTTTCCCCGGGGGGCGTCGGGGGGTTACTGATGCGTGCCCCGGGTGGGGCGGTGGAAACGCCGCGGCGCCCCACCCGGGCCCGCGCTATACGGGTTCCCTGCGCAGCCGGAACCAGTAGAAGCCGTGTCCCGCGAGGGTGAGCAGGTACGGCAGCTCGCCGATCGCCGGGAACCGGACCCCGCCGAACAGCTCGACGGGGTGCCGCCCGCCGAACCGGCTCAGGTCCAGCTCCGTGGGCTGGGCGAAGCGGGAGAAGTTGTGGACGCACAGCACGAGGTCGTCCTCGTACTCGCGCAGGAAGGCGAGCACCGCCGGGTTCGACGACGGCAGCTCGGTGTAGGACCCCAGTCCGAAGGCGGGGTTCTGCTTGCGGATCTCGATCATGCGGCGCGTCCAGTGCAGCAGGCTCGACGGCGAGGCCATGGACGCCTCGACATTGGTGACCTGGTAGCCGTAGACCGGGTCCATGATCGCGGGCAGGAACAGGCGTCCCGGGTCACAGGA
>NZ_JAINRC010000060.1 GCF_020400655.1 Streptomyces spinosus
CGGCTCGTGGTACGAGTTCTTCCCGCGTTCGGAGGGCACCGCCGAGGAGCCGCACGGCACCTTCCGCACCGCCGCGCGCCGGCTGGGGCCGATCGCGGACATGGGCTTCGACGTCGTCTACCTCCCGCCGATCCACCCCATCGGGACCACCTTCCGCAAGGGCCGCAACAACACCCTCACCGCCGGCCCCGACGACGTCGGCGTGCCCTGGGCGATCGGCTCCCCGGAGGGTGGCCACGACGCCGTGCACCCCGCCCTGGGCACCATCGAGGACTTCGACTTCTTCGTCGCCGAGGCCGGGAAGCTGGGTCTGGAGATCGCCCTGGACTTCGCGTTGCAGTGCTCGCCCGACCACCCCTGGGTGCACAAGTACCCGCAGTGGTTCCACCACCGCCCCGACGGGAGCATCGCCTACGCCGAGAACCCGCCGAAGAAGTACCAGGACATCTACCCCATCGCGTTCGACGCCGACATGGACGGCCTGGTCGCCGAGACCGTGCGGGTGCTGCGGCACTGGATGGGACACGGGGTGCGGATCTTCCGCGTGGACAACCCGCACACCAAGCCGGTGGTGTTCTGGGAACGGGTGATCGCGGAGGTCAACCGCCGCGACCCGGACGTGATCTTCCTGGCGGAGGCGTTCACCCGCCCGGCGATGATGCACACCCTCGCCCAGATCGGTTTCCAGCAGTCCTACACGTACTTCACCTGGCGCAACACCAAGCAGGAGCTGACCGAGTACCTGACGGAGCTGTCGGGTGAGGCGGCGGCCTGGATGCGGCCGAACTTCTTCGCCAACACCCCCGACATCCTGCACGCCTACCTCCAGCACGGCGGACGCCCCGCCTTCGAG
>NZ_JAINRC010000061.1 GCF_020400655.1 Streptomyces spinosus
AGCCGGTCGATGTCCTCGCCGCTCAAGTGCACGTTGACGGCGCCGAGATTGTCGGCCAGTTGTTCGTCCTTGCGGGCGCCGACGATCACCGAGGTCACGCCCGGCTTGGCGAGCAGATAGGCCAGGGAGACCTGGGCGGGCGAGGCGCCGTGGGCGGAGGCGATGTCGACGACGGTCTCGATGGTGTCGTAGAGCCTGTCCTCGTCCCGCACGGGGGGTTCGGACCACTCCGTGAGGTGGCGGCCGTCGCCTGCCTGCCGCCCGCGCCGGTACTTGCCCGAGAGCAGACCGCCGGCGAGCGGGCTCCACACCATGATGCCCAGGCCCTGGTCCAGCGAGAGCGGCACCAGCTCGTACTCGGCGTCACGTGATTCCAGCGAGTAGTAGATCTGGTTGCTGACGAACCGCTCGTAGCCGTGCGCGTCGGCCACGCAGAGCGCCTTCATCAGCTGCCAGCCCGAGTAGTTGGAGACACCCAGGTAGCGGACCTTGCCGGACCGCACCAGGGAGTCGAGGGTTTCCATGGTCTCCTCGAGGGGTGTCAGCCCGTCCCACTCGTGGACGTGGTAGATGTCCAGGTGATCGGTGTTCAGACGGCGCAGGCTGGCCTCGATCTGGCCGAGGATGTGGTGACGCGACAGTCCCTCGTCGTTGGGGCCGGAACCCATCGCCATACGCACCTTCGAGGAGATCAGCAGCTGGTCGCGCCGCCCTGCGATCGCCTGGCCGAGGATCTCCTCCGCCACACCTGCCGAGTACATGTTCGCGGTGTCGACGAGGTTGACGCCGGCGTCGAGGCACATGTCGATCTGGCGCCGGGCACCTGCCAGGTCGGTCTGCCCGACGTT
>NZ_JAINRC010000062.1 GCF_020400655.1 Streptomyces spinosus
GCGTGATCAGCACGTAGTGGTCGTCGTCCGCGACGCGGACCACGTCCACCCGCAGCAGCCGCCCGCCGTCCAGCTCGAACGGCCTCCGTGCCTCGGCTGCCATGATCTCCAGTGCCGCCCGCTCCCGCTCGGCCGTGGAGCCGGTCCGGACGTCGTGCACCACCGGAGTGACCGACCAGGGCGCGTCCACGATCTGTGCGGGACGGCCCGAGTCGTCCGTGACGAACCGGGTGCGCAGCACCTCGTGCCGGGTCACGAGACCGGTGAACGCCAGACCCAGCGCACCGGCGTCGAGGGCGCCCCGCACCCGCAGACCGAACGGTACGAGGTACTCGGCGCCGCCCGGTGTCAACTGGTCCAGGAACCACAGCCGCTGCTGCGCGAACGACAACGGCTGTGGACCGCTGCCACGGTCGATGGGTACCAACGGCGCCTTGTCGGCCGTCTCCAGCTCGCGCACGACCCCGGCCAGTGTGGCGGGTGTGGGCGAGGTGAACAAGGCGCGCACCGGAACGTCCACCCCGAGCCGTTGCCGTAGCCGCGACGTCACCTGCGTGGCGAGCAGCGAGTGTCCGCCCAGTTGGAAGAAGTTGTCGTGGATCCCGACGGTGTCGACGCCGAGGACGTCGGACCAGGCGCCGGCGATGGTCGCCTCCGTCGTGTTCCGGGGTGCGGTGTAGCTGGTGTCGAGGTCGGGTCGGTGGTGGTCGGGTGCGGGGAGGGCCTTGGTGTCGACCTTTCCGTTGGGGGTGAGCGGGAGTTGGTCGAGGGTGACGTAGGTGGCCGGGACCATGTAGTCGGGGAGTTGCTGCTGGAGGTGTGCG
>NZ_JAINRC010000063.1 GCF_020400655.1 Streptomyces spinosus
GGCCGCCACCGACGCCGCCAGGGTGGCGAAATGGCCGGCCATACGCTCGATCGTCGCCCGCTCGAACAGATCCGTCCGGTACTCGAGCACCGCGCGCAGTCCGTCCGCCGACTCGGCCGCCGTGAGCGTCAGGTCGAACTTGGCGACACCCCGCTCGATCTCGACCGCCTCGGTCCGGGTGCCTTCCAGCTCCCACGCCCGGCCCTCCGCGCTGCCGGGCGCCTGAAGCACGAACATCGTCTGGAACAGCGGGTTGCGGGACAGGTCCCGGTCGGGAGCCAGCTCCTCCACGAGGCGTTCGAAGGGCAGGTCCTGGTGGTCGTAGGCACCGAGGGCGGTGTCCTTGACCCGGTCGAGGAGTTCCGTGAACGTCGGGTCGCCGGACAGGTCGGTGCGCAGGACCAGCGTGTTCACGAAGAAACCGATCAGGTCCTCGGTCTCGGCGCGGTTACGGCCGGCGATCGGGGTGCCCACCGCGATGTCGTCCTGACGGCAGTAACGCGCCAGGACGATCTGGAACAGCGACAGTAGCGCCATGAACAGACTCGCGCCCTGCCCGCTCGCCGTGGACCGCAGCACCTCCGCCACCTCCCGCGGCACCGAGAAGGTGACGACATCGCCCTCGCCGCTCGGCCGTGCCGGACGCTGGTGGTCGGTGGGAAGTTCGAGCGGTGTCACCCGGGCCAGGCGCTCGCGCCAGTAGGCGAGGTGGCGCTCCGCCTCGGGACCGGCGAGCCGCTCGCGCTGCCAGACCGCGAAGTCG
>NZ_JAINRC010000064.1 GCF_020400655.1 Streptomyces spinosus
CGGGCACGGGTATGACCAGTTGCTGGCCCTGGATCAGGGGCAGGAACAGAGCGGTGATCGTCAGGTCGAACGTGACCGACGAGTACAGGATGCTGCCGATACCGCCGCGAACACCTGCCGGGTAGTTCCGGTCGCACCAGTGCAGGTAGTTGACCACACCCCGGTGTTCCAGAGCCACACCCTTGGGCTTGCCCGTGGACCCCGACGTGTAGATGACGTAGGCCAGATCGTCCGGCGAGGCCAGCGGCTCCGGATCGGTCTCGGGACCGGCCGGCCACCCGGCATCGACCAGCAACCGGTCGACCCTGTCGGGCAGCCGGTCAGCCAGAGCAGTGCTCGTGATGACAAGCGGCGCACTCGCGTCCTCGACCATGTACGTGATCCGGTCGGCCGGGTAGTCGGGGTCCAGGGGCACGAACGCGGCACCCGCCTTCAGGATGCCCAGGAGGGTGGCGATCAGGTCCGGCGACCGCTCCAGGCAGACCGCGACGAGGGTGTCCGGGGTGATGCCCGAACCACGCAGATGATGAGCCAACCGGTTCGCACGCGCGTTGATCTCGGCGAAGGTCCACCGCTGCTCGCCCCGGGTGACCGCGACCGCGTCCGGGTCGATGGCGACCCGGTCCTCGACCAGCCGGTGGATCGTCGCCGTCTCCGGGTACGGGCCGGTGACACCGTTCCAGTCGACCAGCACCTCCCGCCGCTCCCGCTCCGTCAGCATGTTCAG
>NZ_JAINRC010000065.1 GCF_020400655.1 Streptomyces spinosus
ATGCGTCAGTCGAGCTTCGTCACCTGGTAGTGGGAGATGTGCCAGCGGTCGGAGACACGTGTGAGCACGACGCTGAGCGTGACGTGGATGGCCGGGCGGTCGGTGAACCCGAAGTCGACGTCGAGGTAGCCGAGCAGGACGTCGTCCGCGAGGCTCCGTGTCTCGAGCACCCGGTACTCGGCGGTCAGCCCGGTCGGCTGGGAGTCGTAGTACGCGGCGACCCCGGGACGGCCGACGCTGTAGGGGCGGAGTCCCTGGAAGATGGCGTCCTCGGTGAAGAGCGCCGCGACCTTCTCCGGCTCGTGCGCGTCGACCGCGCTCTTCCACTGGTCCACCACGCCACGCAGGATCGCTTCGTGGGCTGCCGTGCCGCTCATCGGTCTTCTCCTCCGGCGGGACCCGGGTCGTTGGGGTGGGGCTGCAGGGCGGTGATCTCGGCGGTCATCCACGGCCACAGGGGCAGGGTGCCGAGCACGTTCTCGCGCAGGTCGGCCTCGTCGTCCGCGCGCCACACGCCGATGCTGCGCAGCTCGCCGACCGGGCGCCACAGCCGGAACAGGTGTCCGGTGGCGGCCAGTTCCCGGGCCCGGACGGATTCGGCCGCGCGTCG
>NZ_JAINRC010000066.1 GCF_020400655.1 Streptomyces spinosus
GACCCGACCACGGGGCGGACTCCGACGGAGCGCGAGCGGATCAAGGCCATGGTCGCCATCGCGCTGAAGGCCGAGGAGGTCGGTCTGGACGTCTTCGCGATGGGTGAGCACCACAACCCGCCGTTCGTGCCGTCCTCGCCGACCACGATGCTCGGCTACATCGCGGCGCGCACGGAGCGGATCGTGCTGTCGACGTCGACCACGCTGATCACCACCAACGACCCGGTGAAGATCGCGGAGGACTACGCGATGCTGCAGCACCTGGCCGACGGGCGGGTGGACCTGATGACGGGCCGTGGCAACACCGGGCCGGTCTACCCGTGGTTCGGCAAGGACATCCGCGACGGGATCGACCTGGCCATCGAGAACTACGCGCTGCTGCGCCGGCTGTGGCGCGAGGACGTGGTGGACTGGGAGGGCAGGTTCCGCACCCCGTTGCAGGGCTTCACCTCCACCCCGCGCCCGCTGGACGGTGTGGCGCCGTTCGTGTGGCACGGCTCGATCCGCTCCCCGGAGATCGCCGAGCAGGCCGCGTACTACGGCGACGGCTTCTTCCACAACAACATCTTCTGGCCCGCCGAGCACACCAAG
>NZ_JAINRC010000067.1 GCF_020400655.1 Streptomyces spinosus
GCGGGCGTGTCCTCGAAGGTGTCCGGAACGGGCTCATTGACGATCATGTTGTGGGTGACCCTCCGGTCTGCGGGGTGGACGGTCGCAGGACGGTGAAGACGTGCGCGGGCCTGTGACCCGGTTCGAGGCGCACATAGTTGGCCCTGCCCCAGTAGTAGGTCTCGCCGGTGAGCTCGTCGCGCACCGGCACGGACTCGTGCCAGTCCAGGCCGAGTTGCGGCATGTCCAACGAGACCGTGGCCTCCTGGGTGTGGTGGGGGTCGAGGTTCACGACCACCAGAACCGTGTTCGATCCGCTCCGCTTCGAGTAGGCGATCACCGCGTCCTTGTCGGCGTGGTGGAAGTGCAGATCGCGCAGCTGTCGCAGGGCCGGCTGCCGGCGCCGGATGGTGTTGAGCTGGGTGATGAGGGGTGCGATGGTCCGTCCCTCGCGTGCGGCGGTTTCCCAGTCGCGGGGTTTGAGCTGGTACTTCTCGGAGTCCAGGTATTCCTCGCCGCCGTCCTTGAGCGGGGTGTTCTCGCACAGTTCGTAGCCGGAGTAGATGCCCCACGTGGGGGAGAGGGTGGCGGCGAGCACGGCACGGAT
>NZ_JAINRC010000068.1 GCF_020400655.1 Streptomyces spinosus
ACGGGCGTGTCCTCGAAGGTGTCCGGAACGGGGTCGTTGACGGTCATGACGCTGCGGGCCCTCCGATCTGGGGCGTCGATCGCCCGACGTGGAGCACGTGCGCCGGCGCCCGGCCGGGAGTGAGACGCACGTAGTTGGTCCTGCCCCAGTGGTACGTCTCGCCCGTCAGTTCGTCGTGCACGGTCGGGGCGGCGTCCCAGTCCAGGCCGAGTTGCGGCATGTCCAACGAGACCGTGGCCTCCTGGGTGTGGTGCGGGTCGAGGTTCACGACCACGATGACCGTGTCCGTGCCCGCGCGCTTGCTGTAGGCGAGCACGGCATCGTTGTCGGTCGGGTGGAAGCGGAGGTCGCGCAGGCGCTGTAGCGCCGGGTGCCGCCGCCGGATGGTGTTGAGCTGGGTGATGAGGGGTGCGATGGTCCGTCCCTCGCGTGCGGCGGCTTCCCAGTCGCGGGGTTTGAGCTGGTACTTCTCGGAGTCCAGGTACTCTTCGCCGCCGTCCCTGAGCGGGGTGTTCTCGCACAGTTCGTAGCCGGAGTAGATGCCCCACGTGGGGGAGAGGGTGGCGGCGAGCACGGCACGGAC
>NZ_JAINRC010000069.1 GCF_020400655.1 Streptomyces spinosus
CGAGAATCCGGCGTTGCGGTCGGGGGTCCACTGCATGGGGGTGCGTACGGCGTCGCGGTCGCCGAGCCAGATGTTGTCGCCCATGCCGATCTCGTCGCCGTAGTAGAGGATCGGCGAGCCGGGCAGGGAGAGCAGCAGGGCGGTGAACAGCTCGATCTGGTTGCGGTCGTTGTCGAGCAGGGGGGCGAGGCGGCGGCGGATGCCGATGTTGGCGCGCATCCGCGGGTCCTTGGCGTACTCGGCCCACATGTAGTCGCGTTCCTCGTCGGTGACCATTTCGAGGGTCAGCTCGTCGTGGTTGCGCAGGAAGATGCCCCACTGGCAGTTCGAGGGGATGGCCGGGGTCTTGGCGAGGATCTCGGAGACGGGGTAGCGGGATTCGCGGCGTACGGCCATGAAGATGCGCGGCATGACGGGGAAGTGGAACGCCATGTGGCACTCGTCGCCGCCCGCCTGGTAGTCGCCGAAGTAGTCGACGACGTCCTCGGGCCACTGGTTCGCCTCCGC
>NZ_JAINRC010000006.1 GCF_020400655.1 Streptomyces spinosus
CGCACCCCCTGATGCATTCCCGGCCCTCACCGGCTCCCGCGGGCCCCGATCGCCGCCCGCTCACGCGCCGCCCGCACCGCCGCCGACAGACTGGCGATGTCGTACGCCCCGTGGTGCCGGCGCCCGTTCACGAAGAACGTCGGCGTGCCCGCCACCTGGCTGAGGTCCGCCGACTCCACGTCCTCGGCGATCCGCGCCGCGCCCCGGTGGGAGCGCAGGTCCCGGTCGAAGCGCTCGGGGTCCAGTCCGAGGGCGTCGGCGTACGTGCGCAGGTGGCCCAGGCGCAGCTCGCCCTGGTGGCTGAGCAGCAGGTCGTGCATCTCCCAGTAGCGGCCCTGCGCGGCAGCGGCCTCCGCCGCCTCGGCCGCCAGCTGGGCGTGCACGTGCACGTCCGTCAGCGGCAGGTGCCGCCACACGTACCGCACGTCGCCGAAGTCGCCGAGCAGCTCACGGACGACCGGTTCGGCCTGTCCGCAGTACGGGCACTCGTAGTCGCCGTACTCCACGACGGTCACCGGCGCGTGCCGCGGCCCCCGCACGTGGTCGCGGTCGGGGTCGACGGGGACCGCCAGGTCGACGAGCGTCTCCGCGTCGCCGAGCAGCGCCCGCTGCCGCAGCCTGCCCGGCAGCACCGCGAGGACCGCGGTGAGGAGCCGGCTGATCAGGAAGGAGCCGGCCAGCGCGCTCAGGATGCCGATCTTCGCGTCCGCCAGCTCGGTCCCCCGGAAGGCCAGGGTCGCGATGAGCAGGGAGACGGTGAAGCCCGTCCCGGCCAGGGCGCCGCCCGCCGCGACGGCTCCCCAGCCGACCGGCGGCCGGACCCGCCCCCGGCTGACCCCGTACGCCAGCGCCGACGCGCCGACGATGCCCAGCGGCTTGCCGACGAGGAACGCGAGCAGGATGCCGAGCGTGACCGGCGAGGTGAACGCCCGCGCCAGTTGGCCGGCGTCCAGCGGGATACCGGTGTTGGCCAGGGCGAACAGCGGGACGACGAGATAGCTGGTCCACGGGTGGTACAGGCCCTGGAGCCGGTCGTTGGGCGAGATCGCGGAGGCGAGGCCGGCCTGCGCCGAGCGCGCCAGCTCGGGCGTCGGCTGCTCGCGGAACATCCGGAACAGGCCCGTGGCGTGTTCCAGGTCGGCGCGTGCCGCCGGGTACGCGTACGTGATCAGGCCCATGGCGAGTCCGATGACCACGGGATCGACACCCGACTCCAGCAGCGCGGCCCAGGCGACGAGCGCCAGCAGCGCGTAGACCAGGCCCCGGCGCACCCCGAGCGCGCGGACGAGCAGGACGACGCCGAACACCGCGACCGCGATCAGCAGCGCCGGTACGTCGACGTGCGCGCTGTAGGCGACGGCGATGACGCCCAAGGCGACGAAGTCGTCGACGACCGTGATCGTCAGGATGAAGATCCGCAACCCGCTCGGCAGCCGCTGCCCGACGACGGCGAGCATGCCGAGGGCGAAGGCGGTGTCGGTGGACATCGCCGCACCCCAGCCGTGCACGGACGGGTGCCCCGCGTTGACCGCGAGGAAGAGGGCGACCGGTACGGCCATCCCGCTGATGCCGGCGGCGAGCGGCAGGGCCAGACGCCGGCGGTCGCGCAGTTCGCCCATGTCGAACTCGCGGCGCGCCTCCAGTCCGACGACGAAGAAGAACAGCGCCATCAGACCACTGTTGATCCACTCCCGCAGCGAGAGCGACAGACCGTGGGTGCCGATCCCGACGGACAGGTGCGTCTGCCAGAACGACGCGTAGCCCGCGGGCGCCGCGTTGGCCCACAGCAACGCGACGAGCGCCGCCGTCACCAGGACGGCGGCGCTACCGGTCTCGGTCCGCAGGAAGTGGCGCAGCGGAGAGCGGGAGCCGGCGCAGGCGGTCTGGCCCGAGAGGTCGTCGGGTGCGAACGCCATGCTCATCCGTGCTCATCTCCACCTCGCGCCGAGTCTCGTGCCGGCCGGCACTGCCGTGGCAACAGCGGCAGGTGGGGCGTTCATTCCGGGGACGGAGACCGGGGGACGGGGCGGACGAGCCCCTGCCGGTCGTCAGGACAGGTACCGCTCCACCTGCGACGCCGGGCGCACCTGGGCCTCTTCGGGGTCCTGGCCGGCCGCGACGCGGGCCCGGCGCTGCCGCAGGAGGTCCCAGCACTGGTCGAGCTCGGTCTCCAGCCGCGCCAGCCGTTCCTGCTCGGTCGGCTGGTCGATGCTGTGGTCCGCCAGACGGTCCCGCAGGTCCTTCTCCTGGTTGATCATGTCCGTGATGCGTCCGAGGATCTGCTTCTCGGCCTCGGCGCCGGGTCCCGTCGTCATGTCTCTCTCCCCAAGCCGTGATCCGACCTCAATCAGTCGATTTCATGTATTGAACAGCAGGTTCGAGCCGTTCGCCACGGCGGGGCGAGAGGTGATCGTTTCCCGGTCCGGGGACGCCGGGGAATGCCGGGGAACAGCCTTCAGGACGTGAGGACGACCCGGCCGCCGGCCCGGCCGCCGCTGTCACTCGTCACGCACTCCTGGTAGGGGTTCGGGTCGCCCTGGCGCTCCTGGCACGTCCAGGCGGTTCCCCCGACACTGATGGTGGCGGGCGCCCCCGACCTGCCGGCCGCGGCCTTGGTGTAGGCGCTCGCGACCTCCAGGGCGGTGGCGCAGGACCCGGCCGGCTCGGCCCAGACCGCCAGCCCGGTGGCCTTGTCCGCACCGCAGAACGTGACCGGCGACCGGGCGGCGGCGCCCGTACCGGCGAACGCGGGGGCCGGGGCCCCGAGGCACAGCGCGGCGGCGCCCAGCAGGCCCGCTGCCGTCCCCGTCATGATCGAGCGCATCACAGGTGTCTCCCTCGCGGTGACGAACGAGGCCGGGACAGGCCGGCCGTCGGTCGGGCACACCGGTGCCCGGTCTCCTCTCCGTACGATCATCCACGGGGGCGGGGCGATCGGCACGCTGCCGTCCGCCGGACGGTGGGACCGGGGAACGAGCGCGGGCGGCCGGGCGGGGCTGACGTGGACCAACGGCTCGTGTCACGGGGCGGTGGCGCGCAGCCGGGCGAGTGTGGCGTCCAGGTCGGCCCGGCGGGGGCGGTTGTGGGGCAGCTTGGCGAGCGCGGCCGCCATGCCGCAGGTGTTGGTGAGGGCGGAGAGGACCAGGCCGGCCGCGACCCCGGCGGACAGCAGGTGGAAGGCCGGATGGACCGCCAGGCCGGACAGGAGGCCGAGCAGCACGACCGTACCGGCGGTGAACCGGACCTGGCGTTCCATGCTCCAGGTGGCCTTCGAGGTGGCCTCGGGCCGGTGGGTGTCGTAGCCCCCGGCCGTCCAGGCGGCGGTTCCTCCGGCGAGGGTGCCGGCGGCGATGCCGTTCCCGGCGAGGACGCGGCAGGCGTTCTCCGAGCGGGCTCCGGAGGCGCAGACGACGAGGATGTCGCCGCGCTCGGCGGCGGAGCGGATGTCGGGCAGGGCCCGGTCGAGCTGGTCCAGCGGGATGTTGAGGGCGCCCGGCACGTGTCCACCGGCGTACTCGCCGGGGGTGCGGACGTCGATGACGGTCAGCTCGTGCAGGCGGGCGTGGGCCTGGCGGGGGTCGACGGTGGTGGGCGTGATCATGACGGATGCCTCTCTGTGGTGTGTCGGGGGATCTGTGGTGGCAGAGCGGGGGCGTCTGTGTGGTCGTGGTGCGGGGGCGTTCGTACGGCCGTGGTGCGGGGGAGGGCGTCCGTACGGCCGTGATCCGGGGAGGGGCGTGCGGCCGTGATCCGGGGAGGGGCGTGCGGCCGTGGTGCAGGGAGGGCCGTGCGGCCGTGGTGCGGGGGTGTCCGCGGCCCTCGCTCGCTCATACGAGGACGTCGACGAGCATGAACGCCGCTACCGCGAGCAGCACGCAGGCGAAGACCTTCTGGAGTGTCCGGCCCTCGGTCTTCCTCGCCAGGCGCTTGCCGTCCCAGGCGCCCAGGATCGCCGCCCCTGTGAACGGCGCCGTCACGGCCCAGTCCAGGTGGGTCCCGGCGCCGCCGCGAGCGGCGAGCGCGGCCAGTGAGTTGATCGTGATGACCAGCAGGCTGGTGCCCACGGCGGCGCGCATGGCCAGGCCGAGGACACCGACCAGCGCCGGTACGGCGAGGAAGCCGCCGCCCACGCCCAGGAAGCCGGTCACCGCGCCCAGCCCGGCCCCGGCGGCGCCGGCCTTCCCGGGGTGGACGTGGCCGGACGGCTCCGTCCCCGCGGGGCGCAGCATGCGCAGGGCCGCCGCCCCCGCCACGACGGCGAAGGCCGCGGTGAGCACCGGCTGCGGCAGGCGCCCGGCGGCCGCCCCGGCGAGCATCGCGGGCACGACGCCGGCCGCGGCGAACAGCAGCCCGGTGCGCCAGGCCACGTTGCCGTCCCTGGCGTGCCCGGTCAGGGCCGTGACCGAGGTGAGGGTGACGATGACCAGACTCGCCGTGGTCGCTTGCGCCGGGGTGAAGCCGAGGAGGTAGACGAGCGCGGGTACGGCGAGCACACTGCCGCCGCCACCGAGGCCGCCGAGGGCGAGGCCCACCACGGCACCCGCGAGAAGCGCGAGAACCAGGCTGGTCATATGGCCTGACCGCCGTTCCCGCGCACGCCGCTGTTCCCGCGTGCGCCGACCGCCGGGTGGGGTGCCGTGGCGGGCGGCGCCGTCCCCGCGATCAGCCGGGACGGCGGGACGTGGACCGCGGTGGACGCGTGTCCGGGGCACCACTCGCCGTCCTCCCGCGGGTCCGGCGGCACGGCCCAGGTGTCCGCGCCCCCGGTACGTCGCGGGGGTTCGCCGGCGGTGACACGGACACGGTCTCCACCGCGCCGGGACATCGACATCACTCAACCTCTCCAGAGCCAGAAGAACGAGGGGGCGCGGTCAGCCGGTGACCACGGTCAGTCCGGCCCCGGCGGCGGCGTCGAAGCCGTCGTCCACGGCCACCACGTCACGGCCCGCGGCATCGAGCAGCGAGGCGGCGATCCCGGCGCGCATGCCGCCGGCGCAGTGCACCCACACGGTGCCCGTCGGCACCTCGCCGATCCGCTGGTGCAGTTGGTGGACCGGGATGTGGACCGAGCCCTCGATGTGTCCGGCGGCGCGTTCGGAGGCCCGGCGGACGTCGAGGACGACGACGCCGTCCGTGCCCCGCTCGGCCAGACCGGCGAACGTGGACCGCGGGAAGGAGGCCGGCCGGCCGCCCTCCGGCACCCAGCGGTCCGGCGTGCCGGTGGCGGCGGCCGCGGGCCGGTCGATGCCGACCCGGACCAGCTCGCGCTGGGCGGCGGCCAGTTGCTCCGGGGTTTCGGCGAGCAGGGTGACCGGCTTGCCCCACGGGATCATCCAGGCCAGGTACGTGGCGATCTTGCCGTCCGCCTCGAAGTTGAAGGAGCCGGCGACATGGCCGGCCGCGAACGCGACGCGGTTGCGCAGATCGACCACCCACTCGCCGGCGGCGAGCCGGGCGGCGATCCCCTCGGCGTCGGCGACGGCCGGCGGGGTCAGGTCCACCGGTGCGGGCCCGGCGGCGTTGGCCGGCCCCATGTGCGTGTAGTAGGCGGGGACGTCGTCGAGTCCGGCCAACAGGCGGGTGACGAAGGAGTCCACGTCCGTGGTGAGTGCCGCGTTCACGGCCTTCTCCCTGCCGATCGTCGTGGCGTCGCCCCCGGCCTGCGCCGAGGAACAGAAGCTCCCGAAGCCGTGCGTGGGCAGTACGGGCGTCTCGTCCGGCAGTTCGGCCGCCAGGCGGCGGGCCGAGGCGTGCTGGGCGCGTGCCAGTCGCTCGGTGAGCCGGGGTTCGACCAGGTCCGGCCGGCCCACGGTGCCGATCAGCAGGGAACCGCCGGTGAACGCGGCGACCGGCCGGCCGTTGTCCTCCAGCACGTAGGAGGTGTGGTGCGGGGTGTGGCCCGGGGTGGCGACCGCCCGCAGCGCGAGCCCGGCGTCGACCTCGGCCACGTCGCCGTCGGCCACCGGCACACGGGCGTACGACACGCGCGCTCCGGCCGGTACCAGGTAGGCGGCACCCGTCAGCCGGGCCAGCTCCTGCCCGCCGGTGACGTAGTCGTTGTGCAGGTGGGTCTCCACCACGTGCGATATCCGCACCCCGCGCCGGGCGGCCGCGGCCAGGACCTGGTCGATGTCGCGCGGCGGGTCGACCGCCACGGCCTTGTGCCCGCCGCCGGCCAGATAGCTGCGGTTGCCCAGCCCCTCCAGCTCGATGGTGTCGACGAAGAACATCGGGCACTCCCTTCCTCAGAATTACCCCCCGGGGTATTGAAAAGACCGTAACACGGGTACCCCGGGGGGTATCCCAGGGGCGTAAGGTACCCGCAGGGGTATGACGGAGGAGTGGATCGTGGAACTGGGGATGGCTGCGGACGAGCTGAAGGCGGTGGTCAACCGGCTGCGCCGCGCGCAGGGGCAGATCGCCGGCGTGATCAGGATGATCGAGGAGGGCCGGGACTGCGAGGAGGTGGTCACGCAGCTCGCCGCGGCTTCCCGTGCCCTGGACAAGGCGGGCTTCGCGGTCATCGCCACCGGATTGCAGCAGTGCCTCGGCGACTCGGAGCTCGCCGACGCCGGAGAGCGGGAGCAGATGAGGGCCCGGCTGGAGAAGCTCTTCCTGTCCCTCGCCTGAGCCGGGACAGGGCACGGCAGAGGTGGCGACGGCGGGCGCGGACGGATTCCGCGGGCCGCTCCCCCTCTGCCGGACGAGCGCCGGGAAGCCGTGGCCGTCCGGGGCCGGGCGGGCCGCCGCCCGCCGGAACCGCCGGAGCCGCATCCGTCGCCGCCGTCGGCCACCGCCGTCGACCGCCGGGCCCGGCGCGGCGAGCCGGCTGCCGGCCGGCTCTCGCTCCTCGGGGGCGGCCTGGACCGCGGTCGGCGCTCCGGCACGAGGGCACGCCGCCGCCCACCGTCGCACGGTACGTCCACCGTGTCGTCACCGGCCCCGGCATCCTCGACGTCACCGAGGACGGCCGCCCTCGTCGATACGGCCCCGGACACCGGGCCGGTCAGTGGAACCCGGGGCTCGTACGGGCGGGCGACGGTGTCCTGCGACCCCCGTCCGGTGCCGGGCCGGCCGGTCCGGACTGCTCGGCGGGACCGGTTCCCGGCACCCGGCGTCCCGGGGCCGACTCGGTGCTCTCGCCGAGGAATCCGCCCGACTGGTGCTGCCAGAGCCTGGCGTAGGCGCCGTCCGCGGCGAGCAGTTCCTCGTGGGTGCCCTGCTCGACGACGCTTCCGCGGTCGAGGACGACGAGACGGTCCATGCCGGCGACGGTGCTCAGCCGGTGGGCCACCACGAGGGCCGTACGCCCGTCCATCAGCCGCCACAAGGCGTCCTGGACGAGGAGTTCGCTCTCCGAGTCCAGTGCGCTGGTCGCCTCGTCGAGCAGCAGGACCGGGGCGTCGCGCAGGATGGCCCTGGCGAGGGCGACCCGCTGGCGCTGGCCGCCCGAGAGCTTGACCCCCCGCTCCCCCACCAGCGTGGCGAAGCCGTCGGGGAGCTGGTCGGCGAACTCGGTGACGTGCGCGGCCGCGGCCGCCTCGCGGATCTCCTCGTCGGTGGCGCCGGGCCGGGCGAACGCGATGTTGTCCCGCAGGCTGCGGTGGAACATGGCGGGCTCCTGCGGGACGTAGGCGATCAGTGAGCGCAGGTCGTTCTGGCGCAGCCGGCTGATGTCCTGACCGCCGATCAGGATGCGTCCGCCGTCGACGTCCGACATGCGCAGCAGGAGCCGGGTGAGGGTGGTCTTGCCGCCGCCGGACCTGCCGACCAGGCCGATCCGCGCGCCCGCGGGCACGTCCAGGTCGAGTCCTCGGAAGATGGGCTTCGCACCCGCGTGGGCGAACGTCACCGCCTCGAAGCGGATGCCCGTGTCCCGCGGTGCGAGCGGTTCGGGCTCCGCCGGGTCGAGCACCGTGGGCGGCTCCAGCAGCAGTTCGGTGAACTGCGCGGCTTCGGTCATCGAGCTCTCCAGACGCCGGTAGATCTGGTTGAACTCGAACATGATCTGGGTGGCGTTGGAGTAGTAGGTGAAGCTGACGACGATCTCCTCGACGCCCTGGCCCGAGCCGCCGAAGGCGACGGCCACCAGCAGACCGAGCACGTTGGTCAGCACGGACATGGGGGCGACCAGGGTGTCGACGCGCAGATTGCCGTAGTCCCACGACCTCAGCGTCAGGCGGCGGGAGTCCGCGACACGGCTGCGGTGTTCGTCGGCCTCCCGCCGCTCGGCCGCGAACGCCCGGATGGTCTCCATGTTCACCAGGCTGTCGGCGACGTGTCCGGAGACCCGGGCGATCGCCGCCTCACGTTCGTTGACGAGCCTCTGCCGGCGGCGGATCAGAGGCGTCGCGGCCAGCACGGTCAACGCGATCATCACGAGGAGGCCGACGACGAGCATCGGCTGGTAGCTCCACAGCACCACGGAACCGAACACCAGGGGGACGAGACTGCCCACGATCCGGTACGTCACCGTGTCGACGAAGTCCTCGAAGCGCTTGCCGAAGCTGAGCACCCGTTTGGTCAGGGAGCCGGCGAAGTTGTCGTGGAAGAAGGCCGCGTCCTTGGCCAGGAGTTCGTCCATGCCGCTCACGTACAGGTGTTCCATGCCGAGGGCGTCCAGGCGGTTGAGGCAGTGCTGCCCGACCCGCCAGACGGCCTCGGCGAGCAGCAGCGTCACACCGAAGCCCAGCACGTACGGCAGTGCCGGGCCGAGGGTGAGTCCGCCGTCGCCGGCGGCCTGCCCCGCCAGTTTGGCGATCAGCAGGGGGGCGACGTAGCGGATGCCGATGTTGCCCACGGCCGGTAACAGCAGCGCGGGCAGGGTCAGCCGCCGTAGTCGCATCAGTTCCCGGCCGTAGCGGCGCAGCGCCAGAACGACCGCGCTCCTGCCCGGTGTCGGCCCACGTGCGTCTGTAGTCCCCATCACACTCCCGGAGGTTCGGAGGTCGAAGTCTCCCGTCCGCGGAGTTTCTCAGTCCAGGCATTTAACGCGGAACGGCGAGAACCGGACAGGGGTCCTGCAGCCCGCGTACGCGCCGGCCGACGACGACGGATAGAACACCGGCATGAAGCAATTGGGGGCTCTCTTCACCGCAGTGGTCCTGATCGGCTGGTCGGTGTGGAACCTGTGGAACCTCTACCGCATCGTGACCGGCCTTCGGGACGCACCATGGCGGCGCCCGCTGTGGTGGGCACGTGTCTGCTCCGTAGCGCTCTTCACGGGCCTCGTGTCATGGATCTGGGGGGTGCTCAGAGGAGGGCTCGACGTCCGCGAGACATGCCAGTTCGTCCATCACGAGCACTACGACAGGGCGTACCGGGACGCACACGCGGCGGAATTCCGGAAGTTCTTCCCCCTGCACGACAAGTGCAACGCGCACTTCGATCTGGTTCCCGCATGGGTCAACCCGTCCATCACGGTGTGCGCCGTCATCGCCACGACCGCCGTTGCCGTCCTCCTGAAGTCCGGCATCGCCCACCTACGGAGGCGGTCCGCCGCCGGTGGGTCAGCCCTTTCCGGCAGCACATGACCGTGGAGGCGAGCACCGACGACGGCGCCACCCGGGAAAACGTGTGGGGCGGTCCCACGTCGGGCGGCCGGGCCGACCACGCCACCGCGCGCGTGGCGCCGCGGTGTGCGGGGCGACCCGGTGCCGCGATCACGGAGTGGTCCGCGTCACGCCGGCGTCAGTGGCCCGGGCCGCTCCTCCAGCGGTAGGTGGCGAAGGAGTCCGCCGGGACCGTCACCACGAACGACGTGCCGGCGACGGTGACGCGGACCTTGCCGTCGGTGTGGGTGCTGTTGCCGAGGACCGCGACGAAGGAGCCGTCCTTCTTGCGGTAGACGACGTTGCCGATGCCGTGCTCGGCGGCGCTGGATTCCAGGCGTACGTCGCCGGGCGAGAGGTACTTGGCGAACTGCCCGATCGGGTAGAGCTCGTCGCGGACGGAGAAGTCGCGCGTGGCCGTGTTCACCGTCACCAGCCGGTCCCGCCACTTGGTGGTGGCCGCGACCTGGTTCCAGTCGATGTCGTTGTCCCGGGCGGGTGTCCAGTGCAGCGTGCCGCCGTCCTGGTCGGTGGTCTGGGCCCACAGGATGTAGGAACCGGCGTCGAGGCGGAAGTCGTCGAGGATGGTCGAGGGCGACAGGTCGCTGGTCTCCGTGAGCTGGACCGGCTTGCCCGTCTGCTCGTAGGCGTCGCGCATCACGCGCGGGTCCCCCCAGTAGGGGTGGAAGGCGATGGCGTCGGCCGCCTCGCGGACCTGCGCGCCGGTCACCAAGCCGTCGGGGGCGTCGTCGAAGATGCGGTGGTAGTTCTTGGTCGCCTCGCTGTTGGGGTCGCGCCAGTCCCAGAAGTTGAAGTCGTGCACGTACAGTCCGGTGTTCAGCCGCGCGGCCCGGAACTCCCGCTTGATCGCCAGGGCCAGCTTCTGCTGCTGGGCGACGCTGATGTCCATCGCCGGGTAGACGACGTCCATGCCCGGCTCGTTCAGCAGGGTCAGGGCGTCGACCCGGATGCCGTGCCGGGCGTACGCCTGGACGAACTTGACGTAGTACCGGGCGAAGACGTCGATGCAGTCGTCCCGCAACTTGCCGACCTGGTAGTACTCCGTGCTGCTCCCGGGCTTGAGCGCGACCTGCCCGGTGAACCGGTTGTTCGTCTTCATCCACGCCGGTGCGCTCCACGCGGACGCGAAGAAGGTGGCGTGGGGGTTGTAGCGCTGGATGAGCTTGACCGTGTCGACGATGTGCAGGTCGATGTCCCGCCGGATGGAGAAGTGCTTCAGCCCGAAGTCGTCGGTGACGCCGGCGGGCAGGTCGTCCTCCGACCAGAACGGCAGGTGCTCGATGAGGTCGGGGCTGCCGATCGTCAGCCGGAACCGGTCCAGGCCCGCGCCGTGCACGGGGTCGACGAGCAGCCGGACGGCCTTCTCCCGCTCGGCGGGGGTGAGCTTCCACAGGTTGGACACGCTCGTCTCGTCCAGGGAGAAGCCCACGCCCGCGTACTGCTGCCGGACGGCCTTCGGGTCCGCCACGACGGTGGCGTCGACCGGGCCGCCGGGGTCGGTGCCGGTCCTGACCTCCGGCAGTGGGACCCAGGCCCGCGCGGCGCCGGTGGAGTAGGTGCCGGTCACGATCCGGCCGTGGCCGGGCGGCCCGCCCGCGGCTCGGTCGGCGTGCGCGGCCGGGCCCGCGCCGACCAGCGCGGACACGGTGATGGTCGCGACGGCCGCTAGTGCGGTGAGATGACGTCCCACGCCTGCTCCCTGGGCTCCGGGGGTCTCGGGGGCCGGCGCCACACGTGT
The DNA here is from genome assembly GCF_020400655.1 of Streptomyces spinosus. GTDB lineage: Bacteria > Actinomycetota > Actinomycetes > Streptomycetales > Streptomycetaceae > Streptomyces > Streptomyces argyrophylli. Next base: position 11,311 of record NZ_JAINRC010000006.1, read on the forward strand.
GCCGACGGCGCGCGACCGCTCCGGATCCAAGCAATTCCGCGAGGTTAAGTCAAGGTTTGAAGTAAGGCTGGTATGAAGGGTGTTCAGTCCTGACCCACGGCCGTCCGGGTGTCGCCGCCGGACTTCTCCAGGCGCCGGGCGGCCTCCTCGGCGGTGCAGTGCGCGAGCAGCATGACGATGGCGGTCTTGGCGTGTCCGCCCGCCGCCCGCAGTGCCCCGGCGGCGGCCTCGGCGTCCGCGCCGGTCGCCTGGACGACCATGCGGCGGGCCCGGTCGAGCAGCTTCTCGTTGCTGGCCCGGACGTCGACCATCAGGTTCCCGTAGACCTTGCCCAGGCGGACCATGGAGGCGGTGGAGAGCATGTTGCAGACCATCTTCTCGGCGGTGCCGCCCTTCAGCCGGGTCGACCCGGTGAGGATCTCGGGCCCGGTGGGAACCTCGATGGGGATGTCGGCGTAGCGGCTGATCACCGCGTCGCGGTTGCAGGCGACCGAGACCGTCGTCGCGCCCTTGGCGGCGGCGTGCTTCAGACCGCCGACGACGTAGGGGGTACGGCCGCTGGCGGCGAGCCCGACGACCGTGTCGCGGTCGTCCACGCCGATCCCTTCGAGGTCGGCGGCGGCCCGCTCGGGTTCGTCCTCGGCACCCTCCACCGCGACGACGAAGGCGCCGGGACCGCCGGAGAGCAGCCCCACCACCTGTTCCGGCGCGGTGCCGAACGTCGGGGGACACTCCACGGCGTCGAGCAGTCCGATCCGGCCGCTGGTGCCGGCGCCCAGGTAGATGAGCCGCCCGCCCCGGCGCAGGGACGCGGTGATCGCCTCGACGGCGGTGCCGATCTCCGTGAGGGCGCCGCGCACCGCGAGGGCGACGGTCTGGTCCTCGTCGTTCATGACCGACAGCAGTTCGCCGACCGGCATCCGGTCGAGGTCGGCGGTCCGCTCGTTACGGGTCTCGGTGCCGAGAGTGCTGAGGTCCACGGCGGCTTTTCCTTTCCTGGGCGGTACGCAAGCGCTGGGACGGAGCGGGGGCTCCTGGTCGGAGCGGGGGCTCCTGGTCGGAGCGGGGGCTCCGGATCTGAGGGGGCCTCCGGGGGTGGAGCCGAAAGCTGGGGGCCGGGCTGCTGCTCGGAGCCGGGGGCTTCCGGGTACGAGCCGAAGGCTGAGGGGGTGGGGTCCGGGTCGAAGCCGGGGGCTCGGGAGGCGGAGGTTCGACGGCCGGGGATGGTCGGAGTCGGGGGCTCGGGGGGGCGAGGGCGGGAGGCTCGTCGGCGGGCGCTGGAGGTCGGAGTGGGAGGCACGGGGCCGGGGTGCGGGCTGGTGGCCGGGGTCGGAGGCTCGGGGCCGGGGTACGGGCCGGGGGTCAAAGTCGCAGGCTCGGGGCCGGGGTACGGGCCGGGGGTCAAAGTCGGAGGCGATCCCGCGGAGCACCCCGCAGGGGCACGGCGTCAGTCGCTCGGCTGCGCACGGCGTCCTGGATGCGGGGTGCTGCGGCGGCGGACCGCCTCGTAGGTCTCGTGGAGGGCCGCGGTCGCGGCGTCGTAGCTGCGCTGGGCGACGCCCACGAACAGGCAGTCGACGACGGCGAGCTGGGCGATGCGGCTGACGGTCGCGCCGGACCGGAAGGGCGTCTCGCGGGCACAGGTCGTCAGCACGAGGTCCGCGCTGCGGGCGAGCGCGGAGCGGGGGACGTTGGTGAGGGCGATGGTGGTCGCGCCGCGCGCGGCGGCGGCCTGGAGCGGCTCGACGGTGTCCTCGGTCTCCCCGGAGTGGGATATCGCGAGGGCCACGTCGCCGGGTGAGAGCAGCGCCGTCGCGGTGAGGGCCGCGTGCCGGTCGGTCCAGATGAACGCCATGTGGCCGATGCGGTGCAGCTTCTGGTGCAGGTCCTGGCCGACGAAGGCACTCGCGCCGACGCCGAAGATGTCGATCCGCCGCGCTCCGGCCACGGCGTCCACCGCACGGCCCAGGACGTCGATGTCCAGTCCGGCCCCGGAGTCCTCCAGGGCCCGCACCTCGTTGTAGACGATCTTCTCGACGATCTCGCTCAGCGTGTCGGTGGCGCTGATGTCGGTGCTCGGCATCGGGCGCTCGCCGTCGAGGGCGTGTTCACGGGCGGCCGCGGCGGCGAGGGCGAGGCGCAGCTGGGGGTAGTTGGTGATGCCTATCGTCCGGCAGAAGCGCATGACCGTGGCCACGGAGGTGTCCGCCCGCCGGCCGAGCGCGCTGATGGACAGCTCCGACGCCTGTGCGGGATCGGCCAGGACGACGTCGGCCACCCGTCGTTCCGACGGTGCCATGGCGGGCAGCTCGGCGCGGATGCGCGCCAGGGTCCCGGCGGGGGACTCGTCCGCCGGCCGGGCCGGGGTGCGGGGTGGTTTCTGGCCGGCCATGGACCGCTGCCTCCTGGGTGAACGCCCGACTGGGTGGCGCCACAGTAACCACGCCCGGCGAGGACGTCAAAAATTTACGGGACTCACTCGTTGAGGTTACTTATTGACATCCAGAGCTTCGCCTTCTGATACTCGCTGCACCGCGATCCGCGCCGGCCACCGGCCTCCCGGCCACTGGTGACCGCTCGACGTGACGGATCCCTGGACACGAAGGCGTGCCGCATGACAGCAGCAGTCGCGGTGGACCTGGGCAAGACCGGCTGCCGTGCCGTGCTGTGGGACGGCGCCGGCCCCGCCCGGGAGGTCCACGAGGTGCCCGGCGCCCCCGGGCTCGCCACCGAGGACGGGGTGACGACGGCTCGCGCCGCCGTGCTCGCCGCCGTCCGGCCCCTCCTGGCCCGGGAGCCGTCCGTCCGGCCGTCGGCCGTCTGCGTGGGCGCGGCGGGAGCCGCCGCCGCACCGGACGCGGCCCGTGCCCTGGCCGGCCTGCTCCTGGCCGACCTGTCCGCCGATGAGGTGGCCGTGACCAGCGACGCGGTCACCGCCCACGTCGGCGCCCTGGGCGGCCGTACCGGCGTGGTGCTCGCGATCGGCACCGGCGCGGTGGCCATCGGCATCGGGGACGACGGCGCGTACGCCCGTGTCGACGGCTGGGGTCCCTGGCTCGGCGACGAGGGCAGCGGCGCCTGGATCGGCGCCGCCGGGCTGCGGGCCGCGCTGCGCGCCCACGACGGACGCGGTCCGGACACCGCGCTGCTGGCCGCCGCGACCGAGCGCTTCGGCGACCCCGACCGGCTGCCGTCGGCCCTGGGCCGTGACGGCAACCCCGCCCGTACCGCCGCCTCCTTCGCACCGGACGTCGCGCGCACGGCCGCGGCGGGTGACCCCGCGGCCTCGGCGATCGTCCGGGACGCCGCCACCGCGCTCGGCGAGGCCGTGCTCGCCGCGGCCCGCCGGATCGGCGGCGAGCACGGCCTCGACGTCGCCGTCACCGGCGGGCTCACCGGCCTCGGCGAACCGCTGCTCGGGCCGCTGCGCTCGGCGCTCGCCGGCTCCCCGCGCCCCCTGCGGCCGCGACGCCCGCTCGGCGACCCGCTGGACGGCGCGCGCCTGCTGGCCCTGGACGCCCGCGGGCCGCACGAACCCCATGTCGTCCGCGTCCGGCGGACGGCCCCCCTCCCCCCTGTCCCCACCCCGCCGGTCTCCCCGCCGGCCGTTGCTTAGGAGAGAGCGTGCGCCAACTCGACCTCGTGGTGATCGTCGTCTATCTGGTGGCGATCGCCGTGATCGGACTGCGCCTGGCCGGCCGGCAGAAGACGGCGAAGGACTACTTCGTCGGCGAGGGCAGCATGCCGTGGTGGACGGTCTCGTTCTCCGTGGTGGCCACCGAGACCAGCGTGCTCACCGTCATCAGCGTGCCCGGCGGCGCCTACAGCGGGCAGGGTTTCGGCAACGTCGAACTGGCCCTCGGCTACGTCATCGGCCGCGTCGTCGTGGCCACCGTGCTCATCCCCCTGTACAAGCGGGGCGGCTTCGTCAGCGCCTACCAGTACCTCGGGACCAGGTTCGGGCTGAAACTGCAGGGCCTGGCGTCGGTCACCTTCGTCTTCACCCGCCTGCTCGCCGAGGGCGTGCGGCTGTTCGCCTCCGCCATCCCCATCAAGCTGCTGCTCGACGAGTTCGGGGTGCACGCGGGCTACCGCCTCATCATCATCGTGCTCACCGTGATCACCGTCGTCTACACCTACCTCGGCGGCATCAAGGCGGTCATCTGGACCGACGCCATCCAGATGGGCCTCTACCTGGGCGGTGCGGTCCTCGCCATCGCCGTGCTGTCCGGGCACGTCGGCGGCGCAGGCTTCTCGCGCGCCCTGCACGCGGGCGAGTTCAGGCTGTTCGACACCGACTTCACCCTCGCGCACGTCCTGACCAGCCCGTTCGCTCTGCCCACCGCGATCGTCGGCGGCGCGATCTTCGCCATGGCCAGCCACGGCTCCGACCAGCTCATCGTCCAGCGCATCCTGGCCACCCGCTCCCTGCGCGACGGCCAGAAGGCGATGATCGCCTCCGGCGTCTTCGTCACCCTCCAGTTCGCGGCGTTCTCCCTCGTGGGCGCGCTGCTGTGGTCGTACAACGACGGCAAGAGCTTCAAGGAGCTGGGCCTGAACAGCTCCGACAACCTGTACCCGAACTTCATCCTGCACGGCCTGCCCGTGGTGGTCTCCGGCCTGCTCGTGGCCGGCATCCTCGGCGCCGCCATGGGCTCGCTGTCCTCGGCGCTGAACTCCATGTCGAACTCGACGGTCGCCGACATCATCCACAGCTTCTTCCGCACGACGCCGTCCGAGGCGTCCCTGCTGAAGCTCGCCCGGGTGATGACGCTGGTGTGGGCGGCGCTGATGGCGGTCTTCGCCTGCGCGTTCAGCACCAGCACGGGCAACGTCTACCTGACCGGTCTGACCATCGCCGGCTACACCTACGGCGCCCTGCTCGGCGCGTTCCTGCTCGGCCGGATCGTACGGCGCGCGGGCGAGGCAGACTCCGTGGTGGCGTTCCTGGTGACGGTCGGCTTGATGACGTACGTCGTGCGCGAGGTGAAGATCGACGTGACCGTGGGCGGCGCCACCGTGCCGACGGCCATCGCCGCGCAGTGGCTGGTCCCGATCGGCGTGGTGGTCACCCTGGTCGTCGGCGGTCTGATGAGCTTGTTCCACCGCGCCCCCGAACCCGAGGCGGTCCGGCCGGCCGACGGCGAACCGGGCCCGGACGAGGGGCGGGTCACGGCGGCCGTCCACCAGGACTGAGTACCGGTGCGGCCGGGGGACGTGGCGGCCCGCCCCCCGGCCGGCGACCGAGGACCGCACCCACTCCCCCTTCCCGGAGGCACGCACCATGTCCCAGTCGCAGCGCACTCCGTCCGCCGAGCGGACGGGGGGCGGTCCAGAAGGCGCCATGCGGGTGATCGGGCTGATGTCCGGCACGTCGTACGACGCCATCGAGGCAGCCGCCGCCGACCTCACCCTGGACGGCGACACCCTGCTCCTGCGCCCCCTCGGCCACCTCTCCGTGCCCTATCCAGAGGAGCTGCGCGCCCTGATCGCCGCCACGCTGCCGCCGGCCGCCACGACCACGCAGGCCGTCTGCGCGCTGGACAGCGGCATCGGGCAGGCCTTCGCGGGAGCGGCGGCGCGTGCCCTGCGGGAGCTGTGCGCGGGGACGGCGGACCTGGTGGTCTCGCACGGCCAGACCCTGTACCACTGGGTGGAGGACGGCGTCGTGCGCGGCACCCTGCAACTCGGCCAGCCGGCCTGGATCGCAGAGGAGACCGGGCTGCCCGTCGTCTCCGACCTGCGCAGCAGGGACGTCGCCGCCGGCGGCCAGGGCGCCCCGCTGGTCGGCCTGCCCGACACCCTGCTGCTGCGCGCCCTGCCCGGCACCCCGGCGGCGCTGAACCTCGGCGGCATCGCCAACGTCACCGTCCTCGCGCCCGGCGCCGAACCGCTGGCCTTCGACACCGGCCCCGCCAACGCCCTGCTCGACGCGGCCGTACGGCACTTCACCGGCGACGGCGCCGCCTACGACGCGGACGGACGCCGGGCAGCCGCCGGAACCGTCAGCCCCGGACTCCTGCGCCTGCTGCTGGCGGACCCCTACTACCGCAGGCCCGCGCCGAAGACCACCGGCAAGGAGCACTTCCACCTGCCGTACCTGCTGCGGGCGCTCGACGCCGTACCGACCCCCGCCACCGACGACGTGCTGGCCACGCTGGCCCGGCTGACCGCCGTGACCGTGGCCGACGCCTGCCGGGCCCACGGGGTCACCCAGCTCGTCGCCTCCGGCGGCGGCACCCGCAACCCGGTGCTGATGCGCATGATCGGCGAGGAGCTGCCCGGCGTGCCGGTGCGCCGCAGCGACGACCTCGGGCTGCCCTCCGACGCCAAGGAGGCCCTGGCCTTCGCCGTCCTGGGCTTCCTCACCGTCCACGGCCTGCCCGGCACGCACCCCTCCGCCACCGGCGCCGCCAGGGCCACGCTGCTCGGCAGCATCACCCCCGGCCTGGCGCCGCTGCGCCTGCCCGCACCCGCCGCACGGCCGCCGCACCTGCTGCGGATCGTCTGATCCCACCCGAGGACCCATGAGCCCCTCCGACGCCCCCTCCGCCGCGCACGCGCCGGGCCGGCCCGACCGCCTGGCCGAACTGCTGTCCGCGTGCGTCGACGACCCGGCCAGGGTCACGACCGACGTCCCCCGCAGGGTCGCCGCCGCCCACGACGCCTCGCCGTACCTGTTCACCCCGCGCGCGGTGGTGCGGGCCGTGTCGGCGGCCGAGGTGGGCGCCCTGATGGCCGGCGCCCGCGCGGCCGGGCTGCCGCTCACGCTCCGTTCGGGGGGCACCAGCCTCGCGGGACAGGCCGGCGGCGACGGCATCCTCGTGGACGTCCGCAGCGCGTGGCGCGCCGCCGAGGTCCTCGACGACGGGCTGCGCGTGCGGGTGCAGCCGGGGCTGACCGTGCGGCAGGTGAACGCGCGGCTCGCCCGGTACGGGCGCCGGCTCGGCCCCGACCCGGCCAGCGAGTCCGCCTGCACCATCGGCGGTCTGGTCGCCAACAACTCCAGCGGCATGAACTGCGGCACCCGGGACAACGCCTACCGGACCATGGAGTCCCTGCAGTTCGTGCTGCCCTCCGGCACGGTGGTCGACACCGCGCTCCCCGACGCCGACGAGGCGCTGCGCGCCCGCGAACCCGCACTGCACGCGGGCCTGCTGCGGCTGCGCGACCGGGTGCGCGGCTCCGCCGGGTCGCGGGCCACCGTCGAGCGGCTGTTCTCGATGAAGAACACCATGGGCTACGGGCTCAACTCGTTCCTGGACCACGACGAACCGGCGGACATCCTCGCCCACCTGATGATCGGCAGCGAGGGCACCCTCGGCTTCGTCGGGGAGGCCGTCTTCCGCACCGTCCCCCTGCTGCCGCACACCGCCACCGGTCTGCTGGTGCTTCCCGGGCTGGCCGAGGCCACCGACGCCCTGCCCGCGCTGCTCGCCGCCGGGGCCCGCACCGCCGAACTCCTCGACGCGGCGTCGCTCCGGGTGGCGCAGCAGTCCCCCGACCCCGTCGACGAGGTGCGCGGCCTGCGCGTGGAGCGGCACGCGGCCCTGCTGGTGGAGTTCGCCGAGGAGGAGGCCGCACTGCTGGCGGAGCGGGTGGCGGACGCGCGGCGGGTCCTGGACCGGCTGCCCGCCGTCAACGGCACCGCGCTCGTGGGCGACCCGCGCGCGCGGGCCCGGCTCTGGCACCTGCGCAAGGGCCTGTACACCGCCGTCGCGGGCGCGCGCCGCCCCGGCACCACCGCGCTGCTGGAGGACATCGCGGTGCCGATGGACCGGCTGACCGGTACCTGCGAGGGCCTGACCGGGCTCTTCGACCGGTACGGCTACCAGGACGCGGTGATCTTCGGCCACGCCCGCGACGGCAACCTCCACTTCATGCTGACCCAGGACTTCGACTCCGCCGCCGAGGTCGAGCGCTACGCCCGGTTCACCGACGCCATGGTGGACCTCGTCCTGGACGCCGGGGGCACGCTGAAGGCCGAGCACGGCACCGGGCGGGCCATGGCGCCGTTCGTGCGCCGGCAGTACGGCGACGAGCTGTACGACGTCATGCGCGAGCTGAAGCGGCTGTGCGACCCGCACGGGGTGCTCAGCCCGGGTGTGCTCCTGGACGACGACGCGAGCGCGCACCTGCGCAACCTCAAGAGCATCCCGGAGGTCGACCCCGCCGTCGACGCGTGCGTCGAGTGCGGCTACTGCGAGCCGGTGTGCCCCACCGCCGACGTCACCACGACACCGCGTCAGCGCATCGCCCTGCGGCGCGAGATCGCGCTGGCAACGGCGGCGGGGGACGAGGAGCGGCGGCGCGCGCTGTCCGAGGACTACGGCTACGCGGCCGTCGACAGCTGCGCGGCCGACAGCCTCTGCGTCACCGCGTGCCCGGTCACCATCGACACCGGCGCGGTGATGAAACGCCTGCGCGCCGAGGGGCACGGTGCGGTCGCGCAGCGCGCGGGGAACACGGTGGCCCGGCACTGGGGGACCGCCGTCAGGGCCGTACGCGTCGCCCTGAACACGGCGCACGCCGCTCCCTCCCCCGTGCTGCGCACCGCCACCGGCGCGCTGCGCCGGCTGGGGGCGGGCGAGCTGGTACCGGCCTGGGCCGACGACATCCCGCGTGGCGGCCCCGCCCGCCCCGCGCCCCACCGCCCGGCCGGAGCCCGCGCGGTGTTCTTCGCCGCGTGCGTCGGCAGTCTCTTCGCCCCGCAGGACGGCGGACGGGAGAACCCCGGCGGGGCACCCGGCGCGGCCGGGGCCTTCCTGCGGCTGTGTGCACGGGCCGGGGTCCCCGTCGCCGTGCCCTCCGGGCTGGACGGGCTGTGCTGCGGCACCCCCTGGCAGTCCAAGGGGTACACCGCCGGCTACGGCACCATGGCCGCGCGCACCCTGGAAGCGCTGTGGGAGGCGAGCGGGCACGGCCGGCTGCCGGTGGTGTGCGACGCCTCCTCCTGCACGCACGGCCTGGACCAACTGCGCGACGCCCTACCGGAGTCCGACCGCGCCCGCTTCGCCGCGCTGCGCTTCGTCGACAGCGTGGTCTTCGCCGCCGAGCACCTGCTCCCCGCCCTGCCCGAGCCCCGGCGCCTGGGCCGCCTCGCCCTGCACCCCACCTGCTCCACGGTGCACCTCGGCATCGAGACCGCGCTGCGCACCGTCGCCGCGGCGGTGAGCGACGAGGTGACGGTCCCCGACAACTGGGGCTGCTGCGCGTTCGCCGGGGACCGGGGTCTGCTGCACCCGGAGATCACCGCGTCGGCCGTCGCCGCCCAGGCCGCCGAGCTGAAGGCGGGCACGTACGACGCGTACGCCTCCTGCAACCGCACCTGCGAGCTGGGCATGACCCGGGCCACGGGGCAGCCCTACCGTCACGTGCTGGAACTCCTCGACGAGGCGACGGCCTGACGGGGGCACGGTCTGCGGCGCGGCGCCTCACCCGCGAGGCGTACCCATCCCGGCCTCCTCCGGGCGACGTTCCCCCCGGGGGCTCAGGGCCCGCCCGCCCGCGGCCCGGCGCCGCCTCACCCCAGGCGCCTCACCCCACAGCACCCCGTCCCCAGCAGCCGTACGCGGTCCAGCGGCGCACTACCCGGGGCACCCGCGCCCCGGTCCGGCCGCACCTGACCGTGGGGCGACCCACCCGTATCCGGCCACACCTCACTTCCCGAGCCGCGCTCCACGGGGCAAGCCGCCCGCACCTGAGCGGCCCGTACCTCACACTCCGAAGCCGTCGCCCGGTGAGTGACCCGTACCCCGGCGCGCCTCACGCCCCGGGAGCCGCGCGCGTCCCGCCGCGCAGTCCGTCCATGACCAGGTCGAGGAGGCGGGCGGCGCGGGGCTGCCAGTCGTCGTGGGGGTCGAGTTGCCACAGGCCCGCTATGGCGAGGAAGAAGTCGTCCGAGGTGACTCCGGGCCGGATGGTGCCCGCTTCCTCGTTGGCGCGGAGCAACCGCTCCGCCGCGCGGGCCACCGGGGTGGGCGACGGCTTGGCAGGGCCGCCCGGCGCGCCGGTGACCTGGCGTATCGCGTCGGCCAGCCCGGCCTTGGCCATGGCGAACTCGGCGAGCCGGTCCATCCAGGCGCGCAGGGCCTCGTCGGGTGCCCGGCCCGCGAGCAGGTCTTCCGCGCTCTCCGCGACCTGCCGCATCTCGTGGCGGTAGATCTCCAGGACGAGTGACTCGCGGTTGGGGAAGTTGCGGTAGAAGGTGCCCTGCCCGACCCCGGCCTTCTTGGCGATCACGCTCAGCGGGGCGTCGGCGCAGTGCGACAGCTCGGTGAGCGCCACCTCCAGGATGCGCTCGCGGTTGCGCTGTGCGTCCGAGCGCCGGGGTGAGTCCTTCTGCTGCGGCACTCGTCCTCCTCACGGCGTGGCCGAACCTCGCCCTTGCTAAGCGGACAAGTGTCCGTTACGTTTCGTGTGACCGGACAGCTATCCGTTTAGTTTCACCATAGCGGCCGGGGCGGCCCCCCGGCAGTCCGCGGTCGCCCGGACCGGGGTCCCAGCCCCCGGCACCCGGCCCGGCACCGTGCCCTTCGCAGCCCGCCCGCACCCCCGGACCCGCACCTCGAACCCGCACCTCCGCCCCGCCCGTCACGGCACACGCCGCACGGCACACACGCACGGCAGACACCGCAGACACACCCCCCGCGCCGGCCACCCCCGGCAGCCGGCCCCCTGTTCTGGAAACGCGAAAGAAGCAGCCAATGGCCTCATCGACGTCCAGTGTCATCACCCTGAAGATCAACGGCGAGAAGTACACACTGCCCGTCGACCACCGCACCACCCTGCTCGACGCCCTGCGCGAGCGTCTCGACCTCACCGGCACCAAGAAGGGCTGCGACCAGGGGCAGTGCGGCGCCTGTACGGTCCTGCTGGACGGACGCAGGTCCGTCGCCTGTCTGCAACTGGCCGTGGCGGCCGAGGGCCGGGAGATCACCACCATCGAAGGCGTGGCCGACGGCGACCGTCTCCACCCCGTGCAGCAGGCGTTCCTCGACCTGGACGGCTTCCAGTGCGGCTACTGCACACCCGGCCAGATCTGCTCGGCGATCGGGATGATCGAGGAGCACGCGGCCGGCTGGCCGAGCGCCGTCACCGAGGACGTCCGCCCCGAAGCGGGGCCACCACCCCTGACCGCAGAGGAGATCCGCGAGCGGATGAGCGGAAACCTGTGCCGTTGCGCCGCGTACGTCTCGATCGTCGACGCGGTGGCCCGCGCGGCCGGGGCCGGCCAGGACGAGGCCCGCGCGCACTCCGCGACGGGCGCCGAGGAGGCCGTGGCATGAGGGAGTTCGACTACCAGCGGGCGCACGACGTCGCCGGGGCCGTCGCCCTGCTCGGCACCGATCCGGACACCCGCTACCTCGGCGGCGGCACCAACCTCGTCGACCTGATGAAGACCGGTGTCGAGCGGCCCACGCGGCTCGTCGACATCCGCGAACTCCCGCTGGACGAGATCGAGACCACGCCGGAGGGCGGCCTGCGCATCGGCGCCACCGTCACCAACGGCGACCTGGCCGCCCACCCCGAGGTCCGCCGCCGCTATCCGGCGCTCGCCCAGGCGGTGCTCGCCGGGGCCTCCGGGCAGCTGCGCAACATGGCCACGGTCGGCGGGAACCTGCTCCAGCGCACCCGCTGCGGCTACTTCACCGACGTCACCCAGCCCTGCAACAAGCGGGTGCCCGGCAGCGGTTGCCCTGCCATCGAGGGAGAGCACCACAACCACGCGATCCTGGGCGCCTCCGGCCACTGCGTGGCCGTACACCCCTCGGACATGGCCGTGGCTTTGACCGCCTTCGACGCCGTGGTCGGGTTCGAGACGGCGGACGGGCCCGGACAGGTGCCGTTCGCCGACTTCTACCTGCCCGTCGGGGACACCCCGCACCGGGAGACCGCCCTGCCGCCGGGCGCGCTGATCACCGGCGTCACGCTGCCGCCCGCCCCGGTCGCCGCCCGCTCCCGCTACCGCAAGGTCCGCGAGCGTGCCTCCTACGCCTTCGCCATCGGCTCCCTCGCCGCCGCGCTCGACGTCCGGGACGGCGTCGTCCAGGACGCGCGCCTGGCCCTCGGCGCCGTGGCCTCCCGGCCATGGCGGGCCGCCGCGGCCGAGCGGGTCCTGGCCGGCGCACCGGCCACCGCCGATACCTACGCCGCCGCGGCGGACGCCGAGCTGGCGGCGGCACGGCCACTGCCGCACAACGGGTACAAGGTGGACCTCGTCCGCAACCTCGTGGTGGCCGTCCTGACCGAACTCGCCGAGGAGACCGCACGATGACCGCCGTCACCACCGGAACACCCGCGCAGGCGCCTGTCGTCGGCACCGGCCACACCCGTGTCGAGGGCAGGGACAAGGTCACCGGAGCGGCCCGCTACGCGGGCGAGGTGCCCTTCGCCGGCCTCGCCCACGGCTGGCTGGTGCTGTCCACGGTCGCCCGGGGCCGCGTCACCGCCCTCGACACCGAGCCCGTCCTCGCCATGCCGGGCGTGCTGGCCGTGCTGGACCACCGCAACGCCCCGCGCCTGGAGACCGACTACACCGGTCTGATGGGCATGCGGCCCGACCCGACCTGCGCGGTCTTCCAGCACGACCGGGTGCCGCACCGGGGCTGGCCGGTGGCACTGGTCGTCGCGGAGACCTCCGAGCAGGCGCGGGAGGCCGCCGAGGCCCTCGTCGTGCACTACGAACAGGAGCCGCACGACGTCGAGTTCACCGGCGAGCGCCCGGACGCGTACCCGCTGGACGGCCACATGCCGGCGGTGACGGAGAAGGGCGACCTCGACGCCGCCCTCGCCTCCTCGCCCGTCGTCGTGGACGCCGAGTACACCACCCCCGAAGAGCACCACAACCCGATGGAGCCGCACGCGGCGACCGCCCGCTGGGACGGCGGGCGGCTGGAGGTGATCGACTCCAACCAGGGCGTCACCTGGGTCGCCGGCGAACTCGCGAACCTCTTCTCGCTCGACCCGGCCTCCGTGCGGGTGCGCTCCGAGCACGTCGGCGGCGGCTTCGGCAGCAAGGGCGTGCGCGCCCACCAGGTCGCCGCCGTGATGGCCGCGACCGTCCTGCAGCGGCCCGTGCGGGTGGTCCTCACCCGGCGCCAGATGTTCTCGCTGGCCGGCTACCGCAGCCCCACCACCCAGCGGGTCCGGCTCGGCGCCGGCACCGACGGACGGCTGCGCGCGCTGGAGCACAGCTCGGTCAGCGCCACCTCCACGGTGTACGAGTTCGTCGAGGCGAGCGCCGGGGTGGCGCGGGTGATGTACGACGCCGAGGCCCACCACACCGCCAACCGCCTCGTACGGCTCGACGTGCCGACCCCGACGTTCATGCGCGCGCCGGGCGAGGCACCCGGGTCGTTCGCGCTGGAGGCGGCGCTGGACGAACTCGCCGAGAAGTGCGGGATCGACCCGGTCGAGCTGCGGCTGCGCAACGAACCGGACAAGGGCCCGGTGTCGGGCCTGCCGTTCGCCGGCCGCAACCTGGCGGCCTGCTTCCGGGAGGGCGCCCGCCGGTTCGGCTGGGCGGACCGGGACCCGCGCCCCGGGGTGCGCCGCGACGGCCGCTGGCTGCTCGGCACCGGTACGGCCGCGGCCTCGTTCCCGGCGGGCGCAGCGCCGTCCACCGCCGCCGCGACCGCGCACCCGGACGGCACCTTCACCGTGCGGATCTCCGCGGCCGACATCGGCACCGGCGCCCGTACCGCGCTCACCCTGGTCGCCGCCGACGCCCTCCAGGTGCCGCCGGAGCGGATCCAGGTGCGCATCGGGGACAGCGCCTTCGGCCCCGCGATGATCGCCGGTGGCTCGATGGGCACCCGTTCCTGGGCCTGGGCGGTCCGCACCGCCGCGGGTGAACTGCGCGAACGGCTGGCCCTCGGCGCCGACGTCCCGTCGGACGGGATCACCGTGCGTGCCGACACGGCCGAGGCCATCGCCGCCCTGCCGCCCGCCGAACGGCACTCCTTCGGCGCGCAGTTCGCCGAGGTCGCCGTGGACGTCGGCACCGGTGAGGTGCGGGTGCGGCGCATGCTCGGCATCTTCGCGGCGGGCCGGATCGTCAACCCGCTCACCGCCCGCAACCAGCTGCGGGGCGGCATGATCTGGGGCATCTCCATGGCCCTGCACGAGGAGGCCCACCGGGACGGCGCCTCGGGCGGCCACGTCGGCGCCGACCTCGCCGGCTACCACGTGGCCACCCACGCCGACGTGCCCCGCGTAGAGGCCGACTGGATCGAGGACCCGGACCCGGACGACCCGGTCGGCATCAAGGGCATCGGGGAGGTCGGCATCGTCGGCGCCGCCGCGGCCATCGCCAACGCGGTCTGGCACGCGACCGGTGTACGCCACCGTTCCCTGCCCATCCGGCCCGACCGGGTCCTCAGGGCCGCCGCGGGGGCGCCGGATGCTTGACCTGGCCGAGGAGCTGCGCCGCTGGACCGAGGAGGGCCGGGAGTTCGCCGTCGCCACCGTGGTGGCGGTCGGCGGCAGCGCGCCGCGCGGTCCCGGCGCGGCCCTCGCCGTCGACCGCGCGGGCACGGTCATCGGCTCGGTCTCCGGCGGCTGCGTGGAGGGCGCGGTCTACGACCTGTGCCGCGAGGCGCTGCGGACCGGTCAGAGCGTGACGGAACGGTTCGGGTACAGCGACGAGGACGCGTTCGCCGTGGGGCTGACCTGCGGCGGGACGATCGAGGTGCTGGTCACGCCGGTGGCCGGCGACGCCCCCGTACGGACCGTCCTGCGGCCGGCGCTGTCGGCCGCAGCGCAGGGCGAACCGGCGGCCCTCGCCCGGGTCGCCCGGGGCCCCGCCGAACTCCTCGGCCGGGCCCTGCTGGTCCGGTCCGACGGCACGGTGGAGGGCGGTCTCGGCGGCCGCCCGGAGCTGGACCGGGTGGCGGCGGCCGAGGCCCGGGCGCTGCTGGAGGCGGGCCGCACCGGCACGGTGGAGCTGTCGGCGGAAGGCTCGCTCTGCCCTGGCGGTGTGACGCTGCTGGTCGAGTCGAACGTGCCGCCTCCGCGCATGATCGTCTTCGGCGCGGTGGACTTCGCGTCGGCGCTCGCCCGGGCCGGGAAGTTCCTCGGCTACCACGTCACCGTCTGCGACGCCCGCCCGGTCTTCGCCACGCCGGACCGGTTCCCGGACGCCGACGAGGTGGTCGTCGACTGGCCGCACCGCTACCTGCGGAGCACCACGACCGACGCCCGTACGGTCCTGTGCGTGCTCACCCATGACGCGAAGTTCGACGTGCCGCTGCTGAAGGTGGCCCTGCGGATGCCGGTCGCGTTCGTCGGGGCGATGGGTTCGCGCCGCACCCACGAGGACCGCGACCGGCGTCTGCGGGCGGAGGGCCTCACCGAACGGGAGCTGTCCCGCCTCCGCTCGCCGATCGGCCTGGATCTCGGCGCCCGCACACCGGAGGAGACCGCCCTGTCCATCGCGGCGGAGGTCGTCGCCGCCCGGCGCGGCGGGACGGGAGCGCCGCTGACCGGCGGCAGGACGCCGATCCACCACGAGGGCGGGCACGAGAACGGGCACGGGGACGGCGGACGGGCGGCGGTCGCCTGACGGACGCGCCCCCGGTACCCGGCCCGGTCAGCGGTGCTGGACGCCCGGCCGGGCACCGGGGGCGAGGGTCGGTTCGGTGACGGGGACGTCGCCGAGTGCCCGGCCGACGGCGGTCAGCAGGTCGTCGGACAGGTCCACGCCGGAGGCGCCGGCGTTGGCGTGGACCTGTTCGGGGCGGGAGGCGCCGGTGATGGCGGAGGCGACTTCGCCACGGCGCAGGACCCAGGCGAGCGCCAGCGTGGCCATGCTCATCCCGGCCTCCTCGGCGATCGGGACGAGCCGCTGGACCGCTTCCAGGGTGGCGTCGCTGTAGACGAGGTCCTGGGAGACGGCCATGTCGGCGGAGGCGAAGCGGCTGCCTTCCGGTACGGGCTGCCCGGGCTTGTACTTCCCGGTGAGGACGCCCTGGGCGAGCGGGGACCACACGATCTGCGAGATGTCGTGGGCGGCGCAGAGTTCGAAGACCTCGGCCTCGGGGGCCTGCCAGAGCATGGAGTACTGCGGCTGTGAGGAGACGAACAGGCCGGGGCCGGCGACGTCGATCGCGGCCTCGATCTGCTCGGGGGTCCACTCGCTGAACCCGATGTAGCGGGCCTTGCCCTGCTCGACGACCTTCCGGAACGCCTCGACGGTGTCCTCGACCGGCACGGTGGGGTCGAAGCGGTGTGCCTGGTACAGGTCGACGTGGTCGGTCTTCAGGCGGGTGAGGGAGGCGTCGATCTGCTTGGCGATCTGCGCCGGGGACAGGCCCTGGTCGGCCGGGTCGTCCGACATCGGGAAGTAGACCTTGGTGGCCAGGACGTAGGAGTCGCGGGGGTGGGCGGAGAGGATCTCGCCCCACGCGGTCTCGGCGGCTCCCCGGCCGTAGACGTTGGCGGTGTCGAAGAAGTTGATGCCGGCGTCGAACGCCGCCTCGGTGCAGGCGCGGGCCGCGTCCGCCTCGATGCCGCCGGAGTAGGTGAGCCAGGACCCGAGGGAGATCTCCGAGACGTCCAGGTCCGAACTGCCGAGCTTGCGGTACCGCATGGGTGCTCCTTGCTCTCGTTGTCTTCCGGTGGTTCTCGGTGGGCGGGGGCGGGGCGCCCGGTCCAGGATCACGCCGGGCCGGGGGCCGCCGCGACTTCGCCGGTCAGCCCCGCGCCGACGGCGGTGCCGCGAGTCCCTGGAGGAGCAGGGCGACCAGGCGGCGGGGGTCGTAGCGGGGGTCGTTGTCGGCGCCGACGCAGAGGTTGCCGATGCCGCGCATCAGTTCGTACGGCTGGATGCCGGGCCGGATCTCCCCCGCCTCGACCGCCGCGTCGAGCAGGTGCTCGGCGACGGGCAGCAGGCGGTCGAGGAAGTAGGTGTGGAGCGCGGCGAAGCCGCTGCTGTCCGGTTGCGGTGTGCCGGCGAGCCCGTGCTTGGTGACCAGGAAGTCGATGAAGAGGTCGATCCACTGCCGCAGCGCCGCGAGGGGCGAGTCGGCGTCGGCCAGCAGGCGGGGGCCCGCTTCGGCGCACTCCTCGACTTGGTGGCGGAAGACGGCGACGACGAGATCGGCCCGGGTCGGGAAGTGCCGGTAGATCGTCCCCATCCCGACGCCCGCCCTGGCCGCGATCTCGCGGATCGGCGCGTCGACGCCTGAGGTCACGAACACCTCGGCGGCGGCGGCCAGCAGCTTCTGCTGGTTGCGCACCGCGTCGGCCCGCTTGCCCGGGCCGGGGCCCGGCGTCGGCCGGGTCTGACCTGAAGTGGACACCGCTGCGTCTCCTCGCCTCTCGCCGCCCTCAAGCGGAGCAATGTTCCGCATGCACTTGTGAAGCGGAACGACGTTCCGTATCGTAGCCGCCATCCAAGCGGAGCAATGTTCCGTTTCTCTCCGGCCGATGCCGGACCCGAGGAAGAAGGCCGCACCCATGAGCACACCGACCTCCACCGTCACCCCGCCGGCCCCCGTGCTGTCCTACGGCCCGGTGGTGCTGACCGCGCCCGGACGCCCCGTCGACCTCCAGCTGCGCGTCACCGCACCGGCGACCGGGACCGGCCTGCCCGTCGTCCTGCTCTCCCACGGCCACGGCGGTTCGAACAACCTGTCCTCGCTCAACGGTTACGCGCCGCTCGCCCAAGCCTGGGCCGCCGCCGGCTTCGCCGTCGTCCAGCCCACCCACCTCAGCTCCAGGACGCTCGCCCCCCTGCTCGCGGACGCTCCCGGAGCGCCCTTCTTCCTGCGCTCCCGCGCCGAGGACATGACCCGTGTCCTCGACCGTCTCGACGTGATCGAGGACGCCGTACCGGGACTCGCCGGGCGCCTGGACCACGACAGCGTCGCCGTGGCCGGACACTCGCTCGGCGGCTTCACCGCGAGCCTCCTGCTGGGCGCCCGGCTCACCGACCCCGACGACGGCCGCGAGACGCGCCTCTTCGAGCCCCGGATCAAGCAGGGCGTACTGCTGGCCGCACCCGGCCGGGGCGGTGACGTCCTGAACGGCCCCATGGCAGAGCGCCTGCCGGCCTTCCGGACCCTCGACTTCTCCACCATGACCACGCCCGCGCTGGTCGTCGCCGGGGACAAGGACGACTCGCGGCACTTCACGGACATGGGCCCGGCCTGGCACGCCGACCCGTTCCACCTGGCCCCGGCCCCCAAGACCCTGCTCACCCTGTTCGACGCGGAGCACGGGCTGGGCGGGATCGCCGGGTACGACGCCGCCGAGACGACGGACGAGCACCCCGGCCGGGTCGCCGCGCTCGCCCGGCTGACCTCCGCCTACCTGCGCAGCGCGTTCCGCCCGGGCGACAGTGCGTGGCAGGACGCGCAGGACGCGCTGACGAGCGGTCCGGACGCGTTCGGGCGGGTGGAGTCCAAGTAGGCGCACACCTTCCGAAGTGCTTGCGTTTGCGCGTATACCGCGCCTGCAACTATTGTCGACGACCGTAAGGCGTGCGCGCATAGATCGCCCACGCCCAGAAACGTACAACGGTCGCCTCGTACGGCGCGACGAGGGGTACCCAGACGGGACGCCCTCGCACCCGGCGAGCGGCGCACTCCCGGAAGGACGGCACACCCATGAACCCGACCCCGAACGTGACGCTGAACAACGGCATCGAGATGCCGCAGCTCGGCTTCGGTGTCTTCCAGGTCCCCGACGACGAGACCACCGCGGCGGTCACCACCGCGCTCCAGGCCGGGTACCGCAGCATCGACACGGCCGCGATCTACGGCAACGAGCGCGGCGTCGGCCGGGCCATCGCGCAGTCCGGCATCGCGCGCGAGGAACTGTTCGTCACCACCAAGCTGTGGAACGAGGACCAGGGCTACGACGCGACCCTCGCGGCCTTCGACGCCTCCCTCGACAAGCTCGGCCTGGACTACGTCGACCTCTACCTCGTCCACTGGCCCGCCCCGGCCCGCGACCTCTACCTCGACACCTGGCGGGCCTTCGAGAAGATCCTCGGCGAGGGCCGCACCCGTGCCATCGGCGTCTCCAACTTCCAGGTGGCCCACCTGGAGCGGCTGATGGAGAACTCCGGCGTCACTCCCGCGGTCAACCAGGTCGAGCTGCACCCCGGTCTCCAGCAGGAGGAGCTGCGCGCCTTCCACGAGCGGCACGGCATCGCCACGGAGGCGTGGAGCCCGCTCGCGCAGGGTGCGGTCCTCGGCGACCAGGCGGTGACGGACCTCGCCGCGAGGTACGGCGTGAGCCCCGCGCAGATCGTGCTGCGCTGGCACCTCCAGATCGGCAACGTCGTGATCCCCAAGTCGGTGACGCCCGAGCGCATCCGGCAGAACCTGGACGTCTTCGGCTTCGAGCTGACCGACGACGACCTGCGGAGCCTGGCCGCGCTGGACCGGGGCCTGCGGACCGGTCCGGACCCCGACCAGTTCAACTGAGCGCCGTACCACCCCGCCCCAACCCCCGTAATCGTCGAGGAGGTTCGCCATGCACATCGACCTGACCGGCCGGACCGCGTTGGTCACCGGCTCCACCCAGGGCATCGGACAGGCCATCGCCGTCGGCCTCGCCCGCGCCGGCGCGCGGGTGGTCGTCAACGGCCGTCGCGGTGAGACCGTCGAGAAGGCCGTGCAGGAGGTCCGTGCCGAGGCCGGCGCGGCCGACGTCGTGGGCGCGGCCGGCGATCTGGCGACCGCCGACGGCGCCCGGGCCGTGCTCGACGCCGTGCCCCGGATCGACATCCTCGTCAACAACCTCGGGATCTTCGGCGCCACCCCGCCGCTGGAGATCGAGGACACCGAGTGGGTCCGCTACTTCGAGGTCAACGTGCTGTCCGCGGTCCGGCTGATCCGCGCCTGCCTGCCCGGCATGCGGGAACGCGGCTGGGGCCGCGTCGTGAACATCGCGAGCGACTCCGCCGTGGTGATCCCGGCGGAGATGATCCACTACGGCATGACGAAGACGTCCCTGCTGGCGGTCAGCCGCGGTTTCGCCAAGGAGGCCGCCGGCAGCGGTGTCACGGTCAACTCCGTGATCGCCGGGCCCACGCACACCGGCGGCGTCGAGGACTTCGTCCGGCAGCTCGTCGGGGACGAGCTGGGCTGGGACGAGGCGCAGCGCGAGTTCATGGTCAAGTACCGGCCGCAGTCCCTGATCCAGCGGCTCATCGAGCCCGAGGAGATCGCCAACATGGTCGTCTACCTCAGCTCGCCGCTCGCCTCCGCCACCACGGGGGGCGCGCTGCGGGTCGACGGCGGCTACGTGGACTCCATCCTGCCCTGACACCCGGCGACGGCGACGACGCCGCCCCCGGCCGGTTCCGGCCCACCGGGCGGGGGTGGTCACGCCGCGAGGAGCTGGTCGGCGCCTCCCGCTCGCGCATCCGTCCCGTGCACCGGGCCGCGCGCGGTGGCCCCGTGCGCCGGACGCGGGCTCCGCGGGGCTGTGTCGCCCCCGTGGAGGAGCGGGGGGAGCATGGAAGGGACCGGGTCCGGCCGGAACCGGGGCCTGGGCCGGGCGCCGCCGGCCGGTACAGGAGGCTCAGGGATGACAGCCGAATCCTTCCCGCCCGACGACGACGCCTACGACGCCGAGCGGCCCCGGCGGACCAGCCTGCTGGACGTGCTCAGCGTGGCCGCGCTGGTCCTCGACGCCGACGGGCGCATCGTGTTCTGGACCCCGCAGGCCGAGGACCTGTTCGGCTACTCCGCGGAGGAGGCGCTCGGCAGACCGGCGGCCCGCCTGATCATCCACCCCGAGCACCTGCACGCGGTCGTCAAGCTGTTCGCGGAGGTCATGGAGACGGGCCGGAGCTGGGCCGGCGCGTTCCCCATCCGGCACAAGGACGGCGGCACGCGCCTGATGGAGTTCCGCAACATGCGGCTGCTCGACGACCTCGGGGACGTCTACGCCCTCGGGCTCGCCGCCGACCACAGCCTGCTCCAGCGCGTCGAGACCG
This sequence comes from Streptomyces spinosus, assembly GCF_020400655.1. Lineage (GTDB taxonomy): Bacteria > Actinomycetota > Actinomycetes > Streptomycetales > Streptomycetaceae > Streptomyces > Streptomyces argyrophylli. The sequence goes on from NZ_JAINRC010000006.1 coordinate 32,267, forward strand.
ATCTCGCCCTGTGCGAGCGGCTGATCAACCAGTCCCCGATCGGTCTCGCCCTCATGGACCCCGATCTGCGGTACCTGCTGGTCAACCCGGCGCTGGAGCGGATCGACGGCATCCCCGCCGAGGACCACCTCGGCCGCCGGCTGCGGGAGACCCTGCCCTTCCCCGACGTCGACACCGTCGAGTCCGCGCTGCGCCAGGTGCTCACCACCGGCACCCCGCTGCTCGACCAGTACCACGTGGGCCGGCCCCGCTCCGACCCCGAGCACGAGCACGCCTGGTCCCTGTCCTTCTACCGCCTGGAGGACCCGAGCGGGCGGGTGCTCGGCGCCGCCACGTCGGTCGTCGACGTCACCGAACGGCACCGCGCCGCGGCCGAGGCGGACCGGGCCCGGCGCCGGCTGGCCCTGATCGCGCACGCCTCCACCCGCGTCGGCACCAGCCTGGAGGTGGAGCAGACCGCCGCCGAGCTGGCCGAGATCGCCAGCCGGGAACTCGCCGACGTGGTCGCCGTGGACGTGCTCGACTCCGCCCTGGCCTGCCGCCGCGTGCGCGAGCCGGCGGGCGGCCCGGAGCTGTTCCGCGCCCTCGCCCTGAGCGCGGCCCACCCCACCGTGGCGCTGCGCGCGGCCGACGCCCCCGGTGACCTCGCCTCCTACGACGGGGACCGCCTGGTCACGCTGTGCGTGCACACCGGCCGGCCGGTCCTGGTACGGCACGTCGGCGAACACGATCTGCGGCGGATCGCCCGGGACGCCGAGGCCGCGGCGCTGCTCGCGCGCTCCGGTGTCCACTCGTACCTCGCCGTGCCGCTGATCGCCCACGGCGAGGTGCTGGGCGCCCTCGACCTCAAACGCACCCGCACCCCGGCGCCGTTCGACGAGGACGACGTCATCCTGGCCGGCGAGCTGGCGAGCCGTGCCGCCGTCGCCATCGACAACGCACGCTGGTACCAGAGCGTGCGCAACACCGCGCTGACCCTCCAGCGCAGCCTGCTCCCCGACCACCCGCCGCACCACACCGGGCTGCTCCTGGCCTCCCGCTACCAGCCGGCGCAGGCCACCAGCGAGGTCGGCGGCGACTGGTACGACGTCATCCCCCTCACCGGTGACAAGACCGCCCTGGTCGTCGGGGACGTCATGGGCAACGGCATCGACGCCGCCGCCACGATGGGCCGGCTGCGCACCGCCACCTGCGCCTACGCGGACCTGGACCTGGACCCGGGCGAGGTGCTCCAGCACCTGGACAAGATCACCTGCGATCTGGAGCACTACATCGTGACGTGTCTCTACGCCGTGTTCGACCCGCACACACGACAGTGCCACATGGCCAACGCGGGCCACATGCCGCCCGCGCTGGCCCGCACCGGCGAGGAGCCGAGGCTGCTCGACCTGCCCTCCGGTGCCCCGCTCGGTGTCGGCGGCATCCGGTTCGAGACCGCCACGGCCGAGCTGGCGCCCGGCGACCTGCTCGTGCTCTACACCGACGGCCTCGTCGAGACCCGGCAGCACCCGATCGACGACCGGCTGAACGCCCTGCTCGGGTTCCTCGACGCACCCGAGCGCCCCCTGGAGGAGACCTGCGACCTCCTGCTGTACGGCCTGCGACACCCCGACGACCACGACGACGTGGCCCTGCTGGTGGCCCGGGCCCTGTAGGCGCTGCACCCGGGAGCACACGGCACGGCGGCACCCTTCTGCGGCCCGCCCGGCCCGCCCGACCCGCCCGGGCCGTCTAGGCCCCGCCGGCTCGCGTGAACCCGTGGCTGCGCTCCACCTTCGCCACATGCAGTGTGTAGCTCTGGTACCACTCGGCTCGCCCGCGCCGTTGTGCCGCCCGGTGCTCGGCGTCGGTCCGCCACCGGGTGAGGGCGTCGGCGTCGCGGAAGTAGCCGACGGTGATGCCCAGCCCGCCGGGAGTCTGCGCGTGGTCCATCCCGAGGAACCCGGGGACGTCCTTCACCAGCTCCTCCATACGCGCGGCGGTCTCGCTGTAGCCGCTCTGGTCCGGGCTGCGCACCGTGGTGAAGACAGCCACGTAGTAGGGGGGTTCATGGGCCCCGACGGGCGCGACCGGCGCCACCGCGTGATCGCTCGTGGCACCGGGGTGCGGCGGGACGCGGCGCCGCGCGTACACCTCGATCTCGATCTTCATCCGCGGGTCGGCGAGACCGCACACGAGCATCGTGGCGGCCGGCCGGACGTCGCCGAAGCAGCGGCGCAGCACCGGCCAGCAGGGCTCGAAGTCCTCGCGGTCGGGCAGCAGGTAGCGCACCCGCACCACGTCGGCGAAGGTGCACTCCGCCTCGGCCAGCGCGGCCTCGATGTTGCGCAGGCACTGCTCGGCCTGCACCACCACGTCGTCGGAGATCGTCATCGTGGAGTAGTCGAAGCCGGTCGTCCCGGACACATGCACCCAGTCACCGTCGACCACGGCACGGGCGTAGCCGATCTGCTCCTCGAAGGCCGAGCCGCCGAGGACCGCCTGTCGCTCTGTCATGCGCCGAACGCTAGGTGACCAGCACGGACACGTCTAATACAGCCGAGGGCATGGCCTGATATCTCTGGGCGTATGGAGCGCCCCGAACTCGCCCTGCCTCAGCTGCACGCCTTCGTCGTGCTCGCAGAGGAACTGCACTTCGGCCACGCGGCCGCCCGCCTGGGCATCGCCCAGCCGCCGCTGAGCCAGCAGATCCGCCGCCTGGAGGACAAGGTCGGTCACGCGCTGTTCAGCCGCGAACCGGGACGTGTCACGCTCACCCCGGCCGGCCGTGCGCTGCTGCCCGCCGCCCGGCGCGCCCTCACCGACCTCGCGGACGGCCTGGCCACGGCCAGGGCCGTCGGCGACGGCCGGGCCGGCCGCCTGCGCATCGGCTTCGCCGCCTCCCTCGCCCTGACCGTCCTGCCCGGCCTGCTGCGCACGTTCCGGCAGCGGTTCCCCGGCGTGCACCTGGACATCCACGAGATGACCACCGCTCCGCAGATCGCCGCTCTGCACGACAAGACCATCGACATCGGTCTGCTGCGCGAACCCCCCACCGACGAGAAGGAACTCGGCTTCCGTACCGTACTCAGCGAGCCCTTCGTGGCCGTGCTGCCGTCCGCCCATTCCCTGGCCGCGCAGCGGACCGTACGGCTCGCCCAGCTGGCGGACTCGCCGTTCGTGCTGCTGCCCCGCACGGCCGGCCCGACGCTGCACGACCAGATCGTCGGCCTGTGCGCCACGGCCGGCTTCACACCGCGGATCGCCCAGCACGCGGTGGAGTGGCACACCGTGTGCGCCCTGGTGGGAACCGGCCTGGGCGTCTCCCTGGCCCCGGCGAGCATCCGGCGCATCCGCCTCAAAGGCGTCGCCTTCCGCAGGATAGAACCCGGCAGCGCCCGTACACGCGTGGCCGTCGCCTGGCGTGCGGGCGACCACAACCCCCTGGTCGCACACCTGCTGTCGACCGTCAGCCAAGGACCGCCGGACGGGCGTGCACCCGATCAGGGACGCCCGCCGTCCTGAACCCGCCGGGGACGCCCGCCGTCGGGTACGGGGCCGGGGCGCCCGCGGTCCCGGACGGGGCCGGCACGCGTGCCGTCAGAGGACGCCTCCCGCCTCGTCGTGGAAGACCTCCGGCCAGTACCGGTAGTCGTCCGGGGCCGCGGCGGGGGCGCAGGCGACCGGGTCGACCGCGGCCGGCACCTCGATCATGGTGTCGGCGAGCTGGTGGTAGAAGTCCTCGGTGAACCCGTGCTCCTTGTCCAGGGCCTGTTCCCGCTGGTGCAGCCAGAGCGTGAGGGCGAGGGTGGAGACGTCGGCGTTGACCGGGACGACGTGGTCGGCGCCGAGTCCGGTGTGGAAGAGGGCACCGGTGCGGCCGTCGATCAGCAGGTCGAAGTCGTGGACCAGTCCACCGAGCACCACCAGGTGCTCGGCGTCCGGCGGCAGTTGTTCGCCGCCGTGCCACGGATGGGCGTGGCGGGGGTCGCTCCCCGACCGGGCCCAGTCCTCCGGAAGCGTGACCAGCGGTTCCGCCGGGGGGCCGTAGAACATGAAGCCGTCGCGGGGCGGGCCCACTTCGGTCAGGAAACGGCGGGTCGGAGCGTGGCCGAGGGCCGGCGGCAGCTGGTCGTCGGTGAGCCGCACCATCCCCTCGGTGCCGAACACCCCGTCCAGCAGCCCTTCCGGCAGCTCCAGGGTCAGTCCGCGCCCGGGGCCGGCGATGAGGCCGAGCGGGCGTATCACCGCGGCGATCCTCCAGAACGCCGGTATCGGCCGGGCCCAGCCGGAGCGCGGACCGGCCGGGCCCCAGCCGTCCTCACCCCACTCCTCCTCGGCGAACACCGAGGTCAGCAAGTGCTCCCCGGCCGCGACCGCCTCGGGGCCCGTCCTCCCGGCCAAGCCGGCGAACCTGCCCCGCAGCCCCCGGAAGTCGTCCACCGCGGTGAGGAAGCGGGCCGGCGCGCCGACCGACGGAGCCAGCGGGAACAGCTCCGCCCCGCCCGGCGACTCGGCGTAGAGCCACATGGTGAAGACGCGCCCGGTGACGGCGTCGAGGACGACCTCCTCGCCGTCCTCCCCGCCCTCCCCGACCAGACGGCCGATCAGCAGCAGTGCGGCGAGGTCCGGATCCAGCTCCGCCGGATCGCCGCCCAGCCCGGCCACATGGTCACGGACCGTCACGAGCGAGGGCCCGGTGAGCGGACGGAAGCCGATCAGACCGTGGCCGTCCAGCCGCTCCCCCGGAGCCAGGGCGCGGCGGGCCGGTTCGTGCACGATCGCCGGGTGCGGCGGGTGTTCCGGCATGACGACGCTGGTGTCGGACGACATGTCTCCCCCGTGTGCTGAGTTCGAGCGACTCCTCCACGGTAGGAGCCGCCACTGACAACGGCGGCCCACCGGATGAGGCATATGCCTCTGACATACTCCCGGCATGTCGAGCCGAGATGCGATCCAGTACGCCCCCGACGCCGGGCTGCTCGTGATCCCGGGCGATCCGGCCGAGGACCACGCCCTGGGGTTCGCGGTCTTCGACGACTCCGTCCCCGCCCTGCGCGCGTTCGTCCTGAGCCGGCTGCGGCGGGAGAGCGTCAGGCCGGCACCGCGCGAGGCGGGGTGCGACGCCGTCATACCCGTACGCGTGAGTCTCGTCCCCCGGCCCGACAACGACTACGACACGCGGGCCGTGTCCGTCGCCGCCCCGCCCGAGGACGGCGGGTCCGTCCTCGACCGGCACCTGGGCTACCTCTACGGCAGCGCGCTGGACGTCGCCGGTGAGAGCATCCGCAGGCTCACCGAGGAGACCGGCACGCCCGTCGGCTGCCACGGGTGGATCGAGCTCCACGACCTGGAGAGCGACAGCCGGTTCGACGAGGAGGAGTTCGACGACTTCGACGAGGACGACGCCGACGAGGACGAGCTCGACGACTTCCGCGGCGACGGCGGCGGCCGGCACGGCGGGGCCGCCGGCTCGGACTGGCGGCCCAGCCGCCGCGAGCCGGTGTCGTGGGCGGAGCAGAAGGCCCTCGGGTACGCGGTCGGTGCGGTACGGCTCCTGCTGCCCGGGCGGCACACCGTACGCGCCCTGGTGGAGGCGTGTCTGGCGGAGCACGACGCCGGCCCGGACGCCCGGCAGGAGACTCCGGCCGGTGTCGAGTGGGGCCTGCGCCGGGCGCTGGCCGAGCGGCTCGCCGTCCGGCTGCGGGCCGGTCTGAGCCACCGGGCCGCCGGCGGGGCCTGGGGACGGGAGACCGAGCGGGACCGCGCGCGGCGGCGCCGGGACGCCGGGGCACGGTCGCTCCTGGAGTCCTGGGAGACGTACCGGAACGCGGCGCACGGCCGGCGCGGCCTGCACGCCGTCACCCGTTCCGTCTTCCACCACACCCGGACCCTCGTCCTGGACGAGTCCGGTGTGGAGGTCGGGCAGTACCACGAGCCGGACGGCCCGCTGACCCTGGTCGACGAGCGACTGCGCGGCGAGGCGCTCGACGCGCTGCGCGCGCACGGGGTGGACGTGGACGCGCCCGGGGACCTGGCCGCTCTCGGCGGCTACCCGGACGCGGTGGTCGTCGTGGACCGGGGCAGGTGGTCGGTCCGGCTCCCGCAACCGGGGCTGTCACGGGCCGCGCTTGCCGAAGCCGGCTGGTTCGACCCGGACTCCGGGACGCTCACCGTGTACGCGGCGCCGCTCGCCGAGGCGTTGACGGTGCTGCTGCGCCGGCACGGGGTGCGTCCACTGCTCGTGACGTGGGGGGCGCCGCCCGAGGAGGTGGAACGGCACAACGCCCGGGCCGCGTTCGCTCCGGGCACTGTCAGCCCGGTCAGCCGCTCCAGCCGGGTGACGGACGCGGTGCGGCGGCTGGTGCCGGAGCCCCACCGCCGCTGGCTGCACGCGAGGCCCGGCGGCGGGACGGCCACCGCGACGGCCGGCAGCACACTGCCGCCGCTCGCCGACGACGCGGCGGAGAACCCGTACTACCGGCGCGCCCTGGAAGCGTTGTTCGGGGCCCCGGTGGACCTGGCGGAGCGCGGGCCGTGCCGGCTCTGCGGGCGCTCCGCCCAGTCGTCGCGTCCGGGGCTCTTCTACTGCCATGGGTGCTGTGCCCTCGCGAGGAACGGGGTGCTACGGGACACGGGCGAGGACGGCGCGTGGACGGAGGCGGTCGTGTACGCGCTGCGCCGGCTCGCCGGGACCGAGTTCTCCGGGCCGCCGTCCCTGGCCCAACTCGACCGCGTCAGCGTCTCGTTCGAGTCTCCCGGCCTGGTCGACGAGGCGACGCTCTGCCGTTTCCTGGTGCCGCGCCCCGCCTCCACGCTGCTGGGCGCGCGGCCGGCGCGGCCTGCCCGCACCTGGACGGAGTGGCTGGGGCACGCGGGGCTCCTCACGGACGGGGTCCGTACGTCGATGGGTACGGTGACCAGGGCGACGGACGGGCACCTGTGCCGTTCCCTGTTCGAGCGGCACGTGGACGACTTCCTCCACCACTGGGGCGTGACCCACGAGCCGGAGCCCGCCTATCCGCGCCACCCGGAACTCAACACGACCGGTCTGCGGGCGGACTGGCGCCTGGCGGACGGCACGTTCGTCGAGGCGCTGGGCCTGCTGACGAGGGAGGCGTACGCGGCGAAGGTGACGCGCAAGCGGGAGCTGGCCCGCCGGCACGGCCTGCGTCTCGTCACGGTCACGGCGGAGGACCTGGACCGGCTCCCGGAGATCTTCGCGGCCTGGCTCCCGAACGGCACGGCCGCCGCCGGGTGACACGCTGCTCGCGTGCGGCGCCGCGCCTGGGCCGCCACCGTCGCCGCGGGGCCTGCCGCCACGGCCGGGTCCGCACCCCGGGGCGCCACGGGCGCACCTCGGGAACGCGGGGCCCTGCCGCCCTGGCGGACCGCGCCGACGCGGGGGTTCCAGGACGCACCGCGGGAGGCCGGGCCCGGATCGCGGGTGCCGGACCAGGCGGGCCACGTCGCAGACACCGCGGACCCGCGGTGCCGCCGCCCGGCACCAGTTGCCGACGGCCCCCGGGCCGCCGGCGAGGGCCGGGATCGCGGGGCGCTCGTCGTACGCGTTGACGAGGTTGCCCTCGGTCTCCGTCGCGTACGCCTGCGCGAAGCTGTCGTAGTCGTTCGCCCGCGCGGGTCGGCGGACCGGGCGTGGAGTTACGCCGCCTCGGGTCGCGCGGCAGGCGTGCCCGGGGCGGACTCCTGCGCGTCGTCCGGCAGCCGGCTCTCGTCCTCCCCGAAGTCGGGAGCCTGGAAGGGGTTCGTCGCCGGAGGCGGCGATGCCGCGGCGGGGCGGCGGGGTTGCCCTTCCAGGGCGGAGAACAGCGACGTCGATTCGATGGGAGGTCTCTCTTTCGTCACAGGTCCCCGAGGGGACCTGGTGTGCCGTGACCGGGCACAGCGGTCCTACAGCTTGGTCATCTTGGCGTACGGGCTCAAGATCCGCAATTGCTCCGGGCCGAAGTCCACGAGCGCCGCGATGCCGTCCTCGACGCCGATCACCCGACCGAGGCCGTACACGTCGTGCGTGACCTGGTCACCGACGGCGAAGTGCTTGGGAGCACGTACGGCGGGGGCCTTGAAGGGGCTGGTGGGCAGATGACGCTTGGGCGCAGCAGGCTGGGTCATGCCTCAGTATGCGCCCCCGGGGCGCCCGTTCGCTGTGGCCGTGGGCACAGATCCAGACGGGAACACCGGCGCCACGCCCCTGACCTGCGGTTTTGAAATCACCGACCTGCGGATTTCAGATCCGGCGAGGCGAGATCGGGGGCATCTCCGCGAGCAACGACTCCGTTTCGGTCCACAGTTGCCGTTGGACGTCCGCACCGCGGCCGGGCTCGGGGCACCGCAACGGCTCGGCGTCGCGTACGGAGAAGTAGCCGCCGGTGGTGTGCGCGAACGCCGGGTCGGTCGCCAGGCGGACGATGATCGCCGCGCCCTTGCGCGGGTCGCCGATCCTCAGGACGTCCAGGGCGCGCCGCAGCGCGGCGGAGCCGGGCAGGTCGCGGCCGAGACCGGTGGCGTTGAAGCCCGGGTCGCAGCAGTTCACCGTGACCTTCGTGGCGTCCAGGCGCCGGGCCAGTTCCCGCGTCCACATGATGGTCATCAGCTTGGTCCGGCCGTACCGGGCCATCGACTCGCGCCGCGTGTAGGGGGTGGTGTCCCGCAGGTCCGTGGCCGGCGTGATGCTCCCGGCCCGCCGGGAGGCCTCGGAGGCGACGTTGACGATCCGCGCCGGCGCGGAGGCCAGGAGCGTGTCCGTCAGCGCCTGGGTCAGGACGAACGGGCCGACGTGGTTGACGGCGGTCATCTCCGCGAGCCCCTCGGCCGTGACGCGCTGGGAGAAGGCGTGCAGGCCCGCGTTGTTGACCAGGACGTCCAGCCGCGCGTACCGCGCGGCGATCTCCCGGCCCGCCCGGCGGACCTGCGCGACGACTCCGAGGTCCGCGAGGAAGACGTCGGCGTGCGCGGCACCCCCGGTCGCTTCCGCCAGCTCGGCGAGCAGCGCTTCGGCCCTGTCCGGGGAGCGCGCCACGATGCCGAGGTCGTAGCCGCGGCGGGCGAGTTCCAGGGCGGTGATCCGGCCCAGGCCGGAGGTCGCGCCGGTGATCACAGCGATGGGACGGGTCACCGTGTCTCCATTCGTGAGGTACCTCATCAATGATGTGTGGGACGATACCCGACGTCATGAGCAAGCACGAGACAGCGCCGCCCACCGGCCCCGACCCCGCGGACGTGGGTCTGCGGTTCCTGGGCGTCGCCCACGAGGTCCGGACAGCGGTCGACCACCACATGGCCGCGGCCGGCCTCTCCCTGGCCCGTACCAAGCTGCTGCGGCTCCTCGCCCGGCGCGGCGCTCTCCATCAGGCCGAACTCGCCGAGGCGCTCGGCCAGGCGCCCCGCTCCGTCACCCAGGCCGTCGAAGCCCTGGAACGCCTGCGGCTGGTCACCCGGACCCCCGATCCCGTGGACCGGCGGCGCAAGACCGTCACGCTGACCGAGCAGGGTCAAGCGGCCCTCGCCGCCGGCGAGCAGGCGGGCACCCGGATACTCCGGCGCATCTTCGGCGCCCTCGACGCCCGTCAGCTCAGACGCCTGGAGGAACTCCTCACGCACGCTGCCGAAGCCACCCGACAGAGCGACACCCGCTGACCTCTCGCCCCGGCACGTGGCCACCGTGCCCCCGTCGCGCACCACGTCACCGGTCCGGGGACTCCCCCGCCTCAGGACGGCGACGGGAGCGGCGGCGACGGAGCCGGTGGGTCCCTGTCGAGGGCCGCCGCGCGCAGGGCGGCTGCCACGCGTGTGATCGGGTCCGCCGGCGGATGGGGCAGCCGCGCCGGAAGCACGCGCCGCTGTTCCTGGGGCCCGCCGCGCACCGGGAGGACGCGGACACCCGGTGCGCGGCGGCGAGGGCGGCCGGCACGGTGGTCAGCCCGCAGCCGGCGGCCACGCGGTGCAGCTCGGCGAGCCAGTCCCGCGCGGTGTGGGCGGTCTCCGGCCGCTCGTCCAGGCCCGGCCACACCCCCATGAGCCGGTCCTCGCCCGAGGCCCGAGGAGGACCCCGCGATCCAGCGTTGCCCGCGCAGGTCGCCCACGTCGACGAAGTCGCCGCGGGCCGGCGCATGGCCGGCGGGCACCACCAGGCACAGCGCGCACCGGCGGGCTATCGCACTGGATGCACCTGCAGGTCAGCCCGTGGGCAGGCCGATCTGACGGCGTTCCAGCACGGAGCGGAGCTCCGAAAGGACCTGGACGGTGGCCAGTCCTGACGGGCCGCCGAGGGCGCCTGCGGTCAGCTCGGCCAGCGTTTCGGTGAAGGTCGCCTCCGCCGCCTCGACGAGTTGCACGCCGTCATCGGTCAGGTCCAGCAGTGACGAGCGACGATCCGATGGATTGGTTCGCCGTATGACCCATGCCTGCTTCTCCAGACGATCGATGCCCTTGCTGGTCGCACCGATCCCGATGGCGAACTCGGCGGCAAGGTCCGCCACCCGGGACCCAGGGTGGTCGCGCAGGAAGCGCAGGAATTCGAACTGCGAGGTGACGATCCCGTGCCGCTCGCGAAGACGGTCGTTCAGCGCGTTGTAGAGGCGCGTCTCACAGCGAACGAGGTCGTCGAAGAAGCCCGGGAGGTCGACCCGGCCACCGCTTGACTTAGATGCCATGGCATATATCTTAACATCCATACAGATGCCTAGGCATATAGTTCCTCGGCATGCACTTGCGATGGAGGCGACAGTGAGCAGGCAACAGCGCGCGAAGATCGACGCGATGGCCCGGCGGCCCCGGCCCGAGGGTCCTCTGTCGGTGGAGGAGCTCCGCGCCGGGTTCAGGGCGATGATGGCCGAAATGATCGTCCCGGCCGGGATCCGCACCCGGACCGCGACGCTCGGCGACCGGCCTGCGGTGCTCGTCGAGCCGGCCGGCACTCCGAAGGCCGGGACGATCCTCTACTTCCACGGCGGCTCCTACGTGGTCGGTTCACCGGAGACGGCGATGTCGCTGACGGGGAACCTGGTGACCAGAACGGGATTCAGGGCGTTCTCGTTGGATTACCGGCTTGCCCCCGAGCACCCGTTCCCGGCCGCGATCGAGGACGGGCTGAGCGCCTACCGCGCACTTCTCGACAGCGGCGAGGACCCTTCGGCGATCGCGTTCGCCGGGGACTCCGCCGGTGGCGGCCTCACTGTCTCCACCTGCCTCGCCGCTCGCGGCGCGGGCCTGCCCATGCCCGCCGCGATCGTGGCGTTCTCCCCCGGACTCGACATGACCCGGACAGGCGGGAGCATGACCGGCAAGGCGGGCGTCGACCCGTTCTTCACGCGTGAGGGCATGGAACACACCGGGGCCATGTACCTTGCGGGACAGGACCCGCACCATCCCCTGCTCAGCCCCGCCATCCGCGCGGACCTGACCGGTTTCCCTCCGCTGCTTCTGCAGGCGGGCACCAACGAAATGCTCCTGGACGACTCCACACGCATGGCCACGCGCGCGAGGGAAGCCGGAGTGGACGTCATCCTGGACGTCACCGCTGACGTTCCGCATGTCTTCCAGGCGTTCGCCGGCGTCCTGGACGAAGCCGACGAGGCGCTGGAGCGCGCCGCTCTCTTTCTCCGTCAGCACATCCGCGCCAAGGACACGGCACACACGCCGGCAAGCTGAAGGCGGCATACGCCCTTATACGCCCCCATACGGCCGACGGCCCACACCCCGGGCCCTGGCTCGCCGTTCCCCTTCCTGGCAGCCAGGGCCCCACCCCGCTCCGAGGGCCGTTCAAGACCCCGAGGCCCCTCCGCGGTGAGCAGTGTCTCTCCAGGCGTCCGGATCATCCCGGCGTCGCCGGTCCCGGCCGTGCCCGGGCTTCGCCGGGCTCGTGGACACCGCGCCCCGGCCCATGGGTGTGGCCCGTGAGTGTCAGGTCCCGGGGCGGGTCTCCGGGGCGGCGGTGCGCAGCAGTGCCAGTGTCGTGTCGAGCGCCGCTTCCAGGTGTCCGATGGCGCCGGTGGACATCAGGATGGTCACGCCGCCCTGCACCGCGGCGAGGAGTGCGGCCGCCGTCCGGTCGGCGTCCAGCCGCCGGTCGACCTCGCCGCTGTCCTGCATGTGCCGGATGCCGGTGCGCAGGGCCGACTGCCACTGGTCGATCAACCGGCCCGTGAGTGCCTGCGCGGCCGGCGTGGTGCGGCCCAGCTCGGTGATCAGCACGCCGAGCGGGCAGTCGACGCCCTGCTGTTCGTACCGCCGTACGACCGCGTCGCGCCACTCCTGCCAGGCCGCCCACGAGGTCAGGTCGCTGAGGTGCGGTTCCTGGTCCTCCAGGACGCGCTCGGCCTCGCGGGCGGCCACCGCGAGCAGCAACTCCTCCTTCCCGCCGGGGAAGTAGTGGAAGATCTGGCTCTTGCTGGTCGCGGTGCGGGCCCGGATGTCGTCGAGGGTCGTCCCGGCGGCGCCCCGCTCGCGGATCTCCTGGGCCGCGCCCTCCACGATGCGGCGCCGGGTGGCCATGCCCTTGGCCGTCAGCCGCGGTGCGCTCCGGCCGCTCCTGCTCACGTGCCCTCCTCCACCCCGCCCTGGACTTGCCGGTCCATTTTACGCGAGGGGGCGCCGGTGCCGTCCACTTCGCGTCTGCGGCCTCCGACACTCCCGTACGGTCCGGGAGTTGGCGTGACGGCGAGGCGGGCGGGGACGTGGCACCCAGGACGTGACCCGGAAGCGGCTGGCCGGTGCGGCACGGGCCACGCTGGGTGGCGGGCGGCGACCGGAGGCGGTCGGACGGGTCGCGAACGACGGCCGAGGCGGTCGGACGGATCGCGAACGACGGCCGAGGCGGTCGGACGGGTCGCGGACGGCAGCCGGAGGGTCGGACGGCGGCCGGCAGGGCGCGTACCGGCCGGTGCCGTACGACGCGTCGACGGCGGTCGCCCCGGTGTGGGACGACGCGAGAACCACTGGCCGCGCGCCCCGGGTGGCGACGACCTCGCCGGCCCGTTCTCACCCGGTCCCATCCTTCGGCACCCGGCGCGACGGCCCCGGGCGACCCCGGCTAGCCTGGTCACCAGCGGCAGCCCGGACCGGACGGTCGCGTGGCGGTGGGGCTCGCCGCACCCGAACCGCGGCACCGACGCCGCCGACAGTCCCTGCTGGTGAGCACACGCGCCCGCACGCCGGGCGGCCGCACGAGTAGGAGACGCGCGTCCATGAGAGCTCCCCGCGACCAGATCACGGAGCCCACGGTGTCCGACGCCGACCCGTCCGCGCCCGCGCGGCGCCCCGGACCCGCCGGCGGCCAGGCGCCCGTGGTCGCGGTGGTCGCGGCCGGCGGCGCGCTGGGGGCCGTGGCCCGCTACGGCGCCTCCCTGCTGTGGCCGGCCGCCGCCGGTGCCTTCCCCTGGACCACCCTCACGGTGAACGCGACCGGCTGCGCGGTGATCGGCGCGTTCATGGTCGTCATCACGGAGGTGTGGGCCGCGCACCGGCTGGTGCGCCCCTTCTTCGGCACCGGCGTCCTGGGCGGCTTCACGACCTTCTCCACCTACTGCGTCGACATCCAGCAGCTGGTGCAGAGCGGTCACGCCCGCACCGGCCTGGCCTACCTGGCCGCCACCCTGCTCGCCGCGCTCGCGGCCGTGTGGCTCGCGGCGGCGGCGACCCGCCTTCTGATCGCGTGGAGGAGGACGAGGTGACCCGGCTGCACGGCTCCGCGCTCCGCCTGACCGTCTTCGTGGGCGAGGGCGACACCTTCCGTCACAAGCCGCTCTACGGCGAGATCATCCAACGGGCCCACGAGGCCGGGCTGGCCGGCGCGAGCGCGTTCAGGGGCATCGAGGGCTACGGCGCCTCCTCCCTGATCCACACCAGCCGCCTGCTGTCGCTCAGCGAGGACCTGCCCGTCGCGGTCGTCATCGTGGACGACGCGGCCCGCATCCGCGCCTTCCTGCCCCAACTGGACGACCTGGTGGCGAACGGGCTGGTGGTGCTCGACGAGTGCGAGGTCATCCGCTACGTCGGGCGGGAGAAGGGGAAGCGGGCGAAGTGAACTGGCTCCTCGTCATCGCCGGTGCCGTGGTCGGGGCGCCGCTGCGGTACCTGACCGACCGCGCCGTACAGGCCCGGCACGACACCGGCCTGCCCTTCGGCACCTTCCTCGTCAACGTGACCGGCTGCCTGATCCTGGGGCTGCTGTCCGGCGCGGTCACCTACGGGGCCGCCTCCCACTCGGTGCAACTGCTGATCGGCACCGGGTTCTGCGGAGCGCTCACGACCTACTCGACATTCTCCTACGAGACGCTGCGGCTGGCCGAGGCCGGCGCCAGGTTCTTCGCCGCCGCCAACGTGATCGCCAGCGTGGTCACCGGCCTCGGCGCCGTGTTCATCGGCACCGCCGTCGCCCAGGCGATGTGGTCCTGAACGCGACGGGCGGGCGTGGCGGTCAGCTCGAACGGGGCCAGGTGCGCAGCAGGGCGGCGATCGCCTGCGCGGTGCACAGGGGGTCGCGCAGGAGGTCGCGCAGGGCCACGGCGTCGTCGTGGGTGGGCTTGACCGGGATGCCGGAGGCTTCCAGGTACATCACGCCCGTCGCCGCGGCGACGGCCATGTTGGAGCGTTCGAGCCAGCGGCAGCGCCCCAGGACGTGCACCAGGGCGGCGGCGCGGGCGAAGGGGCCGTCGTAGACGGGCTGTTCCAGCAGTTCCGCCCGGTGACAGGCGACGGCGGCCACCGGTACGCCGTAGTCCTCGGGGGCCGGGTCCCGTGCGCCGGCCAGCTCCGCGACCTCCAGGATCCAGGGGACGTCGACGTACAGCTCCATCAGGCGGCGTGCGCGCCCGGGGTGCCCCGGTCCGCGTCCTCGGCCGCGTCGAAGACGGCCTGGTGCTCGTCGAGGAACCGGCGGGCGGCGTCCATGCCGCGCTCCCGCAGTCCGCCGGTGTCGTCCCGTACGAGGGAGGCGATGTAGTCACCGACGCTGATTCCGCGGTCCCGGGCCCGGGCCCGGGCCAGTTCCGCGATCTCCTCGTCCACGCGCGCGCCCAGCTGTGTCTTCGCCATACGCCGAAGGTAACAGCTGTTACCAGGCTGCGGGCGGCTTTCCGGAAACCGGCGCACACACGCCTGGGAAGGCCCGGCGGGATATGTGTGACCGGAGCCGCACTTCCATTTAGGAGCATGTGCTCGTATCGTGGCGGGGGAGAGCCGATCCCCGCCCTGGCGCCCGGGTCGGCCCCCCTCCCCCGCCCCCGAGGCCCGCACGAAGGAACCCTCCATGCCGCATCCGCCCCTGTCCGCAGCCGGCGACTCCCTCGCAGTGACGGTCCGTCCGCTGCGGGACGCCGCCGTCGTCGTCACCGCCGTCGCCCTCGCCCTGCTGGCGCTGTACGCCGTCTTCCTGGACCAGGGACAACTGCTCTCCCCGGTCCTGGGCAAGGTCGCCACGAGCGCGAACTACCTGCACGAGTTCGCCCACGACGGCCGGCACCTGCTCGGCGCGCCCTGCCACTGACGGGGTACCGCACCATGAGTTCCGTCATGAGCCTGCTGGGCCGGGGCGCGGCCGCGGGGACCGTGGCCGGTCTGCTCAGCGGGGGCTTCTCCTGGTTGCTCGTCGAGCCGCTGATGGACCGCGCCGTGCGCCGGGAGGCCGCCCACGAGGCCGCAGAGCACTCCGCACACGCCGGTCACCACGCGGAGGTCTTCTCCCGGGCCACCCAGCACGCCGGTCTGCTGGTGGCGACGACGGTCACCGGCCTGGCCCTGGGCCTGCTGCTCGCCGTCGTCCACCTGCTGCTGCACCGCCACGCCCCCGGCACCGGGGCCTGGCCGCGGGCGCTGCGGCTGGCCGCCGCCGGATTCACCGGTCTGTGGCTGCTGCCGTTCGTGCGCTACCCGTCGGACCCGCCCGGCGTCGGCGACCCCGGCACGGTCGGTCCGCGCACGCAGGCCTGGCTCGGGGCGGTCGCCATCGGCCTGATCGGCGTCGCCCTGGCCTGGGCCCTGCACGGCCGCCTGGCCCGCCGCGGCCACGGCGCACCGGCCCGGCAGCTCTGCGTGGCGGGAGTCCTCGGCGCGGCGACAGCGGCGCTGTTCACGCTGCCCGGCGATCCCGACGCCCTCACCGTCCCGGCCGGACCGCTGTGGGACTTCAGGCTCTGGTCGGTCGCCACCGCCCTGGTGCTGTGGGCGGCGCTCGGCGCGGCGTTCGGCCTCCTCGGCGAGCGGGCCGGACGCCGCTCCCGGCGGACGGCACCGCACGGCGGACTCCTGGGCGCCACCGCCTCGCCGATCGAGCCGTCCACCCCAAGGTGATCGAAAATGTCCTTTATACGACATCCCCATGAAAGGTCAGCCATGGACGGTATCGCCGACATGGGGGGCACCCCTGGATGGGGCCCGCTCCACCCGCCGAGGGCCGACGAACCGGTCTTCGAACAACCCTGGCAGGGCCGGGCGTTCGCCCTGACGCTCCTGTCCAGCCGCATCGCGTGCGGCGGCTACAACCCCGATGCCTTCCGGCACTCCATGGAGCGCCTGGACCGGGCCGCGTACCTGGACGACGGCTACTTCGGACGCTGGCTCAACGGCGCGGAGCTGATGCTCACCGAGAGTGCCACGCTGGCTCCGGGCGCGATCGACGCCCGCGCCCGCAAGCTGCGGGGCGAGGACGTGGAGGAGCCGCCCGTCCCGGCCCCGCGGCCCGACTACGCGCCGACCGCGGCGCCGGTGGGCGCCGGCTCGCTGCGCTCCGTCGACACCGCCCCGGCCTTCGCCACCGGCGAGCGGGTGCGGACCAAGGACACGCCGGTGCCCGGTCACACCCGGCTGCCGGCCTACGTGCGCGGACACACCGGTGTCGTCGAACGCGTCCAGCCGGGCCACGTGCTGCCGGACACCAACGCGCACTTCCTGGGCGAGAACCCGCAGCACGTCTACTCCGTGCGGTTCGACTCGCGCGAGCTGTGGGGCGCCGACGCCGAGCCCTTCGCCCTCACCGTCGAGATGTACGAGAGCTACCTGGAGAAGTCCTCATGACCACCACCAGCGGAACGGGCGACCGCCTTTCCCCCTCCCTGCGCACGGAGGCGCTCGAGCAGCTGCTCACCGAGCGGGGACTGATCGACCCGAAGACGATGGACGGGATCATCACCACCTACGAGACCAACGTGGGCCCGCTCAACGGCGCCAAGGTCGTCGCGAAGGCCTGGACCGACCCGGAGTACCGGCGCCGGCTGCTCGAGGACGGCACGGCGGCCATCAGGGAACTGGGCTTCTCCGGAGCCCAGGGCGAGCACATCGTCGTGGTGGAGAACACGGCGACCACGCACCACGTGGTCGTGTGCACGCTGTGCTCCTGCTACCCGTGGCCGGTGCTCGGCCTGCCCCCGAGCTGGTACAAGGACCCCGCCTACCGTTCGCGCGTGGTCAAGGAGCCGCGCACCGTGCTGTCCGAGATGGGACTCGACCTCGGCGACGGCGTCCGCATCACCGTCCACGACTCCACCGCCGAGGTGCGCTGGCTCGTGCTGCCCGAGCGCCCCGCCGGAACCGAGCACCTGTCCGAGGAGGAGCTAGTGCCCCTGGTGACGCGGGACGCGATGGTCGGCGTGGCGAAGGTGGCGGCACCGTGAGCGCGCCCCTGGACATCGAGGGGCCGGCCGCGCCGCCGCGCTCCAACGGCGAGCTGGTGTTCGCCGAGCCCTGGGAGAGCCGCGCCTTCGGCATGGCCGTCAGCCTGTACGAGGCGGGCGCGTTCACCTGGCCCGAGTTCCAGGCCGCGCTGGTCGCCCGGATCGCGGCCTGGGAGTCCACGGCGGCGCCGGACGAGCCCTACGAGTACTACCGGCTCTGGCTTGCCGCCCTGGAGGACGTGCTCACCGGCCTGTGCGCCGTGACGACCGAGGAGGTCGCCGCGCGCGCCGAAACCCTGGCCCGGCGTCCACCCGGCCACGACCACTCCGACGACCACGCCCATCCGCATCCGCACGAGCACCCGCACCCTCACTGAGCCGAAGGACGCCGCCGGGCCGCCCCGAGCACGAGGACGGCCTGGTGACGCATGCCCCACCCGAGCAGTGCGCGGGACGCGCTGCCTTTCCAGCGAAGGAATCCCTCATGTCCGTCAGGAACGAACTGCTCGCGACCGTGGCGACGCTGACCGCGGTCGTGGGCCTCGGTACAGCCGGAACGGTGGCCGCCGACGCGGCCACCGCGCAGTGCGGCGACCGCTGCATCCAGATCTACAGCGCGAAGTCCGGCACGGCCGAGCGCCCCCATCTGGTGGAGACCGTCTACCGGGGAGTGGCGGAGGTCGGCAGGCCCACCGTCATGCACCCCGTCAGCACCACCGATCTTCCCGCTCGGTGACCGACGATGTCCCCGGCCGGGGGAAGTGCGGGACCTCCGCCAGGACCGTCTGGATCATCGACACCGCGGATTCGCCCAAGACCGCCGCCCAGGGGCACTTCCCGCTGGTCAACGGCTCGACCACGGACTTCGCGCACCCCTACGCGATGACCTTCGGCCACGGCTCCCCCGACCGCCGTGGCCACGCCGGGGGCCGTGATCACCGCGCCACGGTGCCCGGGCAGATCCGGGTCGCCAGGCTCATGGGCAACCCGTACCACGTGCCCGCCGGTCAGCTGTGGGGCACCACCAAGTAGGCGGCCGCCCCCCCTTCCGAACGAGTCCCGCGCCTACCCTCACCCAAATAGGAGCGTGTGCTCCTAATGTCCGTCGCGCCTCCGCGCGGCCCCGCACATCCCCACGCGACCCGCGACCCACCCTCAGAGAGCCTCATCATGGAAACCCCCGTCGGATCCGCCCACGAACGCCGGCACACGCGCTCCGCGGAGCCCGCGCCCGGCCCGGCCGACCACGTCGCCGTCCACCGCCGGCCGCCGGTGCGGGCCTGGCTGCAACCGGCCCTCGTCGCCCTGGTCGTCGTGGCGGCCTTCGTCAGCTGCTACGTGGGTCTCCAGCGGGACCCACAGCCGCACCACGTCCCCCTCGCCGTCGCCGGCACCGACCTGCCGGGCGAGATACAGCGGGCGCTCGGCGACAGCGTCGAGGTGCGCCGCGCCGCCGACGCCGACACCGCCCGCCGGGCCGTGGAACACCACGACGTCGTCGCCGCGCTCAGCACCGGCGGTCCGGGCGAGCTGCGCCTGGAGGTCGCGGGAGCCAACGGCACCTCCACCACGGCCGCCGTGAAGTCCCTGGTCGGCGCCTACGCGCAGGGGGCGCGCATGCGCGTCGGCACCGAGGACGTCCGGCCGCTGGCCCGCTTCGACGCCCGCGGGCTGGCCGGCTTCTACCTGGCCTTCGGCGTCACCCTGGCCGGCTTCGTGCTCGGCTCGAACGCCGTCGGCCTGGCCGGTCTGCTGCGCCTGCGCCACCGGTTCTGGCTGCTGGCCGGCGCCTCCGCGGCCATCGGTGCCGTGGCCGCGACCATCGCGGGGCCGGTCCTGGGAGCGGTTCCGGCACCGGTCGTCCCGTTGGTCGCCACCCTCGCCCTGCTGGCGGCGGCGGCCGCCTTCACCACCAAGCTGCTCGGCACCTACCTCGGCCCCATCGGCCTCCCGGTCACCACCCTCCTGCTCCTCACCGTCGGCAACGCCACCAGTGGCGCCACCATCGGGGAGGACCTGCTGCCCGCCGCGGCCCGGGCCGTCTCCGCGCTGCTGCCACCCGGCGCCGCCGTCCGTGCCATCGCCGACCTCAGCTACTTCCACGGCGCGCACGCGGCGGGACCCGTCATGACGCTGGCCCTGTGGGCCGTCGTCGCCGCGGTGCTGCTCGTGCCGCGCGCCCGCACGCGGCGGCGCGCCTCCGCGACCACCTGACTCCGCCGCCCCTCCCCGGGCGGCCGGACCGACCCCGCACATCCCCACCTCACAGACCCGTCCACCCCCCAACCCCCCCAACTCCCCCAAGGAGCAGTCATGGCGAACAACAGCTACACCGCGACGGTCGGCGTCACCGGCGAAGGCCGCAACGGCGGCCGGGTCCGTTCCGACGACGGCCTGCTGGAGACCGGCCTGTCCTACCCCAAGGAACTCGGCGGCGCCGGCACCGCGACCAACCCCGAGCAGCTCTTCGCCGCCGGGTGGGGCGCGTGCTTCCTCGGCGCCGTGCGGCACGCCGCCGCCGAGCGCAAGGTCAGGCTGACCAGCACCGCGATCACCACCGAGATCACCCTGCTGAACGAGGACGGCGTGTTCTCCCTCGCCGCCGTCCTGAACCTGGAGCTCGGCGGCGTCGACACGGACACGGCCGGCGAACTCGCCCGTGCCGCGCACCAGCTCTGCCCCTACTCCAAGGCCACCCGCGGCAACATCCCCGTCACCGTCAACGCCGTCGCCGTCTGACCCGGCGGCCTGGACGCCTCCCGCCGTACCACGCACTCCCCCCATGAACGGAAAGAGAACACAGATGCCGGACATCACCGCATCACGCAAGGCCCGCTACCTGCTGGCAGCGGCGGGAGCCGCCGCGGCCGTCGTCGGCGGTGCGGCGCTCGCACCGTCGGCGTCGGCCGACGCGACCGTCGCGAAACCGCCCGCGAGGACCTTCGAACTGGTCGGCAGGCAGACCTCGTCCGGGGACGTCGACCTGGGCGAGCCCGGCATCAGCGTGGGCGATCAGCGCATCGTGCACGAGGACCTCTACCGCCACGGCGAGAAGGTGGGCGACCACAGCGCGGTCTGCACCTTCACCCGGGTCAGCCCGGCCGCCCTCCAGTGCGTCGGCACCTTCGCGCTGCCCGAGGGGCAGTTCAGCGCGCAGTCGCTGCTGCACCTGCCCGCGCCGTCCTCCGTCGACGTCGGCATCACCGGCGGCTCGGGAGCCTACAGCACCGCCCGGGGATTCGTCCGCACCGTTCCCGCGGGCGCCACCGAGCGGCACTTCACCGTCCACCTGCGACGCTGAGGCGCGCGCGGACCGCACACATGACAAAGGCAAGGAGTAACCCACTCCTTGCCACTCTCAACATATAGCGCACAGGGGGCCTTGCCGCAAGGCCCCCGTGGTGGTGCACAATCTCCGGCCTCGACCAGAACCTGCGGAAATGGGGGGCCTTGATGATCGACGTGCTCGTGGTCGGCGGCGGACCGACCGGCTTGATGCTGGCCTGCGAACTGCGGCTGCACGGCGTACACGTGGTCGTGCTGGAGAAGCTGACCGAGCCGACCGAGGAGTCCCGCGGGCGCGGCCTGCACGCGCGCAGCGTGGAGATCATGGACCAGCGCGGCCTGCTCGAACGGTTCCTGGCGGCCGGTGAGAAGTTCCGGGCCGGCGGGCTCTTCGGCGGTGTCATCAAGCCGTGGCCGGAGCGGCTGGACACGGCTCATCCGTACGGCCTCGCCATCTCGCAGCAGGCCACCGAGCGGCTGCTGAACGAGCGTGCCCTGGAGACCGGCGCCGAGATCCGGCGGGGCCGCGAGGTGGTCGGGCTGAGCCAGGACGCGGAGGGGGTGACGGCCGAACTGGCCGACGGCACACGGCTGCGCTCGCGGTACCTCGTCGGGTGCGACGGCGGCCGCAGCACCGTGCGCAAGCTGCTCGGCGTCGGATTCCCCGGTGAGCCCTCCAAGGTGGAGACGCTGCTGGGCGACATGGAGGTGACCGAGGACCCGGAGACGATCGCCGCCGTCGTGGCGGAGGTCCGCAAGACCCAGCTGCGGTTCGGCGCCATCGCCGACGTGGACGGGAAGGAAGGGGTGTACCGCATCGGCGTCCCCGCCGACGGGGTGGCCGAGGACCGTACGACCCCGCCGACCCTGGAGGAGTTCAAGGCGCGGCTGCGGGCGGTCGCGGGCACCGACTTCGGGGCGCACTCCCCGCGTTGGCTGTCCCGGTTCGGTGACGCCACCCGGCAGGCCGAGCGCTACCGGGCCGGCCGGGTGCTGCTGGCCGGCGACGCGGCGCACGTACACCCGCCGACCGGCGGCCAGGGGCTCAACCTCGGTGTCCAGGACGCGTTCAACCTCGGCTGGAAACTGGCCGCCGAGGTGGCCGGCTGGGCGCCGGAGGGCCTGCTGGACAGCTACCACGCCGAACGGCACCCGGTGGGCGCCGCCGTACTGGACAACACCCGTGCGCAGATGACGCTGCTGGGCACCGATCCGGGTGCGACCGCGCTGCGCGGACTGTTCGGCCGGCTGATGGACTTCGAGGAGGTGAACCGGTACGTCACCGGGATCATCACCGCGGTCGACGTGCGCTACGACCTCGGGGAGGGGCACGACCTGACCGGCCGGCGCCTGCGGGACGTCCAGCTGAAGCGGGGCCGCCTCTACGGGCTGCTGCACGGCGGCCGTGGCCTGCTGCTCGACCAGACCGGCCGGCTCTCGGCGGCGGGCTGGGCGGACCGGGTCGACCATGTCGCCGACGTCAGCGAGGAACTGGAGGTGCCCGCGGTACTGCTGCGCCCGGACGGGCATGTGGCCTGGGCCGGCGAGGACCAGCGGGACCTGAGCGAGCACCTGTCCCGGTGGTTCGGGGCCGCCGCGGAGTGAGCGGGCGGGCGCGGTCACCGGCGCGTACGCCTTCCGGCGGCGCCCGCTCGTCCCCGGGGGTCAGCGGTCGACGAAGGTGAGGCTGGTGGCGTCGTAGCGGCTGCCCGCGATGTGCCCGGGCGGGGCCGCGGCCTCGATCGCGGCGATGTCCGCGGCGGACAACCGGAGGTCCAGCGCCGCGAGGTTCTCCTCCAGGTACCGCTGCCGGCGGGTGCCGGGGATCGGCACCACGTCGTCGCCGCGGTGCTGCAACCAGGCCAGGGCCAGCTGGCCGGCGGTCACGGACCTTGCGGCCGCCAGCTCCTCCAGCTTCGCGACGATCGCCAGGTTCCGTTCGAGGTTGCCGTCGGCGAACCGCGGCTGGCCGCGCCGTACGTCGCTCTCCGCCAGCCCGTCGACCGAGCTGTAGCGGCCGGTGAGGAAGCCGCGCCCGAGCGGCGAGAAGGGGACCAGGCCGATGCCGAGTTCGCGGCAGACCGGGAGGGTCTGCGCCTCCAGGTCCCGCGTCCACAGCGACCACTCGCTCTGCAGCGCGGAGATCGGGTGGACCGCGTGCGCCCGCCGGATGGTCCCCGCGGCGGCCTCGGACAGCCCCAGGTAACGCACCTTGCCGGCCCGCACCAGCTCGGCCATGGCCCCGACGGTCTCCTCGATCGGCACCCGGGGATCGACCCGGTGCTGGTAGTAGAGGTCGATGTGGTCGACCCCGAGCCGGCGCAGGGAGGCCTCGCACGCCTGGCGCACGTAGGCGGCGTCGCCGCGGATCAGGGTGGGCTCGCCCAGGCGGTTGGCGAAGCCGAACTTGGTCGCGAGCACCACCTCGTCGCGCCGCCCCGCGACAGCCCGCCCGATCAGCTCCTCGTTGTGCCCGGCACCGTAGAAGTCGGCGGTGTCGAGGAGGGTGACCCCGAGATCCAGGGCGTGGTGCAGCGTCGCGATCGACTGGGCGTCGTCCGAGTCGCCGTATCCGTGGCTCATGCCCATGCAGCCGAGCCCCTGCGCGGAGACCGCCAGTTCGCCCAGGTACCGGGTGGGGACCTCGGTCATGTGCTGCCTCCTGCGCTCGTCGGACCGTTCCCCGAGGACGCTAGGTATTGGAGTGCGCTCCATGTCAAACGACGCGTGCGGTGACGGCGAGTCGCCGGCAGGGCCCCGGGCGGCGGGGGGCCCTGCCGTGCCGGGGGTCACAGGCCCACGTCGCGGCTGCGGATGACCGCCCGGGACTCGCGGCGGACCAGCAGGCGGGCGAGGCCGTCGCCCGCGACGACCACGGGCGGGCGGGCGGCCAGGTTGTAGCCGGAGGCCATGGACAGCTGGTGGGCACCGGCCACGGGTACGGCGAGCAGGTCGCCGGGACGGGTGTCCGCGGGGAGTTCCACGCCGGCGGCCCGGCCGCTACTGCCTCGCCCGTGCCGCCTGTGCCGTCCTGGCGGTGCCGCCGTCCCCGCTCCGGCGGGCAGCGACGGCCCCCGCCCCCGGACGCCTCCGGGAACGAGGGCCGTCCGCATGCCCCCCGCTACGACGCCGTGCGAGGCGGTACGCGCAGCCGGACCGGGATGTCCGGCACCCAGTACGGGCCGTCGGTGGCCAGGGTCAGGGACGCCGTCCAGTCGCCGGGCCGGGTCAGCCGGCGCGGGTCGAGGGTCACCGTGAACGTCGCGGTCCGCCCCGGCCGGAGCGTCAGGCGGTGCGGGGTGCCGCTCAGCCAGGGGACGTCCGTCTCGGTACGGTCGTAGCCGGGCAGGACGTCGACGGTGGACACGGGGACGGGGAACCGGGCTTCGCCGCTGCCGCCCACCCGGTACAGGCCGGGTGCGCCGCCGCCCCGGTAGACGGCGGCCGGGGCGTCCGGCAGCCGCTTCCAGGTGTCCGTCCCGGGGTCGTAGGCGTAGCCCTCCGCGGTGAGCACCCGGTTGGGGCCGACCCGCTTGAACCCGCCGGAGACGAGGAGTTGCCCGTTGGCGGTGGCGTAGGCGCCGGTCGCCAGGCCGACCGGCATGGCGGCGATGGGCTGCCAGGTGTCGGAGGCGGGGTCGTAGACGTGGCCGGCGCCGGTCTCCACGTACTCGTGGACGCCGCCCGCGCAGTACAGCCTGCCGTCCACGGCACCGCAGTTGGCCCAGCCAATGGACTGCGGGTAGGCGGCGGCGCGGGACCAGGAGCGCGCGCCCGGGTCGTAGACGTACACGGAGTCCGAGCAGTCGGTGTTCGTGCAGCCGCCGACGACGTAGAGCCGCCCGTCGAGCACGGCGCCCGCCGCGCCGTAGCGTCCCTCGGGCATGTCCGGGCCCTTCGACCAGCGGCCGGTGTCCGCGTCGAAGACCTGGGTGGTCCGGCTGACGGTCTCCTTGGGGCCCCAGCCGCCCGCGGTGTACAAGCGGCTGCCGATGAACCCGTGCGCGGTCGCCTGCCGTGGCTCGGGCGCGGCCGGGCCCCGCTTCCACGCGCTGCCCGCGGGGTCGTACACGTACAGGTCGGCGGTGGGTTCCTGGCCGTCGGAGCCGAGGGCGGAGTAGAGCCTGCCCCGGTAGGTGCCGACCGCGTTGTCCATCACGGGCACGGGCAGGTCGGGCAGCGCGTGCCAGGCGGTGCCCGGGGCCGGGGAGCCCGGGGCGGTGCCGGTGCGCTCGCCGACGCGGACCCGGATCGGCGCGGTGCCGGTGTTGCGTACCGTCACCTTCCGTACCACGGTGGCCCGTCGGGAGGTGGCGTCGATCCGGGCCGGACGGACCGTCAGCCGGCCCGCGTCGAGGACGAACGAGGCCTCGGTGACCCGGTCGGCGGGGACCCGCACGGTGCGGGTGGCCGAGGTGTACGACGGTTTGGCCGCCGTCGCGGTGGTGGCCCGGCCGGAACCGGGGACGAACAGCCGGTAGGCGCCGTCGCCGAGGCGCGGGTCGCCGGTCGTGGCGACCGTCGGCGCGGCCGGCCCGTCCGCCGGGCCGGTGTGCACGACGGCTCCGATCAGCCCCTTGCCGGTGTTGGCGTCGGTGACGGTGCCGGTGAGGACGCCGCCGGGCACGGGCGCGGCGACCCGTTCGGTGACCGTGACGTCGTCCACCGCCCAGAACAGGCCGGGTCCGGTGAAGTGGAACCGCACCCGTACCGCGTGCTCGCCGGCGTAGGCGGTCAGCGGGATCTGCACCCGGCCGCTCGTCCACAGCTGGTCCTGGTGCCACACCGTGGTCCAGGTCCGGCCGTCGTCGGCGCTGACCTGCACCTCGCCCTTCTGCTCCGCGGAGCCCTCGTAGTCGGTGTCGAAGCTCAGCGCCGGGTCCCCGGCGCGGCCGAAGTCGTAGGCGGGGCTGGTCAGTGAGGTGTCCAGGGGGCTGCCGGCGTGGTCGGCGTCGGCGACGGCGAAGCCGCCGGAACCGCCGGTGGTGTTGCCCCGGCCGCCGGGGTCGTCGAACGTCCAGCCCGGGGTGCCGGTCACGCTCCAGCCGGCGGGCGGGCCCGAGGTGCCGTCGAACGTCTCGCTGCCGACGGTGTCCGCCCGCACGGTGTACGCCGGGTCGTCCTCGGCCCAGGTGTCCACGGGCAGGGCCAGGCCCACGGTGAGGTCCGTGGTGCCGACCGTCACCTCGCGCTCCAGTGACTGGTAGGAACTGTCGTCCCCGACCACGCGCAGGGTGTACGTGTGGTCCTCGGGGAGGTCGAGGCGCCAGGCGCCGGTGACCGGGTCGGACCACACCGGCGCGCCCGGCACCCCGGCGACCGTGATCCTCGCGTGCAGCGGCCAGCCGTGCCCCGAGCCGTCGGTGACGGTGCCGGTGACGCGGTGTGTGGCGAGCTTGCGCAGACCGAGGTCGCCGCTCGCGGTGCCGCCGTCGGTGAGGTGGACGCCCGGCAGGGTGCCCGGCGCGTACCCGTAGGCCGTCACCCGGACGTCGTGGTCACCGGCGGGCAGCGGCAGGGTGTAGCGGCCGTGGGCGTCGGTGGTCGTGCTGTACGGGCCGGCGGTCACCTCGGCCGCCGCGACGCCCGCGCCCGAGGTCGCGTCCGTGACCGTGCCGGTCAGCGTGCCGTGCGGGCCCATGGTGAAGGCGGTCAGGCCGTCGGGGGTGCCGAGGCCGGTGGGGCCGTCGTAGCCCGGGCCCGCGGTGCACAGGTAGGCCGGTGCGCAGGTCCCGTTGGCTCCCGAGGTCACGTCGTGCAGTCCCCGGCCGCCGGTGGCGTACGGGTAGACGGCGGGCCGGGAGCCCGCCGCCGGGGTGCCCGCGTTCGCGTACACGCCGGCGATGATCGGCGCCGAGGCGCTGGTGCCGCCGGCCACGCCCCAGCCGCCGGTGTCGCCGTAACTGTCGTACACGGCGACGCCGGTGTCCGGGTCGGCCACCGCGGAGACGTCGGCGACGGTGCGTCCCGGGCAGCCGGTGTCCCGCTGGAACGCCGGCTTGGGCTCGTACCGGGAGCAGCCGGAGCCGGCTCCGTTGCCGTCGTGGCCCCACGCCGACTCCGTCCAGCCGCGCGCGGTGGCCGGGTCCTTGGTGAGCGTGGTGCCGCCGACGGCGGTGACGTGCGGGGAGGCCGCCGGGTACGCCACGCCGTACCCGAAGTCGCCGGAGGAGGCGACGACGGCGACGCCCGGGTGGTCGTAGTGGACGTCGGCCGCCGACTCCGCCGGGTCCTCCGGGAAGAAGGTGTAGTTGGAGCCGTAGGAGTTGGAGACGTACTTGGCGCCGAGCGCGACCGCCTGGTCCACGGCCGCGCCCAGGTCCTCGATCGTGGCGCTGTCCGCCTCGACCAGCAGGATCCGGGCCTTGGGCGCCACCGCGGAGACCATGTCCAGGTCGAGGGAGATCTCGGTGGCCCAGCCGGGGTCGGGGTCCGGGCGGTGGGTGCCGCCGCGCTGGTCGGTCTTGGTGAAGCAGCCGTTGACGGTGGTGCAGGGCGGCAGCCCGTACTGGGCGCGGTAGACGGCGAGGTCGGCCTCGGCGTTCGGGTTGTCGAAGGCGTCGACCACGGCGACGGTCGCGCCGGCGCCGCCGTCCGCGGGGAGGCCGTAGGCACTGCGCAGGTCGGCCGGTCCGTAGCCCTGGGGGTCGGCATCGGCCCCGCGCAGATGATGACGATCCGTCAGGTCGGTGCGGAGCAGGCCGAAGCAGGTGAACTCGTGCGGCTCGGGCGGGCCGCAGAGCGGTCGTACGTGGTCGTGTGCGGTCTGTGTGGCGGGCGCCACGGCCCGGTCCCCGGCCTCCGCGCGGGCGGGGACCGGGGCGGCGAGGGCCGTCAGCAGGGCGGTGGCCAGCGCGGCGGCGCAGGCGGTCAGGCGTCTGCGCCGGCGGGGCACAGCGCTCGGTGGTGTGAGCAGGGGTATGGGCAACTCAACTCCTGTGGCATGGGCGGCGATTGGACGCGCCGCCCGGCACACGTTAGTTGAGCTGTGAAGAAGTCTCTGTCCCGTGCGGGATCGGAATCTGTACCAGGAGGGAAGTGCCGGCGCCGGGGGGCGACTCGATGGTGAGGGTGCCGTCGAAGGCGGACACGCGGTCCGTCAGGCCGGTCAGGCCGCTGCCGGCGGTGGCGTCGCCGACGCCGCCGACGCCGTCGTCCACGACGTGGATCCGCAGGACGTCCGTGAGGGCGAGGGAGATGTCTATCCGGGACGCTTGAGCGTGTTTGACCGCGTTCGTCACCGCCTCGGCCACCACGAAGTACGCGTTCGACTCCACGGTGGTGGAGAGCCGCCGGGGACAGTCGGCCCGCACGACGGCGGGGACCGGGCAGCGGGCCGCCAGGTCCTCCACGGCCGCCGCCAGGCCCTTCACCGTCAGCACCAGCGGGTAGATGCCCCTGGCCAGTTCCCGCAGTTCGTCGATCGCCGTCTGCGCGTTGTCGATCGACTGGTCCATCAGCTCGGTCACCGACGTGTCCGGGTCGGAGATCATCTCCCGCGCAAGCCGGAGCCCGATCATCAGGCTCACGAGGCGCTGCTGTGCCCCGTCGTGCAGGTCGCGGGCGGTGCGCCGGTGCACCGCCTCGACGCTCTCCACGGTCCGTCGGCGGCTGTCCTGCAGCGAGGCCGCCATGGTGTTGAAGGACGCCCCGAGCGCGTCGATCTCCGCCACCCTGCTGGGCGGGACGCGGACGCCGAGGTCGCCGCCCGCCAGCCGCCCGGCCGCTGCCGCCGCCCCGCGCACGGGCCGTACGACGGCGCGGTGCTGGAGCACCGTGAAGGCGGCCACCAGCGCGGTCGACGCCGCGATGCCCACGCCGGCCGCGATCACCGCCCGGTGCGCGTTGGTGCCGGCGGCGTCCTCGCGCGCGGCGAGCTGGGCGCGCTCGCCCGCCGTGTAGGCGTCGAACCGGGCCCGCAGGGCGTCGACGCGGCGCTTCCCCTCGGCCGTCGCCGCCAGACCGGACGCGGCCGGGTCGCCTCGCCGGACCGACTCCACCAGCGGGACCGAGTAGTCGTCGAGGAAGGACCGGACGCCCCGCGCGATCTGCTCGGCGGTGCGTCGCTGCGCGGGGGTGGTGGCGGAGTGCGTGAACCGCCGGATCCCGGCGGGCAGCGCGGTGCGCGCCGCCTGCCAGGGCTGGAGGAAGTCCTCGCGTTTCGTGATCACGAAGCCGCGCTGCCCGGTCTCCAGGTCCACGAGCAACTGCTCCATGGTTCCGGCCTCAACGAGGGCCGTGCGGGAGGCGCGGCGCGCCGACGTGGAGTCGTTCGCGTCGTCGATCGCCCACAGCAGGACCACGAACGCGACACCTATCAGCAGGGCCAGCAGGGCGCTCGCCGCGACCGTGAGGCGCGTCAGCCCCAGCCCCCGGCTGCCGTACCACCGTCGTACCGTCATACGCCGCAATGTAGCCGCACATGGCCGGGAACGTTCGGTGAGGAAGCGGGAGCGGCGGCACACGTGACGCCGATGTCACACCGCGGGCTCGACACGTGCCTCGCCGTCGGCGGCCGCGAGCCCGGGGCCGTACGTCACCAGCTGTCGTCGCCCCGCCGCGGCGCCACGCTGTACGCGGTCGCCGACAGCAGCCCGGTGACCGTCGCGCCGATGGCCAGGAACACGGCCGCGCCGGCGAGGCGGGCGTCGAGCGCCAGGTCCTCGGTGAACGGCAGCAGGGCCGGCGCCACGGTCACCAGGCCGGCGATCCAGCCGAAGAAGGCGCGCGGCCGGGCGACGGTCAGCAGCAGCAGGCGCAGCAGCGCGGTGCCCACGACGGCGCCGGCCGCCGCCCAGGCCGCCAGGTGTCCCGTCGTCACGTCGCCCCACACGCCCGCACCGCGCGGCGCGAAGAGCGGTACGTCGAGGACACCGCGGACGAACATCGTCGCCACGACCGCGACCAGCGCGGCGACCACCGCCGTGGCGGCGCCGGTGGCCCACAGCCGGCCCGCCGCGACGGACCGCGGGCCGGGCGGCGCCTGGTAGCCGGGGCCGCCGCGCGGGCGGTAGGAGGGGACGTCACCGTACGGAGCGGTACCGGTCATGGGGGAACCACCTTTCGCACACGGTCGTCACGACGTGACGTCGCGGTCGGCCCGCCGTCACTCGCGCTGACCCCGGCATGCCCGCCCCGCCGCGGATCGGCGCGGTCTGTGCCGGGTCACACCCCACGGGCAACGCTCCCCGCACGAGGAACGCCTGACACGCGGACAGGTGCCTGTCCCACGGCGCGGAGCCCCGCCCACGACCCCTCCCGCCCCGGCCGGCAGGTAGGTTCTTGACCCTCACACCGTGTCAGGCGATCGACTCGGAGACATCATGTTCACCATCGGAGACTTCGCCCGGCACGGCCGCGTCTCGGTCCGGATGCTGCGTCACTACGACGCGACCGGTCTGCTGCGCCCGGCCCATGTCGACCCCGTCAGCGGCTACCGTCACTACACCGCCGCCCAACTGGCCCGCCTCAACCGGATCATCGCTCTCAAGGACCTCGGGTTCTCCCTGCGACAGGTCCGGGACATCGTGGACGAGAAGGTCGCCGCCGAGGAGCTGCGCGGCATGCTGCGACTGCGGCGGGCCGAACTGGAGACCGCCATGGCCGCGGCGGGAGCACGGCTGGTCCAGGTCGAGGCGAGGCTCCGAGCGATCGAGAGCGAGGGGCACATGCCCACGAACGACGTCGTCATCAAGAGCGTCCCCGGTGTCCGGGTGGCCGAACTGGCCGCGACCGCCGACAGTTTCTCACCCGAGGACATCGGCCCGGTCATCGAGCCGCTCTACGCCGAACTGTTCCGACGCCTGGACTCGGCCGGCGTCACCCCCACGGGTCCCGGTGTCGCCTACTACGAGGACGCCCCGGAGGGCGGCGGCAGGATCACCGTCCACGCCGCCGTCCAGGTCTCCGCCCCCCTCCAGGACGACGGCGCCTTCCGCGTCCTGGACCTGCCGGCCCTGGACCAGGCGGCGACCATCGTGCACCGCGGCTCCCCGGACACCGTGCTGCCCACCGCGCAGGCCCTGACCCACTGGATCGACGCGGGCGGCTACCGGTCGACCGGGTACCCCCGCGAGGTCAACCTGGAGTGCCCCGAGAACCGCGACGACTGGGTGACGGAACTCCAGGCGCCGGTGAGCCGGGCCTGACGACCGGCGGAAGGCACGGCTCCCGCGCGATGCCCGCCGTCACGGGAGCCGGTCCCTGGCGGCAGCCCCGGGCGCCGGCCCCTCGACCGCGGGCCCGCCATCGGACCGGCACACCGTCGGCACCGCCACCGCATCCCAAGTCCGGTGGCGGTGCCGCCTCCTGACGGACTGCGCGGTGAGACGGGCCGGTCCGGCGCCATCGGCTATTACGGCGTAATCGTCTCCGGACGTCTCCGTGCCCGGACGCGGCCGGCGCAAGGACCGGCGCAAGGGGCCGTTCCAGGGACGCCCAGGGACAAGGGGGGATGGGCCTCGCCATCGCGCACCGGCTCGCCGGCCGGGGACACCGGGTAGGAGGTCGCCGCGGCCACCGTCTTCCTGCTGGGCGAGGACGCCGGCTTCGTCACCGGACAGGTGCCCGGCGTGGGACGGCGGGGGGACGCTTCCCGGCCGGTGAGGCGCGCGGGCCGCGTCCCGGACGACCGGCCCGGCCCCCGGGCGCACCCGGGGGCCGAGCCGGTTCCCGTCCCTGCCCGGCGGCCACCCGGTGATGGTTCAGCCGCAGCTGAGGAGGCCGGCGGCGGACTTGGCGGCGAGGATGCGGTGCACGCTGTCGGCGACGTCGGCGCGGAACGCGGCGTCGGTCTTCATGCGGGCGCCGACCGCCTGCGCCATCGCCGGCACGGTGGACGCCTTCACGGTGAGGATCATGTTGCCGCCCGCCGCGAGGAAGTTGACGGCCCGCTGACCCGGGGTGAACGACTTCACCGCGACGGCCTGTCCGAGGTCGTCCGAGATGACGACGCCCTTGAAGCCGAGCTGGGTGCGCAGCAGCTTGCGGATGACCGTCGGGGAGAAGGCCGCGATGTGGTGTGCGTCGATCTTCGTGTAGGTGGCCGAGGACATCATCACGAACGGCGCCCCGGACTTGATGCCGGACCGGAAGGGGCCGAGGTAGGAACTGGACGTCGTCGTCACCGAGTCCACGACGTTCGCGGTGGTGTCGGTGTTGCCGGTCACCCGGCCGAGACCGGGGAAGTGCTTGAGCGTCGTCATCACATGGGCCTGCTTGAACCCCTCGGCGAAGGCACCGCTGTGCGAGGCGACGACCTCGGGGGTGTGGCCGAACTCGCGGTTGTAGCGGCCGATGGGCGCGTTGCGCGTGCCGAGGCTGGCCGGCACCGTGTCCGCGACGGGAGCGAGATTGAGGTTCAGTCCGGCGGACTTCAACTGCGTCGCCCAGCCGGCGGCCCGGCTGCGCAGCGTCGACGTCGACCAGGTGCCCTGGGTGAGTGCGGCGGGCATGGTGGAGAACCCGGGACCGCTCAGCACCTGGACCTGGCCGCCTTCCTGGTCCGTGGACACCATCAGGCCCACCCGCCGGCCGGACACCGTGTCCGCCTGGCCCCGGAAGCCGTCCACCACCTTGCGCGTCGCCTTGGTGCCGGCGCTGCTGCGCCCGGTCAGCATGACGGAGCCGACGTGGTAGTCACGCAGCGTACGCAGGTCGGTCGCGCTGGGGTGCGCGGCGGACACCCCGCCCATGAAGAGCTGGCCTATGCGCTGTACCTGGGTCATCCCCGTGTAGACGCGATCGGCGCAGGTGGTGGCGACGGCTCCCGGACCCGGGTCGACGACGGCGCGGACCGGCTGGACGGTATGCGCCTGGGCGGCCGGTTCACCGGTGGCGACCGCGGTCAGCAGCAGGGTGACGAGCGGTATGCCGGTGCGCAGAGCCGCCGAACGGCCCCTTCCGCGCCGGCGGACACGTGCTGTCATGGATGACGCTCCTGTCTCGGACGATGGGCGGGCAGGCGATCGGCGGCCCGCTGTTCCTGTACGGCGGGGGCAGACCGCTCCGCCGCGCGCCCCCGCTTCCACACGCTACGCCGCACGGCGGTGAGATGCGCGTCTTGCCTGCCAGGAAGCCGTGTACCGGCCCTCGGAACCCCGCTTCCGTCCTGGGAGGGGGCGCGAGTTCGCCCGGAGAAGGGCGGCATCCGTCCTGTTATGGAACGAAGTCAATAAGCAAATCAGACATTGATGACTATTGCTTGATATAAAGATCACGTGAAGGTGTGGCCGGTCCCGGGGGGCGGCGCGGCCGCGCCGGTTGTCTGGGATTGGAGCTCCTAAGGAGAGGCATGCGGCCCTTCAGAATCGCGGCAACCCGACAGACCCCGGTTTCCGTGCCGCGTCGGCCGGCCCGTCCGGAAGGCACCCACGCCCGCTGGTACGGCCCCCTGTCCGTCTGCGTGGACCTGGCCGGTGCCGCACTGCCGGTGACGGCGGCGATCGTGGAGGTCCACGAGCCCCACCCCCTGCGGCTCGCGGCCGTCGCCGCCCTGCTGTGGCCGCTGATCAGAGTGGTCGGCAAGCGGTACACGCCCTCCGCCTGGGGTGACGGCGGCGGCCTGGGAGCCGCGCTGCGGGACTGGCTGCTGCTGGTCGGCGCGCTGGCGACGCTGCGTGTGCTGTGCGGGCTGGGGAGCGTGCCGGCGGAAGCCTTCACCGCGCTGATCCCCGCACTGGTCCTCACCGCGTCCTGCCACAAGGTGATCCACCGTCACCTCCTGGCCGCCCGCCGCAACGGCCGCGCACTGCGCCATGTCCTGGTGGTCGGGGAGGGCCCGACGATCGACGCGGTGGTCGGTCAGCTGGCCCAGCGCACCGACCACGAGTACGCGATCGTCGGCTGCTGCCCGGTCGGGCAGGACGAGGTGCTCTCCGGTGTCCCCGTGTACGCGCGGCTGCCCCGCGAGGAGCCCGGGCCCCCCGGTGCTGACGCCGACACGGTGCTCGGCGCGGCCGACGAACTCTGTGCCGACCTGGTCTTCGTGGCGACGGGCCCGCACCTGTCGGGCGAGCGGCTGCGCCGGCTGTCCTGGGCGGTGCACGACCGGGGCTGCCCGGTCGTCGTGCTGCCCGGCATCGTCGAGGTCGCCCGCCGGCGGGTCCGGCTCACCTCGGCGTCCGGACTCACCCTGCTGCACATCTCGCCGCCGCTGCGCCGTGGCGTGCCGGCCCTGCTGAAGGCGGCCGTCGACCGCGTGGGCGCGCTGCTGCTGATCGTGCTGCTCTCGCCGCTGCTGCTCCTGCTGGCGCTGGCCGTGCGGCTCGGCTCCCCCGGTCCCGCCCTCTACCGTCAGATCCGGGTCGGGCGGTACAAGACGCCGTTCCCCATGTGGAAGTTCCGCACGATGGTGGTCGACGCGGACCGCCTCAGGAACGAGCTGGAGGCGGCGAACGAGCACGACGGCCACATGTTCAAGATGCGCCGCGACCCCCGGGTCACACCCGTGGGACGCGTGCTGCGCCGCTACTCGCTGGACGAACTGCCCCAGCTCTTCAACGTCCTCCTCGGGCACATGTCCCTGGTCGGCCCGCGCCCCCCGGTGCCGGAGGAGGTCGTCAAGTACAGCCCGGTGGAGATGCGCCGGCTGCACGTCAAGCCGGGCCTGACCGGGCTGTGGCAGGTGAGCGGACGCTCGGACCTGTCCTGGCACGAGACGGTCTCGCTCGATCTGCGCTACGTCGACAACTGGTCCCCCTCCATGGACATGAACGTGATGGCCCGCACCGTACGCGCGGTGCTGAACGGCCAGGGCGCCTACTGAAGTTCGTCCATCCGGGCAGGGCTGCCGCCAACACGCGCCGATCGCGGCGGCGGAAGGGGCAGGCAACCGGCAAGGTACCGGGAGGAACTGGGCGGAACCGGGAGGAACAGCGTCATGGCGCAGACCGCAGCCGCACCGCACCGGCCCGTCGTCGAGCGATCCCTGCGCGGCTTCACCGGCGCCGGTTACGACAAGGGGCGCCCCCTGCTCGTCCAGGCCGCCTGGTTCGCCGTCCTCCACCTGGCCTTCGTCAAATGGTGGTGCCCCGACCGCTGGCGCCCGGTGCTGCTGCGCGCCTTCGGCGCCCGGGTCGGACAGCGGGTGCTGATCCGGCACGGGGTGCGGGTGCACTGGCCGTGGAAGCTGGAGGTCGGCGACGACGTGTGGATCGGCGAGGAGGCGTGGATCCTCAACCTCGAACCCGTCACGATCGGCAGCGACTGCTGCGTCTCCCAGGGCGCGTTGCTGTGCGCGGGCAGCCACAGCGCCCGTTCCGCCACGTTCGAGTTCGACAACGGCCCCGTCCGGCTGGAGCCGGGCAGCTGGGTCGCGGCCCGTGCCGTCGTCCTGCGCGGTGTCACGGTCGGCCGGGGCGCGGTGGTGGGCGCCGGTGCCGTCGCCCACCGGGACCTGGCGCCCGGCGAGGTCCTGACGACGAAGGGACGTACGGCATGAGACTGCTCCACGTGGTCACGCTCCTCAGCGACGACGGTGCCTTCGGCGGTCCGCCGAGCGTCGCCGTCGCCCAGGCGCGGGAGCTGGCCGCGCGCGGTCACGACGTCGCGCTGATGTCGCTGTGGCGGGGCCGCGACCGCGCGCCGGAGCGCGTCGGCACGGTCCGGCTGCGCTCCCGTCCGGCCCGTGCGCTGCTGCCGGGACGGGGGTTCATCGGTCTGCTGCACCCCCTCCTCGTACGCGATCTGTGGCGGGCCATGGGCGGTGCCGACGTCGTGCACGTGCACGCGGGGCGCGACCTGGTCTCCCTGTCCGCCCTCGCCGTCGCCGCCCTGCGCCGCGTGCCGTGTGTGGCGCAGACGCACGGCATGGTCGAGCCGCGCACGGCCCTGCCCGTCCGGCTGTTCGACCTGCTCTACCTGCCGTTGCTGCGCCGGGCGCGCGCCTGCTGCGTCCTGACCGAGCAGGAACGCGACCTGGTGGCGCGGGTGCTGGGGCCGGACGGTCCGCCCCTGCGGATCCTGCCCAACGGCATCGAGCCGGGGCCGCCGGAACCGGCGCCGCGGCGGCCACGCGCACCGCACGTGCTGTTCCTGGCCCGGCTGCATCCCCGCAAGCGTCCCGAGGCCTTCGTGGAGATGGCCGCGCTGGTGCACGAGGAGATGCCCGAGGCCCGCTTCACGCTGTACGGCCCGGACGACGGATCGCTGCCCGCCGTGCGCCGGCTCATCGAGGAGGGGCCGGCGGGCGTGGTCCGCTACGGCGGTGCGCTCGACCCCTCCGAGGCGCGCGAGGCGTACCGTACGGCGGCCGTCCATGTGCTGGCGAGCGTGAACGAGCCGTTCGGCATGACGGTCATCGAGGCGCTGGCCGCCGGCACGCCCGTGGTCTGCACCGACACCTGCGGCATCGCCGACGAGCTGGCCCGCCGTGGCGCCGCGCTCGTCACCGACGGCAGCCCCGGGGCGATGGCGGCGGCGGTCCGCCGGCTGCTCGGTGACCCGGAGCTGTGCGCCCGGATGGCGGAAGCCGGCCGCCGCGTGGTCGAGGACGTGTACTCCATCGGCGCCGTGGTGGACCGGCTGGAGGAGGTCTACCTGGGCGGCCGCCGCGAGGAGCCGGCCGGCCGAGGCGAGACGCACGGCGCGGCACGCCCGGCCGCCGGCCGTCCCCGGCGGCAGCCCGCCCCACCGGCCCCGCTCGCCTGACCCCGCCCACCGGGCCCACCGCTGTCCAGCGGGCGCCCGCCCACGCCGGCGCTCGCACGCACACCGGGGTCACGGGAACCCGCGGCCCCGGCCCGGGGCCGGCCCGGCGGCGCGCTCGCGCGCGAGCTTCCCGCCGCCGGTGCACGGACGCGGTGGCGGGAGGCTCCGTTCAGCACCGGTGGCGGGTGCCGCCGGCGCTCGTGCGCAGGATGGCCTCGAAGCGGGAGGCACAGTCCTCCAGGGCGAACTCCCGCTCGGCAAGCGCGCGGCTCTCCTTGCCCAGCCGCTCGGCGAGGGCCGGGTCGGACAGCACCTCCCGGACCCACGTGGCCGCGGCGTCCAGTGCGGACTCCCGTGGGGGGAAGACCGCCGACCCGGCCTGCCGGAGCAGCCGCGCGGCGAGGTTGTCGGCGGGCAT
The DNA here is from genome assembly GCF_020400655.1 of Streptomyces spinosus. Lineage (GTDB taxonomy): Bacteria > Actinomycetota > Actinomycetes > Streptomycetales > Streptomycetaceae > Streptomyces > Streptomyces argyrophylli. The sequence goes on from NZ_JAINRC010000006.1 coordinate 69,224, forward strand.
CAGGCCGAGCACCGGCCGCCCGGCGCACAGATAGGACAGCGTCTTGGACGGGACCGAGAACTGCCCCGCCCCCGGGTCGAGCAGGACGACGAGGACGTCGCCCGTGCCCAGCACCTCGGGCAGCCGCTCGTACGGCTGGAACGGCAGCAGGGTGAGGTCGACGCCCCGCGCCGCGGCGGCGTCCCTGAGGACCGGTACGGCGGGGCCGTCGTTGACGACGACGAGACGCACCGGGCTTCCCTGCCCGCGCAGTCGCTCGGCCAGCCGCACCAGCAGCTCCGGGTCGTGTTTCAGTCCGAGCGTGCCGGAGTACAGCAGCGTCCGCACGTCGTTGAGACCGTGCTCAGCCGACCAGCCGTTGGCCCGTGACACCGGGACGATCTCGTCGAGCGGCGCCCAGTTGGGGATGACGGTGACCTTGTCCGCGGTGCCCCACTCCTCGTGGACCCGGACGAACGAGTCGGCGATCACCACGACGGCCGCGGCCTGCCGCGCCGACCACTTCTCGCCCGCCCCGAACACCTTCGCCGCCATGCCCATCGACCTGGCGACGTCGGCGGCGGCGAAGCTCTCCAGCGCCACCACGGTCACGTCCTGGTGCCACAGCACCCAGGGGATGCGCAGCCGCTTCAGGACGGCCGCGGTCACCACCAGCACCGGGATCGGCAGGTTGGACAGCAGGGCTACGTCGGGTTTCTCGCGCTGCACCTGCCGGGCCAGTTCGAGCCCCAGCCGGGTCTCCTGGCCGAGCCGGCGGAAGTAGGCGTCCTTGCGCAGCCTGACGCCGTCCCCGATGGTGACGAAGCGCAGGCCCGCCGTGGAGCCGGCGAGGTCGCCCTTGCCGGAGACGTAGGCCGTGCACGTCGAGTGGACGACCTGGTGACCGCGGCGCGCCAGCTCCCGGCTCAGCTGGGCCTGGAACGGGTGGCCGCTGTAGTCGTGGACGAGGATCCTCATCGTCCCGTGTCCCCGCAGCGCGTCCGGGCTCACTGGTGGGAGCGCTTGACCTGGTCGTAGACCCATGCGTAGGTCCGTTCCAGCCCGTCGGCCAGGGAGACCGACGGCTCCCAGCCGTAGATCTCGCGGATCAGGGTGTTGTCGGAGTTGCGCCCGCGCACGCCCTGGGGCGCGTCCAGCCGGTGGCTGCGCTCGCAGCGGATGCCGGCGATCCGCTCGACGACGTCGACGAGCTGGTTGATGGTCACCAGCTCCGAGGAGCCGAGGTTGACCGGTTCGCCGCTGTCCCCCTCCATGATCATCTGGGTGCCGTGGAGGCAGTCGTCGATGTACATGAAGGAGCGGGTCTGCAGGCCGTCGCCCCAGATCTCGATCCGGTGGTCGCCGGAGAGCACCGCCTCGGCCACCTTGCGGCACACCGCGGCGGGAGCCTTCTCCCGGCCGCCGGCCCAGGTGCCGTGGGGGCCGTAGACGTTGTGGTAGCGGGCGACGCGGGTGGTGAACCCGTAGTCCTCCGTGTAGTGGCGGCACATGCGCTCGGAGAAGAGTTTCTCCCAGCCGTAGCCGTCCTCGGGCTGCGCCGGGTAGGCGTCCTCCTCGCGGAGCGCGGTGACGTCCGCGTCGGTCTGCTTGGCGGCGGCGTAGACGCAGGCGGAGGAGGAGTAGAAGTAGCGCTCCACCCCGGCCTCGTGGGCGGCCTGGAGCATGTGGGTGCTGGTCAGCACCGACATCATGCAGGCGGCCTTGTTGTTCTCGATGAAGCCCATGCCGCCCATGTCGGCGGCCAGCATGTAGACGTGCCGCGCGTCCCGGACGCCCGCGCGCGCGTTCTCCAGCAGCGACAGGTCGGCGATCACGTTCTCCGCGGCGTCGTGGACCTGGTACCACTCGTGCCGGGGCTTGACGTCGATGGAGCGTACGGTCAGTCCCCGGGCCAGCAGGGAGCCCACGAGATGGCCTCCGATGAATCCCCCGCCACCGGCAACGACGACGTCGACCTGCTTGCCCATGGGCAACTCCTTTGTCCGAGGATCGGATGGCCTGATGCGGTAAAGCAATGCATATTTGTCCCTATTTAGGGGAAATGGCACGCCGACCTGTCCCTCGCGTCACCCGATGACGACGCCGTGCGGACGGCCGCGCGCGGCTCCCGGATTCGCGCGCGCCTGTACGGCTTCATGAGGTACGGGCGCTATAACCCTGTTGATGAGCTTTCAGGGGAAATACCCGGCTGGCGAAGACCTTCAGTGGCGCGAGGCCCCCGTCCGCAGCGTGGCCGCGGTCTCCCTCTGGGCCGTGGCGCTGCTGTTCCTGCTGCCGGGGCTGATCCTCCAGTCGGACGGCACGCACCTGTCGGTGGCGCTCGCGGTGCAGGGTGTGGTGCTGGCGCACACCGCCGTGGCCCTCGTCCGTGTGCTCACCGCGACGACGGTGCGGCTCGTCGCCCTCGGTTTCTGGGTCTTCGCCTACGTCTGGCTCGGCCTCGCGCCCCTGGCACAACTCGCCACCGACACCTACCCCTGGCCCTACCGGACCGGCCAGGGAACCGCCCTGACGGCCGTGGCCGTCGTCGAACTCGGGCTCCTCGCGCACAGCGCGGGGACCGCCGTCGCCGCCCGCCGGGAGCGCACCCGTGCGGCCGGTCCCGGCGCCCGCCCGCCCGGGCCGGTGGAACGGCTGCTGTCCCGCCGCCTCGCACCCTGGCGCCTGCTGTCGCTGTGCGGGCTCGCCCTCGCCCTGGCGGCGCTGCTCCTACCCGGCCGGCCCGGCGGCGTCGGCGCCTACTTCACGAGCCGTCAGGCGCTGCGCGAGGCGGGCATCGCCGACGGTTCGAACGACGCGTTCCTGGCGGCCGTGCGCAACTGGTCCCTGTCCGTCCCCGCGTTCTGGGCGCTGCTGGGGCTGATGCACGTACCGCGCGTGCCCGGCGGCGACCGTCTGCTGCGCGGTGCCCGCCGGCTGCTGCTGCCGCTGCTCATCGCCCTGAACGCCGTCGTCAACAACCCCGTCAGCAAACCGCGGTTCTGGTTCGGCACGGTCCTGCTGACCCTGCTGTTCGCCGTGCCCCGGCTGTGCCGGCCCCGCGCCTTCCGCGTCATCGCCGCCACCCTCATGGCGACCGTGCTGCTGCTCTTCCCGTACAGCGACTACTTCCGCTACAGCGACCGCGAGCACTTCGCCGTCGTCTCCCTGTCCGCGCAGTTCACCACCAACGGCGACTACGACGCCTTCCAGCAGGTGCAGACCGGCATCGACATGGCACGGGACCGGGGCTTCTCACCGCAGGACGCGCTGGGCCCCGTGCTGTTCCCGGTCCCGCGCTCGGTGTGGCCGGACAAGCCGGGGGACACCGGCATCACCCTGGCCCAGTACGCCGGTTACGACTTCCTGAACCTCTCCGCCCCGCTGTGGATCGAGAGTTACCTGTGGGCCGGCCCGCCCGCCGTGGCCGCCGTGTTCTTCCTGCTCGGCGCCGCCGGACGGCGCATGGACGACGTACGCCACCGGCTCCGCGACCGGGCGGGCAGCCTCGCCGCCTTCCTGGTCCCGGCGTTCGGCTTCTACCAGATCGTCTTCCTGCGCGGCAGCCTCCTGGGGATCGTCGGCCCGCTGACGCTGCTGGTGACCGTTCCGCTGCTCGTCACCACCCCCGCCGCCCGCGCGGCCCGGCTCGTCCCGTCGGCGCCGCCGACCGCACCCACCCGAACCGCACAGCTCCCCGGAACAGGAGGGCACCCGTGACCGGCCCCATCCACCTCTACGACCGGTACGACGAGCCGGACCAGCTACGCGACCAGCTGCGCCGGCTCCTGCGCCACCGTGCCGTCATCGCCCTCGGCATCGTCCTGGGGCTGCTCGGCGGCGCCGCCCTGGCCCTCTCCCGCGCCCACACCTACACCTCCACCAGCGAGGTCCTCGTACGCTCCACCGCCGACCCCTTCGGCACGGTCAGCGTGGCCGCCGACAACCAGGTCAGCATGGGCACCGAGCAGCAGATCGCCGCGAGCACCGCGGTCGCCGTCCGCGCGGCACGCCTCATGGGCCAGGCCGACGGCAGGGCGAACGCTCTGGAGGAGGACCTGCGGATCACCAACCAGGCCAAGTCCCAAGTGCTGCGCTTCGAGTTCACCGCCGGCACCCCGGGGCGCGCGGCACGCGGCGCCAACGCCTTCGCCGAGGCCTACCTGGCCGACCGCAAGGCCCGCAACCAGGCCGCCGCCCGGCGGGCCACCCAGGGCGTGGAGCAGCAGATCAAGTCGGTGGAGGCCGCTCAGAAGAAGGAGACGGAGGACGACGACACCGCCAAGGCCCTGCAGAGCCGGCTGGACACCCTGCGCGAGCGCGTCGTCGACATCAACTCCCGCGACACCGAAGGAGGCGACATCGTCCGCCGCGGCGAGCCGCCCGCCCGGCCCTCGGTGCCCGGCCGGTCCGTCCTGCTCGCGCTCGGGCTGGCGGGCGGACTGGCCCTCGGCATCCTGCTGGCCTGGCTGCGCTCCGCCCTCGACACCCGCGTCCGGTCGGCCGACGAGGCCCGGGCCGCGCTGCGCACCCCGGTGCTCGGCCTGCTGCCCCCCGGGCACGGCGAGGACGACGACGACCTGCTCGCGGTCGGCCACCGGGGCGGTGACCGGGCCGAGGCGCTGCGCGCCCTCGCCTACCGGCTGCGCGGCACCGGCCTGCGCGCCGGCACCGCCCGGCTCCTCGTCGTCTCCCCCCGGCGCGGTACCGCCACCGAGGAGGTCGCCGCGAACCTGGCCGCGGCCCTCGCCGAGGGCGGCGACGAGGTGCTGCTCGTGGACGCCGACCCCGGCACCGCCGCCCTCATGTCCCGGCTGCCACTGCTGCCGGACGACGCCCGCACGCCCGAGGACGCCTCCGCGCCGCCCGACGGCAGCCGCCTCGTCGACGCCGGGACCGCCGGGCGGTTCGCCTGCTGCGCCGGCGGCACCGGCACGCCCGACCGCGCGGGCGGTCCCGCCGCCGTCCACCGGCTGCCGGCCGGGTCCGGCTCCCGCACCACGGTCGTCGTCGCCCGGCCGGTCCTGGAGCACGCCGACGCGTTGGCCCTCGCGCAGCGCGTCGACGGCGTACTGCTGGTCGCCGGTCTCGGCACCACCCGGCGGGACGACCTCAGGCGGGCGCACGAGCTGATCGAGTGCTCCGGCGGGACCCTGCTCGGCACCGTGCTCGACGCCGGCCGCCGGCGCGGACGCCTGCGTGCCGTGCCGCGCCGCCGGCCCGCGCGCCCGGAGGCGGCGGAGACCGCCACCCCGGTCGTGGAGCTCCCGGCGCAGGACGACACGCTCTCGGTCTCCCGCGGATGACCGCCCCTGAGGCGACCGCCGCCCCCACCGCCTCGGACAGCGTCGCCGCCGCCGCGCGGGGCGGGTGGTGGGGTGTGGCGGGTTCCGCGACGAACGCCGTCTTCGCCTTCGTCTTCGTCGGCCTGATCACCCGCGCCCTCGGGGCGCAGGGCGCGGGCGCGGTCTTCACGGGCGTGGCCCTGTTCACCATCCTCAGCAACACCTGCAAGCTCGGTGCCGACACCGGGCTCGTCCGACTGGTCTCGCGGGACATCGCGGTGGGCGGCGGACGCACGGTGGGCGGTCTGCTGCGCGCGGCCGTCGTACCCGCGGCCGTGACCAGTACGGCGGCCGGCCTGGTCCTCGTGCTGTGCCCGGCGGTGGCCACCACGCTGCTGCCGCACCTGCCGCCGGCCGACGCGGTCGCCCTGGTCCGGCTCTTCGCGCTGTGCCTGCCCGTCGCCACCGTCGGACTGGTCCTGCTCGGCGCCACCCAGGGCCATGGCACCGTGGTGCCGTTCGTCGGCGTGGAGCAGGTCGGCAAACCGGTGCTGCGCGTGCTGATCGCCGTACCGGTGGCCGCCTGTGCGCCGGGCCTGCTGCCGCTGGCCGCGGCCTGGTTGCTGCCCGCGCTGGCCGGCACCCTGGCCGCCTGGCCGGCCCTGCGCCGCTGCCGCGCCCTGCGCGGCACCGCGTGGCCGGCCGTGCGCGGGGCCGTTCCCTGGCGCTCCTTCTGGAGCTTCGCGGCACCCCGCGCGATCTCGTCCGTCTTCGACATCAGCGCGGTCTGGGTCGGGGTCCTCCTGCTGTCCGCGCTGGCCACCGGCGCCGAGGCGGGCGTCTACACCGCGATCGGCCGCGTCGTCACCGCGGGCACCCTGCTGCAACTGGCCGTGCGGCTCGCCGTGGCACCCCAGATCAGCAGGCTGCTCGCCGTCGAACAGGTCGCCGAGGCACGCCATCTGCACCGCGTCTCGACCTGCTGGATCGTGCTCTTCTCCTGGCCGCTGTTCGTCCTCGTCGCCGCCTTCCCCCGGACCGTGCTGTCGGTCTTCGGCCCGGAGTTCGTCCACGGGGCGCCCGCCCTGGTCGTGCTGTGCCTCGCCTCGATGGTCAACGTGGCGGTCGGCAACGCCCAGACCGTTCTGCTGATGTCCGGCCGCAGCTCCTGGCACCTGGCCGTCACCGCGCTCGCATTCACGGTGCAGTTGACGGTGGGCCTGCTCGCCGTGCCGCGGTGGGGCGTCGTCGGGGCCGCCGTGTCCTGGGGCGCGGCGATCGTGGTGGAGAACCTCTCGGCCGCGCTGCTCATCCGGCTGCGCCTCGGCTTCACGACCGTGGACCGGGGTTACACCACCGCGCTCGGGACCGCACTCGCCGTCTCGGTGGTGCTGGCCGCCGCGCGCTCACTGGGAGGTGACACCACGTCAGGACTCGCCGCCGGGATGACGTTGGGATTGTGTGCGTTCGGTACTACTTTGTGGTGGTATCGCAGGCCGCTGGGAGTGAGTGAGCTGGTCGGAGTCCTGCGCCGTCGCGCCGCATGAGCCCGGGCAAGGGTGTGCGGTCCGGGTGCGGCGGGCCCCGAGTCATTCCCCGCGTGTCGCCCACACCACTGCCATCCGGGGTGTCCTATGCGCCTGAGAAACCTCCCGTCGAGGGCGGCCACCAGTGCTGTCGCCGCCACGCTCCTGTGCTCCGCCGCCCTGCTCCAGCCCGCTCCCGCCACGGCCGCCGGCGATCCCAGGACGTCGTTCACGGCCGATCCGCTGACCACGTGGCAGACGAACGGCATCGTCTGGTCGCTGGCCTCCGCGCACGGTGTCGTCTACGTCGGGGGGACCTTCGACGCGGTGCGCCCGCCCGGCGCGGCGCCGGGCGAACGGGAGGTCCCGCGCCGCAACTTCGCCGCGTTCGACGCCGTGACCGGCGCCCTGCTGCCGTGCGCGCCGTCGTTCACCGGGGGCGAGGCGACCGTCCGCGCGCTCAGGACCTCGCCGGACGGCCGGGTGCTGTACGTGGGCGGCTCCTTCAGCCGCGTCGGCTCCGCCGGCGTGGCCAGTGCCGTCGCCCTGAACACGGCCGACTGCTCGCTGCGCGCAGATTTCCGCCCGGCGGTGTCCGCGACCGTCCGGGCGATCGACGTCACCGACCGCACGGTCTACCTCGGCGGCGACTTCCGCCGGGTCGACGGCCGGACCCGGCAGCGCATCGCCGCCCTCACCCCAGGCGGTGAGCTGCGGCCGTTCCGGGCCGACGTCGACGCTCCGGTGCGCGCGCTGTCGGTGGCGCCCTCGCACGGGAAGCTCTACGCGGGCGGTGACTTCGAGTGGGTCAACGGCCGGCGGGCCCACTCGCTGGTCGCCCTGGACTCCGCCGGCGGGGCGATCGAGCGCACCTTCCCGGACTGGCTGCCGCCCCGGTCGTCGGTGAAGTCGATCGCCCAGGACGGCAGCCGGTTCTACGTGGGCGCCGAGGGACACGGCGAGGGCGTCTTCGACGGCCGTATCGCCGGCCGGCTCGACGACGACCGGATGGTGTGGAAGGACACCTGCCACGGCGCCACCCAGGCCGTCCTGCCCTACCAGGGCGTCCTGTACAGCGCCTCGCACGCGCACGACTGCGGCGAGACCCCGGGCGGGTTCCCGGAGCGCCACGACCGGCAGCACCTGCTGGCCCAGTCGCCCGGGGACAGCAGGATCCTGCACTGGTTCCCCGACACCGACGAGGGGACGGGGGAACAGATCGGACCCCGGGCGCTGACGGTCGCCCGGGGCGTCCTCTGGGTGGGCGGCGAGTTCACCAAGGTCAACGACGAGCCCCAGCAGGCCCTCACCCGCTTCGGACCCGGCCCCGACACCGGGGCGCCGAAGGTGCCCGCGCTCACGCTCGCCGCCCAGCGCCCCGGACGGGTCACCCTGCGCTGGAAGGCATCGTGGGACCGGGACGACGCGTCGCTCACCTACCTGCTCTACCGGGACGGCCGGCTGATCTCCCGGCAGAAGCAGTCGTCCACCTACTGGAACCGCCCGCTGATGAGCCACACCGACTCCGTGGCCGCCGGCACCCGCCACCAGTACCGGATCGAGGTGACGGACGGCACGAACACCTCGCGTAAGTCGCCGCCGTTGCGGGTGTCCGTGCCCGTGCAGGCGGGGGGTGACAGCGCGCAGTGACCCGCATCGGATTCGCGCCCGGCGTCTACGACCTGTTCCACATCGGTCACCTCAACATCCTGCGCGAGGCGCGCCGGCACTGTGACCGCCTGGTCGCCGGAGTCACCTCGGACGACCTGGTGGTCCGTCTCAAGGGCAGGCCGCCGGTCGTCCCGCTCACCGAGCGCCTGCAGATCGTCGGCAGCCTGCGCTGCGTCGACGCGGCCGTCGTCGAGTCGAGGGAGGACAAACTGGAGATGTGGAAGCGGGTCGGCTTCCACGTCATCTTCAAGGGCGACGACTGGCGCGGAACGCCCAAGTGGAACGAGCTGGAGCGGCGTTTCGCGGAGGTCGGTGTCGAGGTCGTCTACTTCCCCTACACCCTGCACACCTCCAGCACCCTCCTGCGCGGCGCCCTGGAACTGCTCGCCCGGAGCGAGCCGCCGCGGATCCCCTCACGCCAGCTCGCGGAACCACTTGACCAGGAAGGCGGCCATGAACACGAGGTGGGCCAGCAGCAGAACGCAGTACACGCAAAGGAAGACGTGCTGGCTGCCCAGGAATAGGAAGCCGAGGCACGTCACGCCGTAGTCGACGGGCAGGAGCAGCAGGGACCGAAGCGCCGGCGCGGGCCCCGCCGGCGCCGGGGCCGCCGTCAGCCGCTTGAGCTGCTCGGTCAGGATGCCGGCGAAGAAGATCACCACGGCCGCCAGCTCGAACAGCATCGGGGCCAGCAGGAAGGCGGGGTCGGGCAGGGAGAAGAACCGGTAGAACGACACCAGGACGACCAGGTGCACCGTGACCAGCTTGACGCAGTCCAGCACATGGTCCAGCCACTCGCCGGACGGGCTTCCGGAGCGCTGCGTGCGGGCGAGTTGTCCGTCCGCCGCGTCGAGGGCGAACCCCACGGCCAGGGCCGCGCAGACGCAGACCGCCAGCCCCGGACCGGGTCGCACCAGCGCCACGGCGGCCAGGGCCGGAAAGGTGAACAGGGCCCCGAGCACCGTCAGCTGGTTGGGGGTCGCACCGACCCGGTAGGCCAGGGCCGCGAGGACGCGGCCGGCCGGACGGTTGACGAACAGGGTGTAGACCGACGCCCCCTTCGCGGGCTTCTGAGCCGCCGACATGTACCTGAGCACCTCGATGAACCCGGTCATTTAGCTCCTTATTGTCTGGAAAGAAGGGGATTATGACAGAAGGGGATGGATCGATGTCCCGTGTGAGCCGTCGGCGGCTTCTGCGTGGCGGCGCCTCGGCGCTGGCCGCGACGGCCCTGTCCACCCGCGGCGCCTCCGCCGCCCCGCGCCCCGCCACCGAGGCGGACACCGTGGTCAACGTCGTCGACCTGGGCGCGGTGGGCGACGGGCAGACCGACGACAGCGAAGCCTTCGAGGTCGCCTACACGTTCGCCGCCGCACGGGTTACCGACGGCGTCGGACGCGTGGTGATCGAGATCCCCGCCGGCGAGTTCCTGATCACCCGCCCGCACGCGCTGCTCAACGGTGTCGCCCCGCCACGGCCCGCGAGCGGCCTGCGGTTCTCCGGTGCGGGCAGGCGCATGACGAGTCTCGTCTTCCGCCCCGGCACCGGCCCCGGCTCCTACCTCTGCCGCAACCAGGACGTGTGGTCCAACCTCTCCTTCGAGCGCATGCGGTTCCGCTCGGCCACACCGGGCGCCTCCTTCTTCGACTCGTACTCGACGGGACAGGCGCAGGACTACCGGTTCTCCGAGTGCGAGTGGATGGGGGAATGGGAGTACGGGCTCGTCCTGAGCGGCACGGACACCAACTCGGAGATGCGGTGGGAGGCGTGCCGGGTCGGCGGCAGCTACCGCCGCGCGTTCCTGTACTCGGGGCTGACGCGCGACGGGCAGCGGGAGCCGAACGACCAGGACCAGTTCCTCAACTACTGGTTCACCGACATGAAGGTCGAGTACGAGTGGGGCAACTTCCTGGAGTTCCCCTACGGCGGCTCCATCGCCTGCCGGGGCGGCTCGTACATCATCACGGACAGACGCCCGCAGAGCACCCCGGAATACGGCACCACCAGCACGTTCTTCCGCTTCCCCGTGGCCCGCCACCACGACTCCGTGCAGCGGTTCCACGCCCAGGACATCCGTTTCGAGGTGCGCAACCCCGACGTGGTCGTCATCGACTGCGTGTGGAGCGGCGGCACGGTCCACTTCGACGACTGCGACGACACCGGTCTCGCCTTCAAGGACTTCTCCGCCGAAGTCCGCCCGCACCGCTACAGCGTGGGCCCGAGCGGGCCGCTGATCCGCTACGACTCCTGCCAGTTGGTGGGCCGCCACGAGTACCGGCCGGCCGCGGCGCCGGACACCCTCCCGGTCCTCGCCCGCTACGACATGTGTCTGCTCCGCAGCCACACGGCACACGACTTCGCGGTGGCCGGCGGCACGGGGCAGGTGCCCTTCGTGCGGTTCGTCGACTGCGTCGACGCGGGCGGGACGGCCGGCTCGCCCGTGTCCGCCCCGTCCGCCCCGTCGACCCCGCCCGCCCCGCCCCCGTGCCTGGTGCCGAGCCCGAGCCCGAGCCCGAGTTCCGGCCCGAGTCCGAGCCCGAGTCCGAGCCCGAGCCCCGCGTCGGCGCCCGAGCCGGTGCCCGACACGGCCCCCTCTCCGCAGCCGGCAGCGGCCCCCGAACCGGCTCCCGCGACGACTCCCAGCGCCCCGGGGACCCCGACGCCGTACGACACCGGCCAGGCCGGCCACTGCCGACCGCAGCAGAAGTCCCCCTGACCCGGCCGTACTCCGTTCTCGCCCATCCGCGCAGCGGCGGGTCACCCGTGGGAGGGACTTCCCCGGCGCCGATGACCGGCGGCGGACCGGCCGGGGCGCAAGCTCACCGGTATCCGCAGTCCCGACGCCGGGAAACGCCCGACAGCACGACGGGCCGGTCCCGGTGGCCGTTCGCTTCGGGGGGCGCCCGAACTCCGGAAAGGAGCCGTTGCCACGCTCCGGCCGACGCCCTGTCCACCGGGTCCGCCGCGGTGCGGCACGGCGGTGAGCACCCCCCTCGTATCGCAGTCGGCCGCGTCGTTCCGTCCGGAACCACGCGGTCGCGCCACGACAGGAAAGGCATCAGGATGTCACGCTTGGCGCATGCGGCGCCGCATCGGGTTCGTCCGGGCATGGCCGCGCTCACCGCTGTCGCCGCCGTCGCCACACTCGGCGTGTCCGGGGCGCCCGCGACGGCCGGGGAAGGCCCCGCCGGCCCGCGCGCGGGTGGCGCCCCGTCGGGGATCAGCAAGCTCACGGGCGAACTGACCACGCCCTGGGGAATCTCGTTCCTCCGGGGCCGCGACGCGGCGCTGGTGACGGAACGCGACACCGCCGTGGTCTGGAAGGTGGACCTGGACGGCGCCAAGAGGAAGGTCGGCACGGTACCGAACGCGGTGTGGAGCGAGCAGACGCAGGACAAGGGCGGTCTGCTGGGTGTCGCCACGTCCCCGACCTGGAACGGGACCACCGACAAGGACGTGTTCTTCATGGAGACCACGGCCAAGGACAACCGCGTCGTCAGGATGAGGTTCGACGGCACCAGGCTGAGCGGCTACACCCCCATCCTGACCGGCATCGTCCGGGACACCCAGCTCAACGGCGGGCAGCTCGCCTTCGGGCCCGACGGATACCTGTACGTCACCACCGGTGACGCCCGGAAGAGCAACCTGGCCCAGGACAAGAAGTCACTCAACGGAAAGATCCTGCGGATCACCAGGAACGGTGCCGCGGCCCCCGGGAACCCGTTCGGGACACGCGTCTACAGCTACGGTCACCGCAATCCCCAGGGGCTGGCCTGGGACCGCGCCGGACGGTTGTGGTCGACCGAGATCGGCCGGGACACCTGGGACGAGCTCAACCTCGTCAAGCCGGGCCGGAACTACGGCTGGCCCACCTGCGAGGGCGCCTGCCGCACCGGTGGAATGACGAATCCGAAGATGGTCTGGGACCCGGACGAGGGCGGCGTGCCCGCCCAGATCGCGATCGTCGACGACGTCATCTACGCCTCCACGCTGAGCGGCCACCGGCTGTGGCGGGTACCGATCGACTCCACCGGACAGGACGTCGGACGGGCGACGGCCTACTACGACGGCGCCTACGGCCGGTTGCGGGCACTGGTGAAGGTCCCCGGCGCCGACCAGCTGTGGATGGGCACCAGCGACCGCGGCAGCGGCAAGGACCTGATCCTCAAGGTGACCGTCAAGCAGTGACGGTCGACCAAGGCTCCCTCCCGCCCGGGGAGGGCGACACCCCCTCGCAGAAAGGAAGGTGCGTAGCATGACCGAAGCCGTGGAGCAGGCGGAGCAGCCCGCCCGCACGACCGAGGAGACAAACCGGACCGCCTGGCAGACCCCCGGATACGTGGTCGTCGACACCGCGCTGGAGGTCACCGCCTACTCCCTCAGCGTCCGCTAGCCGCCGGCATGCTGCTGCAGGTTCTCGGTACCGCGGCCGGCGGCGGCGTCCCCCAGTGGAACTGCGCGTGCCCCGGGTGCTCCGGGGCACGCGCCCACCCCGGGCGGCGCCGCCGGCACGCCTCGCTGGCCGTCCGTGCCGACGAGGGCCGTTGGTACCTCGTCAACGCGACCCCTGACATCGGCGACCAGATCGAGGCCCACCCGGTCCTCCACCCCGGGCCCCGGCCCCGGCAGACACCGGTCGCCGGAGTCGTGCTCACCGACGCCGAACTCGACCACACGCTGGGGATCGGACGGCTGCGCGAGGCGGACGGCCTGGAGATCCTCGCCACCGCCCCGGTCCGCGAGGCGGTCGAGGGCCGGCTGCGGCTCGGCGCGGTCCTCACCCCGTACACCGACCTGACCTGGCGGGAGCTGCGGTGCCGGGGCGCACAGCCGCTGCACGCCGACACGGGCCTGCCGCCCGGATCCGGCGTGTGGATCAGCGCCGTACCCGTCTCCGGCAAACGCCCGCGCTACGCCGCCGACGCACCCGGTGACGGCGCCTGGGTCGTCGCGCTGCGCCTGTACGACCCCGTCACCGGCGGCACCGCCCTGTACGCGCCGGCCGTGGCCGCCTGGTCCGACGAGCTGCACCGCGTCGCCGCCGAGGCCGACTGCGTCATCGTCGACGGCACCTTCTGGGACGACGAGGAGCCGTGCCGCACCGGCATCTCCGCCCGCACCGCGACGGGCATGGGGCACCTGCCCATCGACGGACCGGGCGGCACCGCCGGCATCCTCGCCACGCTGTCCGCCCGCTGCCTGTACACCCACCTCAACAACACGAACCCCCTCGTCGACCCCGCCGCGCCACAGCACAAGCGGCTCGCCCGGCTGGGCCTCGGGGTGGCCGAAGACGGAATGGTGATCGAGCTGTGACCACGACACTCGCCCCGCCGGTGCGGGCCTGGAGCCGCGCCGAGTTCGAGGACCGCCTGCGCGCGGTGGGCCGGGACCGCTACCACGACCGCCATCCCTTCAACGTCCGCATGCACGAGGGCGACCTCAGTCCGCACGAGGTGCGCTGCTGGATCACCAACCGCTTCCACTACCAGCGCCACATCCCGGTCAAGGACGCGCTGATCATCGCGAAGCTGGACTCGTCGCGGCTGAGGCGCATGTGGCTGCGGCGGATCGAGGACCACGACGGACGCGGCGAGGGCGAGGGCGGCATCGAGCGCTGGCTGCGGCTCGGCGAAGCGGCCGGCGTGGACCGCGAGGTCCTGTTGTCGGGCGGGAGCGTGCTGCCGGGCGTCCGGCTGGCCGTGGACGGCTACGTCACCTTCTGCCGCCTGCGCTCCGCCCTGGAGGCCGTCGCCGCCTCGCTCACCGAGCTGACCGCGCCCGGCCTGATGCGCCGGCGCGTCGAGGCGTTCGAACGCCACTATCCCTGGATCGCGCCGGACGGGCTCGCCTACTTCCGCGCCCGCGTCGACCAGGGCCGGCGCGACAGTGCCGAGGCGCTGGACCTCGTGCTGGAGTGGGCCCGGACCCGCGAGGAGCAGGAGAAGGCCGTGGCCGCGCTCTCCTTCAAGTGCGATGTGCTGTGGTCCCTGCTCGACGCCGTGCAGCAGTACGCGGGCACGTCCGGGCAGGACGGGCAGGGCGAGCGGGCGCACGGCCGGGACAGCGCGCCGGAGCGGGTGTGACGCCGCCGCCCGCGCAGCGGTGGTGCCCTGCGCTCGCCCCCGCGCTGATGCTGCGGCACGACGCCGTGCGCGGCACCGACCTGCTGGTCCTGCCGGAACGCGTGGTCGTGCTCGAAGGACACGGCGGGGTGGTCGTGAGCCTGTGCGACGGCACCCGCACCGTGCCGGGGATCGTCGGCGAGCTGTCCGAGCGCTTCCCCGGAGCGCCGGTGGCCGCCACCGTCCCCGCCTTCCTCGACAGCCTGCGGCAGGAGGGCTGGCTGACGTGACCACCCGCGTGAACCCCGCGTCCGTCGCGGCGCCCGCACCGCCCTGGGCCCTGCTCGCCGAACTCACCCACGCCTGCCCACTGCACTGCCCGTACTGCTCCAACCCACTGGAACTGACCCGCCGTTCCACCGAGTTGGGCACCGACGAGTGGACGGACGTACTGCGTCAGGCCGGTGAGCTGGGCGTCGTGCACACGCACCTGTCCGGCGGTGAGCCGCTGCTGCGCCCGGACCTGGAGCGCATCGTCGCCGCCGCCGAGGCCGCCGGGATCTACACCCAGCTGGTGACCAGCGGGACCGGGCTGGACGAGGCACGGCTGGCCGCGCTCACCGGGGCCGGGCTGCGCAGTGTCCAGCTGTCCGTCCAGCACGCCGGCCCGGAGGCCAACGACCGCATCGCCGGGCGCCCCGCCTCCTTCGCCGCGAAGGAACGGGCCGCGGCACTCGTCCGCCGGGCCGGCATTCCGCTCGGCCTGAACGTCGTGCTGCACCGCGACAACCTCGACGCCGTCGACGCGGTCATCGACCTCGGCCTGGCCTGGGGTGCGGACCGTATCGAGCTGGCCAACGCGCAGTTCTACGGCTGGGGCCTGCTCAACCGGGCCGCGCTGCTGCCCACCCGCGACCAACTGGCCCGGGCCCGGGAGACCGTGGAACGCCGCCGGGAGGAAGTGGCCGGGCGGATCGACCTGGTGTGGGTCGTCCCCGACTACTTCGACGGCGTGGCCAAGCCTTGCATGGGCGGCTGGGGGGCGGTCTCGCTCACCGTCGCGCCGGACGGGACCGTGCTGCCCTGCCCGGCGGCCGCCTCCCTGCCGGACCTCGACCCGCCCAACGTCCGCGACCACCGGCTCGCCTGGATCTGGGAGCGGTCCCCGGCGTTCGACCGCTTCCGGGGCACCGACTGGATGACGGGCCCCTGCCGGGGCTGTCCGCGTCAGGAGGAGGACTTCGGCGGCTGCCGCTGCCAGGCGTTCGCCCTCACCGGCGACGCCGCCCGCACCGACCCGGCGTGCGCGCTCTCCCCCGACCACCACCTCGTCCGGAATCCGGCCGACGGCGACCGGACCGACCCGCCGCCGTACGTCTACCGCCGGCCCGGAGCGGTGCCCGCAACCAACCCGTAAGCCGCTCTGGCCTGCGGCTTTTGCCCGTGAATCTCCGCCGATCTGCCGCAACTGACCGCGTTTCAGTGCTGACCGAACCCCACCTGGCTCACTTGACCCACCCGACCTGTCTTCGACGGCGCTCAGGCCTGTCTTCGCTGTTCACAGCGGTGGCTGCAGAACCTGGTCAAGCGCTCACACTCGAGGACCCCTTCGCATGGGCAGACCTCGACAGCCTGGAGGCGGTCATCAAGTCCGTCCGCTCTGCCGCCGTTGCAGCGGACGATGCGGCGTAGCCGGCAGGACCCAACCCGGAGCTGCCCACGGCGGTGGCTGCTCTGCACGGCGGATGTGCAGAGCAGCTGAGCGATACCCCGCAGTGCGGCTTACGGCGAAACCGGGTCACGGTAGCGGTCGAACACTGCGTTTCGCTCTGACTCCCAGGTCCAGTCCGGGTCCCGGCGGCGGAACTCGGTGACGGCGAGTTCGAAGAACTGGCCGGATGGCTTCCGACTGGTCGCACTGACCACCAGTGCCGTGAGCATCGGATCGGTGCCAGTGCTGTCCAGGCGGCAGACGTCCCCCAGCAGGAGCGACATCATCCGGCCGCGGTAATGCACCCGGTGCTCCGGTGCGAGGGACTCGCTCAGCGTCTTGTAGGTGTCGGTCCGGCCCTCTCGGGCCCACCCCCTCAAGATTTCGACTATCGCGTCCCGGGCGGCCATGTAGTCCGCATCTCCATACTTCATGTGAGCCCCCTCCAGCCGACTGGAGCGACACAGTACCGAGTTGGGACGGCGCTGGGGACCGGATCCGTATAGGGCTACGTGGCAACCCTGCCGGCGGCGGGACCTCGTTCGCTGCAGCGGCTGCGTTGCCGGCTGCGCTACCTTCGGGGAGCCTAGAGAGGTATAGACCATACTTCAGCCTGGTGAGCGCCGCCGAACTTGATCGGATGATATCGGCTGATTGCCTGACAGGTGAGGGATGGATCCGGTAGATGTGTGCGTGTGAATGACTCAACGCCCGGCGATCCCACCCTTGAGTACGGCGAGCCCACTCCCGAGGAAAGTGAGGCCACCTCCTTCGCCGAGACCACGAAGAACTGGTACCGAAAGCACAGGGGGAAGGTCCTCGCTGCCGGCGGCGTCTTGGGCGGTGTGGCCTTGTTCGTGGTGGTCGCCAGTCTTGTCGGGAGGCAGGACGGCGAGAGGTATGACGCAGAGAGGTATGACGCCGAGGACATCGGGGATTCCGAACCGGTCTCCGGCGATGAAGCCGCAGATGAACCTCGTCAGTCATCTCTTGACCCTGACCGCGACCCTTTCCTCCGGAGGCTACCTGCCGGTCAGCAGGCCAGTGAGGCTGCCAAGGCCAGGTACAAGGAACTGACGGACAAGGAGCTTCCCCCCGGTTACACCTTGGTTCGCCGGTGGTTTTTCCTGAGCCCGGATGACGAGGATCCCAGCGAAGCCGCAGCCTGAGCGCCTGGGCGAAGGGCACCACGGCCCCTCGTTTCTGTGCGGGGCTGGCGAAGTTGCCGTACACCGTCCCTGCCGCCACTGATCAGGCGGCCTCATGCCTGGCTCAAGGGGGCATGCCCCCGCCCCCTCCGACTTTCCCATCAGTCGTCAGGTGACCGTACGATCTAACGTCCGATCAGGGAGCAGTGGTCCTCGAAGACAATGTGGGTAACCAGAGTCGTCCACCGCCGCGACGTCCGACTTGTCCTTCGAGTGTCAGTGGCGCTACGTACGATCTCCCTCTCGATCAACCTGCATCAAGGGGGGGCATCATGGACAAGATCCGTCGCGGGGAGCGAGGCAAGCAGAAGACCTGGCAGTGGCTCATGGTCCTGACGGCGCACCGGGGCCTGTGTGTCTACTGCGGCCGTTCCTCTGCCACCACGATCGACCACGAGACACCCATCGCCGGCACCGGAGCGGACGTCTGGTGGAACTTTGTTCCAGCGTGCGAAGACTGCAATCGCTGGAAGAAGGGTCGTACCGCGAGGCACTGGATGGCAGACTTGGATCTGCATCACCGGTATCCGAAGGAGCGTTTCGCGACCCGAGGCATGCCCCCCAGGGTGTACGCCGGCATCACAAGACGTGTCGAGCGAGTGCAGCGAGAGATCGCCGACATGGACCGCCGCGAGTGGTTCCAGATGCACTACGGGGACGAGAAACACCGGAACAAGACTGAACTGTTCGAGATCCTCGAGCGCTGCAAGGCGGAGCTGCGGGGCTACCCACACTACCCTTGGCGGACGCCGAAACAAGGGACGTCGAGGACCGTGTGTACACGCCTGATCTGCTGCGGATACCAGCATCCGAAGGCGAATTACTTGGTGGCTTTCTTGGAACCTGAAGAGCGGGCCGCCTTGAAGCGAGCGGTGTTCAACGAGCGAGTTCACGAGGGCGACGTGCTTGGCCGGCTCATCCGGGAGTACCTAGCTGCCAGAGAGCGTGACCGCGATGGCGCCGCACAGCCGTCCAGGCCGGTGATCGATCCAACCGCCTGGTAGCCCGCCTGCTGCAGCATCGAGAGGCTGCTAACACCTGGAGTAACGGGCTCTCGTGAGACACGCTAGGAGGGTTCAGAGGTATCCCGCTGCTTTGGAGCGTTCGCGGCGGACGCCGAGCGACGCCGGATTGACGTCGGGGCGCACTCGAAGGATGTGCGCTACAGCCACGGAGTTGCTGACGCCGGAGCGCAACTGTTCGCGAGCGCGGTAGACGATGCTCGGGGTCGGTGTGTGACGTTCGCTGGTGTTCACGCTGGTCAGCGGCGCGCTGTTTAGTCGATCGGGCTTCTCGTTCGCGTCGTGTTCGTCGACGGTGTTCTGTTCGGGGGCCGTGTTCGCCGGGTTCGCGGACGCCGTGGACGGCACGTTGGAGAGCCCAGCTCGGTCCTCCGCACGCACCACCTGTCGGCGGACGTCTGCGACGGCAAGAGCGACGTTCGCACGGAACATCTCCTGCCGTACCCACGCGGCATCGGCCTCGGACAGATCCCAGTCGACGAAGCGCATGACCCAGAACCACAGGGTCTTTGCGAACGGGCTCGAGCGGCACCGACGACGCCTAGCGCTGGGCTGCCCAGGGACAGGCCATGCCAGAGAATCGCGCCCACCGTCGCGGCCAGCAGTGCCCAGCCGAGGCGCTTGGAGAAGCTGCGCTTAGCGGGTCGAAGCGGCTCAGCCACTCCAAGAGGATGTTGACAATCCAGCCCACATCGAACACCACTGCGGCGGTGAACCGAACCCGTGTCCAAGAAGGATACCGATGCTAAAGGTGGACCAAATGACGGAGATCACGGTGAGGACCAGTACCAGACCGGCGGCGGCTGACACGGCAACCCGATCCCAACCACGAGGTAGCACAGGGACGGCGACGGCGTAAAGCTCGGGCATGTCGCGGGTAACCCCATCAATCGTGTGCGATACCTGGCGAACCAGGGCCCTCAGTCCGCAACTTCACGGGGTCCTTGACGTTGAACCCGCTGCGGCACCCATGGATTCAGCCGCTGGTCCACCGGGTCGGCGAGGTCGCAGCTCTGTAGGTGCTCAAGAAGCATCCCAAACTAAGATCCGACCTGCCCGCCGCCTCCTGGTCGTTACCGAGATCGGTGCTGATCAAGCCAACTGTGCCACGGCAGCGGTGCCATTAGTGTCTTAAAAGAATCTTCAAAGGTATGTGCGCTTCGTGATCAAGTGCTCACACCATCATCCACCTGCGCCAGCCTCTTCACACAAGCAAGAGGATGGCATGGGCACTACATCTAGGAGATCGAATGCGCGGCAAAGCCAACGCCACTCTCATCGCCCTTGCCATCGCAGCAGGATCTGTCATGTTCAGCACGCCGGCCGCGTCGGCCGCGGCAGCCTCCTTCTACTGCGACAGCTCTGGCTACACCGCCCTCAACGTGCCCATGCAGCGGTGCACCTCGCTGTCCAACGGCGTTCTGTACGTTCTCCAGGCTTCCAACGGCAACGTCACCACCGGGTACGACAAGACGGGCGGATCTGCCATATCCGCCCAGCTCGGTTACTCGCGCGGGGGGGACCAGCCACTACGCCGGTGCCGTCTCCATCAGTTCGGGCCAGAATAAGAGTCACACGTGGGCACTGTCGGAGAGCTCCTACTGCACGAGCACGATCGGCCTGCTTAGCTACAGTGGCGGCACGTACCAGACGCCTTCCTCGCACTGCTGAACCACGGCCCCAAAGGCCCCGTCTACCAAGGCGGGGCCTTCCCTCTCTCGGCCCTGATCTCCTCGACATAACCACGCAAGGAACCGCGTCGTGTTTTCCGCCATTTTTCAACACCATGTCGGCTACCTGGCCGTATGCACATTGGTCGGCCTCATCCTCGGCGGCGCATCATGGACGCTCGTCCGCAAGCGGGGAAACCCTCACGGGGCGTGGTGGTCCGGGCTCGCCTTCACTCTCACCGGCGTGCTCGGCGTCACCTTCATGGGCGGTGGCTCGGCCAGCGGTGTGTGCGTCCTCAACCATCAATTCGCCGAGCCCTTCCACACCACTCAAGGGTTGTGGAACCTCGCCATGATGGTACCCGTCGGCGCCTGCGCACTACTGGCCATCCGCCGCCCGCTGCCTGTCCTCGTCGGCGTCATCGCGCTGCCTCTGGCCATCGAGTTCACTCAGGCCACCGTCAACGGACTGGGGCGCGTCTGTGACAGCTCGGACGCCCAGATGAACATCATCGGCGGGTTGATCGGGCTCACCGTTGTCGCGGTTGTGCTCACTGTCCGCCACTCGCTCGCCTGGCAGGCGGGCACCAAGGGCGCCCTCGTCACTTCCGTGGCGCTGCTTCTCCTGAGCTTGGGAGTGGCGCGTCCAATGCTCGACTTCACGAACGTGGATGGCAGCAGCCTCTCCGGCGCAAGTGCCGACCAGAAGCGGGCGGTTGAGGTTGCTGTCAAGGAGGCGTTCGGTGACCACTACAAGATAGGCCAGCAGTACGCGCAGCCGTGCGTGGGCGCCTCTTGCACCAACATCATCTTCAACCTGCACAGCCGTGAAGAGGGGCACTCCGATGACTTCGGTACCGGAAGTCTATCCTGGCCGGACAAGAAGCACCTGAACGTACTGCTGGAGAACAGCGACCGTCCCACCGTCATGGGATACTCAGTTGGGGGCACGAAAGCACCCTCTACCGGTACAGCAGCCTCTCGGATTGCGAAGTCGTACGCCCAGCGAAAGTATCCTTGGGCGATGGATGCGACCATGAGCGAGACGTCCGCCGTGGGCGCGAAGGCCGAACTTGGCTGGATCACGAGCTGGAGATGGAAACAGAAGAACGTTCTGATGCCCAGGATGCTGGACGTCCAGGTAGACAGGGCCGGGCATGTATCGCAGATTGACGTCACCCTTGGTCCGACCCGGGTAAGACTTCCCGAAGCCAAGCTTGACGCCGTGCAGGCCGAAAAGGAAGTGGACAAGGCGGTAGCGGTCCAACTCCAGGCCAATGGAAACTCTGGCGCAGAATTTCGCACCAAAGCAGTTACTGTGAAGGCGGTCGAGCAAGATGGTAATTGGCGACCGAACTGGCTTGTGAACGTGACGTGGCCCAGTAACGGACAAAGCGATCATTCGCAGGAGCAGGCACCGGTTGATATGTACCGCGTGAACGCCCTGACTGGGCAGGTGTACGACGCAGCCGGGCAGCCCCTCAGAACCAAATGACACCATCACCAGCGTGTTGCGATCCTGGGCCACAGCTCCGCAGGGCGGTCACCCGTTCCAGCGTTGTGCGCCTGGTTGGGAAGTGAGCGGTTGGGGTGCAGAGAAGGGGAGGCACGGGCTTCATGATTGTTGTGGTGTCTGAATCCCGATGATCAAGAGGTGGCGTGTGTCTGCCGCTGCATCTTCTCCTATCCCCGCCGTGTTGATGAGGCTCGGTCCGCTTGACGACGGCAGGACGCCGGCCGGGCCCTGGCGCTGGGCGCCGCCGCCGTGGCGGGCCTCCTCGGATGGCTCGGTCTGCCGGCGCTGCTCGGGGTGGCCTTCGCCGTCGGGGCGCTGTCCGTGTTCTTCGACATCGCCTACCAGGCGTTGCTGGTGCGGCTGGTGGAGCGTGACCGGTTGGTGCCGCGCAGCAGCGTGCTCGAGGGCAGCCGCTCCGCCGCGCAGACCGGCGGTCCCGCCCTCGGCGGTGCGCTGGTGTCCATGCTGTCGGCGCCGGTCGCCGCCGCCGGAGCGGTGTTCTTCACCGCGTCGTTCCTGTCGATCCGGCCGATCCGTCACCGCGAGATCCTCCCGGAGTGCCCGGAGCGCGCTCCCCAGGTCCGGCGGCGGATCCACGAGGGCCTCCGCTTCGTCGCCGGTGACACGTTGCTGCGGACCGTGTGCCTGGCGTCGGCCGCGTTCCAGTTCTTCTTCGCGGCCGCGATGACCGTCTACTGCTGTTCCTGCCCCGGGAACCGCACCTGTCGGGTATGGCCGTCGGGCTGGCGCTCGCGGCCACGGGGCCGGGCGCGCTCCTGGGCTCCCTGCTGGCCGCCCGCCTGCCGGGCCGCTTCGGGCACGGCACCGTGCTCGTGTCCGCGGCGGTGTTCGGCGACGGCGTGTTCCTGTGCGTGCCCGCGCTGCGCGGCGCCTCCGCGGTGCCGGTTCCCGCGCTCCTCACGGTCGGCTTCGTCTTCGGAGCGGCCGGTCAGCTGGTGAACGTCACGGTGATGGCCGTCCGGCAGACCGTCACCCCCGGACGGGATGCGGGGCCGTGTCGCCGCGACCGTCAACTTCGTCGGTATGGGGATGGCCCCGCTCGGCTCGCTGCTCGGCGGCTTTCTCGCGCAGGGGTGGGGGACGCGGGCCGGCCTGCTGGTGGCTGCGGCGGGCATGCTGCTGTCACCGGCGCTGATGGCCCTGTCCCCGCTGGCCCGCCTGGGCCGGACGCTTCCCGGGCCGTCGAAGACGCCGCTGCCCGCTGCGTGACGGCCCGCCGACGGGGACACGGGCGCGTCGGAAGGCGCTGGCGCGCGAGAGGGGTGGTGGGCGAGACTGCGGGTTCGGTGCCGCTGATGAAGGGGGTGTGATGCGGGTAGCCGTGGTCACGTTCGACGGGTTCAACGAGCTGGACAGCTTCATCGCTTCCGCGCTGATCAACCGCTGCCGTGCGGACGGCCTGGAGGCCTTCGTCACGACGCCGACGCCGGTGGTGACGTCGATGAGCGGGGTCCGGGTGTCCGGGCAGCGCCCCATGGAGTTCGTGACCGAGGCCGAGGTGGTGCTGATCGGCAGCGGCGTGCGGACGCGGGACGTGGTCGCCGACGACCGGTTGGTCTCCCGGCTGCGGCTCGACCCCGCACGGCAGCTGATCGGCGCACAGTGCTCGGGCGCGCTGGTGCTCGCCCGGCTGGGACTGCTGGCGGGCATGCCCGCCTGCACGGACAACAAGAGCCGGCCGTTCGTCGAAGCCCGCGGCGTCACCGTGCTGGACGCGCCGTTCCACGCCGAGGGGAACATCGCCACGGCGGGCGGTTGCCTGGCGTCCCAGTACCTCGCCACCTGGGTGATCACCCGGACGCTCGGGGAAGCGGCCGCACGCGACGTCCTCGACTACGTGGCACCGGTCGGCGAGAACCGGGAGACCGTCGACCGCGCCCTGCGCGCCGTCCGCAGGGACGCGGTCGCGCCGCGCTGACCCTCGGGATGCCGTGCGGCCGTACTCCGCCGGGACGGGAGAGGCCGGGCAGTCACCCGACGTCCCGGGACGCCCACGCAGGGTTCCCTGCGGCGCGTCGCACGCGGAAGGCGCACAGTGGACGTATGCGCCTCGGGCAGAACTTCGCTTCGACACGGCGGTGGCGCTCCCTTCAGGGGCTGGTAGTGCTCCCTCTGGTGCTGATCGTCGCGATCACCGTGGTGGACGTGCAGACGCCGGAATCGATCCACCTCGGTCCGCTGCTCGTCGTGGCGCCCGCCATCACGGTCTCGTTCGGGTCCGCGCGGCTGACCGGACTGATCGGCGCGCTGGCGGTGGTGGCCCAGGTGGTCATCGCGGTGTTCCACGGGGGTCTGGCAACGCCCAACCACGTGGCGCAGATCATCGGGCTGGCAGTCCTCTCGATCATGGCCGTGATCGTCTGCCTGGTACGCGACCGGCGCACGGCGGAGCTGGCCCAGGTGCGATCGGTCTCCGAGGCCGCTCAGCGGGCGCTGCTCCGCCCGCTGCCCCACCGGCTCGGTCCGCTGCAGATCTCGTCCCTGTACCTGGCCGCCGAGAAAGAGGCGCGCATCGGCGGTGACCTGTACGCCGTGGCCCGCACCGGCGACCGTACGCGCGTGCTCATCGGCGACGTCAGGGGCAAAGGGCTGGCCGCGGTCGGGGAAGCGGCCGCGCTGATGGGCGCGTTCCAGGAGGCCGCGCACCAGCACACCACGCTCCCGGCGCTCGCCGACGGCCTGGACCGCAGTCTGTGCCGCTACCTGACCCAGTTCCCCGCGACGGACAGCGAGGTCCAGGAGCACTTCATCACCGCTCTGCTGCTGGAGATCCCCGACCACGACCCCGTGGCACGGGTGACGCCCTGCGGGCACCCGCCGCCCCTGCTCATCAGACGGGGCGAGGTGACGAGTGTGCCGAGCAGCCCGGCACCACCACTGGGCCTGTGCGAGCTGGAACAGGGCATCCGCACGTCCCACACCTTCGCGTTCGAGCCGGGTGACACCCTCTTGCTGTACACCGACGGCCTGGTGGAGGCCCGCGACACAGGCGGCACCTTCTACCCGCTGGAGCGGCGGCTCACCCGATGGCCGCGATGCGCTCCCGACACGCTCGTCGAACGCGTCCGGCAGGATCTGCTCGCCCACACCGGCGGAGCCCTCCGCGACGACGCCGCGGTCCTCGCCCTGCGGCGGACGGCGGTTCCGCACACCGGGCACCTCCACGGCGAACCGGTGGACACCGCCGGCCGGCACACGGCCCACCGGAATCCGGGGTCCGAGCGCCGCGCCGCCCCGGCCCTCGGCCGGGGCGACGACTGACGTCACTTCGCCAGGAAGGCGAGCAGCGCGGTGTTGACCTCCTCCGCGTGGGTCCACAGCAGACCGTGCGGGGCGCCCTCGATCTCCACGTAGTCGGCGGACGGCAGGGCCTTGTGGAAGGGCCGGGCGGTGCCCTCGACGGGCAGGATCCGGTCGCCGGTACCGTGCAGGATCAGGGCCGGGACGTCGATGGCCGGGATGTCGGCGCGGAAGTCGGTGTACCAGGTGGACGGCGCGGCGGCGGCGGCGAAGAACCCGCCGCTCGCGGCGACGTTCCAGCTGTTGCGCACGGCCTCCTCGCTGATCCGGGTGCCGAGGTTCTCGTCCAGGTTGTAGAAGTCCTTGTAGAAGTCCGTGTAGTAGGCGTAGCGGTCCGCCTTGACGGCCGCGACGACGCCGTCGAAGAACTCCTTCGGGGCGACCCCGTCGGGGTTGTCGTCGGTCTTGAGCAGGCAGGGCTCCAGCGAGGCAAGGAAGGCGACCTTGGCGACGCGGTCGGAGCCGTAGGCGGACACGTACCGGGCGACCTCGCCCGTGCCCATGGAGAAGCCGACCAGAACGGCGTCCCGCAGATCGAGCGTCTCCATCACGGTGTTCAGGTCGGCCGCGAAGGTGTCGTAGTCGTACCCGGTCGTGGGCTGGCTGGACTGCCCGAAGCCGCGGCGGTCGTAGGTGATCACGCGGTAGCCGGCGTCGAGCAGCACGGCGCTCTGCCGCTCCCAGGAGTGGCCGTCGAGCGGGAAGCCGTGGATGAGGACGACGGGCTGCCCGGTGCCGTGGTCCTCGTAATACAGGTCGATGGTGGTGGAGTTCTCCTGGCCCACGGTGATGTACGGCACGGTCTCATGTCCTTCGCTGGTAGTGGTTTGCGCGCTCATGCTAGGGCGGTGGGTGCCGCCGTCCGTTGTCGGCGAGCGCACTGCTTCTTGTCTGTCAGTGCCAGGACGCGCGGGGCTTGCGGCGGCACGCGTCCGGGCGGGAAGCCGCTGAGACGGCCGCATACAACCCGTACAACCCTGTGGGCAGGTTGTGAGTCTTCTGTTCGATCACACTGTGATCGGAGCAACGAGGAGACCATCATCAACGCCATACGCAAGACCCTGACCGCCACCGCCGTCGTCGGTGCCGTCCTCGCGGGTTCCGCCGCCTGCGGAACGGTGGAGCAGCTGTCCGCCGGCAAGAAGCTCGACCGGGCCTTCGAGGAACTGGGCAAGAAGAACAGGCTCTCCTTCGAGCTCGACGTGGACGCCGACGCCGCGACCCTGAAGGCGCTGGACGCCAAGTCCGACCCCGCGCCCGGTGAGGAGATCCCGGACGAGGCGGCCAAGCTGATCAGCGGCGCCAAGATCGCGGTGACCGTGCAGTCGAAGAAGCCGCTCGCCGAGTCCGGCGAGAAGGACCTCGTCGGCACGGCCGTGAAGGTCAGCACCCCCGACGGCGACCTCGCCGAATACCGGCTGATCGGCGATTACGTCTACGCCCGCGTCGACATGGACGCGATGGGGAAGATGTCGGGCAGCCCCGTACCGTCCGCGGACGACCTGCCGCCGCAGGCCGGGGCGTTCAAGGCCGTCCTCGAGGGCAAGTGGGTGAAGTTCAGCACCAAGGAGATGGACAAGGCCGCCGCCGAGGGCGAGGAGGGCGAGGACGGTCCCGCACCCGTGCCCTCCCTCGACGCCCGGACGCAGAAGAAGCTGGTGAAGGCGCTGCGCGAGGTCGTCGCCCGTGAGGTGCGCTTCAAGACGGCCGGCGGCCAGGACGGCACCGAGCACGTCACCGCGACGGCGCCCTTCCGCACGCTGGTCACCGAACTCTTCGGCGAGCTGCGGCCGCTGGCGAAGGACCTGCCGCCGGGCATGGAGCTGCCGACGGACAAGGACCTGAAGGACGCGCCCAACGCCAAGGTGACGGCGGACTTCACCCTCAGGAACGGCGAGCTGTCCCAGGTGGACGTGGACCTCGCCAAGCTGGCCGGGACGGCCAAGGTCAAGAAGCTCGGCCTGACGCTGCGGATGAGCGAGGGCAGCCGGCCCACCGCTCCGGCCGGTGCCACCAAGCTCGACCTGGGGGAGCTGATGAGCGGCTTCCTCGGCGGCCCCCCGGTGGACGGCGCCGACATCGACACGAGCGGCCTCGACCAGGACTTCCCGGGCGAGGACTTCTGACGGAAGGACCCCTGTCGGGCGGTCGGCCCGACAGGGGTCCTCACCGGTTCGGCGCGTGTCAGCCGTCAGGCTGCCGGCGTCCGGACCGTCAGCCGTCGGACTCCGCCGACGGGATGAAGGCGCCGGGCACGTCGTTCGGGGCGTAGATCTTCTTCTCGCCGGGGTACGGGCGCGCCCAGTTGTGGGTCTGGTACCAGGTGAGGTGGTTCATCTGGGCCGGGTTGGCGTAGTCGGGGATGGCGTGGGTGCCGGTCAGGTGCTGCTTGGACTTCCAGGCGTCCCACTCGGCGGCGAGGGACTCCTTGCCGGCCGGCACCTTCGCCGACGGCACGGCCGCGGCCTTCGGGTCCTGCGGGGCGGGGGTGTCCACGCCGCAGGCCGGCGGGGTCTTCACCCCGTCGGTCAGCGAGGTGCGGTTGGGCAGGGCGGTGAACGGCGTGTAGTCGGGGTGCCGGGTGAACGCCCCCCGCATCGGGGTGGCCGCGCTGTCCTTCTGGTTCATCGGGTGGATCCCGAGGATCTGCTCGATGGTGCGGATCATCGTGATCTGCGAGTAGTAGTGGCTGTCGACGGTGCCGTGCTGGGCCCAGGGGCTGATGATCTGGACCGGGGCGCGGTGGCCGTCGACGTGGTCCAGGCCGGCCTGGGAGTCGTCCTCGACGACGAAGATCGCCGAGTCCTTCCAGTACTTGCTGTGCGAGATCTTGTCGATGATCTTGCCGGTGGCGAGGTCGTTGTCGGCGACCTGGGCGGCCGGGCTCGCCGGACCACCGGTGTGGTCGCTGGAGAGCCAGAACATGTTGAGGTTCGCCGGGCCGTTCTTCTCGAAGTCCTGCTTCCAGATCTCGTACCGGTACAGGTCCGGGACGCTGGTGTCGAACTTCGGGAAGCCGGGCACCGAGACGCTGTTGAGCGACGGGATCGGCGAGGAGGAGTTCAGCGGGTAGGCGGTGGCCTGGCCGGTGGCGTCCATGTTCTTGGCGTCGCAGTACAGGTTCTGCCAGCTGGCGCCGGACGGCTTGGTCAGGAACTGCTGGAACTCGCCGAAGTTCCGGACGGACTTGCCGGCCGCCTGCGCGCCCGACCACAGGAAGCCGGTCTTCTGGTGGCCGAGGGCGTCGTCCTCGGTGTCGTAGCTGCGCTTGTACTCGCCGGCCGAGGACTCGGTGTACTCGGGGTTGTCGGCCTGCATGAGCCAGTTGTGGCCCTCGGCGGAGTTGGTGCCGATGTCGTAGGTGTTGTCGTACAGCCCGAACTGCTCGGCCAGCGCGTGCTGGTTCGGCGTGACGTTCTCGCCGAACTGCGTCAGCGACGGGTCGCCGTTGCCCTCGGGGACGTCACCGAGGACCTGGTCGTAGGTGCGGTTCTCCTTGACGATCAGGAAGACGTGCTTGATCGTCGAGGGGTCGCCGATCCGCGCCGGGACCGGCTGTGCCTTGCCGTTGCCGTCGCCGTGGCCCTTGGCCAGCCGCACCGAGTCGGCGGTCCAGCCGTTCTGCTGGAAGACCTTGGCGGTCTGGGAACGGATGACACGGTCGCTGGGCAGGGTGAACTGCGTCAGGCTGGAGGTCGTGTCGTGGGTGCCGTGGCCGACGGCGGCGGGGCGGCGCGCGTCGATGCCACGGGTGTTGGAGACGACGACCTTCTTGCCGACGGTGGTGATCTCGGCGGGGAAGTAGTCCGTCGGGAGGAGGCCGACGTAGCTGACCGGCTCCTGCGGGGAGGTGTAGCGGTAGACGGCGACGGCGTTGGCGCGGCCGAGCGTCACCAGCAGCCGGCCGTCGTCGGTGAGGGTCACCGCGTCGGGCTCGTAGCCGACCGAGGCCTCCGGCCACGGCTGGGTGGAGATGGTCTGGACGACCTTGTCCTTGGCGGTGCTGATGACCGACACGTTGTTGTCGGCGGTGTTGGTGACGAACACCGCACCGCGCTGGGCGTACACGGCGGTCGGGTGCAGGCCGACGTCGATGGTGCCGACGGCGGCGGACGGGTCGGCCAGGTCGATGACGCTGACGGTGCCGGTGGTGGTGGCGCCGGTCTTCGGGTCGGCCGGCACCTGGGTGCCGTAGGAGTTGAGCGTGGACTCGCCGGCCTTCGCGGGCCGGCCGCCCTCGTTGCTGACGTAGAGCTTGTCGCCGACGCGGGCCATGCCGCGCGGGGCGTTGCCCACCGTCCAGCTCTGCTTGACGGTTCCGGTCGCCGCGTCGATCGCGACCACCCGGTTCTGGCCGTTGACCGCGGCGTACACGGTGGAGCCGTCGGCCGAGAAGACGGCCGCGGCGGCCAGGGCCTGCTTGCTGCCGTCGGCCGGGATCTTGACGGCCACCGGGTTGGCGAGGGTGCCGTCCGGGTTCACGGTGAACTTGGTGTAGCCGTCGAGCTGGCCCAGCCACAGCTGCTTGCCGTCGGGTGAGTACGTCGGGCCTTCCTGGCCGACGGCGTTGCTGCTGATGCGCAGGTCGTCGGCGGCGTTGGTGCCGACGCGCTGCTTGATCTGCCCGGTCGCGAGGTCCACGACGACGAGCGAGGCGTCGCCGTCGGTGACCGAGGCGACGAGGTGGCTGCCGTCCGGGCTGACCGTCGACGACATGATCTTGCCGTCGTCGATGACGAGACGGTCGCCGTACGGGTCGATGTACTGGTCGGCGGAGACGACCTGGCCCTTGTCGGTGACCTGGCCGACCTGCTCGCTGCCGAACTGGCGGGTCTGTGCGACGGCGGTGCCGGTGGCCAGGGCGGCCGTGGTGATGCACGCCGTGACCAGGGTGGCCCGGCGGCTGACACGTCTGCCCAGCAGGTCGTAGTACTTCTTCTCGGCCTGCCGGCGGCGGCGTGTTATCTGCATGTGTCATTCCTCGTGTTTCGGAAGGGAGTTGGGGGGTGGCCGGGAAGAAGGAAGTTCAGGGGGTCCGGGAGTCCGGGGAGGCGGAGAGCAGGTCGACGCTGCCGTCGAACTGCCACAGCGGGTTCGGTGCGTCTCCGGTGGACGTGCGCACCACGAAGTAGCCGTTCACTTCCTTCGGTCCGTCGCCGTCGGCGACGAACCGCCCGTCCGCCGTGATGTCGAGCTGGTAGACGGCCGACCCGGTGGCCGCGACGCCCGGCAGGTGCCAGGAGACGACGCACCGCCAGTCGTTGCCCGGGCCCTGGGCGCCGTCCTGGACACCGGCCTTGGTGCACGCCGCCGAGGTCCTCAGCTGCGCCTCGGTGACGGCGGGCCGGTGGAGCTGCTCGGTCTGCAGGCGGTACAGGTGGGCGAACTCCGTGGCGAGCGAGCGCTCCACCTTGGCCTGCTCGATCCCGGAGCCCGTGGCCGTGGTCGTCGCCGCCACGACCGCGACCGTCAGGCCGAGCAGCGCCGCGAGCGGCAGGGCCGCCGTGGTGACCGCCCGGCGTGCCGAGCCGTCGTCGGTGGGGTTGGTGAAGTCGCGCCGCAGGAAGAGGACACAGGCCAGCGCCGTCGCCGTCACGGCCCACAGGAGACTGACAACGATGCCGATGAGGAGCGGGGTCAGCTGTGCCGGGCTGGTGAAAAGACCGTTCCAGGTGACGAAGGCGTCGCCGGGCAGGGCGAGGCGCAGGGCGACGGGGAGCGGCAGCATCTGGGCGAGCTGCATCGCGAGCGCGACGAGCGCGGGCAGCAGCAGACCCATCGGGGAGCGCCCCAGGACGACCGAACCGAGCAGCCCGATCCCGGCGAGGGCCAGGGTCGGGGCGAGGACACCGGCCCAGGCGGCCAGGACGGTGCCGGCGGCGTCCCCCGGGGTGAGCAGGTGGCCGTCGAGGCCGACGAGCGGCTGGTTGCCGACCGCGACCAGCCCGCCGACCGTGCTGGAGACGGCCAGCCCGGCCACGAGCAGCAGGATGACGGTGAGGCCGGCCAGCGCCTTGGCCGCGAAGATCCGCCGGGGTGAGCGGACGGCGACGAGGAGGTGGCGCCAGGTGCCGAGCCGGTCCTCGGAGGCGAACACGTCGCCGGCGACGACGGAGGTGAGCAGGGGGAGCGCCCAGGTGCCGGCGAATCCGAGCGTCACCAGCGGGCCGGCCCATCCGGTGGCGTGCATCCAGCGGCCGAACAACGTGTCCGTGGGCAGCGTGCTCTGCCCGCTCACCCCGGCGACGAAGAGCGCCGGGACGATCCAGCAGGCGAGGAGCAGCAGGCGGATGCGCCACTGGGAGAGGAGCTTGACGACTTCGAAGCGGTAGCTTCGGGCAACCGTGACGCGGCCTGACGCGGTGGTGTGCGCGAGGGGTACGGGGGTGGGGGCCGAAGCCGGGGGTGTGGTGGGGGCCGGGGATGCGGGCGCGGTGGGGGACGGCGTCGCGGTCATCGACCGGCCTCCTGCTGCTGGGCGGCGAACTTCTGCGGGGCGTCGATGCCGGTCTGCTGCGGGGGCTCGATGCCGGTCTGCTGCGGGGGCTCGACGCCGTCCGGCTGCGGGGGCTCGGCGTCGTGCCGTTGCGGGGTCTCGACGCGGTCCGGCTGCGAGGTCTCGACGTGGTCCGGCTGCGAGGTCTCGGCGCCGTTCAGCTGCGGGGTCTCGGAGACGTGCCGTTGCCCGGCGTCGTCCCGCTGCCCGGTGTCGGCGTCGTCCCGCTGCCGGCCGTCGGGTTCCTGTCGCTCGGTCAGGGACAGGAACGCCGCCTCCAATGGGGAGACCACCGGAGCCAGTTCGCGCAGGGCGATGCCCTCGCTGACGAGCCGGGCCACCAGGCCGTCGAGGGCGGGCACCAGCGCGCTGAGCACCAGCGCCCCTTCTCCCCGGCGCCCCGCGGCGTCGTCGGCCAGGCGGATTCCGGGCGCGTCGGCGGCCAGCCGGCGTGCGCGCTCCGGGTCGGACGTGACCAGCCGGTAGTCGAGTTCACCGTTCTCGGCGGCCAGTTCGCCCAGCGGCCCGGAGAAGACGACGCGTCCGGTGGCGAGGATGGTGACCTCGGAGCACAGGGCCTCCAGGTCGTCCATCCGGTGGCTGGAGAGCACCACGCTCGTGCCCTCCCGGGCGAGCCGGGTGAGCACACCGTGGACGTGTCTCTTCCCGGCCGGGTCCAGGCCGTTGGAGGGCTCGTCCAGGATGAGCAGCCGCGGCCGGGTGAGCAGGGCCGCGGCGAGGCCGAGCCGTTGCCGCATGCCCAGGGAGAAGCCGCGGGTGCGCTCGTCGGCGACGTCCGTGAGCCCGACCTGTCCGAGGGCGTCGTCGATTCCCGCGGACCGTGTGCCGTCACCACGCAGGGCGGCGAGCGCGGCGAGGTTCTGCCGGGCGGTGAGCGAGGGGTAGAGCCCCGGCCCGTCCACGAACCCGGAGACACCGCCGGGGGCTTCGAACGCGCGGCCCACCGGCGTGCCGAGGATCTCCAGGCTGCCGCTGTCGGCCACGGCGAGGCCGAGGAGCAGACCGAGCAGCGTCGTCTTGCCCGCACCGTTGGGGCCGACCAGACCGTGGATCCGTCCCCGCGGCACATCAAGGTCCACGCCGTCGAGCGCGACGACCTCACCGAAACACTTGGTGATGCCGCGCGCCCGGATCGCGAGCTGTGCGTCCATGAGCCCCTTCTTTCGGAAAGCCTCATGGACCCTAGGAAGCTCACACGACCCCGACAGCGATCCCCGGTTGAACGCTCAGGGAACGGAACACCAAACGCGAGTCAATCGGCGTCCGGAGCGCGTGCGGTCGTCCCTGTATGGGCGGTCTGCCCGACGTTCTGACCGGACGTCAGCACGGAGTGAACCGTTCTGTTCCCGCAGTGCACGGATCGCGCGGTCGCGGAACCGCCCGGACGGCCCCTCGCTCTTGCCGGACGCATGCAACCGGCAGCCAGCGAACCCGAGGAGCCCCCCATGTTGAGCAAGTCGCGTGTGTACGGCGCGGTCGGCGCGATCGGCGCCTGCATCGCCTTCTCCCTGGCGACGGCGGGACCCGCTTCGGCCATCCAGGGAGGCACGGTCAGCAAGCACGGCCCCTGGGCGGTGCGCGTCTACATCGACGGCGAGCCGTCCTGCACGGGCACCGTCGTGGCCTCCGAGTGGGTGATCACCGCCGGTCACTGCGTCCGCTACGACAACTGGGACGTCACGTTCCGCGTCGGCAGTCTCGACCAGCGGCACGGGACGGCCGCGCGTCGCGTCAAGAACGGCACGGTGTTCGCGCCGGGGGCCGACGTGGCCCTCGTACGAGTGCCCCGCCTGGACGTCGAACCCCTCGCGCTGGGAACCGGTGACAGCGTGAAGGTGGGGCGGGGTGTGCGGTCCTACGGCTGGGGAGCCACGTGCGCGCCGCCACGCAGCGAGGCCTCGTGCCAGTCGAACGTGCTCAAGCAGGCGCAGGTCACCATCGTGAGGCACACGGACCCTCGGTGCGATCTGCTCGTGGGCACCGGGGACTTCTGCGTCCGGCGCGGTACCGGTCTGCCGGCGGGCGGTGACTCGGGTGGTCCGGCGACGGCGTTCGACAAGGCGGGCCGCGAGGTGCTCGTGGGCGTCCTGTCCGCGTCGGACCGGACGGAGGTCGCCTCGTTCGGAGACGTCACGCGCCTGCGCAAGTGGATCAAGTGGGTCGTCCGCACCGGGGGGCACTGAGGTCTGCCCGGCGACCGGGCGCCTGCCGCGCGACGCCCCGCACGCTCCCCCACCGTCGTACGGGCGCGGTGGCCGCCGGCCGGGCCCTTCCGCTGTGTCTGAGGCACCGGCGCGTCCGTGGCCGTCTCGCCGGCCGGCGGGCGTGCGGTCGTCGAGGCGCAGGGCGTGCCGTGGGTGCCGCCCCGGGCGGGCGTCGCGGCGAGGGCGCCGGCCGGGGCCGGGCCGGGACCGGCCCGGGTGGCGTGGCCGCCGGACGGTTCCGGTCCGCGCCGGCTGACGTCCGGCCCGCGGGACGACCGCGGTGTCCAAGCGGACGACGGCCGTCGCGTCGCGTTCGCGTCCGAGCGCGGCGGGCACGCCGTACGCCGCGGCTCGTACTCCGTCCGGACGGCGGACGTGCGCACCGGTGAGCTGACGCGGCTCACCCGTGACGCCGGGGCGGAGGACCGCGACCGGCCCGGCGCCCCACGGCGGCACGGCGGTCTTCGTCCGGCCCCGCGCACGCCGGCCGGCTCGACGCCGGCCGGCGGCTGCGCCGTGGACCCCTGCCGTCCGGGGCACGCCGTCGGGCCGTAGGCACACCGCCGGGTGGCCGGCGGGCGGCCGTCCCGGGAGCGCGGACGGCGGCGGCGTGCGCTGACGGGCGCCCCGGTGATGCTCTGCATAGCATCCTTGTGTGACAGACATTCCGGGCGAACTGGTCGAGCTGGAACGTTCCTGTGAAGCGGAGCGTGCGAAGCTGGCCGGCCTGTGCGGTGAGGAGTACGACGCCCAGTGGCGGGCGTGGCGAGGGGCGGCCGAGGCGTTCCAGACCGCCCTGACGGCGTACGCGGCGCGCGAGGGCGGGTCGCGGTACGAGCTGGAACAGTCCGTGAAGAAGGCGGTCCGCAGCACGCAGGAGGATCCGGCGCCGTAACCGGCCATCCCCTGACGGCACGGCCCGGAGCCGCTCGCCCCTCCGCCGGGCGGGGCCCGTACCGGGGGCGCGGCACGCCCGCGCTCAGTCTGTCGCCTGGTCCCGGACCGTGGTGAGACCGGCCGTGACCGGCGGTGCCGCGTCTGGGGCCGGTCCGGCCCGGTCCCCGGAGTGCCGCTGCCGGCGGGGGGCGGCCGTGAGGACCGCGAGGCAGGCGACGACCAGTGCCACGCCCGCCCAGCCCGCGCCGGGCAGGCGTTCGCCGACGACCAGGACGGCGAGCACGGCGGCCACGGCCGGTTCCAGCAGGGAGAGCGTGGTGGCGGTGCTGGCGGGCACGTGCGCGAGGCCCCAGCCGAACAGGACGTAGCCGGTGAACATGGGGACGACGGCCATGTACGCGCCGACCGCCGCGTTGGACCAGGAGCTGACGAGCGGGGCTCCGGTGACCAGCAGGACGGGCAGGAGGAGCAGTCCGCCGAGCCCGAAGACCGCTCCCATCGCCGCGCGGGAGGGGATCCGGCGGGTGATGAGCCGGTGGGCCGCCCAGGCGTAGAGGGCGTAGGTGGCGGCGGCGACCAGGCCGAGGCTCACGCCGAGCAGCGTGGCCGCCGTGGACACCCGGCCCGTGCCGTCGCCCGCGTGCGCGGCCTCGGCGACGCACAGCAGGGCGGTGCCGAGCAGGCCGAGGGCGGCGGCGGTCGTCCAGCGGCGGGTGAGCCGGCGGCCGTCCACGACCCGTTCGATCACGGCCGAGGCGAGCGGGGCGGTGCCGAGCGACACCACGGTGCCGACGGCGACCCCGGCCAGGTGCATCGAGCTGTAGAAGGCCAGGGGGTACACCGCGACGGAGGCCGCGCCGAGCAGCACCGTGCCGCGCTGTCCGCGCAGGCGGGACGCGTGGCGGGCGATTCCCGGGGCTGCGACGAGGGCCTGGAGGAGTCCGCCCAGGCCCATGGCGACGGCGCCGATGGCGAGCGGGCCGACGTGCGGGGCGAACGTGGCGGCCGTACCCGTCGTGCCCCACAGCACGGAGGCCGCCAGCACGCAGAGCGCCCCCGTCCCGGCGGACCGGCCGGGTCCCGCGGGCCGGCTCACAGCCGGTCCAGCAGGGCGGCGGCCATCGCGCGGGCGTGCCGGAGACGGTCGCCGTCGCCCTCCAGACCGGCGCGGGCCATCGCGCCCTCCAGGAGGAAGGCGAGGTGCTCGGCCGTCGTCCGGGCCTCGCCGGGCCGCTCGGGCAGCAGTTCCTCCAGGTGTCCGGCGATCAGCCGCTCGACCTCCTCCTTGTGGGCGCGCACCACGGCCCGGCCCTCGTCGCCGGCCGGCAGCTCGGCGGCGGCGTTGAGCAGTCCGCAGCCGCGGAAGCCGTGCTCGTAGGCGAAGGCCGCGTGGTCGGCGTAGGCGTCGAAGACCGCCAGCACGCCGTCCCGTGGGCCCCGGGCGTGCTCCAGCCGGGTCCGGTACAGGCCGAGCCACTCCTCGTGCCGGGCGTCCAGGTAGGCCCTGACCAGGTCGGCCTTGGAGGAGAAGTTGTTGTAGAGGCTCATCTTCGCCACGCCGGCCTCGGTGGTGATCGTGTCGATGCCGGTCGCGGCCACGCCGTCGGCGTAGAAGCGGCGGGCCGCCGCCGCGAGAAGCCGTTCGCGGGCCGG
This sequence comes from Streptomyces spinosus, assembly GCF_020400655.1. GTDB lineage: Bacteria > Actinomycetota > Actinomycetes > Streptomycetales > Streptomycetaceae > Streptomyces > Streptomyces argyrophylli. The sequence continues at coordinate 105,469 of NZ_JAINRC010000006.1, forward strand.
GCGCCGGCGCGCGCCGTCCGGGGTGCTCACATCGGTTCCCCTCATCACGCTCCAGACTAGGTAGGTCGGTCTACCTAGATTAGGTCACGCGAGCGACCCCGTCCACATCCAGCCGACCAGCCCGCGAGCACGCCGCTCGCCTCCGCCAGGGCGGGGGCCGGGTAACGGGGGCGTGAATACGTCACGGCGGCAAGACGCCAAAGGCGGCGCATTGACGGGTCCAGTCTCCCGGGTGATCTTTCTTCTCACCGGCGAACCCCCTTGACCGACACCGCAGTCGGGCCGGTTCCGCTTCCAAGCCCGCCCTCCTCCTCCGGAGTTGTCCCGTGCGTAGACCTCCCGTCCCGCGCCCCGGCCGTGGCCGCGCGAGACCCGTCCTGGGCGCGGTCACGGCCGTGCTGCTGGCCGCGCTCACGGCCCAACTGCCCGCCGCCGCGGCATCGGCCGCCCCCGCCGCGCCCCCGGCGGCGTCCTCCTCCCCCGCGACTCCCGGCACCCCCGACACCGAGGCCCTGTGCGGCACGCCCCGTCCGGGACACTTCGGCTGCTTCGCCGTCCGCCGTACCGGCGCCACCAGGACACGTGTGCGCGCCGACGGCACGGTCACCCCCGAGGGCTACGGCCCCGCGGACCTCCGCTCGGCCTACTCCCTGCCCGCCGACGGCGGCGCCGGCGCGACGATCGCGATCGTCGACGCCTACGACAACCCCCGCGCCGAGCAGGACCTCGCCGCCTACCGCGCGCAGTACGGGCTGCCCGCCTGCACCACGGACAACGGCTGCTTCCGCAAGACCGACCAGCGCGGCGGAGCGGACCACCCGGTGCCCGACGACGGCTGGGCGGGGGAGATCTCCCTCGACCTGGACATGGTGTCCGCGGTGGCGCCCAAGGCGCACATCCTGCTCGTGGAGGCCGACAGCGCCTCGACGGACGACCTGGGCGCCGCGGTCAACACGGCGGTCGCGCTCGGCGCCCGTTACGTCTCCAACTCCTACGGCGCCTACCACGAGGACGCGAGCCTGCCCGCCCTGGACGCCGCGTACTTCGACCATCCCGGCACCGCCCTGCTCTTCAGCTCCGGCGACAGCGGGTACGGCGTCAGCTACCCCGCCTCCTCCCCGCTCGTGACCTCGGTCGGCGGCACCTCGCTGACCCGGGACCCGGGTACCGCCCGCGGCTGGTCGGAGAAGGTCTGGAACACCGTCGCCACCTCCCCCTCGGGCGAGCCGTCGTGGGGTGCCACCGGATCGGGCTGCTCGGCGGTCGAGCCCAAGCCGTCGTTCCAGCCGGACACGGGCTGCGCGGGCCGTTCGGTCGCGGACGTCAGCGCGGTCGCCGACCCCACGACCGGCGTGGCCGTCTACAACAGCTTCTCCGACGCCGGCTGGAACGTGTACGGCGGCACCAGCGCCTCCGCCCCCATCATCGCGGGCGTCTACGCGCTGGCCGGCACCCCGGCCGAGGGCACCTACCCCGCCTCCTACCCCTACCTCACCCCGGGCGCCCTGCACGACGTCACCGAGGGCGACGACGCGAGCTGCGGCGACTCCGGACTGTGCGGTTCCGGCCCGGTCCCGCACTGCGAACCCGCGAGGAGCTGCACCGCCGGCCCCGGTTACGACGGGCCGACCGGCCTCGGCACACCCGACGGCCTGGCCGCCTTCCGGCCCGGGGCGCACGGCACCGTCGCCGGCACGGTCACCGACCGCGCGAGCGGCAGGGCGATCCCCGGCGCCACCGTGCGGCTGGGGGACTACCACACCCTGTCCGGCGCCGACGGCACCTGGTCACTGGTCGTACCGCCCGGCACGTACCGGCTGACCGTGAGCACCTTCGGCTACGCCGAGAAGGACCTCGGGGAGATCGACGTCGCCGACGGCGCCCGGGTCCGTGGTGACGCGGCGCTGGACGCCATACCCACCGTGACCCTCTCCGGCAGCGTCCGCGACGGCGGCGGGCACGGCTGGGGCGTGTACGCCCGGCTGACCGTCGACGGAGTGCCCGGGACCGCGTTCACCGACCCGGCGACCGGTCACTACGCGATCCGGCTGCCCCGCGGGGCGAAGTACACCGTGCGGGCCACCGGCCTGTACCCCGGGTACCGGCCCGCCACCGCCGAGGCCGACCTGAGGTCGGCCGGCCGCACCGCGGACCTGGAGCTGCCGCTCACCGGCACCGGCGTCCTCCCGCCCGGTTACGCGGTCTCCTACCACGGCGGCGGCCTCCAGCCCTTCGACCAGGCCACCGCACCGGACGGCTGGAGCGTGGTCGATCACACCGGCGCCGGCGGCTGGGACTTCGGCGACCCGCTCACCCGCGGCAACCAGACCGGCGGCACGGGCCGCTTCGCCCAGACCGACGACTACGCCCTCGGCTGGGCCCCCGTCGACACCGAACTCATCAGCCCCGCCTACGACTTCTCGGCCCTCACCCACCCGGCCCTGGAGTTCGACACGGCGCTGCCCGGCAGCTACCGCTTCAACGACCCGACCGCCGACGTCGACGTCAGCACCGACTCCGGGACCACCTGGGAGAACGTCTGGCACCACACGGACGTCGTGAACGGCCCCGCGCACGAGAAGGTGGCGCTCACGAAGTACGCGGGTGAGAAGTCCGTACGCGTCCGGTTCCACTACACCGGCTCCCTGACCGGCTTCTGGCAGGTCGACAACGTCGCCCTCGGCACCCGTGCTCTGGACGTCGTGCCCGGCGGCCTGCTGACCGGTCATGTCCGCGACGCCCACACGGGTGCCGGCGTGCTCGGCGCGACGGTCGCCGCCCGCCGCACCCCCGCCGACAGCGGGCGGAGCATCGCCTCCCCGGGCGACCCGGCCGTGGGCGACGGCCTGTACTGGGCCTTCTCCTCCGGCACCGGCCGGCAGGAGTTCACCGCGGACCTGGCCGGGTTCGGTTATCCGGCGCAGACCCGCGCGGTGCGGGTCCGGAAGGACGCCGTGACGACGGCCGACTTCCGGCTGAGTCCGGCGAAGCTGGAGGTCAAACCGTCCGCCATCGGCGTCACCGTCCCCTGGGGCACGAAGAGCGACATCACCCTCCGGCTGCGCGACAACGGCAGCGCCCCCGCCACGGTCACCCTCGGCGAGCAGAACGTCAGCGCCGGGACCCCGGCGACGGGCAAGGGCGCCCCGCGCAGGCGCGCGGCCACCGGGGCCGGCCCGCTGGACACGCCCCGGACCACCACGGCAGCCTCCGGTGCGGCCACCGCCACCGTCACCGCCGACCCGGCGTGGCAGCCGGTCACGGACCTTCCCCAGGGCACCGCGGGCGGCATCGCCGCCACCTACCACGGCGTCGTCTACACCGGACTCGGCGCGACCGCCGACGGCCGGTGGAGCAACGCCCTGCGTTCCTACGACCCGGCCACCGGCGTCTGGAAGACCCTGGCCCCGGCCGCGACCGCGCGGTACGAGGCGGCGGCCGGCTTCATCCGGGGCAAGCTGTACGTGACCGGCGGCAAGAACGCCGCGGGACAGCCCGTCGCGGGCGGCGAGGTCTACGACCCGGCGACCGACTCCTGGTCGGCGATCGCCGACGAGCCCGTCGCCTACGCCGGTTCGGCCACGGCGGTCGCCGGCGACAAGCTGTACGTCGTCGGCGGCTGCGCGCAGTTCAGCTGCGGCACCGGTGACGTGCAGGTCTACGACCCGGCCACCGACACCTGGTCCTCCGGTCCGGCCTACCCCACGCCGACCTCGTGGCAGACCTGCGGCACCGTCGACGCGACCGTGTACTGCGCGGGCGGGGTCTCCCAGAGTGACGGCGGCACTCCGCGGGCGACCGCCGTCGGCTACGCCCTGGACGCCGGCGCCGGCCACTGGACGCCCATCGCCGACCCGCCCGTCGACACCTGGGGCGCGGCCGGCACCACCGCCGGGGGCCGTCTGCTGACGGCGGGCGGCATCCTGACCGGGGCCGGCGCCCTCACCAACGAGGCCTACGCCTACGACCCGGTCACCGACACCTGGACCGCGCTGCCCAACCTGCCGCAACCGCTGTACGCGGCGGCGTCCGCGCCGGGCTGGTACGTGCTGGGCGGACAGGGCGCGGACGGCGTCGTCCAGTCCGGCGCCCAGGTGCTGCCGGGCTGGGACACACCGCACGCCGACGTGCCGTGGCTCGGCGAGAGGACCGGGACGACGACGGTCGCCCCCGGCCGGACGGTCCGGCTGACGGTGACCGCCGACGCCCGCGCGATGGGGCCCGCCGACGCGGGTGTCCACCGGGCACGGCTGATCATCGACAGCGACAGCCCGTACGGCGCCGTGACCGTGCCCGTCACCATGACGGTGGTGCCGCCGCGGGGCGCGGTCCACCTCACCGGCACGGTGACGGGGGCGGGTCCGTCGGCGGCGCCGCTCGCCGGGGCGAAGGTGGAGGTCACCGCGAGGGGCGCGACACACACCCTGAGCACCGCCGTGGACGGCCGCTACGAGGTGTGGCTCATGGACGCGCCCACCACGATCGGCGTCACCGCGGACGCCGAGGGCCACCGGACCGGACGGCGCACCGTCCACCCGCACGGCGCGACCGACGTCACCGCCGACCTCGCCCTCGCCAGGCGGTAACCGGCACGACGGCACCGTGGGGCCGGCCGGACACCCGGCCGGCCCCACGGTCACACCTGCGAGCAGCCCTGCGAGCGGGCTCGTGGCCGTTCCGGGCGATCAGCGGCGGCGGCGCCGGGGACGGGCACGGCTGCCGGCGTCGTGTCCGCGGCCGGCGCTCCGGCGTGGGCGAGGCGTCAGGCCGGCGGCCGGGTGAGCTTGGCGGCCACGGCGTCGAGGACCCAGTCCAGACCGGTCGCGAAGGACGTCTCGGCGTCCACGTCCGTGCCGTCGTACACGGCCTTGGCCAGTGCCGGGAAGCGGCCCGTGGCCAGCATGTCCGTCACGTGCGGACCGGAGGCACGCTGCCAGTCGCGCTTGGACAGGCCCGTGGCGCGCTCGGCCCGCAGGTTCGCGATCTCACGTCTGATCGCGCCGATGACGTAGGCGCTGACCGTCTCCACCGCGCGCATGACGGTGTCGATGCCGGCGAGGCCGTCGAGGGCGGCCAGCCAGGCCTCGGTCACGGCGAGGCCGTTCGGGCCCAGGGCCGGGCGGCCGCCCAGCAGGTCGGCGAACCATTCGTGCCGCAGAGCGCTCCGTCTGGTGCGGTGGGCGAGGACGCGCAGGGCCTCCCGCCAGTCACCGGGCTGCTCCTCGGGGAGGATCTCGGCCTGGACCTCGTCCACCATGAGGTCGAACAGCTCCTCCTTGGTGGAGAAGTATCCGTACAACCGCATCGGGCCGGCGTTCAGCCGGGCGGCGACCTTGCGCAGCGACACCGCCTCCAGCCCGCCCTCGTCCGCCAGCGCGACGGCGGCGGCGACGATCCGCTCCCGGTCGAGCGGCACGGGGCGAGGCGGCGGCGCCGGCTTGTCCCACACAGTCATGGCGCAATCGTACTGTTGCGAGACACCGTACGGCATCAATACGGTGTATCGACATGAGACAACGTATCGCAGTGGTCGGGAGCGGTCCCGGCGGCCTCGCCTTCGCCCGTGTCCTGCACCGTCACGGCTGCTCGGCCACCGTCCTGGAACGCGATCCCGCCCCGGACGCGCGCCCCCCGGGCGGCACGCTGGACCTGCACCAGGGGCTGGGTCAGCTCGCGCTGGAGAAGGCGGGGCTGCTCGCGGAGTTCCAGGCGCTGTCCCGCCCCGAGGGACAGGCCATGCGCATCCTGGACACGGACGGGACCGTCCTGCGCGACTGGCGGCCCCGTCCGGGCGAGCGGGCCAATCCCGAGATCGACCGCGGGCAGCTCCGGGACCTGCTGCTCGGCACCCTGGACGTCCAGTGGGGGCGGGGCGTGACGCGGGTGGTGCCGGGGACGCCCGACGGCGTACTGGTCCACTTCGCGGACGGGCGGCAGGAGACGTTCGACCTCGTGGTCGGCGCGGACGGCGCCTGGTCCCGGGTGCGCCCCGCGGTCTCGCCGGCCACGCCGCACTACACCGGCGTCACCTCGGTCGAAACCTCCCTCGACGACGTCGACACCCGCCATCCCGGCCTCGCCCGGCTGACCGGCGACGGCTCCGTCGCCGTCTACGGCGCGAACCGGTCTCTGGTCGCCCAGCGCAACAGCGGCGGCCACGTCAAGGTGTACGCCCGGTTCCGCGCACCGCTGGACTGGCACACGGGCCTGGACCCGGCCGACGCCGAGGCCGTGCGAGCGAGCCTGCTGGCGCTGTTCGACGGCTGGGCCGAGCCCGTCCTCGACCTCCTCCGCCACGGCACCGCGTTCGTGCACCGCCCCCTCTACGTCCTGCCCGTGTCCCACACCTGGACCCACGTGCCCGGGGTGACGCTGCTGGGCGACGCCGCCCACCTGATGCCCCCGCTGGGGGCGGGCGCGAACCTCGCGATGCTGGAAGGCGCCGAACTCGCCGAGTCCATCGCCGCCGGCCCGGACGATCCGGACGAGGCCGTCCGCGCCTTCGAGGAGACGATGTGGGCACGGGCCGGCAGGTGGGCGCAGATCACGACCGCCGGCCTGGAACGCCTCGTGAGCCCGGACCCCGCCGAAGCCCTCGCCGTCTTCGACCGGGTCCAGCCGTCCTGACGGCCCGGCGCGGGAGCGCCGGCACCGTCAACTCGTCACGGCTGCGCGCGTTTTCGGACGGGCGGGGATCAGCGGGCGACTTCCTCACCGGTCCGCTCGCCTACGGCGGCCGGTGCCGGCGGCGGGGACGCGGCGTGCCGAAGCGACCTGACCTGTGGGGACGCCAGGGCGGCGAGGGTGGCGATGACGACGACGGCCGCGCAACCGGCCAGAGCCGTGCTCGGGCCGACGCCTTGGGCGACGGGGCCGGCGACGAGCAGGCCGAGCGGGGCGAAGGCCAGGGATCCGAGCAGGTCGTAGGAACTGACCCGGGAAAGGACCTGTTCCGGGATCTCGCGCTGCAGAGTGCTGGACCACAGCACGTTGAAGACGTCGCCGGCCACACCCGCGCAGAAGGTGGCGGCGGCGGTCAGCCAGACCGGCGCCGAGACACTCAGGAAGACCATGGGCAGCGCCGCCGGGAACGTGGCGATGACCGCGACCAGGACCGGTCGGCGGACCCGGACCCGCGCGGCCAGCCCGGCGCCGGCGACGGCCCCCAGAGCCTGGGCGGCCACGATGACCGACCAGGACCGCGCCCCGCCCGGATGCCGCTGGGCCTCCAACGGCCCGAGGACTCCGAGGGTCGCGCTGAAGACGGCGACCACGGCCGTGCACTGGGCGACCACCACCCACAGCCACTGCCGTGAGGTGAACCCCTCCCAGCCCTCCCGCAGGTCCGTCCGCACGGACGACGTCCTCACCGGCCTCGCGGGCAGCCGCAGGCGACCCGTGAGGCCGGCACTGACCACGAACGAGACGGCGTTCAGGGCCAGGGCCCACCCCGCGCCGGCCCACGCGACGACCACGCCCGACAGCGCGAGTCCGAGGAAGAGGCACGTGTTGGTGCTCATCCGCAGCACACCGTTGGCCCGTTGCAACCGGTCCGCCGGGACCACGAGCGGCACGACACCGTCCATCGCCGGCGCGAAGAGCGCGGTCGCGAGCCCCGCCATCACCGCGAGGCCGCACATCAGCACCAGGGGCGCGTGCCCGGTCAGGGTCATCGCCGCCAGTCCCGCATAGGCGAACGCCCCGACGCCGTCGGCGACGACCATCAGGCGAGACCGTGACATCCGGTCGGCGACCACGCCTCCGAGGAGGATGAACACCAGTTGCGGCAGGGACTGGCAGGCGAGTACCAAGGACAGCTCGCCCGGGCCGGCACCGGGAAGTGCCAGCACGGAGAAGGCCAGCGCCACCCGGGCGAACCCGTTGCCCAGGACCGAGACGGTCCGCGCTGCCGCGAGCAGAACGAACCGCTGGTCACGCCACAGCGCCGGCCTTCTCGAAGTGATCGTCATGGCGACGAACCCTAGACTAGGGCCTCTCGTCTGGATCAGTTTTCCGTCACCGCGCGTGCCTCGGTGAGGGCCCGCCGCCTGAGGTCGCCGCCGGGCAACTGAACCGTGGTGGCGGCGAGGACGTCGTCCCTGCCGATGGTCCGCCCGTCCCCCCTGCGTACGGACCGGGCCCCGTAGGCGTCCTTGGGGAACGGGGGCGGGGCCGGTTCGCCCGGCGTCACCAGGGTGACCGTCCCGGAGCGCTGGACCCCGCCCTCGCGGACGACCATGGCCGCGTCCCGGGCGAGGTCCGTCAGGAACACGCTCGCGATGCCGTCGAGGTCGCGGACCATCGCGGGGACGGCCGTCACCCCCTGGCTCCGCAGCAGCTTCCTGACCCCGGCCTCGAACCTGTGGGCGCCGACCACGGCACTCGGCCTGCGCGGCCTGCCGCGCCCACGGGAAGGCACGACGACACCCTCGGCGTCGTACAGCACACCGGTCAGGCCCCGAAACGTCGGACTGTGGTCGTACCACGTGCTCCCCACCTCCAGCTCGACGTTCCGGTCGATCGCCGAGAGGAGGTCACCGGGAACCAGCTTCTTCCGGGCCTGTTCCGCCGCCGCTCTCCTCGCACCGCCGATGATCTCCGTCAGCACGGTCCGCGTCACCGACGCGGCGGCCCAGGCGGCCGACCGGGAGACGTGCATCGAGGTCACGTCCCTGAACACCGCTTTGACGAGAGAAGGCGTGAACGGCGGGACATCCACGACCGGGGCGGTCCGGGGGCCGGCGCGCTCAGGCCGTGCGGGCTGTGTGGTCATCGGAACGAACGCTCCCTGCTCTCGGGGTTGTCTGACGCCCACACTTCACCACGCGGACCGCTCCGCGCACCGGGCACCCCGTGGCAGCGGGCGAAACGGGTTGCGGCGGGACCCGCGAGTCCGGTGAGGATACGTCCATGGACAGTGCAGCAGACGACGTGAACCAGGCGATCGCGGGCGAGTTGCAGCTCATGGACCCGCGCGTCCGCTCCTCCCGGGAACGCGCCGCGCGGCTCCTCGACCCGGAGTTCGTGGAGGTCGGCGGGTCGGGCCGGCGGTGGACGTACGAGGCCATGCTCGCCGAACTGCCCGACCACCCGGGCAGCTCGGCGGACGGTGCCCGATACGAGCCCTCGGAGATCTCGGGAGTGCTGCTCGCGCCCGGCCTGGTGCACCTGACCTTCGAGACCGTGCTCGGCGACCGCAGGACCAGGCACAGCTCGATCTGGCGCAGGAGCGACCCGGCCGCGGGCTGGCGGATGTACTACCACCAGGCCACGCGCGTGCCGCCCGGGGTGGAATAGGGTCACCGGCACCTCGGCGACGAGATCGGCCGCGGCACAACCGCGTTCCACGGCACGGGTGTTCGTGACGGAAGTGGCCGCCGCATCAGCCGGCGACGGCCGCGGGCGGCGCCCCGCGTGAGATCATCCGTCCATGAGCGGCGACCTGCACGTGAGTGCTCTGGCGATCAATGTCACGGTCCCCGAGGCACTCCGCTGGACGGACACTCGACGCGGTGAGCAGTTCACGCTGACCACACTCAACGTCCGGCTCCTCCCCGACGGTCACCTCGCCGTGAAAGCCTACGGCAGACCGGTCGGTGGCGGCCGGGGCGCATACGTCTCCTTCCCCGTCCCCGACAGGCCCGAACTGGCGGCCCTGGTGGCCGAAGCCGCGAGCCGTGCCGGCGAGTTGTGGGCCGCACATCGTGGTCTCGGCTGAGCCCGGCCGCACCGCGCGCGGGGCATCCCCGTCCAGACGGCGGGCGAGAGGCGGCACGCCGCTCACGACGGTGCCGGTCTCCGCGCCGGTACGGCGCCGGCCGCGCGGCCGGCTCACGCAGCCGGCCCGTCCGGCGGGCGGGCTGTGGTAAGCAGGGCTGGTGATCAGCCGACTCCCCCTCGACCGGCAACTCGAGTCCCTGCGCGTGGTGCTGTCCCGTAACGACGTGTTGACGGAGGTTCTGTCGCGTGCGGCGACGCTGGACCTGCCCGGGTGGTACGTGACGGCCGGCTGCCTCTTCCAGACCGTGTGGAACGTCGTCACGGACCGGCCGCCGACCAACGGGATCAAGGACTACGACCTCTTCTACTTCGACGACGGCGACCTCTCCTGGGAGGCCGAGGACTCGGTGATCAAGGCCGGCCGCACGGTCTTCGCCGGCCTGCCGGCGGAGGTGGAGATCCGCAACGAGGCGCGGGTCCACCTCTGGTACCAGGACAAGTTCGGTGTCCCGTGTCCCCCGTACGACTCCAGTGAGGCGGCGATCGACAGTTTCGCCGCGACGACCTGCTGCCTCGGGGTGCGTGTGGAGGCGGACGGCCAGTGGCGCGTGTACGCGCCGCACGGCCTGTCCGACGTGTTCAACCTCGTCGTCCGGCCGAACCCGGTGCTCGCTCCACGGGCGGTCTACGAGGCCAAGGCGGCGCGGTGGCGGGAGCGGTGGCCCGAGCTGACCGTTCTGGACTGGCCCTCCACGAGCCGCACGCCGGCCTCGTCCGTCGGCTGACGCGGGCCGCGCGCCTGGTGGCACGGCTTGCACCGGCGCACAAGATCGCCGCTTTTGTCCCTGTCTGACGTACAACCTTCCGGCGCGGCGGGCCGTCTCACCTGGCATCAGAGTTCCGCGACCAGGCTCGGCCAAGGGGGACACGATGCGACGTACGAGAGCGGCAGTGGCGGTGATGGCGCTCACGGGAGCCACGCTGGTGACGGCGGCGGGCACCGCGGGCGCGGCCCCGGTGGAGGGACCGCGCGCGGTGGCGGCCTGCCCGACGGGCTGGGGCAGCGGCGCCAAGGGCGGTGCCGCCGTGGGGGCCGAGCACCTGACGGACATCAAGACCGGACAGCACGAGTGCTACGACCGCATCGTGTTCGACGTGCCCGGCGGCGGCGACCGCATCGGCTACCACGTCCAGTACGTCGACCGGTTCCACGCGGACCCCTCCGGCCGGTACGTACCGGTCGCCGGCGGGGCGGTCCTCGACATCCACGTCGACGCGTGGAGCTACGACCTGGAGGCCGGCAAGCCGACCTATCCGGGGAAGGTGGGCGAGGCCCTGCCCGGCGTGAACGTCAGCGGGTACCGCACCTTCCGGGACGCCCGGTTCGGCGGCACCTTCGAGGGGCGGACGCAGGTCGGTCTGGGTGTACGCGCCCGACTGCCGTTCCGGGTGAGCCGACTGGACGGCCGGGTCGTGGTCGACGTGGCCCACAGCTGGACGAGTTAGCCCGCGCCCGGCTCCCCGGCACAAAGACCGCAGTCGCCTTCCTTCGCCGCCCGGCTCGGCCGGCCGGTGCTTCGTCGGGCACCGTGGCGTGGCCGCCGCTGGGGCCTTGCGCGGGGGGCGTGAACGGATTGCGTGCCGGCCGCACCGGTCGGGCCGACGTGCCGGAACATGTCCTTCCGCCATGTGAACGTCATGTTCCTGCCAGGCTGTTGCCCCGTCGCGGCAGTCACGGCCGGGTCGACTACCCCTGCATTCACCGTGACAGGGGAGAGACCGGATGACATCCGCAGCACACCCGTCCCAGCACGCCCCCGAACTCCGCACCGCCGCCAGGCACCTCGGCCGGCGCCGCTTCCTCACCGTCACCGGCGCCGCCGCCGCGCTCGCCTTCGCCGTGAACCTGCCGGCCGCCGGCACGGCAGCCGCCGCCGAGCTGGACGCCCGGAGAATCACCGAGGACCCCTTCACGCTGGGCGTGGCCTCCGGCGACCCGCTGCCCGGCTCGGTCCTGCTGTGGACCCGGCTGGCCCCGCAGCCGTACCAGCCCGACGGCGGACTGCCCGCGCAGCGCGTCACCGTGCACTGGGAGCTGGCCCACGACGTGGACTTCCGCCGGATCGTCAGGCGCGGCACCGCCCCGGCCCACCCCGAGTTCAGCCACACCGTCCACGTCGAGGTCCCCCACCTGCCGGCGGACCGCGTCTTCTTCTACCGCTTCCGGGCCGGCTCCTGGCTGAGCCCCACCGGCCGCACCCGCACCGCCCCGCCGCCCGGCGCCCGTCCCGGCGCGCTCACCCTGGGCGCCGTCTCCTGCCAGGCGTACGCCGACGGCTACTACACCGCCTACCGCCACCTCGCCGAGGACGACGTGGACGTCGTCTTCCACCTGGGCGACTACCTGTACGAGTACGCCGTCAACGCCACCGGCAACGACCGCAACTACACCGACCGGACCCTCCCGGCCCACTTCAACCACGAGACGGTGACGCTGGAGGACTACCGGCTGCGCTACGCGCTGTTCAAGTCCGACCCGGACCTGATGGCCGCGCACGCCGCGCACCCCTTCGTCGTCACCTGGGACGACCACGAGACGGAGAACAACTACGCCGGCGACACCCCGGAGGACGGCGGCTCCTCCGAGGAGTTCCTGCTGCGCCGCGCCTCCGCCTACCGCGCCTACTGGGAGAACCAGCCGCTGCGCCGCCCCCAGCTGCCCACCGGCTCCGACATGCGTCTCTACCGCCGGCTGCACTGGGGCCGGCTCGCCCAGTTCGACGTCCTGGACACCCGCCAGTACCGCTCGGACCAGGCCTACGGCGACGGCTGGCAGTACCCCGGTCCCGAGTCCGAGGACCCGGCGCGCACGCTGACCGGCGCCACGCAGGAGCGGTGGCTGATCGACGGCTGGCGTGCCTCGCGGGCGCTGTGGAACGTCGTACCGCAGCAGGTCACCTTCTCCCAGCGGTACAACACCACCGCCACGCCGTCCAAGGTCTCCATGGACTCCTGGGACGGCTATCCGGCCTCCCGCGAGCGGATCCTGGCGGGCGCCGAGGCCGTCGGCGTGGAGAACCTCATGGTCCTCACCGGTGACGTGCACGTGCACTACGCGTTCGACGTCAAGCGCGACTTCCGCGACCCCGGTTCCCGGACCGTGGGCACGGAGATCGTCACCACGTCGATCACCAGCGGGCGCGACGGGGCGGACCGGCCCGGCAACTGGGCCACCTACCTCGCGGCCAACCCGCACATGAGGTTCTACAACGGCCGGCGCGGCTACGTGACCGTCACGCTCGGCCAGGAAGCGGCCCGCGCCGACTTCAAGACCGTCCCCTACGTCACCAGGCCGGGCGCACCCGTCGCGACCGCGGCTTCCTTCGTCACGGAAGCCGGGGCGCCGGGACTCAAGCCGGCCTGACGCCCGGTACGGCAGCGGGGCCGCCCACGGGCCGTCTCCTCCTGCCTCGGGACCGGTGAGTCCGTGGCGGGCCGGCGGCACGGGCCGGTCGACAACGGGACCGGGCGGCATAGGAAGCGTTCGGTGTGCTGGTGGTGCCGGTACCATCAGCACGCCGTCACGTTCCGCGATCTCGCGCCCTCGGGTTCCCGCTGTTCTGCTGGGCCTCCGACGGCATGGTCGACAAGGGGCACCCCTGGCACACCGGCCGGACTAACTGACCGTTCCCGGCCACCGTGAGACGAGCGGCGCGGTTTTCGGGAGCCGACCTCTTGACCCCACCTCGGCGCGGGGCTTAGCGTTCCGGCGTTTACAGAGAATTGAAACGATTCAAATGAAACGATTCAATTCCTCTCGGCACTGCCGCAGCACGTCAAGAACCTCTGCCCGACTCACCCTTTGGGGCGCACATGCATGAACTCGTCTCGCAGCGCGGCGGGATGTCGCGGCGCGCGGTCCTGGCCGCCTCGCTGGCCGCGGGTGCCGCCGCCGTCGGTGCCGCGGCGCCGGCCGCGACCGCCCTCCCCGCCGGCGCCGGACCAGCTCCCGCCGCCGACTGGTTCGCCGACCCCCCGCGCTCGGTGCGCCCCAGGTTCCGCTGGTGGTGGCCCGACGGCCTCGTCGACCCCGACGAGATCGCCCGCGAGACCGACCAGATAGCGGACGCCGGCTTCGGCGGCGTCGAGATCGCGGCCGTCCACCACAGCATCAAGGACAAGTCGGTGCTGGACACCGCCCGCCACGGCTGGGGCAGCAGACCGTGGCTGGACGGCGTCGAGGCCGCCCTGCGCCGCGCCGCGAGACGCGGCCTCACCGTCGACCTCACCCTCGGCCCGAGCTGGCCCGTGGCCGTACCCGGCCTCACCCCCGACGACGCGGCCGCCGCCCAGGAACTCGCCTACGGCCGCGTCTTCGTCCCCGGCGGAACCACCTACCAGGGCCCGGTCCCGGAGCCCGTGCGCGCGCCCGCCTCCGGTGTGACCCGCCGGCAGCTCCTCGCCGTCCAGGCCGCCCGCGTCGACACCGCGAACTCCACGCGCAAGGAGACCGGCCTCGACCTGGCCGGCGTCCGCGACCTGACCGCCACCGTCACCGGCGGCGCCCTCACCTGGACCGCGCCCGCGGACGGCGACTGGGTCCTGATCTCCTACTGGCAGCGAGGTTCCGGACAGCAGCCCGAGTCCGGCCCGCACTCCTCGCCCGCCGCCTACGCCGTCGACCACTTCAGCCCCGCGGGCACGGCCGCCGTCACGGACTACTGGGACTCCCTGCTGACGCCTTCGCTGAAGGTCCTGCTGAAAGCCGCCGGCGGCGCGTTCTTCGAGGACTCGGTGGAGCTGGAGACCGAGGGCCTGACCTGGACCGCGCAGCTGCCCGACGCGTTCGAGAAACGCACGGGGCGCCCCCTGCTGCCGTACCTGCCCGCCGTCGTCCTCGACAAGGGCAACCAGGTCTTCGCCTTCGAGGCCCAGGTCACCCGGCAGATCAGGCACGACTTCTGGGAGACCGTCTCCGACCTGTTCAACCGTCACCACCTGCTCGCCCTCAGGACCTGGGCGCACTCGCTGGGCATGGCCCTGCGCTCGCAGCCCTACGGACTGCAGACGGACGCCATCGCCTCGGCGGCGATCCTGGACGTCCCCGAGGGCGAGTCCCTCGGCTTCAAGAACCTCGACGACTACCGCTGCCTGGCCGGCGGCCGTGACATGGCCGGGCGCACGGTGCTGTCCTGCGAGGCCGGCGCGTACAACGGCTCGGCGTACGGCACCACGTGGGACCGCTTCCTGCGGACGATGGGCGGCGCGTACGCGGCGGGGGTCAACCAGACCGTCGTGCACGGATTCTCGTACGCCACCGCCCCGCGGGTGAGCTGGCCCGGGTTCGCCGCCTTCAGCCCGTACAACGGCGCCCCGGGCTACGGCGAGTCGTGGGGTCCCCGGCAGCCCACCTGGGGCCATGTCGAGGACGTCTCCGGCTACCTGGGCCGCGTGCACCGTGTGCTGCAGGCCGGCACCGCCCGCGCCGACGTCGCCGTCTTCCGGCAGACCGGCTACACGGCCACCGGCATCGGCGCGTCCTGGTTCACCGCCACCGGCATCCCCCTGGGCTGGACCCACCAGTTCCTCAGCGGCCCGCTGCTCGACCTGCCGAGCGCCACCGTCCGCGCCGGCCGGCTGGCGCCCGACGGGCCCGCCTACAAGGCGCTGTTCGTCGAGGGCGACTTCTTCTACGGCTCCACCCCGACGCTCGCCGTCAGCGACGCGCGCAAGCTGCTGAAGCTGGCCGAGGCGGGCCTGCCCGTGGTCCTGCTCGGCGCCTTCGACCAGGCCCTGACCCCCGGCGTGCCGGGCGACGGGGAGACCGACCGGCTGCGCGCCCTGATGGGCCGGCTGCTCGCCCTGCCGGGCGTCGTCCGTGTCACCGACAAGGCCGCCGTCGGCGACGCGCTCGCCGAGCTCGGTGTCACCCCCGACGTCCGCTACGCCACCTCCTCCACGCTCCTCAACGCCCACCGGACCACGGACGACGCCGACTTCTACTACCTGTGCAACGGCAAGCACGCCGAGACCGTCAAGCCCGCGGTGGCCGCGATCGACCACGACGTCACCCTGCGCGGCACGCGCGGGCGCGGGGCCACCGTGCCGTATCTCCTCGACGCCTGGACGGGCCGGGCGGTGCGGCTCGCCCGCTACACCCAGGACGGCGACGACGTCACCCTGCGCGTCACGCTCCAGCCCGGGGAGACGGTGATCGTCGCACTGGGGCGGCCCGGACTGTTCGGCGACCGCTACGGCAACCGTCCGCACGCCGTCGCCTCGGACGCCGACGACGTGCTGTTCACCGGCCGTGGACTGACCGTGCGGGCCGGCGCGGCAGGCACCCGCTCCCGCACCACCCGCCTGTCCGACGGCCGCACGGTCACCACGACCCTGCCGCCCGTGCCCGGCCCGATCACCCCGGCGGCGTGGGAACTACAGGTCGAGGACTGGTACCCCGGCCCGGACCCGACCCGTACCGAGCGCGTCCGGCGCACCCTGACCCTGGACGCGCTCGCGCCGTGGTCGGGGATTCCCGAGCTGGCCGACTCCGCGGGCGTCGGCCGCTACCGCACCGAGGTCACCCTGCCGGACGACTGGACCGCGTCCCACGGGGCCGTCCTCGAACTCGGGCAGGTCTCCGACACCGTCCGTGTCACGGTCAACGGCACCTGTGTGCCCGCGGTGGACCGCCTGCACCCCGTCATCGACGTCGGCCCCTACCTGCGCGGCGGGACCAACGGCATCGAGATCGAAGTGGCGACGCCGCTCGTCAACCGGCTCCGGGTCGCCCAGCCGTCCGTGTTCGGCACGACGGCCCGCCAGGACCACGGCCTGGTCGGTCCCGTCCGGCTCGTTCCGTACGCGCAGGCCGTGGTGTCCTGAGCCACAGGGCGCACCGGCTCCGGCCGGTGCGCCCCGTCGCGGGCGCGGGCGCGCACGCGCGCGGGGCAGACGAGCCCTTGCCTGCCTCAGTGCGGCGGCGGCCCGGACCGGAGCTGTTCGCGTACCCAGGCGGGATCGGGGTTGGTGTGCGGCCGGCCCGCCACGACGACGGTCGGCACGGTCTCATCGCCGTCGTTGGCCGCCCTCACCACTGCGGCTCCCGCCGGATCACGCCAGATGTCGACCCAGTGCAGCCGGCGGGCGCCACGGCCCAGCCGGAGACGCAGCCTCATGCAGTACGTGCAGCCCGGACGCCAGTAAACGACCGGGCGGCCGTCGAGCGCGCTGCGGCGCTGGGCCTCGCGCGCACCGACCGACCTCGGGAAGACCAGGGGCGAGTTCACCCCGGCGAGTACCAGGGACGCCGTCAGGAGTGCTGCGGCCGTGCCGGGGCTCCCCGCGAGGATCCGCCCGGTCGCGACGGCTGAGCCACTGAGCACGAACAGTACCGGCAGCATCCAGGCTCGCATCATGGTGACGCAGGCTACCGGTACGTGGTCACGGAGTGGTTCCCAGGCCGGTCCGCGGCCGTCGGCGGCCGGGCCGGGCCGGCCGGCCCGGTCAGAGGATGCGGAGACTGCCGGTCACCCCATGTCCATCCCGCCGGGCGCACCGGCCGGACTGGATGCCCAGCCGTGCGCGGACCGGTCAGGTGATGGGCTGCGCGGTGCCGTCCGGCAGCGAGCAGGACTCGCCGGCGTAGGGACGTGAAACGATCTGTCCGCCGGCGGCTGTGCAGTCGTCCCTGGAGATGTTCGGAGACGAGGCGGCCTCGGCGCCGACAACGCCGACGGCGCTCACGCCGGCCAGGGTGGCCGCCGCCAGGGCGAGGCCCAGGATCCTTCGCACGCGCATGACTTCCTCCTCCTCTCAGGCGCCCTCGTTCGGCCTTCGGGAAGGACGCGTCTCAAGACGACGGCGCCTCTCCCCCAGCATGGGCGCTCGCCACAGAACCCGCGAGGCAGGGCGCCGCGTCAGGACGGCACCGCGGGCCGCCAACGCGGTTCGTGGGCCGCCGCCCGGCAGGCACGGGGCGCGGCACCGCCCGCCACTTCGGCCCCGGTCGGCCCGGTCACACCCAACCGTGTCGCGCGGTCCTGGCCGCATTCCTCTCGAGCCACATCGGGACGTGGTCACCAGGCCCCCGTGGAGAATCGTCACCACTTCCCCCCACCGTTCCCCCGCGCCCGTCCGACCCGCCTGCGACGCACACCTCGGCCGATTCGGGTGACTCGCCGGACGGTTGGCGGGACGAGTACGGGGACGACCCGGAGTACCAGCGCTTCCTGGCCGGTGTGGAAAGGCCTTGGTGGAAGCGGCCGGCGACCCTGTGGGGCGGCGTTGTCGCGGTTGCCGTGGGCTCGTTCTTCCCGGGAGGCGCGGTCCTGGAGGAACGACTACTACGTGACGGATCAAGGTCAGGTTCTGCCGAAGTAGGCCGACCCCCGGGTCAGGCGGCGGCAGCCGGTACGCGCGTGGCCCCATGGGCTCGATTCGGCCAGGTGCCCGCGTGGCCCCCTCCACGTCAGGGGTGCGATCTCTTCACGTTCCGGCCGCATGTACGATCACGCGACACTGGATGTGGGGGGCACCTACCTGCGTTGACGCCTGTCGGTGACCCCTCCGGCACTCGACGGAGATCGGTACGTGGGCAGCAGCAAGAGCAGCAGAGATTCGGCCATCCGATGCGGCATCCTTATGGCCGTCGTGCTCGTATGTTCGATGGTGTCCGCGTGCGGCGGCGGAGACGGCGGCAAGCCGGACACCGCGTCGGCGACCAGGCACAGCGCCGCTTCCGGCGTCGCGGACGGCTCGCCGAAGCCCACCCGGCCGAAGCCGAAGCCGAAGCCGAAGAAGGTCACCCTGTCCCTCGACGAGATCGCCAACACCCCCGGTACCTTCGAGCAGTTCCGGCGCTTCGTCGCCGAGCACGGGACCGCCCATGAGAAGAAGGCGGTCAGGCACCTGGAGAAGTGGCGGGGATTCTCCCGGAAGGCGTACCCCGCCATCGAGGTGGCGTCCGACTATCCGACGGTCGACTACGAGGCCGACGGTGCCACGGACGAGGTCATGGCGCTGGAGAAGGAGTCCCAGTACATCGCCGAGGCGTTCGCTGCCTGGTGGCGGATCGACGAACCGTCGGTGATCCAGGTCTTCGACCGCGGCGGCCGGTATACCGCCGGGACGTCCTGCATCCGGACCGACAGTGTCGACAAGGAGGGGTCCTGTCTCTGACCCCTCCCGCGAGGCCGGCCCCCGGGCGGGTGGCAGCTGCCTCAGCTGCACGTGGCCGAACAGCCCGCCACTGCCGCCTCTACGCTCGTGGCCACCGCTCGGTCTCCAGGGGGTGGACCCTGGTTGCCGAGCGGTGGCGGTTACGCGCTTCTAGCGGGCGGACGCGCCGGTCGCGGCCGAGGGGCCGGTGCCGGAGAAGTCCAGGCTCCAGCGCTGGAGATGGCCCGGGTCCAGGTCGTAGAAGCCCGGGGTGCCGTCGGTCACGCGCAGCTTCCAGGTGCCGACCCTGGTGACCGCCGAGGCGTCGACCGTGTAGGTCTCGTGCAGCTCGGGCGTGAGCACCCAGGGTCCCCAGGGCTTGACGTTGATGACGGTGCCGTCGGGGGCGATCAGGTCGATCACCATGGCGTTGCTGAACCCGTGGTCGAGGTCGACCTTGACCTTGAGGTCGCTCGGTGCCTTGCCCGGCTTCCCCCGGACGACCAGCGGGGACTCGACGGTGCCCCACTTGGGGATCACGTACGTGGTGGGGTTGACGAAGAAATGGCCGCCGGATTCGAGAGCGGTCCAGGTGAACGAGAGGTTCCGGGTGTCCCCGGCCGCGTCCGTGATGACGATGGCCGAGCTGTAGTCGCCGGCCTTGTCGGGCGTACCGGTGATCAGGCCGGTGGCGTGGTCGATCGACAGCCCCCGGGGCAGCGACCTGGCGGAGTAGGTCAGCCGGCCGGGACGGCTGCTGGAGGCCATGATCCGGCGGCTGACGGGCTGGCCGACGGCCACCGGCTCGGTCGGCGGCGGCTCGACGGCGATGTGGTGGACGAAGCCGGTCCCCACGTTGACGGCCGCCCAGGCGTTGGCGACGGCCTCGTAGGCGTCGCTGCCCGAACCGTAGAGGTCGGCGGCGGCCTGGAGCGTCGCGGTGCGGGCGCCGGCGTAGTCGGTGGTGCTGGTCATGTAGACGGTGAGCGCGCGGTACATCACGTCGGCGGCGCCGGTCAGCCCGATGCCCGCCACCGGCAGCCCGTCGTAGGTGGGGCTGTCGTAGGCCACGCCGTTGATGGTCTTCCGCCCGCTGCCCTCGGCGAGCAGGTAGAAGAAGTGGTCCCCCACCCCGGCCGCCATGTGCGGTTCGTCCGCCTTGGCCTGGGGCGTCCAGTAGTCCAGGGGCGCGTAACCGACGGAGCTGATGCCGGCTTTGGAGGGCAGGTCCATGTACCGGATGGGCTTGCCGTCGCCGTGCAGGTCGTCCAGTTCGGCCATCGTGTAGTCGGGCACGTCGTTCGGGTTGTCGGCGTAGAACTCCACGGCGGCGGCCATCATGTCGCTGACCGCCTCGTTGAGGGCCGGTGATTCGCCGTAGTCGCCCAGTCCGGCCGTGGCGGAGGTGACTCCGTGCGTCATCTCGTGTGCGGCTATGTCCAGGGAGGTCACCGGGTGGTGTCCGTCCGCGCCGTCGCCGTAGCTCATGCAGAAGCAGCCGTCCTGCCAGTTGGCGTTGGCGAGGGGGACTCCTGCCTGCTGTTCGTAGTGGACCCGGGAGGTGCTGCCGCGGCCGTCGTCGGCTATGCCGTTGCGGCCGAACCGGTCGAGGTAGAAGTCCCACGTCGTCTTGGCGCCGTACGCGGCGTCCACCGCCGCGGTCTGGGGGTTCGCCGCCGTGCCGTCGCCCCACACGTCGACGTCGCTGGTGAACGGGACACCGCTGGAGGTGACGCTCGAGTCGAGCGTGCGGTGACCACCGCGCAGGGGGTCGGTCAGGGTGTACGTGCCGTCGTCCTGGCGGGTGGAGCCGATCGTGACCTGCCCGCTGTAGAGGCTGTTGCCCTGGGCGGACTCCACGTGTTCGGCGTTCCCCAGGACGGCCTCGCTCGCGGCGTCCGTCACGACGTGGCGTTCGCTGGGGGAGCCGTCCTGCTGCACGCCGGTGACGACCGTCTCCCAGGCCAGTCTCGGCTGGTCACCGAGCATCCAGACGACCTTGCGGGGGGCCGTGTGCGTGGCCGCCTTGTGGGTGCCCTTCGCGGTGGCCTTGCTCAGGGCCGCCTTCTTCGCGGTGGCGGCCGGCACCTTCGCCTCGGTCGTCGCCAGGGTCAGCTTCTTCCTGGTGGCGTAGGTGACGGTACGCGCTCCCTGCCGCTGGTGGACGACCAGGTCCCCGCCGATCACGGTCAGCCCGGCATAGGTTCGCTCGTAGCGGGTGTGGACCGTGCCGTCGGCGTCCTGGACCACGTCCTTCGGGACCAGCTTCTCCTGCGGGCCGAGACCCAGTGCACGGGCGGTGTCCGGCGCCGCCTCGGCCGCCCGGTCGAGCAGCCGCCGGCGCTGCCCGGGCGACAGGCGGACGCTCCCGGACCCCGGCCTGACAACCGCCTTGATCTGCCGGGGCGCTCCCGTCGCGCGGGTGCCCTCGGGTGCGTGGGAGAGGGGGGCGGCACCGGCCGAGCCGGGCAGCGCGGTGAACGCGAGTGCCGCGGCCGTGAACACCACGGTCGCGGCCAGGCGCCGTCGGGGCCCGCGCTCACCCAGGGGGGACGCGGCCCTGTTACGGGAGTGATTCAACCCAAGAGTCCTTCCGTCCGGCCGTCCGTCGGTGCGGACGGCCGCTGTTACGGGGAGGCCGGAGGCCACGGCCTCGCCGGCGGGACCTCAGATGTGCGGCGCGCCAGCGGGCCGTACGCGCAACCACACGTTCCAGGGGACGTGTGCCGAGCGCCATCTGACGGTCAACACCGCCTCACCGGAGTGAAGATGCCAACGCATGCGGAAGCGGCGCTAGGGTGTCGAGGTGGCCGGTTTTCGCCAGGTGGCAGCTATCGGCCAGCAAGTGGCGCAGTGGAAACAGAAGATGCCTGCGCCGGTAACCGAAAGGGGTTACACGGCCGGCGGGCGGGCGCGTGCCGTGCCGCGTACGGCATGGAACAAGACAGGGCCGCGCTCCGTTCACCACGGCGGTCGGGTCGTGTGACCGACGCCGGTGCGCACACGTGCGCCGAGGCGCCGGCCCCGCGTCACGGCGGCACAACGCCCCTTTTCGCGCGGCGAGGATGGCTCAATGGAACTGGACGTCGTCGGACTCGACGCTGACGCACAACGTGTCTACACGGCGCTGATCGGTCTGCCCCACAGCACCGCCTCCGAGGTGGCGAGCGCCTGCGGGACGAGTACGAGCGCGGCGGGGCGGCTGCTGTCCGTGCTGGTGAAAGCGGGCCTCGCGACCAGATCGGCAGGCCGCCCCCCACGCTTCGCCGCCACCGCCCCCGATGTCTCGGTCACGGAACTGATCAAGGAACGCGAACGGCAGCTCGACGCCGCTCGCGCGCTGGTGCGCCGGCTGACCGACAGACACCGCGAGGCCCTGCGGATCGCCGACCCGGACATCGCGGTGGAGGTGCTCCGCGGCCGTGACGACATCAGCGCCGCCGTCCGCAGGCTGACCGCCGGCGCCCGCCGTCAGATCCGCACCTTCGACCGGCCGCCCTACGTGGACCGCCCCGGCAGCAACCTGGACGACCAGCGCCGCAGACAGCGTTCGGGCGTCGCCCACCGTGTGCTCTACGACCGCAGTGCGGTCGCCTGGCCGGGCCGTCTGGCCGACGACATCCTGCCGAGCATACGCACCGGCGAACAGGCCCGGGTGCGGGCGCACTTGCCGATCAAACTCGTCATCGCCGACGACGCGCAGGCGGTCATCCCCTTCAGTCTCGCCCCGGGCGGGCACCTCACCGCGTACCTGGTCCACCGCTCCCCGATGCTGACCGCGCTGGAAGCGCTCTTCGAGGCGGAGTGGGACCGCGGCTCCCCCCTCCAGGCCCCCGCACCGCCCACGGCCCCGCCCGCCGCCTCCGGCCATCTAGACCACCTCGCCCTCGTCAAGCTGCTCGCCGCGGGCGCCTCGGACGCGGCGATCGCCCGCGCCCAGGGCTGGAGCCAGCGCACCACCCAGCGCCGCATCCGCCGCCTCATGACCGAACTGGGTGCCGCCACCCGCTTCCAGGCCGCGGTCCAGGCCGCCCGCCGGGGATGGCTGGAGGAGTCCTCGGTGTTCCCGCGGCCCACGGACGCGGGCGAGGGGGAATGACGGTGTGACGGTGACGGGTCGGCGGCACGGCTCGTCCCGGCGTGCCGTGAGGGGTGCGTCCAGGGCACCCGGGCGGACCAGGCAGGGCTGCGCGGAGGGCCCGCGCGGTGACGTCGGCACGTCGGGGCGGCGGTGGACGTGCTGCGTCGTCCGGACCACAGGGTGCGACACGAAGCGGTGATCTCCTGGCCGGGCGGACACACGTCGGGGGGATCACCGCGGACCATGGTGCGCGAACCGTTGGTGGCCGTCACCGTCGGCGCACCGCAGGACGCCGCGACGGCCGGTGGCCCCAGGAGACGATCGCGCGATGACCCCGCTCAGACCTCGGCCCGGCCCGCATCCGCGTCCACCCTCGCTGAAGACCCGGCGGGCCCGGCTGGACCTGGCGGTGACCCTCCTGGTCCTCCTCCTGACGACGCTCGTGCTGTGCCGGTTCGGCCTCGACGACTTCGCCCACGCCCTGACCTTCCCCGGTCGCCTCACCGGCGCCGTCCTGGTCCTGTTCGCGTTCACCACGCTCCTGGGCGCCGTGGCGGCCCTGGACCACTGGGTCCGGCACAGCTTCCAGTACTCCGGCCTGCTCGCGCTGGTCGGCACGTTCGCCGCGTTCCTGCCGAACACCCTGCTGTGCCTGCGGACCCTGAAGAACGGTGACGACCTGCGTTTCCCGGTCCTGTTCGGCGTACTCGCGGCGGGGGCGGCGTGGGCCGCCTTCGCCGTGTGGCGGACGCTGGCGTCGGTGCCCGCGCCGAAGAGGGTGGCCGCCGCGCTGGTCGTCTCCACGCTCTTCGCGCTCACCAACTTCGCCTACCAGAACCTCTATCTGCCCTACCGGCGGGAGACCCGGCCCATCATCACGCTGTCCGTGGGGCAGCCCGTGCCGAGGGCGGACCACAAGGCGTTCGCCGTACCGGTGGACATCACGCTCCAGAACCACGCCGACGGGGGGTTCTACGTCCTCGGCACCGAATTCCACGCCATGGGGCTGCGGGTGCAACTGAGCACGAAGGACCGGTCCCGCGAGCAGTGGCGGAAGGACGCCGAGCAGTGGGCGCACTCCTCGGGGGAGGTGAACCCGCTCTCCCGCAGGGAGATCTACCACCCCGGCGACATGGTGGAGGCGAAACCGTGGGCGTTTCCCGGGGACTGGATCGAGGCGGACGACGCCTTCACCACGCGCGTGGTGGTGCAGCTGCCCATGGACACGCGCTACGACCAGGTGGCGTTCTACGCCACCGCGAGCCTCGCGCGCAAGGACCAGATCGTGCTGGACCCACCGCTCCGGTTCATGACCACTTCCTGGAAGGGCGGCGACGTCGCGTCGTGGGTGAGGGAACAGCAGAAGAAGGGCCTCGACTCCCTCGTCTACCGAGCCCGCGTGCACGAGAACAACGCGATCGACGAGAACACCAGGGACCCCCGCTACGTCACGGTCTACTGGAGGTTCGGCACGCACGGTGCGGCCGTGCAGTCGAGCGTGGCACGCAAGGGTGAGGAGAGCCGCGGCCAGGTGTCCGGAGAGGAACAACGCGAGCTGGTGAGCCGGTACGGTCTCGTCGACCTCTCCGCCGGCCCCATCCAGCGGACGCTGTGGGACGTCAAGAGCCGGCGGTGAGCCGCTCCGGCCACGCCGGCGGGGCGGCGGCACCCGGGGTCCGGCACCGCCCTGCCCGCGCGGCCCCGGATCAGTGCCCGGCCAGGTACTCCTCCGCCCCCGGTATCCGGTGCGCGTCCTCCGCGCCCACCAGGCCGCCCGGCGCCTCCGCGTCCGGCTTGAGCGTGTACACGGCGACGCTCGCGGGACGGGTCACGTCGGAGAAGTCCAGCGGGACGCCGAGACCGGTGTCGGCGGCACGCTGCGCACGGTGCGCCTTGACGACGTCCTCGCGGGCGAGACTGCCCGCGGCGCAGGCCTTCTTCAGGTCGGCGCCGAGCAGCTTGGCGGCGTTGTAGCCGGACAGCACGCCCGAGTCGACGGGCGAGCCGGGATACCTGTCCTGGTAGGCCGTCACCATCCGCCGTACGCCGGGGAGGCCGGAGCTGACCGCGGGAGCGGAGCTGATCACGTGGAGCATCGCGGTCAGCGCCGGCGCGGCCGGGGTCTTCATCAGCTGCGGGGCGAAGCCCGGGGCACTGCTGACGACGGGGACGCGCAGGCCGCGGGATGCGGCGACACCGACGAGGGACGCCGTCTGCGCGGGCCCGGCGCTGACCAGGATCGCCTTCACCCGCTCCTTGCGCAGCGCCGAGACCTGTGCGGACAGATCGGTGTCGGTCGCCTTGATCTTCTGTCCGACGACCTTCACGCCCGCCTTCCTAGCCGCCCAGGTGGATCCCTCCAGGGCGTTGGCGCCGTAGTCCCCCTCGAAGTAGACGTGGCCGATGGTGTCGCCCTTGCCCAGTTTCCTCGTGCGGGTGAGGAAGTCGACGGCGGCGATCATGTCGAGGTCGTAGGTGGTGCCGAGGACCTGGACGGAGTCCTTCCCGAGCAGGGAGGCGGCCCAGGCCTGCGGAAAGGTGAGCAGGTGGTCGCGCTGGACGTCGTCGAGGAGGGCGGCGACCACGGGTGAGCCGATGACCTGCGGCAGGGCGACGACGTCGGGAGAGATGTCGGCGTAGGCGGTGACCGCCTTCTGGACGTCGTACCCGTGGTCCTTGACGATGATCTTCACCTTGCGGCCGCAGATGCCGCCGGCCGCGTTGGTCTCGTCGGCCCACATCTGCTGGGCCTGGACGATGCTCTTGCCGAGGGTGGCGTAGGGACCGGTCAGGTCGGTGAGGGCGCCCAGCCGGATGGTCCCGGCGGTGACTCCGGGGCCGGTGCGGACGCCGTCGGCGCCTTCGCTGCCGCTCGTGCCGCCCGCCTTGGCGCTGCATCCGGTGGCGGCGACCAGCAGGGCCAGGGCTCCGGCGAGGACGGTCGTGGTGACACGGTGTCCGGGGTGCGGGGTGTTCACGGGGTCTGCTCCTCGGGTCGTACGGGTGCGACGGGGTGTGCGGACGGATGTGCGGGCGGATGCCCGGACGGATGCGGGGACGGATGCGGGGACGGGCGGGCGCGCGGGCCGCGCCGGACGCGGGCGCGCAGGCGGCGGGTGAGGCCGTGCAGGCCGTCGGGGGCGTGGAGCAGGACGACGACGATGGCGGCCCCGTACAGGTAGCGGGCCGCTTCCGTCGGACCGACCGTGCCGTCGGCGGAGCCCGGGGCCGCCACCAGGGGCAACTGGTCGGCGTACCGGGTCAGCAGCAGGGGCAGCGCGGTGACGAAGACCGCGCCCGCCGTGGCCCCGGCGACCGAGCCGAGACCGCCGAGCACGATCATGGCGAGGTAGTCGACCGAGAGGGCGAGGGAGAAGTAGTCGGGGACGACACGCCGGAAGACCAGGGCCAGCAGGACGCCGGCCGTCCCCGCGTACATCGACGACACGACGAAGGCGGCGGCACGGTGACGGGCCACGTCCACGCCCATCACGCAGGCCGCGATCTCGCTGTCCCGCAGCGCCGCGAGGGCCCGGCCGGGGCGGGAGCGCACCAGGCCCCGGCCGGTGAACCAGGTCAGCCCCAGCAGGGCCACGGCCAGGAACCACAGGCGTTCCTCGGCACCGAACGGCACTCCCAGCACGGTCGGTTCGGGGTCGTCCGCCGTGAAGCCGAAGCCGCCCAGACGCAGCGGCGGCACGGAGCGGCCGTTGAAGCCGCCGGTGACGGAGTCCGCGGTGAGCAGCACGTGGTGACCGAGGAAGACCAGGGCGAGCGTGGCCACGCCCAGGTAGATGCCGCGCACCCGGCCGGCGACGGGGCTGAACAGACCGCCCGCGGCCCCCGCCAGCAGCACCGCGAGGACGGCGGCGACGGCCGTCGGCAGCCCCGGCCCCGGTTCGCCGGCCAGCCACGTGTAGCCGTAGGCGCCGACCGCGAGGAAGAAGGCGTGGCCGAGGGAGAGCTGGCCGGCCGTGCCGCTGAGCAGCGACAGCCCTACGGCGCCGATGGCGGCGGCCACCGCGAACAGGCCGACGCGCAGCCAGAAGGCGTCCAGGTAGAACGGGGGAACGCACAGGACGAGCGCGGCCAGGAGGGTCCGGGCCGGTTTCGGCGGACGGCGCTCAGACACGGGCCGCTCCCTTCGCGCCGAACAGTCCGGTGGGCCTGACCAGCAGGACCAGGACCATCACGGCGTAGGGGGCGACATCGCCGAACCCCTCGCCCAGCAGGCTCAGTTCCGACTGGTGGCCGGCGACCAGCGCCTCCGTCAGCCCGATCAGCAGGCTGCCGGCGAGCGCGCCGGCCGGCGAGGTCATGCCGCCGAGAACGGCGGCCGGGAACGCCTTCAGCGCGATCTGCCCGGTGGTGCGCTCCAGGCCCGGGGCGGGGAACGCGGCGAGGAACACCGCCGCCAGCGCGGCCAGCGCACCCGCCAGGCACCAGGCGAGCGTACGCACCCGGGACAGGCGTACGCCCATGAGCGCGGCCGCCTCCAGGTCCTCTCCGGCGGCCCGCAGGGACAGCCCCCAGCGGGTGTAGCGGAACAGGCCGAAGACGACGGCGATGGCCACGGCGGACACCGCGATCGCGGCGAGCCGGCTGTCGGCGACCGTCACCGGCCCGACCCGGGTCACCGCGTCGCCCCAGGGATCGCCCAGCGGCAGCAGGTCGCCGCCGATGCGCCGGGACAGGTCGGTGAGCAGCACCATGTCGACACCGATCGTGACGATGGTCTGGACGTGCGCGGTGTGCGGGTCCGGGTCTCCGCGTCGCAGCAGCAGCCGGTCGATGCCGCCGGCGAGGAGGGCGGTGACGAGGACGCCCGCCGCGAGGGCTCCGGCGAAGCCGATGTCGTCGTGCAGGACGGCGGTGAGGTAGCCGCCGAGCAGGAGCAGGGAGCCGTGGGCGAAGTTCAGCACGCCCGACGCCTTGAAGATGACGACGAAGCCGAGTGCGACCAGAGCGTAGACCGCGCCGAGGGCGAGGCCGCCCAGCAGGTCGTCGAGAAGACCGGTCACGCGGCTCCCTCCCGCGGTGTGCCGAGGTAGGCGCGCAGCACCTCGGGATCGCGGCGGACCTCGTCCGGTGTGCCGTGGGCGATACGACGGCCGAAGTCGAGGACCGTCACCTCGTCGGCGAGGCGCATCACCAGGCCCATGTCGTGCTCCACCAGCAGGACGGACAGGTCGAGTTCGGCGCGGATCCGCCCTATGACCTCGGCGGCGCGGGCGCGTTCGGCGGCGTTCATGCCGGCCACCGGTTCGTCCAGGAGCAGCACGCGCGGTTCCAGGCACAGGGCGCGGGCCAGCTCCACCCGCTTGCGGTCGCCGTACGACAGCAGGCCCACCGGGCTGTCGAAGCAGGCGCCCAGTCCGGTCAGTTCGGCGATCCGCCGGGCGTGGGAGAGGTGGGCCCGCTCCTCGCGCACCGCCCACGGCAGCCGCAGGGCGCTCGCGAGGAAGTCGGCCCGGGCGTGGAGGTGCCGGCCGAGCATCAGGTTGTCGGCGACCGTGCCCGCGGTGGTGACGATGTTCTGGAAGGTGCGGGCCACGCCGAGCGCGGCGATGCGGTGCGGGGCGAGCCGGGTCAGGTCCGTGCCGTCGAGCCGGACCGTGCCGCTCGCGGGGCGGGCGAGACCGGACAGGACGTTGAAGCAGGTGGACTTGCCGGCGCCGTTGGGCCCGATGAGGGCGTGCACCGTGCCGGGCGCGACGGTGAAGGAGACCGCGTCCAGGGCGGTGAGCCCGGCGAACCGGACGGTGACGTCCCGCACGCGCAGGACGGGGACGGTCATGCGGCCCCCTCCTCGCCCAGGTAGAGCCGGCGCACCGCGTCCGTGCCGGCGAGAGCGGCGGCGGGACCGGACAGCCGCACCTCCCCGGTCTCCAGGACATGGGCGTGGTCGGCGAGGGACAGGGCCATTCCGGCGTTCTGCTCCACCAGCAGCACGGCGGTGCCCTGGGCGTGGATCTCGCGGATGACCTCGCCGATCCGGTCCACCATGAGCGGGGCGAGGCCGAGCGACGGTTCGTCCAGCAGCAGCAGACGCGGTGCGGCCATGAGGGCGCGGCCGATGGCCAGCATCTGCTGCTCACCGCCGGACAGCAGCCCGGCGGCCTGCCGGCGGCGTTCGGCCAGCCGCGGGAACAGCGTGAAGACGCGGTCGCGGGCCTCGGCGACCTGGGCGGGGCGGCGACGGCTGAGACCGAGGCCGCCGCTGCGCAGGTTCTCGTCGACGGTGAGGCCGGTGAAGACCCGCCGCCCCTCGGGCACCTGCACCACGCCGGCCCGTACCGCGGCGACGGGGTCGCGGCCGTCGAGGACGGTGCCGCCGTAGCGGACACGGCCGGCGCTGATCGCGCCCCGGTGCAGACGCAGCGTGCCCGACAGGGCGCGCAGCAGCGTGGTCTTCCCGGCGCCGTTGGCGCCGAGCAGCGCGACCACGCCGTCGTGCGGCACGGTCAGGGACACGTCGCGCAGGACGGAGACGGCGCGGCCGTACGTCACGTCCACGTGCTCGACGCGCAGGGCGGGCGGGTCGTCCGGTGGTGCTTCGGGCATCGCGGCTCCTCAGGTCCGGCCCGGCACACGGCCCGGCCTTGGTCCTTGGTGCTGGGGCTGGGTGGCTCACGAGACCACGGGCGACGACAGCGGGGACAGGCACGCGGGCACGGTCGGTGCGGAGGCCCAACGAGCACGCCGGGGAGGTGTGCGGGTGCCCAGGGGGTGGGGTGGGGGGCGGGCGTGTGGGGTGGTGGTGAGGGTGTGGGGGGCGTCGGGCGGGGTGGGGAGCGCACGAGTGCGGGGCTGGTGGCGAGGCGTGCGGGGCGGGCGGGCAGGGCCGGTGGCGAGGCGTGCGGGGCGGGCGGGACCGGTCGCGAGGCGTGCGGGGCAGGCCGGTGGGGCCGGGCCGGTCGCGAGCCGTGCGCGGCAGGCCGGTGGGGCCGGGTCGGCCGTGGTCGGGGCCGGTGCGGGCGGTGTCGGCAGGCGGGGCCGGTGCGGGCGGTGCCGGCGGGCGGGGCAGGGATGGTTCGCGGGGCGGGGCAGGGGTTGGTTCGCGGGGCGGGGCGGGGATGGTTCGCGGGGCGGGGCGGCGAGGGCAGTACCGGTCCAGTCGCCGGGTGGTCAGGAGGTCGGCCGGTGGGGGGCGAGCCGGCGGGCGGTCAGGGCCAGGGCGATCTCCACCAGGTCGGCGGGGCGGGACAGGGAACGGCCGGTCAGCTGCTCGTAGCGGCGCAGACGGTTCAGGACGGTGTTGCGGTGGCAGTACAGCCCCCTGCTCGCCCGCTGGGCGGAGCCGTCGCAGGCCAGCCAGGCGGCGAGCGTGTCCAGCAGCACCTCCGCGTCGGCCGGTTCCAGCTGGGCGAGCGGGCCGAACGCGCGCTCCACGAGCAGACCGGCGAGCTCCGGGCAGGACACGACGAGCGCCTCGGGCAGGTGCTCGTCGAGCCGTACCGTGCCGCCCGCGTCGCCGCACAGCCGCAGGGCGGTCTCCGCCAGCCGGCGCGCCTCGCCGACGCCGGCCAGTCCGTCGACGGAGAGGCCGATCCCGACGCGCAGCCCGGGCGGCGTCCGGTCCGGCACCGGTACGACGCCGTCCTCGACCAGCACGATGGCGTGGTCCGTCTCCGGCCCGGTGTGCCAGTGGACCCGCGCACTCGGCGCCAGCAAGGCCCGTACGGCTTCGGCGGACCGCTCGCCCGCGACCGCGACGACGACGTACCGCCCCTGCTCGGGCAGCCCGAGGGCCTGCGCGGTCTCCGGCAGGTCGGCGATGCGGCCGGTACCGTCCAGCAGCGCGGCGGCCAGCAGCCGCACCCGGTTCTCGCGCCGCCACGCGAGGCGCCGCTCGGTCTGCCGGTAGGCCTCCGCGACGAGCGTGCAGTGTTCGTCGACGAAGTCCCAGACGTCGCCGGCCACATGCACTAGCAGCCGTACGTCCTCCGGAGCGGTGCGGGAGGTGACGTCGACGAGTTCCTGCCACACCAGCGAGCCGCCGAGCCGGAAGGCGTGCAGCAGCGCGTCCAGCGGCAGCCCCTGTTCGGCACGGCCGACCCCGATGTGCCAGGAACAGCGGTGCGCGGAGTCGCGGGTGCCGCGCGGGTCGAGCAACGAGGAGACGCTGTGCCGCAACGAGCGCTGCACCTCGTGCCAGACGCCCGGGTGGTCGTCGTCCAGCGCGGCCCGGTAGGCCGGTTCCCTCTCCCGCAGGGCGCAGACCAGCCGGTCGGTGAGACCGGGCAGGTCGTCCAGCAGCGCCCGGGCGGCGCGGTGCAGCACCCGCAGGGCCTCGGCGTCGATCAGCGACCGGGTGTGCGGGGCGCGCGGCCGGGGTGCCGGCTGGGGTCCCGGGCGGAACGCGGGTCTTGGCCGTACGGCAGGGCGCATGGAGGTCTCCCCCAGGGTCGGCTGACGCGTCGTGCTCCGAAGAATGACATACCGTCCGGTCGGTCCCTAGAGTTGTGCACCGGTCTTCTCCGCCCGCTCCACCAGGCGTACCAGCTCCACCCGGGAGCGGACACCGAGGGCGGCGAAGACGTTGCGCAGGTGGTAGTCGACGGTGCGGGTGCTCACCGACAGGCTCAGCGCCACCTCCCGGTTGGTCAGGCCCTGGGCGACACGGCGGGCGATGCGCAACTGCTGCGGGGTGAGCCGGTCCAGCCCGTCCGGCGCCATGCCGCCGGAGGCCGAGGCGCCGCCCCCTCGCACCGCCGCGCCCGCTGCGGTGGTCACCGCCGTCCCGGCCACGCCGTTCGCCCGCAGCTCGGCCGCCGCCTGCTGCGCCCACGGCCGAGCCCCGCAGCGTTCGAAACCGAGCAGGGCGGCCCGCAGATGGCCGCGCGCCTCGCGCAGCCGGCGTCGTCTGCGCAGCCACTTGCCGTACAGCAACTCGGTGCGGGCGCGCTCGAAGTCACCGGCGGCCTCCCCGTGCCGCCGCAGGGCCTCCCGGTACAGCGCGTCGGCCGGCTCGGGCGCGGCCAGCAGGGCGCGGCAGCGCAGGAGTTGGGCCGGGGCCTGACGGTCGGCGTCACACGCCGCCCAGCGCGCGAAGTCCTCGACCGCCTCCCGGGCCTCGTCCGGCTGTCCGGCCAGCGCGCACGCCTCGACGTAACACGGCACGGCGAGCATCCAGACGGCGAAGTGCCCGCGTCCCGGGCCGGGCCGCACCAGCGGGCCGAGCCGCTCGGCGGCCTCACGCGGACGGCCGTGGCCCAGATCGGCGCGGGCGGCGGCCCACTGGGCCAGCGCGGCGGCCTGCGCCAGCCCGTGGCGTCGGGCGGTGGCCAGCGCGGCGGTCACGTGCTCGGCGACGGTCTGCGCCTCACCCTCGATCGACGCCGCCAGGGCCAGTACGGCGTGGTGATGGGCGGCCGTGTTGCGCTGCCCCGTGCGGTACGCGCTGCTCAGGCCCTCCTCGGCGTGGACTCGGGCCGACGCGTGCCGTCCCGCCCGGAGTTCGCCGTACGCGAGGAACTCCAGGGCCCGTGCCTCGTGCGCCGCGGCCCCGTCCGCACGAGCCACCGCGAGCGCCCGCGCACCGGCGCGCCGGGCGGCGGTGGTGTCACCGAGCAGCAGCGCAGCGGAGGCCGCCCGCAGGAGCGTGTCGGGGGTGCCGGGTAAGGGCGGGAGTGAGAGCGGGGGCGGTCGAAGGGGCCCGGCCTGGTGGGAGAACTGACCGGGGGCGGGTGTGAGGTGTGCCTGCCGGGGGTGGTCGGCCGTGCCCGCGAACCGGCCGTCATGACGGCCGGCACCACACGCAAGCCTGTCAACACCGTCGCCGGCACCACACGCGAACCCGTCGACACCACACACGAACCCGTCGACACCATCGCCGGCACCACACGCGAACCCGTCGACACCATCGCCGGCACAGCGCGTCGACCGGTCTCCCTCGGCCGTCGTCCACGCCCGGTCCACCACCCGCCTCAGGGGTGCGGCGGCCAGGTCGAAGCGGCCTTGCAGGACGGCCCGCATGCCCGTCCGGTGGTCGTGCAGGACCACGGACGGGTCCACGGACGGGTCCACGAACGGTACGCCGGTGCCGGCCGGCTCGCCCGCCGAGCCGGGACCGGGGAACGGGAGGGGGCTCCGGTCCCCGGGCGACCGTGCCCCGCCACCCGCGCCGTTCGCGTCTCCCCCGCTGTGAGCGCCGGACCACGGGCGGTCCGGGACCGGACCCCGCACCGTCAGCGCGCTCAGGCACGCCGCCACGTCCCCCGCCGCCCAGGCGGCGTCCGCGGCGGCCGATGCGGCCTCGGCGGACCGCCCGGGGTCGTGCGGAGCGAACAACTCCGCGGCGAGCAGCAAGGTCTCACGGGCGTCGTCGACGGGACCGTCCCACCGCAGCACCGTTCCGCGCAGCAGCTCCGCACGCGCGCGTACCGTCGACGGCGCCGGACGGTCGC
Source organism: Streptomyces spinosus (assembly GCF_020400655.1). Taxonomy (GTDB): domain Bacteria; phylum Actinomycetota; class Actinomycetes; order Streptomycetales; family Streptomycetaceae; genus Streptomyces; species Streptomyces argyrophylli. The sequence continues at coordinate 138,838 of NZ_JAINRC010000006.1, forward strand.
GGGCCGTGTCGAGCAGCCGCAGGGCCCGGTCGGACTGCCCGGCCAGCAGGGCCTGTTCGGCGGCGGCCGTGTACCACCGGACCTGCCGAACGCTGTCCGCGGCGAGGTCGGCGGCGCGGGTGAGTGCCGTGCAGCGCAGTGCGGGTGAGACCGCCGGTTCCGCCTGGGCCGTGGCGGCGAGGTCGGACGCCGGCGACGGAGCCGGACCGGTGACGGCCCACGAGCGGTGCAGCAGCGCGATGAGACCGCGTCCGTCGGGCAGGGCACGGGCGAGGGCGTCGTGGGCGGCACGGCGCCGTTCGTCCGGCGCGTCGGCGTACACCGTGCGGCACAACAACGTGCTGCGGAAGGCGATCCGGCCGTCACGGGCATGCAGCAACTCGGGCAGCGGGACGGCGGACGGTGAGAGCCGGCCGTCACCGCGGTCAGCGCCGTCACCGCGGTCAGCGCCGTCACCACTGGCACCGCCGTCACCGCCGTCGTACGGAACCGGGTCGCGGTACGCGCCCTCGGAGAGCCGCCCGGCCGCGCGCAACGCGAGATCGGCGTCGACGGTGGCCTCCCCCGTCACCTGTGAGGCGGCGGCGGTGACGAGCAGAAGGTCGCGTTGCCCGGGAAGCGCCTCGGTGAGGCGGCTGCCGGCCAGCGCGGTCAGCGTCTCGGCATCGACCACGGGCCGCGGCAGGGGCGCGAGCCCACGCAGCTGGGCCGGGGTCAGATGGTGGAACACCCTCAGCAGGAGGGCCGGGTTGCCCTGCGCCGCGGCCGAGATCTCGTCGCGCACCCCGGGGTCGAGCCCGTCCTGTGCGATGTCGTCCAGCAGGGCCGCGGCGTCCGGCGGGGACAGGGGAGCCAGGCGCAGCAGCGGCAGGCCGGCGAACTCCGGATCCACGGGGCGGTGTCCGGCGACGGTGAGCAGGAGGGCGGCGCGGCCCCCCTCGGACAGGTCGGCGGCGAGTCGGCCGAGTGCGGACCGGGAGGCGGCGTCCCACAGGTGGGCGTCGTCGACGCACAGGAGAACGGCCCGGGGCGCGACCGTGGACCGCAGCGCTCCGACGAGTTCCCGCACCGGGTCGGCGGCGCCGGCGACGGTGGTCCCGGCCGCCTGGCACAGTGAGCGGATCGCGCTCAGCGGCTCCCGGAACTCCCCGGCACGAGCGCGTACGGTCACGACGGGCCCGGCGGTGAACGCGCGGGCGGCGTGGGTGAGGAAGGCCGAGCGGCCACCCCCCGGCTCGCCGGTCACGGCACAGGCACCGCCGCCACGCAGCCGGTCCCACAACGCTGCCGTCACGTGCCGTTGCGGACCCGGCCGGTACCGCGGTGAGGCGATTCCCAGAGGCGTCTGTCCGGTCATTCCCACGACCTTACTGACGCGTTAAACAACGTGGAAGCCGTGCGTCCGGGCCCCCCGCACCCGCCCTCGGGGACATCACCTGCGCGTTCCGGGCCGCCGGGCGGGGAGCGGTCTGTGCGGCGGCACACCGCGCACGGCTGCGAACGGTGCTCCGGCACAACGCCGGCGGCGGCCGCCGTCAGGGGCGACCGCCGCCGGGTCACGGACGTACCGTCAGTCCACGGGCACGCGCACGCGGTCAGCCGGTGTGCGGGCAGTTGCCCCGGTACTCCTCGATGGTCAGGCTGGGCCGCGGCAGCGGGCACAGGAACTGCTCGTAGCGGGTGTCGTTGTCGATGAACCGCTTCAGCCACGACACGCTGTACTTCGCGATCGTGGTGTTCGAGGTGTTGGGCGTGAAGTGGGTGGCGCCGTTCAGCTCCAGGTAGGCGCGGTCGAGGGAGCTGGGGAGAGTGGAGTAGAAAGGTTCGGCGTGGGTCGCGACGGGAGCGATCGTGTCACCGTCGGCACCGAAGATCAGAGTGGGTGTCCTGATCTCGGGCCAGGTCTTGTCGAGGTTCCACGGGGTCAGCGGGATCGCCGCCTGCAGCGAGGGGCGCGTCTTCGCGGCCTCCAGGGTGCCGCCGCCGCCCATCGAGTGGCCCATCACGCCGAGCCGGGTGGAGTCGATACGACCGCGGACCGAGCTGCTGCTCGTCAGGTAGTCGAGCGCGGCGAGGAGCTGGTTGCCCCGGGAGTCCGGCTGGTCCAGCGTGGTGAGCGTGTCGATGGTGAAGACCACGAACCCCTGTGACGCCAGGCGCGGGCCCAGCCACGAGATGGAGGACTGGGTGCCGGTGTAGCCGGGCGAGACGGCCACGGCCCCGAAGGTGCCGTCGGCGGTGCTGGTCGGGTAGTAGATGGTGCCCCCGCCGAATCCGCTGACGGCGAGCCGGGAGACGGTGGTCTCCGACACCGCGTACGGCCCGCGGAGCGCCTCGATGCTCGATTCGGTCGGCGCGGGACCACGCTCGAACGGGTTGTCCGCGCCGTGCGCCGCCGGCCCGCCGAGTGTGGTCAGACCGAACACGGCGCTGACGGCGGCGGCGAGGGCCGCGAGCCGTCCGGTACGACGGCCACGACGGCTGGTGCGCGGGGCGGGGAGGTCCGGGCGGGGGTGGTGGACCGGTGACGTGGTGCCGGTGTGCGGGTGGTGGACCGGTGACGTGGTGCTGGTGTGCGGGTGCTGCACGACGAGTCGTCCTCTCTGTCGCGGCGAGCTGCCCGTTACGCGTCGCCGGCACGCACATGCGTCCGACGGCGAAGGGCACCGCCATGGGGGCTGGCGGTGTCACTGTCGACGCCGGGCGGGCATGACGGGACCGGCAATGTCACCGGTCTCGTCGCACACGCGCCCGGCGGGCCACGCCCCACTCGGCCGGGTCCGCTCCCGAGGTGCCCTCGGAAGCCCCTCGCGACCGCCGTCCGCCGTCCGGCCCACCCGGCCCACGGCCAGCCGCCGAAGCACCCCGGGATTCGTGCTCCTCGCCGCCGCCGGGCGGTCGAACGGTCGCCGGCCCGAACGGAGGCGCCTTACCGGCGGACCGCCGAGATCAGCCCGCCGGGCCGCTCCTCGCGCCGCGGCGGGGTGCCGATCGGGCGGCCGTAGGCGGCGGCACGCTCACGCAGGGTGTGGCAGGCGGCCTCCCAGCCGTGCCCGGCCAGCCAGCCCACCGGATCGTCGGGCATCTCCGAGACCCACATGGACGCCGCCGATCCCGGCTCCGCGTCCGCGCCGAAGCGCTCGATCACGCCGGGCGAGCCCAAGGTCAGCCCCATCCGACTGCCTGCCGCCGACTGCGCGCCGATCCGTGCCAGCAGGAGCTCCACGGCGTCCTCGGGCAGATAGATCAGCAGTCCTTCGGCGATCCACACGGTCGGCACGGCCGGGTCGTGTCCTGCGGCGGCCAGCGCGGCCGGCCAGTCCTCACGCAGATCCACCGCGACGGTGATCCGCTCGCAGCGCGCGACGGCCCGCTCCTGGCGCAGCACCGAAGCCTTGAAGTCCAGGGGCGCGGCGGTGTCGACCTCGAACAGCCGGGTGCCCTCGGGCCAGTCCATCCGGAAGGCCCGGCTGTCCATGCCGGCACCGAGCAGCACGACCTGCCGGATGCCGGACGCGGAGGCCTGCCGCAGCAGATCGTCGAGGAACTTCGTCCTGATGACGATGGAGAACGACACGGCCAGCCGGCGCCGGCGCGCGGCCTCGTCGTCGGGCAGCGGCCGCGAGGAGGGCCACAGGCCACCGGCGGCGGCGAAGGCCCGTGCCAGTGGGTCGCGGAACAGGGCGTCGTCCCGCTCGGTCTCCAGCGCCCGCACCCTGGCCACCCCCACCGCCGTGGCCCACACTCCGGACGGCCGCACCCGCTCCCGCTCACCAGTCATCGCGCCAGCCTAGATGAACGGCGCCGCCGGACGAATGGCGCGGCCGGGCATGGGACAGCCCCGGCCGGCGTGGCCGCCGGCCGGGGCTGGACCCGTGGAACGCGTGGTCGTGAAGGGGTGGTCGCCTACGCGGCGAAAGGCTCTGCGGGGCTTCAGCCGGACGATCGTCCCCGCAGGCAATGGATGAGGCCCGGGGACACAGTCCCCTTCACCACCACGGCTTGTGCAACCACACCCACCCGCCGGACATTCCCCGGCCGCCCGGACGGCTCGCGGACCACGCCGGACCGGTGCGCGGGCCCCCTGTCGCCCGGAAGTGCTCGCCACCGGGCCGGCGCCCGACGGCGTCACGGGACGTGGGACACGGGCGCCTGCGCTCACGTGGCGATGGTGGCCAGTCCGGCGATGCCGACGAGGTAGATCACCACCGCGGCGATGCTGTCGACGCCCATGCGCGCGTACTGGCGGCGCGGACGGAAGATCAGTCCCGCCATGTAGACCACGGTCAGGATGATCCCGAGCGCGGTGAGGTAGATGTCGGTGTCGTGCGCGGCCGGCAGGACCGGCTTGCCTGAGATGACGGTGGCGAGCAGGAACAGCACGGGCAGGAAGGCGTTGCCGCCGAAGATGTCGCTGACGGCGAGCTGGTAGTCGCCCAGCTTGGTGGAGGTCAGGCCGGTGCTGACCTCGGGCAGGGAGGTGGCCGCCGCCAGCACGGTCGCGCCGAACAGCACACCGCTCAGTCCCTGACGGGCGAAGAACTCCTCGCCGCTGCGCTCGATCACGACACCGGCCACGAGCGTGGCCAGCGCGGACACGCCGAACACCAGCCCGGCCCGCGCGGTGCTCACGCCCTTGTCGACGGCGGCCTTCTCCTTCTTGGCCTTGGAGTGGCCGCGTGGCTCGGGCTGGCTGTCCGGGGCGTCGCCGCCCTCCCGCCACGGCAGACCCCGGCCGGCCCGGTCGAGCAGGATCAGTCCGGTCACCCACAGGACGGCGATCGCGACGGACGCCGGGGCCAGGCGGGCGGCGTGCAGACTCGGGGAGAGCTGGGTGCCCATCACCACGACGGCCAGGACGACCACCACCATGGCCCCCTCCAGGACCAGTTGCAGACTGGCCGCGAGCCGGGTCAGCGGGGCGCGCGGGCGGACCCCGGCCGCGTCCAGCACCGCCAGGACGATGGTCTGGATGGCGATGCCGCCCAGGATGTTGCCGACCGCGACATCGAGCTGGCCGGCCATCGCCGCACTCGCCGTGATCGCGATCTCGGGGAGGTTCGTCGCGATCGCCAGCAGGATCAGACCGCCCAGCGCGCTGCCGAGGTGAAGCCGTTCGGCGAGCACATCGGTGGTGTCCGACAGTTTGACACCCGCGAACCAGATGACAGCCGCGCTGGCCACGAACAACACCAGCAGCACCGGTGAACCCAAAGATCCCATGACGCAGCAAGTACCCGCCGGTCCGGGAGGGAACCGGCGGGTACGCGGGACGTCACGCCCAGGATGTCGGCCACGGCCCGGCGGAAGGGATGCCGGTTCCGCCGGCCGGGAAGTGGCGTGGTGTCCGGGTCAGGCGGACGGGCTGCCCGCGACCCACTCCTTCCACGGCACGTTCCAGTCGCTGAGCCCGTTGTCCGGGGCCGGCGTGGTCTTGTCGCCGGAGTTCTTGACGATCACGACGTCGCCGATCATCGACTGGTCGAAGAACCACGCGGCGGGCTGCTTGCCGTCGTCGCCGCCGCGGACGTCCTTCAGGCCCACGCAGCCGTGGCTGGTGTTCACGTGGCCGAAGACGGAGTCGGCGGCCCAGTAGTTGCCGTGGATGAACGTGCCCGAGTCGGTCAGCCGCATGGCGTGCGGCACGGCCTTGATGTCGTACGAGGGCTTGCCGTCCTTCTCCGTGAGGCCGACGCTCGCCCCGTTCATGTGGACGTGCCCGAACTTCTCGGAGATCACCATCTGACCGTTGTACGTCGGGTGCTCGGCGCTGCCGGACGAGACCGGGATGGTCCTGATGGTCTTGCCGTCGCGTACGACGGTCATCCGCTTGGTCTTGGCGTCGACGGTGCTGATCTGGCTGCGGCCGATCTTGAACGTGACCGTCTTCCGGACGCCCTGGCGGGTGAGCGTGACCGTGACGGTGGAGCCGGGCTTCCAGTACTTCTCGGGGCGGAAGTCCAGGCGGTGGTCGTTGAGCCAGTGACCGACGACCTGCTGGCCGCTGCTGGAGCCGACCTGAATCTCCGACTCGACGGCGGCCTTGTCGCCGACCGCCTTGCCGAAGGTGAACGTCACCGGCATGCCCACGCCGACGGTCGAGCCGTCCAGGGGGGAGAGCTGCCCGATGAGGTCGTTCGGGGAGACCGTGGTGATCGTGGCGTTACCGGTGGCGGAGCGGCCCTTGGCGTCCTCGGCGTCCGCGGCGATCTGGTACTTGGTGGCACGCTCCAGCCGGCCGTTCGGCTTCCAGGAGGTGCCGTCCGCGGACAGGGTGCCCGGGATCTCGGCGCCGGTCGCGACGGCGGTCATGGTCACCTTGGTGAGCTTGCCCTTGCTCACGGTCACCCGGACCGGGGCGTCGATCCCGACGTTGTGGGCGCCTTCCCCGGGCGTGATCTTCACGCGGGCGTCGGACGCCTCCGGAGCGGCCGTCTGCGTCACCCGCGGCTGCGGTTGCGGGGTGTTCCCGGCGTCGTTGCCGCTGGTGGTGGCGGCGTGGCTCGTGCCGCCGAGGGCCGTGATCGCGAGTACGCCGCCGAGTACGCCGGTCGTGGCCCTCAGCCCGGTGCGACTTGTGAACAGCGTGATCAAGCGCTTCTCCATGTCACTGGTCTGTGCATCCCTGCGCTGATCGCCGAGGAGTGCAACCAGCCATGCCATCACTTATAGGCATACCTCTTCCCGAAAAGGGGCAAAAAGTGGTGAAGGCCACGCATGGCAACGAGCACGTCATCGAGATCTCTCCGGCCTCCGGCACGGGCTCGGGGACGGGCGGCACGGCTCGGGCGCCGCCACCGGCATAGGCACCGGTGCCGGCATGAGCACCGCCCGGTCACAGCCCGGTCGTCGCCCGGCCCTCGCCGGTCCCGGCCTGGCGTCCCTCGTCCCGCGACTCCCCGCCCCGCGACTCCTCGTCTGGTCTCCACCAGCCCCGCCGAGCCGCCAGCACGCCGGCCTGGAACCGGCTGGTGGCACCGAGCCGCCCCAGGAGCGCCTGCACCCGCCGCTGCACCGTGCGGTGCCCGATGCCCAGGTGACGGGCGATCGCCTCGTCGGGCAGCCCGAGGCCCAGCAGGGACACGATGCGCCGCTCCTCCTCGCTGACGAAGTCACCTCCGCCGTCAGGGCCCGCACGGTCCGGCACGAAGGGCTGCGCCTGCTCCCACAGGGTCTCGAAGAGCACGCTCAGCGCGTCGAGCAGGGACGAGGGGTGCACCAGGACGCAGGTGTCCAGCACCCGAGGGGTCGACACCAGCGGGATCAGCCCCGCCTGGTCGTCCGCGAGCAGCAGCTTCATCGGCGCCCGGGGCACCACCCGTACCGCCTCGCCGGCCGCGACGTCCCGCTCGATCCGGCTCACCACGCCCGGCAGGTCGAGGGCGTCCCGGCCGTGGATGAAACGGCTGCTGATCTGCCGGCCGGTGATGTTGACGACCGAGTTGACCCGGCCGCCGTCCCCCGGCACCGCGTAGGGCGGCGCGTCGATACCGCGGATCTCGCGTTCGGCCCGGCGGAACAGCTGCTCACCGCAGCGTGCCACGCCGTCCACGCCCGTGATCACCTCGATCGGCGACGCGGAGTCCTGTCCGCCCCTGGCCCGGTGATGGCGTTCGCCCAGGCGCTGCGCGAGGGCCCTGACCCGCTGGATGTCACGTTCACGGGCGAGCAGCAGCACCTCCACCGCGTGCTCCGGCGGCAGTGCCGTGTACCGGGGCGGGCGGCCGGGGACCCGGGCGATCAGACCCCCGCTCTCCAGCCGGGCCAGCGCGCCCTCCAGGTCCTGCCGGTCCGCGCGCGTCAGCGCGGCCAGCTCGGGCACGGTGAGAGAACGGTTGTCGACCAGTGCGAGATAGGCGGTCTCGGCACGCTCGTCCAGACCCAGGGCCTCCAGCACCACGCACCCCCACCACAGACCGGTCGGGGCAGTGTATCCGGTGCACACGTGTGCCGGTCGCGGAGCCGCACGGCGGTGCCGGGGGCGGCTCGAACGGGAGCACATGTGGCAAACCGGCCGGGTTCCTGCCGCCGCAGCACCCCGGGTCGATGACGGTGTGCCGGTCAGTACCTCGGCCGGTGCCCTCGGCGGGCGGGGTGACCTCCAGCCGCGTCGGGTCCTTCTCCGCCTTCGTCGGCTCGCCGGCGCCCGCCACGACCTCCCAGTGCAGCCGGGCGTAGGCGCTCCGGCCCGGCCTGAGGGTGATCAGCGCGGCCCGGCCGCGGTCGCGTATGACGTGCGTGGTGACGTCCTGGCACATGCCTGATCTTTGCCGCGCGGGACCGCCTGTCCACCCGGCGTCGGCGCCCGGTCGACCGGCCCCCGTCCGCGGGGATCAGGCGGCGAAGCCGATGTTGGTGACGTACTCGTACTGGCCCCACTCGGACCCGAGGTCCACCACCGCGTCGTAGATCCAGGCGTCGTCCAGCGCCTGCGCGTCGCCCGCCGCCCACGCCTCGACGATGCGGTCCCAGCGGCGGACGTTGAGCGTGCGGTAGGCGACCACCCGCTGGCGGGGACGGAGGACCTGGGACTGGTTGAGCGGGTGGAACTCCACGCGGGTGCCACGGCCCTCGCGGTTGAGGCGCGCCACCAGGTAGCGCGCGACGTTCTGGCGGCGGACCGCCCGGTACGCCGTCTCGATCCGCTCCAAGTTCCTGTTCGAGGGGTTCCGTTCGCCCCGCAGCCAGGCCCTGAGCGTGCGGTCGGTGACGGTCAGGCCGGCCGCGCGGGCCGCCTGGCGGGACTGGTCGCTGCGGGTGAGGTAGCGCAGGCGGGCGAGCAGGCCGCGCCGGGCCGTGACCGGGGTGGCGACGAACCCGGCCAGCGCGTCCAGCTGCCGGGCGACGGCCTCGTACCCCTTGATGCCACGCGCCCCGTACGCGCCGAAGTTGAGCGTCCTCTCCGGCATCTCCCTGTCTCCTGCCGCCCTTCGAGCCGATACGACTTCACGTACGCGTCACGCTACACGTCCCGGTCGGCCGCGACCGGGGTGCCGACGGTGTACACGTCCTTCACCTTCACCTCGCTGACCCCGCGCCCCTCGGGGAAGACCGCGCGCCAGTCGCCGATCACGTGGAGTTCGTCGGTGCCCATCGCGCGGACGACCATCAGCCCCTCGTCGTAGGCGCGGTGCGCTTTCCACCACAGGTTCGCGAAGGCCTGCGAGCGGATCAGGTGCATCCAGTCGGTGCGGTACAGCTCCCGGTTGTAGTTCGACTCCCCCATGGTGGAGACGAACTTGGAGTACATGGCCTTGACGTACTCCAGGGTGACGTCGTCGTCGTGGGCGATCGCCCGGTCCCGGGCGTCCTTCAGCGCCACGCGGAACTTCTCCAGCAGGCCCTCGGTGGCTCCGGAGGTCCAGGACTCGTGGATCTCCGGGGGGTCGCACAGGCCGTACTTCGGTCCCGACAGGCGCAGCAGCAGGCGCAGGGTCGGCTCGGTCACCCAGAGCGGGCCCGGCTCGTCGCGGCTGCCGATGGGGTTGGGCAGGTAGGCGTCGTGCTCCCAGGCGGGCGGGGTGATCAGGTGCACGCCGGCGCGGCGGCGGTCGTGCTGGTTGCCGGTGGAGTGCTCCAGCTGGCCGAGCGGCAGGTGCGTCTTGAGCGCGGACAGGTAGGCGCCGTTGACGTCGAGCGCCGTGACCTCGAACTCACCGGGCGGCAGTTCGGCGCGCGTCCACTTGGGGCGGGCCTCCCAGATCTGGTCCGGGCCGCGCGAGGTCTGCTTGCGCAGGACGTCGGGCAGCCAGGGGTGCGCGACGATGTCGTACCGGCCGCCCTTGCGGGTCTGGTCCAGCAACGCCATCGCGTCCGGGATGGCACGCCTGACCAGCGCGGCGGTCGCCGCCTCGACGTCACCGCCGTGCTGGTCGAGGGCGGCCGACACGGCGGCGGCGATCAGGTCGGGGTCGTCGGCGGTCTTGAGCCGGCGGCCGGCGGTGACGACCTTGACACCGCCGCCTGTCCGCGGACGGGGGTGTGCGGAGGCGGGCGGGGGCGGGGGCGCGGCCGGCGGCGCCTGGCGGGTCGTAGGTGTGCGCTCGGGTGTGCCGCAGTGCGCGGGGTCCAGGTGCTGGGCGAATCCGGCGACCTGGTGGCGGGCGGGACGTCCGCACAGGACGCAGGGCTGGGGGGCGGACAGGGCCACCACGTCCTCGTCGCCGCCGTCACCGCCGTCGCCGCCATCACCGCCGTCGCCGCTGCCGTGCTCGTCACCGTGGCGGTGCTGCTGGTCGGTCCCGGCCGGTCCGGCCACCGCCGGTCCGGCCACCGTCGGTCCGGCCTCCGGCGGTCCGGCCACCTGCGTTTCGGCCTCGGCCGGCTTCCCGGCCGGGTCCGACGCCGACAGCTTCGTCCGCGCTCCCTTCAGGAAGTACGCGTACTTCTCCCGGACTTCACCGCTCGGGTCGCGTCCGGACTCCCAGCCCGCGACCGTGGACGGGCTCACCTGAAGGGCCCGCGCGAGCTGGGTGCGGGAGAGGTTCAGTCCCTCGCGCAGGGCGCGCCGCTCCGCGGCGGGCGGCAGCGGGACTTCCTGCCTGGCACCGGCGAGCAGGGCGTCGATCGCGTCGAAGTCCGTCATCGGGTTCCCCCGTCCGGTACGGCCGCGGGGCGGGCGGTGGCGGGGCGGCCGCCGGGGAGACGACGGCGTGCCGTGGGCAGGGCCTCGACGGCGCGGGTGGGTCCGGCGAGGAGGTCGAGGACGTCCACACCGTAGTGTGCGGCGACCGCGTCGCAATCGGCCAGGCTCCAGGCCGCGGTCCCGGACTGGCGGCGGCTGACCTGCGCCTGGCTCACCCCGAGCGCGGCGGCGAGAGCGGTCTGCGACTCGCCGGTCGCGTGCAGCAACGCGGCCACCGCGGACCGCACTCGCTCGGCCGATCCGATACTCATGAGGCCGAACCTAGCACGCCGTGCACATTCGTCATGCGGAAGACGCATGATCTCTGTAGGAAGGGCGCGGGCGCGAAGAGGGGTGCGGCCGGTCGAACGCCCCTGGGCGAAGACTGCGGCTGCCGTGAAGAAACCCGCTTGCCCGCCACTGCCCCACTTGACACCGGATTGTCCCCCTGGAAACCGCCGGCCCGGCCTGGGGTGTGCCCCCTAGAGGCAACGTCCGGTCGTCTTTTCCCGGGGGTGACCGGATGTGGTTAAGGGTGTTTCGGGTCCGGCGGGCGGAATTACGTTTCCCGGGAAGCGCCGAGAACGACGTCTGCCTCCCGGAGGAAACCAGTGGAAGAGATCATTGGAGCCGTTCTTTCCGGGGAGGCGGGACCTCGGGACTTCGAAGCCCTTCGGCTGCCGAGCAGTTATCGCGGTGTTGTCATCCAGAAGGAGAACACCGGCATGTTCGAAGGCATGCGGACGGAGGACAAGGACCCGCGCAAGTCCCTGTCCGTCCAGGAGGTACGCGTGCCGGACGTCGGCCCGGGTGAGGCCCTGGTGGCCGTGATGGCCTCCTCGGTCAACTACAACACCGTCTGGTCCGCCATCTTCGAGCCGCTGCCGACCTTCGGCTTCCTGGAGCGCTACGGGCGCACCAACGAGCTGGCGAGGCGGCACGACCTGCCGTACCACGTCATCGGCTCCGACCTCGCGGGCGTCGTCCTGCGCACCGGCCCCGGCGTCAACGCCTGGAAGCCCGGCGACGAGGTCGTCGCGCACTGCCTCTCCGTCGAGCTGGAATCGTCCGACGGCCACGACGACACCATGCTCGACCCCGAGCAGCGCATCTGGGGCTACGAGACCAACTTCGGCGGCCTCGCCGAGATCGCCCTGGTCAAGTCCAACCAGCTGATGCCCAAGCCGAAGCACCTCAGCTGGGAGGAGGCCGCCGCCCCGGGCCTGGTCAACTCCACGGCGTACCGCCAGCTGGTCTCCCGCAACGGCGCCGGCATGAAACAGGGCGACAACGTGCTCGTCTGGGGCGCGAGCGGTGGCCTCGGCTCGTACGCCACGCAGCTGGCCCTCGCCGGCGGCGCGACGCCCGTCTGCGTGGTCTCCAGCCCGCAGAAGGCCGAGCTCTGCCGGCGGATGGGCGCGGAGCTGGTCATCGACCGTACCGCCGAGGGCTACCGGTTCTGGAAGGACGAGCACACCCAGGATCCGAAGGAGTGGAAGCGGTTCGGCAAGCACATCCGCGAGCTGACCGGCGGCGAGGACGTCGACATCGTCTTCGAGCACCCCGGCCGCGAGACCTTCGGCGCGAGCGTCTACGTCACCCGCAAGGGCGGCACCATCACCACCTGCGCCTCCACCTCGGGCTACCTGCACGAGTACGACAACCGCTACCTGTGGATGTCCCTGAAGCGGATCATCGGCTCGCACTTCGCCAACTACCGCGAGGCATGGGAGGCCAACCGCCTCATCGCCAAGGGCAGGATCCACCCGACGCTCTCCAAGGTCTACTCCCTGGAGGACACCGGGCAGGCCGCCTACGACGTGCACCGCAACCTGCACCAGGGCAAGGTCGGCGTGCTCTGCCTCGCCCCCGAGGAGGGCCTGGGCGTGCGCGACGAGGAGATGCGCGCGCGGCACATCGACGCCATCAACCGCTTCCGGACAGTCGCGCCCTGAAGGCTGTGGAAGCGACCCGGAAGAAGAGGAGAGGCACATGTCGGACAGACCGTCCGTGGTGGGGGTAGTGGGGCTGGGGGCACTGGGCGAGGCCTTGCTCCACCTGTTGCACGCAGCCGGGTACGACGTGGTCGGGGTCGAGCGGGAGCTCGACGTGCTGGCCCGGGTCGACCAGCGGATGAAGGCGGCGGACGCGACCCGCGGTCCTGGCGCCGCCGTCACCCTCACCAACGACACCGCGGCGCTGTGCCGGGCCGGCCTCGTGATCGAGGCCGTCACGGAGGACCTGGAGACGAAGACGGAGGTGCTGCGCCGCCTGGACAGCGTCTGCCACGACCACACCGTCCTGGTCAGCACGACCGCTTCGCTCTCGCTGACGGGTCTCGCCATCGCTTCGGGACGGCCGGGCCGGACACTGGGGCTGCGTTTCCTCGGCCCCGCGGCTCCGGACTCCGCGGCGGAGCCCGTGAGCACCGCGATGAGCGACGACGACGCCGTCGACGCGCTGCACCGGCTGCTGCCGACGGCGGGTCTGACACCCGTCGTCCTCGGACCGGTACCGGCCCGCGACGCGACCGGCCTGGTGTACGCCTTCCTCAACAGGGCCGTGGCACTGGCCGACACCGGCTACGTCGGCCACGAGTCCCTCGACACCGCCATGCGCCTGGGCTGCGGACTGCCGCTCGGGCCGCTGGAGATGCTGGACGAACTGGGCGTGGACGGCGTCCACTCGGCCCTGCTGGAACTGTGGCACCGCACCGGCGACGACGCCTTCCGTCCCGCACCGCTGCTCACGTCCATGATCCGTGCCGGGGCGCTGGGGCGGAAGACCGGCCGGGGCGTCTACCGCTACGACGAGCTCGGCCACCGTCTCGGCGCTCAGCGGCCCGCGGAGGGCGGCGGCGAGGCCGCCGGTGTCCGTACCGTCGGCGTCGTGGGCTCCGGCACGATGGCCCGCGGCATAGCCGAGGTCACCACGACCGCCGGACTGCGCACGGTCGTCGTCGCGCGAACCGAGGAGAAGGCCGGCGGGCTGCACAAGGCGGTGGAGGCCTCGCTCGGCAGGGCGGTGCGGCGTGGCCGCGTCACGGTCGAGTGCCGGCGTACGGCACTGGACCTCCTGGAGGTCACCAGCGACGCCGGGGCGCTCGCCGGCTGTGACGTGGTGATCGAGGCGACCGCGGAGGATCCGGCCGTCAAGCGGTCGGTCTTCGAACGGCTCGGTTCGGTCTGCCGTCCCGGAGCGGTGCTGGCGACGACGACGTCCAGTCTCTCCGTGGCGGCCTGCGCGGAGGCGGCCGGACGCCCCGGGCACGTGCTGGGGCTGCACTTCTTCAATCCGGCGCCCGCGATGCGGCTGGTCGAGGTGGTGCGTACGGCCACGACACGGCAGGAGGTGATGGCGCTGGGACACGATCTGTGCCGGCGCCTGGGCAAGGTACCCGTCGAGTGCGGTGACCGGACCGGGTTCATCGTCAACCGCCTGCTGTTTCCCTATCTCGCGGACGCCATCCGCCTCCTGGAACGGCACGACGTGGAGGTCGAGAAGACCGACCTCGCCGTCCAGCGGGGCTTCGGCTTCCCCATGGGGCCGTTCGCGCTGCTGGACACCATCGGCCTGGACGTCTCCCTGGCCATCCTGCGGAGCCTGCACCGGGCTTTCCCCGAACCGGACTTCGCACCCCCGCGGCTGCTGGAGCAGCTGGTGACGCAGGGGTTCCTGGGACGCAAGAGCAGTCACGGCTTCCACCGCACCCCCCGGCGCGCGCAGTTGTGACGCCGAGCGAGGCCCTGCGGCGCCACCTGCTCAGTACGCGGTCAACCGGGCGTTCACCAACGCCCCGAGAGCCGACCGGCCGCGTACGCCCAGCTTCTGGTAGACGTGCGTCAGGTGCTGCTCCACGGTGCTCGTCGTGACGAAGAGGTGCTCGGCTATGGCCTTGTTCGTGTGTCCTCGTGCGGCGAGCTTGGCGACGCGCTGTTCGGCCGGGGTGAGCCCGTCGAGGGGGCCGGGCTCCTCGAGAGCGCCGGCAACGGCCGCGGTGAACCGGGCGTCCGGTTCCAGGGCCTTCAGCAGCTGGCGCGCCCGTTCCCGTTCGCCGGGTGATCCGTCCGTGCCCCCCTCACCGGCCAGTTCGGCGACGACCAGGGCCCTTGCCTGGCCCGGGCTGTCCAGGGCCAGCAGCGCTTCGGCGGCGTACACCCGCCAGGGCGGCGTTCGTCCGGTCTCGAGGTTCCAGGAGGCCGTGAGGTCACGGACGGCGTAGAAGTCGCCGAGGGCGGCGTGGTGGCGCTGTTGCGACAGGTGGTAGCGACCGCGTGCCTGGAGGTAGTGCAGTCCGGGCAGCGCCTGGAACATCGCCTCGGGCACCGGGATGGCGATGCTCGCCCCCGCCTCCCGGTGGTTCCCGGAGCCGAGGCAGGCGTGCACCTTGGCGGCCAGGGGGAAGCCGATGGCGATGCCCCAGGCGTGCGGCGGCAGCAGGGACATCGCCCGGTCGGCACGCTCGCCGGCCAGGTCGTGGTTGCCGCGCCGGGCCTCGACCACGGCTCCCGCGGCCAGCAACAGCGCCCGTGCCGTGGGCAGTCGGTCGGGCACCTTTTCGAGCAGGAGCTCGCACCACTCGGCGGCCTGCTCCGGCCGGGCCCCCTGGAAGAGCGCGGTGATGCCGGCGACGGCGGGTGCCACCGGCGGGTCGTGCACCACCGTGCTCTGCAGGAGGCGCTCGGCCGCCGTGAGGACGCCGCTCGCCGGACCCGGCGTCCGCAGGGCGTCCAGCAGCGCCGCGCTCGCGGAATGCGGCTCGACCCCTGTGTCGTCATCGGCGGGAGGCGACGAGTCGGCGGCCCTCCGGTCGTCCGGGAGCCGGGCGCCGAGGGCGGGGAAGGCGTACCGTGCCCAGGCGTTCACGGCCCGCAGCCGTGCCCGGCATCCGTGGGGCAGTCCGGCCTGGGCTTCGGTGAGTTCGGCGAGCAGTCCGGCCGCGTTCCGTGACCGGCCGTGCCACAGCAGGTACCCGGCCAGCGCCACACTGTGCCGCGGCGGCAGCCGGCCGGCGCGGTGGTCGTCGGTCAGCGCGGTGAGGTGGGCGCGTACCAGGGACGGGTCGATCGCCCATTCGGCGCGGGCGAGTTCCGCCCGTACGGTCGCCCGCTGTTCGTCCGTCGCGCATACGTCGCGCGCCGCGCGCAGGCAGTCGACGGCCCGTGGCACGTCGTGTGCGCGCAGCGCGTGGTGCGCGGCGTCCCGCAGAACCGGCAGGGTCCAGGGTTCGTCGGCGTGCGCGCCGCTCGCGAGGAGGAGCCGGGCCGTCTCCGGCGCCGGAGCGCCTTCCTGGTGCAGCAACCGCGCGGCCTTGTACCGGAGTTCGGCACGTTCGGCCGCCGGCAGGTCCTCCAGCGCCGCGGTGCGCGCGGCCTCCAGCCAGCGGCCGCCGATCCGGGTCAGCCCCACTGCCTCCAGTGTGTCCAGTCCCTGCGCGGCGGTTCCGTTCGGCAGGTCCAGGAGCCGTTCCAGGCGACCCGGTGTCGCCTCGGCCTCCAGGAGGGCGAGCCCCCGGGCGATCTCCCGGACCGGCCGCTCCAGCCGGTTGAGCAGGTAGCGCACGGAGAGCCGGAAGGCGTGCCCGGCCGCAGGGGGGCTTCCGTCGCGGCGCGGGCGGCGCGCCTTGCCGTCGTCCTCCCGCAGGGCGCGCAGCAGCAGCGGGTTTCCGCCGCAGGCCCGATGCCAGTCCGCGGCCCGGTCGGCGGGGGCGTCCGGGTGCGTGTGCGGCGCGGTCTCCGCGAGCGTGCGCTCGGGCGACAGGCACGTGAGGTGGATCAGGGAGCAGGCGGGATTGCGGAAGAACTCCGAGGTCAGCGGAGAGGACATCTGCGGGGTCGCGCGGCCGTCACCGAGGACGACCAGGATCCGGGACGTGGCCGCCCTGCGGACCAGGTAGAGGAGGTAGCCGAGTGAGGCGGGATCGCTCTCGTGCGCGTCGTCGACGGTGATGACGACCAGCTCACGAGCCGTCAGGCTCCGCATCACGCGGTGGAGTCCCTCCACGACGGGACCGGTGCCGGAGGCGGGGCTGTCCGTCGACCACTGCTCGGGGGTGAGCGAGCGCGCCGACGCCAGCAGTCCGGAGAGCACGGAGGACTGGAACGGCGACAGCTCGACCGGGTCGAAGAGCTGGCCCACGACACCGAGGGGCAGCGCCCGCTCCGCCCGGGAGGCCACGGCGGACAGGACCAGGGCACCGGACTCCGCGGCACGGGTGTGCAGCTCGCGGATGAGTGTGCTCTTGCCCATGCCGGGAGCGCCGACCACCAGAGCCGCCCGCCCGCGGCCACGGCGTGCCTCGGACAACATGTCCTTCAGCAGGTCTCCGCTGTGTTCCCGGTCCACCAACTCCACCGCGCACCCCCACTCTCCGGTGTGTCCGTGTATGCCCCGCCTCGGATGTACGTCCCGGTCACGCCCCCTGCCCGGCCGCCGACTGCCGCGCCCATGCCGCTCGCCTACTGTCTAGACTCGTGGGTATGCCAAGTGCGCTGGTGACCGGAGTCTCGCGCGGTCTGGGAACACATGTCTGCCGGGCGTTGAAGGAGGCTGGATACCGCGTGCTGGGCGCGGGTCTCGCCGCCGAGCCGCGGAGCGACTTCCTGGACGCGTACGAAGTCGTCGATCTGCGAAAGCCCCTCAGAGACGATCTGTTCGCCTCCGAACAGGTCGACGTGCTCATCAGTAACGCGGGGGTGTATCTCGACGACCCCCGTGGCGGGTACGGCGACTTCTTCGACCTGTCCCACGACGACCTCAGGGAGACCTTCGAGGTCAATCTGTTCGGCCCCGCGCAGCTGGCCCGGCGGTACGTGCCTGGCATGATCGCGCGCGCGTCGGGGCGGGTCGTCTGCGTGTCGTCCGGGATGGGGCGGCTGCAGGACGCCGATGGCGCGTCGTTCGCCTACCGGTCGTCCAAACTCGCCCTCAACTCGCTGGTGCTCACCGTGGCGCGGCACTTCGCCCGTGACGCGCGGGACTTGTCCGCCTTCGCGTACTGCCCGGGGTGGATCCGCACCGAGATGGGTACCGACTCCGCCCCGAACGATCCCGGACCCGCGGCCGCCGATCTGGTGCGGTTGCTGTCGGAACCCGCGCCAGGGACGAACGGCCGTTTCTTCCGGGGGCTGCGCGAACTGGGCTGGGACACCCGGGGACCCCTGGTGGCGAGCTGAGTGCGGCCCTACCCGCCGGGCCGGCGCGCCGCTCACGTGCCCAGTACCGGGATCCGCAGATCGCCGCCCAGCTCCTGGAGCCTGTGGATGTCGAACATCCGCCGCACCATCGGCGTGCGCCACCGGTGCACCTCCTCCTGCCCGTGGCGGACCTCGTCCAGGTAACCGAGATCGTCCGGCCGCAGCCGGTCGAGCAGACTCGCGGGAATCCGCCGGGGGAACAGCGCGTCGGCGTGGTGCAGTGTGAAGTAGACGTCCCGGGCGAAACCGAGCTGTTCGGCACGGGCCGCCACGGCGTCGGGGTCGGTCTTCGCCATGAGTGCCACCACGTCGACGAGTTTGTAGAGGACCAGGTCCTTCAACGCCAGCACCTCACCCCGGTGCACCGCCTCCCGGGAGAAGTGCAGACACGTGAAGATGAACATGTCCGTCACCGAGATCGTGCTCAGACCGCTCATGTCCACCCGGTCGTCGAGCAGGGCCGAAACGGCGCGGTCGCTGCGGTTGCCGGTCATCAGGTCGATCGAGAAGTGCACGTCGAGCCGGTGGCACTCCAGGGACGCCGCCTCCGGCGTGGGTTTCATGTACGAGTACGTCTGGTGCGAGTGCATGGCGACGTGCAGCACCTGCCGGCGCGGCGCCGGGCGTACCGAGCCGGTCGTGTAGTCCCAGCTCCCCTGCACGTACCCGAGGTCGCCCAGCACCGCCACGGCGTCCGGGAGCCGCTCCCGGTCGACCAGCAGGTCGTTGTCATGGAACATCCGCAGGCCCGGCTCGGGGTAGGCCATCGCGGCCACGGCGCCGCCCTTGAGCACCGCGCTGCGCACCCCGGCCCGGTCCAGGGCCCGCTGCACCTCCGCGGTCCGGGCCGTCTGCTCCCGCGCCATCAACTGCTGGCCGGCGGCGGTGACCTTCAGCGATTTGAAGAAGTACGACGACAGCAGGGTCTGACGGTGCTCGATCGCGTGGCGGACGATGTTGTGCCATGCCATGCCGATCACTCGGTGCACCGTCAGCATGCCCAGCACCTGGTTCCAGTCCAGCGGACGGTTGAGCAGGTCCAGCATCTCGCCGACCTCGTCGCCATCCGGGTCGGGGAGGGAGAGCAGGAGAACGAGTCGGATCTCTCGGGACACCGTTTCAGTCACGGCGTTGCCTACCTTTCGGGAGGGGCGGACCGGGGGGGTCAGGTCACGACGTGACGTGACGGTCTCGGCGCGCCGAACGGTTCTCGTCGAGCCAGTCCAGGATTTCCGGAACCCCGGGAGTGCCGAAGTGCCGGGCGAGGTAGTCGGAGTTGCCCACGACATAGGGATACCGGTCCGGTACGCCCACGCGGCGGAACGGAACTCCGCGCCCCGTCTCGGCTATCGCCTCGGCCACCGCGCTGCCCAGACCGCCGATGACGGAGTGGTCCTCCAGCGTGATGATGGGCAGTCCTTCGGCGACCAGTTCGGCCACCGCGGCGGAGTCGAACGGTTTGATCGTGGGCATGCTCAGGAGCCGTACGCGCAGCCCCGCCGCGCCGAACTCGTCTACCCATGCGCGAGCCACCGGGAGCGTGTGCCCGGTGGCGATCAACGCCGCGTCGTCGCCGTCCGTGACGGTGACGGCCCGGCCGAGCACCACCCGGGTGCCGGGCGCGTGCACCTCGGGCAGTTCGTACCCCTCCAGGGGGAACCGCACGTAGACCGGCCCCTCCACCGCGCGGCACTGCTCCAGGAGTTGACGCGCCTCCGCGATGTCCCCCGGGCACACCACGGTCATGTTGGGCAGGGCCCGCGTCACCGCCAGGTCCTCGATGGCGACGTGCGTGATGCCGTCCGCGCGGCTCAGTCCCGCGCTCGTGCCGATCAGCCGCAGCCGGGTCCTGGCGAACGCGCCGTCCACCCGGACCTGGTCGAACGCGCGATAGAGCAGGAAGGTGCTGCAGTTCCACAGATAGACCTGTTTCCCGCTGCCCGCGAGCCCCGCGGCGATGGAGATCCCGTTCTGCTCGGCGATACCGACGTTCAGCCAGCGGTCGGGGTGCGACTCGATGAAGCCCTCGGTTCCGTTCAGCTTGCCGTCGGCGATGATGAAATACGTGTCGTCCGCGTCGCGCGCGTCGTCCAGCAGCCGCTCACCGACCACCTCGCCCACCGTGGTCATCGCAGCCCCCGCAGACTCGCCGCCAGCTCCGCGTAGGTCATCTTCCTGCTGTGCCAGCCGGCCTCGTGTTCCATCATCGGCACTCCTTTGCCCTTCACCGTGCTCGCGATGACGACCTTCGGCCGGTCCTGCGGCGCGCGCAGACCCTCTTCGATGGCGTCGACCGAGTGACCGTCCACGCGGTGGCACTGCCAGCCGAACGCGGCGAAGCGGTC
This sequence comes from Streptomyces spinosus, assembly GCF_020400655.1. GTDB lineage: Bacteria > Actinomycetota > Actinomycetes > Streptomycetales > Streptomycetaceae > Streptomyces > Streptomyces argyrophylli. The sequence continues at coordinate 159,003 of NZ_JAINRC010000006.1, forward strand.
ACCCAGGTCGGTGGCGACCACGCTCCGGGTCTCGTAGCTTCCCTGCAGTTCGTTGTCGTCCACCACCAGCACGAGGTTGTCCAGGCCGAGGGTCGGCGCGAGCATCGCCGCCTCCCAGATCTGCCCCTCCTGGCACTCACCGTCCCCGACCAGCACGTACGTGCGGTAGTCCCGCCCGTCGTGCCGGGCGGCCAGGGCGGTGCCGATGCCGATCGACAGGCCCCGGCCCAGTGGTCCGCTGTCGCTCTCCAGGCCCGGCAGGCCGTAGCGGGCGGCGATGGCGGGCATGTTCCCGCCTTCGACGTTGAAGTCGTCGAGGAGGCTCCGGTCGATGATCCCGGCCTCGGCCATGGCCAGGTAGATCGCGGCGGCGCAGTGGCCCTTGCTGGCGATGAACCGGTCACGGTCCGGCCAGTCCGGCCGCGCCGGATCCAGCTTCAGCACACGCAGGTACAAGGTGTAGATGATCTCGATCGCGGAGAGGTTCGAGGGAGTGTGTCCGCTCATGGCACGCGCGGTCATGCGGATCACCTCCCGGCGCATTTCCTGAGGGGTGATCATCGGCGTCCGCCTCCGGTTCCCGCCTGGTGCCGCTTGATGTCCCGGCTGGCCCGGCGGCGGCGCAGCGTCTCGGCGAACGGCAGCGGGTGCGTGTCGTCCCAGACGATCGTGTTCTCCATGAGTTCACGGACGACGGGCGTCATCCGGTCGAGGTAGCCGGCCTCCCGCATGAACCTCCACGAGGTGTGACCGCCGGTCGGTTCGTCCGCCGACTGCAGGTTCACGTGCAGGGTGCGGCGGAGTACGCCGGCGGAACCCGACCCGCGGTGCACGGTGTGGTGGTTCATGAACAGGACGTCCCCGGGCGAGCACCGGACGGTGACCTCCCCGGGCAGCGGCCCGGTTCCCTTCGTCTCCACCTGCTCGCGCTCCGCCTGTGTCAGCGGCCGCCGGTGCGAGCCGGCCACGACCCGGAAGCAGTCGTCGGCGGTGAGACACACGTTGAACTGCACGTGGGTGCTCCGGCCGTCCGGTGCGTACCGTTCGGTCTCCTGGTTGTCCTTGTGCCAGTTGAGGTCGTAGTCGACCGCGGACGGCTCCCACAGCGCGTGGGCGGTCCAGAACCGCAGCCTGTCGCCGAGCACCCGGCGGACGAAACCCATCACCCCCGGGTGCTCGAAGAGCTCCGCGAAGACCGGGTCGTACAGGGCCGGGTCGAAGATGTGGCTGACGCCCCAGGTGTCGGTCTCCCGTTCCGTGCGCAGCGTGTAGCGGGTGTCGTAGTCCTGCGGAGCGGATCGCACCCGTTCCGCGGTACGGTCCACCGCCGCACGCCAGCGGAGGAGCGTCGGTTCGTCGAGAAGGCCCGGGACGAGGGCGTACCCCTTGTCCACGAAGCTCCGGACGTAGTGGTCCATGGCAGTCCCTTGCGCGGTCGTCGTCTTCCGGTTCACGCCTCGAGGTGGCGGACGTCTCCGAGACTCGTCAGCTGGCGGTTGTGGAAGAAGTCGTCTTCCCGCAGCGTCGTGATGCTTCCGGAGGCGGTACGGAAGTTGAGGTAGTCGGCGGATTCGATCGGCACCTTGAGCCAGTGCGCCACGACGAAGGTCAGGGTGCCGCCGTGGGTGACGATGATCTGGTGCTCGTGAGGACGCTCCAGGATCTCGTCCATGGCCTCGTAGACACGCAGCGCGAGGTCCAGCTTGGTCTCGGCGCCGGACACGCCCTCGTCGTGCGCCATCCGCTCTCCGACGGCCGGCGGCGGGACGAAGCGCCGGTCCAGCCACTCCTGCGGCCTTCCTCCGGCCACCCCGTAGGACTTCTCGCGCAGCCTGCGGTCCAGCACCGGCTTCACACCGAACGCGGCCGCCACCCTGTCGGCCGTCTGGTGAGTGCGCTGCAGGTCCGAGGAGAAGAGGTCCGGTTCGGCGTCGTCGGGAATCTGCGCGCGCAGCGCCCGGGCGATGGCCTCCGCCGCCCGCTCACCGCGAGGGGTGAGCCGCGAGTCGTGCCAGCCGCCGACGACGTTCTCGACGTGGTGGGTCGCCTCCGGGTGGGTGACGACGTAGAGAGTACGCACTTCGCTTTCCTTTCGTGGGTTACGGGAGGGGTCCCGCTAGGGGGAGGGACAGTTCGAGGACCATCAGGGCCCATATCAGGCGGGCGTGGTCCGTGCCCTTGGCGTGCTCCGTGAGGAGCGTGCGCACCGCGGACTCGCTGAGGAAACCCGAGGAGCAGACGCGCGGACCGGTGAGCACGTCGGCTGCGAACTCCCAGAGCTTGGTGCCCGGCTTCATATAGGTACCGACCGGGAAGGTGAACGGCTGCTTGTCCCGATTCCGTACGCTCGGCGGCACCAGCTCCGCTCCCGCGTCCCACAGGATCCGTTTCCTGCGGGATCCGTCGACCTTCAGGGCGTCGGGGGCCTGGCGAGCGATCCTGGTGACGGCCGGCTGGCAGTAGGGGACACGGCACTCGACGGCGTGGGCCATGGAGAGGTGATCGAGTTTGCGCAGGTTGAGACTCGGCAGCTTGTGGAGCCGGTCGAAGTCCAGGATCTGCTCCAGGCGGGAGGGGCCGGCCCGGCCCAGCAGGTCCAGGGACCGCTGCCTGCTGGTTCCGCCTGCTTGCAGAAGGCGGCGGTACTCGGGTGTGTAGAGCCGCTGGTACTCCGCCTCGGGGACGATCGACAGCCGGTCGAGGTAGCGCGCCGGCCACTCCTGGGTGTCCGCGGCGAGCGCGGTGCTGTACCGGCGGTAACCGCCGAACTGCTCGTCCGCGCCGTCACCGACGAAGCAGACCCTGAACCCGCTCTTCGAGATCTCCCGGAACAGCGCGTACGCGCTCAGGGCGTGCGGGGTGGCGTTGGGTACGCCCAGGGCCGCCACCATGTCCGGGACGAGTTCGGGCAGTTCGGCCTCCCTGATCTCGACCACTTCGAGGGGGATGCCCGCGTACGCCGCGGCCTCCCGCGCGAAGAACGTCTCGTCGGACGGGTGGCTGCCTTCGTGGGCCACGTGGAAGCCGGTCACGTCCGCCCGGCGCTCACCGAGCAGGGTGGCGAGGACACTCGAGTCCAGCCCGCCGGAGACCTGCACGGCGATGGGTGCGGACTGCAGCGACATCTGCGCCACCTCCGCGGTCAGCAGGTCGCGCAGCCGCCGCGGGGTGACGTCCCCGTGCACGGCCGGCCCGTCCGCCGTCGGGGGTACGGCCTCCGCGGGGTACCGGTCGACGGAGGTGCGGCCGTCACAGACCAGCCGCTCCCCCGGACCGAGCGACGAGACGCCCGCGTACCAGGACGTCCCGTTGGGCAGGCACTGCCAGTTCAGGTAGTCGTCGACGGCGAACGCGTCGATGCCGAGCGGTTCGCGCACCATGGCGGTGAGGCCGGGCAGTTCGGAGGAGAAGACGACGCCCGGGCCGGAGGCCGTGTAGTAGACGCTCTTGATGGCGAGGGGATCGCACCACAGCTTCAGCAGCGGTTCGCGGCGCAGGTCCACCACCGCGATGGTGAACATGCCCTCGAGCCGGTGCACGAAGCGGTCGCCGTGGAGTTCGTAGTACGGCAGGAGGACGGAGCCGTCGGAATCACCCTCGACATGTACGCCGTGACCGCGCAGTTCGTCCCGGATGGCACGGAAGTTGTAGACCTCGCCGTTGAAGACCAGGTGGACGGAACGGTCGTCGTTGCTGAACGGCTGACAGCCGTGTTCGGGGTCCTGGATGGACAGCCGGTTGCATCCCAGGCCCCAGTTCTCTCCTGTGACGTGGCGCTGGACGTCCGGTCCGCCCGGCAACTGGGCGTCCCGCGCGGCGTGCAGCGCGGACACGTCCAGCTCACGCCCGAAGTAGCCGTAGATCCGGCACATCTGCGTCTTCCCTACCCGTCAGGCCGACTTGTTGTTCTCGCCCAGGGGGGCGGTCCGTCCGGACGCCCACTGCCGCAGTGGCAGCGCGTGCTCGACCGCGCCTCGTGCCTCCAGGGCGGCCAGCACGTCGCGCAGCGGGGGGAGGCCGTCCTCCGCCTCCCGCGCACGGAAGCAGTACTCGTTCGAGATCTCGGCGTTCCAGCTCATCGACTCGTGCAGTTCCGCCTTCAGCAGGCCGAGGAACTCCGCCCGGCCGACGAACGCCTCGGCCTCGTCGCGGGCCCGGCGGATCTCCGCGAAGGCCAGGTCGATGAGGTCGAGCCACTCCAGCACCGCGCCGGGCGCGCCGGACGCGCTGCCGGGGCCGTAGGAGTACAGGTGCCGGAACCGCTCGGTGAGCCCGGACAGGCGCGCGGGAAGCCGGGACAGGAAGCGTGCGAGGTACTTCGGATTGCGGTTGGTGTTGCCGTAGACGTGTGTCAGGCCGCGGAAGGTGTCGGCCCCGAGCTTGCGGGCCGCGACGAGTGCGGACTCGTGGTCGCCCTGCGCCCACATGCCGGCCAGGTCCCGGAAGTCGGGATAACTGCCCACGGCGGTACGGAAGGCCGTGTACGCGATCTCGCCGGGGCGCACGGCTTCGGCGATCTTCTCGAACGCGGCGGCGTTCGTCAGCGGGACGGCGTAGCTGAGCCGGGACAGCAGCCTGAAGTCCACGGCGGAGGCCGAGAAGCCCGACGACTTGCGTGCCCGGGTCCGCATGTACCGGTACAGGTTCGCGTGCGCGTCGAGCATGTCGGTGATTTCCTGGACCGTCCAGTACTCGACGTCGACGCCGAGCAGGCTCTGCGGAAGGTAGTCGAAGCTGGCCTTCACCCGGTCGCCACTGGTGTAGTACCGCATGTGGGCACCGCGCGGAAAGGTGCCGCGGTGGAACCTGTCGTCCTCCGACTCCGCGACGACGCAGAAGTCGAAGTCCGAGGACGGCGTGCCCGAGCCGTCCACCAGCGAGCCGGACAGCAGGAGAACGTCACTCTCGACCAGATGGATCCTGGCGAGTACGGCTTCCTCGTCGAAGTCGTCGATGCCCGGGACGGGGGCGATGTGGCTGCGGAAGGACGGCATGGCCAGTTCAGCTCTTCTCTGCGTGGTCGGGCTGTCGTCGGGGGTCTGCGCAGCGGGCCTCACAGCAGCGTCACCCGCCGGTCGAGCAGAGCGAGGGCCCCGTTGGCTGTCCACAGGCGGTCGTTGGCGTAGTTGAGGGCGGCGGACCGCAGGTCGCGGAAGGTCCGTTCGAGCGGGATCGGGGAGTCGCCGCTGTAACCGAGGGAGAGGCCGGCCAGCTGGACCATCCGGTCCACTGCCCGGAACGACAGGTCGGAAGCGGCGAGTTTCAGGGTGTTGACGTGGATCTGCGCCGCGGGCGTGTCCATCCTGCGGCCCGCTTCCCGCGCGGTGTCCATCTGCTCACGGACCCGGTGCAGGCACGCGCTGACCAGGTCCAGGTCGAAGCGGATCCGGGCGATGCGCTCACGGACCAGCGGCGAGGTGAGATCGGTCCGCCCGTCCCGGGCCATGTGCCGTACCAGGTCGGCGAACGCCTGCCGTGCCGCGCCCAGCCAGCAGGCGCTCCAGCCCAGGTGGCCCACGGGAATCATGCTGTCCACGGCCACATCGCGGAAGTGGCCCGGCTCGCCGACGATCTGATCGGTGTCCACCAGGCCCGACAGGTGGATCGGCCCGCTGTGCGTGCCCCGCATCCCCAGCGGGTTCCACACCCCGGTCGGCCGGACGGTCAGCTCGGCGCGGTCCGCGTACACCAGCGACACGGCGTGCTCCGCCGATGCCTCGTCCGCCCGCATGGTGATCAGGTAGCCGTCGGCGTGGGCGCCGCCGGTGCAGACGGGGGCGTGCCGCCGCAGGACGAGCTTCCCGCCGTCCTCGGGATCCGCGGGGTCGCCCGCCGTCAGCGGCTCACGGGCCGACATCAGATGGCCGCCCTTGCCGGACTCCGTGGTGACCGACCCGAGGTAGACCTTGCCCGCGGCCACCTGCGGCAGGAGGCGCCGCCTGAGCCTGGTGCTGCCGTGCCGCACCAGGACGTCGACCTGCTGGCAGTGCATCGCCCAGATCATGGCGGTGGACACGCAGCCACCCGCGAGCGCCTGCGCGACGTTCACCAGCCCGCTGAGATCGCCGCCCATCCCGCCGTACTCGGCCGGCACCAGATAGCCGAGGTAGCCGTTGTTCCGCAGCGCGGCCAGCCCTTCGGCCGGGAAACGCGCCTGCCGGTCCACCTGTGCCGCGTAGCGGCGCAGCAGTGCGAGGAGTTCGGCGGGCACGTCCGGCCGGTGCGGCGCACCGGGGTCGGCGTCGGGACCGGCACCCGGCGGGCCGTCGACCAGAGACGCAGTCATCGTTCATACCTCCTGGGATCGCAGTTCGAGCCTTCGGGCCGACAGGACCCGGCCGTCGTCGACGACCACCTCCACCGGCGCGGGCCGGCCGAGGAAACCCACCAGGCTCGCCGTCAGTCCGTAGGCTCCGACGTTCGGCACCGCCAGGACCTGCCCGGGGCGGGGGGACGCGAGGACGGCCGCGGTGCCCAGCACGTCGAGCGGCGTGCACAGCGGGCCGACCACGGTGCTGGTGACCGGCGCGGCGGCCCGCTCCGCCCCGGGCCCGGCCTCACTGCCGGCCGAGTCGAGCGGGAAGGGCTCGATCCCGGGCGCACGCAGCCGGCCGATCCCCGTCATCCCGCCCAGGGCGTTGACTCCGGCGTCCAGCACGGTGAAGGTGCGTCCGCCGGACTGCTTGACGTCGACGACGGTGGTGAGCAGGGTTCCGGCGGTGGCGGTCAGGTACCGGCCGGACTCGAAGAGGATCTCCGGCCGGCCGCGCCGCCAGTCCGGGTAGTGGGTGTCGAGGGCGGTGGCGAGTCCTGTGGCCAGCTCCGGGTGACGCCGAAGCGCGCCCGGCTTTCCCCAAGGGGCGGGGAAGCCGCCTCCGAGGTCGAGGACCTCGGGCCGGAATCCGGCCCCGTCCATGGCGTGGGCCGCCGTCCGCAGTGCCTGCTCGAACTCCTCCAGCAGCGCTTGCGGCCGTTGCACGTTGGTCGCGGAGAAGGTGTGCGTTCCGATCGGCCGGGCCCCGCCTCGGGGGCGGAACAGCGCCGCCAGCCGACCCGCCGCGGAGGTGTCCACTCCGAACGCCGTCGGCCGGCCGGTCATGCGCAGTGACCCGCCGCTGCTGCCGCGCGGCCCGTTCAGCCGGACCAGGTACTCGGTGTCGACGCCGGCCGCGGCACCGCACCTCGCGACCCGGTCCCGGTCGGTCACCGACTCCACGGAGAACCGGCGCACGCCTGCCGCCAGGGCCTGCGCCACCTCCTGCTCGGTCTTCCCGGGGCCCGTGTAGAGCATCCGGTCGGGGCGGTGGCCGGCGGCCAGCGCGGTCGCCAGCTCTCCCGTGGAACTCACTTCCGCGTCCAGCCCCTGCGCGGCGAGTTCCCCGACCAGCAGCGGGTGCGGATTGGCCTTCACCGAGTAGAGCACACGGCTCCCCGCCGGCACGTCCGCGGTCAGCGCCCGCGCCGCCCTGCGCACCGCGCCCAGGTCGTACACGTAGGCCGGGGTGCCGAACCGGCGGGCCAGGGCCGCGAGATCCGTGGCGCGGCCGTCGTACGGCGCCGCGTCCACGGCGGTCGCGCTCATCGGCCGGTCCCCAGCGACTCGCGCAGTACGGCCTTGTCGACCTTGCCGTTCGCGGTGAGCGGCAGGGCGTCGACCACCACGCACCGGTCGGGTGTCTTGGCGGGGCCGAGGCGCCCCGCGACACCGCGCAGCACCTCGCGTTCCGTCCTGCCGGTCACCGCCCACACGGTGAGCAGACCATCGGGCCCCGGCCGGACCGCGGCCGCCTGCCGCACTCCGGGGACATCCAGCATCGCTGTCTCCAGTTCCTGTGTACTCATGCGCCATCCCCGGCGTTTGAACACGTCGTCGTCGCGACCGACGAAGTAGAGCCGGCCGTCCTCGTCGAGTCGGCCCTGGTCCCCGGTGAAGACCGCGCGGCCCACACCGTCCGGTGCGGCGGCGAAGCGCTGCGCGGTCGCCTCCGGGGCCTTCCAGTAACCCGCCATCACATGCGGTCCGGCGGAGACGATCTGCCCCACGGTCCCCGGCGGGACCGGCCGGCCGTGCTGATCCACGACGAACACCCTGGTGCCCGGCAGGGCCCGGCCGACGGTCCCCGGATGCCCGAGGTCCTCGTCGGGGTCGGCGATGGTGATCCGCTTGCACTCGCTCATGCCGTACATGCAGACCAGGGAGGCTTGCGGGAAGGCCGCACGCAGCCGTTCCGCGTCGGCGCCGACCAGCGCCGCGCCGGTGTTGGTGAACATCCGCACCGCCGTGGGGCGCCGGTCACGCAGGGCCACCCTGGACAGCAGGGCGCCCAGGGTCGGGACCAGCGGCACCACGGTCGCTCCGGCGGCCCGCACCGCCACCAGCTCACCGGCCGACATCTCCCCCGCGGGAAACACGACCTGCGCGCCCGTCAGGGCACACAGGAACACCTGGTACAGCCCGTAGTCGAACGACATGGGAAGCCGGTTCCACACGACGTCCTGCGGGCGGTAGCCCAGCCGCTCGGCCACCGCCCGGGCCGCGAAGACGACCGCGCGGTGCGGGCAGACGATGCCCTTGGGCCGCCCCGTGCTTCCGGAGGTGTACAGCAGCAGCGCCTCGTCGTCCGGTGCGGGCCCGGTACGGTCCGTCCCGGGTGCCGCCGCCGGTGGCAGGCAGCCGAGCAACTCGGTCTCGTGCAGAACGGGAACGGGGGGCCGCGCCGTTCGGTCATAGGTGTCCGGCGCGGCCATCAGCACGGGTGCGCTGTCCTCGAGCAGCCAGGCGAGTTCGTAGGCGCTGACGGTCGCCCCGGCCGGCACCAGCGAGGCACCGACGCGTGCCGCCCCGAACAGCAGGGCCACGAACGCCCGGCCCGGCGGCAGCACGGACAGCACCCGCCGGCCGGGGACGACCCCATGTGCCGTCAGGTGCCCGGCCGCCGTGTGCGCGGCCCGGGACAGCTCCTCCCACGTCCAGGTGCCGGAGCCGTCCCGGACCGCCGGCCGGGATCCGTGACGCTCGGCCGCCCCGTCCAACAGGTCCGCCACGGTCGGGACTTCGCTGGTGACGTCGGTCATGCCGCGCCCGTCCTCTCCGTCGTCAGCACCGGCCGGAACCGGGGTGGCGCGGGTGCCGTCGAAGGCACTTCGCCGCCGGCCGGTCCGTCATACGGGTGCCGTATAGTGACTCCGCTCGCATCCGCAGACCGGAGCAGATCCCCGCCCACCGCAGGAGTTCCGTGCCGAACGCGTCCGTCCATGCCGGATCCGCCCTGCGGTTCGCGGCGTTCGACCTCGACGGCACTCTGCTCGCCGTGGACGGGACGTTCCGGCCCGGCCTGACCCGGCGATTCCTCGGTCTGCGCCGTCAGGGCGTCGTTCCCTTGCTCGTGACGGGCCGCACGGCCGGCTCGTTCCGGCACGTCGATCCGGACGGCGCGCACCTGGGTGCCCTGGAGGACCGGGTCCTGCTGAGTGACGGCAATGTGGTGCTGGACCGTGCCACGGGCGCCCTGACCACGCTGCGCAGCCTTCCCGCGGCGGCGTTCGGCCGGTTGGCCGGGGCAGGTCTGAGCAACCTGGTCGCCGAGCTCGACGGCGCTCTGATCGCCACCTCGCGACGCGCGGCGTTGCAGTACACGCGCGGTTACGCGCTGCCGCGCTCGGAGGTCGTGGTGGACCCCGGACTCGACTGCGCCGCCGGCACGCTCACGGGTGTGACCGTGTTCGACAGCTGCCCCGATCTCGACGCGTTGCTGACCGGCGTACCGCACGAGATCGACCGGATCGGTGCCTTCGGTGCCGCCGTCGTCCGCCCTGAGGGCACGTGCAAGGCCTCCGGGCTCGCCGAGTACCTGTCGCGTTACTGGGGGCGGTCCGGACTCGACACGGTGGTCGCCTTCGGTGACGCCCACAACGACGGCTGCCTTCTCGGATCGGCGGCCCTGGGCGTCGCCGTGGCCGGTGCGGACGAGGTGGCCGTCCGGCACAGCGACATCCGCCTCACCGAGCCGATCGAAGCCTTCCTGGCCACGTTCGACCCGGACCTGGTGCGTCGCCCGACGCACCAGGCGGGAAGCGTGGCGAACGGCGGAGCCGGGGAGCCGTGTTTCGGGGCCCATGTGCGCGGACGTCCGGCCGGTGGCGACCGCTGATCCCCCGCGACGGTCGCACGACCGCAGCCCGATCGAGAGGAAAACTCCGTGCCGCGAGAAGAAGCCCCCGGTTCCCGCCCGGTGCGGCGCCTGGCCGCTCGGGTGCTCCTGCTGGACGAGGCGGATCGTCTGCTGCTGTTCGCCGGCCGCGACGACGGCGACGGGCACACCTTCTGGTACCCCGCGGGCGGAGGGTGTGAGGAGGGCGAAACCTTCGAGCAGGCCGCGGTGCGGGAGATCAGGGAGGAGACGGGACTCGCGGACGTCGCGCTCGGACCCGAGGTCTGGCGACGACGGGCCGTGGCCTCCTGGGGAGGACGGACCTACGACTGCCATGAGCGCTTCTTCGTCGCCCGGGTCGCAGCCTTCGACGTCGACACGAGCGGCTTCACCCGGGACGAGCTCGACTCGGTCGTCGGCCACCGCTGGTGGACGCAGGCCGAACTGGCGCTGACCGCCGACCGGCTGGTCCCCGGCGACCTCGGGCCCCGGCTGGCGGAGCTGCTGGCCTCCGGTCCGCCCGAGCGTCCGGTCGAGCTGGACACCTGAGCGGCACACGTCTGTCGGCGTCCTCATCGCTCCACCAGCTCCCGGTACGGTCCCGGAACGCCGACGAGCTCCTCGTGGCGGCCGGTCTGGGCGACCGCGCCCCGGTCCAGCACGATGATCTGGTCGGCTTCCTCGACGGCGGTGAGCCGGTGCGCGACCACCACGAGCGTGCAGCCGAGAGACCTGAGCCGGTCGAAGATCCGCGCCTCCAGGACCGGGTCGAGCGCGCTGGTCGCCTCGTCGAGGATGAGCAGCCGCGGCTTGCGCACCAGCGCCCGGGCCAGCACGATCCGCTGTCGCTGACCGCCCGACAGGCCCGTGCCTCCGGACCCGAGCAGCGTGTCGTACCCCATCGGCAGCGCGGCGACGTCCGTGTGGATGCCCGCGAGGCGGGCCGCCTCCTCGATGTCGGCCTGCGAGACCCGCGTGCCGCCCCAGGCGATGTTCTCGCGGATCGTGCCGGAGAACAGCTTGGCGTCCTGCGTCACGAAGGCGATGGTCCGCCGGTACGACGTGGCGTCGGCGGACGCGAGGTCCTGCCCGTCCACCAGCACCCGGCCGGCGCTCGGGCGGTGCAGCCCGGCCAGCAGGAGGGCGCAGGAGGACTTGCCCGACCCGGAGGCGCCCAGCACCGTCGTGAAGCTGCCGCACGGGACCTTGAAGGAGACGTCCCGCAGGACCGTGTGTCCGCTCTGGTAGGCGAAGGACACCTCCTCCAGCTCCAGCGCGCCGGCCACGTCGAGGACCGCGTCGGTGCCTCGCCGTTCCGGGGGCGACTGCATGATGTCGCCGAGCCTCGACAGGGAGGCGCCGAGGCCGGAGACCTGGAGTCCCACCTGGACCAGACCGGCCAGCGGCACCAGCAGGCCCATGGCCAGCACGCTGAAGGCGAGCACCTTGCCCGGGGAGAGCGCTCCGGCGGCGATGCGGAGCGATCCCGCGGCGAGGATCACCAGGGGCGCGGCCGTCTGGAGCGCGGCGCTCAGGGAGGAGGTCAGCGCGAGCAAGCGCCGGCTGCGGAAACGGGTGTTGAGCTCCCCGGCGAGTGTGTGGCTCCAGCGTTGCCCCGCCGGCCCCTCCACGCCGGCCGACTTCAGTGTCGGCATGCCGTCGAGGATCTCGAAGAGTTCCGCCTCGGCCCGTGACTTGCTCTCCAGGGCGTCCGCGCTGGCGTACTCCTGGCTGCGCCAGGACCCCACGAGGAGCAGCACCTGCAGCACGGCCATCGCCATGACCAGGGAGGCCAGCAGCGGGTCGGCCAGCAGGAGCAGAACCATGTAGACGAGGATCAGGATGCCGTCGAAGACGCTGATGAAGGCGGACACCGAGAGCACCTGGCGGACGGCGGAGCTCGTCCGGACACGCTGCAGCAGGTCGCCGGAGCTACGGCTGGTGAAGAACTCGTAGGGCAGCGCGAACAGCCGGTCGAGGATGCCGAGTGTGACGGTCTCGTCCACCAGTGTCTGGATCGCGAGGAAGGACATGGACCGCACGAACTGCAGAAGGAAGAAGGACGCGGCGACCACCACCAGCCCCAGCCAGAGAAAGGCGGCTCCGTGGAGCTGCCGGCCCGGTGTGACCCGGTCGACGACGTTCTGGACGGCCAGAGGGGTGGCCAGGTTGAACAGCAGGAGCAGGAGCGAGGAGACGGTGAACGGCAGCCAGCGGGGGCTGCGCGGCAGGAAGAGGCGGAGGTACTGCCACGGGCTGTCGGTCCGCGCGCCCGTACGTCCCGCCGGTACCGGTGTGGACAGTCCGGGTCTGACGAGCAGAGCCACGCCGGTGAAGGCGTCGCCGACCGCGGACAGGGTCATCCGGCGGCGTCCGTGCGCGGGGTCGACCAGGTAGACGGTGTCCCCCGTCACCCGTTCCAGTACCACGAAGTGGTTGAAGTTCCAGAACAGGATGGTGCCGCGGGGCAGTTCGCGCAGTGCCTCCAGGCGCACCTGGAGGCCGCGGCACTGGAAGCCGTGGCTGCGGGCGACGTCCAGGAGCCTGCGGGCCGTGACGCCGTCCCGTCCCGTGGCGGTGGCACGGCGCAGCTCGGTCATCGGGACCTCGAGGCCGTGCAGGGCGAAGACCATGGACAGGACGGCCGCGCCGCAGTCGCTGGTCTGGGCCTGCAACCGAACCGGCACCCTTCGTCCGCGCAGCCCGGCGAGGCGGGCGCGCACCGGCGTGCGTGGCCGGCGGTCCGCGGAGCGGTCGCCGGTGCGGGTGCGGAACCACTGCCCGGTCGTCACCGGTGCCCCGTATTCGGTGCCGCCGCCGCGAGCGGCCATCGCTTGCCGCCTGAACCGCGGTGCGGTCGCCCCTCGTGAGGGGCGGCGCTGCCCGCCGTCCGGGGTGGGGGCCTCCTCCGTCGCCGTTGCCTGCGGCGCGGCGGCGGTGTCGGTCGCGGAGCCGCCGGGGGGCCGGGATTCCGTGGGGGTCATCGCAAGTTCCCTTCAGTGACCACCGGCTGACGCGCCTGGCGGTGCAGTGCCTCGGTGAACGCGTCCGCGTCGGCCGCCGTGTGGTCACGGGGGTCGAAGCGGACGCTGACGCCCGTCCGGTGGGGGAAGTCGCCGACGGCGAGGTCCAGTCCGTCGGAGCCGTAGTCGACCCGTGGCGCGAAGGCGTGGTCGGTGACGAGGACGCCGCCCGGCAGCGAGATGACCCCTGGCGCGGCCCGTTCGCGGGACCGTGCGTTGACCGCGTGGCGGGGACGGCCGGCGGGGACAGGACGTCCGGCCGCCAGCAGGTCGGCCTCCGTGATGTGGCGGTGCCGCATCGTCTGGAGGATCTCCGCCTTCAATCCGCGCAGGATCCGTCCGGGATCCTCGCAGCGCGGGATGCGCAGCGGCAGCGAGATCGCCCACTTGCCCATGAGATCCGCCTCGCCGGTGCCCCGGGTGTCCATCGGCAGGGTCAGATCGATGGACGTCCTGGGCGAGCGGCGGAACACCTCCGCCGCGAAGCAGGCGAGCAGCCACTGGAACATGGAGGCGCCGGCGAGCCGGCAGTGGTCGCGTACGACGCCGAGCGTGGGCCCGCTCAGCGAGAAGTACCGGGTCAGCGCGGGCTGCGGTGTCTGCGCGTCGGTCTCGTCGGGCGGTCCGTCCGGTGCGGCCTCCGTGAGGGCGCCGAACTTCTTCTCCCAGTAGGCCCTGTTGACCGTCGAGGACCGTCCGTCGAACCTGTCGCGCTGGCGTCGGACGGCGCCGAGCAGATCGCCGGCGGAGCGGATGGCGGGGAGTGTGCCGCCCGCTTCCACCGCGCGGGCGTAGTGGTCCCACAGGTCACGCACGAAGACCGAGCGGGCCCGGCCGTCGGTGGTCAGCCTCGGGAGGTCCGCCAGGAAGACGTGCAGTTCGGGTGAGCAGCGCAGCAGACGGAAGCGGAAGGGCCATTGCTCGGCCAGGTTCCACGGGGTGAGCAGGTCGGCCCGGCGGAGCTTGGCCACGAACGCGGCGAACTGGTCCTCGGACCGTGCGTTCACCTGTGTGAGGGTGAGCAGGCCGGCCTTCGGGGGCGGTTCGCGCAGCAGCTGTCCGGGGCGCCCGTCGGCATCCTCCACGATGCGCAGCCGCAGGGCGTCGTGACGGAGGGTCATCGCGTGCAGGGCGGTGGCGAACGCCGTCACGTCCAGGGGGCCGTCGATCCGGCAGGAGACCGGCAGTGAGGGCGACGTCCGCTCGCCCCTGCGTTCCCGCCAGTACTGCTGCTCCTGCCCGTACGAGAGGAGGTGTGCCTTCTCGGTCGTGTCGTGTCCCATCGTTTCTTCCATCTCCGTGCGAGGACGCCTGCGGGCGCGGGGGTCCCGGCGGACGGGGGCGGTGCCCGGACGGGGTGTCAGCCCCGGCCGGGCACCGCATGCCGACGCAGGGCGTCAGCAGGTGGACGGAACGAGAACGCCCGTGCTCGAGCCGCCGACGATGCCGTCGAGCGCGCTGTCGTCGAGCTCCGCGATGTCCAGAACCTCGAAGGAGACCTCGTTGTTCGTGATCATTTTTACTCCTCTCAGAGATGGGTTTGCCTGTGCACTCAGCACCGTGACAGGTCGCCACGGGGTTTGTGACACGTTTATAGACTGAGAGAGTCAAGAAACTTTGTCAACCCACTGGACGGGCCTTCGCTCAGCATGCAGAATCATGGTCGGCCGGGAGCAACTTCCCTCTGGGCCAAGGCGTTCGGGCGTCTCGGACGTCGCGTGCGAGGCCGTCGAATCCCGCGGCGGCAGGAACGGAGACGGAACCATGAGTGGAAACAGCCGGGCGCCGGCGACCACCGCCGGGGGTTGCCCCACCACCACGTGCGCTCCCGCACCGAGGCGGACGGCCGACACCGCCGGCGCGTGTGCGGGGGCGTGATCCGCGATGGCCTTCGACCTGCACACGCACCACAACCGCTGCGGTCACGCCGACGGCTCGTTGCGCGACTACGTCGAGGCGGCGCTGGCAGCCGGTCTGGAGACCATCGGCTTCTCCGACCACTCCCCCTTCTTCGGTGAACCCGAGGACCACCACCGGCCGTGGGTGGCCATGGCGAAATCGGAGTTCCGGCGCTACCTGGCCGAGGCGGCGGCCCTGCGCGAGGAGTACCGGGGCCGGATCGAGATCCTGATCGGTGTCGAATCCGACTTCTTCCCCGAGCACGCCGGCATCTACGGTTCGGTGTACGCGAACACCGACCTCGACTACGTGATCGGCTCGGTTCACGTCCTCGGCGAGCTGGACATCTTTCATCCGGACCGCTGGCGCGACACCTCCGAGGAATTCCTGCTCGGAGAAAAGGAGCGGTACTGCGACCTGGTGGCCGCGTCCGCCCGCTCGGGGCTTTTCGATATCCTCGGTCATATCGACGCCCTGCGGGGCAACTGTCCCGAACTCGGCGCGATCAGAACCCCTGCCGTGGACCGGATGCTGCGGGCCATCGCCGAGTCGGACGTCGTGGTGGAAGTGAACACGTCCGGAAACACGAAGCTGTGCGGCGGCTGGTACCCGGACGAGGACCTGCTCGACCGGGCCCGTCACCACGGCATCCGGCTCACGTTCGGATCCGACGCGCACACCCCCGCCCGGGTCGGCGAGGACCACGAGAAGGTCCGGGCACACCTCAGGAGTCTGGGCTACCGGGAGTGGTGGGTCTTCGAACGGCGCAAGCCCAGGCGGGTTCCCCTGTGAGGAGCGCCGGCTCCCCCCTTGTCCCCGGCCGGCCCCTTCCCGGCCGCGGCCCGAAATACATCGAATCGAGGTACGTGAAGTGGTGAACCAGTCCATCCGAGTCGCCCTGGCGGGCGCTGGATCGTGCGCATCGAGTTTCGTACAGGCCGTGACGCTGGCCCACCGCTCCGCGGGCACCCCCTTGCCGGGCGTCATGCACGAGCGGATCGGCGGCTACGCACTGGCCAACGTCACGTTCGTCCAGGCCTTCGAGGCCGACGCCAACAAGGTGGGCCGGGATCTGGCGGACGCCCTGCGCCAGGCGCCCACGGCCGCCGTCCACCACCTGGAGGTGCCGCCCCTCGGTGTCGTCGTGCAGGCGGGTCCGGCACTCGACGGCATCGCCGGACGGCTCGCCGAGACGATCAGCGTCCACCCCGACTGCGCGGACGTCACCGCGGAGGACGTCACCGCCGCACTGCGCGGCTCACGCGCCGACGTCCTGGTGTGCTTCCTGCCGACCGGCGCCACGGAGGCGGTACGCACCTATGCCCGAGCCTGCGCCGCGGCGGGCGTGGCGTTCGTCAACGCCACGCCCGAACTGGTCGCCAACAACCCCGAGTTGTCCGCGCTCTTCGCCGAGCGCGGGGTGCCGCTGCTCGGCGACGACCTGCGCAGCCACCTGGGCGCGACGACCCTGCACACCGCGCTGCTGGAGCTGCTGATCAGCCGGGGCCTGCGGGTGAAGGACACCTACCAGCTCAACGTCGGCGGCAACACCGACTTCCTCAACCTCTCCGACCCGGCGCGCTCGGCCAGCAAGCAGGCCTCGAAGCGCAGGGCGCTGACCAGCGCCGGCATCGACGCGAGCGAGGTGGCCGCGGGGCCCAACGGCTACGTGAAGCACCTCGGTGACCGCAAGGTGTGCTTCCTGCGCATCGAGGCCGAGTCCATCCTGGACGCACCGGTGGCCATGGAGGTCCGGCTGGAGGTCGAGGACAGCCCCAACGCCGCCGCCGTGATCGCCAACGCGGTCCGGGTGGCCAAGTGCGCCGCCGACCAGGGCCTGGCCGGCGTGATCGACCCGGTGTGCGCCTTCCTGTTCAAGAGCCCCCGGGTCGGCCTCCCCGAGTCGGAAGGGCTCAGCGCCTTCCAGGGGTTCGTCAGCCGCGCCGCCGCCGCAGCACCGGAGTGGCACGGACACCGGGAGGCCCGCCCGCTCCTCGCCTCCGCACGGCAGGAGGTGGCCTGACCATGGACCGGGTCCAGATCACCGAGACCGTCCGCGAGTGCGTCACCGAACTGATCGGCACGACGGCGTTCTCCGACGACGACCTGCTCGCCGACCACGGGCTGGACTCCCTCGCCGGCGTCGAACTGACCCTCAACCTGGAGGACAGGTTCGACATCACCTTCGGCGACGACGAGCTCTCCTTCGAGCACTTCTCCAAGGTCGACACCATCGTCGGCCTCATCGAGGCGAAGCTCGGCCGGACCGTTCCGGGCTGACCGTCCCGGTCCGCCCCGCGCCTCGGCGCAACGAGCCTCACACGTCCGGAGGCCGCGCCTTCGGCGTTTCCGCACACCCACTTCTGGTGATCACAGGGAGAGAGCCCATGCTGTCGATCGAACGCGACGTACGGTCCGTCGAGGACCTGCCCTACGAACTGGTGGAACGCAAGGGCGTAGGCCACCCGGACACCATGTGTGACGCCATCGCGGAACGCATGTCCCGCTACTACTCCCTGTACTGCCTCCAGGAGTTCGGCGGAGTGGCCCACCACTGGTTCGACAAGGTGACGCTGTACGGCGGCGGGGCGGACATCGACTACGGGCGGGGCGAACTCACCTCGCCGTACCGGGTGAAGGTCTTCGGCAAAGCGGCCTTCCGGGTCGGCACCGCCGAGATCCCCGTCCAGGACCTGATGTTCCGTGCCGCCGCCGACGTGCTGCGGGAGGTCACGACGGGGTTCGACGCCACGCGTCATCTGGTGGTCGAACTCGGTGTGGTGGACCACCAGGGCTCGGGACGCGGCCGTTCGCGCTACCAGCCCGCCGGCCCGCAGGACCTGGTCCCGCTCCGCTCGGGCGGACTGGTCTCCAACGACACCAACCTCCTGCACGGCTACGCCCCCCTGTCCCGTCTCGAGAACGCGGTCCTGGGGCTGGAGAACCTCATCAACGGTCCGGAGTTCAAACGGCGCCACCAGGACACCGGCTGGGACGTGAAGGTGTTCGGCAGCCGCAGGCAGGACACCTTCAGCCTGGTGGTCAACATGCCGTTCCTCGCCGCCCACATCGACTCGATGGACCGGTACCGGGCGCGCAAGGCGGCGATCCAGGCCGAGCTGGAGACGTTCGTCCGCGAGTCGGGCATCGCCGACTTCCGGATGCTGATGAACGCCACCGACCGCAACGGCCGTCCCTATCTCACGGCGCTCGGCTCCGTGGCGGACACCGGTGACGTGGGTGTGGTCGGGCGCGGCAACCGGGTCAACGGCCTGATCACCCCGATGCGTCCGATGAGCATCGAGGCGCCCGCGGGCAAGAACCCGCTGGACCACACGGGCAAGATCTACAACGTCATGGCCATGCGGCTGGCCCAGCAGGTGCACGAGGAGTTCGGCGGTCCGACCCAGGTGCACATCTTCACCTCCAAGGAAGCTCCGCTGGAGCGTCCGGACGAAGTCGTGGTGACGGCCGCCGATGCCGACGAGGCCGCGGTGAAGGCCCTGGTGGAGTCCGCGGTCGCGGGTACGGACGACCTGACGGCCGAGCTGATCGAGAAGGGCGTCGTCCTGTGGTGAGCGGTGAGCGGGTGCGGGCCCTCGCCGCTGAGGCGCGCCGCACCGGTTCGCGCCGTGACACCGGCCCCCTGACGGCGCCGGCGCCGGACGGCGGCACCCACTTCGTCACACTGGTCAAACCCGAGGTGCTGGCGGCCGACGACGTCGCCGACACCATGGCGGAGACCGCGCGGGTGCTCGGCGAGGCGGAGACGGCCATCCTGCGCTGCGCGGTGATGCCGGCGAAGGACTTCGCCCGGCGCGGTCACCTGTTCCTGCACTATCCCCGTCTGCACCGGGTCGCCGCCGACGGGGAGCGCGCCCTGTGCTCCGGCGCGCGCCGCGCACTCGGGGCCCTTGCCTCGTCGGTGGCGGCGGACGGCGTCCTGAGCGCGTACGAAGCGATGACGTTCGACGCGGACCTGACTCCGGCCGTACTGGAGGACCGCTGCCGCGTGGCGGGTATCCACAAACTCGGCTCCGGCTCCTACGCCTCGGTCATCGAGACGGACCGGCGCCGGCTCGTCGTGCTGAACGGTTTCCTGCCCGCGCTGTACACGGGTTACCTCGCCTCTTCGACCTTCGTGGGCATGCTCGAGTGCCACAGCCACGAGGAGATCGCCGCACTGCGCTCCGGGCTCCTGGGTGCGCTGCATCCCGCCGAGGCCGCTCCGGGTTCCCTGCGGGGTGCCCTGGGCGCGTTCGCGCAGCAGCGGCACGGGCTCGCCCTTTCGGAAGGCCGCAACGGTGTGCACCTGTCCGCGGGACACCTGGAGGCGATGTTCCAGGTGTGGCGCTACTTCGGCGCGGCGGACGGGCAGGCCATGGGAGACACCCCGTTCGGGCGGTGGCTGACCGGGAACGGCGTGCCCGAGGACTTCCTCACCGGGTTGCTGTCCGATCACAACCTCGTCACCGAGGACGGGGACACGGTGTCCCCGCACGGCGCCACCGAGAACCTCTCCCGCAACGAGGTCCTCGGCCTGCTGAGCCGGTGGGCCGCCGAGGGAAGGGACTCCCGGTCATGAGTGGTCGTCTGGCCGGACTCGCCGGCCGTACGGCGGTGGTGACCGGAGGAGCGCAGGGCATCGGCGCCGCGGTCGTCGAACGTCTGTGTGCCGAAGGCTGCCGTGTCGTGGTCTTCGACAAGGACGCCGCCCACGGCCGAACCCTGGTGGACGGCCTGCGGCAGCAGGGCCACACCGTGCGGCTGGCCGTCGGCGACGTGACGGATACCGCGGCGGTGACGGCGGCTTTCGCGGGCGTGCCGGCCCACTGGTCACCACCGACACTCCTGGTGAACCTCGCGGCCGGCTTCGTCTTCAAGGGGCTGGAGGCGACCGCGGCCGACTGGCACGCGGCACTCGATCCCACGATCGTCGGGCTCTCCCTGGTCACCCGGTCGTTCGTCGCCGGCCTGCCCGAACGCGACGCGGACGCCGCCGTCGTGAACATGGCCTCGATCTCCGCGCACATAGCGCAGGAGGGGTATCTGACCTACAACAGCGGCAAGGCGGCCGTCCTCGGGCTCACCCGGTGCCTGGCACAGGAGCTGGCTCCGCGGGGAGTCAGGGTCAACTCCGTGAGCCCGGGGACCGTGTGGAACGCCAACAACGAGCGCTACCACCGCGAGGCGCTCGGTCTCGACCGGGCGGCGGCCGAGGCGGCTCCCGAGCACGGAGGCAAGTTCCTGCTCGGGCGGTTCGCGGACCCGGCCGAGGTCGCGGCACCCATCGCCTTCCTCCTGTCCGCGGAGGCGAGCTTCATCACGGGGACCGACCTCGCGGTCGACGGCGGATATCTGGCGGTCTGAGAGACCGGCTTCAGGCACGGAACTCCGCGCGCGGCCCCTTCCCCGCCGCGCCGTGTTCCGGCAACTGGGACGCACACCTGTGGAGATGTGATGAACGTGGAGAGAATCGCGGCCGAGGCCCGTGAGGGCAAGGCCGTCCGCTACCTGAGGGTCCGGGACCACACGCTGAAGGTGGTGACGGACTCGATCGAGGCCGACGGCCTGGTGACGGAGACGTTCTGCCCGTGGGGCATGCTCGACGTCGTCGAGACGGCGGAGGTGGACCGGCCCGGCCTGACCATCGTCGATCTCGTCCACGACGCGGACGGCATCGACAGCTTGCTGGACCGGACGGCCGCGACGACCGCTGTGGGCGAGTACGAGCTGACCCGCGGCTACCGGCTCCCCCGGTACGACGGCGAAGACCACTCGGTCTTCGTCCTCCAGGACGTGCACTCCGACGAACGGGCAGCGCTGATCCGTACCGAGCACCGCATCACGATCGTGCGTCCCGCCTCCACCCTGGGCGACCGGTGGCTCACCCGCGTCATCCGCGACATCGCCACCCGGATCGCCAAGGCCGAGGGCGCGCTGATCCTGCATTCCTCGGCGTTCGCGTACCAGGACGGCGCCTACCTGGTGATCGGCGACTCCGGAGCCGGAAAGTCGACGACGGCGATCGCCCTCGCCCGGCTGCTCCCGTCGGCCGGCTGGATGGGCAACGACCGGATGCACCTCGACCGGCGGGACGGCGGATACCGGGTGACCGCGTGTCCCCTGCCGCTCGCGGTCAACAAGGGGTCGCTCGACGTCATGGGCGTCACCGGGTTCGAGAGCTGGCCGGTGCGGGCGGGTCTGCCGAAGCCGGGGTCGGACTGGGACCAGTTCCAGGGCGAGGACAAACTGAAGCTCAGCTCCCTCGAGGTCAGGGAGTACCTGGGTGTGCGCGTCGTTCCGAGCATGCCGCTCGCCGGCGTCATCCTCCCCCGGGTCGATCTGCGGGCCGCATACTCGCTCGAACCCTCGGCGCCGGACCACACCGCCGCGGTCGTGACGAGGAACTGCTTCTCCCTCGACGACAACCTGTTCGGCGAGAACTGGCTGCGGGTGGCTGTCGAGCAGCGCGTCGAACCGCCGTCCGTCACCGGCTTCCTGGAGCACATCGCCCGGCTCCCCGTGCTGCGCGCGACCGTGAGCGGGCCCGCCGACGTCGCGAGGCTGGCGAAGGACTTCCGCGCCCTGGTCGGGGACGGGCCGGCCGCCGACGCGTACACCCGTCCGTTCGCAGACGCGGAGGTGTGAGCATCACGATGGACTCGAACGCAAGGACACGCCGGCATACGGTGCGTTCGCCCTTCGCGTCGACCGGCCTCACGTGCACACCGGCGGTGGCGGAGAGCGTACGGCGACTCGCGGCGCCCTATCTGACCGTCGAACCCGGCGCCCCGGCTCCGGGCACCTGGGAAGTGATCGCCGGGGCGACGCCGCCCGCGGGCTGCGTACCGGAGTCGGTCACGGCACAGGGTGAGTCGACCGTCGAGTACCTGGTCGCCCACCACGACAAGGCCCTTTTCCATGTCGCGCCGGAAGGCGACTCGTGGGTCACGCAGTCCCTCCTCCGCGCCACGCGCGCGATCCACCGCTCGGCCGCGAGCCGTCAGGGTGTTCTGTTCCTCCACGCGGGGCTGGTCGAGCTCAACGGCAGGGGGGTGGCCCTGCTCGGCGGCAGCCGGGCCGGCAAGACCTCCTTCGTCATGGCCAGCGTGCTGAACGGCTGCGGCACCATGGTGTGCAACGACGACGTCAGCCTGACGGCGGATTCCGACGGGGGCGGCGTCACCGGCACCGGATGGCCCCGGTCCATCTCGGTACGCCTGGACACCCTCGATCTGCTGTTCGGGCGGGGCCGTGCGGACACGATCCGCTCCTCGCTGACGCATCCGGCCAACCAGACGCTGCTGAGCCTGCGCGAATCGGGCGTCGAACCGCACGGCACGGCTCTGCTGTACCCCTGGGAGTACGCGGACCTCATGGACACACGGATCGGGTCGGCCACCAAGGTCGAGGCGATCGTGCACCTCAGTCTCGCCGACAGCCCCTCGGAGGCCGGCCTGGTGCCGGTGACGGCCTCACAGCGCGCGACCCTGCTGGAAGAACGCGTTCTCGGGCTTCCGAACAAGCACCTCAACATCTTCGGGCACGAACCCGACCCCGACCGCTCGCAGCGCACACGCGGCGCTCTGGAGAACCTGCCGACCTTCGCGTTCCGTTACGCGTTCCGTGACGTCCGGAAAGAAGTCGACAACCTCGTAGCCCATCTGGCCGGGCATTTCCCATCCGACTGACGTGAACGATTCCTCCCGACGGGACTCAGAAAAGGACGTGTGGAGACCGATGCAGCACCAGCGTCTGATCATCACAGGGGCGAGCGGTACCGGGACCACCACGCTGGGCCGCGCCCTGGCGTCCCTGATGGCCGTACCCCACGCGGACGTCGATGACTACCTGTGGCTGCCGACCTCTCCGCCGTACACGCACAAACGGTCGGTCGCCGAACGGATCAGGCTGATGGAAGCGCTGTTCGTACCGCGGGATTCCTGGGTCCTCTCGGGCTCTCTCAGGGGCTGGGGGGACGGCATCGCCGATCAGGCCGACGGGGTCGTCTTCCTCTCCCTCGACGCCGACGCCCGCATGGACCGGCTGAGGCGCCGCGAAATCGTCAGGTACGGCGACACGATCGCACCCGGCGGCGACAATGAGGCAGCCCACCAGGCATTTCTGCGCTGGGCCCAGCAGTACGACGACAGTGCGCTCGTGGATCGGCGCAGGGACAGGGACGAGAGGTGGCTCGCGGGGCTCTCGTGCCCGGTTCTCACCCTGCGGAGCTCGGAGCCGGTGACACGGCTGGTCGACAGGGTGACGGACTGGCTCGATGGCCCGGACGCCCCGAGGGGGCGACGCTCGTGACCGGCTCGCCGACGATCGACGTCTCGCGGGCCATGGGGGCCATCGAGGACGGGCTGGCGGAAAGACTGGACGGCAGAGGTGTCAATTCCTCCTACCGCGTCGGTCTCCACGGCCGGCTCTTCTCGGTGAAGGTGCACTGCGCGGACCGGTCGTCGGATCTGGAGCTCCAGCGCATCCTGCGTGTGGACGCGGCCCTGAGGGGAACCGCCTGGTATCCCCGGGTCATCGACATAGGGCTGCACACCGCCGCACACCCCAGGCTCGTGGTGATACGCCCGTTCGCGCCGGGAGCCCCGCCGACCGGTGCCAGCCGGCACATCGGCCCGTTGATGGACGTGCTGGCGGACTTGGCTCTTCGGGCGAAAGAGCTGACCGTCGTGGACGGGCTCACAGGGGACTACGCGTCGCCCTGGCTCGACGACCGGGAGAACGAACTGCGCGCGACGGCGGGGTTGGTGAAGGGCCGCCCGACCGCGCTCGCCCGCGCGGCCGAGCACCACCTCGCGGAACTGTGCGCCAGCGCCCGTCTGTTGACGCGTCCCGGCACCGCGTTCGTCTACCACGGTGATCTGCACGGACGGAACCTCGTTCTCGGCGGCTCACAGCGCCTGACCGTGATCGACTGGGACGAGGCGGGCTTCTCCTGGCGTCCGGCGGACGCCGCCAAGGCCCTGTGGCTCTCGTGCCGCCGCGGTCGCGGTGACTTCGTGCTGGATCCCGTGGCGGTCCGGTGCTTCCTGGAGCACCTCCACCGCCGGCTGCGGACGCCGTACACCGCGGCCGGCCACCTGGCGAGGCTCGGGGCACTCTGGTTCCTCCCCCGGCAGCACCACGTGGCACTGCTCGGCCGGCGCGACGCCCACCTCGTCCCCTGGTACCTGGACTGGGTGTCCCGGTTCTGGTCACGGTTCGAGCCGAACCTGACCCTGCTCACCGAGACGGCCGCGGCGCTGGCGGACGAAAGCGGCAGCCGTCCGGAAACCTCGTGGTCAACCCGGGATCACATGATTCGCGACACCTCAGTCACAACAATGTGACCACCATGGCAATTATCGTCACCGCGCGAAAGGTCGAGTACACAAGGGTGCTTCCCGCGGTTCTCTCATGAGCGACAATGTGCCCCAGGCACATCCGACAGAAGGAGGACCGCGTGTCGCAGCCCGAGTCGATGGGCTCCCGTATCCGCCGTCTCCGGCGCGCGGCGGGCTTGTCACAGGAAGCCCTCGCCCAGCCCATGCTGTCCACCAGCTACATCTCGCTGCTGGAAGCGGGCAAGCGCATCCCCTCCGACGAAGTGCTCCAGCAGATCGCCGAACGGCTCGGCTCCACGGTGGAATACCTCCGCGGAACCCCCGCCCTGCCCGACACGAGTCCCCTCGAAGTGGAACTCCACTACGCGGACCTCGCGTTGCGCAACGGCGACGCCGCTGAGGCCCTGAAGGCGTTCGAGCAACTGCGGCAGCGGCTCTCCCCCACCGACCGCTGGGTGCAGTGGTCCCAGGCGGCGCTGGGGGCCGCCCGGTGTCTGGAGCATCTCGGCCGGCTCGAGGAAGCCGTGACCCGCCTGGAGGAGCTGCGGACGCAGTCCGCCGGCCGGGAGCTCCTGCTCGACCAGCGGCTGACGCTGGTGATGTCGCTCTGCCGCTGCTACCGCGAACTCGGGGACCTCTCGCACGCCATCGAGACGGCCGAGAGCACCATTGCCGAGGTGGAGGCGCTCGGTCTGCCGCCCACGTCCGCCTTCATAGAGCTGCTCTCCACTCTGATCGGCGTCTACACCGAGCGGGGCGACCTGCACCGGGCCTCCTACCTCGCCTCCCGGGTGATCGACCAGGCCGAACTGATCAGCGACCGCAAGGCGCTGGGTGCCGCGTACTGGAACGCCAGTGTGGTGCTGCACCGGCAGGGGCGGTCCGCCGAAGCGCTCGCCCTGATCACCAAAGCGGTGGCGATCTACTCCGAGGGCGACGACGAGCGTGCGCTGGCCCGCATCCGCAACGCCTATGCCACGGTGCTCCTCCAGTCCGGTCCCGACGATCCCACGACGGAGACCGCCAAATCGCTGTTGGAGCAGAGCATCAGCGTGCTGACCTCGCTCGGGAGCAACATCGACATCGCCTACGCCGAGACCGCGCTGGCGCGGGCCGAGGTGATGCTGGACAACATCGACAGTGCCGTCTCCCACGCGACGCGCGCACTGGCGGTCCTCGGGCCCGAACACCGTCTGGAGAGCGCCCGCGTGCATCTGGTGCTGGGAGCGGCCCACCTGAGGCGAGGCGATCGCGAGGCGGCCCAGTCCGAGTGCGAGCGCGGCGCTCTCCTGCTGGAAGCCTCGGAGGCCGGCCGCCAGGCGGCGTTCGCCTGGTCGGAGCTGGCCGACATCCTGGAAGCCAGCGGGGAGAGCGAACGTGCGCTGTGGGCTTACCGCCAGAGCGTGCGCCTGCTGGGCTACCGCAGCCCGCTCGCACCGGTCCTGGAGCGTCCGGCCAAGAAGCCGTGACGCGGGGAGCGGGAGCCGTCCTCGACCGAAAGGCGCGGTTCCCGCCGCGGCATCGGCCATGGTTCAGCAGCACAGAGGCAGGTCGGGGCCGCTCGTGAGAGGCAGATCGGTGGACACCGATCTCTGTACGCCGTCCAGCAGAGCCGCGTCCAGCGTCGCCGACACCCCGGCCAGGGCCATCGTCGCGACCAGAAAAGCAGTCGTCACCATGCGAATCATGAGTCTCTCCTACGTGCTGGAAGATCGGTGAGCGCCTCGTCCGGGCCGGGATCCGCGACAGCGCGGCCTCGCGTACGGTGTGTCGGGTCGTGTCCGGTACCGGGTGCGCGCGTCGAGGCACTCGTCGCCCAGCCGGCGGGGGCGCCGCACCCGGTCGACGCCGCGGGAGGCACGTACGGATGACCGTCGTCGGCCGGGGCTCGACCACATCGACGGGCGGGGATCAGCCCCAGCCGATGGGGTCGTCCGTCCCGCCGGTGCCGGGACCGTCGGCCCGCACGGTGACGGTGTGCTGCGGAGCGGTGTGCTGCGGGTGGGCACCCCTCTCGGCGGCGGCCGCGCCGAAGACGGCGGTGAGCGCGAGGATACCGAGGGTGGCGGCCTTCAGAACCTTCTTGACGCCAAGCGCGACGACGCTGGTCATGACGGCTTCCCTTTCTCTTTCCTTTGTCCCTGCCGGGCTTCCTGGAAAGAAATTAGGAGTCGCTGTAATCACCCCCCTTTGACGCTGCTATCCCCGCTCGATAGCGGAGCGCGTGGCTCCTTGACGCCCGGGGATGCCGGCCGTGGAGCCGTCCCCTCAGTGACCTGCCACCGGTTCCATCCGAGCGCCGACGACCGTGCGCGCCAGCAGTCGCTCGGCCCGCTCGCTCTCCGCGGCCATACCGGCGGTGCGCAGCACGTCGACGGCATGTCCCAGCAGGACCTCCGCCTGCGCGGTCCGGCCGTCCCGCAGCAACAGGTCGGCCAGATCCACGCGCACCGAGGCCGCGCCGGGCTGGTCCAGTATGTGTTCCCGGACGGTGATGGCCCTCTCGAAGAACGACGACGCCTCCGCCGACTGGTCCATGCGCGCGTGGACCCGCCCGAGGTCGTGCAGGAGATGCCCCTCCCCGATCACGTCACCGTCGCCGGTGACGACGCGCAGGACGTCCTCGAAGACCCGCAGGGCGTCGGCGACCTTCCCGCGCCGCAGGTGCAGGTGTCCCATCTGCCACAGCGCGCGGGCACGACCGGTCTTGGACACGGTCTCGGTCCAGATCGCCAGCACTTCCCGCAGATCGGCCTCCGCCTGCTCCAGATCGTCCCGCTGGAGCAGGATGCCCGCTCTGAGCACGAGCACGGACGCGCGGCGCCACGCCTGCCCGGTCGCGTCGAAGTCCTGGCAGGCCTGGTCGAAGTACTTCATCGCCTCTTCGTCGCGGCCCACCAGCTTCTCGATCAGGCCGAGGTTCCGGCGGCACATACCTCTTCCCGTGCTGTCCGCCTGTGCCTCGAAGATCTCCAGGGCGGACGTCAACGACCTGCGGGCCTCGGGCAGTTGCCGACGATTGATGTGCAGGACCCCGAGCGAGAACAACAACGCGGCCTGGCCTCGGGCGTTGCCCGCCCGGCGGACCGCGGTCAGCGCCTTGCGGTGCGTCCGGGCCCAGTGGTCCAGGTAGCCCCGTGCCTCGTAGAACGGGGCGAGGTTGACGGCGATCTCCCACGCGTACTCGTCCTCGCCCTGCTGCGCCAGGTCTTCCACCACCAGGCTGAGGTTCTCCCGCTCGCTCTCGATCCAGTCCATCGGTTCGGCGAGGAGGGCCAGGGCGTGGCTCTCCGGCACGTTCCAGCGCGGCGCCGATCCGGTCAGGGCGTCATGCCCGAAGTGACCGCGATGGGCCCGCGTCACCAGGGAGAGCCAGGCACCGCCCATCCGACGGAGCGCGGACCGCCTTTCCGTCCCGTCCGACTCGGCGTCCAGCCGGTCCCGCGCGAACAGCCGGACGATGTCGTGGAAGCCGTAACGCAGCTCGCCGGCGGACTCGATCCCGGCCACGTCGAGCATCTGGACGTCGACCAGCTGCTCCATCAGGTCGGAGGGGAAAGGGTGGGGATCGTCCAGGAGCGCACCACCCATCCAACTCGGAAAAGTCGATCCCTTGGCCAGACTCAGCAGGCGCAGGAGTTTCCGGCCCTCTTGCGTGAGCCCGTCGTAGGTGAGGGAGAGGCTGGCCCGGACGGTCATCTCGCCGTGGGCGAGTTCGTCGAGCCGACGGCGCTCGTCCGCGAGGCGCTGCACCATCGACGCCAGCGTCCAGTGCGGCCGGGCCGCCAGGCGGGCCGCCACGATGCGCAGGGCGAGAGGGAGTCCGCCCACGGCGCGGACAAGTGCCTTGGCCGCCTCCAGTTCGCCCCGTACGCGTCCTTGGCCGATGACGTTCTCCAGGAGTTCCAGCGACTGCTGCTGCTCCAGGATGTCCAGCGGGACGCGGTGGGCGCCGGGCAGCGCGGTGAGCCGGGCCCTGCTGGTGACGAGCACACCGCAGGAACTGTTGCCCGGCAGCAGGGGCAGGATCTGCTCCTCGCTCGCGGCGTCGTCCAGGACCACGAGGATCCGTCTGGTCGCCAGCAGGGTGCGGTAGACCTCCGCCCGCTCCTCCAGGGATTCGGGAATCGCCGGTCCCGGCAGACCCAGCGCGCGCAGGAAACGGCCCAGAACCTCGCGGGAACTGACCGGATCGGCGCGTCCGCCGCGCAGCCGGCAGAACAACTGCCCGTCGGGGAAGTGGGTCTCGGACAGCCGGTGCGCGATCCTGTTGGCGAACGTGCTCTTTCCGACGCCGGGACGGCCCGACACCACGACGATGCCCAGGGCCCGGCGCCGTGACGCATCCGTCAGGACGCTCTCGGCGTCGGCGATCAGGCTGTCGTGGCCAACGAAGTCCGCCGTGTCGACCGGCAGTTGCCTCGGCGTCGCGCTGGTCGACGACGTTTCGGCGGGGTCGGCCGCATCGTCGGGCCGAGGGGGTGCGGGAGGTGCGGAGGCGGTCCCGGCGCTCGTCGGCAACCGCAGAGAGGGCTCGTCGGTGAGGATGGCCTGCTCCAGCCGGCGCAGGTCCTGGCCCGGTTCGAGACCGAGTTCCTCCTGGAGGAGAAGACGGCCGCGCCGGTACACCTCCAGTGCCTCCGCCTGACGTCCTGAGCGGTACAGCGCCAGCATCAACTGCCCGCGGAAGCGCTCCCGCAGGGGGTTGTCGTCCACCAGCCGCCCCACCTCGGCGGTGAGCTGGTGGTGACGGCCGAGGCCCAGTTCCAGGTCGATGAACGTCTCGGTGGCCGCGAGCCGCTCCTCGTCGATCCGCTGCGCGACCCGCATGAGGGCCTCGCTCGGGATGCCGTTCAGGCACGGGCCCTGCCACATGCCGACGGCCGCGCGCAGCCGGTCCGCCGCTTCGGCGGCTCTGCCCTCGCCGACCAGGGTCCGCGCCTCGGCCACCTCCTTCCTGAAGGTGTGCAGATCCAGCGCGGTGTCCCCGATCTGCAGCACGTAACCCGTCGGGCGGGTCACGATGGCGGCGTCGATGCCGGCCCCCGCGAGCGCCTTGCGCAGACGTGACACACATATCTGGATCTGCGTACGTGCCGTGTCGGGCGGCTCCTCCCCCCACAGGAGCCGGACGAGATGGTCACTGCTCAGCAGCCTGCCGCTCTCCAGCAGGAGCGCGGCGATGACGACTTCCTGACGACCCGCGGTGATCGGGACGGCAGCGCGGCCGTCGAACACCCTGAGCTCGCCCAGGACCCGGAATGTGAACCCCACAGCGGGTTCCCGTGTATCGAGATGTACTGTCGCCACGGCCCTCTCCGATCGATCCCCACCCATCACCGAGCCTCGGTCGGTGATGAGTGTAGGACCGGAAAATGTCGAGGGTCCGCCCTGAGCGCCATGTGAACACCTCGGCACACTCGGCTACCACCCGCGGCACACCCGGCTCGCCCGAATTCCGGCATTCTTTCCCGTGGGAGACCGGGGCCGCCGGCCCGCCGGACACCCGCAGGTGAGCAGGACCGGACCACAGGTTGACCAGCTGTCAGGGCACGTGGCGAGGCCGCGAGGGCCGCGGCCTGCCCCGGCTCGGCCGAGGGCCGCCCGGATCGCCTCGCCGGCCTGACGCGCGGTGACGGTGCCGCCCAGGCCGGGTGTGCACCTGCGGTGCGCCACCGAGGTGGCGACGGCGCCGCGTACCGCCGCACCCTCGCTGTGGTGGCCCGGATGGCCGGCCGTCAGCGCGGCGGACAGGGTCACCGCGGCCGGATCGTTCCCGCCGGTGCCCGCCTTGTCGGGCACGCTGCCGCGCACCGGCTCGTACAGCCCGAACACAGGCGCCGGGGAACGCCATGTCCTCGGCGCACAAGGTCGGGCGCGCCGGGGGACTGGGCACCCGCGGTATCCGGCAGCCTCAGTCCGCGGACTGGGAGGACGCGAGGTCGGGCCGTTCGGCGATGCGCGCCCTTCCGGACCGGCCGCGCCGCAGGACGTCGGTCAGGGCCCGGTACGCGGTGCGGCGTTCGGTCTCGTCGCCTGTGTGCAGCGAGCGCAGGGAACGGACCACCTGCTCCAGGTCGACGGCGAGTTCGTCGAGGACGTCCGCGACGTCCTTCGCGTTGGCGCTGAGAATGTCCGCCCACAGTGCCGGGTTCCCGGCAGCGATCCGGGTCAGGTCCCGCATCCCCTGGCCCGACAGCCGCAGCGTGCTCTCCCGGGCGGCTGTCAGCCGTGCCGCGAGCAACGAGGACAGGAGGTGAGGGGCGTGGGACACCAGGGCCATCGCCTGGTCGTGAGCGGTGGCGTCCATCACCACCGGCACCGCGCCGCACAGCGCGAGCAGCGCCAGTCCGGCGTTCAGTGTCTCGGTGCGGGTGTCCGCACACGGCGTGAGCACCCAGGGGCGCCCGTGGAAGAGGTCCGCCCGGGCTCCGAGCGGACCCGAGACCTCGCGGCCGGCCATCGGGTGGCTTCCGATGTAGCGGGTGGTGTCACAGCCGAGGGCCGAGACGTCGGCGCACGGCTGTGCCTTGACACTGGCCACGTCCAGGTAGTGGGCCGCGACACGGCGCCGCTGGGAGTCTTCCAGTACGGTGCCGACCACGGCCGGCGGGACCGCGATGATCGCGAGATCCACGGCGTCTTCGGGCGGATCCACCGTCCCGGCACCCAGTGACGCGGCGGTGCGGGCGGCGTCCGGGACGGCGTCGGCCAGGTGGACCCGCACTCCGCTGCGCACCAGTGCGAGCGCGACCGATGTGCCGATCAGTCCCGTTCCGACGACGAGGGCCGAGCGCAGCCCGAGTACCGTGTGCGGCCGTGGGTCCGCCACGCCGCGGTTCGCCGTGGGCGGTCCGGCGGACGTCCGGGCCGCAGCCTCGATCTGTGTGGCCGACACGTATGACTCCTAGGGAAACGTGGCAACGGGCGGGACCGGCGCGGGACACGGCACCCGGTCTTTCCGGAGGCGGGCGGGGGGACGGGCGGCGACGATCGCCCTCGGGTCCGTCGCGGGGCGCGGGAGGCCGGGGGCGGGCACACCGCTGGACGTGGTCCCGCCGCCGTCACAGCTGTGCGTACCGGACCGCATAGGTGTCGAAGAGCCTGGCGATGTCGTCGGCCACCGCGGCACTCGCCGGTCCGGTGAGGGTGAACTCACCCGCGGACTGGTACAGTTCGGGCGCCGCGGGCACGATGTCGCCCACCCGGGGGACGGTGTGCCTGACGACCGAGCCGGGCAGTTCCGCGACGCCGTCCAGCCGCACGACCTTCCGGGACCGCCCTGTGGCCGGGACCAGGACGTGCAGCCAGCCCGAGGCGCCGACACCGGACTCCAGGATCGTCCGTGGGCCGGTGTACCGGTG
This sequence comes from Streptomyces spinosus, assembly GCF_020400655.1. Classification (GTDB taxonomy): domain Bacteria; phylum Actinomycetota; class Actinomycetes; order Streptomycetales; family Streptomycetaceae; genus Streptomyces; species Streptomyces argyrophylli. The sequence continues at coordinate 190,787 of NZ_JAINRC010000006.1, forward strand.
CCGCTCCCCCAGGCAGACCCGCAGCGCCTCCTCGGCCAGGTCGATCCCGTACACCTGCCGGATGTGCTCCCCGATGCCGGAGCCGCCGACACGGCCGGCCACTTCCAGGAAGGTCAGCTCTCCGCTGGGCGCGGCGAACACCTCCAGGTGGAAGACGCCGTCGTCCAGTCCCACCGCCCGCAGCACGGTGCGGGACATGTGTTCCGCCTCGGACAGCAGGTCCGGGTCGTCGACGGTGACCGAGCCCAGCGGCCGGCCTTCGCGGGTGACGACCTCGTACGGAGCGGCGAGGTAGGAGGCCATGCTCAGGAAGAGCAGTCGTCCCTCGCGGACCAGCCCGTCGACATGGCACAGCCGTCCCTCGACGAACTCCTCGACCTGGTGGCCGGGGCGCAGGCCGTGGGTCCGTACGTGGGCGACGAAGGCGGCCGGGTCCGGGAACACGTGCACCCCCATGGCAGCCGCCTGGGTGCGCGGTTTGAGGACGACCGCGCCCCGGAGCCGGCCGGCGATGCGCTCGACCTCGTCCATGCCGGTGTCCGGGCCGACCGGCCAGAAGCGGGGGGTGGTCACACCGGCTTCGCGAACCGCCTCCTTCATCCTCACCTTGTCGCGCAGCAGCCGCGCGGTGGTGGACCGCATTCCCGGCAGACCCAGGTGTTCCCGCAGTCTGGCCGCGGGCAGGACGGACTCCTCCGTCAGCCCCACCACGGCGGCGGGGGCGCCCAGCTCGCCGGAGAACTCATCGGTCATCTCGACCATCTGCCCGAAAGCGGAGTCATAGTTGTCCAGATCCGCTTCGCGCGGTACCCGCAGCGCACCGATCCGCGCGAACCGCTCGCGGACCCGGTCGGGCAGCGCGGCCGCGGCGTCCTCGTCCAGCAGCACCGACAACCGCTGACCGGCTCTGAGAAGCCGCTCGTGTTTCGCCTCGAAGCCGATGTGTATGACGTGCGGTGGCTGTGGGTTCATGCCACTTACTCCTCTGACCTGTGGTGCACGATCTGGCCGCCGGGAAGGGGCACACCGCACCGGGGGTGTGCCCGCCTGCCGGGGCGGCTTTCAGAAGCCGGGCCGGGGGTCGCCGGCCGGCGTGGTGAGCGGGTCCGGCAGACCTGGTGCGGTCACCGCGTCCGTCCGGGAGTGGGAGGTGAGGGACAGCGCCAGCAGAAGCAGATGCACACGGCTGCGCGCACCGGTCTTCGCGCGGATGCGCCGCAGATAGGTGTCGACGGTGTGCGGGCTGACGTTCATGCGGTGCGCGGTGGCCGTGTACGTGTCGCCGCGCGCGATGTGACTGAGCACTTCCCTCTCGCGGTGACTGAGGTTGTGCACGGCTTCCTGGAACTCCTGGATCACGGGGCCGCCCGTCCTTTCTGGTGGCACTTCCCGGCGGTGGTCTCGTCCGTCGGCCCCGGCCGGGGCCGGCCCCGGCGTCGCGCCGTCGTCAGCCGGCCCCACCTCGGTCATCACCACTCGGCGCGCGGGCGCGGTCCCTCTCACGTCCGCGGGCGCGGTCTCCCCGTGGTCCCGGTTCCGGCCGAGCTGCCCGGCGGTGGCCGTGGTCGGCTGTCCGGCGTCCGGCGCCGGCAGTGTTCCCGGCTGAGCGGCTGTGGCATGGCGGGGTTGTCGCATCTGGGTAACTCCTCGAGTCAGTCCCCGGTGAAGGTGGGGGCCTGGGCGGGACGTCCTGTTGCGCTGTCCGGCCATTCGAGGATCTCCGTCCGCCGGGCGGCCCCGCCAGCTCGGCCATGGCTCAGCAAGCTGCCCGGCACCAAGGTGAGCAGGGGACGAAACGGTGCGGAAGCCGCCGAGCGGCAGGCATGCTCCGTGACCGGCCGGCCGGGCGTTCACCGCGGCCCGGGCCGCAGCCAGACGGTCGTGTCCGGCGGCAGCAGGTGACCGGGCAGCGGTTCGCTGGACAGGAGCACCTCGTCCGCCGGGTCCAGCGGGAGTGCGGCCGGACCGAAGTTGACCAGACACCGCAGTCCCGGGCCCCGGTCGAAGCCCAGCCATTCGCCGGATTCGGGGCCCAGCAGACGGAGCCCGCCGGTCCGTCGCGGCGGATGCGCGCGCCGCAGCCGCAGTGCCGCCCGGTACAGGCTCAGCACGGAACCGGGGTCGCGGTGCTGGGCGTCGACCGTCAGCGGGGCCCAGTCGTCCGGCGGGGGGAACCAGCAGTCTTCGGGCGGGGCCTCGCTGAAGCCGTAGGGCGAGGTCCTCCCCTGCCAGGGAAGGGGGACCCGGCAGCCGTCACGGCCCTGGTCGGTGTGCCCGGACAGTTCCCACACGGGGTCGCGGCGCCGGTCCTCGGCAACGTGCGCCTGGGGCAGGCCGAGCTCCTCGCCCTGGTACACGTATGCCGCGCCGGGCAGGGCCAGGGTCAGCAGGGCAGCCGCCCTGGCCCTCCGCGCGCCCCTCTCGCCGCCGCCGAAGCGGGAGACGGGGCGCGGTGTGTCGTGGCTGGACAGGGTCCAGGTGGCCGGCGCGCCGACGGCGTCCGTGGCGGCAACCGTGTCTCCGATCACCGCGCGCAGGGCCCGCCCCTCCCAGGGGGCGTCGGTCCAGGCGAAGTTGAGGACGTGACCCATCTCCCCGGGCCGCACGTAGCGGGCCAGCCTGCGCTGGTCGAACAGGATGACCTCGCCGACGAGCAGCCGCTCGCCGACGGCCGCGGTGCCGTCCGCCCCCGGGTGGCTGTCCAGTACGGCCCGCCAGCGGCGGTACAGCGGGTGCAGTTCCTCCTGGTCGTGGTACGGCATGAGGTGGTTGCGGTGCGGCTCGGTGTGCTGGCCGTGGCCCGCGTCGGGCAGACCGTGTGCCTTGAAGAGGGTGTGCGCGACGTCCACCCGGAAACCGTCGGCGCCGTGGTCGAGCCAGAAACGGATGATCCGTTCGAACTCCGCGGCCACCGCGGGGTTGCGCCAGTTGAGGTCCGGCTGGTGCGGAGTGTGCAGGTGGAGGTACCACTGCGCGTCCCCGGTGCCCGGACCGTCACCGGGGACGCGGGTCCAGGCCGGCCCTCCGAAGGCGGACAGCCAGTCGTTGGGCGGTGTGAGGCCGCCCGGTCCCCGGCCGTCGCGGAACACGTAGCGGTCCCTGGCCTCGTCACCGGCCGGGGCGGCCAGGGCCTCGCGGAACCACGGGTGGGCCGCCGAGGTGTGGTTGGGGACCAGGTCGACCAGGACGCGCAGGCCCAGCGCGTGGGCACGCGCGGTCAGCGCGTCCCAGTCGTCCAGGGTGCCGAGTTCCGGCGCCACCGCCGTGTGGTCGCTGATGTCGTATCCGCCGTCGGCCAGCGGCGAGGGATAGAACGGGGTGATCCACACCGCGTCCACGCCGAGTGCGGCGAGGTGGTCAAGCCGGGCGGTGGCGCCGCGCAGGTCTCCCGTGCCGTCGCCGTCGCCGTCGGCGAAGGACCGGGGGTACAGCTCGTAACAGACCGCGTCGCGCCACCACGGGCCGCCGTCGGCCCCTGACCGGGGAGCAGTCCCCGCCGGGGCGGTCTCGGCCTCCGCGTCCCCGGCCGGGTGTCCTCCCGGTGCGGCGTACGCCCGGTCCCTGCTCTCGTCGCCCGGTCGCGTCGCCGGGTGTGCCGCCCTCATGCGTCCCGCAGCGGGACGGTGAGGCTGCCCTTGAGGTATCCGCACAGCAGGTCGGCGTCCCAGCCGCCCATCCAGAAGTCGACCGTCCAGGGCCGGGTGACGTCGGGCGTCAGGTCGCCGAGCGCCTCGCCGTCGGCCACGGCCTTGCCGGTGAGCGGGAAGTTGAACTCCTCCAGCGCCGTCAGATTGATGACGCGCTCGTCCTGCGGGTTCGCCACCGCGATGTCGAGTTCACGGATGCGCTTGCGCAGACCCGCAACGCGCACCGGGTCGGTCTCGCGGGCCAGGTCGGACACGAGCAGTTCGCGCCTCTTGATCCGGCTCTCGTAGGGGTCGCCGATGCCTGTCTCCGCGAGGACCATCTCGGGGTCGGTGCGGTAGATGCGACCGCCGAACTTCTCCAGTTCGTCCCGGGGGATGTGGTGCACGGGTGTGCCGGGGTGCCCGGACCACATGACCATCTCGCGTTCCAGGCGCAGCCCGGGACCGGTGATCTCCAGGTGGAAGGGGACGATGGGTTCGCGTCCGGCGAAGGTGAGGATGAAGTTCCGGTTCTCGAAGATCGGGTCGCCGAGCAGGTCCACGGCGGCGCCGTGCAGGGCGGGTATCTCCGCACCGGCGGCGGTGGCGCGGGTCACGGTCACACCGATCGGCGGCATGTGGCTGCGCAGGATGGCGGGCGACGGGTCCTTCAGGACGATGATCCGGTCCAGATCGGGTTCGCCGGCCAGGGCGAAGGTACTGCCGCTGACTCCGCGGGGCTCGTCCGTCGGATCGGGGTCGGTCGCCAGGCGGGCGATGAACCAGCCGGCGAACTCCAGCGTCAGCTCAGGCGTGGACACGGTCGGCTCCTTCGTCGGTCGGGGAAACGGCGGCGGAGACGGGCTCCGTGTGCGGGGCGGCGTCGGGGCGGATCTCCAGGGCGTACTGCGTCATCATTCGTTCCACGTTCTCGGCCAGGAAGCGGAGTCGTCTGGTGACCCGCGGGTCCGCGTCCCCTTCCAGGGCCTGGACGGCCACGGTCTGGCTGCGCCGGGTCAGGTCCCGCAGCCGCTCCAGGAAGACCCGTTCGGCTATCTCGCGCTCCGGGATGAGCTGGATGCCGCGGGCGAACTCGAACGGCGGACCCGCCGTCCTGGCGGCACCGTCCGCGGCGGGCAGCTCGCCCAGCAGCTCGCCCAGCGGGCGGACGAACATGGTCATCAACGGGAAGAAGACGAACTGCTGGAGCGTGCGCAGCTCATCGCGCGACTCGGCGGCACGGCCGTAGAAGCGGAGGAGCATCAGCACCATCAGGGCGTAACCCGCGTTGAACAGTTCGGCCACGCCCCGTGCCAGGGGCTCCGTGATCAGGCCCGTGCCGGTCGCGTCGGGTGCGTTCCTGACCGCGGGGTTCTCCAGCATCGGGCGGGCGGGCTCGAAGCCGCGGCCCGCCTGCGCCGCGGCGGCGACCTCCCGGTCGAGTTCGTCGCGTATCCGCAGCAGCCGGTCGTAGTGCGAGTCCCCGGTGTTCTCCGCGGACCCCTCTCCCTGTTCGATGATCAGGTCGATGGCGCGCATGGCCGACGCGCGGCCGGTGATCGGGAACGGCTCGACGCCGTAGCCCACGACGAGGACTTCCTCCTCGAAGACACTGTCCGGGTCGACGATCGAGGCGGTGTCGATCTGACGGCGCGGGGACCCGATGAACAACTCGTGCTCGGGAACGGCCAGGAACAGCTCCCGGATCCGCTCGTACAGCAGACCGACGGTCATGCGCTCCTCGCCGTCCTCGTCACGGCGACGGTCGCCGAGGATCCCGGACAGCAGCACCGTGGGCATCTCGTAGACCACGAAGCGGTCGATGGTCTCGCGGGAGAACGGCGTCAGGGCGGAGACGACCCCGAGTGGGTAGTACCGCTCGGGCTGCGGGAAGTTGGGGCGCTGGAGGTACGGCGCACCACCCACCGCAGCCAGCAGGTTCAGCACCAGGCCGAGGTGGAGCATCTCCTCCCGGCTCAGCTTCAGCAACTGGCCCTTCCACTCGCGGATGGTCTCGATCTGGGCCTCGTCGAGCCCGGCCTCCGACGGGTCGGTCTTCAGTGAGAACGCGGCGTAGAGGTACTGCAGACACAGCGAGTGCTCGATCTCCGCCGCCTCGCAGAGGTACTCCACCAGCCGGGCGCGGATCGCCGGTATGTCCGGCGACGCCTCCACGGGCCGGTCAGTGGTCGGGTCAGACATGGTCGTCCTCTCTGAAGAGCTCGTGCAGCAGTTCGTCGCTCAGCTCGAAGAGACCGGTGAGGACCGCGTCGGCGACGCCGTAGTCGAGCGAGCGTGTGTAGGAGGTCGGGACGGCCGCCACGCGCATGCCGGCGGCGCGGGCCGCGGTGACGCCGGTGAGCGAGTCCTCGACGGCCAGGCAGCGCGCGGCAGGGACACCCAGACGCCGGGCGGCCTCCGTGTACACGTCCGGCGCGGGTTTCCGGCGCGGGACGTCGTCGCCGCAGACGAGGGTGTCGAACAGCTCGGTCAGACCGTAGTGGCCGAGCCAGCGCAGGACCCAGCCGCGGTCGGCGGAGGAGGCCACGGCCAGCCGGACACCGCGGTCGGCGAGCCGCGTGAGCAGCTCGCGGACTCCCGGCATCAGCGGGACGTTCTCCGGGACCTGCAGCTCCTTCCAGAGCGCCTTCAGCCTGGTCCACAGGTACCTGTCCGGCACGCCTTCCGGCGGGCAGCCGTCCGGCCGCGCGCGACCGGCGCCGGCGACGCGCGCCGGGTTCGTGCCGGCGGCCGGCAGCAGGGCGAACAGCGCGTCGTACCCGTCGGTGTTGCCGCACACCTCCCGGGCCCACCGCTCCACCGGCAGCTCCACCCCGTGTTCGCCGAACAGCCGCCGGCAGGCCTCGAAGTCCGAGCCGATCGAGTCCACCAGAACCCCGTCGTGGTCGAACACGACGAGTGCGGGGAGGGCGCGCGCCCCTGACGGCCCGGCTGCCGCCCGGGGGCGTGTGCCGACAGTGCCTTCGCGGTCCTCACTCACGTCCGGCTCCTTACGGGTTGTCCGACTGCTTCCTGCCGCAGCCGATGCTCACGGAGCCGCCGTCGGCGCCACATCACCCGGCCGGGCAGGAGCTCGCCACGCCCCCGCGGGCCGCGGATCCGCCCCCGGGGGCCGCTACCCGGTCAGGTGATGTGCCGTCACACGGCTCCCGGCGAGGCTTCCGGATGCAGTGATCACATCCATGCGGAGCGACCGCCGGGTCGAGTGAGGTGAACGCACGATGTCCGACAGCACGGGAGACAGCCCCGGCAGTGCGGTGGGCGGCGCCGAGTGGGTGAGCGAGGTGTTGGCGCGGCACTGGGGCCCGGACCTGGGCACTACGACGCCGACGCCGCTGGGCGTGCGCGGCGGCGAGCGACCGCTGAGCCACACCGCCGGTCTGTGGGAGATCCGGCGCCACGGTACCCCGTACCTGTTCAAGGTGCAGCTCGACCGACAGGCCGCACGGGCCCCGCGGTTCTACCCGCTCAAGCAGCAGGTGCTCGACCACTGCGCCGGGTTCGGCGTTCCGGTCGCCTCGGCGGTTCCGGCTCTCGACGGCACGCCCGCGGTCTGGGCGGACGGGCACGTCTGCGAGGTCATCCCCCTCGTGGCGGGGGCCGCCGCGGTGGAGCCCACCTCCGCCCAGGCGGAGGCGGTCATCCGCGCCGGCCTCACGGTGCGCCACGCCCTGGACGCCGTACCCGGGGCGCTGACCGACGAACTGGCACCGGTGGCGCTGCCGGAACTCGTCGCCGAACCGCACTGGCGCCGCGCCCTGGCGGACGCGGAACAGCGCCTCCTGCCCCTCGCGCTGCGCCGCAGCGACCGCTGGGGCCGCGTGGCGGCCAACGCACTGGAGGCGCTGGTGACGGCGCGGCCGGTGCTGGAGGCGGCAGCGGACGAACCCACACCGCCCGCCCGGCGTGCGGTGGTCCACGGCGACCTGCACTATCACCACTTCCTGCTCGACGAACAGCGCCGGCCCGAGGTCGTCGCCGTCCTCGACTTCGACAACCTGCACGTCGGTGACCGGCTGCTCGACCTCGCCTGGGTGGCGGACACCGCCGGCCGGGTCGGTGGCGGCCGCGTGGCGGTGGAACGCACGCTCTACTCGTTCATCGCCCGGGCCGGTGCGTCCGGTCTCCTGACCCAGGCGGACACCCGGCTGCTGATGCCGCTCCTCATGCGGCAGGCCGTGCCGGTGATCGTGGACATCGCCAAGGACATCCTCGAGCGCGACATCCTCAGCCCGCACTGGCCCGCCTATTTCGCGCTGCTCGACCCCACCCGCCGCGTCCGGCTGCACCGCCTGCTGACCACGGCACCGGTCGACGTGCCGCCCCTGAACGACACCGTCCTGGCCGGCAACCGCTGACACCGGTCCACCGAACCACCGATCTTCCGCGAGGTGAACATGACCGCCCCCACCCAACCCCACGCCTGGCCCGCCGACCTGTCCTCGTACTGCTTCGAAGTGCCGCACTCCGACAGCTCCGTGCTCTTCGAGCGGGCGCACGGCATCCGGCTGACCGACACCGCCGGGCGCTCCTACGTCGACGGCATGTCGGGCGTCTTCGTCACCTGCTTCGGTTACAGCTGCGAGCCGATCGTCGAGGCCGTGTCGCGACAGCTGCGCACCATGCCGTTCAACCCGCCGCTGCACGGCACCAACCCGGACGCGCTGGCCCTGACCGACGGGCTGACCCGGCTCGCCCCGGACGGTCTGAACACGGCCAAGCTCGTCAACGGCGGCTCCGAGGCCGTGGAGGCGGCGGTCCGGCTGGCCCGGCTGACCCACCGGGAGTCCGGTGAGAGCACCCGCTACAAGGTGCTCAGCTACTACCACGGCTACCACGGCGCCACCTTCGGATCGCTGTCGCTGACCGGACGGCCGGACGTGGCCCGGTTCGGCCCCGGTCTGCCGGGCGCGGTGCACGTCTGGTCCCCCGACATGCTGGCGGCGGTCCTCGGCGTGGACGCGGAGGAGTCCGGCCGGCTGGCCGCGGCGCTGCTGGAGCAGACCATCGAGGCGGAGGGGCCGGAGTCGGTCGCCGCCTTCGTCCTGGAACCCGTCATCCACCTGCGGGGCATGGCCATCGCGCCCACCGGCTATCTCGACCGGGTCCGGGAGATCTGCGACCGCTACGGGGTGCTGCTGGTGTTCGACGAGATCGTCACCGGTTTCGGCCGCACGGGCAACCCGTTCGCCGCCCAGACCTTCGGCGTCACCCCCGACCTGATGTGTGTCGGCAAGGGCATCTCCGGCGGGTACGCGCCCCTGGCGGCGGTGCTGTTCAACGACAAGGTCGCCTCCGTCCTGTCGGACGGTTCCGGGCCCTCGTCGTTCGCTCCCTCCCACACGTACGCCGCCAACCCGATCTCGGCGGCGGCCGGTCTGGCGTCGGTGTCGCTGTTCACGGACGGCGACTTCGTGCACCGCAACGCCGGCCTCGCGGCCTCGTTCCTGTCACACCTGGAGCGGGCCGTCGACGGCCGAGGCGACATCCGCTCCCTCGGTCTGCTGTACGGCGTCAAGCTGTCGGCGGCGCCCGGCACACCGACCGGGGAACTCGGGTCGCTCGTCGCCGGAGCCTGTCTGGAACGCGGCCTCATCGTGCGCGGCCAGGACGACTGGATCGTGCTGGCACCCGCCTTCATCACCGGCGAGGAGGAGACCGCGGAGATCGCCGGTATCCTCACGGACGCGCTGGACAAGGTCTACGGGGGCCGGGCGTGAACGGCCTCGCCGCGCGGTACGGCCAGGTCATGGCCGGTGCCGAGGGCCGGCTGACCGACGAGGAGCGTGCCGTCGTCCACCGTGAACTGGCCGAGCTGGCCCGGCTGGCGCCGCACACGGGGACCGTGCTGGACGCCATGCGCGCGGTTGCCGCCGCGGTACCGGAGCGGCTGTACCAGGACAGCGGCCAGGTGCTGCGGCGGATGCACGAGATCGCGGGCTTCGGCAACTACCAGAGCTGTCTGTCCTCGCTGCCCACCGTGCACGCCTGCTTCGAGCTGGGCCTGGCTCCGGGCGCGGGCCGGACGTCCCTGACCGCCGAGCTGGTGGTGGGGCGCGGCCACATCGCGCCGAGCTTCTACGCCGAACAGTACGTACGCGGTCTGCTGCCGTTCCTGCCGCTGACCACCATGCACCGCGGCGGCATGACTGGAGTGGTCCACCGCGACTGGGGCTTCGCCAACACCATGCGGTACAGCCTCGGCGTCGGCCTGGCCCAGGCCGTCAGCCGCGCCTGGGAACTGTCACGGGACGGCGACACCCGCAAGGTGGTCTGCCTGGCCGGCGACGGCGAGCTGCACGAAGGCGTGACGTTCGAGTGCATCAGGTTCGCGCACGAGGCCGGGCTGAGCAACCTCGTGCTGGTCGTCGACGCCAACGACCGCGGCATCGAACCCCTCCTGAAGCCGCTCAACCGTGACTATCTGCGCAGCTACTTCACCACCGTCGTGGAGGTGGACGGCCAGGACGCGGACAGCGTGCGCACGGCGCTGTCGCAGCTGCTCGACGCGCCGGGCCCCGCGGCGCTGGTCTGCCGCACCCGCAAGGGAGCGCACAGTTTCAAGCCGGACAGGGCCGTCGCCGCGCCCCCCACGATCCCCTCCTTCGCCACCACGACCGGGCGGATGCTGGCGACCGGACAGGCGCGCAGCGGACGGACGGCGAGGGTCTTCACAGCCGACATGGCCAATCGGTTCGGGCTTCCCGGGCACATGCCCTACGAGAACACCGGCCTCGCCGAGACACTGAGCGTCGGGCTGACACTCGGGCTGTCCGACGACGACCTGAAGGTCGTCGCCACGGACGCCATGTACTACATGGACTCGCTGAGCATGCTCACCGAAGCCGCCACGAGCGTGCGTCGGCTCATGGTGCTGGCCGGCCGCAACTGGGCCGCCTGGGGAGGTGCCGCCAACGCCTTCAACCTGCTCTCCCTCCTCATCAACACCCGGGTGTACGAGCCCATCACCGAGGAGGAGTTCCACGCGTGCGCGCGGCGGCTGGAGGACGACCCCGGCACCGTGCACGTCCTGAGCATGGTGGACGCCCGTTTCGAGCCGCCCGCGGTGGACTGTTCGGCCGCCGTGGACGACGGCGTGTGGATCGAACGTCCGCAGGACAGCGACGCCGACACCGTGGTGATCAGTTTCGGGTACGCCACCACCCTGGTGGCCGAGGCCAACGCCTCGATCGGCCTGCCGCACCTGCACTGCGCGGCACTCAACCCGGTGCTCAGCCGGCCCGTCCTGGACGCGCTGAGCCGCTACCGGCGCGTGGTGTCGGTGGAGTACAACGGCGCGCACGGCGGTTTCGGCGCCTGGCTGCGCAATCGGTACCTGCTGCCGGTCACGGTGCACGGTGTGCGGGACGACATCCACAACTGCGTGCACGAGGTCCAGTTGCGTCGCCACGAGATGGCTCCCGACCAACTGCGCGAGCTTCTGCTCCCGGCACGTGCGAGGGCGGGTGAGGACTATGCGGCTGCACGTGCATGACTACGGTCCGGTGGACACCTCCGGCATCCTGGACGGCGCGGTGCTGATGCACCGGCAGATGTCGGACCTGCTCACCGCCCGCCCCGGTACGGTCCCGCACGACATCCTCGGGGGAGCGGCGGGCCTCGGCGCGCCGGCCGACGACGACGTCGTCTACGCGGGCAACGGGCCCTACGCGTACCTGTACCACCTGTGGCGGGAGCGGCAGGGCGGCGGCCACCGCATCGTCCGCGAGGTGCACACCACCTTCTGGTCCGGCTACTGGACGCAGGAGGAACTGTGCGCTCCCCTGCACCGGCCGGGCGACACCGTCCTCTTCCCGAGCGAGTTCACCCGGCAGGTCTTCCTGCGCTGCTTCCCCTCCGTACGGCCCGGCGACGCGGTCGTGGCCTACCCGATGCTCGACACCATGCCGCGCACCGCCCCGGTGGCCGTACCGGCCCGGGACTCCGTCCTGCGCATCGGCTACCTGGGCGCTCTGTCGACCGCCAAGAACTTCGAGCAGGTGCTGAACGTCTTCGCTCGCTGTCACCGGGAGAGCAACGGCAGGGCCACCCTGGTCTTCGCCGGCAAACCCAACGACCCGCGCTGGCGGACCCCGGACGTCCTGGCCAGGCTGGCCGGTGAGGGCGTGCCGGCCGACAGCGTCACCTCCCTCGGGCTGATCGGTCCGGAACGGCTGGCCCACTTCTTCTCGCAGATCGACGTGCTGCTCTTCCCCTCCACCGCCTCCCGGGAGAGCCTCGGCCGCGTGGTGTTCGAGGCCCTGGCCCACGGAGTCCCCGTCATCGCGGCCGGCATGGGACCGGCCGTCGAGCTGCTGCCCGAGCGCAATCTGGTGCCCGCCACCCCCTTCACCGGTGTGCCGTTCTCCATGGACCGGATCGGTCCGCTCGGCCAGGTCGACGAGGACGAGCTGACGGCCAGGCTGCTGAACCGTGACTGGGAGCCGGCCACCATGCCGGACACGTCGGCGTTCGAGGAACCGGCCTTCTTCCGCGCGCTGGAAGGAACCCCCGGCAGCACGTGGCAGCCGGCGGCGTACGACCGTACGACCGTCGAGCGGGTCCGCGTCGAGCCGCGCCGCGGCGTCGATCCCGCCACCGCCCTCAAGGACGTCGAACAGCTCTTCGGGCACTACTTCCGCAAGGACCACCAGCCGCTGCTGGCCATGATCGCCGCGCACGAGGAGTCGACCGGCACGGCCCGTCCCGACCTCAGGCAGATCGTCGCCCGGTCCCAGCGCTCCCTCGCCGACTACCGGGCCTTCCCCCGGCTGGTCGACGCGCTGGTCATGCCACCCCTCAGCTACCGCCTCTCCCCGGACCACCGGACGGCACCCGGGTCCCCCGGGACCGTCATCAACGCCCTCGACGACAAGGAGGTCTCGCACGCATGAGTACCCAGTTGGACAGCGGACCGCAGGCAGCCGGCCCCCAGGGCGACCACCACGGCAAGGTGGTGCTGGTGGTGGGCGGTGGACGCGGCATGGGCCGCGCCGTGGCCGAGGCGTTCGCGCGCCGTGGCGCACGGGTCGTGATCGCCGACGTCGACCGGCTGGCGTCCGCGTACAACCAGTACCGTTCGACGGACACCGGCGGGTTCGCCGCCGCCACCGAAGTGGCGAAGGAGCTGACCGAGCAGGGATTCGAGGCCACGGCCGTGGCGGCGAACGCGTCCGACGAGAACTCGGTGCGCGCGCTGATCAGCACCGTCGACGACCTCCACGGCCGTCTGGACACCGTGGTCAACGCCTTCGGCGTGACACATGTCGGCTCGGTCGAGAAGATGGAGCTGGCGGAGTTCACCAAGGTCGTCGAGGGCAACCTGAACGGCGTCTTCCTCGTGTCGAAGTACGCGCTGGAGCTGCTGCGGGCCGACGGTGGAGGATCGATCGTCAACTTCTCCTCCGTGTCCGGCCGCAGTGGCTTCGTGAAGATGGCGCACTACTGCGCGGCGAAGTTCGGTGTGATCGGCTTCACCGCAGCCCTCGCCCAGGAGGAGGCACGCAACGGTGTCCGTGTCAACGCCGTCTGCCCCGGCATCATCCGCACCAGCATGTGGGACTACCTGCTGGAGGAGTTCACCCGCCCCGGTGAGACCAAGGAGGAGTGCTGGGAGCGCATGCGGACGATGATCCCCCAGCGCCAGTTCCAGCAGCCGGAGGATGTCGCGGACCTGGTGCTGTACCTGGCCTCGGCGCGCCAGGTCACCGGGCAAGCGGTGAGCGTCGACGGCGGGATGTCGGCACCGTGACGGCGACCGTGCGGGACTTCGACGACTCCTGGTCGCTTCCCGGCGACCGGGCGTCGGCACGCCTGCGCCCGGACGGCGCACTGGAGGTCACCGCGCCGGCGGGGTCGGACCTCTACCGGATGCCGGGCATCCGGGAGGTCGACGGGGTGCCCGAGGTGTCCCGCCTCGTCGAGGGCGACTTCACCCTGACGGTGCGTGTGTCGGTGCACGGTGCCGCGGGCGGCGCCCGCTTCTCGGACGCGGGCGGTCTGCTCGTGCACACCGCGGACGGCTGGGCCAAGATATGTGTCGAACCTTCGCCGCAGGGACGGTGGGGGCTGGTGACGGTGGTGTCACGGCCCGACTCCGACGAGGCGAGAGGCCCGGACCTCGCCGGCCCGGCGGCCGAACTCGTCCTGGTCCGCGAGGGGACCCGGCTGGCGTTCCTGGACCGTGTGAAGGAGACGGGCGAGACCCGCTTCGTCCGCACGCTCACCGTCCCGCCCGGACCGCTCCGGGTGTCGCTGTTCGCCCAGGCCCCGTTCTCCGAGCACTGCACGGCCGTCTTCGACCATCTGAACATCACGCCGGAGGCCCTCCGTGACCGCCGTTGAACGGCCGCTGACGGGCACCGCCACGTCCTCCGGCCCGGCCGGGCCGGAGGACCTCGTCGCCCACGTGACCCGGGTGTCCAGAAGGCTCATGGGCCTGAACGGACCGATGAGCGCCGGCGAAGCCGTCGAGGACACCCGCCGGCACGCCCGTGCCCTCGGGCTGCCGGCGGACGGACTCGCGCGCCGGCTGCATCGCGGGCTGGCGCAGACCGGCGCGCTCGGCCCCGACGAGATCGCCGAGTACCGGCGCAACATGCGCGCACTGCTCGTCTCCACCGGTGTCGCCGATCCGCTGCGGCCCACTCCCCGGGAGTTGTTCGCCGCGTTCCTGCGGATGGGACGGGAGGTGGTGGCGGCACTGGCCGCGGCCGTGCCCGCGCGGACGGACCGGACGGTGGTCTTCCTCGGCACCGACGCGGAATACCTCAAACCGGCGTACGACCTCCTGGCCGGGGACCCGGCGGGGTCGGAGGTGTTCTATCTCAGCCGGCTCTCCCTGCTCAGCGACACGGAGCGCGCCGTGCTCTCGCGCACCAGCAAAGCCGTCTTCGGCCCGCGGGAGGTCACCAGGAAGGGCTCCCCGGGCCGGTACCGGGCCTGGATGGACAACGGCCTGGTGCCGTCGCAGATGTTCCGGCTGCTGTCGGCGGCCCGTGCGGAGGCCGAGGCGGAGGAGGGGCCGGACGGCCGCCCCTTCGACGAGCTGTTCCTGGACCGCTTCGCCGACGAGGTGGTGTACGGCACCGACCAGGGCGTGCGCCGGGCCCGAGGACCTCTGACGATGTTCGGCTCGGCTGTCCCGGAGACGGACGCCGTGCTGCTGGAAGGCATCGACAGCGGACTGTTCTCCCGGCGTTGCCTGGCTGCGGGCAGGCAGTTGCTGGCGGGGGCGGCCCACTCCGCCGGGCGGGGACTGACGCTGGTGGACCTGGGGGCCGGCGGCACCCAGCCGGCCCTGCTGATGGGTGCCGCGCGGGTGCTCGCTCCGGCGGCGGACGTGTCGGTCACCCTCTTCACCCCGCATCCGGGGCGCTGGGGGCGGCCGGGCCGGCTCTTCCGGCCGGCGCCGCTCACCTCGCTGTTCGCACTGGGCGTGGAGACGGTCAAGAGCTTCGCGACCGACTACCAGGGCGCCGCCAGGGGAGCGGCGCACACGATCGTCGCCGTGGAACCGGATCAGCTCCTGCTGGCTCATCTGAAGCACCTCGCCTTCCACCGGGCGGCGCTCGAGTTACGCGGCGAGGCGAGCGTGCCGTCCGGCGGATGAGCCCACCGCCGCAACCCCCAGCCTGACCATGCGTGTACGTCGGCAGAGGTACACACATGGTCAGGCTTGTGCGCTGTCGCCTGCCGCGACACGTGAAGGTGCCGGGCTGTCGCCCATGGCCGCGCGAGGTGGCTGGTACCGCTCCCGGTGCTCCGGGCGCCGCACGGGATCACGGCGGTCGTCACGGGCGCGAAAACGGCCTGCGCGGGCCGGAACCCTCCCGGTTCCGGCCCGCGCAGGCGTCCGCTCTCAGACCTTGACGGCCGCACCACTGGTCAGCGCCTCGCGGATGGCCACGGCGAGCCGGACGGCACGCACCCCGGCCGCGCGCCCCGGTGAGGGCGCGGACCCCGCCTTCAGCGACTCCGCGAAGTGCGCCAGCGCGTAGGCGCTGATGTCGCCCCGCGAGGGCAGCTGCCACGTCTCCTGCACCGGCGCCTCGGCACCGGCCTCCGCCCATTCGAGGCCGGCGAACATGTGGTCCCGTCCGGTGAGCCGGGCCTGCCCGTGGCGCGAGTAGACGGACAGTGTGGCCGGCGTGCGCATCGCCTCCGCGCCCAGGGCGCCCCCGGTGAGCACCGCGGTGGCGCCCGAGGCGAAGCCGACGACGACCCCCACGCCGTCCTCCAGCGGGCTGCCGAGGTAGGAGCCGCCCGCGGCCTGCACGGACACCGGTTCGCCCAGGAGGAAGCAGAGGGTGTCGAGCATGTGGCAGGTGTTCTCGTTGACCACGCCGTTGCCGACCGCCGGGTCCCACACCCACGCGGGGCTGTCGTGGCGCGGCAGCACGAGGTCGGCGTTGACGAGGAGTCCTTCGCCCAGCGGCCCGTCGAGCAGTTCGCGCAGCCGGGCGACCGCGGGCAGGTGGCGCAGGCAGAAGTCCACCATCACCGGCAGACCCGGGAAACGGTCGAGGACCTCGCTCATGGCCTCGCTGTCCGCCTCGTCCGCGGCGAAGGGCTTCTCCAGGAAGATGGCGACGCCGCGTTCGCCGGCCGCGGTCACCAGCCGTTCGCGGCTCTTCGGCGGTACGGCGATCACCACCGCGTCCAGGGTCTCCTCGGCCAGCATGCGGAGCCCGTCACGATATCCGCGGGCCCCCAGCTTCGAGGCCCACGGCTCCAGGTCGATGCCCTGTTCCTCCGGGTGGAGATCGGCCACGGCGACCAGCTCGACCCCCTCCATGGCGGACAGCACCTTCGCGTGGCACCGGCCGAAGCCGAGTCCCACGACCCCGAAACGCAAGGTCGTCTCATCCGCCGGGTCCTTGGTCGAGTTCGCCGACGTGTGTGATGTGCTCATGCGGAAGTCTCCAGTCGTCGTGGGGTGGCGGCTCGGTACAGGGCGGCCGTCATGAGCCGTCGTCCGGCCAGAGGCCGTTTCCGGACGGCCAGGTCGGGTTCGCCACGCCGGCGAAGACCGACCGCACATCGGCCAGCAGCTGCGGGTCGGGGGCGGTGTCCAGTGCCCGGATCATGGCGCGCAGATGGTCGCCGTCGGCCGTGCCGGTCAGCACGCTCCCCAACGCGTCGTTGGCGAAGGCGAACTGAATGGTCAGCGTCGCGAGGTCGGCGCCGCGTTCGGCGCACAGCGCGGCAGCACGGGCGGCAGCGGCACGCAGCTCCGACGGGGCCGGGTGCCAGCGGGGAGGGCCGGCCTGGGTGAGCAGGCCCATGGCGACCGCACTGCCCAACACCGTCCCGGTGCCGCGTTCCCGCCACCGGCGCGCGGCAGCCGTCAGGGACGTGTCGTGTACGCCGTACCGGCAGTAGGACAGCACCACGTCCAGCTCGGCGGCGCTGACAGCGGTGTCGAGCACCGACAGCGGCAGCCCGGACACGCCCACGGCGCGGGCCTTGCCCTCCGCCTTGAGCTTCTCCAGCAGCGGCAGCACCACCGTGGTGACGTGACGGGGGTCCGCGTACTCGATGTCATGAGCAAGCAGGATGTCGACGTGGTCGGTTTCCAGCCGGCGCAGGCTGTCCTCGAGTCCGGATCTGATGCGCTGCTCCGAGAAGTCGAACTCCTCGGGCGCGTAACAGCCGACCTTGGTCGTCAGAACGACCTCGTGCCGGCGTCCACGCAGCACGGTACCGAGCATGGTCTCGGCGAACCCGTTGCCGTAGGAGGGCGCGGTGTCCACGAGGTTGATGCCGTTGTCGAGTCCGAGTCGCAGCGTGTCGGCGACGGCGCCGGGATCCCGGCGGCCGAATATGCCCATGAAGGCGGTCGTCCCGAGCCCGATCACGGAGACCTTCGGCCCCCCTCGGCCGAGTACGCGGTACTTCATCCGCTCACGCCCTTTCACACGTCCGGCGCGTGCTCGTTGCACGTGCTCTGCGGTCATCGTGTGACTGGGAAAGGGGCGTCCACCTCACCTGAACGGGCGGGATCCACGCGGCTTCCGAGCCGTCGGGGGGTGCACGGATTCCACCCGGTCGCACTGTTGGCCCGTCCCGCCGCCGCGTGGTGAGTTGGGTGGGCGGGACCACTGCCCGCTGCCGCCCGCGGGCGGTGCCCGACGAGCTGGGAGGAATCAGCAGATGAGCCACCGGACGGCTGCGTGTGACGGCGTCGGACGGCGTGAGCGGTGACGGGCCTCCCGCAGGGTGGTGACGGCACGGACACCGTCATGTTCTGGAACCTGTACGAGACCGGCTTCGAGCGGCAGCGCGGCGATCACGCCCGCTGGGAGGTGCAGCGGCAGCTGATCCTGCGGGAACGGCCGACCGTGCTCCTCGTCACCGAGGCATGGTGCTGGGACCTGGACGGCCAGGCGCTCTTCGAGGACACCAAGCGGAGCCTGAACATGGACGGCGCGCTGTTTCCCGCGAAGACCGGCTGTCACCAGGCGGTGCTGTGGCGTCCGGAGGTGGAGCTGGTCGAGACCGACTGCTATCCGCACGAGCTGGTGGAGTGGCACGGCTTCGGCTGCGCGGTCCTGCGCCTGCCGGGCCGGACCGCTCCCATACGTTTCGTGGTGGCCCACCTCGATCCGTACAGTCCGCTGAACCGCCGGATCGAGTCGGACCGGCTGCGCGGGTTCATCGGGCCGCACGCCCTCGCCCAGACCCTCGTGGCGCTGGACGCCAACTCGATCGCACCCGGAGATCCGGAGCCGGACTGGTCCTCGGTGCCGGCCCACCGGATCGGCAACCACCTGATGCCCGGGGAGACGGTGGCGGACCGTTCGCCGCTGGGTGCCCTCCTCGGTGCCGGCAGCCGTCCGCTGCTGGTGGACGTCGCCGCTCACACCGGAGACCGAAGGCCCACGTACCGAACACCGACGGACGGGGACCCGAGCCGGCGGATCGACCTCTTCCTCGCGTCGCCCTCGCTGCTGTCGAGCATCGAGTCCTACGACCAGGTGACGCGCCCGTGGGAGGAGACCGGCGGGCTCGCGGCCTCGGACCACGCGGCGATCCGGCTGCGGTTGCGGGGACCGTCGTCCCGCGGCTGAGCGCGGGACGACGGCCGGTCCGGTCATCAGTCCCGGGACGCCTCGTCGGAGGTGTCCGGACGCCGCAGGACGTAGAACTGGAAGATCGCGTCCTCGGCGTCCGGGTGCGCGGCGATGGAGGACACCACCCGCAGCCCGGTCTCGGCGGCGAGTTGGCGGACCACCGGCAGCACCGGTGTGTGTCCGAACACCAGGGCGTGACCACCCGGGGCGATCAGCCGGGCGAGCGTGCGGAATCCCTCGACGGCCACGTCGGTGGGCATCACCTCCGCGTTGAGGAACCGCATGATGAGCACCTGGACGGAAGCGTCGGGGACCGGTGAGCCGAGCCCGTCGGCGACGAATGCCCCGGGGACCTTCCGCCGGGCCGCCTCGACCATGTGCGGTGACGCGTCCGAGGCCAGGATCCGGCACTGCGGGAACGCGTGGGCCAGCGAGGAGATGTAGGTGCCCGTGGAACAGGCGGGGTCGTAGAGGGTGTCGCCCGGCCGTACCAGGTCGCGCAGCCGCTCGACGCTGACCGCCCGGAAGTGGGACTCGTCCGGGTCGAGGCTCTCCGCCAGTTCCGCGCTGCCGTCCCAGACCTCGGCGGGCACCAGCGCCTCCCGCCAGTCCTCCGTCAGCCGGGGAAAGGGGAAGTCGATGTCCGCCTCGGGGTCCTTCGCCGCACGTGCGAGGGCCTCGGCCCCCTCCTCGGCCGGCCGGGGCGTGTAGTAGAAGACCACCTTCTCCCGGGTGAACCTCAGGGTCTCGAACTCCCCCATGAGCATGCGCGGGGTGAGCACGGAGGCGGGGTCGATGCGGCCCGGCGGAACCAGCTTGCGGCCCAGCCAGGTCCGTGCTCCCTCCCGGAGCAGGAAGTACTGGAACAGGGCGAACGGGGTGGGCTCCGTCCAGGCGCACAGCTGGCCGACGGGACCGAATCCGCCGGCGGTCGCGGACTCTATCTCCCGCTCCCGGGCGAGCCAGTTCTTCTCTTCCTTGTGGCTGAACATGTGTGATCACCTTCGTTGTCCGGTTCGGGGCCACCGGCATGGGTGCCGGCCGCCCGCTGAGCGGCTATCTGGGGGTATGTGGCACAGGCGCGTCGCGGCTGGTCTCCGCGCGGCCTGCGGGGTCATGCCGAGGTGAGCCGCGCGGGCCGGGTCTCCGGAGCACGCAGCCATGCGGCGAAGGCCGTGGCCGGCACCGCGGCGGTGAGGACGAACGCGGCCGGGTAGGAGACCGTCGCCGCGGTGAGCCCGGCCAGCACGGGGCCCACGACGGCGCCGGTGTCGGCGACCAGTTGGAAGGCCGCCAGTGCCGAACCGCCCCTGGCGTCGGGTCCGACCACGTCTGCCACGGCCGCGCCGTGTGCCGGGGCCGTGGCACCGCAGCCGAGGCCGGTCAGCACCGCGGCTGTCAGCAGCGGCAGCGGACCGCCGCTGAAGCCGATGCCGGCGAGGCCCGCGACGGACATCGCCAGACCGGTGAGGGCGACCGGCCGGCGGCCCCTCGCGTCGGTGAGGCGGCCTGCCACGGGCAGGACGAGGGCGTTGCCCACGGCGAACGCCGTCAGGCACAGCGACGCCAGCGTGCCGGCGTGGGCGAACCGGGCCTGCGCGTACAGCGGGAGAAGCGAGACCGGAACGCCGTAGGCGCCCCATCCGACCGCGAAGTTGGACACCAGGGCCGCCCTGTAGGTGCGGTGCGCCAGCACATGGCGCAGCCCCACGACGCGTTGACCGGCACCCGTTCCCGGTGCGTCCCCGGACGGCCGGGCCGGACGCAGCAGCCTTGCGGCGGCCAGGGCGGCGACGGCCAGGCACCCGCCGGCGACGGTGAACGGGGCATCGCGGGCGACGGCGAGGAGCCCGGCCCCGACGAGGGGACCCAGCACGCTGCCGACCTCGAACCCCACCGACCACACGCCGAAGGCCCGGCCGCGCAGGGTGTCCGGGGCGGCGGCCACGAGCACGGCCACCGCGGACACGGTGAAGAGGGTGGATCCGACCCCGCCGACGACCCGCAGCAGCAGCAGCTGCCCGTAGCCGGTGGCCTGTCCCACGGCAGCGGTGCTGACGGCGGTCAGCAGCAGGCCGGCGGGCAGGGCCAGGCGTGCGTGTCCGGTGGTCACGAACCGGCCGGCGACCGGGGTGAGGACCAGCCGGGCGAGGAAGTAGGCGCTGACCACGGCCGGCACCGCTGCCGTGTCGGCGGTCAGCTGCGCGGCCCGCACGGTCAGGACGGGGGCGATCGCGGCCGCGCACAAGGAGGACACGAAGACGGTCGCCACCAGCAGCCACACGGCCCGGGGCAGCCGCTCGCGCGTGCGTCCGCCGGCGCGGGCGGCCGCACGTACCGGCCCCCCGCTCATCGCCGGCCTCCCTGGGTTCCCGGGGTGGCCGACGCGGCGTGCGCCGCCTTGGCGTTCAGGTCGGTGTGGGACCGGCGGACCGGGCGCGGGCGCTGGTGCCCGGACGCCCGGGAGCGGGCGGCGGCAGCGTCCGGCGGGAAGACCGGCTCCCGGGCCGGCTCGGATCGTTCGGGGTCACGGTACATACGGGCGAGTTCCACTCTTGAGGTGATGCCGAGCTTGCGGAAGATCTGCCGGAGGTGGAAGTTGACGGTGTAGGGGGACAGGAACATGTGCTGCGCGGTCTCCCGGTTGGTCAGTCCCTGGGCGACCAGGTCGGCCACCGCGCGCTCGGTGTCGGTGAGGCTCGGCCAGCCGGTGGTGGGCCGGCTGGCGTAGGTCCAGTGCCGCCTGCGCACTCCGAGTCGGCGCAACATGCCGCGGACCCGGGCCGCGTCGAGGGCCGACCGGGCCGCTTCGTAGCCGTCGAGGGCCTGCTGGAGCCGGCGCACAGCCTGCTCCCTGCGGGCCTCGCCGCCGCCTTCCCCGGTGGTGAGCACGAGGTCGGCGAGGTCCTCATCGGCCTGCGCCCGCGACCACGGATCCGGGTGGCCCGCGGCGCCCTGGCTCAGCAGGGCCGGTGATCCGCGCAGCAGTCCGTCGGCGTGTGCCGCGGCGGCGCCGGTCGCGGCGAGTCCTGGACTGGCGTCGCCCGCACGCCGGGCCAGTTCGGCGACGCGTGCGGCCAGCCGCTCGTCCCCGGCCGTGCGAGCCACCCGGATGAGCCAGGCGGGGGTGGCGGGGCCCGCCAGCAGGAGCGCGGGGAGGACGTCGAGGGCACCGGCGTCCTGCCGGCCCGTGCCGTCGGCGGCAAGATGCGCGAGGACCGCGAGGACCTCGGCCGGGCCGCCGCGCACCTCGGTGGTGCGCAGTACGGCACGCAGCGCACGCCCGGCCGCGAGGTCGAAGCGGTCCGTGCGCAGCAGGGACAGCAGTTGGGCCGCGGGTGCTTCCGCCTCGTGGGGCAGTCCTTTGCGCAGCGCCGCTTCGGCCTGTACGGAGAGGGCGAGCAGGCGGGCGGGGAGCAGGAGGCCGTCGGCCGGGCCCTCCAGCACGGCGGCAGCGTGCTCGGTCGCCGCGTCGAGGTCCCCGGTCTCCAGGGCGAGCACCGCCGTCGGCGCCAGTACGGACGGCCGCCAGGCGGGCAGGTCCAGGTCCTCGAACTCGTTTCCCAGGGCGGCCAGCACCGCGCGGGCCTCGGTGAACGCGCCGAGGTCCACCAGCGCGCCGGCGAGCCCCGGACGCGGATCCCAGTAGTACCCGTCCGGGTGGCTGTGCTCGGTGTGCTCCGGAGGCAGCCGCAGTTCGGCGAGGGTGTCGGCGGCGCGGCCCTCGTGCCAGCGGGCCGTGGCCCGCAGGAGACGTGCGGCGGCGTCGGCGTGGGTGCCGGCCCCGGCCCCGGCGTCCGCCGCCGCGGCGCCGAGAGCGTCGGCGGCGCGGTGGACGTCGGCGGGGTCCGACGGTGAGCAGTGGGCGCGCGTGCGGACGGCGAGCGCCCGCAGCCGCGTCGGGTCAGGGGTGGCGACGGAGGCAAGCAGCGGTTCCACCCGTTCGGCGGCGGCCTGCGGGGAGCCGGTCATCAGCTCGATCTCGGCCAGGGAGGTGGAGAGTTCGGCCGCCGCACCGGGCGGGCACGCGCGGGCCAGCGCGGTCCGCGCCGTGTCGGCGGCCTGACGCAAACGGCCCTGAGCGGTCAGCCCGCTGGTGACGACGGAGAGCAGCGCGGCCTTCTCGGACTGCCGGGGAAGGGAGTCGACGGCCTGTTCGAGGAGCCGTACGGCCTCGACGGGGGCCTGCCGGAGCAGTTCGCGTCCGGCGAGTTCCAGGCTGGGCGCCACCCCGGCTTCGCCGGCGCGGAGCGCTGCGGCCAGATGTCCGACCGCAGCGCGGAAGTCGCCGCGGCTCGCGAGGAGTTCGCCGAGTTCCCGCTGGAGCGCGCTGCGTACCGGCAGCGGCACGGCGTCCCGCACGGCGCGCCACAGCAGCGTGTGCCGGAAGGTGAGGCACCGGTCGGTGGCGACCAGTGCGCCGGCGTCGACACATTCCTGGACGGCGGGCATGAGGACCATGGCGCCGCGGTCGAGTGCCAGGGCGAGGTCGGCAAGGGACGCCGACGGACCGAGGGCGGCGGTGACATCCAGCAGGGAGCGGGCCAGGCCGGAGAGCCCGAGGACGGGTCGCAGGGCCAGCCTGCGCAGCCGGTCGGGCAGCGGCCCCTCCGCCGGCGTGGCACGCCCGCCCGCGATGTGCACCGCTCCGGTGTCCCGCAACGTGCCGGCGAGTTCGATCAGCCGGGTCGGCAGTCCCCCGGCTGCCGAGCACAGGTCGGTGAGGGCCTCGTCGGGCGCGGCCCCCAGGACGTCGGCGAGCAGTGCGGCGGCGGCCTGGGCGGACAACGGTCCCAGTTCGCAGTGCACCGCTCCGTCGTCGGTCAGGGCCGCGATCAGCCGGTCGACGGCGTCGGAACCCCGCTCCGCGGGACAGGTGACGACCATGAGGACCGGCAGCGCCTTCGTGGACAGCAGACCGGAGAGTCCGCGCAGCGCCGAGAGCGTGGCCGGTTCGGCCCACTGCACGTCGTCCAGGGCCAGCAGCACGGGCCCGGCGACGCGCCCCGCGGCAAGGTGGTCGGTGAGCTGCCGGACCGGGTCACTTTCCGGACCGTCCGGGTCGGCGGGGGCGGAGGAGAGGCCGAGCGGTGCGAGGAAGGCCGGATGACGGACGTGGTCGCCGATGGCCCGGCACACGGTGAAACCCTGGTTCAGCGCGCGGTGCACGACTTCCGCCAGCATCCGGCTGCGCCCGCTGCCCTGCGGCCCTTCCAGGAGGACGGCCCCGCCCTGCCCGCGGGCAGCCGAGGCAAGGGCGCCGGTGAGCAGCTCCAGCGCCGGCTCCCGGCCGCGAAGTTCTTCAGTCACGGTGCTCAATCCCTTGCGCAGAGGAGTTTCCCGGCCGTTCGCGCGAAACTCCGAGCTTCGACGACCGCGTATGCCCGCGGGTCTCCGGCCAAGGCCAAACCTTTTCATCCGGCCGCCGTGGGGAAAAGTCACGCCAACACGGCCCTGGAATTCCGGGAACGAATTCCCGGAACAGGATTCACGGCACCGGGAATCAGGTCCATCCTTCACGGTCCCGCGGACCCGGGACCTCCGAACCGCTTCAAACGACGCCTACAGCACCGCCGTTGACCGAGGCGTGCCACCACCCCGACCTGCGCACATCACTTGTTCCGGTAGCCCCGGCGCATTTCAACCCGTCATGACGGGTAGCCTCTGCATGAATTTCAGAACCCCGCTCCTCCGCCCTTGGAAATCCCGCTAGCCTGCTCCCGTGAGAAAAATCAGGAGAAACTACCGGACACGCTTTTCCGCCTCTTCCCTGGCTCGTCTGGTACGGGCTCCGGCGGCCCTTTCGGTACCCGGTGACGTGATCGCCGGGGCTGCCGCCGCGGGTCGTCACACGGACCGCCGCACGCTCGGTATGGCGGCATCCTCCGTCTGCCTGTACTGGGCCGGGATGGCTCTCAACGACTACGCCGACGCGCCGCTCGACGCGCTGGAGCGGCCCGAACGGCCGATCCCGCGCGGTGAGCTGAGGCGTGAGACCGCACTGGCCGTCGCCACCGGGCTCACGGCCGCCGGCCTCCTCCTGGCCGGCGGCTTCGGCCGCCGTCCGGGTCTGGCCACGGCCGTTCCCCTGGCCGCCTGTGTGTGGGCGTACGACCTCCTCCTCAAGGACACTCCCGCGGGACCGGCCGTCATGTCGGCCTCGCGGGGGCTGGACGTGCTCATGGGCGGGGGCGCCGGTGCCTCCGGGCCGGCCGCGGTCGTCGCGCTGCACACGTACGGCGTCACGACCCTGAGCAGGCATGAGGTCACGGGCGCCGCGCCGAGTGCGCCCCTGGCGGCACTGGCCTGCGCGGCGGGTGCCGTGCTCGCGGTGGGTGCGCTCGCCGCCCGGACGCCGCGCCGGTCCGGCCGGGCGGCCGCGCTCGCCTCGTCGGCGCGCTATCTGCTCGGCTACGGCCGCGCGCTGACCGCCGCCGCGGCCGACCCGTCGGCCCCACGGATCCGGCAGGCCGTGGGCGCGGGCATCGTCGGACTGCTGCCGTTGCAGGCCGCGCTGACCGCGGCGGCCGGAGCCCCGGTGCGGGCGGCGGTGGTCGCCGCCGCCGGTCCGCTGGCGGGACGGCTCACCAAGGCGGTGCCGGCGACATGAGCGACCACGGAACGACCCCCTTCCGGCTCGGTTACGGCACCAACGGCTTCACGGGCCACGACCTGGACACCGCACTCCGGATCATCGCCGACCTCGGCTACCAGGGCGTGGGACTGACCCTGTCGCGCCGGCACCTCGACCCGTACGCGCCCGCCCTGCCGACGCTCACGGCGCGTCTGTCACGGCTGCTGGACCGGCTCGGCCTCTCCGTGGTCATCGAGACCGGCGACCCCTACCTGCTCGACCGCGGCCGGGCCCACTCCCCCGGGCTGATGCACGACCACGGCCGCGGCGGACGCATCGGCCTGCTCAAGCGTGCCGTGCGGATCGGCGCGGAGGTCGGCGCCCGGGTCGTGCACCTGTGCAGCGGGCACGTGCCGCACGGAGTACCGAGCGAACTGGCCTGGGACCGGCTGGCGTCGGGCTGCGCGGAGGTGCTCGAAGTCGCCGAGGCTCACGGCATCACGCTCGCCCTGGAGCCGGAGCCCGACATGTTCGTCAACGTCCTGGACCGCTTCGAGGAGCTTCGCGCGAGGTTGGGAAACCATCCCCTCCTCGGGCTCACCCTCGACATCGGACACGCGCACTGCGTGGAACCCCGGCCGGTCCTCGAGTGCGTGCGAAGGGCCCTGCCCTACCTGGCGCACGTGCAGATCGAGGACATGCGGCGCGGTGTCCACCAGCACCTGGAGTTCGGCCAGGGCGAGATCGACTTCCCGCCGGTGCTGCGCGCACTCGCGGAAGGGGGGCACCGGGGGCTGGTTTCGGTGGAGATCCAGGACGGGGCCGACTGCGCCCCGGACGTGGCACGGCGGTCGCTGGCCTTCCTGCGCGACGCCGTACGACTGCAGGAGGCATGATGATCAGCCCGCTCTGCGACGCGCTCGAGGACCGGCTGACCGGTTCCGCGAGGAACTGGCTGGAGGCCGCGGCACGCGCGGTCGCCGCCGACACCGCGGCGATCCACGACCTGTTCCCCGCCGTCGGCCGCTGCTGCGGCCGTGCACCACTGCACCTGGACGCCGACGAAGGACGCGTGCTCCCGCCCCCCGGCTGGAGCGTCGCGGACGCGGCCCGGGTGGTCCTGCTGGCCGCCGTGCGGCCGGAGCAGGCGCCTCTCGCGCACACGCTGCAGGAGGTCTACCAGGCCGGCGCCGCCCCGGAACGGCGCGCCGTGCTGCTCGGGCTCCCCGTGCTGGAGGGAGTCCGCCCGGAACTGGGAGGCGGCGTGGTACAGCTGGTCGCGGACGCGCTGCGCACGCACGACCCGAACCTGGTCGGCGCGGCGGTCGGCCGGTACGCCGCCCGTCATCTGGACGCCGCCGGCTACCGGCAGGCCGTGCTCAAGTGCCTCTTCATGGGCGTGCCGCTGGCCGCGGTGGCCGGACTGGACCTGCGCGCGGACGGCGAACTGGCACGGATGCTCGCCGACTTCGCCCACGAGCGGGTCGCGGCGGGCCGCGACGTGCCGGATGACGTGTGGCCCCTGCTGGCCCGCTTCCCGGAGGCCGTGGACGCCTCCGGACTGCCCGCCGAGGCGGAGAGCACCCGGCCGGAGCGCCGGGCGGCCGCCCGCCGCGCGCTGGCCCGGTTCACCAGCGCCTGCCCGACCCCGGCCGACGCCTCGCACCACTGAAGGAGCCCCCATGCGGATCTTCGACCCCCATGTGCACATGACCTCCCGCACCACCCACGACTACGCGCGCATGCGTGAGGCGGGGGTGCGCGCGCTGGTGGAGCCGGCGTTCTGGCTCGGCCAGCCCCGCACCTCCGTCGGCAGCTTCGTCGACTACTTCGACAGCCTCCTCGGATTCGAGCCCTTCCGTGCCGCCCAGTTCGGTATCCGCCACCACTGCGCCCTGGCGCTGAACCCCAAGGAGGCGAACGACCCCCGTTGCACCGGGGTGCTCGACCTGCTGCCGCGGTATCTGCGCAGGGACGGAGTGGTGGCCGTCGGGGAGATCGGCTACGACTCCATGACCCCGGCCGAGGACGAGGCGTTCGCCGCCCAACTGGAACTCGCCGCCACGCACGGACTGCCCGTACTGGTGCACACCCCGCACCGGGACAAGGCCGCCGGAGTCAGACGGACACTCGACGTGATCCGCGAGTCGGGTATCCCGCCGGAGCGGGTGCTCGTCGACCACCTCAACGAGACCACGGTGGAGCTGGTGGCCGGTACCGGCTGCTGGATGGGGTTCTCCGTCTATCCCGAGACCAAGATGAGCCCACGGCGCATGACACACGTGCTCCAGCGGTTCGGCACCGAGCGGATCCTGGTCGACTCCGCCGCCGACTGGGGCGACAGCGACCCGCTGACGACCCGGGAGACCGCCGAGGCCATGCTGGAGGCCGGTTTCGGCCACGACGCGGTGGACTCGGTGATGTGGCGCAACCCCGTGCGGTTCTACGGGCAGAGCGGCCGGCTGGACCTGGACGGCGTCGAGACCGCCGGTACCGGCCGGGAGACAGAGGTGCCCGCCGTCTTCGCGGGCAACTCGCTGCGGCGCGGAGAACGGTGAGGCCATGCGCTTCCGTCACCGCGACGGCAGTCTGATCCATCTCGCCTACTGCACCAACGTGCACCCGGCCGAGGACCTCGCCGACATCGTCGCCCAGTTCGACCGGTACGCCGTACCCGTGCGCGAGCGGCTGGGCGTGCCGGTGCTGGGCCTGGGACTCTGGCTCGCCCGTGACGCCGCCCGGGAGCTGGCCGCCCGGCCCGAGCGCACCGCGTGGCTGGCCGCCCAACTGCGGCGGCGGGGGCTGGAGGTGGTGACCCTGAACGCCTTCCCGTACGCCGGATTCCACCAGCCCCGGGTCAAGAAGGCCGTCTACCGGCCGGACTGGACCGATCGCCGCCGCCTGGACTACACCCTCGACTGCGCCCGAGTACTGGCCGGTCTGCTGCCCGACGACGTCTCGTACGGCAGTGTGTCCACCCTGCCGCTGGGCTGGCGGGACCCCTGGCCCGCCGGGCGGCAGGCCGCCGCGCTGGCGCTGCTCGACGAGCTGGCCGAGGAACTGGCCACGCTGCACCGGGAGCTCGGCCGCACCGTACGGGTGGGACTCGAACCGGAACCGGGCTGCGTGGTGGAGACCACCGGTCAGGCGGCGCTCGCCTGGAACGGGCTCGACCACCGGTGGCTGGGTGTCTGCCTGGACACCTGCCACCTGGCCGTGCAGTTCGAGGAACCGCGGGCGGCGCTGGGCCGGCTGGCGGGCGCCGGCCTGCCCGTGGTCAAGGCCCAGCTGTCCCGGGCGCTCCGGGTGGACCGCCCGGACCTCGACACCGTACGCGAAGCCCTCGGCCGCTACGCCGAGCCCCGCTTCCTGCACCAGACGCGCACGCGTGGCCCGGACGGCACGGTGCGTGGCACCGACGACCTGGCCGAGGCGCTGGACGGGGCGCTGGGCCGCGAGGAGGCGTGGCGCGTGCACTTCCACATCCCCCTGCACGCCGACCCCGCCCCCCCGCTGCACGCCACCGCTTCCACCCTGACCGGCGCCCTCGACGCGCTCGTCGGAGGGGAACGCGCGCGTGTCCGGCACCTGGAGGTGGAGACCTACACCTGGACGGTGCTGCCGGCCGGGGAGCAGCCCGCGGGCCCGGACGGCCTGGCGGCGGGCATCGCCGCCGAACTGGCCTGGGCCGCGGACGCGCTCGTCGCCGCCGGCCTGGAAGACCTCAACGACCGCGGACCCCGCGGCGCCCGGCACCACAGCGGCCCCACAGCCGCCCGTCGACAGGAGAGAAGAACATGAGCCGGCTGGTCGTCCTCAACGTCGTGGGTCTGACCCCGCGGCTGCTGCACCACATGCCCGCCGTCCGCGCGGTCGCGGACGGCGGGACCGTCTCGGCTCTGCAACCGGTACTGCCGGCGGTCACCTGCTCGATGCAGTCCACCCTGCTCACCGGAGAACCGCCCCGCGGACACGGCGTGGTCGCCAACGGCTGGTACTTCCGCGATCTCGGGGAGGTCCTGCTGTGGCGACAGCACAACGCGCTCGTGGGCGGCGAGAAGCTGTGGCAGGCCGCGCGCCGGAGCAGGCCCGGTCTCACGGTGGCCAACATCTGCTGGTGGTACGCGATGGGCGCGGACGTCGACTGGACGGTCACGCCCCGCCCGGTCTACTACTCCGACGGCCGCAAGGAGGCCGACTGCTACACCTGGCCCCCGGCGCTGCACGACGAACTCACCGAGAGGTTCGGCAGGTTCCCGCTGTTCTCGTACTGGGGGCCCACGGCCGGTCTCACGTCCACGCGCTGGATCCTGGCCGCCGCCAAGCACGTGTTCGACACACACCGGCCGGACCTCAGCCTGGTCTACGTGCCGCACCTCGACTACGACCTGCAGCGCCACGGCCCACACTCCGCGGAGGCGGAGCGGGCGGCGCGCGAACTGGACGCCGCGCTGCGGCCGTTCCTGGACCACCTGCGACGTGAGGACGCCACCGTCGTGGTGCTCAGCGAGTACGGCATCACCCCCGTGCGGCGCCCCGTCGACGTCAACCGGGCCCTGCGCCGGGCGGGACTGCTGGAAGTGCACACGCAGGACGGCATGGAGTACCTGGACCCGCGCACCTCCCGCGCGTTCGCGGTCGCCGACCACCAGCTCGCCCACGTGTACGTGGCCGACCCGGCGGACCTCGCACGGACCAGGGAACTGCTGGAAGCCCTGGACGGAGTGGCGGAGGTACTGGACGAGCCGGGCAAACGGCGCTACGGGCTGGACCACGAGCGTGCCGGAGAACTGGTCGTCGTGGCCGAACCGGATGCCTGGTGCACCTACTACTACTGGCTCGACGACGCCCTGGCTCCGGACTTCGCCCGCCAGGTCGACATCCACGCCAAGCCCGGATACGACCCCGCGGAGCTGCTGTTCGACCCGACGGTGCGGGCGGTCCGGCTGCGCGCCGCGGCCTCGGTGGCCCGCAAGAAGGCGGGGCTGCGGTACCGCATCCGCACGGTGCCGCTGGACCCGGGCGGAGTCCGGGGCAGTCACGGACGGCTTCCCGACGATCCGGCGGACGGGCCGGTACTGCTGTGCGGCAGGGCGGACATCGCCCGCGAGCGCCTGGCCGCGACCGAGGTGAAGGGGCTGCTGCTCGAACTGCTGGGCGCGCAGCCCGCGGCCGGCACTGATCGCACGACGAGCCCGTCGTCCGCGGCGGCCTCCGCCGCGGGCTGAGCGGTCGCGGCGAACGACGCCCGGCGTACCTCCGGGCAGCCCGGTCCCGGGCTGCCCGGAGGATGTCAGCGGGAGGACCTCACGAGGAGGGACCGGGGAGGCCGAGGGGCGGTTCCATGCCGTCCAGCGCACGGGAACAGCGGCAGTCGCGTTCGGCGGGAAGCAGGCCGATCGTGTCGAGCACGAGACCGCGGAGCATCTCCATGTTGCGGGCGAACACCTCGTAGACGTCCTCCTGCGCGACGCTCTCCGTGGCGTCGACACCGGCGTCGAGGTCGGTGACCAGGGCCACCGAGGTGTAGCAGACCGCCAGTTCACGGGCGAGCGCGGCCTCCGGCATCCCGGTCATGTTGACCAGCGACCAGCCCGCCGCGGCGTACTGCCGGGACTCCGCCCGGGTGGAGAACCTCGGCCCGTCGACCACCACCATCGTCCCGCCGTCGGTCGCGGACACGGTGCCCGACGCGGCGGCGGCCTTGAGCACCGCCGACCGGCCGGTGTCGCAGTACGGGTCGGCGAAGGAGACGTGCTGGACCACGTCGTCGTAGAAGGTGCGGGGCCGGCCACTGGTGCGGTCCACCACCTGGTCGGGAACGACGACACTGCCCGGCCCGAGGTCCCGCCGCAGCGAACCGACCGCGCAGGGCGCGAGGATCTGCCGTACCCCGGCCGCGCGCAGCGCCCACAGGTTGGCGCGGTAGTTGATGCGGTGCGGAGGCAGTGCGTGACCGCGGCCGTGCCGGGGCAGGAACGCCACCCGCCGGCCCGCCACGGTGCCCACGGTGAGCGCGTCGGACGGATCGCCGTAGGGCGTCTCCACCGCCACTTCGGTCGCGCCGGTCAGCAGCCGGTACAGTCCGGTGCCGCCGATCACCCCGATCTCGGCGATGCGCCGGGACTCCGAGCGGGCGGGAAACTGCTTGTTCATGCGAGGGACTCCTCGTCTCGTCCGGGGGCCGAACCGCCCGGGTGGGTGGTGACCGTGTCCGCAACCGGTTCGATGCGCAGCAGGTCGAGGGCCGGGACCGTGGGGTGGCCGGGCACGAGGGGGCCGCGCTCGTCGTCGCTCCGGCGTACGCCCACCGTCCGCCAGCCGGCGGCGGCCGCCGCGTCCAGTTCGCGGGCGGTGTCGCTCAGGAAGACGATGTGCCGCGCCGCCGCCCGGACCGCCCGGCTGATCGTCCGGTAGGAGAGCGGGTCGTCCTTGGGCCCGGCGCTGTCCAGGTCGAACCGGCCGTGCAGCAGGACGGACAGGTCGCCGTGGGCGGTGTGGCGGAACCAGTCCAGCTGGGCGGCGGCGGAGCCGGACGAATAGGTGAAGACACGTGTGCCGGCCGACCGCCAGCGGCGCAGTTGCCCCGGCACCTCCCGGTAGACGTGACCGGTGAGGGAGCCGTCAGCGTACCCCTGCGCCCAGATCAGTCCCTGGACGGTCTTGAGCGGGGCGGCCTTGACGTCGTCGTCGGACCACTGCTCCAGCACGCTCACCGCCGCGGCCTCGTCGAGTTCCGCACGGCCGGTCAGCGCGGAGACGGCCGCGAGGACGGCGTCCCGCCGGGGATCGCCGCGGTGTGCGGCGAACCAGTCCGCCAGCCGCCGCCGGGCGAAGGGGAAGAGCACGTCGTGCACGTGGGAGGCCGATCCGGTGGTGCCCTCGATGTCGAGCACCACCACGCGCGCCGGGACGCTGATCACAGGCCGCCCTCCGTCAGGTCGTCCAGCCCGGGGAAGCCCGCGGCGATCGACGTGCCGGTGAAGTCGCCGACCCAGCCGTCCTCCTCCCGGAAGAAGCGGATCGCCGCGAAGTCGGGACGCTCGCCCATGTCGAACCAGTGCCGGGTCCCGGCCGGTACGGACAGCAGGTCACCCGCCTCGCAGACCACGGCGTACACGCGGTCGCCGAGGTGGAGGCTGAAGCAGCCGCGCCCGTGCGCGAAGTACCGCACCTCGTCCTCGGCGTGCCGGTGCTCCTCGAGGAACGCCGACCGGGCCTGACTCGCTCTGCGCCGCCATTCCGCACCGGGCTCCACGTGCAACCGGGCGACGTCGACCACCGTCATCGACTCGCTCGCGCACAGCTCGGCGACCTCCGCGCGGTACAGGTCGAGCAGAGCGTCGTCGGCGACTTCGCGGGTCACGGTGGCGCGCAGCGGCCAGTGCCGCAGAGTCACCTGGTGGGCTGCCAGTTCACGGGCGATCTCCGCGGTGTCCAGGGTGCGCAGCAGCACCTCGTGCGGTGCGTCGTCCGGCATGATCTGCAGCAGGGTCACAGCAGTGGGTCCTTTCGTTGCGAGGGGACGGCGGGCCGGTGGGGGAGTTCCGGTCCGCCGGTGAGCAGCAGCAACCGGCACATGGCCTCGACGCACTCCAGGCGATTGCGGGCCTCGGCCAGATCACGCCCCCACACGGACACGCCGTGGTCGGCGATGAGCAGGGCGGGCGGCGCCCCGGGCGACTCGGCCAGCCAGGCGGACACCGCCGCCGCGATGCGCGGTACGTCCGGCCAGTTGGGGAAGACGGGCAGGCGCGTGCGGGCCGCGTCGGCGAGGCCGAGCCCTTTGAGCAGTTCGAGGTCCTCCAGCGGCAGCCAGGTCACCTCGCCGGTGCCTGAGAGCCGGCGGGCCACCGCGGTCGCGTAGGGCGAGTGCACGTGCACCACGGCACCCGCGTCGGTGGTCCGGTAGACGGCGGCGTGGATGGACACCTCCGCCGAGGCCCGCCGGGCGCCGCCGCCCGGCACGGGCCGACCGGTCCGGCTGTCCACGGTGACCACGTCGTCGGGGGTCAGCGCGCCTTTGTCCCGGCCGCTGGCGGTGATCAGCGCCGAGGACCCGTCCGGCACCCGCACCGACAGGTTCCCGGCGGTACCCGGCATCCAGCCGCGCTCGTACAGGACCCGGGACAGCTCGGTGAGTTCACGGGTGGCGCGCGCCCGCGCCCCGGGATCCGGGCGGCCGGCCGCGGCCGGGCCGGCGGGGCGCAGAGTCCGGTGTTCGGAGACGACAGCGGTGATCAGCTCGCCGGGCGTCACGTCGAAGGCCGGGTTGAACACGGCGGCGCCGTCGGGAGCGACACGGACCCCCGCGACCGAGGTGACTTCGCCGGCATCGCGCTCCTCGATCACGATCCCGGTCCCGTCGGGCAGAGCCGGGTCCCACGAGGAGTGCGGGGCGACGACGACGAAGGGCACCGCGTTGTGTGCGGCGGCGACCGCCAGACCGTACGTGCCGATCTTGTTGGCGGTGTCCCCGTTGGCCGCCACCCGGTCGGCGCCCACCAGGACGCAGTCCACCATGGACCGGGACATCGCGGCGGCAGCGGCCGAGTCCGGGCACAGCCGGTAGGGGACCCGCGCCTCGGCCAGTTCCCACGCCGTGAGCCGGGCACCCTGGAGCAGCGGACGGGTCTCGTCGACCAGCACCTCGGCGACCAGACCGCGGGCGTGCAGTTCCAGGATGGCGCCGAGCGCGGTCCCGCCGGCCGCGGTGGCCAGCCGCCCGGTGTTGCAGTGGGTGAGGATCCGCAGCCGGCGGCCGGGCAGCAGCTCGGTCACCAGGTCCGCGGCGCGGACGGCCGCGGCCCGGTTCGCCGCGGCGTCCTCGGCCAGCATCGCCTGCGCCTCCGCCAGTACCGCCCGCGGCCCGTCGGCCAGCCGCCCCAGCACCCGGGAGACCGCCCACGTCAGGTTGACCGCGGTGGGCCGTGCGGCGGCGATGCGCGCCGCGTCGGCGCGCACCGCCGCTTCGTCGGCCCGTCCGTCGGGGCCGGTGTGGCGGTGCGCGGCGAGAGCGACACCGAGGGCGCCGGCCAGTCCGATCGCCGGGGCACCGCGTACCGCGAGCGACCGGATGGCGGCGATCAGCTCGTCCACGGTCCGCAGCCGCAGCCAGCGGTGTTCGTGCGGCAGGGCCCGCTGGTCGACGACCCGGACGGTGCCGTCGTCCCAGGCGAGTGAGACCGGCGGCGGGCCCGCGGCGGGGTCGCCGGCGGGCAGGGGGCCGGTGGCGGGGACGTCGTGTGCGACCGGCGGGGCGGGGTGGCGCGGGGGCATGACTCTCCTCGTGTCGGGAGCGGTCGGAGGCGGTCGGGAGCGGGGGCGGCACGGGCAGGGCGGGCGCCCCGCGGTCAGACGGACCGGCCGCGCAGTGACGTGAGTCTGGTGACGGCTTCGGAGAGGACTTCGGTCCGCTTGCAGAACGCGAAGCGGACCAGGGAGCGGCCCGCCTCCGGGTCCGCGTGGAAGACGGAATGGGGAACGGCGACGACCCCGCAGCGCTCGGGCAGCTCACGGCAGAACGCCACGGCGTCCCGGTGTCCGAGGGGTGTGATGTCGGTGGTGACGAAGTAGGTGCCCTGGGGCCGGAAAACGTCCAGACCGGCTTCCCGGAGACCGTCGGCCAGCAGATCGCGGCGGTGCCGCATGTCGTCGCGCAGTCCGGCGAAGTAGTCGTCGGGAAGCCGCAGCGCCTCGGCGGCGGCGTACTGGAAGGGGCCGGGAGCGGTGAACGTGAGGTACTGCCGGGCGGTCTGCACCGCGGCCACGAGACCGGCTGGCCCGGTCGCCCAGCCGATCTTCCAGCCGGTGAACGAGAAGGACTTGCCCAGCGAGGAGATCGACAGGGTGCGCTCGCCCATGCCGGGCAGCGACGCGATGGGCAGATGACGGACGCCGTCGTAGACGAGGTGTTCGTAGACCTCGTCCGAGACGACCAGCAGGTCGCGGTCGACGGCCAGTTCGGCGATCGCCGTCAGTTCGGCGGGGCTGAGGACCGTTCCGGTGGGGTTGTGCGGGGAGTTGAGCAGGAGCAGCCGGGTGCGCGGGGTGACCGCCGCGTACAGCTCGTCGAGGTCCGGCCGGAAGGAGGGAGCGCGCAGGGTGACGGGCACCCGCACCCCGCCGGCCATGGCGATGCACGCCGCGTACGCGTCATAGGCGGGGTCGAGGGTGATCACTTCGTCACCCGGTTCCAGCAGTGCCAGCAACGCGGCCGCGATCGCCTCCGTGGCGCCGGTGGTGATCACCACCTCCGTGTCCGGGTCGCGGACCAGGCCGTAGAAGCGCTGCTGGTGCTCGGCGACGGCCCGGCGCAGCTCGGGCACTCCCTGGCTCGGCGGGTACTGGTTGCCGTGCCCCCGGCCGATCGCCCGGACAGCCGCCCCGGCCACGGAGGCCGGGCCGTCCGTGTCCGGGAAGCCCTGGCCGAGGTTGATGGCCCCGGTGGCCGCGGCGATGGCCGACATCTCCGCGAAGACCGTCGTCCCCAGCCCGGCCAGCCGTCGGTTCAGCAGCGGCCTGCCTCCCATGGGCCTCACCCCTTCGCACGTGTCGTCGTCCACTTGTGTGCCGCCATCCTGCGGTGCCGGCGGGCGCCGCCGGATCACTCGAACGGGCAGGCTCGTGAGACGGGTCGCGGGGTGCCCGGACACGGCCGAAGGGGGTGCCGCCCGCGGCCTCGGCCACGGGCGGCACCCCCTTCGCGACGGCGGGCACTCAGCGGCCGCCGATCGGTCTCGGGCCGGTCACACGGCCAGCTCCTCGGCGAACCCGAGGTGCCTGAGGAACTCCCGGACCGCGGCGGTGGCGGAGTCCGCGTTGGCCGTCAGGACGAATCCGGAGCCGCTCTCGGTGTCGACGAAGGAGAAGCAGCGCGCGCCGGTCGGTTCACCGATGTGCCCGAACCACCTGCGTCCCGAGCTGTCCCGCAGCATGGTGCCGAGCCCGTACACGCCCTCCGCGACGGGATCGGTCAGGGCCTTGGCCAGGTCGGGGCCGAGGAGCAGCGGGTTCTTCCCCGCGCCCGCTCTCCAGATCTCCAGCTCGAGTGCCGCCAGGTCCGACGGGGTGGTCCACAGGCCCGAGCCCGCCAGCTCCGGCGTGACCCGCCAGCCGCCGCGGTGGGGACGCCCCTGGTGGTCGTGGCCCGCGGCGGCCTCCCGGCCACCGGTCGGCACCCGCACCGAGAAGACCGTGTTCCGCAGTCCCAGCGGCTCGAGCAACCGGGTGCGGGCCAGCTCGGCGAACGGCTGCCCGGCTGTGTCCTCCAGGGCCTGCTGAACGACGGCGTAGCCGACGTTCGAGTACCGGTAGCGTCCCACGCCCCCGGGGTCGGTCCGGAAGACGGGCGGCTGTCCGGGGCGGCCTCCCATCAGTTCCGCGAGCCCGGGCACGGGCAGATCGGCGGGGAAGTCGCGGCCGGGCTTCACCTCCAGGCCGGCGGTGTGGCTGAGCAGGGCCCGCAGCGAGGGAGCGGCGTGCCCCGGGGCGCCCGCCACCCGCCAGGTGTCGAGGTGGTCGTTGACGTCCCGGTCCAGGTCGAGCACGCCGTCCTGCGCCAGCAGCGCGGCCAGCAGGGCGGTGACGTGCTTGGCGAGCGAGCCGGCCTGGAAGAGCGTGTCCGCGGTGACCGGAGCGGATTCACCGCGCCGTCTGTCGCCCCAGGACCAGGTGGTGCGTACCTCTCCGTCGGTGATCAGAGCCGCGCCGGCCCCGGGGACATGGTGCGCGGCCAGCGCCCGCAGCAGTTGTCCGTCCTCGGGCCGCAGCCGGTCCAGGAACTCCCCGACGGTCCGGCACGCGACCGCCCCGGGCGCGCAGTCCGCGGCGATCGCCTCGATGGTGCGCTGCTCGGTGATCTGCCGGACCGTCACCGCGAGTCCGGCGGCCCGGGCCCGGGTCATCACCAGCAGGGACCGGATGGAGTCGCCGCCCAGCTCGAAGAAGTCGTCCCGCACACCGACCCGTCCGACCTCCAGCACCTCGGCCCAGATCGCCGCCAGGACGCGCTCCTGGCGGGTGCGGGGCGCGAGGAACTCCCGCTCGTCCGTGAGGGAAGTGCCCTCGACGGCGGGCAGGCGGTTGCGGTCGACCTTTCCGTTCGGGGTGAGCGGCAGGCCGGCGAGCGTGACGAAGGCGTGGGGCATCATGGGCGCCGGAAGTGTGCGGGCGAGGAACGGACGCAGCTCGGCGGGCCCGGCCTGCCGGCCCTCGCGCGGCACGACGTACGCCACCAGGCGGACCTCTCCCCGCGTGTCCTGCGACGCCACGACCACGCCCTGTTCCACCGCGGGGTGCGCGGCGAGTGCGGCCTCGATCTCGCCCAGTTCGACGCGGTGGCCCCGCACCTTCACCTGGCTGTCCATCCGGCCGAGGAAGTCCAGCCGGCCGTCGGGCAGCAGCCGTGCCCGGTCCCCCGTGCGGTAGAGGCGCTCTCCGGGCCCCCCGTACGGGTCGGGCACGAAGCGCTCCGCGGTCAGGGCGGGCCGGCCCAGGTAGCCGCGGGCGACGCCGCGGCCGCCGATGAACAGCTCCCCGGGCACTCCGACGGGGACGGGGCGCAGCTCGGCGTCGAGCAGATGGACCCGCTCGCCGGGCAGCGGACGGCCGATGCTGACGGTGCCGTCGCTCGCGACGACCCGCTCGGCGGTCGACCACACGGTGGTCTCGGTCGGTCCGTAGGCGTTCCACAGCTGCCGGCACCGCGAGCCGAGGGTCGCCGCGAGCGTCGCCGGCAGTGGTTCGCCGGCGCTCAGTGCCACGGCCGACGGGGCGTCGAAGCCACCGGCCAGCAGTACGCGCCAGCCCGAGGGTGTCGCCTGCACATGGCTGACCCGCTCGGCGCGCAGGAGTGCCACGAGGGCGTCCGGGTCCGCCGCCGCGGCCGGAGGGACGACCACCACCCGGGCGCCGGTGATCAGGGGCAGGAAGATCTCCAGCGCGGCGATGTCGAACGAGATCGACGTCAGGTTCAGCCAGGTGTCGGTGCGGTGGCTTCCCAGCAGGCCGCGTGCGGCGCCCAGCAGGTGGGCCAGGGAGTGGTGCTCGACCCCCACTCCCTTGGGCCTGCCTGTCGAGCCCGAGGTGTAGATGACGTAGGCGAGGTCCTGGCTCCGGGGGCGCGGCGGCAGGTCGTCCGCCGGCTGGTGCGGGCCGTACGACGGTTCCCAGGACAGGTCCATGTCGATGGAGGGAACCGCGCAGCCGGGAACGGCCGGCAGCGTGCTGTGCGTGAGCACCAGTGCCGCGCCGGAGTCCGCCAGGACGTACGCGCGCCGTTCGTCCGGGTAGGCGGGGTCCAGCGGCAGATAGGCGGCACCGGCCTTGAGGACGGCCAGCAGGGCCACCACCGTGTCCAGGGAACGCGGCAGGTGGACGGCCACCAGGCTGCCCGGGACGACCCCCGCACGGCGCAGCCGGCGGGCCAGCCGGTCCGCGTCGGCGTCGAGTTGTGCGTAGCTCGTCGTGGAGTCCTGGAAGGTCACGGCGACGGCCTGCGGGGTCTCCCGCACCTGGGCCTCGAACAGGTCGACGATCGTCGGCCCGGGCTCGGGAGCCCCGCCCGGGTCACCGCCGGTCGCGAGCTGCCGCAGCTCCTCCGGCGAGAGTACGGACAGCTCGCCCAGGGTGGTGCCGCCCGTGGCGGAAGCCATCTGCTCCAGGATTTGGGCGAAGTGCCCGAGCATCCGCTCGGCGGCGCCGGAATCCACCTGGTCGGGGGCGTAGTTGAGGGTCAGCGCGAGCCGGTCGCCCAGATCGGCCCGCATCAGCAGCGGGTACCCCGGCTGTTCGCTGCCTCCCGTGGCGGCGATGTCGAGTCCGGTGGGCGGCCGGCGGCCTTCGACCGCGCCCGCGTCGGTGAAGACGAGGATGCTGTCGAACAGCCGCCGGCCGCCGGGGACCGGGGTGTGCCGCTGGATCTCCGACAGCGAGCTGTAGCCGTACCGCTGGGCCTCGGTGAGCCGGGCGTGCACCTGCCGCAGCCATGCCGTGACCGGCTGGTCCTCCGCCACCTGGATGCGGGTGGGCAGGGTGTGGATGAGCAGGCCCACCATGCGGTCCACACCCGCAACGCCGGACATCCGGTCGGTGAGGGTGCTGCCGAACAGCACGTCGGCCTGACCGCTGTACCGGGCCAGCAGCAGACCCCACGCGCCCTGCAGGACGGTGTTGAGAGTGATGCGGTTGTCACGGGCGAGGGCCTGCAGCGCCTCGGTGACCGACGCGGCCGGCGTCAGCGGCCGGGTCGTCGCCGCTCCCCCGGGCTCCGACGTGGTCGCCACCACGGGCAGGGCGGTCGGGCCGCTCACACCCTCCATGGCCCGCTGCCAGTAGGCGCGCGCCGCCGCCTGGTCCTGCTCGCGCAGCCATGCGATGTGGCGCCGGAACGGCGTCGGCTCGGCGAGTGCCGGAA
The DNA here is from genome assembly GCF_020400655.1 of Streptomyces spinosus. GTDB lineage: Bacteria > Actinomycetota > Actinomycetes > Streptomycetales > Streptomycetaceae > Streptomyces > Streptomyces argyrophylli. Next base: position 230,498 of record NZ_JAINRC010000006.1, read on the forward strand.
CCGGTTCGCCGCGCCTGAGGGCCTCGTAGCACGCGTACACCTCGTCGAGGACGAGCGATACGCTCCAGCCGTCGAGCAGCACATGGTGGTTCTGCCAGGCGAGCAGGTGGCTGTCCTGGCCGGTGCGGATCAGGTACAGGCGGTGCGCGGGCACCCGTTCCAGGTCGAAGGGCTCGACGCGTGCCGCGGCGAGCAGGTCCGCGAACCGCTGGTCGGTGTCGTGTCCGGCGTCTGCCCAGTCCTCCCGCACGACCGTCATCGGCGCGTGGCGGTGGACGATCTGCAGGGGCTCGGGGACGCCCTCCCACGCGAAGGTCGTCCGCAGGGCGGCGTGCCGGCCGGTCACGTGCTGCCAGGCGGCCAGGAAGGCGTCGGTGTCCAGTCGTCCGGTGATGCGCCAGGTGAGCTGGGTGACGTAGTCGCCTCGGCCGGGGTGGTGCAGGGTGTGGAACAGGAGCCCGGACTGCAGCGGCGACAGGGGGTAGACGTCCTCGATCCGGCGGGCGTCGGATCCGCTGAGCAGTGCGTCCAGCGCCTGCTGTCCGAGGCCCGCGAGCGGGAAGTCCGACGGCGTGGCCCCGCCGGCACCGGAGGTGCAGTGGTCGATGAGGACCTCCAGCCGCCGGACGAAGTCGTCGGCGAGCCGTTGCACGGTCGCCCGGTGGTGCGAGCCCGTGCCGTAGGTCCACCAGACGCGCAGTTCGCCGTCCATGACGGCGGCGGTCACGTCGATCAGGTGCGGGCGGACGCCGCCGGCGCCGGCCTCGGCTCCGACCGGGCTCAGCCGGCACAGTCGCGGTCCCGTCCCCGTGTGCTGTTCCCCGGTGTCCACGCGGCCGTGGTAGTTGAAGCTCACCTGCGGCTCGGCGTAGCGGCTCAGCACGGCGGAGGTGTCCGGCCGCAGGTACCGGGCGAGACCGTAGCCGATGCCGCTGTGCGGGATGAGCCGGAGCTGTTCCTTGACCGTCTTGAGGGCCGCTGCCGGATCGTCATCGCTCGGCAGACCGAGGTGGACCGGGTGGATGCTGGTGAACCAGCCCACGGTGCGGGACAGGTCGATGTCGTCGAAGAGCGGCTCACGGCCGTGGCCCTCCAGATGGACCGAGGCCGTCCGGGCGCCGGTCCAGCCGCACAGGGTCTGGGCCAGCGCGGTCAGCAGGACGTCGTTGACGCGGGTCCGGTAGGCGGCCGGCACCTGCTGCAGGAGCGCCGTCGTGGCGGTCCGGGGCAGCACCGCGAGCAGACGGGCGGACGCCTCCTCCGTGTTGGCGCCGCCGCGGAGGTCGACCGGCAGGGGCTCGGCGTCGCGTGCGTGCGCCGTCCAGAAGGCGGCCTCGGCGGAGAACGCGCTGCCGCGGGCGTGGTCCCTGAGGCGTTCGGCCCAGGCACGGTAGGAGGTGGTCTTCGCGGGGAGCGCCGCTTCGGCGCCCGCCGCCAGCCGTTCGTAGGCCAGGGCGAGGTCCTCCAGCAGCACTCCCCAGGAGACGGTGTCCACCGCTATGTGGTGGACCGCCCAGAACAGCTGGTCCGGGCTGTCCCCGCCCATCCGGAACAGCACGGCCCGAACGATCGGGCCGTGTGTGAGGTCCATGGCGGCGTGCGCCCGGTCGGCCTCCTCCTCGACGACGCGGTCCCGGTCCTGCGCCGGCACGTCCGCGAGGTCCACCACGCGCAGCAGTCCGCCCTCCTCGCGTTCCGCGATGTGCTCGCTCCAGCCGCTCCCGTCGCGGACCAGTCGCAGGCGCAGCGCGTCGTGATGGGCGGTCACCGCGTCCAGGGCGGCGGCCAGCAGCGCCGGATCGGGGCTCGGCGACCAGCCCAGCCGTACGGCCTGGTTGTGGTGGTGGTGGGGCCAGTCGAGGGCGGTGAACCAGTGGTGCACCGGGGTCAGTTCGACGTCGCCGGCGACGGTTCCCTGCTCGGCCCGGATCGCGGTGCCGGTGCTCTCCCCGGCGTCGTCGACTGCCGCGGCGAGCCGGGCGACGGTCTGGTGCTCGAACAGGTCCCGCGGCGTGGTGCGCAGACCGGCCTTGGCCGCCTCGGCGACGGTGCGGATCGCCAAGATCGAGTCGCCGCCGAGTTCGAAGAAGTTGTCGTGGACTCCTACGGTCCCGACCCGCAGCACGCGGGCCCAGACGTCCGCCAGCAGGCGCTCGGTCCGGTTGCGCGGTGCCACGCGGGTGTCCGCCCCGGCCAGGTCGGCGGGGGCGGGGACGGGCAGCAGACCGCGGTCGACCTTGCCGTTGGCCTTCAACGGCAGTTCCTCCAGCGGCACGAACACCTGGGGCACCATGTAGGCGGGCAGGGCCTGGCCCACGTGGTCACGCAGTTCCTCCGCGTCCGGCCGCCCGGACCCGGCGGCCACGGTGTAGGCGACCAGTCTCTTGTGACCCGGCGCGTCCTCCACGGCGGCGACCGCGGCCTGCGAGACCTTCGGGTGGGTGAGGAGCCTGGCCTCGATCTCGGCGAGTTCGATCCGGAAGCCGCGTACCTTGACCTGGTTGTCGATGCGGCGGATGAAGTCGAGGGTGCCGTCGGGCCGGTAGCGCACGAGGTCGCCCGAGGCGTACATCCGGGCTCCCGGGACGTCGCTGAAGGGATCGGGGACGAAGCGCTCCGCGGTGAGGTCCGGCCGGCCGAGGTATCCGCGGGCGACGCCGTCGCCGCCGGTGTACAGCTGGCCGGGGGTGCCGACGGGGACCGGGCGCAGGTCGTCGTCCAGCACGTAGACGGTCGTCTGCTGGATCGGGCGGCCGAGCGTGACCCTGGTGCCGACCTGCTCCGGGTCCGTCAGGAGCTGGCAGGTCGTGAACGTGGTGTTCTCCGTCGGCCCGTAGCACGCCACCGCGGTCAGCCCCGGGTGCCGGAGCAGCGGTGCGCGCATGGCCTCGGGCGACAGCACGTCACCGCCCGCCAGGACGTAGCGCACGCCGGCGAAGGCGTCGACGTCGTACTCGACCATCTGGTGGAACAGCCCGGCGGTGAGCCAGGTCACGGTGACCCGGTGCTCGCGCAGCAGCGCGCCGATGTCCGCGACGCCGAGCTGTCCCGGCGGGGCGACGACCAGTCGGGCGCCGTTCAGCAGGGCTCCCCACAGCTCCATCGTGGAGGCGTCGAAGGCCACCGGCGCGAGCTGGAGGAGGGTGTCGTCCGGACCGATCCGGGCGTAGACCGGCTCGTGCACCAGGCGGACGACGGACCGGTGCGCGACCATGACGCCCTTGGGGGCGCCGGTGGAGCCCGACGTGTAGCTGATGTACGCCAGCGAGGACGGCCCGGCCGCGCGGGACGGCGGCGCGGACGGCTGCCGGCGCAGTTCGGCGGCCACCTCCGCGGCGTCCAGGTCGATGGTGCGTACTCCGTGGCCCGTGGGTGTCGTGGCGGTGCCGTCCGGGGCGGCGGAGGCGACGACGAGCAGCCCGGCCCGGCTGTCCGTGAGCAGCGCCTCGTTGCGTTCGAGGGGGTTGGCCGCGTCGAGGACGAGGTAGGCGGCGCCTGCCTTGAGCACCGCGAGCAGGGTCACGACGAGTTCCAGGGAGCGTGGTACCGCCACCGCGACCGGGGTGTCCGTGGTGGCCCCGTGGGCCCGCAAAAGGTGGGCGAGGCGGTTGGCGGCCCGGTCCAGCTCCGCGTACGTCATCGTGGACCGGCCGGCGACGAGCGCCACCGCGTCCGGGGTGCGCCGGCAGACCTGGTCGAACAGGTCGGGCAGCGTGAGGCCGGCCGGGTAGGGGCGGCGGGTGTCGTTCCAGTCACGGGTCATGACGGCCGTCTCGGCGGGCGAGAGCAGGGCGATCCCGGTGAGGGGGGCCGAGGGATCGCCGGTGACCTGTTCCAGCAGGGTGACCAGGTGGCCGAGGAGCCGCTCGCCGGTGTCCGCGTCGAAGAGGCCGGTTTCGCTGACCAGTTCCAAGTCGATGGTCTCGGGGCCCGTCACCGCGGACAGCAGCAGGTCGACCTTGGGCGAGGTGGTGTCACCCGGCAGGTGCTCGGCTTCCAGCCCCGGCAGGTCCCAGGCGTCGGCTCCTGCCTCCGTGCACTGGAAGAGCACCTGGTAGACGGGGTTGCGGGCCGGCTCGCGGGGATGACCGAGGGCCGCCACCACCTCTTCGAAGGACACGTCCTGATGGTCGAGCGCACCGAGGACGGCGGCGTTCACCTGCGTGGTCAGCTCGGTGAAGGACGCGACGGCGCCGAGGTCGACGGGAATGGCTACGGTGTTGACGAAGAGTCCGACCAGCGACTCGGCCGCGGCCGTGCCGCGGCCGGAGACCGCGGCCCCGACGGCGAAGCGCTGCTGCCCGGACCACAGGCCCAGCAGGAGTTGGAGGCCGGTGAGCAACTGGGTGAAGAGCGTCGTCCCGTGCTGCCGTGCGAGCCGGCGGACCGCCCGGCTCAGCTCGGGGGTGAGTCTGCGGTGGGCGCTGTGTCCGCGGTGGGAGAGCCGGCGCGGCCGCTCGTGGTCCGTCGGCAGTTCCAGCACGGCGGGCACGTCGCGCAGCGCGGCCCGCCAGTAGTCGAGTTGTCCCGCGGCCAGTCCCGCCTTCATGCGGTCCGCCTGCCACTGCGCGTAGTCGCTGTAGCGCAGCGCCGGTGGCTCGGGCGGGGGCGTTCCCTCCAGCCGGGCGCGGTAGAGCGCGCTGAGGTCCTTGGCGATCAGCCCCACGGTCCATCCGTCGCCGACCAGATGGTGCATGTTGAGCATCAGGAGGCTCTCGGTCTCGTCGACGACGACCAGCAGTGCCCGGAACAGGGGGCCGGTGCGCAGGTCGAACGGGCGGTCGCGCTCCTCCGCCACCAGGGCGCGGGCCGCCGCCTGCCGTTCGGCTGCGGGCAGGACACTCAGGTCGTGGACGGCCAGCCGGTCCTGCCAGACGGGCTGGACGCACTGCCGCGGCTCGTCGGTGAAGGTGACCCGCAGGGCCTCGTGGCGGCCGGCGAGGTCCGCGACGGCGTGGCCCAGGGCGGCTCGGTCGACGGTGCCGCGCAGCCGGACCACGTGGTCGAGCCCGTACACCGAGTTGTCGGTGAGGAGCTGGTCCATCACCCACATGGCGTGCTGGGCGGGGGTCAACGGTACCGGTCCCGTGTCCGTTCTCCGCGGGATGCCCGGCAGGCCGCCGCCCGTCCCGCCGCCCCGGCCGCGCAGCCGTTTCCGCAGGAGCGCCTCCCGGACGGCGTCCGCCTGGCGCGGTCCGGTGTCCTTGCCACTGGTGCCCACTGTCTGCCTCCTGTGATCGTCGCAACGAGGTGGTGCCGCCGTCCGTCCGCCGGATGGGCCGCCGGGCCGGGCCGCGGGGGCTGGATCAGGTCTGCCTGCGTCCGCCGGTGCCGAGAACGGCGGTGGTGGCTCCGGCGGTCTCTCCGCCGTCGACCACGAGTTCCTGGCCGGTGACGAAGCGCGCCCCGTCGGACGCGAGGAAGAAGAACGCCTCCGCGATCTCCTCGGGAGCCGCGTGCCGGCCCGCCGGTATACGGGCGTTGACCTCGGCGAGCATCTCGTCGCTGTACTCGGCCAGCTGCATGGGTGTCAGGACCGCGCCAGGAGTGACGCACGCCGTGCGCACCGACGGGCTCAGTTCGATCGCGAAGGTCTGGCACAGGGAGGCGACGGCGGCCTTGGTGGCGTTGTAGTCCGCGTAGAAGGGATATCCGCGGCTGCCGTTCACCGAGGCCGTGGCCAGCAGGACGCCGTGCCCCTGGCGGACCATGTGCTCGGCCGCGTGGCGCCACAGAGCCAGTACGCCGAGGAAGTTGACGTCGGTGGTCCGCCGGGCCTCGGCCTCGGTCAGCTCCAGGACACCGTGCCGGACGCTGATGCCCGCGTTGGCGATGACCACGTCGAGCCGTCCGGTGGCGGTGTGCACCGCCGTGACGGCCTCCCCCACGGCCGACCAGTCGCTGACGTCCACCTCGAGCCATTCGGTGTGGGCTGAGGTGCCGGTGGGTTTGCGTACGTCGAGGTTGACGACGTGGTCGCCCGAGCGCGCGAACCGTTCGGCCGTGGCCTGGCCGATGCCGCTCGACGCACCTGAGATGATGACTGTTCGCATGATGCCTCCAGCTCATGGACAGCTGCGGCCCTACAGGCTCGCTCGTGGGTGGGTTCGGCCGTTCCGCCGGCCGGGGCGCGGCGGAACGGGGTGGCGGTGCCGCTCAGAAGAGGACGCGGTGGTCGTCCGCGTCGCGGTCGGAGTATCCGGGGCGCAGGTTGCGGCTGACGGTGAGTTTCTTGAGCCAGCGGTCGGTGCCGTCGTAGCGGACCTGGAACGGCCGGCGGCCGTGGACGGCCAGGTGGTTGTCGACCACCAGCAGGCTGCCGGGGCCGACCGCGACGTCCTGCTGGACCCGTTCGAGTTCGCTCATCAGGTTCCGCACCGCCCGCCGGGCCTCGGTGTCGCCGTCGGCGCAGCGGGTGAACGGCAGGTCGATGCGCAGGTACGGGTTCAGCCGGTGTCCGAAGAGGATCGCCACCGGTTCCGGCCGCTCCAGCATGAGCTGCGCCTCGCGCAGCGCCGGATGGTCGGGGGCCCGCTCGGCCAGCTGCCGGACGTGTTCGTCGTCGGGCACTATGTGGAACCGCCGCTGGCTGAGGATCTCCCGGTCCCGGTCGTCGAGCCGGATGTCCCGCACCGAGGACAGGATCGTCGGCACCCGGTCGTGGTTGCGCATGCCCAGCAGCATCAGGTAGTCGCACCGCCGGGGGTGGAAGCCGTCCTCGGTGTGGAACTCCAGGAGGGTCTCGCTGCCGTGGCCGCTCTGGCGCCGTTCGTCCCCCTGGATCGGCAGGATGTTCTGCACCAGGCTGCCGGCCTGAAGGGTGGCCCAGGTGAACGGCTCTCCCAGGACCAGGCCGCACAGTCCGAGGAGGATCTCCTGGTCCCTGGTGGTCTTGGACTCGCCTGCCAGTTCCCAGTTCGCCGGGGTGGGGCCGATCACGGCGTCGTCCACGGGGAATCCGTGGACGAGGCAGCTCGCGGCGGGCTCGGTGCGCCGGAACTCCACGAGGAACGTCCGCAGGCCGCGCGGCAGTTCCTCCGCCGCGGTCCAGAGGGTGTCGTAGAAGCGGGTGGAGGTGGGTGCCACGTCGATGTCGCGGAGACCCTCCAGCAGCGTCTCCAGCTCAGCGATCTCGCCGGCGCTCAGGGCGTACTCGGCAGGGGTGTCAAGGCTGGCCATTTCTCACCTGATCTCGAAGTGGGTTTCTCGGGCTACCGGCCGGGGGCGTTGCGGGGAACGTCCTCGGCCGCGTCCATGGCGTCCCGGAGGCTCCTGGGCCTCATGTCGGTCCACACCTCCTCGATGTGCCGGAGGCACTCCTCCTTGGGGCGCGCGTCGCCTTCGGCGCGCCAGCCGTCGGGAATCCGTCGGCCGGCCGGCCAGATGGAGTACTGCTCCTCGTCGTTGACCACGACCAGGTAGGGGTTCGCACGGGTCTGCGGCATCGCGGTTGTCCTTTCGGTGAGCGGGTCCGGTGTGCGGGGGGGGTGGGGCGCCCGGCGGGTCGCGCGGGCGTCACTCGTGCATCAGACGCAGGACTTCCTCGTCGCTCAGCGCGCTGATCTCGTCGCTGACGGCCTGCTCCACGGCGGCCGTGGCCAGCGCGACCGTGGGCGCCTCGAAGATCAGGCTCAGCGGCAGGGACACACCGAAGGCCTCGCGCATCCGGTTGACCGCGCGTGTGGCGAGCAGCGAATGCCCGCCCGCCGCGAAGAAGTTGTCGTGCGCCCCGAGGGCGGAGGTGCCGAGCAGCTCGGCCCAGATCTCGGCGACGGCCGACTCGGCCTCGCCGCGCGGTGCCACGTACTCCAGGTCGCGGGCCGCGTCCAGGTCGGGCTCCGGCAGGGCGTGGCGATCGAGCTTGCCGTTGGACAGCCGGGGCAGGGCGTCGAGTGCGACGAGGACGCTGGGCATCGCACTGCCCATCAGGCGGCTCGTCAGGAAGGACCGCACCTCGGCCGTCGACGCCCCGGCGGCGGGGTCCAGGACGAGATAGGCGACCAGCCGGGTGTCCCCGGCCCCGGCCGTCCAGGTGGCGGCCGCGGCGTCGAGGACCGCGGGGTGGGCGCGCAGGGCGGCCTCGACCTCCCCCAGTTCCAGCCGGACTCCGCGGATCTTCACCTGGAGGTCGGAGCGGCCCAGGAACTCGATCGAGCCGTCCGGTCCCACCCGGCCCTGGTCTCCGGTCCGGTAGAGCCGGTCCCCGGCACGGAAGGGGTGCGGTACGAAGCGTTCGGCCGTGCGCGCCGGGTCGCCGTGGTAGCCCCGCGCGAGGCCCTGTCCGCCGACGTGGATCTCGCCGGGTGTTCCCAGCGGCGCGGGCTCACCGTGCTCGTCGAGGACCAGGACCTCGTGGTTGTCCACCGGCAGGCCGATGGACACGGCCGAGGGGTGACGGTCCGCGTCGTCGCCGGTGCAGCTGTACACGGTGGAGTCCACCGAGGTCTCGGTGGTGCCCCAGTTGTTGTCGAGGCGGACCCGGGTGCCGAAGCGGGCGTGCAGCCGGCGGACGCTGCCGGGCAGCAGTGTCTCGCCGCCCGAGGCGATGCTGCGCAACCTGTTCAGCCCCGCGACGTCGTCGTCGGTCAGCTCGTCCAGGAAGAGGTCCAGCGCGGTCGGGACGAACTGCATCTGCACCGCCTCGTACCGGACGGCGGCGTCGATCACTGCGCGCGCGTCGGTGTTGAGGCCCTCGGCCAGGACGGCGACGCGGCCGCCGAAGCACAGGGGCCACAGGACTTCGGCGACCATGACGTCGAAGCCCGCCGGGCACTTGTGCAGGACCGTTTCGCCCGGTGCGAGGGCGTGCTGCCGCTGCATCCAGTGGACGTAGTTGACCCACCCCCGGTGGGTGCAGGCGACCGCCTTGGGCCGGCCGGTGGAACCGGACGTGTAGTAGAGGGCGCACAGGTTGCCCGGCCGTACGCGTGCCCGGCGGGAGGGGGTGGGCGGCTCGGGCGGCCCGCAGGGCTCGTCGAGCGAGAAGGCGAGCGGTTCGGCACCCGCGCGCCGGACACGCTCGGCCCGTCGGGGCTCGGTGATGCAGACGACGGGGCGCGCCTCGCCGACGATGTGCTCGATCCTGTGCTCGGGCGCGGCGGGGTCGATGGGCAGATAGGCTCCTCCCGCCTTGAGCACGCCCAGCACCGCGACGACGAGTTCGGCGGACCGGCTCAGCATGATGCCGACCGGAACCTCGGGGCCGACGCCGTGGCGGGCCAGTACGGCCGCGAGACGCTCGGCCTCGGCGTCGAGTTCCGCGTAGGACAGCTCACGCACGTCGTCGACCACGGCGGCGGTCCGCGGGGTGCGGGCCGCCTGCGCCTCGAACAGCTCGTGCAGGCACACGTCGGGATGGGCGGCCGTGGGCCCGGTGCCCAGCGCGAGAGCTTGCCGCCGCTCGTCCTCGCCGATCAGCACGAGGTCCGCGAGCCGCGTCCGCGGCTGCCGGGCGACCTGCGCCAGCAAGGCGCTCAGGTGCCCGGCGAGCCGGCGCACGGTGGTTTCCTCGTAGAGCGCGGTGTCCCAGGTCAGCTCCACGTCCAGGCTGTCCCGGACCTGGCTGTCCCGGACCTGCTGGAAGGAGATGCTCAGGTCGTATTTGGAGCCGACGCAGGGGTCGGGCAGCTCGGTGACGGTCAGCCCGGGCAGGTCGGGTGCGGACCGTTCCCTGACCACGTGGTCGACCAGGATCTGGAACAGCGGTGTGCGCGAGGGGTCCCGGTCTCCGCCGAGTTCCCGTACCAGGTCGCCGAAGGCCACCGAGCGGGCCTCGTAGGCGTCGAGCGCGACTTCCCGGACCCGTCCCACCAGTTCCTCGAAGGAGGGGTTCGCGGAGGTGTCGCCGCGCAGGACGAGCATGTTGACGAACGGGCCCATCACGCCGTCGAGTCCGGGCCTGTCACGGGTGGAGTAGGTGGAGCCCACGGTGACGTCCGTGCGTCCGGACCAGCGGGACAGCAGGGCCTGGCAGGCCGCCACGAGCACCATGTGCGGCGTGGCGCCGCGCCGGCGGGCCAGTGCCGTCAGCCGCGTCACGACGTCCTGCGGCACCGTGAACCGGTGCTGCGCCCCGGCACCCGCTCGGCGCGGCGGCCGGGCACGGTCCGTGGGCAGTTCGAACGGTGTCAGGCCCGCGAGCGACTCGCGCCAGTACGCCAGGTCCGCCGCGGTGTCGTCCTCGTCGGGAGTGAGGCCGTCGTGGGCGGGCCGGTCGACCCCGGGCGGCACGGCCCGGTCCGCGTCGGTGCCGCCGACGCGCACGGAGTACCCGTTCTGCAGCTCGCGGTAGAGGACGTCGCGTGAGCCGCCGTCGAAGGCCATGTGGTGGACGGTCAGGCAGAGGACGTGCTCCGCCTCGGCGATCCGCAGCAGCGACGCCCTGACCGGCGGCCCGGCGGTGAGATCCAGCGGGGCGCGGGCATCGTCGGACAGGAACTCCTCGACCCGCGTCCCGGGCGCCCTGGCCTCCCCCGCTTCCCTGAGGTCCCGGATGACCAGGGTGAAGGCGTCGGCCGGGTGGAGCACTGCGACCGGTCCGTTCCCGTCGTCGCGGACACCGGTGCGCAGCGCCACGTGCCGGGCCACGATCTCGCCGAGCGCGCCGCGCAGCGCCTCGGCGTCGAGGTCACCGGTGATGCGCAGGTGCAGCGGTATGAGGTATCCGCCGCGCTGCGGGTTCAGCTGATCGGCGAGCCACATCTGCTCCTGTGCCGGTGTGAGCCGCAGACGGGCCGGCAGCCGGTCGGTACCGTCCGCCGGCGTGCCGGGACCCGCGGACATCAGCTCGTTGGAAGGCATGAGCACCCCTTCGATCGGTCACGTCATCGTGGCCCGGGGCTCTGTCATGGCTCTCTCACCGGATCACCGGTCCGCTGCCGCGGCCCGCACGGCGCCGATGGCGGCCCGACAGAACGGCGACAGTCCGGTGAAAGACGCCGGACCTAGCGTGGTTCGGGCCCGACCGGGCGGTACGGCCGCGTACGGCAGGCCGTACGGCCCGGGTCCGGAACGGCGGCCGGATCGCCCGCACCGGCCGGGCCCGCGCCGCGCGGCGACACGACGGTGTGTCCTGCGCACGGCACCGGGCGGGGCCTTGCTCCCGTGGCCCCGAGGGCGAAGCGCGAGCGACAACCGAGCGAATCGAGGAAACCGCGATGGACAACACCCTCAGCACGACCGCGCCGACCGACCCGGCGGCCGCCGACGCGCAGCCGGAGGTGCTGGCCGGTGTCGTCTCGGCCTTCGAGGAGGCGCTCGGCCCACTCGACGGCGTCGCCCCCGACGACGACTTCTTCGAGCTCGGCGGCACCTCGCTGACGGCCGCGCAGACCGTCGCGCTCCTGCGCCGCAGGTTCGCGGTGAAGGTGACCATCCGGGAACTCTTCAACGCCCGTACCGCCGCGGCGGTCGCCGAGATCGTGCGGCGGAAGACCACCGCGTCCTGACCCGCACCCGGGCGGCCCCGCCCGGCGGACCGCCGTGGCCGCGGACCCACCCGTCCCGGCTCCCGGCCGGTGACGTCTCCACAGGACCTTGGAAATCGAGGGAGTCATGACCGACCCACAGATCCCGCTGCTGTGCCTCCCGCACGCCGGGGCCGGCGCGAGTTTCTTCTGGCGGTGGCGCAAGCTGATGCCCGCTGGCCTGCGGCTGTGTCCGCTGCAGCTGCCGGGCCGGGAGGAACGCATCGAGGAAGAACCCTGGACCGATGTGCACACCGCCGTGGAGGGCCTGCTCCCCGACGCCCTGCGCGCGGCGCGGGACGCACCGGCGGCCGCGGTGTTCGGGCACAGCCTCGGGGCCGTGCTGGCCTACGAGCTGGCCAGGGCGCTGGCGGGAGCGGGCGTCACGGTCGCGGAGCTGTTCGTCAGCGGATCGCCCGCCCCGTCGGCGGGCAGGTCGCAACGGGCCACCGGGATCCCCGACGACGAGTTCATCGACCGCGTCGAGGAGTTCGCCGGCGACAGTCATCCCGCCCTGCGCATGCCCGAGTTGAGAGAGCTGCTGCTGCCCGTGCTGCGCTCCGACGTGGCGATGCACGAGGACTACCGCCCGCGGTCCGGCGAGGCCCTGCCCGCGCCGATCACCTGCCTGCGCGGGGACTCCGACCAGCTCGTCACCCAGAGCGACGCCCTCGCCTGGAGCCTCGCCACCGAAGTCGGCTTCCGCTACTACGAGTTCCCGGGCGGACACATGTACCTGACGGACTCGGCGCCCCAGGTCGTCGACGTGGTCTCGGCCGTCCTGGGAGCCGACGCACTTCCACTGCGGTGATCGCGAGAACGATACGGAGGGGGCCGACATGCGGCTGAAGAACAAGGTGGCGCTGGTGACCGGCGCGGCGCGTGGCCTGGGCCGTTCGTGCGCGGTCCGGTTCGCCGAGGAGGGCGCCGACCTGGTCCTCATGGACCTGGGAACCGATCTGCCCGGGGTTCCCTACCCGCTCGGCACCGCGGGGCAGCTGGAGCACACCGCGGACCTGTGCCGCCGGCAGGGCGCGTCCGTGCTGACGGCCGTGTGCGACGTGCGGGATCCGGCCGGTGTCGGCGCACTCGTACGGGACGCGCTGAGCCGCTACGGCCGTGTCGACGTCCTCGTCAACAATGCCGGGATCGCGGCGCCGTCGGGCAAGGCGGTGCACGCGATAACCGAGGAGGAATGGTCCCTGATGCTCGACGTCGACCTGTTCGGCGCCTGGCGCCTCATCCGCGAAGTGGTTCCGGCCATGCTGCGGGAACGACAGGGCAGCATCATCAACATCGCCTCCACCGCCGGGCTGGTGGGATACCGCCACTTCGCCGGCTACGTCGCCGCGAAGCACGGCCTCGTCGGGCTGACGAAGGCGGCCGCGCTGGACTACGCGCCCATGAAGGTGCGGGTCAACGCGCTGTGCCCCGGGTCGGTCCGCGACGACCCCCGTGTCGAGTCCCGGATGCTGTCGGAGATCGCCCGCTCCCTGGACGTGGCGGTGGAGGACCACGAGCACACCTTCGTACAGGCGCAGCCCATGAACGCGCTCATCGAGCCGGACGACGTCTCTTCCGCGGCCGTCTGGCTCGCCAGTGACGACTCCCGTCAAGTCACCGGCACCGTCGTCACCGTGGACGGCGGCTTCACCGCACGCTGAGCCGCGCCCCGCATTCCCGTGCGGCGTCCGAGGACCTTTGGAGGAGCCTTCCGATGCTCATGCAGAACGCCGATCCCACCACGAAGGGCGCGGCCGGCGTCCCTCCCGCGCCGCCAGGAGGGTCATGCCACCGGCCGCTCCTCGGTCCCGGCGCGGAGCACTCACTGGTCGTGCGTCTCACCGGCCCGTCCTCCCTCGCCGCGGCACGCACGGCATTCGACCGGGCCGCGCGGCCGGCGGTGGACGACGGCGCCGGCTTCTGGACGGAGTCGATGCCCTTTCCCTCCGATGACCCCCGGGCGGAGCACCTCGTACGGCGGGAGGCACTGCGCGGCTCGCCCGGTGAACGGCCTCGGCTGCGCGCCGTGCTCGTGACCTACAGCGACGATGCCGCCGACCTGGTCCTGGTCGCCCACCGCACGCTGCTGGACCGCGAAGCGCTGCGGCGGCTCGCCGACGCACTGGCGGGACAGGGGGAACCGGACGTGCCCGCCGAAGCCGTCCGGCCGCGGACACCACCGTGGCGGACAGCGCCGGACACCTCCCCCGAGCCTCCGCTCTGGGGCCTGGCCGAGGGCGGAGGCAGCCCGGTGAGCCAAGGCCCGGCCGAGCCGGCGGACGTCCTCCCCCAGCCGGGCACGCCGGAGGTGGCCGTCGCCGCCGCCGCGCTCGCCCTGGCCCGGTACGAGGGCACCGCGACCGTCACCCTCGCCGTGCCCGCCCTGCCCGGCGCGCGCCCCGGGAGCGGTGGCCTGCTCACCGTGACGGCGGACGACGAGCGCACGGTGGCCGAGCTCATCGAACAGGTGCGGCAGCGCCCGCCGGCACCGGACGGCACCGGGGCACCCACCCTGGCCGTCGTGGTCTGCGAACGGCTTCCCGGTGAGCGGTACCGGCCGCTGCTGGCTCCCACGGTGCCGCTCACGCTGCTGTGGGAGGCCGAGCAGGACCGGCTGATCGCGTCCGGCACCGTGTCGGACGACCGGGCCGTGCACCCCGGCCAGGCCGCCCGGTTCCAGGAGTGCGTCCAGTACGTCGCGCGCCAGTTGCATGAGGCCGCCCCCGACCGGACGCTCGGCGAGATCGAGCTGGTGCCCCCGGACCGGGCGGCGCGGATCGAGGCACTGGGACGCACCCTCGGGCCGCACCTCGACAGCGGGCGCACGATCCACGACGCCGTCGGCCGGATGGCGCGGACCCGGCCGGACGCGGTGGCGCTCACCGGGGAGGACGGCACGCTCACCTACGGGGAACTCGACTCCAGGGCCACCGCCCGGGCTCACGCCCTGCGTGCGTCGGGCGTCACCCCGGGGTCGTTCGTCGGGGTCTGTCTGGAACGCACCGCGGACCTGGTCGTCACGCTGCTCGCCGTTCTCAAGGCCGGTGCGGCCTATGTGCCCCTCGACCCGGCGTACCCGGCCGACCGGCTCCGCTACGTCTGCGAGGACGCGGCGGTGTCGCTGGTCGTCACCACCGTGGCGGACTTCCCCGCGGGCGACGGCGTCCGGGTGCTCGCCCCGTCGGCGCTGCACGGCTTCCCCGAGGTCCCGCTTCCCGCGGTCGCCTCCGACGCCGCCGCGTACGTGATCTACACCTCGGGGACCACGGGGCGGCCCAAGGGCGTGGTGGTGCCGCACCGCAACGTGCTGGCCCTGCTCGCCGCGACCACGGGTCCCCTGGAACTGGGACCGCACGACGTCTGGACCCTCTTCCACTCCAGCGCCTTCGACTTCTCGGTGTGGGAGATCTGGGGGTGCCTGATGACGGGGGGACGCCTGGTGGTCGTCCCCTTCCTCACCACGCGCTCCCCGCAGGAGTTCCACGCACTGCTGGTCCAGGAGCGGGTGACGGTCCTCAACCAGACGCCGTCGGCGTTCTCGGCCCTGCTCGACGCCGACGCGCGGCAGGGCGGCGGACTCCTGCTCCGGCTGGTCGTCTTCGGCGGCGAGGCCCTCGACCCGCGGATGCTGCGCCCCTGGTTCCGTCGCTATCCGACGACCGTCTGCCGCATGGTCAACATGTACGGCATCACGGAGACCACCGTGCACGTCACGGCACAGGACGTCACCCCGGTGCAGGCCGGGCCGGGATCGTCCTGTGTGGGCCGCGCGCTCCCGGGCTGGTCGGTGTCCGTGCGCGACGAGCGGGGGCGCGTCCTGCCCATCGGCGTGGCGGGCGAGATACACGTGGGCGGCGCCGGAGTCGCGCGGCACTACCTCAACCGGGCCGACCTCACCGCCGAGCGCTTCGTGCACGACGGGAGGACCGGCGAGCGCCGGTACCGCAGCGGCGACCGCGGGCGCATGCGGCCCGACGGCTCCCTGGACCACCTGGGCCGCCTCGACGAGCAGGTGAAACTGCGGGGTTTCCGCATCGAACTGGGCGAGGTCCGCTCGGTCCTCCTCGGCGATCCGGCCGTCGCCGAGGCGGCGGTGATCCTGGATGAGGGAACGGACACCGCCTACGCCCGGCTCGTCGCCTATGTCGTCCTGCGGCACGGCACCACGGCCGACGTCCGGCGCAGGGTGGGGACCGTGCTGCCCGAGCACATGGTGCCCGCCGCGATCGTGTCGCTCCCCGCCCTGCCGCTGACCGTGAACGGCAAGCTGGACCGGTCCCGGTTGCCGGCGCCCGCGGGGGCGGCGGAGCCGGGGCCCGCGCCCGCCGAGGCACCGACCGGGCACGGGGCATCGCCGGTCACCGGCACGGCGGAGACCGTGCTCGCGGTCTGGCGGACGGTCCTGGACGAAGCGACGGGGCCCGACGACGACTTCTTCGAGATGGGGGGGAACTCCCTGGCCGCCGTACGCCTGCTCGCCGCGCTGCGGGACCTGGGGCTGCCCGCCCTGTCGCCGCGCGACCTCTACGTGCACCGGACCGCGGCCAAGCTCGCGGCGCTGGCCGACGCCAGGGGGGCGCGCTCATGACCACAGTGGTGAAGGACCCGGCCGCCGGGGCCTGTGACGACCGACGGCCTCGGCTGGTGCGCCTGGGGCGGAGCCGGTGGTGGCTGCACAGCGAGTTCGGGCTGCGCGGCGCGGGCTTCCCCGTCACGGAGGTCACCAGGCTGTCCGATCCCCGGCTCGCCGCGTCGGCCGGCCAGGACCTGCCTCACGAGGAGTTCTCCGCGCACTACGCCGCGGCACTCGGGCGGCTGGCCGGCCCGCTGCGCGCCCTCGCGTCCGATCCTCGGCTGCGGGAGGCGGTCGCCTGGCAGAATCTCGACGTCCTGGACAACTGCCTGAACAAGGTGGCGTCCGGCCGGCCCGTCGCCGGGTCGGTGCGGCGCCGCCACGAGACGACCCTGGCCAAGTACCTCCAGCGGTACACCGTCAAGAACGACACCATCGGCTTCTTCGGACCGGTCTGCTGGGCGGAGGTCTCCCCGGACGCGGCCGGCCTGTCCGTGCACCACGGCGACCGGTTGCTGGCACGACGCTCGGTGTACTTCGAATCCTGGGCGATCGACGCGCTCGCCGCCGTCTTCGCCGACGACCCCGAGGTGTTCCCGTGGCTGCGGCCCGCTGTCGCCCCGGGGTGGTCCTGGAACGGCGTGACCGTCCGGGACCCCAGGGGCCGTCAGGTCGACCTGGAGGCGGACGAGACCGCCCTGCTGCGCGCTTGCGACGGCGTGCGTCCCGTCCGTGAGCTGACGTCCCGGTGCGCGGAGATCGACGTCGAGCGGACCGCACGCGCCTTGGCGGACCGTGGTCTGCTGGTGCTCTCGCTGACCGGTCCGGTGGAGGCCCGCCCCGAGGACACCCTGCGGACCAAGCTGCTCGGCATCGGTGACCCGGCTCTGCGACGTCGGCTCCTGGCCGATCTGGACGCGCTCGTCGCCGCGCGTGACCGGGTCGGCGCGGCGGCCGGCGACGCCGAGGGGGTCGCCACCGCCCTGCGCGAGCTGCGCGACACCTTCGAGCGGCTGACCGGCGTGAGCGCGTCCCGCCGTGCGGGGTCGATGTACGCCGGACGGACCGTCGTCTACGAGGACACCGAACGCGACACCCGCCTCCGGCTCGGCGGCGACCTCCTGGACGACCTCGCGGAATCCCTGGCACCCGTCCTCGACAGCGCCGACTGGCTGGCGGGCCGCGCCGCCCAAATCTACGAGGAGCGGTTCGCACAGATCCACGAGCGGCTTCGGCTGCGCGGCGGACGCGACGAGGTACCGCTGGCGCTGCTCGTCGGCGCGGCCACCCCGGACCTGGCGTACTCGCCGCGGACACCGCCGCCGCTGGTGGAGCGGCTGGCCGCCGAGTTCCGCGAACGCTGGGCGCGGATCCTGCGGTTGCCGTCCGCCGGACGACGCCACGCCGTGTCCCCGGCCGATCTCGCGGAGGGGGTCCGCCGGGAGTTCCCGCCCCTTCCCGTCCGCTGGTCCGCGGCCCGGCACCACGCCCCGGACCTCATGATCGCCGCCGCGAGCACGGAGGCGGTGGGCCGGGGGGAGTTCCTCTTCGTGCTGGGCGAGATGCACGTCGCGATGAACACCCTGGAGTCCCGCTTCTTCACCGAGCAGCACCCCCGTCCCGCCCGGCTGCTCGCCGACGCGGAGGCCGACCACCGCGGACGACGCGTGGTGGCGGTACCCTCGCGCGGTTCCGCCAGTGTCACGTCGCGCACCTACCCGCCCGCCCTGCTCTCCCCCGACTACGTCTACTGGACGATGCATCCGGACGCGACGGGCGCCCCGGGGCCCGTCCTTCCCACGGCGGATCTGGTGGTCCGCTCCGAGGACGGCCGGCTGGTGGTGCACGACCGGGCCCGTGGCGGCCGGTACGACCTCCTGGAGGTTCTCGGGGAGTACCTGTCCGGTGTCGTCGTGGGGACGTTCGGCATCGCGTCCGCCGCGCCCCACCGGCCGCGCGTCTCGGTGGGCCGTCTCGTCCTGGCCCGGGAGGCCTGGTCCTTCCCCGTCGACGGCATGGGCTGGGCGCACACGAAGGACGAGGCGGCACGCTACCGCGCCGCGTGGCAGTGGCACCGCGACCAGGGGTTGCCGCAGCGCGTCTTCTACCAGGTGCCCGGAGAGGACAAGCCGCTCTTCCTGGACTTCGCCGCCCCGGCGCTGGTGAACCTGGCCGGCGCCACGCTGCGCAGGTGCGCGCAGGAGTTCCCCGAGGCAGAGGTGCGGATCAGCGAGATGCTTCCGGACACGGACGAGTGCTGGCTGAAGGACGCCGGCGGAGCGGCGTACACCTCCGAACTCCGCCTGCTGTTCACCGACCCGGTGCGCGACGGCCGGGACGGCACGTACACCACCAGTGAACCCGGAGGAGGCTCATGAGCACGCGCCCGGCAGACAAGGCGTCCTGGCCGGAACCCGCGACGGCGGGGCAGACCTCGTTGTTCTACGCCGCCGAGAAGGACCCCAGCGGCAGTTCGTTCACCACGGACTTCACCGTCACCGTGGACGGCCCCCTGGACCGGGAGCGCGTCCGGCGGGCCGCCGCACTGCTGACGGCGGCGACGCCCTCCCTGCGGCTGCGGCTGACCATAGACGACTGGACCGGTGAGGTGGTCCAGTCGTTCTGCGACGATCCCCTGGACGTCGAGTGGCACACCATCGCCGAGGACGAGGTGCCCGCCCTGGTCGCTCGCAGCGACGCGGAGCCGATCGAGGCCGACGACGGTCCGCTGGCGCGGCTCGTCGTGGCCGAACACGGCTCCGGCCGGCACACCGTCTCGCTGGTCATCCATCACCTCGCCATGGACGGGCTGAGCCAGATCCCGTTGCTGCGGCAGCTCGGCGCGGCGCTGGCCGGCAGGCCCCGGCACCAGCCCGTGGAGGTGTACCGCCGGGCCGTCCGGGAGGTGCGTGCGGCGGAGGAGGCCGCACTGCGTGACGACCGCGACCACTGGTACGAGCGGGTTCCCTCGACGCTGGTCCTGGCCGACTGGAAGACGCCCGCCGTCCGCGGGGCCGGCACCGGTGGCGCTCCCGCGGAGGCGCCGGGCTGCCGGCGCGAGGCGCTGCCCCCCGAAGCGGCCAAGCAGCTGGCGATCGCGGCCACGCGGTCCGGCGTACGGGTCTCCCACCTGCTGACGGCGGCCGTGCACCATGCGGCCCCCGTACGGCCGGGCGGCCGGACGGCGGTGTGCAACGCCGCGTCGGTACGCCCACGCCACGGTGAACTCGCCGACGTCATCGGCAACTTCGTCAACGAGGTCCCGCTGCTGGCGGCGATCGAGCCGGATCGGTCCGTGGTGGACACCGCACGCTCGCACCGGCAGCGGTGGAGTAAGGACCTGCGCAAGCGCACCTTTCCCTTCGCCACGCTCGCGACCCGCATCCCGCCCCCGCGGCCGGGCAGGGCACCGGCCCTGGACAGCGTCGTCATGAGCTACCGCCGGCTGCCCCGCGGGATCGGCTGGGAGGACGGCGGTCTGAGCTTCTCCTCCTCCCTCTACAGCCGCTACCCGACCGCGAAGACGGAGATCGCGGTGCGGTTCTTCCACGACGGTGACGAACTGGAGTACGAGGTGCAGTGGGGCCGCAACCTCCCGGCCGGGGCGGGCGAGGAGTTCCGCGTCCGTCTGGCGGCCGCCCTGCGGACGCTGTGAGGCACACCGCACAGGACCTCCGGGGCGCTGCCCCGGAGGTCCTGCCTCGTCGTCCACCCGGCGGCCCGCTCCCTGGACGGCGGTGGCGCGCCCTCCTCACCGCCGTGCCGTCGCCCTACCCCGTGAGGGAGTGCAGGGGCCCGGGTTCCGGGGCGGCTCGCTCGTGTCCGAACGCGGAGACGAAGCCGTAGGCCGACGAGGGGTCCCCCACCGGCCGGCTCCGCGGATCGCCGGGACCCCGCAGTCCGAGCAGGAAGGCACCCACGAGTTCGGGCAGCCGGTACCAGCCGCCCCGGTTCCCCGGCCCGGCCGCATGCGTCACGAAATGGGCGTCCACGAGTTCTTCCAGCAGGTCGGCGGCGACCGACCGGTCCACGTTCAGCTCGTCGGCCGCGGTGGCGACCGGGAAAGCGCCGTCCACCCCGCCCAGCGCGGACAGCAGGGCCCGGTGGGCGGCGGGCAGCAGACGGTAGGCCGCCTCCAGGCCGTCACGTACGGCGACTGAGCCGTGGGCCAGCTCGTCGAGCCGCCGCCGCGGATCCGCCAGTCGCATCGCCATCGTGCGCAGGGACCAGTGCGGCCGCGAGGCAAGCCTGGAACCGACGATCCGCACGCCCAGGGGAAACCCGCCCGTCAGCTCGGCGATCCGGCGGGCGGCCGACGGCTCGGCCCGGACACGGCTCTCACCGATGATCGCGCCCAGCAGTTCCACCGCCTCGCTGTCGTCGAACGCACCGATCCCCACCAAGGACGCACCCGGCGGGCACACGTTCCGGGACCGTGAGGTGAGCAGGACCGCGCAGGAGTCGCTTCCCGGCAGCAGCGGGCGCACCTGCGCCTCGGTGGCCGCGTCGTCGAGGAAGACCAGTATGCGGCGCCCGGCCAGCAGGCTCCGGTAGAGCGTGGCGCGCTCCTCGACGGTGTCCGGGATCGAAGCGGCGGGAACGCCCAGCGCGCGCAGGAACCGTCGCAGGACCTGAGCGGGCGCGAGAGGCTCGCGGCTGCCTCCGAGGTCGGCGAAGAGCTGGCCGTCGGGGAAGCGCTCGGCGGCGAGCCGGTGGGCCACGTGCAGGGCGGTGACGCTCTTGCCGATACCGCCGGCACCCGAGACGGCCACCACCGTCACGGGTCCGCCGGCGTCCGGGCGAGCGAGCCGGCTGCCCAGGAGGTCGAGGAGCTCCCGCCGTCCGGTGAAGTCGGTGATACCGGCGGGAAGTTGCCGGGGAGCCGTCGCATGTGGCCGCACCGCGCCCTGGTGGGGTGCGGCCAGTGCCGGGTCGTGCGCGAGGATCTGTGCCTCCAGCCTCTGCAGTTCCTGGCCCGGTTCCAGCCCCAGTTGGTCCACGAAGTGACGCCGGCCGCTGCGGTAGACCTCCAGTGCCTCGGCCGACCGTCCGGCCTGGTGGAGCGCGCGCATCAGCTGCTGCCGGGGCCGCTCACGCAACGGGTGCCGGGCGACCCTGATGCCCAGTTCGCCGATCACGTCGTCGTAGCGTCCCAGCGCCAGCTTCCACTCGGTGCACCTGTCCAGGGCGTTCAGCCGCTCCTCGCTGACGATCAACGCCTCGCCCTGTACGAGCGCACTGTCGACGTCCGCGCAGAAGGACCCCCGCCAGCCGGCGAGCGCCTCCTCCAGCAGCGCGACAGCCTCCTCCAGCCGGCCGCGCTGCGCCGACGAGGCCGCCGCCGAGGACCGCTTCTGGAACACATGGAGGTCGATCAGTTCCGGTTCGGTCCGCAGCAGGTAGCCCTGGGGGGCGGTCTCGATCGAGGCGCGCGCTCCCTGGGCGCGCAGCAGTCGCCGCAGTGCCGACACACATCCCTGGATCTGGTTGCGGGCGGTCTGCGGCGGCAGGTGTGCCCAGACCGCCTCGATCAACGTGTCCTGTGGGACGGTCCGGTTCGCGGACAGCAGCAGCAGCGCGAGCACCACCCGCTGCCGACGGGAGGCGACATGCGTACGGCAGCCGCCACGCACGAGTGCCACCGGCCCCAGCACCTCGAAGCGGACCTCCTCGCCGGGCAGGGCCTCGGGTGTGGTGTCCTTCATCCGCCGGTCCCCTCAGCGGGCAGCGACAGGCCGCCGGCCCGGGCAGGCGTCCCGGTCACCGGGCGGGAGCGCCGCGACCGGGTCGGCGGGCGGGTGCTCCCCTGGTGGGCCGTCACCGCCTCGGCGCTCCGCCGGCCCGGGTCCGCCGCCGGGACGGCCCGGCCCACGACCGGATCCGCGGCGGCACACCCCACCGGGGAGCGTCCACCGCCCGGCGCGGGGAGGGTACCGGACCCGCTCGGGCGGCAGGCCCGGGCCTGCCGCGAAGCCGCGGGCGCACACCCAGGTTGAACCACGGACATGGCAGCATCCACCACCTCTGGGAAAGGGACCAGCACGGTCCCGACCAGTCGACCACGTCCGCGCGGCCGTGATAAGTCACGGATAGCCGCTACCCACCGGGCTCGGCGCGGTCCCCGCACCACCGCTCCGCCGGGCGCGGCCGCCTGCCGCCTGAGCACCTCGCCGCGCCCGGCTTCCGTCCGGCGCCACGGCCCCGGCACGATCCGTTCACCTCCGGCCGTCACCCGACAGAGCGCCGACAGAGGCGTGACAGAGGCGCTCGCTAGCGTCACGAACGGCGCCTGCCCGGCCGGGGCCGGCACGAAGGAGTCCAGCACCGCGGGGATACCGGGCGCAGGCGCTGCCGGCGCGTGAAGCGCCGGCGCATCGGGACGCCTCAAGACGAACACGTAGCGAGAGGTGACACGATGGCAGGTCCACCCGCACCGGTACGGCGCGCGTCCCGTCCGCTCCACGGCCTGCTGGCCGCGGGTTTCGTCTCCGTCACCGGCACGGCGATGTCCGAGGTGGCCGTCCCCTGGTACGTGCTGGACACCACGGGCAGTACGGCCCGGACCGGACTCGTGGCCTTCGCCGAGACGGCCCCGTACGTCCTGCTGCAAGCCCTGTCCGGGCCCCTGGTCGACCGTGTCGGGGCGCGTCGCGCCTACCTCGTCGGCAACACACTGGCAGCGGGTGGACTGGCCGTCATCCCGGTGCTGGGTCTCGCCGGTGCGCTCGGTCTCGGCCGGCTGGCGGTGCTCGTGGCCCTGGCGGGCGCGGCACGCGGTGTGTCCGACTGCGCGGCCACCGTACTGCTGCCCGTCGCCGCGGAGCGCGGGCGACTCCCTCTGGCGCGCGCGGTGGCGTTGTCGACCGGGGCCACCCGCACCGCGGTCATCGTCGGCTCGTCCCTGGCGGGTGTCCTGCTCGCCGCGACGGACGCCCTGCGGGTGGTCGCGGTCACCGCGGCCGCGTTCGCCGCGACCGCGGTGCTGGCCGCCGTGTGTCTGCCCGCCCAGGGGCAGACGGTACCGCGCGCGGGCGACCGCCTCTCGCTGCGCCGCTACCGGTCGGAGCTCGCCGAGGGCCTGCGCTTCCTGCGCGCCGACCGCCTGTTGCTCGGCATTCTGGTGCTCATCGCCGTGACGAACCTGCTGGACCAGGCGTTCAGCGCCGTGCTGCTGCCGGCCTGGGTGAAGTCGGCCCTGGACAGCCCTCAGGCACTGGGGCTCATCACGGGGGCCATCGGCGCCGGTGCCGTGCTGGGCAGCGCGGCCAGCGTGTGGCTCGCACCGAGGCTGCCCCGTCTGGCAGCCTTCCGGTTCGGGTTCCTGCTCGCGGGCGCGCCGCGTCTCCTGATGCTGGCGGTGGCGACCTCGCTCGCGCCCGTGCTCACGGTGAGCCTGGTCGCCGGCGTGATGAGCGGCCTCGTCAACCCTCTCATCGGCGCGCTGCAGTACGAACGGATCCCGCCGCATCTGCACGCACGGGTCCTCGGCGCGGTCAAGGCCAGCGCCTGGGTGGGCATTCCGGTCGGCGGCCTGCTGGCGGGGGTGCTGGCCGACGGCATCGGTCTGCGCGGCGCGATCCTCACCACCGGTGCGGTGCTCCTCGCGACGACGCTCGTTCCCTTCGTCATGCCGTCCTGGCGGTCCATGGACGGGACGGCACCCGCCGTGCCGTCCCCCGGCGGGGACACGCCGGCAGGCCGGCGGCACCGCGTCCCCTGACCGGCACCGCCGGCCGGGCAGTCGTCCATGTCCGTCTTGAGGGTGGGCCATCAGGTCGTCGGCGGCGTGGTCCACGGGGTCCGGACGAGGATCTCCGGGCGTGCCCCTTGCGGTGAGGTCCGGCCGGCCCCGGACGCCCCAGCGGTGTCCTACGGCAGGCGACGGCGTCACAGGGGCCCGGAGAAGCGGCGGCTGCCACCGCGGAGGCAGCGGACTGGGCCGGCCGGTCCCTCCCGCGGAGCGGTCACGCCGGGGGCGGCCGGAGGCACGTGTCGGCGTCCTGTGGCGGCCGGCGGGCCGGAAGCGCGGCTCAAGCGGGACCCGGCACGCCGGCACCCTCGGCGTCCGGCGGTGTTCATTCCCGCGCGGCCCCCGGGCCGGGCGCCTCGGGTGACGCCGGCGTCCCCGCGGACCGTGCCCGTGCGGCGTGCCGCATCTGGTGCTCCCACAGGTTCCAGCACACCCGCTCCACGCCACGTTTGAGGTAGCGGCGGTAGGTGCTGAACGAGACGGAGAGTTGACGGGCCGCGGCCTGCTGCGTGTTGCCGCCCTCCACGTACGTCGCCCACACCGCGGCTTTCAGTCCCTTCGCCTTGGGATCCTGGTCGATGGCCTCCACTGCCCGGAGCATCAGCTTGCGCAGCGTCTGTTCGGGGTCGTCCGAACGGTCCACCACGAACCCCGCCTGCAACAGCGGGTTGATAAGGAAACGTTCCCGTTGGTGCCAGGTACGGAGGGCGTCGTGCACCGCCTCGTCGAAGACGGTTCTGGACAGCACGGTCATGTGCGGGAGACGGCCGGCCTCGACGAGTCCCGGTCCGGACAGCAGTTGGTTGTCCAGCAGTTCGGCCCACTCGGCCACCCCGGTCGCACGCCAGTCGTGCCCGACGAGCGTGACCCCTTGGTCGGACAGGGCCGCGGTGACGGGTAACCGGTGGAAGTCGGCGTACTCCAGCAGGAGTTGTACTCGGTGCTCGTCTTTCAGCACGTGGAAGGACCAGGCGAGCCGGTCCTGCCGCAGCACCTCCCTGGTGACACGGGCCAGCATCCGGGACAGCACGGCAGGCCGTTCCGCCGCGCGCTTGCGGACGATCATGAAGCGGA
This sequence comes from Streptomyces spinosus, assembly GCF_020400655.1. Lineage (GTDB taxonomy): Bacteria > Actinomycetota > Actinomycetes > Streptomycetales > Streptomycetaceae > Streptomyces > Streptomyces argyrophylli. Next base: position 255,363 of record NZ_JAINRC010000006.1, read on the forward strand.
CCACCTGGACGAGGTCCCCGGGCCGCAGCCCCGTATGCGACTCGACGTGATCGCGTACCGAGCCGACCAGGGGATCGATGAGGACTTCCGCCGCGTCCCACCGGTCGAAGCGCAGCATGCCCTGGAAACCGACGACGTCACCCGATCGCGCCGAGCGGTACACGTGGAAGCCCTCCGGCTGCCGGTGCAGCCAGAAGTCGAGGGCCGAGAGCCCTTCGGGCCCGAGGGACTCGGAGGCGAGGTCGCGTACCGCCCGGGTGTCGTCCACGCCACACGGTGACTCGTGGACGCTGTCGTGGGGGTCGCCCCAGTCGAACCCGGGGAACCGATGCCCCCTGGCCTGGGCGAAGTTGAAGGCGGCGGCCGCCCTCAGGGACTCCGCTTCCGAGCGGCTGCGGACCGCGGCCTGCGCATGGGCCCGTATCTCCTTGTGCATCGCCCGGTACGCCTCCGGAGCCCGCCACCTGAGATCACGGTCCACCACTTCCCCCACCATGCTCATGGGGTGCAGTCCTCCGCGTCCCGTCAGCGTGTACGGAAGACGGCGCAGCCACTCGAAGGCCGCGTGGGCGTCGTCGGGCATGATCACGCGCAGGAGGTCCTCGGTGGTGTCCATGGCGTGCGCGCAGATCTCCAGCGCCCGCCGCTGTACGGTCGTGAGCGACGGATCGACCAGGCGGCGCCGGAGTTCTTCGACGACGTCGGGTGACGGACGCCACCGGCGGCCCGGTTCCGCACCGGCGTCACCGGCGACGAGTCGCAGTGCCAGCGGATGCCCGTCGCAGAAGTCGATCCGGGCGCGGCGGCCGACGACCCGGTCACCCGTGCAGTCCCTCATCAGCCGCACCGACTCCGCGACGGACAGACCGCCGAGCCGGCGCACATGGAGAGCTTCGGGCCAGGCCAGATCGGTCTGCCAGTCCAGGCTCGGGGAACGCCGTCCCGCCAGGACGACCAGCGAGCCGGGGGGCAACGTCGGGAGGAACCGCTCCCTGAGCCAGCCTTCCAGGTGGCTCATGGCGTCGGCCGCGTCCACCAGCAGGACCATGCGCCGGGTGCCGGAGACCTGTACCGCGGCGGTGAAGGCGTCCTCGGTGGGTTCGACGAGCCCCGCGTCCACCTCCAGGACGTCGAGGTCCCGGCGCCGGGCCTCGATGGCGAAACGTCTCAGCAGAGTCGTCTTGCCGATTCCACCGGGACCGTGCAGAGCCAGTACCCGCAGGCCGTCCGTCCGCTCGTCCAGCAACCGCGCGAAGGCGGCGAGTTCCTCCTCCCTTCCGACGAAGCGGTGCAGGAACGTCTCTTCGCGGGACCGGGCGGCTGCGGCAGCCTCCGGACCGGATGCGGGCGACACCTCTTCACCAGTGCCTGTGTTTCTCAGGTTCATCACGAGATCGGAATCTTGTCGGCGAGGTCCGACGCTCTCCCGGCCAGCCTCGGATCCAGGGCGGACACGGCGACCGCGCAGGGCGTACGTGCCCGTGCCCAGGCAGCCGCCGCCCCGGCGCCGTCGGGAGGAGCGGTCACTCACCCCTCGTCCGGCTCACGGCGTCGAGCAGGGCCGGTTCCGGCACCGCGCGGAGCGCTCCCACCCGGGCAACCTGTCCTGACAACGCTGTCAGGGCATTCGGCCCGCTCGGCACCCGGAGGGTCAGGCACACTGCACGCGTTCCTGTATCGAGGTGTACCTCGTTCATGACCTCTCCTGGTGGCACGCGCAGCAAGGTTTGCATTGTGGACCCTAAGTCTAGGCCGAAAATTCGCTGCCCATACCGGGCATGTCTCGTAAAAACCGCGTTTGACCGGCCCTCCCCGATCACCGATGACCACGACTCAACCACAAACTGAACACGTGACAGCGCGGAATACCGCCGCGATAGCCCGGGGTTGCCGGTGTCCCCGACCCTGGCCGCACAGGGCTGACCACATCTCTGCCCGATGGTTGCCCACGACGCGATGAGGAGTCGGACGTCCAACCATGAACGATGATGAGAAACACACTCTTCCGGTCAGCTCGGCCGTCACCGCGGCCGGTGTGAAGCATGCGCTGCTCAGCTACCACTACCAGGACATCGGGGACATCGACGGATACGCCTCCCTCCTGGACGACGACGTCACGTTCGAGCATCCCGGCACACCCGCCCGACGGGGTGCCGACGAGGTGCTCAAGGCGCAGGCGGACCAGGCGACGCTGTGCTCACGGCACGAACTGGTCAGGGTGGTGGCCGAGAACGACACGGTGGTGGTACTGGGGCGACTGGTGCGTTCCGTCCCCGACTCCACCGCACCGGGGCCGCTCGGCGTCCACTTCGCCGACGTGTTCACCCTGTCCGCCCGCAGCCTCCTGCGGGCCTGCCGCCGGTACTACTTCGCGGCCCCCTCCGGCCTGCCGGGTCAGGTGGTGCCTGAGGACGAGTAGCCGCGCGTACGCCCAGCCGTTCTCGTCCGGCGAACCTGGATGTCGGGCACCGGTGGGCGCCACGCACGAAGAAGCGGCCGACAGGTTTGCCGGCCGCTGAGGCACGCCCGGCACCGGGCTGCCCGGGATCGGGGTGCTCGCCGTCCGACTGGGGTTGCCGAGCCTCCTCACGCCTGCCCAGCCGGCCCCGGGCCACGGTACGCGGCTCCCCGATCCGCCGCCGACCGGGCCGCGGGCCGGCCCGCCGAACGCCCGGCCCGACGACCGCCCTGGCACGGCCCGACGCCCCAGCGGTTGCCGCCCGGCGCGGCAGTCACCCCGTCGCCGGGAACCGCGGCCAACTCCTCGCAATAGCCGGAGCATAGCGGCGGGGTCGACGCCGTCATTAGCGTGTGACCTGCAAGTACCAGGGCGGAACCGACCCCGGATTCCGCGAGGGGCGAACCAGGCACATCCGCAAGCCAGGGACCCCGTGGTTCATGGAGGAACACATGTCGAACAAGTCCGCGGCACCCCGCGCCGCGACGGCACTCGCACCGGTCCGCACCGGTGGCGCAACGGACGGTCAGGCGCACACGGCTGAGGATCCCGACACGTCCTGGGGCGGGTGACCCGGCCGGGGACGTGCCGGCGTCCCCGCCGTGGTCCGGAGACACGCACGGTGCTCTCCGCCCGTGAGCGGGCCCGCAGCGCTCGGGCTGCGGGCCCCGGACCACACCTGATCGGACCCACAGCTACCGCGACGGCCCGGACACGCGAACGAGTTGGGAGGCGATGGACCGGTGGAGACACTGTCTGACACAGACCTGATCGTGTACGCGCACTGCCTGGATCATCCCGGGCAGTCCAGCCAGGACCTGGCGGCGTCGGCCGCTCTGGACGAGGCAGAGGTGCGACGCAGCGTGGCCAGGCTGCTCGACGCGCACTTGCTGGTGACGGCCGACGCGGCACACGGGCCGTCGGCCCCCCTGCACGCCGTGTCCCCCGAGGCCGCTGCCGCACGGGTCGCGGCCCCGGTGGAGGAGACGATCCGACGGCAACGGCAGCAACTGTCCCAGGCGCGGGCCCAGCTCAGCCGTTTCCTGCCGGTGTACCTGGACCGGGAGCGCTCGCTCAACGCCGTGCGCGTCGTCGACAACGTCGTCGAGGTGCGCCACCTCCTGAACAAGGCCTCGCAGTGGTGCCGCACGGAAGTCAGGAGTGCGCAGCCGGGCGGCGGCGCGCGGAAACCGGAAGCCATGGACGAGGCCCTGGACCGCGATCGCGCCATGCTGCGGCGCGGCATCCGCCTGCGCACGCTCTACCACCACACGGCACGCTTCAACGGGCCCAGCCAGTCCTACGTCTCCGCCGCCTCCCAGCTCGGAGCGGAGTACCGCACGGTGTACGACCTGTTCGGGCGGCTCATCGTCTTCGACCAGGAACTCGCCTTCCTCCAGGCGCGGGACGACGAGTTCGGCGCCGTCGTCGTCCGGGAGAAGTCGATGATCGCCTACCTCACGGAGATCTTCGACCGGACCTGGCACACCGCGCAGCCTTTCTCCGACGCGCCCTCGGCCGGGCTCGAAGGCACGGCTCGCGAACTGCACCAACCCATCCTGCGTCTACTGGCCGCGGGTCTCAAGGACGAGGCCCTGGCACGACGCCTCGGCATGTCACTTCGCACCACGCGCCGCCATATCGCCACCATCATGCAGGATCTCGGAGCGACCAGCAGGTTTCAGGCGGGTGTCATCGCGGCACAGCGCGGCCTGCTCGACCGGTGAGCCCGTCCTGCCGTCAGCCGCGGTCAAGCGGCCGGCCAACGCGGTCAGCACCCCCGCGTGTTGCAGGAACCCGGTCGCGGCAGTCCGCTCGGGCACCGGACCTGTCCCCACTGCCACACGTGTGACAGAGTCGACGTCGGCTCGCGAAGAAACATGCGGCGCCTTCCTGGTGTCATCTGCCCGTACACCTCCGTGACACGCGGAGCTAGAGTCGGCGTCGGCGTTCTGGCGGTCGTCTGAGGGGACATGACGGTGATGGAAGGGGCCCATGGCTACGGCGGCGGCCGGCTCCCGGCGCTGTCCGCGCCGCGGTTCGTCGGCCGGGACGACGAGCTGGGCACACTCGCGTCGGCGCTCGGACGTACTCCCGCGGTCGTACTGATCGAGGGTGAGGCGGGCATCGGCAAGACCCGGCTGCTGCGCGAGTTCCTGGCGTCCCAGGCGAAGCGGGGGCGGCGCGCCCTGGTCGGTGCCTGTCTGGAGCTGCGGGTGCCGTACACCCTCGGGGCGGTGGTGGACGCCGTGCGCGACGGCGTCGACAACGTTGCCGAGCTGGGCCTGAGCGGACTGGCCGGCGCGCTGCGGCCGCTGTTCCCCGAGTGGGCCGGCGACCTGCCCCCGGCACCGGAGCCGCTGGAGGACGCCACCGCCGCCCGGCACCGGCTGTTCCGGGCCTTCGTCGAGGTCCTCGGCCGGCTCGACGTCACGGTCCTCGCGCTGGAGGACGTCCACTGGGCCGACGAGGCGACTCTCGAGTTCCTGCTGTTCCTCGTCTCCCGCCGGCCGCAGCCGGTCAGTGTGGTGCTGACCTTCCGCCGGGACGAAGTGCCTTCGGCCTCCCCGCTGTTGCGGCTGTCCTCCCGGCTGCCCCCCGACGCCCGTCCGGTCAGGCTGGCGCCGAGACCGCTGGATGTCGCCGAGACCGCCTCGTTCATCTCCTCGATGCTGGCCGGCGGGCACGTCTCGCACGAGTTCGCGGCCTTCCTGCACGCGCGCACCGCCGGCGTGCCCCTGGCGGTGGAGGAGTCGGTGCGCCTGATGCACGACCGCGCCGATCTGATCCGCCGCGACGGCGGTTGGGCGCGACGCCGGCTGGACCGCATCGAGGTCCCGCCGACCATCCGCGACGCCATGCTCGAGCGCGTCCAGCGGCTCGGCCCCGGCACCCGCGCCGTCCTGTACGCGGCGGCGGTGCTCTCCGGCCCGGCCGACCACGCGACGCTGCTCGCGGTCACCGGCCTGCCGCAGGAGCGGTTCGCGGAGCAGTCGGCCGAAGCGCTCGGCAGCGGCCTGCTGCGCGAGGACGCGTCCGGGCAGTGGTCGTTCCGGCATCCGCTGGCCTGTTACGCCGTGTACGACGCCATCCCCGCCGGGGACCGGCGTGTCATGCACCTGCGAGCGGGCCGGGCGCTGCGGCGGTGGCCGGTGCCCCCGGTGGCGCAGCTGGCGCGGCACTTCCGGCTGGCCGGTGACGTCGAGGCCGCGTGCCGGTACACCGAGGAGGCGGCCGACCTCTGCGTCCAGTCCGGGGACGTGGCCACCTCGGCGCTGCTGATCCACAGCCTGGTCGCCACCGTCCCGCTGCCCGCCGGGGTGCTGGTGCGTCTGGTGACGAAGATCCAGTTCCAGGCGCTGTCCGGCTCCGACCCGTACTCGGCGATCATCGCCTCGCTGCGTTCGGCCCTCGCCGGCCAGGTCCTCACGCCGGCGGAACAGGCGTCCGTCCGCTTCCAGATCGGCCGGGTCCTCATGGTGGCGGGCGAGATCGAGGCGGGCCGCGGCGAGATCCTGACCGCGATCGCCCATCTGCCGCCCGGCTCCGTGGAGATGGCTCGCGCCCGTGTCCTGCTGGCCCTGCCGCTGGGGAACGCGCGGCCGGTCCGGGAGCACCTGCGGTGGCTGACGCAGGCGCCGCCGCCGGCGCCGTCGATGGCCCCCCTCGACCGGCTGCACCTGTCGGTGGAGCGTGCGTTCGCGCTGCTCGTGCTGGGCGAGGAGGCTGGCTGGGCGGCGGCCCGGGAGATACCGGACGAGGTCCCGGAGCCGCGGGCGGCGTCCGTCGTCGTGAGCGGCCACACGAACGTCGGCGAGGAGGCGACGCGGTGGGGCCGGTACGAGGAGGCCAGGGCACGGCTCGCCAGGGCCCGGACCCTCGCCGAGCGCCACCAGCTCCTGGACTACCTGGACAGCATCGCCTCCTCCCAGGCCCACCTGGACTGGTTCACCGGTTCCTGGTCCCGACTCGCCGAGCGGACGGCGCGCCTGCTCGAGGACGACAGCGGCGTACGGCTGAAGGACCGGTGCGAGGCGGCTCTCGTGGCGGGCGTGCTGCACGCCGCCTCCGGAGACCGGGAGGCGGCCAGGGAGCGGCTGCGTTTCGCCGGACGCGACGACCAGCAGCGCATCGAGGCCGTGGCGGCGCTGGCCCAGTTGTGCCTGCGTGACGGCGACGTCGACGAGGCGCTCCGGCTGACCGACCAGCTCGCCGAGGTCGCCGTCGCCGGCGGCCTGTGGTCCCGTGCCGTCGAGTTCGCCCCCGCGCGCACCGCCGCACTGGCCGCCGCGGGCCGGCTCGTCGCCGCTTCGGAGGTGGCGGACGCCTTCGAAGGGGCCCTGGGTGACAGGGACGCGCCGGCGGCCCAGGCCTCCCTGGTCCTGTGCCGCGCGATCCTGGCGGAGGCCGACGGCCGCCTCGCGGACGCCGCCACGCTGTTCGCCCGTGCGGCCGGCGCGTGGGAGGCGCTGCCCCGGCCGTACGACGCCCTGCTCGCCAGGGAGCGTTCCGCCCGCTGTCTGCTCGCCGGGGGCCGGGAGGAGTCGGCGCTGTCGGCGCTGTCGGACGTCGCCCGGGCGCTGTCGGAACTCGGCGCCTCCCGCGACGCCGACCGGATCGTGGGGTTCCTCGACGGGCGGGGCGGCAGGGTGGCGGCGGTGACGCGCGGCCGGGGGCGTCCCGGCTACGGCAACCGGCTCTCGCCGCGCGAGCTGGAAGTGGCCCGGTTGCTGGTCGAGGGGCTGACCAACCGTCAGATCGCCGACGTGTTGGTGGTGTCGGCGCAGACGATCGCCAGCCAGGTGAAGTCGGCGATGCGCAAGATGGGCGTCACCTCGCGCACGGCACTCGCGGTCCGGGTCGTCGAGTCGGGCCTCGTCGGCGCCCTCGACCGGTCGAGCGGCGGCGCCCTGGACCGGTCGGGCTGCGGCCTGGACCCGCGGCCCGCGCGCGACGAGTGAATTCGGCACGCCGTCCAGGGGACGACGAAAAGTCCGGTGCCGGACGGCGGGATTAAATCCCGCATCCGAGCGATCGTCTCGGCCGCCGGCACCCCCGCACACTCATGGCCATGCCACCCGCCGAGCCCCCGACGCCCGCCCCGGAAGACGCCCCGTCCGCACCGGAACCCCGTCCGCTGGACGGACCCGTGCCGGCCGGGCCGCCGCCCGGCCGGGCGGGCTCCGCCACCCCGGACGACGGGAGGGCCGGCGCCGACGACGACGCCGAGTACGAACCGCTCTGACGCGGGGGCCATGGCGCGGGACACCGAACAGCCCGGGTCCGCCGACCGGCCGGCGTCCCCGGGTGCACGGGGAGTCCGGTCGCCGACGCGCCGCAGGTCGCCTCCCCGGACCTGCTCGCACGTTCCACGTCGTTCCTCACAAGGGAGACTCATCGATGAGGTCAAGCGCAAGACGGGGCGTCAGACGACGCCGGGGCGCGGTGGCCGTCGGTCTGACCGTCCTCGGCATGCTCGTGTCGACGACGACGGCCCAGGCCGCCGGCCCCGACCGGCAGGCGCCGCCGTCCGGTGCCGCACGGACGCACAGCGCGAAGACGGCCGCCGGCGACGGCCTGGCCCGGTTCGTGTCCGCGTCCGGCGGATCCGTGCCGGTCACGCTCGTCACCGGCGACACCGTGCGCGTCGGAGTGGACGCCGGCGGCAAGCCGGTCGTCCGCGACACCGAAAGCGCGCCCCGGCCGGACGGACTGCCGGTCGTGTTCCACACCTTCAGCCGCCAGGGCACGGTGTACGTCGTACCGGACGACGCCCTCGCGCTGGTCGGCCAGGGACTGCTCGACTGGTCGCTCTTCGACCTCGGACAGCTGGTGACGCTCGCCGCCGCGGGCAGGAACCACACGGTGCCGGTGCTCGTCACCTACACCGGCGCCGCCGCGGCCGACAGGACACGGAAGGTCGCCGGGGCGTCCGGCGGCCGGGCCCTTCCGAGCATCAACGGCCGCTCGATGAGGATCGCCGACGACGGACGGTGGTGGCGGGGAGTACGGGGCAAGACGGCCTCCACACCGGCCGCCGCACGAGCGGCCGGCTCCCTGACCGGGGTCGAGAAGGTGTGGCTCAACGGCCTGTCCCACATCGACCTCGAGCAGTCGGTGCCCCGGATCGGCGCGCCCGTCGCGTGGAAACGCGGCTACGACGGCACCGGGGTGACCGTGGCGGTGCTGGACACCGGTATCGACGCCACCCACCCGGACGTGTCCGCGAGCATCGTCGGGCAGGCCGACTTCACCGGCAGTCCCCACGGTGCCAAGGACGGGCACGGACACGGCACCCACGTGGCGTCCACGGTCCTGGGCAGCGGCGCCGCGTCCAAGGGGCTGCGCAAGGGCGTCGCCCCCGGCGCCAAGCTGCTGGTGGGCAAGGTCTGCGACGACAACGGCGAGTGTCCCGACGACGCGATCATCGCGGGCATGGACTGGGCCGCCCACTCCGGGGCCAAGGTCGTCAACCTGAGCCTGGGTGGCGAACCCACCGACGGCACCGATCCGATGAGCCAGGCGCTCAACGAGCTCAGTCGCACCACCGGGACCCTGTTCGTGGTCGCGGCCGGCAACTCCGGCTTCGTCGCCAAGAAGGTCGTCACCCCGGGCTCCGCCGACGACGCCCTGACCGTGGCGGCCGTGGACAAGGACGACGAGATGGCGCAGTTCTCCAACCGGGGGCCGCGCATCGGGGACGGCGCCGCCAAACCCGACATCGCGGCCCCGGGCGTCGACATCGCCGCGGCGCGCGCCGCGGGCACGGCCATGGGCACGCCGGTGGACCAGTACTACACCAAGGCCAGCGGGACCTCGATGGCGACGCCGCACGTCGCGGGCGCCGCGGCCATCATCGCCCAGCAGCACCCGGAGCTGACCGGCCGGCAGATCAAGGCACTGCTGATGGACACCGCCACCGACCTGGGACACGACATGTACGCCCAGGGCACCGGCCTGGTCGACCTGGCGACCGCGACCGATCCGCGGATCGTCCCGAGGGGGAACCTGAACTTCGGCCGCCGGACCTTCCCGCACTCGGCGGTGACCCGGCAGATCACGTACACCAACCGCACCGACAAGGCGACCACGCTGCACCTGACGATGCCGGTCTCCTTCGGCGACGGCAGGCCGGCCCCGGCAGGGCTGTTCACCCTCGGCACAGACACGGTGGTCGTTCCCGCGGGCGGGTCCGCCCAGGTGCCGGTGACGCTCGACGGCTCGGTACTGGGCACCGACGGCCCCTACGGCGCCTACAACGGGCTGCTGAGCGCCCGTGACGACTCCGGGACGATACAGCTGAACTCGAGGATCCACACCTTCGTCGAGGCCCAGAAGTTCCCGCTGACCCTCCGCGTCGTCCCCCCGGCGGGTGCCACCGACGTCCGGTACGGCACCGCCGACTTCACGCCGGTCGACGACCAGGTCTACCTGCACCCGGGCAAGGTGGTCGAAACGGGCGCGGACACCGTGACCGAGCAGCTCTTCCGCGGCACCTACGCGGCCCAGATACCGGTCACCTGGCGGGACGCGGCGGGCGAGGTGCAGCAGGCCACGCCGATGGCACCGGAGGTGAGCCTCACCAAGGCGACCACGGTCACGCTGGACCTGCGCGAGGCCCGGCCGTTGCGCGTGCGGTACCCGGAAGCCACCGAGACCTACAACGCGACCGACGTCGTCAACCGGGTCTCGGCGACCGGGGCCTGGTCGATGGGCTCGGCCACCGCGTTCGACTACCGCGCCACCGAACCGAACTGGTGGGTGCTGCCCACCGGCAAGGTGACCCAGGGCACCCTCACCCACGACTTCTACAGCTCGGCGGCGACACCCGTCGTCACCATGCGCGCCACCGGCGGCGGCGCCCCCTCCAGCCTGTCCCCCCGCTACGTGACCCCGGACGCCTCGCTGGCCGAGACGCAGGCGTGGCTGCGCGACGACGGGGACCCGAGCACCCGGCAGGCCGCGATCCCGGTTCCCCGTCTGCCGGCCGGCGGACACCTGCCGGTGGTGTACGCCGGCACGGGCACCGCGGCCGAACTCGCGCACGTCGACGCCCGGGGCGGGCTCGTCCTCCTGACGCCGGCCGACATCTGCCAGGGAACCTGCGACCACACCGAGCTCCGTGAGCGGGTGGCCGCCGCCGCCGACGCCGGCGCCACCGGCGTGCTGGTCGCGGCACCGGGCATGACCTCCCTGGGCAACCCGTCGACGTTCGACCAGTGCCCGGACGGGCCGCAGAGCTGCCCGGCGATCCAGCCGTACGCCGCACTGCCCGTCGTGAGCCTGCCCTACGGCCAGGCCGAAGCCCTGATCAAGCGGATCAAGGCCGACCCGTCGCACGTCCGGATCGGCCTCGGCGGCAGTGTCGTACCGAGGGCCTACGCCGCCACGTACCACGACGACGGACGGATCCGGCCGAACGACTACCGCGTCGGCAGCGGCGAACTCGACCGGGTCGACCTGCATTTCCACGCGGCACGCCCCGGAGAGGTGCACCAGCTGAGCTGGCAGCAGTTCCTCCAGGCCACACCCGCCACGTCACAGGTGTCCCTGCCGCACCCGTCCACGCAGCGGACCATGACGGCCTTCGTCAAGCGGGAGACCAACGCCATCAGCCGGTTCACCGCCTCCTGGGCCGAGCACGGAGCGGACCACTTCATCGCGCACAACCGCCAGGAGGTGAACGACATGGTTCTCAGCCGCAGGAACGACATCCACTGGAACGCGGGGCCGGCCGTGCCGGGCGCCGCGCGGGAGGTGCGGACCGCGTCCGGCTTCACGATCGCGGCCGGACCGTGCTCCGGCTGCCGGCAGGGCGACACCTTCTACCCCACGCTCTACCTGACCGGCAGCGGCGGCGGCCGCCAGGCCCTGATCGGCATCGTCGGCGACGAAATGCTCCAGCACGACTTCGTCAACCTGTCCTCGTGCGGGACGGCCCCCTCGCCCTCGGTGCCGAACCTCGACTACGTCTGCGACTTCAAGCTGCTCGACGCGTCCGGTGACGAGATCGGGCGTCGCACGGAGCACCTCCCCGACGAGACCTGGACGACCCTGTGACGGCACGCGACACCGCGAAGGAGACCCACACGATGAACACCCCGGTGCCATCGGCGCGGCGCAGGAGAGGAGCCCTCACGCTGCTCGCAGCCGCAGCGGTGCTGGCGCTCGCCGGCTGCAAGGGCGGTGACCTCGTCTCCTACGACCTTCCGGCCACGTCCGCCCGGTACACGTTCGAGACGCGGACCGACGACGTCAGGACGGTGTGGCAGTACACCTCCGCCACGGCGACCAAGGACGACGCCCCGAAGCAGGACCCGTGCATCGGTGAGCTGGTCGGCGGCAATCAGGCGGCCTGCCGTCCCGAGCCGCTGATCTTCCTGCGCTACGACTTCGGCCTGGCCCTCGACAACACGGCCAAGGCCGGGGAGAAGCACGAGGTGACCGTCGTCGGCTACTACCAGCAGCGGCTCACCGAGCTGCCCGAGGTGACCTCGCTGAAGGCGGAGACCACCTTCGACGGAGGCAGGACCTGGCATCCCGCGGCCACGAAGGCGGCCGGGAAGAACACGTTCACCACCACCATCGACAACCCGCGGCGGGAGAAGGCCGCCGAGGGTGTCGGACTGAGGATCAGCGCGACCGACAGCCGGGGCAACACCGTCAGACAGACCATCCCGACGGCGTACACGCTGCGCTGACGGTCATCCACCGCGGCTCGACGGAGCGGGGCGGGAGGCGACTCCCGCCCCGCTCACCCGTGCCCGCGAGCCGTGCCGTCAGCCGTTCGCCCGCTCCGCCGCGCTGCGTTCCACACAGAACTCGTTGCCCTCGGGGTCGTGCAGCGTCACCCACCCCGTCCCGTCGGGCCTGCGGTGGTCGGCCTCGAGCGTGGCACCGAGCGAGAGCAGCCGCTCGACCTCCTCGTCCCGGGTGAGGTCCTGGGGCTGGAGATCCACGTGCACGCGGTTCTTCACCGTCCTGGGATCGCCGACCCTGACGAACAGCAAGGTGGCCGCGGCGGACGTCACCACGGCTTCCGGATCTCCCGGGACGTCGTCATCGGCCAGGGAGCCGTCCAGGACATCGGCCCAGAAACGCGCGAGAGCGTAGGGATCGGCGCAGTCGACGGTGATATGGCGGATCAAGGAGGTCATGGCCCCCCACCCGATCACGAACGCCTCCCGCCGTCCAGGGCCGGCCGGCCTCGGCACCGAGCGCGTGGACGGGCGGCCTGCGCCCGGCCGTGCCCGGAACGCGGTCCGCCGTTCGCGGTGACCGTGCGGAGATGTGCCGGATCTCCGCGGTGAACCTCGCGTCGGGCGGCGCGAACCCCGAGGCTGGACGTGAGCGGCGGCGGCCTGTCCGAGCGTCAGGCCGGCGGCCGCGTCTCACCGGCCTTACGTCGATCAAGGAGTACGCATGCGTCTGCGCGAACGGGTGGTTTCCGTCCTGTTCCTGGCCACCGCGGCCTTCACCGCCCTCGCCCCTCAGGCGGTGGCCGCCCCGATGCCCTGGGAGACGAGCAGGACCCCCACGGCCCCGGCGCACGGCACCGCCCCCGTCGCGGCCGACGGCGGCGGCACGGTCACCGTGCTCTGCGGGCCCCCCTGCTACCAGTAGGCGCCGCCGCGCAGACCGTGGAGGCGCCGGACAAGCCCCGCGTGCACCCGGGTCCTATCGCGACTGCGCCCAGTCGTAGAGGCGGCGGGCGTCGGCGCCGAAGCGGGTGGCGTAGAGCGCGGGGCCCTGCCCGCCCGCGAGTTCCTCGTCGGTGCTGGTGACGCCCACGACGGTGCCGGTGCCGGTGCGGGTGTCGAAGCCGGCCAGGTGCGGGCCGCCGCTCGACCCGGCGGACATGTCGCAGGTCTCACCCCACAGCAGGGGTGTCCGGGGACCGGGGTGGCTCGGGCCCGCGCAGTGGATCATCCGGGAGCCGACGTACTTGTCCCCGGGGTCGTTGAGTCCGTAGTCCGGATAACCGAAGGCGTGGACGAACTCGCCCTCGGCGGGCCGTCCGAACCCGATGCGCTGGCTCCCGGTGACGTCCGCGATGGGGCGCCCGCCGGCGGCGGGGTTCGCCACGAGGAGTCCGGTGTCGTAGCCGGCGGCGGCGACGTCCGACGATTCCGTGGTGTCCGGGTCGGCGTCCCAGCGGGACGAGGTCGCCATGGTCCTGACGGTGAAGCCACCGAGCGGTTTCGTGCCGTTGCGGTATCCGGGCACGAAGTAGAAGTTGTGGTTCCAGGTGTCGTCGGCGGACGGCGAACCGACGCCTCTGAGGCAGTGGGCCGCCGTGACGACGGTACTGCGGTTGGCGCCGGTGACGACCGTCGCGGTGCAACTGCCGTCGTAGCCGTCGGAGAAGGTGAAGAACAGGCGGCCGACGTTCTTCTCCACCGACCCGCCGTGCGTCCACACCGACCCGGAGTCCGGTGTGTCCGGGGGGAGCGGCCGCGGGTCGTCCGGCGTGTCGTCGTCCTCGGGCACGGGGGTGATCTCGGGGACCAGGGCGCCCGCCAGCTTCATCCGCTCGGGGGTCCAGTAGGCGTCGATCCGGGCGCGCGCCTGTGCGGTCGTGGCCCCGGCGTAGGCGGTGAGGGCGTCCGCCCGCACCGCGCCGTCGGTGTACGACGGCTCGTGCGGTGCGGTGCCGGCGGCCGCGGCCGGTGTGACCAGTGCGACGACGGCCGACGACATCGCGACGGTGACGCGGAGCGCGTGCCGGAGGATCCCGGGGGTGCTGTCCTGGTGACCGTGTGAACGGCCGGGAGGTGTGCGCATGCGCGGGACGGTAGTCACGCCATGTCAGGAAGCGGTCAGAGAAGTGTGCGGTACCTGTCCGCACCGCGGGCCCGCGGACGGGTCACCGGGTGCGGAAACGACGGTGCAGGTTGCGGGCCACGTACACACCCGGACCGCCGAAGCCGACGATGTCGACGCGTCCGTCGCCGGTGACGTCGGCGAGGAAGCGGGGGTGGCGGTCGACCCGCCAGGCGCCGGCGTCGTCGTCGTGGCCGAACCCGCGGCACACCAGCTGGGCCTGCTCGAACCGGCCGTCGCCGCGGTTGCGGGACACCCAGACCCCCTCGTCGCCGAAGCCGACGAGGTCCGGGAGGCCGTCACCGGTGACGTCGGCGGGGAAGCGGAGGTGCTTGCCTCCCGTCCACCCCTGGGCGCCTCCGAAGTCGTTCAGGACGAGCTTCGCGGGCTCGAACGTGCCGTCGCCGCGCCCGCGCGAGACGACGACGCCCTGAGGGCCGAACCCGATGATGTCGACGGCCCCGCCGGTGGTGCCGACCAGGAAGCGGGGGTGTCCCCCGGCCGGGTTCCACCCCTGGTCGACGCCGAAGTCGTCGAGGACGTACAGGGGTTCGGCGAACGTGCCGTCCTCGCCCTGGAGGGAGACCCAGACGCCGTCGTCGTGGCAGCCGACGATGTCGGCGCGCCCGTCACCGGTGGTGTCCACGAGGAAACGGGGATGCCTGCCGACACGCCAGCCACCCGCCTTCTCGTCGTGGCCGAACGCCCTGAGCACCGGTTCGTCACCGATCGGGGCGAAGTTCCCCTCGCCGTCCTGGAGGGAGATCCAGACACCGTCGTCGTGGCAGCCGACGATGTCGGCGCGCCCGTCACCGGTGGTGTCCACGAGGAAACGGGGATGCTTGTCGCCGAGCCATCCGCCGGCCTGCCGGCCGTGCCCGAACGCCTTGAGGACCAGCTTGCCGCCCGCCGGCGCGAAGGAGCCCGACGCGTCCTGAGCGGACACCCGGACACCGTCGGCGGCGAGCACGACGACGTCGGGCCTGCCGTCGCCCGTCGTGTCCGCGAGGGTCCACAGGTCCGCGGGGCTCGGGGAGGGCGCGGGCGGGTGCAGGACGCGCTCGTCGTCCTGGAAGGTGCCGTCGCCTTCGCTGGACGACGTCACTGCTCCCCGCCCGGGTTTGAGCCCCACGATGTCCGCCCGTCCCGTTCCCGTGGTGTCGGCGAGGAACCGCGCGCCGGGCCCGGCCCACCAGCCGGGCCGCCCGCCGGGCGAGCTGTCGGTCCCGTCGCCCTTCCAGCCGCCGGCGTCCTGGTCGCTCCCGAACCGCGTCAGGACCAGCAGCATGTCGCTGAAGGAGGGCGTCGCGCCGGGTGCCGGGCGCAGCGCGGTCGAGCGGGACAGCCGCCAGGAGCGGCGGCCGTTCCAGTGGCTCAGGGCCGCCCAGCGCAGCGCGGGGTCGCTGGTGCGCTCGGGCTCCGCCGTGACGAACCGCCACCGCTGGCTCGGGGCGTTCTCGTCGTACGCGCGCAGGACGACCCGGGTGTCGTCCGGACCGGGGTCGGCGAGGTCGAGGACGGCACCGTCGGTGACGCCCTCGATGACGTACAGGCCCGCTTCGCCCGCGACGGGGACGACGTGCCACTGCTGGCCCTGTCTGCCGACGGTGGCGTCCCACTGGCGGACGCCGCGGTCGGCGGCGGCGGGGTTGTCGAGCACCTTGCCGCCGGCCGCGTTGCGGATCACATAGGTCTGTTCCGCCGGTGCCGATGCGCCCTGCGCGGGCCGGACCGGGACGAGTTGCCAGCGCTGGGGGCTCGGGCCGCCGTCGGGGAAGTCGCGGACGACGAGCGCCCCGTCCGTTCCCGGCGTGGCCCTGGTACCGAGGGTCTCCCCCGTGGCGGCGTTGACGATCTCCAGTTTCAGTTCTTCCGTGGGCACGGGCATGGTGGTGCCTCTTCCAGGCGAAGGGGGCGGTGGCCGGTGACGGGGGTGGCGCGGCGGCGGCCGCGCGTCACGTGAACACGTGGTGGTAGGGGACGTCCCACTCGTTGGGCAGCCGCGGGTAGAACGTGTTGATGACCGTGCCGGTGAAGTCCCCGCCCCAGTTGTAGGTGACGCGCACCTCGCTGTCGGCCGTCACCGCGTGGTCCTTGAAGCCGAGGATGGCGTCGGGGTGGGTGATCGGCACGAAGGTGATCCCGCCCCACGGCGTGACCGTGACGACCCAGAGCTGGGTGTCCTCGATCGCGCCGTTCTTCCCCCGCCAGTTGTCGCCGACCTTGTCGGGGAGGCCCACCTGGACGGTGTCGGCGGTGCTCTTGGGGGCGTCCCGGTGGACCGTGACGCGCCTGCGCTGCGGCCGGGGCACACCGTCGTCGCCGCGGCCGGTGTCGGCCGTGCCTGCCGGGGCGGGCTTGGGCGGAACCTGGCCCGCGGCGCTCTCGATGAAGTACAGCGGCCGCTGCCCGAAGAAGCCGGCGGGGGTGATGTGCCAGAGGTGGCCGTTGGCCTCCTTGGTGGCCGGCTCGAGCGCCGTGGCCAGCTTCACCCCCTTGTCGTGGCTGTCCGCCTTCAGCTCGGCGGGCCGCAGATAGCCGCCGTTGTAGGCGTGGACGAGCATGACCGGCCGGTTCTCGACCAGCGCCGCCACGATCGCGTTGTCGTAGCTGTTCACCGCGACCGGGCCGCCGACCACCAGATTCGTCAGCGTCGTGCGTTCTTGGGTGTACATCGCGGAAACCTCACCTTTTTCTGGATGCGGGGAACCACGGACAGTGGAATTACCGGCCGAAACGGCCACCGGAAAACTCATGGACGGCCGAAAGGGGAAAGTCGCCGGCCGAGTGGTCGACGGTTTTACAACGTACCCTGGAAATAGGCGAGTTGAGCGACCGGGGAACCTCAATCACTCGATAGGAGGTGATATTCGGAGACCTCTTCCCGCGAAATTCCGCCGGTGCTAGCTTCGATTGTCGGACCGAACGCGGTTCAATCCGGAATCAGTCGAGGACGGCGAATGTCTTCCACCGCGTACATCCTGGAACGTGCCAAGCGTCAGCCGCTGACGAAGAGGAACCTGCGGGAACTGGACATCGAGCAGACCTGGCAGTCCATTCTCAACCATCCCAACCTGGTCTACGTCGACAACAACGGTGTCAAGCACAAGCCCGTCGGGTTCTCCGTGAACAAGTCGAGTTTCGGGAGCTTTCCCGGAACCGCTTCCCAGCTGGGCTGGCTCGCCTACATGAACCTCGGGGAACCGCTGATCGAGGAACGGGGCGACATCGGCCGGCCCCCGCCCGAGACGTTCTCCTCGCGCACCTACGTCAACCGGAGCCAGACGACGGCCATGACCTTCACCGACTCGGTCGACTTCACGGTGTCGAACGGGGTCACGTGGTCGCTCCACGGAGAGGCGAAGCTCACCTTCGGCGGCAGTGTCAGCGCGCAGCTCCAGTTGCAGTTGCAGAACCAGCTGCGGATGGATCTTCAGTCCCAGCTCGGCACGCAGTTGCGCAACGACATGACGAACAAGAACACCACCACCGTGACCAACAAGAACAGCAAGGACAACATCGGGGTCGACAACGCCAACGCCACCGACACGGGCACGACGAACTCGGCGGGGAACTCCGCGACGAACACGGTGACGAACTCGGTGGGATTCACCACCCAGGGCAGCGCCACCGGGACCGCCACGCTCAACGCCTCGTTGCTGCTGGGCATCTCGGCCTCCGTCGGCGGCTCCCTGACCACCAGCTGGGCCTCCAAGTCGCAGATCTCGGGCCAGGTCCCGGCGGGCTCCCGTGTGCGGACCGTCGTGACGCAGCGGCGTACCCGCAAGCAGTTCACCTACGAGATCCCGGTCACCTTCTCCGGACTGATCGCGGTGAAGTACGACGTGCCGGTGCCCGTCCTGTCTCCCCCGCAGCCCGGGTACCCCGGCCTCGACGGGCTGGTCGCCCGTGACATCGGCGACATCGACCTGGCCGGCGGCGGTTTCCGGATGAAGGGGCTGGCCGAGGTCGTCTCCGCTCTGGAGGTCGACCACACGATGCTCGACGTGGAGAACCTGACCTACAGCCCACGAGCCCTCTACAAGCAGCCATGACCGGCGGCGGCGCCGCCACGACGACGACCAGGGGTGACGACCATGGTGTTCGACAACATCTTCGGCTTCGCGGGCAGGAGCGCAGGGCTCTTCTCGGTGACCACCGACGGCTCGAAGCCGCAGCCCGGTGCCGGCGTCGACTTCGAGGACGCCGACGACGACACGTACGACGACACGAGCACGAGCCTGTTCGGCGACGCGATCCACGGGGCCTCCTCGCGCGCGAAGGTCGTGCGGGAGACGTCGCCCGAGGCGCGGGCCGTCCTCGGCTTCCTCGGCTCCTTCGTCCGGACCACCCAGGCGTCGGCCGGTGAACAGGCCCGGTACGCCCGGGATCCCGGCTCGGTCTCCGAGGCCGCCGCCGCCGGCATGCAGGAGTCCAGTACGACCGTCACGCAGCACAGCGGTCTGCAGAAGGACGAGGACCTGGAGACCAGGCCCAGCAAGAGCGACCTCACCAAACCCCCCAAGGCCCCGGAGGCACCCAAGGCGGCCAGGACGACCGCCGAGGATCCGTCCGCTTCCGGCTGAGGACACGGGGTCCGAAGGGTCAGGGGCGCAGCCGCCCCTGACCCTTCCGTGCGTCACACGGGCAGCAACTGCCACTGCCGGCCCCGGTGGTCGCCCCCGGCCCCGTCCTGGGTGATCACCGTACGGGCGTTGGTGTCGACCCGCAGCAGCAGACCGCTGTTCCGGTTCGCGATCTCGTACACCCGCGGGGCACCGTCCACCGGGCCGACGGGGATGAGCCGCCACTGCTGGTGGTGTGCGTCAGCACCCTCGTAGGCGCGCTGCGCGATCACCGCCCCGGCCGCCTCCCCCGCCCCGACGACCTCCAGGACCTTGCCGCTGCGCAGGTTCTCGATCCGGTACAGGACATCGCCGTCTTCCTGGCCCGCCGCCACCAGCCGCCACCGCTGGTGGTCCCTGGGCGCGGCGAGCAACTGGTGGATCTCGGCCCCGTCCCTGGTCGACTCACGCCAGACCCCCATCCGCAGCCGGCTGCGGACGTTGGCCCAGGAGACCACCGTGCCGGACTCGGGCAGCCCCTTCATCCTCGTCGACGCGATCTTCCGGATGCGGTGGTTGAGGTCGTCGGCGATGTACAGGGTGTCGACGCAGTCCACGGCGAGCCCGAACGGGTGGTTCAGCTGGGCGGTGGCGCCCGGGCCGCCGTCACCGGCGAAGCCCGCGGCGCCCGTGCCGGCGACCGTGGTGATCTTCCCGTCGGCCGTGACCTTCCGGACGCGGTGGTTGCGGAACTCGGCGATGTAGAGCGCGCCGGTGCTGTCCAGCGCGAGCCCCACGGGGAGGTACAGCTGGGCCGAGGCGGCCGGGCCGCCGTCACCGGCGAAGCCCGCGGCGCCCGTGCCGGCGACGGTGCCGATCTTCCCGTCGGCCGTGACCTTGCGGACCCGGTGGTTCTCGCCGTCGGCGATGTAGAGGACACCCTCGCCGTCCACCGCCACCGCGTGCGGGCGGTTCAGCTGGGCCGAGACCGCGGGGCCGCCGTCTCCTGCGAAGCCCACGGCCCCGGTCCCGGCGACCGTGCTGATCGTCCCGTCGGCCGCGATCTTCCGGACGCGGTTGTTGACGTACTCGGCGACGTAGAGGACGCCGTCACCGCCGACCGCCACTCCCGTCGGGAGGTTCAGCCGGGCGGCGGTGGCGGGGCCGCCGTCACCGCCGAACGCGGCGGCGCCCGTGCCGGCGACCGTGGTGATCCTCCCGTCGGCGGTGATCTTCCGCACCCGGTGGTTGTTGGTGTCGACGACGTAGATGTCGCCCGCGCGGTCCACCGCGATCTCCCGCGGCCAGTTCAACTGTGCGGAGACGGCGGGACCGTTGTCCCCGCCGAACCCCGCGACGCCGGTCCCCGCGACCGTGCTGATCCTGCCGTCGGTCGTGATCCTGCGGATCCGGTGGTTCTGGAAGTCGCTGAAGTAGAGGGTGCCGGTGCTGTCCACCGCGACCCCGTACGGACGGTTCACCTGTGCGGAGACGGCGGGACCGTTGTCCCCGCCGAACCCCGCGGCGCCGGTCCCCGCGACCGTGCTGACCGGCGGGGCGGAGGGTTCACCGGCCGTGGCCGCCGGAGCTGTGCTCATCGTCGTCCCCCCACCACTCGCGAGAGCGTCCCTCGCAGCCGCCCCGCACGTTGCTGACGTACCGTCATATCGCACCCCTCGTCCCGAGATCCGACCGTCTGCGCCCGCCCTGCGGCGGACCGCACGACCGATCGTGGCGGCGCCCCGAGGGCGCAGAAAGGGGAATGTGTGTGCAAAAAGGTTTTCCGGACAGGCGGCGTCAGGAGGCAGGATGGTTTCTGCCCCCCGTGCGCATGCCGCGCGGCCGGCCCGGGTTGCGGAAAGCAGGCCGAGAGAAGGTCACCCACACGAGGTGAGGCCGGCCCGGAAGGCGAGGGCCGGCCTCGCGCGAAGAGGCAACCGTCGTCCGCCTCACTCGGAGCGCCGGGGGTGCGGGGGCTCGTGTGGGGGTGACTGGTCATCGGGGGAAGAAGCGCGCCTCCGGGTAGCGGTCCGACCGGCCGTCCAGCAGCCCTTGGTCGTCCCGGCCGCGCAGCCAGCGGTCGAAGAAGGCGGCGAGGCAGGCCCGTTGGGCGTCGATCGCGCGCCGTGGTGCGATGGTGCCGATGTTCTCGACGACCGTCTCGCGGGGCAGGCCGAGCCGATGGGCGATCTGCGGGACGATCACCTCCGCGTCGGTGTAGGTCGCGTGTTCCGCGCCACGCAGGGTCAGGCCCCGGCGCCAGCCGTGACTGTGCCGCCACAGGGAGTCCCAGGACGGCACGGTGCCCAGGTCGTTGCCCTCCTTGCCGATCAGCAGGAAGGGGCGCTCCAGGCCGTCGGCGGCGACGGTGGAGAGGTTGCCGGGGGTGCTGTCGTCCTGGACGTAGGCGAGAACGCCGTCGAGGTCGGCCGCCGCCGCGATGCGCGGGTCGTCGTGCATCGCCTGCAAGGCCGTGAAACCCCCCGCCGACTGGCCGAACATGCCGATGCGGTCGAGGTCCGGCATGCCGCGCAGTCCCCGGGGCAGCGCACGGGGCAGCGCGTCGAGGACGAAGCGGGTGTCGGCCACCCGCACGGCCAGCGTCTTCCGCAGGAGCGCGGTGATGCGGTCCGGGTCCGGGTACGCCTTGGCGTACTCCGCGGGAAGGACGGTGCTCTCCACCCGGCCGCCGGGGAACTCGACAGCCGTGGCGTCGTAGGTGTGATCGATCGTCACCACGACGTATCCCCGGGAGGCGAGGTCGTCGCAGAGCGTGGTGCCCAGGGAACGCGGGTCCCCGGCACCGGGTGAGTAGCAGACGACCGGGTACGGGCCCGAGTCCCGGTCGGCCGGGGCGCCTTCGTGGGCGTGCGTACGAGTGGCGGACCAGTCGACCTCGTCGCTCGGCACACCGGAGAGGTTGTTCAGAGCGGCGAACCCGGCGGCCTCCCCGGGGAGCATCTGCGGTGCGGCCGGGTACATGCCGGCGGCGCGGGCCGGGTACCGGATGCCGATCATGAGCTCCCGGTACGGCCGCGAGGCCGTCCAGGGGTCGGGACGTGAGGCATCGACGAGGCGCAGCGACACCGTCCCCACGGGGCACGGCCCACTGGGCGCGGGCAGCGTCAGCCGCACGAGCCGGGCCTGGCGCGGGGCGGCACAAGCGGTCCGGGCGGAGGCGGCGGAGAGGGTGACGGCGGCGGCGACGGCCGACAGCAAGGCGGTGCGGCGGGTCTGCAAGGGGCCTCCTCGTCTTTACGCGTGCGACGACCCCCTCACCCTCGTGGACCGGCTCGTCCGCCACCATCCGGCAGGCAGGTGTTCACACAGGGGGGTTACCCGCACCTGTCCGTATCCGAAGGAGGCCGGGTAGGGTCCGTGCTCGTGAGACTCGCGATCTTCGACTTGGACGGCACCCTGGTCGACCGCACCAGTGCCGTCGCCGACGCCATAGCCACGCTCAGCCACGACCACGGCTACGGCCCCGAGATCGAGACCTGGCTGCTGACCGAACTCGCCGACCGCGCCGACCGGTCCGACTTCGACCGCCTGCGCGCCGCCTTCCCGATCGCCGAGTCCGGCGATCACCTCTGGCGGGTCTACATCGACCGCATGGCGTCCGCCGTGACCTGCCGCCCCACCGTGCTCGCCGCGCTCGCCCGTCTCAAGGAGGCCGGCTGGAGCATCGGAGTCGCCACGAACGGAGCCAGCGACATCCAGCGCGCCAAAGTGCGAGCGACCGGGCTGGCCGACCTGATCGACGGCATCGCCGCGTCCGGCGACATCGACGTCCGCAAACCGGATCCGAGGCTCTTCGAGCTCGCGGCGGCCCGGTGCGGCACCCAGCTCACTCCGGGCGACTGGATGACCGGCGACGACCCGGAAGCCGACATCGCCGGCGGCTACCGCGCCGGCCTGCGCACGATATGGGTCCGGGGCCGCACCTGGCCCGACGGCCTGGACACCCCCCACCACACCGTCGACGACGTCAGCGAGGCCATCGACCACCTGCTCACCCACTCCCCGCGCTAAGGTCTTCCGTTCGGATCATGCCGGGCTCGCGGGCCGTGGAGTCCCCCGTCGACGCGGTCGACCAAGTACGGCCCAGTGCCGACCAGCAGGTACCGCGATCGCGGACAACCGGTGGCTCGTCCCGCACACGTGGGTGGCACGTCCATCGGCCGTGGATCGACGGTCACGCTGGTTCCGTCGGCGGCCGTCCCTCGACGTCGAGGCGGGCCACGGCGAACGGCGGGAGAGTTCGCCGCTCGGCCGCCGTGCGGGCGGGACCGGCGCGTGGCGGCCACGGTACAACCATCGGTGGCGGTGGGGCGTCTGATCTTCGTCGCGCTTCGCGTGATCGAGCCCCTGGCCCGCCGGACCCGGGGGCGTGAGCCCGTCGTTCCGGTCCGCGGGGGCCGTCGGCATCCGCGGCGATACAGGAGGTCTTCGTGCGTCACTCCGTCCGTCTTGCCGTGGCAGCGGCCCTGGCGGCTTGTCTGACCGGCGGCCTGATGGCCGTCTCTGCCGACCGCGCCGCAGCCGCCGGGTCCAAGCTGACCGATGACTTCAACGGCGACGGATACCGGGATCTGGCCATCGGCATGCCGAGCAAGACGAGCAGCGGGAAGCAGCACGCCGGTGCCGTCCTCGTCACCTTCGGCTCCGCCCACGGCCTGACCGGCAAGCACGTCTACATCACGCAGAACTCGGCCGACGTCCCCGGCACGCCCGGGTACCAGGACTACTTCGGCAGCAGCCTCGCCAGTGGCGACATGAACCGCGACGGGTACGCCGACCTGCTGGTCGGCAGCGAAGGAGACGCGTCGGGGAACGGCTCGGTGACCGTGCTGTGGGGCGGCACCTCACCGTTCGCCAGCGCCCTCACGCTGCCGTCGGGACCGACGTACCCCGGGCGCCTGTTCGGCTCCGACATCGCCGTGGGCGACTTCACCGGCGACTCCCGCCCGGACATCGCCGTCAGCGGGCAGACGTCCCTGCGGCTGTACTCCGGCACGTTCACCCGCACGAAAGCCCCCGCCGGCTACGACGTCTACGGCCCCGACTCCACCAGCGGCGGGCACCTCGCGGCCGGCGACTTCACCGGCGACGGCAAGGACGAGCTGGCCGTGGTCCAGCAGAAGACCACCGTCGTCTACGGCCAGGAGCCGGGCACCACCGACGCCGACTCCTTCACCGCCCGGACCCGGCTCGCCGGCGGAGACCGCGTGGCGGCCGGGGACCTCAACGGCGACGGCCGCGACGACCTCGTCGTCGCCTTGTCCGACCCCCGTCTCAACCCCAACGGACTGGCCGATCCGAGCAACGGCTCCGGCTACGTCACCGTCCGCTACGGCGACCCCCGGTTGAGCGGCGGACTCGCCCCCTCGGGCCGCGTGTACCACCAGAACACCGCCGGCGTCCCCGGCGCCGACGAGAAGGACGACCAGTTCGGCGCGGCGATGTCCATCGCCGACGTCAACGGCGACCACCGCGCGGACCTCGCCATCGGCATCCCCTACGAGTCCCTCGGCCGAGCGACCAGAGGAGGTGACGTGCTCGTCCTGCGCGGAAGCGCCGGCGGGCTCACCACCACCGGCGCCGCACGCTACTCACAGGACACCACCGGCGTTCCCGGCAGCGCCGAGTTCAACGACGTGTTCGGCTCCCAGGTCCGCCTCGCTGACTACAACCGCGACGGCAAGGCAGACCTCGTCGTCTCCGCCCCCGGCGAAAACGAGGACGACGGCGCCGTCTGGCAACTGCGCGGCACCAGCGGCGGCCTGGGCACCAGCGGCGTCACCGTCTACGGTCCCAAGGACTACGGCGTCTCCTCCGGCGCCGGCATCGGCGAGAGGCTCCTCGGCTGAAGCCGGACCGTAAGGAGGGGGCCTGCGCCCTCGTTGGGCCCGGACCGCCGGAACCGGCCCGGTGCGCGGAGGGCGCGTCGCCCTCGCCGGGAACGGCGCGGCACCGGGTGGCCGCGTGTCCACCCGGTGCCGCTCGCGCGTCAGGCGCCCGCCGGGGCGGGTGACAGGGCCACCACGGCCTCACCGGTGTACGCCAGGAAGGTCAGGGTCTCCTGGAAGTACAGGGTGACGCTCGTCGCGTCGTGCGACAGGTAGCCGATCGACACGTCCTGGCCGAGGCGCAGTTCGAAGTCGCCACCGCGGGTGGAGAGCAGGAAGGCGCCGTCGATCGCGGGCGCCCAGACGATGTCGCCGTCGAGCAGCCGGGCGAGGTGCTTGATGACCGGGTAACCGTGGTCGGAGGTCTCGCTGACGGCCGTGTACGCCTCGGCGCTCAGCGCCAGGGTGTAGGCGCCGTCCACACCGGCCAGGCGCAGGGCCGTGACCGCCTGGCTGACGGCGTCCGGGTAGTCGCGCACGTCGGCGGGGAGCGTCAGCTCCGGGTTGGACGAGCTCGCCCGCAGCCCGGTGATCCCGGCCGCCGGGTAGCCCTCGAACACGGCCCGGTCCTCGGCGAACGCCAGCCGCCGGGCCGCGTCCTTCACCGGCTGCCAGTCGGCGTCCTTGGCGCCCCGGGCGACGTCGTCCACCTGCCGGCGGTCCACGGTGAACGGCACCCGGAGTTCGACCAGCGGCTGGAAGCGGCGGGTGTGCGCGATGACCCCGTCCGCGGGGGTGTCGAGGGCGTCCAGGTGACCGGTGCCCACGCCGGCGAGCCCGGCGCCGCCCGGTTCGGGTACGTCGACGATGCGGCGGGCCGCGACATGGCGCTTGAAGGTGCGGCGGGCCTCCTCCTCCAGGTCGGCCCACGCGGCCTCGGAGACGGGCGCGAGTTCACGGTGCAGGTTGTTCATCGGGAAAGGCTCCGCTTCATGCTGCCGATCCCGAGGGAGGACCCGGAGGATCGGACCTGGCTGTCGGTCGGTGTGGCGGCGGCGACGGCCCCGGCGGCCGGCGGCTCGGGGAGGTCTTCGAGGAAGTCCGCGGACGGTGTGAAGAACAGGGTGCCGGTGACCGCGGTGGAGAAGTCCAGGATCCGGTCGTGCGGCGCCGACTCCGTGCCCAGGAACATCCGCTCCAGCATCGTCTCCGTCACCTCGGGGGTGCGGGCGTAGCCGATGAAGTAGGTGCCGAACTCGCCCCGGCCGGCCGCGCCGAAGGGCATGTTGTCGCGCAGGATCTCGTGTTCGGTGCCGTCCGGGTCGGTGACGGTGGTGAGGGAGACGTGTGAGTCGGCCGGTTTGACGTCGTCGGCGAGTTCCACGTCGGACAGCTTGCGCCGGCCGATCACCCGCTCCTGCGCCTCGACCGGCAGCGCCTCCCAGGCCTCCAGGTCGTGCAGGTACTTCTGGACGACGACGTAGCTGCCGCCCGCGAACGGCGGGTCCTCCTCGCCGACGAGGACGGCCGCGCGCGCCGCGGCACCCGTCGGGTTCTCCGTGCCGTCGACGAAGCCGAGCAGGTCGCGTTCGTCGAAGTACTTGAAGCCCTGCACCTCGTCCTGGACCGTGACCGCACCGCGCAGCCGGCTCATGATCTCCGTGGCGAGCGCGAAGCACAGGTCGAGCCGCGCGGCCCGGATGTGGAAGAGCAGGTCGCCGGGGGTGGCCACGGCCCGGTGCACCGGTCCCCTCAGTTCCCGGAAGGGGTGCAGCCCTGCCGGGCGCGGCCCGCCGAACAGGCGGTCCCAGGCGTGCGAGCCGATACTGGTGACACAGCTGAGCCGGCCCTCGGGCTGGGCGCGGAACCCCACGGCCCGTTCCAGGGAGCCGACGTCGGACAGCAGCTCGCGGACCGTGGTCTCGCCGCCGCTGTCGATGGTGACCACCAGGAAGATCGCCGCGCTGGTCAGCGGGGACAGGACCATCTGGGGCACCGGTTCGGAAACCTCTCGGGTCATGTGTGTCATACCCTTCCCAGCCGATTCGGCGACGGACGAATGCGTGGAACAGCCACACTCTAGGGCGGACCCGCCGCCCGCGCGCGGCATTCCGCGCTGACACGGGCAGACACCTTGTACGGCCGGTGAGATACGTGTGTCGGTACGCACCTCGGCGTGTGTAGGCTGTGCCTCCCGTAGCCCTCCCGTCGCCCACCCGTCGCCCCCCGTCGCCCGTCCCGCGAAGGCAGCCATGCGCATCGGATTCGCACTCCCGCAGTTCCACCGTCAGGCGTTCGAGGTCGCCCGGGTCGCGGACTTCGCGCGGGAGGTGGAACGGGCCGGTGCCGCGAGCCTCTGGGTGGGCGACCGCAACCTGGCGGCTGTGCGGCCCAGCGTCGGCTACGGCGGACAGGGCACCACCATTCCGCCGGAGCTCAACCCGGCCGCCGACCCCTTCGTGCTCCTCGGGGTGGCCGCCGCCGCGACCGAGCGGGTGCTGCTCGGTTCCCATGTGCTCATCGCCCCCCTGTATCCGCCCGTGCAGCTGGCACGGGCGCTGACCACCATCGACCTGATCAGCGGCGGCCGGCTGCTGGCCGGGTTCGGCATCGGCTGGTCGCCGGAGGAGTACGAGGCCGCGGGACGGGACTTCCGCCGGCGCGGGGCCCTGCTGGACGAACTGCTCGACGCGCTCGAAGCCGTGTGGACCGACGATCCCGCCGAGTACTCCGGGGCGCTGCTGTCGGTGCCCCGGCACCACGCCCCGCTCAAGCCGGCCCGGCCGCCGCGTCCCCCGGTGTACCTGGGCGCGCTCTCCGAGCGGGCGCTGCGCCGGGTCGCTCGGCGCGCGGACGGGTGGCTGCCGCTGTGCGTGGTGCCGGAATACGTGGACACCGACGGTCTGGCCGCCCAGCAGGCGCAGCTCGACACGTGGGCGCGTGCCGCCGGGCGGGACCCGGAGGACATCGACACCGTGCTGCGGGTCAACGTCTCGGCGGGCACGGGCGTGCGGGCGGTGGCGGACGCGATCCGTTCCGTGCACGACCGGACGGGCGTCGAACACGTCATGGTGGACACCATGTACGAGGTGGGGACGGTGGAGGAGTCCCTCACGTACGCGCGCGAGCTGCTGGAGCTGCTGCGCGTCGGCTGACCGGCGCCTGTCCCGCCGGAACCGGGAGGGACCTGCGCGGCGGCTTCGCGTGCGGCCCCGGCGCCGGACGCGGAGACCGGACCCTGCGCGCCCCGGTCGGCCGCGTGTCCACGCGCGGCGGGGAGTCCGGCCGGCTGGGGACCCGGTACGACGTCCGTGCCGGCCGGGCCGGGCGGCCACCGTTGTCGTCGGTTGCCACAGGGCGGGTCGCCTCCGTCCCCGGGCCCCGCTCACGGTGTCTCGTGCGTGGCCGGGTCCGCGACGTCGGCGCGGCCCATGACCCGGAACAGCAGGACCAGGGACGGCAGGATGAGGACGCCGGCCGCGCAGGCGACGCCGACGAGGACGACGAGGGTGGCGTGCGGCGCCGCCGCGTCCTGGACGGGCAGGTGGGTGCCGAGGAGGTAGGGGTACTGGGAGACGCCCCAGCCGCTGACGATGAGCGCGACGGCTGCCGCGGCGGTCGCGCGCAGGCCACGGGTCCGCCCGGCGCGCAGCAAGGCCAGGCCCAGCAGGCCGCAGAGGGCCGCGAGCAGGGCGAGCGGCAGAGCGCGGTGGCTGAGCTCGTGGAAGAGGCGGGGGGCGTCCGCCCGCAGGACGAAGACGCCCGCGATGCTGACGGCGCCGGTGACGACGCCCGCCGCGAGGGCCCGGTCGCGGAAGTACCGGGACAGGCGGGGGTCCCGGTGCCGGTCGGCGGCCACCGTCAGGTAGGTGGCCGCCAGGTAGGCGCAGGCCAGCACGGCGAGCACGCCGCCGAGGGCGCTGGTCGGGTTCAGCCAGCTGGTGACGGGGTCACCGTCGCCCCGGGCGGGCACGCGCCCGGAGGCCAGGGCGCCCGCGATCGAGCCGAAGCAGTAGGGCGTCAGCACGGAGGAGAACGCGAACGCGGCGCCGTACACCCGCTGCTCGGGGGTGCGGATCGAGGCCTTGCGGAAGGCGAAGCCCGCTCCGCGCAGCACGATGCCGAGCGCGGCGATCCCCAGGGGGAGGTACAGCGTCGAGGTCAGCGCGGCGAACGCCGGCGGGAAGCCGCTCCACAGCATGACCAGGCAGTAGATCAGCCAGGTGTGGTTCGCCTCCCACACCGGGGCGAGGGAGTCGTCGATCAGGTGGCGGGGTTCCCGGCCGCGCCCGGCCCCGCCCGCGATCAGGTCCCAGAACCCCGCCCCGAAGTCGGCGCCGCCCAGCACGCAGTAGGCGATCACCCCGATGAACAGGAACACCGCGACCAGGTCCGCCATGTCAGGACGCCTTTCCCTCGGTGGTCCCGGCGGGGCGTTCGGGACCGTAGGGCACGGACACGGCCTCGTCGCCCTGCTGCCGCCAGCGCCGTGTCATGGACCGCAGCACCCACAGGGCGGCGGCGCCGACGGCCAGGTAGAGCAGGAGGACGGCACCGAAGAAGGGCCACAGGTCGCCCCGGGTGGCCACCGCGTCCCGGGTCAGCAGGTGGCCGACGACGATCCAGGGCTGGCGGCCGACCTCGGTGACCACCCAGCCGCTCTCCAGGCAGAGGATCGCCACGAGGCCGCACACGGCGGCGGACCGCAGGAACCAGCGGTCGGTCGCGAGGGTGTGCCGGCGGCGCCACCACAGCCAGGCGAACCAGAGGGCGACGGCGAGCATGAGGAAGGAGGTCCCGACCATGATGTCGAACGCCCAGTGGACGATGTTCGCCTGCGCGTCGGTAGGCCGGACGTCCGCCGGGACGGCCTCGAGCCCCTTGATGGTGGTCGAGGGTCTGAAGCCGGCCAGCAGGGACGCCATGTCGGGGATCTCGATGCCGTAGCGCACCTTGCCGTCGACCAGGACGCCGCCGAGGGTCTCGGGGACGTGCGAGCCGGTGTCGGGCAGCAGTTCCAGGGCCGCGAACTTCGCCGGTTCGTCGTCGAAGACCTGCCGGGCGATGGTGTCGCCGACGATGATCTGCACCGGCAGCGCGCAGGCCGCGGTGACGAAGCCGGTGAGGAATCCGACCCGGTGGTAGCGGTCGCGCCGGCCGCGCAGCATGCCCACCGCGTAGACGCCGGCCACGACGAATCCGGCGACGATGTACGCCGCGATCAGCATGTGCCAGAACTCCAGCCAGAAGGCGCCGTTGAAGAACACCTCGACGGGCCGGACGGCGACCACCCTGCCGTGCTCGACGGTGATGCCGCCGGGCTGGTTCATCCAGGCGTTGGCGGCGACGACCGAGGCGGTCCCGCCGACGCCGGCCAGGGACACGGGCACCCCGGTCCAGAAGTGCGCCCAGGGCGGCATCCGGTCCCAGCCGTAGATGTAGAGGGCCACGAAGATCGCTTCGAGGAAGAAGAACAGGCCCTCGATGGCGAAGGGGAAGCCGAAGGCGGAGCCGTAGTCGCCCATGAGCCGGGGCCACAGGATGCCCAGTTCGAAGGAGAGGACGGTCCCGGTGATGGCACCGACCGCGAACAGCACGGCGGCCACCTTCGACCAGCGTCGGGCGAGCCGCAGCGCCTCGGCGTCCCCCTTGCGCAGACCCCGCCAGTGCGCGATCAGCATGAGGGTGGTCAGGGCGACACCGAACGGCACGAGGATGATGTGGAACCCGAGGGTGAAGGCCATCTGCTCGCGGGCGGGCAGCAGTTGCGCGGGGTCCGCGGCGGCCGGTGCGGGCAGGGAGGCGAGAACGCCGGCGATCGTCATGGCCGGTCACCCCTCGGCACTGGGCGCGACCCGCACCCTGATGTTCTTCATCGGGGGCTGGTCGCTCCGTCTGCTGTAGTCGCTCGCGGCGACCGGGGCGTTCATCTCCGGCGAGTACCCGGCGGCGCAGCCCCCAGGCACGCCGTACCCGATCGCCGTGTACCGCTTGAGCCGCCGCCGGCTGCCGTCGCGGGCGGTGACGGTGATGGTTGCCGAGCGGCCGACCGCGCCGTCCTGCGGGTGCGGGTGCGGGTGCGGTGTCGGGTCGACCTCGGATGCGGTCATGTCGTGCGCTCTCTTCGTCGGATCGGGCCGTGCCTCGGAAACGGGATGCCCCAGCGGGCTCAGGGCTACGGCGGGGCGGCGGCCGGGCGGGTCGGCGCGCTCGGCCAGGTCGCCGCCAGCGCCGCGGTGACGAGCAGGGCCGGCACGAGCGGGGCCCCGGGGCGCAGCCAGCGGTGGACGGCGCCCTCGACCGCCGCCCCGGCGATCAGCGCGGCCACGATGCCGACGCTGCGGGTCCGCAGGCGCCCCCGGGTGGCGAGCACCGTGACGGTCGTGGTGAGCAGGCCCGTCAGATAGGCGGTGGTGACCTCGCTGCCGGCGGTGACCCGGACACTGCCGTTCTGGCACCCCATGGCGAGGGCCGTGAGGAACAGCAGCGAAGTGCGGGCGGCGCCGTGCGGTGCCGTGTGCCAGCCCAGCCAGCCGCAGACCACCAGCCACAGCAGCAGGGCCTCCAGGAGCAGGCCGCCCCGGATGCCCCTGCCCCGGAGCCGGCCCCGGCCGGCCGCCACCACAGCGCCGGCCGCCGCCCCGACGACATAGCCGAGCAGGGCTACGGCGACGAGGCGGGCGGCGGCCAGGTGGGCGTCGCCCAGGTGCAGGCCGAGGAGCGCGGAGTTGGCCGTGACGACGCTGGTGAAGACGCCGTCGAGGGCGAGGAACCCGAAGGCGTTCGCCGCTCCGGCCGCCAGGGTCAGCAGGTGCCGGGTGACCCCGCTCCGCCCGGGCCACGGGGACCGGTCGAGGCTGGGCGCGGTCACTTGGCGAGGAACTCCGGCAGGGCGGTGTCGACTTCCTCCGGGTGGGTCCGGGCGATGGTGTGCGGGCCGCCCTCGACCGTCACGAACGTCAGGTCCTTGATCAGCCCGGGCACCACCGGACGGCCACTTCCGCGATGCTCGTAGTACAGGTCGAGCGACTCGGGGTTCACCCGGCCCACCGTCACGAATCCCATGACTCCCGCCTTCCGTCGGTTCTCCGCTGCTGTTGAGCCTTCCAGCGGTCCGGCCGTTCCGCATCACATGAACGTGCGAGGCGCGGGGCGGGGGCAGGAGCGGTGGCGGGCCGGCTACGGCACCCGGTGGTCGGGGCAGTAGCCGAGGCCGGCTGCCCGTCGGTGTGCCTCGATGGCACGGCTCTCGTGAGGTGACACGGGGCGCGAGGTGACACGGGGCGCGAGGCGACAGGGGGCCGTCCGCGAGCTGACGCCGAGCCCGCCGGCGTGCGCGACGCCCCGTGACGGGTGCCGTCAGGCGTCGGCCGGGTGGACGGTCAGCAGGTCGTCCAGGCCGATCCGGGTCAGGAACTCGCGGCGGATCCGGTCGGCGGTCTCCGAGACCTCCTCGGAGCCGTCGTTCGCCGGGTCGATGTGGACCCGGAAGGGGCGCTCGCCGTCGGGCAGGGCCACGATCCGGGCGATCTCGTCGGAGACCAGCGAGGCCTCGGCGCCCTCGGGGGCGAGCGCCGCGAGCTTCCGGGAGACCTGCTGGAGCAGTCCCGGGTACCTGCTCTCGTACTCCGCCTCGACGGCGCCGTCGGCCGGGTGGCCGGAGTGGGCGAAGTGGTTGGTGCCGCTGGTGAAGGAGCCGGGCACGACGATCGAGGTCTCGACGCCCCAGCGGGCGAGTTCGCCGGCGTAGCTGACCGCGAGGGAGTCCATCGCGGCCTTGGCGGCGAAGTAGGGGGCGAGGTAGGGCGGGGTGCCGCCCTTGACGCTGGAGCTGGAGACCCACACGACCAGGCCCCGGCCGGCCCGGCGCAGGTGCGGCAGGGCGGCCCGGTTGACCCGCTGCGTGGACAGCACGTTGACGTCGTACAGCTGCGCCAGCTGCTCCGGGGTGAAGGCCTCGGCCGGACCGGTGACCATGTGACCTGCGTTGTGGATCACGACGTCGATACGGCCGTGCTCCCCGATCACCCGCTTGACGGCCGCGTCGACGGAGTCGTCGGAGTTGACGTCCAGTTCGACGGAGCGCAGGTCGACACCGTGTTCCGCGGCGTAGTCGGCGGCGGCGCGGACCTGCGGCGCGTTCCGGCCGGTGGTCTCCCGCATCCCGGCGTACACGGTGTTGCCGGCGTCGGCGAGGGCGCGTGCGGTGAGCGCGCCGAAGCCGCTGGAGGCACCGGTGATGACGACGATCCTGCTCATGGGAATCTCCTCGACCGCGGGGCGGACTGGCGAAGGGCTGGGGCGGGTGGAGGTGGGGGCGTTGAGGGGGGCGGGAAGGGGCGCCGGGTGTCAGGCGATGCCGCCGTTGGCGTAGATGGTCTGACCGTTGATCCAGCGGGCCGGCCCGGCCAGGAAGGCGACGGCCTCCGCGATGTCCTCGGGGGTGCCGAGCCGCTCCAGCGGGGCCGCGTTGGCGAGGTTGTCGAGCGCCGCCTGGTCCTTGCCCTCGAGGAACAGCGGGGTGGCGGTGGGGCCGGGGGCGACGGCGTTGACGGTGATGTCCTTGCCCCGCAGCTCACGGGCGAGCACCAGGGTCATCGCCTCGACCGCGCCCTTGCTTGCGGCGTAGGCGCCGTAGGTGGGGAACTGGAGCCGGGTCAGGGAGGAGGAGACGTTGATCAGCGCGCCACCGCGGCGCAGCCGGCGGGCCGCCTGCTGGGAGACGACGAAGGTGCCGCGGATGTTGGTGCGGTGCATACGGTCCAGGTCGTCCAGGTCCAGCGTGGCGATCGGCGACAGGAGCATGATGCCCGCCGAGTTGACGACGACGTCGATGCCGCCGAACTCCGCCTCCACGGCTTCGAAGGCCGCGGCCATGGCGACCTCGTCGGCCACGTCGCCGCCCACCGCGATCGCCTTGCCGCCGCGGGCCCTGACGGCCTCGACGGCCTCGACGGCCCTGGCCTTGTTGCCCGCGTAGTGCACTGCCACGGCGACACCGTCCTGGGCCAGGCGGTCGACCACGGCCCGGCCGATGCCTCCGGTACCGCCGGTGACCAGTGCGACGCGGGTCTTCGTTTCGGTCATCGTGACCACTCCTTCATGTGAGGGCAAGGCGCCGGACCCGGCGGATGACATCGCCGATCTCGGCCCTGCGTTATCGACGATAACAAGGCGCCGGAATGATGGCAACGTCTTTTTGTGAGCGTCGATAACAACCGCCGCGAGCGGTGCCGGGACGGGCCGGGACAGGGAGCACGTGGACACGAGGGACCCGCCCGCCGGGGGCACCCCGAACGAGCGGAGGGCGGGGCGAACACCACCGGATGCCGGCCGTGCCGGGCAGCTTCGGACGAAGGGCCCGGACAGAGGTCTCACACAGCTGGGTCAGACAGCTGACTCGGACAGCTCGCTCAGACAGCCGGCTCAGACAGTGGGTTCCAGGGACGGTTCCCCGGACGGCGGACGGAAGATGCCCATGAGATCGGCGTCGAACAGCCGGTCCTTGGCGATGAAGGACTCGATTCCCGCCTGCTCCAGCTCCTCCGCGGACCAGAACGACTGCTCGGTGGAGGTCAGCACGATCCGGGGCGGCTGTTCCTCCTCGCGCAGCATCCGCGCGACGGCCACGCCGTCACGGTCGGGGAGATGCAGGTCGAGCAGCAGTCCGTCCGGGCGGTGGGCACGCACCGCCGCCAGAGCCGACGCGCCGTCCTCCGACTCCGCGACGACGTGCAGACCACGCGCGGTCAGCAGCAGCCTGGCGATGCGGCGGAATCCCGGGTCGTCGTCCACGACCACGATGTTGACGGACATGCTCACCAGAATGCCTCGTGCTCCGAGTGCTGAACCATAGGGTCAGCCCCACGTTACCGCTCGGCGCGGAAGGGGGTTTCCGCGCGCAGCGAGGCGCCCCGGCCGGCGCACCCGGTCCCGGCCCCTGGGGATACCCCCACCACCGCGGGGCGGGGCGTGGGGGCGGCTCCATCGCGGCGCGGGCGAGCGGCGGCGATCCTGGTACCGGACGCACTCTCCTCGCGGCCGGCCCAGGACCCGAAACGGCAGACGCGGCATGCTACGAATCCCGAGGATCCCCTTGCTGTGGGTGATCTGCGCCCTGGTGGCCCTGTGGCTGTCGGTCATCTGCTACTTCATCCACGAAGAGGGCGGCGGGGCCCCGGCCGACCGGGGGGCGAGCAGCGTCGGCGCGCTGCGGACCGCCGCGACGGCGGCCGTCCGCGCCCGGGACCCCGCCGCCTTCCAGCGTCTGTTCGCGCCGGACGACGCCGGCCCCCGGTACGCGAGCCGGTACCTCACCCGGCTCCTCGCCCACCCGGTCGCCGGCCTGCACCTCGCGACGCGGCCCTACCAGGGCCTGCGCCACCTGGTCCTGCGGGGCACGTCGGGCGGGCGTACGGTCTGCTCGGCCTGGACGATCCAGCGGTACGGCGCCCGAAGCGTCCTGAGCGCCGTACCGCCACTGGCCGACGTGTGCGGCGCTACGGTGCCGCCGGGAGGTGCGCACGTCACCCGCGTGGATGTCCAGTAAGCCGCCGCGTACTCTCTGCCGGGCGCCCGCCGGCAAGGTCACGTCCTCACCGGCGGCACGAAGCCGTGCGAGCGTCGATCACAGTTAACCGTTATCATTGATTGCATGACAGCACCCGACACGATCCCGCAGCCGCGCGAGCGGATCCTGCGGGCAGCGGCCGACCTGCTCGCGAAAGGCGGACGGGAGGCGGTCTCCACGCGTTCCGTCAGCGCGGCCGCAGGGGTACAGGCCCAGACCATCTACCGGCAGTTCGGCGACATGCAGGGGCTCCTCGACGAGGTCGCCCAGCGGGGCTTCGCCTCCTATCTCGCCGAGAAGCAGGCCAACCTCGCCTCCGGTGACGCGGTCGACCAACTGCGGCACGGCTGGGATCTGCACGTGGCCTTCGGGCTCGCCAACCCGGCCCTCTACCGGCTGCTGTACACCGACCCCCGGCCGGGCGAGGGCGCCACGGTCATGGGCGAGGCCTACGACATCCTGGTGCGGCTCGTCACCCGCGTCGCCGAGGCGGGCCGGCTGCGCATGAGCGTCGAGGCCGCGGCCGCGATGATCCACGCGGCGGGCATCGGCGTGACCGTCACGCTGATCAGCGCGAGCGCCGCCGGGCGGCTCGCCGAGCACGAGGGCCTGTCGGAGAACACGCGGGACGCCGTCCTCGCGGCCCTGATCGCGGACGACCGGGACACCGGCGCGGCCGAGTCGCGCGCCGATCGTGGCGCCCGGCACGCCGTGGCGCTCAAGGCCCTGCTCGACGAGGAGGACGGCCGGCAGCCCCTCACCCCGGGCGAGCACCTGCTGCTCACCGAATGGCTCACCCGCCTGGCCAACAGGCCGGGCGCCGACGACGACTGATGCCATCAGGCGGCGTTCGCCCCGGCCGGGCCCCCTGATTGCGCTGTGCCACGGCGGCGGGCAGCACAAGACGGCTCCCGGAGTCCTTCGCCCGCCATCCGAGCTGTCTCGGCAGCACCGTGCCCGCCACACCCGCGCAACGACCTCCGCCGCCCGCTGCCCGCTCCGTTGACCGCAAGGGGCACGCGCGCCCGCTGTCACACGGCCCGGCACACAGGCGTTCGGCCTCCGCGGGCGCCATGTTCGCATGAACGTGTGATGCGGGCCGTCGCGGGACCGGGCACTGTCGGCTCATCCACGTCTGGGGAGGGAGTCGTACCCGTGTCGCTCACACACCGATCGGTCCGGTTCGACCAGGGCGGGCCGGCCCACGCCGGCCGCCGCTGGGGCTGGATCGCCGTCCTGCTGGTCGGCTTGACGCTGTTCTGGCTGATCCACTCGGCCCTGGTCTCCACGCAGAACCCCAATCTGATCCCCGCTCTGCTGTTCTTCGGGGCGGCGCTGGTGCCGTCGTCCTTCGTCGCCTTCGTGGCGGGCCGGCGGCTCGACTTCGGCGCCGGCACAGGGGTCGTCGCGGTGACCGCCCTGGCGGGCGGCGCGATCGGGGTGACCACGGCCGGGTTCCTGGAGTACCGCACGCTGCGGCTGTTGGACGTCCTGCCGATGGTCGCCGTCGGAGTGATCGAGGAGGCGGCGAAACTCATCGTCCCGACCCTGCTGCTCCTGGTCATCCGAGACCGGCACCCCGGTGACGGGCTGCTGATCGGTGTGGCCTCCGGCGCCGGGTTCGCGGTCTTCGAGACGATGGGCTACGCCTTCGTCGAACTCGTCGACTCCAACGGCGACCTGTCGGCGGTGGACGACCTCCTGGCGTGGCGCGGACTGCTGAGCCCCGCCGCGCACATGGCCTGGACGGGCCTGACGGCCGCGGCCCTGTGGTCCGCCGCCGCCCACGGCTGGCGCCGCCGCTCCGTGGGGCTGTTCGTGTTCGTCTACGCGGTCGCGGTCACCCTGCACACCCTGTGGGACAGCCTGGACAGCGACATCGCCTACGGCGTGCTGGCCGCGATCAGCCTGTCCCTGCTGGTGTACGCCACCCACCGCCTGGCGGCCCCGGCCCGGGTGCCCGCGCCGGTGGCGGCCGGCTGACGCTCACGTGTGCCCCACCGGCACCCATGCCGTTCAGCACGGGTTGTCTGCCCGGCAGGTGATGCCGGCCCCGAAAGAGGTCGCATGCTGATTGCCGATGCTCACCCGGCTCGGCCGGCCACCCGCAGCGGGCATCCGGTGCCCACACGTGCGTCGAGCTCGGCCCGCAGGGCGGCAAGCTGCGCCATACGCGCATCGATCACCTTGATCTTCTCCTCGAACAGCGCGGACAACGCCTCGGCGGTGTCGGGCGCGTTCCGCAGTTCCTCGCCGGTCTGTGCGATCTCGGCCAGCGAGAAGCCGAGCGTCTGTGCGGTGCGGACGTACTGCAGCCAGGGCACCGCCTCCGGCGGGAAGTCGCGATAACCGTTGGCCAGACGCCGCCCCGTGACGAGACCGATCTTCTCGTAGAAACGGATGGTGTCCCTGGTCAGTCCCGCTTGCGCGGCCAGCTCCCCGATACGCACGGCTCTCCCTGAACTGAGGACTTGACCTTGGACAGTACTCCACTGTTTACCGTCGTGGCGTCCGTGCAGGAGACCAGCAGGAGCCTCGCCGTGATCCGTCCTTTCGCCCCTTCCCACCCCGCCTATCTGCGCGTCGTACGTACAAGTGCCTGGTACGACCTCGTGGTCACAGCCGGATTCGCCACGCCGTGGACCTACGCCCTGGTGCACGACGCGCTGTCGGAGCTCGGTGACGCGACCGGGCTGGGCACCCTGCCTGCCCTCGACCCGATAGAGATCCTCTACGCGAATCTGATGGGTTCAGTGGTGGTCGTCTGGGCGCTGCTCCGGATCATCAACCCGCTGCCGGCGCACGGACTGTTCGACGGCATCGCGCGCACGCTTTTCGCCGCGTGGCAGGCATATGCGGTGGCACACGGCGCCCCGCGCTGGCTGTGGCTGTTCTTCGTTGCCGAGGTGGCGTTCGGTGTCGTCCAGCTTGTGCCGTGGTGGCGGGCTCGCCGCACCGACCGCCTCGATCCGTACGCCCGCCGCGGTGGCGGTCCCCGGCGCCCTTCCGGCCCGGGCGGGGCCGGGGACGTCACCGGCCGCCGTCAGCCCCGCGGCGCGGCGCACACCGACCGAGGCACTCGCCGCGACGTGGGTTCCCTCCGGCTCGGAGGTGTCACGGGCGGAAGGTGTGCACACGTCGGCGAGTAGCCTGGGACACTTCGGGTGTTCACGCCCGGAGTGCGCCGTGCCGCTTGGAGGAGACCATGCCGACATCCACCCCCGTGCCCGCCGGCCCCGAGTCGAGCCACCGGGCCATCGAGAACCTGATCGCACGGTACGCCGAGCTGGTGGACGACGGCGACTTCGCCGGGCTCGGCACGCTTCTCGCCGACGCCACGTTCGCGGGCAGCGGCGGGCCGGTGAGGGGGCGCGCGGCGATCGAGAAGATGTTCCGTGACACCCTGATCGTCTACGCCGACGGCACGCCGCGCACCCAGCACGTCACCACCAACACCGCGATCGAGGTCGACGAACAGGCGGGCACGGCACAGGCGCGTTCCTACGTCACCGTGTTGCAGGCGCTGCCGGACCTGCCGCTGCAACCCATCGCGGGCGGCCGCTACCACGACCGC
Source organism: Streptomyces spinosus (assembly GCF_020400655.1). Classification (GTDB taxonomy): domain Bacteria; phylum Actinomycetota; class Actinomycetes; order Streptomycetales; family Streptomycetaceae; genus Streptomyces; species Streptomyces argyrophylli. The sequence continues at coordinate 294,202 of NZ_JAINRC010000006.1, forward strand.
TTCGAACGCCGTGACGGGCGGTGGCGCTTCGTGGAACGGAAGGTCCGCATCAACCTCGTCGGTGACGTGAGCCGTCATCTGCGTCAGTAGGACGTGTGCGCGCCGTTGTGAACCAGGAGGGACTCCGACGCGTTGTGGCGGCTCGCCGTCGAGACGCCCACCAACCGCGTCTACGACGTCCGGCGTTGAGGAAGCCGTCCGGACCGGTGCGCCGGGCGTAGCCGGCAAGGGCGCCGGTGCCGCCGGGGAAGGCGTGGCCCCGGCGCCGCCGCCGAGCGGGGGGCCGGCCACGGATTCGGTGGTGCCGAGCCGGGCGGCGCCACGTGCCGACGGACGGCAGCACCTACCGACGGACGGCGCCACCTACCGGCGGGCGGCCCCTCGACGCCGGTGACGGTCCCGCCGGCGGGGGCTGCTCCCCCAGCTGCCCCCGGCTCGCCGCCGGCAGCGCGATCAGGGGCCGGTTCCGGACACCGGGCGGGGCTCCGCCCTCGCCGCCGAGCCCCGGCACGGCACGACGGCTCCCTGCGCACGCGGGCGATCGTCCCGTCCTCCATCCCGCCGGCCATCGGCCCCGGACCACCCCCGCCCACCGGCCCGCCCCCACCGAGACGGAACCGCCCCCCGGCACCGGCCCCGCGTGCTGCCAGCCCCGCGTGCTGCCGGTCCCCCGGCGGCGGCCCGGAACCGTCGCACCGGCTCACGACGACCCCGGCTCCGCCCGTCCCCGCACACCGTCCTCACACCTCCCGCGCGGGCCCCGTGCTCTGGCGGGCGATCAGTTGGGGGAGGGGTACCCGGACCGTGGCCGGGGAGGAACCGTCCAGCAGGGAGAGGAGCTCGCGCGCGGCGGTGCGGCCGAAGGCCACGCTGTCCCGGGACAGCGCGGACAGCCACGGCTTGACCATCCGGCACAGCGCGGAGTCCTCCCACGCGACCACCGACACGTCCTCGGGCACCGAGAAGCCGAGTTCGGCCGCGGCGGCCACCCCGGCGACCGCCATCACGTCGTTGTCGTAGATCAGCGCGGTGGGCGCGGCGGGCCCGGACAGGACCCGGTGGGTGACGGCGGCGCCCTCGGCGTCCGAGTAGTCGGTGGTCACCGAGCGGACCTCGGTCAGGCCGCGCCGTTCGGCCTCGGCCCGCAGGCTGCGCATCCGCCGCTGGGTGTGCGCGAGGCCGGGGAGCCCGGCGATGTGCACGATCCGCCGGTGGCCCAAGGCGTGCAGTTCGGCGACGACGGCGGCCATCGCGCCGGCGTCGTCGGCCCACACCGCCGACAGCCGGGGGTTCAGCCCGGCCGGCGCGCCCCCGATCACCACGGCGGGCAGGCCGAGTTCGTCGAGGAGGCCGGGCCGGGGGTCGTCGGTGCGGGGGTCGACCATCAGGACGCCGTCGACCCGGTGCTCGGCCCACCAGGTCCGGTATACCGCGCATTCGTCGGCTATGTCCTCTACAACTTGGAAGAGCAGGCCGAGATGGCGTTCGGCCAGCACCTCCTGGATGCCCGAGACCAGTTGGAGGAAGAACGAGTCCACACCGAGCGTGTGCGCGGGCCTGGCCAGCACGAACCCGACCGTGGCCGCGCCCTCACCGGACAGCTGGCGTGCGGCGGTGCTCGGCCGCCAGCCGAGCTGTTCGGCCACCCGGCGCACCCGGGCCCGGGTCACCTCGGAGACACCGGGACGGTCGTTGAGGGCGAAGGAGACTGCGCTCTCGGAGACCCCGGCCCGTCGCGCGATGTCCTTCATCGTCGGCCGGCGCGCCGGTGAACGCTTGTCCGCCACTTCCGCTCCCATTCTCTGCCGGTGAGCACTAATGCGCTTGAGCGGGCTCAGCCTAAAGCGCATTAGCGATCAGTGGCAAGAGGCGGGGACCTTCTCGGTCACACGCCTCTGACCTGCGGCTTTGTTGGAGTTGAGTAACTTTTCGACCTCGATCCATTGACATTTTTCCATCGAAGGATGCAAGGTCTGCCCCTGAACCCGTGGCCGGCATCGTCGCCGTCGCCCGCTGTCCGAAGGAGCCTCCAGCCGTGCGCATATCCCGCAGAACCCTCGCCACCGCTGTCGCCGTCGCGGCCCTGCTGCCGCTGAGTGCCTGCGGCTCCGGGAACGACGACAGCTCGTCGGGCGACGCCTCGGGCAAGGTCCAGGGCGACATCACCTTCCAGACCTGGAACCTGCGCGCCAACTTCAAGCCCTACTTCGAGGGCCTGATCGCCGACTTCGAGCACCAGTACCCCGGCACCCACGTGAAGTGGGTCGACCAGCCCGCCGAGGGCTACGCCGACAAGCTCAGCGCGGAGGCGGCCGGCGGCACGCTGCCCGACGTCGTCAACGTCTCCCCCGACCTGGCCGCCCCGCTCGCCAGGGCCGGGCTCGCCCTGAACCTGGACAAGGACAAGGCGGCGGCGAAGTACAAGAGCGAGTACCTGCCGGGCGCGTGGAGCAGCACCGACATCCCGGGCCTGCCGGGCACCTGGGCGTTCCCCTGGTACCTGAACACCGGGCCGCTGTTCTACAACAAGGCCCTGTTCAAGGAGGCCGGCCTCAATCCCGACCAGCCGCCGAAGACGTACGCCGAACTGTTCGAGGTCGGCCTGCAGATCTCCAAGAAGACCGACGGCAAGGTCGCCACCCTCGCCAACGTGCCGTCCATCGAGGACTTCGGCCGCTACGGCGTCCAGCTGGTGAACAAGGAAGGCACCGCCTTCTCCTTCAACGACGCCAAGGGTGTCGAACTCCTCACCAAGTACAAGGAGTTGTACGACGCCAAGGCCCTCGACCCGCAGGCCCTGACGGCAACGCCCGAGTCGGCCGGCCACAAGTTCCTCACCGGTGCCGTCGCCATGAACCCCGGCAGCGCGCTGGACCTGAAGAACTTCAAGACGCAGGCACCGACCCTGTACAAGAACATCGGCATCACCGACCAGATCACCAGCACCGGCCACGTCAACATGTACGTGCAGAACGTGATGGTGAACGCGCAGTCCAAGCGGAAGCCCGCGGCCGTGGCCTTCGCGCACTTCGTCACCGACGCGAAGAACCAGATGGCCTTCGCCAAGCAGGTCGCCATCTTCCCGAGCACCGCCGGCTCCCTGAACGACCCGTACTTCACCAAGGAGGACGGCACCGACGAGACCCGGGTCCGGGTGGCCGCCGCCAAGTCGCTGAAGACGGCCGTGAACTACACGCCGGTGGTGTTCAGCGACCAGATGAAGACCGCGCTCCAGCAGGAGATCGCCAAGGCGCTCCAGGGCAAGGAGAGCCCCAAGCAGGCGCTCGACAACGCTGTCAAGGCCTGCGACCAGCTGCTCAAGCAGGGCTGATCCGCCGTGGCTCTCTCCTCCCCTGCTCGCCGGGGCTCCCGGGTGCGGCGCCAGCTGCCCTCCAGTCCGTGGCTGTTCGCCGCACCCGGGTTGCTGGTCACCGCCGCGTTCGTGCTGTACCCGTTCGTGTCCACCGTGGTGAACTCCTTCACCGACCGTCGCACCCTGGTCCCGGGCGACTTCGTCGGTCTCGCCAACTACCGCGAGATGCTGCACGACGACCAGTTCTGGGTCGCCCTGCGCAACAGCACGCTGTACGTGGTCGGAGTCGTCCCGGCGCTGGTGATCCTGCCGTTGCTGCTCGCGCTGCTGGTGCAGAAGCACATCCCCGGCATCGCCTTCTTCCGGTCCGCCTTCTACACCCCGGTCGTCGCCTCGATCGTGGTCGTCGGCCTGATCTGGGTGTGGCTGCTGGACGAACGCGGTCTGATCAACTCGCTGCTGGAGACCCTGGGCGCCGGCCCGGTCGGGTTCCTCAGCGACCAGTGGCTGATCCTGCTCAGCGCCATGGCGGTCACGGTCTGGAAGGGCCTCGGCTACTACATGATCATCTACCTGGCGGCCCTCGCGAACGTGCCGCGTGAACTGCACGAGGCCGCCGCCGTGGACGGCGCGGGCGCGGTCCGCCGCTTCCTCAGCGTCACCGTGCCCGCCCTGCGGTCCACGATGGTCCTGGTGGCCGCGCTCTCCTCGGTCTCCGCCTTCAAGGTGTTCTCCGAGGTGTACCTGATCGCGAACCCGACGGGCGGACCGGGCGGCGAGGACACCACCCTCGTCATGCTCGTACAGCGCACCGGCACCGGCCTGAGCGGCCGGGTCGGCTACGCCTCCGCCATCTCCGTGGTGGTCTTCCTGATCACCGTGGTGCTGATGCTGCTGGTGCTGCGCGCGGACCGGAAGGACGAGGCCCAGGCATGACCGACACCCTGCGCACCCCGGGCGAGCGGTCCGCCCGCCCGGGGCACCCGACCACCGACACCGCCCGGCGGACCGGCCGCCGCACCCGTTTCACCGACGACACCGGCCGGCGCGTACGGCCCTGGGAACTCGTCCTGCGCTACCTGCTGCTGCTCGGCGTGCTGGCCCTGACGATCGGCCCGTTCCTGTGGCAGCTGTCGACCTCGCTGAAGGGCCCGACGGAGGACATCTACAGCTCCCCGCCGTCGTTCCTGCCCGACCACCCCACCCTGCACAACTACGGCCGGGTCGCCGACGTCATCCCCGTGTGGGACTACGCCCTGAACTCCCTCAAGGTCGCCGTCGCCAGCGTGGTCACCAACTGCGTCGGTTCCGCCCTCGCCGGCTACGCCCTGGCGCGGCTGCGCTACCGGGGCCGCAGGGTGGCCACCCTGGTCTTCATCCTGGCGCTGCTGGTGCCCGCCGAGAGCATCATCATCGCCCAGTTCACGACCATGCGGTCGCTGGACCTGAACAACACCCTGATCGGCGTGGTGCTGCCGGGCTGCGTCGGTGCGCTGAACGTGCTCCTGATGCGCAACGCCTTCCTCAACCTGCCCTACGAGATCGAGGAGGCCGCCTTCGTCGACGGCGCCAACGTCTGGCAGCGGTTCCTGCGGATCGCGCTGCCGTCGGTCAGGGGCACCCTCGCCGTCGTCGCGATCTTCGCCTTCATGGGCGCCTGGGACGACTTCCTGTGGCCGCTGATCGTGCTCGGCGACCCGTCCAAGTTCACCCTCACCGTCGGCCTGAACTACCTGCACGGCACCTTCGCCAACGACCAGCGCCTGGTCGCCGCGGGAACGATCATCGCCGTGGCCCCGCTCATCGCCCTGTTCGCCTGCCTCCAGCGGTACTTCTTCCGCGGGGTCGGCGAGGGCGCCGTCAAGGGCTGAGCCCACGCCACCCCCCAGCTCAAGGACATCCATGCCTCCTGCCGTGCGCTTCGGCGTCAACTACACCCCCAGCGAAGGATGGTTCCACCACTGGCTCGACTTCGACCTCGACTCCGTACGCGCCGACCTGGACTCGATCGCCGCGCTCGGTCTGGACCACGTCCGGGTCTTCCCGCTGTGGCCCTACTTCCAGCCGAACCGGGCCCTGATCCGGCCGCGCGCGGTGGAGCAGCTCGTGGCCCTCGCCGACGCCGCCGCCGAACGCGGCCTGGACGTCAACGTGGACGGGCTGCAGGGCCACCTGTCCAGCTTCGACTTCCTGCCCGCCTGGACGCGCACCTGGCACCGGCGCAATCTGTTCACCGACCCCGAGGTGATCGACGGACAGGCCGCCTACCTGCGCACCCTCGCCGCGGCCCTCGCCGACCGGCCCAACTTCATCGGCATGACCGTCGGCAACGAGGTCAACCAGTTCAGCGCCGGCCCCCACCCCGATCCGGACCGGGCCACACCCGGGCAGATCGACGCCTGGCTGGAGCGCATGCTCGCGGCCTGCGAGGAGGGGGCCCCCGGCCGGCTGCACCTGCACGCCGAGTACGACGCCACCTGGTACCAGCACGACATGCCGTTCACCCCGGCCCAGGCCGCCCGGTACGGCGGCGTCACGGCCGTGCACTCCTGGGTGTTCAACGGCACCGCCCAGCGCCACGGCCGTACCTCCGTGCCCAGCGAGCACCACGCCGCCTACCTGGTCGAGCTGAGCAAGGCCTGGGCGGACGACCCGCACCGGCCGGTGTGGCTCCAGGAGGTCGGCGCCCCCGCGCCCCTGGTGCCCGCCGAGCACGCCGCCGCCTTCGCCGAGGCGACCGTCGCCAACGTCCTGGACTGCCCCGGCCTGTGGGGCGTCACCTGGTGGTGCTCGCACGACGTCTCGCGCGGCCTGGCCGACTTCCCGGAGCTCGAGTACAGCCTCGGCCTGCTGACCAACGACCGGCGGCCGAAGGACATCGCGCGGGTGCTCGCCGACGCGGCGCGCCGGACCCACCCCACCCCGGCACCGCGCACGACCGCCCTCGTCGTGCCCGCCGATCCCGAGCGGCGTACGGCGCTCGCCCCGGGCGGAGACCTGTACGACGCCTTCTTCCGCCTGACCGCCGACGGGGCCAGGCCCACCACCGTCCTCGACGACCGCGCCGACGACGCGGACCATCTGCGGGCGCGTGGCATCACCGAGGTGGTCACGGCCGGGCAGGTGCTCCCGGCAGCGGGGACGGGCGCGGCTCGGGCGACCGCTGCCGAGTGACATCCCCGCACCCGTCACCCACCCTGGAAACCACCCTCCTGACGTACGACCTACGGAGCATCCCCCATGCATGACGACCGCACCCTGGTGGAAGCCCGCCTCAAGCGGGTCCTCGAAGAACGCATCCGCCCCGCCGTGTACCCCGAGTCCGTACCGCTTCAGGTGGCGGTGTGGCACGCGCCCGGCGAGCCGGTGCCGGTCGCTGAGGGACTGGCCGCCGAACCCGAGCCGATCGAGGTGGGTGCGCGGTGGGGTGCTCCGTGGGGCACCAGCTGGTTCCGGGTGACGGGTACCGTGCCCGAGAAGTGGGCCGGCCGGACCGTCGAGGCCCTGCTGGACCTCGGGTTCGACGAGAACATGCCCGGTTTCCAGTGCGAGGGCCTGGTCTACCGGCCCGACGGCACGCCGGTGAAGGGCCTGAACCCGCGCAACCAGTGGGTGCGGATCGGCGCGCCCGTGGCGGGCGGCGAGGAGGTGCGGCTGCACATCGAGGCCGCCTCGAACCCGGTCATCCTGGACTACCACCCCTTCCTGCCGACCCAGCTGGGCGACAAGGAGACCGCCGGCAGCGAGCCGCAGTACACCCTGACCCGCATGGACCTCGCCGTGTTCGACGAGACCGTGTGGCAGCTCGTGCTGGACCTGGAGGTGCTGGGCGAGCTGATGGCCGAGCTGCCGGTGGACTCCGCGCGCCGCTGGGACATCCTGCGCGCCGTGGACCGGGCGCTGGACGCGGTCGACCTCCAGGACGTGAACGGCACGGCGGGCCGGGCCCGGCAGCAGCTCACCGGCGTCCTGGCGGCCCCCGCCGTGCCGTCCGCGCACCGCATCAGCGCCGTCGGGCACGCGCACATCGACTCCGCCTGGCTGTGGCCGCTGCGGGAGACGGTGCGCAAGGTGGCCCGTACGACGTCCAACATGACCGCGCTGATCGAGGACGAGCCGGAGTTCGTCTTCGCCATGTCCCAGGCGCAGCAGTGGGCGTGGGTGAAGGAGCACCGGCCCGAGGTGTGGGCGCGGGTGAAGAAGGCCGTGGCGGAGGGTCGGTTCGTGCCGGCCGGCGGGATGTGGGTGGAGTCGGACACCAACATGCCCGGTTCGGAGGCGATGGCCCGGCAGTTCGTGCACGGCAAGCGGTTCTTCCTCGACGAGTTCGGCATCGAGAACGAGGAGGCCTGGCTGCCCGACACCTTCGGCTTCGCCGCGGGACTGCCGCAGATCATCAAGGCGGCCGGCTCCAAGTGGCTGCTGACCCAGAAGATCTCCTGGTCGCAGACGAACAAGTTCCCCCACCACACCTTCCAGTGGGAGGGCATCGACGGCACCCGGATCTTCACGCACTTCCCGCCCGTCGACACCTACAACTGCTCGATGAAGGGCAGTGAGATCGCGCACGCGGCGAAGAACTTCAAGGACAAGGGGCGGGCCCGGCACTCCCTCGCGCCCACGGGCTGGGGTGACGGAGGCGGCGGCACCACCCGCGAGATGGTCGCCAAGGCGGCCCGGCTGCGCGACCTCGAGGGCTCGGCGACCGTCGAGTGGGAGACCCCGCGCGCGTTCTTCGAGAAGGCCGAGGCCGAGTACCCCGAGCCGCCGGTCTGGGTGGGCGAGCTGTACCTCGAACTGCACCGCGCCACGCTGACCAGCCAGGCCAAGACCAAGCAGGGCAACCGGCGCAGCGAGCACCTGCTGCGCGAGGCGGAGCTGTGGGCTGCGACCGCGGCCGTGCGCACCGGGTTCCCGTACCCGTACGAGGAGCTGGACCGGATCTGGAAGACGGTGCTGCTGCACCAGTTCCACGACATCCTGCCCGGCTCGTCCATCGCGTGGGTGCACCGGGAGGCGCGGGCGACGTACGACCGGATCGCGGGTGAGCTGACCGCGATCATCGAGGGCGCCCAGCGTGCCCTGGCCGGCGAGGGCGGCACCGAGCTGGTCTTCAACGCGGCCCCGCATCCGCGTCACGGTGTGCCGGCCGGCGGCGCCGCCGCCCCGGCCGTGACCGGCGGCACCTCGCTCACGGCGCGCGAGGGCGGCGGGTTCACGCTGGACAACGGCCTGCTGCGGATCGAGGTCGACGCCCGGGGCCTGGTGGTGTCGGCGTACGACATCGCGGCGGGCCGGGAGACGGTCGCGCCGGGGCGGGCCGCCAACCTGCTCCAGCTGCATCCCGACTTCCCGAACATGTGGGACGCCTGGGACGTCGACGAGTTCTACCGCAACACCGTCACCGACCTCACCGACGCCGAGTCGGTGCTGCCGGGCGACGACGGGGCGTCGGTGCGGGTCGTCCGCGCCTTCGGCGAGTCCCGGGTCACCCAGGTGCTGTCCCTCGGCGCGGACGAACGGCGGCTGGTCATCGACACCGAGGTCGACTGGCACGAGACGGAGAAGTTCCTCAAGCTGGCCTTCCCGCTCGACCTGCACGCCGAACGGTACGCCTCCGAGACGCAGTTCGGGCACTTCCACCGGCCGACGCACACCAACACCTCGTGGGAGGCGGCCAAGTTCGAGGCGTGCAACCACCGCTTCGTCCACCTGGAGGAGCCCGGCTGGGGCGTCGCCGTCGTCAACGACTCGACGTACGGCCACGACGTGACCCGGACCGTGCGGTCCGACGGCGACCTCGGTACGACCACGACGGTCCGGGTGTCGTTGCTGCGCGCCCCGCGCTTCCCCGACCCCGAGACCGACCAGGGCGTCCACCGCTTCCGGCACGCGCTGGTGCCCGGCGCCGGTATCGGGGACGCGGTGCGCGAGGGCTGGCGCGTCAACCTGCCCGAACGGCGTCTGACCGGCGCCCGCGAGGTCGCCCCGCTGGTCACCGTGGACGACGACGCGGTCGTGGTCACGGCCGTGAAGCTCGCCGACGACGGCAGCGGGGACGTGGTGGTCCGCTTCCACGAGGCCCACGGCGGCCGGGCCCGGGCGACGCTCACGGCCGGCTTCGAGGTCGCGGAGGCGACGGTGACGGACCTGCTGGAGCGTCCGCTCGCCACAGCGGCCGCCCCGGAGCGGGACGGCGACCGGATCGCCGTGCGGCTGCGGCCGTTCGAGCTGGTCACGCTGCGGCTGCGGCGGGCCTGAGCGACGCGGCGCCGCCGCGGCCCGGACACGGGTCGCGGCCGGCGCCGCGGCCGGTGTCCGCGGGGTGCTGCTGCTCGTGGGTGACCCGCACGGCCGGGCGGCCCGGAACCGGAACCGATCCGACGAGTCGGCGAAATCCGTTACGCATGGGGGGAGATGACGCGCGAGCGGCGGTCCTGGCCGCCATGGCGGGCGGCACGGACCATCAGGCAGTCGGCTTAACTAACGTGTCGGCGACGCGAACGATCACGAGCGTTAGTAAGGTACCCCCATGAGTTCTCCAGCCTCCTCCGGCGACCGCGACAAGGTCGTCTCCAAGCTGCCGGGCCAGCTGCGGCAGGACCTGAAAGTCAGGGCCGCCCAGCACGGCATCGAGATCCAGGCCGCCGTCGAGCAGGGCATCAGGGACTGGTGCGCCCTCGCCTCGGCCACCGAACCCGTCGACACCGCGGGCGCCGACTCCTTCTCCACCTTCCTCCCGCCCGGACAGTGGGAGACGTTCCGCAAGGTGGCGGCGGACCGCAGCGTCTCCCTCATCCAGGGACTCGCCCAGTCCGTCAGGCTGTGGCTGGACTCCAACCCGGCGCCCGACGTCGAGCGGCCCAGCGTCACCCGCCGCATCATCGTCTGCAACCAGAAGGGCGGGGTGGGCAAGACCGCCATCACGGCCGGCGTCGGCGAGGCGCTCGCCGAGTCCCCCAACACCCTGCACGCCGTGCGCGTGTCGAAGGCGCTCGCCAAGGCCCTGCGGGCCAGCGACGCCGAGGAGGGCGAGGACGAGCCCCTGGAGATCGAGAACTTGCCCGGCCTCGGCATGCGGGTCCTGCTGGTGGACTTCGACCCCCAGTGCCACCTCACCAACCAGCTCGGCGCCGCCCCCCTTCCGATGAACGGTGACAGCCTCACCAACCACATGGCGGGCGACCCCAAGGGCGATCTGCGCGACCTCGTCGTGCCCATCGACGCGGAGACCTTCGGCGACCGTCTGCACCTGCTGCCCGCGTGCAACGACGCCTTCCTCCTCGACGTGCGGCTGTCCGCCGTACGCGCCCGGGAGGCCGCGCTGGAGCGGGCCCTCGCCCCGCTGGAGGCGGACTACGACGTCATCATCGTCGACTGCCCGCCCAGCCTGGGCCTCAGCATGGACGCCGCCGCGTACTACGGCAGGCGGCGCGACGGCGAGAAGCCCGGTCAGTCCGGTGCGCTCATCGTCGTGCAGGCCGAGGACAGTTCGGCCGACGCCTACGAACTGCTCACCACGCAGATCGACGACCTGCGCGACGACCTGCAGATCGACATCGACTACCTCGGTATCGTCGTCAACCTCTACGACTCGCGCCGCGGTTACATCGCCACCTCCTCGCTCCAGGGCTGGGTCGACATAAAGGACCCGAGGGTGGTGGGACTGATCGGCGACCTGAAGGAACAGAAGGAAGCGGTCCGCATGAAGCAGCCCCTGCTGTCCTACGCCCCCAAGTCGCAGCAGGCCATCGGGATGCGCGCACTGGCCCGGGAGATCTCATGAGCAAGGCCGACCAGCTGGGCGCCGGACGCTTCGGCGGCGCCCGGCCCGTCAGCGCACGCCGGCAGGCCGTGGCCGCCGCGACCGGCGTGCCGACCGAGGGCGTGGCCCCGCCCAATGAACTGCCCGTCCACCAGATCAGCCCCAACCCCGACAACCCGCGCTCGCAGCTGGGCGATCTGACCGACCTCGCGGGCAGCCTGAAGACCCACGGCCAGAAGCAGGCCATCACGGTCATGAACCGCGACGCCTACCTCGCGGCCAACCCGGACCGTGCGGGCGACCTGGAGCCCAACACCACCCACGTCGTCATCGACGGCAGCAGCCGCCTGGCCGCCGCCCGCGAAGCCGGCCTCGCCACCGTCAAGGTCATGGTGAGCGACGAACAGGGCAGCACCTCGGAGGAACTGCTCGAGTCCGCGCTGGTCGCCAACATCCACCGGCAGGACCTGGAGGAACTCGACGAGGCCCGGGCCCTGCAGCGGCTGCTCGCCATCCACGGCAGCCAGACGGCCCTGGCCAAGCGGCTGCACCGCTCCCAGGGCTGGGTGTCGCAACGGCTGGCGCTGCTCACGCTCACCCCCGAACTCCAGGCGAGGATCGGCCAGGAGCCCATCGACCTGCTGCGCGCCGTCGGCAACAAGCCGGCCGACCAGCAGATGGCGGCGCTGGAAGCGCTCAAGGCCGAACGCGCCCGCAAGGAGGCGGAGAAGGCGGCGCGCAAGGCCGCCCGCCAGGCGGAACCGGCGGCGGACTCCGGTGTGGTCGCGGACGGCCACCCGGCAGTACCGGACGCCGGACAGGTCACCGGGGCCGCGGCGCCGGCGGTGCGCGAGGAGCCGCCGACGGTACCGGTCCAGGCACCGCCGCCCCAGACGGCCACCGCCGAGACGGTCCAGGCTCCGCCGGCACCGGCGGGGACCGCCGAGACGGTCCGGGCGCCCCGGGCCGAGACGGCCACCGCCGACACCGTCCAGGCGCCGCCGGCACCGGCGGTCACCGTCGACACGGGCCGGGAGGCGGCCCGGTCCGAGGCGTCACCCGCCGTGCCCTCCCCGGTGCCGTCCAGGCCGGCGCCGCCCGTCGTCCCTCCGCGCACGGCCGCCGCCCCCTCCGACGGCGCCCCGCCCCCGGCCGCGAACGGGCAGACCGCGCGGACGCTGCCGTACGACGAGCCCGGCCCCCTCGCGATGCTGCTGGACCGGAAGATCGAGAACGACGACACGTTCTTCGGCCTCATCGACTTCCTGGGCGTCTGGGCACTCAAGCGCGACCCGGCCCGGCTGGGCGAGCTCGCGCAGCGCCTCGTCGACCAGGCCACCGCCCAGGTCGACTGAACCGGTGCGCCCCCGTCCGCCCGTGTGAGCCGGGCGGGGGACCGGCCTGTGCGGTGCGGACCCGGGGCCTTGTGACACCGGGTCCGCACCGCGGGGAAGGCGGCGCTCGGCCCCCGGGGGACGGGGCCGCCGCGCCACACGTGGTCCAACGTGGTCGGGTGCTTCGGACCGGACGCCTCCACTCTCGCGCCGCACGGCCTGTGACGCCATGGGGCACACCCCACGATCGCGGCGCCGACGGGATGAGGAAGTCCCTACAGGGCGGGCCCCGCCTGCCACTCCTGGGCGGACCCCGGCCGCCGGGTCATGTGCCTGGGAAGGCTACACATCGGGAAAGCCACACATCGCCCGCGACGGCCGAGGTGTGCGGCGGCACCTGTCCCGGCCTGTGTGACGAACCTCGTCCCGTGCGGCGGACAGGCATCGGCCGGCGTGTGCGGTCGGCGACTCCCCCGTAGCATCGGGAAGATGTCACGAACCGGAGGAAATGGTGTAGATCGGAGCTTCGGTGTGCGTGTGTCGGCGCGGCTGGCGGCGGCCGGATGTGTCTCGGCGGGCCTCGGCCTGCTGGTCTATGCCGGGTTCGTGCGCACGGCGGCGGGCCAGCGCTGGGAGAACGCGGTGCTGGCCGGGCGCGCGCGGGACGAGACACCGACCGCCGTGCACCAGGCGGACCGGGTCCTGGACCACATCACCGTGATGTCCCTGGGCAGCGCCGTGGGTGTGCTCGTCGTGATCGGGGTGGCACGCCGGCGCCCCGCCCTGACCGCGGTCGCCGTCGGCACCGTGGCCGGCTCGCTCGCGCTGTCCGAGGTGCTCAAGCGGCAGGTGCTCGGCCGGCCCGATCTCGTCGGCGCCCCGCCGCACCTGCTCCACAACAGCTTTCCCAGCGGGCACACCACCATCGCCATGAGCGTGCTGTCCGGGCTGACCCTGATCGTTCCGTACCGGCTGCGCGCCGCCGTCGTGGGCGTCTGCTCCCTGTGGGCCACCGGCGTGGGCGCCTACACGGTGGCGGCCGGGTGGCACCGTCCCAGCGACACGATCGGTGCCGACCTGCTGGTCCTCACCGTCGCCTGCGGCCTCACCGCGGTCCTGGCCCGCACCGGCCGGGTCCGGCCCGCCCCGGGGCACCGGCATCTGGTGGGGTCGCTGCTGGTGGTCGTACCGCTGGTGGGCGTGGCGGTGCTGGGGCTCGGCACCGGCGGGCTCCTGGCCGTGGGTGCCCTGTCCCACGCCGTGCCGGCCTGGTCCGGGCCCGGCCCCGCCTACACGGCCGGGCACGCGCTGGCCGCCGGCTTCAGCGCCGCGAGCACACTCGCCCTGCTCACCCTGCTCACCCTGCTCCGCCACTGCGACCTGGGACGTCCACGCGGATCGCGCGAGACGCGGAACGCCGGTCCGGCACACCGGCGCGCCCTGTGACACCCGGCCGAAGCGGCGCGAGGCCGACGGCACCGGGGCCAAACGGCGCGCGGGCGTGTGCCCGCGCCTGCCATGTGGACACGTCTTCTGCTCGCGTACGGATACATTGCACACTTCAGGTGTCTCGATCCCTCCACGGGCTGGCAGGCGGAACATGGGCACACGACAGCAGAAGACGGGCCGGCGGCTGGGGCTGACGAGCCTCACGGTCGCGGCGAGCGGCCTGCTCGCCTTGCTGATCGGTGTGGCGTTCGCCGTCCTGCTGTTCGCCATCTCCGACGCGAACAGCTCCGTCTCGGCCCGGCGCGCGTCCCGGACGGCCCTCGTGGAAGCCGGCGGCATGGAGCAGTTGCTCCTCGACCTCGAGACCGGACAGCGCGGTTATGTGATCACCAAGCGGGAGGAGTTCCTCCAGCCGTGGCAGGCGGCGCGCGAGGCGCTGCCCGCGGAGGAGCGACGGTTCACCGGCAGCGCCACCTCCCCGGAACAGCGGCGCACCGCCGAGCAGATCACACGCGGCGTGAAGTCCTTCCTGGACGACTACTCGCTCCCGCTGGTCGAGATGGTCAGGCGGGGTGACCCCACCGCCTCCAGCCTGAAGGAGACGGCCGAGGGCAAGCGCCGCGTCGACGTCCTGCGGGACCAGTTCGGCAGGTACATGACGGACGAGCGGGCCCAGCTCGCGGAACGCACGGACGCGGCGGGCACCAACAGCCGCCAGGCGGTGCTCGCCGCCGCCGTGGGACTCGCGGCCTCGACCGCGCTCGTGGCCGTCTTCACGGTGCTCCAGCACCGCGCGGTGGTGCGGCCGGTGCGCGGGGCGGCGGCCGCGGCGGAGGAACTCGCGGGCGGTGACCTCAGCGTGCGGATGCCGCCCAGCAAGGTGGCGGAGATCGGGGCACTGGGCACCTCCTTCAACTCCATGGCGGCGTCCCTCCAGGACAGCCGCAGACGCATCATGGAGAGCACCGAGGCCGTGCACCGGCGTACGGCCCGGGACCTGCACGACGGGGCACAGCAGCGTCTGGTGAGCCTGATGATCGGGCTGCGGCTGGCACGGGAGCTGGTACCGCGGACGCGGACGGACGTGATCGATCTGCTGGACCAGTCCATCGACAACGCCCAGACCGCGATCAACGAGCTGAGGGAGCTCGCCTCGGGCATCTACCCGCTCGTGCTCACGGTGAAGGGGCTGGTGGCCGCGGTGAAGGACCTGGCGTCCCGGTGCCCGGTACCCACCGTCGTCGAGAGCACGGACGAGCGGCGCATCTCCTCCACCGTCGAGTCCAACGCGTACTTCGTCGTGGCCGAGGCGGTGACGAACGCCGTCAAGCACGCCCGGGCGTCCCGGATCGACGTCACCCTGGAGTTCGGGGACCTGCTGCGGATCAAGGTCGCCGACGACGGGGTCGGTGGCGTGGACAAGGCCACCGCCGGAAACGGCATGAGCGGACTGGCGGACCGGGTGGCGGCCTTCGACGGGAAGCTGGCCATCGACTCCCCTCCCGGTGGCGGCACCACCATCCTGATCCAGATACCGATACCGGCCTGAACCGGCAGGTGTGCCGGCTCCGCGCGTGCACACGTGTGTCCGTGGGCGCGGTCACACGGTCAGAGCGGGACGACCGCCGTGACCGTGGTGCCGGCGCCGGGCGTGTGCCGCACGCGCAGGGTGCCGTCCAGACTCGCGGCCCGCTCCGTCAGGGCGGCCAGCGCCGCGAGGTCCGCCTCCCCGGCGGGCGGCGCCCCGTCGTCCACGACGGTGACCACGAGACTCGCCCCGCCGTCGGCGGTCACCCGGACGCGGCCGGCGCCGCCGTTCTCCACGGCTCGCTCGACGGCCTCCGCGACGAGGAGATACAGGTGTGACTCGACCAGCGGGGGCAGCCGCCCGGCCAGGGAACCCGAGACGGTCATCGGCACCGGGCTGCGCCCGGCGAGGGCGGCGAGCGCCGCGGGAAGTCCCCCGGCGCGCAGGGCCCCGGGGCTCAGCGCGTCGGTGACCTCCCGCACGCCGGCCAGGGCCTCCTGCGTGTCGCGCACCACGTCGTGGAGCAGGTCCGTTGCCCGGGCGGATGCCGCGCCCAGCTCCTGCCCGGCGAGGCTCAGGCCGAGCAGGGTCCGCACCAGACGCTCCTGGACCGCGTGCTGGAGGGTCCGGGCGTACTGGCGCTGCCGTTCCACCTGCCGGTGCGCAAGGAGCGGGAAGGGCGGCCCTCCGTTCCGTAGGGCGTGCCCGGCGCGGGCCGGCTCGCCGAGGGGCAGGAAGACGTACAGGGCGGCGTCGCCACCGGGCCGGGACAGCGGCACCAGGGTCCACTCGACCGGCAGAAGGGAGCCGTCGGCCCGGGTGAGCGTGCCCCGACCGCTCACGCCGCCGGTCCGCCCGTCGGTCTCCGGCTCCCCGGAGCCGGGCGCCGGACCGCCGCCGCTGCCGGCGCCGGACAGACCGGACGGACGGCGCTCAGTACCCGGAAGGCCGGACGGCCGGCCGGCCGCGCCCAGCGGGTCGGGCGCCGGGCCGTCGATGCCCGGCGGGCCGAACGGACGGCGCTCAGTACCCGGAAGGCCGGACGGCCGGCCATCAGCGCCCGGCATGTCGAACGGAGCGGTGCCCGAACGGCCGGACGGGCGGCCGTCCGTGCCCAGCAGCTCGGACGGGTGGTCGTATCCCATCGCCTCGGCGGCCGCGGGGTTCGCGTAGCGCACCGAGTGATCGGCGTCCACGGCCCAGACCGGCTGCCGTATGACGTCAAAGACGCTTTCCAGCTCATCGGCGATCGACGTCATCGCGCTCGTTCCTTCCCCCAGGGCTCGGCACCCCGCCCTCACGGCGTCGAGAAGCGACGCCCGCGGACGGCGGCCGCCGCACGTCCCCACGCGAGGCGGACCCGCGCACCTGACTGCGCCGGCGCCGCTGGCGTCGACTCTCACAGACACACCAGGTCGACGCATCCGTCATTTGACTTGGAAGCCGCTGGGTATGAGGTGCGCGGTGCCGGCAAGTCGTGTCCCGCCCGCCGGCGGCGCACACCCGGCGCCGGTACGTCACGGTGCCGGAGGGGGCGGTCCGCCCGCGCGCGGCTGGTCGGCCGAGCCGCCGCCGGCGGGCCGAATCGCTCAGGCCTCCCGTCCGCCGGCGGCGGGTGTGACGCCCGCGACGCGGTAGGCCTCCGCCTCGTCCAGCGTCTCGTGCTCCAGGAGGGCGGCGGCCAGACCGTCCAGGCGGTGACGGTTCTCCTCCAGGGTGCGGCACGCCTCGGCGTAGCACTCCTCGACGATCCGGCGCGTCTCGCCGTCGACCAGGTCGAGGGTGCGCGGGGCGGCGGACATCCCGTAGGGCTGCTGACCGTCCTCGCGCAGCACCGACAGGTGTCCCACCCGGTCGCTCATCCCCCACCGCGCCACCATCCCGCGGGCGATCCCGGTGACGTGTTCGAGGTCGTTCTCGGCGCCGGTGGTGATCACTCCGAACACGACCCGCTCGGCCGCCATGCCGCCGAGGGCCCCGATGATCCGGCCGCGCAGGTACTCCTCCGTGTACGCGTACCTGTCGGCGTCCGGTGTCGACAGGGTGACTCCCAGCGCCCGGCCCCGCGGCACGATGGTGATCTTCCGGACCGGGTCGGCGCCGGGCTGCAGCATGCCGAGCAGGGCGTGGCCGCTCTCGTGGTAGGCGGTGCGCCGGCGCTCCTGCTCGGGCATCACCAGCGGGCGCTGCGCACCGAGTTGCACCTTCTCCAGCGCGTCGGACAGATCGTGCCCGGTCACCCGGTCCCGGTCGCGTTTGACCGCGAGCAGCGCGGCCTCGTTGGCGAGGTTGGCCAGTTCGGCGCCGGTCATGCCCGGGGTCGTACGGGCGACCTGGGCCGGTGGTGCGTGGGTGCCGCGGAGCGGTGCGTGTGGTGGTACCGCCGTGGCGGTGGGGTCACGGGAGGCGGTTGGCCCGCCCGACGGGACAACAGGCCGAGGACCAGGGCGAGCGCGCCGAGGACCACGCCGTCCGCGGCGGCGGCGTGTCCCGGGTCCCGTCTCGTCTGGGTCATGCCGGGCTGGTCATGCCGGGCTCGCGATCCGGCCTGATCCAACCGAAGGACCCCAGGGCCTTTCGCAGGAGCCGGCCACCGGCCGTGGCGGACGCGGGTTCCTGGTCGGCCTGTTCTACGCCGTGTCGCCGTGGGTGCCGGGCTTCGCCGCTGCCCAGGTCCTAGGCCGCCCCCGCGGTGCCCGTGTCGAACCGGCGGCGGTCCGCGTCCGACATCCCGCCCCAGATCCCGTAGTCCTCCCCGTGCCTCAGGGCCGTGGCCGCGCAGATGTCGGCGACCTCGCACCGGCCGCAGATGCGCCGGGCCCGCTCCTCCCGGTCGCGGCGCGCCCGCCCCCGCTCCCCCGGAGGGGAGAAGAAGGTGGAGCTGCTCATGCCGCGGCAGGCGGCGCTCTGCTGCCACTGCCAGTCGCTGAGGAGGGGTCGCGGGTTGCTTCGCATGGTCTTCCTTCCGAGAGGGGTGTGTGAAGGTCCTGCGGGACACGTGTCCCGCCTCCGCTCGCTCGCGCCGTGCCGGAGGTGGGCGCGTCTCACTCCGCCAGCTGGACCAGCTCGTCCCAGTCGACCCCGTCCAGCTCGGCCCCGCGCGGGACCGCGGTGTAGGTCCCGGCGAGCCATGTCGTGACCGGTTCGGCGGGGATCTCGAAGAGTGCCGTACGGGCGCCTCCCACCCGCAGGCAGAAGGAGGACGCCTCACCGTCGAGGTCGCACACGGGCCACAGCGCCACGTCGCCCTCGCCCACCCGGGCGGACAGGCCGTCGGCCAGCAGGTCGCGGGCGAAGATCCAGCGCACCGGCCGCTCGCCGTCGGCGTCGAGGACGACGGTGACGGCCAGCGGGTCGTGGGTGTCGTAGGAGATCTCGGAGTTCAGCGTGAGGGTGAGGTCCGAGGTCACCCAGTGCGTGACCTCCAGGGAGAGCCGGCACTTCTTCATGGTCGCCTCCTCGGGGCTCGGCCGGTCGACCGGCCTGGAAACGTGGGTTGTCGTGTGCGTGGGGTCCCGGCGCGCGGCGGTCGAGTGCGCCGCCCCGGCCGGGGTGTGCCTCAGTCGATCGCGCGCAGGGTGCGGGGGTGCCGCCGTGCGGCGGCGAACGCCTCGAACGCGCCGGTGGCCATCAGTACGGAGCCGCCGACGTCGGCCAGCTGCCCCAGGGACGAGAAGGGGAAGGCGGTCATGAACAGACCCGCCGAGACGATCACCGCGTTCAGTACGTCGTCGTAGACGAAGACGTGACTCACGGAGGCCGAGGTGGCCGAGACCGCCATGGTGAGTCCCCGCAGCAGCCAGCCGCAGCCGGTCCACAGCCCGAGCAGGAACACGGTGTCGGCCCGGCCCAGGAGGAGGACCGCGCCGAGCAGCAGGGCGGCGAGCCCACCGGCGGCCAGCATCCAGCGGACCGCCGCCGACGCCTTCGACTGGTGGACCGCGAGCAGTTGCAGGATCCCCTGGACGGCCAGGTGCACCCCGAAGAGCGCCCCGGCCCGTGTCACCGTACCGACGGGCGCGACGATCAGTACGCCCCCGACGGCGGCCGAGACCAGTGAGCCGGCCAGCATCGCCTTCCGGGTGAGGACACCGCCCGGTCCGGCGACCATCCGGACGCCGGTGCTGCCCAGGGGGTGACGGACCCCGGCCCGAAGGGTGTCCAGCTGTGCCATGCCCAGTTCCCGTTCGTCAGCCGCAGGCGTCCGGTGCACTGCGGGCCTTCTTGTTCCGTCGGTCAAACGTGTCCGATCCGGTGGGCCGGCCGGTGTGGAGCGACCCCCGGACACAAGCGTCAGTCTCGGAACCGGGCCGCATCCGGGTCTGTCGTGTGCTCCCTCCGCCTTCCTGGGGACTGCCCCGCGCCTGTGTAGGGCCCACCCCACACCGCGGCCGGCACCGGCCCTGTGACGTGCGGCGGAGCGGTCGCGCCTGCCGAGCCTGGGCGGCCGGTTCCGGGACGGCACGCGTGCGGACGTCGGGTTGTCCCCACATCGCCCGTGGAGTGCGCCCCCCGGCGCCTCTCAGGTGTGCTTGACAGCCACCGGAGGTGACGACGGCACATCCTGTGGCGGAACCGAGGACACACCACGTGTGCGGGCCGTCGACGGGACGCGGCCGGCCGCTGCCGGACCGGCCGGGCTCGCGGCCGTGCCGCACAGCCGGGGGCACCGGCCGCGTGGCACACGGACCACTGGAGGCTGCCTTGATCCAGGCGACTGACATCCCGCCGAGAACGGACGGCGCCGCCGTCCCCGTGCCCGCGGCGGTGACGCGCGGGCACGGGCGGCAGCGGGACCAGCTCCTTCAGCGGGTGCTGCGGCTCCTCCACCGTGACGAGGGCGGGGTGCTGTGGGTCGAGGGGCCCGCCGGCGCCGGGAAGTCCCGCCTGCTCGCCTTCGCCGCCGAGGAGGCGGCGCCCGCCGGGGCCCTCACCCTGACCTGCGGCGGAGTCGCCGGGCACGGCATGCCACCGCTGGCCCCCCTGCTGGACGCCCTCGCGTCGCCGCCGGCCGCGCGGAGCGGGGAGCCCGGCACTCCCCCGCCCCGAGAGCCCGGTACCGCGCGCCGCGAACCGGGGTGGTCGTACGCCGGGCCGGGGTCGCCGTACCCGGAGGCCGGTTCTCCGTCGCAGTCGACGCGGCGAGTGGAGGACGGGCTGCGGGACCTCGCCCGCGACCGGCCGCTTCTCGTCGTCCTGGACGACGTGCAGCACTGCGACGAGCCGACCCTGCTCGCGGTCCGCAGGCTCACCGCACGGCTCGCCGGGCTGCCGCTGCTGTGGGTGCTCGCCGCGCGGTCCCACCTCGACGCTCCGGCCGTGGAGTCGTTGCGGCGCGATCTGCTCGCCGAGGGGGCGGTCCCCCTCGACGTCGGGCCCCTGGAACCGGATGCCGTACGGCTGCTGGTCCGGGACCTGCTGGGGCCGCGGGCCGCGCAGGCGGATCCGTACCTGCCCCTCGTCGGCGGCCTGCCCGGCGCCGTCAGGCAGCTGTGCGGCCTGCTCGCCGCGCGGACCGGGACCGCCGGCGGTGCCCGTGCCGGCGAGGACCCGGTGGCCGGGGCCGTCGCCGCCCGCAGGCTCGACCAGTTGACGCAGCCCGCGAGGGAGCTGGTGCTGATCGCCTCCGCGCTGGGCGACAGCCTCACCGTCCGGCACCTGTCCCGGGTGCTCGGCCGCGGCGAGCCCGCCCTGCTGCGCCCCCTGCGCGAGGTGCTGACGGCGGGACTGATGCGGGCCGGGCAGCAGCACCTGTCGTTCGCGCACCCGTCGGTGCGGGACGCCGTCGTCGCCACCCTGCCGCCGCCCGTACGGTTGTCGGTGCGCCGGCGCTCGGTCGACCTGCGGCTCGCGGAC
This sequence comes from Streptomyces spinosus, assembly GCF_020400655.1. Classification (GTDB taxonomy): domain Bacteria; phylum Actinomycetota; class Actinomycetes; order Streptomycetales; family Streptomycetaceae; genus Streptomyces; species Streptomyces argyrophylli. The sequence goes on from NZ_JAINRC010000006.1 coordinate 315,447, forward strand.
GGCACACCCCCGGCGGCGCTCGCCGCGGAGATCGCCGAACTGGCCGAGCCCGGCGACGAGCACGCGATCCGCGTCCTGGAGGCCGCCGCGCGGGAACTGGCGCCCCACTCGCCCGCGACGGCGGCGGCACACCTGCGCCGCGCGGTGGAGCTGAGCCGGGACGCGGCGCCCCGGCGGATGCGGCTGGCGGCGCGGCTGGTTCCGCTGCTGTGGGAGACCGGTGACGCCGCCGAGGCCCGCGCCCTGGCCCGTGAGGTGGTCCAGGTGCCGCCGGACGCGGCCACCCACGCGCGGGTGTGCCTGGAACTGACCCGGATGGGCGGCCCGTTCCCGGTGGCGCAGGCCGAGGCGCATCTGCGCCGGGCCCTGGCCCACCGCGGCGTGCCGCAGCAGGTGAAGGACCAGTTGGTGTCGACGACGCTGCTGAACCGTCTGCTGGCGGGCGAGGCCGAGGAGGCCGGCGGAGCCCTGGCCGGGTCCCTGACGCACGCCCGGGGCACACACCCGCTCAACGACCTGACACAGCGCACCCTCCGCTCGATGAGCGCCTGCCACCGGCAGCGGTGGGCCGAGGCGCTCGGACACAGCGAGTCGGTGCCGGCGAAGGCCGCCGAGCTGGACCCGGCGTACGGGGCCGCCCTCCCCGAAGTGGTCCTGTCGACGGTCTGGCGGGCCGCGCTGCTGGGCCTGGCCGGCGACGGCACGGCCGCTGCCGACCTGGTGGAAGGAGGGCTGACGGACGCGGAGCAGCGGGGCCGGCGGGCGTACCTGCCGCTGTGGCGCACCGCGCGGGCCCGGCTGCTGCTGGACGGCGGCCGGCTGCCGGAGGCGGCACGCGAACTCGCGGCGGCCGGAGCCGGACCGCACGGTCCGGGGACGTCCGCGGCGAGCGGGGCCGCCGTGGTGTGCGCCCGCGCCCGGATCGCCTTCCACACCGGGGACGACGCCGCGCTGGAGGCGTGCGCGGCCCTGGCGGAGACCTATCTGGAGGGTGGGGACCGGCAGTCGCACAGGGCCGGCGCGTGGATCACGGTCCTGACCGCCCTGTACCGGGACGAGCCCTTGACCCGTGACCTGTTGGGCGCGGCGGCCGACCACCTGCGCCGCGGCTTCCTCCACGCGACGTGCGTCGACGCGGGGGACGTGGTGCTGCTGGTGGCGGCCGCGCTGGCCTCGGGGCAGCGTGACGTGGCCGCGGCGGCGGTGGAGTTCGCCGAGGACCGGGCCCGGCTCAACCCCGGCCTGCCGCTGTTCGCGGGCGCCGCCGCGCACGCCCGGGGCCTGTTCGCCCGGGACGCGGACCTGCTCGCCGGGGCTGCGGAACTCCAGGGGAGCGCGCGCCCGCTGCTGCGGGCCCGCGCCCTGGAGGACGCCGGGGTGTGCGCCGCCGCGGCCGACGCCGGCACGGCCCGGTCCCGCTTCGAGGAGGCGCTGGGGATCTACACCGGGTGCGGGGCGGCGCGCGACGCGCGGCGGGTGCACGGCAGGCTCCGCAAGCTCGGCATCCGGCCCGCCGGCATGGCGGGCGCCGCGGTCCTGGCCGCCCCGGAACCGGAATGGCGCGGGCTGACCCGGTCGGAACTCGGCGTCGTGCGGCTGATCGCCCACGGTGCCACCAACCGCGAGGCGGCGGAACGGCTGTTCCTGTCCCCGCACACCGTCAACACACACCTGCGGCACGCCTTCGAGAAGCTCGGCGTGCGCTCCCGGGTCCAGCTGGCCCGCCTGTACGCGCGCGAGGTCGATTCCGCCCCGGTCTCCGTGTAAGCGGCGGCGCCGTCCAGGCCGCCCATCCTGGCGCTACCGCCCCGGCGCCACGCGAACCGGCGGCGTGCGGGGCGGCTTTCCCTCTCCTCCCTCGTCAACTCGACACGACACACCGCAGGCTAGGATTCCGCCATGAGTCAACCACTGCGGGCGGTGCTGGGAGAAGACCAGCCGATCGTACGCGAGGGCATCGCGACCATCCTGCGGCACGCGGGCATCGACGTCGTCGCGTCCGTCGACAACGCGGTGGATCTCGTCCGCGTCGCCGAGGAGCACCGGCCCGACGTGGTGATCACCGACATCCGGATGCCGCCGGCCCTGGAGGCCGACGGCCTGGACGCCGTACGCAAGATCCGCGCGGCACGGCCGGAGACCGCCGTGATCGTCCTCTCGCAGTTCCTCGACGCCTCCTACGCGCTCGACCTGGTCGGGGACGATCCGAGCGGGGTGGGCTACCTGCTGAAGGAGAAGGTGGCCAGTCCCCAGATCCTCATAGACGCCGTCGAGCGGGTCGTGGCCCGCGACTCGGCCCTCGACCCGGACGTCATCTCGGCCCTGCTGGGGCGCAAGCGCCCGGAGGACCCGCTGGCGGCGCTGACGCCGAAGGAGCGGGAGGTCCTGTCCCTCATGGCGGAGGGCCATTCCAACACCGGTATCTCCGAGAAGCTCTTCGTGAGCGTCGCCGCCGTGGAGCGGCACGTGACCGGCATCTTCATGAAACTGGGGCTCAGCCAGGCGGCTTCCGGGCAGCACCGGCGCGTGCTGGCGGTGCTGCGCTACCTCGGACAGTGACGAGGGGGCCGGCGGCTCACGGCGCCGAGGGGGCGAACATCCCCTTCAGGTCGGCGTCGAACAGCTTGTCCTTGGCGACGAAGGACTCGATTCCCGCTCTCCGCAGTTCCTCCTGCGACCAGAACGACTTGTCCGTGGAGGTCAGCACGATCCGCGGCGGGTCCTCCTCCTCGGTCAGCCGACGGGCCACGCTCAGTCCGTCCAGGTCGGGCAGGTGCAGGTCGAGCAGGAGTCCGTCGGGGCGGTGTGCCCGCACCGCGGCCAGGGCCGAGGCGCCGTCCCGGGACTCCGCCACGACACGCAGGCCCCGTGCCGTCAGCAGCGTCGTGGCGATGCGGCGGAACCCGGGGTCGTCGTCGACGACGACGATGTTGATGCACATGACCTCAGCATGCCCAACGGTCGGACGGCGGGGCCATAGGGGGAGCCCTACGGTTTGTGTACCACCCATGCAGGGGTAACTCCGCCTGCGCCCGGGGGGCCTCCCGCAACCGGACGGGCGGCGCCGGGCGGGTCGCGCCTCGGCCGCCCGCACCCCCTCGGCGGCCCGCCCGATCAGCGCGCGGACCCGAAGCCGGGGTGCGCCCCGTCACGCCGGCCGGCCACGGCGAGAAACATGTGTGCCGGCCTCCTCCCCAGCGCGTCCCGGGTGTCAGTCGCCGGCCGGGCCCCGCGTGTTCTGCCCGGCGCACACCCCGTTCTCCCAGGCCCAGGCGGCGATCTCCACCCGGTTGCGGGCGGCCAGCTTGCGCTGGACGCTGCCGAGGTGCGTCTTGACGGTGGACAGGGAGACGTGCAGCTCGGCCGCCAGTTCCTCGTTGGTACGGCCGCGCGCGACGAGTCGTACGACGTCCAGCTCGCGGGCGGTGAGCGGGAGTTCGAGCGCTGTCGGGCGGGTCCCGGACGAGCCGCGCCGCCGGTGCGCCGGCTTCCCCGAGCCGGACGCGGACACGGCGTCGGACACGGCGTCGGTCATGTGCCGGAGCAGCCGGACCGTCACCGCCGGGGAAATCAGGGCGTTGTCGGCGGCCACCGCCCGCACGGCCTCGACGAGCAGCGCGGGGGAACCGTCCTTGAGGAGGAAACCCTGGGCGCCGTTGCGCAGCGCCCGGTACACGTACTCGTCGAGGTCGAACGTGGTGGCGATGAGCACCTTCAGCGGGTCGGGCGCCTCCGGGCCCGCCAGCAGCCGGGTCGCCTCCAGACCGTCGACGCCCGGCATCCTGATGTCCAGCAGGCACACGTCCGGACGCAGCCGGCGGGCCTCCCGGACCGCGGTGCCGCCGTCGGCCACCGAGGCGACGATCTCCATGTCGGGCTGGGCGCCGAGGATCATGCCGTAGGCCGAGCGGATCATCTGCTGGTCGTCGGCGATGAGGATGCTGATCGTCATGGCTCCAGGGTGGCAGTCGTACGGTCGTCACCGGGACGCCGGTCGTCCCCGGGGGCGGGCAGCGGGCCGGGCAGCGGGATACGGGCCTCGACGAGCCAGCCGACGCCCGGCCGCGGCCCCGCGGTCACGGTGCCGCCCACCATGGCCGCGCGTTCGGCGAGCCCGACCAGTCCGTACCCGCAGCGGGCGGCCCCGGCGCCCCTGCCGGAGGGTTCCCCCCCGTCGGCGTCGGCGGGCGCCCCGCCGCTCCCGGCCGCGTCCGGTCCGTCGTCGGTCACCGACACGAGCACGGACGGGCAGGCGGTGTCACCGGCCAGCCGCACGTCGACGGTGACCGCCCCGGCCCCGCGCGCGTGCTTGCGCACATTGGTCAGCGACTCGCGTACGACCTGGTGCACGGTGGCGGCCACACCCGGCGGCAGCGCGGCGGCGGTGAGGCGGGGATCGAGGGTGAGAGCGGTGGCGGGGCCGGCCGCGGAGCAGTGCTCGGTCAGGGCGCGCAGGTCGGCGAGTTCCGCGCCCGCAGCCGCCGGGCCGCCGGGGGCGCGCAGGACCGCCACCATGGCGCGCATCGACTGCATGGCCTGCGACCCGGCCTCCTCCACGGCCGCCAGCATGCCGTCCAGTTCCTCGGGCGACGGGGGGCGCCCGGCCGCCGTCGCGTACCTCACGGCCTTGGTCTGGGCGACGATCGCGGTCACGTGGTGGCCGACGAAGTCGTGCAGTTCCCGCGCGTACTCCAGGCGCTGCGCCTGGAGCCCGGCCTGGTGCTCCTGCGCCCGGTAACGGTCGAGCAGCCGGAGGTACAGGCCCAGCGCCGTCGCCAGGGCGGCGGCGAACCAGAGCGCCGGGACCACGAACGGCACCAGCGGCGCGTACTCGGACGGCGGCAGCCGCAGGAGGATCACGGTCAGCGCGACCAGCGCCCCGCCGGCCAGGGCCGCGGCGCGCGGCGGCGGACGCAGGCGCACCGCCCGGACGACGACCAGCAGCAGGGCGGAGGTCTCGACGAGCCCGAAGGTGGTGTCGGGCCGGGCGGCCACCCGGGTGGTCACGAGGGTCACCAGGCAGGAGGCGAGGACACCGGCGGCGGCCACCGCGTCGAAGCGGTCCCGGCGCACGGCGACGGCGGCGAGCGGCAGGCCGCCGGACACCGTCCAGGCGGCGGCCAGCGGCAGGGAGCCGGTGTCGGCGCCCTCGGTGGCCGCCGCGGCGGTCAGCAGGACCGCCGCGCAGGCCGCCGCGATCCGCCTGCCTCCCGCCGGGACGTCGAAGAGCTGGTTCATGCCGGGGAGGGTACGGCGCTCCCCCGCCGCCGCGCCTCGTCCGTTCGGCCGAGGGACGCCCAGGTGCGCGCCCCGCACTTCGCACCTCCGGCCGATCCGCGCGGGCCCCGGCCCGGTCAGGATCGGACCGTCCGCCGGCTCCCCGGCACCCCGCCCCCGACCGCAGCGCTGGAAGGCCCCATGCTCCGTACCGTCACGCGTTCCGTGCTCCGCGACCGGCACCGCTTCGTCCTGCCCGCCCTGGCCGTGCTGATCGGCGTCGCCTGCGTCAGCGGCTCCCTGCTGTACACCGAGTCCCTGGCCCGGGGTGCCGAGCGGCTCCAGCGGGCCTCGCGCCCGGACGTGTCCGTGGAGGTGCGCCCCACCGGCGGCGGCGCGGCACCCGGCGAGGCGCTGCGGCGCGGGCTCGCCGCGCTGCCCGGGGTGGCGGCGGCCCGGGGCACCCTGCGCGGCCCGGCGTTCCTGGTCGGGCGCGACGGCACCCTGGTGGGGCCGCCGTCCGCCGGCGTCGGGGTGAACTTCGTGCCGGACGCGCACGGCGCCGACCCCCGTTACCCGATGACGCGGGGGCGCGGCCCGCAGGGCCCCGGGGAGATCGCCGTGGACCGGTGGTCGGCAAAGCGGGCCGGGCGCCGGGTCGGTGACCGGGTGCGGGTCGTCGTCACCGGCGAGGTCCGTACGGTACGGCTCACCGGTGTCTTCACCGTGTACGACCCCGCCACCGCCGCCGGCGGCACGGTGACCGCGTTCGACGCGGCCACCGCGCGGGCCCTGTTCGCGCCGGCGCCCGGCCGGTACGCGTCGGTGACCCTCACGGCCGCCCCCGGCACCCCGGCGCGGACCCTCGCGCAGCGGGCGTCACGCGTCCTGCCGCACGGCCTGGACGCGGTGACCCGCGCCGAGCTGGACAGGGAGGCCGCGGCGGCACCCGACCGGAAGAAGCTCGGCACGCTCCTGCTGCTCTTCGCCGGCATCGCCCTGTTCGTCTCCGCCTTCCTGGTGAGCAACACCTTCACCATGCTGAGCGCCGTCCGGGCACGTGAGCACGCCCTGCTGCGCGCGGTGGGCGCGAGCCGCCGCCGGGTGCTGGGCATGGTGCTCGCCGAGGCGGCCGTCGTCGGAGCCGTGGCGGCCGTGGCCGGGTACGCGCTCGGGGCGGGCGCGGCCACGCTGCTCGCCGGCCTGTTCGGACCGGCCGCCGGGCCCGCGGGCACCGCCCCGCCCGCCCTGTTGTCGCCCGTTCCGCTGCTGACGGCCCTGTGCGTCGGCGTGGGTCTCACGGCCGCCGCCGCGTACGTCCCCGCCCTGCGGGCCTGCGCCGTCGCCCCCGTGGCGGCCCTGCGCACGCACCTGCCGGCCCCGGCCGCCACGCTGCGGCGCCGCACCCTGGCCGGCCTCGCGGCCACCGCCGCCGGCGCGCTGCTGATGGCGGCGGGCGAGGGCGACCTCGGGGTCCTGTCGCTCGCCACCGCGGTGCTGCTGGCCGGGCTGATCCTGCTCACGCCGCGGCTCGCGGACGCCGTCACCCGGGCGCTGCGCGCGCCGGTGCGGCTGCTGACCGGGGTGCGCGGCACCCTGGCCCTGGCCAACGCGCGCCGCGATCCACGGCGTACGGCGGCGACCGCCGGGGCGCTCACCGTGTGCGTGGCGCTCGTCGGCGCGGTCACCGTGGCGCTGTCCTCGCTGAGCGCCACGGCGGGGCGGGAGGCGGAGGCCGCCATGCCGACGGACCTGCGGATCACCGCGGTCGACTACGCGCGGATCGGCGCGCACACGGCGGCGCGGGTGGCGCGGCTGCCGCACGTGGCGGCGGTCAGCGCGGTCCGCGAGGCCGGCTTCCGCCTCCGGGACGGCTCCGACCTGTGGGCCGCGGTGGTGGATCCGCGGGCGGTGGGCCGGGACCGGCTCGCCGACCTCACGGTGCGCGCGGGCGACCTGGACGAACTGGCCGGCCGGGCCGACGGCATCGCGGTCACACGGGACCTGGCCGAGGAGCACGGGTGGCACCTGGGTGACCGGATCTCCGGCAGGCGTCTGGACGACGACGGCGCGGCGGACGGCCCGGCGCTCGACCGCCTGATCGTCGCGGTCTACGACGGCCCCGACGCCCTCGGCCCGGCCCTGCTGCCGCAGGGCGCGGTGACCGGGAGCGGTACCCCGGACGGTGGGGTGCTCTCGGTGCTGGTGCGTGCCGAGCCCGGCCGCACGGCCGCGCTGAAGGAGGAGATCCGCCGGGCCCTGCACAATCCGGTGCTGCTGGTCCAGGACCGGGCGGATGCGGCACGGGAGGCGGAGCGCGGTTTCGGCCCGCTGTTGTCGGTGCTGTACGCGATGCTCAGTGTCACGGTCGCCGTGGCGGCGCTGGGCGTGGCCAACACCATGGGCATGGCGGTCTTCGAGCGGGCCCGGGAGATCGGCCTGCTGCGCGCCGTCGGTCTCGACCGCGCGGGCGTGCGGTCGATGCTGCGGGTGGAGGCGGTGGTGGTGTCGGCGCTGGGTGCCGGGCTGGGCATCCTCGCGGGCTGCGCGGCGGGGGTGGCCGCGGTGGCCGGACAGCACGGCGCGGTGATCTCGGTGCCGTGGGCGGCCCTGCTGGCACTGTTCGCGGGCGCCGGCGCCATCGGCGTGCTCGCCGCGCTCGCACCGGGTGTACGGGCGGCGGCGGTACCGGTGACCCGGGCGGTGGGCGGCGAGGTCGGCTGAGCTGGTGCCGGGCGTCGGCGGCTCGCGCACACGTGGGTCGACATGCAGGCCGCCCGTGTGCCGACCGAGCCCGGCCTGCCGTGTGGTGGCCGTGCCGGTCCAGGGCGGGACCGGCACGGCCGCGTCGTACGGGTCAGCCCGTCGGTGCCGTCAGCAGGACGTCGTGGACGACCGACACGTCGTCCAGCCAGCGTCGTGCCGGTCAGCCCGTCGGTGCCGTCAGCAGGACGTCGTGGACGACCGACTCGTCGTCGACCACGATCGTGGACTCCTGCGGCGGGTAGCCGTCGGCGGAGGTGACCAGGACGTACCGCCCGGAGCCGGGGGCGTCCAGCGTGTAGGAGCCGTCGGCCCGTACCTCCGCCCGGCCCAGCCGCCGGCCCTGCGGCGAGGTCAGCGTGACCACGGCCCGCGGGACGGGCTCGCTCCCGTCGACGCTGACCCGGCCGCTGACCGGAACGCCTCCGGGCGTGGGGACCTGCGCGTCCGTGTCGACGGCCTCCGCCGGTACGGGCATCCCGGCGACGGCCTCGGCGGTCTCCGCGGCCTGGGCCGCCTGCGCCGCCTGGACCAGGCCGCTGGAGGCGCGCAGCGGGACCTCCTTGATGAACAGGGTGACCAGGAAGGCGATCAGCGCGACCGGGGCGACGTACATGAAGATGTCACCGATCGCGTGCCCGTAGGCGCCTTCCAGCCAGGTGCGGACCGGGGTGGGCAGCAGGGCGAGGTCGGGCAGCCTGCCGTCGCCGGAGGTCTTGGCGGCCACGGCCCGGTCCGGCGGGCTGAGCCGGGTGACGGTCTCGCGCGCGTAGTGGCCGATCCGGGTGGTGAGGACCGAGCCGAGCACGGAGACGCCCACCGCGCCGCCGAGGGAACGGAAGAAGGTCACCGTGGAGGACGCGGCACCGAGGTCGGTCGGGGCGACCTGGTTCTGGGTGCACAGCACGAGGTTCTGGAGGGTCATGCCGACGCCGAGGCCCATCAGCGCCATGCACAGCGCGATGAAGAGGTACGGGGTGTCGTAGCGGAGCATGCCCAGCAGGGCCAGGCCCGCCGTCAGCAGCACACCGCCGGTCAGCAGCCAGCCCTTCCACTTGCCGGTGCGGGTGATGACCCGTCCGGAGACCGTGGAGGAGACGAACAGCCCCGCGATGAACGGGATCGTCATGACGCCCGACCTGGTCGGTGAGTCGCCGCGCGCCAGCTGGAAGTACTGGCTGAAGAAGACGGTGCCCGCGAACAGCGCGATGCCGACGAAGAGGGAGGCGACCGAGGCGAGGGCGATGGTGGGGTTGCGGAACAGCCGCAGCGGGATGACCGGTTCGGCGGCCTTCGTCTCGACGAACAGGAAGATCAGCGCCAGCACGATCGACGCGCCCACCAGGGTGTACGTCTGCCAGGACAGCCAGGCGTACTTGTCGTCGGCGAAGGTGACCCAGATCAGCAGGGTGCAGACGGCCGCGGTGACGAAGAAGGCGCCGGCCCAGTCGACCTTGACGTCTCGCTTGGCCACGGGCAGGTTCAGCGTCCGCTGGAGGACCACCAGCGCGACGAGCGCGAAGGGGATGCCGACGAACAGGCACCAGCGCCAGCCGAGCCAGCCGGTGTCGGTGATGACACCGCCGAGCAGCGGCCCGCCGACGGTGGCGACGGCGAAGGTGGCGCCCAGGTAGCCGGAGTACCGGCCGCGCTCGCGCGGAGCGATCATCGCGGCCAGGACGACCTGGGCCAGCGCGGACAGTCCGCCGCCGCCGAGACCCTGGATGACACGGGCGGTGATCAGCGTCGCGGGGTCGGGCGCGAGACCGGCCACCAGGGAGCCGGCGCAGTAGACGATCAGCGCCGACTGGACCAGGGCCTTCTTGCTGAACTGGTCCGCGAGCTTGCCCCACAGCGGGGTCGACGCGGTCACCGCGAGCAAGGAGGCGGTGACGACCCAGGTGTAGGCGCTCTGACCGCCGCCGAGGTCACCGATGATCCTGGGCAGCGCGTTGGTGACCACGGTGGAGGACAGGATGGCGGCGAACAGGCCGAGCAGCAGTCCGGACAGGGCGCGCATGATCTGCGCGTGGGTCATCGGCGCGTCGGGCGAACCTCCTCCCGGACGGGCGTGGGCCCGCACACCTGCTTTCGGGGTGGTTGTCATGGGGTGTGTCGTCCTTACGTGGTGACAGCGGGTGTACGGGGTGGACGCTCGTCGGACGGTCCGGCGCCGGGGTCCTGTGCCGTCCCGGGGGGCTGCTCCGCCCAGGGCTCGCGTCCGGTCCACGGGTCCTCGAAGCTCTCCCGGAGCCGGGCCATGAGACACGTCAGCCGGCGGACGTCCTCGTCGCTCCAGCCGCTGAGCCGCCGGGCGAGCGTCCGCGCGGTGTGCGCGGACAGTTCGGTGAGCATGGCCCGGCCCTCGGGGGTCAGGCGCAGGATGCGCGAGCGCCGGTCGGCGGGATCGGGGCTGCGGTCGATCCAGCCCCGGGCGGCCAGATGGGCGACGTGGCGGCTGGTGACCGACATGTCGACGGCGAGCAGTTCCGCGAGCCTGCCGATGCGCATGTCGCCGTCGTGGCCGAGCAGGGCCAGCACCGTGGCGGCGACGCTGGAGCAGCCGCCCGGAAGGATCCGGCCCAGCTCTCGTCGTACGGATCCGATGGCGCTCAGCTGGCGCATCAGCTCCTCGTACTGGGCTCTGTCGGCCACACGTGCCTCCCCATATTATTGCTCAAGGCAACCATGCAGGTGCCCGATTGCCCGAGGCAAGCGTCTTCACATGTGCCCTGGCGCACACATGTCATCGAAACACATGTTTCAGTCGGCGGCCGGCCGGGGGCCGGTCAGCGCAGGACCCGCCGGGCGACATTGGTGGTGACCAGGTCGAGGAGTTCCTCGCCCCGGCCGGACAGGATGGTGCGGATCGCGTAGAGCGTGAAACCCTTGGCCTGCTCGACTGTGACCGCCGGCGGCACGGACAGCTCCTGGCGGGCCGTCATGACCTCGACCAGGGCGGGGCCGTCGTGCGCGAAGGCTCCCTTGAGCGCGTCCTCCAGGTCCCCCGGCCGCTCCACCCTGCGGGCCCACAGCCCGACGGCGGCGGCGACCTCGGCGAGCCGCGGATTGTCCAGCTCGGTCGCGTAGTTGACGATGCCGGCCGCCTTCATCTCCAGCTCGACGAAGTTCAGCGAGCCGTTGTTGAAGACGACGATCTTGGCGGGCAGGCGGTTCTGCCGCAGGGTGAACAGCTCCCCGAGGAGCATGGTGAGCCCGCCGTCGCCCGACAGCGAGACCACCTGACGGCCCGGGTACGCCGCCTGCGCGCCCACGGCGTGGGGCAGGGCGCAGGCCATCGTCCCGTGGTTGAAGGAGCCGAGCAGCCGCCGGTGTCCGTTGAAGGTCAGGTAGCGGGCCGCCCACACCACCGGGGAGCCGACGTCGACGGTGAAGACCGCGTCCCGGTCCGCGAGGCGGTCCAGGGTGCGGGCCACGAACTGCGGGTGGATCGGGGTGCGTTCGCGGTCGTTGACGGCGAGCGCGTCCAGCGACCTGCGCGTGCGGGCGTAGTGGGCGAGGGCCTCGTCGAGATGCCCCCGCCCGCTCTTGACGGTCAGCAGCGGCAGCAGCGCGGGCAGGGTGTCGCGCACGCTGCCGACCAGGGGCAGGTCGACGTGGGTGCGCCGGCCGATCTGCTCGCCGCGGATGTCGAGCTGGACGACCTTGGCGCCCCGCGGATAGAACTGCCGGTAGGGGAAGTCGGTGCCCAGCATCAGCAGGGTGTCGGCCTCCTCGATCGCCTTGTAACCGGAGGCGAAGCCGAGCAGACCGGTCATCCCGACGTCGTAGGGGTTGTCGTACTCGACGTACTCCTTGCCGCGCAGGGCGTGCACGACGGGTGCCTTGAGGGTCTCGGCGAGCCGGACCAGGTCGTCGTGGGCGCCGGCGGCCCCCGCGCCCGCCAGGATCGTCACCTTCTGCCCGTCGTTCAGCAGCGCCGCGGCCTCGCGCAGATCGGCGTCGTCCGGGCGCACGACGGTCCTGGCCGGGCGCACCACCGTGGGAGCCAGGTCACGGCCGGTCCGGCCGAGGAAGATCTCACCGGGTACGACGACGACCGCGACGCCCCTGCGCTCGACGGCCGCCCGCATCGCCATCTCCAGGACGCGCGCACCGTGCTCGGGGCTGGTGACGGCCTCGGCGTAGACGCTGCAGTCGGCGAACAGTTCCTGCGGGCGGGTCTCCTGGAAGTAGCCGGAGCCGATCTCACCGGCCGGGATCTGGGCGGCGATGGCGAGGACCGGCACACGGCTGCGCTGGGCGTCGAAGAGGCCGTTGACCAGGTGCAGGTTGCCCGGACCGCAGCTGCCGACGCAGACGGTCAGCTCACCGGTGAGCCCGGCCTCGGCCGCAGCCGCGAAGGCGGCGCTCTCCTCGTGCCGCACGTGCACCCAGTCGACGTCCCCGTCCCGGCGTATGGCGTCCGTCAGGCCGTTGAGGGAGTCGCCGGGCAGGCCGTACAGGCGCCGCACGCCGGAAGCCTTCAGGGAGGCGATGACGTGGTCAGCGAAGGTGGGCATACGGGTCGCCTTTCGTCGGTCGTGAGCGCGTCCGGGGCGGCGGGCCAGCCGCGCGGGCCGGTGCCCGCCTGCTCGCTGTTCGGCGCGTGCGAGCAGCACCTGATCAGTGTCGGGGAACCGACATCGCGCACACATCCGTCGAATGACTGCGTCACCGGCGCGACGGGGCCTTCCGTCCCTGCGTCGGACGACTGCCCCGTTTCGTCCTCCGGCGGCCCGTGGGCCGCGGCAGGCGGGGCCCGGCGGGTGCGCACCGGCGGACACGGCCCCGGTCGCCCGGGCGGCGGCGGTCAGCGTTCGGTGGCGGGCCCTGTCGTCGCGGTCCCGGCGGAAGGGGTGCGGCCGTCCTGCGCGACGGCGGAGGCGGCGGCCCCCTCGACGGCGTCGTCCTCCCGCATGGCCCGGGCCTCGCTCTTGAGGATGCGCATCGAGCGGCCCAGACCGCGGGCCGCGTCGGGGAGTTTCTTCGACCCGAACAGCGCGATGAGCACGACCGCCACGATGAGCAGGTGCCAGGGTTCCAGTCCGTTGCGAAGCATGGGGTGTTCTCCTCGGGTCGGTGTTGGTGTCAGGTGTCGGGTTTCGGGTGTCGGGTGTCGGGTGTCGGGTGTCAGTACACAGAGCGGAACACATATGCGTCTTCCGCGCAATAGCGGGCAACCTGGTACGTGCCGTCACACCCAGGTGTCGAGCCACATCCTGCTGTGCCAGTCGGCGTACGGGATCATTTGCCCGGTGTAGAGCGGGAGGAAGTAGACGAAGTTCCAGGCGATGAGCAGGACCAGCACACCCGCGGCCACCGCGCCCACCGTGCGGCGTCCGCGGTCCGCGCCCGGCGGGCCGGCCACGGCTCCCAGCAGCATCGTCACGGCCAGGCACAGGAACGGCACGAGGACCACCGCGTAGAAGGAGAAGATCGTGCGGTCCTGGTAGAGGAACCAGGGCAGATAGCCGGCGCCCACCCCGCACAGGACGGCGCCGGCCCGCCAGTCGCGGCGCAGCGCCCATCGGTGGAGCAGGTACACCAGGGCGCAGCACGCCGACCACCACAGCAGCGGTGTGCCGAGGGCGAGGACCGTCTGCGAGCAGTCGACCGCCGTGTGGCAGCCGTCCTGCCCGGGCTTCGGAGCCTGGTAGTGGAAGAGCACGGGGCGGCCCAGGACCAGCCAGCTCCAGGGGTTGGACTCGTACGAGTGGGGCGAGTGCAGCCCCACGTTGAACTGGTAGACGCCGTACTCGTAGTGCCACCAGCTGCGCAGCGGGGCGGGAACCCACGACCAGGTGCCGCCGCGGCCGTCGGCCCAGTGGCGTCCGTAACCCTTGCCGGACAGGAACCAGCCGGTCCAGGTCGCCAGGTACGTCATCGCGGCGACCGGGACCAACGACAGGAACGACCGGCCCAGGTCCTCGCGCAGCACCGCCCGGTACGGGCGGCGGGCCCCGGCGACGCGGCGGGCGCCGACGTCCCACAGCACGGTCAGGACCACGAAGAACGCGAGGACGTAGAGCCCGTTCCACTTGGTGGAGGCCGCCAGTCCCAGGAAGAGGCCGGCGGCGAGCCGCCAGGGGCGGGCCCCGGTCCCGGCACGGTCACCGGTGTGCGCGTCCGGGCGCGCCCGGCCGTCCGCGCCGACGGGCAGGGCCGCCGCGAGCCGGGCCCGTGCGCGGTCCCGGTCGATCAGCAGGCAGCCGAACGCCGCCAGGACGAAGAACATCACCACGAGGTCCAGCAGCGCGGTACGGCTCATCACCAGGTGCAGACCGTCCAGCGCCATCAGCGCGCCGGCCAGGCACCCCAGCAGGGTCGAACGGAACAGGCGGCGGCCTATCCGGCACAGCATGAGCACCGACAGGGTGCCGAGGGCCGCCGTCATGAACCGCCAGCCGAACGGGTCCAGGCCGAACATCCACTCGCCGAGGGCGATCACCCACTTGCCCGTCGGGGGGTGCGCGACGAAGGCCCCGGTGTCGGAGAGCGGGACCGCCTGGGGGTGCGCGAGGATCTGCGGGTCGGTGATCTTGCGGTCCGGCCAGGTGCCCTCGTAGCCGAGCCGCAGCAGGGACCAGGCGTCCTTGGCGTAGTAGGTCTCGTCGAAGACGAGGCCGCGCGGCCGGCCGAGGTGCCGGAACCGGACCGCCCCGGCCAGGACGGCGACGAGCACCGGCCCCAGCCAGTCCATCGCCTTCGCGACGCGCTGCGCACGCGCCGGACCGAGACGTGTGCGCTCCCACAGGCGGTCCGCCGGCTGCGGGAAGGGCGGAACGAGACGCTCGCGGACATCGGTCCCCGGGCCTGCCATGCCTCCGGGGGCACGCGTCGCGCTGTGTGGGTGCACTGCTGTCGCCTTGTTCCTTTGCGTGTCGCTTGCCCCTGATGATGCCGCCCGGGCCGTGCGGGTTCCACGGTTCGCACGGGAACAAAAAAGTCTACGGCTGTATACTTGGTGCCAGTGACACACCTTCCCTGCCACCACGGCATGGAGTCCCAGAAGAGAGAACAGCAATGAACCTCAATCTGACCGGCAAGCGCGCACTCGTCACCGGTTCGAGCAGCGGGCTCGGTGAGGCCACCGCGAAGCTGCTGGCGGCGGAAGGCGCGGCGGTCGTGGTGCACGGCCGGGGCAAGGAACGCACGGAGAAGGTCGCGCGGGAGATCCGCGAGGCCGGCGGCAGCGCCACCGCGGTTCTCGGCGACCTGTCCGACGACGAGGCCGCCGCCGGGGTGGCCCGTGCGGCCACCGCCGACGGTCCCGTCGACATCCTCGTCAACAACGCCGGCTTCTACCGGCACCTGTCGTGGGCCCAGGCGAGCCCCGACGAGTGGCGGGACACCTACAACGTCAACGTCGTCTCGGGTGTCCGGATGATCCAGCACCTGGTCCCGGCGATGCGGGAGCGCGGCTGGGGACGGGTGGTGACGATCGGCGGCGGTCTCGCCTCCCAGCCGATGAACACCCACCCGCAGTACAACGCCACCCTGGCGGCCCGGCACAACCTCGCCGTGTCGCTGGCCCGTGAGCTGAAGGGCACCGGCGTCACCTCCAACGTGGTGTCACCCGGAGCGATCCTGGTCGAGGCCACCAAGGAACTCGTCACCGGTATCGGCCCCGCCCGGGGCTGGGGCCACACCTGGGAGGAGATCCAGCCCAACGCCGTCGAGGCACTCATCCCCAACGACCAGGAGCGGTTCGGCGAGCCGGACGAGATCGCGGCGGCGGTGGCGTACCTGTGCAGCGACTACGCCCAGTACGTCAGCGGAGCGACGATCCGCGTGGACGGCGGGCTCATCCGGTCCGCGTTCTGAGCGCGAGCGGACGACATGCCCGCCGACGCGTCCCGGCTGGGACGCGGACGCGGCGACGTGACCTCCTAGCCCTCCGCGCCGTCCGGGCCGGCGGCGGGCGTGGACGTGGCGTCGGTCTCGCCGGTGACCGGGCGGAGCATGCCGGCGAGGATCTCCGCGAGGCGTTCGTTGTCGGCCGCCGCGAGCGCGCCGATGCCGACGACGCTGCGCAGCAGCCACGTACCGGCGACCAGCGCGAGCCCGAGCTGAGCGCGGACGTCCGCGTCCGAGCCGCCGAGCAGCCCGGCGAGCCGGGCGCCCACGTGGGTCTCGACGCCCTGCCGGACGATGCTCGCCGCCTCCGGGTCCGACGCCGAGCGCAGCAACAGCAGGAACGGGTCGAGCGGCTCGGCGCCGGGCGTCGTACGCTCGGCGAGCGTGCGGGCGATGGAGTGCGCCAGACCGGGGAGTTCGTCGCCGACGATGGTCGGTGGGCCGAAGGCACGGTCGACGGCCTGGGCGAACAGGCCCTCCTTCGAGCCGAAGTAACGGTTGATCATCATCGCCGTGACACCCGCTCGCTCGGCGATCTGCCGTACCCCGGCCCGGGCGTAGCCGTGCTCGGTGAATTCGACGACCGCGGCCGCGAGGATCGCCTCGCGTGTCGCGGCGCCGTCGCGTTTACGGGCGGGCTGTGCGGCGCTCATGGCGACGAGCATACGTGGGGCCGCTTCGACGCCCGGCGTGCGCCGCCCCCAGGCAGCGCGGCGGCGACCGCGAACGGCCCGGGCGTCTCCCCGCCGCCCATGCCGCGCGTGACCGCGCCGGCCGGCTCGCCGCGCCGCCACCCGCCCGCCGAGCCTGATCGGGGACCCTGGTCGGGCAGGCGCGCGGCAGCGCTGTCCGGGCCGACACCCGCGGCGTCGCCGTTCGTCATCCGTGACGCATGGCTACGTACCGACACGTGTGTCCGCCCGATTGGCTAACATGCGCAGGCCATGTGTGCCGGTGCCGTACGGCCCGGCCGTCGCCCGCCCCTTCAGGAGATCCGGCCGTGAAGAGCCTGCCGCAGAACGAGGACACCCTGCTGATCCGCACCGACTTCTCCGACGAGGACGCCTGGCGGAGGCTGTGCGCGGTGGTCACCACCCCCGACGAGGAGGACGGGTTCCTCGCGGCGCTGCACATCGTGGACGACCCCGCCTACCGCGACCTGACCACCGAGCAGATCGTGGCGCTCGCGCCCGCCGAGGACGACCTGCTGATCCTGGCGGACCTGCAGGCCCTGAGCGGATCGGAGATGCCGCTGCTGGCCGTCCTGACGGGCGAGGAGGACGCGCCGGAGCGGGGCTTCGACGAACTCCGGGTGGTTGCAGCTCAGTTGTGGGCGGTCGAGAACAACATCTCCCTCGCCAACATGGACTGGGAGGAGTTCGTGGACGCCGCGGACGACGACGGCGTCTTCCGGGGATTCTGACCCCGCCGGGCAACCCGGACGCCCTGCCGACCGGTTCACCTGTCGGAACACCGTCCCCGTCCCACGACCAAGGGACGGCAACAGGAGGGTTGCAGTGACAGGACACAGAACAGCGGCGCTGCTGCTGGGGGCCGGCACGCTGGCGGCGTTGATCGTCGCCCCGGCCGGCGCGGCGCCGACGGGGCCCGCCGCGGGCCGGCCGGGCCCGGCCGTCGCCGGGCCCGTCGAGAAGGTCACCCTCATCACGGGTGACACGGTCAGCTACCGGCGCACGGGCGGCACCGTCGAGGTCGTCGGTACCGCTCCCGCCCCTCGGCGGCGTGAAGCGGCCTTCGCGCGCTTCACCGAGAAGGGCCACACCTATGTCGTACCGCAGGACGCCTGGGGCGCGCTGACACGGGGCGAGGTGGACCGCGCCCTGTTCGACATCACGGGGCTCGCGGCCCAGCGGCTCGACGACGGTCACACCGGCCGTATCGGCGTGCTCGTCACCGGCAGGCCGGGCAGCGCGCCCAAGACCGCGACACCGTCCACCGCCGAGGTCACCCGTACCCTGCCGCGGCTGGGCATACGGGCGCTGTCCACGCGCAAGTCGGACGCGACCGCGCTGTGGGCGGCCCTGACCGGGGAGAAGGGCGGTGCCGGCGCCCGCCGGGCCGCTCCCGCGCACGGCACGAAGATCTGGCTGGACGGGGTCGTACGCCCCACCCTGGACGTGAGCGTGCCGCTGGTCGGGGCGCCCTCGGCCTGGAAGCACGGGTACGAGGGCGACGGCGTGAAGGTAGCCGTCCTCGACACGGGCATCGCCACCGGCCACCCCGATCTGAAGGGGAAGGTCGACGCCGCGAAGAACTTCACCGACGCGGCCGGGACCGGGGACCACGTGGGCCACGGCACCCATGTGGCGTCCACCATCACCGGCAACGGCGCGGCGTCCGGCGGCCGTTACCGGGGTGTGGCCCCCGGCGCGCGGTTGCTGAACGGCAAGGTCCTGGACGACACGGGCCGGGGCAGCGACTCGCAGGTCCTCGCCGGCATGGAGTGGGCCGTCCAGCAGGGCGCCAAGGTGGTCAACATGAGCCTGGGCGGGGAGTTCCCCAGTGACGGCACCGACGTGCTGTCCTCCGCGGTGAACGAACTGTCCGCCTCGTCGGGGGCGCTGTTCGTGGTGGCCGCCGGCAACTCCGGCACGCCGGAGAGCGTGTCGTCACCCGGCGCCGCGGACGCGGCGCTGACCGTGGCGAGCACCACCAAGCGGGACACCCTCAGCTCCTTCTCCAGCCGGGGACCCCGCATCGGCGACTTCGGGCTGAAGCCGGAGATCTCGGCGCCCGGCGAGGACATCACCGCGGCCCGTGCCCCCGGCGCGTTCCCGGACGCACCCGGTGACACCCACTACGTGACGCTGTCGGGCACGTCGATGGCCACCCCGCACGTCGCGGGCGCCGCGGCGATCCTGGCGGGCGAACACCCCGGCTGGACCGGGCAGCAGATCAAGGCCGCGCTCACGGGGTCGGCGACGGTGCTGAAGGGCATCGACGTGTTCGGCAACGGCGCGGGCCGCCTCGACGTCGCGCGCGCCGCCGCGCAGCCCGTGCGCGCGCTCACCCCGTCGCTGGGCCTGGGACGGCTGTCCTGGCCCCACGACCCGGCGAAGCCGGCCGGCGGGAAGGTCACCTACGCCAACGACGGTGACACCCCGGTCACCCTGGCCCTGAGCCTGTCGGTGACCGGCACGGCGGGCGCGCCCGCCCCGGAGGGTCTGTCCTCGGCCCCGGCGTCGCTCACCGTTCCGGCGCACGGCACCGCCTCCGCCACCGTCCGGGTCTCCGCCGGCTCCGGGTCCACCGGCTCCTGGGAGGGCCGGCTGACGGCGGCCGCGGGAGACACCCGCGTGGTGACTCCGGTGGCCGCCGACGTCCTGGACCGCACCGGCACGATGACGGTCCGGGTGCTCGACCGGTCCGGGCAGCCGATCGACGCGAGCGGCATCTTGATGGTGCTGCAGAACGACGCCACCGGCGCCGTGTACTTCCCCGCGGCCGGCGAGGGGTCCGGCACGGGTGACGCCCTCTCGGTCGCCGCGGAGGTCCCCGTCGGGACGTACCGCCTGCTGGGCGTGGGGCTGGCGGACGAGTCGCCGGGTGTGTCGACGACCTACTTCGCGCGGGACGGACTGCGCGTCGACGGCGACCGGGCCGTCACCCTCGACGCACGCGAGGCCCAGCCGGTGACGGCCGAGCTGAACGATCCCGCCGCCCGTCCCGAGATCTACACCGCCAACGTCACCCTCCGCTCCGTGGTGGCCGGCACCGCACAGACCAGCGACTTCTCCGTGGTCAGCAACTACCCGCACCGCTATGTGCAGTCGACCGAGGCCATCCCCGGGACGACCTTCTCCTACAGCGCGGCCTGGGCCCCGCCGCACAACCGGGTGACGACGGTGGGCGAGGACCCGTACGAGGTCGGCGACGTGGAGGACCCCCGGCCCGAGGGCTACGAGGGGGACGTCACCGCGCGGCTGGCGGACATCGGCGAGGAGACGGACCCCGACCGGATCGGCGACGTCGGCGGCAAGGTCGTCCTCATCGCCCCGGACGTCCGGGGCGAGCCCGTCGATCCGCCCACGGCCGAGCAGTTCGCCCCGCTGGTCAAGGCCCTGCGGGACCGGGGCGCCGCCCTGGTGCTCACGTACGACTACCTCGGGGACACCGGGGCACTGCCGGTGCTCTACCTCATCCGCCCCGAGGACGTCCAGGGCCTGCGGGACCGGGCGGCGGCCGGACAGGACCGGGTCCACGTGCGGGGCCGGCCCGTGACCCCGACGTCGTACGCCCTGTACGACTCGGTGGGCACGGCGCTTCCGCACGGGCAGGCCTGGCACTTCGACCGTGCCGCGCTGGCCCGGGTGGACGCCCTGTACCGCAACCCGGCCGGGGGGCGCCACGTCTCCTCCCAGGCGCTGACCTTCACGGACACGACGACCGGTCTGACGGACACGGCGCTGTCCGCGCCGACGTTCCCGCAAAGGCGCGTGGAGTACTTCACCCCGGGGGTCCTCTGGGGCGCCGAGACGTCCGTCGGGCTGACCGCCGACTGGACGTCCGGGACGAGCGAGGTGACCGCTCCGACCCGCTACCTGGCCGGGCAGCGCGGCTCGACCGCGTGGGGCACGGCTCCCTTCGCCCCCAGGCTGCCCCGGGTGGTGCGCGCCGGGCCGGACGGCGAACCGCTGCCCACGGCGTACCGGCAGGGGAACCGGCTGGTGACCCGCATCCCCGTGTTCAGCGCCGCCGACCCGGGCCATCTCGTGCTTCCCGAGACGGACTCCGAGGGCACGGTGCGGGAACACGGCGCGACCCGGCTGTTCCGGGGCACCACGCAGATCGGCGCCAACGGCACACCGGGGGTGGGGGCCTTCGACCTGCCCGCGGCTCCCGGCACCTACCGGCTGGTCGTCACGGGCACCCGCCCGTCCGCCCTGTCCCCGAAGGTGCGCTCGGAGTGGACCTTCACCACCGGCCGCACCGACGGCGCCGTTCGCACTCCGCTGGACCTGCTGGACCTGGGCTTCGTCCTGCCCCTCGACCGGAACGACACCGCGCGGGCCGGCAGGCGGCTCACCGGGTCGGTGACGGTACGCCACCAGCCGGGCGCGTCCGGCACCTCCCCGGTCCGCGAGGTCGCCGTCGACGTGTCCTACGACGACGGCAAGAGCTGGCGGCGGGCCGTGGCCAGGGCCGCCGGTGACGACCGCTGGACGCTCGTGATACCGGCGGGCGGGCGCCCGGGCGGCCATGTCACCCTGCGGGCGAACGCGGTGGACCGGGCGGGCGACCGGGTACGGCAGACCGTGACGCGGGCCTACGGCCTGCGCTGAGCGGACGCACACCGCGCTGGGCGCGCGCAGCGACGTGTGCGCCCGGCGCGAAGGGTGCCCGCCCCCGGCCGGGGGCGGGCACCCTTACCTCCTGTCCGGAACGGGCGAGACGCCTACGGAGTGCGTGAGCTCCACTTCTGGTTGGGTGTGCCCGCGCACGTCCACAGTTGCAGGCGCGCGCCGTTGGTGGTGCCGTTGTCCTTGACGTCGACGCACTTGTTGCCGGACTGCGGGTTGGTCAGGTCGTGCGCCGAGTTCAGACGGAACTGCTGGGCGCCGGAGCCGTTGCACGTCGTCCAGTTGACGAGGGCGCCGTCGCCGGTCCCGCCGCCCTGGACGTTCATGCACTTGCCCTCGGACCGCACGGTGCCGTCGACGAACTTCCACCGCTGGTACGACACGTCGTAGCAGTCCCAGATCACCAGCGCGGACCCCGTCGCCGCGCCCGGGCTGCCGGCGACGCCGATGCAGCGGCCGGAGGCGTGGCTGTAGATCTGCACACCGCCGGGCCAGGGGTCGCTCGGGGTGGGCCGGGTCCCGGTGTGCGACTTCGACCCGGAGCCGGAACCCGAACCCGACCCTGAACCCGACCCGGACGCGGAGCCGGAGGAGGTCTTGCCCGGCGTACCGCCGGAACCGGACGACGTCTTGCCCGAACCCTTCGCCCCCGTGGCCGGCTTGCTCCCGGACGAGGACTTCTTTCCCCCGCCGGACGTGCCGATCGGGGGTTTCACCACGATCTTGACGGGCTTGCCGTCCGGGCCGACGGTGGTGACGGTCTTGGGGGCCGCGCTGCGGTGGGCCCCGGACGCGTGCGGTGACGGGGCCTGAGAGCCGACCACGCCGGGAGCGACCCCCGCCAGACCGCCGAGGACCGTACCCGGCGTGTTGGTTCCGGCCTTGGCGGGCGACCGCCCGTCGTCGTCGCCGCCGCTGATCAGGAAGGGCACGGAGATCAGCAGGGCGCCGACGATGGCGGCACCCGCCAGCAGGCTCTTGTGCGGCCGGCCGGGGACGGCCTTGACCGCGGTCCCGGCGGAGCTGCTCGTGCTGTCACCGGATGCGGCGGAGGCGTCCGCGGATGCGGCGGAGGTGTCCGCGGAGGGGGCGGCGGTGTCCGCGGCCGTGGTGGTCGTGGTCGACGGCTCCGCCGCTGCCCCGGACCCGTCCGTGCCCGACTCCGCCTCGGTCCTGGGGGCCGCCCCGGACTCCGGGTCCGCGCCGGTCCGTGCGGCCGGCTCAGCGGCTGCCGGCTTCGGCGCGCCGGATGCCGCGGCCTCCGACGCAGTCCGCGTCTCCTCGGACGCTCCCGGCTCCTCGGGTTCCTCCGGTTCGCCGGCCTCCTTGCTCTGTTCGGTCTCCTCCGGTTCGGCTTCCGGCTCGGCCATGGCGGACGGCACGGCCGGCCGGTTCGGGGACCGCGGGGAGGTGAGGATGCGTTCCGCCGTCGTGGCAGCGGAGTCCGGTCCCCCCTCGGCCTCACCGACGGCCGCCTCGTCGGCCGGCGCGGTGGCCACGGCCGTCGGCTCGTCGGGGGAGCCGTTGGGTCTGGAAGTCGTCATGACACCTTTCCGGTGGGGTCGGTGTGACACATGGGTACGCGCTGAGGTGTGGGGCACGGACAGACGGCCCGTGCTCGGTCGTCGATTCTAGAGCGGTCACACGGGAGCACGCTGACACACGTATGTCTGAGACGGATGCCGTGGGGGCGGTTCACCGTGCCCCCGCATCGGTGCGACCGCTCTGGGGTCCAGAGGAGGGAAGGGGTCTCGTGGACGTTCCCGGAGCGGACCCGGCAGCCGCCACCTCTCCTTGCCCGCCGCTGGAAGCCGCCGCGTTCCCTTGCGTGCCGCCGGAATCGGAGTGCACGTAGACGGCATGGGGGAAGAGGCCGAGTGCCCTCGACACCGCCTCCTGCGGCGGATTCACCTCTCTGCCCGAGGCGATCCACCTCACCTGCTCCGTGCCGGGCCCCAATGACTCCTGGAACAAGGTGAGGGCCGCGTCCCAGACCGGCACGCGCAGCGTCTCGGGCAGGCCCAGGGAGCGCACCGTGTCGTCGATCGTCTTCAGCAGCAGGCCGCCGGGACGGTTGTGCAGTTCCGCGTGGAGGCCCACGACGACGGCCCGCACCGCGGTGCTCAGTCGCTCGTGGGTGACACTCTGCGCTCCGTCGGTGAAACCCACGTTCCAGCTGCCGCGGCTCTCCACCTTGATGGCGTCCGGGGGTATGGATCCCAGCAGGAAGCGGTCACCGGTCCCGGCGTCGCCCGGATCGGTGTGCCCGAGAGCCGCCGCGAGCCGTGTGAACGTGTGGGTGTTCGGACCCGTGCGGTGCGTGACCTCCCGGGAGGGTTTGTGCACGGCCGCGTACGGCGTCGCCTCCTGGCCGATGACGTCGTCGCCGAGCCGCCGCAGTCCCTGGGCGCCCCGCCGGAGCAGCTCCGCCAGAGACGTCCGGTAGTTCTCCGCCAGCAGGCGCAGATAGTGCTGTGTGGCCGCGCTCGCGGCGGTGGAGACCATCGCCGCGTTGTTCATCGGCCGCGAGTCGCGCCCCGCCGCGTCCTTCGCATCACGCGGCAGGTCGGCGCGCAGGAGTGCGAATCCGTCGGGTCGCTGAGCGGTCTCCCGCGCCACCTGGGACAGGTCGAAGATCCGGTTGTCGCCGTCGCTGTAGACACCGCCGAAACGATGGAGGTGTTCGACGCGGGACATGTCACTGGCGGAGGCCAGCGACTTGCCTCCGCGGGCGCGCTCGGTGAGCACCTCGGACTGGAGGGTCATCGGAGTGTCGGCGTTGTAGATCTCGTCCTCGTTCACCAGCGCCAGGTTCTCGATGCCGTCGGCCCACTCCAGCATGTCCTTGACCTGTCTCTGGCGCTCCGTCGCGGTGCGCGGGTCGAACGCGTCGCGGACGGCGTCGATCTCGGCCCGGGTGACATCCGTCCAGTGGACGACCAGCCAGCGGGGATTGCGCCGGGCCGCCTCCGCGATGTTGGAGCGGAAGTCGGTGCGTGCCCCGTTCGGACCGTCGTCGAACAGCGGGCCGTACCAGATGCTGTGCAGCAGCTTGGCCACCTTCTGCCGCTTGCGACCGATGCCGGAGGACCGCGCCGCGTACGCACCGGACACGACGCTGTCGGGATCACGGGGAAGACCGCGCACCGCCAGCTCGTCCGCGGTCGGGGCGGTGCGCCGCTTGAGGTCGACGCGCGCGAAGAACGCGCGGCGCTGATCGGCGTGCAGCTCGGAGAAGTCGTACGGTCTGCCGCCGGGACGCATGAACTGGGGGGCCGGTTTCGGCTGCCGCACCCCGAAGGGGTCACCTCCGAGGGCGTCCCTCCGCCCCGGCCGCAGCTCGGCCCGCAGTTCCCGCAGGATCCGCGCCATGTCGGGCCCCGCCTGTTCCCGGCCGCCGTCCGGCGCGGCCGGGACCCGTCCCGCTCGGCCGCCGCGTGCCTCGTTCGAGTGCGCCGTCACCAGGCGCCGGTCCACGGCGTCGGTGGTCCGGTCCTGGGTGAGCGCCATCCCGACGAACGGGTGGCGGTCCGCGAAGGCGCCTTCTCCGTCAGGGCCGGTGCCGGCGGCCGGTCCCTGCGCACGGGACACGTCGAGCGCCTTGAGCAACCCCGCCATGTAGGGCGTGCCGGCCTTGCCGTCGACCACGGCGTCCAGCAGCGCCTCCCGCAGGACACGGCGGGTCGTCGACTCCCACGTCCCCTCCGGTCGCACCGGATAGGCGTACGGTCGCACGCCTCCCGAGGATTCACCGGCACGGGGCACCGCCGGACTGCCCAACCCCGCGTACAGGTCGAGCACTTGTGGCGAGTAGACCTTGCCCCGCACCAGACCGGTGAAGACCTCGGCGACGAATTCCCGCGGGTTCTGCCCGGCGTACTCGCTCACTTCATGGGCGGTTTCGGCGGCTTCGTCGACGAAGGAGGCGGCTGTCAGATCGTGAAAGGCGAAGGGGTTGCTCGCACGGTGCGCGGCGTGTCCGGCTTCGTGATCGAGAACGCCCTCGGGGCTGCCGTCGACGTACCCGTCCGCCTTCTCGGCCGACGCGAGAGCCATCGCGTGGGGGCTCACGACGACTCTGTTGGGGGCGAAGAACTGGGCGACCGAGCCCTTCGAGTTCACCGATATCCCGCCCGACGGGCTCACGGTGATGTCGCGCCCGTACTTCGGCAGGAAGTATTCCAGCCCCGGCGCCAGGAGGCCCCTGCTCGCGAGCCGGTGCACGGAGTCGAGCACCTGGTCCCGGCGCCGCTCCCACAGCGCGTCCGTGGGGTCGTGGTGCAAGGTCACCTGTGTCTCCCCGACGGCGATCGTCTCCCTCGCCCACTCCGTGAGCGGTGAGCCGTGATCGGAGCGCCTGCCGGTGTCCCGACGCGCCAGGTAGGACTCGATCTCGGGGTACGGCGTCCGGCCGTCCGGACCGCGTCCGCTGCTCGCCAGAAGGGCGGCGACCTGGTCGTCGCCGAGCGCCTCGACCGTCACGCCGGAACGCAGCTTCCGCGACAGGACGTCGTCGAAGTCTCCGCGCGCCATGTCGTCGCCGATGCTGACAGCGTGCTCCGTCAGCTGTCCGTGGCGGTCCCGCTCCTCCGTCAGCAGCCGATGCAGCGGGAGGTCCGGATCGATGTCACGGCCGGTCGGCTGCCGCTCGGCCCACCGGCTCAGCCCGGGGCTGATCCGGTCGTAGCGCCTTCGCAGTTCGAGCTGGGGGCGCATGGCCTCCCGTCGGCCGGCGATGTCGTCCAGTTCGTCCCTGAGCCGGCGTTCCAGCATGTCGACCGCGGCTTCGCGCCTGCTGGGCCTGCCGTGCTTGGCGGCGCGCCAGGTGCCGATCGCGGAGAGAACCGCCTGGATGTCGCGCTCATTGTCATCGAAGCGGCGCGGCACGGTACGGGATCCGGACTTCCAGTGTTCCAGCGTCCGGTCGATCTCGGCGAGAGCGGGGGAACGCCTGACGAACACACCGGAGTCGGAGACGGTCGTCCAGTCGTCGATGACGTCGGATCCGGAGTCCGCGGCCGACGCGTCGTCGGACGCACCGCCCCGCAGCCGCATCGCGGGTCCGCCGACCGCCGCGGGCGGTGTGCCGCCATGGCTGTCGAGGACGCCTTGGAGCCGGCTCCGCTGTTCATCGGAGAGGGTGGTCGTGCCCGGTTCCTCCGCGAGGAGCTTCCGGTCCGGATCGCCCTCCACGGAGGCGGACATGACGGTGATCCCGGGGGTGTGCCGCGTTTCCCCGGTGGGGCGCCCGGGGGCCTCGGCGGCGCCCTGGGCCTGCGGATCGACGGCCTGGGTCTGCGGGGGTGCCGGAAGCGGCTTCTCCTCGTGCACCGGAGGAAGCGGCTTCTCCTCGGAAGCGGCAGGAAGCGGCGCGTCCACCGGAGTCGGGGGAAGCGGCTCCTCCTCCGGGGCGGGTGCCAGGGGGTCCGTGCCGACCGGGGCGGATTCCGCCGGCTGGGCGCGGTACCGGAGGAGCAGGCCCTCGGGGTCCGGGTGCCCCCACGCGCGGAGGGCTTCCTCGTCCCTGCCCAGCCGCAGCCGTGCGGCGCCGTGCGTGTCGGGGCCGCCGGTCCGACCGTCGGAATCCGGCGCCGGGACACCGTGGGAGGCGGTCCCGCCCTGACGCTCCGCCGCACGAAGTTCCGCCACCTGTCCGTAGGACGCGAGGTAGCGCTGCCAGGCCTCGGCCCGGCTCGCCGGGAAGTCCGCGGGCCGCTTCGCGAGGTTCGGCACATACCCGTCGGCGTCCTCTTCGAGCTGCAACGGCCAGGGCCGGCGGGCACCGGGCGCCGCAGCGGCCGGCTCGGGCGGGACCCGCGCGCCGTCGGTCTGGACGGTGGACGCCTCCGCATCTTCGTCCGCTGCCACCGGGTCCGCGTCGGTGCCCCCCGGGGAGGCCGGGGTGGTCCCCGCCGGTGCGTCCGGGGTGAGCACGGGGCGCAGGTCCGCCGCGAGGTCCGGGTCGAGGTCCGGCCTGGTCAGCAGCAGCCGCGCCTGGTCCACGGGGGACAGGCCGGCGTCCCGGACCGGGACCCGGGCGTCCGGTGCGAGCTGCCAGGTGAGGTCGAGCGCGGGGTCGTGGGCCAGTCCGGCGAGGTCCTGCCGGGTGACGGGCGTGTCCAGGAGGGGAGAAGCTGCGAGCCGTCGCGTCAGCTCCTCGGTCAGGCCCCCTCGCGAGGGACCGGGTCCGGTGGGCCGGGCGGGCGAGGGCGTGCCCGGGGTCTCGTCAGGTGTGGTGCCCGTATCGGACGACAGCGCTTCCGGCCGCTCGGCCGCCGGCGCCGACGGCTCGCCGGCCGGTCCGGGGCCGTCGGACCCCTGGGGGGCGGATCCGCCCGTGCCCGGGAAGAACGCACCGGAGGTGATCTTGTTCCCGATGAGGTCCGCGCGGCGGGTGAGGGGCTGGGAGTACCAGGAGTCGGGCAGCTCGCGGTAGGCGTCCTCCACCCGCCGGGCGAGATCCGGGTCGGCCTCGCGGTCGATCCCCCGGGAGACGAGCCGGATGAGTTCCTGGCGGTCTGCCGTGGTCAGCCGGTCCCAGGTGGGACGCCGGGCGTGGTCCCCCGCCTCGCTCTCCAGCCGGCTGATCCAGTTGCGGTAGCTGTTGTCCATGAACGCCTGGACGAGCGCCCGGACGTTCTGCACCCGTCCGGTCAGCCGGTTCCGCTCTGCCTTGTTGAAGAGCGGCAGGGGGACGTCGTCCCGCAGTTCGGGCAGGGCGTGCACGAAACCGGGCATGTACGCGGCGCGTTCCAGACGGAAGTTCGCCGCCAGGCGCTGGAGCGACTCGAAGTCCCGCGCGTCGCCGATCTGCTCGATCTCATGGCGTACGTGCGCCCTGATGAGGTTGTAGACCGTCTCGATGCGTCGGTACTTCTCCTCCTCCCCCCGCTGCGGCTTGGACAGCAGGATGTTCCGGTAGCGCTGCGCGATGGCGTTGTCCTCGAACGCCTCGGCGCGGGCCATCCCTTGGTAGATGGCGGCGATCTGCCGGAGTTCGCCGCCCTCGGTGAGCCGGATGGGCCGCTGCTGGAACCGGTGCCACGTGACGGACCTGTTCATGTGGCCGGTACGGCTCTCCTGGCTGAGCACCCGCCAGCCGTCCGGGCCACGCCACAGCATGTTGGTGGTCTCGAACATCGGGGCGGCGCCCCCCGTCGAGCCGGACGCCGCGACGTCGTAGTACTCGCCGTCGCCGTACCAGTCCGTGGGTCGCTTGGTCCGGCGGAACCGTTCGGCGTTCGCCACGTTCGACAGGGCCGAGGGCGACTGGAAGTGCCAGGCGGTGAAACGGCCGCCGACGGATCCGGCCGTGATCGCGAGGGCGCACCCGTTCATGGTCGGAGTGACGACGAAATCCGGGCTGAACTCCGTGTCGCTGGGGTCGCGAACCACCTCGGCGTGGCCGATGGCCGTGTCCAGGTTGCTCGTGGACCCCGTCAGATAGGGGATGAACCCGGCCTCCAGATAGGCGGCGTCGTCCCGCCTGACCGGAAGCCTGCCGGGTGGGATCTCGTTGAACGGCTCGGTGTCCGGATACTGCTGCGCGTACTTCTCGACCGCCGGCGCCAGCATGAACACCGGCTTGCCCGTGGTGTCCCGGTCGACCTCGACCAGGACGAACCAATGGCGGCGCAGTGACGTGTCGTTGAGTGCCGCGACGACCTTGGTGGCCTGCTCCGACGACAGTCGGGGCGCGTACGACCGCAGGCCGGCCGCCATGTCCAAAGAGACCACGTTGTTCTTCAGGAACGCCTCGGGGTCCCTGCGCATGGCCCGGACGGTGGACGTGCGCACGTGTCCGGGGCTGACGGGCGTACGCGGGTGTCGCCCGAGGCCGCCGCTCGTCGGCGTCCGCGGAGTGCGCAGCGGGGCCGGCGTCCTCGGCGGCCTGCCGTTCCCCGGCGTTCTGGCGGAGCGGGCGGGTGTGTCGGTGTGCCGGGGGGTGCGGGACGAGGCCGGGGCGGGGGTACGGGCCGAGGCAGGGGCGTCGGGGCGGCGCGGGGTGCGGGCCGTCCTGGGGGTGGCGGCGGGCCTGGACGATCCGGAGGCGGTGGTCCCGGACGTGCCCGGGGTGCTGGTGGTCCTGCTCGTGCCGGGAGAGCGTGCCGGTTGCGGGTCGCGCGGACGACCGGCCGTACCCGGCGTGCGTGCCGGGTCCGTGGTGCCCGGTGTCCTCGGGGTCCGCAGGGTCGCGGACGTCCGCGACCCGATCGGAGCGCGGGAGCCACGTCGACTGGGCGCCGAGAGATCCAGCGGGGGTGGTGCCATCCGCACGCGGCGCCGCGTACGCGGAGCGGACGACGTGGCGTCCGCGCTCCCGGCGGCCGGCTGCCGGGACCCGCCGCTCGCCGACCGTCCCGCGGGCGTCGCGTCCTGGTCCTCCCGTGGGCCGGGGCCGGTCTCCAGGGTCGTGGCGCGCGGCCGCGCGCCGGCATCGAGGAGCCCGGTGCGGGCCTCGCCCGCCAGGAGCATGTTGGTGAGGAGCGCCGCCTGCCCGACCGAGGTCGTACGGCGTTGCTCGGGCGTCAACCGGCCGTAGGCTCTCCTGATGGCGTCGTGGCTCTCGCCCCACTCCTCGGGTATGTCCCTGGCGACCCTGTGCAGCAGGCTCTGTGCGGCGCCGGGGTCCCGGGCCGCGAAGGCCTCCCACGCGTCGTAAGGGGTGGTGATCTCGCCGACGGTCACGGACTCCGCCGGGCCGGACGGCGATTCCCGGCCGCGGTCACCGGGGTGCTCCACCGCGGCGGGCGCCATGCGTACCGGTTCCGACCGCTCACCGAGCCACCAGCCGTCCGCGTCGCCGACCGGAGCGGCGGCGTGCGCGTCCTGCGGCGGGAGCAGAAGCGCCTCGGCGGCCGTCGGGAGCTGCACCCGACGGGTGGTCGTCTCGTCGACGTACGTGGTCCTGGTCACGCCCTTGACAAGGGACCGCAGATCGTCTCGCGACGCCAGGAAGCCCAGGGCGGACTCCCAGACGAGGTCGGGGTCGTCGTGCCGGTCGAGCGCGGACTCGATCTGGGTGAGGTGCAGGTCGCCGTTCCTGTTCAGCAGGCTGCGCACCATGCTCTGGACGACGACGGCCGTGAAGTACGCCGTTTCCTGCGCGGTGTAGGGACGCTGGGGGGCGGCCGCGGCCGGTGGGGCGTTCTCGGGGGACCAACTGCTGTCCGAACGGATCGACAGTCCCCCGAGCCGCGGCATCTCGTTCAGGTTGGCCAGCCCCAGGGCCGGCAGAAGGCTCCAGTAGCCGTCCGGCCCGGTACGGCGCATCACCGAGTGCCGTCGTGGGCGCATGGGGAACCGCGTGAACCCGTCCTTGGGCACTCGGCCGAGGGCGGCGAGGAGTTCGGGCTGCGTCTTGGTGTAGTTCGCCCGGAGAAGCTCCTTGGCCATGCCCGGGAAGGGATGGCCCATCGTCACGGCCAGGGCGGAGTTGGAGAACAGCTTGCTGGTCGCGCCGACGGCGTAGCCCTCGCGGCTGTTCGTCACCTGCTCGAAGGCACCCAGGTCACCGATCTCGTTGTCGCCGTCGGTGTAGAACCCGCCGAACCGGTCCAGGATCTCCAGCCGGGCGATGTCACTGGCCGCCGCCCACCCGGGGCCGACACCCTTGAGCATCTCGGTCATGAACTCGTCGTGGAGCCCCATCGGCGCCGACTCGTTGAAGACCTCCTGGACGTTGACGAGCTTGACCCCGTTGGCCTCGGCCCACTGGTACAGGGCCCACACCCGCGCCGCCTCGGGATCGCTCGGGGCCTGCGTGAACCGGCTGACGTACTCGATGTCCGCCCGTGCCACATCGGTCCACAGGACGAACACGGCCTGGTCCCGGAACCGGTGCGCCGCGGTGCCGAAGCGTTCCCAGAACCCGGCGCTCGGACCGTCCGGACGCGGCGGACCTCCGAACCAGATGGCATGCACGACGGCGGGCGTACGAACGTCGAGCGAGGGGAGCCGGGGAGCGTTCGGGCTCGGGGTCCAGGCGAGGGTGTCGCGGTGATGGGAATGGCTGAACTGTCCGACGTCCGTCCAGCCCGCCGGATCGAACTCGGTGGCGTCCCACCGGTACTTCATGTCCATGGCGTTCAGGAAGTACACGGCCTGGTCGGCGTCGAGGCCGCGGTGGTCGTACGGCCGGCCGGTCTCCGGGTTCACCAGGAACTCGGGAGCGGGTGCGGGCCGGCGCAGGCCGAAGAGGTCCGGCCCCAGGTGGCCCGTGTGATGCCCGGACGGGCCCGCTTGCGATGCCATCTCCTGCATCAGGCGGATCACTTCGGCGGCTGTCACGCGCCTGGTCGCCTCGGCGTCGGCCCGACTCGGTGACGTGGTCGCGTCGGTGGGTGTGCGCGCCGGGTCCGGCACCGCGGTGAGCGGGGTCGTCGGGCTCCACCGCAGACCGACGGGCGTCCGGGCGCTCACCGGCGAGATGATCACCTGGCGGGGCGAGGTGGGCGACAACGGGGACCGCCCGGCGTTCCGGGAGGCGCCGCTCGCGTCGACAGTGAGCTTCGGCCGCAGGTTCCGCACTCTCGTCGGCTGGAGGCCGGCCTCCTCGGGCTCAGGGCTGGTGGCCCGGGGTACCGGGTCCCCGTCGACCGGCCCGATCCAGGTCGTCGCCACCGTATCGGGGGCGGCCGACTGCGGGGCCAGGCCCACGGGCTGCGTACCGGACGGACCGGCCACGGGCTGGTCCCGCACGCCGTCACCGGGCGCCGACGGCTCGCCGGCGCGCTCGGACACGTCTGCGGCACCGTCGCGCCCCGAGCCCCCGACAGCGGGGAAGAACCTGCCGGTGGCGATCTTGTTGCCGACGAGTTCCGCGCGGCGGACGAGCGGCTGGGAGTACCAGGAACCGGGCAGTTCGCGGTACGCCTCCTCCACCCGCCGGGCGAGATCCCCGTCGGCTTCCCTGCCGGTCTGCCTGGCCACGAGGGTGGTGAGCTCCGAACGCTCGGCCGGGGAGAGGTGGTCCCACCCCGGGCGCCGGGCGGGCTCCCGGGCCGGGCCGTGGGTGTCGAGGGCCCGCTGGAGCCGCCTCCGCTGCTCGTCGGTGTGCGTGTCCTTCGCCAGTTCCCGCTCAAGGACCCGCTCGTAGGGGCTTTTGTCGACCTGAGCGGCCATGACCGTGATCCCGGTGTCCACCGGCGGGGTCCGGGGCGTCACGGTGACCGGCGCGTGGTCGGTCACCAGGGCGACGACCTGGTTCCTCACCTGCACCGTGTGCGCGTCGATGACGACGATGTCCCGGTCCGGCCCGACGAAGGCGCCGGCCGGCAGACCGGTCCCGGTGGTCGGCGAGGCGCCCGCTTCGTCGAACCGCCGCTCCGCGGCCTCCGGCGTGGTGGAGAGTTCCACGAACACGGTCGCGTCGACGTCGTCGTGCCGCGGGAAGTCGTCGGTGCCCGCAGCCACGAAGGTGACCCGCTCGCCCGGGTGTCCGGTCCCCGGCGCCGGCTGCGGGTGCACGCGGTACAGGGGCAGGCCACCGTCGAGGAACCTGACGACGAGGTCCGCCACGGCCGGGACCGTCTCGCCGTGGTCTATCTGGTCGTCGCTGATGTAGACGGAGCCGCCCCCGTCGGGTGCCGTGAACCGGTGGAATCCCCGGTGCTGGGTCATTTCCTGCGCCACGCCGTTGATCAGCACCCGGCGCGTACGGGGCACTTCCGGCCCCATGGGCGGGACGGAGGACCGGGTCGGCGCCGGGACGGGATGCGGTGACGACGTCGGCCCGGGTGAGTGCGGTGCGGCCGGCCAGTCCGAATCCGAGTCGTCCGAACTATCCGGTTCCGAGTTTTCCGAACTATCCGGTTCTGGGCTGTCCGAACTATCCGTTTCCGACTCGTACGAGCCGTACGGGTCGTCCGTCGTGTCGGTGTCGTCCCACGGGGAGCCGGTGAAGAGTTCCGCCCTCGCATCCGCGCCACCGGCGACAGCGGCTTCCGGCGCAGGCTGCCCGGACGCCTGCGGTGCATGCGGTGCCTGCGACCACTCCACCGCCTGCGTGGCGGGGTCCCAGCGGCCCGTCAGCCCGGTCCGCCGGTCGAGAACGGAGACGACGGCATGCGCGGGAATCCCGCCGACGAACGCCACTTCGAGCTCGTCGTCGCGGTATTCGGCGAGCTGGGGAAGCTCGTCCTCGAGCTCCGGTTCCGCGTCGAGCATCCGGTTGATGGACTGCGCCATGTCCACACCGGAGACGTCGCCCCGGATCTCGTACTGGTACCGCCGGCCCGTGTACTTCGGCAACTCCCTGTCACGGGTGGTGGAAACGAACTGAGCCCCTTCCGAAGGCGGCGAAGTCACCCACTGGACGATGTCCACGAGGTTTTCCGGATTACGCGCTCGGAAACCGGTGCGGAAAACGGTGCTCGGGTCTTCGTCCGTGTTCCGCCACACCGTCCGGCCAGGAGCACTCCAGGAGACGTAGGGATGGTCGATCTCGACGATGTAATCGAGATTCCGGCCGCCGTACGTGACTCCCGTCAGCATGTTGACCGTGACGTCCTGGGCGGCGAGACCACGGAGGGGGTGCGTTGTGCCGGCGTCCAGACCGTCCAGCCACTGGGAGATCTTCTCGTGCGACCGGGGCGGCCCCGGATCCTTCGCGGCCTTCCCGCCCTCCTTCAGGATCGCCCCTTCCTCGGATCCGACGTACGTGTCGCCGGAGTCGGACTCCGAGTCGTAGAGCGTGTCGGAATCGTCGTCCGGGTCGTAGACCGTGTCTGAGTCCTCGGAGGCGAAGTCGTCGGCGTCCGCGGTGCCCTGGTCGGTGACCGGGATGACCGGGTCCGCGGACACCATGGTCGTGGCGTCGCCCCGCGCGGCGCCTTGGTGCGCGTCCGTGGGCTCGGAGCCGGAGACGGTCGGCATCGGGATCGCCGCCGCGACATCCTCGTCCGGCGTCGTGTCCGCGGACGCGGACGGGGTCTCGGCGGGCGCCGGATCCGGCACGGCGTCCCGGCCGGTGTCCCCCCGCCCCTTCGCCCGCTCCGCGGCACCGGACGGGACGGCGGAGGAGGTCGAGGTCGAGACCGTGGCGGGCGGCGTGATACCCGGCACGGCGGTGTCCCCGGCCGCGGTGAGGACGTTCGACGGGACGTCCTCCTGGGTGTCGGGGACCGTGGGGGCGGCGGTGTGCTGCCCGGTGACGTCCTGACCGAGGGTGCCGGCCGTCGTCGCGGGGGTGGCCGCCCCGGCGGAGACCGTCTTGATGCCCAGGGCGCCGTCACGCTCGCTGTTCCGGCCGTCGTCGGCCCTCGGCCGGTCCTGGCCGCCCTGCGTGGCCGTGGTGTTCGCGGCGGTCGCGTCGCCGGTCACCTGGGCGCCGCCGCCCTGGACCGTACCGGGGCCCACACCCGCACCGGAAGTCTGCCGTGTGCCGGGAGCCTGTGCGGTCCCGGGGGTCTGCGCCGCCGCCTGCCCGGTGGCCGTGCCCGGACCGGATGCCGGCGGCGCGGTCTGCCCCGGGACGCTGCCGGCCGCGTCGGAAGGGTCCTCGCCGGGCGCCGTCAGCGAACCCGGAGCCGTGGCGGACTCGTCTTCGACGGGCCCCGGGGACACGTCGTGCGAGGCGGTCCCGTCGCCGGTGGCGGAGCCCTGGGACCCCTGGTGCGCCCCGGCTCCGAGCGGGCCGGAGGCCGAGTCCGTGAGGGTGGCACCCGGCGCGGTGGTGGCGCCGGGCGCCAGGGCGGTCGGGGCGTCGTCCGGCGCCGTGGTGACGTCGTGGCCGGGGACCGTCGGGGTGCCGTCCGGCACCGTGGTGGCGTCGTGGCCGGGGGCCGTCGGGGCGTCGGGGCCCGTCTGGAGCGGAGGCCGGGTGCCGGCCCCGCCACCGGCGGATGTCGTGGGGGCGGGCGGCACCTGCGCCTGCCCAGGGCTCTCGACGGGAATGCCGCCGCCGTACCCGGACGCGGCGGCCGGACCGGCACTCTGGGTGGAACCCGCACCCACCGTGGGGGCGGACACGGCGGGGGTCTGCCCGGTGGTCGTGACCGGGGGCGGTCCCGCCTCGGTGAGGTCGTGGGGGGCGTACGACACCGGGGCGGGGACGTCCGTACCGGTGGTGGGGACGTGCGTGCCCTGGTCCGGTCCGTCCACCGCTCCGGTACCGGCAGGGCCGGTGGCCGGTCCGGCCGAGGCCCTGTTGGGGGTGACACCGAGGTCCTTGGGGAAGACGAAGTCGCGGAGCCCCAACCCCAGCTTCTGCACCCCCGTGAAAATCAGCGCGGTGTTCAGGCTGCTGACGACTGCGCCGTGGAACGTGGAGAAACTGAGCGGCTGCTGGTAGACGACGGATTCGGCGAACGTCTCGGCCGCGCCCTCGCCGACCGCGTCGAAGCCCTGGCCGGCGGTGTTCGTGAGGAGATTCCCGCCGCCGGAGTGCGGCCCGTCGGGCGCCGGGTTCTTCACGCCGTGCTTGACGGTGCTGCCGCCGGGACCGGTGTTCAGCCCGGGCATCTTGTCCTTGTCGGCGAACTTCTTGTCGAACCCGGCTCCGATGTCGGCCTTGTCCTTGAAGAGCTTCTTGAACAGGCTCTTCCCACCATGGAACAGGTGGTCGAATATCGAGGTCAGACCACCGGTGACGCCGCTCAGTACGACGTCCTTCATGTCGATACCGTGCGGCTTGCGGCCAGGGGCCGCCGTGAGAATCAGCGCGAGCCGCGCGGCGAGCGTGGTGAACGCCTCCTCCAGCGCCTCGCTCAGGGTCGGCAGGAGATGGGTGCGCTTGGCCAGCATCTCCAGGATCACCAGGATCCGGGCACGTGTCCGCAGTTTCGCTTCCACGGCCTCGCCCGACGTGGCGCCGCCGGTGAAGAACGACATCACGGCCAGGAACAGCAGTTCCGCCGCCAGGATCGCCAGTTCGAGCAAGATGTTGATCTTGGACTCGGCGATGCTGATGGAGGTCTTCACCCGGCCGTCGGAGATGTCGTCCAGCTGCTTGGCGAGCTCGGTGATGTGGTTCGTACCGCCGTCGTCGGTCAGCACGTCGACCGCACGGACGTAGTCCTTGGCGACCTGGGGCGGCAGCACCTGGCCGGCGGATCCGATCGACTCGCCGACCAGATCCGCCAGTCTGCGCAGTTTGTTGGAGAACGACGCGAAGGCTTCGTGGCTCACATAGGCGAGGTCCTCGTTGGCCTGTGGCATGCGTTCGCCCATGAGGGCGAAGAACAGGTCGTTGAGCCATGCCGGAACCACGATCGCCATGACGGTTCAGTGCCTCCCGGACCTGGAAGCCTGGTCGTCGATGGCCTCGATGGCGTCGTTCTGGGCGCCCTGGATGATGTCACCGTTCAGGTTCAGCACCCGGGTCATGCCGCCGATGGCCTCCATCAGCGCCGTCCCCGCCTCCACGGTCCCCTTGCGCTCCTTCGCGTCCTGGGGGCGGAGCTGCTCGGCCATGGAGTCGTCGACGCCCGGCCAGTCCGCGCACCGGCGGGCCGCCGCCTCGAAATCCGCCACCGCGTGGCCCGTGATCTCGGCGATTTCGTCCATGATGCCGGCCCACGTGTGGATGGCCGTCGCGTTCGCGGAGAAGACGTCTCCCACGGTTCCTACTCCTCCCCGTCCTCATGGATCTCGTCCCGCAACGCCCCGCGCCCGTTCCGCGAGGACGACGTCTGCGGCTCCTCCAGGACGCCGGACCCGAAGATGTCGGCCCAGTCGATGTCGAAGCCCTCCATGCGCGGCATGCCCGGACGTGGTTCGGTGAAGGGCCGCATCGTCCGCATCACGTGCCGCGACATCGCGTCACGGGCCTGTGTCGCGGCGTCCAGCACGGACGCGGCGAGCTCGGTCGGGCTCATGGTGCGGTACTTGTTGTCGAGGAACCTCAGGCCGAGCAGTTGCCCTTGGGAACCCACCGTGGCCTCCACGGTCCGGTCGCGGGACCGGGCCGCGTAGGTGGCGTCGCGCAGTTCCGCCTTGGCCCTGGTCAAGCCGGTGGTGACGGCGTCCAGTTCGGCCAGCGTCTCGGCGAGGCGCTCACTGAGGCTCGCGGTGAAGGGATTCGCCGCCACGGTCGCGTCGGGCGCGTCCCCCCGGGCACCCGTCGTGCCGTTTCCGTCCATCCCGCTCATCCGATCACCGCCGGCGCTCCGCCGTCCTCCGTGCCCCACACGTCCTCGTCCTCCTCTACCCAGTTGGTGCGCTGCCGCTCCGCGCTCTCCGTGGACTGGCCACCCTGCGTGCCGCCCATCGGGGCGCCGCCCATGGGGGAGCTGGTGGTCTGGGTCCCGCCCCGCCGGAAGGGCATGGCCTCCCCGTCGATGGCAGGCGCCGCCGCGCCGTTGCGGCGCAGTGCGGACAGGTTGCTCGTGTCGTTCAGCGCCGTGCGCACACGTTCGCCGTTCGCGCCGCCCGTTCCCGCGCCACCCGCTCCGGCTCCCCCACCGAGGCCGGGGTTGAGCGGGGTGCCTCCTGCGGACGGCGCCGAGTTGTGGTTGCCGGCCGAGGCGAGGTCGAAGCCGCCCACACCTCCGCCCAGCCTACCTCCTGTGAAAGGTGTGCTGTCGTAGTCCAGGTAGTCGGCGTCCGCGTCGTCGTGGAGACGGCCGTCGCCCGTGCCGAGACGTGTGCCGAGATGCGTGTCGAGATGCGTGTCGTTCAGCGCGGAGGTCCCGCCGTGCGGGAGGTTGCTCCCGCCGCTCGACAGGTCGGGGATGTCGATGGGTTTGTTCAGGTGGGTCGTGGTCGTGTGACCGTCCGGCTTCGTGGTGTGCAGGGTGCCGTCGGACGGGTCGAACACCGTCCTGGTGCCGTCCGGGGACTCCGTCGTGAGGGTGCCGTCCGCGTTGAGCCGGGTGTGGCTGCCGTCCGGGTTGGTGACGACGTCGCCGGGGTTCAGCCGGGAGGTGGTGGTGTGGCCGTCCGGTGCGGTCGTGACGAGCTGTCCGGTGTCGGGGTCGAACACCGTCCTGGTGCCGTCCGGAAACGTCCGCACGAGGTTCCCGTCGGCGTCGAGGTGCGGCCCGTCGGTGAGCGAGCCGGGGTTGAGATCGACCGGGGACGAATCGCCCCTGGTCGTGTTCGGGTTCAGGGACGAGAGGTTGCCGAACGGCAGCGTGGTGCCGTTGCCGAGGGGGCCGTCGACGCCCCCGGGACCGTCGGCCGGCGTGTTCAGCCCGCCGTTCAGCAGCGAGGTCTCGCCGCCGCCGCTGAGGTTCAGACCCCCGCCTGGGCCTTCGGGGTTGAGGCTCCGTGACAAGTTGTCGCCCAGGCCGCTCAGGCCGTTGCCGAGGCTGTTCCCGAGCCCGTTCAGGCCGTCGTTGAGCTGCTTCTGGTTGTTGTTGGAGTCGGTGAGGTTCTGGTTCAGGTTGTCGAACAGACTCTTGTTGTTGTGGTTGGAGTCGGACAGGTTCTTGTTGAGGTTGTCCCAGGCCTGGCTGTTCTTCTTGTTCGCGTCGTCGAGAGCCTTCTGGGAAGCCTCCTTCTCGCTCTTCGTCTCCTTCTTCTGGTAGGCGCCCGAAAGGTTGTCGGTCTCCTTCGGCTGAACCTCCCGCCCCACGTCCTCGGAGGCGTCGCCCCAGCTCTTCCCGAGGTTGGAGAGGGACTGCTTGGCGGCGGCGACGAGATAGCCGTTCACGTTGTCGTTCCAGCGCTTCACCGCGTTCTCGCCGAGCGCCTTCCACGAGTTCAGGTCATCGAGCGCACCCATGTCCGGCGGACTGTCGGAGAAGCCCGGCAAGGTGTCGAAGGACGTCTCGCTCGTATAGCGGAGGTCTTCGTCACCGTCGTCGTCCGAGGACCAGCCGTACTGCGACCCCAGGCTGCCGGGATCGACCGTGACGAGCGGGACGTTGTTGTGGATGATCCAGTCGCTCAACGCGTCGAGTTGTTCGAGCAGTGCCCGGTGCGGATCGTGCTCCGCCGAGTCGGCCCATCGCTGCCAGGCCTCCTTCATCATCCTGGCCTCCCACAACAGGTCCCACTGGGCCTGGAACAGCGCCTCCGCATACGTCGACTCGGGCGCCGGATAGCCGTTGCCCAGCAACTGGTGAGGCGAGGTGAACTCACGCCCGCCCATCTGCTCCGCGTAGCTCTCGTAGTTCTTGTGCAGCGTCTGGATGAGGGTCCGCACCACGTCGGCGGACTGCCCCTTCCAGGCCGCGTCGTCACCGCCCAGCGACTTGTTCCACTCCTCCAGTGGCTTCAGCTGACGCCTGAAGAAGGCCGCCGCCCGGTCGAAGGCCTGGGCGGTACGCGTGAAGGAGACCAGGTCGACGGCGCCGGCGTCCGGCACGTCCACGCCGTTGTAGGAGAAGTTCTTGGTGCTGTAGGGCTCGTTCACCAGTTTTTCGAGAGCGAACTTCGGGGCGGACACGTAACGCCACAGATCGGTGTCGTCCCACTCGTCCCCGTACTTCCCCTTGAAAGCGCCCCCCTCCCGGGTCGAACCGGCGTCCGACAAGTGACTCTTGCCGTCGGCGTCGGCCAGGGTCCCGATGAAGACGATGTCGGCCGTGTACAGCTTCACCCCCTGGCCGCCGTGGTGCGTGTAGAAGGCCAGCCGGTAGTCCTCGCCGTGGGACGCCTGCCATCCGGAGACGGCGGTGTAGTCCTCCGGTCTGACGGCCCGCATGTCGTGCTGGACCAGGTTCACCCGCATCAGCGGAATGCCCTCTTTGCTCTTCAGCTTGTCGAAGAGGGACGTCCGCTTGGGCATGGGGTAACCCGTGTAGCTGGTCACGGCCTGGGCCCAGTAGTCGTCCGGATCGCTGTCCATGGCGAGAACTCCGCTGTGAGGGGGTGGAAGAGGGAGAGGGACGCGGCCTAGGTGTTCTGGCTCTGACTGCCGCCACCCGACGACGGCGTCATGTCACGGTCGACGTCGTCGAAGACGTCGAGGAGCTTCTCCCCGCTGATCTCGGTGATGTTGTCGCTCTGCGTGGCCCCCATGATCTTGAGGGTCTCCCTGAAGTCCTTGTCGATGTCCCGGAACAGCCGCTGCTGGTTCTCCAGGATGGCGTCGATCGACTTGGCCGACCGGGTCAGCGCGTCGACGAGGGCCTTGCCGTGCGTGAGGCTCCCGTCGTCGACCATCGGACCGAGCGCGAGGTACTGGTTCTGGTGCAACGTGTCGGGCTCGGCCTCGCCGTTGATCAGGCTCTTGAGGGCTCGGCCCGGGTGGTCGCTCGTCGCGTCCGCGTCCTCTCGGATCTTCTCCGTCTGCGTGACGAAGTCCTTCAGATCCGTGTCGATGAACGTCTGCAGCGACTTCCCGTCGAGATGTGTCAGGTTTCCCATGGGATCTCCAAACCCCGGGGCGGCACTGCTGGGACTCGCGTGTGCCGGCCGGGTCGTGTGTGGTGAGGACCGGAGCGGAACCGGCGGCCCGGCCGCGGGCTGCCCGCCGCGCGGGCCGCGGCCGCCGGTTCCCGGGCGGTCAGCCCCCGTGCTCCCACAGGCCCGTGAGCTTCTTCTCCGTCTGGCCGTAGTTGTGCTTCAGGCCCTCCAGCAGGATCTTGTGGCGATCCAGCACCCGCTGTGCCTCCGCGATCGCGTTGTCCCACTTCCGCTGCGCCGCGTCGTAAGCGGCCGCGTCGGAGCCGTACCAGGACTCCCGCAGGGGACGCAGCTCCGCTTCCATGCTCTCGATGGTCTTCCTGATCGCAGCGTTCTGGGACTCCAGGTCGGCCGCGGCCGAGTCCATGTGGTCATAACTCACATGGATGTAGCCGTCGCCCAGGATGTCTTCCGCCATGATGAACTCTTCTCTCCTCGA
This sequence comes from Streptomyces spinosus, assembly GCF_020400655.1. Taxonomy (GTDB): domain Bacteria; phylum Actinomycetota; class Actinomycetes; order Streptomycetales; family Streptomycetaceae; genus Streptomyces; species Streptomyces argyrophylli. The sequence continues at coordinate 356,343 of NZ_JAINRC010000006.1, forward strand.
AGTACGCGAGCCGGGCCGTACGGCGGCTCAGCCGCGCTCAGGCCGCACCGGTCAGCTGGTCGAAGATCGCCTCCGACTGCTGGTAGGCCGCGTTGATGTCCTCGTTGGCGGAACCCTGCACCTTCTGGTGTTCCGACAGGCTCGTGTTGAGCTTGTCGATCATGCCCTCCAGGTTCCTCAGGACGATGTCGACCTGCTTCTCCCACTCGTGCACCAGGTCGCCGAACTTCTTGCCGTCCGTTCCCTGATAACCCGTGGCCAGGCTGTTGCGCGTCGCCTCGACGTCCTGACGGCTCCTCAGGATGCCGGAGAACGCCATTTCCAGGGCCTGGATGCCGTTGCGTGTCGCCTGCTCACTTGACTGCTGGCCGTTTCCTGCCATGTTCAGCCTTTCGATTGCTGCGCCGGGGGGTGCGTGCCCGTCCCGGCGCTCGACGTGTGACTGGTGCCCGGCGGTGCGGGCGCCCATCACCACGACGCCCGGCACATGTCCTCGCCTGCCGTCGTCCTGTGGTGACCGGTGGCCGAACCCGGCCGGGTGCCTACCTTACATGTTCACGTATGTCCAGGAGCGGGACACCCATGTAAACACGTGTGCTTGACTCCGCCCGGCTCCGCTACCGCCGTACGGCGCACTGCGTCGGCGTCGTCGGCCGGGCCGCACCGGCGGCCGCGTCCGGATCCAGATCCGGTCCCGACGGCAGCATCGCCGGCAACGGGGAGGGCAGGGACGTCACTTGTCCCTCGCTGTAGCCGAGCGCGCCGAGTGCCTTGGCGGTCGGCACGCGGTACCTGGTGCCGGTGTCGTCGACCAGGTAGGTCGTGGTGCCCACGGTGGTGCCGCCGGCTCCCAGGACCCGTACCAGGGCCGCGTGGCCGGGGCGGACCACCACGGCGTCCACCGGCAGGCAGGCTCGGGCGGTCTCCGCCGGCGGCTGGGCGACGGGGGTCAGTTCGTCCGTCGTCACGAGCAGCGTGGTCACCTTCGTGCCGTCCTCGGCCGGCTCCACACCGACGCACGCGGACGTGTCCGGCCCGATCCCGACCGGCTTCGGCGGTGCGGCGGGCAGGCCCTCGGCGGCCGGCGAACGGCCCTCCGCGCCCGGCGCCAGGTGCTGCTTCAGCGCGTCCGCGCCCACGGCCACCGCTCGGGGCGCCCGGCCCCCGTACGCCTTGTCACGGGTGCGGGGGTCGCCGAGGAGGAGGTCGGCCTGGGTGGTGGTCAGCGGTACCAGGCCCTCCGTCCGCAGCAGGTAGTACGGGTGCTCGTCGGAGCCGGGCACCTCGGCCTGGAACACCTGGCCGACCGTGCTCGGCCTGCCGTCGAGCGACGGCCCGGCACCGCCGCGGCCCGGCACCTCGGGAGTCACCAGGGCCGGGCCCGCCACCAGGGCGTCGAGGAAGGCAGCGGAGACCGGCCGCGGCGTCACCGATCCGTAGCCGAGCGACACGGCGGCGCCGGACGCCTTGTCCAGGCGCAGCCGGCTGCCCTGCCAGACCAGGTAGGCCGCGCCGTCGGGCCCCTTGACCACGAAGCCCTGTGCCGAGCCGAGCCCTGTGCTCGCCACGGGCGCGCCGGCCACCAGGGTGGTGTGCGCGGCCGGGGTCCGGGCGCCGGTGGTGGAGCAGACCAGCCACGCGTTCCGGTCCAGGTCGCCCGCCGACGGCACCGACTCGGGGGCGCCGGGGATGCCGATGGGCAGCCCCACCGGGGTTCCCTGGAGGGAGGCGGTGGCCACGGTGGAGGTGGTGAGATCGCTGCCGGCGATCAGGCGGGCTGAGGCGTAGTTGCGCACCGGACGGAGCCGGCCGTCGACGTACAGGTAGCGGGCGCCGGTCTCCTTGTTGACGACGAGCGTTCCGGTCGTCTTCCACGAGGTCTTGCCGCCGGGCGAGATCAGCCCGTACACCACGGCCCCGGCGGACAGCAGCACCGCGATGAGCACACCCACGAACACACCCCGGGTGGTGCGGCCCATAGGTGTGTCCGGGGCGTCCGGCTCCGCGAGGAGCATGCCGGCGGTCAGCCGGGTCATGGTGAAGCTGTGCGCCTGTACCTGGTCGCGCTTGGACTGCATGGTGGCCTACCTCGCGGCTTTCGTCGGAATCGGCATGGTCGCGGTCAGCCGGAGATGGCGCGCAGGTCGCCGAACACCCCGACGGCCCACAGCGTGAGCGGCACCAGGCTGACGGCGAGCGCGGACTGGAGCAGTTCCGCGGCGCGGCCCCAGTAGGGCAGCATCCGGCGCCCGGGGACGGTCCAGGTGACCACGGTGAGCACGGCGGCCAGGCCCAGCAGTCCGGCGACGAACACGGGCCGGCCGGCGGGGGCGAGGCGGGCACCGGAGCCCACGAGGAGCAGCGCGGCGCCCAGGGCTCCCGGCACGACGAGGACCAGCCGCTGCCACACGTTGACCATGCCCCGCCCGTGCAGCAGCAGGATCAGGGACAGGACGACGACGATCAGCGCCTCCGGGGCGTTCGGGCGCCGCACCAGCGGCACCAGGCAGCCCGCGGAGACGATCCCGACCGAGCCGTACAGCGCGATCATCCAGCCGCCGGCCAGCTCGGTCCGGGTGGCCACGTCCTGGCCGTCGTACGGGTCGATGCCCTCCTGGAGCTGCCGGGGGTTGGTCGGCAGCGGCGGCATCCGCATGCCGGCCAGCTTGAACGAGAGCGCGGGGACGAAGCCGCCGACGAGCACCAGGCTCGCCGCGACCGCGCAGGCCGCCTTGTCCACGGGCAGGTCGAAGACGGTCATCAGCGCCCCGGAGACGGCCGCGGCCACACACACCAGCGCCGTGGAGAGGAAGAGCGGGGCGTAGACGGCGACGGCCGCCAGCGCGAGCACCGCGCCACCCGCTCCGGCCGCGCCCGCGGCCAACAGCCGTGCCCCGAGGACGTGGTAGGCGGCGGGGCCGGCGATCTCGCCGTCGGGCAGCAGCCAGCCCGCGAGGGCGAACGCCGGGGTCGCCATGACGCCGAGGGCGGCGCCCGTGGCCGAGTCGCCGACCGCACGGCTGGCGGTGGCGGCACCGGCCAGCAGGAGCAGACCGGCCACACCGGCGGTGGCCGCGCGCGGCACGACCGGTCCGCCGGGCCAGGCGAGCACGCCCAGACCGATGACGAGGACGCACACGACGAAGGCGCGCAGCAGGTGCCGGCTCGTCTCGGTGGTCCAGGCGTGCAGCCGCTCCCGGGTGACGTCCGCTATGCCCTCGACCAGGTCGTCGAGGCGGACCTCGGGCATCGCCTCGGCCCGCGGCCGCAGATGGAGGACCTCACCGTCGTGGAGGCCGAGCGCCTCCAGGGTGACCTCCTCGTCCAGGACGGGGCCGCCGAGGCGCTGGAGTGCCCAGCCGCCGTGGTCGAGCCCCTCCTCCTCCATGCCGTCCACGCAGTACTTGAGCAGGGTGGGGAGGAGGTCGGCCACCGGAACGTCCACCGGAACGGCGAGGTCGATGGTCCTGGAGGGTGCCCGGACGGTGAGGCGGCACAGGCTTGCCACCGAGGTGTCGCTCATGGTCGGCACATTCGCTTTCGCGGAAAGGTCGTCAGGTCGGCCGGACGCGGAGGACACCCGGCCGACACACAGGTGTGTGAACGGGAGATACCTGCATCCGTCTATGGTGTGCAGAGTACCCCTGCTGCCGGGTTGGCTTCACAGCCCCTGTTTTCCGCCAACGGGCCCGGTGACACCTCACTGGCTGCCGCCCGAAGGAGCCGATGCGTTGAGTTCCGTTCTGTTCCGTCGTCCCGCGCGCCGGCGCGGTCCCGACATGCCCCAGGGGGAGTTGAACCTCCAGGAGCCCCCGGTGCTCGCCGAGACGGTGCCCGACAACTCCGCGGTGTGGACCTACCTGCCCATGGCGATGATGTCCGTCTCCATGATGCTGATCTTCCTGCGCCCGGGCGGGTCGAACGGTGTGTTCGTCTATCTGTCGCTGGGCCTGATGGTGCTCGCGTCGGCCGCCATGATCGTCGGCCAGTTCATGCGCCGCACCGGTGAACGCAAACAGCGGCTGCGCGGGGAGCGGCGTGACTACCTGAGGTATCTCGGGCAGGTCCGCAAGCAGGCCCGGCGTGCGGTACGGGAGCAGCAGCTGGCACTGGCCTGGCGCCACCCGGAGCCCGCGGCGCTGCGCTCCCTGGTGCGCACCACGCGGCTGTGGGAACGCCGGGTGAAGGACGAGGACTTCGGTGAGGTGCGGATCGCGGTCGGCGACCAGCAGCTGGCCATGAAGCTGACCCCGCTGTCCACCAAGCCGGTGGAGGACCTCGACCCGCTCTCGGCACATGCGCTGCGGCGGTTCATACGTGCCTACAGCACGGTGCCCGATCAGCCGGTCGCCGTGTATCTGCGGTCCTGGGCGCGCGTGTTGCTGCGGGGCGACGAGACCACGCGGCGGAACCTGGTGCGGGCGATGGTGGCGCAGCTCGCCGTATTCCACGCCCCGGAGGAGCTGTGGATCGCCGTGTGTGCCGCCGACGAGCACCGGGCCGAGTGGGAGTGGGTGAAGTGGCTGCCGCACGGTCAGCATCCGCAGGAGGAGGACGGAGCGGGTCCGGCACGGATGGTGACGTCCGCCTTCGCTGACCTGGAGGACCTGCTGGGGGCCGAGTTCGGCGAACGGCCCGCCTTCGACCCGGAGGTGCCGCCGGGGCGGGAGGAGCCGTACACGGTCGTCGTCCTGGACGGCGTGAGCGTGCCCTCCGGGCACCGTGTGGACGCCCAGGGCTTCCGTAACGCGGTCGTCCTGGACCTGGCCGACGCGTTGCAGTGGCGGCCCGGACGCACCACGCTCCGCCTCGACGTCCGGCCCGGCCGGGTCGGCCTGGTGCGCACCGACCGCACCCGCAAGGAGCAGACGACGGTTCTCGGCAGGCCGGATGCCCTGGGTCCGGCCGGAGCCGAGGCGCTGGCCAGGATGGTGGCGCCGTACCGGATGCGGCTGGCGGCCTCCGCGGCCGAACCGCTGGCCGCGGACACCGAACTGACCTCGCTGCTCGGCATTCCCGACCTGTACCGGCACGAGCCGGCGGTCCTGTGGCAGCGGGCCACGGGAGCGTCCCGGCTGCGGGTGCCCATCGCGGTGGGCAGCGACGGCCTGCCGGTCGAGCTGGACATCAAGGAGTCCGCGCAGGGCGGCATGGGGCCGCACGGCATGCTGATCGGCGCCACCGGTTCCGGCAAGAGCGAGCTGCTGCGGACCCTCGTCCTGGGGCTGGCCCTGACGAACTCCTCCGAGACGCTGAACTTCGTCCTGGTCGACTTCAAGGGCGGTGCCACCTTCCTCGGGCTGGACGAACTGCCCCACACCTCGGCGGTGATCACCAACCTCTCGGACGAGGTGGCGCTCGTCGCGCGTATGCAGGACGCGCTGCACGGTGAGCTGATCCGCCGTCAGGAGCTGCTCCGGGCCGCCGGCAACTACTCCTCGGCCCTCGAATACGAGAAGGCGCGTGCCGCGGGGACCGCGCTGGCACCGCTGCCGAGCCTGTTCGTCGTGGTCGACGAGTTCAGTGAACTGCTGTCGGCACACCGGGAGTTCATGGAGCTGTTCGTGATGATCGGCCGTCTGGGCCGCTCGCTCGGGGTCCATCTGCTGCTGGCGTCCCAGCGCCTGGACGAGGGCCGGATGCACCAGCTGGAGAGCCACCTGTCGTACCGGATCGGCCTGCGCACCTTCTCGGCCATGGAGAGCCGGGGCGTGCTGGGTGTGCCGGACGCCTATCAGCTGCCCTCACAGCCCGGCAGCGGGTACCTCAAGAGCGGTGTCGAGGCACTGACCCGGTTCCGGGCGGCATATGTGTCCGGCGAGTACCGCAGGCGCGGCGGAGCGGTCGCGCAGGCCCGGGTGGCCAGCCAGGTGGTGCCGTGGACGTCGGGGTACGTGGTGCCGCGCGCGACCGCGCAGCCGGCCGCGCCGGAACGCGCCGCCGGGGAGGAGCGGGAGGCGGCGGAGAGTCTGCTGTCGGTGGCGCTCGACCGGCTGCGCGGCGCGGGGCCGGGGGCGCACCAGGTGTGGCTGCCGCCGCTCGGCCTGCCCTCCGCGCTCGACGAACTGCTGCCCGGTCTCGCGGTCGACCCGGAACGCGGGTTCACGGCGACCGGATGGCCGGGGCTCGGCCGGCTGAGGGTGCCGGTCGGTCTGGTCGACAAGCCCTTCGAACAGCGCCGGGACCCCCTCGTGGTGGACCTGTCCGGCGCGGAGGGCCATGTGGGCATCGCGGGCGGTTCGCAGAGCGGCAAGTCGACGCTGCTGCGTTCCCTCATCGCCTCCCTGGCGCTCACCCACACCCCCCGCGAGGTGCAGTTCTACTGCCTGGACTTCGGCGGCGGCACGCTGTCCGGGCTGGCCGGGCTCCCACACCTGGGCGGTGTCGCCTCCCGGCTGGACGGCGAACGCATCAGCCGTACCGTGGCCGAGCTCACGGCGGTCCTCAACCACCGGGAACAGTTCTTCCTGGACCACGCCATCGACTCGATGGCGACCTACCGGCGCCGGCGGGCGGCCGGCGAGTTCGCCGACGAGACCCACGGTGACGTCTTCCTCGTGGTGGACGGATGGGCGACCCTGCGGCAGGACTTCGACGGCCTGGTCCCGACGCTGAACCAGTTCGCCGTCCGCGGCTTGAACTACGGCGTCCACCTGATCGTCACCGCCTCCCGCTGGATGGAGGTGTCGACGCAGATCCGCGACCAGATCGCCACCCGGCTGGAACTGAAGCTCGGCGACCACATGGACTCGGTGATCGACGTGCGGCGCGCCGCGCTCGTGCCGCGCGTCCCCGGCCGCGGTCTCACGGTCGAGGGCAAGCTGCACTTCCTGTCGGCACTGCCCCGCGTCGACGGCAGCGGGTCCACCGACGACCTCACCGAGGGCGTGGCCGGCCTGGTCGAACGGATCGCGGGGGCGTGGGCCGGGGCCCCGGCGCCCGCGGTGCGGATGCTGCCGCACCGCCTGCCCGCCGCCGAGCTGCCCACGGCGGCCGGCACCGAGGGGCTGCGGATGCCGCTGGGCATCGACGAGGAGACGCTCTCCCCCGTCTGGCACGACTTCGGCCGTACTCCGCACCTGATGGCCGTCGGTGACACCGAGAGCGGCAAGACCAACCTGCTGAAGCTGGTGACCGCCGCGATCACCTCCCGGTACACCCCGCAGGAGGCGCGCATCCTCGTGGTCGACTACCGGCGGGAACTGGTGCAGGCGATCCCGGAGGAGTACCGCCTGGGCCACGCCGTGTCGCTCTCCGCCCTCCAGGAGCTGATGGGGGGCTCGCAGCGGGCCTTGCAGACGCGTCTGCCGGGACCCGACATCAGCCCCGCGCGCATGCGGCAGGCGGACTGGTGGACCGGCCCGCGCCTGTTCGTCCTGGTCGACGACTACGACATGCTGGGCGGCGGCAGCTCCTACGACCACCCTTTCGCGCCGCTCTTCGAGTTCCTGGCGCTCGGGCACGAGGTCGGCCTGCACATCGTGGTGGCGCGGTCCGCGACCGGCGTCGGCCGTGGCATGGGCGACCAGCTGATGCGGCGTCTGGGAGAGGTCAACACACCCGGGCTGCTGCTGTCCTGCCCGCCGGCCGAGGGGTACGTCTTCGGCAACGTCAAGCCGCGCAGCCTGCCGCCGGGCCGGGCCCGGTACGTCGCCCGGAACAGGGCGACGCTGTTGCAGACGGCGATGGTGGAGCAGGAGCCGGGGGCCGCGGCGGACTGACGCTCTCGCGACCGGGGTGCCGGCCGGGTGCCCCCCCCGGCCGGCCCCCCGCGGCCGTTCCCGGCAGCCCCGGCGGCCGGCGGCGCCCCTCGGGTCCCTGGAGGCGTGACCGGGCCGAGGCGCCACCGCAACCGTCACCCGACCGCGCCGAGCCGGGCGCCACCCGTCAGCGCCGAGCCGGGTGCCACCCACGCGCCCGGCCGCGCGGGACGGCCAGCGCCACCCAACCGGCCGGCACAACCACTCCCGCCCCACAGACGCAGGCCCACAGGGCGGTCCAGGTGGCCCCCGCCACCCGCGTCCGGTCCGGCCCACGCCACCGCCACCCGACCGCCACCCGTCAGCGCCGAGCCGGGCGCCAGCCACGCGCCCGGCCGCGTGGGACGGCCAGCGCCGCCCATCCGGCCAGCAGGACGACTCCCGCTCCGCAGGCGGAGACCAGCAGGGCGGTCCGGGTGGCCCCCGCCTCCCGCGTCCGGTCCGGCAGCCGCACCGGGACGGCCCTGGCCGCGGTCCCGCTTGTGCCGCCCGCCCCGGTGCCGTCCGCCACCGAGGCGACCGCCGCGTAGGCGTCCAGCCTCGGTACGACGTCGGGGTAGGCGGTGGCCGTCAGGCGCCGGGCCACCTGTGCGGCGGACAGGTCCGGGAAGGCCGACCGCACGAGCGCCGCGGCTCCCGCGGTGTACGCGGCGGCGAACGAGGCGCCGGAGCCGACGAAGTGCCCGCTGCCGCGCGGCCCGATGCCCACGACGCCGTCGCCGGGGGCCGCCAGGTCGGCGTGGACCGGGAGCGGCGCGGCCTGCGGGCGGCCGCCCCGGACGTCGACGTCGAGCACGCTCAGCACGCCGGGCGCCGCGGCGGGCCAGTAGTCCCGTGGCACCGGTGTCGCCGACGCGGCGGCCGTCCCGGACGGCGGGTCCGGTACCGCGGCGGCCACGACCAGGACGTCGTGCCGGGTGGCGTAGGACACCGCGTCGTCGAGCCGGGGCGACCTGGTGGCGAACGCCGCCGACACCTCGACGACCCGGGCGCCGGCGTCCACCGCGCCGCGGATGCCCGCGGCCACCCCGGCCGCCGACGGCACCCCGCGCCTGTCGGTGCCGCGGACCGCGACGATGCCGGCCCGCGGGGCGACGCCGTGGAAGGCGACGCCCTTCACCGGTGCGGCGGCGATCAGCCCGGCCACGAAGGTGCCGTGCCCCACGCAGTCGTCCCCGGCCGGGCCGAGGGCCTTGACGCGGCCCGCCAGGGTGGGCGCGCCGGTGGAGACGCCCGTGTCGACGACGCCGACCTTCACGCCCGCGCCCTGCGAGATCCGCGCGGCCCGGGGCAGTTCCAGGCTCTGGTGTTCCCACGGCATGGTCGTCGCCGTGGTCGTGGACTGCTTGGTGCAGGTGGCGTCCTGGGCCAGCCTGGCCGCCATGACGGGCAGCCTCACCGTCGGTCTCCCGTCGGCGACGGCCACGGACGGTACGGCCAGCACGGCCGTCGCCGTCAGTGCCAGCGGCAGCAGGACCGTACCGGGGCGGCGTGCGGCCGTCCGTCGCGGGCCCTGTGCCAGGCGGGACACGGAGGTGGTTCGCGAGCCGCGCCTCATGCGGTCAGCCCCTGCCGCTGCGGGGCGTCCTGCGGCAGCAGCAGCCGGAGGTCCTCGAAACCGGGCGCCGGCATCCGGCTGAGCCGCCCGGCCTGACGGGTCATCATGCTTTCGAGGACCTGGCGCGCCAGCCGCGCGTTGCCGAAGGACCGGTCGCGCGGCAGCGAGTCGAAGTACTCCCGCAGCACCTGCCCGGTGCCGGGCCCGCACTCGTAGCCCGCCGCCGTGGCGTGCGCCCGTACGATCGTGACCAGTTCGTCGGACGAGTAGTCGGCGAACTCCACACGGCGGGAGAACCGCGAGGACAGACCCGGGTTGGAGGCCAGGAAACCCTCGATCTCCCGGGTGTATCCGGCGACGATCACGACGACCTCGTCGCGGTGGTCCTCCATCAGCTTCAGCAGGGTGTCCACCGCCTCACGGCCGAAGTCGGAGCCCGAGGCGCCCTGCGGGGTGAGGGTGTACGCCTCGTCGACGAACAGCACACCGCCGATGGCCCGTTCGAACACCTCGCGGGTCAACTGCGCGGTGTGGCCGATGTAGCGGCCCACCAGGTCGGCGCGGGAGACCTCGACGAGCTGGCCGCGGGGCAGCACGCCCAGCGAGGCGAGCAGTTCGCCGTACAGACGGGCCACGGTCGTCTTTCCGGTGCCGGGCGGCCCGGTGAAGACGAGGTGGTGGCTGATGCGCGGCACGGGCAGTCCCGCGGCCTCCCGCCGGCGAGCCGTGGACAGCAGGTTGACGAGGTCGGTGACGTCCCGTTTGACGGCCGCGAGACCCACCAGGTCCCCCAGCCGCGCGAGCGGGTTGGTCTCGTCCGACGGGGTCTCGCCGGAGACCGCCGCCGCCGCGTCCGCGCCCACGTCCTCCGGCAGCAGCAGTTGCAGGTCGCTCTCGGAGACGTCGGCGAGTGCGGCGAGACGGGTCGCCTGGCGGTCCACCATCTCCTCGAACACCCTGCGCGCCTCGCGGCCGTTGCCGAACGTGGCGTCCTTCGGCATCCGTTCGAACCGCACGGCCAGCGCCTGGTGCGTCGAGTCGTCCAGCCGGTACTGGTGGCCCAGGCACATCTTCTCGACGATGGCCACCAGTTCGGGCACGGTGTAGTTCTCGAACTCGATCGTCCGGGAGAACCGCGAGGCGAGTCCCGGGTTGGACCCCAGGAAGTCGTCCATCTGGGCGGAGTAGCCCGCCGCGACCACGACCACGTCGTCCCGGTGGTCCTCCATCAGCTTCAGCAGCGTGTCGACGGCCTCACGGCCGAAGTTGGCACCGGAGCCCTGGCCGTCGGACAGCAGGGTGTACGCCTCGTCGATGAAGAGGACACCGCCGAGCGCCCGGTTGAAGGCCTCGGTGGTCTTGATGGCGGTACCGCCGACGATCTGGGCGACCAGGTCCGCCCGGGAGACCTCGACCAGGTGTCCCGACCGCAGGGTGCCGAGCCCGGCGAGGATGGTGCCGTAGAGCCGGGCCACGGTGGTCTTGCCGGTGCCCGGGGGGCCCGCGAAGACGAGGTGGCGGCTCATCGGCGGTGCCGGCATGCCCAGCCTGGCCCGCCGCTGGGCGAGCTGGGTCAGGTTCACCAGCGTACGGACCTGCTGCTTGACGTTGTCGAGGCCGATCAGCGCGTCGAGCGCGGCCAGCGCCGCGTCGTCGCCGGTGCCGTCGGCGTGCTCCCGCGTCGCGGGGGACGCGGCCGGGTCGGTGCCCTCGGCGTCTCCGGCGCCCCACGCGTCCCGCTTGCCGTTGGCCGTGCTGGTCAGGCCCTCCACGGCCACCCGGTCGCCGGCCCTGGCCTGGATGAGGCCGCCGCCGGTGTTGTCGCGGACCGTGCAGTTCACCACGGAGACCGGGGCGTCGGACTCGATCCGTACGCCGTCCTTGCCGCTGCCGCTGACCTCGCAGGAGTTCAGCGACGCCCGCCCGCCGTCCGCGATCAGCACGCCCTGCTCGGTGCTCTCGTGGGCCGTCACCCGGGTCGCCGTCAGGTCCCCGTCCTTCTCGACCAGGACACCCTGCCGGCCCGCCTTGGTGAGCACGCAGTCCCGTACGGTCATGACGCCGTCGCCGCCGACGGACAGCCCGGCACCCTCCGCGGCCTCCACCGCTCCCCCGCCGACGTACACGTTCCCGTCGTCGGCCACGCGGACGCCCGCGCCCGCCGGCCGCTGGATCAGGCAGTCCTCGAGCCGGCCCCTGCCGTCCTTGGCCACGTCCACGCCGTGCCCGGCCGGGGAGATGATCCGGGCCCGGCGCACCAGCGGATTGGCGCCGGTGCGGACGCAGATGCCGGCGCCCTTGGCGTCCACGACCTCCACACGGTCCAGTTCCGCCGCGGACTCCTCCTCCAGCAGCAGCCCGGCGGCGGCGCAGTCCCGTACCGTCAGGCCGACGAAGACCGGCGAGGACGAGCCGGTCACCCGGATCGCCGGCGCCTCGCTGGAATCCGCCCAGCAGTCCTCGAAGGTGCCCCGCGAGCGGTCCGTGACGAGCACCGCGTGTTCCTTGGTCCGGGCCGTACGGCAGCGGCGCAGCAACGGGTCGCTGCCCATGCCCACGGCGATGCCGACACCGGAGGTGTTCGTCACCCGCACGTCCTCCAGGACCGTGCGCGACTCACTCGTGATGTGCACACCCGTGGTCGTGTCGTGCAGCACCGTGCGCAGCACCCGGGTGGTGCTGCGCCCCTCCAGGGCCACCGCCGGCTTGTCCGTGGAGGAGATGTCGCAGTCCTCGACCGAGCCCTGGCCCTCCCCGTTGGCGAGGACGCCGTTGCCGCGCGCGTCACGGATGGTGCAGCCCCGAACGGTGACGCGGCCCTGTTCGCCGATCACCACACCGGTCGTGCCGAGGTGTTCGAGGGTGGTGGACTCCACCGAACTCTCCGCGGACGAGGTGACCACGATTCCCGCGCCCGCGCCGTTGGTGACCCGGCAGTCGCGCATGGCCAGCGCCCCGCTGTTCCGGGCGAGCAGGGCGGTCCACGAGGAGGCCGCGATCTCGCAGCCGTCCATCGCGACCTGGCCACGGGGCGCGTCGACGACCGGAAGTTCCTCGTCACGGCCGCGCAGCACCAGGTCGGTGAGCATGACGGCCTCCGCCTTGAGCGTCAGGGCGGTGCCCCGGCGCGGCGCGATCTCCACCGTTCCGCGCGCCTGGGCGGCGACGATGGTGACCGGCGTGGTGATCGTCAGATTCTCCGGGTAGGTGCCGGGCAGAACGCTGAGGACCGCGCCGCTGCGCGCCCTGGCCAGCGCTTCCCCGATCGTTGACAGGCCGTCGGGGCTGTCCGGGCCGACGGTGAGTACCTGGCGAGACACGCGTGGTTCCTCCTCAGACGGACACCCCCGGAACCCGCGGACCGGGAGTGCCTTGCACGGGCAGCGACCGTCCTGTCGGGCCCCCAGGTCGCTGGATGGCGGTCCGGGCGGACACCTCGGCAACCGTGCGGCGGAAACCTGTCTCGTCATCGGCTCCTGCCGACACCCCACTCGATCGCTTCGGTGACCCCTCGGCCGGCCCGGAGTCCAGAGTAGTTGAGGTTCGGCGACACGTAGGAACCCCGGGCCCACCTGACACACAGACGTCCTGCGGCCGGGGCGGGTTCCGCCCCCCCGTGCGGTGTGCACATGTGTGCCCGGCCGGCATCGGGTGGTGCGGCGGCGCTCCGGCGGCGACAGCGCCCCGCGCACCGTGCCCGCCGGGACCGGTCCGGGCGATCGGCGGGGACCGCCGGCTCCCGGGGCGGGACGGGCGACGTCCAGCACGTCCGGGTCGCCGCCGGCGGGCGGGGGTGCGTCTCGGTTCGCGGAGGCGTGGCCACGGCGACGGTGCCGCCCCGGAGGGTGTGGGACGCCACCCGGCTCCGGGTCCTCGGCCGCGTACCGGTTCGTCGTGCACCCGACGGAGGTGTCGTGGCACGACGACTCCTCGATCGCGTCGGGCAGGAGGCCGGGCTCCTCCCACGGCGGCCGCGGCCGACCGGGGTGCCGGACGGAGCCGGGACGGCGTCGCCCAGGAGTGTGGACAGCGGCGGGGCTCACCGGACCCGGACCACCTCCAGGCGGCTCGGCCCGCCGTTCCCGCCGCGCAGGGTGATGTCGAACAGCAGCCGGCCCGCGCCGGGACGCAGCGTCGTCTCACCGCCCGGCTCCACCGCCTGGCGCGGTCCCTCCTCGCGCACGCCCGGCCGCGGGCCCGCCAGGTACGACACGTACACCGTGGCGCGCCCCGGGTTGCGGACCGTCACCTGCGACGTCCGCCGGCACCGCGCACCGTCGTGGCGCCGGTCGGCGCAGACGTAGCGCAGGTCACCGAAGCCGTACGTGCCACAGGACAGCTCCATGCCGCGCGGGAGCGCCGACCGGCACACCCGGCCCGCGCTCACACGGCCGGCAGCCACGTCACCGGCGTGGTCCGGGGGTCCGCCGGTCCGGCCGGCGAACGAGCACCCGGCCGCGGCCAGCCCCAGCACGACGGCCCACGTACCCGCCACGGGCCACCGGGCGTTCTCCCGGCGTGCGGACTTCATCGGACGGTACCCTCCCGTGTCACACCGGCCCGGTGGCAGGCGAAGGACCGGCACGGTGTGCCGCCTTGCCGTCCCCGAGACATCTGTCTCAGTCTAGGCACACGCACGGGTTACCCCGGTGTGAAGAACTGGTGGCGAGGCACGGAAGCGGTGCGGTGGCCGGGGTGCGACGGAGTAGCGTGCGTGCCGGTCCACTTCACACGTATCCCGATCGAACCCTGGAATCCATGAACAACTCCTCAGCGGAAACACCGACCGGTTCCTTCGTGCCGGGCGGCCGGCGCCGGCACCGCCGGACGAGGCAGGGCGGCGCGGGTCTGCGGCGTACCGTCGTGCTGGCGTTGGCCGTGCCCGTCGCCTCGGCCGCGCTGGCCGGTCCCTCGGCCTTCGCCGCCGGCAACGGCACCACGGCCACGGGAAGCGGCACGTCCGGGCACGCGGACCTGGCCGGCCCCGGCGACCGGCAGATGGCCGCCAACCTGGACACCCGCGTGCTCGACCAGCGGCTGGGCTCCGACGTGAGCGGCGTGGTCCTGGACGCGGACTCGGAGGAGACCCTGTGGGACCACAACGGCGCCACCGCGCTGATGCCGGCCTCCAACGTCAAGCTGGCCACGTCGACCGCCGCCCTGACCGTGCTGGGCCCCGAGCACCGGTTCACCACCAAGGTCGTCTACGGCCACGGCACCCTCACCCTCGTCGGCGGCGGTGACCGCACCCTCGGCGGCGCCGACCTCGCGGAACTCGCGAAGACCGCGGTCGCCGGACTGAAGAAGGCCGGCCTGACCACGGTGAAGGTCGCCGTGGACGACAGCCTGTTCCCCGCACCGACCCTCGCCGACGGCTGGAACGACGGCTACTACCCGGACTCCGTCGCCCCGGTCCGCGCCCTCGTCGTCGACGGCCGCGGCGTCCAGGACACCTCCCTCGACGCGGGGCAGACCTTCGCCGGGCTGCTCGCCCAGGCCGGCGTCACCGTCGACGGCGAGGTCACGCGCGGCACGGCGCACCGCGGTGACGTACCGGTCGCGCGCCACCGGTCGGCCCCGCTGGCGGACATCGTCAAGAAGATGCTCAAGACCAGCGACAACAACATCGCCGAGACCCTGCTGCGGATGACCGCCCTGGGCGCGGGACGCCCCGCCACCTTCGAGGGCGGCACCGAGGTCGTGCGCCATGTGCTCAGCCACCACTACGGCGTGTCCCTCGACAACTTCGTCGTCCACGACGGCAGCGGCCTGTCCCGCACCGACCGCATCCCGGCGGCCACCCTCGCGCAGATCCTGGAACTGCTCACGGAGCCCCGCTACGCGCACACCCTGGGTTCCGTCCTGGACGGCCTGCCGGTCGCCGGTGAGGCGGGCTCCACCCTCGGCCCGGAGTGGGGCCGGTTCGACGACCCGGACTCCCGCTGCGCGGTCGGCAAGGTGCGGGCGAAGACCGGCACCCTCACCGGAGCCGTCGCCCTGAGCGGTCTGACCCGGACCGACGACGGCGAATGGCGGGTCTTCTCCTTCATCGAGAACGGCTCGACGGCCGCTCCGAACGACATCAAGGACGCGATGGACGGTCTGGCCGCGACCGTGAACGGCTGCTGGGCCTAGGCTCTCCCGTCCGGATCACGCGGGGCTCGCGGGCCCGGCGTGATCCGAACGAAGGGCCCTGGTTCCGGGACCGGGACCGGGACCCGGACCGGGACCGGGCACCAGGCGCCGTCCGGCCGTGAGGTCGGGTGGGCGTTCGAGCGCGCGGCGGTGTCCGCGCCACCGGTGCGGCCGGCCGCACCCTCCGACGCGCCGGTTCGCGTCCCCACGCGCGGACCGGTACGAGTCGCATGTCACACCTGCCAGGGGTGAACCCCGAACGGCGGTGGATCCGCTCCATGTGTGGCAGGGCCGGACCGCGCCGCGGACCGGTCGGGCACCCCCCGCGACGCCGCCACCCACGCTCCGGCTCCGCTGGAAAGGAACCCATGCAGCCTCCACACACGCCCCGGCCGGCGGTGGATCTCCCCAGGAGAGTCCCCGGCAGCGCCAGGCCCGTCAGCCCCGGCTCCGGGCCCGGCCAGGACGGCACCACGGCCGGGGCCGCGGCCGGGGCCGCGGAGCCGTCCGCACCGGACGGCGGTGACCGGGCGCCCGACGCGGCCGGCCGCGGCACCTCGCTGCCCCGGCTCACCCGGATCTCCTCGCTGGGATCGCGCGGGAACGCCGGCCGGGCCACCGGGACACCGCCCCCGGCGGCCGACGACACGGTGGGCGGCTGGGCCGGGGACGAACCCGGCGACGCCTTCGTACGCCGCGCCGGCACGGACGGCAGCCCCGCCCCGGACCCGGTCGTCTCCCTCGGACCGGCCCGGCGGGACGCTGGCGCCGGGACCCGGCGCGAAGGACTGCGCGGTGCCCTCGGTGTCGTGGGCGTCGTCGGACTGCTGGCGGCCGGCGGTGTCCTGCTGACCCTGGGCCTGGTCAAGGGTCACGACGGCGGCGGGCGCGACGGGGCGTCGGTGACCGTCGACTCCCGTGGTCGCGGCACGGACGTCGTCGACGGGCTCGGGGACGTGCCGGCGCCCCCGGCGAAGGCGTCCGCGACCGGCCCCGGCGAGAAGGCCGGCGCTTCCCGGGAGCCCACGTCCGCCGCGCCCGGCGGCAGTGCGCCGGACAAGGACCCGGCGTCCCCCGTACGGCGCCCCACCACCACGGCGAAGGCCGCGGACGGGACCGGGACGCCCGCTCCGGCCGCGGCGCCCGGGGTGAACGTGTTCAGCCACGCCTCGCAGCGCTGCATAGCCGTCGTGGGCGGCGAGGCCGTGCCGGGCGCGGGCCTGATGATCCGGGACTGCTCGGAATCCGCCGCGCAGCACTGGGCGTTCACGGGCGGGACCATGCGGGCGCTCGGCATGTGCGTGCGGCTCGCGAACGGCTCGACCGCCGACGGGACGGACCTCGAACTCGCCCCCTGCGACGGGAGCCCGGCGCAGCGGTTCACGCTGAACGTCCGGCACGACCTGGTGAGCACCCTCGCCGACAAGTGCGCCGACGTCCGGGACAACGGCACGGAGAACGGCACCCGGCTCCAGCTGTGGTCCTGCTCCGGCAGCCCCAACCAGAAGTGGTCCACGTCCTGAGCACCACGGGCGGGCAGTCATCATGGAAAGCATGGACACCTGGCCACGGCCCGTCGCGCGCACCGTGTGGTCCAGCGCGGACGTCGACACCTCCGACGCGTTCGCGTTCTGGGCCGACGTCATCTGCGACACGTTCGTCGGGGTGGCGGTGCGTCCCGCGCCCGGCGCGGCCTTCGAGGGGCGGATCGAACACTCCGTCCTGGACGGGATCGGCTTCGCCGAGCTGACCGCGGGCCCCCAGCAGGTGGTCCGGACACCCCGGCTGATCGGACGCGACCACGAGGACGTCCTCCTCGCCAACATCCAGCTGCGCGGCCGGGGCAGGCTGGAGCAGAACGGGCGGGTGGCCCTGCTCACGCCGGGGACGATGGCCTTCGTCGACAGCACCCGTCCCTACGCGCTGGACTTCGACGACGACTTCTCCCAGCTGGTGGTCAAGGTGCCCGGATCCCGGCTGGCGCACCGCTCGCCGGCCGGGGCGGCCGGCGTCGGGCTGGGCGCCTCGGGCCCCGGCCGGGTCATCGCGGACTTCCTCGTCGGCCTCAACCGTCTGCAGGGCCGGGATGCCGGGGCGGCGGCCGCACTGCTGCCCCATGCCGTCGACCTGCTGGACACCGGTCTGGCCTGGGCCGCGGGCAGCGCGCCGCCGGAGGCGTCCGCCACGGCGCTGACCCGCGAACGGATCCACCGGTTCGTGCGCCGGCACGCCACGGACCCCGGCCTCGACGCCGCCGCGGTGGCCGCGGGCTGCGGAATCTCCCGGCGCACGATGTACCGCGCGCTGGCCGCGTACGGCGAATCGCTCACGGAGCTGATCCGCCTGCTCCGGGTGTCACACGCCCAGCGGCTGGTGCGGTCGTACCCCGAACGCCCTCTCGCCGCCGTGGCCGGCGCGTGCGGATTCGGCGGCGAGGCGCAGCTGCACCGGGCGTTCCGGGCGGTCACGGGCACGACGCCCGGCGCCTACCGTGCCGGGCGGCCGGGCGCGCGGTGACGGTACGGTGATGCGCCGCCGAGGGGGACGCGGCGGATTCCCGGCCCCCTGGTGCCGTCCTCAGCCGTGCTCGGGCCGGCGCGGGGGCATGAACCCGCGGACGGCCTCGACGAACCGGGGCGGCGCCGGCGGCATGGGCGCCTTGACGAGCTGCTTCAGGCCGACGTCGTAGCGCTGGCCCCACTCCGGGTCGACGACGTGGTAGCCGTCCTGACGGAGCTGGTCGACATTGCGCCGGACGGCGGGCTTGAGCCACATCTCGCCGCTCATCACCGGGAAGAACACCACGGGGAAGTCGGCGGCGGCGATCGTCGCGGTCAGCATGTTCGGCACGGCGCCCGTGGCCGTGGCGGAGAGCATGTTGGCGGTGGCCGGCAGGACCGCCATCATGTCGTGCTCCGCCGCGAGGGTCGCCTGGTTCTCGTGGGCCCAGTCGTCCGGCGTGGCGCCCGTGACCACCCGGTCCGCGAACAGGCCGACGGTGTGCGGCGGGAGGAACGTGGCGGCGGTGTGCGTCATCAGGACGGTGACGGTCCCGGTGAACGTGGTGCGCAGCGCGTTGACGTACATCGGGAGCATGGCGATCGCGGCGGAGCCGGTCGCGCCGATGAGCAGGCGTCCGCCGAAGACGGACGGGTCGTTACTGGTCATGGCCCCACGATGCTCCGCCACGCGGGACGGAATGCGACCGTATGTGCCACGGCGGCTGACCGTCCGTGCCGGGCGGCGGATCCGCCCGCGGCCCCCGCCGCGCCGTCAGCCGTCCGCGCCCGTCGCGTCGGCCAGCCGGTTCAGCCACTCACGCAGCAGGCTCAGCTCGGCGGGGCTGAGCGCCACGGTGTCCTTCCGGTCCAGGGCGGCGAGCAGCGCCATGGCACTGCCGGCCACGGCGGCGCGCTGAACACCGTCGTCGCCGGTGCCGTGCTGTGCGGGCGGAAGGGTGAGGGTGTCGATCACCATCTCGCGCGCGGTGTCGGCGGTCCGCGGGTCGCGGGCGTCCTCGGGCAGGCTCATCAGCGTGAGGATCGTGCCCACGCCGGCGGCGTGCATGACCTCCGTGGCACGTTCGACGCTCATCCGCAGCCGCCCTGCCGCGGCCACTCGGGTGATCATGAGCCGCAGGCCGGCGGCGGCCTGCCGTCCGGCCTGCGGAATGCGGCCGGGGCGGACCTGGCCGTAGACGAGCGAGTAGTAGGCCGGGTGCTCGAGTCCGAAGCGGATGTGCAGGTCCCACGCGTCGCGCAGCGCCCGCACCGGGTCGTCGTCGGTGAGCAGCTCGGCCTTCACTTCGAGGTAGTGCCGGAAACCGTGCTCCGCGACCTCCTCGAGCAGCCCCTCCTTGTCCCCGAAGATCCGGAAGATCGACGGGGTGGGCACGCCGGCGCGGGCGGCGACGGCGCGGGTCGACACCGCGTCCAGGCCGCCCTCCTCCAGGAGCCGGGCGGCGGCCAGGACGATCTTCTGCCGCAGTGTCGGTCCTGCCTGCTGCGGTGCCGTCTCCGTGGTCATGGATCGACGATATCAGCGTGGCGGATCACCGATCCCGTCGCCTCGCTCGACGAAGACACGCATCCCGTGCCGACCGAGACACGTATGACCATGGGTGTCCAAGCCGGACGATGCCCCGGCGTCCACCCCCCACCGGGTGTCCCGGCTCGTGGCGTGCCCCGGCTCGTGGTGTGCCCCGGTGTCCGGTGTGCCCCGGCGTCGTACGGACCGGCACGCGCGTGCCGCGGGCCGGGCCGGCCTGACGAAGTCCGGCCGGGCACGCCCGTACGCGTCAGCCCAGGCTCAGCAGCCCGGCGACGGTGACGTGCAGGGTACGGCCCAGCCGCTCGGCGAAGTCCACCTTCGTACCGGCGAGTTCCGGGTCCTGCTGGGCCTCGGCGACAGCCGGTGAGGGGTGGGCGAAGGGCCAGAGCCCGGCCGTGCACACGACGGTCAGGGAGACCAGTTCGCGAGCGGCGGCCGGGGTCAGCGCGGTGATGTGCCGCCGCAGCAGGTCCGCCAGCGTGCCCAGCAGCCGGACGTGGGCGAGCTTGAAGGCGCGCGCGGACTCGGCGGAGATGTTCCGTTCGAGTTCGGAACCCAGCGCGCTCAGCAGGTCGCACAGCAGGGACCGGCGGGCCAGGGACCGGGCCAGGGCACCCGTCACGGTCTCCGGCGAGGCGGCACCGGCGGGCGGCAGGTCGGCGGGCAGTTCCTCGATCCACTCGGTGAGGGAGCGGTTGAGCAGTGCGAAGAACACCGCCTCCCTCGTCTCGAAGTACCGTACGACGTTGGTCTTCGACAGCCCCACCCGCCGGCTCAGCTCCCGCAGACTGATCTCGCTGACCGGCATCTCCGCCAGCAGCTGTGTCGCGGCTTCGAGGATGGCCCGCTTGCGGACCTCACGCTGCTCGGCGCTGCGCGCCCGCTGGAAGTCCGTCGGCCGGTCGTCTGTCATCGTCGCTTCCCCAGGGAACTCCTCCGCGGCCCGCGCCCGGTGCCGCCCGCCGCAACCCTACGCTCCGCCGGGACGGGCCCGGAGGACGGCCCCGACGGTGCGTGCGGACCTGCTCGCGTGCGGACCTGCTCGTCCCACGGCAACCCTCACACGGACTCGCTCACATGGCGCCACTGGGCGTCCTGGGCGGCGAGCCGGCCGGCCATGTCCCGCGCGACGGCCACGGCGTCCTTGCCGAGCAGCAGACGCAGCGGCGGCTCCTCGGCCTCCGTGATGTCCAGCAGGACCTGGGCGATGCGGACCGGGTCGCCCGGCTGCCTGCCGTCCTGTTCGCGGATGGCCGCGACGGCGCCGCCGACGACGCGCTCGTAGGGTGCGCTGACGGGCGGGGTGGCCATGGAGGAGCCGGCCCAGTCGGTGCGCATGCCGCCCGGCTCGGCGACGGTCACCTTGATGCCGAGGGGGGCCACTTCCTTGGCCAGGACCTCGGAGAAGCCGCCGACCGCCCACTTGGCCGCCTGGTAGGCGCCCAGACCCGGGACGCCCACGCGTCCGCCGACGGAGGAGATCTGGATGATGTGCCCGGAGCCCTGCTCGCGCAGGACCGGCAGGGCGGCCCGGGTGACGTTGACGACGCCGAAGAGGTTGGCGTCGATCTGCGCGCGGAAGGCCTCGTCGGTCATGTCCTCGATGGCGGCCATGTCGGCGTAGCCGGCGTTGTTCACCACCACGTCCAGACCGCCGAACGCCTCGACGCCCGCCCGCACGGCCCGCCGCGCGGCGGCGGCGTCGGTCACGTCCAGGGTGACCGGGCGGACCCGGTCGCCGTACTTCTCGGCGAGGGCGCCGAGCGCCTCCGTGCGCCGGGCGGTGGCCACCACGTGGTGCCCGGCTTCCAGGACGGACTCGGCGAGGGTACGGCCCAGTCCGCGGGAGCTTCCGGTGATCAGCCAGGTCTTGCTCATGGTGTTGCCTCGGTTTCTGTGCGGGCGGCGCCGGGCGGCCCGGTGGCGGGGTAAGGGGGCGGACCAATAAGAGGCCAGTGGAACTTTACTGGCTCCCACGATAAAGGTCCAGTGGCCTCTTGTCGATTCCGGTAGCGGGGCGCCAGGAACGCCCCACGCACGCCACGCTCCTGCGAGCCGGCGAACGTCGTCCCGGCTTCAACCAATCGTGGTGAGGGTTTCGCCGAGGAGTGTGTGGTGTTTCACTTCGGCCGACGAATGTGCCGGGGTCACCGGACACCGCACACACTCAGGAGGGGATCGCATGTGCCGGAGCGGAACATGTGAACACGATTCGAACCCGGCCGTGGAGAGCACGGCCGGTCTGGGCCGCAGGGACCTGCTCATGGCGGGCGGGGTGCTCGGCGCGGCCGGCGCGCTGACCCTCGCGCCCGTCAGCTTCGCGGAGGCCGACGAGGCGGCGCCGGCGGGCGTGCCCGCCGACGGCACGGAGGTGACGCGCACCATCACCGGCCATCTCGCCACGGGCGCCGCCGACTTCGTCCACCTGCCGGTGGAGGTGCCCCGGGGCGTCAACCAGATCGCCGTCTCGTACACGTACGACAAGCCCGCCGTGCCGAGCGGCACGCCGGGCAACGCGTGCGACATCGGCCTCTTCGACGAGCGCGGCACCGCGCTCGGCGGCAAGGGCTTCCGCGGCTGGTCCGGCGGCGCCCGCACCTCCTTCGTCGTCAACAGCGAAGAGGCGACCCCCGGTTACCTGCCCGGCCCGGTCAATCCCGGCACCTGGCACGTCGTCCTCGGCCCCTACCAGGTGGCCCCGCAGGGCATGAACTACTCGGTGACCGTCACCCTGCGCCACGGCCCAGCGGGCGCCCCGTTCAAGCCGAACTACCCGAGCGAGCGCGCCAAGGGCCGCGGCCGGGCCTGGTACCGCGGCGACTGCCACCTGCACACCGTGCACTCCGACGGCAAGCGCCTGCCGTCCGAGGTCGCCGCGGGCGCGCGCGAGGCCGGTCTGGACTTCATCGTCTCCACGGACCACAACACCTCCTCCGCGCACGCGGTCTGGGGCGAGTACGCCGGCCCCGACCTGCTGATCGTCAACGGTGAGGAGATCACCACCCGCAACGGCCACTGGCTGGCGCTCGGCCTGGACAACGGCTCGTGGATCGACTGGCGCTACCGCTCGCGCGACGACGCGTTCCCGCGCTTCGCCCGCCAGGTGCGCCGCCAGGGCGGCCTGGTCGTCCCGGCGCACCCCTACTGCCCGTACGTGGCGTGCCAGTGGAAGTTCGGCTACGAGGACGCCGACGCCGTGGAGGTGTGGAACGGCCCCTGGACCTACGACGACGAGTCCGCCGTCGACACCTGGGACGCGATGCTCGGCACGGCGATGCGCACCGGCGAGGACTGGCTGCCCGCCATGGCCAACAGCGACGCGCACAGCGTGCCGCAGGTCATCGGCCTGCCGCAGACGGTCGTGTACGCCGACGACCTGAGCCGGCCGGCGATCCTGGAGGGCATCCGCGAGGGCCGCAGCTACGTCGCCGAGTCCTCGGCCGTCACCGTCGCCTTCACCGCGAGCGGCGGCGGCCGTCAGGCCGGTATCGGCGAGACGCTCCGGGTGGCCGCCGACACACCCGTCGACGTCCGCCTGGAGGTGTCGGGGGTGCCGAACGGCACGGTGCGGTTCATCACCGACGAGGGCCAGCTGCACCAGGAGTCGCTGGGCGCCGCCGGCACCGGCACGGTCGTCTGGCGCACCACCGCCTCGCTCGCCGCGTACGTGCGCGCCGAGGTCCGCCACCCGAAGGCGGACGGCACTCCCGGCAAGGGCAACACGATGGGCCCGGACCTCCAGTGGGGCGCGATGGCGGCGCTGACCAACCCGATCGTCCTGCGCATCCGGGACTGAGGGGCCGCGTCGGCAGGCCGGGGTGTCCTACGACGAGGGGCACCCCCGGCAGCGGGCGCGGGATGGGCGCGACGGGCGCTGCGGCCCCGGCGCGCCTCGACGTGCCGCGCGGAGCCGGCTTCGTGTCCCCGCGGCCGAGCGCCTCGGACACGACGGGCAGCGCGGCGGCCCGGACCGTGGCACGCACCGGTAGCCTACGCCGAGGGCCCGCAACCGGACGGCCGGTCCGCGCCACCACCCGCCGAGGGCGCTGTTCGCCGCCGGGCGCCGCCCGTCACCGGGTGGCCGCCCCGGTCGCCGCCACCCACCGCCGCACGTCTCGTGCGTAGCGCTCCACCGAGTGGGACAGGGCGGTCACCGCCTTGGCGGCGCCGTCGTTCATGGAGCGGTCCAGGGTGCTGCGGTGGACCGGCAGTCCCACGGTGAGGGCGACGGCGCAGCAGGCCACGGCCACCAGCAGGGCGATCTTCCAGCGCAGCGAACGCCAGTTGAGCAGGGAGCGGACGGTGTGCACGTCAGGTCCGCCGCAGCTTGTAGCCGAAGCCGCGTACGGTCTCGATCCGGTCGGCGCCGATCTTCTTCCGCAGCCGCTGCACGCACAGGTCGACCACCCTGGTGTCGCCGTCCCAGCCGTAGTCCCACACGCTGCGAAGGAGCGTCTGCCGGTCCAGGACGATGCCGGGGTTGGCTGCGAACTCCAGCAGCAGCCGCAGCTCGGTGGGGGCCGGCGCGACCGGTTCGCCTCCCCGCGACACCTCAAGCCCCGCGGTGTCGACGGCCAGGTCGCCGAAGACCAGCACGGTGTCCTCGCGCACGGCAGCGGCCTGCGGGGTGCCGGCCGCGACGAAGGTGGCACGGCGCAGCAGCGAGCGGATCCGGGCCCACCAGTACGGCGGTGTCCACGGGTTTGACCACGTAGTCGTCGGCGCCGGCCTCCAGACCGGAGACCACGTCCAGGGCGTCGCCGCGCGCGGACAGCATCAGTACGGGCGTCGTGCTGGTCTCCCGGACACGCCGGCACAGTCCGACGCCGTCCAGGTGCGGCAGCATCACGTCCAGCAGCAGCACGTCGTGCCCGCCCTCCCGGAACCGCTCCAGTCCGCTCAGCCCGTCCGCTGCCGTGGTGACCCGGTAGCCGTAACGCTCCAGGGCGAGCGCGACGGATCTGCGGATCACCTCGTCGTCCTCGACGAGCAGGACCGAGACGGAGGCCGGGCGGCCTTCCGGTGCCGGTGCGGCGGACATGTCTTCCTCTCCGGACGCGGGTGCGAAAAACACCATCATGCCGTCCGGGGTACGGCGACGGGTGGCGGGGGCGGGCATGGACGGCCCTCGGTGCGGCACGCCGCCGGGCGCGGGTCGGGCGGCCGCGCACATGTGTCGAGTGAACCCCGGGCCCGCCCGGCGACGTGTCAGGCACAGGAAGTCAGGCACAGGAACCGCGCAGGACACGGCACCGCGGAGAGGGACATGACCGACACCGCCCGAGGAAGCAGCACCGGAGTCGCGGGGGTGGGCGTGACCGCCTTCCTGGTCGCCGCGGCCCGCGCGATCGAGACCTCCCGGCCCGACGCACCGGCGCGGGACGAGTACGCGGAGCACTTCGTCCGCGCGGCGCCCGGCTGCGCCGACTGGCCGCGCCGGTTCGACGAGGTGCCCGACGGTGACGCCGATCCGCTGTGGGGGCGGCTGGCCCGCTTCTTCGGACTGCGCACCCGCGTCTTCGACGGCTTCCTGCTCGGCGCCGCGGCCGGCGGCTGCCGGCAGGTGGTCGTGCTGGGCGCCGGCCTGGACACCCGCGCCCACCGCCTGCCGTGGCCGGACGGCAGCACGGTCTTCGAGATCGACCAGGAGGAGGTGCTGGCCTTCAAGCAGACCGTTCTGGACACGCTCGGGGCCGTGCCGCGGGCCACCCGCGTCGCCCTCGCCGCCGACCTGCGCCAGGACTGGACCGACGACCTGATCACGGCCGGTTTCGATCCGACGCGCCCGACGGCCTGGCTCGCCGAGGGGGTGGTGCCGTACCTGCCGCCGGCCGCGGAGCAGGAACTGCTCGCGACCGTCAACGCGCACAGCGCACCGGGCAGTGCGCTCGGCTACGAGGTCAAACGCGGGGTGAACCCGGCCGGGCAACGCGACCATCCCGTCTACGCGGCGGTCCGGGAGCGGCTCGGCATCGACCTGCTCGCCCTGTTCAGCACCGAACCCCGCCCGGACTCCGCAGCCGATCTCCAAGCGCGGGGCTGGGACACGCGCGTCCACACGCCGTTCGACTTCGCGGACCGCCACGGCGTCGCCCTGCGGCCGGCACCGGACGACGCGCTGGCCGCCAACCGCTGGATCCTCGCGGTCCGCCCCTGACGGCCTCGCGCACGGCGGGCGACGACGTCGATCCGACCACACGTGTGACGGGCACTCCGAAGCGGGCGGGAAG
>NZ_JAINRC010000070.1 GCF_020400655.1 Streptomyces spinosus
GTGGGTGATGGGCTTTCTCGTCACCTTCGTCTTCGGCGGGCTGACCGGTGTCATGCTCGCCTCGCCGCCGATCGACCTCCACGTGTCCGACTCGTACTTCGTGGTGGCCCACTTCCACTACGTCGTCTTCGGCACGGTCGTCTTCGCGATGTTCGCCGGCTTCCACTTCTGGTGGCCCAAGTTCACCGGCAAGATGCTCGACGAGCGTCTCGGCAAGATCACCTTCTGGACGCTGTTCACCGGCTTCCACGGCACCTTCCTGGTCCAGCACTGGCTGGGAGCGGAGGGTATGCAGCGGCGGATCCCGGACTACCTCGCGGCCGAGGGGCTCACCACGCTCAACACGGTGTCCTCGGTCTTCTCGTTCCTGCTCGGCTCCTCCTTGCTGCCGTTCCTCTACAACGTCTGGAAGACGGCCCGGTACGGCAAGCCGGTCGAGACCGACGACCCGTGGGGCTTCGGCCGTTCGCTGGAGTGGGCGACCTCCTGCCCGCCGCCCCGGCA
>NZ_JAINRC010000071.1 GCF_020400655.1 Streptomyces spinosus
TGCCGGGGCGGCGGGCAGGAGGTCGCCCACTCCAGCGAACGGCCGTAGCCCCACGGGTCGTCCACGCCGACCGGCTTGCCGTACTTGGCCGTCTTCCAGACGTTGTAGAGGAACGGCAGGATCGACAGGCCGAGCAGGAAGGAGCTGATGGAGGACACCGTGTTCAGCGCGGTGAAGCCGTCGGCGGCCAGGTAGTCGGCGTAGCGGCGCGGCATGCCCTCGGCGCCCAGCCAGTGCTGGACCAGGAAGGTGCCGTGGAAGCCGATGAACAGCGTCCAGAAGGTGATCTTGCCGAGACGCTCGTCGAGCATCTTGCCGGTCCACTTCGGCCACCAGAAGTGGAAGCCGGAGAACATCGCGAAGACGACCGTGCCGAAGACGACGTAGTGGAAGTGGGCCACCACGAAGTACGAGTCGGACACGTGGAAGTCCATGGGCGGCGAGGCCAGGATGACACCGGTCAGACCACCGAACGTGAAGGTGATCAGGAAGCCGGTCGCCCAG
>NZ_JAINRC010000072.1 GCF_020400655.1 Streptomyces spinosus
ACGACGCGTTCGGCCTGGATGGCGGCGGCGAGGCGGGTGGTCTCGCCCACGGGCTTGGTGCCCTGGCCGTCGGCGTGGGAGGTGCCGTAGGGGTTGCCGTCGACGAACTTCTGCGGGTTGGTGAAGCCCGGGGTGACGATGATGCCGCCGAAGTGGTGCACGGAGTTGTACAGCGCCAGCAGCGTGGACTCGTGGCCGGCGTGGTCGGTGGCGGTGGAGACGAAGCCGCTGTACACCTTGTCCGCCAGCTTGCCCGCGGCCCACAGGCCGCCGAGCGTGTCGATGAACTGCTTCAGCTGCGAGGAGACGTTGCCGAAACGGGTCGGCGTGCCGAAGATGACGGCGTCGGCCCACTCGATGTCCGCCGGGGTGGCCTCGGGGATGTTCGCGATGGCCGCGTGGTTGGCGGCCCAGGCCGGGTTGGAGTCGATGGCCGCCCGCGGGGCCAGCTCGGCCACCTTCAGCAGACGCACCTCCGCACCCGCCTTCACACCGGCGTC
>NZ_JAINRC010000073.1 GCF_020400655.1 Streptomyces spinosus
GCAGGGGAAGGTGCCGCTGTACAGGGCGTGTCCGTAGGAGGAGCTTCCGGAGCCGAAGCCGTAGACGCCGTCATCGCTCCAGACCGCCTCGCGGAACCCGTTGACACAGGCCGCCGTGGGCGCGAGCGCGAAGCCCTCCAGGTTGTCGATCGGCATGACGGCGGGGTTGGTGTAGGTCACGTCGGGCACGATCGTGCCGGACGCGCCGACCTTCATGAGGGTGTGCGTCTCGCCGCAGGTGTTGTCGCAGGTCGCGATGATGCGCTGGGTTCCGGCGTCGAACATCACGTCCATCACGGACGCCTTGCCGGTCGCGATCGTGCCGAACGTGGTGAACGTGCCGTCGGAGTTCAGGCCGTAGACGTGCAGCGTGCCGTCCCACTCCAGGCCGGCGAAGTACAGGCCCGAACCGTGCAGCGGGTAGTTCGCCGGGTTGTACGCGGCCCCGGTCAGCGGGTCGACCCAGCCGTTCGCGGTCAGCCAG
>NZ_JAINRC010000074.1 GCF_020400655.1 Streptomyces spinosus
CCGACGGAGGACATCTTGGAGCCGGGCAGTGCCTGGAAGAGGCCGTAGGCACCGGAGGAGGCGTTCACCGCGCGGTAGTTCCAGCTGGACTCGTGGTCCACGATGTTGCTGAAGCACTGGAACTGGCCGCCGCCCACCATCTGACGCGCCATCGCCTGGATCTGCGCCACGGTGTAGCTGCTCTGGACCGGGAAGCTGGAGGAGTCGCGGACGTCGGTCCCGCGGCTGGCCGCGGCCTTCGCCTCGGCGCGCTCCTTCGCCTCCTTGGCCGCCTCCTTGGCCGCCTTCTCGGCGAGCTCCTTCTTGGCGATCGCGGTCTCGGCGGCGGCCTTGCGGGCAGCCTCCTCGGCGTCCTTCTTGGCGCTCACGTCCGCGGCGATGGCCTGCGCGTCGGCCTGCTGCGTCAGGGACGCGGTCTGCACCTGCGCCTGCTGACCCGCGGGTATGTC
>NZ_JAINRC010000075.1 GCF_020400655.1 Streptomyces spinosus
GTGGTGCCGTCCTCCCACTCGACCGTCCGCTCCGTGTCGATGGTGGAGCGGGTGAGCAGCTGGAAGCCTGCCGCGCGGTCGCGGAAGACGACGGGGCGGGAGACGGGGTGGATGCCGTTCCTCATGGGGTGTTCCTCCTCGCGGGGAGTGTGTTCTTCGAGGGGTGCGGGGTGCGCGGGGGTCAGCGCTCCTCGCGGAAGAGAACGTGCGCGCCGGCCACCGGGTCGTACTTGCGCAAGGCCAGCCGGTCTGGGTCGTTCAGACGGTTCTTGCGGGTCACGTAGGTGACGCCGGTGCCGGCCGTCGACTTCAGCTTGACGACGGGGCGTGTGGTGCTGCGTGCCATGAGGAACTCCTTCCGTCGACCGCCCGAGCCCGTTGACTCGAACATGTCAGACGGTTGTCTCAACACC
>NZ_JAINRC010000076.1 GCF_020400655.1 Streptomyces spinosus
GCCCTCTACACCGACTTCGCCGCCCTCCCGCCGGCCCGGCGCAACTACATCCGGCTGCTGTTCACCGACCCGGCCGTCCGGGCCATGCACCGCGACTGGGATCATGACGCCCGCGACGCGGTGGCCGCCCTGCGCATGGAGGCCGCGGCCGACCCCGACGACCCCGAACTCGCCCACCTCGTAGGCGAGTTGTCCCTCCGGGACATGGACTTCTGCATCTGGTGGGCCGAGCACCGAGTCAGCGGCGCCGGTCACGGCACCAAGCACTACCGCCATCCGCTGGTCGGCGACCTCACCCTCGACTGCGACACCTGGGCCAGCCCCGACGACTCCGGGCAGCGCCTGATGGTGCTGACCGCCGAACCGGGCAGCCCCTCCCACGACGCCCTGCGCATCCTC
>NZ_JAINRC010000077.1 GCF_020400655.1 Streptomyces spinosus
CCCCAGCTGTACTACGAGGACGGCTACCAGGAGCTGGTCGACCGCGGCTTCAAGGTGGACGTGGCGCCGATCGGCGACGTCAGCTGGGTCGAGATCGACAACCACGACGACCTCGCGCGCGGACGGGTGATCGCGTGCCAGTACTGACCCGGCTGATTCCCTCGCCGGTCGTGGTGGACATCCGCGCGGGTGCCCTGGACGACCTGGCGAGTGTGCTCGCCGATCAGCGGATCTCGCACTCCGGGCGGCTCGCCGTCGCCGTCAGCGGCGGCTCCGGGGCCCGGCTGCGCGAGCGCCTCGCCCCCTCGCTGCCCGGCGCGGTCTGGTACGAGGTGGGCGGCGGCACCCTGGACGACGCGGTCCGGCTGGCCGACGAGATGAAG
>NZ_JAINRC010000078.1 GCF_020400655.1 Streptomyces spinosus
CAGCAGCACGGTGTCCGGGTACATCGCGTCGATCTCCCGCCGGACCCGCTTCAGGAAGGCGTGCGTGGCGGGCAGGTTCTCGCAGTTGGTGCCCTCCTCGGCGTAGAGGTAGGGCACCGCGTCCAGGCGGTAGCCGTCGATGCCGAGGTCCAGCCAGAACCGCAGGGCGGCCAGGATCTCCTCCTGCACCGCCGGGTTCTCGTAGTTCAGGTCCGGCTGGTGCGAGAAGAAGCGGTGGAAGTAGTACTGGCCGCGGACCGGGTCGAAGGTCCAGTTGGACGCCTCGGTGTCGACGAAGATGATCCGGGCGTCCTGGTACTGCTTGTCGTCGTCGGCCCACATGTAGTAGTCCCCGTACGGGCCGTCGGGGTTCTTGCGG
>NZ_JAINRC010000079.1 GCF_020400655.1 Streptomyces spinosus
GAGGAGCACCTTGTCGGGGTACTGGGCGTCGATCTCCTTGCGCACCCGCTTGAGGAACTCGTGGGTCGCGGGCAGGTTCTCGCAGTTGGTGCCCTCCTGCTGGTACAGGTACGGCACCGCGTCCAGCCGGAACCCGTCGATGCCGAGGTCCAGCCAGAACTTCAGCGCGGAGATCATCTCCTCCTGCACCGCCGGGTTCTCGTAGTTCAGGTCCGGCTGGTGCGAGAAGAAGCGGTGCCAGTAGTACTGCTTGCGCACCGGGTCGTACGTCCAGTTGGAGACCTCGGTGTCGACGAAGATGATCCGGGCGTCCTGGTACTGCTTGTCGTCGTCGGCCCAGACGTAGTAGTCCCCGTACGGACCGTCCGGGTCCCGCCTC
>NZ_JAINRC010000007.1 GCF_020400655.1 Streptomyces spinosus
GACTTCTCCATTTCGAGGGACTGCGTCGACCTCTTGAGTCGACCGGCCACCTAATATAGACGACCGGTCTACTTCAGTCAAACGCCAGCAGGTCGCGCAGACAGACAGTGCGCCGCTCACCCCAAGGCGCCGCTCACCCCAAGGCGCCGCTCACCTCGCGCCGACAGCTCCGGGACGCCGGCCGTCGGGCCCGGGCCGCGGGCGAGGTGGTGGCCCCGGGTGCGGCGGTACCGGGCCC
Organism: Streptomyces spinosus; assembly: GCF_020400655.1. GTDB lineage: Bacteria > Actinomycetota > Actinomycetes > Streptomycetales > Streptomycetaceae > Streptomyces > Streptomyces argyrophylli. The sequence goes on from NZ_JAINRC010000007.1 coordinate 239, forward strand.
GGCTACGGCGGAACCGGTCAGCGGCGGTACGGGTCGTCGTCGGGGAGCCATGCGTCCGGGTCGTCCAGGCCGCAGTCGCCGACTCCCTGCGTGAGGGCGTCCACGGTGTCGAGCACGGCCGCGCGCTTCTCGTCGCGGCGCCACACCAGGGACCACGTCCAGTAGATCTTCGGCCCGGACACGGGGCGCGCGACCAGGTCGGGGGGCAGCGATGCCCCTTGCGCCTTGGGGCAGTTGAGGACCGGGCGGCGCGCACGGCGCACGTGGTCGAAGAAGCCCGGACCGGTGATCCCCCCGTCGGAGACGCGCACCGTACGGGCGCCGGTGTCGCGGGCCAGCCCCTCGGCGTAGACGTTCCAGGACGACCATGTCGTGACGTCGGTGTCCGTGAGGACGAGGAGGTCCCGGGCGCGGACGTCGTCCGGCTGACGGCCTGCGGAGACCGCGTACAGGCGGTCCGCGCCGACGAGCCGGGCGTCGAGGCCGCGTTCGTCCAGGTCCTGCCGGCGGACCCAGCACACCGCGAGGTCGAGACTGCCGTCCGCGACCCGGGCCGCCTGGGTGTGCGAGGGCGCGATCCACGCGTCGACGTGCACCCGGGCCACGGCCGAGGTCCGGGCCGTCAGGTCGGGTGGCAGCCAGTTGACGTAGCCGATCCGGACGGACTCCGAGCCGGCGATCCTGGCGGCGCGGCTCCGCAGGTCCTCCGCGCGCTCGAGCAGGTCGCGCGCCTGCGGCAGGAGTGCCGCACCGGCGGCCGTGAGGGCGACCGAGCGGCGGTCGCGGTCGAAGAGCCGCACGCCGAGGTCGCGTTCCAACGCCTTGATCTGCTGGGACAGCGACGGACCGGCTATGAGCAGCCGGTCCGCGGCACGCCCGAAGTTGAGGTCCTCGGCCACCGCTACGAAGTACCGCAACTGACGCAACTCCATGAGGCCCATGCTACGGAGCGACGATCGACGGGACAGCACGGGGGCACCTCCGTGACGTGTTGGCTCGCAGGTGGTAGGCACAGGCTCCCACCGCAGGCCAGATGGGGTAAAAGGGCGCTCCCGCGCGAAATGAGACGGAATTAGCCGACTGGTCGTCTGGTTGTCCGACGTGACCGCCCGACGAGGACCGGTCGGCACCACCACCGTCACACTCCGAGAACGAGGAAGGCCCTCATGAGCAACTCCGGCAAGAAGGTCGCCGTCATCACCGGTGCGTCCCAGGGCATCGGCGCGGGGCTGGTCGAGGCGTACCGCAAGCTCGGTTACGCCGTCGTCGCCACCTCGCGGACGATCGCCGCATCGGACGACCCGGACGTCGTCACCCTTCAGGGCGACATCGCCGAGCCCGCCACGGCCGAGCGCGTCGCCGCCGCCGCGATCGAGCGGTTCGGCCGCATCGACACCCTGGTCAACAACGCCGGCATCTTCGTCGCCAAGCCGTTCACCGAGTACACCCAGGAGGACTACGACGCGGTCACGGGCGTCAACCTGACCGGGTTCTTCCGGATCACCCAGCTCGCCGTCGAGCAGATGCTCCGTCAGGGCGGCGGTCACGTCGTCCAGATCACCACGAGCCTGGTCGACCACGCCCTCTCCGCGGTGCCCTCGGCACTGGCCTCCCTGACCAAGGGCGGCCTCCAGTCCGCCACGAAGGCTCTGGCCATCGAGTACGCGACCCGGGGAATTCGCAGCAACGCCGTCTCCCTGGGTGTCATCAAGACCCCGATGCACTCCGAGGAGTACTTCGAGACGCTCGCCGCCCTGCACCCGGTCGGACGGATGGGTGAGATCAGCGACACCGTCGACGCGGTCCTCTACCTGGAGAACGCGCCGTTCGTCACCGGCGAGGTCCTGCACGTCGACGGCGGCCAGAGCGCCGGCCACTGACGCCTGGCCCGGCGGTCACCCGTCGCCGGATCCCTCAGGCACCTCGGCAGGCCGCCGACCACAAGCGTGATCGGCGGCCTGCTTCGCGCGTTTCAGGGTGTTATGCCACCTAATCAATAGAGCCCGGCGGATCGGCGTCGATACGATGACCGCATGCCCGCCAAACGCCCGTATGTCTCTCCCCTGCGCCAGCAGGCAGCCGCCCGCACGCGCGCGGAGATCCTGCGGTGCGCCACCGACCTGTTCGCCGCGCGCGGTTACGGCAGGGTCACCGTGGCGGACATCGCGGCGGCGAGCGGAGTCTCGGCCAAGACGGTCTTCGCCAGCGTGGGCAGCAAGGGCGACATCCTGGACGAGATCGTGGACCAGGGCGTGGTCGCGTCGGACTACGAGAAGACCATGCGGCGCGTGCTCGCTCTGCGCACGCCGGAAGCCGTCCTGGAGGCGCTGGCGCGGGGCACGCGGATCGGCAACGAAGGACAGTTCCAGATCCACGAAGCGATCCGGGCGGCTCTGCCCGTCCACGAGAACGGCGAGGCTCTGTGGGAACGGGCGACCTCGGCCTACCGTGAGGCCCTTCGGACAGCCGCTCGCCACTTGCACACTCTGCCCCCGGCACCCGACCGTCCCGAGGAGGAGACGGCGGATCTCCTCTGGTTCTGGTTCGGCCCGACCGGCTGGCGCACCCTGGTGTTGGAGAACGGCTGGTCCTGGGAGCGGGCGGAGGCCTTTCTGCTGCACACGGCCGTCGCGACCCTGCTGCGTCGCACATCCGCCCCGGAAGACCGGCCGTCCGAGTAGCGGGCCGGATCGGCCACGGCCGTCACCGTCGAGGTGCCGATCCCCTGTGTCCCGGTCCCCGGTCGGCCCGGGGCCGACTGACGGCACACGTGCCTGCCCCCGCCGGCCGGTGCGGTGCACCGGGCGCGGGGGCACGTCGTTCACACCGTGGTGTCGCGCGGCAGTGCCGCGGCGGCCTCGGCCGCTCGTGTCGTGACCTCGGCGGCGGCTTTGGCGGCCCGGCCGGTGACCCGCCAGGACAGCATGCGCAGCCCGGCGGCCGGGCCGGGGGGAAAGACGCCCAGCTGACCGAGCATGGTGATGTCGTCCCGCACGGCTTCGTGCCGGACGACCTTGCCGTCTCGCAGGTCCAGCACGTGGATCTGCTCGAAGTCGATCTCGCGGCCGGTGGGAGGCACGACCTGGTCGACTCCCTGGGCGTTGAAGAGGACGAAGGCACCGGTGTGCCGGCCCCGCATGCGCAGCCGTACCCATGCCTGGGAGTCGTTGGTGACGATGTCGGTCACGGGCAGCCGGAGGTCGTCGAACGCGTACCGCATCCACGCGCTGGAGGCGAGCACGCCCGCCGGCCCCGGGATGCGGCAGGCCGGAGGAGACACCGCCGCCTCGCGGTTGTGGAACTCGTCGTGGACGACTTCGGCGGCCAGCGCCGGGTCACCGGTCTCCAGGACCTTGAAGAGCGCGTGACCGAGGTCGGAGGCGTGCATCGCCATGGGGTCTTGCCTTCCCTCTGCGGTGGGCTGCGGACGGACGCCCGCGAGAGCGTCCCGCTCAATCAGGGTTACACATTACCTATTGAATAGTGAGTGTATGAACCTTCATGTGGGGCGAGGCCGCGCCCCCTCGGCGGCAGACTCTCGGACAGACGGTCAGCGGCCGGGAAACCGCTGCGTGATCTCGGGGGGGACCCAGCCCTTGCCGTCCGGGTCACTGAAGGTGGCGTAGAGGACCCGTAGCCGGCAGGGCTCGGCAGGTCAGCCCAGGTAGAAGTCCCTGCGTGCCGCCACGAACTCCTCGATCGTCCGGGCCGGGATGCCGGTCAGACGCTCGACGTCGTCCGACGCCCGGTCGTAGCGGTTCTCCTGGTGCAGGCGGCACATGGTGAGGATGTGCTGCTCGACGTGTGACGGCAGGCCGATCGTGGAGAGCGTCTCCTCGCGCCACTGCTCCAGCGGCACGTCCACGTACGAGACCGGCCGGCCCAGCGCCCTCGCGAAGACCTCGGCCATCTCCGTCATGTCGAGCGTGCGCGGGCCGGTCAGTTCGTAGACGTGCCCCACGTGCGGGGCGGGCTCGCGCAGCACGGTGGCGATCACCCGGGCGACGTCGTCCGCGGCGACCGGCGAGGTACGCCCCGAGCCGAAGGGCAGTTCGAGCGTGCCCCGCGCGGGAATCGTCCGTGCCGGGAGCGTGGTGAACAGGGGGTTGTCCAGGAACGAGGTCGGACGGATGTGCACCACCGGCAGCCCCGACCAGTCGAACACCTGCTCCGCCAGCCAGTGCAGCCGCTGCTGGTGGGACTCGGCCGTACTCGTGGCGGTCATCTGCGACACGGTCATCTGCGACAGGTCGACCAGGGCCTCCAACGTGCCGTACTCCCGGGCGACGCTCGCCACGACGGTCGCCGCCAGGAGGTGGTCCGGTGAGACGGGCATGGCGAAGTACATGCTCCGGGCGCCCTCCAGGGCGGCCGCGACGGTCTCGGGGCGCGTGAGGTCACCGAGGACGACCTCGACCCCGAGGGCACGGAGCCGCGCGGCCCGGTCGTCGTCCCGGCGGACCAGTACGCGTACGGGCACGTCGTGCGCGCGCAGCCTCTCGACGACCACGCGGCCTACGCCGCCCGCTCCTGCGATGAGAGTGGGGTGATGGGCAGCCATGGGTTCTGTCTCCTTCTTCGGGACTGGGCGGGATCGCGTGCGCGTCGCGCACGGAACCGGGGACGCCGCCGTTCGGCGGAGCTCCGGTGGGCGCCGCGGGAAGGCCGGGCGAGGGGTGTGGTGACCCCTTGAATTAGGAGCATATGCTCGCATTGGGCGGAGGGCAAGCGACGCTCTCCATGCCGTCCCGGTCCCGGTGCACGAGGATCACACGGGATGTCCTCGCGTCGTTCACACCCCGTCCGGCGTGCTGCTGTGGGATCCCTGTGTGATCAAGACTTCCATGAAGCGTCTCGTCATAGCCGGTCTGGCGGCCGCGGTGACGGGCACCGCGACCGTCACCGCCCCGGCGGCCACGGCCGCGCCACCTGCCAGGGTGACCGATCCCGTGGGCTACGTAGACCCGTTGATCGGCTCCTCCGGGGGCGGCAACACCTACCCCGGGGCGGTCCGGCCGCTCGGCATGATCTCCTGGAGCCCGACGAACACCGCGGGTGACCAGACGAACGCCGCCGGCGCCAACGGCTACGCGTACGACACACCGCGCGTCCGGGGCTTCGGCCTCACCCACGTCAACGGCGCGGGCTGCCACCCCGGAGCCGCGGGCGACATCCCGATCATGCCCTTCGTCGGCGCCGTCACGTCCTCCCCCAGCGCCGATGCCAAGGACGAGGTCTACGCCTCCGGCTTCAGTCACGCCCACGAGAAGGCCGCACCGGGCCGGTACACCGTGACGCTCGACTCGGGCGCCACGGCGGACCTCTCGGTCACCACCCGCGCGGGCGTCGGCGAGTTCACCTTCCCCAAGGGCTCCGACGCCAACCTGCTGTTCCGTGTCTCCAACTCGCTCAACGGCAGCGAGGACGCGGAGATCCACATCGACCCCGCCCACCACAGGGTGACGGGCTCCGTGCTGACCGGCGCGTTCTGCGGGCGCCGCGCCAACGGCGGAACCAACAACCGCAAGAGCTACTACCGGCTGCACTTCGTGGCCACCTTCGACCGCGCCTTCACGAGCAACGGCACGTGGGTCGACGGCGACCTGCGTCCCGGAAGCACCTTCGCCGAGGGCGGCGAGGGCTACGCCACCGGAGCGGACCGCGCCGGCCGCGGATCCGGCGGCTACGTCGGCTTCGACACCTCCACCGACGCCGGCGTGCGCATGAAGGTGGGCATCTCCTACACCAGTCTCGGCGCCGCCGAGAAGAACCTCGCCCACGAGGTCGGGGAGCACGACGACGTCGACTCCGTCGCCGCGGACGCCCGCCGCGACTGGAACCGTCAGCTGCGCTCCATCGAGGTGTCCGGTGGCGCCGACGACACCCGTACCGCCTTCTACACGGCGCTGTACCACGTCTTCCTCGAACCCAACGTCACCAACGACGTCGGCGGTACCTACCCGGGCGCCGACCTGAAGACCCACCGGCTGCCGCACGGCCAGCGCGCCCAGTACGGGAACTTCTCCGGCTGGGACGAGTACCGTGCGCGCACCCAGCTGCTCGCACTGCTCAAGCCGCGGGTCGCCGGCGACTTCGCCCAGTCCCTGTACAACCTGGCCCGGCAGAACGGCGGTGTCTGGGACCGCTGGGTGCACGTGAACGGTCCCACCCACGTGATGACCGGCGACCCCTCGGCCCCCGTCCTGGCGGGCTTCTACTCCCTCGGCGTCCGCAACTTCGACGTCCGCGGCGCCTTCGACTCGCTCGTGCGCCAGGCGACCGTCCCCCACCCCGACGGCCTGTCGGACAAGGGCTGCCCGGGACAGTGCGAGGGCCAGCGCCCGAACCTGGCCGAGTACCTGCGCCTGGGGTACGCGCCCCAGGACGTCTGCCACTGCTGGGGCGGCGCGGCGGAGACCCTGGAGGACTCCGCCGCCGACTTCGCCCTCGCGGACTGGGCCGAGCGGCTGGGCCGCACCGCCGAACACCAGTCGCTGATCACGCGGGCGAGCTGGTGGCGCAACACCTTCAACCCGTCGGCCGGCGCCGACGGCGGCTACCAGCAGGCGCGCAAGGCCGACGGCACCTGGCAGTGGCCGTTCTCGCCGACCTCGGACACCGGGTTCGCCCAGGGGTCGAGCGCCACGTACACGTGGATGGTGCAGCACGACGTCTCCGGCCTGGCCGCGGCCATGGGCGGCAGGCAGCGGGCGGCCGAGCGGCTCGACGCGTTCTTCCACCGTGCCGACGGTTCCTGGGCGACCGGTGGCGACGCGTCGCGCTACGACCCGACGAACGAGCCCGGCATCCACACCCCGTGGCTCTACAACGCCCTGGGCCGGCCGTGGAAGACGCAGGAGACCGTCCGCGCGATGGCCTCGCGTGTCTATGGAACCGGCCCCAAGGGTCTTCCGGGCAACGACGACCTCGGCACGATGTCGGCCTGGTACGTGTTCGCCTCGCTGGGCATGTACCCGCAGACCCCGAGCCGCGCCGAGATGCTGCTGTCGAGCCCGGTGTTCCCGAAGGCCCGCATCAGGCGGGACGGCGGTGCCACCCTCACCGTCACCGCGCCGCGGGCCTCCGCCGAGAACGTCTACGTGCGAGGCGTCCGGGTCGACGGCCGTCCGCAGACCCGTTCCTGGCTGGCGGAGTCGGTGCTCGACCACGGCGGTGACGTCGTGGTGGACGTGGGTGCCACGCCCGACAGCTCCTGGGGGACGCGCCCGGACGACCTCCCGGTGGACCATGTTCCGGCCGCCGCGACCCCGGTGCCCAACCTGCCCGCGCGGTGCACTGTTTCGGGATCTTCCTGCGCGCAGGACCTGACCGGCCAGTACGACACCGACGGCGTGTCCACCGCGGGCGCCAGGCAACAGGGCGACCTCGACGGCAAGGGGTGGAGCTTCCCGGCGGACCAGTTGCCGGCGCCCGGACTCGCCTCGGTCGGCGGGCACGCCTACCGCATCCCCGAGACCTCGGGCACGGCCGGGAACTTCCTCGCTCTGCGCGGCCAACGGACCTATCTGACGCCCGGCCGCTACTCCGCGCTCGACCTGCTGGTCACCGCCGTGAACGGGGACCAGCACGCCGACGTCACCATCCGGTACACCGACGGCACCACGTCCACGGTGCCGCTCGCCGTCACGGACTGGGCGGGCACGACACCCCACTTCGGTGAGGACACGGCGCTGACGACGACCACCCGCTACCGCGTCGACGGGACAGCGGACGGGCGGGCCGTGCGGATCTGGCACGTGGCCCTGCCCGTCGATCCGCGGCGGACGGCCGAGTCGGTGACCTCGACGGCGGTGGGCGACGTGAAGGTCTTCGCCCTGAGCGGCCGGGCCTGATACCCGGGCCCCGGGTCACGGGAGGACGTCGTGCCGACGGCCTCCCGTGGCCACCCGCGGCGACCGGTCCGGACGGCTTCCCGGAGCGGCCCGGGCGTCCTCGGCGTCACTCGTCCCCGGTGAGACCCAGTTGTCGCAGCATGCCGAGCTCGTCACTGCTGCCCCAGCGTTCGACGAGCCTGCCGTCACTGTCGAAGCGGCTGATCTGCATGCCCCGGTAGCTCACCTTCCTGCCGGTCGGCGGGTGTCCCATCAGGGGTCCGAGGTGTGTGCCGCTGATGGTGTAGGCGAAGGCCAGTTCGTCGTCGGTGGCCACGAGGTGTTCCACCGCCACGTTCAGGTCCGGGAAGGCGGCGCGGAGTTCGCCGAACATCGCCTTGTACCCGGCGGGCCCGGGCCCCTGGCCGGGGGCGGGGTCGTGATCGACCGAACCGGGCGCCACGACCCTGTCCAGGGCGTCGAGGTCTCCGGAGATGACGGCCTCCGCGAAGGCGGTCTGGGCGGCGATGTTCGTCTGTCTCGACATAGCGCTCCTCCTGGGCCGAGTAGGCCACCGATCGGCAGCGGCCGGGCGCCCGCGGGCGCGGGGCGGCGGGGAATCCACCGGTCGGCGTGCCCGCCGCGCGACCGCCGCGCGTCCCCCCGCGACGGCCCGGCGCCTCAACGGCCGACCGGGGCCGCAGCGCACACCTGGACCCGGCACACGTGTGCCCCGGCGCAACGGCCCTCGCCACTGCGCCACTGCGTCTCCAGTCTCCCCCTGTGGCCACCCGAGGGCACTCCGGCAGGCCATGAGCAGCCGTACGCGGCCGCGGCATGTGTCCGAGCGGCGCGGCACGGCCGCTGCGCGCGCCACGGCCGGGGCACCCGCCGTCCCGCTGGTACGACGACCGCTCGGTTGCTGCGGAGGGCGGGTCGCGGGGCGGAACGAGGGAGAATCGCGACGCGCATCGGCACCCCGGGGAGGGCCTCGTGCCGCGCACCGCGTACGGTGCGGGGGCGGGTGGCGACACGCGTGGTGGCGGACGGCAAGGAGGCGGTCCCCCGCACGCCTTCGGTCCTCACCCGCCGCGCCACCCCCACCGCACCGCACCGGCCCGGAAGGACGAGCCCCGTGCTCACGTCGTACGCCGCCCACTTCGACACGCCCGCCGGATACCTGGACTTCGCGCGTTTCGGACCGCCGTCGCGGGATGCCGTGACCGCCGGCGCGCGCGCCGTCGCGGAGTCCGCCACCGCCGACCACACCACCGTGGACGCCCTGATGCGTGCGGAAGACGCCGTCCGGGACACGGCCGCCCGCCTGGCGGGCACCGACGTCCGGCACACCGTGCTGCTCCCGAACACGTCCACCGGCCTGTTCCACGCGGCCCTCGGCATCCGGGAAGGAGTGGTCCTCGCGCCGCGGACCGACTTCCCCGCCAACCACTATCCCTGGCACCGCGCCGCGCAGCTGGGCCGGGCCGCACCGCGCTGGCTCGACCCCGCGCCCGGCGCCGGTGTCACCCCCGATCAGGTCCGCGCCGCGCTGACCGACGACGTGGTCGCCCTGTCCGTGAGCGCCGTGGACTTCCGTACCGGCTTCCGCGCCGACCTCGCGGCGCTGCGCGAGGCGATCGGGCCGGACCGGTTGCTGATCGTGGACGGCATCCAGGCGTTCGGCGTGGCCGCGCTGCCCTGGGACACGGCCGACGTGCTGGTGACGGGCGGCCAGAAGTGGCTGCGCGCGGGATGGGGCACCGGCTTCGCCACGCTGTCCGACCGGGCGCTGGAACGCCTCGACCCCGTCCTCACCGGCTGGACGGGGGTCGAGGACGCCGGCCTGTTCGACGGAACGGCACACCCGCCGGCGCCGGACGCGCGCCGGTGGTCGATCACCCATCTCAGCCCGGTGACGGCCGCCGCGTTCGCGTCCGCGCTCGCCATCGTGGAGCGGCACACCGTAGCGGCGATCGAGGCCGCGATCGCCGCGCGGATCGCCGAACTCTCCGACACCGTGCAGCGGTGCGGGGGCCGCGTGCTGTCCCCCGCCGACCCGGCGCGGCGAGCGGGCATCCTCTCCTTCACCGTGCCCGGGCACGAACCGTCCCTCGTGGCGAAGGCCCTGCACGCCGAGGGTGTCACTCCGACGGTGCGTGCCGACTCACTCCGTTTCTCCCCGCACGCCTCGACACCGCCGGAGGTTGCCGAGCGGGTCGCCGCCGCGCTGTCGTCGCTGCGGAGCTGAGCGGGCCCGTGGGACAGGGTCGGCGGCGAGGTGAGCGGCGCGCCTGCGGGCCGGCGGCTACCAGGTCTGTTCGGCGGCGCGGACGAGGATCTCGTTGACGGCGACCCGGCGGTCCCGGGTGACGATGTAGGACACGGCGTCGGCGATGTCCTCGGGCCGCAGCGGCTCCATGCCGGCGATCTGCTGCTCGACGGCCTGCCGTACGCCGTCGCGCAGGTGCGTGCTCAGTTCGGTGTCCACGGTGCCGGGCTCGACCACGCTCACCCGCACGCGCTTCTGGCTGAGCTCCTGCCGCAGCGCCTCGGTGAAGCCGTTGACCCCGAACTTGGTCAGGTTGTAGACGGCCGTCCCGGGGCGGGCGACCCGTCCCGCGGTGGAGCTGATGTTGACCAGGTCCGCCACTCCCCGCGGCGAGTCCTGCGCCGCGCGCACGAGATGCGGCAGCGCGGCGTGGGTGACGTACAGCAGACCCCGCACGTTCACCTCCAGCATGTGCTCCCACTCCTCCAGCGGGGAGTCCACGGCCTGCCCGACCCCCATGAAACCGGCGTTGTTGACGACCGTGTCCAGGCGGCCGAGCTCTGCCACCACGCTCTCCAGCGCGCTCGCGGCCTGCTGCCTGTCGGTGATGTCGGCCTCCACCACCAAGGCCGTGCCACCGTCGGCCCGTAGTGCGTCCGCGAGCGCCTCCAGCCGTGCCCGCCGCCGTCCCAGCACGGCGACGGCAGCGCCTTCCGCGGCGAGCCCCCGCGCGGTCGCCTCGCCGATGCCGCTGCTCGCGCCGGTCACCAGGGCCACCGTGTTCTTCAGTCGCGCGGTCATGTGTCTTCCTCCTGTAGGGGTGGTCGGGCGGGTCGCCCTCGGATGCCGGTGTCGCGGGACGGGCAGCGATCCCCGCGTCCGCCGTGGCCCGCCGCGGTCCGGTGTGGCCTCTCGCCCCTCGCCTCTCGTGCACGGGCACGGTAGCCTCGTAACCGGAACCAGTTCCGGATGCAGATTAAGCGGAACCGGTTCCGGTTGCAAGGTCGAGGGAAGGATGCAGGTTGACCGGCAAGGGAACGGACGGCACCGGACGGCACGGCAGGCCGCTGCGCGCCGACGCGCGACGGAACGAGGACCGGTTGCTCAGCGCCGCGGCAGAGGCGTTCGCCCGGGAAGGCACGGGCGCCTCGGTCAAGGACATCGCCCGCGCGGCCGGCGTCGGTGTCGGCACGCTGTACCGCCGGTTCCCGTCCAAGGAACTGCTGATCGAGGCGACGTACCGGCACGAAGTACAGGTGCTGTGCGCCGCGGCGCCCGAACTCACCGCTTCGCTGCCCCCGGCGCAGGCACTGCGGGCCTGGATGGAACGCTTCATCGAGTTCATGGCGGCCAAGCACGGGATGGCCGATGTCCTGCGAGTGGTGCTGACCGACGAGGGCGAGCGGCTGACCACGCGCGCCCACCTCACCGAGGCGGTCCGCCACCTCCTCGCCGCCGGGGCGAGTCAGAACGTCACCCGGTCACAGGTCGAGGCGCAGGACGTCCTCATGGCCCTCGGCGGCATCAGCGTCATGGCCGACACCGAACGACAGCCCGGCCTGGTCCCGGCGCTGATCGATCTGCTCCTGCACGGCATCCTGACGTGCTGAAGGGCGGCCGCCCGTAGTGCGCACCACGTGGGGCGGCCGCCCCGTCCCGCCACAAGGGGGTGGGTGGCGGGAGTCTGTCAGCAGATACACGGAGCCGCCTGGGTGATCGGTTCACGGTCTGCCCTTATTTCTCGCCTGTACGGCGCGTCACAGGGCGGGGCCACCGACTGCGCGGACGGTGATCGCGGGCCATCTACACTGTGGCCATGGCAGAAGCGACACCCCTGGAGCCCTTGAACGCGGTCGAGGAGGCCTTCCTGCGGGCTCTGGGCAGAGTGATCACGTTACTGCCCCGGGTCGTCGACGCGGACATGCTGGAAGAGCAGCCGATCTCGGGTACCGAGTACATGGTCCTCGTGCATCTCTCCGAGGTGCCGGACAACCAGATGCGCATGAGCGAGCTCGCCGGCATGTGCGGGCTGTCGCTGAGCGGCATGACGCGAGTGGTCAACCGGCTCGAGTCGCAGTCGCTGGTCATCCGTGAGAAGTCGCCGGACGACGGGCGGTCCTGGCTCGCCGTCCTCACCAGCGCGGGATGGACACAGCTGAAGCAGGCATGGCCCACCAACCTCGCGAGCGTACGCCGCCATGTGTTCTCGCGCCTGGACGGCTGCGACATCGCCGCCGCCGCGAAGGTCCTGGAGCGCGTAGCGCCCGCGTGACGTCACGCCGTCCGAGCGGGCCGCCCCGGCCCGCGACGGCGACCCCCGCCCGCGCTCGGCGACCCCCGCCCGCGCTCGGCGACCCCCGCCCGCGCTCGGCGACTCCCGCCCGCGCTCGGCGACTCCCGCCCGCGCTCGGTGGAGACCGCCGAGACCTGCACGGAGACCGCCGCGATCCCGTCGGAGGCCGCGAGGCAGGACGTCGGCTCGGCCGCGACGCCGCCGAACTCACCGCCCCTAACGGTCACTTGACCGCCCACCGCCTGGTGCGTGAGTCCGCCTGCCCGAGGGTTCCGGTCGGCTACAGGGTTCACACGGCGGCCTCCACGGTCCGGCGCACACCGCGCCGGGTGCCCCCGGGGGCCAAGGAGTCGCCGCGTCCACGGCCAGTCCCGGCCGGAGCCCGTTTCACGTAACTATGCGATCATGATATACACCTCCTTCACATCTTCTTCACTGTCAGTTTCCCAGGCTAGGACCCGTCATGAGCTCTGCTGGTACCGGCGGGCGGGTGCAGCCCGCCCGCCCAGGTGACCCTTCCCGTGTCGGCCCTTACCGGATCATCGGCCGTCTCGGCTCCGGCGGCATGGGGACCGTCCACGCCGGTCTCACCGCCGACGGGCTCAGGGTCGCTGTCAAGGTGATCCACCCCGCACAGGCCGAAGACCGGGAGTTCCGGGCCCGGTTCCGCCGCGAGGTCCAGCTGTCCGCGCGGGTGCAGGGTCCGTGCCTCGTGCCGTTGCTCGCCGCCGACCCCGAAGCCGACGCGCCCTGGCTGGCGACGGCCTACGCCCCGGGCCCCACTCTCCACCAGTACCTGGCCGACCACGGCCCCCTGACCGGCGGCACCTTGTACGCCTTCGCGACGGGCACGGCGCAAGCGCTGGCGGCCGTCCACGAAGCCGACGTCGTCCATCGTGACGTGAAGCCGCAGAACGTCATCCTCACTCCGGCCGGACCGCGCGTGCTCGACTTCGGCATCGCCCGCGCCGCCGACGGCACGAGCGTGACCCGGACGGGCGTCATGACCGGCACCCCCGGCTGGATCAGCCCCGAGTACTACCGCACCAGCGCCGCCGGGCCGGAGGGCGACATGTTCGCCTGGGGCGCGCTCGTCGCCTACGCCGCGACCGGCCGGCTCCCGTTCGGTACCGGCGCGCCGGACGTGGTCGCGTTCCGCGTGATGTCCGAGGACCCCGACCTGGACGGTGTGCCCGGGGAACTGCGCGAAGTCGTGGAGAGCGCCCTCGCGAAGGAACCCGCCGACCGGATATCCGCCGCCTCGGCCGCCCAGGAGTGCTCGCGGTTGCTCGCCTCCCAGGCCACCCAGGTCCTCGCGGGCGGTGACGCACCGGCACCCACCCGGGTCGGTGAACTGGTCACGGCCGTGTGGGAGATACCCACCGTCGACGACCCCACCTGGCACGCCCCTTCCGCGCGCTCCCGCAGACGGACCGTCACGACCGTGCTCGTGGCCGCCGCCGTGATCGGCGCTCTCGCCGGCGGCGCCCTGGCCTTCCCGGCCGCCTTCCCGGACGACGCGGACCGAGGCGGCGCGCGGGACGCCGTCGCGGGCCCGTCGGCCGCGTCCCCGGCCCGGCACACCGGCGGCGCCACCGGGCCCGCCGCGACCCCCGGCCCCGCTGTGGCGACGCACACCGCTGACGATGCGCGCGGGATACGCGTACCGACCGATCCGCTGGCCGGCGTGGCCGACCCGGCCTTCACACGGGCCGGGGACGAGGCCCAGCCGTCGGACGACGAGTGGCGGGCGAGCACCAACGCGAGCACCCAGGAGGAGAAGGACACCGCCCAGGCGATCGGGAACGACGTGAGGGCCATGCTCGCCACCAAGGGCCTGGAGCACCTCACCGCCACGGTCACGTTCAACCGGCGTGCGCAGACCGTCATGGTGACCGGCGGGCCGGTCTCCCAACTGCCGGAGGACGACCAGGAGGTGTTCCGCAGGGCAGGAGAGACGGCATCCTGCACCACTCTCGCCCGCCGCCTCCAGAGCAGCCCGACCACCTGGCCCTACGGCCGCTACTCCGTCTTCTGGAAGGACTCCGACGGCGACACCGAGGCGGACGTCCTCGGTTTCGGCCGGGCCACCGACGGGTGCTACAACGAGGTCGCCGGACAGTGGCGGGGGGACGAGTCCGGCATGGCGACCGCGCAGATACCCAGTGCCGACAGGGACGAGATCCGGGTCGCCGACGCCACGGACAAGGCCGTCACCGCCGCGTGGAGGGCCCGGGTCGCCGAGGGCGACGGCGTGGACCCCTCCGCCGCGGACGACGACATCAGCCTCGGGTTCGACCCGGCCGAGAAGGCCGCGTACGTGTGGATCCAGGACACCTACGGAGGACTGATCGGCCGGGCCCAGAGAGACAACTTCCAGGATGTCGCCCGGAGGACCACCTGCGGGAAACTCAGGGACGAGTACAGCAGGAACCGGTCCTGGCAGTACATCCGCTGGTCCGTGGCCGTCTACAGCGGGAACATGGGAACCCCCGAGTTCATCGGCTCGGGCGACTGCCTCTCCTGACGCGGACGGACTCACGCCGGATCGGCGTGCCCGGCCGGCGCCGGCGGGGGCTCCAGCGAGCGCGGATCGCCGCCTCGGCCACCGTCACCTGCACTGGCAGGAGGCAGGGACTCAGCGGTGCCGTTCCTCGGGCCAGGGCCGAGACCTGCGCCTGCCCCACTCCTGCGCCCGTTCCCTGATACGGCGACGCAACCAGACCATCCACAGCGCGAGCGGCGTCACCACGAGAGCACTCAGCAAGGCCGGCCCCCAGCCGGCACCACCACCGCTGAACCGGATCATCACGGCCACCAGCACGTACAGCGCCAGGACAACGCATGCTCTGCGCAAGGGTTTTGACATGCGGTCCGGGTACCCCGGTCACCGTCGCGTACGACGGGGGCCCGGCCGATGGGGCGATGTGCCTCAGCCGGGGGCGACCCTGTGGATCGCCAGCGCGTCCCTGTGGTGCGTCCTCGTGTCGGAGGGTGCCCACACCAGGCGCCCGACTGCCGGGGACCGCCCGGGCAGCGGCTCACGGCCACGCAGTTCGGCCTCGACGAACAGGCGCAGCCGTGCCGCACACCTGTGGTAGAACCGCAGCTGGGTGCGGCGGCCGAACAGGCGCCACCCGAGGGAGGTGATCCGGTCCAGGGTGGGTGCGCCCTGCGAATGGCACGAGACGACGAACAGCACCTCGCCGGTCTCCTGCCGTTTCACCACCTCATAGGTGGCCCGGCCGCGTTCCAGGTGGCCCTCCAGGGTCTCGTAGGCCCAACCCCAGACGCGGTCGGTCCCGTCGCGCACCTCGTCCACGACCCCGGTGACGCGCACACCGCAGTAGAAGTGCATGCCGTGGAACCGGGCCTCCAGCAGCATGTCGCGGCCGAGCAGGGGTGCGGCGGGGTCGTAGAGCGCGCGCACGATCTCCGGGGGCGAGAACTCGTAGTCGCGGACCAGGCGGCACGCCCGTTCCCATGAGCCTCCCGGCTCCGGCGGGCCCGGTCGCTCCGCCGGCAGCGCGGTGCGGTGGACGTCGATGTTCCAGGACGGCCGGCGTACCTCGTCGACCGAGTAGTTGACGCGCGCGTCCGCGAGGTTCCGCCACACCTGTACGGCGTCGGGCCGGCCGAGGACCCGGCTGCCCAAGGGACTCATTCGGAACCTTCGAGCGAGTCGCCGATCAGCCACAGCGTCGGCGGCCACAGACCCACGAAGAGCGCGCGCCGCTCGGCGTTCCCCCGTTGCTCCTGGTCGACGGTCTTCGCACGCACCCACAACGTCACGCACAGGCCCACGGAGGCGAGCGAGACCAGGTGCAGATGACTACCCCGCACACCTGCGCGGCGCAGGAGCCGGACCACCATGGGGACCTCCCGGGTCGCTTCCCTGTGTAAGCGTTCTTCGAGAAAGTGCGCTTTTATCAGGGTATAGACCTTTTGCCGATGTCTCATACGGAGTCGAAGGGGCCGGGATGACGTCTCCACGCGGTTCTCGGACGCCGGCCGTGCTCGCGCGGTGGCTTCTGGGCACAGGGCTGGTCTCGTGGCGCTACCTGTGGGAGACGACCCCTTTGTACCGGGGCGGCGAGTGCCGCGGTGACGAGACGGACCTCCCACCGCAGCTGCCGCACGCGGCGGTCGACAGCCGGGTGCAACGAGCACAGGACGGCTACGGCCCCCTGTTCCACCGGCTCTTCCGCGTGCGCATCGCCGATACCGACGTCGGTCCGGGCAAGCTCATCGAGTGGGTCTGCCGTGACTTCAAGGGCTTCGTCCCCTCCGAGGTGGTCGACATCCACACCGGTGAGCTCCGTAGGCACGGTCTGGACGTCGGGGACGAGCTGCTGGTGGAGATGCCGGGGCCTTGGAACGGACCCGTCAAGGTCGTCCATCGTGACCTCGAGAGCCTGCACCTGGTGACCCTGCGCGGTCACATGGAGGCCGGTCAGGTGCATTTCCGCGCGCGAGAGGAGGACGGCCTGCTGGTGTTCGAGATCGAGCTCTGGGCGTGCCCCGGCAGCCGCCTGGTGCACCTTCTGTACTCGCGCCTGCGCCTGGCGAAGGAGGTCCAGCTCAACATGTGGGTCCGCTTCTGCCTGGCCGCCGCCGCGATGTCGGGAGGCCGGGCGGCCGACGGTGTGCACATCTCCACCCGCTGGCTCCCGTCACCGGAATGGACACCGGTGCGCCCGCTCCCCGGGACAGCGAAGAGCCCTTCGGGCGGCGCGCCCGCCCAGCAGGCACCGTCGGCGGACCGGTTCGGCCGGCCGGGTGCGAGCCGGAACCACGGACGAGGGGACAGCACGTGAGGGCCGGCCCGCTCCAGGGCCGGACGGTCGTGATCACCGGGGCCGCACGCGGACTGGGAGCGGCACTGGCGCGCGAACTGGCCCGGCGCGGGGCGCGCCTGGCACTTCTCGGCCATGAAGGCCCAGAACTGAACGCGTTGGCGGCCTCCCTGCCCACACCGGCACTGGCGGTCGAGGTCGACGTCACCGACAGTTCCGCCCTGGACGACGCGGCAGCCGCGGTCCGCGCACACCTCGGCCGGCCGTCGGCGGTGGTGGCGAACGCGGGAATCGCCGAAGGAGGCCCCTTCGCGACGTCGGACCCCGCCTCATGGCGCCGTGTCATCGACGTGAACGTGACGGGCAGTGCCCAGACCGCGCGGGCTTTCCTGCCCGACCTGACGGCGACGGCGGGATACTTCCTCCAGGTCGCGTCGCTCGCGTCGCTCGGGGCCACCCCGATGATGAGCGCCTACTGTGCCTCCAAAGCGGGTGTGGAGGCCTTCGCCCACGCCCTGCAGGCCGAGGTGGCACACGAGGGGATCGCGGTGGGCGTCGCCTATCCCGGCTGGGCGGACACCGACATGATCCGCGAAGCCGAGGAGTTCGCGGTCCTGCGTGAACTGCGCGTGCACATGCCCCCGGGCGTCCGGGACATCCGTCCGGCGGACGCGGTCGCCGCCCGGCTGGCGCGCGCCGTCGAGCGCCGCAGCACCGCCGTCTACGTCCCGGCGTGGTTGCGCCTCGTCCAGCCCGTGCGCTGGGCCCTGCCGCCCGTGGTGCTCCGGCTGGCCCGGCACCATCTGCCCCGCTGGGACGCCGGACGGCCGCTGCGTGCCACGGGCAGCCTGGGCACCGGTGGACGGGCCGACCGTGCCGCCACCGCACCGGACGGCGACCGGCGGGGCTGACCCCCTGCTCATAGCCGCGAACGGGACCGGACGCCTTCCGCGGCGGTGCGGCGGCGGGGCCGCTAAAGGTCCAGGACGACATCCTCGGCGGGTGTGGAGCAGCAGATGAGGATGTTTCCGTCGCCCGGCGGCTCGACGGGATCGGGTGAGTAGTCGACGCTCCCCGACATCAGGGCGAGTTCGCACGTGTGGCACACACCGGTGCGGCACGACCACTGGACCGGGACGTCGCAGGCTTCGGCGAGTTCGAGCAGGGAGCCGCGGGTGTCGTCCCACGCGACGGTCAGCCCGCTGCGTGTGAAAGAGACGGCAGGCCCGGTGCCGGCCGGCCCCGCGGGCTGGTGCGGCGCCCTGGCCGGCGGCGCGCCCTTGATGCCCGGAGTGATCGAGGGGCCGGAGGCGAAGTTCTCGGTGTGCACGCGCGATGCTTCCAGACCGGCCCTGACCAGGGCGTCGGTGACATCGTCCATGAAGGTCACCGGTCCGCAGATGTAGGCGTCGGCGTCGGTGGGCAGGCCCAGGCCGAGAAGCCGCTCGCCGGTCAGCCGTCCCGCCTGCGCGTAGTCCTCGCCCTGCCGGTCCTCGGCGTTCGGCCTGCTGTAGTAGACGACCGACCGCGCGTGGTCCAGGCTCTCCAGCAGGCCGCGGGCCTCCTGGGCGAAGGGATGCTCCGTGCCGTTGCGGGCTCCGTGCAGCCACCACACCTGTCGTCGGGAGCGGCTGCTCGCCAGCGCGTGCAGCATGGCCAGCACGGGCGTCACCCCTACCCCGGCGGACACGAGAACCACCGGACGGTCGCCGTCGGCGAGGCAGAAGGTGCCGCGGGGCGCGGCGATGTCCAGGTGGCCACCGGCGCGGGCGTGTGCGCGCAGATAGTTGCTCGCCACACCGTGGGGTTCCACCTTCACGCTGATCCGGTACGTCCCCGTGCCGGGCCGGCCGGACAGCGAGTAGCTGCGTATCAGCGGTGGTCCGCCCTCCTCGGGCCGTATTCTCACGGTCAGGAACTGTCCCGGCAGAGCGGCCGGCAGGGCGGAACCCCCGGCTGCGGCCAGGGACAGGCTGATGACGCTCTCGCTCTCGGGCCGGACGTCCGTGATCGTCAGGGGGCGGAAACCGGTCCACGCGGGGGGCGGGGCGCTGGACGCCGCCGTGAGGCCGGCGCTGCCCGACGCCGGGCCGGACCCCCGTTCCGCCTGCTCCAGGAGCGCGCGCATCGAGCCCTGCCAGCCCGGGCTGAGGGCGGGGATGCGCAGCGCCCGTTCCACCTGCTCGCGCGTGTGTCCGGGGAGGTAGAGGACCGCGTCGATCTCCTCGACGGTCATCGCTTCCGGGCCGGTGGAGACCCTGACGATCTCCTGCCCGGCCTCCACCTCCCCCTCCTCTATGACACGCAGGTAGAAACCGGGCCGGTGACGGGCCACCAGCAGCGCCGCCATCTGCGGCTCTCCCAAGCGCAGGCCGACCCGGTAACACGTCACCCTGGGCTGTGAGACCTCGAACAGGGCCCCGCCGATGCGGTACCGGTCGCCGATGCAGACCTCGTTGTCGGGGAGCCCGTCCACGGTGAAGTTCTCACCGAAGCTTCCGGGCGTCAGGTCGTCGCGTCCGAGCTCACGCGACCAGAAGCGGTAGGACTCGAGCTGGTAGACCAGCACGGCCCGCATCTCCCCGCCGTGTCCGCCGAGATCGCCCTGGCCGTCTCCGTCGATGTTCAGCCGCCGCACCATCCGCGGCCCGGACACGGTCTGTTTGTACACGCCGGTGTACACCGTCCTGCCCTGCCAGGGCACGTCTGTCGGCATCCCCACGTTGACCGCGACCAAGGTCGCCACCGCTCACCCTCCTTGTTCGGAGTCCCGCTCCCGGCACGCTTCAGCCGAGGACGCGGCCGGGGAATCCGTGGACGTAGCCGCTGATGGCGTGGAGATGCGTCTCCGGGGCGAAGTGACCGGCCGGCAGCGGACGGGGTTCGGCGTCCGGCAGGTCACGGGAGAAGGCCCGAGCGCCGTCCGGTCCGAGGGGGTGGTCCGGTGGTACGCGGGGAGCATGCCGACCTCCCTTCCCGGGGAACCCACTCCCACGGTGTCAGGGAGCGCGCGGCACGTTGCCCACGCTAGACCCGGCCTCCGGCAGTGGCCACTCAGCGCCTCGATGGGACAGCGAACGAAGAGTGGAGAACGGCCGGCGTGCGCGGAAGTCCGTCATCCGGGTGGGTGGGAACGAGCGGCCGGGTGGGGGCCGTTAGGCTGGGGCGTGCTGGCGGGCAGTCGGGCACGGTGCTCGCGCTGCCCGGGTCATCACATCGAAGGACGGCGACAGAGTGTCTTTCTTCACCATCGGCCACCGCGGTGTCATGGCCGCCGAGCCGGAGAACACCTTGCGCTCCTTTCTGCGGGCTGAGCGTGAGGGGCTGGACGGCATCGAGCTGGACTTGCATCTGAGCAGTGACGGCGAGCTGGTCGTCATGCACGACGAGACCCTGGACCGTACGACGGACGGCACGGGCCGGATCGCCGACCAGGAGTTGCGCAGGCTCAAGGAGCTCGATGCCGGTCTCGGCGAGCGGATCCCCACGTTCGCGGAGGTGCTGGACGCCGTCGGGCCGACACTGCCGATCCAGGCGGAGATCAAGGACGTGGCCGCTGCCCGGTCGCTGGCCAAGGTGCTCGCCGACCGTGACCTGCTGGACCGTGTCTCGGTGCTGTCGTTCCACGACGCTGCGCTGATCGAGGTCCACCACCTGCTGCCGCAGGCCCGCACCGTGTTGGTGGCGGGCGCCAGCGCGCACCGTGACACCTTCGTCGGCCGCGCTCAGGCGGTCGGTTCCAGCCTGGTCAGCGTGGACTTGCGCCAGCTGAACCAGGCCATCGTGGAAAAGTGCCGCGCGGCCGGCATCGACGTGATGGCTTGGACGGTCAACGACGAGCGGGACCTGGCGCTGGCCCGGGCGCTCGGTCTGGTGGGCTGTGTGACCGATCAGCCTGGTATGAAGCGGCTCGTGGAGGCCACGGCCTGACCTTCGGGCCGGAACGGGGTCGTCGGGCTGCCGGCGACACCACCGGGTGGCGGGATCACTTGGAAGGCGGATCGCGGTCTGCGGCGGCCTGCGATCCGACCTGTCCGCCTGGCGTCCTTCGTCGCCAGGCCCTGCTGCTTGCCGACGGCCAGGCCTGCCGACGGTCAGGCCGCGGTCGTAGGCGCTGCTGCCGCAGCCGTCGGTGCGGCGGACGAGCCGCACGTCGGCGGACGCGTCGATCAGGAGGCTGCCCTCACCCCGGCGGGTGACAACCCCGTCGGAAGCCGACGGGGCCGGCGCTGCCGCCGTCAGCCCGCGTCCTGGTTCCGGTCCATGCCGTCCTGCGGGGCGGGGGCCGCGAGGGCGGCGTCCGCCGTGGGGAAGAGGGGCAGCAACGTGTCCAGGCCGAGGAACTTCCACACCTGGCGGTGGTGGGCGTTGAAGGCGGCGAGGCGCAGGGTGCCGGAGCGGGCGTCGAGTATGCGCCACAGGGCCAGGAACATGCTGACACCCGACGAGTCGAGGTATTCGACGCGCGACCCGTCCAGTACCAGGGTGGTGCAGCCCTGCCGGATCAGGTCCTCGCACTGGGCACCGATGAGTGCGGCGGTGTCGTAGTCGATCTCCTCCGGCAACTGTGCGACTGTCGTGTTCTCGCCCCGCATCCGCACGGTGAGCATGGGTGACGTGCTCCCAACTTGGCCGTTCGCCTGGTACCGCCCGGTGTGGGCGCTGTCGTACGCCTACCCCCCGTTCCGCCCCGCGTGCCTGCTGTCGGCGACGACTCGGCTTCCCATGCAGAGTACAGGGACGCCTTCGGGAGCCGGACGAGATCCCCGGATCACTCCGGCAGCGCGGTGTGCAGGCGTATCGTCGTGCCCTCCTGCGGCGTGGACCTGATCTCCACGAGGTCGCAGAGCTGCTGGACCAGCCACAGGCCGCGTCCGCCCGACTGCCGGGGTTCCGGCCTCCTCCGTCCGGCCAGGGGGTCGTCGATGTAGCCGGCGTCGCGGAACTCGCACACGAGCCGGCGGTCCTCGCTCCATGTGCGCAGCACGCCCTGTCCGCCGCCGTGGCGGATGCTGTTGGTCGCCACCTCCGTGGCGGCGAGGTGCAGTTCGCGCAGGCGCCGGCCCGTCAGGCCGTGCTCTTCGGCGCAGGCGGTGATCTTGTCGCGCACGGAGGACAGCTCGCCCTTGGTGTAGGCGAACTCGTCGTACGGATCACAGGCACCGGTGAGAGGGGTGAAGCGGTACGGCGCCTGCGGGTCATACGTCTCGGACCGGACGGTCCGGCCGTTCTCGCGCATCTCGGGATGGCAACGGGCCATCTGCGCCAGCCCGTCCTCGTCGTGCGCGGTGTCGTAGGGGCACAGCAGCCACCAGGCCGGGCCCTGGGCGAACGCCTTGTTGAGGAGCCACTCGTGGTAGCGCAGTTCCTGGGCCTCGGCCTGGCCCCGGACCGCGTCCCAGGGTGATTCGCCGATCCCCCGGACGGGCCGCCCCTCCGAGACGTGCTCCTGGAGCCACTCCTGCCAGGCGGCGATCAGCCTGCCCGGATGGTGCGCCACCCGGCTGGTGTCGACGTAGCGCACGGCGTCGTCCTCGATCTCGGCACGCAGCAGGGAAGCCTTGTCCTGCGGGACGGCCACGACGACGGCCTCGCCCCCGTCGAGCGCGTCCCGGATGAAACGTGCCGTGCCCTCGACGAACTCGTCCTTCCCGGAGTACGGGTACAGCTCGTGCCGGTATCCGGTACCGGCCGCGGCGGAGGCGGGCGCGGAGGAGGTCGTCACGGCACCATCACCACCGGAATGTCGGGGACGGCGAAGCCGGACAGCTCCCAGGCGAGCCGCACGGTGTCGTTGGCGCCTTCCAGGACGACCTTGCGGTCCGGAAGGTGCCTGGCGGCATCCGCCAGGGCGCTCATCCCGGACGCGTCGAAGAACTCCAGGGCGTGGCAGAACAGGCGCACCGTGTCCGTCTGGGCCAGGAGGGCACTCAGTACGGCACTGAAGGCGTCCGCGCCGTCGCCGTCGACGATCCCGGTCACCGCCCAACCTTCCTTTCCCGCCCGGAACACCCGGAACGCGGGAGACACCGCACGACTGCCCAGCCGGTGGGGATGCACGCACCCGAGACGCTGGAGAGCGGCGAGGTCCCAGTCGGCGGCGTGGTAGGCGCAGACCACCAGGGCTCCGGTGTCGGCGGCGAACTCCTCCAGGTCGAGTTCGCTGCGCAGCAGTTCGTCGGTCCGTGCCGCGCAGCGTCCGGGACCGACGTGGTGCAGGACCCGGAGCGAGCGGAACCCCTGCCGGTCGGCGGTGGCCGCCTCGCGGCGGACCGCAGCCAGGAGGGAACCACCCAGCCGGGCGGGATCGAGCACGAGCCGCGCGAACTCGCTGTCGGCCTGGAGCATGGGACCGACGATCACCACCTTGTCGCCGTGCAGCTCACCGTCCGCGACGAAGGCCCGGCTGCGGTCGATGACGTCGTCAGCGGGGTCCAGCAGCTGACAGACGTGATCACCCGTGTCGACCTCGTCCAGGGTCGCCAGAGTGCGCGGCGCTCTCACTACCCCTCCCTCGCTTGCTGCCACCACTCTACTGACACACCACGGGCACCCGCTCCCCCCGTGACCTCGCACGTCGGACTCCGGGCGGCAGCAACCCGGGTGGGCAGGGTCCGGGCCCGCGGGCCGCGCCCACCGACAGGCGGTGTCCCGGCGCGGGGCCCTGGCGTCCCGCCTCCGGTCGCGCGGGCGACGGGCGAGCCCTCCCGTGGCACCAGGTCCACCGTGCCCGCCGCGGGGGACCCGGCGACGCGCCCGCCGGGCGTCGAGGACGGCGTCCACGGCCCGGGATTGATCCGGTGAGCCGATGTGCCGCGGCAGCCCGGTCGCCTCCGGGCCCACGACGGCCACGTGCGCTTCCGACACGGCGTCTCCCCTGCGCGGTGTTGTTCCGGTCCGATCCGTCCGGACACCCCGCACGACGGCCGGACCGCCGGGAGCGGGATGCCCGTCTGACAGGGATGTCCCCGCTCGGTATTCCGGATTGTGTACCCGGGCGGATGCAGGGCACCTCCGGCGACGAGCGGACGGGCGCCGGACACAGCACGGTGGAGTGGGCGGAGCAGCGACGGCCGCGCGACCACCTGGGGGGTTCGCGCATCCGTTCCCACCGCCCACGCGGAAGCAGTCCCTACGGAGACGACGGACACAGACACGACGGAGGGAACCGGGATGCGTCCTACCCACGCAGAGGACCACCGTGCGGCCTCGCCGCCGCGGCCGGTCGCGACGGCGGCCGTGGCCTCGCCCGCCCACGGGCCGGTGGCCGGTGACGGCGCGGGGCGGGACAGGACCGAGACGTGCCCGGCGGCGGCCGCACCGCTTCCGACCGGGCCCGCCGAGGTGCGCCGGATCGACGCCGACGTCCCCGGCGCCGTCGACCGGGTGCTCGACCACGCGCTGGCGGAGCGCGTGCGCCGCGCACGGCTGGCGGATCCGCTGTTCGCGCAGGACGTCGCCGAACGGGTGACGCGCTTCACTCTGGAGGGTGGCAAGCGCACGCGGGCTCAGCTGGTGTGGTGGGCCTCGCGGGCCTGCGCCGGCCGGGACGCGGCCACGGCGAGCAGGGCCCTGCGGATCGGCGGTGCCCTGGAGCTGCTCCAGACGTGCGCGCTCGTCCACGACGACGTGATGGACCGGGCCGCGCTGCGCCGGGGCCGGCCCACGCTGCACACGGACCTGACCGCCGGGCACGAGGACCGGGTGGGGCCCGAGCGCGCCCGGCGGTTCGGGCAGTCGGCGGCGGTTCTCGCCGGGGACCTGGCGCTGGCCTGGGCCGACGACCTGGTGGCGGAGATCCCGCTGGCGGCGTGGACGGGGGTGGTGGTGCGGCGGCTGTGGAGCGACATGCGCACGGAGATGGTGGCCGGCCAGTACCTGGACCTGCACGGCCAGATCACCGCGTCACGGTCCCTTGCCCGCGTGCTGCGCGCCGCCCTCCTCAAGAGCGCCCTGTACTCGGTCGAGCGGCCCCTCGCCCTGGGAGCCGCCGTGGCGGGCGCGGACGACGGGACGCTGCGCAGGCTGTGCGACGCCGGGCGCTGCGTCGGCATGGCGTTCCAGCTGCGCGACGACCTCGACGACGTCTTCGGCGACCCGCTGGAGACCGGCAAGGCGTGCGGCGGTGACATCCGGGAGGGCAAGCCCACCTATCTGGTCGCGGTCGCCCGCGCACGGGCCGAGGCCGCCGGTGACGGCGCCGCGCTCGCCGTGCTGGACCGGTGGCTCGGTGACGCTTCCCTCACCGAACCCGGCCTGGAGGAGGTGCGGGAGGTGCTCGTGGCGACGGGTGCGCGCGCCACCGTGGAGACCAAGGTCGACCGGCTCGCCGCGCAGGGGTTGCGGCACTTCGACCGCGCCCTGCTCGACCCGGAGGGCGCGGCGCCGTTGCGCGCTCTGCTGCTCGCCACGGCCGGGGCGCGGCCGGGCGGGGACGCCGCCGCAGGGCCGCGGTCCTGGCAGGGCCCGTACGCCCCTCATCCCCGAGGCGCGGGGAGCGGCCGGTGATCCGCACACTGCCGGGGCGCACCGACCACGTGGTGGTCGTGGGCGCCGGACTCGCCGGCCTGTCCGCGGCGTTGCACCTGCTGGGCGCCGGACGCCGGGTCACCGTCGTCGAGCGCGAGGAGCTGCCCGGCGGCCGGGCCGGACGCCTGGACCTCGGGGGCTACCGGGTCGACACCGGGCCCACCGTACTGACCATGCCCGACCTCGCCGACGAGGCGTTCGCCGCCGTCGGGGACAGCCTGTACGAGCGGGTCGAGCTGATCCCCCTGCACCCGGCGTACCGGGCGTGCTTCGCGGACGGCAGCAGTCTGGACGTGCACACCGGCGCGGAGGCGATGGCGGCCGAGGTGGAGCGCTTCGCCGGCCCTGGTGAGGCGGCGGGCTACCGGCGGCTGCGCGACTGGCTCGAGCGGCTGTACCGGGCGCAGATGCGCCGGTTCATCGACGCCAACTTCGACTCCCCGCTCGGCCTGCTCACCCCCGACCTCGCGCGGCTGGCCGCCCTCGGCGGTTTCGGTCGCCTGGACGCACGGATCGGCCGGTTCCTGAGCGACGAGCGGCTGCGCCGGGTGTTCTCCTTCCAGGCGCTGTACGCGGGGGTGCCGCCGGCCCGCGCGCTGGCGGCCTACGCGGTCATCGCCTACATGGACACCGTCGCGGGCGTGTACTTCCCCCGCGGCGGCATGCACGCCCTGCCGCGGGCGATGGCGGACGCCGCCGCGGCGGCGGGCGCCGACCTGCGCTACGGGCAGCGGGTGACCCGCCTGGAGCGGTCCGGTGAGCGCGTGACGGCCGTCGTCACCGACGCGGGCCGCATCGCGTGCGACGCGGTCGTGCTCACCCCGGACCTGCCCGTCGCCTACCGGCTGCTCGGGCGCCGGCCGCGCCGGCCGTTGCGGCTCCGCCACTCGCCCTCGGCGGTCGTGCTGCACGTCGGCACGGACCGCACCTGGCCCCGCCTCGCCCACCACACGATCATGTTCGGCGCGGCATGGCACACGACGTTCGACGAACTGACTCGCGCCGGACGGCTGATGAGCGACCCGTCGCTGCTCGTCACCCGCCCCACCGCCACCGATCCCGGCCTCGCGCCGCCGGGCCGCCATCTGCACTACATCCTCGCCCCCTGCCCCAACACCGACATCGGCCCGGACGCGGCGGCCTGGTCCGATCTCGGCCCGCGCTACCGGGACTCGCTGCTGCGGGAACTCGCGCGGCGCGGACTGGAGGGCGTCGCGGATGCCGTCGAGGAGGAGTGTCTG
The DNA here is from genome assembly GCF_020400655.1 of Streptomyces spinosus. Classification (GTDB taxonomy): domain Bacteria; phylum Actinomycetota; class Actinomycetes; order Streptomycetales; family Streptomycetaceae; genus Streptomyces; species Streptomyces argyrophylli. Next base: position 27,199 of record NZ_JAINRC010000007.1, read on the forward strand.
GTCACCCCGGCCGAGTGGCACGCCCAGGGGCACGCCGCCGGAACCCCCTTCTCGGCCGCGCACACCTTCCCGCAGACCGGGCCGTTCCGGCCGCGGAACCTGGTGCGCGGCACGGAGAACGCCGTCCTCGCCGGCTGCGGCACCACACCAGGTGTGGGCGTGCCCACGGTGTTGCTGTCGGGGAAGCTGGCCGCGGCCCGCGTCACGGGGGTGACCGGGCGGCACGGCATCACCCGCCCGCTCCCCTCGCGTCCCGCCGCGAGCGCCACCGTCCCCGACCGGTCGGGTCTCCGGGCTCCCGCCGGCTCCCCCGAACCGTCCCCGTCCAGCGGAGCGGCACTCGGCGTGTGCGACACAGCCCCCGGCCGGGCTGACGGCCCGCAGGAACCGCCGTTGTCCCCGGCGTGTCCCCCCGTTGCCGCGGCACGGTCCGAGCCGCCGCAGAGCCCCGCGGCCGACCCCGCTGCCCCCACGACCGAAGGCAGGACCCGATGACCGATCGAGAGCTGGACGCGGCGGGGGTCACCGATCCGGTGCTGCGCGAGGCCTACCGGCACTGCCGCGCCCTGAACGCGCGGCACGGCAGGACCTACTTCCTCGCCACGCGGCTGCTGCCCGTCGAGCGCCGGCCGGCCGTGCACGCCCTGTACGGCTTCGCCCGCTGGGCCGACGACATCGTCGACTCCCTGGGCACCGGCGCCGGGGCCGACGCGCGGGCGGAGGCGCTGACCCGGCTCCAGGAGGAGCTGGAGGACGGGCTGCGGCGGGGCGGCGGCGGGGAGCCGGTGGTGCGGGCCCTCGCCGACACCGCCCGCCGGTACGCCATCGACCACGTCCACTTCCGGGACTTCATGACCGCTATGCGCTCCGACCTGACCGTGACCGCCTACCCCACCTACGCGGACCTGTGCGCGTACATGCACGGATCGGCCGCGGTGATCGGGCTCCAGATGCTGCCGGTGCTGGGGACCGTGGCACCGCGGGAGGAGGCCGAGCCGTACGCCGCGGCGCTCGGCGTCGCCTTCCAGTTGAGCAACTTCCTGCGGGACGTCGGCGAGGACCTGGACCGCGGGCGCGTCTACCTGCCGGCCGACCTGCTCGCCGGTCACGGCGTCGACCGGGAGCTGCTGGTCCACAGCCGCGCGACGGGCCGCTCCGACCGTCGGATCACGGCCGCGCTCAGGGAGTTCGAGGCGCTGACCCGCAAGGTGTACCGGGTGGCGATGCCGGGTGTCGCACTGCTCGATCCGGTGTCCCGTCCCTGCATCCGCACGGCGGCCGTCCTGTACGGCGGCATCCTGGACGCCGTCGCCCGCGACGGCTGGGCCGTGCTGCACCGGCGGTCGGTGGTGCCGCGACGGCGCAGGGCGGTCGTCGCCGCCGACGGGCTGGTCCGGGTGGTGGCGGCCCGGCTGCGTGCGCGGGCCGGTGCCGGACACCGGCCGCCGGCGCGCGCCCGCGACCTGCCCGCGGCCGTGCTCTCGCCGGCGGCCGTCCGCTCCGCCGAGGAGGTCGCGTGAACCGCCGTCGTCCGCTGCTGTCGCTGCGCCGCCATGCCGTGCCGTGGGAGCGGCAGCGGCCCACCTGGCGCGAGGCGCGGCCCGGGGTGATCGCCGGGGCGCTGAGGCGGGCTCAGGCCCGCCCGTCCGGGAACTGGTTCGTGGTCGGCGCCTCCCGCGCCCTGCGCGGCGACGGCAAGCTGGCGCGGACCGTGGCGGGGCAGGAGGTCGTGGTGTGGCGAGGGCCTGACGGGCGCCTCGTGGGCGGGCCGGGTGTCTGCCCGCACCTGGGGGCGCCGTTGCGGGACAGCCCGGTGCGCTGCGGCACCCTGGTGTGCCACTGGCACGGACTGGCGCTGGACGGCCGCCCGTACGCGGGCTGGGCGCCGCTGCCGGTGCACGACGACGGGGTGCTGGTGTGGGCGCGCCTGGACGAGGTGGGCGGTGAGGAACCACTGGACGCGCCGGTCGTCCCGCGGCGGCCCGGGCCACGGGGCGCCCTGGACACCGTCTACACCGGCGTGGGTGTCTGCGAGCCCGAGGACGTGGTGGCCAACCGGCTCGATCCGTGGCACGGGGCCTGGTTCCACCCGTACTCGTTCGTCGATCTGAGGGTGGTCGACGCGCCCGGGGACCGGGCAGCCGCGGACGACGGGCCGGACGCGCTGACGGTCGACGTGTCCTTCAAGGTGGCGGGCCGGCTGGTCGTACCGGTTCGCGCCGTGTTCACCGCCCCCGAGCCGCGCACGGTCGTCATGCACATCACCGAGGGCGAGGGCGCGGGTTCCGTCGTGGAGACCCATGCCACGCCGCTGGGCGCGGACGAGGCCGGCCGGCCCCGCACCGCCGTGATCGAGGCGGTGGTCGCCGCCTCGGACCGTCCGGGTTTCGCCGCCGCCCGCCGGGCCGCGCCCTTGCTGCGTCCCGTGCTGCGTGCCGCGGCGGGGCGGCTGTGGCGGGACGACCTGGCGTATGCCGAGCGGCGCTGGCAGCTGCGGTCCACCGGACGGTTCCCGGGCTGAGCGGCGCACGGGCGGCTTCCGCGGCCGTCCTGGTACCCGCGTTCACCGGTCGAGGGAAGCCCGGCGGATCGGCCTGCGCTGACTCGCGCTCGCGCCGGTGACGCCCAGACGCCGTCGGCCTCACGCTCGCCCTCGCCCTCGCCCGAACGGAGGATCGTCGGCGGCGCGCCGCGTCCGTCACCGGCCGACCGGGGGAAACGGTCCGAGAGTGACCTCACCTGATACCGGTACCGCTGTCCGTGCGTGCCGCCGCCGTGGGCAGCGGAGGGCCGCCGCGCCGGACCCCGTTGCCGGGTCCGGCCGCGCTCCGGCACCGACCCCGGACGCGGCACGAGGGGCAGGGGCTCCGCACCGCAGGGAAGGCACCCAGCCACGACCCGGAAGGCACCGCCGCGATGACCACCCCGCACTGGATCTTCGGCGACCAGCTCGGCCCCCACTTCCTCACGCCCGCCGGCGCGGACGGCCCCGACCGCGGGGCGTCCCTGGTGATGATCGAGGCCAGGTCGGTCTTCCGGCGGCGTCGCTTCCACCGTGCCAAGGCGCACCTGGTGCTCTCCGCGATGCGGCACCGCGCGGCGGAGCTGGGCGGACGGGTGACGTACGTGCGGGCCGAGACCTACCGCGAGGGTCTGCGCCGGGCGGTGGGCGACGGGCCGGTCACGGTGTGCCACCCCACCTCGTACGCGGCCCTCCGGCTGGTGCGGTCCCTGCCGCGGGTGCGGGTGCTGCCCGCCCGGGGCTTCCTGGTGACGCACGAGGAGTTCGCCGGCTGGGCCGAAAGGCGCGGTGGGCGACGGCTGCTCCAGGAGGACTTCTACCGCTGGGTGCGTCAGGAGCACGACCTGCTGATGGAGGGCGGTCACCCGGCGGGCGGCCGGTTCAACCACGACCACGCCAACCGCGAGCCCCCGCCGGGCGGCACCCGGGAGCTGGACGTGCCGGGGCCGTTCCGGCCGAAGGAGGACGACATCGACGCCGGGGTGCGCGACGACCTGGACCGGTGGGAGCGAGAGGACGGGGTGCGGTTCGTCGGCCGGGACGGGCCCCGCCGCTTCCCCGCCACCCGGCGCGAGGCGCTGTCGGCCCTGCGCCGTTTCGTGACGCACCGGCTGGCGTCCTTCGGGCCGTACGAGGACGCGATGCTCGCCGGAGATCCGGTGATGAGCCACAGCCTGCTGTCGTCCTCGCTGAACCTCGGACTGCTGCACCCGGCCGAGTGCGTGGAGCGGGCCGAACGGGCGTGGCGGGAGGGCGCGGTCCCGGTGAACAGCGCGGAGGGCTTCGTCCGGCAGGTGGCGGGCTGGCGGGAGTACGTGTGGCAGCTGTACTGGCACTTCGGCGAGGACTACCGGCACGCCAACGCGCTCGGGCACACGGGGGAACTGCCCGGGTACTTCGCCGAGCTGGACGCGGACGCGCTCACGGCGCGCTGCCTGGCCACCGTGCTGGCCCAGGTGCGCGACACCGGGTGGACGCACCACATCCCACGGCTGATGGTGCTGGGCAGTCACGCACTGCAGCGGGGGTGGGACCCGGCCGCGGTGACCGACTGGTTCCACCGCTGTTTCGTCGACGGCTACGCCTGGGTGATGGTGCCGAACGTGGTGGGCATGTCCCAGTACGCCGATGGCGGCCGGATGACGACCAAGCCGTACACGTCGGGCGGCGCCTACATCCACCGCATGAGCGACCTGTGCGACGGCTGCGCCTACCGGCCGACCGAGCGCACCGGCCCGCGCGCGTGCCCCTACACCGCCGGGTACTGGTCCTTCCTGCACCGGCACCGGCGGCTGCTGTCCGGCAACGCCCGCGTGCGACGCGCGGTACAGGGTCTGGACCGTCTCGGGGACCTGGACGAGGTGCTGCGGCAGGAGCGGCGGCGTGCGGCGGGCGCGCCGTGAGGGAGCCGGAGGGGCTGCCCACGGACCGACGCGTGCGCAGACGGGGGCAGCCGGCGAGCGGAGTGAGGGGGGGAAGGCGTGCGCCGGTTCACCCCGCGGCGCAGAGCGCGCGCAGCGCCTGCACCGCCTGCGCCAGCCCGGCCGGTCTGATGCCGGCGACGGGCCGGCTGCGGCCCCAGCCGGGACCGCCGAGCACCACCGCCGGGCCACGCCGCGTCCCCTTCATCCCCCAGCGCAGCCCGGCCACGTGCCGGGCCAGGGCCGGGGCCGCCCGCGTACTCTCCTGGGCCCAGAGCACGACGGCGGCCGGGCCGAGCCGGCGCACCGCCGCGTCCAGCGCCTCGTGCGGGACGGCGGCCCCCAGCATGCGCACCGGCAGCCCCTCCTGACCGAGCGCCGCGTGCAAGGCCTCCAGGGGCAGTGTGTGCTGCTCGCCGGGGACGCAGGCCAGCAGGACGCAGCCGGCCCCGGGGGACGCGACGGGGGTGGCGGGCGGCGTGTTGCGGCGCAGCACGGTGGAGACCTGCCAGGCGAGCAGGTGCTCCACCTCCACGTACCGGTCCTCTGAGGAGGCCCACCGGCGTCCTACGGCGTGCAGGGTGGGAACCATCACCTCCTGCCAGGCGACGACGAGGCCGTGGCGTTCGACGGCGGCGGCGAGCTGCTTCTCGAGCGCGGGCGCGTCCAGCCGTACGGCGGCGCGCGCGAGGCCGCGGCACTCCTGGCGCACATCGCCGAGGGGCAGCGCGCCGGCGGCCCGTGATCGCCCCGGGGGCACCGGCGGCGTGGCGACGGTGGCGGTTTCGGTGTCGGAGGGCGGGCCCCCGCAGGCCGTACGGGCGGCGCGGGCCGCGTCGGCCGGCGGAACGCCGGTCGCCGTCAGCCGGCACATCTCCTCCACCGTGGCCACGTCCGCCGCGGTCCAGCGGCGGTGCCCGCCCTCGGTGCGCGCGGTCGGTCCGATGCCGTAGCGGCGGTCCCACGAGCGCAGGGTCATGGGCGACACACCGAGGCGCCGGGCCAGTACACCGGTGGTCAGACCGGCGTCGCCCGGTACGGCGGACGGTTCGGGGGGAGACGGGGCGGCGGGGTTCACGGTGGTCAAGTGTCCCTGTTCTGCTGGTATTCGCGCGCCGGGGGTCGCGCGGACGAGACCGGCGACGAGCACGCGCGCGTGCGGAGCGGGGCACCCCCCGGCGTCTGCGCCGGCCGGCCTGCGGGGGTCGCCCCCCGTGGCGCGTGTCCGTCGTCCCGCGCACCGCCCGTTCAGCGGGCTCATTCCGAGGTCTCCCCGACGAGGCTCCGGCCCAGGCGCAGCAGGCCGCGCCGGGCGTGGCTCTTGACCGTACCCAGTGGCCAGCCGGTGACGTGGGCGATCTGCGTCTGCGTCAGGTCACCGTAGAAGGTCAGGCACAGCACCCGCCGCTGGGCCTCGGGAAGCCGGCGCAGCTCCCGGGTGACGTCCACGCGGTCCAGGACGTCGTCCTGCGCGTACGACGGCTCCGGTGTGCGGTACGGCTCGCGTGCCGCCGCGGCGGCGGTGTCCGTGCGCCGGGTGCGGGCGGACAGGGCGTCCGCGATCTTGCGGCGGGTGATGCCCACGAGCCAGGCGGGCAGCGGACCTCGGCCCGGACGGTATCCGTGGCGTCCGCGCCAGGCGGCGAGGAACACCGTCTGGGTGACGTCCTCGGCCTCCGCACCGTCGCCCAGCGACTGTCGCGCCAGCGACAGCACGAGGGGGGCCCATCGACGGTAGACCGCCTCCATGACGGCCTCGTCCCCGGCCGCGAACCGGGAGGCCAGATCGTCCTCCGGTGACACCGTGGGCACGGGCACGGACATGGGCACGGGCCCGGCTTCGGTCACAGCAAGTGCCGTCATGTCGCCTGCTCCTTTTCCGGCCATTTCCGGGTGGCTTGACGCCTCACGGCCACGGTCCGTCCGGGAGCCCCGCGCGGGCAACTCGCATCGGGTCTGCATCGTATTGCCGTAGTCCGCCCGGGAGCCTCGCGGCGAGGCCGCACCGGGGCTGCGCCCGGTCGGCCGCGGTCCGTCCGGGGACCTGTGACCGGAACTCGCACAAGGTCTGCATCGGTTGCCCCGGACCGTGCGGGAGCCCCGTGAACGGATCTCGCACGCGGTCCGCGTCGGACCGGCCCGGACCCTGCAGGAGCCCCGTGAACGGATCTCGCACGCGGTCCGCGCCGGATCGAACCGGACCCCGGACCGTGCAGGAGCCCTGCGGACGGGCCGCGCAGCACGGTCCGCGGCGGTGATCGCCGGGGCCCGTGCCAAGCCCCGCGGCGGCGACTCGCACGGGAACCGCGTCGGATCGCCACCGCGACGGCCCGCGCCGCCGGGGGGCGGCGGCCGTCAGGCGCCGCCTCCCCGGCGGAGGACGGCCGGGTGCCGCTCGTCCGGGGCCGCCGGGCTGCGGCCTGCCTTGCCGGTGCCGGGCCGGGTGGGCCACCACACGCGGTCACCGGCGTCCCGTACGAGCGCCGGCACCAGCAGGGAACGCACCACCAGGGTGTCCAGCAGCACACCGAAGGCGACGATGAAGGCGATCTGCACCAGGAAGGCCAGCGGGATCACGCCGAGCGCGGCGAAGGTCGCGGCGAGCACCACCCCGGCGGAGGTGATGACCCCGCCGGTGGTGACGAGCCCTCGCGCGACGCCCTCACGGGTGCCGTGCCGCAGCGTCTCCTCGCGGACCCGGGACATCAGGAAGATGTTGTAGTCGACGCCGAGGGCGACCAGGAAGACGAATCCGTACAGCGGCACCGACGGATCGGTGCCGCTGAAACCGAACAGGCCGCGGAAGACCAGTGCCGCCACCCCGAGTGTCGCGGTGAAGTTGAGGGCGACGGTCAGCACCAGCAGGACGGGCACGGCGAGGGACCGCAGCAGCAGTACGAGGATGGCCAGGATGACGGCGAGCACCACCGGGACGATGACGGCGCGGTCGCGTACGGCGGCGCGCAGGGTGTCGTACTGCTGGGCGGTGTAGCCGCCGACCAGGGCGTGCGCGTCGGGCAGGGCGTGCAGCCCGGCGCGCAGCCGGGCCACGGTGTCGCGGGCGGCCTGGGTGTCGGGAGCCGCCTTCGCGGTCGCTTCCCACCGCACCCGGCCGTCCACGACGCGCGGCTCCTCCGCCGGGCGGCCCGCGGCGCCGGTCGCGGTCACCGCAGCGATACCGGGGGTGTCGCGTACGGTGCGTTCCACCCGGGAGGCGGAGGCGGCGTCGGCGAGGATCACCACGGGGGTGCCGGCGCCGGCCGGGAAATGCCGGGCCAGGGTCTGCTGGGCCGCCACGGACGGCACGTGCCGTACGAACGTCTCGTCCAGCGGCACGCCCCGCGAGTCCAGCGTGAAGGCTCCGGCCGAGCAGACGAGCAGTCCGGTCAGGGCGAGCGCCCACACCCGGCGCGGCGCGCGGTCGACCAGGCGGGCGGCGCGCTGCCACACTCCGGCGGCTCCGGTCCCGCTTCCGGGCCTGGCGGGCCAGTAGGCGCGGCGACCGAGGAGGGCTAGGACGGCCGGCAGGAAGGTGAGTGCGCTCAAGGCGGCGCAGACGATCCCGACGGCGCCGACCGGTCCGAGGGCGCGGTTGTTGGTGAGGTCGCTCAGCAGCAGCGCGATCAGACCGAGGGCGACGGTGCCCGCACTGGCCAGGACGGCGGCGGCCGAGCGGCGCAGGGCGGCACGGGCGGCCTCGTGACGGTCCCGGCCGGCGGCCAGTTCCTCCCGGCAGCGTGCGGTCACCAGCAACGCGTAGTCCGTCGCGGCACCGATGACGAGGATCGACAGGATGCCCTGCACCTGCCCGTCGACGCGTACCAGGCCGTGATCGGCCAGCGTGTACACGACCGCGCAGGCCACCCCCAGGGCGAACACCGCGCCGGCGATGACGACGAGCGGCAGCAGCAGGGAGCGGTAGACCAGCAGCAGGATGACCAGGACGGCGGCCAGTGCGACCGCGAGCAGCACCCCGTCGATGCCGGAGAAGGCGTCCGCCAGGTCGGCCTGGGTCGCGGCCGGACCGGCGAGCCGCACCCGGGTGCCGGGCACCTTCTCGGCGGCCGCCCGTACCCGTTCCAGCGTGGGCGCGAGCCGGTCGCCCAGATCGGGACGCAGCGGCACCACGGCCTGGAGCGCGGCACGGTCCTGCGAGGGCAGGGCCGGGGAGGGTGTTCCGGCCGTCCCGGGCGTGCGGGCGAGCGCGGCCACCGCCGCGGTGGCCGGCCGCTGCCGCCCGGTGACGGGCCCCCCGCCGTCGGCGGTCCACACCACGATGACCGGCAGGGTCTCGCGCTGCTGAAAGGCGGTCTGCTCCCGCAGGACACGGGTGGACTCGGCGCTGCGCGGCAGGAAAGCGGCCTGGTCGTTGGTGGCCACCTCGCCGAGCCGTCCGGCGAACGGTCCCAGCAGCGCCCCGGCCACCAGCCATACGGCGATGAGGGCCGGCGGGACGAGTGCGCGGGTTCGGTGGTGCGGGGGCGCCATGTGACTCCTCGAAGCGAGCGGCGAAAAACTCGATCGTAAACAATCTCAATCATCGAGCAATGTGATCTCAAGACAGTGTCACCGGTGCTTCCCCGAGCGTCGGCGGATCGGATGCGGGTGCCGGCCTTCCGGCCGGGGCGAGCCTTCCGCACGGGGGGCGAGCCTTCCGGCGCGGCGGCGGGTCTTCCGGTGCGGAGCCGGACGTTTCGGGGCCGAGGCGCGCCTCAGCGGCCGGCGGGCTCCCCGGAGACCTGGGCGAGTGCGTCGTTCAGTGCGGTCAGGAACCGCAGGGCCACGGTCAGCTCGTCCGCGTCGAAGTCCGCCCCGGCCCGGCGCAGGGCGTCGGCCAGGGGCCGGAAGTGGGTGCGGGCGGCGGCGCGGGCGTCGGCGGCGTAGTGGAGGTGGACCACGCGCCGGTCGGCGTCCTCGCGCACCCGGCGGACCTGCCCGGCGCGCTCCAGCCGGTCGATGCAGGCGGTGACGGCGCCGGAGGTGAGGCCGAGCACCGCGCGCAGCCTGCCGGGGGTCATCGGCTCGGGCGCGTCGAGGATGGCCGCAAGCGCCTGCACGTCGGTGGCGTGCAGATTGCGGCGGGCCGCGTACTGCTGGATGACCCGGCCGACCTCGCCGTGCATGCGGCGCAGCTGCACCGCGAACGCCGACAGGTCGCCGGGGAACGCGGGGAGGTCTGCGGCGGGGGCGTCGACGGCGGGGCGACCGGCGGACGCGTGCAGGTCAGCGGCGGCCTCCGGGCCCGCCGCGGCTCCTCCACGCCGTCCCGGTCCCTGCCCTGCACTCGACTCCGTGTTCACCGGCGCATCGTACCGGGCACGCCGGCGTCACCCCCGGGGGCCGCCTCCGCCTCCCGGCGCCTCGGTGCGGTTCGCCGCTCTCCCGGGCGCTGGTGCAAGCGGGCGGACGCCGGCTGTCTTGTCCGGCGCGTCCGACGCCGCCCCGGCGTGCCCGACGGTCCGCGGATCGCGGGGCCGGGTCAGGACGTCAGCTCGGCCACGCGCGACCGCTCGGGCGAGGTGCGCAGGATGCCGGCCGCCGCGGCAGCCGATGCGCAGAACAGGGCGAGGAGCAGGAAGGTGTGGTTCAGGGCCGTGAGATGGGTCATCCAGCCGATGACGGCGGGGCCGGCGAGCATGCCGATGTAGCCGAGTCCGGCGACCCGGGACACGTTGGTGCCCGCAGCCGCGGGGTCGGCGTGTCCGGCGGCGCTGAACAGCTGCGGGACGCAGCCGGACAGGCCCAGGCCGAACAGCGCCCAGCCGGTCAGTGCCGCCCAGACCCACGGCGAGAGGGCCACGACGGTGATGCCGACGGCGGCCAGGGCCGAGCCGTACCGCAGGACGGCGACCGGCCCGAACCGCGCGGATATCCGGTCCGCCACGAGCCTGCCGACGGTCATCGTCGCCGCATACGTCCCGTACGCGAAGGCGGCGGTGCTCTCCGGCGCGTCCAGAACGGTCTTGAGGTGCAGGACGCTCCAGTCGTTGGCGGCTCCCTCGCACAGCATGATCAGCAGGGCCAGAACGGCCAGGAGCCAGATCCTGGTGGGAACGGATCGCTTGCTCTCCTCGCGCTCCCCCCGCGTAACGGTCACGGGGGCGGCCGGCCCGGCGGGCAGTAGTCCACGAGCCGACACCAGGGCGGTGATGACGCCGGCGCCCGCGCCGGCGCCCAGCGTCGTGGCGGTGCCCCATCCGATGTCGACGGCCAGGGCGCCGACCAGTGCGGCCAGGACGCCGCCGACGGAGAACGTGGCGTGGAAGGCCGACATGACCGGCCGTTCGTACGCCTTCTCCACCTGTACGGCGTGCGCGTTCATGCTCACATCCAGGGTGCCGTTCCCGAATCCGAAGAGCAGCAGGGCTGCTCCGAGGGCCCACGGCTCCCGGGCGAGGCCGGGCAGCACCAGGGTCACGCTGCACAGCACCCCGGCCGCGGGGACGACGGTGCGCGTGCCGAGCCGGTCGGACAGGCGCCCGCCGACCTGCATGCCGGCGAAGGCCCCCGCCCCCAGCAACACGAGGAACCCGCCCAGGGCCGCGTGACCGATGCCCACGCGTTCCTCGACGGCCGGGATCTGCACCACCCACATGCCCAGCAACAAGCCGTTGAGGACGAAGTAGACAAACGTCACAACGCGCGAGACGCGCAGCGTTCTTTCCATGGGAGCACCCTAACGAACACATTGATTGTTCGAAACGGCATTCTCCGAACGTCTGACATGTTCGATACCTGGTGGTGTTGAATCACGGTATGAGCACCGTGGAACGTCATCGGCTGATCGCCCAGGCCGTCCGGGAGGCAGGAACGCTCACGGTCGCCGAACTGGCCGACCTGACGGGCGCCTCGGACATGACCGTCCGCCGGGATCTGGACCAGTTGGCCGCGCAAGGCGTCCTCGAACGGTTCCGCGGCGGGGCGCGCACCCTCCTCCTGCGAGGGGACGAGCCGCCCTTCGCGCTGCGCACCCATGAAGCCGTCGACGCCAAACGGCGGATCGCGGCCGAGGTGGCGTCGCTCATCACCGACGGTGAGACCGTCCTGCTGGACAGCGGCACGACCTGCCTGGAAGTCGCGCGGCTGCTGCGCGGGCGGCAGATCACCGTGATGCCCCTGTCACTACAGGCGATCGGTGTCCTCGGTGACGCCCCCGAACCGACCGCGCTCCTCGTGCCCGGGGGCCGGCCCCGCGCCGGCGAAGGAGCCCTCACCGGGCCCCTCACCCTCGCCTCCCTGTCGGCGTTGCGGTTCGACACCGCCGTCCTGGGCTGCTGCGGACTGACCGCCGGGGACGGCATGACCGCCTACGACCTCGACGAGGCAGCGGTGAAAAAGGCGGTCGTCACATCGGCACGTCGCGTCATCGCCGCCGCCGACGGCAGCAAACTGGGCCGCACGGCACACGCCTACGTCGGCCCCTCCAGCCTGGTCGACATCCTCGTCACCGACGCCACCGCGCCCGCCGACGAGACCAGCGCACTCGAGGACAACGGCACCACTCTCAAGATCGTCTGAAGCACACACGCCTGTCGCGCCGACCCTGGCAACCCGCTGGTTCCGCGGCGGAGGAGCGCCTGTCCACGGCGCGCGGCCTCACTGCGGGCCCGGGCCGGCCAACCGGGCGGTCAAGGGTGCCGGGTTCGTGGGCCGGACGATGGGCGACACGCGGTGCGATGATGCGCACTCCTCGTCACCGGCGTCCGGAATGGTCCGGGACGACGGCCGGCCCTGCTCACCGGCCAGTCTGCTGGAACAGCGCGATCTGGTCCTTGACCCAGGGGTCGAACACCGCGAGCCGCTGCTTGGACGACGGGTAGAAGGTCGTCAGCTGGTCCTCGATCCACCGGTCCATGGGCTGCCGGGCGGCATGATGGCGGCCGGCGGAGTTCTGGGCGCAACCGGATACGGCGACGGCCGGATGGTGCTCGGATGCCTGGATCGTGTCCGCCGTCGCGGGACCGCCGCCGATCGCCATGGCGGCTGCGGCGAGCACCGTGGAAGCTCCGACTATCGCGATCCGTCCGGTCATCTGCATGGTCTTCTCCTTCTTGCCGGACCGCGTCCCCCTGCCCCTCGTGGCGGGACGGCGGGTGACGTGTGTTCCAGCGGTGGTGCGGTCGCGGGGGCGCCCCTACCCGTTCCTCGCGCACTACACACATCCATGGATTTTTCCGGCATCGGAGTTCTATCCGTTTTTCCTCACCAGCCGTACGGGCCGTGCACGCCGTGCGAGGACGCACCGCGGCCCTCCCGACGCCCTACCTGTGCTGTCCCGGGGGTCACTGCCGGAGGCTCGGTGTCAGGCGGCCAGGGTTTGCGTCGCCTTGGAGGGCGCGGTGCGATCCGCTCGCAGCCGCTCCAGCAGGGCGTCGGCGGCGGCGAGGGCCTCGTCCACCGACTGGGTGCCGGTCATGACGCACAGCGTGTAGGTGGTGTCCTCCAGCTCTCGGCTGGAGTGACCGGTGGGGTGCAGGTCGTGCCGAAAGCGGGCGTCGGCAAAGCGGGCCAGTACAGCGCGTAGTTCCTTCTCCGCAGGCAGCAACACAGCGACATCCCTCTCGCAAGGCGGGCCGTTCCGCGGGGCCCGCGACGTCCGGGAGCGCGCACCCCGCGGGCGGCCGAACGGCCGGGAGCGGTGGATGCGTACTCATGGAGTCGTGTGCCCCGGCTTGATCACCGTATGCGCTTCTTCTGCCGCGTTCTGTTGAGGCACCCCGCCTCGGAGGAGACCCGGATACCGGCTCCGTCCGTGCCGCGTTGTGTCACTCGTCCGGGTGAAGCTCGTCGTACACCAGCTCCACCAGCGACTCGGCCTCGGGCGTACGGGGGTCGGGAGAGACCTCGTAGTACCCGCCCAGGGTCGTGATCACATCCTTGTGGGAGTCGTCGTAGCCGGTGCCGACGCTCTGCCACCACCAGATCCTGCTCCGGATCTCGTCCTTCGTCAGCGGGCCGTCCAGGGTGATGTCCTTGCCCTGGACCTTCGCTGTGATCCTCGCCGAGTCCGCGCCGGTAGCCATGCGGTTCCTCTCCTTTCCCGCGGGCGGACGCCGTCAGCCGCCCGGTATCGATCACAGCTGCGGATACCCCGCCGAAGGCCTGTCCCACGGTCCGAACCGGACAAGCGGCGAAAGCTCGACCGACCTCGAACGCCGGGTGGCCCCTGAGCCCGTCCTGCTCGCAGGAACGCGTCAAGGGGCCCGGCCGATGCCGGGCCCCCGTCTTCCGTAGCGGGTCTGGAGTCGAACCTGCGGTCTGTGGTGATGAACCCAGCCGGCTGCCAAGCTGCTCCACCCGGCGTGGGTGGCCGCTCTACACGGTTGGCCGCAGGTCAGCCGGAGGACGTCAGCCGCGGACGATGTTCTCGGCCTGCGGGCCCTTCTGGCCCTGGGTGACGTCGAACGTGACCGTCTCGCCCTCGACCAGCTCGCGGTAGCCGTTGCCGGAGATGTTGGAGTAGTGGGCGAAGACGTCCGGTCCGCCGCCGTCCTGGGCGATGAAACCGAAGCCCTTCTCGGAGTTGAACCACTTCACGGTGCCGCTGGCCATACTGCGTCCTTCGATCTTGCCGGGGGTGCCGGCCGGAGTGAGTAGCGGCATCTCCCACTGCGGGAAGACGCCACCGTCCGTTCTACCCCGACGAGGGCCGTGTCATTCGATCATTCGTCCATGAGTCGGATACGGTCCGATCGAGTGGACCAAGCCGGCCCGCTTCTCGCGAGCGCCGTCGAGCTGGGCGAACCTCACGTGGCGCCCCGTACCGCGCGGCACGCGCATTCGGCGAAGACACCGGCCGGACGGGTGAGCCTTCCATAAGGCCGGTATGGCGCTCGGCCCGCGAGAGTGAGGGACGCCCCGCAGGCGGGCTGCGCCGTCCCGTACCGGCTGCCGGAGAATGCCCCGGCACCGCGCAGACCCCCATCCGGTCGCCCCCCTTTCGTCGCCCGGACGCGACACAGCGTCAGGTCGCCGGATCGGCTGCGGCACGGTACCCACGGACCCTGCCCGTCCCGAAGGCCGGCGCAGCGCAACGGCTTCGGCGACCGCGACTCGCGGCGCCGGCCGCGGCACCGGGGCCGGGCGCTTCCGCCCCAAGTCACGCCCGGCGGTGCCAAGATGGTCGTGTCTCGGCGAAGGGAGTGCATCGGTGGTCCGGCCGGCCGGCTCGACCCGCGCCGCCGGCAGGCACGCGCCGCATCGCTGCCCTCGCTCCCCGGCATGGCCGGCCTTGCTGCCCATCCACCCGACAGGCCCACGGCACCGCTTCGCCCCCGTCCAGTAAGGAATCACGGCATGACCGTCCCGCGCGCCTTCCCCTTGGTGCCGACCTCGCTCCATGTGCCCGAGGAGGTCCTCGATGACCTGCGTGCCCGTCTCGCGCTGACCCGTCCGCCGGTGGACGAGGGGAACGAGGACTGGTCCTACGGCGTCCCGGCCGCCTGCCTCCGTGAGCTGGTCGCCTACTGGCGGGACGGCTACGACTGGCGGAAGGCGGAGGCCGCCATCAACGTCCACGAGCACTACCAGGTGAGCGTCGACGGCGTTCCCGTGCACTTCATGCGCAAGCCCGGCCGCGGTCCCCGTCCGGTCCCGCTGATCCTCACCCACGGCTGGCCGTGGACGTTCTGGCACTGGTCGAGGGTGATCGACCCGCTCGCCGATCCGGCCGCGTTCGGCGGTGACCCCGCCGACGCGTTCGACGTCATCGTGCCCTCCCTGCCCGGCTTCGGTTTCCCCGGTCCGCTCACCGGCTTCCCGGACGTCAACTTCTGGAAGGTCGCCGACCTCTGGCACACCCTGATGACCGAGACCCTGGGGTACGAGAAGTACGCCGCCGGGGGCTGCGACATCGGCGGCATCGTCTCCAGCCAGCTCGGCCACAAGTACGCCGACGAGCTGTACGGCATCCACATCGGTTCGGGTCTTCCGCTCGACTTCTTCACCGGCCCCCGCGCGTGGGACTTCGCGCGGAACCGTCCCCTCGGCGACGACCAGCCCGCCGACATCCGGGCCCGCGTCATCGAGCAGGACCACCGCTGGGCGTCCCACCTCGCCGTGCACATGCTCGACGGCGCCACCCTGGCCCACGGGCTGAGCGACTCACCCGCCGGACTGCTCGCCTGGCTGCTGGAGCGCTGGAACGGCTGGAGCGACAACGGTGGCGACCTCGAATCCGTCTTCACCAGGGACGACCTGCTCACCCACGCCACCATCTTCTGGGTGAACAACTCCATCGCCACGTCGATGCGTTACTATGCCAACGCCAACCGCTACCCCTGGACCCCCGCCCACGACCGCACCCCGGTCGTACAGGCCCCGGTCGGCCTCACCTTCGTCACGTACGAGAACCCGCCCGGCATCCACACCGCCGAAGAGCGCGTCCGGGCGTTCAAGACCGGCCCACAGGCCGACTGGTTCAACCACGTCAACGTCAACGCCCACGACCACGGAGGCCACTTCATCCCCTGGGAGAACCCCGATGCCTGGGTGAGCGACCTGCGTCGCACCTTCCAGGGCCGCAGGCCCTGAGCGATCCCGGGGGCTCGTCCGCGCCCGGAGGATCACCGCGTCCGAAAAGCCGGCATGCGTCCGGTGAAATGTCCGCTTAGAGTGGGAAAAAGTCGAATTCCACAACGACTCGGGCGGGGGCGAGGAGGCGGAGCGCGATGGCGAGAATACTCTTCATAGTGAGCGGGGCGACGTACTGGATCCTCAAGGACGGCACCAGATACGCGACCGGCTATTGGGCTGAAGAGTTCGCTGTTCCGTACAAGAAGGTCACGGAAGCCGGTCATGAGGTCGTCGTGGCGACACCGGGCGGCGTGACGCCCAACGTCGACATGATGAGCCTGCGCCCATCCATGGCGGGCGGAGAGGAAGGGGCCCTGGAACTGGAGGCCATCATCCGCTCCGCGGAGGTGATGCGTCGGCCCCTGAAGCTGTCGGACGTCCGTCTCGAGGACTACGACGCGGTGTACCTGCCCGGCGGTCACGGCCCGATGGCGGACCTGGCGATCGACGCCGACGCCGGCCGGCTGCTGACGGCACAGCTCGCCTCCGGCAAGCCCCTCGCGATCGTGTGCCACGCCCCTGCCTCGATCCTCGCCACCAGGATCCACGGCGAGTCGCCCTTCAAGGGGTACAGGATCACGTGTTTCACCGATGAGGAGGAGGAGGGGGTCGGGCTCGCCTCCAGGGCACCGTGGCTGCTGGAGACCGAGTTGAAGGAGAAGGTCGGCGTCGACTTCAGCCGCGGTCCGATCTGGGAGCCGTACATGGTGGAGGACCGTAACCTCATCACCGGCCAGAATCCCCATTCGGCGGCGATTCTGGCGGATCGGCTGCTTGAAATCCTCAAGTAGGACGGATTTCGCGTAGTCGGCGTCCCCTATTCGGCGTTCCCTTGCCGTGAATCCGGCCACGATGAGCACCAGCCGGTGCCCATCGTGGCCGTGTCACTCCCCCACCTCGGCTTCGACGGCGTCCCGGGAGGCCTGTCGGCTGCCGGGGGCCGTCGTCGGGCGCCGGACGAGCGCACCCGGCGCCGGTACGTGGTGCGGGAAACCGATGCGGAGCACCAGGGCGGCGAGCGCCGCGGCCAGGACGACCACGGAGGCCAGGATCAGGGCCTGGTGGTAGCCGTGGTGCAGCAGGGGCCTGGCGATCAGCGGGCCCAGGATCTGACCGACCGAGTATCCCGCGGTCAACAGGGCCACGGCACGGGGGAACCGCAGATGCGCGCCGGTCGCGAGGGCCAGCGTGCTCACGCCGATGAAGGTCGCGCCGAAGAGCACCGCGGAGATCAGTGCGGCCGCCACCCCGCCGAGCAGCGCGGGCAACGCGATGCCCACGGCCTGCACGCCGAGCGCGGCCAGCAGCAGGTCCGGGCGGGACCACCGGCGTCCCAGCCCGGCCCACACCGCGGAGGACGGAACGGCCGCCAGGCCCACCAGCACCCAGGCGCCGCTGCCGATCCAGCCGGGCGAGGCCTGCTCGATGGCGGCGACCAGGAACGTACCGGCGATGATGTACCCGATTCCCTCCAGTGTGTAGGACGCGAACAGGGTGCTGAACCAGCGCTTGGTGCGTGGTCCGTCGCTTGAGGCGTGCGTGTGCGCCGGGGACGAGGCGGGCCGGGGCGCGGGCTCGGGTCGTAGGCCCCACGCGGCCAGAGCGAGTGCCGCGGCCAGAGCGGCGGAGGCCCACCACGCCACCCGCCAGGTGCCGGCCGTGCGCAGCACCAGCACGAGCAGGCCTGACAGGGCGATCCCGGCGCCGACTCCGCCGAACGCCCAACCCGGCAGGTGGGCCGGGTGGTCGCGCAGATGACTGAGCAGGGAACTCGCGGCGATGACGAAGATCAGTGCGCTGAAGGCTCCGGCGGCCAGCCTGAGCAGCAGCCACGGGGTGGTGGAGTGGGCCAGTGGCATCGCGGCCAGAGAGGCGATCAGTCCCAGGAGGCTGCCGCGCAGCACGGCCGCGGAACGCACCAGCCGGGGCAGCAGGGTTCCGGCGAGTGCCCCGACCAGGTATCCCACGTAGTTCGCGGTGGCCAGGTTCGCCCCTGCCTCGGCCGACAGTCCCGCCTGCGCGTGCATCAGCGGCAGGATCGGGGTGTAGACGAAGCGTCCCACACCCATGCCGGTCGCCAGGGCGGCAGCGGCCTGCGCGATGTGGACCCAGGGTGAGCGGATCGCCCCTGTCTCGACTCGGGCCCGGCGGGGTGAGGGCGTCTCGGTCATGCGGTCTTCCTCGGGATGGTCGACGGAGAGGTCGCGGATCGCGGGCTCGGGGCCCGGTCGTCCGGCCCGGCCCGCTGCGGTCGCGTGGTCTGCCGGTTCCGCGCGGGCCGGTGGAGGGACACGGCCGACGGCGGGGACCCGGCCGTCCGTACGGCCAAGCCGGCCAAGGCGGGCTTGGCCGGCAGTCACTGGCCGGTGCTCTCCAGCAGGAAGCGTCAAAGGAACGTGCCGCTCGTTTTCCACGCTCCCAGGGTGCGCCGCTCATGGGGGCGGACTCCAGGACCGGTGTCCTCCCTGCTGGGAGCCTCAGCCTCCTGTGCGGCCACCGTCCGGGGGCTTGTCCGTCGTGTCGGCAGCCCCTGGACAGCGGGTGTGCGGCGCCGGGCGAGCGCTCAGTACCGGGCGCCGACGGGGGCCGGGATGCTGTCGAGCTCGGCGAGATCGGCCGGCGACAGCCGGAGGTCCGCGCCGCCCGCGTTCTCGACGAGGTACTTCGGGGTCTTGGTGCCGGGGATGGGGACGACGTGCTTGCCCTGGGCGACGAGCCAGGCCAGGGCGACCTGCGCGGGGGGCGCGCCGATACGGTCGGCGACTTCGCGGACCTTGTCGGCGATGGCGAGGTTGGCCCGCAGGTTGTCCTGCTGGAACCGGGGCAGTCGCCGCCGCTGGTCGTTCTCCGGCAGTTCGTCGAAGGAGCTGAAGCGACCGAGGAGGAAGCCGCGGCCCAGCGGCGAGTACGGCAGCAGGCCGATGCCCTGGTCCTCGCAGTAGGGCAGGACCTCCGCCTGGACGTCGCGGGCCCACAGGGAGAACTCGGACTGCACGGTGGTGACCGGGTGGATGGTCTGGGCGCGCTTGATCTGCTCCACGCTCACCTCGGACAAGCCGATGTGACGCGCCTTGCCCGCCGCGACCGCCTCCGCCAGGGCGCCCCAGGTCTCCTCGAAGGGGACGGCGGGGTCGACGCGGTGGAGCTGATAGAGGTCGATGTGGTCGGTGCCCAGGCGGCGCAGGCTGGCGTCGATGGCGGCGCGGACGTGCTCGGGCCTGCCGTTGGGCCTGACCAGAGGGGCGCCGCCGGGGCCGCCGGTGGGGTCGATGCACTCCAGACCGACCTTCGTGGCGATCACCGCCTGGTCGCGCCGGCCGGCCAGGGCCCGGCCGACGAGTTCCTCGTTGGTGTAGGGGCCGTAGACATCGGCGGTGTCGATCAGGGTCATGCCCAGGTCGAGGGCCTGGTGGATGACGGAGACGGAGGTGGCTTCGTCCCGGGGTGTGGTCATGTCGTAGGCGAAACTCATGCCCATGGCGCCCAGGCCGATGATGCCGACCGCGGGTCCGCGGGTGCCCAGGGTGGTGGTACGCACGCTGATCTCTGCCTCCGGTAGGGGATCGGTACACACGTCGACCGGACACACTTGACCGACCGGTCGACTAGATGAACTTAGGCGACCGTACGGAAGGAGTCAAAGGTCAGGAGCGCCTGGCCCGGGACCTGTTCGCTCACAGGTGGTAGGACGGCACTCCCAAGGCATGACGCGGGGCTGGTTCACCGCCGACCCCGCCGGTCAGGACGCCCCGCCCGAGACGCCCTCCGAAGAATTATCGGCCAGTATGTCAGTGGAGATGTCTTTTGTACGAACTCTGCCCAGGGCGGTCGTCGAGGCCGGCACGGTGGGCGGTCCCGACCGAGAGGACAGTCATGAGCGCTCCTGTGGAGAAGGCCGCAGTGGTCACCGGCGCGTCGCAGGGCATCGGTGCCGGGCTGGTGGAGGCCTACCGGAAACTGGGCTACGGCGTGGTCGCCACCGCCCGTGGCATCGCCGAGTCGGAGGACCCGGACGTCGTCACCGTGCGCGGTGACATCGCCGACCCCGCCACCGCCGAGCGCGTCGTCGCCGCCGGACTGGAGCGCTTCGGGCGCATCGACACACTGGTCAACAACGCGGGCATCTTCATCGCCAAACCGTTCACCGAGTACACGCAGGACGACTACGAAGCGGTGACGAGTGTCAACCTGACCGGGTTCTTCCGCATCACCCAGCTCGCGGTCGAGCAGATGGCCCGCCAGGGCGGCGGACACGTCGTCCAGATCACGACCAGCCTGGTCGACCACGCCAACTCCGCGGTGCCCTCCGTGCTGGCCTCCCTGACGAAGGGCGGTCTGCAGTCCGCCACCAAGGCCCTGGCGATCGAGTACGCCCACCAGGGCGTCCGCAGCAACGCCGTCGCCCTCGGCGTCGTCAAGACCCCCATGCACTCGGACGACTCCGACGACATGCTGGCCGCCCTGCACCCTCTCGGCCGGATGGGCGAGATCAGCGACGTCGTCGACGCGATCGTCTACCTCGAGAACGCGCCCTTCGTCACCGGAGAGATCCTCCACGTCGACGGCGGCCAGAGCGCCGGCCACTGACGGGTGCGGCACCGGGACAGCAGCCGAGGCGTGCCGGTCAGCGGGGTGATGAGCCGTTGGCCGACCCGTGACATCCGCCCCGCCGAGAGCTCCTGTCGAGGGCTCGCCCCAAGAGCCGCCCCCCGCCTCGCTGTTACTCTTTGCGAGTTCAACGACCTGGGGGGAAGCCCGTGTTCACGTCGGTCACCACGGATGGGCCGTGGCTGTTGGCTGTCACCGCACTGGTGATCCACTGCTCCGCCATGGCGAAATGGGTGCCGATGCAGAGGTTCTGGACGGTCTACCCCTTCATCTGGGTGGTGTGCGGCACCGGAGCGGTGGCGTTCGGATCATGGCGCGGCTTCGCCCTGGCGGACATGCTCGTCCTGTGCTCGTTCGCGCTGATCGGGCTGACGATCGGCATGTACCCGAGCCGCAAGCTGTTCACGGTGTGGGCGCACGAGATCAACAACGGAGTGACACGCGAACGGTACGACTATCCGCGCTCGCACCTCGCGTTCTGTGGCGTCTCCGTGCTCGTCATGCTGGCCGCCGCCTTCCTGTTGACCCACTGACACGCCGTCGGGCGGCTCCGGCCGGCCTGCGCCCGGGGAGCATCATCGCAACCGCCCTCAGCCGAGGGAGAGGGAGAGACGGGTTCAGTGCCCCGCGCTCCGCTCCGCGAGCGGACGGGGCACCCTCGCCCGGCGTTCCTTGAGCAGGAGCGCGCCCAGGGCGGCCGCGAGGACCTGGCAGCCGGCCACCGCCGCGACGAGGCCCCCGGGCCCGGCCGACTGCCAGCCGCCCGCGAGCGCGGCCCCGCCCGCGGCGAAGGCGCTCTTGATGCTCGCTCCCAGGGTGAACACCTGGGTGCGGGCGGCCGGGGGCGCGTAGCGGTCACGCCCGGTCAGCAGGGCGGCGAAGAGCGGGCCGGTGCAGCACCCGGCCAGAGCGAAGCCTCCGGCCGTCGCGCCGGCACTGTCCGTCCAGGGCACGGCGGCCAGCGCCGCTCCGGTGGCGAACAGCATGACGACGACGGTCAGTTCGGGGCGGCGGGTGCCCCACGGCCGCCAGGCGTACACCAGGGAGCCGGCCAGCGAGCCGAGCGCCATGGCGGTCATCAGACCGCCGGCGGCCCAGGGCGTCCGGTAGTGGGCGGCGAGCATCACACACGCCACCGGCAGGGCCCCGATCCCGAGCTGGCCCACCGCGCTGGCCCACGTGAGCGAGCGCAACGGCGGGTCGCGGACCAGCAGGACGGCCGCGGCACCCAGATCGGCGGGGCGCGGCACGGGGGTTCCCGAGGCGCGCGGTTCCAGCGGCAGGGCGAAGACGAGCGCACCGCCCGCGGCGGCTCCGGCGCCCAGTGCCGCGAGGGCGCGGGCGGGACCGGTCGCCGCGGCGAGGGCGGAGGCGACGGCCGGGCCGGCGATTCCGGCGAGGTTGTAGGAGACGGCGTCCAGGCTGAAGGCGCGGTTCAGCGCCGCGGGCGGCAGCAGGTCGCCCAGCAGACTGGTCAGGCCCCCGGTCAGCAGGGGGGTGCAGCAGCCCGCGGCGGCCGCCACGGCCAGGACGAGGGGAGCGCAGGCCCGTCCGACGAGCAGCGCAACGGCGGCCAGTCCCGTCCCGTAGAAGACCAGGCAGCCACCGTGGAACAGCCGGCGCCGCCGGACCCGGTCGGCAAGCGCACCGGCCGGCGGGGCGGCGATGACGCTGGGCACCAGCAGGGCCGCGACGAGGGCACCTCCGTAGCCGGTGCTGCGCGTACGGTCCACGGCGAGTACCACCAGGCCGACTCGTGCTCCTTCGGAGGCGAGGCGCACCAGCAGGGCCACCTGGAGGTACCTGACGAGCATCCGCTTTCGCGGGCCTGTACGCCGTTCCGGCTCCACTGACGTCTGCGTACGCACTGCATGCCTCCAGACCGGACGACGCGGCTCACCCTCTTCGTCATACCCTGAAGGTATGACGGCATGTGTCTCCGGCGTGCGGACCGCCCATACTCGGGGGGTGAGCTTCGCCTTCGTCAGTGATCACCTCGCCCTCGATTTCGCCGCCACCGTGGCGTGGCGCACGACTCGCCGGAGAGAACTGCTGGCCGAGCCCGAGGACTTCGCCCGCTGGGCCGCCGAGGCAGGGGTGGTCGACCGGTTGGAGGCGGTGAGCCACGCGGAACTGGCCGAGGCACGGGCGCTGCGTGAGGCGGTCTACCGGCTGGCCCTGGCGGCAGCGGAAGGGGAGCCGTACGACTTCGCGGACGTCGCCCGGGTCCGGCGGGCCGCCGCGCACCCTCCGGTCCGTCTCACCCTCCACGCCGTGGGCCGGGTGGAACGCCGCGGCGGGGTCCAGGAGGTGCTGGCCACCCTCGGGGCGAGCGCCAGTGACCTGCTCGGCGGACCCGACCACCTGCTCATCCGGCACTGCTCGGGTGAGCCCTGCACCCGTCTTTTCCTCGACCGCTCCCAGGCGGGCACCCGGCGCTGGTGCTCCAAGCGGAGCTGCGGCAGCCGGGTCAACGCCGCCGCCTACCGCCGGCGTACCCGTGAGGACGAGCGGTCCTGACCCGGGGCGCACCCCGGCGGTGGGGACACTCCCGTGAGGCGGTCCTGTGACATTGGCCGGGACCGGCTGGTGTCACGGCGAGCCCCGGTGTACCAGGACGCCAAGACGAGCCGCAAAAAGACCGTCATGCCCGACAGCGGTCGCAGCACGCTCCTGCGCACCACCGGTCCGGCGCGGATCGAGACCCGACTCCGCGCTCACCACGTCGAGTTCCGGCCCCGGCCCACCGATCACGCCCTACCCGGGGAAGCCGGCCAGGAGGAGGTCCTCGCCCTGTACCGCGACCAGGTCGACCGGCTCTGCGCGCAGCGCGGGTTCCGGCTGGTGGACGTGGCGCGGATGACACCCCACACCGACGACCCGGAATGGACGGCCCTGGCCGGCGCCGCCCGGCAGGAGGCGCTTCTGCGCCATCGGTGTGAGCGCAGAGCGGGCCGCGGCAGGCGTCACGTGCGCTTCGCCCACTCCTCGCGGAGCATGCCGAAGAGCACGCGGTCGTAGCGCTCCCCCTCCACCAGCACGGCCGACCGGCGGCGCCCTTCCTCGCGGAAGCCCAGCCGGGTGAAGGCGCGCACGGCACGCTCGTTGCCGCTCCAGGTGTCCAGCTCCAGCCGGCTCAGGCAGTACGCGCCGAACAGGTGGTCCACGAGCATCCGCAGCGCGTCACTGCCGTGGCCTCGGCCCCAGAACTCCCGTTCACCGATGGTGACTCCCAGGGTGGCCACCCCGGCGTAGGGGTCCAGGTCCCGGTAGTCGGCCATGCCTATCACGTTCCCGTCCGCCAGGTCCTCGACCGTGAACACGGCCGACTCCCTGGGGTTCAGCCGCAGCATGGTGTCGAAGCCGAGCTGGATCGCCTCCGCCGTGACCGGGCCGAACAACGGGTCACCCGCCGCGGCCCAGCGCACCACCTCCGGGTCGTTGCGCCACCGCACGTGGTGCTCGGCGTCTTCGGGGCGCAGTGCGCGCAGTCTTACCAGCATGCCTTCGAACATGGAGTAAACCTAGTCGATCCAGGGATCACCCGGGACGGGAGGTGCTTCCGGCGGCAGTCCGGTCGTACCCGGCGTATCCGGTCCGGCCGCGCGTCCGAGGCGGTAGCCGCCGACGGATCACGTCAGTAGCCTTGACTGCCATGCTCCTCACTGACGGAGGGCTCCTTAAGATGACCACCTCCCGCCGCGGATCTCGAGGGCTACGCCGCGATGAGCAAGCGCATGGCTGGCTTTGTTCACGAGAACGGACAGCACATGTTCACGACTTCGGGCGGCACCGGTGGAGACCGCTGTTCGAATGCTCATCGGTGGAGGAACGGGCGTCGGGCCTGGGACGCGGCATCTGTCAGTGCTCGCTGGTGGCGATGTAGGTGCCGTGCCAAGTGTGGTACCACACGGCGCCTGTGGCGGCGTTGACCGAGAGCATGCCGTTGATCTTCCCGGAGCGCATGGTGTGGAGCGTGTAGTAGCCCGGGAACGCATCGGGTTTGTCGGCGGTCAGGTCGCTGCCCCGATCACGCAGCCACCGCTGGGCGCGATGCTGGGCCTCGTCGGGGGAGAGCCGGGTCCGTGTCTGACCGCGAGGGTGCATGCCGTAGTCGGTGTTCCACATCATCGCCGGGCCGTACTCGATCCCGGTGTCACCGTCGGCCGGGTCGACGAGGATCTCGGTGGCGAGCTTCCCGGAGGGGGTCTCCAGTTCGGCGTAGAAGTTCTTCGAGAACTGCATGACCTCGCCGACGCGCAGGCCGAGCCGGTGGGCGAAGGCGGCGGCGTGCCGGCGCGCCTGGTCGAGGGTCTTCACCGGGGTGCCATCGCCGCGCTGCCAGTAGTGCCCACCCATCATGCCCGGGCCCCACGCGCAGTCATCGCGACCCATCATGCCCGGCCCCATACCGGGGCCCCATGAGTCCCAGTTGTCCCAGTCGTCGCCCGAGGTCGGACCCCAGCAATCGCTGCCGGAGGGGCCCGGCCGCGCGGCGGCCCGGCTGAGGGATGTCCCACTGAATGTGTTGCTGTTGCCTGCCACGCATCCGGTGGCCAGCGTGCCTACCAGCGCGAGGGCAGCCAGCGCGGCGGCGGTACGCCTGTTCCTGCTGCTCATGATCCTCACCCTCTGGACCTTCCGCTCGCATTCGTCCGACCTGGACAGACACGGGGCCCCTTGCCTTCAGCGTCTCTCCGGGCGTAGCGAACCACCCAGGGCCGTCCGGACTGGCCGGTGCCCCGATCGGCCCTCGCGTGTCCCCTCCGCCGTACCCAGTCGCCGTGGCCGATGTTCGACTCCGATCCTGTTTCAGCGCCTCCCAAACTGATGCACAAACGCTGCTCAAACTCGTGAGCGAAGCCGCATGGCCGAACTCGGTGAGACGCAGCCCGGCTATCTCGGCCGCGAGTCGCTGACGGACGAGGACGGCCGGGACCTCGTCGTCATCTACTACGCGGACGAGGCCTCGATCACGGCATGGAAGGCCCACCCCGAACATCTCGAGGCACAGCGGCTGGGACGTGAGCGCTGGTACTCCTCGTACAGCGTGGAGGTCGCGCGGGTGGAGCGCGCCTACGTCTTCGGCCGCGAGGAGGAAGGACCACGAGTGCCGCACGAGGGCTGAACCGGGGGCTGAAGGCGCGGATTCCGCGGGTGCCGCCTCATGTATGTGTCGGGTACAGCTCGCTGACGTTCGGGCGGGCCGCCGGGAGGTGACGGGCGGCGGGGCCCTGTGCGAAGGCGCGCAGGGCGTTCTCCGTCGTGCGGGTGACGAAGGTGCGGGTCCGGGCGTCCATCCCGTGGTCGCGGCCTCCGTCGGGGGTGCCGGCCATGAGGGCCTCCACCCAGCGCATGGTGCCGGTGGCGAACACGCCGGCGCCGCCGGCAGCCGTGTAGTAGGCGGAGTCGCTGTGGCTGCGCCGGCCTCCGCACACCAGGGGCGAGTGGGCCGTGATCTCCAGCGGCGCGGGGACGGGGGCCGCGGGTGTGACCCGGTCGTACTCGACGCCGACCAGGTGGTCGAAGGCGTCACCGGGCCGTACGCCCGTTCCCTCGTACAGCCAGTGGTCCGCCGCGTGGACCACGTACGGCGCGTCCGTCGGGTAGCCCTCGTAGAGCACTCCCGTGAGCGAGGATTCCGGATCCGGCGCCGGGGCCTGGCGGAAGTCGGTGGTCACCAGGGCGGGCTGGGTGGTGTACAGCGGGTCCGACCGTACGGAGGTCTTGTAGCAGACCACCGTACGGTCCCGTTGGGTCTCCCCCCGCGCGAGGCGGACCCGCCGGAAACACGTGTTGGCGCCGAGGAAGAGCACGTTGGTGCCGGCGTCGCGGGCCTGGGTGACATGCCGGCGCTGCTCCGGGGTCCAGTACTCGTCGTGACCCAGGCAGACCACCGCCGCCGCGCCGCGCAGCACCTCCGGGTCGCGGTGCACGTCCGTGCCGGTGGTGTAGGCGAGGGGTATGCCGAGCCGTTCCGCCAGGACCACAGCCGCCCGTTCGTACACCATGAACTTCTCCGCGCCGTCGGCGTCGTAGGGGCGGTCGAAGCTGACGGCCAGGGAACGGGTGGCGTACGCGCCGGAGGCACCGGCGTAGAGGCTGTAGCCGCCCCACCGGTTGTACGCCTGCCAGGTGGCCGGGGCGTGGATCAGGACCGTTCGGCCCGTGCCCTGCGTGGAGCGCACGATCAGCGGGACGTAGCGCTGGTGGCCGCTGTCCGCGTCCAGCCGCAGCAGGTACGCGCCCTCCGGCCAGCCGGCCGTGCCGACGGTGAGCGTGCGCGGCCAGTCCGCGCGCACGGTGCGGGTGTCCGGCAGGAAGCGGGGCTCCGGCTGGACGCGGCCGCGCACGCGCTCGGACGACCATACGAGCCGGGCTTGGCCGCCGCCGTACCAGCCGACGCGGAAGGCCGAGACCCGGAAGGACGACGCGGTCGTCGACACGTACAGGCCGCACTCCTCGCCCGGTGTCACGCTCACCCGGTCCGCGTAGCCGGCGACGGCCTGGGCAGGGCCCCGGGAGGTGATGCGCCACTCGGGTGTCCCGGGGCGGTCCCGTTCCGCTTCGGGCCGGTCGGAGGGGGCGGCCCGGGGGTGTCCGCGGGTGGGAGGGGACGCGTCGCAGGCCGCCGTCATCGAGGCGAGCCCGAGGCCGGCGCACGCTCCGAGGAAACGCCTGCGACCGGGCCGCCCCGCGTGTGCCGTCCCGTCGTCCGGGCCTCCTCGGCGGGCAGGACCGATGCTCATGACACCTCCCGTGGCCGCGCTCGCCTCTCACGCGTCCCTCCCGGCCAAGGTGGCACAGCCGTACGGAACGCGCGCGCCCGTCCTCCCGCGAGCTCCGCCTCCACTCACCCGGGCTGCGTGCCGAGGCCCTGACGAGCTGCTCGGAGCGGCGGACGGTCGTACATTCGACACGTGGAGGAGATGCCTCGGCGCATCGCCCCCTCGACGGATCGGGCCGCGGCCGCCCTGTTGCTCGGATGTACTGCGAACCAGGTCGGCTACTGCGGACGCTGCCAGGGGCTGACGCGCCGTTACGGGCCCGCCGCGCAGGTCGTGTGCGCGGCCTGCCGCGCGGCCGAGGCCCCTTCCCGCGACGACTCCGCCGGATGACGCCCGCCCGCACCCGGGCCGGCGCCGTTCCCTCCCCGCGCCGGGAGGCGTCTGTGTATGCCGTGTCACGACGCGACAAGCCGCCCAGGGCGCCGCGACAGAGCCGGGGTGTGGGGAGGCGGGCGCCGGCAGGGGCGGTGAGGCGGGCGGAAGCGGACGCGCGTGATCCGGTGAGCGCGGGATACCAGCAGGTCATGAGGTTGCTTGCCACAGCGCGTGAGATGGACCATCGTCTGACCAAGTGGATGGCCTCCTGCCGGAGACCCGAGATCCACCGGACGCTGTCGCTGGTGGAGGAAACGGCGGAAGCCACCAAGTTGTGGTGGGGTGCCGCCGCGGTGATGGTCTGGGCCGGCGGCTGGAGGGGCCGTAAGGCCGCGGTGGCGGGCATGGCGGCACTCGGCTTGGCGCAGTTGGTGTGCAACGGCGTGTGCAAGCAGGTGGTCGACCGGCCGCGTCCGCCCAAGGAGTGGATCCCCCACGATGAGGTCGAGGACCGGCCCGGTTCCTCGTCGTTCGCCTCCGGGCACACCGCGGCCGCGCTGGCCTTCACCGCTGCGGTCGCCCCCTCGTGGCCGTCGGCCGGAGCGGTCTGCGCGGTGCCGGCCGCGCTGGTGGCGGCGGAGCGGGTGCAGTCAGGTGCCCACTACCCGAGTGACGTCGCCGCCGGTGCCGCGATCGGGCTGGTCAGCGCCTGGCTGGTCAGGCGTCTTCCGCGACTGGTGGTGCGCGTGCGGCGGTGACCCGACCCCCCGCTGTGGCAGCCGCGTCGCCGGTCACACGCTCGCGGAGCAGGCCCCGTCCGCCGACCTCGGCACACATGTGGCGTGCCTCCTCCCGGTCGTCGACACGACCCGCCCAGCCGTGACGGCGTGGCTGCCCGGCGCGTCGGCCCGAGGGTGCCGGTCGAACCCTGGAGTGATGCCGCGCGCTCTTCCGCCCCCACCGCCACGGTTTATCATTCAACTGCATTCGGTGCCACGAGGAGGTCGCACCATGGCGGAGCTGGGCCTGGCCGACACGGTCGGCATCCTTCGGCAACCCGGCGTACGGACGCGGCACAGCAGTACCGGGCTGGGGTGGGAGCGGCTGTACGTCTCCGTCCAGGAGGAGCAGCCCTATCGTGCCGCCTTCGACCCGGCGCCCACGCACCTGCTGATCCTGCACCTGAGCGGCCCCGTCACCGTGCGACGGGGACGGGGTGCGGTCACCCGGTCGCGGATCATCCCGGCCGGCGGGCTCTTCCTGCAGCCGGCCGGCCGGACCCTCGCCGTCGAACTCGGCGGCACGCTGGAGACGGTCCACGCCTACCTCACCGACGACGCGCTGTGCGAGGCGAACGACGGACGGCCCGTGGCGTTGTCCGAGGAACTCGGCACCACCGACCCCCTGGCCGAGCAGCTTCTGCTCGCGCTGGCCGGCGCGGTGCGCTCGTGGGAGCCCTCGGCCCGTACCTACACCGACCACCTGACCGGGATGCTCGCCGCACAGCTCGCCCGCCGGCACGGCGTGCGGGAAGCCGTGCCGGCGGACCGGCGGCCGGGGCTGTCGGCAGCCCGGCTCGCCGCCGTCCGCGCGCTCATGGAGGAGCGGCTGGCCGAACCGCTGCCGATCGCGGACCTCGCCGAAGCGGCCTCACTGAGCCCCAGCCAGTTCACCCGGCAGTTCCGGGCGAGCACGGGCCGGTCGCCGCACCAGTTCCTGCTCGCCCTGCGCCTGGAGCGGGCCTGCCGGCTGCTGCGCGCCGGCACCGACCCGATCGCCGAGGTGGCCGTCGCCTGCGGGTTCTCCCACCAGGAGCACCTCACCCGGGTGATGCGCGCCCGGCTCGGCACCACCCCCGCCGCGCTGCGCCGCTCGGGCTGACCGCGGCGGCCACGGCCCCGGGTGTCCCAGCGCCGGTGCCCGGCCCGCCCGGGCGCACCGCGGCGCCGTCCCCATGCCCCCGCCCGGCGTGCCCGGCCGATGGCCGATGGCGACGGCGCCGGCATCCGGGTGACGACGGGCGGAGTGTCGAAGGCGAGGGGCCCGAGACACTGCTCCACTCCCCCGTTCGGCACTGGTCCACTCCCCCGCTCGCAGCCGCTCGGCGAGGGTGTCCCGTGAGGACCGGATCCTCCGCTACCGCGCCAGGACGCGGCGGAGCGCGCCGAGGAGTTCCTCCCGCGCCGCCTCGTCGGTCTCGGCGGCGGTAGCCCGGCGCCAGGCGACGTGTCCGTCCGGGCGCACCAGCAGCACGCCGTCCTCGGCGATCTCGCTGACGCGGCTCCACTCACCGTAGGCGTCACGGCAGTCGTCGTCACCGACGCGGACCACGCGCAACGGTACGCCGAGGGCGTCACCGCAGGCCCGCGCGGCCGTGTCCCAGACGCCGCCGGACAGGCCGGTCAGCACGGTGAAGACACCGCGGCCGACCACGTCCAGCGTGGAGACGCGCGCGCCGTCCGCGTCGACCAGCCAGGCGTGCGGCAGCTTGGCGCCCGGCCGGGTCGTCGGCCGGTGCACCAACTCGCGGTCGTCCACCCAGACTTCGGCCGGGCTGTCGTCGGGGAGCACCGCGCCGGAGACGTACCGCTGGTTCATCTCCACGCCGTGCGCGTTGAACTCGTAGTTCTTCAGCTGGATCGCCTCTTCCAGCTGGCGTCTCTTCTTGGCGCCCTCGGACGTCCGCGCCCGTATCGCCGCGATCCCTTCGGCGATGGCCGCCGCGTCGCTGCCGCCGCCGACGCCGAGCACGTCGAAGATCGGCCCGAACTGGTCGCGGCTGAGGTTGGCCCGTTCGACGATCTGCCGTCCCACGGGGGCGCGTTCGGCGGTGTAGCTGTCGAGCAGCGCGGGCCCCGCCTCGCCGCGGATCACCATCGCGAGTTTCCACGCGAGGTTGTACGCGTCCTGGACGGAGGTGTTGGAGCCCAGTCCGTTGGACGGCGGATGACGGTGCACGGCGTCGCCGGCGCAGAAGACCCTGCCGCTCGCGTACTGCTCGGCGCAGGCGTGGTTGACGGTCCACAGCGAGGTCGACGTGATCTCCACCGGCAGGTCCGGATCGCCGACGAGGTCGCGGACGATCGTGCGGGCGGCCTCCTCGTCGACCCGCGGCGGCGGCTGCTCTATGTCGTAACCCCACACCAGCAGCCACTCGTTCCAGGGGCGGACCATGCGGACGAGGCCCATGCCGATGCCTCCGGTGTCCGCGCCGGGCTGCAGCACCCAGTACAGGACGCTCGGACGGTGGGCGCAGTACCGGGCGAGGTCGGCCTTGAAGACGATGTTCATGCTGCCGGCCTTGGCCATGCGGCCGGCGAAGGGCAGGCCCAGTTGCCCGGCGACCGCGCTGCGTCCGCCGTCGGCGCCGATGAGGTAGCGGGCCCGGATTGTGAACTCGTCGCCTCGGACCCGGTCGCGCAGCAGGGCGGTGACCCCGTCCTCGTCCTGTTCGAGGCTGAGGAACTCGGTGTCGAAACGGACCTTGGCGCCGCGGGCCGCCGCGTTGTCGACGAGGATCGGCTCCAGATAGGTCTGCGGCAGGTCGATCATCTCGCAGGGGCTCTTGGCGGAGTACTCGGTGGCCGTCGCGGGGCCGGTGCCCCAGCTGCGGATGCGGCCGATCTCCTCGCCCGTCAGCGCCGTGCACAGCACGGTGTCCCCCATCAGGTGCGAGGGGCTGCCGAGGGCCAGCGCCTCGGACTCGACGCCGAGGTCGCGCAGGACCTCCATGGTGCGCTGGTTGGTGATGTGCGCCCGCGGGGTGTTGGCGAGCCACCCGTACTTCGTCACCAGCAGGGTGCGGATGCCGTAGGTGGCCAGCAGCAGGGCGGCCGAGCCGCCTGCGGGGCCGCTGCCGACGACGAGGACGTCGGTGTCGTAGCCGTCGAGCGGGGCGGTGGTCGTCATGGGTGTGCGCTCCTCGGTCATCCGGCCTGGGGGGCGAGACGGAAGGTGTAGTCGAGCCGGCACCACGGGCCGTCGACCGGACGGCCGTCGGGGGCGGGGCCGGACCCCGGTGTGAAGTCCACGACGAGTTCGTCCTTGACGCCGAAGACGGTGTCGCTGTCCAGGTACGCCCCGCCGGCCACGAACAGCTGCGTGACGAGCCGGCGGTGGCCGGGCGCGTCGAACATGAAGTGCAGGTGGGGCGCCCGGTAGGGGTGGCGGCCGACCGCGTCGAGCATCTGCCCGACCGGTCCGTCCGCGGGAATCGGGTAGTGCGAGGGCAGGATGGACCAGAAGGTGACCCGCCCCTGGCCGTCGCTGCGCAGCCGGGCCCGCAGCACCGGTCCCTCCAGGTCGGGGAGCTGTACGTCGTAGAAGCCGTCCTCGTTGGACTGCCACACGTCCACCACCGCGTCCTTGACCGGCTCGCCGTCGCTGTCCGTGACGCGTACGTCCACCCACAGCGGGGTGCCGTGCAGGCCGCCGGAGATGTCGCTGCCGGACGCGGTCTCGGGCGGGCCCTCCACGTAGAAGGGGCCGAGCACCGCGGACGGGGTGGTGTCGGGGGTACGGGAGTTGGTGAGCAGGTCCACCGCGCTGGAGACGCCGAGCGTGTCGGACAGCAGGACGAACTCCTGGCGGGTCGGACCGCAGATCTGCCCGGTGCGGGTGAGGAAGTCGATGGCGTACTGCCATTCGGCGTCGGTGACGTCGTTGGCCGCGACGAACGCGTGCAGGTGCCGGACGAGGTCGGCCATCAGCGTACGCACCCGGGGGTCGGGGGCCTGCGCGAAGCTGCCCACCACCTCCTCGGTGAGCCGGGCCAGCTTCGCCTCCGTCGAGGGCGGACCCTGCGGGCGGCGCCCCTGCCAGGCGCCGGCCAGCAGCTCACCGATGCCCTCGGTGGTCAGCTCACGCGGATTGGGGTACGGCTTCGCGGCGGCCAGCTCGGCCGCGCGTGCCAGGTCCGACTCGGCCAAGCCGAGCTCGCGCAGCGAGGTGGGGCCGCCCAGGGAGACGATCAGGTCGTACACGCCGCTCGGTGCGTCGGGCACGCCCAGCGCGTCGGCGACGCGGCGCATGACCTCGGGGACGGCGGGCGCGTTGTACGCCATGGCGTGTGCCAGGACGACGGTGTGGGTCTCGGCGTGCGGCAGGCCGAAGCTGCCGCCGAGGGCGTGGCACAGCTTGTGGTGCAGGCCCATGCCGACCGTGGCGAGGCAGGTCCCGGCGAGCCAGGCGGCGTGCAGCAGGCCGGTCCGGGCCTCCGGGTCGGCCGGGTCGGCGGCCAGCCGGGGCAGCGCCCGGGCGATGCCCGAGATCGCGTCGAGGGCCTGCCGGTCCGTCACCGGGTTGGCGTCGGCCGAGTAGAGGGCCTCGACGGCGTGGGCGAGGGCGTTGACGCCGCTCGTCACCGTGAGGGGCAGCGGCAGCGCGAGGGTGAGGTCGACGTCGTAGACGACGGTCTCGGGCAGGATCGCCGGGGAGGACTGGGTGACCTTGCGCCCGTCCCGGGTCTCGCCGAGCACCGGGGTCACCTCGGAACCGGCGTAGGTGGTCGGCACGATCACCTGCGGGAGGTCGGTGCGCAGGGCCAGCGCCTTGGACAGGCCGGTCGTCGAGCCGCCGCCGACGGCCACGATCGCGTCGGCCGAGGCGTGGGTGAGCACGTCGAGCGCCCGCTCGGTCACCTCGACCGGGGTGTGCATGGCGGCGCCGTCGAACTCCGCCACGACGAGGTCGCCGAGCGCCTCGCGGACCCGTGTGGTGGTGCGGGCCTGGGGCCGGCTGGACAGCAGCAGGACGCGGGAGCAGCCGAGCCGCTCCACCTCCTCGCGGAGCCGGCCCACCGTGCCGGATCCGAAGACGACCCGCGAGGGACGGGATGTGTGGACGAACGTCCGCATGGGGTTCTGCCTCCGCCTGTCATCCGGTGTGTGCCGATGGCTTGGATCACCGAGTGTGCGGAGGAGGGAGGCACGTCGTCCTGCACGATGCGCGCGCCGCGCTGCACGAAACACGCGCGTGCGTGCGGGGCCGGTGCACTGGACACGACACGGCCGGGGGCTGTGCGTTCGAGGGCTGCGTGTCCGGGGGCTGTATGTCCAGGGGCTGTGTCCAGGGCCGATGTGCCAGGTACGGCACGCCGGGGCTGTGTGTCCGGGGCCGATGCGCCAGGCACGAGGCGCCGGGGGCGCGTACGCCCGTCGCGGGCGCGGGGTGCCGGGTGTCCCGTCCGGGCCCCACGCCCCCGGGCGCGTGCCGCCGCGCCGGCGGGGACGCCGGGACGCGGAGCCCCAGGGCCCACGCCGCGCGCGCTCCGGCGGGGTGGACCTCGACGGGCGTGACGGGCGCCCGCCGGGTGGCGCACGGTCTCCGTGCACGACCGGGCGCCCGGGAGATCCCGGCGGGTCGGGTGCGCCCGGCGGTGCCGCGGAGCCGACGGTCGGTGAACGCGGCGCGGCCCGGCCCCCGTCAGGTCGGCGCGGGGGCCGGGCCGCGCTTCCCGCGGGCGGTGGCCGGGGCGGTAGCCGGTCGGTCAGGACGCGGCGGGGACCGCCGCGTCGAGGCCGTGGGAGGCGACGAGCTGCGCGCTGCCGTCGGCCAGGCGGTAGCACAGGCCCACCACGGCGGCCTGACCGGCGGCGACCTTCTCGGCGAGCACCCGGGAGCGGTCCAGCAGCAGGTCGACGGTGTGCCTTATGTGCTCGGCGAGGATCTCGTCCGGCTCGACCCGTCCGGCGGCCCGCGCCGCCAGCACGCTGGGGGTCACCCGTTCGACGACGTCACGGACGTAGCCGGCCGGGGTCATGCCGTCCTCCAGCGCGGCGCACGCCGCGCCGACCGCGCCGCACGAGTCGTGACCGAGCACCACGACCAGCGGGCAGCCCAGCACGTCCAGGCCGTACTCGATGCTGCCCAGCACCTCCGCGCCCGCCACGTGGCCCGCGGTGCGCACCACGAACAGGTCGCCCAGACCACGGTCGAAGATGATCTCGGCGGCCAGGCGGGAGTCCGAGCACCCGAACAGCACGGCGAAGGGCTGCTGGGACGGCGCGATCTCCGCGCGGCGGGTGGCGTCCTGGTTCGGGTGGTCGGGGGTGCCGGCGACGAAGCGCTGGTTGCCGGCCAGCAGCAGCTCGAATGCGTCACGGGGCGTCGGGGTCTGGATCTCGGTCATGACCGCAGCTTAGAACCCGGCCCCGGCCGGCGCAGCGCCTGGTCCCCCGGTCGTCGCCGGGTCGGGTGATGCCGACGGCCCGGACACCGGCCCGGGGCGGCCTCGACACCGGGTGCCGGCGGTGCGCGCCGAGGACGGCGGGCGCGGACGCGGGGCGGACCGTAAGTTGAGGGTGGGGGCTGTTGGGGCCGGAAGGGAGCGCCACCGGTGGCATCGCGGGTTGATCACGCGGCGCTGTTCGCCGCCACTCCGAGCCCGTACCTGGTACTGGGCCCGGACCTGATCATCGTCGATGTCAACCAGGCGTACCTGGAGGCCACGGAACGCACCCGCGAGGACCTGCTCGGGCGGCACATCTTCGCCGCGTTCCCCGACAACCCCGACGACCCGGAGGCCGACGGGGTCCGCAACCTGAACGCCTCGCTGCACCGGGTCCTGACCACCAGCAGGCCCGACACGATGGGCCTGCAGAAGTACGACATCCCCGACATGGACCGGCCGGGCGTCTTCGAGGAACGGTGGTGGTCCCCGGTGAACACTCCCGTCCTGGGACCGGACGGGCAGGTGGCCTACATCATCCACCGGGTGGAGGACGTCACCCCCTTCGTCAAGGCCCACCAGGCCGCGCATCCCACCGGCATCCGGGCGGGCCAGTACCTGGAGGAAACCCAGGCGCTGGAGGCCGAGCTGTACTCACGGGCGCGGGAACTGCAGCGGCTGAACGAGGAACTGCGCCAGGCCCACACACGCGAGCGCGAGGTCGCCCTCGCCCTGCAGGAAGCCATGCTCCATGCCCCCGACCTGGCCCAGCACCCCCACGATGTGACCGTTCGCTACCTGCCGGCCACCGGGTCCCTGAACGTGTGCGGCGACTGGTACGACGTCGTGGACATCCCGCCCGACCGGCTCGCCCTCGCCGTCGGCGACGTCATCGGCCACGGACTCCAGGCCGCGGCCGTGATGGGCATGCTCCGCAGCGCCCTGTCGGCGGCCACCCGCGCCCTGGAACGCCCCGCCCAGGCGCTGGAGGTGCTCGGCCTGTACGCCCGGTCCATCGAGGACGCGCTGGGCACCACCGCCGTCCAGGTACTCGCCGACACCCGCAGCCGCCTGATCACCTACAGCAACGCCGGCCACCCACCGCCGATACTCCTCCGCCGCGGAGGCGACCGGGAACTGCTCGACCAGGCCACCGACCCGCCGCTGGGCGCCCGCCCCCAGCACGTGCCCCGCCCGCAGGCCAGCCTGCCCTACAAGCCTGGCGACACCCTGGTGCTGTACACCGACGGGCTGATCGAGCGCCGCGGCGAGGACATCGACGCCGGCCTCGGACGCCTGATCGACGTGCTCGGCGCACACGGTGACCTCGGCACCGAACAACTCGCCGACACGGTCCTGGCACGCCTCGGCGTCTCCAGTGGTGGCCGCGACGACATCGCGCTGATCGTCGTACGCCTCTGACCGGCGCGCAGGGCGGGACCGCCCTTGCCGGTGGACGTCCGGCGACGCGTACCCGGCGCGTGCCGAGCGCGTTCCCGCGGGCCTCAGGAGACCACGCCGACCGGCACGGTCGCGCCGGGCGCGGGAGGAGACTCGGCCGGCAGTCCCTCCAGCCACGCCACCAGAGCCAGCGAGCCGTTCACGCGGTCCCAGGAGGCGGCGTCGCCGAGGCCCAGCTGGGCCTCCCGCACCGCCCGGCAGAGTGTGCCGATGTCGAACATCTCCGCGACGAGCGGATGCCGTGCGCGGCGGCAGAGGTCGACGAGGTCGTCGCCGTGCGCGCGCAGACCGTGGACGTACGGCTCGGTGAAGGGGATCTTGTCCGTCCGGTCGCGGATCCGGGGCGGGAGCAGGTCCGCCATGGCGTCCCGCAGCACCGCCTTCGGACAGCCGGGGCGGAACGTGGCTTCGGCGGGGAGGCGGCGCATCGTGGCGACGACCTCCGGGTCGAGGAAGGGGTGGGAGAGGAAGAAGCCGTTCCGCGGTGCGCAGCGCCAGGACAGCGGGTCGGGCGCGGCGAGGTGGTTGGCCGCGTCGTAGAGCGACCGTTCCGGCGTGGGTCCGAACAGGAAGCGGCTCTCCGTGACGCCGGCCGCGCGGTAGCCGTGCGCCCGCGCGAAGCCGCGTCGCAGCCAGGGCGGGCGCGTGAAGTGGCCGAGGCCTCCGAGGACCGTGCCGCGGTGGGCGAGCCGGGCGACCCGTTCGGCGGTCAGCGGAAACGCCGGCCGTACGACGTGGGTGCGGACGACGTCGCGCACCCCCTGGTCGCTCGACGCCGCCCGGGCCCGCGCCTGGCCCGTCATCTCCCGGAGCCGTCCGGACCGGGCCAGCCGGTGCAGGTGGAAGGGGTTGGCGTCCACCACCGGATCGGCTCCGCATCCGGTCAGGACGGTGTCACAGCCCAGCTCGGCCGCGGCGGCGTGCAGCCTGCTCCAGAAGGGGGCGCGGAAGGCGTGGGCATGGGGCTCGTCGGAGGCCGCGGCGTGGTGCGCGAAGTCGTCGAAGTCGGCCACGTCGTCGGCCTCGACGATCACCGGGCGGGCGCCGGGTGCCAGCGCGCGGACCGCCTCCACCGCCTCCTCCAGGTACGGCCGTTCCCCGGCCAGCTCTCCCTTGCCGAAGCGTCCGGCCAGCAGGATCAGCTCCCCGGCGCCGCCCTCCTGTCCCGCAGCGAGCAGACGGGCCGTGAGCAGCGCGACGCTGCTGGAGTCGGTGCCGCCGGAGACGTGGCAGGCGACCGTCCGGCCGAGGCGGCGCCCTACGGCGTGCTCCAGCGCGCGGCGCAGCTGCCGGCCGGGGCTGTCTCCGTCCGTCACCGCCGGCGCCCCGCCGGTGGTGACGGCGGTGCGGCTCAGCCGGCGGCCTCGCATCCGCCCGGTGACGGAGAGCTCCACCACCTCGCCGCCCAGGATCCGGTGCACCCCGGCGAACGGGCTCAGCTCCGTGTGCGGTTGCGCCATGTTCCCGGTCAGGTACCGGCAGAAGTAGCGGGGTTCCAGCTCCGCCGCGTCGCCCAGGCCGCGCGCCGAGGTACTCACCGCGCTCACCCGGTCACCGGACCGCCGCAGGAACAGGGGGATGCGCGCCTGCCCGTCCCGCATCAGCAGGACGCGGTCCCGGTACACGAGGACCGCGGCGAAGTCGCCGATGCGCAGGGGCGGTTCATGCCCCGGCCGGGCGAAGGCGCCGAGGAGGGCGCGTGCGCCCGCCAGGCGGTCGCGGAACGAGCCGGTCCAGCCGACGACCACCGCCGTGCCGGCCGGCGCGGACACCGTCGTCACGAGTCCCCTTCGGACCATGGCCTCGGCTGTCGTGAGCCGGGGCGCGTCCCCGGCGAACTCGACTCGGAGCGCTTCCACGCCGACGCCCTCAGCACCCGATCGTGAGGACCGGCGCGAAGGCGTGCCCTCGCGGATCGGCGTCCGGGATGCTCAGGCCGGCCGCGGACGTCCAGGCGTGCAGGGCGAACGGGTGCTTGCGCACGCCCACGTGCAGTGCGGCTTCGAAGCCGCGCCGCCGCAGCAGGACGAACGCCGTGACGGCCTCCGTCTTGCAGTCGCCGTTGACGAACCAGCTACCGCGGCTGACCGTCTGCACCGCTCGTTTCAGCCGCGCGACGTCCGCCGGGGACGGGGTGTCCGTTCGGGCGTACTGCGGGGCGACGAGGGGCAGGAGCCGGAGGACGCGGCCGAACCCGAGCGTCCGGATCAGCAGGTGTCCGCCGCGCAGCCAGCGTCCGACGTCGGCGTCCGCATCCGCCGGCCGGCCGGGCGGCGCGCATCCGGCCCGGACGAGGCCCTTGAGCAGCCGGGCGCGCTCCCCGGAGCCTTCGTCGGCGAACCGCTCGACGTCCGCCGTCGCCATTCCGAGGAACCGCGTCCGCTTCCAGTCGGCTATCAGCGCTCCCCCGGGCAGCCCGGTGACACGGCAGTACGGTGAGAGGGTCCGTGTCATGGCCGCCAGGGGGTCGGGGTCCTGTGTCACCGCACGACCTCCCTCACCCCGGTGCACGGCGTCAGGACTGGTACCCGTGACCGTCGTAGTCGCCGCCGCTGAAACCCCGGATCAGACGGCCGCCGCCGAGAAGGACGAGGCCACGCGGCATACGGCGCCGCAGGAATCGGATCAACATCGCCTACCTCCACAACCGGGTGGCGTCGATCAACTCCAGGCTACTCCCGCCCCGATGACTCGCAACCTCGAACGGGAAGGGCGAGCCGATCGCCGACCGGGTGCTCCGGCCGGATCCGCACGAAGTCGGCGTCGCGCACGCTCAACTCGCCGGGCAAGGCCTGCCGTTGCTGATCCCCTCGACCGCTTCCATTCCGTTGGGGCCGCCCGCGCCGCGGTGCGCCCTCCAGTGGGAAGGAAGGGAGTGGACGGGCTTGACCGCAGCGCCACTTGACGTTCCCTCTGTCACGACGCGACCGTCAGGAGGGTGCCACACCGGCGGGGTTCGGGTGGTGACGCCCGTGGTCGTCATCGCCGTACCGAGGGCGGAAACCCACTGGCCGGAAGCGGACCGCGGCGGGGCCGGTCGCGGTGCCGGTGGAGTTCCAGGGCCAACGGTGCGGCGGTGAAGACCGAGGAGTAGGTGCCGACCGCGAGGCCGATGAGCAGGGCCAGGGCGAAGTCGGTGAGCGAGGACCCGCCGAGCACGGCGAGGGCGGTGAGGATGAAGGCGGCGCCCATGCCGGTGTTCACGGTGCGGGGCAGGGTCTGGAGGATCGCCTGGTTCGTGAGGTCGGGCAGCGGTGTCGCGGTGGCTTCGCGCGACGGTCCGGCTGAGCGGACCAGTTCCCTGACGCGGTCGAAGAGGACCACGGAGTCGTTCACCGAGTAGCCGATGACGGTGAGCAGGGCTGCCAGGAACACCCCGTCCACGGGGTTGCCCAGCCAGGCGAAGACGCCGACGAGGATCACCACGTCGTGGGCGAGGGCCGCGACCGCGGCGGCACCGAACAGCAGACGGAAGCGCGCCGCCAGGTAGACGAGCTGCGCACCGAGGGCCACGGCGAGCGCGATCAGGGCGCTCTGGCGCAGCTCCTTGCCGAGGCTGGGGCCGATCAGTTCGTCGCGGACCTTGTCCGCCCCGCCCGCGAGATCGCGTACGGTGCGGGTGACCTCGGCTTCCTCGGCGTCCGTCAGCCGCTCGGTGCGCACGGTCAGGCCGCTGTCGCCGGAGGACTGCACGACGGCCCGGGGGAATCCGGCCTCCGCGAGCGCGGTGCGGGCCCGGTCGGCATCGACGGGGGCGCTGGTGGCGTACTCGACGAGACGGCCGCCGGTGAACTCCACACCCGGTTCCAGGCCCCGCACCGCGATGCCCGACGCGGCCAGGACGAGCACGGCGGCGGAGGTGGCCAGCCAGCGGCGCGGGTGGCGCATGAGGTGGGGGGCGCGCCGGGTGAGCCGGGCACGGACGGCGCCCGTGGTCGCGATGCCGGTCAGCCGCGGCCGGCGGCGCAGGCCGGGGCGGCCGGCGGCGTACTCGGCGAGCACCCTGGTGATCACCAGGGCGCTGAACATGGAGGCGAGCACGCCGATGCCGAGGGTCACACCGAAGCCCCGCACGGGTCCGGACGCGAGGAAGAACAGCAGGGCGGCGGCGATCAGGGTGGTGATGTTGGAGTCGGCGATCGCGCTGAACGCGTTGCGGAACCCGGCCGCCAGCGCCGAGCGGGCACTGGGGCGGCGGCGGGCGGCGTACTCCTCGCGGGCCCGTTCGAAGACCAGGACGTTGGCGTCCACGGCCATGCCGATCGCCAGGACGAAACCGGCCAGGCCCGGCAGGGTCAGGGTGGCGCCGAGCACGGCCAGAGCGGCGTAGGAGACCAGGCCGTAGCAGACCAGGGCCACGGCGGCCAGCACCCCCATCAGCCGGTAGACGGCGATGATGAACAGCGAGGTCAGTGCCGTGCCGATGGCCGCCGCCCAGGCACTTGCCGTGATGGCCTGCGCGCCCAGGGTGGGGCCGACGGTGCGCTGTTCGACGGTCTCGACCGGCACGGGCAGAGCTCCGCCGTTGATGAGCAGGGACAGTTCACGGGCTTCGTCGGGGCCGAAGGAGCCCGTGATCTGCGTGGCGCCGTCGCGGATGCCGGTCCCGCAGGCGACGGACGGGTCGACCTGCGGTGAGGAGATGACCTTGCCGTCGAGGACGATGGCGACCCGCCGCTCCGGGGCGCCCGGCGGGTGGCAGGCGGCCTCGCCGGTCAGCCGGGCCCAGCCGTCACGGCCGGCGCCGGCGAAGCCGACGGTGACGTGCCAGCCGGCGCCGCCCTGCTGGTCGAAGCGGGCGGCGGCCTCCTCGACGTGCGCACCGGTCAGGGCGGCGGCACCGAGGCGCAGGGGCGTACCGGACTCGTCGGGCCGGACGGATTCCCGGGACCGCTTCGGCAGGGGACGGGAGTCGTCGTCCGCGCCGGCGGCGGTGCCGAGCACGGGGTGGAAGGTGAGCTGTGCGGTGCGGCCGAGGACGTCGGCGGCCTTCTTCGGGTCCTGCACACCGGGCAGTTCGACGACGATGCGGTCGTCGCCGGAGCGGACGAGGGTGGGTTCGGCGACGCCGAGCGCGTCGATGCGACCGCGCAGCACCTCCAGGGTGCGGTCGGTGGCCGCGCGGTCGGCGTCGGTGGTGGCGGTGGACCGGGTCTGGAGCACGATCTGGGTGCCGCCGCGCAGGTCGAGTCCGAGGCGGACCGGCACGGTGACGGTGATGTACAGCGATACGGCGATCACGGCGAGGGCGAGCAACGCCCTCACCCGTAGGGAACGGGTCAACGGGAGCCTCCGGCAGGCACACCACGGCCACGGCGCGGGCCGGGCCGGAGGGGGGCCGCGGTCCGGGGGCGGGGTGAGCGGTGAGGGGAAGGAGAGGGAAGAGGGGTGTCAGGTGCCGGGGGCGGCCGGTGGTGCCCGGCCACGGTCACGGGGTGCGTGAGAGTCCGAGGAGGGGACGTGCCAGGTGGATGCCGTGTGCCGCGCCGGGCGGGGCGGGGTGACGTCCGTGCCCTCGGCACGAACGCCGAGTTGGCAACGCGGAGCGGGCTTCTCGCTGTGCTGCTCCTGACGCGGTGCCGCCCGGACGACGCAGACCGTGTCACACCCGTCGTCGGCACGCGGCCCGGGCTCCAGGTGGTGATCCGCTGCCGGCGCCACTACGGCCGGGGCGCCGCCCGGGGGCGCGGGGCCGTACGCGGTCGCGGGGTCGTCCGTGCTTGCGGGGTCGTGCTTGGTTACGGGGTCGTACTTGGTTACGGGCTCGCCCGTGGCTGCGGAGCCGTAGGCGATGGCAGGGCGGCGCGTGTCCACGGGGCCGCCCGTGGTTGCGGAGTCGTACGTGCTCGCGGGGTCGTACTTGGTTACGGGCTCGCCCGTGGCTGCGGAGCCGTACGCGGTCGCGGGGCCACGCGTCACAGCCGGGCCACCCACGATCACGGGACCACCCGTCGTCCCGGGACCACCCCCGGCCGAGGCGCCACCCGTCATGGCAGAGCCACTCGTCGCCGCAGGACCACCCCCGCTCGCGGGGCCACCCGTCATCGCAGGGCCACCCCTGATCGCAAGGCCACCCGGCACCGCAGGGCCACCCCCGATCGCAAGGCCACCCGGCACCGCGGCGCCACCCGCACCCGCGGGGCCGGCCAGGCCCACCGTGGTCAGCAGTGTCAGGACGACGGCGGCCAGTACCGCTCCGGCGGAGAGCCGGGCCTTGCCTCGGCGGGGGGCGGTGCGCGCGGGGTGGTGCATGCCCTCCCCTCTCGTCGTGGTGTGCGGGCGGCGGGTCCGGGGGCAGGCGGCCGCCGGTCGGGTCGGACGGGACGTCAGGGTTCGATCAGGCCGACGCGGATGGCGTAGCGGGTGAGTTCCAGGCGGTCACGCAGGCCGAGCTTCTGCAGCAGGTTGGCGCGGTGCCGCTGGACCGTCTTGACGCTGATGAACAGCAGCTCGGCGATCTCCTTCGACGAGTGCCCCTCGGCCACCAGCTTCAGGACCTCCTCCTCGCGGGGGGTGAGGACCTGCTCGGGGGCTTCCTCGCCGCGTCGGGCCCGGTCCAGGTAGTGGCGGATCAGAGCGGTGACCGCGCCGGGGTACAGGAACGGTTCGTCCCGCATCGCGGCCCGGCACGCGGCGACCAGGTCCCGGTCGGCGACCGACTTCAGCACGTACCCGCTCGCGCCGGCCTTCAGGGCCTGGAAGAAGTACTGCTCGTTGTCGTGCATGGTGAGCATCAGGATCCGCAGGCCCGGTTTGAGGACGGCCAGTTCCCTGGCGGCCTGCAAGCCGGTCATGCGCGGCATGGCGATGTCCAGCACGGCCAGGTCGGCATCAAGGGTGCGGGCCAGGTCGACGGCCTCGGCGCCGTCACCGGCCTCGGCGACCACCTCCAGGTCCGGTTCCTGGTCGAGGATGAGCCGCACACCCCGCCGGACCAGCGCGTGGTCGTCGGCGAGCAGGATGCGGATCGTGCTCCGGGAGGCCGTCCGGGTCGGTGTCCCCGCCGGGGGCGTGGTGGCGTCGGGCATGGTCACGGCTGCTTCCTGGGAGCGGACGCGGTGAGCTGGACCCGGGTGCCGGTACCGGGCGCCGGGGTGATCTCGAGGCTCCCCCCGATGAGCAGGGCACGCTCGCGCATGCCGCGGATGCCGGCGCCTTCGCGGGGCGCCTTGATGCCGGAGCCGTCGTCGGTGACCGTCAGCACCACGCTGTCGTCGGCGTGGCGCAGGGCGACCGTGACCCGCCGGGCGTCCGCGTGACGGGCGACGTTGGTCAGCGACTCCTGGGCGACGCGGTAGAGGACGAGTTCGGTCTCCGGCGCGAGGGCGGGCAGGTCGGCGTCGAACCGGCGGCCGACCCGCAGCCCGGTGTGCGTGGCGAAGTCCTCGGTGAGCGAGGTCAGCGCACTGACCAGCCCGAGGTCGTCCAGCACGCCGGGCCGCAGCCGGCGCACCAGGCGACGGACCTCGTCGAGGCTCTGCCGGGTGATCTCCTGCGCCTCGTGCAGCTCTTCCCGCAGTGCCGCCGGTGCGTCGTCCGCGGCCCGCTTCAGTCCCAGCAGGATCGCGGTCATGCTCTGGCCGACCTCGTCGTGCAACTCCTGCGCGATGCGGCGGCGTTCGGCCTCCTGCGCCAGCAGGGCGCGGGCGCTGCTGGTGGCCCTTTCGTGTTC
The DNA here is from genome assembly GCF_020400655.1 of Streptomyces spinosus. GTDB lineage: Bacteria > Actinomycetota > Actinomycetes > Streptomycetales > Streptomycetaceae > Streptomyces > Streptomyces argyrophylli. Next base: position 71,228 of record NZ_JAINRC010000007.1, read on the forward strand.
CAGCCGCTCCAGCATGGCGTTGAACGTGCGGATCACCTCGGCGACCTCGCCGCCTCCGGATGCCGGCAGACGCTGGCCGGGGCGCAGCAGGTCCACGGTGGTCATGAGCTTCGTGAGCCGGTCGAGCGGGGCCAGTCCGAGCCGCAGCAGCACGGCGTTGGCGACGAGCATCACGGCCATACCGCCGACGAGGATGACCGCCTCGGTGAGGAGGACCGGCACGGAGACGGTCACCGGGGCCCACAGGAGCAGCGCGGTCGCCGTGCCCAGCACGACGGCGTTCAGGGCGAAGATCCGCCAGAACAAGGACACCGGTCCTACGCCTCTCCTTCTACAGCCTCGGCCCACCTCCGCTGTCGGCCGTCGCGCCGCCCCGCCGCGTCCACGGTACCGGGGCGCTCGGGTGCGCCTGTGGCCAGCGTCCCCCGTCGCGGGTGCCGCGTCGATGGGGCCCGGACCCCATTTCCGGGGGCGCGCACCACCCATGACCCTGCCGTATGGGTCCCGCGCCCCGGCGTAGATGGGTCCCGCGCCCGATAGGTGTCCGCCGCCGGCCCGGCCATGGTGGGAGGCACACGATCACCGCCGACGACGGGCGTGCGGCGCGGCGACGCCGCCGCGCCGTGGGCCGCCGCGAAAGGAACCGACCATGTCACTCGACGTCACCCGGGCCGAACCCCATCGGGACGAGGCCCGACGGCACCTGGAACACGCCCGTGTGTCGCGGCTGGCCCAGCTCCAGGCACTCGACGAGACCGTGCACACCACGGACGCGTACCTGCTGACCGAGCAGAAGTCCGCCATGAAGCGGGTCCTGAGGGAGATCGAGGAGGCCTTCACCCGTATCGACGAGGGCTCCTACGGCACCTGCCAGGACTGTGCCAAGCCCATTCCCGCGGAACGGCTGGAGATCCTGCCGTACACCCGCTACTGCGTCGCCTGCCAGCGCCGCGCCACCTGACCACCGCCCGTCACGCCGCCCTCCTGCCTCCTGCCCCCGAAGGGGTGAAGTGGTGAACCACCAGACCATCGGCCAGAGCACGACACACCTGTCGGCCGAGGACCTCGCAGCACTGCGCCGGCACCTCAGGGAGCAGCGCGTGTTCCGCCGGGAGCAACTGCTGCAGCTCGCCGGACCGGTCACCTCGCGCGCCGAGGACCGGCTGCAGCGGCAGGCCGCCGCGCAGATCGAGGTACGCGTCAAGCTCGCCGCGTCCGCCCGCATGGTCCTCGCCGACGTCGAGGCGGCCCTGCGGCGCATGGACGACGGCTCGTACGGCGCCTGCCACCTGTGCCGGCGCCCCATCGACCGGGAGCGGCTGATGATCGTGCCGCAGTGCCGTTACTGCGTGCGCTGCCAGCAGGTCAGGCAGGCGGTCCCATGACCGGCACCGACCACGACCGTGCCACCGCTGCCCGGCACCTGCCCTGGCCGCTGTGCCGGCGCTGCTGCGGCGTCGCCCTGGACATGGGAAGCGTGCGCACCCGGGCCTGGATCGCCGGAAAGGGTGTGGTCGTCGACGTACCGTCCGTGACCTTTCCGGGCTCGGGCGCGGTGCACCCCATCCAGCGCGGCACCATCATCGACACCGCGGAGTGCGCCCGCATGCTCCACCGCCTGCTCGCCCGCCGCCTGCCGCGTGGTGCCCGCCCCATGGTCGTCGTCACCGCGCCCGTGCTCGACGGCGTCGCCTACCGCGCCCAGGCCCGCAGCGCGGTCGACGTGCTCCGCCCGCTCAGTGTCCTGACCGTGCCCGGCGCCCGGGCCGTCGCCGTGGCGGCCGGCGCGGACACGTCCCGTCCGCTGCTGGTGGCGGACATCGGCGCCCACCTCACCGAGGTGGTGCTGCTGGCCGACGGCGACATCACCGACGCGCGCCGCACCGCCCTGGGCACCGGCGATCTGGAGGACACGACCACGCCCGGGGAGATCGCCGGGGCGGTCGCCTCGATGCTGACGGCGATGCTCCGGCAGGACCGCACCTCGCTCGCCGCCGACGCGGCGCACCGCGGCGTCCTGCTGGCCGGTGGAGGCGCGTTGCGTCCCGAGATCACCCGCCGTCTCAGCGAGCGGTGGCACCTGCCGCTGCACGTGGTCCCGGCGCCGCACACCGCAGCGGTGCGCGGCGCCGCCAAGCTTCTGCAAGCCGCCCACACCCACCCCTCCGCGTGCGGTCGCGAGGCGGCGGAGGGAGTCGACTCGGCGCGTCGGTGACCGACGGCGAGGTGGCAGGCGACGTGCCGGTCCCGGTGGACCCGGGACCGGCACGTGGCCCGGGGCGCACCGCGAGACACACTCCCAGGCCCGCGCGCGTCCCGGTTCCCCCGCCCCCCGCGTCCACGCCGGAAGGAGGACACGTGCCCCGTCGCCATTCGCCGCCTCCCGAGGAGTTGCCCGTGGTCACGCTCCGGCGCCTGAGACGCAACCCCCTGTGCCGCCGCAGCGACCTGGTCCGTGCGTGGGCCGGTCTCTGCCTGCTGTCGGCCGCGCTGGCAGCCACCCCCGCCGCCATGGTCCTCGTCGGCGACGCCGCCCACCGCCACTACGCCCGCGCCGCCCGGCACCAGGCCGCCACCCGTCACCAGACCACCGCCGTCCTCCTCGAGGACGCCCGGGACCACCCCGAACCCGGGTCCGCCGAGCCCAGGAAGACCCGCTACCCGGCCGAGGTCCGCTTCACCGACCCCCTCGGGCGCACCCGCACCGCCACCGCCGACGTCCAGCCCGCCCTGGCCAAGGGCAGCGCGGTCCGTGTCTGGGCCGGCACCGACGGGACGATCCGCGACCCACCGATGAGCCCTCGTGAGGTCCACAGCCGCGCCATGGGATCGGCCGTCATCGCCGCCCTCGGCGTCCACGCCGCGGCAGCCGCCGCCTACGGCGCCACCTGTCTCGTCATCCGGCGCCGCAACCTCGCCGCGTGGGACACCGCCTGGGCCCGGACGGCTCCCCGCTGGACGACGTCGCCGTAGGCCGCGGCCGGCCGAGGGCCCGCGCACGACGGGGGCGGCAGTGACGGAGACGGTGGGGGGCGGCGGCGCTCCGGACGGAACCCGGAGGCAACGGGCGACGACCTGGCGTACGGTCAGTCCGTGACCCGTACCCGGAGATCCAGACGGTGAGCCGGTGAGCGGCTGGTGGGCTTACCTGGAGGAACGGACGCGCCGGGAAGTGGACGCCGAAGTGGTGCGGGACCGCCGCGTGCCGGCGGTCAAGGCGGTCCTGGACGCCCTGCGCCCGCTGGGGTTGGGCTTGTTCGAGGCGGAGCGGGTGGTCCACGCGCGCTACGCGGCTCTCGCCGGCCAGGTACGGCGCACACCGCCCGATCCGCTCGACGTCCCCTCGCTCGCCGCCCGTTCCGCAGCCCTCCCGGGCCGGGTGGCCGCGGTCGAGGCCGTGTGGGACGGCGACACGGTGCACGACTGGTTCGTGCTCCTGATCGCGGTCCTGGAGGATCCGGACGGGGAGGGCCACCTGGCGACCGTCTGCCGCCGCCGTGGCGGCCCTCCTCCGGCGACGGCCGCAACCGAGGCCGGCCGGGCGCCGGCCGGCCACCTTGGCGTGCCGTTCCACTTCGCCTCCCCGGACGTCCCCGACGCCGGCATGGGCCGGGTGACGTTCTGACGCCCTGTCCGGCACGCGTCCTGCGCCGCAGCTCCCGCGACCGGCAAGGTTCGCCCCGCATGGGTCGCGCCCACGCGGGAAACCGGTGATCACGTTTCGGCGATGCGGGAGGAGATTCTCCATGCACAAGGGCAAGTGGATAACAGGCAGCGCGCGCAAGGAGTTGGCCGAGGCCTTCACCAAGGAGTACCGGGAGGGACAGTCGATCCGTGCCATAGCCGAGGCTCATGGCCGGTCGTACGGCTTCGTGCACCGGGTGCTCACCGAAGCCGGCGCGCCTCTCAGGGCACGGGGCGGTGACGTCCGTACCAGCGCGGCCCATTCGGCGCGGTAACAGCCGCGTCCCCGGCCGCCAGAGGCTGCACCACCGGTTTTCAGGGTAGCCGGACCTCATGGGGCCCCCGACGAGAGCAGGGCACCCTGGCGAGAGGAGTGTCATGTCAGGAGTTCTCCAGCGCATCAAGCAGTTCGCCAACAGCCCGCAGGGCCGGCGCACGATCGAGCAGGTGCGCCGTACCGCGTCCGATCCGCGCCGTCGAGCCCAGGCACAGCGGCTCATCGGCAAGCTGCGCTCCCGGCGTTCGGGTTCGGGCATCTGACCGTCCCAGCGGTGGCCGGGGAGCGGCGCACACGGGCCGGGCGGTCCGCGACGGCACGCCGGCGGCGCCGAGGCGGTCGAAGGCGGCGCACCTCTCGGCCCCGCCGGTCGTGAGGTCGTGAGGTCCGACGCGCGGAAGCCGCGCGGGCCTCGCCGGCCCCGCCCCGCCCCGCCGGGAACCCGCCGCATCGTGCGGCGTCACCGGTCAGGCAGTCGTCCCCTCCCGGTCGGAGGACGGCCACACGTAGGGCAGGTCGTCCGGCACGCCGGGGAACACGGGTGCGTAGGTGTCCCGGTCCTTGCGGACGAGCGCGGACTGGTGGCTGCGGTGGAAGGCCTCGTCACCGAGCCACGGCGGGAGTTCGCCCGCGGCTGCCAGAGCGGGCTGGTCACGCACGTGTGCGCCCGGACGGCCCGCCGCGTATCCGGCGATCAGTGACGCGGCACAGCTGTCCTGGTGCCCCTGCTCGCGCCAGACCCGGCAGACTTCGAGTCCGTAGCGGACCAGGGCCTCCTCGTAGCCGCTCCACATGCGCACGGCCGGGTGCCTGCGCCAGCCGTATCCGGGAACGGTCAGGCCGCGCAGGACCTGGAGCGCCTCGACCCGCTGCTTGCCGAGGCGGCGCCGGTCCAGGATCAGGGCGGAGCGCCGGAAGTCGGCATCTGGCAGGAACGTCTGCATGGTCGCCGTCCTGGAAGTCATGGAGCGGGTGCGGGAGTTGGGCTGGTCCGGGTTTGCTCGCAGGTGTGCCGCCGGGGCCGGCGGACCCGGCGGTCCCGCCCGGTGCGGGAGGCGGTCAGCCGTCCCCGGCCGGGGGGCTCGCCGTGTGGCCGAGGCGTCCGAGGGTGCGGCGCGCCTCCTTCATCTCCGCCTCGTACAGGTGGTCCCGGCCCTGGGCGAGTGCGTTCACCACACTGCGTTCCAGCTCCCGGAACGGCCCGTAGTAGGTGTCGTTGTAGGCCTCGACGATCTGGAAGGTCCAGTGACCGGGGATGACGTCGCGGCCCAGGATCTCCGCCTCGGCCTTCGCCGCCCACTCGGTGTGCCCGGCCTCGCGCAGCAGCCGTACCGCCCGTTCCAGTTCGAGGTCGGCCCCGCCGGTCAGCTGGTGGAAGCTGTACAGATGGCCGCGGGCGCGCTCCGTGGTCTCCAGAGCCTTCGACAGCGAGCCGAGGGCTTCCACGGTCAGGTCGTCGACACCTTCCGGGCGGCGGTAGCGGTGGTCGGGCCCGCCCTGGCACTCGTTCATGGCACTCCCTGGGTGCTGTGGCTCTGTCGGTTCCCGCATCCCTTCCCGCCGCGCCCGGCGACCGCGTGCGGCGTGGGCCGCACGGGTGACGGGTCGTCGTGTGCGGCGCGCTCGCCCGCGACCGCCACGCGCCGGCGGCCGGTCACCGCGTGCCGGAGCCCCGGGCGGCGGCGCCGGCCAGGCCCCGCAGCAGGGCGTTCCGGCCGTGCCGCGGAACCGTCCACAGGGTCACTCCCCGCACGCCCCACTGCTCCAGCAGGGCGTTGGCCGCGAGGAAGCCGGTCGTCGCGGCCCGTTCCATGAGCGCCACGGGCAGGCCGGTGCGGACGAGGTCGCCGGCCACCATGAGGTGGGGGTCCGGGGTGCGGACGGCCGGCCGGTCGCCGTGACCGCCCACCGGGAACAGCGGGCAGTCGTCGCGCCATTCGTGGCGGGCGTCGACGATCGTGGCGTCGCGCGTCTCCGGATAGACGCGGTGCATCTGTTCGATCAGGCGCTTCTCCTCGACGTCCCGGGCGGCGTCGGCCGGGACCGCGTAGGCGTGCAGCTCCACCACGGACCCCCCGGTGCGGGCGGCCCAGTGGGCGGCCTCGTCCTCCCAGCGCTCCAGGACACTGACGTTGTCCAGGGTGCCGAATCCGCCGGTGCCCAGGAAGCCCGGACGGTCCGGTGCCACGGGACGGTCCAGCCACAGCCTGGTCACCAGGAACGGCGGGGCGTTGCGCAGCCGTGCGATCCGCTCGCGCCACGGGGCGTCGCCCAGCAGGTCCGAGCGGGCGACGAGGCCGCGCAGGCCCGCGGTGTCCAGGGCGAGGACGACGGCGTCGTGATGCCGTTCGTCCCGGTCCGTGACGACCTGGTGACCGCCGCCGCGCCTCGGTGTGACGTGTTCGACGGCCGTGGCGGTGCGCACCTCGGCGCCGTGCCGCCGCAGGTGACCGGCCAGGGGCTCCCACAGGGCGGCCGGGAAGGGCGCGCGGGGCACGTCGAAGAGCAGGCCCTCGGCCGAGCCGAGGAAGTAGACGTGGAACATCAGCGCCATCTCGGCCGCCGAGAGCTGCCGGGGGTCGGCGAAGAAGCTGCGCGAGAACACCTCGAAGGCGAGGTGCCGGGCCTTTTCGGGGAAGCGGACGGCGTCGAGGAACGCATGGGCGCTGACGTGGTCGAGCCGGTCGTAGATCTCGGGGACGCGGACGTCGAGCAACGGCAGGGCCGCGACCGGGTTCATGCGGCGCATGTCCCGCAGGGTGAAGGTGGGGCTGAGCGCGGCGAAGCCGAGCGCGCTCCAGGGCGGGGTGCGCGGGACGCGGCGGAAGCTGTCGCGCGTTCCGCCGGCGTGCAGCAGCGGGTAGTCGGGCAGACCGGTCAGTCGCCGCAGGCCGGGGTCGGTACGGCGGAGCAGCCCGCGCAGGTTGTAGTACTGGCGGAAGAAGGCGTGGAAGCCCCGGCTCATGGTGACCCGGGTGCCGTCCCGCAGGGTGGTCGGCCAGCCCCCGGCGCGCCCGCCGAGGTACGGCTGCCGCTCGTACAGCGTCACGGCCACCCCGCGTTCGGCGAGCGCCGTGGCGGCGGCGAGACCGGCGATGCCGCCGCCGACGACGGCGACGCTGGGGCGGGGCCCGGCGACGCGCGGGGCACCGGGCGGCGCCGGCAGCATGCGGGCCCGCCGGTCCCGGCCCGGACGACCGCCGTCCGGCCGCTCGGCCGCGGTCGCCCCCCACTGCGCCGCGGTCATCGCGCGTTCTCCGCGCGCCGGGCGACGACGGTGTGGGTGATGCCGGTCTGCCATCCCGGCAGGGGCAGCGTCCGGACCCGCTCGAACCCGGCCGTGCGGACGCGGGCGGCCAGGCGGTCGACGGTGTCGAACTCGACCACGCTGCGCCACAGGTGGCGGTACAGCCCGCCGTCCCCGAGGACGGACGCCACGGGCTGTACGAGGCCGCGGCAGACCAGGCTCCACCCCGCTCGGTCGGCGCGGCGGCCGCTGAGGGTGTACTCGTGCACGCCGAGCCGGCCGCCGGGCACGAGCAGGTCCCGTACGGCGGTGAGGACGGCGTCGGGATCGGACACGTTGCGCAGCAGGTAGGCGGCGAAGACCGCGTCGAACGGGCCGGTGACGCCCGCCTCGGCCAGCCGTTCCGCCGGTGCCCGCACGAAGGTCACCCCCCGCGCCCAGGGTTTGGCGGCGGCCCGCCGCAGCATGCCGGCGGAGGCGTCGACGGCGGTGAGGTGCGCGGCCGGCAGGACGGCGCGCAGCGCGGCCGTCGAGGCGCCCGTGCCACAGCCCAGGTCCAGCAGGCGCAGGCCCGCTCCGGACCCGGGCAGGCCGAGACGGCGTACCGAGCGCCGCAGGTGGCCGTGGTAGCCGGGGTTGGCGGCCACCAGCGCGTCGTAGCCGCGGGCGGCGTGGTCGAAGGCGGCGGTGAGGTCCTCGTCGCGCAGCAGCGTCATGCGGTCTCCAGGTCGGTGCGGTGGGGGTGGCCGGTCGGGCGGGGCGGTGGAGCGGAGCGGTGGATCAGTCGAACGGGCGGCGGGGCAGGAGGGGCAGTTCGAGCGCCGAGCGGAGCATCGGGCCGATCGGGGTGCGCAGGCCGATGGCGAGGTCCTCGCGCAGGCGGGTGCGTCCGTCGAGGAAGCGCAGCAGCCGGGGGGCCGGCACGTGGGCGAACAGGCCGCAGAACAGCGCGGGGCCGTCGGCCCGGCCGCTGGCCAGGGCGCGCAGGAGTACGGCGTCCATGGCGCGGGACCGGGCGGAGTGGGCGGCGGGCGGCACCGGCCGCCGCCCCCGGCGCAGGGCGGCGGCGACGGCCCGCGTCTGGCGTTGCAGACCGGCGAAGGTGTAGCCGGTGGCCGGGCGGGTGGCGCCGCCGGCGGCACCGATGCGGAAGACGGATGCCCCGACCTGCCGGGGCATCGGCGCGTCCGTCATCGGGATGACGCCCGTCTCGGTGGACAGGACCTGTGTGTCGCCGAGGCGCAGCACGTCGTCGGCGTAGTGCCGCACCGCCGCCTCGTACTCGCCGTCGGTGAGTGTCCGGGGTGAGAACTCCGTGTACTCGACGAGGGCCTCGTGCGGTCCGACGGGCAGGACGTAGCCGAACGAGAGGCCGTCGGCGGGCTGCGGGGTGCGGAAGTCCATGAGGTCGACGGTGCCGGGGTCGAAGACCGGGCGCGCGGTGCGGACGAACCAGCCGTGGAAGTGCTGGAGCAGGGTGGTGCGGGCGGCGGGCAGGCTGCCGGGCGGGCGGGAGTCGAACACCCAGCGGGCGGTCAGTACCCGGGCTTCGCCGCCGGCGCTCCGCACCTGGACGCGGGCTCCGCCCTCGACGTCCTCCACGGTCTCGACGGTGGCCTCCAGGCGCCGTACGTTCGGGCTGCGCGCCAGGTCCCGTCCGACCAGCCCCTCGAAGTCGTCGGACCGGATCATCTTGTACCGCAGCGGCGCGAGGTCCCCTTCGATCGGGTCGCCCGTGGGGGGCCGTACCCGCAGGTGCCCCCAGGAGGCCGTCAGCGCGCCGTCGAAGCGCCCCTGGCCCGGCTCCCAGAAGCACCAGGTGCGGCGCGGTGGGCGCAGCGGACCCGGTGGGGCGTCCACCAGCAGCACCGACGGCGTCCGCAGGCCCCGCGCGTGGCCGGCCAGACGGTGGGCCAGGGACAGTCCCGCGGCTCCGCCGCCCAGAACGGCCACCTCCGCCTCGAACACGACGGCTCCTTCCGCGCTGTGGGTGCACGTGCTCTGCCTCTCTTCCCGCCGGAGTGCCCGAACGGACGCGGGTCACCCGGATGCGGCACGCGGAGATCACGGCCGACGGCGCTGCGGACGACCTCACCGCGGATGTCCGGGCGCCGGCGTGGACGGTCGCCGCGCCGGCGACAGCTGACGTGGGAGCGCCGGGTAGGCGCGCGGGGAGGACGGGGCGGCCGTGCGGCGCGGTTCCGCCGTGCGCCGGACGGCTGGTGCCCGTCGCGTCTCAGGGCGCCGTCGCGGGACGGTCCCGTGCGCTGCGGCACCCGGAAGTGCCACCGGTACGGGCTCGCCCCGCGCGGCACTCCGTACGCGGACCGGGCTCCGCTGCCGGTGTGCGACGGCGGCCGACAGCCGTCCGCGACGGCAGGCCCGGTCCCCGGCGCGACGGGCGCCGACAGGGCCCCTGTGCCGGGCGCCGTCGCGGGGCCTTCCCCTCCCGGCGCGGCGTCAGCTCCGCCGGCTGGAACGTGTCGCGTTCGAGGCGCAGTCCACGCGCGGCGGTGATCATCACTACTCACGGCCCGGGGTCGCCGGGTGCGAGCGGGGCCGCCTCCTCGGCCGCGTCCATCGCCTCCCTCAGCACGACCTCGGAGCGGGCCACGCGGTCGGCCTCGACCGTGTAGGCGGATCCGGTGCCCCGAGCCGTCCAGGCCCGGTCGAGGCGCACCCGGGCACGGACGGTGGCGGCGGCCGCAGTCCTCCGGCCGGGCGGCCCGCCAGGCGTTCAGCCAGACGTCGTCCCGTTCGGCCACCTGCCGCAGGAGTTCCCTCCGGGACCAGCGTTCGTCCCAGTCCCGGCCGGCCTTCCCCGCATGGGCCCCCGCGGCTCGCCAGTCACCGCTCCACGCCGCCCGCGCCACAGCGTCGACGGCCTGGGCACGGTGAGCGGGCACGGGTGGACCGGCACGGCTCGTGTCGAGTCGTTCGAGGGAGGGCAGTCCATGGGCGGCCGGGTCGAACCGGGCACGAATCCAGAGCGCGCCTCCCGCTCGGCGGACAAGGCTTCTCGCCCGGTTCGCGGGCTCCCGGTCCCGCCGGTGCGCGAAGTCGGCCGGCCATTCCTTCGCTGCGGGCACGGCGGCGCGCACGGGTGGTCCCGCGCTAACGTCCACCGTCATGACGTTCACTTCCCTCAAGGACTTACGGGCCGAGCTGCGAAATCTGGCGGAGCCCGACGTGCGGGCGCAACTGGAGCGTGTGCTCACCCCCGCGCAGGACGACGAACTGCTCGGCGTACGCGTGCCGGTGCTGCGCAAGCTGGCGCGCGCCTACCGCGGCCTGTCCCTCGACGACGTGGACGTACTGCTGCGCAGCCGTGTCCACGAGGAGCGCTTCGCCGGGCTGCTGGTCCTGGCCGAGCGGGTGCGCACGACGAGCGGCGCAGAGCGCAGGGCGCTCGTCGACTTCTATCTGGCGCGCACCGAGTGCGTGGACAACTGGGACCTGGTCGACGGTTCCGCGCACGTCGTACTGGGGCCGTGGCTGCTGGAGGGGGATCTGCGGGTCCTGGACGAACTCGCCGCGTCGGCGCGGCTGTGGGACCGCCGGATCGCGGTGCTCGCCACGCTGGCGCTGATCCGCGCGGGACGCTTCGAGCCGACGCTCCGCCTGGTCCTGACGTTGCGCCAGGACCCGGAGGCACTGATCCACAAGGCGCTCGGCTGGATGCTGCGGGAGATCGGCCGCCGGGACGAACCGCTCATGGTGGCCTTCCTCGAACGGCATCTGCACGAGCTGCCGCGCGTCACCGTACGCTATGCGACGGAGCGGCTGGCACCGGCCGAACGGGCCCGGTTCGTCAGAGCGCGATAGAGCCGGGCACGAACGCCGGCGCGGCCCGCCGAAGTGGCGGGCAACGGGATGTCCCAGACCACTGCCCATGGGCGAAGGCTGACGCATACGGCCGGCGACCGCCCCGGCCGCCGTAGGCTCGCGTGCATGCTCCTGTGGATCAACGGTCCCTTCGGTGGCGGCAAGACGCAGACCGCGTACGAACTCCGGCGTCGGCTCGCGGACAGCGTCGTCTGCGACCCCGAACACGTCGGCTTCGGTCTGCACCGCATGACGCCCCCGTCCCTGCGCGGCGACTTCCAGGATCTCCCCGCCTGGCGGCAGGGGGTGTTCGAAGTGCTCGACCACGTCCTGAGCAGGCACGAGGGGACGGTGATCGTGCCCATGACGGTCGTGGAGCCGGCGTACTTCCGCGAGACCGTGGGCCGCCTGCGCGAGCGTGGCCATGACGTGCGGCACTTCGCGCTGCTGGCCGAGCGTGAGACGGTGCTGCGTCGGCTGCGCGAGCGCGGCTTCGGACACGTTGTCCGGTTCGTCGCGGGCAAGAACGCTCCCCTGCGTCGCGAGAGCTTCGCCGTGTCCAGGCTCGACCACTGTCTGGAGCGCCTGCGCGCACGGGAGTTCGGGGACCAGGTGTGGACCGACCACCTCACCGTGCCCGAGGTTGCCGAGCACATCGCCGCTGCCGCCGGCCTGGCACTCGCCCCGAACAGGGACGGAGCACTGCGAGGACGTGCGCGGCGGGCCTGGACGGGGATCAGGCACATCCGGTTCGACTGAGCGCCTGCCTCCAACCTCGGAAGAAGGAGCACACCCGCTCCCCCACGCGTAGTCACGGCCCCGTGTCACCGACGGGTGCTCAAGTCCTCCGCACGAGGACGCCCTTGCCCGCACTGAGCCGGGGACCGCTCCCGCGCTCCCCGGGGTAAGCGGTGTGTGCGGTGTCACGCGCCTTCGATGCCGCCTAAGTTGTCTGCATCACAGCGGAAATGTCCATTTAGCGTCCATGCTCGAAACGGATACCGGCCCCCGAAGTGGGGCTTATCGGCATCCCTTTGGGCATGAAGCAGCAAAGTGGCTTGCGCCACAACATTCGCTAAATGTCCTTTTTCTCCCATTTCCCCTGTTCCGCCGGGAAGGTGCACCATGGCCGCTTACCTCTGTCCTCCTGCCGTGATCCACGGCGAGCACCCCGTGAAGACCAGCCAGATCGTGGCGGAGGTGCGCGACCGGCACCCGCACGCCGCGTGGGCGCCGCGGATCGACGGCATCGCGGCCAGTACGGGCATCGAGACCCGAGGGTGGATGCTGCCGCTGGAGACCGCCGTCGCACCCGGCAAGGGCGGCGGCCTGCGGTCCGTCGGCGTCGAGCCGGCCCAGGAGGCACTGGCACGCGACGGGTTCACCCAGCAGGACGTGGACCGCGTGATCGCCGCACTGGAGGCGATACCCACGCCGCAGACCGTCCAGGAGCGCACCGGGCCGGCCTGGGAGGCCGTGCAGTCCTACGGAGAGCGAGCGGCGCGCGGGGCCCTTCAGATCGCCGGGTTGGACACCGCGGACATCGACTGCCTGATCACCAGTCACTCCACCACCCCCGCGCTGCCGGGTCTGGACATAGCCCTGGCCAACAGGCTTCCGCTGCGCGAGGACGTGATGCTGCTGCCGGCCACGCAGTGGGCCTGCATCGCCGGGACCCGCTCCCTGGCACTGGCCGCTGACCTCGTCGCCGCGGACCCCGACCGCGTGGTCCTGGTCGTCGTCTCGGAGGCGCTGAGCACGACCTACCAGCCCGCGGACGACACCCTCGAGTCGCTGATCGTCCGGCTGCTGTTCGCGGACACCGCGGTCGCCGCGGTGGTCACGGGCCGCCCCCGGCGCGAGTCGGTGCTGCGGCTGGACGCCGCCTGGCACCACACGCTGCCCGGCACCCAGGACCTGCACCGCCTGGAGACGCGTGCGGACGGCACCCACTTCCTGATGGACCGGCGCGGGCCGCGCGCCGTACAGGAGACGGTCACCGCGATGTGGGAGTGGCTGCGCGTGCGTTACCAGGACCACCCCGAGGCCTGGCACCCCGACGTGCTGCTCGCGCACCCCGGCGGCACCCGGGTGCTGGAGTACATGGAGCAGACGATGCCGGACGCCTGGCCGTCCGGACTGCTGGACTTCAGCCGGGCCAGCTACACCACCGGCAACCGCGGGGGCGCCGCCGTGTTCGACATCCTGCGGCGGGCGCATGACGCCGGGCAGAAGCCGGGCAGCCGCGCCGTTCTCTACGCGGCGGCACCGGGCCTCACCGCCACCGCCCTGGAAGGGGAGTGGCTGTAGTACGGATTCGCCCCACCGGTACCGGTACCCGGGCACCCGTACCGGTGCGGGTCCCGGCGGGCACATCGCCCCCCTGGCCGTGTCACCTCGCGACCTTCGCCCACACCACCTTGCCGGTGTCCGTCCACCGGACCCCCCACCGGGTGGTGAGCCTGTGCGCGATGTGCAGGCCGCGACCGCCGTCGGCGAGCAGGCCGCCCCGCCTCAGACGCGGCCTGCCGCTGCCGGTGTCGCCCACCTCGCACAGCAGGCCGTGACCGGACCTGATCAGCCGTACCGTGATGGGTCCGGTGGCGAAGCGCACGGCGTTCGTGACCAGCTCGCTGATCAGCAGGACCACGTCGTCGCGGGTGTCGTCCCTCGTGCGCCACTGCCGCAGCAGCACGGAGACCTGCGTACGGGCACGGGCGGGGGCGTCGTCCCGGGCGGGCAGCCGCCAGGTCGCGGTGTCCCCCTTGCGGTAGCCGATCATCCGTGCCAGGAGCAGGGTCACGTCGTCGCGCTGGCGCGCGGGTCCCAGCGTGGAGACGACATGCCGTGCCGCCCGCTGCAGGGCGTCCCAGGGGTGCACGGTGGACACGGCGTCCGCCAGCCTGCCGATGCCCTCGTCGATCGACACGGCCGGGTCCTCCACCAGGCCGTCGGTGTAGAGGGCGAGCAGGGAACCCGGCGGTGCGCTGAACGTGTGCACGTCGAACGGTTCCCGCAGTGCGAACTCGGCGCCGAGGCCGGGATGGGTGCGGACCTCCAGCGGGCCCGCGTGACCGTCCGGGGAGACCAGGACCGGTGGGAGGTGGCCTGCGCTGGACAGTGTCACGCGGTGGCTGACCGGGTCGTAGAGGGCGATGCAGCAGGTCGAGCCGAGGGCGCTGTAGCCGGCCGTCAGCCCGGAATCGGCGTCGTCCAGCAGTGAGACGGTCTCGTCCAGGTGCTCCAGTACCTCGTCCGGCGCCAGTCCGGCGGACAGCAGCGCGCGGGCCTCCATACTCAGCTGGCCCATGGTGGCCGCGGCTCCCAGACCGTGCCCGACGACGTCGCCGACCACGAGTGCGGTGCGGCCGTCCGGCAGCGGGAAGCTGTTCACCCAGTCGCCGCCGACACCCGCGCTGTCCGGGGTGGCGGGCTGGTAGACGCTGGCTATCTCGATCGTGTCGCCACCGGTGCGGGGCAGGAGCCGGCGCTGCAGGGCCAGCACCTGGGTGTGCTCGCGCTGGTGCTGACGAGCCAGGTCGACGTGGTGGGCGGTCCTGGCGACCAGTTCCTGCAGGTCGAGCAGTTCGCTGTCACGGAACGGGGAGTCCGCCCGCCGCCAGACCTCCGCCACGCCCAGCACGACGGGCGGCGCGCCGTCCAGGACCAGCGGTACGCACGCCACACCCGCCGACCGGTCGCCGGGTACGAGGGCCCGCACGACTCGTGGACTGCCGAGCACCCGCTCGACGGCCTCCCGGTCGGGTATGACGATGGTCTGCGGGGCGTCGTCCCGCAGGACGGCCTGCGCCAGCAGGCGGCTCGCGTCGCCGGGGAGGTCCTCGCCCGGGGTCACGTAGCCCTCGGGCCACGCCCGGTCCGGCACCAGGGCCGCCCGCCGCAGCCGGATGCGCCCCTTGGACCGGCCGGTGACCCCCTCGCCCGTCCACACGGCGAAGTCCAGGTCGACGGCGGCCACGTCCCCCCAGGCCAGCAGGGACTCCGCCAGCGACTGCGCGGTCTCGCCGATGTCCAGCGAGGTGCCGATCGCGGTCTCGGCGGCGTAGAGGTGCAGCCTCCTGGCCATCGCGATCAGGGAGACGGTCAGTCCCTCCTCGGGCGCCGCGGCGGGCAGGATGCTCATCGACACGACCAGCTCCGACCCGTCGCCGCGCCGCAGGCGCTGGATGCGCGCCACGTGCGCCTCGCCGGTCTCCAGGACCTGCCGCAGCCGCCGGGTGACCGTCGGTACGTCCCCGCGGGGCAGGAGACCGACGAAGGGCCTGCCGACCACGGCTTCCAGACCCGCGAACACCGGGGCGTCCAGATTGCAGCGGGTGATGATCAGGTACCTGTCCAGGTTGACCGCGCCGAGGATCTGCTCCTGTCGGCCGGCCGCCGGGTCCTCGGGTGGCCGCCGACGCCTGGTGCGGTCGCCCCGCGCGTCGGCGGGACGGGCGTCCCCTGCCGCTCCGCCGCGCGGGATGTAGCGCCCCAAGGCCCTGCTGACCAGGTCGAACGCGGAGGAGGGCGATGGGGAGGGTGTGGAGTCCATGGAGCTCTCTCAGCAATCCCCGGCGCAGCGCCGGGGCCGTACTCGGACCCGTGCGACGGGGTCCCGAGAGCCCCGGCCGCACACCTCATTGAATAACAGCGGGGGTCGCTTCGCCCACACGGCGGCACCGCGAGGCGGGTCGGCGACGGGCCGCTGCGGCGGCACCGCGGACACGGTCGGCGTGTGCCGGAAGTGCCTGGTGAGGATGGCGGAGGGCCCGTTCCGTGATCCAGAATGAGGAGATGGTCACGCTCGAGACTCCGCGGCTGGTCCTGCGTCGCTGGCGCGAGGAGGACGTCGCGCCCATGGCCGCCATCCATGCCGACCCCGAGGTCATGCGGTGGATCCGGGACGGCAGCGTCCGTGACGAACAGCAGACCCGCCGCGGGATCGAGGCGTGGGAGAGCGAGTGGGAGTCACAGGGCTTCGGCCTGTTCGCCCTGGAGCTCCGGTCCACCGGCAAGCTGGCCGGCTTCACCGGCCTGTCGGTGCCCCACTTCCTGCCGGAGGTGATGCCGGCGGTCGAGGTCGGCTGGCGGCTGGGACGTTCCCACTGGGGGCAGGGCCTGGCCACCGAGGCGGCTGCGGCCGCCGTACGGTTCGGCTTCGAAGAGCGGGGGCTGGAGCGGATCGTCAGCATCGCTCAGGTGGGCAACGACGCCTCCGAACGGATCATGACCAAACTGGGTATGCGTCCGGTCCGTGAGACCGTCAGTCCCGCCGGCGGGCGGCGGGTCCGGGTGTTCGAGTTGTCGTCGGACCGGTACGTCACCACCACGCGTTGACGGCGGCGACGAGGACGACGGCCTCGCTGCCGCCTCGCCGTGACCGTGGCCGGCTCAGCCGGCACACGTCGGTCCTCCACTCCCGCCCTCCCGCGGGCCCCCTGCGGTTGCGGCCCCCGGCGCTCCCCCTTGGCGCTCCCCCAGCCGTCAGCAGGGACCCGTCACCGTGCGCCGCGCAGCCGCAGGAGGTACGCCGCGGTCAGCGCGACGGCACGGTCCGGGTCGTGGGACAGCTCCACGAGGACCCGCGACGCCCTCGGTCCCGGGATGCCCGCCAGCGCCTGGGTCAGCCGCCCGCGCGCGGGCGCTCCCGTGGCGTCGTGGGCGAGGCGGTCGACGAGCAGGGCCGCGATCTCGTCCGCCGTCACGGTGTCGCCGGCCAGCACGCTCAGCGCATCGGCCGCGTCGGTGTCGTTCCTCCCCTCCACGATCATGTCGATGAGCACCGGGACCGCATCGGCCAGACCGCGTGTGCCGAGCGCCAGAGCCGCGTGCCCGCGCACCACGACGTCGGGGTGGGCGAGGGCGTCACGCAGGCGCGCGGTGGCCTCCCCGCCGGGCATCTCGGCGAGGCACTGAACGGCACGTTCCCGCACCGCGGCCACCGGTGAGCCGAGGCCCTCCGCCAGCAGTGCCGCGCCTGTGCCGCCCGATCGCGCCAGCGCCCATCGAAGGGCCCCGGCGACGTTCGGGTCCGCCTCGCCGAGTGCCGCCTCGACCAGGGCCTCCACCGGTACCGGTACCTCGTCGGCTGAGGAGAGGGCCGCGCGCTGGCGTGCGTCGGCGTTCTTCGACCCCAGGGCCTGGAGCAACGCGACGACTTGGAGGACGTCCTCCCAGCCGGCGGGGTCCGCGGCGCGGATGCGGCGCAGCCGCGTGAGCAGCTCGGTCTCGGCCGCGATGCGGTCGCGCGTCTCGCGGACGAGGTCGTCGACGAGTGCCGCGGGCGTGAAGCCGGGGTCGTCGAGCGCGCGTCCGACCTCACGCAGCGACAGTCCCAGCGACCTCAGGCTCTCGATGTGGAAGATCCTGCGCATGTCCTCGCGGGAGTACTCCCGGTATCCGGAGCCCGTACGACCCGAGGGGCGCACCAGACCGAGCGACTCGTAGTGCCGGAGCATGCGGGCGCTGACCCCGGACCGTCGCGCCACCTCACTGATCAGCACGCCCTATCGTTCCTCCTGGCCGGGACCGCCGAGCACCACGATGCGCTTCGCCTCCTCGATCGCGAACCCGAAACCGGCGTCCGGGTCGCGCAGCAGCTGTCGCGTGGCGAGCGCGTGCGCTCGTACACCGGGGTCAGGGGCCATCATCGCAGGACCGAGAGCCGGGACGATCACTTCCCCCAGCGCGACCAGTGCCCGGCTGAGACTCAGCCGTGTCTCCCGGTCGCCGCGTCCGAGCTGCGTCGCCAACACCGTGGCCAGCGCGGGTTCCTCGCCCTCCGGTACGAGCACGACCGCGGCCCGCCAGGCGGTCCGCGCCACCTCGTCGTCGGCGTCGGTCAGCAGTGTCCGTGTGATCGCCGGCCATGCCCGCCGGTCCCCGATCTTGGACAGCGTGTGCAGCGCCTGGCTCCGTGCCCGCGCACGCTCCGAGCGGACTTCGCGGAGCAGTACGGGAAGCGTCAGGGACACCGGGTGGCGGGTGAGCGCCCAGGTCAGCATGTCGCGGACGAAGAACTCGGGCTCGACCGCGCATCGCTCGACGAGCTTGTCGACGAAGCGCGGGTCGGGTGTCGTCCCGGCCGCCATGGCGGTCCGCAGCCGCACGGTCGGCCGGCTGTCCTCCAGCCCGTGGAGCACGCGTGCCGTGTCCGTGTCCGTGTGCGTCTCCGTGTCCGTGTGCGTGTCCGCGCCTGTGTCCTGTCCCGGGATCGTCATCGCGACCACCTCCTCGGCATGCAGTGAAGACCTTGTCACCGTGTCAAGGTCAAACAGCAGTCCGTGGGTGTGACCGCGCGGCGCGGCCGGCCGCTCGGCGACTGACGACGTCTAGCGGTGCTCGGGATTCTCGTAGTCGTGGCGGCAGCCCGCGTCCCAGGCGGTGCGCTGGTTGCCGTAGGCGGGGATGCCGCCGAGGTCCTTCAGGGCACGGGCCAGGTGCAGCAGGTTCCAGGTCATGAAGGTGGTGTTGCGGTTGGTGAAGTCGTTCTCCGGACCGCCCGAGCCGGGGTCGAGGTAGGAGGGGCCGGGCCCTGCCTCACCGATCCACCCGGCGTCCGCCTGAGGCGGGATGGTGTACCCGAGGTGCTGGAGACTGTAGAGGACGTTCATGGCGCAGTGCTTGACACCGTCCTCGTTGCCGGTGATCAGACAGCCGCCGACACGGCCGTAGTACGCGTACTGACCGGCGTCGTTCAGCAGACTGGAACAGGCGTAGAGGCGTTCGATCACCTGCTTCATCACCGAGCTGTTGTCACCCAGCCAGATCGGTCCCGCCAGTACGAGGATGTCGGCCCCCATGACCTGGCGGTACAGGTCGGGCCAGGCGTCCGTCTCCCAGCCGTGCTCCCTCATGTCGGGCCACACGCCGGTGGCGATGTCGAGGTCCACCGCCCGGACGACATCGACCCCTACGCCCTGGGCGTCCATGATCGCGGTGCTCCGGTCGATCAGCCCCTGGGTGTTGCTCGTCTCCGGCGAGCGTTTGAGGGTGCAGTTGATCACCAGGGCCCGCAGGTCGTCGTACCGGGCCGGAGGTGTCTCGGTGGAGGGCGACGAAGCGGTCATGCGGTCCTCCTGGATCGTTGCCGCAGCCCCTGCGCGGCGGCGGCGCCCACATCCAGACCAGCCTGTGGGCCGTCCCCTGCCGGCGCCACCACAGCACCTCCGAATGGCCGGGGCACCCCGGCGACGCCGGCATGGCCGGCCGGCCCCGCGGCTCGGCTGGAGAAGGCGGCGCGCGCCGCTCCGCCGAGACCGTAGGTCATTGACCTCCGCGGTGGCGGCGGAGGGTGTGTCCCTCTCTTTGCCGTGACGGAGGGTCAGGCACTAGAGTCGATCATGTGACTGCCGGGTCGGCCATGGGCCATACACGAGTAGGGCACCCGGCCTCGGCGTGAGCCCGAGGCGGGCCAGAGCCCCGCCATCTCTCCGCGTCTTGCCCCCGAGCGCCCGCACGCGGTGCCCCCAGCGGATCCAGGACCTGGAGATGAATCGACCTATGTCACATGAGCAGCAGCGTCGGCACGAACTCGGCTCGCCGGCCACCGTCCAGCTGAACCACACCGCCGTTCACGCGACGGACCGTCGGCTGTCGGCCGAGTTCATCGCCGCGATCCTCGGTCTGGAGGTCGGCGCCCCCTTCGGGCCGTTCCTCCCCGTCGACCTGGGCAACGGCGTCACGCTCGACTACTACGAGAAGCGCGACGAGCCGATCCAGTCGCAGCACTACGCGTTCCTCGTGCCCGACGACCGGTTCGGCACCATGATCGCCCGCCTGGAGACGGTCGGTGTCACCTACTACGCCGACCCCGGCCACACCGAGCCCGGCCGTATCAACCGTCTCTTCGGTGGCCGCGGCGCCTACTTCGAGGACCCGGACGGCCACAACATGGAGATCATGACCCGGCCGTACGTCCGGCCCTAGGAGGCCGCCGAACGGCGTCGAGCCCCGGCTCGCCCGGAGCCGGTCGGGGCAGCCCCGTGTCGGCGCGCCCCGAGCAGCAGCCCGTTCGCGATCCCGCCCACCGTACGCCGCCCGTCCTCGGGGCCGGCCGCGGGCACACACCGGACCATCACCGCCGTGTCCGGGCCGGGAACGACGGTCAGCAGCCCGTTACCGGGTGCGGATTGGCAGCAGCGCCCTCGGTGCTCAGCAGCACGACCACCGAGGACGGTCCCAGTCCCAGTGCCCTGCGGCGTTCCCCGGCGCCCGCGCCCGTGAGCGCCGCGCGCAGACCGGCGAGCGACGCGGCCCCGCAGGGGCCCGAGGAGACACCGGCGGCGGCGAGGACGCCGGCGGCGCGGGAGCTGTCGGCGTCCGTGACGGCGACCGCGGCGTCCAGTCCGTCCCGCAGGTGGGGCCACGCGATGCTGGACGGGGTGCCGCAGTTCAGCCCCGCCATGGTGGTCTTCCCCGTGGGGACGCTGACGGGTGCGCCCAGCCTGAGGCTCTCCAGGACGCACGGCGCGGCCTCCGGCTCCACCGACAGCAGCGCCGGGGCGTTCCCGGAGGGGCGGCTGCGGTAGTGGGTGACCACGGCCTGCGCCAAGGACCCCACGCCCACCGGTACGGAGACGAGATCGGGCCCGTCCGCGACCCCTTCGGCCCCCAACTGCTCGTCGGTCTCGGCGCAGAGGGTGGAGTAGCCCTCGACGATCCACCGCGGGACCCGTTCGTAGCCCGGCCAGGCGGTGTCCTGGACCAGGACCGCGTCCGGCGCGGCAGCCGCCTCGGCCGCCAGGCGCACGGCCTCGTCGTACGGCCCCGGCACCTCGGTGACCTTGGCCTGTTCGGCGACGATGGCCGCCACGGCCCGGGGGTGCACGCCCTGCGGAACGAACACGTGGGCCTCCTGGCCGAGGCGGCGTGCGACACGGGCCACGGCGCGGCCGTGGTTGCCGTCGGTGGCGGTCACGAGGGTGACCGGGGCCGGTTCGCCGTTCGCCGCCCGCTCGGCCAGGACGCGGTGGACGGCCCAGGACACGCCCAGGGCCTTGAACGCGGGCAGTCCCAGGCGGCACGACTCGTCCTTGACGAACACCCGGCCGACACCCCACGCGCCGGCGAGGGACGGCAGTTCGGTCAGCGGGGTGGGCGTGTAGTCGGGCAGCGAGAGGTGGAAGGCCCGCACCCCGGCCGGCGCGGGTTCACACCGCCAGGCACGGGCGGCGGAGCGCGCGAACCACGGCAGCGGACGGGAGGAGGCGTTGCCGGGGGCGTGGCCGGGGACGTTGTCGGGGGCACCGCCAGGGGCGTTGTCAGGCACAGGATCATGGTGCGGCGGGCCCGTACGATCGGTCCAGCGGATGTTTTCGACCTATGCTCATCGGCAGAACCGACCGATCGGCACGACGGAGCGGGCGTGACATGTTCGATCTGCACCGACTGCGCCTGCTCCGGGAGCTCAAGCACCGCGGCACGCTGGCGGCCGTCGCCGCCGCCCTGTCCTACGCCCCCTCCTCCGTCTCCCAGCAGCTCTCGCTGTTGGAGAGCGAGGTCGGTGTCCCGCTGCTGGAGCCGGTCGGGCGGCGGGTACGGCTGACCGAGCAGGCCGAGATCCTCGTCGCCCACACCGAAGCGGTCCTCGAACGCCTCGAGCGCGCGGAGGCGGACATCGCCGCCTCGCTGTCCGACCTGACCGGCACCCTGCGCATCGCCTCGTTCCAGACAGCCGCCCTGGCCCTCGTCCCCACCGCGCTCGGCCTGCTGCGCGAGCGGCACCCGCACCTGCGTGTCCACGTCACGCACATGGAGCCGGAGAAGGCCCTGCCCGCGCTGCACGCCCGCGACTTCGACCTCGTCCTCGCCGAGGAGTACCCGGGCAACCCCAACCCCCGCCCCGCCGAACTCGAACAGGAGGACCTGCTCGACGACCCCCTGCACCTCGCCCTGCCGACACCGGCCGGCACAGCGGACGGCAAGGGCCCGACCGCTGCGCTGCGTTCCCTCGCCGACCACCCCTGGGTGATGGAACCGGAGGGCACCGCGGCCCGGCACTGGGCCGTGACCCTGTGCCGCAACGCCGGCTTCGAACCCGACGTGCGGTTCGAGACCACCGACCTGCTGCTCCACCTCCGCCTCGTCGAGCAGGGGCACGCCGCCGCCCTCCTGCCCGGCCTCGTCGGAACCGGACAGTCCCCGACGGTCACGCTGCGGCCGCTCCCCCGCGGTCAGCGCGTCCGTCGCATCCTCACCGTCGTACGCCGTGGCCGCGGCCGGCACCCTGCCGTGCGGGCGTGCCGGAAGGCCCTGCGCCGCGCGGTCGGCCTGCGCTCCGACCCCGCGTGACGGGGCCGGTCCCGGCGGCACCGGCCACCCTGACCGGGTGAGGGGCGGACCTACGCGGACTCGCGCAGCCGGAGTTCCGCGCGGGCCACGAGATCGTCGGGGCCGAGCGGACTGTCACCGGTCAGGAGACGGGCCGCTTGTTCGACGGCGAGTGCTCCGAGCCGGCGGATGTCCAGGGCCACGCTGGACAGCGGGGGCTCGACCAGCGTGCCGAGCGTCACTCCGTCGAAGCCGATCACGGCCAGGTCGCGCGGCACCTGTCGTCCCGTCCGGCGGGCGGCACGGAGCGCGCCGATGGCGATGACGTCGTTGAAGGCGAACACCGCGGTCACGTCGGGATGCCGGCCGAGGAGGAGTTCCAGCGCCTCCTCGCCGCCCCGCACGCTCTGCTCCGCGCGGCACACCGGTCCGTCACCGAGTCCGCAGGCGGTCAGCGCGTCGGCGAACCACGCGTGCCGGACGCTCGGCTCGGTGCGAGCCGCGTGGTCGAGCATGCCGATGCGCCGGTGTCCTGCCTGGGCGAGGTGGGAGACGGCCGCCCTGACGCCGTCCCGTCCGTCGATGCGGATGGAGCTGAAGCGTTCGGCGTCCTCGCCCCGGTCGATGAGGACGACCGGCAGCCCCCGCGTCCACTGCTCGATCTCGCTCTCGCTCCGGCTGAAGTAGCCGACGACCGCGTCCACTTGGGAGGCGATCACCTGGAGGGTACCGAGCTCCTCCTGTGCGCTGTCCGCGGTGTCGTAGACCAGGACGTGCCATCCGCGGGCCCGCGCCGCCTCCAGCGCCGCCGCGGCGACCTCGGTGAAGAACGGGTTGAGCAGGTCGGGGATCACCAGACCGACGCTGATCGTGTCCTGGCGCACCAGCCCCCTGGCGAACCGGCTCGGCCGGTATCCCAGCGTCCGCGCGGCCTCGAGCACACGCTGCTTGGTGGAGTCGTCGATCTCCCCCTTGTCGTTCAGCGCGCGTGACACGGTCTGCCGGGACACCCCGGCGGCACGGGCGACGTCATGGATCGTCACCCTGCGGGAACCGGTCCCGGTCGGCACTGTCGGCCACCTCCCCGTCGTGATCCGAAGTCTTGACACTCAACTGCACCCGAGCGCACACTTCCGAACGTTTCACACGCCCGTGAACGTTCCCGTGAACGCTCACGGACGGAAGTTACCGCAGGCTCGCCCCTTTCCGCCACGGTGCCCGGGACCCAGACCGGCACCGTCGCGGCCGTCCACGTCCACCGCGGCATCCCGCCTGAGTGAGTCAACGTCGACCCGGCCGGCGCCCGTCGCCGGTCGTCCTCGGGAACGGAAAACATGAGCAGCACAGTCATGCGCACCCGCCTCGCCACCGTGGCCGCGGCCGCCGGTGTCGCCGTACTCGCCGCGTGCTCCTCGCCCGCGCCGTCGGGAGAGGCGTCGGCGGCCTCGTGCGCGCCCGCCAAGGGCAAGGTCACCCTCCAGTACTGGAACACCGTCCCGGGCATGGACAAGGTCGTGGACCTGTGGAACCGGCGGCATCCGGACATCCGGGTCGAGACGAAGAACATCTCCAACGACCAGTACGGCACCCTCGGGAACGCCCTGAAGGCGGGGAAGGCGCCGGACCTCGCGCAGGTCGGCTACGACGAACTCCCCAACCTGCGCACCCAGAACGCCTTCGTGGACGCCTCGGCGTGCAAGGCGGCCACCGCGGCAGGGTCGAAGTTCGTCCCGTGGACCTGGTCCCAGACCAGCTTCGGCGGCACGGGGGTGTTCGCCCTCCCGCAGGACACCGGCCCGATGGCCCTCTTCGTCCGCCGCGACCTCTTCGAGAAGCACCACGTCGCGATCCCCACCACCTGGGACGAGTACGCGTCCGCGGCACGGAAGCTGCACAAGGCGGATCCGGACCTCGCCATCACGTTCTTCGACCCGAACAACGCCGAGTGGTTCAACGGGCTGCTCTGGCAGAACGACGCGAAGATGTACGGGTACTCCGACGACAAGTGGCAGGTCACCGTCGACTCGGAGCGCAGCAGGCAGGTGGCGGCGTACTGGCAGAAGCTGATCTCCGGCAAGCTCGTGCGCACCGACCTCGCCAACGGTTCGACGCAGATGTACGCCGCGTACCAGAAGGACCGGATCGCCAGCTATGTCGGTGCCGCCTGGGGCTACAGCATGTTCCGCGACAACCTGCCCAAGCAGGCCGGCAAGTGGTCGGTCGTCCCGATGCCGACCTGGGGCACGGACGGCACGTCGGGTGACTGGGGCGGGTCGACCGTCGCGTTCATGAAGGGGAGCAAGCACCTGTACGAGTCGGTGGAGTTCAACACCTGGCTGAACACCGATCCGCAGGCGCTGGCGATGGAGAACGAGCTGGGCGGGCTGTACCCCGCCGCCACTGCCGGGCTGCGGCTTCCCTCGTTGCGGAAGGGGGTCGCGTACTACGGCAACGAGAAGATCTTCGACGTCTTCGCCGAGTCGTCCAAGAAGATCGACACGAACTTCGCCTGGGGTCCCACGCAGAAGACGGTGAACCTGGCCTTGCAGGACGCGATGGCCAAGGCGGCGGCCGGCGACGGCACGCTCACCGACGCGCTGACGGCCGCCCAGGGGGCCGCGCTGACATCGATGAAGGACCAGGCGATCCCGGTCGCGGCGGGCAAGTGACCGCGGCATGACCGACACCGCAGCCCGTGCGACATCCGTGGTGGCGCCGGTCCGCGCCCGCCGCCGGCTCCACGGCGGCGGGCCCCGGGCGGGCACCGTCGCCGCGTTCCTGACCCCCTTCTTCCTGCCGTTCCTGCTGTTCTACCTGGTGCCCGTCGGCTACGCGCTCTGGCAGAGCCTCCGGGTGGTGCGCCGCACCGGCGGACAGTACGGGACCTCGTACACCGCCTTCGGTGGTCTGGAGCAGTACGGGCAGGTGCTGCGGAACACCGAGTTCTGGTCCAGCATCGGCCGCATCGGACTGTTCGGCGTCGTGCAGGTGCCGGTCATGCTGTTCGTCGCCCTGGTCATCGCGCTGCTGCTGGACACTCCGCTGCTGAAGCTCAAGGCGTTCTTCCGTATCACCGCGTTCATGCCGTACGCGGTGCCCGGAGTCATCGCCGCGATCATGTGGTCGTACCTGTACTCGCCCCAGCTCAGCCCCGTCGTCGACCTGCTGAACGGCGTCGGCCTCGAGCCGGACTTCCTCGGCCCGGGTGCCGTGCTGTGGTCGACCGCCAACGTCTCCACCTGGCTGTGGACCGGCTACAACATGCTGATCATGTTCTCGGCGCTGCAGTCGATCCCGCAGGAGCTCTACGAAGCCGCGAGGATCGACGGCGCCGGCAACTGGACGATCGCGTGGCGGATCAAGGTCCCGATCATCGCCCCGTCGATCGTCCTGACCTCGGTTTTCTCGATCATCGGCACGCTCCAGCTGTACGCCGAGCCGGCCGTGCTGCGCCAGATCTCCTCGAACATCTCCAGCACGTTCACGCCGAACATGCTCGCGTACACGGTGGCCTCGGGGAACAACTACCAGCAGGCCGCGGCGATCTCCGTGGTCATCGCCGTCATCACCTTCGTGTTGAGCTTCGGGTTCATGCGACTGACCGCGAAGAGGGCCGGGCTGTGAGCAACCCCTCCGTGATCCGTGAGAGCCGCGTCAGCCGTACGGCCGTCATGGCCCTGATGCTGCTCCTGGCCGTCTACTTCCTGCTGCCCGTCTACTTCCTCGTCGTCGCGGCGACGAAGCCGCAGGGCGACCTCGCCTCGACCAACGGGCTGGTGTTCTCGCACTTCAACCTGTTCGAGAACCTCCGCGTCCTGTTCACGCGCAGCGACGGCATCTTCGGCCGCTGGGCCCTCAACACCGTCGTCTACGCGGTGCTGGGCGCGGCCGTGGGCACCCTGATCTCCGCGCTGTGCGGCTACGCCCTCGCCAAGTTCCGCTTCCGCGGCCGGGAGGTGCTGTTCTCCGTCATCCTCGGCGGCGTCCTCGTCCCCACCACCGCGCTCGCCCTGCCGCTGTTCCTGCTGTTCTCGGCGACCGGGCTCGTCAACACCTATCTCGCGGTCTTCCTGCCCAGCGTCGTCAGCCCGTTCGGCGTCTACCTGGCGCGCGTCTTCGCGAACGCGTCCGTCCCGCAGGAGCTGATCGAGTCGGCGCGGCTGGACGGCGCGGGTGAGTTCCGCACGTTCTTCTCGGTGGCGTTCCGGCTGATGGCGCCGGCCCTGGTGACCATCTTCCTGTTCCAGTTCGTGGCCATCTGGAACAACTTCTTCCTGCCGATGGTGATGCTGCAGAAGGAGTCCCTGTTCCCGATCACGCTCGGCCTGTACGAGTGGAACGGCCAGACCGCCCGCGCCCCGCTGCTCCAGCAGTCCGTGATCACCGGCTCGCTGGTGTCGATCGTGCCCGTGATCGTCGTGTTCGTGCTCCTCCAGCGGTTCTGGCGGACCGGGCTCGCCGCCGGGTCCCTGAAGTGACGTCCGTCCCCCTCGCACAGAAGGTGTCTGTCGCCATGCCCCATGCGGCCGTGTTCGTGCCCCACTTCCACTGGGACCGCGAGTGGTACGAGCCCTTCCAGGTGTTCCGGCACCGGCTGGTCACCGCCCTCGACACCGTGCTGGAGACGGCCGAGACCGACCCGGAGTTCCGGTTCACCGTCGACGGTCAGATGGCCGCGGTGGAGGACTACCTGGAGATGCGCCCGGAGAACCGCGGTCGCCTCGCGGCCCTGGTCGCCGAGGGCCGGCTCGCCATCGGGCCGTGGCTGATCCTGCTCGACGAGTTCCTCTGCTCCGGCGAGACCATCGTCCGCAACCTCCAGCTGGGGTGGGCGGCTGCGGAGGGCCTGGGCGGGGCGATGCCCATCGGCTATCTGCCGGACATGTTCGGCCACATCGCGCAGATGCCGCAGATCCTGGCCCGTGCCGGCATCGCACACGCGGCGCTGTGGCGTGGTGTCCCCGGTGCCGTCGAGGGTCACGCCTTCCGCTGGCGTGCTCCCGACGGCTCCGAGGTGCGCACCGAGTTCCTCTTCGACGGCTACGACAACGGCCTCGACCTGCTGCTGGTGCCCGACCGGATCGGCCGCGCGCTCGGCGAGTACACGGAGTCGACGGCCCACCGGTGGGGCGACGACCCGGTGCTGGCGATGGCCGGCACCGATCACACCCCGCCCGACCCGCGGCTCGCGGCCTGGCTGCGGCGGGCGGCAGGACCGGACCGCGCCATCACCCTCGCCACACTCGACGAGTACGTCCGCGAGCACGTGCGCGACGAGGCGGCCACCGTCGTCACGGGTGAGCTGCGCAGTCACGTGCGCGGGAACATCCTGCCGGGCGTGCTGTCCGTCCGGCTCGGGCTCAAGCAGCGCATGGCCGTGGCCGAGCGCACCATCGACCACGCCGAGCGGGTGAACGCGCTGTGGTCGCGGCGGGACGACTCGCCGTTCCTCTCGCTCGCCTGGCACAAGATCATCGAGTCGACGGCGCACGACTCGGTGGTCGGCTCCGGCACCGACGAGACCTGTGCCCAGGTCGAAGCGCGGCTCGCCGAAGCCGCGCAGATCGCGCGCGCCGTCCGGGACGCGGCTCTCGCCGAGCCCGCCGCCCTGGTGCCGGGCGACGGTCATCTGGTCGCCAATCCGCTGCCGTTCCCGCGCGATGCGTTGGTCGAGGTCGAGGTCGCTGCCCCGCCCGAGGGAACCACGCTGGTCGCCACCACCGCGGACGGCCGCGAGCACCCCGTGCAACTGGTCTCCGAGGCCCCGACCGTGCTCAGCGACGAGCGCGTGGACGCCTCGCAGCTCGAACGCGTGCTGCGCCGGATCCACCGCCGGGAACTCTTCGGCCTGCTGATCGACCGCTACGAACTCACCCCCGGTTCGCTCGTCTTCCACCTCGCCGAGGTGCCGGCCGGCGGACCGTTCGACCTGCTCGTCCTGCGCCGGGACGTCGCCGCCGCCGCTGCCGCGCATCCGGGTGAGTGGCGGGTGCTGACGCTTCAGGAGGCGCGTGCCACCGCGCTGGTGCCCGTGCGCGTCCCCGCCTGCGGGCTGGCGGGCTTCCGGGTCACGCCGGGCGAGCGGCCCGCCGCCCCCGCGGCGGCACCCGACCCGGCGACGGCGACGGCCCGCACCCTGTCGAACGGGCTGGTGGAGGTCGTGGTCGCCGACGACGGAACGCTGAACGTGACCGGGACCGACGGCACGGTGCTGAACGGGGTCGGGCGGCTCGTCGACGGCGGAGACCGCGGCGACAGCTACAACTACGCTCCCCCGGCCCGGGACGTGCTCGTCTCGCAGCCCACGGAGGTCCGCTTCGAGCTGCTGGAGAGCGGCCCGCTGCGTGCGCGAGCGCGTGTCACCCGCGTCTACGAGTGGCCCGCGGAGCTCTCCCGCGACCGTGACGTGCGCAGCGGGCGGACCGTGGCGACGCCCGTCGAGACGCTGGTGGAGGTGCGCGCCGGCGAGCCGTTCGTCCGTGTGTCCACCGCGTTCCTCAACCAGTGCGCCGATCACCGCCTGCGTTTCCACGTACCGCTGCCCGAGGCCGTGGGCACGTCGGCCTCCGCCGGGCAGTTCGCCGTCACACAGCGCGGGCTCAGCGCCGAGGGCGGCTGGGGCGAGTACCCGATCCCGACGTTCCCCGCGAGTTCCTTCGTGTCGGCCGGCGCCGCGCACGTCCTGCTCGCCCACTCCGGTGAGTACGAACTCGTCGACGACGGCCGCGAACTCGCCCTCACCCTGCTGCGTGCCATCGGCTCGATCAGCGTCAACATCCATCCTCTCCGTGACGAGCCCGCGGCGAGCGAGATCCCGGCACCGGGTGCGCAGGACCTGGGCATACGTGTCGAGAACCGTTTCGCGGTGCTGCCCTGTGCGGCCGGCTGGGCGGGTGCCCGCGCGGTCGCGCGCGCCGAGGAGTTCCGCAACGACGTACTCGTCACGCGCGGGACCGCCCCCGCAGGGGACCCGCTGCCCCCGGACGCGACCGGCATCCACGTCGACGGCACGGACGTCCTGGTCTCGGCCGTCCGCCGGGTCACCGACGCCGGTCACGGAACCGGCGGCGGTACCGAGATCCGGCTGACGGCGATGAGCGACAGCGGGGCGCACGTGCGCGTCACCGGCCCGTTCACGGAAGCCACCACGGTCGACCTGCTGGGCCGGCCCCTGTCCGGGACGCCGGTGCGGGACGGGCTCGTTCTCGACCTCGCCCCGTGGGAGATCCGCAGCGTCAGGGTGCGCTGACCGGTCGCCACGGACGCTCGACGCCCATCTCACGCACTCCCGCACTCCCGCACTCGCTCACTCACTCGCTCATGAGAAAGAGTCGTGACCTCTTGTCCTCCAGACTCCCCACCCATGTCTCGGACCTCGCCCCCGGACGTGGTGCCCTGCGTCCCGCGCGGTCGTGGCTGCACTCCGACGCCCCCTCCCGGTCACTCGACGGGCCATGGCGGTTCCGTCTGTCGCCCACGGCGTCGGAGGCCGAGGACTTCGCGGCCGAGGGTTTCGACGACCGCGGCTGGGACAGTGTTCCGGTCCCCTCCCACTGGGTGCTCCAGGGCGACGGAGCCTACGGCCGGCCCGTGTACACCAACATCCGCTACCCCTTCCCGCTCGACCCGCCCCACGTGCCGGACGAGAACCCCACCGGCGACTACCGCCGCCACTTCGGCCTGCCCGCCGACTGGTCGGACGCCGAGTGCGTCGTGCTGCGCTTCGACGGGGTCGAGTCGTTCTTCCGGGTGTGGGTGAACGGCACGGAGATCGGCAGCGCGAGCGGCAGCCGGCTCGCCCACGAGTTCGACGTCACCTCGGTGGTGCGCCCGGGCGACAACGTCGTCGCCGTACGGGTGCACCAGTGGTCGGCGGGCAGTTACCTGGAGGACCAGGACCAGTGGTGGCTGCCGGGCATCTTCCGGGACGTCACCGTGATCGCCCGGCCTGCCGGGGGCATCGAGGACGTGTGGCTGCGCACCGGGTTCGACGACGGGCACGGACGCGTCGACCCCGAGGTCACGGCCGAGCCGGCGGCCTTCCCGGTCACCCTGCGCATCCCGGAACTCGGCGTGGAGCGGGTCTGGGCGACCCCCGCCGACGTGGCCCCCCTCGACGTGGCCGGGGTGGAGCCCTGGTCGGCCGAACGACCGCGCCTGTACGACGCCACCGTGTCGACGCCCGCCGAGACCGTCTCCCTGCGGCTGGGGTTCCGTACGGTCGAGATCAGCGGCGACCGGTTCCTGGTCAACGGCCGCCGCGTCGTGTTCCACGGGATGAACCGCCACGAGGCCCATCCCGAGCGCGGGCGCGTCTTCGACGAGGAGCACGCCCGGGCGGACCTGGCCCGCATGAAGCGGTTCAACGTGAACGCCATCCGCACCAGCCACTACCCGCCGCACCCGAGGCTGCTCGACCTCGCCGACGAACTCGGGTTCTGGGTCGTCCTCGAATGCGATCTGGAGACGCACGGCTTCGAGGACGCGGGCTGGGCCGGCAATCCCTGCGACGACCCGGCGTGGCGCGAGGCGCTCCTCGACCGGATCCGGCGCACCGTCGAACGGGACAAGAACCACCCCAGCGTCGTGATCTGGTCGCTCGGCAACGAGGCGGGAACGGGCGGCAACCTCGCCGCCATGTCGGCGTGGGTGCACGCCCGCGACACCGGACGCCCCGTGCACTACGAAGGCGACCACACCGGCGAGTACACCGACGTCTACTCCCGCATGTACGCATCGGTGCCCGAGATCGAGCAGATCGGCGCCGAGGGTGCCCGTTCGCCGCTGGCGCACTGCACCCCGGCACAGAGCGCCCGCCAGCGTGCCAAGCCGTTCCTGCTGTGCGAGTACGCGCACGCGATGGGCAACGGGCCCGGAGGGCTCGATGAGTACGAGGCGCTGGTGCACGCGTACCCGCGCGTGCACGGCGGTTTCGTCTGGGAGTGGCGCGACCACGGCATCCTGGCCGGCGCCCCGGACGGGACGCCGTACTACGCCTACGGCGGCGACTTCGGCGAGGTGGTGCACGACGGCAACTTCGTGATGGACGGGATGCTGCTCAGCGACGACGTGCCGACGCCCGGCCTCCACGAGTTCAAGGCGGTCGCGCAGCCGCTCCGCTTCGGCTTCGGTGACGACGGCGTCACGGTCACGAACCTGCGGCACTCCGCGGACACCTCCGACCTCCGTTTCCGCTGGCGGGTCGAGCACGACGGGACGCCCGTGGACGGCGGTGACCTGGAGGTGCCCGTCCTCGGACCGGGCGGTTCGGCGCGGGTGCCGCTGCCCCCGATCCGTGTGTCGCCCGACGCCGAGACATGGTTCACGGTGGACGCGGTGCTGGCGGCCGGGACGGCCTGGGCGCCCGAGGGGCACCTGGTCGCGACGGCCCAGCGGGACGCGTCGGCACCCCGTGCGGTGCCGGCGGCCCGGCCCCGGACCGACTGGCGGCCGGGAGGGGGGACCCTGACGCTGGGGATCGCCGAGTTCGTCGACGGGTCCCTCGTACGACTGGCCGGCCGCGCCGTGACGGGTCCGCGGCTGGAGCTGTTCCGGGCCCCGACCGACAACGACGAGAGCGCGTCCGACCGGGTCGAGGACAGTGACGCCGTGGCCGGAGTCTCCCACGCCGACCTGTGGCGCCGCGACGGTCTCGACCGGCTCGTGACACGGCGGGTCCGGGTGGAGCAGGCCGCGCGGTCCCTGCGCACGATCGACAAGGTCGCCGCGGCGGGCTCCGCCCCGTCGGTGACGGTGGAGTCCGTCTGGTCCCTCGGGGACGACGGCCTGGAACTGCTCGTGGAGATCGAGCCGTCGCGGGGATGGCGCACGGTGTGGCCCCGTATCGGGATCCGTTTCGGCTTTCCCGACGGCACGGCTCCGGTCGACGGCGCCGAGTGGTTCGGTCTCGGTCCCCTCGAGTCCTACCCGGACAGTCTGCGTGCGGCGCGCACGGGCCGCTTCACCGCGGGCGTCGGCGACCTCTCGGTCGGCTACGCGCGCCCCCAGGAGACCGGGCACCGTTCGGGACTGCGCCGGTTGACGCTGCTGAGCGGCGGCACCGGGGTGCTGCACGTCGAGGCGGTCCCGGACAGGTCGGGACGCCGTCCCGGCTTCACGCTCAGCCGCCACACCCCCCAGCAGACCGCACGCGCCGGGCACCCGTTCGAGCTTCCCGACTCGACGACGAGCCACCTGATCATCGATGCGGCCCAGCACGGACTCGGCTCACGGTCCTGCGGGCCGGATGTGCGGCCCGCGTTCGCGCTGCGCCCCGAGGCCCGCACCATTAGGCTGCGCATCACGGCGGACCGCTGAACCGGAACACTCCTCCGCCGCGGGCACGCCCGCCCAGGAGGAGCAGCGCCACGTCGCCGTCGCGCGTGGCCGTGTCCGGGAGAGGCTCCCGACCGGGCGGGGCCGCGGTGGCGTCCAGAGTGGCCGGACCGCAGGTCGTCCATGCGGCCGGTCCCGCCGCCGCGCGGGCCCGGCGGCCCGCGGGCTGCCGGCAGCAGCGAGAGGCCCGCCGCGCCGAACAGGGCGCCTTCACCTCTCCGGTGGGGCCGGGGTGTTGGGGCCGCTTGACTCGCGCGTTCGGGTGTCGCACATTTGAGTCCGCATAACGGAAACCATTTCTCGCATCATGGTGAGATTGCGTCATAAATCCGGTAAGGACGGCGGCCCCATGATCCACTTCCGTCGGAGCGCCTGCGTCGCATCACCGGGGAATCCCCGGCGCTCATGAGGCTCGAGCCCTCATAGGACCCCCATGAAACCTCCTTCCCGCCGTGTCCCGGCACCGGGTCCGAAGGACCCCGAGCGCCCTGGGCCACGAAGACTCCGGCACCGGTGGGGAAGCCGATCCCCACTCGGCCCCACGGGTGCCGGCAGACGCCTCACGAGCGGTGCCCGAGCCCAGGTGGGCCTTCCCCTCCTGCTGATCGCGGCGATCACTCTCGCGGCGTCCTTCGCGCCCCTGGCCGTTCACCTCTCCCCGCTCCTCGTTGCCGCCCCCACCTGCACCGCCGCGGTCGCCCGGACCCGGTACACGGTCGCCATGGCGCTGACCGCCAGTGCGGCCGTGGTTCTCGTCGACTGGCACGACGGACTGTTGCGTTCGCCCCTGCTGCCCGTTCACATCGGCGCCCTGCTGGCCGTCTCCGCCTCTGTGATCGCCGCTCGCGCCCTGCACGACCGTGACCTGAGGGAACTCACGCAGGTGCGGACCGTGTCCGAGGCGGCCCAGCGGGTTCTGCTGCGGCCCCTCCCCCGCAGGCTGGGCTCCTTGCGTGTCGCGTCGGCGTACCGGGCGGCCACCGCGCACGCCCAGGTGGGCGGCGACCTGTACGCCGCCGCCCGCACCGGCCGCGCGACCCGCATCCTCATAGGCGACGTCCGCGGCAGGGGTCTGCCGGCCCTGGAGGACGCCTCCGCCCTGCTCGGCGCGTTCCGCGAGGCGGCCCACCAGCACGAGACGCTCCCGGAGCTGGCGGCCGCCCTGGAACGCA
The DNA here is from genome assembly GCF_020400655.1 of Streptomyces spinosus. Taxonomy (GTDB): domain Bacteria; phylum Actinomycetota; class Actinomycetes; order Streptomycetales; family Streptomycetaceae; genus Streptomyces; species Streptomyces argyrophylli. The sequence goes on from NZ_JAINRC010000007.1 coordinate 105,042, forward strand.
GTGTCCGCAGGCACCTGGACGAGATGGCCGAGCTCGCGCCCGACAGCGCCGAGCGGTTCATCACGGCCCTGCTGGCCGAACTTCCCGACGGCGAGGAGACCGTCCGGATCGTCAGCTGCGGACATCCCCCGCCCCTGGTGAACCGGCGCGGACCCGTGACCGCCCTGCGCGTGGCCCGTCCCGCTCCGCCGCTCGGCCTGGCCGGGAGCACGGCGGAGGAATTCCCCCTCGCCACCTTCGCGTTCGCCCCGGGAGACACCTTGCTGCTCTACACCGACGGGCTCATCGAGGCCCGGGATGCCACCGGGAGCTTCTACCCCGTCCTCGAACGCGCCGCCGCCTGGGCGTGGCAGTGTCCGCACGGCCTCCTGCAGGACATCAGCAAGGACCTGAAGAGTTATGCGGGGCGGCACCTGGACGACGACCTCGCCATGGTGGCCGTGCACTTCCCCGCCCGCCCCTCCCACGTCCCGACGGCCATCGCGGGACCCGCACCGGAGGCGACCGCATGACCTGCGACACGACCAGTGACGACGACCCCCCGTCCCCGGTGTCCCGCCCGCACGGCGCCGGTCCGGGAGGGACCGTGACGAGGACGGCCGCCGTACGCCGCCTGCTGCGGCACCCCGGCTCGCTGCTCGCCGTCTACCTGTGCGCGGCCTGCGCGGTCCAGCTGGGCGCGTCGGCGGGGGGCCTGGTCCGCTGGTCCGCCTACTCGCTGCTCGCACCCCTGGTGGCCGCCGCGTTGCTTCCCGTCCGCAGCACCCTCACGGTCGGGGTGGCGACGCTGGTCGCCAGCGTCGCCGTCTACGGCTTCGCGATCCGGGGGGTCTCGGGCGGCGGCCGTACGGTCGTGATCTCCGCGGCCGTGCTGTCCCTCGTGCTCAGCCTCGTCGTCTGCAAGGCGCGGCTGCGTCCCCCGTGCTCGGCTCCCGCCCCCGCGGAGCGGCCCGTCGGGCCCGCCCACCGCGCGCCTCCTGACGCCTCGCCGCCGGTGACCGACCTGCGGCTGGACCTCCTGCCGCACCCCGCCGCGGTGGAACTGGCCGCCCGCCGCACGGCTGCCGACGGCACGGCCGGCGCCCAGGCCTACTGGCTCGACGCCATACCGCTGCCGGGCGCCCGCGTCGCGCTCGTCGCCGGGTCCGTCGAGGACGGGACCGCCACGCCCGCCGTCACGGCCGAACTGCGCGCCGCGGTACGCACGCTGGCCGACCTGGACCTGCAACCGGAGGAACTGCTCACCCGCCTGGAACACGTGCTCACCCGGCTGCGTCCGGCCGGCGACGCGGGCCGGGACCGCGCGGGCGCGCCGGGGGTGGCCGTGAGCTGCCTGTACGCGGTCTACGACCCCGTCTCCGGCGCCTGCACCCTCGCCGGCGCCGGATGTCCGGCACCGACCGTCATCGGACCCGACGGCGTCGTCACCACGGTCGAACTTCCGGCGAGCCCGCCGCTCGGACACGCGCTGCCGCCCGTGCAGAGCACGGAGGTGCGTCTCCCCGAGGGCAGTGTGCTTCTGCTGCCCGGACACGACCCCGGGACACCCGGCCCGCCGGCCGGGTCCGGCGCGACCGCGCCGCCGCGGGCGGACCCGGGACACCGGCCGAGCCTGACTGCCGTCTGCCAGGCCGCGCTCGACACGCTGCTGTCCGGCGGGCGCCACGTCCACGCCGGGGTGCTCGCCGCCCGTACCCGCAGGCTCGGCAGCGGCAACGTCGCCACCTGGGAGCTCACGGCCGGTCTCGCCGCCGCCTCCGAGGCCCGTCAGCTCGTCGCGCGGAAGCTCGCCGCGTGGGGCCTCGAGGAGGCCGTCGCCACCACGGAACTCATCGTCAGCGAACTCGTCACCAACGCCGTCCGCCATGCCGGGCCTCCGGTGCGGTTGCGCCTGATCCGCCAGGGCACCGGGCTGATCTGCGAAGTCTCCGACAACAGCAGCACCTCCCCGCACCTGCGGTGGGCCCGCACCTTCGACGAGGGCGGACGCGGGCTCTTCATCGTCGCCCAGCTGACCCGCAGCTGGGGCACCCGCCACCACGCCGACGGCAAGACCGTGTGGGCGGAACAGGACCTCGGAACGTCCGGAACGCCGGACGAAGCCCGTGCCGGCGGTCACGGCACGCCGGCCGCCCCCTGACCAGGCCGCCGTCCGGTGCGCCGGCCCCCGCGACGTCGTCCAGCGGGCCGGCTCGCGGCGAGGTACGGCGCTGGGTCAGGAGGGGCCCGGGCGGTCCGGATCCTCGCCGTCGGCGTCGAACACCTTCGTCCAGGTGGCGCCGCACCGGCAGCGGGAGTGCTCGATCAGCTCACCCTGTTCCGACACGCTCAGCCCCTGGCCGAGTCGCACATGTACATGATCACCCATGAGGAACCGCTCTCCTTGACGTGCGTCGCACATCATCGTGGCGGCCCGTCGCCCGGGACGGCAATGCCGCAGCTCACACATGCACCGGCGGTCGTGCCGTACGGCGCCGACGCGGGTGGGCCGCGGCACGGTCGACCGGGCGAAGCGCGCGGTCGGGAGGGGGCGGCGGGCGTGGTGCCGGCATGGCCCCGGACGACGTCACGGTTCCCTCGCCGTCGGTGTCATCCCCGCCAGGGGGGCTTCGTGCGGCCGCCGGCTCCGGTCCCGGTGGTCCAGCAGGGCCAGCAGCGGGGCCGTCATCACCGTGGTCACCAGGGCGACGATCACCAGGACGCCGAAGAGGGCGGGAGAGGCGATGCCCGCGGAAAGGCCCACGTTGATGGCGATGAGCTGCATCAGACCGCGCGCGTTCATCAGCGTGCCGACGCGGACGGCGACGGCCTGCGGCTCGCCCAGCAGGCGCGCCGCGGCCCAGCACGCACCGAACTTGCTGATGATCGCCACCGCCACACAGGCCACGGTGAACAGCAGAAGCCTGCCGTCGGACAGCAGAGTGAAGTCCGTGTTGAGGCCGGAGTAGGCGAAGAACAGGGGCAGGAACACGATCCGGCTGACCGGTGCGACCGCCTCCACCGCGCGCGTCACGACCGGGTCGCGGGGGAAGGCGACTCCGAGGCTGAAGGCTCCGAACACGGCGTACAGGCCGATGCGGTCGGTGTACCACGCGGCCAGGAACAGCAGCAGGACGGTGACCAGCAGCATGTGGTCCTCGGTCAGCCGCCGGGCCCGTTCCAGGGCCCGGGGCCGGACACGGAGGAAGACCCCGAGGAGGACGGCGAGCCCGGCCGTGCCGATCACGGCGCGCAGGAAGGTGTCCGCACCGCTGCCCGCCATGCTGAGCACCCCGGCCAGCAGGACCCACGCCACGGCGTCGTCGAGCGCGCCCGCGGCCAGGGAGACCGATCCGAAGCGGGTGTTCGTCAGCCCGCGTTCGGTGATGATCCGGGCCATCATCGGGAAGGCGGTGATCGCCACGGTGACGCCGACGAACAGCGCGCCCACCGTGGGCGAGATCCCGTCCGGGTACAGGTCCACCGTGTCGTGCGCCGCCCAGGCCAGTCCGGCGCCCAGCAGGAGGGGCACGGCGATGCCGGCCGCCGAGACGGGCACCGCCGTGCGGCCCACCGACCGCAGCCCGTCGGTCCGGAACTCGTATCCGGACAGGAACATGAACACGACGAGTCCGACCTGTCCCGCCACGTACAGCACGGGACGGATCTCGTCCGGGAAGACGGCCTTCTCCAGGCCGGGCGAGAGGAGGCCGAGGACGGAGGGGCCGAGGGCCACGCCGGCGACCATCTCGCCGACGACCGGCGGCTGGCCGAGCGGGCGCAGCAGCCGGCTGACGAGGCGGCACGCGGTGAGGATGACGGCCGCGGCGAGGAAGAACGCCGGGCCCATCTCGGTGGTCGACAACGGTGACTCCTTGGTGAGGAGACGTATGGGGGGGGTTGCCGCTGTCAGGCGCGCCGGCCGGTGTGCGGGCAGGTGGCCGCGGCCTGTGCGGGTCCCGCCGCCGCGCCGGGCGAGCCGTGGTCGCCCTCCAGCGGGCGGCCCTCGGTGTCGTGCCGGGCGAAGTACGTCGCGGCGGGACTGGTACGACGGGCGTCGAGCACCATCCAGGTGCCGAAGAGCAGTTGCAGCAGGCTCCGTCCGACGTCCTCGGCGCGGTCGCGGACGGTCAGTGCCGTGCGCAGGACGCGTCGCCGGCGCTCCGGGACCGGCCGGTCCCGGGGCAGGAGCAGGCAGGGGGCGCGGTGCGGGATGGAGCGGGTGTGGCTGACGGGCGAGTCGAGCACGTACCGGGCGAGCACCTCGCGGGTCGCGGCGCGCATGACGACGGGTGCGAGGCGCCAGGCGGGGCACGGCCGGTTGGTGGCGACTCCGAAGGGGATGTGGTGGGCGTTCCTCGCCGAGAGCGTCGCCCAGCGTCCGGGGTCGAAGCGTTCGGGGTCGCAGTACCCGGTGGCGTGGTAGTCGGGGTAGCTGAAGGTCAGGACGGTGCCCGCCGGGATCGTGGGCAGACCGTCGAGGGCGATGTCCGCGGTGGTGATCCGGTGGGCCACCCCGAACAGGGGGTAGAGACGGAACGTCTCGTTCATGACGTGGGTCAGGTAGCGGTCGTCGTCGGGTGTGGCCGCCACCCGGTCCTGTACCTCCGGGTGCTGGGCCAGGACCAGCAGGAGGTGGGCCATCGCCTCGGACATCTGGACGACGGCGGTGTTGAAGAAGGTGCCTTGGAGGTAGTACGCCTGCTGGCGGCGGGTCAGGCCGGCGGGCAGGGCGTGCGGTACGTCGCCGGCCGCCAGGCGGCGCAGCAGGTAGCGGGTGAGCCGGTTCCTGCGGCGCATGTGGCGCGGACGGGTGCACTTGAGGGCGTTGACGACGTCCTCGGCGTGGGCGACGATCAGCCGCCGGGCCTCGGCCGGACAGGGTTCCTCGAAGACGAGGCCGTAGAAGAACTCGGCCCACACCGGCATCATCAGGTCGCGCAGCCGTACCGCGCGTACGCGGCCGGTGTCCGCGGCGTCCAGGGCCTGCCGGGTGTGCCGTGCGGCGGCTTCGTACAGCTCCGCCGACGGGCCGGAGAGGATGGCGAGCGTCCGGCGGGCGACCTCGTCGTAGCGGGGTCCGGCCTCCAGGTGCTCCTGGTGGATGTCGGCGCCGGGCGCGAGCCAGTACCAGAACAGGTCGGACAGTGCCGCGCCCTTGCTGCGGCCCCCGGCGGCCGGGTGGCCGTAGACCTCCTGGAAGCGGTCGGGGCCGAAGGTGGCGTCGGGGAGGAGCATGGCCTCGTCGCCGTTGACGCGGGCGAAGACCTTCGTGCGGAGTGCGACGACCTTGCCGGGCAGCCAGGCCGGGGAGGTCAGCAGCAGCGCACCGCCCGCGGCCAGGGCCGCCGCCGTTCTCCTGCTCAGCATGCGCCTTCTCCTGTGCGGGGCCGGTGCGGGAGCCCGCGCGGGACCACCTGGTCGGCCGTGAGGTCCTGCGGGCGGTGCCCGCCGCACAGGGCGAGCACGTGGTCGAAGTCCTCGCGCAGGGCCGTCAGCGCCTGCCGTACGCCGGCCTCGCCGCCCGTGGCCAGGGCCCACAGCACGGGGCGGCCCACACCGACGGCCCGGGCTCCGAGGGCGAGGGCCAGGGCGATGTCGCCGCCCCGGCGCACTCCCCCGTCCATGAGGACCGGCACCCGTCCGGCGACGGCCCCGGCGACGGCCGGGAGTGCCTCGACCGACGCGGGAGCGGCGTCGAGTTGCCGTCCCCCGTGGTTGGACACGACCAGCGCGTCGACGCCGTGCTCGACGGCGACACGCGCGTCCTCGGGGTGCAGGACACCCTTCAGGACGAGGGGCAGGCCGGTCAGCTCGCGCAGCCGCCCGAGGTCGTCCCAGCCGGCCGGCCACATGGCGATGTCGCGGGTGGCGCCGGGTGCCGCACCGGGCAGGTCGCGCATGTTCTCGGCCGCGAGCCCGGGCGGCAGGTCGTGGAAGCCGTTGCGCAGGTCCCGGGTGCGCCTGCCGAAGACGGGTGAGTCGACGGTGACGACGAGGGCGGAGCACCCCGCCCGTTCGGCCCGGTGCACCAGCTCGGCGGTGACCTCGTGCTCCGGTTGCAGGTACAGCTGAAACCAGACCACCGCGTCGGGGTCCGCCTCGCGGGCCGCGGTGACGACGTCCGCGACGGCCGTGGTGGCGGCCATGCCGGTGACCAGTGGGGTGCCGGTCGCGGCGGCGGCGCGGGCGGTGGCCGCCTCGCCGTCGGGGTGGGCGAGACGGTGGAAGGCGGTGGGCGAGACGAAGAGCGGTGCCGGCCATTCCCGGCCCAGCACGCTCACCCGGGTGTCGCGCTCGGCGCCGCCACGCAGCACCCGGGGAAGCAGGGCCAGCCGGCCGAAGGCGTCCTCGTTGTCCCTGAGCGCCGTCTCCTCGCCCGCGCCGCCGGCGAAGTAGTCGTAGTGCGCGGGGCTGAGTCTGTCGCGTGCCGACTCGGCTGGACGGTGCGGCGGGCCGGCGTGCGGGCCGGTCATGCCCGGGGCGCGGCGAGTTCCCCGCCGGCCGGGAGGTCGTCCCCGGCGGACAGCCGGGACGCGAGGAAGGAACGCAGCGGGCCGACGTGGACGTCGGGGTTGTCCCACTCGTTCTCCAGGTTCTCCGTGATGTGGTGTTCGGCGACCGGCTTGCCGCTGCCGTCGGGCAGGAACTGCCGTACCACCGGGTGCAGGTAGCGGGCGTCGAGACCGCTGGTGTCCCGCTGGGGCGTCCTGCTGACGGTGATGTCGAAGGGGTCGACCCGGTCGTGGTCGGCGCCGTACTCCAGCGTGACGGTGAAGTAGGAGGCGGGGTTCCCGAACTCGCCCCGGGCGGCGGCCTGGTGCAGGTGCGCCACCGGGATCTCCTCGCAGTAGCGGACCTCGCCGTCGGCGCCGACCAGCACCGCGTCGCCGAGGAATCCGAACAGCTGCCACAGGGCCGAGGTGCGGTTGACCCGCCCGATGACCGCGTCGGCCACGGGGCCTGCGGCGGCGGGCAGGGTGGTGTGCGGCCATTGCCGGTCGTGGTAGCGGCGCTCCAGGATGCGGTGCAGCGCCTTCACTCCGTACCGGAACCCGTGGATGAAGCCGCTGGTGGACTTCTTGAAGTCCAGGGACTGGGTGATGGTGCCGGCGAAATACAGATCGGGCACGTTCACCGATTCCCAGGCGTCGGTGAGCCGTGGAAAGCGGTCCTTGATGACGAGTTCGGGACGGCAGTCGTCGTCGAAGACCGAGGCGTCGAACCGGAATCCGGTGGCCAGGATGACCCGGTCGTACGGGATGTCCTTGACCACTTCCGCGACGCGCGAGAATTTGACACTCACGACGTAGGTGCCGTCGGGCTTCCGCGCTATGCGCAGGATGTCACCGTCCAGTACCGCGTTCTGGGACTTGAGCTGGTAGGTGTCCAGAAAGTTGTTGTTGACGGCCCGGAGATGTCCGACGAAATGGGTCCGCCAGGCGAGTTTGAGGGAGCCGGGTCCGGCGACGTGGATGACGGCGGCGGTCTCGATGAGATTGTCGGCGGTCTCGAAGGCGGAATTCCCCCGCCCGATGATCAGTACCCGCTTGTCGGTGAATTCGGCGGGGTCCACGGACACCTGGTCGTAGTGCTCGGCCTCCTCGGCGCCCTCGATGGGGGGCACGTACGGCCGCGAGACGCCGGTGGCGACGATGACGCGCCGGGCGCGGACAACGTTGCCACTCCGGTCGGTCGCCGTGAAGAGGCCACCGTCGGGCCGGGAGATCCGGGTGACACGGGTGTTGAAGCGGATGCGCAACTCGTGCGCCCGCGCGAAGTCCGCGAGGTAGCGGACCATGTCGTCGGCCGGCGGGAAGTACCGGGGCGAGTACGCGGTGAACAGGGGTCCCTCGTCCGAGAGCAAGGAGTTCCAGTCGACGCGCAGTCGCATCTCGGGGTCGCTCCAACCGGTGTGCACCTTGTTGGAGGAAATCAGGGTCCGGTGCCTGGGAAAGCGGGTGAAGAAAGCGCCTGGAGCGTCGCTTTCTTCGACGATGAGGTAATCTCTGCCGCTCTTCTGGAGGAAGTAACCGGCCTGGAGGCCCGCGGGGCCGCCGCCGATGACGAGATAGTCAACCTGTCCTAAATCAGACATGGCCTTCTCCTGCCTTCCGTGGGGGCGGGAAAGACGGTACTTGACGGTTAAAGCACGGAGCCACCCCAGCCCGGCGTGATGTAGGTCACACACCACTCGGGGTGGGGGATTTCCCTTGTCGGTTAACGTGAAGGCGTGAGGGGCCGACCGAGTGCACCGAGCCCACCCCCGCATGGTCGTTTTCCAGTCATTCACACTGCCTTTACGTCGATTTCCGGCCCAGAGTGGAGACGAAGTGGACGAAAAGCCCGGGGAATTCTTTCCGCAAGCGCTCGTCGACGCCTTCCGGGACGCCGCGGACCTGCCCGCTTTCGAGCACGGGGGACGCGCGGTCACCCGGGGTCAGGTGCTCACGCTGATCGCCGGTTCCGTGCGAGGTCTGCGCGGTGCGGGACTGAGCGCCGGATCCCGCGTCGCCCTCGACACCGGTGTCACGCCGGAGGCGTTCGCCGTCCGCGTGGCGGCCCATGTCGTCGGCTGCCAGGTGGTCGCGCTGCGTCCCGGGCTGACCCCCGAGCACCTGCGTGACATCCTCGCCCGCGACGTCGACGCCGTCGTGACGGACGACGCCGCGAGCCGGCCGGAACTGGTCGCCCAGGCGGGCGACGTCCCGCTGCTGGACACCGGCGGCGCGTCATGGCCCCCGGCACCCGTCACGCCCGGCCCCGCCGACCTCACCGCCCGGGGTGACCGCGACGGCATCGGCGTCATCCACCTGACCAGCGGCAGCACCGGCCGGCCCAAGGGCACGATGGTGACCTACGCCGCCCTGTCGGAGGACTGGGCCCTGCAACCCGCCCGCTGGACCGACCGCACCCGGCGCCTCGCCGCGCGGTACGCGCGCTTCCTGCTCTTCGGCACGCTCAGCAGCGCCGTCATGTTCGAACACGTCTGTCTGTCGCTGCTCGGCGGAGGCACCGCGGTCATCCCGGACCAGCCCCTGCGGTTCCCCGAGGTCTTCGCCGACCACCGCGTCACCGCCTGCATGACGACGGTGCCACGCCTGTACGCCATCCTCGACGCCGTACGCGAGCGGGCCGTGGACACCAGCAGCCTGCGCGCCCTCGTCGTGGCCGGCTCCCCGCTCGCCCCGCACCGGCTGACCGAGGCGGCGGAGCTGCTGGGGCCGGTGGTCCACCACGCCTACGGCCAGACGGAGACGGGGATGCTGACCGTCCTCGAACCGGAGGAGCTGGCGGCCGATCCCGGGCTCGCCGACAGCGTGGGACGCCCGCTCGACACGGTGGAGATGACCGTGCGCGACGCTGACGGGCGGGACCTCCCCACGGGCCGGACGGGCGAGGTGTGGGTACGGCTGGCGGACGCGTTCAGCGGCTACTGGGAGGACCCCCGGGAGACCGCGGAGGTCCTGCGGGACGGCTGGGTCCGTACCCGGGACCTCGGCCGGCTCGACGCACGGGGGTATCTGCGGCTGTCCGGGCGCACGCGCGACATCGTCATCGTCAACGCCGTCATCCACTACGCGGGCCCCATCGAGCGGGTGCTGGCCTCCCATCCCGACGTCGACCAGGCGTACGTCGTCGGAGTCCCGGACGACCGGACCGGCGAGGCGATCCACGCCTTCGTCGTCCCGCAACCCGGGACCGCGCCCGACCCGGACGCGCTGCGCGAGCTGGTGGCCCGGGAACTCGGCGAGGCGTGCGTCCCGGCCCGCGTCGCCGGCCTCACCGAGGTCCCCGTGGCCCCGAGCGGCAAGCCGGACAAGGCGGCGTTGCGCGCCCTGGTGATGGGGCGCTGACGGGACCGGAGCGCCGCCGGCCCGCCGGCCGCCGCAGGGCCTAATGCCCGGTCGTGCGTGTGGTGAGGTCCGCCTCCGTGATCGGGCGGACCACCCGGCACGGGGTCCCGACCGCGACGGTCATCGGGGGGACGTCGCGGCTGACGACGCTGCCGGCCCCGATGACCGAGCCGTATCCGATGCGGACACCCGGCAGCACCACCGCGTTGCTGCCGATCCAGACCTTGTCCTCGATCACGATCGGTTCCGAGAACCGGCCGAAGCCGGCACGTCGAGCCGGGTGCACCGGGTGTCCCGTCGTGGTCAGGGTGACGCTGGGGGCGATCATGACACCGTCGCCTATGCGGATGTCCACGTCGTCGACGAACGTCAGGTTCACGTTGCCGAAGAAGTCGTCGCCGATGTGGACGTTGCTGCCGAAGGCCGCGTGGAACGGCGGCAGCAGCACCGTGCGTTCACCGACCGAGCCGAAGATCGCGACGAGCAGGGCACGGCGCCGGTCCGTTCGGCCCGGAGGTGTGTGGTTGTACTCGAAGATCTCCTCGGTGCGGCGCCGGGGGGCCTGGAAGGCCGCTTCCGACTCGGTGTAGACCAGGCCCTTCGCGATCCGGGCCTGCACTTCGTCCTCGTGAGCCTGCGTCACCGCGGAACGCTCCCCTCGTCCAGCCCTCGGACGCCGGCATGACGTCCCAGGCGCCTCGTGTCCACCGGGTGTCCATCCTCGTTCAGCCGAACTCCGGTGAACACCACTCCAGATAGTGGGACGAGCCGTGCCCACCCGCGCGAATTCGCCGTGATCGCCTACGTTTCCGCAGGTCAGCCCCTCACCGGGAGATCCGTTGGGGCCATGTGAGGCGGACCACATCCGCAGGTCTTCCGTCTCGAACCGCTGGAAGCGTAGGTTCCGTTTCACCCCGCGACGGCGTCTTCGCAGGCGCTGGTCCGCCACTCCCGGGGCGGCGGACCAGCGGGGGCCAAATCCGCGCACGGCCCAGACCGTGCGGCGTTATGACCTACCGCCGACTTGGTGAAGGACGCCTGGTGCGAGGTGACCAGCACGTTGCCGAAGGTCACCAGCCTCGCGAGGCGTACTTCCGAGCCCCGACCGCCTCGCCCTCGGCATGGAGTACGTGCCGCAGAGGCGGCTGTTCGCGAGGCGGACCTGGTCAGCCTGCACGTGCCGCTGCTGCCCGACACCCACCCCGGCCGGCCGGGCCACGCGCCTCGGAGGTGGCCGTGGCCGAGGGGGAACGGGCGGTGTTCAGCCCGCACCGTCGGGGGTGAACGTGACGGGCAGCCGCGCCGGGCCGCGGAGGCCGCCGGGACGCCAGGTGAGGTCCGCCGGGGGCACGGCCAGGGCCAGGTCCGGCAGGCGGCGCAGGACCGTCCCGATGGCGACCTCACCCTCCAGCCGGGCCAGCGGCGCGCCCAGGCAGTAGTGGATGCCGTGCCCGAAGGCCAGGTGGCCGTTGTCGCGCCGGGTGATGTCCAGCCGGTCGGGGTCCGGGAACCGCGCCGGGTCACGGTCGGCGATGGCGGACGCGACGAGCACGGTCGCGCCGCGCGGGACCCTCACCCCGGCGATCTCGACGTCCTCGCGTGCGAAACGGGCGATGCCCGGACTGACCGGTCCGTCGTGGCGCAGGAACTCCTCGATCGCGTCCGGCAGCAGTTCCGGACGATCGCGCAGGAGGGTGAGCTGGTCGGGGTGGGTGAGCAGCGCGGCGATGCCGCCGGCGATCAGGTTGACCGTCGTGACGTAACCCGCCACCAGCAGCAGGAACGTCATGGCGATCAGTTCGTCGTGGCTCAGCCGCTGCTCCTGGTCGTGGGCGTCGATCAGCGCGCTGAGGAGGTCGTCCCCCGGCCGGGCACGCTTGGCCTCGAGGTGCTTCGTCACATAGGCGCGCATCCGGTGCCACGCCTCGTCGACCACGAGCGGATCGGGCATCTCCTCCCCGCGCACGAGCATGGCGTCGGTCCACCGCTGGAAGTCGTACCGCTCGTCCACCGGCACGCCCATCAGTTCGCTGATGACGGTGACCGGCAGGGGCAGCGCGAAGTCCGCCACGAGTTCCGCCCGGCCGGCCGGGGCCACCGCTTCGAGGAGCCGGTCGGTGATCTCCTGGACCCGGGGCCGCAGCTCGGCGACCCGGCGCGCCGTGAACGCCTTCGACACCAGACGGCGCAGCCGGGTGTGGTCGGGCGGGTCGCAGCGCAGCATGGTGCTCATCATCGACTCCCGCTCGAACTCGGGCAGCTGTGCGATGAGGCGGGGGTCCGAGGCGTCACGGACATCGCTGCTCAGCCGGGGGTCGGACAGGGCGGCGAGTCCGTCCTCGTAGCGGGTGACCAGCCAGGCGTCCAGGCCGCCGGCGATGATCGCGCGGCGGACGGGGCCCTCCTCGCGCAGGCGGCGGTAGAGGGGGAAGGGGTCCGCCACGAAGGCCGGGTCGGCGTAGGGCAGAAGGACTGGCTGCTGGCTCATCGTGCCTCCCGGAACGGACAGTGACCGTATGTGCGTGTTTGTCGGTTTTCATGGGTGTATACCCGGATTCGGGGTGACTTCCAAAATTCCCCGGCGAGGCGGCGGGGCCTGTCCGCGCGGCGGGCGGCCGCCGCGCGGACGTCAGCGGAAGGTTCCGGTTCGGCCGAGTGCCTCCCACTCCGGGTCCGGCAAGGTGAGGAGCCGTTCGATCCGGGCCGGCGCGGGCAGGGGGCCGTGGTCTCCCGTCACCCGCAGCGCGGAGACCGCCGTGATGTGCCCCAGCCGGAGCGCCCGCGCCGTCGTGCCGCTCCTCAGCAGGCCCGCGAGGAAGCCCGCGGCGAAGGCGTCCCCGGCGCCCACCGGTTCGACCACCGCCGTCCGCAGCGCCGGCACGGTGTACACGCCGTGGTCGGTGACGGCGGTGGCGGCGCGGGCGCCGTCCTTGACCACGAGGACGCGGGGGTGCGGCAGCAGGTCCCGTACGCCGGTGACCGTCAGGTCCGCGCCCCACAGGCCCTGGGCCTCGTCGAGGCCGACGAAGACGATGTCGGCCCGGTCGGCCAGCCGGCGCAGCACGGTGGCCGCGGTGCCGTCGGGCCACAGGGCGGGGCGGTGGTTGACGTCGAAGCTGACCGCGTGGGGGCGCGCGTCCACCGGAGTGGCCAGGGCCCTCGTGACCAGTTCCCGGCAGGAGGGCGACAGCGCCGGGGTGATGCCGGTCAGGTGCAGCAGGGCCGCCGAGCGCACGGGGTCCTCGTCCAGCAGGTCCGGGCCGAGGGCGGAAGCGGCCGAACCGGACCGGTAGTAGTGCACGCGCGTGCCGGTGGCGGAGGCCGGGCTCTTCACCAGCAGACCCGTGGGGTGGCGGGGGTCGGTGCGGACGTGCGAGACGTCGACGCCCGCGGCGGCCACCGTGGCGCGGACTCGCCTTCCCAGCGGGTCGTCGCCCAGCGCCGAGACCCAGGAGACCGGGACGCCGTGGTCGGCCAGGTACATGGCCACGTTGGACTCCGCGCCCGCCACCGACAGGCCCAGCCGTGCGGCCCGCTCCAGCGGTGCCGGCGGATCGGGCACCAAGGCCGCCATCGTCTCGCCGACGCAGACCACGTGCCCGGCGGCGGGGCGCCACGGCCGTCCCGTCGCGGTTTCCGTGCTGGTTTCCGTGCCGGGTCGGGTCATGCGGGTTCCCTTCCGGATGTCTCGCCCCGGGCCTTGGCCGGTGTCGCCGGCCGGGCGGAGACGGTCGGCCGGTAGGAAGCGGCCGGGCTGCCCGGCACCTCGACCCGGACGCTGAACACGGCGCCGTCGTACGGCCCGGCCGGTTCGAGGCCCAGCCGGGCGGTGGTGACGTGCAGGACGTCTCCCTCCAGGCACACGCCGGCCGGGCGGCTCGCGGGCAGCCGCAGGGTGCGGTCCAGCCTGCCGTCGGGAAGGTGACGGCGTACCGTTCCACTGCCCCAGACGGCGATCCACACGGCGCCTTCCGCGTCGATCGCCATCCCGTCGGGGCTGCCGTCGTCCACGGTGACGAAGACCTCGGGGGTGCCGAGCCGGGCGGTCCGCGGGTCGACCGGATAGCGGCGGACGACGCCCCGGGCGCTGTCGGCCAGGTACATCGAGCGCCCGTCCGGGGTGAACACCGGGCCGTTGGGCACGGTGAGGCCGTCCAGGACGCGTTCGACCGTGCCGTCGTGGTCGACGCGGTAGAGGGCGCCGGCGTCCTCGTCGGCGTCGTAGCCCATGCTGCCCGCCCAGAACCGGCCCGAGGGGTCGGCCACGGCGTCGTTCATGCGCCTGCGCGGTACGGAGCCGTCCTCGGGGCGGGCCAGCCAGCGGGTGGCGCCGTCGGGGTGCAGGAGGCAGACGCCGGTTCCCGCGGCCGCGATCCAGGTGCCCGGGAGGCCGGCCACCGGGGCGACCGCTCCCAGCGGAACCGGGAGGTGCGCGACGGTCCGCAGCGGGGCCGTGGGATCGTCCGGGGCCGCGAGGAGCCGGCCGGCGAGGAGGTCCACGAGGACGATGCCGTTACCGGTCCAGCGGATGCCCTCTCCGAGTTCGAGGCGGTCGGGGCGGCTGGGGCGGGGCTCCGCGGTCACGGCGCCACCTCCCGTACGACGGTGCGGAAGGTGCGGGCGCGGGTCCTGAGCGCTTCGAGGCTGCCGCCGTCGGCGGCGTCGCCGACGAGCGGGGAACCGACTCCGACCGCCGTCGCCCCCGCGGCGAGGCAGGCGCGGGCCACGGTCTCGTCGACTCCCCCCACGGGGACGAAGGCGGCGTCGGGGAACGGGCCGCGCAGGGCCTTCAGGTACGCCGCTCCCCCGGCCTGGGCGACCGGGAAGACCTTCAGCGCCTCCGCCCCCGTGCTCCGGGCGGCGATGACGTCGGTCGGGGTGAACACACCGGCGAGCACCGGCAGGCCCAGGCCGTGTGCCGCGGGCACGGCTTCGCCCAGGCCGGGTGTGACCACGAACGTCGCCCCCGCCCGGTGGGCGGCACGCGCGTCGTCGGCGGTCAGGACCGTGCCGGCGCCCAGCGGGTGGTCGGGACCGAGGAGTTCCCGGGCCCGCGCGATGACGGTGAGGGCGTCCGTGCCGGTGAGCGACACCTCGACGAGGTCGACGCCCTCCTCGGCCAGGGTCAGTACGGTGCGCAGCGCGGCGTCGGCGTCACGTCCACGGACGATGGCCAGCAGCCGGTGGGCCGAGAGGGCGGCGGGCAGATCCACGAACCGGTCTCCTTGCTGGGGGTTCAGGGGCAGCGGCAGGCGGTGGTGAGCGTCAGTCGCCAGTGCGCCTCTCCGGTGGCGGGCACCTCGGCGGCGTCGCCGGGGCCGGCGTCGGCGAGGTCGAAGACACGGCCGAGCATCGGCTCGACGCCCGTGCTGCGGTAGGGGTTGGCCTCGGGGAAGCCGCCGAGGTTGCGCCACAGGGCGACCGACACGGGTTGCCCGGCTCCGCACCGGCGGCCCTCGGAGCGGGCGGCCACGGTGTCCGCGGCCACCCGCACGCTCAGGGACAGCCGGTCGCGGCCGTCGTGCACACAGCACACATGTGTGTCCACGACGGCTCCCACCGCTGTGCCGTCGTCGGGGCCGAGCCGTTCGAGGGCCAGTCCGCGCGGGGCGGGCCAGGCACCTTCGAGCCAGGGCGCGCCTGCGGGCCACGGCTCCGCCAGCAGGGGGGCGGCCTCGGGGAACAGGCGGGTGGTCGCGCCGGCGGTCATGTGGACGGTGGCGTGCTCCGAGAGGTCGAGCAGGGCGTGGGCCGCCCAGAGGAAGCGGAAGCCCGGTTCGGCGGCCAGCGTGTAGTCGGCCACCACGCCGTCGGGTGTGGCACGGACGGTACGGGTCAGGGTGAAGGCGTCGCAGCGCACCCGCTCGGTGTCGCCGTCCCGGGTCCACGGGCGGGACCAGGCGTCGCCGTGGTCGGGGCGGCCACGGACGGTGGGCACGCACTCCTCCAGTCCCCCGGCGTCGACGAACGCGTCACCGGGCAGGGCCGTGTCCCGTTCCGGTGCGGGGCGGTGCCAGAGCCATTCGCGGCCGTGCGCGCGCAGCGAGGTCCAACGGCCGCCGTGGGCGGGGTCGGTGACGACGTCGAGCACGCGGTTCACCATTCCGCGAACGAGCCGTCGGGGTGCCGCCACACGGGGTTGCGCCAGGCGTGCCCGCCGCGGTCCGCCGCGCGTACGGCCGCCTCGTCCAGGGTGATGCCCAGGCCGGGGGCGTCGTTGCGGAGGGCGTGACCGGCGACGAACCGGAACGGTTCGGGGTCGGCGAGGTAGGAGAGGAGGTCGGCGTCCTTGTTGTAGTGGATGCCGCGACTCTGCTCCTGGATCAGGAAGTTCGGGGTGGCGAAGGCGATCTGGAGGCTCGCGGCGAGGGCGATGGGGCCGAGGGGGCAGTGCGGGGCGAGCTGGGCGCCGAAGGTGTCGGCGAGGGCGGCGATCCGGTGCACCTCGGAGATGCCGCCCGCGTGGGACAGGTCGGGCTGGGCGACGGCGATCCCCGCGGTGAGGGCGGGCAGGAAGTCGCCTCGGGAGTAGAGGCGTTCGCCGGTGGCCAGCGGCACCGCACTCGCGGTGACCAGGCCGGGCAGGAGGTGGTTGTGCTCGGGGAGGACCGGCTCCTCCACGAACAGCGGGTGCAGGGGGGCGAGTTCGGCCAGGGCGCGGCGGGCGCCGGCGGCGGTGAAGCGGCCGTGGAAGTCGACGGCGACGTCCCGGTCGGGGCCGAGCACCTCGCGGGCCGCCGCCACCCGGGCCACGACGGCCGCCGTCTCGGCCGGGGTGGTGATCGGCGAGGTGGCCCCGGCGGCGTTCATCTTCACCGCCGTGAAACCGGCCTCCACCTGGGCCGCTATCTGGTCGGTCAGCTCGGCGGGCTCGTCGCCGCCGACCCAGGCGTAGACCCGGACGCGCTCGCGTACGGGGCCGCCGAGCAGGGCGTGCACCGGTGCGCCGTAGGTCTTGCCCGCGATGTCCCACAGGGCTTGGTCGAGGCCGGCGACCGCGCTGGACAGCACGGGGCCGCCGCGGTAGAAGCCGCCCTTGGTGCCCACCTGCCAGTGGTCCTCGATGCGCAGGGGGTCCTTCCCGAGGAGCTGTTCGGCGAGGACGTCGACGGCGGCACGGACCACTTCGGCGCGTCCCTCCACGACGGGTTCGCCCCAGCCGACCACGCCGTCGTCGGTCTCGATCCGGCAGAACAGCCAGCGCGGCGGTACCAGGAACGTCTCAATGCGGGCGATCTTCACTTGCCGCCGGTGCCTTTCGTGTCGTCGGGCCCGTCGACCCGGTCCAGGTCGCGCCCGGCCTGTTCGAGCAGGGCGTGCATGGCGGCCTCGGCGGCCCGCGGGTCACGGTCGCGTACGGCGTCCAGGACGGCGCGGTGGGCGGGGACCGGGTCCTCGCCGTGCGGGGAGCTGTGGACCAGGCGGTCTCGGTGGGCGAGGCCGGACTCGATCACCATCTCCATGCGTTCCAGCAGCTCGTTGTGGGTGGCGGCGAGCAGGGCGCGGTGGAAGGCGAGGTCGGCCTCGACGGCGTGGCCGGGGTCGGTGCCGTGCTCCCCCATGGCCGCGAGTGCGGCGCCGAGGGCCGCCAGGTCGTCGTCGGTGCGGCGCGCGGCGGCGAGGCGGACGGCGGCCGGCTCGATGATGGCACGCACCTCGGCGAGGTTGCGTAGCAGCGCCCGGTCGGTCTCGCCGGCGCCGCCGCCCTCGAACTGCCAGCGCAGGACGTCGGCGTCGAGGAGGTTCCAGTCCGCGCGGGCCCGGACGAAGGTGCCGCGCTTCTGCCGGGCGTCGACCATGCCCTTGGCGGCCAGGACCTTCAGGGACTCGCGCAGGGCGGTGAGGCTGACGTCCAGTTCGCTCTGCAGCGTCACCAGGTCGAGCGTGGCACCCTCGGGGATCTCGCCGCCCAGGATGCGGCGGGCCAGCGCCTCCACCGTCTGGCCGTGCACGCCGCGGCGGGCGTAGGGCGTCATGTCGTACAGCCTTTCTCTCGGGATGCGCAGGGGCCGGACGGATCCGGATGCGCGCGTGTCGGACGAGTATGGCCGGGTGCGCACGGGTCGCGTGTTCGGACGGCGGTGGTCATGCGGACGCCTTGGTGACGCTCCAGCCCCCGTCGACGACGAGGTGCGCGCCGGTGATGAAGGAGGCCTCGTCGGCGCCGAGGAAGGCGATGGCCGCGGCGATCTCCCCAGGGGTGCCGAAGCGGCGGACGGCGGTCGCGGCGACGCTCAGCTCGCGTTCCCCGGGCGGCACCCGGTCCCAGGCCGCCGTCAGCACCGGTCCCGGCAGGACGGCGTTGACCCGCACCTCGGGGCCGTACTCGACGGCGAGTTGGCCGCACAGGGAGAGCAGCGCGCCCTTGGAGGCCGCGTAGGCGGGATGGCCGGGGATGCCCGCGTGGGCGTGCACGGAGGAGGTGAGCACGACCGCTCCCCGGCGCGAGCGCAGGTCGGGCAGGACGGCCCGGAAGCCGAGGAAGGCGGCGGTGACGTTGACGGACAGCTGCCGCTGCCAGGAGGCGAGGGTCATCTCGTGGGCCGGGGTGACGTCGACGGTGTAGGCGTTGCTGACCAGTACGTCGACGGGCCCGTAGGCGTGGGCGGCGGAGACGATCCGCTGCCAGTCCCGTTCGGCCGAGACGTCGGCGGGCACGAAGCGGGCCCGGCCGCCGTCCCGGGTGATGCGTGCGGCCACGGCCTCGCCGGGTTCCTCGGCGATGTCGGCGAGGATCACGGCGGCGCCCTCCTGGGCGAGGCGTTCGGCGGTGGCGGCCCCGATGCCGGAGGCGGCTCCGGTGATCACGGCCGTGCGGCCGGTGAAGCGGGCGCCGTGCCGTCGTGCGGGATCCATGGGGCGGGGCTCCTTCTCGTCTGGGTGGCTTGCGGCGTGCGGGTGCGGCTACCGCCGGGTCAGTACGACCAGGTCGGCGTCGTGGCCGGCGGTCCACGCGCAGGGCAGCCCGTAGTGCAGCAGATGGGCGCCGCTGTACGTGGTCGCGGTGGCGGCGTCCCGGTAGGCCGCCGTGGGGTCCAGACCGCGCAGCCGCAGCCGGGCGGGGCGGCCCGGCACGAGCGGGGCGCCGTCGAGCGGGCCGGTGCTGAAGGCGGCGACGACGGTACGGCGTCCGTCGGGCGCGTCGTACTGCACTCCGCAGGTGGCGTCCTCGGGCGAGCCGAGCAGGCGGGCGTCGCCGTGGTGGACGACGTCCCGCACCTCCTTGTACCGGATGATCCACCCGGCCGCCTCGGCGCGCTGCTCCGGCGTCCAGGCCCGCAGGTCGGCGCCGATGCCGAGGACGCCGCACATGGCGGTGACGAACCGGAAGGCGAGGCTGCGCGGGCGGGGGTCGAAGACGCCGGGGGCGTCGGTGACCCAGGAGCTCATCACGTGCGGCGCGTGGGCGTGCAGGAAGCCGTACTGGACGCGGAGCCGGTCCAGGGGCGCGGTGTTGTCGCTGGGCCAGACGACGTCGGTGCGTGCGAGGGTGGCGTGCTCGATCCGGCCGCCGCCGCCCGCGCAGCCCTCGACGGTGACGTGGGGGTGCGCGGTGCGCAGGTGGTCCAGGACGCGGAGGTAGCCGTGGACGTGCTCGGCGTCCAGGTCCAGCCGGTCCGCGGGCCCGGCGCCCGGACGTCCGCGCTCGGTCGGCGGGCGGTTCATGTCCCACTTCAGGTAGTCGACGGCGTGCGCGGTCAGCAGCCGGTCGAGGGTGGCGAGGACGAAGTCCTGCACGTCGGGGCGGCCGAGGTCGAGCAGGAGCTGGTTGCGTACGCGGCGGGCCGGGCGGCCCTCGATCCGGTAGACCCACTCCGGGTGTTCGGCGTACAGGCGGCTGCCGGGGCTGACCGCCTCCGGTTCGATCCACAGGCCGAGGTCGAGCCCGAGGGCGCGGACGTCGTCGGCGAACCGGTCGAAGCCGTGCGGGAAGGCCGCCGGGTCGGGGTGCCAGTCGCCCAGTCCGCCGGTGTCGTCGGCCCGTCCGGTGAACCAGCCGTCGTCCACCACGAACAGCTCGGCGCCGAGGTCGGCCGCCGCCTTGGCCAGTTCCAGCTGGCTGTCGGCGTCGACGTCGAAGCCGGTGGCCTCCCAGGAGTTGTACAGGACCTTGCGGGGGCGGTGCAGGCGTTCGCCGGCGAGGCGGCGCTCGTAGCGGTGCCAGACGCGGGAGAGTCCGTCGAGTCCGTCCGGGCTGAAGGCGCAGGCGAGGCGGGGGGTGGTCAGGGTGTCGCCGGGGGCCAGGTGTACCGCGCCCTCGTGCGGTACGCGGCCGGCGCGGACGCGTACGGCGCCGCCGGGCTCGGCCTGTGCGGTGATGTGCCAGTTGCCGGGCCATTCCAGGGCGATGCCGTAGGCGGGGGCGGGAGCGTCGTGCGGGGCCGAAGCGTCCTGGACGGCGAGCCAGGGCGCGTACGCGTGACCGGGCACGCCCTGGGTGCTGCCGATGGCGAAGGTGCCCCGGGCCAGGTCGAGTCGCGTGTGCTGGAACTCCTGCGACCACTGGCCGCTCAGGTACGTCAGCCGGGCGGCGGTGGTGACCGGGATGTTCACGGCGGCGGAGTCCAGCCGCTCCAGGCGCAGTTCCTCCTCGCCGGTGCAGGTCAGTTCGGTCCAGCGGTGCAGGACGTCGGTGCCGGGCACGGTGGCGTAGCACAGGGTGGTGCGCAGGCCGAGGACGGCGTCGGTGAAGGTGAGCCGGAGCGTGCCGGGCTCCTCACGGGCGTCCTCGAAGCTCCACCACACGCCGCGCTCGGCGCCGGGCCGGGCGGCGACGAGGTCGGCTCCGGCGAACGGGCGCAGTCCGTGGGGGACGTATTCCGCGGGGGCGGCGTCGGCCGGGGTGACGAAGTGGGTGCGGTGGGACCAGTCCAGTGCCGGCGGCCCGTTCTCCACGCCGTGCGGTCCCCACGCGTGGAGTTCCGCCCAGGGGCCGTCCGGGGAGAGCCGGACGGTGTAGCCGGTGTGCTCGGTGCGCAGCGTCCAGCGCTGGTGCGGGGTCACTTCACTGCTCCGAGGTTGAGGCCGGCCACGAAGTGGCGCTGGAAGCGGAGGAAGACGGCCACCGTGGGCGCGGCGGCGATGACGGACCCGGCGGCGATCACGTTCCACATGGACACGTACTGGCCCTGGAGGCCGATGAGCGCCGCGGTGACCGGCATCTTGCCGTCGCTGCGCAGGACGGTGATCGCCCACAGCAGGTCGTTGAAGATCCACGTGAAGGACAGCGCGCTGAGCGCGGCGAGCGCGGGCCGGGTGAGCGGGAGGATGACGCGCCGGAAGATCTGCCACGGGCCGGCGCCGTCGACGACGGCGGCCTGCTGGATCTCGACGGGGATCGCCCGCATGAAGCCGTGCAGGACGAACACGTAGAAGCCGACGCCGAAGCCGATCTGTACGCCGATCAGGGCGGGCAGGGTGTCGTAGACGCCCGTCATCTCGCTGAGCTTGGCGACCGGCACGAGCAGGATCTGCGGGGGCAGCAGGTTGCCGCCGAGCATGAGCAGCAGCAGGGAGCGGCGGAAGGGCATCTCGTAGCGGCTGAGGGCGAACGCCGCCATGGCGGCCAGGGCGAGGGTCACCAGGACGCAGGGGACGGTGACGATCAGGCTGTTGATCAGGGCCCGTTGCTGGCCGCCGTCGACCCAGGCCTGCCGGAAGTTGTCCAGGGTGAGGGAGTGGGGCCGGCTGCCCAGGCCGTGCGCGGCGATGTCGTCGAAGGAGCGCAGACTGGTGACCACGACCAGGAGGACGGGCAGCAGCCACAGGACGGCCAGGGTTCCGGCGCCGAGGTGGAAGCCGGCGGTGGCGGCCCGCCGGCGGCGCACCGCGCGGGCGGACGTGTGCGTCCGGGCGGCGGACATCAGTCGGCCTCCCTGAAGGCCCGGACCAGGTAGGAGGCGATGACGCCGAAGGCCAGCAGGAAGATGACGACGGCCAGGGCGGAGCCGTATCCGAGGCGCAGGGACTGGAAGGCGGTGGAGTACATGTAGGTGCTCAGCAGTTCGGAGGAGTGGTAGGGGCCGCCGCGGGTCAGCGACCAGACCACGTCGAAGGAGCGCAGCGAGTCGATGATGATGACGGACACCACGACGGCGTTGACGCCGCGCAGCTGAGGGAGCGTCACGTGGCGGAAGCGCTGCCAACGGCCGGCGCCGTCGACCTTGGCCGCCTCGTACAGGGACGGGTCGATGCCCTTCAGGCCGGCGAGGTAGAGGACCATCACGTAGCCGATCTGCCGCCACAGGGCGGGCACGATCACCGCGTACAGGGCGGTGTCCTGGTCGGCGAGCCAGGCGTGACGCAGGCTGTCGAGGCCGGCCGACTCCAGGAGGCGGTTGAGCACGCCGTCGGGCTGGTAGACGGCCTGCCAGACCAGGGCGGTGGCCACCAGGGAGAACACGACGGGCAGGAAGAGGGCCGCGCGGTAGAAGCCGACACCCCGGCGCTCCTGCTGGAGCAGCAGGGCGGCGGCCAGGCCCAGTACGGCGGACAGGCCGCCGAAGAGGAGCAGCCACAGGACGGTGTGGCCGGTGGCGCTGCGGAAGACGTCGTCGCCCGCCATCTCGCGGAAGTTGCCCAGGCCGACGAACTTCGGCGCCGAGACGCCGTCCCAGCTGGTCAGGGCGAGGTAGAAGCCCTGTAGCGCGGGCCAGAAGACCCAGACGGCCTCGGCGAGCAGGGGGACGAGAACGAAGGCGAGGACCAGCGGGGGTGTGCGGCGGGGACCCCGGGCCCGGCGGCCTCGGGGCGGTGCCGGGGCCGGGGACTCGCGGTGCGGGGCGGTCAGGACGGCCATGTCAGGCGTTCCAGATCTTCTCGGCGTCGCGCTGCCAGTCCCGGAGGATGCCGCCGACGTCCTTGGGCCGGGCGATGAACTTCGTGAGCGCGGTGTCGGCGGTGGGCTGGAGGGCGTCGCTGGAGTCGCGGTTGAAGAACTGGGTCAGCTCGGCCGCCCGCTCGATGTGCTCGCGGCCCTTCTTCACCAGCGCCGTGCCCGCGTCCTTGGCGTCGGGATTGCAGGGCAGCACGGTCCCGGACGAGCCCTTGATGTAGATCTCCTGCGCCTCGGCGGTGGCCAGGTACTTCATCAGGTCGGCGACCTGGTCGCGGCGCCCGGTGCGGGCGCTGGCGAAGTAGCCGTCGGTCGGGGCCTCTTCGGCGAGGGGGATCTTGGGGTCGATGACGGGGAAACGGAAGAAGTCGATGTCGTCCAGGGCGCTTCCGGGGGCGGCGTCGGCGAAGAAGGTGCCGATGAGCATCATGCCGGTGCGGCCGTTGAGCAGGGCGGTGCCGGCGTCCTGGAAGGCGAGGGCGGTGCCGTCGGGGTCGAAGTACGGCAGCACCTCCTGCCAGCGGTCGAAGACCTTGCGCACCTCGGGGTCGTCGAAGCGGTGCCTGCCCGCGAGGAGGTCACGGTGGTAGGCGGCGCCGTTGACGCGGATGTCGAGGTAGTCGAACCAGGCCGAGGCGACCCAGGGGGTGTTGCCGCCGGCGCCGAGTCCGATCGGCGCCACCCCCTTGGACCTGAGCTTGTCGCACAGGTCGAGGAACTCGTCCCAGGAGGAGGGCGCGCTGACCCCCCACTTGGCGAAGTTCGACTTCCGGTAGAACATGCCCCACCAGTAGTAGGTGGTGGGCACGAAGACCTTCTTCCCGGAGCTCGCGGTGCACAGGCCGTTCAGCGCCTTGGAGTACCGCTTGAGGTCGGGTGAGGCGTTCCAGACGTCGTCGAGGTCGAGGAGCAGGTTCTTCCTGGCGTAGGCGTCCGCCACGGAGCCGGGGTACCAGGTGTACACGTCCGGCGGGTTGGCCGAGGTCAGGTAGGTCGGCAGCTGGGTGCGGAAGGTCTCGGCGGCCACGGTGTTCAGGCTGGCGCGGCCCTCGCCCTTCTTCGCGTAGGCGGCGACGAGGTCCTCCATCGCGGCCTTGGCCTGCGGTGCGGACAGGTTGGACTGGAGGGTCACCGGGCCCTTGGAGGAGGACTTGGCGGTGGAGGCGGCGGTGACGCAGCCGCTGAGCAGGGTGGTCGCTCCGGCGGCTCCGAGTCCGGCGAGGAAGCGCCGGCGGCCGGGCAGGTGGTTCGTCATGGAGGCTCCCTGTGGGTCCGCGCGGCGGGGGCCGGCCCTGTGGCGGCCGGGCCCCGTTCGCGGCGGATCCAGAGTCGCGTGGCGATCCCGCCACGTCAATATTAATTACTAATTTATTGGAACTGGGTTCTGTGGACGGCGCCGTCGACGCCGCGGTACACCACGTCGACCGAGCCGTCAGGGCCGGCGACGGCCCCGAGCGAGCCGTCGAAGGCCGCGCTGGGGAACTCCTGCCGCTTGGTCCAGCCCCGCCAGGCGCCACCGTCGTACCGCTGCTGCCAGAGGGTGTAGTCGGCCGCCCGCGCGTACAGCACCACGGCGTCCCCCACGGCGACGAGCGTCGGACTGCCGCTCACCGTGCCGCCGAGCGAACTCCATCCGGACCACCGGCCCGACCGGTCACGCGAGTTGGTCCACACGTCGTCCGCGGCGGTGCGTACGGCGACGTGGACGCGGTCGTCGGCGCCGACGACCGCGGACGGCCTGCCGTACACCGGCCGGCCACCCGGCGTACCGAGCGACGACCAGCCGCCCGAGGGGCCGCGCCGCACGACGCTTCCGTCGGCACCGCGCGCGACGAGGGTCCAGTCGGCGGGATCGGTGAAGGCCACGGTCGGCGCGTCGGTCAGGCTCCCGCCCAGGTCCTGCCAGTCGCCCCAGCGCCCGCCGGAGAAGACCCTGCGGTAGGCGTGGTCGTCGGTACCGCGGACGAAGACGTCGATACGCCCGCCGGCGGAGGCGTAGGCGGCCGGCTGGCCGAGGATCCGTCCGCCGGCCGGGCCCGCGAGGTCCCTGGTCCGCGGCGGACGCGTGCCGTCCGCCGTGTGCTGGACGAGCGTGCCGCCCGGTCCGCGGAAGAAGGTGGTCAGTGTCTCCCCGTCGCGCACCACGGCCGGGCTGGCCGAGGTCCGCCGTCCGAGGCTCGTGCCGGGCAGCGCGTCCTGCCCGGTGAGCCGGAGGAAGGCGGTGCCGTGGGCGGGGACCTCGACGGTGTACGACCCCGTGTGCGTACCGCGGCCGGCGCGTGCGCGCAGGTCGCGCACCGTGACGGACCCGCCGAGGGCCACGTCGCTGAAGCGCACGGTGCGCTCGGCCGGCTGCTCGGAGCGGTTGAGCAGGACGACCGCGCGCTCACCGCGTCCGGACAGGACCTTGCTGTAGACGTCGCCGACGGAGTCCGTGGCGACCCGGACCCCCTGGACGCCGAGCGGGTCCTGGTCGACGGCGACGATCTCCGGGTTGCGGAGCGTGGCGATCATCGACGGCGTCAGGGTGCGCGGGTCGGAACCGAGGACGAGCGGGGAGGCCATCTCGGCCCACATCACGAACTGGGTAGTGGACTCCTCCTGCGTCAGCTCCAGGGTGCCGTCGGCCATGCGGCGCATGGGGATCAGGTAGTCCGGGTCGTTGTAGTGGCCGGGGCCCTGCGCCTCCGGGTGCCAGGCGTTGGCGTCCATGTTGCGCAGGATGTCGGGCCACTCCCCCGGACTCGGGGTGCCCCAGGCGATGTCGGTGCCGGTGCGCCAGGAGTCCGCGATCGCCGGGGCGTAGGCGTAGGTGTTGTGCGCGTCCTGCTCGGGCGTGTGCGGCAGTCCCCAGTCGTCGGTGAGCGGATTGCACAGGTTCAGCAGCATCTTCCGGCCCGACTTGGCGACGGCGTCGCCGAACTCCTTGAACGCGGGCCCCGGATCGAGCTTCTCGCCGATGCCGCACAGGAAGTCGACCTTGATCGCGTCGATCTTCCAGTCGGCGAACTGCCGTGCGTCCTCGGTGTAGTGGCCCCGGCTGCCGAGCCCGCAGCTCCTGCCTCCGTCGTAGGTACCGGCGTCGGTGTAGATCCCGGCACGCAGGCCGCGCTGATGGAGGTAGGAGACGAGGGCCGGGATGCCGGACGGGAAGCGGTCCGGGTGGGCCACCAGCCGGCCCCGCGCGTCACGGGGGTCGTCGGCCTGCCAGCCTCCGTCGAGCCAGACGATGTCGTAGCCGCTGTCGCGCAGACCGCTGCCGACCAGCTTGTCGGCGACCGCGCGCACCTCCTTCTCGGTGGGGGCGCCGAGTCCGTAGTACGTGTTCCAGCCCATGTAGGGCGTCGGGGCGAGTCCGCTGTCGTAGGAGCCGGGCGTCCCCTGGTCCACCGCCGGTTCCGCCGCGGCCGGAGGGACGGCCGCGGCGCCGAGGACGACCGTGATCGCGGCGGCGAGCACCGGCCCGGTGGGCCGGCGGTGCGGGGGGCTGTGCGTGGGCGACTGGGAAGTCACGGGCCTCTCCCGGGGGTTGGGAAGCGGGAAGACGTGAGCCGGAAGCGTCCCTGCGGGAGACCGGCGTCACGGCGAAGACTGTGGCCCGTGGCCGAAACCCTGTCAATATTAATTACTAATTTAGTAGCAGCAGGACGGACCCAGGCCCCGGCCCTCGTCCGCGAACCGGGACGAGAGACGGGGCCCCGCCGCATGGGTCAGGCCACACTCCGGGGCAGGTCGTGGGTGCGGAATTCCTCCACGACCTGGTACCCGGCGCTCGTGTACAGGTTCATGGCCACCTCGTTGCCGCCCCACACGGTGAACATCAGCATCGAGTCACAGGCCGCGAGCGCGACCTGTTCGCCGGCCGCCATCGCGGCCCGCCCGTACCCCTTGCCGCGGTGCCGCTCCCCGACGTGCAGCGAGTAGCCGTACGTCACCCCCGGCAGGTGTCCGTGCTTCAACCAGCCGCTGCCGATCGGCTCGCCGGACGCTTCGAGCACCAGGACGCTGTTGTCGGGCGTATCGAGACCCTGGGGCAGCAGGTTCCCGAAGTCCCGGTCGGCCTTGCGCCCGGCCTCCTCGGGGCTCATGGCCCCCGACCGGACGATGTCGGCGACGTAGGCGGCCTTCTCCGAGGCCAGCCAGGCGGAGTATTCGGCCGGGGTCATCGGCCGCGCGGTGACCCCGTGCAGCGGCTCGGGCGCCGGGCCGATGCTCCGTGCCCTGAGCTGGCCCCGGACGCCGTAGCCGCCGAACAGGTCACCGGCGGGCCCGGTGAGCCGTATGCCCAGCCGGCGCGCGCCACGCTCCGCGCACCACGCCTCGGCCCAGTCCCGTGCCGCCTGCTCGTACCCGCGGCCGGTGTGGTCGGCGTCGACACGGAGATCCTGGATGTGGCCCACGAGGACGCCGTGCTCGTCGGCCACGTCCACGGCCACGTGTCCCACCCGGGTCCCGGCGTCCGTGATCTCGGCGACGGTCCAGTCGCCGATGCGGACGCGGAGGTACTCCACCAGACGCTCGGCCGCGGCCAGGCTGAAACCGGCCGCCGTGTACGGGGCGTGGAGCCGCTGCTCGAAGTCCTTCTGCCAGGCGCTGCGGTCGTCAAGGATGTTGAATGCTGTCACTCGATCACCTTAGAAGTCCTCCCGCGGCAGCGGCGGTTGCCGGCGGGGAGACCGGGTGTCACGACGGACAGGCCGGCGGCTGCGGCAGCGGGTCGCCGCCGGTGCGTGCCGTGGCGCGGGAGTCGGCGCGAGCGCTGCGGCTCGTGGGCTCGTGGTCGCCGGACGGTGACGTCCCACCCCCCCGCGGACGCCGAGGCGGCGGCCGTACCGGACCGGCTCACCGCTGCGCCGCCGGTCCGGCGGACCGCGGCGGCGCGGGCACGGGCCGTGGACCGGGACCGGCGGCACCAGCGCGTCCCGCGCACCGTCCTGTACCGCCTCCACGCGGGCGCCGTCAGCCCGTCGGCCGCGCCGCTCTCCTCGCGGCCGACGCGCGGGCTCCGCTGCCCTGGCACGGCGTTCCGGACCCGCCGGTCGCGGCGGCGGCCCCGAGGTACGCGGCCGGGCCGGGCGCGCCGGACGGCGCGGCGGGCCGCCGACCGAGGCGGATGAGGCCCTCTTTCCCGGTCTGACCGCGACGTCCGGCCCCTGGCCGCGCCGGGCCCGCCGGGTCCCGGCCCGCTCACGCCGCCGGGCGGGCCCCGGCAGGTGCGGTACGAGGGCCGCCTCCGGCGGCACGACCGCCCCGCGCCCGGCGTGTGGACGGCCCGGACGGCGCACTGCCCGGGGTGCGGGGTACGACCGGGCCGTGGACGGTGACCTGCGACTGGTCCCCGATCACGCTGGGCTGCCCGTGCGGAACCGTCACCCGTGCCCACGGCCTGGCCTTCTCCGAGGTCTGGCCAATGCTGCCGGACGCGTGACCGGGTGCCGTCCACGGCATGGGACCGGCCCCGCGACGCCGCGCTCACCGACCCGGTGCCGGGCAACGGCCGGGACCGATGCACGTCAGCGTGTCGGCGGTTCCCGCGGCGGTGGCCCACCGGGTGCGCGTGGCACGGCCCGCACGGGCGCCGCACGGGTCGGCACGCCTCAGCCACTCCCGGTAGGCCGGCGCCTCCCGGGCCACGGTCCAGTACGCCTCCTCCAACTCCGGGTAGGCCTCGTCCAGTTCCTCCTCGGTGCGGGCCGCCAGCAGCAGCCGTACCCCTATCGGGTCGCCCTTCAGCGGGCGGATCGCGAGGTCGGGGCGGGGATGGGCGGTCGGCTGGCTGATCGTGACGACCTCGCCGGTGGCGGCCAGTGAGTACGCGGTGAGGTAGTCGCCGTGCAGCATCTCGGGGTTCAGGCCCGCGGCGCGCAGGACCCGGCTCAGGCCGTCCCACTCGCCGTCGACCGTGGAGTCGACCATCCAGCGGTCGCCGGCCAGATCGGCGAGGCCCACCTCCGGCTGCGAGGCGGCGGGATGGTCCGCGGCGAGCGTGACGAACTGCGGTTCGCGCTCGACGAGCACCCGCAGGCTCAGGCCGGGCGGAATGCGCAGCGGGCTGCCCTCGACCTCGTGCACGAACGCCATGTCGAGCCGGCCGGCGGCGACCATGGCCAGCAGGGCGTTGGCGGACACGTTCATCTGGAGTGTCGGGCGAGAGCCGGGACCGCGTGCCCTGAGCAGACGTAACCAGCCCGGGATGGCCCGGCTGGCGGTGGCGCCGATGCGCAGCCGGAACCCGCCGGCGGCGCGGGCGGCCGCCGCCCTGGTCTCGGTGACGATCGCCGCGAACTCCGCGACCAGGGGCCTGGCCCGGCTCAGCACGGCGAGCCCCAGCGGGGTGGGACGGCAGCCGGTCCGGGTGCGTACGAAGAGCTGAGCACCGAGGGCGCGCTCGATGCGCCGCAGCTGTGTGCTCAACGAGGGTTGCGCCAGGCCGAGTTGACGTGCGGCTTTGTGCAGACTGCCGGTATCGGCGATGGCGCACAGGACGCGCAGGTGCCTCACCTCCAGCTCCATGGGGGGAGCGTAAGGCGGCGCACGGCACGGCACCAGATGTTCAAGTGCCAACGAACAGGGACGAGTCGGCCCGCGATAGCCCCGGGCTATCCCCGACTGCCATCATCCCGCGCCCCGTTGGTCTGCCCGAGACTCACAGGCAACCGATCGTTCCACCCCACAGGACGAGAAGGAGCCCCCCATGGCGTCGTTCCGCAGCAGCACCGGCTCGCAGCAGACCAGAAGACTCCTGACCCTGGCCCTCGGTCTGGGTCTGGCCTCCGCCGCACTGGGTACCGCGAGCCCGGCGAGCGCCCACAGCGCCGCCCAGGCACCGGCCCGCACCGCCACCGCCGGGTACGTGGGCACGGCCGACGGCGCCGGCAGCAAGGCGTTCTTCGACGCGGTGCTGAAGTCGGTCGCCGAGCGGCAGGCCGACCAGCCCTCGCTGAAGGTGGTGACCGTCTACTACAACGCCTCCCAGGCCCCGAGCTTCCGCTCCCAGATATCGAGCGCCGCCTCCATCTGGAACAGCTCCGTGTCGAACGTCAAGCTCCAGGCGACTTCGGGCACCGGTGACTTCACCTACTACGAGGGCAACGACTCGCGCGGTTCCTACGCCTCCACCAACGGCCACGGCCGCGGCTACATCTTCCTGGACTACGCGCAGAACCAGCAGTACGACTCCGTCCGCGTCACCGCCCACGAGACCGGCCACGTGCTGGGCCTGCCCGACCACTACAGCGGACCGTGCAGCGAGTTGATGTCGGGCGGCGGCCCCGGCCCGTCCTGCACCAACCGGTACCCGAACGCCACCGAGCGCTCCCGGGTGAACCAGCTGTGGGCCAACGGCCTGGCCAAGGCCCTGGCGAAGGTGAACCGCGGCGGCTGATCCCCACACAGCCCCGCCGGCTCACCCGGTACGGACCGCGGCTCGGGATGCCGCGGTCCGTACCGCCGTCGTACGGCTCACCGCACCGGACCGCGCCGGTCACCCCTGTTCCGCCACCGTCCGCAGGTAGGCGCCGAGCCGGGCGACGGCCGACGGGTTGCGGGGGCTCTCCACCAGGTCGGCGTAGTCGAGGGCGACGATCCGCCGGTGCCTGACGGCGGAGACGTCGCGCAGCGGGGCGTAGGAGAGCAGGAACCGCTTCTTCCGCTCGGCGCTGACGTCGCCGTAGTCGCAGATGACGATGACGTCGGGGTCGCGCTCGACGACGGTCTCCCAGCCGGCCGTGGTCCAGGAGTCCGCCACGTCGTGCATGACGTTGACGCCGCCGGCCTCGGTGATGATCTGTTCCGGGGCGGCGTAGCGGCCGGAGGTGAAGGGGGTGTCCCGGCCGCTGTCGTAGAGGAAGACCGAGGGGCGGCCGGCGCCCCGGGGAGCCTTCGCCCGTACGCCGGCGACCTGTTCCCTGAAGCCGTCGACCAGGGCTCGGGCCCGCTTCTCGACGCCGAACAGAGCGCCGAGGTTGGTGAGGTCGGTGTACAGGGCGTCCAGGGGCGGCATGATCCCCCGCGAGGTCTTCGTACGGCCGTTGCGGCAGGACTCGGTGAGCACGTACGAGGGGATGCCGAGCTTGTCCAGGGCGTCGGGGGTGAAGCCGCCGTCCTCGCGGAAGCCGTAGTTCCAGCCGGCGACGACGAGGTCGGCGCGGGCGTCCAGGACGTTCTCCTTGGTGAGCTGGTCCTTGGACAGCCAGGGCACCTTGTCGTATCCGTCCTTCCACGGCACACGGCTCAGGTCGCCCCTGTCGTCGGGCATGGCGAAGCCGGCCATGCGGTCCTCCAGGCCGAGCGCGAACATCAGCTCGGTGATGCCGACGTCGTTGGTGACGACGCGTTCGGGGACCTTGTCGTAGGTCACCTCACGGCCGCAGTTGGTGAGCGTGACCGCGGGGGACCGCGCGTCCTCGGCGGACCTGACGGTGGCGCCGCAGCCGGTGGCGGTCGCGGCGAGACAGAGGGCGGCGGCGAGCAGCGTGCGCATGGCGATCCTTCAGGTGGTGGGCGGAAGCCGGTCGAACAGGAGCTGGACGGCGCCGCTCACGGGGTGCCGTACCGGGTGCGCGCGGATGCCGAACACCTCGGCGAGCAGGGCGGGTCGCAGGACGTCGAGCGGTGGTCCGGCGGCGACGATGCGGCCCTTGTCGATGACGTACAGGACGTCGCAGTGCGCGGCGGCGAGGTTCAGGTCGTGCAGCGCGGCCAGGACGGTCAGGCCGCTCTCCCTGACCAGGGACAGCACGTCCAACTGGTGGGCGATGTCGAGGTGGTTGGTGGGTTCGTCGAGGACGAGCACCCGGGGCTGCTGTGCCAGCGCGCGGGCGATGAGGACCCGCTGCTTCTCACCCCCGGACAGGCCGGGGAACCCCCGGCCGGCCAGGTGGGTGACGCCCGTGCGGTCCATCGCCCGCGCGCAGATCTCGCGGTCCGCGCCGGCCGTACGGCCGCGGTGCGGCAGCCGGCCCATGCCGACCACCTCGGCCACGGTGAAGTCGAACTCGGCCGACGACTCCTGGGGCAGTGCGGCGAGCGACCGGGCGGCGGCCTGCGGGTCCATGGCGTGCAGGTCGTCACCGTCCAGCCGCACCGCCCCGGCGGCCGGCCGCAGCGCCCGGTACACGCTGCGCAAGAGAGTCGACTTGCCGCTGCCGTTGGGGCCGACGAGTCCGGCGAACGTCCCGCTGCCCACGGTGAGGTCGATGTGCTCGACCAGGCGGGTTCCGGCCGCCTCGATCGTGACGTCCTCGATGTCGAGCCGCACGCTCAGCGCCCCCCGAACGCGTAGCCGCCCCGCCGCATCAGCAGCAGGAACGCGGGGACACCGACCACCGCGGTGATGACACCGACCGGCAGTTCGGCCGGGGCCAGCAGCAGCCGGGACAGCACGTCCGCCCACACCAGCAGCACCGCTCCCGCGAGCGGGGCGACCGCCAGCACCCGGCGGTGGTCGGCACCGACCAGCATGCGCACGACGTGCGGCACCATCAGCCCGACGAAGCCGATGGCCCCGCTGACCGCGACGACGGTTCCCGTGACGGCCGCGGTCACCAGGAACAGCTCCCGCCGCAGCCGGGGCGGTGGGACACCGAGGGAGGCCGCGGTCTCGTCCCCCATGGCGAGCGCGTTCAGCGCCTCGGCCCGCCGGCGCAGCCACGCCCATCCGGCGGCCACGGTCACCGCGGCGAGCGGCACCTGCGCCCAGGTGGCGCCGCCGAGGCTGCCCAGCAGCCACATCATCGCCGAGCGGGCCGCCTCGCCCCGGGCCGCGCCGAACACCATGACCGTGGTGACGGCCTCGAAACCGTACGCCAGCGCGGTGCCCGTCAGGATCAGCCGCAGCGGGGTCAGTCCGTGCGGCGAGCGGGCGACGGCGTAGACGAGGGCCATGGCCGCGAGCGCGGAGGCGAACGCCGACACCGACAGCGCCCACACCCCGAGTCCCGCCAGCGCGCCGAGCAGGATGACGGCGTTGGCGCCCACCGCCGCGCCGGAGGAGATGCCGAGGACGAACGGGTCGGCCAGCGCGTTGCGGACCATGGCCTGCACGGCCACGCCGACGGCCGCGAGCCCCGCCCCGACGACGGCGGCGAGCAGGACCCGGGGCAGCCGGATCTCCCAGACGATGGTGTAGGGGGCCGCGTCGTGCGCGTGCACGGTGCCGCCGGTGAGCCCGGCCCACAGGAAGCGGAGCACGTCGGCCCAGCCGATTCCGGCGGCGCCGAGCGCGACACCGCACAGGAGCGAGAGCAGCAGCAGCGCCGCCAGCCCCAGGCCGAGCGGCAGCGCGGGTATCCGGCGGGGTGCCGTTCTTCGACGCACGGTGGGGCCGTCCTTCGCACGGGCCGCCGCGGAACGTCGAACAGGGACAGCCCGTACGGCCGTGCCGGCCGCGCGGCCCCCTCTCGCAGTCCTCGGCGAGCAGTCAAACGGGTCGCTGACCCCTCCGCAGGCGATCGGGCTCGCGCGAGGACCACAGGGTCCCCGCGCACACCGTTGCGGGTCAGCGCCGGACTCTCACCGGACTTCCCCCACGGGAGGCAGGGCGAGCCTAACAAACCGCTCGCGGGGGCCCCGCGGAACAGGTGCCGGCGGCGGCTTCGCCTCGGCCCGCCCGTTCAACCGGGGCCCCGTACCGCTGTGGTGGACGCCGACGTCGCGGGCGCGCCCGTGCCGCCCGGCACCGTCGTCCTCGTGCCGCTCGGCGCGGCCGGCCGCGATCCGCGGGGCTTTCCCGATCCGCGCCGGCTCCTGCCGAACCGGCAGCCGGAACGCCTCGCCTCCGGGCCGGGCGGCCACTGCCCTCCGGGCGCCGCACGCGCTCGGCTCGAAGCCGCCGCGGCCCTCGGGCACTGCCCGCCCGCCCCGGCCGAACCGGGGACCGGGTGCCACCCAGCCCCGCTCGGGCGGCCCGCGGCGAGCGGAGCCCCCCGTGCGGCCGGGCCCGGGTGCGAGCCGGACGTGACGACCGGCCGGTGACGTCTGTGACAGTTCCGTGCCATTCGGGGCACAACGAACCGCGTCCGGGGCGGGTCGTACTCCACATGACGGCCGGGAGGAATCCGCCCTCACCGGCATCGAGCGCATCACACCGCACAGGGGGACACCATGACGATCCGGACGCGGGCCATCCGCAACGCCCTGACGGCCCTGGCCACCGGCACCGCCCTCGCCTTGGCGGCGGTCCCGGCGACGGCTGCCGCCCGCACCGCCGACGCACCCGCCTTCCTCGACCCGGCGGACCTGCCGCCCCACCCGTCGTCGCCCTGGTACGCCGGCCCGGTCACCGCCGGCCGGCCGGACCCGCTGCCGATCTGCGTCGGCGAGGCCCTGCCCTCGGTCTCCGCGCACCGCGCCTACTGGACGGACCTGGACACCAACGCCCTCCAGGTCACCGTGGTGGAGCGCGACGCACGGCGCGCCGCCGACTTCGCGGCCCTGCTGCGCGAGGACCTCGCGGGCTGCGCGAAGAAGCTCCGGTCGCAGTCCCCGGACATCACGGCTGCGAAGAAGTACTACGGCAAGGTCAAGGTGGCGGCGGGCGCCCACGTCTACGGCATCCACACCACCGCGACGTGGGGCGCCTCCGACATCGCCCTGTTCTCGGTCGGCCGCGAGGGCAGGACGGTGACGGTCGTGAAGTGGTCCCAGATGGGCTCGTTCCGCGACGCCCCGGTCAAGGCGTTCAAGGCCACCACCCGGACGGCGGTCGACAAGCTCTCCTGACCTCCCCGGCGCGCGGAGAGGGCCGGCCAGCACCACAGGTGCGGACCGCGCCCTCTCCAGGCAAGGTGGTGGAAGGACACATCGCGATCCACCCGCACGCCGGAACCTTTGTCTCCAGGGAGTACGACCATGGCCAAGGCGAAGCGCACATCAGGCGAGAAGGAACCTTCCAAAGGCGACAAGGTGGCCTGGCGCAGTCACGGGAGCGAGACCGAGGGCACCGTGGAGAAGAAGATCACCGAGCGCACCGAGGCGTCGGGACGCACCGTGGACGCCTCGCCCGACGACCCGCAGTACGAGGTGCGCAGCGACAAGTCCGGCCGTACGGCCGTGCACAAGCCGTCCGCGCTCAAGCGGAAGAAGTAGGCCCGGTGCCGGGCGAGGAGCAGCACCGGGAGATCCGCGACAGCTTCCGCGAACTGGTGAACATGACACCCTCCGCACTGGAGAAGTGGCTGGCCACCGACGAATCCCGGGCCGCCGGACAGCACAAGGACGGGGGCGAGTCCACCGGCCACGCCTCCGGTCGCGCCATCGTGGACATCCTCCGCAAGAACAAGGGCGACCTGTCGGACGCGGACTACGCGCACATGCGCAAGGTGACCGGGTACATCCGCCGCCACCTCGCGCAGCGCCCGTCCGGAGACGTGCGCGACACACGATGGCGCCACTCGCTGATGAACTGGGGCCACGACCCCCTGGACGACTGAGCCCCCCCCCGGCGCCGGCCCCCGCCGGCCCGGCCGGGCGCGCGGAATCACCGCCGCGTCACGTGCCTACAGTGGAGAGGAGACCCCCACTACGGCACCTTCCCGAGCGGAGCAGAGATGCGGTACCCCTCCGCCGGACCGGACGACGGCCCCGACGCCCTGTTCGGCCTCGACGCGCTGGAGACCACCGCGCCCGGCACACGCGGGACCGGCGAGCACGGCACGGGCGCCGGGCGCCCGCCGGAGCACCGCACCTGCTTCCGTGACTCCCCCGCGGCCCGCCGCCTGCTGCCGGTGCGGACCGTCTTCGCCGAGCCGGCCGCCGCCGCCTCCGCACGCGGCCGTCAGATCCTCGCCCGCTTCCCCGAGGCCGAGGTGATCGAGGTGGACTCCCACTGGCGCATCCCCGGGCTGCACGGCAACGAGGGCAACGTCGAGCGCTGGGTGCGGGTGAAGGGGGAGACGCTGGTCCTGGGCGAGAAGAAGACGCTGGCGACGCGGCCCAACGGCCGGTCCGCCGACTGGATCGCCCCCGGCGCCTCCAACGGGTGCGCGATGGCCTGCGCCTACTGCTACGTGCCGCGGCGCAAGGGGTACGCCAACCCCATCACCGTCTTCACCAACATCGACGGCATCATCGCCCACCTGGCACGGCACATCGCACGGCAGGGCCGGAAACGGGAACCGAACCAGTGCGACGCGTCGGCCTGGGTCTACGACATCGGGGAGAACGGCGACTGTTCGGTGGACGCGCTCATCGGCGACAACACCGCCGATCTCGTCCGCGCCTTCCGCCAGTGGCCGACGGCCAAGGCGTCGTTCGCCACCAAGTTCGTCAACCCCGACCTGCTGGCCCTGGACCCGCGGGGCCGGACGCGCATCCGCTTCTCGCTGATGCCCCCTGCGGACTCCAGGCTGCTGGACCTGCGGACGTCACCGGTCGGCGACCGGATCGCCGCCGCGGCGGACTTCCTGGACGCGGGGTACGAGGTCCACTTCAACCTCTCCCCCGTGGTGGTGCGCCCCGGCTGGCAGGAAGCCTGGACGGAACTGCTGCGGCATCTCGACGACACTCTGCCCGGCAGGGTCAAACGCCAGGCCGCCGCCGAAGTGATCATGCTCACGCACAACCGGGAGCTGCACGAGGTCAACCTGGGATGGCACCCCCGCGCCGAGGAGGTGCTGTGGCAGCCCGCGCTGCAACAGGGCAAACGCTCGCAGAACGGCGCACTGAACGTCCGCTACGCCACGCGCGTCAAAGCGGACGCCGTCCGGACCCTGAAGGACCTCGTCGCGTCCCACGCCCCCTGGCTGCGCATCCGGTACGCCTTCTGAGGATTCGGGTGGCGCGGCCACATCACCGGCCCGATCGTGGGTACCCCCGCAGAGGAGGTTCTGATGTTCGAGGCATCCGATATCCGTGAGTGGCGAGGGCGCGACGTCGTCGACTCCAAGGGGCACAAGATCGGCGTCCTGGAGTCGATCTACGTGGACACGACCACCGACCAGCCCTTCTTCGCCACGGTGACCGTGGGCCTGCCCACCCGTCGCCGTCTGGTGTTCGTACCGCTCCCCGGTGCGACGGTCGGTCCCGGCTACCTGAAGGTCGCCCACAGCAAGGACCAGGTCAAGAAGGCCCCCTCGATCGACACCGACGGCGAGCTGCCGGCCGCCGAGGAGCCGGGTGTCTTCTCCCACTACGAGCTGACCTACACACCGGGCGCCGGCGGTGAGCGACGCCTGGCCCGCCGTTGAGGCGCGCAGAACGCGGGAGATCCGATGAGTCTGTTCCTGTTCCTTGTCCTCGTGGCCGTCGTGCTGGGCATCATCGGCTTCGTCACCCACGGCCTGTTCTATCTCTTCGTCATCGGCGCTGTCGTGCTCGCCGCCGACATCGTCCTCGGCGCGGTGCGCTTGCGCCGGGGAAGCAGGAAGCACC
This sequence comes from Streptomyces spinosus, assembly GCF_020400655.1. GTDB lineage: Bacteria > Actinomycetota > Actinomycetes > Streptomycetales > Streptomycetaceae > Streptomyces > Streptomyces argyrophylli. Next base: position 142,083 of record NZ_JAINRC010000007.1, read on the forward strand.
GTCTCGCCCGCTGACCGCTGACGGGCCCCCGGCGACGCACCCGGGGGGCCCGGACCACGTGACATCGAACCGCGGAGAAGACGCGCCGAGGCCGCGCAGGCGCCCGCCGTTCACCCGGAAGGGGCAATCTCGGCACCGGATCGGCGCCCGGGCGCATGACCGGGCGACCGCCGGTGAGACATCCGGCATGGAGGAACACGCACCGGACGGCCGTCTGCCCGCTCCGCGTCGCCCCGCCGGATCCGACGTCGTGTTCACGGCGGACTTCGCCTCGCCGACGCAGTGGGTCGCGGGCCGTTCGTGGGCCTATCCGGACGGCGGCCCGGTCAATCCTGACGACGACAAGCTGGACTACCTGGTCACCGGCGCGGACCACAGCCGCTCCGGCGTCTTCCGGGCCACGCCCCGGCCGGACGGCAGATGGGACACGGGGCTGCTGACCACCGAGGGGAGCGAGGAGGGGTTCACGGTCCGGACGGGGGACGTGCTGGAGGCCCGTGTCCGGCTGCCCCGGGAGATCGGCGCCTGGCCGGCCATCTGGACCTGGCGGGACGGCGACCAGGAGATCGACGTCTTCGAATACCACCCGGACCATCCGGACCTGCTGGAACTGACCAACCATGTGCGCGGCGCCGAGCGCTATGTGCGCGACGACGCCGTCGGTCCGGGCGCATGGGTGGACCTGCGCACCGATTTCGGGCGCCGTTCGGTGGTCTGGTGGCTGAACGGCAGGCGGGTGTTCTCGGACGGGCGGGGCGTGGGCCGCGCCTGGCACGCCTACCTGATCGTCAACCTCTCGGTGAGCGCCGGGCGCTACCACCCGCCGCCCGAGGCCGGCACGACCGAGATGAGCTTCGAGGTGAGCAGCCTCGTCGTGCGCCGTCCCGGCCCAGGCGGCGCGAGCGGCGGCGGGGAGCACGACGAGACCGCCGCCGTGGGCGGACCAGCCGATGAGGCCGGATGAGGCCGCGAGGCCCGTCTACCGGTCGGAACCGGTCTCCTCGTCCTCCTCCCGGCGCTCCCCCGTCCGCTCCTCGGCGCCCACGCCTCGCAGCGGCTCACCGGCCGCTGTGCCCTCGCCGGACTGGTAGCCCTCCCTGGCACTGGCCGTGCCCGGAACCGTCCGGTCGCGGGCCTGGCTCTCGCCGCCCGAGTGCGCTCCGGGCTCCTCCTCGTCGCGGGCCCGGGCGAACCGGTCGGCGGGCTCGTCGGTGTGTCCCGTCATGGCCGTCCTCCGATCCGTTCGTCGGCACGGCCGGGTTCCCGTGGGCCGGCCGGGGAAACGCGAGGCGGGACGGACGCGACGGGCGACGACTCGCGGGGTTCACCGCACCGCCCTTCCCCTGATCACGCATCATTACGCAACGCCAGTGCGCTACCCGCTCCTATGATGTCCCTCATGAGTGAGCTTGCCTTTCAGCGTGCGCGCAGTCCCGAGGCCAAACAGGTCCGGGAACAGGCGATCCTGGCCGCGGCCCGCACGCTCGCCGACCGGCACGGCGTGAGGGACGTGACCCTCACCGACATCGCGGCGGCCGTGGGCATGCACAAATCGGCGTTGCTGCGCTACTTCGAGACGAGAGAGCAGATCTTCCTCGCACTGACCGCGGAAGGGTGGCGGCAGTGGTCCGCAGACCTGTGCGGCGACCTCGCCGGCCGGCCGCACGCCACCCCCGCCGAGGTCGCCCGGGTCATCGCCGGCACGCTCGCCGCGCGCCCCCTGTTCTGCGACCTGCTCGCCCAGGCGCCCCTGAACCTGGAACGGAACGTGTCGATCGAGTCGGTGCGGTCCTTCAAGCTGATGACGCTCGGGGAGGTCGAACGGATCGGCGGCGAGCTGCACCGGCTGCTGGGGCTGACCGAGGCGCAGGCCGTGGACACGGTGGCCACGGCGACCGGCATGGCCGGAGCGCTGTGGCAGATGGCCAGCCCGGGGCCGCGCCTGCGGGAGCTGTACGCGAGCGATCCCCGGCTGAGCCACGCCGTCGTCGAGGTGGAACCCCGCCTGACCCGCGTCCTCACCGCCTGCCTCACGGGGCTCGGCGTGGAGTCCGCGGCGGCCGGCTGACCGGGCGCCGCGCACCGCGCGCGGCGCCCGCGCGGTCAGCCGGTGAGGGTCCGGCGCAGGGCGGCCAGCCCGTCGGTGTAGATGCCCTGGAAGAGGTCGACGGCCTCCTGGTCCGGCACACCGGCGGGGGTGAAGGTGCCCGACCACTCGACGCGGGCGCCGTCGGGCGTCTCGCGCACGGTGAGGGTGGACCGGTAGTCGGTGACCGGGAACGGGGCCCGGACGATGGAGTAGGTGTAGGTGCGTGCCGTGTCGTCGAACGCCTCCAGCCGTTCGACGATGACACCGCCCTCCTCGTTCGTCAGGGTGCGCACCCGGCCGCCCTCGCCGAGGTCGCTGCCGGGGATGTACGGCAGCCATTCGGGCAGCGAGCCGAAGCCGCCGACGAGCTGCCACACCCGGTCGGCGGGCACGGGGACGTCGAGGGACGCGGTGGTGGTGGCCATGGGTTTCTCCTGGGTGGATCGGGTCTGGTTCGAGGGGGTCACGCGGGCAGCGGGGCGTTCCCGGCGATCAGGCCCTCCTCGCGGAGCGCGGACCAGAACGCGGCCGGGACCGTCTCGTTGAGCGCGGCGACGTCCTCGGCGACGCGGCTCGGGCGGGTGGCGCCGGGGATGACCGCGGCGGTCGCCGGGTGGGCGAGGGAGAACTGCAGCGCGGCGGCCTTGATGCCGACACCGTGCCGGGCGGCGAGCTCCTTGATCCGCTCGACCTTGGCGACGATCTCGGCGGGGGCCTGCTGGTACTCGAAGTGCGTGCCGCCCGCGAGGATGCCCGAGCTGTAGGGACCGCCGACGACGATGTCGACGTTCTGCGCGGCCGCGGCGGGCAGCAGCCGCTGGAGGGCGCGCTCGTGGTCGAGGAGGGTGTAGCGCCCGGCGAGGAGGAACGCGTCCGGCCGGGGCTCGTCGAGGTCGAGGGTCACCTCCAGGGGTTCGACCCGGTTGACGCCGAGGCCCCAGCCCTTGATGACGCCTTCGTCGCGCAGCCGGTCCAGGACCCGGAAGGCTCCGGTGCGGGCCGTCTCGTACCGGGCCAGCCACTCGTCGCCGTAGAAGTCCTGGGCGACGTCGTGCACCCAGACGATGTCGAGCCGGTCCGTCCGCAGGCGCTTGAGGCTGTCCTCGACGGAGCGCAGGGTGGCGTCGGCCGTGTAGTCGTTGACCATCTTGTTGGGGCGCCCGTGCTCGAACAGTCCGCCCTTCTCGCCCAGGTCGCGGGCGGCCGGGTCCTCGGCCTCGTCGAGGATGACGCGGCCGACCTTGGTGCTCAGGACGTAGGCGTCGCGGGGCTTGCCGGACAGCACCTCGCCCAGGCGGATCTCGCTGAGCCCCGCGCCGTAGAACGGGGCGGTGTCGAAGTAGCGGATGCCGTGGTCCCAGGCGGCCTGGACGGTGGCCGCCGCCTCCTCGTCGGGGATGGCGCGGAACATGTTGCCGAGCGGGGCCGTGCCGAAGCCGAGACGTCCGGGAAGCAGGTTCTTGATGCTCATGGGGGTCCTTCGGTGAGGGAGGTGACGAGTGCCGCGCGGGGTGTCCGGCGGGTCGTCGTCCTTGTGTCACCGAGGCTAGGATCGAGGAGTTGAGACTGTCCAAGACATAGTTGGACAGACTTCAGTCCCCAGAGGTCTTACATGCTTGATCTGCGCCAGCTCACCTACTTCGTCGCCGTGGCCGAGGCCGAACACGTCGGCCGGGCCGCGGAGGCCCTGCACATCTCCCAGTCGCCGCTCAGCCGGCAGATAGCCCAGCTGGAGCAGAAGCTCGGTCTGACGCTCTTCGAGCGCAGCCAGCAGCGGATCCGGCTCACCGCGGACGGCCGGGTCTTCCTCAGCGAGGCCCGCGCGCTGCTGCGGCACGCCGAGCGGCTGGAGAACCTCGGCCGGCGGCTGGGCCGGGGCGAGGAGGGCGGACTGTGCATCGGGTACGTCCCGCACGCCCTGCACACCGGCATCCTGCCCGGCGCGCTGCGCGCCCTCCAGCAGCGCAGCCCCGGCATCCACGTCGCCCTGTACCCCCTGAGCCCCGCCGAGCAGTTCGAGGGTCTGCGGCAGCGCAGCCTGGACATCGCGCTCGTCCACGAGCCGCCCGCCGACGACGACGCCGACCTGTGCTCGGCGCTGCTGCTGGAGGACCCGCTGATGCTCGCGCTCCCCCACGGGCATCCGCTCGCCGCGCGGGAGGTCATCACCGCCGCCGACCTCGACGGGCAGCCCTGGATCGCCGTGGCGGACTCCCAGCACCCGGCCTGGCGCGACGTCTTCATCGCCGCCTGCGCGGCGTCCGGGTTCACGCCGGACGTGCGGCTGGACGCCGCCGAGCCACAGACCGCGCTCGGGCTCGTCGCCTCCGGACTGGGCCTCGCGCTGATCCAGAAGAGCATGCTCCGAGGCGCCGGCGAGAACATCACCGTACGGGAACTTCCCTGGCACGAGGCGTCCGTACGGCTCTGGGCGGCCTGGCACCGGACGGACCTGCGCCCGGTCGTGCCGTCGTTCCGCGAACTGGTCCTGGGCGGGGCCGGGACCGGGTGAGCGAGCGGGACAGGTGTGCCCGCGCCCGGCGCGGGAACCTGGTCGGACCGAGTGCGGCCCTGGTGAGAGGAGTCCCGGGTGACAGCGTCGACGTCGGCGGCGGGCGGTCGGGACACGGGTGCCCAGGAGGCCGGGTACGAGCCTGATCCGCGCCGGTGGCGCGCCCTGTGGGTCACCTTGGTGGCGGGCTTCATGAGCCTGCTCGACGTGACGATCGTGGCGGTCGCCCTGCCCACCGTCCAACGGGATCTGGGGGCCTCCCCGGCGCAGGTGCAGTGGGTGGTCTCCGGATACGCCCTGACCTTCGCCCTCGCCCTCGTCACCGCGGGCCGTCTCGGCGACGCGCTGGACCGGCGCCGTATCTTCCTGCTGGCCCTCGGCGGCTTCGTGCTCTTCAGCGCGGCGTGCGGAGCGGCCCCCGACATCACGCTGCTGGTGGCGGCGCGTCTCGCCCAGGGCCTGGCGGCCGGCTTCATGGCCCCGCAGAACTCCGCGCTCATCCAGCAGATGTTCCGCGGCGCCGAGCGCGGCCGGGCCTTCGGCTTCTTCGGTGCCATCGTCGGCATCTCCTCCGCCGCGGGCCCCATCACCGGCGGTGTCGTCCTCGCCCTCGCCTCGGGCGCCCAGGGCTGGCGGTGGATCTTCTACGTCAACGTCCCCATCGGCATCCTCGCCGTCCTCCTCGGCCGCCGCCTGCTGCCCCGCACCCCGCGCTCCGGGCGGGGCCGGGTGGACGTGCCCGGCGTCCTGCTCCTCGGCCTGGGCGTCCTCGCGCTCATGTATCCGCTGGTCCAGGCGGACTCCGGTGGTCTCGGCCGGCTGTGGTGGCTGTTCCCGGCGGGCGCGGCGGTGCTCGTCGTCTTCGTCCATTGGGAGCGCCGTCTGGTCGCCCGGCACGCCCAGCCCCTGCTCGACCCGCGGCTGTTCAGCACCGTGCGGGGCTACGCGGTCGGCGCCGGCATCGGCACGCTGTACTTCGTCGGCTTCAGCGGGGTCTGGCTGGTGTTCGCCCTCTTCTACCAGCACGGCCTCGGCTTCTCCCCGCTCCGGTCCGGTCTCGCCGTGACGCCGTTCGCCCTCGGCTCGGCGAGCGCGGCCGTGGTGTCCGGACGGCTGGTGGAGAGGTTCGGCCGCCTGCTCACCGTGTGCGGCCTGACGGGCGTGCTCGTCGGTCTGGGGGGTACCGCGCTGCTGCTCCGCTTCGTGCCCCTGGACGTCGCTCCCTGGGTCGCCGCCCCGGTGCTGTTCCTCGGGGGCGTCGGCGGTGGCTTCGTGGTCTCCCCCAACATCACGATGACCTTGCGGGACGTACCGGTGCGGATGGCGGGCGCGGCGGGCGGCGCCCTGCAGACGGGGCAGCGGCTGGGTGCCACGCTGGGCACCGCCGCTCTGCCCGGCCTGTTCTACCTGGTACTCGGCCGCGGCCACGACTACCGGGGCGCTCTCGTCACCGCGCTGTGCGCCGCCCTCGTCGGGATGGCGGCTTCCCTGGCGCTCGCTGTCTTCGACTGGCAGCGGGACCGGCGGTCGAGCCGCCCGCGCGGGAAGTGCCCGGACGAGGCCGCCCACGACCCGGTGCACGCCCGGCACACCTGACCGGCCCGCGTCCGCGCACGGGTTGCCGCCGGCCGGGGCCCCGCGGCGCGGCCACGGCACGCGGCAGGGCCATCAGGGTGGCGCCGGGCCGTGTCGGGCTGCCGACACGCCCCGGGTTGGCCATGCTGGGCCGGAGCGGCACCCAGTGGCGACAAGGAGCACCGCATGTCCACGGACCCGGTCGAACGATTCCTGGCGGCGTTGGACCCCCGCCACCGCGAGGCCGTCGGCGCACGGCCGCGCGCGGAGCAGGAAGCCCTGGCGGCGGCCTGGGAACGGGAACTCGAAGCGGACGACGAGCTGGACACGCTCGACGAGCTGTCCCCGCCGGCGGCGGAGGCCGAGGCGGCCCGCCGCGTCCTGGACCGCGACGCCGGCTAGCAGGCTCAGCAGGCGCCCCGCAAGCGGCCGGCCCGCGGAACTCGGCGGAATCCGCTACGGCCGGGCCGAGCGGCCCGGGGTTAGGGTCGGCCGGGTGACACTCTCCATCGAAGAACGAGAGCAGTTCCTGGCGGAGCCCCACATCGGCGCGCTGTCGGTCGTCGAACGGCCGGACCGCGCCCCGCTGACGGTTCCCATCTGGTACCAGTACACGCCGGGTGGCGAACTGTGGGTGCGCACCGGCACCGATTCCCGCAAGGCGCGGGCGATCCGTGCCGCGGGGCGCTTCAGCCTGATGGTGCAGCGTACGGAGCCCACCGTGCGCTACGTGTCGGTCGAGGGACCGGTCACCAGGACGGCGCCGGACAGCCACGAGCACTCCTGGGAGATGACGGCGCGCTACCTGCCGCAGGAGAAGGTCGCCGCGTTCGTCGAGTACGACCGGACCCGGCTCGGTGAGCACTTCCTCGTCTACATGCGGCCCGAGCACTGGGTCTGCGCCGACCTGGGAGCCGTCTGACGGCACGGGGGCCGGTACGGTGCCGTCGCCCCGGCGGCCGGTGCCGGTCCGGTGTGCTGCCCGCGGCCGTCTGCGTCGGTCCGCGAGGATCGTCGTCGGCGGTGCCTGGGGACAGGATCCGGCCATGATCACGGACGCCGGGACCCGGTTCCTCGCCGACCGGACGATCCTCACCGGCCCCGCGCCCGACCGGTCCGCCCGCCGGCCGGCCGGCCTTCGGGGGCGGCCGGGGCTCCGGCGCCGGCCCGGTGGTTCCTTCCCCGCCGGGTGAGGCCCCAGGGCTTGAGGACCGAGATCGCCGTCATGAAGACGTAGGCGCCCAGCGACACGACCGGGCCGGGCAGGAGGTCGCCGGGGCCGGGCGGCGGTCCGCCCGCCGTCAGGCCGGCGAGGGAGGAGTTCACCCCTGGGCGCAGCGCGAATGCCGTGGCGGCGGTCGTGACGAGGGTCAGCCAGAACTTCGTGAGGACCCAGCGGTGCCGGGCCAGTCCCCAGGAAGTGCCCACGGACAGCAGTACACCGCTGAGGAGGGTCAGGAACGCGAGCGGCAGCAGCAGCCGGTCCGCGAAGAGCCGCATGGCGCGGACGGACGCCTCGGCGGTCACCGCCGACCGCGTCGTGGTGGCGGTGACCGCGAGGGCGAGCAGCCCGAGCGTGAGCCCGAGCCAGCTCGCGGAGACGGCCACGTGGACGACGAGGGAGGCCCGGCGCGCGGGGCGGCTCAACTTCATGTGCGACACGGTGCCGGAGGAACCCGTCCGTGCCGTCCGGCAGGGGGAGCAAGGCGGTGTACTCGGCCCGGAGTACACCGCCCGCCCCGGAGGGCACCGTTACAGCACGCGTTCCAGACGGTCCGCCATCAGCTTCACGAACCGGGCCGGTTCCTTCGGCTGGCCGCCCTCGGCGAGCACCGCCAGACCGTGCAGCAGCTCGGCGGTCTCGGCCAGTTCCGTACGGTCCTCGCGCTCCTTGTACGCCTGGTTGAGACCCTTCACCAGCTGGTGGCCGGGGTTGAGCTCGAGGATCCGCTTGGCGCGGGGCACCTCCTGGCCCATGGCGCGGTACATGTTCTCCAGGGCCGGTGTCAGGTCGTGCGCGTCGGAGACGACACAGGCCGGGGAGACGGTGAGCCGGGAGGACAGGCGCACCTCCTTGATGTCCTCGTCCAGTTGCTCCTTCATCCAGCCGAGCAGCCCGGCGTACTCCTCGGTCTGCTTCTCCCGCTCCTCCTCGGCGGTGTCCTCGCCCTCGGCGTCGAGGTCGATCTGCCCCTTGGCGACGGACCGCAGCTTCTTGCCCTCGTACTCGCCGACGGCATCGGCCCACACCTCGTCCACGGGGTCGGTGAGCAGCAGCACCTCGATGCCCCGTTCCCGGAACGCCTCCATGTGCGGGGAGTTCTCGATGCTCTGCCGCGACTCGCCGGTCAGGTAGTAGATGTCCTCCTGGCCGTCCCTCATCCGCTCCACGTACCCCTTGAGCGTGGTCGGCTCGGTGTCGTGGTGGGTGCTCGCGAACGACGCGACGGCGAGGAGGGCGTCGCGGTTCTCCGAGTCGGTGACCAGTCCTTCCTTCAGGACCGTGCCGAACTCCCGCCAGAAGGTGGCGTACCGCTCCTGGTCCTTGGTCATCATCTCCTTGACCGTGGACAGGACCTTCTTCGTCAGCCGGCGCCGCATCATCTCGATGTGGCGGTCCTGCTGGAGGATCTCGCGGGAGACGTTGAGCGAGAGGTCGGCCGCGTCGACCACGCCCTTGACGAAGCGGAGGTACGGCGGCAGCAGCGCCTCGCAGTCGTCCATGATGAACACGCGCTTGACGTAGAGCTGCACGCCGCGCTTGAAGTCCCGCGTGAACAGGTCGTGCGGGGCGTGTTCGGGGAGGAACAGCAGGGCCTGGTACTCGAAGGTCCCCTCCGCCTGGAGCCGGATCGTCTCCAGCGGGTCGCGCCAGTCGTGGGCGATGTGCTTGTACAGCTCGTGGTACTCGTCGTCGGAGACCTCGTCGCGGGGCCGCGCCCACAGCGCCTTCATGGAGTTGAGCGTCTCCGGCTCGGGTGTCCCGTCGTCCTCGCCGGCCGTGGCGGAGCGCTCGGGCACCATCCGGATGGGCCAGGTGATGAAGTCCGAGTACCGCTTGACGATCTCCCTGATCTTCCAGGGCGAGGTGTAGTCGTGGAGCTGGTTCTCCGGGTCGGCCGGCTTGAGGTGGAGCGTGACCGAGGTGCCCTGCGGCGCGTCGTCCACCCGCTCCAGCGTGTACGTGCCCTCGCCGCGCGAGGACCAGCGGGTGCCCTGGCTCTCGCCGGCACGCCGGGTCAGCAGGGTCACCTCGTCGGCCACCATGAAGCCCGAGTAGAACCCCACGCCGAACTGGCCGATGAGCCCTTCCTCCCCGGCCGCGTCCTTGGCCTCGCGCAGCTCCCGCAGGAACTTCGCGGTGCCCGAGTTGGCGATCGTGCCGATGAGCTGCCCGACCTCGTCGTACGACATCCCGATGCCGTTGTCCCGCACGGTGAGCGTACGGGCGTCCTTGTCGATGTCGATCTCGATGTGCGGGTCGGACACGTCGGCGTCGAGCGAGTCGTCCCAGAGTTTCTCCAGGCGCAGCTTGTCCAACGCGTCCGAGGCGTTGGAGACGAGCTCCCGCAGGAAGACGTCCTTGTTCGAGTAGACCGAGTGGATCATCAGCTGCAGCAGCTGACGGGCCTCCACCTGGAACTCGAAGGTCTCGGTCGGCATGTTCGCGAATACCTCACAGGTCCTGTCGCCGGAACTGGTGGAGCCACTGTAAAACACCACGTCAGCGCGGTGGCCCGAAGAGCGGGCCGTGGCTGGAAGAGCGCCTGGTGGCTGGATCCCTGCTGTTCGGGTCCGCCTCGGCACGCCCGCGCGGCCCGCCTGTGCGCTGTGCGGCCGGTTGCTCACGCTGCGGAACGGTGCCGCCGCACCCGTGCCGTCGCCGGAGCCGGGGCTCATAACCGGCGGCCCGCCGGGTACTCGCCGGGTCCAGGCCCGGCAACGGTCCGGGGCCGCCGCCAGTCGAGCGGAGACAACGGAGGTACAGAGATGAGCACGGTCAAGGAAGCGGTGGAGGTCGACGTTCCGCTGCACACCGCCTACAACCAGTGGACGCAGTTCGAGGACTTCCCGAACTTCATGGAAGGCGTCGAGGAGGTCAGGCAGCTGGACGACCGGCACAATCACTGGACCATGAAGATCGGCGGAGTACGGCGCGAGTTCGACACCGAGATCGTCGACCAGCTGCCCGACGAGCGCATCACCTGGCGCACCACGAGCGGCGACACGAGCCAGAAGGGCACCGTCCGCTTCGAGCGCCTGGACGACATGCACACCAAGGTCGAGCTGGTGATGGACGTCGAGCCCAGCGGAGCCGTGGAGAAGGCGGCGGATCTGATCGGCACGATCGACCGGCGCGTCAAGGGAGACATGAAGCGGTTCAAGCAGTTCATCGAGGAACAGGGCGGGGAGTCCGGTTCCTGGCGCGGCCGGATCCGGCCCGGGGACGCCGGCTCGTCCCTGTGATCAGGACGCGGCCGTGACGCATACGCCGCCGAGCGCACGAGCTCGGCGGCGGTTTGCTGCCGCGCCGCGCACGCCGGCCCACCGGCCGCCCGCCGCAGGGGTCGCTCCGGCTCGCACACTGCCGCCCCACAGCGCACGATAATCACAGGGGACACTCGGACCACGGTCCGTGCTCCGGGCCGTGGGCGGCAGGAGGAGGTCGTCATGACCCGCGCCGACACCGTGGCCGCGGCCCGCATGCCCGGCACGATCCAGCCCGGCGGCGAGGAGTCGGAGAACCACCCCTGGAGGATCCGGCTGGTCAAGCACCCCGAGCGCTTCGAGTCGTCGTTCTTCAGGGCCGCGAAACGCACGGCACACAAGATCCTGGACGAGATCGCCGACGCCGACCTGCCCTACGGGCCCCGGCCCGTGGCACCGGCGCACTGGGAGATGCACCACGGGGGCAGCCTGTGGGTGAAGACGACGAGCGGCTGGCGGATGTACCGGGCCCGCGCGGGCATCGAGTGGAGCATGCAGTTCTGCGCCGAGCCGTCCAGGGTCGACCGGCTGCGCCAGGACGCGGCCGTGCTCGTGGCCGGGTTCCCCGAGACGCTGCCCGCCCTGGCGGAACTGGGTTACGAGGAGGCCGAGGAGCTGCTGCGCACGCCCGTCACGGACGCCGACGGTGTCGAGGCGTGGACCGACTCGCTGTTCAACTCCTGCGTGCCGATGAGCCGTTCGGATCACCAGGGAATCCTCCCCAAGGTACCCGGTGAGCACCACTACCCCTGGCCCGTCAAGGGCGCGGACTTCTTCCGGTACGAGGACTTCCAGCTGTGGGTGACCCTGCCCGACGGCACGCACGGCGCCGTGACACCGGTGGACCGGCGGGGTTCCGGTGACGGGCATGTGCGTCTGGTGCTCGCCCCCGAGGGCAGCCAGGCCGCGGACGCGCTGGCCGAGGCGCAGGACCGCGGGCTGATGGCGGTCCTGCCTCCCAACAGCTCAGCCGCGCTCCAGGCGTTCGCCGCCCAGATCGAGCCGGGACAGCGCACCGCGTCCGGCCCGCCGGCGGCCCGCCGGGCCCACGCGCACGGCGACGGACGGGGCGCGCGGGCCCGTTGAGCGGGACGGCACCGGCGTGTGCTCAGTTCGGGTTGTCCCCGTGGGTGAGGGTTTCCCAGGCGACGAAGAGGTTGTTGCTGCCGGCCGGGCGGTTCTGCTCGGTCAGGGCCTGGGTGTTGGTCATGGCGATGCCCAGGCGGTTGTGCAGGGCGTTGTAGCCGACCTCGGTGACCGGGCCCAGCCCCCGGTTCACCGACCCGCCGCACAGCCAGCTCGGGACGGCGGCGCCCAGTTCGTACTTGGACTGGAAGCCGAGCGCCTGCCGCAGCCGCTCGCCCACGTCGGTGCCGTACAGGTCCTGCCCCTGGATGCGGCTGGTCTCGGCGACGTGTGAGATGGCCGAGATGCCGTATCCGGTGTGGGTGAAGTCGCGGCAGGTCTCCTGGGTGAGCCCGGTGACGAAGGTGGACTGCCCCTGCCAGTAGGACACGATCTTGTCGCGCGTGTTCAGGTTCTGGCTCGGCACGGTCTTGGGCAGGTCGCCGTCGGAGGCGAGGTACACGTACGCGGCGGTGCGGGTGCGGAACTTCGCCATGGCGGTGTCGTACGACGCCTTGTCCTCCAGGAAGACGGAGATGCCGACGGCCGCCTCCATCATCGACAGCTCCCAGTTGCCGTTGGAGTTCGAGCCGTTGATGATCTCGGGCAGATAGACGTTGCGGAGCATCGTCGCGAACCGGCCGGAGTTGGCCCACGTGCCGGTGTACGTGTACTTGATGATCTCTGCGGCCTTCGGCCACGAGGATCCGGCCCAGCCCGTCTGCAGCGGGGCGTTGCTGTTGGTGTGGTCCTGGAGCACGGCGGACCAGGCGTCCATCAGCTCGATCGCCTTCTTGGCGTAGCGCTCGTCGCGGGTGAAGTACCAGGCGAGCGCGTCGGTGTACGCCGCGATCGCGTCCTCGCGTTCGTCGGTACAGCCGTAGTTGGGGTTGGAGTACGACCCGCACTCGACGACGGCGCGCGGCTGGGGGGTGCGGCTGAGGCTCGCGTACTTGCTGGCCATCATCTGGTCGTACGCGCTCTTCCAGGGCTGTACGCCGGCGAGCACCTTGCCGCGGGCGAAGTCGAGTTGGGCGCGGGAGACGGTGACGCCGGGGTGGGCGAAAGCGGCGGGTGCGGCCTGCGCCCGCTGGCTCCCGGGCCAGGAGAGCAGTCCGGTGGTGAGCAGGGTGGCCGCCGCCGTGAGGGCGAGGGCGGAGCGCGGGGATGTACGGCGGCGCCGAGCGGGTGTGTCCTGCATCTGATCCCGTCCTCGTATGTGAACGAAGTGCGGCTGACTGAACGTCGAGTTGACGAGACCATAGGTACGGACCAGGGGGCCGTCAAGAGGCCGGAAACGACAACTCCCGTCACGGGAGCGCGCTTTCACGTCTTGACGTGATTGGTTCAGACCTCTTACCTTCCCGGTGCCGGGCGGGCCTTCGCGCGCAGCGTTCGACTCGGCGAGGCCCTCCCTTTCCTCACCGACGCGAAAGGCAGTGATCTCCTCCCTTGTCCGCGCCATCCCCCCACCGTGCCCCGCTGTTCAGGGCCGTGCTCGCCGCCGCCTTCGCCGTCTCGGCCGGGCTGCTGGCCGCCTCCCCCGCGCAGGCCGCCACCGGCACGATCACCGGCCTGGCCGGCAAGTGCCTCGACGTCGCCGGGGCGAACTCCGCCGACGGCACCGCCGTACAGATCTACGACTGCAACGGCACCAGCGCCCAGCAGTGGACGGTCGGCAGCGACGGCACCATCCGCGCCCTCGGCAAGTGCCTCGACGTCACCGGCAACTCCACCGCCGACGGCGCCAAGGTGCAGCTGTGGACCTGTACCGGCGCCGCCAACCAGAAGTGGACCGTCACCGCCGCCCACGACATCGTCAACCCACAGGCCGACAAGTGCCTGGACGTGACCGACAACAACTCCGCCAACGGCTCCCGGACACAGATCTGGAGCTGCACCGGCGCCGCCAACCAGAAGTGGAACGCGCCCGCCGCGCAGCAGTCGGCCGAGCAGTGCTGGGCGACGCATTACGGGCCCCAGCCGCCCGGTGCCCTGACGGCCAGCGGCGAGGTCTTCGACAACAACGCCGACACGGCGGCGACCTCCCTCAGCCGCCAGCCGCAACTGCCCTTCGGTACCCGGGTCCAGGTGACCAACGTCGCCAACGGCCGGTCGCTGGTGGTCCGCATCAACGACCGGGGCACCTTCGCGCAGACGCCGCAGGAGCCCAAGTGCCTCGACCTGACCGACGGCGCGTTCAGCCGGCTCGGCGGCAGCCTGAACCCGGACGCCGGGCACATCGTCGTCACGCAGACCGTCCTCAACTGACTTTCCAGCACGCCGAGTTACCGGCCGACGTCGTGCGCCGGCCGCGCAGCTCCGCGCATCCCCCCTCGCAGTACGCCCCGTGAACTGGAGCGCATCCCCCATGAGACTCCCGTACTTCGGACGGATACCGATGACACGCCTGCACCCCGGACGGGTGCTGGCCGCTTCCGTCGCCGCCTGCCTCGCCGCGCTGTTCGCCGTCACCCCGGCCCAGGCCGCCGACGGACAGATCACCGGCCTCGCCGGCAAGTGCGTCGACGTGGCGGGCGCGAACAGCGCCAACGGCACCGCCGTACAGCTCTACGACTGCAACGGCACGAACGCCCAGCGGTGGTCCAACCCCGGCGACGGCACCCTGCGGGCGCTCGGCAAGTGCCTGGACGTCGTCGACCGCGGCACGGCCGACGGAACCGCCGTACAGCTGTGGGACTGCTCCGGCGGAGCGAACCAGCAGTGGGTGGTCACCGCCGCGCACGACATCGTCAACCCGGCCGCGAACAAGTGCCTGGACGTGCGCGACAACACCTCCGCCAACGGCACCCGTCTGCAGATCTGGAGCTGCACGGGCGGGGCGAACCAGAAGTGGAACGCGCCGGCGAGCGGCGGGGGCGGTACCACGCCTTCCGGGTTCGTCGTATCCGAGGCCCAGTTCAACCAGATGTTCCCGAACCGGAATCCCTTCTACACCTACAGTGGTCTCACCGCCGCGCTCGGCGCCTACCCCGGCTTCGCGAACACCGGCAGCGACACCGTGAAGAAGCAGGAGGCCGCCGCCTTCCTCGCCAACGTCAGCCACGAGACCGGCGGGCTCGTGTACGTGGTCGAGCAGAACACCGCCAACTACCCGCACTACTGCGACCCGAACCAGCCGTACGGCTGCCCGGCCGGCCAGTCGGCCTACTACGGGCGCGGTCCCATCCAGCTCTCCTGGAACTTCAACTACAAGGCCGCCGGTGACGCGCTCGGCATCGACCTGCTCGACAACCCCTGGCTGGTGCAGAACGACTCCGCCGTCGCCTGGAAGACCGGCCTGTGGTACTGGAACACCCAGACCGGGCCCGGCACGATGACCCCGCACAACGCCATGGTCAACGGCGCGGGCTTCGGCCAGACCATCCGCTCGATCAACGGCTCCCTGGAATGCGACGGCAAGAACCCCGCCCAGGTCCAGAGCCGCGTCGACGCCTACCAGAGGTTCACCCAGATCCTCGGCGTCAGCCCGGGCGGCAACCTGTACTGCTGACACACCGCTGGCACACCCCCAGCGCACCCCTGGCGCACGGGCCGGCACCGACCGGGCCCCCACGCGCCAGGGGTTTTCCCGTTGCGCCCCCGGGGTCCCGAATCCAGCCGGACCGGCCGGAGGCAACCCCTTTCACCTGCCGCATCCGGTCGAAGAGGCCTTAGACATCCGATGTGTTGTTCCCGTCGATCGAACTGTTCCCCGTTCGGACGATTGACAGGTGCACGACGGATACCTAGGTTCGCCGATACACCCGATGTATCGACGATCCGTCAGGTCTGGAGGACGACGATGGCCTCACAGTCGGACAAGCGCTCACCGGTGGCCAGGAGATCCGTGCTCGGTACCGCGCTGGGCGGAGCCGCGGTGGCGGCACTGCCGGGGGCGGCGCACGCGGAACAGGCGGGGACGGCCGGGGACACCGGCACGGCGGTCGCCGGACGGCCGTGGCGGCTCAGCTCCGCCCTGGCCGACGACAGCGCCTGGGAGAGGTTCCTGCGCGGCCAGGATCTGCTGTGGAGCCGGCTGCCCGCCCTCTGGTACGAGGGCCCCTTCCTGGGCGACGGGCTGCTCGGCAGCATGATCTACCGGGAGCCGGACACCAACCGGATCCGGTTCACCGTCCAGCACGGCCGGGTCCAGGACCACCGGCCCGAGTTCGGCAGCGGCTGGGGCACCTGCCGGCTGCCGGTCGGACACCTCACCCTCGAACCGGCCGGCACCATCACCGCCGTGGACTGGCGGCTGAGCCTGTGGAACGCCGAGCTGACCGGCACCGTGACCACCACCGCGGGCACACTCACCCTGGCCGCCCTCATCCACGACGAGGTCCTGGCCGTCCGCGTGACGGCGGGCGACGGCGAGCGGGTCGCCTGGACCTTCCACCCCGAGGAGGCCGTCAGCCCCCGCAGGATCCAGGAGGCCCCGCCCGCCGGCTACACCGGCAACCCGCCCTGGACCACCCCGACCGCGGCCGACGGCACCGAGCAGGTGCTCCAGCCGCTCACCGGGGGCGGGCAGACCGCCACCGCCTACCGTCGCACCGGGGGCGAACTGCTGCTCAGCGTCGGCCACAGCTTCCCCTCCGCGACCGCCGCGGAGGCCGACTCGCTGCGCAACCTGCGGCGCGGGACGTCGTACGCGGTCCTCCGGCGGCGGCACGTGCGCTGGTGGCACGCCTTCTACCGCAAGAGCTTCGTGTCCTTCCCGGACCAGCGGTTGCAGAGCTTCTACTGGATCCAGCTCTACAAGGTCGCCTCCGCCAGCCGCGCGGGCGGGCCCGTCATGGCCACCAGCGGGCCCTGGCTGGAGCCGACGCCCTGGCCGGCGGTCTGGTGGAACCTCAACGTCCAGCTGGAGTACTGGCTCATCCACGGCTCCAACCACCTGGAGCTCGACGCGCTCGCCGGCACCCTGCGGCAGAACCAGGAACAGCTCATCGCCAACGTGCCCGCCGCCTACCGCAAGGACAGCTCCGGGATCGGCCGCAGCTCCGACATGTTCGCCGACCGCTCCGTGGGCCGGCCGGGAACCGGCGCCGAGACGGGCGACCTCACCTGGGCGCTGCACAACGTGTGGCTGTCCTACCGGCACACCATGGACAAGTCCCTGCTGCGCGACACGATCTACCCGGTGCTGCGCCGGGCCGTCAACTACTACCTGCACTTCCTCACCCCGGGCAGCGACGGCAAGCTCCACCTGCCGAGCACGCTCTCACCCGAGTACCCCGTCGTCCCGCCGCAGGACACCAACTACGACCTGGCGCTGATCCGCTGGGGCTGCCGGACGCTCCTCGAGTCGGCCGAACTGCTCGGCATCAAGGACGAGTCGGCACCACGGTGGCAGGACGTGCTGGCCCGGCTCACGCCGTACCCGGTGGACGAGAACGGGTTCATGATCGGCGCCGACACCCCGTACGCGCAGTCCCACCGGCACTACTCGCACATGCTGATGGTGTACCCGCTGTACCTGGTCAACTGGGACCAGGTGGAGAACCGCGAACTGATCATGAAGTCGGTGACCCACTGGCACGCGCTGACCGGCGCCCACCGCGGCTACAGCTACACCGGGGCGGCGTCGATCCACGCCATGACCGGCGACGGCGACACCGCGCTCGGCTATCTGCGGAAGTTCTTCGACCCCACGACCCGCTACCCGTGCCGGGCCAACACGCACTACACCGAGGCCGGTCCGGTGATCGAGACCCCGCTGTCCGCCGCGCAGTCGCTGCACGACATGTTCTGCCAGAGCTGGGGCGGCGTGATCCGCGTCTTCCCCGCCGTCCCCTCGGCCTGGGCGGACGTCACCCTGCACGACTTCCGCACGCAGGGCGCCTTCCTGGTCAGCGCCGTCCGCAAGGCGGGCGTCACCCGGTTCGTCCGGGTCAGGAGCCTGGCGGGCGAACCGCTGAAGCTGCGGCACGGGCTGGGCGGAACCCTCACCGTGCTGCTGGACGACGGCTCCCCGGCGCACACCCGGGACCTCGGCGACGGCACCCTCGCCATCGACCTGCCCAAGGACCGCGAGGTGCTGGTCCACTCCGGGTCCCGTCCCGACCTGGTCATCGCTCCGGTGGCCGTCAGCGAACCCGGCCCGGCCTGGGGACTGCCCTGAGGCCTCTCGTCCGGATCACGCCGGGCTCCCGGGCCCCGGCACCGCGCCCTGATCCGGCCTGGTCCGAACAGAAGGCCCTCACGGCCCTCCCTGCCCCTCCCCCACCCCGACTCCTTCACCCGGGAGGATCCTCATGGCGGTTCCGATCAGGACCGCGGTCGCCGCGCTGTGCGCCGGGCTGGCGGCCTCCCTTCTCAGCGGCGCGCCCGCGCGGGCCGGGCAGGACCCCGGCTCCTCCGCGCACGTCTGGACCGTGTCCGCGCCCGGACCCGGCGCGGCGGCCCGGGCGCCACGCGCCCGTCTGTCCCTGGACGGCACCACCGGCACCCTCGACCTGTCGGTGTCCCGCGGCGGGCGGACGGTCATCGATCCGTCCCCCGTCGGCATCCGCACCGAGCGGGCCGATCTCTCGCGGGGCCTGCGGTTCCTGCACCGCGCCGACCGGCCGGTCGACGAGCGGTACCGGACGACGTCCGGCAAACGGCTCGACCGGCGGTCCCTGATGAACGAGACGCGGCTGTCGTTCGGCAACGCCGCGGGCGCCCGGTTCGACCTCGTCGTCCGTGCCGCCGCCGACGGTGTCGCCTACCGGTACGTACTGCCCGGCGGATACGGCGACGTGCTCGGCGAGACCTCCGCGTTCACGCTGCCGTCGGACGCGCGCGCGTGGCTCAGCCCCTACCGGGCGGACAACGAGGGCCAGTTCGCCGAGTACTCCGCCGGCACCGCGCCCACCGGCTCGTACTCGGACCAGGCACTGTTCGCGACCGACGGCGGCTACACGCTGCTCGCCGAGTCGGGCCTGACCGGGGCCTACTCCGGTGCCCGGCTCACGCACGACCAGGGCGGCGGCACGTACCGGGTCACGCTCGCCGACGAGCGCGTCCACGGCAGCGGGGGCCCGCTCGCCACACCGTGGCGGGCCATGGTCACCGGCAGCCTGGCCACCGTCACCCGGTCCACGTTCACCGACGACCTCGCTCCCGCCTCCCGGGTCGCCGACACCTCGTGGATCCGGCCCGGCACCGCGCTGTGGACCTGGCTCGCCGGAGGCCGCGCGGCCGGCCAGAGCCTCACGGCGCAGAAGGCGTACGTCGACTACGCCGCCGCGCGGCACTGGCCGTACGAGGCGGTCGACGCGGGCTGGTACTTCAAGAGCGACCAGTGGGACACCACCGACCCCGACTGGCCGACGAACAGCTGGCTGCCCCGGCTCACCGCGTACGCGCGGACCAAGGGCGTCGGCATCATCGTCTGGATCCACCAGCGCGACCTGGACACGCCCGAGGAACGCGCCCAGTGGCTGCCCACGCTGGAGCGGTGGGGCGTCAAGGGCGTCAAGATCGACTTCATGAACGCGGAGTCGCAGTCCATGCTCCAGTGGTACGACGCCGTCCTGGAGGAGACGGCAGCACACCACCTCATGGTCGACTTCCACGGCTCCACGGTCCCGAAGGGCATCCAGCGCACCTGGCCGCAGGTCATGACCATGGAGGGGGTCGGCGGCGAGGAGAAGCGCACCAACACGTCCGCCCACCTGACCACCCTGCCGTTCACGCGCAACGTCCTCGGCTCCATGGACTTCACCCCCGGCGGCTTCCAGCGCGCCGGCCAGCGCCCGGACTCCGACGCGGCCGAGGCCGGTCTCGCCGTCGCCTACGAGTCGGGGCTGCAGATGCTCGCCGGCAGCCCGGAGGCGTACGACGCCCGGCCGCTCGCCCGGGACTTCCTCGCCCAACTGCCCGCCGCCTGGGACGACACCCGGCTGCTCGCGGGCGCACCCGGGCAGGAGGCGGTCCTCGCCCGGCGCGGCGGCGACCGCTGGTTCCTGGGCGGCGTGTACGCCGGTCCCGCGCGCAGGGCCGAGGTGCCGCTGGACGTCGGGCCCGGACGGTGGCTGGTCGAGACGGTCCGGGACGGCGCCGACGGACTGGTCCAGGACCGGCAGGTGATGCGCGGCGGCGACACGCTCGGCGTCGACGTCGTCGCGGGCGGCGGCTTCGCCGGGATCGCCTGCCGCTGGCACCCGGGGGTCACCACCTGCCGCCGCTGAGGCCGGCGCCGGCCGGCGCGGGTATGGACCTGCGCGGTCCTTCCCGGCACGGTGGTGGGCACTCCGGCCGGGCGGTGCCATCGACCGGTCACCGCCCGGCTCCCCGCCTCCGACCCCAAGGGCTTCCCTCATGCCGATGCCACCAGCCGCGCTGCGGCTCGCCGTCACCGCCGTGGGACTCCTCCTCACGGCCACCACCGGCACCACCGCCGCGGCCCCCGCCGCCGCGGCGCCCCCCAGCGCGCCCGCCCGGTTCGCCGCCGACACGCCGGACCAGGCCGCCTGGTCCGCGCCATTGTCGACCCGGGGCCGGTACGTCGTCGACGCGCACGGCGACCGCTTCCGGATGAAAGGCGCCAACTGGGACGGCGCGCAGGGCTCCTGGACCGGCAGCGGCAGCGCCGCCGACCCCGCCAACCACCACGCCGGACAGGACTCGCACGGCATACCGCTGGGCCTTGACCGTGCACCCCTCACGCGACTGCTGGCCGACTTCCACCAGGTGGGCATCAACACCATCCGGCTGCCGTTCTCCGACGAGATGATCCACAGCACGGCGCCCGTCCCCGACAGCGCGGTCGCGGCCAACCCCGCACTGCGCGGCAGGACGCCGCTGGAGGTCTACGACGCCGTGGTGGAGGCGCTCGCCCGAAGCGGTTTCGCCGTCGTGCTCAACAACCACACCAACACCTCACGGTGGTGCTGCGGCATCGACGGCAACGAGCGGTGGAACAGCGCGCAGACCACCGCGCAGTGGGCGGAGGACTGGGTCTTCATGGCCCGCCGCTACGCCTCCGTGCCCCGCGTGGTCGGCGCCGACCTGTACAACGAGGTACGGCGTGACGTGCTGGACGACCCCAACTGGGGCCTCGGGGACGACCACGACTGGTACAGCGCGGCCCGGCTCGCCGCCGACCGCATCCTCACCGAGGCGAACCCGCGCCTGCTCATCGTGATCGAGGGCATCAACTGGACCGGTGTGCCTGTCGACGGACTCCCCCACGGCCGGCCGGTGCTCACCCCCGCGCGCACCCTCTCGCACACCCTCCTGGACGCCCGCAAACTCGTGTACTCCGCCCACTTCTACGGCTACACGGGCCCCCGCCACAGCGGCGCGACGGGCATCGGCGAGACCCACGACGCCCGCTACCAGGACCTCTCCCGCGCCGAGCTGGCCGCGGCCCTGGACGACGAGGCGTTCTTCGTGGAGGAGACCGGCCGGCACTACACCGCACCCGTCTGGGTGAGCGAGTTCGGCATCGGCTCGGGCGAGACGAATCCGGCCGCCCGCGAATGGTTCGGCAATGTCACCGACTACTTCGCGGACCACGACGCCGACTTCGCGTTCTGGCCGCTGGTCGGCTTCGAGGGCCACGACGACTGGGCACTGCTGCGCTACGACACCGCGGGGCACCGCTCCGGCATCCTCGACCCCGGCGACTGGCGCGCCACCGCGTGGCAGCGCCTGATGTCCGCGCCGGGCGCGGCCGGTCCCGTGGCCCCCGTCCCGCTCTGGCGCATGCTGAGCACCGATCACGCAGACGCGGTGGCGTCGCCGCGGGTGCGCGCCACGGGAGACTGGGACCCGGGAGCGTACAAGGCGGCCTGCCCCGACGGTACGCGGCTGGCGGGGCTGAGCCACACCGGCGGGCGTGGCCTGTGCACCGACGCCGGGGCGGGAGAGCTGCGCGCCGGCGACGCCCGCCAGACGGTCGTCACCGACGAGCGGTACGTACCGGCCGGCGGGGACTGGGCGTCCGGGTACACCAAGTACCAGTGCCCCGCCGGGGAGTTCCTCATCGGCTACAGCGTGCGGGGCGAGCGCGTCTCGGCGGCCCTGTGCGTCCCGGCACGGACCACGCTGCCGGGCTCCGGGCGCACGGTGTGGTTCGACCGGTCCGACAGCCGTCCAACCGACGGCGCCGGCGGGGACTTCGCGTACGGCGCCTACAAGGGCCAGTGCGCGACGACCGAGTACGCCGCCGGGATCGCCTTCACCACCCGCGTGGGCAGCCGCCCCGGCCCCGCGGCCCTGCTGTGCCGCACCCTGCCCTGAGCACCGGGGGCTCTCCGGCACGAGCCGGCCGCGCGGTCGGCGGGAACACCGGCGGCCTCAGTTCAGGGCCTCGCGGAGCCGGCGCAGGATCTCTCTCAGGATGCTCTCCGACGTCCCGAAGTTGAGCCGTACGAAGCCCTCTCCCTCCGCTCCGAACGTGCGGCCGTCGTTGAGCAGGACGCGGGCCTTCTCCAGGAAGAAGGCCCGCGGATCGGTGTCCAGTCCCAGCTCACGGCAGTCGAGCCAGGCGAGGAACGTCGCCTGCGGCGTCCGGTGGAGCACACCGGGCGGAAGCTCCTCGCGCACCAGCCGGGCGTTGCGCGCGAGGACCGTCCTCAGCTCCGCCAGCCAGGCGTCCCCGTCCCGCCAGGCGGCGAGGGTGGCCGCGACGCCGAAGGTGTTCGGCTCGCCGTACAGATGGGTGGGGTGCGCCAGCGCCTCGCGTACGCCGGCCGCGCCGACGTGGGCGACGGCGCAGCGCAGTCCCGGCACGTTGAACGCCTTGGTGGCCGAGGTCAGGGTGACCGTGCGCGCCGCCACCTCGGCCGAGAGGGAGGCGAACGGGAGGTGGCGGTGCGGGTCGTGCACGAGGTCGGAGTGGATCTCGTCCGCGACGACCAGCAGGCCGTGGCGCAGGGCGAGCCCTGCCAGCGTCTCCAGTTCCTCGCGGCGCAGCACGCGTCCCGTCGGGTTGTGCGGGTTGACGAGCAGCAGCACCCGCGCCGGCCGTTCCCGCAGTTCCCCCTCGAGCCGCTCGGTGTCGAACGTCCAGCCGTCGCCGTCCGGTGTGTACGGCACCGGGTGGAGGCGCCGCCCCATGCTCGCGATCGTCTCCAGGAAAGGCGGGTAGGCCGGCGTGTGCACCACGACACCGTCGCCCGGCCGCGTGGCGGCGTTCAGTACGGCCTGGAGGCCCTGGTTGATGTCGGTGAACTCCCGTACGTGCGAGGCGTCGGGCAGCCAGCCGTGACGTGTCCGCATACGCTCGGCGAAGGCGGCCCGCAGGGGGTTGTGGACCGACCGTCCGTCCCAGGCGGGGTAGCCGAGGTCGTCGTCCACGCACCGCGCCAGGGCCGCGCGCACGACGGGAGCCGGTGGGAAGTCCGTCTCCGCGATCCACGCGGGCAGTACGTCCGGCTCGACGCCCCTCCACTTCGCTCCGGGCCGCCGGTACAGCGCGCGGACGTCCAGGTCGTCGAACACGGGGTGCCTCTCTGCCGCCATCCGTCCATCCTGACGCCGGCGGGACGTGAAGGCACCCCCGGTGCCCGGCGACACCTCATCCGGTCACCGGTGCCGGCCGTACCGCGAGGTGTCCGCCGAGGTGCAGCCGGGTGACCAGTCCGGCGCACCCGAGGCCGGTCGCGGCCAGGGCCGCCCACGGCAGCCAGCGCACCCCGGTGTCGAACAGCGCGCCGACGGCGAGGTTGCCCAGGGAGATCGCGATGCCGGACGCGGTGTTGTAGGCGCCGTAGTACGTCGCGACGAGCCGGTCGCCCGCAAGCCGCACCACGGTGTCCATCTCGAAGGGGTACAGCAGTGCCCCGCCCCAGGCCAGCAGGACCGCGCACACCGTCAGCGCGCAGAGTCCGGCCGGCGCGCCGTACGAGCGGGGCAGCAGGGGCACGAACGCCACGCCCATGACCGCGAGCCCCCACACGACGGCCCGCGGTCCGGACAGGGTGCGTTGCGCCCACGCGGTCAGTTTGAGCTGGCCTGCCAGCGCGGCCAGCGCCGACGCGGCGAAGACCGCGCCGGTGACCCATCCGGTCCGCTCGCCGAAGAGCGCGCGGGCGTGCAGCGGGAGGGCGAGGTAGACCTGGAACGCCAGGACGTAGGAGCCGCTCATGGCGGCGGCGAAGAGCAGGAAGGGCCGGTTGGCGGCGACGGCGCGCCAGTCGGCGGCGACCGCCCGCCAGGCGGGCCCGGCGCCGCGGTCGGGCGTGGGCCGGGCGGGCAGGGCGCGGGACTGCAGCACGGCGAGGGCGCCGAAGATGACGGCCGCGACCGTGCACACCGCGCCGAAGTTCCAGGCCAGCAGGGCGAGCCCGGCGAGCGGGCCGACCAGGATGCCCGCCTGGTAGAAGACGTTGAAGGCGGCGAACGCCGCCACCCTGCGCTCCTCGCCGGCGTCCGCCGCGAGATACGCCCGGACGGCCGGGTTGAACAGCGCGCCCGCCAGGCCGGTCAGCGCCGACGCCACCACCAGGGCGGGGAGCGAGCCGGCGACCGCCAGCAGCCCGAAGGCGACCGCGCGCAGGGCGCATCCGGTCAGGATCATCGGCTTGCAGCCGTAGCGGTCGGCGAGGGTGCCGCCGACGAGGAACATGCCCTGCTGGGAGAGGTTGCGCACCCCCAGGACCAGGCCGACCGCCCAGGCGGCGAGGCCGAGGCCGTGGGCCAGGTGGTCGGCGAGGTAGGGCATGAGCATGTAGAAGCCCAGGTTGATGGCGAACTGGTTGACCATCAGCAGCCGGGCCGGCCGGTCGAAGGAGGCCAGGGGCAGGCGTGACCGCTTCACCGGGCGCCCGCCTTCGTCAGGTCACGCGCGAGCGGGTCACGGACCCGGCCGCACCGCGTCCACCGGGTCACCACGCTCGCGTCCGGCTCGGTGATGTCGTCGGGCTCCGGCGGCGGTGTCCGCCCCAGGAGGCCGTGCTCGCGGCACCAGCCGTCGTCGTAGACCGTGTGCAGGTAGCGGTGCGGGCCGTCGGGGAAGACCGCGGCGATCCTCGTCCCGGCGGGGTACGTCCGCGCCGCCCACCCGGCCACCAGCGCCACCGCTCCGACGCTCCAGCCGCCGGAGGCGTAGTGCCGGCGGGCGAGTTGGCGGCAGGCCCAGACCGCCTCGGCCGGGGCCACCCAGTGGACCTCGGAGAAGGCCGCGTAAACGACGTTGTCCGGGTGGATGCTGGAGCCGAGGCCGCGCATCAGCCGGGGTCCCGCCGGCTGGCCGAAGATCGCCGAGCCGACCGAGTCCACCCCGATCAGCGTCAGCCGGGGCAGGATCCCCCGCAGTGCGGCGGACACGCCGGCGGAGTGTCCGCCCGTGCCGACCGCCGTCACCAGCACGTCGACCCGGCCGAGTTGGGCGATCAGCTCGGCCGCGAGGGGCCGGTAGGAGGCGACGTTGTCGGGGTTGCGGTACTGGTCCGGACAGTAGGCGCCCGGCGTGCGGGCCAGCAGCTCGGCGACGCACGCGCGGCGCGCCTCCTGCCAGCCGCCCTCGGGGTGCGGCGCGGCGACCTGGACGACGCGTGCGCCCCGCGCGGTCAGCAGGCGCGCCATGGCCGGTTCCATACCGGGGTCGGTCACGACGGTCACCGGGTGGCCGTAGGTCAGCCCGGCCAGGGCGAGGCCCAGGCCGAGCGTGCCGCTGGAGGACTCGATCACCGGCGCGCCCGGCGCGAGGTCGCCGCGCCGGCGGGCCTCGCGGACCATGTGCAGGGCGGGCCGGTCCTTGATGCCGCCGGGGTTGGCGCCTTCCAGCTTGGCGTGGAAGCCGCGGCCGGGCGGGGCGAAGGGTTCGTCCACCCACAGGACCGGGGTGTCGCCGACCAGGTGGGCGGGGCGCCGGGCGGTCCGCAGGCGGGGGGTGCGGGTCCGGAAGGGTTCGGGCAGGGGTTCCGCGGGGAGTCCGGGGAGCGAACCGGGCAGGGCTTCGGGGAGGGATCCGGGCAGGGAGGGGTGCATGGCGTACGGCTCCTTCGCGCCCGGCGGCGGTGCGACGGGCGCTGTGCGAGTGGGGGGCGGCGCGCGAGGCACGCCCGGACCGCGCGGAGGCGGGTCGGGGGCGTGCGGACGCGGGCCTACTGCCGTAGCACGCAGACGGGCGCGAGCGAGGAGCGGTGCGCACAGGAGAGGGGGACACCGGGCGGGCCGCGCCGGACGGTGTGGGTGACGGGCCCGTCCAGCCCGGTGGGAGGGAGCGGCTGGTGCGGCCCGCCGTCGAGGGGCGTGTCGTCCAGAGCGGCACGCGGCCGGTCCGCCGTGTGGTCGAGGTGCCCGTCCGCCGCGTGCCGGTGCTGGGGCGGTCCGTTCGAGTCCGGCTCGTCGGCTCCGTCCGCGACCTGCCGGACGTCCTGCGCCACCAGGGCGCTCGGGTCCGGGCCGGCGAAGGAGCAGGCGTGCACCGCGCCGGTGAGGTGGACGGCGATCACCAGGACCAGCCCCGTCAGCAGGGCGGCACGACGGAAGCGCACCGCGCGTCCGCCACCGCTGCCCCACGACATGATCACAGCCCCACAGTAATCATGCCGTGACGTTATGTCACAGCGGCAGGGGTGCGATTCGCCTGGGCGAGGGCTTTGCTGCCTGGCGGCCCCGGTGCCGCGGGCGGCGGCCCGCCGGGCGAGACCGCGCGGACGCGATACGGGGGAGACGTCCGCGCGGTCGTTCGTGGAGCCGGGTCAGCCGGTCGCGCGGACCGCGTCGCGGATCAGCTCGGCGACCGCCTTCGGCTGGGAGACGGCCACGGCGTGGGAGGCGCCCTCGATCTCGACGGTCGTCGCCCCGGCCCGCTTCGCGCCGAAGCGCTCCACCTCCGGGTTGATGGCGTTGTCGGCGCCGGCCACCAGGGCCCAGGACGGCTTGGTCCTCCAGGCGGCGGCGGAGGCCGTCTCCTCGAAGGCGGCGGCGGCCAGCGGGCGCTGCGCCGCCGCGAGGACCTTGGTGACCTCCGCGGGCACGTCGGCGGCGAAGACCGACGGGAAGGCGTCCTGCGCGATGGTGACCTCGACGGCGGGCTCGCCGCCCGGCACGGGGTACGTCCACTGCTTGAGGTTGCTCACCAGCGGCGAGAGCGGGAAACGGCCCTGGAGTTCGCCGAGGCTCTCGCCCTCTTCGAGTGCGTAGGCGGCCACGTAGACGAGGCCGACCACGTTCTCGGTGGTGCCGGCCACGGTGATCAGCGCACCGCCGTACGAGTGGCCGACCAGCACGACCGGACCGTCGATCTGGGCCGCGACGGAGGCGACGTACGCGGCGTCGGACGCGAGGCCGCGCAGCGGGTTCGGCGGCGCGATCACGGGAATGCCGTGGCTCTGCAGCTCCTCGATGACTGCGGACCAGCTCGCCGCGTCGGCGAAGGCACCGTGCACCAGGACGACGGTGGGCGTGGTGCTCATGTGTGTCTCCTCGGGGTCAGGCGGTGTGCAGGGCCGCGTGCAGCGTGCGGACCGCCATGGTGATGGCGGCCTCGGCGGCGTGCGTGCCGCGCAGGGCGTTGAGCATCACGAAGTCGTGGATGATGCCCTGGAAGCGGACCGCGGTGACGGGCACACCGGCCTCGCGGAGCTTGTTGGCGTACGCCTCGCCCTCGTCGCGCAGCACGTCGGCCTCGCCGGTGATGACCAGGGCCGGGGGCAGCCCGGCGAGCTGCTCGGTGGTGGCGCGCAGCGGGGAGGCGGTGATCTGGGCGCGCTCGGTCTCGTCGGTGGTGTACTGGTCCCAGAACCACTGCATGCCGTCGCGGCGCAGGAAGTAGCCGGTGGCGAACTGGTGGTAGGACGGCGTGTCGAAGTCGGCGTCGGTGACCGGGTAGAACAGCACCTGCTGCACCAGCGGGATCCCGCCGCGTTCCTTGGCCATCAGGGTCAGCGCGGCGGTCATGTTGCCGCCCACGGAGTCACCGGCCACGGCCAGGCGGGAGCCGTCCAGGCCCTTGGTGGCGCCCTCCTCCACGACCCACTTGGCGACGGTGAAGTTCTGCTCGATGGCGACCGGGTAGCGGACCTCGGGCGAGAGGTCGTACTCGGGGAAGACGACGGCGGCCTCGGCGCCCACGGCGAGTTCGCGCACGAGGCGGTCGTGGGTGTGGGCGTTGCCGAAGACCCAGCCGGCGCCGTGGATGTAGAAGATGACGGGCAGGGTGCCGGTGGCGCCGGCGGGCTTGACGATCCGTGCCCGGACGCTGCCGGTGGGGCCGCCCTGGACGGTGATCCACTCCTCGTCGACGGCGGGCTTGTCGATCTCGCCGGACTGGACCTCGTCGACGGCCTTGCGGCCCTCGGCCGGGGCCAGGTCGAAGAGGTAGGGCGGGTTGGCGGTCGCCGCCACGAACTCGGCCGCGGCCGGCTCCAGCACCGGGGTCACCGGCGCCTGGGCATCAGACATGTGAATCTCCTGGACGTGCGTAGGGGCGCCGGTCGTTCCGGCGTACGAGCCGGATCGTCGTGCTGGGCACTCCGGCGCCGCTGAGCGCAACCCTAGGAGCGCCGCCGGCACCACGATTGCCCGTCCGTGCACGCCTCGCGTCCTGAAAGTGCACGGATGCCGTCCGCCGCGCGCCCTGTGCGCTGTGGGGAACGGGCCAGTGCACGGACGGGACACACCGCGGTGATCATCGGCCCTAGCGTGAGGGCACAGCGGTCGCGGTCCGCCCGTCGGTACGGCCACGGACTCTCGCGCCATCACCGCTTTCTCGCCCGCGTCTTCGATCGCGTCTCCCGTCGCCCCGCTCGTGTTCTTCCCTGCCACCGGGCGCGGGCACGGCGGACATCCAGGACGCCCACCACAAAGGAGGTCTCGCACACGTGTCTGTCATGCCGGTCGGCGGGCTGGTTCCCCAGGCCATCGACGATGCCGCGGATCTGGTCGTCCGCAACGCCAGTATCCATACGGGTGACCCGCGCCGCCCGCGGGCCGAGGCGCTCGCGGTGCGGGACGGCGTCATCACGGTCGTGGGCGACGACAAGGACGTCGCCCCGCACGTCGGGCCCGCCACGAAGGTGGTGGACGCGCTCGGCCGGCGGATGATCCCAGGGCTCAACGACGCCCATCTGCATGTGATCCGGGGCGGTCTCAACTACGTCCTGGAGCTCCGCTGGGACGGGGTCCGCACGCTCCGGCAGGCCCTGGCGATGCTGCGGGAGCAGGCGGCGCGGACGCCGAAGGGCCAGTGGGTGCGGGTGGTCGGGGGCTGGTCGGCCGACCAGTTCGCCGAGCGCCGGCTGCCGACCGTGGCCGAGCTGAACGCCGCCGCCCCCGACACGCCGGTGTTCGTGCTGCACCTGTACCAGTCGGCCGTCCTCAACCGGGCGGCGCTGCGGGCCGCGGGCTACGCCAAGGACACCCCCGACCCGAAGGGCGGGCAGATCGTCCGCGGCCGGGACGGGGAGCCGACCGGCATGCTGCTGGCCGCGCCGAGCGCCCTCATCCTCTACTCGACGCTGGCCAAGGCGCCGGTGCTGGAGGGGGAGGACAGGAAGGTGTCGACCCGTCACTTCCTGCGCGAGCTGAACCGGTTCGGCCTGACCTCGGCGATCGACGCCGCCGGCGGTTTCCAGAACTTCCCCGAGAACTACGGCACCGTCATCGAGCTGGCGAAGGCCGGTCAGCTGTCGCTGCGCATCGCCTACCACCTCTTCCCGCAGACCGCGGGCCAGGAGATAGCCGACCTCACCCGCTGGATCGAGATGGCCCGCCCGGAGGACGGGGACGCGTGGCTGCGTCTCAACGGCGCGGGCGAGAACCTCACCTGGGCGGCGGCGGACTTCGAGAACTTCAGCCAGCCGCGCCCCGAACTGGGCGACTACGAGGCCGAGTTCGAGAAGGCCGTACGTCTCCTCATGGAGCACGGCTGGGGGTTCCGGCTGCACGCCACGTACGACGAGACCATCCGCCGGGATCTCGCGGTGTTCGAGAAGCTGGCCGCCGAGGGTCTCTTCCCGGCCGGGAACCGGTGGTTGTTCGACCACGCGGAGACCGTGTCCGCGCAGAGCCTCGACCGGGTCGCCGCGCTCGGCGGTGCCATGTCCGTCCAGAACCGGCTGTACTTCCAGGGCGAGGCGTTCCTGCGCCGCTACGGCCCCGGGGCCGCCGCGGACGCCCCGCCCATCCGGGCCATGCTGGACCGCGGGCTGACCGTGGCCGCCGGCACGGACGCCACCCGGGTCTCCACCTACAACCCCTGGGTCGCCCTGCACTGGCTGGTGAGCGGACGGGACATCGGCGACCTGGTGCTCCGCTCCCCCGGCAACCGTGTCGACCGGGAGACCGCGCTGCGGATGTTCACCGTCGCCGGCGCCGAGCTGACCGGCGAGGAGCAGGTCAAGGGCGTGCTGCGGCCCGGGTGTTACGCGGACCTCGCGGTGCTGTCCGACGACTTCTTCACCGTGCCGGAGCCGGAGATCGCGCACATCGAGTCGCTGCTCACGGTGACCGGCGGCCGGATCGTCTACGCCGCCCGCGAGTACGAGGGCCTGGACGAGGAGCTGCCACCCGTCACCCCCGCGTGGAGCCCGGTGGCGCACTTCGGCGGCTACCAGGCGTCCCGGCGTGACGGTGTGCGCCAGGCCGAGGCCCTCGGCGAGGCCGTCGCGGAGTCGGAGCAGCACCGCGCCTGGCGCGCACGGCGCGGTCTGACCCCCGGCGCCGCCGACATGCCGTTCGATCCCTGCTTCGTCCTCTGAAGCGGCCCTCCCCCGCTTCGTCCCCACCCCCAGACCCCGTCCCCAGGACGGTCGTTGTCCGGCGCGGGCACCCGTCCGCGCCGTCACCCACCCATGGAAAGGCACTCTCATGGCCGACATCGCCCAGGTCACCGCTTCCCCCAGCCCCGACCTGCTGACCCCGGACAACTGCGCGGTCCTGTTCGTGGACCACCAGCCGCAGATGTTCTTCGGCACCGGCAGCGGCGACCGGACCGCGATCATCAACGCCACCGTGGGTCTGGCGAAGGCCGCCAAGGTGTTCGACGTGCCGGTGGTGCTGAGCACCGTGGCCGCCGAGTCCTTCTCCGGTCCGATCCTGCCGCAGCTCGCGGACGTGTTCCCGGACCACGAGATCGTGGACCGCACCACGATGAACGCCTGGGAGGACACCGCGTTCGTCGAGGCCGTCAAGGCGACCGGCCGCAAGAAGCTCGTCATCGCCGGTCTGTGGACCGAGGTCTGCGTGGTGCTGCCGGTGCTCTCCGCCATCGCCCAGGGCTACGAGGTCTACGTCGTCACCGACGCGTCCGGCGGAGTCAGCCCGCAGGCCCACGAGCACGCCGTCCAGCGCATGATCCAGGGCGGCGCCGTGCCGGTCACCTGGGTGCAGGTGCTGCTGGAGCTCCAGCGTGACTGGGCCCGCGGCGAGACGTACGTGCCGGTGACGGAGGTCGTGAAGGAGCACGGCGGCACCTACGGCCTCGGCCTGGTGTACGCCCAGACCTTCATCGGCGGCCACGCGGCCGGCTGACCCCCTCCCAGGACGGCGATCAAGGACTGAGTCAGGAACAGGCAGGAAGAGATGGACGCGGGACTGCTGGTCCTCCGGGTGGTGGCGGGACTCCTCGTCACCGGCCACGGGGTGCAGAAGGTGAGCTTCCGGCTCGGGGGCCACGGCTTGGCAGGCGGAACCGAGGAGTTCCGGCACGACGGGTTCCGTGGGGGCCGGCTGACCGCGGTCGTCGCGGGCGCCAGCCAGATCGGGGCCGGCCTGTTCCTGACCGCCGGTCTGCTCACTCCCCTGGCGGCGATGGCCGCCATGGGCGTGATGACGGTCGCGGGCACCGTCAAGTGGCCCAAGGGCCTGTGGGTGCAGAATGACGGCTACGAGTACCCCCTGGTCCTCGTGGTCGTCTCCGCGGCGCTGGCCCTCACGGGGCCCGGCGCGTGGTCCCTCGACCACGCGCTCGGCGTCACGCCGTGGCCGGTGTGGGTCGCGGTCGCCGTCATCGTGATCGGCCCGGCGAGCGGGCTGCTGACCCGGCTGGTGCTGCACCGCCCGGCCCCGGCTCCGGAAGGAAAGACCCATGCGCAGCCTGCTGACTGACGCGGCCCACACGCTGGTCCCGCCCAAGGGCGACCGGCACGGCCCGCTGCCTCCCCTGATGCTCGCCCTGACCGTGGTCACCGGTCTGGTCGACGCGGTGAGCTACCTGGCGCTGGGCCACGTCTTCGTCGCCAACATGACGGGCAACGTGGTGTTCCTCGGCTTCGCCCTGGCGGGCGCCCAGACCCTGTCCGTGCTCGCCTCCGTCGTCGCGCTGGCGGCCTTTCTCACCGGCGCGCTGACCGGCGGCCGGCTGGGGACCCTGTTCGCGGGGCACCGCGGGAACCTGCTGAAGACGGCCACCGCCGCGCAGACGGTGCTGGTCGCCGTCACCGTCGCCGTCACGGCGGTCGCCGCCGGCCGGGTCACCACCGGCGTCGAGTACACGTTGATCGTGTGCCTCGGGCTCGCCATGGGGCTGCAGAACGCGGTCGCCCGGCGCCTGGGCGTGCCCGACCTCACCACGACCGTGCTGACGCTGACCCTCACCGGTCTGGCCGCGGACTCGCCGGCGGCGGGCGGTGCGGCGCCGAGGCCCGGCCGCCGGATCCTGTCCGTGCTGGCCATGCTGCTCGGCGCCCTCGTCGGCGCCGAACTCGTCCTGCACGGGCACCTCGTGTCCACCCTGGTGCTGTGCCTGCTGCTCCTGGCGGTCACCTCCGTGCTGACCCACCGTCTGTCGGCCGGCGATCCCGTGTGGACCCGGCCGCCGTCCTGACGGCGGGCCACGGTGCGGACGGAGGTCCCCCGCCCGAGGGAAGCCGTCCGGACGCGAGCCGTCCGGACGGCTTCACCGCACGGTCCCCCGGTCGCCCCGCCCGGCGAACTCCCGCCATTCGCTGGGCGACATGCCGTAGGTGGCGCGGAAGACCCGGCTGAAGTGGGTGGGGCTCGCGAAGCCCCAGCGGTGCGCGACGGCCGCGATGGTCAGGTTGTCCGCCGAACGCAGGGTGAGGACGCGCCGGCACTCGGCCAGCCGCCGGCGCTGGATCAGCCGGCCGACCGTCGTGCCCTCCTCCCGGAACAGCTTGTGCAGGTAGCGGACGGAGATGTGGTGCGCGCGGGCGATCGTCTCCGGGGACAGGTCCGTGTCGCTGAGCCGCAGGTCGATGAAGTCCAGGATGTCCGACATCAGCGGTGCCCGGGTGTCCGGCCGCCGTCCTCGCGCCTCGTCGGCCAGGTGTTCGCCGGCCAGGGTGGACAGCAGGCTCACGGCGTTCCAGGCGAGCATGTCGCCGACCGCGGACGGGGCCACCGCCGCCGTGTCGGCGAAGTCGGACAGGAACGGCGAGAGCAGGGCGCCCAGCCGGGACGCCGGGGTGACCGGGGCGCGTGTGAGGCGGGGCACGTCCGACCGGGCCAGGCCGAGCAGGTGCCGCGAGAGCAGGAACACCTTCAGGCGGGCAGCGCGCGGGAAGTCCAGCGGCGGGGGCTGGTGCACGTCGTAGAAGCAGATGTCGCCGGGGCCGAGGAGGAGGTCCGTGGCGGGCTGCCGCACGGGTAAGGCGCCGCCGGTGCCGCGCAGTCCCACGAAGAGGTACTCGCCGCTCTCCCGGGCGGTCAGCCGCCGCAGGGGTGCCGTGGGACCCGGCGGCCGGCCGGGCGTCCCCTCCCGGGGCAGGCGTGCGGGCACCGCGTCCCCGATGGCGATGTCCAGGCCCATGGGCATCCGCCACACCCTGCTGCCCGGTGACGTGCCGGCCGTGGCCGTGCCGGCCGTGTGCCTGCCGATGAGGGATGTGCCTGTGCGGGACATGAACCGCCCTTGCCTCCGAACCGTTGCCGTGTTTGAAGCGGCCGCACCGGGGAAGCCGCAGTCGGCTCCGCTTCGCCGGGAGCGTAGGCCGCTGGATGTGCGAAAAGAGTGACAAGACAGTGACCGGGGGCTGCGCTGCCGGATCACAGCCCATGCGCTCGTGGTCAAGAGCCGCGCGGCGGCGGCCCCTACTGTCCCGGACATGAGCAGCCCCTCTTCAGCCTCCGCACCCGCCGCGACCGACTCCCCCTGGGCGCCGCTCGCGGCGCGCGTCTTCCGGGCCCTGTGGATCGCCCAGCTGGTCTCGAACATCGGCAGCTGGATGCAGACCGTGGGCGCACAGTGGCTGCTGGTCGGGCACGGTGCCGCGCTGGTGACGCTGGTGCAGACCGCCGCCGGTCTCCCCGTGGTCCTGCTGGCCCTGCCCGCAGGGGTGGTCGCCGACCGCTTCGACCGGCGCTCGGTGCTGCTGGCCGCGCAGTTCGCGATGCTCGCCGTGTCCGGTGTGCTGGCCGTGCTGGCGTTCCTGGACGCCCTGACGCCGGCGGTGCTGCTCGTGCTCACGTTCCTGCTGGGCTGCGGCACCGCGCTGATGGGCCCGGCGTGGCAGGCGATCCAGCCGGAACTGGTGGAGCGCCGGCGGCTCGGTCAGGCGGCGGCGCTGGGCGCGGTGAACGTGAACCTGGCCCGGGCCGTCGGCCCGGCCCTCGGCGGGGCGGTGGTCGCGGCGGCGGGCGCGGGCTGGGTGTTCGCCTTCAACGCGGCCTCCTACCTGGGCATCGCGGCCGTCCTCGTGGCGTGGCGGCGCCCGCCGGCCACCGTGACCCCTTCCGGCGACGGCGGTCTGCTGGCGGCCCTGTACGCCGGGCGCCGGTATGTGTGGAACGCGCCCGGTGTGCGCCGGGTGCTGCTGCGCACACTGCTGTTCATCCCCGGCGGTGCCGCGCTGTGGGCGCTGCTGCCGCTGACCGCGAGCCGCGTCCTCGGCCTGGGCTCGGGCGGGTACGGGCTGCTGCTGGCCGCGGTGGGCGTGGGGGCCGTGGCGGGGGCGTTCGCGCTGCCGCGTGTGCGTGCCCTGCTGGGTGCCAACGGCACGCTCGCCGCGGGCGCCCTGGTGTTCGCCGGCGTGCTCGCGGTGCTGGCGACCGTCCGCACACCCTGGCTGGTCGCGCTCGCCCTGCTGCCGGCGGGACTCGCCTGGATCGCGGTGCTGTCGACCCTGAACGCGGCCGTGCAGACGCGGCTGCCCGGCTGGGTCAGGGCGCGTGGCCTCGCGGTGTACCTGCTGGTCTTCCAGGGCGGTCAGGCGCTCGCGGCACCGCTGTGGGGCGCGGTCGCCGACTGGGTGGGGCTCAGCGCGTGTCTGCTGGTCGCGGGCGCGGTGATGCTGCTCGGCGCGGCCAGTGTGCGCCGGTGGCCGCTGTACGACGCCGAGGGCATCAACCCCACGCCGTCCGACCACTGGCCGGCCCCTCCCCTGGTGTTCGAGCCCGGGGAGGCCGACGGACCGGTCCTGGTCTCCGTCGTGTACCGCGTCCCCGAGGAGAACCGGGTCGCGTTCACGCACCGCATGCGCCAGGTCGCCCGCTCCCGGCGCCGTACGGGCGCCCTGTCCTGGGGGCTGTACCAGGACGGCAACGACCCGGCGCGCTTCGTGGAGAACTACCTGGTCGGCTCCTGGGCGGAACACCTCGCCCAGCACCACGTCCGGTGGACGGACACCGACCGGCGGCGCGAGGAGCAGGCCCGTGAGCTGCTCGCGCCGGGGACGGTGCCCGAGGTGACCCATGCCTTCGACACCGCGGCGGGGCCGGCCGTACCGGCCGGGTCCGGCCCCGCGCTCGCCGGGTAGGGCCGCGCCGGGTCAGGGGCGGGGGATGTTGCGGAGGTTGGCCCGGGCCAGGTGGACCATGCGGCCGACGCCCCCGCTCAGGACGGTCCGGCTCGCGGACAGGGCGAACCCGATGAGCTGCTCGGTGGTGATCTTGGGCGGTACGGCCAGGGCGGCGGGATCGGTGACGACGTCCACCAGTGCGGGCCCGTCGTGCGCGAACGCCTCGCGCAGCGCGTCCCGGACCTGGCCGGGCTGCTCCACCCGGATGCCGCGCGCTCCGGCGGCCGTGGCGATGGCGGCGTAGTCGGCGTGCGGGTAGGTCGTGCCGTGCGGGGGCAGGCCGTCGACCATCATCTCCAGGTCGACCATGCCGAGGGAGGAGTTGTTGAAGACGACCACCTTGACCGGCAGGTCGTACTGGACGAGCGTGAGGAAGTCGCCCATGAGCATGGAGAACCCGCCGTCGCCGGAGAGCGAGACGACCTGCCGGCCACGGTCGAGGAACTGGGCGCCGATGGCCTGGGGCAGCGCGTTGGCCATGGAACCGTGCACGAAGGAGCCGAGGATGCGGCGGCGGCCGTTGGGGGTGAGGTAACGCGCCGCCCACACGCAGCACATGCCGGTGTCGACGGTGAACACGGCGTCGTCGGCGGCCTCCTCGTCGAGCACCGAGGCCACGTACTCGGGGTGGATGGGGGTGTGCCGGTCGACGTCGCGCGTGTAGGCGCCGACGGCGCCTTCGAGGGCGTGCGCGTGCCGTTCCAGCATCCGGTCGAGGAAGCGGCGCGACCGCTTCTCCCGCACCGCGGGCGTCAGGCACCGCAGGGTCTCGCGGACGTCTCCCCAGACGGCGAAGTCGAGCTGGGTGCGCCGGCCGAGCCGCTCGGGCTGCACGTCGACCTGCACGGTGCGCACGTGGCGGGGCAGGAAGTCGGTGTACGGGAAGTCGGTGCCGAGGAGGACGAGCAGGTCGCACTCGTGCATGGCCTCGTAGGCGGCGCCGTAGCCGAGCAGTCCGGACATGCCGACGTCGTACGGGTTGTCGTACTGGATGTGTTCCTTGCCGCGCAGGGCGTGGCCGACCGGGGCCTTGACCTTCCCGGCGAACTCCATCACCTCGGCGTGGGCTCCGGCGACGCCCCGGCCGCAGAACACCATGACGCGTTCGGCGCCGTCCACCAGTTCGGTGAGCCGGGCGATCTCGTGGTCGCTGGGGCGGATGGCGGGCAGGTCCAGGGGCATGGCGAGTTCGGGTGCCGCGTCCGGGGAGTCCTCGGCGGCGGTGTCACCGGACAGGGCGACGACCGAGACCCCGCGCCGGCCGACGGCGTGCTGGATGGCCGTCTGCACCACGCGGGGCATCTGACGGGGTGAGGAGATCAGCTCGGAGTAGTGGCTGCACTCGGCGAACAGCCGGTCGGGGTGGGTCTCCTGGAAGTAGCCGGTGCCGATCTCGCCGCTGGGTATGTGGGCGGCCAGCGCCAGCACGGGCGCCATCGAGCGGTGGGCGTCGTACAGGCCGTTGATCAGATGGAGGTTGCCGGGCCCGCAGGATCCGGCGCAGGCCGCGAGCCGTCCGGTGAGCTGGGCCTCCGCTCCGGCGGCGAACGCGGCGACCTCCTCGTGGCGCACCTGGATCCACTCGACGTCGGCGTGCCGCCGGACCGCGTCGACGACGGGATTCAGGCTGTCTCCGACCACGCCGTACATGCGGCGCACGCCGGCGCGCGCCATGAGGTCGACGTACTGTTCGGCGATGGTCTGCTTGGCCATGGCTCTCCTCGGGTTCGGGCCTTGCGGCACGACCCTCCGGGCGGGGGCACGGAGGGCCTGCCTCGCGCCCGGCCCACGCTAGTGAGCGCGCAGCGCCGCCGTTGTCCGTCCGCGCACGGGATCGGTTCCGGCAGCGCACCGGGCGCCGGCGGCGCCGGGACGGTCCGCTGCCCCGGCCGGGTGGATGGGGCCGTTCAGCAGGGAGAGCGGGCGGGCGGTGCGGCCGGAGCGGACGGCGACGAGTTCCGCGGCGAAGGAGACGGCGGTCTCCTCGGGGGTCGACGCGCCGAGGTCGAGGCCGAGGGGCGCGTGCAGCCGCGCGAGGGCGTCGGGCGACACGCCGGCCGCGGCGAGGTCCTCCCGCCTGCGTGCCTGGACGCGGCGGGAGCCGAGTGCCCCGACGTAGGCCAGGGGGCGGCCGAGGGCTTCGGTGAGGACGGGGACGTCGAACTTGGCGTCGTGCGTCATCACGCACACCACGGTCCGGTGGTCGGTCCGCGTGGCCGCCAGGTACCGGTGGGGCCAGTCGACCACGACCTCGTCGGCGTCCGGGAAACGCTCGGGTGTGGTGAAGGGTGCCCGGGCGTCGCAGACCGTGACGTGGTAGCCGAGGAGGGCGCCGATGCGGCTCACCGCGGCGGCGTGGGCATTGGCGCCGAACACCAGCAGCCGGGGCGGCGGGGCCCAGGACTCGAACAGCACGCGCGGGGCCCGTGACCCGTGCGGCGCGCCGGCGTCGTGGGAACGGTCCGCACCGGCCTCGTACCTGCGTGACGCGTCGGCCTCGTACGTCCGTACGGTGGTGCCGTCCCGGTCGAGCAGGCGGCGGGCGTCGGCGAGGACGGCGATGTCCAGGGCGGGATCGCCGGTGCTGCCCAGGTGGCCGTCCTGCCACACGGCGACGGAGCCGGCACCCGCGTCCGCACCCGGCAGCACGCGCGCCACGACGACCGGGCGCCGCGCCGCCGCGGCCAGGTGGGCGGCGGCGAGGACCCGTGCCGTGCCGTGGTCCACGGCCTGGACGAGGACGTCGATCTCGCCTCCGCACATCAGCCCCACGGCGAACGCGTCGTCGTCGGCGTATCCGAAGGACACGCACCGCGCCTGCCCCGAGTCCAGCACTTCCCGGGCCAGGTCGTAGACGGCGCCTTCGACGCAGCCTCCCGACACACTGCCGAGGGCCGTGCCGTCCTCGTGGACGCAGAGCGCCGCTCCGGTGCGCAGCGGCGCGCTGCCCCGGACGGCGACCACGCTCGCGAGGGCGCAGCGCGCTCCGGCGGCCTGCCACTCCAGCAGGCGGGGCGCCAGGTCTCGCATGGGATGTCTCCGATCTGCCATCAGCTGTCGTTCGCGGGGGTCAGCCCGAGGAACCGGCGGCCGTTCGCCTCGAGCGCCGCGGCGTCGATGCCGTGCGCCGACGGGAAGCCGACCGGGTCCGGCTGGGCCATGTCGAAGGGGTAGTCGCTGCCGCAGACGATGCGGTCGGGCGAGGCGTGGGCCCGCAGCAGCGTGAGGGCCTCGGGGTCGTGGGTGACCGTGTCGAAGTAGAGCAGGCCGAAGGACTCCGCCGGGGGCCGGCCGCTGCCGCGGCGCACGTCCTCGCGGGTGCGCCAGCCGTGTCCCCAGCGGCCCAGCAGCGCGGGCGCGCAGCCGCCGCCGTGGACGAAGCAGATCCGCAGGCCGGGGAGTTCCTCCAGGACGCCGCCGAGCAGGACCCCGGCCACGGCGGTCGTGCTCTCCACCGGGTTGCCGACGAGGTTGACCAGGTAATGGTGGTCCCATTCGGGGCGCGGCAGCTGCATCGGGTGGACGAGGACGGACAGGCCCAGTTCGGCGGCGATGCCGAGGATCTGCCGGGGGACGCCCCGGTCGTAGGAGCGGCCGTCGACCACGGGCGGGACGGCGATGCCCGCGATGCCGTCGGCGGCGGCGAGCCGGGTCAGTTCCCTGCGGGCGGCGTCGGCGTCGTCCAGCCGGACCAGTCCGAGTCCGACGAGGGTGCCGTCCGTGCGGGAGACGGCGTCGGCGAGCTGTTCGTTGTAGGCGGCGACGTAGTCGTCGGCCTCGGCGGGGGCGTGCACGGGGAAGGCGAAGGGGGGTGCGGAGATGACGCGCGCGCCGAGTCCGGCCTTCAGGGTGTCGGCGACGATGGTGTCGACGTCGGTCATCGCGGTGGTCGGGAACGACAGCGGGACGTCGCCCAGGAAGAGTTCGCCGTCGCGGTCGTTCATGCCGCCGAGCGGGTTCCCGGGCGGCAGGGGGAGCAGGTCGCGGGGCAGCCAGTGGGCGTGCACGTCGATCACTCCGGCGCGGATGTCGCCGTTCATGTGTGTCTCCTCGGTCGGTCCTGGGCCGCGCCTCGCGGGAGCGGTCCTTATGGGGCCGGCGGGTGTCAGGCGGTGGTCTCCCGCTGTTCCCGGGCCGCGCGGGCGATGGCGCGCCGGATGGATTCGTAGCCGGTGCACCGGCAGATGTTGGAGCCGACGACGCCTTCGACGGCCTCGGGCTTGTCGGCGAGGTCGGGGTCGGCGTCGAGCGCTCCGGCGGCCACCATGAGGAAGCCCGGGGTGCAGAAGCCGCACTGGAGCGCGTGCTCGGCGGAGAACGCCCGTTGCAGCGGGTGGGGTTCGCCGTCGGGCCCGGCGAGCCCCTCGACCGTGCGGACCGAGCGGCCGTCGCACTGTACGGCGAGCACCAGACAGGCGCGGACCGCCTCGCCGTCGATGAGCACGCTGCACGCCCCGCAGACGCCGTGTTCGCAGCCCAGGTGGGTCCCCGTGAGGCCCAGGTCGTCGCGGAGGACGTCGGCGAGCAGGCGGCGGGGTTCGACGTCGAGGGCGTGCGCGGTGCCGTTCACGGTGAGCGTGATCTTCATCGGGGGCCTCCCTGTCGTGGGGCGAGACGCGGGCGCAGGTCCGTCGCCGCCTCGGTGAGCGTCCTGCCGACCAGGACGGCGATGGCCTGCCGCTTGTACTCCACGTCGGCGTACGGTTCGGCGACGGGTGCGGCGTCCTGCTGGGCGGCGGCCCGGCCGGCGCGGGCGAAGGGATGGCCGTCGGGGAGCCGGGACCCCTCGGGGAGCGGTGCGAAGCCGGTGCCGATCAGCGTCTGTTCGGCGGCGCGGGCCCGCAGGGGGCGGTCGGCGGCGTTGACCAGCCCGATGCGTGCGTCGCTGATCACGCCGTCGGTCACGGTGAGGGCCGCCGCGACCGCGACCTGGGCGAAGCAGAAGTGGGTGCGGCGGTGTTCGACGAAGCCGACGCCGGTGTTCCCGCCGAGCAGCGGCAGGCGTACGGCGGTGATCAGCTCCTGCGGCCGGCGCGCGGTGCGGTACGGCCCGAGGAAGTAGTTCCGCGCGGGGATGGAGCGGGCACCGTCGGGACCGGTGACCTCGACGGTGGCGTCGAGGGCGACGCCGATGGCGCACCACTCCGAGGCGGGGTGGGCCCAGCCGTAGCTGCCGGCCATGGTGCCGCGGGAACGGATGGGCGGGTGGGCGATGTTGACGACGGCCCGGGACAGCAGGGTGCCGAGCGGGCCGGGGACGGCACCGGCCCGCTCGAAGGCCGCGTGCCGGACGAGGGCGCCGACGCGCAGTTCGTCACCGTCGACGCGCATGCCGTCGAGTTCCGCGATGCGGTTGATGTCGACGACGAGCTGCGGCCGGACGCGTTGCAGGTGCATCTCCAGGATCAGGCTCTGCCCTCCGGCGAGCACCTGGGCCGCGCGGCCGGTGTCGCCGAGCGCCTGGACGGCCTCGGCGACCGTGCGGGGGACGGCGTAGTCGAAGGACGCGGGTTTCACCGGACACCTTCCTCGTGCTTGGGGGCGCGGGCCGCCCGCCAGACGCTGTCCGGCGTGAGCGGCATCTGGAGCAGGTCGGGGTCGGCGACGCGCAGGGCGTCGGCCACGGCGTTGACGATGGCGGCCGGGGTGCCGATGCAGCCCGACTCGCCCGCCCCCTTGGCGCCCAGCGGGGTGCCGGGGCCGGGGGTGCAGGTGTCCTTGATCTCGATGGGCGGGATCTCCGTGTACGTGGGCAGCAGGTAGTCCAGGAATCCGTTCGCCAGGTGGGGTACGCCGTCCGCGTCGAACGTCATGCCTTCGTAGAGGGCCTGGCCGATGCCCTGCACGGCGGATCCGTACGCCTGTCCGTGCACCACGGTGGGGTCGAGGACCACTCCGCAGTCGTCCACGGCCACCAGCCGCAGGACGTTGACGGTCCCGAGGTCGGGGTCCACCTCGGTCACGGCGACGTGCGCGCCGAACGGGAAGGCCATCCCGGCCTCGTAGCGGGTCTCGACGCGCAGCGGCCCGGTTGCCCCGACCAGTTCGGCCAGGCCCAGGACGGCCGGGCCGCCGGAGGTCGCGTGCACGGCGCCGTCGGCCCACGCGACCTCGTCGGCCGGCAGGTCCCACAGCCGGGCCGCCCGCTCGCGGGCCTGCTCGACCAGGAGGCGGGCCGCCTGCTGGAACATCGCGCCGTCGACCTGTGCCGACCGGCTGGCGAAGGAGCCGAGTCCTTCGGGCTGCTCGTCCGTGTCGCCCTCGACCAGACGGACCCGCGCCTCGGGGATGCCGAGGGCCTTGGCGACGAGTGCCGGGAACACCGTCTCGTGCCCCTGGCCGCTGGGGGCGGCGCCGCAGCGGGCGGTGACGGTGCCGTCCTCGTGGACCTCCAGGCTGCCGAACTCGTGCAGTCCGCCGGGTTCGCCGCCGGAGCGCTCCACGTAGCAGGAGACGCCGATGCCGAGCGGCAGCGCGTCCGGGTCGCCGCGGCGGCGGGCCTGCTCCGCGCGCCACTTGTCGTAGCCGACGGTCTCCAGCGCGAGGTCCAGTGCGGCGGCGTAGTTCCCGCTGTCGTAGCGGCGGCCGGTGGGGGTGTCGTACGGGAAGGCGTCGGGCGGGATGAAGTTGCGCCGCCGCAGCTCGACCGGGTCGATGCCGAGCCGCCGGGCGAGCAGGTCCATGGTGCGCTCGATGGCGATGGCGGCCTCGGGGCGTCCGGCGCCGCGGTAGGGGTAGGTCACCATGGTGTTGGTGAGCACCGAGCGCAGGGTCGCGTGGACGTGCGGGGTGGTGTACGCGCCGGGCGCCATCCAGGCCGTCTGCATGGGCAGTCCCACGCCGAGGTGCGGATAGGCGCCGACGTCCGCGTTGATCGTCAACTCGTAGGCGAGCAGGCGCCCTTCGGCGTCGGCGGCGAGCCGGACTGTCTGGTCCTGGCCCCGGCCGCGGGTGGCGACGAGCATGGACTCCAGGCGGTCCTCGATCCAGCGCACGGGCCGGCCGAGCGTGACGGCCAGGTAGGCGACGACCACGAACTCGGGGAAGGCGGCGCTCTTGGAGCCGAAGGCGCCTCCGGTGTCCGGTACGACGACCCGGACACGGTCGGCGGACCAGCCGAGCAGCGCGGCGAGTTCGCGGCGCAGCCGGTGCGGCATCTGGTGGCCCGACCACACGGTCAGCCGGTCCCCCTCGGGCACGGCGAGGATCGTGCGGCACTCCATGGGGCTGGGCATGAGCAGCTGCTGCCGGTAGGTGGCCTCGGCCACGGCGGCGGCGTCCTGCCAGACGGCCGGGTCGACGGGTGCGCCGGCCTCGCCCCGCAGGGCGGTGTTGCTGAGGCCGTCGAACAGGCGGACGGAGTCGTCCAGCGCCGCGGACGGTGTCACCACGGCGGGCAGCGGATCGATCACGGCGGTGACCTCGGCCGCCCCGTCCTCGGCCCGGTAGCGGTCCTCGCCGAGGACCACCGCCAGCGCCTCGCCCGGATAGCGCACCCGGTCCTTGACGAGCGCCGGCCACTCGCGGCCCGCGACGGCCTCCTGCGTGGACAGCCGGGCGAGCAGGGTGTGCGGGACCGGTGGCAGGTCCGGCAGGTCCGCGGCCGACCAGGCGCCCACGACACCGGGCACGTCACGCGCCGCGGCACAGTCCACGCTCCGCAGCGAGCCGTGGGCGAGCTTGCTTCTCACAAATGCGGCGTCCAGGCAGCCGGGCACCCGGATATCGGCGACGTACCGGCCTTTCCCGGTGAGCAGCCGTTCGTCCTCGCGCCTTGTCCATCGCTCCACGACAACACCTCGTTCGTGTGGTGGCGGGAATTGACCGGGCGACGGCCGTATCCGAATGCGAAGGTGTGCGGGATATGCGGCCCGTCGCCGCGTGGGCGTTCGCGGGGAACGCCACGCCGGTGGAATTCGACTGCCTGGACACTAACCGCGGAGGCGTCCGCGGGGCGAGGGGAACACGGGCGGTGTGCGCTGTGGGGCCAGAGCCGGTGCGCTGGACGGACAGCCGGCCGCCGGCCCTGGACGGGCGGGCGGCCGGGGGCGGCCGGTCAGCCCAGTTCGGTCTCCAGCCACCGCAGGACGTCGGGCGTCACGGGGTCGACGAGGTCGGCGAACTCCTCGTGCCGCTTGAGGAACTTCGCCACGTACGGGCA
This sequence comes from Streptomyces spinosus, assembly GCF_020400655.1. Classification (GTDB taxonomy): domain Bacteria; phylum Actinomycetota; class Actinomycetes; order Streptomycetales; family Streptomycetaceae; genus Streptomyces; species Streptomyces argyrophylli. The sequence continues at coordinate 185,678 of NZ_JAINRC010000007.1, forward strand.
GACGGGAACGATCCGCTTCCCGGATTCCCTGACGTCGGTGAGGGCCTCCTGGACCAGCCGGGAGGCCAGGCCCTGTCCGGCGAAGGCGTCGTCGATCTCGGTGTGGTAGAAGACGCGCTGCGCGTCGCGGTCGCGGTAGGCGGTCAGCCCGGCACGCTTGCCGTCGACGTGTATCTCGTAGCGGTTCCTGGCGTCCACACGCTCGACGACCGGGGTGGCGGAAGGCTGGCTCATGGGATGCCTTTCGGATGGGCGTCAGTGACGCGGCGGATTCCTGCGCGGGGTGATGGTGGCATTCGGCAGGACGGGGGCGGGAAGACGGTCTCCCGGATATCCTTCGACGGCGCCGAAGCGGTCGGAGGAGTTCTGCCAGTCCTCGCGGGCCCTGACGATATCCTCGTGGCTCCGGCCGATGAAATTCCACCACATGACGATCTCCTCCTCGAAAGGCGTTCCGCCGAGGAGGACCGTCCGCGCGATGTCGTCCGACGCGTTGGTCAGGGTCAGCGTGCCGGGCCCGGGGTGCACGTAGCCCAGCTCGGCCGGCTTCAGCAGGACGTCGGCGAGGCGGACGGCGCCCTGGTCGACCAGGAGACCGTGCTCGAAGCCGGGGTCCACGGCGAGCGTGAGCGACGCGTGCGGCTCGAGGACGATCTCGGCGCCGAGCAGGGGCGTGAAGGCCGGCACCGGGGAGGTACTGCCGGCGAGGGAGCCGAGGAAGACCCGGATCTCGGCGCCGCCGGTCCGTACGGGCTCGGGGACGTGGTGGCGGAAGTCCCGTGCGGTGGCGCGGTGCTCCTCCGGCAGCGCCACCCAGAGCTGGACGCCGTGCAGGACGGTGGTGCGCGGGGTGGAGACCTCGGAGTGGCTGATGCCGTACCCGCCGGTCATGAGGTTCAGCTCGCCGGGCCGTACCAGGGCGTGGCTGCCCAGGCTGTCGCGGTGCTCGATCTCCCCGCTGAAGAGCCAGCTCACCGTCTGCAGCCCGGTGTGGGGGTGCGGGGCGACGTCCATGCCGCCGGTCTCGGCGACGTCGTCGGGGCCGTAGTGGTCGGCGAAGCACCAGGCGCCGATCAGGGTCCGGGCGCGCTGCGGCAGGGTGCGCCGTACGGTCATCGCGCGCGGGCCGCCCAGGGGGACGTCGCGCGGGGTCAGCACGTCGACCCGGGGGGTCCCGGCCGGCGGCCCGCCGTCCGCCTCGGTGCCGCAGCGCACTTCGGCGGGCTCCGTCTCGACATTGCTCATCGGGATCACCTCTCCACCCAGTAATTGTTTTACATTCAACCATCATCCGGCCGGACCTGCCCGGGCACCAGGCGGACCGGGTCCCGGCTGCCCCGCGGACCGTCCGCGCAGGAGGCGCGCGGGGTGCGCGCGGGGTGCTTCTTCTTCGGACAACAACCCGTGCGCTCGTCGGCAAGCCACTCCCCGGGTCCCGCCGTACCGTCGTCAGCACCCCGGCCCCTCAGGGCACGGGCCGACACACCGAACCGAACCGTCGCAGACAGGGGGACGGCATGAGAAACGATTCTGCCGGGGCCGCGGACGAGGACCCGATCGTATGCAAGACCAGCGTCCACGTCACCGTGGCCGACGAACTGCCGATACCGGTACCGGCCGAACTCCGGTACTCCGCGGCGGATCCGTACGCCGTCCGCCTGTCCCTGGGCGCCCCCTCCGCGCTCTGCGTCGAGTGGGTCTTCGCCCGGTCGCTCCTCGCCCAGGGGCTGCGCCGGCCCGCCGGGGCCGGGGACGTGGTGGTCTACCCGCGGCACCAGGGCCGGCCGGGCTCGATCCGCGTCCTGCTCCGGACGCGCGCCGGATCGGCGCTCCTGGAGCTGGCGAGCGCCTCCGTCACGGCCTTCCTGCACCGCACCGAGGTACTGGTGCCGCCCGGCACCGAGCACCGCCACATCGACCTCGACCGTGTCGTGGAACAGCTCACGGCCGGCAGCGAGTGACCCTCCGGACGTGCCGCGGGTTCCGCGCGGTGCGCTGACGAGCACCAACGCGTGCGCTCCCGGGCAACGCGCCTGCCGCCACGGCACCTAGCGTCGACCTCGTACGCAAGCACGCCATCCGCAGGAGGCACGTCATGACCACCGGTACCCAGCCCCCGAGCAGCCAGCCCTGGCTGCACCAGAAGGGCGCGGTCATCCAGGAGTTCGGAACCGTCAAGCAGTTCCCCATCGCCCTGTCCTACGAGGCGCGCATGTACTCCTGCCAGCGCCTGAACAAGGTGCTGGCCGACACCCAGATCCTCTACGGCCTCTACAAGAAGCACCACTGGATCATGCGGGGCGCGACCTTCTACCAGCTGCACCTGCTGCTGGACAAGCACGCCGGCGAGCAGCTGGAACTGGTCGACACCCTCGCCGAGCGCGTCCAGACCCTGGGCGGCGTCGCGGTGGGCGACCCCCGGCACGTCGCCGAGATCACGTCGATCCCGCGCCCGCCGGACGGTGTGGAGGAGGTCCCGGCGATGCTCTCGCGGCTCCTGGAGGCCCACGAGACCATCCTGACCGAGGCCCACGACGCCGCCGCCCGCACCGCCGAGCTGGGTGACGACGGCACCAACGACCTGCTGGTGTCCCAGATCATCCGCACCGGCGAACTGCAGGCCTGGTTCCTGGCCGAGCACCTGGTGGACACCCCGCTCGTCCGCTCCTGAGCCCGGCGGAGACCACCCACGGCGGAACGGGCGGCGCGTCCGACTGCGACCCCGCCCGCCCCGCCGCCACGCCGCGCGGACTGCGCCGGCAGAAGCACACCACCGCCGGGCACCGCGACCCGGCGGGGCGTCGCTCGCGACGGCCGTCCGCCAGAATCGCGCGCCCGGTGCCGGGCACACCGGCCCCGGCGGGGGGCGGAGGCTCCGGGGGGGGCGGAACCGCCTGCCGGCCCCGGCCACCACAGCGAACCCGCCCTGCGAACGCGCTCGTCCGCGCCGGCGTCCATCCCCGCCGACGGAGCAGACCCGTTCCGGCACGGGAACGGAAGCTCGATGGCCCATCCCGGGCCGGACCCGCCGTACCGGGCGATCGCCGCTCACGGCGGCTTCGGCAGGGCGGCAAGAGCACCACGGGCGGCGCCTCCTGCTGGCCCGGCCACCACAGCGAACCCGCCCTGCGAACGCGCTCGGCCCCGGCGGCGTCCATCCCCGCCGACGGAGCAGACCCGTTCCGGCACGGGAACGGAAGCTCGATGGCCCATCCCGGGTCGGACCCGCCGTACCGGGCGATCGCCGCTCACGGCGGCTTCGGCAGGGCGGCAAGAGCACCACGGGCGGCGCCGCCTGCCGGCCCCGGCCACCACAGCCGGCCCGCCCCGCGCTCGGCCCCGCTGGCGTCCATCCCCGCCAACCGAACACCCACCCACTTCCACGACGCGAAGCGCTCGATCGCCGTCCCGGTCCGGACCCGCCGTACCAGCCGACGCTGCGCACGGCAGCCACGGCAACGGCGGTGGTCGTGCCCGGCACCGGCCGCACCGGACCCGGCGGGAGGGCGGACACACCACGGGCGCGGCCGACGTCCCGGGCAGGCAGGCGGCCGTTCGCCGCCGTGGCCGCGGCACCCGGCCGGCCGGTGACCCTGATGGCCGCCGTCCGTGCCGGGCGGCACCCCCGGCCGCCACGGACCGGGCACCGGCCGAGGTCGTCCGCCCCGGGGACGGTCCACGTCACCCGCGCGCCGTGACGCCGGCTACGGCGGGCCGGGGTGGAAGGTGGCCGGGGCGGCGCGCTCCGGCCGACGCCCATCACCACGTACGAGAGAGGGAGATCCCCGATGAACGACCAACCGGTTCTGGTGCTCGCGGCGACCGGAGGACAGGGCGGCGCGGTGACCGACGCGCTGCTGGGCCGCCGGGCGCGGGTCCGCGCGCTGGTCCGTGACCCGGGCCGCGGCTCCGCCCGGGAACTGGCCGAGCGGGGCGTCGAGGTGGTGGCGGGATCGCTGAGCGACCGGGCGTCGCTGGCCTCCGCGATGAGGGGGGTGGCGGGCGTCTTCGCCTTCACCACCCCCTTCGAGGCCGGGGTCGACGCGGAGGTGGAGCAGGGGCGGGCCATCCTCGCCGCCGCGACGGACGCACGCGTTGCCCATCTCGTGTTCAGCTCCGTGGCGGGGGCCGACCAGGACAGCGGGGTGCCGCACTTCGAGAGCAAGGCCCGCATCGAGGCGGAGCTGGCCGCCGGCGACGTGCCGTACACGATCCTGGGGCCGACCTACTTCTTCGACAACGCGCTGGGCGGAGCGGAGCGCATCCTGGACGGCGTCCTCGATCTTCCGCTGCCGCCCGACCGGCCGCTGCAGCAGCTCGCCCGTCCGGACCTCGGCGCGTTCGCGGCCCAGGTGCTGCTCGACCCCGCCCCCTACACCGGGCGGCGCATCGAGCTGGCCGGCGACGCGCCCACCCCCGCCCAGATGGCGGCCGCGCTCGGCGCGGCGCTCGGGCGGGAGGTCCGGCACGAACGCGTCCCGCTGGAGGCGATCGGCAATCCCGACATGCACGCCATGTGGGCCTTCCTGAACGGACCCGGCTACCGCGTCGACATCCCTGCCCTGCACGCCGCCCACCCCGAGGTCCGCTGGACCTCCTTCGCGGACTGGGCACGCCGCGCCTGGACGGGGGCCCGCTGAACGGGCCGGCCCGAGAACGGCTCGTCGTCCCGTACTCCTGATCTCACGCGTTCACGCGATGTGGTCATCCGGCCACCCTGACACGCTGCGTTTTCGAAAGCGCAACGGCCGAAGGGCGGAGATCATGTCGTCGGATCCCTCGACACCGGACCCAGGGACCTCGGGCACCCTCTACACCACGAAGACGGTTCCCGCCCACCGGCGGCGGGCGTACTGGCGCGAGGCCCTGTCCCAGACGTTCGGCGCCGTGGACATGGGCGTTCCCGACGAGGTCGACCGCGGCACGATCCGTACGGCGGCACTGGGCGCGGTGCAGACCGTCACGGTGGACGGCGATCCGCTGCGGGCGCACCGCACCCGGCGGCTCATCGCGGGCAGCGACAACGACGACTACGTCGTGGTGAAGCTGCTCTGCGGAGGCGCCGCCCGCATCGAACAGGACGACCGTGAGGCCCACGTGCGTCCGGGGCAGCTCTTCGTCTACGACATGGCGCGGCCCGTCCGGCTGACCCTCCCCGAGCGCTTCCGGACGAAGTCCCTGGTGCTGCCCCGGGAGGTGCTGGGCCTGAGCGAGCCGGACCTGCGGCAGATCACGGCGGCCCCGCTCGGCTCCGAATCGGCGGTCGGCGGCCTGCTGACCCCGCTCCTGTCCCGGCTCGTGGACAGCGCGGCGAGCTATCCGCAGCGGACGGGCGAGCTGATCGCCCGCAATGTGGTGGACCTGGTGCAGACCCTGGCCGAGGAGCGGCTCGGCAGGGGAGCCGAGGACTCGGCGAGCGGCGCGCGGACGTCGCTGGTCCGGATCCGGGCGTACATCGACCGGCACCTCGCGCACCCGGAGCTGTCGCCGGACTCCATCGCGCGGGCCCACCACATCTCCGTGCGCTACCTGCACAAGCTGTTCGAGCTGGAGGACATCACCGTCAGCCGGTGGATCCAGCAGCGCCGGCTGGAGCACTGCCGTCGCGACCTGGCCCGCCGGGACACGGCGCACCTGACCGTCGCCGCGGTGGCGCACCGCTGGGGCTTCACCAGCGCCTCCCACTTCAGCCGGGTGTTCCGGGCCGCCTACGGGACCTCCCCCGCCGCGTGGCGCGACTCCGCCCTGCGTCCGCGGGCCGCGTCGCTCCGGGGCGGGACGCCCGTACACCCCGCTTCGCTGCCGGTCGCACCGGCCGTGCCGGCCTGAGCCGGCCGGATGAGCCCAGCAGTGAGCGGGGTCACGCGTCGTCGCCTTCCCACAATGCGCTGAGCTGCCGTTTTTGCCATAGTAGGGCCCTGGGGCGCCGGCCCGACCGGCGCGTGCGGACGGGGAGGGCTCAGGTGGCGGGGTCAGGCGGACCGCTGTCGCGCAGCGGGCTGCGTGGCCGGGAGGCCGAACTGGACGTGCTGCGGGCACTGATCGACTCGGTGGGCCGCACCGGCGGCGGCGCGCTCGCCGTGCTCCGCGGCGAACCGGGCATCGGCAAGACCACGCTCCTGACCGAAGCCGTCACCCGTGCGCGGGCGGCGGGGTTCTGCGTCGGTCTCGGCAAGGCCGACGAGCTGCACCACCTCGTACCGCTGTCGTCGTTGGCGACCTGCGTCCTGCACGGCGACCGGCCGCTGCTGTCCGGCGAGGCGCTGATCGACCTCACCCGCCGGCACGACCAGCGGATCTGGCTGGTGGAGCGGCTCGCGGAGGCGATCGAGGAGCGGGCCGGCGGCACGCCGCTGCTGATCGCCCTGGACGACGTGCAGTGGGCCGACCCGCTGAGCCGGTTCGCCCTGAAGCAGTTGCCCGGCCGGCTGCGCACCTCCCCCGTGCTGTGGCTGCTGGCCGAACGGCAGGGCGTGGGCGGACCGGCGCAGGAGATCGCCGCGGCCGTGGCGGACGAGCTCCCGGTGCGCACCCTGTCCCTGGGTCCGCTGTCCGGCGCGGCCATCGGCCAGCTGGCCGATGACACCCTGGGGGCGGCCGTCGGCGAGCGGGTGCGCGAGCTGCTCGCCGGGGCGGGCGGGAACCCGTTCCTGGCCGTCGAGATGCTCGCGGGGCTGCGGACCTCCGACGTCTCGGATGAACCCGTGCCCCCGGGGCTGGTGGTGGGCGTCCGCGGCAGGCTCGGCTCGCTGCACCCGGACACGCTGCGCTTCCTGCAGATGGGAGCGGTCCTGGGCCGCCGTTTCGGCTTCCAGGACGCCGCCGCGCTCTGTGGCCGGCCGTCGGTCGCGCTGCTCCCGGCGCTGGAGGAGGCCGTGCGCGCGGGGCTTCTGGACGACGACGGCGACCGGCTCGTCTTCCGGCACGACCTGCTGCGCCAGGCGGTCTACGTGGACGTCCCGCCCTCCGTCCGGAAGGTGCTGCACCGGGAGGCCGCGGGGCGGCTCGTCGCCGCGGGCCACCAGCCGATCGACGTGGTGTCGCACATCCTCAGGGGCGCCCAGCCGGGAGACGAGGAGGCGGTCGCGCTGCTCAGGCGTGCCGCCGCCGACGTGCTGCCGGTCACGCCGGGCCTCGCGGCCGACCTGCTCCAGCGCGCCCTGGACCTGGTGCCGCCGGCACGGCCGCTGTGGTTCGCCGTGGGTGAGCAGGCGATCGTGTCCCTGACCCGGGCCGGCCGGAACCGTGAGGCGCTCGCGACCGGGGACCGGCTCCTGGCGTACCGGCCGCCCATGGAGACGTTCGGCCGGCTCCACGCCGCCCTCGGCGGCACGCTGTGGAACCTTGACCTCGCCGACGAGCTGCGCCGCCGCACCGAGGCGGCCCTCGCGGTCGGCGGCGCGGCCCCGGAGGTGGAGGCGCGGCTGGCCGGTCTGCGCGCGCTGGCGCTGTCCCGGGCGCAGGACCTGGCACCGGCGCGGGAGGCCGGCGAGGAGGCGCTGCGTGCCGCCGTGGCGACGGGTGACCGGGAGGCCCATGTCCAGGCCCTGTTCGCGCTCGGGGAGACCGCGCTCAACGCGGGGGAGAACGCCCTCGCGCTGGAACGCTTCACCGCGCTCAGCGCCGTCGACCCCGCCTTCTTCCCCGAGGAGATCGTCGCGTACCAGCACATGGACGACTTCGTCACCAGCGGGCGGCTGCTGGCGAGGGCGGCGGACGAATCGGGCGGGATACGTGAGGCGATGCTGCTGTGGGCACAGGGACAGCAGCATCTGGAGCTGGGCCGGCTGGACGACGCGGAGGCCGACTTCGTGACGATGGAGCGCCTCGAGGAGGAGGTCCAGGCGCACGTCCAGCAGGTGAACGGCCGGGTGATCCGCTCCCGGATCGCCCTGCTGCGCGGTGACCGGGAGGCCGCGCGGCAGCACCTGGCCGAGGCGCGGAAGCGGCTGGCGGTCAAGCCGAACCCGGGCAACACGGCCGCGGTGCGCTTCCTGGAAGCGGTCCACGCGGAGGCCGACGGGGACGCCGGACGCGCCGTCGACCGGGTCCGGCAGGTGCAGCGGGAGGGGCCCTTCCTGCGCTGGCGGCTGTTGCGCACGTGGGTCGGCACCGCGATCCGCGTGGCCCTGCGCGGCGCGGACCGGGCGCTCGCCGAGGACCTGGCCGGGCAGGCCGAGGCCCATGCCGCGCGCAATCCGACGGTGCCCACCGCCACGGGTCTCGCGGCGCGCGCCCGAGGGCTGGTGTCCGACGATCTGCCTCTGCTGGAACGTTCCGTCGCCCTGCTCGGGGAGAGCCCTCGCCCGCTGGTCCGGGCCGCGGCCTCCGCCGACTTCGGACGGGCGCTCCTGGCGGCGGGCCGGCGGGACGAGGCGGTGGCGGCCCTGACCGGGGCCCAGGACGCGTTCACCGCGGCGGGAGCGCACGCCGTGGCGGCCCACGTCCAGCGCGATCTGCGGCGTGCGGGGGCCGGCGGACGGCGTACGGGGGACGGGCAGCGTCCCGTCCAGGGCTGGCAGGCCCTGACCGCCTCGGAGAAGAAGGTCGCGCGGCTGATCGCCGAGGGGCACAGCAACCGCGCGGCCGCGGAGTTGCTCGTCGTCTCCCCGCACACCGTCAACACGCACCTGACGTCCGCCTTCCGCAAGCTGTCGGTCAATTCCCGGGTGCAGCTGGCCAACCTGGTCATGGCCTTGCCCGACGAGTGAGCGGTTCCTGGTACGTTCGCGCGATGCCGACGCGACCCGGATGGGCTTGGCTGGACGCCTCCACCCCCCACCGGAGGTCACCGAGGTGCCCGGACGCACGCCTTTACCGCCGACCGTCGTGCTCGTGCACGGTGCGTTCACCGACGCCTCGTCCTGGTCGGGGGTCGTCCGTCGTCTGCACGCCTCCGGGCTGACGGTGTACGCGCCGGCGAACCCGCTGCGCGGCCTCGCGCACGACGCCGCCTACCTCAGGAGCGTGGTGGGCCAGATCGGCGCCCCGGTCGTGCTGGCCGGGCACGGCTACGGGGGCGCGGTCATCACCGCGGCCGACACCGACGACGTCGTGGCGCTGTGCTACGTCGCGGGTTTCGGGCTGGACGCCGGGGAGTCGCTGCTGGACGTCACACACCGCTTCTCCCCCATGCCGGGGCCGGATCCGACCGTCGCCCGCCGGCTTCCCGCCAAGTCTCCCGCCGGCCCGGACAGCGAGCTGTACCTCCGCCGCGAACGCTTCCTCGACGTGTACGCGGCCGACCTGGCGCCCGGGGTCGGCAGCGTGCTGTCCGTGACGCAGCGCCCGATCGCGCGGGGTGCGCTGACCGCGAGGTCGGGACCGCCCGCGTGGGCCCGCAAGCGGTCCTGGTACGCCATCGCCGCCGCCGACCGGATGCTCAGCCCGACCGCCCAGCGCTTCATGGCCCAGCGCATGGCGGCCACCGAACACGTCGTGGACGGTTCGCACGCCGTCGTCCTGTCACGGCCGGACGCGGTGGCGGCGATGATCCGGGAAGCCGCGGGCCAGAGCGCTGACCACGGAGCCCTGTACTGACGGACGAAATCTGCTGATCTTCCGATTGTCTGCTTCCGGTACCATCCCTGCTCGGGCTGGAACATGCCGGTATGGACGCACTCATCCGGACTCGGGAAGCCCGGTACCAGCAGCGCTCGGAAGGCACCACCCCATGAACACAGCGGTCAGACCGTCGGCGCGGCGGATCACCGCCCTCTTCGGAACCGTCGCCCTGGTACTGGCCGCCGCCGGGTGCGGCGGGGGAACCGGCTCCGGATCGGCCGGCGGCAAGGTGACCTCCATCACCGCCCTCGACTACTACACCGATGCCACCGAGCACGCCCAGTGGGGTGAGCGGCTCTCCGCCTGCGGCAAGGCCGCCGGTGTCACCGTCGAGCACAGGAGCGTGCCGGGGGCCTCCCTGGTCCCGCAGGTGCTGCGGCAGGCGTCGTCGCGGACCCTGCCCGACCTGCTGATGCTCGACAACCCCGACCTTCAGCAGATAGCGCGGACCGGAGCGCTGACCCCGCTCGACCGGTACGGCATCGACGCCGACGGCTACGCCGAGGGCATCCGGTCGGCGGGCACCTACCGGGGGAAGGTGTACGGGCTCGCGCCCACGGTCAGCACGGTCGCCCTCTTCTACAACAAGGACATGCTCGCCGAGGCCGGTGTCGCCGTGCCGAAGACCTGGGACGAGCTGAGGACGGCCGCGGCCCGGCTGACCCGGCCGGGCCGCTACGGCATGGCCGTGGACGCCAACGCCACCTTCGAGGGCACCTGGCAGTTCCTGCCCTTCCTGTGGTCCAACGGCGGGGACGAGAAACGGCTGGACAGCCCGCAGGCCGCCCAGGCCCTCCAGCTCTGGGTGGACCTGGTCAGGAGCGGGTCCATGTCGAAGTCGGTGCTGAACTGGACCCAGGCCGACGTCCACGACCAGTTCGTCGCCGGCCGGACGGCCATGATGGTCAACGGCCCCTGGCGGATCTCCGCGATGGACAGGACGGAGAACCTGCACTGGGGCGTGGCACCCCTGCCCGTCCGCCGGCTCGGCCAGCAACTGCTCACCCCGCTCGGCGGCGAGGTGTGGGCGGTCCCGCGGAACTCCTCCGAGGCCCGGCAGCGCGCGGCCGCCAGGGTACTGGCCTGCCTCAACGACCCCGCGAACATGCTCGCCCTGGCCGAGCAGTACCACACCGTGCCCTCCCGCTCCTCGGTGGCGTCCCGGTACGCCGAGCGGGTCCCGTCGATGGCCGCCTTCGTCAAGAGCGTGCAGGGAGCCCGGGCCCGTACCGGCGAGCTCGGCGTGAAGTGGCCGCGAGCGGCGACCGGGATCTACACCGCCGTGCAGGCCGCGCTGACGGGCGAGCAGACCCCCGAGGAAGCGCTCAGGCATGCGCAGCGGATCGCGACCGGCTCCTGACGGGGCGGCCCGGGCCCGGCTGCGGGCGCGGGTCTCCCGGTGGCTGTTCCTGCTGCCCGCCCTGGCCCACCTGTCGCTGTTCTTCGGTTACCCCGTCGTCAAGAACGTCGTGATGAGCTTCCAGGAGTACTCGGTGACGACGTTCTACACCGGTGCCGCGCCCTTCGTGGGTCTGCGGAACTACACGACCGCCCTGTCCGCGGACGCGTTCTGGCGGGCCCTGCTCACCACGGTCCTGTTCACCGCCGGTTCGCTCGCCGGGCAGTTCGTGCTCGGGCTGGCCCTCGCCCTGTTCTTCCACCGGAGGTTCCCGCTCGGCGGCCTGCTGCGGTCGCTCCTGCTGCTGCCGTGGCTGCTGCCCCTGGTCGTCTCCGGGACGACGTGGAGGTGGATGCTCGACACGGACAGCGGGGTCGTCAACCAGGCGCTGCGCGACCTCCACCTGCTGTCCTCGGGCATCCCCTGGCTGACCGGCACCTCCGAGGCGCTCGTGTCGGTGATCCTGGTGAACGTCTGGGTGGGCATCCCCTTCAACACCGCGATCCTGTACGGCGGGCTCCAGGACATCCCGGCGCACCTGTACGAGGCGGCGAAGCTGGACGGCGCCGGCCGGCTGGCGTCGTTCCGGCATGTCACCTGGCCGCTGCTGCGGCCCGTGGCCGGCGTGGTGCTGGTGCTGGGCGTCGTCTACACGGTGAAGGTGCTCGACATCATCCTCGTGGTGACGGGCGGCGGACCCGCCGACGCGACGCAGACCCTGGCCACCCGGTCGTACCAGCTGTCCTTCCAGCAGTTCGAGTTCGGGCGCGGCGCCGCGACGGGCAACGTGCTCGTCCTCGTCTCGCTCGCCTTCGCCCTCGTCCACCTGCGCGCCGACCGGCGCGCCCGGAACAGCTGAGGGGCCCCGCGGTGAAGCACGGACCCGCACGCGGCTCCCTGTCCACCCTCGTGGGCGTCCTCCTGCTCGGGGTGATGCTCTTCCCGGTGTACTGGATGGTGAACGCCTCCCTGCAACCGGCGGGCACCATGCTCACGGCGGGCTGGTTCCCCCGTCACCCCGACTTCGGCGGCTACGCCACCGCCCTGCGCGACCAGGGACGCAACCTGGTCACCAGCCTCGTCGTGGCGCTCGGCACCGTGGTGCTGACCCTCGGCCTCGCGGTACCGGCGGCCTACGCGCTCGCCCGGCTCCGCCTGCGGGGCGCCACGGCCGTGCTGTTCGGCATCCTGGTCACCCAGACGGTGCCGGGCATCGTCGTGGCCAACGCCCTGTACGGCGCCTACACCGACCTGGGACTGCTGAACTCCTACGGCGGGCTGATCCTCGCCGACTCGACCACGGGCGTGCCCTTCGCGGTCCTCGTCCTGCGCGCGTTCATGCGGAGCATCCCCGGGGAGATCATCGACGCCGCCCGCGTGGACGGTGCCGGACGGCTCCGCGTGCTGTGGTCCGTGGTGCTCCCGCTGAGCCGCAACGCGCTGATCACCGCCGGCCTCTTCAGCTTCCTGTTCGCCTGGAGCGACTTCCTCTTCGCGCTCACCCTGAACACCACGGACTCGGTGCGGCCGGTCACCGTCGGCGTCTACGAGTACCTCGGCGCCCACACGAACCAGTGGAACGCCGTCATGGCCACCGCCGTCCTGGCGTCCGTCCCGGCGGCGGCGCTGCTCGTCGCCGCCCAGCGTCACCTGGCCGCCGGGATCACCGGCGGAGCCCTCAGATGAGACCGGCCGGCCCCGGAGCGGGGCCGGCCGGCGGTGTCCACGCACGGAGCGCGGGGTGCCGCTACCGCCGGTCGACGCCGAGGTCCGTGTCGACGTCGTAGCCGGGCTCCGGCCCGCCGGCGGTGGGACGGGCGATGTCGGCGGCGAGGTCGAAGGCCGCCCCGTCGATCACGTCCTCCAGCGCGGACTCCTCCCGCTCGGCCTGGGCACGGCGGTGATGCTCCGCCATCCGTTCCCGGAGGTGCCGCAGGTGGTGGTGGCCGGTGTCCTGCCCTGGTTCCGCGCTGCTCATCGGGTGGTCCTCCGTGTCGGGCCCGCGGTGGGCGTCAGTAGCTCTCGGAGTCGGGGATCACGTGCATCGCGGCCTCCTCCGCCGAGGACCCGGCGCCGTCCAGGCCGCGGTCGGAGGCGAACAGGTCGGACTCGGTGTTCTCGTGGCTGCCCTCGTCGGGCGCGACGAGCCGTCCGGCGCGCTCGTCGCCGACCTCGTCGTCGACGAGCTCTCCGTCCGTGCCCCAGGTGTCGCCGATGCCGTCGCCCTCGGGGACGCCGATGTCCGGCACCTCCTCGGCGAGGCGCTCGTCCAGGCTCTCCCCCCGCCACCGTTCCGCCGCCGTGACACCGGTGTGCTCCACGCCCCAGGGGCGCTCCGGGGGCGAATAGCCCTCGTCCAGGGCCTCTTCGCCGCTCCGGTAGTCCAGGGTGTCGGACGCGTCCAGCAGGCCGGCGTCGTCCTGCACCTCCGACCCGTCCGGCTGGTAGACGTCATCCCCCATCGTCGCGTCGGTCACCCGCGATCCCCTCCTTGATGCAGTTCGGCCACATAGCCACCGGGGAACTCCACCATCGCGGAGGACCGGCCTCCCGAAGCGTACGGCCCCCACAGCACCTTCGCGCCCGCCGCCCCGGCCCTGCGCAGCGTCGCCGGCAGGTCCTTCACCGCGTAGCCGGTGGTTTCCCGGCCGAAGGGGTAGGGCAGGTGGCCGTCGGTGACGCTGACGACCGTGTTGCCGTACGGGGAGCGCAGGGCGAGACGGCGGTACGTCTCCCCCGGCCGGCCGAGGTCACCGCCGTCCGCCGCGCGCTGGTCGGCGACGATCCGGCCGCCGGTGAAGCGCAGGTAGGAACGGAGGAACGCGTCCACCGAGTCCGCTGTCAGATAGACGCGGTTGTCCGGCACGGTCTCCAGCGGCGCGTACGACGGCACCTTGGTGTGCCAGTACAACTGGGCGTTGACCCCGCCCGGGAACTGCACGACCGCGTCCCGGCCGATGGGGTCGTCGAAGGGCTCGACGACGACCTGGGCCCCGCTCTTGCGGGCGAGGCGGACGCCCGTGTCGAAGTCGCTCATGAGCCAGCCCGTCCGTTCGCTGCCGAACGGATAGGGCACGGGCGTGTGGAAGTCGAAGACGGACAGGGTCCCGACCGGCGAGAAGACCAGCTCGGACTCGGTGGTGCTGGGCGTCGGGGTGACCGTCGTGACGACCTTGGCCGTGTGGCTCCCGCCGAAGGTCGCCTCCCAGCTCGCGACGAACGCGTCCGTGGCGCCGGGGGTGACGTAGACGTGCGTGGTGTCGTACTGCGGTCCGACCGCCGTGGTTGTGGCCGCGGCCCGGTCCTCGTTCTGGGCCGAGGACGGAGCCCCGGAGCCCACCACGCTGAGCGCCACCAGTAACGCGGGCAGCACCCATGCCGTCGCCTTGCGCTTCATTCCCGTCCCCTTCGTTCGGACCCTGTGCACCGAAACGGTAGGAGCCCGGCGCGGGGGCGTTGATCCCGACAGCGCCCCGGGTGTTGCCTGTCAGGGAACAGTGCGGCGTCCCGTCACCGGCGGACGCCCGTGACGCTGGACGGGCGGGGCCGCGGCGGGCGCCGGACGCGCCGCTTCCCGGTCGGCCCCCGCGGACCGCGTGCCGTCGGTCCGGTCCCGCACCCGGAAGCCTCCCCGCCCGTCGAACCGGACCTCGCGCACCGCGTCGAAGCCGTCCCGCGGCGACGGCCTGCGCAGCCGCTTCGCCGTGGCGAGGACGCCGATGTCGGGGACCCGGTCTCGGCCCTCGCGCGCGGCGTTGCGCCGCAGAGAGCCCGTCACGTCCGGCGGGAACCAGTAGGCCGTCACGGTCGCCCCGTGGGCGTGGGCCGCCTCCACCAGCGGTCCCCACTCCCGCGGTGACGGATTGGTGTTGTCCACGGCCACGGCCCGTCCGGCGGCCAAATGCTCGGCCACCAGCCGCATCTGCCGGCCCTGCCTGTTCCGGGCACCGCGTGCGAACAGGTCCTTGCCGACCAGCGCGTACCGGCCGGCCAGGCACTGCGCGTAGAAGGTGGACTTGCCGGCGGCCTGCAAACCGACCAGCACCGCCACGTCCGGTTTCGTCGCCATACCCGCCACGATGACACGCCCGTGCACGACCGCGGGGTGCAGTCGCCCTCCTCAGCCGCCCCCCTCAGCCCGTGCCGCGCCTTTCCAGCAGGCCGACGACCTGGGGGCGTACGACGTCCCACGCGGCGGCCGGCAGCTCGCCGAGGGCGGTGCCGCGCAGTGCTTCGAGGGCCTCGCCGGCGCCGGCGTCGCCGGGGGCGGTTCCGCTGAGCACCTCGTAACCGTCCCGTACGGCGACCCGCACCCGGTGGGGCCCGCCCGGCCCGGCGTGCAGGGCCGAGGCGACGACGAGGGGCGGCGCGCCGCCCGCCTGGGCCGGCAGCTTGCGGTACGCCGAGGCGGTCGGCGTGCGCCAGCGCAGGCCGATCAGCACCGGCCGCTTGGCGACCACCTCGGCCAGGCCGGCCTCACGGACGCCGTCGGCCTCCAGGACCGTCGCGCGGGCGTCCAGGACGAGCGCGGCGGGCAGCAGGCAGCGCAGCGTGCTGCCCGCGATGTTGCCGCCCACGGTCGCCGTCCGCCGTACGGCGCCGGTGCCGACCGTGGCGGCGGCCAGCCGCAGGACGTCCGGCACCCGTACGTCGATCCGGCACAGGATCACGGCGCCGCCCACGGTCTGCGGGCCCAGGACGTTCGCCTCCGGCAACTCCCGCAGGGACATGGCCAGTCCGGGGAATCCCTCGCGTTGCCAGGTCGCCCACACGAGGGTCGCCCCGCCTACCGGCACGGCCCCCTCGGCCAGGCACTCCTGGGCTTCCGCCACGGACGTGGGCAGACGCAACAGCACGGCGGCCGACCTGCCTTCCTGGGCTCGGACGATGCGCGGGCGCGCCCGGCCGCCGCCCGCCGACAGCGCAGTCTTGTCCCACGAACGGGGGCGCGTACAGGGCTCACACGGGCACGCACCGCGCTCCCGTCCCGTCGGCGCACCGGGGCGCCCGGCCGGGCGGCCGGCCCCCGGCACGGCCCGTAGGGTGGGACCCGTGACAGGCGAGACCGATCTGCGCGCCCTGCTCGGCGGCATGCGGCCGGAGCTGAACCCGGGCCGCTATGTCTTCACCATGGCCGAGGGCGGCGTACCGTCCGGCTGTTCCCCGGTGGTCACGGTCGCCGAGCAGGAGGGCCTCACCCTCGTACTGCCGCAGGCGGACGCGGACGCGGCCGGGATGGCGTACGACTACGTGGCCGGGTGGATCACCTTGCGCGTGCACTCCGCGCTGGACGCGGTCGGGCTGACCGCCGCGGTCTCGCGGGCGCTCGCGGACGCGGGTCTGAGCTGCAATGTCGTGGCGGGCTTCCACCACGACCACCTCTTCGTGCCCCATGACCAGGCCGAGCGGGCCGTGGAGGTCCTGCGGCGACTGGCGGACGCCACGCCTGAGCCGTAGCGGCACCGGCCGCGCCGCGGCGCGCGGGCACGCGACCGGCGCCTGCCGGGAGCGGCCGGGGCCTGCACCGCGGCTCAGCCGCCGGCGGCCACCGCCCTGAACTCGGTCAGCGCTTCTCGCACCAGGCCGGTCAGGTCGCGGTCCCCGGGCGCCGCCAACCAGCGTTCGAAGCCGACCCTGAAGACGGCCACCCCGGCCTCGGCGGCGAGGCTCGCGGCCGGCTCCGGGACGCCGCGCCCGCGCAGGGTGCCCGCGAGGGCGGTCGACAGGGAAGCGAGCTTGATCAGCTCGCGCTCCTTGAGTTCCGCGTTCGCCGTGATCACGGCGTGCCGGGCGCGCGCGAACGCGCGGCGGTCGGCGAAGACCTCCGAGACCGCGTCGAGCCCGGCGGCCACCGCCTCGATCGGTGCGGCGTCCGCCGACGCGCCGGTGACCGCCCGCACGAACAGGTCCTCCAGCTCCCCCGCGCCGCCGAACAGCACCTCGCGTTTGTCGGCGTAGTGGCGGAAGAAGGTGCGCTCGGTCAGTCCGGCGCGCTTGGCGATCTCGGCGACGGTGGTCTGCTCGTACCCGCGTTCGCCGTAGAGCTCCAACGCCGCTTCCGCCAGGCGCTCGCGCGCGTTCGGCTGCCATCTGCCCATGCGGAGATCCTACGCGATGACAGTCACTGACATAGAGTGCTAAGGTCCATGACAGTCACTGACATCAAGAGTCTGGGGTTCTCCCATGCGTTTCTTCGTGACCGGGGCGTCCGGCTGGATCGGCTCCGCCCTCGTGCCCGACCTCGTCGAGGCGGGACACCAGGTCGTCGGGCTGGCCCGCTCCGACGCCTCCGCCGCCGCGCTCACCGCGGCCGGAGCGGAGGTCGTCCGCGGCACCGTCGACGACCTCGCCGTGCTGCGGGACGCCGCCACCGCCTCGGACGGGGTGATCCACCTGGCCTTCAAGCACGACCTGGCCTTCAGCGGCGCGTTCCAGGAGGCGGCCGAGGCCGACCGCCGGGCCGTGGACGCCTTCGGCGACGCCCTCGCCGGCACCGGACGGCCCTTCGTCCTGGCCTCCGGGCTGCTCGGGGTCGCACCCGGGCGGCTCGCCACCGAACGGGACAGGCCGGCGCTCCACGGCTCGCACTTCGCCATCCGGCAGACCACCGCGGAGGCGGCGCTGGCCCTCGCCGAACGCGGTGTCCGCTCGTCCGTGGTGCGGCTCTCCCCCACCTGCCACGGCGAGGGGGACAACGGTTTTGCCGCGAGCCTGGTCGCCGTCGCCCGCGCCAGGGGCGTCTCCGGCTACCCGGGCGACGGCACCACCCGCTGGCCGGCCGTGCACCGCCTCGACGCCGCACGGCTGTTCCGGCTGGCGGCCGAGAAGGCGCCCGCCGGTTCGGTGCTGCACGGTGCGGCGGAGGAGGGTGTCGCGCTGCGTGACATCGCGGAGGTGATCGGCCGTCATCTTCAGGTGCCGGTGACCTCCGTGGCGCCCGAGGACGCCGCCGAGCACTTCGGCTGGCTGAGCGGCCCCCTCGGCTTCGACGCCGTCGCGTCGAGCGCCCTGACCCGCGAACTGCTGGGCTGGGAACCGGTCCAGCCCGGTCTCCTCGCGGACCTGGACGAGGGCCACTACTTCCGCGGCCCCGCCACCACCGGCTGACCGCGCAGGCCCGTCCTCGCTCCGGGCGGTCCTCGCCCCGGTCACGGAGCGGTTCCCGGGCAGGAAAAAGTCCTGCCGGGCCATGTGGCCCGGCAGGACTCGTCGTTCAGGCCGCCCGCAGCCCGTCGCGGCGCGCGGCGGAACCGGCCGGTGTCATCCACCGCCCGTACGCGCGGCGGAACTCACCGGTTCCCACCGGCCGCCGCCCGGGCCTGCCGTTCGGATCGTGCCGGGCTCGCGGGCCCTGGCACCGCGCCCTGATCCGGCCTGAACCGGCCTGAACCGGCCTGATCCGAACGAGAGACCCTAACCGCGGCGCCCGGCCGGATCCCGGTCCTCCTCGCCCCGGACCGGCCCGGAGCCGGTCGTCCCGGCACCGGTGCCGGCGGCCGGCACCACCGCCCGGTCGGCGTGGCCCGGCCACCAGGCCGCGTGGCCGATCAGGGCCGTGAGGCTCGGGGTGAAGAACATCGCCATGACGAACGCGGCCACCGCGATGCCGAAGGAGACCGCGAAGCCCATCTCCGAGAGCAGCGCGTTGCCGGCCAGCATCATCGTGGCGAAGGTCGCCGCCAGGATGAATCCCGCCGCGGCCACGGTCGGCCCGGCGTGCCGGAGCGCCATGCCGGCGGCCTCGCGCGGCTCCCGGCCCTCACGGGCTTCCTCGCGCAACCGGGCGATCATGAGGATGTTGTAGTCGGTGCCGATCGCGACCACGAAGAGGTACATGATCACCGGCAGCATGAACATCAGGCCGGAGTGACCCTGCGCGTCCTGGAAGATCCACACCGTGGCACCGAGGGTGGCGCCGAAGCCGAGGCCCACCGAGGCGATGAGGTACCAGGGCGCGACCACACTGCGCAGCAGCAGGCCCAGGATGACCATGATCAGGGCGGCGGCGACGGGGAAGACCGTCCGGTAGTCGTGGTTGACCGCCGCGTCGATGTCCTTGTAGATCGAGGACATGCCGCCGACGAGCGCCTTGGTGCCCCCGGGCGCCGACGAGTGCGCGACGTCACGGACCTTGCCCACCGCGTCGATCGCCTTGTCCGTCGACGCCTCGTACTTGAGCGTGACGGTGAAGTCCGCGGTGGTGCCCGCCTTGTTCACCTGGGTCAGGCGGGCGCTCGCGACACCGTCCACGGCACCGAGCTTGCCCGCGTACGCGTCGAAGACGGACTTGTCGAGCGGCTTGCCGTCGGTGCTGGACAGGTAGACGTCGGTCGGCGCCGCGGCGCCCGCCGAGTACGCCTTCTGCATCTCGTCCTGGACGACCATGGACTCCTTGGTCTTGGGCATGGAGCCCGACGCCAGGTCGAAGGTGGCCTTGTAGCCGAGGGTGCCGAGCGACAGGACGAGCAGGACGAGGCCCGAGACGACGGCGGTCAGCGCCGGGCGGCGCTGGACACCCCGGCCGAGAGCGGCGAAGCGGGCGTTCTCGGGTTCCGTCTTCCAGGACTTGGAGGGCCAGAAGACCTTCGGTCCGATGAGGGAGACCACGGCGGGGATCAGGGTCAGACCCGCGACCAGCGTGGCACCGACCGCGATGGCGAGCGCCGGGCCCATCTGCTTGAGGAAGCCCAGCGTGGACAGCACCAGGGCGAGGAACGCGATGATGACCGCGCCGGCCGCCGAGGCGATGGCCTCGCCGACCCGGCCGACCGCGTTGACCATGGCCTCCTTGGGCTCGTCACCGGCCCGCAGACTCTCCCGGTAACGGAATATCAGGAACAGGAAGTAGTCGGTGCCCACGCCGAAGAGCACCACGATCAGGATGGAGGAGATCGAGCTGTTGGCCTCCAGCCCGAACAGCTTGGTGGCGTAGGCGATCAGCCCGTTGGCGACGGCGGACACCAGTCCGATCAGCAGCAGGGGCAGCACGGCGAGGATCGGTGCCCGGAAGATGATCAGCAGGGTGATCAGGATGATCCCGAAGGTGCCGATGCCGATCAGCGCCTCGCCCCGCTTGGAGGAGTCCTGCTGGTCGAGCGCCTGCGCGGCGGAACCGCCGAGCTTGGCCTCCAGGTCCGTGCCCTTGGCCAGTTTCTTGGCCTCGTCACGCAACTCCTTGGCTGCGTCGGCCTGTTTGGGCTGGCCGGCGGTCTTGCTGTCCATCTGGACGAGGGTCAGGTCGTACCTGCCGTCCTTGGACGGCCGGCCGGGGACGACCTTCTGTACCTCGTCGATGTGCTTCTCGCCCAGCTCGGACGTGATCCGGGCGACATCGCGCACGTCGGCGGCGGTGAGCTTGCCGCCGTCGGTGCGCTGGTAGAGCACGATCGCCGACGGCGTGAAGGCGCTGGGGAACGCCTTCTCCTGCAGCTGCGCCGCCTGGATCGACTCGTAACTCTTGGGCAGAAAGCTGCTCTCGTCACTGTTCGAGGGCAGACTCGGAGCGGTGGCCACGATGGCCACCGCGGCGATCAGCCACGCCACGATCGTCCAAATGGGATGACGGACGACGGCGTTGCCTATTCTTCGGAACATGCGGAGGGTCCTCCTGGGAAGGAAGATCACCGCAGCCCGGGGAGCGGTCCCTGGCATCGGCGACCCCGACCGGCCCGTGACGAGCGGCCGGTCGCATGGTTGTCTTGGCCTCACATCCTAGTGACCGCGGACCTGCATCCTCTCATCGACATAGGCGTCAGGCGGCCGGTGCCAGACGAACACCTCGGTGCTCGGGACCCGTTCGGCGAACCGGCCCGCCGGGGAGGCGCTGCCGAGCAGACGGCGCAGGTCCGTCTCGAAGACCGCGCGGTCCGGGCCGAACAGGGGCGGGGCGGCGAAGGACATGGAGAACGTCCAGGCGACGACGTCGTCCGTGGTGCGCACCAGCGCCTGTCCACCGGGTACGACATGCCGCTCCGGGCCCGCGAATCCGGCCCCGGAGAACACCGCCGCCTCACCTCCCGGCGTGGTCCCCGCGGCCGGACGGGCGTGACCGGTTGCCGGCCCCTCGGACGCAGGGCTCGGACGAGGCCCCGCGCAAACCGTCCTGACGGTTTGGTACATGCCGGTACGAGTGCCTCCGCGATGTCTCGGAGACAGCCGTCGGTGAGAGGCGGGCGCGGCGCCGGCGTCAGGCGGAGACGCCGGCGAGGGCCGCCGAGTTCCGCCGCACCTCGGCGATCACGCGGGCGCCCCGGTCCGGAGCGGTGTCCAGCCGGACGAGGACGGCCGGGGCCGCGATGGCCGGCAGGAGGTGCCCGTACAGCGCCGACATGCGGTCGTCGAGGTCGGCCCAGCCGGCCACGGCCTGCGAGACGAACTGCACGCCGATCCAGGCGCCGAGGAAGACCTGGGCGGTCTCCTCCGGGTCCACGTGCGGCAGCACCTCGCCGCGTTCCTTCGCCTCCGCCAGCACACACGAGGTCAACCGGGCCCAGGCGGGCCAGGCGCTGCCGAGGACGTCGTGGCCCTGGAGGTCGGCCGAGAGCCGGACGCCGGCGAGCAGGACCGGCTCCTGCGGCAGCCGCTTGGCGAGGGTCATGCCCGCGTCCACCCACTCCTGCAACTTCAGTTCGCGGGGCAGGTGGTACTCGGTCCGCAACTGCTCCTGCAGCACGCCACGGGCGAGGGCCGCCTTGGAGTCGAAGTGGAAGTACAGGGCGCCCTTGGTGACACCGGCCCGGTTCAGGATCTCGGCGATGGTGGCGGCCGCGTATCCGCGTTCCGCGAAGACGGCGGCGGCCGCTTCCAGAACAGCACGTCGGGTCCGGACAGCTCGCTCCTGCTGAGCCATGGACCCTCCCCCAAGCTGAAAATTAAACCAAACAGCTCGTACCCTACCGCACGGCGTCCGAACGGAAGGGCGGGCCAAGGCGGTCGACGGGGACTTGGCACATGCGCCCGGCACGGAACGCTCCGGCCATGGCGGTGAGCCGCAATTCGGTTGCGGCGGGACCGGTGCGGCCGGTGAGCTGAGCGCATGGGCGGTGCCACGGAGCCGGCGCGGTGGACCAGGCCGGGACGAGAACGTGCGGTCCGCGCACGACCGGCCGCATGGCGCGGCCCGGCGGTGCTCGCGGCCCTCATGCTGGCCGCCTTCACCTTCAACACCGCGGAGAACCTGCCCATCGGCCTCCTCGACCTCGTGTCCGACAGCCTCGGGGTGTCCCTGCCGGCCGTCGGGCTGCTGGTCACCGGGTACGGCGTGACGGTGGCCGTCGCCTCCCTGCCGCTCGCCCACGCCCTGCGGGCCGTGCCCCGGCGTCACGTGCTCACGGGGGTGCTGGCCGCGCTGGTCGTGTCCAGCCTGGGCGGGGCCGTGGCCGGCTCGTACTGGCCGCTCCTCGGGGCACGGCTGCTGACCGCCCTCGCGCAGGCGCTGTTCTGGGCGGTCACGGGACCGGTCGCGGTGGGCCTGTTCGCCCCGGAGGTGCGCGGGCGTGTGGTCGGGGCGCTGTCCGTCGCCGGTTCGCTCGCCCTGGTCCTCGGTGTCCCCGCGGGGACCTGGCTGGGCCGGCAGCACGGCTGGCCGGTGCCGGTCGCCTGCCTGGCGGTTCCGGGGCTGGTCTGCCTCGTGACCATCGCCGCCCTGCTGCCCGCCTCGCGCCCGGAGGACGAGCCCGCCGCCTACGGCGGCAGCCCCGACGTCCGCCGGTTCACCACCGTGCTGGCGGCGGGATTCCTCTCCGCCACCGGGGCGTTCGCCGGATACACCTACCTGGTGACGTTCCTGGACGACGTGAGCGGGTTCGCCCCCCGCACGGCCGGCGCATTGCTCGCGGTCTTCGGTGCCGCCTGTCTGGCCGGGGTGAGCGTCACCGCGGCGCTGCTGGACCGGTTCCCGCACGTCGCGCTGCCCACGGCCGTGGCCACCCAGGCGCTCGGCATGCTCGGCCTGTCCGCGGCGGGCGGCCGTCAGGCCGTGGCGGTGCTCTGCCTGGTGCTGATGGGCGGTGCGCTCGGACCGGTGTTCATGACCGCCCAGAACGCGATGCTGCACTGGGCGCCGGGCCGCACGGACCTCGCCCTCGCGGCGAACTCCGGCGCCTACAACGCCGGTATCGCGGCGGGCGCCGCGCTCGGAGGCCTGATCCTGCCGCTCGCCGGTGCGCGGGGCACCTTCCTCGCCGGCGGGCTGCTGACGGCCGGCGCCTGCGTGGTGCTGCTGGTCGGCGGACGTGGGCGGCGGGGCGTGGGAGCGGACGCGGAAGCGCGCTGATCAGGGTCCACCGTCCGCCTCCGTCCCGTGTCGGGCCCCGCCCTGGTCCCGGTGGGGCCGGCGGCGCGCCGGTCCCACCGGGCCGGGCGTTCAGGCGGCCGGCGGGCCGGCGGGCTGTTCCGCCGCTTCGAGCAGGCGGATCAGCGTCGCCCTGGCACGTGCCACGCGGGAGCGGACCGTGCCGACGGGGCAGTCGCCGACCTCGGCCGCCTCGGCGTAGGGCAGGCCGAGCAGCTGGGTGAGGACGAACGCCTCCCGGCGCTCGGCCGGCAGCCCGGCGAGCAGGTCCAGCAGCGCGATGCCGTCGTCGAATCCGGGCAGGCCGCGCGGCTGGGCCGACTCGACCGCCCGTTGCCAGTCGGCCGCGTCGGACAGCCGGGGCCGCGCCGCGGCGTGGCGATGGCTGTCGGTCACCGCCCGGCGGGCGATGGACAGCAGCCAGGCCCGCGCCGAGGAGCGGCCCTCGAAGCGGTGCAGGCTGCCGAGGGCGCGCAGGAACGTGTCCTGGGCGAGGTCGTCGACGGCCTGGGGATCGGCGCAGAGGTGGGCGACGTACCGCTGGACGTCGCGGTGCAGGGCGCGGACGAAGTGCTCGACCGCGTCGGCGTCACCGTGACGGGCGGCCAGCGCCCACGCGGTCTCCGACTCGTCGGCGGCTGCCGTCCGGCCGTACGCGGTCCGTGCTGTGGGCAGGACAGGAGTGATCACCTGGTGTCCTTCTCGGGCCGACCGTGACCGGACCGGGGCACGCCTGGCGCTTGCCGGTCCGGTGGGGGGAACGGCCCTGCGGCACGCACACGGGCCGTGGCCGACGGCACGCCGGTACGGGCGTGCCGGGGTGCGACCGCACCCGGCGACGGGCGTGAGCGGCTGCCGCGCCGCCGGAGCGTGCGCGGGCGCGGGGCCGTGGACCGAGGCGCTCGGAGGCGGCCCCGGTGTACCGGCTGTCCTCAGACGACAGCGGTCCCCGTGGGCGGCCCGCGCGAGGTGATCGCGTGGCAGAGCAGTTCGAGGCCCGGCGCCCGGTCCGAGCGGGGCCGGCGCGGGCGGGGGCCGGGGTGGTCGGCGGGGGCGGGCAGGGCCAGCAGCAGGCGCAGCGGCACGGCCAGCCGGCCGGCCACCGCCCGCAGGACGCGGAAGGCGGCCCGCTCGCCGTACGCCAGCCACAGTCCGGTGAGGAGCGCGGCGAGCAGGTGCGCGGCGAGCATCCCGGACGCCGGCCAGCCGGTCCCGTCCGTGGAGTGCGCCATGTGCGCCATGTGGCCCATGTCCACGGCGTCCGCCGGCATGGCGCCCATGCCCGCCGGCACGGGGGGCGACGGGGTGCCGGGGGCAGCGGTCCGCGCGAGGGAGAACGCCGAGTGCAGGGCCGCCTGGGCGGCGACGACGAGCGGGACGACCAGCGCCGGGCCACGCTCACGGCCGGTCAGGCACCAGCCCGCGCCACCGGTGCCGGCGAGGCCGGCGGCCAGCGCCCACGCGGGCGCGTCACGGCCGGACATCAGGACGTGCCCCAGGGCGGCGAGTACGACGCAGACGGCCGCGAACACGGCCGTACGCAACCGTGCGCACACCCCACCCTGCCGTCATGACCCCCCGTCCTGGCACCCGGGAACCGTTCTCCACGGGGAGGTACGCAAACCGCCCGCCCCGGTGCTCAACGGGCCCTCCGCCTCCCCTCGGGACGGGGCACGCGGCGGGGCAGGTGTCGGACTCGTGCCCGGGGGCATCCGGCGCTGTATGGATGCACACACATGGACACTGCGGGGTCGGTCCCGGGCGCGGCGGGCGGCGAACAGCCCGGCCGTGGACGCGGCGGCCAGGGCGGGCTTCGCCGCGCGTGGGCTGATCTATGTGCTGGTGGGCGTCATCGCGGTGCAGATCGCCTTCGGCGGTGACGGCGGCGGGCAGCAGGCCGACCGCGGCGGTGCCCTCGGCGAGCTGGCCGGAAAGCCGTTCGGTTCGGTGATGCTGTGGATCGTGGGCGTCGCGCTCGCCGGGATGGCGTTGTGGCGGCTGTCCGAGGCGGCGTTCGGCGGCTACGGCCCCGACGGGTCCAAGCTCTCCCGGCGGGCGGCGGCCCTTGGCCGCTGCGTCTTCTACTGCTTCGTGTCCTACTCGGTGCTCTCCTACGCGGCCGGGGAGCGGGGCAGCGGCAGCGGTTCCTCCGACCGGAACACCGACGACGTCACCGCACGGGTGCTGGAGTGGCCCGGCGGCCAGTGGCTCCTCGGGCTGGCGGGGGCCGCCGTGGTGATCGCCGGCGGGTGGATCTCGGTGCGGGCCGTGCGGCGCAAGTTCCGGGACAAGCTGCGGACCGAGGCCATGTCCGCCCGGGTCCGGCCGGTGGTGGAGGGCCTCGGGGTGACGGGCGGCACGGCCCGTGGCGTGGTCTTCGCGACGGCGGGTGTGTTCGCGCTCGTCGCGGCCGTCCAGCACCAGCCGGGCAAGGCCAAGGGCATGGACGACACCCTGCGCTCGTTCCGCGACCTGCCGGCCGGGCCCTGGCTGCTCGCCCTGGTCGCGCTCGGCTTGGCCGCGTTCGGCGTCTTCTCGTGGTGCAACGCGCGCTGGCGCAAGCTCTGACCCGGTGCTCCCGCGACCGCTCAGGCGTCGGAGTCGGGCTTGCTCCGCGCCGCGGCGTAGGCCTGGGACGGTGTCATGGGGACGCCGCCGTACGTGACCGTCCGGTAGGGGCTCACCTTGGCGCAGGTCTTGGCCTGGTCGGCGGTGGAGGCGTGGGCGCCTCCGACGGCGGCCTTGGTGTCGGCGGGCGGGGGCGCGGACGAACCGCCCGGGTAGCTGGTGCCGCTCGGCCAGTCGCCGCCGATCACCAGGGTCAGGCCGCTGCCGGTGCCCTGCACCAGATGGGACGAGGGCAGGCCGAGCGCCTTGGCCACCGTCCGGGCCGCGGCCTTCTCGCCGGTTCCGTAGGTGAGGGTGGTGCTGCCGGCGGGGCTGGGGGCGTTGGCCGTCGTCGTGGCGGGGCTGAAGCCCTGGCCGGTCAGGGCGGTCGCGAGGGCGGAGGCGCGGCCGGTGATCGCGGTGCCGTTCTCTACCGTCACCGCGATCCCGGCCGCCGGCACGGCGGAGGCGGTGGCCTTCGCCTTGGCGGTCGCGGAGGCCGCCGCGGACTTCTTGCCGGAGCCGGTGGTCAGGGCCTGGTCGTCGGCGATGGTGGCGAACAGGCTCTTGGCGCCCGGGCCCACCACCACCCGGTCGCTGTCGCCGGGATCGGGGGCCGTCTGCATGGTGGTGAAGGTGATCCGCCTGGTGGGCACCTTGTTCACGTCGTCGGCGAGCGAGATCAGCTTCTTGACCGTGCCGAGGCCGTCGTCCACGGTCAGCGCCTTGGTGGCGGCGTCGGCGAGGTCGTAGACCGCGGTGGGGTCGGTGAGCGTGCCCGCGCTCTTGAACTTGCGGATCATCGCGCTGAGGAAGATGTGCTGCGAGACCGTGCGGCCGAGGTCGCTGCCGTCCCCGAAGCCGTGCCGGGAGCGGACGAACTCCAGGGCCGCGACGCCCTTGAGGGTGTGGGTGCCCTTGGACAGCTTCAGGTGGGAGTAGGTGTCGTAGACGTCGTCGCTGACGCACACGGAGACGCCGCCGACCGCGTCGGACATCTTCACGACGCCGGAGAAGTCGAGCTTGACGAAGTGGTCGATGGGTATGCCGGTGAGCTGGTGGACGGTGGCCACCTGGCAGGCGGGCCCGTACTGCAGCGCGCTGTTGATCTGGCCGTAGTAGCCGTTGGTGGACTGCCCCGACTCGCTGTCCTGGCAGGCCGGGACCTTGGTCATGGTGTCGCGGGGGATGCTCATGACGGTGGCGTTCGAGCGGTCGGCGGATATGTGCAGCACCATCTCCACGTCGGCGTTGCTGCCGGTCTGCACGCCGGTCTTCGCGCAGCCGCCGCCGAGCTTGCAGTCCGTCGCGCTGGTCCGGCCGTCGGAGCCCATGACCAGGATGTTGATGGGGGTGCGGCCGAAGGCGTCGGCCTTCTCCGAGCCGCCCTTGCCGTCCAGGGAGACGCTGTGGATGTTGCCGTTCAGGTGCTCGTAGAACCACCAGCCCGCGCCGGCGGTGACCACGATCAGGACGGACAGGCCGATCCCGAGGATCTTCAGCACCCGCCTGCCGCGCCGTACCGGCCGGGCCCGGCGGGACCCTTTGCCGCCGCGCGCCCGCGAGGCCGCGCGGGCCGCGGCCCGGCCGCCCGGCGGACGCGCGCCGTCCGGCTCCGCCGCGCGCTGCCGGGGCACCCGCGCGCCACGGCTGCGCGTGCCGTGGCCCGCCGGCCCGTCCCACGGGTCGCTCATCTCCCACTTCCCTGAACGGTCGGGCCTGCGGCACATCGGTTGCGTGGTTGCGCAATCTAGCAAACACGTTGCCGGAACAGCGCGGATCCACAGCCGACGCACAGGCGAGGCCATCTCATCGCGAGGCCGTCCGCGTCCGGAGCGGCACGGCAGGCGGAGTGTACGTGCCCTTGGTAAGCGTCCGGCGTGAATCCCGCGCCGGGACGGAGCGGCGTACGCGCGCGGCCGGCCCCCGCCCGCCGCGGCATGGACCAGGTCATCCCGCCACGGCATGGACCGGGGTCATGGCGTCCGGGCCGTCGACGCGGCGGATCCGCCGCCGGTCATCGCGACGGGGCGGAGCGGTCCGGCGGGCTTCAGCCGCGCCAGGTGCCGACCGAGGGCGGGCGGGGAGCGCCCATCCGGCCGACGTGGCACACGCGACACCGCTCTCCGGCCCGCGACCCGGCCCACATCGGACACAGCCGG
The DNA here is from genome assembly GCF_020400655.1 of Streptomyces spinosus. Classification (GTDB taxonomy): domain Bacteria; phylum Actinomycetota; class Actinomycetes; order Streptomycetales; family Streptomycetaceae; genus Streptomyces; species Streptomyces argyrophylli. The sequence goes on from NZ_JAINRC010000007.1 coordinate 213,702, forward strand.
ACCGGTGCGGCGGAGGGCGCCGCGAGCACGTGCGCGAGGGTCGCGGACATCACGGCGGGCGCGGCCAGCACCACGACGGGCGCGGCCAGCACCGCCCATGGGGTCGCGAGCACCGCAGCGGACGCGGCCGGCACCCCCACGGACGCCGCGGACACCACGGCCGCCGCGACCAGCACCCCCACTGAGGTCGCGATCACCACAGCGGGCGCGGCCGGCGCCTCCGCGGGCGGGTCCTGGAGACCCCGGCCTTCCCTCACGGCGGACCGGGCGGGGCCGCGTTCGCCGCTCCGGCGGACCGGGCGGGGCCGCGTTCGCCGCTCCGTGGTCTACGGCCGGATCTCGTACACCGCGTTGAAGGGGGTCTGCGTGGCCCTGCGGAAGCGGGTGAAGCCCGCCTCGGTGGCCATCTCGCGGACGGCCGCCTCGCCGGCCTGCGCGCCCAGGGCGTAACCGCCCTGCTGGGACAGGGCGTTGGGCACGCACAGGAACGTGGAGGCGCTGTAGTACAGCCGGCCCACCGGGTGGAAGTTCTCCTCGACGCGGTCGGACGCGAGCGGTTCCACGAGGAGCCACGTGCCGTCCGCGGCGAGCGCTTCGCGCGCCCGTCGGGCGGCCCCCAGCGGGTCGCCCATGTCGTGCAGGCAGTCGAACATCGCCACCAGGTCGTAGTCCGCCCCCTCGAAGGTCTGCGCGGTGGCCACCTGGAAGGTGACGCGCCCGGCGACGCCGGCCTCGGCGGCCCTCTTACGCGCCAGCGCGATCGACTCGCCGTGGTAGTCGGACCCCACGACCTCCGTGCGCGGATACGCCTCGGCCAGCAGGATCGACGACGAGCCGAGACCGCATCCCACGTCGGCGACCCGGGCCCCGGCGGTCAGCTTCGCGTCGACCCCGTCCAGGGCCGGGATCCAGTTCGGGACCAGCTCGGCCTCGTAACCGGCGCGGAAGAAGGCGTCCACCCCGAAGAACACCTCGGCGTCGTGTTCGTGCCAGCCGACGCCCTCGCCGGTGCGGAAGGCCTCGGCGATGCGGGGCTCGGCGCGCAGCGTGCCGAGCGCGAAGCGGAAGGCGGCGGCGACGTCGGGACCGTGCGGGTCGGCCAGGCAGAACGCCTGCTCCTCGCCCAGCGAGAACCGGCCGGTCGCCGGGTCGTACTCGGCGTATCCGCCGGCGGCCTGGCCGCGCAGCCACTCGGTGAGGTAACGCGGATGGCACCGCGTGCGTGCGGCGAACTCCTCGGGTGTCGCCGGGCCCTCGGCGAGTGCCCGGTACAGGCCGAGCCGGTGCCCCAGCGCGATGCTGCCGGCGGCCTCGGTGGACGCGAGGTCGGTGACGAAGCGGTCCAGGAACCGCTTGGTCCTCTCCTGATCCATCCCGGTTCTTCCTTCCCGTCGGCCGGGTCGGGCCGTCACATCAGGGAAGGCTCATGGCTCGGCCGTCCTCGACGGGACTCCTGGCCACCTCAGCCTATGTCCGCCACCGGCCCGACGCCCTCCCGGACCGCGCGGCGCGGAGCCCCGCCGTCCTCGCGCGCCCCGGCGGTCACCAGGCGGCCGCAGGGGCCGGCCTGCATCCTCCGGGCGATCCTGGGCAGCCTGACGGGAAGGGAAGCTCTGGGCAAGGATCGGGTGAGCGTGGACGAGGGACGCGTGGCAGACACGGCAGACACGAACGAGCAGGCGGGGCCGGAGCCGCTGTCGGTCACGCGGACCGACGTGGACGGTGTCACCGTCGTCACGGTGACCGGTGAGGTCGACCACCACACCTCCGGCGCCCTCCGCAGGGCTCTCGCCCCCGCGGACCCCGACGGCACGCGTACCGTCGCGGACCTCAGCGGTGTGCCGTTCATGGACTCCAGCGGCATCAACGTCCTCATAGCCGCCCATCAGGCCCACGCCCCGGGGGGCTGGCTGCGTCTGGCGGGCGTACGGCGGCCCGTCCTGCGCACCCTGGAGATCGTCGGCCTCACCCCCCTCCTCGCCTGCTACCCCAGCGTGCACGACGCACTGGGAGGCTGAGGGGCGCGCCGGGGACTTGCTCTCTCAGCCTTCCCGGGACGGCGGTTCACCGGAGCCGCTTTTGCGTACCGTGCAGTGCAGCGAGTCGTCGCGGACCTCGGCGACGATCGTGTCGCCCGGGTCGGCCTCGCCGCCGAGCAGCAGGCCGGCGATGCGGTTGTCGAGTTCCGCCTGGATCGTGCGGCGCAGCGGGCGCGCGCCGAACTCCGGCTGGTGGCCGTGGGCGATGAGGAGCTTCTTGGCCGCTTCCGTGACCTCCAGGTCCAGGCCCTGCGCGCGCACCTTGCGCCTGCTCTGGTCCAGCAGGTGGTCCACGATCTGCCCGAGGTCGTCCTCGGTCAGGGCGTGGAAGACGATGATGTCGTCGATCCGGTTGAGGAACTCCGGCAGGAACCGCGAGCGCAGGTCCTCCATCAACTCGTCCTTGAGTGCGGAGACATCGCCCTTGTGCTCCAGGATGCGGCGCGCGCCGATGTTGGACGTCATGATGACGACGCAGTGCCGGAAGTCGACGGTGCGGCCCTGGGCGTCGGTCAGCCGCCCGTCGTCCAGGATCTGCAACAGTGTGTTGAAGACGTCGGGGTGGGCCTTCTCCACCTCGTCGAAGAGCACCACGCTGTAGGGCCGGCGGCGGACCTTCTCGGTGAGCTGGCCCGCTTCCTCGTAGCCGACGTATCCGGGAGGGGCGCCGACCAGCCGGGCGACGGTGTGCTTCTCCTGGAACTCGCTCATGTCGAACCGGATCATCCGGTCCTCCTCGCCGAACAGCAGGGCGGCGAGGGTCTTGGCGAGTTCGGTCTTGCCGACACCGGTCGGGCCGAGGAAGAGGAAGGAGCCGACGGGGCGGCGGGGGTCGCCCATGCCGGCGCGGTTGCGGCGCACGGCCTGCGAGACGGCGGTGACCGCCTCGTCCTGGCCGACGATCCGCGCGTGCATCTCCTCTTCGAGCCGGAGCAGTCTCTCCTTCTCGCCGGCGGTGAGCTGGGAGACCGGGATGCCGGTGCGGCGGGAGACGACGTCGGCGATGTCGGAGGCCGTGACGGAGACGACGCCCTCGCGGCGCTCCTCGATGCCGGCGAGTTCCCCCTCCGCCTCGGCGATCTCCCGCTTCAGCTCCGAGGCCTTCTCGAAGTCCTCGGCGGAGACGGCCTGTTCGAGTTCACGGCGCAGCCTGGCGATACGGTCCTCGCGGCTGACGATCTCCGTGGAGCGTCCGGCGCTGCGCAGCCGCACCCGGGCACCTGCCTGGTCCATCACGTCGATGGCCTTGTCCGGCAGGAAGCGGTCGCTGATGTACCGGTCGGACAGTTCGGCGGCGGCGACCAGGGCCTCGTCGTCGAAGCGGACCTGGTGGTGCGCCTCGTAGGAGTCGCGGAGCCCTTCGAGGATCTGCACCGTCTCCTCGACCGTGGGCTCGGGCACCATCACGGGCTGGAACCGGCGTTCCAGGGCGGCGTCCTTCTCGATGTACTTGCGGTACTCGTCGATGGTCGTCGCGCCCACGACGTGGAGTTCACCGCGCGCGAGCGCGGGTTTGAGCATGTTGCCCGCGTCCATGGAGCCCTCGCCGGTGGCGCCGGCGCCGACGACCGTGTGCAGTTCGTCGATGAAGAGGATGATGTCGCCGCTGGCCGCCTGGACGTCCTCGATGACCTTCTTGAGCCGTTCCTCGAACTGTCCGCGGTACTGCGCGCCCGCCACCATGCCCGACAGGTCCAGCGAGACGACACGCTTGTTCTTCAGGACGTCGGGGACCTCGCCCGCCACGATGCGCTGGGCGAGGCCCTCCACGATGGCGGTCTTGCCGACTCCGGGTTCGCCGATGAGCACCGGGTTGTTCTTGGAGCGGCGGGAGAGGATCTCGACGGTCTGCTCGATCTCCTCGGCCCGGCCGACCACCGGGTCGAGCTTGCCGGCCTTGGCCTCCTCGGTCAGGTCGCGGCCGTACTCGTCCAGGGTCGTGGCCGGCTTCTTCCGTTCGGCGGGGGCCCCTTCGGCGCGCGCCGCCGGCTGTTCGGTCAGGCCCGCGACGCGCTCGGTGTCCAGGCCCTCGGCACGCAGCATCCGGGCCGCGCCCGTGTCGCTGTCGCCGAGCAGGGCGCCGAGGATGTGCTCGGGACCGATGTAGGAGACGCCGGCCGCCTGCGACCGGGCGTAGGCGGCGCCGAGGGTGCGTTTGGCCGCCGGGGTGAGGCCCGGCTGTGCGGAGGGTTCGGCGGACTCGCGCGGGAGGACCTTGGCCAGCTCGGCGGCGACCGTGTCGGGGTCCACGCCCAGCTGGGACAGGAGCCGGCGTGAGGGGTCGACCTGGGTGGCCGCCCAGAGCAGGTGCTCGGTGTCCAGGTCGGAGGTGCCGTCGTCGGCGGCGCGCTGCGCGGCCAGGTTCAGCAGCTGCCGGGAAGAATCCGTCAGCAGCCGTCCGATGGGCACGCGCTGCACGGCGGGGGGCGATGACGTCGGCGACATTCCGAAGAAACGATTCAGCAGCTCGTTGAACGCATCCGAGGAACCGAACGGCGCACCGAACGACATCGACATGACAGCTCCTGGTACGGCGGAAGCAGCAGCGGTATCGAGGCCCCCGGACGGCCCCTACTCACTGAACCCCCGTCGGGACGGCCCCGCAACCGGAAGGGACCGGCATGGGATCCGGCCCGCCGTCCGCACGCGGGGCCGACGGCACACTCCCTGCCACGGCCCGCGGTTCCCCGGCCGGCCGCGGGTGTTCACACGGGGGTGTGCCCCCGCAGGTACGTGCGCACGCTCGCCGGCAGCGGCGTGCCGGCGGTCTCCTCCATCGGTGCCCAGCGCACCTGCTCCGGTGCGAAGCGGCCCCCGTCCGACGGTGACCCGCTCAGCAGCTGGCAGACCACGGCCGTCTCCCCCGCCGCGTCCCGCGGCTCCAGCGGCTCGGTGCCGTCGACCAGGTAACCGGTCAGCTCGTAGACGGCACGGGCCGCCGTGGCCTGGGCGCTCTCGGCCGGTTCCGGGGTGCCCGAGGGCAGTGCCCAGCCGTCTCCCTCCGGCACCAGCAGCAGCCGCCCGTCGTACACGACGACCGCCCGCACCACACCCTCGGCCTGCTCCAGCGACATATGGCTCCCCTCCCCAGGCACTCCTTGCCTACCCAGCGGCGCGCGGGTGATGCGCCGTGAACGCCGGTGCGGTGCGCGTCAGTACAGCACCGGCAGGTCCCCGGGGCGTACCCGCAGCGTCACCGGCAGGGTGGCCTCCACCTCGCCGTCGGCGCCGTAGGGGACGGGCCGGCCCGCCTCGATGCGCAGTTCGCGGCCGCGCAGGACGCTCACCTCGGGGCGGCGGACGTGGGCGCCGGTCTTCAGCTCGTTCATCAGGGTGAAGAACAGCCGGCGCGGGGCCTCGCGGATCAGCACGAGGTCCAGCAGGCCGTCGTCGACGCGCGCGCCGGGCGCGATGAGCCGGCCGGAGCCGTAATAAGGGGAGTTGGCCGCGACGACGGTGTAGCCGCGGTGGGTGTGTTCCGCCCCGTCGACGGTGACGCGGTAGTCGGCCGCCCGCCAGGTGGTCACGGCGCGCAGGCCGCCCGCGTAGTAGGAGGCGGCACCGCGCAGCAGCCGGGCGTTGTTGGCGTGCCGGTTGGCCAACGCGTCGACGCCGGCGTACACGCTGCCGAGGACCACCGTGCGCGGATGCGCGGCCGACTCCACCTCGATCGTGTCGACGGGCCGGGGCTCGGCGTGCAGCAGGACGCCGGCGAGCGCGGCCGGGTCGGCGGGCAGGCCGAGCGCGCGGGCGAAGTCGTTGCCGCGTCCGGCCGGTACGAGGCCCAGGACGGTTCCGGTACCGCTGAGCGCGCCGCCGATGCCGCCCGCGATGCCGTCGCCGCCCACGGCCAGGACGACGCGGCCGCGCGCACCGGCCGCGCGGGCGATGTCCTGGGCGTGGGCGAGGCTGTGGCTGTACTCCGTCTCCAGTTCGGCCCCGCCCTCGCGGAGCAGCCGGGCCAGCCGGAGCAGGGTCGCCGCCCCGGTGGAGCCGCCCGCGGTGGGGTTGACGACGGCGGTGAACTGGCGCATCGGTGGGCCTTTCGAGGCAGGCGGACGGATCGGGTGGGGTCAGTCGGTGGGCAGCAGCACGCCGGGGTTGAGGAGTCCCTCCGGGTCCAGGCGGCGCTTGACGGCGCGCAGGGCCGAGACGCCGAGCGGGCCGGCCTCGCGGACGTACCAGTCGCGGTGGTCGGTGCCCACCCCGTGGTGGTGGGAGATGGTGCCCCCGGCGGCGAGCACGGCTTCGCCGGCCGCGTGCTTGGCGGGCGCCCAGTGGGCCACCGGGTCCTCGCCCTGGGCGCTGACGACGGTGAAGTACAGCGAGGCGCCGTTCTCGTACACGTGCGAGATGTGACACATCACCAGGGGTGGGGTGCCGGCCTGGGTGAGGGTGTCGGTGAGCGCCGTGCGGACGGCCGTGTAGAGGCCGGGGAGGCGGGACCAGAAGGCCGCGGTCTCCAGCGTCTCGGCGAAGGCGCCGGTGTCGAGCAGGGCGTCGCGCAGGTAGGGCGCGGAGTAGCGGCCGTGCGCCCAGCGTTCGCCGGGTCCGGTGCCGGCCGGGGTGCCCCCGCAGTCCGTCAGGACGGCCGCCGCCCGTTCCCGGCGGTGTGCGGTGTCCTCGGCCGTCCCCTCGTATCCGGTGATCGCCAGGCACCCCGCACCGCCCTGCGCCGGGTCGGTGCCGATGGCGTCCGGCTGGGCCAGGCCGACGAGCGTCTCGGTCTCGTCGGACAGGCGCAGCACGGTCGGCCGGGGGCCGTCCTGGGCGAGCCGGCGCAGTGCGGTGGCGCCCTCCTCGAAGGAGCCGAACCGCCAGCCCTCGTACAGCCGCGTCTCGGGCAGCGGACGGATCCGTACGGTGACGGAGGTGATGACGCCGAAGGCGCCCTCGGAGCCGAGGATCAGCTGGCGCAGGTCCGGTCCGGCGGCGGAGCGCGGGGCACGGCCGGTCTCTATGGTGCCCTCGGGGGTGGCCAGGGTGAGGCCGAGGACCATCTCGTCGAAGCGGCCGTACCCGGCGGAGGCCTGTCCGCTGGAGCGGGCCGCCGCGAAGCCGCCGATGGTGGCCCATTCGAAGGACTGCGGGAAGTGGCCGAGGGTGAAACCGTGCCCGGCGAGCAGGGCCTCGGCCTCGGGGGCGCGCAGGCCGGGCTGGAGGACGGCGGTGCGGGAGACGGGGTCCAGGTCGAGCAGGCCGTTCATGCGGCGCAGGTCCAGGGCGACGAACGCGCTGCGCTGCGGGGCGAGTCCGCCGACCACCGAGGTGCCGCCGCCGAAGGGCACCACGGCCAGGCCGTGCGCGGCGCAGGCGCGCAGCACCGCGAGCACCTCGTCGTGGCCGGCGGGCAGGACGACGGCCTGCGGGACGTCGGCGACGTCGCCCGCGCGGATGCGCAGCAGGTCCGGGGTGGACTTGCCCCGGGTGTGCCGGATGCGGCTCTCGGTGTCCGTGCGGACGTGCTCCTCGCCGCCGACGGCCGCGGCGAGCGCCGTGCGGGCGGCGCCGCCCAGGGTGGGAGGGGGCAGGCGGATGTCCTCCAGGGCGAGCGCGGGCGTGCTGCGCGGTTTGACGCCGAGCAGGTCGCGCAGCAGCCCGGTCACCGAGTCGGGCAGCGGCGCCGCCTTGGCCGGGTCGCCCCAGCCGTTCCACAGCATGTCCATGAACGGTCGTCCTCACAGGTGGGTGTGCTGGTCGGGGTGCGGTCGGGGTGCCCGGTCCGCGCGGCCGGGCGGCCGTCCGCGGGGCCCGTCCGCCTCCGCCGGCGCCGGGGCGTTACACTGTGACACATGACGCCCATTCGTCACAACGGTTCGGGCAGCGGCTCGGACAACGATCACGTGCTCGACGCGGTACGCGACTGTGTGCTGGCCGTCGGCGTACGGCGCACCACGCTCGCCGACGTGGCCCGCCGCGCCGGCGTCTCCCGGATGACGCTGTACCGGCGCTGGCCGGACCTGCGGAGCCTGGTGGGCGACCTGATGACCCGGGAGTGGATCGACGTGGCCACCCGGGCCATACCGGAGCCGACGCCCGGCACGGCCACGCGCACCCGGATCGTGGACGGACTGGTGGCCGGGGTCGGGGCGTTCCGCGCGCACCCCCTCTTCCGCAAGATCGTCGACGTCGATCCGGAACTGCTCCTGCCCTACGTGCTCGACCGGCGCGGCGCGAGCCAGGAGGCGCTGCTGGCGCTGCTGGCCGACGCGCTGCGCGAGGGCCACGCGGACGGGTCCGTACGGCCCGGCCACACCGAACGGCAGGCGCGCGTCCTGCTGTTGACCGTGCAGTCCTTCGCCCTGTCCCTGCGCACCATGGCCGACGAGGACGATCCGGAGCTGGACTCCGCCGCGCTCCTCGCCGAGCTGCGCACCCTCCTGGAGAGGACCCTGACGCCATGAGCCACACCGAGGCCGCGCCCGGCTCGTCCCTGAGCGCACACCGGCGCGGCCGGGAACTGGCCGAGGCCGCGGACGGCCGGACGGTCGACGTCCTGGTCGTCGGACTGGGCGCCACGGGCGCCGGAGCCGCGCTGGACGCGGCGGCCCGAGGACTGGACGTCGTCGCGGTGGACGCCCACGACCTGGCCTTCGGCACCTCACGCTGGAGTTCCAAGCTCATCCACGGCGGGCTGCGCTACCTGGCCTCCGCGCAGTTCGACGTGGCCCACGAGAGCGCGGTCGAGCGCGGGGTGCTGATGACCCGCACGGCCCCGCACCTGGTGGCGGCCCAGCCGTTCGTGCTGCCGCTGACCCCGCTGGTGTCCCGGGCCCAGGCCTCGCTGGCGTGGGCCGGGCTCCGGGCCGGGGACGTGCTGCGGCTGGCCGCCCGGACCCCGCGCCAGGTGCTGCCCGTGCCCCGCCGGCTCTCGGCGACGGAGGCCCGGCACCTCGCCCCCTCGGTCCGCGCGGCCGGGCTGCGCGGCGGGCTGCTCTCCTGGGACGGCAAGGTGACCGACGACGCCCGTCTGGTGACCGCCCTGGCCCGGACGGCCGCCGCGCACGGCGCCCGGGTGCTGACCCGGGTGCGGGCATGGGAGCTGACCGGGGCGGGCGCCCGGATCCGCGACGAACTCACCGGCGAGGAAGGCGAGATCAGGGCCCGCGCCGTCATCAACGCCACCGGGGTGTGGGCGGGCGCCCTCACCGACGGCATCCGGATACGGCCCTCCCGCGGCACCCACCTCGTCCTGCGCTCCGAACGGCTCGGCGCCCTGCCGGCCGGACTGCACATCCCGATCCCCGGGGAGAGCAACCGCTTCGTGCTGGTCCTGCCCCAGGGGGACGGCCGGGTCTACGTCGGCCTCACCGACGAACCGGTCGACGGCGCGGTCCCGGACGTGCCGGAGGTCCCCGAGACCGACATCGGCTTCCTCCTGGACGTGCTCGGCTCTGCCCTCGACACCCCCGTGTCCCGGGACGAGGTCGTCGGCGCGTTCGCCGGACTGCGCCCGCTGCTGGACACCTCCGGCCACGACGGCCCCGAGGGGGCACCCCGCACGTCCGACATCTCACGGCGGCACGCGGTGCTCACCTCGCCCGACGGTGTCACCACGGTCGTCGGCGGCAAGCTCACCACCTACCGGCGGATGGCGCAGGACGCCGTGGACGCGGCGGCCGGAGCCCGCGGCCTGCGCGCCGCTCCCTCCCCCACGGCCGCGCTGCCCCTGATCGGCGCCGCCGCGCCCGAACGCCTGCGCACGCTGCCCGCACCGCGCCGCCTGGTCCGCCGCTACGGCACCGAGGCCGTGGCGGTCCACGCCCTCGCCGCCCGGGACCCCGCCCTGGCCGAGCCGGTGCTCCCCGGCCATCCCGTCACCCGCGCCGAACTGCTGTGGGCGGTGCGGCACGAGGGCGCCCTGGACGAGTCCGACCTCCTGGACCGCCGCACCCGCATCGGCGTGGTCCCTCAGGACCGCGCCCAGGCGCTGCCCACGGCCCGGGACGTCCTGGACAGGGCGGCGCCGGCACGCCCCTGACACCCCGGCGCGCGGCCGACGCGCGCGCCCGGTACTCGATGGTGCCGGGCCCGCGCCCGGGCGGCACGTCCCGCTCCGCCGGTGTCCGAAGGGGCGGCGCGTCCCGTGCCGCCCCTTCCCGGTCGTCGTGCGGCGCCGCTCGGCGAGGGCGCCGGGCGGGCCGGAGGAGTCGTGCGCGAGGCGTCGGACCGGCAGTCGGCGCCGGCAGCCGATCCCGCCCGGCGGCGTCCTTGGGCCGCAGTGCCCGCGCCACGACAGCGGACCGGGCCGCCGCCCCGCCTGGGCACCGGCAGCGCCTGGAGGCCTCGACGGGACCCGCTGCCCCGTCTCCCCCGCGGCACCGCCGGGTGCCCCGGCGTCACAGCAGGCGCCGGATGTCACCGCGGACGCGGTAGAAGCCGCCCGCCGCCGGGTGCAGGGCGTCCACCACGTACCGTGCGCCGGGTTCGCGTATCGCCCGCGGGAACTGCACGTTCCAGGAGGGGTCGTAGCCGCCGGAGACCACGTGGACGCGCAGTCGGCCGCTTTCCTGGACGCACTCGACCACCACCGCGCCGGCGGGTGCCTGGGCGACCGTGGCCACCGCGGCGACCGCCGTGGCCGGGGCGTACGTCGGCGTCGCGGCGGCGAGCTTGACGTCCCGCACCACCGGTACCGTGCCCTGCTGGGCCGCCGAGACGGCCGCCTCGCTCGCGTCGACGCACACCAGCGAACCGTCGGTGGTGACCAGGTACAGCCGTCCGTCGCGGTACTGCATCGACAGCGCCGAGCCGCCGCCCGTGCCGAGCTTCCACAGGCGTGTGCCGTCCCGGTCGAAGCAGTAGACGGACGACGCCGCGTCCCCGGCGAACACGAACCGGCCACCGGGCGAGGTGGCGCACGAGTACACCGCGCTGTCGCACGCGTACGTCGCCTCGATGGCGCCGGTGTCCTTCGACAGTCGCTGGACCACGCGGTGCGCGGTGCCCGCGTACACCGCGTCCTGTTCCTGCCAGCCGAAGAGCACGCCGCCCTTCGTGGACGTGTGCCACAGCTCGCCGCCGCCGTCGGGGGCGTAGGCGGTGACGCCACGGTGGTGGCCGTGGTAGACGGCCCGGTCGTCGGCGCGGACCATCCAGGCGTGCTCGCCCTGGCTGCGCCGGGACCACTGGTGTTCGTCCTCGTGGTCGATGACGGTGAGCCGGCCGTCCCGGTCGGAGACGTCCAGGACGCCCTCGTGGATGTCCAGCCAGAAGATGTCGACGTCGGCGGCGATGTCGTAGGCGGCGAAGGGAAGTTTGGAGGACAGGTCGTAGACCTTGCCGTCGTCGCAGCCGGCGTAGATCCAGAAGTCGTCCGCGACCAGGCACTTGACCCCGTCGGGCAGACTGAACCGGGCCAGGACGGCGCCCTGGTGGTCCAGGGTGTAGACGTCGCCCGCCTGGTTGCCCACCCAGCAGCGGTCGTCGTCGACATGGATGCCGAACGCGGCGGAGCCGGTGCGGAAGCGCCACAGGACCGGGGCCACGGCACGGGCGGTGGACGGCGCGGAGCTCACCTGACGGCGGGTCACCGCGCGGGGCGCGCGCTGCCCCCGGACCGCCGGGGCGTATCCCTTGCGGACCTTCTCCCCCACCTTCCGCGCGGCGGCGGCCCGGGCCTTCTCCGCGGTCGGGAACGTCGTCGTCTGCGTCTGTCCGGCCGCGCCGATCCTGCCGTACCGCACCGTCACCACCTGTCCGTCGACGGTGACCTCGTAGAACTTGTGGGCGCCGTCGCCCTCCTGCGACAGCTCCAGGTACGTCGTCGACACCGCGGACGCCGTGGACATGGCACACCCCTCCCCCAGGCGGACCCGCGGCCGTTCCAGCAGGTCCTCGACTGCTCCTCACCGTAGGGGCACCCACTGACAATCGCCCCGGGCCCCGGGGCCGGCCCGGACCCGGGGCCCGGCGGCCTAGGCGGACAGCTGGGGGTACAGCGCGGCCAGGTCTCCGGAGAGGCCCGCCTTGACCTGCCGGCTGATGTCGTCCGCCAGCACCTCGTACGCCCCGGCCTCCACGCCGTCGAGGGCGAGCGCGGCGACGTCCCGGGGGGCGGACTTGGGCCCGTCCACGTGTGCGGCCATGTCGGTGTCGACGTAGCCGACGTGCAGTCCGGTGACCCCGATGCCGCGGTCCCTCAGCTCCAGGCGGAGCGAGTTGGTCTGCGACCACAGGGCCGCCTTGGTGGCACTGTACGAGCCGGCGATGCCGATCCAGGACAGGACGGAGTGGACGTTGAGGAGGTGTCCGCCGCCGTTGCGCTCGATGGCCGGCACGAAGGCGCGGGTGACCAGCAGCGGTCCGTAGAAGTTGGTCTCGAACTCCCGGCGCACGTCCTCGAGCCCGGCGTCCAGGAAGGAGTGGGCGCCGACCGAGATGCCGGCGTTGTTGACCAGGACGGTGACGTCCTCGGCCCGCGCCGCCGCCGCCGCGACGGACGCGGGGTCGGTGACCTCCAGCGCGAGAGGTACGGCGTCGGGGTGCGTGACGCTGCGCGGGTCGCGGGCCGTGGCGTACACCTTGGCGGCGCCGCGGGCGTACAGCTCCTCCACCAGCGCCTTGCCCAGTCCGCGGCTGCCGCCGGTGACCAGGGCGACAGAGTTCTTGATCGACGTCATGTCTCTCTCCACAAATGGAAACCGATCTGTTTCCCCTCACCGTAAACCGATCGGTTTCCAAGGGCAAGCCCGTCACGGCACGCACGTGGGGGCGTTCGTCACGGTCGGGCTGCCGCGGACGTCTCCACCGGTACGGCTCGGCCGGCCGGCGTGACGCGGCGGCTCGGGCGGGCCGCGTGACCGGGGGCGAGCGGGGGCGTGACCGGGGGGGTCGAGCGGAGGTGCGAGCGTGGGGTGTCCGGCGGGGCGGGGAACGGCCCGAGCGCATGGATTAACCGTTCCCCGCGCCCGCCGGACCGGCCCGCCGCCGCCGCACGGCAGGGCGGCGTGCCGGTCCGTGGGGTCCGCCCTCGGCGGACGTGCCGGGAGCCCGGTCCTGTTCCGACCCTGCGGCGCCGGGCCCGTACGCGCCAGCCGGAAGGGTCCGGCGGGGTGAGGCGCCGCACGCGCGGCCCGGCCCCGGCGCGCGCGGCGCGGGTCCGGCACCGGCGGCCCTCTCCCGCACGGTGCCGGCAACCTGCGGGAACTCCCGACGCGGTGAGGGGAGTTGAGCGCTGATGTGGGAAGCTGTGCCCGGCCGTGCGCGGACCCGGGCCGTGACGGTCGTCGAGAGGAGCTCAGCGTGACACAGGACGGCTTCGAGGCCGTGGACATCGACACCAGCAAACCGCACCCCGCGCGGATCTACGACTACCTGCTGGGCGGCAAGGACAACTACGAGGTGGACCAGCAGGCCGGCGACCGGCTCGCCGCCGCGGCACCCGAGGCGCGGATCGGTGTGCGAGCCAACCGGGCGTTCCTGCAGCGCGCCGTCCGGTACGTCGTGGGCAGCGGGGTCCGCCAGATCCTGGACATCGGCACCGGGCTGCCCACCTCGCCCAACGTGCACGAGGTCGCGCAGTCGGTGGCCCCGGACGTCCGCGTGGCCTACGTCGACAACGACCCGATCGTGGCCGCGCACGGCAACGCCCTGCTCAGCCGGTCCGGCACGACCCGCATCATCCTGGGCGACCTGCGGCAGCCGCGGTCCGTCCTGGACCACCCCGACGTCCGCCAGCTGATCGACTTCGACCAGCCGGTCGCCCTGCTCCTCGTCGCCATCCTGCACTTCCTCACCGACGAGGAGCGGCCCGCCGAGATCGTCGCCACCCTGCGCGACGCGCTGCCCGCGGGCAGTTTCCTGGTGCTCTCGCACGCCACCGGCGACTTCGCCGACCGCAGCGACGCGCAGGCCGTGTACTCCAACGCGACCGCCTCCCTGAACCTGCGCGCCCGCGCGGAGGTGGAGCGGTTCTTCGAGGGCTTCGACCTCGTCGAACCGGGCCTGGCCCAGGTGCCCTTCTGGCGCCCGGACACCCCGCCGCCGCCCCACTCGGCGGAGATCGGCTTCTACGGCGGCGTGGCCCGCAAGACCGCCTGACCGACGGACCCGCGCACCTCCTCGCGGTGCGCGGATCCGTGAGGGCGAAGGCGCGCGGGCCGACGGCACGGCAGCGGCCGGCTCCACGGCCGCACCACGGGGCGGGGGCCGCCGCCGACCCGGCGGGTCGTCCGGTGGCCTCGCCCGGATCGGCAGCGGCCTCCCGCCCGCTCGGGCCCACGGCCTCGGCGGTGCCGAGCCGGAACCGCCGCCCGTCGTACGCACACCCGCGCCGTATCCACCGCGTCCCCTTGCGAAGCCGGGCCGGGTTCCCCGCCCTCGGCCCTCGTCCGCATGGTGGCCGTCGGCCGCTGGTGCCACGCTGGGGGGAGAGGTCCGACGAGGGACGCTGGAGGGTCGATGGGGCGTGACGTCCCGGCGCTCGTCTTCACCCGCGAGGACCGCCGCCGGTACCGGATCAAGATGCAGGAGTGCCTGGACGCCTTCGCGCAGATGCTCCGCGAGGCACGGTTCGAGTCGGAGCGGCCGCAGGTCGGCCTGGAGATCGAGCTGAACCTGGTCGACGACGACGCCGAGCCGGCGATGCGGAACAGCGATGTGCTGGAGGCGATCTCCGACCCGGCCTGGTCCACCGAGCTGGGCCGGTTCAACCTGGAGATCAACGTGCCGCCCCGGCGGCTGACGGCGGGCGGGCCGGACGCCTGGGAGTCGGAGATCCGGGCCGCGCTGAACCACGCCGACCGGCGGGCCCGCTCGCTCGGCACCCGCCTGCTCATGGTCGGCATCCTGCCCACGCTGCGGCAGGAGGACATCGGCGAGGACACCCTGTCGGAGAACCCCCGCTACCGCCTGCTCAACGACCAGGTCTTCGCGGCCCGCGGCGAGGACCTGCGCATCGAGATCGACGGAGCCGACCGGCTGCGCACCTACGCGGACACGATCACCCCGGAGGCCGCGTGCACGAGCACGCAGTTTCATCTCCAGGTGTCCCCCGAGGACTTCGCCGGCTACTGGAACGCGGCGCAGGCGATCTCCGGGGTGCAGGTGGCGCTCGCGGCCAACTCCCCCTTCCTGTTCGGCAAGGAGCTGTGGCACGAGACGCGTATTCCGCTGTTCGAGCAGGCCACCGACACCCGCCCGGAGGAGATCAAGGTGCAGGGGGTGCGGCCCCGGGTGTGGTTCGGGGAGCGGTGGATCAACAGCGTCTTCGACCTGTTCGAGGAGAACCTGCGGTACTTCCCGGCCCTGCTGCCCCTGTGCGACGAGCAGGACCCGGCGGAGACGCTGGACCGCGGCGACGTCCCCGAGCTGCCCGAGCTGACCCTGCACAACGGCACGATCTACCGCTGGAACCGGCCGGTCTACGCCGTCGCGAACGACCTGCCGCACATCCGGGTGGAGAACCGGGTGCTGCCCGCCGGCCCGACCGTGGCCGACACCCTCGCCAACGGCGCCTTCTACTACGGCCTCACCCGGGCCCTGGTGGAGGAGGACCGACCGGTGTGGTCGCGGATGTCCTTCTCGGCCGCCCGGGACAACCTGCACGCCGCCGCGCGGCACGGCATCGACGCGCGGCTGTACTGGCCCGGGATGGGTGAGGTGCCGGTGCCGGAACTGGTGCTGCGGCGGCTGCTGCCGCTCGCGCACCAGGGGCTGGAGCTCTCGGGAATGGACGCGGCGTGGCGGGAGCCGTTGCTCGGCGTCATCGAGCAGCGCTGCGTCACGGCACGCAATGGTGCGGTGTGGCAGAAGGAGATGTTCCGTCACCTCGCCGGCACGACGCACGCCGGCCGGCACGAGGTGCTGCGCCGGATGACCCAGGTGTACATCGACTACATGCACCTCAACGCGCCGGTGCACACCTGGCCGGTCGACTGACGCGGGTGCGGCCGCCCGGCCGCCGGCTGGTCATCGGGAAACTCCCCGGGCGGTCACCGCGCAAGACGGCCGGGCCGGCCGCCGATGAACTCCCCCGAGCCCCCGCGAGCCCGGCATGATCCAAACGAAAGACCCTAGCCCCGTGCCCCCGCCGGACGTTCCAGGTTCGTCTCGGTGCATCCCGACGCCTCCGGCAGATAGGCCTTGGCCCAGTCCGCCAGTTTGCGCAGGGCAGGCTCCAGGGCGGCACCGGACTCGGTCAGCCGGTAGGACACCCGCAGCGGCGGGCCCTCGTCGACCTCGCGCAGGACGAGGCCGGCCGCGCCGAGCTCGGCGAGCCGGTCGGAGAGCATGCGCTCGCTGATGCCGGGGATGGCCCGGCGCAGGTCGGCGAAGTACGCGGGCTGTTCGACGAGGACGGCCACGATCGGGCCGCTCCAGCGTTTCCCGAGCAACTGGAAGACACGGGTGATGCCGTCGTCCACCCGTTTGCACGCCGCGCTGTCGTGGTTCTGCTCCGCCGCCATGCCCCCAGCTTACTATCCCGCCGTAGGGGGCTGAAGAAAAGTAAGTGAGTGTGTTAAACATAGTTCTGAACGAAACGTGAGCCGACGCCTCGGCGCCCGGCCGTCCTGCCCCATTTCAGGAGAAATCCGCATGCCCACCCTGCTGCACATCGACTCGTCCGTGTTCTCGACCGAGGCGTCGGCCTCCCGCGCCGTGACGGCGACCTTCCGCAAGCACTGGCAGGAGCAGCACCCCGACGGCACGGTCGTCTACCGCGACCTTGCCGCCGACCCCGTGCCGCACCTCTCGGCGGAGGCGCACGTCGCCGGCTTCGTCCCCCCGTCCGCGCACTCGCCCGAGCAGGCCGCCGTCTTCGCGGAGCGCGTCAAGCTGATCGAGGAGCTGGAGCAGGCCGACGCAGTGCTGATCGGCGCTCCGATGTACAACTACACGATCCCGTCGACCCTGAAGGCCTGGCTGGACAACGTGATCCTGTTCGGCCGCACCGCGGGCGAGACCCCGTCCGCCAAGGGCACCCCGGTGACCGTCGTCGCCAGCCGCGGCGGCTCCTACGCGCCGGGTACCCCGCGCGAGGGGTACGAGTACGTCCAGAACTACCTCACGGCCGTCCTCGCCGACGCCTTGGGCCTGGACCTGGACTTCATCGTCCCGGAGCTGACCATGGCCCCGCAGAACCCGGCGATGGCCGAGCTGATCCCGCTGTACGAGGCCTCCCGGGACCAGGCCCACGCGGCCGCGGCCGACAAGGCCAAGCGGCTCGCGGAGCGCCTCGCGGCCTGACCCTCCGCGTAGCGCACGACGGACCCCGGGCACGGGCGGCCCGGGGTCGCACGCGTGCGCGGGGCCGGCCGGAGCCCGCTCAGGCCAGGACCAGCACCAGCGGCACGGCCTCGCACGGCACCAGCCGCAGGCCGTCGTACCCGCCGGGCCGCCCGGCGGTGAGGAGTTCGCCGAAGTCCGGGCCCTTGGTCAGGGAGCCGGCCAGGTGGGCGGGGTCGGCGGAGGCGGCGACCCGGCCGCGCGCGTTCACCAGGCGGGCCGGCCGGGACAGGCGGCGCAGCAGCGGAAGCACGGCCGCCTCGAAGTGCCGCAGGTACACGTCGGCCGCGGCGACCCCGGCGAACCGCCCCTCGCTCCACACCGGTTCGGACAGGGTGAGGCTGTACTCGTCGGAGCAGAGGTAGTCCACGTACGGTCCGGCGACGGCCCGGCGCCCGGTGTCCCGGGGCAGCGCGAACCAGTCCCAGTGCGTGTAGTCGGAGTAGGCCGACCGGCCGGGGTCGAGATCGAGCAGGAGCGGGCGTACGGCGCCGTCGGCGCCCGCCTGCCACCACTCCAGCCAGGCCGGCACGTCGGCCAGCAGGCCCGGGGCGGCGACGAAGCCGGCGCCGGAGACCAGTTCCTCGCGGTCGAGGCGCAGATGGAGACCGGGGCGCAGTGCGGCGAGGTCACGGCTGGCGGGCCGGCGCCCCTCGGCGGCCACCCGTTCCAGCAGGGCCGCGGTGTCGGCACGGGTGGCGGCGACCGACGTGAAGACGGCCTCCAGCGCGCCGCGCACCCGCGCGGCCACCCACGCCTCCTGGTGCGTCACGGCAGTGGCGAGCCCGGCGCTGACGCCCATGTGTCCTCCAGCGGACGAGGAACCGGACGCGGCGCGGTCAGAGGGTCAGACGCGCGGCGACGAGCCGCGCCGTCGACTCCCTGACGCACCGCTCGGCCAGCGTGCCGGCCGTTTCGTGGGCCCCATCTTGCACGGCGCAGATGACGGCGCGATGACGGTCCGCAACTTCTTCACGACATGCGTCGTCTGCGAGGACGAGGCAGAGCAGGGCGCCGACCTCGCTCTGCAGGGCGACCTGTTCGCGGGTGAGCCGGGCGGACTGCGCGGCGGCGGCGAGCTCGACGTGGAAGCGCCCGTACAGCCGGCTGCGCGCCGCCGCGTCCTCGGCGCGCGCCAGCTCCTCGGCCGTACGGCGCAGGGGCTGGAGGTCCGCGGGTTCGGTGCGCTGGGCGGCGAGCCGGGCGGCGGCGCCGGACAGGGCGGCCCAGTGGTCGCCGAGGTCGCGCAGTTCCTCGGTGCTCCAGCCGCGCAGCCGCGCCCTGAGCCGGTCGTCCGCGGGGACCTCGGGCAGGGAGACGAAGCTGCCACCGCCGCGGCCCCGGCGGGTGGTGAGCAGGCCCTGCTGCCGCAGTGCCATGAGCGCCTCGCGCAAGGTGACCGTGGAGACGCCGAGCTGCCCGGCCAGTTCGCTCTCGCCGGGGAGCTGTTCGCCGTCGGCGAGGAGGCCCAGCTCTATGGCGTCGCCGAGGCGGCGGACGACGGCGTCCACGCGGGCCCGGCTGTCCACCGGGCTGAAGACCGCCTTGCGGGCGCCTCCGTCGGTCTCGTGCTGCCTCACGGCCATCACCTCGCGCGTTGACTCAAGCTTTACCTTAAGGGGACCTTGAGCTATGACCTATGACTTCATATGTTTGCGATCAACGTTCAGCGCCCCAGAAAGGTTCCCGTATGGAGGGAATGGCGATCCGGCTCCAGGGCCTGCGCAAGTCGTTCGGCGGGACCACCGCCGTCGACGGCGTCGACCTGGAGATACGGGACGGCGAGTTCTTCTCGATGCTCGGCCCGTCCGGCTCCGGCAAGACGACGGTGCTGCGGCTCGTCGCCGGGTTCGAGACCCCCGACCGCGGCCGGATCGAACTCGCCGGGCAGGAGGTCACCGACCTCGCCCCGTTCGAGCGGGACGTGCACACCGTCTTCCAGGACTACGCGCTGTTTCCGCACATGACGGTCGAACAGAACGTCGCCTACGGGCTGAGGATCCGCCGGATACCCAAGGCGGAACGCCTGGTCCGCGCCCGCAAGGCGCTGGCCGAGGTCCGCCTCGAAGGCTACGGCCAGCGCCGGCCCGCCCAGCTCTCCGGCGGCCAGCGCCAGCGGGTCGCGCTCGCCCGCGCGCTCGTGGGCCGCCCCCGCGTCCTGCTGCTCGACGAGCCGCTCGGCGCGCTCGACCTGAAGCTGCGCGAGCAGATGCAGGTCGAACTCAAGGCCATCCAGCGCGAGGTGGGCATCACCTTCGTCTTCGTCACCCACGACCAGGAGGAGGCGCTGACGATGAGCGACCGGATCGCCGTCTTCGACCAGGGCCGCGTCGCCCAGGTCGGCACCCCCGCGGAGATCTACGAACGCCCCGCGACCCCCTTCGTCGCCTCCTTCGTCGGCACCTCCAACCTGCTCGAAGGCGAGGCGGCCCACCGGATCACCGGCTCCGCCGGCACGTACAACATCCGTCCGGAGAAGATCCGCGTCCTGAAGGAGGCCGCCGAGGCCGACGAGCCCGGCCACGCCACGGCCACCGGCACCGTCGCCGAGGTCGTCTACCTCGGCGACGCCACCCGCTTCCTGGTCGACCTGGACGGCGGCGGCCGGCTCACCGCGCTCCAGCAGAACCTGGAGACCTCCTCCGCGGACGTCGCCGCCTACCGCGGCACCCGGGTCCGCCTGCAGTGGCACCGCCGGCACGCCGTCCGGCTCCCCTCCTGACCCCGTCCCCCTCCCCCCTGGAGAACGCCGTGCGTCTCACCCGTACCCTGCGCGCCTCGGCCGTCTGCGCCGCCGCGCTGCTGCTCGCCGCCGCCTGCGACTCCTCCGGCTCCGGCGGCACCTCCGCCACCGGCCTCAACCCGCCCGACCTCAAGGCCCCCACGAAGCTCGGCAGGACGGAGGGCCAGGTCAACCTCGTCGCCTGGGCCGGCTACGTCGAGGACGGCTCCAACGACCCCAAGGTGGACTGGGTCACCGACTTCGAGAAGCGGACGGGGTGCCAGGTCCACTCGAAGGTCGCCGCCAGCTCGGACGAGATGGTCAAGCTGATGAAGACCGGCGAGTACGACGCCGTCTCCGCCTCCGGCGACGCCTCGCTGCGCCTGATCGCCTCCGGTGACGCGGCCCCCGTCAACACCGCTCTGGTCCCCAACTACAAGGACGTCTTCAGCGGGTTGAAGAACGGTGCCTGGAACTCCGTGAAGGGCAAGATGTACGGCATCCCGCACGGCCGGGGCGCCAACCTGCTGATGTACGACACGGCGAAGGTGAAGCCCGCGCCCACCTCCTGGTCCGCCGTCTTCGACGACGCCTCCCGGTACAAGGGGCACGTCACCGCCTACGACTCGCCGATCTACATCGCCGACGCCGCCCTGTACCTCAAGGCCACCAAGCCCGGATTGAAGATCAAGGACCCCTACGCACTCGACCAGAAGCAGTTCGACGCGGCCGTGGCACTGCTGAAGCGGCAGAACGCGAACGTCGGCGAGTACTGGAGCGACTACCTGAAGGAGGTCTCCGCGTTCAAGAGCGGGGACTCGGTCGTCGGCACGACCTGGCAGGTCATCGCCAACCTCGCCGCATCCGAGGGCGCGAAGGTCAAGGCGCTGGTCCCGAAGGAGGGTTCGACCGGCTGGTCGGACACCTGGATGGTCTCCGCCAAGGCCAAGCACCCCAACTGCGCCTACAAGTGGCTGGACTGGATCGTCTCCCCCAAGGTCAACGCCCAGGTCGCCGAGTACTTCGGCGAGGCTCCCGCCAACTCCAAGGCGTGCGCCGAGACCAGCGACAAGAACTTCTGCACGGTCTACCACGCTGCCGACGAGAGCTACTGGAAGAAGATCGCCTTCTGGAACACGCCCATCGAGCAGTGCCTCGACGGCCGCACGGACGTCCGTTGCGTCCCGTACGCCAAGTGGGTGCAGGCCTGGACCGAGATCAAGGGCTGAGCCGTGACGACCGATCTGCCGACCGCCGCCGGCCGGGGCACCGTCCGGCGGCTCGCCGGAACCCTGCACCGCAGACCCCGGCTGCGGCTGGCCCTCCTGCTCACCGCCCCGCTGCTGTGGCTCGCCGTCCTCTACCTCGGCTCGCTCGCGGTGCTGTTCGTCTCCGCCTTCTGGACGACGGACTCCTTCACCTCCCAGGTGGTGAAGGTCTGGTCGACGGACAACTTCCACGCGCTGTTCACGACACCGGTCTTCCGGCAGGTCGTCCTGCGCAGCGTCGGGGTGGCCCTCGCGGTGACCGCGCTGTGCGCGCTGATCGCCTTCCCGGTCGCCTTCTACACCGCGCGCGTGGCCCGGCCGAGGTGGCGTCCGCTGCTCGTCGTGGGCATCCTCACCCCGCTGTGGGCGAGTTACCTGGTCAAGGTGTACGCCTGGCGGCTGATCCTCTCCGAGGGAGGTCTCGCCGACTGGATGCTCGCGCCGTTCGGACTGAGCGGCCCCGGCTACGGTCTGCCCGCCACGGTCCTCACCCTGACCTACCTCTGGCTGCCGTACATGATCCTGCCGATCCACACGGCGCTGGAACAGCTCCCGGCCGGCCTGCTCGACGCCTCCGCCGACCTCGGGGCCCGGCCGGGGCGCACCTTCCGCTCGGTCGTCCTGCCCATGGTGCTGCCCTCGGTCGCCGCCGGGTCGGTGTTCACCTTCTCGCTCAGCCTCGGCGACTACATCACCGTGCAGATCGTCGGCGGCAAGACCCAGCTGATCGGCAACCTCGTCTACTCCAACATCGAACTCAACCTGCCCATGGCCGCCGCCCTCGGCACCGTGCCGGTGGCCGTCATCGTCCTGTACCTGCTGGCGATCCGCCGTACCGGCGCCCTGAACAGCCTGTGAC
This sequence comes from Streptomyces spinosus, assembly GCF_020400655.1. Taxonomy (GTDB): domain Bacteria; phylum Actinomycetota; class Actinomycetes; order Streptomycetales; family Streptomycetaceae; genus Streptomyces; species Streptomyces argyrophylli. The sequence continues at coordinate 235,818 of NZ_JAINRC010000007.1, forward strand.
CCGCCCGCACACCCGTCGGAAGCCGAAGAGGAAGAGCGCCATGCACCTCAGCCGCACCGCCCGCATCGCCCTGCGCATCGGCGCCGGGCTCGGCTTCGCGGTGATCTACGTCCCGCTGCTGCTCGTCCTGGTCAACTCCCTCAACCCGGACCGCAGCGCGAGCTGGCCGCCGCCGGGCCTCACCGTGCGCTGGTGGTCGGTGGCCGCGCACAACTCCGGTGCCCGCGAGGCCCTGTGGGTGTCGGTGAAGGCGGGGCTGGGGGCGACGGCCGTCGCGCTGGTCCTCGGGACGCTGATCGCGTTCGCCGTGGCCCGGCACCGCTTCTTCGGCCGGGACGCGGTGTCCTTCATCGTGGTCCTGCCGATCGCGCTGCCCGGCATCGTCACGGGCATCGCCCTCAACTCGGCCTTCAGCACGGTGCTGGAGCCGCTCGGCGTGGGGCTGGGGCTGTTCACCGTGATCGTCGGGCACGCCACCTTCTGCATCGTGGTGGTCTTCAACAACGTGGTGGCCCGGCTGCGCCGTACGTCCGGCTCGTACGAGGAGGCGGCCATGGACCTCGGCGCGACCAGCTTCCGCGCCTTCGTGGACATCACCTTCCCGCTGGTCCGCTCCGCGCTGCTGGCCGGCGGCCTGCTCGCCTTCGCCCTGTCCTTCGACGAGATCGTGGTCACCACGTTCACCGCGGGGCCGGGCATCGAGACCCTGCCCATCTGGATCTTCGGCAACATGACCCGGCCGCAGCAGGCGCCGGTGGTGAACGTCGTGGCCGCCGTCCTCGTCCTGCTGTCGGTGGTCCCGATCTACCTCGCCCAGCGGCTGTCGGGGGACACGGCGACGTCCAGCCGGGTGTGAACGACGGCGACACCCGCGCGGTGCGGTCCCGGGAGCGCGGGCCGGTGCGAACCTGCGCCCATGAAGAACCCTCCCGCCATCACCCGTTACGTCGACCGGGTCACCGCCGGCCCGGGCGGTGCGATGACCGACGAGGTCGGCGTCATCACCGGCGACCTCACCGTCGCCACCATCCTGAGTTCCGACGGCCACAGCGTGCGCGTCGTCGTCCAGCACTCCGGCAGCGACACCTGGTACACGCTGACCGGCAGCCCCGCCCCCGTGCCCGCCGGACAGCTCGCGGCCTACCACCGGGACCTGCTCGGCCGGATCCGCCGCGGGGGCGGCACCCGGGCCACCTGACCGGACGCCCGGGCGGGCAGGCCCGCTCCCCGGGTTTCGGCGCGGGCCCCCGGGGGATTCGGTGCGCGTGGTCTCGTACGGAGCAGAGCAGCGCGTGCGCCTGCCCGCGTTGCGGGCCGGCTGGCTGACCCAGACCTTCGTCCACTGGGCGTACCCGCCCGAAGAGGTCCAGCGGCTGCTGCCCGACGGTCTGGTGGTGGACACCTTCGACGGCGCGGCGTGGGTGAGCCTCACCCCGTTCGTCATGGCCGACGTGCGCCCGCCGGGGCTGCCGCTCGCGCTGCCCTCGTTCCCCGAGACCAATCTGCGGACCTATGTGCGCGACCGGAGCGGCCGGGACGGGCTGTGGTTCCTGTCCATCGAGGTGTCCTCCCCGGTGATGCTGGGCGCCCGCGCGGTCGGGGTGCCGTACCACGCCGGCCGGCTGGAGGTGACGCGCCGCGGGGACACCCTGGTCTACGCCGGCGCCCGGCGGGGCGGCGGGCCTTCCTACGAGGTGGCCGTCCGCCCGGGTGAGCCGGTCCGGCCCGGCACCCGGGACGTGTGGCTGACCTCGCGGTGGCGGGCCTTCACCCGGCGGCTCGGCGCACTCTGGGAGACACCCGTGGAGCACGCGCCCTGGCCGGTGCGCGAGGCCCGGCTCGACTCCGTCGAGGAGACCCTCACCCGGGCGGCGGGGCTGCCGCCGCCCACGACCGCACCGCTCGCGCACTACTCGGACGGCGTGCACAAGGTACGCCTGGGCCTCTCGCACCCCGTACGGCCCGATCGCCGCCGGGGTGCCGATCACGTCCCGCCGGACGCACCGCACCCACGACCCCACGGCACACACGAAGGAGGCGCGCGATGAACCGTCCCGCCACACCCGGCCCCCGGAGCACGGGCGGCGCCGACATGAAACTGCTCGGCATCTACCTCAACGACCACCTCGCCGGTGCCACGGCGGGTACCCAGCGGATCGGCCACCTGGTGCGGTCGACCCGGGGTTCCGCGCTCGGCAGGGCCCTCGGCCCGGTCGCCGCGGAGATCGCCGAGGACCGCGCGGCGCTGCTGGACATCATGCGGGACCTGGACGTGCCGGTGCGGCGCGCGAAGGTCTGCGCGGGCTGGACGGCCGAGAAGGTGGGTCGTCTGAAGCTGAACGGCCGTCTGGTACGGCGTTCTCCGCTCAGCACGCTCCTGGAACTGGAGGCGATGCGGCTGGCGGTCGAGGGCAAGGCCGCGGGGTGGCTCACCCTGCGGCGGCTCGCCACCACCGACAAGCGCCTGGACCCCGGCCGCCTCGACACTCTCCTGGAACGGGCCCGGCGCCAGCAGGCCACCGTGGAGGAGTGGCGCGTGCGCCAGGCGGACACGGCGCTGCGCACGGCGGACCCGGTCACCGCCTGACCCCCCCCGCGCGCCGGCCGGCGGGTCCGGGTGCGCCCCGGCGCGAGGTGACTCGGGCCGATCCGCGCGGGAGCGCCCCTTTCCGTAGGCTGGGAGGGTCCCTGACTCCTCCGGGAGACCGACCCGCCGGCAGGAGACGATCGTGATCGAACTGGCCGCGGCGTTCGCCGTCGCGGGAGCGGCGAGCAACGCCGTGGGCACCGCCTTCCAGCGCAAGGCGGCGTCCGTCTCCCGGGGCAGCGGGATCCGGCTGGTCGCGGAGCTGGCACGCCGGCCGGCCTGGGTGATCGGCATGGCCGGTGTCGTCTGCGCCGCGGTGTTCCAGAGCCTCGCCCTGGTCAACGGCCCGCTCGCGCTGGTCCAGCCGCTCTTCATCCTCGAGCTGCCCTTCGCACTGCTCGTCGCCGCCCCGCTGATGCACCGGCGGCTGCCGCCCTGGGGCTGGTGGGGGGTGGGCGGCTGCGTCGCCGGGCTCGCCTTCCTGCTCGTCGCCGCCGCCCCGCACGGTGCCACCGACCAGGCCCGGCTCGTCCGCTGGATCCCGGCCCTGTGCCTGTGCCTCGGCGCGATGGCCGCGGCCGTCCTGCTGGCCGGCCGGGGCCGTCCGCCGGCCCGGCGCGCCGCGCTGCTGGCGGCCGCCTCCGCGACCGGCAACGCCCTGACCGCCGCCCTGCTGAAGTCGGCCTCCGGCACGTTCGCCGACCACGGCTTCGCGGAGTTCCTGCGGTCGTGGCAGACGTACGGCTTCGCGCTGGCCGGGGCGGCTTCCGTGATCCTGCTGGAGAACGCGCTCCAGGCCGGCCCGCTGGCCGCCGCGCAGCCCGCGCTGACCATCGGCGACGCGGTGGTGAGCCTGGCCCTCGGCGTCTTCCTGTTCGGGGAGCGGATCCGGACGGGCTGGTGGCTCGTGCCGGAGGTGTGCGGGGCCCTGCTGATCGCGGGGGGCGTGCTGGTCCTCAGCCGGGCCGTCCAGCAGATCGTCATCCTGCCGGTCCCGGCCCGGGAACGGCACCCCGCGACGTGAGACGGCCCCGGGGCCGCGAGGGGGTCTACGGGCGGGTGCGCCCGCGTCGGTTCACTGCTCGGCCCGCACCCGGTGCCGGCTCATGACGGAGACCCGGTTGAAGGCGTTGATGGTGACGGCCACCCAGATCACCGCGGATATCTGGTCCTCGGTGAGGACGTCCCGCGCCGCCGCGTAGGCGGTGTCCTGGGCGGCGGTGTCGGCCGCGGCCGTGGTCGCCTCGGCGAGGGCCAGGGCGGCTCGCTCGGCGGGCGTGAAGAGGTCGGTGTCGCGCCAGGCGGCGAGCACGCCGAGGCGCTGCGCGGTGTCGCCGGCCCGCAGCGCCGCCCGGGTGTGCAGGTGCAGGCAGTAGGCGCAGCCGTTGAGCTGGGACACGCGGAGGTTGACCAGTTCCACCAGCACCCGGTCCAGGCCCGCGTCGGCGGCGACCGCGCGCACCGCCTCGGACGTCTGCACCAGCGCGTGGTACGCCTTGGGGCTCTGCTTGTCGATGTAGATCCGCCGGTCGGCGCCGGCCGGGACGGGACTGGTCAACGTGGGCTCCTCCGGGCGTCAGCTTTGTTGAACTTGAAACTATCATGACCGGTGCGGAGGAGGGAGCCCGGAACCGGCCGCGCCGGCCCGCCCCCGCCCGGGGCGCGGGCCGGCGGACCCCGGTGGTCAGCCGGCGGGGCAGGTGAGGTCGCCGGGCGGGAGGTGGCCGGTCGCGAGGTAGGAGTTGACCGCGCCGTCCACGCACCGGCTGCCGTAGACGCCGTAGACCGCGTGCTGGTCCGCTCCGCGCAGGGTCACCAGGCGGGAGCTGGGCCAGGCGCGGCGCACCGCCTCGGCCATGGGGTAGACGGTGCGCGGGTCGCCCGTGGCGTTGACGAGCAGGGCCGGCAGGTCGTCGCGGACCGTCGTCGGGCGTTCGCGCGGCGGGTCCCAGAACGCGCACGCGTTGATGTCGTACGTGACGGGCGCGAACAGCGTGTCCCGGCTCCCGGCGCGCCGCAGATCGCGCCAGTACGTCTCCGGGTCACGCGGCGCGGCCACGTCCCCGCAGAGGATGGCGGTCTGCGCGCTGCCGTAGGAGGACTCGTGCCCGGTCAGCACGAACTCCAGCGCCGAGGCCAGCCACGGCGAGGGGGCGACCCGCCGGCCCTCGGCGGCCTGTCGCAGCTCCCGCACGCCCCGGGCGAAGTCGCCGTACGCCGTGGGGTTGTCCTGCGAGAGACCGTTGAAGACCAGGACGGGCAGGACATGGTCGTCCACCCGGTACCCGCCGACACGCAGGGGTGTGCGGGCGGCGGCCGAGCGGACCGCCTCCACAGTGGCCAGGACGGCGCTCCCGGTGCGCCCCAGCCCGTAGGCCGCGTGGTGGGCGGCCGTCCAGTCGGCCCAGTCGCGCAGGGCGTGCCGGTTGGCCTCCTCCGTGCCCCGCAGCAGCCGCGGACCGTAGCGGGCGGGGTCGGCCACGCCGTCCAGGACGACCCGACCGGTGCGCCGGGGGAACATCGTCGCGTAGACCTGGCCGAGGTAGGTGCCGTAGGAGTAGCCCAGGTAGGAGATCCTGCGCTCGCCCAGCGCCGCCCGGACCACGTCCATGTCCCGCGCGGTGTTGCGGGTGGTGGCGTACGGCAGGAGGTCACCTGCGTGGGTGCGGCAGCGGCGGGCGAGGTCTTCGGAGAAGGCGACCACGCGGTCGAAGCCGGCACGTGCGGTGCCGGCGCCGCGGATCATGCTGCCGGTGGGCCAGTGGCAGTCCAGGGTGGTGCTGCGGCCCACGAAGCGGGGGTCCACGCCGACCACGTCGTAGCGTTCGGCGACGTCCTTCATGGCCGTACGCACCCACGGCGGATCGCCGAGCGTCTGCCCGCCGGGGCCGCCGCTGTTGAGCAGCAGCGCGCCCACGCGGTGGGCGGTGTCGGTGCCCCGGATCCGGGATATCGCGACGGTGATCGTACGGCCGTCGGGGCGGGCGTAGTCCAACGGCACGGTGACGTCGGCACACCGGGCGCCGGCCTGTTCGAGCTCCTTGCCGGTGGTGTCGTCGGGGCCGAGCCGGCAGCTCTTCCAGTGCAGGTGCTGGTGGTGGTAGCGGGCGAGAGGGTCGGCGGCCGGGCGGGCCGGGGCGGCCGACGCGGGCGCGGTGCCCAGGGCCAGAGCGCCCGCGAGCGCGAGGGCGACGGCCGCCGGGGCCCGGGAGAGGAACCGGCGCGGGAAGGTGGCGTGGGTCATGCGAGGGTCCTTTCGGCGGACGGGTCCTCGCACAGGGCCTTGTCGACGACGTCGAGGAAGTCCAGTTCGGCCTGGAGCGAGGCGGGCACCTCGTTCAGGGCCACGGCGACGGCGCGGCCGTCCGGGCCGGTGGCGACCAGTGCCCGGTGGCCGCCGGGCACGGTCCCGGCATGCCCCCACCAGGTGCCGCCGCAGGACAGCGGTGAGGAGATCAGACCGAGCCCGTAGCGGGCGCCGGGCCAGAGCCGGTCGGGGTCGGCGGCCACCGTGCGCCGCATCTCGGCGCGCTGCGGTGCGGGCAGCAGCCGGCCGGTGAGCAGCGCGCGGGCGAACCGGGTCAGGTCGGCCGGCGTGGACACCAGGGCGCCGCCGACCCCGCCGAAGGTCGTGTTCCAGGCGGTGCCGTCCACCCGGCGGCCGTCGTCGGCGGTGAAGTAGCTGTGCGAGTGCGGGCCCCGGACGCGGGTTTCGTCGCCGGGCCAGTACGTGTCACGCAGCCCCAGGGGCGCGATGATCCGGCGGCCGATCTCCGTCTCCGGGCTGTGGCCGGTCACCTCGCGCACGATCAGTCCCGCGACGAGGTAGTTGGTGGTCGCGTAGTGCCAGGGCTGGTCGGGGCGCGGCAGCCGCAGGGCGCGCGCGACGAGCCGGCGCGGCTCGAAGTGGCGGTACCGCAGTCGTTCGATGTGCTGCCACTCGGGTGCGTCGAGGTAGTCGGGCAGTCCGCTGGTGTGCTGGAGGAGCCGGCGCATCGTGATCCGGCGGCCGTCGTACGCGCCGCGGATCAGGCCCGGCAGATAGCGCTCGACCGGGGCGTCCAGGGACAGCCGCCGCTCGGCGGCGAGTTGCAGGACGACCGTCGCGGTGAACGTCTTGGTGACGCTGCCGACGCGCAGCCGGTCGGTGGTGTTCATGGGGCGTCCGGTGCCCAGCTCGGCCACGCCGTCGGCCGCCGTCCAGCGCGGGCAGGGGCCGTCCGGGCCGGCGCCGGTGACGAGGACGGCGGCGCCGGGGATCCCGTCGTGCGCCACGAGGCGGTGCACGGCCCGGCTCAGCGCCGGGTGCGGGCCGCAGGCACCGGGCGGCCGGCGGGGCGGCTGCGCGGCGGCGGCCGGGACGGCCGCCGGGCCGGCGGTCATCAGGCAGGCCGCGGCCAGGGCCGCGAGGCCGGTACGCCGGCGCCACCCGGAACCGGGTGGACGGGACGCGGCACAGCGGGATGAGAAGGGGTGGCGGGGCACGGAACTCGGTGGACGGGACGCGGAACCCGGTAAGGAGATCGCCATGTCCCCTGACGCTAGGCACCGCCGGGCCCGCGCTCACTCCGGCGGGCAGGCGATTGCGGGCGGGGGACAGCACCAGCGCGCGCCCGGGGGCGGACCCCCGCACGCGCCGCACACCCCTCGGACATCCGTGCCAAGGGTGAACGGCGGGCGATGCGCCGTATCCGGGACCCGGGACTGACACTCTGGACGGGACGAGGGGGTCCGCTCATCGCTGCGGGGGGCAGGCGTGACGGTTGAGGGCAGCGGCCCGGCCCGGCGGACGCCGCGGCACGTGGCCTGCGTGATGGACGGCAACGGCCGCTGGGCGGCGCGGCGTTCACTGCCGCGTACGTCGGGACACCGCGCGGCGGAGACGACGGTGATCGACGTCATCGAGGCGGCTCGGACGGCCGGCGTCGAGTGGCTGAGCCTGTACGCGTTCTCCACCGAGAACTGGCAGCGCCCGAGCACCGAGGTCGACTTCCTGATGCGGCTGGTCCGCCGCGTGGTGCGCAAACACGCCGCGCTGCTGCACGCGCGCGGGATCCGGTGCCGGTTCCTCGGGGTGGCGGATCCCCGTATCCCCCCGGCGCTGGCCCGGGACTTCGCCGATCTGATGACGCTGACCGGTGAGAACCGGGGCATGACGCTCACCGTCGCCTTCGACCACGGCGGGCGCCGGGACATCGTGGCGGCGGCACGGTCCCTGATCCGCAGCGGGGTGCCGGCCGACGCCGTGGACGAGCGGAGCTTCGCCGCTCATCTGCCCTTCCCCGACACCCCCGACGTGGACCTCGTCATCCGGACCTCCGGGGAGCAGCGCATCTCCAACTTCATGCTCTGGCAGGTCGCCTACGCGGAATGGATGTTCCCGCCGGTGCTCTGGCCCGACTTCCGCGCGCCGCACTTCGTGGAGTGCCTGCGCGCCTACCAGCAGCGCGACCGCCGCTTCGGCGGTGTGGCGCCCGACACGAACGGAGAACGACGACCGTGACGGACACGGGCAGCGACGAGCCCAGGAACACCGGCACCGAGACCGCCGCCGGCGGGCTCTTCGGCGAGGGCGGCCGGTTCCACGCCTTCTTCAACGATCCGCGCTGGGCGCTGGCCATCATCCGGGGGACCGTGCTGGAGGCGGCGCACCCGCAGATCGGTGGGGCCCTGATCGACAACTCCACGTTCGTGACGCACCCGTGGCGACGGCTGCGCAACACGGTCGTGAGCCTGCAACGGATGTTCGGGCCCGACGACGAGGTACGGCGCAGGGAGGCGGCCCGGCTCAACCGGCTGCACGCCCGGCTGAGCGGCACCGACGCGCACGACCGGCCGTACGACGCCATGGACCCCGAGGTGCGGGCCTGGGTGGTGGCGACGCTCTTCGAGAGCAGCGTCACGATGTGCCGCCTGAGCGGCCAGCCCCTGGAACAGTGGGTGATCGAGCAGCTGTACGCCGAGTTCCGTGCGTACCTCGCCCTGCTGGACGGTGACGCCCGACATCTCCCGCCCACCGTCCAGGAGTTCTGGACGTACTACGACCGGGTGGTCGAGGAGCGGCTGGAGAACACGGAGGCGATGCGCGTCATCCTCTACCGGCTCTTCGACCACCTGCCCGCGCCGCCGCTGCTGCACGGTCTGCCCACGCTGTGGGCGGCCGGCCGCGCGCTCGCCGGTCCGCTCATCGGTGTGATCACCGTGGCGTCCCTGCCGGAGCCCTTCCGGCGGAGGGCCGGGCTTCCCGAACTGCCCGGCGCCCAGACCCTGATGCAGAGCGCCTACCTGGCCGTCGGCCTCGCGCGGTTCCTGCCCGAAGGCCTGCTGCGGGCCGACGCCGTCGTCGACCTGCTCTCCGTCTCCCTCGACAGCGACGACCCGCGGGCCCGCACCATCGGCGCGCTGCGCGACCGGATGAAGCGGGCCGGGGCCCTGGTCCGGCTGGTCTCGCCCCTGCCGTCCCAGGAGCCGGACCCCGACGCGGGAAGCACGGCCCGGCGCAGCGCGGAGGAGTTCTTCGCGGCGGTGCTGGACCAGACCGGAGACGGCTACCTGGACTGGCCCGACCTCGCCGCCATGGCCCGGGAACTCGCCGGCCGCCTCGACCTGGACGAGCCGGAGGAGACCCGGCTCTACGACGCCTTCGCCGGCTGGTGGCGGGAGCTCCAGGCGGCTCTCGACACCGACGGCGACGGCCGCGTCAGCGCCCGGGAGTACGCGGCGGCCGTGCCCTCGCTCGCCGGTCCCGCCCTGATCAGGGTCGCCGAGGTCCTCTTCGACGTCACCGACGCGGACGGCGACCAGCGCGTCGACGCGGACGAGTACCGGGCGCTGTTCCGCACCGCGTTCCGGCGGGACATGACCGGCGCGGACGGCACGTACGCGCGGGGCGCCTTCGTGCGGGACTTCCTGGCCTTCATGTCGGGCCGGGAGCGCTCCACGCCGTACGACCCGCTGCTCGCCGACGCCTGACCCGGGGCCCCGGTACGGCGGCGCAGGTCAGCCGAGGCCGAGGGTGCTCAGGGTGTGTTCGGCCATGCGCCGCTCGCCGAGGGCGTTGGGGTGGACGGGGACGACGTTCTGCCCGAACAGCAGCGGCTCGATCCAGCGGGTGCCGACGGCCTGGCAGGCGTCGTGCCCGGCCGAGACCTCGGAGAAGTCCACGTAGGTGGCGCCCGTCTCCTCGGCGGCGCGCCGGACCACGGCGTTGAGGTGCGCCTGGAGGGCGTGCAGGTAGGGCACGTCGCCGGTGGCGACGGGCAGCCTGACGAAGCAGGACGGGTCGGCGGTGGCGGGCGTGATCCACGGGTAGCCCAGCACCGCCACCCGGGCACGGGGGGCCTTGGCCCGGACGCTGCGCAGGGCGGACTTGAGCGCGGGATAGGTGCGGGCGTCGATCTCGTCGTCGAAGGACGTGCCGTACCGGTCCGCGCAGGGACTGCCCTTGCCGCCGCTGAGGACGCCGGCGGTGCCGCAGGCGGTGACGGCGTTGATGAAGGTGCCGTTGTCGTTGCCGCCGATGGTGAGGGTCACCAGGTCGGTGTCGGCGCTGACCGCGTCGGCCTGGGGTGCGACGCCGGGGTACTGGGCCTCGGTGAAGTCCTTGGTCTGGGCGGCGCCACAGGTCACGTCCGTCAGCCGGGCCGCGGTCCGGGCGGCGATGACGTGGGGGTAGTTGGCCGTGGAGCGCAGACAGAGCGGGCTGGTGAGGTCGACGGGGAGGACACCGGAGGCGGCGCTGTAACTGTCGCCGAGGGCCGCGTAGTCCAGGGGCGCGGTGGCCCGGGCGGGGGCCGTGCCGAGGCCGAGGACCAGTGCGCCGACGGCCGCGCAGGCAGCGGTGAGGACTCGGCGCGGGGTGGGTAGGGACATGCGGTGCTCTCCCCTCTCGGGACAGGACACAGGGCGGACGGGCATGGCGGTGCCGTGGGGATGGCGGTGCCTTGGACATGGTGGTGCCGTGGGCGTGGCGGGGCGTGGCGGCGCGGAGGGCTGGGGTGCGAGACGACGCGGACGGCGTACGGGAGGCGACCGCGAGACGCGGGCTGTGGGGGGTGACGGCGGGGTTACCGTGGGGTACTACCGCTAGGTAATGTGAGGCCGCCGCGTCGCCGAGTCAACACGGTCGACAGAACTTCTTGAAAGTCGGAGCGTACTGATAGGGCGGGCGTTTTCGGGGCACTCGAAGGGCAGGAGCCCCGTCATCGGCTGGAGGCACGCCATGATCGCCCTCGGCATCATCCTGCTCATCATCGGCTTCATCACCGGCATCTCGATCCTGTGGACCATCGGCGTCATCCTGCTGGTGGTGGGAGCCATCCTGTGGATCATGGGGTCCATGGGTCACGCGGTCGCCGGCCGCCGTCACTACTGGTGAGGGCCGCTCCGAACGAGCGGCCACAATGATCCCGCCCGGCGGGCGCGTCCAGCGCCCGCCGGGCGGCGTACGCGGGCGCCGGCGTCCGAGGTGGGCCGGGTCCGCGAGACCTGACACCGCTCCCGGAGGTAACGGCCCGTCAGCACCGGGGCCCGCGGACACCGCCCGGGGCGCCCGGCGTACGCGTCCGTCGCCGCCCGTCGGTGTCAGCGCCCGGACAGCGCCCCGTCGCTGATCCCGGCTCAGCGGCCTGCCGACCGTGACGGGGAGCGCGGGGAGGGCCGGCGGCGAAGGCCGCCGGGGAACTGTCGCGGGCGCGCCTCGGAACTGTCCGTGATCCGTAACAGGGGGATCCCGCGCCCGGTCCCGGCCGTCCTGCCAGATGCACCGGTTGCGCTGCGCGGAGCTTCGGCTCGGCAACGCACCGGCACGGCACAGGCATCGGCACGGCAGGGGGCGGACGGACATGGCGCGGCATGGTGGACGGGGATGGTACGGCCGGGTGATCGCGGCGGCGATGGGGGTCACGGCGGTGGCCGCCGCCACTTCGGTGTGGACGGCGCAGGCCGGCCAGACCGGCGGCGGGGCCGCCGCACCGCGTGCCTCGGCCCGGGCCGCCGCGCCCGAGGGGCGGCCGGTGTCCGTCACGATCGCCCACGCCTCCGACCGGGGCGCGCACGCGGTGAACATCACCATCGACGACGGCCCGGACCCGGTCTGGACCCCGCAGGTGCTCCGAGTGCTGCGTGACAACGGCGTGAAGGCGACGTTCTGCATGGTCGGCACCCAGGCCGAGGCGCATCCGGAGCTGGTCCGGCAGGTGGTGGCCGCCGGGCACCGGCTGTGCGACCACACGGTGTCGCACGACACCACCATGGACACCAAGTCCCCGGCCTACCAGGCGCGGCAGATCGTGGACGCCGAGCGGCAGATCACCAAGGCGTCGGGCGGGGTGCGGCCGATGTACTACCGGGCCCCCGGCGGCGCGTTCACCCCGTACAGCCGGAAGCTGGCGGCCTCGCACGGGATGCGGCCGCTGGGCTGGAACGTCGACTCCAAGGACTTCGAGCGGCCGGGCAGCGACGCGATCATCGCGACCGTCGAGCGGGAACTGCCGGGCGGGCCCACGATCCTCTTCCACGACGCGGGCGGCGACCGCTCCCAGACGGTGACGGCCCTGCGCGCCCTGCTGCCCCGGCTGAAGCAGCAGGGGTACGCGTTCGGCTTCCCTGTGCGCTGATCCGGCCTGTTCGGACGCCCTCGCACCCGGTGCGTCCCGGGGCACGGAGTGAGAGCGCCCTCTTGTGGCGTGTTCATGCAGTCCCTAGCCTCCGATGTGTTGTGCACAGCGAAATCGTCGTTGCGCATGTTGCAACGACTCATCGGAGGAGCACCGCATGAAGCTGTCCGTCCGTCTTGCTGGGCTCACCGCGCTGGCCACCGCCCTCGTCGCCGCCTGCGCGCCCCAGACCTCCGGCACCTCCGCCTCCGACAAGGACGACAAGACCGGCACCGTGCGCGTCTGGCTCTTCCAGGAGGTCGACAACCAGCCCAAGCGGCGCGTCGTCGACGCGGTGATCGCCGGCTTCGAGAAGGCACACCGGGGCACCGACGTCACCGTCGAGTACATCCCCGTCGAGACGCGTGCCCAGCGCGTCAAGGCCGCCTTCAACGACCCCGAGTCCGCGCCCGACGTGATCGAGTACGGCAACACCGACACCGCCGGCTACGTACGGGACGGCGGACTCGCGGACGTCACCCGGGAGTTCGACGCCTGGAGCGAGGCGGAGGACACCGATCCGACCGCCCGGCAGTCGGTCACCGTGGACGGCAAGGTCTACGGGGCGCCGTTCTTCGTCGGTGTCCGGGCGCTGTACTACCGCACCGACGTCCTGCGCGAACTAGGCCTGCGCGCACCGAGGTCGCAGGCCGAGCTGATCTCCACCGCGAGAAGGATCCGCGCCGCGAAACCCGGCCTGTACGGTCTGGCCGTCGGCGGCGCCTACACCTACGGCGCGATGCCGTTCATCTGGGCCCACGGCGGTGATCTGGCCAGGGAGCAGGGTGGCGCGTACACCTCCGCCATCGACAGCCCGGCCGCCCGGAAGGGCATCGAGGCGTACACCTCCCTCTTCGGCGACGACAACTGTCCCGCCGCCAAGTGCGCGGGCATGGGCGGCAACGACACCGTGACGGCGTTCGCCTCCGGGAAGGCGGCCATGGCGATCGGCGGCGACTTCAGCCACGCCGCCGTGGAGGCCGGCAAGGTCAAGGGGAAGTACGCGGTGGTGCCGCTGCCGGGGGTGGAGCCCGGCTCGATCGCGCCGGCGTTCGCGGGCGGCAACAACATCGGCGTCCTGAAGAGCACGTCACACCGCACGCTCGCCGTGGACCTGATGGAACGGCTCGCCTCGAAGGAGACGCAAGGGGAGCTCTTCGACGCGATGGGCTTCCTGCCGACCTTCACGGACGTACGGCGGCGGGCCGCGGCCGAGAAGCCGTACGTGAAGCCGTTCGTCCAGACCCTCGCGGCCGGCACCAGGTTCGTGCCCGCCTCCCCCGCGTGGGCCCAGATCGACTCCTCGCTGGTGTTGCCGACCATGTTCCAGGAGATCGTCAGCGGCAAGAAGGACGTCGCGGCGGCTTCCGCCGACGCGGCGGAGAAGATGGACGACGCGTTCGGAGCCGCCAGGTGAGCCGGCTGACGGCGCCTTCCGGGCCGGGACGCGTGGAGCCCCGGTGGGTGCGGGCGGTTCGCGGCGCGTCGCGCCCACGCGGCGGCAGCCGCGCCACGAACCCGGCCCCGCGCCGCCCGGGTGGATGGACGCCCTGGCTCTACGTGGCACCCGCCCTGCTCGTCCTGGGCGGCCTGCTGGTCTACCCCGTCTACCAGCTCGGCCTGATCTCGTTCATGGAGTACACCCAGGCCCAGGTCAGCGGCGGGGAACCCACCCGCTTCCGGGGCCTGGCCAACTACACCGAACTCTTCGCCGACGACCAGTTCCGGCAGGTACTGCTGGCGACGGTCGGCTTCGCCGCGGCCTGTGTGCTCTGCACACTGGCGGTGGGCTGCGCGCTCGCCGTCCTGCTCACCCGGGTCCGCGCGGTCCCGCGGCTCGCCCTTCTGCTGGCCGCGCTGGGTGCGTGGGCCACACCGACCATCACCGGCTCGACGGTCTGGCTCTTCCTCTTCGACCCCGACTTCGGCCCGGTCGACCGTCTGCTGGGCATCGGCGACTTCTCCTGGACCTACGGCCGTTACAGCGCCTTCCTCCTGGTCCTGCTCGAAGTGGTCTGGTGCTCCTTCCCGTTCGTGATGGTCACCGTCTACGCCGGCATCCGCGCGGTGCCGGCCGAGATCCTGGAGGCCGCCGCCCTGGACGGCGCCTCCTCGTGGCGGATCTGGCGCTCGGTGCTGGCGCCGGCCCTCCGGCCGATCCTGGTCATCGTCACCGTCCAGTCGGTGATCTGGGACTTCAAGGTCTTCACCCAGATCTACGTGATGACGGGCGGCGGTGGCATCGCCGGGCAGAACCTGGTCCTGAACGTCTACGCCTACCAGAAGGCCTTCGCCTCCTCGCAGTACGGCCTCGGGTCCGCGATCGGCGTCGTGACGCTGCTGATCCTGCTCGCGATCACGCTCGGGTACCTGCGGCTGCTGCGCCGCCAAGGGGAGGAACTGTGAGCGTCGTACGCGGTCGGGCGGTACGGCGGCCCTGGCGGCTCGCCGCCGAGGCGACCGCGCTGCTGGTCGCCGCGGTCGTCGCCTTCCCCCTCTACTGGATGCTGCTCGGCGCGCTCAAGCCGGCCGGTGAGATCGAGTCCACCGAGCCGAGACCCTGGACGGCTTCGCCTTCGCTGGACTCCTTCCGGCGCGTGTTCGAACAGCAGGAATTCGGCCGGTACTTCGTCAACAGCCTCGTCGTCGCGGTGAGTGTCGTGATCGCCTCCGCGCTGATCGCCTTCCTCGCCGCGACCGCCGTGACGCGGTTCCGGTTCCGCTTCCGGACCACCCTGCTCGTCATGTTCCTGGTGGCGCAGATGGTGCCGGTGGAGGCGCTCACCATCCCCTTGTTCTTCCTCATGCGGGACCTCGGCCAGCTGAACACACTGGGGTCGCTGATCCTGCCGCACATCGCCTTCTCCCTGCCGTTCGCGATCTGGATGCTGCGCGGCTTCGTCAAGGCCGTGCCGGAGTCCCTGGAGGAGGCCGCGTACCTGGACGGAGCGAGCCGCGCGCGGTTCCTGTGGCGCATCCTCCTCCCGCTGGTCCTGCCGGGCCTCGTGGCCACGAGCGTGTTCTCCTTCATCTCCGCCTGGAACGACTTCCTGTTCGCCAAGTCGTTCATCATCAGCGACACCTCGCAGTCGACCCTGCCGATGGCCCTGCTGGTCTTCTACAAGCCTGACGAGCCGGACTGGGGCGGGGTCATGGCGGCGTCCACGGTGATGACCGTCCCCGTCCTGGTGTTCTTCGTCCTCGTGCAACGACGCCTGGTCTCCGGGCTGGGCGGGGCGGTGAAGGACTGAGCCGCTGCGCGCCCTTCCGTGCCGGCATGTTGAAAGAGCAATCAAGAAAACCCATAAAGCACCACCAAACGGACATGTCTCTCGGCAAATCGGGCAATCGGGTGAGTGTCGGAGCGACCGCAACCATCCGCACGGACCTGGAGCACGCCATGATCATCAAGAAGATGCACGAGATGGGCATCCGCAGCGAGCACGCCTACATGGCCGGCATGGCCTCCATCGGCCTCACGCTCGCCGCGTGGATGGGCTCGCTGAAGATGGAACCGGGAAAGGGCCTCGACCGCGCCGACCGCTGGGGCATCTTCGTCGGCGAATGGGCACCCACCTTCTTCGGCCTGGGCCTCGCCCTGTCCCACTACGAACAGCAGGACGGCACCCTCACGGCGAGCAACGTGCACGAGCTCCGCGAACGGCAGAAGGCCGTCTGAACGCGCCGGCGACGGCGCCGCCACAGCGGACCGGCGCCGTCCCCGCCCCCGCGCCCTCGCCCGAGGGCGGGGGCGCGGCGCAGGCGGGCGGGCCGCGTCCAACGCGCTGACGTGCGAGGATGGGGGCATGGGCATCCCCCGCAGGAACGACGTCCGGGTCATCGGGCAGGGGCGCGGCCGGACCACGATCCTCGCGCACGGCGTCGGCTGTGACCGGGACCTCTGGCGCCTCCTGACCCCCGGCCCGGCACGGCACTCCCGCGTGACGCTGTCCGACCACGTCGTTTCCGGCCGCTCCGGCCCGGCCGCCCGGCAGGAGGAGCACCACACGGCCCCGGACGTCTACGCCCGGGACGTGGTCGACGTGGGCGGGCAACCGGACCCGCAGGACGCCGTGTTCGCGGGCCACCCGGTCGGCGCCATGGCCGGCGTCCCGGCGGCCGCGGCGGTACCGGACCGCCCCGGCTCCCCGGTCGTGGTGTGCCCCTCCCCCTCCCGCATCGACGAGGAGGACCACCGCGACCGCCTGTTCACGTCGGCCGCCACGGGCCACCGCCGGCAACCGAGCGTCCCCCGGGCCACCGCCCGGGCGACCACCGCCCGCGTGGAAGAGCCGGGCTGATGTCCGGCTCCGGCCCGGCTCCTCCACCCCCCGGGGAGGCGCGGCCACCGATCGGTACGGACGTCACCGCCCTGCTGGAGGACAGCACGGAGGAGTTGTACGAGTCCGCCCCGTGCGGTTACCTCTCGACCCTGATGGACGGCACCGTCGTCAAGGTCAACGACACGCTGCTGGGCTGGCTCGGGCTCTCCCGGGAGGAGGTCGTCCACCGCCGGCGGTTCGCCGACCTGCTGACCGTGGGCGGCAAGCTGTACCACGAGACCCACTACGCCCCGCTGCTGCGCATGCAGGGTCACGTGGGGGGCATCGCGCTGGAGATGAAGGCCGCGGACGGGTC
This sequence comes from Streptomyces spinosus, assembly GCF_020400655.1. Classification (GTDB taxonomy): domain Bacteria; phylum Actinomycetota; class Actinomycetes; order Streptomycetales; family Streptomycetaceae; genus Streptomyces; species Streptomyces argyrophylli. Next base: position 252,699 of record NZ_JAINRC010000007.1, read on the forward strand.
CCGGCTTCCGGTGCTGATCACCTCGGCCGTGAAGCGGGGCGCCGACGGCCGTCCCCTGCTGATCCGCACCACCGTCTTCGACGCCACCGACCGCCGCGCCTACGAGACCGAGCTGCTGCGCGCGCGCCGCGCGGCCGAGGAGGCCCGCCGCCAGGCGGAGGCCGACCGCGAGCAGCTGCGCGAGGCCCTGGCCGTACTGCAGCGCAGCCTGCTCCCGGCCCGCCTCCCCGCGGTGCCAGGCGTGCAGACCGCGGCCTACTACCACACGGCCTCACCGGTACAGCTGGGCGGCGACTTCTACGACCTGTTCCCCCTCGGCGACGATCGTTTCGCGTTCTTCCTCGGGGACATCTGCGGAAAGGGCCCGCGGGCCGCGGCGGCGACCTCCCTCGTCCGCTACACGCTGCGCACCGCCGCCTTGCACGGGCTCGCCCCCGAAGCCGTCCTGTCCGCCCTCAACTCGGCACTGCTCGAACGCTACGGCGGCGGGGAGCCCCGGTACTGCACCGCCGTCTTCGGCACCCTGGAGGCGAAGGGGCAGAGCGTCCGCGTCCTGCTGGCCTCCGGGGGCCACCCGCCCGCGCTGCTGCTGCGGGCGGACGGCCGGGCCGAGTACCTGCCGACGCCGGGCGGGCTGCTGGTCGGGGCCTTCCCCGACGCCTCCTTCACGACGGTCCGCACCGCCCTCCACCACGGCGACACGCTGTTGCTGTACACCGACGGCCTCACCGAGGCGCACACGGGAGACAGGAGCCGCCTGTACGGCTACGAGGCGCTGCGGTCGTTCGCCACCGAGCTCGCCCCCGCGGAGCCGCGCACCGTGATCGACGCCCTCGTCCGCCTGCTCGTCAGCTTCGGCGGGGGGCTCGAAGACGACACGGCCCTCCTCGCCCTGGGACGCCCGCCTCACTCTCGCACCGCGCTGTCCAGGACGGTGGCCGGGTGAACGGGTACGCGGCGTCCGGCGGGGCCGAGCCGGCGGACGTGCTCAGGGTGGCGCCGACGCCGCGGACCGCGGTGGCGTGGCTGCCGCCGCCGGAGCTGTGGCCGGCGATCCAGGAGATCCGCCGGGAGCACGATCCGCAGGTGCGCCGGTGGCCGCCGCACGTGAACCTGCTGTTCGGCTTCGTACCGGAGGAGGAGTTCGGGCGGGCGGTACCGCTGCTCTCCGCGGGCGCGGCACGGACCGCACCGTTCCGGGCGCGGCTGGCCGGGGTGCACTCCTTCCGGCACCGGCACTACGCCACGGTGTGGCTCGACCCGGCCGCGGTCGACCCGGCGCCCTGGGCCCGTCTGCACCGGGAGCTGAGGCTGCGGTTCCCGCTGTGCGGGGGACGCGGTGAGCGGTTCACCCCGCACCTGTCCCTCGGCCGTACCCGGGACCCGCATCGTCTGGCCGTCGAGTGCGATGTGCGGCTCGGCACGCTGTCGGCGGCGGTCGAGGAAGTGGTCCTCCTCTCCCGCCGCGGCGACGGCCCCATGCGGCCCCGGGCCGTGATCCGCCTGGGCACGGGCGAGGTCCGCCGGACACGGGAGTACTGACGCCAGGAGGACCGGCGGCGGGGACGGGCCCCGCCGCCACCCCCGTCCGCGGGTCAGGGCAGCGGGGTGCCGCCGGTCGCGTTGAGGATCTCGGCGGTGATGAAGCCGGCCTGCGGCGAGGCGAGGTACACGTAGGCGGGGGCCAGTTCGGCGGGCTGGGCCGGGCGGCCGAGCGGGCTCTGCTTGCCGAACTCCGACGTGTCGGGCATGGTCGACGGGATGAGCGGGGTCCAGACGGGGCCCGGTGCGACGGCGTTGACGCGGATGCCGCGTTCGGCGACCATCTGGGCCAGGCCCTGGGTGAAGGTGACGATGGCACCCTTGGTCATCGCGTAGTCCAGCAGGTGCGGACTGGGCTTGTACGCCTGGACCGACGTGGAGTTGATGACGCAGCCGCCGGCCGGGATGTGCGGCAGGGCGAACTTGGTCAGCCAGAACATCCCGTAGAGGTTCGTCCGCATCACCCGGTCGAACTGCTCCGTGCTGATCGCCTCGATGCCCTCGGGCTGGGACATCTGGTAGGCGGCGTTGTTCACGAGGACGTCGATATGGCCGAACTCGGAGACCGCCCGGTCGATCAGCGACCGGCAGTTGGCCTCGTCGCGGATGTCGCAGGAGACGGCGACCGCCTTGCGTCCGGCGTCCTCCACCAGCCGTGACGTCTCGCGGGCGTCCTCCTCCTCGTCGGCGAGATACGTGAAGAGCACGTCGGCTCCCTCGCGGGCGAAGGCGATCGCCACCGCCCGCCCGATGCCGGAGTCCCCGCCCGTGATCACGGCCTTGCGGCCGTCGAGACGGCCCGAGCCGCGGTAGGACTCCTCGCCGTGGTCGGGCGGCGGGTCCATCGGGCCGGTCCAGCCTGGATGCGGCTGGTCCTGGGAGGGGAAGTCGGGGCGGGCGTGTTGTGTGACCGGGTTCGGACGATCACCCTGCTGATCCGTCACAGTGGCCTCCTGTGTCTCGGGGACAGGACAGACCAGCGGGTTCCCCCTTCGGGGCGGGCGAAAAGCGGTCCGCGCCGGTCAGGCCGTGGGCGCGGCCGGGCCGCCGGCGCGCATCCGGTCCCTGCGGGCGAGGTTGTACATCCGCAGGAGGTGTTTCGCCACGGCGCAGTGCGCGGCATCGGCGTGGCACTGGCGGCAGGTCCGCATGTGCTGCTCGTAGGTGAGGCGCGCGTCGTCCAACGCGTCGTTGACAGAAGACATGGACTTCTCCGGGCAGGGCGCGTCACGGGACGGCCCCGAGTTGACTGACTGGTACACCCGGAACTAGGTGATCATGTTACTGCCGGTACTGGGAAACCCGTGGACTTCCGCCCCCGCGCCGCAGGGAGGCAAGCGGCTCCTACCGCCCCTGCCCCCGCTCCGCGCGGAGTGCCCGCGCGTGGTTCAGGAACGCCGTCAGGCCCACCTCGAACGCGCGGTCCGCGCGCCCGTCGCCGACCGCCGCGAGCGCCTCCGCCAGGCGGGGCGTCGGCACGCGGTCCGTCAGCTCCCACATCGCCTCGGGGGCGGCCAGGTCGAAGGCCGAGCCCAGCACCAGGTTCTCCAGGGCGATGACCAGCGGCATGACCTCGGCCCGCTCGAAGCCGGCGGCGAGCAGCACGCCCACCGCGCGCTCGTACTGCTCCAGGACCCGGGGCGCGCGGACGGGCGAGGTCATCAGCAGCGGGATCACCCTGGGGTGGGCGGCGAACGCGGCCCGGTAGGAGCGGGCCCAGGCCTCGACGGCCGCGTCCCACGGGGTCAGCTCCAGCGTGGCCGGGTCGATGGCCGCGCAGACGCGCTCGCGCAGCAGTTCCACGATGCCGTCCCGGCCGTCCACGTGGTGATACACCGACCCGGTCTGCGCGCCCAGCCGGCGGGCTATGGCCGGGACGCTGAAGTCACCGGTCTCGTCGATCAGCCGGAGCGCCGTGGCGGTGATGCGCTCGCGGTCGAGGAGCGGTGTGCGCGGCCGTCCCATGGTCAGCGATCCCCCTGATGTCCTGCCGAGGTCTTCCCGGATGCCCAACGGCAGGTTACATTGCCGAAACCGAAAGCCTTTAGGTTTACGGCTCCGGGCGCCCGCACCCCAGGGCTCCCGCTCCGGGCGCCCGCCCTTCCCGGGCTCCCGGGACGCACCGGCCAGGACGGCCCACCCCGGCCCCGCCCGCCGGTGCCCGCGCACCCGGCTGCCCCGCCACCGCCGACTCCCTCCCGTCCGCCGCCAGAAGGGCACCCCGTATGTCCGTGACCACCACCGACCTCCCGGAGGAGGACGCGTCGTCCGACGCACCCGGCCTCCGGTCCGGCTCCCTCGGCACCGCCGACATCGCCTTCTTCGTCGTCTCCGCCGCCGCGCCCCTGACGGTCATGGCGGGGGTCGCCCCGCTCGCCATCCTGCTGGGCGGCATCGGCGCACCCGTCGGCTACCTCCTGGCCGGGCTGACCCTCGCCGTCTTCGCCGTCGGCTTCACCACCATGAGCCGCCATGTCACCAGCGGCGGCGCCTTCTACGCCTTCATCACCCGGGGCCTCGGCCGGCCGGTCGGCATCGGCGCCGCCCTGCTGGCCCTGGTCGGCTACAACGGCATGGAGATCGGCGTCTACGGCCTCCTCGCCACCACCACCCGCGACACCGTGCACTCCCTGTTCGGCTCCGATGTCCCCTGGCTGCCGGTGTCGCTGGCCGGACTGCTGCTGATCGGCTACGGCGGATTCCGTTCGATCGACTTCGGCGCCAAGGTGCTCGGTGTGCTGCTCGTCGCCGAGACCGGCATACTCGTCCTGCTCGCCGGCGGGGTCCTGCTCAAGGGCGGCGCCCACGGGCTGTCGCCGGCCTCGCTGGCCCCGGCGCACGTGTTCGTGCCCGGCACCGCGGCCGTCCTCGCCTTCGCCTTCGCGGCGTTCACCGGCTTCGAGTCGACGGTCATCTACCGCCGAGAGGCCCGCGACCCCGAGCGCACGATCCCGCGCGCCACGTACGCGGCCGTCGGATTCCTCGGCCTGTTCTACGCGTTCGTCGTCTGGATCGCCGTGCAGGCGTTCGGCGACGAGCGGGTCGTGCGGGCGGCGGGCGAGGACCCGGCGGGGCTCTTCTTCACCGCGATCACCACCTACGTGGGCGGCTGGGCCGCGGATCTGATGCACGTCTTCATCGTCACCAGCGTCATCGCGTCCCTGCTCGCCTTCCACAACGCGATCAACCGCTACGTACTCTCCCTGGCCGAGGAGGGCGTGCTGCCCCGCCGGCTCGGCCGGGTCCACCCCCGGCACCGCTCCCCGTACCTCGCCGGCGTCGCCCAGACCGTTCTCGGCGCGCTGGTCGTCCTCGCCTTCCGGGCCGCCGGAGCCGACCCGTACCAGCAGCTGCTGCTGTGGGTGAACACCCCGGGGATGATCGGCCTGTTGCTGCTCCAGCTGCTCGCCGCGATCGCCGTGCCCTGCTATTTCCGGCGGGTCCGCCACGCGGAGGGCGCCGTGCGCACGGTGGCGGCGCCGGTCCTCGCGACCGTCCTGCTGGCGGCCGCGATCGCGCTGGTGGTGAGCCACATCGACCTGTTCACCGCCGCGTCCCCGGCCGTGAACGTGCTGCTCGTCACCGTGGCGCCCGCCGTCTTCGTCCTCGGCCTGCCGCTGGCGTGGTGGCTGCGCCGCAGCCGCCCGGACGTCTACGCCACGTTCGCCACCGGAACCACCAAGTAACCTTCCGGACAAAGGAGTTCGAAGCATGCCCGCTGCCGACCTGATCCTCGCCGGCGCAGAGGTCCGCACGCTCGACCCGGCCCGCCCCACCGCCACGGCCGTCGCCCTGCGCGACGGCGTGATCACCGCGGTGGGGACGGCGGACGACGTACGGGACTGGCGCGGACCCGGCACGCAGGTCGTCGACCTGCACGGCGCGCACCTCGTGCCGGGCCTCGTCGACGCCCACAGCCACCCCGTGTGGGGGCTCGACATGGCGGCCGGCACCGACCTGTCGGGGGTGACGGGCCTCGCCGGACTGCGCGCGGCGCTCGCCGGGGCCGAGCGGGTGGACGGCTGGGTGGTGGGCCACGGCCTGGACCACAACGCGTTCGAGGGCCGCCCGGTCCACCACGCGCTCGTGGCGGACGTCCTGGAGGGCACCCCGGCCTTCCTGCGTCTGTACGACGGCCACTCCGCCCTCGCCAACGAGGCCGCGCTGGCCGCCGCCGGGGTGACCGGGCCGCGCGCCTTCGACCAGCGCGCCCAGGTGGTGTGCGACGCGTCCGGCCGGCCCACCGGGCATCTGGTGGAGCACGCGGCGATGGACCTGGTGGCGGACGTCGTCCCCCGGCCCTCGTACGCCGAACGGCGGGCGCGGCTGCTGGAGTTGCTGTCCGGCATGGCCGCGACCGGGCTGACCGGCGCGCACGTGATGGACGGCGGCGATCTGGACCTGGTGGCGGCGGTGGCGCGGGAGACGGTGCTGCCGGTGCGGCTGCGGTTCGCACCCTGGTGCATGCCCGGCGCGGACGCGGCTGCCCTGCGGGAGCTAATCGAGGCGCAGGGCAGGGGCGGCCGGCACTGGGTGGTCGGCGGGGTGAAGTTCTTCATGGACGGCACCGTGGAGGGCGGCACCGCCTGGCTGGACCATCCCGACTGCCACGGCCAGGGCACCGACGCGTTCTGGCCGGACCCGCAGGCGTACGCCGAGGCGGTGCGCACCCTGCACGCCGCCGGTGTCCGCACGGCCACGCACGCCATCGGGGACGCCGCCGTCCGGCACGTCCTGGACACCGTGGCCTCGCTGGGCCCGGGCGGGCACGGCGCGCACCGGATCGAGCACATCGAGACGGCGCCCGACGAACTCCTCCCCCGGTTCGCCGAGCTGGGTGTCGCGGCCTCGTTGCAGCCGCCGCACACCGGCTACACCCGTGCCGACGGCACCGACGAGTGGTCGCGCAGGCTGGGCGGCGACCGGGCCGCCCGCGCCTGGCGGCTGCGGGACCTGCGGGAGGCCGGGGCCACGGTCGCACTCGGCTCGGACTGGCCCATCGCGCACTACGACGTGCGGGCCGTACTGGCGACGGCCCGCCGGCCCAGGGGCGCGGCGGCGCACCGGCCAGGCCTGACGGCGGTGCAGGCGCTGGAGGGCTGCACCAGCCATGCGGCGGCCGCCGCCGGCGAGGCGGATGTCGCGGGCCGGATCGCGCCCGGCTGCCGCGCCGACCTCACCGCGCTGTCGGTGGACCCCGTGCGGGCGTCCGTCGACGAACTCACCGACGCGCCCGTGGTGTTGACGGTGACCGGGGGGCACGTGGCACACCGGGACCCCTCGGTGCCGGCGCGTTAGGATCGTCGTACGGCATCGCGTGTCGGTCACCGTCCGGGTGAGGCATGGAGGTGCCCGTGAGATTGCCCTCGGAGGCATTCCACTCATGTCAGTCGAGCTGAACCACACCATCGTCCACGCCCGGGACAACCGGGAGTCCGCCGCGTTCCTGGCGCACGTCCTCGGGCTGGAGACAGGGCCCGCGTGGGGCCCGTTCGTCCCGGTCGCCACGCACAACGGGGTGACCCTGGACTTCGCCACCGTCCCGGCGGAGTCGATCGTCATGCAGCACTACGCCTTCCTCGTCTCGGACGAGGAGTTCGACGCGGCCTTCGCCCGCATCCGGCAGGCCGGGATCACGTACTACGCCGACCCGCACCGCAAGCAGCCGGGCGAGATCAACCACCACCACGGCGGCCGGGGCGTGTACTTCATGGATCCTGCCGGACACGGCATGGAGATCATCACCCGCCCCTACGGCAACCACGCGCAGCCCGCCGGGTCCTGAGGGGACGGGCGGGCCGGGACCCGCGTCCCGGCCCGCCCGGACCGGCCGCTGCGGATGGCGGCACGGCACACTGTGGGGGTGAACGACTACCCCCTGGTCGACCAGGACCCCGCTCCGCGGTTCTACGGCCGGCTGCGGGTACGGGCCGAAGACCTCTCCGCCGCCGACTGGCCGGCCCGGTCGGGGCTGGGCGCGCTCGGCACGGTGGCGGGCGTCGCCGCGCCGGGCTTCGCCGCCTACGCGCGGATCCTGCACCCGGCCCGGCTGGACGAGCGGCCGGTGCGCTGGTCGACGGTGGCCGCCGCCCACGGCACGCGCGTCACACCGGTCACCCGCCGGCACGAGGTGACCGGGGCGGACCAAGAGGACACCGGCCGCTCCGACGGGCTGCCCGGTGTGGGGGACGAGCATCCCGGGGAGGGTCCGACCCCGCCGGACGTGGCGCGGGCGCTGCTGCCCGTCCTGGCCCGGCACACGGGCACCCCGGACCGGTGCTGGTTCGGGCTGTGGAACGGGTACGGCCGCTGGGACTGGGGCCGGTTCGCCACGTTCGGGACGCCGGGCCGGGACGAGGTCCTGCCGGCCGGCCGGCTGGCCGACGCCGTCTCCCCGGTGACGCTGGACGAGTTCGCCGAGCTTCCCGACCTTCGGTGGCCGCAGGACCGCGCCTCGATCGTGGGCGGGGACGTGGATCTGGCCGGCACGTACGTCGGCGGTTCGCCGGAACTGATCGCCGACCTGTCGTCCGCGGCGGACCTGGAGGTCCACCCCGTGGCACCCGGCGACCCGGTCGGCTGAGCGGCACCGCCGCGTCGTGCGGAGTTACTCGCCGGGGGCGAGCGTGCGGGCCACGACGGCCGCCGCGTCGGCGATCAGCGCCTCGTCCACGGGCGCGTCCGGGGTGCTCTTGTCCGACAGGACGGCGAGCACGACGGGGGTCCGCCGGGTCGTCCAGGCCACGCCGATGTCGTTGGCGGTCGCGTAGTCACCGGTACCGGTCTTGTCCGCCACGGTCCACTCCTTCGGCAGCCCTTGGCGAAACCGTGCCGAGCTGGTGGTGTTGCCCTTCAGCCAGCCGACGAACCGCTCTCGGTCGGCACGGGCCAGCGCCCGGCCCAGGGTGAGGCGCTCCAGGCTCGCGGCGACCGCCTGTGGGGTCGAGGTGTCGCGCGGGTCCCCGGGGATCGCGGTGTTCAGCTCCGGCTCCCACCGGTCGAACCGGCTCACCTCGTCGCCGAGCGACCGGTGGAAGCGGGTGAGACCGGCCGGACCGCCCAGCTCCCGGAGCAGCAGGTTGCCGGCCGCGTTGTCGCTGTACTGGATCGCCGCCGCGCAGAGATCGGCCACGGTCATGCCGGTCGCCAGGTTCTCCTGCGTGCGCGGGGAGTTGGGCAGGAGGTCGTGCGGCGGGTAGTGCACCACCCGGTCCAGCGGCGCGCGCCCGGCCCGGTCGCGCAGGACCGCCGCCGCGGCGAACGCCTTGAACGTCGAGCACGTCGCGAACCGCTCCCCCGCCCGGTGGGACAGGGTCCGCCCGGTACGGACGTTGCGCGCGTACACGCCGAGCCGGGCGCCGTAGCGCCGCTCCAGCTCTGCCAGTTCGTCCAGCGCGGCGCGTGATCCGGCGTCCGGGCTCGCGGAGGCCGCGGATGCGGGGAGCGCGGTCGTGGTCAGGGCGGCGCCGGAGAGCGCGAGGCCGGCCTGGATCAGGCGGCGGCGCGGCAGCCGGGTGGGGCGGTCGGGGTAGGTCATGGGCGGGGTCCTCCCAAGTCGGGTCTCGGGGCCGGTCGGCGGGGTCGGTCAGCCGGGTCGCCGACACGGCCGGTCGGCGGGCTCGCAGCGGCGTCCGCTCGGGCACCGGCCCGCGCCGGCCGTTGCCGGCGGGGACAGCGAAACAGCGTGAGGCCACTCATGTCCAAGAGAGAACGTTGAAGGTTCCATACCGTATTGATATGAGTGCGGGGTGGATCTCCTGGCACACCTAGAGGCGTACGTGGCGACGGCCGACGAGTCGAGCTTCTCCCGGGCCGCGGACCGGCTCGGGATAGCCCAGCCGCTGCTCAGCCGACGCATCAAGACGCTGGAGGAACACTTCGGCGGCTCCCTCTTCGACCGGTCCCGGCGGCAGATCGCGACCACCGAGCTGGGCGTGCTGCTGCTGCCGTACGCCCGTGACGTGCTGGACCGGGCACAGCGGCTGCGGCAGGCCGCCAACTCGGCCCGGCGGTCCCGGGTGCGCGCCGTCGGTGTGCCCGCGGACTGCTCCCCCGTCGCGCTGGCCCGGGCCCTGCGCGCCGGCGCCGAGCACGGGATCACCCTCGGCATACGGGAACTGCCGCCCCTGGAGCGGGTCGTGGGACTGGCCGAGGGTGCGCTCGGGTACGCACTGGTGCGGGTCCCTCCGGAAGGCGCCGCGCACCGGGTGCCGTTGGGGCTGGCGTCCGCGCCGGTGCCGGGAGACGGCGGGAACGGGGCGGCACGGCGTACGGTCCACCTGGAAGAGCTACGGCCGCGCCGTGGCCGCGCCGCCGGACCCGGGGCACCGCCGCCGGTGCTGTTCCTGACGGAGGATCAGGTGCCCTGTTTCGAGGACCGGTTGTACCGCGCCGCCGCGCGCGCCGGACTGCCCGAGAGCCGGATCCGGCCGGCCGGAGCGGGGGCCACCGCGCTCGCCGAGACACTGGCCGGGAGCGCGCTGCTGCTGTGCGCCGAACCGTTCGCACGGCAGCACGGGGCCCGTTGGCGGCCCCTCGCCGACCGCGCCCTGCACCGGGGGTACGACGTGAACGCCGCCCCCGGCCGCGACCGCGCGGGAGCCGTCCCGGACTGGCTGACCACACTGCTGGCGTCGGCCGTGGGCGCGGCTCCTGTCCGGCGCGGGGGGCCCGGGCCTGGGCCGGCACCCGGTGACGAGGACGTACGCGCGCGGCCGGCGGCTCGCGGATGAGCGGCCGGCGGCTCGCGGATGAAGGGGACAGGGGCTTGCGGATGGACGGGGTGGGAAGCTCGCGCAGGACCACGGCACACGGCTCGCCGACGCACTCGGCGGGCACCACACCGGATGAGACACGACGGACCGCCCGACGGCGGACCCGGCAGGCGTGGTGCCGGGCGGTACGGGTGACGGCACCGCGGGCGGGTCGCCGGTGAACACCGCACGCTCCGCACCGACCGGCACGGCACCGGCGCACCCGCCGGCGTACGTCGGCGACGACCGGGCCCTTCTCGACGTCGCCGAGGCCATCGCCGCGGACTGGGCGGCGCTCGGCGTCCGTGGCTCCTTCCTCGCCCGTCACCTGGACACCCGCGAGCAGCTCGGCTTCGACATCGAGGTGCCGACTCCCCTGGCGTCGGTGGTGAAGGTCCCGCTCGCCCTGGTCGTGCTGGACCGGATCGAGGAGGGCGGCCTCGACCCGGCGCACCCGGTCACGGTGGATCCCGGCACCAGCAGCGTCGGCCCCACCGGGCTCGCCGCGTTCCGGTACCCGGCCACCGTGGCCGTCGGCGACCTGCTCGCGCTCATGCTGTCGGTGAGCGACAACGCCGCCGCGGACGCGCTGCTCGGCCTGGTGCCGGTGGCGGACGTCGACGCGCGGCTGCGCGCCTGGGGCTGCGGCGGGATCCGGATGCGGCACCGGATGAACCACCTGTACGAGTGCGCCGCCGGTGCCGCCGGCAACGACTTCTCCCTCGCGCTGGAGCTGGCCGTCCGGGACGAGGGGGCTGGCCGGCACACCATCGGGACCCTGGACCCGGCGCATGCCAACGCGGGCTCGGCCGCCGCGCTCGTCGGCCTGCTGGAGCGCGTGTGGTGCGACGGGATCGCCGGCCCCGGGGCGACGGCGGAGCTGCGGCGGCTGATGGGCCTTCAGGTGTTCACGCAGCGGCTGGCGAGCGAGTTGCGGACGGACACGCTGCGGTGGAGCGGGAAGACGGGCACGTTCCTGCACCTCCGGCACGAGATCGGGGTCGTCGAGGCGGAGTCCGGGGAGCGGGTGGCGATCGCCGCGCTGACCCGGGCGGGGCGGCGGGCGGGGCTGGCTCCGGACATCGACCTCGCGATCGGGGTGGCGGGGCGGGAGGCCTTCGAGGCGTTGCGGAGGTAGGGGCGGCTGGGCGCCGGCGCCGCGGCGGCTGGTCGCGCCCCCGCGGTGGGGCCGTACAGCAGCACGGCCCGGCGCCGTCGGCGGGCGTTGTCCGGACCGGCGTTCCGTGACACCGGTCAGGGCAGCAGGCGCTGTTCCTTCGCCACCGCCACCGCGCCCGCCCTCGTGTCCACGCCGAGCTTGTCGTAGATGCGCCGCAGGTGGGTCTTCACCGTGGCCTCGCTGATGTAGAGGGCGCGGGCGATGGCGTGGTTGGACAGGCCCTGCGAGAGGTGGGCGAGGATGTCCCGTTCGCGGGGTGTGAGGGCGGGGCGCGGGTTGCGGAGGCGGGACATGACGCGGTCGGCGACCGGGGGCGACAGGGCCGGGCGGCCCTGGGCGGCGGCGTGGATCGCCGTGAACAGGTCCTCGGCGCGCTCGGCCTTCAGCAGATAGCCGGTGGCGCCCGCGTCGACGGCCCGGGTCACGTCGGCGTCGGTGTCGTACGTGGTGAGGACCAGGACGTGCGGGGCGGACGGCTCGGCGCGCAGCCGGCGGGTGGTCTCGACGCCGTCGATGCCCTCGCCCAGCTGGAGGTCCATGAGGACGACGTCCGGCGCGGTCCTGCGCGCGAGGGCGAGCGCCTCCTCGCCGCTGCCCGCCTCGCCGACGACCTCGATGTCCGGGGCGCTGTGCAGCAGCGCCAGCAGTCCGGCGCGTACGACGGCGTGGTCGTCGCAGACGAGGATGCGCACCGGTGCCGGTGCGGCCGTCCCGGGGGTGTGGGTCATCTCGGCTCCAGCGGGATCGCCGCGGACAGCGCGGTGCCCTCGCCGGGCGCCGACTCGATCGTGAGGGTGCCGCCCAGCTGGCGCAGGCGGGCACGGATGGCGGGCAGGCCGTGGCCGCGCGCGTCGGCCGGGGCGGCCGCGGCGGCGGGCGGTGTGCGCGGGGTGCGCGGGTCGAAGCCGCGGCCGTCGTCCGTGACGTCGAGGACGATCTGGTCGTCCAGACAGGTCAGGGTGAGGGTCGCGGTCGTGGCCGCCGCGTGTTCGCGGACGTTGGCGAGGGCGCCCTGGGCGATGCGCAGCAGGGCCGACTCCACGGGGGCGGCGAGCGGGACGGGCGGGCTGCCCTCGGTGTGGACGCGGACGGTGAGCGCCGGTGTCGTCTCCCGCTCGGCGACGGCGCGCAGGGCCCGGAGCAGGCCGCCGCCCCCGGCCAGGTCGGCCGGGGTCAGGTCGTGGACGAAGCGGCGGGCCTCGGCGAGGCTGCGCTCGGCGATGGCCGCCGCCGTGCGGACGTGGTCGCGGGCGGTGCCGGGCGCCGTGTCCCAGAGGCGGTCGGCCGCCTGGAGCAGCATGCGCTGGCTGGACAGGCCCTGGGCGAGGGCGTCGTGGATCTCCCGGGCGAGCCGTTCGCGTTCGGCGAGGGTGCCCTCGCGGCGCTCGGTGGCGGCGAGTTCGCGCCGGGTGCGGACCAGGTCGTCGATCAGGGCCTGCTGGCGGGCCGCCTGGCGCTGCATGACGACGAACACGGTGGTGGCCACGGCGGCGACCGCGGGCGGTGCGAGCAGCACGTTCGGGTCGGGCCAGCCGGCGAGGCCGAGCTGGGTGGCCACCGCGAGCGCGGTGAGGAGCGCGACCAACGGGATCGCGGCGCGCGGCGGGAGGGTGCGCAGGCCGGTGTAGAAGAGCGGGACCGCGCACCAGGCGAAGCTCGGGGCGAGGACGACGAGGAACGCCCACGCGGCGACGACCAGGCCGAGCCAGGCGAGGCGGCGCGGGGCCGGCCGGGTGCCGAGGGCGGGGCCGAGGACGTAGAGCGCGGCCAGCAGCGCCGACAGGGCGATCACCCAGGGGGTGTGCGGTCCGCCGGCGTGCCGGGCCAGGTAACGGGCGACGGACGCGGACAGCAGCACGAAGAACGCCGTGTGCATGACGACGGTGAGGGCACGGGTGTCGTCGCGCTCGGGCTCGGCCACCGCAAGCACCTCCCTCTCCGCGCTGAACTGGGCAAACACCCACCATTGTGCCCACGCCCGGAAGTCTCGGGGTCATCCGATCGGATGACCCCTGGGGCATCCGGTCCGGCGACGGGACCCGGCTCGCACCGGGCGGAGGATCGGTTCCGGGAGCGACCCCGCCCCCGCCTCTACCGGAAGGTTCCCCAGCATGCCCAGCCGCAAGAAGCCGTCCCCGCGTACCCGCGTCCTCGTCGGCGGTGCCGCCCTGGCCGTCGTCGGTGCCGGTGTCGTCGGCACGGTGGCCGCCAGCGCCGCCGGCTCCACGGACGCCACGCCCGCCGCCGTCGCGGCCCGCGACGGCGAGCTGACCCAGAGCACGCACCTCACCCTGGACGCCGCGACGAAGGCGGCGCGCGCCGCTGTCGAGGCGGCCGAGAAGGACGGCCGGCACGTGTCCGTGGCCGTCGTCGACCGCACCGGCAACACGCTGGTCACGCTGCGCGGGGACGGAGCCGGACCGCAGTCGTACGCGTCCGCCGAGCGCAAGGCGTTCACCGCGGTGTCGTGGAACGCGCCGACCTCGGAGCTGGCCGGGCGGCTGGCCCAGGCGCCGACCCTGAAGGACATCCCGGGCACGCTGTTCCTCGCGGGCGGCACGCCGGTGACCGCCAAGGGCGCCCCGGTCGCGGGCATCGGCGTCGCGGGCGCCCCGTCGGGCGACCTGGACGAGCGGTACGCGCGGGCGGGCGCGGCGGTGCTGGGCCGCTGACGCGCCTGGTTCCGCCGGAACGCGGGACGTCCGGGTCCGCCCTGCGGGGCGGACCCGGACGTCCTGTGCCACGGGTCGGGCGTGCGGGGACCGCTCGGTCAGACGAGGTCGAAGCGGTCCGCGTCCATGACCTTGGTCCAGGCGGCGACGAAGTCCTTGACGAACTTCTCCCTCGCGTCGTCGCTGGCGTAGACCTCGGCGAGCGCGCGCAGCTCGGAGTTGGAGCCGAAGACGAGGTCGGCGCGGCTGCCGGCCCACTTCACCTCGCCGGTGGCGGCGTCGCGGCCCTCGAACGTGGTCTGGTCCTCGGAGGTCGCCTTCCACGTCGTGCCCATGTCGAGCAGGTTGACGAAGAAGTCGTTGGTGAGGACGCCGGGCGTCGAGGTGAGCACGCCGAGCTGCGACTGCTGGTGGTTGGCGCCCAGGACGCGCAGGCCGCCGACCAGGACGGTCATCTCCGGGGCGCTCAGGTCCAGCAGGTTCGCCTTGTCGAGGAGCAGGTACTCGGCCGGCAGGCGGTTGCCCTTGCCCAGGTAGTTGCGGAAGCCGTCCGCGGTCGGCTCCAGCGCCTCGAAGGACTCGACGTCGGTCTGCTCCTCGGTCGCGTCGACACGGCCCGGCGTGAAGGGCACCCGGATCTCGTGGCCGGCCTCCTTGGCGGCCTTCTCCACGGCGGCGGCACCGCCGAGGACGATGAGGTCGGCGAGGGAGACCTTCTTGGCGCCGGAGGAGGCGTTGAACTCCTGCTGGACGTTCTCCAGGGTGCGCAGCACCTGGGCCAGCTGGTCGGGGTCGTTGACCTCCCAGCCGCGCTGCGGGGCGAGGCGGATGCGGGCGCCGTTGGCGCCGCCGCGCTTGTCGCTGGCGCGGAACGTCGAGGCGGACGCCCACGCGGTGGTGACCAGCTGGGACACGGACAAGCCGGACTCGAGCAGCTTGGTCTTCAGGGTGGCGATGTCGGCGTCGTCGATCAGCTCGCCCTCGCGCTCGGGCAGCGGGTCCTGCCACAGCAGCGTCTCCTGCGGGACCTCCGGGCCGAGGTACAGCGACTTGGGACCCATGTCGCGGTGGGTGAGCTTGAACCAGGCGCGGGCGAAGGCGTCCGCGAACTCCTGCGGGTTCTCGTAGAACCGGCGGGAGATCGGCTCGTAGACCGGGTCGAAGCGCAGCGCCAGGTCGGTGGTCAGCATCCGCGGGCGGTGCTTCTTCGACGGGTCGTGCGCGTCCGGGATGATCTCGGGGGCGTCCTTGGCCACCCACTGGTTCGCGCCGGCCGGGCTCTGCTCCAGCTCGTAGTCGAACTCGAACAGGTTCTTGAAGAACCCGTTGCTCCACTGGGTCGGGGTGCTGGTCCAGGTCACCTCCAGGCCGGAGGTGATGGCGTCCCCGCCCTTGCCGGTGCCGTAGGTGCTCTTCCAGCCCAGGCCCTGGTCCTCCAGCGAGGCGGCCTCCGGGTCGGGGCCGACGTTGTCGGCGGGGCCGGCGCCGTGGGTCTTGCCGAAGGTGTGGCCGCCTGCGATCAGGGCGACGGTCTCCTCGTCGTTCATCGCCATGCGGCGGAACGTCTCACGGATGTCGCGGGCGGCGGCGATCGGGTCCGGGTTGCCGTTCGGGCCCTCGGGGTTGACGTAGATCAGGCCCATCTGCACGGCGGCGAGCGGGTTCTCCAGCTCGCGGTCGCCGGTGTAGCGCCTGTCGTCCAGCCAGGTGGTCTCGGGACCCCAGTAGACGTCCTCCTCCGCCTCCCAGACGTCGGCGCGGCCGCCACCGAAGCCGAAGGTCTTGAAGCCCATGGTCTCCAGGGCGACGTTGCCGGTGAGGATCAGCAGGTCGGCCCAGGAGATGCTCTGACCGTACTTCTTCTTGACCGGCCACAGCAGACGGCGGGCCTTGTCGAGGTTGCCGTTGTCCGGCCAGCTGTTGAGCGGGGCGAAGCGCTGCTGGCCGGCCCCGGCGCCACCGCGGCCGTCGCTGATGCGGTAGGTGCCCGCGCTGTGCCAGGCCATACGGATCATCAGCGGGCCGTAGTTGCCGAAGTCGGCGGGCCACCAGTCCTGCGACGTCGTGAGCACCTCGGCGATGTCGCGTTTCACGGCGGCGAGGTCGAGCGACTTGAATGCCTCGGCGTAGTCGAAGTCCTCGTCGAGCGGGTTGGCCACCGCCGGGTTCTTCGCCAGGATCTTCAGGTTGAGCCGCTCCGGCCACCACTGGCGGTTGCCACCACCCTGGGCCGGGTACAGGGCCCGGTCGTGCGCGACGGGGCAACCGCCGCTCCCCTCCTCCGACTTCGCGTCTGTGACGATCGCGTCGTGGTTCTCAGTCATGGCAATCCTTCCGAACTGTGCGGAACTCGGTGCTCAGGAACGGCGGCCGGTGGAACAGCCGGGGCACAGGCCCCAGTACACGACCTCGGCCTCGTCGATGGTGAAGCCGTGGTCGTCGGCGGCGGTCAGGCAGGGCGCGTCACCGACGGCGCAGTCGACGTCGGCGACGGTGCCGCAGGACCGGCACACGACGTGGTGGTGGTTGTCGCCCACGCGTCCCTCGTACCGGGCCGGGTGGCCGGCCGGCTCGATACGGCGTACCAGACCCGCCGCGGTCAGCGCGTGCAGGGCCTCGTAGACGGCTTGCAGGGAGATGTGGCCTACGCGATCGCGGACCCCGGAGGCGATGGCCTCGACGCCGAGGTGGTCGCCGTCCCGGACGGTCTCCAGCAACGCGACGCGGGCTGCCGTCACGCGCAGGCCGGCACCGCGGAGCTCCTCGGCGGTGGTCGGGGTCGGGGAGGCGGTCATGGGGCCGAACCTATCCTCATAAACACGAGGGATTCAAGAAAACGAACGGTGCAATTTTGGCCGAGTGGCGTCGCCCCGCGTCCACTTCCCCGCCCCCTTCCACCCACCGCACATTTGCCCGTGCATACACCCATTTCGGCCGACCGGAGGTCGGCCCCGGGCATCCCCGCATCATCGTGCCCCGACCGGGCGCGATCCGCGCGGCAAGCCGGGCGGTCCTCCGAACCGGTGACCCGGCACATGAACCCGCCCGGGCGAGAAACCCGGAGCCCGTCACCGAGGTGGCCGTCGAGAGGGACGCTCATGGACCTGGACGCCGTCGCCGACGAGCTGTACGGGTTGCGGCCGGAGGAGTTCGTGGCCGCCCGCGACCGCCGCGCCCGGGACGCCCGCAAGGCCGGTGACCAGGCCCTCGCCAAGGAGATCGGCGCCTTGCGGCGGCCGAGCCTGGCCGCCTGGGTCAGCAATCTGCTGGTGCGCCGGCAGCCGGAGGAGGTCCAGCCGCTGCTCGGCCTCGGCGAGGAGCTGCGCCGCGCGCACCGCGAGCTGAACGGCACGGAGCTGCGGAGACTGGCCCGTCGGCAGAACGAGGTGATCGGCGCGCTGGGACGGCAGGCCCGGCAGCTGGCCGCGCGGGCGGGGCACCCGGTGGGCGAGGGCGTCCAGCGCGAGGTCGAGGAGACCCTGCACGCCGCGCTCGCCGACCCGGAGGCCGCGCGGGAGTGGGCGGCGGGGCGGCTGGTGAAGCCGCTCAACTCGTTGATCGGCTTCCCGGCGGCGGACCAGGCCCTGCTCGGCGGCCGGACCGCACCCGAGCCGAAGAAGCCCGCCCGCGGCGAGGGCGGCGGGGGCCGGCAGGAGGGCAAGGCGCGGGAAGCGGGCAAGGCCCGCGAGGAGGCCAAGGCCCGGAAACAAGGCCAGGCCCGGGAAGCGGGCAAGGCCCGGGAAGCGGGCAAGGCCCGGGAAGAGGGCAAGGCCCGGGAAGCGGGCAAGGCCCGGGAAGAGGGCAAGGCCCGGCTTGACGAAGACCGGGAAGCCGAGGAGCAGCACCGCCGAGAGGCCGAGGAACAACGCCGACGCGTCGCCGAGGCCCGCGAGGCGGAGCGGGAGCTGCGCGCACACGAGGAGGAGGCCGACGCCGCCGCACGGGAGGCGGCGGAGGCCGGCGCGCGGGAGCGGGTCCGTGAGCTGCGGGACCGGCTCCGGGACGCCGAGGCGGAGCAGCAGCGGGCCAGGGCCGCGGAGCGGGACGCGCGGGACCGGGAGCGGCAGACCGGCCGCGCGGTCCGGGAGGCCAGGCGCCGCGCCGAGCAGGCCGCCGCACGGCTGGAGCGGACGGCCACGGGTGCGGGTTCGCGCGGCTGACCCGGCCGTGACCGCCACCGCCATGACCACCGTCACCGTAGCCGCCGTACCAGCCGTAGTCCTCGACGTCGTACCGGACGTTGTCGTGACCCCGTCCGTAGCCTCCGTGGTCACCGCGGTCGCCGCGGTCACCGACGGCGTGGTGGGCTGCCACCGGGGACGCCGGAGCGGCGGAGGCCGATGCGTGCGTGTCACCAACGTCCCGGGACAGCACACCTAGGGGGTAGAGGCTCTACCCCCGTCCGTCAGCCGGCGGCGGGCGCCCCGTCGCGCTGGACGACCATCATGGCCATGTCGTCCTGGACCAGTCCGCCCGCGTGGGCGCGCAGGTCGGCGACGATCTCCCGCAGCAGGGGGCCGGGCTGGAGGTGGGACCACTTCGCGAGGCGTTCGGCGAGCGGGTAGAACGTGCCCTCGCTGTCGCGGGTCTCGGTGACGCCGTCGGTGTAGAGCAGGATCCTGTCCCCGTCGTGGAAGGGGAAGGTCGCCGCGGTGTACGTGGTGTCGGACAGGGCGCCCAGGCCGAGCGGCGGAGCGGGGTCGGTGACGTGGAGGGCGGTGGCGGTCCCGGACGACCGGCCCAGCAGGAGGGGCGGCGGATGCCCGCAGCTGATCACGTGCACCACCGGCTGGTCGTCCGGGATGTCGAGCACGGCGGCGGTGACGAAGCGCTCCCCGGCGTACGGGTCGGCTTCCGAGAACTCGTTGAGGCCCCAGTGGACGGCGTCCTCCACGTAGGCGACGAGTTCGGGCAGCGCGATGGGACGGTGGGCGGCGGCGCGGAAGGCGCCCAGCACGATGGCGGTGTCGCTGATGGAGGCGAGGCCCTTGCCGCGGACGTCCCCGATGACCAGGCGGGTGGAGCGGGAGGTCCGGGCCGCGGCGTAGAGGTCGCCGCCGATGTAGGTGTCGGCCTCGGCGCTGTGGTACTCGCTGGCGAGGGCCAGCGGTCCGGCGCGCGTGGGCAGCGGACGCAGGACGACCCGCTGCGCGGTGTCCGAGACGGCGCGCGCTCTGAGCAGTTCCCGTCCGCGCCGGTCCCGCAGGTGGGTGAAGACGACCAGCAGCGCGCAGAGCGCCGTGAGCGTGCACAGTTCGACCAGCACGCTCTCGGTGAGCAGGGTGTCCCGCTCGGTCCCGGCGGCGATCAGCGCGAGGACGGCCAGTGCGCCGACCAGCGACGTGGCTCTCGGGCCGTAGGCCATGGCGGTGAACGCGGTGGCGACGACCAGGAGGTGGGCGAGATGGATGTCCGGCGGCAGGAACGCGTCGGCCGTCGGTATGGCGATGACCACCAGCAGCGGGGCGACCAGCCAGAGCGGGTGGGGAGATCCCCGCTCCCAGCCCGGCAGGACCCTTGTGGTGTGTGTCTTCGTCGTCGCAGCCGTCACGTCGTGCTCCGATCCGTGGTGCGGGATCCGCCGGTGCGGGATTCGTGGGTGCGGGTTGCGGTGCGGGATCCGCCGTCGGCAGGTGTGGGTGTGGCGCCGTCGTCGTCGGTCAGCCGGGTGAGCCATTCGCACAACAGTGCTCGTTCCGCCGGGGAGAGCGCGCACGGAGACTCGCGGCGCAGCAGCGCCGCCAGGGTGGTGGCGGCCCGCCCCCTGGTCACCGGCGGGGACGTGCCGCCCGTGGACGCCTCCGGAACGAGGACACCGGCCAGTACGATGTCCCTGACCCGCGCCGACAGGTCGGTGCCGGGCCGCGTCCCGGGCCGGGTCAGGAGGGTGAGCGCCACACCGGTGTTCGCCGAGATCACGATGTCGGCCGCCCGGCCGGGCTCGACCGCGAGGCGCCCCGCCTGTGCCACGCGCTCCAGCGTGGCGCGCAGCAGTGCGTGCATCTCGTCGATCGCCTTCGGCACGCAGGCCGGCCCCGGGGCGGCCATCAGGCGGTACAGATTGGGGTGCTCCAGGGCGAACTGGGTGTGCTGGTCCCAGCCGCGCCGCAGGTCCGCGACCGGATCGGCGGTCGGCTCGGCCGCCTGTTCGGCGGCCAGGTACCGCGCGAACCCCTGATCCACGACCGCGGCCAGGAGCGTGTCCTTGTCGCCGAAGAGGCGGTAGATGACGGGCTGCCGCACACCCGCCTTCTCGGCAACGCCGCGGGTGGCCACGTCCCCGGTCGGGGACGCCTCCAGCAGTTCGGTCGCCGCCTCCAGGATCAGCGATCGCTTGCTCACGTTATCAACGATACCAAGGGTGGTTTAATCGGAACATACTTCTTCTTTTCCGGATTCGACCCATGAGTGCCGGAAGACGTGCTCACCCGTGCGGACGTGTGTCGTCACGCCGTCCGTGCACGGACGGCGGTGCGTGGTCCGGCAGCCGTGTGATGTTTCCCCCACGACGTGAGGGACCGGGGGCCGGCGGGCAACGTTCCCCTTCATGCCCCACGCGAACCCCTTGCGGCAGGTGACGACCACGGCGGCGACCCCGGTGCTCCGCACGCCGCCCACCCGGACCGGCGCGGCGACCGCCGGGCCCGCCGCACCGGCCGCCCCGCCCTCCCTGCCGTCCCTCACCGGGCTGCGCTGGATGGCGGCGCTGCTGGTGTTCGGACTGCACGTGCACAACTTCGGCTGGTTCGGCGGCACCGGCGGCCGCCTCGTCTCCTGGGCCTTCGGGGCCGGTGCCACCGGAGTGTCGTTCTTCTTCGTGCTGTCCGGATTCGTCCTGACCTGGT
This sequence comes from Streptomyces spinosus, assembly GCF_020400655.1. Classification (GTDB taxonomy): domain Bacteria; phylum Actinomycetota; class Actinomycetes; order Streptomycetales; family Streptomycetaceae; genus Streptomyces; species Streptomyces argyrophylli. Next base: position 273,691 of record NZ_JAINRC010000007.1, read on the forward strand.
CGGCGCGGCCCCGCGACCGGGCGCTCGCCTTCTGGCGGCGGCGCGTCGCCCGGATCTTCCCGGTGCACCTGGCCACCCTCACCCTCGCCCTCGTCATGGCGTACACGCTGTCGCACCAGACACGGCCGACGGCGAAGCAGACACTGGCGAACGCGCTGCTGCTGCACTCCTGGTGGCGCCCGTGGTGGCAGACACTGAACCCGGTGAGCTGGTCGCTGGCCTGCGAGGCGTTCTTCTACGCCGCCTTCCCGCTGCTGTTCCTGCTGCTGCGCCGGCTCGGGGCGCGCGCCTCGGCCGCGCTGGGCGGGCTGTCGGCGGTGGCGGTGGCGCTGCTGGCCTGGAGCGACGCCCACCACTGGTGGACCTACTCGGTCTACTCGTTCCCCGCCGCCCGGCTGCCGGAGTTCGTACTCGGCGCGGTCACCGCGCGGCTGGTGCTGCTCGGCCGCTGGCGCGGACCCGGCCTGGAGGCCTCGCTCGCCCTGGCCGTCATCGGTTACTTCATGGTCCCGCAGGTCACGCCCGGCTACTCCGCCACGGTGTGCACCCTCGCCGGGTTCGCCCTGCTCATCCCCGCGGCGGCCGTCGCCGACCTGCGGGGGCTGCCCTCCCTGTGGCGGCGCCGGCGGATGGTACGGCTCGGGGAGCTGTCGTTCGCCTTCTACATGGTCCACCTGCTGGTCCTGCGCGCGGCGACGGAGGTGCTGGGCAAGAAGCCGCACTTCGGCGCCCTGACGGGAGGGGCGGTCACCGCGACCGCGTTCACCGTGTCGCTCGCCCTGTCCTGGGCCCTGTACGAGGGGGTGGAGCGTCCGGCGCGGCGCCTGTTGCTGCGCCGTCGCCGCCTTGCTCCGCAGCCGGACCCGGCACCGGTCCGCCGGGAGGCCCCGGCGGTCAAGGCCGGTCGCACGCACGGGTGACGTCCGCAACACCGAGGAGAGTCCCGCGTGATTCGGGGTAGGCGGCTCACCGACACCGGCCCGGCGGCACACCGGCGGGCCGGCACCACGTGATCGCACCGAAGGAGCCGCATCGACGTGCGCGGGAAGCAGACCGGGACGACCCGACGGCCGGCGACGGCCGGGCCGTGTCCCGCCCGCGCCGCCCGACCGGCCCACGCCACGCCGCGCCCCGGCACGGGGGCCCGCGGCCCGGCCTGCGCTCCGAACCACGGCACGGGGGCTCGCGGCCCGGCTCGCCTTCCGGGCAGTGGCGCGACAGCCCACGCCCCGACCGGTGGACGGCACCACGACACGACGGCCCGTGGCCGGGGCGAGGAGCCGTGCCGCGGGACGGCGGCGTACGGCCGTCCCGTCCGTCCGGCGTGCCCGTCCCCCGGGCGCCCCGGCCTCCCCAACCCGGACCGTGCCCGGTGCTCCCGCCGTACTCCCGGCCCCGTGGCCACGGCCGGCGCCACCCCGCGCCTGGGTCGTCCGGCCGGTCCCGCGGCCCCGGACCACCGGCCGGCGGCGCGGTCGGCGAGGTCCGCGCGGTATTCCCGGTCAAACGACCCTGACCTGCGGAAAGTTGCCGGGACCAGGTTTGGCCCGCTCGGACGGCGGGGGCTACGGTGGGCGGTCGGCAATGATCGGTACGGGGAGCCGGCCGACCGGCGGACCTGGCTGTGCGAGAGGAGAGGATGAGAGTGCCCGAGCAGGACGCGGCCGAATCGGCCCCGCAGGTGGTGAGTGCCTTCCTGGAACGGCGCAAGGAGCAGATCGCCCAGCGCTGGGCCGACGCCCCCCTGTTCCGCTCGGTCTTCACCGTCTCCCGCGACGAGGCGGTCGAGGCGTGCAAGGCCGTCGTGGACGCGCTGTCCGACGTGGCGGTCAGCGGACGGCTGGAGAACATCACGGCGCCCGGTTTCACGCCGGTGCGTGACCAGTTGGGGCGGATGAGCCAGACCCGGACCCGCACCGGATCCACCCCGGCCCAGATCGCCGACGAGGTGGCCGGTCTGCGCGTCCCCGTGGTCGATCTGCTGCGCGAGGAGTTCACCGACCCCACCACCGCGCAGGCGCAGGAGTGCGTGATGGCGCTGACGCTGCTGCTCGGCACGCTGCGCCTGGTGGTGATGGAGACGGCCCTGGACGCGAACGCCGAGCTGATCGAGCGGCAGCGCCAGCAGTTGCTCGAAGTGGCCACCCCCGTGATCAAGTTGTGGGAGGGCACGGTCGCCGTACCCCTGATCGGGACACTGGACAGCGCGCGCAGCCAGGTCGTGATGGAGTCGCTGCTGGAGGCCATCGTCGACCAGCGCGCCCGGTACGCCATCCTGGACATCACCGGCGTGCCGACGGTCGACTCCCTCGTCGCGCAGCACCTGATGAAGACGGTGGCCGCGGCACGCCTGATGGGCGCGGAGTGCATCGTGTCCGGGATCCGCCCGGCGATCGCGCAGACCATCGTGCAGCTCGGCATCGACCTGGGCTCGGTGCTCACCCGGGCCTCCCTGTCCGACGCGCTGGCCTACGCACTGGGCAAGCAGGGCATCGAGGTGTCCCGCGCGGACACGGGTGCGAGCGCCCGGTGAACCAGCCCGTCCCCGCCCAGCCGTCCCAGGTCCCGGTGCTCGCCCTGGGCGACGTGCTGCTGGTCTCGTTGCAGGGCGAGCTGCACGACGGCATGGCCGAACAGTTGCAGCACGACATCACCAACCGCATCGCCACCAGCCGGGTGACCGGTGTGGTCCTCGACATCTCCGGTGTGGACATCGTCGACTCGTTCCTCGGCCGGGTCCTCGCGGAGATCGCCTCCACGGCCGCCCTGCTGGCGGCCCGCACGGTCCTGGCCGGAATGCGGCCCGCCGTGGCGATCACGCTGGTCGAGCTGGGGCTCACCCTGCCCGGCCTGGTCACCGCCCTGGACGTCGACCGTGCCATGGAACTGCTCTCACAGAGGGGGAGCTGATGCAGTCGTCCGGCCAGGCTTCCGCGACGAGCCTGCCCATCGGCTCGGACGCGGATCTGGCCTGGGTCCGGCAGCAGGTGCGGCAGTGCGCGGCGCAGCTCGGCTTCGGTCTGGTGCAGCAGACCAAGCTGGTCACGGCGGCGAGCGAGCTGGCCCGCAACACGCTGGTGCACGGCGGCGGCGGGCGGGCGGAGATCACGCCGCTGGACAACGGCCGCAGCCGAGGTCTGCGCATGAGTTTCATCGACAACGGTCCGGGCATCCGCGACATGGAACTGGCCATGACCGACGGGTACACCACCGGCGGCGGCCTCGGACTCGGGCTGAGCGGAGCGAAGCGGCTGGTGCACGAGTTCAGTGTGGACACCGAGCCCGGGCGCGGCACGACCGTCACCGCCGTCGCCTGGGTGGCCCAGGTGCCCGCGTCACGGCCGGGGGTGGGATGAGCCGGGTGTGGGAGATCCCGGTGCACGACTCCACGCGGGTCCGGGACGCCCGGATAGCGGCCCGTGAGGCGTGCGGACAGGCGGGCCTGGCCGCCGCGCGCACGGCGGCAGCGGAGCTGGTCGCCACCGAGCTGGCGACCAACCTGCTCAAACACGCCGGTGGCGGCAGCATGGTGGTCAACCTGGTGGCGGCGCCCGCCGGCGGCGGGGAGACCGGATCGGTGCAGCTGTTCTCGCTCGACAACGGTCCGGGCATCGCCGACGTCGGCGCGGCACGCCGGGACGGCTGGTCCACCGCCGCCGGCTCGCTCGGCGCGGGTCTCGGCAGCTGTCAGCGCAGCGCCAACGCCTTCCACCTGTACAGCCTTCCGGGCCACGGAACGGTCGCGGCGGCGCGGATCGATCCCGAGCCGGTCAGACGCGGGGCAGCGCCGGCACCGGTGCCGGCGGGCGGGATCACCACCGCCCTCGCGCAGGCCGAGCAGTGCGGTGACGCGTGGACCTGGGCGCGTTCCGGGAGCCTGGTGACGCTGCTGCTCGCGGACGGTCTGGGGCACGGCCCGAAGGCCGCGCACGCCTCCACCGCGGCCGTGGCGGAGCTGCACCGCGCCGCCCATCTGCCGCCGGCCGAGATCCTGCGCCGGCTGCACACCGTGCTGCGGCCGACCCGGGGTGCGGCGGTCACGGTGGCCCAGGTGGACCCGGACCGGGCGGAACTCAGCTTCGCGGGCGTCGGAAACGTCGGTGCCCGGCTGCGCACGGGGGATTCCTGGACGTCCCTCGTCTCCCATCCGGGGATCGTCGGCGCGTACTTCCCGGCGCACGTGCCCGTGCGCCGGGTGCCGTGGCACGGGGACAGCCTGCTCGTCCTGCACAGTGACGGGCTGCCCAGCCGGTGGCGGCCGCCGCGGGACCCGCGGCTGCTCTCCCACGACCCGTCGGTGGTGGCCGCGGCCATCCTGCGCGACGCGGGCAGCCCGGCCCGCCCCGCACGCGACGACACCAGTGTGGCCGTACTGGCCCCCGACCGCCGGACCAGCGCCCATGACAGCCGCCTCTGACAACTGGACCATCGCCCGCGCCGCCGACGCGGCCCGCGCCCGCGCCCTGCTGGCGCGGCTCACCGCGGACGCCGGGGTGCCCACGCTCGAGCGCGCCCGCTTCCTCAGCGCGCTCGGCACCCGGCTGCGCCACGCCGTCGACGCCGGGGGCGCGGACCTGGCCGTGAGCGCCGAGGCGGGCGGGAAGCTGCGGGTCGCCCTGGACGGGCCGGAGCCGTGGCGGCACACCCTCGTCTGCTCCACCCCCCTGACCGGCCCGCTGCCCGGCCTGGACGACACCTCGCTGGCCGACGCCGTGCTGGGCGCCGACGAGGACACCGCCGCCCTGCTGGCGCACCTGGCGGAGACGGAGGAGCTGCTGCGGTTCCACCGGGAGGAACTGCACCAGACCAACCAGGGCGTGCTGGCGCTGCACGCCGAGCTGGAGGCGGCGGCGCTGGCGCAGCGCGAACTCCTCGACGCCGAGCGGACGGCGCGCGCGGAGGCGGAGAAGGCCCGCCGTCTGCTGACCTTCCTGGCCAACGCGAGCGCCGTGCTGAACGCCTCCCTGGATCACGAGGACATCCTGCGCCGGCTGCCCGAGCTGCTGGTCCCGGAGTACGCGCGGCACGTCGACGTCTGGTTCGCGGACGACGAGCACGTCCCGCCGGCCGAGCGGGCGGCCGCCACGGTGACGGCGGCGCGCACCGGCCGTCCGCAGCACGCGGGCCCTCATCCCGGTGACCTCCCCGGAGTGGACGACCTGCCGGCGTCCGCGCTCTGTCCGCAGCAGCCGCTGCTGTGCCTGCCGCTCGGCGCGCGCACCGTGCAGGGGGTGCTGACGCTGGCGGCGCCCGGCGAGCGCTTCGACCCGGACACCACCGTGATGCTGCTGGAACTGGCCCGGCGGGCGGGCATCGCCCTGGACAACGCCCGCCAGTACGAACAGCACCGGGACGTGGCCGAGGCCCTGCAACGGGCGCAGCTGACCGAGCTGCCCACCACCGCGGGTCTGGAGCTGGCCGCGCGCTACCTGCCGGCGACGCACGGTCTGAACATCGGCGGCGACTGGTACGACGCCTTCCCGCAGCCGGACGGCAGCGTGCTGGCGGTGATAGGGGACGTCACGGGGCACGGGCTGCGCGCGGCGGTGATCATGGGCCAGTTGCGGACCGCGCTGCGCGCCTACGCCGTCGAGGGGAACGGCCCGGGGCGCATCCTCACCCTGCTGCACCGGATGCTCCGCCATCAGCAGCCGGAGCTGTACGCGACCTGCGCCATCGCCCGGTTCACGCCTGGGGAGCCCGGGGTGGTGTGGGCGGCGGCCGGGCATCCGCCGGCCATCGCGCGCGGCCCCGACGGCGAGGTACGGGTGCTGGAGGGCAGACCGGGGATCATGCTGGGGATTCCGATGGCGTTCTCGTACGAGGAGCACACCCTGGAGCTTCCGGTGGGCTCGACGCTCGCGCTGTACACGGACGGTCTGGTGGAGCGGCGGTCGGCGGGGATCGACGCGGGCATCGACCGCCTCGCCGAGGCCATGGGGGCGCTCGGCCGGTCCGACCTGGCGGATCTGGACGGCGCGGCCGACGCGTTGCTGAAGCCGATGCTGCACGACTCCGAACACGACGACGACATCTGCCTGTTGCTGTGCCGCACCACGCTGGAGTGAGCGGCCCCGCGCCGCCTCCCCTCGGCGGGGAGCCGGCGCGGGGCCGTGGCTCGTACGGCGGACAGCCGGCCGGGGCCGTCAGGCGGCGGACGGGAAGCGTTCCCAGACCCGGTGGGCGCCGAGCAGCTGGATGAGCTGCTGGAGCGCGGCGCCGGCGGTGTCGTCGGCGACGACCCCGGGTGCCTCCAGCGGGATGCCGGCCGCCTCCAGGGCGCTCTCCCCGCCCTTGGCGGCGCCGATGGCCTTGCCGTGCCGGAAGGCCTCCGCCAGCAGCAGCCCCACCCGCGGGTCGGGGGTGCCCGCCCGGCCGTTGGGGTGACCGGCCTTGGCGTCGCGGGCGCCGTAGGCGTCGGCGCCCACGCCGGGGGTGCCCGCCACCAGCAGGGCGTCGAACTCCACGGAACGCGCGGTGGCGTAGGTCCGCTGCACGGTCACGGCGTCCTCGCCGTCGCCGAGGGTGCCGCCGGCCGGCGCGACGATCAGCGGGACCATGCCGCCGTCCAGCACCTCCTGGCGTACCGCCCGTACGCCGTCCAGGTCGCCGTCGGGGCCGGTGACGATGCCGATGATCCGGCCGTCGGTGGGCCAGGTGTGCCCGACCTGGGAGAGGGCGGGGCTGGGCTCGACGTCGGCGAGCGGCACCGTCGGCGCGGGGGCGGGCAGGCCGAGGCCGGCGGCGACGCCCTCGCACAGCTCCGGGTCGATGTTGGCCAGGACCTCCAGGGCCCGTTCCCTGATGGCCTGTTCGTAGCACTTGCCGAGTTCGAAGGTGTAGGCGCCGATGATGTGCTCGCGCTCCACCGGGCTCATGCTCAGCCAGAACCTGCGGGGCTGGCTGAAGTGGTCCTGGAACGACTCGGGCGCCTCGCGGACCTTGGTCGCCTCGGGGACGCGGACGGGGGTCTCGACGTAGGCGCCTTCGAGGCCCTTGCCGGGGGTGAAGGGGCAGCCGCCGTCGAGGGAGTTGGGGCGGTAGGGGGCCACGCCCCGGTGGACGGCCGTCTGGTGGAAGCCGTCGCGCAGCATGTCGTTGACGGGCGAGTGCGGCCGGTTGATCGGGATCTGCGGGAAGTTGGGGCCGCCGAGCCGGGTGATCTGGGTGTCCAGGTAGGAGAAGAGACGGCCGGCGAGCAGCGGGTCGTCGGTGATGTCGATGCCGGGGACGAGGTGGCCGACGTGGAAGGCGACCTGCTCGGTCTCGGCGAAGAAGTTCGACGGGTTGCGGTTGAGGGTGAGCAGCCCGATCGGCTGTACGGGGGCCAGTTCCTCGGGGACGATGTTCGTCGGGTCCAGCAGGTCGATGCCCTCGAAGGTCTGGTCGGGGGTGTCGGGGAAGGTCTGGATCCCGAACTCCCACTCGGGGTAGGCGCCCGCCTCGATGGCGTCGTAGAGGTCGCGGCGGTGGAAGTCGGGGTCGACGCCGTTGATGATCTGGGCCTCCTCCCACACCAGGGAGTGCACGCCCAGCTTCGGCTTCCAGTGGAACTTCACCAGGGTCGTCTCCCCGGCCGCGTTGACCAGGCGGAAGGTGTGGACGCCGAAGCCCTCCATCGTGCGGTACGAGCGCGGGATGCCCCGGTCGGACATGTTCCACAGCGTGTGGTGGGTGGCCTCGGTGTGCAGGGTGACGAAGTCCCAGAAGGTGTCGTGGGCGCTCTGCGCCTGCGGGATCTCCCGGTCCGGGTGCGGCTTGCCTGCGTGGATGACGTCCGGGAACTTGATGGCGTCCTGGATGAAGAACACCGGGATGTTGTTGCCGACGAGGTCGAAGACGCCCTCGCTGGTGTAGAACTTCGTGGCGAAGCCGCGGGTGTCGCGGACGGTGTCGGAGGAGCCGCGGGAGCCGAGCACGGTGGAGAAGCGGACGAACACCGGTGTCTCGACGTCCTCGGCGAGGAAGGCCGCCTTGGTCACGTTGGCGGCGGTGCCGTAGCTGCGGAAGACGCCGTGCACCCCGGCGCCGCGGGCGTGGACCACGCGCTCGGGGATGCGCTCGTGGTCGAAGTGCATGACCTTCTCGCGCAGGTGGTGGTCCTGGAGGAGCACCGGTCCGCGGGGGCCCGCCTTGAGGGAGTGGTCGGTGTCGTAGAGCCGGGTGCCCTGGGCGTTGGTCAGGTAGCTGCCGCTCTGCGCCATCCGCGCCTGGTCGGCGCCGGTCGGCTGGCCGGTCGGCGAGACGGTGGCCGGGCCGCTCTGGTCGGGCTTGGGCGGGTACGGCTCATGGGGGTCGGTGGGCTCCGCGACCGGCGGCGACTTGGGTGCCGGCTTGCCGGGGATGCCGTCCTCGGGGCCCGCCGGCCCGCCCTGCAGGGCGTCCGCCACCTTGTCCGCCGCTCGCTTCAGGGGGTTCGTCTCGCTCATCAGTTCTGATTCCTTCGCTGGTCACGGGGGCGGGCCCGGCAGGGGCTGGGTGCGTGCCCCGGCGCGGCTGCCCGCGCCGGGTCACGGCGGCATCGGAGCCGTACCGGGCGAATGTCGATGGGAAGGGGGTGTGACAGGGCTCGTACCGAGGTCCCCGGGCCGGGACGTCCGAAACCGGGAATCACGGGGATTTCCGGTCGGGGTGAAGTCGGGCCGTCTCCTGTCGTGTTGCCGGGCGCGGGAGGCCCGCCGGACGCCCTGGTCCGGACCCGGGGACCACCGGCAGGGCCAAGTGCCCCCTGCGGAGGACGTGTTGGTCAGCAGGGCCGGCTTCTTGACCCGGGGCAGGCGGCCACCCGGCGGCCGCCCGCACAGGCCACCCTAGGCGCTGACCCGGCCGGGCGCAGTTCGGGACGCGCGTGGGCGCCCGGCTCGGAGCAGGCCACGGCCGCCGGTCACGGACGCGCGACGACCCGCAGGGTCTCCAGGGAGGAGTCCGCCGCGTCCGGGATGAGGAAGCCGTGGGCGACACCGCTGCGCAGGTAGTCGAGGACGGCCGCGGTGATCACCTCGCCCGGCGCCACGACCGGCACGCCCGGCGGGTACGGGCTGATCGTCTCGGCGGCGATCCGGCCCACGGCCCGCTCGGCGGGCACCTGCTCCGCGGGGCCGAAGAAGGCGTCGCGGGGCAGCACCGCCTGCTCCGCTTCCAGGACGCCGGGCTCGGGCAGGTGCACCGCGGGCCGTCGCTCGATGGAGTCGGCGCGTTCCACCAGGGAGCGCACGGACTCCACGAGCAGCTTCTCGGTCTCCTCGTCGTCGGCGTGGGTGATGGAGGCGCTGATCCGGCAGGTGTCGGAGCCGCCCACGTCGATGTGGCAGTTGGCGCGCAGCCACTCGGCCGCCTGCATGCCGCTGATACCGAGGTCGCGGACGTCGACGACGATCTTCAGGGGGTCGAACTCGGCGGCCAGGTCCTCCTCGACCACCTCGCCGCCCATCACCTTCAGTCCCGGCAGCTCACGCAGCCGGGCCCGGACGCGCTCGGCCCGGTGCAGCGCCGCGTCCAGGAGGTCATGCCCCTGTTCGACCATCTGCCGCCGCCAGCCGTCGAGGGCCGCGTAGATCAGGGTGGAGGCGCTGGTGGTGCCGAGCAGGTCCTCGCGCTGTTTGAGCACGGTGGGCGAGACCCGGTCGTGCTGGAGGTGGAAGACGGAACTCTGCTCGATCGCGCCGCCCATCTTGTGCACGCTGGTGACGACCAGGTCGGCGTCCGCGTTCATGCCCCAGACGGGCAGACCGTCGTGGAAGGGCAGGTGGGCGCCCCACGCCTCGTCGACGATGAGCGGGACGTCGGAGGCGTGGCAGGCATCGGCCACCGCCCGCACATCGGCGCAGGTGCCCCAGTCGGTGGGCGTGATCAGCAGCATGCCCTTGGCGTCGGGGTGCTCACGCAGCCCGTTGCGCACGTCGTCGGCCTCGGGCGGATGGGCCATGTGCCGTTCGGCGTCGAACTTGGGGTGGACCCAGACCGGCTCCACGCCGTTGATGATCACCGCCGCGATGACCGACTTGTGGGCGTTGCGGGACACCAGGAGCTTCTCCCCCGGTCCGGCGACCGAGCACATCGAGGTCCGCACGGACAGGGAGCTGCCGCAGGTGGAGAAGAACGCCTGCTCGGCGCCGACCGCGTCCGCCATCAGCTCCTGGGCCTGCTCCAGCACGCCCTGGGACTGGCGGCGGTCGTCCAGGCCGTTGAGGCTGAGCACGTCGGAGCGGAAGACGTCCATGCCGAGGATCTCGGCGACCCGGGGATCGGTGCCGCGGCCCTGCTTGTGCCCGGGGGGCCCGTACGCCACGTCCCCTCGCCGCCGGAACTCCTGCAGAGCCTCCAGGACGGGTACGCGTGAGTGGTCCATGGCTGTCCTCCTGAGCTGGTCGGTGCCGCATCCACCGTGTTGCACCGGCCGCGCCGCCCAAACACGCGGCCGGTGTCGGACGGCCGTTCGGTGGAACCCGGCCCCGGCACGGAGCACGCCCGCCGAACCCCAGGAGGTCTCGTGTCGCTGTACCAGCGGATCCGGGAGGAGACCGCCCGCCGCGCGGACGCGCTGTGGACCGTGGCGACCGCCCTGCACGCGGACCCGGAGACAGCGTTCCGCGAGCACCGCGCGGCGAAGCTGCTCACCGGCGAACTGGAGCGCGCGGGGTTCGAGGTGCGGCGGGAGGCCGCGGGCCTGCCGACCGCGTTCACGGCCCGCGCGGGCGAGGGCCGTCCGGTGGTGGCCTTCCCCCTGGAGTACGACGCGCTGCCCGGGCTCGGGCACGCCTGCGGGCACAATCTGATCGCGGCGGCGGGCCTCGGCGCGGCCCTGGTCACGGAGGCCGTGCGGGACGGCACCGCGGGCACCGTCCTCGCGGTGGGCACGCCGGCCGAGGAGGGCGGTGGCGGCAAGGCCCTGGAGGTGGAGGCCGGGGTGTTCGACGGAGTGGACGCCGCCCTGATGTTCCACCCGGGGGTGTACGACTGGGTGCGGGCGCCGCTGACCGCGCAGGAGCAGTACCGGGTCGGCTTCCGGGGCCGGGCCGCGCACCCGACGGGCAACCCGACGGAGGGCATCGACGCGCTCGCCGCGCTGATCGAGCTGTTCAACGTGCTGTCCGCGCTCGGGCGCAGGCTGCCGGAGGGCTCCCATGTCCAGGGGATCGTCACCGAGGGCGGTACGGCCACCAACATCGTCCCGGAGTACGCCGAGGGCCGCTTCGGGCTGCGCGCGGTCACGACGGCGGCCCTGGACGAGCTGGCGCAACAGCTGCGCACCGCCGCCGAGGGGGTGGCGCTGGCCACCGGCACGGCCGTCACGGTGGAACGCGCGAGCGTGCGCTACGAGCACTTCCGGGACAGCTCGGTGCTGTCCGAGCGGTTCGCCGGGCACCTGGACCGCGCCGGGATCGCGCTCACCGCGCCCACGCCCGGCGTCTACCTGGGCTCCTCCGACATCGGCAACGTCAGCGGCCGGGTGCCGGCCATCCACCCGTTCGTCGCGATCATGGGCGCCGACGGCTCCGACCACACGCCCGAGTTCGCCGAGGCCGCGGCCTCGGAGCGGGCCCGCCGGGTGCTGACGGCGGTGGTGGAGGCGCTGGCCTGTACGGCGGTGGACATCCTGGGGGACGCGGACCTGCGCGGCCGCGCGTGGGCGGACCTGCACCTGACGGCGGACTGACGGCCCGGGGTCCGCCGGCCCCCAACACCGCCCGTCGGGCTGCCGTCCGGACGGTCAGCCGGGCAGGCCGCTGCTGACCTCGCGTCCGTCCTGCCGTCCGGCGGCCTTCGCCCGGCCGCGCACGTCGTCCACGGCGGCGGACAGGGCCCGGCGGATCACCTCGGGCAGCCGGCGCCGCGTCGGCCACTCCACCAGGCAGCGCGCGACCTCCCGCAGCTTGATGTTGGTGTGCTGCGAGATGTGCCGCAGGACGTCCCAGCCCTGCTCCGGACGCAGTCCGCCCACGGTGATGACCACGCCGATCGCCTGGTCTACCAGGGCATGCGAGCCGAGGGCATGACGCAGTTGCTCCACCTCCTCCTGAAGGGCCTTCAGCTGGTCCGTTCGCTCGTCGGGTCCGATCATGTGCCTCACACTCCGCAGCCCGGGCGCCACGCGCCAGCCGTCAGGCGAACAACAGGGCAAGAGGCCGTACAGAAAACGAAAAATCGCTGGTCGGTGGGCCGTGGAAGCGGATTTCGGGGGCAGCAGCTGGGCATGGACAGCCTCAGCTTCGACAGCCACGACCTGGGCGAGACGGAGGACTTCCTCAGCCGGGCCTACGCCAGGATGCGTATCGCCAGCGGGACGCCCGGCTCGACCCGTGCCCAGATCCACCGCGCCGGCATCCCCGCGGTGAGCGTCGACGAACTCGCGCTGGACTTCGAGATGTCCTACTCGGTGTCACCGCTGGGCCGGATCTGCCTGTGCGTCGTGCACGAGGGAACCGTGCGGGACCACGGCTTCCGGGGTGTCGAGGACGCCTTCGGCCCGGGGGACGCGGTGCTGTTCGCGCCGCCGGACCTGCCGTACCAGGGCCGCATCTGCAACGCCCGGTACAACATCACCATGCTGGATCCCGCGCTGCTCGCCCAGGTGGCCGGGGACGGCTCGGAACCGGTACGGCTGACCGGGCACCGGCCGCGCTCGGCCGCCGCGGCACGCCACCTCACCCGTACGATCGCCCATCTGCGCGACGACGTGCTGTCCGACGCCGAGATCGCGGACCAGCCGCTGATCGCCGCCACGGCCGCCCAGCACCTGGCGGCGAGCGTCCTGGCCGCGTTCCCCAACACGGCCATGGACGAGCCCGCCGCCCACGGCACCGACGCGCACCCGGCGGTGCTGCGCCGCGCGCTCGCCTACATCGACGACCACGCGGACCGGCCCGTCACGGTCGCGGACATCGCCGCCGCGGCCCATGTGACGGTACGGGGGCTGCAGTACGCCTTCCGCCGCCATCTGGACACCACTCCGCTGGCCCAGCTGCGCCGGGTGCGGCTCGCGCACGCCCATCACGAACTGGTGGCCGCCGATCCCGGCAGCGGCGTCACGGTGACGGAGATCGCGGCCCGGTGGGGTTTCCACCACCCGGGCCGCTTCGCCTCCCTCTACCGGGGCACCTACCGCAGGGCCCCGCACGAGACCCTGGCCGGCGGCTGACGGCGGCCGGCCGGTGTCCTTACGGGAAGGACGTCACCTTGGACGGGACCGTGTCGGTCCCCGAGGTGGGTGCGCCCGTGCTGTTGACGACGTGCGCGTACTGGCCCTTGCCGCCGAGCGAGATGACCAGCAGGTCGTGCATCTTGATCCCGCTCTTCACGGGCACCTGGAAGCCGTGGGCCTGGACGATCGAGGGATCGGCCGTGTAGTTGCAGTAGCTGCCCAGGCCCCACGCCTCGTGGGTGGTGACGGAGTCGGCGACCTTGTAGGCCGCGTAGCCGGTGATGCCGTCGTGGGTGATGGCGGCGGCGTTCGGGGCGTCGTAGGCCTTCTCGTTCTGGAAGAAGATCGTCCGCCCGCGTTCTCCGTTCCAGTAGACGTCGTACTTGTTGAAGTGCTCCACGAACAGGCCGGTGGCCAGGACGTCGTCACCGTTCACACGCAGGCCGTAGTCGGCGCGGTTGGTGTCCCAGCCGACGCCGCTGCCGTGGTCGGCGCGCCAGAGCCAGGTGTGGTCGATGATGACGTCGTCGCTGTTGACCACCACGGAGTTGGTGGCGAGACCGGGCCCGGCTCCGCCGACGCGGATGAAGACGTCCTGCATGGTGGTGGGGTTGGCGGAGTGGTCGGCGGAGGCGTCGGGGGTGCCGATGCGCAGGAGCGTGTCGGAGTTGACCGGGCCCGCGTCGATGAGGAATCCGGCGAGCCGCACCCCGTCGACGTCGGCGACGTGCATCGCGTCGACGCCGTTGTCGGGCACGAGGGTGGCGAGGCCGAGTCCGAGGACGACGGTGTTCGGCCGGGTGACGTCGATGGTCTGGTCGAGGTGGTAGACGCCCGGGGTGAACAGGAGGTTGAGGCCCTGGGCGAGGGCCTGGTTGATGGTGGCGGCCGTCGCGCCGGGCTTGACGACGTAGAACTGGTCGAGCGGGAGTGACGTACCGGCGTTCGCGGGCCAGGAGACGCCCCGGGCGTTGGTGCGCTTGGCCGGGACGAACACCTTGTAGGCGGAGCCGTCGAGGTAGAGGAACGGCTTCTCGCGGGAGACCGGGGTGGTGTCCAGCGTGGTGTACGGGCCGCTGTCGAAGTTGGTGGCGGGGGCGCCCTGGACACCGGTGAAGGTCATGTTCCACACGCCGTTGGTCCAGCCGCCGACCGAGCTGTCGCGGGTGTACCACTGCTGCTGGGAGTACGGGCCGACCGTGCCGTCGATCTTGGAGTCCGCGATGTAGCCGCCGGAGGCCCAGCCGTAGCCGTTGGGGGCGAGGTTGAGGCCGCCCTGGACGTGGATGCGGCGGAAGGGCGCGGCCTGGGCGACGGCCCAGCGGTCGGTGCCGCTGACCGGCTTGAGGGCGAGGTTCTCCGCCGAACGCCAGAAGTTCTGGGTGGCGTTGCCGTTGAACCAGCCCGCGTCGACCGTGATGTCCCCGTTGATCTGGGTGTCGTCGGGGTTCAGGCCGAGGCCGGAGATCGAGGTGTAGAAGCCGAGTTGGGCGTTGATGTTGTTGTAGGTGCCGGGCTTGAGCAGGAACTGGTAGCGGCCGGTGCCGAACTGGGCCGACTCCTGCTTGGCGAAGACGTCGTCGAACTTCTGCTGCAGGCCGGGGGTCGAGGGGTCGACGACGATGACGTTCGGGCCGAGGTCGCCGCCGCCCTGGACGGGCGGGACGCCGGTGGTGCCGGTGTGCACGGCCACCTCCCACAGGGAGTAGCCGTAGCCGGTGCCGCGGGCGGTGCCGTAGATCCGGACGTACCGGCCGGAGCCGCTGACGTCGTAGGACGCCGTGCCGCCGGTGGCCCCGGTGACGCTCTTGAGGGTGTTCCAGCTCTGGCCGTCCGAGGACGCCTGGATCTGGAAGTCCTTTCCGTAGGCGGCCTCCCAGTTCAGGTCCACCTTGCACAGGTCCTGGACGGAGCCGAGGTCGATCCGGAGCCACTGCGGGTCGGCGGCCTGGCTGGACCAGCGGGTGCCGGTGTCGCCGTCGACGGCGGCGGAGGCGGGGGTGCCGGCGTTCTCGGTGGAGGAGGCCGTGGCGGCCTTGCCCTGGGCCGCGTTCGCGGTGCCGCAGCCCGCCTGGGCGCCGTCCGCGGTGCCGAACACCTGGAACTCCCACAGGGAGTAGCCGTAGGCGGTGGCCCGGTGCACGCCGAGCATCCGCACGTAGCGGCCCCGGCCGGACACGTCGAGCGTGTCGGTGCCGCCGTCGGAGCCGGTGACCGACTTCAGATCGGTCCAGGTGCTCCCGTCCCCGGACACCTGGATCTTGTAGTCCTTGCCGTAGGCGGCTTCCCAGTTCAGGACGACGCGGGTGACGGTGGCGGTGCCCCCGAGGTCGACCCGGACCCACTGGTCGTCGCCGGCGGCCGAGGACCAGCGGGTCCCGGTGTCGCCGTCGACGGCCTTGGCGGCGGCGGTGCCGCCGTTCTCCTCGGAGGACGCGGTGGCGGTCTTCCCCTGGGACAGGGGGGTCTCGGCGGCGGTGGCCGAGGGGTGTGTGGCGGGCAGGGCGAGCAACGCGGCCGTGGCGGCCAGCACTGCGCCCAGAGATCTCAGTCTCATGCGGCGGCTCCAGACGTGTGGGGATGCAAGGGGTATGACCCACGGCTTAGTTCATGCTTTGATTTAAGAGATGAACCAACCGGCCCACAAGTCTTCGGACACCAGTTCCTTCAACTTGCCGATGTCGCCCCGGGCTCCCACGGCGGTCGGCTCGGTCGCTTCGGGCGGGTGGCCGGGCGTGGGTCAGCCCGGCTCGGGCGGGGCCTCGGACAGCGGGGTGTCCCAGGCGAGTTGGCGGACCAGCCACTCCTCCGGCCCGGTCGGCGGGGACACGCCGGGCGCGCGGCCGGACGGCACACGCGTGCCACGGGTCAGGCCGCCGCTGACGGAGATGTTGCGCTCCGCCCGCGGACGGCGCAGCCGCTCGTACCCGGCACACGCGACCCGCACATCGGGCAGATCGCGCAGGGCCTTGGCCAGGACCACGGCGTCCTCCAGGGCCATCGAGGCACCCTGGCCGGTCGCCGGGGAGGCCGCGTGGGCCGCGTCACCCACGAGCAGGACCCGCCCGGTGTGCCAGGTGGTGCCTAGCGGCAGCTCCGTGGCGTTGGTGACCATGAGGGCGTCGGCGCAGGCCTCCACCAGCGCGGCGGCGGGGGTGTCGTCCTTCCTCAGCAGCGGCAGCAACTGCGCGCGCAACACGGCGGGCGGCGCGGCGAGCGCCCCGGCGGGCAGCGGAGCGCCGCCGGTGCGGGCGAACCAGTACGCCTCCCCCGCCGGTGACACCGCGTACCCGAAGGCGGTCGTGCCGCCCCGCACCATGGTGATGGCGCCGTCCGGGCCGGGTTCCGGGGCGCTCGCGGTGTAGCCGTAGTAGACCCGCCGGCCGGCGTACCCGGGCCGGACCCCGGGCACGAGCAGGTGGCGCACGGTGGAGTTCAGGCCGTCGGCGCCGACGAGCAGGTCTCCGGTGGCCGTGGAGCCGTCGGCGAAGTGGGCGGTGACGACATACGGGCCGTCCGTCACGGACACCAGCCGGGCTCCGTGGCGCAGCCGGACACCACGGCGGACCGCCTCGCCCTGGAGGGCCGCGTTCAACTCACCGCGGCGCAGGCAGCGGTAGCGCAGGGCGGGGTCGTCCGCCTCGCCGAGCGGTGCGTGCGCGAGCTCGGTGCCCCGGCTGTCCAGCAGCCGCAGCGAAGTCAGCGGAAAACCGACGGCCGTGACGGCGTGCGTGGCGTCCAGCTCGGCCAGGGCGCGCATGCCGTTGCTCGCCAGGGTGAGGAAGGCACCGATGTCCTCGGCCGTGTCCGGGTGCGCCTCGTAGACGGTGACGTCGACACCGGCCTTGTGCAGGCCCAGGGCGGTCGCGGTCCCCGCGATGCCGCCGCCGATCACCAGTACCCTCATCGCGTCCGCTCCCTCATCTGCCGCCGCGCGCGCCGACCGTGGCCGTGACCATCCAAGGGCAGCGGTGGGGCCGCCGGGACGCACGGGGTTGAAATCAGGACAGGCGGGCCTTCCCGAGTGCCTGGCGGGGCGCGCGGGTCACGGCCACCGCCGCGGTAACCGGCCGTCGGGGGAACCTGGTTCGAGGCGGACCTCGGCCGGAAGCCGGCCCGTGCGCCTCACGCTCCCGGCCCGCCTCCCACTGCCGCGCGAACCGCTGCTGAGGCACGCGGCCGGGTGCGCCGTGCGCCGGCACGCCCCCTGTGTGAAGGGTGGTCCCCGGTGAAATGGGTACTCACCGGCCATGCGGGTGAGCGTGGTGGACGCGGGGTCGAACACGGTCCGACTGGTGATCGCGGATGTGGAGGGCGGTGTTCCGCTGCCGGTGCACACCGTCAAGTGGAAGCTGCGCCTCTCCGAACAGGTCGGCCCGGACGGCACCATCGCCGACGAGTCGGTGGAGCGACTGGTCAAGGCGGTGGCCGCGGCGGGCGCCACGGCCCGGCGGTGGCACGCGACGGGCCCGCTGGCCTTCGCGACCGCGGTGGTGCGCGGTGCCCCCAACCGCCACGAGGTACTGCAACGGGTGGCGTCCGGCACCGGTATCCGCATGTGCACCCTGCCCGGTGAGACGGAGGCCGAGCTGACCTTCCTCGCGGCGCGGCGCTGGCTGGGCTGGAAGGCGGGTCCCCTGGCACTGCTCGACATCGGCGGCGGCTCGCTGGAGGTGGCCTTCGGCCGGGGCCGGCTGCCCGACTTCGCCGCGTCCCTGCCGCTCGGCGCCAGCCGGCTGACGCGGGAGCACCTGGGCCTCCAGGATCCGCCCGGCCCGGGCGAGCTGAAGGAACTGCGCCGCCGTATCCGCCACGAACTGCGGGACGTGGCCGCGCGGATCCGCTGGGAGCGTCCGCGCACCGCCGCCGTCACGTCCCGCACGTTCCAGCAGCTGGCGCGGTTGTGCGGGGCCGCGCCGGGCCGGTTCGGTCCCTTCGTGGACCGGGAGCTGGTCTGCCGGGACCTGCGCGCGGCGGTGCACGCCCTCGCCGGGCTGCCCGCCGCCGAACGCGCCCGGCTGCCCGGCATTTCCGCGCCGCGCGCCGCCCAGAGCCTGGCCGGAGCGGTCGTCGGGCACACGGCGCTGAAGCTGATGGGCCTGCCCCGGGCCGTCGTCTGCCCCTGGGCGATCCGCGAGGGTGTGCTGCTGCGCTACGCCGAGGACGGCGCCGACTGGTGGGCGGACGCCACCGGCGGGGCCGGCGCCACCGCGCCGGCCCCCGCGGCGCCGCTCCGCATCGCGAGCCCGTCCCCGTGACGGGTGGTCACGGGGCGCCCGAGGGGGTCTTCTGACGGTTCGCCGCGCGCGGCGGGACCACCGGTTGTCCCCGTTCGGGTGAGCGGTGCTTCAGGACGGTCGGCCGGGTGGAACGCTCCCGCGTGGGGCCGGGACCGGATCAGCACCCCGCCCGCTCACCCGCCGGGCACCGGAAGGGACACCTCATGCGCGCTCGCACCACGCGCCGCCGGACCGTGACGGCCCTGTGCCTCGGCCTGCTGACAGCGGGCGGCGGGGCCCTGCCGGTCCCGGCCGCACTCGCGGCTCCCGCGCCGACGCCCTACTACTACGACTGCGCGAGCACCTCGGAGGACCGGCGGACCGGCACGCTCGCGGGCGAGGGATGCGCCAAGGTCGCCGAGACCACCGAGGGCGACGGCGTCTGGGTCGAGGACCGGGCCGGACGGCACGACTGGCACTGCGACCGCGTCGACGACGTCGGCACCAGCACGGTCAGGGCCCACGGGTGCCGAGCGGTGCGGAAGGGCTCCTGGTGAGGGGCCGGCGCCGGCGTGCGAGCCGGCCGCGCTCTCTTGACGTGTCTGGTTCAGACCTTTAACTTCTCGGGTCACCGGCGAACAAGCATGGGTTCAACGTTCACAAGCATGAACGCTTCCTGGCTTGGCACCCGGCCCGCATCCGGTCCGAAGAAGGGACCCCCCACATGACCCGCACCCGGATACCCGCGGCGACGGCCACCGCCGTCCTCGCTCTCGCCCTCACCGCGCTCGGCACCGGCGGCGCGGACGCGGCCGACCCGCGTGTCGCGCCCGGCGGCAACTTCGACCTGTCCGTGTGGCAGCTCCAGGAACCCGTCGGCTCCCCCGGCAAGCCCACCACCATCCCGTCGTCCCGGCTCCAGGGCGCGAACGGCTACCAGGACGCGTACTTCTACACCGACACCCGCGACGGCGCCATGACGTTCTGGGCGCCCGAGAAGGGCGTCACCACACCGAACTCCAACTACGCCCGCTCCGAACTGCGCGAGATGAACCGCGACGGCTCCGCCGCCGACTGGGCGCTCGGCGGCAGCCACCGGCTGAGCGCGACGCTGCGCGTGGTGTCCGTGACCAAGAACGTCTGCGTCGGCCAGATCCACCTCGGCTCCGGCGGCTCCTCCACCAAGCCGCTGGTGGAGCTGTACTACCACGCCAACGGGGACATCGTCCTCGGCACCGAGGACTCGCCGGACGGCGGCCAGACCCAGCACCCCGTCGGGCACGTGTCGATCGGCAAGACCTGGAGCTACACCATCGCCGTCTCCGGCGGGAACACCATCGACCTGACCGTGAACGGCACGACCACGCACTACGCCATCCCGTCCTCCTTCAAGCCGTACAAGCAGTACTTCAAGGCGGGCTCCTACAACCAGTCCTCCTCGGACAGCACCACCAACGGGGCCCGCGTGGCCTTCTACGGGCTGACCGTCTCGCACGGCTGACACACGGCCCGACCTGCGCGACTGGTGC
The DNA here is from genome assembly GCF_020400655.1 of Streptomyces spinosus. Taxonomy (GTDB): domain Bacteria; phylum Actinomycetota; class Actinomycetes; order Streptomycetales; family Streptomycetaceae; genus Streptomyces; species Streptomyces argyrophylli. The sequence continues at coordinate 293,580 of NZ_JAINRC010000007.1, forward strand.
GAACGGCGGGACGGTCGTAGCGTCGGGTGCACGCGGTCGGACACAGCACGACGGGTGGGAGCGGCCATGCGCGGATCAGTGACGGGTACGGCGGTCCTCCTCGCGGCGGGAGCCCTGCTGACAGCGGCCATGACCACGGCGACGGCCAGTCCGCCGGTCACCGCCACGACGCAGCCCCGCGCCGGCACCTCGCCGTCCCACACCGGTGCGTCGCAGCCGGTCCTGGTCGACTGCCTGTGGAACCGCACCGTCCGCCCCGGCGACTTCATCCTGGCCTGCGGCGACGGAAACAGCCGTCTCACCGGGCTCCACTGGACCGAGTGGAGCCCGCAGGGGGCGACCGCGGTAGGCACGAACATGGTCAACGACTGCAAGCCGTACTGCGCGGCCGGTTCCTTCCACGCGTACCCGGTGACCGTCCGGCTCGACGACACCGAGCCCTGGAAGAAGCACCCCGACGTGCAGCGCTACAGCCGGATCAGCCTCACCTACCAGGAGGGACGTCCGGAGGGCTTCAAGCAGGTCATGACGTATCCGCTCTGGGACTGACAGGGTCCGCGCGGACCGCCCCGCCGGGCGGTCCGCGACCCGGGCGCGCGCCGTACGGAAGCCCGGCGGTGGTCCGCGCGGGCGATCCCGCGGCCCGGCTCCCGCCACCGGTGACCTGTTCCCCGTCATGTTGGTGTGACCCCGCACGCCGGCGCCCCGCGCGCCGACCGAGAAGAGGTCACATGCCCCGACTCCCCCGTCCGACCGGTGCCGCCGCGGTCGCGGTCGCGCTCGGTCTCCTCGCCGCCGCGCCCGCCGCCGGCCAGGAGCCGCTCGTCACCGAGGCGCGCGTCCTCGCCCACCTCGACCCGGCCGCCGGGCAGACGCCCGAGAACATCGCGCTCGGCCTGGACGGCTCCGCCTACCTGACCTTCGCCTCAGCCCGGCAGATCGCCCACGTCACCGACGACGGCCGCGTCAGCACCCGAGCCACCCTGCCCGCCGTCGCGCACGCCGACACCCCCCTGCTGCACAGCGCCGCCGTCACCGGCATCGCCCGCGCCCACGACGGGACGCTGTACGTCAACTACGCCACCGGCACCAGCGCGACCGGCGTCTGGCGCCTTTCCCCCGGTGACGCGCCGGAGCGGATCGCCGCGCTGCCGGCCGACGGGCTGCCCAACGGGCTGGCCCTCGACGAGCGGCGCGGCGTGCTCTACGTCGCCGACTCGGTGCGGGGCACCGTCTGGCGCGTCCCCCGGTCGGGCGGCACGGCCACGGCGTGGGCGAAGGGCGCGGCGCTCGCTCCGCTCCCGGCGGCACCGGCGCGCGGCCTCGGCGCCAACGGCGTCAGGCTCCGCCGGGACGCGGTGTGGGTGTCCAACACCGACCGGGGCACGCTGCTGCGCATCCCCGTCCGCGCGGACGGTGCCGCCGGCCCCGTCGAGCCCCGGGCCGACGGACTCGCCGGCATCGACGACTTCACGTTTCCCGGCCCCGGACGGAGCGTGCTGGCCGCACTGAACACCGGCAACAGGGTCGTCCTGGTCCGCGCGGACGGCACCGTCACGACCGTGCTCACCACGCGGGAAGGCCTGTCCAACCCGACCTCCGTGGCGGTCCGCGGGCGAACCGTGTACGTGCCGAGCGCCGCGTCCGCCACCCGGCGCGACCCGAACCTCCTCGTCGCCCGCCTGCGCCACCTCATCGGCCGGGGGTAGCGCGGGCGCGGGGTAGGCCACGGCGCGTACGGCCCCGGCCGCCGCTCACCTCAGTTCCGCCAGGAGGTCGCCGCCCTCCACCTGCTGGATGCGGTTGATGGCGAGGCGGGCGACGCGGCCCGCCTTGGGGGCCGTGATCGTGGCTTCCATCTTCATGGCCTCGATGGTGGCGATCGTGGCACCCGCCGCCACCTCGTCGCCCTCGGCGACGGCCAGGGTCACCACACCGGCGAAGGGGGCCGCGACATGGCCGGGGTCGGAGCGGTCGGCCTTCTCCGTCACCGGGACGTCGGAGGCCGCCGCGCGGTCACGGACCTGGATGGGCCGCAGCTGGCCGTTGAGCGTGGACATCACGGTCCGCATACCGCGTTCGTCGGCCTCGCCGATCGCCTGCAGCTCGATCAGCAGCCGGACGCCGGGCTCCAGGTCGACGGCGTACTCCTTGGCCGGGCGCAGGCCGTAGAAGAACGCCTTGCTGTCGAGGACGCTGGTGTCGCCGAAGGACTGGCGGTGCGTCTCGAACTCGCGGGCCGGGCCGGGGAACAGCAGCCGGTTGAGGGTGGCCCGGCGGTCCTTCGCCAGCCCCTCGCGGTCCTCGCCGGACAGCTCGGGCGCGGGCCTGGGCGCCGCCCGCCCCTGCAGCGCCTTGGTGCGGAACGGCTCCGGCCAGCCGCCGGGCGGCGTGCCCAGTTCGCCGCGCAGGAAGCCGATCACCGAGTCCGGGATGTCGAACTTGTCGGGGGTGGACTCGAACGCGTCCGGGCCGACCCCGGCGCCCACCAGGTGCAGGGCCAGGTCGCCGACCACCTTGGAGGAGGGCGTCACCTTCACCAGACGGCCGAGGATGCGGTCGGCGGCTGCGTACATCGCCTCGATGTCCTCGAAGCGGTCGCCGAGGCCGAGGGCGACGGCCTGGGTGCGCAGGTTGGACAGCTGGCCGCCGGGGATCTCGTGGTGGTAGACGCGCCCGGTCGGGGAGGCGAGGCCCGCCTCGAACGGGGCGTAGATCTTCCGGACGCCCTCCCAGTACGGCTCCAGGTCGCCGACCGCCTGGAGGTCCAGGCCGGTGGGCCGCTCGGAGTGGTCGGTGGCGGCGACGATCGCGGACAGCGACGGCTGGGAGGTCGTACCGGCCATGGAGGCCACCGCTCCGTCGACCGCGTCGGCGCCCGCCTGGATCGCGGCGAGGTACGTGGCGAGCTGGCCGCCGGCGGTGTCGTGCGTGTGCAGGTGCACGGGCAGGTCGAACTCGCGGCGCAGCGCCGAGACGAGCCGGGCGGCGGCCGGGGCGCGCAGCAGGCCCGCCATGTCCTTGACGGCGAGGACGTGGGCGCCGGCCTCGACGATCTGCTCGGCGAGGCGCAGGTAGTAGTCGAGGGTGTAGAGGCGCTCCGACGGGTCGCTGAGGTCCGCCGTGTAGCACAGGGCCACCTCGGCGATCGCGGTGCCCGTCTCGCGGACGGCGTCGATGGCGGGCCGCATCTGGCCGACGTCGTTGAGGGCGTCGAAGATGCGGAAGATGTCGATGCCGGTGGCGGCGGCCTCCTGCACGAAGGCGTCGGTGACCTCGGTCGGGTACGGGGTGTAGCCGACGGTGTTGCGGCCGCGCAGCAGCATCTGGAGGCAGATGTTGGGGACGGCCTCGCGCAGGGCGGCCAGCCGCTCCCAGGGGTCCTCGGCGAGGAAGCGCAGCGCCACGTCGTAGGTGGCACCGCCCCAGCACTCCAGGGAGAGCAGCTGCGGCAGGGTGCGGGCGACGACCGGGGCGACGGCGAGGAGGTCCTTGGTGCGCACCCGGGTGGCGAGCAGGGACTGGTGGGCGTCGCGGAAGGTGGTGTCGGTGACGCCGATGGTCGGCGACTCGCGCAGGTGCCGGGCGAATCCCTCGGGGCCGAGTTCCACGAGGAGCTGGCGGGAGCCGGCGGGCGGCTCGCCGGCCGGCAGCGGCGGCAGCTTGGTCAGCGGGTCGAGCACATCGGGCCGCCGGCCGTGCGGCTGGTTCACCGTCACGTCGGCGAGGTAGGTGAGCAGCTTGGTGCCGCGGTCGGCGGAGGAGCGGGCGGTCAGCAGGTGCGGGCGCTGCTCGATGAAGGAGGTGGTGATCCGGCCGGCCTGGAAGTCGGGGTCGTCCAGGACCGCCTGGAGGAACGGGATGTTGGTGGCCACGCCGCGGATGCGGAACTCGGCGACCGCGCGCCGGGCCCGGCCGATGGCGGCCTGGAAGTCACGGCCCCGGCAGGTGAGCTTGACCAGCATCGAGTCGAAGTGCGCGCTGATCTCCGTACCGGCGTGGGTGGTGCCGCCGTCGAGACGGATGCCGGAGCCGCCCGGGGAGCGGTAGGCGCTGATCCGGCCGGTGTCCGGGCGGAAGCCGTTGGCGGGGTCCTCGGTGGTGATGCGGCACTGGAGGGCGGCGCCGCGCAGGGTGACCGTGTCCTGGGACAGGCCGAGGCCGGCGAGGGTCTCGCCGGAGGCGATCCGCATCTGGGCCTGGACCAGGTCGACGTCCGTGACCTCTTCGGTGACGGTGTGCTCGACCTGGATGCGCGGGTTCATCTCGATGAACACGTGGTTGCCGTCGCGGTCGAGGAGGAACTCCACGGTGCCGGCGTTGCGGTAGCCGATCTCGCGGGCGAAGCGGACGGCGTCGGCGCAGATCCGGTCCCGCAGCTCCGGGTCCAGGTTGGGCGCGGGGGCCAGCTCGATGACCTTCTGGTGGCGGCGCTGGAGCGAGCAGTCCCGCTCGAACAGGTGGATGACGTTGCCCTCGCCGTCGGCGAGGATCTGCACCTCGATGTGGCGGGGCTCCACGACGGCCTTCTCCAGGAAGACGGTCGGGTCGCCGAACGCGGAGGCGGCCTCGCGGGAGGCGGCCTCGATGGATTCGCGCAGCTGGGCCGGGTCCTCCACGCGGCGCATGCCGCGCCCGCCGCCGCCGGCGACCGCCTTGACGAAGACGGGGAAGCCGATCTCCTCGGCGGCGCGCACCAGTTCGTCCACGTCGGTGGAGGGCTGGGAGGAGCCGAGGACGGGCACGCCCGCGGCGCGGGCGGCGGCGACGGCGCGGGCCTTGTTGCCGGTCAGCTCCAGGGTGGCCGCGCTGGGGCCGACGAAGGTGATGCCGGCCTCCTCGCAGGCGCGGGCCAGTTCGGGGTTCTCGGACAGGAAGCCGTAGCCCGGATAGACGGCGTCGGCGCCCGCCCGGCGGGCGGCACCCACGATCTCCTCGACGGAGAGGTAGGCCCGCACCGGGTGCCCCGGCTCCCCGATCTCGTACGCCTCGTCGGCCTTCAGCCGGTGCAGCGAGTTGCGGTCCTCGTGCGGGAACACGGCGACGGTGCGCGCGCCGAGTTCGTAGCCCGCCCGGAACGCGCGGATCGCGATCTCTCCACGGTTGGCGACCAGCACCTTGCGGAACATCATGGATTCCCTTCAGCTGCCTGCCGGCGACGAACACCCTGGTGTCAGCCACACCTGCCGTACTCGCGGCCACCCTAGGGGGTGCCCGCACAGGCCGATGTGCGAAAACCATCACACTGACGGGGTGGGCCGCGCCACACGGGCGCGCCGCGGCGCACGGCGCCCGGGATGCCGGACGCCTCGCGTTCCGGCCGGTGCCGGCCCGCGCCCGGGTCCCGGAACGCTCCGGCCTTCACCGAGCGGGCCGGGCGTCACCGGCCGGGTCAGCGGTCGGGGGAACGCGCCGACACCCTGGGCCGGGAGTCTCCGGGGCGGTCGGCCGCCCGAGTGGGGCCGGGGACCGGCGGAGGTGTGCGCGGGGGCCGTCGGCGCACGGGCCACCGGGACCGTACGGCGGAGCGGAACCGCTCTCCCCGGCCCTGCAGCAGGCCGAGCACGATCGCGGCGGCCACCGCGATCAGGTGCTCGCGGCCGGCCAGGTTGGGGACGGCGATGGACTCCCACACCATCGAGCCGCCGGTCAGCGTGAACACCACGGGCGCGCGGCGGACCACGGAGAGGTAGGTGAACAGGCCGACCACGGCCGCGGAGGGCCCGGTGTCCAGGACCTGCCCGGCCTCGGGCGGCAGCCCGAACCCCCACCAGCCCGGCCCGAGCGCGATCATCAGGCGGGCGGTGAGGGTGCCCGCCAGGGTGGTGGCGTAGGCGATCAGCAGGGTCCGGGCCCGGCCCAGGCTCAGTTCGGCGAGGGCGAAGGCGAGGAACAGCTGGGTGATGCCCGCCCAGACCGGCAGGTCCAGAGCGGGGACGTACAGCGACACGGGGGTGCGCAGCAGGGACAGCCACAGCGGCAGCTCGGCCCGGACTCCGCCGAGCCGCTCCACCCACAGCGCTCCGGTGGGGTGCTGGGCGACGTCGTGGAAGAGGACGACGCCGAACGCGGCGACGAAGGCCAGCAGCAGCCCGGACAGCCCGCGCCGCGCGAGCCGCCGTACCGGGCCGACGACGATGGCGTGCCACTCGCCCCACAGCGTCCGCCCGGTGAACCGGGCGAGCCGCGCGAGCAGCGGGCGGACGCGCGGGATGCGCCCTTCAGCGGTCATGAGGCACGGCAGCCCGTCGCCGTCGGTTCCCCCGTCACGCGCACCGCCCCCTTCACCTCGCTCCCGGCGGTCCGACCGTGCGAGGCGTTTCGTCCGTCATGCGTCCACTTCAGGCGTCATCGTACGGATGCGCCGATCGCTCCGGTCCGACCCGTCCCCCCGTGCAGTCCAGCGAGCCGGGGAGCGGGCGTCAAGATCCGTCGCGAGGGCGCGCCGGTGTGGGAAGACCCACAGGCGTACGGCGCGCAAACCGGGGGCCGGGAGGCAACCCGCACCCCCGCGGAACCGTCCTCGGAGACAGGCGTTTGCCGTACCGCGGACGAGAACGAACACGGAACCTTTCTGTTTCGATCACGAACTCTCGTATAGTGACGGCCAGTTCACCACCGGTGTCACATCTCACCACCCGATGTTCCCGCCGGCCCCGCCCCAGCCTGCCGCCTCTGCCGCAAGGACCAGACCGGACCGATGACCGCGCCCACGCATCCCGGTGACCGACCTTCCCCCCGTACGTTCGTCTCCGCCCTCGCCGTGACCGGTGTGCTGTCGGCGCTCGTGGTCTGCGCGGCCGTGGCGGCGGCGCCGGACTCGGTGCGCGCCCCGCTCGCCGCGGGCGCGGGCGCGGCGGCGGTCCTGTTCAGCGCGGCGGTCGCCACGGCCGCGCACGCGCTGCGGACCGCGCGCGGCACCCGGCGCCGGCTGGAGAGCGTCACCCAGGACGTCGGACGACTCCTCCGGCAGCAGGCCCGTACGGCCGAGGAGGCGCGCCAGGAGCAGCAGCGACTCATCGACGAACTCGCCCAGCAGCGCACCGAGTTCACGGAGTCCTTCGCGGCCGAGCGCGCGCGTCTCGAGGAGGAGGGCGCACGGGAGCTGAACCGGCTGGCGAAGGAGAACGCCCGCCTGACGGGCGAGTTGGAACGGGCCCGGCGGGACCGGGCCGCCGCGGTCGCCGCGACCTCCAACGCGGCCGCCCGGATGCAGGCCCTCGCCACCGCGACCCTCGCCGACCTGCGGGCGATGGAGGACCGGCACACCGACGAGGACGTGCTGGCCGACCTGCTCCACCTCGACCACCGCACCGCCCAGGCCGGCCGGCTCGCGGACTCCGTCGCCGTGCTCACCGGGGCGCGTTCGGGCCGCCGCTGGGCGCGGCCGATCGGGATGGAGTCGATCCTGCGGGGCGCGATGGGACGGATCGCCGGGTACCGGCGGGTGCGGGTGCACTCGGTCAGCGAGGCCGCCGTCGCCGGGCACGCCGCCGAGGGCGTGATGCACGCGCTCGCCGAACTCCTCGACAACGCCGCCAACTTCTCGCCGCCGACCGCCGAGGTCCACGTCTATGTGGAGGAGGTGCCGGCCGGGGTCATCGTGTCCGTGGAGGACAGCGGGCTGGTGATGGGCGAGGTGCAGCTGCGCCGCGCCGAGCGGGCGGTCTCCGGTGACGTCTTCGAGCTGGGCGGTCTGACCGGCACCCGGCTCGGGCTCGCCGTGGTCGGCCGCCTCGCCCGCAAGACCGGGCTCACGGTGTCGTTCCGGCCGTCGGCGCGCGGCGGCACGGGGGTGCTGCTGCTCATCCCGCAGGAGATCCTGACCAGCCCCGCCCCCGCTGCCGCCGAGCCGTCGGCCGCGGCCCCGCGGCCGGAGATCGGCCCTTCCGCGCCGGTACGGCAAGCCGTGGACACCGGCGCCGTCCACGAGCCCGCCGCGCCGCCGGAGGAGGGCCCGGCCGGTCTGCCCAGGCGTCGCCGGGGCAGCACCCTCGCCCGGGCGGAACGCGCCCGGACGACTCCGGACACGCCCGGACACCGTACGGCCCTCGGGCCTGCGGACCACGGCACCGCTTCGGCCACCGACGCACCCCGCTCCGCGGCGGCACCCGCCGGACACGGCACCGCGCCGGGCGGCACGCGGCAGCCGAGCGCGCCGGGCGACGCCGAGCGGGGCACCGCGACGGACACCGCCGGGCAGCCCGCCGCACCGGCCGCCGGCGTCGAGCCCGGTACCGCGCCGGGCAACCCGCGGCACCACGCGTCACCGGCCCCCGACGCACCCCGCTCCGCGGCGGCACCCGCCTCCGACACGGGCAGGGTTCGCGCCGCCCGTTTCAGCAGCTTCCGTCAGGCGGTGCGCCCGCCCGCACCGGGCACCGGCCGCCCCGGAGCCGCCCCGGGGGATTCCGCACCCGGCCAGTCCCGTGACCGCACCACCGACCCCGCGCACACCACGGCACCGGACGAGCGAGCCGTCACCCCGCCGCCGGACGACGGTGTGCCGGCCGGCGACTCCCCGTACGGCGCCGGCGAACACGGCTCCCCCGCCCCCTCCCACCCGCACGCGTACCCGGAAGGCGACACCACTTCATGACCGGCCCGACCACCGCCGACGACAAGCTCACCTGGCTCCTGGAGGGCCTGCTGGAGAGGACCCCGGGCGCCCGGCACGCGCTCGTGCTGTCCCGGGACGGGCTGAAGCTGTGCCGCACGCCGGAGCTGAGCGTCGACCAGGCGGACCAGCTCGCCGCGATCGCCGCCGGCATCCAGTCGCTGTCGCACGGCGCGTCCGTGGAGTTCGGCGACGGCAGCGGCGGTGTGCGCTCGGCGATGACGGAGTTCTACGGCGGCGTGCTGTTCATCGTGGAGGCGGGCGCCGGCGCCCATCTGGCCGTGATCGCCACGGAGGACGCGGACGCCGGCGTCATCGGGCACAACATGAGCGAGTTGGTGGAGCAGCTCGGCGAGCACCTCACCGCTCCGCCCCGCACGTCATGAGCCGACCGGACACCGACCGCCCGGACGGGGGCCGCCCGGGCATGAACCGCCCGGGGAGGGACGACGCCCCCGACCGGCTGTACACCATCACCCAGGGACGCACCCGCACCAGCCCCGATAACCCCTTCGACCTCGTCACCCTCGTGGTGGCCGAGTCGGAGCCGGCGCCGGGCATGCAGTCGGAGCACGTGGCGATCCTGGAGCTGACCCGGTTCCCCGCCTCGGTGGCGGAGATCGCCGCCGAACTGCGGCTGCCCGTGGGCATCACCAAGGTGCTGCTGTGCGATCTGCTCGCGGCGGGCCGGGTCAGCGCCCGGCACCCGCGCAGACCGGCCATTACCGATCCCGACATCCTGGAGCAGGTGCTCGTTGGACTCCGCAACCTCTGACGCGCGCACCCCCGCGCGCACCCCGCTGGGTGCCTCCGCCGACCAAGGCTTCAAGATCGTGGTCGTGGGCGGCTTCGGCGTCGGCAAGACCACACTGGTCCGCTCGGTCAGCGAGATCCGTCCCCTCAACACCGAGGAGACGATGACGCAGGCCGGCGCGACCGTGGACGACATCCGCCAGGTGCGCGGCAAGTCCGGCACCACCGTCGCCTTCGACTTCGGCCGGATCAGCCTGGACGCCCGCAATGTGCTGTACCTGTTCGGCGCGCCCGGACAGGAGCGGTTCTGGTTCCTGTGGGACCGGCTGTTCTCCGGCACGCTCGGGGCCGTCGTCCTGGTGGACACCCGGCGCATCGACGACTCCTGGTACGCCATCGACCGGCTGGAGCACCACGGCACGCCGTTCATCGTGGCCTGCAACGACTTCGGCGGCCCGGTCCGCGCCGGCGCGGACGTCCGCGAGGCCCTCGACCTGGATCCGCGGGTGCCGCTGGTCGACTGCGACGCCCGCTCCCGGGAGTCGGGCAAGCAGGTGCTGATCACGCTGGTGCAGCACGTGAAGAACCGGTACGCCGACCCGTCCGCGCGGACGGTCCTGCCCCGACAGGAGTTCGTGTGACCACGCCCGACGCCGTCCCGCTGAGCGGGCCCCGGTTCCAGACCGAACCCGCCCGTCTGTACCGGGAGATGCGGCGCGACCACGGCGCCGTCGTGCCGGTGCTGCTCGACGGCGGCATCCCGGCCTGGCTGGTGCTCGGCTACCGGGAACTGCACCAGGTGACCGGGGACCCGGTGCTGTTCAGCCGGGACTCGGACCTGTGGAACCAGTGGGAGAACATCCCCGCGGACTGGCCGCTGCTGCCGATGATCGGGCACAAGCAGCCGTCGATCCTCTACACGGTCGGCGAACGGCACCGGCAGCGCGCGGCGATGATCAGCAACGCGCTGGAAGAGGTGGACCCGTTCGAACTGCGCACGCACGCCGAGCGGTTCGCGGACGAGCTGATCGACGCGCTGTGCGCGGCCGGCGAGGCCGATCTGGTCGGGCAGTACGCGATGCTGCTGCCGGTACGGGTCCTGGCCCGGCTGTACGGCTTCCCCGACGAGGACGGTCCGGGGCTGGTCACCGCCCTGAACGACATGATCGACGGGCGGGAGCGGGCGCTGGCCGGACAGGCCCATCTGGCCGCGTCGATGGCGCAGTTGCTGGCCGACCGGAGGAAGGAGCCCGCGGCCGACGTCGTCTCCCGGATGCTGGCCGACGAGAGCGGGTTCAGCGACGAGGAGATCGCGCAGGACCTGATGGTGATGATGGCGGCCGGGCACCAGCCGACCGCCGACTGGATCGGCAACTCGCTGCGGCTGATGCTCACCGACGACCGGTTCGCCGCCTCCCTGTTCGGCGGGCGCAACAGCGTGGCCGAGGCGATGAACGAGGTGCTGTGGGAGGACACGCCGACGCAGAACGTGGCGGGCCGCTGGGCCGCCCGCGACACACACCTCGGCGGCCGCCGCGTCAAGGCCGGTGATCTGCTGCTGCTCGGTCTGCAAGGGGCCAACTCCGACCCGCAGGTGCGCACCGACGCCTCCGCGCTGACCGGCGGCAACAACGCGCACTTCTCCTTCGGTCACGGCGAGCACCGCTGTCCGTTCCCCGCGCAGGAGATCGCCGAGGTGATCGCGCGGACCGGTATCGAGGTGGTCCTGGACCGGCTGCCCGACATCGATCTGGCGGTGCCCGCCGAGTCCCTCACGCGCCGGCCCTCACCCTGGCTGCGGGGACTGTCCGGGCTGCCCGTCCGGTTCAGCCCCGTACCCGCCCGCTGACCCGCGCCGCCCGGCCGGCCCGCTGTTCAGCCGCCCGCCCGGGGGCCGTCCCCGGGCGGGCGCCGTACCCGCCGTACCCGACCCCCGCCCTGGGAGGCACGTCACGATGACGACCGGTACCGAAGCACCCCGCATCGCCCTCGATCCCTTCGTCACCGACCTGGACGCCGAGAGCGCGGCGCTGCGCGCGGCCGGCCCGCTCGCCGCCGTGGAGCTCCCGGGCGGTGTCCCGGTGTGGGCCGTCACCCATCACGCCGAGGCCAAGGCGCTGCTCACCGACCCGCGGCTGGTGAAGGACATCAACGTCTGGGGCGCGTGGCGGCGCGGTGAGATACCCGCGGACTGGCCGCTGATCGGCCTCGCCAACCCGGGCCGCTCCATGCTCACGGTGGACGGCGCCGATCACCGCCGGATGCGCACCCTGGTCGCGCAGGCGCTCACCCCGCGCCGGGTGGAGCGAATGCGGGAGCGGATCGAGAAGCTCACCCAGGATCTGCTGGACGCGCTGCCCGCGGACGGCGGGACCGTCGACCTGAAGGCGGCCTTCGCCTACCCGCTGCCCATGTACGTCATCGCCGACCTCATGGGCATCGACGAGGGGCTGCTGCCCCGGCTGAAGGCGCTGTTCGAGAAGTTCTTCTCCACGCAGACCCCGCCGGAGGAGGTCGTCGCCACCCTCACCGAGCTGGCGCAGATCATGGCGCGGACGGTGTCGGCCAAGCGGGCCGCACCGGGCGACGACCTGACCAGCGCGCTGATCCTCGCCTCCGAGGACGGCGACCACCTCACCGACGAGGAGATCGTCTCCACCCTCCAGCTGATGGTCGCGGCGGGCCACGAGACCACGATCTCGCTGATCGTCAACGCCGTCGTGAACCTGTCCACCCATCCCGAACAGCGCGACCTGGTGCTGTCGGGCCGGGCCGACTGGTCCGCGGTCGTCGAGGAGACCCTCCGCTACTCCACCCCCACCTCCCACGTCCTGATCCGCTTCGCGACGGAGGACGTGCCGGTCGGCGACAAGGTGATCCCGGCCGGCGACGCGCTGATCGTGTCGTACGGCGCGATCGGCCGGGACGAGGGTGCGCACGGCCCGACCGCCGGGGAGTTCGACATCACCCGCGACACGCGGAACCGGCACATCTCCTTCGGCCACGGCCCGCACGTGTGCCCCGGCGCCGCCCTGTCCCGCCTCGAGGCGGGCGTCGCCCTGCCCGCGCTGTACGCCCGTTTCCCCGGCCTCGACCTGGCGGTCCCCGCGTCCGGGCTGCGCAACAAGCCCGTGGTCACGCAGAACGACCTGTACGAACTGCCGGTACGGCTGAATCCGTGACGCCGCGGAACACCGTCCCGTCCGGCACGGCTTGACTTCGAGAGCGCTCCAGCTCGTAGCGTCGCAGGGCGCCGGTGCGCGCGGCCCGGACCCGGCTCCCCCACGGGATGCCGGGTGCCGGATTCCGTCGCTAGATGGAAGAAGACCCTCGCGCCCGGAGTACGACCGACGAACGCACGAAAGGCTGTGACCCCACATGCACAAGCGCAGGCTGCGGGACCTTGAGGTATCGGCCATCGGACTCGGATGCATGGGGATGTCCGCCTTCTACGGCTCCGCCGACCAGGAGGAGGGCATCGCGACCATACGGCGCGCCCTGGAACTCGGCATCGACTTCCTCGACACCGCGCAGGTCTACGGGCCGCTCACCAACGAGTCGCTCGTCGGTGAGGCGATCAGGGGCCACCGCGACGAGTACGTCATCGCGACGAAGTTCAACTACCGGATGGACGACGCCGTCCCCGGCGACATGAGCACGGTCGGCCGCCAGGACGGCTCGGCCGAGCACGTGCGCAGTTCGGTGCACGGTTCGCTCCAGCGGCTCGGCACCGACCACATCGACCTGTACTACCAGCACCGGGTCGACCCGAACGTGCCCATCGAGGAGACGGTCGGCGCGCTGGGTGAGCTGGTCGCCGAGGGCAAGGTGCGGTACATCGGACTGAGCGAGGCGAGCGCGGAGACCATCCGGCGCGCGCACGCCGTGCACCCGGTCACCGCGGTGCAGAGCGAGTACTCGCTGTGGTCGCGGGACGTGGAGGCCGAGGTGCTGCCCACCTGCCGGGAGCTGGGCATCGGCTTTGTGCCGTACTCGCCGCTCGGCCGGGGTTTCCTCGCGGGCCGCTTCACCTCCCCCGACGAGCTGGACGAGAACGACTTCCGGCGCACGAACCCGCGCTTCACGGACGCCAATCTGGAGGCGAACCTGCGGCTGGCGGAGAAGGTGAGGGAGATCGCCGCCGAGAAGGACGTGACCCCGGCCCAGCTGGCCATCGCGTGGGTCCTCGCCCAGGGCGAGGACCTGGTGCCGATCCCGGGCACCAAGCGCCGCACGTACCTGGAGCAGAACGCCGCCGCGGTGGACATCGAGCTGACCGAGGACGACCTGGCCCGCATCGACGCGGAGCTGCCCGCGGCGGCGGGTGAGCGGTACGACGAGGCCGGGATGAGGACCGTCAACCGCTAGAGCACCCGACGGGGGACCCCACCCGGCGACCGGGCTGTCGCCGGGTTCCCCCTGTGCCTTCACGTATCAGGACGGACAGGGCGGAACGGGCCCTGTGAGGAACCCCACGCGCACTCCAACTCACCGCAGGCCGCTGCCGTTTGACGGAGGTCACCGGACGCCCGCGGACGGCGTGGCGCCGCCCGTGCCGTCCCGTCTGCCACCATGGTCGGCGCCCTGACCTGGCAGCCCCGGCCGTGCAGCGCTGCCGATCCGACGGGCTCGCCGGTCGTTCCGCTTTCCCGGTTGTCGAGTGTCCCGTCGTGTCTTCTGAGCCTGCCCAGCCCCCGTCGGCGTCCATCACCACCCCGGCCTCGCGTTCGCCGTGGCGTTCCCTCCGGCACCGGGGCATGCGCTGGTGGTCGGCCGCGAACTTCGTCTCCAACGCCGGCACGTGGATGCAGCTCACCGTGCAGAACCTGCTCGTGCTGCACATCACGGGCTCGGCCGCGGCCACCGGACTGTCCATGTCAGTCCAGGCGGCGCCCGCACTGTTCGTGAGCCTGCTCGGCGGCGCGGCCGTGGACCGCTGGCCCCGCAGGCTGACGGTCACGGTCAGCCAGGCCCTGCTCGGCGCGGTCGCCTTCACCACGGCGCTGCTCGTGTCGCTCGACCGGATCGACATGACGGCGCTGCTGGTGCTGTCCGGCGTGACCGGCCTGATCGCCACCGTCGACGGACCGGCCTGTGCCCTGCTCGGCAACGATCTGGTGCCCGTGGCGGACGTGCCGTCCGCGATCGGGGTGGGCGCGCTCGTGCACAGCGCGGGCCGGCTGGCCGGCACGGCCCTGGCCGGGGTCACCGTCGGTTTCCTCGGCACGTCCGCCGCGTACGCCGCGAACGGGCTGTCGTTCCTGTTCGTGGCCGCCGTGGTCCCGTTCCTGCGGCCGGTGCCCGGGGCCGCGGGGGAGCCGGCGGCCGGGGCGCGGGCGGTACCGGCCCGCGCGGGCATGACCGTACGGGAGGGCCTGTCCTTCTTCGCGCGCCGCCCCCGCCTGGTCGCGCTCGCGGGCATCACCGGCCTCAGCTCCGTCTTCGGCCGCAACTACGGCCTGACGCTCGCCGTCCTCGTCACCGGACCGCTGGCCGGCGGCGCCGGGGCGTTCGGCACGGTGTCCACGGTGCTCGCGGTCGGCGGCATCCTCGGCGCGGTCCTCGGCGCCCGGCTGCGCCGGCCGTCCGTGCGGACCGTGGGTCTGCTGGCGGCGGGGGGCGCGCTGCTCCAGGTGGTGGCGGGGCTCTCGCCGTCACTGGCCGTGCTGCTGGTCCTGGTGCTGCCGATGGCGATCGTGGAGTCCGTCTCCGACACCGCCGGCACGGCCGTCCTCCAGACCGATCCGCCGCCGCATCTGCGGGGCCGGGTGCTCGGCGTGTGGAGCAGCGTCGGCACGGTGTGGAGCCTCGGGGGTCCGCCGCTGCTGGGCCTGCTCATGGAGTGGGCCGGCGCACGCGGCGCGCTGGTGGCCGGCGGTCTGCTCATCGCCGGGCCGATCGGCGTGGGCCTGCTGCTGCGCCGCCGCCGCCAGCCGGTGCCGCTGGCCCTGCCCGCGAGGGACGGCGACGTCACGGGCCGCGAGGCGCTGAGCACGGCGGCGTAACGCTCCGGCGGGGCTGCGTGCGCCTCGCCGGCCGTGACGGCCCCGCCGGGCGCCGGGCGGCCTGCCCGGTCCCGGCTCCCCCGGTCGCGTCAGTCGTGCCGGCCGGGCAGGTGGTACACGTGGAACGCCTGGCCGATCACCGGCTGGGCGACGTTGCGTACGCGCACACCCCCGCTGGTCATGCCGTGCTCGGTGCCGGCGTGGGCGTGGCCGTGCACCGCCAGGTCGGCGCCGCCGGTGTCGATGGCCTCCGCGAGCAGGTAGCTGCCGAGGAAGGGGTAGATCTCCAGCGGCTCCCCGGCCAGGGTGTCCGCCACCGGCGAGAAGTGGGTCAGCGCGATCCGCACGTCGCAGTCCCACTCGTGCAGGTCCTTCAGGGCGCTGTGCAGGGCGTCGGCGCTCCGCCGGGTGTAGCGGACGAACTCCTTCATCAGCGGTTCGCCGAACTCCCCCGCGCAGCGGCCGACGAAGCCGCCGCCGAAGCCCTTGGTCCCGGCGACCCCGATGCGGGCGCCGTCGGCGGTGACGACGGCCGCCTGCCCCTCGAGGACGTGCGCGCCGGCGTCCCGGAGGATCGCGGTGACCTCCTCGGGCCGTTCGTCGTGGTGGTCGTGGTTGCCGAGCACGGCGACGACGGGCACCCCGAGGTCCTTGATCTCCCGGGCGACGATCGCGGCCTCCTCCGGCGTGCCGTGGCGGGTGAGGTCGCCGGCGAGCAGCAGGACGTCGGCGCACTCGGGCAGCGTTTCGAAGGAGGGCCGCAGGGTGCCCTGGCTCTCGGGGCCCATGTGGATGTCGCCCACGGCCGCGACGCGGATCATGTCAGGTCCTCTCCGTGGTCGGGCGAGGAGGTCCCGGCGATGAGCAGGTCGCTGTGGACCGGGTGCCCCGCCAGTTCCTCGCGGGCCATGCGCAGGATGTGGTCCCGGCACTGGGTGGACGGCACGGTGCCGGTGAGCAGGACGGTGTCGCCGCGCAGGTCGAGCCGTACGCCGAGTTCCGCGAGGTCGCCGGAGGCCAGGTGCTCGGCGAAGTGGGCGACGCGGTAGTCCAGACTCCCTGCCGCCGACGGGGGCGGCGGGCTCGCTTCGGTCATGACTGCCCCTCCTGGGCATCGATCACGTTCAGCCGTTCGAGCAGGAAGAGGAAGGCGGCCGGCATGGGCTCGCCGCCGCAGGTCGCGCGGACCTCGTCCCAGTCGACCTTCTCGCGGACCGCGCGGGCCACCGGCAGCACCGACCCGAAGTCGCAGTAGTGCTCGGAGAAGGCGCTGATCAGGCTGCGGATGAGGTCGGTCGGTGACAGGACCGGCATGAGCACCGAGTCGACCGGCAGGACGTGGGCCCGGTCGAGCATGTCCCGGGTGACGGGCCGGTGGGCCAGCGCGAAGATGATGTCGACGTTCTGCCCGTGGCAGGTGGTCTTCAGCAGCCAGTCCTCCGGTGGGGTCCGCACGGGCAGGCCGGCCTCGCTCAGTGCGGCGGCCACCGCCTCGGCGTCGTCGGGCAGGATGGCGAAGTCCGCGTCGTGCTGGAGGTAACGGCTGCCTCCGTGGGCGTAGACGGCCACGCTCCCGGCGAGCGCGAAGGGGTGGCCCGCGCGTTTGAGGAGCGAGCCGATCTCCTTCGTCGCCTCCAGGATCGCCTGGCTGCGGTCGTGCGGCAGTTGCGCCGGTTCCGGCGCGGACGAGAACTCCAGGTCGGGCCCGTCCGAGGCGAGGCGGAGTTCGGTGACATCCGGTCGCCGCAGGGATGCGGTGTCCTCCCCGTTGTGCGTCATGACCTCTCCATTCGGCACCCAGCTTCCCGGGACGGCCGGATCGGCCCCGGGGCCGGTACGGGTACCCGGCGCATCGCGAGCGACACGACGCCGCCGTAGGGCTTCACTCGTCCGATACCGGGGGCCGGGGTCGGCAGGGGCCGGGGAGGGGTCAGGCTGAGGGCGGGGAGGGGTGGGCCGGGGCACGGGCGGCCGGGGTGCCGGGGGCCGGGGAGGGGTGGGCCGGGGCCGGGGGGAGGGAGCAGCTGGGGGCGGGGAAGGGTCGGCCGGGGCACGTACGGCCGGCGATGCCCCGCGGGTGATCCCGCCTCGGCCGATCCCGCCCCCACGGCGGAGGCGGCCGAGACGGAGGCCGGCCGAAGCGGCACGGACCGAGGCGGGGTCACCCGCAAGGGATCATCCAGGCGGCGCCGGCCGGGACGGGCGCGGCCGGGGCGGCGGCACGCCGGGTGGGACCGTACGCGGGGGATCGCCCGCTCCGGGGGTCCCGGCGTGAGCTCGCCCGGGGCCCGGCCCGCCGGCTCGACGGCCGCCGGCCGGCCGGGCGGCGACGGCAGCCGCCGTGAGGCGGTAGGCGGCCTCGCTGGGCAGCGGCCATCGGTGAGTGGCCGGGCGACCAGGGCGGGAGCACGCTGGTAGGCATGGCACCCGAGGCCCCGCGCGTCCGCCTCCGGCAGCCGTGGCACTCGGCCCACGCGCTGCTGGCGCTCCCCGTCGTGCTGATCGTGGTGATCACGGTGGTGGACGTGCGGCTGCCCTGGGACATCCATCTCGGCCCGGCCCTGGTGATCGCGCCCGCGCTCACGCCGTCCTTCGCCGGCCCCCGGGCGACGGCGGGCGTCGGGGCGCTGGCGGTGGCCGCCCAGTTCCTCATCGGCGTCCACCGCGGCGGGCTCGTCACCACCAATCACATGGTGCAGCTCATCACCCTGGCGGTCCTCGTGGTGCTCACCGTCGTCTACAGCGCCCTGCGCGAGCGCCGGCAGGCCCAGCTGGCCCAGGTCCGCACGGTCGCCGAGGCCGCGCAGCACGTCCTGATGTGGCCGTTGCCCGAGCAGATCGGCCCGCTGCGGATCGCCTCGCTGTACCTGGCCGCCGAGGACGAGGCCCAGATCGGCGGCGATCTCTACGCGGCGACCGTGTCCGACGGCTCGGTCCGCCTCCTGATCGGTGACGTCCGCGGCAAGGGGCTGCCCGCCATCGGCGAGGCCGCGCTGCTGCTCGGCTCGTTCCGGGAGAGCGCCCACCGGCGCATCCCGCTGGCCGAGCTGGCGACCCGGCTGGACCAGAGCGTCAGCCGCTACGCGGCCGATCTGGAGAGTCCGGAGGAGGAGGGCGAGCGGTTCGCCACCGCGCTGCTCCTGGACATCCCGGAGCACGGCCCGGTCACCATGACCAGCTGCGGTCACCCGCCGCCGCTGCTGCTGAGCCCCGGCCACGTGGTGACCGTGCCGAGCCTGCACCCGGCTCCGCCGCTCGGGGTGCACGCGGCTGCCGAGCACACCCTGGACGTGTTCTCCTTCGAACCGGGCGACACGCTGCTGCTCTACACGGACGGGGTCATGGAGGCCCGGGACGAGCACGGCTGGTTCTATCCGCTCGCCGACCGGGTCGCGCGGTGGACCGAGGACAGCCCCGAGGCGCTGATGCACCACCTGCGGCGCGACCTGCTCGCCCACGCCGGCGGCCGGCTTGGCGACGACGCCGCGCTCATCGTCGTACACCGCACCCGTGTCGAGCGCCGCCGTCACCACGGCCGCGGTGAGATGGCCCGTCACGGGTGAGCCCCCGGCTCGGCCCCGCCGGCACGCGGTCCGGCCATCGGGCCGACCCGGGCCTTACCGAAGTAACCAGGGCGAACAGCTGACTTCCGGCCGATAGCGGTACGACGGCACCCCCGCGGGCGCCGTCCGCCGCCACGTTCAACCGGCCTTGTGGCAAAGTTCAGTTCGGAGGGTGGCCCCTCCTGCCGAGACGTTGCGAGAATCTGCGGCGCCTCGACAACAGGGAGCCCACGTGCGTCAGTTGACCTCCGCGCTCGCCGCCGCCCTCGGCGCGCTCGCCCTCGTCCTCAGCTCGCCCGGCACCGCGGGCGCCAGCGTCCTGCAACTGCTGCCGCAGAACGCCGACGGCCTGGAACAGACCTTCTCCCCCGCCTACGACTACGACGGGGACGGCTGCTACGCCACCGCCGCCATCGGCAGCGACGGCACCATCAACCCCGGCCTGAAGCTGGGCGGTGACGTCAACGGCCACTGCCACGACTACGCCCAGCTCGCCAACGCCAACACCTACTCGCGCGAGAAGTGCAACAACGGCTGGTGCGCGGTGATGTACGCCAGCTACTTCGAGAAGGACCAGGCGACCCTCGGGCCCGCCGCCATCGGGCACACCCACGACTGGGAGCACGTCGTGGTGTGGATCAAGGACGACACCGTCCAGTACGTCTCGGTGTCCCAGCACTCCGGTTACCAGGTGGCGGCCCGTTCCTCGGTGCGCTTCGACGGCACCCACCCGAAGATCGTGTACCACAAGGACGGCGTCTCGACCCACTGCTTCCGGTTCGCCAACACCAACGACGAGCCGCCGGAGAACGTGACGGGCGGCTGGTTCTACCCGCGGCTGGTCGGGTGGAACGGCTATCCGGCGGGCTACCGCGAGAAGCTGCTGAGCGCGGACTTCGGCGCGGCCACCATCAAGATCGACGACGGTGACTTCCAGTACGCGCTGGCGCACTCCATGCCGTCGGGCATCCCCTTCGACCCCAACGCCTGACCCCGGACGCACAGGCCGGCACCGCGGGTGCGTCCGGCCGGCCGGTGGGCGCGGGCCCCGCTCCGAATGGGGCGGGGCGGGACCCGTGCCCGGTGCCCCGGGTCAGCCGGCCGGCTTCAGGTCGGTGATCTTCAGGGTCTTCAGGTCGGACCGTACGTCGATCCGGCTGACCTGCGGGTGCGGCCCGTCCCCCCAGGTGAGCGTGACCCTGCTGGTGGCGTGACCGGCGCCGGAGCCGGTGTAGGCCACCTTCCACTTCACCGGCACGTTCTGCGCGAAGAGGATGCCGTCGGCGTGTTCCCTCTTCTCGAAGGCGGCGACCTTCTTCTGCGCGGCGGCGGTGAGGTAGAAGCCGCGCAGCGCCTTGGCGCCGGCCGCGGCGGTGGGGTCGTCGGTGGCCCAGACGGCGTCGATGTAGGCGCCGTAGAAGTCGGCCACGTGCTGGGTGACGTTCCGCGGGTCGCCCTGTGCGGACGACACGGCGGCGGCACGGGTGGTGCCGTTCGCGGAGGCCCCCGCCAGGGCGGGCGTGACGGCGGCCAGGGTGAGGCCGGCCGTCAGGGCCGCGGCGGTGAGCAGGGTCTTACGGCTGCGCATGGACATGTGTCCCATTCCCCCGGTTTCTTCGCGACCGGTCCGATCCCGGTCGTCGACAGCCCTTAAGACCGCTTTTCCCGCGCCCCGGTTCCGTTTTCCACACCGCTCTTTCCGGTCATTTCCCGTGCGGGGGCTCCGGACCTTCGACGAGCCTGGCGAGGTTGTCCAGGGCCATGCGGGTGCCCCGTTCGTTGTCCTCGGGCGGGATCGCGTCCGGGACGCCCTCGTGCCGGATCTCCACGTCCGTGCCGCCGTCGGCCGCGGTGAGCGTCGTCGTCATGGTCATCGTGGAGCGCAGGGCGTCGTCGCCGGTCTCAAAGGCGAAGACCTCGACGACCAGGGCGCCTTGCACCAGTCGGGCGAAGTGCCCCCGGTAGGTGTCCGTGCGCCCGCCGGACTTCCCGGCGCCGGCCGGGCCGTCGTAGGTGAGGGAGATCCGGAAGGTTCCGCCCTCACGGGCGTCGAAGGCGTGCACGTGGGCGGTCATGCCGGCCGGGACCCGCCAGGCCGCGACCGCCTCGGGGTCGGTCAGGGCCCGGTAGACGGTGTGCGGGGGTGCCGCCACGTGCCGGGTGACGCGGGTGGTGTACATGGGGCTCACGGTAGCGGCCGGCGCCCGCCCGGGCCGTCGTACGACGGAAGGCGGGGCCGAGGTCCGGGAGGTGGGTCGGACCCCGGCCCCGGGTCTGTCACGGCTTGCGGGCGACCGCGCCGTACATCGCGATGTCCTCGTCCCGGATGCCCTGTTCGCCGTTTCCGTCGGGGTGCCACTTGTGCACCTGGACGATGCCGGGCTCGACCAGGTCCAGGCCCGTGAAGAACGTGCGGGCCTCCTCCAGGGTGCGCAGCCGCATCGGCATGTTGCGGGCCGCGTACTCGCGGGCGACCCGGCCCACCTCCTCGGGCGCGAACTCGGCGGTGCCGATCGACATCGCGAGGTGGCTGCCGGACGGTAGCGGCTCCAGCAGCCGTCGTACGACGCCCACCGCGTCGTCGGCGTCGAGCATGAAGTGGACGATCGCGATGACGGTGAGGGCGACGGGCCGGCTCAGGTCCAGGGTCTCGCGCAGCTCGGGTGCGTCCAGGATGGCCGCCGGGTCACGGAAGTCGGCCTCGATGTAGGCGGTCCGGCCCTCGGGGGCGCTGGCCAGCAGGCCCTGGGAGAGGGTGAGCACGATCGGGTCGTTGTCGACGTAGACGACCCGGGACTCGGGGGCCACGGCCTGGGCGATCTCGTGCAGGTTCGGCGAGGTCGGGATGCCGGTGCCGATGTCCAGGAACTGGCGCATGCCCGCCTCCTGGGCGAGCCAGCGCACGGCACGGTTCATGAAGTCGCGGTTGGCCCGCATGTGCACTGGGAGCGCGGGCCACTCCCGGGACATGGCGTCGCCCGCCTCCTTGTCGGCGGGGTAGTAGTCCTTGCCGCCGAGTATGTAGTCGTAGATGCGGGCGGAGTGGGCGTTCTCGGTGTCGATCCGGTCGGCCGGCCATCCGTTGTCGGGCAACGCCGTGTCTCCCATTCGGTCAGGTGGGGCTCGGGGCTTCGCGTCAGCAGGTACGAGGGCGGGGCGGGCGGGCGGTCTCGGGGCGGGTCACCACTCCTTGCGCAGTGCGGCGAGCAGGGTCTCGGTCTTCCGGGCGGACGCCGCCTGGGCGCTGAGCCGGTCCAGGGCCTCCCGGTAGACCACGACCTCGTCGGCCTTGTCGAGGTAGACGGCCCCGAGGAGGCCGCTGAGATAGGCGATGTCGGGCAGTTCGCGGGCCCGGAACCGGAAGAGGTGGAACGCGCCGGCCGACAGCGCGGGGTGCGGGCCGTTGGCGAACGGCATGAGCTGCACGGTGACCTGGGGCAGCCGGCTGACCTCGATGAGGTGGTCGATCTGCGCGCGCATCACCCCGGGGCCGCCGACCGGCCAGCGCAGCGCGGTCTCGTCCATCACCACCCACAGCCGTGGCGGTGTGGCTCTGGTCAGCAGTTCCTGGCGGCGCATGCGCAGGGCGACGCGGCGCTCGGCGACCTCGGCGGCGAGGTGCGGGCCGGCCGTGGTGAGCAGGGCGCGGGCGTAGTCCTCGGTCTGCAGCAGGCCGTGCACGAACTGGTTCTCGTACGCCCGGATGTGCAGGGCCGCCTGTTCCAGGCTGAGGTAGGCGGCGAACCAGTCGGGCATGACGTCGCGGTAGGTGTGCCACCAGCCGGGCTTGTTGGCCTCGCGCACGGACTGCAGGAAGGTGTCGATCTCCTGCTGGTCGGTGACGCCGTAGACCTGGAGGAGTTTCTCGGCGTCCGCGAGCCGCAGCCGGGACACCTTGGCGGCCTCCATGCGGCGGATCGTGGAGTGGCTGACCCCGATGGCGGCGCCCGCGTCGGCGTAGCTGAGGCCGGCCCGGGTGCGCAGTTCCTCCAGTCGTCTGCCGAGGATCATGCGCAGCACGGACGGGGCGCCGCCCCAGTCTGTCTCCGCGGTCACGCCCACCCCCTCGTCAGGTCCCAGGACACCTTCGCACGCGCTCGGTGCGCGCCGCCCATTCGATCACGTTCCGGCCGATGCAGCATGCACTTCGCCGCCTGCAAATTTCAACCTGTCGGTTGCGGAGCGTGGTGGGCGGGTGCCAGAGTGGACGCGCTGCTCCGGCCGACCCGCGGAGCAGGCGACGCTGCCGGTCCGGGGAGGCAGGCCGCCGCCACGGCCTGCCGCCAGGCGGTGGCACGTCTGTTGCCCGAGCGGCCGGCCGACGCCCGCACCCTCACCCGCGAGGCCGGACGAAAGGCGCACGGCGATGGCTCCGTCCTCCTCCCACCGGCGGTTCCCCCGACCGGCCGGCCGGGACAGACGGCTCGCGGTGCGGGAACGGCCGTCGTCCTCGTCGGCGACGGCGTCGCGCCGGCCGCCGGCCCCGGCCGGCGCCCCCGACCACCCGGAGGCGAGCGCCCTGGTCGACTCCCTGGGCCCCATGGCCCCGACCACCTCGCCTCCGGGGCCGCACGTCCCGCCCCCGCCTCCTGCCGAAGCGCACCGCCACGGGCGGTGAGGTCCGCGCCGTGGGAGAGGCCCCACCGACCCCGCGCGCCGCACCGCCCCCGGACCATCCCCCACTCGTCCGAAGGAAAGCCATGCACCACACCCCCACCCCCACCCCCACCCTGGCCGCCGACCCGTCCTGGACCCGCACCCGCCCCAAGCCCGGTTCCCAGGAGCAGGCCGGCTGACGCGAGCGGCAGGCCGCCCAGGCGACGGCACCCCGGCCTCCGGGCTCCCGGCGCGCGTTCGTGAAGGACGGCGTCCTGGCCGCGCTCGGCGCCGGTGTCTTCGGGCGGCGGTTCCCCGGCAGGGCCCGCCACGGGACGGGCCGCGTGCGGCCGGGACCGGGTACGGCGCCCCGGCCGCGACCCGCTAGATTCACCGCCGGTGCGGAGCGTCCGTGCTCTCGGTGGGCCGGTGCCGTGTCCGCCGTGCGTGCCGGGATGCGGGGTCTCATGGGCTGGTCGCTGTTCCGCCGTGGCCGGATCGCGTCGGGGCTCGAGGTGCCGGGGCGGTGCACGCCCGGGCGGCATGTCCTGGGCACCGAGCGGCTGTTGCTGTTCACCCCGCGCACCCGCCTGGACGTGGCCGCGGTGCTCGCCGCGAGCGCCGACGCGGAGGCGCAACGGTGGCTCGGCACCAAGGCGGACGAGGTGCTGCCCGACCCCGCCGTCCGCCGGGCCCTGCTGGCCTGGCGGCCCGCCGGGGAGGACGGCCGCCCGATCCCGCGCGAGCTGGCGGAACCGTTCACACCCGGCCCGGACGACCCGCTCCTGCTGGTCTGCGTGCGCCGGTCCGGCCTCGGTTACGCCGGCGCTCTCGAACTGCACCACCTGACGGGCGAGATGGGCGGCTGGCTGGCGCCGGCCTGCCGTGGCCAGGGTCTGGGCGCGGAGCTGTTCCGCGCCGGCCTGGAACTGGCCCACACCCACCTCGGACTGGCCACGGTACGGGCCGGAGCCGAGCCCGCGAACGCCGCGAGCCGGCGCGCCCTGACCCGCGCGGGCCTCGTTCCCGACCCGGGGCCGCGCCGCCACACGCTGCCCGACGGCCGCGTGGTGGACGCCGTCTGGCACCGGCACGACACCGGGACGCCGACGCGCTGCGGCGAGCGTCGGTAAATGTCCCGGCGGCGCCCGGCCACCCGGTCCGGGTTCGGCGACCGTACGTCGTAGGCCCGGCCGGACCGGCCGGACCGGCCGGCAGGGCCGGGTCACCGCGACTCGTCCGGTCCGGGTCGGACGGGGGCGCCACCCGGATGCGCGGTGATGACACCGGCCCCGGTGAGGAAACAGGACCCCTGCCCGGCCCACTGCCCACCGATTCCCCCCCCCCGTGCCGTGGCCCCGGACCGATCGTCCCCGTTCCCCCCGCCCGTCCTGCCGCGCTCCTCAGGGCCCGTGCTGCCCGTCGGCGTCGGCCCTGTCCTCCCCCTCGGGCCCCTCCTCCGCCGTTCCGCCCTCCAGGGCGCTGACGGCGGTCGACCACGCCTGGGCGAGTGCGGTTTCCAGGTCGTCCAGCGGGTGGTCCGACGTGTCCAGCCGTAGGGCGGGGCCGATGTGCACGTGGACGCGGGGGCGGCGTACGGGCGCGGTGGCCCAGCCGGCGAGCTGCTTGACGAGGCTGCCGGAGGAGACCCCGCGGGCGCCCGCGTGCCCGACCGGCAGCACCGGGACGCCCGTGGACAGCGCGAGGCGTACCACGCCGGACTTCAGGCGTCCGGGCGGCCGGTCGTGGGAGGCGCGGTAGCGGGGCAGGCCCCCCTCGGGGTAGACGAGCACACCGCGCCCGGCCGCGAGGGCGTCCGCGGCGCCCCGGAGGGCGTCCGCGGCGCGCCGGCCGCCCCGGTGGACGGGTACGTGGCCCTCCCGGGTGAGGGCCGGGCCCAGCAGGGGCACCCGCCACAGCCCGGCGGTGGCCAGTACGGCGGGGCGCAGGCCGAGCCGGTGCAGGACGCCGACGAGCAGGACCGGGTCGAAGAACGAGGTGTGGTTGGCGGCGAGGACGTATCCCGTGCCGGACGGCCGCACCAGGTGCCGGGTGCCGCTCACGTCGGTGTCGCTGAAGACGGGCACCAGGGCCCCGGCCCATGCGGACAGCATCGGGCCCTCCTCTCCGCTGTTTCTCCCCCGTGCCGGTCAGCACCGGCACCGCGCTCGCACGCACGGCCATTCTGCCCCGGATGCCTGTTTGGCGTGCGGTGTCCACAGGCCGCCGGGTGAACAGCCGTCGTGGGCCTCCTCAGCGCGTACGACGCGATACCGCAGGCCGACCACCCGCGGCGGGTGGCCGTGCCGCGCACGGCCATGGCGGCCGGCATGACGGCCCTCTTCGCCGGGTTGCGCGCGCCGGCCGGTGCCGGGCACGCGGGTGGACCGACGACGAGGTGCCGGAGGAGGTGACCGCGCCGTGCCCCCGTCACCCGAACGCCCGGAGGTCCGCGGCCCGCGCTGCCCGGCACCGCACCCCGGGAGGGCTCGCGCTGCGCCCCGGCCGCCCGCTCACCCTTGTGGTGGGCCACTTGGCCGTCCTGGCACCGGGATGTACGGGCTGCCGGTCACGCGCGTCACGGCCGGCCGCCACCGCCACTCCACCCCGTCCGGTGACGAGGCGAGTGGCCGGGCACCGGCGTCATCACCAGTACGCCGACCGGGCGGGCGGGCAGGCAGGCGGCGGGTGGACCACTCCCGGGACGGGCCGCTGGTGGCGCTGCGGGCCTTCGGCGCGGGCCGGCACGACCTGACCCGCGTCGACCCCGGCGGCGCCCGGCGGGGCGGGCCGCGCGGCCGGCCGGCGCTCACGCGGCCGCACGGGCGGGGCGGCTCAGGCGCCGGGCATCAGGCCCGCCGCCACCGTGGCCCCCAGCTCCCAGCACGCCTGGACGTCGGCCTTGCCCGGTTCGCCGGTGACGGTCACCGGCTCGGCCGCCCGGCGCCAGCCGAGGCCGGTGGTGACGGTCCCGACGGCGCGGACGGCACCGGTGACGTCGTTGCCGCCGTGGACGTAGAAGCCGAAGGGGCGGCCCCGGGTCTCGTCCAGGCACGGGTAGTAGATCTGGTCGAAGAAGTGCTTGAGGGCACCGGACATGTAGCCGAGGTTGGCGGGTGTGCCGAGCAGGTAGCCGTCGGCTTCGAGCACGTCGGAGGCGGTGGCCGACAGGGCCGCCCGGCGGACGACGCGCACGTCCTCGATCCCGGGTGTCGTGGCGCCCGAGACGACGGCCTCGAACAGGGCCTGGCAGTTCGGTGAGGGGGTGTGATGGACGATCAGCAGGGTAGGCACATGCGGCACCCTGCCGTGCGCGTGGCGTCCCTCGCAAACGGCCGCTCCGCGGCGCGTTCGCGAGGCAGACCTCGAGGCGCGGTCCGACACGCGGCTCACGGCGCAGTTCGAGGCCGCGCGACCGGCTCGCCCGGAGGGGGCGCGCGGCCGGACCGAGACAGGAGGATCAGTCGTGGCCGACGAGGACCGCAGGGCACCGGCCGCCGTGGTGTTCGACGCGCTGGGGCTCGCCTACGAGCAGGCGTTCGCCGGCTCTGCGGGGCACCGGGCGTCGCTGCGCCGGCTGGTGGAACGGCTGGCGCCGGGCAGCACGGTGCTGGACGTGGGCAGCGGGACGGGCCGCCCGACCGCGCAGGCACTGACCGAGGCCGGACACCGCGTACTGGGCATCGACATCTCACCGGTCATGGTCGACCTGGCCGCGCGGCAGGTGCCCGGGGCCGAGTTCCGGCTCGCCGACATCCGGCAGACGCCGCTGCCAAAGGACTCGTTCGACGCCGCGTGCGCGTACTTCTCGCTGTTGCAGATGTCCCGCGCCGAGCAGGCGGCCGTCGTGGCGAAACTGGCCCGTGCGGTACGGCCCGGCGGCTTCGTCGCGCTGGCCACCGTGCCGCTGGACCTGGAGGACGCCGAGGGTCTCTTCATGGGGCAGCCGGTCCGGGTCACGAGCTTCGCCGCGGAGGCGTTCATCGAACTGGTCCGCGGCGCGGGCCTGACGGTCCTCGCGCAGGAGCAGATCCTGTTCACCCCGAGCGCCCCCGAGGCGGGACCCGAACCGCATCTCTTCCTGCACTGCGTGCGCGAGCCCGGGTGAGGGGCAGCCGGTGGACCGCATCGCGGCCGGCGTTGTCGGTGCCCTCGGTTACAGTGACGCCTCTGAACCGAAGGGGAGGCAACAGTGCAGGTCGGGGTGGGGACCGTCGGAGGCCGCATCGTCGTGGCGGCGGCGCTCGCCGCGGTGCTCGGCGGGTGCGCCGGGTCCGCGGACGGTGACGGGGGGAAATCCGCGAGCGCGTCGGCGAGCGCGCGGGGCGCGGCGGCCGGGGACACGGGCGCGAAGGGCGCGGCGGCGCCCCGCGGCGGCACGATCGGCGCGGCCGGCTCGGCCTGCGAACTGCCCGTCAGCTTCGACGTCGCCCGGCACTGGAAGGCCAAGTCGATAGACGCCGACAAGGAGTCGGCCACGTCGTCGAAGGGCGAGGACGGCGACCTCGGAGCGGCGCTCGCCGACGCCTTCCTCCGGCAGGGCCCGGTCACGGCCGCGTGTGAGATCGACGCCAAGCCGGCCGGCAACATCGGCTTCCTGCGGGTGTGGAAGGGCAAGGCCGGCGACGCGGACGCGGGCGGTGTGCTGCGCGCGTTCGTCGCCGCCGAGGACAACGTCAGCAAGGCGAGGTACCACTCCTTCAGGACCGGCGGTGGCGTCTCCGCGGTCGAGGTCGAGTACCTGTACACGAGCAAGCTGCTGGACGAGACGAAGAAGGAGAGCGCCTTCGCCGTCAGCACGCCCGACGGACCGGTCGTGCTGCACCTCGGGGGCATGGACACCCGGGAGCACGAGGAGATGCGGCCTGCTTACGACCTCGCCAAGCAGACGCTCAAGCTGAGTTGAGGTCCGCCGCCCGCTCCCGCGCCGTGGCCCGGCCCAGATAGGTGAGGGGGCCCGGGTCGGCGACCGGGATCTCGTGGAAGCCGACCCGGTCGTAGAAGGCGCGGGCGGCGGTGTTGGCGGTGACCATGCCGAGGTGGACCGCCCGGACGCCCTGTCCGCTCAGGGCGTCCAGGAAGGTGTGCAGCAGGCGGCGGCCGTGACCCTGCCCCTGCCAGGGCGGCAGCAGGTCGATGTGCAGGTGGGCGGGGTAGGCGGCGAGTTCGGGGACGATCATCCGCTCCGGGTGGTGCAGGAGGCTGATCATCTCCTCGGTGGGCGTGCGGGGCGGCGCGACGGGCTTCGGATAGCGACCGGCCAGCCGGGGGATCCAGCTGCGCCGGAAGTCCTTCACGAAGCGTTCGGTGTCGGCCGTACCGACGATGTATCCCACGGCCCGGCCCGTACCGTCGTCCAGGACGAAGGCGAGGTCCGGGTCGAAGTGGCAGTACGGCTCGGCGAAGAGCGACGGCATCAGGCGCAGGTCGGGGTAAAGGGCCCTGGAGTCGCCCCCGTTGTGCGCGGTGCGGACACAGACGTCGGCCACCGCGTCGCGGTCGGCGGGACGGTAGGGCCGTATCAGCGGTTTCGGGTCGAGGGACGGCATGAGCCCATCCTCGCGTCTTGGGAGCGCTCCCACAAGGGGTTTGGCGCACGGCGGCGACCGCCTCGGAGGGGGCCGCCGCCGTACGCGAACGGTCAGTAGCGCATGCGCCTGGCCCGGAGCAGCATGAACAGACCCGACAGCGCGAGCAGCGTGCCGATCGCCGCGGGCCACAGCTGGGCGCCCGTCTCCGCCAGACCGCCCCGGCTCGCCTGGGGTCCGCTCCCCGCGGCCACCGGCGGGGCGTACGCGGCGGCGGTGGCGGTGGCGGTGGCGGCCTCACCCTGCGCTGTGGCGGTGGCGGACGGGGCCGGCGCCGAACGCGCCGGCGTGGACCGGGGTTCGGCGGACGCGGCAGGTGCCGCCTTGTCGTCCGTGTCGTGCTTGGTGGTGCGGGCGGGTGACGTCGTCGCGTCGTGCCGTGGCACCTCACCGGCCCGGGACGCCGACGGCGCGGGCGGGGAGGTGACACTCCCGTCGCCGTCCTCGGCGGAGCCGTCGCCCGGCGCGGCCGTGGCGCTCGGACTCGCCGTGGGCGTCGGCGTCGTGGCGGAGTCGTCGTCACCCGAGGGGCCGCAGCTGCGGCCGGAGTTGATGCAGTCGACCATCTCGCGCATCAGCTTCTCGTCGAAGACGTTGATGAAGTCGCCGTGGTCGGTGACGGGCTTGTGCAGCTGCTCGGGGAAGGAGTCCACCGCGAACAGCGGGACGGTACGGCCGCCGTCCGCGAGGCTCGGCGCGTCGACGTCGTAGACGATGCGCTGCACCAGCTGCGGAATGGGCGCGAAGCCCGCCGGGCAGGAGCCGTCGGCGGCCGTGAACGCCACGTGGGTGCGGTGGTTGGCGCTGTCGATGTTGCGGCCGTCCCAGCAGCTCTGGAAGCGGAAGGTGCGCACCACGTCGCTGCCCGGCGGGCACAGCGGGTACTTGTCCTTCAGCTGCCGGTCCTCGTGACCGGTGCAGCTCCAGGACGCGTTCGCGTTGCCGGGGCCGTTGACGAAGGCCTTGGCGTCGCCCGTGATGATGCGCAGCAGGCGCGGCATGGCGGTGACCTTGCCGCGCGGGTTGCCCACGAAGGTCAGCGTGACCTGCTTGGGCGTCACGATCCGGCCCGCGTTGCCCTCCGTGCCGCCGCCCGGCGCGCCGGCGTCCCGCTCCTGGGTGCCGTTCTGCAGCCGCAGCACCGGCCAGTAGTACGCCGACTTGTCGCCCTGGTCCGCACAGCTCGTGCCGGCCTCGGCCAGGTCCTCGTCGCTCGCGAAGGCGTTGTTGCCCTGGTTGCCGACGTAGTCGTGGAAGTGGTGGGCGCCGTTGGAGACGCCGGGGGCGACGATGACGTTGTCGGAGTTGAAAAGGCCGCCCGCGTTGACCCCGCACTCGGAGGTGAACGTGCCGCGCGAGGCGTCGGCCTGCGGCGGCGGGGCCGGCGCCTCGGGCGGTACGGAGGTGATGTCCGCGTAGTCCGAGACGACGGGCCCGTTGCCGCCCTGACCGGCACCGTTCTGCCCTTGGCCGCCGCCGTTCTGCCCTTGCGCGCCGCCGCCTTGGTCCGCGCCGGCACCGCCCTGCTCCTGACCGGTGCCGCCCTGCCGGCCGCCGTCGGCCGGCGCGCCGGTGGCCTGACCGTCGTCGCCGGGGCGCAGGGTGCAGGCGGCCAGCTCGTCCAGGCCCTGCGGGCGTTCCCCCGACCGGCCGATGGCGTCGGCGATCCGTCCGATGGACTCCGACCGCTTCTCTTCCAGCGGCTTCATGATGGTTTCCCCGGCGGAACCGGTGTCCTCGCCACCGGCCCGCCCCGCCTGCTGCACCTGCTGGTACGCCGCCGCGATCTGCCGGTCCAGCGCGGCGAGTTCACGGTCGACCTCGGGACGGGCCGCGTCCGGAACGGCCGTCAGCCGGCCGCCGACGTCGGGGCAGTCGATGGTCGCCATGCCCGAGGACAGGACGCGCCCGGAGGCGTCCGTACCGGAGCCGTCGCCCCAGCCCTCGGTGGCGGAGGCGTAGACGTTCGCCCCGACGAGCCCGGCTCCCCCGAGCATCAGGGCGACCGCGGCGAGGGTCGCGCGTCGTGCGCCGGTCGGGCGTCTGCGCCTGTTGCGTACCAAGGTCGTCCCCTGTGTGATCGCCGGTGGTCTGACCGCCGGTGGGTGTGGCCGACGGCCGGGCATGGAGTTCCCCGGCTTCATACGGCGGGCGGAGCCGCTGTGTTCAACAGAATCGCGAATTCACCGGTACCTCACAGGAAACCATGGTCGCGGCCCTTTCCCCGTCGAACGTCGTCGCGAACATCACGAACATGTATCGGACATTCCACACCTCAACCTTCACACGAGGTACACACGTTGGCTAGGTTGACGCGAGGCCGCCGCCCGGCTCTGCCCCGGCGAGCGGCCCAACCGCCCTGCGGGGCAAGGAAGGAGCACGTCCTCCATGTCGCCGGAGAGCCGCGACGAGGTGCGACAGCGGATCGCATCCCTCTACGACCGGGCGGAGAACGACACCGGTAACTTCAACGCGACCCGGGCCATGGCCGCCCGGTCGCGTTCACGTGGCGTACCGCTGGCGAAGCGGGCGGGCCGGCGTCAGGACCCGGCACTGGACGAGGTCGCCCGGAAGTGGTTCGACGCGGCACGCGCCGCTGTCGGCCCGACCGTCCCCGCCGTACTGCCCGCGGACCGGCTGCCCGGCAGGTCCGCGGCGCCGGCGCGTTCACGGGAGCCGGTGGACGGGCTGCCGCTTCCGGGGGGTGAGCGGGAGGTCCGGGCCCTGCCGGGTGGCGGCGGTGAGCCCCTCGGCCTCCCGCGGGGTGGCGGCGACGCGCCGGCCCTCCCGGGCGGCGGGGAGACGCGCGCTCTTGCGGGCGGTGAACGGCGGGCGCTGGGGACGGGCGTGCTGCCCGAACAGCGCTCCGCCGGACGGGAGCTGGGTACCGGCCGGGTTGTGGCCGAGCTGACGACGGGCCCGGCGACGGACCCGACGAGCGGGTTCCCGCCGGGCGGGGCCTTGCAGTCGGAGCCCTCGCACACCGCCGGGCTCCAGGCGACCGGACCCTTGCCCGTGCTGGACACCGGCCCGACCGCGCGGGTCGCTGCCGCGAGCAGTGTGGACCTTCCGGGCGCGGGGATCGGCTGGGGCCGCGGTACGGCGGACACGTCCGGTTGGAGCGCGACAGGAACGGCGGAACCGGTCGGCTGGGGCGCGACAGGAACGGCGGAACCAGTCAGCTCGGCCACGGCCGCACCGGCGGAACCGGTCGGCTGGAGCGCGACGGGAACGGCAGAACCAGTCGGCTGGGCCTCGGCCGCACCGGCGGAACCAGCCAGCTGGGCCACGGCCGCACCGGCGGAACCCCTCAGCTGGGGCGCGACAGGAACGGCGGAACCGGTCGGCTGGAGCGCGACAGGAACGGCAGAACCAGTCGGCTGGGCCACGGCCGCACCGGCGGGTCCTGCCGTTGTGCCGGTCACCGCGCCGCCCGTCGCTCAGCCGGTGGCGGTCCGGCTGCCCCGGGCGCTGCCCGGGTCGGCGGGACTCGTCCGCCTGTCCCCCACCGCGTCGAAGGCCGGAGTCCGGCACAAGCTCGACACGGCGCGCGACTTGCTGTCCGGGCGCACCGCCCGACCGGGTGTGCGGGACACAGCCGTTCGGCCGCGAAGGGTGACGGCACAGTCCGCCACGGCCTCGGCCATCCCCTGGCAGCGACAGAGTGCGGAACCTGTCGTGCCGGCAGCACCAGTGGCGACTGCTCCGGCGGTCGGCCTCACCGCTCCCGTGTCCGACACCGGCTCGCTGTCGGTCCCCCTCCCCCAGCCCCTGCCGACCACCGCGCCCCTCCAGTCGCCCCGCGCCCTGCGTGCCGCGAAGGCCATCGCCTTCGCTCGGGCGCAGCTCGGGAAGCCGTGCGTGTGGGGGGCCACCGGTCCGGACTCCTACGACTGCTCCAGCCTCACCCAGGCGGCGTGGAGGGCGGCCGGTGTCACGTTGCCGCGTGCGGCGCACGAGCAGGCGCTGGCCGGAACGCCGCTCACGGCCGCCGGGCTGGAACCCGGTGACCTGGTCCTCTTCTTCGAGGACGACCGGCACGTGGGCCTGTACGTCGGCGACGGGATGATGGTGCACGCACCCGGACCGGGGTCGTCCATCCGCGAGGAGTCGATCTACGGCGCCGGAGAGGCGGCGATCCACCGGATCATCCGGCCGGCCTGACGGGGCCCGGCCCCGGCGTCGCCCCGCCCGCGCGGGTTCGGGCGGGGCGAAGGCGAGGCGTCCACCGGCGCCGCGCGGTGGCCGGAGGGGCCGGGGCAGGGCGGGGTCACGCGCCGCGGTGCGGAGCGCGCGGGCCGGGCCGGCGCGCGGCCGGGACGGCGCCGGTGGCCGAAGGAGCGCGACGGATGCGGTGAGCCGTCGGGCCTCGGGGCGGGCGCGGCGAGCCGGTCGGTCCGTGGGGCGCGGCGATGCGGCCGGCCGCTGCGGCCAAGGCCCCCGGCTCCGCTCAAGGCGACGCGCCGCCGGCTCCGGCCTGCCCTACCTTGCCCATAAGGCACCCCGGGGAGAGGGCATAAGATCAGCTTATGAGGTCATAGACGGGACCCGCGTACCGACTTAGGTGTGCCTTAGTTTAGGCTCCTGATCACGCGCCCATTCACGCTCGAAGGGAACCTGATCATGCCGCGCCCCCTGCGGGTAGCCATTGTCGGAGCCGGCCCCGCCGGGATCTACGCCGCCGATGCCCTGCTCAAGTCCGAGGTGGCCGCCGACCCCGGCGTCTCCATCGACCTCTTCGAGCGGATGCCCGCCCCGTTCGGCCTGATCCGGTACGGCGTCGCGCCGGACCACCCGCGCATCAAGGGCATCATCACCGCCCTGCACCAGGTGCTGGACAAGCCGCAGATCCGTCTGTTCGGCAACGTCGACTACCCGACGGACATCAGCCTGGACGACCTGCGCGCCTTCTACGACGCGGTGATCTTCTCGACCGGCGCGATGGCCGACCGCGAGCTGCGCATACCCGGCATCGACCTGGACGGCTCCTACGGCGCCGCCGACTTCGTCTCCTGGTACGACGGCCACCCGGACGTGCCCCGCACCTGGCCGCTGGAGGCCGAGAAGGTCGCCGTGCTGGGAGTCGGCAACGTCGCCCTGGACGTCGCCCGCATCCTCGCCAAGACCGCCGACGAGCTGCTGCCGACCGAGATCCCGCCGAACGTCTACGACGGCCTGAAGGCGAACAAGGCCAGGGAGATCCACGTCTTCGGCCGTCGTGGCCCGGCCCAGGCGAAGTTCAGCCCGATGGAGCTGCGCGAGCTGGACCACTCCCCGAACATCGAGGTCATCGTCGACCCCGAGGACATCGACTACGACGAGGGCTCGATCGAGACCCGGCGCGGCAACAAGCAGGCCGACATGGTCGCCAAGACGCTGGAGAACTGGGCGATCCGCGATGTCGGCGACCGCCCGCACAAGCTCTTCCTCCACTTCTTCGAGTCGCCGGCCGAGATCCTCGGCGAGGACGGCAAGGTCGTCGGCCTGCGCACCGAGCGCACCGCCCTGGACGGCACCGGCAACGTCAAGGGCACCGGCGAGTTCAAGGACTGGGACGTCACGGCGGTCTACCGCGCGGTCGGCTACCTCTCCGAGAAGCTGCCCAAGCTCCCCTGGGACATCGACTCCGGAACCGTGCCGGACGAGGGCGGCCGGGTGATCGAGGAGGGCGGCACCCACCTGCAGTCCACCTACGTCACCGGCTGGATCCGGCGCGGCCCGGTCGGCCTCATCGGCCACACCAAGGGCGACGCCAACGAGACCGTGGCCAACCTGCTGGACGACTACGCCGGCGGCCGTCTGCACACCCCGGCCTCCCCCGAGCCGGAGGCCGTGGACGCCTTCCTCGCCGAGCGGAACGTCCGCTTCACCACCTGGGAGGGCTGGTACCGGCTGGACGCCGCCGAGCGTGCCCTGGGCGAGCCGCAGGGCCGCGAGCGCGTGAAGCTCGTCGAGCGTGAGGACATGCTGCGGGAGAGCGGAGCGTAAGCCCGCCTCCCCCGGGGCCGGCGCCGCCGCGCCGGCCCCGCCGCGTCCGGTGCCGCACCGCCCGGCGAACACCCCGGTTCCCGCGCGAGCATGAAGGTGCGCCGGATGCCGGTGCGTGCCGGCAGGGGTGAACGGGGTCCGCCCCTGAGCGGATGGACGGGCGGGCCCCGTTCGCCGGACATTGTGGGGGCCGGGACCGCCCGCCGGGCACGGGTGAACCGCGGTCACCCGACGCGCACCGCGCACATTCCGGGCGCACCGCTCACATCCCGGGCGTACGGCGCACACCCCGCGCTCCGAGCGCGCCCCGGGGCGACGCGCGGGGCCGGGCCCCCATCGCCGTGTCGCCCCGCCGAACGGTGATACTGGGAGGCCCACCCGCCCCCATCAGCAGATTGGCTCATGTCGAACTCCGCCGGCGACCGCGCCACCACCCCGCAGACCCTCTGGGCGGCCCGGGGCCGCCACACCGGTCCCGCCCCCGAGAACGTCGTCCGCCGCACCCTGCGACGGCGCAAGGAGAGCGGTGACATCGACGACTTCGCCGAGCCGCCCACGGCCGACGACCCGGACCGGCGGGTCTTCGAGGCCCGCTGGCGGGCGGACGGCACGGTGACCGTGCGGGCCCGGCTCACCCTCGTACCGCGGGAGGGCCGGCTGCCCGGCCACGAGTGGCGGCTGGTCGCGGAGGCCGAGCGTCCGTGGGACGACGCGTGGCCGTCGCCGGCGACGCTGTTCTGGCCCGAGGGCGGCCCGGCCGAGGACGACGACGGCTCCTGGGACCACCACCCCACCGTCGCGGGCCTGCGCTTCCGGCACGTCAACGCGCTGCCGGAAGACGACAAGGACATGCGGCGGCTGCTGCGGGACGCGGCCCGGGAGGCGTGGTGCGTCCAGGTCGTCGTGCACGAGGCCATGACACCCGACGAACGGGGACGGCTGCCGCTGGCGCGGCTGCTGCCGCCCGGCCTGCGGCACCGGGTGATCGAGCACCGGGCCGCACCGCAGCAACTGCGCGCCGTCAACTGGGCGCTGAAGGACCTCGGCGTCGAGGTGCCGCGCGGCGGGGCGGTGCTGCTGCCCCCGGATCCGGCGCCTGAGGGGTACGACGGCCGGGAGCACAGCGTACGCACCGTCTTCCTGGACGGTTCGGAACCGGCCGGACTCATCGCGGCGCTGCGGCACTTCGTCGCCCTGCCCCGGCCGCTGCCGGCGGACGCCGAGGAGGCGCTGACCGATCTGCGCGAGAACTGGACCCTGTTGACCCTGGAGGAGGAGCTGGAGCGCGAGCGGCGGCTGGTCACCATGTACGCCGAGGCGCTGGAGGCGATGACCAAGTCCCGGGACCTGTACAAGCAGGCCGCCGAGCAGGCGCTGGAGGCCCTGGCGGCGTACCGCGACGTCCCCCTGCCCGCCCTCCCCCAGCAGCGGCCCGCCTCGCGGGCGCCGGGCGCCCTGCAGCAGCTGACGCGGACGTTCGAGCGGCTGAAGCTGACGGCCAAGGGCAGGCAGCAGCAAGGGCCTGCGGCGGACTCCTCCCCGAACGGCACGGCGCCGGCGGACGACAGCGCCGGGGCCACGGGCGCGGGCGGCGACGCGGACGGCCGTTCATCGTAGGCGTTCGTCGGGGTACACGGACGGTCGTACGCTTCACAGGCGCCCCACTCCCGCAAGGAGCCGCGATGGACACGCCCACGACCCTGCTGGTACTCGCCGCCGCGGTCGCGGTGGTGCTGCTCGCCGTCGCGGTCGGTCTGCTGGTGCGGCTGGTGCGGGCGCGTCGGACGCTGCGGCGGGCGGGCCTGCCGACGGGGCCCCGGTGGGTGTTCTGGGGCGCGGTCGCGTATCTGGTGCTGCCCACCGATCTGCTGCCCGACCCGGTCTACCTGGACGACATCGGTGTCCTCCTCCTCGCCCTGCGCAGCCTGCGCGCCGCCCGGGCGCTGCCGCCGGGGACGACCGAGCCCTGACCGGCGGGCGTGGTGTACCGCGCCCCGCGTGCTGTCGCACCATGGGGCGATGCGACCCGTGTTCACCGGCATACCCGGTGCCCCGACGGCTCCCGGCGTGGCCGTGGTCGTCGACGTGATGCGCGCGTTCACCGTGGCCGCCTGGGCGTTCCGGCGCGGCGCCGAGCGGATCGTCTTCGCCCGTACGCGGCGGGAGGCGCTGGCGCTGAAGGCCCGTCACCCGGACTGGCTCGCCTGCCAGGACGGGGCACCGACGCCGGGGTTCGACCTGGTCAACTCGCCCGCCCGGCTGCGTGCGCTGGACCTGCGGGGCCGTACGGTCGTCCAGAAGACCACCGCCGGGACGGCCGGGGCGCTGGCCGTGGCGGACGCCGGACTGCTGCTGTGCGCGAGTTTCGCGGTGGCGGGGGCGACCGCCGGGGCACTGCGACGGGTACGGGCGCAGGCGGTGACCTTCGTGGTGACCGGGGACGGCGGACGGGCCGAGGAGGATCTGGCCTGCGCGCGGTACATCGCGCGACGCGTGCGGACGGACGACGCCGACGCGGCCCCCTACCTGGCGCGGGCCCGGCGCTCCACCGCCGCCGCACGGCTGGCCGACGGTGCGCGGCGCGGATGGGCCGGCGTCGACCCCGAGGACGTGGCCCTGTGCCTGGAGACGGACACGTTCCCCTCGGCGATGGCGGCCACCCGGGAGGACGGCCACCTGGTGCTGCGCCCCTGGGCACCCGCCGAGGCGGCGGGCGGCGGTCCGGACACACTCCCGGCAGCGGGCCCGGCGTCCCGGGACGGACTCAACCGGGGTCTGCGGGCTGGGCCTTGCCCGTCGTCAGGGCCGTGAGCAGGACCGCCAGCGCGCCGAGTGCCGCTGCCGCGGCCGTCGGGCCGGCCAGCCATGACGGTGCCAGGGTCGCCGCGCGCAGCCGGGCCGGGTCCGGCAGGTCGAACCGTCCGCCGAGCACGTGTCCGGCGGCGAGCACCACCGTGACGCCGACCGCGGCCGTCGCCGCCACGAGCCGGGCCGGCGCCGCCCGCGCGGTGAGGGCGAGCGCCAGCAGGCCGCACAGCGCCGAGGCGAGCAGGGTGGCCCCGAGGGCGCCGTGGGACAGCCCGGTCCAGTAGCGCGGGGCGTGCGCCGTGCCGCACAGGAACACCAGCAACGCGGCGCACCGGGTGGCCCACACGCTCGCCGTCGGCGACGGGTCGTCCACGGACCGGTCCGCGACGGCCTGGCGCCTTCCCGCCCGCCCCCGCGCACCGGACCGCGGTGCCCTGGGGCGCCCTTCGACCACGAGGCGCCGGGTCCTCACCGGTCCCGTGTCGGCCGGCCGGGCCGCCGGCGCCGGTTCCTCCGCCACGGACCGCTGCGCCTGCGCCGGTTCCTCCGCTGAGGACCACTGCGCCTGCGCCGGCTCCTGCGGGGCCGACCATCCCACCTCCCACACGACCGCCGGTGCCGCGGCGGCGGCCACCGGCCGTTCCTCGGTCTCCCCCGCCTCCCGTTCCGCGGCCAGCCGGCCGATCAGCTCGGCGAGTTCCTCCACGGGCCGGTGCACCGCCACCGCCCGCACGGCGGCTTCCGCGCAGTGGGAGGACTCCACCGGGCCGCGGTGCAGCAACTGCACCAGCCGGGAGACGTCCTCCAGGGGGCGGCGCTGAGCGGCGGCCCGGATCGCCTCGTCGGCGCTGTCCCTGTCCCGGGGAGGTTCGGTCAGCAGCGTCACCAGACGGGTGACGTCCTCCACCGACCGTTCGACCGCGACCGCGCGCAGCACGTCGGAAGTCGTCCGGACCGGTTCCGGCGAGCTCTCCAGCAGCGTGATGAGCCGGACCACGTCCTCCACCGGGCGATCGGCGACGGCAGCGTGGACCAGGCCGCGCAGAGGGTCGCCGCGCGCGGGTTCCTCCGGGGGAAGCGGCCGTACCGGCGGCGGCGTGAGGAGGTCCGGGGACGAGGTGGGGACGCCGGGGGCAGCCGGTGCCGTGGGTATCACCGAGTCGTCGGGACGAGGGGATGAGGAACAGGTCGTCATCTCGGCTCCAGGGGAAGGGTGCGACCGCACCCGCGCCCCGTCTGCGGTCGCCGCGTCACGGAACCCATTACTAGGAGCGGGCACGGGAGCCCGCCACTCGGGCGGGGCACTGGTGTGAGCCGCCCCGCTCCCGTGCCGTGAGCCTGGCCGGCGGCCCCGCCGTGAGCCAGGCCCCGCGGCCCTGCCGTGATCCCCGCCCGGTGGCCCCGACCGGCACCGGCCCGCGCCCACCCCGCCGGGACCGGCGCCCGCGCCCACCCCGCCCGTCCCCGGCCCCCGCGTCCGCTCCGGCCGGGCCCGCCCGTCGCCGCCGCCCCCGCAAGGCCGCCCACCGCACCCTGATCCGCGCGCGCCCGCCCTGCTCGCGACCGCCCCCGGGCCGGCCCCCACCGCCGCGCGCCGGTCACCAAGCCGGCCCCCACCGCGCCGGCCCCGCCGTTCCTCCGCCCCGCCCAGGTGCGTTCCGCGCGTCTCGTGGCGCATTCTTGCTGTGTCATCCACCCGGAGCCGCACGGGACGAGGTGGGGCCGATGGCCGGGAGCGACGAGCGGGCGGTCCGTACGCGGGCCCGGCTGACCGCGCTGCTGGCGGACGTCTCGACCGGCGCCCTCACCTCGGCCGGCGGCCGGGTGGCGGGCGTGTACCTGCGTTCGCGCGCCCCGGGCCTGCTGCGCCTGGCGGTGCTCACGGGCCTGCCAGGACCGCTGTTCAGGTCCTGGTGGCGGCTGCACGTGGGCCGGCCGTTCCCGGTCGCCGACGCCTACCGGCTCGGCGTCCACGTGGTCCTGCCGAACGCCACGGAGACCATGCGCCGGTATCCGCAGTTCGCGGCCGGCCTGCCCTTCCCGTTCGGGTCGGTGCACGTGCCGGTACCGGGCGGGACCGGGCCGCTGGGGGTGCTCACGGTCCTGCACCCGGCGGTGGCGGACACCGTGGACGACCTGCTCGACCGGGAACTGCTCGGCCGGCTGGCCGAGGGCCTGGGCACCGAACTGCTCGGCCTGGCCGACGGCGACGAGAGCGCGATCACCTGGGACGGCGAGCCGCTGTGCGTACGGCCGCCCGCGAGCCGGCCCGCCCGGGCCGCCGTGGGACGCTTCAGCTGCGACCCGTCGACCTCGCTGGTCCGTGCGGACGACCGGTTGCACGCGCTGCTCGGGCTGCGTCCCGGCGAGTTCGCGGGGACGATGACGGAGCTCGCGAACGCCGTGGCCCCCGCCGACGCGCACCGGGTGCTGGCCGCGCTGCGCGACACCGCCGCCGGGAAACCGCCGAGCGCGCCGCTGAGCCTGCGGGCCCACGACGGCACGCCGCGGCTGCTGGACCTGTGGCCGGCCGCGGACCGTGCGGACCGGGCCGGGACGGCGGTCCACGGGGTGGTGTTCGAACCCGGTACGGCCGCCTCCGCCGACGGCGCGGCCGACCTGCTGCCCGAGGGCGTGTTGTGCGTGGACCGGCTGGGGATGATCGTGTACGCCAACCCGGCGGCGGCCCGGCTCACGGGCCGGGCGCGCGAGCGGCTGCTGGGGCAGGCACTGTGGGACGCGCTGCCCTGGCTGACCGGGCCGCCGTACGACGACCACCTGCGCGGGGCCCTGCTCTGTCCCGAGCCGGTGCACTTCCACGCCCGGCGGCCGGCCGACGACCGGGACGCGTCCGGGGAGGGCGACTGGCTGGCGGTGTCGGTGCACCCCGGCACGGACCTGCTGACGTGCGTGCTCGTCCCGGCCAGCCGGGTGGACGCCGGGAGCGGGCCGGTGCCCGAGGGCCAGGACGCGCAGGACACGGTGGCGGGCGCCCACGCGATGGCGCCGCTGTACCGGCCGATCGCGCTGGCCATCGCGCTGACGGACGCGGTGACCGCCCGGCAGGTGTCGGCGGTGGTCATGCAGGAGCTGCTGCCCGCGTTCGGCGGCCGGCGGCTGGCCATCTACCTGCTCCAGGACCGGCATCTGTACCTTGCCTGGGAGACGGGGTTCCCGCCGGGGTTCCTCGCGCCGTTCGAGGGCATAGGCCTCGACGCGCACGTACCCGGAGTGGAGACCCTGACCACCGGCCGGCCGCTGTTCTTCGAGTCCATGGGACAGCTCGCGGCGGCCTACCCGGGGCTCGCCCTCGACGCGCCGGTGGGTTCGCGTGCCTTCCTGCCGCTGATCGCGTCCGGCAGACCGGTGGGCTCCTGCATCCTCGGCTTCGACGCCGAGCGCGGGTTCAGCACGGAGGAACGCGCGGTCCTCACCGCGCTCGCCGGGCTGATCGCGCACGCGATGGAACGGGCGCGGCGCTACGACGACGAGGCGGCCCTCGCGCGCGGCCTGCAGCAGGCCCTGCTGCCCCGGCGCCTGTCGACGCATCCGCGGGTGGAGACCGTGGGCCGGTACCTGCCGGGGACGCAGGGCATGGACGTCGGCGGTGACTGGTACGACGTGGTGGAGGCGGGGGACGGCCTCGCGCTGGTCATCGGTGATGTGCAGGGGCACGGGGTGCAGGCGGCCGCCACGATGGGCCAGCTCCGCAGCGCGGTGCGCGCGTTCGCGCTGGGCGACCGGCCGCCGGACGAGGTGCTGAGGGGCACCAACCACCTGCTGATCGACCTGGACCCCGGCCAGTTCGCCAGCTGCTGCTACCTGCGCCTGGACCCCGCCACCGGCCGGGCCCGGATCGCCCAGGCGGGCCATCCGCCGCCGCTGCTGCGCTGCCCGGACGGCCGGACCCGGCTGCTGGACATCGCCGGGGGTGTCGTCCTCGGGGTGGATCCGCACGCCCGGTACCCGGTGACCGAGCTGTGGCTGGAACCCGACGCGATCCTCGCCCTGTACACCGACGGCCTGGTGGAGCGGCCCGGCGCCGACATCGACGACGGCATCGCGGCGCTGCGGCGGGCGCTCGCCCAGGCCGGTGCCGGTGCCGGCCGGGGCGGCGGGCGGTCCCTGTCCGGGGTCGCCGACCGGCTGACGGCCACCGCCCGGCACGCCACCGACCGCCCCGACGACGTGGCCCTGCTGCTGGCCGCCCGCCGCCCGCCACCCGGCCCCGGCCCGTGACCCGCCGCCGCGCTCACCCGGCGCCCGGCCCGGCGCGGCTCCCGGCTGCCGTCGCCCCGGGTGATGGTCTCGCCTGACGGCGCCGGGCAGTGTAGACATGGGCACATGGTGCGACTGTCCGGCCGGCCCGTGACCCGGCCGCCCCGACCTTTCGGGTACCCGCGCGCACCGCACAGCCCGCCACCGGCGGACCGCGGCGCGGGCGGCAGCCGGCCGGGAGTGCTCCGGGCGGCGTTGACCGGGCGCAGCGTGGCCGGGCAGGTCTTCGCCCTGCAAGTCGTGATCGTGCTGCTTCTCGTCGTCTCGGCGGTGGTGGCCCAGGTGCTCCAGGTGCGGCACGACAGCGACACCGAGGCGAGCAACCGTTCCCTCGCCGTGGCCCAGTCGTTCGCCAACGCGCCCGGCACGGCCGCCGCCCTGCGCTCCCCGGACCCCACGGCCGTGCTCCAGCCGCGCGCGGAGGCGGCCCGCAAGGCGACCGGCGTGGACTTCATCGTCGTGATGAACACCGACGGCATCCGCTACACCCATCCCCAGGCCGGCCGCATCGGCGAGAAGTTCGTCGGCACGATCGCCCCGGCCGTGGCCGGCGGCACGGTCACCGAG
This sequence comes from Streptomyces spinosus, assembly GCF_020400655.1. Lineage (GTDB taxonomy): Bacteria > Actinomycetota > Actinomycetes > Streptomycetales > Streptomycetaceae > Streptomyces > Streptomyces argyrophylli. The sequence goes on from NZ_JAINRC010000007.1 coordinate 336,343, forward strand.
CACGTCAACGGCACCATCGGGCCGCTGGAGCAGGTCGTGGTGCCGGTGAAGGACTCCGGTGGCCAGGTGGTGGGCCTGGTGGCGGCCGGGATCACCACCGCGCACGTGGGCGGGGCCGCCGACCAGCAGCTTCCGCTGCTGCTCGCCGCCGCGGCCGCCGCGCTCGCGCTGGCGACCGCGGGCACGGCCCTGGTGAGCAGACGGCTGCTGCGCCAGACGCACGGCCTCGGGCCGTACGAGATGACGCGGATGTACGAGCACCACGACGCGGTGCTGCACGCGGTCCGGGAGGGTGTGCTGATCGTCGGCGGTGACGGCAGGCTGCTGCTCGCCAACGACGAGGCCCACCGCCTGCTGGACCTGCCTTCGGACGCCGAGCGGCGGCACGTGCGGGAGCTGGGCCTGGACGACGAGACGGCGGGGCTGCTGGCCTCGGGGCGGGTCGCCACGGACGAGGTCCACCTGGTCAAGGACCGGCTGCTGGCGGTCAACCAGCGGCCCACGGACCTGCGCGGCGGCCCGCCGGGCAGCGTCACCACGCTGCGCGACTCCACCGAGCTGCGCGCCCTGTCGGGCCGCGCGGAGGTGGCGCGGGAGCGGCTGAACATGCTGTACGAGGCCGGGGTGGGCATCGGCACCAGCCTGGACGTGACCCGGACCGCGGAGGAACTGGCGGAGCTGGCGGTGCCCCGGTTCGCGGACTTCGCGACGGTGGACCTGTTCGACGCGGTGCTGGACGGGGAGGAGCCGCGCCCGGGGACGGCGCTGCGCCGCACGGCCTGCGCGGGCATCCGCAAGGAGACCCCGCTGTACCCGCTCGGCGAGCGGATCCGGTTCGTGACCACCTCGCCGCAGGCGCGCGCCCTGACGACCGGGCAGTCGGTCGTGGTGCCGCGGCTGCGCGAGGAACCCGGCTGGCGGGCGCAGGACCCGGAGCGCACCGGCCAGGTGCTGGCGTTCGGCATCCACTCGCTGATCACGGTGCCGCTGCGGGCGGGCAGTCTGGTGCTGGGCGTGGCGAACTTCTGGCGTGCGGAGAAGCCGCAGCCGTTCGACGCCGATGAGCTGGCCCTCGCGGAGGAGCTGGTGGCACGGGCGGCGGTGTCGATCGACAACGCCCGCCGGTACACCCGTGAGCACAGCATGGCGGTCACCCTCCAGCGCAGCCTGCTGCCGCGCACCCTGCCCGAGCAGGGCGCCCTGGACCTCGCCTACCGGTATCTGCCGGCCCAGTCCGGGGTGGGCGGCGACTGGTTCGACGTGCTGCCGCTGTCCGGTGCCCGGGTGGCCCTCGTCGTAGGGGACGTCGTGGGGCACGGGCTGCACGCGGCGGCGACGATGGGCCGGCTGCGTACGGCCGTGCACAACTTCTCCTCGCTGGACCTGCCGCCGGACGAACTGCTGAGCCTGCTGGACGAGCTGGTCGGCCGGCTCGACCAGGACGACGGGACATCGGTGACGGGCGCGTCCGTGGTGACGGGCGCGACCTGTCTGTACGCGATCTACGACCCGGTGTCCCGGCTGTGCACGATGGCCCGGGCCGGTCATCCGCCCCCCGCGCTGGTGCGGCCGGACGGCGACGTGGAGTTCCTGGACGTCCCCGCGGGACCGCCGCTGGGCCTGGGCGGGCTGCCGTTCGAGACGGCCGAGGTGGAACTGCCGGAGGACAGCAGGCTGGTGCTGTACACCGACGGTCTGGTGGAGGACCGGGAGCGGGACATCGACGAGGGGCTGGGCCTGCTGCGCGACGCGCTGCTGCGCACGCCGGGCGCCTCCCCGGAGGACACCTGCCGCACCGTGCTGGACCGGCTGCCGGCCCAGCCGAGCGACGACGTCGCGCTGATCGTCGCCCGCACCCGGGTGCTGGGCGACGACCGGGTCGCGCAGTGGGAGGTGCCGTCGGACCCGGCGGCCGTGTCGGAGGTGCGGGGCTCGGTGACCCGGCGGCTGGCCGACTGGGGCCTGGACGAGCTGGCGTTCACGACGGAGCTGATCCTGAGCGAGCTGGTCACCAACGCCATCCGCTACGGGCGCGCCCCGATCGGGGTACGGCTGCTGCGCGAGCGCACGCTGATCTGCGAGGTGTCCGACCGCAGCACGACCTCGCCGCACCTGCGGTACGCGGCGAGCACCGACGAGGGCGGCCGGGGCCTGTTCCTGGTCGCCCAGCTCGCCGGGCGGTGGGGCACCCGGTACACCCCGAACGGCAAGGTGATCTGGGCCGAGCAGCCGCTTCCGTGAGATACGGGCTCCGGGTGCGGGGTGCGGGCAATTCGTTCAGCGGACGGCGGGGTCGGGCGGGCGCCGGCGGACGGCCGGCCGGAGGAGGAGATCGCCGCCGGGATCACCGCGGCGGACCCGTCGCCCGGCCCCGGGGACGGCGACGGCCCGGCGGACGCCGCCACGCAGTTCGCCGCGTTCGCCACGGCCGTGAAGGGCACGTGGCTGTGCGGCGAACGGGCGCGCGTGCGGTCCGCCGGGCCGGTCCCGAGTTCCCGGTTCGCCTGAGCCGAGCGGCGCTCAGCCGCCGTCGAGCCGCGAGCGCAGCAGCTGCTTGCCCAGCTCGGCGCCCTTGCGGCTGTCGGACTGTGCCTTGCGGAAGAGCTCCACGACCTCGTTGTCCTTGTCGCGCTCGGCGTCCTGGATGTACTGCTCCAGGCGCAGGGCGTTGCTCAGGCACGCCTCGACGTACCAGATGAGGTTGTAGTCCTTGTCGCGAGTGCCGGTGACGTCGCCGGTCTCACTGGTGCTGGTCATCCGGGGTCTCCTCCTTATGCCGACCCTGTGCCGATTCCGCTTGCCGCCGCGCCGGGTACCCGTGCGCCCCGCGGGCACACCGGCGGATCGGCCCGTGCCGAGTCGCCGTCCTCGGCCGTGCCCGGGGGCCGGGACGTGCGGGCGGTGTCAGCCGAGGGCACGGTCCAGGTTGAAGGCGGCGCTGATGAGGGACAGGTGGGTGAACGCCTGCGGGAAGTTGCCCTGTTGCTCGCCGGTGCGGCCGATCTCCTCGGCGTACAGGCCGAGGTGGTTGGCGTAGGTGAGCATCTTCTCGAAGGCGAGCCGGGCGTCGTCGAGCCGGCCGGCCCGGACGAGTGCCTCGACGTACCAGAACGAGCAGATGGAGAAGGTGCCTTCGTCGCCGCGCAGGCCGTCGGGGCTGGCCTGCGGGTCGTAGCGGTAGACGAGTGAGTCGGAGACGAGGTCCTCGGTGAGGGCGTCCAGGGTGGACAGCCACTTGGGGTCGGTGGGGGCGATGAACTTGGCGAGGGGCATCATCAGCAGGGACGCGTCCAGGACGTCGCCGCCCTCGTACTGCACGAAGGCGTTCCGGCGCTGCGACCAGCCGCGTTCCATGATCCGCCGGTAGATGGTGTCGCGGGCCTGGCGCCAGCGGCGGTGGTCGGCGGGCAGCCCGCGGTGGGTGGCCAGGCGGATGGCCCGCTCGATGGCGACCCAGCACATCAGCCGCGAGTACGTGAAGTCCTTGCGCCCGCCGCGGGTCTCCCACACGCCCTCGTCGGGCTGGTCCCAGTGGTCGCACACCCAGTCCACCAGGCTGCACACGTCGTCCCACTGGCCGCTGGAGATGGGCTGGGCCCACTTGTCGTAGAGGTAGATGGAGTCGATCAGGGCGCCGTAGATGTCGAGCTGGAGCTGGTCGGCGGCGGCGTTGCCGACCCGGACCGGGGCGGAGCCCAGGTGGCCCTCCAGGTGCGGAAGTTCGCGTTCGGGCAGCTCGGTGCGGCCGTCGATGCCGTACATGATCTGCAGCGGGCCGGAGCCGTCACCGCAGCCGGGGCTGATGTGCGTGGTCAGGAACCGCATGAACGCCTCGGCCTCGCCGGCGAAGCCGAGCCGCAGCAGCGCGTACACGGCGAAGGCGGCGTCGCGCACCCACACGTACCGGTAGTCCCAGTTGCGCTCGCCGCCGAGCTGCTCGGGCAGGCTGGTGGTGGGCGCGGCGACGATGGCGCCGGTGGGGGCGTAGGTGAGGAGCTTCAGGGTGAGCGCGGAGCGGTGCACCATCTCCCGCCAGCGGCCCCGGTAGCGCGACTGGTGCAGCCACCGCCGCCAGTAGGCGACCGTGGCGTTGAACTGGCGCTCCGCCTCTTCGTGGGCGCAGCCGCGCGGGGACACCTCGCCGTCGACCTGGTCGAGGGCGAACACGGCGGACTCGCCCTCGCCGAGCTTGAAGTCGGCGCGCGCGTCCCGGCCGTCGCACTCCAGGGCGACGGTCGAGGTGAGCGACAGCGACTGGGCGAGCGACTCGAACACCACCATGCCGTCCAGGGGGCGCACGGTGTGCGCGGCGGCGCCGTAGTCGAAGCGGGGGGCGACCAGCGTCCGGAAGGGGACGGTGCCGCGGACGCACACCACGCGCCGGATCAGCCGGTGCCGGCCCGCGTCCCCAGGCCTCTCCCCGGCGATCGGCATGAAGTCCTGCACCTCGCCGACGCCGTCCTCGGTGAAGAAGCGGGTGATCAGCACGTTGGTGTCGGGGAAGTAGAACTGCTTGGTGCGGGCCGGGACGGCGGCGGCCAGCTCGAAGCGGCCGCCGCGCTCGGCGTCGAGGACCGACGCGAAGACGCTCGGGGAGTCGAAGGCCGGGCAGCAGTACCAGTCGATCGTGCCGTTGCTGCCGACCAGGGCCACCGTGCGCAGGTCGCCGATGAGTCCGTGTTCGGCGATGGGCAGATAGCGGTGGTCACGGGGTCCGTTCCCGTGGAACGGCGATTCGGCCATCGGCGGCCTCCCGGTGAGGCGGGGCGATACGGGCGGTATGCGGCTGTTGCGAGTGTTTTCCAGCTTAGGCGAGTGGTTCGCCGTGGTGTGGGCAGGAGGTCCTCACCCGCTCCCGCGGCGCTTCCGGATGCAGGGTGCGCCGGGGAGGGCAATGGTGAGAGTGTGCCCCGTTCGAGAGGCACCGGCACGGATGCGGTCATCCGGACCGAGGAGGAGGCATCATGTCGACATCCACACCCGAAGAGTCCCGTTCGTCGGACGACGTCTGCACCCCGGACGCCCTGCTCCACTCCGCGCCCGCCAGGGACGTCACCCCTGAGGACCTGGTGATGGCGGCGGGCAGGGACGTCACACCGAAGACCCTCGACTGGGCGCGTCGCAAGCTGGAGTCGGAGGGCACGGCGGCCATCGAGAAGCTGCTGCCCTAGGCGATCCGGGGAGCGCGGGGACACGAACGGGGAACCGGCCGGGCGCGCGCCCGGCCGGTGTCCTGTGTGCGGGGTCCCGTACGGAGGGCGACGGGACCACCGCGGTGCGCCGCCGCCCCGGTCACTCCGGCAGTTCGGTCTCGTCCGGTACGACGTGCATCGCCGCCTCCTCCGCCCCGGCCGCTCCGGCGTCGATGCCGACGTCCTCGGCGATCTCCTCCTTGGTGGTGTCGGCGTGGGCGCCCTCGTCCGGCGCGACCAGCCGGCCCGCGCGGGACGCGCCGGCCTCGGGGTCGAGCGGCTCGCCCTCCCCGCCGGGCAGGTCGCCGATTCCGTCGCCGGCCGGCGGGGTCACGTCTGGGACCTCCTGGCCGAGCCGTTCGTCCAGGGTCTCCCCCTCGTGCTGCTCGGCGGCGGTGGTGCCGTGCTTGGTGACGCCGAGGGGCCGCTCGGGCGGGGAGTAGCCCTCGTCGAGCATGTCGTCGTAGGAGCGCTCGCCGACCGCGTCCTGCAGGTCCAGGGGGCCGGCGTCCTCCTGTTCCTCGTTGCTGCCCGTGGGCTGGTAGACGTCGTCCGCCATGGGGGTCTGCTCGGACTGCTGGTCGCTCATGGTCGCCTCCTCCGGGTTCGCGGTCGGTCCTGCTCCGCGTTTCCCGTGACCGGATCATTAACCCCGCCGGCGCCCGGGCGGATCGGTCGGCGCCGTGCCCGGGAAGGCGACCGTCCCCTTCTTCTCGGAGGGACGGCGGGCCGGGGCGCCTCAGGGTGAGGCGTGCGGGCCGTCCGGGCGGCCGGCCCTCTGCCGGACCGTCTCGCGGCTCAGCTCCTCCGTCTCCGTGCGCGGCAGCCGCTCGAAGCCGTCCTCGGTGACGACCGAGACGACCGGGAAGATCCGGCGGCTCAGGTCCGGGCCGCCGGTGGCCGAGTCGTCGTCCGCCGCGTCGTACAGCGCCTGGAGCGCGGCGAGGGCGGCCTCCCGGCGGGACAGGTCCGGCCGGTACAGCTTCTTCAGGGCGCCTCGCGCGTACGGGGAGCCGCTGCCCTCGGCGTGGAAGTGCCGCTTCTCGTAGAGCCCGCCGGCCGCGTCGAAGCTGAAGATCCGGCCGCGTCCGCCCCCGGGCGCGGTGAGGTCGTAGCCGACGAGCAGCGGGACGACGACGAGGCCCTGCATGGCCTGGGCGAGGTTCTGCCGGATCATGGCCGCGAGACGGGTCGCCTTGGCGCCGAGGGTCATCGGGACGCCCTCGACCTTCTCGAAGTGGGTCAGCTCGACCTGGTAGAGCCGCACCATGTCGAGGGCGAGGCCGACGGTGCCGGCGAAGGCGACGGCCGTGTGGTCGTCGGCGGGGTGCACCTTCTCCAGGTCGCGCTGGGCGATGAGGTTGCCCATCGTGGCCCGGCGGTCCCCGGCGATCAGCACGCCGTCGCGGTAGGTGAGCGCGAGCACGGTGGTGCCGTGCGGGAACCGGTCCGCCGGCACCCGGACACCGGGCGGGAACGGCGGCGCGGTGGGCAGCAGTCCGGGGCGGTGCGCGGTCAGGAACTCGGTGAAGGACGACGTCCCCGGTGTGAAGAAGGCCTCGCTCGGCAGGCCCGCGCTGTCGTTGCCCGGCATGGCTTCCCCCTCCTGTGCCCCACGGCGTACCCGAGTCCTACCTGGAGCCGGGGCACGGGAAACTCCCCCGTGCTCACAGGGCCTTGCGGCGCATCAGCACCCCGAGCACCAGCAGGCCGGGGAGCAGCGGCAGCCACACGGTCAGCAGCCGGTAGCCGAGGACGGCGGACGCGGCGGCGGCTCCCGGGGTCCCGGCGGCGGTGAGGGCGAGGCCGAGGGCGGCGTCCAGCGAGCCGAGGCCGCCCGGGGAGGGCAGCAGGGCGGCGGCGCTGCTCGCCGCGAGGTACAGCAGGGCCACCTGGAGCGGCGCCAGCGGCAGGCCGACGGCGCGGGTGACGGCGATCAGGACGAGCGCGTGCAGCCCGGCGAAGGCCAGCGAGCCGCCCCACAGGGCAGCGGCGCGGGCGGGGCGGGCGTGCAGCGCGCGGATGTCGTCCACCACGCCGGCGAGCGCCCGTCGGCAGCGCGGCCACCAGGGGGTGGCGAGCGGGGCCGCCGCGAGCGCGACGACACCCAGGGCCACGGCGACCGCCGTCGGGGAGACGTGCGGGAGGCGCAGCAGCCCGGGGCAGGCCGGGGCGAGCAGCGCGATCAGCGCCAGGCGGACGGCGGCGCCCGCGGCGGCCTTGACGGCGAGCGCGCCGGCCGAGCGCCCGGCCGGGAGCCCGCAGCGCGTGAGGAACCGCAGGTTCACCGCGCCCCCGCCGAGCCCCGCGGGCAGCAGGTGGTTGGCGGCGGAGGCGGCGAACTGGGCGGCGACCAGCCGGGGCCCGGGCAGCCGCGGTACGACGGCTCCCTGCTGGGCGAGCGCGGAGGCCGCCCAGGTGCCGATGGCCGCGACGGCCCCGGCCAGCAGCCAGCCCTGGTCGGCGACCGCCAGCCGGCCGGCGCCGCTCTCGACCGTGGACCAGTGCCGGTGGACCAGGTACAGCGCGGCGAGCAGGACGGCGAGACAGGCGCCCGCCTGCCAGCGGGCGCGCCGACGGCCGAGGGAGGCGGTGAGCCCGGCCGGTGAGGTCATGAGGCGGCGCCCGGTACGACGTAGTAGAGCCGGACCGCGCCGACGGGGACGGACGGCCAGTCGCGGGCGTAGCGGGGCGGCCCGGACCCGGCCGGGACGAGCGTGGCGACCGGCGTCCGCCGCGCGGTCCGCGTGATGCCGTCCTCGGTGGTGTTGGCGTTGGGTCCGCTGGTCGCGGCGGAGGCGCAGCCGGCGGCGAAGCCGACGGGGATGGCCTCCTGCCCGGTGACCAGGCAGGGTGGCCGCACCCCGCGGCGTCGCATCTCGGCCGCGGTGCGCCCCCAGGCGTCGTGCGCGGCGGTGGCCGCGCCGACCACGTGCAGGAGGACGACGAGTTGTACGGCGAGATGGGTGGCGAGACAGGCGCCGACCGCCGCGAGGGCGAGGGGCCGCCGGGCCGGGCGCGGTGCGAGGCGGTGGTCGAGGGAGGCGGTCGAGCGCCGGGGCCGGGACACGGCGGGACGCGGGTGGGGGGCCGGGTCCGGGGCCGGGGGGCCGGCCGGGTGGGGGGCCGGGGGTGCGTCGGGCCGTCGGGCCGGGTTCCGGGGCGAGTGACGGTCCGGGCGCGCGGTCGGGCGCATGCCGCCGGCGCCCGAGGCGGGTCGGCGGTCCCCCGGCTGGGCCCGGCGAGGGCGCGTGGCCAGGTGTGCCAGTGCGTCGGCGACCGGGATCGCGAGGAGGGCGTAGGCGGGGAGCAGGAAGCGGGGTGCCGCGTAGCCGATCAGGAACAGGTAGGGGAACGCGGCGGTCGCCGCGCAGGCGAGCGGCAGTAGCGTGGCCGCCGGGCGCCGTTCGCGCCGGGCGACGACCAGCGCGAGGGCGGCGAGCACGGGCAGCGTGCACCACCAGAGCGTGACCAGCGGGTGCGGCAGGGCGCCGGCGCACGGCCGGCACAGCGTGCGCCCGCCCAGGGCGCGCAGCTGGTCCACGACGGCGAAGTGCCATCCCAGGCCGCCCTGGATCGCCGAGCCGTCGGACAGCCGGCGCGCCAGACCGCCGTAGCTCGTGTACGCCTCGACCACCCACTCGGCGGCCCCGGCGGCGAGCCCGGCGAGGAGGACGAGCAGGGCCCGCCGGTTGCGGCGGGCCAGGCCGAGCGCGAGCAGCGGCACGGCCGCCCAGACCGCGTCCACCGGCCGCATCCACGCCATCAGCGCCGCGCTCCCCGCCAGCCCCCACAGCGCGCCCCGGTCGGCGGGGGCGCGCAGGAAGCAGGCGACGGCGGCCAGGGCGGCGACGGCGACCCAGTAGTTGGGCATGGCCTGCGGGCCGTAGAACAGGGTGACCCAGAGGGACGCGAACAGGGCCCCGCCGAAGGCGAGGACCCGGACGGGGAACAGCCCGCGCCACGCGCGCAGGGCCAGGAACAGGGCGAGCCCGGAGAGGAGGGCGAGGTAGATCCGCAGCAGGGCCGTCGACGACGACCACGCCGCGACGGGGGCGACCAGCAGGGAGACGCCCCGGGCGCGGGGTGCGCTGAAGAAGGAGGCGGGGGCGTGCCCGCTGACCTGGCTGACGTACACCGTCTCGTCCCAGCCGAGGCCCAGACCGGGGCGCACGAGGACCAGCTGGGCCAGGGTGAAGGCCGTGGCGACGGCCGCGGCCGGCCAGAGCGCGCGCCCGGAGCCGGCGGACGCGCGGCGCGTGTGCTCGCGGTTCGCCGCGTCGACTGTCGCGTGCGCACTGCCGGCCATGTCCACCCCTCCGTCCCCGTCCCCTGAAGCCCGTGGGGCCCGCGGCCACCCTACGGGCTGTAGGGCCGGAGACGGGAGTAGGGGAAAACACGGACAAACTAACGCGAACCCCCTGCCCTTGCCCGCAGGCAGGGCCATCCGGCCCACGGCCCTACGCGCTGTAAGGTTGGGGCATGGCTGGCACGAGGTCCCGCGGCAGAGCGGAGCGGCGCAGCGCCGGGGCGCTGGAGAGCGAGGTACTGGCCGCCCTCTGGGCCACCGAGCGAGCGCTGACACCGGCGGAGATCCAGCACGAGATCGGCGGCGGGCTCGCGTACAACACGGTCCACACGATCCTCAAACGCCTCTACGACAAGGGGCTGGTGCTGCGAGACGCCGACGGGCGGCGCGGCGCGTACCGGCCGGCCAAGAACGCGGCGGAGCTGACCGCCGCGGCGATGCACGAGGCCCTGGACCGGGGGCCGGACCCGATCGCCGCGCTCCAGCAGTTCGTGACGGGGCTGAGCGCCGAGGAGGAGCGGGCGCTGCGCGAACTGCTCGCCGGGGACGGCACGTGAGGCCGGGCGGATGAGGTGCGGCGCATGAGGTTCGACGTGTACGCCCCGCTGGTGCTGTCGCTGCTGCTGTCGGCCGTCGCTCCCGTGCTCGCCCGGCGGGCCGCGCCGGCGCTGGCCGCGCGCGTGCTGGCCTCGGCCGCCGTGCTGACGGCGGCGGCCACCGTCTGGTCGCTCCTCCTGCTGGCCGCCGCGCTGCTCGGGGACGCGCCGCCGGTGATCCGCGAGGCCCGCGAGGACGGGCACCCGCTGACCGACCCGGTGCCCACGGTGATCGGGCTGGCCGCCTGCCTGGCCCTGGCCGCCGTCGCCGTGCGCGTCCACCGGGCCGTGCGCGCCGAGCGGTGCACGCGGCGCGCGCTGCGGCGGCTCGGCGCGGGGCAGCCTGCGGACACCGAGCTGATCGTCGCGGCGTCGGACGTGCCGCGGGCGTTCGCGATCCCGGGGCGGCCGGGCCGGATCCTGGTGACGTCCGCGATGCTGAGCGCGCTGGGCCCCGCCGAGCGACGGGTGCTCCTCGCCCACGAACGGGCCCACCTCACGCACCGGCACGGGCTGCTGGTGTCGGCGGTCACGCTCGCGGCGGCGGCCGATCCGCTGCTGGAACCGGTACGCGCGGCGGTCGCCTTCCTGGTGGAGCGGTGGGCCGACGAGCGGGCGGCGGCCGTCGTCGGGGACCGGCGGGTGACCGCGCGGGCACTGGCCCGGGCCGCGCTCAGCGCGGGCCGGGCGCGCGTGGGATGCGCCCTGCAGTTCACCGACCGGGCCGTCACCCGCCGGATCGCGGCCCTCCAGACGAGCCCGCCCCCGCGTCTGGCCTCCGCGGCCCTGGCCGTCCTCGCCCTCGGCACCCTCCCGGCCCTCCTCGCCGCGGACGCCACCGGCGACCTGCTGCGCCTGCTGTCCGGCGCGCTCGACTGAGGCCGCGGGCCCGGCACGACAGCGCTCCCCTTCGGCACCCGCCTGCCGCCCCCGCACCCGCGCACGACAGCACGCCCCGCCCTTTCGCCACCGATGCCGCCTGCGCCGTCGGCAACCGGGACGCGAACCCGGCGGGGTGGCGCCCGGCGCGCGCCCCGGTGCCCGGCGGCGCCCGGCCGCCGTCCGGTGCCGGGTCCGGGCAGCCACCGGCACCCGGACGCGTCCGGCGCGCGGCGCCCCGGCCCGGGCAGCCGCTCACCCCCCGAACGCGCCGCCTTCCCCGCCGCCCGGTCCCCGGTGCGGCGGCTGTCGCGGCGTGGGGCGCCGGGGTGCCGGCGGCACCGCGCGGACGGCCGGGTCGTCGGTGCTCACCGTGAGCGGTTCGCCGTGGTGGCGGAGCGTCAGCGGCGGGCCGTCCAGCAGCGCGTACGTCACCTTGTCCGCGCCGATGTCCACGCGCAGCCGGCGTCCGCGGAACTGGACGTTGAAGGCGAGGCGGCGCAGCCGCTCGGGCAGGCGGGGGGCGAACCGCAGCCGGTCGCCGTCGTGCCGCATGCCGCCGAAACCCGCGACCAGGGCCATCCAGGTGCCGGCGAGGGAGGCGATGTGCAGTCCGTCGCGCGTGTTGTGCTCCAGGTCCTGGAGGTCCATCAGCGCGGCCTCGGCGGTGTAGGCGTAGGCGAGGTCCAGGTGGCCGGTCCGGGCGGCGATGACGGCCTGGCAGCAGGCGGACAGGGAGGAGTCGCGGACGGTCAGCGGCTCGTAGTAGGCGAAGTTCCGGGCGATCTGTTCCTCGTCGTGCTCCTGCTCGAACCAGTCGCCGCAGGTGTACATGGCCAGCACCAGGTCGGCCTGTTTGACGACCTGCTTGCGGTAGAGGTCGAAGTAGGGGAAGTGGAGCAGCAGCGGGTACTGGTCGGGGCGGGTGCCCTCGAAGTCCCAGCGCTGGTAGCGAGTGAAGCCGGCGTGCTGTTCGTGGACGCCGAGTTCGGCGTTGTAGGGGATGTGCATGGCGTCGGCGGCGTCCCGCCAGGCGGCGCTCTCCTCCTCGTCCACCCCGAGCCGCCGCGCCTGGTCGGGATGGCGTTCGACGGCGTCGGCGGCCGCGCGCAGGTTCTGGCGGGCCATCAGGTTGGTGTAGGTGTTGTCGTCGGCGACCGCGCTGTACTCGTCAGGGCCGGTGACGCCGTCGAGGTGGAAGACGCCGTGGGTGTCGTGGTGGCCGAGCGAGCGCCACAGCCGGGCCGTCTCCACCAGCAGTTCCACGCCGGTCTCCCGCTCGAAGGCGGTGTCGCCGGTGGCCTCGACGTAGCGGACGACGGCGTCGGCTATGCCGGCGTTGACGTGGAAGGCGGCGGTGCCGGCCGGCCAGTACGCGGAGCCCTCCGGCCCGGCGATGGTCCGCCAGGGGAACGCGGCGCCGGCGAGACCGAGCTGGGCCGCGCGCTCGCGGGCCTCGTCCAGGGTGTTGTACCGCCAGCGCAGGGCCTCGGCGACGGCGCCGGGCGCGCTGTGGGTGAGCACGGGCAGCACGAACATCTCGGTGTCCCAGAAGGCGTGCCCGTCGTATCCGGAGCCGGTGAGCCCCTTGGCGGGGATGGCGCGCTGCTCGGCGCGGGCACCGGCCTGCAGGACGTGGAACAGCGCGAACCGGACGGCCTGCTGGATCTCCTCGTCGCCCTCCACCTCGACGTCGGCGCGGGCCCAGAAGTCGTCCAGCCAGGCCCGCTGGTCCTCGAGCAGGCCCTGCCAGCCGTCGTGCCCGGCGGCGGCGAGCGCGGCGTCGACCTGGTCGGCCATCGCGGGCAGCGACCGGGTGCCTGACCAGCCGTGCGCGACCAGCTTCTCCACCCGCAGGGTCTGTCCGGGCTCCAGCACGGAGGTGACGGTCAGCCGGGCCACGTCGATGCCGCTCTCGCTGCGGCTGGTGGTGCGTTCGGGTCCGGTGACGGTGTGGTCGGCGGCCACGGCGACCCGCAGGCCGCTGCGCCGGGTGCGGTGCACCAGCCGCAGCCGGTTGCCGGAGGCGAAGCCGTCCTCCTGCTCCAGCGGGGACTTCAGCGCCTTCGCCGCGCGCGGGTCGCCGTCGGGGTCGGGCAGGCTCTCGTTGGCGACCAGCTCGGACTGGATCACCACCCGGCTGCGGCTGCCGACGGCCTCCACCTCGTACGCCACGGCGGCCACGGCCCGCTGGGTGAGCGAGACCAGCCGGGTGGAGCGCACCCGGACCGTGGAGCCGGCCGGGGAGGTCCACTCGCAGGTCCGCTCCAGCACACCGCGGCGCAGGTCCAGGACGCGTTCGTGGGCGACGAGCCGGCCGTAGCGCAGGTCGAACGGCTCGTCGTCCACCAGCAGCCGGATGACCTTGCCGTTGGTGACGTTGATGACGGTCTGTCCGGACTCCGGGTAGCCGTAGCCGGCCTCCGCGTACGGCAGCGGGTGGACCTCGTGGACGCCGTTGAGGTAGCTGCCGGGCAGGCCGTGCGGTTCGCCCTCGTCGAGGTTGCCGCGCCAGCCGACGTGCCCGTTGGACAGGGCGAACACCGACTCGCTCTGGGCGAGGACGTCGAGGTCGAGGGCGGTCTCCCGGACGGTCCACGGTTCGACGCCGTAGGAGCGGTCGGTGATCACTGCTTGCCTCCCAGTTCGGCCAGGTCCTTGACGACGACGTCGGCGCCGTGCGCGTACAGCGCGTCGGTCTGGCCCACCCGGTCCACGCCGACGACATGGCCGAAGCCGCCCGCGCGTCCGGCGTCCATGCCGGCCAGCGCGTCCTCGAAGACGGCCGCGCGGGACGCCTCGACGCCGAGGTCCCGGGCGGCTGCGAGGAAGGTGTCGGGGTGCGGCTTGCCCGGCAGCTTCCGCTCGGCCGCGACCACGCCGTCGATCCGTACGTCGAAGAAGTGCTCGGCGCCGACCGCGCGCAGCACGTCCCGGCAGTTGGCGCTGGAGGAGACGATCGCGGTGCGCAGCCCCGCGGCACGGACCGCCTCCAGATACCGCAGGGTGCCCTCGTAGGCCTCGACCCCGCCGGTGCGGATCTTCTCCAGCAGCAGGTCGTTCTTGCGGTTGCCGAGGCCGTGCACGGTGCGGGCGTCCGGCGGATCGTCCGGGCCGCCTTCGGGGAGGTGGATGCCGCGTGAGGCGAGGAAGGCGCGGACGCCGTCGGCACGGGGGCGGCCGTCGACGTACTCGTCGTAGTCGGAGGCGGCGTCGAACGGCCGCCCCTGTTCCCCCTCGTAGTCGCGCAGGAAGGCGTCGAACGTCTCCTTCCAGGCCGCCGCGTGCACGACGGCGGTCTTGGTGACGACCCCGTCGAGGTCGAAGAGGCATGCCTGGATGGTGTCGGGCAGACCGAGCTGAGTCATATCCGGACTGTTCCCTGCGAAGCGGCCGTCCAGTGAGTGGCGCACGCCACACTCCCGGCGGGCGGGGGATGCCACACTCTCTGTGTGCCGCTGACCTTCGACGACCTCATCGCCCGTGCCCGCGCCCTGCCCCGGGACGGCCGGCGCGCCCTGCTCGGCATCGCGGGCAGTCCCGGTTCGGGCAAGACGACGCTGGCCGAGCGCCTGGTGGACGCGCTGAACGGCGACGGCCCGCCGTGGGCGGCGCACGTGCCGATGGACGGTTTCCACCTCGCGGACGCCGAGTTGGACCGGCTGGGCCGCCGGGACCGCAAGGGCGCTCCGGACACCTTCGACGCGGCCGGGTACGCGGCGCTGCTGCGGCGGCTGCGCGAGGAGACCGGCACGGTGGTGTACGCGCCGGGGTTCGAGCGGGTGCTGGAGCAGCCGCTCGCGGGGGCGATCCCGGTGCCGCCGCGGGCCCGGCTGGTGGTGACCGAGGGGAACTACCTGCTGCTGCGGGAGGGTTCGTGGGCGCGGGTGCGGCCGTGCCTGGACGAGGTGTGGTTCTGCGAGATCGCCGAGGAGGAGCGGATCCGCCGGCTGGTCGCCCGCCACGAGGAGTTCGGCAAGGAGCACGAGGCGGCCGTGGCCTGGGTGCGGGGCTCGGACCAGCGCAACGCCGACCTGGTGGCGACGACCCGGCGGTGGGCGGACCTGGTGGTGCCGGCCGGTGTGCTGCTTGCCGTGAGCTGACGTCCCGGCGCCGGCCGGCGGCGCCGTGCCGAACGGACCCGAACGGGCCCTGGGCAGGGGCCCCTTCACCCTCCTGTCTCTTCGGCGGGCCGTTCCCGTGGGCCTGTTGATAGAGGCACGGGGACGGAGCGAGCCGCGGTGAACGCCGAGCGGCTGCGGGCCGTACCCGTGTACACGGCAGAAGGTCTGCCGGTGCGACTCGTGCGGCGGTGCGGGCCGCGGGGGCGGCGGTGCGACGGCGGGGCCGTGATCAGGCCCGGTGGCCCGCCCGCCCCCGCCCGGACCCTTCCGCCGCGGGACGGATGATGGCGCGCGAACAGCTCCCGGTCCTCACCCCCGCCGCTCCCGCCGCGGCCCGGGCACGACAGGACCCGTCGGGCCGGTGGGCCCGGCTGCGCCGGCACCGGCGGTGGCTGCCGCCGGTCCTGGCCGTCCTGCTCCTCGGGCAGATGGCCGCGGCGATGGTCACCACGGCGGTGCAGCAGACCCCCACCATCGACGAACCGGTGTACGTCGCCACGGCCACCGACTATCTGCGCGAACACCGGCTGCGCTACAACCCCGAACACCCGCCGCTCGGGAAGCTGCTGATCGCGGCCGGGGTGGCGGTGGCGGACCCGCGCTACGACCCGTCGTACCCCGGCGACCAGGGACAGGTGGGCCGGCATCTGCTGTACGCCTCGGGCAACGATCCCTGGCGGCTGATGCTGTGGGCGCGGCTGCCGGTGATCGCGCTGACGCTGCTGTGCGGGCTGGTGGTGGCCGCCTTCGCCCGGGACCTGACCGGTACGGCGGGCGGCCTGGTCGCGCTCGCCCTGTACGCGTTCTCGCCCGACGTGATCGCGCACGGTTCCCTGGCCACGCTGGACCTGCCGGCGGCCGGAGCCGTCCTGACCGCGGCCTGGCTGGCATGGCGGGCCCGGCGCCGCCCCGTCCTGTACCTGCCGCTCGCGGGGGCGGCGCTGGGCGCGGCCACGGCGACCAAGATGAGCACCCTGCCCGCGGTACCGGTGCTGATGGCGCTGGCTGCGGTGTCCGCCCTCGCCGCCCACCGCAGCGCCCCGGCCCCGCGGCGGTGGCCCCTGTCCTGGCTCGGGGCGCGGCGTCCGGCGGTGTCGGCGCTGGTGGCCGCCGTCGTCGTCGCGGTCGTGGCCCTCGCCGTCGTGTGGGCCGCGTACCTCGTCGTCGACCCCCGGTTGCGGTTCGCACCGGCCGGGCCGGTACCGGGTGTGCACGGGGCGCGGGCGCGGCTGGTGGAGCTGTTGCCGGTGCCGCCGGCGTACCGGGCGGGGTTGCGGGCGCAGTTCGGGCTGGAGGAGCAGCCCTGGCAGGGGTACCTGTTCGGGCACCTGTACACCGGCTCGCTCTGGTACTACCTGCCGGCCGCGCTGCTGGTGAAGACCCCGCTCGGGCTGCTGGCGCTGGGCGCGGCCGGCGCGGTCGCGGTCGTGGCGGTACGGCGGCTGCGTCCGGCCGCGCCGTACCTGCTGGTGCCGCCCGTGGTGCTGCTCGCGGCGGCGATGACGGGGTCGCGGGACTTCGGCACCCGGTACGCGCTGTTCGTGCCGGTGTTCCTCGCGGTGACGGCGGGCTGCCTGCCGGCCCTCCGCGGGCGGTGGCGCGGGTTCCTGACCGGCGCCCTGGTGGTGTGGGTGGCGGTGAGTTCGCTGCGGACGTTCCCGTACTACCTGCCGTACGCCAACGAGGCGTTCGGCGGTCCGCGGCGCACCCACCGGCTGCTGCACGACTCGAACGTGGACTGGGGCCAGGACCTGGGACGGCTCGCCGACCGGCTCCGGGAGCGGTATCCGGGCGAGCGGGTGTGGCTGGTGTACAAGGGCAGCGGCGTGCCGTCGTACTACGGCATCGAAGCCGCCGATCCGCGCACCGTGCCGCCTCGGCGGGTGCACGGGCTGCTGGTGGTGTCGGACTCCGCCGCCGCCAAGGCGCGCGGCCGGCTCGCGCGGCTGCTGGCGAGCAGCCGGCCGGTCGGTGAAGTGGGCCATTCCATCGGCCTGTACCGGCGGTGAGCCCGGTGTCTCAACCCCCTGGTCACGACGGCCGGTGAGCTATGTTGAGTCCTCGTGGCAGACAAAGGAGGCCGACCGGTGCCCTCGCCGCAGCAGGCACGCGCACAGGCATCAGCGATCACGTCGGGCAGGACGGCGCCCGCGGCCGAGGCCGCTCCGACCTCCCGGCTCAGGGAGCTGTTCGACGGCCCGCGTCTGTCACCGGGGCAGCGGCGCATCGCCCAGTACCTGATCGAGCACATCACCGAGGCCGCGTTCCTGTCGATCACCGAGCTCGCCGACCGGGTCGGGGTCAGCCAGCCCTCCGTCACCCGGTTCGCCGCCGCCGTCGGTTTCAGCGGCTATCCGGCGCTGCGCGAGAAGCTCCAGTCGATCGCGCTGAGCAGCCTCGCCGGGGGGCCCGGCGAGGAGAACCGGGCCAACGAGCTGCAGGCGGCCGTCGACGCCGAGATCGAGAACCTGGAGAACCTGCGGCGGGACCTCGCCGACCCCGACCGGGTCATCCACGTCGGCCGCGAGCTGTCCCGCTCCACCCCGCTGACCGTGCTGGGCCTGCGGATCTCGGTGTCGCTCGCCGAGTACTTCGGCTACGCGGCCCGCCGTATCCACCCGGACGTGCGGCTGGTGACCCGCGGCGGCAGCGTGGCCTACGACGCGCTGCTGCAGGCCCGCGAGGCCGGCGGCGACTGGGTGCTGGCCTTCGCCATGCCCCGGCACTCCCAGGAGACGCTGCACGCCGTCCGGGTGGCGCGCGGCGCGGGCCTGAAGGTCGCCCTGGTGACGGACCTGGCGCTGGGGCCCCTGGCCGACGAGGCCGACGTCACCTTCGCGACCGGCACCGGCTCCCGGCTGGTGTTCGACTCCTACGCCGCGCCCGGGGTGCTGGCCGCGGCGCTGCTGCAGGCCATGACCGACGCCGACCCGGAGCGCACCCAGGCCCGGCTGGAGAAGTACGAACAGCTCTCCGAGCAGCACCAGTTCTTCCTGAGGGACTGAACCGGGGCCGTCCGGCCGATCCTTCCGCGGATTGCGGGCATCCGTGAAGATCTTGCAGTCGTCCATGCCGTGGACGGGGATGATTCACCGCATAACGCGCATGAATGTTTTCATACGTCTTGCAAACGGGTCGGCATATATAAATACTGCTCGGCGGGCTCCCCCGCTCGTCCGGGGCCCGTGCACGGACACCCCGCGCCGCCGTCCCCTACCCACGTCGGCGCCCGGGGTGCGCCGGGGCGCGCCGTCTGCGCGACGCGCCCGTGGCGGCCCCGGTCATCCCCTAGACCGGGGCCGCCCCGAACCCGTCGGCCACCCTCCGACACGGCACACCGGAAGCGATGAACATGCCCCTGACCAGCACGCGCATCAGCCGAGACTGGCCCTGTCAGGTCAAGACGCCGGGCTCGTACGACTGGGAGCGCTCGGCCGCCAAGTGGCTGCGCGAGCTGATCCCCGCGCGCTACGCCAGCTACCCGGCGCTGATCCGGTACCCGGTCCTGCTGGCCCGGCACGCGCAGATCCAGGTGCAGCAGGAGATCCGGGTAGCGCGCACCGCCCTGCAGACCGCGCGGGCCGAGCTGCCCGTGCTGGGACTGCCCGAATCGGTGATCGAGCACACGATCAAGCTGTACGCGGCGGAAGTGCTGCAGCTCCAGCACATCGCCCGCAGCGTGCGCGCGGTCAGCGAGGCCCTGGCCGCCCGCGGCACGGCCCGCTGACCTGGCCGGGCCGCTCCCCCGCGCCCCTTCACCACTCCCTCCCGCCGCTTCCCGGGCCGTGGCCGCCGTCCACCGGTCGCGCGCACCCCGACCCGGCAGACGAGTGATCGAACGAGCCCGGATGTGCAATGCTCGTCGCGTGACGAGCGAGCCCCTGCCCCCGGCGGACCGCGGAACCGGCGCCGACCTCGCGGCGCTGGCCAAGGTCGTGGCCCGGCAGCGCGCCGAAATGGAACGGCTGCGCGACCTCGCCGCGACCTCCGCCGTCCTGGAGCGGGCCAAGGGCGTGCTGATGGCCGTCACCTCCTGCACCCCGGACGCCGCCCACGAGGAGCTGGTCCAGCGCGCCAAGGACGGCAACCGCACCCTCCTCGAACAGTGCTGGCTCACCCTGGGGGCCCTGCCGCCCCGCCGGCAGTCCGCCACGCCCCCCGCACCCCCCGCCGCCGTGCGCTCCTGGGAGCACGTGCCCGCCGGCACCACCGACCTGGCGGACGTCCTGGGTCACGTCGGCCGCGACCTGCTCCGGGTCGGCTCACCGCACGAGCTGGCCGGATGCCTCATGGACCACCTCGCGTCCGAGGCGGGCGCCGACGCGGTGATGCTGTACGAACGGCTGCCCGAGGGCGGCCTCGGACTGATCGGGTACGCCGGTGTCGACCCCGCCCTCGCCGCCCAGTGGCGCCAGCTCCCCCCGGTGACCAGCGTGGCCGCGCTGGACGCCCTGGAGTCCGGGGAGCCGCGCTGGCTGGAGGACATCGCCGTGGACCGCGCCCGGTACCTGCTCATCGGGGAACCCCCGGAGCGGTGGCCCACCCGGGCCTGGCTGCCGGTGCCCGCCGGGGACGCCGCCTGCGTCGCCCTCGGGGTCCTACGCCGGCACGACGAGCCGTTCACGGACCGCGAGCGGGAACTGCTGCGGGCCGTGGCCCGGCTGTGCGCGGGCCGGCTGCGGGCCTTCGACAGTCCGCGCCACGGCGCGTCCGCGGACGTCTCCCAGACCGTGCAGGCGGTGTTCGACGCGCTGCCGGGCGCGGCGATCCTGCTGACCCCGCTGCGCGCCCCCTCCGGCGAGGTGGAGGACTACCTCATCGACGCGGCCACCCCGGAGGCGATCGACGTGTTCGGCCGCACCGGCCGGGACATGGTCGGCAGCCGTGTCCTGGAGAGCTACCCGTCGGTCGCGGGCGAACCGCTGTGGCGTGGCTACCTGCGGGCCCTGGAGACCAAGGTGCCCTTCGAGGGCGAGCCGTTCGCCTACCAGGACGTGATCGGCGACGTGCCCGTGACCGCCACCTACACCGTGCGGGCCGCTCCGCTGGGCGAGCGCCTGGTGGTGACCTGGCTGCGGCACGACCCGGTGGAGAGACAGGAGCAGCGCCTGGCCGACGTCCAGCGGCTCGGCAACCTGGGCTGGGCGAACTGGAACCTGGTCACCCAGGAGATCTCCTGGGCCACGCAGACGTACGCCGTGCTCGGTCTGCGCCCCGGGAAGCGGCCGGTCCGCCTGGAGGAGCTGCCCGACCTGGTCCTGCCCGAAGACACCGGCCCGCTGGCCCACGCGATCGCCGAACTCGTCTCCCACGGCCACCCGTTCGACGTGCCGTTCCGCGTCGAGACACCCGAAGGGGTCCGGCACCTGCGGATGGTCGCCGAGGCCGTCACCGCGCCCGACGGCACCCCGGTCGAGGTGCACGGCTTCGTCCAGAACCTCACGGCGCAGCGCAGCGCGGAACTGGCGCTGGTGGAGAGCGAGCGCGCGATGCTGCTCCAGCGCGGCATCCTCCAGGCCGAACGGGCACTGGCGGCCCGGCTCCAGCACGCCCTGCTGCCGCTGCCCAGCAAGCCGGTGCTGCTGGCCGGGCTGCGCGTCGAGGTCGCCTACCTGCCCGCGCAGGCCGGCATCCACGTCGGCGGCGACTGGTTCAGCGCCATCGAACTGCCCGACTACGACGCGCTGTTCGTGGTCGGCGACGTGGCGGGCCACGGCATCGACGCCGTGGCCACCATGGCCCAGCTCAGGTTCACCGCGAAGGGCATGGTCAGCACCGGCTCCTCGCTCACCGGGGCGCTGGCGCGGCTCAACCAGCTGCTGCTGCACTCCCGGGACAGCCAGATCACCGCCACCATGGTCCTCGCCCGCTACGACCCCGGCCGGCAGATCCTCGCCTGGACGCAGGCGGGACACCCGCCGCCGCTGCTGGTGCGCCGGGGCGAGGTCCGCTTCCTCGAACGGCCCGGCGGCATGCTGCTCGGCGCGACGGCCTCCCCCGCCTACGAGTCGCGGGAGCTGCGACTGGAACCCGGCGACCGGCTGCTGCTCTACACCGACGGCCTGGTCGAACGCCCCGGCGAGGGCCTGGACGCCGGCTTCGCCCGGCTGGCGGAGGCGGTGCGGGCCCACGGCAGCGGCGAGTCCGGCTCCCTGGACGCGCTGCTCGCGACGATGCTGGCGGACGAGCGGCGCGACGACGTCTGTGTGCTCGACATCCGGATGCCCCTGGAGGATGTGCAGGACGCGGCGGAGGACCCGGTGGCCTGAAGGCGCCTCGCTCGTCACGGTGGCCGCGCTCAGTCCGCGGGGTGGCCGGCGTCGATGGTGACGGCGTCGGACAGGCGCAGCAGGGGTCCGTCCCGGCCCTCGCCCCACTCGACGGGATCGAGCAGGAAGCCGACGTGGTCGCCGCCGTCGGTGCGCCGCAGGACGGCGCCGACGAACCAGGCCGCCGTGTCCTCCAGGACGGCGGTGCCGCCGTGCCCCTCCCGCCAGGCGAGCCGCGCGAACTTGTCGACCTCGTCGCCCGTCTCGCCACCGAAGAGTTCCGCCAGGTCTCGCTGGTCCCGGGTGAGCAGGTGGACGGCGAGGAATCGCGCGGCCTGGGCGACCCGGTAGGTGTGGTTGGCCTTGGACAGCCACACGGTGAACCGGGGCGGCCGGATGGAGCACTGCGAGGCGAAGCCGACCAGGCAACCGGCACGCCTGCCGCCCGCCGCGGCGGTCACCACGCACATGTCCGGGTCCAGCCGGTCGAAGAAGCCGTCCGGGTCCGGTCGTGCCTGCCGGTCCCGCGTGCCGCTCTCGTCCGCCATCCCGCTCCGCTCCCGTCCGCGTCGTCCGCCGCCGGCCCGCGCAGGCCGCCCGGTGGTCCTCGTGTGCCCGGTGCGCCGCTCATGAATCGTCACCGGAGCCGGTGCGGGACTCCAGCGCGCGGCGCGTGTCGTTCCCGTAGACACCCCTCTCGTCGCCGCTGACGCCGTACCAGAGCTGGAAGCGGGCCACGGCCTCGGCGAGCGTGGTGTCGTAGGTGCCGCTGGTGGAGCCGTCGCGGTAGACGTCCGGGACGCGCAGCAGGCGTCGCTGCAGATCGGTGACCTCGGGTCCGGTGTCCCCCTGACGGAGGGTGCCGGGTCCGTCGGGGTCGGTCGCGGTGGCGGGCGCCGGGGGTCCGGCCGGTGCGGTCGGGGCCGGCGCCGACGCCGGCGGGCCGCCGGGTGCCGTGGCCGGCGGTGCGGTGGTGACCGCGGGCGCCGGGCGGGCGGTCGCGGCGGCCTGCTGACGGCCGGTCAGGAGCAGGGCGCAGCCGAAGCCGACGAGGGCCGCCGCCACGACGGCCACGGCCACGGCGGCCCGGCGCGGGCCCGCGCCGGGCACACCCGGGGGACGGGAGACCGGGGCGGGTACGGGCGGGAGTTCCCGGGTGGCGTCCTCGTCGGTCACCACACCGGGCGGCCGGATGTCCCGCATGAGTTCCGCGAGGGCGTCGAAGCGGCGCAGGCGCACCACCCGGACGGGCTCCAGTGCCGGTCCGGGCGGCGGCTGTTCGGGATCGGGCGGTGTCGGCACCTGATTCTCCATTCCGTCCCGCCGGCGGGGCGGGCTCCTGCGGCCCGCGTGTTCAGATACGGCGCCCGCCGCGGCCCCGTTCAGCGCCCTTCGCGGAGGGTTCACGGGTGGAGGTGCCGTTGCATCCAGTCGGCCGCCGCGCGGCGGAACAGGCGCCGGTTGTCCGCGCGCAGGAAGTCGTGTCCTTCGTCGCGCAGGGTCAGCAGTTCCGCGTGGACGCCCCGTTCCCGGGCGGCCCGGACGAACTGGTGGGACTCCCCCGGTGGCACGTTGGTGTCGTGTTCGCCGTGGACGGCCAGCACCGGGACGCGCAGCGCGTCGATGCGGCTCATCGGCGACAGGGCGCGCAGCAGTTCCCGGTCGCGCTCCGGGTGGCCGTACTTGTGCGCCGCCGATTCCGCGATCCACGGCTCCGTGCCGGCGAAGAAGGTGAGGAAGTCGGACATGCCGCAGACGGCCACACCGGTGCGGAACAGGTCCGGGTGCCACACGAGGGAGGCGAACGTGAGGTAGCCGCCGTACGAGCGGCCCATGACCGCGAGCCGCGTCGGATCGGCGGGGCCGGCGGTGACCGCGTGGACCGCGCAGTCCGCGACGTCGTCGAGGGCGGCGAAGCGGCCCGCGCCCAGGTCGGCGTCGACGAACGAGCGGCCGTGCCCCAGGGAGCCGCGGACGTCCGGGGCGAAGACGTCCAGGCCGCGTCCGACGAGCTCGTGGTAGAGCGGGTGGAACACCGGGCGTTCCTGTTCCTCCGGGCCGCCGTGCAGGTGGATCACACAGGGTGCCGGTTCGTCGGGGGCGCGCCCCGGCGCCCGGTAGTACCAGCCGTTCAGGGGCAGTCCGTCCCGCGCGGTCAGCCGCACGGGAACGGGCCGTACGGGTGGGCGGCCCGGCGGGACGGCGTCCTCGTCCTTCGAGGACCACGGGGTGCGCAGCAGGGACACGCCCTCGTGGGCCCACCACAGGCCCGGTCGGCGCTGCGACCCCGACAGCGCGAGCAGCAGGCGTCCGGCACCGGCGGCGGTCACGCGGGTGACGACCTCGTGGGGCAGGGGCAACGGCCGTGCCGGGCCCGTGCCGTCAGGGGTCCGTCCCGTCGGGTGGGTCTCGACGAGTTCCAGTTCGCTCGCGCCGCGCACGTTCCACGCGAGCGCGGCGGTGCGGCCGTCGTGGGCCAGCGCGAGGAGTTCCAGGTCGCTTTCCGCGCGCTCCGCCGCGACCGACACCGCGTGCGGCCCGCCGTCCGCGTCGAGGGCGACCGCGAGGAGCGCGGCGTACTCGCGGTCGTCGTTGCTGCGCAGCCACAGGGTCCGCGCGTCCGGGGAGAACCGGCCGATCCACGGATCGCCGTCGGCGACCGGCATGACGAGGGTGGTCACCGCGTCGGCGGTGCGCAGGACGACCGCCTCGCGCCGTCCGCGCGGCCCCCGGCGCAGCAGCGCGAGGCCGCCGTCGGGGCTGAGGTCGCACGCGCGCAGGGAGGCGGCGTGGGTCTCGGTGGTGAGCAGGACGGGCGAGGCCAGCCCGTCCGGATCGACCAGGTAGACCGACAGGCCGCCGTCGGGCCGGGCCGCCGGGGCCGTGATGCCGGTCGGCGTCCCGTCCGGTGCCACCCCGGAGGCGGCGTCGTACGCGGCCGGGCCGAGGAGCGTGGCGTGCCCGTCCCGGTCCGCCCAGTCGGGCGCCGGGCGCGTCCCGGCGAGCAGGCCGTCGGCCGGGCCGGAGTCCGCCGGGCCCCGCGTCGCGAGGGTTCCGTACGCGGCGGCGGCGGCCGGCGCGGCGACGGTGACGGCGACGGCCGAGCCGTCGTGCGCCCAGCAGCCCAGGTAAGCGGAGCTGGCCGGGTCGGCCCCCGCCAGGACGCGGCGTCCGGTGCCGTCGGGCCGCACGCAGAGCACCCGGGAGTGCTCACCGCCGCCCGGCGCCGTGGTGTACGCGATCCAGCGGCCGTCCGGTGACCAGGACACCTCCTTGACCGGGTCCGGTGAGGAGTCCAGCAGCCGCGCCTCGTCGCCGTCGACGGGCCCCGCCCACAGCTGGGGGACGCCTCCCCGGTCACAGATGAAGGCCGTCTCGCTGCCGTCCGCGTTCGCGGAGGGGTACCAGCAGCCGTGCGCGCGCAGCCGTGTCACCGCGTCGCGCGGGCCGCCCGCCTCGGGCAGCGGCACCGGTGCGGGGGCGGCGACCCGGGCGGCGTCGAGGACGTCCCCGGCACGGCGGTCCGCGGACCGGACGGGGCCCGCACCCGCCGGGCCCGGTGGTCCGGAGCGGACGACGGCGGGTGCCGGGCCGTGCGCCACCGGCGCCTCCCGGTCGTCGGTCACGTGATTCCGTGGGTCTGCAGCCATATCTCCAGCACAGCGATCTGCCAGAGCGCGTTCGCGCCCCGCCTGGTCCGGTGCTCGTCGGGCGCCTTGAGGAGTTCCGCCACGTACGCGTCCTGGTACACGCCGCGTCGCCTGGCCTCCGGTGCCTCCAGGGCCTCCCGGACGCGCCGCAGGACGGGGCCCGCCATGTGCCGGATGGCCGGCACCGGGAAGTAGCCCTTGGGGCGGTCGACGACCTCGTGGGGCAGCAGCTTGCGGCCCGCCTCCTTCAGCACGCCCTTGCCGCCGTCGGCCAGTTTGAGTTCCGGCGGGCAGGCCGCCGCCAGTTCGACCAGTTCGTGGTCCAGGAACGGCACCCGGGCCTCCAGGCCCCAGGCCATGGTCATGTTGTCGACCCGCTTGACGGGGTCGTCGACGAGCATGACGTGCGTGTCCAGCCGGAGGGCGGCGTCCAGCGCCGTCTGCGCCCCCGGTCGCGCCATGTGCTCCCGTACGAAGCGTCCCGAGACGTCCTCGCGGGGCATCAGCCCGGGCCGCAGGACCCGGGCGAGGTCGGCGTGCGACCGGTCGAAGTAGGTCGCGGCGTACTGCTCCGGCTCGTCCTCGCGGGCGACCGACGCCAGCTGCGGGTACCAGTGGTAGCCGGCGAACACCTCGTCGGCGCCCTGCCCGCTCTGCACGACCTTGACCTCCTTGGACACCTGCTCGGACAGCAGGTGGAAGGCGACCACGTCGTGGCTGATCATCGGCTCGCTCATCGCCTCGAACGCCCCGTCCAGAGCCGTCGAGACCCGTTCGGAGGGGACCATCAGCCGGCGGTGGTCGGTGCCGAACTCCCGGGCCACCAGATCGGAGTAGCGGAACTCGTCGCCCTCCTCGCCGCCCTCCGTCTCGAACCCGACGCTGAACGTCATCAGGTCGCGTTGGCCCTCGTCGGCCAGCAGCGCGACGATGAGGCTGGAGTCGAGGCCGCCGGAGAGCAGGACGCCGACCGGCACGTCGGCCACCGTCCGCCGGCGTACGGCCAGGCGCAGCGCGTCCAGCACCGCGTCCCGCCACTCGTCGGCCGTCATGCCGTCGTGTTCGGGCCGGCGCGTGTAGGACGGCTGCCAGTAGCAGTGGTCCTGGTACGTGCCGTCCGGTTCGACGACCCGCACGGTGGCCGGGGGGAGCTTGCGCACCCCGTTGAGGACGGTGCGCGGGGCCGCGACCGTGGCGTGCCAGCTCAGGTACTGGTGCAGGGCGACCGGATCGAGTGAGGTGTCCACGTCTCCGGCGGCCAGGAGAGCGGGCAGCGTGGAGGCGAAACGGAGCCGGCCCGGCGTCCGCGCCAGGTAGAGGGGCTTGATCCCGAGCCGGTCCCGGGCGAGGACGACGCGGCCGGTCCGGTGCTCGGTGATCGCGAAGGCGAACATGCCGTGGAAGCGCTCCACGCAGGCGGTCCCCCACTGCCGGTAGGCGTTGAGGACCACCTCGGTGTCCGACGTCGACTCGAAGCGGTGACCGAGGCGGCGCAGCTCCTCCCGCAGCTCCGGATAGTTGTACACGCAACCGTTGAAGACGCCGGTGACCTCGCCCCGGGCGTCCGTCATGGGCTGGGCCCCGCTGTCCGACAGGTCGATGATCTTCAGGCGGCGGTGTCCCAGCGCCACCGCGCCCCGTCTCCAGGTGCCCTGTCCGTCGGGTCCGCGGTCGGCGAGGCGCTCCGTCATGCGCTCGACCGCCGCGAGATCGGGCGACCGCCCGTCGAAGCGGACCTCCCCGCTCAGACCGCACATGACGCCCCGCCTCCGTCCGGCGCGCCGGCACACCCTCCGGCGCGGAGCTGGGCGGTACTGCGATACATGACGTCCCCTTCTGTAGACGACAGAAACGTGTCGCGCGGCTCGCCGATGCGGCGCTGCCACCGCCGACGTGCCGCGGCGCGCGGGCCGTATCGGCGTCCGGACGGCTTCGGGGAGCGCGGCCGGACGCGGGCCGGCACCGGGCGGCCGCGGCGGCTTGTGTCGTCTTCGAGTGCCCAGGCCCTGAGCAGGTAAGCCCCACCCGGCGCACCCGGCACGCCCGCACGTGGTGCACTCGGTGTATGAACCCTGTCCCGACCGGCCCCGTGGGCGGGATCCCCGGCCCGGGCCCGGAGCTGCTCACCTTCGGCCACGGCACGGCCGGCCGGACGGCCCTCGCGGAGCTTCTGCGGGAAGCCGGCATCGCCGCCGTCGTGGACGTCAGGACCGCACCGGGCAGTCGCCGGGACCCGGACCTGTCGCGGCAGCGGCTGGCCGAGTGGCTGCCCGAGGAGCGGATCGCCTACCGCTGGGAGCGGCGGCTGGGCGGGTGGCGCAGGCCCCCGCCGGACTCACCGGACACCGTCTGGCGCAACGAGTCCTTCCGGGGCTACGCCGCTCACACCCGCAGCGCGGAGTTCCTGACCGCGATGGACGGCGTGCTGCGGCAGGCGGGCGGGGAGCGTACCGCGGTGATGTGCAGCGAGGCGGTGTGGTGGAGATGCCACCGGCGCCTGATCGCCGACTTCGCCGTCCTGGCCCGCGGGGCGCTCGTCCTGCACCTGATGCACGACGGCCGCCTCACGGCGCACAGCCCGACGCCCGGTGTACGCCTGCGCGACGACGGCCTGCTGGTCTACGACGACGGTCCGCGGGCAACGGGGTGAGGCCCCCGCCCTCGCCGTGGGCGTCCCGGATTCGCGGGGCCGCCCGTGCCGCGCGGGTGTGGCGGGCGCCCGGCGGGGCACGCGGAGTGCGGTCCAGCCGATTCGAGGACGGTGCCACGATGACCGAGTACGAGCGCTCACGCGTCCTGCCCGCCCGCCCCCCGGCGCGCGGGATAGCCGCGGGCCCGCGTGGCGGCCGCACCGGACGGCCGCGCGTCGCCGTCACGGCCGGCTGACCGGCTGCGGAGCACGTCATGGGACGCCCGAAGCAGTACGCCGTCGCGGCCTCCGGACAGTGGACCGACGAGGAGGAAGGCCGGCGCCGGCTGCCCGCCGGCGAGGTCCACGCGTGGGAGCCGGATTTGAACCAGACCGTCTGCGGACTCTCCCTCAGCCGCTCCCGGCTGACGCGCTTCCCGCACGTCGGCTGGGCGGACACCTTCCCGGAGTCCGGGGGCGCGGCGGACCGGGTGCGGCGCGTGTGCCCACGCTGCGCGTCCGTGGCCGGGCGCCGCGGCGGTGACGCGCGGCCCCGGTGGCACCGCACCAATCCCCGGCCCTGAGGGGCACCTCGGGGGCGAGCCGCCAGGACGGTCGCCGGTCACCTTCAGGCCGGTACGGGCACTCCCCGCGCGAACCGGCTCAGGGACGCGGTGAACGCGGTGACGAAGGCGTCCCTGGCCTCCTCCGACAGCGCGTCGAGGGACAAGTAGGGGTTGAGGTCCTCCAGTTCGACCAGCAGCAGGCTTCCGTCGGCGGCGCGGCACGCGTCGACGCGCTGGATGCCGTGGCCGAGGTCGTTCCAGTCGATGAACCGGCGGGCGAACTCCAGGTCGGCGGCGGTGGCCCGGTACGGCCGCAGCTCCCAGCGGCGCTGAGGGTCGGGAGCGTGGAGGGCGTACTGGAAGTCGTCGTCGACGAAGTAGAAGGACACCTCGTAGGCGAAGTCGACGCACGGCTGGATCAGGACGTCCCCGGTGGCGGCTGCGGCGACCCCGCCCGCGGGGACGATCCGCAGGCCGAGGGAGTCGGCGCCCTGCCTCGGTTTGACCACGTACCGCTCGGCGGACGGCAGCCGGTCCAGGTCCTCGGCGCGGTCGACGGTCGGGATCACGGGGAAGCCGGCGGCGGTCAGGTCGAGCAGGTACTGCTTCCCGGCCATGTCGGCCTTCCCGGTGAGCGGGTTGTACACCCGGGTCCCGGCGGCGAGCGCCCGCGCGCGGAAGGCGTCGTACTCCTCGCGGTAGCCGAGGACGGGCCCGCTGTTGCGGACGACGACGGCGTCGAAGCCGTCCATCAGGGCCGCCGCGTCCGCCGGATGGCACAGCGCCAGGTCGAAGTGGGCGCGCAGCCGGGAGGTGAGGTGGATGTCCTCGTCGCAGTAGCGGCGCCCGCGCGCCCGGTACGCCAGGTCGGTGACGTAGAGCAGGCGGGGGCGGGCGGCGGGCATGGGGGCTCCTCGGGGCGGCGCGGGGGCCGCGGTCGTGGTGCGGGCGGGTGGTGCGGGCCGGTGCCGGCGACGTCTTCGACGGTGGCCACGGCGACGGCGGAGAAAGGTTACGCCGCAGGGTACGGCGGCTTCCGGCCACCCCCGGTCACCGCCCCCTCGCGCCCCGCGCCCCGCGGTCCGGCGGGCCGCCTCGGGATGACCCTCGGAAGCACTCAGTTCCCCCGACGGGGCGCTCGCGCTGCACTGAGTGTCACGCATGCGGTCCGGGTGCTACGTTCCCGTCCATGAGCTCCAGCAGCGCGGTGCCGGCCGCGAAGCCGCCGATCCGGGACGCCCTGGTGGCGGCGGCCTTCCGGCTCTTCCTGGAACGCGGGTACGAGCAGACCACCGTGGACGACATCGTGGCCCTGGCCGGGGTCGGCCGGCGTTCGTTCTTCCGCTACTTCCCTTCCAAGGAGGACGTGGTCTTCCCCGACCACGAGCGCTGCCTGGCCGACATGACCGCCTTCCTCGCCGCCGGCGGCGCCGAACACGAGCCGGTGCGCCGGGTGTGCGACGCGGCCCGGCTGGTGCTGCGGATGTACGCCGAGAACCCGGCCTTCTCCGTGCAGCGCTACCGCCTCACCCGGCAGGTGCCGGGGCTGCGCGCGTACGAACTGTCGGTGGTGTGGCGCTACGAACGCGCGCTCGCCGAGTACCTCCGCGCCCGTTTCGCGGGACGGCCCGACGGCACGCTGCGCGCCGACGTCATCGCGGCCGCGGTCGTCGCCGCGCACAACAACGCCCTGCGCTCCTGGCTGCGTTCGGAGGGGAAGGGCGACCCGGGGGCCGAGGTCGACCACGCGCTGGGGTACGTGCAGAGGACGTTCGGCCGGCCCGCGGAGACCGCGCCGGCCCCCGCCGGGTCCGGGCCGGCGCCGTCCGGCGCGCGGGCGGGGCGGCCGGACGACGTGGTCGTGCTGGTGTCACGCCGGGACGCGCCGCTGTGGCGGGTGGTGCGGGAACTGGAGACGGCGCTCGGCCGGGACTGACCCGGAACAGGGGTGACTAGGGGTACCGAGTGCCTTTACGAGTGACACTCAGTGCCATACCCTGTCGGCGTGCGCGGTGGCACGGCAACCGCGCACACGTGCGTCCGGTCCGCCCCGGGCACACGGGATTCCGGCCGAGCGCAGGGAGTTGACCAGCGTGTACCACCCCTCAGCAAGCACCTCGCATCCGGTGGCCGGTGCCGCGGCGGGCGTTCTCGATCCCGCCGCCACGGACGCCAAGGACGCCCTCCTCTTCCAGCGCTGCACCTGGTGCGGCACCGCGATGTACCACCGGCTGCTGTGTCCGGTCTGCCAGGGCAGTGAGCTGCGTACGGAGCGCAGCGAGGGCGTCGGCACGGTCCGCCATTCCACGGTGGTGCACCGCAACACGCCGGCGGCGCGCAACGTGTCGCTGATAGAGATGGCCGAGGGGTTCGTCGTCCGGGGCCGGGTCATGGGCCCGCCGATCGGCATCCACAGCGGTGACCGGGTGCGGCTGTCCACCGCCAAGGACCCGGTGCGCGGGGAGCCGGTCTTCCAGCTGGTGGACGAGCCGTACCGCGCCTGGACCTGACGGACCCTCACCTTCATGAAGGCGTGGGGCGGGCGGCAGCCGGTCAAGGGGGTCCGGGGGCGGTCGCCGGCGAGGTAGCCGAGGGGCGGACGCCGACGGGGCGGGTGCCGCTGCCGGAGGCGGTGGCGGCCGAGGCGTCGGCGAGGTCGTCGAACCCCGCCGAGCCCGCCGCCCGGAGCTTCACGTCGGCATGCACGGACGAGGGCGCCGGTCCCGGGTCGTCCTCAGTCGCCGAGGGTCACCCGGAGGCCGACGGTGCCGTCCAGGCCGCGCCGGAGCCGGCTGCCCAGCAGGGTGAGGCGGCCGAGGAGGCCGTACTTGCGGGCGATCAGGCCCCGGTAGCGGGCGGTGGTGGCCGGATCGGCGATCTCGGCGGTGGCCGGTGCCTGGTCGCCGGTCGGGTTGCCACGCACGTCGCACGGGCCGACGAGGACGTCCGGGCGGCGCCGGATCCGCTTGACCTTCCCGCTGCCGGCCGCCGTCCACACCCCGAGCGTGCCGCCGTCCCGTACCACCCAGACCGGGGTCGCGACGGGCGTGCCGTTCTTCCGGTAACTGGTCACCAGCAGGTACTTGCCGGACCCGAGCCGGTCGAGCCGCGTGTCGTCCATGCCCCCAGTGTAGGAAGACGGGCCCTGCCCCGCGAGACCCGGTGACACGGGCCGTGGCCGGAGAAGGAGTCGGGACGCGCAGGCGGTGGGACGCGGCCGAGGAACGCGGCGGCCCGCGCGGCCGGGCCCGGTTCGCTCCGGGCGGAGAAAACCCGGGCCGGGCGGCGGAGATCAACTCGGGCGTCTAGATTGCGTCTTGCACGGTGCAGTCCCCGTCAGGCGTCTTCGCCGGACACCCCGCAGGCATCTCTTCAGGCACCCAGGAGCTGACCCACGTGACCGACAACCCGGCAGCCACCAATGACGTGGCCGCGTCGCTGCGCTCCCGCATCAACACCGGCCAGCCGCACACCGCCCGGATCTGGAACTACTGGCTCGGCGGCAAGGACAACTACGAGGTCGACCGTGCGGCCGGCGACCAGATCCGTCAGCTGCACCCGGGCATCGGGGAGTACGCGCGCGCCGACCGGCTGTTCCTGGGCCGCGCGGTGCGCCATCTCGTCGGTGAGGTGGGCATCCGGCAGTTCCTGGACATCGGCACCGGGCTGCCCACGGCCGACAACACGCACGAGGTGGCGCAGCGGATCGCGCCGGAGTCCCGGATCGTGTACGTCGACAACGACCCGCTCGTCCTCGCGCACGCGCGCGCCCTGCTCACCAGCACGCCGGAAGGCCGCACCGACTACCTGGACGAGGACCTGCGCAACGTCGACGCGATCCTCGAACACGCGGCGAAGACCCTGGACTTCACTCAGCCGGTGGCGCTGATGCTGCTCGGGGTGGTCATCTTCATCGGCGACGACGAGGACCCGTACGGCCTGGTACGGCAGTTGACGGACCGGCTCCCGGCGGGCAGCCACCTGGTGCTGTCGCACACCGTCACCAGCCCGTCCATGCCGGACGTGGACGAGGCGGTGAAATTCTGGAACGAGCACGGCACCCCGAAGCTGAAGCAGCGCACCCCCGAGGACGTGGCCCGGTTCTTCGACGGCCTGGAGTTGCTGGAGCCGGGAGTGGTGTCCTGCTCGCGGTGGCGCCCGGAGGGCGGCGACGGGGCCGAGCCGGAGGAGGTCGCCATGTTCGGCGGGGTGGCCCGCAAGAACTGACCGCGCACGGGAGTTCGCCGGTGCCGGTGAACGCCGTGGCCCCGGCCCCCGTATGGAGGGGCGGGCCCTCGACGATCCGGGGGCCTCGCGGTGCCGGTACGGGCAGCGCGCGTTCGGGTTCGGCTTCGGGAGCCATGCATGCGGCACGCACGACGACGGGTCGTCCGGCGAGTGACACGGCTGGCGGCGGTCGGCGGACTCCTCCTGGGAGGCGCGATGGTCGCCCAGGCGGCCATGGCGAGCGAGACACCACCCGCCGCCGCCAGACCGCTCGCCGCCCCGGGCGGCACCGGCGCCGCGCTGGTGGCACGGCTCGGCACGGCCCGTACGGCGGGCGACTGGATCGGCGCCGACGGGCGTACGGTCGTGGCGGTGACCGACCAGGCCGCGGCGCGGGAGGTGCGGCGGGCCGGGGCGGAGCCGAAGGTCGTCCCGCACAGTATGAACGAGCTGAAGTCGGCGACGGCGACGCTGCGTTCGGCTCCGCGCGTGCCGGGCACGGCGTGGGCGGTGGACTACCGGACCAACCGGGTCGTGGTGCGCGCGGACCGCACGGTGTCCGCCGGGGACTGGTCGCGGCTGACCCGGGTCGCCACGGGGATCGGCGGCTTCGTGCACATGGAGCGCACGAAGGGCACCTTCACCACACGGCTGAACGGAGCGCAGCCGATCCTGTCGACGGGCGGCCGCTGTTCGGCCGGGTTCAATGTCACCGACGGGCGGTCCGACTTCATCCTGACCGCCGGCCACTGCGGGGCCGCCGGGTCCACCTGGTTCGCCGACAACCAGGGCAATCAGCAGCTCGGCCGGACGGTGAACAGTTCCTTCCCGGGCAGTGACTTCTCGCTCGTGCGGTACGCGGACGGCAAGGCCGGTGCGGGCGCCGACGTCGTCGCGATCGGCGGCGGCAAGGGGGTGCGGATCACCGGGCTCGCCGATCCGTCGGTCGGGCAGCGGGTGTTCCGCAGCGGCAGCACCAGCGGTCTGCACGACGGCCAGGTCACGGCGCTGAACGCCACCGTCAACTACCCGGAGGGCACGGTCACCGGGCTCGTCGAGACCACCGTGTGCGCCGAACCGGGCGACAGCGGCGGCCCGTTGTTCTCCGAGGGCATCGCGCTCGGCGTCACCTCGGGCGGGAGCGGCGACTGCACGGCGGGCGGGACGACGTTCTTCCAGCCGGTGACCAAGGCGCTGACGGCGCTCGGGGTCCGGCTGATCGTGTCGGCGCAGAACGCGGGCGGCGCCCCGGGCGGCACCTCCCCCGCGCCGGCGGCCTCGGCGGCCCAGGGCGCGATGGCGCCGAACGCGGCCTCGCCGGGCTCCTCGGCGCCGGTCACGGGCGCGTCGCAGGGCAGCACTCTGCTGGCGCGGCTGACGGACACCCGGAACGTCGGGCCGGGGCTGCTGGTCATCGCGGGCAGTCTGATCGCGCTGGTGGCGACCCGGTACATCCGGGCCGAGCAGGACCGCAAGGCGTATCAGCGGTACTACTCGGCGACGTGGGGCTGAGGGGGGACGACGAGAAGGGCACCCGCGTGTTCACGGGTGCCCGGGGCGGTTCGGCGCGGTGTGTGCGCGGGGTCGGTCACGCAGCCCGGTGCGGTCGCGGGGCCGCGGCGGCCCACTCCATCACGAGCCGCTGGTACTCCGCGCGCTGCTCGGTGGTCAGTGTCCCGCCCGACCGGCGCCACAGGGCCCGGATCTCCTCGTTGACCTCCGCGGCCGATCGCTCGGAGACGGCTTCAACAGTGGTGGACATGCTGTGAAGCATATGCCGATCGAGGTGAAGGCGCTGTGAGTAAGTATGAGCGATACGGACATTCCGGACCGTGTTACTCATCACGTCAATGTGTCAACCGGAAGCGGGAATTCACCGCCCGTGCCGCTCGCCGCGCCGCCCTCCGGTTCACCCCCGGCTCGTTCCGGTTCAGTCCCCGGTCCGGCCCAGCACCAGTACCTGGATGGCCAGCACGGCGGCGCCGCGCGCCCAGTCGTGGAAGTCGGACACCTTCGTCTCCAGGTCGACCGGGGCGGCCAGCGGGTGCCGGTGGGAGCGGATGGTGTCGCGGACCGTGCCGCCCGCCACATCCATCAGGCCGACGCCCTCCCCGGCGAGCAGGATCTTCTGCGGCATCGCGAAGTTGGCGATCTGCGCGACCAGGATGCCGAGGGCCCGGGCGGCCTCGTCGACGACCCGGGAGGACATGGGGTCACCGGCGGCGGCACCGGCGAGGATCTCCTCGTAGCCGACGTCCCGGCCGGTGGCGGCCCGCACCTGGTGGCGGATGCTGGGGATGCTGAGCAACGAGGTGGCGCTGCCGCGGGCGCCCTCGGGGGTGAGCGGGCCGTACGGGTCGATGATCCAGTGCCGGCCGAAGCCGCGGTCCTCCTCCTCGTAGGGCACCCGGCTGCCGCCGAGCACCAGCCCGTAGCCGATGCCGGCGCCGATGGTCAGCACGGCGAAGCGGTCGAGTCCCCGGCCAGCGCCGAACCAGGTCTCGGCCTCCACCAGGGCGGCGACGTCGTTCTCCACGACGACCGGCAGCCCGGTGCGCTCCCGCACGAGCGTGCCGAGCGGCACGTCCCGCCAGCCCAGGAAGGCCGACTCGCCGACCACCGCACGCTCGCGCACCCGTCCCCCCACGCCGATGCCGATGCCCGCCGGGGCGGGGTGGCGTCCGGCCAGTCCGGTCGCCATCTCCGCCAGCAGCGCGGCGACGGCGTCCGGGTCGTGCGTGGCCAGCGGCCGGTCCAGCCGGCCGGTCACCTCGCTGCGCAGGCCGGTGAGGACGCCGTAGACCCGGTCGGCGGTGATCTTGAATCCGAGGAAGGAGCGGGACTCGGCGACGATGTCGAGGGGACGCGACGGCCGCCCCTGACGGTGCTCGCCCGCCCCGCCCGTATCGGCGGCCTCCACCAGCAGCCCGGACTCGATGAGCGGTTTCGTGAGCCGGGTGAGGCTGCCCTGGGACAGGCGCAGCCTGCGGGCCAGCTCGGTGCGGGACAGCGGGCCGTGCACGAGCAC
Organism: Streptomyces spinosus; assembly: GCF_020400655.1. Taxonomy (GTDB): domain Bacteria; phylum Actinomycetota; class Actinomycetes; order Streptomycetales; family Streptomycetaceae; genus Streptomyces; species Streptomyces argyrophylli. The sequence goes on from NZ_JAINRC010000007.1 coordinate 371,812, forward strand.
CTCGATGGCCACGGAGCGCTCCGCGGGGCTCAGCGGCAGCCAGCTGGTCATGGCGGAGATCCCCTTTTTTCTTCCGATACAGAAGTAACCCGGGTCAGCATACGCGGGCACCTCAGGCGAGGGGTGGGGACCGCCCAGATCTCACGCGACTCTTGACGGTCAAATTATTCCGTGGCGAAAGTAATCCACATGACCTTCTCCCTCGGTATCGTCGGCGCCGGACAGTTCTCCGGGCAGTTCGCCACCCTCTTCCACGCCCATCCCGGTGTCGGTGACGTCTACGTCACCGACTTGCTGCCCGAGCGGGCCGAGCGGCTCGTCGCCGCCCAGGGGCTCGCGGGCACGTTCCCGTCGTACGAGGCGATGCTGGAGTCGCCGGCGGTCGACGCGGTCGCGATCTTCACCCAGCGCTGGACCCACGGACCGCTGGTCCTCCAGGGCCTGGCCGCGGGCAAGCACGTCTACTCGGCCGTGCCCATGGCGATCACCGTCGAGGAGATCGCCGCGATCGTCGACGCGGTCCGGGCCACCGGGCTGACGTACATGATGGGCGAGACCAGCCACTACCACCCGGCGACCGTGCACGCCCGCAACCGGATCGCGGCGGGTGCCTTCGGCCGGCTGTTCTACGCCGAGGGCGACTACGTCCACGACATGGACCTCGGGTTCTACGAGGCCTACCAGTACAGCGGCGGCGAGAACTGGAAGGCGACCGCCAGCTATCCCCCGCTGCTGTACCCGACGCACGCGGTGGGCGGGGTGCTCGGGGCCTGGCAGACGCACGCGGTGAGCGTGTCCGCGATCGGGGTGCGCGACGAGCGCGGCGACGGCGTCTTCGACCGTACGGTCAGCCAGTTCGACAACGACGTGTCCAACGCGACCGCGCTGTTCGAGGTGGCGGGCGGCGGATCGTTCCGTACGAACGAGTTCCGGCGGGTCGGCTACCCCTCACACATCCGCGAGTCCCGGTTCCGGTTCTTCGGGACGGAGGCCAGCATGGAACAGCTGGCGACGGTGGCACTGTGGCAGGACAAGAAGGGGGTCGAGGACATCAGCGAGCTGCTGGAGCCGAAGCCGACCCTGGCCCCCGACGACCCGTCCCTGGCGCACGTCGCACCGGAGCTCCGCGCGGCCTTCACCTCCGGCTCGGCGCCGGTGCACGACCGGTCACGGCTGCCCCGCGAGTTCGACCGGATGCACAACGGGCACGAGGGCAGCCACCACTTCCTGGTGGACGACTTCGTCACCGCGGTCACCACGCGGACGCTGCCGCCGGTGAACGCGTGGGTGGCCGCCCGCTACACCCTGCCGGGCGTCATCGCGCACGAATCGGCTCGGCAGGGCGGTGTCCGGCTGGAGATCCCCGACTTCGGGGACGCGCCGGAGGCGTGAGCGGTCCCGGCCGGCTCAGGTGCCGGGCTTGCGGCCGTAGACGAAGACGTCGTCACCGTTCTTCAGCAGTGACCAGTACTTCTTGGCGGTCGTGGTGGTCATGTTGACGCAGCCGTGCGAACCGGGCGGGTTCCACATGCTCAGACCCACCGAGTGGAAGGCCTGGCCGCCGTCGAAGAACTGGCTGTACGGCATCGGCACGTTGTAGAGGTTGGACACGTGGTCGATGTCCCGCCAGTAGATCTTCTTCAGGCCGGTGCGGGTCTCGTAGCCGTCACGCCCGGTGCGCACCGGCACCGGGCCGTAGACGAGCCGGCTTCCGTCCTGGATCCAGCTGAGCTGGAGCGTGAGGTTCACGCAGGCGATGCGGCCCTTGTTCACCGGGCACTTGCCGTCCTTGTTCGGCTTGTTCCCGACGGCCTTCTGCTTGTTCATCAGGTCCATCACGCCCCAGGTGACGGGACCGGCGTAGCCGATGTCGGGCGTGATGCCGTGCTTTCTCTGGAAGGCCTGGACGGCCTTGCAGTCGGTGGCGGACTGCTTGCCGTCGACCGGCCGGCCCAGGAACTTCTCCACCTGCTTCTGGTACGGCCCCGTCCGCGTGGTGCAGCTCGCGGCCTGGGCCGGCGTCGCGGTGAACGCGAGCGCCAGCGGCGCCACCAGTCCCGTGACGCCCAGCGCGACCGCACCTCGTCTGTGTATGACCCCCATGTCGGCCTCTCCCCTTCCCCTTTGCCCGTTGCGTTCGCCCGGGCCTCCCCGGTGCTCTCCAGCGCGATTCCCGCGATGTCGGACTACTAGACCCGGCCCGGCCGGGGATGGTTGTGGTTCCGGTCAGGCTGTGACGAAACGGTGAACTTCCGGTCGTACGGCACCCCGGCCGGTGCGCGGTGACCCTCTACGCTGCGCCGCATGGACCCCGTTCTCGCCGGCGACCTCGCCCGGCTCCCCGAACTGCTCCAGGCCGCCCGTGATCTCGCCGTCCGTGAGGTGGCGGGGCTCGCCGTACGACCGGTCGCCGCGTCCGGGGAGGCGTACGTGACGCCGACGGTGTACGGCGATGTGCCCGGGCTGCGCGCCGCGTTCAGCAACTGGCGGACCACCGAGGCCGACACGGACCGGGTGCTCGCCGTGCTGGCCGCGGCCTCGGGCCGAGGGTCATGAGGTGTGCCGGACGGCCGCGCGGAAGCCGGTGTTGACGGCGGTGAGACCGCCGTCGACGACGAGGGAGGTTCCGGTGATCCAGGCGGCGTCGCGCGAGGCCAGGAAGGCGACGGCGGCGGCGACGTCCTCCGGCTCGCCGACCCGGCCCAGCGGGTACAGAGGGCGGACCGCGTCGAGTTCGTCGTCGCGCCCTTCCCACGCCGAGGTGCGGACCGTGCCCGGCACCACCAGGTTGACCCGCACGCCACGGGGCGCCGCGTGCCCGGCGAGGGTGCGGGTGAGCGAGCCGAGGCCGGCCTTGGCGGCGCTGTAGCCGTGGTTGCCGAAGTCCTGCGCGCCGTTGACGGAACCTATGCTGACGATCGCCCCGCGTCCGCAGGCGGCGAGGTGCGGCAGGGCGGCGCGGCAGCAGCGGTAGGCGCCGGTGAGGGTGATGTCGAGGTCGCGCGCCCAGGCCTCCTCGGGGTCGTCCTCGAACAGGGCGGTGTCCGCGGTGCAGTGGGCGGCGCTGTTGACCAGCACGTCGAGCGAGCCGAACGCGGCGACGGCGTGGGCGACGGCCGCCTCGACGGCGGCGCGGTCGGCCACGTCACAGGCGAACGCCTCGGCGGTGAGGCCCTGCCGGCGCAGCGCGGAGGCGGTCCTTTCCGCCTCGGGCAGGTCCCGGTCGGTGACCAGCACCCGCCCGCCCTCCTCGGCGAGCCGCCGGGCGACGGCCGCACCGATGCCGCGGGCGCCGCCCGTGACGAGAACTGCGTGTCCTGCGAAGCGAGTCGGATCAGTCATGGGCCGACGGTACGGCTGCCCGGGCGCGCTTTCACCGGTCCGGCGCCCGGTTTCACCGGTAGCCGGTGACGTCCGCCGGCTTGCCCGCGTCCTGGACCTCGACCAGGTACCGCCAGGCGTCCGGCCGGCTGCCGTCGAGGTCGGTGAAGCCGTACACCCGGGCGAGGCCGCCGCTGGAGAGCGATCGGCCGTTGAACCGGGCCACGTCCGGATCGGCGGCCAGGGCGGCGACGGCCCGGCCGGTGAAGCGGGGCGTCTCGGAGATGGCGAAGTGGGGTTCGCGCGCCAGCGCGTCCCGCCAGTTCTCCTCGCCGACGCCGTACGCGTCGAGCATGATCTCGGAGCGCATCCAGCCCGGGGTGAGGGCGACGGCGGTGGCACCGCGCGGGCCGAGTTCGTGGCCGAGGGCGAAGGCCATGCGCAGGACGGAGGTCTTGGCGAGGTCGTAGAAGAGGTTCACCCGGTAGGTGCCGCCGTTGTACTCGGCGGTGCCGTCGGTGACCTCCACGACCAGGCCGCCGGGGTGCCGCAGCAGCAGCGGCAGGGCGTAGTGGCTGGTGACGGCGTGGGTCTCGACCGCGAGGCGGAGCAGGCGGAGTCCGTTGTCGAGGTCGTGCTCCCACACGGGGGTGTCCCACTCGAAGAGGTTCTCGCCGCCCCAGATGTCGTTGACGAGGACGTCGAGGCGGCCCCGCTCGGCCGCGACGCGGTCCACCAGGTCGCGCACGGCGGTCCTGTCGAGGTGGTCGGTGGGCACGGCGATGCCCTGCCCGCCGGCCGCGGTGACGAGGTCGGCGGTGTCCTCGACGGTCTCGGGGCGGTCGTACTCCGAGCGGCGCGCGCGGGTGCTGCGGCCGGTGACGTAGACGGTGGCGCCCGCCGCGCCGAGTTCCACGGCGATGCCCCGCCCGGCGCCCCGGGTCGCCCCGGCGACCAGCGCCACCTTGCCTTCCAGCGGTCCTGACATGTCCGGCCTCCCGTGCGGTACGACTGTGGTGCGACTGCTGTCGCCGCCCACTGTCGCCGGGAAACCGGACATCTGCTGTCGGCTTTTACGGCGCGGTGGTGGCCGGGCTCAGTGGCCGCGGGTGATCCACTCCTCCAGGTGGGGGGCCTCGTCGCCGATGGTGGTGCCGTCCCCGTGCCCGGTGAGGACCTTGGTCTCCGGCGGGAGGGTGAGGAGGCGGTCGCGGAGGGAGTCGATGATGGTCGGGAAGTGCGAGTAGGAGCGCCCGGTGGCCCCGGGGCCGCCCTTGAAGAGGGTGTCGCCCGTGAACACGGTGCCGAGGCCCGGGTCGTACAGGCAGACGGCGCCGGGGGCGTGCCCCGGGGTGTGCAGGACGGTGAGGTCGGCGCCGGCGGCCTCGATGACCTGGCCGTCGACGAGGTGCCGGTCGGGGTCGCGGTGCGGGTGGGTCTGCTTCCACAGCGCGAGGTCGTCCGGGTGCAGCCAGATCGTCGCGCCGGTGAGGTCGGCGAGTTCCGGTGCCGCGTTGACGTGGTCGTTGTGGGCGTGCGTGCACACGATGGCGGTCAGGCGCCGGTCGCCGACGGCGCGTGCGATGGCCTCGGCGTCGTGGGCGGCGTCGATGACGATCACCTCGCGGTCGTCGCCGACGATCCACACGTTGTTCTCCACGTCCCAGGTGCCGCCGTCCAGGGTGAACTGGCCGGAGGTGACGAGGCGTTCGATGCGCGCGGCCATCACAGCACCACCACCGAACGCAGCACGTCGCCGTGGTGCATCCGCTCGAACGCCTGCTCCACCTGGTCCAGTTGGATGGTCTCGGTGACAAACGCGTCGAGCGGCAGGCGGCCCTGCAGGTGGAGGTCGATCAGCATCGGGAAGTCCCGGCTGGGCAGGCAGTCGCCGTACCAGGAGGACTTCAGGGCGCCGCCGCGGCCGAAGACGTCCAGCAGGGGCAGTTCGAGCTTCATCTCGGGGGTGGGGACGCCGACGAGGACGACGGTTCCGGCGAGGTCACGGGCGTAGAAGGCCTGCCGGTACGTCTCCGGGCGGCCGACGGCCTCGATGACGACGTCGGCGCCGAAGCCTCCGGTCAGCTCGCGGATCGCCTCGACCGGGTCGTTCTCCCTGGAGTTGACGGTGTGGGTGGCGCCCAGCGTGCGGGCCTTCTCCAGCTTGCGGTCGTCGATGTCCACCGCGATGATCTTCGCCGCTCCGGCCAGGTACGACCCGGCGATCGCCGCGTCGCCGACACCGCCGCAGCCGATGACGGCGACCGAGTCGCCCCGGCTGACGTTCCCCGTGTTGATCGCCGCGCCGATACCGGCCATCACCCCGCAGCCGAGGAGGCCCGCGACCGCCGGGGAGACGGCCGGGTCGACCTTGGTGCACTGGCCGGCCGCGACGAGCGTCTTCTCGGCGAAGGCACCGATCCCGAGAGCCGGGGACAGCTCCTGGCCGGTGGCGGCGAGGGTCATCTTCTGCCGCGCGTTGTGGGTGTTGAAGCAGTACCAGGGCCGGCCGCGCAGACAGGCCCGGCACTGCCCGCACACCGCGCGCCAGTTGAGGATCACGAAGTCGCCGGGGGCGACGTCGGTGACGCCCTCGCCGACCGACTCCACGACCCCGGCGGCCTCGTGGCCGAGCAGGAAGGGGAAGTCGTCCGAGATGCCACCCTGCTTGTAGTGCAGATCGGTATGGCAGACCCCGCAGGCCTGGACGCGTACGACGGCCTCGCCGGGCCCCGGGTCCGGCACCACGATCGTCTCGACCCGTACGGCCTCGTCCTTGCCCGGTGCGATCACGCCGCGGACTTCCTGCGCCATGGTCTGGTTCCTTCCTTCGTTTGCCTTCGCCGCCGACACTACGCGCGTCCGTTCGGTAGCGGGACGGGCCACGAGGAGGTCGGTGGATCTTTCCCGCCTCCCACGGGCGCGCCGCCCGGCGGGGCCGGGCAGCGCTGAGGGCCGCCCGGGGGGACGGCCCTCGTACCGGCGGGCGGGATCAGTGGACGGCGCCGGCCAGACCGAGCAGCGGCGCGGCGGGCGCGAGGACCTGCTCCACCTGGTTGAGCTGGTTCAGCTCCTTCAGGTGCTTCAGCTCCTGCACCTGTTCGGTGACCCGCGGCACCCGGGACCGCTGCTCCGCCGGGAGGTCACTGACGGCGAGCGAGTCGAGCGTGCTCAGCGCGCCGAGCTTCCCGACGAGCGGTGCGCCGGCGCCGGCCGCGTTCGCCTGGGGTACGGCGAGGCCGGCGATCCCGGCGGCCAGACCGACGGCGGCGGCGATACGTCGTGTTGAGATCATGTCCTCAGCAACGGCGGCGGGCCCCCGGCGGACACGGGCGGCGGGCCACGCTCACCCGGGAGGTGGAGCGCGCGGCCGGGCTTGCCGGGGCCGCCGGGGCGGAGGAGTCTCGGAGGTGGGCCCGTGCGGCCCGCTCCTGGCCGGACCGCACGGGCGCCTGGACCACACGGGCACCTGAAGGAGGTCACCATGGGTACCGCGGCGGGGTCCGCCTTCGACACCGACACACTGCGCCGGGCCATCGAGGGCAACACCGGCAACAATCTTCTGGCCCTCTACGCGGACGACGCGCGGATCCGCATCGTCGACCGCGACAACCAGCCCAGTCACCCCACGGTCCTGCACGGCCGGAGCCAGATCGCCGAACTGCTGGACGACGTCTACAGCCGCGACATGACGCACAGGCTGGACCGGTGCGTCGTCCAGGGCGACCACGCGGCCTACTGCGAGTCCTGCGAGTACGGGGACGGCACCCGGGTCCTCGCCGAGTCGATGGTCACCCTGCGGGACGGCAAGATCTCGGAACAGCTGATCATCCAGGCCTGGGACGAGTAGCCCCGGCCGGGCACGGCGGGAGCGGAAGGAGGCCGGCGGGCCGGGAGGCCGGCGCACCCTCGGTTACGCTGTACGCGGGCCGTGACTGGCGCTGAGGTGGAGCACCACCGGGGAGCGGTCCGCGCCGGTTGCCGCGCGCCTGGGCGAGGAGAGTCGATCCAGCCCCAGGAGTGTGCAGCATGACCCAGGCCCGTCTGATGGACGGCACCGCGCCCGCCCGCCGCATCGTCGAGGACACCGCGCGGAAGGCCGCCACCCTCACCGGGCGCACCGGTACCGCGCCGTGTCTGGCGACCGTGCTGGTCGGCGAGGACCCGGCGTCCGTGACGTACGTCCGGATGAAGCAGAACCGCAGCCGCAAGGCCGGCATCGAGTCCCGGCACGTCGCCCTGCCCGCGACCACCACCACCGGCGAACTCGTCGCGGCCCTGCGTGAGTTGTCGGCCGACCCGGGGGTGCACGGCATTCTGCTCCAGCACCCGGTGGGCGACCACATCGACGAGCGGGCCGCGTTCGAGGCGATCGCGCCCGAGAAGGACGTCGACGGTGTCACCTTCGCGTCGTTCGCCGCGATGAGCTTCGGGCTGCCGGGGTTCGTCTCCGCCACGCCGGGCGGCATCCTGCGGCTGCTCGACGAGTACGGCGTCGACCCGGCCGGGAAGCGGGCCGTGGTGGTCGGCCGCAGCGCGATCCTCGGCAAGCCGGTGGGCATGCTGCTGCTCGCCCGGGACGCGACCGTCACCTACTGCCACTCGCGCACCCGCGAGCTCTCGGCCGTGGTCCGCGAGGCCGACATCGTGGTGGCCGCGGTGGGCCGGCCGCGGCTGATCCGGGGGCAGGACATCAAGCCGGGCGCGGTCGTCGTCGACGCGGGTTACAACCCGGGGAACGTCGGCGACGTCGACTTCGACTCGGCCGTGGAGCGGGCCTCGCTGATCACCCCGGTACCGGGCGGCGTCGGCCCGATGACGATCGCCACGCTCCTGGACCAGACGGTGACGGCCGCCGCCCGGCAGCTGGGGGTGTAGGGGCGGCGAGGCCGGGCTGGGCGAGGCTGGGCCGGACGCGTCACCGAGAGGCGTCGCCGGCCGGCGCCAGGCGGCCGGGCTGACCCGAGTGGCAACCGCCACCGGGCAGCGCCGGAGGCCGGTCAGCGCAGCCAGGCGCTGTAGTCCATGACGTCCCCCGCCTTGACGCCGTACTCCGGGGCGTCGCGGGTGAAGGTGGTCTCCAGGCCGAGGACGGTGCCGGTGCGCGGGTCGAGGATCAGCATCCGCCGGCCGCCCTCACCCTCGTACACGTACGCCTGCCCGGGGCGGCCGAGGCGGTCGGTCACCTGCCCCACGGCCCGCAGTCCCCCGGCGCCGGCGAGGACCCTGACCAGTGCCGCGGACTCGCGCGCGCCCAGCGTCCAGTGGTCCAGCAGCTCCGCGACGGCGTCGAGGAGCTGCGGGGTGCCCAGGGAGTCGGTGCGGACGGTCTCGGCGAGGTAGGCGCGCAGGGCGGCCGGGGTGTGCGGCGGCGGTGCCTCGGGCGGGGCGTCGCTCCAGCTCGGCGGGTAGGTGGCCCGGCTGAGGACGTGGCCGTCGGCCACCAGGCGGGGGTTTCCGCCCTCGTCGGTGAGGACCGGGCGGCCGGGACGGCGCGGGTCGGTCGCCACGACCAGCTCGGTGTGGCTGAGGTCCGCGCGCCAGCGCACGACCCTCTCCTCGGGCAGGGTGACGGGCGGTTCGCCGTCGGCCATGCTCAGGCTCCACGACTGCACGTGCGTGCCCTTGCGCAGGCGCGGCGAACCGTCGGCGGCGGCGGTCGCGGCCAGTCCGGCCACCTGCGTCAGCGGGACGGGCGGGGAGTCGGCGCGGACGGCCAGCGGCCGGGGCGCGGCGAGGGCCGGCTGGGTGTTCGGCCCGCCGACCAGCGCGGTGAGGGCGGTCGCCAGGACGACGCCCGTGGCCGCGAGCCCCCACAGCAACCGGGCACGGGGGGCGCGGCGCGGCGCGCGGGGCTGACCCGACAGCCGCTCCAGCCGCCGTTCGGCGCGCTGGTCCAGGGGCCCGTCGCCGAAGTGCGGCCCGTCGTCCGGTACGGGGTTGGCGCGCCGGAGGAGTTCGAGTTCGTCAGGCATGTCGGGGGTCCTTGCGCAGCGTCGCGTCGGGGGTGGGCAAGGGGAGGGAGGTTCGCCGGCCGGGACGGGTGTCACCGTCGGGCATCGGTCCGCCGGGTATCGCCTTGGGCGGCGCTTCGAGCGACGGTTCCGCGGAGGACACCTCGGCCAGTGCCGCGGGCGACGGTGGCGAAGGGCTCGGGCGCGGCCCGGGCGGCGGTTCCGCGGGGCTCAGGCGGTCGATCTCCGTGCGCAGGCGGCGACGGGCGCGGTGGAGGCGCATGGCCGCGGCGCGGCGTCCGCAGCCGAGGGCGACCGCGATCTCCTCGGCGCCGAGTTCCTCCCAGGCGGCGAGGCGCAGTACCTCCTGGTCGGCCGGGGACAGCCGGTCCAACGCCTCGTGCACCCAGGCGCCCGGCGCCTCCGCGTCGGGGCCCGCCGCGACGTGCCGGCCGTGCGCCGCCTCGTCGTTGCCCAGCCGGTCCACCAGCCGGCGCCGGCGCCCGTAGCCGCGTACCGCGTTGGCCAGGCAGTTCCGGGCCACCCCGTACAGCCAGGGCAGCGGCGCGGCCGGCAGGTCGGCCCGGCGTCGCCAGGCGACCGTGAACACCTCCGCCACCACTTCCTCCACCTCGTCGGTCCGCCCCTGAAGCCGCCTGGCGACATAGCGGCTGACCGCCCAGTAGTGCTCGCGATAGGCAGCGGCGAAGATCTCGTCGTTGCTCATGCTCGGTTCGTGTCCGGCACGGTCCGGATCGTCACACCCTTCTGCCGTGATGCTCCTCGCGTCCCCCGAGTGTGACCCGCGGGCGGGGCGCGGACACAGGCGGGGCGTGAAGAGGATCCGAGACACCAGAGCCGTGCAGTGGCTCACCAGCACCGAT
>NZ_JAINRC010000080.1 GCF_020400655.1 Streptomyces spinosus
CTGGCGGCCGGCGCCGGGCGCCGTCTGCGCCCCTACACCGACACCCTGCCCAAGGCTCTGGTGCCGGTGGGTCCCGAGGGCGCGGAGGAGTCGCTGACGGTCCTGGACCTCACTCTGGGCAACTTCGCCGAGGTGGGGCTGACCGAGGTCGCGGTCATCGTCGGCTACCGCAAGGAGGCCGTGTACGAGCGCAAGGCGGCCCTGGAGCGGAAGTACGGCCTGAAGCTCACCCTCATCGACAACGACAAGGCCGAGGAGTGGAACAACGCCTACTCCCTGTGGTGCGGCCGTGACGCGCTGAAGGACGGTGTGATCCTCGCCAACGGCGACACCGTGCACCCGGTCTCCGTCGAGAAGAC
>NZ_JAINRC010000081.1 GCF_020400655.1 Streptomyces spinosus
CAAGGACCGGGACCCGGAGTGGTTCAAACGCGCCGTCTTCTACGAGGTCCTGGTCCGCTCCTTCCAGGACAGCAACGGCGACGGCGTCGGCGACCTGAAGGGCCTGACCGCCAAGCTCGACTACCTGCAGTGGCTCGGCGTGGACTGCCTGTGGCTGCCGCCGTTCTTCAAGTCCCCCCTGCGGGACGGCGGTTACGACGTGTCCGACTACACCGCCGTGCTCCCGGAGTTCGGCGACCTCGCCGACTTCGTGGAGTTCGTGGACGCCGCGCACCAGCGCGGCATGCGCGTGATCATCGACTTCGTCATGAACCACACCAGCGACCAGCACCCGTGGTTCCAGGAGTC
>NZ_JAINRC010000082.1 GCF_020400655.1 Streptomyces spinosus
CGCCTACGACCACCAGGACCTGCCCTTCGAACGCCTCGTCGACGAGTTGGCTCCCGACCGGGACCTGTCCCGCAACCCGCTGTTCCAGACGATGTTCGTCTTCCAGAACACCCCGGACGACGACGCGTGGAGCCTGCCCGGACTGACGGTCGAGCAGGTCGGCGTGGGCGGTCAGGACGCCAAGTTCGATCTCCAGCTGACCGCGGCCGAGTCGGGTGGCGAGCTGCTGGCGGCCCTGGAGTACCGGACGGATCTGTTCGAGCGGGCGACGATCGAGCGTATGGCCGGCCATTTCGCCACCCTGGCGGCGTCGGTGGCGGCT
>NZ_JAINRC010000083.1 GCF_020400655.1 Streptomyces spinosus
GGTGCCCACCGCGATGTCGTCCTGACGGCAGTAACGCGCCAGGACGATCTGGAACAGCGACAGCAGCGCCATGAAGACACTCGCGCCCTGCCCACTCGCCGTGGACCGCAGCACCTCCTCCACCTCCCGCGGCACCGAGAAGTACACGGTGTCGCCTTCGGCGCCCTCCCGCTCGGCGGGCCGCCCGTGGTCGGTCGGCAGTTCCAGGGCCGGCACCCCCGCCAGGCGCTCGCGCCAGTACGCCAGCTGCCGCTCCAGGAATTCACCGCTGAGCTGCTCCCGCTGCCAGGCGGCGAAGTCC
>NZ_JAINRC010000084.1 GCF_020400655.1 Streptomyces spinosus
CCGGTCGACCTCGGCGGGGTCGGTGCCCTCCGGCACGGTCGTGGTGAGCACGACCAGGAATTCCTTCATCGTCGTTCGTCCTCTCGGGTAATCCGGGACCGCGGGACTTCATTGGGAACTTCCATGTGCTTCCCCGGGCCGGATGACCACCCCGAGGCACCCGAGCGGAGACCGCCCGGTCGGAACATGATCGGCCGGTCGCCGCCGGACGGCACGGTGCGCACCCGGCACCGCCCCGTCCGGCCGAGCCACCCCGTCCGGCCGAGCCACCCCGGACGTGTCGGCGGCCTGGCGACGG
>NZ_JAINRC010000085.1 GCF_020400655.1 Streptomyces spinosus
TGCGGCGGCCGGGTTCCAGGCCAGGACGTCCAGGCGTCTGCCGAGGACGAGCGCGGGGGTGTCGGTGAGCTGTTCGAGCAGGCGGCGCATGGGCGGCCGTACGGGCTGGACGGGCCGGCGCCGACGCTTCGGCCGGTCCTCGCTCCGCCCGGCGAGACCGTACAGATACCGCTTCTGGTCGTCGTCCAGGCGCAGGGCGCGCACCAGGGTGACCAGTACGGGGGCGGAGGCACGGACGCGGCCCTGTTCGAGGCGGGTGTAGTAGTCCACGCTGATCGCGGCGAGC
>NZ_JAINRC010000086.1 GCF_020400655.1 Streptomyces spinosus
CGTCGCGGCCGGGTTCCAGGCCAGGACGTCCAGGCGTCTGCCGAGGACGAGCGCGGGGGTGTGGGTGAGCTGTTCGAGCAGGCGGCGCATGGGCGGCCGTACGGGCTGGACGGGCCGGCGCCGGCGCTTCGGCAGGTCGTCGCTCCGCCCGGCGAGTTCGTAGAGGTACTTCTGCTGGTCGTCGTCGAGGCGCAGGGCGCGGGCCAGGGTGACCAGCACCGGGGCGGAGGCGCGGACGCGGCCCTGTTCGAGGCGGGTGTAGTAGTCCACGCTGATCGCGGCGAGG
>NZ_JAINRC010000087.1 GCF_020400655.1 Streptomyces spinosus
GCTTCTGGCCGCGCGGGGCGAGGGCAAGCGGATCATCCTCGCCCTGGACACGGTGAAGAGCCTGGCCGACGAGGAGATGAAGGTCGTGGTGGACCCCGAGAAGGGTGTCCGCAGGATCACCAAGCTGATGGACCCGGCGGAGGCGACCGGTGAGTACATCGGCGTCACCCTGATCGAGGGCGAGGCGGCGCAGGAGCTGGCCGACGCGCTGCGGACGACCTTCGAGCGTGAC
>NZ_JAINRC010000088.1 GCF_020400655.1 Streptomyces spinosus
ATCACGCTCGAAGGTCGTCCGCAGCGCGTCGGCCAGCTCCTGCGCCGCCTCGCCCTCGATCAGGGTGACGCCGATGTACTCACCGGTAGCCTCCGCCGGGTCCATCAGCTTGGTGATCCTGCGGACACCCTTGACGGGGTCCACGACGACCTTCATCTCCTCGTCGGCCAGGCTCTTCACCGTGTCCAGGGCGAGGATGATCCGCTTGCCCTCGCCCCGCGCGGCCAGAAGG
>NZ_JAINRC010000089.1 GCF_020400655.1 Streptomyces spinosus
GGCGGTGGCGTGGACCTGGGGGTGAGTGGTCAGGGCGTTCTCGATCTCGCCGAGTTCGATGCGGTAGCCGCGCACCTTGACCTGGTTGTCGATCCGGCCGATGAATTCCAGCGTGCCGTCCGGCCGCCACTTGACCAGGTCACCGGTGTGGTAGACGCGCGGGTCAGGGCGGGGCGGGCTGAGGGGGTTGGCGGTGAAGCGCTGTGCGGTCAGTTCCGGCCGG
>NZ_JAINRC010000008.1 GCF_020400655.1 Streptomyces spinosus
ACGGTGCGGGGGTTTTCTGCGTTTAAGGACCATGAGACGTCCCCGAAGGGACACCGACGGTTCGGCACCCGTCAGAGCCGGCCCGCCGCTTTGAGAGCCAGATACGCATCCGCGAGCGCCGGCGCCAGTTCCTCCGGTGTCGCGTCCACCACCGTCACTCCATGACGGCGAAGCTGCTCGGCAGTGCGTCGACGCTCGTCCTGCGCCTGAGCGGCCGCCGCCGCTTCGTACACCGCCTCCATGTCCCCCCGGGCCTGCGCCATGCGGGCAATGCGGGGATCCGCCACCGAGGCGACCAGAACAGTGTGTCGTTGAGTGAGCTGCGGCAGCACGGGAAGCAATCCCTCCTCCATCGGTGCCGCGTCCAGCGTCGTGAGGAGGACGATCAGGGAGCGGCGGGGCGCGGCGCGCAGCGCGGTGGCGGTGAGGCCCCGAGCGTCGGTCTCGACGAGTTCCGGTTCCAGGGTGGCCATCGCGTTGACCAGGGAAGGCAGCACATCGCCCGCCGCGCGGCCCTGGACCAGGGCTCGGATCCGGCGGTCGTAGGCCAGCAGGGCCACGCGGTCGCCCGCGCGCGAGGCAAGGGCGGCGAGCAGCAGGGCCGCGTCCATGGAGGCGTCCAGGCGCGGCGCGTCGTCCACCCGGCCGGCCGAGGTACGGCCGGTGTCCAGGACGATCAGGATGTGCCGGTCGCGCTCGGGGCGCCAGGTGCGGACGGCGACGGCGGACTGCCGGGCCGTGGCACGCCAGTCGATCGAGCGGGTGTCGTCACCGGGAACGTACTCGCGCAGGCTGTCGAACTCCGTTCCCTCCCCGCGGGTCAGCACGCTGGTGCGGCCGTCGAGTTCACGCAATCGGGCGAGTTTCGACGGGAGGTGCTTGCGGCTGGTGAACGGGGGCAGAACCCGTACTGACCAGGGAACCTCGTGGGCGCCCTGGCGGGAGAAGAGTCCGAGGGGGCCGTAGGAGCGGATCGTGACGCGGTCGGCCCGGTGGTCGCCGCGGCGGACGGGGTGCAGCCGGGTCGTCGCGCGCCGGCGCTCGCCCGGTGGCACGGTCAGCTCGTGCCGGGAGGCGGCGATCTCGGTGCCTGGCCGCCAGCTGCTCGGCGGCCACGCGTCCCGCAGTCGTGCCCGCAGCGGGCGGCGGGAGGGGTTCGTGATCGTCAGCGTCACCTCGGCGGTGTCGCCGAGCCGGGTCGAGCTGTCGCCGGAGCGGCTCAGCTGGAGACGACGTACCGGCGCGGCCAGTGCGTAGTCGCATGCGCAGGCCAGGGCCAGGGGGCCGTTGACCGCGAAAATGCCCGTCCAGCTCGGCTCCAGGATGCCGACGGGGATGGAGCCGAGGGCCGCGAGGAGGGCGGCGCGTCCGGTGAGGGCCATCAGCGGGGGACCGGTACGTGGGCGAGGATGGCGTTGATGACCGAATCAGCGGTCACGCCTTCCATCTCGGCCTCGGGGCGCAACTGGACCCGGTGGCGCAGAGTGGGCAGCGCGAGGGCCTTCACGTCGTCGGGGATGACGTAGTCGCGGCCGGTCAGCCAGGCCCAGGCGCGCGAGGTGGCCAGCAGGGCCGTGGCGCCGCGTGGGGAGACGCCCAGGGTGAGGGAGGGCGACTCACGCGTGGCGCGGCAGATGTCCACGACGTAGGCGGTGATCTCGGGGGAGACGGTCGTCTTGGCGACCGCGGCACGGGCCGCCTCCAGGTCGGCGGGGCCGGCGACCGGACGTACGCCGGCGGCGCGCAGGTCGCGAGGGTCGAACCCCGAGGCGTGCCGGGTGAGGACGTCGATCTCGTCCTGCCGGGAGGGCAGAGGGATCGTCAGTTTCAGCAGGAAGCGGTCCAGTTGGGCTTCGGGGAGGGGGTAGGTGCCTTCGTACTCGACCGGGTTCTGCGTCGCGGCGACGAGGAAGGGCTCGGGGAGCGGGCGGGGGGTGCCGTCGACCGTGACCTGGCGTTCCTCCATGGCCTCCAGCAAGGACGACTGGGTCTTGGGAGGGGTGCGGTTGATCTCGTCCGCGAGGAGGAGGTTGGTGAAGACCGGGCCGGGCTGGAAGGAGAACTCGGCGGTGCGGGTGTCGTAGACGAGGGAGCCGGTCACGTCGCTCGGCATCAGGTCCGGGGTGAACTGGACGCGTTTGGTGTCGAGTTCGAGTGCCGATGCGAGGGCGCGGACGAGCAACGTTTTGGCGACCCCGGGGACTCCTTCTAGTAGTACGTGTCCGCGGCAGAGGAGGGCGACGACGAGGCCGGTCACGGCGGGGTCCTGGCCGACCACGGCTTTGGCGATCTCGGCGCGCAGGGCCTCCAGGGAGGCCCGGGCGGTGTCCGGGTCCCCGCTCTGCCCGGCGTTGTCGGTGGTCGGGTCCGTCATGAACGGCGTACCTCTCTTTCGAGGGCGTCGAGTTGGTCGGTGAGGGCGACGAGGGCCGTGTCGTCGCCGGGCGGCGGTCCGAAGAGGAGGGAGTGCAGGGCCTGTCCGTCGCCGGTGAGGTGGGCGGACAGGGCGGGGAGCAGGGCCTCGGGCGTGTGCGCCCGGGTGACGGGGACGCCGACGAGAGGGGCGAGGCGGGTGCGGGTGGCGGTGCGAAGAGCGGTGGCGGCGCGGTCGCGGGCGTTGGCGTTGCGGTAGAGGCGGGCGCGGCCCTCGGCGGTCTCGGAGGCGCGGATCGCGACGGGGAGTTTCTCGGGCACGAGCGGGCCGAAGCGGCGTCCCCGCCAGAAGGCGGCGAGGACGGCCGCGATGAACAGTTGCAGGGTGGCCCAGAGCCATCCCGAGGGGAGCAGGTCGAGGAAGCTCTTCTGCTCGCCGTTCTCGGTGGCGGAGGCGTCGGACAACGAGGGGAGGTACCAGACCAGATGGGGGCGGGAGCCGAGGAGCTGAAGGGCGAGCGAGGCGTTGCCCTGTTCGTCGAGGCGGTCGTTGTAGAGGATGTCGGGCGCGCCGAGTGCGACGGTGTCACCGCCTCCGGAGGCCGCGGGGACGCGCAGGAGGGTGGCGAGGCGCTCGCTGGGGTAGCAGGAGTCGGCGTCGAGACGGGTGGTGGTGTAGCGGATGCCGCCGGTGTCGGCGGGGCCCGCGCGCCGGGCTTCGGGCAGCGTGCAGTGCGGGCCGAGGGTGGAGCTGTCGCTGGTGGCGGGGTCCGCGGAGACCCCGGGGGCGAGCCGTTCGACGGACCAGCTGCCGGCCGCGACGAGGACGGTCCGCCCGCCGGCGGACGCGGTCGCCGCGCGCAGCTCGCTCTGTTGGCGGTGGGTCAGCAGGTCGGGTACGGCGACGAGCAGCGTGGTGTCCGGCCCGGCGGCGGCGCGGGCCGCGCCGAGGGTGGTGACGACCCGGGTGGAGACGCCGCGTTCGGCGAGGAGTTGAGCGACGGCCCGGCTGCCGTAGGGGTCGGGGGAACGCGGGTCCAGCTCGCCGTGCCGGGTGGTGGAGCGGACGGCGGCCATGGCGACGGCCGCGGCCAGGAGCAGGACGGCGGCGAGAGCGATGCCTCGCGTGCGGGTCCACACCTGGCGGCCGGTGGGCGCGGTGGAGGTGGCCGGCGGGGTGGTCTCGGTGGTCACTCGGCGGCCCCCTCGCGGGTGCTCCGGGCCTTCGTGGTGGCGCCTGTGGGGCTGGTGGCGAGGGCCGGCCTGGTGTGTTCGAGGTCGCGGTCGAGTTCGGCGAGGCGGTGGTACGACGGCTCGTCGGCCGAGCGTCCGCCGTATGTGACGTCGTCGAACTCACGGGCGGCGGCGCGCAGTCGGTCCGTGTGCGCGGGCAGGACGCGCCCGGCCTCGGCGGCTGCCTCGTCGGCGGTGCGGCCGGGGCGTACGTCGAGCAGGGCCCGTTCCTCCAGGGCGCGGACGAGGGCTCGCATGCGTTCCTGGACGGCCTGGTTCCAGTGGCCCTGGGCCGCGTGGGCCTCGCTGGCGGCCCGGTGCTCGGCGGCGCTGCGGGGGCGCTCGTCGAAGAGGACGGCGGCCGGGGCGGGTCGGCGCCGGGGAGTGCCCAGGCGCCACCACAGGGCGGCCAGGACGGCGACGACGAACAGGATGACGACGACCAGGCCGACGGCGCCGCCCGGGGTCGCCGAGGCTGCCGAGCCGAGGGCCCGGTCGAGCCACTCCCAGAACGCGTTCAGGGCGCGCTGGAGCAGGCTGGGGTCGTTCTCGTGGTACATGCCCTTGGACAGTTCGCGCCGGGCCGCCTCGCGTGCGGGATCACGTCCGATGGTCACCGGTGGCTCGTCCCCCGAGCCACCGGCCGCCAGCACCACCCGGTCCGTCGCGCGCAGCAGCCGGCCCGCGACGGCGGTGGCGGTGCCCGGTGGGGGCGCCGCCGTGAGAACTCCCCCCGTGAGGCTCACCGCATCAGCTCCCGGGGACGGGGCCGGGGACGCCGGTGCCGTAACCCTGGACGCCGGCGGCGCGGGCCAGTTCGAGGTCGAGGGCCTCCCGGCGGATGCGTTGGTCGATGTAGAGGAGCACGGTGACTCCGGCGCTGATCGGAAGGGTGAGCGTGGTGCCGATCAGGGAGCCGACGCCCCGGATGATCAGGAACGCCCAGCCGACGTGTCCGCCGTTGGTGCCGAGGATGTCGTCCATGCCGTTACCGCCGACGGCGGCGCCGATGAGGGCGAAGGGGATGGTGATGACCGCCGAGACGATGTTGGCGATGAGCCAGGCGAGGAGCTGGATGCCGAAGACGCGCCACCAGGAGCCGCGCACCAGCTTCGCGGAGCGGCTCATGGACTTGGTGACGCTCTGGCGTTCCAGCATGAGGGCGGGGGCGGCCAGGTAGTAGCGGATGGCCAGCCACACCGCGACGAGGACGGCTACGAGGATGCCCAGGGCGAACAGGGCGGATCCGCCTATGCCGCTGCCGCCGCTCAGCAGGACCAGGAAGCCGGGCACGGCGCCGACGGCGATCACTCCGACGGTGATCAGGCCGAGCAGGAGGAGCAGTCCGGCCAGCCGCGGGATCTGCGGGCGGGCCTCGCGCCAGGCCTCGCCGGTGCTGACCGGCCTGCCGAGCACGGCGCGGCTGGTGATGGTGGTGAGCAGGGCGGTGGCGACGATGACGGCGGCTGCGGAGATCACCGTGACGATCCCGGTGCCGATCATGGATTCGCGCAGGGAGCGGTAGACGTCGTCGAAGGTGGCGGTCCTGCTGTCGAGCGATGTGCGGGCGTCGTTGACGAAGAAGCCCTGGACGAGCACCAGGCAGGTGTCCGTGACGACGGCGACGGCCAGCGCGATGCCGAGGACCGTGCGCCAGTAGGTGCGCATGGTGGAGACGGCGCCGTCGAGGATCTCGCCGACGCCGAGCGGGCGCAGCGGGATGACGCCGGGCTTGGCCGCCGGCGGCGGGCCTGCCCAGCCGCCGCCCCAGGCGGGGTAGCCGCCCGGGGTGCCGTAACCGCCGTAGCCGGGAGGGGGGCCGCCGTATCCGCCGCCGGGCACACCGTAGCCGCCCTGGCCGGGGCCGCCGGGCTGCCCGCCGTTCCAGCCCGGTCCGGGTGGCGGGGGCGGCGGGGCCTGGTGCGGGCTCGGGGCACCGGTGGGCGCGGACCACTGGCCGGCCGGCGGCTGCTCCTTGGACCACTTCGAACCTGGGCCCTGCGCGTCCGGGCCCGGCTGCGGCGCGGGTTCGGTGAGGGCGGGGCGGTCCGCGGGCTCGGCGGGGCCGGACGCACCGGGTTCCCGCCCCTCGGACGACGGGGCGGATCCGGGCGAGGCCCAGCCCGGAGTGTCAGTCATCGAAGCTCCTTCTTGGTGCCCGTCCGCGGTCGCGGCGGCAGGTTGGCAGCCATCGTGCCATGTGCTGGTCACCGGGGGACCGGCCACGGTGGGGGCCGGACGCCTTCAATTGTCCGCCGGATCCGGGGCAGACTGACGGCATGGTTGATCAGCAGGCGCGAACCGGTGGGGACAGGCGGCCGACCGAGATACCGGCGATCCGATGGGAGGAACCACCAGAAGGTCCCGTACTGGTCCTTCTGGATCAGACGAGGCTTCCGGCCGAAGAGGTCGAGTTGGTGTGCACGGACGCGGCGGCGCTGGTGGAGGCGATCCGTTCGCTCGCCGTGCGCGGGGCGCCGCTGCTCGGCATCGCGGGGGCGTACGGCGTCGCGCTCGCCGCCGCGCGGGGGTTCGACGTGGCCGAGGCGGCGCGGGCGCTGGAGGAGGCCAGGCCCACCGCGGTGAACCTGTCCGTCGGGGTGCGCCGGGCGCAGGCGGCGCACCAGGCGGCGCTGGCCCGGACCGGTGACCCGACCGCGGCCGCCGTGGCTGCGCTGGCCGCCGCGCGGGCGCTGCACCAGGAGGACGCCGAGGCCAGCGCCAGGATGGCGGACCATGGTCTGGCGTTGCTGGACGAGTTGCTGTCCGGCGGCGGGCACCGGATCCTGACCCACTGCAACAGCGGGTCGCTGGTGTCGGGCGGGGAGGGCACGGCCTTCGCGGTGGCCCTCGCCGCGCACCGGGCGGGAAGGCTGCGGCGGCTGTGGGTGGACGAGACGCGTCCGCTGTTGCAGGGCGCTCGCCTGACGGCGTACGAGGCGGCCCGCAGCGGCATGGCGTACACCCTGCTCACGGACAACGCGGCGGGTTCCCTGTTCGCGGCGGGTGAGGTGGACGCGGTGGTGATCGGGGCGGACCGGATCGCGGCCGACGGTTCGGTGGCGAACAAGGTGGGGAGTTATCCGCTCGCGGTGCTCGCCCGGTACCACCATGTGCCGTTCATCGTGGTGGCGCCGCTGACGACGGTCGACCTGGACACGCCCGACGGGGCGTCCATCGAGGTCGAGCAGCGTCCCGGCTTCGAGGTGACCGAAGTGGCGGCGCCTCAGGCGGCCGGAGTGGGGGGTGGGATTCCGGTGGCGCCGCTGGGGACGCAGGCGTACAACCCGGCGTTCGACGTGACCCCGCCCGAACTGGTGACGGCGATCGTCACCGAGGAGGGGGTGGTCTCGCCCGTGACGGCCGAGGCGCTCGCGGATCTGTGCGCCCGGTCCGCGGCGGGGGCCCCGTCGGCGTCGGGCTGACACCGGCGAGCGGCATCATCGGCGAGGGACAGGGGCAGACAGTGACGGCCCCGTACGACTATCGTCACCGGCCAGTGACCTGCCTCACCAGGGCGCCTGTCGCTGTTATGAGAATGGGATGATGTCGTTTATGAAGGGACGAGTCCTTGTCGTCGACGACGACACCGCACTGGCCGAGATGCTCGGCATCGTGCTGCGTGGTGAAGGTTTTGAGCCGTCTTTCGTAGCCGACGGCGACAAGGCGCTGGCCGCTTTCCGTGAGGCGAAGCCCGATCTGGTGCTGCTCGACCTGATGCTGCCCGGACGGGACGGCATCGAGGTGTGCCGGCTGATCCGGGCGGAGTCCGGTGTGCCGATCGTGATGCTCACGGCCAAGAGCGACACCGTCGATGTCGTCGTGGGCCTGGAGTCTGGCGCCGACGACTACATCGTCAAGCCGTTCAAGCCGAAGGAGCTGGTGGCCCGGATCAGGGCGCGGCTGCGCAGGTCGGAGGAGCCGGCGCCGGAGCAGCTCACCATCGGTGACCTGGTCATCGATGTCGCCGGACACTCGGTGAAGCGGGACGGGCAGTCGATAGCGCTGACCCCGCTGGAGTTCGACCTGCTGGTCGCGCTCGCGCGCAAGCCCTGGCAGGTGTTCACCCGCGAGGTGCTGCTGGAGCAGGTGTGGGGCTACCGGCACGCGGCCGACACGCGGCTCGTCAACGTGCACGTCCAGCGGCTGCGCTCCAAGGTCGAGAAGGACCCGGAGCGGCCGGAGATCGTGGTGACCGTCCGTGGTGTCGGTTACAAGGCCGGACCGAGCTGACATGTCCGGGGACAGCGCCGCTTCGGCCCCCGGCGGTTCTGGGGCCCGTCCGGGGCGGCCTGTCGGCCGGACGGCGGCGGGTGCGCGCTGGCGGGCGATGTTCGACGGCGGGCTGCTCGAGGGCGGAGTCCAGGGCAGCCCGGTCCTGCGCCTGCTCCTGCGCTGGGTGCGCCGTCCGCTGCTGCCGGTGATGCGGCTGTGGCGGCGCAACATCCAGCTCAGGGTCGTCGCCACCACCCTGCTGATGTCGCTCGGTGTCGTCCTGCTGCTGGGCTTCGTGGTGATCGGGCAGGTGCGCAACGGCCTGCTCGACGCGAAGGTCAAGGCGTCGCAGAGCCAGGCCACGGGCGGGTTCGCGGTGGCCAAGCAGAAGGCCGACGAGGCGGCCGGCGGGACCGGCGCGGGAGCCGGGACCGGTGCCGGCGACGGCACGGCGACCGGGGACGGGCGGCAGTCGCAGAACGTCATCCAGTGGATGAGCGACCTCGTGGAGTCGCTGTCCAGCGGCGGCGCGGGCGCCTTCGACGTGGTCACGCTGCCGGTGGGCGACGACAGCGGCGGCGGACGCAGCCCACGCGGCTCCGGGAACGTCAACCCGACCTCCAGCGTGCCCGCCGCCCTGCGCGAGCGGGTCAACAGCGGTACGTCGGCCGTCCAGAGCAACACGCGAATCGTCTACTACGGCGGCAAGGACTCGCAGCCCGGGCTCGTCATCGGCAAGCAGGTCAACGACCCCAACGGCCGCCCGTACGAGCTGTACTACCTCTTCCCGCTCACGCAGGAGGAGAAGTCCCTGAGCCTGGTCAAGGGCACGCTCGCCACCGCCGGGCTGTTCGTCGTCGTCCTGCTCGGCGCCATCGCCTGGCTGGTGGTGCGGCAGGTCGTCACGCCGGTGCGGATGGCGGCCGGGATCGCGGAGCGGCTGTCGGCCGGGCGGCTGCAGGAGCGGATGAAGGTCACCGGCGAGGACGACATCGCGCGCCTTGGCGAGGCCTTCAACAAGATGGCGCAGAACCTCCAGGGCAAGATCCAGCAGCTGGAGGACCTGTCGCGGATGCAGCGGCGGTTCGTCTCCGATGTCTCGCACGAGCTGCGCACCCCGCTGACCACGGTCCGGATGGCGGCCGACGTCATCCACGAGGCGCGCGAGGACTTCGACCCGGTCACCGCGCGGTCGGCCGAGCTGCTCGCCGACCAGCTGGACCGGTTCGAGTCGCTGCTCGCCGACCTGCTGGAGATCAGCCGTTTCGACGCCGGGGCGGCGGCGCTGGAGGCCGAGCCGATAGACCTCAGGGAGGTCGTGCGGCGGGTCGTGAGCGGTGCCGAGCCGCTCGCCGAGCGCAAGGGCACGCACGTACGGGTCCTCGGTGACCAGCAGCCGGTCGTCGCCGAGGCGGACGCCCGGCGAGTGGAGCGGATCCTGCGCAACCTCGTCGTCAACGCCGTGGAGCACGGTGAGGGCAAGGACGTGGTCGTGAAGCTGGCCGCCGCGGGCGGAGCCGTGGCCATCGCGGTGCGGGACTACGGCGTGGGCCTCAAGCCCGGCGAGGCGACGCGGGTCTTCAGCCGCTTCTGGCGGGCCGACCCGGCACGCGCGCGTACCACCGGCGGCACCGGCCTCGGGTTGTCGATCGCCCTGGAGGACGCCCGGCTGCACGGCGGCTGGCTGCAGGCCTGGGGCGAACCGGGCGGCGGCTCGCAGTTCCGGCTGACGCTGCCCAGGACGGCGGACGAGCCGCTGCGCGGCTCACCGATACCGCTGGAGCCCAAGGACTCCCGCCGCAACCGTGGCCTCGACGACGCCGGCCTGCCGCGGGCGGGCGAGGAGAAGCGGGCGACCGTTCCGGTGCAGCAGAACGGCGTCCAGCCCGCGCTGCCGCCCCGGGCGGAGATCGCGCCGCGGCTGACCACGTCCACCCCGGCCGCCGACCCCACCGCCCTGCCCGGCAACGGCAACGGCGCGCGGGTCGTGCCCCGGCCCAGCGCCGGCGCACGGCACCCGGTCGACGGATCCGCCGCACATCCGGCGCCCGGCGCGGGCGCGGGCCGGCCGGACGCGGCCGTGCCGGAGGACTCGACCGAGCCAGGGGAGGCATTTCGTGGCCGCTGACCGCGAGGGGGGCGCGCGGCGGCGGTCGTGGCGCGCGGTGGCGTACGCCGCCCTGGGTGCCGTACTGCTGGCCGGTTGTGCCTCGATGCCCGACAGCGGGGACCTGCGGGACGTGGAGTCCACGCCGCGGCAGGACACCGGGGTCCGGGTGTTCGCCATGCCGCCGGCCGACGGCGCCGGTCCGGGCGAGATCATGCAGGGCTTCCTGGAGGCGCTGACCAGCGACGATCCGGGGTACGACACGGCTCGTAAGTACCTGACGGCCGAGGCGGCCCGCACCTGGCGGCCCGAGCGGTCGACCACCGTCCTCGCGAACGGGCCGACCATCGAGACCGACTGCCGTCCGGGCGGGCGGGAGGAGACCAACAGCGTCACCTGCGTACTGGCCGGAAGCCAGGTCGCCACGGTGGACGCGCAGCAGGCCTACCAGCCCGCCGACGGCACCTACCGCAAGAAGCTGCACCTCACGAAGGACCCGAAGAGCGGGCAGTGGCGCATCGACGGGCTGCCGGACGGCGTCGTCATGGGCAAGTCGGACTTCCAGCGCAACTACACGTCCGTCGGCAAGTACTACTTCGCCTCCGACGCGTCCGTCGGGGCGAGCGGGCAGCCGGCGGCGGTCGCCGACCCGGTGTTCGTGCGCAGCAAGGTCGACGCGATGACCGAGCTGGTCCGCTCGCTGCTGAAGGGCCCCACCACCTGGCTGCGGCCGGTGGTCAGGTCGAGCTTCCCGACCGGTACGGGCTTGCAGAAGGGTGTGTCCGGACTGGCACCGGACGACCAGAACAAGGTGACCGTGCCGCTGAACCTCAAGCCGTCCCGGGTGACACCGGGCAAGTGCACCGAGATGGCGACGCAGATGCTGTTCACGCTGCGGAACCTGGCGCCGACGCTGGACTCCGTCGAGCTGCGGGGGACCGGTGACGACCGGCTGTGCGAGGTGAACGGGGAGCGCGCCAAGTCCGTCGCCTGGCACGGGTCGTCCAAGCGCCCCGATTTCCTGTACTTCCTCGACGGCAAGCACCGGATGGTACGGATGCAGACCGGGAGCACCGGGACGGCGTCCGCGCCGGTGCCGGGTCCGCTGGGCGAGGCCGGCAGGGGGCTGCAGTCCGTGGCGGTGTCGCGGGACGAGCAGACCGCGGCCGGGATCGCCGACGAGGGCAGGACGCTGTACGTGACGTCGCTGGCGTCGGGCGGGTCGCTCGGCGCTCCGCTGATGACCAGCGCCGGTACGACCCCCGACCACCGGCTCGCCACCCCGAGCTGGGACGCACGTGGCGACCTGTGGGTGGCCGACCGCGACCCGCACCGGCCGCGGCTGTTCGTCCTGGAACAGGGCGCCGAGAAACCGGCGCCGGTCGCCGTACCGGACCTGTCCGGCCGGATCGAGGACGTGCGGGTGGCCGCCGACGGGGCGCGGATCGCGCTGGTCGTGGAGAAGGACGGCAAGCAGTCCCTCTTGATCGGGCGGATCCAACGCGACGACGGAACCGGGCAGGGCATCTCGGTGGACGGACTGCGGTCGGCGGCACCGGACCTGGAGCAGGTCAGCGCCATCTCCTGGGCCGGGGACAGCAGGCTGCTGGTCGTCGGGCAGGAGCAGGGGGGCGTGCAGCAGATGCGGTACGTCCAGGTCGACGGCTCCACGCTCGACGGCCCGGCACCGGGCGCGCTCACCAGCGTGAAGGCGGTCGCCGCGTCCGAGGACGACCGGGTGCCGCTGGTGGCCTACTCGGAGGACGGGATCGTACGGCTGCCGGCCGGGGCGCAGTGGCAGAAGGTCGACAAGGACGGGTCGGCGCCGGTCTATCCGGGCTGAGCGCGCGACGGCCGGGACGGTCCGGCCGGGCTGAGCGCGCGGCGGCTGAGCGCACGGCCCGCTTCCCGTGGCCACGGGCCGGGTTGTCCACAGGGCGTTGTCCACAGGGGTGGCCGGTCCGTGGTCGCGTTGGCACAGTGGTGGGCATGCGGGGGTGGTGGCAGGACCTCACCGACCTGGTGCTGCCGGCCGACTGCGCGGGTTGCGGCGCACCTCGTACGGCGCTGTGCCCGCGGTGCCGGGCCACGCTGCACGGGAGCGCGGCGCGGCGGGTGCGGCCGGTGCCGGAGCCGGCCGGGCTGCCGGTGGTGCACGCGGTGGCCCCTTACGCGGCGCAGGTGCGCGAGCTGTTGCTCGCACACAAGGAACGGGGGGCGCTGACGCTCACGGGAGCGCTGGGCACGGCGCTGGCGAGGGCCGTGCGGGCGGGCCTGGACGCGGAGTACGGAGCGGGTGCCGGCGCGAGGTCGGCCGGGTGGCCCCGGTCCGGGCCCGTGCTGCTGGTTCCCGTGCCCTCGGCCCGGTGGGCCGTGCGGGCGCGTGGCCACGATCCGGTGCGGCGGATGGCGCTCGCGGCGGCCGGGGAGCTGCGGCGCACCGGGACGCCGGCCCGGGTGGCGGCCGTGCTGCGCCAACGGCGGCCCGTGGCCGACCAGGCGGGGCTGGACGCGCGGCGGCGCCTGGAGAACCTCGCCGGGGCGCTGGAGCTGAGTCCGGGAGGCGCACGGCTGCTCGGCGCGGGCCGCGTCGTGCTCGTCGACGACCTGATGACGACGGGCGCCAGTCTCGCGGAGGCGGCGCGGGCCCTGCGGGAGGCGGCCGTGTCCCTCCGTTCGGGCAGGACGGCCGTGTACGCGGGCGCAAGTCGGGAAGGTAGGGAGGAACGACGGATCGGTGCGCCGCCGGGGAGAAGGGAGTCGGTGCACAGTGCACCGGAAAATGCGATGCCGAACGCCTCGCGGCGGCTCCTCCATGCCGCCGTGATCGCAGCTCCTCGCGATTCTTTCGAAAAGAACAGGAACTGATCGTCAAGGTGCATCGTTCCAGCTAGTGACAGGGGTAATTCACCGGAATGGAGGTACGTCGCAGTAGAGGGTGACGACATCCGTCCGGGCGAGATATGTTCGGGTGTGAGGAAAGGCGCAGGCCACACCTCTCATATCCGAATGCCGTGCTGCGGGTTTTACACAATCACCCGCACGGTGGGGTGGAGATCTCGCCCATGGGGGAGGAGGAGGTGGAAGTCACCGAGTCCGAGGTCCGGTGATCACCGGATCTGGTGCGAAAGGGAGATGCTCCGCCGATGCAGCGGGGCGTTCCGGGAACGGAGTTCTGCGTGGACATCGTCGTCAAGGGCCGCAAGACCGAGGTGCCCGAGCGGTTCCGCAAGCACGTGGCCGAGAAGCTGAAGCTGGAGAAGATCCAGAGGCTCGATGCCAAGGTGATCAGCCTCGACGTCGAGGTGTCCAAGGAGCCGAACCCCCGACAGGCCGACCGCTGTGACCGAGTGGAGATCACGCTCCGCTCGCGCGGTCCGGTGATCCGGGCGGAGGCGGCGGCCAGCGATCCGTACGCGGCGCTGGACCTGGCGGCGGAGAAGCTGGACGCCCGGCTGCGCAAGCAGCACGACAAGCGGTTCTCGCGCCGTGGCGCACGGCGGATCTCGGCGGCAGAGGTCCCCGACCACGTCCCCGGCGCGGCGACACTGAACGGCAGCGGCCAGCCCGTCCACGAGGAGGACACGGACGGAGTGCCGACCAAGAAGATCGGCTCGCTGGAGGTCAAGGGTGAAGGCCCCCTCGTCGTCCGCGAGAAGACCCACGTCGCCTCCCCCATGACGCTCGACCAGGCCCTCTACGAGATGGAACTGGTCGGCCACGACTTCTACTTGTTCGTCGACTCCGAGACGAAGGAACCCAGCGTCGTCTACCGGCGACACGCCTACGACTACGGCGTGATCCACCTCAGCACCGACCCGATGGTCGCCGAGGCACAGACGCAGCCCCCCGCGGCGGGTGGCACGCTGGGCGGCTGATCCACTCGGCTGAAGCTGTGCGGGTGCCCCTGGAGCGCGTATGCGCCCCCAGGGGCACCGGTGTGCGACCACTTCGCGCCCCGCACGTCACCTCGGTGCCGCCCGGGCATGAAATCATGGCCGCACCGGCCCAACCGGTGGGCCGCTGCCTTGGGTTGGCGATGGCACAGGACCACAGGCCACAGCCTTCAGGGGGAGGAACGATGGCGGACACCTTCGGACCGATGCGGGACGGGGACGCCGACGACGATGTCATCGGCGGCAACCAGGACGCGGGCTCGTCGCGCGAGCCGATCAGAGTCCTGGTCGTGGACGACCACGCACTCTTCCGGCGCGGCCTGGAGATCGTGCTCGCGGCCGAGGAGGACATCCAGGTCGTCGGCGAGGCCGGCGACGGGGCCGAGGCCGTGGACAAGGCCGCCGACCTGCTGCCCGACATCGTGCTGATGGACGTCCGCATGCCCAAGCGCGGCGGGATCGAGGCCTGCACCTCCATCAAGGAGGTCGCCCCCAGCGCGAAGATCATCATGCTGACGATCAGCGACGAGGAGGCCGACCTCTACGACGCGATCAAGGCGGGCGCGACCGGATACCTCCTCAAGGAGATCTCGACCGACGAGGTGGCCACCGCGATTCGCGCGGTGGCCGACGGACAGTCGCAGATCAGTCCGTCGATGGCGTCGAAACTGCTCACCGAGTTCAAGTCGATGATCCAGCGCACCGACGAGCGCCGGCTGGTGCCCGCGCCCCGGCTGACCGACCGTGAGCTGGAGGTCCTCAAACTCGTCGCCACGGGCATGAACAACCGGGACATCGCCAAGGAGCTGTTCATCTCCGAGAACACCGTGAAGAACCACGTCCGCAACATCCTGGAGAAGCTGCAACTGCACTCCAGGATGGAGGCCGTGGTCTACGCGATGCGGGAGAAGATCCTGGAGATCCGCTAGCTCCTATCCGAGCAGCCCGGCGAGTTCCCTGCCCAGGGGCTCGCGCAGCTCGGGTGCGTCCACGCGCTCCACGCGGACGTCGGTGCAGTTCACCCACGCCGCCGCCTCGAAGAGGGCCTGGGCGACCGCCGGGACCGCCTTCGGACCGTCCAGGGTGACCCGCTTGGCCACGAGTGTGCGGCCCTCCCGCGCCGGGTCGACACGCCCGACCAGCCGGCCACCCGCGAGCACCGGCATCGCGAAGTAGCCGTGGACCCTCTTGGGCCTGGGGACGTACGCCTCCAGCCGGTGGGTGAAACCGAAGATCCGCTCCGTGCGCGCCCGCTCCCAGATCAGCGAGTCGAACGGCGACAGCAGCGTGGTGCGGTGCCGGCCGCGCGGCGGCGTCGCGAGCGCCGCCGGGTCCGCCCAGGCCGGCTTGCCCCACCCCTCGACCTCGACCGGCACCAGGCCGGAGTCCGCGATGACCGCGTCGACCTGCTCGCCCTTGAGACGGTGATAGTCGGCGATGTCGGCGCGCGTGCCGACCCCGAGCGACTCGCCGGCCAGCCTGACCAGCCGGCGCACGCACTCGGAGTCGTCCAGCTCGTCGTGGAGCAGCTCGGCCGGGACCGCGCGCTCGGCGAGGTCGTACACCCGCTTCCAGCCGCGCCGCTCCACGCACACCACCTCGCCGTACATCAGCGCGCGCTCCACGGCGACCTTGGTGCCCGACCAGTCCCACCAGTCGTTCGTCTTCTTCGCGCCGCCCAGTTCGGTGGCGGTCAGCGGGCCCTCCGCGCGGAGCTGCTTGATGACCTGGTCGTAGGCGCCCTCGGGGAGTTCGTGGTGCCAGTGCGGCCGGTTGCGGTAGGCGCGGCGACGGAAGGCGAAGTGCGGCCACTCCTCGATGGGGAGGATGCAGGCCGCGTGCGACCAGTACTCGAAGGCGTGGGTGTCCGTCCAGTACGCGGCCTCCACGGTCTTGCGGCCGACCGCGCCCAGCCGGGCGTAGGGCACGAGTTCATGGGAGCGGGCGAGCACCGAGATGGTGTCGAGCTGGACCGCGCCGAGGTGGCGCAGCACCCCGCGGACGCCCGCGCGCCGGTCGGGCGCGCCGAGCAGGCCCTGGGCCCGCAGGGCGATCCGGCGGGCGTCGTCCGCGGTGAGAGTGGTGGTCGGGCGCGGAAGGGTCGTCATGCCTCGGACGATAGAGGGTGCCACTGACAGCCCGCGACGGGCTGTCCAATCCCCGGGAACGGCCGGCGGGCTCAGGAACGCGCGGGCAGGTACGGGGCGGTGGAGGGCAGGCCCAGGTCGGAGGGGAGCAGCGAGCCGACCCAGCAGTCGCGGCGCACGCCCTTGTTGTTGAGGCCGGAGCGCAGGGTGCCCTCCAGGGTGAAGCCCGCGCGTTCGGCGACCGCGCGGGAGGCGTGGTTGCCGACCTCGGCACGCCATTCGACACGGTCGACGCCTACCTCGGTGAAGATCCACCGGCAGGCCGTGAGCGTGGCCTCCACGACGTAGCCGTTGCCGCGGTGTTCCTTGGCCGCCCAGAAGCCGACCTCGGCCGTGCCGGGTGAGCGCATCATGAGGGCGAGCATGGCGGCCAGCTCCCCGCCCGCGAGGAAGACGCCGAAGGTGAACGTGGAGCCCTGCGACCAGCCGTCCGGGACGGTCTGCTCCGTGAAGCAGGTCGCGTGCTCCGGGAGGTACGGCGAGGGGACCAGGGTCCAGCGCTGGATGTCGGGGTCCTGCGCCGCCGCGTACACGGCGTCGGTGTCGGCGGGGCCGACCGGGCGCAGCAGCAGACGGTCCGTGGTGAGCGTGACGGGTTCCATCGCCCGATTCTGCTCGGCACGCCCGGTCCCGGCCATGGATTTTCGCGATCGGTGAGCGCCCGGTCACGTTTCGCGTAATTCCTCGCGCCGATGCGGCACCATCCCGTCGTCCCGTCCGTTGTCCCGGGTGAGGCAGCCGTCGGACCGCCAGGCCTCCCGGCGCGGCCGGGTCCTCGCATACGATGGCCGTTGCTCAGTACGTCAGAAGGAAAACCGACCGTCCCAGGCCCGACCGGCAAGGAGACCAGCCCCCGTGTCCGTCCTCTCGAAGATCATGCGTGCAGGCGAAGGCAAGATCCTGCGCAAGCTGCACCGCATCGCGGACCAGGTCAACTCCATCGAAGAGGACTTCGTCGACCTCTCCGACGCCGAGCTGCGGGCCCTGACCGCGGAGTACCAGCAGCGCTACGCCGACGGTGAGAGCCTGGACGACCTGCTCCCCGAGGCGTTCGCCACGGTGCGCGAGGCCGCCAAGCGTGTCCTCGGCCAGCGCCACTACGACGTGCAGATGATGGGCGGTGCCGCGCTCCACCTCGGCTACGTGGCCGAGATGAAGACCGGTGAGGGCAAGACCCTCGTCGGCACGCTGCCCGCGTACCTGAACGCGCTGTCCGGCGACGGCGTCCACCTCATCACGGTCAACGACTACCTGGCCGAGCGCGACTCCGAGATGATGGGCCGCGTCCACAAGTTCCTGGGCCTGAGCGTCGGCTGCATCCTCGCCAACATGACGCCGGCCCAGCGCCGCGAGCAGTACGCGTGCGACATCACCTACGGCACGAACAACGAGTTCGGCTTCGACTACCTGCGCGACAACATGGCGTGGTCGAAGGACGAGCTGGTGCAGCGCGGCCACAACTTCGCCATCGTCGACGAGGTCGACTCCATCCTCATCGACGAGGCCCGTACGCCGCTGATCATCTCCGGCCCGGCCGACCAGGCCACCAAGTGGTACGGCGACTTCGCCAAGCTGGTCACGCGCCTCAAGCGCGGCGAGGCCGGCAACCCCCTCAAGGGCGTCGAGGAGACCGGCGACTACGACGTCGACGAGAAGAAGCGCACGGTCGCCATCCACGAGTCCGGTGTCAGCAAGGTCGAGGACTGGCTGGGCATCGACAACCTGTACGAGTCGGTGAACACCCCGCTCGTGGGCTACCTGAACAACGCCATCAAGGCCAAGGAACTCTTCAAGAAGGACAAGGACTACGTCGTCATCGACGGCGAAGTCATGATCGTCGACGAGCACACCGGCCGTATCCTCGCCGGCCGCCGCTACAACGAGGGCATGCACCAGGCGATCGAGGCGAAGGAAGGGGTGGACATCAAGGACGAGAACCAGACGCTCGCCACGATCACCCTGCAGAACTTCTTCCGCCTCTACAAGAAGCTCTCCGGAATGACCGGTACGGCGATGA
Source organism: Streptomyces spinosus (assembly GCF_020400655.1). Lineage (GTDB taxonomy): Bacteria > Actinomycetota > Actinomycetes > Streptomycetales > Streptomycetaceae > Streptomyces > Streptomyces argyrophylli. The sequence goes on from NZ_JAINRC010000008.1 coordinate 17,989, forward strand.
CCGAGGCCGCGGAGTTCCACCAGATCTACAAGCTCGGCGTGGTCCCGATCCCGACCAACAAGCCGATGATCCGCAAGGACCAGTCGGACCTGATCTACCGCACCGAGGTGGCCAAGTTCGAGGCGGTCGTCGACGACATCGCCGAGAAGCACGAGAAGGGTCAGCCGATCCTCGTCGGCACCACCTCCGTCGAGAAGTCGGAGTACCTCTCGCAGCAGCTCAGCAAGCGCGGCATCCAGCACGAGGTGCTGAACGCCAAGCACCACGAGCGCGAGGCGCAGATCGTCGCCCAGGCCGGCCGCAAGGGCGCCGTGACGGTGGCCACCAACATGGCCGGCCGTGGTACGGACATCAAGCTCGGCGGCAACCCCGAGGACCTCGCCGAGGCGGAGCTGCGCCAGCGCGGGCTCGACCCCGAGGAGCACATCGAGGAGTGGGCCGCCGCCCTGCCCGCCGCCCTGGAGAAGGCCGAGCAGGCCGTCAAGGCGGAGAAGGAGGAGGTCGAGGAGCTGGGCGGCCTCTACGTCCTCGGCACCGAGCGGCACGAGTCGCGGCGCATCGACAACCAGCTGCGCGGCCGTTCCGGCCGTCAGGGCGACCCGGGCGAGTCCCGCTTCTACCTGTCGCTGGGCGACGACCTGATGCGCCTGTTCAAGGCCCAGATGGTCGAGCGCGTGATGTCGATGGCCAACGTGCCGGACGACGTGCCGATCGAGAACAAGATGGTCACGCGCGCCATCGCGTCCGCGCAGGCCCAGGTCGAGACGCAGAACTTCGAGACCCGTAAGAACGTCCTGAAGTACGACGAGGTCCTCAACCGGCAGCGCGAGGTCATCTACGGCGAGCGCCGGCGCGTCCTGGAGGGCGAGGACCTGCACGAGCAGATCCGGCACTTCATGGACGACACCATCGCGGCGTACGTCGGCGCCGAGACCTCCGAGGGCTTCCCCGAGGACTGGGACCTGGACCGGCTGTGGGGCGCGTTCCGGCAGCTGTACCCGGTGAAGGTCACCATCGAGGAGCTGGAGGAGGCGGCCGGCGACCGGGCCGGCCTCACCGCCGAGTTCATCGAGGAGTCCATCAAGGAGGACATCCACCAGCAGTACGAGGCCCGCGAGGCGCAGCTCGGCTCCGAGATCATGCGTGAGCTGGAGCGCCGGGTCGTGCTGTCGGTCCTGGACCGCAAGTGGCGCGAGCACCTCTACGAGATGGACTACCTCCAGGAGGGCATCGGCCTGCGCGCGATGGCGCAGAAGGACCCGCTGGTCGAGTACCAGCGCGAGGGCTTCGACATGTTCACCGCGATGATGGACGGCATCAAGGAGGAGTCCGTCGGCTACCTGTTCAACCTGGAGGTCCAGGTCGAGCAGCAGGTCGAGGAGGTCCCGGTCGAGGAGGCCCAGCCGGTGGGCGAGGGCGTCCAGGACACGGTGCCTGCGCAGGCGGGCGCGCGTCCCGAGATCCGTGCGAAGGGGCTGGATGTTCCGCAGCGGCGGGACTTGCACTTCTCCGCGCCGACGGTGGACGGTGAGGGCGGCATCGTCGAGCGTGACCTGGAGGAGGACGAGCCGGTGCGGTCCGAGTCGGACGGGCTCACGCGGGCCGAGCGACGCCGGCAGGCCAAGGGCGGGCGCCGCCGCAAGAAGTAACGGTCGCCTGCGGCGCTTCAGCGGTCGAGCGGGGCCGGGTTCCCTTTCGGGGGCCCGGCCCCTCCGCGTTGCCTGCCGGGCGGTGCCTTGCGCTGCCGCAGCCGCGCGGGCACCCCGGCCACGGTGGCTCCCGCGCCCCCGGCCCTCCAGCCCGCCCCCCGGCCCCGCCCCGCTCCGGCCCTCCCTCCAGCACCCAGCCCCCAGCCCCCAGAGTGTGCTGTGTGACCCTTACCCGTGCGGCGTGCCCGTCTCCACCGCCGTGCAGCGCCAGCGGAGGTCCTTGCCGAGTTCCAGGCGGAAGGCCATGGCGCGCAGCCGGCCACCGGCGGCGATGCGGGCGAAGACCTCCAGGGCGCCCTGGCTGGGGACGTAGTAGCCGATGTCGTGGACGACCGGGCGGGGGCCGAGGGTGCGCAGGGGGCTGTGTTCGGCCAGGCGGGCCAGGTCGTCGTAGGCGCGGCCCGCGGTGTGCCGCAGCATCCAGTGGACGGGCCGCTGACCGCTCAGGACGGCCAGCAGGCGCTCGGCGAAGAGGTCGGTGGGCCGAGGCTGCCGTACGGCGGCTCCCGGCCGCCTAAGGGCCGCTTCCGGCCGTGCGGCGGTGGGGCGGCTGGGCGTGCGGGGCGGCGCGCCGCCGGGGCGGCGGGAGTCGCGGCGGGTCGGCGGGCGGTGCCGCGGGCGGGTCTGGGCGGTGCGGCTCATGACCTTGTTCATGGGGCGTCCCCGTTCGGCGGGCCCGGGGGATACCGGGCGGTAACCAAGTAGTGGGGATCTTGTACGGGGCGCCGGAGGGGGTCGCAAGGAAGCGGCGGTGCGTGGGGAAGGGGCAGGACGGTTCACCTATCCGAGGGACCCGGGGAGCCCCGCACCCCGTGGCCAGGCGGCCGACGGGGGTGAATCGAAGGCATGGAGTGGACGCCTCCGCTCGTGCGGGCAGGGGCCCGAAAGGGGACGGCCGCACGTATCCTGAAGGCCCTCCGGGCGACGCGCCAGCCGCCTTCCCCGGGGCCCAGCGGAGCCTTCGACCAGGAACAGGAAAGAGCGGCCAGCATGCGCGTCTACGTCCCCCTGACCCTCCCCGCTCTCGCCGAGGCGTACAAGACGGGTGAGCTGGGGACCGGCCCCTTCGTCGCGTACGCCGTCACGCCCGGGCTGCGCGAGTGGTACCTCTCCGAGGACATCGAGGAGCTGGAGTACGCCGCGCTCAGCCGGGCCGCGCTGGCCTCGCTGCGGCTGCTCGCGGCGGACCCGGACGCGCTGCGGCGCCGGGTCGTGGTCGCCGTGGACGTGCCCGACGGCGCCGTGAGCACCGACCCGGACCGCGCGCTCGAACCCGCCGCGCTCGGCGAGGTCACCGTGAAGACCGGGGTGCCGCTCGCCAAGGCGGCCGCCGTGCACGTCGACGCCGAGGACGCCGAGCGGGACGTGACCGCCGCGGCGGACGCCCTGGAGGCGGCGGACGGCGGGGACGACGACGCGCAGTTCACCGTCGACGGCGCGGACGACCACGAACTGCTGTGGTACGCCACGCAGGAGATCCCCAACCTGGTCGGACTGGGCTGACCGAACCCACCGCGGCCGTGCCCTTGATTGTCGGTGGGGGCGGGTACGGTCTTGGACATGGGGACGCAGGCAAGCGCGCACATCGTCTGGGACTGGAACGGGACGCTGTTCCACGACAATGACGCGATCATCGGGGCGACGAACGCGGCCTTCGCGGAGCTGGGCCTGGCGCCGATCACGCTGGAGCAGTACCGGACGCTGTACTGCGTGCCGGTGCCGAAGTTCTACGAGCGGCTGCTCGGCCGGCTGCCGTCCGACGCCGAGTGGGAGCTGATGGACGGGGTCTTCCACCGCTACTACGCCGAGCACCGGGTGCGGTGCCGGCTGACCGAGGGGGCGGAGGAGCTGCTCGCGGGTTGGCGGTCGGCGGGGCACAGCCAGTCGCTGCTGAGCATGTACGGGCACGAGGACCTGGTGCCGCTGGTGCGGGGCTTCGGGATCGAGGCGCACTTCATACGGGTCGACGGGCGTACGGGGCCGTCCGGTGGCAGCAAGGCCGAGCACATGGTGCGGCACCTGGAGGCGCTGACGGGGGTGGTGGCGCCCGAGCGGACCGTGGTGATCGGGGACGCGGCGGACGACGCGGTCGCCGCGCGGCACGTGGGGGCGCGGGCCGTGCTGTACAGCGGGGGGTCGCACAGCCGGGTGAGTCTGGAGGGGGCGGGGGCGCCGGTGGTGGACACGCTGGCCGAGGCGGTGGCCGAGGCGCGGAGGATGGCGGCGTAGCCGGGCCGCGGGCCGGCGGGCGCCGCGGCTCCCCCGGTCCACCCAGGGCGCGGGGGGCCGCGCGGCCGGCCACGGCGGACGGCCGCCGGCGCACCGCGAGCGCGGTCCGCGCCGCTGGCGTACCACGAGCCCGACCCCGTCGGCGTACCGCGTGCGGACCCCGACCCCGTTGGCGTACCGCGTGCGGACCCCGGCGCCGCCGGCGTACCGCGTGCCGGAGGCGCCGCCCGGACGGTGCTCAGCTCACCGGCGCCTTGGAGCGCAGGACCGTGAGGAACTCCCGCATCCACGCCGGGTGGTCGGGCCAGGCGCGGGAGGAGACCAGGGTGCCGTCGACGACCGCCTCGCTGTCCTGGAAGCCCGCGCCGGCCGCCTGCATGTCCGGTTCCAGCGCCGGGTAGGCCGTGACCCGGCGGCCCCGCAGGGAGTCGATCGCGGCGGTGAGCAGCGGGCCGTGGCAGATCTGGGCGACCGGCTTGTCGGCGTCGAAGAAGGCCTTGAGGATCTTGCGCAGTTCGGGGTCGTTGCGCAGGTACTCGGGGGCCCGGCCGCCGGGGATGACGAGGGCCGCGTAGTCGCCCGGGTCGACCTCGGAGAAGGCCAGGTCGGCGGGCCAGGTGTAGCCGGGCTTCTCGGTGTAGGTGTCGAAACCGGGTTCGAAGTCGTGCACGACGAACCGGAGGGTCTTGCGGGTGGGGGCGGCGATGTGGACCTCGTAGCCTTCTTCGCGCAGCCGCTGGTAGGGGTAGAGCACCTCCAGTGACTCCGCCGCGTCGCCGGTGACGATGAGGATCTTGGTGGGCATGTCGGCTCCTCCGGGGAGACTCCGCACAGTGTCCTGGGCACCGTGCCTCCGCCGGGCGCCCCTTGCCAAGAGGGCCCGGCGTTTTTCAGGGTGCGACCACGGACCCGGGGGCGCGAGCCGGTGCCCCGGACGCGGACCAGCCGTCGGATACGCCACCCCCACCCGCCCCGCCGCTGTGCAGAACGTCAAACTTCGCCCCTCGGTTTTGTACACATACGGCTCATGACGGGCCCGGGGTAAGTGGCGATAGCCTTGTGGCGTGATCAGCGCGATATCTCGCGGGGGCGATCCTGCTCCTGCCCTGCGCCCGGGTTGCACGGAACACCTCCGTGACCGGGCCGCGGTCGCTGGTCTTCGCGGGCGGGGCGGGGGCGCGGACGCCTCCAGGACGCCGAGGACGGCCCGGGACGCGACGGTGCCGAGAGCAGCGTCACACCCCACGGACGTGCCGAGAATGGCCGAATTCCCCCCGCTCATCTCACCTCGCGGCATAGCGTCGGACCGGACCGGACACCCCGGGCCGTGGCGTCGAGCCGGAGGGAAAGAGACCGTACTTCCTTCTACGTCACGCAACGGCGCGCGACAGGAGCCAGAGGACAATGCAGACCAAGCTGGACGAAGCCAAGGCCGAGCTGCTCGAACGGGCCGCCCGGGTAGCTGAGAACAGCCCGGTCGGGGGCCACCTACCGACCGGGACGACGAGCGAGGGCACCCCCGGCACCCCGGACAGCGAATCCGTGCTCGCGTTCCTCCAGCGCTACTACCTGCACACCGCCCCGGAAGACCTCGCCGACCGCGACCCGGTCGACGTCTTCGGCGCAGCGGTCTCGCACTACCGTCTCGCCGAGACCCGCCCCCAGGGCACCGCGAACGTCCGGGTGCACACCCCGACGGTGGAGGAGAACGGGTGGACCTGCAGCCACACCGTCGTGGAGGTCGTCACCGACGACATGCCCTTCCTCGTGGACTCGGTCACCAATGAGCTGACCCGGCAGGGGCGCGGCATCCACGTCGTGATCCACCCGCAGTTCGTCGTGCGCCGGGACCTGACCGGCAAGCTGATCGAGGTGCTGCCGGACCGGTCCGCCGGGTTCACCGGCGAGCTCCCGCACGACACGCACGTCGAGTCCTGGATCCACGTTGAGATCGACCGCGAGACCGACCGCGCGGACCTCAAGCAGATCACCGCCGATCTGCTGCGTGTGCTGTCCGACGTCCGCGAGGCCGTCGAGGACTGGGAGAAGATGCGGGACGCGGCGGTCCGGATCGCCGACGGCCTGGAGGGCGAGCCCGTCCCCGGCGACCTGCCCGGACCGGAGGTCGAGGAGGCCCGCGAGCTGCTGCACTGGCTGGCCGACGACCACTTCACCTTCCTCGGCTACCGCGAGTACCAACTGCGCGAGGACGACACGCTCGCCGCGGTGCCCGGCACCGGTCTCGGCATACTGCGTTCGGACCCGCACCACGCCGAGGAGGACCAGCACCCGGTCAGCCCCTCCTTCGAGCGTCTCCCGGCCGACGCCCGGGCCAAGGCACGCGAGCACAAGCTGCTCGTGCTGACCAAGGCCAACAGCCGGGCCACCGTGCACCGGCCGTCGTACCTGGACTACATCGGCGTCAAGAAGTTCGACGCGGACGGCAACGTCGTCGGCGAGCGGCGCTTCCTCGGTCTGTTCTCCTCCGCCGCGTACACCGAGTCCGTGCGCCGCGTCCCGGTCATCCGCCGCAAGGTGGACGAGGTGCTGGAGCGCGCCGGGTTCTCGCCCCACAGCCATGACGGCCGCGACCTGCTCCAGATCCTGGAGACCTACCCGCGCGACGAGCTGTTCCAGACGCCCGCCGCGGAACTGCAGGCCATCGCCACGAGCGTGCTCTACCTCCAGGAGCGCCGCCGGCTGCGGCTGTACCTGCGCCAGGACGAGTACGGCCGCTACTACTCGGCCCTCGTCTACCTCCCGCGGGACCGCTACACCACCGGTGTGCGCCTGCGGATCATCGACATCCTGAAGGAGGAGCTGGGCGGCGTCAGCGTCGACTTCACCGCCTGGAACACCGAGTCGATCCTGTCCCGGCTGCACTTCGTCGTCCGGGTGCCGCCGGGCACCGAGCTGCCCGAGCTGTCGGACGCAGACAAGGAGCGCATCGAGGCCCGCCTGGTCGAGGCGGCCCGCTCCTGGGCCGACGCGTTCGCCGAGGCGCTGACCGCCGAGTGCGGCGAGGAGCGCGCGGCCGAGGTGCTGCGCCGCTACAGCAACGCCTTCCCCGAGGGCTACAAGGCCGACCACAGCCCGCGTGCGGCGGTCGCCGACCTGGTCCACCTGGAGCAGCTCGGCGAGGACAAGACCTTCTCGCTGAGCCTGTACGAGCCGGTGGGCGCCGCGCCCGGGGAGCGCCGCTTCAAGATCTACCAGAAGGGCGGCTCGGTCTCCCTCTCCAAGGTGCTGCCGGTGCTGAGCCGGCTCGGTGTCGAGGTCACCGACGAGCGGCCCTACGAGCTGCGCTGCGCGGACCGCATCACCGCCTGGATCTACGACTTCGGTCTGCGCATGCCGAAGGCGGCGGGCGGCGGTGAGTACCTGGGCGACGACGCCCGCGAGCGTTTCCAGGAGGCCTTCGCCGCCACCTGGACCGGTCAGGCCGAGAACGACGGCTTCAACGCGCTCGTGCTGAGCGCCGGGCTGACCTGGCGGCAGGCGATGGTGCTGCGCGCCTACGCCAAGTACCTGCGGCAGGCCGGCTCGACCTTCTCCCAGGACTACATGGAGGACACCCTCCGCAACAACGTCCACACCACCCGGCTCCTCGTCTCCCTGTTCGAGGCGCGGATGTCCCCGGAGCGGCAGCAGGCCGGTGTGGAGATCACCGACGCGCTGCTGGAGGAGCTGGACGCGGCCCTGGAGCAGGTGGCCAGCCTGGACGAGGACCGCATCCTTCGGTCCTTCCTGACCGTCATCAAGGCGACCCTGCGCACGAACTTCTTCCAGGACGCGTCCGGCGGCCGGCCGCACGACTACGTCTCCATGAAGTTCGACCCGCAGGCCATCCCGGACCTGCCCGCCCCGCGCCCGGCGTACGAGATCTGGGTGTACTCGCCGCGCGTGGAGGGCGTGCACCTGCGCTTCGGCAAGGTCGCCCGAGGAGGCCTGCGCTGGTCCGACCGGCGCGAGGACTTCCGTACGGAGATCCTCGGCCTGGTCAAGGCGCAGATGGTGAAGAACACCGTCATCGTGCCGGTGGGCGCCAAGGGCGGCTTCGTCGCCAAGCAGCTGCCCGACCCGAGCGTGGACCGCGACGCCTGGCTCGCCGAGGGCATCGCCAGCTACAAGACGTTCATCTCGGCGCTGCTCGACATCACCGACAACATGGTGGCGGGCGAGGTCGTGCCGCCGCGGGACGTGGTGCGGCACGACGGCGACGACACCTACCTGGTGGTCGCCGCGGACAAGGGCACCGCGACCTTCTCGGACATCGCCAACGACGTCGCGAACACCTACAACTTCTGGCTCGGCGACGCCTTCGCCTCCGGCGGTTCCGCCGGTTACGACCACAAGGGCATGGGCATCACGGCCCGCGGCGCCTGGGAGTCCGTGAAGCGGCACTTCCGCGAGCTGGGCGTGGACACGCAGAGCGAGGACTTCACGGTCGTCGGCATCGGTGACATGTCCGGTGACGTGTTCGGCAACGGCATGCTGCTGTCCGAGCACATCCGCCTGGTCGCCGCCTTCGACCACCGGCACATCTTCATCGACCCCAGCCCGGACGCGGCCGTCTCCTACGCCGAGCGCCGCCGCCTGTTCGAGCTGCCCCGCTCCAGCTGGGCCGACTACAACACCGAGCTGCTGTCGGCGGGCGGCGGGATCTTCCCGCGCACGGCCAAGTCGATCCCGCTCAACAGCCACATCCGCGAGGCGCTGGGCATCGAGGGCAAGGTCACCAAGATGACCCCGGCCGACCTGATGAAGACGATCCTCACGGCCCCGGTGGACCTGCTGTGGAACGGCGGCATCGGCACGTACGTGAAGGCGTCGACGGAGTCGAACGCGGACGTCGGCGACAAGGCCAACGACGCCATCCGCGTCGACGGCCAGGACCTGCGGGTCAGGGTCGTCGGCGAGGGCGGCAACCTGGGCCTGACCCAGCTCGGCCGGATCGAGTTCGCGCTGCACGGCGGAAAGATCAACACCGACGCGATCGACAACAGCGCCGGTGTGGACACCTCCGACCACGAGGTGAACATCAAGATCCTGCTGAACGGCCTGGTCGCGGACGGCGACATGACCGTCAAGCAGCGCAACAAGCTGCTCGCCGAGATGACCGACGAGGTCGGCGCGCTGGTCCTGCGCAACAACTACGCGCAGAACACCGCCCTGGCCAACGCCCTGTTCCAGGCGAAGGACATGCTCCACGCCCAGCAGCGGTTCATCCGCCACCTGGTGCGCGAGGGCCACCTGGACCGGGCGCTGGAGTTCCTGCCCACCGACCGGCAGATCCGTGAGCGCCTCGCCCAGGGCCAGGGCCTGACCAGCCCGGAGACCGCCGTCGTGCTCGCGTACACGAAGATCACGGTCGCCGAGGAGCTGCTGCGGACCTCGCTGCCGGACGACCCGTACCTGCGCGGGCTGCTGCACGCGTACTTCCCGACGGCCCTGCGCGAGCGGTTCGCCGAGGCGATCGACAACCACCCGCTGCGCCGCGAGATCACCACGACCGTGCTGGTCAACGACACGGTCAACACGGGCGGTACGACGTATCTGCACCGGCTGCGCGAGGAGACCGGCGCCTCCCTGGAGGAGATCGTCCGCGCCCAGACCGCGGCCCGCGCGATCTTCTGCTCCGCGCCCGTGTGGGACGCCGTCGAGGCCCTGGACAACCAGGTCGACGCGGGCGTCCAGACCCGCATCCGCCTGCACTCGCGCCGGCTGGTCGAGCGCGGCACCCGCTGGCTGCTCAACAACCGGCCGCAGCCGCTCCAGCTCGCCGAGACGGTGGAGTTCTTCGCCGAGCGGGTCGAGCGGGTCTGGCAGGAGCTGCCGAAGCTGCTGCGCGGCGCGGACGCGGAGTGGTACCAGCACGTGTACGACGAGCTGTCCGCGGCCGGTGTCCCGGACGAAGTCGCCACCCGCGTGGCCGGCTTCTCCTCCGCCTTCCCGACGCTCGACATCGTGTCGGTGGCCGACCGCATGGGCAAGGAGCCGCTGGACGTCGCCGAGGTCTACTACGACCTGGCCGACCGGCTGAACATCACCCAGCTCATGGACCGCATCATCGAGCTGCCGCGTGCCGACCGCTGGCAGTCCATGGCCCGCGCCTCCATCCGTGAGGACCTGTACGCGGCGCACGCGGCCCTCACCGCGGACGTCCTCGCGGTGGGCAACGGCACCTCCACGCCGGAGCAGCGGTTCGAGGCGTGGGAGCAGAAGAACAGCGCGCTGCTGGGCCGGGCCCGCACCACGCTGGACGAGATCCGCAGCTCGGACTCGTTCGACCTCGCCAACCTGTCGGTGGCGATGCGCACGATGCGGACGCTGCTGCGGACGCACTCGTAGCCGTACGGCGGGAAGGGCGCCCCGGGGACCGACTCCCCGGGGCGCCCTTCTTCTTGCCCGCTTCTCGTGCGAAACGTGCGGAGAACTTACCTTTTCCTGCTCTTCGCGGTGGGTCGGATAGGGTCGGCGTGTGCACACCGCGCCGTCTGACACCGAACAGGTGGGCCGTACGGCACCACCGGGCGGCTCCGCGTCGCGCGTGGGCCGTGAGCTGCCGCAGGTCGCCGCCGCGCTCGTCGTGGTGCTGATGTTCTGGGTCGTCGTCCGTCTGCCGTGGGCGGGCGACCTCGGCATGCACGCGGCCACGGTCCAGCGCTTCCGGCACAGCCTGCTGCACCCCGGCAACCCGCTGGTCGACGCCGACACGCCGAGCCCGTACCACTCGCCCTGGATGCTGCTGCTCGGCACCGTCGCCAGGCTGACGGGCCTGTCGGTCTTCGTGGTCCTGCGCCTGGCCGCGCTCACCGGACTGGGTCTGCTGGTGACGGGCGTCCGTCGCTACGTCCGTACGCTGAGCGGGCACCGTGCCGCTCCCGCGCTGGCCTTCCTGAGCCTGGTCTTCCTCTGGGGGCCGCTGCTGTTCGACTGGAGCGGCTTCGTCGGGCTGAACTCCCTCGCGCTGACGGTCTCTTACCCCAGCGTGTTCGCGCTCGGGCTCGCCTTCCACTTCTGGGCCCGGCTGACGCGGGTGGTGCGCGGGGAGGTGACCTGGGGGGCGTGCCTGGGGCTGGGCGCCCTGTGGGCGGTGATCCTGCTGTGCCACCAGTTCACGGGCGTGGTGGCCTCGTTGGGCGGGCTGGCGACGGTGCTCGCGGCGCGGCCGGCGCGCGGGGCGCTGCTCCGGCTGGGCGCCGGGCTGCTGTTGGGCCTGCTGGTGCTGTGGCTCTGGCCGTACTACGACTTCTTCGCGCTGTTCTCCGCCGGCGCGGACCTGGAAGCCGTCCACCGGCCGCTGTACCAGCACCTGGCCGGGCGGTTCGGGCTGGTGCTGCTCGGGGTGGTGACACTGGGTCTCCGCCTGCGCAGGGATCACCGCGACCCCCTGGCCCTCTTCTTCCTGTTCGGCGCGCTGGTGTTCGCGGCGGGGGGTCTGACCGGCCACTACTCCTGGGGCCGCGCCCTGCCCGCCGCGCTGATCCCGGCGCAGCTCGCGGCGGCGCTGGAGGCGGTGTCGGCGGGGCGGGCCGCGGTGCGGCGGGGCTGGGCGTGCGTGCTGCTCGCCGCGCTGGCGGTGGGGGCGTGGACGCAGGCCGGGACGCTCGGGTACGTGGTGCCGCGGGACGCGCTGCCTGGGGTGGTCGCGGCGAAGTACCACACGCCGTGGGCGGGTTACCAGTGGATCGTGCGGGCGGGGGTGCGGTACGGGGACGTGGTGATGGCGCGCAAGTTCCCGGCTCGGCAGATCCCCGCGTACGGCCCGTACACCGTGGCCCCCGGGTACCCGGACTTCTTCCTCCCGGACGCCGGGCGCAGGCAGGCGGCGGTGGACCGGTACTTCTCGCCGGCGACCAGTGCGGGTGAACGACGGGCGATCCTGCGGGAGTACGGGGTGAAGTGGGTCGTGGGGGGCGGCGAGGCACCGTGGCTCCGCAGGACGGCCGTGGGCCCGGGCGGGCAGGTCCTGTACCGAGTGGTGCCCTGAGCGGACGGCACGGCGGCGCCCTGCGGTTACTTCAGCGCACTCGCCACCAGCCGCGCGGCGTTGCGCACCCGGGGCCGGGCCAGGCGGCGGACGGCGGGCCGGGTGATCCGGGCCGTCACCCCGACCGGGCGCCAGCGGAACTGCAGCCGGCCCGGGTTGCGGCCCTCCGGTTCGACGGTCAGCTCGTGGGGGGCCGCACCGGAGTGGTAGTCGATGCGGGCGGTACGTGCGGGGAAGTCCAACGGTGCGAGGAGCAGACCGGAGTTGGACAGGCCCTGCTGCTCCAGCCGGACCAAGGGGTGCCGTACGCCCTCGAAGCCGTGGAGCGGGACCGGCGCGGACGTGAGGTCGAGGCGGACCGTGCCCTCGAAGACGCCGGGGCGGACCGGGTCCAGGCGGAAGGGGGTCGTCATGCGGCGTCGGCCGGGGGTCAGGAGCAGAAACGCGCGCTGGGGCCCCACGGGCAGGCGCAGACCGGGGTCGTAGGTGCGGATCGCCAGGGTCAGGGTCGCCCCCGCGCCGGGCGTCAGCCCCGTGATCTCGTGCCGGAACAGGGCGGTCGGGAACGGCCGGGTGTCCAGCTCCAGCTCGGACACGTCCAGTTCGCGGCGGGCGCGGTCCGTCGCGGGCACGGTGTCACCCCAGTACGGGACCCCGGTACCGTCGGACGTCACCCGCCGCGGTGCCACCGCGTGCCCCAGTCCGCGCGCCGCCAGCCGGGCCTCGTCCGTGCGGCCGTCGCGCAGCAGTTCCAGCACCACCCGCTCGGCGCGCGGCAGCCGGCCGTACGCCTCGGGGGAGAGCGTGTCGAGGTAGGGGTTCATGATGTCCGCGAAGGACGTCAGCCACTCCTCGTCCCGGTAGGGCAGGTCACCGGCGTACATCCGGAAGTCGTGCTTGAGGAACTTGTAATCCTTGTCCTCCCGCAGCCCCGCGTGCCCGCTGCTCACCAGGAACTCGTCGATCAGCCGCTGGACGTGCACCCGGTCGCCCACGTTGGAGATCTTGTGCCGCTGGTTGGAGATGGAGGCGGAGGAGGCGTCCGCGAACGGCTCGATGTACCAGACGTACACCGGGTCCGGGATGATCGTGAACGCCCGCGCCAGGCAGTACGCCTGCGCCGAGAACAGCTGGTCCTCGTAGTGGATGCCCTCGGGGAAGCGGAGCCGGTGGCGGTCGAGGAAGGCGCGCGCGTACATCTTGCTCGTCGACAGGTGCTCGAAGAGGAGACGGGGGTCCGCCTCGATGCCCTCCAGGGTGCGGCGCTCGGCGACCAGGTGCGGCATCCAGGTCGAGCGGCGGCCGTTGTCCACCCGGACCCGGCGGACCGCGCCCATGGTGAAGTCGACGTCGCGCTCGCGGTGCGCGGCGAGCAGCGACTCGACGGCGCGCGGCGGGAGTTCGTCGTCGCTGTCCAGGAACATCAGGTACGGCGCCCGGGCGATCTCGATGGCCCGGTTGCGCGGTGCGCTGCACCCGCCGCTGTTCTCCGGCAGCCGGAGGTAGCGGATGCGGTGGTCCTGGGCCGCCAGCTTCCGGGCCACCGCGGGAGTTTCGTCCGTGGAGTGGTCGTCGCTGATGACGATCTCGATGTTCGCGTGGGTCTGCGCGCGCAGCGAGGCCACCGCGCGGGGCAGACGGGCCGCGTCGTTGTAGACGATGACCGTGACCGTGACGTCGGGGCGGGTCATGCCGTGGCCTCCTCGGGCGTGGGGGCGGGGGTGCGGTCCTCGATGGGGAGCACCGGCGGCAGCGCGTCCTCCGGTTCGTCCAGGAACACCCGGCGCACGACCCGTTCGGCGGCGCGCCCGTCGTCGTACTCGCAGAACCGCCGCCGGAACGTGGCCCGCGCCTTGCCCGCGCTCTCGTCGCGCCAGGCGCCGGAGAGGAAGATCTCGGCCAGCTCCTCCTGGGTGCGGGCGACCTGGCCGGGGTGCTCGGCCATCAGGTCGAAGTAGACGCCGCGGGTGGTCCGGTACGTCTCCCAGTCGTCGGCGTAGATCACGATCGGGCGGTTCAGGTTGGCGTAGTCGAACATGATCGACGAGTAGTCGGTGACCAGGGCGTCGGCGGCCAGGCACAGCTCCTCGACGGGGTCGTAGGAGGAGACGTCGATGATCCGGCCGGAGCGGCGCAGGCCGGTCAGCGGGGAGGCGGCGCCGCCGTAGAAGTAGTGGGCGCGGACGAGCAGGACGGTGTCGTCGCCGAGGCGGTCGGCGAGGGCGGCGAGGTCGAGGCGGGGGGTGTAGCCGGCCTCGTAGTCGCGGTGGGTGGGGGCGTAGAGGACGGCGGTCCTGCCCGGGGCGATGCCGAGGCGGTCACGGGCCGCGCGGACGTCGGCCGCGGTGGCCGTGTAGAAGACGTCGTTGCGCGGATAGCCGTAGTCGAGGGACGTGTAGCGGGACGGGTAGGCGCGCTGCCACATGCGGGTGGAGTGGCTGTTGGCGCTGACGCTGTAGTCCCACTTGTCGACCCGGGTCAGCAGGGCGGCGAAGTCCAGGCCCTTGGCGGCGGCCGGATGGTCCATCTGGTCCAGGCCCATGCGCTTGAGCGGGGTGCCGTGGTGGGTCTGGAGGTGGACCGCGTCCGGGCGTTTGACCACGGCGTTCGGGAAGTTGACGTTGTTCGTCAGGTACTTGGCGGTGGCGAGGGTCTCCCAGTAGCGGCGGGTGCCGGGGACGACGTGGTCGGTGCCGGGCGGCAGCAGGGCCTCGTTCTGCTTGTTCACCACCCACACCGGGCGGATGTGCGGGGCGAGTTCGGCGAGCTTGGCGGCGATGGCGGCCGGGTTGCAGGCCACTCCGCGCTCCCAGTAGGCCGCGAACACGGCGAGGTGCGGGTCCACCGGGCGGCTCAGGGCGCGCTGGTACTGGTGGTCGCGGATCCGGGTGCTCAGCTGTTTCCTGCGGGTGCGCACGGCCTTGCGGGCGGCCCGGCGGGTGCGGTTGGCGGCCTGGAACGCGCGGTACTTGGTGTAGGCACCCTCCTCCAGCAGCGTGTGCCGCACGCCTTCCAGGCCCGCCGGGCGCCGGTGGTCCTCGGGGCGCCAGCGGACCGCGGCCACGGAGGCGCGGCGGAAGAACTCGCGGGCCACCGGGTCGGGCAGCTCCTCGCGGGCGAAGGTGCGGATGAGGTCGCGCACCATCAGGTCGTACAGCACCGTGCGGGGGGCGCGGCGATCCCTGGCGAGCGCGAGCAGGGACTCGTAGCGGTCGATGAGTGCGAGCCGGTCCTCGGGGGCGCGCGGGGGCAGGCTCTCGGGGCGCAGCACGCGGTGCTCGTACGCCGTCTGGTTGAGGCAGGCGATCCGGCCGGCGTACAGCAGGGCCGTCTGGGCGGCGCGTTGCTCGTCGTCGGTGTTCAGCCGCTCCTCGTGGGCCCGCCAGAACGCGGTACGCAGGGCGCGGTTGCCGAGCAGCGGGGTGAGCCGCAGCAGGTCGGCGGTCTCGTCCAGGGACCGGCCCGCCCGGCCGACGGCGGCGAGGTGGCGGCCGTCGCGGGAGGGCTTGGCGGCGGTCTGCCAGGTGGTGGTGACGTGGTCGAACAGCAGGACGTCGACGGGGTCGCCGGAGGCGGTGGCGTCCAGCTCGGCGGTCCGCTCGGCGATCAGGCGGGGGGCGCCGGCCGGCAGGCCGTCCTTGGCGTGGACGAAGTGCAGCCAGCGGCCGGACGCGCGGGCGGCGCCGGCCGCCCGGGCCTCCGGGTCACCGGTGCCGTCGGGCAGCGGGACGACGATCGTCTCGGGCGCGTGGTGCTCGGCCGTCTCCAGGGCCCAGTCGCCGACGGCGGCGACGATCACCTCACAGCCGGTGAGGGGGTGGGCGTCCAAGGAGTCCAGCAGATCGGTCAGATGCCCCTGTGCGTTCGGCCCGTGGACGATCACGCTCAACTGGGGCATCGCGATGGACTCCTTCGGCTCGTCGTCTCCCGCCGCACCCTTCATAACATACTGTCATTAAACGGATGAAAGGGATAACTACGGTTGGCGTAAGAGCTGCGCTCAGGAAGGAAGACCGGCTTTCACGGCGTCCGGTTGCGTTGTGCCCGTTTTTGTGGCGTCCGGCTTCGCTTTTGTGGCATCCGCCTTCGGTGCTGGCTTCTTGGCGGCCGGTTTCTTGTCACCGGTGAACGCCTCGTACTCCTTCATGACGTCCTCGGTCGGCCCGTCCATGCGCAGCTCGCCGCGTTCCAGCCACAGGACCCGCTCGCAGGTGTCACGGATCGACTTGTTGTTGTGGCTGACCAGGAAGACCGTGCCCGCGTGCTGCCGCAGCTCGCGGATCCGCGCCTCCGAACGCTTCTGGAAGGAGCGGTCGCCGGTGGCCAGTGCCTCGTCGATCAGCAGGACGTCGTGGTCCTTGGCGGCGGCGATGGAGAAGCGCAGGCGGGCCGCCATGCCGGAGGAGTACGTGCGCATCGGCAGGGTGATGAAGTCGCCCTTCTCGTTGATGCCCGAGAAGTCGACGATGTCCTGGTAGCGCTCCTTGATCTGCTCCCGGGACATGCCCATGGCGAGCCCGCCGAGGAAGACGTTCCGCTCGCCCGTGAGGTCGTTCATCAGGGCCGCGTTGACGCCCAGCAGGGAGGGCTGGCCATCGGTGTAGATGCGCCCGTTCTCCACCGGGAGCAGGCCCGCGACCGCCTTCAGCAGGGTGGACTTCCCGGAGCCGTTGGTCCCGATGAGTCCGATCGCCTCACCCTTGTGGGCGACGAAGGACACCTTCTTGACCGCGTGCACCTTGCGCACGCCGGCCGCCTTCTCGGCCTGCTTGCGGCGCAGGATGCGGTTGAGGGCGGCGGTGGCGGAGCCCCGGCCGGCGCCGGTGCCGTTCACCCGGTAGACGATGTCGACGCGGTCGGCGACGACGGTGGGGACCTTCTCTTCGCTGCGCTCAGCCACGGCCGTACGTCTCCTCAGCCTTCCAGAAGTAGATGAAGCCGCCGATGCCCGCGGCCAGGGCCCACCCGATCGCCGCCGCCCACACGTGCGGGGGCAGCTGGCTCGCGTGGAAGCTGTCGATCAGCGCGAACCGCATCAGGTCGATGTAGACGGCGGCCGGGTTGATCTCCAGCAGGACGGTGACGACGTGCGGCAGGTCGTCCTTGTCGGCCAGCTTGTCGATGCTCCACATCACGCCGGACACGTACATCCAGGTGCGCAGCACGAACGGCATCAGCTGGGCGATGTCCGGGGTCTTCGCGCCCATCCGCGCCATGACCATGGACACGCCGGCGTTGAACGTGAACTGGAGCACCAGGGCCGGCACGGCCAGCACCCAGGAGACGGAGACCGGCACGCCGAAGCAGAGCAGGATGACGACCAGCGCGGCCATCGAGAACAGCAGCTGCTGGAGCTGCTGGAGCGCGAAGGAGATCGGCAGGGCGGCGCGCGGGAAGTGCAGGGCGCGGACCAGGCCGAGGTTGCCGGAGATGGCCCGGGTGCCCGCCATGATCGAACTCTGCGTGAAGGTCCAGATGAACACGCCCGTGACCAGGAAGGGCACGTAGTCGGGCACGTTGTGCTTGGTGCCGAGCAGCACGCCGAAGATGAAGTAGTAGACCGCCGCGTTCAGCAGCGGGGTCATGACCTGCCAGACCTGGCCGAGCTTCGCCTGGCTGTACTGCGCGGTGAGCTTGGCGGTGGCGAAGGCGCCGATGAAGTGGCGGCGGGCCCACAGCTGGCGGACGTACTCCGGCAGGGTGGGGCGGGCGCCGCTGACCGACAGGCCGTGCCGGGCGGCCAGCGCCGCGAGATCGTCGTCTGCCGGGGCCCGGGTGGGGGGCGGTGTGTGGAGGACCTGGCTCACATCCGCTGCTTTCGCTCGGGGGGAGGGGGTGCTGCGCCCGGCTTTCGCCGGGGCGCCGCGTCCGGGCCCGTCGTCCGGCGTTCGCTTACGCTTCTCTTCACGTTCTCTTACGTCGGGACGGGACCGTATCGTCGCAACGCGAGCGTAAGACCAACAGACGTCGGGACGCAACCGTTTCGTCGTAACGCCCTATGCTGTGGGTATGACGACGAACGCCGCCGAGTCAGCCGACGAGCCGCCGGCGCGTCCGCGCCGCCGGGCACCCGCCGGGGCGGCCGTGCTCCGCGAGGACGTGACCGAGGCGATCCGCGCGGCCGTCTTCGAGGAACTGGCGGCCGTCGGGTACGCGCGCATGTCCATCGAGGGGATCGCCCGGCGGGCCGGGGTCGGCAAGACGGCGGTGTACCGGCGGTGGCGTTCGAAGCTCCACCTGGTGCTGGACGTCGTCTCGGCGATGGCGGTGACCGGGTTCCCGGTGCCCGACACCGGCTCCCTGGAAGGTGACCTGCGGCTCCTGTACGAGGTCACGTCCCGCGCCCTGCGCCACCCGGTCGCGTCCCAGATCATCCCCGACCTCCAGGCCGAGGCGGCCCGCAACCCCGAGATCGCGGACGCCTTCCAGAAGGCGCTGCGGGACGGGCAGCAAGGGGTGGCCAGCGGGATCATGGCCGCGGCCGAGGGGCGGGGCGAGGTCCGCGCGGGCGTCGATCCCGACCTGGCCCTGGACCTGATCTCCGGGCCGCTGTACTGGCGCTCGGTGGTCATCCGCTCCCCGAAGCTGCCGAAGGGGTACCTGGAGAGACTGGCGCGGGCGACGGCGGGTGCGCTGAAGGCGCTCTGAGGCGCCCGGCGGGGGCGCGGCGAACCACGCGATCAGCCACGGCGGGCCCGCGGCCGGCGTACGGCCCGGGTCCGGCGGGTCTGCCGCGACCGCGCCGCCTTCGGACGCCGCCGCACCCGTCGCACCCGCCGTGTCTCAGCGGAGCAGTCGGCGGAGCCGGCCGCGTGCCACCGCCAGCACGCCCCGGAGACCGGTGGCCACCCGCACGGCCAGTGCGCCGGAGTGCGTGGCGTACGGCTGTGCCAGGAGCACGCCGTGCAGGGCGCTCGGCACGGCGTGCCGGCGCAGCCGGCCCGCGCCCGCGAGGGCGTGCGCCGTGGTCTCGCGCCGGGTGCCGTCCGGGAAACGGAGGGTCAGACGCAGGTCCCAGGTGCCCGGACCGAGCCGTGCCAGGTCGACGGGCACCTCGGCGGACCAGCCCTGCGGGACGGACGGGGTGAGCGCCACCGTGGTGTGCCCGCGCCCGCGGTCGTCCTCCCGCGCGCGCCACTCCACGTCCACCTCGGGCGGTCCCGCCTCGGCCACCTTCCCGTACAGCTCGTGCAGCCGCAGGCGCAGCAGTGAGGTCCGCGCGCGGGGGCGCAGTTCCGCGTCGACCGCGAGCGGGAGCGCGGCGACGGGCCCGGCCAGCAGGGGGGCCAGGGAGACCTCGGGGAGGTCGGCGGACCAGACCGGGCCGTCCTCGGGGGTGCGGGCGTACGGCGGGAGCAGCCGGGCCGGGCGGGCGGCGAGTTCGCGCAGGCGGGGAAGGTCGCGCGGCTCGGGGGAGGCCAGGACGACCCGCGCCAGCAGGCCCCCGGGGGTGGCGGGGTCCGGCTCCCGGCCGGCCGCGTCGTAGCGCGCGAGGTACGCGCGGGTGTGCGCCCACCAGGCACGCCGGTACCGCGCGTCGCGCAACCCCAGCTCGCGCGCGTACATGCGCAGGTCGTGGTCGAGGAACTTGACGCGTGCCGCCCGCGCCAGTTCCCTCTGCCCGGCGTCCAGCAGGATGTCGTACGCCAGCGCGCACGCCTCGAGACGCGCCGTCCAGTTCCCGATGCCGCCCCGGTCCAGCGAGAGCGACAGCCGCCCGGCCGACCGGCGTACCTGCCAGACGTAGACCCGGTCCGGGACCAGCGCGACGCGCGGGGACGCGGCCAGCACGCGCGCGGTGAAGACGAAGTCCTCGTAGAGGAAGCGGCCCTCGGGGAAGCGGATGCCGTGGTCGCGCAGGAAGTCGGTGCGGTACAGCTTGTTGACGCACAGCGTGTCCTGGACGAGCCCGGGGTGCCGCGAGGGGCGCGCGAGGACGGTGTGGGCCGTGTAGAGGGGCGCCTGCCAGGGCTGTTCACGCCCCGAGGGAAGCTCCCGGCGCACACACAGACCGCTGGCGACCTGGGCGCTCGCCTGCGTGACCGCCGTCAGCAGCGCGTCCACCGCGCCGGGCGGCAGCACGTCGTCGCTGTCCAGGAACATCACGTACGGCGCGGTCGCCGCGTCGATCCCGGTGTTGCGCGGACTGCCGCAGCCGCCGCTGTTCACGCTCCGGCGCACCACCCGCAGCCGCGGCTCACCGGCGGCCAGCCCGGCGAGCAGGGCGTCGCTGCCGTCCGTGGAGCAGTCGTCCACGGCGATCACCTCGGCCACCGCCGGCCCCTGCGCCAGCGCCGAGCGCACGGCCTCGCCCACATGGACGCGGTCGTTGTGGCCGATGACGACCACGGCGACCTGAGCGGCCGGGGCCGGGGCCGGGTGCGTCGTACGCGGTGCTGGATGCATGGGGTCCACGGGCCGGGAGCGTAGGAGAACTCGGTAAGAGGCCGTCAGGAGGCGCTCAGTACTCGCTCCCGAAGACGGTCGGAACCGGGCCGGGGTTGCGTGCTCGGCGCCGGCCGCCCGGCCGGCGGCCGCGTGGACCGCCACAGCCGTACGAAGGACAGCACGGCGGCGGCCGTCAGCAGCCCGTTCCGGGACAGCATCAGCAGGCACCCGGCCCAACTGCCGCCGACCACCTCGCGGTAGTACATCGGGTACGCCACCGAACTCAGCGCGGACGCCAGCAGGATCAGCACCGCCACCGGCCGCTGGCCGGTGTGCCGGGAGGTCAGGCACACGGCGGCCAGCCCGATCAGCCAGATCATGTACTGGGGGCTGATGACCCGGCTGGTGACCGTGAACAGCAGCACCGCGCTCAGGGCCGCGTCGTACGGCGTCGCCTCGCTCCAGCGACGCGCCCGTACCCGCCACAGCACCAGCAGTCCGAAGGAGACCGCCGTCAGCGTCAGCGAGGCGGTGGCGACGGCGTGCACGTGGGGGCCGGTCATCTCCACCGCGCCGTACCGGTAGCGGGCCCGGCCCGGCCAGCCGAAGTGCCGGGCCAGATTGAGTGCCGTACCGCCGAGCGACTCGATCTGCACGCCCCGGCCGCCCTGCTCCCGCAGGAAGGACAGCGGATGCGCGAAGAGGGCCGCGAGCACGGCCAGGCACGCGGCCCCGGCCCACGCCCCCCACGCCCACGCCCTGCGCGTCGGCCGGCCCCGGGGCGTGCCCAGCAGCACCAGCGCCGGCCACACCTTCACCAGCGCGCCCACCGCCGCGAGCACACCGCCCGCGCGCGGGGAACGCGCCGAGGCCAGCAGGGACAGCACGGCCAGGGCGGTGACCTGCACGTCGTACCGGGCGAGCGGCATGTGCAGCAGCAGCGGCAGACCGCCCGTCCACAGCGCCGCGCCGAGCAGGCTCCGCCCGGGCCGGGTGCCCGCGCGGAGCAGCGCCGCCACGGTCAGCGCGTCCACGGTCAGGGTGAGCGCCACGAACGCCTCGAAGTACGTCAGGCCCGGCAGCAGGTCCGGCGCCAGCAGCACCGCGCCCGCGCCCGGCGGGTACTGCCACAGCGTGTCGTGCACCGGGAAGGAACCGTGCGCGAGGATGCCGTACCAGTGGAAGTACAGCCGCCACACCTCACGGGTCACCGAGCCGCCGCCGAGCAGCGGGGCGCCGCCGTGGACGAGCAGCCACAGCATCAGCGCGCGGGTGGCGAGCCACAGGGCGGTGAGGGTGAGGACCGGGCCGGGGGTGACACGGAGACGGTTCATCACATGGGAGCCTAAGCGGTATGGATGGTGTATTGATGCTGATACGCCGTCAAGGACCGCAAATATTGGGTAATCGCAAGAGATCGGGCCATGGTGAACGTCGGGCTTCCTGCGAAACCGCAGTCGCGTCGGGCGGCTGGAACGACCACGGACCTGCCGACAGGTGCAACGAGCCACCTCCCGCACGGGACACTCGGGCCCACCCGCCTGCACCGGGCCGCCGTCGTGGGCGTGCCCGCGCTGGTGATGCTCGCGCTCGGGCTCTGGGGCCTGGACCGGGGCGGCATGTGGCGCGACGAGGCCGTCAGCTTCCAGGTCGGGCGCCGTACGGTGCCGCGGATCTGGCTCCTGCTCCACGACGTGGACGCGGTGCACGGCCTGTACTACCTGCTGCTGCGCCCGGTCCTCGCCGTCCATCCCGGTGAGGTCGCCCTGCGGCTGCCGTCGGTGTGCGCGGCGACCCTCACGGCGGGCCTGGTGGCCGCCCTCGGCGCCCGGCTGGTCCGGCCGCGGGCCGGCCTGTGGGCCGGGCTGCTCTACGCCGTCGCGCCGATGGCCGGCCACTACGCGCAGGAGGGCCGCTCCTACGCCCTGGTCGCGGCCGGCGCCACCGCGGCGACCCTGCTGTTCGTCCGGGCCGTGCGGTGCGGGCCGTGGTGGCCGTACGGCGCGGTCCTCGGACTCACCTGCTGGCTGCACGAGTTCGCGGTGCTGCTGCTCCTCGCCCACGCGGTGTCGCTGGCGCTGGCGCGGGCCGGGGCGCGGGCGTGGCGGGGGTGGGGGAGCGCGGCGGCGGCGGTCGTGGTCGCGCTGGTGCCGATGGTGGTGGTCTCGCGGGGGCAGTCGGCGCAGGTGGCCTGGTTGCGCACGCCTACGGCGGATACGGCGGAGAGGTTGCTGCGGAGGTTCCTGGGGCCGACGGACGAGGTGTTCTGGGTGTGTCTCGCGCTGGCCGTGGTGGGGCTGGTCGGCCTGGTGGGGCGACGGGGGGAACCGACGTGTGCCGGGGTCGCGTTGCCGCTGGTGGTGGTGCCGCCGGCGGTGCTGATGCTGGCGTCGCAGTTCTCGCCGCTGTACGTCGACCGGTATGTGCTCTACGCGCTGCCGGGGGCGCCGCTGCTGGTGGCGGCCGGGGCCGAGCGGGTGGCGGGGGCGGTGCGGAGGCGGTCGTTCCCGCGGTCCGCGGCGGTCCCCCTCGCCGGCGTCCTCGCCGTCGCCCTCAGCCTCCTCCACCAGCTCCCGCTCCTGCGGCAGGACCGCGATCCGGGCAGCAGGCCGGATGACCTCGGTGCCGTCTCCCGTGCCGTCGCGCGCAGGGTGGAGCCGGGCGATCCCGTGCTGTTCGTGCCGGCGTCGGCCCGGAACGTCGCGCTCACCTACCCGGGGGCGTTCCGGGGGACCCGGGACATCGCGCTCGTGGCGGGGGCCGCCGGGTCCGGGACGCTGTACGGGCGCGAGGCCGCTCCGGCGGAGCTGCGGCGCAGGCTGGCGCGGGTGGACCGGGTGTGGGCCGTGGCGGACCGCAAGCTGCTCACCGGCCGCGAGGCACCGGGCGGTCCCGTCGAGCGGGCGAAGACCGACGTGCTGGGGCGGGAGTTCCTCGGCCAGGGCGAGACCGTGCGGGGCGGGGTGACCGTACGGCTGTACGTCCGCCCGGTCATCCCGCTGCTCGCGCCTCAGCCTCCGCCGCCGCGTCCAGGGCCGTCGTGAGCCGCTCCAGGCGGGCGTGCAGGTCGACGACCTCCGCCAGGTCGAGGCCGGTCGCCGACATGATCCGGGGAGGCACCTCCAGGGCCCGCTCGCGCAGCGCCGTGCCCTCCTCGGTGAGGTGGACCCGCACCGAGCGCTCGTCCTGCGCGCTGCGCTCGCGCCGCACCAGCCCGGCCCCCTCCAGCCGCTTGACGAGGGGGGACAGCGTGCCGGAGTCGAGCCGCAGCTGTTCGCCGAGCTTCTTGACGGGCAGGTCGCCGTGTTCCCACAGGACCAGCATCACCAGGTACTGGGGATAGGTGAGCCCGAGGTCCTTGAGGATCAGGCGGTAGACGCTGTTGAAGGCGCGGGACGCCGCGTGCAGCGAGAAGCAGATCTGGCGGTTCAGTCGCAGCCACTCCGTGTCGGTCATGGGTCCAGGATAGCTCTCGCGGCCCATTTAGTTGTGTGCAACTCAGTTGTGTGCTCTACTTGTGCTCACAACGAACCGAACACCCGAGAGGGATGGTCTTCATGGACGCGCTCTACACCGCTGTCGCCACCGCCACCCACGGCCGCGAGGGTCGCGCCGTCTCCTCCGACGGCAAGATCGACCTGAAGCTGGCCCCGCCGGTGGAGCTGGGCGGCAACGGCGAGGGCACCAACCCCGAGCAGCTCTTCGCCGCCGGGTACGCCGCCTGCTTCGGCAGCGCCCTCGGACTCGTCGGACGCCAGGCGAAGGTCGACGTCAGCGACGCGGCCGTCACCGCCGAGGTCGGCATCGGCAAGCAGGGCGAGGGCTTCGGGCTGAAGGTGACCCTGCGCGTCGAACTGCCCGACACCCTGGACCAGGAGACCGGCCGCAAGCTCGTCGAGAGCGCCCACCAGGTCTGCCCGTACTCCAACGCCACCCGCGGCAACATCGACGTCGACCTGGTCGTCGAGTAGGCACCGCGCACGCCCGAGGGGGCCGGCCCGGCCGGGGCCGGCCCCCTCGGTGTCCCCGCTAGGCCGACGTCAGCGTGTCCGGGGAGGCCGCCTGGCCCGGGATCCGGGGCAGCGGGGCGGGCATCGGCTCGCCCAGCAGCAGGCTCCGTACGACCCGTTCGGCGGCCCGCCCGTCCTCGTACGCGCAGAACCGGGCCCGGAAGTCCGCGCGCAGCCGCGCCGACTCCTCGTCCCGCCACCCGCCCGAGGCGAACAGCCGGGCCAGCTCCCGGTAGGAGCGCGTGACATGGCCGGGCGGCTCGGCGGTGATGTCGAGGTAGGTGCCCCGGCTCGCCGTGAACGCCGCCCAGTCGTCGGCGTGCACCACGATCGGCCGGTCCAGATTGGCGTAGTCGAACATGACGGACGAGTAGTCGGTGACCAGCGCGTCCGCCGCCAGCAGCACGTCGGACAGCCGTGGTTCGTCGGTCGCGTCCACCACGACCCCGCGCCTGGCCAGCTCCGTGAGGCCCATGCCTCGCGCGTGACCCTGCGCCAGCGACGGGTGCAGCCGGACCACCAGGGTGTGGCCCTCGCCGAGGTCGGCCGCGAACCGGGCCAGGTCGAACCGCTCCACGTACCCGCCGCGGCGGTAGTCCCGCCGGGTCGGCGCGTACAGCACGACCGTGTGGTCCGCCGGGATGCCGTGCCGCTCCCGGAAATCGCCGTGACCGCCGTTCACCAGCACGTCGTTGCGCGGGCTGCCGGTGCGCACCGAGGTGAAGTGGCAGGGGTAGGCCCGCTCCCAGACCAGCTCGGAGTGGCGGTTGGCGACCAGGCTGTAGTCCCAGCGGTCGGCCCGGCGCAGCATCTGTGGCACGTCGAAGCCGAGCCGGGCGCCCGGCTTGTCCAGCAGGTCGGCGCCCAGGTACTTCAGCGGGGTGCCCTGATGGGTGTGGATGTGCACGCTGCCGGGGCGCTTGGCGAGAGCGCCGGGCCAGTTGACGTCGTTGACGAAGAACTTCGCGCGTGCGGTCACCTCCAGGTATCGCCGGGAGCCGACGATCACGTGCTCGACGCCGGCCGGCAGCCGCGCGGCCGTCTCCGCGTCCCGCACCACCCACACGCCGCGCAGCCGCGGGGCGATCTCCCGGGCGGCGGCGTGTACGGCCGCCGGGTCGCCGAGCACACCCCGGTGCGAGGACGCCGAGTAGACGACGAGGTTCTCGTCGAGCGGGCGGAGGGTGTGCAGGGCCGTCCAGCCGGTGCGGGCCCGCGCGCCGGCTGCCCGTCGCACCCCGTCCGCCCGCCGGGCGGCCTCCCGGCCCGCCCGCGCCGCCTGCCGCCTGACCCGGTACCCGGCCCACGAACCGGTCAGCACGGCGACCTCGCCGTCCACCGGGGCGCCCTCCGGCCGGTGCCGGCGGAACATCTCCGCCGTACGCCGGAAGAACTCGGCCCTGTCGGCGGGCGGCAGCCGGTCCGGCTTGGCCAGGATGTCCAGGCAGTGCTCGCCCATCTTGCGGTGCAGGTAGGGCCGCCAGGCCGCCAGCTCGGGCCGCCCGGCCACGAAGGCGAACACCCGCTCGTACTGGTCGTGGATGTCGAAGTGCTTGCGGCTGGTGGTGGACAGGATGTTGCCCTGGCGGCGCTGCCGGTAGTTCAGGCAGATCCGGTCCAGGGCGGCGATCCGGCGGGCGCTGAGCATGACCGGGAAGGTCCAGGGGGTGTCCTCGTAGTATCCCGGCGGGAACGCGAAACCGTGCTCCGCGACGAACGCGCGCCGGTACACCTTGTTCCAGACCACCATCAGCAGGTCGAGGACCTGTGGGTACTCCGAGACGGTGAACGTGCCGGGCGCCTCCGCCAGGACGTGCGCGAGGACGTTGCGCCGGGTGCCGCCCCACCAGTAGGTGCGCGCGTAGTCGAAGACGAGCACGTCGGGGTCCCCGGCCTCGGTGAGCCGGTCGGCGACGGCCCGCAGCGCGCCCGGGGTGAGGGTGTCGTCGCTGTCCAGGAAGAAGAGGTAGTCGCCGGTGGCGTGCGGCATGCCCGCGTTGCGCGCCCGGCCGAGGCCCACGTTCTCCGGCAGGTGCAGCACCTTCACGCGCGAGTCGCGCTCGGCGTACTCGTCCAGGATCGCGCCGCAGCCGTCCGGGGAGCAGTCGTCCACGGCGATCAGCTCGAAGTCGCCGAAGGACTGGCCGAGCACCGAGTCCAGGCACTCGCGCAGGAATCCCTGCACCTTGAAACAGGGCACGATCACACTGAAGCGGGGCACGGCGGGTCAGCTCCTCACGAGGGTCGCGGCGGCGGGGGCGGGGATGCGCTCCGCGAGCGGGATCACGGCCGGAACCGCCTCCGGCGGCTCGCCGAGCAGCACCCGCCGGACGACCCGCTCGGCGGCCCGGCCGTCGTCGAACTGGCAGAACCGCTCCCGGAACGCGGCCCGCAGCGCCCGGGCCCCCGGGCCCGCGTAGGAGCCGTCGCGGAAGACGGCGGCCAGCTCCTCGGGGGTCCGGGCGACCAGCCCCGGCGGCTCGGCCATCAGGTCGAAGTAGACGCCCCGGGTCTCCCGGTAGACGTCCCAGTCGTCGGCGTACACGACGATCGGCCGGTCCAGGTTGGCGTAGTCGAACATGATGGACGAGTAGTCGGTGACCAGCGCGTCCGCGGCCAGGCACACGTCCTCGGCGGAGCGGTGGGCGGTGACGTCGATGATCCGGCCGGAGCCCCGGACACCGCCCCGGTCGTAGAAGTAGTGGGCGCGCAGCAGCACGACGACGTCCTCACCGGCCGCCGCGCAGAACGCCTCCAGGTCCAGGCCGGGCTCGAAGCCGCTGTGGTGGTCGCGGTGGGTCGGCGCGTACAGCACGGCCGTCCTGCCCTCCGGGACGCCCAGCTCATGCCGGATCCGGGCCACGTCCCGCGCGGTCGCGGTGTAGTAGACGTCGTTGCGCGGATAGCCGTACTCCAGGTGCTCGTAGGAGCCGGGGAAGGCGCGCTCCCACATCTGGGTGGAGTGACGGTTGGACGACAGGTTGAAGTCCCAGCGGTCGACCCGGCCGAGCAGCTTGGTGAAGCTGCCGGACTGCGCGGCGACCACCGGGTACGTCGACTGGTCCACGCCCATCGTCTTCAGCGGGGTGCCGTGCTGGGTCTGCACGTGCACGCTGCCCGGCCGCTTGACGACGCCCTCGGCGAAGTTGGCGTTGTTGATCAGGTACGTGGCGCGGGCCAGCACCTCCCAGTAGCGGCGGGAGCCGATCACCGCGTACTCGACGTCCCCCGGCACGGCGTGCTCCTGGCCGGCCTCGACCAGGAACACCGAGCGGATGTGCGGGGCCAGTTCCCGGGCCTTGGCGTGGATCGCCGCCGGGTTGCAGGCGTAGCCGCGGCCCCAGTAGGCGCAGTACACCGCGAGGTTCGGGTCGAGCGGGCGGCGCAGGTCGCGGGCGTAGCGCAGCCGGGTGCGCAGCATGTGCGGGCGGGGCAGCAGGCCGGTGGCGCCGCCGGCCGCCCGGTTGGCGCCGCGCAGGGCGCGGAACGCCGTGTACGCGCCCGCCGCCAGCAGCCGGTGCTGCACGCCCAGGCTGCCGCCCGGCACCGGGTGGCCGGCCGGCCGGTGCCGCCGGTACAGGCGGGCCGCCCGGCGGAAGAACGCCCGGCGCCCGGTAAGCAGCCGCTCCGGCCGGGACGCCGTCTTCAGCACCACGGCGAACAACTGGTCGAACAGCGGTCCCGTCCGCTCGGCCGGCAGGGCGCGCTCCGCCGCCCGCGTCAGCACCCGCTCCACCTGGTCCAGCAGGGAGTGCTGGTGCGGCCCGGGCAGATTGAGCCGGCTGCCCTGGCGGCGCACCCGGTGCCGTACGACGGTCCGGCGCAGCACCGCGATCCGCTCGGCGGCGACGGTCACCAGCCCGCCCCAGCCGAGGTCGGTGAAGTGGCCCTCGGGGAAGAGGAGTTCCCGCTCGGCGAGGAAGGCGCGGCGGTAGACGGCGCTCCACGCGGGCAGCTGGACGCCGGTCAGCGCGGGCCGGTCGGCGGGGGCGAACGCGCCCTTCGGGGCCCCCGCGAGCAGCGGCGCGGCCGGGTTCGTCGGCTCGCCCTCCCACCAGGGGGCACGTTCGTGCTCGGCGTACAGCACGTCCACGCCGGCCGTCTCGGACAGCCGGGCGTCCAGCGCCGCCAGCGCGCCCGGCAGCAGCAGGTCGTCGCCGTCGAGGAACAGCAGGTAGGTGCCGGTCGCCGCCCGGATGCCGGCGTTGCGCGCCCCTCTCAGCCCGGCGGACGGCGGCGAGTGGACCGGGGTCACCCGGGAGTCCCGCTCGGCGTACCCGGCGGCGACCTCGGCGGCCGGGGCGTCGGGGGCGTCGCAGACCGGGATCAGTTGCAGGTCGCCGAAGGACTGGCACAGGACCGAGTCCAGCGCCTGGGACAGCCGGCCGGTGACCCCGTGGGACGGGACGATGATGCTGAAGCGGGGCATTCTGTTCTTTCTGTCGTCTTGCGGACGCGGCCGGGCCGTCCCGCCGGACGCCAGGTGGACGGCCGGCTCGGGGTGGGCCGCGTCGAGCCGAGGGGCATGGGAACTCCCGGTATGACCAACGCCGTTCAGCGGCTCTCGGTGACGGGGACGGGCTCGGAAGGTTGCGGCACGGTGGCCAGCGGGGAGCGCGCACAGGCCGACGGGGCCGGGGTGCGGTCCGCCAGGGGCACCGCGGACGGCGGCTCCGTCTCGCCCAGGACCACCCGCCGCACCACCCGCTCGGCGGCGTGCCCGTCGTCCCACGGGCAGAACCGCTCCCGGAACGCCGCCCGGAGCTGAGCCGAGCGCGAGCCGCGCCAGTGCCCGGAGGCGAAGATGTCGATCAGCTCGTCCTCGCTGCGCGCCACCGCGCCCGGCGGGAACCGGCGCAGGTCGATGTAGGCGCCACGGCAAGCCTCGTACGCCGCCCAGTCCTCGGTGTGCACCACGATCGGCCGGTCCAGGCCCGCGTAGTCGAACAGGACGGGCGCGTAGTCGGTGAGCAGCGCGTCCGAGGCGAGGCACAGCTCCGCCAGGTCCGGGTGGCCCGAGACGTCGATGACCCGGGTGCTCCCGGCAGGGGCGTGGGCGCGGGCCAGCACCACGAAGCGCGGGCCGAGGCGGCGCACGATCCGCTCCAGGTCGAGCAGGGGCTGCTGGGTGCGCCGGTGGTCGCGGTGCGCGGGCGCGTACAGGACGGCGACCGCTCCCTCCGGGACGCCCAGCGACCCCCGCAGCCGGGCCACGTCCGCCGCGGTCGCCCGCTGCAGGACGTCGTTGCGGGGCAGCCCGTACTCCAGCGTGGTGTAGCCGCCCGGCAGGACCCGCTCCCAGGTCAGGGTGGCGTGCCGGTTGCCGGACAGGACGTAGTCCCACTGGTCGACGTCCCGCAGCAGCTCCGCGAAGTCCAGGCCGCGGGCCGCCGCCGGGCGCTCCAGCAGGTCCAGGCCCGCGTGTCCGAGCGGCGTGCCCTCCAGCGCCCGCACGACGACCTGCCCGGGCCGCTTGCGCAGCCGCCGCTCGATGCGGGCGTCGCTGACCAGGTAGCGGGAGCGGGCCAGCGCCGTCCAGTAGGCGGCGGTGCCGGGTGTCAGCCGGCGCGGGCCCGGCGGCACCGCGCGCCCGGGCGGGGCGACCCACGCCGTGCGCAGCCGGGGGGCGTGCGTCCGGAACGCCTCCTCCAGCGCGGCCGGGTCGCCGTACCCCTCCCGGGCGGCGAACACCGCGCGGTCGGACCGCAGCGGCAGCCGCAGCTGGACGCCGTAGTGCAGCCGCAGCGCGCCGGTGCGCAGGGCGCGGGCGAGTCTGAGCGCCGCCCTCAGCACGCGCCGGCGGACGGCCGCGGCCAGCCGCAGCGCCCGGAACGTGCGGTGCAGCCCGAAGCGGACCAGGCCGTGCCGCAGTCGCAGGCGGGCTCCCGGTACGCGGTGGCGGCGGCAGTGGGCGCGGGCCCGGCGCAGGAACTCGCCGTGGCTGCCGCGCGGCAACCGGTCCCGCCTGGTGAACACCACGGCGATGTGGTCGACCATCCGGCGGAACAACTCAGGGCTCCAGCGAGCCAGTTCTGGCCGCTCCGCGACGTACGCGAACACCCGGTCGTACTGCTCGAACAGGTCGAAGTGGCTGCGGCTGGTGGTGCCGAGGATGCTGCCCCGCCGGCGCTGCCGGTAGTGCACGCACACCCGGTCCAGGGTGGCGAGCGACTCGGCCGTCAGCAGCACCGGGAAGGTCCAGGGGGTGTCCTCGTAGTAGCCCGGCGGGAACGTGAAGCCGTGCTCCGTGACGAACTCCCGCCGGTAGGCCTTGTTCCAGGCGACCATCAGCACCCGCAGCAGCCCCGGCCGGTCCTCCAGCCGGAACGGCGCCGGGCCCTGCTCGGTGAGCTCGGCGGCGAGCCGGTTGCGCACCCGGGTGCCGTCCCAGTAGGTGCGCGCGTAGTCGAAGACCAGGACGTCCGGGTCGCCGGTCTCCTTCAGCCGGTCGGCCACCGCCCGCAGTGCGTCCGGCGTGAGCGTGTCGTCGCCGTCCAGGAAGACCAGGTAGTCGCCGGCGGCCTCGGCGAGTCCCGCGTTCCGGGCCCGGCCCAGCCCCTGGTTGACGGCCAGGTGGACGGGCTTCACGCGCGTGTCCCGGGCCGCGTACTCGTCGATGATCGCGCCGCATGCGTCCGGCGAGCGGTCGTCCACCGCGATCAGTTCCAGATCGGGGAACGACTGCGAGAGCACCGAGTCCAGGCACTCGGGGAGGTACGCCTGGACCTTGTACGCGGGGACGATGACACTGAACCTGGGCACTGGACATCCATGGGTCGGTCGGCGCGGGCGTTCTGCCCGGGAACGGCCGATGGAGTGACTTGGTTACGGCCCCGTGCGGCATTCGGGCTACAGCGGGGGAACGCGAAGGGGCGGGCCGCCGGCGGCCCGCCCCCTCCCGCGACGGCTACTTGACCGCGCCCGCCATCACCCCGGACACGAACTGCCGCTGGAACGCGAAGAACACGGCCAGCGGGATCACCATCGAGATGAACGCGCCGGGCGCCAGCACGTCGATGTTGTTGCCGAACTGCCGTACCTGCGTCTGCAACGCCACCGTGATCGGCTGGGTGCCCGACTTGG
Source organism: Streptomyces spinosus (assembly GCF_020400655.1). Lineage (GTDB taxonomy): Bacteria > Actinomycetota > Actinomycetes > Streptomycetales > Streptomycetaceae > Streptomyces > Streptomyces argyrophylli. Next base: position 49,401 of record NZ_JAINRC010000008.1, read on the forward strand.
TGAACACCAGCGCCACCAGCATGTCGTTCCACACCCACAGGAACTGGAAGATGCCGAGGCTCGCGATGGCCGGCCCGCCGAGCGGCATCACCACCCGTGCGAACAGCCGGAGTTCGCCGGCGCCGTCCAGCCGGGCCGCCTCCAGCAGCTCGCGCGGGATCTCCGCGAAGAAGTTCCGCAGCAGGAACACCGCGAACGGCAGGCCGAAGCCGGTGTGGAACAGGATCACCCCGAAGATCGTCCCGAACAGGCCGATGTTGCCGAACAGTTCGGCGATCGGGATGAGCGCCACCTGTACGGGCACCACCAGCAGGCTCACCACGCCCAGGAACCACCAGTCCCGGCCCGGGAACTCCATCCACGCGAACGCGTACCCGGCCAGCGCCCCGATCACCACGACCAGGACGGTCGCCGGAACCGTGATCAGCACCGTGTTCACCAGGGAGTTGGTGATGTCGGGGTTCTCCAGCAGCTTCTGGTAGCTGTCCACGGTGAGCTGGGACGGCTCGGTGAACACCGTCCACCAGCCGCCGGCGCTCATGTCCTGCGGACTGCGCAGTGAGGAGACGAGCAGGCCGATGGTCGGCACCAGCCAGAACAGGCCCACGAGGACGAGGACCACGCGGACCAGTCCGCCGCCCAGCCGTTCCGTGATCCGGGAGGCGACCGGCTGCCCGGCCTTCACCGCCCCGGCCGGATCGGCCTTCCCGATGCGTCCGGCGGTCGCCGTCATCGCCGTACCTCCCGCCTGAGCCGACGAACGTTGAACAGCATCACCGGGATCACCAGCAGCAGCAGGAACACCGAGATCGCGCTCGCGACGCCCGGCTGGCCCTCCGCGAAGCCCTTGCGGTACAGCTCCAGCGCCAGCACGTTCGCGTCGTCCTGGGAGGAGCCCGGCGCGATGATGAACACCAGGTCGAACACCTTCAGCACGTTGATCATCAGCGTGACGACCACGACCGCCAGCACCGGTGCCAGCAACGGCACGGTGACCTTGCGGAAGACCTGCCACTCGGTGGCGCCGTCCACCCGTGCCGCCTCCAGCAGTTCCCGGGGCACGCCCGCGAGCCCGGCCGCGATCAGCACCATCGCGAAGCCCGCCCACATCCACACGTACGACCCGATGATCGCCGGGGTGACCAGCGCCGGGCCGAGCCAGTCGACCCCGTTGTACGGCTCCTTGAAATTGCTCGCGGGCAGCCGGAGCAGGGCCCCGTCGGCCGCCGCGGGCAGCGTGAAGGTGCCGTCGCCCGACGCCTTCGTCGAGGCGACCACACGGCCGTCCTTCACCGCCTCGATCCGCATCCCGGCGTAGCCCACCTCCGACGGATCGGGCGCGCCGAGCTTCCCGACGCCCTTGCCGCGGGTGAAGTCCTGCCAGGTGGTGCCGGTGACCTTCCCCGGCTCCGGCCGCGCGGCCGCGGCCTTCTTCGCGGCGTCCGGCAACTGGTCCGGGGCGACGCCGACGAGCGGCAGGGCGACCGGCTGCCCGGCGTGCACCGGCGACTTGGTGACGAAGCCCCCGCCCCGGGCGACGAGCGGCGACTCGCGCCCCGGGTGCGCCTTCGGGAACGCCGACGACTGCGCGAACGTGTCGTGCACGCCGACCCACACCGCGTTCGCGACGCCCTTGTCCGGGTCCTGGTCGTACACCAGCCGGAAGATGATCCCGGCGGCCAGCATCGAGATCGCCATCGGCATGAAGACGACCAGCTTGAACGCCGTTCCCCAGCGCACCCGTTCGGTCAGCACCGCGAAGACCAGGCCGAGTGCGGTGGAGACCGTCGGCGCGAACACCACCCACAGGACGTTGTTCTTCAGCGCGGTGCGGATGCCGTCGTCGGTGAAGAGGGTCTTGTAGTTGTCGAAGCCGGCGAAACCGTCACCGGAGGCGTTGGAGAAACTGCGGACGAGCGAGTACCCGATGGGGTAGACCACGAGCGCGCCCAGCAGCACCAGCGCGGGCAGCAGGAACAGCGCCGCCACGGTCCTGCGGGTGCCGGTCACGCTCTTGCGACTGCGGGGCGCGGCGGGGCCCGGTGAGGCCCCGGCCGCCGCTGCCGACGCCATGACCGGATCAGCCCCCGTTCCCGTACGCCGCCGCCGCGTCCTTCTCCAGCTTCGCCTGGGCGCCGGCCACGTCCTTCGGGTTCTTCAGGAAGTCCTGGAGGTCCTTCCACTCGCCCTTGCCGGGCGTCCCGCCGAAGGCCTGCGGGGCCTGGTCGGACATGTCGAAGCGGAAGTCGTCACCGGACGCGATCAGAGCCTTGGCGATCTTCTGCTGCACCGCGTTCGGGTACGCCGAGATCGGCACGTTCTTGTTCGGCGAGAGGTAGCCGCCGAGCCGCGCCTGGATGGTGGCCGCGTCCGGGGAGGCCAGGAAGGTGACGAGGGCCTGTGCCGCCTTGGAGTCCTTCAGGATCACCGCCGCGTCACCGCCGGAGACCACCGGCGCGCCCGCGCCGACCGCGGGGAACGGGAACACCTTCGCGTCCGTGCCCACCTTCGCCTTGGTCTCACCGATGTTCACCTGCGCGAAGTCGCCCTCGTAGACCATCGCGGACTTCGGCTGGTCGCCGCCGGTGAAGGTCTGGGTGACCGACTGCGGGAACTCCGTCTGCAGCGCGCCCTTCTGACCGCCCGCCAGATAGTCCTTCCTGCCCCAGATCCCGGCGAGCGTGGTCAGTGCCTGCTTCACCGACGGATCGGTCCACTTGATCTTGTGCTGGGCGAGCTGGTCGTACTTCTCCGGCCCCGCCTGCGACAAGTACACGTTCTCGAACCAGTCGGTCAGCGGCCAGCCGTCCGCGCCGGCCACCGAGAACGGGGTGACACCCGAGTCGTACACGGCCCGCGCGGCGGTCAGCAGGTCCTTCCAGGTCTTCGGCTCCTGGGTGCCCGCGTTCTCGAAGACCTTGGCGTTGTACCAGATCAGCGACTTGTTGGCGGCCTTGTAGTAGACGCCGTACGGCTTGCCGCCGACCTTGCCGATGTCCTGCCAGCCCTGCGAGTAGTTCTTCGCCAGCTCCTGCTGGGCCCCGGCCCCGAGCGGCTTGGCCCAGCCCTTGTCGACGGCCTGCTTGATCGCGCCGGGCTGCGGCAGCAGCGCCACGTCCGGCGGCTGGCCACCCGCGATCTTCGAACCGAGGAAATTGATGATCGGGTCCTGCGCGGGCACGAAGGTGACCTTGGCGCCGGTCCGCTTCTCGAACTCGGCGAGGACCTTCTTGAAGTTGGCCTGCTCCCCGCCGGTCCAGACGGCGGCCACCTCCAGGTGGGCGCCGTCGAGCTTCGGCAGCGTGACGGTGGAACCGGCGGCCCCGCTGCTCTTGTCCCCGTTGTCCTTCTTGTCGTCGTCACTGCCGGAGCAGGCGGAGAGCGCGAGCGCTCCCGTCAGCAGTGCGGCGAGTGTGGTGACGGCCCTGTGTGACCGGAACGTGCTGCTCTTGCTGCGCATCACTTCCCCGTTCGTCGTTCTCCGTTGAACGTTGTTGAACGTCAGAACTCTGTCCCGTGCGGTCCGGTGTACGCCGGGCCGCGACGGGTGGGCAAGAGCGCCTGCGGTGTCCACCGGCTCATCGTGACCGGCTCGTGACCACGGGTGTATGCCCGCGGATCTCCGACGGCACGGGGGCCGGGCGGGCCGGCCGGGGAGGGGCCGGGTTCCCTGGAGGGAGGACGGGGTTCCGTCAGAGCAGGGAGGGCACCTGCGCCGCCGCGACCTCACGGGCCGCCCGCTCCACCGCGCTCGCCAGCAGCGCCAGGTCGGTCGGGCCGTTGCCCAGCTCCCGCACGGGCCGGCGGGCCGGCGGGTCGCCCATGCGCTCCCAGTCCAGCGGGACGACGGTGGGCCGCTGGGTCGCGGTCCGCGGGATACGGCCCGTCACCCGGCCGCCCTGGAAACCGGTGGCCCGTCCGTCGGCGTACACCAGCGTGCCCCGGCCCGGCGCCGGCTGGTCCGGCCCCGGCTGCGGTGCGTCCAGCGTGACGCGCAGGGCGGCCCGGCGCGCCGGCTCGGACTCCGCCGTACGGCCGCCGGTCCCGGCCGCCGCCACCAGCTGGACGCCGAGCCGCTCGCCCTCCCGGGCCACCGCCTCCAGCGCCCGTATCACCGAACCGGCGGCGGGCCGCCCCGGCGAGCCGAGCGCCGGGGAGACCAGTGCGTCCAGGTCGTCCACGACCACCACCAGCCGGGGCAACGGCGCCACGGCCGCGGCCCGCTGCCGGGCGGCGGCGCCCGGCCGCAGCCGCAGGGTGGAGCTGGGGGGCGTGTCGATGTCACCGGAGGAGGGCGCCGCACCGGGGTGGGGCGTGCGCTGGGCGACCAGCCGGCCGGAGACCTCCTGCCCGGCGTGCCACTGGGCGAAGTCGGTCCGGCCCAGCAGCTCCGCCCGGCGCTTCAGCTCGGCGGCCAGCGACTGCGCGAACTCCCGCATGCGCACCGGGTCGTTGGCGATGAGATGCGTGGTCACATGCGGTATGTCCGTGCACACGCGCAGGCCCTCACCGCGGCCGGCGCCCGTGCCGACCCCGTCCCGGCCGTCGAGCAGGACCATGGCCAGCCGGTCGGGCCGCTCGGCCGCGGCCAGCGAGGCGACCACGGCCCGCAGCAGTTCGGTACGGCCGCTGCCGGCCGGCCCCTCGATCAGCAGGTGCGGCCCGTCGGCCACGAGGTCGACGGTGACCGGTCCGCGCGGCCCGGCACCCAGCACCGCGCGGGCCCGCCCGCCCAGCGACCGGGTGTCGTCGGCCGCGTCGGCCCAGCGGGCCATCAGCGACGCCGGGGTGGCCCGGGCCAGCCCCAGCTCGTCCAGCAGCCGGGCCGACTGGGGCAGCGGCGTGGCCACGCGCGCGTGGTGCTCGCCGGCGGGGCCGTCCGGGCGCAGCGGTGCGAGTGCCCGTGCGAACCGCTCGGCCCAGGCGGCGGAGACGGCGTCGACGGTGGCGGGCGAACCGGGGCCGACCGGACCGCCCGGCGCGACCCGCGCCAGCCGCAGCGTGGCGGCGACGTCCCCGCCGAGCAGCGCCACGGCACCGCAGTGCCGGAACGTCGGCGTCACCGCGCAGGCGGCCTCGTACGTCTCGGCCACCGGGGAGGCGGGCGACGCGGCCGGGGTCTCGGCGAGACACACCACGTGGACCCCGGCGCGGGGCCCGGCCACGGCCAGCCGCGCGAGCGCGTCCCGCAGCGCGGCCCCGCCGGGGTCCCCGTCCACGACGACGACGGTGAAGGGTCCGCCGAAGCCGCCGCCGGCACCGGAGGCTTCCCGGGCCCAGGAGGGGCGGCGGGCGGAGGGCTCGGTGGGGGCGAGGGGAGCGGCCGGGTGGGCGGGCGTGCCGGGGCCGGCGGGGCGTACCGCGTGCCCCGGGCCCCCGTAGGTCCCGTAAGCCTCATGGGTCCCCTGGGGCCCGTCGTGGGTCCCGTGGGAGGGGTCCGGTCCATGGTGAGTGCCGGTGCCGGTGCCGGTGCCGGACGGGCCCGCGGCGCCGGGGCGGGCGGCGTCGCGCGCGGGATGGGCCGTGGTGCGGCCCGTCGCCGCGTGGTCCTCCACCCGGCGCAGCAGTTCCTGTGTGCGGGCCGCCGCCTGTTCACGGTCGTAGGCCAGCAGCAGCCGGCAGTCCTGGCCGTGGCCCGGACGGACGTGCGGGAGCCAGCCCAGCCAGGCCCACTCGGCCGTACGGTCCGCCACCGATCGTGCGTGGTCCGCGCTGATCAGCACGATCTCCAGCAGGTCGGGGGAGTGCAGCGCGGCGAGCTGGGCCAGCACCGCGCGGGCCAGCCCGGACAGCCTCGGGCGCGGACCGGCCAGGCCCAGCGCGCCCGCCTCCCGCAGCGCGGCCGTCACCGGCACCGCCGGCAGCAGGACCGAGCCGTCCGGCGTGCTCCGGTCGGCCGTGCCGAGCCGCACGGTGAGCGCCTCGGGGTGTCCCGGCCCGCGCTCCCACAACCGGGGCCCGGGGCCCAGCGCGGTCAGCAGCAGCGCGGCCGGGTCCGGCCAGGTCTCCGGCTGCCGTGGGGCGTCCTCCGGCGGGGCGCCGCCGTCGGGGGCGGCCGTACCGTCGTACGCCTGCGGACCGGACGGCTGCTCCCCGCGCCCGCCGGCCAGCCGACGCGCCCAGGCGCCGAGCCCGCGCCGCCGGACACCCTGCGGCAGGTCGGCGCCCCCGAGCGGAGCCCCCTCACGCCCGCCCGCCCGCGCGTCCTCGTCACCGGTCCCGGCGACCCCGGAGCGGCCCGCGTGCGTGTCCGCACCGGACGCCGGGCGGAACGCACCGGCGGAGCCCCCGCCGGGGCTCTCCACGCTCGGCGCGCCCGCCTGTCCCGGCACGACGGGCGACTGCCCGCGCCGGTGCTCCCGGGCCCCGGCGTCCCAGCCGGCGGGGCCGTGGGGGTCGTAGGCGTGCCGGGCACCGCCGGAGGAGGCCCACGCACCGGGGCGCCCGCCTGCGGAAGGCGCCACGCCGTGCGGGTGCCCCGCGCCGCCGGCGGACCCTCCGGGCTCCTCGGCACCGCTCACAGCGGAGGAGGGCGTCCGCGCGGGCGGCACGGCGGAACCGGTCCCCGCCGGATACGCGTCCGACGGGCTCCGCTCCTCGCCCACGGCGACCCGTACGCACCCCTCACCGTCGGCCACCGTCCGCACCCGCATCCCGGGTCCCCCGGACGGCGTCACCCGCAGGGCGGACTCTCCTATCCGCAGCAGGCCCCCGGCGGGCACCCGTACCGGCCGCTCCGTCACCCGTACGCCGTCGAGGGACGTGCCGTTGGTGGAGCCGAGGTCGGCGACCGAGACCCGGCCGTCCGCGCCGACGGTGACCACGCAGTGCAGACGGGAGACGTCGGGGTCGTCCAGCGGGACGTCGGCGTCGGCGGAGCGGCCGACCGTGATCCGGCCACCGTGCAGCAGATGGACCCCGCCCGCGTCGGGGCCGGCGACCACGTGCAGCTGGGTCGGGGCGTCGTCCAGTTCGGGATGCGGCTCGGGGGCGGCCGGGGCGCCCAGGGACAGCACGGCGCCGTCGACCAGCGGGGGCTCGCCGAGCGTGCCGCGGCGCGGGTCGAGCCGCTCGGTGCCCGCGTACAGCACCACGGACGCGCCGCCGGTCTCCCGTCCCGTGCCGCCCTCCGCGGTGACCGCCCCGGCCAGCGCCGACGCGACCGCGGCCAGTTCCGTACCCGCGGGAGCCGTGACCAGCACGTCGCGGCTCGCGGCGCGGCCCCGCTGCGGGGACGGGCCGAGCGGGTCTACGACGGTCAGCCGGATCTGCATCGGCGTCAGCGGTCCCTTCTGCGCGGATCTGCGCGGGCGCGGACTTCCCCCCACCCCCGCACGAGCACGTCGGCCAGCAGCCACTGAAGGCATCCCAGGGAGCTGCTGCACGCATCCTCGCACCTGCCACCGACAACACGCCCGTGACCCGGGCAGAAGTGATCTTGATTGGTCGGCTCTGCCCCCAAAAATGCCTGACCAAGACGTCACCGGCGATCAGTTGAGATCGGTCACGTCCGTCCCCGGCAACCAGCGGACCGGGCCGCGCGTCTTCCCGTCGAGCCCGCGAGCGTGCTCGGGAACGCGTACGTGGTGCCGTGGAGCACGGCCTACAGTGGGTCGGGACACCGGAACGCAGGCAAGCGAAGCAACAGCGACCAGCAGGGAGCGCGAGACGTGCGGCCAGTCGGCAGCAAATACCTGCTTGAGGAACCGCTCGGACGCGGCGCCACAGGCACCGTCTGGCGTGCCCGCCAGCGTGAGACCGCGGGCGCCGAGGCGGCCGTGCCCGGACAGCCCGGGGAGACCGTCGCGATCAAGGTCCTGAAGGAGGAGCTGGCGAGCGACCCGGACATCGTGATGCGCTTCCTGCGCGAGCGCTCCGTGCTGCTCCGGCTCACCCACCCGAACATCGTCCGGGTCCGCGACCTGGTCGTCGAGGGCGACCTGCTGGCGCTGGTCATGGACCTCGTCGACGGCCCCGACCTGCACCGCTACCTGCGCGAGAACGGCCCCTTCACCCCGGTCGCCGCCGCCCTGCTGACCGCCCAGATCGCCGACGCCCTCGCCGCGAGCCACGCCGACGGCGTCGTCCACCGCGACCTGAAGCCCGCCAACGTGCTGCTCATGCAGCACGGCGGCCAGATGCACCCGATGCTGACCGACTTCGGCATCGCCCGCCTCGCCGACTCCCCGGGCCTGACCCGCACCCACGAGTTCGTCGGCACGCCCGCGTACGTGGCGCCGGAGTCCGCGGAGGGCCGCCCGCAGACCTCCGCCGTCGACGTCTACGGCGCCGGCATCCTGCTGTACGAGCTGGTCACCGGCCGTCCGCCGTTCTCCGGCGGCTCCGCCCTCGAGGTCCTGCACCAGCACCTGAGCGCCGAACCGCGACGCCCCTCCACCGTCCCCGAGCCGCTGTGGACGGTCATAGAGCGCTGCTTGCGCAAGAACCCGGAGGAGCGGCCGAGCGCGGAGAACCTCGCGCGCGGGCTGCGGGTCGTCGCCGAGGGCGTCGGGGTGCACGCGAACGCCGCGCAGATCGCCGCCGCCGAGGGTGTCGGCGCGCTGCTCGCCCCCGACCCGGCCCCCGCCGCCGTCCCGGGCGTGCCCGGTGCCGCCGACCCCACCCAGGTCCTGCCGACGAACGCGCCGCAGGGGGCGTACGACCCGAACGCCGCCACCAGCGTGCTGCCGCACACCGGCGGCCCGGCCGGCGCCGCCGACCCCACCGCCGTACTCCCGAACACGGGCGCGGCGGACCCGACGGCGGTCCTGCCGCCCGTTCCGCAGGGGCAGTACGGCCAGCAGGGCCAGCAGGGGCAGTACGGCCAGCAGGGGCAGCAGGGGCAGGGCGAGCAGCCGCATCCCTGGCAGACCCAGCTGCGGGCCGCCCGCGACCGCAACGAGCAGACGCAGATCCAGTACCTGGACCCGGACGAGGACCCGCTGCGCCGCCGCCCCCAGCGGCAGGTCGCCCGCCCCCAGCAGCAGCCGCGCCCGGCCCCGCAGGGCCGTCCGCAGCAGCCGCAGCCGCGCGGCCGGCAGCAGGGCGCCGGGTACGGCTATCCCCAGCAGCAGCCCCAGCAGTACGCCCCGCCCCAGCAGCCCCGGCAGGCCCAGCAGCCGCAGCGGTACGCGCCCCCCGCCCCGCCGGCGCCGCAGCGCCCCGCGCGCGAGCCCCGAGAACCCCGGCAGCGCAGTGCCAACCGGATGAAGATCCCCGGGCTCGGCTGCCTGAAGGGCTGCCTGTTCACGATCGTCATCCTGATCGTGGCGAGCTGGCTGATCTGGGAGCTGACCCCGCTGCAGGACTGGATCGGCACCGGCAAGGGCTACTGGGACCAGATGTCCGACTGGATCGGCAAGGCCGGCGGCTGGATCAAGGACCTCGGCGGTTCCGGCAGCGGCCAGTAGACCGCTGGTTCGGAGATTTGTCGACATCTGCCGGGTGATTTCCGTCTCCGCGGTGAAGGTTGGTTCGTCGGACGCGTAGTTTTGGCGACAACACGCGTCTGTAGGAGCAGTCTTGGCACGGAAGATCGGCAGCCGGTACACCGCGAACCAGATCCTGGGGCGGGGGAGCGCCGGCACGGTGTGGCTCGGCGAGGGGCCGGACGGCCCCGTCGCCATCAAGCTGCTGCGCGAGGACCTCGCCTCCGACCAGGAGCTCGTCGGGCGCTTCGTGCAGGAGCGCACCGCGCTGCTCGGTCTGGAGCACCCGCACATCGTCACCGTGCGCGACCTCGTGGTCGACGGCAACGACCTGGCCCTGGTCATGGACCTCGTGCGCGGCACCGACCTGCGCACCCGGCTGGAGCGGGAGCGGCGGCTCGCCCCCGAGGCGGCCGTGGCGATCGTCGCCGACGTCGCCGACGCCCTGGCGGCGGCCCACGCGGCCGGGGTCGTCCACCGGGACGTCAAGCCCGAGAACGTCCTGCTCGACATGCGGGGCCCCATCGGGCCGGGCGGCTCCCACCCCGCCCTGCTCACCGACTTCGGCGTCGCCAAGCTGATCGACTCGCCCCGGCGGACCCGCGCCACCAAGATCATCGGCACGCCCGACTACCTGGCACCGGAGATCGTCGAGGGCCTGCCGCCCCGGGCCGCCGTGGACATCTACGCGCTCGCCACGGTCCTGTACGAGCTGCTGGCCGGCTTCACGCCCTTCGGCGGCGGCCATCCGGGCGCGGTCCTGCGGCGGCACGTCACCGAGACCGTCGTACCGCTGCCCGGCATCCCCGAGGAGCTGTGGCAGCTGCTGGTGCAGTGCCTGGCCAAGGCCCCGGCCTCCCGGCTGCGCGCCTCCGAGCTCGCGGCGCGGCTGCGTGAGCAGCTGCCCACGCTGGCCGGGATGCCGCCGCTGGACGTGGACGAGCCCGACCCCTCCGAGGACACCGCGGAGGAGTCCGTGCCGTCGGCCCCGCAGGGCGAGCCGGTACGGCGGCGGGGGGCGGTGTCCCTGGTCCCCGGGGCCAAGCCCGACTCCAACCGCGACACGCACACCTCGATGCGGGTGCCGGGGCCGGACGAGCTGGCGGGGGGCGCGCACGGGACCGCTCGCGTGCCCCGGCCCGCCGGCGCGCCCCGGCCGGGCTCGGCCCGCCACCGGGCCGCGGTGCGGCGGCGCCGGGTGACTCTCTCGGTGGCCGGGGTGGTGGTGGCCGCCGTCGTGGCCGCCGGCGCCTGGCTCGCCTCCTCCGGCGGGGACGACGACCAGCCGGGCCCGGCCACCCACAGCACGTCGGCCCCCTGACCCGGACCCTGCCCGCCTCCCGCCCGACCCCGTCGGCCGGGAGGCGGGCAGGGTCGCTTGCCACAGCCGTTACGCTGGAAGGCGTGGCAGTCGTCGATGTATCCGAAGAGCTGAAGTCCCTCTCCTCGACCATGGAGTCGATCGAGGCCGTCCTGGACCTCGACAAGATGAGGGCAGATATCGCCGTGCTTGAGGAGCAGGCGGCGGCCCCGTCCCTGTGGGACAACCCGGACGAGGCGCAGAAGATCACCAGCAAGCTCTCCCACCTCCAGGCCGAGGTCAGGAAGGCCGAGGCGCTGCGCGGCCGGATCGACGACCTCGCGGTCCTCTTCGAGATGGCCGAGGAGGAGGACGACCCGGACACCCGCGCCGAGGCCGAGTCCGAGCTGGTCTCGGTGAAGAAGGCGCTGGACGAGATGGAGGTCCGCACCCTCCTGTCCGGCGAGTACGACGCCCGTGAGGCGCTCGTCAACATCCGCGCCGAGGCCGGTGGCGTGGACGCCGCCGACTTCGCCGAGAAGCTCCAGCGCATGTACCTGCGCTGGGCCGAGCAGCACGGCTACAAGACGGAGCTGATCGAGACGTCGTACGCCGAAGAGGCCGGCATCAAGTCGACCACCTTCGCCGTGCACTCGCCGTACGCCTACGGCACCCTCTCCGTCGAGCAGGGCACGCACCGCCTCGTGCGCATCTCGCCCTTCGACAACCAGGGGCGCCGGCAGACCTCCTTCGCCGGTGTCGAGGTGCTGCCCGTGGTCGAGCAGTCCGACCACGTCGAGATCGACGAGTCCGAGCTGCGCATCGACGTCTACCGGTCCTCCGGCCCCGGCGGCCAGGGCGTCAACACGACCGACTCCGCGGTCCGCATCACGCACCTGCCCACCGGCATCGTGGTCTCCTGCCAGAACGAGCGGTCGCAGATCCAGAACAAGGCCACCGCGATGAACGTCCTCCAGGCCAAGCTGCTGGAGCGGCGCCGGCAGGAGGAGCAGGCCAAGATGGACGCCCTCAAGGGCGACGGCGGCAACTCCTGGGGCAACCAGATGCGTTCGTACGTGCTGCACCCGTACCAGATGGTCAAGGACCTGCGCACCGAGCACGAGGTGGGCAACCCCGAGGCCGTGTTCAACGGCGAGATCGACGGGTTCCTGGAGGCCGGAATTCGCTGGCGCAAGCAGCAGGAGAAGTAACTTTGTCGACATGACAACTGCCGCCCCGCAGGCGGCAGTTGTTCTTTTTCCTGGGTTTCACGTCACACTTACAGGCTTCGACTCCCCGCAAAGGCCACCCCACCGGACATTGCGCCCGCAACGCCCTTGACGTTGCTGTGAAAACTCGGAAGGGTGAAGCGCGGCATGCGTACTCTTGGGGCGCATGTGAACCGGGGGATCGAGTTGACGCCACTTCGTCACCAGCTGCCTCCGTCGATCACGGCACGCCCCACGCGCCGCCTCATTGACGAACAGCTACTGGGGGTAGCAACCATATGACGAAGAAGACGCGGATCCGGGTCGCGCGGATAGCCGCCGGCGCCGTGATCGCGGCCGGTGCGTCGCTGACGGCGGCCGGCGCGGCCTCCGCCCTGGACCTCGGTGTCCAGGCGGGGCCGATCAGCCTCGGCGTGAGCGGTGTCGGCGCCGACGGCGGCAACACGGACGGTGGCGGCTGCCCGGTCGGCATCTGCACCGACGGCGGCACCACCACCGGCTCGGCCGGCACCGACGGCTCGGGCGGCGCGGCTGCCAGCGGTGGTGACGCCTCCACGGGTGGTGACGCGGCCTCGGGCGGTGACGCTTCCATCGGTGGCGACGCCTCGATCGGTGGCGACGCCTCGATCGGCGGTGACGCTTCCATCGGCGGTGACGCTTCCATCGGCGGTGACGCCTCCATTGGTGGTGACGCTTCCATCGGTGGTGGCGACAGCACCTCCGGCGGCAACGGCAACGGCGGTGACGCTTCCATCGGCGGCGACAACGGCAACTCCGGCGGCAATGGCAACTCGGGTGGCAATGGCAACTCGGGTGGCAATGGCAACGGTGGCGGCAACAGCGCCGACGGCGGTAACGGCAACTCGGGTGGCAATGGCAACGGTGGCGGTAACGGCACCGACGGCGGCAACGGCAACTCGGGTGGCAACGGCACCAGCGGTGGCAACGGCACCTCCGGTGGCGACAGCGGCACCAGCGGTTCCACGGGCGGCGGTTCCACCACCGGCGGCAACCACACCGGCCCCGACGGCGGCAACAACAACGTCCCGCAGGACGAGGGCTCCTCGGCGCTGACCGACACCGGCTCCGACACCTCGGCCCAGGGCGGCGACAAGCAGCTCGCCGAGACCGGTGCCGGCCAGACCGCGTTCCTGCTCGTCGGCGCCGCGACGATGATCGCCGGCGGCATCGGCTTCCGCGTCCTGCCGCGCCTGGTGAGCGGCCGAGGCGCCGCCGCCTGACCGTGACCACGAGGTCACGCACGGCACACGCGTAAGGGCCCGGAGCCTCGGCTCCGGGCCCTTGTGACGCTTCCGTCAGGCCGTCTGGTGCGCCAGCAGCGCCACCGCGGCGATCAGCACCGCCAGCAGCGCGATCAGCGCCATCGGGTTCAACCCGCCCAGGCCTGAGAAGAAGCCCTCCTGCTGCAGTCGCTCGCGGTTGGCACGGCACACCGGGCACCGGCCCTCGCTCACGGGCGCCGCGCAGTTCGCGCACACCAACCGGTCGTACGTCATGCGCTCGCCCTCCTTGCACCGGCCATCACATGCACAACGCTCACGGGGACGAGAACGTTCCCCCGCGTTCCCGTCGTCCTTCGTTTCCCTTCCACTGTGCCAGGTTCCCGTGGCGCGTGCGCGGGGCCTTGGGGAACGGGGCGCGGGAAGCGGCCGGTACAAAAACGTACAAGTCTTGCCCAACCTCAACCCGCGACTGCGCTCGCACGCCCGGTTCGCGTATGGTCACGCTCATCTACCCCCGGCGACCCGTGGTGCATCCGTGATCCGATTCGACAATGTCTCCAAGGTCTACCCCAAGCAGACCCGCCCCGCACTCAGGGATGTCTCCCTGGAGGTGGAAAAGGGCGAGTTCGTCTTCCTCGTGGGGTCCTCCGGCTCCGGAAAGTCCACCTTCCTGCGGCTCATCCTCCGCGAGGAGCGGTGCAGCCACGGCCAGGTGCACGTGCTGGGCAAGGACCTCGCGCGGCTGTCCAACTGGAAGGTGCCGCAGATGCGCCGCCAGCTGGGCACGGTCTTCCAGGACTTCCGGCTGCTGCCGAACAAGACGGTCGCGGAGAACGTGGCCTTCGCCCAGGAGGTCATCGGCAAGTCCCGCGGCGAGATCCGCAAGTCCGTGCCGCAGGTGCTCGACCTCGTCGGGCTCGGCGGCAAGGAGGACCGCAGGCCCGGCGAGCTGTCCGGTGGTGAGCAGCAGCGCGTCGCCATCGCCCGCGCGTTCGTCAACCGGCCGAAGCTGCTCATCGCCGACGAGCCCACCGGCAACCTCGACCCGCAGACCTCCGTCGGCATCATGAAGCTGCTCGACCGCATCAACCGGACGGGCACCACCGTCATCATGGCGACGCACGACCAGAACATCGTGGACCAGATGCGCAAGCGCGTCATCGAGCTGGAGAAGGGCCGCCTCGTCCGCGACCAGGCCCGCGGCGTCTACGGCTACCAGCACTGACCGCACCAGAACCCAGTTCCGGAAAGGCCTGAAGAACCCGCCATGCGCGCCCAGTTCGTCCTGTCGGAGATCGGTGTCGGTCTCCGCCGCAATCTGACGATGACCTTCGCCGTCATCGTCTCCGTCGCCCTGTCCCTGGCCCTGTTCGGCGGCTCGCTGCTGATGAGCGACCAGGTGAGCACCATGAAGGGCTACTGGTACGACAAGGTCAACGTCTCGATCTTCCTGTGCAACAAGCACGACGCGGAGAACGACGTCCACTGCGCCAAGGGCGCGGTCACCGAGGACCAGAAGAAGCAGATCCTCGCGGACCTCGACAAGATGCCGGTCGTCGAGAAGGTGACCTACGAGTCGCAGGACGAGGCGTACAAGCACTACAAGGAGCAGTTCGGCAACTCGCCGCTGGCCGGATCGCTGACGCCGGACCAGATGCAGGAGTCGTACCGGATCAAGCTCAAGGACCCGCAGAAGTACCAGGTGATCGCGTCCGCGTTCAACGGGCGGGACGGCGTGCAGTCGGTGCAGGACCAGAAGGGCATCCTGGACAACCTCTTCCAGTTGCTGAACCTGATGAACCGGGGCGCGCTCGGCGTGATGGCGATGATGCTGATCGTCGCGCTTCTGCTGATCGTCAACACCGTGCGCGTCTCGGCGTTCAGCCGACGGCGGGAAACCGGGATCATGCGCCTGGTCGGTGCCTCGGGCTTCTACATCCAGGCGCCGTTCATCGCCGAGGCCGCGGTCGCCGGACTCATCGGCGGCGGCCTCGCCTGCATCGCGCTCGTGGTCGGCCGGTACTTCACCATCGACCACGGCATGGAGCTGTCCCACAAGCTCACGCTCATCAACTTCGTCGGCTGGGACGCGGTGTTGACCAAGCTGCCGCTGATTCTCGCCACCAGCGTCCTGATGCCGTCGCTCGCCGCGTTCTTCGCGTTGCGCAAGTATCTGAAGGTGTGACGCATGCCAACGGGGTCGTACGGGCTTCCGGCCGTACGGCCCCTTCGCGTTGCCCTAGACTCGCCGCCATGTCAGGCCGTGACCTGTTCTGTCAGCCCCGCCGCGTCCGCCGCGGGGCCACCCTGACATTGGTCTTCGCCGGTGTGCTGATCGCCGGCGCCGCCACCGGTTCCTTCCCGGAATCCGACGTACCGGCAGGCAAGTCCGCCGCCGGCCCCGCGGACCCGGCCGCGCGGCACGAGGCCGTCGAGAGGGCCGCCGCGGAGGCGATGGCCGACGGCAAGTCCCCGATGGAGGCGGCGGAAAGGGCCGTCAGCCGCAGCGGGGACCGCTGGGCCGCGGTCTACTCCGAGGGCGAGTACGAGGAGTTCCAGGACGCGCTCGACGGCCGGTACACCGGTGTCGGCCTGTGGGCGCGGCAGGAGGCGGACGGCGGGATCGAGGTGACCCGGGTGCAGTCCGGCTCGCCCGCCGCCGACGCCGGGATCCGGGCGGGCGACCGGTTGCGCAGCATCGACGGCAGGAAGGTCGACGGGCGCCCGGTCACCGAGGTGGTCGCCCTGCTCCGCGGTGACGCCCTGCGCGGGGACGGCGATGACGCCCCGGCCGGTACGACGGTCACCCTCGGCCTGGCGCGCGGCACGCGCGCGTGGGCCGAGACCCTGCACCGGGCCCGGCTGTCCACCGACTCCGTGACCGTGCGCCGGCTGCCCGACGGCGTCACCGTGCTCAAGGTCGGCGCGTTCACCAAGGGCTCCGCCGACGCGGTCCGCGAGGCGCTGCGCGCCGCCCCCGCCGACGGCCGCACCGTCCTGGACCTGCGGGGCAACTCCGGCGGCCTGGTCACCGAGGCCGTGGCCACCGCCTCCGCCTTCCTGGACGGCGGCCTGGTCGCCACCTACGACGTCGACGGCGCCCAGCGCGCCCTGCACGCCGCCTCCGGCGGTGACACCACCCGCCCCCTGGTCGTCCTGGTCGACGGCGGCACCATGAGCGCGGCCGAGCTGCTCACCGGGGCCCTCCAGGACCGGGGCCGCGCGGTGGTGATCGGCTCCCGCACCTTCGGCAAGGGCTCGATCCAGATGCCGACCGAGCTGCCCGACGGCTCGGTGGCCGAGCTGACCGTCGGCCACTACCGCACCCCTTCCGGCCGCACCGTGGACGGCAGGGGCATCACCCCCGACCTGGACGCGGGGCCCGAGCAGGCGCTGCCACGGGCCGAGACGGTCCTCACCGGGCTGGGCGACCCGTCGTAGCCACGCGTAATCGGCTGTACGCACACCCCCTGTGTGGTGCGAAAATGGTGGGCACTATGAGCAAGGGAATGTACGTACCGAAGGAGTCCCAGCCCAAGCAGGGCGGCGGGGCCGCCAAGGCCAGGGACGGCGAGAAGGGCGGCAAGCGCAAGATCGTCGCCCAGAACAAGAAGGCCCGGCACGACTACGCGATCATCGACACCTACGAGGCCGGGCTCGTGCTCATGGGCACGGAGGTCAAGTCGCTGCGCGAGGGGCGGACCTCGCTGACCGACGGCTTCGTCCAGATCGACCGGGGCGAGGCGTGGCTGTACAACGCCCACATCCCCGAGTACCACCAGGGCAGCTGGACCAACCACTCCGCGCGCCGCAAGCGCAAGCTGCTCCTGCACCGCGAGGAGATCGCCAAGCTGGAGTCGAAGGCGCAGGAGACGGGACACACGATCGTGCCCCTCGCCATCTACTTCAAGGACGGCCGGGCGAAGGCCGAGATCGCCCTCGCACGGGGCAAGAAGGAGTACGACAAGCGGCAGACCCTGCGGGAGCAGCAGGACCGGCGGGAGGCGGACCGGGCGATCGCGGCGGCGAAGCGCAGGCAGCGCGGCCTCTAGCCGGCCGACGGGCCGACGGGCCGACGGGAATAGGCTGGCATCGTCGGGCGTTGGTCACGTACGATGGCGGTGCACTCCACAGAGGGTGCGCTCACCCTCCTCGGAGGGATTGAAAAATCAACATGGGGATGATCGGTTTCGACAGCGGATGTCGAAGCAGGGGAAGCGTGTCGAGGAAGCGGCAATGATCTCGTAAACCATATGTCGCAAAAAATAATCGCCAACACCAAGCGCGATTCCTTCGCCCTCGCTGCCTAAGTAGCGACTTGCGAAGTGTCAGCCCGGGGCTGTTCCCGACCCGGATCCTGGCATCAGCTAGGGAACTAAACCTCTAGACCCGGTCACGGGGTGTAGAGGGAAACCAAACAGTGACTGAGCCCGTCGGAGACTTGTCCGCGTGATCTCCGGGGCCGAGAAAATCGCAGCGGACTGCACACGGAGAAGCCCTGATTCCGCACCGTTGGACGCGGGTTCGATTCCCGCCATCTCCACGAGGCCCCTCCGGGGGCCGACCCCATGTGGGCACAGGCCCCGTCGCTTCCAGCGGCGGGGCCTGTGTCATGGGGTGGTGCCCTGGGGGTGCGGGTCCGCTCCCGGCTGCGGGTGCGTCGTGGCTGGTCGCGCAGCTCTCCGCGCCCCTTCGCAGCTCTTCCGCGCCCGGCCTGCGCCGGTGAGCGCGGCCAGGGCGAGGGCGAGGGCGGCGGCGGCCACCGGTGTGGTGTACGCGGTGGTGGGGGAGAGGTGCTCCGCCGCCCAGCCGCCCGTCGCCGAACCGCACGCGATGCCGGTGAGCAGGCCCGTCACCATCAGACTCATCCCCTCGTTGAGCCGGTCGGCCGGGGTCCGCCGCTGTACCAGCGTCATCGCCGTCACCATCGTCGGCGCCGTCGCCATCCCCGCCACCAGCAGCGCACCCGCCAGCACCGGCAGGGACCGGGTGCCGGCCGCGAGCCAGGGCAGGGTCATGAGGCCGGCCATCGCCGCCAGACACCAGGACAGGCGCGCCCCGGCCGGCTTCCGCGCCCCGTACACCAGCCCCGCCGCGCACGAGCCCGCCGCCTGGAGCGCGAGCACGGCCCCGGCCGCCGCGCGGTGCCCCTGCGCGTCGGCGTAGGCGATCGTGACGACCTCCATGGAGCCGAACACCGCGCCGGTCGCCGTGAAGCAGGCCAGCAGGGACGGGATGCCCGGGCTGCGCAGCGGCGAGGGCCCCTGTGAGCGGGGCGACGGCGGCGGCTCGGTCGTCCGCTGCGCGAGGAACAGCAGCATGCCGGCGAGCAGCAACACCGCCCCGGTGAGGGTCCCCGCCTCCGGGAAGAACGTGCCGGTCAGGAAGGACGCGAGCACCGGCCCGAGCATGAAGCACAGTTCGTCCGCGGCCTGCTCGAACGCGTTCGCCGTGTGCAGCGCGCCGGGCTCGTCCCGCAGCAGATGGGCCCAGCGGGCGCGGGACAGGCCGCCGATGTTGGGGGTGGCGGCGGTGCCGGCGTAGGCGGCGAACAGGGCCCAGTCCGGGGTGTCGTGGCGGACGCAGAGCAGCAGCGCGAGGCTGGCCAGCACGGACACGACCGTGGCCGGCAGGGCGACCCGGGCCTGCCCGTGCCGGTCGACCAGCCGGGCGAGCCAGGGCCCGGCGAGCGCGGTCGCCGCGAGCCCCGTGGCGGTGACGGCACCGGCGAGGGCGTACGAGCCACGGGCACCGGCGATCATCACGACCGCGCTCACGCTGAACATGCCCATCGGCAGACGGGCGAGGAGGTTGCCGGTGGTGAAGGCGCGGGCGCCGGGGAGACGGAACAGGCCGCGGTACCCGCCGGCCTGGCCGCTCCTGCCGTCTGTTCGGCTCTCTCGGACGTCTTGGGTGGTCTCCTGGGGCATGGCCCCACAGTCGCCCGCGGCGGATCACCGGGTCCAACACCTTCTGCGCCCCGATCCACGCGCCCGCGTTGTAAATTCGCCGCCATGTCCGCCCCCGCCCACATAGACCCCCGCCTGCTGCGTTCCTTCGTCGCCGTCGCCGAGGAACTGCACTTCACGCGGGCGGCGGCCCGGCTGTACGTCGCCCAGCAGGCGCTCAGCCGGGACGTACGGCGGCTGGAACGGGAGCTGGGTGCCGAGCTGTTCGTCCGGACCACCCGGCAGGTCACGCTGACCCCGGACGGCGAACGTCTGCTGCCGCACGCGCGCCGGGTCCTCGCCGCCCAGGACGACCTGCTCGCCGCGTTCGCCGCCGGCCAGGCCCGTCCGCTGCTGGTCGACCTCAACTCACCGGGCCTGGCCACCGGTCGCCGCGTACTGCACCGGGCCCGCGAACTCGCCCCCGACTGCGAGCTGATGGCCCGCTACGAGAGCGGCCTCACCGGAGCCGCCGCCGAGGTGCTCGCCGGCCGTCTGGACGTCTCCTTCGGCCGGTTCGCCGGACTGGACCCGGCGCTCCGCTCCGGCCTGGAGCAGGAGCCGGTGCGGTACGAGCCGATGGCCGTCGTGCTGCCCGACGACCACCCGCTGGCCGCGTCGGCGCGGGTGCCGCTGTCCGCGCTGGCCGGCGAGACGGTGTACGCCGGTGCCGGCAACCCGCGCACCCGGGAGTGGACAGACCTGGCCCTGCGCCTCTTCCAGGACCACGCCGTCCGGCTCGCCCCGCCGCTCCCGCTGGCCGTCGGTGACGAGGAGTTCGGCCGCATCATGGCGAAGACCCGCAATCCGGTGCTGGCCGTCGTGGACTTCCCGCCCCTGCCCGGGACGGTACGACGGCCCCTGGTCGACCCCGTCCCGCTGTCGCCGGTCTCCCTGGTCTGGCGGAAGGGGTTGGTACATCCCGGACTGACCGCGCTGCGGAACGCGGTGGCCGAGATCGCTCGGGTGGAGGGGTGGCTGCGGCGGCCCGTCGACGGATGGATTCCGGCCATGGACGAGGACGTCATGAACGGCGGGTGACCCGGAGGCCGGGCCTCCGCTCCTACCCCGCCCGGCGCATGGCACTCCTCCGCGTGCGTTACATTCTTGGCCCGGGCCCAGGGTGGTAGTCGGCCGCTCGGGCCGGGTGGGTGTCCGGTCCGGTCGACGGGCGCCCGGGATCGTGAGCGCGCCCGCAACTGTCCCGTGGGGGGATGAACGCGCGTGGAAAAGTGTCCTGAAGGCGCCCAACCCGAGGGGCGAGAGATGGCGTCCGAAGGGCGTGGTGAAGCGGTGGGCGGGGGCGACGAGGGGATGAAATCGGACGCGCGGGTCACGCGGGTCGCGGACTCCGGTGTCGGCGCGGGGGCCTTCGGCGACTCCGAGGCCGATACGCGTGAGACATCGCGGGTGGCGGGGACCGCAGCCGGGTCCCCTGGTCCGGGTGAGCCGGGCGACTCCCCGCAGCCGGCCGGAGCTGAGGCGCAGGGTGCGTCCGGGGCGTCCGCCGCGTCGGAGCGGCCCGGTGCATCGGCCGGGCCCGCGGCTGCCGTTGAGACCGGCGAGCCCCCGGTGGCCGCCGAGCCCGGCGAACCCGGCGAACCCGCCGAACCCGGCGAGCCCGCCGCGTCCACTGGTCCCGGCGAGCCGAGCATGCCCGCCGAGTCTGCCGAGCCCGCGGTGGCCGCCGAGCCCGGCGAGCGCGTCGACCCCGGCGAACAGGCGCCCCCCGGGGCCGCGACCGGCACCGCCGAGGCCCCGGCATCTGGCCCTGCCCCCAGCCCCACCCCCGCTCCCGCCCCCGCTTCCACCCCGCTGGACCAGACCGTCCGGCTGGGCGACGTGCAACTCGGCGCCGCGGGTGCGGAGTCGGCCGCGCGGGACTCCCGTGGCTCGGACGGGCCCGTCTTCGTGGACGAGTCGGGCCGTCGCAGCCGTCGTTTCCGCCGGCTCGGCGTGGCCGTGGCCGTCGCCTGTGCCGGTTACGCCGCCGTCATCGTCGCCACCCTGCTGTCCGGCGACTCCGCCGCGCCCTGGCTGCCGGTACCGGGCCAGCACGCGGACAAGCCGGCCGGCAAGGCGGACACCTCACCGCTGCCCAGCGTCTCCACGACCCCGACCGCGCCGGGAGCCGGCGCGGTGACCGCACCCGTCGTCGGCGCCGGGGCGGGCGGCACCGCCGTACCGGCCGGCGGAGCGCCCGCCGGCGCCCGCGCCTCCGCGTCCACCGGTCCGGACGGTTCCACCGCCTCCGCGCCCGCCGCCGACGCCGGGACCACCGGTTCCCCGGCTCCGTCGGCCCCGGCCACCGACGCGTCCCCGGCACCGTCCGCCACCGCCACAGCCACCGCCACGGCCACCGCTCCGGCGGCCACGCCGACCCCGCCGGGCCGGACCCACACCCCGCCCGGTCACACCCGGCGCCCGCACCCCAAGCTCTCCCTCTGACGACCGGGCGGAACACCCACCGATGGCCTCACACCCCCGCCGCCGTACCCGGCTGCCGCTGCGCTACCTGCTTCCCCTCCTGGTCCTGGCGGCGACCCTGGCGATGCTCATGCTGCGCGGCTACGTGCACAACGAGATCCTCGCCGACCACCGCGTCCGGCCCGCCGCGGCGAACGACAAGGTCCCGCGGCGCGTCCTGGAGGGCGGCCCGGTCATCGACACGCGCGACGGCCGCAGCGACAGCCTGCGCATACCCGACCACCGCATCGTCCTCACCTTCGACGACGGCCCCGACCCGACCTGGACCCCGAAGGTGCTCGACGTGCTGAAGAAGCACCACGCGCACGCGGTCTTCTTCGTCACCGGCACCATGACCTCCCGCCACCCCGAGCTGGTCCGGCGCATGGTCGCCGAGGGCCACGAGGTCGGCCTGCACACCTTCGGCCACCCCGACCTGTCGTACCACTCCACCAAGCGCATCGACTGGGAGCTGTCGCAGAACCAGCTGGCGCTCGCCGGCGCGGCCGGGATCCGCAGCTCGCTGTTCCGGCCGCCGTACTCCTCCTCCGCGAACGCGATCGACAACCGGTCCTGGCCGGTGACGCGGTACATCGGCAGCCGCGGCTACCTCACGGTCGTGGACGACACCGACAGCGAGGACTGGCGCAAGCCGGGCGTCGAGCGGATCATCCGCAACGCCACGCCCCACGGCGGCCGGGGCGCGGTCGTCCTCATGCACGACTCGGGCGGCGACCGGCACCAGACCGTCCAGGCGCTCGACCGGCTCCTGCCCCGGCTCCAGCACCAGGGGTACACCTTCCAGACCCTCACCGGAGCGCTGCGGGCCCCGAGCGCCGACACCCCGGTCACCGGCCTCGGGCTGTGGAAGGGGAAGGCCTGGATCCTCCTGGTGAAGGCGTCCGACGGCATCACCACGGTCCTCGTCGCCGGTCTCGCCCTCGTCGGCTGCCTCGTCCTCGCCCGCTTCGGCCTGATGCTGCTGCTGTCCGGCGCGCACGCCCGCCGCACCCGGCGCCCCGGTTTCCGCTGGGGCGAGGAGCCGGTCACCGAGCCGGTGTCGGTGCTGGTGCCGGCGTACAACGAGGCCAAGTGCATCGAGAACACGGTCCGTTCGCTCATGCGCAGCGAACACCCCATCGAGGTGCTGGTCATCGACGACGGTTCGGCGGACGGCACGGCCGACATCGTCGAGGCGCTGGACCTGCCGGACGTACGGGTGATCCGCCAGGCCAACGCGGGCAAGCCGGCCGCGCTCAACCGGGGCCTGGCGCACGCCCGTCACGAGCTGGTCGTGATGATGGACGGCGACACCGTCTTCGAACCGGCGACCGTCCGCGAACTCGTCCAGCCCTTCGCCGACCCGCGCGTCGGCGCCGTCGCCGGCAACGCCAAGGTCGGCAACAAGAACCGGCTGATCGGCGCGTGGCAGCACATCGAGTACGTGATGGGCTTCAACCTCGACCGCCGCATGTACGACGTCCTGCGCTGCATGCCGACGATCCCGGGTGCGGTCGGGGCGTTCCGCCGCTCGGCCCTGCAACGGGTCGGCGGCATGAGCGACGACACGCTCGCCGAGGACACCGACGTCACGATGGCCCTGCACCGCGACGGCTGGCGCGTGGTGTACGCCGAGAAGGCCCGCGCCTGGACGGAGGCGCCCGAGTCGGTCCAGCAGCTGTGGTCACAGCGCTACCGCTGGTCGTACGGCACCATGCAGGCCATCTGGAAGCACCGCCGCGCGCTGTTCGACCGGGGCCCGTCGGGCCGCTTCGGCCGGGTGGGCCTGCCCCTCGTCTCCCTCTTCATGGTCGTGGCCCCGCTCCTGGCCCCCCTGATCGACCTCTTCCTGGTCTACGGCCTGGTCTTCGGCCCGACGGCCAGGACGGTCCTGGCCTGGTGCGCGGTCCTGGCCGTCCAGGCGCTCTGCGCGGGGTACGCCTTCCACCTGGACCGCGAGCGCCTCACCCCGCTCCTCTCCCTCCCCCTCCAGCAGCTCCTGTACCGCCAGCTGATGTACGTCGTCCTGCTCCAGTCCTGGATCACCGCCCTCACCGGCGGCCGGCTGCGCTGGCAGAAACTCCGCCGCACGGGCGGGGTGGCGGCGCCGCCGACGGAGCGCCCGCCGGTGCCGGAGGCGACACCGGTCGGCTGAAGCCGCGGCTCCCTACTCCCGATGGGTCACGGCGTCCTTCTGCAACTGCACCGCCGCCAGCAGGCTCAGGCCCGGCTCGGCCTGGCGCAGCGCCTTGACGGCGGCGACGGAGGCGATGTCCCCGGTGAAGCCGACGTCGGCCAGCCGGGCGCGGACCCAGTCGGCTCGGAGTCGTGCCTCGCTGGTGCCGGCGGTGGCCCCGACGAGCGCGACGGCCCGCTCCAGCCCCGCGCGCTCCTCCTCCGGGGCCCCGTCCAACGCCTCCCGCAGCGCCGCCCCGACCAGGTCCGAGTCCCGGATCACCAGCACCAGATCCTGCTTCCTGCCGAACCCCGCGAATCCCTTCATACGACCAGGGTGAAGGCCACGGGCCGCCGTCATCAAACCACTTGAGCAGTTCCAGAGCCTTGAGCCGCTCCCGGCGACGCGGGGCAGAGGAGGCGGCCGAGACCGAGGTCCGGGAAACAGGTCACGACGGCCGGCGACAGGGAGGAGGGGCGCTCCAGTAGATCGGCGGAAGCGACCAGGGTGATGACACGCCTAGCTCGCATCTCGGCCCCGCACGGGACGCGGTGATCCATGTCCGGAGCGCAGTCGGCTCGCACCTGCTGAACGGCGCACAGACGGACGCACCGTCAGGCAGTTCATAACACCCTGCCGGGGGTATGGAACATTCTGCTGGCGTAGCCCTGAGGAGCACTGGGAGTGCAAAAGGTGCAAATGCGGCAGGGTAAGGCGAATCCGTGCACCGAAGATCCGGAATGCGATCCCATCCCACGAGCGGAAAGCATGGCTCGAAGGAAGTCGGACGCGGGCGAGGTGTTTGTGACCGTGAGTGCCACGGCCGCCACGTGGGCCTTGGCGCCGTTCATTCAGTCGATGGCCTCCAAAGCTGCGGACGGGGCATACCAAACGGTCCGCGCATGGCTCGGTTCCTTCGTAATGCCGCAACGTAAAAGGGGGAGGAGGGGTGCAAGGCCGACCGTCGTCGTACTGCGGTCGGGAGACGGCAAGCTGAGTCTCGTGTGCGAACTCAATTTGCCCGATGAGGCACTGCGGGCGCTGCCTGCGGCCATCGAGAGGCTGAAGGACTGCGACGCGACCGTGGTGTCCATCAGCATGGAGTGGGACAGCCGTCGGCAGAAGTGGGTCTGCTCCTTCAGCCGCGACGTTCGGACAAAACACGGAGCGACGGGCTAGCGACGTCGGGGGTGGTGTTCGGGAAGGAGTGATGCTCCTGGCAGATGGGTTGTCGACCGAGATCGACCTGTCTGCCAGGAGGGTCCTCCGTCTGGCGCGTCAAGGATCGGGTTGTTGCAGTTGGTATCGGAGGTAGTCCGTCAGCGGACGGGAATCCGCCGACGAACGGCTGGGTGACGTGGTCACAGACGGCCTTCCGGCTGTCCGGACTGGTCCTCCCCGCGGCGTGACGCGTTCGGTGAGCGTCCGTGGCTGCCGATCCCGGCAACCGTCAACGCGAAGCGGCCGAGGAGTCGGCTCGCGCCGCGTACAGAAGGAAGTCCGCCCAGGTCGAGGAAGCGAGGGTGAGGCCGACCGTCGTCGTACTGCGGTTGAGTGTCCAACTGGACGGTGTCGAGCTGCGGCACCTGGCCCTCGACGTAGTCGAAGGACTGCCCGGTGCTCGGGTAGGACTCCGTGTCGAAGGGGATCACCCGCACGCTGACGTGGGGGAGTTCGCTCATGTCGAGCAGGTGCTGGAGCCGGCCGCGTCTGACGTCGGGGCCGCCGAAGCGCATCCGCAGTGCCGACTCGTGGATGATCGCCGCGTACCGAGGCGGCTGCTCCCGGTGCAGGATGCCCTGCCGCTTGATCCGGTGCGTGAGGCGGTGCTCGATCTCGTACTGCCGCATCGACGGCACCACCGCTTGGAACAGGGCTCGCGCGTGGTCGGTGGTCTGCAGCAGTGCCGGGATGCGCAGGGCGAGGGTGACTCGCAAGCCGGTCGCGTAGTGCTCCAGTTCCGCGAGGTCGACCAGCGCGGCCGGGAGGTGTTCGCGGTACCCCTCCCACCAGCCACGGGCGCGTCGTCCGGTCATCGCGGCAAGGGCGTCGATGAGCGCTTCGTCCGAGCAGTCGTAGACGTGCGCCATGGAGCGCAGCCGGTCCGCGCTGATGGGCGTGCGGCCGGTCTCGATCATGCTGACACGCGACTGGTTGACGCCGAGCAGTTCGGCGGCACCAGTGGCGGTGAGTCCCGCCCGCTCCCGAAGTTTTCGCAGCTCCGCACCCAGCCTTCGCTGCCGCAGCGTAGGGCTGTTGGTGGGCGGCACGACGTCCCCTTCCCGGCCGCGACGCGGCGTTGCCCTCCCTCACACGAGTGTGCCGCATGATCCCCGCGCGGCACGCGTCGCACGTATGACCGTACGGGCCGTGCTGAACGGGCACGGCAGACGCGAAGTCCTCGACGCGGTCGAACTGCTGACGTCCGAGCTGGTCGGCAACGCCTACCGGCACACCACTGGCCCCGCCTCCCTCCGGCTCACCGCTCTCGCGGACGGCCGGCTGCGGGTCGGCGTCCGGGACAGCCACCCGCGTGTCCCGGCGCCGTTCGGGGATCCGCCCTGGGACCGTGTCACGGCCGCTTCGGTGGACGCCGAAGCGGGGCGCGGGCTGCACCTCGTGCAGGAGTACGCCGACTCCTGGGGCGGGCTGTCCTGGCGGACAGCCCGCTGGACCAGGGCGCCGGGAAGCCGCTGTGGTTCGAGGTGGGCGGGGCGCCGCCGCGCCGGATGCCACGTCGCTGTCCGTGATGCCCAGTACGGTGGGGTGCAGGAAGCCGAGCACGTGCGCACGGAGGAGCCGCGGTGTGACCACACAACCGGACCACAGTCACGAGCTGATCCCGCGCCCCGAGGGCACCCCGGCGGCGGTTCGCATCGCGCTGGCGCGCATTGCCCCGCATCGCCTGGGCGAAATGGAGCAGCACAAGGAGCAGGCTCTGGGGGCCGCCCTCCAGGATGGCAAGATCGGCCACCTCCAGTACTGGCTCAGCTACTGGCAGGCACAGGTGGAGATCGAGCGGCGACCCGACCTGCGTTCCCGCTACCAGGCCGCCCTTGTCGCCGTGCACAACGCCGGCAGCCGGGAGGACCCCGGGTTCCGCACGGCGATGGCAGAGCTCCGCACCATCGAGACCGAGGCCCGGCAGGCGGTGTCCGCGTGACGTGGCGGTGGGAGTACGACCCGGACGAGGCGTACGTCATCGGCGGCGCTCCACCCGCCTTCGTGGCCGAGGTCGAGAAGCAGGCCGACGAGCTGGTCCGCGCGGCAGCCGCGTTCTACCTCGACGGCACCTCGTACCAGGAGGCGGGCCCGAAAGGGAACGTGTCGCATGTGCCCGGCGGGTTCTTCCTCTATTTGATCGTGCCGCGGCACGAGTGCCTCTACGTCCACCAGGCCACCTACTTGTGAACAGGGCCCGGACGTCGGCTCACGCGTCCGCGTACTTCGCGTCCGCCGCCGGGTCCAGGGCCAGGCGGTAGCCCCGCTTCACCACCGTCTGGATCAGCTTCGGCGCGCCGAGGGCCGTGCGGAGGCGGGCCATCGCCGTCTCGACGGCGTGTTCGTCGCGGCCCGCGCCGGGAAGGGCGCGCAGGAGGTCGGCGCGGGGGACGACCCAGCCGGGGCGGCGGGCCAGGGCGCGCAACAGGGACATGCCGGCCGGGGGGACCGGCCTGAGGTCGCCGTCCACGAGGACCGCGTGGCCGCGGATCTCCACCCGGTGCCCGGCGACGGGCAGGGACCGGGCGCGGGCCGGGAGTTCCTGGCACAGGAGCTGGACCAGGGGGCCGAGGCGGAAGCGTTCCGGCTGGACCGTGTCCACCCCGCGGGCCTGGAGGGGGATCGCGGTGACCGGGCCGACGCAGGCCGGGAGGACGTCGTGGGCCAGCGCGGACAGCAGGTCGTCCAGCAGACCGCGGTCCTCCGCGCGGGAGAGGAGGGAGGCCGCGGCGGGGGCGCTGGTGAAGGTGAGGGCGTCCACGCCACGGGTGACGGCCGCGTCCAGGAGGCGGTCGAGCGGGCTGAGGTCCTCGGGCGGCATCCACCGGTACACCGGGACGGGCACCACGTCCGCCCCGGCCGCCCGCAGCGACTCCACGAAGCCGGGGAGGGGCTCGCCGTGGAGCTGTACGGCGACACGGTCGCCGTCGACGCCGTCCTCCAGGAGGCGGTCCAGCACCTCGGCCAGGGACTCCGAGGACGGCGACCATTCCTCGGTGAGACCCGCCGCGCGGATCGCGCCCTTCACCTTGGGGCCGCGGGCCAGCAGGCGGACCCCGCGCAGCCGGCCCAGCAGCTGTTCGCCGAGGCCCCAGCCGTCCGCGGCCTCGATCCAGCCCCGGAAGCCGATCGCCGTGGTGGCGACCACGACGTCCGGCGCCTGGTCGATGATCTCCTTCGTGGCGGCGAGCAGTTCGCCGTCGTCCGCGAGCGGCACGATCCGCAGGGCGGGGGCGTGCACGACGGTGGCGCCGCGCCGCTGGAGCAGGGCGCCCAGTTCCTCGGCCCGGCGCGCGGCGGTCACGCCCACGGTGAACCCGGCGAGGGGGCCGTGCTCGGGGTGCTGCTCTTCGTCGTACATGGGCTCTCCTAGCTGACCGGCGCGCCGATCGAGCCTGTCAACGATGCGTGACAGGCTCGGTTCGGCCCGATGTCACCGGTGTTACGTCACACCTCGGCGTAGCTGAGCCGGGCCTCCGCCTCCGACGCGGTGGTCGTGGCCGGGACCCGCGCCGCCGTACGACGAAGGTATACGGCCCAGGTGACCACGAAGCAGACGCCGTAGTAGGCGAGGAAGGCGACGAAGGCGCCCGTGCCGGAGCCGTAGGAGAGGAAGGACTGGCGGAAGGCCAGGTTGATGCCGACGCCGCCGAGCGCGCCGACCGCGCCGATCAGGCCCATGGACGCGCCGGACAGCCGCCGGGCGTGGGCGACGGCCGCCTCGCCCTCCAGGCCCTCGGCCAGCGCCTTGGCCTGGAAGATGCCGGGGATCATCTTGAACGTCGAGCCGTTGCCGAGCCCGCTGAGCACGAACAGGACGACGAAGACGGACACGAACAGCGGCAGCGACTTCTGCATGCCGGCCACGATGAGGACGGCGGTGGCGGCGGCCATGCCGACGTAGTTCCACAGGGTGATGCGGGCGCCGCCGTAGCGGTCGGCGAGCCGGCCGCCGAGGGGGCGGACCAGGGAGCCGAGCAGCGGGCCGATGAAGGTGAGGTACGCGGCCTGGAGGGGCGTGCGGCCGAAGCCGTTCGTCAGCACCTGGCCGAAGGCGAAGCTGTAGCCGATGAAGGAGCCGAAGGTGCCGATGTAGAGCACGGACATGATCCAGGTGTGGGGGTCCCGGGCGGCGTCCCTGGCCGCGCCGGTGTCGTTCCTCACCGAGGCCAGGTTGTCCATGAACAGCGCGGCGAGCACGGCGGCCACGACGATCAGCGGGATGTAGATGCCGAGCAGTACGCGCGGGCCGCCGCTCGCGCCGATGATCGCGAGGGCGACGAGCTGGATGACGGGGACGCCGATGTTGCCGCCGCCCGCGTTGAGACCGAGCGCCCAGCCCTTCTTCCGGAGCGGGAAGAAGGCGTTGATGTTGGTCATGGAGGAGGCGAAGTTGCCGCCGCCGATGCCGGCCAGCAGACCCACCAGGAGGAAGGCGGAGTACGACGTCCCCGGCTCCATCACCACGAACGCGGCGACGGTCGGGATCAGCAGCAGGCTCGCCGAGATGATCGTCCAGTTGCGGCCGCCGAAGACGGCCACGGCGAAGGTGTACGGCACCCGGACGACCGCGCCGACCAGCGTGACCACCGACGTCAGCAGGAACTTGTCGGCGGGCGTGAGGCCGTACTCCGGGCCCATGAACAGGACCAGGACCGACCACAGGGTCCACACGGAGAAGCCGATGTGCTCGGACAGGACGGAGAACCACAGGTTGCGGCGGGCGATCCGCTCGCCGGTCGCCCGCCAGAACGCCTCGTCCTCCGGATCCCAGCGCTCGATCCAGCGGCCACTGCGACGGGTTGGGGCTGGGCCTGTCATCACGCCTCCACGGTGCTCCGGCTGCTCGGTCTGCCGACCGCTGACTCAGCCCGAAGGTAGGCAGGACGCGTTTCCGGCCTGTGGCTGTGGGTCACCGCGAGGGAACGTTGCTCTCACTCGGCGGGGGAGGAGCCGGTGAGGCACGACTCCGGCCCGGGGTGTCCCGAAGAGCCCACCGCGAGCGTGGCGCGGGGGGTTCCGGTGTCCCCTCCGCGCGGGCACTGTGGGGGAGACCCCGCACGGTTCTGCCCAGGCGGTGACTGGCCCATGGCACTCGGTAGCGCCCCCTCCGCGTCCGCGCCGCGGTTCGACGCCGGGCGGGTGTGCCTGGATCTCCTCGCCACCACGCATCCGGGCGAACGGCTGGACGGCGTCGGCGCGTTGTGCGCGTGGATCGGGGGCGCCGGGCTCGTGCCCGACGGTACGGCGCTCGGTCACGCCGACGCCTCCTGGCTGACCGGGTTCCGGGAACTGCGCGGCTGCGTACGGGTGCTGGTGCGCGGGCCGGGAGCCGGGAGCGGGGCGTCGTACGGGCGGGCGCTCGGGCGCGTGAACGAGCTCGCCCGCGGCGCGACCCCCGCGCCCGTCGCCGTACCCGCGCAAGGGGGCGGGCTGGTGCGGGAGCTGGCCGGGCCGCCCGGCTCCGCCGCACTGCTCGCGCTCGTCGCCCGGGACGCCGTCGAGTTGCTCACCGACCCCGTCGCGCGGGCCGCCGTCCGTGAGTGCGAGGGGGACGACTGCCCCCTGCTGTACCTGGACACCTCCCGGGGCCGGCGCCGGCGCTGGTGTTCCAGCGAGGTGTGCGGGAACCGGGAGCGGGTCGCCCGGCACCGGCGGCGGGCGGCGCCGACGCGGGCCTGAGGGCGGAGTGATTTCCGCTACACCGGGTTCGGGTGCCCCGTACACGGGGATCTTCCGGCGACCCCGTCCACGTGTCGGAGATGTGAAGATCGAGCGGTGGGAATGTGCGCGCATGTCCCGCTCGTCACGTCGACCTCAAGAAATCTGTCACTCCGGTTTGAACACCGGGCCGCCCCCGTCCGTACGGGTGGGCGAGCGACCGACTGGGGGAACCCCCGGACACCGGAGGTGGGCGTGCGCAAGGATGCGGCCGTGGCCAATGAACGTGGAGCGAGGGCCCGACATCGCATGTCCTCACAGCCCTCGGAGCCGGATGAGGAGCTGATGCGTGCGCTGTACCGGGAGCACGCCGGACCCCTGCTCGCGTACGTCCTGCGGCTGGTCGCCGGTGACCGGCAGCGCGCCGAGGACGTCGTACAGGAAACGCTCATCCGTGCCTGGAAGAACGCCGGTCAGCTCAATCGGGCGACCGGTTCGGTACGCCCCTGGCTGGTGACGGTCGCGCGCCGCATCGTCATCGACGGCCACCGCAGCCGGCAGGCCCGGCCGCAGGAGGTCGATCCGTCGCCGCTGGAGGTCATCCCCGCGGAGGACGAGATCGACAAGGCGCTGTGGCTGATGACGCTGTCGGACGCGCTCGACGACCTGACCCCGGCCCACCGGGAGGTGCTCGTCGAGACGTACTTCAAGGGGCGTACCGTCAATGAGGCGGCCGAAACACTGGGCATACCGAGCGGAACGGTCCGTTCCCGGGTGTTCTACGCCCTGCGGTCGATGAAGCTGGCACTGGAGGAGCGGGGGGTGACGGCGTGATGAGCAGCGGGTACGGGGGGATGCAGGGATTCGGACCGGGTGGTCCGGGTATGTCTGGGCCCATGAGCCCCAGTCAGGGATCTTCGGTGCCGAGCGAGCACGAGACCGTCGGCGCCTACGCCCTCGGCATCCTCGACGACGCCGAGGCAACCGCTTTCGAGGCGCATCTCGCCGGCTGCGAGTGGTGCGCCCAGCAGCTTGACGAGCTGGCCGGGATGGAGCCGATGCTGGCCGCGCTCGCGGACCTGCCGGGCTCCGGCAGCACGCCCGCGATCGGCGAGTCGCTGTCCGCGAAACCCAGCCCGCGGCTGGTGGAGAAGCTGGTCGACGAGGTCGCCGAGAAGCGCGCCCAGAAGCGCCGGCGCGGCTTCTACATGATCGCTGCGGCGGCGGCGCTGATCATCGCCGGGCCGCTGGCGGCGGTGGCGGTCGACGGCGGCTCGGACAACGGCGGGCAGGTCACCGCCACGCCGGCCCAGGCGACCTTCCGGACCCTGTCCGACAAGAAGTCCGCGACGGACGCGTCGACCCACGTCAGCGCCACCGTCGCCATGGCGGGGAAGGACTGGGGCACCCAGGCGGTGCTGGAGCTGAAGAACGTCAAGGGCCCGCTGAAGTGCTCCCTGGTGCTCGTCGCCAAGAACGGGCAGCGCGTGACCATGTCGTCGTGGTCCGTGCCCGACTGGGGGTACGGCGTTCCGGGCGCCAAGACCGAGCAGTCGAAGCAACCGCTGTACATCGGCGGGGCCGCGGCCTTCCAGCCCAACGAGATCGACCACTTCGAGGTGGTCACGTTCGAGGGCAAGAAGCTCGTCCAGGTGGACGCGTAGCCGACGTAGCTTCGACGGGCCCCCTTCGCGTACGGTTGACGGCTGCCCAGCACGTCAGAAGGGGGCCCGGTGGCCGCTCAGGTTCAGCAGTCCGCGGTCGGCTCGGTACAGGACGCACCCGATTCCGTCCGCGACCGGGAGATCAGCGTCGAGCAGGAACACCTGGACCGGGTGTACCAGCGCCTGGAGGAGAAGATCCACGAGGCCGAGTTCCTGATGCACGACGCGGCCCAACGCGGCCAGGTGGGCACCCCGGGCGCGCTCGCCGAACGGGACGCCCAGGTCTTCAGGGCCGGCATCCACCTCAACCGGCTCAACAACGAGTTCGAGGACTTCCTCTTCGGACGCATCGACCTGCTGCCCGGCAAGGACGGCAAGAAGGGGCCCGACGGGGCCTACACCGCGGTCGAGCCGGCCGAGGGGGCCGTGCGGCCGGACAACACCGCCGACATCGCCGAGACGCTGCACATCGGCCGTATCGGCGTCCTGGACGAGGACTACTCGCCGCTGGTCATCGACTGGCGCGCCCCCGCCGCCGCCCCCTTCTACCGGGCCACCCCCGTGGAGCCGGGACGGGTGGTGCGGCGCCGGGTCATCCGCTCCAAGGGCCGCCGGGTCCTCGGCGTGGAAGACGACCTGATGCGGCCCGAGCTGACGGCCTTCCTCGACGGCGACGCGCTGCCCGTCATCGGCGACGGCGCCCTGATGGCCGCGCTCGGCCAGGCCCGCGGCCACACCATGCGGGACATCGTCTCGTCCATCCAGGCCGAGCAGGACATGGTCATCCGGGCCCCCGCCGCCTCCGTCACCTACGTGGAGGGCGGCCCGGGCACCGGCAAGACCGCCGTCGCCCTGCACCGCGCGGCCTACCTGCTCTACCAGGACCGCAGACGCTACGCCGGCGGCATCCTCATCGTCTCCCCGACCCCGCTGCTCGTCGCCTACACCGAGGGCGTGCTGCCCTCGCTCGGCGAGGAGGGCCAGGTCGCGATCCGCGCGATCGGCTCGCTGGTCGACGGCGCGGAGGCCACGCTGTACGACTCCCCGGCCGTGGCCCGCGCCAAGGGCTCGTACCGGATGCTGAAGGTGCTGCGGAAGGCCGCCCGGGGCGCGCTGGAACTGGGGCCGGCCGCCGCGGAGGGCGACACCGTCACCGGCCCGCCCGCCCGGCTCCGGGTCGTCGCCTTCGGGCGCCGGCTCGAACTGGAGGCCGACGAGCTGGGACGCGTCCGCCGTACCGCCCTCGGCGGCACCGCGCCCGTCAACCTGCTCCGCCCACGCGCCCGCAAACTGCTCCTGGACGCCCTGTGGGAGCGCTCCGGCGCCGCCACCCGCCACACCGACCCCGAGCTGGCCGCCGAACTGCGCTCCTCCTTCGACGAGGACGTCACCGGCGAGGACTCCTTCATCGCGTTCCTCGACGCCTGGTGGCCCGAGCTGACCCCGAGGGCCGTGCTCGCCGCCATGGCCGACGAGAAGCGGCTCGGCCGCTGGGCCCGGCGGATCCTGAACCCCGGGGAGGTCCGCAAGGTCGCCCGTTCGCTCAGGCGGGACGGGTACTCGGTGCACGACATCGCCATGCTCGACGAGCTCCAGGCGGTCCTCGGCGCCCCGGCCCGGCCGCGCAGGAAGCGGGAGCTGGACCCGCTGGACCAGCTCACCGGCCTGGAGGAGCTGATGCCGGTGCGCGAGGAGTCGCAGCGGGAGCGGGCCGAGCGGCTGGCGCAGGAGCGCACCGAGTACGCGCACGTCATCGTGGACGAGGCGCAGGACCTCACGCCGATGCAGTGGCGCATGGTCGGCCGTCGCGGCCGGCACGCCACCTGGACGGTCGTCGGCGACCCGGCGCAGTCCTCCTGGTCCGACCCGGACGAGGCGGCCGAGGCCCGTGACGAGGCCCTCGGCACCCGGCCCCGGCGCCGCTTCCAGCTCACCGTGAACTACCGCAACCCGGCCGAGATCGCCGAGCTGGCCGCCAAGGTGCTGGCGCTCGCCATGCCCGGCTCCGAGGCCCCGTCGGCCGTCCGGTCCACCGGCGTCGAGCCGCGCTTCACGGTCGTGCGCGACTCGCTGGAGAAGACCGCGCGCGCGGAGGCGGAGCGGCTGCTCGCCCTCGTGGACGGCACGGTCGGCGTGGTCGTCGCGATGAACCGGCGCGAGGAGGCCCGGCGCTGGCTGGCCGGGCTCGGCGACCGGGTGGTGGCCCTCGGCAGCCTGGAGGCCAAGGGCCTGGAGTACGACGCGACGGTCGTCGTCTCGCCCGCGGAGATCGCCGACGAGTCGCCGGCCGGCCTGCGCGTGCTCTACGTGGCGCTGACCCGGGCCACCCAGCAGCTGACGGTGGTGTCGGGGGAGCGGGACGTGCCGGACGCGGCGGGCGTCCCGGATCTGCTCAGGGACTGAACCCGCGGTCCGGGAATGGCCTTGCGGCATCCGTTTGTTAGCCTTGGTGTGGCACCGGCCCGATCCAAGCCCCCGGGCCCAACCTTCGTCCCTCAGAGGGACCACTTGCCGCGAGGCGAGCATGGCGGGTCGGTGTCATAGCGTGTGAGAGACCCACGTCACCACAGTGACGTGGGTCTCTTTCTTTGCCTCGCGCGCCTCTTTCCCCGGCTGATCGATTCTCGTATGGTGGAAGTCGTTTTCCGAAAACAGCGCCCGCCGGCGAACCCCGCGTGAACACAACGTCCGCAACCCGGGGCGAGTACCACGTACTCGGCGGTAGGTGCGACGATCGGACGGCACAACTCGCTACACGGTGAAAGCAGAGGAAGTCGGCCATGGCAACGGCGCCCAGCGTCTCCTACTCGATGACGATCCGGCTGGAGGTGCCCGCGAGCGGAACCGCCGTCTCGCAGCTCACCACCGCCGTGGAGTCCTCCGGAGGCTCGGTGACCGGCCTCGACGTCACCGCGTCCGGCCACGAGAAGCTCCGCATCGACGTCACCATCGCGGCCACCTCGACGGCCCACGCCGAGGAGATCGTCGAGAAGCTGCGCGGCATCGAGGGCGTCACGCTGGGCAAGGTCTCGGACCGTACGTTCCTCATGCACCTCGGCGGCAAGATCGAGATGGCGTCGAAGCACCCCATCCGCAACCGTGACGACCTCTCCATGGTCTACACGCCCGGCGTGGCCCGGGTCTGCATGGCCATCGCCGAGAACCCCGAGGACGCCCGCCGCCTCACCATCAAGCGCAACTCCGTTGCGGTCGTGACGGACGGCTCCGCCGTGCTCGGCCTCGGCAACATCGGCCCCAAGGCCGCGCTGCCGGTCATGGAGGGCAAGGCGGCCCTGTTCAAGCGCTTCGCCGGCATCGACGCCTGGCCGATCTGCCTGGACACCCAGGACACCGACGCCATCGTGGAGATCGTCAAGGCGATCGCCCCCGGCTTCGCCGGCATCAACCTGGAGGACATCTCCGCGCCGCGCTGCTTCGAGATCGAGGCCCGGCTGCGCGAGGCCCTCGACATCCCCGTCTTCCACGACGACCAGCACGGCACCGCCATCGTCGTGCTCGCCGCGCTCACCAACGCCCTGCGTGTCACCAGCAAGGCGATCGAGAACATCCGGGTCGTCATGTCCGGCGCCGGCGCGGCCGGCACGGCCATCCTCA
The DNA here is from genome assembly GCF_020400655.1 of Streptomyces spinosus. Classification (GTDB taxonomy): domain Bacteria; phylum Actinomycetota; class Actinomycetes; order Streptomycetales; family Streptomycetaceae; genus Streptomyces; species Streptomyces argyrophylli. Next base: position 85,353 of record NZ_JAINRC010000008.1, read on the forward strand.
AGCTGCTGATCGCCGCCGGTGTGAAGAACGCCGTCGTCGCCGACATCCACGGGGTCGTGCACGCCGGCCGCGAGGACCTGGTGAACGCCCCGGCCGACTCGCCGCTGCGCTGGATCGCCGACAACACCAACCCCGAGGGCCTCACCGGCACCCTGAAGGAGGCCGTGCGCGACGCCGACGTCTTCATCGGCGTCTCCGCCCCGAACCTCCTGGACGGCGCCGACGTGGCCGCCATGGCCGAGGGTGCCATCGTGTTCGCGCTCGCGAACCCGGACCCCGAGGTCGACCCGGCGGTCGCCCGGCAGACCGCGGCCGTCGTGGCCACCGGCCGCTCCGACTTCCCGAACCAGATCAACAACGTCCTCGTCTTCCCGGGCGTCTTCCGCGGCCTGCTGGACGCCCAGTCCCGCACGGTCAACACCGAGATGATGCTCGCCGCCGCGAAGGCCCTCGCCGACGTGGTGACCGAGGACGAGCTGAACCCGAACTACATCATCCCGAGCGTCTTCAACGACAAGGTCGCGGGCGCCGTGGCCGGGGCGGTCCGCGAGGCCGCCAAGGCGGCCGGGGCGACCGTCTGATCAGGGCGTGCCGTAATGTGCAGGGGGCTGTGAGCATCACCACGGCGGCCCCCCGCACCGGCGCGTCGTGGAACCCCGCGATGCCGGCTGCGCTCTAGGGTGACGGCCGAGCAGGCGCTTTTCGTGCGACTCCCCAGGGTGTTCTCACGACTCCTACGGGTGCCGGATTGGCTTTCCCGCCGCAGGTAGGGGCAGGATGCTCCCCCAGGGACTTAGTCCCAGGGGGCACCCCCAAGGGCGCGAGCGCATCGGCATCGCAGTGCCTCGGGCGGCTCCGCCGCGTGGCACACCCCAACGGCAAGAAAAATACGGGAGTAACAACATGAACCGCAGTGAGCTGGTGGCCGCGCTGGCCGACCGTGCCGAGGTGACCCGCAAGGACGCCGACGCCGTGCTGGCCGCGTTCGCCGAGACCGTCGGCGAGATCGTCGCCAAGGGCGACGAGAAGGTCACCATCCCCGGCTTCCTGACCTTCGAGCGCACCCACCGTGCCGCTCGCACCGCGCGCAACCCGCAGACCGGCGAGCCCATCAACATCCCGGCCGGCTTCAGCGTGAAGGTCACCGCGGGCTCCAAGCTCAAGGAAGCCGCCAAGGGCAAGTAAGCGCCCCGCTTCGGCGCCGGTCCACTGGAGCGCCGTGGCACGGAGCGCCGTGGGTGACTGCGGGCCCGCTGTGGCCGGCCACGCAGTTCCCCGCGCCCCTTACCGGGGGCGCGACGCCGCAGACGTCAAAGGGCGGCCCCCCGGCCGGGGGGCCGCCCTTCGGCGTGCGTGCGCCTAGCCGAGCGCCTTGCCCGGCAGCTCGACCTTCGCGCCGAGTTCCATGAGCTTCTCCATGAAGTTCTCGTAGCCGCGGTTGATCAGGTCGATGCCGTGGACGCGGGACGTGCCCTCGGCCGCCAGCGCCGCGATGAGGTACGAGAAGCCGCCGCGCAGGTCGGGGATGACCAGGTCGGCGCCCTGCAGCTTGGTGGGACCCGAGACGACGGCGGAGTGCAGGAAGTTGCGCGCGCCGAAGCGGCAGGCGGAGCCGCCCAGGCACTCGCGGTAGAGCTGGATGTGGGCGCCCATCTGGTTCAGCGCGGAGGTGAAGCCGAGGCGGGACTCGTAGACCGTCTCGTGGATGATGGACAGGCCCGTGGCCTGGGTCAGGGCCACCACCAGCGGCTGCTGCCAGTCGGTCTGGAAGCCGGGGTGCACGTCCGTCTCCAGCGCGATGGACTTCAACTGGCCGCCCGGGTGCCAGAACCGGATGCCCTCGTCGTCGATCTCGAAGGCACCGCCCACCTTCCGGTAGGTGTTCAGGAACGTCATCATCGAGCGCTGCTGGGCGCCGCGCACGTAGATGTTGCCGTTGGTCGCGAGCGCCGCGGAGGCCCAGGACGCGGCCTCGAGGCGGTCCGGGAGGGCGCGGTGGGTGTACCCGCCGAGCTTGTCCACACCGGTGATGCGGATCGTGCGGTCGGTGTCCATCGCGATGATCGCGCCCATCTTCTGCAGCACGCAGATGAGGTCCTCGATCTCCGGCTCGACGGCCGCGTTGGACAACTCCGTGACGCCTTCGGCCAGTACGGCCGTCAGCAGCACCTGCTCGGTGGCGCCCACGGACGGGTACGGCAGCCGGATCTTCGTGCCGCGCAGCCGCTGCGGAGCCTCCAGGTACTGCCCGTCGGCCCGCTTCTCGATGGTCGCGCCGAACTGCCGCAGCACGTCGAAGTGGAAGTCGATGGGCCGGCCGCCGATGTCACAGCCGCCGAGGCCCGGGATGAAGGCGTGGCCGAGGCGGTGCAGCAGCGGGCCGCAGAAGAGGATCGGGATGCGGCTGGAACCCGCGTGGGCATCGATGTCAGCCACGTTGGCGCTCTCGACCCGCGTCGGGTCGAGCACCAGCTCGCCGGGCTCCTCGCCCGGGCGGACCGTCACCCCGTGCAGCTGGAGCAGGCCGCGGACGACCCGCACGTCACGGATGTCCGGAACGTTGCGCAGTCTGCTCGGTTCGCTGCCCAGCAGGGCGGCGACCATGGCCTTCGGCACGAGGTTCTTCGCACCGCGGACACGGATCTCGCCCTCCAGCGGGGTTCCGCCGTGGACAAGCAGGACATCGTCGTTGACGGTCATGAATCTCGCGTTCCGATGAGTTGGTCAGGGGCCGGCCGATCACTGTGCGCACGGGCCGGGAAGACAGGGTAATCGCCGATCACCCCCCGTCCGTAAGTCCACGGACCGCCCAGAGGCGTCATAGCTGTGTCACAACACGAACCGTTCCCTGCCGGGCACATGGGGTCACCGCCGCGGGGACGTGCGCCGGGGTCGCTCCCGTACGCCCTGAGCTGCCTTCACTCCCGTGCCCCCGATTGGCTCCCCACACCGGGGGAAGATGCGGGATCATGTCTGGCATGACCGAGGTGTCCTCGCTCACAGGGCGGCTGCTCGTGGCCACCCCCGCCCTGGCGGACCCGAACTTCGACCGCGCGGTGGTGCTCCTCCTCGACCACGACGAGGAGGGCTCCCTCGGTGTCGTCCTCAACCGGCCCACCCCGGTGGGCGTCGGCGACATCCTGGAGGACTGGGCCGACCTCGCCGGTGAACCCGGCGTCGTCTTCCAGGGCGGCCCCGTCTCGCTGGACTCCGCGCTCGGCGTCGCCGTGATCCCCGGCGGCGCGGACGGGGACGGCGCGCCACTCGGCTGGCGGCGGGTGCACGGCGCGATCGGACTGGTCGACCTGGAGGCACCGCCGGAGCTGCTCGCCTCCGCCGTCGGCTCCCTGCGGATCTTCGCCGGGTACGCCGGCTGGGGCCCGGGCCAGCTGGAGGACGAGCTGGTGGAGGGCGCCTGGTACGTCGTGGAGTCCGAGCCGGGCGACGTGTCCTCCCCGGCCCCCGAGAGACTCTGGCGTGAAGTGCTGCGCCGCCAGCGCAACGAGCTGGCGATGGTGGCCACGTACCCGGACGACCCGTCGCTCAACTGATGCCCGCCGGTTTCAGTACCCTTGCTGGTATGAGCACTCTTGAGCCCGAGCGCGGGACTGGTACGGGGACCCTCGTAGAGCCGACGCCACAGGTGTCCCACGGCGACGGCGACCACGAGCGCTTCGCCCACTACGTCCAGAAGGACAAGATCATGGCGAGCGCCCTCGACGGCACCCCCGTCGTGGCGCTGTGCGGCAAGGTCTGGGTGCCGGGCCGCGACCCGAAGAAGTACCCCGTCTGTCCCATGTGCAAGGAGATCTACGAGTCCATGGGCAGCGGCGGCGACGAGGGCAAGGGCGGCGACAAGTAGGTCGCGCCCCTTCCCGCCCGCGGACGGTGAGATCCCCGGGGCGCGCGTGCGGCGCGTCCCGGGGATCTTCGCGTTCCCGGGCCGTCAACTGGTCCAGACCTCTTGTGGGCTCCTCGCGCAGTGCCTAGCCTTCGGGGCGACGGGCGTAAGCGTGGAGCGGGGCGGCGGGAGCGTTGCGTGAGGCGCGACGCCGGGAGGGGCTGATGTCGTGGAACTGATTCCGGCGCCGCGCGCGATCCAGGAGCGGCAGGGGCCCGCCGTACCCTTCGGGCCCGGCACCACGCTGTGGGCCGGCGAGGGCACCGAACGCACCGAACGCTGGCTGCGCGCCACCCTCGGCGCGGCCCTGGGCCTGCCGCTGCGCCCCGGGCCCCGGGACGCCCGCGACGGCGTACGGCTGCTGGTGGACGACACGCTGGAACCGGAGGCGTACCGGCTCACCGCCGCCGACGGGGGCGTGGAGATCCGCGGCGGCGGGCCCGCCGGCGTGTTCTGGGGCGCCCAGACCCTGCGCCAGCTGCTCGGCCCCGACGCCTTCCGGCGCGCCCCGGTGCGCCCGGACACCGCCCCCGCTGTCCCGTACCAGGTCATCGAGGACGCCCCCCGGTTCCGCTGGCGCGGGCTGCTCCTCGACGTCGCCCGGCACTTCATGCCCAAGGACGGCGTGCTGCGCTACCTGGACCTGATGGCCGCGCACAAACTCAACGTCCTGCACCTGCACCTGACGGACGACCAGGGCTGGCGCATCGAGATCGAGCGCTACCCGCGGCTGACCGAGATCGCCTCCTGGCGCACGCGGACGAAGTTCGGCCACCGGGCCTCACCGCTGTGGGAGGAGAAGCCCCACGGCGGCTACTACACCCAGGACGACATCCGCGAGATCGTCGCCTACGCCGCCGAGCGGCACATCGCCGTCGTCCCCGAGATCGACGTGCCGGGCCACTCGCAGGCCGCCATCGCCGCGTACCCCGAACTCGGCAACACCGACGTCGTCGACACCACCGCCCTCACCGTCTGGGACAACTGGGGCATCTCGTCCAACGTCCTGGCCCCGACCGACGCCACCCTGCGGTTCTACGAGGGGGTGTTCGAGGAGGTCCTGGAGCTGTTCCCGGCGGACGCGGCCGCGTTCTCGGAGTTCGTCCACGTCGGCGGCGACGAGTGCCGCAAGGAGCAGTGGACCGAGTCCGTCACCGCCAAGACGCGGATCACGGACCTCGGCCTGGCCGACGAGAACGAGTTGCAGTCCTGGTTCATCGGGCACTTCGACGCCTGGCTCGCCGCGCGCGGGCGCCGCCTCATCGGCTGGGACGAGATCCTGGAGGGCGGCCTCGCGCCCGGCGCCGCCGTCTCCTCCTGGCGCGGCTACGGCGGCGGTGTCGCCGCCGCGCGGGCCGGCCACGACGTGGTCATGTGCCCCGAGCAGTACGTGTACCTGGACCACCGTCAGGCCCCGGGCGAGGACGAGCCCGTGCCGATCGGCTTCGTGCGCACCCTGGAGGACGTCTACCGCTTCGAGCCCGTGCCGGACGGGCTCACCGGCGAGGAGGCCCGGCACGTGCTGGGCACCCAGGCCAACGTCTGGACCGAGGTGCTGGAGGACACCGCGCGCGTGGACTACCAGGCCTTCCCCCGGCTCGCCGCCTTCGCCGAGGTCGCCTGGAGCCCGCTGCCGGCCCCCGCGGACCGGGACTACGCCGGCTTCGAACGCCGGATGGCCGCCCACTACCGGCGACTTGACGCCCTCGGCGTCGCCTACCGCCCGCCGGCCGGACCCCGCCCGTGGCAGAAGCGCCCCGGCGTGCCCGGCCGCCCGATCGAGGGGCCGCCCCCGAACAGGTGACAGCGCGGGGCCGGCCCGGCCCCGGACGGGCAACGGAAAAACCCCGGCAGCATCACCGAAGAGTGGCAATCCGTACACACCGGTGATGCCGTGCGAAAACGGCCACCTCCCTGGTGGGGTGGGCGAATGCCTCCTAGCGGACCCCTGCGTCCGGGCGTCGCGAAGATGTGCCAGAGTTGCGTCGTCCGCCTTGTCAGCACGTACCGTACGGCAACACAGGCGGGACCAGGTGGGGCAGCGGGAAGGGGCAGCCGGTTTGACCACGCACGCACCGCAGGCGGCGCAGGCCGTCACCTTGCCCACGACACTGGACGAGGCCGTGGCGGCCCTGGCCGCCATGCCCACCGCCGTCCCCGTGGCGGGCGGCACCGACCTGATGGCCGCCGTCAACTCCGGCCAGCTCAGGCCCGCCGCGCTGGTGGGCCTCGGCCGGATCAGCGAGATCCGCGGCTGGCAGTACCAGGACGGCCACGCGCTGCTCGGCACGGGCCTCACGCACGCGCGCATGGGCCGCCCCGACTTCGCGGCCCTGATCCCGGCGCTCGCCGCCGCCGCGCGCGCCGCGGGCCCGCCGCACATCCGCAACGCGGGCACCCTGGGCGGCAACATCGCCTCCGCCGCCCCCACCGGGGACGCGCTGCCGGTGCTGGCCGCCCTGGAAGCGACCCTGATCATCGCGGGCCCGGGCGGAGCCCGCCGGGAGATCCCGGTGTCGCACCTGCTGGCCGGCGTGGAGATGCTGCGCGGCGGTGAACTCATCGGCTACGTGCGCGTACCGCTGCTGCACGCCCCGCAGGTCTTCCTGAAGGCGACCGGACGCACCGGCCCGGGCCGCGCGCTCGCCTCCGTGGCGCTCGTCCTCGACCCGGCCCGGCGCGGTGTGCGCTGCGCCGTCGGAGCCATAGCGCCGATGCCGCTCCGGCCGCTGGAGGCCGAGCAGTGGGTCGCCCAGCTGATCGACTGGGACAACGACCGCGCGCTCGTACCGGAGGCCCTGCACGCCTTCGGCGAGTACGTCGCCGCGGCCTGCATCCCGGACCCGGCCCCCGAGCCCGACGGCTCGGTGACCCCGCTTCCGCCCGCCGTACTGCACCTGCGGCGCACCGTCGCCGCACTGGCCCGACGAGCACTGGGGAGGGCGCTGTCGTGACCGACGACCAGCACGGAGAGGGCACGCCCCAGGGCGGCGGACGCTGGGACCCGCTGCCCCAGGGCGACTACGACGACGGCGCCACCGCCTTCGTCAAACTCCCCGAGGGCGGCATCGACGCCCTGCTGTCCGGCGACAGCCCGCTGGCCGCGCCCGGACACGGCTACGTGCCGCCGCGGATCACCGCCACGCACACCGACGGCACGCACACCGACGGCGCCCCGGGCACCTGGCCCGCGCCGGACGGCGGCGGCCCGTGGCCCGACCCGAACGCCACCCCGGCCCCGCCGCACGCCGCGGACGACCGGTTCACCTACCAGCCCGCCGCCACCCAGCACTGGACCTTCGAGGAGCCCGCGGCACCGGCCGCCCCGGGGCACGACGTCACCGGGCAGTGGTCCATCCCCGTCGCCGGGGGTGAACTCCCCGACGAGTCGGGCGAGTTCACCACGTCCTCGCTGGTCGAGCAGTGGGGCGCCGCACCGCCCGCCACGCTGCCCGGCGGCGCGCCGGCGCCCTGGGCGACGGACGGCACGGGCCACGCGTACCCCTCCGGGGGCGAGCCAGCGGGCGCGCCGGACGCGTACGGCGTGGACGACGGACACGGGACGGAACAGGCGTACGGCACCGGGGGCGCGTACGGCTCGCGGAACGGGTACGGCGCCGCCGAGGCGTACGTTCCGCAGGACGGGTACGGGCACGGTCCCGGCGGTCAGGCGCGGGGCGGCGAGGCCGGAGCCGGTCACGACGAGGGCGGCCACGACGGAGCCGGTCACCCGGACGCCGGTCACGTGCACGCCGGTCACGACGAGGGCGGCCACGAGGGAGCCGGTCACCCGGACGCCGGTCACGCCGGTGCCCACGACGCCGGCACGCCCGGCGCCACGGACGCCGCCCCTGCGCCCGCCGAACCGGCTTCGTCGGCGCACGAGCCGGCCGAGCACGCCACCGCGCCGGAAGACGACGCCCAGGGCGCCGCCGAGGCCCCTGAACGCCCCGCTGACGCCCCGGCGGACCCAGAGGGCCCCGCGGGCCCGCCGACCGCGGCCGAGCCCGCCACGGCGCCGGACACGGGCGACCCGGAGGACCCGGCGGAGCCGGCCGGCTCCGCGGACCCCGGCATCCCCGGCTCCCCGCCGGCGGCCGGACCCGAGGATGCCGTCGACGCGCCCGCGCCGGACACCCCCGGCGAAGGCGCCGCGGCCGCGGAGGACTCCGAGGGGGCCGCCGTACCGCTCCCGCCGAACGACGACCACCCGCTCGCCTCCTACGTCCTGCGCGTCAACGGCACCGACCGCCCGGTCACCGACGCCTGGATCGGCGAGTCCCTGCTGTACGTGCTGCGCGAGCGGCTCGGCCTCGCGGGCGCCAAGGACGGCTGCTCGCAGGGCGAGTGCGGCGCCTGCAACGTGCAGGTCGACGGCCGCCTGGTGGCCTCCTGCCTGGTCCCGGCGGTCACCGCGGCCGGCAGCGAGGTGCGCACGGTCGAGGGCCTGGCCGAGGACGGCCGGCCCTCCGACGTACAGCGCGCGCTCGCCCGCTGCGGAGCCGTCCAGTGCGGTTTCTGCGTGCCCGGCATGGCGATGACCGTGCACGACCTGCTGGAGGGCAACCCCGCGCCGACCGAGCTGGAGACCCGGCAGGCCCTGTGCGGCAACCTGTGCCGGTGCTCGGGCTACCGGGGCGTCCTGGAGGCCGTCAAGGAGGTCGTCGCCGAGCGGGAGGCGGCCCACGCCGGCCCCGCGACGGACACGGACGAGGCCCGCATCCCGCACCAGGCGGGCCCCGGCTCCGGCGGCGTCCACCCGTCGGCCTTCGAGGCGCCCGGCGCGTTCGACCCCCCGCGCCGGCAGGACACGCACGGGACGCCCGTCCCGTACGACACGCCCGACGCGTACGGCGGAGCGGACCGGTACGACGCACCCGACCCGTACGGCACGCCGCCGGGACCGCACGACCAGCACTACGGCCAGGACGGAGGCCAGGCGTGAGCAACGAAGCCGGCACCGCGACCACCGCCGCGGAACCCGCCCCCGTGGCCGAGGAGCCGTCGCACGGCCTCGGCGCCTCCCTGCCGCACGCCGACGCCCGCGCCAAGACCGAGGGCACCTTCCCGTACGCGGCCGACCTGTGGGCCGAGGGCCTGCTGTGGGCGGCCGTGCTGCGCTCCCCGCACGCGCACGCGCGCATCGTCTCCATCGACACCACCCACGCGCGCGAGATGCCCGGCGTCCGCGCGGTCGTCACCCACGAGGACGTGCCCGGCACCCCGCGCCACGGCCGGGGCACGCCCGACCGGCCGGTGTTCGCCTCCGAGATCGTGCGCCACCACGGCGAGCCCATCGCCGCCGTGGCCGCCGACCACCCGGACACCGCACGGATGGCCGCGGCCGCCGTCATCGTCGAGTACGAGGTGCTGGACCCGGTCACCGACCCGGAACAGGCCTTCGAGGCCGAGCCGTTGCACCCCGACGGCAACCTGATCCGGCACATCCCGCTGCACCACGGCGACCCGGAGGCGGCCGGCGAGGTGGTCGTCGAGGGCCTGTACCGCATCGGCCGCCAGGACCCGGCCCCGATCGGCGCCGAGGCCGGTCTCGCCGTACCGCGTCCGGACGGCGGGGTGGAGCTGTACCTGGCCTCCACCGACCCGCACACCGACCGCAACGCCGCCGCCGCCTGCTACGGCCTGTCCCCCGACCGGGTGAAGATCGTCGTCACCGGGGTGCCCGGTGCCACGGCCGACCGCGAGGACCAGGGCTTCCAGCTCCCGCTCGGCCTGCTCGCCCTGAAGACCGGCTGCCCGGTGAAGCTGACGGCGACCCGCGAGGAGTCCTTCCTCGGCCACGCCCACCGGCACCCGACGCTGCTGCGCTACCGCCACCACGCCGACGCCGAGGGCAGGCTGGTGAAGGTCGAGGCGCAGATCCTGCTGGACGCGGGCGCGTACGCCGACACGTCCTCCGACGCCCTGGCCGCCGCCGTGTCCTTCGCGTGCGGCCCGTACGTCGTCCCCAACGCCTTCATCGAGGGCTGGGCCGTGCGCACCAACAACCCGCCCTCCGGCCACGTGCGCGGCGAGGGCGCCATGCAGGTGTGCGCCGCCTACGAGGCGCAGATGGACAAGCTGGCGAAGAAGCTGGGCCTGGACCCGGCCGAACTGCGCCTGCGCAACGTCCTCGCCACCGGTGACGTCCTCCCGATCGGCCAGACCGTGACCTGCCCGGCCCCGGTCGCCGAACTCCTCCAGGCGGTCCGGGACTTCCCGCTCCCGGCGCTGCCCAAGGACACCCCCGAGGAGGAGTGGCTGCTGCCCGGCGGTCCCGAGGGCGCGGGCGAGCCCGGCGCGGTGCGCCGGGGCGTCGGCTACGGCCTGGGCATGGTGCACATGCTCGGCGCGGAGGGCGCCGACGAGGTGTCGACCGCGACGGTCAAGGTCCACGACGGCATCGCGACCGTGCTGTGCGCGGCCGTGGAGACCGGCCAGGGCTTCACCACCCTGGCCCGGCAGATCGTCCAGGAGACCCTCGGCGTGGAGGAGGTCCACGTCGCCCCCGTCGACACCGACCAGCCGCCGGCCGGCGCGGGCTGCCGGGGCCGGCACACCTGGGTGTCCGGCGGCGCGGTGGAGCGGGCGGCGAAGATGGTCCGCGCGCAACTCCTCCAGCCCCTGGCGCACAAGTTCGGCATGTCCACCGAACTGCTCCAGATCACGGACGGCAAGATCACCTCGTACGACGGCGTGCTGTCGACCACCGTCGCGGAGGCGATGGAGGGCAAGGAGCTGTGGGCCACCGCCCAGTGCCGCCCGCATCCGACCGAACCCCTGAACGCCTCCGGCCAGGGCGACGCCTTCGTCGGCCTCGCCTTCTGCGCGATCCGCGCGGTGGTGGACGTCGACGTCGAGCTGGGCTCGGTCCGGGTCGTGGAGCTGGCGGTTGCCCAGGACGTGGGCCGGGTGCTCAACCCGGCGCAGCTGGCCGCGCGCATCGAGGCGGGCGTCACCCAGGGCGTGGGCATCGCCCTCACCGAGAACCTCCGCACGCCCCGTGGCCTCGTCCGCCATCCCGACCTGACCGGTTACGCCCTGCCGACCGCCCTGGACGCCCCCGACATCCGGATCGTGAAACTGGTGGAGGAACGGGACGTGGTGGCCCCCTTCGGCGCCAAGTCCGTCAGCGCGGTTCCGGTGGTGGCGGCCCCGGCGGCCATCGCCTCCGCCGTCCGCGCCGCCACCGGCCGCCCGGTCAACCGCCTCCCGATCCGCCCGCAGGCGGCGGTGGTGACGGACCGGTGAGCACACCGCCGCCCGAGGAGCCGCGCTACGAACCCGCGCCCGGCGTGGGCAAGTTGTTCCTGTGGATCCTGCTGTTCGCGCTCGCGGCACTGGCCGTTGTCCTGGGCGGCGTCTACTTCACCTGAGACACCAGGCCGGCGAGCGGAGTCCTCCCGCTCGTTTCCCGCGGACGCGCAACGGTCCCGGGCCGTCAGGCGTCCTCCCTCGTGAGGGCCGTTGTCAGTGGGGCGGCGTAGTGTGCTCGGCAGTGGGGGGCACCTGCCCGCGGGCGGCGTACGACGGGGTACGCGGACCTGCCACGCACCGGGAGATCGCGGGGGAGCGATGAGCACGACGGACGCCGGAGTTCCGGCGATCACGCTGACCGAGGCGGAACTGGACCGCTACGTGACCCATGCGCCGACGCGCGGCCTCCTCACGGGCGCCGGACTGCCCGCGGAGACCGCCCTGCTGACCTTCTCCCCGCTGCGCACGCACGGCCTGCGCACCCTCGCCGACGCCGCCGACGGCCCCTTCCACCTGGCGGAGGAGCTGCGCGGCCGCCTGGTCATAGGCGAACTGCTCACCCCGGCCGGCATGGAACGCCAGTCGATCCTGCTCGACGGCACCACCGGCGAGCTGACGACGGCCTACCTCTTCGACCCGTCCCACCCGAGCCCCTTCGCGCCCTCCCTGAACACGCTGCTGCGCTTCGCCGCGGTCACCGAGGAACTGGCGGGCCTGCGTGGCCGGTTCGCCTCGCTGGCGGGCCAGTACGGCCCCAGGACCGTGACCGAGGCCTCCCGCCGTCTGCTCACCCTCTTCGAGGAGGGCACGGGCGGCGAGGTCCCGCCGTACTGGAAGGCGGCGGCGCTGATCCGCCCGCTCTCCCTCATCGCCGGCCCCGGCACGGCATCGGGCCTCACCCTGGACGTCCCGGCACGCGTCCTGGACCAGCAGTTCGGGCACGGCAGGGTGGCCCGCTTCGAGGAGGTCGACTTCCCGAAGACGCTCACCCACGAGCCGACCCGCCGTTTCCTGCGCGAGACGGGCCTGCCCGAGGAGGCGGTCCTCTTCCACGCCGACACGGACGTCCCGCTCCCCACGCTCCGCGAGTACTTCACCCAGGAACGCCCCGAGTACCCCCTCGCCGAGCTCCCGGCCCACTGCGACCACCTGATCCGCCTCGGCCACCTCCTGGAGGACACCAGCCTGGTGGTCGACGGCCGAACGGGCGCGGTCCTCACCTTCAGCGAGCCCGAGGCGGCCCTCCACCCCCTCAACAGCGACGTCTCCACCCTGGCCTGCACCCTGTGGCTCATCCATCACGAGCGCACGATCGACGCCCACCTGGGCCACGAACTGTCCACGCGGGCCTACGACCACCTGGTCGCCCTCATGATCCGCACCCTGCACTCGGTCGACCCGACGGGCACCGCCCCGGACACGGCCTGGCACTACTGGACGAACGTGTTCCAGGACGAGGCGGGCGGGGTGTTCTGACATCCGACCGCAGCGATTTTCCCGGTTCCGGTCACTTGGCGTGGTTGCACATCCCTACCGTGGTCCGTGACGATGCGGACACACACGGTGATGTAGGGGTGTGCATGGCGGTCGACGCGGCTGCGGAGACACTCAAGGGCGAGATGAGTGGGCAGGGTTGGCAGGTCGACCCGGACGACGAGTGGGGCATCGCTGTCATCACCACCGTCGGACGGCAGTTGAAGCTGCGCCGGGAAGCGGTGGGCATGAGGGCCGGTGACTTCGCCAAGGCCGTCGGCTACGGCGAGGACATGGTCTACAAGATCGAGAGCGGAAAGCGGATTCCCCGGCCCGAGTACCTGGACAAGGCCGATGACGTCCTGGGAGCCGGCGGCCTGCTCTCGGCGATGAAGGAGGACGTGCAGAAGGTCCGGTACCCGAAGAAGGTGTGCGCCCTGGCGGAGATGGAGGCCAAGGCGGTGGAGATCGGCCTGTACGAGTGCAACATCATCGCCGGACTTCTGCAGACGGCCGAGCACGCACGAGCCGTGATCGGGGCAGCGCAGCCACCGTACTCGCCGGATGACGTGGAACGCATGGTGGCCGCCCGCTTGGCCCGGAGGTCGGTCTTCGAACGTGTACCGGCCCCATCGATCCACTTCGTGCTGGAGGAAGCGCCGCTGCGCCGGCAAGTCGGAGGCACAATGGTGTGGCGTCGGCAGCTCGAACATCTGCTGGAGGTGGGACAGTTGAACAGTGTCTCGCTCCAGGTCATGCCGACGAACACCGACGCCCACCCGGGGCTGGACGGCAGGATCGAGCTGCTGAAGTTCTCGGACGGCAAGGCGGTGGGCCGATCCGACGGCCTGTTCAACGGCCGGCCCGTCTCCGACCCGAAGCAGCTCCGCATCCTGGAGTTGCAGTACGGCACCATTCGGGCGCAGGCCCTCCCACCGCGGGAGTCGCTCGCCTTCATCCAGAAACTGCTGGGAGAGACATGATGCGCAAGGCCTCCGCCGGGCACCCCTCCGAACTGGCATGGTTCAAGAGCAGCTACAGCGGCGGCACCAACGGCGAGTCCTGCGTCGAGGTGGCCGTCACTCCCCCCAGGGTGCACGTCCGTGACTCGAAGTCCCTTGGTGGTCCGCAGTTCGCTGTCGCGTCGGACGCTTGGACGGACTTCGTCTCGTACGCGTCCCGCGGCTGAGGCGACAGAAGGAGAGGGCGGCACCCCGCACGGGGTGCCGCCCTCTCGTACCGCCTGGGTCAGGCATCAGAGGCCTGCTCCCTCTTGCGCAACGCCTCCGTCAGGAGGCCTGCCACCAGACTGGTGACGGGATGGTCCGCGCCGACCAGCTCGGTGAGACGGGTGAGTGCGGATTCGTACAGCGGGACCGCTCGGTCGAGTTCGCCTGACGCCTCGTACACCCGGGCCAGGCCGGCGCGGCTGCTGAGGGTGTCCAGGTGGTCCGGGCCCAGAATCCGTGTGCGCTGCTCCAGGACGGTGGTGAACAGCGCTCGTGCCCGATCCAGGTCACCTACCGCCCGGCAGGCTGCCGCGAGGTTGTTGCGGCTGAGCAGGGCGTCCCGGCTCTCTGCTCCGAGCAGCCGTTCCTGTTCGGCCAGCACGGTTTCGAGGAGGGGGACGGCACGGGCGGCGTCCCCCAGCTTGTTGAAGTAGGTGGCGAGGTTCATCAGGCTGCGCAACGTGTCGGGGTGAGCATCGCCGAGCACCTTCCGGCGCAGGCGGAGGGTTTCCTCGAAGAGGGGGACCGCGTGCTCCGGCTCCCCGGCCGCGGAGTGGGCCGAGGCGAGCATGCTGAGGCTGATCAGGGTGTCGGGGTGTTCCGGGCCGAGGACGCCCCTGCGCTGCGCCAGGGTCGTCCGGCACAGGTCGAGCCCGGTCGGGACGTCACCCGTCGTCAGGCAGAGGTAGGCGAGGTTGCTGCGGCTCAGCAGGGTGTCGGGGTGTTCCTCGCCGAGAGCCTGCTCGCGTCGTCTCAGGACCTCCTGGTACACCTCACGCGCCCGGCCCAGGTCTCCGGCCGACTCGTAGGCGTATCCGAGATTGCCCAGGCAGCTGAGGGTGTCCGGGTGGTCGGAGCCGCAGACATCCTCCAGGCCGGCCAGGACCTCCTTGTACAGGGCGATCGCCTCTGGGAGGCGGCCGGCGCTCTCGTACGCCCCGGCGAGGTTGTTGCGCAGCCGCAACCCGTTGAGTCTCAGCGAGGGCACCAGGTCCTCGTAGCGGTCGGACGCGTCGGCATCCCGCTGGACGATGTCCTCGTAGAGCGCGATCGCCTGCTCGACACGGCCGGCCGACTCGTAGGCACCCGCCAGATCACCTTGCAGGGTCAGGGTTCTGAGGTGGTCGGGGCCGAGGGCCTCCCTGCTCGCGGCCGTCGCCGTCTCGTACTCGTCGATCGCCCGGTCCACTCGACCGGCCGACCTGTGGGCGGAAGCGAGGCCGTGGCGGAGATTCAGCGTGGTGAGATGTCCGGGGCCGTGGAGCCGCAGGCTCTGCTCAAGGGTCGGCTCCAGGACCTCGACGGCGTCCTGCGGGCGACCCGCCGTCTCGTACACCCGCCCCACAGCGCAGCGGGCCACCAGCGCGTACGGATGGTCGTGGCCGAATCCGCGCTCGGTCTGAGCGCTGTACGCCTCGTACAACGGCAGCGCCCGGACGCTCTGGCCCCGCTCCTCCAGATGCACGGCGGTGTTCACGTAGAGCGCGGACACCGGCGTGCTGTAGCAGTCCTTCGGGTCGGTCGCCGCCAGCGCGCACACCTGTCCGGCGAGGCGCGCGAGTTCCTGGGCGTCATGCGCTTGGTCCACTCCCCTCGGGTGGACCATCTGCAGCACTGCCTGCTCGGCCTCGTGCCGCCCGCGGGGCCGGCCGGGCGCGGACTCGCCCGGGTGCGCGCGCTGTGCCGCGGTGACGGCGTCGGTGCGCAGCACGCTCTGCACCAGGCGGTGGACGGCTACGTCCCGCCCGGTGAAGGTGATCATGCTGTAGGCGTGCAGGACACCCAGGGCGTCGTCGGCCGCGATCTCGTCCGGCGCCAGTCGGGTGACCAGGTCGCGTGGGCACTCGTCGGGGTCCAGCCAGGCCACGGCGTAGAGGAGGTCGACCGCCGACGGGTCGTCGTCGGCGATCGCCGCCAAGGTCACCTGCCAGATCCGGGCGACGGTCTGTCGCGGGTCCCTGCGCGCAGGGGTTCTGGAGACGTGGAGTCCGAGGCGGAGCCGGTAGGCCGCGACCGTGGTGCGGGTCCGCTTCACATAGGCGCCGGCCTGGTCCAAGGCGAGCGGGAGGCCGTCGAGCTCCCGGGCCAGCTGCCCGGTCTGCCACCGCGACGCGTCGGACGGGTCCACTTCGGACACCCAGGACCACAGGAGGTCCGCCGCCTCGCCCTGTGGGAGAACGCCGAGCGGGAGCAGTGCGCTGCCGACGGCGCCGAGGTCGTCCCAATCGTCGGCCAGCCTGCTGGTGATCAGGTGGTGTCCGCTGCCGAGACTGCCCAGGAAGGGTCCGAGGAGCGCGGGATCCTCGACGTTGTCGTACACCAGCAGCCAGGAGGTGTGGCACTGGAGCCAGGCGAGGGCCCATGAGGTGAGCTCGGGCTGTTGCGCCGTTCCGGCCCAGACGGGGCTCAGGAGCCGGGCGATGCCGGCCAGAGCCTCCTCGATCTTCCCCGGGGAGGAGGCGTCGATCCACCAGACCAGGTCGTACGTCTCCCGGAAGGTGTGGACGTACTGCCGCGCCAGTGTGCTCTTGCCGACCCCGCCCAGCCCGTGGACGACCACGGCAGACACACCCGGACCGGCGCGCTCGGCGGTCAGCATGTCGCGGATCGAGGCGAGTTCGTGCTGTCGTCCGGTGAAGCGGTGGCTCGGCGGCTGGTCCAGGTGGACGACCCCTTCGGCCCGAGCGTCGGAAGCCGATCGCAGCGCCTCGGCCGACAGCACGACCGTCGTGACCGTGCTGCTCATCACGCCGGTGTTGATGCCGAAGTTGAGGACCTGCCCGGTACCGCTGAGATCGAGCGGCGCCGATGTCACTGGGAGTTGCCGCCGTGGATCGTCGTGGTGGAGGTCATCGATCCGTAGTTGATGCCTGGGTTGACCACGGAGCCCGGGCCCGACACCGTGAAGTGGGCCGGCCGCGGCTCCGGCCGAGGCAGCAGCTCTGCCAGCTCCGCCAGCAGCTCCGGGTGCTGCCGCAGGGTGCGCTTGACGGCTTGCCGCAGAGCGGCCTGGGCGTCGGCGTCCTCGCTCTCCTCGGCCGCCTCGCGGACGTCCGCCTCCAGCGCCGCACGCTGCCGCTCGTCGCGCCGCTGCCACACACGCTGGAGGATGCGCCTCCCCAGGTTCACGGTCGCCCCCGCCGCCGCGTCCTCGGCCTGAGTCAGTACCGCCACGCCGTAGGCGGACATCGCGGCGCCGATGGTCGGGCCGGCCAGTTGCATGAACGTGTCGAGTTCCATGGACCCCCCTCGAAGCTCGTGCCGGGGCACGCAGACGACTGAGTGGGCCACAGCGTAGGGAACCGGCGGCGCACGTGGCCGGAGATGTTCGAAATGATCGATCTCGTTCCGGTTCCAGGTCGGGCAGACGGACCGCATCGGAAAGCGGCGACGGCCGACCGACGGCACGAGCCGAAAGCACGTCCGGAGGGGCGGCACCCGTCAGAGTGCCGCCCCTCCGGACTGGCCAAGGCATCAGAGGCCGTGGCGGGAATCGAACCCGCGTAACTCGCTTTGCAGGCGAGTCCCTGAACCACTCGGGCACACGGCCGTGTTCTGTTGTCGTACTCGGCCGTGGTGGGAATCGGACCCGCGTGACTCCCCGCGAGCGGAGCTCGCTGACGGATGCAGCGCGGGCGAGTCCCTGAACCACTCGGGCACACGGCCGTGTTCGTGAGAAGAACGTACGGGGCGGGCCGTGAGGGGCTCAAGGGCGGCGGGGGCGCTGCAACGGGACTGCCATGTGCCGTTCACGAAGCGGGGCGGGACGTACGACCAAGGGCCTACCGCCGGTCGGTCTCCTGACAGGGGCCAAACTCGGTTGTGGGCCTTACTCTGTCGCACATGAGTGCCCTTGGATCCCGTGAGTCCGATGTCCTCGATCCCCCCGCCGAACAGGACGGCGGTGTGCTGAGCAGGGCGTACCGGGCGCTGAGTGTCGGGATCGTGTCCGTCGTGGTGCTCATCGCGTTCGAGGCGACGGCCGTGGGGACCGCCATGCCGGTCGCCGCGCGGGAGCTGGACGGACTGGCGCTGTACGCGTTCGCCTTCTCCGGGTACTTCACCACCAGCCTGTTCGGAATGGTGCTCGCGGGACAGTGGTCCGACCGGCGCGGTCCGCTGGGGGCGCTGACGACCGGCATCGCGGCCTTCGCGGTGGGGCTCGTCGTCGCCGGGACCGCGCAGGTCATGTGGATCTTCATCCTGGGACGGGCCGTGCAGGGGCTCGGCGGCGGGCTGGTCATTGTCGCGTTGTACGTCGTCGTGGGACGCGCCTATCCGGAGCGGCTGCGGCCCGCGATCATGGCCTCCTTCGCCGCCGGCTGGGTCGTCCCCTCGATCGTCGGCCCCCTCGCCTCCGGTGCCGTCACCGAGCACCTCGGCTGGCGCTGGGTCTTCCTCGGCATCCCGGTCCTCGTCGTGTTCCCGCTCGCCCTCGCCCTGCCCCAGATACGGCGGCGGGCGGCCGGCCCGGTGGACGCGGAGGCCGGCGCCGGCTCCTTCGACCGGCGGCGGATCCGGCTCGCGTTCGGGATCTCCCTGGGCGCCGGGCTCCTCCAGTACGCCGCCCAGGACCTGCGGCCCCTCGCCCTGCTCCCGGGACTGGCCGGAGCGGCCCTGCTGGTGCCAGCCGTGCTCGGGCTGCTGCCCCACGGCACCTACCGGGCCGCCCGCGGCCTGCCCTGCGTCGTGCTGCTGCGCGGGCTGGCCGCGGGGTCCTTCATCGCCGCCGAGTCCTTCGTGCCGCTGATGCTGGTCACCCAGCGCGGGCTGTCCCCGACGCTCGCCGGGTTCTCGCTGGCGGCCGGCGGCGGGACGTGGGCGCTGGGCTCGTTCGTGCAGTCCCGGCCGCGTCTGGCGCCGTACCGGGAGCGGCTGATGACCGTCGGCATGGTGCTGGTCGCCGTCGCGATCGTCACCGCGCCGAGCGTGCTCCTGCACTCCGTGCCCGTGTGGACCGTGGCCGTCGCCTGGGGGATCGGCTGCTTCGGGATGGGCCTGGTGATCTCCTCCACCAGCGTGCTGCTGCTCCAGCTGTCCGCCCCGGAGGAGGCCGGCGCGAACTCCGCCGCGCTCCAGATCTCCGACGCCCTGTCCAACGTCGTCCTCCTGGCCGCCACCGGCGCGGCCTTCGCGGCCCTGGGCGGCGGGAGCACCGCGGCCACCACGGGGTCCGGTGGCGGGCATCCCGCCGCCTTCGCCGCCGTCTTCCTGCCGATGGCGGCGGTGGCGGTGGCGGGAGCCTGGGTGACCACGCGGCTGCGGGAGCGGCCGGCGCCGACGCGGTGACGGAGGCGGGGGATCGTGGTGGGGGGACGGTGGTGGGCGGTGAGCGCGGCGGGTGGAGCGCCGATCGGGCGAGTGCCGGAGGGTGAGCGCGGCGGCCCGCGGTGACCGCGGTGGGGCGCGGGCGTGGGGCCGACGGGACTGCTGTGACGTCGCTCCCACCCGCGGGCGAGGCGGGGTCGTCCGCGCGTCGAGCGCGGGGCGGCGCCGGTAGGGTGGCCCGGTTGTCATACGTAGCCGCCCTACCCCGCTCGGAGACCGTGACTACCACCGCCGCCTCGTCCGCTTCCTCCCACCACCTCTCGCCCGCCTTCCCGGGCCGGGCCCCCTGGGGTACCGCCAGCAAGCTGCGCGCCTGGCAGCAGGGGGCGATGGAGAAGTACGTCCAGGAGCAGCCGCGTGACTTCCTCGCCGTCGCCACGCCCGGCGCCGGCAAGACGACCTTCGCGCTGACGCTCGCCTCCTGGCTGCTGCACCACCACGTCGTACAGCAGGTGACCGTGGTCGCGCCGACCGAGCACCTGAAGAAGCAGTGGGCCGAGGCCGCGGGCCGGATAGGGATCAAGCTCGACCCCGAGTACAGCGCGGGCCCGCTCGGCAGGGAGTACGACGGCGTGGCCGTGACGTACGCCGGTGTCGGAGTGCGCCCGATGCTGCACCGCAACCGGGTCGAACAGCGCAAGACCCTGGTGATCCTGGACGAGATCCACCACGCCGGCGACTCCAAGTCCTGGGGCGAGGCCTGTCTGGAGGCGTTCGAACCGGCCACGCGGCGCCTCGCGCTGACCGGTACGCCGTTCCGGTCCGACACTAACCCCATCCCCTTCGTGACCTACGAGGAGGGGGCGGACGGCATCCGGCGGTCCGCCGCCGACTACACGTACGGCTACGGTTCGGCGCTCTCGGACGGGGTCGTCCGGCCGGTGATCTTCCTCTCCTACAGCGGCAACATGCGCTGGCGGACCAAGGCCGGCGACGAGGTCGCCGCGCGGCTCGGCGAGCCGATGACCAAGGACGCGATCAGCCAGGCCTGGCGTACGGCCCTCGACCCGCGCGGCGACTGGATGCCGAGCGTGCTGCGCGCCGCCGACCAGCGGCTGACCGAGGTCCGCAAGGCCATCCCGGACGCGGGCGCCCTCGTCATCGCCTCCGACCAGGACTCCGCGCGCGCGTACGCCAAGCTCATCCGGGAGATCACCGGGACGAAGGCGACGCTCGTCCTCTCGGACGACGCCGGCGCCTCGAAGCGGATCGACGAGTTCAGCGCGAGCGACGAGCGGTGGATGGTCGCCGTGCGGATGGTGTCCGAGGGGGTCGACGTACCGCGGCTCGCGGTGGGCGTGTACGCGACGACCATTTCGACGCCGTTGTTCTTCGCGCAGGCCGTCGGGCGCTTCGTACGGTCCCGGCGGCGCGGCGAGACCGCGTCCGTGTTCCTGCCGACCGTGCCCGACCTGCTGACCTTCGCCAACGAGATGGAGAAGGAGCGGGACCACGCCCTCGACAAGCCGAGGAAGGAGGGCGAGGAGGACCCGTACGCCGAATCCGAGAAGGAGATGGAGGAGGCGAACAAGCAGCAGGACGAGGACACCGGCGAACAGGACATGCTGCCCTTCGAGGCGCTGGAGTCCGACGCCGTGTTCGACCGGGTGCTGTACGACGGCGCCGAGTTCGGCATGCAGGCGCATCCCGGCAGCGAGGAGGAGCAGGACTACCTGGGGATTCCGGGGCTGCTGGAGCCCGAGCAGGTGCAGTTGCTGCTGCAGAAGCGGCAGGCCCGGCAGATCGCGCACAGCCGCAAGAAGCCGGACACCGAGGCCGACCTGCTGGAGCTGCCGGCCGAGCGGCGGCCGGTGGTCACGCACAAGGAGCTGATGGAGCTGCGCAAGCAGCTGAACACGCTGGTCGGCGCGTACGTCCACCAGAGCGGGAAGCCGCACGGGGTGATCCACACCGAACTGCGGCGGGTGTGCGGGGGGCCGCCGAGCGCGGAGGCCACGGCGGGGCAGTTGCGGCAGCGGATCGAGAAGGTGCGGGAGTGGGCTACGCGCATGCGGTGACGCTGCGCTGGGCTTGGGGGGATTCGCCCACCCGCCCACCCGACTCGGTCCGCCGAGAAGGCACCGCCCAGGGGCTCCGCCCCGGACCACGGGTGGGTGGGTGACTCGGTTCGCCGAGAGGGTGCCGTCCGGGGGGGTCGGTTCCGATCCCGGGTGGGTGGCTCGGGGCGGTGAGGGGGTGCCGTCCAGGGGCTTCGCTCCGGACTCCGGGTGGGTGGGTGGCTCGGTTCGCCGAGAGGGTGCCGTCCGGGGGCTTCGCCCCGGACCCCGGGGTGGGTGGGTGGCTCGGTTCGTCGAGAGGGTGTCGCGCGGATCTTCGTGTGTGCGTATCCGGACGAATGCAGGCAGGCCGGATCTGGGCTTGCCCGGATTCTGGACGAAGACTTCCGCTCAGCGAACCGGCTTCGCTACTGTCCCGCTACGCACACGCCCCGTGGCAGCGCCGCCGCGGAGCGCAGCCGTGAAGCGACTAGGTCCGGGAGCCGCCGGGCCGTCCTGCCGATCGGCGGCCTCTGAAGCGCGTCGCCGACGGGACTCGGTGACGCATCCGCCGAACAAGGGCCGCCGACCTCACCGCCGAAGGAGTGGGCGTCGTGACCGCGGAGACCTCTCAGACGCTCGACCGGGGACTGCGCGTCCTCAAGCTGCTGGCCGACACCGACCACGGGCTGACCGTCACCGAGTTGTCCACCAAACTGGGCGTGAACCGGACCGTGGTGTACCGGTTGCTCGCGACGCTGGAGCAGCACGCGCTCGTACGACGTGACCTGGGCGGGCGAGCCCGGGTCGGACTCGGCGTGCTGCGGCTCGGACGGCAGGTGCACCCGCTCGTACGGGAGGCCGCCCTGCCCGCGTTGCGGTCGCTCGCCGAGGACATCGGGGCGACGGCGCACCTCACGCTCGTGGACGGGTCCGAGGCGCTGGCCGTCGCGGTGGTGGAGCCCACCTGGACGGACTACCACGTGGCCTACCGGGCCGGGTTCCGGCATCCGCTGGACCGGGGCGCGGCCGGCAAGGCGATCCTCTCCGCACGGCAGTCGCCGTCCTCCGATCCCGGGTACACGCTCACGCACGGGGAGCTGGAGGCGGGGGCGAGCGGGGCGGCGGCGCCCCTGGTCGGGGTGACCGGCGTCGAGGGCAGTGTCGGCGTGGTGATGCTCGCGGACGCCGTGCCGGAACGGGTGGGCGCACGCGTGATGGAGGCCGCGCGGGAGGTCGCGGAAGCGTTGCGCTGAGCCCGACCGAGTGCGGGCGTGAGGGCCCCTTGGCCGTCCCTCCAAGCCCGTTCCCCGACCTTTGGCCGATCCGCACACCCCCCGGCGCCCGCCCCTGCGCATCATCAGGGTCAGGCAACCCCGAGGCGGAGGGAAACGGCACGGTGGACACAGTGGGGACGGTCGCCGCACCAGGCCGGCGCACAGGACGTACGGCGATCGGGCTCGGCGTCCACGGCACCCGGCACTCCGGGCTCGCCCGCACCCAGGAACGCCCCGCATGACCGCGCTCGACCCCGCCGCCGACGTCGTCACCCTCACCCGCGCCCTGGTCGACCTGCCCTCCGAGAGCGGGGAGGAGGAGCGGATCGCGGACGCCGTCGAACAGGCCCTGCGCGGCCTGCCGCACCTCACCGTGGACCGGGTGGGCAACTCCGTCGTCGCCCGTACCGGCCTCGGACGCGGTGAACGCGCCCTGGTCGCGGGGCACCTGGACACCGTGCCGGCCGCCGGGAACCTGCCCTCCCGGCTCGTCGGCGGGCGGGTCCACGGGCTCGGCGCCTGCGACATGAAGGGCGGGGTGGCCGTGGCGCTGCGGCTCGCGGCCACCGTGCCGGAGCCCGCCCGCGACCTCACCTACGTCTTCTACGAGTGCGAGGAGGTCGAAGGGGAGCGCAACGGGCTCGGCCGGATCGCCGCCGCCCGGCCGGGGCTGCTGGAGGAGGCCGGCCTCGCGATCCTCATGGAACCCTCCGACGCCGGTGTCGAGGCCGGCTGCCAGGGCATCCTGACCGCGGACATCGTGGTCGAGGGCGTCCGCGCGCACACCGCACGCGCCTGGCAGGGCACCAACGCCGCGCACAAGGCCGGGCAGGTGCTCCAGCGGCTCGACGCCCACGTCCCGCAGCGGGTCGTGATCGACGGGCTGGAGTACCGGGAGGGGCTCAGCGCGGTCGCCGTACGCGCCGGGGTCGCCGGGAACGTGGTGCCCGACGAGTGCGTCGTGACCGTCAACTACCGTTTCGCTCCGAGCCGTTCGCCCGAGGAGGCGGAGGCGTACGTGCGGGGGCTCTTCCCGGAGTACGAGGTGCGGGTCACCGAGGCCGTCGGCGGGGCGCTGCCGCACCTGGACCGGGTGGGTCCGCTGGTGGCCGCCCTCGGGGCCGAGCCCCGGGCCAAGCTGGGGTGGACCGACGTCGCCCGGTTCGCCGCGCTCGGGGTGCCCGCGCTCAACTACGGCCCCGGCGACCCCTCGCTCGCGCACACGGCGGGGGAGTACGTCCCCGTGGCGCACCTGGAGCGCTGCGAGGCCCGGCTCAGGGCGTGGCTGCGCTGAGCCCGGCCAGCGTGCGCAACTGGAGCCACAGCACCAGTCGTTCGTCGGGGTCGTCCAGGTCGATCCCGGCGTGCTGCTGGAGCTGTCTGAGGCGGTAGCGGCAGGTGTTGGGGTGCACGGCCAGCAGCCTGGCCGCGCCGGCCATGTCGCAGCCCGCGTCGAACCAGCAGACGAGCGTGCGCGCGTACGCGGTGCCGTGCCCGGCGTCGTAGGCCAGCACCCGCCGCCACGCGCCCGCGCTCAACTCGCGGCGCTCCTCCATCACTTCGGCCAGCCGCAGCAGCGTCACCCGGGCCCGGACCTCGTCCACCACGGCCACCGGCAGGTCCGCGTCCAGCACCCGCAGCACCAGGTCGGCGTCCGCCCGCGAGTCCGTCAGCCCGTCCGCGTCCGGCACCAGCTCGCCGAGCGCCGCCCGCACCGGCACCCGCAGCGCCCGACCGGCCCGCGCCACGATGTCCTCGGCGAGCCCCCGGTGCCGTTCGCCCGGCCCGGGCAGCACCGCGTACACCACCCCGTCCAGCAGCACGCACGCGTGCCGGCCGTAGCGGGCCTCGCACTGCAGGCGCACGACGTCCAGCAGGCGCAGCGCGGTGCGTTCGGCGTCCGGGACGCTCGCGGCCGAGTCCAGGACGAAGGCCGCCACCCGGGCCGGGCCGTCGACGCCGAGGCGGGCGGCGGCCGTCGCCGGGTCGTCCGCCGTGCCGTCCAGCAGCCGGCGCAGCAGGTCACCGCCCCGGTGCAGGGCCAGCTCCCGGGCCGCCCGGGCGCGCAGCAGGAGCAGTGCGGCGGTGGACGCGCCCTGGGCGAGGGTGTCCTCGGCGTCCGGGGCGAGCGAGCCTCCGTCGACCACCCACACCGAGCCGAGGGTCTCCCCGCCGGCCCGTACCGGCATCGCCAGCCGGGGCAGGCCGGCACCGGTCAGCGCGGGCAGCCGCACCGGCCGGTCGGCGGCGAACAGCCGCCGGTACTGCTCGGTGTTCTCGGCGCTGGCCGGCACCTGCCGGCCGAGGATGCCCTGCCGGCGGTCCTCGTCCACGGGCTGGCCGGGGACCGTGGAGTAGGCGAGGATCCGCTGGCGCGGGTCCTCGATGGCGGTGGCCCCGCCGGTCGCCGTGGCGATGGCGTCGGCCAGCGCGAACAGATCGCCGAGCCCGCTGTCGCCGGCCCCCGCGTCGGCGGCGAGGGCGGCGGGCCGGGCGGCGACGGCCGACGCCAGCAGCAGGTGGACCCGGTGCCAGGCCGCGTCCTCGGCGACCGACAGCAGGGCCACGCCGTGCTCCCGCGCCGCGCCGACCGGCCCGTCCGCGCCGCGCACCACCACACCGGTCAGCCCGGCCCGAGCCGCCGCCCGCAGCAGCGGCCCCGCGTCCGCCGCCGGCACCCCGACCGCCAGCAGCAGCCCGCCGGGCAGCCGCGGCAGCGGGGTCCGGCCGTCGTACAGCACCGTCTCGGTGACCGGTGCGGTCAGACCCGCGGGGGCGGTGTGCAGCCGCAGCGCGGCGGTGCCGACGACGTCCAGGAGGTCGCCGAGGGTGCAGGCGTCCATGGCGTCCTCAGCTTGCCGGTTGGCGGATGGTGCAACGAACGTACGCACGTCTTGGCCGCCCGTACAACCCGTGCGCCGCCGGTGCCCTCGAGACTCGTCCCATGACCGCAGGAGCCACCATCCGCACCGTCCACGACGTCGCCGGGCTCGCGGCCGTCGCCGCCCACTTCAGCGACGTGTGGCGGACGCCCCGCACCGCCCCGCCCTACCCGGCCGAGGTCCTGCACAGCCTGGTGCACGCCGGCGGCGCCGTGCACGCCGCCCACGACGGGCCGCGGCTCGCCGGGGCGTCCGTCGCCGTGCCCGGCCCGGACCGGAGCACCTACTCGCTGGTGGCCGCCGCCGAGCGCGGTCTCGGGCACCGCCTGAAGCTGGCCCAGCGTGACTGGGCGCTCGCCACCGGCGCCCGCACCATGCGCTGGACCTTCGATCCGCTGGTCGGGCGCAACGCCCGCTTCAACCTGGTCAAGCTCGGTGCCGTCGGCACCGAGTACCTCGTCGACTTCTACGGCCCCATGTCCGACGGCGTGAACGACGGCGACGAGAGCGACCGGCTGACGGTCACCTGGGACCTGACGGCGCGGGAAACGCCGTACGACACCGAGCCGCACGGACCCGTCCTGCGCACCGCCCCCGACGGCGGGCCGCTCGTCCGGCGCGCCGGACGGCACGTCTGGTGCCGGGTCCCGCGGGACGTCGTCACGCTGCGCGCGGCCGACCCCGCCCTGGCGCTGCGCTGGCGGCACGCCGTGCGCGAGGTGTTCCTGGAGGCCTTCGTGGAGGGGTTCCGGGCCACCGGGATGTCCCGCGACGGCTGGTACACGCTGACCGGGACCCGGGAGGCCGCGTGAAGCTGGAGCGCGTGGAGATCGTCCATGTGGCGATCCCGCTGGTCACCCCGTTCCGTACCTCCTTCGGGACCATGACGGCGAAGGACACCTTCCTGCTGCGCGTGGTCACCGACACGGCCGAGGGCTGGTCGGAGTTCGCCGCCGACCCCGAGCCGCTGTACTGCTCGGAGTTCGTCGCCGGCGCCGAGATCGTGCTGCGCGACTTCCTGCTGCCCCGCGCGGCCGCGCTCCCGCGGCTCACCACGGCCGCGCTGGCCCCCGCCCTGGCGAGGACCAAGGGCCACGAGCTGGCGAAGGCGGCCCTGGAGACGGCCGTCCTCGACGCCGAGCTGCGCGGTCACGGCATGCCGCTCGCCACCTACCTGGGCGCGGTGCGCGACCGGGTGCCCGCCGGGGTCTCCGTCGGGATCAAGGACTCGGTGCCCGAACTGCTGGACGACGTCGAGCGCTACCTCGCCGAGGGGTACGTCCGCATCAAGCTGAAGATCGAGCCCGGCTGGGACGTGGAGCCGGTGCGGGCGGTCCGCGAGCGCTTCGGCGACGACCTCCCCCTCCAGGTCGACGCCAACACCGCCTACACGCTCGCCGACGCCGAGCACCTGCGGCGGCTCGACGCGTTCGGGCTGCTGCTCATCGAGGAGCCGCTGGAGGAGGACAACCTGTACGCCCACGCGCGGCTCCAGCAGCGGCTGCGCACCCCGGTCTGCCTCGACGAGTCCCTGCACCACGCCCGGGACACCGCGTCCGCCATCGCCCTGGACGCCTGCCGGGTGGTCAACGTCAAGCCCGCCCGGGTCGGCGGCTACCTGGAGGCCCGCCGGGTCCACGACGTGGCCCACGCGCACGGGGTCCCGGCGTGGTGCGGCGGCATGCTCGAGACCGGCATCGGCCGCGCGCCCAACCTCGCCCTGGCCGCGCTGCCCGGCTTCACCCTGCCCGGTGACACCTCGGCGTCCAGCCGCTACTTCGCGGAGGACATCACCGAGCCGTTCGTCCTGGACGCGGACGGCCACCTGCCCGTCCCGGACGGCCCCGGCATCGGCGTCACCCCCCTCCCGGACGCCCTGCGCCGCTTCACGCGAGCCCGCCGGGACCTCTACCGAGCCTGAACGGCCCCACGCGCTGACGGCTCCGCACGCGACGCGGAGGCCGGCGGGCGCCCCGGAGGGACGGGCCCGTGGCACGGCGGGGCCGGTAGCTTTCGTGACCGACCCCCCCGCGGGTGGGCGCTTGTACGCACGGGGCCCCACGCGGACGGGGCCGGCTCCCGCCGGGCCCGCCGGAACCCGCGCCCGGCCCGGAGGAGACCCGTACGCGGCGGAAGGCGTACCTGGTCGTCGCGTTAGATTGAGCTCGTGCTCTCACGTCTCACACGCCCCCAGGCCCTCGCCGTCTGCGCGCTGCCCGTCGTGGCCCTGTTCGCCACGGCCGCGTTCGCGCCGCTGCCGTTCTCGGTGGCGCAGCCCGGCATGACGGCGAACGTGCTCGGGCGGAACCAGGGCACCCCGGTGATCACGGTGTCCGGGGCGGAGACCCGCAGGACCAGCGGGCAGCTGCGGATGACCACGATCGAGGCGACCGGCCCGGACGCCCGGGTCGGGCTCGGCGACGTGGTCGACAGCTGGTTCCGCACCGACCGCGCGGTGCTGCCGCGCGACTCGGTCTACCCGAGCGGCGACACCGTCAAGGAGATCGAGCGGCACAACGAGGCCCAGATGCGGCAGTCCCAGGACGCGGCGACCCAGGCGGCACTGAAGTACCTCGGTCTGCGCGCCGGCCAGGTCAAGGTCACGCTGAAGCTCGCCGACGTGGGCGGCCCCAGCGCGGGGCTGCTGTTCTCCCTGGGGATCGTCGACAAGCTGGACGGCGACGGCAGCGGCGGCGACCTCACGGGGGGCCGCGTCATCGCCGGCACGGGCACGATCGACGCGGCCGGCAGGGTCGGCGCGGTCGGCGGGGTGGCCCTGAAGACCCAGGCCGCGCGACGCGACGGGGCCACCGTCTTCCTGGTGCCGAAGGCGGAGTGCGCCGACGCCAGGGCGGAGCTGCCGAAGGGGCTGCGACTGGTCCCGGTGACCACGCTGGGGGGCGCGGTGGACTCCCTGGTGGCGCTGGAGAAGGGCAAGGGCCGGGTCCCCAGCTGCTGATCCACGGGTGCGGGACCGCCTACGACCGTTCGACGCCGGCCGCCTGCTCCACCAGCGGGATGATCCGCAGCGGAACGGGGTTCTCCATGACGATCGCCGTGGAGGCCCGGACGATGCCGTCGAAGCCGACGACCCGGTCGATCACCCGCTGGAGATCGGCGTTAGAGCGGGCCACCAGCCGGCACAGCATGTCCCCGCTGCCGGTGGTGGTCAGCAGCTCCAGCACCTCCGGCACGGTCGCCAGGTACGCCCGCACGTCGGCGCCCTGGCCCTGCCGGATCTGCAGGGTGGCGAACGCGGTGACCGGGTAGCCGAGGGCCGCCGGATCCACCTGGGGTCCGAAACCCCGGATGACCCCGTTCGACTGGAGGCGGTCCAGCCGCGCCTGCACGGTCCCGCGCGCCACGCCCAGCCGCCGGGACATCTCCAGCACCCCGATGCGCGGCTCCCGGGCCAGCAGCACGATGATGCGGCCGTCCAGATGATCGATCGCCACGGGACCCCCAGAGATGGTCATCCTGTACAGAAAGACCGCCGAGACGGCCGTACCACTGGTCAGGCTGCCCAGCGATTGTGCGAACTATTGCGCACCTTGCAGAGCGGAGCCACCCTTCGGCTATGACGCAGACCACAGACCTCACTCCCGGTACGGCCGCCCGGCAGGACGATCCCTTCCCGGTCAAGGGAATGGACGCGGTCGTCTTCGCCGTGGGCAACGCCAAGCAGGCGGCGCACTACTACTCCACCGCCTTCGGCATGCGGCTGGTCGCCTACTCCGGACCGGAGAACGGCAGCCGTGAGACCGCCAGTTACGTGCTGGAGAGCGGCTCCGCCCGCTTCGTGTTCACCTCCGTGATCAAGCCGAGCAGCGCCTGGGGCCGCTTCCTCGCCGAGCACGTGGCCGCGCACGGCGACGGCGTCGTCGACCTGGCCATCGAGGTCCCGGACGCGCGCGCCGCGTACGCGTACGCCGTCGAGCAGGGCGCGAGGAGCGTCGTCGAGCCGTACGAGCTGAAGGACGAGCACGGCACGGTCGTCCTCGCCGCCATCGCCACCTACGGCGAGACCCGGCACACCCTGGTCGAGCGCACCGGCTACGACGGCCCCTACCTGCCCGGCTACACCGCCGCCCAGCCGATCGTCGAGCCGCCCGCCCAGCGCGTCTTCCAGGCCGTCGACCACTGCGTCGGCAACGTCGAACTCGGCCGGATGAACGAGTGGGTGGCCTTCTACAACAAGGTCATGGGCTTCACGAACATGAAGGAGTTCGTGGGCGACGACATCGCCACCGAGTACAGCGCGCTGATGTCGAAGGTGGTCGCGGACGGCACCCTCAAGGTCAAGTTCCCGATCAACGAGCCCGCCATCGCCAAGAAGAAGTCCCAGATCGACGAGTACCTGGAGTTCTACGGCGGCGCGGGCGTCCAGCACATCGCGCTCAACACCAACGACATCGTGCAGACCGTGCGCACCATGCGGGCGGCCGGCGTGGAGTTCCTCGACACCCCCGACTCCTACTACGACACCCTCGGCGAGTGGGTCGGCGACACCCGGGTGCCGGTCGAGACCCTGCGCGAACTGAAGATCCTGGCCGACCGCGACGAGGACGGCTACCTGCTGCAGATCTTCACCAAGCCGGTCCAGGACCGTCCGACCGTGTTCTTCGAGCTCATCGAGCGGCACGGCTCCATGGGCTTCGGCAAGGGCAACTTCAAGGCACTGTTCGAAGCGATCGAACGTGAGCAGGAGAAGCGGGGCAACCTGTAACGGCGGGCCCTACTCGCTGGGCGGCGGCTCGTCGGGTACGTCGCCCAGCTCCCGCAGTGCCTCCCGTGCCATCGGCGCCTTCAGCGGCGAGAAGTACGGGTTGATGCGCAGCGCCTCCTCCAGGTGCCGCCGCGCGGGGCCGTACCGCTCCAGCTCCGCCTCGATCACGCCCCGGTGGAACGCGTACAGCGCGCTGCGCACCCCGCCGCCCTTCGCCTTGTCCGTCGCGGTGGTCGCGTAGGCCAGCGCCTCCTCGTCCTCGCCGGCCCGGTGCAGCGCCCAGCCCAGCGCGTCGGCCACCTCGATCCCCGGCTGCCGCCGCCACTCCTCCCGCAACCGCTCCACACCGTCGCGCGGGTCCCCGTGGTCCGCCTCGTACCGCCCGATCAGCAGATCCTCGTCCACCCCGCCGGACACGGCCCGCCGCACCGCCGCCTTCATCCGCGTGTACTGCTCCTCGGCGACTCCCGGCTGCCCCAGCGACTCGTACAGCTCGCCCAGCTCCAGCAGGTCCGCCGGGTCCGGCTGCCTGGCGACGGCGGCCCGGTACGCGGCCAGCGCCTGCGGCGTGCGCCCCAGCGCCGCCAGGGTCCGCGCCCGCCCGACCGATGCCGCCCGCTGGTCGGGATCGAGCCGCAGCGCGGCCTCGAAGTGCCGCAGCGCGTCCGCGAGGTCCCCGCGCTCCCACGCCAGCTGTCCCAGCCCGGTCAGCCACGCGGCCTGCTCCGCCGGGGTGCGGGCGGCCGCCGCCGCGTCGGTCAGCTGGGCCACCGCGTCCTCGCGCCAGCCCCGGTCCCGGTACACCGCCGAGGCCCGGGCCATCACGGCCGGCCGTGCCGCCGCGTCGGTGCGCAGCGCCAGCAGCTTGTCGAGGCTGGAGCGGGCCTTCTCGTAGTCGCCGAGCCCGGTGTACGCGTCGATCAGCGGCGGATACGCCTGCCACCGCTTCGGCGCCGCCTTCAGCGCCTGCTCGCCGTAGTCCTTCGCCGCCGGGAAGTCCCGGCGGGCCAGCGCCAGCGCGGCCAGGCCGTCCAGCGCCTCGGTGTTCCGGCCGCCCCGCACCTCCAGCGAGGACCGCAGCGCCCGCTCGGCCTTCGGATAGTCCGCCGCGTCCCCGGCCCGCCGCCCCCGCTCCACGTACGCCGACCCCAGCACCGCCCACGCCCGGGCGTCCCCCGGCTGCGCCCGCACCAGCCGCTCCTGCCGCCCGATGAGCGCCGTCAGCCCGGGCAGCGCGGCCGGCACCCCGTAGGTGACCGTCGTCAGCGCCGCCTGCGCCCGTGACCGCGCCTGCGGACCGGCGGCGGGCGGCGCGGCCGGCCCGTGCCGCCGTTCGTGCGGCAGCAGCATCAGGACCGTGCCCGCCAGGACACCGCCCGCCAGCGAGGCGACCAGCGCCCGCCGCAGCGCCCGCCGGCGCGGTGCCGGCGGTGCCGGGACCGGGGACGTACCCACCCACTGTCGGTTGTCCATGGCGTTCACTGTGCGTCAATACGACGAGCACACCGGTGTGGCCCCGGAGCGGCACGGGCGGGGTTCACACCGATGGCCGCGAGTGACACGCTGTGATCATGAGCCGTATCGAAGCACCCCGCGACGAGCACACCGGTAACCTCACCGACCGGCTCCTGGCCGGCCTGCCGCCCGAGGCCGTCCTCACCGACCCCGACGTCACGGCCTCCTACGCCCACGACATGGCGAGCTTCTGCCCGGCGGGCAGCCCCGCCGTCGTCGTCCTGCCGCGCACCGTCGAGCAGGTCCAGCACGTCCTGCGCACGGCCACCGAACTGCGCGTCCCCGTCGTCCCGCAGGGCGCCCGCACCGGCCTGTCCGGCGGCGCCAACGCCACCGAGGGCTGTGTCGTGCTGTCCCTCACCCGGATGGACCGCATCCTGGAGATCAGCCCCGTCGACCGGATCGCCGTGGTCGAACCGGGCGTGGTCAACGCGACCCTGTCCCGCGCGGTCGAGGAACACGGCCTGTATTACCCGCCGGACCCCTCCAGCTGGGAGATGTGCACCATCGGCGGCAACATCGGCACGGCCTCCGGCGGCCTGTGCTGCGTCAAGTACGGCGTGACCGCCGAGTACGTCCTCGGCCTCGACGTCGTCCTCGCCGACGGCCGTCTGCTGTCCACCGGCCGGCGCACCGCGAAGGGCGTCGCGGGCTACGACCTGACCCGGCTCTTCGTCGGCTCCGAGGGCTCCCTCGGCATCGTCGTCCGGGCGGTCCTCGCGCTGAGGCCCAAGCCGCCCCGGCAGCTCGTGCTCGCCGCCGAGTTCGCCTCCGCGGCGGACGCCTGCGACGCCGTCTGCCGGATCATGGAGGGCGGACACGTGCCGTCCCTCCTCGAACTGATGGACCGTACGACGGTCAAGGCGGTCAACGACCTCGCCCACATGGGGCTGCCCGAGACCACCGAGGCGCTGCTGCTGGCCGCGTTCGACACCCCGGACCCGGCCGCCGACCTGGCCGCCGTCGCCGCCGTGTGCGAGGCGGCCGGCGCCACACAGGTCGTCCCGGCCGAGGACGCCGCCGAGTCCGAGATGCTGTTGCAGGCCCGGCGGCTCTCGCTGACCGCGCTGGAGGCGGTGAAGGGCACGACGATGATCGACGACGTGTGCGTGCCCCGCTCACGGCTCGGCGCCATGCTGGAGGGCGTGGAGCGCATCGCCGCCGCGTACGGCCTCACGATCGGGGTCTGCGCCCACGCCGGCGACGGCAACACGCACCCCACCGTCTGCTTCGACGCCCGCGACCCCGAGGAGTCGCGCCGGGCCCGCGAGTCCTTCGACGAGATCATGGCCCTCGGCCTGGAGCTGGGCGGCACCATCACCGGCGAACACGGCGTCGGCGTGCTGAAGAAGGAGTGGCTGGCCCGGGAGATCGGCCCGGTCGGGGTGGAGATGCAGCGGGCGGTGAAGCAGGTCTTCGACCCGCTGGGCATCCTCAACCCGGGCAAGCTCTTCTGACCTCCCGGCGCCGTTCACCGGGCGAGCAGGTGGTCGAGCGCGTCGTCGATGCCCAGCCGCCCGCCCTCCGCGCCCGGCGGCACCGCCAGGAGCGTCCGCTCCAGCCAGGCCGACACCTGTGGGGCCGGCGCCTGAAGCAGCGCCTCGCCGTCCGGTGAACTCAGCGCCAGCAGCACGACACTGCGCCCGTCCGCCTTCGTCGGCCACACCCGCACGTCCCCGTGCCCGCACGGCCTGAACACCCCCTCCACCAGCAGGTCACGGGCGAACGTCCAGTCGACGGGGTGCGCGGAGTCGATGTGGAAGGCGATGTGGACGGCGTAGGGGTCGTCGGAGCGGTAGCCGAGCCGGGCCGGCACCGGGACGCTCCGCTCCGGCGACAGGACGAGCCTCAGCTCCAGTTCGCGCTCCACCACGGTGTGCTGCATGACCGGCGTCTCCTTTCGTGTCGGGGCCGCCAGGACGGGCCCGTACCGGGGGAGAGGGGGCAGGGGCCGGAGCATTACGCGGGTCGGGGGAAATTCTTTCCGGCGGCCCCCGGGAAGCCTCGTACGGCGTTGCCCACAAAGGGGTGGGTCCGGCGGGACTGGCGGTGGCGGATGCCCGGGTCTGATAGATGTGGAGGCCCCCATCCCACGAGCAGATACGGGACGACGGACATGAGCGCCCCAACCCCGGCCCCAGGCGACGACCGGCCCCGCGAGGGCTACTACCCGGACCCGTCCATCCCCGGCTACGTCCGGTACTGGAACGGCGCCTCCTGGGTGCCCGGCACGAGCCGCCCGGCGCCGGAGAACGGTGAGCCGCTCACCCCGCCCCCCGGCGCCCGCCCGGCGCCCCCTTCCGTGGAGGAGACGGGCCCTCACTTCTTCGACGAGGACCCGCCGGACGGGGAGCAGCCGGGCGGCGCGCCGGACCGGCAGGGCGGTCGGCCCGTCCAGGGTGCGCAGGGCGCGCCGGGCGCGCAGTGGGGCCGGCCCGGTGAACCCCGGGGCGTCGACCCGCGGCTGCCGGCCGAGTCCTCCGACGGCCGTGCCACCGCCCGGACCGACGGCACCGCGGCCATTCCGCCCGCGCGGGACGACCCCCACGACCCCGGCACCTTCATCTTCCGCCGCCCGATTCCCGGCCCGGCGGCAGCCGACCGCACCGACGACGGCACGATGACCTTCCGCCCGGTCCCGCCCGCCCCGCCGGGCCCGTCCGGCACCGACAGCGGCCCGGCCGGCTCCGGCGCGCAGGGCCCGGCCGGCGCGCCCGCGCACTCCGGCTTCGGCGCCGGAAAGGCCGCCGCGGCCCGCGCCGCCGCCGCACAGACACCCCCGGCGGCCCAGGGCCCGCAGGCGCCGTCGATCCCGCAGCCGGCCGCCGCGCCCCAGCCCTCCCCGGCCGTCCCCCCGCCCGCCCCGGCCCCCGCGGCGCCGTCGGTGCCGCATCAGGCGGGTCCGGGTCAGGCCGGTGCCCCCGCCACCCCGCTGACCAGCGGACCCGGTGGCGGGCAGACCTCCTGGGCGCAGCAGGTGCACCGGCTGGCCGGGGGCGGGGACGACCAGCCCGTGGCGCCGTGGAAGCCGCCGGTGGAGGACCTCTTCCAGGCCGCCGCGCGCCGGCAGGCCGCCGCCCGCCCCGCCGGACTCGGCAAGCGGTTCGCCGCACGCCTGATCGACCTGGTCGTCATCGGTGCCGTGACGGCCGCCGCCGCGGTCCCGCTCGGCGTCCGGGCCGTGGACCACGTCCAGCGGAAGATCGACGCGGCCCGGCTCTCCGGCCACGAGGTCACGGTCTGGCTGGTGGACGGCACGACCGGTACCAGCCTCGGCATCGTCCTCGCCGTACTGCTCCTCGCCGGTGTCCTGTACGAGGTGCTCCCCACGGCCAGGTGGGGCCGCACCCTCGGCAAGAAGCTGTGCGGGCTCGAGGTCCGCGACATCGAGGGGCACGAGCCCCCGGCGTTCGGCGCGGCACTACGCCGCTGGCTGGTCTTCAGCGTGCCGGGCCTGCTGGCCGTCGGCATCGTGGGCGTGCTGTGGTGCCTGTTCGACCGGCCCTGGCACCAGTGCTGGCACGACAAGGCGGCCCACACCTTCGTGGCCGGCTGAGCGCGCGTACTCCGTCCGGCCGTCTGCCGGATGCGCGGCGGCGATCTTCGGGTTCCACTCGGGCCATGAGCAGTGAACCGCCCCCCGGCTCCGGAGAGCAGCCCCCCGAGGACGACCCCTTCAGGAAGCGGCCCCCCTCGGACCAGGGCTCCGGCTCGCCGTACGGCGCCCCGTACGGCGGCGCCCAGCCCCCTCCGCCCGGCGGCGGCGCGGGCGGTCCTTACGGCGGCGGCCCCTACGGCGGTGGTCCGGGCGGTCCTTACGGCGGCGGTCCGGGCGGCGGCCCCTACGGTCCCGGCGGCTACCCGGCCGACCCGCTGGCCGGCATGCCCCCACTGGCCGACAGCGGCAAGCGGACCCTCGCGCGCATCATCGACATGATCCTGGTCGGCATCGTCGTGCTGCTGCTCACCTGGGCGTTCGGGGTGAGCGCGTACACCATCGACAGCGAGCGCGCGGAGGTCGGCAGGTCCCTCGCCCAGTCCGTCATCGCGGCCGTGCTCTACATCGCGTACGACACCTTCATGATGGCCAGGTCGGGGCAGACCCTCGGCAAGAAGTGGCTCGGCCTGCGGGTGGCCAACCTGGACAACGGCGCCACCCCCTCCGTGCAGACCATGCTGATCCGCTCCCTGGTGCTGTGGGTGCCGTTCGCCTTCTGCTGCGCCTGCGTCTGGACGGCCATCTCGGGAGGCTGGAGCTTCTTCGACAAGCCGTACAAACAGGGCCTGCACGACAAGGCGGCCAAGACGGTGGTGGTCAGCACCGGTTGAGCCGCCTGCCGGGAGCCGTCACAGCGTCGTGGGCACGCGTTCCTCCTCCGCGACGGGCTCGGCGGACGCCCGCTCCGCGCGCACCCCGGGGGCGGGGACCGTCAGGGCGACCAGCAGGCCCAGCGCGAGTGCCGCGAGGGCGATGACGGCGACCCCGACACCCGAACTCGTCTGGGACAGCAGCAGCATGGCGAGCGTCGAGAAGATCACGGTGCAGGAACCGTAGGCGAGCTGTGCGGCGGTCGGACGAGGCATGGCAATCGTGTCCTCGGCAGTCATCGGAAGTCGGGGGTGCCACTCTGTTGGCCTGCATGCCCGAGCGGGACGCCTGGTAAGCGTGACCTAACCCACGGTACCGGTGCACAGGGGGCGCACGGAGTCACCGTCCCGGCCAAACGGGCGTTCGTCCGCGCCCGTTGGCGTCGGCGACACGCGTCCGTAAAGCGAACGCCACCTCCGCATAGTGCACTTGTCCTGCTCAAGTCAAGGTCTGTTTTTTCAGCTAAACCTCTAGTCAAATGTCGTCACTTGACTACACGCGTTGATCGTGCGCGCACGGATTCCTCCATAACCCGGAACCCTCTGTCCGTGTGCGCGGCGCGGGGGAGGAACTCAAGTGACCAGCAGATCCTGGACGTTCAGAGCGGCGGCCATCGGTGTGACGCTCGCGGCGGCCTCCGCCACGTTCGCCACCTTCGCCGTCGCGGAGGCGAGCACCCAGGCCCGGAGCGCCGTCGCCAACCGGCACGACCCGGCTCCGGTGAAGCAGCGCACGCACGATTTGGACGGCCCCCTGAGCAAGACCCAGGAGGCGCAGCGCAAGGAGGCTCTGAACCAGCTCATATCGGGCAAGGCCACCGCGAAGGAGCGCAACGGCTCCAAGGTCGTCGAGCTCAAGAGCCGCAAGGGCCGGAGCAAGTACGTCGAACTGGGCCGCGAGAAGACCGACAAGATCTTCACGATCCTGGTGGAGTTCGGTGACAAGACCGACCCCAAGTTCGGCGGCACCGCGGGCCCGCTGCACAACACGATCGCCGCGCCGGACCGCAAGAAGGACAACTCGACGGCCTGGCAGAAGGACTACAACCAGAAGCACTTCCAGGATCTCTACTTCGGCACCGGCAAGAAGACCGAGTCGCTGAAGAAGTACTACGAGAAGCAGTCCTCGGGCCGCTACTCGGTCTCCGGCGAGGTCTCCGACTGGGTCAAGGTCCCCTACAACGAGGCCCGTTACGGCAACAACGCCTGCGGTTCCACCAACTGCCCGAGCGTGTGGAACGTCGTCAGCGACGGCCTGAACGCCTGGGTCGCCCAGCAGAAGAAGGCCGGCCGCACCGACGCCGACATCAAGAAGGACCTCGCCCAGTACGACCAGTGGGACCGGTACGACTACGACGGCGACGGCAACTTCAACGAGCCGGACGGCTACGTCGACCACTTCCAGATCGTGCACGCCGGCGAGGACGAGTCCGCGGGCGGCGGCGCCCAGGGCACGGACGCGATCTGGGCCCACCGCTGGTACGCCTTCGGCACCGACGCCGGCGCCACCGGCCCCGAGAACAACAAGCTCGGCGGCGCGCAGGTCGGCGACACCGGCGTCTGGGTCGGCGACTACACCATCCAGCCGGAGAACGGCGGCCTCGGTGTCTTCGCCCACGAGTACGGCCACGACCTCGGTCTGCCGGACGAGTACGACACCGCCGGCGGCGACAACTCCACCGGCTTCTGGACGCTGATGTCCTCCGGTTCCTGGCTCGGCACCGGCAAGGAGTCCATCGGCGACCTGCCGGGCGACATGAACGCCTGGGACAAGCTCCAGCTGGGCTGGCTGAACTACGACACCGCCAAGGCCGGCAAGCAGTCCACGCACAAGCTGGGCGTCGCCGAATACAACACCTGGGACAAGCAGGCCCTCGTGGTGACCCTGCCGGACAAGGCGGTCACCACCACCATCACCGAGCCGGCGCAGGGCGCCACCCAGTGGTGGAGCGGCAGCGGCAACAACCTGAAGAACACGCTGACCCGTTCCGTGGACCTGACCGGCAAGTCCTCGGCGAGCCTCACCCTGGACGGCTGGTGGGCCACCGAGGCCGGCTACGACTACGTCTACACCGAGGTCTCGACCGACGGCGGCGCCAACTGGACCGCCCTGGACGGCACGGCCGACGGCCAGGCGCTGCCGGTCGACGCCAGCGGCAAGCCGGCGCTCAGCGGCTTCTCGCAGACGCACAAGAAGCTGGTGTTCCCGCTCGACGCCTACGCGGGCAAGAAGATCGACCTGCGCTTCCGCTACGCCACCGACGGCGGTGTCGCGGAGAACGGCTTCACGGCCGACGAGATCGCCGTGACCGCCGACGGCACCCCGCTGTTCTCGGACGACGCCGAGAGCGCGGACGCCGGCTGGACCGCGGACGGTTTCTCCCGCATCGGCGCGTCCTTCACCCAGGACTACAAGCAGTACTACATCGCCGAGAACCGGCAGTACGTGTCGTACGACAAGACGCTGAAGACCGGCCCGTACAACTTCGGCTTCGCGTCGCGCCCGGACTGGGTGGAGCACTACCCGTACCAGAACGGCCTGCTGATCTGGAAGTGGGACACCTCCCAGGCGGACAACAACACGAACGCCGCGAACGGCCACCCGGGCTCCGGTCTGATCCTGCCGGTCGACTCGCACCCCAAGGCGCTGAAGTGGACCGACGGCACGCTGCTGCGCAACCGCATCCAGGCCTACGACTCGCCGTTCAGCCTCTACGCCACGGACGGCATCACGCTGCACAAGGCCGACGTCGCGCTGAAGATCAAGGGTTCGAAGGGTGTCCGGGTCTTCAACGACCACACCAGCACCTACTACGACCCGTCGAACCCGACGGGCGGGGTGAAGGTCACTGACACCAACACCAAGATCACGATCGTCAAGGAGGCCAAGGACGGCTCCACGATCCAGCTCAAGGTCGGCCCCGCGGTGAAGTAGTCCGCATCACCGCAGGTCACAGGCGTATCGGCGGCAACCCCTTGGCGGGTTGCCGCCGGTCGTGTTTAGGTGCGTCCTGTGGACCGCTTATTGACACCGACCGGAACGGGGATGTGACCGCATGGCCGCTGGAGGCTTCTGCAAGCTGCCGAACGGCACGGTGGTGGTGGCGCTGAACCTGCCGTACGGCTCCGCCGGGGTGCGGGTTCTCGTGCACGCACAGAACCGGGCCCGAGCTCTGACCAGGCTCCGGAACCTGGGCCTGCGGGCGATCTACCTGCGGGGGAACGCCGAGCCTCCGACACCGGACGAGATCACGGCGGTCCTGCACCACCCCGACGGCCTGATATGGCGCACGGCCCCGGCCGACAACGGTGTCATGGTCACGGAGCTGTGGCATCCGATCCGGGCGCTGCTGCGCGGGCCGGCGGTGGCGCGGTGAGCCCCGGGCGCTGTCCTAGCCGCTCACCACGGGCTTGCCGGTGAGCTCCACGCCCGCTTCCCGCAGCTGCTCCAGGGCCCGCTCGGTGGTCTCGCCCGCCACCCCGGCCGTCAGGTCCAGCAGGACCTGCGTGCGGAAGCCCTCCCGCGCGGCGTCCAGGGCGGTGGCCCGTACGCAGTGGTCCGTGGCGATGCCCACCACGTCCACCTCCGTGATCTCCCGGGCACGCAGCCAGTCGGCCAGGGGGACGCCGTTCTCGTCCCTGCCCTCGAAGCCGCTGTACGCGGCCGCGTAGGCGCCCTTGTCGAACACGGCGTCCACCGCGCCGGAGGCGACGGCCGGGGCGAAGTTCGGGTGGAAGCCCACCCCCTCCGTGCCCGCGACGCAGTGCGCGGGCCAGGAGCGGACGTAGTCGGGGTTGTCCGCGAAGTGCCCCCCGGGCGCGATGTGGTGGTCGCGGGTGGCCACGACGTGCCGGTATCCGGTACCCGCCGCCTGGCCGATCAGCTCGGTGATGGCGGCGGCCACGTCGGCACCGCCGGACACCGCGAGGCTGCCCCCCTCGCAGAAGTCGTTCTGCACGTCTACGACGATCAAGGCGCGGCGCATGGTGGGTGTCCTTCGACTGAGAGTGAAGTAACTGAGCCTAGAGAATTCCGGGCTCCTGCGGGAGGGGGCGTCGAGGGGCGGAAGGGGGTCCCGCTCTAGCTACCCGAGCGCCCTTGGACGTACTCCGTCGGAATGACGGGTTCCCCCCTGGACAGCTGGATGGCGGAGAGCGGCAGGTTCGCTCGGGCCGCGATGTGCCGGTCCCGGGCCACGTCCAGCGGCTCCCGGGCGACCACCTCGCCGCCCTTGACCAGCTCCACCAGCAGCTGCCGGTCGGCCAGCTCGGCCGGGACCGCCCCGGTGCCGACGACCTCGGCCTCCGCGACCCCTTCCGCGTCCAGCCGCCGCGCCGCC
The DNA here is from genome assembly GCF_020400655.1 of Streptomyces spinosus. GTDB lineage: Bacteria > Actinomycetota > Actinomycetes > Streptomycetales > Streptomycetaceae > Streptomyces > Streptomyces argyrophylli. Next base: position 125,646 of record NZ_JAINRC010000008.1, read on the forward strand.
CACTTGCGGCCCCCGATGGACGTCTTGCCGCCGCTGGACTTCTTCGCGACCGGCAGCAGCGGCGCCTTCGGGTCGGCGGACCCGGCGCGGGCGACCAGCTTGTAGACCATGGAGGAGGTCGGGTGCCCGGAGCCGGTCACCAGCTGGGTGCCGACGCCGTACGCGTCCACCGGCGCGGCGGCCAGCGAGGCGATGGCGTACTCGTCCAGGTCGGAGGTCACGACGATCTTCGTGCCGGTGGCGCCCAGCTCGTCCAGCTGCTGCCGCACCCGGTGGGCCACCAGCAGCAGGTCGCCGGAGTCGATGCGGACCGCGCCCAGCTCGGGGCCGGCCACCTCGACCGCCGTACGGACGGCCTCGGCGACGTCGTAGGTGTCCACCAGGAGGGTCGTGCCCCGGCCGAGGGTGTCGACCTGGGCCTGGAAGGCGTCGCGCTCGCGGTCGTGCAGCAGGGTGAAGGCGTGGGCGGAGGTGCCGACGGTCGGGATGCCGTAGCGGAAGCCGGCGGCCAGGTCGGAGGTGGTCGCGAAGCCGCCGACGTAGGCGGCGCGGGCGGCGGCCACCGCGGCCAGCTCGTGGGTGCGGCGGGCGCCCATCTCGATCAGCGGGCGGCCGCCGGCGGCGGAGGCCATCCGGGAGGCGGCGGCGGCGATGGCGGAGTCGTGGTTGAGGATGGACAGGATCACGGTCTCCAGCAGCACGCACTCGGCGAAGCTGCCCTCGACGCGCATGACCGGCGAGCCGGGGAAGTAGACCTCGCCCTCCGGGTAGCCCCAGATGTCCCCGCTGAAGCGGTAGTCGGCGAGCCAGCGCAGGGTCTCCTCGTCGACGATGTCCCGCTCGCGCAGGAAGTGGAGGACGCCGGAGTCGAAGCGGAAGTTCTCCACCGCGTCCAGGACACGGCCGGTGCCGGCCACCACTCCGTACCGCCGCCCGTCCGGCAGCCGCCGGGTGAAGACCTCGAACACGCTCCGTCGTTCGGCCGTACCGGCCTTCAGGGCGGCGCGCAGCATCGTCAGCTCGTACTGGTCCGTGAAGAGCGCTGTCGAGGGGACGTCCACCGGCAGCCCAAGGTCCGCTGTGTTCATGACGAGGAATCGTACTCCCTTTTCGTCGGTGTGACGATTTATGCGGGCCGTGGCAGCATGGGCTGTGTGACGTCACCCGCGCCCGTAGAGATCGAACGCACCGAGTCGGCGGAGGAGGTCTTCGCCGTACCCGAGCCCGACGTCCCCTGGGTCACCATCGTGCACAACGACCCGGTCAACCTCATGAGCTATGTGACCTACGTCTTCCAGACGTACTTCGGGTACACCAAGGACAAGGCCACCAAGCTCATGCTCGACGTCCACCACAAGGGCCGGGCGGTCGTCTCCAGCGGGACCCGCGAGGAGATGGAACGCGACGTGCAGGCGATGCACGGTTACGGTCTGTGGGCCACCCTCCAGCAGGACCGGAAGTAAACGCACCCAGATGCCCGGACACTTCGAACCGCTCCCCGGCGGCGGCGCGGCCGTCGCCCTCGACGACGTCGAGATCTCCATCATCCGGTCGCTGGCCGTCCAGCTCCTGGAGCTCGTCGGTCCCGGACCCGGCGCCGACGCCCCGGACGACCCGCTCGCCGAGCTGTTCGCGCAGGGGCCGAGCGAGCCCCCCGCCGACCCGGTGCTGCGCAGGCTCTTCCCGGACGCCTACAGCGACCCGGAGGAGGCCCCGGCGTCGTCGGCCGAGGCCGAGGAGCGGCGGGCGCACTCCGCCGAGTTCCGCCGCTTCACGGAGAACGACCTGCGCGCCGGCAAGCGGGAGAACGCCCTCGGGGTGATCCGCAGCCTCGACGCGCTCGCCCCGGTGGACGAGGGCGGGGCGGTGCTCAAGCTGTCGCCCGGCGAGTCCCGGCAGTGGCTCGGCGCCCTCAACGACCTGCGGCTGGCGATCGGCTCCCGGCTGGAGATCACCGACGAGGACGACACCGATCTGCTCTACCGGCTTCCGGACGAGGACCCGCGCAAGCCGATGGTCATGGCGTACCTGTGGCTCGGCGGGCTTCAGGAGACCCTGGTGACGACCTTGATGCCGTAGTTCGTACGGTTTCGCCCCCTCGGGCGCGTTCGCTCAGAGGACGCTCAAATCCGGATAACGATCCCGTCACCTTCGCAGCCGGTTTTGCCGCATTCGGGCGCTCTTTGTCCGCTTTTCCCTGTGTGATGCGCCACACCGCACCCCTGTGATCAGTATTGCGGCCGTGATAAATCTTCACGACCGCCCGGCCGACACCACCCATGTCCGGCCGGGTGCGCCACCGAGCCGACGACCGTCGGCCAGGCAGACAACTCCATCATCCGGGGGGATCGAGACCCGATCCGAGGCCGACGAAAGGCCCGGGTCGGCATGGAGAAAGGCGCACCACACATGACCTCTGAGAAGGTCACCACCACCCCTGAGGAGGGGTACGAGCGAGGGCTCGGCAGCCGCCAGGTCCAGATGATCGCGATCGGCGGCGCGATCGGCGTCGGGCTCTTCCTGGGAGCCGGCGCGAACATCGCCAAGGCCGGTCCCAGCCTCATTCTCATGTACGCCCTCGCCGGCGTGATCATCTTCTTCATCATGCGGGCCCTGGGCGAACTGCTGCTCTACCGCCCGGTCTCCGGCTCCTTCGCCGAGTACTCCCGCGAGTTCCTCGGCCCGTTCTTCGGCTACTTCACCGGCTGGACGTACTGGCTGATGTGGGTCGTGACCGGCATGGCCGAGCTGACGGCCGCCGCGATCTACGTCCACTACTGGTTCCCCGGCATCCCGCAGTGGGTGACGGCACTGGTCTTCCTCGTGGTCCTGTTCGTGGCCAACCTGATCTCGGTGAAGCTGTTCGGCGAGATCGAGTTCTGGTTCTCCATGGTCAAGGTCACGGCCCTGATCGGCATGATCGTGATCGGCCTCGGCGTGCTCACCTTCGGCTTCAGCGCCGCGGGCGACACCGCGCACGTGGCCAACCTGTGGCAGTTCGACGGCTTCTTCCCCAAGGGCATCGGCTCCTCGCTGATGACCCTCCAGGGCGTGATGTTCGCCTACCTCGCGGTCGAGCTGGTCGGCGTCACCGCCGGCGAGTCCGAGAACCCGGAGAAGACCCTTCCGAAGGCCATCAACACCCTGCCCTGGCGCATCGCGCTCTTCTACGTCGGTGCCCTCACCGTCATCCTGTGCGTGGTGAAGTGGACCGAGTTCGCGCCGGGCGTCAGCCCCTTCGTGAAGGCGTTCGCGGTCATCGGCATCCCGGCCGGCGCCGGCATCGTCAACTTCGTGGTGCTCACCGCCGCCCTGTCGTCCTGCAACTCCGGCATGTACTCCACCGGCCGCATGCTGCGCACCCTCGCCGACAACGGCGAGGCCCCGCGGGTCTTCTCGAAGCTGTCGGCCACCAAGACCCCCGCGCTCGGCATCACCGTCTCGGTGCTGTTCATGGGCATCGGCGTCGTCCTGAACTACGTCGTCCCGGAGAAGGCCTTCGGCTACGTCACCTCCGTCGCCACCGCGGCCGGCATCTGGACCTGGCTGATGATCCTGATCAGCCACGTCCTGTACCGCCGCGCGGTCGACGCGGGCCGGCTGCCCACCAGCTCCTTCCCGGCGCCCGGCGGCGCGGTGTGCTCGTACATCGCCATCGCCTTCCTCCTCTTCGTCACCGGCCTCATCGCCTACGACGCCGACTCCCGCGTCTGCCTGTACGTCATGGCGGTCTGGGCGGTCGCCCTCGGTATCGGCTGGCTGGTCCTGAAGTCCCGGACGCCGTCCATCGCGGACCGCCGCGAGCCGGAGTTCGAGCAGGTGGGCTGACCCCCGGAAGGAACCAGGGGAAACCCCCGCAAACCCCGGGGCGGACCCCCGCAAGACCCTCCGGAAAGGACGTCCGGTCGTCGGGAGCTCTCGTGGCGCCCCCGGCGGCCGCCGCTCAGGACGTCCGCCATGTGGGCCGTCCCGTACCACCCCTCGGTACGGGACGGCCCCTTTGCTTATCCTGACCCCCATGCTGACCATCACCCAGGCGCTCCACGACCAGATCGTCGCCCACGCGCGCGCGGACCACCCCGACGAGGCGTGCGGGGTGGTCGCCGGACCGGTGGGCTCCGGCCGCCCCGAGCGTTTCGTCCCGATGCTCAACGCGGCCCGCTCGCCCACCTTCTACGAGTTCGACTCCCAGGACCTGCTCAAGCTCTACCGCGAGCTGGACGACCGCGACGAGGAGCCGGTGATCATCTACCACTCCCACACCGCGACCGAGGCGTACCCCTCCCGGACGGACATCAGCTACGCCAACGAGCCCGGCGCGCACTACGTCCTGGTGTCCACCGCCGACACCGACGGCGCCGGAGAGTTCCAGTTCCGCTCCTTCCGCATCCTGGAAGGGGAGGTCACCGAGGAGGAGGTCAAGGTCGTCGAGGCGTACTGATCTCAGTACGCGGTCGGTTGAAGTCCGGGATGTGGAATCACACTCCGGAACCCGGACCGGGAATCGATACGATGAGCCCATGGTTCTGAACGACGTGAGCGAGAAGGCGCCGGGCACGCTGCTCGTGGCGCGGCTGCACGTCGACCTGTGCAGGCTGAACAGCGCCATCTGTTGACGTTCCCCGCCGCCGTACGGCCGTGAGCCGCGGCGTGCCCCGCCGCGTGCCCACACCTTCCGACACTTCCCGACAGGAGCCCGCAACCATGGCCATCGAGGTCCGCATCCCCACCATCCTCCGCCAGTACACCGACGGTCAGAAGGCGGTGGAGGGCAACGGGAGCACCCTCGCCGAGCTGTTCGCCGACCTGGAGTCGCGGCACGCGGGCATCCAGGCCCGCATCGTGGACGGCGACCAGCTGCGCCGCTTCGTCAACGTGTACCTCAACGACGAGGACGTCCGCTTCCTGGACGGCATCAACACCAAGCTGTCCGACGGCGACAACGTCACGATCCTGCCGGCCGTCGCCGGCGGCATGCGCTGATCGGTCACCGAGCAGCGATGCGCTACGACTCCCCGCTGGCCGCGGTGGGCAACACCCCCCTGGTGCGCCTGCCGCGGCTGTCGCCGTCCCCGGACGTGCGGATCTGGGCCAAGCTGGAGGACCGCAACCCCACCGGCTCGGTCAAGGACCGCCCCGCCCTGCACATGATCGAGCAGGCGGAGAAGGACGGCCGGCTGACCCCGGGCTGCACGATCCTCGAACCCACCTCGGGCAACACCGGCATCTCCCTCGCCATGGCGGCCAAGCTCAAGGGCTACCGGATGGTGTGCGTGATGCCCGAGAACACCTCGCAGGAGCGCCGTGACCTGCTCGGCATGTGGGGCGCCGAGATCATCTCCTCCCCGGCCGCCGGCGGCTCCAACACCGCCGTGCGCGTCGCCAAGGAACTGGCCGCCGAGCACCCCGACTGGGTGATGCTCTACCAGTACGGCAACCCGGACAACGCGGGCGCCCACTACGCCACGACCGGCCCCGAGATCCTCGCCGACCTGCCCTCGGTCACCCACTTCGTGGCGGGCCTCGGCACCACCGGCACCCTCATGGGCGTCGGCCGCTACCTGCGCGAGCACAAGCCGGACGTCCGGATCGTCGCCGCCGAGCCGCGCTACGACGACCTGGTCTACGGCCTGCGCAACCTCGACGAGGGCTTCGTCCCCGAGCTGTACGACGCGTCCGTCCTGACCACCCGGTTCTCGGTCGGCTCGGCCGACGCGGTCACCCGCACCCGTGAACTCCTCCAGCAGGAGGGCATCTTCGCGGGCGTCTCCACCGGCGCCGCCCTGCACGCGGCGATCGGCGTCGGCCGGAAGGCCGTCAAGGCGGGCGAGAACGCCGACATCGTCTTCATCGTGGCCGACGGCGGCTGGAAGTACCTCTCCACCGGCGTCTACACCGCGGCCACCACGGAAGAGGCCATCGCGACCCTCCACGGCCAGCTCTGGGCCTAGGGTCCTCCGTCCGGACCACGCCGGGCTCGCGGGGTGCCTGATCCGGCCTGGTCCGAACGGAAGGCCCCGGCGGCGGATCCGCTCGCTCCGGTGGTACGTCACATCCGTACCAGGACACCGGCAGAAAGGCGGACCCCATGCGCCGTACGACGCTCCTCGCCCCCGCGGCGGCAGCGCTGCTCCTCGCGGGCTGCGGCTCCCAGCAGGACACCGGGAGCAGTGACAAGGTGTCGGCGCCGGCCCGCACGGGCACGCCGTCGCCCGCCCCGTCCGCCCGCGACTGCACCGGTCACGTCGAGCTGACGGCCGCCGATCACGGCCGTACCGTCTGCGTGACCGAGGGCGGCGAGGTCCGGCTGACCCTGGACGGCACCAGGGCCCGCCCCTGGCGGCCGGTGGCCGCGCGCGGAGCGGGACTGGAGGCCGTCAACGCGGGCTTCGTACTCCAGCCGGGTGACGCCACGGCCGCGTACCGGGCGGTGGCCGCCGGCACGGTGGAGCTGACGTCGTCCCGCCCGCTGTGCGCCGAGCCGACCGCACCGGGCCAGGTCTCCTGCAAGGGCATCGAGGACTGGACGGTCACCGTGCGCGTGAGGTGAGGCGGAGCCCTCGGGGGGCGAGCCCGCGGAGCTAACCGGCCAGGTGCCGTACCTGGTCCCACAGGACCGGGTCGACCACGCCCACCCGGCGGCGGAAGCCGTCCACCGGGACCTCGCGCAGCTCGTCGGTCCGCAGGAAGCTGGGCCGCCCCTGGGTGTCGCCGACCGCGCCGGGCGGCAGCGGGATCACCCCGCAGCGCTCGTCGTGGTACTTGCTGGTGATCTTCGCGACGGTGGCCCGGTCGCCGCGCACGGCCAGTACCAGACAGGGCCGGTCCTTCGCCCCGGCCCGGTCCTCGTAGGGGACCTCCGCCCACCAGATGTCCCCGGGGCAGGGCCGCACGTCGTGTGCCGTCCCCCGGGCCGGGCGCCCCGGGGTCCGCAGGCGCCGGCCACGGGGCCGGTGACCGCGGCCCCAGCCGTCGACGAGCGTGGCGACCAGCGCGAGCAGTACCACCGCCGCGAGCGCCAGCCACCAGGACGTGTCCATACGACGACGTTACCGGCGCGCGCCGGACATCGCGCGCCCTCTTCCGATCCTGGTGCGCCCCGCTTCCAGCCGAACCGGTGACAGCACAGGTGAGTTCGCCCACAACGGCCCCTGGCGGAGGAGCGACCCGCGCTTTCGCGCCTTACGCTCGACGCACCGCACGACCCCCGACAGCCCCCGCCCCGCACGGGGTTTACGTCCCGCCCACCGGTTACCCGCCTACGGAGGTTTCTGCTTCATGAAGCTCACCGTCGTCGGCTGCTCGGGGTCGTTCCCGTCCGCGGAATCGGCCTGTTCGAGCTATCTCGTCGAGGCCGACGGCTTCCGGCTGCTCCTCGACATGGGCAACGGCGCCCTCGGCGAGCTGCAGCGCCACTGCGGTCTCTACGACCTCGACGCGATCTTCCTCAGCCATCTGCACGCCGATCACTGCATCGACATGTGCGCGTACTTCGTGGCGCGCTACTACCGCCATGAGGGCGGCCGGTGCGACCCCCTCCCGGTCCACGGTCCCGAAGGCACCGAGCACCGCCTGACCACGGCCTACGCGGACACCCCCTCCGCCTCCTCGATGAGCGAGGTCTTCGACTTCCACACGGTCAAGCCGTCCACGTTCGAGATCGGCCCGTTCACCGTGCACACCGAGCGGGTCCGCCACCCCGTGGAGGCCTACGCCATCCGGATCGAGCACGGCGGCAGGTCCCTGACGTACTCCGGCGACACCGGCGTCACCGCGGTGCTGGACGAGCTGGCCCGGGACACCGATCTGTTCCTGTGCGAGGCCGCGTTCACGCACGGCAAGGAGAGCATTCCCGACCTGCACCTCAACGGCCGCGAGGCGGGGGAGACGGCGGCCCGCGCGGGCGCGCGGCGGCTCGTCCTCACCCACATCCCGCCGTGGACCGACCCCGAGGTGAACCTGCGGGACGCCCGTGAGGTGTTCGACGGCCCGGTGCATCTGGCTGCGCCGAGACAGACGTACGAGATCTGACGTTCTGCGCAGACGGAAGGCCCCGGAACCGAGGAGGTTCCGGGGCCTTCCGTTCGCGTGGTTACTTGGCCTCTGCCTTCTGCAGTTCCGCCAGTTCCTCGTCCGACTCGCGGCCCGGGGTCGGCAGGTCGAACTTGGTGATCGCGAAGCGGAAGATCACGTAGTAGACCACCGCGAAGCACAGGCCGACCAGGACCAGGCCCCACGGATTGCTCGCGATGCCCAGGTTGAGGCCGAAGTCGACCGCGCCCGCCGAGAAGCCGAAGCCGTCCTTCATGCCCAGCGACCAGGTCAGCGCCATCGAGACACCGGTGAGGACCGCGTGGATCGCGTACAGGACCGGCGCGATGAACATGAAGGTGAACTCGATGGGCTCGGTGACGCCGGTGACGAAGGACGTCAGCGCCAGCGAGAACATCATGCCGCCGACGACCTTGCGGCGCTCCGGCCGGGCGCAGTGGACGATCGCCAGGCACGCGGCCGGCAGGGCGAACATCATGATCGGGAAGAAGCCGGTCATGAACTGGCCCGCGTGCGGGTCGCCGGCCAGGAAGCGCGCGATGTCACCGCTCTTGCCGTGGTACTCGCCCGCCTGGAACCACGGGAACGAGTTCAGCAGGTGGTGCATGCCGATGGGGATCAGCGCACGGTTGGCGACACCGAAGATGCCCGCGCCGACCGCGCCCGACTTCACCAGCCACTCGCCGAAGTTGTGCAGGCCCGTACCGAGGACTGGCCAGATGTAGCCGAAGACGATGCCGATGACGAGGCCCGCGAAGGCCGACAGGATCGGTACGAGCCGGCGGCCGCCGAAGAAGCCCGCCCAGTCGGGCAGCTTGGTGCGGTAGAAGCGCTGGTACAGCAGGGCCACCACGATGCCCATCACCACGCCGCCGAGGACCTTGGCGTCCACCGGGGCGTTCTGCATGACGACCTTGCCGTCGACGACGGCGGCCACCTTCGGCAGGTTCTTGTCGGTGAACGTGGCGAGCACGTTCTTGAAGACCAGGTAGCCGACGACGGCGGCGAGTGCGGTGGAGCCGTCCGACTTCTTCGCGAAGCCGATCGCGATGCCGACGGCGAACAGCAGCGCCATGTTGTCGAGGATGGCGTTGCCGCCGGCCGCCATGAACGACGCTATCTTGGTCAGGAAGGCCGGGAAGGACGCGCGGCCCAGCATGTCGGTGTTGCCGAGGCGCACCAGGAGGGCGGCGGCGGGCAGCACGGCGACCGGCAGCATCAGGCTGCGGCCGATGCGCTGGAGCACTGCCATCGCTCCGGCGCCCTTCTTCTTCTCGGCCGCGGGTGCGGTGCTGGCCGTGGTCACAAGTTCCTCCATCGGGCAAGGCGCCGCCCGGGAACCATGGAAGGGGACGGCAGCGTCTCTGGTCTACACCACCTGTGGTGTAGACCTGTTGTAGCACGATGAAGGCGGCGTAAGGAACCCGCGAATCCGCTACCGCGGCACTACGCGCTGTGCGCCGTCAGGCCTTGGTGACGTCCTCGACCTGCTCCGCCGGCTCCCGCCCCGGCGTCCTGAGGTCGAACCGCGTGATCGCGACGCGGAACACCAGGTAGTACACGGCCGCGAAGCACAGGCCGATCGGGATGATCGCCCACGGTCTCGTCGCCAGGTTCCAGTTGATCACGTAGTCGATCAGGCCGGCCGAGAAGCTGAAACCGTCGTGCACCCCGAGCGCCCAGGTCACCGCCATCGACACTCCGGTGAGCACCGCGTGCACGGCGTACAGGGCGGGCGCGACGAACAGGAACGAGTACTCCAGCGGCTCGGTGATGCCGGTCACGAACGACGTCAGCGCGACCGACAGCATCAGGCCGCCGACCTCCTTGCGGCGCTCCGGCCGCGCGCAGTGCGTGATGGCCAGCGCGGCGGCCGGCAGCGCGAACATCATGATCGGGAAGAAGCCCGAGGTGAACTGGCCGGCGTGCGGGTCCCCGGCGAGGAACATGTTGATGTCGCCGTGCACGGGCCTGCCGCCCGGCGGCGTGTACGTGCCGAACTGGAACCAGACGGGCACGTTCAGGAACTGGTGCAGGCCGATCACGAGGAGCGCGCGGTTGGCGACACCGAAGACGCCGGCCCCCCAGGCGCCCGCGTCCCGCAGCCAGCGGCCGAGGCTCTCCAGCGCGTCGCCGACCGGCGGCCAGACCCACAGGCACAGCGCCGCGAACACGATGGCCACGAACGCCATGATGATCGGCACCAGCCGGCGGCCGTTGAAGAAGCCCAGCCAGTCCACCAGCCGCGTGCGGTGGTACCGCGCCCAGAAGAAGGCCGCCAGCAGCCCCATCACGATGCCGCCGAACACCCCCGGATTCTGGAACGTGAACGGCGTCACCGCCCCCACCCCCGCGCCGGAACTCACCTGGCAGCCCACGTCCGGCACCGCGGTGGAGCCGCCCGGGCACCGCTGCGGGAACTGGTGCAGCACGCTGTAGTAGACGAGGAAGCCGGTCACCGCCGCCAGCGCCGTCGAGCCGTCCGCCTTCCTCGCCATCCCGATCGCGACCCCCACGCAGAACAGCAGGGGCAGGCCGAGCGAGCCGTCGAGGAGCGCGCCGCCCGCGCCCCTCATCACCTTCGAGACGCCCGTCCAGCCCAGACCGCCGGCCCCGAACACGTCGGGCTGGCCGAGCCGGTTGAGGATGCCCGCCGCCGGCAGCACCGCGATGGGGAGCTGCAGGCTGCGGCCCATCTTCTGCAGGCCCTGGAAGGCGCGGTGCCGACGGGCCCGGGCGGGACCCGCCGTACTCGGTGCACTCATGGGTTTGGCGACCTTCCCCACGGTGGTGTAGACCAGTCGACGGACGGTTCCGCTGTCGTGATCGCCATCATCCGGCACGGACGGCAAGACCGCTCGCGAAGATGGGCCAACTGTGGGTTACTGCGACAAAGCGGTTCGGAGCAGGGAGAAGGAACATGGCCAGCAAGGCTGAGAAGATCGTCGCCGGACTCGGTGGCATCGACAACATCGAGGAGATCGAGGGCTGCATCACCCGGCTGCGCACCGAGGTGTCCGACCCCGCTCTGGTCGACGAGGCCGCCCTGAAGGCCGCCGGCGCCCACGGAGTCGTCAAGATGGGCACGGCCATCCAGGTCGTCATCGGCACCGACGCCGACCCGATCGCCGCGGAGATCGAAGACATGATGTGAGCCCTCCCGGCTCACCCCGAAGGGGCTCTTCCCCCCACCGGAGGAGCCCCTTCCCCGTGTACGGCTAGGCTCGTCGCCATGTCTCGCATCGACGGTCGTACCCCCGAACAGCTCCGCCCGGTCACCATCGAACGCGGATGGAGCAAGCACGCCGAGGGCTCCGTCCTCGTCTCCTTCGGCGACACCAAGGTCTTCTGCACCGCCTCCGTCACCGAGGGCGTCCCGCGCTGGCGCAAGGGCAGCGGCGAGGGCTGGGTCACCGCGGAGTACGCCATGCTGCCCCGCGCCACCAACACCCGCGGCGACCGCGAGTCCGTCAAGGGCAGGATCGGCGGCCGCACCCACGAGATCTCCCGGCTCATCGGCCGCTCCCTGCGCGCCGTCATCGACTACAAGGCGCTCGGCGAGAACACCGTCGTCCTCGACTGCGACGTCCTCCAGGCCGACGGCGGCACGCGCACGGCCGCCATCACCGGCGCGTACGTCGCGCTCGCCGACGCCGTCGCCTGGGCCCAGGGCAAGAAGCTGGTCAAGGCCGGCCGGCAGCCGCTCACCGGCACCGTGAGCGCCGTCTCCGTGGGCATCGTCGGCGGGGTCCCGCTGCTCGACCTCTGCTACGAGGAGGACGTGCGCGCCGACACCGACATGAACGTCGTCTGCACCGGCGACGGCCGCTTCGTCGAGGTCCAGGGCACCGCCGAGGCCGCGCCGTTCGCCCGCGAGGAACTCGACGCCCTGCTCGGCCTCGCCGTCACCGGCTGCCGGGAACTCACCGCCATCCAGCAGGCGGCACTGACGGCCACGCGCGCGTAAAGAAGTCCCCAAGTCCGCGGGGCAACCCGGCGGACCCCCGTGACGTCCCTGTGGGTACGGGCGCACCGCTCACCGGCGTGCGCCCGGCCAGCCGTACCAGGGGAGGGACACCACCATGGCCGCCAGCCGACGCCGACTCACCGTTGTCGCCGCCGTAGCGACCGCCGCGCTCGCCGCCGGCCTCACCACCGGCTGCGACGCCGTGGACAAGGCGCTGGACTGCGTGCAGACCGCCGACGCCATCGCCGACAACGTCACCGGACTCCAGCAGGCCGTGGAGAACGCGGCGAACGACCCCTCCCAGGCCGACGCGTCGCTCGACTCCATCGACAAGAGCCTGCGGAAGATCGGCGACCAGACGGACGACGCCGACGTCAACAAGGCCGTGGACGACCTGCAGAAGGCGGTCGGCAACGTACGCACGGCCATCAGGAACGGGGACGCGACCCCCGACGTCAGCCCCGTGACGGACGCGGCCGGGGAGCTGACCAAGGTCTGCACGTCGTAGGCGCAGCCCCGGCGGGCCGCGCTCAGCGCGGCTTCTTCAGGCGTTTGCGCTCCCCGCGCGGAAGCCTGCGCTCCACGCCCACCCCGCCCCAGAAAGCGACCCCGCCGATGATCACGCGGGGCGCGCCCGGCTCGGGCGGGCCGTCGTCCCTCGGGTGCTCGAAGGCGCCCATCACACCGATACCGCGCACGACGACCTCGACACCCGGCGGCACGATCACCTGGACCCCGCCCATGATCACCACGCAGTGGATCTCGACCTCACCGGCGGCGAAGTCGGCCTCCCGCAGGTCGAGTTCGCCACCGCCCATGAACGTGAGGCAGGAGTACCGCCTCGGCACCGTCCAGCGGCCCTTGCGCTCGAACCCCGACAGGACCGCCACCGCGCCCCGCGAGGAGCCCTCCGCGCCGGTGATCCGGCCCGCCCGGCCACCGCCCGCCACCGGGGCCTTGACGAAGGAGACGGGCAGGACCGGTGCGGCGGCGCCGGCCACCGGCAGATCGCGGGTCAGCGGCGCCAGCTCGCCGTACGTCCGCGCCCGGTAGGCCGCCTCCAGCCGCTCGTCGAACTCCGCCATGTCGAGCCGGCCCTCGGCCAGGGCGTCCCGCAGGACCTCGGCGACCCGGTCGCGGTCGGCGTCGGACGCTCGGAGGTCCGGGACTGCGTCGTCGCTCATGCCGGCAGCCTACGAGACCGCCTTCTCCGCGTACATCCTGGCGATGACGGCCTCGATGTCCGGCTCCCGCACCGACAGGTCCACCAGCGGGTACCGGGCGGCCAGATGCGCCACGACCGGCGCCGCCGACTGCCCCGCCGGGAACGCCAGCCACTGCCGTGGACCCTCCACCCGCACCACCCGGGCCGACGGCACCTGGACCGGCGGCAGCTCCCGTTCCAGGTCCACCACCAGCGTCCGCTCGCTCTCGCCGGCCTCGTGCAGCCCCGCGAGCGCGCCGTCGTACACCAGCCGCCCGTGGTCGATCACCATCACCCGCGAGCACAACTGCTCGATGTCCTGGAGGTCGTGCGTGGTGAGCAGCACCGTCGTGCCGCGCTCGGCGTTCACCTCCCGCAGGAACTCCCGCACCCTGGCCTTCGACACGACGTCCAGACCGATCGTCGGCTCGTCCAGGTACAGCACGTCCGGGTCGTGCAGCAGCGCCGCCGCGATGTCACCGCGCATCCGCTGCCCCAGGGACAGCTGCCGCACCGGTACGTCCAACAGGGCGCCCAGGTCCAGCAGTTCCACCAGCCGGTCCAGGTTCTCGCGGTAACGGGCGTCCGGGATGCGGTACATGCGGTGCGCCAGCCGGTACGAGTCGATCAGCGGCAGGTCCCACCACAGCGTGGTCCGCTGACCGAACACCACCCCGATCCGGTGCGCGAGCCGCGACCGCTCCCGCGCCGGATCGATGCCCGCCACCCGCAGCCGCCCGGCACTCGGCGTCAGGATCCCGGTCAGCATCTTGATCGTGGTCGACTTCCCGGCGCCGTTCGGCCCGATGTACCCGACCATCTCGCCGCGCCCCACGGTGAACGAGAGCGAGTCCACGGCCCGCACCTCGTGCCGCTCCCGCCGCAGGAACCCGGTCCTGCGGCGCACCTCGAAGACCTTCTCGACCCGCTCCACCGCGATGAAGCCGTCCCCCGGGACGCCGTCCCGCGCGACGCCGTCGTCCCCTGTGATCACGTCACTCACGCTAGCTCCCTGTGCTGCGGTACGAACGAAGTCCCGCCCGCCAGGCCAGCCCCGCGAGCACACCGCAGGCGACCGCCACCAGCGGGGGCGTGAACGCGGTCCACTCCGGCAGGCCCAGCGGGTACGGCCGCCCGAGCACATGGGTCGCGGGCAGCCAGTTGACGAAGGCCAGCGGCAGCACGAAGGTCACCCCGCGCACCAGCTCCTTCGCGAACACGGTCGGCGGGTACTGCAGCAGCGTCGTACCGCCGTAGGTGAAGGCGTTCTGCACCTCCGAGGCGTCCTGCGCCACGAACTGGAACGCCGCGCCCGCCACGAACACCGCGCAGAAGATGCCGCAGCCGCTCACCACCATCACCGGCATCAGCAGCAGCCTGTCCACCGTCCAGTCGATGTCCACCCGCGTCAGCGACCAGCCCAGCACCAGCGCCCCCTGCGTCACCCGGCCCAGCCGCCGGAGCGCGAACCGGTCGGCCGCCACCTGCGCCAGCACCGGCGCCGGGCGCACCAGCAGGGTGTCCAGCGTGCCGTCCCTGACCCGCCGGCCCAGCCGGTCCATCGACCCGATCACCAGGTCCGCCAGCCCGAAGGAGGTCGCGGACAGGCCGTACAGGAACGCCACTTCGGGCAGCGGGTAGCCACCCAGGGCGTCCACCCGGGAGAACATCAGCATGATCGCGACGAAGTCGAGGAAGGTCGCCGCGAAGTTCCCGAACGTGGTCATGGCGAAGGACGCCCGGTAGGCCATCGTCGAGCGCACCCACATCCCCGCGATCAGCCGGTACGCCCGCACGCCCTCGGCCAGCCGGCGGACCGAACCGGACACCCGGCCGCGGTCCTGGCGGGGGACCCGGATCTCAGCCACCCTGCACCACCACCCGGCGCGTGGCCGCCGACTGCACCAGCCGCCCCGCCCCCAGCAGGGCCACCGCCCACGCGGCCTGGAAGAGATAGGTGGGCAGCGGGTCCGCGTGCCCCAGCAGGATGTCCGCCGGGCCCTGCAGCAGCGACGACCAGGGCAGCACCCGCACGACGTCACCGAGCGCCCCCGGGAACACGTTCAGCGGCAGCAGCATGCCCGAGCAGAAGACGCCCAGCAGCCACGCCATCTGCGCCACACCGGCGCCGTCCAGCAGCCAGAACGCGCTCAGCGCCACCAGGTAGCGGATGCCGAAACCGACCAGCATGGCCAGGACCACCGCGACGAGGAACGCCACCCAGGTGCCGGCGTCGGCCGGCAGGTACACCGGGAAGCACAGCGCGCCGAACACGAACGGGACCAGGCCCCGGCCCAGCAGCTGGAAGAACGCCCGGCCGAGGTCCGCCGCCAGCCACCACAGCTGGAGGTCGGCGGGCCGGTACAGGTCGATCGCCACGTCCCCCGTACGGATGCGTTCCATCAGCTCGTCCTCGACGCCGCCGCCCCCGATCGCCAGGGTCGACAGGAACGCCTGCCCCAGCCAGACGTACGTCACGGCCTGCGGCTGGTCGTACCCGCCCAGATGCGGCCTCGCGTCCCACAGGGCCCGGTACGTGTAGACGAGGATGAGACCGAAGACGGTGTTCGTGAACACCCCTGCCGCAGTGGCGGCCCGGTAGGTCGCGTACCGTCTGAATCCCCCTGTCGCCACGGCCGCGTACAACCGTCCCGCGCCCACGCCAGTCGACCTCCTCGGACCGCTCGACACCGAAGCGCAGGAGCCTAGTCCGGAGGCCCGGCGGCCGGCCACGCGATTTCCGGTCGGAAGCGTGCCGGAATCCGGGAACGGAACGCCAGGTGCGAGAGTCTTCAAACAGGGGGAGCGCAGAAGCGTACGAGGCGTACGGGAACGTACGACGCGAAACAGGAGTCCGTGCACGACATGAGCGACGAGCCGCAGCCGCAGCAGCCGAACGAAGGCGTGGCACCTGAGAAGCCGCTGCCGGCTGAAGGGCCCGGAAACCCGGGACGCCGCCAACCGAGCAGCGCACCACCGAATCCCGCAGGGGGCACCACGAACGACACCAGCGCACGCGCCGGGGGTCCCCTGAGGCGCGGCGACGGCGACCGTGCCGAGAGCGCCGGGAGGGGCGACGGTGGCCGGCGCGCCGGGGGCGCCCGCGACGGTGAGGGTGGCCCGCGGGCCGAGGGTGCGTCGAGCGGCGCCGGGGGCACCGGCAGCCGTGGCGGTGCCGGGCGCGCCGACGGTGCCGAGGGGTTCCCGCGTGCCGGCCGGACCGGGACCGCGGGGGAGCCGCGGCGCGGCGAGCGCGGGGCCGACGGCACCCCTGGCGCCGGTGCGAGCGTCCCGGAGGCGGCCGGACGTGGCACGGGCCGGACGGCCGGGACCGGCGACGGCCCGGCGGACGCCCCGTCCCGCCCCGGCTCGACGGGCACGTCCGCCCAGGACGGCCCCCGCCCCGGGGACGCAGCCGAACAGGACCGGGACCGGACGGCTTCCATCGCGCGAGCCCGCCAGGCGGCCCGCGCCCGCACGGAAGGGACGGCGGCAGCGGGAACCGCGGGAAACACGGCCTCCGGCGGCACCCAGGTGCCCGGCCGCGGCCCGGCCGCCGGTCGTGGTGCGGCGTCCGCACGTGGGCGGGAAGCCGCCGGCGGCCCGGCCGCCGAGCGTGGCCCGGGGTCCGGGGACGGCTCGGAGTCCGGCCGTGGCCCGGTGCCCGGTGGAGCGTCGGCAGGTGGTGCAGGCGCGGCATCCGGCCGCGGTTCGGAGTCCGGCCGTGGTTCGGTGCCCGGCCGGCGCGCGGAGTCCGGTGGCGCATCGGCGTCCGGTGACGGGCCGGTGCCCGGCGGGGCCGCGGCTGCCGACGGTGACAGCGCTGCCTCCGCCGCCAAGGACGGCTCGCGTGCCGGTGCGCCCGGTGGAGGCGGGAAGCCGGGCGGCTCCGGACAGGAGCCGCCCGCCGAGAGCACCCAGGTGCTCCGCCGTGTCACCCCGCCCCGCGGGCCGCGTTCCGGTGCCCGGCAGGAGGACGGCTCCGCCGCCGCGCCCGAGACCACACAGGTGCTGCGGCGGGTCAACGCGCCCCGCTCCGGCGAGAGCGCCGGTGAGCCGGACCCCACCCGCCGTACCCCTCCCCCCACCGTGCCCAGACCCGGCGGGGAGAACCGCGCCGCCCAGGCACCCGGTGCCGCCGCCCCCTCCTCCCCGGCCGCCGCCCGGGCCGCCCGCGCCGCCCGCGCGGCCGGCACCGCCGCAGCGGGAGCCGGTGCCGGGGCGGGAGCCGGTGCCCAGGCCGCCAAGGCCGCCGCCGCGTCGGCGACCGGCGCCGCAGCCGCCTCGGCCGCCGGCCCCGGCACCGATTCCCGGAACGCCACCGGCGCCCTCACCACCACCCTCCCCGCCACCGACGGTGACACCCCCGGCGGCAAGGGCAAGGGCAAGGACAAGAAGGGCAAGCGGCCCAAGCGGACCGGCTGGCGGCGGATCATCCCCACCTGGCGCATGGTGCTCGGCACCTTCTTCGTCGGCGTGCTGCTGCTCGTCGGGCTCTTCTTCGTCGGGTACTCCCTGGTGAAGATCCCCCCGGCCAACGCGTTCGCGACCAAGCAGAGCAACGTCTTCCTGTACGCCGACGGCTCACAGCTGGCCCGCGACGGCGAGGTCAACCGCGAGAACGTCACCCTCGCCCAGGTCTCCAAGGACGCCCAGCACGCCGTACTGGCCGCCGAGGACCGGGACTTCTACACCGAGTCCGCCGTCGACCCCAAGGCGATGCTCCGCGCCGGCTGGAACACCGCGACCGGCAAGGGAAAGCAGTCCGGCTCGACGATCACCCAGCAGTACGTGAAGAACTACTACCTGGCCCAGGAACAGACGGTCACCCGCAAGGCCAAGGAGTTCTTCATCGCGATCAAGCTCGACCAGAACAAGTCCAAGGACGAGATCCTGGAGGGCTACCTCAACACCAGCTACTTCGGCCGCAACGCCTACGGCATCCAGGCCGCGTCCCAGGCCTACTACGGCCGCGACGCCGCCGACCTCGACCCGGCCCGCGCCGCCTACCTCGCCGCGCTCGTCAACGCGCCCAGCGAGTACGACGTCGTCGCTCACCCCGAGAACCGCAAGGCGGCCGTCGCCCGCTGGAACTACGTCCTGGACGGCATGGTCACCAAGGGCTGGCTCAGCGAGTCCAAGCGCGCCGGCATGAAGTTCCCCATGCCGAAGGAGCAGACGGTCTCCACCGGCATGTCCGGCCAGCGCGGCTACCTCGTCGAGGCGGTCAAGCAGTACCTCACCGCGAACAACATCATCGACTCCGACCACCTCACGGCCGGCGGCTACCGCATCACCACCACCATCCAGAAGGACCGGCAGGACGCCTTCGTCAAGGCGGTCGACGACCAGCTGATGTCCAAGCTGGACAAGAAGAACCGCAAGGCGGACACCTTCGTCCGGGCCGGCGGCGCCTCCGTCGACCCCAAGACGGGCAAGGTCGTCGCGATGTACGGCGGCATCGACTACGTGAAGCAGTACACCAACGGCGCCACCCGCGGCGACTTCCAGGTCGGCTCCACGTTCAAGCCGTTCGTGTTCACCTCCGCCGTGGAGAACGGGTCCACCACCCAGGACGGCCGCGCCATCACCCCGAACACCGTCTACGACGGCACCAACCAGCGCCCCGTCCAGGGCTGGAACGGCGGCGCCTACGCCCCCGAGAACGAGGACCAGAAGTCGTACGGCCCGATCACCGTCCGCAAGGCCACCGACGCGTCGGTGAACTCGGTGTACGCGCAGATGGCCGTCGACGTCGGCCCCGCCAAGGTCAAGCAGACCGCCGTCGACCTGGGCATCCCCTCCGACACCCCGGACCTCCAGCCGTACCCCTCCATCGCCCTCGGCACCGCCACCGCCAGCGTCCTGGACATGGCGGAGGCCTACGCCACGCTCGCCAACCACGGCAAGCACGGCACGTACACCCTGGTCGAGAAGATCACCAAGGACGGCACCGACGAGGTCAAGCTGCCCGAGCGGCCGGCCAAGCAGGCCGTCAGCCGCGAGGCCGCCGACACCACGACCTCGGTCCTGCAGAGCGTGGTCGAGAACGGCACCGCCACGGCCGCCCAGGCCGCGGGCCGTCCGGCGGCCGGCAAGACCGGTACCGCCGAGAGGGACACCGCCGCCTGGTTCGCCGGCTACACCCCGGACCTGGCCACGGTGGTCTCCGTCATGGGCCAGGACCCGGTGACGGCCAAGCACCAGCCGCTGTACGGGGCGCTCGGCCAGCAGCGCATGAACGGCGGCGGCCCGCCCACCCAGATCTGGGCGCAGTACACGCGCGACGCGCTGAAGGGCAAGCCGGTGGGCAAGTTCGACCTGGAGCTCCAGCAGGGCGCCGACCAGGTCCAGGAGCCCCCCGCCACCAGCACCGCCCAGCCCGGCACCGACGGCGGCGGGAACGACGGCGGCGCCACGGCCACGCCGACGGACGGCGGTACCACCGGCGCGGCCACCCCGACGAACGGCGGCACCACGGGCGGCGGCACCCCGACGAACGGCGGCACCACCGGCGGCGGCACCCCGACCGACGGCGGAACCACCACGGACGGCGGCGCCACCACCGGCGGCGGCACCCCGACCGGCGGCGGAACCACCACGGACGGCGGCGCCACCACCGGCGGCGGGGACCCGACCGGCGGAGGCACGCCCACCGGCGGCGGGACTGCCGCGGGCGGCACACCGGGCGGCGGCACCACCGGGACGGACGGGGGCCCGGGAGGCTTCACCGGCACCTGACGCCTGACGTCGTAACCCCTGACGCCTCAGTGACCGCTGGTCGCCTTCAGCCCCACCACGGCGACCAGCAGCAGGCACACGAAGAAGATCCGGGCGGCGGTGACCGGCTCACCCAGCACCACCATGCCGAGCACCGCCGCACCGGCCGCGCCGATGCCCACCCACACCCCGTACGCCGTACCGATGGGCAGGGACTTCGCGGCGTACGACAGCAGGACCATGCTCGCGACGATGCCGGCGCCGGTGAACAGACTCGGGACCAGCCGGGTGAACCCCTCGCTGTACTTCATCCCGATCGACCAGCCCACTTCCAGCAGACCGGCGACGACGAGCAGAACCCAGGCCATGACGGCACCTCCGGGACGCGGCGACTTTCCTACGGGTCACTCCGGGTGCGTCGTCTTTGCCTTCGACCCGGTACGGCGCGTCTCGTCGGGCTCCTTCCGAACATAGCAAAGACACGGCAAAGAGGGCCGGTGACGATGGTCACCGGCCCTCTCGCACCTCGTTCCGCAGGTACGGCCCGCTCTACAGGTACAGCCCCGTGGAGTCCTCCGACCCCTCGAACCGGTCGGCGGCGACGGCGTGCAGGTCACGCTCGCGCATCAGGACGTACGCCACGCCCCGCACCTCCACCTCCGCCCGGTCCTCCGGGTCGAACAGGACACGGTCCCCGGGCTCCACCGTCCGTACGTTCTGACCGACGGCGACGACCTCGGCCCAGGCCAGCCGCCGGCCCACCGCCGCGGTGGCGGGAATCAGAATGCCGCCCCCCGACCGCCGCTCGCCCTCACCGGTCTCCTGCCGCACGAGAACCCGGTCGTGCAGCATCCGGATGGGCAGCTTGTCGTGGTGGGGAGTGCTGTGCTGGTTTCTGTTGGCGCTCACGGCTCGAACCTACCTGTCCCGGTCAGTTACTGCGCCGCCGGGCCCCGAGGGCGAGCAGCCCCACGACCCCCACGACGACGAGCGCGACGGGCACCACCCGCTCCAGGCGCGGCGCCCCCTGATCGTTCACGAACTGTGCCCGTACCTCAGTCACGACCCGGTTGACCTGCACGTACGCCCGTCCGACCGTGTGGTCGACATGGGCGACGGCCTTGGCCTTCGCATCGCCGACGATGGTCTTCGGATGCACCCGCACCCCGATCTCGTCGAGCGTCTCGGCCAGCACTTCACGGCGGCGCTTGATGTCCGCCTCGATCTGCGCCGGGGTTCTGGTGTCCGACGTGTCCGCCACCGTACGGCCTCCGAAGTCTGCTGATGCTGTTCCGAACAGTTTGTCAGCTCTGGGTGGCGCCGCACCGCAAGGCCCCCCGGTTAGGCTGGCCCGATGAGCGAGCGACTCCAGCCGGGGGACGTGGCCCCCGCCTTCACCCTCCCCGACGCCGACGGCACCGAGGTGTCCCTCTCGGACCGCAAGGGCCGCAAGGTCATCGTCTACTTCTACCCGGCCGCGCTGACCCCAGGCTGCACCAAGCAGGCCTGTGACTTCACGGACAACCTGGAGCTGCTGGCCGGCGCCGGCTACGACGTCATCGGCATCAGCCCCGACAGCCCGGAGAAGCTGGCGAAGTTCCGCGAGAAGGAGTCCCTGAGGGTCACCCTGCTCGCCGACCCGGACAAGAAGGTCACCGAGGCGTACGGCGCCTACGGCGAGAAGAAGAACTACGGCAAGACCTACCTGGGCGTCATCCGCTCCACGGTCGTCGTGGACGAGGAGGGCAAGGTCGAACGGGCCCTGTACAACGTCCGCGCCACCGGCCACGTGGCGAAGATCATCAAAGACCTGGGCATCTGACCGGCCCACCGCGCGAACGGCCCGCCCCGGGGAACCCCGGCGCGGGCCGTTTCCCGTGCCCCCGGGCGTGACTGTCCGATAACCGCTTCGTTACTCCGTACGGGCAGCGAACGCGCGCCCGGAACGGAGGGGGCTCGATGGGGGCCGGCGCATACACGAAGGAACGGCTGTGACTGGAGCGACGATCGGCGTGGGAATCTCCGGCTGCTCTGTCCCAACTGCCACGCGGCCACGGGCACCTGGTGCCGAGGGGGCGCACGGCGAGATGTGCGGCCCCGTACACTGAGCGAGGCAAAACGGCCTGTAAACAAATAGTCCGTTTTGGGGCGGCCGTGGCGAAATAGGCGATACGCGCGGGTTTTAGGTGCCCGTGGGAGAAATCCCGTGTGGGTTCGAGTCCCACCGGCCGCACAGGTGAGGGGCCGTCCACCCGGGCGGCCCCTCGTTCTCTCTCAGCCCAACAGCTCCCGCACCACCGGCACCAGCGCCCGGAACGCCTTCCCCCGGTGGCTGATCGCGTTCTTCTCCTCCGGGCTCAGCTCGGCGCACGTGCGCGTCTCGCCCTCCGGCTGGAGGACCGGGTCGTAGCCGAAGCCGTTCGTGCCGGCCGGGACATGCCGCAGGATGCCGGGGAGCTGTCCCTCCACCACCCGCTCCGTGCCGTCCGGCAGGGCGAGCGCCGCCGCGCAGGCGAAGTAGGCGCCCCGGTGCTCGTCGGCGATGTCCGAGAGCTGGGCCAGCAGCAGGTCGAGGTTGGCCCTGTCGTCGCCGTGGCGGCCGGCCCAGCGGGCGGAGAAGATGCCGGGGGCGCCGCCCAGGACGTCGACGCACAGGCCGGAGTCGTCGGCGACGGCGGGCAGGCCGGTGGCCTGGGCGAGGGCGTGCGCCTTGAGCAGGGCGTTCGCGGCGAAGGTGACGCCGGTCTCCTTGACGTCGGGGACGTCCGGGAAGGCGTCCGCGCCGACGAGTTCGTGGGAGAGTCCGGCTTCGGCGAGGATCGCCCTCAGTTCGGTGATCTTTCCGGCGTTGCGGGTGGCGAGGATCAAGCGGGTCATGTCCGCCAGTATTCCTCGCCGCCCGGTCACAGCTCCGCCTGCCCCGCGCCCTTCAGGGTGCCGAGGTCGAAGACCTCGGCCATGGTGCGGTAGCCCAGGTCGCTGGGGTGCAGGTGGTCGCCGGAGTCGTACTCGGGGCGCAGCCGGCGCGGGTCGTAGGGGTCGCGGAGGGTCTTGTCGAAGTCGACGACCGCGTCGTAGACCCCGCCGGCGCGGATCCGCGCGTTGACCTGTTGGCGTACGGCTTCCCGGGCGGGGGTGTAGCCGTGGTGGCCCTGGAACGGCATGAGGGTGGCGCCGATGACCTTCAGGCCGCGGGCGTGGGCCTGGCGGACGAGGGTGCGCAGGCCGGTGACGATGCGGTCGGGGTCGGCGAGCCGGGGGTTGCGCAGGATGTCGTTGATGCCGAGGTCGATGACGACGACCTTGACGTTGGGGCGGTCGAGGGCGTCGCGGCCGAAGCGGGCGAGGCCGCTCTGGTTCTCGGCGGGCCGGCCGAGGCCGTCGGCGAGGACCCGGTTGCCGCTGATGCCTTCGTTGACGACGCTGTAGCGGGGGAGATCGCGTCCGTTGCGCAGGGCGGTGCGCAGCCGGCCGGAGAGGATGTCGGGCCAGCGGTGGTTGGCGCCGGTGGTGGAGGTGACGCCGTCGGTGATGGAGTCGCCGAAGACGACGACGGTGCCGGTGGCCTCGTTGCTGAGGACGTCGAGGGCCGTCACGTACCGCCAGTACGGGGTCCGTCCGGTGTAGGGGGTGCCGGTGGTGTCCTCGGTGCGGTCGCCGGTGGCGACGTAGGAGATCTGCCGGGCGCGCGGGTGGTAGGTGACCGGTCCTGAGGGGGTGGGGGAGTAGGTGGTGACCAGGACGTCGGTGTCGTGCGGGAGGGTGAGGTGCACGGCGTCGCTGACGGCCTGTGCGCCTGCGGGTATGACGACGCCGGGGGCGCCGTTGAAGGTGAGGCGCCGCATCGTTTCCGCGGTGGCGGCCGCGCTGCCGTCGCCCGGGGAGAGGGCGAGGGAGGCGTGGCTGATGGTGAGGGCGGACTGGCCGTACAGGTTGGACAGCGTGACGCGGGCGCTCGTACCGCCGGCGCTGGTGTGCACGACGTTGCGGACGGAGCGGCCCGCGAGGCCGGCCGTCTCGGTGCCGGGTTCGCCGCCGACGGGGGCGGTGGCCCAGGCGCCGACCCAGGTGCCGGTGGAGGCGGGGGCGGCGTGGGAGTCGCGGTGCGGGCGGTTGTCGCCGAGGGTGGTGCGGGGGGTGCCGTCGTCGGCGGCGACGGTGACGTATATGGCGGCGGACAGGGCCACGACCAGCGCGACGAGCGCGCTCAGGACGGCATAACCATGACGCTTGGTCACGCTTGTGTTGTTCTCCTCGACAGATGGGAGCCGGGGCTCCGATCTCGCTCACCCATGATGGGTCATGGGCCGGGGTGATGTGACAGGACCCTGCCACGACAACCCT
Organism: Streptomyces spinosus; assembly: GCF_020400655.1. Taxonomy (GTDB): domain Bacteria; phylum Actinomycetota; class Actinomycetes; order Streptomycetales; family Streptomycetaceae; genus Streptomyces; species Streptomyces argyrophylli. The sequence continues at coordinate 149,933 of NZ_JAINRC010000008.1, forward strand.
TCAGACAGACGCCGGGAACTCCTGTTTCGTTCCGGGAGTCGGTCAGGAAGGGACAATTGTGTGCGGGATCACCGAACGGGTGGAGCTGATGGAACCTACCGAGACGGGAACACCGGGGCCGGTCGCGTCGTACAAGACGATGACGGCGTTCACCCCGGCCGACGAGGAGCGGCGGCGCGGGGTGCGCCGGATGAAGGCGACGGCGACGGGCATGCTGCTGTTCGTCGCGGTGGTCTACGTGCTGGCGAAGGCGGCCGGGAACGCGGGTGCCGGTGCGTGGACGGACTACGTGGCGGCGGCGGCCGAGGCGGGCATGGTCGGTGCGCTCGCCGACTGGTTCGCGGTGACGGCTCTCTTCCGGCACCCGCTGGGGCTGCCCATCCCGCACACCGCGATCATCCCCACGAAGAAGGACCAGCTGGGCGTGTCGCTGGGGGAGTTCGTCGGTGAGAACTTCCTCTCCGGGGACGTGGTGCGCCAGCGGCTGCGCGCGGTGGGCATCGGCAGCCGGCTGGGGGCCTGGCTGGCCGAGCCGGAGCACGCGGACCGGGTGACGGCGGAGCTGGCGACGGCGTTGCGGGGCGCGCTGACGGTGCTGCGGGACTCCGATGTGCAGGCGGTGGTGGGTGAGGCGATCACCCGGCGGGCCAACGCGCAGGAGATCGCGCCGGGCATCGGCAAGACGCTGGAGCGGATCGTCGCCGACGGCGGGCACCGGCGGGTGGTGGACCTGGTGGTGGTCCGGGCGCACGACTGGCTGGTGCTGCACCGGGACGACGTGATGGTGGCGGTGGAGGGGGGTGCGCCGGGCTGGACGCCGCGGTTCGTGGACCGGAAGGTGGGTGAGCGGGTCTACAAGGAGCTGTTGCGGTTCGTGACGGAGATGCGGGACATGCCCTCGCATCCGGCGCGTGGCGCGCTGGACCGTTTCCTCACCGACTTCGCCTCCGACCTCCAGTCCGACACGGACACCCGGGCGCGGGTCGAGCGGCTCAAGGGCGAGGTGCTGGGCCGGGGCGAGGTGCAGGATCTGATCGCGTCGGTGTGGACGGCCGTGCGGTCGATGATCGTGGCGGCGGCGGAGGACGAGCGCAGCGAGCTGCGGACGCGGGTGCGGGCGGCGCTGCTGTCGCTGGGCGCGCGGATGGCGACCGAGCCGAAGGTGCAGGACAAGGTCGACAGCTGGGTCGAGGGCGCCGCGGTGCACGTCGTGACGACGTACCGCGGGGAGATCACCTCGTTGATCACGGACACGGTGGCGGGCTGGGACCCCGAGCACACGACCCGCAAGATCGAGGCGCACATCGGGCGGGACCTGCAGTTCATCCGGATCAACGGCACGGTGGTGGGTTCCCTGGCCGGGTTGCTCATCTACACCCTCTCGCGCTGGCTGGGGGCCTGACCGGAGTGTTCGGCCGCGGCCAGGGCACCCGGTATCCCGTCCTTCGACGCGGAGGTAGCGCCCATGAGCACAGCCGAGGCCGGCACCGGCCGGACCCTCACCACCGACATCCCCGCCAGACTCGACCGCCTGCCCTGGTCCCGCTGGCACTGGACGATCGTCATCGGCCTGGGAACCGTGTGGATCCTGGACGGCCTTGAGGTCACGGTCGTCGGCAACATCGCCAGCCGGCTGTCGGAGCCCGGCAGCGGCCTGGCGATCAGTTCCGGTCAGGTCACCGGTGTCGCCGCCGCGCTGTACGTGGCGGGTGCCTGCGTGGGGGCCCTGTTCTGGGGCCGGCTGACCGACCGGTTCGGCCGCAAGAACCTCTTCATGATCACCCTGGCGGTGTACCTGGCGGCGACGGCGCTCACGGCCGTCTCGTGGGAGGCCTGGTGGTTCTTCCTCTTCCGCTTCCTGACCGGTTTCGGTATCGGCGGTGAGTACGCGGCCATCAACTCCGCGATCGACGAGCTGATCCCGGCGAACTACCGCGGCCGGGTCGACCTGATCATCAACGGCAGCTTCTGGCTGGGCGCGGTCGGCGGTTCCCTGCTGTCGATCGTCGCGCTCGACACGGGGCTGCTGGCGAAGGACGTCGGCTGGCGTCTGACGTTCGCGCTCGGTGCCGTCCTCGCCCTGGTCATCCTGCTCGTACGGCGGCACGTCCCGGAGAGCCCGCGGTGGCTGCTGATCCACGGCAGGGACCGGGAGGCGGAGGAGATCGTCTCCGGCATCGAACGCCGGGTGGAGGAGGAGCGGGGCGAGCCGCTCCCCGCGGCCGAGGGCGAGCTGGAGATCCACCAGCGCAAGAGCGTGTCCTTCATGGAGATCGCCCGCACGGTCTTCGGCCGTTACCGCAGGCGGGCGGTGCTCGGCTTCTCCCTCTTCATCGGCCAGGCGTTCCTGTACAACGCGATCACCTTCGGCTTCGGCGCGATTCTGACCAAGTTCTTCGACGTGCCCTCCGGTCACACCGGCTACTACTTCGCGGTGATCGCGGTCGGCAACTTCTGCGGCCCGCTGCTGCTGGGCAAGCTCTTCGACACGGTCGGCCGGCGCGTGATGATCTCCTCGACGTACCTGCTGTCGGGTGTGCTGCTGTTCGCCACGGCCTGGCTGTTCGACCGGGGCTCGCTGAGCGCGGGCACGCTGACCGCCTGCTGGTGCGCGGTGCTGTTCTTCGCCTCGGCGGGCGCCTCCAGCGCCTACCTCACGGTGTCGGAGATCTTCCCGATGGAGACGCGGGCGATGTCCATCGCGTTCTTCTACGCCCTCGGCACCGCGGCCGGCGGCATCAGCGGCCCGCTGCTGTTCGCCGACCTGACGGGCACGGGCCGGGTCGGCGACACCGTCCTCGCCTTCTGCATCGGCGCGGCGCTGATGTGCGCGGCCGGGCTGGTCGCCGCGTTCCTGGCGGTACGGGCCGAGCGCCGCTCCCTGGAGGACATCGCCCGCCCGCTGACGGCGGTGGCCGGCCGGGCCAAGGCCGCGGCCCAGGGCACCCGGCCGTCCCGGGGCACCCCGGGTTCGCAGGGCCACGGCCCCACGGCACCGCCGGCGGCCAGCAGGCCGTGAGAGGCAGGGGCCGGGGGCCGGGTCGGTGAGCGTCGGGCGCCTGCCGTGGAGCCGGGTCGGTGAGTGTCAGGCGCCGGTCGTGGAGCCCGGCCGGACGATCATCAGGACGGTCACCGCGGCCCACAGCAGGTTGAACAGCCCGGTGACCATGCCGAGCCGCGCGGCCCGCCCGGCGCCCGCGCTTCCCCCGAGGAGCGCGGACTGGGCGGGCAGCACCAGTGCCGCGAGGACGAGGGCCGCGAGGGCGGTGAGGGCGATCGACACGATCAGCCAGGCGCTGCCGAGGACGCCCATCTCGCTCGCGGTGGCGAACCCGAAGACGGGGACGACGACGCCGACCGCGGCGTAGACGCGGCAGATGCGGTGGAGCAGGCGCAGGGTGCCGGTGGGGTCGGGGTGGCCGCCGTCGCCGGGTCCGGTGGCCAGGGCGCGGCGGGCGGCGGGCGGGAACATGCTGGCGGCGACGGCGACGGGACCGACGGCGAGGATCGCGGCGATGACGTGGACGGAGAGCAGGAACTTGGTCACGGGGGGACGCTAGAGGGCGCGGCAATCCGACAGAAGTGGCGGGATTGCCGGTGCCCGACGGATTCCCGCCAGATCCCGCCAGAGGGCGCCGGTCCACTTGACCGGCGCCCTCCGGTGTTGCCGGTCCCGGACCGTCACAGGCCGGCCCGGTTGGCGACAACCCGTCGTACGGCTACCTTCCTGCCATGCACACCGTGGCCGTACTGGCGCTGGACGGCGTCATCCCGTTCGACCTGTCCGTACCCATCGACACCTTCGGCCGGGCACGGCTGCCCGATGGCCGGGAGCCGTACCGGGTAAGGGTCTGCTCGGCGCGGGACGAGGCGGACGCGGGAGCCTTCACGGTCCGGGCGCCGTACGGCCTCCAGGCCCTGGCGGAGGCCGACACGATCATCCTGCCCGGGGTGGCGCCGCCTCCGGAGACGCTGCCGCCCGGGGTCGCCGAGGCCCTGCGCGCGGCGGCGGCGAACGGCACCCGGATCGCCTCGATCTGCGTGGGGGCGTTCCTCCTCGCGGCGACGGGCCTGCTGGACGGACTGCGCGCGACGACGCACTGGGTCGCGGCCCCGGACCTGGCCCGGCGCCACCCGGCGGTGACGGTCGACCCGAACGTCCTGTACGTCGACAACGGCCAGTTCCTGACGTCGGCGGGCGCCGCGGCGGCACTCGACATGTGCCTGCACATGATCCGCAAGGACTTCGGCTCGGCGGTCGCCGCGCACGCGGCCCGGCTGTCCGTGATGCCGCTGGAACGGGAGGGCGGGCAGGCCCAGTTCATCGTCCACGACCTGCCCCCGGCCCCGGCCGGTACCACCCTGGAGCCCCTGCTGGCCTGGCTGGAGGACCACTGCGACCAGGACCTGACCCTGGCCGAGATCGCGGCGAAGGCCGGCATGAGCACCCGTACCCTCAACCGCCGCTTCCGGGAGCAGACCGGTACGACGCCCCTGCAGTGGCTGCACCGGGCGCGGGTGCGACGGGCCCAGTACCTGCTGGAGACCACCGCGTACCCGGTGGAGCGCATCGCCGTCCAGACGGGCTTCGGCTCGCCGACGGCGTTCCGGGAACGGTTCCGGAGGGTGGTGGGGACCAGCCCGCAGGCGTACCGGAGGGCGTTCCGGGCGGGGGTGTCCTGAACGGAGGGGGCTCAGGCGGGCTTGCGGTCGGCGACGGCCCAGGAGGCGAGGGCGACGGCGCCGGCGACGCCGAGGACGGACGGCCAGGCGCCGATCTTCTTGGCCAGGGGGTGGGACCCGGCGAACGCGGCGACGTAGGCGGCGGTCAGCGCGCCCGCGGCCTTCCCGCCCGCCCGGGTGCGCCACTGCTGGGCCGCCGCCGCGCCGGCGACGGCCAGGACGGCCCCGCCGAGCTGACGCTTCCGGGTCCAGCGGGCGACGCCGTAACCGCCGACGAGCCCGGTGGCGGCGACGACCGCGCTGGGAACTGCGGCCATGATGGCCTCCTCGTGTCCGTTTTCAGTGCCGTTGGGTCTGGCCCGAGGCTAACGCCGGGCCGAGGGCGACGCGCGGGCGGGGCGGGGAGCCGGAGGTGCGCCCGAACCGTGTCGGAGCCGTGCCGATCCGCAGCCCGGGCTGAACCTGAGTCGAGGCTTGTCAAGTTTCCGGCGGAGAGTTATATAAGAAGCCGTAGGGCATCGCACCCCGGCCCCTGATGGAAGGAGTGACCTGTGATGCTCATGCGTACGGACCCGTTCCGGGATTTCGACCGGCTCACGCAGCAGCTGTTCGGCGCGAACACCCGCCCCTCCGTGATGCCGATGGACGCCTACCGTTCCGGGGACGAGTTCCTCGTCCACTTCGACCTTCCCGGGATCGACCCGGAGACGATCGAACTCGACGTCGAGCGCAACGTCCTCAACGTCCGCGCGGAGCGCCGCAGTCCCGCTCCCGAGGACGCGGAGATGCTGGTCGCCGAACGGCCCACGGGTACGTTCACCCGCCAGCTCTTCCTCGGCGAGACACTCGACACCGACCGCATCGACGCCTCGTACGAGGCCGGCGTCCTGACCCTGCGCATCCCGGTGGCCGAACAGGCCAAGCCGCGCCGCATCCAGATCACCGGCGGGGGCGGCGACCGCAAGGAGATCAGCGGCTGACACCGCCGGACCAGCGGCTGAAAATCGCCGCCCAGGCCGTGCGCCGGACAGGGTGCGCGGCCGCTCGCGACGCGTGACAACCACGTGCCCCGCATGCCGGGCCGGCAGGCGGGGCACACAAGCGCACGGCAGGACCGAGCGGCGCCTGCGGCCCAAGAGGCGCCTGCGGCCCAAGTGGCGCCTGCGGCCCAAGTGGCGCCTGCGGCCCAAGTGGCGCCTGCGGCCCAAGTGGCGCCTGCGGCCCGAGAGGCCGACGCGGTCCAGGCGGCCGACGCGGCCCGAGCGGCCCACGCTCCCCAGCGGCCCACGCGGCCCAAACCACCTATGAGGCCCAAGGCGGCCCAAGCGGCCCAAGCGGCCCATGCCGCACATTGGCCGAACTCCCGCCCATGCCCGCCGTATTACGGGGTACCGGGCTTCCGGTGCCCCGAAGCGTCCCGGAAGAGGAGCCAGCACGATGACCGTGACGACCCCGCAGCCCAGAACCACCATCGCCACCCCGTCCCTGCGCCCGCGCGTCAAGGAGGAGCCGGAGGCCGCCGACTGGCTGGAGCTGACCGAGGCGGTGCGTGACGCGGGCCAGTACCCGACGAGGGCGGAGGCGGAACGCGTCACCCGCATCGTCCTGTCGGCCCTCGGCGGCCACGTCACCGGCGACGAACGCGTGGCCCTGGCCCAGGCCCTCCCCCGGGAGGCGGGCCGCGTCATCGCCTCCCAGATCCCGGCGACCCACCCGCTGACGGCCCGCGAGTTCGTGGAGTCGGTGGCCACCCGCATAGAGGGCTCGACCCCCGCCACGGCCCGCTGGGACGTCAGCTCGGTCCTGAGCGTCCTGTCGACCCACGTCGGCGAGTCACTGACCACCCGCGTCCTGGAGCAACTCCCTCCGGGGTACGCGCTGCTGTTCGGCAGGGCGGCCCTGGCGCCGCACCACTAAGCAGGGGTCCAAGGCTCTGGCTGAGTCCCGTGCGCCGACAAACGGACCGGCACCGACCGGGCGTTGCGGCCAACACTGCCGTGTGCGCTACTTGGCGGCCCCGGAGGGCACGGATACGCCTACGACGACCAGGGTCCGGCCACCTCGCCGGGCCTTGGTCGTCCTCCTCCACGGCCTGGCAGGCCACACGGGCGAATGGGACGACCTGGCGGCCCCGGTTCAGCCCTTGATGACCACGGCCAGGAACTCTCTCCAGGCATCGGCAGACACGGCCAGACGCGTACCACCAGGCTGCTTCGAGTCGCGCAGCAGCACGCCGGCGGGCACGACAGCCGCCTCCACACACTCGGTGGCGTTGCCACCGCTGTACGACGACTTGAACCATGCGGGCTCGGCGACGGGCTGCTGACTGCGGGACACTCACAGCTCCTTGAGGGCGCGGTGGATAAGAGCGGAGGAAGCCTCCATGTCCAACGCTTGCGCCTGCAGATACTCGAACGCAAGTCTGTATCTGTCTAGTTCCTCATCCTTTTCAAGGAACAGGGACCCGGTATGGAAGTCGACATAGACCACGTCGAGCCCTGGCTCTGGGCCACCAAAGACGACGAAGCTGCCGAGCGCGGCTGCATGGGCACCCTTGGAGAACGGCAGTACTTGCAGCGTGACGTGAGGTGACTCGTTCGCCTCAAGCAGCCGGTCAAGCTGCTCGCGCATGATGTCAGGTGACCCCACGACCCGGCGGATCACGGATTCGTCCAAGATGGCCCAGAGGTACGGCGGCTTCGGCCGGCCGAGAATCTCCTGCCGCTTCATGCGGATGTCCACGAGCCGCTCGATCTCCGAGGCGTCCAGCGGAACTTCGTTGGCCTTCTGCAGGGCGGTGCTGTAGGCGCGGGTCTGGAGGAGCCCGGGCACGTAGACACAGCAGAAGTGGCTCTCCCGAACCGCCTCGTCCTCCAAGGTGAGGAGGAGGTTCATCTCCTCCGGGATGGAGTCGGCGAAGGAACTCCACCACCCCTGTTGCCGGGCGTCCTTGGCCAGCGTGACAACCGCACGCCGTTCAGCCTCGGTTGCCCCGTACTCGCGGCACAACGCGTCGACGACGATCCATTTGACCGGTCCCGCCTTGGTCTCATAGCGGCTGATGGTCGCCTTGGAGACACCCACAAGCTGGCCTGCCTCCTCCAGGGTGAGGCCGGTGCGAGCACGCAACTTGCGCATCATGGCACCCAGTTGCCGACGCCGTGTTGTGGTCCGTTCGGACATGCGGCTCCTTCGCCGTGTGCCGGGCAGCGTCCCGGAGGTTCCTGGCCAGGCTAGGCAGCGTGGTGGGCGGAGACCATCAGATTCACTCGATGGATTGTCGTGAGAAGTTGCACAGCGAGAGTTCTCCTGTGCCATGCTCACTCGCAGGCCGCTACGCACTGCAACCGTATGAACGCGGTCGGCGCAGGCAGGTGCGTGGCTTCGCGAGGAGGAGTACCCATGCCCGGCCCCGACCCCACCGACCCCCGTTTCCGCTGTGTCCTGCCGTTCGAAGCGGTTCCGGCAGAGGTGCGGCTGCTGCGTAGAGCAGCGGCCTCTCAGATGCACCGCTGGGGAATGCCCGCCTGCGTTGAGGAGGCGGAACTCCTCGTCACCGAACTGGCGACGAATGTGGTGAAGCACGTCGGTGAGGGAACGTCGGCCACGCTGGTGCTGGAGTGGAGGCTCGATCGTCTCCGGCTTGAAGTCCACGACAGGAGCCCGGCACTGCCCTCGGTTCAGGCGCGCAGCTGCGAGGAGGAGTGCGGCCGAGGCCTTCACTTGATCGCGGCACTTGCACTGGACTGGGGCGCAGTGCCGACGGCCGCCGGCAAGGCGGTGTGGTGCGAGGTGTCGGTCGACTCCGGTAAGGACTGCCGGCGCATCGAGCGTGCGGTGGCCGTTCTGGAGTGGTATCAGGTGAAGGCCCGGACTGTGGCGTGGGCGGGACGTAGTGGCGCCGCGGCACTCGACGAGTCAGTAGTCGAATTGATTGCCGACCTGCTCCACTGGACCGCTGCCCGGGGCCAGGATCCAGACGATGTCCTCGACCGTGTTCAGATGCACTACGAGGCGGAGCTGGGAGGGGTGGCCTAAGCGGTACCGTGTGGTTTGCGCGTTTGCGCAGCGGTCAGCAGCAGGGCTTCAGCGTTACCTGGGGCGCCGGAACTGAGGAGTTCCAGCGCGGTGCGCAGCACTTCGCGGTCGGGCTTGTCCCGTCCATAGATATGGAGAAGGTCCCTGGCGAGATCCTCCTGGCCTTCCTGGGTCAGCAGGACGACCAGCAACGCTGTCTCTGCCGGGCTGTAGGCGTCCGCCGTATGCCGCAGGAGCGCCAGCACCTCATCCGCTTGCCGGCCGTCGCCGCCCAGAGCTTCCGCTCGCCTCGCGACGTTCCGGGCGGCCGCCGTGTCAAGTTCAGTCCGCTGCCGGTACCCCGCCCGACGGGGTACCGGCAGCGGAGCGGCGGCCGGAGCGTCGGGCGAAAGGGCCGGTGAGCCGGCTTCGAGGAGACTGACCCGTTCCCGCAGCGAGGCGGCTTTCCGTCGCAGCACCGTGTACTTCCGCTGGAGAGTCCGCAAGCTGGCGTCCTTCAGTGAGGCTTGCTGGCGCAGCGAGTCATGTTCCGCGCCCAGTTCCTCGATCATCCTCCTGAGCTGATCATTCTCGTCACGAAGCGCGCTTAGTTCTCTGGATGCCGACTCCAGGTCCGCGCTCAGGTGCGGGGTGATCGCGCCGTTCTGCGCCCTCGCGTGCAACAGGCACAAGTGGTCCAGGGTTACGCCGACCTTGATGCCACGCTTCGAGGCGTCAGCACTCGCCTCCTCGAAGAGGATCTCCACCGATCTTCGCTGCGGCAGCGCCTTCCCGCTGAGCGCCCTAGAAAGTGCACTTTCGCTCATTTTGAGCCGGTTGGCGACCTCGCTCTGAGTCGGGCTGTGCGTAGGTGCGTCGGCACCCTCCGGCGTGATGAGCAGGAGAGGGCAAAGGTCCTGAAGGGCGGAAGCGAGTTCACGCCTGGCTGGAGAAAGGCCACTGCTGATGGGCTTTTTCGCCCATGCGTATGGAGGGCGACTGCTCCTGCTGTACGGCACGTTCTTGAGACCTCCCCGTTCTCCAGCAAGTAGGCCTGTCAGTGAGCCCGTTGCTGGGTTGCTGACTCATTCTGCCGTAGTGGTGGCGGAGTTGTGCTTGCTTTTGATGAGCAAGGCTTGCTTTGTATCGGCAAGTGTTCAAAAGGGGATTGAATCTCGGCATCTGTCGTGTTCACTGGACGTCAGCCGCTCTTGGGGCGGGGGGTGGTCGTGAGGCGAAAGCTTGTGCAGGAGCAGCGGTTCTTGTGCCGCTATGCGGCAGTTCGCGCCTTAAGGCCAGATTCAGGTAATTGCCACATGGGAGGGAACGGATGACCGCGCTGCCATCTTGGCGGGACACGACTTACGAGGGCCGCAAGCTCGGAACCATGGCGCGCGTCGCGCTGTGGCTCATTCAGGAGGTGCAGGAGGACGGCACCTTCACCAAGGGCGACCTGCGGGCCGCCTTCCCGGACGTGGCGCAGATCGACCGGCGCATGCGTGACCTGCGTGACCGCGGCTGGGAGATCGCGACGAGCCGCGAGGACCCGACGTTGCGCCAGCAGGAGCACCGATTCCGGACCAGGGGTGCTGACGTCTGGATTCCGGGGCAGTCGAAGGCGCCCGTGCACAAGAGCAGCATCACCAACGCGCAGCGGGCCAAGGTGTTCCACGATGACGGCTACCTCTGCCGGACCTGCGGCGTGACGGGCGGTGAGACGTACGGCGACGGGGGCCTGGAGCAGGCAGTGCTCAACGTGGCACGCCGGCCGGTCGTTCAGCCGGACGGCAGCGTCGAGTACCAGCTCGTCACGGAGTGCCAGCGGTGCGGCCGGGGCAACGTGGACCGGACCGTGCACATGGCGGACGTCCTGGCGGAGATCGAATCGCTGGCACTGGTAGAGCGGAGGGTGTTCCGCGGGTGGATCGCCGCCGACCGCCGGTCCCCCAGCGCGCTGGAGAAGTTGTGGGCGCTGTACCGGACGCTGCCTGCGGACACACGCAAGGCCATGGCCGACAAGCTCGACGGCACGGACGACTGAGACAGGACGGGACGACGATGATGCGCGAGTTTCCGGCCCCGCCGAGGGCAGCCGAGTTCAGCGAACTGATCAGCAAGAAGGTCGAGGAGGTCAAGGCGGCCGGCGGTACGCGGGAGACCGTGACTGTCGACTGGAACGGGCAGCAGGCCCACGTCGAAGTGATCGATCTGCCGCTGAGCAGCCTCTACTACAACCCCGGCACCCACCGGATCCGGGCCCAGCGCAGCCACGACGCGGAGCGGGACACGCTGCTGGACAAGGACCCTTGGTGCGCGGAGAGCCAGGACTACCTCGGCTTCCTGCTCAAGGCGGACCCCGAGAACACGAACGTGCGGGACAAGGACTTCGATGTCCTGAAGGACAGCCTTGACCAGTTCGGGCAGAACGACCCTGGGCTAGTGACCCGGCAAGGGGTGCTGGTCAACGGCAACACCCGGGCTGCCGCGCTGCGCGAGCTCGGCGCGCAGTCCATGCGCGTGGGCGTGCTGCCCGCGTCGTTCACTTGGGCCGACATCAACGCCGTCGAGCTGGCCTTGCAGCTCCGCAGGGATCACCGGCGTGACTACTCCTACATCAACCGCCTCATCGCCATGGAGGAGCAGGCGGCGCTGGGCCGGACACCGGAGCAGATCGCCAAGGACTTCCGGATCCAGGTACGCACCTACCACCAGGAGCGGTGGATCCTCAGTACGATCCGCGAACTGAACGAGCGCAGTCGCACGGGCGGTGGCAGTGGGCTGCGCTTGGTGGACTGGGAGGGGGCACAGGAGCGGCTCAAGGAACTCCACCGGCTGTACGCGAAGCTGGAAACGGTGGACCGCGACCAGGCCGAGGTTCTGAAGGAGCTGCGCCTGGCTGCGATCCTGCTGGACTTCTCCAAGACGGACGTCCGGCACATCAACGAGGACTTCTTGGCGGCGGGGCTGGAGCGGCAGTTGCCGATGGGTGGTACGGCGGCCGCGCAGCCGCAGTCGGTGTCCATCCCCGGTCTGGGCCTGGAGGTGCCGGCCGCTTCCTCCGCTGTCGCGGAGGCCCGGGCGATGAACGACGAGATACTCCGCACTGCCGCCCTGATGAGGAACGGGGCCTCGGAGCTCGGGGACGAGCGGAAGGCCGCCGCGCAGAACGCCTGGGACAGCACGAAGAAGGCGTTCGACGAGGCGATTGAGGCGGCGGGCCGCAATGCCCGGCTGCGCAAGCGCAAGCAGCTTGCCCCGGCCCGGCTGGCGGAAGCCTGCGCGAGCATCGACCAGTGCGTAAGTGACCTGGTACAGGCACGGACCTCCCGGAGCCTGGACGAGGAGGCGTTCGATGAGGGGCTGGTGAAGCTGCGGGAGAGCCTCCTCAAGCTCGCGCAGCAAGCCGGCCGTGGGCTGCCGCAGCCGGGAGACGGCGTGGCCTGGCTGCTGGAGGCGGTCGCGGCGGAGGGCTCCCGGTGACCAGTTCCGTCAGCGAGAAGTCGCTGCGCCTCGGGTTCGATGAGACCCGGACCCGGGTGGTCCTGCGGACCACGGAATCGTTCCAGCAGGAACTCGTGCAGCTGGCCGCCCGGTTTCGCACCGGCGGCCAGCTCGGCCCCCTGAGTGCCTCGGTCTCCCTGGATGAGCTGCTCGCGGACCTCGGCCTCCTCAGCACCTGGTCCGACCCGGCCGGCGTGGAGTGGGCGGATGACCTGCGGGAGCTGGTCTCCGGTGTGGTCCAGGACGCGCACACCGTGCAGCAGCGGCTCGCGGGGCAGGACGCGCCCGGCGAGGTTACCCCCGATGACGTGCTCACCCTCCTCGGCGACACCTGGAAGGGCGAACTCAGCGAATTCCAGCGCCGCGACATCGCGAAGCTTCTTTCGCTGCAGCACGGTGCGAACTTCAGCGTGCCCGGCGCCGGCAAGACCCGTGTCGCTCTCGCCGTGTACGCCGCGCAGAAGGCCGCCGGCAAGGTAAGCCGCCTGCTGGTCGTCTGTCCCAAGTCGGCTTACGAGTCATGGCGTTACGAGACCGCTGAGTGTCTCATTCACCCGCTGCGCATCAACGTACTGGACGGCTCGTGGGACGAGTGGGCCGAGGTGCTCGTGGTGAACTACGAGCGTCTCGACCGGTCGCTGCCCATGCTGGCCGGGTGGCTCAAGTCGGGTCCCTCAATGATCATCCTGGACGAGGCGCACCGGATGAAGCTGGGCGCCCGGGGGACGTACGGGGCAGCCTGCATGGCCCTGGGCCCGCTGGCCACACGCCGGCTGATCCTTACCGGTACCCCGGCCCCCAACGGATCCCGGGACCTGGAAAACCTGCTGGGCTTCGTGTGGCCGGGGCATGGTCAGCGCACGGTCGTGCAGGCGGTGGCCGGCGGTGATCTCGCACACGCCAGCTCGGTCCTCCGGCCGCTGTTCACGCGCACGACCAAGCAGGAACTCGGTCTGCCACCGGTTCAGCTGGGGCTTCGCTTCGTCGACATGCCGCCCCTGCACGACGAGATCTACACGGCCTTGGTGGGCGGCGAGAAGACCGGCGCAGCGCGCGAGGACCTGAGCAGCCTGGGCAAGACGGCTCTGCGTCTTCTCATGGCGGCTACGAGCCCGGCCCTGCTCCTTGAAGGAGCCAGCCGGTACGAGCCGCTCGCGTACCAACTGCCGCCGCTGGACGTCCCCGAGGGCAGCTCGCTGTACTCCCTCATGCAGAGCCTCCCCGACTACGAGCTGTCGCCTAAGTACCAGGAAGCCATCGCGATCATCGCGGAGAACGCCGCCCAGGGCCGTAAGACGCTGGTCTGGACGACCTTCGTCAGGAGCCTCACCACGCTGGAACGCCTGCTGGAGAAGTACAGTCCGGCTGTCGTCTACGGCGGCACCGCGGACCGTGAGGAGCAGCTCCGCCGGTTCCGGGAGGACCCGGCGTGCATGGTGCTGATCTCGAACCCGGCGACTCTGGGAGAAGGGATAAGCCTGCACCATGTGTGCCACGACGCTGTCTACGTGGACCGCGACTTCATGGCCGGCCGCTTCCTTCAGAGCCTCGACCGGATCCACCGCCTCGGTCTGGCTCCCGACACGGAGACCCGGGTGACTGTCCTGGCGGTGCGGAACTCCATCGACGAGGTGGTCGCCGAGCGCCTGGAGCGGAAGCTCGACTTCATGGGGCGCATCCTGGACGACCCCACCGTGCAGCAGCTCGCTGACCTGGAGGAGGAGCCCTCGGTGGCCGCCGGGCTCGCGCCGAGTGACATAGAGGCACTGCTCAGTCACATGGGAGGCCGCTAGGACGGGCCGCGTGCTGCGGACCGCGCGGGACTACCCTCTGCGGTGTGTCCCATGATGCCGAATGGGAGGCCCCGGAAGGTTCCTGGGCTTCGTCCGCAGCACGCCGCCGCAACATGCAGGCGATCCGCAGCCGTGACACCAAGCCCGAGTGGCTCATCCGAAGGCTGGTCCACGCGAAGGGTCTCCGCTACCGCGTCGCGGCCCGGCCCCTGCCGGACCTCCGCCGGACGGCGGACTTGGTCTTCCGTCCGGCGAAAGTCGCTGTCTTCATAGACGGCTGCTACTGGCATGGCTGCCCGGAGCATTACGTGCCGCCCAGGACGAATTCCGGTTACTGGTCCGAGAAAGTCCTGCGGAACATGACACGGGACAGGGATACGGACCAGAAACTGAAGGCAGCCGGCTGGTGCGTGCTCCGCTTCTGGGAGCATGAATCATCAGACGCTTGTGCCGACAAAATCGCCCTCACGGTCCTGAGCCGACGCAAGGGTGGCGCGGGCGGCGGAGACTGAAATCTCAAGCTGCCGCGGGACGTCTGCGGCGGGCAGCGCTCCCGCCGGTTCCATCTCGTACTCGGTGAGAAGTTCCTCGCGGTGTTCAGGACGCAGAACGGCCGCGATGGCCCGGCCAACGGCTTCCGCCACCGGGGGCGGGAACGCGTTCCCGACCTGGCGGTAGCGGGCGGTCTTGCGGCCCTGGAACTTCCAGTACTCCGGGAAGCCCTGAATGATCGCGGCCTGAGCGACGGTGAGCATGGGGCCGTCGGGACGGAAAAGGTCGCGTTCCGGGACGCAATTCTCGGGGTCGTTTGCGATTCCCATGCCGTCAACTCCCAGGTCCCGCCAAGCACGCTTGGCTCGTGTGGGACCAAGGTCGGCACCGCCATGTTTCTTTGACCCGCCTACGAGAGTAGGGGCGACCGTCTTACCTGAAGTGGCTTCTTCCCACCTCTTGAAGATCTTCTGTCCAGTTTTCTCTTCAGGTCCTGCGGGCTGCCCGTAGCGGTTCTTGTCCCAGAACTCCTCGCAGCGCGCTTTCATGCTCTCGTAGAGTTCCCCTTGGACCGTTACCGGATCGCCCTTCAGCTTTGTGGGCCACGTGAACTTCTGGTCACCCGGGCTTACTGCACTCTTGTGAATGGCCACCAAAATTGCGCGCGGCCGCAGTTGCGGAACGCCAAAGTAGCTCGCGTCGAGACGCCGCCAGACCGAACGCATGATCACGTCCTGCTCGGTCGCAGAAAGGCCTGGATCAATCTCGGGGACCAGATAGCCGAGGCCGCGAAGTCTTTCGAGGATTGAGATCCGGTAATCAATGAAGAACTCTGGAGGTTCCAGGATTCCTCGCACATTTTCAATCATCACCGCCTTGGGGAGCAAAGCGTCGATGATGTCAAGCGCTGCGGGAAAGAGGTCGCGTTCATCGTCAGGGCCGAGCCTGTGGCCCGCCAAGGAGAACGGAGGGCACGGCACGCCGCCGGCGAGCAGGTCAAGGTCTCCGCGTTTCAAGCCGAGGTCCTTCAGGACGTCCGACTCCAGGAAGTCCTTGACGTCCATCGGGCGAATAGCCTCAGCCTTCTCCTGGTCCCAGCCGGGCCAGTCGCCCACATTGGCCTGCAGGGTGGCCACGGCGTGCGGGTCCCACTCCACGAGCGCGCGGTGGTCAAAACCGGCGTTGTGCAGCCCGACGGCTTGCCCACCGGCGCCCGCGCAGATCTCGATCGAGGTCAATGGCGAGGCGAACTTCGGTCGCTTCTGGCCGCTGCGGGGCATGCAGCTCCTCCTGGATGATCATGTACAGGTCGGG
Organism: Streptomyces spinosus; assembly: GCF_020400655.1. Classification (GTDB taxonomy): domain Bacteria; phylum Actinomycetota; class Actinomycetes; order Streptomycetales; family Streptomycetaceae; genus Streptomyces; species Streptomyces argyrophylli. The sequence goes on from NZ_JAINRC010000008.1 coordinate 165,733, forward strand.
AGCAGTGATCAGCAACTGCTCCCCAGCACCAAGAGTCTCGCACTTCCCGCCAGGTTCATCCGAGCGCCGACGGCAGACTGGTCACCTGTTGTCGAACTGATGCACGATTTTGCCATGGTCCAAGCGCGCTGCGCCTGCACTCTTGGCGCGTGGTCAGTTTGCTGCGCCGTGACACTCCCCATACTGCCGCCCCGCCACGCACCAGCACTCAGCCCCCCTCGGCGGCGGCCAAGCCACCGCCCGCCCCCGTGCGGCCAGCGTCGTCGCGTACTGGGGCAGCAGGGTCGGGTCCGACGGGGACGAGCCCTCCGAGGCCGCGAACGCCTCGTACGACGGGACCGTGCCCGTGACGATGCCCAGGTTGGGCGTGCCCGAGGCGGACAGTTCGCGGAGGGAGGACTCTATGGTCGACAGGTGCTCGGTGTGGGACGGGTACTCCGTGCTCAGCGTCGGGTACGCCGCGAGGAGCTCGGAGAGTTCCGGGGCCGGCCAGTGCAGGACCGCCACCGGGAACGGGCGGGAAAGGGCCTCGCGGTAGGCGCCCAGTTCGGCGCGCAGGCGGGAGATCTCCGCCGCCAGTTCCGCCGGGTTGTCCGAGCCCAGGGACCACACGCGTTTGGGGTCGTGGAGTTCGTCCAGGGAGACCGGGGACGTGTGCAGGGTGTCCGCGAGGGTGTCCCGGTCGTCGTGCGGCAGCCCCAGCATGCGGCGGACGCGGTGACGGCCGTAGAGGAGGGGGTGGGTGGCGGGAGGGGGTTCCTCCGAGGAGTCCGGCAGCAGGAGGTCCGCGGCCTCGCCGAACGTCTCCGCCGCCGCCTCCAGTTCGTCGTGCGACTCCAGGGCCTCCGCCACGATCACCCACGGGGCCGGGTCCCGGGGCGCCGTCGTGCGGATGCCCTCGATGATCGCCCGCGCCTCGGCCTCGTGGCCGTACTCCCACAGGTTCGACGCCTTCAGGGCGCGGACCAGGGCGGGGTTGTCCAGCCCGTCGGCGGACGTCAGCAGGCGGTCGTAGAGAGCGGTCGCCGCGGGGCGGTCGCCGGACAGCTCCAGGTGGGCCGCCGCCCGCAGCAGAAGGGTCTCGGCGTCCTCGGGGTACAGGCCGGCGGTCCGCTCCAGGCGTGCCGCTTCGGCGGTGTGGTCGACGTTCTCGGCAGGCGTGTCGGGGCGCATGGGGGACACCGTACTGCCGGGACGTGACAAAAGTGAGGCGCGGAGGGCTGCCGAGCAGGGGGCCGGCCGGCCGGTACGCAGATCTGGATATCTTCTGTCCCGACATCTACACGCGGAGTCGGCATGCAGAACACGGGTGTGCTGGTCGAGGACGGCCGTCCGGCCGCCGCCGGGGACGAGGCGGGCACCCCCGCACCGCCCCGGTACTGGCCGGTCCTGCTCCTCGGCGCCGCCGTCGTCCCCGGCGGCGCGCTCTTCCTCCTCGGGCGCTGGGGCGACGCCCCGGCCGTGCAGGCGTGGCGGACCGTGTGCCTGGCCGTCACCGTGCAGGCCCTGCCGTTCCTGCTGCTCGGCACGGCCCTGTCCGGCGCGATCAACGCCTTCGTGCCGGAGGGGGTGTTCAACAGGATCCTGCCCCGGCGGCCCGCGCTCGCCGTACCCGTGGCCGGGGTCGCGGGCGTCGTCCTGCCGGGGTGCGAGTGCGCCTCCGTACCCGTGGCGAGCAGCCTCATCGGCCGTGGGGTCACCCCGGCCGCCGCCTTCGCGTTCCTGCTCTCCGCGCCCGCCGTCAACCCCGTCGTCCTCACCGCCACCGCCATCGCGTTCCCCGGGAACCCCGCCATGGTGCTCGCCCGGCTGCTCGCCTCCCTCGCCACCGCCGTCGTCATGGGCTGGCTGTGGCTCCGGTTCGGGCGGGCCGAGTGGCTGCGGCCCGTCGTACGGCACACCGGGCACCAGCACGGGCACAGCCGGTGGGACGAGTTCCGGCGCGGGTTCCAGCACGACTTCCTGCACGCCGGCGGGTTCCTGGTGCTCGGCGCCATGGCCGCGGCCACCTTCAACGTGGCCGTCCCGCGTTCCGTGCTCGACACCTTCGCCGGCGCGCCCTGGCTGTCGGTGCTCTTCCTGGCCGGGCTCGCCGTGCTGCTCGCGGTGTGCTCCGAGGCCGACGCCTTCCTGGCCGCCTCGCTGACCGGGTTCCCGCCGGTCGCGCGGCTGGCGTTCATGGTGGTGGGGCCCATGGTCGACCTGAAGCTCATCGCCCTCCAGGCGGGGACCTTCGGGCGGGCCTTCGCGGTACGGTTCTCCGCCGCGACCGTCGTCGTCGCCGTCACGTGCAGCGCGCTGACCGGAGGGATGCTGCTGTGAAGGGACCCGGGAAGCGGTCGCTCCGGGCGGGGCTGCTCGCCCTGTGCGGGCTGGGGCTGCTGCACGTCTCCCTCTTCACCGACCTCTGCCTGCGCTACGTCAAGGAGGGCATGCGGCTCCCGCTCGTCGCCTCCGGGGCCGTCCTGCTCCTGCTGGGGATCGCGAGCGCCGCCCTCGACAGGACGGAGCGGACCGAAGAACCCCACGACCACTCCGGCCTGCCCCGCGTCTCCTGGCTGCTGCTCCTGCCCGCCCTCAGCCTGCTCTTCTACGCCCCGCCCGCCCTCGGCGCCTACACCGCTGCCCGGCAGCCGGCGAAGATCGTCGTCCATGACAGCGACTTCGATCCGCTGCCCGCCACCTCGCCCCTGCCCATGACCCTCTCCGACTTCACCAGCCGGGTCCGGGAGGACCGCGGGCAGGCCATCAAGGGGCGCACGATCCGGATGACCGGGTTCGTCACGCCCCTGCCAGGCACGCGGGACGGCGAGTGGGACCTGACCCGGATCATCCTCAACTGCTGCGCCGCGGACGCCCAGTCGGTCAAGGTGCGCGTCCACGGCGGTCCCCGGCTGCCCGCCGACACCTGGGTGACGGTCACCGGGACCTGGCACCCCGGCGGGCGGCTCGGCACCAAGTCCGCACCGGTCGCGCTGGACGCCCGCACGGTCACCGAGGTCCCCCGGCCGTCGAACGGCTACCAGGACGCCCTTCCCCTGGGATGACCGTCACCGGTGGCGGCGCCGGAACGGGAAGGGCGCGGGGGTACGGCGGTACGGCGGTCCGGCGGTCCGGCGGCGACGGTACGGCGAGTGTGGGCGGCGCTACGACGGCCGGCGGCGCCTGTCCCGGCCACCCTGACCACCTGCACCCCGAAGTTCGACTCCCGGTACCGGCCGGTCGTCTAGGGGGAAGCTGGCGTCGATGCCGCCCGGCTGAGCCGGGTGCGCCGGAGCGCACCCGTCGACGGCGGCTGACGCCCGTTCACCCCGGGCCACGCCTCCTCACGCCCGCGCCCAACTCACGCCCGCGCCCGGCTCACGCCCGCGCCCAACTCACGCCCGCTCCCGCAGCGCCAGCACGCTCACCGCGCCCGCCGCCGCCAGTCCCGCCGACACCAGCAGGGCGATGTTCGTGCCCCGGGCCAGGCTGCCGCCCGACGTGGCGATGGCGATGGTCAGGGCCACACCTGCGCAGGAGCCGACGTAGCGGAAGGTCTGCTGGGCGCCGGAGCCCATCGCGGCCCGCTGCGGCGGCACCGAATCGACGGCGAGCAGCGGCAGCGCGCCGTTGAGCAGGCCGCTGCCGAGGCCGCCGACGATCAGGCCGGGCAGCAGCCGGGTCCAGGAGCCGGAGCCGAGGGCGCCGAGCATCGTGACCATGGCGATCGCGTGCAGGGCGAAGCCCAGGGCGAGCTGGGTGCGGGCGGCGACGCGGCCGGCCAGGTGCTTGACCTGGAGGGCGACGACGAAGCTCAGCCCGGACCACAGCAGGAACAGTCCGGCGGTGGCCAGTGGGGAGAGCCCGAGCGACTGCTGGAGCAGCGCCGGCAGGAAGCTGAACAGGCCGATCACGGCCAGGCCGGTGAACAGGCCGCCCGCCGAGGAGGCCAGGAACCGGGCGTGGCGCAGCAGTCCGAGGTCGATCATCGGGGTGGCGGTCCGGCGCTCCACCGCGACGAACACGCCGACCAGGACGACGGCCGCGGCGAACAGCAGCCCGACCGGCGCGCGCAGCCAGCCGTCCCGGCCCAGCGTCAGGGCCGCGACCAGGGCCACCAGAGCCAGCCCGAAGGTGAGCGCGCCGAGGGCGTCCGGCCGGCCGCCGCGCGGGGCGCGTGACTCGGCCAGCGCCCGGGTGCCGAGCGCGGCCACCACGAGGGCGGCGGCGCCCAGGACGCCGTAGGCCACCCGCCAGCTCGGCAGCGCGCCCGCGAGCAGCGGGCCCGCGGCGATCCCGCCGCTGACGAAGGCGCCCCACACCCCGGTGGCGTGCAGCCGGCCGCGCGGGCTGGGGAAGGCGTGCACGATCAGGCCGAGGGAGCTGGCCAGCAGGGCCGCGCTGGCCGCGCCCTGGGCGACGCGGGCCAGGGTGAACTGCCAGGTCGACGTGGTGAAGGCGCCCAGTGCGGTGGTGAGGCCGAGCGCCAGGGTGCCGGCGAGGAAGACGCGGCGGCGGCCGTAGTCGTCGGCGAGGCTGCCGGCCACCAGGAGCAGGGCGGCGAGACCGAGGGGGGCGCCGTTGAGCAGCCAGGCCTGGGCGGACAGCGGGGTGTGCAGGGCGGCGGCGGTGTCCGGCAGGGTGACCATCGGGGCCGTGTACGTCATGAGGGCCACGGCGGTGGCCGCGCTGGTCAGGGCGAGGGTGGCGCGTGGTCGTGCCGGTGCGTCCCGGGGACTGGTCCGGCGCAGGGCGGCGGGGGAGGCGGCGGAGGCGGCGGAGTCGAGCCGGGGCATGGCCTGTCCTGTCGTGAGGTCATCGGGTCCGGTCATCTGGTCCGGTCCGTCGGGTCCGGGCAATTGGGTCCCGGGCCCCTGGTCCAGCCATTGGGTTCGGTCATCAGGTTCGGTCGGTGAACCGACCCCGTGGCCGCCACCGTAGCACCATGGGTTCGTTGATTGAACCCATGTCCGGCCGGTGGTTACAGTGGAGGGCATGGCACTGGGCAAGGACTACGTGACGCAGGAGTGCTCGATCGCCCGCGCGCTCGAGGTCGTCGGCGAGCGGTGGACGCTGCTCGTCGTCCGCGACGCGATCTACGGCGTCCGGCGCTACAACGACTTCCTGGTCCACCTCGGCATCCCGCGCGCCGTCCTCTCGGCCCGGCTCCGCACGCTCACCGAGGAGGGGATCCTCGAAAAGCGCCGGTACCAGGAGAGCCCGCCCCGGGACGAGTACGTCGTCACCGAGCGCGGCGCCGCCCTGTGGCCCGTGCTGCGCGCCCTCGGCCACTGGGGGCGCGAGCACGTCGACGCCCACCGGCTGCGCCTCTTCCTGCACGCGGACTGCGGCGGGGAGGTCGAGCCGTACGGAAAGTGCGCGGCGTGCGGAACCTTCGTGCCGGTCGCGGACGTTGTCATGGTGCCGGGGCCGGAACTCGACTCCGCGCCGGCGGACCCGGTCAGCAGGGCGCTGCTGCGGCCCAAGCGGCTGCTGGAGCCCCTGGAGACCGAGCCGCCCCAGCCGGCGTACTGACGACCGGTGCGCGGAAGACGCGTGGTGCGGAGGGGGGAGTGCTGATGTCCGGCCGTGCCGCCGCGCGTTCCCTCGCCGTCCTCGCCCGCCTGCTGCTCCTCGCGTACCTGCTGCTGCTGCAGGCCGCGCTGCTCGGCAGCGGCGGCCTCGGCACCGCCGTCGCCGTCGCGGCGACCGCCACCGCGGCCGCCGCGCTCGTCGTCCGTGCCCTGCTCGCCGCGCGCGGCGTGCCCGCCGCAGCGCCGACGCGCGTCCGCACGGCGATACGCGACCGGGCCCGCCGCACGGCCTTCCTGCCCCAGCGCGATCCCGACGCGCCCGGCCGCCGACGGCCCAGAGCCCCCGGACACGCCCGTCCGGCGACCGCCGCGTAGGGCACGTCCTCACACACGTCAGTACGTGACCCCGCGCGGGTCGTCCTGCCGATCTCCCCACCGGACCGGCTGTTCCCGGTCCCTTCCGGCACGACGAGACCCCCGGAGGGCTCACCCATGTCCGTTTTCGCGCGCCTGGTCGAGTACCTGGCCGACCTGCTGGCCCCGCTCTTCCACGCCTCCGCGGCAGCCGCCGCGATCGTCCTGTTCACCGCGCTCGTACGGCTCCTCGTCCACCCGCTGTCCCGGGCCGCCGCCCGCGGCCGGCGCGCCCGCGCCGCGCTCCAGCCGAGAATCGCCGCACTGCGCGAGAAGCACGCCGAGGACCCGCAGCGACTCCAGCGAGCGATCCTGGACCTGCACGCCGAGGAGAAGGTCTCACCGCTCTCCGGCTGCCTGCCCAGTCTGCTCCAGGTGCCCGCGTTCTTCCTGCTCTACCACCTGTTCTCCAGCACCACGATCGGCGGCGAGAGCAACGGCCTGCTCGGCCACCGCCTGTTCACGGCCCCGCTCGGCGGGCACTGGACCGACGCGCTGGCACAAGGCGGGGTGTTCGGCCCGGCCGGACTGGTCTACCTCGGCCTCTTCGCCGTCGCCGCGGCCGTCGCCACCGTCAACTTCCGCCGCGCCAGGCGCACGGCACAGCCGGCACCGGCCGGCGCCGGGGGCGAGGTGCCCGGGCTCGGCGCGGTCAACCGGGCGGTACCGTTCCTGTCCTTCTTCACGCTCGTCACCGTGGCGGTCGTCCCGCTCGCCGCCGCGCTGTACGTCGTCACCAGCACGGCCTGGAGCGCGGCGGAACAGTCCCTGTTGTCCCGGTGACCGGCCGAGCCGCCTGTGCCCCAGGGTTACGGTCCAGTACGTGAACAGGGTCTTGTGGACTGGACGGCGTGATTGGAGGATCGGCCAGTCCTCCGATGGCTGCACCCATCGGCCGGGCGCCACCGATCGAGGGAGATGGTGACCATGAAGCTGCTGCGAGTCGGTACGGCAGGGGCGGAGCGCCCCGCACTGCTCGACGCCGGGGGGACCCTGCGGGACCTGTCGGGCCTCGTGGACGACATCGACGGCGCGCTCCTCGCCGACGACGCCGCGCTCGGCCGGATCCGGGCCGCGGCCGGCACCGGTGAGCTGCCCGCGCTGGACGCCGACGGACTGCGGATCGGGCCCCCGCTCGGCCGCATCGGCAAGATCGTGTGCATCGGGCTCAACTACCACGACCACGCCCGTGAGACGGGCGCCGAGCCGCCCGCCGAGCCGGTGGTCTTCATGAAGGCGCCGGACACGGTCGTCGGGCCGAACGACATCGTGCTGGTGCCGCGGGGCTCGGAGAAGACCGACTGGGAGGTCGAACTCGCGGTCGTCATCGGGCGTACGGCCCGTTACCTGGACTCGGCCGAGGAGGCGCTCGCGCACGTCGCCGGGTACGCGGTCGCGCACGACGTCTCCGAGCGGGAGTTCCAGATCGAGCGGGGTGGCACCTGGGACAAGGGCAAGAACTGCGAGACCTTCAACCCGCTCGGGCCGTGGCTGGTGACGGCCGACGAGGTCCCGGACCCGCAGCGGCTGTCGCTGAAGCTGTGGGTGAACGGCGAGTTGAAGCAGGACGGTACGACGGCCGAGCAGATCTTCCCGGTGGGGGAGGTCGTGCGGTACCTCAGCCGGTTCATGACGCTGTACCCCGGCGACGTCATCAACACGGGGACGCCGGCGGGGGTGGCCATGGGCCACCCCGAGCCCAAGCCGTACCTCCGCGGCGGGGACGTGGTGGAACTGGAGATCGCGGGACTGGGCCGCCAGCGTCAGGAACTCAAGAACGCCTAGACGCAACCGCTGGGGCTGGGGCTGGGCAACGGGGTGGGGACGCGGGGAGCAGACGGAGCCGGGGCCCCTCGCCGCGCGCGGGACGTTCCGAGCGGGCGCGCCGGCGCGGTGGGGCCGTGGGCCGGTTTCGTCCGCGCCGTGGGGTCCGGGGCCGTGGGTCGGTCACGGCCCCGTTACCCCGTGCTTCCGGCGCCGGAAGGCCTACGCCAGCAGCGTGGCGAGGGCGCGCCACTCCTTCCTCGGGAGGGAGTCGCCCGCGTCCGCCCGCACCACCTGGAGGGCCACGTGGTCCGCGCCCGCCTCGTGGAAGGCGGCGACGCGCTCGCGGACGCGGGTCTCGTCGCCCCAGGCGAAGACGGCGTCGACGAGACGGTCGCTGCCGCCGTCGGCGAGGTCGTCCTCGGTGAAGCCCAGGCGGAGGAAGTTGCCGGTGTAGTTGGGGAACTCGAGGTAACGGGCCAGGTAGGCGCGGGCCGTCCGACGGGCACGGGCCGGGTCGGTCTCCAGCACCACCTTCAACTCCGGTGCCAGCAGCGGTCCGTCGCCCAGGATCTCCCGCGCTCGCGCGGTGTGCTCGGGCGTGACCAGGTAGGGGATCGCGCCGGCCGCGCGGTCCCCGGACAGCCTCAGCATCTTCGGGCCCAGCGCGGCGAGCACACGGCGGTCGGCGGGTACGCCCGCCGCGTCCAGCTCGTCGAGGTAGCCGACCATGGCCGCGTACGGGCGGTGGTAGTCCTTCGTCAGCGCGCCGTGGCTCACACCGAGGCCCAGCGCGAAGCGGCCCGGGTGCGCGGCCTCCACCTCGGCGAAGCCGGCCGCCGTCGTCGCGGCGTCCCGCTGCCACACGCTCTGGATGCTGGTGCCGACGACGACCCGTCGCGTGGCGCCGATGAGCGGCGCCGCGTGGTCGACGGTGCTGCTGCCGCCGAGCCAGATCGCGCCGTACCCGAGGTCCTCCAGCTCGGCCGCGGCCTCGTCCAGTTCTCCGCGCCGGGACGCGTCCTCCGAGCGCAGCTCGATGCTCCAGACGCCGTGGCGGCCGACGCTGTCCTTCAGTGAAGCGGTCATCGGGTGTGAACCCTCCGGTGGTGGTCCGCGCCGTGATCCCACGGCCTCACTCCCTGCCAACCGGAGGGCGTCCCCACCGGATTCCCGCCGTTCGCTCAGTCGGCCGAACGGCCCAGGAACTCCTCCAGCGCCTCCACCACGAACCGGTGGTCCTGGAGCTGCGGCAGTCCGGAGACGGTCACCGCGCCGATCACGCCCACACCCTCGACCCGGATGGGGAAGGAGCCGCCGTGGGCCGCGTAGACGTCCGGGTCGAGACGGGAGGACTCCTCGAACGTCGTGCCCTTGGCGCGGAAGCGGGCGCCGACCAGGTAGGAGGCGGCGCCGTAGCGCTCCACCACGCGGCGCTTGCGGGCGATCCAGGCGTCGTTGTCCGGGGCGGAGCCCGGCAGCGCGGCGTGGAAGAGCTGCTGGCCGGCGCGGTGGATGTCGATGGCGACCGGCGCCTGGCGCTCCCGGGCCAGCTCCACCAGGAGGGAGCCGAGCGCCCAGGCGTCCTCGTGGGTGAACCGCCGGAAGACCAGCCGGCGTTCCTGGGCCTCCAGCTCCTCCAGGCTCGGCGTGAGTTCGGGCGTCGTCCCCGGGGTGATCTGCGGGTGCTGCATCAGAGGGTCACCGTCACCTTGTCGCGGGCGGACCTGCGGGCCGCTTCCAGTACGTCGAGCGCGGCGGCCGCCTCCAGGGCGGTCACCGGGTTGGGGCCGGTGCCGCGCAGGGCGGCGGCGACGGCGGCGTAGTACGCGGGGTAGTCGCCGGGCAGGGTCGGTACGGGGGTGCCGCCGCCGCTCAGCGGGGACTCGCCGGCACCGACACGGCCCCACAGGGACTCGTCCTCGGCGCCCCAGTCGGGGGTGCTGCCGGGGCGGCTGCCCTCGCGCAGGGCCGCTTCCTGGGGGTCCAGGCCGTACTTGACGTAGCCCGCGCGGGAGCCCAGCACCCGGAAGCGGGGGCCGAGCTGGGCGGTCGTCGCCGAGACGTAGAGGTGGGAGCGGACGCCGCTCGCGTGGGTGAGCGCGATGAAGGTGTCGTCATCGGCCTGGGCGCCGGGGCGGCGGACGTCCGACTCGGCGTAGACCTCGGTGACCGGGCCGAACAGGACCAGGGCCTGGTCGACCACGTGACTGCCGAGGTCGTAGAGCAGACCTCCGATCTCTGCCGGGTCGCCGGACTCGCGCCAGCCGCCCTTCAGCTGGGGGCGCCAGCGTTCGAAGCGGGACTCGAAGCGCCAGGCGTCGCCGAGTGCGCCGTCGGCGAGCAGTTGCCGCAGGGTCAGGAAGTCGTTGTCCCAGCGCCGGTTCTGGAAGACGGAGAGCAGCAGGCCGCGCTTCTCGGCGAGGGCGGCCAGCTCGCGGGCCTCGGCCGCGGTGCCGGCGACGGGCTTGTCCACGACCACCGGCAGGCCCGCCTCAAGGGCGGTGGTGGCCAGCGGCACATGGGTCTTGTTCGGGGAGGCGATGACGATCAGGTCCAGCTCGTCCGCGCGGCCGAACAGCTCCTCGGGGGTGGCGGCGGTCCGCACGTCCGGGAACTCGGCGCGGGCCTGCTGCTGCCGCTCCGGCTGGGAGGTGACCACGGTGTCCAGGGCGAGGCCCTCGGTGGCGGCGATCAGCGGGGCGTGGAAGACCGAGCCGGCGAGGCCGTAGCCGATCAAGCCGACGCGGAGGGGGGTAGCAGTCATGCCTCCACTTTGGCAACAGTGTTGCGGAAGTGCAAGCGGCGGGGACAATGGAGGTGTGAAGCGGGTGAGGACGGCGACGACGGCGGGGCCGGTGAACGGCGGGGTGGCGGGCGCGAACCTGGGGGCGCTGCGCAGTCACAACACCGCGCTGGTGCTGGGGCTGCTGCGGGACGCCGGGGCCGAGGGCATCAGCAGGCTGGAGCTGGCCGAGCGCACCGGGCTGACCCCGCAGGCCGTCAGCAAGATCACCGCGCGGCTGCGGGCGCAGGGGCTCGCGGCGGAGGCCGGGCGCCGGGCGTCGACCGGAGGCAAGCCGAGGACCGTACTGCGGCTGGTACCGGAGGCGGGCCACGCGGTCGGGGTCCACCTGGACCGTGACGAGCTCCGGGTGGTGCTGGTGGACCTGGACGGCGCGGTGGTGGGGGAGCGGCGCGGCGAGCTGGACCTGGGCGCGGGTGCCGAGGCCGTGCTGGGGGCGGTGTGCGGGGCGGTCCGGGGGGTCGTCGGGGAGCTGGGTGCGGATGCGGATGCGGGTGTCGGTACCGGTACTGGTGCCGGGGCCGGTGCCGGTGCCGGTATCGGCACCGGGGGAACCGGTGCCGGTGGCGGGCTCGCCGCGGTGGGCTCCCTGCTGGGCGTGGGAGTCGCGCTGCCGGGCCCCTTGGACCATGTGCGGGGGGTGTTGCACCGGGTCACCGGGTTCCCCGAGTGGGACGGGTTCCCGCTGCGGGACGCGCTCGCGGAGCGGCTCGGGGTGCCGGTGGTGGTGGACAAGGACACCAACGCGGCGGCGCTCGGGCTGGCCGTCGGGGGCGAGGAGGGGGCGGCGGGCCGGTCCTTCGCCTACCTGCACCTCGGCACCGGACTCGGGGCCGGGCTGGTGATCGACGGCAGCGTGCACCGGGGGGCGCGGACCGGGGCCGGGGAGTTCGGGCACCAGGTGATCCAGCTGGACGGGCCGGTGTGCGAGTGCGGGAACCGGGGCTGCGTGGAGGTGCTGTGCCTCGCGGCCGTGGCGCGGGGCGAGGTGGCCGAGGCGGCGCGAGTGCTGGGGGTGGCGGCCGGGAACCTGGTCGGGCTGCTGGACATCGACGTGGTGCTGCTGGGGGGTCGGACGGTAGCCGGGGCCCCGCAGACCTACGTGAGCGGTGTCGGAGAGGTGCTCGGGGTCCGGGCCCGGAGGGAGGGCACGGGCGGGGACGCGGTGCCGGTACGGGTCGCTCCGCGCGGGGAGCGGATCGTGGCCGAGGGCGCCGCCCAACTGCTGCTGGCGCCGCTGTTCGGGCGGGGGGAGGACTGACGGAGCGTGTTCACCGGCGGCCGGCTCCGCCCACGGGGGTGCGAGTGCGGGTGCCGCTGCCGTCGGGGTGCGGGACGCGGGCCCTGGCCGGTCCGTCCGGGGCCGTGCCGCTGCGCCGGCCGGGCGGACTTCGTCCCCGGGGCCGGAGTGGCTCGGCCGGAAGCCCGGTCCCACCCGGCATGGTCATGTGTTCATGCGACTGTGCACGTCCCTGTCCCTCTGCCTCGCCGCAGCCGCCGCCGTCGTCGTGCCCGCCGCCGTCCCCGCGTCGGCGCACGCCGCGTCCGCCGGTACGACCCCCTCGTGCGTCGCCGCCGACGCGCGGGCCTTCCCGCTGGCCACCCGGATCCGGGGCGGACCCACGTCCTACGAGGCCGGCGGCGGATACGGCACCTGGTACATCGACCTCACCAACACCACCCCCCGGACCTGCGCCGGCATCCACCCGGTCGTGGTCCTCGTCGACGACAAGCGCGCCCTGCGGCCGGGGCAGCCCCAGCTGGACTTCTTCGACGGCCCCCGGGCCCGGCCGGTGACCTTCGAGAGCACCGACGAGCAGGAACTGGTCGGGGTGCTGGACGGCGCCGGGTTCGGCGGGTTCACCGTGCCGCCCGGCAGGACCGTCAGCGTCCGGGTCCGGCTCGCGCTCACCTCCGACACCCCACGCGACCAGGTCACCGTCAACGCGGCCGTCGTGCAGCGGCGGGGCCAGGACGGCGACTGGGTCGGGCAGTCCAACGCCTACCGCTTCGGGGTCGGCGAGGAGGCGGAGGACATCCCGGAGGGCTCCCTGGAGGACGCCCAGGAGGCCGCGCAGAGGGACTCCCCGGAGTCGGAGGGGGCGCGGGCGACCGCCGGCACGCGGACGGGCGAGGGCCTGCCGACCGCGCCGTCCGGCGGTGCGAGCCAGGACGGCGGGGCCCTGCCCACCGCCCCGCCCGGCGGCGGCACATCACCGGCCGCGTCCGCCGTCCCCGCCGCGTCCGCCGCCAGCGCCTCCCGCTCCGATGCCCCGGACGCCTCCCTGCCCCTCGCCCAGGACGAGGCGGCCGGGGAGCGGGCGCGCGAGCTGGCCAGTACCGGTCCGGGGCTCGCCCGCGGTCTGCTCACGGCCGTCGCCGCGCTGGTGGCCGTGGGCACGACCGCGCACCTCGTGAGCCGGGGCCGCCGCTGACGTGCCGGGCGGCGCGCGCCGGCCGCCACCGGTCAGGGGTTCGTTTCCCGGTCTGCTCACGGCCGTCGCCGCGCTGGTGGCCGTGCACGCGACCCCGCACCTCCCGGCCGCCGACCGTCGCCGAGGACGGCGGCGGCCCCGCACCGTCTCCCGGCCGGCCGGGAACTCGCGCAACGAGCCGTGCCGCGCCGCCGTGCCGTCTGTCTCCCCCCGGGCGGGGGGCCGCGTGCCCAGCCGGCGCCGCCGTGCCGTCTGTCTCCCCCCGAGCGGGGGCCGCGTGCCGAGCCGAGCCGCACCCGTCCCGTCCCCTCGCCGGGCCGAGCCCCCTGACCAGTGGGTACCAGGTGATCGGCGGGGTCAGGTCGGGCCGGTGCTGACTAGGCTGGGGCGCGTCGGTACGCCGTGGTTCCGGCGCCCCGTTCCCCGACCGTACGTACGCCAGGAGACGCACAGCATGGCAGACCGCAAGCCCATAGAGTCATGGCTCACCGACATGGACGGCGTCCTGATCCACGAGGGTGTCCCGATCCCGGGAGCCGACGCCTTCCTGAAGAAGCTGCGCGAGTCCGGCCGGCCCTTCCTGGTGCTCACCAACAACTCCATCTACACCGCCCGTGACCTGCACGCCCGGCTGCGGCGGATGGGCCTGGACGTGCCCGTGGAGAACATCTGGACGTCGGCCCTCGCCACCGCCCAGTTCCTGAACGACCAGCGGCCCGGCGGCAGCGCCTACGTCATCGGCGAGGCCGGCCTCACCACCGCGCTGCACGACATCGGTTACATCCTCACGGACCACGACCCCGACTTCGTGATCCTCGGCGAGACCCGCACCTACTCCTTCGAGGCCCTCACCAAGGCCGTCCGGCTGATCAACGACGGCGCCCGGTTCATCGCCACCAACCCCGACAACGTCGGCCCGTCCACCGAGGGCGACCTGCCCGCCACCGGTTCGGTCGCCGCCCTGATCACCGCCGCGACCGGCAAGAAGCCGTACTTCGTCGGCAAGCCCAACCCGCTGATGATGCGGGCCGGGCTGAACGCGATCGGCGCCCACTCCGAGACCTCGGCGATGATCGGCGACCGGATGGACACCGACGTGCTCGCCGGCCTGGAGGCCGGGATGCGTACGTTCCTGGTGCTCAGCGGCGTGACCCAGCCGACCGACGTGGACCGTTACCCGTTCCGTCCGTCCGAGGTCGTCGACTCCATCGCGGACCTGGTCGACCTGGTCTGACCCGGCCGAAACACGGCCTCACCCGTTCGGAGCAATCCGGCGCCTCCCGAGGATGCGGAGGTGCCCGGGGCGGGGGAGCCTCCTGATAACTGGAGGTTCACGATGGGCTCACTACGCCTCACGCTCTGTACAGCTTTCCCCGCGGCCGCCCTCGCCGCCGTCGCCGTCGTCGCGCCGTCGGCCCACGCGGCGGACGGCGGCCCGGTCACCGTGACCCCGGCCGGCCCGGCGCCGGGCGAGGACGTCACCCTGCGGGTCGGCGGCTGCTCCGGCCGGCAGGGCAGCGCCGCGTCGGCCGCCTTCGTCTCCGACGCGGCGCTGACCGGTGAACAGGGCAGCCTGAGCGGCGAGACCCGCGTCCGGTCCACCCTGGAGCCGGGCGCCTACACCGTGAAGGTCACCTGCGCCGGCACCGTGCTCACCGGCAGCGTCACGGTCGCGCGGCCGGGCGGCGCGACCGCACGGCAGGAAGAGCCCGTCCGGCTGCCCGCCCAGTCCGCCTCGCCGATCGCACCGGTCCCCGCGGGCGGCGGCGGAACCACCCACTTCGCCACGGTGGCCACCAGCGGCTCCGGCCCCGACGCCGTCCAGGCGGCGACGGGTCTGGCGCTCGCCGGGATCGCCGCGGTCGCCGTCGGGCTGCGCGCCCGCCGGAGCCGCGGCACCCGCTGAGCGCCGCCATGTCCGACGACCACGGGCGCACCACCGCTACCGGGCGGCTCGTCACCGGCCTGGCCTGGGCGCTGCTGCTGTTCGGGCTGTGGCTGTGGGGACGCGGCGTGAGCGACGTCCCGCGGGGCACGGACGGCCCCGTCGCGGGTGAGGTCCTCGCTCCCGGCCGTGCCACCGGCTCCGCCCGGCTGCCGCGTGCCGTGAAACCGCTGGCCGACGCGGTGCCCCAGCGCGTCGACATCCCCCGGCTGGGCGTCCAGGCCCCGGTGGTGGCCCGCGGTCTGGACGCGCGGGGCGCGATCGACCCGCCGCCCTACGACCAGCCCGGCGTGGTCGGCTGGTACGGCGCCGGACCCGTGCCCGGGGCCGCCGGGCCGGCCCTGCTGGTCGGACACGTCGACACCGAGACCCGGCCCGCCGTCTTCTACCGGCTCAGCACCGCCCGGCCCGGTGAGCGGGTCCGGGTGTTCCGCGCGGACGGCAAGGTCGCCGAGTTCACCGTCGACGACGTCCGCGTGCTGCCCCGGGACGGCTTCGACGCCCGGCTCGCCTACGGCCCCCGCGTGCCGGGTCGGGCCGAGCTCCGTCTCATCACCTGCGGCGGCTCCTTCGACCGTGCCAGCGGCAGTTACACGGCGAACGTCGTGGTGTCGGCGTACCTCACCGGGACGACGGGCTGAGCGTCCGGCCGGCGGTCACCGGCGGGGCGCGGCCAGCGGGGAGAGCCGGCTGCGGATGTTGCCGAAGTGGTCCCGTATGGCCCGCTCCGCCCGGAGGGAGTCGCCGGAGCGCACCGCGTCCAGGATCTCCCGGTGCTGGCGGCAGGTGACCCGGGGGTCCTGCGGCACGTCCACCAGGTCCCGCTGCACCCGGTGGAAGGCGTCCCAGAACGCCTCCAGCACCTCGCCGAGCAGCACGTTGTCCAGTCCCCGGTACAAGGTGGCGTGAAAGGCGCGGTCGGTCTCGCCGAGCCCGGTGCCCTCGGCGGCCTCCCGTTCCATGCGGTCCACGAGCGCGTCGAGTTCCACGAGGTCCGCCTCCGGCAGCCGCCCGGCCAGCCGGGACACCAGTCCGGTCTCGACGGCCTCGCGCAGTTCCAGCAGCTGGAGCAGGGAGTCCTCGCCGCGGTAGTGGCCGGCGACGGTGCGGAAGGCCAGCCCCTCGATCATCGGCGCGAACGACATGGAGCCGACGTACGTCCCGAAGCCGTGCCGGATCTCCACGATGCCCATCGCCTGGAGCGCCTTCAGCGCCTCCCGCACGGAGTTCCGGCTCGCCCCGAGCAGCCGCATCAGCTCGGGCTCGGTGGGCAGCGGGGCACCCGAGGGCAGCCGCTCGTCCACGATCAGCTTCTTGATCCGCTCCTGAAGGTCCCGGGCTGCCATGGCCAGAGGGTATCCGGCCATTCAGGCGGAGGGGATACGGCGGGAGCACGCGGCGGAGACGTGCGCCACGGGCAAGCGGTGCGGGCATGCGAAAAGCCCCCCGCTCGCGCGAGGGGCTTTCCGGTCGGTGCGCCGCCAGGGACTCGAACCCCGGACCCGCTGATTAAGAGTCAGCTGCTCTAACCAACTGAGCTAGCGGCGCCTGCTGACGGAGAAAACTCTACCCGACCTGTGGGGGTGCTTCCGACCACCGGGAGGTGGCGTGACGGCCGCGCGGGGGACCGCGTACATCATTCGGACCGTCAAAATGCGCGTTTTGTGCCCAGTTGGGAAACTGATCAACGTGCACACTCGCGGACAAACCACCCCCGAATGTGAGGCAGATCGCATGACCGCTCCGCTGTTCGAGGACATCGACCCCGCGAGCGACTGCGACTGTCCCGGCTGCGTCCACGGGCGCCGGCCGACTCTCCGTTCCCTGCTCACCCGCGGTCGTCCGGCGGCCCGCGGGGCCGTCGTCGTGGCCGCCGCGTCCGCCGCGCTCGGCACGGTCGCGCCCGCCGCCGCCGTCACCCCCGGCCACTTCCCGCACCGGCAGGCCCTGCCCGGCGACGGCGTGCCCGACACCCCGCAGGGTGGCAGGGCGCCCCTGCACGGCCGGGCGGGCCGGCCCGCTGAGCCGGACACCGTTCCCACCCCCGCCACCACCCGGACCCAGATCATCAACCGGGCCAAGGTCTGGGTGGCCGCCAAGGTGCCGTACAGCATGTACGACTTCTGGTCCGACGGTTACCGGCAGGACTGCTCGGGCTACGTCTCCATGGCCTGGGGGCTGCCGGGCAACGAGTGGACCGGCAGCCTCGGCCAGTTCGGCGTCAAGATCAAGAAGGAGGAGCTGCAACCCGGCGACATCCTGCTCTACCACAATCCCGACAACCCCGAGAAGGGCTCCCACGTCGTGATCTTCGGCGGCTGGACGGACCACACGCACACCTCCTACACGGTCTACGAGCAGACGCCCCCGCGCACCCGCAGCCAGACCACCCCCTACCCGTACTGGAACAACACCGACAAGTACGTCCCCTACCGCTACAAGGGCGTGACGAAGTCCGGGGCCGCCCGGCCGGCACCCGGCGGGAAGGCGGCGGTGCCCTACCCGGGCACGGCCCACTTCGGCCCCGGCGCCGACAACGCGTACGTCACCCTGCTCGGCCGGATGCTGATCGCCCGGGGCGGCGCCTCCTACTACCCCGAAGGGCCGGGGCCGAAGTGGGCCGCGGCGGACCGGCGGGCCACCGAGGCGTTCCAGCGGGCCCAGGGCTGGACCGGCGCGGACGCCGACGGGATCCCCGGCCGGCGCACCTGGGAGCTGCTGAGCACGGGCCGGGGCAAGGACATCGCGTCCCCGGCCACCGGTCCCGCCTCGCACGGCGTCCCCGGCTATCCGGGCCGCGCCTACTTCCGGCCGGGCCAGAGCAACGACCACGTCACCCGGCTCGGCGCCCAGCTGGTGAAGAAGGGGTTCGGCCGGTTCTACGCCCACGGCCCGGGCCCGCGCTGGGGCGAGGAGGACCGGCGCGCGGTCGAGGCCTTCCAGCGCGCCCAGGGCTGGCGGGGCGGGGCGGCGGACGGCTACCCGGGGCCGGAGACGTGGCGCCGCCTGTTCGCCTGACCGGCCCGGCATCCCACCCCCCACCCCCTGTTCATGACGCGTCTGGCGCGGAGGCTGGAGCACGCATGAGTACGACCACATCCCACACGCCGCCCGGGTCCGAGGGGCAGTCGCAGGGCACGGCCGCCGGCCCCGGCACCCGGCCGGCCCGTGTGATCTGCAACGAGGCCACCACCGAGATCCCCGTCCACCTGCTCTTCCGGGACGATGCCGACCCGGTGAAGGTGCCGCTCCGGCCGGCCGTGGTGGCCCGTCGGCAGGGCACCGGCGAACAGCCCCGGCTCAGGTGCCCGGCACCGGCGCGCGGACGGCCGCTGCCGGAGGTCGACCCGGATCTGGCGGAACGCCCGGCGCGGGTGCTGCCCGGGGCGGCCGGGGTGCTCGCCGGGGTGTGCGGGGTCACCGGCTGTCTGGCCACCACCTGGTGGGCGGGGCTGCTCCCGCCGCTCGCCGCGCGGGCGCTGGGCCTGCCGGCGGACCCGGGCGGCGGTCTCGGCCCCGCGCAGTGGGCCGCGTACGCCGGGGCCGGGCTGTTCGGGGCGTTCGGCTTCGGCGGGCTGGCCCGGGGACGGACCGGACGGGCCTGGGTGCTGGGGCTGTTCGGGCGGTACCGGGGGACGGTCCGGCGCACCGGGCTGCTGTGGGTGAACCCGCTGGTGCCGCGCCGCCGGGTGGACGTGCGGCTGCGGCACTGGCGCAGCGAGGCGATGCCGGCGGCGGACCCCGACGGAATGGCGCTGCGGGTGGTGGTGCTGGTGGTGTGGCGGGTGCGGGACACCGCGCGGGCCCTGCTCGCCATCGACGACCACGAGACGTACCTGCGGGAGTGCGTGGAGTCCGCGCTGGCCCGGGTGCCGGTGGAGCCGGCGGGCGGGACGCGGGGCGGGGCGACGGCGGCCGGGGCCGCGCTGACCCGGCTGGTGGCGGCGGAGACGGCGCCGGTCGGCGTCGAGGTGTTCTCGGTGCGGCCGGTCCGGGTGGAGTACGCGCCGGAGGTGGCCGGGGCGGTGCACCGGCGGCGGATCGCCGCGCTGGACGCCCGGCAGCGGGCCAGCATGCTCAGCTCGGTCGTGGACTCGGTGGAGGACACGGTGACCCGGCTGACCGTGCGCGGTCTGGTCGAACTGGACGACTACGAGCGCAAGGTGCTGGTCCGCGACCTGACGGTGGCGTTCTGCTCGGGGCGCGGCGAACCGGTGTAGGGGCGGTCGTGGTGAGCCGGTGGGCGGCGGGCGCGCGACCGGTCCGCGATTGGTATGGACATGTTCAACTCGTGGCAATAATCTGAGGCTTGGTCTAGACCTACTCTGCACGGCTCACCGAACTCCCCACGTTCTCCAGGAGCGGCAGCATGCGCACCAAGACCAAGTTGTCCGCGGTCGTGCTGGGCGCGGTGACCGCCGGAGCGTTCGCGCTCTCCACCGGCGGCGCCAGCGGGCACGGCTACACCGACCTCCCCATCAGCAGGCAGAAGCTCTGCCAGAACGGCACCGTGGCGAACTGCGGCCAGATCCAGTGGGAACCGCAGAGCGTCGAGGGCCCCAAGGGCTTCCCGGCCGGCGGCCCCGCCGACGGTCAGCTCTGCAACGCGGGCCTGAGCCAGTTCGCCCCGCTCAGCGCGCCCACGACGCCGTCCGGCGCGGCCTGGCCCACCACCAAGGTCACGGGCGGCCAGTCGTACACGTTCCGCTGGCAGTTCACCGCCATGCACGCCACGACGGACTTCAAGTACTACGTCACCAAGCCGGGCTGGAACCAGAACCACAACCTCTCCCGCTCGGACATCAACCTCACCCCGTTCCTGACGGTGCCCTACAACGGCCAGCGCCCGCCGGCCACCCTCAGCCACAGCGGCACCCTGCCGACCGGTCTGAGCGGACACCACGTCATCCTCGCGGTGTGGACGATCGCCGACACGGGCAACGCGTTCTACGCCTGCTCCGACGTCACCTTCTGATCCCCGCTCCGTCACGGGACGGGAACTGAGGTTCCCTTGAGGCCCGGCGCCCCGCGCGCCGGGTAGGTTCCCGCCACACCGCTCGACCGGCAGCGGCGGACCTTCCTCGGGGGAACCTCATGTTCGAGTCACTCTTCTACGCCGTTCCGGCCCTCATGCTCGCGGGCATCGGGTCCGCCGCGTACCTGCTGGTCCGCCGCGCTCGACGGATCAGCAGGACGTGGGCGCACGGGCTGACCGCCGAGGCGCGCTGTCTGCGGATGTTCACGACGACCAGCGGGGGCGGCGGGGACACCTCGGTGCGCACGACCGTGCACCACGTCTACGAGTTCACCACTCGGGAGGGCCGCACGGTCCGCTTCGAGGAGGAGGACGGCCCCGCGACCGTCCTGGAGGGCGACGTCGTGACCGTGCGCTACCTGCCGGAGCTTCCCGGGCGCGCCACCGCGCTGCCCCCGGCACGCGGCAGGCTCGCCGTCGGCACCGGTGCCGGACTGGTCTTCCTCGGCGTGGCCGGCGCCTTCTGCATCGGCTTCATGGCCGTGGCTCACATGATGTTCTCCGAGTCCGCCGGCCTGCTGCCGTAGCCCTCCACGCCTGAACGCCGAAGGCCCCCCGCTTGCGCGAGGGGCCTTCGATCACGTGCGCCGCCAGGGACTCGAACCCCGGACCCGCTGATTAAGAGTCAGCTGCTCTAACCAACTGAGCTAGCGGCGCATGACTCCCGCCCGCCTCGGGTTGTGCTCCCCGCGGCCGGCGACAGAGAAAATACTACCTGGTCCCGCGGGGTGCTCGTGACCACCCGTGTGCCCCTCAGAGCGTCAGCGAGAGGACCACCGGAGCCGCGTTCCGGTTCAGCGTCTCCGCCGCCCGCTTCAGCCGGTGCGCGTGCTCCAGCGGGAGCGAGACGGCCAGGCAGCCGACCGTGGAGCCCGCGGTGAGCGGTACGGCCGCGCAGACCGTGCCGACCGCGTACTCCTGGAGATCGAGCACCGGCACCGTCGGCGGCTGCGACTCCAGACGGGACAGCAGCAGCTTGTCGCTGGTGATGGTGCGCGAGGTGAGGCGGGCCATCTTGTGCCGGGAGAGGTGATCGCGGCGGGCGTTGTGGTCCAGCTGGGTCAGCAGGCTCTTGCCCACGGCGGTGGCGTGGGCGGAGTAGCGGAAGTCCACCCACTCGTTGACCGCCGGGGCGGCCGGCCCGGCGGCGTACTGGGTGACCCGGACCTCGCCGTCGAGGTACCGGCTGAGGTAGACGGCCGCGCCGACCGAGTCGCGCAGCCGGTCCAGGGTGAGCTGGAGCTTCTCGCGCAGGGCGCGTTCCCGGTCGTGCGCCGAGGTGATCCGGCGCAGGGTGTCCCCGGTGACGTAGGCCCCGTCGCCGATCTGCTCGACGTACCCCTCCCGGCGCAGCATGCGCAGCAGGGCGGTGAGCCGCTCGGTGCCGAGGCCGGTGCGGCGGGCCAGTTCGGTGTCGGTGGCGCCGGCGGGGTGCCGGGCCACGGTCTCCAGGACGCGCAGCGCGTCCTGCGCGGAGTGGTACGGGGCGGTCGGCTCGATCCTCATGTCGTTCCCCCTCGGCCACGACCCGGGTCGGCGGATCGTCTCCACGATAGCCGTCAAAGCGGCACGGGGGGCAGGGGGTTGCGAGATTGCGCCCCGCGCGTCCGTGCCGCCAACCGGGGCGAAAACCCGCTGGCATATGCCAGGGTCATTCCCCAGCGAGTGGACCTCGGCCGTTCCGCCGTGGCCCCGCGCACGGGGCGCACTTTCGCGGCAGTGCGCCCCACGGCAGCGCACTTTCGCGGCAGTGCGCCCCACAGCAGCGCGCCTCACAGCACCGCGCTGATGAAATCCCGCGTGCGCTCCCGCTCCGGGTCGCCGAAGATCTTCTCCGGCGGCCCCGCCTCGATGACCCGGCCCGCGTCGAACATCAGCACCTGGTCGGAGATGTCCCGGGCGAAGCCCATCTCGTGCGTCACGCACAGCATCGTGATGTCCGTGCTGCGCGCGATGTCCCGCAGCAGGTCGAGCACGCCCGCGACCAGCTCGGGGTCGAGTGCGGAGGTCACCTCGTCCAGCAGCAGCACGCGGGGCCGCATCGCCAGCGCCCGGGCGATCGCCACCCGCTGCTGCTGCCCGCCGGACAGCCGGGTCGGCTTCGCGTCGCACTTGTCCGCCAGGCCCACCAGGTCCAGCAGCTCCCGGGCCCGCGCCTCCGCCTCGTCCCCGGACAGGCCGAGCACCCGGACCGGCGCCTCGGTGAGGTTCCGCAGCACCGACATGTTCGGGAACAGGTTGAACTGCTGGAACACCATCCCGATCTTCTTGCGGACCTCCCGGACCTGCTTCTCCGGCGCCGGGAACAGCCGCTGCCCGTCCACGGTGATCGTGCCCTCGTCCGGCTTCGCGAGGGTCATCAGCAGCCTGAGGATCGTGGTCTTGCCGGAGCCGGACGGACCGATCAGGGTGACGTGCCGGCCCGCGTCCACGGACAGGTCCAGGCCGTCGAGGACGGTGTTGTCCCCGAACCGCTTGGTCACGCCCTCCAGGCGGATCAGCTCGGTCGGCAGGGTGCCGGTCACGGCCGGCTGCTTGCGGGTCTCAACGGACAAGGCGTCGCTCCAGGGTGCGCAGACAAAGGGAGGCCAGGTAGGAGACGACGATGAAGGCGACCCCGATCACCGTCAGGGGCTCGGTGAACTGGAAGTGCTGCTGGGAGACGAGCCGCGCCCGGCCCAGCATCTCCAGCACGCCGATGGTCATCAGCATCGGCGTGTCCTTCAGCATCGCGATGACGTAGTTGCCGAGCGGCGGCACCACCCGGCGCACGGCCTGCGGCAGCACCACCGCCGTCCAGGTCCGCCGCACCGGCAGGCTGAGCGCGGTCGCGGCCTCCCACTGGCCCGCCGGCACCGCCTCGATGCCGGCGCGGTAGACCTGCATCGTGTATGTCGAGTAGTGCAGCCCGAGCCCGAGGACGCCGGTGGTCAGAGGGGACAGGGTCACACCCGCCTCGGGCAGCACGTAGAACAGGAAGAACAGCTGCACCAGCAGCGGGGTGTCCCGCACGAACTCCGTGAGGACCCCCACCGGCCAGCGCACCCACCGGGTCGGCGTCCGCAGCAGCAGCGTCCACACCAGCCCCAGCGCGAACGAGATCAGCGACCCCAGGGCCAGCGCCTCCAGGG
The DNA here is from genome assembly GCF_020400655.1 of Streptomyces spinosus. Taxonomy (GTDB): domain Bacteria; phylum Actinomycetota; class Actinomycetes; order Streptomycetales; family Streptomycetaceae; genus Streptomyces; species Streptomyces argyrophylli. The sequence goes on from NZ_JAINRC010000008.1 coordinate 188,779, forward strand.
TGACGACCAGGCCCTTGCAGAAGTACGGCAGGAAATCGGCGACCGCTCCCCAGTCCCAGGTCATCGGGCCACCCCCGCCTTGAGCCGGCGCTCGAGACCCCGCATCCCACGGGTGAGCAGGAACGCGATCACGAAGTAGATCAGCAGCAGGTACGCGTAGATCCGGCCGCTCTGCTGGAGGGCGAGACGGACCAGGTTGCCGCTGAAGGCCAGGTCTCCCATGCCCGTGATGGACACCAGCGCGGTGCCCTTGAGCAGCTCGACCAGCAGGTTGGAGAAGGACGGGATCATCTCCGGCACCGCCTGCGGCAGCAGGATCAGCCGCAGCCGCTGCCAGGGCGAGAAGCCGAGCGCGATCCCGCCCTCCAGCTGGGCCGGGTCCACCGCCGCGAGGGCGCCGCGCACGATCTCCGCGCCGTACGCGCCGTAGGTCAGGCCCAGCGCGAGCGTGCCCGCCCACATCGGCACCAGCTGCCAGCCGAACGCGACCGGCAGCACGAAGAACACCCAGAAGATCATCACCAGCGCCGAGATGCCGCGGAACACCTCGGTGTAGAACGCCGCGACGAAGCGGACGAGCCGCGACCGGTGGGTGCGGGCGGCACCGACGACGAACGACACCGCGGTGGCGAGCAGCGCGCCGTACACCAGCAACTGGAGCGTGGTGCCCGTGCCCCGCAGGACGAGTTCCCAGAGTCCCGCAGTCATCAGCCGCACAACTCCTTCGCGGTCAGGGTCGTCATCTCGGCCTTGGTGAAGCCGAACGGCCGTACGATCCGGTACAGCTCACCGCTGCGGCGCAGCTTGCGCAGCTCGGCGTTGAAGGCGTCGCGCAGCCGGGTCTCCTCCGGCCGGAACGCGAACGCGCCGCCGTCCACTTTCGGTCTTCCGTCGACGAGCGCGACGAACGGCTCGGTCGACTCGGCCTTGGCGGAGCCCCGGGCGACGAGCCGGGCGGTGACGGCCGTGGCCGCGAACAGGTCGACCCGCCCCGACTCCACCGCGTTCAGCCCGGCGACCTGGTCCGGCACGATGACGAGGTCGCTTTCCCGGTAGCCCGCCTCCACGGCGTGCTGGATCTGCGCGTACCCGGTGCCGGTGGCCGCCTTGGCGTGCCTGCGCAGCGCGTCCGCGTAGGTGCGCAGGCCCAGCGGGTTGCCCTTGCGGACGACGAAGGCGTCCGGCATCCGGTAGTCGGGATCGGCGAAGATCACCTGCTCGCAGCGGTCCGGGGTGACGTACATGCCCGCGGCCACCACGTCGAACTGCTGCGACTTCAGTCCGGGGATCAGCGAGCCGAACTCCGTCGGCACCGGCTGCACCCGGTCCACGCCGAGCCGCTTGAAGACCGCCTTCGCCAGCTCCGGCGCCTCCCCGGTCAGCTCGCCGTTCCTGTCGATGTACCCGAAGGGGATCTCCCCGGCGATCCCGAGCCGTACGACACCCTGCGCGCGCAGCCGGTCCAGCAGGTCGCCGCCGTTCTTCCCGGACGCCGACGCCACCCGGGTGCAGCCCGCCGCGCCCAGCGCGCCGAAGGCGGCGAGACCCGCGAGCACCGAGCGCCGGGTGTGCCCGTGGTCCGGCCGGAGAGTGTGCACGTCCTTGCCAAGTGGTGGAGCCATGGCGGCGCGGCTACCCAAGCGGAATCAGGCTATGCGCCCTGGTTCTCCGGGCCGGTGACACGCCCTCCGGCCGACGCGCGCCGGCTGTTCAGTGGCCCGGCACGTACCCGCGCGTCTTGTCGACCACGTTGGGCAGGGATCTGCCCGCCGCCCACCGCTCGTACAACTCCACGAACTGCGCGCCCAGTTCGTCCCGCCAGCCGACCGTGTCCCCGCTCATGTGCGGGGACACGACCAGCCCCGGCAGCCCCCACAACGGGCTGTCCCCGGGCAGCGGTTCGGTCGTGAACACGTCCAGGGCCGCGCCCGCGATCCAGCGCCGGGCCAGCGCGCGGGCGAGGGCCTCCTCGTCGACCAGGTCGCCCCGGCCGACGTTCACGAAGAACGCCGAGGGCTGCATCACGCCGAACCGGTGCGCGTCGAACATGCGGTACGTCCGCTCGGTCAGCGGAGCCGCCGCGATCACCCAGTCCGCGCGGGAGATCAGCCGGTCCAGGTCGTCCGGGCCGTGCACACCGATGCGCGGCACCCGCCCGACCAGGGCCGTCGTCACCCCCAGGGCCTTCAGCGTCCGGACGATCGCCCGGCCGATCGGGCCCGAGCCGACCACGCACGCGCGCGTGCCCGCCACCCGCCGCGTCTCCCGGTGCCGCCAGACCCGCTCCCGCTGGAGCTCCAGGGTCCGCGGCAGGTCCTTGGCGGCGGCCAGCACCAGGGCCGCCACGTACTCGGCGACCGGCTGGTCGAAGATCCCGCGCGCGTTCGTCACCACCGTGTCCGACGCGACCAGCTCCGGGCACATCAGATGGTCCACGCCGGCGCTCGCGGTGTGCACCCAGCGCGGCCGGGGCCCCTCGCCGGGCCACGCCCGCCGCACCGCGTGCGAGGTGAAGTCCCACACCAGCAGCACGTCCGCGCCGGGCAGCCGCTCGGCCAGGTGCGCCGCGTCCGTGCGCAGGATCCGGGCGCGGCCGGTGAGACGGCCGAGCCGGGGCGGCGGATCGGCGTCGAGGACGAGAACGGTGGGGAGGGTCGGCGTCATGCGGGCTGGCTCCCGGCGTCTGACATGCGCTGACAGCGCGCGGATGGACCACGCTCGCACCCCGGCCCACCTTCGTCAACACGGGCGTACCCACGATGCGTTGCCCGCCGGTCTCCCAGCGTGAGACCGGGGCGGGCCAGGGGCGGTGATCCCGGCCGGCCGGTCACGATGTGGGCTGCGCCGCGCCGATTGGGTACCCGGACCGTGGGGCCTTGTCGGCCGCTGCTCGACGCGGCTGCCCGTGCACGGCCCGCACCGCCCGACCAGACGCAGGAAGGCTGGACATGACCGCACTCGGATTCCTCTACCCGGGCCACTTTGCCGAGGACGACTATCCACGCATCGAGCAGCTCCTGGGCAGCGACATCCGGGTGGACCTGGTCCACACCGACATCGGCGAGGACGCGCACCGGGTGGACGCCCTGCGCGAGCTGGGCTCCGCCGACCGGCTGGCCCAGGGCCTGGAGGGGCTGCGGCTGTCCGGCGTCGAGACGGTGGTGTGGGCGTGCACCAGCGGCGGCTTCGTGCACGGCTGGGAGGGCGCGCAGGAGCAGGTGCGCAACCTGGCCCGGGTGGCCGGCATGCCGGCATCGTCGACGTCGTTCGCCTTCGTGCACGCGGCCCGGGAGATCGGCGTACGGCGGGTCGCAGTCGGCGCGACCTACCCCGAGGACGTCACCGCGCTGTTCGCCGAGTTCCTGCGGGCCGGCGGCCTGGAGGTGGCCGGCACCCGGTCCTCGGGGGTCCTCACGGCGGCGGAGGCCGGCGGCTGGGGCGAGGAGGACGTGCTGACGCTGGCACGCGCGGCCGACTCCGCCGACGCGGAGGCCGTCCTGCTGCCGGACACGGCCCTGCACACGGCCGCGCACCTCTCCCTCCTGGAGAAGGCCCTGTCCAAGCCGGTGCTCACCGCCAACCAGGTCACGGTCTGGGAGGGGCTGAGGCTCGCGGACCGCCGGGTGAACGCACCGGCCCTCGGCACCCTGTTCACCCGGCAGCCGCTGGTGCAGGTCTAGGGCCTCTCGTTCGGATCACGCCGGGACGCGGCCCGGCCGGCCGGGGGGCCTCTTGCGCCGGCGCGGGACAATGGACGGTGGCCCACCTGAAGGCGGCGCCCACCGAACCGTACGAGGAGGAGACCAGACATGGCGGAGCCCACGCCGCGTCGTCACGAACCGCGGCTACGCCCCGCGCCCCTGCTCTTCGAGCCGGCGGAGGCGGCCGCCGACCCCGAGCACTTCTTCGCCCTGGAGTCGATCGACGACCCGCGGGCGCTGCTGGCCCGGGCGACGGAGCTGACGCAGGCGTTCCGCGCGGCCGCCGACCGGGCCGTGGAGTTCCAGGCCATCGCGGCCGCCCAGCTCGCCGACCCGCGCCGGTTCGACCGGCTGACCCCGGCGGACATCGCCGAGCGGGCGGAGTGGACGGAGGACTACGCGAAGAAGATGGTCGAGTTCGGGCGGGACCTGATGCGCGGAGAGGGCGAGGGACGGTCCGGCGCCGACCCCGTCTGACGCTCGCGGCACCCCCCGGCCTCCTGGGGCACCCGCACGGCATATGCCAGGCGGGCAAGATACTCCTCCCCGACGCCGCTGTCCCGGTTTTCGGCAACCCAGGAGAACGGTCCGCTCACTCGCTGTAGACCTGGGTGTCATGACCAGCGCCCCGAACGTCACCCGTGTCAGCGCCGACGGCGTCGCCTGGCTCGCCTCGGCGGCACCGTACCCCCGCAGCACCCTCGCCCTGTGGGAGGAGCGCCCGGACGCCCCGGTCGTCCTGCCCTGCGGCACCGTCTTCGACGTGGTGAGCGCGCCCACGGTCTTCGGCCGCCGCATGCTGGACCGGCTCTGGGACGAGGGCGCGGGCTCGGGCCCTGTCGCGGTGTTCCGGGGGCGGACGCTGCTGTTCGCGGCCCCGGGGACGGCCCAGCGGCTGCCGTCGCTGCTGGACTGGGAGGAGTGGGGGTCCCGGCGGGCCCGCGCGGTACCGCCGCTGCTGTGCCACGGCATCGGCGACGCGATCACCGCACCGCCCCTGAACTGCGACGACGCAAGTGGCGCCGCCCGCTGGCTGGTCGCCCCGGACACCCGGCACCCGTGGCTGCCGGGGCCCGAGGTGCTGCTCTGGGCGGCCGTGCGGGCGGCCCGGCCTGCCGTGCGGATATCGATTTTTCCTCCCGCCGACCAGGATGCTAAGGTCTACGACGTCAGCAGGCGCCGCTAGCTCAGTTGGTTAGAGCAGCTGACTCTTAATCAGCGGGTCCGGGGTTCGAGTCCCTGGCGGCGCACGCGAAGGAAACGGCGGGTCTGGTTCGAAAGAATCAGGCCCGCCGTTTTCGTATACGAGCAGCCCGTCGCGTGGCGGCCCGGCCCAGCCGCACGGCCGGCCGGTGCCGGTCAGTCACCCACCGCCGGTGTGATCTTCACCGTCCACGCCCCGGAGGCCGTCCGCCCCTCCGCCTCGACCTGCACCCCCTGCCCGGGCACCGTGAAGCTCTCCCCGAGGGAGACCGGCGCGTCGGCGAGGGGGGCGTAGACCGAGTTCTCCCAGCAGGCCTCGGTGCGCGGGTGGGCGTCCACGACCTGGATCGGGCCGTCGCCGGACTCGGCGGCGCCGCGTACCCGGTAGACCAGGATGCCCTGCCGGCAGGACATCCGGTCGTTGCCGGCCGAGTCGCGCGCCTCGAAGGCGAGGGCACTGTCCGGTCCGGTGCGCACCACGGCCAGCTTGACGCCGTGCCCGAGGCCGAAGCCGGGACCGTCGCCCGCCCCCGGCGCCGGCACGCCGGGCCCGGCCTCGAGGGGCTCCAGGGTGAGGCGGGTCGGCGCGGTGCCGCGCACGCACACCACCTGGCGCGGATCCAGCCAGCCGAGCCGCCACTTGTGCCAGGCGAACAGGTCGGGGGCGAGCCCGAACTGGCTGCCCATCAGGTCCCAGTCACCCACGTAGGTGTCCCAGTCGCCCTTGCCGTCGACCGGGCGGTGGTAGAGGTCGGGCAGGTCGAAGACATGGCCGGTCTCGTGGGCGAGGACCAGCCGGTCCGGCGGATGGTGCTCGAACACGGTGACGACCCGCCGGATGGCGGTGCCGTCGACGTGCAGCGGGGTCTCCAGGTTGACGACCTTCGTGGCGTCCGAGTCGACTCCGGGCGCGTCCGGGTCGGCGACGAGGTACACGATCGGGTAGCGCGAGAAGTCGACCTCCCTGTCGGCCACGGCGAACGCGTCGCGCAGGTAGGCGGCCCGGTCCTCCGGGTCCCAGTCCCGCCGCATGGCGTACGACGTCGACGGGCGCGGCATGCGCAGCCAGCGCCCCAGCGGGTGCGGGCGCAGGGTGAACCTGCCGTAGGACGCCTGCGCGTAGAAGCGGCTGGTGGCCGGGAAGTGGTCGGCGGCGAGTTCGGCGGGGGTGGTGCGCGGGGTGGCGTCCGGGAAGGACAGGAAGATCATCACGGCGTCCAGCGCACCGGTCGGGCGGGTGTAGGCGGGATTCCAGCTGTCGACGCCCTCCGAATGGTGGGCCTGTGTGCGGTGCAGCGCGCAGGGGGCCGGGGAGAAGGGCTCGGCGGCCGACGGGCCGCCGAGGATCGAGGTCGCGGCGAGCGCCGACATCGTGGTGCACACGGCGGCGGTGCTGCGCAGCTTGGGCACGGACGTGACCTCCGGATGCGGTTCGGGACCCGCACCCAGATTGCTGGCAATCGATGTGTTTTGCCCTGTTTACCTGCACCAGAAGGGTGAACGCGCCCTCATTGCGCCCCGGCGCGCCCCGGCGCTCGACATCCCCGAAACACTCACGGAACGTCACAACTGGTCGGCGGCCTGAAGAACCCGTCCAGGTGCGGGCAGAAACGATCTGTCAGAACCTGTGCTGGGTCCGGGACACTGGACACCGGCTGGAAGGGCCCGGAGCCAGCCTCTATGATCGGCACACTTTCCGGCACGGACAGGCACGGACACAGATCGAGTGCACTGCGGGAGCGAGCGGTGAGCGGAACGTCCGAAGGGCCGACGCCCGCGGCAGACCTCGACCGGTCAGCCGTCACAGACAGTCACTACACCACCTACCACCGTGTCTTCGCGACCGCCCCGCTCGCCATGGCGGTCGTGGCCCCCGGGGGACTCGTCGTCGGTGCCAACGCCGCCCTCGGCGACCTGCTCGGCGCCGACCCCGGCACCCTCGTCGGACGGGTCGCCGCCGACCTGGTGGACCTGGCCGCCGACGCCCGGACCCGGCACGCCTACCACGAGGTGCTGCGCGGCCGGCAGGCCCGCCTGCGCTGCACCCGCCGGGTGAAGCACCCCGAGGGACACTCGCTGTGGGTGCAGGTCACCGTCACCCCGCTGACCGGCGAACCCGGCGTCCTGCTGTCGGTCGCCGACATCAGCTCCCGGCGCGAACTCCAGGCCCGGCTACGGCACTTGCAGATGCACGATCCGGTGACCCGGCTGCCCAACCGCACACTGTTCTTCGAACGCCTGACGGCCGCGCTGGAGGCCGAGTCGTACGAGGAGGGCGGCACCGGCCGGATCGGCCTGTGCTACCTGGACCTGGACGGCTTCAAGGCGGTCAACGACACCCTCGGCCACCGCGTCGGCGACCGGCTCCTCGCGGCCGTCGCCGAACGCCTGACCCGGGTCGCCGACGAGACCGGGTACGCCCGCGCCGCGACCCCCTTGGTGGCCCGGCTCGGCGGCGACGAGTTCGCGCTGCTGGTGGAGGACTCCACCGGCACCGAACAGCTCGCCGACCTCGCCGAGTCCGCGCTGAAGGCGCTGGAGGAACCCTTCGACCTGGCCGGCCAGCGGCTCTCGCTGACCGCGTCCATCGGCGTCGTCGAGCGGCACGCGGCCGGCACGACGGCCACCGGGCTGATGCAGGCGGCCGACACCACGCTGTACTGGGCGAAGGCCGACGGCAAGGGCCGCTGGACCCTGTTCGACCCCGAGCGCAACGCCCACCGCATGACCCGTCAGGCGCTGTCCTCCACCCTGCGGCCCGCCATCGAACGCGAGGAATTCGCCCTCGAGTACCAGCCGTTGGTGGCCATGGAGGACGGCCGGCTCAACGGCGTCGAGGCCCTGATCCGCTGGCACCACCCGCAGTTCGGCACCCTGACGCCGAATCGGTTCATCGGACTGGCCGAGGAGGACGGCTCGATCGTGCAGCTCGGCCGCTGGGCGCTGCACACCGCCTGCCGGCAGGCCCGCCGCTGGCAGCTGGACCACCCCGGCGAACCGCCCATCTTCGTCAGCGTCAACGTCGCCGTACGGCAGGTGTGGGACTCGGACCTGGTGGCCGACGTGGCCGAGATCCTCGCCGAGACCGGACTCGCCCCGCAGCTGCTCCAGCTGGAGCTGACCGAGTCGGCGGTGATGGGCTCGGCCGGACGCCCGCTCCAGGCCCTCCAGGCCCTCAGCGACATGGGTGTGCGCATCGCCATCGACGACTTCGGCACCGGCTACTCGAACCTCGCCTACCTCAGCCGGCTGCCGGTCTCCACGCTGAAGCTGGACGGCTCCTTCGTGCGGGGCTTCCAGTACGACGGCGACACGAAGGCCATCGCCCCCAACCCGGCCGACGAGGTCATCGTGGAGGCGATGATCCAGCTCGCCCACCGGCTCGGTCTGACGGTCACCGCGGAGTGCGTGGAGACCTCCGCCCAGGCCACCCGGCTGCGCCGGATCGGCTGCGACACCGGGCAGGGCTGGCTGTACTCCCGCCCGGTGCCGCCGGATCGTATCTCCGAGCTGCTGGGGGCGCAGGCCTACGCGGTCGGCAACCCGTAGGCGTCCGCGATCAGTTCGTAGGAGCGCATGCGGAGTTCACCGCGGTGCGCGTGCGAGGTGATCATCAGCTCGTCGGCACCGGTGCGCTTGTGCAGGTCGTCCAGTCCGGCGCGGACCTCGTCGGCCGTGCCCTGCACGATGTTGGCCGTCCAGGAGGCGGCGAACTCCTCCTCCATCGGGCTGAACTCGTGCCGCTCGGCCTCCTCCGGGTCGGGGAACAGACCGGGGCGGCCGGTGCGCAGCCGGATCATGTTCAGCGCCATCGCCCTGCTCTGCCGGCGGGCCTCCCGCTCGTCGTCCGTGGCGAGGGCGGAGACGCCGATGAGGGCGTACGGCTCGGAGAGGACGCCGGAGGGCCGGAAGGTCTCCCGGTACAGGTCGAGCGCCGGGATGGTGTTCTGCGCGGAGAAGTGGTGCGCGAAGGCGAACGGCAGGCCGAGCAGACCGGCCAGGCGCGCGCTGAAGCCGGAGGAACCGAGCAGCCAGACCGGCGGCCGGTGCGCGGACTGGACCCCGCCGGGGGCGCTGCCCTGGACGGGCCCCGGGATCGCGTGGATGCGGCGGTAGGGGTGGCCGTCCGGGAAGTCGTCGTCCAGGAACCGGGTCAGCTCCGCGAGCTGCTGCGGGAAGTCGTCGGCGCCCTCGTTGAGGGTGTCGGTGCGGCGCAGGGCCGCGGCCGTCGCCCCGTCCGTGCCCGGCGCCCGGCCGAGGCCCAGGTCGATCCGGCCCGGGGCCAGCGCCTCCAGCGTGCCGAACTGCTCGGCGATCACCAGCGGGGCGTGGTTGGGCAGCATGACACCGCCCGAGCCGAGCCGGATGCGGTCGGTGTGGGCGGCGAGGTGGGCGAGGATCACGGCGGGGGAGGAGGAGGCCACACCGGGCATGGAGTGGTGCTCGGCGACCCAGTACCGGTGGAAGCCGCGGGACTCCGTGAACCGCGCGAGCGCGACGCTGGTGCGCAGGGCGTCGGTGGCGGTACTGCCCGCGCCGACGGTCACCAGGTCCAGTACGGAGAGGGGGGCGGGGGCGGTACCGAGCGCGGTGCCCCGGATCTCGTCTGCCTCGTCTGCCGACACGGTGTGCGCCTCCTGATGCGAGCGTGGGCTGTCCGTGAACCCCTAACAGGAGAGAGTCCCCGCTTATTCCCCCCGGGCGGAGGCGGTGGGGCATGGCTCAGGGGTGCCAGGTGACGCGGTGTTCTCCCAGGTGGGAGAGGACCGCGTGGTTCGCCTCCCAGCCGTCCGGGAATTTCACCAGCGTTCCCAGCTGGACCGGTTCCGTGGAGGGGTAGTCGTCCAGCAGGTCGGTCACCCCGGCGCGGCAGATCATGATGCAGGCGTGGCGGTGGCGGGAGGCCAGGACGCACAGGCGGCCCGTCTCCAGGTGGAAGGCGGTGGCGTCGGGGCGGCCGGAGAGCGGGTGCAGCACGACCGTGACGTCGTACTCGCGGCCCTGGAGGCGGTTCGCCGTGTCGACGGTCACGTCCGGGACGCCGGCGTCGGCGAGGGCCGCGCGGACCGCCGCCGCCTGGTCGCGGTGGGCCGTGCCCACGGCGATCCGGTCGGCCGTGAGGGGGACGGGGTCCGGCGCACGCTCGGACGTGGCCGCGCCGCCCCGGTCCAGCAGCCGGCGGACCACCGCCGCCACCGCCCGCACCGCCTCCGGGTCCGTGCGCGGGGTGTGCCGGGCGGGCAGCTCCAGCAGGCCCCATCCGGACTCCGCGGCCTCGTCGATCACCCGGTCCGGGCCGGAGCCGTCGGAGGGGACGGCGAAGGTCAGCCGGCGGTCCCCGTGGGACGTGCCGCTGCGGAACGGGGTGTACGGGTAGAACGCGTCCGAGACCAGCGGCGCCGCCGAGGCCGGAAGGCGCCACGAGACCGGCAGGCGGTGCTGGGGGAGGTCCGGGTTGTGGGCCAGGAGGGTGGTGACCGCCGAGGCCGAGGGGTCGTACGGCAGACCGGCCCACTGCTCGCTGCCGACGATGGAGAAGGGGTCCAGCTGGCCCGGGTCGCCCACGAACAACGCCCGTTCGAACAGGCCGGCCACGGCGAGCAGGGAGTCGGAGCGCATCTGGTACGCCTCGTCCACGATCGCGTGCCGCCAGGGCTCGTCCACCTTCACGTGCGCCCACTTGGCGGCCGTGGACAGCACGACCGGCAGCCCGTTCAGGTCCGCCGCCTTCGCTGACGTGCGGACCTGCGGCAGGGCGTCCAGCGCCGCGTCGTACGCGTCGGTGTCGCTGCTGTGCAGACGGCCGACGGGCAGCTCCGGGTCCTTCTCGGCCAGCCGCAGGACCAGGTCGTCCACCTGGGCGTTCGTCTGGGCCACCACCATCAGGGGGCGTCCCGCGCCGGCGAGTTCCAGGGCCGCGCGGACCACCAGCGTCGACTTGCCGGCGCCCGGCGGCGAGTCCACGACCACGCCCCGTTCGGCGCCGTGCAGGGTGTCGTGGAGGATCGCGTCGGTGGCGCGGCCGGCCGCGGCTCCGGGATCGAAGTCGACGGTCGTCACAGCACGTCCTCCTCGGTCACGGTGTCGGGGGCCTCCGGTGCCGGTTCGCCCGGCGGGCCGCCGTGCGTCCACGGGGTCTGCTCCGGGTCGGGCAGCTTCGCGCCGCCGCGCTGCTCGTGCTCGAACAGGGTGAAGCAGACCCGGTCGCCCTTCTCCGGCACCGAGCCGGGCTCCGGCTCCTTCCCGCGGCCCATCTTGTCCAGTACGCGCAGGACCAGCACACCGTCGGCCTCCTGGCCGACGAACTCCGCCGACTGCGGCTTGCCGCCCAGCGAGCGGTACACCTTCGCCCGCTGAGCCAGATGCGGCCGGTCCTCGGTGCGGACCGTCACCAGCGGGCGCGGGCTGGGCCGCCTGCCCTCGCTGTACGCCATCACCACGTCGGTCACCTCGCCCGCGAACGCCTCCCCGGCCAGCCGCCGCCCCGCCATCACCAGCGGGTCGTCCAGCGCCTCCTGCGCCTCCAGCCGGGCCTGCTCGCGCTCGCGCGTGGCCAGCTTGTTCGCCGCCGTCACCGCGTCGTCCCGGCGCGGCTGCGGCGGCTCACCGGCCAGCACCCGGTCCCGGTGCCCGGTGAACGACCAGCGGTCCCGGGTCCAGCGCCCCTCCACGTGCGCGCCCTCCGGCAGCGCCCGCAGCAGGTCCAGCCCCCGCCAGACCGCGTCCCAGGTGGGCCGGGTACGGCTCTCGACCAGGTCGCGGACCTCCCGCTCGGCTCGGCCGAGCGCCGCCAGCCGGTCGTCGGCCTCCAGCGGGTCCTCGGCGGCGGCCAGGGCCGTCCGCGCGCGGTCGTAGCGTTCGATCGCCGGGGCCAGCAGCCTGTTGTCGAACGCCGGGTCGGTGGCGGGGCCGGCGGGCGGGCAGAGCAGCTGTCCGTCGGCGTCCCTGGCGAGTTCGGCCCGGCGGGCCGCCTCGGCGCCGGTCAGGCCCTCCGGGGGGTCGATCCAGGCCAGCAGCGCGCCGAGGTGTTCGTCCTCCAGCCCGGACTGGCCGGTCGCCCAGTGCCGGGACAGCACATCGGTCAGGGCCAGCAGCAGCGAGGAGCCCGGGACCCGGGCCCGCTCGCCGTAGTGGGTCAGCCAGCGGCCGAGCAACGGCACCCGGGGCGGCGCCGGGTAGGGCGCGTCCGGGTCCTGCTCGGCGGTGCGCCGGAACCGCATCGAGCGGCCCAGCAGCCGTACGAAGTCCAGACCCGTGCGGCTCGGCACGATCAGCTGGGGGGCGTCCGCGCACAGTTCGGCCGCCACCTTGACCCGCTTGCCGGTCTCCGGGTCGGTCTCGGTGCGCTCGGCCGCCTCCACGGAGCCGGCGTACGCGTCGATGTAGGGCAGGACGACGTCGGCAAGGTCGGCGAGGAACGTGAAGCGCAGATCGCGGTCCCGGGGCTGCGGTACGACGAGCAGCCGGGGCGCGTCCCGGTCGGTGCCGACCAGTGCGCCGAGCGGGGCGCCCGTCTCACCGGCCGTGGTGAGCGGCACGAACACCAGCGGGTGGCGGGACAGGTGCCGGTGGCGGACGGTCGCGGCGGGCTGCGCCCGGCCCGTGCCGACGGCCTCCAGCCGGGCGAGGGCGGTGATCAGGGACACGAAACCGCCTCCCCGGCTTCCCGGGCCTCGGCGGCTTCCCGGGCCTCCCGCAGCGCCTCCGCGCGCAGGGCCGCCGCCCGGCGCAGCGCGGCCACCGCCGGGTCGTCAGGGTCGCCGCTCACGCCGTGGGCCGCCGCCAGGACCTCCTCGACCGTGGCGAGCCCGCCGAGCTCGGCCCGCAGCGGCCGGCCGAGCCGGGTGACCGCGCCGGTCGCGCGGGCCCGATCCCGGCAGTGGAAGGCCAGTTCGCAGGCGGACAGGCACTCGGGCGCGTACGTCGCCGGCACCGCCTCCACGGCCGCCGTGAGCTCCTCGGCGGGCAGGTCGGGCGCGAAGCACGTGCCCTCGGGCAGCGCGTCGGCGATCTCCTCGACGCGGGTGAGCCGGGCCAGCTGGCGGGCGGTGACCGCGCGCTGCTTGCGGACGTCCACGGCGGAGGCCGCGGGCAGGTTGGAGAAGTCCTTCGGGCACACCAGCAGCACCTGGTGGCGCACCCGCGGCACCGGAGCGCCTGCCGGGGCGGGCGCGTCCGGCTCCGCGCCGAGACGCTTCGCGACCTCCTCCAGGGCGAGCACGTACACCGCCGCCTGGCGGGCCGCCGCGCCCACCTTCGCCGGGTCCGCCGCGCCGTCCACCATGGGGAAGGACTTGATCTCCACGACCGACCAGCTGCCGTCCGGGTGCACCACGACCGCGTCGGGCTCCAGGAAGGCGAGCGAACCGGCCACGTCCAGGGCGAGCATCGGATGGTCCAGCAGCGTCCAGCCGCCGGCCCGCGTGGCCTCGCGCAGCGCCAGCGCCGTACGGGCCGTGCGCCCCTCGGGGCCGTGCGCGGTCAGATCGGGCACGGCCGCCGTGGCGGGCGGTTCGGCGCCGGGGTCCAGCCGGGCGTGCGCCAGCCGCAGCAGTTCGGCGCCGCCGTCCGCCTTGACCCGCGCCTCGAACGCGTTGCCCCGGGTCAGCGCGAACTGCGACTGGCCGAAACCGGCCGGCGCGCCCAGCGCACCGGCCAGCCGGGCCTTGTCCACTCCGGCGCCGTCCAGGATCGCCCGCCGGGAACAGCCCGGGTTGGCGGCCAGCGCCGCGAGGGCGCGGGCGTCCAGGGCCTTGGCCGGTACGTCGGGACCGCGCAGCTCAGCGAGCCGGTGCCGGAGCCCCTTCGCCCGCGTCACTGGGGGAGGCGTCCGGTCCGGCCGCGGGGTCGAGCCGCGACTCGCGCTGCCGTGGAATTCGCTCACCCGCCGAAGTCTGGCATCCGGCACTGACAATCGGGGAACCCGCGGTCTGCGGGACCGGTGCGACCGGTGCGGTACGGCGGGACAGCCGGGTCCGCACGAGGTCCGTCGTCCGCAGCAGCCGCGGCGCCAGCAGCAGGCCGGCGCCCATCACGGCCACGCCCGCGACGGCGTCCAGGAAGTAGTGGTTGGCGGTGCCCATGACCACCAGCGCGGTCACCAGCGGGTAGACGACACCGAGGACCTTTGTCAGGCGCGTGCCGCCGTGCCGCCACAGCATCACACCGCACCACAGCGCCCAGCCCACGTGCAGGCTCGGCATCGCCGCGTACTGGTTGGTCATGCCGCCCATGCCGCGCGGGGCGCTGGCCTCGCCGCCCCACCAGCCGTACGCGCTGTACTGCGCCATCGTGTCCACGAAGCCGTGGCCGGCGGAGAGCAGGCGGGGCGGGCAGGTCGGCAGCAGGGTGAAGCCGATCAGTCCGATGAACGTGGACGTCATCAGCCAGGTGCGGGCCGCCCGGTAGTGCGCGGCACGCGCGCGGAACAGCCAGACCAGGATCACGGGCGTGACCAGGTAGTGCAGGGAGGCGTACCAGAAGTCGGCCGGCACCCCGAGCCAGGGCTCGCGCGTGAACAGCCGGTTCAGCGGGTGCTCGGCGTTCAGGCGCAGGGCCTTCTCGACGCGCAGGATCGCCAGGCCGTGGTCGACGGCGCTGGTGACGTCACCGCGCGCGAGGAGCCGGCCGGCCGAGTAACAGCCGTAGACCAGCACGATCAGCGGCAGCTCGGTCCACCAGCGCAGCCGGGGTCGCGGGGCCACCTCGGTGCCCGGTGTCTCGGTCTGCGGCATCCGATCGCCCTCCCCTTTCTGCTGTGCGGCTGCGCCCGGCGGGCGACCGTGCCACTTTACGGTGTCCCTACTCCGCCGAGGACGGGCGCTCGGGATCACACCCGGTGGGTGTCAGCCCTCGAAGACGCGGAGATCGCCCGGCGGGTTGCCTGGCAGCGGGGTGCGCGATGATGGGAGGACCGCACCCACTCGTCGTGCGTCCCCCTGTCGTTCATCCGCTTGTTCCTTCGGAGTGACCCCATGGCACCGCGCATCTTGCTGGCCCGGCACGGACAGACGGCGTGGTCGCTGTCCGGCAAGCACACCGGCAGGACCGACGTGCCGCTGCTGGAGGAGGGCCGGCGCGGGGCCAAGCTGCTCGGCGAGCGGCTGCACCGCGCTCCGCTGGACGGACTGGCGGACGCGGAGGTGCGGACCAGCCCGCTGTCACGCGCGCGGGAGACGTGCGAACTGGCCGGCTTCGGGGACCGCGCCGCGGCGTGGGACACGCTGATGGAGTGGGACTACGGCGCCTACGAGGGCATGACCCCGGCCGAGATCCAGGCCGTGCGGCCCGGCTGGCTGATCTGGCGCGACGGGGTCCCCGGGGGCGAGAGCCTCGCCGACGTCACCGCGCGCGCGGACGAGGTGGTCTCCTGGGCCCGCTCGGCCGACCGGGACGTCCTGGTCTTCGCCCACGGGCACGTCCTGCGGTCGATCGGGGCGCGGTGGCTGGGGCTGGGGCTGGACTTCGCGGCGCGGATACGGCTGAACCCCACGTCGCTGTCCGTGCTGGGCTGGGCCTACGGGGAACCGGCGATCGAGAGCTGGAACGACACGGGGCACCTGACGGGCTGACGGCGTGCCCGGTCCGGGCACCCGGCCGGACGGGTGCGGCCGGGCCCCGGCCGGTGAGGTGCCCGGGCGCGGGGCCGTGACGGTGGGCGGGCCCCGGCGTGCGGGCGCGGCCGGTCCCGCGGACCGGTGACCAGGCCGGCCCCGCCCGCACCGGACGACCCGTTACACCCGCCGTGGAACGGACGCGTGGCGGTCCAGGAACTCCGACACCCCCGACGCCCGCCGGTGCGGCAGCAGCACCCGCGCCGTTCCGGCCAGCATCGTCTGGATGCGGGAGGACTGGACCTGGTCCAGCAGCGCCAGCACCCGCAGCCCCGCCTCCGCCGCCTCGTCGGGACGCCCCTCGCGGGCGAGGTCGTCGGCCAGCTCCGCGGTGTACAGCGCGATGTTCCGCGTGAAGTGGGGGTCCTGCAGACGCGCCGCCCGCCGCGCGTGCCGGGACGCCCGCCGCCAGTCGCCCAGCGTGGACCAGCACTGCGCCTCCAGCCCCTCCAGCTCGGCCTCTCCGTAGAAGCTCATCCACTCCGGGTCGGCGTCCGAGCGCCCCCGCTCGAACAGGGCGTGCGCCCGGGCCAGCGCCTGCGCGCAGCCGGTGCGGTCGGCGAGCCCCGCCCAGCCGCCCGCCTCGCGCAGCGCCAGCAGGGACATCAGCCGGTCCGAGCCGAGCGGCTGGGCGGCGCGCTGCGCGGCCTGCGCGGCCCGTACCGCCTCCCGGGGGCGCCCGGCGTCCCGGGCCAGGAACGCGGTGTTGCAGAAGGCGTGCGCCTCCAGCGCGGTATCGCCGGTCATACGTGCGGTGGCCAGCGCCTCCGCGTAGTGCGAGCGGGCGTCGTCGAAGCGGCCGGAGTCATGGGCCAGCCAGCCGACGGAGATGGCGAGTTCACCGGCGCCCGCGTGCAGCCGGTCGGCGGTGGTCTGCCGGGTCGCGCCGGCGTCGAGCAGCTCGTACGCCGCGCGCAGCGGGGCCGCGGCGCGCCGGTAGAGGCCGTCCGCGCCGTGCCGGTCGTCGAGCAGCCGGATGCGGCGGACGGCCTCCTCCAGCGCCGCCGCCTCGGAGGTGCCGGCCCGCCGCAGCGGCCGTTCCGCCGCCGTGGCGCCGGTGGTGAGCCCCAGGGGGGCCAGCGTGGCGGCGGCCACGGTGGCGCCACCGCCGGTCATGAATGCGCGACGCAGCACGTCGCTCTCCTCGTGGTTCAGGGGGTCTTTCGCAAACGGTTCGTGCGGTTCGTACAGCTGGTGCGGTGCACGCGGGCCCCGTTCCCGCGCGTCCCGCCGGTCGCGTGACCCGTGGGTCTCACGGGACTCGTACGGCTCCGCGGCCCCGCGGGACTCACCGGGCACCCGCGGCGCGGGGGCCGTCTCCGCCGTCGTACGGGCCGCGCGTCCGCGGACGGCCGAGCGGGGCGCGAAGCCGAGGTCGGTGAGCGTGCGGCCGGGGAACATGTGCAGGAACACCCGTTCGTACGCGTAGTTGGGGCAGCGGATCTCACCCGCCTCGACCCTGCCGATGTAGCGCGCGTCACAGCTCACCCGCTCACCGATCTCGCGCGCGGCCCGCCGTACCAGGGCCGCGAACTCCGCTGGTGAGCGCCGGCCGCGCAACTGCCGGAAGGCGAGGTTCGGCCGTGGTGGCCGTTCGGGCTGGGACGAGGTCACGGTTGACGACGCCATGGCCGGGTCCTCTCGTGCGAACCGTCGAACCACGCCGGGACCCGGGCGGTTCGGGACGAGTTGTCCGAGTGACGCCCTGGTTCCGGCGGGCACGAACGTACCCGCTGTGAAGGACCCGCCACGCGCTGTTTGGCTACAAACCGGATATCTCATGCACGATCTGCCATGAAGTGCCATCCTTTGCGGCGCACTTGTGCCGTTGCCGTTGACGGGCTCGCGCGTTGGACTTCACGGACCGCAACAGGGCTGTGTGGTGGAGGCCGGCATGGAGACCAGCCAGAGCAACGATCCTTGTACGTCGCCGTCGTCGTCCGCGTGCGGGGGAGGTGACGCGAGGTGCGACCTCGTCACGGTACCGACCCGGCAGGGGCTGGAGGCGGTCGACATCCTGCGGCGGGGCGCGGCGGACGCGGTCGGGCCCGTGCTGCACGACGACGGCTGCGGCACCCTCGGCTTCCTGGTGCCGGCCGGTACGGCCGCCGGCTGGGACGTGCCGGGCAGCACCTGCACCGAGACCGACGGACGCGGGCTGCGGTTGAACCCCGAGCCGCCGGTGGAGGGCTCCGACTGGCTGCTGCCGCCCGGCGAGGCGGACCTCGCCACCGACCCGGTGGTCCTGCGCCGGGCCCTGGGCGAGGCGGCCCGCCTGATCGAGGCGGCCGACAACTGCCGGTGACGCGCCTGCCCCCGGCGGCTGCGAAAATGGGGGGATGGGCAGGTCGAGGAACACACGGCGCGGGTCGGCCGCGGCAGCGGTCGAGGAGCCGGTCGACGGCGGGCTCGCCCAGCTCGTCCCCGACCCGGACCGCGCGCGGGCCTGGACGCTGCTGATCGACGGCGCGCCCCAGTCGCACGTCGACCTGGACGACCCGGCGTACCTGTCCTTCGAGTACCAGCGCCGACTCGGCCACGTCATCGACCTCGCCGCCCCGCCCGGCAAGCCCGTGCACGCCGTGCACCTCGGCGGCGGCGCGCTCACCCTCGCCCGGTACGTCGCCGCGACCCGGCCCCGCTCCACCCAGCAGGTCGTGGAGCGGGACGAGAGCCTGGTGCGACTCGTCCGCCGGGAGCTGCCGCTGGACCCGGGCGCGCGCATCCGGGTGCGGGCCACCGACGCGCGCGCGGGGCTCGCCAAGGTGCCGGACGGCTGGGCCGACCTGGTCGTCGCCGATGTCTTCAGCGGCGCCCGCACCCCCGCCCACCTCACCTCGACCGAGTTCCTGGACGAGGTCAGGCGGGCCCTGAAGCCTTCCGGTGTCTACACGGCCAACCTCGCCGACGGCCCTCCGCTCGCGCACCTGCGCGGCCAGATCGCCACCGCGGCCGCCCGGTTCGCCGAACTCGCGCTGATCGCCGACGCGGCCGTGCTGCGCGGCAAGCGCTTCGGCAACGCGGTCCTGGTCGCCTCCGACCTCCCGCTGCCGCTCGCCGAACTCACCCGCCGCGCCGCCTCCGACCCGCACCCCGGCCGGGTCGAACACGGCAGGCAGCTCACCGACTTCACCGGAGGCGCCGTGCCCGTGACGGACGAGGCCGCGGTGGCCTCCCCGGCACCACCGCCCTCGGTGTTCCGCTAGGGGCCCGCCGGCGGCACCGTGCACGCCGCCCCCCTTCCCCGCGCCCCGACCACGCCGAGGTGGGTCAGTACGTGCCGACCTCGACCCGCGGCGGCCCGTCGTGCCAGACGCAGAACACCGTCACCCGGTCCGCGCCCCGGCCGAACTCCACGCGGATCCAGCTCTCCGTCTTCCACACCTGTATCGACCAGCCCGTCGCCGGGGTCGCCGACACGAGCGCGGCGTCGGCAGCCCGCAGGTCGAACACCGCCCGGCCGCCGTCGGTGTCGTAGGACCTGATGCGGCCGGACGCGGTGGGGGAGGAGGACGCGGACGGGGACGGAGTGCGGGCCGGCGTGCGCGCGGGCGCCGGCGTCGCCGTCGGCCGGACCGGCCGCTCGCGGGACGGGGCCGGCGACGCGGAGGGCGCCCCGGACGCGGACTTCGCATCGTGGGAGTGCGGACCGGCGGCCCTGACCGGAA
Source organism: Streptomyces spinosus (assembly GCF_020400655.1). Classification (GTDB taxonomy): domain Bacteria; phylum Actinomycetota; class Actinomycetes; order Streptomycetales; family Streptomycetaceae; genus Streptomyces; species Streptomyces argyrophylli. The sequence goes on from NZ_JAINRC010000008.1 coordinate 207,964, forward strand.
GCGCGCGCGGCGGGTCGTACGCCGTCCCCGCCATCACCGTGTGGACACCCCACCACGACAGCGTGACCGCCGCTCCCGTCGCGAGCAGCCACGCCAGTACGTGTACGAGTCCTCTGCGCATCGCGGGCCATACTGCCCCAGGGGCACGGCCGTTCGCACATGCCCCGAGTTGTCCACAGGCGCCCGGCCGGTGCCGTCCGCATGGCGTACGGTGCGGCGCATGGCAAGTGTGCTCGTGGTCGAGGACGACCAGTTCGTACGCTCGGCGCTCATCCGGCATCTGACCGACGCCGCACACACCGTGCGCAGCGTCGGTACGGCGCTGGAGGCGCTGCGCGAGGTCGCCCATTTCCGCTTCGACCTGGTCATCCTGGACCTCGGACTGCCCGACCTGGACGGCTCCGAGGCCCTGAAGATGCTGCGCGGCATCACCGACGTGCCCGTCATCATCGCCACCGCCCGCGACGACGAGACGGAGATCGTCCGGCTGCTGCACGCCGGGGCGGACGACTACCTGACCAAACCGTTCTCCGTCGAACACCTCTCCGCCCGGATCACCGCCGTGCTGCGCCGGGCCCGTGCCGGCGGCGGTGAGGCCCCGCCCCCGGCCGTGCTCCGCGTCGGCGGCCTGACCGTCGACCCGCTGCGCCGCCAGGCCGAGTTGGACGGGGCCCGGCTCGACCTCACCCGCCGCGAGTTCGACCTGCTGGCCTTCCTGGCCGGGCGGCCGGGCGTCGTCGTCCCGCGCAGGGAACTCCTCGCCGAGGTCTGGCAGCAGTCCTACGGCGACGACCAGACCATCGACGTCCATCTGTCCTGGCTGCGCCGCAAGTTGGGGGAGACGGCCGCCCGGCCGCGCTATCTGCACACGCTGCGGGGCGTCGGGGTGAAGCTCGAACCGCCCCTTGACGGGCAGGCCGGGCAGGCCCCGCGATGAGATGGGCCCTGGTCAAGGTCTGCCTCGCGGTCACCACGATGGTCGTGGTCGCCTTCGCCGTGCCGCTCGGCCTCGTCGTCAAGGAGATGGCCCGCGACCGCGCGTTCTCCAATGCCGAGCGGGAGGCCGCGGCGGTCGCGCCCGCCCTGTCCATCACCACCGACCGGGACCAGCTGGAGCGGGTGGTGGCCTCGGCCGGCGCCGACTCCGGGATGGCGGTCCACCTGCCCGCCGAGGGCGGACGGGCCGCGCTCGACCTCGGCCGCCGGCGCGCCGCCGGGCGCGACATCGAGGCCGTACGACGGCTCGGCCGCGCCTCCACCGCCACCGTGCCCGGCGGCTCCACCCTGCTCCAGCCGGTCGCGCTCGGCTCCGGCGCGATAGCCGTGGTCGAGGTGTACGTCCCCGAGTCCGAGGTGACCAACGGCGTCGGCACGGCCTGGGCGGTGCTCGCGGCCGTCGGCCTCGCGCTGACCGTCGGCTCGGTCGCGGTCGCCGACCGGCTGGGGGTGCGCATGGTGCGGCCCGCGCGGCGGCTCGTCGAGGGCGCGCACGAGCTGGGCGACGGCAGGCTGGGCGCCCGGGTGCCCGAGGACGGTCCGACCGAGCTCCGGCTGGCGGCCGTCGCGTTCAACTCCATGGCCGACCAGGTCGTCCAGCTCCTCGCCAACGAACGGGAGCTGGCCGCCGACCTCTCGCACCGGCTGCGCACCCCGCTCACCGTCCTCCGGCTGAACGCGGCCTCCCTCGGCGCCGGACCCGCCGCCGAGCAGACCCGGGAGGCCGTCGCCCAGCTGGAGCGCGAGGTCGACACCATCATCCGGACGGCCCGCGAGGCCAAGCCGCAGACGGCCGCCGCCGGACCCGGCGCGGGCTGTGACGCGGCCGAGGTGGTGCGTGAACGCATGGAGTTCTGGTCCGCGCTGGCGGAGGACGAGGGCCGCAAGTGGCGGGTGGCCGGCGTCGACCGGCCGGTGCGCGTACCCGTGGCCCGCGCCGACCTGGCCGCCGCGCTCGACGCCCTGCTGGGCAACGTCTTCCGGCACACCGCCGAGGGCACCGCCTTCGCGGTCGACGTGCACAACGGCGAGGACGCGGTGATCGTGCTCGTCTCCGACGCGGGCCCCGGCATAGCCGACCCCGAGGCGGCGATGGCCCGCGGCCGGGGCTCCGGGCACACCGGCTCGACCGGCCTGGGCCTGGACATCGTCCGCCGGCTCGCCGAGTCCACCGGCGGTGACGTCCGCATCGGCTCCTCGGTGCTGGGCGGCACCGAGGTGCGGATCTGGTTCCAGCTGGACGCCCGGAAGCCGGCCGGACGCGGACGGCGGGGCGCCATGCGCAGACGCCGACCGGGCAAATGGGTCTCTGCCTTTAACCGTTCCCGATCGCTGCCTTAAGCGAACCCTAAGGCCGCCGACGGGCGCCCCGTACAAGCGGATTGTCCCTTTCCTGATCGCTAGCGTGCTGCCGCACCTCTCCCCGTGAACAGCGAAGGCAGGCACGCGCATGAGCACGCACCGGCGCAGGATCAGTGGCAGGAACAAGGCGATAGGCGGCCTGGTGGCCGCGGCCGTGATCGGCGGCGGAGCGGTCCTGCTCACCGGCACCGCCAACGCGGCCGGGGTGAACGCCGCGTACACCAGGACCAGTGACTGGTCCACGGGCTACACCGCCCAGTACGTCGTCACCAACAACACCGGCCAGGCCGAGAAGACCTGGACGCTGGAGTTCGACCTGCCGGCGGGCGCCAAGCTCAGCTCCCTGTGGAACGGCGAGCCGAGCGTCAGCGGTCGGCACGTCACCGTGAAGCCCGCCACCTGGGACACCGACGGCCTGGCCCCCGGCAAGTCGGTGACCGTCGGCTTCGTGGTCAACGGCAGCGGCGACCCGACCGGTTGCCGTATCGACGACGCGCGCTGTTCCGCGGACGACGGAGCGACCCCCGAGCCCAGCGGCCGGCCGACACAGCCCACCCAGTCGCCGACCCCGGACCCCACCGCCACGCCCACCTCCACGCACACCTCGGCCCCCACCGCGAGCGCGACGCCCACCCCCACCGGCAGCACCGGATCCGGCACCACCGCCTCCGCCGGCTTCGCCCCCTACGTCGACACCAGCCTCTACCCGGCCTTCGACCTCCTCGGCGCCGCCGACGCGACCGGCGTGAAGAACTACAACCTCGCCTTCCTCACCGACGGCGGCGGCTGCACCCCCAAGTGGGGCGGGGTCACGGACCTCACCGGCGACGCCGTGGCCGCGCAGATCGGCGCGCTGCGCGCCAAGGGCGGCGACGTCCGCGTCTCCTTCGGCGGCGCCTCCGGCTCCGAACTGGCCACCACCTGCTCCTCCGCGGACGCGCTGGCGGCGGCCTACGGCAAGGCGGTCGACGCCTTCAAGCTCACCAAGGTCGACTTCGACGTCGAGGGCGGGGCACTGCCCAACACCGCCGCCAACACCCGGCGCGCCCAGGCCATCGCCAAGCTCCAGGCGCAGCACCCCGGCCTGGACGTCTCCTTCACCCTCCCGGTGATGCCCGAGGGCCTCACCCAGGACGGCGTGAACCTCCTCGCCGACGCCAAGTCCAACGGCGTGAAGATCAGCACCGTCAACATCATGGCGATGGACTACGGCGCCTCGTACAGCGGCGACATGGGCACCTATGCCGAGCAGGCCGCGACCGCCACCCAGGCGCAGGTCAGAAGCGTGCTGGGACTGTCCGACTCCGCCGCCTGGAAGGCCGTCGCCGTCACCCCGATGATCGGCGTCAACGACGTCTCCTCCGAGGTGTTCAAGGTCGACGACGCCAACCAGCTGGTGGACTTCGCCCGCTCCAAGGGGCTCGGCTGGCTGTCGATGTGGTCGGCGACCCGCGACAAGCAGTGCGCCGGCGGCACCAAGCCCACCGCCGACGCCACGTGCAGCTCCGTCACCCAGGAACCGTTCGCCTTCTCCAAGGCGTTCGGGGCGTACAAGTAGTCGCGCCGGTCACCGGTGCCCCGAGAAGGGGCCCGCAGAAGGTGCCCCGGCAGAAGGGGCCCGGCGGATCACACCGGCCGGGCCCCGCCCCCTCTCAGGCCCCCGCGCGCACCGGCGGCAGCACCCTCGTCCGCGCCGCCTCCCCGTACCACCGCGCGCTCGACTTCGGCGTCCGCTCCAGCGTGGCGTAGTCCACGTAGACCGCGCCGAACCGCTTGCCGTACCCGTACGCCCACTCGAAGTTGTCCATCAGGGACCACAGGTAGTAGCCGCGCACGTCGGCGCCGTCGGCGATGGCGCGGCGTACCTCCGCGAGGTGGGCGTGCAGATAGGCGATGCGCTCGGGGTCGTGCACCCGGCCGTCGGGGCCGGGCTTGTCGTCGTAGGCGGCGCCGTTCTCGGTGATGTGGAGGGGGAGACCGGGCGCCTCGCGCGTGTAGCGCATGATCAGGTCGTACAGGCCCGTCGGGTCGATCGTCCAGCCCATCTCCGTGCGGTCGCCGGGGGTCTGGTGGAAGAGGACGTCGTCGGCGGCCGGCCAGGGCGAGTGGTCGCTGGAGCCGTGGCCGTCCGCCCGGGGTCCCTCGGCCCCGCCGGCCGCGGCGGAGACCAGCGTCGGGGTGTAGTAGTTCAGGCCCAGCGCGTCCAGCGGGGCGTTGATCGTGCGGACGTCGCCGTCCAGGACGTGCGACCAGTCGGTCACCGAGCGCGTGGCCTCCAGCAATGACGGCGGGTACGCCCCGTGCAGGATCGGCCCGTGGAACACGCCGTTGGCCAGGTCGTCGATCCGGCGGGCCGCGGCGAGGTCGGCCGGGTCCTGGGAAAGGGGCCGTACGACCGAGGAGTTGAGGCTGATCGCGATCCGGTTGCCGGCCGGCATCGCCGCGCGCAGGGCGGAAACGGCGAGCCCGTGCCCCAGGTTGAGGTGGTGGGCCGCGCGCAGCGAGGCCGCCGGGTCGGTGCGGCCGGGGGCGTGCACCCCGGAGGCGTAGCCCAGAAAGGCGCTGCACCAGGGCTCGTTGAGGGTGATCCACTGCTCCACCCGGTCGCCGAGCGCCTCGCCGACGAGCTGTGCGTACTCGGCGAACCGGAACGCGGTGTCGCGGTGCGGCCAGCCGCCCGCGTCCTCCAGCTCCTGCGGCAGGTCCCAGTGGTAGAGGGTGAGCGCGGGGGTGATGCCCCGGGCCAGCAGCTCGTCGACCAGCCGGCGGTAGAAGTCCAGGCCCCGCTGGACCGCCGGCCCCCGGCCCGTCGGCTGCACCCGGGACCAGGAGACGGAGAAGCGGTACGCGGTCAGGCCCAGCTCCGCCATGAGCGCGACGTCGTCGCGGTAGCGGTGGTAGTGGTCGACGGCGATGTCCCCGGTCTCGCCGCCGGCCGTCCGGCCCGGTGTATGGCTGAAGGTGTCCCAGATCGAGGGGGTGCGGCCGTCTTCCCGCACCGCCCCCTCGATCTGGTACGCCGAGGTCGCGGCGCCGAAGTGGAAGGCGGGAGGAAAGGCCACGGTCGTCGGTTCGGGCATGAGGGCTCTCCCCTGGAGTCGAGTGCACGCATTATGCATGGGAGCGCTCCCACGGCGAAAGGGGTCGGGCTCGACCGACCTGCCGGGAGTGACGTCCGGACCTACAGCGCAGGGTCGGACAGGGCCGGTTGCCTCGCCGGGCTGACGTGGGCCTTGTCCGTGCGCCGCAGGGGGCCGACGTACGCGTTCTCCGGCTGACGTGGGCCTTGTCCGTGCGCCCATGGGACCGACGTGAGCGTTCTCCGGCCGGCCTCGGTACGGGCCGGGCGGGTGCGAGCCGGCCCGGTCCCTCAAGCCGACGCCCGTACGACCAGTTCCGTCGGCAGCACCACTTCCCGCCGGCCGGTGCCGCAGTGGGCGATCTCCTCCAGCAGGAGGCTCGCCATCGTGCGGCCCATCTCCTCCAGCGGCTGGCGGACGCTGGTCAGCGGAGGATCGATGTGCCGGGCCACGATCGAGTCGTCGAAGCCGATCAGCGCCACGTCGTGCGGCACCCGGCGCCCCGCCGCGCGCAGTTCCAGCACCGCGCCGGAGGCCATCACGTCGGAGGCGGCGAAGACGGCGTCCAGCTCCGGGTGCCGGCGCAGCAGTTCCCGCATGGCCAGGCGGCCGCCCTCCTCGGTGAAGTCGCCCGCCGCGACGAGGTCGTCCGCGACGGCGACCCCGGCCTCGCGCAGCGCCTCCCGGTAGCCTTCGAGCCGCGCCCGCGCCACGTCCATGTCCAGCGGACCGGTGATCGTGCCGATGGACCGGCGGCCGCCGGCCAGCAGGTGCCGCACGGCGAGCCGGGCACCGCCCCGGTTGTCCGCGCGGACATGGCCGAGCCGCTCGCGGTCGCTGCGCCGCCCGGCCAGCACGGTCGGCACGGCCAGTTCCTCCAGCCGGTCGGGCAGGGTGTCGTCCCCGTGGACCGCCATCATCAGGACGCCGTCCACCCGATGTGCGGCCAGGTAGGCGGCGAGCCGGCCGTGCTCCTTCTCGTCGCCCGTGAGGACCAGCAGCAACTGCATCCCGGCACCGGCGAGTCCGGTGGAGACGCCCCGGATGATCCCGGAGAAGTACGGTTCGGAGAAGAGACGGGTCCCGGCGTCGGGCACCACCAGCGCGACCGCGTCCGTGCGCCGGGTGGCCAGGGAGCGGGCGGCGCGGTTGGGCACGTAGCCGAGTTCCGCGATGGCCTGTTCCACGGCCGCCCGGGAGCGTGCGCTGACCTTCGGGGAGCCGTTGATCACCCGCGAGACCGTGCCGCGGCCCACGCCGGCGCGTGCGGCGACGGCGTTCAGGGTCGGGCGCCGGACGTCCGCGGTCCTGTGCGGCTGCGGCTGTTCGGCAGGGCTCATCGTTCACCTTCCGGTGGTCCGGTGCGGGGGAGCTTCATTCTGACCCAGGGATCCCGGCAACCGGTCCGGCCGCCCGCGCAGTTGGCCGCGTGGGGCGACCGCCCCGCCCGTGACCTGCCCCGACGCCCTGGGCAACGCCGGGATGACGGGCCGGTTGCGTCCCGGCGCACGACACGTTCACGTGACGCGCTGAACACGCTTACGCAACAAGGCCGTCTTCAAGACTTGACACCCGGCCTGGCACCAACGAGTCTTCCGGCATGCCGCGTGGGAGCGGTCCCACAGGGCGACCGGGGCTCTCTTCCGTTCGGATCGAACCACTCATGGCCTTCCCCTCTACCTTGCATGGCGCACCTTTGACCAGCACCTTTCCATCGCACTCCGCGTGCTGTTGGCTAGCCGCTGCTCGAACCGAGAGGGCAGGTCCGGACCGCCGTGTCCGGCGGTCCGATTCCTGAGGTCCCGTTGCCCACTGGAACAAGGAGTAGTGGAATGCGCATCACCCGTACCGGCGGTGGTCACGGCCGCAGAACGGCGACACTGGCCACGACGGTCCTGACGGCCTCCGCGCTGCTGCTGACCGGTTGCAGCAGTGACGACGACTCGGACAGCTCGGACGCCAACGGGAACATCACCCTGAAGGTGGCGGACTTCGGACAGTTCGGTTACAAGGAGGCCGGACTGTTCGCCAAGTACCACGAGCTGCACCCGAACATCACGGTCCAGGAAGAGACCACCGCCAACGAGCAGGACTACTACCCGAAGCTCCTTCAGCAGCTGAACACGGGCAGCGGCCTCGCGGACGTCACGGGCATCGAAGTCGGGCGCATCAAGGAGGTCGTGGACACCCAGTCGGGCAAGTTCGCCGACCTCAGCAAGACGATCAACGTGAACGACTGGGTGTCCTGGAAGGAGAAGCAGGCCACCGCCAAGGACGGCACGGTGATCGGCGCCGGTACCGACATCGGCCCCATGTCCCTGTGCTACCGCAAGGACCTCTTCGAGAAGGCGGGCCTGCCCAGCGACCGCGAGGCCGTCGCCAAGGCCGTCGCCGGCGGCTGGGAGGACTACCTCAAGCTCGGCGAGCAGTACAAGAAGAAGGCGCCCTCCGGCACCTACTTCATGGACTCCGCCTCCGCCATGTACAACGCGGTCGTCAGCTCCTCCTCCCAGCAGTACTACGACGCCGACGGCAAGCCGGTCTACAAGGACAGTCAGTCCGTGCAGCAGGGCTGGAACCTGGCCGCCGAGGCCGCCGGCAAGAAGCTGAGCCAGGGCCTGCCCCAGTTCACCGACGCCTGGAACGCGGCGCTGCGCAAGGGCACCGTGGCCACCGTGGCCTGCCCCGCCTGGATGGCCGGCCAGATCTCCATCAACTCCGGCGACTCCTTCAAGGGCAAGTGGGACATCTCCCGCGCCCCGGGTTCGACCGCGGCCAACTGGGGCGGTTCCTTCCTCGCCGTCCCGAAGAGCGGCAAGCACGTCAAGGAGGCCACCGAGCTGGTCAAGTGGCTGACCGCCCCGGAGCAGCAGGCCGCCGTGTTCAAGGCGATCGGTGTCTTCCCGTCCAACAAGGGCGCCTATGAGCTGGCCGACGTGAAGAACGCCAAGCTGCCGTACTTCAGCGACGCCCCCATCGGCCAGATCTACGCCGAGGAGGCCAAGTCCATCCCCGAGGCGGTGCTCGGCGCGAAGGACGGCGTGATCAAGGACACGATCTCCAACCAGATCAACAACATGGAGAAGCGGGGCACCAAGCCCGCCGACGCGTGGAAGTCCGCGACCGAGTCGATCGACAAGGCGCTCGGCTAGCCGTACCGGGTGCGGGGCCCCACCGGCCGCCCGCACCCGTCCGCGCTCGACCCTGTGAGCGGTGCCCGACGGCGGGCGCCGCCCACGGCACCACCCGGCGGGACCCGGCAGCCGACGGCCGGGCTCCGCCCCACACGCACGTCAGGCCGCGGCGTGGGCCGTCCGCCACCGTACCGATCCGCGCGGGGAGGGGCGGACCGACCCCGGTCCCCGAACGCGCTTCCCGCCCCACCCGGCCGAAACCTCCAGGGAAGGACTCCCTCCGTGGCAACGACAACCCCCGCCCGGGGCGCCTACACCCCGCCGCCCGGCGGCACCGGTGCCGCGTCGAACGGACGCGGCACCTGGCGCAGCCGGCTGTGGCGCTTCGACGACAAGGCCTCGCCGTACGCCTACATAGCCCCCTTCTTCCTGATCTTCGGCGCCTTCGGGCTCTACCCACTCCTGTACACGGGCTGGATCGCCCTGCACCGGGTGGAGATGACGAGCCTGGACCAGTCCCAGTGGGTCGGCTGGGACAACTTCGCCAAGATCCTCCAGGACTCCGAGTTCTGGACGGCCGTCACCAACACCTTCGTCATCGGGGTCATCTCCACCGTCCCGCAGCTGCTCGTGGCGCTGGGCCTGGCCCACCTGCTCAACTACAAGCTGCGCGCCAGCACCTTCTGGCGGACCGTCATCCTCACCCCGTACGCCACCTCGGTGGCCACGGCCGCCCTGGTCTTCGCGCTGGTCTTCCGCGCGGACGGCGGCATCCTCAACTGGGTGCTGCACTTCTTCGGCGCCGGCAACACCGACTGGGGCAACGGGGAGTGGACCTCCAAGATCGCCATCTCGGTCATCATCATCTGGCGGTGGACCGGGTACAACGCCCTCATCTACCTGGCGGCCATGCAGGCGGTCCCCACCGACCTGTACGAGGCGGCCTCCATCGACGGAGCGAGCCGGTGGCAGCAGTTCCGCAAGGTGACCATCCCCTCGCTGCGGCCCACGATCCTGTTCACCATCGTGATCTCCACCATCGGCTCGATGCAGCTGTTCGGTGAGCCGCTGCTGCTCCAGGGCGGCACCCTCGGCTCGATCGGCGGCAGCGAGCACCAGTACGAGACGCTCAGCATCTACCTCTTCAACTACGGCTGGAAGCTGGGCCACCTGGGTCCGGCGGCGGCCGTGGCCTGGGCCATGCTCGTCCTGCTGCTGCTCATCGCCCTGATCAACTGGATCGTCGGCCGGTTCATGCGCAAGAGCGCGGCCTGACGGGAGCGACATCGATGACCACGACCAGTCCCACCACGACCGCGCCGGACCTCGCCCCGGCACCGCTTCCCACCGCCCCCGGAAAGGGCCGTGGCCGCTTCAAGATGGGAGCCGGCCAGCAACTCAGGGGCGGTCCCTTCACCTACGTCGCCCTCGTCGTCGTCGGCCTCGGCTCGATCTTCCCGCTGTACTGGACCCTGGTGGCCGCCTCGCACGACCAGCAGCGGGTCCTCGACACCCCGCCGCCGCTCCTGCCGGGCGGCCGGCTGTGGAGCAACCTCCAGGCGGCCTGGGACCAGGCCCACCTGGGCAAGGCCATCGTCAACAGCGTCATCGTGGCCGGCTGCATCACCGTCGCCACCCTGTTCTTCTGCACGCTCGCCGGCTACGCCTTCGCCAAGATGCGCTTCCGGGGCCGTGGTGTGCTGATGACCGCCGTGATCGCCACGCTCACGATCCCGCCGCAGCTCAGCGTCGTCCCGCTGTTCATGATGATGTCGGACATCGGGTGGGGCGGGAAGCTGGAGTCGGTGATCTTCCCGACCCTGGTCGGCGCCTTCGGTGTCTTCTTCATGCGCCAGTACCTGATCGAGGCCCTGCCGTACGAGCTGATCGAGGCGGCCAAGGTCGACGGGGCGAGCAACTTCCGCATCGTGTGGAGCGTGGTGCTGCCCGTGGCCCGGCCCGCGATGATGGTGCTGGGCATGCTCACCTTCGTCCAGGCGTGGAACGACTTCTTCTGGCCCTTCCTCGCCCTGAACCAGGAGAACCCCACCATCCAGGTGGCGCTCGGCCAGCTCAGCGCCTCCTACACCCCCGACCAGAGCATCGTCATGGCCGGTGCGCTGATCAGCACCCTGCCGCTGCTGCTGGTCTTCGTCATCTTCGGCAAGCAGATCGTCGGAGGGATCATGGCGGGCGCCGTCAAGGGCTGAGCCCAGCCGGTGCCGCGGGGCCGGCCGCCACGGCGCCGGCCCCGCCCCCCAGACCGGCGTGCGCCGCGTCCCGTCGGCCCGCCGCCGTGTCCGGTCCGGTACCGCCCGCACAGGCCGCCCCGCAGCGGGCCGTACCGGACCGGGCGCCATCCGGCCGCGCCCCTGCCCGCGCACCCCGCCCTCCCTCCCTCCCCCTTCTCCTCCCGCACCGCCGGACCGCCGTCCGACGTCCGTTTCTCACCCCCCTTTGGGAGCGTTCTCACCATGACCGCCGTACGACCCGAGACCACGGCCCAGCCGGCCTCGGACACCTCCTTCCCGACCGGCTTCGTCTGGGGTGCCGCCACCGCCGCCTACCAGGTGGAGGGCGCCGCCGCCGAGGACGGCCGCACCCCCTCCATCTGGGACACCTTCAGCCACACTCCCGGCAAGGTGCGCAACGGCGACACCGGTGACATCGCCGCCGACCACTACCACCGGTACCGCGACGACGTCGCCCTGATGAAGGAGCTCGGCCTCAAGGCCTACCGCTTCTCCGTCTCCTGGTCCCGAGTCCAGCCCACCGGCCGCGGACCCGCCGTCGAGCGCGGCCTGGACTTCTACCGCCGCCTCACCGACGAGCTCCTGGAGGCGGGCATCACGCCCGTCGCCACCCTCTACCACTGGGACCTGCCGCAGGAGCTGGAGGACGTCGGCGGCTGGCCGCACCGCGACACCGCCCACCGCTTCGCGGACTACGCCGACATCATGGCCCGCGCCCTCGGCGACCGGGTCGGCGTGTGGACCACCCTCAACGAACCCTGGTGCTCGGCGTTCCTCGGCTACGGCTCCGGCGTGCACGCGCCGGGGCGGACCGACCCGGCCGCCACCCTGCGCGCCGCGCACCACCTGAACCTGGCCCACGGCAAGGCCGTCGGCGCGCTGCGCGCCGTGCTGCCGTCGTCCGCGCAGACCTCCATCACCCTGAACCTGCACCAGGTGCGCCCGCTCACCGACAGCCCCGGGGACGCCGAGGCCGCGCGCCGCATCGACGCGGTCGGCAACCGGATCTTCACCGGCCCCCTCCTGGACGGCGCCTACCCCGAGGACCTGCTGGCCGACACCGCGCACCTGGTCGACTGGGCGGAACTGGTGCACGACGGGGACCTCACGGAGATCTCCCGTCCGATCGACGTCCTCGGCGTCAACTACTACTCGCCGACCGTGGTCTCCCTGCCCGCCGACGGCTCCGCCAGCACCCGCAACGACGGTCACGGCGCCAGCGACCACTCCCCGTGGACCGGCTCCGAGCACGTCGCCTTCCACCTCGCCAACGACGACCTGACCGCGATGAACTGGGCCATCGACGCGAGCGGACTGCACACCCTGCTGACCGGGCTGGCGGCCTCGCACCCCCAGCTGCCGCTGATGGTCACCGAGAACGGCGCCGCCTTCGACGACTACGTCTCCCCGGAGGGACGGGTCAACGACCCGCAGCGGATCGCCTACCTCCACTCCCACCTGGACGCGGTGCGCCGCGCCATCGCCGACGGCGCCGACGTGCGCGGCTACTTCCTGTGGTCGCTGCTGGACAACTTCGAGTGGTCCTACGGCTATTCGAAGCGTTTCGGCGCCGTCTACGTCGACTACGCCACCCAGCGCCGCATCCCCAAGGCCAGCGCCCACTGGTACGCCGGCGTGATCCGCGACAACGCCCTGCCCGCCTGACCCACGCCCGCGGCGGGCACGGCCGGGAGGCACCGGCCGTGCCCGCGGCCGCGGACGGAAGCGGAAGCGCCCCGGTCACGGCTGTTACATTCCTGGCCTGAACGGCGGTGAACGGAAGGCGGCGACCATGGCAGGCAATGCTGGGAGAGGCCGGGGCGGCCGGCGGCCGACCCTGGAAGAGGTCGCCGCCCGGGCCGGGGTCGGACGGGGCACCGTCTCCCGGGTGATCAACGGCTCGCCCCGGGTCAGCGACGCCACCCGCGCCGCGGTGGAGGCGGCCGTCGCCGAACTCGGCTACGTGCCCAACACCGCCGCCCGCGCCCTCGCGGCCAACCGCACCGACGCCATCGCGCTGGTCGTCCCCGAACCGGAGACCCGGTTCTTCGCCGAGCCGTACTTCTCCGACATGCTGCGCGGGGTCGGCGCCGAACTCTCCGAGACCGAGATGCAGTTGCTGCTGATCTTCGCCGGCAGCGACCGCGAGCGGCAGCGCCTGGCCCAGTACCTGGCGGCCCACCGCGTCGACGGGGTGCTGCTGGTCTCCGTCCACGCCGACGACCCGCTCCCGGACCTGCTCGCCCAGCTGGAGATCCCGGCCGTGATCAGCGGCCCCCGCTCGGCGGCCGAGTCGCTCCCCTCCGTGGACTCCGACAACTACGGCGGCGCCCGCTCGGCGGTGGAGCACCTGCTGGGCCGGGGCCGCCGCCGGATCGCGCACATCACCGGCCGTCTGGACGTCTACGGCGCCCAGCGCCGCGTCGACGGCTACCGCGACGCCCTGCGCGACGCGGGCCACCCGGTGGACGAACTCCTCATCGTGCCGGGTGACTTCACCGACGAGGGCGGGCGCCGGGCGATGACGACCCTGCTGTCCCGCCACCCCGACCTGGACGCCGTCTTCGCCGGCTCGGACGTGATGGCGGCCGGCGCCCGGCAGGTGCTCCGCGAGGCGGGCCGCCGCGTCCCCGACGACGTCGCGCTGGTCGGGTACGACGACTCCGCCATCGCCCGGCACATGGACCCGCCGCTCACCAGCGTCCGCCAGCCCATCGAGGAGATGGGCCGCGCGATGATCGACCTCCTCCTCACGGAGATCGCCGACCGCCGTCCGGCGGCGTCCCGTGGCGTCGACCGCCACCAGGCGGTCCTGCCGACGGAACTGGTGGTCCGCACGTCGTCGTGACGTCTCCCGCGGTCCGGGGACCCGTGCCCCGGCCCGCGGGAGACGCCGGCGCGCGGGGGCGCCCGGACAACGAGAAAAGCCGGTGACCCGTCTTACGACGAAGTCACCGGCTGATCACTCAGGGTGAGTGACGGGACTCGAACCCGCGACATCCTGGACCACAACCAGGTGCTCTACCAGCTGAGCTACACCCACCACGACCGGATGTCCGAGGAGTGCTCTCCCCGACCGGCCGAGAAGAAGTCTACAGGGTCGGAAGGGGTGCTCGCGCACAGGTTTTCGCGCGGCCCCGCGGCGGCTACCGGGCGGGCAGGACGTGCTTGGCGGCGATCGCCTTGGCGGTGTCGGAGTCCGGCCCGGGCTGCGGCACGAAGATGGCCTCGCGGTAGTAGCGCAGCTCGGCGATCGACTCGCGGATGTCGGCGAGGGCCCGGTGGTTGCCGTTCTTCTCCGGACTGTTGAAGTACGCCCGCGGGTACCAGCGGCGGGCCAGCTCCTTGACCGAGGAGACGTCGACGATGCGGTAGTGGAGGTAGTCCTCCAGGGTCGGCATGTCGCGCAGGAGGAAGCCGCGGTCGGTGCCGACCGAGTTGCCGCACAGCGGGGCCTTGCCGGGCTCCTTCACGTGCTCCCGGACGTAGGCGAGGACCTGTGCCTCGGCGTCCTCGAGGGTCGTGCCGCCCTCCAGCTCGGCGAGCAGCCCGGACGCGGTGTGCATCTGACGCACCACCTCCGGCATCGTCTCCAGCGCCCGGTCCGGCGGGCGGATGACGATGTCCACCCCCTCGCCGAGTACGTTCAGCTCGGAGTCGGTGACGAGGGCGGCCACCTCGATGAGAGCGTCGTCGGACAGCGAGAGGCCGGTCATCTCGCAGTCGATCCACACCATGCGATCGTTCATGCGACCACCCTAAAGCGGGCCTGGGCTTTTGCGTGCCCCCGTGCTCCGCGGGAAGTGGCCAGAGAGACGTCAGGGGGACGGGATGCTCCCGTCCCCCTTTCCGTCACGCTCAGTTACCGCTGCGCGGACCCGGCAGCAGGCCCACCGCGCCCGCCGTGGCCCGGCGGCTCTGCAGGGGCACCCCGCTGTCCCGGTGCTCGTGCAGCAGGGGGGCCGGGCCGACCGGGCCGGGGCCGGACAGGCCCGCGGGCGCGCCCTGCTGGCCGGCCGGCGCCACGGCCGCCTCCGTCTCACCCGGCTTGTCGCCCTGCGGCCTGCGGGCCCGGTAGGCGGCCCGGTAGGCGGCGGGGGACGAGCCGAGCTGGCGGCGGAAGTGGCCGCGCAGGGCCACCGGTGAGCGGAACCCGCAGCGGCCCGCCACCTCGTCCACGGAGTAGTCCGAGGTCTCCAGCAGGCGCTGGGCCTGGAGCACGCGCTGTGTGATCAGCCACTGCAGCGGCGCGCTGCCCGTCAGCGAGCGGAACCGGCGGTCGAACGTACGGCGGCTCATGTAGGCGCGTGCCGCCAGCGTCTCCACGTCGAACTGCTCGTGGAGGTGTTCCAGCGCCCAGGCGACGACCTCGGCGAGCGGGTCGGCGCCGATCTCCTCCGGTAAAGACCGGTCGAGGTAGCGCTCCTGGCCGCCCGACCGGCGCGGCGGGACCACCAGGCGCCGGGCGAGCGCGCCGGCCGCCTCGTTGCCGTGGTCCGTCCGCACGATGTGCAGACAGAGATCGATTCCGGCCGCCGTGCCCGCGCTCGTCAGCACGTCGCCGTCGTCGACGAACAGCTCACGTGGATCGACGTGTACCGACGGGTAGCGCTTGGCCAGCGTCGGCGCGTACATCCAGTGGGTGGTCGCCGGGCGGCCGTCCAGCAGTCCGGCCGCCGCGAGCACGAACGCGCCCGTGCACAGCCCGACGATGCGGGCGCCCTCCTCGTGTGCGCGGCGCAGCGCGTCCAGTGCTTCCTCCGGCGGCGGCGAGGTGATCGAACGCCAGGCCGGTACGACGACCGTCCCGGCGCGTGAGATCGCCTCCAGCCCATGCGGCGCGGTGAGTTCCAGGCCCCCTGTGGTCCGCAGCGGGCCTTCCTCGCCGGCACACACCAGAAGGCGGTAGCGCGGCACGCCGGCGTCCTGGCGGTCGATCCCGAACACCGACAGCGGTATGGAACTCTCGAAGATGGGGCCGCCGCTGAACAGCAGCACCGCGACGATCTCCTTGCGGCGTCGCCCGGACAGCTTCCGGGCTGCGGCGTCCGGCGAGGCAGTGGAGTCGTGGCTCATACTGCTAAGCCCCCCTCGGTGGTCGCGGCTCCTCGGTTGTGTCGCTCCTGCACGTTTCCCCTCGGTCCTGCACGAGTCCCCCGCCGTAAGACAGTCAAGATCGAATCTACTGGCTCCCGCGGTCGTGCGGTGACCAGTTCCACACGCGGCACATTGTCGACATGACAACTTGGCGTGAAGCATTCGATCACGAAGCGTTGCACTCGTGAGGCGTGCAGGGAAGTGCGCCTTGTGGCAGTGGCCAAACCGCGTAGGGTGCGCAGCGGTCCGTAGACCCTTTCCGTGCAGGTGGAACGGGGGTTGGGGGGTGGTTCGGGCCCCTCCTGGTCGATATCCAGAAGTTGGCTGAAAACCAGCGTTCGTAGGTATGGAAACAGGTCAGTCGACCGGTGTCTGCTCCCGGGTGTGACGTCCGCCTCTTTGCGCGGCGCAACGCTCGGCACAGCGCTCGGAGCGGCGCAGCAGCACCCGGCAGGCCGCCGTGACGGCGGCGAGGCCCAGCGCGGTGCCCGTGGCGCCGGCCAGCGAGGTGCCGTACCAGAGCAGGACCACGGGCACGAGCACGCAGCTGAAGGCGGCCCAGCGGATCACATCGCTCGCGCTGTCCGGTGCGGGGCGCGGGTCGCGGCGGGGTCGGGCTCCGGGCATGTCGTACTCCCTGTGGCGGTGGCTCACGCCGGTTCAACGTCCGTCCGACCGGTCGGTCACCGAACGCGCATCTGTGAACGCTGTGCAAACCGCCTGTACGGGGCAGCAACCATTGCGTTACGGGCGCGGCTCGTGCATGCTCCGGTGAACCCCTACGGGCGTCGGGGACCGCTCACGGAGCGTGCGCGGGATCTGGGCTCAGGAGGCGTGCGGCCGTACCCTTGGGGGTATGGGCTTGGGAAGATGTTTCCCGGACACAGCTCCGCAGCACGCTTCCACAGCACACTGTCGTCCCACCCATAAAGGATCACAACGCCGAGACAGCCATGGCCGGTCACGAATTCTCCGAACCCGCGGACCGCAAGCGGCCGGTCGCCGACCCCACGGCGGCCGATCCCCTGGCGGCGGCCGAGTCACGCCCCTCCTGCGACCCCGCCTTCCGGCACGGAGTGGTCGTCGGCTTCGACGGCTCCACCTCCAGTGAGCGCGCCCTCGCCTACGCGATCGGCATGGCCCACCGTTCCCGTTCCGGCCTGATCATCGTGCACGTCGCCAACCGGTTGCCCACCACGGTGTGGGCCGGCTGCGAGCCGCCCGTCTTCGTGGACGTGCCGGACCACCGCACGGAAGTCCTGGGGCTGGAGCTGGCCTGTGCCGACTATCTGGCCGAGGTCCCGTGGATCCTGGTCGAGCGGGGCGGGGACATCTGTCACGAACTGGAGGAGGTCGGCCGCGAGTACGAGGCCGACGCGATCGTGGTCGGCTCCACGCACGGCATCGTCGGCCGGATCTTCGGCTCGGTCGCGGGGCGGCTCGCCAAGCGGGCCAAGCGGCCCGTGATCGTCATCCCCTGACGTCCCCCTGGCGCCCCTGTCGCCTCCCCCTGAGGTCTCACGCTTCGTC
This sequence comes from Streptomyces spinosus, assembly GCF_020400655.1. GTDB lineage: Bacteria > Actinomycetota > Actinomycetes > Streptomycetales > Streptomycetaceae > Streptomyces > Streptomyces argyrophylli. Next base: position 225,415 of record NZ_JAINRC010000008.1, read on the forward strand.
AACTCTCTTTGCGCAGCGGGAAACTACTCGTGCGTACAGGTGGTTTGTGCCCTTGTGAAGGGCATATACCGGGCACCGCACCGCTGCACACGCCTGAAGGGAGCCCGCCGTGGACAGCGACGTCTCCGCGGGACGCGTGAGCACGACGGTGGCCGGCCGACTGGCCCTGGCGATCGGCTCGGCCGAGCCGGCAGCCCCGCCCTCGCGAGGGCCGGGGGACGGGTGGCCGTCTTCTCGGGGGCGGTGGCCTGGTACGCGGCGACGACGGCGCTCGCCCACTGGCCGACGGCCCTTCCGGGACGTGCTGCGGGCCGGGGGGTGACGGCCGCCGGCTGAGACCGAGCAGCACGGAAAGGACCCCCACGCGCGAGGTGGCCACGTGGGGGTCCGTTCTGTCCGCTACTCCACCGTCACCGACTTGGCGAGGTTGCGGGGCTTGTCTATGTCCCGGCCCAGGGCCTTCGCCGTGTGGTACGCCAGGAGCTGGAGGGGGATGCCCATCAGGATCGGGTCCAGCTCGTCCTCGTTCTTCGGGACGAGGATCGTCTGGTCCGCCTTCTCCTGGTGCTGGTGGGCCACCGCCAGGATCTTGCCCTCGCGGGCCTTGATCTCCTCCAGGGCCGCGCGGTTCTTCTCCAGCAGGTCGTCGTCGGGGACGATCGCGACCGTGGGCAGGGCCGGCTCGATGAGGGCCAGCGGGCCGTGCTTCAGCTCGGAGGCGGGATAGGCCTCGGCGTGGATGTAGGAGACCTCCTTGAGCTTCAGGGAGGCCTCGCGGGCCACCGGGTAGCCCCGGACGCGGCCGATGAAGAGCATCGAGCGGGCGTCGGCGTAGCTCTCCGCCAGCTTCTTGATCTCCTCCTCCTGCTCCAGGATCTCGGTGATCTGCTGGGGCAGCCTGCGCAGGCCCTCGATGATCCGCTTGCCGTCGCGGACCGAGAGGTCGCGGGTGCGGCCGAGGTGCAGGGCGAGCAGCGCGAAGGCGACCGTGGTGTTGGTGAAGCACTTCGTGGAGACCACGCAGACCTCGGGGCCCGCGTGCACGTAGATGCCGCCGTCGGCCTCGCGGGCGATCGCGGAGCCGACGACGTTGACCACGCCGAGGACCCGCGCGCCCTTGCGCTTGAGTTCCTGCACGGCGGCCAGCACGTCGTACGTCTCACCGGACTGCGAGACCGCGATGTACAGGGTGTCGGGGTCGACGACCGCGTTGCGGTAGCGGAACTCGGAGGCGGGCTCGGCGTCGGCGGGGATGCGGGCCAGCTCCTCGATCATCTGGGCGCCGATCATGCCCGCGTGGTACGAGGTGCCGCAGCCGAGGATCTTCACGCGGCGGATCTGCCGGGCCTCGCGGGCGTCGAGGTTGAGGCCGCCGAGGTGCACGGTGGAGAAGCGGTCGTCGATGCGGCCGCGCAGCACGCGGTCCACGGCGTCGGCCTGCTCGTGGATCTCCTTGTGCATGTAGGTGTCGTGGCCGCCCATGTCGTAGGAGGCCGCCTCCCACTCCACGGTGGTCGGCTCGGCCGAGGTGCGGGTGCCCTCGGTGGTGTACGTACGGAAGTCGTCGGCCTTGAGGGTGGCCATCTCGCCGTCGTCCAGCGTCACTATCTGCCGGGTGTGGGCGACCAGGGCGGCGATGTCCGACGCGACGAACATCTCCTTCTCGCCGATGCCGAGGACGACCGGGGAGCCGTTGCGGGCCACCACGATGCGGTCGGAGAAGTCGGCGTGCATGACCGCGATGCCGTACGTGCCCTCGACCACCCGCAGGGCCTCGCGGACCTTGTCCTCCAGCTTCTCGGCCTGCGAGCGGGCGATCAGGTGGGTGAGGACCTCGGTGTCGGTCTCGGAGAGGAACTCGACGCCGTCGGCCTCCAGCTTGCGGCGCAGGTCGGCGGCGTTGTCGATGATGCCGTTGTGGACGACGGCGACCTTGTTGTCGGCCGACATGTGCGGGTGGGCGTTCACGTCGGACGGGGCGCCGTGGGTGGCCCAGCGGGTGTGGGCGATGCCGGTGGTGCCCTTGAAGCGCGCCGGCACCTTGGCCTCCAGGTCGCGCACCCGGCCCTTGGCCTTGACCATCTTCAGGCCGGGCGTCTTCGGGGAGGTGACGACGACGCCCGCGGAGTCGTAGCCGCGGTACTCCAGGCGCTGGAGGCCCTCCAGGAGGAGAGGGGCGACGTCACGCTTCCCGATGTATCCGACAATTCCGCACATGTATAGAGATATCCCTTGGCTGTCGCTGGGCCGGGCTGTCGTCGGCCGGGTTCCGGCTGGTTTCAGCCGTAGACCATGCGGCGCAGCTGCCTGAGCGTCAGCTCCGGCGGCGCCACCGCCCGGTACTTCAGGTCCGCCCCGATCCGTTCGAAGATCTCCGCGTTCACCAGGCCCTGGGCCTGGAGTTCGCGGTGGCGGCGGCGGACGAACTCCTGGATCGTCTCGTCGAAGTAGGCGAGCACGTCCTGGACCACGCGCAGCGCCTCGCCCCGGCTGAGGGGCGTGGACCGCGTCAGGTGATCGAGAAGTTCGTCGTGCACCCGGTAGATCCTGGAGTACCGGCGCCTGTTTCGCAAGAATCGTGCCCGATTCCGGGCAGGCTGCTGTTGAAACTCTTATGGGGCTCTGTTCGTGAGCTGTCCATCCTGCGTCCTGCGACTCGTTGCCCGAACAGACGAGTTTCAGACGTCATGGACATACCTCGTATGGGAGTACCCGAGAAGCTGGCCGCGCGCATGAGCATGGCCGAACAGCACGAGTACCTGCGCGCCAGATTCTCGCGGCGCACCATGATCAGGGGCGGCGCGGTCACGCTGGGCGCCGTCGCGGGTGGCGCGTTCGTACCGGGCGCCACCGCCCAGGCCGCCGTGCCGACCCGGAGCTCCGCCCCCGCCGCCCAGCACGTCGACGGCGCCCTGGTCGCCCCCTTCGGCCGCCACCTGGCCTGGGGCAACGACCCGCGCACGGAGATCACCGTCTCCTGGCAGGTCCCGGTCGCGGTCAAGAAGCCCTTCATCCGCATCGGCGCCCACCCCTGGGACCTCTCGCGCAGGATCGACGCCGAGGTCCGCACCCTCTACACCCCGGCCGGCGTCGGCGCGAGCGGCGACCACACCCAGTACTACCTGCACGCCAAGCTGACACACCTGCGCCCCGGCAAGACCTACTACTACGGCGTCGGCCACCAGGGCTTCGACCCGGCCGAGCCGCACCTGCTGGGCACGGTGGGCACGTTCACCACCGCCCCCGCCCACAAGGCGCCGTTCACCTTCACCGCCTTCGGCGACGAGGGCGTCGGCTACCACGGCCTGGCCAACAACAGCCTGCTGCTCGGCCAGAACCCGGCCTTCCACCTGCATGCCGGCGACATCGCCTACGCCGACCCGTCCGGCGCCGGCAAGACCGCCGACACCGGCTTCGACTCGCGCACCTGGGACTCCTTCCTCGCCCAGACCGAGTCGGTCGCCAAGCAGATCCCGTGGATGCCCGCGTACGGCAACCACGACATGGAGGCCTGGTACTCGCCCAACGGCTACGGCGGCGAGGAGGCCCGCTGGAACCTGCCGGACAACGGCCCCGACAAGAAGAACCTGCCGGGCGTCTACTCCTTCGTGTACGGCAACACGGCGGTCATCTCGCTCGACGCCAACGACGTCTCCTTCGAGATCCCGGCGAACCTGGGCATATCCGGCGGAACCCAGACCAAGTGGCTGGAAGGCCAGCTGAAGAAGTTCCGCGCCGCCAAGGACGTCGACTTCATCGTCGTCTTCTTCCACCACTGCGCCTACTGCACCTCCACCGCGCACGCGTCGGAGGGCGGTGTGCGCCAGGAGTGGGTGCCGCTGTTCGAGAAGTACACGGTGGACCTGGTCATCAACGGCCACAACCACCAGTACGAGCGCACCGACGTCATCAAGGCGGGCAAGGTCGCCAAGAAGCTGCCGATCGGCGGCACGGCCTACCCCGAGACCGACGGTGTCGTCTACGTCACCGCGGGCGCCGCCGGCCGCAGCCTGTACGCGTTCTCCGCCCCGGACTCCTACGAGGGTCACGAGCACGAGACCGACTCCGTGGCCTCGTTCGTCAACACCAAGGACGGCAAGGTCAACGAGACCGTCGCCTGGTCCCGGGTGCGTTACCTCGACTACTCCTTCCTGCGCGTGGACGTCACGCCCGCGCCGAAGGGCCGGCAGACCACGCTGACGGTGTCGGGCATCGCCGAGACCGGCGACCGCGTCGACCACTTCACGGTGTCCCGCAAGGCCAAGTAGGCCCCCGGCGAGCGGGCGGTTCTCACCGGCGCCTCACTCACAGGCGCTTGAGGACCGCCCGCTTGGCCAGGGCGAACTCCTCGTCCGTCAGCACCCCGTCGCGGTGCAGCTCACCCAGCTCGCGCAGCCGGCGCAGCAGCGCGTCGTGGCCGTCCCCGGCGCCCTCCCCGGCAGGCCGGGCGGCGTCCTGGCGTACGTCCGGCTCCGCCGCCGGGGGGCGCGGAGCCGAGGGGTGCGGCAGCCGCGCCTGCACCGCCGCCGCGACCAGGGCCATCAGCGGATCCCTCTTGAAGCCCCACAGCTCGACCGTGTTCGGGTCGTACTTGGGCGGCGCGGTGACCGGCGCGCCGCGCACGAGGAACCGCAGGTGCCCGTTCTCCAGTCCGGCCGCCGGCTGCCACTCGACGCCGGTGATGTCCGCGAGGGGGATCGTGCGCGGCCCGGTCGAGGCCTTGGCCTCCTCGGTCTTCCAGTTCCACTCCAGCCGCACCCGCTCCCCGTCGAAGCCCGCCGTGCCGTCCCCGGCCGAGGCGGACACCGGCAGGGACGGCCCCGGCAGCAGATAGCCGTCGGCCGGCTCCGGGGAAACCCCGTCCAGCAGCAGGGCGTTGCGCACCTCGTCGGCGACGTACTCGGCGACGCCGTACCGGTCGGGCTCCACCGTCAGCTGGTACGGGTCGTGCGGCTCGGCGAGCCGGCCCCCGGTGACGTGCAGCAGCGGGTCGGCGCCGGCGCGCAGCCGCAGCCTGAGCCGGCCCGACTTCCGGCCCTGTTCGAAGGAGACACCGGCCAACGCGCCGAGCGGTACGATGAGTTCACCCAGCTCGCGGCGGAGCAGGCCCACGTTCTTGTCCCGGCCCGGGGTGAGGCGCAGGGCGTCCCCGTCGAAGGCCCAAGTACCGTCCTTCTGGATGATTTCCGCCATGCGGGGATTGTTCCACCCGATCTGCGGGACAGTGGTCTCGACCAAGTCTGACGGTCACCCCTTCCGAAGGGAGCGCTTGTGAGACGGAACCACGGCACGACTCCCCGCCTGTCCCACGTCCTCGGTTCCCTGCTGCTGCTCGCGGCGGCCGGCGTCGTCACCGTCGGCGCGGACCGCACGGCGCAGGCCGCCGCCCCGACCCCCCTGGACCGGGTCGTCCCGGCCCCCGCCTCGGTCACGCCCGGCACAGCGCCGTACCGCATCACCCGGCAGACCCGCATCCGCGTCGAGGGATCCGCCGAGGTCCGCCGCGTCGGCGGCTACCTGGCCGGCCTGCTGCGCCCGGCCACCGGCTATCCGCTGCCGGTCACCGACCACGGCACCGGCGGCATCCGGCTCGGCCTCGCGCAGGGCGACTTCGGCGCCGAGGGCTACCGTCTGCACAGCGACGCGGGCGGGGTCACCCTCACCGCGCGCACCCCCGCCGGCCTCTTCCACGGCGTGCAGACCCTGCGCCAGCTCCTCCCGGCGGCCGTCGAGAAGAAGACCGTCCAGCCCGGCCCCTGGCCGATCGCGGGCGGCACCGTGCGGGACCGTCCCCGCTTCGCCTACCGGGGCGCCATGCTCGACGTCTCCCGGCACTTCTTCACGGTCGCCCAAGTCAAGCGGTACATCGACCAGTTGGCCCTCTACAAGATCAACGAGCTGCATCTGCACCTCAGCGACGACCAGGGCTGGCGCATCGCCGTCGACTCCTGGCCGCGCCTGGCCTCCTACGGCGGCTCGACCCAGGTCGGCGGCGGCCGGGGCGGTCACTACACCAAGGACGACTACCGGGAGATCGTGCGGTACGCGGCCTCCCGCTACCTGGAGGTCGTGCCCGAGATCGACATGCCCGGCCACACCAACGCGGCCCTCGCCTCCTACGCCAGGCTCAACTGCGACGGCGTGGCACCCCCGCTGTACACCGGGACCGAGGTCGGCTTCAGCTCGCTGTGCGTGTCCAAGAAGGCCACCTACGACTTCGTGGACGACGTCGTCCGGGAGGTGGCCGCCCTCACCCCCGGCCGCTATCTGCACATCGGCGGCGACGAGGCGCACTCCACCAGCCACGCGGACTACGTCACCTTCATGGACCGGGTGCAGCCGGTCGTCGCCCGCTACGGCAAGACCGTCATCGGCTGGCACCAGCTCACCGGCGCCCACCCGGCGAAGGGCGCCCTCGCCCAGTACTGGGGCCTGGACGACACCAGCGCGGCGGAGAAGGCACAGGTCGCCGAGGCCGCCCGGAACGGCACGGGTCTGATCCTGTCCCCGGCCGACCGGACCTACCTCGACATGAAGTACACGCGGGACACCGGCCCCGGTCAGGACTGGGCGGGCCTGGTGGAGGTGAAGCGATCGTACGACTGGGATCCGGGCGCCTATCTCGCCGGGGTGCCCACGTCCGCGGTCCGGGGTGTCGAGGCGCCCCTGTGGACGGAGAACGTGACGGACACCGCCGAGATCGAGTACATGGCGTTCCCCCGGCTCGCCGGCGCGGCCGAGCTGGGCTGGTCACCGGCGGCCACCCACGACTGGGACGCCTACCGGGTGCGGCTGGCGGCACAGGGTCCCCGCTGGGACGCCCTCGGCATCCACTACTACCGCTCACCCCAGGTGCCCTGGCCGGCACGCTGACCGCAGGCCGGCGGGCACCCCGCAGGACCACTCCGGGGTGCCCGCCGGGTCCGAGACGCCGTCAGAAACCGGCGATCGGGTTGTCGAGGGTGCCGACGAGCTGGAGCGCGCCGGACGGGTCGGCGAGGTCCACCATCTGCCTGTTGTCGCGCAGCTGGAGCCGGTTCAGGCAGGACAGCGCGAACTGCGGGGCGAACATGTCGTACTGGCGGAACCTGTCGGCCAGCTGGGGGTTCGCCTCCTGGTACTCCCGGGTGACCTCCGCGACCGTGCGCCAGAAGCCGTCCTCCGCAAGGACGCCCTCGGCGGCGAGGTGGGCGGCGAGGAAGCGGAAGAAGCAGTCGAAGACGTCCGTGAAGATCGACAGCAGCTTCATGTCCTCGGGGACCTCGACGCGGATCCGCCGGACCTCCGGCGGCAGGGCCGCGTCCGGGTCCATGACGGCGATCTCCTCGGCGATGTCCTTGTAGACCGCCCGCCGCACGGCCCCGTCCCGCAGCACCAGGATCGTGTTCTCGCCGTGCGGCATGAACACCAGGCCGTAGGCGTAGAAGCTGTGCAGCAGCGGGGTGTAGTAGGCCCGCAGGTACTGCCGCAGCCACTGGGTGGGGGCCAGGCCCGAGCGCTCGATCAGGGCGCCCGCGAAGGAGGCGCCCTCGTCGTCCACGTGCAGCAGCGAGGCCATGGTGGCGAGGGTCTCGTCGTCCCGCAGCGAGGGCACCGGGCTCTCCCGCCACAGCGCGGCGAGCATCTTGCGGTAGGGGGAGTAGCGGTCGGTGGCCCGCTCGTACTCCAGATGCCGGTAGCCGACGGCGGCCCGCTCCCGCAGGACGGACAGGCCGGTCGCCCTCAGCACCGGGTCGCCGTCGATCAGCCGGGCCAGCCAGTCGTTGATGGCCGGGGTCGCCTCCATGTAGGCGGCGGACAGGCCGCGCATGAAGCCCATGTTGAGGACGGACAGGGCGGTCTTCACGTAGTGCTTGTGCGGGTCGCTGGTGTTGAAGAAGGTGCGGATCGACTGCTGGGCCAGGTACTCGTCGTCGCCCTCGCCCAGGCAGACCAGGTGCCGGCGGGCCACCTCGGCGGCGAACGTGACGCTGAGCTTGTTCCACCACTGCCAGGGGTGGACGGGGATGAACAGGTAGTCGGCGGGGTCCAGCCCCTGGCCGGTGAGGACGGCACGGAACCGCTCCACCGTCTTCTCACCCAGCTCGCCTTTCAGGAAGGACTCGTACTCGATCCCGGCACCGGCCGTGAACGCGGCCCGTGAGCGGTGCGCGGCCAGCCACACCAGCCGCACCGGGCTCGCCGTCTCCGGGGCGTACGACAGGTACTCGTGGACGCCGAAGCCGAGCCGCCCGTTGTTCGCGACGAAGCACGGGTGGCCCTCGGTCATCCCCGTCTCGATCGCCTGGAAGCCGCCGCGGGCCAGCTCTGCGGAGGTCACGCGGGGCTTGCCGAGCTTGTAGCAGGTGCTCGAGAGGGTGGAGGAGATCTCCTCCAGGTAGACCGGCAGGATGTCGTCGCGCAGTCCCAGCGACTCCTTCAGCTCGATGAAGAAGTCCAGGGCGGCGAGCGGGAGTTCGGTGCCCTCGCGGTGCCGGGTGAGCGAGCCGGCGTCGATCTCCCAGTGGTCCAGGGCCCGCCGTACGGCGCTGAACCGGTAGGCGGTGAGCCCGTCGTCGCTGCGGACGACGTACCGGCCGCCGTCCTCCTCGGGCGTGACCAGCCGTTCGTGCGCGAACTCGGCGAGCGCCTTGCGCAGCAGCAGCCGGTTGGCTGTCGCCCAGCGCTCGGGGGACAGATGGGCCACGGCGTCGGCGAGGGTCATGCGGTCACCGCCTTCTGGAACTGCTCGCGGGTGCAGAAGCTCAGCAGCGCCCGCTTCTCCGGTTTGTCGATCTCCCGCTCGGGCACGAACCCGACGGCCGCGTTCAGCGCGTGCACGGCCGTGTTGCGCACGTCCGGCTCGACGACGACCCGCCGCACCGCCGGGTCCTCGAAGAGACGGGCCATGACGGCGGTGATGACGGCCCTGGTGAACCCGTGCTCGGGGGTGTCGGTGGCCGGGGTCAGGAAGTGCATGCCGACATCGCCCGGCCGCGCCTCGTACAGCCCGGCCAGCTCCCGGTGCGCGGGGTCGTACGTCTCCATGAGGAAGACGGGCGTGCCGTCGCGCAGTCCGAGCAGCGCGTGGTGGTGCTCGTCCGCCGCGATCTGCCTGTAGGCGCGTTCGACGTCCTCCGGCCGCGCGTCCTGCATCATCCAGAAGGCCGCCTTGGGATGGGTGACCCAGGAGTGCAGCAGCCCGGCGTCCGTCAGCGGGTCGACGGGACGGAAGGTGAAGGTCGTGGTCGTGGTCGTGGTCGTGCCGGTCATACCGCGAACTCCTGGAAGGCGATGGTCTTCTCCACCGGGTAGTACTCCGTGCCGAGCAGCTCACGGATGATGTACGCGTTCCGGTACGCGCCCATGCCCAGGTCGGGGCTGGTGACGCTGTGCGTGTGGACGCCGGCGTTCTGGAGGAAGACCCCGCGGCCGGTGACGTCGACGGAGTAGTTCCGGGCGACGTCGAAGCGGCCGTGGCCGTCGAAGCGGAGCCGGCTCAGGACCGGGGCGAGGAAGTCCGGCGGGGTGTAGTGGTAGCCGGTGGCCAGGACCAGGGCCTCGCTGCGGATCTCGAAGTCCTTGTCCTGCTCGTCCTGGTGGAAGCCGAGGGTGTACGCGCCGTCCCGGTACGTCGCCGTGCGCAGCGTGGAGTTGGTGAGCAGCCGGGTGGGGACCGGGCGGTCGCCGCTCTCGACGTTCTTCTGGTACAGCAGGTCGAAGATCGCGTCGACGAGGTCCGAGTTGATGCCCTTGAACAGGCCCTTCTGCTGCTTCTCCAGCCGGTAGCGGGTCTCCTCGGGCAGCGCCCGGAAGTAGTCGACGTAGTCCGGGGAGGTCATCTCCAGGGTCAGTTTGGTGTACTCCAGCGGGAAGAACCGCGGGGAGCGGGTGACCCAGTTGAGCCGGTAGCCGTGGACGTCGATCCCGGCGAGCAGCTCGTGGTAGATCTCCGCCGCGCTCTGGCCGCTGCCGACGATGGTGATGGACTTCTTCTCCAGCAGTTCCGCCTTGCGGTGCATGTACTGGGAGGTGTGCAGGAAGTCGCCGCCCAGCCCCTGGCACGCCGGGGGCACGAAGGGGACCGTGCCGGTGCCGAGGACCAGGTGCCGGGCCCGGTAGGTGTCGCCGGCTCCGGTGCGGACGACGTACCGCTCGTCCTCGTACGTCACCTCGGTGACCGTGGTGCCGAAGCGGACGCTGCTCAGCTTGTTCGCGGCCCAGCGGCAGTAGTCGTCGTACTCGACCCGCAGCGGGTAGAAGTTCTCGCGGATGTAGAACGAGTACAGTCTGCCCTTCTCCTTCAGGTAGTTCAGGAAGGAGTACGGGGACGTCGGGTCGGCCAGGGTGACCAGGTCCGACATGAACGGGGTCTGGAGGTGGGCGCCGTCCAGGAACATGCCGGCGTGCCACTCGAAGTCGGGCTTGGACTCCAGGAAGACGCCGTCCAGTTCGGCGATCGGCTCGGTGAGGCACGCGAGTCCGAGGTTGAAGGGGCCGAGCCCGATCCCCACGAAGTCATAGGTCTTGCCGTGGGCTTCAGGACGCGCGGTCAAGGGACTCTCCCAGGTACTGCTCGGCGTGGCCGGCGATCAGATCGAGGACGGCGGCGATGTCGGCCGCCTGTGTCTCGGGGTTGAGCAGGGTGAACTTCAGGTAGTGGCGGCCGTCCACCTTGGTGCCCGCGACCACGGCGTCACCGGAGGCGAACAGTGCCTTGCGGGCGTGGAGGTTGGCGCGGTCGATCTCGGCGGGGTCGGTGACGGCGGCCGGGACGTAGCGGAAGACGAGGGTCGACAGGCTGGGCTCGACGACGACGTCGTAGCGGGGGTCGGCCGCGAGCAGCTCCCAGCCCTCCCGGGCCAGGTCGCAGACCTCGTCGAAGAGCTGCCCGACGCCGTCGGCGCCCATCGTGCGCAGCGTCATCCACAGCTTGAGGGCGTCGAAGCGGCGGGTGGTCTGGAGGGACTTGTCGACCTGGTTGGGAATGCGTTCCTCCACCATGCGGCGCGGGTTGAGGTATTCCGCGTGGTAGGTGGCGTGCCGCAGGGTGGCCGCGTCCCGGACCAGTACGGCGGAGGAACTGACCGGCTGGAAGAAGGACTTGTGGTAGTCGACGGTGACCGAGTCGGCGCGTTCGATGCCGCCGATCCGGTCCCGGTACTTCAGGGAGGCGAGCAGCCCGCAGCCGTAGGCCGCGTCGACGTGCATCCAGACGCCGTACTGGGCGCACAGCCCGGCGATCTCCGGGAGCGGGTCGATGGAGCCGAAGTCGGTGGTGCCGGCGGTGGCGACGACGGCCATGGGGACCAGGCCGTCCCGTGCGCAGCGCTCCAGCTCACGGGCGAGGGCGACCGTCCGCATGCGCTTGTCGTGGTCGACGGGGACGGTGACGACGGCGTCCGGCCCGAGCCCGAGCAGGGTCGCGGACTTCCTGACGCTGAAGTGGCCGGCCTCGGAGGTGAAGACGCGCAGCCGGCCGAGCGACTGGCTCTTCGCCTCCTCCCGGGCCAGCAGCAGCGCCTGGAGGTTGGACTGGGTGCCGCCGGAGGTGAAGACGCCGTCGGCGGCCGGGCCGAGGCCGATGCGGGCGGCCGTCCAGTCGATGAGCCTGCGCTCGATGAGGGTGCCGCCGGCCGACTGGTCCCAGGTGTCCAGCGAGGAGTTGACCGCGGACAGCACGGCTTCGCCGAGCACCGCCGGGATGACGACCGGGCAGTTGAGGTGGGCGAGGTAGCGGGGGTGGTGGAAGTAGACCGCGTCCCGCAGGTAGACGTCCTCCAGCTCGTCCAGGACGGCGGTGGTGTCGCCCAGCGGACGGTCGAGGTCGATCGCGTCGACGGTGGGGGAGAGGGCGTCCACGGCGACGCCGGTGAACGGGCGGTCGATGGTGGCGAGTCTGGCCGCCACCCGCTCGACTCCTTCGGTCACGGAGCGGCGGTAGTGCTCCGCGGTGAGGCCATTGAGCAGGTGCGAGCGCATGTGGGGGTCCTCCGAGGAGACGGTCTCCGTGCGAGATCAACTTAGGTTAGCCTAACCTAAGTTCCGCGAATCAGGGCATGCCTTGACCCGTGACCGATGTCACGGCACGTCAGGTTTGTTCGGCGGCCCGGAGCTGTTCCTCCGTCATCCCGTGCCGCCAGTAGCCGACGAAGGTGACGCGCCGCCGGTCCACCCCTCGCTCGGTGACGAAGTGCCGCCGCAGCGCCTTCACCCGGCCGGACTCGCCGGCGATCCACACGTACGCCCGCTCGGCGTCCGGCAGGGGAGCGGCTCGTACGGCGTCGACGGTCATGGGGGACCCGTCGTGCCGTACGAGCCACGTGATCTCCGCGTCCGCCTCCGTGCGCACGTCCTGGATGTCACCGGCGTGCGGCACCTCCAGCCAGGCCCGGACCCGGGTGCCGGCGGGGAGGGCTTCGAGGATCGCGGTCGCGGCGGGTACGGCGGTCTCGTCGCCGCACAGCACGACGCGAGCGGTGTCCCCGGGCGGACGGAACCGGATCGCCCGGTTGTCCGCGACGGCAGGGCCGAGCAGCAGCACCCGGTCACCGGCGGCGGCTCGGGCGGCCCAGCGGGAGGCGGGACCGGCGGGCGTGGCCGCGTCCGGTCCCACGCCGTGCAGGGCGAAGTCGATGTCGATCTCGTCGGGGTCGCGGCGCAGTGACCGCAGCGTGTACGAACGCATCACCGCCCGCACGTCCTCCGGGAGTTCCCGCCACCCCTGCCACCAGCCCTCGCCCAGCTCCAGCGGCACGACGGGCTCCCTCTGCCCGGGATGCGGCAGGAAGAGCGACAGGGACTGGTCCCGCCCGTCGGAGTGGAAGGCGTGCAGATCGGCTCCGCCGAAGGTGACCCGGACCAGGGACGGACCGAGCCGCCTCGTCCGTACGACCTGGAGGGAGAAGAAACGGAACGGGGCGGCTACGGCCGTCGTCATGGGTGGCTCCTGAGGGTGGGGTTCAGGGCTTGCCGGAGGTGCTTACGGGTCAGCTGACCTTCTTGGCCTTCTCCAGCGCCTCCGCCAGGTTCGTCAGCAGCGGCACGCACTTGTCGTAGGACAGGATGGGCTCGGGGGACCGGGCGATGACCTGACCCGCCTGCACCGCGGGCAGCTTCTTCCAGGTGGCCTTGGTGATGTCGGCGGGCTGGATCGCCGAGGTGCGGTCGTCCATCATGATGATGTCGGCCCGGTACTTGTCGACGTTCTCCCAGCTCAGCGACTCGTACCAGCCGCCGCCCTGCTTCTTGGCGCTCTCCGGCGGCTCCACGAAGTTCACGCCGAGGGCCTTGAAGTACTCCAGGTCGATGGAGAGGTTGGTACCGGAGACGTAGAACAGCTGGTCGCTGGCGCTGCCGGCCATCACCTTGATGCCGGGCCTGGCCTTGGCGGCGGCGCGCAGCCGGGCGGCGGCCTCCTCGAACCGCTTCTTGGCGTCGGTGACCTTCGCTGCCTTCATGTCCGCGCCGAGCGATGCGGCGAGGTCCCACATGCGCTGGAGCGGCGCGGTGAGCCGGCGGTCGTAGACGGAGATGCCGACGCTCGGTGCCAGCTGGGCAATCTTCTTCTTCGACTCCTCGGGCACGTACCAGAGGGTGCCGGCGCCGTCGAACATCGTGGAGACGAGGACGTCCGGGGCGAGGGAGGCGTACTTCTCGACGCTGAACTGGCCCCAGGTGTTGCCGAGGACCGTCACCTTGCTGACGTCCATGTCGCCGGCCTGGACGTCGGGCTTGCCGTCGGTGGTCCTCGTCGGGCCGAAGACGCCCTTCACCTGGATGCCGTAGTCGTACAGCGCGGCGCCCACACCGGTGAACGCGACGATGTTCGCGGGGACCTTGTCCAGCTTCACGGTCGTGCCGCGGTCGTCCTCGAAGGACCAGGGCCCGGTCGTGCCGGCCTTCGCCTCCGTGCCGGAGCCGCCGTCTTTGCCCTTGTCGTCCCCGCAGGCGGCGAGCGCGGCACCGAGTGCGAGGGCGCCGCCGGCGGCGAGCAGGCCGCGACGAGTGAGGTGGGTGGCACGGGCTTGGGGCATGGGTGTGACTGCTTTCGAACGGGGCGAAGCGCCCGCCGGACAAGTTCGAAGGTAGGTTAGCCTAACCTCAGCTGATGTCCAGGGGGCGGGTGCCACGCCCGTTCGACCGGTGTGCGTCTCGTGGACCACCGCCGGGGGAACCGGAGTTGGCGGCGCGTCGGGGACGAAGCCCGGTGTCCCCGCGCGGACCACGGCGGCGGCGGTGCGCGACGACACGGGACCGGACAGGCGGTGCCGGCGGTCCCGTGCGAACGAGCCGGGCTCCGGGTCAGCTCACCAGGCCCAGTTCGCGGGCGATCAGCAGCCGCTGGACCTCGCTCGTGCCCTCGCCGATCTCCAGGATCTTGGAGTCGCGCCACATACGGGCCACCGGGTACTCGTTCATGAAGCCGTAGCCGCCGTGGATCTGGGTGGCCTCGCGGGCGTTGTCGACGGCGACCGTGGAGGAGTAGAGCTTGGCCAGGGCCGCCTCCTTCTTGAAGGGCTCGCCGGCCACCAGCCGGCTGGCGGCGTCGCGCCAGGCGAGGCGGGCCGTGTGGGCCTTCATCTCCATGTCGGCGATCTTGAACTGGATCGCCTGGTTGGCGCCGATGGGCTTGCCGAAGGCACGGCGTTCCCTGGCGTACTTCACCGACTCGTCCACACAGCCCTGGGCCAGGCCCGTCGCCAGGGCCGCGATGGCGATGCGGCCCTCGTCCAGGATGCGCAGGAACTGGGCGTAGCCACGGCCCTGTTCGCCCAGGAGGTTGGCGGCGGGGACGCGGACGTCGGCGAACGACAGCTCACGGGTGTCCGACGCGTTCCAGCCGACCTTCGAGTAGGGCGCCGCCACCGTGAAGCCCGGCGTGCCCGACGGGACGATGATCGCCGAGATCTCCGGCCTGCCGTCCGGCTTGCGGCCGGTGACGGCGGTGACGGTCACCAGCGCCGTGATGTCCGTGCCCGAGTTCGTGATGAAGCACTTCGTGCCGTTGATCACCCACTCGTCCGTGTCCGGGTCGAGGCGGGCCGTCGTACGGGTCGCCCCCGCGTCGCTGCCGCCGTCCGGCTCGGTCAGGCCGAACGCGCCCAGGACCTCGCCCGAGCACAGCCGGGGCAGCCACCGGCGCTTCTGCTCCTCCGTGCCGAACAGGTGCAGCGGCATCGCGCCCAGCGAGACGCCCGCCTCCAGGGTGATGGCCACCGACGAGTCGACCCGGGCCAGCTCCTCCAGCGCGATGCCGAGTGCCAGGTAGTCGCCGCCCATACCGCCGTACTCCTCCGGGAACGGCAGGCCGAACAGGCCCATGCGGCCCATCTCGCGGACGATCTCGTACGGGAACTCGTGCCGCTCGTAGAAGTCGCCGATCTTCGGCGCCACGACATCGTGCGCGAACTCCGCCACCGTACGGCGGAGGTCTTCCAGCTCGGGGCTGAGACGGTGGTCCATGCTGATCACTGGTCCTTGTGGGAGAGAGCGCGGACGGTACGGGACGGGCTGGGCCGGCCCAGCTGTTCGGCCATCCACACGCTCGTGGCGGTCAGACGGCCGAGGTCGACCCCCGTCGCGATGCCGAGCCCGTGCAGCATCCAGACGAGGTCTTCGGTGGCGAGGTTGCCGGTGGCGGACTTGGCGTACGGGCAGCCGCCGAGGCCGCCCGCGGAGGCGTCGACCGTGGTGACGCCGTGCTGGAGCGCCGCCAGCGTGTTGGCGAGCGCCTGGCCGTAGGTGTCGTGGAAGTGCACGCCGATCATCTCCGTCGGCACGCCCCGGTCGTTGAGCAGCGCGAGCAGCTCGCGCACCTGACCGGCCGTGGCCACACCGATCGTGTCGCCGAGACTCAGCTCGTCGCAGCCCATGTCCCGCAGGGCCGTACACACCCGGGCCACCTGGTGCGCCGGCACCGCGCCCTCCCACGGGTCGCCGAAGCACATGGACACGTAGCCGCGCACGTGCACGCCCTGGTCCTTGGCCTGCCGCACCACCGGCTCGAACACCGCCAGCGACTCGTCCAGCGTGCGGTTGAGGTTGGCCTTCGCGAAGGACTCGGTGGCACTGGCGAACACGGCGACGCGTCCGGCGCCGAGGGCCAGCGCCCGGTCCAGGCCGCGCCGGTTGGGGACCAGTACCGGCAGGGCCACCCCGGGCAGGTCGCTCACCTGCGGGAAAAGCTCCTCGGCGTCGGCCAGTTGGGGCACCCACTTGGGGTGCACGAAGCTCGTCGCCTCGATCGTCGTCAGGCCCGCGCCGGCCAGCCGCCGGATGAACTCCGCCTTCACCGCCGTCGGCACGGCCGTCTTCTCGTTCTGCAGCCCGTCGCGCGCGCCGACCTCGTGGATCCGTACCCGCGCGGGCAGGCCCGGGGCCGGTACGACCATGGGCAGTCCGTCGGCGCTCATTCCGCCGCCTCCTTCGGGGCGATGACGGCCAGCACCTGGTCCATGGCGACCGTCGTACCCGGCGTCACGTCCAGTTCGGCGACCGTGCCGGCGTGCGGGGCGGAGATGACGTGCTCCATCTTCATCGCCTCCACCACCAGCAGGCTCTGCCCGGCGGTCACTTCGTCGCCGACGGCCACCTTGACCACCGTCACCGTGCCGGGCATGGGCGCGGTGAGCGAGTCGGCACCCGCGTGGGCCGTGCGGGTCAGGGACGCGGCCACCGGGTCGTGGTCGCGCACCTGCCAGGCGTCCCCGTCCCGGCCGATCCAGTCACCGGCCCGGTGGAAGGTGTGCCGGACGCCGTCGAGGGTCACCGTCACGCGGTCGCCGGTGACGGTGTGGGTGCCCCGGGGCGTGTACGCCACCGGGTCCTGCGCCCGCAGGTGGAAGACCGGCGGCTTCGCAGTGCCCCCGAGGCGCCAGCCGCTCGGCACCGAGAAGGGGTCGACCCAGCCCTCCGTACGCGGCTCCAGCCGCTCCAGGCGTACGGCCGCCGCCGCCTCGTACACCTCCTTGGGGACGTCCGTGGAGACCAGGTCGTCCACGACACGCTCGACCAGGCCCGTGTCCAGCTCGCCCGCGACGACCGCCGGGTGCGCGAGCAGCCGGCGCAGGAACCCGGCGTTGGTCTGCACGCCCAGCGTGACCGTCTCCGCGAGCGCCGAGCGGAGCTTCCTGAGCGCCGTCGCGCGGTTGGGGCCGTAGGCGATCACCTTGGACAGCATCGGGTCGTACAGGCTGCCCACCTCGGCGCCCTCGGTCAGCCCGGAGTCGGTGCGCACGCCGTCGCCCTGCGGTTCGCCCAGCAGCAGGACCGTGCCACCGGAGGGCAGGAAGCCGCGCGCGGGGTCCTCCGCGCAGATCCGGGCCTCCACCGCGTGGCCGGTCAGCCGCAGGTCCTCCTGAGCGAACCCCAGCGGCTCCCCGGCGGCCACCCGCAGCTGCCACTCCACCAGGTCCAGCCCGGTGACGAGTTCGGTGACCGGGTGCTCCACCTGGAGGCGGGTGTTCATCTCCATGAAGTAGTACCGCGAGGGATCGCCGCCCGGGACGATGAACTCCACCGTGCCCGCGCCCCGGTACCCGCACGAGCGCGCCGCCTGTACGGCCGCCTCGCCCATCGCGGCCCGGGTCCGCTCGTCGAGGAGCACGCTCGGCGCCTCCTCGACGATCTTCTGGTGGCGCCGCTGGAGGGAGCACTCGCGCTCGCCCAGGTGGACCACGTTGCCGTGGCCGTCGGCGAGCACCTGGATCTCGATGTGCCGGGGACGGTCGACCCACCGCTCCACCAGCAGGGTGTCGTCGCCGAAGGAGGCGCGGGCCTCGCGGCGGGCGGCGGCGATCTCCTCCTCCAGCACGGTCATGTCCCGCACCAGCCGCATGCCCTTGCCGCCGCCGCCCGCGGACGGCTTGAGCAGCACGGGCGCGCCCAGCGCGCGGGCCGCCTCGGCGAGCTCGGGGTCCCGGCCGCCCGGCACCACCGGCACCCCGGCCGCCTGGACCGTCTCCTTGGCGCGGATCTTGTCGCCCATGAGCGCGATCGCGTCCGCCGGCGGGCCGATGAAGACCAGCCCCGCCTCCTCGCAGGCGCGCGCGAAGCCCGCGTTCTCCGCGAGGAAGCCGTAGCCGGGGTGGACGGCCTGGGCGCCGGTGCGGGCGGCGGCCTCGAGCAGCCGCTCCACCGACAGGTAGCTCTCGGCGGCCGGCGCCGGACCGATCCGTACCGCCGTGTCGGCCTCCCGGACATGCCGCGCGTCGGCGTCGGCGTCGGAGAAGACCGCCACCGAGCGGACGCCCAGCGAGCGGAGCGTACGGATGACGCGTACGGCGATCTCGCCCCGGTTGGCCACCAGCACTGTGTCGAACACGGTTCCCCTCCTCACATCCGGAAGACGCCGAACTGGGGGTCTCCCAGGGGCGCGTTGGCGCAGGCCGTCAGGGCGAGGCCCAGCACCTGACGGGTCTCCAGCGGGTCGATGACGCCGTCGTCCCAGAGCCGGGCGGTGGCGTAGTAGGCGTTGCCCTGGCGTTCGTACTGGGCGCGGACGGGCGCCTTGAACGCCTCCTCGTCCTCGGCGGGCCACTGCTCCCCGCGCGCCTGAAGCTGGTCCCGCTTGACGGTCGCCAGCACGGACGCGGCCTGCTCGCCGCCCATGACGGAGATCTTGGCGCCCGGCCACATCCACAGGAAGCGGGGGGAGTAGGCCCGGCCGCACATCGAGTAGTTGCCCGCGCCGTACGAGCCGCCGACGACGACCGTCAGCTTCGGCACGCGGGTGCAGGCGACCGCGGTCACCATCTTGGCGCCGTGCTTGGCGATGCCGCCCGCCTCGTAGTCCTTGCCGACCATGAAGCCGGAGATGTTCTGGAGGAACACCAGCGGGATGCCGCGCTGGTCGCACAGCTCGATGAAGTGGGCGCCCTTCTGGGCGGACTCGGAGAACAGGATGCCGTTGTTGGCGACGATCCCGACCGGGTGGCCGTGGATGCGCGCGAAGCCGGTGACCAGGGTCTGCCCGAACTCGCTCTTGAACTCCGCGAACCGGGAGCCGTCGACCACGCGCGCGATGATCTCGCGGACGTCGTAGGGGGTACGGGAGTCGACGGGGACCGCGCCGTAGAGCCCGTAGGGGTCGACCTTCGGCTCGGCGACGGGCACGACCTCCCAGGGCGGGGACTGCCGGGCCGGGAGCGTGGCGACGATGTTCCGGACGATCCTCAGGGCGTGCGCGTCGTCCTCGGCGAGGTGGTCGGTGACCCCGGAGACGCGCGAGTGGACCTCGCCGCCGCCCAGCTCCTCCGCCGTGACGACCTCACCGGTGGCCGCCTTCACCAGCGGCGGGCCGCCCAGGAAGATCGTGCCCTGGCCGCGGACGATCACGGCCTCGTCGCTCATCGCCGGGACGTACGCCCCGCCGGCCGTGCAGGAGCCGAGCACGGCCGCGATCTGCGGGATGCCCGCGCCGGACATCCGGGCCTGGTTGTAGAAGATCCGCCCGAAGTGGTCCCGGTCCGGGAAGACCTCGTCCTGCATCGGCAGGAAGGCCCCGCCGGAGTCGACCAGGTAGACGCACGGCAGCCGGTTGTCCAGGGCCACCTCCTGCGCGCGCAGGTGCTTCTTCACCGTCATCGGGTAGTACGTGCCGCCCTTGACCGTGGCGTCGTTCGCGACGATGACGCACTCGCGCCCGCTGACCCGGCCGATCCCGGCGATGAGCCCGGCCGCCGGGGCCTGCCCCTCGTACATCCCGTCGGCCGCGAGCGGGGCCAGCTCGAGGAAGGGCGAGCCCGGGTCGAGCAGCGTGTCCACCCTGTCCCTCGGCAGCAGCTTGCCGCGCGCGGTGTGCCGGGCGCGTGCCTTCTCGCCGCCGCCGAGGGCCGCCGCGGCCAGCTTGGCGCGCAGCTCCTCCACGAGGGCCAGATGCGCCTGTTCGTTGGCCCGCCAGGCCTCCGACGCGGGATCTGCCGCGCTGTGAAGCTCCGGTGCCTCCTGCATCCTGCGGTTCCCCTCACCGGTGATCGAACCTGTTAATGAGCGTTAACCATCGCCACCAGGTTAACGACCGCTAACCTCGCTGTCTAGAATTGTTCGCATGGCCACCAGAACCGACGCCCCGACCCGCCGCGAGCAGATCCTCAAGGAGGCCGCCCGGCTGTTCGCCGAGCGCGGGTTCCACGGCGTCGGTGTCGACGAGATAGGCGCCGCGGTCGGCATCAGCGGCCCCGGCCTCTACCGGCACTTCCCGGGCAAGGACGCGATGCTGGCCGAACTGCTGGTCGGCATCAGCGGGCAGCTGCTCACCGGTGCCAAGCGCCGGCTGGCCGAGGCCGACGGGACCCCCGCGACCCGCGTCCTCGACTCCCTGATCGAGGGCCACATCGACTTCGCCCTGGACGACCGCCCGCTGATCACCCTGCACGACCGCGAGCTCGACCGCCTGCGGGACAGCGACCGCAAGCTGGTGCGGCAGCTCCAGCGGCAGTACGTGGAGCTGTGGGTGGAGGTGGTCCGCGCGGTGTACCCGGGCCTGACCGAACCGGCCGCCCGCTCGGCCGTCCACTCGGTCTTCGGTCTGCTGAACTCGACACCGCACCTGGGGCGGGCGGGCACCCTTCCGGGCCGTGGGGTCACGGCGGCGCTGCTGCACCGGATGGCGCGGGGGGCGTTCGCGGCGGCGGGGGAGGGGTGACGCGGGTCACTAGCATCGGGATATGGAGTACGTCAGGATGCGCGCGATCGCCGAGGAGCTCGGGGCCTGTGCCGAGCGGCTCGAAGGGGCCTGGAGCGTCGAGATCGGGCCGGCCGGCCCGGTACTGGCCATGGTGTGCCCGTCGAAGCGGCATGAGGGCACCGTCCGCCGTATCTGCAAGCAGCTGGACGAGCAGCTCCTGACCACTCATCCCGGCTACATCTGCGCGAGCGGCCCCGAGATCGAGCACCCGGCGCTCGGCCGCATGCGGCTCCCTGACGCGATCGTCATCCCCGAGGCTGTTCTCGACGAGGAAGGCTTCGCCGTCGACGCGGCCGAGGTGCTGGCCGCTGTCGAGATCGTCTCGCCGTCCAACCCGAACAACGACTATGTCGAGAAGCTCGACGACTACCCGACGATGGGCATCGCTCACCACATGATCGTCGATCCGCGCACCGGCACGATCGAAGTCCACTCCGAACCGTGCAAGGGCCGTTACACCCGCAAGGATCCGTACATCTACGGCGACTCGGTTCCCTTCGGCCCCTGGAGAGTGAACACCTCCGAGTTCCGCCGTTACGGCAAGGCCGAGCGCTGACCTGAGGGGGCGTGGCCAAGCTCACCCTGGACGCTGGAACGTACTCACCAGTACTTTGGAGTCTGAGCAAGCGCTTAGACAGGTACCCTGGAGGTGGGCGGCGTGCGCCGTACGGTGTTCAACGAGGATCACGAGGCGTTCCGGGAGACCCTTCGCGCCTTCATCGAGGCCGAGGTCGTGCCGGTGTACGACGAGTGGTTCGCCGCCGGCCAGGCGCCGCGCGACTTCTACTACAAGCTCGGCGAGCTGGGCATCTTCGGCATCAGCGTGCCCGAGGAGTTCGGCGGCGCCGGCCTGGACACCCACAAGTTCGAGGCCGTCCTCTACGAGGAGACCGCCCGCGCCGGCGTCCAGTTCGGCGGCTCCGGCGTGCACGTGCTGCTCGCCCTGCCCTACATCAAGATGCTCGCCACCGACGAGCAGAAGAAGCGCTACCTGCCGAAGTTCGTCACCGGCGAGGAGATGTGGGCCATCGCGATGACCGAGCCGGGCACCGGCTCCGACCTCGCGGGCATGAAGACCACCGCCAAGCTCTCCGAGGACGGCACGCACTACGTCCTCAACGGCGCCAAGACCTTCATCACCGGCGGTGTGCACGCCGACAAGGTGATCGTCTGCGCCCGCACGGCCGCGCCCACCGCCGAGGACCGCCGCCACGGCATCTCCCTGTTCGCCGTGGACACCAAGTCCGAGGGCTACTCCATCGGCCGCAAGCTGGACAAGCTGGGCCTGCGCACCTCCGACACCGCCGAGCTGGCCTTCGTCGACGTCAAGGTCCCGGTCGAGGACCTGCTCGGCGAGGAGAACAAGGGCTTCTCCTACCTCGGCCACAACCTGGCCTCCGAGCGCTGGGGCATCGCCTTCGGCGCCTACGCCCAGGCCAAGGCCGCCGTCCGGTTCGCCAAGAGTTACGTGCAGGAACGCACCGTCTTCGGCAAGCCGGTCGCCCACTTCCAGAACACCAAGTTCGAGCTGGCCGCCTGCCAGGCCGAGGTGGACGCCGCCGAGGCGGTCGCCGACCGTGCCCTGGAGGCCCTGGACGCCGGTGAGCTGACCCCCGCCGAGGCCGCCTCCGCGAAGCTGTTCTGCACCGAGGTCGCCCACCGGGTCATCGACCGCTGCCTCCAGCTGCACGGCGGCTACGGCTACATGAACGAGTACCCGATCGCCCGTCTGTACGCGGACAACCGGGTCAACCGCATCTACGGCGGCACCAGCGAGATCATGAAGACGATCATCGCCAAGGACATGGGTCTGTAAGGCCCCGGACACCGACACGCGATCACTGGCCGGTACAACAGCACACCATGAGCCAGGCACTCCAGGATCTCCTCGATCTGCTCGACCTGGAGCAGATCGAGGAGGACATCTTCCGCGGCCACTCCCGCTCCGCCGTCGTCCCGCGCGTCTTCGGCGGGCAGGTGGCGGCGCAGGCGCTGGTCGCCGCCGGACGGACGGTCCCCGCGGACCGGCCCGCACACTCCCTGCACGCGTACTTCCTGCGTCCGGGCGACCCGGGCGCGCCCATCGTCTACACCGTGGACCGCATCCGTGACGGCCGGTCCTTCACCACGCGCCGGGTGGTCGCCGTCCAGCACGGCAAGCCGATCTTCCATCTGTCGGCGTCCTTCCAGGCGTACGAGGAGGGGCTGGAGCACCAGGCGCCCATGCCCGCCGCGCCCGACCCGGTGACCCTGCCGACCTCCCAGGACCGGCTGCGCGGCTACGGCCACCTCGCCCCCGACGTCGTCGAGCGGTTCCTCGAGGCGCGCGAGGCGATCGACCTCAGGTACGTGGACGAGCCGCCGTACGGGCGGTACGGCGAGCCGCGCGAGCCGCACTCGCAGGTGTGGTTCCGCACCAACGGCAAACTCGGCGGCGCCGTCGACGAACCGCTGCTGCACGTCGTCCTCGCCACCTACGTCTCCGACATGACCCTGCTCGACTCGGTGCTGCTCGCGCACGGGCGCGGCGGCTGGGCCGTCGGGGACGTCGTCGGCGCCTCCCTGGACCACGCGATGTGGTTCCACCGCCCCTTCCGGGCCGACGAATGGCTGCTGTACGACCAGGAGTCGCCGTCCGCGCACGGCGGCCGGGGCCTCGGGCAGGCCCGTATCTACACCCAGGACGGGCGGCTCGCCATCTCGGTCATCCAGGAGGGTGTCGTCCGGGTGCCGAGACGGCCATGACAGGAGTGCTCCTCGAGATGACGCGTGACCCATGTGGGACTAGGCTCTTTGAGTGAAGCCGCAGTGAACGGCATGCCCGGCAGACCCGCGTGTGAGGTGCCCGGCTCCGTTTCGGTTCCGACCCGCTGCGGTGACATCTGAAGACCGCGCCGCATTCTTCCCCTTTCGCAGCGGCGACGGCCATCCACCTCGCGCCTCCCCCATGGAGCCGTGAGAGACGATGGAGATGGAAGGTATTCCCATGCGATCACAGCGCGCGAGGCGTCTTGTCGCGATTTCCGCCAGCGGCCTGCTGCTGGCCGGCGGGGCCGCGATCGGCACCGCCGGAACCGCCTCTGCCTCGACCCACACCGACCGCGGTTCCTACAGCTGGAACTGGGGCGATGATGACGACAACGGCTACGGCGGCGACCACGGCGGCGGCTATGGCGGTGACCATGGCGGCGGCTATGGCGGTGACCATGGCGGCGGCTACGGCGGTGACCACGGCGGCGGCTACGGCGGCGGTCATGGCGGCGGCTACGGTGGCGGCGGCCACGGCGGCGGCTACGGTGGCGGCGGTCACGGCGGCGGCGGTGGCGGTCACGGCGGCGGTGGCGGTGGCCACGGCGGCGGCGGTGGCGGTCACGGCGGCGGTGGCGGCGGCCACGGCGGCGGTGGAGGTGGCGGAGGCCACTGAGCCGACCACGAAATGACGACGTGCGGCCCCGTTCGCGGGGCCGCACCTCGTGCTGTCCCGTGCTGCGCGGGAGCGTCGGAGCCCCGCGTGACCGCGTGTCAGACCAGGCCGGCCGCGGCGAGCAGGTACGCGGTCATCGGGTCGTAGTGGCGCGGGCTCACCACATGGTCGTCCAGCGGGACGACCACCTGCACGGTGCCCTCGGACTCGGCGAGGAACAGCGCCGGGTCGTTGCAGTCGGCGTACCCCACGGAGTCGACCCCGTGCTGTCCCGCGTACCCGGCCCAGCCGTGGTCGGCGACCACGAGGTGCGGCAGCGGGCGTCCCTCCCGCTCAAGTCCCGTCAGAACGGCCCGCATCGGCTCGCCGGAGTGCGTGTGCCACAGCGTCGCCCCGTGCTCCAGCACGGCCACGTCCGCGAACTGCATCACGTACCCCTCGTCCGTCTGGAGCCCGTCCGGGATCACGACGATCTCGCAGCCGGCGGCACGCAGCGCGGCGGCCGTGGCCCGGTGGACGTCCAGCAGACCGCCCGGGTGCCCGGTCGCGAACAGCACCCGCTGCCGGTCCTCGGCCGCCTTGCGCAGCCGCGCCGCCATGCGGTCGAGGGCGTCCACCGTCAGCTCGGGGTCGATGGTGTCCTGCCCGTACCGGTACTCCGGGTCGTCGTTGACGCCCACCCGCTCGGCCATGACCGCGAGCACGTCCTGCTCGTCCGTCCAGCGGTCGCCCAGTTCCAGGCCGAGCCAGTAGTTGCGGACACCGTTGGCGAGCTGGCGGTAGTGGGAGAGGTTGTTCTCGCGGGGCGTGGCGACGTCCCCCGCGATACGCGTGCGCACCAGGTGGTCGACGAGCTGGGCGCGGCTGGGTGTCCCGGATATCGGCATGCCTCCCATTGTGGGGCAGTGCCCGGCGCGGGTCCTCGGCATACCGCCCGCTGGGACGGGGGTCACGCACGGTCGCCGTCAGTCACGCCGCAGCGCGAACCACAGCTCCATGCGCACGTCCGGATCGTCCAGGTCGGCGGCCAACAGGGCGGCGCAGCGGGCGATCCGCTGCCGCACGGTGTTGCGGTGCACGCCGAGCGCCACCGCCGTACGGTCCCAACTGCCGTGCAGGGACAGCCAGGTGCGCAGGGTGTCGGCGAGCGCGGCCTGCCCCGCGAGGGGACCGAGCAGCGCACGGGCGTGGGTCTCCGCGTCCGCCCGCGGCACCAGGTCCGCCAGCGCGGGCCGGGCCGCGTGCCGGACCAGCGGGGTGCGGGTGGCGCGGGCCCGGGCGAGGGCGCGGGCGGCCTGGGTGTCGGCGGCCGGCCACTCCCGCGGCCCGGCCGCGGCACTCACCCCGAGCGTCCAGCCGGGCTGCGGCCCCGGTTCGCGCCCCGCCGGCACCAGCACCCGTACGACGTCGCGGGCGAGGTCGACCAGCGGTGAACCCAGGGCGGCGCCCAGCGCGGAGGCGGCGACCGCGTCCGGGGCCTGGGCCTCCGGCCGCGCGTGCACCACGAGCCACTGCCCGGTGCCGAGCAGGGGCGCCACCTCCTCGGGCGGGGCACCGAGCAGCAGCCGGACGAGCGCGGAGGACCGGGCCGCCCCGGCACCGCTGTGGTGCTCCCCGGTCAGCAGGGCCAGCAGGACGGCGGCGACGGAGGCGATGGTGTGATCACCCGGGTCGCGCCGGGGTGCGGCCACCCCGAGCACGAACCCCTCCCCGGCGCCGAGGGCGTAGACGGCGAGATGGGTGGTGCCGTGGGTGTCCGTGGCGGAGGCGGGGTGCGGGCGGGGGCCCGGCGCGCCGGGTGCGCTCGGGGCGCTCGGCTTGCCCGGTGCGGAAGGGACCGGGTGCGCACGGCCGCGGGGCGCGGCCGGCGGGGGAGCGGCCGGGTGCCTGACCACGCCCGCCAGCTCCGCCAGCGCCGTCCGCGCGCCCCGCGGTGTCTCCCGGCCCGCGCCCGCGATCTCCGAGCCGTCGGGCCCGTAGAGCACCGCCCGGCCGCCCAGGCGCTGGGCCAGCTGGCGCAGCACCGAGGGGACCGGGTCCGGCCGGGAGGCGGCGGCCGCGAGACTCTGCTGTGCCTCGCTCACCCGGCGCAGCTCGGCCAGCCGGGCCTGCGCCATCAGCTGCCAGACCGCCCGGGCCACCCCGGAGAACGTGGTCTGCGGCGGGACCTCCAGCAGCGGCAGCCCGTACCGGTCGCAGGCGGCGACCAGGGCGCGCGGGACCGTGTCGTGCACGGGGGCCACCCCGAAGCCGAGGGCCGCGCCGCCCGCCGCCACGATGCGGGAGACGTAGTCGTCGAAGTAGGTGCCCGAACCCGCCGCCTCGGGGATGTGCACCCCGGCCGTGAGCAGCAGCTCGCCGCCCAGCAGATAGGGGTACGGGTCGGCCATCTCCGAGGTGTGCGCCCAGTGGATCACGATCCCCGGGTCCGCGGGTCCGGCGATCTGCCGCAGCGCGAGGTCGTCCCGGGCCAGCAGCGCCTGGAGCGTGACCGGTGGGGTGGGCGGAACCGCTGGGGCGATCGTCTCCGGCATGGTGTGCGTTCCCTCCATCCCGCCCCGTTCATATGGATGAAACGTACACTTCGCAGTCGCTTTCCGGCCACCTAGCCTCAAGGGGCACGGCAGCCGCGGGTACGGGCGGATGTCCCCGCGAGCCGCTGCCGGCACGTCTCCGAAGAACCTGCACGACACGCCACCGGACAGTGCGCGAAGGAGGGCCCCATGGCCGTCGACTACACAGTGATCGTCGTCTATCTCGCCGGCATGCTCGCCATGGGCTGGTGGGGCATGCGCCGCGCCAAGTCCAAGAGCGAGTTCCTGGTGGCCGGCCGCCGCCTCGGGCCCGCCATGTACTCCGGCACCATGGCGGCGATCGTCCTCGGCGGCGCCTCCACCATCGGCGGCGTGGGCCTCGGCTACCAGTACGGCCTGTCCGGCGCCTGGATGGTCTTCACCATCGGTCTCGGCCTGCTCGCCCTCTCCGTCTTCTTCTCGGCCCGCATCGCCCGCCTGAAGGTGTACACGGTCTCCGAGATGCTGGACCTGCGCTACGGCGGCCGGGCCGGTGTGATCTCGGGCGTGGTCATGTGGGCGTACACCCTCATGCTCGCGGTGACCTCCACCATCGCCTACGCCACGATCTTCGACGTGCTCTTCGACATGAACCGCACGGTCGCCATCATCCTCGGCGGCTCCATCGTCGTCGCCTACTCGACCCTCGGCGGCATGTGGTCCATCACCCTGACCGACATGGTCCAGTTCGTCGTCAAGACCATCGGCGTGCTGCTCCTGCTCCTGCCGATCGCGGTCGTCAAGGCGGGCGGCTTCTCCGGGATGAAGGCCAAGCTGCCGACCGGCTACTTCGACCCGCTGGGCATCGGCGGCGAGACGATCTTCACCTACGTCCTGATCTACACGTTCGGCATGCTGATCGGCCAGGACATCTGGCAGCGCGTGTTCACCGCCCGCAGCGACCGGACCGCCAGGTGGGGCGGCACGGTGGCCGGAACCTACTGCCTGGCCTACGCCCTGGCCGGCGCGGTGATCGGCACGGCCGCCAAGGTGCTGTACCCGAAGCTGGGCAGCCCCGACGACGCCTTCGCCACCATCGTCAAGGACGAGCTCCCCGTCGGCGTGCGCGGACTGGTCCTGGCCGCGGCCCTCGCCGCCGTGATGTCGACGTCCTCCGGCGCCCTGATCGCCTGCGCCACGGTCGCCAACAACGACATCTGGTCCCGTCTGCGCGGGGTCGTGCGACGGGACGGCGAGGACCACGACGAGGTCAGGGGCAACCGCGCGTTCATCCTGGTCATGGGCCTGGCCGTGATCGGCACGGCGATCGCCCTGAACAACGTGGTCGAGGCGCTCACCGTGGCGTACAACCTCCTCGTCGGCGGCCTGCTCGTGCCCATCCTGGGCGGCCTGCTGTGGAAGCGCGGCACGGTCCAGGGCGCGCTGGCCTCCGTGATCGTCGGCGGCCTCGCGGTCATCGGCCTGATGGCCGGCTACGGCATCCTCGCCAACGAGCCCGTCTACTACGGCCTGCTGGCCTCCCTCGCCGCCTACGTCGCCGTCTCCCTGGCCACGAGGCCCACCGACGAGACCGTCCTCGCCACCTGGCGCGAGCGCCTCGCCGGACGCTCCCCCGAACTCCCGTCCGAACCGGTCCCGGCTCACCAGTAGAGTCGTAGAGAAAGCAGTACATGCGCGAAGAAGCGCAAGAAAGAAGGCATTTCACCATGAGCAGCAACGAGACGCCCCGCGGCCCCGTCGACTCCTCCCGCGTCCCGCGGTACGCCGGTCCCGCGACCTTCGCCCGGCTGCCCCGCCTGGACGAGGTCGGCACCGCCGACGTCGCCGTCGTGGGCGTGCCGTTCGACTCCGGCGTCTCGTACCGGCCGGGCGCCCGCTTCGGCGGCAACGCCATCCGTGAGGCGTCCCGGCTGCTGCGCCCGTACAATCCGGCGCAGGACGCGTCCCCGTTCGCCCTCGCCCAGGTCGCGGACGGCGGCGACATCGCCGTGAACCCGTTCAACATCAACGAGGCCGTCGAGACCATCGAGGCCGCCGCCGACGACCTGCTCGGCACCGGCGCCCGCCTGATGACCCTCGGCGGCGACCACACCATCGCGCTGCCGCTGCTGCGCTCGGTGGCGAAGAAGCACGGCCCGGTCGCCCTGCTCCACTTCGACGCGCACCTGGACACCTGGGACACCTACTTCGGCGCCGAGTACACCCACGGCACCCCGTTCCGCCGCGCGGTCGAGGAGGGCATCCTCGACACCTCCGCCCTGTCCCACGTCGGTACCCGCGGCCCGCTGTACGGCAAGCAGGACCTGACGGACGACGAGAAGATGGGCTTCGGCATCGTCACCTCCGCCGACGTCTACCGCCGGGGCGCCGACGAGGTGGCCGACCAGCTGCGCCAGCGCATCGGCGACCGCCCGCTGTACATCTCCATCGACATCGACTGCCTCGACCCGGCGCACGCGCCCGGCACCGGCACCCCGGAGGCGGGCGGCATGACCTCCCGCGAGCTGCTGGAGATCCTGCGCGGCCTGGCGGGCTGCAACCTGGTGTCGGCGGACGTCGTCGAGGTCGCCCCGGCCTACGACCACGCCGAGATCACCTCGGTCGCCGCCTCCCACACGGCGTACGAACTGACCACGATCATGAGCCGCCGGATCGCGGCGGCCCGGAAGGACACGGAAGCGAAGTGACCCACGACCACGACCTGGTACTCCGCCCGACGCCGGCGCAGATCACCGCCGCCCTGAACCCTCCCCCGGGGCGCAATGGCGGAGACCTGGTCGTGGAGACGCTGGCCGGGCTGGGTGCGACGACCGTCTTCGGCCTGCCCGGCCAGCACGCCCTCGGCATGTTCGACGCGCTCCGCCGCTCCTCCCTGCGCTACGTGGGCCTGCGGGTGGAGAACAACGCGGGCTTCGCGGCGGACGCGTACGGCAGGATCACGGGCGAGGCGGCGCCGCTGCTGCTCTCGACCGGGCCGGGCGCGCTGACGTCCCTGGCCGCGCTCCAGGAGGCGGCGGCGGCCAGCGCGCCGGTGCTGGCGATCAGCAGCCAGATCCCGACGGCGGGCCTGGGCGGCGGCCGGCACGGCTACCTCCACGAACTCCCGGACCAAGCGGCCTCGTTCCGGGGCGTGGTGAAGTCGGTCCACACGGTCCGCACCCCCTCCCAGATCCCCTCCGCGATCGCGGCGGCCTGGAAGTCGGCCCTGACCGCCCCGCACGGCCCGGTGTGGGTGGAGATCCCGCAGGACGTGCTGCTGGCCGAGACCTCGCTGCCCGTGGTGACGGCGATGGACGCGACCCCCGAGGACCTGGTCCCGCGCCCCGAACTGACGGCGGTGGCGGCCGGCCTGCTGTCCCGCGCCGCCCGCCCGGCGGTCATCGCGGGCGGCGGGGTCGTCCGCGCGGACGCGTCGGGCAAGCTGCTCCAGCTGGCCGAGAAGCTCCGGGCGCCGGTCGTGACGACCTTCGGCGGCAAGGGCGCGTTCCCGTGGCACCACCCCCTGTCGTTGCAGTCCTGGCTGGAGGACCGGCACACGACGGACTTCCTCGAGGACGCGGACGTCCTGCTGGTGGTCGGCTCCGGACTCGGTGAACTGTCGTCCAACTACCACACGTTCAAGCCCCGGGGCCGCGTGATCCAGATCGAGGCGGACCTCGGCAAACTGGAGTCCAACCACCCGGCCCTCGGCATCCACGCGGACGCCCGGCTCGCCCTGCAGGCGCTGCTGGAGACGGTGGAGGAGCGCGCGGACGACTCCGCGCCCGAGCGGGTGCGGGACCTCCTGGCCCGCGTGTCCGAGCGGATAGCCGCCCAGGAACTCACGCTGGAACAGGACGTGCTGGCGTCGGTCCGCCGCGCCCTGCCGACCGGCTCCCCGTCCTTCTGGGACATGACGATCCTGGCCTACTGGGCCTGGTCCGCGTTCGACGCGCAGGGCCCGAACACCATGCACTCGGCCCAGGGCGCGGGCGGCCTCGGCTACGGCTTCCCGGCGGCGCTGGGCGCGGCGGCGGCCGACCCGACACGCCCAGTGCTGGCGGTGTCCGGCGACGGCGGCGCCCTGTACTCCATCGCCGAACTGGCCACGGCCCGCCAGTACGACCTGAACGTCACCTGGCTGATCGTCGACGACGGCGGCTACGGCATCCTGCGCGAGTACATGACGGACGCCTTCGGCCAGGCGACGGCGACGGAGCTGCACCGCCCGGACTACGTGGCCCTCGCGGAGTCCTTCGGCGTACCCGGCGTCCGCACCACCCCGCAGACGCTGGAACAGGACCTGACGAAGGCACTCGGCACCCCGGGCCCGTCGGTGGTCGTGCTCCCGGCCGTGCTGCGGATGTTCGCGCCGACGCACCTGGGCCGGCCGGCCGGCTAGTCGGACAACTGCGCGCACATTCAAGTGGCTTGACGGTCGGAAGGTGCCGGCCCGGTCAGGGGGAGCCAGTATGCTCTGTGCCGCTGGTGCTTCGATCGCCGTCCAGTGCTCCGGTCCGCCAGGGCCGGATCCCGCAGCGCGGGACGCTACGGCGAGAGGAGCGCTGGCATGGCAAGGAGAAGGCGTGGCACCGGAGAACGCGAGCCGGAACCGCTTCCCCGGTGGGTGCGGGGCACGGTCGCGATCCTGACGCCGCTGGCTCCCCTTGTCGCGGTGTGTGTGCAGGTGTTCGCCAAGTAGGGCGACGACGTGGAGGGGTTCGGGCCGAACGGGACGACTTCGCCGATGGCGAGGCGAGTCCGACCGGCCTCAGATCGGCCGGACCCACCCGGCGCATGCACTGCGGTCCGGCTCCGGTTGCCGCCGGGGCCGGACCTCGCCGCGCTGACGAATGCGCGCCGTATCTCTGCGGCGCGACATCGGCGCAGTGCACGTCATCAGCCACTGTAGCCAACGCCGGCCGCGCTGTACGGTTTCCCGGATCAGGCGAACGCCTGGGTGGCACCGACTCCCCGTCAGCAGCCGCCCGGCCCCACCCCGTCCATCCGGCCGCCGAAGTCGCCGAGGTAGCGGGAGCGCCAGTCGCCGTTGAACACGTCCCGCTTCTCCACCGGGCCCCAGTTGACGAAGCAGGCGCGGGTCGAGGCGACGAAGGAGCCCACGTGGTCGTGGAGGCTCGGCGGCAGGTCGCGGTAGCCGCTGCGGGCCGTCCATTCCCAGTACGAGCCACCGAAGCCCTCCCCGCTCCAGAGACAGACGGAGCCGTCGGGGCAGGAGGGCTGGGCGGCGCGGGCCGTGGCGGTCCCTGCGGGCACGAGTACGGCGGTCACGGCCAGGGCGGCGGCCAGCGTCCAGGCGCGCAGCTGCTGCTTCATGTGGCGCTCCAGGAAGGGGAGTCGGGATGTCCGGCAGTGCGCCGGGCACCGCCCATGGTGCGGGCCGGCCGGCGGGACACGCCCGGCGGCAAGATCTCCTTCGCCGGTGTGAGGGAAGAAGTGGGACTAGTAGGACCGCGGGGACCCGCCCCCTCCTGTGCGGCACGGTCCCGCTCATTGTGAGCAACTCCTCATCTCCGAACGCGCGTACAACTATCGACCACCCCGGCGAGTCCAGTCATGCAGCGCACGGGTGCGCTCAACGGCGTTCAGGGGGACGCCCGTACGACGTTCAAGGGGGAACTTTCCATGACTCACCGGATATCCGGCCGGGCCGGCGTGCTCGCGGCCACCGTCAGTGCCGCGCTGCTCGTGCCGGCGGTCACCGCCGCCACCCCGGCCGCCGCGGCCACGCCCACCGTGACCTGTACGTCCGCCAAGGCGGGCCTGGCCGCCAAGCTGAAGAAGGACATCACGGCGGCCCTCGCCAACCGCAAGGGCACGGTCGCCATCGGCCTGTACGACCGCGGCACCAAGACCACCTGCACCCTGCGGGCCACCAGCGCCTACGACTCGGCCAGCACGGTCAAGGTCACCGTCCTCGCCACGCTGCTGTGGGACGCGAAGAAGCACAACCGGTACCTGACGAGCACCGAGCAGTCGCTCGCCAAGGCCATGATCACCCAGTCCGACAACAACGCGACCAGCAAGCTCTGGAAGCAGCTCGGCATGACCAAGATCAAGGGCTTCCTGGCCGCCGCCGGCATGACCAAGACCGTGCCGGGCGCGAACGGCTACTGGGGCCTGACCCAGGAGAACGTCAACGACGAGCAGAAGCTCCTCAAGCTCGTCACCGCCAAGAACAGCGTGCTGAGCGACAACTCCCGCGCCTACATCCTGAAGCTGATGGGCCAGGTCGTCTCCTCGCAGCGCTGGGGCACCCCGGCCGGCGCGCCGTCCTCCGTCTCCGTGCACGTGAAGAACGGCTGGCTGCAGCGCTCCACGCACGGCTGGCGGGTGCACAGCCTCGGCACCTTCAACGGCGCCGGCCGCGACTACATGATCACCGTGCTGACGCAGGACAACAGCACCATGAGCTACGGCGTCACCACGATCCAGAACGTCGCCAAGGCGATCCACAAGGACCTGGTGCCGGCCACCATCGGCGTCACCCGCTACACCCCGACCAGTCACCCGCGCGAGGCGTTCGTCGCCGTGCCGCCGCGGGGCTGACCCTTCACGAGGCGGTCTCGCGCACCTCACCGACGGGTCCTACGGTGTGGGGCATGCGCCTGAGAACCTTACTCGCCACCCTCACCGCCGGCCTGGCGACGGCCACCTGTCTGGCCGCCGCCGGGCCCGCAGCCGCCGGCACCCCGGCGCGCCACGCCTGCTCGGCCGCCGTGGCGATCGACCGCTTCTCCGACGCGCTCGACAAGACCACCTACGAGGGCACCTTCGTCGGCAACTTCTCCGCCCTCGCGGTCGACCGGGACGGCTCGCTCGCGGCCCTGGCCGACCGCTCGTCGCTGTTCCGCCTGGACGCCCGTACGCTCCGGCCGCGTGCGGCCGTCCGCCTCGCCGACGAGCAAGGCGCCGACCTCGACTCCGAGGGCCTCGTCGTCGACCGGGACGGCACCCGGCTGGTCTCGTCCGAGACCGAGCCGTCCGTCCGCCGCTACTCCCGCGACGGCACGATCCTCGAGCGCCTCCCGGTCCCGCCCGCCCTCCGGGTCGCCCCGGCCGGCCGCGCCACCGCCAACCAGACCTTCGAGGGCCTGACCCTGCTGCCCGGCGGCCACACCCTGCTGGCGTCCATGGAGTACGCGCTCGCGGGCGACTCCGCCGGCATCGTCCGCCTCCAGACGTGGACCCGTCACCACGGCCGCTTCACGCCCGGCGCCCAGTACGCCTACCGCACCGACACCGGCCTCGGCGTCCCCGAGGTCCAGGCGACCCCCGACGGCCGCCTCCTCGTCCTGGAGCGCGGCTTCACCGCCGGCGTCGGCAACACGGTCCGCCTCTACCTGGCCGACCCCCGCCACGCCACGGACACCAGCGGCACCGAGAACCTCACCGGCCAGCCGGAGGTCCGCCTGGTCGGCAAGACGCTCCTGGCCGACATCGCCGCCTGCCCCTCCCTCGGCGCCACGGCGAAGCAGCCCCAGCCCAACCCCCTCCTCGACAACATCGAGGGGATGACGATCACGGGCCGCGACCGCACCGGCCGCCTGAAGGTGCTCCTGGTGAGCGACGACAACCAGAACGCGGCCCAGACGACCAGGTTCTACTACCTGCGGGTACGTGTCTGACCGCGGCCCGCGTTTTGTTGCGGAGGGATGAAATCCGCATCGTCCGGCGTTGACGCATCCTGGTAGAGCACGGCCGAAACCAGGAGGCACCGGCGTGGCAGCGCAACGGGGATGGACACGACGTCTGGCCGGGTACGCCTGGCGGTATCCGAAGGACGTCGTCCTCGCCCTCGGCTCCTCGCTCGCCGGCATGGCCGTCCTCGCCGTCGTCCCGCTGATCACCAAGGTGATCATCGACGACGTGATCGGTGCCCACACCCGCGCCATGGCCCCCTGGGCCGGCGCGCTCGTGGGCGCCGCCGTCCTCGTCTACGCCCTCACCTACATCCGCCGCTTCTACGGCGGCCGGCTCGCCCTCGACGTCCAGTACGACCTGCGGACCGAGATGTACGGCACGATCACCCGGCTGGACGGCCGCCGCCAGGACGAGCTGTCCACCGGGCAGGTCGTCGGCCGTGCCACCAGCGACCTCCAGCTGATCCAGGGCCTGCTGTTCATGCTCCCGATGACCATCGGGAACGTCGTGCTCTTCCTGCTCTCCCTGGTGATCATGGCGTGGCTGTCGCTGCCGCTGACCCTGGTCGCCCTGGCCGTCGCGCCCGCCCTCGGCTGGATCGCCAGACGCAGCCGCAGCAGGCTGCACCCGGCCACCTGGTACGCGCAGGCCCAGGCCGCCGCCGTGGCCGGAGTGGTGGACGGCGCGGTGAGCGGCGTCCGCGTGGTGAAGGGGTTCGGGCAGGAGGACCAGGAGACGGACAAGCTGCGCGAGGTCGGCCGCCGATTGTTCGCGGGACGCCTGCGCACGGTCCGCCTGAACAGCAGGTACACCCCGGCCCTCCAGGCCGTGCCCGCGCTCGGCCAGGTCGCCATGCTGGCCCTCGGCGGCTGGCTCGCCGTGCACGGCCACATCACGCTCGGCACCTTCGTGGCCTTCTCCACCTACCTGGCCCAGCTGGTCGGCCCGGTCCGCATGCTCGCGATGTTCCTCACCGTCGCCCAGCAGGCCCGCGCCGGCACCGAGCGCGTCCTGGAGCTGATCGACACCGAGCCGACTCTCAGGGACGGCACCAAGACCCTCCCGCCCGACGCGCCCGCGACCGTCGAGTTCGACGACGTGTCCTTCGGCTACGACCGCGAGCGTCCCGTGCTGGAAGGACTGAGCTTCGAGATCCGTCCCGGCGAGACCCTCGCCGTGGTCGGCTCCTCCGGCTCCGGCAAGTCCACCCTCTCCCTGCTCCTGCCGCGCTTCTACGACGTCACCCACGGCGCCGTCCTGATCGGCGGCCACGACGTCCGCGAACTCACCCTGGACTCGCTGCGGGCCGCGATCGGACTGGTCCCGGAGGACTCGTTCCTCTTCTCCGACACCGTCCGCGACAACATCGCCTACGGCCGCCCGGACGCGACCCAGGAGGAGATCGAGGCCGCCGCCCGCGCCGCGCA
This sequence comes from Streptomyces spinosus, assembly GCF_020400655.1. Taxonomy (GTDB): domain Bacteria; phylum Actinomycetota; class Actinomycetes; order Streptomycetales; family Streptomycetaceae; genus Streptomyces; species Streptomyces argyrophylli. Next base: position 261,112 of record NZ_JAINRC010000008.1, read on the forward strand.
GGCGGACCGCTTCATCAGGGAACTGCCCGACGGCTACGACACCAAGGTCGGCGAGCAGGGCCTCACCCTCTCCGGCGGCCAGCGCCAGCGCGTCGCCCTCGCCCGCGCCCTGCTCACCGACCCGCGCCTGCTGGTCCTGGACGACGCCACCTCGGCCGTGGACGCCCGCGTCGAGCACGAGATCCACGAGGCGCTGAAGCACGTGATGCGGGGCCGTACGACCCTGCTCATCGCCCACCGCCGCTCCACTCTCAACCTCGCCGACCGCATCGCCGTGCTCGACGGCGGCCGGCTCGCCGACGTCGGCACCCACGAGGAACTCCAGGAGCGCTCGGCCCTCTACCGCCGCCTGCTCACCGACCCGGACGAGCTGGGCGGGGTCTCCCCGGGCCGTGCCGTGCCCGCCGAGCGCCGGGAGGACACCTCCGTCCGCGACGAGCTGGAGGCCGAGTTCGACGCCGAGCGGGGCGTCACCCCGCGGCTGTGGACGGGCGACCGCGAGCCCAAGGACACGGCACTGGCCGGCACCCCGGCCACCCCGGAGCTGCTCGCCCAGGTCGAGGCGCTGCCCCCGGCCACCGACACCCCGGACGTCGACGAGGTCCGCGCCGTCCTGCCCGAGGACTCCTACGGCCTGCGCCACCTGCTGCGCGGCTTCCGTCTGCCCCTGCTCGTCAGCCTGCTCCTGGTCGCCGTCGACGCCGGCGCCGGCCTGTTGCTGCCGGTGCTGATCCGGCACGGCATCGACTCGGGCGTCACGAAGATGGCGATCGGCGCGGTCTGGGCGGCGGCGCTGCTCGGCCTGCTGACCGTGCTCGTCCAGTGGGCCGCGCAGACCGGCGAGACCCGGATGACCGGCCGCACCGGCGAGCGCGTGCTGTACACGCTGCGGCTGAAGATCTTCGCCCAGCTCCAGCGGCTCGGCCTGGACTACTACGAGCGCGAGCTGACCGGCCGGATCATGACCCGGATGACGACGGACGTCGACGCGCTGTCCACCTTCCTGCAGACCGGCCTGGTCACGGCGTTCGTCTCGGTCGTCACCTTCTTCGGGATCATGGTCGCGCTGCTGGTGCTCGACCTCCAGCTCGCGCTCGTCGTCTTCACCACCCTGCCCCCGCTGTTCGTGGCCACCTTCTTCTTCCGCCGGGCGAGCGTGAAGGCGTACGAACTCGCCCGCGAGCGGGTCTCGACGGTGAACGCCGACCTCCAGGAGACCGTGGCCGGGCTGCGCATCGTGCAGGCCTTCCGGCGGGAGCGGGACGGCGGGCGGCGGTTCGCCGAGCGCAGCGAGGCCTACCGCAGCGCCCGCGTCCGCGGCCAGCGGCTGATTTCCGTCTACTTCCCGTTCGTGCAGCTGCTGTCCTCGGTGGCCGCGGCGGCCGTGCTGATCGCGGGCGCGGGCCGGGTGGAGGCGGCCACGCTGACCACCGGCGCCCTGGTGGCGTACCTGCTCTACATCGACCTGTTCTTCGCGCCCGTCCAGCAGCTCTCCCAGGTCTTCGACGGCTACCAGCAGGCCACGGTGTCGCTCGGCCGCATCCAGGAGCTGCTGCGCGAGCCGACGTCCACGCGGACCGCCGACGAACCCCTCGACGTGCCGTCCCTGCGTGGGGACATCGCCTTCGAGGGCGTGCGCTTCGCGTACGGCGACGAGGAGGAGGCGCTGTCCGGCATCGACCTGACGATCCCGGCCGGGCAGACGGTCGCGTTCGTCGGCGAGACGGGCGCGGGCAAGTCGACGCTGGTGAAGCTGGTCGCCCGGTTCTACGACCCGACACAGGGCCGGGTCACGGTCGACGGCACGGACCTGCGGGCCCTGGACCTCACGTCGTACCGCCACCGGCTCGGGGTCGTCCCGCAGGAGGCCTACCTCTTCCCGGGCACCGTCCGCGACGCCATCGCCTACGGCCGTCCCGACGCCACCGACGCCGAGGTGGAGGCCGCGGCCCGCGCGGTCGGCGCGCACGAGATGATCGCCACGCTGGAGGGCGGCTACCTGCACGAGGTGGCCGAGCGCGGCCGGAACCTCTCGGCGGGTCAGCGCCAGCTGATCGCCCTCGCCCGTGCGGAACTGGTCGACCCGGACATCCTGCTCCTGGACGAGGCCACGGCGGCCCTGGACCTGGCCACCGAGGCGCAGGTCAACCAGGCCACCGACCGGCTGGCGGGCCGTCGTACGACCCTGGTGGTCGCCCACCGGCTGACCACCGCCGCCCGCGCGGACCGGGTGGTGGTGATGGACCACGGCCGGGTCGCGGAGGACGGCACGCACGAGGAACTGCTGGCCCGCGGCGGCCGGTACGCCGAGCTGTGGCGGACGTTCGTCGGCCAGTCCGAGCCGGAGGAGCCGGTCGGCGCCTCCCGCTGAGGCCCGGCCGGCCCGCCGCGCCGGGCCCTGCCGCCGGGTCGTCTCCCTGACGGTCGTGCAACCATCCGACACACCCGTGCGTCCGTACATCAGTACGGACACGCGGTGTGTGACCGGGACGGGGAGGACGACAGTGGACAGTGGTGCGATACGCCGGCACCCGCGCCGGCGCCTGGCGCTCGCCGCGGCCGTGCTGGCCGCGGCCGGGGTGCTCGGGCTGACGGCGACGGGGACCGCGCGGGCCGAGTCGGCGAGCGGCTGCGCCGGGCGCGAGGTGCGCACGCTCCCGTTCGCGTCCGGGATCACCCACGTCTACAAGCGCAACGGCTACGTCTGCGCCGTCACCGTCGCCAGACAGCCCGGGCCCAGCCGGACCATGTCGGTCAGCGTGCAGGCCCGCGGCAACCGGCCGGTCGTCGACAAGGGCCGCTACCGGCACCACGCCGGTCCGGTGACCGTGCACGCCGGCCACCGCTGCGTGTGGATCAAGGGCTCGGTGGGCAAGTACTCCGTCAGCTCGGGCTGGATCCTGTGCTGAGCGCGGCCCCAGGGCCCGGCCGCTGATCCGGAGCGCTCAATTCCCTCTGGTGGGACGGCAGTTGCCGGGATAGCTTCCGGCGCACATCTGTCTCACAGGGGAGAGTGCGCATGCGCAAGGCGCTCAGATGGCTGCTGGCGCTCACGGTGTTCATGGCAACCCTGAGCACGGCGGCCGGCGCGGCCACCGCCGCCGAGCCCGGGCCCACCGACATCAAGGACCGGCTCCTGTCGATACCCGGCATGAGCCTGATCCAGGAGAAGCCGTACCCCGGCTACCGCTACTTCGTGCTGAACTACACCCAGCCGGTCGACCACCGCCACCCCGGCCGGGGCACCTTCCAGCAGCGCATCACCGTGCTGCACAGGGACACCAGCCGCCCCACGGTCTTCTACACCAGCGGGTACAACGTCTCCACGACCCCCTCGCGCCGCGAGCCCACCCAGATCGTGGACGGCAACCAGGTCTCCCTGGAGTACCGCTTCTTCACCCCGTCCCGCCCGGCCCCCGCCGACTGGTCCACGCTGGACATCTGGCAGGCGGCGAGCGACCAGCACCGCGTGTACGAGGCCCTCAAGCCCCTCTACTCCGCCAACTGGCTGGCCACCGGCGGCTCCAAGGGCGGCATGACCGCCACGTACTACGAGCGTTTCCACCCCCGTGACATGGACGGCGTGGTGGCCTACGTCGCCCCCGACGACGTCGTCGACAAGGAGGACTCGGCGTACGACCGGTTCTTCGAGCGGGTCGGCACCAAGGAGTGCCGGGACCGGCTGAACGCCGTCCAGCGCGAGGCGCTGGTACGGCGCGGGCCGCTGGAGGAGAAGTACGCCGCGTACGCCGCCGAGAACGGCTACACCTTCTCCACCATCGGCAGCCTCGACAGGGCCTACGAGGCGGTCGTCCTCGACTACGTCTGGGGTTTTTGGCAGTACAGCCTCCTGAAGGACTGCGCCACCGTTCCGGCGGACGCCGCGACCGCGACCGACGAGGAGATCTGGAACTCGGTCGACACGATCTCCGGCTTCTCCGCCTACACCGACCAGGGCCTGGAGACGTACACCCCGTACTACTACCAGGCGGGCACCCAGCTGGGCGCCCCGACGATCCACTTCCCCCACATCGAGCGGAAGCTGATCCGCTACGGCTACCAGCCCCCGCGCAACTTCGTCCCCCGCTCCATCCCCATGCGCTTCCAGCCGGACGCCATGCGGGACGTGGACACGTGGGTGCGCCACCACGCCACCCACATGCTCTTCGTCTACGGCCAGAACGACCCCTGGGGCTCGGAACGCTTCCGCCTCGGCGCGGGCGCCCGTGACGCGTACGTCTTCACGGCACCCGGCGCGAACCACGGCGCGAACGTGGCGGGCCTGATCCCCGCCGAGAAGTCCCTGGCCACGGCCCGCATCCTGAAGTGGGCGGGCGCCTCCCCGGCCACCGTGGCCGCGGCGAAGCCCCTGGCCGGGTACGACGCGAAGCTGGACGCACGGGACACGGAGCGGGAACCGGCGTTGCGGCCGTAGCCCCGTCCCGGCCGGGGCCGGCGAGCAGCGCGGCCCGCGCCCCGGCCGGCCACCGCGAGCGCCACGCGGCCGGGAGCGGGATCAACCGCCTCGACAGACACCGGGGCCGCCCCGAGGTACGTGCCTCAGGAGCCGGTCCGCTTCTCGATCCGCTCCAGGGCCTGCCCCAGGTACCGGGCGAAGCGCGGGTAGTTCTCGCTCATCGGGAAGTGGCCGATCTCCTTCATCTCGATGAACTCCGCCCCGCGGATGGCCTCCGCGGTCCGGCGCCCGTCCTCGGGGGTGGTGAGGTAGTCGTACTCGCCGGTCAGCATGATCACGGGACACCGGTCGCCGTCGATGTCGTCCAGCCGGTCCCTGAGGTCGTGGTCGACCGAGTAGAAGTACAGGTCGCCCTTGAAGGCCTCCGAGCCCTGGGTGTAGTAGAACCAGGTCGCCCAGCGGTCCTGCTCCGGGGACTGCGGTGCCATGAGGTCCCACACGCCGCTGGCGCACACCTGGGCGGCGTTGGCGTGCGGATGCTGCCACCAGTCGAGGTAGAAGCCGGGCGAGTAGTCCGCGCCCTCGACGGGGATCACCGCTTTGAACCGGTCCGGATGCCGCAGGGCGAGTTGCAGGGCCACGTTCCCCCCGAACGACGACCCCATGAAGATCGGGTCCTCCAGTTCGAGGGCGTCGCAGAAGGCGACGATGAAGGACGTGAAGTGGTCCGCGGTGAGCCGGTACTCCTCCTTCCACCACTCCTGGTTCCACGGCGGGTCCGACTTGCCGTGCCGGGCGAGGTCGTAGGCGATCACCCGGTAGCGGCCGGTGATCTCCTCGTCCTCCAGGAGGCCCCGCCACTGGTGGTTGTGGCAGCCCGCGGTGTGCTGGCACACCAGAGGCGTGCCCTGCCCGTTCTCCAGGTAGAACACCCTGTACTGCGCGTCCTCCACGTCCATGGTGACGTAGTGGCCGGTGACCGGAGAGATCCTGCCGCTGACCATGGCGAGCTCCTATGTCTCACGAGGGGGAAGGGGCGGGCCCGGCCTCGTCCGCCGGCCCGAGGGGGCCCGTGACGCGCAGCAGCTCCAGCTGCCGGGTCACGCAGCGCAGGTTCTGCATGAGCACGAGCAGGTCGCCCTCCAGGCGCATGCCCCGCCGGAACGTGGCCGCCCAGATGCCGTGGCACATCGGCGGAGGCGTCTCGCTGCAAAAGCCCCGCCATGTCTCCGCGTCCGCGCGGATCGCGAAGTCGTAGGCCGCCAACGGCTCGGGATCGATGATCAGTTCGTCCACCTTCCCCTTGTGCATCCGCACGAGGAACCGGTGGGGGTCCATGTCCAGCAGGAAGCTGCACGAGTAGTACGTGCCGTGGGCCTGCAGTTCCGGATCGTCGTCGCTCAGCCGACGGAACTCCTCCGCCGCGTCGCTCGTCGTCGCTGACGTCATGTGGCACCTCGAACCGTGTCGTCGCCGCCGAGCGCCGGGACGTCGCACCGGCAGGGTGAGCAGCCGATCGCCGGCCGGCGACCACTTCCCGGCCTCGCTCCTTCCAGCCTGGGCATCCTGTCGGGCGCCTGCAATCCGGGTGAGGGGCGGCGGCCGGTGCGGCGGATGACCAGCCGTCGTATCCCGGCGAGGCCGAGGCGAGTGAGCTGGGAGGATGGCCCCGCTGCCGCATGAACGGCGCTTGCGTTCCTGCCGGGCGGGGCCGTTGGTGTCCGCACCGTGGCCGGCTGCCCAGGCCGGCCACTCTCGGTACACGGTCTAGTAGGTCAGCCCATGGCCGATCGGGTACAGCACCCGCGTGGGGTCGTCCGCCCGCTGCACCGGCACCGGCAGCTTCCCGCGCGGTCGCACCCGGCCCGCGATCACCCGTGCGGCGGCGCGCAGTTCGACGTCCGTCCAGCAGTACGTGGCCAGGCAGGCGCGGACGGACGGGAACTGCGCGACGTCGTACGGGTTGCGGACGGCCAGCGCGACCACCGGCGTGCCCGTGGCCAGCAGGCGGTCGACCAGCGTGCGCTGGGTGCTGGACGCCGTCACGTTGTACGTGGCCACGATCACCGCGTCCGCGTCCCGCGCGGCGGTGACCGCCTGGTCGATGACCGCGGCGGAGGGCGCGGTGCCGGTGGACAGGGCCGTGGCGGTGAAGCCCAGTTCGGTGAGGGCGGCGGCCAGGACACCGGTGGGCGGGCCCGTGGTGCCGGACGGGGAGGCCGGGTCGGCGCCGACGACCAGGAGCCTGCGCCGCGTGCGGCGGTCGAGGGGCAGGGTGGCGTCCTCGTTGACCAGCAGGGTGGTGGTGCGCTCGGCGATGCGGTCGGCGACGGCCAGGTGCGCCTTGGTACCCACCGTGCGGTCGACGTCCGCCCGGTCGGCCCAGGGGCGGTCGAAGAGCCCGCGCCGGGCCTTCAGGCGCAGGATGCGCAGGATCGACTCGTCCAGGCGCGCCTCGGTCAGCTCGCCCTCCCGCACGGCCTTCAGCACCGCGTTCCAGGCCACGTCCAGCGACGGCGGATTGAGCAGCTGGTCCACGCCGGCCTTGAGCGCGAGCACCGGCACCCGGTCGTCGCCGTACTTGGTGCGCACGCCCTGCATGCCGAGCGAGTCGGTGATCACGACACCGTCGTAGCCGAGTTCCCCGCGCAGGATGCCGGTCAGGATCGGGTGGGAGAGGGTCGCCGGGTCGCCGGAGTCGTCCAGCGCCGGGAACTGGATGTGCGCGGTCATGATCGAGTCGATGCCCGCCCGGATCGCGGCCCGGAAGGGCACGGCGTCCAGCTTCTCCCACAGTTCGCGGCTGTGGGTGATGACCGGGAAGCCGTAGTGGCTGTCGACGGCGGTGTCCCCGTGGCCCGGGAAGTGCTTGGCGGTCGCGGCGACCCCCGCGGACTGGTAGCCCTCCACCTCGGCGGCGACCAGGGCGGCCACGGCCTCCGGGTCGGCGCCGAAGGAGCGGACGCCGATGACCGGGTTGGCCGGGTTGACGTTCACGTCGGCGTCGGGGGAGTAGTCCTGGTTGACGCCCATCGCGCGCAGTTCGGCACCGGAGATCCGGCCGAGGGCGCGGGCGTCGGAGCGGGAGCCGCCCGCGCCGACCGCCATGGCGCCGGGGAAGAGGGTGGCGGGCTCGCCGATCCGGCACACCGCGCCGTGCTCCTGGTCGGTGGCGATGAGCACCGGCAGGCCGCGCGGCTGGTCCAGGGAGGCCCGCTGGATGCCGTTGGAGAGGTCGGCGATCTGGTGCGGGTCGCGGGTGTTGTGCGCCCAGGCGAAGTAGATGATGCCGCCGACCCGGTACTTGGCGATCAGCTCGGCGGCCGTGCGGACGCCGATCTCCTGGAGGTTGGCGTCGACGTCCGCCTGGTCGGGGGCGGTGGCGGAGTGGCCGTAGACCCGCATCACGAAGAGCTGGCCGACCTTCTCCTCCAGCGTCATGCGGGAGATCAGGGCGCGCAGCCGGCGGTCGTCGGGAGTGGCGGCGTGGGCGGTCGCCGGTACGGTCAGCGCGGCGGTGAGGCCCGCGGTCGCGGCGAGGACGGCGCGTCTGGACGGCCGTGCGGTGCGTCTGCCGGCACTCGTGGGGCTCTGCGTGCCTCCCGCGCCGGCGTCGCTTCCCGTGCCGGTGCCGCTTCCCGTGCTGGTGTGGTGCACGTGCGCTCCTTCCCGAGGAGAACCGCTGAAGGAAACTTCCGAGGAGTCACCAATATCCGGGAAGTTTCTTTCCGTCAAGGCAATGCACAGTAACCACCAAGGGGCGGCCGGCCGCGTACGCGCGGCGCGCGTCCGGGCGTTCCGCCTGCTTCCAGGGGGCTCGCTGGACCGGTGGACACCCGCCGTGGAGGATCACCGGCATGACCACACGCGCGTACCTGATCCTGCACGGCTGGCAGAACCACCGCCCGCCGGAGCACTGGCAGCACTGGCTCGCCGGCCGGCTCACCGCCCTCGGCCACCGGGTCGGCTACCCGCAACTGCCCGACGCCGACGACCCCGACCTGGACGTCTGGCTCGGCGAACTCGCCCGCCACCTGGAGGAGCTGAACGGACCGGAGGAGCGGGTCGTGGTGGCCCACAGCCTGTCCGCCGTGCTGTGGCTGCACGCCGCCGCCCGGCGCATGGAGCAGCAGCGGTACGCGGACCGGGTGCTGCTCGTCTCCCCGCCGTCCGGCCCCGTCCTCGCCCGGTACCCGGAGGTGGCCGCCTTCGCCCCGCCCGCGCCCGGCTTCACCCTGCCCGGGCCGACGCGACTGGTGGCGGGCGACGACGACCCCTACTGCCCCGGGGGCGCGGACACGGTCTTCGCCGGGCCGCTCGGCATCCCCGCCGACATCCTGCCCGGCGCCGCCCACCTCGACCTGGACGCCGGGTACGGCCCCTGGCCCGCGGTCCTGGACTGGTGCGTCGGCGGCACCACGCCGCTCACGGCACGTCCGGCACCGCGCTAGCTAGGGCCTCCCGTTCGGATCATGCCGGGCTGCGGATGATCCGAACGAAAGACCCTAGTAGCCTCCGTCCCGCAGTTCGGGTGTCGTCGTCGCGACCGCCGCCACCGCCAGCACGCACAGCAGGCCACCGCTGATCAGGGCGGTCGTGCCCGACGTCCAGCCGGCGAGCAGACCGCCGCGCGCGTTGCCGAGGCTGGGACCCGCCTGCCCGACGATCTGCTCGGCCGCCGTGACCCGCCCGAGCAGCGCGTCCGGGGTGCGGGTCTGCACGATCGTGGAACGCGAGACCACGGCCGTGGCGTCCGCCGCGCCGGCCAGCGCGAGCAGCACCAGGCCCAGCCAGGGGTCGCCGGCCAGGCCGAACAGCACCAGGGCCGCGCCCCAGGTGGCGGACGCGCACAGCATCACCGGGCCCGGCCGGGAGAGCCGGGTCAGCGGGCCGGACAGCGCGGTCGCGGCGACCCCGCCCACCGCAAGCGCCGACAGGAACAGGCCGAGGGTGCGCGGATCGTCCCCGAACCGCTCGGCGTTCACCAGCGGGAACAGGCTCACCGGGAACGAGAGCACGGTCGCGGCGAGGTCGGTGACCAGCGCGCCCCGCACCACCCGGTGCCCGGCCAGGAACCGCAGCCCGTCCAGCACCCCGTGCAGCCCCGCCCGCGACGGCTCGCCCCGCGGCGGCAGCGCGGGCAGCCCGCGGGCGCCGTAGAAGGCGAGGCCGAAGCTGAGGGCGTCCAGCAGGTAGCAGACGCCGATGCCGAACCAGCCCAGCAGCAGCCCGGCCAGGGCGGGACCGATCAGCATCATCGACTGACCGCTCACCTGCTGGAGCGCCAGCCCGGCGGCCACCTGCTCCTTGGGCAGCAGCCGCGGTACGAACACCCCGGCGGCCGGGGCGCCCAGCGCGCCGAAGCTGGACTGCGCGGCGACGAGCAGCAGGACGGCCGCCGGCGGCACGTGCCCGGTGAAGCCCTGCACGGCGAGCAGCAGCGAGCAGGCCGCCTGGCCGACGGTCGCCGCGAGGTAGATACGGCGCCGGTCGGCCCGGTCCACCCACGCCCCGGCGAACAGCCCGAACACCACCAGCGGCAGTGCCTGGGCCAGCCCGACGGCTCCGGTCCACGCGGTGCTGCTGGTCTGGTCCCAGACCTGGTACATGACCGTCACCATGGTCATGAACCCGCCGAGCACGGACACGGTCCGGCCGATCAGCAGCCGCCGGAAGACGGGGGAGGTGCGCAGGGGGCGTACGTCGACGAGCGAGCGGGCGAGGCTCATGAGCGGAAGCGGGCGCACGGCCCCGGTGGCTGCATCACCGGGGGAGGGTAACCGTACGCCGACGCCCCGGCCAGCGAATATCGGAGCGGCGGGGGCCGGCCGGCTAGGCCGCCTCGCCCAGCACCCTCAGCAGATGGTCACGGCCGGCGGCGAGCAGACCGGCGAGCGGCGCGGCCTCCTCGTGCCAGCGCTTCTCGTACTCCCAGCACAGCCAGCCGTCCCAGTGGTGGCGGGACAGCACGTCCACGCACTCGCTGAGCGGCAGCACCCCGGCGCCGAGCGGCAGCGGGGTGGTGTCCTCGGCCGAGGCGATGTCCTTGACCTGGACGTAGCCCAGGTGGGGGGCGAGGGCCGCGTAGGTGTCCGACGGCTGCTCACCGCCCAGCCAGGTGTGCATCACGTCCCACAGCGCCCCCACCTGCCGGTGCCCGACCGGGCCGAGGATCCGGATCGCGTCGGCGCCGGTGCGGTGCGAGTCGTGGGTCTCCAGCAGGAGCCGGACGCCCAGGGCGGTGGCGTCCTCGGCGGCGGTGCCGAGCCGCCGGGCGGCGATCCCGTCCGACTCCTCGCGGGGGCGGTCCGGGTCGGCGCCGGGCAGGACCCGGACGAACGGCGCGCCCAGGTCGTGGGCCAGCCGCAGGAGGTCCCGGACCTCCTCCAGCACGGGCGCGTCGTCACCCGGGGCCGCGACGCGCGCGTACCCGGCGAGGCCCAGCACCTCGACCCCGGAATCCCGGAACAGGGCCGCGGTCTCGGCTCGTCGGGCGGGACTCAGGCCGGGGTGCACCGGTTCCTCGGGATGGGCGCGCAGTTCGACACCGTGGTAGCCGTGCGCGGTCGCGAGCGCGAGGACCTCCGGGACGGGCAGGCCGGGGACACCGAGAGTGGAGAACGCCAGCTTCATGGGCACGGACCCTACCCGCCCCACCCGCCCCACGACGCGACTGTCCGCGCTGGGCGGACCGAGGGGCGGGGTGCGGTACGCATCGGCCTGGGCGGGTACTCCGCTCGGTTCGCCGGGGGCTGGGCCGTGGCCGGGGGAGGCGGTGGTGGGGGCCGGGGTGAGGGGTGCTGGGTGGGGGCCGTCGGCGGTCCAGGCCGACCGGAGTCACGGCTGCCGTACACCTGCCTGCCCCGGCCGAGGGCGCCACCGCCCTTGGCCGGCCGGTGCCCGGGAGGCCGCGCGTCCGTCCGGTGCGGGCGGTGCGCGCACCCGCGTCGTGGCCGGCAGGAACCGTCACCGGCGGCGCGGGCGCCGCCGTCACCCGACCGGTCCGCGCAGCGCCAGCCGCCAGTCCTGGCCGACCAGGTCCTTGCCGAAGGAGTGGTGGGGCCGCTCGGCGACCAGGGCGAACCCGTGCCGCCGGTAGAGGCGGCGGGCGCTGCCGAGCACGTCGTTGGTCCACAGCACCAGGTCCCGGTAGCCGGCCCCGCGGGCGAAGTCGATCACGGTCCGCACCAGCCGGTCGCCGACGCCGTGCCCGCGCGCCTCCGGCTCCACGAGCAGCAGCCGCAGCCGCGCCGCGCCGGGCGTGTCGTCCCGTACGCACATCACACAGCCCACGGGCCGCCCGGCCAGCTCCGCGATCCACACCCGCTCCAGACGCGGATCGTGATCCTGCGCGTAGTCGGCGACGATCCGGGCGACAAGCCCCTCGTACTCGGTGTTCCACCCGAACTCGGCCGCGTACAGCGCGCCGTTGCGCTGCACGATCCACCCCAGCTCCCCGGCCCGCGGCTCCCGCACCACCACGTCCGCGGCCTGCTTCCGCCCGCCCAGGATCTCCCGGATGGTCCGCATGGCCTCGGCCAGCCTGTCCCGGTCCGCCGGAGCGACGCCGTCGAGCAGCACCCGGACCGACTCCCCGGCCCGTTCGTCCAGCAGGGCGGCGGTCTCGCGTCCGCGCGCGGTCAGCGTGATCCGGCGCCGGCGCGGGTCGTCCCGCGACGGCTCCCGCCGGATCAGCCGGTCCTCCTCGAAACGGTTCAGGATCCGGCTCAGGTACCCGGCGTCGAGCCCCAGCCCGCCGCGCAGGTCGGCCGCGTCGAGATACGGCGCGTGCGCGAGTTCGTACAGCACACGGGCCTCGGTCAGGGTGTACGGGGCGTACAGGTGGCGCTCGTAGTCCAGGGCGCCGATCACACCCGTGTAGAACCGGTTGAAAGCGCGGACGTCCTGGACGGTCACGATCGCCCCCGGATGCTTGACCCCGTCAGAGATCCTGCTCCTCCGAGCCTAGGACGCCCCCGCGCCGCCGTCCACGCCTACGACCGCCCGGCCGGCCGGTACACGTTCACCTGCGCCCCCGTCTTCGCGGTGGCCGACGACACCAGCTCCCAGCTGCGCAGCCCGCCGTCGGCAGGGAAGACCGACTTCCCGCCGCCGAGCAGCACGGGCATGACCACGAGCCGCAACTCGTCCACGAGCCCCGCCGAGATCAGTGCCCGCACCAGCGTGGGGCTGCCCATCATCGCCAGGTCCCCGCCCTCGGCGGCCCGCAGCTCCCGCACCGTGTCCAGGGCCCGCGCGCCCGGGATCCGCACGGTGTTCTCCCAGCTCAGCTCCGACTCGTCGAGCGTGTCGGTCACGACGTACTTCTTCATGGAGTTCAGCCGGTCGGCGAACGGGTCCCCGGCCCGCTCCGGCCACGCGGCGGCCATCGTCAGGTACGTCCGCCGCCCGTACAGCAGCGCCTCGGCCTTCTCCAGACCCGCGGCGAAGGCCCCGCCCACCACCTCCGGATCGAAGAACGGGTGTGACCACCCACCGTGCGCGAACCCCCCGTCGGTGTCCTCCTCGGGCCCGCCCGGGGCCTGTACGACTCCGTCAAGGCTGATGAACTCGGTGACGACGACCCGCATGGTCCCGCTCCTTGAGGTACGTGGTCCGTTGCTTACGACGGTGAAGACGCCCGGGGCCCCGAAAACTCATCGGTGCCGCCGGTCCTGCCGGTGCCGCCAGTGCCGCCGTGCCGTCGGGAAGCGGCGGCCGGGCCGCCCGCCCCGACACCGCGCACCCCCGACTCCAGGCGGAACCCCGTAAGGGCCCCGCACCCTCACTCCCGCGGAACCCCGGAGGACCCCCGCACCATCAGCTCCCCGCGCACCGAGGCGATCCCCCCGGGCGGCGGCTCCTCCCGGCCCATCGCGATGCGCCCGGCCCGCGCCCCCGCCTCCGCGAGCGGCAACCGGACCGTCGTGAGGGACGGCACCGCGTCGATGCTGAACGGCAGGTCGTCGAAACCGGCCACCGAGACGTCCTCGGGGATGCGCAGCCCGGACTCCCGCAGCGCGGCGCAGGCACCGAGGGCGACGGAGTCGTTGGCGGCCACGATCGCCGTCAACGAGGGGTCCCGGCGCAGCAGTTCCAGCGTGGCCTCGTGACCGGACCGGCGGTCGTAGCGGCCGTGGACCGTCCGGCGCGGGTCCTCCTCGACGCCCGCCGCCGCCAGCGCCGCGCGGTGGCCCTCCAGACGGTGCCGGGTGGTCGTGCGTTCCTCGGGGCCGGCGATGTAGCCGAGCCGGCGGTGGCCGAGGCCGATGAGGTGGCCGGTCAGCGCGCGGGCGCCGCCCCGGTTGTCGAAGGTCAGCGCGACGGCCTCGGTGTCCGGCGCCGGCGGGCGCCCGCACAGCACCACCCGCGTCCCGGCGTCCGCCAGCTTGCGCAGCTTGGCCGCGACCGCGGCCGCGTGCGGCGCGTCCTCCACGGCCCCGCCGGTCAGCACGACGGCGGCGGCCCGCTGCCGCTGGAGCAGGGTCAGATAGGTCAGCTCGCGCTCGGGGGAGCCGCCCGTGTTGCAGACGACCGCGAGGCGTTCGCCGCCCGCGCGCCCGCCCGGCCCGCCGATCTCCGCCTGGATCGCGCTGGCCATGATCCCGAAGAACGGGTCGGCGATGTCGTTGACGAGGATGCCGACGAGGTCGGAGGTGGCGGCGGCGAGGGCGCTCGCGGGGCCGTTGAGGACGTAGTCCAGCTCGTCCACGGCGCGCAGCACCCGTTCGCGGGTGGACGCGGCGACCGGGTAGTTGCCGTTCAGCACGCGCGACACCGTCGCGGGGGAGACCTGGGCGCGGGCCGCCACGTCCGCCAGGGTCACGGTCATCGTCGTCCTCCGGTCACGCGTCGTCTGGTACGCCCTCGTAGACAGCCGGGCGTCCGTCCTGGTTCCGAGCAGACCTTAAGGCCACGACCCGTGGTTGTTCGCCCCCTCGAACAACTCGGAGCGGACACGGTCTTGTACAGACCGGTTCCAGAGGCTAGCTTCTCCCGTGTAGAAAGCGCTTGCTATCTGATGGCTGAACTGCTTGCCCCACCGGCCCGCGAAGGGGACTCACGTGACACGCAAGACGGTGCGCATCGCCATGAACGGCGTGACCGGACGCATGGGCTACCGCCAGCACCTCGTCCGGTCGATCCTCGCCCTGCGCGACCAGGGCGGCCTCGACCTCGGCGACGGCACCGTGCTCTGGCCCGAACCGATCCTGCTCGGCCGCCGCGAGCACGCCCTGCGGGAGATCGCCGAGCGGCACGGCCTGGACCAGGTCTCCACCGACGTGGACGCCGTCCTCGCCGACCCGTCCGTCGACATCTACTTCGACTCCCAGGTCACCTCCGCCCGCGAGGAGGCCCTCACGAAGGCGATCACGGCCGGCAAGCACGTCTACACCGAGAAGCCCACCGCCACCGGCCTCGCGGGCGCCCTCGCCCTCGCCCGCCTCGCCCACGGCAAGGGCGTCAAGCACGGCGTCGTCCAGGACAAGATCTTCCTGCCGGGCCTGCTGAAGCTGAAGCGCCTCGTCGACGGCGGCTTCTTCGGCCGGATCCTCTCCGTGCGCGGCGAGTTCGGCTACTGGGTCTTCGAGGGCGACTGGCAGCCCGCCCAGCGCCCCTCCTGGAACTACCGCGCCGAGGACGGCGGCGGCATCGTCGTCGACATGTTCCCGCACTGGGAATACGTCCTGCACGAGCTGTTCGGCCGGGTCACCTCCGTCCAGGCCCTCGCCGCCACCCACATCCCCCGGCGCTGGGACGAGAACGGCAAGCCCTACGACGCCACCGCCGACGACGCCGCCTACGGCGTCTTCGAACTGGAGGGCGGCGCCGTCGCCCAGATCAACTCCTCATGGGCGGTGCGCGTCCACCGCGACGAACTCGTCGAGTTCCAGGTCGACGGCACCGAGGGATCGGCCGTCGCCGGCCTGCGCGGATGCCGCGTCCAGCACCGCAGCGCCACCCCCAAACCGGTGTGGAACCCGGACGTTCCCGCCACCGACGCCTTCCGCGACCAGTGGCAGGAGGTGCCCGACAACGCCGAGTTCGACAACGGCTTCAAGGCCCAGTGGGAGCTGTTCCTCAAGCACGTCCACGCCGACGCCCCCTACCGCTGGGACCTGCTGGCCGGCGCCCGGGGCGTCCAGCTCGCCGAACTGGGCCTGAAGTCCTCCGCCGAGGGCCGCCGCATCGACGTGCCGGAGATCTCCCTGTGACCCTCCGACTCCCCGCGGCCGACGGCACGCTGCGCCCGTACGAGCCGCGCACCGCGCCCCTCTCCCTCGCCCCCGGCGCCCCCCTCACCTCCCGTACGGTCTTCGCGGCGGCCCATGTCGTCGCCGACCCGTTCGCCGACGTCCCGCCCGGCGCGCCCGCCGCCCTCGACTGGGACGCCACCCTCGCCTTCCGCCGCCACCTGTGGTCCCACGGGCTCGGTGTCGCCGAGGCCATGGACACCGCCCAGCGCGGGATGGGCCTGGACTGGGCGGGCGCCGCCGAACTGATCCGGCGCAGCGCCGCCGAGGCGCGCTCGGCCGGCGGCCGCATCGCCTGCGGCGCCGGCACGGACCAGCTCGCCGGGGGCACTCTCGCGCAGATCAGGGCCGCGTACGAGGAGCAGCTCGCGGTCGTGGAGGAGGCGGGCGCCCAGGCCGTCCTCATGGCCTCCCGGGCGCTGGCCGCGACGGCGAAGGGCCCCGAGGACTACCTGGAGGTCTACGGCCACCTCCTGCGCCAGTGCGCCGAACCGGTGATCCTGCACTGGCTCGGCCCGATGTTCGACCCGGCCCTGGAGGGCTACTGGGGCTCGTCCGACCTGGACGCGGCCACCGGGACCTTCCTGGAGGTGATCGCCGCCCGTCCCGACAAGGTCGACGGCGTCAAGGTCTCCCTGCTGGACGCCCGGCGCGAGGCCGGCCTCAGACGGCGGCTGCCGCGGGGCGTGCGCTGCTACACCGGCGACGACTTCCACTACCCGGAGCTGATCGCGGGCGACGACCAGGGCTTCAGCCACGCCCTGCTCGGCGTCTTCGACCCGCTGGGCCCGCTCGCGGCCGCGGCGGTACGGGTCCTGGACACGGGCGACGTCCAGGGCTTCCGTGCACTCCTCGACCCCACGGTGGAGTTGTCCCGCCACCTGTTCCAGCCGCCCACCCGCTTCTACAAGACGGGGGTGGTGTTCCTCGCCTGGCTCGCCGGCCACCAGAGCCACTTCGCCATGGTCGGCGGCCTCCAGTCGGCCCGGTCCCTGCCGCACCTGGCCCGCGCCTACGAACTCGCCGACGGCCTCGGCCTGTTCCCGGACCCGAGGCTCGCCGAGGAACGGATGAGGACCCTTCTGTCGCTGTACGGGGTGGACCGGTGAACACGGCGGAACTCGCGCGCTTCTCCGTCAACCAGATGACGGTCAGGCAGCTGTCCCTGCCCGAACTGGCCGACGCCTGCGCCGCGCTGGGCGTTGCCGGTGTGGGCCTGTGGCGGGAACCGGTGCGGCGGTACGGCGTGCGGGCCGCGGCCAAGCTGGTGCGGGACGCGGGCCTGACGGTGACGACCCTGTGCCGGGGCGGCTTCCTCACCGCGACCGACCCCGTCGAGCGGGCCGAGGCGCTGGGCGACAACCACGCGGCGATCGACGAGGCCGCCGCCCTCGGCACCGACACCCTGGTCCTGGTCTCCGGCGGACTCCCCGCCGGCAGCAAGGACCTGCGCGGCGCCCGCGAACGCGTCGCCGACGCGCTGGCCGTCCTCGCCCCCTACGCGGCCGAACGCGGCGTACGCCTCGCCATCGAGCCGCTGCACCCGATGTACGCGTCCGACCGCTGTGTGGTCTCCACCCTCGCCCAGGCCCTGGACCTCGCCGAACGCTTCCCCGCGCACCAGGTCGGGGTGACCGTGGACACCTACCACGTCTGGTGGGACGACCAGGCGCCCGCGCAGATCGCCCGCGCGGGCGCGGCGGGCCGCATCCACACCTTCCAGCTCGCCGACTGGACCACGCCCCTGCCCGAGGGCGTCCTCAACGGCCGCGGCCAGCTCGGCGACGGAGCGATCGACATGCGTCAGTGGAGGCGCCGGGTGGAGGCCGCCGGGTACTCCGGCCCCATCGAGGTCGAGCTGTTCAACGAGCGGCTGTGGGCGCGTGACGGGCGGGAGGTGCTGGCGGAGACGGCGCAGCGGTTCGTGGAGCACGTGATCCGCTAGGGCCTCTCGGACCATGCCGGGCTCGCGGGATCCGGCCTGATCCGGACGGAAGACCCGGGCTCACCCGCGCGGAGGAATTCCGGAAGCGGGTGCAACCATTCCGTCGCCCGCCGTGTCGTACCTGTCGTCGGAACCACGGGGGACCCGGGGGGGGGGATCGGGTTCCGGCGAGGGAGGGGAAACGCCGAGGGGGCGTCCCGGGCCTGTGGGCCGGGGACGCCCCCTCGCTACGTGCCGGCCGTCTCCGCCCTAGAAGAACACCCCGCAGCGCAGCAGGACGTTCGCGTACGGCCGGGCCTCGCCGGTGCGGACGATCAGCCGCGCCCCGGCCGAGAGCTCCTTCAGCCGCTCGTGCGGGACGAGGGCCAGCCGAGGGAAACGGGTCCGCAGCAGCCCGGCCGCCGCCGGATTGGCCGCCTCCACCTCCTCCGCCGCCGTGGCGCCCTCCACCACCAGCTCGGCCAGCAGGCCGTCCAGCACCTCGGCGAAGGACGGCACACCGGCACGGAAGGCCAGGTCCACCACCCGGGGCCCGTCGGGTATCGGCATGCCCGCGTCGCAGACCAGCACCCCGTGCCCGTGGCCCAGCTCGGCCAGGGCGCCGGAGAGATGACGGTTGAGGATCCCCGCCTTCTTCACAGGGCCTCGACCTCCTCCGCCGTCGGGTACGACTCCTGCGCGCCCCGCCTGGTCACGGCCGCCGCGCCGACGCGGGCCGCGTAGGCCGCCGCGTCCGCCAGGCCCGCACCCGCCCCCAGCCTCCAGGCCAGGGCCGCGGTGAACGCGTCCCCGGCACCCGTGGTGTCCACCGCGTCCACCTTCACCGACGGCACCCGGGCCGTCCCCGAGCCGTCGGCGACCAGCGCACCCTGCGCGCCCAGCGTCACCACCACCGAGCGGGGACCCCTGGCCAGCAGCAGCCGGGCCCAGTCCTCGGGGTCGTCGCTCGTGCAGGCGTCCCCGAGGACCACCCGCGCCTCGTGCTCGTTCAGGATCAGCGGGTCGCACGCCGCCAGCACCTCCGCGGGCAGCTCACGCGGCGGGGACGGGTTCAGCACGAAGCGACTGCCCGGTGCCAGGTTCCGTACGACCTCCACGACCGTCTCCAGCGGGATCTCCAGTTGCGCCGACACCACCCGGGAGGCGCCCAGCACGCCCGCCGCCGCCCGGACGTCCGCCGGCAGCAGGCGGGAGTTGGCACCCGGCGACACCACGATGCTGTTGTCACCGGACGGGTCGACAGTGATCAGCGCGACCCCCGTCGGGGCCCCGCCCACCAGCACGCCCACCGTGTCGACCCCGGCCGCGCGCAGGGAGTCGAGCAGCAGCCGGCCGTGGCCGTCGTCGCCGACCCGCGCCAGCAGGGCCGTGGCGGCACCGAGCCGGGCCGCCGCGACCGCCTGGTTGGCGCCCTTGCCGCCCGGGTGCACGGCCAGATCGCCGCCGAGCACCGTCTCGCCGGCGGCCGGCCGCCGCTCGACGCCGATCACCAGGTCGGCGTTGGCCGATCCCACGACCAGGAGGTCGTAGTCGTACATCAGTTGACTCCCCTGAGAGATGACGCCAGGCGGGCCGGCCCCGGAAGTGCCCGGGGCCGCCCGCCCGAGTCGCCTGTTGTCAGCCGGTGAAGCCGGCCACGTTGTCCTTCGTGACCACCTTCACCGGCACCTTCACCGTCGGGTCCACCTTGTCGCCCTTGACCGCCTTCAGGGCGTTGTCCACGGCGATCTTCCCCAGCTGCGAGGGCTGCTGGGCGACGGACGCGTACAGCGTGCCGTTCTTGACCGCGGTCAGTCCGTCCGGGGTGCCGTCGAAGCCGACCACCTGCACGGACCTGCCGGCCTTGGAGCCGAGCGCCTTGATCGCGCCGAGGGCCATCTCGTCGTTGGCGGCGATGACGCCCTGCACGTCCGGGTGGGCCTGGAGCAGGTTCGACATCACGTCGAGGCCCTTGGTGCGGTCGAAGTCCGCGGGCTGCTGCGCCAGCACCTGGATGCCCGGGTAGGCCTTGAGGCCCTGGGCGAACCCGGCCGCCCGCTCCCGGGCCGCCGACGTGCCCGCCTGGCCCTGGAGGATGACGATCTTGCCCTTGCCGCCCAGCTTCTCGGCGATCGTCTTCGCGGCCAGCTCGCCACCGGCGACGTTGTCCGAGGCCACCAGCGTGTCCACGGACGCGTGGTTGACCCCGCGGTCCACGGCGATCACCGGGATCTTCGCCTTGTCGGCTGCCTTCACCGAGTTGCTCGCCGCGTCCGAGTCCACCGGGTTGACGATGATCGCGCCCAGGCTCGAACTGGTGAAGTTCTGGAGCTGGTTGGCCTGCTGCGAGGCGTCGTTCTGCGCGTCGGTGACGGTCAGGTCCACGCCCAGCTTCTTCGCCTCGGCCTGGGCACCCGACCGGATCTGCACGAAGAAGGGGTTGTTCAGCGTGGACAGGGACAGACCCAGCTTCGGGGTCGTGGACGACGAGGAACCGCCGTGCAGGAAGGAGGTCGCGCCGACGATGGCGACGGTCACCACGGCGGCGAGCGCGTACGTCGCCGCCTGCTTGCCCTTCGGCCCGCCCGTGCCGGCGGCCACCGGGGTCGCGCCGGCCTTGCGGCGCACCGTGTCCAGCAGCACCGCCAGCGCGATCACCACACCGATCACGACCTGCTGCCAGAACGCGGACACCGACAGCAGGTTGAGGCCGTTGCGGAGCACCGCCAGGATCAGCGCGCCGATCAGCGTGCCGGACGCCTTGCCGGTGCCGCCCGCCAGCGAGGCGCCGCCGATGACGACCGCCGCGATGGCGTCCAGCTCGTAACCGTCGGCGGCCTGCGGCTGCGCCGAGGACAGCCGGGACGCGAGCACGATGCCCGCCGCCGCGGCGAACAGCCCGGACAGGGCGTAGATCGCGAGCTTCTGCCGCTGCACCCGGAGACCGGACAGCCGCGCGGCCTCCTCGTTGCCGCCGATCGCGTACATGGAGCGGCCGATGTACGTGCGTCCCAGCACGAACGCGGCGATCAGCCCCATCACCACCATGACCAGCACCGGCACCGGCAGCCAGCCGCCGAGGGTGTCCCCGAGGTGGGAGACCGAGTCCGGGAAGGCGATGGGCGAGCCCTGCGAGATCACCAGGGCCAGACCGCGGCCCACCGACAGCATGGCCAGCGTCGCGATGAACGGCGGCAGCTTGCCGTAGGCGATGAGGAAACCGTTCACCAGACCGGCGACGATGCCGGTGGCGACCGCCATCAGCACCGCCAGCACGACCGGCACCCCGTGGGAGGTGGCGCTCCAGGCCAGCACGGTCGCCGACAGCGCGGCCACCGAGCCGACCGACAGGTCGATGCCCGCCGAGACGATCACGAAGGTGACACCGAAGGCGAGGATCGCCGTCACGGCCGCCTGGACGCCGATGTTCAGCAGGTTGTCCGTCGTCAGGAAGTCGCCGGACAGCGCCGACAGGGCGATGACCAGGACGATCAGCGCGGTGAGCGCGCCGTTGTCGAGGAGCAGCCGGCGCAGGCCGCCCGGGGCGCCACTCGCGCCCGCCGGCCTCTTGAGCGTGTCAGTGGCCACGGGGGGCCTCCTTGTCGGTGGTGGGGGTGGAGCCGGCGGCGGAGTCCGGGCCGGCGGTCGGGGTGGAGACGGCGAGCGCCATGACGGCGTCCTGGGTGGCCTCGTCGGCCGGGAGTTCACCGGCGATCCGGCCCTGGGCCATCACCAGCACCCGGTCGCTCATGCCGAGCACCTCCGGCAGATCGCTGGAGATCATCAGCACGGCGGCACCGGCGGCCGTCAGCTCGTTGATCAGCTGGTAGATCTCGACCTTGGCGCCGACGTCGATACCGCGCGTCGGCTCGTCCAGGATCAGCACCTTGGTGTCGGCCAGCAGCCACTTGCCGATGACGACCTTCTGCTGGTTGCCGCCGGACAGGGTCCGCACGTGCTGCCCGAGGCCCGCCATGCGCACGCCCAGCTGCCCGGCGATCCGCTCGGCGGCCGAGTACTGCGCCTTGCGGTCCACCAGCCCGGCCCGGGTGGCCGACCGGAGGGTCACCAGCCCCAGGTTCTCCGCGACGGAGGCGTCCAGCACCAGGCCCTGGCCCTTGCGGTCCTCCGGCACCAGCCCGATGCCGGCCGCCATCGCCGCGTTCACGTCGTGCCGCTTGAGCTCGGCACCAGAGACCCGCACGACCCCGTGGTCGTACGGATCGGCGCCGAACACCGCCCGGACGACCTCCGTACGGCCGGCCCCGACGAGCCCCGCGATACCGACGACCTCGCCGGCGTGCACCTCGAAGCTCACGTCGTGGAACACGCCGTCACGGCCCAGCCCCTCGACGGACAGCAGCGCGGCACCCTTCTCCGGCCGCTGACGCGGGTACTGCTGCTCGATGGAGCGCCCCACCATCAGCCGTACGAGCTCGTCCTCGGGCGTCGAGGCGGGCACCTGCCCGACGCTCCGCCCGTCCCGGATGACGGTCACCCGGTCCCCCAGGGCGGCGATCTCCTCCAGGTGGTGGGTGATGAAGACGATCCCCACGCCGTCCTCGCGCAGCGACCGCACGATGGCGAAGAGCTTCTCCACCTCCTCCGAGGTGAGCACGGCGGTCGGCTCGTCCATGATGAGCACGCGCGCGTCCAGGCTGAGCGCCTTGGCGATCTCGACCATCTGCAGCCGCGCGATGCCGAGTTCCCGCACCCGCGCGCGTGGCGACACGTCGACCCCGACACGCTCCAGCAGCGTCGCGGCCTGCGCCTCCATCCGCTTCCGGTCGATCATCCCCAGCCGGCGCGGCTGCCGCCCCAGGAAGATGTTCTCGGCGACGGTCAGATCGGGAACCAGGTTGAACTCCTGGTAGATGGTGGCGATCCCGAGGCGTTCGGAGTCCTGCGCACCGTGGATGCGCACCTCCTCACCTCCTGCGAGAATCCGGCCGGCATCGGGGGTGTAGGCACCGGAGAGCATCTTGATGAGGGTGCTCTTGCCGGCGCCGTTCTCACCGAGCAGTACATGGACCTCGCCCCGGCGCAGGTCGAAGTCGACGCCGTCGAGCGCGACCACGCCGGGGAAGGTCTTGCGTATGCCCTCGATGCGCAGCAACTCGTCCGGGTTGCTCACGACGTGCTCCTTTGCACTGGGGAGGGGGACTGCGTGGGGGGTGCGGGGGTCTGGGAGGGCACGTGCGCCTCTCCGCAGGAGCGGCGTACGACGAGCCGCGCGGGCAGGGTGACGGAGCGCGGGGTGCGCCCCTCGATCCGGTCGACCAGGGCCCGTACGGCGGCCCGCCCGAGCTCACCGGTCGGCTGGGCGATGGCGGTGACCGGCGGATCGGTGTGCACGAACCACGGGATGTCGTCGAACGCGGCCAGCGCGATGTCGTCGGGCACGCGCAGCCCGCGCGCGCGTACGGCGTCCAGCGCGCCGAGCGCCATCAGGTTGTCGGCGGCGAAGACGACCTCGGGCGGCCGCGGCAGGTCGAGGAACCCCTCGGTGACCCGCCGTCCGCTCTCGGCCTGGAAGTCGCCCTGCCCGATGTAGGTGTCCGGGAGCGGCAGCCCGTACTCGGCGAGCGCGGCCCGGAACGCCTCCACGCGCTCACTGCCGGTCGTGGTGGCGGCGGGCCCCGCGATGATGGCGAGGCGCCGGTGTCCGAGCCGGTGGAGGTGGGCGACGAGATCGCGCACGGCCGCCTGACCGTCGGCCCGTACGACCGGCACGGCGACGCCGGGGATCCACCGGTCGACGAACACCATGGGCGTCCCCGCCCGGGCGGCGTCGAGCATCAGGGGCGAACCGCCGTCGGTGGGGGAGACGAGCAGCCCGTCGATCCGCCGGTCGAGCAGGTTCCGTACGTGGTGGTCCTGGAGTTCGGGCCGTTCGTCGGCATTGCCGATGATCACGCTGTAGCCGAGCGCGCGGGCCTCTTCCTCGACGGAACGGGCCAGCTCGGTGAAGTAGGGGTTCAGCACGTCGCTGATGACCAGTCCGAGCGTATGGGTCTGGTCCGTCCGCAGGGACCGGGCGACGGCGTTGGGCCGGTACCCCAGGGTGTCCACGGCCCCCATCACCCGCGTCCGCGCGTCGGCACTGACGGACGGATGCCCGTTCAGCACGCGCGACACGGTGGCCACGGACACACCCGCCGCAGCGGCCACGTCCTTGATGCTCGCCATCGCCGGTCCCACCTCCTCGTGGACTCGTGGAATCGATTACATCGATGCCGTAGGGAGGATTGGAATCGATTACACGGGCGGGAGGCAAGGGGCGACGGACGGCCGAGACCCAATCGTGACCGGAGTGACGCGGCGCACTCGCCCCCGGTCCGGACGAGCCACCCGGCACGGGACGGACGATCAGACCGGGAGGGTTCTCAGAATACAAACCACTCGGCCCGCGAACTGGCTGCTGAAAAGCGAATGACACAAATGAAAAAACGCACTTCCAACGTTTCCTCTGCGCCGATGTTCACTCATTTGCCGCGCATCTGGAGGAGAGGGGGCGGCGTTAGCTCGAATATGACGACAGCACGGTTCCATGGCTTGCCTCACCGCGACGCGAGGAAAGACAGTCTGTCTGCGAGTCGTATGGCGACGGTGGCAAAGTATATTTACACACCCGGTGTTGCACGCTCGCTGGAGGCGCGTGGCATCTTGCGCGGGGACGGCGTGCGCGTCGAGCCCCAGGCCACCGAATCGCTGCTCCGCGAGTTCCTCACGCTGCTGGAAGCGGTGCAGGAGGAACTTAATCAACGGTGGACCGACCAGGCGAACTCTGACTGTCGCGCGGATCGCGTGTGACGGGGGCGGATCTCCATGAATCACGACTATGCGGGTTCCTCCTTCGCCCGGCGTGAACGGTATGCGGACACACCTCCTTACACGGTGGGTACCGTCTGGCACGGCAGCCCCGTCGACGCCCTCGACACGGAGGCCCTCCTGGTGCCACCCGACTCGGGCTGGGACCCGGCCGAGGAACTCGCCTACCTGCTGCAGGAGGCCATCCCGGCCGAGCAGCCGGCCGTGGTTCCGCCCCCGCGCAACGAGCCGTCACCGCCTGTCGACTACGCCGACCCGATGGAGAACCTGGCCCGGATCACCTCGCAACTGCCACCCATCCGACGCCCCTCCGCCGGGGCCGGACACCGCAAGAGCCGGGTTCGCAAAATCCGCGTCAAATGGATGCAGACCAGCAGCTTCGTGATCGCCGCATTTGTCGCCGTCATCGTGGCGATGGTCAGCGTATTCGGCGGAATGGCGGCCTACGGGCCACTGCGCCACATCACGTCGGGCACGAACGGCGAGATGTTCGCCTGGTGGCCCATTCTGGTGTACGGCCCCTGGATGGTGGCTTCCCTCTCCATCCTGCGAAGCGCCTTGCACCAGCGCCGAGCCCTGCACTCGTGGTTCATCGTCCTGCTGTTCTCGTCCGTGGCGATGATGCTGTGCGTGGTCCAGGCCGACCGAACGATCACGGGAATCGCCGGCGCCGCCCTCCCGGCATGCGCGTCCCTGGCATGTTTCCAGCAACTGGTCCGCCAGATCACGCTGACGCTCCCCCCACGCCAGGACAAGCCCCGCCACCGCCGGTAACCAAAGCGTCGCGGCCCTCGCAGACCCAACAGGCAGACCCGTTCCACCTCCGTCCCGCCTCACCCGGGCCCTCCCCCCACGCCCCCGGCCCGGTTCCGCCGATCACCCCCGCCGCCCCCACCCGGCACGGCGACGGCCGGCCGCCGAGCCGGCCTGGCGCGCGGGCGAGGTGTGACGGCGGCCCCCCACCCACCGGCCGTCGGCCGCCGAGCGAGCCCGGCGCCGGCGAGGTACGACCGCGCCCCCACCACCGTCAAAGGTGGGCCGGAGGCCCATCGCCGAGCGTGCACGGCTCGCAGGACCCAGGCGCCCAACCGCACCGACGAACCCCGTGCCGCCCCCACCCCGCCGTCACCTCATCCCGCCCTCACCCACCAGCCCCCGGAACCCAAAACCCTTCGCACCCGCTCCCCCCGCCCGGTACGGTCTCGGGCGTGTTCCCACCGTGCGGGGCCCACCCGCTCCGCGCGGTCGTACCGGCCGACCCACGCTGAGAGCAGGTTCCGTCCATGGCATGTCGTATCAGTGAACTCGTGCTCGGTTGCCGCGAACCCGAGGTGCTGGCGCGGTTCTGGTGCGAGGTCCTGGACTTCGTGGTGCTCGGACGCGAAGACGACGGCAGCATCGAGATCGGCCCACGAGAAGGCTTCGGCGGGGCGCAGCCGACGCTCTTCCTCAGCCGCAGGGACGAGCCGGAGCCGGGGAAGTCGCGGCTGCACATCGACGTCAACGCCACGGACCGCGACCAGGACGCCGAGCTGGAACGCCTGTTGAAGCTCGGGGCACGCCCGGCCGACATCGGTCAGAGCGGCGACGAGTCCTGGCACGTTCTCGCCGACCCCGAGGGCAACGAGTTCTGCCTGCTCAAGGCTCGCCTCAACCCCCTCTGACCCCGGCCCCGGGGCGAATCGCGTCCGGCGTTGCCCATGGCCGGGCAAACACCGGTGGGCCGCTGTCATACCCCCCCGGTACCGTCGGATCATGGCTCAACAGGCGGGGACCCAGACCGGCGAGCGGCGTCTTGCCGTGGTCGAAGGTGTGCTGGAGCGGATCACGTACGCCAACGAGGAGAACGGGTACACGGTCGCCCGGGTCGACACCGGCAGAGGTGCCGGGGACCTCCTCACGGTGGTCGGCGCGCTCCTCGGTGCCCAGGTCGGTGAGTCCCTGCGGATGGAGGGCCGCTGGGGGTCGCACCCGCAGTACGGCAAGCAGTTCCACGTCGAGAACTACACGACCGTACTGCCGGCCACCGTCCAGGGCATCCGGCGCTATCTGGGGTCCGGGCTGGTCAAGGGCATCGGACCGGTCTTCGCCGACCGCATCACCCAGCACTTCGGCGTCGACACCCTGAGGATCATCGAGGAGGAGCCCAAGCGCCTCGTCGAGGTCCCCGGCCTCGGCCCCAAACGCACCAGGAAGATCGCCGACGCCTGGGAGGAACAGAAGGCGATCAAGGAGGTCATGCTCTTCCTGCAGACCGTCGAGGTGTCCACCTCCATCGCCGTGCGGATCTACAAGAAGTACGGCGACGAATCGATCTCCGTCGTCAGGGAACGCCCCTACCAGCTCGCCGCCGACGTCTGGGGCATCGGTTTCCTCACCGCCGACAAGATCGCGCAGTCGGTCGGGATCCCGCACGACAGTCCCGAGCGCGTGAAGGCCGGCCTGCAGTACGCACTGTCGCAGTCCGCCGACCAGGGGCACTGCTTCCTGCCGGAGGAACGGCTGATCGCCGATGCCGTGAAGCTGCTCCAGGTGGACACCGGGCTGGTCATCGAGTGTCTGGGCGAGCTGGGCCGGGTACCGGAGGACGGCGGCGATCCGGGGGTCGTCCGGGAGAAGGTGCCCGGACCCGACGGCGGCGGCGACGAGCCCGTCAGCGCCGTGTACCTCGTCCCCTTCCACCGCGCCGAACTCTCCCTCTCCGCCCAGCTGCTGCGGCTCCTGCGCACGGACCAGGACCGGATGCCCGGGTTCCGGGACGTCGACTGGGGCAAGGCGCTCGGGTGGCTGGGATCCCGCACCGGCGCCGACCTCGCGCCCGAGCAGGAGGCGGCCGTGAAGCTCGCGCTGACCGAGAAGGTCGCCGTCCTCACCGGCGGGCCCGGTTGCGGCAAGTCCTTCACCGTGCGCTCGATCGTCGAGCTGGCCCGGGCCCGGCGTGCCAAGGTGCTGCTCGCCGCCCCGACCGGCCGGGCCGCCAAGCGGCTGGCCGAGCTGACCGGGGCCGAGGCCTCCACCGTGCACCGGCTGCTGGAACTGAAGCCCGGAGGGGACGCCGCCTACGACCGGGACCGCCCGCTCGACGCCGACCTGGTGGTCGTGGACGAGGCATCCATGCTGGACCTGCTGCTCGCCAACAAGCTCGTGAAGGCCGTACCGCCGGGGGCCCATCTGCTCTTCGTGGGAGACGTGGACCAGCTGCCCAGCGTGGGCGCGGGGGAGGTCCTGCGCGATCTGCTCGCCGACGGCAGCCCCGTCCCGGCCGTCCGGCTCACCCGGGTCTTCCGGCAGGCCCAGCAGTCCGGTGTCGTCACCAACGCGCACCGCATCAACGCGGGGCGGCATCCGCTCACCGACGGGCTGAAGGACTTCTTCCTCTTCGTGGAGGACGACACGGAGGCCGCCGGCCGGCTCACCGTGGACGTGGCCGCGCGGCGGATCCCGGCCAGGTTCGGGCTGGACCCGCGCCGGGACGTGCAGGTGCTCGCGCCGATGCACCGGGGGCCGGCCGGCGCGGGCACGCTCAACGGGCTGCTCCAGCAGGCCATCACCCCCGGGCGGCCCGATCTGCCCGAGAAGCGGTTCGGCGGCCGGGTCTTCCGCGTCGGCGACAAGGTCACCCAGATTCGTAACAATTACGAGAAAGGGAAAAACGGCGTATTCAACGGCACCGTGGGTGTCGTCACCTCGCTCGACCCGGTCGACCAGCGCCTGACCGTGCTGACGGACGAGGATGAGGAGGTTCCGTACGAATTCGACGAACTGGACGAACTGGCCCACGCGTACGCGGTGACCATCCACCGCTCACAGGGCAGTGAATATCCTGCCGTGGTGATTCCCGTCACCACGGGAGCATGGATGATGCTCCAGCGGAACCTGCTCTACACGGCGGTCACCCGGGCCCGTCAGCTGGTCGTTCTCGTCGGTTCACGCAAGGCGATCGGGCAGGCGGTGCGCACGGTGTCGGCCGGGCGGCGCTGCACGGCCCTGGACTTCAGACTGGGCTCCTGACCTCCCGGCAGCGGGTCCCGAAGTCACGGGCGGTGGCCCCGAAGTCACCGTGGCGGCACGGAATCCGGCCCCGCGGCCAAAATGATCGATCAAACGAGTCGTGAAGGTCACAGAGCACTTCCGGTAACCCCTCCGAGGGGGCAGGATGAGCAGGTTGACGGCACTGAGTGCCGCCAATAGGCCCAATGGTCGACCCCGAGTGCACTCTCCTGAGCCAAATGGGGGATGGTAGAGACAGTCAGGGCACCTCGAAGATGAGGCACTACGTCGGTGAGGGAAGACGTGAGCGACAACTCTGTAGTACTGCGGTACGGCGACGGCGAGTACACCTACCCGGTGGTCGACAGCACCGTCGGTGACAAGGGCTTCGACATCGGGAAGCTCCGCGCCCAGACCGGTCTGGTGACTCTGGACAGCGGTTACGGCAACACCGCCGCCTACAAATCCGCGATCACCTACCTCGACGGCGAGGCGGGCATCCTGCGCTACCGCGGCTACCCCATCGAGCAGCTGGCCGAGCGCTCCACCTTCCTTGAGGTGGCGTACCTGCTGATCAACGGCGAGCTGCCCACCGTCGACCAGCTGACGGCGTTCCAGAACGACATCACGCGGCACACGCTGCTGCACGAGGACGTCAAGAACTTCTACAGGGGCTTCCCGCGCGACGCGCACCCGATGGCCATGCTGTCGTCGGTGGTCTCGGCGCTGTCCACGTTCTACCAGGACAGCCACAACCCGTTCGACGAGACGCAGCGCGACCTCTCCACGATCCGGCTGCTCGCCAAGCTCCCGACGATCGCGGCGTACGCGTACAAGAAGTCGATCGGCCACCCGTTCGTCTACCCGCGCAACGACCTCGGTTACGTCGAGAACTTCCTGCGCATGACCTTCTCGGTGCCGGCGCAGGAGTTCGAGCTGGACCCGGTCGTCGTCGCCGCGCTGGACAAGCTGCTGATCCTGCACGCCGACCACGAGCAGAACTGTTCGACCTCCACGGTCCGCCTGGTCGGTTCCTCGCAGGCCAACATGTTCGCGTCGATCTCGGCCGGCATCAGCGCCCTGTGGGGCCCGCTGCACGGCGGTGCCAACCAGTCCGTGCTGGAGATGCTGGAGGGCATCCGCGACTCGGGCTCCGACGTCGACACCTTCATCCGCAAGGTGAAGAACAAGGAGGACGGCGTCCGCCTGATGGGCTTCGGCCACCGGGTCTACAAGAACTTCGACCCGCGCGCCAAGATCATCAAGGCCGCCGCGCACGACGTGCTCTCCGCGCTGGGCAAGGAGGACGAGCTCCTCGACATCGCCCTCAAGCTGGAGGAGCACGCGCTGTCCGACGACTACTTCGTCGAGCGCAAGCTGTACCCGAACGTGGACTTCTACACCGGTCTGATCTACCGCGCCATGGGCTTCCCGACCGAGATGTTCACGGTCCTGTTCGCCCTCGGCCGGCTGCCGGGCTGGATCGCCCAGTGGACCGAGATGATCAAGGAGCCGGGCTCCCGCATCGGCCG
Source organism: Streptomyces spinosus (assembly GCF_020400655.1). Lineage (GTDB taxonomy): Bacteria > Actinomycetota > Actinomycetes > Streptomycetales > Streptomycetaceae > Streptomyces > Streptomyces argyrophylli. Next base: position 291,061 of record NZ_JAINRC010000008.1, read on the forward strand.
CCCGCGCCAGATCTACACGGGCGTGGTGGAGCGGGACTTCGTTCCGGTCGAGGAGCGCTGACACCTGCCGGTGAGGGGCGCCGCTGTGGTGGCGTCCCGCTGTCGGCCCTGGTGGCGGCATGCCGGGCGCGGTCAGGGCCCGGAAGCGGGCGGGGCTGCTCGTGGCCGCGGGCCGGTCGGTGGCCGGCCGCGCGGTCGCGCGCGCCCCGTGGCCGGCGTGACGAGCCGGGCATACCTAGAGGCCGTCGGCACGAAGTCGCGATGACGCGATGACGCGAAAGCGGAAGGCGCCCTGAGACGCCGGTCCCCCCACGGGCCGACGACCAGGGCGCCTTCCCATGTCCCGGTGCGGATTCCCCCCACGGGATCCGGCCGGGCGCTCGGAGAGGACAGCGCCTGAATCGCTGTCGGTGAGCAGAACGAGCAAAACCCGCCCTGCTCCAGTGATGCGGTGCGATCTGCCGGGACAACGCACGCCGGAAGGGCCGCTCAAAGCTTCCCGGTGTACGTGCCCCGGCAACGCATCTCTGAGGAAGTCCCCCAAGACATCCCCAGATGCCAGTCAGCGCCCCCCAAGACGCTGGTCTGACACCGCCAACTTAGACCCTCGAACCCCTTCGAGGGTTACGTTCGCATCACTGTGATCTGCGTCTCTTGCATATGTCCTTTAGGTGCGCAAGAGCCCCGATACGGCGATCGGGGCTCAAGCGTAAGGATGATGCGCGAGCCTTGTGAAGAGCTTATGTGAGGCTCGCGCCGGACTCCAGGGGGGCCGGGACATCCGCCCCGGCAATTGCCGCGGCCCTACCGGAAGGTCCGCAGCCGCAGGCTGTTGGTCACCACGAACACCGAGGAGAAGGCCATCGCCGCCCCCGCGATCATCGGGTTGAGCAGCCCCGCGGCGGCCAGCGGCAGCGCGGCGACGTTGTAGCCGAAGGCCCACACCAGGTTGCCCTTGATGGTGGCCAGCGTCCGCCTCGACAGCCGGATCGCGTCCGCTGCCACCCGGAGGTCCCCGCGCACCAGTGTCAGGTCGCCGGCCTCGATCGCCGCGTCCGTGCCGGTGCCCATGGCCAGGCCCAGGTCCGCCGTGGCGAGCGCGGCGGCGTCGTTCACGCCGTCGCCGACCATGGCCACGGCGCGCCCCTCGCGCTGGAGCCGTCGTACGACGTCCACCTTGTCCTCGGGCAGCACCTCGGCGTGGACGTGCGCCGGGTCGATGCCGACCGTGCGCGCGACCGCCTCGGCGACGGTCCGGTTGTCCCCGGTGAGCAGCACCGGCGTCAGCCCCAGCGCCCGCAGCCCGCGGATCGCCTCGGCGCTGGTCTCCTTGACCGCGTCGGCGACGGCGAGGACCCCGCGGGCCCGTCCGTCCCAGCCCGCCACGACGGCCGTACGACCCTCCTGCTCGGCCTCCCGTGCCGCGCGGGCCAGCTCCTGCGGGAGGTCGTCGTAGAGGCGCCCCACGGCCACCTCACGGCCGTCCACGCGCCCGCGCACACCCCGGCCGGGCACGTTCTCGAAGTGTTCGACCGGCGGCAGCGCCCCCGCGCTCTCCCGGCCCCGCTCGAGCGGGCGGAGTGCCGTCTCGGCGCCGGCGGCGATGGCACGGGCCACGGGGTGCTCGGAGGCGTGCTCCAGGGCGCCCGCGAGCCGCAGCAGCTCCTTCTCGTCCTCGCCCTCGGCGACGTACACCGCCTGGAGGGTCATCCGGCCGGTGGTGACCGTGCCGGTCTTGTCCAGGACGACCGTGTCCACGCGGCGGGTGGACTCCAGCACCTCGGGGCCCTTGATGAGGATGCCGAGCTGGGCTCCGCGCCCGGTGCCGACCATCAGCGCGGTCGGCGTGGCGAGGCCCAGGGCGCAGGGGCAGGCGATGATCAGCACGGCGACGGCGGCGGTGAACGCGGCCGCGGTGTCGCCGGTGACGCCCAGCCAGGCACCGAAGGTGCCGAGCGCGATGAGGATGACCACGGGCACGAAGACGGCGGAGATCCGGTCGGCGAGCCGCTGCACCTCGGCCTTGCCGTTCTGCGCGTCCTCGACCAGCTTCGCCATCCGCGCGAGCTGGGTGTCCGCGCCGACCCGGGTGGCCTCCACGACCAGCCGGCCGCCCGCGTTGACCGTGGCGCCGGTGACCTGGTCGCCGGGGCCGACGTCCACCGGCACCGACTCACCGGTGAGCATCGCGGCGTCCACCGCGGAGACGCCCTCCACGACCGTGCCGTCGGTGGCGATCTTCTCGCCGGGGCGGACGACGAACCGGTCGCCGACGGCCAGCGACGACACCGGTATCCGTACCTCGCGGCCCTCGCGCAGCACGGCCACGTCCTTGGCGCCCAGTTCCAGCAGGGCCTTCAGGGCGGCGCCGGCGCGGCGCTTGGAGCGGGCCTCCAGATAGCGGCCGAGCAGGATCAGCGCGACGACCCCGGCGGCCACCTCCAGGTAGATCGTGGAGGCGCCGTCCACGCGGGAGACGGTGAGGCGGAACTCGTCGTGCATGCCGGGCATGCCGGCGTCGCCGAAGAACAGCGCCCACAGCGACCAGCCGAACGCGGCCAGCGTGCCGACCGAGACGAGGGTGTCCATGGTCGCGGCGCCGTGCCGGAGGTTGGTCCAGGCGGCCCGGTGGAAGGGGGCGCCGCCCCAGACGACGACCGGCGCGGCCAGGGTGAGCGAGAGCCACTGCCAGTTGTCGAACTGGAGCGCCGGGATCATGGAGAGCAGGACCACGGGGGCGGCGAGCAGCGCGGAGACGAGCAGGCGGTGGCGCAGGGCGTCCGGTTCCGTGTCCGGTGCGGGGGCCTGCGGTTCCGTCGCGGGCGCGGGCCGGGGCGGCGGGGGCTCCTCGGCGGTGTAGCCGGTCTTCTCCACGGTGGCGATCAGGTCGGCGACCTGGACGCCGTCGGCGAAGGCGACCTTGGCCTTCTCGGTGGCGAAGTTGACGGTGGCGCTGACGCCGTCCATCCGGTTGAGCTTCTTCTCCACCCGGGCGGCGCAGGAGGCGCAGGTCATCCCGCCGATGAGCAGCTCGACCTCGGAGGTGGTGCCCGTGGCCGCGGCTGTGCGAGCCGCTTCTGCGGTGGTGCTGGTCATGTCCGGACTCCAGACATCGGACCGGGCCGTACGGATCCAGTATCAGCTGGTCGGCGCGGCCCGGGTCGGGGAATGGGAAGGTCTTCCTCAGGCCTGGCCGGCCAGCTCGAAACCGGCCTCGTCCACGGCGGCGCGCACGGCCTCCTCGTCCAGCGGGGCCTCGGAGACGACGGTCACCTCGCCGGTCGACGCGACGGCCTTCACCGAGCTGACGCCCGGGATCTGGGAGATCTCGCCGGACACGGAGCCCTCGCAGTGGCCGCAGCTCATGCCGGTCACCTTGTAGACGGTGGTGACGGAGCCCGTGGTGTCGGTCTGAGCGGTCATGTCGTTACTCCTCGTCGAGGTGTTCGGGGCCAGTGGGGTACTTGGGGGGTTCCCCGGCATGGCCATACTATACCCCTAGGGGGTATGGAGCCAGCGTGACATCCGCTTCGCGTGGGAGGGCCGCGGGCCCGGCCGGAGCAACTCGCGGGCGGCACGCCATAACTCCGGATGGGGCACGTCCGTTTTATGTGGGTGCGGGTAAGTGCCCGCGATGATGTCAGGAAGGCAGGAAACCAATGAGACGGACTACCCGAAACGGTGTGTTCGCCGTCGCCGCCGCGTCCGGCGCGATGGTCGTGGCGTTCCCGGTGTCCGCCGCCTTCGCGGCCGACGGGGCCGGTGCCGAGGCAACGGCGGCCGGCTCGCCCGGGGTGCTCTCCGGCAACAACGTCCAGATCCCGGTGCACGTGCCGGTGAACATCTGCGGCAACACCGTTGACGTAGTGGGGCTGCTCAATCCGGCCGCGGGGAACACTTGTGTGAACGGCGGCGCGGCGAAGAGCGCCGGTGCCGGGAAGAGCGGCACGGCGAAGGCCGGCGTCGCCCGGACCGGTGGCGCGGCGAAAGCCGGCAGGGCGGGCGACACCGGCGCATCGGTCGCGTCCGGCGGGGCGTCGGCCCACGGCAGCACCGCGGACTCGCCGGGGCTGCTGTCGGGCAACGGCCTGCAGCTCCCGGTGGACCTGCCGGTGAACGTCTCCGGGAACAGCGTCAACGTGGTCGGTGTGGGCAACCCCGTCTTCGGCAACCACTCGGTCAACGAATCCGGCGATCACCCCATCCAGACCCCGCACTCCCCTGTCCCCAAGCCGCGGGCTCCCAGGCCTCCGGCTTCCGTCCCGTACCACCACGCCCCGCGTCCCGTGGCGTCCTCGCTGGCCCACACCGGAGCGGACCTCACGGCCCCCGCCCTCGCGGGCAGCATGGCGCTCATCGTCACGGGCGGCATCCTGTACCGCCGCTTCGGTGGGGCCCACGCCCGCTGAGGCGGCTGCCGCGTCGGCCGCCGGGTGTCCCCCGGCGCGGACAGGCGCTGCGGGCCCACCGGGTCCTCCTTCGGACCCGCAGCGCTGGACCGGCGACGCACCGGGCCCGGGGCCGGTGCCCGCGTCACCGACGGGTGCCGGCCCCCGTCCCGCGGGAGCGAGGGCCGCGTGTGCCCACCCGGCCCGTGGCGTGATCGCCGCGGGCCGGGGGAGACCGGCGCGTGACTCCGGGCGCGCCGTGTCGTTGAAGGAGTGCGTTCCCTTCGGTCACGGGCCCCGGAAGTCATGCGAAGGACTTCCGGGGCCCGTGACGCGTTTCCGGGGAACCGCAGGAACGGGAAAGGGCACGCACAGACCACGAGACCCGCCACACGCGAGGGCATGGACGTGGTCTCGACGGAAGTGGTCTGTGCGTGCCCGAGGCCGAGGACGGCGTCAGAACGCCTGGTTGCTGCAGCCCATGTCCGAGCCGAGGTGGCTCTGCTGCGCGCCCGGGTTTCCTTCACCGTTCAGCAGGTTGCCCGCCAGGCCGGTGATCGCGCCGATGCTGCCGATCACCTCGATGTTCATGTCGTGCGAGCGGCACTCGATGCCCTGCGTGACGTCCAGGTCGTGGCCCGGCTCACCGTGTGCGAAGGCGACGTTGCCGCCGAAGGAGCCGACAGTGCCGAGGACGGCGCCCACGAGGACCGCCTTGTGAAACGTGCGCATTGGTTCTCCGTTGGTTGAGGGGACGCGATCTGCACCAGACCGGGTCGGGATTTCGGTGAGGCTGTCAGCCGAGCCGGGGAAGCCCCAGCTGGCCGACGGGTGGCGCCGCGACCTGCCCGAGGCCGACCGGAGCCAGTTCCGGCACGCTCCCCGGCGTGATCTGCGGGTTGAGGAGCGGATTGACCTGAGGGTTCACCTGGGGGTTCACCTGCGGGGCGACGTGCGCCGGAGGCTCCGGGGCGAACGTCTGGGGCACCGCCACCTGCGGGGCGACCTGCGGCATGACCTGGGGCATGACCTGGGGCACCACCTGCGCCCGCTGCGGCGGAGCGGCCTGGACCGGCTGCGGGGGAGCGGCCTGCTGCGGGTAGGGCGTGGAGGAGGCCTGGGCCGTTCCGAGCGAGGTGGCCGAGGCCGTGGCGTAACCGGTCGGCTGCTGCGGTGCCGGAGGTGCGTACTGGGGTGCCGGCGCCGGCGGTGCGTACTGGGGAGGCGGGGCCTGCTGCGGCGCGGGTGCGGGCTGTGCGTACTGCGGCGCGGGCTGTGCGTACTGGGGAGGCGGGGCCTGCTGCGGTGCCGGTGCGGGCTGTGCGTACTGCGGTGCCGGGGGTGCGTACTGGGGTGCCGGCGCCGGCTGTGCGTACTGCGGTGGCGGGGCCTGCTGTGGCGCGGGTGCGGGCTGTGCGTACTGCGGCGCGGGCTGTGCGTACTGGGGAGGCGGGGCCTGCTGCGGTGCCGGCACCGGCTGTGCGTACTGCGGTGGCGGGGCCTGGTACGCCGGATACTCGGGAGCCGGCGCCGGAGACGGACTGCCAGGCGCGGCGAGCGTGTCGGCGTGGCCGACGCCGACGCCGATGGCGGACAGACCGCCGGCCGCCGCTACAACGAGCGCGGCCTTGTGAAGCTTGCGCATGAAACCCTCGGCCCTTCGATACCTGAAACATTGCATTCAGCGCGGTCGCGTGCGGCGGGTGCGGCATTCGCACTGCACGGTCAGCCGGTGATGCTGATCAGCACGCGGACTTCGCGTCGGAGCCGACAGCGAATCCCCGCGTCCCTCTACGGGCTGACGGCCGCTGCCCCTCTCCCCGTTGGAACGACCACTCCCCGCTGTGGTCACGGGCCCTGGGAGCCGTCACCCGTTTGCCCGCCGACGGGCGGCGCCGAGTGCCGCGCGCCTTGGGTCAAATGGGTGACCCCCGAAGGGGCGCCGTATCTGAGCCCGCTCCCGCCTCGTTCCTCAGACGCCGAGCGGGATGCTCCATCGCCGCCGCACAGAGGGCAGCAAGAACAGCGACAACTGGGCTGCCGTATCGGCATTTCACCAGGTTCCGTGCACAGGTCAATGAAGGGCCGAGGATTCCATGCGCAAGCTTCAGCAAGTCGCGCTCGTCGTCGCAGCAGCCGGTGGTCTGTCCGCCGTCGGCGCCGGCCCCAGCTCCGCCGCAACTCCCGCCGCCTACAACGGGGCCGCGCCGCCACCCGTCTCGCAGCCGGACGCCCAGGCCGCCGCGGCGACCTCGTCCCAGGCGACCGCGCAGACGTACGGCTCACCGGCCGTGCGGCAGGCGCCCCCTCAGCGGGGCACCGAAATCGCCCCGCAGATCAACCCGCAGCTGAACCCGCAGATCAGTCCCCAAGTCACCCCGCAGGCCCCGCAGTCGCAACAGGGCGCCCCGGTACACCAGAACAACCTGTTCCGTCCGTACCAGGAGTGCAGCCCGCAGTCGTTGCTCGACGCGAACGTCCCGGTCGCCCTGCTCGCGGCGTCCGAGACGCGCGGCGTCGACTGCACGCAGGCCAACAGCCAGGCGAACTCCCTTGCCAGCGCGACCGCGATGCGGCAGTAGCGCTACCCGTACGGCCTTTTGGGTCATTGCTGTTGCGAGATCGCGAATTCGGCGCGTCGATGTCCGTTTTGGGATACTTCGTATTAGCCTCCGGTAACTGAGACGAGTCGATCGAACGCAGATCGCACTCACCCACATCCACTCGGAGATGACATGCGCAAGCTTCGCAACGTTGCCGTCCTGGTCGCCGCGCTCGGGACCATCGGACTCATGAGCGGCACCGCCCACGCGGGCGAGGGTGGCGGCAAGGGCGGTGACCACGGCGGCGACAAGTTCAAGATCTCGCAGAGCTCGCAGTGCAAGTCGCACGACCTGAACCTCGACGTCCTCGGCGAGGTCGGCCTGCTCGACGGCGTCCTGGGCAACGCGCTGAACGGTGAGGGCAACCCGGGCGCCCAGGCCACCAACCTCGGCTCGACGATGGGCTGCAACAACAGCGCCTTCTAAGAGCCCCGTCCGGCGCGGCAGGCGCCGGACGATCAATGGTCCCGGCAACCGAGCGTCATGCAGGGTGCCGGGACCATCGACGTACCAGGCTTCACGAACGCATGAAAGCCGGTCTTTCACAGATCGCGATCCACCCTCACTTCACGGGAGATGACATGCACAAGATCCGCATGGCTGCCGTCCTCGTCGCCGCAATCGGAAGCGTCGGGCTCCTGGGCGCCGGCGCTGCCCACGCGGGCCAGGGCTGGGGCAAGGGCGGCGACAAGTTCGACGTCAAGCAGAGCAGCACCTGTAGGTCGCACGACCTGAACCTCGACATCCTCGGCGAGGTCGGCATCGGCAACGGCCTGGGCGGCAACCTGGCGAACGGCGAGGGCAACCCGGGAGCGCAGGCCAGCCACCTCGGCTCGACGATGGGCTGCAACAACAGCTTCGGCGGCTAGTACAGCGGACACCGGTTCCCGGTGCCCCGGCCATCGGCCGGGGCACCGGGAATCTGCTTTGTCCGGCGCGTATGCGGCCGTAGGGGCGGACCCTGCGCGTCCGCGGAAACGAAATGCCGGGCCGGGGTCGCTCCCGGCCCGGCATGCGCCGGCATTCCTCAGAACTCGAGGTTCGGCTTCTTGAAACCCTTGGGCAGCTCGGCCCTGTTGGAGCAGTCCACCACCTGTCCGAAGTTGGCGGACCCACTGTTCGTCAGTTCGTCCTCCTGGAACACCACGCGCGGCCGGTCGGCCGTCGAGCAGTTCTGCTCCTGGTTGAGGGAGTGTGTGCCGTCCTTGTCGGTCCGGGTCTCGTTCTTGCGGACGCAGACGGTGCCCCCGTGCGCGGTGGTCTCGCAGCCACCTGGCCGCGCGTCCGCGTACGCGTGTCCGGTGCCGACGCACACCAGGGCGAGACCGCCGACGAGCCCGGAGACGGTGGCGATCTTCTGCAGACTGAACATGTGTTGTTCTCCTTTACGACGAAGGCCCGGGCGCCTGTGCCGTTCACCGGCGTGCGCCCGGGCCCGAGAAGGTCGGAACGGACCATCCCCGTGCCCGGTGCGTCGCGAACCGGACGCGCGGGCGGGATGGCGGCAGCCCGGACGCGCGCTTCGCCGCGCGTCCGGGCTGAGTTGGTGCTGGGGTGTCACTCGGCCCACCGTCGAACGGATCGAGCCGGTGCGGGACCGGACCGTCGAGTTCGTGAGCTGTGCATCAGGCTTCCGGAGAAGGTCGATGCGCCCGTTGCCGTGGCGCCGAGACGATGGGCCCCGTTACGTCTTTACTCGCCCTCGTGCTCGCCCTCGTGGTCGCCCTCGTGCTCCCCGTAGCCCTGCTCGTCCGGCTGGCCCTCGTGCTTCTCCTGCGGCTGCACGGTGTAACCGCCTCCGACGGCCACGGCGTTCGCCGACGAGTTGGCCACGGCGGTGACCTCGGGAGCCGAGTCGTCGCCGCCGTAGGCGAAGCCGACCCCGGCGCCGAGGGTGGACAGTCCCATAACCGCCGCCGCTACGATCGCAGCGCGCTGAAACGTACGCATGTTTGCCCCTTTCTGACCCAGGCGTGACGCCCGGCTTGACTACTCGCGGTGAGCTTATGCGCACGATGAGTAGTAATTCAGGATCTACGCTCCACATGTCGCGGTAGTCCCTCTTATGCCGTAGAGGCGCCGTGAGCCGTCGGCAGGAAGGCGGCGGGTCCCGGGGTCAGCCCCACAAGTCGGGCGACTCCGGCCGGTCGTCGGTCTTTTCGGGTACTCCCCGTGTCCTGGGGTCGCAGGTCACCTCGGGTCCGAGCCGCGTGTGGCCGTTGCCCACGGCGGCGGGCAGGGTCAGGGGCTCCACCTTCTGGCAGTTCTCCTGGTGGGGGATGTCGCCGTCCTCGGGGACCTCCCCCGTGATCCGCTGGGTGCAGGTGAGGGTCCCCAGGAGGTCCCGTGTGCAGGTCCCCGGGCCGGTCCCGGCGTACGCCTGGGCGGCGCCGGTGAGGGTCAGGGCGAGGCCCCCGAGCAGCCCCGAGACGGCCACGATCTTCTTCGTGCTGAACATGTGATGCGTTTTCCCTCTGTAAGGGTGCCCGGGTGGCCGGGCACCGTGGGCCCCGGGCACCGGCCGCGCCGGGTTCTGTCTTCGACGCTCGGATGGCTCCCGGCTCAGCCGGTGAAAGCGTTGTTGTACTGGCCGCAGGTGGTGTCCATGGTGTCGGCGAGACCGAGGACGGCGACCGGGATGTCGTTCTCGGACACCGTCTGCGGGCTGCACTCCTGGTAGGGGCGGTAGAGGTCGTTGACCTGCAGCCCTCCGCCGGGGGAGTCGGCAATGGCGGTGCCGGCGCCGATGGCCGACAGGCCGCCGGCCGCCACTGCTGCGAACACGACCTGCTGAAGCTTGCGCATGGAACCCTCGGTTCTTTGCTTGTTCGGTGAGGCTAAGTTGCCTAGCGTGATCGTCTAGATACTAGCAGTAACAAGCGGGTTGTTCCGCGCTGGACGGCTGTGTCCCGAGGGGGCAACGGCCCGAACGGCGACGTGTCGCCAACTGCCCAAGTCGGTAGGCGTGTTGGCGTGCGGTGCGAGACGCCATGCCGCGTGCGGTCGTGCGGGTGGGATGCGGTGCGAGTGTCAACACGCGCGAAAGGACGGACGGTTGCGTCAGGAGAGCGCCGGCTCCGCGACCCGCAGGTCGTCGCGCGCGGACACGGAGGAGATCAGGTCCCGCAACCCCTCGACATACCGTCGTACGTTCTTGTAGGCGACGTCGGTGTCCGGGTAACGGCAGGCGAGCCACAGTCCTTCGTGCAGCCTGTTGACCCAGACGCACACCTGGTCCCCGTACGACACCCGGATCAGCCCGTACGCCTTCCTCTCCGTCCAGCGGGCCGAGCCGGGAGTCGGGCGGGCGTCCACGTACGAGACGATCGAGTACAGGTCGGGTGACGTGGGGCGGAAGTCCGCGCCGAGCAGGCGCAGTACGCGGGCCAGCGGGATGCGCGCGAGCGCCCGGTTCGCCCGCAACTCGGCGCGGACGGCGGTGAGCGCGCCGTCGAAGTCCCGTGCGGCGGGCACCTCGATCGGCGCACCGCCGACGTACCAGCCCACGGAGTCCGACCATGCGGGCTTCAGACGGGTGTGGAACGGGACGACCGTGCGGTAATAGGGGTGCCCGCCGAGCTCGTGGACGATCAGACTGGTCGCGGCCAACAGGCCCACCAGACTGCCGCCGTGGGGCCGGCTGCGCTTCTCGAAGGCGGCGGCCCCGTCCGCGTCGAGGAGCGGCTCGCACATCAGCTTCTGCGCGGGCAGCGCGGTGCCGGGTCGCAGGCCGAGGTCGACGGGGAACTGCGGCAGCCGTCCGTCGCACCGGCTGATGAACGCTCGCCAGCGCGCGACGATCGCGTGCGTGTCGTCGATCCCGTCCGCGTTCGCCCGCTCCTGTTCGCAGAAGTCCACGTAACTCCCCACGGCCGCACCGGCGATGGGCCGGCCCGTGACGCCCGCTGTGTACAGTTCGTGGATCTCTTCCGGGATGCGCTGGAGGGAGTAGGCGTCGACATTGGTGTGGTCGAAGACCGCGTACACGCTGGTGGCGTCGTCGCGGACGACGGCCGCGTAGATGAGGTTCGGCCAGCCGAGCGCGTCCGCGGCGACATCGAACCGGTCCTGCATGTACCGGACCAGCGCGTTCGCGTCGGTGAAGTCGCCGATCACCTCGCGGTGCAGGGACACGTCCTGCTCGGGGAGCGTGAACCGGCGCAGTTCGTCGCCGGCCCACCGGAAGCCGCTGCGCAGTGTCTCGTGCCGCACCGTCCAGTGACGCAATGCCTGTTCCAGTGCGTCGAGGTCGGCCCTGCCCGGCAGGTCGAACGCCGTGCCCAGCCACGTCGGTACGAACAGTCCGTCCGCGCGCACCGACCGTGCCGTTCTGACGTGTGACTCCTGGATGTACGCCGGCGGCCGCGGGTCCGAGGGCAGTGCCGACGCCGCCGTGATGGTCGCCGGGCTGAACGTCCACTCGACGAGCCGTCCGGGCCGGACCTCGCAGCGCTGAATGTCAGAAATTCGCACAGGGGCGTCTCCTTCGCAGAGGACACCAGCTTGATCAAGGGGGAGCCGCGCGCGAGCGGTGGCCGCTGTGTCGTCGGCTTTTCAGCGGGATGTGTGACGCCTCGAACGGTGAAGCGACTCTCTGCCCGGCGGGGGACCACACCGCGCGACCGGTGTTCGCCGTCGGAAACGTGACGTGTGACCGTGGTCGCGCGAACTCGCCGTCCGCCAAGCGACGTTCGGCGGCGACGACCGCAGACCGTCGCCTCGGGCCGAAAGGCCCTAGCCTTCGCACAGGTTCCAGGAAGGAGCATGCATGCGCGCGGTGGTGTTCGAGGAGTTCGGAAAGCCGGCCGAGGTGCGGGAGGTGCCCGACCCGGAGCCCGCGGAGCACGGGGTGGTCGTCCGTGTCGAGGCCACCGGCCTCTGCCGCAGCGACTGGCACGGCTGGAAGGGGCACGATCCGGACATCACGCTGCCGCACGTGCCGGGGCACGAACTCGCCGGCGTGGTCGAGGCGGTGGGCGCCCGGGTGACCGGCCGGCGGCCCGGCGACCGGGTCACCGTGCCGTTCGTCTGCGCCTGCGGCGGCTGCCCGTCCTGCGCGGCGGGCGACCAGCAGGTGTGTGAGCGGCAGACCCAGCCCGGGTTCCACCACTGGGGCTCCTTCGCCGAGTACGTCGCGCTCGACCACGCCGACGTCAATCTCGTCGCGCTGCCGGACGACATGGCGTACGCCACCGCCGCGGCCCTCGGCTGCCGCTTCGCCACCGCGTTCCGGGCCGTGGTGCAGCGGGGCCGGGTGGCGGCGGGGGAGTGGGTCGCGGTGCACGGCTGCGGCGGGGTCGGCCTGTCGGCGGTGATGATCGCGGCGGCCTCGGGGGCCCGGGTCGTCGCGGTCGACGTCTCTCCCCGGGCGCTGGAGCTGGCCCGGAGGTTCGGCGCCGCCGAGTGTCTGGACGCGACCGGGGTGTCCGACCCGGCCGCCGTCGTCCGGGAGCTGACCGGCGGCGGCGCCCACCTCTCCCTCGACGCCCTCGGCTCGCCGGCCACCTGCGCCGCCTCCGTGAACGGTCTGCGCCGCCGCGGCCGGCACGTCCAGGTCGGCCTGCTGCCCTCGCCCGACGGCACCACCCCGGTCCCGCTGGCCCGCGCGACAGCCCTGGAGCTGGAACTCCTCGGCAGCCACGGCATGGCCGCCCACGCCTATCCCGGCATGCTGCGCCTGGTCCGCGCCGGCGTGCTGCGCCCGGACCTCCTGGTGACCCGGACCATCACTCTCGACGCCGCCCCGGCGGCGCTCGCGGCGATGGGCACGGCGCCGGGCGCGGGCGTCACGGTCATCGAACCCTGGAGCTGACAGCCCAGCGCCCGTCACCGCTCCCCTCCCGGCCTCCCCGCCGCCCGGCGCCGTGTCCGCGAGAGCGCGTCAGTCCTCTCTGCGGCCGCGGTTGCCGGGACGGGAGGCGACCCAGGCGCGGACGGTGTCGGCGTACCAGTAGGGCTTGCCGCGCTCGACGTGGTCGGGCGGGGGCAGCAGCCCGTGCTTGCGGTAGGACCGTACGGTGTCCGGCTGCACCCGGATGTGCGCCGCGATCTCCTTGTAGGACCAGAGCCTTCGGTCGGCCATGCGTTGCACCTCCCCGCGCGCACCACGGCGGCGACCGGGAAGGGCCACCGGGGGGACCGGGCGCTGCGCTGATCACAAACCTGCGCCTGGTGAACGACGCTCGGTGACCGACGGGGCCTCCCTGTCGACCGGGTGTGACGGAGAACCCGCGTGCACGTGACATGCGTGACAGGAGAGCGGTCTTTGTGACACAGCGGCCACACAAGGCGTGCTGTGCCGCCGCCCCCGGACGGAGACTGGTCCGAATGTCTGGACAAAACATTGACATGGCTCGGCATGCGGGACTAGAAAGCCGGGGAGAGCCATGACGAAGGGAAGCCGATGGCCTACGACCTGATCACCATGGGGCGGATCGGGGTGGACCTCTACCCGCTGCAGACCGGTGTCCCGCTCGCCCAGGTGTCGTCCTTCGGCAAGTTCCTCGGCGGGTCGGCGACGAATGTGGCGGTCGCCGCGGCCCGCCTCGGCCGGCGCACCGCCGTGCTCACCCGCACCGGCGACGACCCGTTCGGCACCTACCTGCACGAGGCGCTGCGCGGCTTCGGCGTCGACGACCGCTGGGTCACCCCCGTCCCCGGTCTGCCGACTCCCGTCACCTTCTGCGAGGTCTTCCCGCCGGACGACTTCCCGCTCTACTTCTACCGGCAGCCCAAGGCCCCCGACCTTCAGATCGACGCCCACGAGCTGGACCTGGACGCCATCCGCGAGGCCCGGATCTTCTGGGTCACCGGCACCGGCCTGAGCGAGGAGCCGAGCCGGACGGCGACCCTGGCGGCCCTCGCCCACCGCGCCAAGGCGGGCAGCACCGTCTTCGACCTCGACTGGCGCCCCATGTTCTGGTCGGACCCCGGCGCCGCCCGCCCCTTCTACGCCGAGGCCCTGCGCCACGCCACCGTCGCCGTCGGCAACCTGGACGAGGTGGAGGTCGCCACCGGGGTGCGCGAGCCGCACGCCGCCGCTCGCGCCCTGCTGGACGCCGGGGTCGAACTGGCCGTCGTGAAACAAGGACCCAAGGGTGTCCTGGCCGTCAACCGGAAGGGTGAGTCGGCCGAGGTCCCGCCCCTGCCCGTCACCGTGCTGAACGGACTCGGCGCCGGGGACGCCTTCGGCGGCTCCCTCTGCCACGGCCTGCTGGCCGGCTGGGACCTGGAGACGATCATGCGGCACGCCAACGCGGCCGGCGCCATCGTCGCCTCCCGGCTGGAGTGCTCCTCCGCGATGCCGACACCGGACGAGGTGGCCGCCGCGCTCGACGCCGGAGCGGTGCTGTGAGGGCCGGCCGCGTCACAGGCACGCACCCCGAGGACGGCTCCGGCACCCCCGCGAGCGCCTCCCGCCGGGACACCGCGGACGCCCCCGGCGAAAACCCCGCGCCCCCTGCCCGCCAAGGCGCCGCGGGCACCCCCCGCCGGCGTGTCGACGTGGGTGAACTCGTCCGCGTCCGCACCCGGCACCCCGAGGCCATCGCGGAGGCCGCCGCCCGGCGGGTCCGCAGGCCGTTGCTGAACGAGAACGGGCGGCTGATGATCGTCGCCGCCGACCACCCGGCCCGTGGCGCGCTCGGCGTCGGCGACCGCAAGCTCGCCATGGCCAACCGTGCCGACCTGCTCGAACGCCTCTGCCTCGCGCTGTCCCGGCCCGGCGTCGACGGCGTCCTCGCCACCGCCGACATCCTGGACGACCTGCTGCTCCTCGGCGCCCTGGACCACAAGGTCGTCATGGGCTCCATGAACCGCGGAGGTCTGCAGGGGGCCAGCTTCGAGCTGGACGACCGGTTCACCGGCCACCGCCCGCAGGACATCGAGCGCCTCGGCTTCGACGCGGGCAAGCTGCTGCTGCGCGTCGACTACAGCGACCCCGGCTCCCTGAGCACCCTGGAGTCCACGGCCCGCGCCATCGACGCGATGGCCGAGCGCCGGCTGCCGGTGTTCGTGGAGCCGTTCATCAGCCGCCGCACCCCCGAAGGCAAGGTGAGGAACGACCTGTCCGCCGAAGCGGTCACCCGGTCCATCGCCATCGCCTCCGGCCTCGGCGGCTCCTCCGCCTACACCTGGCTGAAGGTGCCGGTCACCGAGAACCCCGACGACATGGCCCGGGTCATGGAGACCTCCACCCTGCCCGCCGTGCTGCTCGGCGGGGACATCGGCGACTCGCCCGAGGACCAGGTCGCCGCGTACGAGAAGTGGCGCGGCGCGCTCCGACTGCCCACCGTGCGCGGCCTGGTGGTAGGCCGCTCGCTGCTGTACCCGGCGGACGGCGACGTGGCCGCCGCCGTGGACACCGCCGTAGGACTGCTGTGAGGGCCGCATGACCAGCACCGATCTGCATCTTCCCCGGGGCGCCGCCGCGAGTGCCGACTACGCCGTCGACATCGGTCCCGAGTCGGCCGGCTGGACGCACAGCAGCCTGCGTGTCGTCGAGCTGGGTCCCGGTGACAGCCATACGTTCGGCACCGGGGACAGCGAGTGGATCGTGCTTCCGCTGGAAGGCGGATGTACCGTACATATGGAGCACAACGAGTTCCAACTCCTGGGCCGGGAAAGCGTGTTCGCGGACGTCTCCGACTTCGCGTACGTGCCCCGGGACGCCCAGGTCCTGATCGCCTCCGGCGCGGGAGGCCGCTTCGCCCTGGCAGGAGCGAAGTGCGAGCGACGACTCCCCGCCCGCTACGGCCCCGCGCCGGAGGTCCCCGTCGAGGAGCGCGGCAGCGGCACCTGTGCCCGCCGGGTGCGCAACTTCGCCTCCGCCGACTCCTTCGCCTGCGACAAGCTGATCGCCGTGGAGGTGATCACGCCGGGCGGCCACTGGTCCTCGTACCCGCCGCACAAGCACGACGAGCACCGGCCGGGCGAGGAGTCCGAGCTGGAGGAGATCTACTACTTCGAGATCGACGGCCCGAACGGACTCGGCTACCAGCGGGTGTTCCCCTCGCGGGAGGGCGGCTCGGACGTCCTCGCCGAGGTGCGCTCCGGCGACGCCGTCCTCGTCCCCGACGGCTGGCACGGCCCGTCCATCGCCCAGCCCGGGCACGACATGTACTACCTGAACGTCATGGCGGGCCCGGGCGAGACCCGGGAATGGCGGATCTGTTTCCACCCCGACCACGTAGAAAGCACAGGGGGCTACCGATGACGATCCGGCTGACCGTCGCCCAGGCGCTCGTCCGCTTCCTCGCCGCCCAGTACACCGAGCGGGACGGCCGGCGGCAGCGGCTGATCGGCGCCACCTGGGGCATCTTCGGGCACGGCAACGTCGCCGGCATCGGACAGGCCCTGGTCGAGTACGCGGACGTGATGCCGTATCACCAGGGCCGCAACGAGCAGTCCATGGTGCACGCGGCGGTCGGCTACGCCCGCCAGTCGAACCGCCTGTCCACGCACGCGGTCACGACGTCGATCGGCCCCGGTGCCACGAACCTCGTCACCGGCGCCGCCCTCGCGACCATCAACCACCTGCCGGTCCTGCTCCTGCCCGGCGACGTCTTCGCCACCCGCCCCGCCGACCCGGTCCTCCAGCAGCTGGAGCTGCCGTACGCGGGCGATGTGTCGGTCAACGACACCCTGCGCCCGGTGTCGAAGTACTTCGACCGCGTCACCCGCCCGGAGGCCCTGATCCCGAGCGCCCTCCAGGCCGTGCGGGTCCTCACCGACCCCGTCGAGACCGGCGCGGTCACGCTCGCCCTGCCGCAGGACGTACAGGCGGAGGCCTTCGACTGGCCGGAGGAGTTCTTCTCGACGCGGGTGTGGACGGTACGGCGGCCGGGCGCGGACCCCACCGAGCTGGCGGAGGCGGTCCGGGCGATCCGCTCCGCCGCACGGCCCCTCGTCATCGCGGGCGGCGGGGTCCACCACAGCCGCGCGGAGGAGGCCCTCGCCGAGTTCGCGGCGGCGACACGCATCCCGGTCGCCTCCACCCAGGCCGGGAAGGGCTCACTGCGGTACGACCATCCGCAGGACGTCGGCGGGGTCGGCCACACCGGCACCGCGACCGCCGACGAGCTGGCCCGCACCGCCGACCTCGTCATCGGTGTCGGCACCCGGTACACCGACTTCACCACCGCCTCCGGCACCCTCTTCGCCCATCCGGCCGTCCGCTTCCTGAACCTCAACATCGCGCCCTTCGACGGTCACAAGCTGGCCGGGCTGCCGCTGGTCGCCGACGCCCGCAGCGGTCTGGGCGAGCTGACCCAGGCACTGGCCATGCACGGCCACGGCGTCGCCGACTCCTACGTCCGCGAGTACACCGAGGACAAGGAGCGCTGGGAGCAGCGCGTCGACGCCTGCTTCGAGGCCGGCGAGACCGACGCACGGCCGAGCCAGACCCAGGTCATCGGCGCCCTGGACGCGCTGGTGGACGAGTCGGACATCGTCATCAACGCGGCCGGCTCGCTCCCGGGCGACCTGCACAAGCTGTGGCGGGCGCGGTCGTACGACCAGTACCACCTGGAGTACGGCTACTCCTGCATGGGCTACGAGATCCCGGCCGCCCTCGGGGTGAAGCTCGCCGCGCCCGAGCGGAACGTGTGGGCGCTGGTCGGCGACGGCACCTACCTGATGATGCCGACGGAGATCGTGACCGCGGTGCAGGAGGGCATCGCGATCAAGATCCTGCTGGTGCAGAACCACGGGTACGCCTCGATCGGCGGGCTCTCCGACTCGGTGGGCGGCGAGCGGTTCGGCACGGCCTACCGCTACACCGCCGAGGACGGCACCTTCACCGGCGCCCCGCTCCCCGTGGACCTCGCCGCCAACGCGGCCAGCCTCGGCATGCGGGTGCTGCGCGCGAAGACCGTACGGGATCTGCGCGCGGCGCTCGCGGAGGCGCGCGCGGCCGACACACCCACATGTGTCTACGTGGAGACGGAAACGTCCGACACTGTGTCGGGGGCGCCTCCGGCGCAGGCCTGGTGGGATGTTCCTGTGGCCGAGACCGCGACCCGACCTTCCGCGGTCAAGGCACGCGAGCTGTACGAACGGCACGTCTCGACCCGACGCCGCCATCTGTGAGAAGGAGTCCCCGGACATGACGAAGATCGTCAACCACTGGATCGGCGGGAAGACCGTCGAAGGCGCGTCGGGCGAGTTCGGGCCGGTCACCGACCCGGCGACCGGCGCGGTCACCACGAAGGTCGCGTTCGCGTCGGTGGAGGAGGTGGACGCGGCCGTCGCGGCGGCCAAGGACGCCTACCTGACCTGGGGCCAGTCCTCGCTGGCGCAGCGAACGTCCATCCTGTTCAGGTTCCGGGCGCTGCTCGACGCGCACCGGGACGAGATCGCCGAGCTGATCACCGCCGAGCACGGCAAGGTGCACTCGGACGCGCTCGGCGAGGTCGCGCGCGGCCTGGAGATCGTGGACCTGGCCTGCGGGATCAACGTCCAGCTGAAGGGCGAGCTGTCCACGCAGGTCGCGAGCCGGGTGGACGTGGCCGCGATCCGCCAGCCGCTCGGTGTCGTCGCCGGCATCACGCCGTTCAACTTCCCGGCGATGGTCCCGATGTGGATGTTCCCGATCGCCATCGCGTGCGGCAACACCTTCGTGCTCAAGCCGAGCGAGAAGGACCCGTCGGCGTCCGTCCGCCTCGCCGAACTGCTGGCCGAGGCCGGGCTGCCCGACGGTGTCTTCAACGTCGTGCACGGCGACAAGGTGGCCGTCGACCGCCTGCTGGAGCATCCGGACGTCAAGGCCGTCTCCTTCGTCGGCTCGACCCCCATCGCCCGCTACATCCACACCACCGCCTCCGCCAACGGCAAGCGCGTGCAGGCACTCGGCGGCGCCAAGAACCACATGCTGGTCCTGCCGGACGCCGACCTGGACGCGGCGGCCGACGCGGCGGTCAGCGCCGCCTACGGCTCCGCGGGCGAGCGCTGCATGGCCATCTCGGCGGTCGTGGCGGTGGGCGCCATCGGCGACACGCTGGTGGACAAGATCCGCGAGCGCGCCGAGAAGATCAAGATCGGTCCGGGCAACGACCCGGCGTCCGAGATGGGCCCGCTGATCACCAGGGCGCACCGCGACAAGGTGGCCTCGTACGTGCAGGGCGCCGCCGCCGAGGGCGCCGAGGTGGTGCTCGACGGCACCGGCTACACCGTCGAGGGCTTCGAGGACGGCCACTGGATCGGCATCTCGCTGCTGGACAAGGTGCCGACCAGCGCGAAGGCGTACCAGGACGAGATCTTCGGCCCGGTGCTGTGCGTGCTGCGCGCCGAGACCTACGAGGAGGGCGTGGCGCTCATCAACGCCTCGCCGTTCGGCAACGGCACCGCGATCTTCACCCGGGACGGCGGCGCCGCCCGTCGCTTCCAGCTGGAGATCGAGGCCGGCATGGTCGGCGTGAACGTGCCGATCCCCGTCCCGGTGGGCTACCACTCCTTCGGCGGCTGGAAGGACTCGCTCTTCGGCGACCACCACATCTACGGCAACGACGGCACGCACTTCTACACCCGCGGCAAGGTCGTCACCACGCGCTGGCCCGACCCGGCCGACGCCCCGGCGGGCGTGGACCTGGGCTTCCCGCGCAACCACTGAGCCACGGCACGGTGCCCCGCCCCCCGTGCGGGAGGGCGGGGCACCGGTGCGTTCAGCCCTGCCGGCTCTGCTGCTTCTCGATCACGTCGGTGAGGTCGGCGACGCGCCCGGCGGGCGGGGCCTTCACGGTGGCCGTCCTGCCGAACTTGTCGAAGTCCATGCTGATGGTCATGGCGCCGATCTTCTCCCTCAGCCGCACCGGCAGGTCGTCGGAGCCGACCCACACGTCCATGGGGATCGACGTCGCGCCGGTCACCTTGCTCATGGGGCTGCCCTCGCCGTAGACGTCCTTGAGCTTGCCCATGTGCGCGCTGTCGATGACGCCGCGGTAGTGCGTGGTGCGCTTGCCGTTCACGGTCTGCGTGCCGAGGTTCTGGACGTCCTTGGCGTACTTCAGGCCCTTCATGGAGGCGGAGGGGCTGCCGTTGTCCCCGCTGAGGGCCTGGGCGCCCTTCTTCCCGAAGAGGACCGAGCCGTCGATCCTGATCCAGTCCTTGCCCTCGTACGGGCCGGAGGGGAAGCGGTCGACGTCGTAGTAGTAGACGCCGTCGACGAACAGGACGTGCGTCGTGGGGGAGTGGTTCATGGCCTGCATGTTCGCGGCCTTGGTGTCCATCTCCACGTCGAAGGCGTACCCGCCGCCCCAGGAGTAGGTGCCCTTCATGGCGATCGGTCCGCCGGTGCCGGTGTCGGTCGTCATCCGGACCTCGGCCGAACCCAGCCGTTCCGTCCGGTCCGTCGCCCTGGTCAGCGCGGCCATCGCCTGGTCGGCCTCGTCGACCGCCTTGACGGCCGTCCTGGCGCTCTCCGTGCCGCACCCGGAGGCCGCCACCAGCGCCGCCGCCGTGAACGCCAGCCAGGCGGCGGTGTGCCTCTTCCTCATGTCCCCACCCCAAACCGTGTGTCTGTCGTGCGGGGCGCACTCTATCCGCCGCCTCTGACATGAACGCGACCGGTTTCGCGGTCCGGATACCGGACGGCTGACATTTTTTTGAAACCTTGGCTGCGGTTCCCGTTCAGCCCGGACGAAACGGGTGGCGAAGGGGTTACGCCTAGATGACCTTCGAAAGCAAGGTCACATTGACTACAGGCTTGATGGATGCATCTATAGGGCGTCCCAGCCTGGGAAAGTGATGCGGCGCACAGTCGTCCGGGGGTGCGGATTCCGAAGGTAAACGGCCATTGACGTGGTGGTTTTCGTCGGGGTTCGCTATGCAGCGCCGGGAGCGGACGAGACGAACGTACGACGATCCGCCGGAGGCGATAGCGCTCCCGACCCCCACCCAGCCGCTCACGTCGAACGGAACCGCCGTATGACCGACACGCTCCAGAAGTCCGTGGTAGACACCGCGACGGCCCCCGCACCCGGGCTGAAGCGTTCGA
Organism: Streptomyces spinosus; assembly: GCF_020400655.1. Lineage (GTDB taxonomy): Bacteria > Actinomycetota > Actinomycetes > Streptomycetales > Streptomycetaceae > Streptomyces > Streptomyces argyrophylli. Next base: position 312,042 of record NZ_JAINRC010000008.1, read on the forward strand.
TCGGTGTCGTCGGCGGCACGCTGCTGACGCTGTCGTGCGTCACGCCCGCCTCCACGCTCTTCGTCGTCGTCCCCGACCTGTTCGGTTCCCTCGGCACCGCCACCGCTCTGACGATCGCCATCGGCTCGCTCCTCTGTATCGCCGTGGCGTTCTGCTACTCCGAACTGGGCACCCTGATCCCCAGCGCCGGCGGCGAGTACGCCATGGTCTCCACGATGGCCGGACGGCTCGCGGGCTGGCTCGTCTTCGTGCTCTCCCTGCTGGTCGTGATGATCGTGCCCCCGGTGATCGCCATGGGCACCGCGGACTACCTCGCCCCCATCGTCCACCTCGACCCGTCCATGACGGGCGCCGGAGTGATGCTGCTGGCCACCCTCGCCGGCCTGCTGGACCTGCGCGCCAACGCCTGGATCACCGGCATCTTCCTCGTCCTTGAGGTCATCGCCGCCGGGGTCGTCGCCCTGCTGGGCTTCTCGCACAGCCACCGCGGGGTGGGCAGCCTGGTCTCGATGCAGGTGGCCGGCGCGCACGGCCACACCGACACCGTGACGGCCATGCTGGTGGTCTCCGGCCTCGCCATCGCCCTCTTCGTCACCCAGGGCTTCTCCACCGCCGTCTACCTCTCCGAGGAACTGGAGAACCCGCGCCGCAACGTCGCCCGGACGGTCCTGGCCACCCTCGCCATCTCCACCGTGGTCATCCTGGTGCCGGTCGCCGCCATCACCATGGGCGCCTCCGACCTCCAGCAGCTGACCGGCGGAGACATCAGCTCCATGGTCACCGCCTGGTCCAACTCCGCGGTCGGCACCTTCGTCAGCCTGTGCGTGGCCCTCGCGATCATCAACGCGGGCATCGTCATGGTCATCCAGAACTCCCGCGTCCTGTTCGCCTCGGCCCGCGACAAGGCCTGGCCCGGCCCGGTCAACACCGTCTTCTCCAAGCTCGGCCGCTTCGGCTCCCCCTGGGTCGCCACCCTCGCGGTCGGCGTCCCCGGCGCGGTGCTCTGCTTCGTCAACCTCGACACCCTGTACGGCGTCACCGGCGTCTCGGTGACCGGCATGTACCTGCTCGTCGCGATCGCCGCCCTGCTCGCCCGCCGCGGCTCCCACAAGCACACCCCCGCCTGGCGGATGCCGCTGTGGCCCGCGATGCCGGTCCTGCTCATCGCCGTCCTGGCCTACATCCTGACCCAGCAGGAGACGGGCTACCTCCTGTGGACCGGCGGCATCACCGCCGCGGCCACCCTCTACTGGGCCCTGTACCTGCGCCCGCGCCGCGACACCCACTGGCTGGTGTCGATCCCGGAGGACGCGCAGGCCTGACCGCACGCACCGAAGACCGCGGCGGCCCGGCCGCCGCGCGTACCACGGTCGCGGTAGGAGACGGCGGACCCGTACTCCCCGGGGAGGGGCCGCCCCTCAACCCCAGGTCGGCAGCGATCGCCGGGACCGCCCCGTACCGTTGACGCATGGATCTTCGACTGTCCGCCCTGCGCGGCCTGCCGCGACGGCCCCGCCGGCTCCTGGCCGCCGGGGCCGCCGTCGTGGTGCTCGCCGGCGCCGGGACCTGGACGGCGGCCGTCGCCTCCGACGACCCGCGGGCCGTGCGCCGCAGCGACCGGGTCATGGCGGTCGACGGGGTGCGCCTGGACACCTCGTACTTCACCCCGGCCGGTTCCGGCCGGCACCCCGCCGTCCTGCTCGCGCACGGCTTCGGCGGCAGCAAGGACGGCATGCGCCGGCAGGCCGAGGACCTCGCCCGCGACGGGTACGCGGTGCTGACCTGGTCCGCGCGCGGTTTCGGCGGCTCGACCGGGAAGATCGGCCTCAACGACCCCAAGGGCGAGGTCGCCGACGTCTCCCGGCTCGTCGACTGGCTCGCCCGGCAGCCCCAGGTGCGGCTCGACAAGCCGGGCGACCCGCGCGTCGGCGTGGCCGGCGGCTCCTACGGCGGCGCGGTCTCCCTGCTCGCCGCCGGGTACGACCACCGGGTCGACGCCATCGCCCCGGCCATCACCTACTGGAACCTCGCGGACGCCCTGTTCCCGAACGACGTGTTCAAGAAGCTGTGGGCCGGCGTCTTCGTCAACACCGGCGGGGGCTGCGCGAGGTTCCAGCCCGCGCTGTGCCGGATGTACGAGCGGGTCGCCGAGTCCGGCACCCCGGACCCGGCCGCCCGGAAGCTGCTGGAGGAACGCTCACCGTCCGCCGTCGGCGACCGCGTCAAGGTGCCCACGCTGCTGGTCCAGGGGCAGACGGACTCCCTGTTTCCCCTCGGCCAGGCCGACGCCGCCGCCAAGGCGATCCGCGCGAACGGCGCCCCCGTGGACGTCGACTGGATCGCCGGCGGGCACGACGGCGGCGACATGGAGACGAGCCGGGTCGAGACACGCGTGCGTGCCTGGTTCGACCGGTACCTCAAGGGCGACAAGGGCGTCGACACCGGCCCGGCCTTCCGGATCACCCGCACCGGCGGCGTCGACTCCACCGACGGCACCGCCCAGCTGCGCGGCGCGAGCGCCGCCGCCTATCCGGGGCTGCGCGACCATCCGCGCCCCATGCCCCTCACCGGCGGCACGCAGCGCGTCGCGAGCCCGGCCGGGGCCAGCCCGCCGGCCGTCTCCGCGCTGCCCGGCCTCGGCGGCTCCGGCGGCCTCGCCGAGCTCTCCGCGCTCGGCGTCGGCGTCTCCCTGGACTTCCCCGGCCAGTACGCCCGGTTCGACTCCGCGCCCCTCACCCGCGACCTGCGCGTCACCGGCACCCCGACCGCCACCGTGCACATCACCTCCACCCGCGACGACGCCGTCCTGTTCGGCAAGGTCTACGACGTCGGCCCCGACGGAAAGCGGCAGGTGCTGCCCGCCCGGCTCGTCGCCCCCTTCCGGGTGACCGGCGCCAAGGCGGGCAAGGACGTCACCGTCACGCTCCCGGCGATCGACCACGAGGTGCAGAAGGGCCACCGGCTCCGCCTCGTCCTCGCCTCCACCGACCTCGGCTACGCCTCCCCGGCCGCCTCGGCCACCTACACCGTCTCCCTGAAGGGGGACCTGAGCGTGCCGACGGCACCCTCCGTCACCACCGCGGCCGCGCCCCTGCCGGCCTGGGTCTGGTGGCTGCCCGCGGCCGGCGCGGCCGCCGCCCTCGCCCTGCTGCTCACCACCCGCCGCCGGACGTCCGCCCCCGCGCCCGACCCCGGGCTGGCCGAAGTCCCGCTGGTGATCACCGGCCTGAGCAAGCGGTACGCCGGTTCCACCGACCGGTACGCCGTCCGTGACCTCTCCTTCCGCGTGGAGAAGGGCCAGGTCCTCGGCCTGCTCGGACCGAACGGCGCGGGCAAGACCACCACCCTGCGCATGCTGATGGGCCTCATCCGGCCGGACGCCGGCGAGATCCGCGTCTTCGGCCACACCATCCGGCCCGGCGCGTCCGTGCTCTCCCGCGTCGGCGCGTTCGTCGAGGGCGCCGGTTTCCTGCCCCACCTGTCCGGCCGGGAGAACCTGGAGCTGTACTGGCGGGCCACCGGCCGTCCGCCCGAGGACGCCCACCTGGACGAGGCCCTGGAGATCGCCGGGCTCGGCGACGCGCTCGCCCGCGCGGTCCGCACGTACTCGCAGGGCATGCGGCAGCGCCTCGCCATCGCGCAGGCCATGCTGGGCCTGCCCGACCTGCTCATCCTCGACGAGCCCACCAACGGCCTCGACCCGCCCCAGATCCGCGAGATGCGCGAGGTGATGATCCGCTACGCGGCCGGCGGCCGTACGGTGATCGTCTCCAGCCACCTCCTCGCCGAGGTGGAGCAGTCCTGCACCCACCTGGTGGTGATGGACCGCGGCCGGCTGGTGCAGGCGGGCCCGGTCCGGGACATCGTCGGCTCCGGCGACACGCTGCTGGTCGGCACCGCCGTACCGGTGCCGGAGCCGGTGGTGGAGAAGGTCGGCGCGCTGGACGGCGTCGCCTCCGCCGTGCGCACCGACGACGGGCTGCTGATCCGGCTGGAACCCGGCGGCACCGCCGAGCGGCTCGTCGTGGAGCTGGTGCGGCTGGAGGTGCCGGTCGCCTCCGTGGGCCCGCACCGGCGCCTGGAAGACGCCTTCCTCACCCTGATCGGAGGTTCCGCATGAGCACGCTCACCGAGGTCGCCTCCGGCTATCAGGCGGGGCGCACCCTGCCGCTGCGGGTCGAGCTGGTCCGCCAGCTCAAGCGGCGCCGCACGCTGGCCATGGGCGCCGTCCTGGCCGTACTGCCGTTCGTGCTGCTGATCGCCTTCGCGATCGGCGGCGACCCGGGCGGCCGCAACAACCAGGTCACCCTGATGGACACGGCCACCGCCTCCGGCGCCAACTTCGCCGCCGTGAACCTGTTCGTCTCGGCGGGCTTCCTGCTGGTGATCCCGGTCGCCCTGTTCTGCGGGGACACCGTCGCCTCGGAGGCGAGCTGGTCCTCGCTGCGCTACCTGCTCGCCGCGCCGGTGCCCCGGGCCCGGCTGCTGTGGTCCAAGCTCGTGGTCGCGCTCGGCATGAGCCTCGCCGCGATGGTGCTGCTGCCGCTCGTGGCGCTCGCCGCCGGCACGGCCGCCTACGGCTGGGGGCCGCTTCAGATACCGACCGGCGGCGCGCTGGAGGCGGGTACGGCGGTCCAGCGGCTCCTGGTGGCCGTGGCGTACGTCTTCGTGTCCCAGCTGGTCACCGCCGGGCTGGCGTTCTGGCTGTCCACCAGGACGGACGCCCCGCTCGGCGCCGTCGGCGGCGCGGTCGGCCTGACCATCGTGGGCAACGTCCTGGACGCCGTCACGGCCCTCGGCCACTGGCGTGACTTCCTGCCCGCGCACTGGCAGTTCGCGTGGGCCGACGCCGTCCAGCCCCGCCCCGAGTGGTCCGGCATGATCCAGGGCACCGCCCTGTCCGTAACGTACGCCCTGGTGCTGTTCGCGCTGGCCTTCCGGGGTTTCGCCCGCAAGGACGTCGTCTCCTAGGTCACCGGCACGTCACCCACCGGTCACGGCGGGCCGCCGTCGTGGCCGGTTCGAGATCCATCCGCAACTCCCCGGTACGCACGTTCCGGGCCCCCGCCCCGTCACAGTCGGCAGCGGACGCACACGTCCGGTGCCGACAGGCCGACGGGGAGGACGCGATGGACCGGTACGGGGACCGACGGGGATGGCGGGCACGGCGGGCGCTGCTCGCGCTCACGGCCGCGGGCGGACTGCTGCTGACGGCGTGCAGCGCGGGCGGCGCCGCGCGGACGGGCGACGACAAGGCCCGCGCCGGCGGGTCCGGCCTGGTCCGCCAGGACGCGGGCGGCCGGCTGTCCACGTTCGCGCTGGACGTCGACACCGCCTCCTACACCTACGCCCGCCGCGCCCTCGCCGAAGGCCGCAGGCCCGATCCGCGGACCGTGCGGCCCGAGGAGTTCGTCAACAGCTTCCGCCAGGACTACCGGCGGCCCGACGGCAACGGCTTCACGGTCACCGTCGACGGCGCCCGCACCGGCGAACCGGACTGGTCCCTGGTCCGCGTCGGCCTCGCCACCCGGCCCGCCGCGCCGGACGCGCACCGCCCGCCCGCCGCGCTCACCTTCGTCATCGACACCTCCGGCTCCATGGGCGAACCCGGCCGCCTGGACCTTGCCCGGCACGCCCTGACCACCCTGGCGGACCGGCTGCGCGACGACGACTCCGTCGCCCTCGTCACCTTCAGCGAGGACGCCGAGACCGTGCTGCCGATGACCCGGCTCGGCGGCCACCGCGGCACGGTACGAGACGCCATCGACAGCCTGGAGCCGCGGAACTCCACCAACCTCGGCGCGGGCGTCGAGGAGGGCTACGCCACCGCCGTGGAGGGCGCCCGCGAGAAAGCCACCAACCGGGTCGTGCTCGTCTCCGACGCCCTCGCCAACACCGGCGAGACCGACGCGGACGCGATCCTCCGCCGGATCGGCGACGCCCGCCGCGAACACGGCATCACCCTCTTCGGGGTCGGTGTCGGCAGCACCTACGGCGACTCCCTCATGGAACGCCTCGCCGACCGGGGCGACGGCCACACCGTGTACGTCTCCGACCCCGGCGAGGCCGACAAGGTCTTCGCCGGTCAGCTCCCGAGGAACATCGAGCTGACCGCCCGGGACGCCAAGGCCCAGGTCGCCTTCGACCCGCACACCGTCACCGCCTTCCGCCTCATCGGCTACGACGACCGCAGGGTCGCCGACCGGGACTTCCGCGACGACCGGGTCGACGGCGGCGAGGTCGGCCCCGGACACACCGTCACCGCCCTGTACGCCGTCCACACCCGGCACGGCGCCCGCGGTCACCTCGCCACCGCCACCGTCCGCTGGCTCGACCCGGGGACCCGCGACCCGCACGAGGCGTCGGGCGGCCTGGAGACCGGGGCCCTGGCCGGCTCGGTCTGGCGGGCGAGCCCGCGCTTCCAGGTCACCGCGGTCGCGGCGTACTTCGCCGACGCCCTGCGCACCGGCTCCGCGGACCGCCCCGCCCTCCCCGGCGCCCCCGGTCTGGCCGGCCTCGCCCGCAGGGCCGCCGGGCTGGCCGCCACCACCGAGGACGCCGACGTGCGCGGCCTCGCCGACGCCATCCGCCAGGCCGGCGGCACCGAGCCCGCGGAGTGAAACGCCGAGCGAGTCCCGCGGGCCCCGTTGACCTTTTCTTACTTATGAGTAAGTTGGCCTTCCGGCAATGACCTTGGGCAGGCCACGACCGTCACCGGGAGCCGTCATGGGCGTACGCAGGGATCTGGGACGGGCACGGCGGCGCGCCGATCTCGCGGACCGCGCCGCGGTGGAGGTCGTCCGGGACGCCACGGGCGCGGTCCGCGAGGTACGCGCCGCGCCCCTGGCTCCCCCGCTCACCACGGGCACCCTGGCCGACCTGCCGTTCACGCACGCGGCCGAGACCCCCGACGCCGTGCTGCTGCGCCGCCGCGACCGCGGCGGCGCCTGGCACCCGGTGACGGCGTCCGCCTTCGCCGCCGAGGTCGCCGCCGTCGCCAAGGGGCTCGTCGCCGCCGGGCTCGGACCCGGCGACCGGGTCGCGGTGATGTCCCGCACCCGCTACGAGTGGACCGTCCTGGACTTCGCGATCTGGGCGGCCGGCGGCCAGTCCGTGCCGGTCTACCCGACCTCCTCCGCCGAGCAGGTCGAGTGGATCGTCCGCGACTCCGGGGCCCGGTTCGTCGTCACCGAGACCATGGCGAACGCGGCCACCGTCACCACCGGCACGGCCGGCCACCCGCACCCCCCGCGCCTGTGGCAGCTCGACGCCGGCGCCCTCGGCGACCTCACCGTCCTCGGCCGGGACCTCCCCGACGACGAACTCGCCAAGCGGCGCGGGGCGCTCGGCCCCGGCACCATCGCGACCCTGTGCTACACCTCCGGCACCACCGGCCGCCCCAAGGGCTGCGTCCTCACCCACGCCAACCTGCACGCCGAGGCGGCCAACACCGTCGAGCTGCTGCACCCCGTCTTCCAGGCGGTCACCGGTCAGGCCGCGTCCACGCTGCTCTTCCTGCCGCTCGCCCACATCCTGGGCCGCACCCTCCAGCTCGCCTGCCTGCTGGCCCGCATCGAGACCGGCCACTTCCCGAGCGTGCGCCCCGACGAACTGCGGCCCGCGCTCAAGGAGTTCCGGCCCACCTTCCTGGTCGGGGTGCCGTACCTGTTCGAGAAGATCCACGAGACCGGGCGGGCCACCGCGGAGAAACTCGGCCGGGCCGCCTCCTTCGACCGCGCCGAACGCGTCGCCGTCCGCTTCGGCGAGGCCCACCTGCGGAAGTTCCTCGGCACCGGCAAGGGCCCGGGACCCGGCCTGTACGCCGCCCGGGCGCTGTACGACCTGCTGGTCTACCGCCGCATCCGCAAGGAACTGGGCGGCCGGACGCGGTACGCCATCAGCGGCGGCTCCCCACTGGACCGCGACCTCAACCTGTTCTTCCTCGCGGCCGGCATCGCCGTCTACGAGGGCTACGGACTGACCGAGACCAGCGCCGCCGCCACGATCGTGCCCCCGCTCAGCCCCCGCCCCGGCACGGTCGGCCGGCCGGTGCCGGGCGTCCGCGTGCGCCTCGCCGACGACGGGGAGGTACTGATCAGGGGCGGGGTGGTCTTCACGTCGTACTGGAACGACCCGGCCGCCACGGACGCCGTACTGCACGACGGCTGGTTCGCGACCGGTGACCTCGGCGCGTTCGACGACGACGGCTACCTCAGCATCACCGGCCGCAAGAAGGACATCCTCGTCACCTCCGGCGGCAAGAACGTCTCGCCGTCCGTCCTGGAGGACCGGCTGCGCAGCCGCCCACCCGTCGGCCAGTGCCTGGTCGTCGGCGACAACCGGCCCTTCGTCGCCGCCCTGATCACCCTCGACGCGGCAGCGGTCGCCCACTGGCTGTCCGTACGGAAGCTGCCACCCGACACCCCGCTGTCCGCGCTGGTGCGCGACGAGCGACTGCGCGCCGAGGTGCAGAAGGCGGTCGACCACGCCAACGAGGCGGTCTCCCGCGCCGAGTCGATCCGCGCGTTCACGCTGGTCGAGGGCGAGTTCACCGAGGAGAACGGGCTGCTGACCCCGTCGCTGAAGGTCAAGCGGCACGCGGTGACGGCCGCGTACGCGGAGCAGATCGAGGAGCTGTACCGGCGCTGACGGCGAGCGGGCCACCGCCGGCACGCCGAAGCGGGCCGCCGCATCACCCGGCGACCCGCTCCGATCGCCGGGTCAGTGCTCGCTGTTCTGGGACAGGACCGACACGTCCTCCAACAGGTGCGCCAGCGCGCCGTCGCGCTTGACGTTCGAGGAGTTCTCGGTGCACTGCTGCTGCATGTGGTCCGACAGGATCGGGATGTCCTGGACGTTGACACCCGCGAGGGCGCCGACGCCGACCGGAAGGTCGTTCACCGCGATGCACGGCTTGTTGAAAGAACCCTGGATCAGGGCGATCTGCGGGCTCATCTTCCCGTACGTGGCCGAGTTGCCGTAGGCCTGCCATCCCGCGTTGCCGTTCGCGACGGCCGGCCCGTCGTCGTTTCCGAGCGCCAGCGCCTGCGGCGCCGCGGCGGCGGAGGCACCCAGGGCGGAAGCGGCGACGGCCGCAGTGGCAACAATCTTCTTGATCACTGGCCAGTCCTTTCAGAGGAAACCCCGTAGCGGAGCGCTGTGGTCAACTCCGCGGCCTGCCCGGGGTTTCTCCCGTTCACCCTGTCGGCCGACGAGATGGACTGGTGGTGTGGTTTTCGGATCGGCGACCTCCTGTCATCGCCCGGAGGTGTGCGCTCCAACCGGGTGAATCGGCGGAACCATTTCCGAGGCGCCGGGTTGATGAGGCCGTAGGGCATGCGTTGTTATGAGGAAAGGAACGCGAAGTGTTCAAGAAGGCAATGGTCTCCGCCGCGACCGCCGCTTCTGTCGTGGGAATGGCGGTGGCGGCCGCGCCGCAGGCGCTTGCCATCGGCAACGACGACGGACCGACCGTCGCGAATGGCAACGGCGCCGTGTCGTCGTTCGGCAATTCGGCGACGAAGGGCAACATGAGCCCGCAGCTCTCCCTGGTGCAGGGCTCGCTCAACAAGCCGTGCCTCGGTGTCCAGGACGTCGACGTCGCCGTCGACGCCGCCATCGGTGGCACGGTCCAGGACATCCCGGTCCTCTCGGACCACCTGCAGCAGCAGTGCTCCGACAACTCGACGAACGCCAAGCGCGACGGCGCGCTCTCCCATGTCCTGGAGGACGTGTCGGTCCTCTCGGCCAACGGCGAGAGCTGAGCCGGTCTGTTCGGCCCGGGCCGTCCGCTGTGTCGTCTGCGGACCGCCCGGGCTTTTTCGTCGAATTCGGGCGGAGAACAGCGCTGAGGAAGGGGTGCGATCGAGTGATTGTCGAGCTCTCCGCGTTCTGCGGCCTTCCGATGTGTCTATCCCTCGTTCCGTGCCCCGACCGTTCACGTCGTGCTCACTCGGTTCTGGCCGTCATTGGGGCATGACCCCAAAGAAGGGAACATCCATGAAGAAGACAGCTGCTGCCGTTGCGGGCGCCATCCTGGCCCTGAGCCTGGCCGGGCCCGCCTTCGCCGACTCCGAGGCCAACGGCGCCGCCGCGCACTCCCCGGGCCTCCTGTCCGGGAACGTCGTCCAGATTCCGATCCACATTCCGATCAACATCTGCGGCAACACGGTCAACGTCATCGGTGCGCTGAACCCGGCGGCCGGCAACACCTGCATCAACGGGGACATCCACAAGAAGTGACGACGCGGCACGAGGCACCAGCCCCGGCCGCGGACTGACCGGCCCCGGACCGCTGATCCGTCGATTCCGCGTTCCGGGGCCGGCCTCCCCCCCTTCCTCGAGCAGGACAGACCACGAGGATGCGACGGAGTCCGGCAAGGCCGCGGCCGCGGTCGCGGTCGCGGCCGCTGTCCGGTGACGCCGTCCAGGCCTCCTTCCGGCGGCAGGACGAGCCCTCCGCCGTACGGCGGAGAGGAGACCGCCCCGCGTCCCCACGGTGGAGCCGACGGGACGCCCCCGGCGACGGCCACGGCACGCTTCCCGGTGGCGGGCACATCACAGCACCGGGCGCCGGCGAGACCGCGCCCCCGTTCACCGGTCACACCCCACCGCCCGGCGGTGGGGACGGCGAGTTCGCCGGACAGCCGCCCATGCCGCCGCTCACCGGTGGTGCCCGCCCGGCGCTGATCGCGACGCCGGCCGTCGGCGCTGCCCTGTTCGCCGTCGGGCCGACCCTGTACCGGCGAGGCCGTCGCGCCTTACGCCGTCGGCGCCCGGATGCCGCACTCACCCGCTTCCGCACCCGCGCCCCGTAGCGGCGGCAAGTCCCGTACTCTGCGCCTCCCCACTTCCGGAACCATCGCGTATGCCGGCCGCGGTCCGCTTGCCCGTGCAGCGCGCGCCATTCACTCGTGTGGGGGTTCGGCGGGCCGAAAGCGATATCCGCACCGGCATCAGTCGTATTGATATGACTGCGCGCCGGTCGCCGGATGACGCGCCGCCGCGACATCGAGTGGCGGGTGCAGAAAGGAGCGGGCATGGCTCCGCAACAGCGCAGGGCCCGGGCCGGGCGACCGGCCACCGTCATCGCGGCGGCGCTCTTCGCGTCGGCCGCCCTGGCGGCCGGCCCAGGGCTCGCCGTGGACCGCCCGGGACCGACGGGGGCCGCCGTCCCGGCCACTCCCGTCCCGACGACTCCGACGACGACGGCGCCCTCCCCCTCGCTCCTCCCCCCGGCCACGCCTCCGGTGCCGATCCCCCCGCCGTCGCGGACCCCCGTGCCGCCCGGCTCCGGCCGCCCTGTCGCGGCCTTCGGGGCGTTCCTCGACTCCGGTCCCCGCGGTGTCGCTCGCATGGCCGAGTTGAGTCACTGGCTCGGCGGGACCGAGTTGAAGGTCGCCCACACCTATCTGCCCGGGGGCCGCTGGCAGGACATCGAGGGGGCGCCCGGCTTCCTGGACGCCTGGGCGCAGTGGCGGCGTGAGAAGGCGGACCGGATGCTCGTGCTGAACGTGCCGATGCAGGAGCGCAACGAGGAGAACCTCTCGGACGCCCAGGTGCGGTGGCTGCTGCGGCAGGCCGCGGGCGGCGCGTTCGACCACCACTTCAAGACCCTCGCCGAGCGGCTGGTGGAACTGCGGGTGCCGGACACGGTGATCGTGCTGGGCTGGGAGATGAACGGCATCACCTACACCCACCGCTGCGGGCCGGACCCTGCCGCCTGGAAGACGTACTGGAACAGGATCGTCGCCACCATGCGCTCGGTGCCCGGGCAGAGGTTCCGGTTCGACTTCACGCCGAGCCGGGGCCGGGACGCCGTACCGTGGACGGAGTGTTATCCCGGTGACGCCACGGTCGACGTCATCGGCATGGACGCCTACGACCAGCCCAGCGGGCTGTCGTTCGACGAACAGGTCACCGAGCCCTACGGCCTCCAGCAGCACGTCGACTTCGCGAAAGCCCACGGCAAGGCCGTCTCCTATCCGGAATGGGGACTCTTCCGCAACGGTGACAACCCGGAGTACATGCGGCGCATGCTCGACTGGATCGACGAGCACCGACCGCTGTACAACACGCTGACCGACTACTGCCCGCACGGCGTGTGGCAGTGCTCGGCCAACCCCCGCTCGTCCCGGATCTACCGGGCCGCCCTGTACGGCCGCGGCGAGCAGTCGGCCCAGGTGCCCACGCCGCCTCCGGCGCCCGCACCCGAGCCGACGCTCACCACCAAGCCCGCGAAGGACTGCTCGCCGCCGGCCCTGGCCGGCTGGGTCGCGTACTGGCTCGGCGAGTCACCCTGCGCCCCCTTCGACTGAGGGTCGCGCAGCCGTCAGCGCCGGGTGCGCTCCTGCCACCGGAGCAGCACCTCCCTGCCCCGCTGCCGGGCGTTCGCGTCGCACAGCGCGGCCATCAGCAGCGGGGCGGTGCGCCGCCGGGCCATGAGCAGCCGTCTGTTGACGACCTGTTCGGGCCGCCAGTGCCGTTTGTACGGTTCGTCTCCGCGCAGCAGGCTCAGCGTGCGGGCTTCGCCGCCGCCGGTGTACTCGGCGCAGGCGTCCAGCAGCATCACCGCCACGTCCACCTTCTGCCGGCGCAGGTCAGGGTGGGCGCCGTACAGGTAGCCGCCGGCCAGGCTGCCCGAGACGAGGGTCACGTCGACGGCCACCACGTCGTCGCCGATGCGGAACTCGGTGACCACCGCGTTGCCCGAGCGCACCATCGAGCCCACCGCGCGCACCAGATGCCGGCGGAACCGGGGTCTGAGGTGCTCCTCCGTCACCTTCCGGTCCTGCCACTGCAACCGGTGCAGCTCCAGCAGTCGGCCGATCGCCGCGTCCACCTCGTCCGGGCCCACCGCCCGCCGTTGGACACCCAGCGTGGTCAGCCTGCGCAGCTTCGCCCGCACCCGCTGGCCGGCCTTGCCCGAGGGCAGCCTGGCGATCAGCTCGTCCATGGGTACGGCGGGCAGCTCCAGGCACATCGAGTCGCTCACCGTGCGGCGAGGCCCGCGCCAGCGGTCGTAGATCCGCTCCACCGCGCCACCCGGGCGTACCTCGCGGAAGTCGATCAGCGCCGTGCCCGCCGCGTCCGCGAGCGCATCGGTGAGCGCGCCGGCCGCCCGGCCGCTGTCGCCGTCGTCCAGCAGCACGTCGGCGTAGTCGGAGATCGTCCCGCCGAGCGGCACCAGCGCGGGCAGCGGCCGGTGGACCAGCATCAGCGGCGCGGCGGCCACCAGTTCCCGTCCTGCGTGCACCACCAGCAGCCGAAGCCGCCCGGGCGGGCCGTACGACAGCCACCACGAGTGCAGCCAGGCATGGCTCTGGAACGGGGTCGCGGCGGAGCAGCGTGCGAAGAGCCGCCCCCAGGCGGGGGCCAGCGCGGTGAATCTGTCCTCGTCGGTGACGAGTTCGCTGATCAGTCCCGTGGCGCGGGCGGGGCGCGCGGTGCCCGCCGGGTACGTGGCGATCACAGCTGGCCGTGTGCGTCGGCGGCGACGGCCGGACCGGGCACCGTAGGCGACGGCGTGATCTCCTCCGCGGCACGCCGCCTGGGCCGTACCAGCAGCGCGAGGGCGCCGAGCAGCCCGCCCGCGCTCGCGCCGACCAGTCCGGTCACCGCGGCGGACGGCGAGGCGGGCGCGCTGGGCTTGCCGGCGCGGGAGAACTGCAGTAGTCCGACGTGGGTGTCGGCCTTGACGGCGTCGGCGTGCCGGATGAGCGCGCGGGCGACGGCGTTGGCCATGTCGGCGGCCTGGTCCGGGCGGACGGAGGTGGCGGAGACGGCGACCATGGGGGCGTCCGGCGAGGTCGCGGTGCGCACGCTGTCGCGCAGGGTGCGCACCGGGACCCCGGCCCACACCTGGGCGTCGCCGAGCACCGCCACCTGGGTGGCGACCCGGCCGTAGGCCTGTGCGAAACCGAGCGCGGTGGCGGTGTCGGTCCGCTCGCCGGGAACGGCGACCACGTAGCTGGTCGCCGTGTACTCCGGAGCCTTCAGCACGCCGTAGCCGCCGCCCAGCAGGCCGCCCGCCAGGACACCGGCCGCCACGAGCGACCAGGGCGGGAGCGCGCGGAGACGGGAGGTCCGGCGGTGCGGGACGTGGTTCTCGGTCATGACGGGATGACTCCCTCGGGGGATCGGGACGGGGGGACCGTGCGGGCGAGCGCCGCCGCGTAGACGTCCATGAGCCGGGCGGCGCTGCGGGTGATGCAGTAGTGGCGGGCCGCCTCGGGGGCGGTGCGCGGACCGGGCCCGGCGGCGCGCACCTCGGCGAGCGCGCGGGCGTAGGCGCCGGCGTCGCACGGGACCCGCACCGCGTCCGGGGCGGCCCCGGGCGGCAGGTCCTCCAGGGCGGGGCAGGAGCCGTAGCGCACCGGAAGGCCGGCCGCCAGCGCCTCCACGACCGCGAGGCCGAACGCCTCCTCGGGGGAGGGCGCGGCGAGCACGTCCATCGCCGAGGCCAGCGCGGGCAGGCCGGGCCCGGCCGAGCCGTCCGGCAGGTACGGCCGCTCCCCGGTGAACAGCACCCGCCCGGCGACGCCCGCCTCCCGCGCGGCCCGCCGCAGCGCGCTCTCCTGCGGCCCGCCGCCGACCAGCAGCAGCCGGCAGTCGGCGGGCAGCCGGGTGAGGGCGTGGATCAGCACGTCGAAGCGTTTGCCGGGGACGAGCCGGCCGATGCCGCCGATGACGAACGCGTCGGCGGGCAGCCCGAGCCGGTCGCGGGTGCGCCGGCGGGCGTCCGGGTCGAAGGCGAACCGCGCCAGGTCGATGCCGTTGGGCACGACCTCGACGCGCGGCTCGGGCACCCCCCAGCGGGCGAGCCGGGCGGCGACCGTGGGGGAGACGGCGACGGTGGACCGGCCCAGCCGCTCGCCCAGCAGGTACAGCGCGCGCACCCCGGCGGTCAGCGGCCGGCCCTCCAGCTGCGAGTCGCCGAGGGAGTGTTCGGTGGCGACGACCGCGCGGACCCCGGCCAGCCGGGCGGCGATCCGGCCGTACAGGCAGGCCCGGTACAGATGGGTGTGCACGAGGTCGTACCGGCCGCGCCGGATGTGCCGGGCCAGCCGGGGCAGCGCGGCAAGGTCCCGGTTCCCGGTCATGCCGAGGTGGGTCACCGGGACCCCGTCGGCGGCCAGGCCGTCGGCCACCGGACCGGGGTTGGTCAGGGTCACCACCTCGCACGCCACCGGCAGGTGCCGCAGCAGCAGCCGCAATTGCTGTTCGGCACCGCCCACGCCGAGCCCGGTGATGATGTGCAGGGCCTTCACCGCAGCTCCTCGACGGGCCGCCGGCGCAGCCGGTGCAGCCGGTACTTCAGGAACAGGCGTACGGCGGTGTCGTTCTGCCCGATGTACACGCGTGGCAGGGCGTGCGGGCCGGTCAGCTCACCGGGGTCGATGGCGCAGGCGTAGGCGTAACCGGCCTCCCGTACGGCCTGAACGGCACGCCGGTCGGCCGTGCCGTACGGGTAGCAGAAACCGGTGACCGGGGCACCCGTCAGCTCCTCCAGGACCGCCCGGCTCTCGGCGGTCTCGGCCTTGAGCAGGCCGTCGTCGGCCCGCGTCAGGTCGACGTGGGTGAGGCCGTGCGAGCCGATCTCCATGCCCGCGTCGGCGGCCCGCCGGATGCCGTCGGCGGTCAGCAGCGGCTTGCGCGGACCGAGGCGGTCCCAGGCGTTGTCGCCGCCGAGCCGGCCGGGCAGCACGAACAGCGTCGCCGTGCATCCCCAGCGGGTGAGCGGCGGCAGGGCGTTGGCGAGGAAGTCGGCGTACCCGTCGTCGAAGGTCAGCGCCACCAGGTGCTGTCCCTCGCCCCGTGCCCGGGCGGCGAGGAGTTCGGTGACCGACACCCCGCGCAGCCCCCGCCGGCGCAGCCAGCGCAGCTGCCGCTCCAGCCGGTCCGGGCTGACCGTGAGGTGGTACGGGTCGTCGGAGCAGTCGCCGACCGAGTGGTACATGGCGATCCACGGGACCGGGCCGGGGGCGACGTGCCGGGCGGGGGCCGGGGACTCAACGGAGGACGGCATGGGCGAGCTTTCGGGTGAGGGTGCGTACGGAACGGAGTGCGGGGGCGAAGCCCTGGGCGCCCAGCGCCCGGCCGAGCAGGACGAACACGACGGTCACCGTGGCCGTGCCGGCGGCCAGCCCGGCGAGCGGCGCCGACGGCAGGCTCGCCACGAACCCGCCGGCCACGGTGGCCACCACAGCCGCCCGCAGCGGCCGGCTCAGCTCGTGCAGCACCGGCCCGGTCCGGATGGGCACGCTGCGGCGTCGCATCCCGGCGAGGAGCAGGACGGCGGTGAGGGTGATGCCGGCGGCGTTGGCGGCGGCGATCCCGGTGACCCCCCAGGACCCGAGCGTCCAGGCGCCGACCCAGGACGTGGCGACGATGCCCGCGGTCATCGCGGCCACCGGGTACCAGGTGGCGCGCCCCGCCGAGAAGTAGGAGCGGACCAGGACGCCGGTCAGGGTCTGGCCGAGCAGGCCGAGCGCGTAGACCCGCATCACGGCGGCGGTCGTCGCGGTGTCCTGGGCCGTGAACGCGCCGCGCTGGAACAGCAGTCCGATCAGTTGCGGGGCGCAGGCCACGACGGCGGCCGTGCCGAGCAGCACCAGGCAGCCGGCCAGCGCCACGTCCTGCTCCACCCGGTCCCGGGCCCGCTCGGTGTCACCGTCGGCCAGCGCCCGCGCCACCAGCGGGAAGGTGACCGTGCACAGCATCATCGACAGCGTCATCGGGATCTGCGCGACCTTCTGCGCGTAGTTCAGGTGCGAGATGGCCCCGGCGGGCAGCTCGGAGGCGAGGAACCGCTCGATCAGCACCTGCGACTGCCGGCACAGCGCGAACAGCAGCACGGTGGCCAGCAGCGGCACGTCCAACGGCTGTGCCGCGGCGGCGGCCCCGGCCTGCGTCCCGCTGATCCGGCGCCGGCGCAACTGCCCCACCAGGGAGGGCAGCTGGACCGCCACCATCAGACAGCCGCCCACCGCCACCCCGAACGCCGCGGACCGCACGCCCCACCGGCCGCCGAGCGCGTACATCGCCGTGACGATGCCGACGTTGTACGCGAGGTAGATCGCGGCCGGTGCCAGGAAGCGGCGGTGGGCCCTGAGGGCCGCGCTGGCGTACCCGGCGAGGCCGAAGCTCAGCACGCACGTCGCGGTGAGGCGGGTGCAGTCCACGGCGAGGGCGGGGTCGGGCAGGCCCGGCGCGAGCACGGCGACGAACTGCGGCGCGGCCACCGCGAGCAGCGCCCCGACCGCCGTGAACGCCAGGGCCAGCCGGGGCAGGGTGCCGGCCACCAGCGCCCGCACCGGATCCCCCGGGGCGCCGCGCGCGCGGCGGGCCAGCGCCATGCTGAACGCCGGGATCAGCGCGAAGGCCAGCCCGTCCTCGATGAGGAGCGTGGCCGCGAACTCCGGCACCGTCCAGGCGACCAGGAAGGCGTCCGTGTCCCGCCCGGCCCCGAACAGCCGGGCCAGCGACTGGTCCCGCACCAGCCCGAGCAGCGCCGCCGCGATGGAGAGGGAGGCGGTGACGAGGGTGGCGTGAGCGAGGAAACGCCCGGTGGGCGGGGCCTGTCCCCGGGCCGCGGGCGCGGGGGCCGCATCGGGGAGGCCGGCGAGGCACGGTGCGGTGGAGGCGGGAGCGAGGGGCGTCCGGGCCGGGGCGGGGCCGGGCGGTGGCGAGGCGGGGGTGGGGTCGGGGAGCGGTGGCATCGGGGCCGGGGCGATGCCCGTCTCGGTGGGGGCGGGGCACGCCGGCGGGCCGGACTGGCCCGCCGCGGTGCCGGCGGGCCGCACCGCAGGGGGTTCGGCCGACCGGGCCACCGGCAGAGCGACGCCGCCGGCGCCGGTTCCGGCGTCCACCGCCGGCCGGTGTGCTGCCGTACCGGAGCGGATTCTCGCGTCCACCGCCGGCCCGTACGCCGTACCGGGCCGCGGCCCCGGCGCGTCACCGGTTCCGGGGCGCGTCATCTCGTCGGCCTTCGGGTCAGGCGGGGCAGCGGGGGCCTCCGGCGGGGTGTCAGCCGTCGCCTCCGGCCCGGGCGGGTGACCGTCATCGCAGGGCCGCCTCCCCCGTCACCCTCTCCCGCGCGGCGGGTACGGCGGTGACGTCACCGCGAGCGGACCGCTCCGCGCCCACCAGCGCCCACCAGGCGACCAGACCGAAGCACACCGCGGTCAGCACGGTCGACGGGCCGCCGATGTCGGCGTACGCGAAGTCCACGAGCTGCCACACCAGGAGCCCGCAGGCGACCAGCGCGCAGTCCAGGCCCCGGCCGCCGGTTGCGCGGGCCCGCCACAGGCCGCGCAGCGCGCACACCAGCAGGGCGAGCCAGGAGCCCGCGAGGCACAGCAGTCCCGTCACACCCTGTTCGGCGAGGACCAGCAGGTACATGTTGTGCGGTGACAGCAGCGGCTGCCGGCGGAAGGAGGCACCCGCGCCCGCGATGTCGCTGCCCGAGGACAGCGCGAGTGAGGCGTGCCCGTCGCGGTGCTCGGGGAAGCCCTTCAGACCGACGCCGGTCAGCGGGCGTTCACGCCACATGTCGACGGCCGCGGCCCACATCGTGTACCGGTCGGTGACCGACTGGTCGGGCGCGTCGGTGACCTGGGTGATGCTGTCGAACCGCTCCTGGAGCATCGCCGTGCCCACCCCGAAGCCGCCCACCAGCACCACACCCGCGGCCAGCACGGCCGCCCCCGCCTTCAGCGCCCGCCGCAGCCCGGCCAGGACCAGCTGGACGATGACGGTGACCGCGGTCGCGATCCAGGCGCCCCGGCTGAAGGACAGGGCGAGCGGAACCGCGAGGGCGAGCGCGCAGCATGCGGCGAACGCCCGCCCCCGCTCCGTGGGCCGGCCGAGCGCCAGGCCCACAGCGCACACCAGCCCGAACGACACCACCGTCGCCATGCCCATCACGTCCGTCGCCCCGAAGGTGCCGACCGCGCGGATGTCCTGGCCCTGGTAGGAAGCACCGGTGCCGGTGACGTACTGGTGCACGCCCACCGTCCCCTGCCACCCCGCGAGGGCCACCACCGACCAGGCCAGCAGCCGGAAGTCGGCCCGGCCGCGGACGAGGAGCACGACGGCGGCCGGAACCAGGACGAAGACCTGGAGGTACCGGCCGAGCCCGGTGATCCCGGCGCCCGGCGCGACCGCGTGCAGCGCGGCCAGTGCCAGGCCGGCCACCGGCAGCCCGAGGACCAGCGCGGCGTCGCGGGTGAGCGGGCGGCGGCGTGCCCGCAGCAGCCGTACCGCGCAGAAGAGGACGACCAGCGCGGACAACGCGTCGGCGGGGCCCGCACCGCCCTCGTCGCCGGGGGCGACCGGCAGCGCGAGCAGCGCGACCACGGCCAGCACCGGCAGGACCGGGGAAGGCCGCGCGAGGCGGTGGATGGGCGGGGTGAGGGTCATCGGTCAGCTTCCCGTCGGCCGTACGAGCGCGGCGGCGGTGCGCAGCAGGATGCAGACGTCCTGCCACAGCGACCAGTTGTCGATGTAGGCGTTGTCGAAGCGGGCCCGGTCCTCGATCGAGGTGTCGCCCCGCAACCCGTTGACCTGGGCGAGTCCGGTGATCCCGGTCTGCATGCGGTGGCGCGAGGCGTATCCGGGGTAGCTCTGGCTGAACTCCGCGACGAAATAGGGGCGCTCGGGGCGCGGGCCGACCAGGCTCATGTCCCCCCGCAGGACGTTCCACAGCTGGAGCAGCTCGTCCAACGAGGTCTGCCGCAGGAACCGGCAGAAAGGGCTCATCTCCCGTTCACCGGCCACGCTCCACCGGGTGGCCGCCTCGTGCTCGTCGGCCGGGCGGTGGGTGCGGAACTTCAGCAGGGTGAAGGGCCGTCCGTCCTTGCCGATGCGCTCCTGCCGGAACACGACCCCGGGTCCGTCGGTGAGCCGCAGCACCACCGCGCACACCAGCAGCAGCGGGCTGACCAGCACCAGCAGCGCCCCGGACACCGCGATGTCCAGCAGCCGCTTGGCCACGCTCGTCCGCCGCCGCGCGCCGAGGTCCAGGCGGCGCACGGCGAACCCGGAGAGCTGATCGCGCGTCCCGTACGCCGGGCCGTCCGCGTCCACCTCCCACAGCGTGCAGCCGGACTCGGCCAGCGCCCGCAGCAGCGGCCTCCTCTCGGTGCGCACGGCCGGGTGGACGGTGAGGGCGACCCGCACCCCGTTCTGGATGAGTGCCCGCTTCACCTCCTCGCCGGTGGTGAGCACCGGCAGCCCGCCGGCGTCGTCCGGGTGTTCCGCGACGACGCCCACCGGGCGCACCCCGCAGCCCGGCTGCCTGAGCAGCGCCGCGGCCACCCGCCGGGCGGTCCCCACGGGCCCGATCACCAGCGCGGGACGCGGGCGGCGGCGCAGCGCGACCCGGCGACGCCAGTGCACCGCGCCCCGGCCCGCGCCTGCCGCCGCCGCGTGCAGCGCGCAGCCCAGCAGCAGCGTGGAGACGGTGAGGACGCGCCCCGGGGCGTACGCGGCGAGCAGGGCGGCCAGGCCCAGCCAGACCACCGCGATCCGCCCGCACACCACGGGCAGTTCGTCGAGCACGCCGTGCACCGGCCGTGCGGAGTGCGGGCGCAGCAGCAGCGTGCCGGACACCAGCACGGCGACCGGCAGCGGCCGGCGGGTGGCCTCGTCCAGCGCGATGCCGCCCACCAGCGCGGCGAACACGTCCGCGGCGAGCAGCGGCACCGGCGAGGCGGGCCGTTCGGGCGGGCGCCGCAGCGCGAACCGGAAGCCGCCTTCCGGGCGGGCCGGCAGGACGGAGACGGGCGAGAATCCGTGGTCCCATGGTTGCGCGCCGGGGGAGGGTACGGTGCTTTCCGCAGTCACGAGTGGATGGACTTCCTGTACTCGGAGGGTACGAGCTCGGCTGCTGCGCCGGCCGCCGCCGGGGCGTCGCAGCCGGTGTCGGCGGGGTCGAGGAGGGTGCGGTAGAGGGCCGCGAACCGTTCGGCGGTGCGCCGCACGTCGTGCGTGGACAGGACGTGCCGACGGCCCTGGTCGCCGAGCGCCGCGCGCAGCGGTGGATCGGACAGCAGCGCGGTGACCGCTGCGGCCAGCGCCGTGGGGTCCTCCGGCGGTACCACGCAGCGCCCGGCGAACGTGGGCGGCAGGCTCTCGCGCGCGCCGTCGACGTCGGTGAGTACGACGGGTGTTCCGCAGCCCAGTGCCTCCAGCGGGGCGAGTGCCATGCCCTCCCAGCGTGAGGGCAGCACCACCAGGTCGGCGGCCCGGTACCAGGGCACGGGGTCGTCGACGGCACCGGCGAAGCGCACGGAGGGGGGTGCCTGGCACCGCAGGGCCTCGCGGTCGGGGCCGTCACCGACGAGCACGAGTCTCGCCCGGGGCAGCACACCGAGGACCTCTTTCCAGGCCCGCAGCAGTACGTCCTGACCCTTCTGGTGACAGAGGCGGCCCACGCACACCACGAGGGGACGGCTCTCGTCGCCGGGGGCGGGTGGCCCCTGTGGGGGCTCCTCGTCGGAGGCGGCCGGCGATGCGGGGGAGGTGGTCGCCGGGCGGTCGGGCACGGTGCCGCAGGCAGGGGCCGGTGAGAAGCGGGTGGTGTCGACGCCGTTGGGGATGACCGTGTACGCCGCGCGCACCCCGGCGCGCAGACCTGTCGCACGCTCCGCCTCGCTCACGCACACCACCCGGTGCGCCCAGCGCGCCCCCCACCGCTCCCAGTGCAGGGCGAGCGCGGCGGTGATGCCGCCGACGGCCTCGAAGGACCAGGCGTGCGGCTGGAACACGGTCGGGACGCGCCCGCGGACGGCGAGCCGCGCGGCCAGTCCCGCCTTGGCGCTGTGCGCGTGCACCAGGTCGGGCCGCACCTCGTCGATCAGGCGTGCGAGCCGGCGTACCTCGCCCGGCAGAGCGGGACCCGGGGACCGGCCCGCCTGCCACTGCCGGACGTCGGCGCCCAGTTCGCGCAGGCCCGCGGCGAGTGCGCCGCCCGGGCAGGCGGCCGTGACGTGCAGGCCCGCCGCGAGCTGGGCCCGCGCGAGGTCGAGCACGACTCGGGCGACACCGCCGTCGACGGGTTGCGCGAGGTGCAGGACCCGGGGCGGAAGGTCGGGTGCTGGATGGTGCATTCGCGGGTTACCTCGCTCGTGGGGCGCTTGGGACGGCGGTCGTGAACGCGCCTGCTACTTACGGGCGTCCACGGCGGCGAAGAGCGCGCCGGCCCATGCCGCGTCCGCGTGGGAAACGAGCCGGAAGCCGGGCTGGTCACCGCCGCGCCGCAGAGCCCGGCCCAGATCGAACATGTCGGAGTCGTAGCCGAGCGTGTCGGCGTAGTCCGGGATCCGCCGGACGGGTACGTCACCCGGTTCGCTGATCGTGGAGTTGAGTACGTCGTCCTGGGGATTGACGGAGTCGTGCAGTGCGACGGGCGTACGCCGGGGCCCCACGGAGAGCGTGAACGTCTCGCCCACACTGCCCCGGTCGCCGGCGTACGCCACCAGACCGACGCGTCCACCCGCCCCGGCCGGTACGCGCGTCCCGGCCAGCCGGACCTCGACCGGGGTGTCCAGCGACTCGAGCCCGTCCCAGAGAGCCAGCTCGCGCAGCGGCTCCGCCGGGTTCTCGTACGCCACCACCAGGGTCCAGCCGCCCCACGCCCCGGCCGCCGGCCTGCCCGTGGCGATGTTGACCTGCGCGACGGTGTACAGTCCCGAGCCGCTCTGCCGTACCAGCCGGGTGACGTCGGCGGAGGCCTGGAAGGCGTTCGCGCCGTCTGCCACCCGGTGGCCCTCGACCGTGTCGGCGAGGACCTCCTTGTACGTGCCGCCCGGTCCGGCGACGAGTACCCGCCCGTTGTCGTGCGGTGGCTTCCGCTCGCCCGCGCGCGGATTGCCGCCCCAGTACAGCCGGGCGTACGTCACCCGGCCGCCCTCGGGGACACGGACCTCGGCCCGGGAGGAGTCGTAGGTGCGGGGGTCGTCGTCGACGTCGACGTAGACCATGTCGGCGTCGGCGTTCGCCCCGGTGCCTCCCGTCCGCACGGCCCGGCATGCGGATGCCTTGGGCGCGCGGCAGCCGACGGAGGCGTTGGCCGCGCGGACGAAGCCGCCGCGCTGCACGGCGTGATGGCGCAGGGCGAAGACCGGTGCGGCCTCGGGGGAGGGCCGCGCGCCGGCCCGGGCCGCGGCGGGGGCCGCCAGGACCGGCAGGACGCCGAGAGTGGTGCAGGCGAGGGCGCCCGCCGTTGTACGCAGCAGCGGACCGAGGAGATTGCGCATGGCCGGCGGTGCCCTTTCGCACGGACTGAGGAGATCCGCAACTCTAGTCGATATACGTACAAATAAGGACAAGACAGGCAAGTGTGTTGGAAAGGTGAAGGCATTCCGTCCTCATGTCACCCCATTGGCGGCACAACCCCTGGCAGCGCCGCGCGTTGACACTGCGCCGGGCATCCGCTCGGATGTTGTGTCGATCCCAAGGAGCACCTCTCCATGTCGCGTATCGCGAAGGGCCTGGTCCTGACCTCCGCCGCCGTCGCGGCCGTCGCCGGCGGTGCCGGCGCTGCCTCCGCCGACGCCGGCGCGGGCGCCGTCGCCGCCAAGTCGCCGGGCGTGCTGTCGGGCAACGTCGTCCAGGTTCCGATCCACGTCCCGGTCAATGTGTGCGGCAACACCGTCGACGTCATCGCCCTGCTGAACCCCGCGTTCGGCAACGCCTGCGTCAACGACTGACGTCGGGACGCAGCCCTTCGGCCGGCCGTCCGCCTCGCGTGCACGTCGCGGGGCGGCCGGCCGGTTTCGTGCTCCTCCGAATGGATCACGAGGCGTGCGCGAGCGGTTGCGCAGGTTGATCGGTGAACTGACGGTGGTCATAGGTCCCCACCGTTCACCGAGAGGAACACCCATGCGTGATCTGCCCGTCCGGCGTCTCGCGTCCGCCGCCCTGTGCGCGTCCGTCCTGGTCGGCATCACCGGCCCGGCCGCACTCGCCGCCGACCCGTCCCGGGGGCACGACCGTGCCGCCTCCCGGGCGCCTGTCCAGGCAGCGCAGAAGGAGAAGCTGCTCGCGCGGGCGAGGGCCCTCGGCGCCGCCCGTCCCGAACTCGCCCCGGTCGTCGACCTCCTCAGCCGGTCGCTGGAGAAGGGCAGCCTTCCCGCCGCCGAGGCCGGACGGCTGGGGGAGGCGGCGAAGCAAGCCGTCCTCAAGGCCGCCACCGACCCGAAGCCCGCCGCCCCGACGGCGCCCGCCCAGGCGACGCCGACGGCATCCTCGGCCCCCGCCGCATCGGCGAAGCCGGCGGCCGCGGCGAAGCCTACGGCCCCCGCCTCTTCGGCGACCACCGCGAAGCCCGGGGCTCCTTCGGCGCCCGCGACGGCCACGGCGCCCGCGACGGCCACGGCCTCCGCGAAGCCCGCGACGGCCACGGCCCCCTCGTCTCCGACCGCCTCCGCCACGCCGACCGCTCCGGCGTCCCCGACGGCCTCCGCCGAGTCCGCGCGCCCCACCGCCGCCGCGTCAGCGTCCGCCCCCGCGGCCTCCGCCGCCCCGGCGGCCCTCACCGCGCGGGCGGCCGAGCGGCACGTGAACTTCGTCAACCCGCCCTCGTCCCGTGACCTGACCGATGACGCGCTGGCCGAGCTGGAGACCGCGATCGACAACCTGGTGAAGGCGGTCACCGGGCAGCTGGACCAGCTCCTGTCGTCCGCCACCGACGTGGTGACCTCTCTGACCGACCTGGTGGGGCCGGCCCTCCTCGACGAGGACACGGCCGCTCCCAGCATCGAATCGCTGCCCTCGCTGCCCAGCCTCCCCGCGGAGCCGAGCCCGTCGGCGACCGGCTGAGGCGGGTGATCCCGGGCGGCCGCACGGCAATTTCATATGTCTTCTCCACATGGAGTTTCCGGCCCGGCCGGGCATCGTTAGGCACGGCGTCAAAGACCCCTGGGTGACGTGAGTTGCCGAAGAAAGGAACACGATGAAATCCCTGAAGGCCGCCGCCGTAGTCGCGGGTTCCGTGGCCCTTGCCGGCGTCGCCGCACCCGCGTTCGCCTACGACGCCCACCACCTGCCGCCCATGAGCGTCAACGGCGCGCTCGACCAGCTCACGCAGCAGCCGCCCACCGTGCAGGACCTGATGCCGCTACAGCACCAGTCGAACGCGCTCGACACGGAGAAGAAGGGGTCCGTGCTGAGCCGGCTGAAGGACGTCACCACAACCGTCAACCACCGTCCGCTGCTCGGTGGCCTGCCCCTGAAGCGCTGACGCCGTCCGTCCCGTCCGGGCCGGTCCCGCAGCCACGCGGAGCCGGCCCTCGGTGTGTGACGGGTCCGCATCCCCCCATCGAGTGGAGTGGCCCGGGACGCTGCTCCGGAAGGGTGACGAACCGCCAGGCACGCGACGGCCCGTCGATAGGGTCGCGCGGTGACCTCAGCACCCAGCGGAATCCTCCCCTTCCGCCCCTTGCGCGCCACCGACCTCGGTACGCTCGCCCTGCTCGCCTGGATGGCCAGGAACGAGGAGGGCGCGGGCAGAACCCCCTGCCTGCTCGCCTGCTCCCTCGGTGACGGGCCGGGCGGCCCGCAGGGCGCGTCCGCCGCCGTGGCACGGCTTCTGGACGACATGCGCCTGCCGGTCGGCGGCGATCCCGTCGACGGCACCACCCGGCCGAGCCTGAAGGTCAGCATGCTGGTCGTCGCCGGCCAGATCGTCCTGCAGATGCCGGACGTCACCACTCAGGTCACGCCGCCGGCGGAGTGGCTGGAGGCGGTCGGGAGACTCGGATACACCTACTTCATGTTCACCACCCGCGTCTGCCCCACGACCGGCCCCCGCCGACCGGTCGCGGGCGCGGAGCTGGCCGCGTTCGCGGGAGCCCCGGAGACGACGAACGCCGCCGCGCACGTCTACCTGCCCGCCCGCAGCCTGCGTGCCTGATGTCCCGGCACGCGGCCGGAAGCGGCGGGCTCGCCCCCTCGCCCGTCCGCACGCCTCGTCCTTCCGAGGCCGGGTGCCGCTTCGGCGTCGGGCTCCGTTCATGGCTGCGGGGTGTTCCGCTCGTGTGTTCCGCTCGTGCGTCCCGGCGCGGTCGGGACACCGGCGCCGACCTCCGCCGGTGGGACTTCTGGACGAGCCGACTATTACGGCACTCGGGGGAATCGCGAAATGAAGGCGTTTTCCGCTCGTTACCCGGTACGGACCTCCAACCCCCGCATCTCCGAAAGGGACCGTACCTGACATGAAGCCGACCACCCGAGGAATCCTTGCCGCCGTCGTCACGGGCGTCGCGGCCACCGTGGGGGCCACTGCCCCGGCCGTGGCGGCCGGTACGGTCCCCGTCCCCGTGCCCCTGGGCGGCGCCTCCACGGCGCTCGGCACGGAGGTGCCGAGGCTCGGCGCCGAACTGCCGCTGCCGAAGCCGGGCGCCCCCGACGGACCCCGGTACGTCACAGGCCGGCTCCTCCCGGACCGGACCCTGCCCCGGCTGCCGGTGACCAGCGGGCTGCCCGGCCTCGCCGCCAGGGCTCCGCTGCCGCACCTCCTGGACGAGGGCTTCGACCACGTCGACGTGGACTCACCCACCGGCGACCTGCGAGCCCTCACCCCCGGCCTGTCCCTGGACGCCCCCCTGACCACGCCCGGCGGGGGCGGAGCCGGTCTGCCGGGCGCCAAGGTTCCGCAGGCGGCCGTCCTTCCCCCGGTCCTGCGGACCGCCGCGGACGGCGAGGCCGGCATGGGTCCGGGACTGTAGCCGGGCACCGCCGTACCCGCCGTATGGCCCCCCGGCGGTGACTCCGCGCGCTCCCGGCCGGTTAGCCGGTACGAACACCGTGAACCAGAGGAGGAGCGAGCATGGTCGTCGGCATGGGCGGAGCAGGGGCCACGGCGCAGCGGCGGGCCGGGGCGGAGGCGGCCGGACCGTCCCGGCGGGAGACGGCGCGGGGGCTGCTGGCGTCCGCCACCGCGCTGGCACTCGCGCCGCTCGTCGCCGCCTCCCGGCCGGCACCCCCGGCGGAGGACCCCGGCCGCAGCTCCTTCGACGAGAGCTACCGGGGCCGCCGGATCCGCGGTATCCCGGTGCCCGCCGCGGGTCACGAGGAGGGCGGCATCGAGTGGCGGATCACCGTCGACGGCAGACCGCTGCACCTGATGCGCCGGGCCGACGGCACCTGGCTGAGCATGATCGACCACTACACGTCGTACCGGACGCCGCTGGAGGCGACCCGGGCGGCCGTGGACGAGATCGGGCCCGGCCAACGGCTGCGCGACCTGGCGCCGCACCCGTTCGGCGGACACTCCGGCGCGGGCACCGGGGAACAGGCGCACCAGGGGGGCCGGCATGACGTACGTGCGTAAGGACGTCAGCACGCTCACCGCGGGCGAGCGACGACGGTTCGTGGACGCGCTGCTGACGCTGAAACGGCGCGGTGAGTACGACGAGTTCGTGCGCCTGCACATCGACTTCTACACCGCCGACGGCGAGCACGGGCTGCGCACCGCCCACATGGCACCGTCCTTCCTGCCCTGGCACCGCAGGTTCCTGCTGGAACTGGAGCGAGCGCTGCGCCGCGTCGACGCCTCGGTGACGGTGCCGTACTGGGACTGGACCCGGGACCGTACGACGTCCTCGGTGCCGTGGACGAAGGACCTGCTCGGCGGGAACGGCCGCCGTTCCGACCGGCAGGTGATGACCGGTCCGTTCGCCTACGCGGCGGGCCACTGGACCCTCAGGGAGGGCGTCACCGACGGCAGGTTCCTCACCCGGGACCTCGGCCGCTCCGCTGCACCACTCCGGCTGCCCACCCGGAGCGAGCTGCGGTGGGCACTGGACGACCCCGTCTACGACGCCTGGCCCTGGGACTCGACCGTGCGCAAGGGCTTCCGCAACAAGCTGGAGGGCTGGGGGACCGGCAGCGGCAGCGGCTCCTGGAAGAACCACAACCGGGTGCACCGGTGGGTCGGCGGCGCCATGCTCGGCGGCGCGTCCGTCAACGACCCGGTGTTCTGGCTCCACCACGCCTTCGTGGACCTGCAGTGGTACCGCTGGCAGCGGGCCCACCGCAACCACCGCTACCTCCCGGCCGAGCCGCCCGGTAGCTCCGACGCACAGCACCACCGGGTCATCGCCCGGCACGAGAAGCTGCCGCCGTGGGACGAGACGCCGGACCAGCTTGAGGACGTGAGCCGGATCTACCGGTACGCGTGAGCAGCCGGTACGCGCGCACGTGCCCGCGTACCGGGCGGGAACGGCAAGAGCCCCGGCGTTCGGGGTGCCGGGGCTCTTGTCCGCGGGTGCCGACCCGCTCAGTTGCCGTAGCCGCCCTGACCAGGACCGGGGTTGCCGGCCTTGCCGTGGCCGCCGTCGTTGACACAGGCGTTGCCGAAGGCCGGGTTCAGCAGCCCGACGATGTCCACGGTGTTCCCGCACACGTTGACCGGGACGTGCACCGGAACCTGGATCACATTGCCGGACAGCACGCCCGGCGAGCCGACGGCCGCACCCTCGGCACCTGCGTCGGCCAGGGCCAGCCCGGCCCCGCCGACCACCACGGCACCGGTGCCGAGCGCGACACCGGCCGCCTTCGCGATGCGAGACATCACGTTCTCCTTCTGTAGCTCGGTAAACGCGACGGCGGAGCAGCCGCCGCACTTCCCGTTCAACGGCGCCGCACCGGGCTGGTCACGGTGATCAGCGGGGGATCACTCTTTTAACAGGCAGGCCGGGCGGGGTGGGGGCTGCCGGGCGGGGCCGGGGTGTAAATCCACGGGCGTCGGCCGGGATCCGCCCCTACCCTCCGGGTGTGGACACGGACAACGTTCCCGGTGACGTTCCCGACGCGGACGAGCGGTCACGGCAACTGATCGGTCTGCTCGTCGAGGAGAACAGGCTGCGGGCCTTCGCGGCGGTGGCGCTGGGCGCGCGCAGCACCCGGCAGGTGGCCGAGACGGCGGGCCTCCCGCTCAAGGACACCGCCCTCGCCCTGCTCAGACTGCGCGAGCAGGGTGCCGTGACGGACGGCGGGGAGGACGGTCTGGCCGTCGCCCACGACCTGCTGCGCGAACTCGCCCGCCCGCGGGGAGCGGAGCGCTCCGCGCGCCCCGCCGCGGGCGACGTGGTGGCCACCTTCGTCCGGGACGGGCGTCTGCTGCGGCTGCCGGCCCAGTGGACCCGCAAGCAGCAGGTGCTCCGGCACATCGCCGAGCGGACCTTCGAGCCGGGGGTCGCCTACCCGGAACGGGTCGTGAACGAGCGGCTGCGGGCCTGGTGCGAGGGCTCCGACGGGATCGACCATGTGACGCTCCGGCGGTACCTCGTGGACCTGCACGAACTGCGCCGGAGCGAGGGCGTCTACGAACGCGTACGGCCTCCGGCCGCTTGACGGGGCGGCCGTGCCGGGATGCGCGCCGGGTCGGTCGTTGCGTGGTGCTTGACGGGTCGGTCGTGGCGTGGTGCTTGACGGGTCGGCCCGTGCCGTAGTGCCCGGCTGGGCGGGCCTGTCGTGCCGCGGTCTTCAGGGCAGCCGGCGTACGGGGGAGCCCGCCAGATAGGCCTGGATGTCCTCCACGGCCTGGCCGTAGTACGTCGTGTAGTTGGCGTGGGAGACGTAGCCGAGATGGGGCGTGGCGAGGAGGCGCGGCGCGGTGCGCATCGGATGACCGTCCGGCAGCGGCTCGACGTCGAAGACGTCCACGCCGGCGCCGGCGATACGGCCCTCGTGCAGCGCGGCCAGCAGAGCGTCCTGGTCGACGATCGCGGCACGGGAGGTGTTGACGAGGTAGGCGGTCGGCTTCATCAGGGCGAGCTCGGCGGCGCCGACGAGGCCGCGGGTACGGTCACCGAGCGCGAGGTGGACGGACACGAAGTCGCTGTCGCGGAGCAACTCCTCCTTCGACCCGGCGAGTTCGACGCCCGCCTCCTCGGCACGCTTCCCGGTGAGGTTCTGGCTCCACGCGCTGACGCGCATCCCGAAGGCGAGGCCGACCTGGGCGACCCGGCCGCCGATCTTCCCCAGCCCGAGCAGACCCAGCCGGCGCCCGTGCAGATCGGCGCCGACGGTCGACTGCCAGGGCCCGTCGCCGCGCAGCGCGTTGCTCTCCTGCACGATCCCACGGGCCAGGCCGAGCAGCAGCGCCCAGGTCAGCTCGACGGGCGGGGTGCTGGAACTCGCCGTACCGCACACGGTGACGCCGTGCGCCTCGGCGGCGGCGTAGTCGATGACGCTGTTGCGCATCCCGGAGGCGATGAGCAGCCTCAGCCGGGGGAGGCGGGCGATCAGCGAGCCGGGGAAAGGGACGCGTTCGCGCAAGGTCACGACGATGTCGTACTCGGCGAGCGCCGCGGCGAGGGCGTCCTCTCCATCGAGGTGCTCGCGCAGCGCGACGACCTCCACCTGGTCCTCGATCACCGACCAGTCGGCCAACCGGGTCGCCACACCCTGGAAGTCGTCCAGCACCACACAGCGAAGTCGCACGAGATCTCCCTCCCGTCCGGCGACTCTAGCGCGCCCCTGAACACCCCTCCCCGCCGGTCCCGCACCACCCGACGCCCCCTCTCACCGCTCCCGCCTGCCCAGCCACGCCACACACCCCCACCGCATGAGGCCGCCGACACCGAGGCCCACGAGCACTGCTCCCCAGTCGATGACATGGGGGAGGCCGGGAAAGAACGCGAAGAACGTCAGGGCTCCCACGAGCCCCACCGCGAACGCAACCCCACCGACCCACCGCCGGCGCGCACCTTCCGCGCGCCCCTGCCTCTGCCCCGGGCCTCGCTCCTGCTCACTCATGACCGACTCACTTGGTGATGTGGTGACACTGGCTGACGCGTCGCACGCCGTTGACGTAGAGGTGAGCACACGTCCTGCCAAAACGAGGGAGGGTCTGGGGAGAGTTGTTCCGCATGGGGTCGATCTTGCACTCACTGTGCGTCTTGCCTCGTGAGGTGCGGTAGGTGCGGTAGGTGCGGTTGTCGGTGTCGGCGTAGGTGAAGTCGATGCGCCAGTTGCAGAAGCCGCTGCTGAGGGCCGCGACGAAGGCGCAGTCGACGCCGGCGTTCTGGTAAGTGATCTTCCTGCCGTGGCAGCGGACGATGTGCGTGAACATGCAACCGGTCGGCACCTTCACGGTCATGCCGCCCACGCTGTACTCGAAGGTCCGCACGGGCGTCGAGCCCAAGGCTGTCGCGTGCGCGGTCGTTGGCGGGGCGAGGGCGAGGCACGCTGCGGCGGCCAGTGTCGGGACAACGCGCCTGAGGTACCGCAGGGACAGGTCGGTCCCCTTCCGATGATCGCTCGATGGACATCCGGGGCAACCGGGGGCCGCCGTGACCCGTTGCGGTGGGGCGGTCGGCTTCAGCAAAGTGAGGGAACCTGACGGCGTCGGGCTGACGCGCGAAAACGTTCACGCCGCGTGCTCCGCTGATCCGATCAGCGAAAAGCCCTCCCGGACGGGAGGGCGGACCGGCACCGAAGGGGGGACCCGAAGCTGCGGCCAAGCGCATGGAAGACGCGAGCGGACGTCGTCGGCGTGCGCCGCCGGCACCTCGTCGGTACCGCGCTGGAGCGCTGAATGCCGCTGTCGCCCAGCTTCGTTGCCGCCGGCGTTGCTGTCCCCGCCCCCGGCCGCAGCTTCCGGGTACTGCTCAGATCCGGCCGCCGGTCAGCCGGGTGAGGGGACCGTGCGTGCGGCGCACCGCGCGACGACCCGCCAGGTATGACGTGGCACCCAGCGCCGACAACCCCGCGCCGACACCGGCGGCGAGGGCCTTCCGATGGGCGATCACCGTCCATGCCGTCTTGGCGAAGGCCACGGCCTGACCCGAGGCGGCGACGACGGCCTGGCGTCCGGCTTGGACACGCTCGGCCGCACCGTGCACGACCGCCGTGCTTGCCGAGGCCACGGGTTCGGCCTTCCGGGCCGCCGCCGACGCGACGTCACCGGTCTTCTCGGCCGCCTTGTCCGCCGCCCGTGACGCGGGAGCAGTCGCCTTCGCCGTGGCCTGCCGCGCCTTGGCGGACGCACCCCGCTTGGATACGGAACTTCCATTCGTGCCGCTGTTCGACTGACTCATAGAGTCCGCCTTGCCGCTCGCGCCGGTGGCAAACTCCCTCGGCTGCGGACCGGGCGATGCCGTCCGTGACCGTTACTCCGAAGCCCCCGGGGGACGTTGGGGGATCGGGACGGCTGCCGTAGCCGGTGCACCTCACTGCTGCACGGCTCGGGCGGCACGGCGGGCATGCGCGAGGTTGCCGCGGGTCTGCACCGTATCCGGGTGGGCCCGACCCGGCACGGCCAAGTGCTTGGAAGCCGCTCGGTGGATCACCAGTCACGCCGTTGCCGACCTGCTTGTCTCTGCATGCCACGCGTGTCACTGTCTGCACCCAAGCGTCCTGGGTATCCGTCAGAGCATGCATGCTCTCGTGGCCTACCGTTCATACGACGGCGCCGTCACGGTGTGGGCCTTCGTGGTCAGCGTCCTCATCGTGCTGGCGGCGGGTTGGTACATCCGGCGCCGTAGGTAGGCCGATACCTACTGCCACCATGCGGCGGTCTCCGACCATCCCCTACTGACGGTCGATCGGAATCTCGTAGACGATCTCGCAGTGAGCGGCTCACTCTGCTGCAGAGCCAACCCACTTCGTGGATCAACTGCCCCCCTCCTGCGACGCGGCTGGCTCTCCAACGTCGCCTTCAGCACCCCCGAACACCTCGTCCAGTGCATCCGGCGTGGCCTACGGCACCTCCAGTACCGCACCGAATTCATAGACGGCTGCCTCGCCGAGACCGGCCTGACAATCAGACCTACCTGAGTGGCCCGGCCACATCACGAGTTCAACCTCAACCCAGGGCGGCGACCGAGAGTGCCTCGGCCAGGGTCACGGGCGGGCGTCCGATCAGGCTGCGCAAGTCGCCGGAGTCGGTGTACATCTCGCCGCGGTTCATGCCGCGGTCGGCGTCGGCGAGGACCTCCGCAAGCTCGGCGGGCAGGCCCGCGGCGGCCAGTGCCTGGGCGAAGTCGGTCTCCGGGAGGTCAGCGTAGGTAACCTGCTTTCCGGCTGCAGCGGAGATCGCGGCGGCGAGCTCAGTCAGGGTGAAGGATTCGTCGCCGCCGAGCTCGTACACGGCGCCGGTGTGGCCTTCGGTGGTGAGGACGACCGCTGCGGCCTCGGCGTAGTCGGCGCGGGACGCGGCGCTGATCCGCCCCTCGCCTGCGGCGCCGACGACGGCGCCGTTCTGCAGGATCTGCGGCAGTTGGCTGGTGTAGTTCTCCAGGTACCAGCTGTTGCGCAGCAGCACGCTGGGGATTCCGCGGTCCCGCAGGTACTTCTCCGTCTCGCCGTGCGTGGCACCGATGACGGTGGTGGCCGTGTCCGCGTGCGTCGTGCTCGTGTACGCCAGCAGCGACACGCCTGCGGACGCCGCGGCGTCGATCACGCGGCGGTGGTTGGCGACCCGCTCGCTCACAGGGACCGAGGCCGAGATCAGCAGCAGCCTGTCCGCCCCCGCGAATGCCTCGGCCAGGCCGTCCGTGTCCGCGAAGTCGGCGCGACGTACCGCGATGCCTCGGTCGGCCAGATCCTTGATCCCGGCGATGTCCCGGCCGGTCGCGATGATGTCCGCGGCCGGGATCCCGCGCCGCAGCAGTGCCTCGACGGTGAGCCTGCCCAGCTGGCCGGTGGCTCCGGTGACGACGATCGGCATGATGGTCATTCCTTCCTTCCGCGCGTGCCTCGCACGCCTGCCGCGGTCCGTCCGCCGCAGGATGGAACACAGAATGACCTGCACACTCTCTGTTGGGGAGTAGCCACTTATTGGTAGGGTACTTACCGGAGCGAAAGCATTGAGGTGAGCCGTATGGCTGCTGTCAAGAATGTGACCGGGCCCATGCCGTCATTCGATCCGTACGAGCGCGGCTGCCCGTCGCGGGACCTGCTCGACCAGATCGGCAGCAAGTGGGCGGTCCTCGTGCTGGGCGAACTCGGCCGGAACGGGACCTCCCGGTTCGGCCAGCTCCGGCAGGCGCTGGCGGGCGTGAGCGAGAAGATGCTCACCCAGACGCTGCGCACCCTCGAACGCGACGGGCTGGTCAGCCGGACCGTCTACCCAGAGGTGCCGCCACACGTGGAGTATGAGCTGACCGCGCTCGGCCAGACGCTGCGGGAACCGCTGAAGGCGCTCACGGAGTGGTCTGTGCTGCACATCGAAGAAGTCATCACCGCCCGCGAAGAGTATGACGACCGCACTGAGCACAGCAGGTAATCGGCGGCGGCCGGCGGTCTGGTCATAGACGGCTGCCTCGCCGAGACCGGCCCGACAATCAGACTCACCTGAGCAACCCGGCGACATCGCGAGTTCAACCTCAGTAGAGACGCACATGGCAGGTTGGCACCTCGTCGAGAGCGACGACCTACCGAAATCCGGTGGTTTCGTCGTCGACCGTACAATCCACGGGGAAACAGTCACCATCCGCGGTGCCATGGTCAACGCGATACCGCGCGTCGGAACCGCGTTCAGTCGCGACAAGTTCCCAGGAAAGACACCATGACGGACCGCACCGCAGCCAGACCGCTCTCCCCTCTCGAACAGCGCATCCTCGTCAAGCGGAAGCGGCAATCGAGGACGGCATCATCCCGGCCACCGGTACGGTCACGGACGACTCCGGCGAACTGTTCGGCGAACTGCTGGTCTGGGTGGGCGCCGGCAGGCTCTCGGCCCTGGAATTCTCTTGGTACGGCGACACCGCCCCGACGGAACTCCCCGACCCCGGCCTCGTCACCGTGACGGTGACGTGATGCGGAGAGGACCGCGGCCTGAGATTCGTCGAAACCCACTGGAACGGCCCGGGCCCGTCTGTCACTTGGGCGTCCGCCTCCGACCCGGACCCCTACGGCATTCCCGAACACGTCAACAGTTCTCCGTGACATGTCAGACGCTGCCATGTAAGGGGAAGGAAGGGGAGCGAGGACAAGATCCAGGCCTGACCCGCGAGGTATTTATGTAGGTCAGCCTCGGGGTATCGGTGGGTCTCGCGGGGCGTCCGAGGGACCTCGGGAGAAGGTTTTCTCCCACCTCGACCCGACGTCCGGCACAAGGTGCGGACCTCGACGGTCTACAGCTACAGCAAGTGCGTGAACGCCTACTCGTCCCCGGCTCGGAAAGAAGAGACTCGCCCGCCTCTCCGTATCGCGTCGGCAGGGGCCTGTCTGTTGCAGAGGTCAAGCGACTCCTCACCTAGGTGGACGACGACCGTCTGGGTGCCGCGTACGTCCTCGCCCTCTACCTCGGACTGCGGCGAGGGGAGTTGCCGGGCCTCCACTGGGCCGACGTCGACCTGGGCAACGGCTCGCTGGAGATCCTTGCGGCGCTCCAACGCGTCGACGGGGCCCTGGTCCTGACCGCGCCGAAGACGCGCCGCTCCGAACGGCCGGTGCCGCTGCCTCGGGTCTGCGTGGACGCGTTGCGCCGGGACCGCGCGCGGCAGGACGCGGAACGCGCCGATGTGGGGGAGCGGTGGCGTGACACGGGACTGGTCTTCACCACGCGGCTCGGTACGGCCATCGAGCCTCGTAATCTGAACCGGCACTTCTATCCGATCCGCGAGTGGCTTGGCCTGAACGTGCGCTTCCACGACCTCCGGCACACCTGCGTGACGCTGCTTCTCGGCCTCGGTATCCCGCCGCACATCGTCCGGGACACCGTCGGGCACAACGCGCGGGACGTGACCATGAACATCTACGCGCACGCCGACATGGCCGAGAAGCGGGCGGCACTGGACCGGCTGGGGAGCCTGCTCGCCGACGAGTGAGTGCTGGGACCATTGCCGTCAGCGTTGCCGTCAGAGACACGAAACGCCCTGGAGGGAAGATCCCCTCCGGGGCGTTTTCGCAGGTAGGAGGTTGCGCCCCCGGCAGGACTCGAACCTGCGGCCAAGCGCTTAGAAGGCGCTGGGTAAGACGAGCAGCGCACCGCTGCTGACCTGCACCTCTTGTCGCGCCTGGCGCCTTGGCTACCGTCCTTCGACACGCATTCGACAGCACTTCGCACCAGTGTGCTCTCCGCCCTCCGGCAGTGCGACGACAGTGCCAACGGTGAGGCGTATGGATCCCAACTTGTAGGCAGTTGCACGGGCCTGCCATTTACCCCCCACGTAGCAGCCAGCAGCGGCCTCCTCCCAGGTCCGCCGAGGTTCTCAAACGAGCATTGCTGGCCATGGTGGCCCGCCCGCTGAGGTGGGCCGCGTCGCGCGGCATCCTGATCATCTCGTTCAGCGCAGGTGATCTATCAGAGGTTTCGTGCTTCGTTCTCGCCGCCCAAGCAGAAGGGCGTTGAGGTACAGCCCTGATATGTGCAGGTCAGGTGAGGGGGACCATGTTCGAAGTGAGGCACACGTGCCCGCATTGTGGACACGGCGTAGGCCGGTTGATGCGCGTCAGCGGCGAAGGCGTTTCCAACTGCGCTCGTTGCCACAAGAGTGACTGGTCCCGGCGGTTCCCGTTCTCTGCACCGGATCCACAGCTGGCGAAGCAGGAGGCTCGGGAAGCACTCCGCGCAGAGATGGACGCGCAGCGACTCGACTGGGTGCCACGCAGCGAACAGACCATACAGGTCAAGATTCCTGAGCGGATCGTGCCGCCTCCGCCACGTCTCCCGAAGACGGAACGAGAGCGACTTGTCGAGCATGTTGGTGACAGGAAGCTCACCAAGTCCAACGCTGCTCGGAGCGCGAAGAACATAGCGAAGAAGCGACTTTTGGCCTACGGAGTCTTGGCGGTAGGAACTGTGGCTTGCTTCGCCATCGGAGCGGGAGGCAGTGGCGGTGACCACGTCAGGAGCGCATCCGCCAAGCCCACAACGTTGCCTAGCCTGACTGCCTCTCCCTCGGGTAGATCCTCGGTGACCCCGCCGCTTTGGGGGCCGTTGCGCGACTACCAGCACTGGAACCTTGCAAAGGCTGTGGCGGACGCCCGCAAGCACCACGTCAGGTCGGTGACGTACTCAGACCTCAGCCACCTGAACCGCAGTCCGTCTCACCTCGGCAACTGGAAAGTGTGCCGGCAGGTTCCTGCTCCTGGCGCCAAGAGCGCCGGGACTCTCACGTTCGCGGTTCTGAAGGCGAACGAGGCGTGCGCCTCGCCGCCACGGCCTCGCTCTCATCACGAATCGTCTTCAAAGGGCAGTTCTGACTCCAGCTCGGCTGGAAGCACGTCGACGGCTGGCAGCTCGCCCGCATCGGACAGCTCCAACGCGACGGAACTGTGCGGCATCCGATCCAACGCCGGTAATTGCTACCACGCTGGCCAGTTCTGCCGGAACATCGACGTGGGGGCGACGACTACGGACGCAGCAGGGCGCGAGATCACCTGCGACTATGAAGCCGACGCCAATCGCTGGCATTACTGACAACCCGATGACCGGTCACGGCTTCGCACCTGCCAGGTCCGTTCTCGGGGCTAGATGTATTGATCACGAGCGTTGTTAACGCGGGCCGGTCTTGGCCCTCACTGGGGTACGCCGGGGCACGGCTTTCGAGTATCCAACCGGCGGTCAGCGATCCGTCCGTCAGCGGTTGATCGGGATCTCGTAGACGACCTCGCAGTGAGCGGCGGGCACGACGATGTCCGCCGTCTCTACCGGCCGACCGTCGTCGCTGTAATAGGTCCGCCGGATGTGCGTCACGAGTGCCGCTTTCTGGATACCAAGTAGTGATGCCTCCTCGGCGGTCGCCGTCCGCGGTTCCGGCTGCTCCACGGCGTGGCTGACGGTAACTCCGATCGTGGCCATGCGGTTCACGACCCCCGCCCCGGCGTGCGGCCCTCCCTCCGGGAGGACAACGAGAGTGCCGGCGGTGAGGTCGTACGGCTCCCAGCTCGTCGACAGCTGCACGGGCCTGCCGTCGGCCAGGAACTCGTACGTCGTTCGGACGCACAGGTCGCCCTCGGCGATGCCGAGCCGCGCCGCGATGTCCGCCGGAGCCGGCACCTTGGCCTCAGTCCGGCTCTCCCAGTCCCCTTGCCTGCCCACGGCCTTCATGTCCGCCCGGAACGGAGACCCGTTGGGCCGCTCACGGGCGGACGAACGGACCACCCGCACCCGCTGCCGGGGCTCGGCGACGTACGTGCCCGAACCGGCGCGGCCCTCCAGCACACCCTGGGAGATCAACAGCTCCTGAGCCCGGCGGACCACGTTCTCGCCGACCCCGTACTCCTGGCCGATCTGGGCGCGGGACGGCAGACGGTCCCCGGGCTCCCATACATGCTCCGCGATCCGGCGCCGGAGTTCGTGGGCGATGCGGAGATAGGGCGGCTGCTCAGGCATATGGAAAATCTAGTCCACTAGCTCTAATCTAGTTAACTAGCTTCACTGAAAGTGATCGCCGATTGACGGAGGCTGCCCTGTGCCCGCTTCGGGATCTCGCGTGGCGGCCATCGCCGCCCGGCTGTCCGCCGTCGGACTTCCCACGCGCGTGGAGGAATACGACCGCTACACGTCGGTCGAAGCGGAGATACCGGAAGCGCCCTCCGCTGACCTATGGCGGGAGGCCCTGGAAGTAGTGGCCGAGGCCGATCGGTTCGGCCTCCTCGCCACCAGCCTGAACGGCCGCACCCTCTGGGCGGTCGTACACAAAGCGGTCCCCGCGACGGGCGATGTCGGGGGACCGAGCCATCAGCGATAGGAGCTGAGCAGCGTGCTCAACCGTATCCGCCGTGCCATCTCGCTCACCAGAGCGCTGTACGCCCCCAAGGGCAGGCACCGCCGCCCCTTAACGACGTCCCGATCGACGGTGGTCCCAGCCTTCCCGCCGTCCGCCGATGCGTCGCAGCGGCCACTGGGCCGGGTGTCCGACATCGCCAACCATCGACTCCCGCTCGCAGGGGAGGACAACGCACTCGTCCGCCCCTACGTGCTGGCCTGGGAGCAACGGGTACGGCCACGGGTGGTGGTCGTCGCTTCCCATCTGCCGGCTGAAGCCTGGTCGACCCTGGCGGGGGCTTGCTGATGTCTCCACGCCAACAGCTCCGCGTCACCGAAGCATCTGCCGTCCCCTACCGGTCGACCGCCTGCCGTATCGGCACACACCCGCTCTGCACGGAGTCCTCTCCCGTCTCTGCGCCGATCGACCTGCCGGTTGTCTACGAGACGTGCGCGTGCCCGTGTCACTCGATCCCGGGCCACTCAAAGCCCAGGGAGGTGCAGCGGTGAGCGGTTGGGCACCGGGCGGCGCGCTAGTTGCCACTGTCGAGGTCACGGCGACCACTGTTCAGCGAGGCGACGTCATTCAACTGGGCGGCAGAGCGTGCCGGGTCATGGACCTCTTCCAACTTCCCCAAGGGGCCAAACGGCTTCTCTTCGAGTCGGGCGAGCTGCTGACCATACACACGCGAACCCGGCTCGTCGCCGTTCGCGTGCAGAGAAGGCGGTGACCCGGTCTGTGCCTTCACGCCATCACGACATCGCCGACGATCTCCGGCGCCAGATCACAACCGGCGCATTCAAACCGGGTGAACGCCTGCCGTCCGAGGCAGACCTCGCCGACCGATACGAGGTCAGTACGGCCACACTGCGAAGTGCGCTCGCAGTCCTCCAGGGCGAAGGTCTTGTCGAGAAGATCCACGGGAAAGGCAACTTCGTCCGCCGCTCCCTCCGCAAGATCGTGTACGTCGGGGGATGGGGAACGTTGGATCCATGGACCGCCGCTGAAGCGGCCATGCGCGTGACTGTTCGCACCGCCACCGTGCAGGCAGACGGCCATCTGACGTCCTTGCTGAGGGTGCCGGCGGGCAGCCCGCTCGCTGAGATCTTCTGCATCAGCCATGAGGGGGACTCACCGCACGGTCTGGCCCGCATCTACATCCCGCGCGGCCTGGCACCGGCCGGCCTGCTGGGCGGGGACTCCTCGTGGCGGGACACGGCCACGCGATTCGCCGTCCTCGGCTCGGCACCGGCAACTGTCCGGGAAACGGTATGTGCTCGTCCACCGACACTGGACGAGGCATCCGCCCTCCGGATCGGCCCAACCGCGGCAGCCCTCGCGATCACACGGGTTGCGACCGACTCCACCGGTCGAGTCGTCGAGGCCGCGCTACTCGTGTTCCCCGGGGATCGCGTCGACGCGGTCTTCACCACCCACGACGTGACCGATGAGAAGGGAACCCAACGATGACGGCACCGAACGAACTACGACTCCTCCCGTGGTCGGGGCCGGAGGGCAAGCCCTGCTACTTGGACACCGACGACAAGGCCGGCTACATGTCCCGGCTGGCGGACAACATCGAAGCGGTGCAACTGGGGACGGCCGCCGAGTTGCTGGAGCATGCCTCCGCCACCCTCGACGACCAGGACGCCGGCCCGGAAGACTTGCAACGGCTGGCGAGGGAACTGACCAGGGCGTTGCGGGACGTGCTCCGCGTTGCAATCAGCCGCGGTCGCGTCCTGGCAGTGAGCGACCCTCATCGACCCTGAAGGGGGTCGCTGCGTCGTCCCAGAGGCTGAGGCAGCTTCCTCTGCTGCGGCCTGCTGGGTGCGACGTGAGATGACGGTCTCCTGACCGTCGGTCCCGCCGAACAAGAACCCCGACGAAGCCCACGGTTCTGAACACCATGCCGTGGGCTTCTGCCATGCGGGGTTGGCCTCGGACGGCCCGGAGATGGCTCGGCTGCCGCAGCGCGCCTCGCTTTACCATCGCCCTGGTCGGGGCTTGCCTCGTGAGTCAGAGCCACAACTGGTTGCCGCTGTCCAGGGTCGCTGATGTCAGCGCTGGACGTCAGCGGAACGGCCCTGGGACTGGGCAAACCTCTAAAGGGTCGTCTGGCCGGTCTGCCCAGCGCCACCAGACATGCCGACCGGTACACCGCCATAGTGCCCGGCAGGTCCGCCGGCCGTCGTCCTCCCGTTCGAAGAGAACAAGGCCGCAGGACCGCATGGGTTGGTTGCACTCGGGACAGGCTGGGGTGTCGGTGGTCATGCAGCGCACCTTAGGTGCGCGATCGCTTCGTCCCGAACTATCGGCTGGACGGCCATTGAGGTCTGCTGGGCTGGTCAATCGGCCGTAGAAGGTCGCTGTGCGTCAGCTGCGGTCGTTGAGGTTGCTGTACTTCTCTGCTGTACAGCTTGGGCAGCTCGGTAGACGCTGGCGAGGTTGTTGCGGCTGGTCAGGGTGTGGGGGTGGGTGTCGCCCAGGACCTGCTCGCTCTGGGTGAGGGTGGCCTCGTACAGGGGGATGGCCCGCTGCAGGTCTCCCGCCACCTGGTAGGCGCTGGCGAGGTTGTTGCGGCTGGTCAGGGTGTGGGGGTGGGTGTCGCCCAGGACTTGCTCGCACTGGGCGAGGGTGGCCTCGTACAGGGGGATGGCCCGCTGCAGGTCTCCCGCCGATTCGTAGGCGCTGGCGAGGTTGTTGCGGCTGGTCAGGGTCTGAGGGTGGGTGTCGCCCAGGACCTGCTCGCACTGGGCGAGGGTGGCCTCGTACAGGGGGATGGCCCGGCCCAGGTCCCCAGCCGACTCGTAGGCGTAGGCGAGGTTAATGCGGCTGATCAGGGTGTCGGGGTGGGTGTCGCCCAGGACCTGCTCGCACTGGGCGAGGGTGGCCTCGTACAGGGGGATGGCCCGGCCCAGGTCCCCCGCCGACTCGTAGGCGCCGGCGAGGTTGTTGCGGATGGTCAGGGTCTGGGGGTGGGTGTCGCCCAGGACCTGCTCGCACTGGGCGAGGGTGGCCTCGTACAGGGGGATGGCCCGGCCCAGGTCCCCAGCCGACTGGTAGGAGTAGGCGAGGTTGTTGCGGATGGTCAGGGTCTGGGGGTGGGTGTCGCCCAGGACCTGCTCGCGCTGCGCGAGGGTGGCCTCGTACAGGGGGATGGCCCGGCCCAGGTCCCCAGCCGACTCGTAGGCGCCGGCGAGGTTGTTGCGGCTGCTCAGGGTCTGGGGGTGGGTGTCGCCCAGGACCTGCTCGCGCTGCGCGAGGGTGGCCTCGTACAGGGGGATGGCCCGGCCCAGGTCCCCAGCCGACTCGTAGGCGTAGGCGAGGTTGTTGCGGCTGGTCAGGGTCTCGGGGTGGGTGCCGCCCAGGACCTGCTCGTACTGGGCGAGGGTGGCTGTGCGCAGGGGGATGGTGTGGGCGTCGCGCCCTTGGCGGTACAGGTATTGAGCGGCGGCATGATAGGCGCCCGCCGTTTCGGTCGATGCCGGGCTGTCGGGTGGTGTGGAATCGGCGACGGCAACGACGTGGGGAAGAAGCCGCTCCCACCGTGAGGTGTCGGTGTCCTCGTCGGGCAGGGCCTGCTGTACGACGCGTTCGGCGTCTTGTCGGCCGGGTGGGTAGCCGTCGGGGTCGGTGGCGGGACGGTGCCGCAGCACGGCCTGCACGAGACGGTGGACGCTGACGTCCTGGCGGTCGGCGCTGTAAGCGATCATGTTGTAGGCGTACAGCGTGCCCAGGGCCTCGCCGAGGGCGAGCGGGTCGAGGCAGAGCGGGGCGAGCAGAGTGCGGGGGATGCTCTCGGGGGCCAGCCAGGCCATGGCATACAGCAGGGTGACGGCCTGCGGGTTGCGGCGTTCGACGGCGGTCAGGGTGTGGTGCCAGATACGGGCGATGGTGCGTTCAGGGTCGATCCCGCCCGCGGCCGCATCCATGACGCGTCCCAGCATCTGCCGGTAGTCGGCCGGCGAGGTGCCGGTCTCGAAAAGGTAGGCGCCGGCCTGTTCCAGCGCCAGCGGCAGATAGCCGAGGTCGGTTGCAAGAGCCGTGGCGTCCCCGCGCTCTGCCGGCGTGGGGACATGCTCTGCTCCGAAAGCGAGGGTGCACAGGAGGTCCACGGCCGCCTCGGCATCCAGCAGGCCCAGGGGCATGGCGGGAGCGATGGTGTGCCAGCCGGTCGCGGTGCGGCTGGTGGCCAGGTGATGCCCGTCCGGGAGAGTGCCGAGGTAGTGACGCAGGTCAGCGGGGTCTTCGACGTTGTCGAAGACGAGCAGCCAGCCGGGATGCCACTGCAGCCACAGGATCGCCCACGCCGCCCGCTCCTGCACCCCTGCGGTGGCGGCCCACTGCGGGCACAGCCGCACGGCCAGGGCAGCCAGGCTGGTGACGACCTGCTCGGTGCTCGCGGCGTTAATCCACCACACCAGCGTGTAGCTGTGCCGGAAGGTGTGGGCGTAGTGCAGGGCGAGCGTGCTCTTGCCGATCCCGCCCAGCCCGTGAATCGCCCGCGTCCCGGGCACCTGGGTGACCGCAGCCTCCCCCTCGGCGGCCAGCAGCCGGCGCAACTCGGCCAGCTCGTCCTGGCGTCCGACGAACACGCCGGAAGCGGACCCGGGCAGATTCCCGGCCCCCGGCGGCGCCTCAATCTCCCTGGCCCAACGCACCGCCTCGGCCGGCAACATCACCACCTGGGCGCCGTCTCCGGTGATCGCCACACCGACACCACCGCCCACCGCCACGGACCGCGGACCCGTCGCCTGCGGACCGCCGCGCCCGGACCCGACGCTGTCCGTCATGGCCGGATCGTCGTGTTGTCCCCGGTGACGGCCGTGGTGATGGTCTTCGCGGCAATCGACCGCTCACCCGACGCCGTCACGTTCACCGTCTCGCCGGAAGCGGGCAGTATCCGGGCCAGCTCGGCCAGCAACTCGGCGTCCTCACGCAGAGCGCGCTTGATCTGCTGGCGCACAGCGGCTGCCGCGTCCGCATCGTCCGGCGCTTCTGCCGCGTCCTGGACCGCGGCCTCCAACTCCGCCCGGCCCTGCTCGCCACGTCGGCGCCACACCGCCTGCAGGATCCGCCGCCCCAGATTCGCCGTGGCATCCACCGCCGCACTCTCCGCCCGGGAAAACACCGCGACCCCGTACGCGCTCACCGCAGTCGACAGATACGGCCCCGCCTGCTCCACCAACTGCACAATCTCGGTGCTCACTTGACCCCCCCGGTCTTCATGGCTACAGGTGACCCAGCCTAGGAACACAACCCCCACTCACACAGCCCAAATGCCCAAGCCGCCCCGAGCGGTTCCACCGCCGACCAGCTGAGAAAACCTGGACCGGGGCGACCGATGCCGTAGGCAGGGGCGGCCCTCAGCTTGGGAAGCTGGGGCGCCTCAGGGGCAGTTGGGCTTCTGATCTGTGGGGGAGCGGGGTGGAGCCCCTCGACGCTGGCGGCTCGTTGCCCGCCGTTCCCCGTGACTCCCCGCCCAACCTGGCACGGATGTGACACGGCCCAGGCTGAACGCTGGATGGGCCAGTGCTTGACCGTTTCGGAGCGTGTGAGTTCAGTTCTCCGGGCTTAGGCATGGCTCAACCAGTGTCGCAGATCCAATCGGGTGACCTGCGGCTGTCGGTCGCTACGACTGTCGTTAGTAGTCGTCGCCGGTCGCCGCTGAGCGGCGTCGGACGGCCCAGAGACGGCCCGGCGGGGATCACTCGTCCGTTGCCAGCCACTCATCGAGCCGGACCTTGACCTGGTGGTTATGGGCGAATGACCCCCCCACTGACGAAGGCCACGAGGGCTGGGAGGCCCATCCCGAGCGGCACGGCTGTGATCTCCGCTAGCGCAATGGCGTTCGGCACACCATCTGTCCGTATGAAGGCCCCAAGTGCTGGCCACCGATGACCTCGTCGGTGATCCGGGTTCCTACAGGCAGGGCCACGACGGTTGCCGCCCAGCTCCCCCGCACGGCGTCCGCAGCCG
The DNA here is from genome assembly GCF_020400655.1 of Streptomyces spinosus. Lineage (GTDB taxonomy): Bacteria > Actinomycetota > Actinomycetes > Streptomycetales > Streptomycetaceae > Streptomyces > Streptomyces argyrophylli. The sequence continues at coordinate 356,693 of NZ_JAINRC010000008.1, forward strand.
GCACTTCAGGGCCCGTGAGCACACGCGTACTCATCCAGATCATGACGCTACAGTCATCTTCGCGGGTATTGGCATCTCCAGGGGGGAGCGCGAGCGTGCAGCAGTCATCATTTCTGCTCATCGGTTCGGACGACAGGGAATTCTCTGCTAGTAGGCTGAAAGTTGCAGGGATTCCCTATAAGCGCAAGAGTCTTTATTCGCTGCCCCCGAACTGGGAAAAAACCATTGAACTTCTTGAGGATCCTTCGCTTACCGCCGTACTCGGAAAGCTCACAGCTCCTCTCTTCAGACTCATCGCCGGAAGCGAGGCTCACGCCGATGTGATTCCGAGGCTTTTCGAGGCTATAGGGAAGAAGCCTCACGTGATATTCGTCCATACGTCCGTACTTGAGGGGGTCGACGCTGATGCCTATACCTATGCCTATGATGCGGTAGACGAGGATGAAGACCCTCGCGTGTATGAGAGCTACATAGCTTGGCTTCAGAACAATGCCTACGCCCCGCCCTCTGAGGAAATAAGAGAAACTGTCCTCGCACTCCTGGATGGTGCGAACGTATCCCTCACTCCCTACAACAGCAATGCCGAGATGTCCACCCTGGCGGCATCTTTCATCGACGACTACGAGAGCAACCTACTTTTCCGGGTTTATGTTCCCGCAGGGCGCCTATATGCCGCTGAAGCCGATCGACTCTTGGCGCTCTTTCATGACTGGCTTACGCAGGTCGGGCGACATTCTGTTCGCCAGGATGGCTATTCCACGGCAGCAGGTCGTGTTTACGAATTTTTCGGGGATTCAGATCTCCTACCTCAAGAAATGTCGCAACAGTTCAGCGAGTTTTCTGACTTTCTGGATCTGTGTGCCTCTGATCCTGATTCCGCAGAAGCTGAACTAGCGGCCCGGGGCGTGGGTCGAGCCTCGGCTACCGACATCGTCACGCGCTACGGACGATCTGTACGCCGTATAAATACGGACCTAAGGCACGAGCGGGAGGCCCGCATGCTGTCGATTCGGCACAGGCTTGAGTCAGAGTTGCTTGACATTTCCGAGGGCGGGGAAATCGATTCGACAGTTCTCGATAGCTTTGTAAGCTCCTTGACACCGAGCCCCACGGCATCGAATAGCATCGGCGCTATTTCAGCCACTTCGGTATCACATTTTCCACCAGGGGCTACGATTAACGTCAATCAGCAGATCTTTCAAAATCTTCAGGGCACCGTTGTGCAAAGCGTTCAGGGGACTGTGCATCTAGGAGCTGAAGCAAAGGAGCTGCTGCAACTGATCGCGTCTCATGGGGGCGCCGAGGCGGGGGCTTTGGAAAGTGCCGTTCATGAGCTTGAAGATCCCGATGCTCGACAGGCAGAACGGTTGGGTGCGAAGGCAAGGCTTAGCGCCTTCCTGTTGCGTATGCGCGACACGGTGGAGGCCGCCGGACTCGCTGCGCTTCAGAAGTACCTGGAATCCAAGTTGGGCGTATAGCGGAAACACTGTGGCAAGAGCACGCATGGAGCGGACAAAGGGGCAGTCTGCGCCATATCGAGGTCGGTGGAACGACTTTGGCCTGGAGCTGCTTTGGCGCGAGTGATCATGGCCCATTACGCTGGCCCGCGAATCGGGCAGGTTGTGAGCCTGCCCGTTAGTGCCCGATTTTGGGCCATGATCTTCGAGGCTCGCGCCAAAGTGGCTGGCTAAAGTCGTGGAGCCGACCGGCCTCAGCCACAGAGGGTTTTCCTATCTCTGCCCGCTGCACGTAACGCGCCGCCGGGCGCGGCCAGCCGGGGCGCAGACAGGAGGCAGGCCGCGCCGCAGAGGCGGCGCGCGCCCGCGCCGTGCGCGGGCCTTGATGAAGTAGAGAAGGTTTTATCCCGCTGGGATGAGACGTTTGCCGTCGTGGCTGCGCACGTGGGGCCCGTTGCCGTCCAAGGCGTCCAGAAGCCTGACCGCGAAGACCTCGGACATGCGCTCGCTGACCTCGTCGGGCGTAAGCCAGGAAACCGCTGTTGACTCGCTCGACGTGCGCTCGGTGCCGCCGGACGGCTTGCAGCGGAAGACCAGGGCCACGATGCCGCGGGTGAGGTTCTTGTAGACGCCGGTCAGCTCGTCCACCTCGACGTGGATGCCCGTCTCCTCCAGGACCTCGCGGGCTACGCCGGCCTCGGGGGTCTCGTTGAGTTCGAGGATGCCGCCGGGGAGTTCCCAGGTGCCGTTGTCGGCTCGGCGGATCGCCAGGAGGCGGCCGTCCTCGCGCACCACCACTCCGGCCACAGATACGGAGTGCAGGGGAGACGCCGTCGCTTCCTGTGCTTGACTCATGTAGAGGAGCATAGGAGGCAGAGAAGGACTATGGGAACTGCGGCTGGAGGGGTCGGGTCCGGACCTCGGTACGTGCAGATCGCGGACGAGATCGTGCAACAGATCCGGGCGGGGGTCCTCAAGCCTGGCGACATGGTGCCGAGTGAGTCTGAGCTGGTCGAGCGCTACGGCGTGTCCGGCGGGACGATCCGTAAGGCAATGGTCGAGGTGCGGGCGAGTGGGCTGGTCGAGACCCGGCACGGTAAGGGCTCGATCGTGAAGAACCGGCCTCCGGTGCGGCACCGCTCCTCCGATCGCTTCCGGCGTTCGCTCCGGCGGGGTGGACAGGCGGCTTATCTTGCGGAGTCCGCGCAGTCCGGCGCCACCGCCAAGGTCAGCGTTCTCTACATCGGGCCCACGGAGGCGCCCGAGGATGCGGCCCAGCGGCTGGGCGTTCCGGCCGGTACGCAGGTGCTGGCTCGCCGGCGTCTCTACTTCCGTAACGGCACCCCGGTCGAGACCGCGACGTCGTACCTGCCCTGGGACGTCGTGAAGGACATCCCGGAGCTGTTCGCCGAGAATCCCGGCGGAGGTGGCATCTACGCTCGACTCGAAGACCACGGACACGAGTTCGCGGAGTTCGTCGAGACGCTGCAAGCGCGGCTGGCCTCCAAGGCGGAAGCCTCGGAGCTGGCGCTGAGTCCGGGGGCACCCGTGGTTCATCTGATCCGTGAGGCTCGTACGACCGCGGGTCTCGTGGCCGAGGTGTGCGACACCCTCATGGCCGCTGACCAGTTCGTCTTCGAGTATCGGATCCCCGCCGTCGACTGACGCGCACTCAACTCTCGGCAGCCCGTCACGAGTTCTTCTTCGTGGCGGGTTGACTCATGTACAGGAGTCGGGCACTCTTCTTCGGGTCACTCATGTACATGAGTGACGGAGTTCAGCATCTATAGAGGAGTACTCTCTGTGCGTCAGATTCCCGTTGACACCTCCGGCGCGGTCGTGATGGTTGCCAAGTCCCCGCAGGTCAAGGTCCGGGACCGCCGTACCGGCGAGATCGCCACCGACGCCGAGACCGGGGCCAAGCTGATGACGGTCGACGTGATGTTCGCGGCGAACGAGGAGGTGGAGATCCTCTCCATCACCGTCCCGGAGCCCGGCATCACCGGCGAACTGGCCATGGGCACGCCGGTCGCGCTTACCGGCCTGATCGCCCGGCCCTGGGAGAACGACTTCAACGGCCAGAAGCGGCACGGCATCGCGTTCCGCGCGGTCGCGGTCACTTCGCTCGCCGATGCCGCCGCAAGGCCCAAGGCGGCCTGATCATGACCGCCTTAACGGTCGCCCTGGTGCTGGTCGTCGCCGCCGTAGGTGTTCTGCGGTGGCGGCGCCCCGCCTGGTACTGGTTGACCTTCGGGGTCACGCTGGCCGTGGTGCAGGTCCTGGTCCGGTACGGCTCCGTCATGGACGCGTGCGGGCTGACCGTTCCGCCCGCGCGGTGGCGGCTCGCCCTCGCCCGTGCCACCAACCGGCCGACACCGGGGCCACGCGCCCCGCGCATTCTGCGGCTGCGGCCGACTCGTACCGGCCTGGTCCTGCGGCTCAAGCTCCGGCCTGGGCAGGACGCCTTCGACGTCGCCGCCGCCTCGGACCGGCTCCGGCATTCCTTCTCGATGTACGGCGTGACCTCGCGGGAGCTGCGCTCCGGCGTCGTAGAGGTGCGGATGACCGGCTACGACGTACTCAAGCGGGTGCAGATGCCGGCCCAGACCGACACCCAGCCGATGCGGGTGCCGGTCGCCCTGCGGCAGGACGGCTCGGTGCACTACCGCGACTACCGGGCAATACCTCATGCCCTCACCCTCGGGGCCACGGAGTCCGGCAAGTCCGTCTACCAGCGCAACCTGGTCGCCGGGCTCGCCCCGATGGACGTCGCCCTCGTCGGCATCGACTGCAAGCAGGGGGTTGAACTGTTCCCACTGGCCCGCCGCTTCTCCGCGCTGGCCGATGACCCCGACACCGCCGCCGACGTGCTGGACGCGCTCGTGGTCCGGATGGAGCGCATCTATCAGGTCATCAGGGCTCAGCAGCGCCTCGCCGCGGACGTGCCGGACGCGGAGATCGCCGCCGACATCTGGGACCTGCCGTCCGATCTGCGCCCGACCCCGGTCGTGGTCCTGGTCGACGAGGTTGCCGAACTCGCTCTGTACGCCAACAAGGAGGAGGAGAAGCGCCGGGACCGCATCATCACCGCCCTGGTCCGCCTCGCCCAGCTCGGTCGAGCTGCCGGCATCTACCTCGAAATCTGCGGGCAGCGCTTCGGCTCCGAACTCGGCAAGGGCATCACCATGCTCCGCGCCCAGCTCACCGGCCGTACCGCACACCGCGTCAACGACGAGACCTCCGCCAACATGGCCTTCGGCGACATCGCCCCGGACGCCGTCCTCGCCGCCATCCAGATCCCGGCGGAGATGCGGGGGCTCGCCATCGCAGGCGATTCGTCCGGAGGTTGGCACCGCATCCGCGCACCGCACACCTCGCTCCGTCAAGCCGTGAACATCTGCAACCGGCATGCCGACCGGACGCCGGATCTGCCCGAGCTGGCTCCGTTCCGGCCCACTCTCTCCGCCTCGGCCGACGCTTCCTCGCCGACGGCCAAGCCTTCCCCGGCTACCGCCTGACTTCTCGGATTCCCACCGGTCGGCGTGACCGCTCTCGCGCCAAGTCCCTACCCCGCCATGCCCAAAGAAGAGAGATCTCGCTGTGTGCCCGAACTGCGAGGACTTCGCCCGGACCGTACTCCTGCTCGGCCAACTCGCCCTCTACGCCGACACGACCGGCGCCGACCTCGATTTCGTGGAAGCCGTCAGTCCCTCCCTCGCCGTCTCCCTGCCGGAGCCGCCGCCGGGCGTGTTCCCGGACGGCTACGACCCCGACGGCGGCCCCGCCTACCCGGGTGACTCCTGATGGGCGCCCGTCACGGCCTTCGCGTCGACGCGGTCCTGGTGCAGGCCGTCATCGCCGGCGCCCTGTCCTTCGCGCATCTGCACGACCTGGCCTCCGCCGCCGGACAGAACGGATGGAAGGCATGGGCCTACCCGGTCAGCGTCGATCTCCTCCTGGTGGCTGCCTGGCGGCGCCTGCGCAGTGAGGGCCCGTCCCGGCTGGCCTGGTGCTGGTTCCTGGTCGCACTCTGCGCCTCGCTCGGTGCCAATGTCGCCACCGCCGGGTTCCTCGACCTGACCGACCCGCCCGCCTTGCTCCGCCTCGGCATCGCCGGATGGCCCGCTCTTGCCTTCCTCGGCGGCACGCTCCTCGCTCACTCGTTGGCTGCGGAGTCGGAGCCGCTTCCGCCGGCACCCGTCGCGGAGGCCGAGGGCGCGGAGCCTCCGGCTCAGCAGCCGGTACCGGACGCCGAAGCCGCTTCGGCCACAGACGCCGTACCCGAGCCTGACGCGGCCCCGTCCCCTTCGGACCAAGCTCCCGCCCCGGCCTCCGCTCCTCAGGTCCCCGCCGTCCTGGTCGACCACGCCCGCAAGGTCGCTGACGAGTACCGCGCTCGTACCGGCGCCCCGATCGACCCCGACACCCTGCGCTCCCGCCTCGGCGTTCCGCCCCACCTCGCCGACGCCATCGCCGCCCACCTCGCCTGATCGGCAAGAGAGGAAGACCAGTGATCCGTGACCCGGGCGACCTGACCGCCTCCGACTACCTCGACGGCGCCCGTGAGATGGCCGCCGCCAAGCGGCCCTTCCTCGCCCACCTGCTCGCGGAGAAAGCCGTCCGCCTCACCGCCGACCCGGCCACCGCCGCCGGCATCCGTGCCGACTTCCCCGCCTCGACCACGACCCGAGAGGAGACCGACTGACATGCCCGCCCGCGACCACTTCCACTCCGTGATGCGCATCGGCCCGGTGCAGATCGGCACGCACCGCGACCGCAACGGCCAGACCAAGCACGCCGCCGTGTGCAGCTCCGACGGCTGCGGCTGGTCCTCCGACTACTCCAGCCAATCCGCGGCCCAACTCGCCGCCCGCACCCACCGCTGCCGCGTCCGCTAGGAGACCCACCGCCATGCAGGTCCCGCTCTGGTTCGCCCTGCTCGTCGTCGGCTACCTCGGCGTCAAGCTCATCCGCCCGCCCGCCTGGCTCATCGCCGTCCTCCTGCTCGGCGGCTTCCTCCTCGCCGACAGCGTCCTCGCCCCGGTCATCAACGCCCTCGTCAAGTAACCAGCCCGCGAGAGGAGACCACCGATGTTCCGCCCGAAGATCCCGATCATGCCCACGCCGACCGGGCTCGGCACACCGCCCGTCGTCGTCGAGCCGACCGCCATCATCTCGAACGCGGAGACCCCGCCGGTCGCCCCGACGCCTCCCACGCCGGTCCGGCCCGCGGTCCAGCTCACCCCCGGCACCGCCCTCGCCCTCGTCGGCGGCGGCACGGCCGTCGTCCTGGTGCTCGGAGCCGTCCTGGTCTCCCTGCTCCTGGCGGTCGCCATCACCGGAGCCTCGGTCGCCGTCTGCGCGGTCGTCCTGCGCTCCCTGCTCGCCTCCGACGCCAAGCGTCGCTGACCGGCCCCCGGGCGGCCTCGATACCGCCAAGCATCCGCCGCCTGGGCGCCGTCCCTGTCCGATCTCGCAACCGGAAGGAACCCCAAGCATGGCCCACCGCGCCTCACCCGCGACACCGAGTGCGCGCATGCCCGACACATTGCTTGACCCGATCACTCTCGGAGACGTGCTCCGGGTGGCCTCGGCCTCGGACTACGCCCGCTGGGAGGACCAGATCCGCCGCACCGGCGGCTGCTCCGACCCGATCCACCTCACCGGCTGGGTCCTCCACAAGGACAAGACCAGCGGCGAGACCCTGCACCACTACTCCACCGAGAAGGAGCCGGGCGGACGCCTCCGCCTCGCCTGCGGCAACCGCCGCGCCTCCCGCTGCCCGTCCTGCGCCTGGACCTACGCGGGCGACACGTACCACCTGATCCGCGCCGGCCTGGCCGGAGACGACCGCCGCGACGTTCCCGCCACCGTCCGCGATCACCCGCGCGTCTTCGCCACCCTCACGGCCCCCTCGTTCGGCCCGGTCCACAACCGCCCCGATCACGGCTCCTGCCGCTGTGGCACCCGGCACGCGCCCGACGCTCCGGAGCTGGGCACCGCTCTCGATCCGGACAGCTACGACTACGCGGGCGCCGTGCTGTTCAACAACCACGCCGGTCAGCTCTGGCAGCGGTTCACCACGCGACTCCGCCGCGAACTCGCCGCCCGCGCCGGCCTGCCCCGCCGGGAACTCGCCGAACACCTCCGCGTCTCGTACGGCAAGGTCGCCGAGTTCCAGAAGCGAGGCGCCCTGCACTTCCACGCCGTCGTACGCCTCGACGGCCCGGACGGGCCCGGAACACCCCCGCCCGTCTGGGCCACGGTCGACCTCCTCACGGACGCGGTCCGTGCCGCCGCAGCGCACTCGTACACGTCCGTGTCGGTCCCGGCTGCCGGTGACGAGCCCGCCCGTACCTTCCGCTGGGGCCGACAGCTCGACGTCCGCCCGGTCAAGGCGTTCGGTGACGGCTCCGACATCACCGAGCAGGCCGTCGCCTCGTATGTGGCCAAGTACGCGACCAAGGCCGCCGAGAACACCGGCACCCTGGACCGCCGTATCGGCGAACTCGCCGAACTCGACCGCCACCAGGTCCCCGACCACACCCGGCGGCTCATCACCGCGTGCCGCGACCTGGACAGCCTCTACCCGGACCGGCGCCTCTGGGCCTGGGCCCACATGCTCGGCTTCCGCGGGCACTTCTCGTCCAAGTCGCGCACCTACTCCACCACCCTCGGCGCCCTCCGCCAGGAACGCGCCGACTACCGCGCAGCCCAAGAGGCATGCGTCCTCGGCCTCGACGACCGCGAGCCGGACACCGTCCTCGTCCTGGCGGACTGGCAGTACGCCGGCCACGGCCACACCCCGGGCGAAGCCGCCCTCGCCGCGACCATCGCCCGTGACCTCCAGACCAACCGCGAAACCGCCCGCGACGCCCTCCTGCACGAAGGGAGCACGGAATGACCACGGCCATCCGGTCGCGACGCACCATGCTCACCCTCGCGGAGGTCTGCGAGGAACTGGCCATCTCCCGCTCGACTTTCTACGACTGGCGGGCCAAGCGCCGCGCGCCGCGCTGCATCAAGCTCCCGAACGGCGACCTCCGGATCCGGCGGAGCGACCTCGATCACTGGCTCGACGACCGCGAGGACGCCGCCTGATGGAGACGACGTACGACGTGAAGATCTACAAGATCCTCACCTACAAGGGTGCCCGGAAGACCACGTACACCGTGCGTTGGGTGGTCGCGGGCAAGCGCTGGCGTGAGCCCTTCAACACCGTCGCGCTCGCCGAGGGCTTCCGCTCGGAACTCATCCGGGCCACGGGCAAGGGCGAGGCATTCGTCGTCGCCACGGGTCTCCCGGTGTCCCATCGCTCCAAGTCGGCTGCCATGAGCTGGTACAAGTTCGCCGTCGAGTACGTGGATGCCCGCTGGTCTCAACTCGGCGGCAACAGCCGCAAGAACATCGCGAAGACTCTGACCGCCACCACCATCGCCCTGCTGCGGGTAAAGCCCACGCAGTTCGCACCTGCGGCCGTGCGGACGGCCCTTCGCGAATGGGCGTTCAACACCAACCGACGCCCGGACGCGCCCCGAGACGTGGTGGCTATCCTGAAGTGGGTCGAGCGGAACTCCCTGCCCGTCTCCGCCTGGGAGGACCCGGAGAAGGTCGATCAGGTCCTGCAAGCCATCGACACCCGCCTTGACGGCAAGCAGGCGGCGGCCTGGTCCCGGAAGCGCAACCGCCGGATCCTCAACGTCGCGATGAAGTACGCGATCCGGCGGCGCATCCTCCGGGTCAACCCTCTTCCCAAGGGCAAGGAGTCGACGGCGGTCACGAAGACCACGAACGCCGTCGACAAGCGGTCCTTGCTGAATCCCGAGCAGGCGGCGGCCATCCTCGACTGGATCCGGCGCCGGCCGCGCGGCGGCAAGCGGCTCCACGCCTTCTTCGCCACGCTGTACTACTGCGGCCCCCGGCCCGAGGAAGCCGTAGCCATGCGGGTGGAGGACGTGACCCTGCCCCAGCCCGACGCCGATGACCAGTGGTGTGAACTGCTGATCCACACGGCGACCCCGGAGATCGGAAGGCAGTGGACCGATACGGGCGAGATTCACGAGCAACGTGACCTGAAGGGCCGTGCGGAGGGCGAGACGCGCACGGTGCCGGGGCATCCGGCCCTGACGCGCATCCTGCGGCAGCACATCGCCGATGAACAGCTCCAGCCGGGTGATCTGCTCTTCCAAGGTGAGTTCGGTGGGATCCTCGCCGGCTCCGTCATCCGCCGGGCGTGGCGCAGCGCGCGTAAGGCCGTACTGCCCCCGCACGTCTTTGAGTCACCCACCGGACGGCGCGTTTACGACAACCGCAACACGCGCCTGACGAAGTGGCTCAACGACGGCATCCCGCCCGCTCAGGTGGCCGAGTGGGCCGGAAACAGCGTTGCCGTGCTGCTGGCGACGTACGCCCGGTGCATCGACGGGCAGCTGCCGGACCTGAAGCGGCGGCTGGAAGCCGCGGGTGACCTTCCGGAGGCGGAGGTGCGGGGCGCCGGCTGATCTCCGACCGGTCGAGAACTTCGACACGTATTCGACACGGCCACCCGCGAAAACCCGGTGACAGCCGGACAGCCCCGGAGTCTGCCCTTGATCATCAAGAGGGCGTCCGGGGCTTCGTCGTACCCGCTGACAGCCGCTCTGACCTGGGAAAAGCCCTCCCGAGCGGGAGGGCGGATACTGGCGCCCCCGGCAGGACTCGAACCTGCGGCCAAGCGCTTAGAAGGCGCCTGCTCTATCCACTGAGCTACGGGGGCCGGTGGGGTGGCCTCGTGCTTGGTGCCCTGGTGGGGGCTGACCCGTGACGTTGCCGGGGTCAAGGATAGGGCTCCCGGTTCCTCGACCCTGTCGCTTCGCCTCCGTGGCTCGATGTGGAGGTTCGGTGAAGCGGTCCTGATAATCGCAGGCAGGTACGAATCGTGCACCGCTTTTGGCGCCTGACGCACCGGGTGTTGTGCACTCGTTATGCCTGGACTGTGCGCGTGTCCCGGTCATCCCTTCCGTCCGATCTGTTCCGTCGGCGCGCAGACATGTCTATATGCTTCAGAATTCCCCTAAAATTGGGCATTCTTCGCATGTGGTGACCTTGGACGTACGGCCTCAGCTGCTCGACACACTCTCCGCTCTGCGCGACCGTGTCGCCGCCGCACGCTTTCCGCTGCCCCTCGCGGGGGCGCCACGCGCGCGTGCCAACCGCGACGAGCTCCTCGCGCAACTCGACGACTATCTGGTACCCCGCCTACGGCAGCCCGAGGCGCCGCTGCTGGCCGTCATCGGCGGCTCCACCGGCGCGGGCAAGTCCACGCTCGTGAACTCCCTGGTCGGCCGACGGGTGAGCGAGGCCGGTGTGCTGCGGCCGACCACCCGGACGCCGGTCCTCGTCTGCCATCCGGAGGATCATCACTGGTTCAGCGGGATGCGTGTGCTCCCCCACCTCACCCGTGTGTGGGTGCCGCACCAGGACCCCACGGACGAGCTTCTGCTCACCGACGAGGACCCCGCGCGCGTGCTGCGCGTCGAGACCGCCGACACCCTCCCGCGCGGGCTCGCCCTCCTCGACGCCCCGGACGTCGACTCGCTGATCGCCCAGAACCGCGTCCTCGCCGCCGAGCTGATCTGCGCCGCCGACATCTGGATCATGGTCACGACCGCCGCCCGCTACGCCGACGCCGTCCCCTGGCACCTGCTGCGCACCGCCAAGGAGTACGACGCGACCCTCGTCACCGTCCTGGACCGGGTGCCCCACCAGGTCGTCTCCGAGGTCTCCCGGCAGTACGCGGCCCTGCTCACCAAGGCCGGGCTCGGCGACGTACCCCGTTTCACCGTGCCCGAGCTGCCCGAATCCGCCTGGGGCGCCGGGCTGCTGCCCGCCACCGCCGTCGCGCCCCTGAAGAGCTGGCTCGTCCACCACGCCCAGGATCCCGCGGCCCGCCACCACGTCGTGGCCCGTACGGCCTACGGCCTCCTGAACTCGCTCAAGTCCCGCCTGCCCGAGCTGGCAGGCGCCGCCGCCGCCCAGTACGCGGCGGCCCTCCGGCTGACCTCCGCCGTCGAGACCGCGTACGACAAGGAGCACGCGCGCGTGCGGGCGCGCCTTCAGTCCGGCGCCGTACTCGCCGGGGACGCCCTCAAACGCTGGCGCGCCTTCCCCCTGGACTGCACCGCCGGGGAACTCCTGGACGCCCTCGTGGACAGCCTGGCCGCCCTGCTGCTGTGCGCCGTGACCGCGGCCGACGAGCGCGTCGACGACGCATGGCGGCGCGAGCCCGCCGCCGACGCCCCGGGGCTCGCCGAGCGGAAGGCCTCCCTGGAGAGCGCCGAGCACCGCATCGGGCTCGCGGCCCGGCGCTGGCGGCGCGAGCTGGAGGAGTACGCCGAGGACGAGGTACGCGTGCTGGAGCGGACCGGCGCACCCGACCCGGAGGTCGTCGCCGCCCTCGTCGCCACGGCCGTGCTCGGCGGGCGCCGGGCGCGTACCGCCGGTGAGGGGCTCGCCGAGCGGCTCGGGGCCCACGGCGTGCTGCGGCTGCGCGACCGGGCCGGTCGGCTGCTCGTCGAACACGTGGACCGCGTCATGCAGCGCGAACGCGAGCGGCGCCTCGCCCCGCTCGACGCCCTGGACGTCCATCCCGAGCCCCAGGCCCAACTCATCGCCGCGCTGTCCGTACTGCAGAAGGAGAGGTGACCGGTGACCGCCGTCACTGACCACGACCACACCGATCACACCAAGCACATCAGGCGCATGGATCACGGCAGCGACAGCGGTGACACGGAGCCCGGAGCGCACGGTGGGCACCCCGGCTCGAGCCTCGAGGGCAGCGCCGAGCACGGCTCCCAGGGTGGTGTCGATCACGGGCCCAGGGATGGTGCCGAGCGCGGCCCCTTGGGTGGTGCCGAGCGCGCGGGTGGTCTTCTGGAAGCGCATCTGGACCTCGTCAAGGGCAAGCGCGGAGACGACGGTCCCGGTACCGATCACCGCGCGGACGCGCCACGACGAGCCGACGTGGCCCTCTCCGGGGACGAGGCCGAGGAGAGCGGCGAGGGTGGCGGCAGGCGCGAGGACCACGGCCCGGAAAGAAGCCGGGGCAAGGGCATGGAAGGGACCCGGGACAAGGGCCTGGAAGGGGGTGGCGGCAAGAGCCCGGACGCCGGCGGCGGGGCCCCCGCGCGCGTGAAGGACGACAACGCCGGCCGCGACGCCGAGCGGGGGCAACGGGCCCGCGAGACCGCGCGGGACGGCAGGGCTAAACGCGACCGTGACGGCGTACACGGCGCACAAGGCGCACACGGCGCAAGCGACCGCGCCCCCGATCGTGACCGCCCCGCGCGCGGTCACAGCTCTGAGGAGGGCGGCGTCTCCGTACCCCGGCCCCAGCCCCACTCCCCGAAGCCCCGCCCCGCACCCGACGCCACGCCTCCCAAGACCACCGCCACGACCGACCTCGGTACCGCGAACGGTGCCGGTACGGCCAACGGCGCCGGTACGGCGAACGGGACCGGTACGGCGAACGGCACCGACACCGGTGCCGACGGCAAGGGCGACTCCTCCGGCGCCTGGGACGACGGTCTCATCGCACGGCGCGTCACCGACGCCAGCGCCGCCGCCCTCGCCGCCGAGCGCGCCTCCGCCGTGGAACCCACGCACCGCGGGCCGGGCAGCCACACCCCCGCCCCACTGGCGTACGACGGCCCGCTGCGCTCCCGCCTGGACGCCCTGCGCGAACTCGTCGGGCTCTCCCGCACCCGACTGGACAGCCACACCCTCGCCGAGGCCGGTCGCGTCCTGGACGAGGCCGCCGCGCGCCGCAAGCTCTCCGGGCGGCACACCGTCGTCGCCCTCGCCGGAGCGACCGGCAGCGGCAAGTCGCAGCTGTTCAACGCGCTCGCCGGAGTGCCCATCTCGGAGACCGGCGTACGACGCCCCACCACGGCCGCACCCATCGCGTGCAGCTGGAGCGACGGCGCGGCCGGCCTCATCGACCGGCTGGGCATCCCGGGCCGGCTGCGCCGCCGTCCGCTGCACGGCCCCGACACCGAGGGACAGCTCCGCGGACTGGTCCTGGTGGACCTGCCCGACCACGACTCGGCCGCCGTACAGCACCGCGAACAGGTGGACCGGATCCTCAAACTGGTCGACGCGGTCATCTGGGTCGTGGACCCGGAGAAGTACGCCGACGCCGTCCTGCACGAGCGGTACCTGCGGCCGATGGCCGGCCACGCCGAGATCATGTTCATCGTCCTGAACCAGGTGGACCGGCTGCCCGGGGACGCCGCCGACCAGGTCCTGGACGACCTGCGGCGGCTGCTGGACGAGGACGGCATCGCGCTCGGCGAGCACGGCGAACCCGGCGCCACCGTGCTCGCGCTGTCCGCGCTCACCGGGGAGGGCGTCGGCGACCTGCGCGAGGCGCTCGGCGAGTTCGTGGCGGAGCGCGGCGCGGCGGCCCGCCGGGTGGCGGCCGACGTCGACACCGCCGCGGCCGAGCTGCGGCCCGTCTACGCCACCGGACGACGGGTCGGCCTCAGCGAGGAGGCGCGCGAGGACTTCGCCGCGCGGCTCGCGGACGCGGTGGGCGCCACCGCGGCGGGCGAGGCCGCCGAGCGCGCCTGGCTGCGCAACGCCAACCGCGCCTGCGGCACGCCCTGGCTGCGGCTGTGGCGCTGGTACCAGGGCCGTGGCGATTCCACGACGGGCCGCCACGCGGTGCGCGCCCAGGCCGACGAGGAGGCCACGGCCCGGCAGAGCGTCGAGCAGGCGGTACGTACCGTGTCCGACCGCGCCTCGGCCGGGCTGCCCGCTCCCTGGGCCCAGGCGGTGCGCGAGGCGGCCGTCCGCGGTTCCAACGGTCTGTCCGAGGCGCTGGACGACCTGGCGGCCCGGGCCGGACTGCCGCCGGGCCGCCCGCCCCGGCCGGGCTGGTGGCCGGTGGCCGTACTGGTCCAGGCGGCGATGACCCTGCTGCAGATCGCGGGCGGTGCGTGGCTCGTGGGCCAGATCGCCGGGGTGATGGCGCCCAACCTGGGTGTTCCGGTGCTGCTGATGGTGTGCGGGATCATCGGCGGGCCGCTGGTGGAGTGGGCCTGCCGGATGGCGGCCCGGGGGCCCGCACGACGCTACGGCCAGGAGGCGGAACGCCGACTGCGGGAGGCGGCGGCGAGCTGCGGCCGGGCCCGGGTGCTCGATCCGGTGGCCGCGGAACTGCTGCGGTACCGCGAGGTGCGTGAACAGTACGGCAGGGTGGTGCGGACCGGGAGCGGGGTGCGGTGAGGTGAGAAAGCTCGGTCAGCGAGGGGAGCCGGCTGGTCAGGGGTGACGGGAGCGCTGGGCATGGGTGGGTGACAGGGACGCCGGGGGCGGGTGACCGGAGCGGCGGGCGGTTGCTCGCGGGCGGGTCGGCACTCGTGCCGGTTGGCATTTGGGCGGGTCGTCACCCGTGCTGGTTGGTTCCTGCTTCGGGCCGTCACCCGTGCCGGTTGGCACCTGGACGGCTCGTCATACTGGCCGGCAGCCGGCCGTGGTCACCCCTGTGGGTGGCAAGGTTTTCCACAGGGGGGTGATCCTCCACAGCGCTCAGCGGGCTCGGCCCGGCGGAGGCAGTCTGAGGGCACGGCGATCGCACGGCGGGTCCGGCCAGGAGTGGCGGCGGGCGGTGCGGGCGGTCGTCGGGTGGTGCCGGCGCGTACGGCAGAGGTACGCGCGGCACGGCAGACGCAGCCGTACGGGACGGGCCCGTACGCGTGCCCGCCCGGCCGGAAGGTGCGGGGCGGGGGAGGGGAGTGATCGAAGTGAACGAGACCACTGTCTGTGTCGTGGGGAACGTGGCGACCCGGCCGGCCTACCGGGAACTGGCGACGGGACCGTCGGCCCGGTTCCGGCTCGCGGTGACCGCGCGCTACTGGGACCGGGAGAAGAACGTCTGGACGGACGGGCACACCAACTTCTTCACCGTGTGGGCCAACCGGCAGCTCGCGGTCAACGTGGCCGCGTGCGTGGAGGTGGGCCAGCCGGTCGTCGTCCAGGGCCGGCTCAAGGTGCGCACGGAGGTGCAGGGGCAGCAGCAGTGGGCCTCCGCCGACATCGACGCCGTGGCGATCGGCCATGACCTGTCGCGCGGTATGGCGTTCTTCCAGCGCGCGGTCAAACCGGAGGCACCACCGACGGCGTCCCGCCCGGAGCCGAACTGGGAAACGCCGCGGCCGGCGGAACCGCAGGACGGACAGCCGGGGCGGCCTGGTCGGGAGCAGCAGGAACAAGGCGCGGAAGAAGGGGGAGTCGAGACACAGGAACAGCAAGCCGCAACGGTGACGTGACGTCAGCAGCGCGTCGTCAACGACGCCTTGGGGCCGGACCGTCCCCGAAGTCCACCTCTCACGGTCTGAACACGCGGTACGAACCGGTGGATTTGTCGATACGACCAGCTCGCGGACGGTCCCGGCGATAACGATTACGGATCGGATCGGCCATCGGATGATCCGACCGCCGGGGGAGGCTCCGCCTGATCCATAGGATGCCGGGCGTGCCCCTTGGGGCTGCCGATTCTGCTGGTGGGACCGTCCCCCACGTCCAACGGGTCCTGCTCGAAGGGGAATTCTGTGCTTGCTGCGCTCTCTGGGTTCTGCCGGTCCACGGGAACGGCCCGCATGGCCGCCGCCGTCACGGTGACCGGCCTGATAGCGGCCGGCGTGCTGTCCGGCGCCGGTACGGCCGTGGCCGTGGACACGCCGCAGACCCAGGGCGGCGCGACGGCCACGATCAACGGTCTGAAGACCTACGGCGAGGCCGTGATCCACGAGGACGGCGGCGACCAGCGGGTGTCCGCGGGCCTGTTCGAGATGTCCGTGGACGGTGGCGGCACCCTGCAGACGTACTGCGTGGACCTCCACAACCCGACCCAGCGGGACGCCAGGTACCAGGAGACGCCCTGGAGCGGCACCTCGCTGGGCACCAACAAGGACGCGGGCCGGATCCGCTGGATCCTGCAGAACTCCTACCCCCAGGTCAACGACCTCGCCGCACTCGCACGGCACGCGGGAACGAGCGGGCTGACCGAACAGGACGCGGCGGCCGGCACCCAGGTGGCCATCTGGCGCTACTCCGACGGCGCGAAGGTCGACGCCGTGGACCCGCGGGCCGAGAAGCTCGCCGACTACCTGGAGAAGAGCGCCCGGAACGTCGGCGAGCCGCAGCCCTCGCTCACCCTGGACCCGCCCGCGGTCTCCGGCCGGCCGGGCGACCTGCTCGGGCCGGTGACGGTGCACACCAACGCGGGCGCGGTCACGGTGAGCCCGCCGGCGGACGCGGCCACCAGCGGGGTGCGGATCATCGACCGGAACGGCAAGGTGATCACCTCGGCGAGGAACGGCAGCCAGCTGTTCTTCGACATACCCGAGGACGCGGCGGACGGGACGGCCCAGCTGAGCGTGCAGGCCTCCACGACCGTGCCGGTGGGGCGGGCCTTCGCCTCCGAGAGCCGCAGCCAGACCCAGATCCTGGCGGGTTCCAGCGAGTCCACCGTCTCCGCGACCGCGACGGCGGGCTGGGCGGAGAAGGGCTCCATACCGGCGGTCTCGGCCCGCAAGAACTGCGCCAAGGGCGGTGTGTACATCACCACGGCCAACAAGGGCGACGAGCCGTTCACCTTCCGTCTGATGGGCGCCGAGCACACGGTCCCCGCGCACGCGTCCCGCACCGTGAGCGTGCCGCTCCAGGAGGACCAGGCGTACGACTTCACGATCACCGGCCCCCACGGGTTCAGCCACCGCTTCACCGGCGTCCTGGACTGCAAGACGCAGGGCACGATCACGACGGAGACGGCCCAGCTCCGCACCGAGCCCACCCCGGTCGCGGTGGGCGGAAACACCGCGGACACCACCAACCTGGCCGCCACCGGTGGTTCGATGATCACCCCCATGATCGCGGGTGTGGCCATCGGTCTGGTGGTGATCGGCGGCATGGTCCTGATCGTGCTGCGCAAGAGGGAGTCGACCCACGGCGGATGATCCGTGGGCGGCGCCGGCCATTCCCGACCGGCGCCGGTCCGACGACCACGCCGTGGCAGCGCGGGGTGCCGGCGTCGAGGGCCGAAGCGGTTCCGGCCGGAGCCGCCATGCCGACCTCGGCCGGGCGGAAGTCAGCTCGGCCCGCTTGAGGGCGACCCGCTCGCCGTGCTCGGGTACGGCTTCGTCACAGCACAGCACAGCACAGCACAGCACAGCCCGCCCTCCTCGTCGCCGGCACGGAAGCGATGCCGCCGGGTGGCGCTCTGTCGGGCGTTCGGACATTCCGGACCGGATGGCGCGTGCAGCGGTGGCGCGGTGCGGGCAGCGGAGTGCGGCGCTTCCGGGTGAATGGAGCCGTTCGGTGAGCGGTGACCGGTGTGGCAGCGGGTAGTGCATGGTGCTGTCGGACACGAAGCGGACAGGGAGCAGTCCTATGCCGAAGTTCCTCATCCAGGCCACCTACACGCCAGAGGGTACGAAGGGGCTGCTCAAGGAAGGCGCCAGCGGTCGCCGTGACGCCGTCGACCGAGTCGTCGGCGACCTCGGCGGGACGGTGGAGGCCATGTACTTCGCCTTCGGGGAGGACGACCTCGTGTTGATCATCGACCTCCCCGACCCGGTGTCGATGGCCGCCGTCAG
Organism: Streptomyces spinosus; assembly: GCF_020400655.1. Lineage (GTDB taxonomy): Bacteria > Actinomycetota > Actinomycetes > Streptomycetales > Streptomycetaceae > Streptomyces > Streptomyces argyrophylli. The sequence continues at coordinate 374,787 of NZ_JAINRC010000008.1, forward strand.
TCTCGCGGTCAAGGCCAGCGGTGCCCTGCACACCCGGGCCACCCCTCTCCTCACACTGGAGGAGGTCGACGAGGCCGCCGGCCGGCAGGTCGCCTTCCGCGCTCCAGGCGCGTGAGTCAGGGGGAGTCCGGCGGGCGGTCGTACCAGACCGTGTGAGCAGTCACGGGGGACGCGCGCCCCGTCACCCACCGCCCTCCGCCCCCGTGCTATGCCTGCTTCAGTTCATGGACGAGCGAGGGGGCGACGATGGTGGAGCGGGCGTGGGCCGTTGCGGGCAGCAAGGGCGATTCCGGGCGGAAGCCGGAGAGCCGGGTGCGGCTCACCGGCATGGCGCTGATCGTGCTGGCCCTGACGGCGGCAGTGCTGAGCTACCTGGCGTTCACGGTGTGGGTGCCGGGCCGGCAGGAGCGCTACGAGCAGTACCGGGCGGCCGGGCCGTGCCCCGCGCAGGCGGCCCCGCGGGAGGCGGCTGCGGAGGACTGCCTCGTGACCGGGCACTTCACCGTCACGAAGACCGAGTCCACGTTCACGGGAAAGGTCACGGTCTACGAGGCGACGCTCAGGGCCCGGGACGACGACTCACGGGACCAGGACGACGACTCACGGCGGACGGTCGTGCGGTTCGGCGACTCCAGGCCCCTCTTCGACACGCTGCACCGGGGCGACGAGGTGACCGCCACCGGCTGGCGCGGTGACATCGTCGCCCTCAGCAAGGACGGTGTCCGCCAGAACACCTCCGACGCACCCCGCGACGAGCACTCGGGAAACGCCGCCCTGGGCGTCCTCCTCGCACTCCTCGCGGCCCAGTCGCTGGTGTTCGGCGCGGTCCGCCTGGCCAGGCCGGCCGCCTGCGCGCCCTTCGTCTGGGAGCCGTACGGCAGGTGGCTGGTCTTCACCGACATCTGCGTCGGCGTGGGCGTGGGGGCCGTCTCGGTGTGGCTGGACCTCCCGTGGTGGACCGTGCTCGTGACCGTCCCGGTCCTGGTGGGCGCGGTGATGGCACGACTTCTGAGCGGGCGGCGGCGAGCGGCGGCCTCGTCGGCGAAGACGACGCGGCACCAGGACGCTCGAGTGGCTTCGCGATAGTCCGGAAGCCCCCTCGTGTCGTGTACGACCGCTCCGTGAGCGGGTGGAGGTGGTGCGTCACAAGCCGTCGCGCTCGGTCGGCGAACCGTCGGGGCCCGTGTGCGGCAGCGCGGTGGTCCCCGGAGCGTGGCCCCCGAAGGCGGACGCTCCGTCGTCGCACGCACCGGCACCGGAGGCCGGACGCGGGCGTCACCGGGCGGCGGTGTGCGCCGTCTGCGGGCCGTGCGGGAGTGCCGGGGCCGTGCCGGAGCCTGGAAGGCCGGTCGTCGACGACCGGCGGTGCCGGGGGAGGCGGCCGCGCGGACCGAGAAACGGCAGGTCGAGGCCCTCGGACCCGACGGGTTTCCGTCCAGGGGTAGCCGTCAGGCAAGATGGGGTGTATCTGCCCACTGCCAGATTTCAAGCTGCCGGACGGTTTCTCTTGGCTGAGTTCATTTACACCATGCGCAAGGCGCGCAAGGCGCACGGCGACAAGGTGATCCTCGACGACGTCACCCTGAACTTCCTCCCCGGGGCGAAGATCGGCGTCGTCGGCCCGAACGGTGCCGGTAAGTCGACCGTGCTGAAGATCATGGCGGGGCTGGAGCAGCCGTCCAACGGTGACGCCTTCCTCTCGCCCGGCTACAGCGTCGGCATCCTCCTGCAGGAGCCCCCGCTGAACGAGGAGAAGACCGTCCTGGAGAACGTCCAGGAGGGTGTCGCCGAGATCAAGGGCAAGCTCGACCGGTTCAACGAGATCGCCGAGCTGATGGCGACCGACTACTCCGACGCGCTGCTCGACGAGATGGGCAAGCTCCAGGAGGACCTGGACCACGCGAACGCCTGGGACCTCGACGCCCAGCTGGAGCAGGCCATGGACGCGCTGGGCTGCCCGCCCGGCGACTGGCCGGTGACCAACCTCTCCGGTGGTGAGAAGCGCCGCGTCGCGCTCTGCAAGCTGCTGCTGGAACAGCCCGACCTGCTGCTGCTGGACGAGCCCACCAACCACCTGGACGCCGAGTCGGTGAACTGGCTGGAGCAGCACCTCGCCAAGTACCCGGGCACCGTCGTGGCGATCACCCACGACCGGTACTTCCTGGACAACGTGGCCGAGTGGATCCTGGAGCTCGACCGCGGGCGCGCCTACCCGTACCAGGGCAACTACTCCACCTACCTGGAGACCAAGGCCGCCCGCCTCAAGGTCGAGGGCCAGAAGGACGCCAAGCGCCAGAAGCGGCTCAAGGAAGAGCTGGAGTGGGTGCGCTCGAACGCCAAGGGGCGGCAGGCCAAGTCCAAGGCCCGGCTCGCGCGGTACGAGGAGATGGCCGCCGAGGCCGACAAGATGCGGAAGCTGGACTTCGAGGAGATCCAGATCCCGCCGGGCCCGCGCCTGGGCAGCGTCGTCGTCGAGGTCAACGACCTGCACAAGGGCTTCGGCGAGAAGATCCTCGTGGACGGGCTGTCCTTCACGCTGCCGCGCAACGGCATCGTGGGCGTGATCGGTCCGAACGGCGCCGGCAAGACCACCCTCTTCAAGATGATCCAGGGCCTGGAGACTCCGGACTCCGGTGACATCAAGGTCGGCGAGACGGTCAAGATCTCCTACGTCGACCAGAGCCGCGAGAACATCGACCCGAAGAAGACGCTGTGGGAGGTCGTGTCCGACGGGCTCGACTACATCAACGTCGGCCAGGTCGAGATGCCGAGCCGGGCGTACGTGTCGGCCTTCGGGTTCAAGGGCCCGGACCAGCAGAAGCCGGCCGGGGTCCTCTCCGGCGGTGAGCGCAACCGGCTCAACCTGGCGCTGACCCTGAAGCAGGGCGGCAACCTGCTGCTCCTCGACGAGCCCACCAACGACCTCGACGTCGAGACGCTCTCCAGCCTGGAGAACGCCCTGCTGGACTTCCCCGGCTGCGCCGTCGTCGTCTCCCACGACCGGTGGTTCCTCGACCGCGTCGCGACGCACATCCTCGCCTACGAGGGCGAGTCGAAGTGGTTCTGGTTCGAGGGCAACTTCGAGTCGTACGAGAAGAACAAGATCGAGCGGCTCGGCCCGGACGCCGCCCGTCCGCACCGTGCCACCTACAAGAAGCTGACCCGGGGCTGATCGGTCTTGCGCCACATCTACCGCTGCCCGTTGCGCTGGGCGGACATGGACGCGTACGGCCACGTCAACAACGTGGTGTTCCTGCGCTACCTGGAGGAAGCCCGGATCGACTTCCTGTTCCGCCCGGACAAGGACTTCAAGCAGGGGTCGGTGGTGGCGCGCCACGAGATCGACTACAAGCGGCAGCTCGTCCACCGGCACGAGCCGGTGGACATCGAGCTGTGGGTCACCGAGATCAAGGCCGCGTCCTTCACACTCACCTACGAGGTGAAGGACGGGGACCTCGTGTACGTGCGGGCGTCGACGGTCATCGTCCCGTTCGACTTCGACGCCCAGCGCCCGCGGCGGATCACCGCGGAGGAGCGTGAGTTCCTCCGGGAGTACATGGACACTGCCGAGGGCACCGCGGACGCCGAGCCCGATCCCGAAGGGGAGGCCGTCGCGGCATGACCGTGCTGCACCTGGCCGACGAGACGGAGGCGGCGGACCTCGCGGCCTTCCTCTCCCGGCTGCTCCACTTCGACCGTGGGGCCGCGGTGCGGCTGCAGGCTGCCGGCACCGCGCTCGCCGTCTTCGGCAGGCCACCGTCCTTCGAGGTGCTGGCGGTCCGCGCGGTGCGGCTGGCGAAGCCGTACGAGGACGGCCTCGACGTCACCCTCGACGTGACCGTCTCCGCCGGTGAGTTCCTGGAGTCCGTGGACGAGCGCGCGGCCACCGCCGCCGTCCCCGGCGCGGTCACCGGACCGCCGTGGGCCGGGGTGCTGCCGCCACGCGCCGGCTGGCGGCCCGAGCCGGGACTTCCGGCGCCCGACACGCTGCGTGCCACGGTCGCCGCCGCCGTGGCCGAGTTCCGCTCGCGCACCGAGGAACTGGGGCCGCACGGGCGTACCCGCGCGGAGCTGGACCGGATCGGACAGGACATCTGGTCCCGGCAGATCGCGGGCACCCGGCTGCCGGTCCGGGCCGTGCACGCGGCCCAGTCACTGGGTTTCCTGCGGCCCGGCGGCGAACCGGGCGACACCGGGCTGTTCTCCTCGGGAGCGTGGCTGCGGCTGCGTACGCCGTACGGCTCGGTGGCCGTGCGGCAGGCGGGGCTGCTCGGGGCCTTCGGGGTCAGCGTGCGCTGAGCAGGACGGCCCGGCGTGTGCGGGGCCGGGCGGCCCGGCGTGTGCGGGGCCAGGCGGTCCGGCGTGCGTGAACGGGGTGGTCCGGTGTGCGCCGAACCGGGAGGTTCGGTGTGCGCTGAACCGGGTGGTTGCGCTCATCGTGTGTCGTCGGGCCATATGCCGATGTGATCGGACTCCAGTTCCAGGGCCACGCGATCGCGCATGTCCAGGGCGCGGAGGTAGTCGGCGGGCAGCTGGAGGCGGCCCGCGCGGTCGAGCATGGCGTACTCGCGGGCCACGACCGTCTCGTGGCCGGTCGCCGCGTCGATCTCGCTGCGGCGCAGCACCTCGGTGGAGGTCCGGCCGTCCCGGATCGCCACCGTACGGCGGACCTCGCCCGCCACCGCCTGGTCGTGGGTGACGATGACGATCGTGGTGCCCAGGATCTCGTTGGCCGTGCGGAAGGCGTCGAAGATCTGCGTGGCCGTCCGCGAGTCGAGTTCGCCGGTGGGTTCGTCGGCGAGCAGGACGGCCGGGTCGTTGGCGAGGGCCACGGCGATCGCCACGCGCTGCTGCTGACCGCCGGACATCTGCTGCGGGCGGCGGTCGCGGCAGTCGGCCACCTGGAGCAGCTCAAGCAGTTCCAGGGCGCGTTCGGTACGGGCGCGACGGCCCTTGCGGGTGCGGGAGAGCTGGAGGGGGAGCGCGACGTTCTGGGCCGCGGTGAGGTAGGGCAGGAGGTTGCGGGCGGTCTGCTGCCAGACGAAGCCGACGACCTCGCGGCGGTAGGCGAGACGGTCGGCGGCGGTCATGGTGAGCAGGTCGCGGCCGGCGACGCGGGCCGCGCCGGCGGTGGGGGTGTCGAGGCCGGCGAGGATGTTCATCAGGGTGGACTTGCCGCTGCCGGACGCGCCGACCAGCGCCATCAGTTCGCCCTCGCGGACGAGGAGGTCCAGTCCCTGGAGGGCCTGCACCTCCGTCCCGGCGGTGGTGAAGACGCGGACGAGGCGGTCACAGGTGATCAGGGCGTCGTGGCCGTAGGCCGGGTTCGCTCCGGCCTCGGTGACGCGGTTGGCCAGCTCGGTCAGGCTCGGGTCGGTTGTCATGGGGTCTCCTGCGGGTACGCCGTGTCCGTGCCGGGCCTGGGCGGGGCCGCCGGCCCGTGCCGGCCGGGTGCCGTGCGGGGGGTCATCGGCCGTCCCCCGCCCGTAGTTCCGTCACCGAGCCCCGCCTGCCCGACCACCACGCCTGGAGCGCCGCCACTCCCACCGCCACCGTCACCACGGAGAGTGCCGGCAGCAGCAGCGACCAGGTGTCCGGGTGGAGGCGGATCCCGGTCACGGGGTTCTGGGCCGACGGGAAGGCGACGGCCGTCAGGTCGATGCCGGGTGCGAGGAGGCGGATCGCCGTCCAGCCGGTCAGGGTGCCGCCCAGGGCCGCCAGGAGGGCCTGGGGCAGCGATTCGAGGACCAGCAGGCGGCGGGACTCGGTTCGGGTGAGGCCCATCGTGCGGAGGCGGGCCAGTAGCGCGGATTGTTCGGGGGCGGCCCGGAGCAGCGACAGCAGCAGGGCCAGCACGGCGAAGCCGGCCCCCGTCACGACCGCCGCCGTGTAGACGCGCTCGGCGCCGGACTGGAGGGGCGAGTCGGCGTACCGGGCGCGTTCCTCGGCCCGCAGCCGTACGGCGGCCGAGCCTCCCACGGCCTTCCGCAGGGCGTCCGCGTCCATGTGGTCGCCGGTGAGCAGCAGGGTCGTGGGGCGGCTCGCCGGGGCGGGCAGCCCGGCCCGGTCGACGATGAGGAAGTCGGGACCGGAGACGGCCGGCGTGCGGTCGCGGACCAGGACGATCCGCACGGTGACCGCGCTGCCGTCCTCCAGCCGCACCAGGAACGGCCGCCGGGTGCCGTACGAGGAGGCGACGGAGGGCGAGGCGACGGCCGGGAGGGGCCCGGACCGGGTCCCGCCCGCGAGGTGACCGGCGCCGGGGCGGGCCTCGGCTGCCAGGGTGCTGGTGGCGGGGCGGGCTTCGACTGCCGGATGGCTGGTGGGGGAGTGGTCTCCGTCTGTCAGGGGGCTGACGCGGGAGCGGTCCCCGCCTGTAAGGGGGCTGATGCGGGAGCGGTCCCCGCCTGTAAGGGGGCTGATGCGCGAGTGGTCCCCGCCTGCCGGGTAGCCGCTGCGGGACACGTACCCGCTACCGGAGTAGCCCTCCGCGGTGAGTCGCCCTGTGCCGGAGTAGCCCTCCGCGGTGAGTCGCCCTGTGCC
>NZ_JAINRC010000090.1 GCF_020400655.1 Streptomyces spinosus
AGCGGTGGCGTGGACCTGGGGATGAGTGGTCAGGGCGTTCTCGATCTCGCCGAGTTCGATGCGGTAGCCGCGCACCTTGACCTGGTTGTCGATCCGGCCGATGAACTCCAGCGACCCGTCCGGCCGCCACTTGACCAGGTCACCGGTGTGGTAGACGCGCGGGTCGGGACGGGGCGGGCTGAGGGGGTTGGCGGTGAAGCGCTGTGCCGTCAGCTCCGGCCGA
>NZ_JAINRC010000091.1 GCF_020400655.1 Streptomyces spinosus
TGGTGGTGTGTGTGCTGCCGGCGTCGAGCAGGCGGGAAACGAGCTGGGGTGTGAGGTTCTCGCCACCGGCGACGATGGTCGTGATGTGGTGGTGCGCGTTTCGTGTTTCGAGGTGAGCGGCGAGGACTTCGAGGTGCGAGGGCGTCGCCTTGAGGAAACTGATCGGGACGTCCGTGCACACGAGGTCGATCGCCGCGTCGAAGGCCGTCTGCCCGGCCT
>NZ_JAINRC010000092.1 GCF_020400655.1 Streptomyces spinosus
GGCCCGACCAGACGGCCTTCGACGCGGCGATCGACGTGATCTGCGCCGGCACCCCGATCAGTTTCCTCAAGGCGACGCCCTCGCACCTGGAGGTCCTCGCCGCCCACCTGGAGAGCCGCGGGGCCCGGCACCGCATCGCCACGATCGTCGCCGGTGGTGAGAACCTCACACCTCAGCTCGTTTCCCGCCTGCTCGACGCCGGCAGCACACACACCACCG
>NZ_JAINRC010000093.1 GCF_020400655.1 Streptomyces spinosus
TCAGCAATGAGTACGGTGCGACCGAGGGCTCGGTGGCGAACGTGATGAGTCTGACCACGGAGCCGGACCCGCACGGCGGGACCACAACCCTGGGTAGGGCGGTCACCAACACCACCGTCTACGTCGTCGACCACCACAACCAGCCCGCGCCCGTCGGTGTCCCCGGCCACGCCCTGCTGGGCGGTATCTGCCTGGCCAGGCACTACCACAA
>NZ_JAINRC010000094.1 GCF_020400655.1 Streptomyces spinosus
CACGAGAGCGGAACAGTCGAGCGGAATAGGCCCGACCGTTCACAGCGTCCTCGCTGTGTTTTTTCAAAGGAACCTCGACCATCGGTTGTCCGATGGACGGGGTATCAACATATCTGGCGTTGACTTTTGGCACGCTGTTGAGTTCTCAAGGAACGGTCGCTTCCTTTGTACTCACCCTCTCGGGCTTTCCTCCGGGCGCTTCCCTTCGGT
>NZ_JAINRC010000009.1 GCF_020400655.1 Streptomyces spinosus
ACGTGCGATGCGGGTCCCCGTCCCCCTTCGACGCGAAACAGCCCTTGACCGACCGATCAGCAGATCTTTCGCGCTCGGACGGCAACCGGTCCACGGCACGTCCCCGGCTCAGGTCGCCGGCTGGTCGTCATGGTCGTCCGTCCGCATACGGCGACGTTCCTGTTCGCGCTTGGAGAAGGCAGCCGCCCGGATCGCCTCGTCGCTCTCCAGACCGGATCCCAGCGCGCCGCCCACCGTGGCGATCGAAGCGACGAACCAGGACAGCGTCCAGTACTCCGTGGCATGCAGCGGGGTCCGTGTCATCGAGGCGAAGACCTTGTCGTTGAGGATGAAGAGCGCCCACACCAAGTTGACGACCATCAAACCCGCGTAACAGACGATCACGCCGATGCCCAAGGTCACGACCGTGGACGCGTTGTAGAGAGTCGTCCTCTTCCTCTCCTCCGGCGAGGCGTCCTTCGACCGGTGCCACAGGTGCGCGTCCACGATCAACCAGCCGATCATGAGCGCGACGGACCCGACCATGGCGATCACGAGACGCGGCGTGCTCAGGGCCTCGGACAGGCTCCAGAGGGTGGAGTTCACGGTGGCGACGGCTCCCGTGGCGAGGGCGGCCGCCAGGGCTTTCGACAGGCCCGGCACCAGCCGCCAGGGCTGGTTGGCGCGGACCATACCGCCGAGGACCCTCAGGTAACCGCCCGGCCCGCTGACGACGTACCGCAGATCGGCGATCTCCCCCTCACCGATCGGACCCGGGTGGATAGGCGCAAGACGACTGGCGAAACGTCCCAGCGATCGAGGCCGGGAAGGTTCCTCTTCCCCCGCGGCTCGCGGAGCCGCCAAGCTGAGCACGGCTTCCTCGACCGCCCGCAGGGCCCTTCGCCGAAGCCGCAGCCCCCCCAGCGACGGGAGGGACAGCAGCGCCACGCCGTGTTCATGACTCAGCTCCACGACGAGCTTGTGCCCGTGCGAGTGCAGCGGAAGGTCGGTGAGGGCCACGACGACGTCCCAGTCCTCCGCTCGCGTACGGTCCATGATCCGGTGCATCAGCGTGGCCAGGTCCTCGGTCCCCGCGGTGAAGGGCTCACTGACCACCTTCACGTCGAACCGTCGCCCCTCGCCCGCCTTGTCGGCGAGCCGGGCAGGCAGTACCCGGGCCATGTGCCGCGCGATCTCCGTCGGGGCGTCCGGATCCGCCAGGAGAGCCACGACCGTAACGTCCTGTGACGACTCCCGCATGACCGGACCCTTCTCGTCGCTGCCCCGGCGCTCACCCGTGCTCACAGGATGCCCCCGGGGCGACATCGGCGCGCCCTGACACGCTGACCTCCCCACGCGCGGGCAGACAGACCTCCCCACGGCGGAGACCCGGCAGGACGCGCCCCCCGCTCACGCCGCGCCGAACGCGGCGAACGCCCAGCCCGTCGCCTGGTGCACCGCGTCGCCCGGCAGGGCCGCACGGGCGTCCCGCAGCGCCTCGGCCAGGGAGAGGCCCGCGCCGAGGCCCTTGTGCAGGGCCAGCATCAGCGGGACGACCGCCGCGTCGTTGACCGGGGCGCTGCTCGCCACCACCCCGGCCGTGCCCAGCGGCAGCAACGCCGTGACCAGACCGAGGAGTTCGTCGGCGCCGACCGAGGCGAGGCGGGCGGTGTCGCAGCTGGACAGGATGATCCGGTACGGGCTGCGCGCCAGCCGCTCGAAGTCGTGGACGATCAGCGGTCCGTCGGCCATGCGCAGGGCGGAGAACAGGGGGCTGTCGGCGCGGAACGTGCCGTGCGCCGCGAGATGGGCGAGGCCCGCGCCGTCGAGCTCCGCCAGCACCCGCGGCACCTGCGCGTCGTCGCCCTCCAGGACCGTCGCCGTGCCGTACCGGTCCGCCAGCTCGGGTACCTCCGCGCCGCCCGTCGCCAGGCCGGGACCGCGCACCAGCACGGGCGGGCCGTCCGGCGGCGGCCCCGTCTCCCGGGCGCGCAGCCAGCTCCCCGCCGACGGCGACACACTGAGCACCCGCTCCCGCAGCGCGGGCAGCAGCGCCCACGGCACCCGGTGCAGCGCGCCCGGCGGCACGATCACCACCGGACCCGGGCCGAGGTGCCGTACCGCCCCGGCCAGCAGCAGCTCTTCCAGGCGCCGGCCGGCCGCCTCCACCACAGGGAGCCGCGCCTCGGCACCCGGGTGCGCGAGCCGCCGCAGCCCGGCCTGCACATGCTCGGCCTCGGCCACCGCCTCCGCCAGCGAGCCACCGGCGAACCGGCGCACCTTCCCCTGCCCGCACAGCAGGACGTGCACCCGGCCGTCGACCACCGCCAGTTCGACCAGCCACCCGTCACCGAGCCGGTCCAGCAGCCGGCCCACGTCGAGACGGTCGCCCGCGTCGGCGGCGGCCCCGCCGATGTGCCGGGTGCGCGAGCGGATCTCCCTCTCCAGGCGCCGCTGTTCGCGCTCCAGCGCCGGCACGGGACGGCCCTCCATCCGGGCGGCCTCCGCGCGGGCCGCGATCTCCCGGTAGGCGGTCAGCCCGCTCAGCAGCGCCGGATCGTCGGGCGGCCGGGTCGGCGGCGCGGACAGCACCGTCGCCCGCCAGCGCTCGCTCCACCCGAGCAGCCGCCGCGCAGAGCCCTCGGCGAGGCTCACCTCCTGCGCCAGCGCGGCCAGTTCGGCGCCCTGCGCGGTCGCGTGGGCGCGCAGCTCGGAGGCGCCCAGCGTCATCCGGTGGTCGTCCAGCACGTCCAGGCCGCGCCGGCACGCCTCCAGCACACCGCGCCGGGAACCGGCCGCCCGCGCCCGCAGCGCCTGTGCCGCCCAGCCCGTCATCCGGGCCGGCGGCGGCCCGCCGTGCCGGCTGCGCGCGGCCACCGCCAAGTGCCGTTCCGCGTCCGCCGTCCAGCCCAGCGCCAGCGCGATCCGGCCGGCGAGCAGCGAGGCCTCGGGCGCGGCCGGGGAGCCGAAGGAGGCCAGCCGCTCGGCGACCGCCGCCGCGTCCGCGACCATCCGCCCCGACCGGCGCCCGGCCGCCACCCGCGCCTCGATCAGCACCAGCCGGGCGTGCGTCTCCCACCACGTGCGGCGCTGCGCCGCGAACAGCCGTACGGCCACGGCCGCGCGGGCTATGGCGGTGTGCGCCTCCCCGGCCGAACGGGCGGCCCGCGCGGCGGCCAGCAGCAGCTCGGCCTTGCGGGTCGACTGCCCGCCGATCCGGTCCAGCAGCGCGATCGCCGCGTCCGCCTCGGCCAGCGCCTCCGGGGCGAGCCCCGCCGCCATCAGCACCTCGCAGCGCCGGATGGACAGGTTGTAGGTGGGGGTGTCCAGCTTCGCGTAGCGCTCCTCGGCCTCGTCCAGCAGCCGCAGCGCCGCCGGGATGTCCCCGGAGCGGAACGCGGCAAGGCCCCGGCTCTCCACCGCGTCCGCCTTGTCGTGCTCCTGGCCGGTGGTGTCCCACAGCCGCTCCGCCGCCGTGAAGTCGGCGACGGCCCGCTCCACCGCGCCGAGCGCCAGGTGCACGGTGGCCCGCAGGGTCAGCGCCCGCGCGGTCCAGATGTCGTCGGCGACCTGGCGCAGGACGGGAAGGGCCCGCCGTACGTCCTCCAGGGCCTCGCGGTGGTGCCCCAGCACCCACCACACGTAGGCCCGCCGGTACAGCACCCGCGCCCGGGTGTGCCCGCTGCCCCGGGCGACCCCCCGTTCGAAGGACGCGAGCCCCTGCCGCGTGCGCCCCGCGTGCACCAGTGCGACCCCGAGGGTCGCCAGCACATCGGCCTCCCGGTCGGCCGACTCGGCCCGCGCGGCCAGGTCCCGGGCCCGCCGCAGATGCCTCAGCGCGATGCGCAGATCCCCGAAGTCCCGCTGCCAGATGCCGAGTACCTGATGGGCGACGCTCGCGTGGACCGGTGACGGAGCGGCACGCAGGACGTGTTCGGCACGTGCCCGGGCCTCGCCCGGATCGGCGAACACCATGGGCAGCAGTTCGAGAACCGGCTCGCTTCCCGCTGTCACGTCTCGCATGGTAGTGGCCTGTTGTATCAGACGGCGGTCCCGCGGCTCTCACTGTCGGACACCGTCTCGAGGGGGAGGACACCACATGGCACCACACCGGTTCCACGAGCAGTTCCACCACATCCAGCGCTCCCTGCCGGACGTCCCCCTCACCATGGGGCCGGACGACTCCGCCGGGTACTTCTACGAGAAGGGCGTCGTCCTCGTCCGGGACGGCGAGGAGGCCCGGTTCGTCGAGGACGCCGTGCGCACGCACTTCACCGAGACCCGGGGGCTCGTCCCCGACCACGTGCGCCGCGTGGGCCCGCGGGCCGGCCGCACCGGCGTCACCCGCATCCGGGTCGGCGACCCGGCCGAGGGCGAGGACAGCGTCCCGCACGCCCTGCGCGCGGTCCGCGAGGCCGAGGACCGCCAGGGCCGCCGGCTCGCCGGCCGCAACCACGTGGTGCACATCGCGGGCAACGTCAACGCCTGCCCCGGCGACGAACCCGTGCCCGTCCCGCGCACCGGGACCGCCAACCCCGCGCCCGCCGACGGGAGTTACGACCCGGCCACCGCGGTCGGCGTCCTCGTGGTCGACACCGGGCTGGTGCACGACCACCGCTCCTACCCGCTGCTCGCCCACACCACGGGCGACGCCCAGCTGACCGAGACCGACGCCGACGGCGTGCTGCGCCAGTACGTCGGCCACGGCACGTTCATCGCCGGCATCCTCGCCGCCGTCGCCCCCAACACCGACATCACCGTGCGCGGCACGCTCAACGACGCCGGCGCCGTCCTGGAGTCGGAGTTCGGCGCCCTGCTCTTCGACGCGGTCGACCGGGGCGGCTGGCCGGACATCATCAGCCTCTCCGCGGGCACACCCAGCGCGGACACCGACGGCCTGATCGGCCTGGACGCGTTCATGGCGGAACTGCGCGAGCAGCGCACCCTGCTGGTGGCCGCCGCCGGCAACAACGGCAGCGACGTCCCCTTCTGGCCCGCCGCCTACGCCGGCCTGCCCGGGTTCGCCGACTGTGTGCTGTCCGTCGGCGCCCTGCGCGCGGACGGCGTGTCCGGGGCCTGCTTCACCAACCACGGGCCGTGGGTGCGCGTCCACACCCCCGGCGAACGCCTCACCAGCGCCCTCACCGGCTTCACCGCGCCCGTGCCGTACGTCTACCAGCACTCCACCTACGACGCCTGCCGGTTCGGCGACGCCGACTACGCCTGCACCTGTCAGTTCCCGCGCCACACCGGTGTGCTGAGCGAGGGCCGGGAGAGCACCGGCGCCAAGCCGGACCAGGTGATGTTCGACGGCCTCGCGCAGTGGAGCGGCACCTCCTTCGCCACCCCGGTGGCCGCGGGACTCGTCGCCGCCCGGATGACGGCGTACCGGGAACGCGACCCGCGCGCGGCCGGCGCCGGGCTGCTGGCGGCGGACGCGGAGGGGGCCGAGGTGCGCGGGACGCGGGTCGCGGCGCTCCGGCCGCCCACCTGGCGACCCGTCCCCGTCGTGCTCCCGGCGCTGCCCGCATGACGGCCGGAACCCTCCGCTCCGCGGCGTACGATGACAGGCCGTACACAAGGGGTGGAGCCGTGGACCGAACAGAGGTCGGCGCGTTGGTCCAGTCCGCCGTCGACGGGGACGCCGCGGCCTGGAAGGCGCTGGTGGAAGGGATGAGTCCGCTGGTGTGGTCGGTGGTCCGGGCACACCGGCTGTCGGACGCCGACGGACACGAGGTCTTCCAGACCACCTGGTTCCGCTTCGCCCAGCACCTCGGCCGCATCCGGGAACCCGACAAGGCCGGTGCCTGGCTGGCCAGTACCGCCCGGCACGAGTGCCTGAAGGTGCTCAAGGGCCTGGCGCGGCTGACCCTGACCGACGATCCGCGGGTGCTGGACCGGGCCAGCGAGGACCGGACACCGGAAGAGACGCTGATCGATCTGGAGGAGGCGGCAGACCGGGCCGAGCGGGTCCGCCGCCTGTGGCAGGAGCTGGACGGACTGGGCGAGCGCTGCCGGCAGCTGCTGCGCGTGCTGATGGCCTCGCCGCCGCCCAGCTACGGGGAGATCTCGGCCGCCCTCGGCATCGCGGTCGGCAGCATCGGCCCGCTCCGCCAGCGCTGTCTGCGCCGGCTGCGGGCCCGGATGGACACGCGGGGTGCGGTGTGAACGGCGACGACGGGATGCCCGGGGGGCCGGAGGAGTTCGTGGACGGGCTGCTGGAGGAGGAGCTGCGCCAGGCGGCCGCCGTCCTGGACCCGGTCCCGGCCGAGCTGGTCCAGGCGGCCCTGGAGGCGTTCGCGCTGCACGAGCTGGACGCCCGGCTCGCCGAGCTGACCTTCGACTCCCTCGTGGACGCGCTGCCCATCAGGGGGGTCACCGACGCGCCGCGCATGCTCACGTTCCGCGCGGGCGAGACGACCGTCGACGTCGAGGTCACCGAGGACGGACTGATCGGCCAGCTGCTGCCGCCGCAGCCGGCGCGGATCGAGGTGCTCGGCGGCCCGCAGACTGCCCGCGCCCCGCTCACCGCCGACCCCCTCGGCCGGTTCACCAGCACCACCCCGCCGTCCGGCCCCTTCGCCCTGCGCCTGCGCACCGGCGCGGAGGTGATCGTCACGGAGTGGCTCCGGGCCTGACGAACCCACCCGGACGGAGAGACGGGACCCCTGCCGACCTGACGCGACGGGAACCCGGACCGCGTTCCCGGAGCTACCCGGGCCCGGCTGGGGGCGTACCGGGCCGGGCCGGCCGAGCCGGGCTGGCCGGGCCGGGGCTGGGCGGGTGTGCGTCGGGGGAGGCGAGCTGTGTGCCTGGCTGGGGGTCGAGCGGGGCGTGCCGGAGCCGGGCTGGGTCGGGTCCGGCTGGGGCTGGGCGGGTGTGCGTCGCGGGAGGAGTGTGCCTGGCCGGGGTCGCGGGGCGTGTCGGGGTCGGGCGGGGGTCGGGTCCGGCTGGGGCTGGGCGGTGTGCGTCGGGGGAGGCGAACCGTGTGCCTGGTCGGGAGTCCCGAGCGGTGCGTGCCGGGTGAGGGGCTGGGCAGGGGCTGCCGGGGTCGGGCTGGGGCCAGGGCTGGGCGGTGTGCGTCGCGGGAGGCGTATGCCTGGCCGCGGGTCGAGTGGGGCGTGCCGGATCGGACTGGCCGAGCCGGGCCGGCCGAGCCGGGCTTGGCCGGGCCGGGCCGGGGCTGGGCGGTGTGCTTCGGGGGCGAGCCGTGTGCCCGGCCAGGGGGCGCGAGCGGGGCGTGCCGGGTCGGGCCGGTCTCGCGGGGCGCGCGGCGCGGATTGGCCGCCTGGTGCGCGGTGACGGCGGTCCTGCCGACGCCGGGACGCCCCCCTGCGACCAGCACTCCCCGGCGGGGGAGCCGGGCGCCCGGACAGGGACTGGGCACGGCTGCCGGGGCAGCGGCTCGCGGGGCCCGTTCGGCAGATCGCCGCGCGGTGCGCGGCGACCGCCGGTGGCGGCGCCCTCCGCCAGCACCAGCGTGCCCCCGGTGGTCCGCTCCACCGGCCGGACGGCTACACCGCGTCGACAAGTGCCGCCAGCGCCGCGGCGAGACGGTCCAGGCCCGGGCCGGCCGGGCCGCCCGGCTCCGTCATGTACGTGTCCCGCCGGATCTCCACCATCAGCGCGCCGACCCGGGCGTCCGTGCCGTAGAACTCCAGCGGCACGTACGTCCCCGCGAACGGGCTGTCCAGGCCCGTCTCGCCGCAGCCGGCGAACGCCTTGCGGGCGGCCTCGGTCAGCTCCGGCGGGGTGTGGAAGGCGTCCGTGCCCAGGCACACCGGCGGGCGCGGCCCGCTGCCGTGCAGCTCGTACGGGAGCGGCCGGGCCGGATACGAGTGCACGTCGATGATCACCGCGCGCCCGGTCGCGGCCAGCCGGCCGGCCACGGCCTGCGTCATGGCCGCGGCGTAGGGCCGGAAGTAGCGGGCGAGCAGCGGCTCCGGGTCGGTGTCCGCGGGCCGCAGCTCACCCTTGTGGGTGGTCCGCGTGTACACGGCGCCCATGCCGACGGCGAGCATCTCCTCCCGCTCGTCCGGGAACCGTTCCGGGTCCACCACCAGCCGCGACAGCCGGTTCACGAACCGCCAGGGCCGGAGCCCGGCGAGCGCGGCGGCCCGCTCGGCGATCTCGGCGGTGTGGGCGTCCGTGATGTGGTCCAGCTCCCGCTCCAGCGCGGTGTCGTCCAGCACGATCCCGGCGCGCACGTCCCGCGGTACCGCCCGCGCCGAGTGCGGCACGTGCAGCAGCACCGGCGAGTCGGCGGCGCCGGGGAGGAGGTCGAACGAGGGGATGGCCTGGGACACCGGCTGCTCCTGAGGTGGTGGCGGGAACGTGCACGATCAAGGTGCCATACGGCACTGACAACGCCCCCGCCCCCGCACGCCTCCGCCCCGGCCGGGAGACCCGGCCGGGGCGGAGGGACACGTCACCTGGACGTTACTGGCCGAGCGACGCCAGCGCCTCGTTCCAGGTGGCCGACGGACGCATCACCGCGTCCGCCTTGGCCTTGTCGACCTGGTAGTAGCCGCCGATGTCGGCCGGGGAGCCCTGGACCGAGTTCAGCTCCTCGACGATCTTCCGCTCGTTCGCGGCGAGGGTCTCGGCGAGCGGGGCGAAGGCCTTGGCCAGGTCGGCGTCGTCGGTCTGCCGCGCCAGCTCCTGCGCCCAGTACAGGGACAGGTAGAAGTGGCTGCCGCGGTTGTCGATGCCGCCGACGCGCCGGGTCGGGGACTTGTCCTCGTTGAGGAAGGTCGCCGTGGCGCGGTCCAGGGTGTCGGCGAGGACCTTGGCGCGGGTGTTGCCGGTGGCCGCCGCGTACTGCTCGAAGGACGGCACCAGGGCGAAGAACTCGCCGAGGGAGTCCCAGCGCAGGTAGTTCTCCTTGACGAGCTGCTGGACGTGCTTCGGCGCGGAGCCGCCGGCGCCCGTCTCGAACAGGCCGCCGCCCGCCATCAGCGGGACGACCGAGAGCATCTTGGCGCTGGTGCCCAGCTCCAGGATGGGGAAGAGGTCGGTCAGGTAGTCACGCAGCACGTTGCCGGTCACCGAGATGGTGTTCTCGCCGCGGCGGATGCGCTCCACCGACAGCTTGGTGGCCTCGACCGGGGACAGGATGCGGATGTCCAGGCCCTCGGTGTCGTGCTCCGGCAGGTACTGCTTGACCTTGGCGATCAGCTGCGCGTCGTGGGCGCGGGTCTCGTCCAGCCAGAACACGGCCGGGTCGCCGGTGGCGCGGGCGCGGGTGACGGCCAGCTTGACCCAGTCGCGGATCGGGTCGTCCTTGGTCTGGCAGGCGCGGAAGATGTCGCCCTGCGCGACCGGCTGCTCGATGAGCACGTTGCCGGCCTGGTCGGTCAGGCGGACCGTGCCGGAGGCCGGGATCTCGAAGGTCTTGTCGTGGGAGCCGTACTCCTCGGCCTTCTGCGCCATCAGGCCGACGTTCGGGACCGAGCCCATGGTGGACGGGTCGTAGGCGCCGTTGGCCCGGCAGTCCTCGATGACGGCCTGGTAGACACCGGCGTAGGAGGAGTCCGGGATGACGGCGAGGGCGTCGTGCTCCTGGCCGTCCGGGCCCCACATGTGGCCGGAGGTGCGGATCATGGCCGGCATGGAGGCGTCGATGATGACGTCGGAGGGCACGTGCAGGTTGGTGATGCCCTTGTCCGAGTCGACCATGGCCAGCTCCGGGCCCTCGGCGATCTCGGCCTCGAAGGAGGCCTTGATCTCGGCGCCCTCGGGCAGGTTCTCCAGGCCCTTCAGGATGCCGCCGAGGCCGTCGTTCGGGGTGAGGCCGGCGGCCTTGAGGGTCTCGCCGTACTTCGCGAACGTCTTCGGGAAGAAGGCGCGCACCACGTGACCGAAGATGATCGGGTCGGAGACCTTCATCATCGTGGCCTTCAGGTGCACGGAGAACAGGACGCCCTCCTGCTTGGCGCGGGCGACCTGCGCGGCCAGGAACGAGTTCAGCTCGGCGACGCGCATGACGGAGGCGTCGACGACCTCACCCGCGAGGACCGGCACGGACTCCTTCAGGACGGTGGTGGTGCCGTCCTCGCCGACCAGCTCGATCTTCAGGGCGCCGTCCTCGGAGACGACGACGGACTTCTCGGTGGAGCGGAAGTCGTTCTCGCCCATGGTCGCCACGTCGGTCTTCGACTCGGAGGTCCAGGCGCCCATGCGGTGCGGGTGGGTCTTGGCGTAGTTCTTCACCGAGGCCGGGGCGCGGCGGTCGGAGTTGCCCTCGCGCAGCACCGGGTTGACGGCGGAGCCCTTGACCTTGTCGTAGCGGGCGCGGATCTCGCGCTCCTCGTCGGTCTTCGGGTCGTCCGGGTAGTCCGGCAGCGCGTAGCCCTTGCCCTGGAGCTCGGCGACGGCGGCCTTCAGCTGCGGGATGGACGCCGAGATGTTCGGGAGCTTGATGATGTTGGCCGCCGGGGTCTTGGCCAGCTCGCCCAGCTCGGTCAGCGCGTCGGGGATGCGCTGGTCCTCGTTCAGGTACTCGGGGAAGACGGCGATGATGCGCCCGGCCAGCGAGATGTCACGCGTCTCCACGGGCACACCGGCCTGCGAGGCGTACGCCTGGATCACCGGCAGGAACGAATGCGTCGCCAGGGCCGGGGCCTCGTCTGTGTAGGTGTAGATGATGGTCGAGTCAGTCACCGGGTGCTCCGCTCCACGTCTGCAACATTGCTCGACATCAAGATATCTCGTGCCCGGGGTCGGATCGACAGGGGTCCTGGCCGGAAGAACCCCCGTCCGTCATCTCCCGCGCGATCCACCGGCTGATCACCTCCACCACGTACGCGTGTTCGGTACGGGTCAGCGCGCGCCCCTTCGGGATGCCGTGCCAGCGCTGCAGGCAGCTCCGGCAGCAGGTGGCCGTTGCGTGCTGGGCGACGAAGACCGGGTGACCGCGGTACGGCGTCTGCCGGCCGTCCTTGTACGGCTCGGCCGGCGCCAGCCGTTTCGCGATCAGGTCGTACGCGTGCCACCGCAGGGTCGCCGGTCCCTTCAGGGCGGCGGTCGCCCGGTCCCGCCCGCGCAGGTGGAACTTCGCCCGGAACGGCTGGCGCGCGAGCGCGTCCAGCCGCCGGTCGAGCGTGCGGGGGTCCGGGGCCGGCGTCGTCATGCTGCTTCCAGCGTACGTGCCGGTCAGGACTTCGCGGCCGGGCTACTCCGTGCTCTGCGGCCCCGGCACCGCGCCCTGCCCGCTGCGCTGCTGCGGGATCACCGCGGTGCCCTGCTGGAGCGAGACCGTGCGGGCGGGGGCCGGGATGCGGATGCCCTCCTCGCGGTAGCGGCGGTGCAGGCGCTTGATGAACTCGTGCTTGATCCGGTACTGGTCGCTGAACTCGCCGACGCCGAGGATCACCGTGAACCCGATCCGGGAGTCGCCGAAGGTGTGGAAGCGGATGGCGGGCTCGTGCTCCGGCACGGCGCCGGTGACCTCCGTCATGACCTCCGTGACCACCTCGGCGGTCACCCGCTCGACGTGCTCCAGGTCGGAGTCGTAGCTCACCCCCGCCTGCACCAGCACGGTCAGCTCCTGCTCCGGCCGCGTGAAGTTGGTCATGTTGGCCTTGGCGAGCTGGCCGTTGGGGATGACCACCAGGTTGTTGGAGAGCTGGCGGACGGTCGTCTGGCGCCAGTTGATGTCCACGACATAGCCCTCCTCGCCGCTGCTGAGCCGGATGTAGTCACCCGGCTGGACGGTCTTGGAGGCGAGGATGTGGACGCCCGCGAAGAGGTTGGCGAGCGTGTCCTGGAGCGCCAGGGCGACCGCCAGACCGCCGACGCCCAGGGCGGTGAGCAGAGGCGCTATGGAGATGCCGAGGGTCTGCAGGACGACCAGGAAGCCGATCGCCAGCACCAGCACGCGGGTGATGTTGACGAAGATCGTCGCTGAGCCCGCGACCCCGGAGCGCGACTGGGTCACCGAACGGACCAGGCCGGCGATCACACGGGCCGCGGAGAAGGTCACCACGACGATCAGCCAGACCTCGAGCGCCTGGTTCACGTGGCGCTGGACGGTCCGGGTGAGCGGCAGCACGGCCGCTGCCGCCGCCGCGCCGCCGGCGATCGCCGCCCAGGGCACGACCGAGCGCAGCGCGTCCACGATGACGTCGTCGCCGCTCCAGCGGGTCCGCTTGGCGTGCTTGGCCAGCCAGCGCAGCAGGGTGCGCGACATGAAGGCGAGCACCAGGCCCGCCGCCACGGCGATGCCGGCGAGGACGAGGTCGTCCAGGGTCAGCGCGCGGTTCACCGGTCACCTCCGGGGCGCGGAACCGCTGCGGAGCACCGTCTGTGAAGTCTCGTCACGTTGTCACCTGCTCGAAGTCCGGGATGTGCGACCGCGCCGGCCGGAGGAACTCCGGTGACCGGCGCGCTCGTTCATCCTGCCGCATCCGGCACACCGGTCAGAACCGGGACCGGCGCTCCTCGGGCAGCCGGCTCAGACGATGCCCTCCGCGAGGTCCGCCTGGTCGCGGTCGCTGCCGTACGCGGCGGTGGTGGGGGTGCCGTACGACCGGCGGGCGACGTACCACCAGACGCTGGCCAGGACGAGGACCACGGCGAGGGCGACGGAGGCGTAGTTCATCGTGTCGACCGTGACCGGCGACGACTGCGGCAGGCAGAACAGGACCGTCACGCACGCCACCCACACGACGGCGACCCAGCCGACCGGCCTGCTCCAGCGCCCCAGTTGCCACGGACCCGGCCGGAAACGGTCGCCCGCCCGCAGCCGCAGGAACACGGGGATGGCGTAGGCCGGGGTGATGCCGATGACGTTGATGGCGGTCACCGCGTTGTACGCCGTCGCCGAGTACAGCGACGGCAGGGCGAGGACACAGGCCACGACGACGGACAGCCAGACGGCCGCGACCGGCGTCTGGGTGCGCCCGCTGACCTTGCGCCACAGGTGCGAGCCGGGCAGCGCGCCGTCCCGGCTGAACGCGAACACCATCCGGCTGGCCGCGGCGACCTCGGCGTTGCCGCAGAACAGCTGGGCGACGATGACCACGAGGAGCAGGGCGCCGGCCCCGTCGGCGCCGAGGCCGTCCAGCATGATCTGGGCGGGCGGTACACCGGTGCCGGTGGTGCGCGTGGCGTCGTAGTCCTGGATGGCGAAGGTGAGGCCCGCGAGGAGTACGAAACCGGCCAGCCACGACACCCAGATGGCGCGGACGATGCCGCGGGAGGCGGCCACCGAGGCGTGCGAGGTCTCCTCGGAGAGGTGGGCGGAGGCGTCGTAGCCGGAGAAGGTGTACTGCGCGAGGAGCAGGCCGACCGCCGCCACGTACAGCGGGTTGTCCCAGCCGGTCTCGTTGACGAACTTCGTGAACACGAAGGACGCCGACTGGTGGTGGTCCGGGACGATCACCAGTACGCCGACGATCAGCGCCACGCCCGCCAGGTGCCACCACACGCTGACCGAGTTGAGCAGGCTGACCAGGCGCACGCCGAACAGGTTCAGCACCGCGTGCAGCAGCAGGATCGCGCAGAAGATCAGCATGGTCCTGCCGGGCGTCGGCTCGAAGCCCCACTGGAGGTTGGCGAACGCGCCGGTGAACAGGGCGGCGCCGTAGTCGATGCCGGCGATCGCGCCGAGCAGGCCCAGCAGGTTCAGCCAGCCGGTGTACCAGCCCCAGCGCCGGCCGCCGAGCCGGTCGGCCATGTAGTACAGGGCGCCGGAGGTCGGGTAGGCGCTGGTGACCTCGGCGAGCGCGAGGCCGACGCACAGCACGAACAGGCCGACGCCCGCCCAGCCCCAGAGCATCACGGCGGGGCCGCCGGTGTTCAGGCCGAAGCCGTACAGGGTCATGCAGCCGGACAGGATCGAGATGACCGAGAAGCTGATCGCGAAGTTGCCGAAGCCGCCCATGCGGCGGGCCAGTACCGGCTTGTAGCCGAGTTCCCGCAGCCGCTGCTCCTCGTCCTGCTGCGGCAGACCGGGGGAGGGGGCGGGCGAGGGACCGGGGGTGGGGGACACGCGGGGACCTCCTGGATCAACGGTTGTCGGACGGGCACGTGCAACGGGGTCGTTCAGGGGGCGGGGCGAAGGGGTGGCGCGGGGGGCTCCGGGGTGGTGTGCGGGCGCGGTGGTCAGGGGCGGTGTCCGGGCCGGGAGCCCTTCGCGGCGGCCCGGCAGCGGTCCCGGGCCTGTACGAAGACCTCCACGGCCCGGTCCCGGTCCGGCGTGCGGTACATCCAGGGCGGCGGGGTGAAGTAGGGGCCGATCGCGTCGAACACCCGTGCCGCCTCCGGGAACTGCAGCGAGCCCCACAGCGCGTGCGCCAGGTGGTTGAGGTCCGGCAGCCCGCGCTCGGCGGGCTCCGTCCGCTCGAACCACGAGTGCAGCGCGCGCCGCGCCTCCCGGGTCGCCTCCTCCACCACCCAGTGCAGGTCCAGCGCCGCGTCGTGCCCGCTGTCCCGGCGGTAGCGCTCGACCCGGACGTACAGCGGCAGCAGGTGCAGCGCCGAGCCGGGCGGGGCCTGGCCAGCGGCCCACTGCGCGTACCCGGCGGCCTCCGCGAGCCGGCCCGAACCGCCGCGCGCGTACAGGAACTGGAGCATCCGGTGGTGGGCCTCGCGGTTGAACGGGTCGCGCTTTCCGGCCTCGGCCAGCAGCCCCCAGGGGCCCGGCGGCAGCATCGGCTCCGGCGCGGCGATCCGGTGCTCCTCCCAGCGCTGCTCCGGGTCGAGCTGGGCCAGAGCCAGCAGGCAGACCCAGGGCACCGGGTCCCGCGGGGCGGCCACGGTCGCGGACTGGGCGGCGTCCCACGCCTCGATCCACAGCTCATGGGTACGGCGGTGCCGTTCCCGGCGGGCCCGCAGCGCGCGCTCGACGCCGACGCGGGCGTGCATCACCACCGCGTGCGCGCTGTCCGGCTCCTCGGTGAGCCAGGCCCGCACCACGTCGGTGCCGGCCGCGGCCGCCGCCAGCACCTGGGTGCGCTGGGTCCACTGCCACCACCGCGTGGTCTCCGCGAGCAGGGCGCGCATGGCCATCCAGCGGCCGGTGCGCAGCTCCTGCAGCGCGGCGCGCAGCGCGTGGTCGGGGCCGGCGGGGTCGTAGGAGGGGCGGGCTCCGTCTCTGGCCATCAGCCGCCGGCCCCCGGCCACGGGCGCACGGGCGTGGTGGCGGGGTGACGTTGCAACAGCCCTCCCCTGGGCGGTGATGAAGATGTCTCCTGTGGTCGGCGGTCACTATAGAGGCGTGTGTTCCGCCGTACCATTGTTGCCAAATCAACAAGCCACAGGGCGAGTTGAGGACCGGGGCGGGACCTTGACTCCGGGGCCGCGACGGCGGCAGGCTGACGCGGTGATCTTCCAGGCCGCTGCGCGGGGCGCGGGACGGACACGGGCGTACGACGCCCGGCCCGTCGACGCGGAGGGCGCGCGATGACCGGACCGGTGCTCGCCGTCGACCAGGGCACGTCCGGCACCAAGGCGCTCGTGGTCTGCCCCGAACGCGGTGTCCTCGGTACCGGTTTCGCCGAGGTGCGCCCCCGCCACCTGCCCGGCGGCCTGGTCGAGGTGGACCCCGCGCGGCTGTACGACTCGGTGGTGGAGGCGGGCCGGAGCGCGCTCGCCGAGGCCGGTGAGGACGTCGTCGCGCTCGGCCTCGCCAACCAGGGCGAGACCGTCCTCGCCTGGGACCCGGACACCGGCCGCCCGCTGACCGACGCCCTGGTGTGGCAGGACCGCCGGGCCGAGAGCGTGTGCGCCGAACTGGTCCAGCATTCGGATGAGTTGAGGGAGCTGACCGGCCTGCCCCTCGATCCGTACTTCGCCGCGCCGAAGATGGCCTGGATCCGCCGCCACCTCACCCGCGAGGGCGTCGTCACCACCTCCGACGCCTGGCTCGTCCACCGCCTCACCGGCGCCTTCGCCACCGACGCCGCCACCGCCGGCCGCACCCAGCTGCTCGACCTGGACCGCGCCGAGTGGTCCCCGCGCGCCCTCGACCTCTACGGCCTGGCCGGCGAACGCCTCCCCGAGGTGACCGACGCGGCCCAACGGATCGGCACCACACGCGCGTTCGGCCGGGAGATCCCCCTCACCGGACTCATCGTCGACCAGCAGGCCGCCCTGCTCGCCCAGCGCGTCACCGGGCCCGGCGCCGCCAAGTGCACCTACGGCACCGGCGCGTTCCTGCTCGCCCACACCGGCGACCGTCCCCGGCGCGGCGACTCCGGGCTGGTCAGCTGCGTGGCCTGGCGGCTCGCCGGACACACCGGCTACTGCCTGGACGGCCAGGTGTACACCGCCGCCTCCGCCGTCCGCTGGCTCACCGACCTCGGTGTCCTCTCCGGTGCCGCCGACCTCGACCCGGTCGGCGGCACCGTCCCCGACAGCGGTGGGGTCACCTTCGTCCCGGCCCTCGCCGGACTCGCCGCCCCCTGGTGGCGCGGCGACCTGCGCGGCTCCCTCACCGGCCTCGGCCTCGACACCACCGCCGGCCACGTGGTGCGCGCCCTGTGCGAGGGCATCGCCGCCCAGGTCGCCGAACTCGCCGAGGCCGCCGCCGGCGACCTGGGCGCGCCCCTGACCACGCTCCGCGTCGACGGCGGCCTCACCCGCTCCGCGCTCCTCATGCAGACCCAGGCCGACCTGCTGCAACGCCCCGTGGAGGTGTCCGCGCTTGCCGACGCCACCGCGCTCGGCGCCGCCACCCTCGCGCGCCTCGGCGCGGACCCCGGTCTGAGCGTCGCGGACGCCCTGCCCGACGGGAGACCCGCCACCGTGTACGAGCCCCGCATCCCGGCCGACCAGGCCGCCGAACGCCGCGCCGGCTTCCGCGCCGCCGTCGCGGCCCTCCTCGGCGCGTGAGCGTCACCGCGGCCGGACCGCTGCCCACGGCGCCCTACGACGTGGCCGTCGTCGGCGCCGGTGTCGTCGGCTGCGCCATCGCCCGCGAACTCGCCCGCCGGCCCCGGCTGCGCGTCGCCCTGGTCGAGGCCCAGGACGATGTCGGCCAGGGCACCTCCAAGGCCAACACCGCGATCCTGCACACCGGTTTCGACGCGGCCCCCGGCACCCTGGAGGCCCGCCTGGTCCGCGAGGGGTACGCGCTCCTCGGTGCCTACGCCGCCGGGAGCGGCATCCCCGTCGAGCGGGTCGGCGCGCTGCTGGTCGCCTGGGACGAGGAACAGCTCGCCGCGCTGCCCCGGCTGGCGGGGAAGGCCGAGCGCAACGCGTACCACGACACCGCCCTGCTGGGCCCCGGGGAGCTGTACGCCCGCGAGCCCCGCCTCGGCCCCGGCGCGCTCGGTGCCCTGCACGTCCCCGGCGAGAGCATCATCTGCCCCTGGACGACGACCCTCGCCTACGCCACCCAGGCGGTCCGCTCCGGCGTCGATCTGCACCTCAACACCGCCGTCCGCGAGGTGAGTTCCCCGGACGGGCACGTGCTGACCACCAGCCGGGGCACCCTGCGCGCCCGCCACCTGGTGAACGCGGCCGGACTGCACGCCGACACGCTGGACCGCGCGCTCGGCCACGAGGACTTCACCGTCACCCCCCGCCGCGGCCAGCTCCTCGTCTACGACAAGCTCGCCCGCCCCCTGGTGCGGCACATCCTCCTCCCCGTGCCGACCGCCCTCGGCAAGGGCGTCCTGGTCGCCCCCACCGTCTACGGCAACGTCCTGCTCGGCCCCACCGCCGAGGACCTGCACGACAAACGGGCCACCGGATCCACCGCCGACGGCACGGCCGCGCTGCGGGAACAGGGCCGGCGCATCCTGCCCGCCCTGGTGGAGGAGGAGGTCACCGCCGTCTACGCCGGGCTGCGCGCGGCCACCGGGCACGAGGACTACCGCATCACCGCGCACCCCGGGCAGGCGTACGTCACCGTCGGCGGCATCCGCTCCACCGGCCTGACCGCGTCCCTGGCCATCGCCGCCCACGTCGTGGGACTGCTGGCCGACGGCGGCCTCGACCTCGGCCCGGTCCGGGAGCCGGACCCGGTGACCATGCCCAACCTCGGCGAGGCCTTCCCGCGCCCCTACCAGCGCCCCGACCTCATCGCCGCCGACCCCGAGTACGGCACCCTCGTCTGCCACTGCGAGCGCGTCTCCCGCGGGGAGATCCGCGACGCCCTCGCCGGCACGGTCCCGCCCCGCAGCCTGGAGGGCCTGCGCCGCCGCACCCGCGCCCGGTCCGGCCGCTGCCAGGGGTTCTACTGCGGGGCGGCGGTACGGGACCTGTTCGAGCGGGGGGCGAGGCCATGACCGCCCCGCGTCACCCGGACGCCCTGACGGCCCCGCGGCACGTGGACGTCCTCGTCGTCGGTGCCGGCCCCGCCGGGCTCGCCGCCGCCGCGCGGCTGGCCGCCGCCGGCGCCGGACGCGTGGAGGTGCTGGAGCGGGAGGCGCGGCCCGGCGGAGTGCCCCGGCACTGCGCCCACGGCGGCTTCGGCACCTGGACGCACCCGCTGACCGGCCCCGGGTACGCCCGCCTGCTCACCCAGGCCGCCGAGCGCGCGGGCGCCACCGTCCGCACCGGCGTGACGGCGCTGGACTGGGCGCCGGACGGACCCGTGCTCACCGCCGTCGGACCCGGCGGCCCGGAGACCGTCACGGCACGGGCGGTCGTCCTCGCCACCGGTGCCCGCGAACGCCCGCGTCCCGCCCGGCTGGTGCCCGGCACCCGCCCCGCCGGCGTCTACACCACCGGCGAACTCCAGCAGGCGGTCCACCTGTTCGGGCAGCACATCGGCACCCGCGCGGTCGTCGTCGGCGCGGCGGACGTCTCCTACGCGGCGGCGGACACCGTCCGCGCGGCCGGCGCCGAGGTCGTCGCCCTCGTCACGGAACACCCGCGCGCCCAGACCGGCCGCGCCCGCGCCCGGGCGGCCCTGCTGCGCCACGGCGTCCCGCTGCTGACCGGCACCACCGTCACCGCACTCCTCGGCCACGGCCGCCTGTCCGGCGTCCGCGTCCGCCACCGGGACGGCCGTACGACCGTCCTCCCCTGTGACACCGTGGTCTTCACCGGCGATTTCGTCCCCGACCACGAACTGGCCCGGCGCGGCGGACTCACCCTGGACCCCGGCACCCGCGGCCCCGCCGTCGCCGGCTCCCTGCACACCTCCCGCCCCGGTGTGTTCGCCGCCGGCAACATCCTGCACGCCGTGGAACCCGCCGGCACGGCGGCCCGCGAGGGCGCCCGGGCGGCCGGCGCGGTGCTGGACTTCCTGGCGGGCGCGCCCTGGCCGGCCCCCGGCGTCCCCGTGACCGTCGCACCGCCGCTGCGCTGGATCGCGCCGAACCGTGTTACCCCTGACGCCCCGTCCGTCCCCCACCTCCTGCGCACCGGCGTCCCGCTGCGCCGGCCGGTCCTGTACGTCCGCCAGGACGGCCGTCTCCTGCACCACGAGCGCCTCCCCACCGCCCTGCCCGACCGCACCCTGGCCCTCGGCGCCCGCTGGCACCACCGCGTCGACCCCGACGGCGGGGAGGTACGCGTGAGCACCGGCTGAGCGCGGGGCCGCCGCGGGAGCGGCGGTTCACACGTCCGTGAACGACCCGTGCCGTCCGGCACCCGAAGCGAACCGGGCGGCGCCCTGCGCGCCCTCGGCCAGCACCCCCACGCCCCGGCGGAGTTCGCCGCGCAGCGCCGTCTCCTCGTCCCGCCCCTCCTGGTCCAGGACCGACGCCCGGTCCCCGCGCAGGCAGGCCTGCGGGAAGCGGGCGATCTCCGCCGCCAGCGCCTCCGCCTCGGCGCGCGCGTGCCCGGCGGGCACCAGCCGGTTCACCAGACCCATCCCGTACGCCTCGCGGGCCGGCACCGGGCGGCCGGTGAGGATCATGTCCAGGGCCCGGCCGGTGCCGATCAGCCGGGGCAGCCGTACCGTGCCGCCGTCGATCAGGGGCACGCCCCAGCGGCGGCAGAACACCCCGAACACCGCGTCCTCCTCGGCGACCCGCAGATCGCACCACAGGGCCAGTTCCAGGCCGCCCGCGACCGCGTGCCCGGCCACCGCCGCGATCACCGGCTTGGACAGCCGCATCCGCGTCGGCCCCATCGGCCCGTCGCCGTCGGGTGCCACCCGGTTGCCGCGCTCCGTGCCGACCGCCTTCAGGTCCGCGCCCGCGCAGAACGTGCCGCCCTCACCCCACAGCACCGCCACCCGGGCACTGTCGTCCGCCTCGAACGCCCGGAAGGCGTCGGCCAGTTCGGCGGCCGTCGGACCGTCCACCGCGTTGCGGGCCTCCGGCCGGGACAGCACGACCGTGGTGACGTACTCCTCGCGTTCTGTGCGGACCGGCACGGCGGGTGCTCCTTCTGGGGTGGGCGGCTCGGAGGGCCACTGTGCCTCAGATGACCTTCAGCCGCACCAGCGCGCCCAGGGTCAGCGCCCCCGGCACCAGCGGCAGCCACACGGTGATGATCCGGTAGGCCAGCACGACCGCCGTCGCCACCGCCGCCTCGCCGCCCACCGCGACCAGGGCCACGACCAGCGCCGCCTCCACGGACCCCAGCCCGCCGGGCGTGGGCACCAGCGCCACCGCCACTGTCGCCGCGAGGTAGGCCAGCACCATGTGCGCGG
The DNA here is from genome assembly GCF_020400655.1 of Streptomyces spinosus. Classification (GTDB taxonomy): domain Bacteria; phylum Actinomycetota; class Actinomycetes; order Streptomycetales; family Streptomycetaceae; genus Streptomyces; species Streptomyces argyrophylli. Next base: position 20,537 of record NZ_JAINRC010000009.1, read on the forward strand.
GCGGCACCGGCAGCCGCAGCGCCTGCCCGACGGCCGCGAGCCCGGCCGCCTGAAGCGCGGGGAAGGCCAGCGAGCCGCCCCACAGCGCCAGGGCGCGGGCCGGCCGGGTGTGCACCGACCGGGCCTCGTCCAGGGCGTCCCGCGCGAACGCGGACACGCGCGTGCGCAGCGGCCGTACGAGCGCCGCCCCGGCCACCGCCACGACCAGCGAGGCCACCGCGGCCAGCAGCAGCGGCAGCGCCGAGCCGTCCGGCAGCAGGGGACCGAGCCGCAGCGCGTCCGGGAACGCGACCAGCAGCGCGGCCAGCAGCCCGAGCCGGCCCACGCACTCCGCCACCAGATACAGGGCGAGCGCGGCCGAGGAGCGCGCCGGCGGCACCCCGCACACGGTCATGAAGCGCAGGTTGACGGCGCCCGCGCCCAGCCCGGTCGGCAGCAGGTGGTTGGCCGCGCCCGCCGCGAACTGGGTGGCCAGCAGCCGCCCCTTCGGCAGCGGCTGGAGCACCGCGCCCTGCCGGGTGACGGCGGCGGCGACCCACGTCAGACAGGTCGCCGTGGCCGCCGCGAGCAGCCACGGCCAGGAGGCGGCGCGCAGCTGGCCGAAACCCTCGGCGAGGACCGAGCGGTGCCGTACGGCGGCCACGGCGACGAGCCCGAGCGGCACCAGGCACAGCACCTGGCGCACGGGGAGGCGCCGGGGCGGGCGCCGGCGGGGGAGCGGGACGGCAGTCACACCGCCACAGGGTCGCCGGGGCGTCCCAACAGCGGGTGAACCGTCGCGGACATTGACCTCAACGAACCTTGAGGTTCTACGGTCTCTTCCATGAGCATGGAGACCACCGCCTGGACGCAGCTGCACAGCGTGATGAACGCGCAGTCCGAGCGTCGCCCCTTCGCCCGCGCCACCCTGCGCCGCATCGCCGCCTTCGCCCGCCCGCACCGCGCCGGCATCGCCCGGTTCGTGCTGCTCGGGGTGGTGACCGCCCTGCTCGCCGTCGCGACCCCCGTGCTCGCCGGCCGCGTCGTCGACGCGATCGTGGCGGGGCACGACTCCGGCACGGTGGTCCGGTTGTCCCTGCTCATCGCGCTCGTCGCGCTCGCGGAGGCCGGACTCGGCATCCTCGGCCGCCGCCTGTCGGCGACGCTCGGGGAGGGACTCATCCTCGACCTCAGAACGGCTGTGTTCGATCATGTGCAGCGCATGCCCGTCGCGTTCTTCACACGTACGCGTACGGGCGCGCTGGTCAGCCGTCTCAACAACGACGTGATCGGCGCCCAGCGCGCCTTCGCCAACACCCTCTCCGGTGTCGTCAGCAACCTGGTCACCCTGCTGCTGACGCTCGCCGTGATGCTCACCCTGTCCTGGCAGATCACCCTGCTCGCGCTGGCCCTGCTGCCGGTGTTCGTGCTGCCCGCCCGCCGCATGGGCAGCCGGATGGCCCGCATGCAGCGCGAGGCGGCGGCGCTGAACGCGGCCATGGGCACCCGGATGACCGAGCGGTTCTCCGCCCCCGGCGCCACCCTGGTCAAGCTGTTCGGGCGCCCGGAGGAGGAGTCGGCGGAGTTCACGGCGCGGGCCGCCCAGGTCCGGGACATCGGCGTGCGCACCGCGACGGCCCAGTCCGTCTTCATCACCTCCCTCACCCTGGTCTCCGCCCTCGCCCTGGCCCTCGTCTACGGCCTCGGCGGCTGGTTCGCGCTGCGCGGCACCCTGGAGCCCGGCGCGGTCGTCTCCCTCGCGTTGCTGCTGACCCGGCTGTACGCCCCGCTGACCGCGCTCGCCGGGGCCCGGGTCGAGGTGATGAGCGCGATCGTCAGCTTCGAGCGGGTCTTCGAGGTGCTCGACCTCGAGCCGCTCATCACCGAGAAGCCGGACGCCCGCGAGGTCCCCGACGGCCCGGTCGCCGTCGAGTTCGACGACGTCCGCTTCTCCTACCCGTCCGCCGACCAGGTCTCCCTCGCCTCCCTGGAGGAGGTCGCCGCGCTCGACACCCGCGGCGGCACCGAGGTGCTGCGCGGCATCTCCTTCCGCGCCGAGCCCGGCCAGACCGTCGCCCTCGTCGGCTCCTCCGGCGCCGGCAAGTCGACCATCGCCCAGCTCCTGCCGCGCCTGTACGACGTCGGCGCGGGCGCGGTCCGCATCGGCGGCGTCGACGTCCGCGACCTCACCTCAGCCTCGCTGCGGGCCACCCTCGGCATGGTCACCCAGGACGGCCACCTCTTCCACGACACCGTCCGCGCCAACCTGCTGCTGGCCCGCCCCGACGCGGGTGACGAGGAACTGTGGGACGCCCTCGGCCGCGCCCGCCTCGCCGACGTCGTCCGGTCCCTGCCCGACGGTCTGGACACCGTCGTCGGCGAGCGCGGCTACCGGCTCTCCGGCGGCGAACGCCAGCGCATGACGATCGCCCGGCTGCTGCTCGCCCGCCAGCGCGTGGTCATCCTGGACGAGGCCACCGCGCACCTGGACAACACCTCCGAGGCGGCCGTCCAGGAGGCGCTCACCGAGGCCCTGGAGGGCCGCACCGCCGTGGTCATCGCCCACCGCCTGTCCACGGTCCGCGCCGCCGACCAGATCCTGGTCGTGGAGTCCGGCCGCATCGTGGAACGCGGCACGCACGACGAACTGCTGGCGGCGCGGGGCCGGTACGCCGAGCTGCACCGCACGCAGTTCGCGTCGCGCGGCGAGGCGACGGGTGCGGCGGCGCCGGGAACGGTGGGGGCGGAGGTGCCGACGGTGGGGTGAGGCCCGGCCCCGCCGCTCACCCCACCGGCGTCCCCGCCGCCGTCCGTCACCGGTCCGTGGAGGGCGCCTGTGCCGAAGCGTGGGGCAGCACCGGCCGGCCCCTGACCCCGCGGGCCGCCCCGCCCCGGCGCCGTCCTGTCACCCCGCACACGCCGCGGTGAGCAGCGCGTCGACGGCGTCCCCTGATCTCCTCGTCCTGGGCGACGCCCCGCCGGCCGCCGGACCCGCGCAGCCGTTCGTCCGGGTGCGGGGCACCCCGCGCGGCAGCCCGGCAACGGGTCCTCTGCGGGTCAGGTGCCGTACCGCGGGGAGCATGACCGGCGGACACGTCCCCTCGCTCAGGCCCCGCACGGACGAGGTCATCCGCCTCGGCCTTGGGCGCGGCCTGGCCCTGGCGTCACGCCGTCCTCGGCCGTGGAGGCGGCCTGGCCTCGGCGTCATGCCGTCCTCGGCCTCCGACGCGGCCAGGCCCCGGCGTCGCACCGCTCTCGGCCTCCGAAGCCGCCTGGCAGACCGCCGCCTACGCGCCCCGGTCCAGGGCCGCCGGCCCCGCCCGATCCGCCGCTCCTCGGCGCCTCCGCTTCCTCCCCCGTGCGCCCGGCCCCACCGGCACCCGCCGGCGTCCCGGTGTCCGGCCGGGTTTCCCGTTCCCCCTCTTGACGCCAGTGGTCCGTACCTTTAGTTTCACGCCTTAAACAAAGCCCCGCAGGTCCCAACGGCCGAATGTCCCCCGGCTGTTGGGTCTGCGGTCCCCCCACCCCGAAAGGCCACCCGCCCACATGGCCAGACCCCTCCCGGCGGCGGGCACGCTCGCCGCCCTGTCCCTCGCCGCCACTCTGCTCACGGCGGCACCGGCGCCCGCCGCCACGGCCGGGGCCGCCGCCCTGCCCACGGGCTTCGCCACGGTCGTGAACGCCGCGAGCGGCAGGTGTCTGGACGCCAAGGCCGCCGCCACCGCCAACGGCACCGCCGTGCAGCAGTACGCCTGCAACGGCACGACGGCCCAGCAGTGGAGCTTCACCGACGCCGGCGGCGGCTACGTCCGCATCAACAACCGCAACGACACCAACCAGGTGGCCGACGTCGCCGACGTCTCCACGGCCGACAACGCGCCCGTCCACCTGTGGAGTTACGGCGGCGGCACCAACCAGCAGTGGCTCCCCGTGGACGACGGCGGCGGCGCCTTCCACTTCGTCAACCGCAACAGCGGCAAGTGCCTGGACGACCCCGGCGCCTCGCTCGCCGACAGCGTGCAGTTCGTGCAGTACACCTGCAACGGCACCGCCGCCCAGCGCTTCCAGGTGGTCCCCGTGACCCAGTCGGCGAGCGACCCCGACCTCGGCCCCAATGTCGTCGTCTTCGACCCGTCGATGTCCTCCTCGGCCATCCAGGGCAAGCTGGACACGATCTTCAAGCAGCAGGAGACCAACCAGTTCGGCTCCCAGCGCTACGCCGTCCTCTTCAAGCCCGGCGCCTACAACGCCAACGTCAACGTCGGCTTCTACACCCAGGTGCTCGGCCTCGGCCTGAGCCCGGACGCGGTGACGGTCAACGGCGCGGTGCACGCCGAGGCCGACTGGTTCCAGGGCAACGCCACCCAGAACTTCTGGCGCGGCGCCGAGAACCTGTCCGTCAACCCCACCGGCGGCGGCGACCGCTGGGCGGTCTCGCAGGCGGCGGCCTACCGCCGGATGCACCTGCGCGGCAACCTCGCGCTGGACGACGGCGGCTGGTCCTCCGGCGGCTACCTCGCCGACAGCAAGGTCGACGGACAGGTCAACTCCGGTTCGCAGCAGCAGTGGCTGACCCGCAACTCCCAGCTCGGCAGCTGGACCGGCTCCAACTGGAACATGGTGTTCGTCGGCAGCCAGGGCGTCCCGGCCACCAGCTTCCCGAACCCGCCGTACACCACCGTCGCGCAGAGCCCGGTCACCCGGGAGAAGCCGTTCCTGTACGTCGACGGCTCCGGGAACTACCAGGTGTTCGTGCCGTCCGTGCGCACCGGTTCCACCGCGACGAGCTGGGCCGGCGGCAGTCCGGCCGGCAGCTCGCTGCCGCTGAGCCAGTTCTACGTCGTCAAGCCCGGCGCCACCGCCGCACAGATCAACGCGGCCCTGGCGGCAGGCCAGAACCTGCTGGTCACGCCCGGCGTCTACCACCTCGACCAGACCCTGAAGGTGACCCGCCCGGACACGGTCGTCCTCGGCCTCGGCCTCGCCACCTTCGTCCCGGACAACGGCGTCACCGCGATGTCCGTCGCCGACGTCGACGGCGTGAAGATCGCGGGCCTGCTCTTCGACGCCGGCACCACCAGCTCCAAGACCCTGGTCGAGGTCGGGCCGGCGGGCTCCACCGCCTCCCACGCGGCCGACCCGACCTCCCTGCACGACGTGTACTTCCGCGTCGGCGGCGCGGGCGTCGGCAAGGCCGCGACCAGCCTCGTCGTCAACAGTGACAATGTCATCGGCGACCACATGTGGATCTGGCGCGCCGACCACGGCAGCGGCGTCGGCTGGACCAGCAACACCGCCGACACCGGCCTGGTGGTCAACGGGGACGACGTCACCATGTACGGGCTGTTCGTGGAGCACTTCCAGAAGTACCAGACCGTCTGGAACGGCAACGGCGGCCGCACCTACTTCTTCCAGAACGAGATGCCGTACGACCCGCCGAACCAGGCCGCCTGGATGAACGGCTCCACGCAGGGCTACGCCGCCTACAAGGTCGCCGACTCGGTCACCAGCCACCAGGCGTACGGCCTCGGCAGCTACTGCTACTTCAACGTCAACCCGAGCGTGACGGCCGCCCGCGCCATCGAGGCACCGGACAACCCGAACGTCCGCTTCACCAGCATGGTGACCGTCTCCCTCGGCGGCACCGGCACCATCAGCCACGTCATCAACAACACCGGAGGTCCGTCCAACGCGACGACCAACGTCGCGAACCTCGTCCGCTACCCGTGAGCGAAGGAGATGACCTTCCGGACGTGTGAGCCCCGCGTGTCCTGGATACGCGGTGTGCACGGCTCCACCGTCCGTCCGGAAGGTCATCCCCCGCCATGACCAGCGCATCCCACCACTCCGAGGTCACCCTGCGGGTCAACGGCAAACCGCACACCCTGCGCGTCGACCACCGGCGCGTACTGCTGGACCTGCTGCGTGAGGACCTGGACCTCACCGGCTCCAAGAAGGGCTGCGACCACGGCCAGTGCGGTGCCTGCACCGTGCTGGTCGACGGGCGCCGCCAGAACAGCTGTCTGCTCCTCGCCGTCACCCTCGACGGCAGCGAGATCACGACCGTCGAGGGCCTGGGCGGTGACCGCGAGGAACCGCACCCGCTCCAGCGGGCCTTCCTGGACCGCGACGCCTTCCAGTGCGGCTACTGCACCCCCGGCCAGCTCTGCTCCGCCGTGGGCATGCTCGCCGAGGCCGCGGCCGGCCACCCCTCCCACGTCACCGACCCGGCGGCCCCCGCCGACGGACCCGTACCGCTGGACCGGTCCGAGATCCGCGAACGGATGAGCGGCAACCTGTGCCGCTGCGGCGCCTATCCCCGCATCGTCGAGGCGATCGAGGACGTGATCTGAGTGAACGGCTTCGGATACCTCAGGCCCGGCAGCGTCCAAGAGGCCGTCGAGGCCTACGCCGCCCAGCCCGGCGCCCGCTATCTGGCCGGCGGCACCAACCTGGTCGACCTGCTGAAACTCGGCGTGGAGCGGCCCGCCCTCCTCATCGACATCGGCCGGCTGCCGCTGGACCGCATCCAGGAGCTGCCCGACGGCTCCCTGCGCGTCGGCGCCACCGTCCGCAACAGCGACCTCGCCGCCGACCCGCGCGTCCGTGAACGCTGGCCCGCCCTGTCCCAGGCACTCCTCGCCGGCGCCTCCGCGCAACTGCGCAACGCCGCCACCACCGGAGGCAACCTGCTCCAGCGCACCCGCTGCCCCTACTTCCAGGACCTGGACAAACCCTGCAACAAACGGGAGCCGGGCAGCGGCTGCGGCGCCCGGGACGGCGTCCACCGCGACCACGCCGTCCTCGGCCACTCCCCGCACTGCATCGCCACCCACCCCTCCGACATGGCCGTCGCCCTCGCCGCCCTCGACGCCCAGGTCGAGCTGTACGGCACCGACGGCACCCGGCGCCTGCCGGTGGCCGACTTCCACCGGCTGCCCGGGGAGCACCCCGAGCGCGACACCTGGATCCGCCCCGGCGAGCTCGTCACCGGCGTGCTGCTCCCGGCGGCCACCGCCGGCGCCCCGTCCGCCTACCGCAAGGCCCGGGACCGGGCGTCGTACGCCTTCGCACTCGCCTCCGTGGCCGTCCTGCTGCGGGTCGTAGACGGCGTCGTCGACCAGGTGGGCGTCGCCTTCGGCGGGCTCGCCCACCGGCCCTGGCGGGCCCGGCACACCGAGCTGGCGCTGCTGGGCGCCCCCGCCACCCCGGCCGCCTTCGAAGGAGCCGTGGCCCTCGAACTCGCGCACGCCGAGCCGCTGCGGGACAACGCCTACAAGGTGTCCCTCGCCGGCAACCTCGCCCTGGACGTCCTGAACCGTCTCGCCCCGGCCCCGGCAGTGGCCTGACCCTCACCAGACCGGAGGACCCATGACCGGCACGACCGGCACCGCCCTGGGCGCCCCCGCCGAGCGCAGGGAAGGGCGCCAGAAGGTCACCGGCGCCGCCCGCTACGCCGCCGAGTACACCCTGCCGGGCCGCGCCCACGCCTGGCCCGTGCCCGCAGCGGTCACCCGCGGCCGGGTCACCGCCGTCGACACCTCGGCCGCCCTCGCCCTGCCCGGCGTCCTCGCCGTCCTCACCCCCTTCGACGCGCCCCGGCTCGCCGAGCCCGAGGACGGCACGCTCGCCGTGCTGCAGAACCCCGACGTGCCGCACCGGGGCTGGTGCGTGGCCCTGGCCGTCGCCGAGACCCTGGAGACCGCCCGCGCCGCCGCCCGCGCCGTCCGCGTCACCTACGCCACCGCGCCCCACGACACCGGCCCCGCCGAGGGCCACCCGGACGCCTACGAACCAGAGGAGGCGGGGGGCCAGCCCGGACGGCTCGAACACGGCGACCCCGAGGCCGCCTACGCCGCTGCCGAGGTGCGCGTCGACGTCACCTACCGGGTGCCGCCGCTGCACAACCACCCGATGGAGCCGCACGCCAGCACCGCCCACTGGGACGGCGACCGGCTCACCGCGTACACCTCCAGCCAGGGCGGTACGACCGTGCGGTCCGTCCTCGCCCGGCTGTTCCGGCTGCCCGAGGAGCGGATCACCGTCGTCGCTGAGCACGTCGGCGGCGGCTTCGGCTCCAAGGGCACCCCGCGCCCGGACGTCGTCCTCGCCGCGCTCGCCGCCCGCCACACCGGCCGGCCCGTCACCGTGGCCTACCCCCGCCGCTACCTGCCCACCACTGTCGGCCACCGCGCCCCGACCGTGCAGCGGCTGCGGCTCGGCGCGCACCCGGACGGCCGGCTCACCGCCCTGCTGCACGACGTGACCACCCACACCTCGCGCGTGAAGGAGTTCGTGGAGTACGCCGGGGTGGTCTCCCGCGTCATGTACGCCACCCCGAACCTGCGCAGCGCCCACCACGTGGCGCCGCTGGACGTGCCCAGCCCGTCCTGGATGCGGGCCCCCGGCGAGTCACCCGGCATGTACGCCCTGGAGTCCGCCATGGACGAACTGGCCGACGTGCTCGGCATGGACCCGGTGGAGCTGCGCGTGCGCAACGAACCGGACCGGGAACCGGGCAGCGGCAAGCCGTTCAGCAGCCGGCACGTCGTGGAGTGCCTGCGCGAGGGCGCCCGCCGCTTCGGCTGGGCCGGCCGGGACCCGCGCCCCGGCATCCGCCGCGAGGGCCCGCTGCTGATCGGCACCGGCGTGGCCGCCGCCACCTACCCCGTGCAGACCGCCCCGTCCACCGCCACCGCCGAGGCCCGGCCCGACGGCACCTTCGTCATCCGGGTCAACGCCGCCGACATCGGCACCGGAGCCCGTACCGTCCTCGCCCAGATCGCCGCCGACGCCCTCGGCGTCCCCCTGGAGCGGGTGCGCACCGAGATCGGCCACAGCGATCTGCCGCCGGCCCCGCTGGCCGGGGGCTCCATGGGCACCGCCTCCTGGGGCTGGGCCGTGCACGAGGCGTGCACCCGGCTCGCCGCGGAGCCCGCCCCGCCGTCCGGCGAGCGCCACGTCGTCCGCGCCGACACCACCGGGACGGCCGACGCCGAGAGCCCCTACGCGCGGCACGCGTTCGGCGCGCACTTCGCCGAGGTCGCCGTCGACACCGTCACCGGCGAGATCCGGGTGCGCCGGCTGCTCGGCGTCTTCGCCGCCGGGCGGATCCTCAACGCCCGCACCGCACGCTCCCAGTTCACCGGCGCCATGGTCATGGGCCTCGGCATGGCCCTCACCGAGCACAGCACCCTGGACGCGGCCTTCGGCGACTTCCCCGAGTCCGACCTCGCCTCCTACCACGTGCCCGTCCACGCCGACGTCCCCGCCATCGAGGCCGACTGGATCGACGAACACGACACCCACCTCAACCCCATGGGCAGCAAGGGCATCGGCGAGATCGGCATCGTCGGCACCGCCGCCGCCCTCGGCAACGCCGTCCACCACGCCACCGGCATCCGCTTCCGCACCCTCCCCCTCACCCCCGACCGGATCCTCGCCGGCCTGCTGTCCGAGGGGTGACGGTGACGGGACCCGCGTGGGAGCACCCCTGGGAGTACCCCTGGGAGTACGTCTGGGAGTACGACGGCTACCGGCCGGCGGAGGAGCGCCTGCGGGAGTCGCTGTGCACCCTCGGCAACGGCTACTTCGCCACCCGCGGGGCGCTGCCCGAGTGCGTCGCGGACGACGTGCACTACCCGGGCACCTACGCGGCCGGCTGCTACAACCGGCTTACCTCCGAGGTCGCCGGGCGCCGCGTCGAGAACGAGGACATGGTCAACCTGCCCAACTGGCTGCCGTTGCGCTTCCGGCCCGCGGGCGGCGACTGGTTCACCCCGGACACCGTGCCCGTCACCGAGCACCACCAGGTGCTCCACCTCGACCCCGGTCTGCTGGAACGCCGTACCCGCTACCCGGTCGGCCCCGACGCCACGCTCCTCGTGCGCCAGGTACGCCTGGTCCATCTGGCCGACCCTCATCTCGCGGCCCTGCGGACCGAGTTCACCGCCGAGGGCCACACCGTCGAGCTGGACGTCGAGGCCGCGCTCGACGGACGCGTCACCAACTCCGGCGTAGCCCGCTACCGGGACCTGGACGGCCGGCACCTCAGCCGCATCGAGGCCGGCACCGGCGCACCCGGCACCGTCTGGCTGCGCTGCCGCACCCGGACCTCCGACATCAGCGTCGGACTGGCCGCCCGGCTGACCGCCGGGGTGCCGGTCACCCACGCCAACGAGGCCCACCGCGCCGTCCAGCGGCTCCGGTTGTCCCTGCCGCCCGGCCGGACCGCCACCGTCGACAAGACCGTCGCCCTGCACACCTCCCGCGACCCGGCCATCGGCGACCCGCTGCGCGCGGCCGTGGACCGGGCCGACGCCGCCCCCGGCTTCGACGAACTGCGCGAGACCCACCACGCCACCTGGGAGCAGCTGTGGCGACGCACCGCGCTCGACGTGCCCGGCGAGGCGGGCAGCATCCTGCGCCTGCACCTGTTCCACGTCCTGCAGACCCTCTCCCCGCACACCGCCGACCTGGACGTCGGCGTCCCCGCCCGCGGCCTGCACGGCGAGGCCTACCGCGGGCACGTCTTCTGGGACGAACTCTTCGTCCTGCCCTACCTGAACCTCCACCTCCCCGAGGTCTCCCGCGCCCTGCTCCGCTACCGCCACCGCCGCCTGGACGCCGCCTGCCACGCGGCCCGGGACCTCGGCCGGGGCGGCGCGCTCTACCCCTGGCAGAGCGGCAGCGACGGCCGCGAGGAGACCCAGCAGCTGCACCTCAACCCGCGGTCCGGCCACTGGCTGCCGGATCACTCCCGGCTCCAGCACCACGTCGGCTCGGCCGTGGCCTACAACGTCTGGCAGTACTGCGAGGCGACCGGCGACATCGAGTTCCTGCACGGCGAGGGCGCCGAGGTGCTCCTCCAGATCGCCCGCTTCTGGGGGCAGTCGGCGACCTGGGACGACCACCTCGGCCGCTACCGCATCCGGGGCGTGGTCGGCCCCGACGAGTACCACGACGCCTACCCCGGCGCGGCCCGTCCCGGCCTGGACGACAACGCGTACACCAACGTCACCGCCGCCTGGGTGCTCACCCGCGCCCTGGAACTGCTGCACGGCCTGCCCGAGCCGCGCCGCCGGGAACTCACCGAGCTGACCGGCCTCGGCGAGGACGAACCCGGCCGCTGGACGGAGGTCTCGCGCCGCCTGCACGTCCCCTTCCACGACGGGGTGATCAGCCAGTTCGACGGCTACGGCGACCTCGCCGAACTGGACTGGCCCGGCTACCGCAGGCGGTACGACGACATCCGGCGCCTGGACCGCATCCTGGAGGCGGAGGGCGACACCGTCAACCGCTACAAGGCGTCCAAGCAGGCCGACGTGCTGATGCTGGGCTACCTGTTCTCCCCGCTCGAACTGCGCCGCCTGTTCGCTCAGTTGGGGTACCACCTGGACGAGCACGTCTGGCTCGCGACCGTGGACCACTACCTGCACCGCACCAGTCACGGCTCCACCCTCAGCGGCCTGGTGCACGGCTGGATACTGGCCCGCGCCCGCCGCTCCGACGCCTGGAGCTTCGTCCAGGAGGCGCTGCGCGGCGACATCGCCGACCTCCAGGGCGGCACCACCGGCGAGGGCATCCACCTCGGGGCGATGGCCGGCACGCTCGACCTCGTCCAGCGCGGACTGACCGGCCTGGAGACCCGCTCCGGCGGCCTGGGCCTCGACCCGGTGCCCCTGCCCGAGCTGTCCTCCTACGGCTTCGGCATCCGCTACCGCGGCCACTGGGGCGTCCGCCTGCGCCTGCGCAGCGGCCTGCTGGAGATCGCCGTACCGGACTCCGGCCGCTCGCCCATCGACCTCCGCCTGCACGACCGCGTGGTACCGGTGGGACCGGGCGAAACGGCCCGCCTGGTGCTACCGGACTGACCCCGCCGGCCGGCGCCCCCGTACCCGGGCCCTGCCGCGGTCCCGCGTCGGTGCCGCCGTGGCGTCAGTACCGCGTGACCGGATAGCGGTGCACCGGCGGCAGGCCGGGCAGCAGTCCCGGCCACACCGTGTCCAGGACGTGCGCGCTCGGTGTGAACAGCGGACGGGTGAGGCAGGGGAGGTCGGCCGGCTCGTGCCACTCCCAGCGGCGGATCAGCCGCGGCTCGGTGACGACCGGCTCGCCGGTGAACGCCGTGACCTGGACGGCGGCCGTCACCCGGGGCATGCCGTCCACCGAGTCCATCAGGACCGCCCGCACCCGCGCGCCGGCGGGGCCGGCCTTCAGGGACGTCTCCTCCTCCAGCTCCCGCACGGCCGCCGCGGCGAAGTCCTCGCCGGGCTCGTTCTTGCCGCCGGGCAGCTCCCACCTGCCCCGCACCGGCCAGCCCGGCAGCACCCGTCCCGCCGCGTCCGTGACGACGACACCGGCACCGGTCAGCGCGTGCGCGGCCGGCCGGCCCTTGCCGGCGCGGACCGGAGCGGCGGGGGCGGGGCCGCGCAGGGCGAGCAGGGCCAGGCCGTCGGCGTCGTACCGCCCGGCGGACTCCCGGCCCCGCGCACAGCAGCCCGATCTCCTCCTCGTCCAGCGCCACGCCCCGCTCGCGCTCCGGTACGGCGCCCGCCACCGGGGTGATCACGCAGAGCGCGCCGCCGGGACGCAGCCGCTCCCGCAGCCGGCCGAGCACCCGGGTGCGGTCGCGGACGAACGCCCAGCCGAGCCGGACGGTGATCAAGTCGTACGCGTCGTGCGGGAGGTCGTCCAGACCGTCCCGTTCGACGTCCAGTTGCCGGTAGGTCACCCCGGTCCCGCCGGCCTCCCGGGGCTTGGCGAGCGCGACGGCGGACAGGTCCACGGCGTCCACCCGGTACCCGGACGCGGCCAGGGTCTTTCGTTTGGATCAGGCCGGATCGGGGAGCGGTGCCAGGGCCCGCGAGCCCGGCATGATCCGAACGACAGGCCCTCGGTGCCGGGCGAGTTCACCGAGCCCGCAGCCGACGTCCAGGCAGCGCCCGCCCGCCGGCGCCGGTACGTGCTCGGCGAGCAGCCGACGCCCGGCGGGGCCCGGCGGCCGGAACCGGCCCCCGCGCGCGTGGTGCGCGTCCCGCTCCTCGGCTCGCCGCTGTGCCACCGGGCCTCCTCATGACGGTCGATACGCGGACAAGGGGATCATGGCCTGGTCACGGCCGGGACACACCACCGTCCGCGATCTCGACGGCGCCCCTCGGCGGGACCACCATGGGAGGGCGGTCGAGGACGAGAGGAGCCGCCGCACATGAGGGTGACCGACGCGCCCTTGCGCGTCCTGGCCGTGGACGACGAGGAACCCGCGCTCGAAGAACTGCTCTACCTGCTGGGCAAGGACCCGCGGGTCGGCACCGCCGTGCCCGCCCTGGAGGCCACCGAGGCGCTGCGCCGGCTGAGCCGGACCATGGCGGAGGGCCCGGACGGCACGGAGGGCTTCGACGTCGTCTTCCTCGACATCGACATGCCCGGCCTCAGCGGCCTCGAACTCGCCCGGCTGCTGGCCGGGTTCGCCGCTCCGCCGCTCGTCGTCTTCGTCACCGCCCACGAGGACTTCGCCGTGCGCGCCTTCGACCTGAAGGCGGTGGACTACCTGCTCAAGCCGCTGCGCGAGGAGCGGTTCGCCGAGGCGGTACGACGGGTCGCCGAGCTGGTCCGGGCGGGACAGGGTCCCCGCCCGGCCGCCCCGGCGCCGCCCGCGCCCGCGGCACCCGCCGCCGGCGACCAGGTGCCCGTGGAACTGGGCGGGGTGACCCGGTTCGTGCCCCTCGCCGACATCACCCACGTCGAGGCGCAGGGCGACTACGCGCGGCTGCACACCGGCCGGGGCAGCCACCTGGTGCGGATACCGCTGTCCACTCTGGAGGAGCAGTGGCGCTCGCGCGGCTTCGTCCGCATCCACCGCAGCCGGCTCGTCGCCCTCGGCCGGATCGAGGAACTCCGCCTGGACGGGGGCAACGTGAGCGTCCGGATCGGCGACCGGGTGCTCGCCGTCAGCCGCCGCAACGCCCGCGAACTCCGCGACCTGCTGGCGGGCCGCGCGACGGGCCGGATGCGCTGAAGACCGCACGGCGGTGCCGTCGCCCGTCCCGGCCGCCGCGCGTGTTAGGTTCGCCGGATGAGTGCCCAACACGGCTCGTTCTCCCTGGACTTGGACTTCACGGTGCCCCGGTCCGAGGTCTTCCGCGGCTTCGCCGACGCGTCCCTGCGGCGCCGCTGGTTCCGCCTCCCCGGCGGCTCCGCCACGGCCCGGCACGAACTGGACTTCCGGGTCGGCGCCGGCGAGACCGCCCGCAACGTCTTCGTCTCCGGAGACACCGAGGAACACCTCGCCTACCGCTCCCGGTTCCTGGACATCGTGCCGGACACCCGGATCGTCTACGTCTACGAGGCCGAGGTCGACGGCAGCCGCCGCTGGATCTCCCTGGTCACCGTCGAACTCGCCGACGAACCCGCCGGCTCCCGCCTGACCTGGACCGAGCAGTACACCTGGCTCGTGCCGACCGGCGACGGCACCCAGGACGCCGCCCACCTCCGCGGCGGCACGCGCCTGCTGCTCAACGGCCTGTCCACGGTCGTCAACCCCGACCGCCACCACGGCCTGCGCGTCCGGTCCTGAGAACCGCCCGCCGGGCTCATCCGGCCGGCGCCACGACCACGTCCCGCCTGGCGACGCCGGGGTCGGTGAACTCAAGGACCCGCTCGGCCTCGGCACGCAGCTCCCGCACGGCCTTCGCGGGCAGCCGCCCGAACGGGGTGAGGGTCAGGGTCACCGCCGTCCTGCGCCGGGTCGTCGCCCAGGTCCCGGCGACGAACCCGTCCCACAGGAAGGACGCCGGCACCCGCAGGTTCCTGGTGATGAGCCGGGGCCGGTGCTCGGCGGGGACGATCCGGCTGCGGTCCTTGTGGGCGAGGACCAGACTGTCGAACTCCGGCAGCAGGCGGACCGGCGCCGGCGTGTCCGGACCGGGGCGCGGCGCGTCGGGGAGGTCGTGGACCACCTGGCCGTCCTCGGTGGTGAACGTGCGCAGCTCCGGGCCGAGCCGCTCGAACACGTCCGCCGCCCTCAGCCAGGCGAACTCGCGCAGGTCGGCGGGGCCGGCCGGGCCGTAGGCGGCCAGGTAGCGGCGGACGAAGTCCTCCGCCGAGCTCTCTTCGGCCGGCTCCGCGCCGAGCCAGGATCCGGCCGTGGTCACCTCGCTTGAGGCGGGGAACGCCCACCGGTCCGCCGTCGGCACCATGACCAGCGGCAGGCGCATGCGCACGTGGTACCCGAGCGCCCGCTCATCGGCGCCGGGGAACTCCCGCCGCATCCGCTCCCGGATCGCCGCGAAGTCCAGCGGCCCGGCGCCGAGGACGCCACGGGCGACGGCCACCAGGCGCTCCTGGTCGATCTCCGGGCCGGCGATCCGCTTGGTGACGCCGGCCGCCGCGGCTGCCAGGGAGGGCTCCACCAGGGCGCGGAAGGCCAGGTAGTCGCGGGCGGTGAGCAGGTGCAAGGTGGCCCGGACATAGGTGGCCCGGACCACCTCCCGCTTCTCCAGGGCCGTGCGCAGGTCGTCAGCGCCGAATCCGGCCAGCCGGTTCCACAGGGCGAGGAACGGCGAACCCGGCTGCTGCGCCTGGAGGGCGAGCAGGTGTTCCACGGCCCCGGCCACGGACATGCGCGCCCGCTCCAGGAGCAACTGCCGGGCCAGGACGGCCCGGTTCAGTGCCCGTCGGCTCAGAACGTCGGTCATGTCGCTCCTCCGGCTCGGGTGACGCTTCCCGCGCCAAACTAGGGCACGGGGGCTTCGCCGGGGGAGCCCGCTCACGGTGACGGACGGTCCCCGGGCGGCCGCCCCCGCGGCCCGCCGCTTTCCGCGGCCGACGCCTCCCCGGTCCGGCCCACCCGCCCGTCGGCGCGGATGCCGTCCGGCGGGACGAGTGACAGACTGGGGATTCCGAGCCGTGGCCCGCGGCAGCCGGCTCGGCATCTGCCTGTGCGCGGCCGGATGGGAACCGTCCATGACTCCTGAGACCTCTGCAGCGCAATACCCCCCGGACCGAACCGCCCTCCTGATCATCGACCCGTACAACGACTTCCTGTCCGAGGGCGGCAAGCTGTGGCCGCGGGGGAGGGAAGTGGTGGAAGGCGTCGGCCTGCTCGGCCACATGCGCACCATGCTCGCCACGGCCCGCGGCCGGGGCTTCCGCGTCTTCATCGTGCCCCATCACCAGACGACGCCGGAGGACTACGTCACGTGGGACCACCTGTCCCCGGCCCAGCAGCGCATCGTCGAGCACCAGATCTTCGCCGCGGGCAGCTGGGGAGCCGAGTGGCACCCCCACTTCCGGCCCCGCGAGGGTGAGTTCGTCACGCTGCGGCACTGGGCTTCGAGCGGTTTCGCGAACACGGACCTGGACCTCCTGCTCAAGCAGCACGACATCCGCAACCTGCTGTTCATCGGCATGCGGGCCAACACCTGCGTGGACACCACCGCACGCTTCGGCCAGGAGCTGGGGTACCACGTGACCCTCGTCCGTGACGCCATCGCCGCCTTCAGCTGGCAGGAGATGACAGCGACGTTCGACATCAACGCCCCGCTGTACGCCCACGCCGTCCTCACCACGGACGAGTTCGTCGCCATCGTGGACGGCGGGAGCGGCGAGGGCGCCGGGCGCGAGGGCGTACGGGAACCGGGCGGAAACGGTGGTGATGCGCGGTGAGCGTGGCCGGGGAAGGAGCGGTCGGGACGCCTGGAAGGCTGGCCGGGCAGACGGTCGTGGTGGTGGGGGGCAGCGCCGGCATCGGCCTGGAGACCGCGCGCCAGGCGCGTGCGGCCGGCGGCGAACTGGTGCTCGTGGCGCGTGACGCCGAACGTCTGCGACGGGCGGCGGACGAACTGGGCCCGCGGAGCACCGCCGCGTTCGACGCCCGGGACACCGACCGTCTGGAGCGGTTCCTCGGTGAGCTGCCCGGGCAGGTCGACCACGTGATGGTCACGGCGGGCAGCCCGTCGTACACCCCCCTCGCCGAACTCGACCTGACCGACGCTGGGCGGGACTTCGGCGGGCGCGTCGCGATGCTGCTCGCGGTGGCACGGGCGAGCCGGGAGAAGGTCAGGGCCGGGGGGACGCTGTTGTTCGTCGGCGGCACCGGTGGCCGCCGGCCCGCCGCCGGGATGGCCGTGACGGGTGCCCTCACCGCCGCGCTGCCCGCGCTGACCGCCAACCTGGCACTGGAGGTCGCCCCCGTCCGGGTCAACCTGATCGCGGCCGGGTTCGTGGACACCCCCCTGTCGGCGTCCCTCCTCGGTGACCGGCTGGAGGCGCGCCGCGAGGAGCTGAGGAGGACGCTGCCCATCGGCCGGGTGGTCGGGCCGGCGGACGTCGCCGCCCTCGCACTGCACCTCATGACCAACGGCGCCGTGACCGGCGCGACGTACGACATCGACGGCGGCCAGCAACTCGTGACCCACTGAGACACCGAGAGGGAAGCACAAGTCATGGACATGAAACTGGAGCTCGTGGTGGTGCCGGTGGCCGACGTCGACCGCGCCAAGGACTTCTACACCGGACTCGGCTGGCGGCTCGACGCGGACTTCGCCCCCGAAGAGAACTTCCGGGTGGTGCAGGTGACGCCTCCCGGTTCCCCGGCGTCGGTCATCTTCGGTTCAGCGGTCACCGACCGGCCCCCGGGCTCGGCCCAGGGCCTGTACCTGGTCGTCGACGACATCGAGGCCGCCCATGAGGAGCTGACGCGGCGCGGGGCCGACCCGGGCGAGGTGTTCCACGACGCCGGCGGGGTCTTCCACCACGCGGGCACCGAGGCCCGGGTGCCCGGCCCCGACCCGAAACGCGGCAGTTACGGCTCCTACCTGACCTTCAGCGACCCGGACGGCAACGGCTGGTTCCTCCAGGAGGTCACCACCCGGCTCCCGGGGCGGCTGGATCCCGCGGTCACCTCGTTCTCCTCGGCCGACGACCTGGCGAGTGCCCTGCGGCGGGCCGCGGCGGCACACGAGGAGCACGAGTCCCGTACCGGCACGAAGGACTCCGACTGGCCCGACTGGTACGCGCGGTACATGGTCAGCCGGCAGGCCGGCACGGAACCGCCCGCCTGAACCCGTCGCGGAACCACCCTTCCCGGACCATTGCCGGCGCGCGCCCGGCCCTGGCCGTGCTCCCGCCGAGGGTGCGCCGCGCGGCGTCTCTCAGCCGGGGCGGAAGCAGCGACGGTCTGCGAGCGCGTGGGGCCACCACCGGCCGGACACCTCCTGTCTGGTGAAAGGGATGTTAGGCGCATATACTCGTAGGCGGATCCCGGTATCCGGAGGAGATCATGACCCGCCCCGAGACAGACACCGTCGAACTGTGCAACAACCTCGCCCTGCGCAAGGCGGCCCGGTACCTCGGTGCCACCTATGACAAGGCGCTCGCACCGACGGGTCTGCGGGCGACGCAGTTCAGCATCCTGCAGAAGCTGAGCACCCAGGAGAAGGTCACCATAACGAGCCTGGCCGAGATGATCGCCATGGACCGCACCACCCTGGCCACCAATCTCAAGCCACTCGCCCGCGAGGGCCTCGTCACGGTCGAACCCTCGCCGACGGACCGCAGGGCGCGCGTCGTCACCCTCACCGAGGACGGCCTCGCCCGGATGAAAGCCGCCCTCCCGTACTGGCGAACCGTGCAGTCCCGGTTCGAGGAGAGCTACGGGCAGGGCGAGGCCGCCCGGCTCCGCGCCGCGCTCGGAGGCGTCCTGGACACCGGGTTCCAGCCCTGGGCCGAGTGAGCGCCGGGTGACAGAGCACAACCCGTCGTGCGCATCGCCGGCGCCGGGGTCCGGCACCCCGTGCTGCCGACGATCGCCGGCGCGTCCCCCGCTCCTCGTCCAGCCCGTCGCTCCTGCGGACGTCGCCCGCGCCGCGCCCACGACCTTCGGCGAGTGACCGGCGGAGCCCGGCCGGTGACCGGGGGAGAGGCGGAAGCCCACCGGTCCTTCCCGCCGCCCATCGGTCGCCGGGAGTAGGTCCCGCGCCCCAGGCGCGCTGCGCGCCCGTCCGGCTAGGGTCGGTCGTCATGGAGACCACGGGACTCGTCCGTCGCGGAACGGCCGAGCGCAGACGCGACGTTCTGCGGCGGCTCGACGCCGAGCGGGACGTATGGGTGTCGACGGCCCACCCTGATCACGGGCCGCACCAGGTGCCGCTGTGGTTCCTGTGGGACGGGCGCGCGGTGTGGATGTGCACCGGCGCGACGTCCGTGACCGCGCGGAACGTCCGCGAAGAGCCGCGCGTGCGCCTGGCGCTGCCGGACACCTTCGACGTGGTGCTCCTCCAGGGTGAAGCGGAGTGCTTCCCGGACCGGGAGGTGGCCGGGGACACGGCGGAGGCGTTCGCGGGCAAGTTCGGGTGGGACCCACGCCGGGAAGAGGGTTCCTTCGTGTACGTACGCGTGGTCCCGAGGACTGTGCGTGCCTGGCGCGGCGAGCCGGAACTGCGCGGGAGAGTCGGCATGCGCGACGGGACATGGCTGTGACGGCGGCCGTCCCTCGCCCAGGGGGTGTCGGCCGGCCCCATGCTACGGCGAGGTGGGCGCGTGCGGGCCGCGGAGCACCAGCAGGGTGATCTCGCTCGGGGCGAAGACGCGGAACGGCGGCCCCCAGAAGCCGGTGCCCCGGCTGGTGTAGAGCAGGGTGCGGGTGCCGTGGTGGCTGAGGCCGGCGAGGGCGGGCTGGTCGAGGCGGACCAGGTGGTGGAAGGGCCAGATCTGGCCGCCGTGGGTGTGGCCGGAGAGCTGGAGGTCGATGCCGGCGGCTGCCGCCCGGTCGACGAACTTGGGCTGGTGTGCCAGGAGCAGGACGGGCAGGCCGGGGTCGGCGCCGTCCAGGGCTCCGGCGAGATGGGCGCGGTGGCCCGCCAGGCCGGAGGACTCGGCGGTGACGTCGTCCACGCCGGCGACCACGAGAGTGTCACCGCCGCGCTCCAGCAGCAGGTGGCGGTTGCGCAGCGGCTCCCAGCCCAGCTCGTCCATCAGGTCGACCCAGCCCTGGGCCTCGCTGTAGTACTCGTGGTTGCCGGTGACGTAGACCCGGGCGTGGGTGGCGCGCACGGTGCCGAGCGGGGTGGCCTGGGCGCGGCGGCGTTCGGCCGTGCCGTCCGCGATGTCACCGGTGTGGCAGACCAGGTCGGCCTCCAGGGAGTTCACCGTCTCGCACACCCGCGCCGACCAGCGGGCGCGGTCGAGGGGGCCGTAGTGGGTGTCGGTGACGAGGACGACGCGCAGGCCGTCCAGCCCGGCACCCAGTCGGGGGAGTCGCACGTCGAGTCGGCGCACGCGCGGTACGCGGCGGGCCTCGGCGTACCCCCAGACGAGCAGTACGGCGGTCACGGCGAGGACGGCCCACGTGACGACACGGGCGCGGTCCTGGCTCTCGCCGGCGCCGGCCAGGGTCAGGGCGAGCCGCAGGAGGACGCCGAGCAGAACGGACCAGGTGAACAGGACCCAGCTGGTGCCCAGCAGGGTGTCACCGACGATCGCCGCCCGGTCCTGCTGACGCCGGCCGTGCCCGCGCACCATCGCGAGCGGCATCCCGACGAGGCCGAGGGCGCACAGGGCGGTGCCGGCCAGAGTGACGGGCAGCGGCCAGTGCTGGCCCGTGTACAGGAGCACCCAGCAGGGCACGGCCCACAGCAGGACGGGGGCGATCAACGGGATGTAGCGCATCAGGCGGTACAGCAGGCTGGGCCGAGTCGCTCGCGCCTCACTCTCGGCGGGCCGGGTTTCGCTGGTGTCGGTCACGCTTCCCCTCCCTGACCGGGCTCCCTCCAGCGCACTGTATCCGGTCGCCCCCGGGCCGGGCGGACCGGCTGTCACGGGAGCGGACCCACGCCGGTGGAGCGGGCCCTGGCCCGGCGGCACGGAACAGGGACAGCCGGGCACCGCGCCACCGTACGCCGACGCCCTGCGGGTCCGTTCGGGGAGGCGCTGCAGCTGTTCGCCGCCGCGGCCCACCACGACCGTCTCACCCGGGAGGCCGAGCGGGCCATGACGGTCACGGTGGACGCGGTGGAGCGCAACTGGGCGCGGCCCGACGCGGGCTTGTGGGAGCTGGAGGACCGGTGGTGGACCCAGTCCCGGCTCAGTGTGGTCGCGGACCTGCGCCGGGCGGCCCAGGTGCTGCCGGCGAGATCCGCCCTCGCCGAGTACGTCCCGGGCACTGCCCTGCGCGTCGACTGCGCGCCGAGCGCGCCCGGGGTTTCCTTTTCTTCCCCCGGCGCGGACGAGAAGCCCGCTTCGACGGACCGGTACCAGGACCAGGCTCAGCCGGCCGGGTGTCGCGCTCACCGCCGGTTGCCGTACCGCAGGCGCCCCGCGCGTGGGTGTGGCAGGCGGGGGTACCCAGGACCGCTGAGACAGCAGTGAGGAGGAACCGACATGGGCACCTTGACGAAGCAGGCCGCGCAGAAGGCGGCGACCGCGCCGCTGCTCGCGGGAAAGGCGACGGCCAAGGCCGCACCGGCCGTTTCCGCCTGGTCCGGGCGGGCGCTGGCAGCCGTAGGCGGCGAGAACGTCGTGGACGTGCTCACCCGCCAGCACCGGCAGATCAAGCTGGGCTTCCTCCGGGCCGCCCTTCCCGGCCCGTGGCGCCGCCGGAACTTCGACCGGCTGATGCGCCTGCTCGCCGTCCACGAGGCCGCCGAGGAGGCGCACGTGCATCCCGTCGCGCGCCGCGCGCTGGACCACGGCCGTGAGCTGGCGGCCCGCCGCCGCGCCGAGGAGAAGCAGGCCAAGGAACTGCTGGTCGCGCTCTGGCGCACAGGACCCCACGGGACCGGATACCTGCGGCGCCTGAACGAGGTCAGGCGCGCGGTCACCCGGCACGCCGCGCGTGAGGAGCGCGAGGAGTTCCAGGCGCTGCGCAAGGCCGTCAGCCTGTCTCGGCTGCGCATGCTGGGCGCCGAGGTGAAGCTGACCCAGGCGTACGCCCCGACCCGGCCGCACCGGTGGGTCAACAACGAGGCCGCGAACAAGCTGGCCGCGCCGATCCTCGGCCCTGTCGACCGGGCCCTGGACGCCCTTCGCCACCGCACCGCCTCGTGACGCGACAGGTCCGTCAGGTCATGTGTGTGTTCACCGCGCGCGCAGGCTTGCCCCGCTGAGCGGAAGCCTGCGCGGCGGCCCCCCTGACGCATGCCGCTCCCTGACGTGCCCCGCA
The DNA here is from genome assembly GCF_020400655.1 of Streptomyces spinosus. GTDB lineage: Bacteria > Actinomycetota > Actinomycetes > Streptomycetales > Streptomycetaceae > Streptomyces > Streptomyces argyrophylli. The sequence goes on from NZ_JAINRC010000009.1 coordinate 42,675, forward strand.
CCCGGTCGTGGCGCAGCGTGCCCGCCGCCGCGGACCGGGCCTCGCTGCTCACGGGTACGGGAGGGGCAGCTCCGCCCAGATGATCTTGCCGTCCTGGGTGTAGCGGGTTCCCCAGCGCAGGGCGAACTGGGCCACCAGGAACAGGCCGCGACCTCCTTCCTCACCGGCCTTGGCCCGGCGCAGGTGCGGGGAGGTGCTGCTGTGGTCGGACACCGCGCAGGCGAGTCGGTTCTCGGTCCGGATGAGGTGGAGTTCGACGGGGCCGCAGGCGTGCCGGATGGCATTGGTGACCAGTTCGCTGACGATCAGTTCCGCCGGGAAGGACAGGTCGTCCAGCCGCCACTGGGCAAGGCGCTCCCTGGTCAGCGTGCGGGCTCTTGGCGCGGACGCCGGCTGGAAGGCCAGGTCCCACATGGCGACGTTCTCGGGAGGCAGCGGCCGTGGCCGGGCGACGAGGAAGGCGACGTCGTCACGGGGGCGGTCGGGCAGCAGGACGCGCTCCACGGTGCCGCAGATGTCCTCCAGGGGACGGTCGGGGTGAGCGAGGGCGAAGCTGAGCCGTTCGAGCCCGGTGTCCGTGTCACCGTCGGAGGCCGTCAGCAGGCCGTCGGTGTAGAGGGCCAGAACGGAGCCCGGCGGGATGTCCACCTCAGCCGACTCGAACGGCAGCCAGCCCGTGCCCAGGGGCGGTCCGGCCGGTATGCCGAGGAACTCCACCGGCTGCCTCAGGTGGGCGAGCGCCGGCGGCGGCTGGCCTGCGCGGGCGAAGGTGGCGCGGCGGGTGACAGGGTCGTAGACACCGTACAAGCAGGCGGCGCCGACCACGCCCTCGGCTCCCGACGGATGCGCTGCCTCCGCCTCCTCGGCCAGGCGACCGACCAGGTCGTCGAGGTGGGAGAGCAGTTCCTCCGGCGCCGGATCGAGATCGGCCAGGGTGTGCACCGCGGTACGCAGGCGCCCCATCGTGGCCGCGGCGCGGATGCCGTGGCCGACGACGTCGCCGACGACGAGTCCCACGCGGCCACAGGCGAGGGGCAGCACGTCGAACCAGTCGCCGCCGACGCCGGCCTCGGTGTCCGCGGGCAGGTACCGGTAGGCGGCTTCCACTGCCGCGTGAGCGGGCAGTGCGCGAGGCAGCAGGCTCCGCTGCAGGGTGAGTGCGGACCTGCGCTCGCGGTGGAAGCGGCGCGCGTTGTCGATACAGACGGCGGCACGTCCGGCCAGCTCCTCCACCAGCAGCAGGTCCTCGGCGGCGAAGGCGAGCGGATCGCGCCAGCGCATGAGCGTGGCCACGCCCATGATGATTCCTCGGGCCCGGAGCGGAACCACCATGTGGGAATGGATGTTCAGCTTGTGCATGCGCGCACTGCGGGCAGGGTCGTCGAGCAGCCAGGGGCTGGCGGGGTCGAGGACGGCGTTCAGGACCGGCGCCCCGGTCGACAGGCACTGCCACTGCGGTGAGCCTTCGGGGTAGTCCACCTCGTGTCCCGGTACGACGACCGCCTCGGGCAGATCCTCCCGGACGGAGCGGTGGGCGACCCGGCGCAGCCCGCCGGGCCTGCCGGCACCCCCGGAGCAGGGTTCCCTGCCGGCCAGCACCGCGTCGATCAGGTCCACGGCGGTGAAGTCGGCGACCCGTGGCACCAGGACCTCGGCCAGTTGCTGCACGGTCCGTTCCAGGTCGAGCGTGCTGCCGATCACGGCACTGGCCTCGTTCAGCAGGATCAGCCGCCGCTGGGCCCGGTGGAGGTCGGTGACGTCCACGGACTCCTCGCAGACCCCCAGCGGCCGTCCCTCCTCGTCCTGCAACCGGTAGTAGGAGAGCGACCAGACGTGTTCACGGCCGGGATCCGCCGGGGGACAGCCCCGGTAGTGCAGACCCACGACGCTCTGCCCCGTGTCGAGCACCCTGCGCATGACCTGTGTGACCGAGGACGGATACTGCGCGGAGAGCACCTGGCTTCCCGGGTACAGCTCGTCCTCGCTGCGCCCCAGGTACTGCGAGAAGGGCCCGGGCAGTTCCAGCCGCGCCGCGTGGTTCGCCCACGCCACCCGCAGATCGGTGCCGTAGATCGTCAGGCCGACCGGAGACTGCGTTGCCACTCCGTGCAGCATCGCCTGCTGCAGCCGCCACTCCGCGAAGCGGCCGGCATCCGTGAGCAGCAGCACAGTGGCGGGGCCGACGGCCGTGTCGGGAAGGCTGCGGCACTCGCCGGCCACCCGCACGAGACGACCGGAGCGGTGGCGCAACGTCATTTCGCGGACACGGTGGGAGGTGCACTCAGGGCTGGGCCATGCGCCGCCCTCCTCGGCGGGGGCCCGCGCCGACACGGAGTCGACCGGACGACCGAGGATCTCATGCGCCCGGTAGCCGAGCAGCCGATCCGCCTCCGGACTCCAGCCGATCACCACTCCACTGTGATCCAGTATGACGGTGACGGGCCGGGTGAGCCCCAGCGGATCACCCGCGCCACCAGCCCCGGGCCCGTTCGATGGTGTCTTCATCTCACGTCCGTTCTCGCGAGCCCCGGTCGGCTGGCACACGCTCTACCTCAAGCATCGACCCGCGCAGCATGCCGCACAAACGCCCCGGACGGGGCGGTTGCGCGGCCCCTTCGGCCCTGGTTGCCGGATCACCTCATGCACCACAAAACCCCAGCTCTCTCCACCGAGCGGTCCGAGGCTGATCGAGTGAGGATGGAGGCATACGGATGTGTCGACGCTGCTTCGAGAAGGAGGCAGGTGCCATGACAGCTCCTTCGCATTCCTCCGGCTCCGTTCCCTCACACGGCACCGAGCCGCAAGAGGGTCCCCTGGCCGGAGGCATGACCGCACTGGCGAACCTGGGCTGGCAGTTCCTGTTCACCATGGGTCTCGCCGCCATCGCCCTGGGCGTCGTCGCGCTGGTCTGGCCCGGTGCGACGCTTCGCGTCATCGGCGTGCTCTTCGGTGTCTACCTGCTGGTCACCGGTGTCTTCCAGCTCGCCGCCGCCTTCGGCACCCACGTCCCTGGGCATCTTCGCGTACTGCACTTCGCCACCGGCGCGGCCTCCATCCTGCTGGGACTGATCTGCTTCGGGGGCACGCTCGAATCGGTCTTCCTGCTCGCCCTGTGGATCGGCTTCAGCTGGCTCCTGAGGGGCACCATGGAGACTGCCGCCGCGGCCTCCGACCAGACCATGCCGGCGCGCGGCTGGCACGTGGCCTTCGGCATCATCGGCACGATGGCAGGCATCGTGATGATCGTCTTGCCGTTCGCCTCCATCGCGACACTCACACTGGTGGTGGGCGTCATGGCGATAGTCCTGGGCCTCACCGAGGTGATCCGCGCGATCAGGACACGCGTCGAGATCGGTCATCTCGCTCCCGGCACGGCCACCCAGCGGCGCCCCCTGTTCCACGCGCGTGCGCACCCCCAGCACTGATCGGCCGGCGGATTGCTCGGGCATCGGCTCAGCGACGGCGGATCAAGGCCCGAGCACGTTTCTCCAGTGAGGCCGCGCGCCGGACGACGGCCCATCCCGGCGGTCGCCGTCCGGCGGGCGCGACGCCCGGCCGATCGCGAGGAACCCAGACCCGCAGCGACCCGGGACTGATCCGGCACCGCACGGGAGTCCGCAGGGTGACGGCCTCGCCGTCCAGTCCGACGGGGACGAGCGGGGCATCGGCGTAGATGACGACGTCCTCGGGCGTCGCCAGCCGGGTCAGCCCGTGCGACTGCCCGCCTCGCAGTCCGGCGGCCGTATCGGCGGGCGTCTCCGCTCTGGCGGCCAGCACTCCGAGGAGACCGGAGTCGAGCCGCGCACGCTTGTCGAATCCGGCCGGGTCGACCTGGTAGGGGTTGTTGCTCACGAGCACGGCATCCGGCCGGTCCACAGTGAGCAGCCCCACGCGCACCACCAGCTCCGGGCCCTCGTGGCGCGCCAGGAATTCCGGGAGGATCCGCACAATCGTGCCGATCTTGTCCTCCCGGTAGGCCGGGTCCCGCACCAGGGCGGCATACGCTCCGAACGACACGTTGTTGACGAACGCCCGCTCGCCCGCGTAGCCGAGATCCACGCGCAGTTCGACGCCGTCCGTGAGGGCGTCCAACGCGGCCGAGGGGTCGTCGCGGTCCAGGCCGAGATCCATGGCGAAGTGGTTCCGGGTACCCGCCGGAACGACCACGAAAGGCAGGCCGCTCTCCGCGGCCACCCCGGCGACGAGAGCCTGCGTGCCGTCTCCGCCGGCCACCCCGAGCAGATCCGCACCGTCAGCCACCGCGCGTCGCGAGACCGTCGCCAGGTCCTGCGGCAGGGAATCATCGATCACGAGAACCTGGGCTCCGAGCGCACGGGCTCGTTCCGCGATCCGGAAACGGCTCGCCTTTCCTCCGCCCGAGCGCGGATTGACGATCAGGCAGGGCCGTCGCACGCCGGTCGCCGGGCGCGACACGTTCTCGGTCACGGCACGTTCTCGGTCACGGCACGTACCGCCGAGCCGCACGCACCGGCCCGGCGCACGTGCCTGGCGACAGCGGGACCACCGTGATCACACCCGCGGCCACGGCCATCACGACACTTCCTTCGACGGTTACGGCCTACGGCACCAGCGTGCGGCCCGGCCTCGGTATCCGCACGGGGAACACACCTGTGACAGGCACGGGAGAAGCCTCCCCGCGGGAGAAGGCCTCCTCGTTTCCCGAGACCGCCGCTGGGCACCCAGTGCCCATGGCGACGCGTCCGGTTCCGGTGCGAACCATCCTCGCCACCATCGGTCTCGTGCTCGCCACCTACGTCGTGATCGCGTTGGTGGTGCAGGCTCGCCGCGTCCTGATCTGGGCGGTCATCGCGTTGTTCCTGGCCGTCTCCCTTCATCCCGCGGTCGAGGCGCTGCAACGACGGGTGCCGCGGTGCCGGCGGTCGGTGGCCACCTTGTTGGTCTTTCTGGCCACGGCCGCGGTCGTCGGCGCGGTGATCGCGCTGTTCGTCATCCCCCTGGCCGAGGAGGCCGGCCGGTTCGCCGGTCGTCTGCCCGCGATGATCAACGACGCCCGGGCCGGCCGCGGGCCGGTCGGAGACCTGCTGGAGCGGACCCACGCCCTGCGGTTCGTCCAGCGCCATCAGGCACGGATCGGCGCGTTCGCCACGGGGCTGGGTACGCCTGCCCTGCACTTCGTTCGCAGTGCCGCGACCACCGTGGCAGGGGCTCTCACCATCTTTGTCCTGGCCTACCTGATGGTGCTGGAGGGTCCCAAGGCCATAGACCGGTCCCTGTCGCTCGTGGACGAGGCGCCCGCGGCCCGCATACGCCGCGTCGGAGCCGCGTGCGCCCGCACGGTGAACGGTTACCTGACCGGAAACCTGCTGATCAGCGTCATCTGCGGGCTCCTGACCTACGTCGTGCTGCTGGTTTCCGGAGTGCCGTTCGCCGGCCTGCTGGCCCTCTTCGTCGCCGTGACCGACCTCATTCCCTTGGTGGGAGCCACCATAGGGGCCGTCGTCGCCTCTGCCGTGGCGTTCGTCCATTCCTTGCCGGCGGGCATTGGTGCCGTCGTCTTCTTCGTCGTCTATCAGCAGGCCGAGAACCACCTCCTGCAACCGGTCATCCTGTCTCGGACGGTCAGACTCAACCCCCTCACCGTGCTGTTGGCCATCCTGATCGCCACCGAAGTCGCCGGGATACTCGGCGCCCTGCTCGCGATTCCCGTCACCGGCATCATCCAGGTCGTCCTCGGTGACATCTGGGCTCACCGCGGCGGTCGGCGGCTGCAGCTGCCGATGCGGGCCGGCAACAGCCCTGGGAACGGCGACCGGTCCGACGCCGACGCATGACCGCCGCGCGGGGTCCGGTCGTCATGAAGGCATTCGAGTCGCAGACTTGCCGATGCGGCGTGAAGACCGCCCTCGGCCCGCACGGAGCAGGCAGGGAGCCGCCTTCCAGGAGCCGGGAGGCTGCCCGCTGTCACCGTGCCGCCCGCCGACGCCGCCGTCTCGACGCGGCCGGGAGACCGTGTCCGTTCCAGGAGGCGCGGCGCTCGCTGCCGCCGCGCCGTCACCCACCCCGGTGCGCGGGCCGCGGTCCGTTACCTTCCGCAGCCACGGTCGCCCGCACCCGCTGGTCCTCGCGAGCAGAGCCGACGTCCCGTTCCAGGGGGGTGCGGCTCACGGCCGTCGAAAGGTCCTCCAAGGCCCGTTTCTCCAGCTCCGCCTCGCGCCGCACGACCGGACTCCCGGTGCCGACGGCTGTGCCCTCCCACGCGTGGAGCGCCTCCTTGACGCGCCCCCAGTCCGGGTTCCTGTGCTCGCGCACGGCGACTGCCGCCTTCTCGGTGTCCGTCTCCAGGGCCTCGGCGAACCGCTCCGCCTCGGGGACGAGACGGCTGCCGGCCCGCGGGACGTGGCTCTCCATGAGCATGGCTGCCCGGCCGAACCCCTTGAGGGCCTCCTGCGCCTCCTCCGCCTCGCGCCACGTCAGACCCCGGGGGCGGACCGGTTCCTGCCTTGCCCGGTCGTACGCCTCCTGCCAGGCTGCACGTGCCTCCCTGCTCTCCAGCAGCGCCCGGCGCATGTCGGCGTGATGCTCACGGGTCGGTTCGGCGTAGTCGCGGAGCACCGCGGCCGCGTAACGGCCGTTGGCGGCGAGCCAGTCCGCGAGCCGGCCCGGCAGCCGTGGTGCCTCCCACGCGGGGAACACCACGTACGCCAGCATCGCCAGGGCCCCGCCGAGCAGGGTGAGCACCACCCGCTCCGGGACCGTCTGCTCCCATGCCTGGCCGCCCATGCCGAGCAGGAAGACGACGTAAGCGGCGGTGAAGCACTGGGAGTAGGCGTAGCCGGTACGGTTCAGCGTGTACGACAGGCCCGCCGAGACCACCGCCAGCGCGCCGGACACATGGGCGTCCGGGCCCAGGGCCCGCACCACGCCGGTGGCGAGCGCGACCCCCGCCAGGGTCCCGGCGAGACGGGCCACCGCACGCGCGTACGTCCGGTGGAAGTCCGGCCGCATCACCATCACCGAGGCGATGGGCGCCCAGTAGCCGTGGCCGAGGGGCAGCCGGGCGGCGATCAGATAGCCGAGCGTGGCCACGGCCGCCAGGCGGACGGCGTGCCGGAACACGGGCGAGTCCCGGCGGAGCTCACGGCGGACCGTCCGGACGACGACCGGGACCAGCCGGTGCATGGTCGGGCGCACCAGGAACTGGGCGCCGGCGAGGCCGGACGGCGCAGGCGCCGTCCCGCGCGCACAGCCGCTCCCGGCGATCTCCAACGCCTCGCCGAGCAGTTCCACGAGCCGTTCGGCGGCTTGCCGCGCGGGGCCCTCCAGCACCTCGTGCTCCTCGTCGACGCGCAGGACGTCCATGCTCTCGGGCCGCACCTCGGCGGGAGTGCCGCGCCGGATCGAACGCGCGGCCGCGTCCAGGACGTCGGCGGCGGCGTCGAGCAACTCCCGCGCGCGGTCCCGCCCGGGTCCCTCCGCCGGGGCGCCGACGTCCGGGTCGGCGAGTGCGGCGACGACCGGCCGGATGCGCTCGGCGAGCCCCCGGGGGCCGTGCAGGACGGGGGGACGGGTGCGGGCCTGTGACGGCGTCACGGCAGCCGCGTCCCGTGCCGTCATCAGCGGCTCCGGGTCGAACGGGGCCGTCGGGTCGTGCCGCAGTCGGCGGGCGTAGTCCGCCACGGCGGCCAGGGCGTCGGCGAGCGCGTCACGATGCGCTCCCCAGCGCCGGATCGGGAACAGCAGGATCAGCACGGCCTGCGTCACGCCCCCGAGCGCGATGACCCCGGCGTGCTCCAGGGCTCGCCCGGCGCTCGTGGGCAAGGTGATGGTCACCAGCATGCTGCCCACGGTCGTCGCCGCGACGATCCCGGCGGTCGATCCGACGGCCCACGCCGTTCCCGCGGCGAAGGCCCATACGGCCAGCAGCGGCAGGAACGTCACGAGTCGCCCGGCCGCCAGATAGCCCACGAAGGTACTGAGAGCCAGACCCGCGCCCGTGCCGAGCGCGACCACCTTGCGCGGACGCCAGCTGCGCTGGAAGGTGGCCCCACCCGCGGAGTAGGCGCCGAGGGCGGCGGACGCGGCATACGCGGGGGAGACCAGCCACAGCACCGGCCCGACGACGATCGCCACCCCGGCGGCCGCACGCAGGGCGAGCAGTGGCTCCAGCCGCGTCTCCTCGATCCTGAGCCCGGATCGCACGACTTCCCCGAAGGCCCGCAGCCACGTCACGGGTGTCCGCCTGGCCGGAACGCCCTGCCGGGTCGCGTCGGCCTGGTCGAGGTGCGGCAGCCGTCGCGCAAGGAAGCCTCCCGCACGGCCCGCCGGCCGGCCGCGGCCGAAGCCGCTGGAGGTGGTGCTGCCACCGCGGACACTGCCGGGTGTCCGCCGTCCGTCCCCCAGGCCGGAGCGCGGGCGATCGTAGTCGGTTCGGGTCCGGCCGGAACGCGGCGACTGCCCCCGTCCCCGCTCCGGAGGACGGGCAGATCGCCACCCCCGGTCCGGGGGAGCGGACACGGCGGCCCCGGGTCAGAGCGCGCGAAGAGCCTGACTCCCGCAGGCGCCGCGACGGTGGCCGTGGCTCCGGCACGCCTCCGCCGGCCGCTCACCCGGAACAGGTGGAACGGCCGCTCTGCCGCCGGCCCCGCCAGGCGGAGCTCCGGCGCTCCGGCGGCGTGCCGTGCGGGTCCCCGTCGACCCCCGAGGCGAAACAACCACGCACCGGACGATCAGCGCGATCTTTGGACCCCGACGACCACCAACCGGCGGCACGTCTCCGACCGAGGCCACCCGCTAGCCGTATCGACCTGGAGCGTTGTCGACGCGGTCGCCCAGCAGCGCGCTGCGACGCTCCTGTTCACGCTTGGAGTAGGCGGCCGCCCGGATCGCCTCGTCGCTCTCCAGACCGGATCCCAGCGCGCCGCCCACCGTGGCGACCGAAGCGACGAACCAGGACAGCGTCCAGTACTGCGTGGCGTGCAGCGGCGCCCGCGTCGCGGAAGCGAACATCCGGTCGTCGAGGACGAACAACGCACACACCAGGTTGACGACCACCAAACCCGCGTAGCAGACGACCACCCCGATCCCCACGGTCACGACCGTCGAGGCGTTGTAGAGGGCCGCCCTCTTCCCCGCCTCCGGCGACACCTCGTCCGTTCGATGCCACAGGTTCGCGTCCACGATCAGCCAGCCGGTCATGAGCGCGACGGAGCCGGCCATGGCGATCACCAGGTGGGGCGTGCTCAGGGAGGTGGCCAGGCTCCAGACGGTGGAGTCCACGGTGGCGACCGCTCCCGTGACGAGTGCGGCTGCCAGGGCCTTCGACAGGCCCGGCACCAGCCGCCAGGGCCGGTTGGCGCGGACCATACCGCCGAGCACCCTCAGGTAGCCGCGCGGCCCACTGGCGACGTACCGCAGATCGGCGATCTCCCCCTCACCGGTCCGCCCCGGACGGAGGGGCGCGGGACGACCGGTGCCGGGCCCCCGCGGCGACTGACTTCCCAAAGGCCGCTCAGGCCCGGTGGACCGCGGGCCCGCCAGACTGAGCACGGCTTCCTCCACGGCCTGCCGGGCCCGGGTGTGCAGCCGGAAGGCCCCCAGCGTGGGAAGGGAAAGCAGCGCCAAGCCGTGTGCGTGACTCAGCCCCGCGACGAGCCTGCGCCCGTGCGCGTGCAGCGGAAGGTCGGTGAGGGCCACGACGATGTCCCAACGTTCCCCGCTCCCGCGGTCCATGATCCGGCGCGTCAACGTGGACAGGTCCTCGGTCCCCGCGGTGAAGGGCTCACTCACCACCTCGACGTCGAACCGTCGCCCCTGGCCCGACCTGTCGGCGAGCCGATCAGGAAGCACCCGGGCCAGGCGCTGCGCGATCTCCGTCGGCGTATAGGGATCCGCCAGAAGGGCCACGACCGTAACGTGCTGAGACGTCACCCGCATGACTCCTTGTCGTCGGCTGCCCCCGCGATCGCACCTGGTCACAGGATGCCCCCGAGGTAACGCCGACGCGGCTGGACACGCTGGCCCCTGCCGGCAGGCGCAGGCGGTACGGCCGGATCTCCTCGCGCTCGCCCGGTCGGCACGTCCACGGTGCGGCACTCCCCACTCCCTGTAGGCGGGGCCCGGTGACGGCGCCTGTCGCGCGGTTCGCGGCACGATCAGGTAATCAGGAACGGTGAACAAGGACGCGGCCGACTCCTTCGTGCGGGTACGGGGCGCCGGTGAGAACAACCTGCGGAACATCGATGTCGACGTCCCCCGGGACGCGATGGTCGCCTTCACCGGCGTGTCCGGCTCGGGCAAGTCCTCGCTCGCGTTCGGCACGCTCTACGCGGAGGCCCAGCGGCGCTACTTCGAGTCCGTGGCACCGTACGCCCGCAGGCTGTTGCACCAGGTCGGCGCACCGCACGTGCAGGAGATCACCGGACTGCCGCCGGCCGTGGCCCTGCAGCAGCGACGCGGGTCGCCCAGCTCGCGCTCGACGGTCGGCACCCTCACCACCCTGTCCAATCTGCTGCGCATGCTGTACTCCCGCGCCGGCACCTACCCGCCCGGCGCCGCACGGCTGGCAGCCGAGTCGTTCTCCCCCAACACCGCGGCCGGCGCCTGCCCGGAGTGCCACGGACTGGGCATCGTGCACGACGTCGCCGAGGACCTGCTCGTCCCGGACCCCTCGCTGAGCATCCGCGAGGGGGCCATCGCCGCCTGGCCGGGCGCCTGGCAGGGCGCCAACCTGCGCAGTGTCGTGAGCGGTCTGGGGATCGACATCGACCGTCCGTGGCGCAGGCTCAGGAAGAAGGACCGGGACTGGCTGCTGTACACGGACGAGCAGCCCTCCGTGTACGTCGAGCCGGAGGAGGGCCGCGTCGACTACGGCTACCAGGGCAGGTTCTGGAGCGCCCGCAAGCACGTCATGCACGTCCTCGCCGACTCCAAGAGCGAGAAGATGCGCGAACGGGCGCTCCGGTTCGTCAGGAGTGTGCCCTGCCCCGCCTGCCACGGCAGCGGACTGCGGCCCGAGGCACTCGCCGTGACCTTCGCCGGGCGTTCCATCGCCGAGATCAACGCGATGCCGCTCACCGAGGTCGTGGCGCTGCTGCGGCCTGTGGCGGAGCGGTCCGAGGCCGACGCCACCACGTCGACCGCCCGATCCGGGGAGACGACCGAGGTCGCGGTCCGGATCTGCGGCGATCTGGTCGCGCGGATCGACGTACTCCTCGGCCTCGGCCTCGGATATCTCGGCCTCGGACGCCGCTCGACGACCCTGTCGCCCGGCGAGGCGCAGCGCCTGCGGATCGCCACCCAGCTGCGCTCGGGGCTGTTCGGCGTCGTCTACGTCCTCGACGAACCCTCCGCGGGCCTGCACCCGGCTGACGCGGAACCGCTGCTGGACGTGCTGGACCGCCTCAAGGCGGCGGGCAACTCGCTGTTCGTCGTGGAGCACGACATGGACGTCGTACGGCGTTCGGACTGGGTGGTCGACATCGGCCCCGGTGCGGGCGAGGGCGGCGGACGCGTGCTGTACAGCGGCCCGGTCGCCGGGCTCGAGCAAGTGGGGGAGTCGGCCACGAGCCGTTACCTCTTCGGGCGCGCCCGGCGCCTCGATCACCACCCGCGCACCCCGCACGGCTGGCTGCACCTGCGCGGCGTCTCCCGCCACAATCTGCGCGACGTGTCCGTCGACGTACCGCTCTGCGTACTGACGGCGGTGACGGGTGTCTCCGGTTCCGGGAAGTCGACGCTGGTGACGCAGGTGCTCGCGGAGGTCGTCCGCGGCCACCTCGGACTCGTGCCCGAGGAGTCCGACGAGGCGCAGCTGGAGGTCGACGTCCAGGACGCCTCGGGCGTCGAGTCGTTCGACCGGCTGGTCCGGGTCGACCAACGGCCCATCGGCCGGACGCCTCGGTCCAACCTGGCCACGTACACCGGGATGTTCGACGCGGTGCGCAAACTGTACGCGGCGACGGACGAGGCCAGGGCGCGCGGCTACTCGGCCGGGCGGTTCTCCTTCAACGTGCCCGAAGGGCGGTGCGAGACCTGCCAGGGCGAAGGATTCGTGGCGGTGGAACTGCTGTTCCTGCCCGGCACCTACGCGCCGTGCCCGACCTGCGAAGGCGCCCGGTACAACGCCGAAACGCTGGAAGTCACCTATCGCGGCAAGAACATCGCGGACGTACTGGCGCTGTCCGTCGACGCCGCCGCCGAGTTCCTGTCCGCCGTCCCGGCCGCCTCCCGCAGTCTGGAGACGCTGCGCGACGTGGGGCTGGGGTACCTGCGGCTGGGCCAGCCCGCGACGGAACTCAGCGGCGGTGAGGCACAACGCATCAAACTGGCCACCGAACTGCAGCGAGCCCGCCGCGGGCACGCGCTCTACCTGCTCGACGAGCCGACGGCGGGGCTGCACCCCTCGGACATCGCGCTGCTGCTGCGACAGCTGCACCGGCTCGTCGACGCCGGCAACACGGTCGTCCTCGTCGAGCACGACCTGGACACGATCGCCACCGCCGACTGGGTCATCGACCTCGGTCCGGGCGGCGGCGACGCGGGCGGGCGGGTCGTCGCGGCGGGCTCACCGGCCAAGGTGGCGAGGGCCCGCCGCAGCGCCACCGCACCCTATCTCGCGGCCCGGCTCGCACGATCCTGACGCCGCGATCGCGCATCCCCGAGCGTGGACAGTCCGCCCCCGCCCGGCACCGACCCGGTGTTCGCCGCCTACCTGAAGGCCAGGGGCGAGACGGACGCCGACACGGTGTTCCGCGAGCCGGGGACGTCGCCGCGCCGAGCGGTACACCCTTCGGGCGCCCGATCGGCCATGCCCTCGGGTGCGTCGGGGCGACGTCGCGGAAGGGACACGTCGAGGAGGCCCGGGACAAGGTGGGAGGATGGACGTGAGCGACGAAGGAGGCCCGTCATGAAATCCGGAGCCCCTGATTACGACGCCTGGTACTCGCGTACACCCTCGCAGGCCGAGGGCGAGCGCGACGAGACGGGCGAGCGGACCGCGACGGAACAGCACCCGGACGTCCCCCGGAGCGAACCGTCCCAGGCCGAGGGCGAACGGGACGACGCCTAGCGCCATGTGAGGTCGACCTTGACGGGCTTGATCCGTCCGGCGAGGTCGCGGGCGACCCGTCCGAGGGCGCGGGGCCGACCATGCGGCGGGGGCCGCCCCACGGGCACGAGAGAAGGGATCCACACAACTCGGGTACACAACTCGGGTAGCCGGCCCGTGAGCGGGTACGCGACATGGCGCTCGGTTATCGAAGGCTTTCGAGGGACGGAGTGGTCCCATGGCCGGCAGTCGGGCGCACAGCCTGTACCGGCGCTACGCCCGCCGGAAGGGCGGCCTTCCGCGGGGCGGCGCCGGGCCGTACCCCATGGCCGCGCGCGGAGGGCCCCGCCCGCCCGCTCGCGCCCCGGCCGACCATGCCCTCCACGAACTGGTCGAACTCTCCCGCGCCCTGTTCGGCAGTTCGGACGAAGCCGAGATCCTGCGCCTGGCCATGGACAACGTAGCCGCCGCGGGGCCATACAGTGCCGAGGCCGGATACCTCAACGTGGCCGGCGACCTGGTCCCCAGTCCAAGGGACGGGCAGATGCCCGCTCTGTCCGTGAGCCGGAGGGTGCGGGAGCTGGCCGGGCAGGACGGCAACGTGACCGTACCCGGCAGGCCCTGGGGCCGAGCCCTGGGACTACGCGGACTCGAGGGACTCCACGGCTACCTCGTGGTGACGTCCCGCTCCCGGCCCACCGAGGCCGAGCGATCTCTGCTCGCCACGCTCGTCCGGTACACCGCTGCCGCGCTGTCGGTCGCTTTCGCACATCGCCGCCGACACGAGGACGTGCTGGAGCTGCACCGACTGAGGAACGAACGTACGGCCCTCCAGCGGCAGCTGATCTCCGTGGTGGCCGAGCTGGGCTACGAGCGAGGCGTGCACGCGCTCATGGCCGGCGTCGCTGCCTCGGGTGGCGGCGAGGAAGCCGTCACCCGCGCACTGCACGGGCTCACCGGACTTCCCGCGCTGATCGAGGACCGCTTCGGTCGGCTGAGGTCCTGGACCGGCCCCAGCCGCCCCGTCCCCTACCCCGAACCGGACCCGGTGCGCCAGGACGAGATGCTGCACGCCGTCGCCCGCCAGGCCGGGCCGGTGCGGATAAGGGACCGGCTGATCACCCTGATCCGCCCGCACGGCGAGATCCTGGGCGTACTGGCCCTGGTCGACGCCCGGGACGAGGCCGACGAGCACACCGTGCTCGCGCTGGAACACGCTGCCGCGTCACTCGCCCCGGAGCTGACGTACCTGCGCAACCTGGCCGAAGCCGAGCTGAGGCTGCACCGCGAGCTGGTGGACGACCTCCTGGCAGGGACGGACGAGGCGAGCGCCTACGCCCGGTCCGTGGCAGCCGGGCACGACCTGCACCGCAGTCACTACGTCGTGGTGGTGCAGTGGTCGAACCGGACCGCCGACGACTCCTTCGCACAGACCGTGGGGCGGGCGGCCTCCGCCGTGGGCATGCGCTCGCTGCTGACCCGGCGCTCCGACCACGTCGTCCTGGTCGCCGACGACAGGCCGCACCCCCGCGCGCTGTACGAGGCGCTCGCCCGGGAGACCGGCACACGGTCCGGGAGGATCGGGGTGAGCGCCCCCTCCGACTGCCTGGACGACATCCCCCACCGCTACCAGGAGGCGCAGCGCGCCCTGGACGTGCGCCGCCACTCCCGCCAGTGCTACGGCACGTCGTTCTTCGACGAGCTCGGCCTCTACCGCATCCTGGGACCCGGCAACGACTACCGGGAACTGGAGATGTTCGTCCAGGAGTGGCTCGGGCAGCTCATCGACTACGACTCCCGGCATCACGCGACCTTGGTGGAGACCCTGTCCCGGTACTTCGACTGGGGCGGCAACTACGACGAGACCGCGGAATCCCTCGCGATACACCGCAGCACGCTGCGCTATCGGCTCCAGCGCATCCGCGACATCAGCGGCCACGACCTCGCGAACGTCGAGGACCGGCTGAACCTCCAGGTGGCGACCCGCGTGTGGAAGATCGTGCTGGGCGGGCCCGGCTGACGCCTCGCCGGAACGCCTGCGGGAGTGGTGTCGGCAGCGTCGCCCCGGTGACGAAGGCGTCGTGGACGTCGGCAAGGGCGATGAAGCGCTTGTACGACGCGCGGCACTCCAGGCTCTGATCGTCCAGCACGACGACACGACGACACGACGAAGGGATCACTGCCACCCAGAGCGAGGGCGGACCTCTTGACGTTGCGGCCCCTCCCCGGAGTCGGGGTACCCCGGGTTTCCGCGGCCGGACCCGCTCACACGTGCTGACGTGCGCGGGCGCGGCCCGGGTCGGTGTGGGAGGCTTGCAGGGTCCGCGCCGTTCGTCGCAACACAGCAGCGAAGGAGGACGACGCATGGATGAGCAGGAATTCGTCCGTACCGTCGCCGAGCGCACCGGACTGAGCCGGCAGGAGGCGGCGGACCTGACCTGGGCCACGCTCGAGACGCTGGCCCACAGGCTGAGCCCCGGGGAGGCCAGGGACCTGATCACCGAACTCCCCGAGGGCCTCGCGGAGCCGGTGCGCCGGGGGACCACGGACCGCATCGAGCGCTTCGGCCACCACGACAGCGTGCGGCGCGTCGCCGAACGCACCATGCTCAAGGAGGAGGAGGCCGACCGGGGTGTGCGGACCGTACTGGCCGTGCTCCGGGAAGCGATCAGCGAGAAGGAGTTCAGCGACCTGATGTCGCAACTCGGAACGGACTTCTCCCAGGCCCTCGAATCCGCTGGGTGACCCTGGAGCCTTCACCGCCCGCGCCACGCCGGTGGCTTGGAGCGCCCGGGCTCTCGACCTGCGTTGCCGGACCGTCTCCGCCGGGCAGTCCGTGTTCGGGTCGGATGGCAGGGGCTCGTCGCGCACGGGGAGACGCCCGGGCACCCGCGGGTGAGCGACCCCGCCCGACTTCCCTACGGCGCATGCGACACCGCTGTCTGGGAGGCGCGGACCTGGGCACCCGGTGCGGGCCCGCGTGACACGGATCCGCGGCGGACGGGAGGCCGGAGATGTCTGCGGAATCGGCCAGAACGATCGCGCTGCCCTCTGGTGAGGAGATCGCGGCGCTCGGACAGGGCACCTGGTACCTGGGCGAGGACCCGGCCCGGCGTGCACAGGAGATCGCCGCACTGCGGCTGGGTGTGGACCTGGGCATGACCGTCGTCGACACGGCGGAGATGTACGGCGACGGCACAGCCGAGGAGCTCGTCGGGGAGGCCCTCCGCGGACACCGGGAGGAGGTTTTCCTCGTCAGCAAGGTGCTGCCCGGCCACGCCGACCGGAAGGGCACCGTCGCCGCCTGCGAGCGCAGCCTGCGGCGGCTCCGTACGGAACGGCTGGACCTGTACCTGCTGCACTGGCGAGGGCGGTGGCCACTTGCGGAGACCCTGGCGGGATTCACCGACCTGATGGAGGCGGGGAAGATCCGGTACTGGGGCGTGAGCAATCTGGACGTGGCCGACATGGCCGAGCTGACCACCCTCCCCGGTGGCGACGCCGTGGCCGTCGACCAGGTGCTGTACAACCTCACCCGGCGCGGCATCGAGTGGGACCTTCTCCCCTGGTGCCGCGAGGCCGGGGTGACGGTCATGGCCTACTCACCGATCGAGCAGGGGCGGCTCCTGGAGGTTGAGGCACTGGATGCCGTGGCCCGGAGCCTAGGAGCCACGCCGACCCAGGTGGCACTCGCCTGGGTGCTGGAGCAGGGGGTGAGCGCGATCCCGCGTACCGGATCACCCGACCACGTTCGGGAGAACCGCGGCGCAGTGGACCTCCGCCTTCCCGCCGAGGCGCTCGACGTCCTCGACGAGGCGTTCCCGCCACCCGGCGGGCCCACGCCCCTGCAGATGCTCTGAAGGAGTTGACAGGATGACGCGCCCGCTCGTCGTCGGAATGGGAGGTTCGCTGCGCACCCCGTCGACCAGCCTCGCCGCACTGTGTGTGGCGGTCGAGGGGGCGGCCGATGCGGGCGCTCGCACCCTGGTGATCGACCTCAAGCGGCTGGCTCTTCCGTTCTACACGTCCGAGCACGGGATCCCGGCGTCCGCCCGCCGGTTCGCGGACACCGTCGAGGCCGCCGACGCCCTGCTGTGGAGCAGCCCGACGTACCACGGCTCGGTCAGCGGCGCGTTCAAGAACGCGGTGGACTGGCTCGCCCTCCTGGCCGACCACGACCCGCCCTACCTCAGCAACAAACCCGTGGGGATGCTGACGACCGCCGGTGGCGTGCAGGGCCTGCAGGCGATCAACGCGATGGAGTTCATCGTGCGGTCGCTGCGCGGCTGGGCCGTGCCGCTGGTGTTCGCGGTCCCGCGGTCCTCCCGGGTCTTCGACGGCGACGGACGCCTCACCGACCAGGCGGTCGCGGACCAACTGCGCGGCCTCGGCGCGGAGGTGACCAGGTCGGCCCTGCAGTTCCGGGCGGAGGGCACGTGCGACTACGCGCAGGAGCGGCCGTCCGGCGCCGTCCGGGACTGAGCCCGGCCCTGTCACGCGGGGGCGCCGGGGCCGTGCTTCCTCGCTTCCTCAGGGCCCGGTCCGCTCCACGGGCCGCTGCTCGCCGCGCGCCCCTGAGCGCCCGGGCGGGAAGTGCGGCAGCACGTGTTCGGCCAGTTCGTCGATCACTTCGGCGACCGGACGGCGGCTGTGCTTGAAGTTGATCATCAGCTGGTCGATGCCGATGTCCTGCCAGGCCCGCATCATCGCCAGGAACGACACCCGGCCCACCGAGAAGCCCTGGTGGATGCGCCGGGGCAGGGCCAGCGGGTCCTCGGCCAGATCGAGATAGGTGGCCTGCGCGTACGGCTTGAACCCGTCGCCGGCGCCCCGGGTCAGCTCCCGCCACCGCTCGATGTTCTCGGCCTGCTGCTGGAGCGGCGGGGTGTAGTACAGCCAGCCGTCCGTGTTCTCGGCGATCCACCGGACGTCCTGCCGGCCGTGTCCCGTCATCAGTACGGGGATCCGCCGGTACACCGGCTTGGGCAGCAGATCGGTGCCGCGCGTCCGGCCGAGCGGCGACTCCACGTGCGGGAAACGGTGCTCGAGGACGGCACGGAAGTACTCCAGCGACTGCCGGAACCTCTCGGCCCGGCCGCTCAGGTCCTGACCGAAGGCCGGGAACTCCACGGGCCGGTCACCGGTGGCCACCCCGAGCAGGAGCCGTCCGCCCGACAGCTGGTCCACCGAGGCGGCCGCCTTGGCGGTGTGCAAGGGATGCCGCAGCGGCATGACGATGCTGGCGGTCCCCAGTGTGATCGAGGTGGTGCGGGCACTGAGCTGCCCCAGGTACACCCAGGGGTCGAAGACCTGCCCGGCGTCCCCGAAACTCGGGTCAAGCAGCGGCACGTCACGGACCCACACCGAGGCGAAGCCGGCCCGCTCGGCCTGCTGGATCCGCTCGATGTGCCCGGCCAGGGACGGCACAGGCCCGTCGAAGCCCTCCAGGGGCGTGATGGCGCCGACGGTCATCCTGCCGCCGGGAAACGCCCTGGCCATGGCCGCGTGCTCGGAGAACGGCCGCTGCGCCCCGCCTTCGACGTCCACGGGTGCGCCGGCTGAAGGAACTGTCGATTGTGTCATGCGATCCTCCGGCGATTTCCTGCCGAGTCCGAGTCCGAGCCGCTTCTAGCCCTGGGCGCCGACCAGAGCCTCGAAGTCCCGGGGCAACTGGGACAACACCTGGCGGAACTCGCCATCACTGACCGCGTCCCTCAGGGTGCTTAGCTCCGCCCGTACGCCCTCGCGCGCCTCGTCCGGGCTCACCCCTGCTCGCCTGCTCACCCGGTTGATGAACTCGTCGAGTCCGAAGGGCTCGGCCTCCGGAGTGGGAGAGACCAGCGGTTCCTTCAGCGGCTTGGGCAGTTCGGACGCGAGGTCCTCCGCCTCACCCCTGGTGAGCCGCTCGGCCAGGGTTTCCAGGGTGGCACGGGTGAGGGGCTCCGCCTTCTCTGGGGGGACGGGGGCGCGCCGGGTGACGGTGTCGAGGAAGGTGTCGTAGTCCATGAGCCGTTCCCTTTCTGGGGCTTCGCGACTGCCTGGCGTGGGACCTGGGACAGCCACCGAAGGGTGCGTCGTGCGTGTGGGGGGGCGCGGGCCGAGGCGCGTCGTGGTGCACGCGCCTCGGCAGAGGCCATCTCCATGCTCGGGATGTGGGCCGCACCCTGCCTGCTCCCGACGGGGGGAAAAGCGGTGGGCTGCGTGGACCTCCGAGCACAAGTGCGGACGGCCTCCACCCTGGCAGGGGGGACACCGCCGCCGGTCTGCCGGATGTGCGTCGGGGCGCCGTGCCCGTGGGGCGCCGCCGGCTTTCCCGCCGTCTCGTTCCCGGCCGGCCGGTCGACCCGTTCGGCCCGTTGACCGGGGGACGCCCGCGCACTCCATGCTGCTCTGCCAGGGTGGGAGGGGGTGTTCATTTTCGGCCTCGGGTGCGGAGGCGCCCGGCAGGCGGGCTCTGCGAATCTCGACCGGTAACAGCCGATGGCAGCGCCGGCGGGAGCGAACGACGCCGTCCGTTCCCGGTGAGGAGGCGAGAGGCATGGCCGTGATGGGTGTGTCGAAGTTCGAGAGGTTCTTCCGCGCCGCCGCGGGCCTCGACGTGGACAAGAACGACCTGAAGCGGTACGGCGACTTCGTCGACGCCAAGCTCTACGACCTCCTGGTCGTCGGCCAGGCATCGGCCAAGGCCAACGGCCGGGATACCGTCGAACCGTGGGACCTGCCGATCACCAAGGGCCTCCAGGAGAGCATCCACCGGTTCCGGCGGCTCGACGAGGAGGTCGAGCTGAAGCCGATCGTGGAACAGCTCGCCGCGCACCCTCCCCTCGACAGGACACCCACGCAGGAGACCGAAGAGCGCTACCCCGAGATCATCGGCGGTCTCAGCGTCGCCCTGGCCGAGACGTTCAAAACCGTGTATCCGGACGTCAAGAACCCGCAGACCAGCCACTGGGACGGCGTGACCGCGGTGTTCGACCGGCTGCTGTAGCGGTCGCGCCCCGGTGCGTGTGACCGGTCTGAACCGACATGCCGGGCGGGCCGGAAGGTGGAGTCGGGAGCCTTAGCCGAGGCCGGGCCGCGCCGCAGTTGCTCGAGATTCGTGATCGGAAGCCCTCGATGCACGTGTCGAGAAACAAGGCAGCAGACGGATACCAGCACGGCACTCCCGGCCGAGCCTTGACGTCCCCGGTCGACTCGTGAAGGGAGCCATACGATGACACAGGAACTGCGGGGGATGCGGGTGGGGATTCTGGCCGCCGACGGCGTCGAGCGCGTGGAACTCGACCAGCCGCGCGGTGCGCTACAGGGCGCGGGGGCGAAGACCGAGATCGTCTCGCTCCGTCCCGGCGAGATCCAGGCCCGCCAGTTCGACCTCAATGCGGCAGGAACCTTCCCGGTGGACCGCGTGGTCGCCGACGCCTCCGTCGAGGACTACGACGCCCTGCTCCTGCCCGGCGGCACCATGAACCCCGACCAACTGCGCATGGACCGCGACGCGGTGCGGTTCGTGCGGGACTTCATGGCCAGCGGGAAACCTGTCGCATCGATCTGCCACGGCCCGTGGACCCTGGCGGAGGCCGACGCCGTGCGCGGTCGCCGTCTGACGTCCTGGCCCAGCATCCGCACCGACCTGCGCAACGCCGGCGCGGAGGTCGTCGCCGACCAGGAGGTGGTCGTCGACGGGCAGTTGGTCACCAGCCGCGGCCCGGCCGACCTGCCCGCCTTCTGCGCCGCCGTCGTGGAGCAGTTCGCCCGGGCGCACCACCCCATGCCCGGCTGAACCCAGCGGTCGGCCTGCTCTCCACCCCACGGGCCGGTCAGCCGTGGCGGTCGCACCGCGGTGCGCCGCATCACCCGCTACCTCGTGCCGGGCCGACCCGTCAGGAGCCGCGAACCCGAATCGTCGTCGCGCGTCCTGTCCTCGCAGACCGACCGCCGGTGCCACTTTTCGACCCGGTGGGCGCAGGCGGGGTGACCGGGCGGACAGCGACTCTGGGGCCTGGCGGGACCGCTCGGCGGTCCGTCGGCGGAAGGAGTGGCCGTGACCGAGCTGCCCGCGGACTTCGCCTCGGTCCGCTCGACGGAGCCGACCCGGTACGACGTCGTGGTGGACGAGGACGTCGCCGGTGAGGCTGTCCGGCTGGTCGCCGGGCCGGACAGCCGGGCCGGCGCGAAGACGGAGAGCGCCTCCTCCAAGGGCGGCCGTAGCGGCCCCGCCACCAGCTGAACGAGTTTCGAAGCCGGGCGGTCAGGGCCCGGAGGATGAGCGGTCGCCGACGGACGTCGACCGCCGCGGAAGGAGTTCCTCATGGCCAAGGCAGTGGGCATCGACCTGGGCACCACCAACTCGGTGATCGCCGTGTGGGAGGGCGGCGAGCCGTCCGTCGTACCCAACAGCGAGGGCAACCGCACGACACCGTCCGTGGTGGCCTTCACCGACACCGGGGAACGTCTGGTGGGCCAGCTGGCCCGGCGCCAGGCCATCCTCAACCCGAAGGGCACCATCTACTCGGCCAAGCGGTTCATCGGCCGGCACTTCGACGAGATTCCCGACGAGGCCAAGGCCGTCGCCTACGACGTCGTCCCGGGAGAGAACGGCGAGGCCCGCTTCAAGGTACGTGACAAGCTGTACGCGCCTGAGGAGATCAGCGCCCTTGTGCTGCGCAAACTCGCCGACGACGCCTCCAAGCAGCTGGGGGAGCGGGTCACGGAGGCGGTCATCACGGTGCCCGCCTACTTCAACGACGCCCAGCGCACCGCGACCCGTGACGCCGGACGGATCGCGGGACTGGAAGTGCTGCGGATCATCAACGAGCCGACGGCGGCCGCCCTCGCGTACGGCATGGACAAGAAGCAGCACGAGACCGTCCTCGTCTTCGACCTGGGCGGCGGCACCTTCGACGTGAGCATCCTCGATGTCGGCGACGGCGTGGTCGAGGTGCGTTCCACGGCGGGTGACAGCCATCTGGGCGGCGACGACTTCGACCGGCGGCTGGTCGACTACCTCGCGGACGACTTCCAGAAGGAGAACGGCATCGACCTGCGCAAGGACCCGCAGGCGCTGCAACGCCTGTTCGAGGCGGCGGAGAAGGCCAAGACCGAGCTGAGCTCCGTCACCCAGACCCAGGTCAGCCTGCCGTTCATCACCGCCGACGCCTCCGGGCCCAAGCATCTCACCGACTCGATCATGCGGTCCACGTTCGAGCAGATCACCGGCGACCTGGTGGAGCGCTGCCTCGGTCCGGTCCAGCAGGCCATGGCCGACGCCAAGGTCAGCGAGAGCGACATCGACGAGGTCATCCTCGTCGGCGGTTCCACCCGCATCCCCGCCGTCCAGGCGCTGGTGCGCCGACTGACCGGCGGCAAGGAACCCAACATGAGCGTGAACCCCGACGAGGTCGTGGCCCTGGGCGCCGCGATCCAGGCCGGGGTGCTCAAGGGCGAGGTCAAGGACGTCCTGCTGCTCGACGTCACCCCCCTGTCCCTGGGTGTGGAGACGCGCGGCGGAGTGATGACGAAGATCATCGAGCGGAACACCACCATCCCGGTGCGCCGCAGCGAGACCTTCTCCACCGCCGAGGACAACCAGCCGGCCGTCGACATCGTCGTCCTCCAGGGCGAGCGCGAGCGTGCCGCCGACAACCGGGTCCTCGGCCGGTTCCAGCTCACCGACATCCGGCCGGCGCCGCGGGGCGAACCGCAGATCGAGGTCACCTTCGACATCGACGCCAACGGCATCCTCAACGTCAGCGCGCGCGACAAGGACACCGGCAAGGAACAGGGCATCACCATCAGCGAGAGCTCCAACCTGGACCGGAGCGAGGTCGAACGCATGGTCCGGGAAGCCGAGAGCAACCGGGGCCAGGACCAGGCGCTCCGCGAGGCCGTCGACGCCCGCAACGAACTCGACGCGATCGCCTACCAGGTCGAAAAGCGCCTGAACGAACTGGCCGACGCCGCGCCCGCGCACGAGAAGGCCCGCGCCGAGATGCTGGTGGCGGAGGCCCGCGACGCGGTCAAGAACGAGGCCGGAGTGGACAAGACCAGGCCGCTGATCTCCGAACTCCAGCAGGTCTACGCCGGGCTCGCCGCCCACCAGGCCGAAGCCGCGGCGGCGAGTGGTCCGTCGGACACCGCCGGGCCGGACGGCTCCGGGCAGGGCGGAACCGGCACCGACGAAGACGTGATCGACGCAGAGTTCGACAAGGGCTGAGGTACCCGCCATGCCGATCCCTCCCCAGGACCGATCGTCCGACCCACCGCCCGAGGGCGCCGCACGACCGCCGCAGGGCAACCTGCCCGAGCCCGCGCCGCCGACCACGGAACCCGAACCGGGCCCCGACGCGGCCACCGGTCCGACCGGGGGCGAGGACGAGTACGCGGCCGCGCTGAAAGAGGTCGAGGACCGCTGGCGGCGTGCCCTCGCCGACCTGGACAACCTGCGCAAGCGACACGCCAGGGAACTGGACCGGGAGCGCGCGCTCGAACGCGCCCGCACGGCCGCGGCCTTCCTCCCGGTCATCGACAACCTCGATCTGGCCCTGAACCACGCGGGCTCCGACCCCGGGGCGATCGTGGAGGGGGTTCGCGCCGTGCGCGACCAGGCCGTGTCCATCCTCGAGCGCCTGGGCTACGAGCGTCACGGCGAGACCGGCGTCCCGTTCGACCCCTCCCGGCACGAGGTCGTCGGCGTGGTCCAGGACCCCGACGCCGAACCGAACACCGTGGCGCAGGTGCTGCGCCCCGGCTACGGCGAGGCCGACCGGCAGCTGAGGCCGGCCGCCGTGACCGTCGCCAAGCGGGAGTGAGCGGCCATGGCACGCGACTTCTACGAGGTTCTCGGGGTCCCGCGAGACGCCGACAAGGACGAGATCCAGCGGGCGTACCGCAAGCTGGCCCGCAGGTACCACCCGGACGTCAACAAGGACCCCGCGGCGGAGGAGCGGTTCAAGGAGATCAACGAGGCCTTCAGCGTCCTTTCCGACCCCGGCCAGCGGGCCCGTTACGACCGCTTCGGCGAGGACTTCCGCAAGGTCCCCGACGACTGGGAGGAGCGGGTCGGCGCAGGCGCGGGACCCGGTGGCGGCTTCCGCTGGTCCACCGGGGGCGGCCCCCGGGGCCGTTACGCCACCAGCGGCTTCGGCGCGGAGGGCGTCGACGTCGAGGACCTGTTCGGCTCGCTCTTCGGGGGCGCCGGACGGGTGCGTGTCCCCGGAGCCGACCAGGAGGCCGAACTGCCGCTCACCGTCGAGGAGGCCTACCGCGGAGGCCATCGCACCGTCACGCTCGCCGGTCCCACCGGGCAGCCGCGGCGGTACGAGGTCGACGTGCCGCCGGGTGTCACCGACGGGCAGCGTATCCGGCTGGCGGGCGAGGGCGGCCGGGGCCACGGTGACGCCCCCGCGGGGGACCTGTACCTGCGGGTGCGGATCCAGCCGCACCCCCGGTTCCGCCTCGACGGCCGGAACGTGTACGTGCAGCTTCCGGTCACCCCCTGGGAGGCCGCCCTGGGCGCGACGGTTCCGGTGCCCACGCCGAGCGGGGCGACGGCGAAGGTCGGCGTGCCCCCGGGCTCGTCCAGCGGCCGGCGGCTGCGGCTGCGCGGTGAGGGCATGCCGAACCCGCGTGGCACGAACGGCGATCTCTACGCCGAGCTCCGGATCATGGTTCCGTCCAGGCTCGGCGACCGGGAGCGCGCACTTTTCGAGGAGCTCGCCGCCGTCTCCTCGTTCGACCCCAGGAGGACACGATGAGTGACCCACGCGCCGCAGCACGCCAGGCGTCCCGGCCGGCGGCTTCCGCGCCGGCACGCGTCCGGTACGCGATCGTGCCGGTGCCCAGGCTCTCCCTGCAGACCGTGGCCCGCCGCTCCGGGGTCCATCCCGACCTCATCCGCCGGTTCGTCGCTCTGGGCCTGGCCGAGGCCGAGCGCGACGCCTCCGGAGAGCTGGTGTTCGAACCCACGGCCCCGGCCGCCCTCGCCCGTATCCAGCGGCTGCGCACCGGACTCTGCCTCAACTACGCATCCATCGGCCTGGTGCTCGACCTGCTGGACCGCATCAGCATGCTCGAAGCCGCCCTGCGCCGCGCCGGCACGAGGAGTGAAACACCCCCATGGACATGAACCGTCTCACGCAGAAGTCCCAGGAAGCACTCCAGGAGGCCCAGAGCGCGGCCGTCGGCATGGGGCATACCGAGGTCGACGGGGAACACCTGCTGCTCGCGCTTCTCGATCAGGAGGACGGTCTGATCCCACGGTTGCTGCGACAGGCCGGCACCGAGCCGGACGAACTGCGCGCGGCCGTGCGCGAGGAACTCTCCCGCCGCCCGAAGGCCACCGGTCCGGGCGCGGCCCCCGGCCAGGTCTTCGTCACCCAGCGCCTGTCCCGCCTGCTCGACGCCGCCGAGCGGGAGGCCAAACGCCTCAAGGACGAGTACGTGTCCGTGGAGCACCTCCTGCTCGCCCTGGCCGAGGAGGGCTCGGCGACCGCCGCCGGACGCCTGCTCAAGCAGCACGGCGTGACCCGGGATTCGTTCCTGGGCGCGCTCACCCAGGTCCGCGGCAACCAGCGCGTCACCTCCGCCAACCCCGAAGTGGCCTATGAGGCTCTGGAGAAGTACGGCCGCGACCTCGTCCTCGAGGCTCGGTCCGGGCGGCTGGACCCGGTCATCGGCCGTGACGCGGAGATCCGCCGCGTCACCCAGATCCTCAGCCGCAAGACCAAGAACAACCCCGTCCTCATCGGCGATCCCGGCGTCGGCAAGACCGCCATCGTCGAGGGCCTGGCCCAGCGCATCGTCCGCGGCGACGTCCCCGAGGGCCTGCGCGACAAGACGGTGTTCGCCCTCGACATGGGCTCCCTGGTCGCCGGCGCCAAGTACCGCGGCGAGTTCGAGGAACGCCTCAAGGCCGTCCTGTCCGAGGTGAAGGCCGCCCAGGGACGCATCCTGCTCTTCGTCGACGAACTCCACACCGTCGTCGGCGCGGGCGCCGCCGAAGGGGCCATGGACGCGGGCAACATGCTCAAGCCGATGCTCGCCCGCGGCGAACTCCACATGATCGGCGCCACCACCCTCGACGAGTACCGCAAGCACATCGAGAAGGACGCCGCCCTCGAACGCCGCTTCCAGCAGGTGCTGGTCGACGAGCCGAGCGTGGAGGACACCATCTCCATCCTGCGCGGACTGCGCGAACGCCTTGAGGTCTTCCACGGCGTGAAGATCCAGGACACCGCGCTGGTCGCCGCGGCCACCCTCAGCCACCGCTACATCACCGACCGGTTCCTGCCCGACAAGGCCATCGACCTCGTCGACGAGGCGTGCGCCCGGCTGCGTACCGAGATCGACTCGATGCCCGCCGAACTCGACGAGATCACCCGCCGCGTCACCCGCCTGGAGATCGAGGAGGCGGCCCTGTCCAAGGAGACCGACGCCGCCAGCAGAACCCGCCTGGAGGAACTGCGCAAGGAACTGGCCGACCTGCGCGGCGAGGCCGACGCCAAACGCGCCCAGTGGGAGGCCGAACGGCAGGCCATCCGCCGCGTGCAGGAACTGCGCCAGGAACTGGAGCAGGTCCGCCACGAGGCGGAGGAGGCCGAACGCGCCTACGACCTCAACCGCGCCGCCGAACTCCGCTACGGCCGCCTCCAGGACCTGGAGCGCCGGCTGAAGGCCGAGGAGGAGCAGCTCGCCGCCAAACAAGGGCAGAACCGGCTGCTGCGCGAGGTCGTCACCGAGGAGGAGATCGCCGAGATCGTCGCCGCCTGGACCGGCATCCCCGTCGCCCGTCTCCAGGAGGGCGAACGCGAGAAGCTGCTGCGCCTCGACGAGATCCTGCGCGAGCGCGTCATCGGACAGGACGAGGCCGTCAAACTCGTCGCCGACGCCATCATCCGCGCCCGCTCCGGCATCCGCGACCCGCGCCGCCCCATCGGCTCGTTCATCTTCCTCGGCCCCACCGGCGTCGGGAAGACCGAGCTGGCCAAGACTCTCGCGGCGGCCCTGTTCGACTCCGAGGAGAACATGGTCCGCCTCGACATGAGTGAGTACCAGGAGCGGCACACCGTCAGCCGGCTCATGGGCGCACCACCCGGATACGTCGGCTACGAGGAAGGCGGCCAGCTCACCGAGGCCGTGCGCCGCAAGCCGTACTCCGTCGTGCTGTTCGACGAGATCGAGAAGGCCCACACCGACGTCTTCAACACCCTGCTTCAGGTCCTCGACGACGGCCGCATCACAGACTCCCAGGGCCGGACCGTCGACTTCCGCAACACCGTGATCATCATGACGTCGAACATCGGCTCCGAGTACCTCCTCGACGGCGCCACCGCCGAGGGCGAGATCAAGCCGGACGCCCGTGCCCTGGTGATGGGCGAGCTGCGCGGCCACTTCCGCCCGGAGTTCCTCAACCGCGTCGACGACATCGTGCTGTTCAAACCGCTCGGCGAGCGGCAGATCGAGCGGATCGTGGAGCTGCAGTTCGACGAGCTGCGCCGCCGGCTCGCCGAACGCCGCATCACTGTCGAACTCACCCCAGCCGCTCGGGAGTTGATTGCCCACCAGGGCTACGACCCGGTGTACGGGGCCCGGCCGCTGCGACGCTACATCTCCCACGAGGTCGAGACGATGGTCGGGCGCGCCCTTCTGCGCGGTGACGTCCAGGACGGCGCGACGGTCCGCGTCGACGCCGAACACGGAGAGCTGGTCGTCACCTACGACCAGCCCGAGGACGTGAAGGGAGCGCGGGCGGCATGAGCACGACCCAGGCGACGACCGTCAGGTGCCCCCACTGCGGGCGCGCCAACCGGGTGCCCGTGGCCGCGGAGGGCCGCCCCAGGTGCGGACACTGCAAGCAGCCCCTGCCGTGGATGGCGGACGCCGGCGACGACGACTTCACCGAGGTCGCCGAGAGGGCCGACGTCCCCGTCGTGGTCGACCTGTGGGCCACCTGGTGCGGCCCCTGCCGCATGGTCAGCCCCGCACTGGAGAAGGTCGCCACCGATCTCGCCGGCCGGATCAAACTCGTCAAGGTCGACGTCGACAAGAACCCGCGCCTGTCTCAGCGTTTCGAGGTCCAGGCCGTACCGACACTGCTGATCCTCGACCAGGGCGAGACGGTCGCCCGGCAGGCGGGGGCGGCGCCCGCCCCCGTCCTGCGCCAGTGGGTGGAACAGTCGATCTCCGCCCGGAAAGGGTGATCCCGATGACCCTGCACGCAGACCCCCACCTCGCGCTCGTCCGGCCGGTCCAGCCACTGACCCCGCAAGGGTGTCAGGAGTGTCTGCTGCTCGGCTC
Source organism: Streptomyces spinosus (assembly GCF_020400655.1). GTDB lineage: Bacteria > Actinomycetota > Actinomycetes > Streptomycetales > Streptomycetaceae > Streptomyces > Streptomyces argyrophylli. The sequence continues at coordinate 70,996 of NZ_JAINRC010000009.1, forward strand.
CCCGTGGGTCCACCTGAGGCTCTGCCTGACCTGCGGGCACGTGGGCTGCTGCGACTCCTCCCCGAACAAGCACGCGCGCAGGCACGCGGCTGCCGACGCCCATCCGATCGTGCGGTCGTTCCAGCCCGGCGAGGAATGGCGCTGGTGCTTCGTTCACGAGGCGTTCGTCTGATGTCCGGCGACCAGTCGCTGCCCGGCGGACGACCGGGACCGGAGAAAGCGGACGGGGCCGCCTTCTGGGAGACCCCGGACATCTACGGCGCGTATCCGCGCCTCACGGAGGACCAGACGGCACGTCTGGCGGAGCACGGGCAACGCCGGAACACGGCTCCGAACGACGTGCTGATCCGGGAGGGGGAGCGCTGCGAGACGTTCTTCGTCGTCCTCAGCGGTACCGTCGCCGTCGTCGAGGACTACGGCACTCCCGAGGAGCACGTGCTGCGCGTGCACGGCCCCGGTCGCTTCATCGGCGAACTCGGCCTGCTGTACGGACAAGTGGCCTTCTACACCGCTGTCGCCAGGGAGCCGGGCGAGGTCCTCGTCGTCTCCTTGGACCGGTTGCGCCACCTGGTGTCCCAGGACTCCGGCATCGGGGACACCGTGCTGCGCGCCTGCCTGTGCCGTCGCGCCCTGCTCGTCGGACAGGGCGCCGGCTTCCGCATCATCGGCTCGCGCTACTCGCCCGACACCAGACGGCTGCGCGAGTTCGCCGTCCGCAACCGGCTGCCGCACCGCTGGATCGATCTGGAGACCGACGAGGAGGCCGAGGAACTGCTGCGCCGCTTCGGCGTCGGCCCGGCGGAGACACCACTCGTCATCTGGCGGGACACCACCTTGCTGCGCAACCCCAGCAACGCGGAACTGGCCAGGCTCATCGGCCTGCCGTCACTGCCCGCCGGAAACCGTCACGGCGACGTCCTGATCGTGGGCTGCGGACCCGCCGGCCTCGCTGCCGCGGTGTACGCCGCCTCCGAGGGCCTGAGCACCACGGTGGTGGAGGCGATGGCCACCGGCGGCCAGGCCGGCACGTCGTCCCGCATCGAGAACCTGCTCGGCTTCCCGTCCGGCATCTCCGGCGCCGAACTCACCGAACGCGCCGTGCTCCAGGCCGACAAGTTCGGCGCCAGGATCAGCCTTCCGCTGGAGGCGATCGGTCTCCATCCCAAGGACGACGACCACTACGTCGTGGCGTTCGCCGACGGCAGCGAGATCGCCGCCCGCGCCGTCGTCCTGGCCATGGGGGCCCGCTACCGCCGGCTCCAGGTGCCCGGCATCGAACGTTTGGAGGGTACGAGCGTGCACTACTCGGCGACCGTCTACGAGGCCCAGCAGTGCCGCACCGACCCGGTGGCCGTCGTCGGCGGAGGCAACTCTGCGGGCCAGGCGGTGCTGTTCCTCGCCGGGTACGCGCCGAAGGTCCACCTGCTGGTCCGAGGAGCCGGCCTCGAGGCCAACATGTCCCGCTACCTGGTCGACCAGGTCGAGCGCCATCCACGGGTGGAGGTCATGCTGCACACCGAGGTCACCGAGGTCATCGGCGAGGAGGTGCTGGAGGAGCTCGACGTGGTCGACAACCGCACGGGCGGGCACCGCCGGCTCGCGGTACGGAGCCTGTTCGTCTTCACCGGCGCCGAACCTCACACCGAGTGGCTCGCCGGCACCGTCGCCCTCGACTCCCGCGGCTTCGTCCTCACCGGGCCGGAGGCCCAGGAAGCCTGCGCCTCCCCCGAGGTGTGGCACGGCCGCGGACGCTCGAGCATGACCCTGGAGGCCAGCCTGCCCGGGGTCTTCGCGGTCGGGGACGTACGCAGCGGCTCGGTGAAGCGGGTGGCCTCCGCGGCCGGCGAGGGCGCGATGGCCATCCACTTCGTGCACCGGCACCTGGGGCACTCGGCCGTGCCCGGCACCACCGGCACGCCGGCTGTCGCGGGCCACTCGGACGTCTCCCCACGCATACGTCGCAAGGAGTCCGCATGGCTCGCATGACGCATGGCGGGCGATGAGATCACGAGAAGGAAGAAGGAGGCGATGGCGATGGCCATGCCCGTCCGCCGCCACCGCGGTGGCGGCCTGCAGGAGAGGCCCGTCTGGGCACCCGCCCCTCTCAATCCCCTCGTCGAGTTCGACGAACTGCTCAACCAGATGAGCGGCCTGCTGGAGTCGACGGTGGGCGCGGCGCCCGCGGTTGCGTGGACGCCCCTCGCGGACGTGTCGGAGTCCGAGGACGCGTTCCACATAGAGATCGAACTCCCCGGTGTGAAGAGCAAGGACATCGACGTAGAGGCCAACGGTCCCGAACTCGTGGTCACCGGAGAGATCAAGGAGCGGGAACGCAAGGGTGTCCTGCGCCGCAGCACCCGCCGCGTCGGAGCCTTCGAGTACCGCTTGCGGCTGCCCGGAGAACTGGACACCCACAAGATCAAGGCCGAGATGCAGGACGGAGTGCTCGGCATCACCGTCCCCAAGGCCGACGTCGCGAAGCCGCGACACGTCGAGATCACCGAGACGAGGGAAAGTACCGAGAGCAGCAGCTGAGACGCGAGCGCCGTTCCGGGCACCCATCGGGCGCCGCGGCCCGGCCCGCGCCCCGACGGCGGGGGGACGCGCTGCGCGTCTCCCCACCGTTGGTGGTTCTCCCTGCTGGTCTCGCTGACGTTCCAGGGACCAACGGCGACCAAGGCAGAAGGAAGTCAGCGATGAAATACGACGGATTCCTCGCCCGTGTCCGCGAGCGGGGCGAATACCACGACCAGGACGAAGCCGCGGACGTCACCAACGCCGTGCTGGAGGTGCTGGCCCAACGGATCAGCCCGGGAGAGGTCAAGGACCTCGCGTCCCAGCTGCCCGGCCCGCTGGGACATGTCCTGGACCATGCCGCGCCGCAGCAGGCGCGCAGCTTCGGCATCGAAGAGTTCTACCGCCTGGTCGCCGAGCGCACCCATGCCCGACCTCGTACGGCGCAGTGGGACGCCAGCGCGGTCCTGACCACCGTCGCCGACGCCGTCACCGGCGGAGAGCTGAATCAGATCATCAGCCAGCTCCCCTCCGGCTACGCGGTCCTGTTCGGCAAGGCCGACCTCGCGGACTGAGCGCCCGAGACGCGCGCTGCTGCGAGGGTCCTGGGACGACCATCGACTCCGGCGCATGCCCGTGTACAGTGAAGACCGCCCTTGACCTGCACAAAGCAGGCAGGGAGCCGTCTTTCAGGAGTTCGACATGCTGCGCACCATGTTCAAGTCCAAGATCCACAGAGCCACCGTCACCCAGGCCGACCTGCACTACGTGGGATCGGTGACCATCGACGCGGATCTCCTCGACGCCGCCGACCTGTTGCCCGGGGAACTGGTGCACATCGTGGACGTCACCAACGGCGCCCGGCTGGAGACGTACGTCATCGAAGGTGAGCGCGGATCCGGGGTCGTCGGGATCAACGGGGCCGCGGCCCACCTCGTGCACCCCGGCGACCTCGTGATCATCATCAGCTACGCTCAGGTCACCGACGCGGAGGCGAGGACGCTGCGGCCCCGGATCGTGCACGTCGACGCCGGCAACCGGATCGTGTCCCTCGGCGCCGATCCGTCCGAACCCGTGCCCGGCTCGGACCAGCAGCGCAGCCCGCAGGCCGTGGGAGCCTGACCGGGACGAGGACCAGGAGCGTGCGTGCCCATGAGCGAGACCGAGATCCGCGACGACCGGGCGGCCGGCCGCCTGGAGGCCGTCGGCGACGGTGAAGTCGTCGGTCACATCGAGTACTTCGTCCTGGAGGCGCCCGAGCGCGCCCTGGTCCCCGTCCACACGATCGTCGAGCCCGCCCACGAGGGCAAGGGCATCGCCGGATCGCTCGCCCGCGAGCTGTACGCCCTCGCCGCGCGCGAGGGCGTCCCGGTGGCCCCGCTCTGCCCGTACGTCGTGAGGTGGGCCGAGCGCCACCCCGAGGCGGCCCCGCCGGCCGACCCGCGGCTGCTGTCGGCCGCCAAGGACTGGCTGCGCGCCCACCCCGACCGCTTCTGACCTGGCGGCGGCCCACCCGGCCGGACCCGGTTCGAGCGCGCGGCACCCCCGGGGCCGTACCGCCGGCACCCGCCCGGACCCGTTCGATGCTGCCGTCGGGTGAGTGGCCGCGCGGTCGTCGGGTAGGCGGGGCAGTAGTCCAGAGGCGACGTGCCGTGACTGCCCGGAGGACAGCATGACGAACCCGCACCCCGACCCGGTACCGCCGGGCCCGACCCCGGGTCCGGGCCCGACCCCGCCGGATCCGTACCCGAGCCCGGTCCCGACCCCGGAACCGGTCCCTGAGCCCACGCCACCCCCACCGGGGCCCGACCCGAGCCCGCCCCCGCCCCACCCCGGCCCCCCGGAGCCGTCCCCGTCCCCCATCCCGCCGGGCCCGGAGCCCGTACCGAATCCGGAACCGGGACCTCCGCTCACCTGAGACAACGGGAGGAGCCGAGACACGGGAGGGGCCGGGCGCCCGCGTCAGGAGAGGCGCCGGGCCCCTCCCCATGTGCGGGGCGGGACCGAGACGTACGGCCGGGAGGGACCCGGCCCTCCGCGCCGGGCGCGCGCTAGGCGGTCACCTCGGTGCGGTCCCCGCCCCACAGCGTGTGGAACGTGCCGTCCCGGTCCACCCTCCGGTACGTGTGCGCACCGAAGAAGTCCCGCTGCCCCTGCGTCAGCGCCGCCGGCAGCCGTTCCGCGCGCAGCGCGTCGTAGTACGCCAGCGCCGCCGAGAAGCCCGGCGTCGGCACGCCCTGCCGGGTCGCCGTGACCAGGACCTCCCGCCAGTCGTCCTGCGCCTCGGCGATCTCGCGGGCGAACGTCTCGTCCGACAGCAGGCTCGGCAGGTCGGCCCGGGCGTCGTACGCGGCGCGGATGCGGTCGAGGAACGCGGCCCGGATGATGCAGCCGCCCCGCCAGATCGAGGCCACCGCGCCCAGGTCGATGTCCCAGCCGTACTCCTCGCTGCCCGCGGCGATCTCGTGGAAGCCCTGCGTGTACGACACGATCTTGGACGCGTACAGCGCCTGCTCCACCCGGTCGGCGAAGGCGGCCGCCTCCGACTCGCCCAGCGGGGACGGCTTCGGGCCGGCCAGGTCCCGCGACGCGGCCCGCAGCGACGCGTGGCCGGACAGCGAGCGGGCGAAGACCGCCTCGGCGATGCCGGACACCGGAACACCGAGGTCCAGCGCGATCTGCACCGTCCAGCGGCCGGTGCCCTTCTGCTCGGCCTGGTCCACCACGACGTCCACGAACGGCTTGCCGGTGGCCGCGTCCACGTGGGACAGCACCTCGGCGGTGATCTCGATCAGGTACGAGTCCAGCCGGCCGGTGTTCCAGGTGCGGAAGATGTCCGCGATCTGCGCGGGGGAGTACCCGGCGACGTCGCGCAGCAGCTGGTAGGCCTCGCCGATCAGCTGCATGTCGGCGTACTCGATGCCGTTGTGGACCATCTTCACGAAGTGCCCGGCACCGTCGGGACCGCAGTGCGTGACGCACGGCGCCCCGTCCTCCGCCTTCGCGGAGATCTTCTCCAGCATCGGGCCCAGCGACGCGTACGACTCCTTCGAACCGCCCGGCATGATGCTCGGGCCGTGCAGGGCGCCCTCCTCGCCGCCGGAGATGCCCGTGCCGACGAAGTGGATGCCCCGCTCGCGCAGCTCACGCTCCCGGCGCCGGGTGTCGGCGAAGTGCGCGTTGCCACCGTCGATGATCATGTCGCCGGGCTCCAGCAGCGGGGCGAACTCCTCGATCACCGCGTCCGTCGGCCGCCCCGCCTTGACCATGACGACCAGCCGGCGCGGACGCTCCAGGGCCGCCACGAACTCCTCGGCGGTCTCGGCCGCGACGAAGTCGCCCTCGTCCCCGAACTCCTCCACCAGCGCCTTCGTCCGCGCCACCGTACGGTTGTGCACGGCGACCGAGTAGCCGTTGCGCGCGAAGTTCCGCGCGAGGTTGCGGCCCATGACCGCGAGGCCCGTGACGCCGATCTGCGCTGAAGTGCTCATACCGCCTGCTCCCTGGTTGCCTCGTGTTCTACGGCTCCGTCAGTACGGGTCCCTGCCCATCCTGACGTGCCGCTACGGCGAGCGCACATCCGACCCGCCAGGCATGTGTACGCAGCGGGACCGCCGTCCGCCTCACCGACCGGCCCGTTGGATCAAGCGGGGGCCGTTCCCGGCCACTTGGATCGCACGGGAGGCCGGATTCCTGTCTTGTCATGGCCAGTTCGTGGCGCTTACCTTTGCCGCTCCTGACGCATGCCGAGGGGATTTCGGACATGGCCGTACGCGGCCGGCACCGCCGGTACCAGCCGAACAGGATCAACCGCGCCTCACTCACCGTCACGGCGGGCGGTGCCGGCCTCGCGATCCCGCTGGTCGCCGCCGGCACCGCGGACGCCGCCGACGTGGCGACCTGGAACAAGGTCGCCGCCTGCGAGTCCAGTGGCAACTGGAGCATCAACACGGGCAACGGCTACTACGGCGGGCTGCAGTTCACCCAGTCGACCTGGGAGGCCTACGGCGGCACCCGGTTCGCGCCGCGCGCCGACCTGGCGACCAGAGCCGAGCAGATCGCCGTCGCCGAGAAGGTCCTCGACGGGCAGGGTCCCGGCGCCTGGCCGGTGTGCTCGGTGCAGGCCGGGCTGACCCGGGGCGGACCCGCCCCCGGTGTGCACACCGAGACCAGCGCCACGCGCCCCGCGAAGACCGGTTCCGCGGCGCTCTCCGGCTCCGCGCACTCCGGCTCCGTCAAGGACGTGCGGCCGCAGACGACCCCGCAGTCCCGGGCCGGCCGGGCCGAGATGTACACCGTCGTGCACGGCGACACCCTCTCCGGCATCGCCGGCGACCACCACGTGACGGGCGGCTGGCGCACCCTGTACGCGGGCAACCGCGCCACCATCGGCGCCGACCCCGACCTGATCATGCCGGGGCAGCGGCTCAGCCTGGACGGCACCGCGACCCGCCCCGCGCCCCCCAACGCGCCGAGGAAGAAGGCGCCTTCGGAGCACCCCACCACCCACCGCACGCCGCCGCCGACCCGGCACGCGCTCGTCGCCCCGGTCACCGCGTCCATCGGCACCGGCTACCACGTGGCGGGCTCCCACTGGTCGAAGGGCTACCACACCGGCGTCGACTTCCTCGTGCCGACCGGCACCTCCGTGAAGGCGGCGGCGGCCGGGCGCGTGGTGGCCGCGGGCTGGGGCGGCTCGTACGGCTACCAGGTCGTGATCCGGCACGCCGACGGCCGCTACACCCAGTACGCCCACCTGTCGGCCATCGCCGTGCGCGACGGCCAGAGCGTCACCGCGGGCCAGCGCATCGGCCGCTCCGGCTCCACCGGGAACGTGACGGGCCCGCACCTGCACTTCGAGGTGCGGACGGGACCCGGGTTCGGCTCGGACGTCGACCCGCTCGCCTACCTGCGGGCCGGGGGCGTCAGGATCTGACGCCGGTACGGTGCAGGGCCGGCACCGGCAGCGGTACGGCGACGCCCGCGGGCAGCGGGGGGTACGACGCCGGGAGCACACCGCCGCCGACCGGCCCGGCACCGCCGGTGTCCACCGCTCCGTCACTCCCGGGCGGCCCGGACGCCGGCAACCCGGGCACGCCGGGCTCGGCGCTCCCCGCGAGGACCGCCTCGGTCGGCTCGGCGCCCACCAGGGCCTCGTCCGGCCCGGTGCGTACGACTCGTCGGGCCGGTCCTGGCCGGCCGGCCGGTCCGGCGATCGCCTCGATGGGCTCGGCGTACGCCATGACCTCGACGGGATCGGCGGGTACGACTGGCCGTGACGGTCCTGGCCGGCCGGCCGGTCCGGCTGTCGTGGCGTGGAGCGCCGGCTCGCCCGTCCCGCTACGCGTCACCGGCTCGGCGTCTTCCGCACGGACGCCCGCCGCGGCACGGACCACGGTCTCGGCCGCCCCCGCACGGACGCCCGCCTCGGTGCCGGCCGCGGCCCCGGTCGGACCCGTGCGGCCGGCCGGCTCGCCGGCCCCGGCCCGGACCGGGGCCGCCGCCCCGGGGGCGCGCAGCGGCTCGCCCGGCCCGGCGGGGAACGCCGAGACGCCCGGCCTCCCCGGCTCGGCCGCTCCGGTGCCGGTTGCCGCGCGCCCGCCCCGCTCCGTACCGGCACTCCCGCCCTCGCGTGGCTGCGGCACGGTGAGACGCGCCTGCTGCTGGGCCCCCGGTACTCCCGGCGCGAAGGGCCCGGCCGGTGCCGGAACGACGGACGCCGGCTCGCCCGGGGGCACCGCCGCGGCCGTCTCGCGGGTCAGCCGCTCCGTCGTCAGCATGATCAGGCCGCCGGCCGCCACCACACCGCAGCCGAGGGCGAGCGCGGTGCCCGTCGTGCCGTAGCGGAACGTCTCGCCGAACATCAGGATGCCGACCGCGGCGGCCAGCACCGGATTGACCACCGTCAGCGTGGCCAGCGGCGCGGCGAGGCCGCCGCCCCGGTAGGAGGCCTGGGACAGCAGGACGCCGGCGACCGCGAACAGAACGATCACCGCGAGCGAGGGCAGGTCGCCCAGCGCGATGCCGTCGCTCCAGTCGACGGCGACGGTCTTGGTGAACACCGACGACATGCCGAACGCTATGCCGGAGGCGGTGGCGAGGAGCACGCTGCGCACGGCGGGGTGCCGGTGCGCGGCCAGGCCCGCGAACATCAGCGCCACCACCGCCCCGCCGGTGACCAGCGCGACCGCCAGCCGCTGGGCCGGGGCCAGGGAGTGCGCGGAGGAGGAGCCGACCAGGGACAGCAGACCGGCGAGGCCCACGGTGGCCATGAGCGCGCCGCGCCAGGCGGTCGCACCGGCCCGGCGGCCGACGCACAGCGCCGCGAGGGGAAGTGCGAAGACGATGGTCAGCGCGCCGAGCGGCTGGACCAGGCTGAGCGGCCCGTAGGCCAGCGCCACGACGTGCAGCACGCCCCCGAGACCGTTGAGCGCCAGCGCACCCCACCATCCCGGCCGGCGCAGCGGCAGGACCCCGCTGTCGGGGGAGGACACCGCGACCTGCTCCTGCACGATCGCTCCGCCCGCGTAGGCGAGGGCGGAGACGACCGACAGGAGCACGGACAACGCCAGGGCGCTCATCGGTGTCTCCTCTGCGTGCGCCGGGCGTCCTGGGCCCGGCGCGGGGTACGGTCGGCTGACATGGGCAACACTCTGCCTGCCCGGCTGCTTCCCGTCGTCGTACCTGAGCACGCAATGCGTCCTACTGCCGATGGAGTACACCAGCGGTCTGATCATCCCCTGGAGGGGTGAACGCGGGCGGACACCCGCCCGGTCACGCCCGCGGCGCGCCTGGTACGAGTGTCTGCCGTGGACCTGGACCCCGATCTCTCCGCCCTGCGCGCGCTCGGCGGCTTCTTCCCGCTGCGCACCCTCCCGGGCACCGCCGACGGCACCGGCGCACGACGGCTGCCGGCCCTCGCGGACGGCTACGCGGCGGCGGCCGCGGAGACCGGCAGCGATCCGCTGGCGCTGCGCGTCGCCACCGTCGCCGGCCGGCTCCGGACCGGCGAGCCCCGGGTCGCCGCCTCCCTCGCCCAGCAGGGGCTGGCCGCCCGGCTGTGGTCGGCGGCCCTCGGCTGCGCCGTGCTGTACGGCCGGGTGCCCGACCTGGACCCGCGTCTGCTGCGCTGGGACGCCCGTGCCGCCGTCCCCGACGATCTGTGGCTCGCCGAGCTGCGCCCGCTGCCGGGCGACGCCGCCACGCTCGCCGGCACCGTGCTGCACGGTCATCTGGAGCCCCTGGCGGCGGCCCTGCGGGCCCGCTACGGCGTCGCGCCGGGCCTGCTGTGGGGCAACGCGGGCTCCGCGCTCGCCGCGACCGCCCGGGAACTGAGCCGCTGGGCCCGCGCCCACGGCCGCGGCGACGTCGCGGCCCGCACCCGGACGCTCACCGGCGACCTCTTCGCCCACCCCCTGCTGAGCGCCACCGGCACCCGCACCGGCACGGCGTTCCGGCGCCGCAGCTGCTGTCTGTACTACCGGGTGCCCGGCGGCGGGCTCTGCGGCGACTGCTGCCTCACCGCGGCGCCGCGCCCCTCCCCGCGCTCTTCCCCGGGCGCCGCATCTGGGTGACCATGAGGGGAACCTGCCGCCGAGACCAGGGGGTTGCCGGGTGCGAGTGGGACTGCTGAGCCGGGAGTACCCCCCGGATGTGTACGGCGGCGCCGGTGTCCACGTGGAGTTCCTCGCCCGCGAGTTGGCGGCCCTGGTGGACCTGGAGGTGCACTGCTGGGGCGAGGGCCGCGGCGTCGGCGTCGTACGGCACCGCCCCTGGTCCGTCCTCGACGGCTCCAACGACGCGCTGCGCACCTTCTCCGTGGACCTCGCCATGGCCGCCGCCCTCGAAGGCCGCGAACTCGTCCACTCCCACACCTGGTACGCCAATCTCGCCGGCCATGTCGCCAAGCTGCTGTACGGCATCCCGCACGTGGTCACCGCGCACTCGCTGGAGCCGCTGCGCCCCTGGAAGGCCGAGCAGCTCGGCGGCGGTTACGCGCTCTCGGGCTGGGCCGAGCGCACCGCGATCGAGGCCGCCGACGCGGTGATCGCCGTCTCCGGCGCGATGCGCGACGACATCCTCGCCTGCTACCCGGCCCTGGACCCGGCCCGCGTCCACGTCGTCCACAACGGCATCGACACCCGGCTGTACCGGCCCGACCACGGCACCGACGCGCTCACCCGGCACGGCATCGACCCCACCCGCCCGTACGTCCTGTTCGTCGGCCGCATCACCCGGCAGAAGGGCGTGCCCCATCTGCTGCGCGCGGTGAGGGACGTCGACCCCGGCGCCCAGGTCGTGCTGTGCGCGGGCGCGCCCGACACCCCCGAGATCGACCGGGAGTTCCAGGAGCTGTTCGAGGAGCTGCGCCGGGTGCGGGCGGGCGTGTTCTGGATCCCGCAGATGCTGCCGCGCACGGAGGTGATCCAACTCCTCACGCACGCGGCGGTGTTCGCCTGCCCGTCGGTGTACGAGCCGCTGGGCATCGTCAACCTGGAGGCGATGGCCTGCGGCACGCCGGTCGTCGCCTCCCGGGTGGGCGGCATCCCCGAGGTGGTGGACGACGGCCGTACCGGTCTCCTGGTCGACGCGGACGACGACTTCGAGTCCGGGCTCGCCCGCGCGCTGGACACCGTGCTCGGCGATCCGGACGCGGCGCGGCGGATGGGCGAGGCCGGACGGGCCCGCGCGGTGGGGGAGTTCGGCTGGGACGCGGTGGCCCGCCGCACGGCGGGACTGTACGAGGAGATCCTCAAGCAGGCTTAGTCCGGCCCGCTCGGGGCAATGATGGTTCAACCACGGTGAGGGGAGCGGCCATGCGTCGTGGAGGGCCTTCCGTACTCGGGATCGTGCTGGCCGGCGGCGAGGGCAAACGCCTGATGCCGCTGACCGCGGACCGCGCCAAGCCGGCCGTCACCTTCGGCGGCACCTACCGGCTCGTCGACTTCGTCCTGTCCAACCTCGTCAACGCCGACGTGCTGCGCATCTGTGTGCTCACCCAGTACAAGTCGCACTCGCTGGACCGGCACATCACCACCACCTGGCGGATGTCGAGCCTGCTCGGCAACTACGTCACCCCGGTCCCCGCCCAGCAGCGGCTCGGCCCGCGCTGGTACCTGGGCAGCGCCGACGCCATCCTGCAGTCGCTGAACCTGGTCCACGACGAACAGCCCGAGTACGTGGCCGTGTTCGGCGCCGACCACGTGTACCGCATGGACCCGCGGCAGATGCTGGCGCAGCACATCGAGGGCGGCGCGGGTGTGACGGTGGCCGGCATCCGGGTGCCGCGCGCGCAGTCCTCCTCCTTCGGGGTCATCACCCCCGGCTCGGACGGCCGTACCGTCGAGCGCTTCCTGGAGAAGCCCGCCGACCCGCCGGGCCTGCCGGACGATCCGGAGAGGGTCTTCGCGTCGATGGGCAACTACGTCTTCACCACCAAGGTCCTGATCGAGGCCCTGCACCGGGACGCCGAGGACAGCCAGTCCGTGCACGACATGGGCGGCTCGATCCTGCCCCAGCTGACCGCGCGCGGCGAGGCGCAGCTGTACGACTTCAGCGACAACCACGTGCCCGGCGAGACCAGCCGCGACCAGGGCTACTGGCGGGACGTGGGCACCCTGGACGCCTACTACGAGGCGCACATGGACCTGATCGCCGAGCGCCCGGCGTTCAACCTCTACAACCGGCAGTGGCCCATCTACACGCACTCCTACCAGCTCTCCCCGGCCCGCTTCAACGCGGGCGGCATCGCGAGCGAGTCCATCATCAGCGCGGGCTGCCTGATCCGCGGCCAGGTCACCCGGTCGGTGCTCTCCCCGGGTGTCCGCGTCGACCCCGGGGCGGTCGTCCAGGGCTCGGTCCTGCACGACAACGTCCGCATCGGCCGGGGCGCGGTGGTCCGCGGTGCGGTGCTGGACAAGAACGTCGAGGTGCCGCCCGGCGCGACGATCGGCGTCAACCCGGAGCGGGACGCCGAGCTGTACACCGTGTCCAAGGGCGGGGTCATCGCGTTGGGGAAGGGGCAGCGGGTGCCCTGACGGACAGCGCGTCAGCCGCCGCCACGGCGCGACGCGTTCGACATCACCCTCTCGGAATGCCCAGGTTTGCACCGTCGGCCGTCCAGGATGCAGGCAACGACGTCCAACCTGCGGAGGTCATCCGACATGAGAGGGACCCGGCGCACGCGGCTGTGCCTGGCCGGGGTGATGGCAGCGTCCGCGCTGATCGCCACCCCCGCCGCACGCGCCGCCGAGCGGACCGACGGCCACCTCACCGACCTGGTCAACCCCTTCATCGGGAGCCAGAACGAGGGCAACACCTTCCCCGGCGCGGCCGTGCCCTTCGGCATGGTGCAGCTCTCCCCGGACACCGGGCACAGCACCGGGTACGACTACGCGCAGAACCGTATCCGCGGGTTCTCGCTGGTCCACCTCTCGGGTGTCGGCTGCCGGATCGGCGGCGACCTGCCCGTGCTGCCCACCACCGGCGACGTCACCCAGACGGACTACGCCCGGTACGCGGCGGCCTTCTCGCACGAGGACGAGGAGGCGAGCCCCGGCTACTACCGGGTCGGTCTCGCCTCCGGCATCCGCGCCGAACTCACCGCGACCGCCCGCACCGGCGTCCAGCGCTACACCTTCCCGGCCACCGACAAGGCCAACGTCCTGCTGAACGCGGCCCAGTCGCTGCACAAGGCGGTGAGCAGCAGCGTACGGATCCTGGACGACCGCACCGTGCGCACCGAGATCACCGGCCACGGCTTCTGCCGGGACACCGGCCCCTACACGGTCTACACGATCACCCGCTTCAGCCGGCCCTTCACCGCCTACGGCACCTGGGACGGCGAGACCGTCACCCCGGGAGCCCGGAGCGGATCCGGCGGCGCCTACGTCCGCTTCGACACCACCCGGGACCGCACGGTCGAGGCGACCACCGCGCTGTCGTACGTCGACTCGCGCGGCGCCGTCGGCAACCTGCGCGCCGAGGGCGGACAGACGTTCGACGCCGTACGCCACCGGGCCCGCGAGGAGTGGGAGCGCCGGCTCGCCGCCGTCCGGGTGCGCGGCGGCACGCCCACGCTCCGCCGGACCTTCTACTCCTCGCTGTACCGCTCCCACCTCGCGCCCAACATCGGCAGCGACGCCGACGGCCGCTACTTCGGCTGGGACCGCCGTACCCACCGCGCCCGCGGCTTCACCTACTACCAGAACTGGTCGCTGTGGGACACCTACCGCACCCAGGCCCAGCTGCTCGCCCTGCTCGCCCCGCGCGAGGCCCGGGACATGGCCCGGTCGGTGGTCGCGGTCGACGAGGACGGCGGGTGGCTGCCCAAGTGGGGCTACGGGCCGGTCGAGACGAACATCATGAGCGGTGACCCGGTCACCCCGTTCCTGACCGCCGCGTACCACATGGGGCTGCTGAAGGGCTTCGAGGAGCGGGCCTACCGCGCGCTGAGGAAGAACGCCGACGGCGTGCCGCCCGCCGAGTACCCGGGCGTCGGCCGGGAGGCCAACGCCGAGTACATCGCCGGGGGTTTCGCCCCCTACGTCAAGGGCCGGCCGTACGCCAAGATGGGCGACTCCGACTACCACCACGGTGCCTCCGTCACCCTGGAGTACGCCCTCGCCGACGCGATGCTCGCCCAGATGGCGCGCGGTCTCGGCCACGCGGAGGACGCGGCCCGCTACGCCGCCCGCTCGCGCAACTACCGGAACGTGTTCGACGCCGGCACCGGATTCTTCCGCGCCCGCGACGCCTCCGGCGCCTTCACCGGCTCGCCCGACCCGGCCCGCGGCACCGGCTTCCACGAGGGCACGGCCTGGCAGTACCAGTGGCTCGTCCCGCAGGACGTCCCGGGCATGGTCGGTCTGATCGGCGGCACGCGCGCGGCCAACGCCCGCCTGGACGCCTTCTTCGCCTACGACCGGCTGCTCGCGGACCCGGAGCGGACCGCCCGCGAGGTGTGGGTGCACGGCGACCCGTACGCCTACTACAACGCGGCCGTCTACAACCCGATGAACGAGCCGGACCTCATCGCGCCCTACACCTACCTCTCCACCGGCCAGCCCTGGAAGACCACCGACGTGGTGCACGCCGCGCTGACCCTGTTCACCGACAGCCCCACCGGCATGACCGGCAACGACGACCTCGGCACGATGTCCGCCTGGAACGTCCTGTCGTCCATCGGCCTCTTCCCGGTCCAGCCCGGCTACGACACCTGGGGCCTGACCACCCCGGTCTTCGACCGCGTCGACCTGACCCTGGACCGCCGCCACTGGCCGGCGGGCCGGCTGACGGTGACCGCGCCCGGCACCTCGGCCGCCGACCGTTACGTCCAGGCCGTGCACACGGACGGCAGGCCGCACGGCCGGACCTATCTGACGACCGGCGCGCTGCGCTCCCTGCGCTCCCTCGCCTTCACGGTCGGCCCGCGCCCGTCGGAGTGGGGTACGTCACCCGAAGCGGCGCCGCCCGTCCTGAAATGACCTCAGCCGCCGCCTGCGTCCCGCCGCTCCCACCGGCGGCGGGACGTAACCCGGTCTTAACTGAGCGTAGTGTGATCGTACTTGACCGTAATCGCCAGCAGGGATTGACTGCTGATGCCCCCCTCGTCGACGCGTGAGGCAAGCCCTTGACTTCCGACCTGCTCGCTCCACTCGACCTGGCCTTCTGGAACATGGAGTCCGACCGGCACCCGATGCACCTCGGGGCGCTCGGCGTCTTCTCCGCGCACTCGCCCACCGCCGGGGCCCACGCCGCCGACCTGCTCGCCGCCCGGGCCGCCGCCGTACCCGGCCTGCGCATGCGCATCCGCGACCTGTGGCAGCCGCTCGCCTTCGGCGGCGCCACGCGCGAGACCGACCCCGACTTCGACCCCCTGAACCACGTACGGCTGCACGCCCCGACCGACGACTTCCACGCGGCCGCCGGCCGGCTGATGGAGCGCCCGCTGGAACGCGGCCGGCCGCCGTGGGAGGCGCACGTGCTGCCCGGCGAGGACGGCGTGTCCTTCGCCGTGCTGTTCAAGTTCCACCACGCCCTCGCCGACGGGCTGCGCGCGCTGAAGCTCGCCGCCGGCGTCCTGGACCCCGTCGACCTGCCCGAGCGGGCGCCCCGCGCGATCGAACCGCCGCGCGGCCTGCTGTCCGACGTGCGCCGGCTGCCCGCGCGGATGCCGGGGCTGTTCCGGGACGCGCTGTCCGACGTGGGCCGGGCCCTGGACATCGGCGCCTCGCTCGCCCGGTCCACCCTCGGCATGCGCCCGTGCGCCGCGCTGACCTCCGCGCCCAGCGGCACCCGCCGCACCGCCGGGGTCGTCCTCGACATCGACGACGTGCACCGGGTGCGCAAGAGCGCCGGCGGCACCGTGAACGACGTCCTCATCGCCGTCGTCGCCGGCGCGCTGCGCCGCTGGCTGGACGAGCGGGGCGACGGCAGCGGGGGCGTGGCGCCGCGCGCCCTGATCCCCGTCTCCCGGCGCCGTCCGCACACCGCCCAGCCACAGGGCAACCGGCTCTCCGGGTACCTGATACGGCTTCCGGTGAACGAGCCCGACCCGCTCGGCCGTCTGGAGACGGTGCGGACCGCGATGGTCCGCAACAAGGACGCGGGTCCCAACCGGGGCGCCGGCGCGGTCGCGCTGCTCGCCGATCACGTGCCGGCGCTCGGGCACCGGCTGGCCGGACCGCTGGTCGGCCAGGCGGCCCGGCTGTGGTTCGACATCCTCGTCACCAGCGTGCCGCTGCCCGGGCTGGGGCTGCGGCTCGGCGGCCACGAGCTGACCGAGGTGTACCCGCTGGCCCCGCTCGCGCCCGGCCAGGCGCTGGCGGTCGCGATCTCGACGTACCGCGGGCGCGTGCACTACGGCCTGGTCGCCGACGCGGAGGCCGTGCCGGACCTGGACCGGTTCGCCCACGCGGTGTCGGCGGAGGTGGAGACGCTGCTGACGGTCTGCGACGGCTGAGCCCGGGTACGGCAGCGCGCCGCCGGGTGCCGGGTGCCGGGCGGTGTTCGGCGCCGGGTGCGAGCCGGGGCGGCGGGCGGTGCGGGTGGCTCCGCGAGGCGCCCCCTCCCGGCCCGTCCGTCGTGATCGCTACCCACCCGGCACGGCAGCGGTTTGGTGCGGTGGGCCGGGCTCCGTAAAATTCGCTGTTCGAAAGCGGGCGCGAGTCGGAGCGCTGCGCGGGTGATCAGGGAAGCGGCAGCGCGATGACGGTGACAGACGACGGCTCGGCGGCGATGGACGTGCCCACGGACGCCGCCATGGACGAGGCGGTCCACGGGCCCGGTATCGACCCGGAGCGGCTCGCCGTCTGCCTGAGCGTGCTGGAGGAGCTCGACCGGATCGACGTCGACCACCCCGACGCCATCGCGGTCCGCCGTGCCACCTCGCACATCTACCGCGCGGTGAAGCAGCGCCGCCGCCAGGAGCGCCGGGCCGCCAAGACCGCGCACGACCGCGCCGTCACCGAGGCCACCGCCACCGGCTCCGCCGAGCGCATCGACGACGAGACCGAGGGCATCCTGCCCTCCTCCAAGGTCGAGGCCGGCCGGATCGCGGGCATACTCCAGCGCCCGCGCTCCTGCTACATCTGCAAGCAGCGCTACGTCGAGGTCGACTACTTCTACCACCAGCTGTGCCAGAAGTGCGCCGCCGAGAACCGGGCCAAGCGGGACGCCCGCGCCGACCTCACCGGCAAGCGCGCCCTGCTCACCGGCGGCCGGGCCAAGATCGGCATGTACATCGCGCTGCGCCTGCTCCGTGACGGCGCGCACACCACCATCACCACCCGCTTCCCCAAGGACGCCATCCGCCGCTTCAAGGCGATGGAGGACTCGGCGGACTGGATCCACCGCCTCGAGGTCGTCGGCATCGACCTGCGCGACCCCGGCCAGGTCGTCGCGCTGGCCGATCAGGTCGCCGAGGCCGGCCCGCTGGACATCCTGATCAACAACGCCACCCAGACCGTGCGCCGCCTGCCCTCGGCCTATGCCGCCCTGGTCGAGGGCGAGAGCGCCCCGCTGCCCGCCGGGGAGCTGCCCGCGCACCACGTCATCGGCGCTTTCAACTCCGGCGCGGTCGACGGTCTGGCCGCGCTGCCCGTCGGCACCAGCGGCCTCGACGCGCAGAAGGTCGCCGACCTCGCCCTGGTCGCGGGCAACGCCAGCGTCGCCCGGCACCTCGAAGGCACCGCCATCGACGCGGGCGGCCTGCTCCCCGACGTGGTGGAGTCCAACACCTGGGTGCAGACGATCGAGCAGATCTCCCCGGTGGAACTGCTGGAGACCCAGCTGTGCAACTACACGGCGCCGTTCATCCTGATCAGCAAGTTGCGGCCGGCCATGGCCGACGCCGCCCGGAAGGCGGCGAGCGGGCGGGCGTACATCGTGAACGTCTCGGCCATGGAGGGCGTCTTCAGCCGGGGTTACAAGGGCGCGGGCCACCCGAACACCAACGCCGCCAAGGCCGCCATGAACATGGTGACGCGGACCAGCGGCCACGAGATGTTCGAGACCGACCGCATCCTCATGACCTCGGTCGACACCGGCTGGATCACCGACGAGCGCCCCCACTACGACAAGCTGCGCCTGGCCGAGGCCGGCTTCCACGCACCGCTCGACCTGGTCGACGGCGCCGCCCGCGTCTACGACCCGGTGGTGCGCGGCGAGGCGGGCGAGGACCTGTACGGCGTCTTCCTGAAGGACTACGCCCCCGGCAAGTGGTAGACGACGGGGCGCGGCCGCCGCGGGAGCCGCGCCCGGGCACCGGTCACGGCCCCGGCGTGCGAGCCGGGGCGGCCGTCGTGCCCTCAGTCGACGGCGCCGAGCCGTGTGTGGCGGGCCGCCACCAGTTCCAGCACCGTGCGCCAGTCCTCCAGCACGCCCGCGTCGAGGCCCGCCGTGCGGCTCTCCTCGCCGGCCTGGCGCAGCCGCAGCGCATCGTCGTCCGCCGGGTCCGCGTCACCCCGGACCAGCCGGAACACCCGTTCCCCGAGCAGGGCGCGCACCGCATCGGCCGCGCCGTGTGCCCCGGCCGCCTCGTCACCCGGGCAGAGCACCGGCCCGATGCCCCGCACCAGCCCCGCCACCTGCAGTTCCTTGTCGGCGGGACGGCTGCGGCGCAGCAGTGCGGCGGTTCGCAGGGCCTGCCGGGGGCGGGCGGCGTGCAGCAGATCCATCAGCTCCTCGACACTGCGCAGCTCCATGCGTCAGCCCTTCCGCGAGACAGCCGTTGCGGCGTCAGCAGAACATGACGAGCTTGCCGCCGGGCCAACAGCACTTGAAGGAGTGTTCGGTCCGGTAGGCCACCTGGGTGATCCGCCGTGTCGGCAGAGTGTGCGGATTGTTTCAAAGAGCCCCATATTGGGGGGTATTGGGTAGCGGGAGGAAGTGCATCGGTTACAGGTTGTTTGCATTCCCTATCGAGCGGATGCCCGCTCATTTGGTTAGTCTGGAGCCGACGGACACCAGCACCGGGGTTCCACCCACACCCACCGTCCGTCCTGGGGCGAGCCGGCGGACAACGGCCTGCTCTGACAGAGGAACCGGCGCCACCGCGTCCGAACCGGCCTTCCATCCAGACCCGAGCGGGCGTCGAGCACCGGAGCGCGGACTGTCCGGTACGCCCCGAGGGTGACCCGACACATAAGGAGTGCGCGGTGACACCGGAGAAGACGAATCGCGAGCAGCGCCCCAAGGAGCACATGGAGCGCGCGGGCCGCCGGCCCGGACAACTCGGCAGCCTCGACGTGTGGGCCCGGTCCGCCCCGATCCGCCTCGCGGGTTACGAGGACGACCTCGCCGAGCCCCACATCCTGCCGAGCGTGGACTGACCCCAGGGCCGGTCCCGTCGCGATCGCCGCCCGCGTGGGCGTGACAGACGCACGCCCATGCGGACCACCCGGGCCGCGGCCCGGACACCGCCCTCGATCCGGCCTCCCGCACACGCCTGCCACCGCCCGCCGACGGCCCGCCGCGCCGCGGCCACAGGTCGTGGACACGCGGACTCCGCACCGCCCGCCGATCCGCCGCCCGCGCGCCTCGGCCGGCCCTTGCCGGCCCGGTCCTCCGCGCATCACCTACCCGGTGCCGGACCCTCGCCCGGCTCCGCCACCGGAGCCGTCCGCCGCCACGGGTCCAGCTCCTCCAGCTCCCGCGCCAGGTCCAGCAGGACGGCCTCCGTGCCCGGCCGGCCCACCAGCTGTACGGCACAGGGAGCACCCGAGGGCAGGGCGCCGGCCGGCACGGACATCGCGGGCCAGCCCGTCAGGTTCCACGGCGGGGTGAAGGGCGAGTAGGCGGTGTTGGCCAGGACGTTGCGCAGCCAGCCGCGCTCGTGCCACGGCCCGGCCTGCGGGGAGCGGCGGGCGAGGGCCGGGGTGAGCAGCACGTCGTACTCGGCGAAGAACGGCGTCAGCCGGGCGCGCAGCCGCTCGCGCGCCTCGCCGGTGCGCACCGGCGGGACGAACCGGCGGCCCACGGCCGCGTGCACCCGGGTCCGACGGGCCAGCCGCGCCCGGTCCAGGCCCTCGGCGTCCACCGCCGTGCCCGCCGTCCAGTGCCGGAGCGCGGTCACGCCCAGGGAGAGCGGGTACGGCGGCTCGGCCCGCCGCACCTGGTGCCCCGCCCGGGCCAGCGCCCCGGCCGCCTGCCGGGCCGCGGCCGTATACGACCGGTTCACGCTCACCCCGGCGAGCGGACTGCGCAGGCCGACGGCGATCTTGCGGCGCGTCCCCTCCCGCGGCCGGACGAACTCCGTGTCCGCGAGGACCGCCAGCATCAGCCGCAGGTCCTCGACCGTCGTGGCCAGCGGGCCGTTCTCCGACATGCCGAACCAGTCGCCGTCGCCGATCCCCGCCGGCACCACCCCGTGCCCCGGCTTCAGCGTGACCAGACCGCAGTTCGCGGCCGGGATGCGCAGCGAGCCCATCCCGTCGTTGCCCAGCGCGAGCGGCACGAGCCCCGCGGCCACCGCCGCCGCGCTGCCCCCGGAGGAGCCGCCGGCCGTGCGGGAGAGGTCCCAGGGGTTGCGGGCGATGCCGTACGGGCCCTCCGTGGTGCCGAAGACACACAGTTCGGGCACGTTCGTCAGCCCGACGACCACCGCGCCGGCCGCCCGCAGCCGGGCCACCGTGACATGGTCCTCGGCGGCCGGGGCGTCCGGGGTGGCGGCGGAACCGTTGCGGCACGACTCACCGCGCACGGCGAGATTGTCCTTCACCGCCAACGGCACGCCCGCGAGCGGCAGTCCGGTCAGATCGGCACGGGACGCCAGCGCGTCGGCCTCGGCGAGCGCCGCCTCGGCCCGGACCTTCCGGAACGCTCCGATCCGGCCGTCGAGCCGCTCGATCCGCGCGAGGTGCCCGGCCACCACCTCCCTCGGCGTCACCCGCTTCTCACGGACGGCGGCGGCGATCTCGGTGGCACTCCGGCCGGCCCAGCTGCTCACGGGCGCTCCTCGTTACTCATGGGTACGGAAGACGGGCAGGGAGAACTGTGCCGGTTCGGGGGGCCGCGCGTCGAGAGGCCGTGCACCGTCATTGACTTCCGCCGATCGCCCCGACAACGATGTCACGGCGCAGTCGTCACAGCAGGTACGTCCCGTCGCCCCTGGAGGCCTCCGCTCGTGAACCCCACCCGACGCACGGTCCTGATCACCGCCGGTGCCGCCGCCCTGACCCCCGCGCTGTCCGTGCCGTCCGCGCAGGCGGCCCCGCGAGCCGCCGCCGCAACCCCGCCGTACGCCTCCTACTGGTACCCGGACTCGCTGCCCGCCGGGAGCCCCGGCCCCGGCGTCACCTGGCGCAGCCTGAAGAACTGGCGCGCGGCCGACGACCCCAACCTCGCCTTCAACGCCGCCTCCATACCGCTCGCCGCCCGCTTCACCCCCGTCCCGGCGAACACCACCGCCCGCTCCGGACAGGCCCGCGTCCAGGCCCTGGTCTCCTTCGGACCCACCTCCGCCAACCCTTCCCAGGGCTCGGCCACCGCCGACTACTACGCCCTGACCCACTGGGCGTACATCGACGAGCTGGTGTTCTGGGGCGGCTCGGCCGGCGAGGGCCTGATCCTCGCGCCGAACGCGCCCGTCGTGGACGCGGCCCACCGGCACGGCGTCCCCGTCCTCGGGAACATCTTCCTGCCGCCGGTGGCCTACGGCGGACAACTCCAGTGGACCCGGGACCTGGTGCAGAAGGACGCCACCGGTCACTATCCGCTCGCCGCCCGGCTCGTCGCGGTAGCCGCGGCGTACGGCTTCGACGGCTGGTTCGTCAACGCCGAGACCAGCGGCGGCAACACCGCGCTGGGCACCGCCATGCTGGGCTTCCTCAAGGAGCTGAAGGCGCTCGCGGCGGCCAAGGGGCAGCGCGTGACCTGGTACGACGCGATGACCGTGAACGGCACGGTCAGCTGGCAGGGCGCCCTGACCAGCCAGAACCAGGCGTTCTTCCAGGCCGCCGACGACATGTTCGTGGACTTCCGGTGGAGCGCGGCCACGCTCGCGGCCTCCGGCACGAAGGCGGACCAGCTGGGCCGCGGCCGCTATGACCTGTGGGCGGGTGTCGACGTCGAGTCGAACGGGTCCGGTACGTCGGTTAACTGGGACGCGATCGTTCCGGCCGGCAAGGCGCACGTCACGTCGATCGGCCTCTACCGGCCCGAGTGGACCCGCAACCACCTGCCCGCCGACCAGCGTGCCCCCGAGGACTTCCACGCGGCCGACGACCGGTTCTGGACGGGGCGGTCACTGGATCCGTCGCGGCCCGACCCGAGCGATCCGTGGCGGGCGCCCGCGGTGTCCGTGGCGGACCGGTCGACGGTGACCTCGGTGCCGTTCGCGAGCGTGTTCAACACCGGTCACGGACTGCGGTGGTACGAGGAGGGGACCGTCACCTCGGAGGCGCCCTGGAACCACCTCGGGCTCCAGGACCGGCTGCCGTCGCGGCGGTGGGCGGTGCGCACGGCGGGGCAACGGCCGGCCGTCTCCTTCGACTTCGCCGACGCCTGGCGTGGCGGCAGCAGCCTGCTCGTCGCGGGTGAACCGGATCAGCCCGCGGTGGTGGATCTGTACGCGACCCGGCTGCCGATCGGTGCGAACACCGTTGTCGAGCTGACCTACCGGAGCGAGGCCGGGGAGGTGACCGTCGAGGCGGCGGTGGCGACGGCCGAGCCGGACGGGCCCGGGGCGACCCCGCCCTACACCTATCTGCCTGTGAACCCGGTCGACAACGAAGTCCGCGTCCGGTCGGTCAACGGCTGGCAGACCGTGACCGTACCGCTCACAGGACTGTCCGGTACCGTCCACGCGCTCGGCGTACGGCTCACCGCGACCGGGGGCCCGGTCCGCTGGCGCCTGGGCGGCCTCGCCGTACGCGACGGCGTCACCGCACCCGCCGCCCCCTCCGGGGCCCGCGTCACCGCGGCGAACGGCGGCGACCTCCGCCTCGCCTGGACCGCCGCCCCCGGCGCCGTCCGCCACTACACCCTCCACCGCCTCCTCCCCGACGGCACCCGCCGCTTCCTCGGCGCCACCGGCCAGCGCGCCTACTTCGTCGCCGGCCAGCGGCCGGAACAAGGCGAGACGGCCGCACGGTTCGAACTGCGCGCGGTGGGGGAGCTGTACAACGCCTCGGCCCCGGTGACCGTCACCCACCCCTGGTAGCCACCCGGAACCGCGGGGACACCACGGGGGCACGGGTGCTCCGCGGGGGCGGAGCCGGTCCGGGGGCCGCCTCGGAGCCGGCCGTCGCCGCTACCCGCCGAGCTGGGTCCGCAGCCACTCCTCCACCTCGCCCACGTGGGCCGCTGCCGCCGCCCGGGCCGCTTCCGGGTCGTGGGCGGCGAGGGCGCGGTGGATGGCGGCGTGTTCGCGGCGGGTGCGGGCGAAGGCGCCCTCCTCCTGGTAACCGCGCCAGACGCGGGCGCGGAACGTGCGGGAGGACAGGCCGTCGAGGATGGCCGCCATGGTCTCGTTGCCCGCGGCGGACGCGATCTCGCGGTGGAAGGCGAGGTCGTGGGCGAGGACCTCCTCGGGGTCGTCGGTGGCGTTCATCGCCGCCAGGTGCTTCTCCACGGCGGCCAGCCGGTCGTCCGTGATGCGCGCGGCGGCCAGCGCGGTCGCCGTCGACTCCAGGATCCGGCGCACCTCGAGGAGCTCCACCAGACGCGGGCCCCGGGACAGGTCGGCGACCACCCCGAAGGTCTCCAGCAGGTCGCCGGCCTCCAGCGCGGTGACGTAGATCCCGGAGCCGTGCCGTGCCTCCAGGACGCCCATGACCGTCAGGGCGCGGATCGCCTCCCGCATCGAGCTGCGCGAGATGCCCAGCCGGGCGGCGAGTTCCCGCTCGGTGGGCAGCCGCTGGCCCGGCTCCAGCCGGCCCTCGGCGATCATCGCCTTGATCTCCTCGATGGCGCGCTGGGTCACCGTGCCCTTCTGCGGGGCTGCCTCGTCCACGCCACTCCTCCAGTCACCGGGTGCGTCGCAGTCTAGCCAGCCGAGTGGTCCGACCACTATGCGTCCACGGCCGGAATTTCCGCTGCACGAGGGTGTTCCGGCGCCTGAGTGGTCTGATAAGTATGCGGTCGTCGCTCGAACCCCCTCGACGAGGAGCCGCGAGATGCCCGCCAGCACAGTGAGCAAACGCAGCAGGTCCCGGATCACCGGCGCGGCGGCCCTGGCCGTCGGCGCCTCGCTCGTGCTCGCCGCCTGCGGCAGCACCAAGGACACCGCGAGCGCGGGAAGCGGCGGCACCGGCAAGGTCGGCGTGATCCTGCCGCTGCTGACCTCGCCGTTCTGGCAGTCGTACAACGACTACGTGCCGAAGATGGCCACGTCCGAGGGCGTCGAGGTGCTGAAGACGGTCAACTCCAACAGCGACCCCTCGCAGCAGATCACCGACATCGACAACGAACTCACCCAGGGCGTCAAGGGGCTGGTCGTCGCCCCGCTGGACAGCGCCGCCATCCAGGCCGGACTCGACCAGGCCGAACGCAAGGGCGTGCCGGTCGTCGCCGTGGACGTGGCGCCCGACAAGGGCAAGGTCGCCATGGTGGTGCGCGCCGACAACGTCGCCTACGGCAAGAAGGCCTGCGACTACCTCGGGCAGCACGTGAGCAGCGGCAAGGTCGTGCAGATCATGGGCGACCTGGCCTCGGTCAACGGCCGCGACCGCTCCGAGGCGTTCCGGTCCTGCGTGAAGGAGAAATACCCGAGGCTCAAGGTGCTGGACATCCCCGCGAAGTGGGAGTCCGACACCGCCGCCGCCAAGCTCGACACCCTCCTCAACGCCAACCCCGACATCAAGGGCATCTACCTCCAGGCGGGCGGTGTCTACCTCGCGCCGACCCTGCAGACCCTGAAGTCGAAGAACATGCTCAAGGCGGCCGGGCAGAAGGGGCACATCGCGATCGTCTCCAACGACGGCATCCCGCAGGAGTACGAGGCGATCCGCAAGGGCCAGATCGACGCCACCGTCTCCCAGCCGGCCGACGCCTACGCCAAGTACGGCCTGTACTACATCAAGGCGGCGATGCGGGGGAAGAAGTTCCGGCCCGGCCCGACCGACCACGACTCCACGATCGTCAGGCTCCCCAGCGGCATCCTGGAGGACCAGCTGCCCGCCCCGCTGGTCACCAAGGACAACGTCGACGACCCCAAGCTGTGGGGCAACTCGGTCCGATGAGCCACGGTCCGCACAGCCACGGTTCGGTGGCCACCCCGCTCATCGACACCACGCCCCTCGTCGAGGCGGAGGGCGTCGTCAAGCGGTACGGCCCCACGGTCGCCCTCGCCGACGGCCGGCTCACCGTGCTTCCCGGCGAGTCCCACGCCCTCGTCGGCCGCAACGGTGCCGGCAAGTCCACCCTGGTGAACGTCCTCACCGGCCTCCAGGCCCCGGACGCGGGCACCGTCCGCTTCGACGGCGAGCCCGCGCCCCCGCTCGCCGACCGGGACGCCTGGCGCCGCAAGGTCGCCTGCGTGTACCAGAAGCCCACCGTCGTACCGGAGCTGACGGTCGCGGAGAACCTCTTCCTCAACCGGCAGCCGCGGGCACGCGGGCTGATCAGCTGGCGGCGGCTGCGCACCGAGGCCGCCGGCCTCCTCGCCACCTGGGACGTCCGCGTCGACCCGGAGGCCCGTACCGCCGACCTCAAGGTCGAGGACCGCCAGATGGTGGAGATCGCCCGCGCGCTGAGCTTCGGCGCCCGGTTCATCGTGCTGGACGAACCCACCGCCCAGCTCGACAAGCGGGAGATCGAGCGCCTGTTCGGCCGGATGCGGGCGCTCCAGGACTCCGGGGTGACCTTCCTGTTCATCTCGCACCACCTGCAAGAGGTCTACGAGGTCTGCCAGACCGTCACCGTGCTGCGCGACGCCCGCTGGATCACGACGGCCCCCGTCGCCGAGCTGCCCAGGGCGGCCCTGGTGGAGGCCATGGCGGGGGAGTCGGTCGCCGAGCGGGCCCGGCCGCGCGCCACCGTGAACGGCACCGCCCCGGTCGTGCTCGACGTACGCGGCCTGACCTCCACCGCGTACGACGGCATCGACCTCACCGTCCGCCGCGGCGAGGTGCTGGGGCTCGCCGGGACCAGCGGCAGCGGCAAGACCGAGCTGGCCGAGACCCTCGCCGGACTGCACACCCCGGCCGGCGGCTCGGCCCTGCTGCAAGGGGAACCGCTGCCGTTCGGCGACGTGCGGGCGGCGCTGGACGCGGGCGTCGGCTGGGTGCCCCGCGACCGGCACGAGCAGGGGCTGGTCCCCGGCATGACCGTCGGCGACAACACCACCCTGAGCGTCCTGGACCGGCTGGGCCGCCTCGGTTTCGTCGGCACCGGCCGCAGGAGCGGTTTCGCCACCGAGTTGATCGACCGCCTCGACATCCGCACCGAGGGCCCCGGACAGCCCGTCTCCGACCTCTCCGGAGGCAACGCGCAGAAGGTGGTCATGGCCCGCGCCCTGGCCTCCGACCCCCGCCTGCTCGTGCTGATCAACCCGACGGCGGGCGTCGACGTGAAGTCCAAGGAGTCCCTGCTGGCCCGCATGGACAGCGCCCGCGAGGACGGCACGGCCGTGCTCGTCGTCTCCGACGAACTCGACGACCTGCGGCGCTGCGACCGCGTCCTCGTCCTCTTCCACGGCCGCATCGTCGCCGAGCACCCGGCCGGCTGGCGCGACCACGAGCTGATCGCCTCCATCGAAGGAGTGGACCATGGCTGACACCAAGGCCCCGCCGCTCACCTCGCCCCGCCTGACCGACCAGCGCGCCGCCCGGGCCGTGCTGCTGCGCCGCGCACGCGAACTCGCCCTCGTACCCGCCCTGGTGCTGCTCATGGTGCTGGGCGCGGTGGTCAACGACTCGTTCCTCACCGAGCGGAACCTGATCTCGATCCTGGGCGCGTCGGCCGCCCTCGCCATGGTGGTGCTCGCCGAGTCGCTGGTGCTCATCACCGGCAAGTTCGACCTGTCCCTGGAGTCGGTCGTCGGCATCGCGCCCGCCGTAGGGGCGCTCCTCGTCCTGCCCTCGGCGCAGGCCGGCTGGGGCACCGGGCTCCCCGCGCCGGTCGCCCTGCTCGCGATCCTCGTCGTCGGCGCGGCCGTCGGCGCCTTCAACGGCGTCCTGGTCGTGAAGTTCAAGCTCAACGCGTTCATCGTGACCCTCGCGATGCTCATCGTGCTGCGCGGGCTGCTGGTCGGCGCCACCAAGGGCAAGACCCTGTTCGGCATGCCCGACAGCTTCTCCTCGCTGGCCACCACCACCTTCCTCAGCGTCCCGATGTCGGTGTGGCTCGCCGCCGTCGCCTTCGCCGTCACCGGAGGCGTGCTGAAGTACCACCGGGTCGGCCGCGCCCTGTACGCCATCGGCGGCAACGCGGAGGCCGCCCGCGCCGCGGGCATCCGCGTGGACCGCGTGATGCTCGGGGTGTTCGTCGTCGCCGGAGTCCTCGCCTCCGTCGGCGGCATCATGCAGACCGGCTACGTCGGCGCGATCAGCGCCAACCAGGGCCAGAACATGATCTTCACCGTGTTCGCGGCGGCGGTGATCGGCGGCATCAGCCTGGACGGCGGCAAGGGCACCATGTTCGGCGCCCTGACCGGCGTCCTCCTCCTGGGCGTCGTGCAGAACCTGCTCACCCTCGCCCAGGTGCCGTCGTTCTGGATCCAGGCCATCTACGGCGGCATCATCCTCGTCGCCCTGATGATCGCCCGTGTCACCACGGGCCGCGCCCAGGACTGATGAACCGTCACCTTCCCCCGGCAGAAAGGGCATCCGTGTCCGACGCTCCCGCCCGCGTCATCGCGGTCGACACCCACGACATCCGCTTCCCCACCTCGCGCGAGCTGGACGGCTCCGACGCGATGAACCCGGACCCCGACTACTCGGCGGCCTACGTCGTCCTGCGCACCGACGCCGCCGACGGGCTGGAGGGACACGGATTCACCTTCACCATCGGGCGGGGCAACGACGTCCAGGTCGCCGCGATCGACGCGCTGCGGGGGCATGTGCTGGGCCGCGACGTCGAGGAACTGTGCGCCGACCCCGGCTCGCTCTTCCGGGACCTGATCGGCGACAGCCAGCTGCGCTGGCTCGGCCCCGAGAAGGGCGTGATGCACATGGCGATCGGGGCCGTCGTCAACGCCGCCTGGGACCTCGCCGCCCGGCGGGCCGGAAAGCCCCTGTGGCGGCTGCTCGCCGACGCCGAACCCGAGTGGCTGGTCCGGCAGATCGACTTCCGGTACATCACCGACGCCCTCACCCCCGAGGAGGCCCTCGACCTGCTCAGGCGCGGCCGGGCGGGCGCGGAGGAGCGCCGGGCCCGCCTCCTGGAGCGCGGCTTCCCCGCCTACACCACCTCCCCGGGCTGGCTCGGCTACGACGACGACAAGCTCGGCCGGCTCGCCGCCCGCGCCGTCGCCGACGGCTTCCGGCAGATCAAGCTGAAGGTCGGCGCCGACCTCGACGACGACATCCGCCGCTGCCGGGTGGCCCGCGCCGTCGTCGGACCGGAGATCCGCCTGGCGATCGACGCCAACCAGCGCTGGAACGTGGACGAGGCGATCCGCTGGACCAACGCCCTGGCCGAGTTCGGCCCGTACTGGATCGAGGAGCCCACCAGCCCCGACGACGTCCTCGGCCACGCCGCCGTCCGCCGCGCGGTCGCCCCCGTGAAGGTCGCCACCGGCGAACACGTGCAGAACCGGATCGTGTTCAAGCAGATGCTCCAGGCCGGCGCCCTCGACATCGTGCAGATCGACGCGGCCCGCGTCGGCGGGGTCAACGAGAACCTCGCCATCCTGCTCCTCGCCGCCAAGTTCGGCGTCCCCGTCTGCCCGCACGCGGGCGGGGTCGGCCTGTGCGAACTCGTCCAGCACCTGTCGATGTTCGACTACCTGGCCGTCTCCGGCAGCACCGAGGACCGCGTCATCGAGTACGTCGACCACCTCCACGAGCACTTCGTCACCCCGGTCGTCATCCGCGACGGCCACTACACGGCACCCACCGCGCCCGGCTTCTCCGCCGCCCTGCTCCCGGAGTCCCTCGCGCGGTACACGTTCCCCGGCGGCACCTACTGGGCCGCCGATCCCGACACCCGGAAGGATGAGGCCGCATGAGCGACTTCGCGGGACTCAGGGCCCTGGTGACCGGCGGCGCGTCCGGCATCGGCCGGGCCACCGCCGACCTCCTCGCCGCCCGCGGCGCCCAGGTCGCGGTCCTCGACCTGGACCCGTCCGCGGTCGGCAAGCCCCTCCTCGGGCTGCGCGCCGACGTCACCGACGACGCCTCGGTGCGCACGGCCGTCCGGGACGCGGCCGAGGCGCTGGGAGGGCTGGACGTCCTCGTGAACAACGCGGGCGTCGGCGCCCAGGGCACCGTCGAGGACAACGACGACGCCGAGTGGCGGCACGTCTTCGACGTCAACGTCCTCGGCATGGTCCGCACCGCCCGCGCCTGCCTGCCGTACCTGCGCCGCGCCGCCACCGCCCGGCCGGGCAGCGCGGCCATCGTCAACACCTGCTCCATCGCGGCCACCGCCGGCCTGCCGCAGCGCGCCCTGTACAGCGCCACCAAGGGCGCCGTGTACTCCCTGACCCTCGCCATGGCCGCCGACCACGTCCGCGAGGGCATCCGCGTCAACTGCGTCAACCCCGGTACGGCGGACACCCCCTGGATCGGCCGGCTGCTGGACGCGGCCGAGGACCCGGCCGCCGAACGGGCCGCCCTGGAGGCCCGCCAGCCCACCGGCCGCCTGGTCTCCGCGGCCGAGGTCGCGGGCGCCATCGCCTACCTGGCGAGCCCCCTCTCCGGCGCCACCACCGGCACCGCCCTCGCCGTCGACGGCGGCATGCAGGGCCTCAGGCCGCGTCCGGCGGCGGACCGGTGACCCTCCTCGGCCGCGGCGGCGTCGACGTCACCTCCCTGGGCCTCGGCGCCGCCGCCCTCGGCAACCTCTACACCCCGGTCGGCGACGAGCAGGCCCACGCGGCCGTACACGCGGCCTGGGAGCGCGGCATCCGCTACTTCGACACCGCCCCCCACTACGGCCTCGGGCTGTCCGAACGCCGCCTGGGCGCGGCCCTGCGGGAGTACGACCGCGCCGCCTACACGGTCTCCACCAAGGTCGGCCGCCGCCTGCAACCGGCCGACGGCACCGGCGACGACCTGGCCAACGGCTTCGCCGTACCCGACGACCACCGCCGCGTCTGGGACTTCACCGCCGACGGCGTCCGCCGCACCCTGGAGGCGAGCCTGGAGCGCCTCGGTCTCGACCGTGTCGACGTCGTCTACCTCCACGACCCCGACGACCACGCCGAACAGGCCTTCCGCGAGGGCTACCCGGCGCTGGAGAAGCTCCGCGCGGAGGGCGTCGTGGGCGCCATCGGGGCGGGCATGAACCAGGCGGAGATGCTGACCCGGTTCGTCCGTGACACGGACGTCGACGTGGTGCTCTGCGCGGGCCGGTACACCCTCCTCGACCAGAGCGCGGCCACCGAGCTGCTGCCCGAGGCCCTACGACGCGGCGTGTCCGTGGTCGTCGGCGGCGCCTTCAACTCCGGGCTGCTGGCGGACCCGTCCCGTCACCCGACCTACAACTACACGCGCGCGCCCCGGGAGTTGCTGGACCGTGCACTGCGGATCAAGGCGGTCGCCGAGCGCCACGGCACCACCCTGCGCGCCGCCGCCCTCGCCTTCTGCTCCGCCCACCCGGCCGTGGCGAGCGTCCTGACCGGCGCCCGCTCGGCCGCCGAGGTCCGCGACTGCGCCGACCAGTTCGCGGCGCCGGTACCGGACGCCTTCTGGCGGGAACTGCGCGCGACCGGCCTGCTGCCCCCTCGGGAGCCGTCATGAGGGTCGCCCTGCACACCAAGGTCCGCGCGGACCGGGTCGAGGAGTACGAGGCCGCCCACCGCGCGGTCCCGGAGGACCTCACCGACGCCATCCGCGCCGCGGGGGCCACCTCCTGGACCATCTGGCGGTCGGGGACCGACCTCTTCCACGTCCTGGAGTGCGCGGACTACGCCCGTCTCCTCGCCGAGCTGGAACGGCTCCCGGTCAACGCGGCCTGGCAGACCCGGATGGCGGACCTGCTGGACGTGCCGCACGACTACTCCGCCGGGGGCGCGGCCGCGACCCTGCCCGTCGTGTGGGAGCTGCCATGAGCGTCGACGCCCACCACCACGTCTGGGACCTGACCGTCCGCGATCAGGACTGGATCCGGGGACCCGGACTCCGGCCGCTGCGCCGGAACTTCACCGTCGCCGACCTCGAACCCCAGGCACGTGCCGTGGGGGTCGACCGTACCGTCCTCGTCCAGACCGTCACCGTGCCCGAGGAGACCCCCGAGTTCCTCGCCCTCGCCGCCGCCCACGACCTGATCGCCGGGGTCGTCGGCTGGACCGACCTCACCCGCCCCGGCATCGCCGACGAACTGGCCCGGCTGCGCGAACTGCCCGGCGGCTCCCACCTGAAGGGCATCCGGCACCAGGTGCAGGGCGAACCCGACCCCGAGTGGCTGCTGCGGCCCGACGTCCTGCGCGGCCTGGCCGCCGTGGCCGACGCCGGCCTGGTCTACGACCTCGTGGTCACACCCCACCAGCTCCCGGCCTGCGCGGCGGCGGCCAAGGCCCTGCCCCAGCTCACCTTCGTCCTCGACCACCTCGGCAAGCCGCCCATCGCCTCCGGGGAGCGCGCGTCCTGGGCCGCCGCCCTGCGCGCCCTCGCCGCCCTCCCCAACACCGTCGCCAAACTCTCCGGCCTGGTCACCGAGGCCGGACCGGACACCCGCGACGCCGCCGGGCTGCGCCCGTACGTCGACACCGCCCTGGACGCCTTCGGCCCCGCCCGGCTGATGGCCGGCTCGGACTGGCCCGTGTGCACCCTGGCCATGAGCTACGCCGAGGTCCACGCGCTCACCCGGGAGGTGACGGCGGGGCTCGGCGAGGCGGAGCGCACGGCGCTGTTCGAGACCACCGCGAGCCGTGTCTACGACCTGTGAGCCACGCCCGCGAGCCGGGTCGGCGGCAGGTACTCCCGCACGAACGTGCGCTCCCAGCACGCCCCCGTCTCGCGCAGCTCCCGCCAGGTCGTGTACCGGTACCGGAACAGCCGGGCCCGGACATGGCGGGGTGGGGTGCCGGGCGGGAAGGGGGAGCGGCGCAGCAGCCGCAGCGTGTCCCGGTCGTTCTCCAGCAGGCGTTCCACCAGACCGCCGAACCACTCCCCGGCGTAGGCCGGCGACAGCGCCGCGAACCACATCAGCCAGTCCAGGCGCAGATGGTAGGGGGCGAACTGGCGCGGCCAGCGGCGGGGATCGCCGGGCTTGCCCTTGAAGACGTACTCCCGCCAGTCCGAGTCCGGGCGCGGGGTGTCGTCCAGCGTTCCCTCGATCACCACCTCGTAACGGACCCGGCTGACGCTGCCGAACGCACCGTAGGTGTTCACCAGGTGCAGCGGGTCGAAGGAGCGGTTCATCACCTGGCGGCGGGAGACCATGTTGACCACCGGGCGGTGGCTCAGGAAGAGCAGCAGCGCGCCGACCGCCAGCACCAGCACCTCGTACCACAGCGGCGCCGGCGGCACCGGCGGCGCGGTCGCCGGCAGCCGCAGCGCGGACAGCGCCAGCACGATGGTGATCCAGTTCAGCCAGGAGAAGTTGCCGGAGAGCACCAGCCACAACTGGGTGGCGATCATCAGCGCGGCGGCGGCCGAGGCGATCGGCTGCGGGGTGAACAGCAGGACCGGTACGACCAGCTGGGTGACGTGGTTGGCGGCCACCTCCACCCGGTGCAGCGGCTTGGGCAGGTGGTGGAAGAACCAGCTCAGCGGGCCCGGCATCGGCTGGGTCTCGTGGTGGTAGTCCAGACAGGTCAGCCGCCGCCAGCAGGCGTCGCCGCGCATCTTGATCAGCCCGGCACCGAACTCCACCCGGAACAGGATCCAGCGCAGCAGGAACAGCACGACGACCGGCGGCGCCACTTCGCCGTTGCCGAGGAACGCGGCCAGGAAGCCCGTCTCCAGCAGCAGCGACTCCCAGCCGAACGCGTACCACGTCTGGCCCACGTTGACGATCGACAGGTACAGCGCCCACGGCACCAGCCACAGCAGGATCCCGGCCCACAGCGGCAGCAGCGAGTCCGCCCCGGCCAGCAGGGCCGCCGACACCGCGCAGCCCGTCCAGGCACAGGCCGCGAAGAAACGGTCGGAGTAGTGCAGGTGGAACAGGCTCGGGGCACGCCGGAACCGCGCCTGGGCCAGGTACCGGGGGATCGGCAGCATCCCGCGCTCGCCCAGCAGGGCCCGGAACTGCAGGGCCGCCGTCAGGAACGCGACCAGGTACACGGCGGCCAGGGCCCGCTGGAAGACCAGCCGGCTCAGCCAGTAGTCGGGTGCGGTGAACCAGTCCACGGCTGTGCGCGCCCTCCTGTACGGCGACACCGGCGCCGCTGTCGTCACGGCGTTCCCCGAGTTGCCAGCCAAACCTGAGCGATGCCAACAATAGGGCGTTATCACCCACAGTGATGCGGAGTGTGCGGTGCGGATACCCACCCGATCCATCGTCGCGGCCTGGGCGCTCTCGGTGGCGCTCCTCGCCGGGGGCTGCGCGGGCGCCGGTGTCAAGCAGACCAAGGCGGGCGAGCTGGTCCTGCTGGAGGCCGCCACCGAGCGGGGACCGGACCCGTTCACCGATTCCGCGGACACCGCCATCCGGCCGGAGTCACCCCGTGGCACCGCCCGGATCGAGCCCGGCGAGGCCGAGGCGCCCCTGCGCGCGGCCCGTACCGTGTCCGGCGCCACCCCCGGCCTGTACCGGGGCACGCCGCGCGTCGCCGCCTGTGACGTCGAGCGGCACATCGACCGTCTGGCGGCGGACGGGGCCAGGGCCGACGCCTTCGCCCAGGTGGCCGGCGTCACCCGGTCGGCGCTGGCCGGCTACCTGCGCGGCCTGACCCCGGTCGTCCTGGGCGCCGACACCCGCGTCACCAACCACGCCTACCGCGACCGGGCGGCGGCCCGCTACCAGGCCGTGCTCCAGGCCGGCACCGCCGTCCTCGTCGACGACCGGGGCATGCCCCGGGTGCGCTGCGCCTGCGGCAACCCCCTCACACCGCCCGCCCCGACGCGCGGCGGCGCCGGGGCCCGGGGCACCCCCTGGGCCGGCTACGAACCGGACGAGGTGATCGTCGTGGCCCCGGCACCCCGGACCGTCACCAGCATCACCATCGTGGACCCCGCGACCCGTACCTGGACCGAGCGCCGGGTCGGCCCCGACGTCCGCCGGGACCGGATCGTGCCCCCGCCCGCGCGGGCCGCGGCCAGCCCGGTCCCGTCCGGCCCGGCGGACGCCGGACCGTCCGTCACCGGGCGGCCCAGCCCGCGCGCCAGCGGCCCGGCCGCGGCCGAGTCCCCGTCCGGCACGCAGCGGTCCCCGGCGGGTACGCCGTCGTCCCCGTCCGGCTCCGCCGTGCCGGACGGCCGTGGCGATCGCCCGGACAGTGCCAGCGGGCTCGCGGACCGGAACTCCGGGACGACGGCGCAGGACCCGCCGCCCGCCGAGGACGCCCCCGATCCCCACCCCGTACCCGATCCGGCCCGCGATCTCTCCCTCGACCTCACCGTGGACCCCTCGGACCCGGGCGCCGCCGACCCGGGCTCCTCCCGTGCGGACGGCCCCGTTCCGAGGGCCTCGGAGCCCGGTACGTCGGATCCGTGGGCCTCCGGCCTGGGTCTCACCGCTCCGGACGCCTCCGCCGGTACCGGCCCGTCCCATGTGCCCGGGATTCCCGGCCTCCCCGACGTCGGCGGCCCGGTCCCGCACGCCCCGCCCGCCGCCGTCCCCGTCCGCCCCACGGCCGGGCCCGGCGGGTGAGCGCGGCCCGGTGCACACCGAAGCCCACCCCCATACCGGGCCCTCGCCGAGCGCACGCCCCCGGCCGGGATCCGGGCGCCGCCGACCCGGGCTCCTCCCGTGCGGACGGCTCTGCTCCGAAGGACTCGGAGCCCGGTACCTCCGATCCGGGCGCCTCCGGCCTGGGCCTCACCGCTCCGGACGCCTCCGCCGGTACCGGCCCGTCCCATGTGCCCGGGATCCCCGGCCTCCCCGACATCGGCGGCCCGGTCCCGCACGCCCCGCCCGCCGCCGTCCCCGTCCGCCCCACGGCCGGGCCCGGCGGGTGAGCGCGGCCCGGTGCCCACCGAAGCCCACCCCCACCGGGCCCTCGCCGAGCGCACGCGTCCGGTCGCCGATCAGGTCGAAGAATCGGCCGGTTCCTGGCAAGGTGGCCCCATGGCCGATCGGGGAGCGAGCGCCCTGTCACTCCCGGAGGACTGGCCCGCACACCCGGACCCGATCCTCGCGCTCAACCGCATGGGCAGCTTCGACTGGGACCTGGACGTCGGTCTGTTCCACATGGACGCCCAGGCCTTCGAGGTGTTCGACCTGCTGCCCGAGGAGTACGACGGGCGCCCGGAGAGCCTGGCCGTAAGGGTGCCGCCGCCGGAGGCCGCCCGGCTCGACGCGGCGGTCGCCCGGGCGATCAAGGACGGCAGCGAGAACTACGGCGCCTACTTCCGCATCCGCTGCCGTGACGGCACCATGCGCTGGACGCACACCCAGGGCTACATCCGGCGCGACGACACCGGCCGCCCGCGCCGGGTCGTCGGCATCGTGCGCGACGCCACCGAGGAACTCGCCGACAGCGCCGCCCGCAGCCTGCGGGCCGCCCAGGACGAGGCCTTCCGGCAGCAGACCGGCGTCGTCCAGGTCATCTCCGCCGCGCTCGCCCACGCCCGCAGCGTCCAGGACGTCATCGACGTCCTCAAGGACACCCACGGCATCCGTCACCTGGGCGCGGCCAGCCTGGTGATGGGCCTGGTCGAGGCGGGCCGCATCCGGCTGGTGGCCGAGGGGCCCGCGGGCGCCTCCGTCCCCGGCACCCGGATCACCCGGATCGACGAGCCGTACCCGATGAGCGAGGTCGTCCGCACGCTCAGCCCCCGGTTCATCGAATCGCCCGAGGAGTTCGCCGGGGGCTACCCGATCCTCTGGCCGCACCTCACCGGCCTGCGCATCACCTCGGCCGCCTATCTGCCCCTGATCGCCCAGGCCCGCCCGATCGGCGCGATGGGCCTGCTCTACGACGACCGGCGCGGCTTCTCCGCAGAGGAGCGCGCCGTCCTCGTCGCACTGGGCAGCAGCATCGCCCAGAGCCTCATGCGGGCCATGCTCTACGAACAGGACAAGGACCTCGCGCAGGGCCTCCAGCAGGCCATGCTGCCCCGCACCATCCCCAGCGTCCCCGGCGCCGACGTCGCGGTCCGCTACCGCTCCGCGGCACTGGGCCGGGACATCGGCGGCGACTGGTACGACCTCATCCCGCTGCCCGGAGGCCGGGTGGGCGCGGTCATCGGCGACGTCCAGGGCCACGACACGCACGCGGCGGCCGTCATGGGCCAGCTGCGCATCGTGCTGCGCGCCTACGCCGCCGAGGGCCACCCCCCGGCCACCGTGATGGCCCGCGCCTCCGTCTTCCTGCACGAACTCGACACCGACCGCTTCGCCACCTGCCTGTACGCGGAGGCCGACCTGTCCACCGGAGTCGTCCAGGTGGTCCGCGCCGGCCACATCGACCCGCTGGTGCGGCACGACGACGGCAGCTGCGCCCGGGTCGGCGTCGAGGGCGGCCTGCCGCTCGGCCTGTCCGCCGAGTTCGGCCGGCTGGAGTATCCCGTCGCCACCCTCGAACTCGATCCCGGCCACACCCTGCTGCTGTGCACCGACGGGCTGGTCGAACAGCCCGGCGCCGACCTGGACGACGGCATGCGCGGCCTGGTCGCCCTCGTCTGCGACGGCCCCCGCGAGGTGCGCGACCTCGCGGACCGGCTGATCCAGCTGGCCGAGGAGCGGGGCGGCGACGACGACGTGGCGCTGCTCCTGCTGCACCGCCGCGGCCGGGAGGCCACGCGGGCTGGCGGCCGGCTCCGGCAGCACGTGGCGCCCGGCGACCCGGAGGCCCTCACCCAGGCCCGGCACATGATCCAGGCCGCGGTCCGCGCCTGGGGCGCCCATGAGCTCGCCGACGAGATCGAGCTGGTCGCCGGCGAGCTGATCACCAACGCGCTGATGCACACCGAGGGCTCGGCGATCGTCACCCTGCGGGCCCTGGACGGCGGCGACCGCAGGCTGCGCATCGAGGTCGAGGACGGCTCCAGCGCCCTGCCGCGGCGCCGCGACGCCGGCGAGACCGGGGTCTCCGGGCGCGGCCTGGTCCTCGTGGAGCGGCTCTCCGACAGCTGGGGCGTGGAGGCACGGGGCGGCGGCAAGGCGGTGTGGTGCGAGTTCCGGCTGCCCTAGGGTCTTCCGTCCGGATCACGCCGGGCTCGCGGGGCCCCGCTCCGGCCCGGTCCGGACGTAGGACCCCGGCCACCGGTCCGGGCGTGACGGCGGGGGCGTTGTCGGTGCCGGATGGCACTCTGGACGTATGCCCGAACTGCCCGAGGTAGCAGCGCTGACGGACTTCCTCACCGAGCACCTGGTCGGACGGCGGGTGGTGCGGGTGCTGCCCGTGGCCATCAGCGTCCTGAAGACCTACGACCCCCCGGTCACCGCCCTCGAGGGGGCCGGGGTGACGGCCGTGCGCCGGCACGGCAAGTTCCTGGACGTCGAGACGGACGGCGGCCTGCACCTGGTGGCCCATCTGGCCCGCGCGGGCTGGTTGCAGTGGAAGGACCGGCTGCCGGACGGCCCGCCGAAGCCCGGCAAGGGTCCGCTGGCGCTGCGCGTGGCGCTGGAGACCGGCGAGGGCTTCGACCTGACCGAGGCGGGCACCCAGAAGCGCCTCGCCGTGTACGTCGTCCGCGACCCGGAAGAGGTGCCCGGTGTCGCCCGCCTGGGCCCGGATCCGCTCGCCGGCGACTTCGACGAGGACCGCTTCGCCGCCCTGCTCCAGGGCGAACGGCGGCAGCTGAAGGGCGCCCTGCGCGACCAGTCGCTGATCGCGGGCGTCGGCAACGCCTACAGCGACGAGATCCTGCACGCGGCGAAGATGTCGCCGTTCAAGCTGGCCGCCTCCCTCACGCCGGAGGAGACCCACCGGCTGTACGAGGCGCTGCGCGACACGCTCACCGAGGCGGTCGAGCGGTCCCGGGGTGTGGCCGCCGGGCGGCTGAAGGCGGAGAAGAAGAGCGGCCTGCGCGTCCACGGCCGCACCGGCGAGCCCTGCCCGGTGTGCGGCGACACCATCCGCGAGGTCTCCTTCAGCGACTCCTCGCTCCAGTACTGCCCCACCTGCCAGACGGGCGGCAAGCCCCTGGCCGACCGCCGGCTGTCCCGCCTGCTGAAATGAGCCCGGGGCCCGGCGCCGGCCGATGTGCCGGCGGGGTGAGGGCGGCGCCGGGGAGTACGGTCACGTCGCGGTGCGGTCACCGCGCCCGTACCGTGACCAGCCGTTTGCCGTCCGTCGTGCGGACCTCGAACCGGGCGATCTGGTCCGGGCGCATCGCGGTGGCGCCCATCGCGGTGGTGGGCCGGGTGCCGTCGCCCGCGTTGGTCCAGCCGGCGACGACCTGTTCCGAGCCGTCGCGGCCGACCGCGACCAGCCGGCAGGCGTGTGCCCCGGAACCGTCCTTGACCTCCAGCCGCAGATCGCTGCCGAAGTCCTCCTCCGCCGAGGTGACCCGTGCCCACACCCCGGTGCCGGGATCGGTCGCCGCGACGACCCGCGCGGCCGCGTCCGGGTGCCCGGCGAACGCCACGATCCCGGGACCGGCCACGGCCAGCACCACGGAGGCGGCCAGGCCGTACAGCATCCGGCGGCGCCGCGTCCGCCGCAGGCGGACCAGCTCGCCGAGCAGCCGGTCCAGCAGCCGGGAACCGGGCTGTGCCATGGGGTGCACGAAGCGCGGCGTGGCCCGGCGGTACAGCATCAACTGCCGGGTCGTGGCTCCGAACTCGGTCACGTGCGCCGCGCACTGAGGGCACTCCATGAGGTGGTCCTCGAAGCGGAAGGCCTCCGCCTCGTCCAGCACGCCGAGCGCGTACGCGCCGGCGTCGCGATGCCTTTCCAGGGACCTCATGCCGAATCCTCGTGCCGAAGGGTGGGGGAAGGGTTACTCCTTGCTCCCACCCGTACGCAGCCGGCCGCCGAATCACTCAAGCCACGCCCAGAATCACGGCAAGAGATTCGGAGCGGTGCGGCCCGCGGATTGGTGTGAATTCCGGAAGGTTCAGAAGAGGTGGATCGCGAGGTGCCCGAGGGGCAGTCCGAGCCGCCAGGCCGGGGTCCACACCTTCGGTCCGTCGTCCTCCCCGGACACCGCCGCGCCGCCGGGCACCGCGTCCAGGTCCGGCGCGAGCAGCTCGGTCTCCTCCAGCCAGCGCCAGGCCTCCGCCGCCAGCGCCAGGTCCGGGCCGGGCGTGCCGGAGCCGGCCGCCCGCTCGGTCAGTTCGGCCAGCCGCCCGCGCACCCAGTCCTGCCACGGCTGGTCGTAGGCGGTCAGCGACAGCCAGTTCTCCAGCTGGGAGATCACCCGGATGCCGGACAGCTCCCCGTCGGTGTCGGACAGGAAGACGGTCAGCGCCAGCGCGTCCCGGCCGGCCCGGAACTCGAACGACGTCGGCGGCATCAGATCGCCGGTGCGCAGCAGCTCGTCGGCGATGTACTCGGCGTACAACCAGGCCATCGGAACGGCCAGTTCACCGCCGTCGGCGCCGTCCGTGCTCTCGTGCCCTCTGTGCAGCATCCCTTCCTGCCTTCCTCCGGTGCGTGCGCGTCGCCCGGGCCGCGTCGGGACCGCGGCCCCGGTGCCCGCAGGAACGCGGATGAGGACAGCCCATGCCCGAACGGGGGCCGCAGCAAGGCGCTTTACCGAGGTTTGACCCGGCTTCCGGTTTCACCGCAGGTCGGTCGCATAACCCGGAAGGACCCGGCGCAGGGCGCGCAACGCGTAATACGCGCGGGATTTCACGGTACCGGGTGGAATACCCAGGGTCTGCGCCGCTTCCGCCACACTGGCCCCGCGGAAATACACGAGTACCAGTACGTCACGGTGTTCGGGCGTGAGTGTCTTCACAGCCTCCCGGACGTCGAGCATCGCGGCGGCCCGTTCGGCGTGGTCGGCGGTGACCCGTGCGTTCTCCGGGACCTCGTCGCCGCTCTCGGGCGGTCGCGCCCGCCGGGCCCGCCGGGCGTCGATCGCCAGCCGCCGGGCCACGGTGAGCAGCCAGGGCCGAACGGAGTCGTAGCCGTCGGCGTGCAGTGCCTCCGGGTGCTGCCAGGCGCGTACCAGCGTCTCCTGGACGAGGTCCTCGGCGCGTTGCCGGTCTCCGTCGCAGAGCCGGTAGAGCAGGGCGAACAGGGGTCCGCCGTGCTCGCGCTGGAGCGCGGCCAGCTCGTGCTCGGCGGTCGTCGTCCCGTGGGTGAGTGAGGTTCCGGCCGTCATGGCCGTATGGCAGCGCAGGGCGCGGCCGGCGGACAGGGGGCGGGCCCGGTCGTGCGACGGACGGTCGAACGCGTCGGCGAACGGTCGGACGAGCGGTACGGCAGGCCCCCGGGCGGGCGGTGCGTCCGGACCCCGGACGGGCTAAGGCGGACTGTCGGGCTGTTTATCCGACTCGTCAGATTCATACGATATGCCCCTGACGGCTTCGTCTGTATATACGACAAATCTGGGGTGAGTTGATGATCGGACGCAGACAGCAGGTGGCCCTGGCCCTGACCGCCGTCCTCGCGGCCGGCGCCGCCTGCCAGAACCAGAACCGGGAGTCCGGCGCGCAGGGACACTCCGCGCCCGCCGCCGACGGCTTCACCCTCGTCGCCTCCGGAGACGTGCTGCCGCACACCTCCGTCATCGAGCGCGCCTCCTTCGACGCCGGCGGCAACGGCCACGACTTCCGCCCGATGCTCGCCGGCGTCGAACCGGTCGTCTCCCGCGCCGATCTGGCGCTGTGTCACATGGAGACCGTCTACGGCACCGACGGCGACTACACCGGCTACCCCGACTTCAAGTCCCCTCCACAGATCGCCCAGGCCCTCGCCGCCACCGGCTACGACGGCTGCTCCACCGCCTCCAACCACGCCCTGGACGACGGCGCCGCCGGCATCCGGCGCACCCTCGACGCCATGGACCGGGCCGGCCTGCGGCACGCCGGGACCGCCCGCAACGAGGCCGAGGCCCGCTCGGTCACGCTCCTGCGGGCGGGCTCGGCCAAGGTCGCCCACCTGTCGTACACCTTCGGCACCAACGGCAACGCGCTGCCGCCCGGACAGCCCTGGGCCGTCGACCTGATCGACACCGACCGGATGATCGCCGACGCACGCGCGGCCCGCCGGGCCGGCGCCGACGTGGTCGTGCTCTCCGTGCACTGGGGCACCGAATGGCAGGACGAGCCCGACCGGCAGCAGCTCACCCTCGCCCAGCGGCTCACCTCCTCGGCCACGGCCGGCCGCCCGGACATCGACCTGATCCTCGGCACCCACGCCCACGTCCCGCAGGCGTACGAGAAGGTCAACGGGACCTGGGTGATCTACGGGATGGGCGACCAGATCGCCGGGGAGATGTACAACGGCGAGGGCGCCCAGGACCCGCGCGGCAACGAGTCCACCCTCGGCCGCTTCACCTTCGCCCCGCCCGCCCGGCCGGGAGAGGCCTGGCGGGTCACCAAGGCCGAGTTCGTCCCGCAGCTGTACGACCTCGACGCCGGCCGGGTCGTCGACCTCAACAAGGCCATCGCCGAGGGCGCCGAACTGGAGGGGGTGCGCGACCGGATCAGGGACGTCGTACTCAGCCGGGGTGCCGGGCAGGACGGCCTGGTCATGGCCGAGTGACTACGGGGCCTGCCGCTGCGCCAGCACCGAGCGGCGGTAGGAGTAGCCGAAGTAGACACCGCAGCCGATCACGAACCACACCGCGAACCGCACCCAGGTCTGCCACTGCAGGAACGTGATCAGCCAGATCGAGAAGACGACCCCCAGCGCCGGCACGACGGGCATCCCCGGCGTCCGGAAGGTGCGCGGCAGCTCCGGCTGCCGGTAGCGCAGCACGATCACCGCCGTGCACACCACCACGAACGCCAGCAGGATGCCGATGTTGGTCAGCTCGGCCGCCTCGCCGATCGGTACGAACCCGGCGATGGCGGCCGAGGCCAGCCCCACGATCCAGGTCACCCGGGTCGGCACGTGCCGCGTCGGGTGCGTTTTGGCGAACCACCGGGGCAGCAGTCCGTCCCGGGACATCGAGAACCACACCCGGGTCACCCCCAGCATGAACGTGAACATGACCGTGAGGATGCCGATGATCGCCCCGACGGCGATCACGTCGGCCAGCGCGTCCAGACCCACCGACTTGAACGCCGTGGAGAAGCCGCTCTCCTTGTCGATGTCCTTGTAGTTCTGCATGCCGGTCAGCACCAGACAGGCCGCCACGTACAGCACCATGGAGATCACCAGCGAGTAGATGATCGCCTTCGGCATGTGCCGCTGCGCGTCCTTCGACTCCTCCGCCGCCGTCGACATCGCGTCGTACCCGAACACGGCGAAGAACACCGTCGCGGCCCCGGTGAACGCCCCGCTGACGCCGAACGGGAAGAACGGGTGGTAGTTGCGCGCGTCGATGTGGAAGGAACCCACCCCGATCACCAGCAGCACCACCAGCACCTTCAGCGCGACCACCAACGTCTCGAAGCGGGCCGCGCTGCGGATGCCCTGGTTCAGCAGCCAGGCGATCAGCAGGCAGAGCAGGGCCGCGAACAGGTCGACCCGGTGCCCGGCCCCGGTGCCGGGCGCGCCCAGCATCCACCGGGGCAGGCCGGCGCCCATCTGCTCGACCAGGAAGCTGAAGTAGCCGGAGATGCCGATGGCCACCACGGCCACGATCGCGGTGTACTCCAGCAGCAGGTCCCAGCCGATGAACCAGCCGGCGAACTCGCCGAGCACCGCGTACCCGTAGGTGTAGGCCGACCCCGCCTTCGGGATCAGCCCCGCGAACTCGGCGTACGACAGCGCCGCGCACGCGCTCGCGACACCCGCGATCAGGAAGGACACCAGCACCGCCGGCCCGGCCGTGCCGTTCGCCACCGTCCCGGCCAGCGTGAAGATGCCCGCGCCGATGATGCCGCCCACACCGATCGCGGTCAGCTGCCAGAGCCCCAGCGACTTGTCCAGCCGGGTGCCCTCGCCGACCTCCGTCTCCTCGATGTGCTCGATGGGTTTGCGGCGCAGAATCCCCTCACCCGCACGGAGCCTGTCCATGGGCCTCACCTCTTCGCCGACGGCAAACGGCTGACGGCCGATCATGATGGCTCAGCGAAGAGTGCCAGGGAAGACGCCACGCACGGCCCCGGCGGCGCCCGGAACCGGGTCCGCGCACCGGGAGAGGGCGGCGAGCCGCCGGGCGGCGACGGCACGGGTGCCACCCGGTCGCCGGGGCCGGCCCGCACCTCCGCCGCGCCGTCCTACGGCACGACGGTGACCGGCCAGCGGCCCGTCTTCACCAGGCGGACCGCCACCGAGCCGATGATCCGGTGGCCGGCCTGTTCCGAGGCGCCCACCACCACCGCGTCCGCCTTCAGCTCGTCCGCCGCCTTCACCAGCCCGTTGTAGGGGTCGCCGCGGAAGGTGTGGAACTCCCAGCGCACCTCGAACGTCCCCTTGAGCCGCTCGGCCGCGTCCCGGATCTGCGCGACCAGGTCCTCGGCGATCTCGTCGGTGGTCTCCGCCACCGGCACCCCGAGCGCCGCCCCGGCCGCGAGCACCGGCTGCACGTACACCACCGCCAGCAGCGCGCGCTGGCGCCGGGCCAGACCCGCCGCGTACGCGGCGGCACGCATCGAGGAGTCGGAGCCGTCCACACCGACCAGGATGACCTTCGGTCCGTCCGTGCCCCGCTCGAACCGGTGCGCGTGCGAGTGCTGCTCGTGATGCTGTTCCGTCACGCCACGAGGCTATCGGAACCGACCGTTCCTGGTGAACGCCGGTTCACGAGGACCTGCGCGACCCTCGTCGCCGCTCCCGGCCCGCTGTGCGCCCCGCGCGCGGTCGCCGGCCCGCCGGCCGCCGCTGCGCCCGGTCGCCGGCCGCTGCGCCCGGCCGCAAGGAGATCCCCCGGTGGCCGGCCGCCGTCCGTCTCGGCCCGCTCGTGCCCGCCGGCGCGCTCGGCACCGCCGCCGGCCCGTGCGCCGGGTCGCTGCCGTCCCTCGTGCTGTGCGCGCTGCTCCTGCTCCTGCCCGTCCTCTCTCCTTCGCCCCCTGGGGCCGCGACGGCGTCTGTCGGACCTGATGCGCCGTGACCTCGCCGCCGCCGGCGGGGTCGTGGAGTTCCACG
Source organism: Streptomyces spinosus (assembly GCF_020400655.1). Lineage (GTDB taxonomy): Bacteria > Actinomycetota > Actinomycetes > Streptomycetales > Streptomycetaceae > Streptomyces > Streptomyces argyrophylli. Next base: position 115,322 of record NZ_JAINRC010000009.1, read on the forward strand.
GTCGCCGAACCGTGCGCGGCTGCGGCGCCGGGCTGCCGCTGTTCCCGTCCCGCCGGTGGCAGTCGGAGGACCGTCGCCGAAGACTTCGGCTCCGGCCCCTTCGCCGTGCGGACTCCGCGGAAAAGGGCACCCGGAGAGCGGACGGCGGCCCGCCACCCCCGGCGGGCCCGCCGTCCCTGCCGGTGTCCGGCCCCGCCGGAGGGGACGGGGCCGGGCCCGCCGACCCCGTACACGGGCCCGTCCGGCCAGGTCCGGGCGTGCTGCCGCACCCTCGGCCGGCCGGCCGCACGCCACCGGCTCCTCCTCCCGCGGGCGCGCCCCCGGCCAACGCCCTCGCCGCCGTCACCCCCGGCGCGGACGGCACCCTGGCCGGACGCGTCCCGCGCCTCCGCGACCTCGGCGGCACCGTCCTCGCCGTGCCGGGCGGCGGGTCCGGCGCCCACTGCGCCGTCCGGGTGTATTACCGCCGCCGCACCGGTGCCGTTGTGGTGCGGCGGACTCCGGCGGGGCGACTGATGGGTCATGCAGAAGGATCAGTTGTTCACCCGGCGCCGGATGCTCCTCGCAGGCGTCGCCGCCCTGGGAGCCGCGGGCACCGCCGGAGCCGTCCTGGCGCAGAGCGGCGAGGAGACCGCCCGCAGCGCCGCGGCCCCCGTCGCCGGCCCGCAGGCCCGCCAGGCGCTCAAGCCCTCGGCCTTCCGGCTCCAGCCGCTCACCGGAGACGGGCCGCCACGCGCAGCGCCCCGCAAGCTGAAGGTGCGCAAGGAACCCATCATGCGGGTCTCCACGAGCGGCAGGCACATGGTGCTGACCTTCGACGACGGCCCCAACCCGGCGTACACCCCGCACATCCTGGACACCCTCGCCAAGCACGACGTCCGGGCGATGTTCTTCGTCTGCGGCGAGTGCGTCGTGCAGAACAGGGAACTGCTGGCCCGGATGGCCGACGAGGGCCACGTCGTCGGCAACCACACCTGGACGCACCCGCTGCTGACCGAGCTGGACCGCCGTGAGATCCGCTCCGAGATGGAGAGCACCAGCGACGCCATCGAGGACGCCTACGGAGAGCGCCCGCAGTGGTTCCGCGCGCCCTACGGCGCCTGGAACCGCGCCGCGTTCCAGCTGGGCGCCCAGATGGGCATGGAGCCGATGGCCTGGACCGTGGACACCACCGACTGGATGGTGCCCGGTACCCGCACCATCATCGACCGTGTGGAGAACGGGGCCGCCCCCGGCGTCGTGGTGCTCTCCCACGACGCCGGGGGCGACCGCTCGCAGACCGTCCGCGCGATCCGTGAGTGGCTGCCCTATCTGATCGACTCCGGGTACCGCCTCACCGTGCCGCGCCGCCGCGTGTGACGCCTTCCGGGAGGACCCGCTCCTCCTTCGCCCGCCTGGCCGCGGTGGTTCAGACGACCGCGGCCAGGCGGGCGAAGACCACGACGTTCCCGTCGTAGCCGTTCTGCTTCGAGAAGCCGCCGCCGCAGGTGATGACCCGGAGCTCCGGCGCCCCCTTCGAGCCGTACACCCGGTCGCCCGGGAAGTTCTTCTTCTCGAACACCTCGACCCCGTAGATCTCGAACACGGCGGTCCTCCCGTCCTGGCGCAGGACCTCGACCTGGTTCCCCTTCTTCAGCGCCCCGAGGCCGTAGAACACGGCGGGGCCCTGCTTGTTGTCGACGTGTCCGACGATGACCGCGGTGCCCTTCTCCCCCGGGGACACGGCTCCGGTGAACCAGCCGGCCAGGCCCGGGTTCTCCGGCGGCGGCGCGGCGACCCAGCCGTCCGCGTCCAGCCCGACCTGCACCACGGGCGCGTCGACCCGGATCGCCGGGATCCGCACCCGCTGCACGGGGGAGAACGGCAGGGAGGCGGGCGCCGGTGCGAGGGTGTCCAAGACGGCGCGGTTGTCCGGGGCCGCGGCGGTGGCCGGCTGCGGCGGCCCGACGTCGAACTCGCCCGAGCCGTTGCGAATGAGCGCCAGGCCGGTCAGCAGAACCAGCGCTATCACGCCCCAGGGGGCGCGCCTCCTCCGCCGCTCCTCCTCTTCGGCAAGCTGGGCCAGCTTGGACGCAGTCATTCGTCACCCCTCTCGACGCGGGCCTCGCCACGTCCCTCGCGCATGGGAAAACGCTAAGTCCCGCGCGTGCGGCGGGCGACGGGTCGAACGGCGAACGGGTGGCCTCGCAGCCGGTCGGTGCGCCATCCGAGTTGCCGTTTCCAGGAAATTTCTGACGGTCTGTGACCTGCGGCAATATCCGATTGTGTGGTTGTCCGTCGGCGTGTCGGATCACCAGGACGGACCATTCTCGACATGCGGGCGTGTTCTGCGCGTCTGAGGGTCTACCCGGGAGGTGTTTTCTCGCCGATCCACCGGGGACGGGACCCGGGGCGCCTCCCGCGGAGGATCACATGCGCAACCAACGCGCCCTGGCGGCGGCGTGCACCGCGGTCGCCGTGCTCGGGCTCGCCGCCCCTGACGCCGTCGCGGACGGCATGGGCAACGGCGGCGGGCCGAGCAGCACCGACAACAACGCCCCGGTCATCGTGCCCGGCACCGGCAACATCGGCACCTTCAGCGGGAACGGCGTCATCCCCGGGACCGGCGTCATCCCCGGGACCGGTGTCTTTCCCGGAAACGGCGTCTTCCCCGGGAACGGCAACTTCAACGGCAACGGGAACTTCAACGGCCACGGCAATTTCAACGGCAACAACAACGGCCACGGCAACGGGAACTTCAACGGCCACGGCAACTTCAACGGCAACGACAACGGCCACGGCAACGGGAACTTCAACGGCAACAACAACGGCCACGGGAACTTCAACGGCAACAACAACGGCCACGGCAACTTCAACGGCAACGGCCGTGGGCATGAAGGCAACGGCCGTGGGGGCGAGGGCAACGGCCGCGGCAACGGACACGGGGACGAGTTCGGGGACCGGGGCGAGGAGTTCGGAGGCCGGGGCGACGAGTTCGCCAACTCGCAGGACATCTTCGTCACGCCCGACATCGTCTCGGCCGGGGGCCGCCTCACCGTCATCGTGAACGGCTGCCGGCGCGGTACGGCCAGTTCCGACGCCTTCGGCACCATCGACCTGGAAGAGGTCCGCGACGACACCGCGCGGGGTGTCGCCATCGTGGACCGCGACGCGGGCCGTGGCCGGTACGACGTCACCGTCCGCTGCGACGGACGCACCCTGACCCGGCGCGGGGCCTTCAGCGTCATCGGCGGCGTCAACGGCGGCCTCGGCGGAAGCAGGACCAGTGGCGCGACGCCCACCGACATGGCCATCGGCGGCGGCCTCGTGGGCGCGGCCGTGCTCGGCAGTGGTGCCTTCTGGATGCGCCGCCGCCACGAGAAGCGCGCCTGAGTCCCCGGTGCGCCGCCGAGGCCACCGGATCCCTCCGTCCCCGAGCCCGCACGTCGGCAGGCCTTCGCCCCGGTTCCGCACGGAAAGCGGGGGCGGAGGCCTGCCATGGTTGCCGCCTCCGCTTTCCGTGGCGGACACCGCCGGTGCGGGGCGGCCGGGGGCTACCCGGTGAGGCCCGGGAACAGGCTCTGGAACGGCTCCGCCGTCACCGCGATGCCCCGGCTGTAGGGCGCGTCGAAGTCCCAGATGAGGAACAGCATGAAGGCGATGGTCGCGGAGAACAGCCCGGCCAGGACCAGTTCGCGCCCGGTGCGCCGGATCTGGAGCGCGAACACCATGCCGATGGTGATCAGCGCACCGGTCAGCAGTCCCCACCACACGACCGGCGGCATGGTGGCCCCGGTGGAGTCGGCGCGCGCGTTGCGGGCCTGGTCGGCGGTGGCCATCTGGTCGAGCAGGGGCTGGTAGGCCTGCGCCTCGAAGTCGTTCTTCGGCTGGTAGTCGGTGACGGCCTCCCGCACCTTGTGCAGCAGTTCGGTGCCGCGGTCGGTGACCCGCTCGTCGTCCGCCATCGTCCGCCACTCGGTGTGGACGACGTAACCGACGTAGGCGTCGATGTCCGCGCGGATCCCGTCCCGAACGTCCGGCGGGTAGACCCGGACCCGCTCGGAGATCTCGTGCAGTGCCTGGGCCTCGGTCTGCACGTGGTCCTGGGCGCTGTTGCGCGCCTCCCACACGCCCGCGATGGCCAGACCCAGGACGATGGCGTAGATGACACCGATCCACATCGTCATGTACTCGATGACGTCCGGGGTCTCGTTGGGATCCTCGTCCTCGGCGGCCGCCCGGTGCCGTAGCAGCGTGATGACGACCACCACGGCACAGGCCCCCAGCATCGCGAGGACGAGAACAAGCCAATCCGACAACTGATGCCTCCAGGGAGTGAGGGGTGCCGGCGCGTCAGCGCGGGCGCAGCGCCGCGACGGCGACGATCGCGGGGACGGTGATGAGCAGGACGTAGGTGACGGGCGAGGTGTGGCCGCGCGTGGGGCGGCTGACGGTGTGCGGGTGGTACTCCGGGTAGCTCACCGGGGCCGCGGAAGGCCGTGGGGCGGGCTTGGGCGTCGGCTTCGGCGTGGGTCTCGGCGGCGGCGTGGGGGTGGGGGTCGGCCGGGGTGCCGGGGCGGCCGGGGGCGCCGGGGCGGGCCGGGCGGGCGGTCGCGGCGGTGGCTTCGGCACCGGCCGGGGTGACGGTTTCGGCGTCGGCGTCGGCTCGGGCGGAGGCGTCGGCTTAGGCGGCGGGGTCGGCGGGGGAGTGGGGGTGGGCGTCGGTGTGGGAGTGGGAGTGGGAGTGGGAGTGGGCGTCGGCGGACACGGTGGCGGGGGCGGCTTCGGACAGGGCGGGTCGGGCCAGTGGTGGCCGCCGGCACGGGCCACCGCCACCGTGCCGTCCGGGCCCGTGGAGGCGTACGCGCAGGCGTCGGCCGACGCGCTGCCGGCCGGCCAGCCCACCAGGGCCCAGGTCAGCGTCAACAGGGCCAGCACCCGTGTGGTGGGCGCGCGTCGGGTCACTTCGGGTCCAGGCACGACCGAGATCATGAGGCGCGGGAGGCCGCCGTACCCCGCAGTGGGCCGAGATTGCTCCGAAAGAGGGAGATGGGGTGATCAGAGGTTTGACGAGCGGAAGTGCCCGCTATCGCCCCGTCTGTCCATCTGCTGCCTCCGCTCCGGCGCCGCGGTCGCACACGATCCGGGCCGCAGCCGCACAGGATCCGGAAAGAAATTCCGGCGGCCGTTGAACGCAGGGCCCCCCGCGGTGCGTACCCATGGCCGTGCGGCGGCACATCAGGGCGCTGCAACATCCAGGCGATAATGGGGAGTTGACGATGAAGACCTCCTGGCGGACCGCCTCACTGGTGGCGACAGCCGCTTCCGTGCTGGCGCTGACGACGGCGTGCGGTCAGGACAATGCCACCACTCCCGCTTCGGCGGCCCAGAACGTCGGGGCCACGGCGGCGGCCGGCGACTACGGCAACCCGGGCAGCGGCACGGCGCCGGGCGCCGGCAACGGCTACGGCGCCGACGGCAGCCAGAGTTCCGCCTCCCCGGCCCCGGTCACCCCCGCGGGCAAGCTCGCCGTGGCCAGCAATCCCCAGCTGGGCAGCGTGCTGACCGACGCGGCGGGCCTCACCCTCTACCGGTTCGACAAGGACACCGCCAACCCGCCCAAGTCCAACTGCGCCGGCGACTGCGCCACCACCTGGCCGCCGGTCCCCGCCGACGACGCCACCGCCGGTGCCGGCATCGACAAGGCGCTGCTCGGCGAGGTCACCCGTGCCGACGGCTCCAAGCAGCTGACCATCGGCGGCTGGCCCGCCTACCGCTACGCCAAGGACGTCAACGCCGGTGACGTCAACGGCCAGGGCGTGGGCGGCAAGTGGTTCGCGCTCGCCCCCACCGGCAAGAAGGCCAAGCTGTCCGACCTGCCCGGCCTGTCCGTCCGCAAGGACGCCGAACTGGGTGACATCGTCGTCGACAAGAACGGCATGACCGTCTACCGGTTCATGAAGGACCAGGCCTGGCCGAAGTCCGTCTCCAACTGCACCGGCGCCTGCCTGGAGAAGTGGCCGGCGGTCGGCCCGGTCAACGCCGACGACACCGACGGCGTCAAGAAGAAGGGCCTGATGCCCTTCACCCGCCCCGACGGGGTGAAGCAGATGACCGTCAACTGCTGGCCGATCTACACCTTCTCCGGGGACAAGGCCCCGGGCGACACCAACGGTCAGGGCGTGGGCGGCACGTGGTACGCCGTCTCGCCCGACGGAAAGCCGGTCGGCGCGCCGGGCAACTGATCACCTCCCCAGGTCGATCGCCCCGCCCGCCCCGGCGCGCGGCCGAAGATCCGCCCCCTCCGCACCGCACGGAGGGGGCGGATCGTTGTGTGCGGTGAACGCGCGCGCTGCCCGTACAGCCGTCACACAGCGGGGCCATACGGGCACTTGCCGCAGGCAGTGACCGGGAACGGACGGTCAATTTCCGGTTCAGGTCGCTCCATTGGCGGGCGATCAGTAGCCTCGGCTCGAACACCGGATCGCCTGCACCCGTCCACGCCTTGGAGAGATACATGGAGCGACCCGCCTGGGCCCCACGGAGCATCGACATCTCGGTGCCCAGCGTCTCGCGGATCTACGACTACTACCTGGGCGGTTCGCACAACTTCGAGGTCGACCGGGAAGCGGCCCGCAAGGCCATGGAGTTCATGCCGGGCCTGCCGAAGATCATGCAGGCCAACCGGGCGTTCATGCGCCGGGCCGTGCGGTTCGCGGCCGGGGAGGGCATCACCCAGTTCCTCGACGTCGGGTCCGGCATCCCCACCTTCGGCAACGTCCACGAGGTGGCGCAGGCGGCCGTACCGGGCGCGCGGGTGGTCTACGTGGACAACGACCCGGTGGCCGTCGCGCACAGCCAGGCGGTCCTGGCGGGCAACGACGACGCCGACGTGGTCGCGGCGGACCTGCGCAAGCCCCGGGACATCCTCTCCAGCCCCCGACTGGACCGGCTGATCGACCTGAATCGGCCAGTGGCCCTCCTCCTCGTTGCCATACTGCACTTCGTGGAAGACGCGGACGACCCGTACGGTGCGGTGGCCGAGCTGCGCGAGGCGCTCGCGCCCGGCAGCCTGCTGGTCCTCACCCATGCCTCGTACGAGGGAATCCCGCTGCCCGCCGAGCGGGCCGGGGGCGCGGTGGACGTGTACAAGGACATTCGCAACCCGCTGATCATGCGCTCGCGCGAGGAGATCGCGCGGTTCTTCGAGGGGTACGACATGGTGGAACCCGGACTGGTGCCGATGCCGCGCTGGCGCCCGGACTCGGCGCCGGAGGACGAGGACCCGTATGCCTTCTCCGGATTCGCCGGCGTGGGGCGTACGGCGTGAGCGCGGAACCGGACCAGCCGGAGGGCAGACTGCGCCGGCTGACGACGATCTGGAGCCGGGCGCTGTTCCCGGTGACCTCCACGTCGCTGACCCGCACCGAGTTCGAGGAACGGCTCCTCCCGCTCGCACGCCGGCTGAGTGAACTGCTGCGGGCCCGCGCCTTCGACGCGGACGCGGCGAAGGCCGTCGGCGCCGCCCTGGTCGGGGCGCACTGCACCGACCCCGAGGCGCTGGCCCGCACCCTCGACTGCGTCGACGCCTACCTGGTGCTGTACTGCGGCGAGGACGGCCCCCAGGACGAACTGCGCATCCGCTCCTCCCGGTTGCAGCACGCCATGGCCGCCGGCTACGCCCAGGCCCTGCGCGAGCGCACCCTCGCCGAGCAGGAGGCCATCGCCCAGGCCGCGTTGCGCGCCCAGGGCGTGGTGGCCCAGGCGCTGCACGCGAGCGAGGCCCGCTTCCGCGCGGTCTTCGAGGGCGCCGCGATAGGAATCGGCATCGCCGACCTCGAAGGCAACGTCCTCCAGGTCAACGAGGCGCTGCTGCGCATGTTCGGCCTCTCCGAGCAGACCCTGCGCGGCCGGCGCGTCCAGGACTGGGCGCACCCCGACGACGCCCCGCAGACCTGGCGGCTCTACGACGAACTCGTGCGCGGCGAGCGCGAGCACTACCACGTCGAGAAGGCCTTCAACCGCCCCGACGGGACGGTCCTGTGGACCAACCTGACCGTGTCCCTGCTGCGTGACGCCGACGGTGACCCGCAGTACCAGCTCGCCCTCATGGAGGACACCACCGAGCGCCGGCTGCTCAACCTCCGGCTGCGCTACGAGGCCACGCACGACGCCCTCACCGGCCTGCCCAACCGCTCTCTGTTCTTCGAGCGGCTGGAGAAGGCCCTCAGCGCGGGCGAGGGCCAGCGCTTCGGCCTGTGCTACCTGGACCTGGACGGCTTCAAGACCGTCAACGACAGCCTCGGCCACGCGGCCGGCGACCGGCTGCTGGTGGAGGTCGCCGACCGGCTCCAGTCCTGCGCGACCGCGCCCGGCGAGATGGTCGCCCGGCTCGGCGGCGACGAGTTCGTGGCCCTGACCACCGGCCCCGGCACCGAACGGAAGGTGGACGAACTCGCCGAGCGCATCATGAACGCGCTGGTCACCCCGATCAGCATCGACGGCCGCGACCTCATGGTGCGCGGCAGCCTCGGCATCGTGGAGGGCCCGGCCGGGGAGCGCACCGCCGCCGAGGTGCTGCGCAGCGCCGACATCACCATGTACCGGGCCAAGTCGGCGGGCGGCAACCGCTTCGAACTCGCCGACCCCGAGGCCGACGCCCGCGCCATCACCCGGCACGGCCTGACCACGGCCCTGCCGACCGCGCTGGAGCGCGGCGAGTTCTTCATCGAGTACCAGCCCCTGGTCCACCTCGGCGACGGCAGCGTGCGCGGCGCCGAGGCCCTGGTGCGCTGGCTGCACCCGCAGCACGGCGTCCTCGGCCCCGACCGTTTCATCCCGCTCGCCGAGCACACCGGCCTCATCGTCCCGCTCGGCCGCTGGGTCCTGGAGGAGTCGATCCGGCAGGCCCGCGCCTGGCGGGAACTCCACGGCGAGCAGCAGGCGGCCGGCCCGCTGCGGATCAACGTCAACCTCTCCCCGTGCCAGCTCAGCCACCCCGGCCTGGTACAGGACACGGTGGACATCCTCGAACGGTCGGGCGTCACCCCGGACGCCCTGTGCCTGGAGGTCACCGAGTCCGCGCTCATCGGCGCCGACGACGACCTGCTCAAGCCCCTGCGCCGGCTCGCGGAGATGGGCGTCGACATCGCACTGGACGACTTCGGCACCGGCTACTCCAACCTCGCCAACCTGCGCCGCCTGCCGGTGAGCATCCTCAAGCTGGACCGCTCCTTCACCCAGGGCATGCAGCAGTTCCCCGCCGACCCCGTCGACCTGAAGATCGTGGAGGGCATCGTCTCGCTCGCCCACAGTCTCGACCTGGCGGTCACGGTCGAGGGCGTGGAGACCGGCGCGCAGGCCGAGCAGCTGCGGGTCCTGGGCTGCGACACGGCCCAGGGCTGGTACTACGCGCGTCCGGGCCCGCCCGAGAGGCTCCACGACCTCGCCCTGGTGGACGCGACGGGCTGATCCGCCGGAGCCGCTCCGCCGTCCTCCTCCCGGGCGGCCGCGGCGACGGCGGCCGCCGCCCGGACGAGGGCCGCGGTCGCCATGGAACGGGACTGCTGCGGCCAGGCGACCGCCAGGAGCGAGGGCGGCGCGTCCGGGACGGGCCGGTAGACGGCACCCGGGCGCGGATAGCGGTCGGCGACGGACGCCGGCAGCAGCGCGACCAGCTCGCCGAGGGCGACACGGGTGAGCAACTGGGCGAGGTCACGGCCCTCGTTGCGCATGTCCTCCAGGAACCGGTGCACATCCCCGGGGCGCAGCCCCAGGTCGGCGAGGAGGACGTGGTCGCGTGCGGCGAGCGGGTGGGCGGCACCGAGCACCGCCACACGCGGCTCGGCGATCAGGGTCTCGCTGTCCAGGCCGGTGCGGTCGAAGGGCTCGTGGACCAGTGCGGCATCGGCCTCGCCGCGCCGCAGCAGCCGTGGCTGCTCCAGCCAGCCGCACAGCCGTACCGTCACCGGGACGGCGGCGGGGTCGGCGGCATAGCGCTCCAGGAGCGGCTCCAGCAGTCCCGCGTCGCCGTCGGCCTTGACCGCCAGGACGAGCTTGCGTTCCGGGTCCGCTGCGCGCCGGGCCCGCCGACCGGCGGCCTCCAGGGCGTCCAGCGCGAACCGCGCCTGGGTGAGGAGTACTTCGCCCGCGCGGGTCAGGACCACGCTGTGGGTGGTCCTCTCGAAGAGGGTGACCCCGAGCTCGGCCTCCAGCGCCCGGATCGCCCGGGACAGCGGCGGGGCGGAGATGCCCAGCCGCTCGGCCGCGCGGGCGAAGTTCAGCTCCTCGGCGACGGCGACGAAGTAGCGCAGCGGGCGGGACTCCATGGCTCCACCCTCCCTCCGGCGGTGCCTCCGACTCGGTCCCGCGCTCGGCATTACCCTCAGGGTAACAACCCGGAGCGAAGTGGTCCTTCAGTCGACGGGCGCCGGACGGCAGGCTCGATCACGTCCATCCCCCCGTTCTTCCAGGAGCGTTCCGTGATCCTCGTCACCACCCCGACCGGCCAGATCGGCAGCCGGGTCCTCGACTCCCTCCTCGACGCCGGGGACGCGGCGGGGGAGATCCGCGTCATCGTGCGCGATCCCGGGCGCCTGTCCGCGCGCGTGCGCGCCCGCGTCGAGGCCGTCACCGGCTCGCACGCCGACCCCGACGTCACCGCCAAGGCGTGCGCGGGCGCCGACCGGGTGTTCTGGCTGGTGCCGCCGGCGCCCACCGCCGACAGCGTCGACGGCCACTTCCGCGCTTTCACCCGGCCCCTGGTCGACGCGATCCGCACCGGGGGCGTCGAGCGGGTCGTCGCCGTCTCCACCCTGGGCCGTGGCGTCGCCCGCGACGCCGGGCAGATCTCGGCCTCGCTGGCCATGGACGACGAGATCCGGGCCAGCGGGGTCCACCACCGGGCGCTGTGCCCGCCGTACCTCATGGAGAACCTGCTCCACCAGGCCGGGGTGATCCGCGACGACGGTGTGATCGCCATGGCGGCCCCCGGCGACCGGGTGCTGCGCACCTGCACCACCCGTGACATCGGCGCCACGGCGGCACGGCTGCTGCTCGACGGCTCCTGGACCGGCCAGGAGGACGTCCCGATGGTCGGTCCCGACGCGCTGACGCCGGAGGACATGGCACGCGTCGTCTCCGAGGTGCTGGACCGGCCGGTCCGCTTCCAGCGGATCAGCGCGGCGGAGTACCGGACGTCGGTACTGCGGTACGGCGCGAGCGAGAACTGGGCCCAGGCCCTGACCGACCTCGCGACCGCGACCGCCGAGCAGGGCTTCTACGGCAGCGCGGCGCCCAGCACGCCCGAGACGGCACCCACGTCCTTCCGCCGGTGGTGCGAGGAGGTCCTCAGGCCGGCCGTCCTGGCCTGACGGCCGCCGTCCGCGGTTCCGCGGTTCCGCGGGCACGGGCTGGGTGCGGGGCGACCGGCGCGGTCCCCGGTCGCGCCGCCACCGCGGGCGGTCCCACCGACGGTCCGACCGAACACCGCCACGGGCTCCGTCGGCGCCGTTCCCCGGGCTGTTCCACGGGCACGGCCCACGGCTTCACCGGCGCGTTCTGCGCTGCCGCCGGCGCCGACGGCGGAACCGTCCGCGCCACCGCCGGCACCCCTCCGCCCCCTGCCACCGGCGGCCCGCCCGGACAAACCGCTGATCACCCGCGCCCCGGCGGCGTCCTCGGCTACCGCTCCGGCGGCCCCATCCCCGCGGCCGGCGGCCACTCCCACCGCCCCGGCGCCGCCACCCGCGTGCCTCGGCGGCGCTGCCACCGCCCCCGGTGGGCCCTCGCCCGGACCAGTGGTCGCCCGCGCCCCGGCGGCGCCGTCGGCTACCGCTCCAGCAGCATCCGCTGTAGTTCCCGGGCCGCCCGTGGCGGAGCCACGTCGCTGCGGTGGGCCAGGCCGATGGTGCGGTGCAGGCCGGGGCGGGCCAGCGGGGTGACCCGTAGGCCCCGGCCCGCCCGGGCGGCCACCATCCGGGGCACGACGGCCACGCCGAGCCCCGCCCGGACGAACCCGAGCACCGCGTCCATCTCCCCGCCCTCCACCGCGAAGTCCGGCTCGAACCCGGCGGAGCGGCACGCGGCGACGGTCAGTTCCCGCAGGTCGTACCCGTGCCGGAACATCACCAGCCGTTCCCCCTCCAGATCGGCGATCTCCACGGCCCGCCCGCCCCGGCCGGGTTCCGGTGCCTCCGGCGAGGACACCACCACGAGGTCCTCGCGCAGCAGCTCCACGGTCGTCAGCGCGGGCGCCGGCGTCGGCAGCGGCAGCACGATCAGCGCGAGGTCGAGCGCGCCGCGCGCCAGCTCCCGCACCAGGTCGTGGGAGCCGCTCTCCTCGATCAGGAGCTGGATACCGGGATACCGGTCGTGGAAGGCCCGCAGCACGTCCGGCAGCAGTCCCGTGCACAGGCTGGGCGTCGCGCCCAGCCGTACCCGCCCCCGCCGCAGCTGCACCAGTTCCTGCACCTCGTGCCGGGCGGTGTCGGCGTCGGCCAGGATGCGCCGGGCCAGCGGCAGCAGCGCCTCGCCGGCGTCGGTGAGCGTGATGTTGCCCCGGGCGCGCAGGAAGAGGTCCGCACCCAGCTCCCGCTCCAGCGCCCTGATCTGCTGGGACAGCGAGGGCTGGGCGACATGGACCAGCTCGGCGGCCCGGGTGAAGTGCCGGGTCTCGGCGACGGCCACGAAGTACTGGAGCTGTTGGAACTGCATCCAGCAAGAATAGCTTCAGCCTATGGAAACAAGCCGGACCATGTCTTGGACCGATCGGGTCGTTCGCCCCTAGCGTGCTGTTCCATGGCTCTGGCAACGCGGACGGACCGACGGCCGTCCATGGCGCGCACGCTGTGGGACTCCTCCGTCGGCAAGAAGACGGTGATGGCCGTCAGCGGCGTGATCATGCTGCTGTACCTGGTCGCGCACATGATCGGCAATCTGAAGATCTACTTCGGCGCGGGCGAGTTCAACCACTACGCGCACTGGCTGCGCACCGTCGGCGAGCCCTTCATGCACTACGAGTGGACGCTCTGGCTCATCCGGATCGTCCTCGTGGTCGCCGTGGTGGCCCACGCCACGTCCGCCTACCAGCTCAGCCGGCGCGACATCAAGGCACGGCCCAGCAAGTACGTGCACAAGAAGCCGCGGGCCAGTTACGCGACCCGCACCATGCGCTGGGGCGGCGTCATCCTCGGCCTGTTCATCGTCTGGCACCTCCTCGACCTGACCACCGGCACCGTGCACTCCGGCGGCTTCCAGGAGGGCCATCCGTACCAGAACGTGGTGGACACCTTCTCCACCTGGTACGGCGACGTGATCTACATCGTCGCGATGCTCGCACTCGGCCTGCACATCCGGCACGGCTTCTGGAGCGCCGCCCAGACCCTCGGCGTCGGCAGCCGCAGCCGCGACCGCGCCCTGAAGACCCTCGCGAACGTCCTCGCGCTGCTGCTCACGGCGGGCTTCATCGCCGTACCCGTGGGCGTCATGACCGGAGTGGTGAGCTGACATGAGTACCTACGCCGACTACACGACCGGCGCGCCGGTCACCGACACCAAGGCCCCCACCGGGCCCATCCACGAACGCTGGGACAAGCGCCGCTTCGAGGCGAAGCTGGTCAACCCCGCCAACCGGCGCAAGCACACGGTCATCGTGGTCGGCACCGGTCTGGCAGGCGGCTCCGCCGGCGCCACCCTGGCCGAACAGGGCTACCACGTCGTCCAGTTCTGCTACCAGGACTCACCGCGCCGCGCCCACTCCATCGCCGCGCAGGGCGGTATCAACGCGGCGAAGAACTACCGCAACGACGGCGACTCCATCCACCGCCTGTTCTACGACACCGTCAAGGGCGGCGACTTCCGGGCCCGCGAGTCCAACGTCCACCGGCTCGCGCAGATCTCCGTCGAGATCATCGACCAGTGCGTGGCCCAGGGCGTGCCGTTCGCCCGCGAGTACGGCGGCCTGCTCGACACCCGCTCCTTCGGCGGTGTCCAGGTCTCGCGCACCTTCTACGCCCGCGGCCAGACGGGCCAGCAGCTGCTGCTGGGCGCCTACCAGGCGCTGTCCCGGCAGATCGCGGCGGGGAACGTGGAGATGCACCCGCGCACCGAGATGCTCGACCTGATCGTCGTCGACGGACGGGCCCGCGGCATCGTGGCGCGCGACCTCGTCACCGGCAGGATCGCCACGTACTTCGCGGACGCCGTGGTCCTCGCGAGCGGCGGCTACGGCAACGTCTTCTACCTGTCGACCAACGCGATGAACTCCAACGCGACCGCCGTCTGGCGGGCGCACCGGCGCGGCGCGTACTTCGCCAACCCCTGCTTCACCCAGATCCACCCGACCTGCATCCCGCGCACCGGCGACCACCAGTCGAAGCTGACGCTGATGAGCGAGTCGCTGCGCAACGACGGCCGCATCTGGGTGCCCAAGGCCCAGGGCGACAACCGTCCGCCGAACGAGATCCCCGAGGACGAGCGCGACTACTACCTGGAGCGCATCTACCCGTCCTTCGGCAACCTCGTGCCCCGGGACATCGCCTCCCGCGCCGCGAAGAACGTCTGCGACGAGGGCAGGGGAGTGGGCCCCGGCGGACAGGGCGTCTACCTGGACTTCGCCGACGCCATCCGGCGCATGGGCCGCAAGGCCGTCGAGGCCAAGTACGGCAACCTCTTCGACATGTACCAGCGGATCACCGACGAGGATCCGTACGAGGTGCCGATGCGGATCTACCCGGCCGTGCACTACACGATGGGCGGGCTGTGGGTCGACTACGACCTCCAGACCACGATCCCCGGTCTCTTCGCGATCGGCGAGGCCAACTTCTCCGACCACGGCGCCAACCGGCTCGGCGCCTCCGCGCTGATGCAGGGACTCGCCGACGGCTACTTCGTGCTGCCGGCCACCATCAACGACTACCTGGCCCGCAACCCGCACCAGGAACCGGTCACCGAGCAGCACCCCGTCGTCCAGGAGGTGCTGGCCGAGACGGAGGACCGGATCAACCTCCTTCTCGCGGTGGACGGCGACCGCACCCCGGACTCCTTCCACCGCGAACTCGGCGAGCTGATGTGGGAGTTCTGCGGCATGGCCCGCTCCGACACGGGGCTGCGCAAGGCGCTGGAGCGCATCCCGCAGATCCGCGAGGAGTTCTGGCGCCGGATCAAGGTGCCCGGCACCGGCGAGGAGTTCAACCAGTCGCTGGAGAAGGCCAACCGGATCGTCGACTACCTGGAGCTCGCCGAGCTGATGTGCCTCGACGCGCTGCACCGCGACGAGTCCTGCGGCGGCCACTTCCGCGAGGAGTCCCAGACCCCGGACGGCGAGGCCGCCCGCAAGGACGACGCGTTCGCGTACGCCGCCGCCTGGGAGTTCACCGGCACCGGCGAGGCGCCCGTCCTGCACAAGGAAGACCTGGTCTTCGAGTACGTCCATCCCACCCAGCGGAGCTACGCATGAAGCTCACCCTGCGCGTCTGGCGGCAGAAGAACGCCGACGCCGAAGGAGCGATGTCCACCTACGAGGTGGACGACATCTCGCCCGACATGTCCTTCCTGGAGATGCTGGACGTCCTCAACGAACAGCTCATCCTCTCCGGCGAGGAGCCGGTCGCCTTCGACCACGACTGCCGCGAGGGCATCTGCGGCGCGTGCTCGCTCGTCATCAACGGCGACGCGCACGGACCGGAGCGGACCACCACCTGCCAGCTGCACATGCGGTCCTTCCGGGACGGCGACACGATCGACATCGAGCCGTGGCGGGCGTCCGCGTTCCCCGTGATCAAGGACCTGGTCGTGGACCGGTCGGCGTTCGACCGGATCATCCAGGCCGGCGGCTACGTCACCGCGCCGACCGGCTCCGCGCCCGAGGCCCACGCCACGCCGGTGCCGAAGGCCGACGCCGACTTCGCGTTCGAACACGCCGAGTGCATCGGGTGCGGGGCGTGCGTCGCCGCGTGCCCGAACGGCGCGGCGATGCTGTTCACCTCCGCCAAGGTCAACCACCTGAACGTCCTGCCCCAGGGCGCGCCCGAGCGGGAGACGCGGGTGCTGGACATGGTGGCCCAGATGGACGCGGAGGGCTTCGGCGGGTGCACGCTGACCGGTGAGTGCGCGACCGCCTGCCCCAAGGGCATCCCGCTGGTCTCGATCACCAGCATGAACAAGGAGTGGCTGAGGGCCACCCGGAAGGCCGGCAAGAGGTAACACCCGAGAACGTTCGCCGACCGGTGGACGGGCGGGGCCGGGTGGTGCTCCCCGGCCCCGTCTGGCTTCTCCGGCCTCGGCAGTCTCCGCGCATGATCTTCGGGAACAAGGGGAAGCCGCGGTTCCTCGACGCCGTCACCGGTTTCGAGGCCGCTGTGCGCGAGCGGGACGCCGACCGGTCCCAGCAGTACTTCCAGGACATGCACCGGTACTTCGGTGAGGCGGCCGGCACGGAGTTCCACCAGGCCGGGCCACGGCTCGCCGCGGTACTCGACGAGGTCCCGCCGGGGCCGCGCGCCACCGTCGCCGTGATCGTCGGCGCTTGCGTCGAGCGCGGCGCCGACGCCTCGCTCTGCGGGCCGCACGTCCTCGCCGGGCTCGCCGGGACGCTCGACGGCGCCCGCGAGTTCTGCGTGCGCTGGGCGGCCACCGGCGGGGGCGACTTCCCCGACCCGGAGGCCGAGGAACCGCACGAGGGCCTCTTCGACCGGGTCGGCCCGGAGGCTGCCCTGGCCTGGCTGACCCTGCACCAGTGGGAGATGGCCGCCGTCGCCATGCTCAACCACGCCGCCGTCCGCACCGCCCTCGACGCCGGGGCCCGCGCCGGCCTCCTCCAGGCGCTGCGCGCGGTCGAGGAAGCCTCCGGCCACGACTTCAAGTGCCTGGCCTACGCCCTGCTCGTCCTCGACGACGAACCGCTGGTCGTCCTGCACCGCCCCACCGGCACCGGCTACGCGATGCGCATGACCGGCATCGGTGACAACTTCCAGCTGCACACCCTGCTCGCCGACGTCCTCGTCGGCGGCGGCCACCTGCCCGGCCGCGCCCCCTCCGCCGAGGAGGCCGCCGTCTGCCGCGACCAGCCCGGCCAGGTGGACACCACCGGCTCCTTCAACCTCGTCACCCCCTCCGGTGACTGGGTGTGGAACGAGGGCACCCCCTCGGACATCCCCGTCGTGGACGGCGTACGCCTGCTCGTCCTGGACCCGCCGCCGTACGAGCGGAGCCGGCCCGCGGGCCGCTTCTTCCCGCACATGCGCGGCGACCTGGTCCTGGAGCGGGTGCTCGACGAGGGCGAGGCCGGGCGGCTGCTCACCGGATGCGTCGCCAAGGACGGCTGACCGAGGCGTTCACCACCCCCACATCCGCCCTCCCGGCACCGGTCACGCGCACGCCAACCGGCCTCGGAAGAACAGGAGCGGCGGGCCGTACGCACCGGGCCCGCCGCCCCCGCCGCCGACCCGGCCCGTGCCCAGGAGTAAGCCATGACCGGCGTTTCCACCCTCGACCGTCCCCCGCAGCCCGCGGCACCCACCCGCTACACCGTCACCCTCGCCCGCGACGAGGCCGACGTGCGCGCCGCCCAGCGGCTGCGGCACGACGTCTTCGCCGGGGAGATGGGGGCCCTGCTGGCCACCGTGGAACCCGGGCACGACGTCGACGCCTTCGACTCCTACTGCGACCACCTGCTCGTCCGCGAGGAGGTGACCGGACAGGTCGTCGGCACCTACCGGCTGCTGCCGCCGGAGCGGGCCGCGATCGCCGGCCGGCTCTACTCGGAGGGCGAGTTCGACCTGGCCGCGCTGGACGCGATCCGGCCCGGCCTGGTCGAGGTCGGCCGCTCCTGCGTCCACCCCGACCACCGCGACGGCACCGTCATCGGCCTGATCTGGGCCGGCATCGCCCGCTACATGACCGACCGGGGCCACGAGTGGCTGGCGGGCTGCTGCTCGGTGCCCCTCGCCGATGGCGGCGCCCTCGCCACGGGCACCTGGGAGCGGGTCAGGAACAAGCACCTGGCACCCGAGGAGTTCCGGGTCCGGCCGCTGCTGCCGTGGACCCCGAACGCCCAGGTCCCGGCCGCCCGCACCGAACTCCCCGCCCTGCTGCGCGGCTATCTCCGGCTCGGCGCCTGGGTGTGCGGCGGGCCCGCGCACGACCCCGACTTCGGGGTCGCCGACCTGTACGTCCTGCTGTCGATGCGCCGGGTCGACCCGCGCTACCTGCGGCACTTCCTCTCCCTCGTCCCGGCCTGATGAACGCCTGGCTGCCCACCGCGCCCTGCACCCCGCGCGCCTGCCTGGAGCCGGTCCGGGCCGCCGCGGCCGTACCCCGTGCCGTGCTGCGGCTCACCGCGGTCGCCGTCCTGCTGCTGGCCGGGATCGCGCTGACCCCGCTCGGCGGGAGGATCCCCGCCGAGTGGGTCGGGCGGTGGTGCCGGACGATCGTGCGGGCCATCGGGGTCCGGGTCCGGATCACCGGAGCCGCCCCGCGGGCCGGCGGGCTGCTGCTGGTCGCCAACCACGTCTCGTGGCTGGACGTCCCGCTGCTCACCGCGGTGCGCCCGGCCCGGATGCTCGCCAAGAGCGAGGTCCGGGGGTGGCCCCTGGCGGGCGCGCTCGCCGCGCGCGGCGGGGCCCTGTTCATCGAACGGGACCGGCTGCGCGCCCTGCCCGGTACGGTCGCCGAGATCGCGG
This sequence comes from Streptomyces spinosus, assembly GCF_020400655.1. GTDB lineage: Bacteria > Actinomycetota > Actinomycetes > Streptomycetales > Streptomycetaceae > Streptomyces > Streptomyces argyrophylli. Next base: position 133,981 of record NZ_JAINRC010000009.1, read on the forward strand.
GCGCCCTGCGCGCGGGCGCGGCCGTGGCCGCGTTCCCCGAGGGCAGCACCTGGTGCGGGCGCGCCCACGGCCGCTTCCGCCGGGCCGTCTTCCAGGCCGCCCTCGACGCGGGCGTGTCCGTGCAGCCGGTCGGCCTGCGCTACCGGCGGCAGGACGGCGGGCCCGGCACCGCGGCGGCCTTCGTCGGCGAGGACACCCTGCTCGCCTCCCTGTGGCGGGTGGCCCGGACCCGCGGTCTGGTCGCCGAGGTGGAGGTCCGGCCGGTGATCCCGCCGGGCACCCACCCCGACCGCCGCGCCCTCGCCCTCGCGGCCCAGCCGGCCGCACCCGAACCGGCCTGGACCCACACGGCGCTGGTCGCGAGCGCGCCGGAGGCGCCCTGCGACCGGTTCGGCCGGCCACGGACAGGCACGCAGGACGGCCGGGCGGGAGCCTCCCGGCTCCCGGCGCGCTGACCGCGGCGTGCCGCGCCGCACGGTCGTGCCGGGCGACCGGTCCGGCCGCGCGGGCCACCCGCGCTCAGGGCACCACCCGCTCCAGATAGGGCGCCGTGGCGCTGCCCTCCGCGCGGGCGACCCGCTCCGGTGGTCCGGCCGCCACGATCCGGCCGCCCCGGTCGCCGCCGCCCGGGCCCAGGTCGATCACCCAGTCGGCGCCCGCGACCACCGTCATGTCGTGCTCCACCACGACGACGGTGTGCCCGGCGTCGACCAGTCCGTGCAGGCGGTCCGTCAGGACCTCCACGTCGGCCGGGTGCAGACCGGTCGTCGGCTCGTCCAGCAGGTACAGGGTGTGGCCCCGGCGCCCGCGCTGGAGCTCGCTCGCCAGCTTGATCCGCTGTGCCTCGCCGCCGGACAGCTCGGTCGCCGGCTGGCCGAGCCGCAGGTAACCGAGGCCCACGTCGAGCAGGGTGGCAAGGCTGCGGACGGCGGCGGGGGAGTCCGCGAAGAACTCCGCGGCGGCCTCCACGGTCAGGTCGAGCACGTCGGCGATGGTCCGCCCCCGGTACGTCACCTGGAGCGTCTCGGGGTTGTAGCGGGCTCCGCCGCAGTCCGGGCAGGGCGCGTAGGTGCTCGGCAGGAACAGCAGTTCCACGCTGACGAACCCCTCGCCCTGGCAGGTCTCGCAGCGTCCGCCGGCCACGTTGAACGAGAACCGCCCGACGCCGTAACCGCGTTCCCGCGCCTGACGCGTGCCGGCGAACACCTTCCGCACGACGTCGAACAGGCCGGTGTAGGTGGCCAGGTTGGACCGCGGGGTGCGCCCGATGGGCTTCTGGTCGACCCGGACCAGCCGCTCGACGCCGTCCAGGCCCTCCGTCAACTCGCCGACGAGCGTGGACTTGCCGGAGCCGGAGACACCGGTCACCGCGGTGAACACGCCGAGCGGGAACGCGGCCGTCACCCCCCGCAGGTTGTGCCGGGTCACCGGGCCCACCGTCAACCAGCCGCGCGGTGAACGGACTTCGCGTCGCGGACCGGGCGACTCGTCGAAGAGGAACACGGCCGTCGCCGACTCCTCGACCGAGGCCAGCTCGGCGACCGGCCCGCTGTACAGCACCCGCCCGCCGTGCTCGCCCGCGCCGGGGCCCACGTCGACCACCCAGTCGGCGCCGCGCACGACCTCCAGGTGGTGCTCCACCACGAACACCGAGTTCCCGGCCGCCTTCAGCCGGTCCAGCACGGTCAGCAGCGCCTCGGTGTCCGCCGGGTGCAGCCCGGCGGACGGCTCGTCCAGCACGTACACCACGCCGAACAGCCCGGACCTGAGCTGCGTGGCGAGCCGCAGCCGTTGCAGCTCGCCCGCCGAGAGGGTGGGGGTGGCCCGGTCCAGGCTGAGGTAGCCGAGCCCCAGCTCGACCACCGGTGCGATCCGGGACGCGAGGTCGGCGGTGAGCACCCGGGCCGTCTCGGTGCCGGCGCCGGCTCCGAGCAGTCCCGCGAGGTCGGTCAGCGGCAGTGCGGCCAGCTCGGCGATGGTCCGCCCGCCGAAGGTCACCGCGAGGGCCTCGGGTCGCAGCCGGCTGCCCCCGCAGGCCGGGCAGGGCGCGCTGGTCAGGAAGCGCTCCGCCTTCGCCCGCAGGGTCGGCGACTTGGTGTCGGAGAACGTCTTCAGGACGTACCGGCGGGCGCTCGTGTAGGTGCCCTGGTACGGCCGTTGGATGCGGTCGGCGTCCCGGACCGGGTGGACGGTGACCACCGGCTGCTCGTCGGTGAACAGGATCCACTCGCGCTCACGCGCGGGCAGTTCGCGCCAGGGCCGGTCCACGTCGTGGCCGAGCGCGTCCAGGATGTCCCGCAGGTTCTTGCCCTGCCAGGCACCGGGCCAGGCCGCGACGGCGCCCTCCCGGATGGTCAGCGAGGGGTCCGGGACCAGCAGTTCCTCGGTGGTCTCGTGCACCTGCCCGAGGCCGTGACAGGTGGGGCAGGCACCGGCAGCCGTGTTCGGCGAGAACGCGTCCGAGTCCAGCCGCTCGGCTCCGGGCGGGTAGGTGCCCGCGCGCGAGAACAGCATGCGCAGCGAGTTGGAGAGGTTGGTGACGGTGCCCACCGAGGAGCGGGAGCCGGGGGCGGAGCGGCGCTGCTGGAGCGAGACCGCGGGCGGCAGCCCGGTGATCTCACCGACCTTGGGCGCCCCCACCTGGTGGATCAGGCGGCGCGCGTACGGGGCGACCGACTCGAAGTACCGCCGCTGCGCCTCCGCGTAGACGGTGCCGAACGCCAGGGACGACTTGCCCGAGCCGGAGACGCCGGTGAAGACGGCCAGGACGTCCCGGGGGATGTCCACGTCGACGCCCTTGAGGTTGTGCTCGCGGGCGCCGCGGACGCGGACGTAGGGGTCATGGGGGATGTGCATCGGGGGGAAACTTTAACCGCCCCGGTGCGTCAGACCTGCGGAGGGTTGTCCCGGTCCTGCGGCCGGGTGCCGAACTCGTCGCGCAGCTTGTCCTGGCCGGTGTCGACCTGCGACCGGTACTTGTTCCCGGTGCGCTGGTCGACGTAGTCGCCGCCCTTGTCGATGCCCTTGTCGGCCATGCCCTCACGGCCCTTGAGCATGCCCTTGATCTTGTCCTTGAGGGACATGGCAGCCCTCCTCGTCGCTAGGGGTTCGCCCTCCCAGGGTCACCGGCCCGGGCCGGGTTCGCATCTCGGGCGGGTCACCGGGCCGGCGCGAAGAGCGCGGCGAGGCGCCGGTGGGAGTCGAGCAGGGCCGTACGGTCGTAGGTGCTGGTGGTGACGAGCACCTCCTCGGCGCCCGTCTCCTTGAGCACGCTCTCCAGTTCGTGGGCGACCTGGTCGGCGGTGCCCGCGATGTGCCCGGCGAGCCCGGACACGTACAGGTCCCGTTCCTTCGCGGTCATCGCGCGGGCCTCGACCGCTTCGGCGGGGGCGAGCGGCGGGAAGGTGCCGTGCGTGCGGGAGTACGCCATCGCCCAGGCCTCGGGGACCAGCAGCCGGCGCGCCTCCGCCTCGGTGCCGGCGACCGCGACCGTGCCGGAGATCACGACGTACGGCTCGGACGCCCAGCGGGAGGGGCGGAACAGGGAGCGGTACTGGTCGATGCCGCGCAGCATCCTCTCCCGGGCCCGCAGGTCCCCGATGACCATGGGCAGGCCGGCGCGGGCCGCGATCCGCGCGCCCTCGCCCATGGCCAGCACGAACGGCGGCACGGTCAGGCCCTCCGCGGGACGGGCGTGCACCCCGGTCGGCGAGCCTGCGGTGAACCAGTCCAGCAACTCGCCGAGCTGCGCCGCGAAGTCCTCGGCGTCGCCCTTGTCCCGGCCGAGCGCCCGGCGCACCCCGTCCGTGAAGCCGACGGAGCGGCCGAGCCCCATGTCGACACGGCCCGGGAACAGGGACTCCAGCACCCCGAACTGCTCGGCGACGACCAGGGGCCGGTGGTTGGGCAGCATGACCCCGCCGGTGCCGACCCGGATGGTGCGGGTGGCGGCGGCGACCGCGGCGGCGAGCACGGTCGGCGCGGAACCGGCGACACCCGGCACGCCGTGGTGCTCCGACACCCAGAACCGGTGGTATCCCAGCGCCTCCGCCTCGCGGGCCAGCGCGACGGTGTCGCGCAGCGCCTCGGCGGGCGGGTGGCCCTCGCGGGTGCGGGAGCGGTCGAGGACGGAGAACCGGGTCCGGCTGATCACTGTGCTGCTCACACCAGGGTTCAACGCCGGAGGGGGCCCGGGATTCCCGTGGCCACGCCCGGTGGGTGCGCGGGTACGCACCGTACGGCCCCACGGGCGTGGCGCCGCCGGTGGCGCGCCCCCGGACCGGGCCGGGGCTGGTTAGGGTGGCCGGTGTGACCGACAGCAGCGCGCGCCCGCTCGCCGTGTTCGACCTCGACAACACGCTTGCCGACACCGCCCACCGCCAGCGCTTCCTGGAGAGCCGGCCGCGGAACTGGGACGCGTTCTTCGCCGCCGCGCCCCAGGACCCGCCGATCGCCGAGGGCGTGGCGCTGGCCGTGGAGAGCGCCCGCGCCTGCGAGGTCGTCTACCTCACCGGCCGCCCCGAGCGGTGCCGCCGCGACACGCTGGAGTGGCTCGCCGCCCACGGTCTTCCCGAGGGGCGCGTGCACATGCGCGGCGACGCCGACCGCAGGCCGGCCCGGTTCACCAAGCTGGAGACCTTGCGCCGGCTCGCCTGGGACCGGGAGGTCCGGGTGGTCGTGGACGACGACGAACTGGTCTGTGACGACGCCGAGCGGGCCGGGTTCACCGTCGTACGGGCCCGCTGGGCCGCGAAGTCGGCCGCGCTGGAAGAGGCCCAGGAGCGGGAGGGACGTACCTGAAGGGGCCTGCGTGGGGCGGCTCAGTCGCCGTCCTCCAGGCGGAACCCCACCTTCAGGCCCACCTGGTAGTGCTCGACCCGGCCGTTCTCGATCTGGCCGCGGATCTGGGTCACCTCGAACCAGTCCAGGTTGCGCAGGGTCTGGTCGGCACGGGCGATGCCGTTGCGGATGGCCTGGTCGAGGCCCTCGTGCGAGGTGCCGACGATCTCGGTGACCCGGTAGGTGTTGTTCGTCATGCGGGTGCTCCTCTCGTGTCACGCCGTACTCCACCGTGCCGTATCCCCGCCCCGCGCGCACGGCGTCGCGGGCCGCCCGGGGGCCGGGCCTTGACCTCCGCATTGGTCCATACCAAAATCCAGCACACCCGTACGAGCCGTGCGCTCGTCCCCCCACGCCGGGCCCCCGCCCCTGTCCCAGCACTCCCGCCAGACAGAACAGGACCCCTCGTGAGACGTCGTCTGCTCGCCCTCCTCTGCGTCACCGGCTCCCTCGTCAGCGGCTGCGGGATGCTCCCCGGCGACCACGGCCGCAAGACCGTGACCGTGTGGCTGATGAAGGGCAGCGCCTCCGGTGAGTTCCTGCGGCGGTTCACCGAGGACTTCGAACGCACCCACGAGGACCTGCGGCTGGACATCCGCATCCAGGAGTGGACCGGCATCGTCGACAAGGTCCGCGGCGCGCTCAAGGCGGGCTCGCAGGACGGCCCCGACGTCATCGAGGTCGGCAACACCCAGGTGCCGCTGTACGCGGACGGCGGCCGGCTCGTGGACCTGACCCTGGAGTCGATGCGTGACTGGGGCAAGGACAAGTGGCTGCCCGGTCTCGCCGAACCCGGCAAGGACGGCAACAAGCAGTACGGCATCCCCTGGTACGCCGCCAACCGCGTCGTCATCTACCGCAAGGACCTGTTCGAGCAGGCCGGCATCACCAGCCCGCCCCGGACCCGCGACGCGTGGCTCGCCGCCACCGAGAAGCTCGACTCCGGCGGCAACCAGGGCATCTACCTCGCCGGGCAGGACTGGTACACGCTCTCCGGCTTCATCTGGGACGAGGGCGGCGACCTCGCCCGCGAGAAGGACTACGAGTGGCAGGGCGCCCTGGACACCCCGGCCGCGCTGCGGGGCATGGACTTCTACCGCCGGCTCCAGGCGCTGGGCGAAGGGCCCGTGGACGCCGACGAGGAGCACCCGCCCCAGGCCGGGGTGTTCGCCGGCGGCAAGGTCGCGCAGATCGTCGCCGTACCCGGGCTCGCCCAGGCGGTCGTCCGGCAGAACCCGGGCCTGAAGGACAAGCTCGGCTTCTTCCCGGTGCCCGGCCGGACCGCCGGGCGGCCCGGCACGGTCTTCACCGGAGGCTCGGACCTGGTCGTCCCGGGCAACACCGACGACCAGTTCGCCGCGACCGCCGTCGTCGGGGCGCTCACCGGCGCCAAGTGGGACACCGAGCTCGCCCGCACCATGAACTACGTGCCCAACAAGACCACACTGGCCGGCGCGGTCGGGGGCGAGGAGGGGGTCGCCGCCATGGCCGCGGGCGCGGCACACGGCCGGGCGACCCCCAACACCCCTCAGTGGGCCGACGTGGAGGCCGACAACCCCATCAAGGAGTACATGACCCGGGTGCTGCGCGGCGCGGACCCGGCGACCGAGGCCCACCGCGCCTCACGCCGGATCACCGAGGCCCTCGCCCCGAACGTGGGCTGAGCGGGCACGCCCGGCTCACCGCACCACGCTCAGCGACAGCGCGAACCGGCCCTCGGCGTCCGTCCACCAGTGGGTCAGCTCCAGGCCGGCCGCGGCCAGTTCCCCGGACACGCCCTCCTTGCGGAACTTGGCCGACACCTCCGTGCGCAGCTCCTCGCCGGCCGCGAAGTCGACGGCGAGATCCAGCGCGGGCACCTTCACGGTCTGCGCGGTACGGGAGCGCAGCCGCATCTCGATCCACTCCCGCTCGGCGTCCCAGAGAGCCACGTGGTCGAACGCGTCCGGGTCGAAGTCGGCGCCCAGTTCGCGGTCGACCACGGCCAGCACGTTCTTGTTGAAGGCGGCCGTCACCCCGGCCGCGTCGTCGTACGCCCGGACCAGCACCCGTTCGTCCTTCACCAGGTCCGTGCCGAGCAGCAGCCCGTCGCCCGGGGCGAGCAGCGCGCGCACGGAGGCCAGGAACTCCGCGCGTTCGGCGGGCAGCAGGTTGCCGATCGTGCCGCCGAGGAAGGCGACCAGCCGGGGTCCCGGTGTGGCGGGCAGGGTCAGCGGGGCGGTGAAGTCGGCGATCAGCGCGTGCACTTCGAGCTCGGGACGCTCCGCGGTCAGAGCCTCGCCGGCCTGGGTGAGGGCGCTCTCGCTGACGTCGACCGGGACGTACGCCGCGAGGGGCAGCGCGTCGATCAGATAGCGGGTCTTCTCCGAGGAGCCCGAGCCCAGTTCGACCAGGGTGCGGGCACCGCTCGCGGCGGCGATCTCACCGGACCGGGTGGCGAGGATCTCCCGTTCGGCGCGCGTGGGGTAGTACTCGGGCAGTTCGGTGATCCGCTCGAACAATTCGCTGCCCCGGGCGTCGTAGAACCACTTGGGCGGCAGCCACTTGGGCGTGGCGGTGAGGCCGTGCAGGACGTCGGCGCGCAGCGCGGCGTCCGTGGCGTCCTCGGCGAGCGTGCGGGTGACGTGCAGGGGGCTCAACGGCAGGGCTCCTTCGGTGATCGGGGTGCCAGCGCTCGGGCCGAGCCGTGCGCGGGGGAGAGAGCCGGGTCCTCCAGTGGGGCGAGCAGCACGCCGGCGCGGCTCGCGGTGAGCACCGTGCGGTCGGGGACCTCCCGCCAGATCGGGTCGTCGTCGTACGGCTCGGAGGCGACGACCGTGCTCCGGCCGGGCTCCGTGCGGTACCAGAGCGAGTCGCCCCAGGCGGTGGCGGTGATCGTGGCTCCGTCGGTCAGCAGCAGGTTGAGGCGGGAGGCGGGGGCCGCCCGCGCCAGCTGGCGAACCGTTTCACCCATGGCCTGGTCCGGTTCGTCGCCGCCGCGCAGCCGGTGCAGCACCAGCGCCCAGACGAACGCCGAGTCGTTACGGGCCTGGAGCGAGAGCAGTTCGACCGGCGGCAGCGCGGACACCAGGGGCGCCGCCGCGTCCGGCCAGCCTGCGACCGCGCCGTTGTGGCTGAACAGCCACCGCCCGGCCGCGAACGGCGCCGCGGCGGCCTCGGCGTCCGCCCCCGCGAAGGTCGCGTCCCGCACGGCCGCCAGCACGGCACCCGAGCGCACCACCCGGCACAGGTCGGCGAAGGACAGGTCGGCCCAGATCGGCCCGGCCCGCCGGTAGCGCGCCGGTACCGGGTCCTGGGAGGCGTACCAGCCCACCCCGAAACCGTCGGCGTTGACCGTGCCGTGCCGCTGCCGGCGCGGCGCCCACGACTGGCGGAACAGGCTGTGCGGCGGCTCCGTGAGGATCCGGCCGAGCGGCTCCTCGGGGCCGAGATAGGCAAGGTGACGGCACATCAGACCGCCTCCGAGCGCGCGGTGCGGAACCCGGAGAAGATCTGCCGGCGGATCGGGTAGTCCCAGTTGCGGAAGGTGCCCCGGCAGGCCACCGGGTCCACGGCGAACGAACCGCCGCGCAGCACCTTGTGCTCGGGGCCGAAGAACACCTCCGAGTACTCCTTGTACGGGAAGGCCCGGAACCCCGGGTAGGGCAGGAAGTCGCTCGACGTCCACTCCCACACGTCACCGATCAGCTGCCGGACGCCGAGCGGCGAGGCACCGGCCGGGTAGCTCCCCGCGGGAGCGGGCCTGAGGTGCCGCTGGCCCAGGTTGGCGTGTTCCGGTGCCGGGTCGGCGTCCCCCCACGGGTAGCGCCGCGAGCGGCCGGTGGCCGGGTCGAAGCGGGCCGCCTTCTCCCACTCCGTCTCGGTGGGCAGCCGCCGCCCGGCCCAGCGGGCGTAGGCGTCGGCCTCGTACCAGCACACGTGCAGCACCGGCTCGTCCGGCGGGACCGTCTCCGTGATCCCGAACCGGCGCCGCAGCCACTGGCCGCCGTCGCGCCGCCAGAACAGCGGGGCGGAAATGGCGTGCTGCCTGATGTGCGCCCAGCCCCGCGGTGACCACCAGCGCTCGGTGTCGTAGCCGCCGTCCTCGATGAACGCCTGGTACGCCGCGTTCGTCACCGGGGTGGTGTCGATCCAGAACGGCGCCACCTCGCGCGGGTGCGCCGGGCGCTCGTTGTCCAGCGCCCAGGGCTCGCTGGAGGTGCCCATGGTGAACGGGCCGCCGGGCACGAGGACTTCGGCCGGCCCGGTGAACAGCGGGGCCGGTTCCGGGTCCGGGGCGGTCAGCGCCTGCGGGCCCTTGCGGAGCTGATGGGTGATCAGCATGGTCTCGTCGTGCTGCTGTTCGTGCTGGGCGATCATGCCGAAGGCGAAACCGGCCTCGGTCAGCCGGGTGCCGTGGAAGTCCGCGGTCTGGAGCAGGTCCAGCGCCCGGCCGCGCACCTCCGCCGCGTACCCGCGGGCCTCGGCGGGCGGCAGCAGCGGCAGGGTGGGGCGCTCGGCCCGCGGGTGCTCGAAGGCGTCGTAGAGGCTGTCTATCTCCGGCCGCATCGCCTCCCGGCCGCCGACCGTCCGCAGCAGCCACAGCTCCTCCTGGTTGCCGATGTGCGCCAGGTCCCAGACCAGGGGCGACATCAGCGGCGAGTGCTGGGCGGTGAGGTCCGGTTCGTCGACGCAGGAGGTCAGCAGCGTGGTGCGGTCGCGGGCGGTGGTGAGGGAGGCCAGCGCGCGCTCCCGCAGCGCCTCGGCGTCCGTCTCGGCCGTCTGGGTGTCGATGTCGGTCTCCGGGGCGGTCATGTACGGATGTCCTTCCTCCCGTGGGCGGTGCGGGTACCCCCGGCCGGGCCGGGCCCGGACGACGGCGGGCCGGTCACGGAGAACCGGTCCAGCAGGTCGTCGGCCGGGCAGCGGCCCCGGGCGACGTAGCGGTCCCGGTACGCCGCCACCGCGTCGGTGACCCGGGCGGTGGCGCCGAGCCGGGGCAGCGCGTCCAGGGCCGCCGCGAAACAGACGTCGGCCGCCTCGCGCAGCTCCGGGTCGGCGAGCCCGAACCGGGCCGCGTCGACCCACAGGGGGTTGTGCGGGGCGGGCAGGTTCAGGGCGCGTTCGCGCAGGGGCTTCACGGCCCGGTAGGCGGTCTCCGCGGCTTCCGGGTCGTCGAACAGCGCCGCCGTCACCGCGAGCGGCACGATCCAGCCGTCCTCGCCGGGCTGCGCGTCGATCATGCGCAGCTCCAGGTGGCCGCGCGGCCGGACCGGCGGGAACAGCGTGGTCAGGTGGTAGTCCAGGTCCGCCCGGGTGGGCGGCCTGGGTGTGCCGGAGCGGGTCCACTCCCGGAAGGTGAGCCCCTCGGGCACGTCCCAGGGCCCGCCGTCCCGGCGCACGCACATCACCGGCGCGTCCAGCACGTGCCGGGCCCAGGCGGCCCGTGGCTCGCCGTCCAGCGGTGGAGCGCCGGCCCGGCCGGCACCTATCTCCGTCCACACCAGCTGCCGGGTGGACTGCCAGCCCGTGGGGCGGCCTTCGATCAGCGGCGAATTGGCGAACGCGGCCACCAGGACCGCGCCCAGCTGGTGCGCCAGCCACCAGCGCCGGGTGTGGCCCAGCGGGCCGGGCTCCTCGTGGCCGGCGTCCACGCAGACCTGGACGGACGCCGAGGCGCACATCATGTGCCGGCCGGCCGGACCGGTGCGGTCCAGGCAGGTCTCCATGGCGTCGTAGCGGGGCTCGTGCAGGAACCTGCGCGGCGCGTGCCAGGGATCGTGGCCGATGCCCGCGAGGCCGAGACCGTCCCGGGCCAGCACGTTCCGGACGGCGTCCAGGTCGGCTGAGACGGTGTCGACGCACTCCATCAGGGAGGCGGCGGGCGGCGAGCTCAGCTCCAGCTGGCCGCCGGGTTCGACGGTGAGCGCCGATTCCAGAGGTACGGCCCGCACACGGGTGTAGGCCGCTTCGAGTCGTTCGGGTGTGACCGGGAGCCGTGGCAGCTCCAGCGGGTGGACGAGCCACTCCAGCTCGACACCGAGGGTACGGGGCGGTCCGGTCTTGAAGCAGATGCCCCGGACCAGGGCCTCCACCTCGGCCTCGGTGACGGCGGTGCGGTGCTCGGTACAGTCACCACCGTCGCTCTGCGTATGAGACATGTCGGGATCCTCCTGAGATTCCACCATGCCGCCGACCCGGGACGCGGGCCGGGCAGGCACTCGTCCCACCCAAGACCTTCGCTCCGATTCGCACAAGAGTGCCAGCCGGGATGTTCCTGATTTATTACTTTTGTTTCTTCACGTGTCTCCCGGCCGTAGGGGAGCCGGGAAACTCCGTTGCACCGTCCCACCAGCATCACCCAGGATGCGTGAATGAGCACGACGGGGGAGACCGCGCGGGCCGCGGCCACGGCGCCCACGGGGGTGGTGCCGTGAGCGCACGCCTGCGCGGGATCGCCGAGGAAACGGAACGTGTCGTGGCCGCGGGCCGGTACCGCGCGCCGGACGGCCGTGCGGTGTCGCTCGCCGCCTCGGTGCGGGCCGCGCGGGCGGGCACCCGGATGCTCGGCCCCGCCCCGGTGCCCGTGACACCGGCGACCGGAACCGACGGAACCCCGGCGGCGGTTACCTGGGCGGAGCCCAGGCCCAGGAGGAGGCATTGTGCCGCGCCTCCGCGCTGCACACCTGCCTGTCGACGGCCCGCGCCTTCTACGACCACCACCGTGCCGACCACGATCCGTTCTACTCGGACCGCGTGATCCACTCCCCGGCCGTCCCCGTCTTCCGCGACGACCGGGGCCGGCTGCTCGCCGAGCCGTACCACGCGGGCTTCCTGACGGCCGCCGCCCCCGACGCGGGTGTCGTCCGGCGTACGACGCCCGAGCGGGCCCTCGCGCTCCCGGCAGCCCTGGCCGTCAGGGCCGAACGCGTCCTGGAGACGGCCGCGGCCCAGGGGTACCGGCGGCTGGTGCTCGGCGCCTGGGGCTGCGGGGTCTTCCGGAACGAACCGGCGCAGGTCGCGGGCGCCTTCCGCGCGCTGCTGGAGCCCGGCGGCCGGTTTGCCCGGACCTTCGGGCACGTGGTGTTCGGCGTGCCGGACCGGACGCCGGGGGCGCCGGTGCGAGGGGCCTTCGCTCGGGCGTTCCCGGAACCGGTGTAGGCCAGGCGGGAGTTGGGGGCACCGCCGCCGGATCGGTTCCGGTCGGGGACCAGGTGGGCGGTCGGACCCGGCCGTAGCGCTTGAGCCGTGGCCCGGTCGTGGGACCTGTGCTGTGGGCCCGGCCGTGTGCGGCAGGCCCGGCCGTGGGACTTGCGCTGTGGGCCTGACCGTGGGACCTGTGCTGCGGCCCGACGCGTCACGTCCTGTCCCGCCACTCGTACAGCGGCCCCGCGCCGGTCAGGTCCACCCGTAACGCTCGTGCAGGCGTTGGCGGACCAGGTTGAAGCGCATGCGGTCCAGGGCGCACGCCTCGCGGCGCATGCCCTGCTCGTGCAGCCGCAGCACCCGGTCCACGTCCACCCACGAGTCGCGGCCCGACCGGTCCCACGGCCCGCTTCCGATCGGCACCCACCGGTGCGAGTCCCGGCTCCGCTGGAGCGGCTTCGCCGCGCCCCCTGTCGCACCGTCGTGCCGCTTGCTGGAGAGCTGCACGGCGAGCAGGGTGCCGGCCGCCTCCCGGGCCACCACCAGCACCGGGCGGTCCTTGCCCCGGCCGTCGTTCTCCTCGAACGGCACCCAGGTCCACACGATCTCGCCGGGGTCCGGGTCGCCGTCGTGGGCCGGGGAGTACTCGGTGCGCACCCGGCCGACCTCGGGCGGGTCGGCCTCGGTGGTGGCGTGCGGGCCCTGACGGCCGGGGACGTCCTCTTCGGTAAACGTGCTCACGGAGGCACCCTAGTGGTGCGCGCAACCCGGCCCTGGAGCAGGTGGGTTACCGCGGGAGCGGACCGGGGTGCCGGGCAGGCGCGGAACCGGGGACCTGGACCGGTGCCGTGGCCGCGGGGCGTGCGCCGATCCGCAGGCCGGGGCGCCGGCCGTGCACCGTCACATAGGTGAGCCCGGACTCGCCGGCGGTGATGCTGCGGGCAGCGCCGCGCGGCAGCCAGACGAGGGCGCCCTCGCTGAGCGCCTCCACCGCCTCCGAGGAGCCGTTGCCGAGCGTGCCGTCCCCGGCGACGACGAGGACCAGCACGTCCAGTTGGGTCTCGGTGTGGGCCGTGATCCGTCCGCCCGGGGCCAGCCGGACGACGTTCGCGTCGAGCTGCCGGCCGCTCTCCGCGAGCTTCCACAGCACCCCGGACGGCACCGGGGGCGCGTCGGCCGGCGCGCGGGTGTCGCACAGCACGCGCGGGCCCGCCGTCGGACGGCCTGTTGCTGCGGTGTCGGTCGCGGACGGCGACGTCATCTGGTGATCCCCCCGGCTCTTCCCATCCCTGCCACGGTATGCGGTCACCCTACAATTAGAACATGTAGGATTCGTGAAAATGAGCGCAGGCGGGAGAGGGGGTCCGGACGTGACCACGCGGGAGAGCCCGCGCCGCCGGGAGGTGCTGGAGGTGCTGCGCACCGCGCCCGCGCCGCTCGGGGTCGCGGAGACCGCCCGGCGGATGGGGCTCCACCCCAATACCGTGCGGTTCCACCTGGACGCCCTCGTGGCCGACGGCCTGGTGGAACGCAGGACCGTGGCGCCCACGGGACCGGGCCGGCCCCGCACCGTCCACACCGTGCGCCCCGGCATGGACCGCGCCGGCCACCGCGACTACCGGTTGCTCGCCCGGATGCTGCTCAGCCGGTGGGCCGCCGCCGACCCGGCCGGGGCACGGGAGGAGGCGATGGAGACGGGCCGGGCCTGGGGCCGCTTCCTGGTGGACCCCCTCCCGCCGTACGAGCCGGCGACGCCCGGCCGGTCGGTGGCCGCGTTGCTCGACCTGCTGAACGGCCTGGGCTTCGCGCCGCAGCCGGAAGGGGAGGAGCGAGCGAACGGCGAGTCCGGCCGGACGCCCGAGCGGATCCGGTTGCGGCACTGCCCCTTCCTGGAACTCGCCGAGGAACAGGGCGGGTTGGTGTGCCCGCTCCATCTGGGCCTGATGCAGGGCGCGCTGGCGGAGCTGGGCGCGCCACTGACGGCGACCACGCTGGAACCGTTCGCCACACCGGATTCCTGCGTGGCCCACTTGGCGGGGGCCGCCCCCGGCTGATCCGTCCCGCGCGCTCCGGGTGCCTCACGGCTGGGCCCACCGCTCCGGACCGAGCCACCGCGCCGCTCGCCGGATCCGCAGCCACCGTGCCGCTCGCCGGAATCGCAGCCACCGTGCCGCTCGCCGGATCCGCAGCCACCGCACCGCCGTACCACCGCACCGCCGTACCACCACACCCACCGCACCATCCGCCTCGATCAGCCCCTGCGGAGAAAGGCCCCTTGCATGAACACCACCGCCGCCGCCACCGCCGGCGCGGTCACCTTCGTCTGGCTCGGGATGGTGCTGGCGATCTCCTTCCTGGAGGCGCCGCTGAAGTTCCGTGCCCCGGGTGTGACGATCCCCGTCGGTCTCGGCATCGGGCGACTGGTGTTCCGCGCGCTGAACGCCGTGGAGACCGTCCTCGCGGCCGTCGTGGTCCTCACGGTCGCGCTGGGTGACGCCCCGGCCGCCGTCATCTCGCTGACCGCGGCGGTGGCGGCCCTCCTCCTCGCCCAACTGGCCTTCGTCCGCCCCCGCCTCAACCGCAGGTCCGACCGGGTCCTCGCGGGAGAGGAACTGCCCCGCTCGCGCAGCCACCTGTGGTACGTGGCGCTGGAAGTCCTCAAAGCGGGCGGCCTGATCGCCCTCGGCGTCACCCTGCTCACGACCTGACCCCCGCGGGGCACCGGCCGGAACCCGGTCGCCCGCCCGCCGTGCAGGCCTTCCCGCCCGCCGGGCTCTCCCCAACTCGCCGTGCACGCCGGCCCCGGGGCACGGGCGGCCCCGGCCCGGCACCCGGACCTCCCGCCCCCGGCTCACGGAACTCCCCGCCGACCCGGAACTCGCCCACCCCGCCGCGAACCCGGCCCGAGCCCCCCAGACGGCCGGCCGGTTCGCGTACGCGCGCGGCCGGGGCCCCCGGTGAGGGATCCCGGCCGCGCACAGCACCCCTTCCTCAGCCCTCCTGCTGCACGGGCACCTTCTGCGAGGCAGGCGCCACCACGCCGTTGAGCGAGGGCGAACCACCGTTCACCGGCTGCCCGTCGTCACCCATCGTGGCGAGCAGCTTGCGGGCGAGGCCCAGCCCCGTGCCGCCCATCGTCAGCGCCTTGGCGAACAACTCGCCCATGCCGTCGGCGCCGTTGAGCAGCACCATGTTGTCCACGTTGCCGAACGCCGACGCGCCCGCCTGGACGATCTCCGGCCACTTCTCGGCGAGTTGCTGGGCGACGACCGCCTCCTGGTTCTCCGCGAGGGCCGCGGCCCGCGCCTTGATGGCCTCCGCCTCCGCCAGACCCTGGGCGCGGGTCGCCTCGGCCTCCGCCAGGCCCTTCGCCTGCTGGGCGGCGGCCTCGGCCTCACCGGTGGCCCGGGTGGCGTCGGCGGTCGCCGCCCCCCGGGTCTTGGTCGCCTCGGCCTCGGCCGCGGCGGCGGCCTTCACCCGGGTCGCCTCGGCCGCCGCCGCCAGCTCCGTCTCCTTCGCCTTGGCCTGGGCCGCCGAGATCCGCGCGTCACGCTCGGCCTCGGCCAGCGTCCGCTTCTCGTACGCCTTGGCGTCCGCCGGCTTGCGGACGTCCGCCTGGAGCTGCTGCTCGCGCCGGTGCGCCTCCAGTTCGGCGACCCGCGTCTCCTGCACGACGACCTCCTGCCGGGCCGCCGCCGCGGCGAGCGGGCCGGCCTGCTGGGCCTTGGCCGCCGCCTTGTCCCGCTCGGCTTGGTAACCGGCCTGGAGGATCTCGCTGTCCCGGGTGGCCTCCGCCATCCGCGCGAACGACTGCTGCTCGGCCTCCGTGGCCAGCCGGTTGGCCTCGGCCTGCGCGATGCGCGCGTCCCGCTGGACGGCCGCCGCGTGCGGCATCGCCAGGTTCTGGATGTACCCGGTCGGATCCTCGATCTCGTGGATCTGCAGCGAGTCCACGATCAGACCGAGCTTCTCCATCTCCGTACCGCAGGCCGCCCGGGTCTGCCCGGTCAGCTTCTCCCGGTCGCGGATCATGTCCTCGACCGTCAACCCGCCCACGATGGACCGCAGATGGCCCGCGAAGACGTTGTGCACCCGCTCCGACATCAGCTTCTGCTGGTCCAGGAAGCGACGGGCCGCGTTCGCGATCGACACGAAGTCGTCGCCGACCTTGAAGATGACCACGCCCCGCACCTTCAGCGGAATGCCCTGGTGCGTCACGCAGTCCACGTGCAACTCGGTCTCGTTCAGGTCCAGCGACAGCTTGCGCACCGCCTGCACACCGGGCAGCACCAGCGTGCCGCGCCCGGTGACGATGCGGAAGCCCATGCCCTCCTCCAGGCCCTCGGTGCGGTGCTTGGACCCGGAGATGATGAGCGCCTCGTTCGGCTCGGCGACCCGCCACATCATCTTGAACAGACCGATCAACACGAGGACGGCAACGACGACCGCCCCCGCAACGACGCCGACAACCATCGGCATACGCCCCCTTTGCATGGTGCCCTTTCGGCACCGAACGAAGGGAGTGTGCGCCTGCCGTGAGCCCGGGTGAAGACGCCGGGGAATCCTTGTTGCAATCTTGACGCACGCCGCCCTCACCTGGGGCGACGGGGGCTCAACTGTCGTACGCCGCCGTCACGTAGACCGTCCTCGGCGGCAGGTACTCCACCACCATCACGACCGTCCCGGTCGCGATCCGGCCCGTGCCGTCGGCCGGATAGGCGAGGAAGTGCTCCGCGCCGCCGCGCACCCGCACGATCACCTCGCCGACCAGACCGGGCCCGACCGTCCCCGTCACCCGCCCCATCAGCCCGACCATCGACGCGTCGTCCATGACCCCAGCGTACGGGCGGAACGGCGTCACGCGGCCGGAGTGCCGGCGTCCGCGCCGGCGTCCACCCCCTCCGGCGGCCACCGCTCGTGCCAGCGCAGCTCCGCCTCCACCTGCGCGGCCAGGGACACCAGGAGTGGCTCGCTGTCGGCCGGACCGAGCAACTGCGCGCCCACCGGCAGTCCGGGGCCCGCGAACCCGGCCGGCACGTTCACCCCCGGCCAGCCGAGCACGTTCCACGGCCAGGCGTACGGGCAGGCGGCGATGATCGCCCGGTCCGTGGCCAGCCCGCCGAGCCGGGCGAGCGCACCGAGCCGGGGCGGGGGCATGGCGGTGGTCGGGGCGAGGACCACGTCGTACGACTCGAAGAACGCGCCGATCCGCCGGTGCAGCACCGCCTCGGCGCGCCGGGCCGCCCGGAGCGGGGCACCGGCGAGCAGCCGGCCGAGCCGGGCCGCGCCCCGGGTGCGCGGATCGAGCAGCGCGGGATCCGGGGCCTCACGGACCCGCTCGGCGATCCCGGCGGTGGCCCGGGGCAGGAAGGCCAGCCCGATCCGCCCGTACGGCGGATCGGCCTGCTCCACGACGTGCCCCAACCGGGCCAGCCGCTCGGCGAGTTCGACGACCCGGGAGCGGATCACCGGGTCCAGCCGGGCGGGTACGGCGGTGAACGGCGGCTTCAGCGACAGGGCGACGCGCAGCCGCCCCGGGTCGCGGCCGACCGCGTCCGCCACCGTCAGCGCGGGCGGCCGGTGCGGGTCCAGGGGGTGGTTGCCGCTCGCCGCGTCGAGCAGCACGGCCGCGTCGGCGACGGTACGGGCGAGGGTGCCGTTGACCGTGATGCCGTGGAAGGACTCGCCGCGCGGCCAGGTCGAGATGCGGCCGCGCTGCGGTTTGATGCCGATCAGATGCGTCCAGGAGGCCGGGATGCGCACCGAGCCGGCGCCGTCGGAGCCGAGGGCGGCCGGGACGAGCCCGGCGGCGACGGCGGCGGCCGAACCACCGGACGAGCCGCCGGGCGTGTGCTCGGTGTTCCACGGGTTGCGGGTGTCCCCGAACGCCGGCCCCTCCGTGAACGGCCACTGCCCCAGCTCGCAGGTGTTCGTCTTGCCGACGATCACCGCACCGGCCGCGCGCAGCCGCCGTACCGCCTCCCCGTCCGCGGCCGCCGGGGGGAACTCGCCGCAGCAGCCGAACGCGGTCGGCTCACCGGCCACGTCCATGTCGTCCTTCACCGCCACCGGCACCCCGAGCAGCGGGCGCCGCACACCGGCGGCCAACTCCCGGTCCGCCGCGTCCGCTTCGGCGAGCGCGGCCTCGGCCCGCACGATCCGGAAGCAGTTCAGCGTCGCCTGCGCGGCCTCGATCCGCGCCAGCGTCCGCTCCACCACCTCCCGCGAGGTCACCTCCCCCGCGGCGAGCGCACGCCGGGTCTCCACGAGTCCTGCGGAACGGTCGGGCGTCATGGACGAGCACCTCCGGGAGACTCCGGGCACGATGTCTACCGCACGGTAACGTCGAACCGGCGCGGGAGCGTGGTTTTCCCGGGGGTGTTTCCCGGGGGCGCGGGTTCTTCCGGGGAACGGGGTGGTGTTCGCCAGGGCAGGGGCCGCCTCGTCCTGTCCGGCGGATCAGGGGGCGGACCCGGAGGCGCGTAAGCAGCCGTGCTCGGGCGACTCGTGAGGATCGAGGAGCTGGTCGCGGACCTGCGCGCGGTTCACCCGCCGGGTGCAGCCGGGCGCGCCTCTTCGAGGAGGCACACGTGGACGAGCGGCAAGGACCTGTCCTCGGGCCGGACGCCCGGCCGTGCAGGGGCGGCGCGTTCCGCCTCGCCGATCAGTGACCAGGACCGTCGTGGCCGGGTGGCCGGTGGGTGGTGTGGTGGGGGTCAGCCCAGGAGCCGTCGCAGCCAGGCCAGGCGGGCCGCTCGGGCCGTGCGGGACAGGGCCGCCTCCGGCGCGAGGGCGTCGAAGCCGTGGCAGCCGCCCGGCCAGACGTGGAGCTCCGCCTCGCCGCCGGCCTGCCAGATCCGGGACGCGTAGCCGACCACCTCGTCCCGGAAGGTCTCCGCCGAGCCCACGTCCAGGAACGCCGGGGGCAGGCCGGACAGGTCGGTCGCGCGGGCCGGGGCCGCGTACGGGGAGACGTCGGGGCCGCCGCGGCGGTCGCCCAGCAGGGCCGTCCAGGCGGTCTCGTTCGCGGTACGGTCCCACACGCCCCGACCGGCCATCTGCCGGCTGGAGACGCTGTCGTTGCGGTCGTCCAGCATCGGGCACATCAGCACCTGGCCGAGCGGACGCGGACCCCGCCGGTCCCGGGCCAGCAGGGCCAGCGCCGCGGTGAGGCCGCCGCCCGCGCTGGCGCCCGCGACGACGATCCGGTCCGGGTCGCCGCCGATCTCCCGCGCGTGCTCCGCGGTCCACACCAGCCCGGCGTACACGTCCTCGATCGGCGCCGGGTGCGGATGCTCGGGCGCGAGCCGGTACTCCACCGACACCACGACCGCGCCCAGCTCACGCGCCCAGGCCAGCGGTTCGGTCACACCGGCCCGGTTGGTGCCGGCCACCAGGCCGCCGCCGTGCACGTGGTACAGCACCGGCAGCGGGGCCGGGACGGGAGCGGCCACCGGCCGGCACAGGAGGAGGGAGACACCAGGGGCGCCCCGCGGACCGGGCACCGTACGGTCCTCCGCCTCGAACGCGCCGTCCAGGGTCACGTCGACCAGCTCGACGGCCGCGCCGCGCCGGGCGGCCTCGACGTCGTCCGGCGTCAGTCCGGGCCCGATCACGCCCCGGAACGACTCCAGCACGGCGGCGAGTTCCGTATCGAACGGCGGGGGGATCAGGGACATGGCTCCTGCTGCTCCTAGGGGTCACGAGAGGTCATGAGCCGTCTACCCCTCAGCGTCCTGGTCAGCCCCATGGTGACCTCCCGGACACGGTGATCCCGGTGCCGCGCCGCGGCAGACGCCCCGGTGGAGTGAACGGTTCGCGGCTGCGGCGGTGGAGCGGCTGACGGCGCTGGAGCCGCGAGTGCGGTGAGCGGCCGGGTCGCGGGCCCGACCGGGCGGCGGGCGCGGGCGGGTTGCGGGTACGGCGAAGGGCCGGAGCCGTGGTGGCTCCGGCCCTTCGCCGGGAACGTACGGCGCCGGCCCCCGTGGCGACCGGCGGCACGGCTCAGGCGGCGGCAGCGCCCACGTTGCCGTGCAGACGGGCGACGACCTCGGTCAGCTGGGCGGCGACCTCGGCGTCGTCGACCGGGTGGGTCTCGGCGAAGCGGGTGACCGAGCCGGGGATGGACAGCTTGATGTCCTCGATCACCTTGCCGCCGGCGATGCCCACGGCCTTGCGGGCCTCGTCCTGCGCCCACACGCCGCCGTACTGGCCGAAGGCGGTGCCGATCACGGCGACGGGCTTGCCGCCGAAGGCGCCGGCGCCGTAGGGGCGGGACAGCCAGTCGATGGCGTTCTTCAGCACGGCCGGGATGGTGCCGTTGTACTCGGGGGAGAAGATCAGGAAGGCGTCCGCGGCCTGGGCTGCCTCGCGCAGCTTGGCGGCGGCGGCCGGCACCTGGCCCTCGACGTCGATGTCCTCGTTGTAGAAGGGGATGTCGGCCAGGCCCTCGTACAGCTCGACCTCGGCGCCCTCCGGCGCGAGCTTCACGGCCGCCTCGGCGAGCTGGCGGTTGTGCGAACCGGCGCGAAGGCTGCCGACGAGCGCGAGGATGCGAACAGACATGGGAACTCCAAGGGGCTGAAACATCGCTGTAACGATCCGGACCGGGGTCCGTTTAAGTGTGTACCACCCTAACCGGACCGCGGTCCAGTTTTGTTCCCGATGCTTTACGCTGTCGACATGTCCAGCGCTCTGCCGCCCTTCCCGAAGCCTGAGGAGCCCGTCGACACGCCGTGGTTGCTGGAGGTCGGCCCGGCGTCCGAGGAGCCGCTCCTGCGTGCCGACGCCGCCCGCAACCGGGCCAGGCTGCTGGAGGCCGCCGCGCGGCTGATCGCGGAGCACGGGGTGGCCGGGGTCACCATGGAGGCGGTGGCGGCGGCGGCCAACGTGGGCAAGGGCACCGTCTTCCGCCGCTTCGGCGACCGCACCGGGCTGCTGATGGCCCTGCTCGACCATTCGGCCAGGCAGCTCCAGGCCGACTTCCTGAGCGGGCCCCCGCCGCTCGGTCCCGGCTCGCCGCCCCTGGAGCGGCTGCGGGCCTTCGGTGTGGCGGTGCTGTACCGCACGGCGGAGCAGCTGGACCTCCAGCTCGCCGCCCAGCCGGAGCCGACCCGCCGGTTCGCGCACCCGGCCGCCGGGTCGCTGCACATGCACGCGACGATGCTGCTCCGCCAGATCGTCCCGGACGCCGACTGCGACCTGCTGGCCCACACCCTCCTGGCCTCGCTGGACCCCGCGCTGATCCACCACCTGACCCGGCAGTGCGCGATGCCCATGGAGCGCCTGGAATCCGGCTGGCTCGACCTGGTCGCCCGGGTGACCGGCACGGAACCGCTGCGCTAGGGCCTTTCGTTTGGATCAGGCCGGATCAGGGGGCGGGGTCTGGTGCCGCGCGTCGCAAGGCGGAGGAGGGCGCCAAGCCGAATCCCCGGCCCGTTCACGAGCCCAAGGACCAGGCCGTGTCGCCCCGGCCCGTGGGCAAACCCAGGACCAGGCCGAGTCCCCGGCCCGTTCGCCAGCCTCAGGACCAGGCCGTGTCGCCCCGGCCCGTTAGCAACCCCCGGCGTCGGGCCGGGTCCCCTGGGCCTGTCCGGGATTTCCGGCGCCGGGCCAAGGCGCCCCGGCCGCCCCGGCCCGCTCGGGCCGTCTCGTCCGGCCGGTCTCGCCCGGCCTGGGGGACCGCCCGGGCAGGCCAGGGGCCGCCCGGTCAGTCCCCCAGGCCGGTGAACATGTTCACCAGGCCCCGTGGCGCGTCCGTGCGGAACAGCAGGGACTGGCTGTGGGCGGAGTCAGCCGCGGAGGTCTCGGCGCGGGGGAACATCCGCGACTCGTAGGCGGCCAGCGCGGCCTCCGTGTCCCCGGGGTGCGCGGCCAGGGCGAGGCCCAGTTCGGCGCCGTCGATCAGGGCCAGGTTGGCGCCCTCGCCCGCGAACGGCGACATCAGGTGCGCCGCGTCGCCGAGCAGGGTCACCCCGGGCACCCGCTCCCAGCGGTGCCCGGCCGGCAGGGCGTGGATGCGGCGGGGCACCAGCGCGCCGTCCGCGTCGGCGACCAGCGCCCGCAGGCTCTCGTCCCAGCCGTCGAACTCCTTCAGCACGGCCGCCTTCGCCGCCTCGGTGTCGGTGAAGTCGATGCCGTCCAGCCAGTCCTCGGGCGCCACCACGGCGGCGTACACGTGCAGGCTGCCGTCGGTCTCCCGGTGGGCGAGGAAACCGCGGCCGGGGCCGAGCGCGAAGAGCATGCCGCCGCCGACCACCTCCGCGCTCACCGGGTGGCGCGCCTCCGCCTGCCACAGGTCGGCCTCCACGAACGACACGCCGGTGTACGCGGGCCGGGCCGTGGAGACCAGCGGCCGTACGCGCGACCAGGCGCCGTCCGCCCCGACCAGAACGCCGGTGGTGAACTCGGTGCCGTCCACGAGCGTCACCCGGTGCCGGCCGCCGTCCAGCGGGCGGACGCCGGTGACCTTGGCGCCCCAGCGGACCGTGCCGGCGGGCAGGGAGCGGAGCAGCAGGTCCCGCAGGTCGCCGCGGTCGATCTCGGGCCGGCCGCCGGAGCCGTCGTCGGGTTCGGCCAGCCGGACCGTGCCGTGCCGGTCGAGGACCCGTACGGCCTGGCCGCCGGAGTGCACCCGGGTCAGGAACTCCTCGTGCAGGCCGGCGGCCCGCAGCGCCTCCTGGCCGGTGTCGTCGTGGATGTCGAGCATGCCGCCCTGGACCCGGGCGTCCGCCGACGCGTCCAGGTCGAACAACGCGGCCTCGATGCCGTGCACGTGCAGCACCCGGGCGAGCGTGAGCCCGCCGAGACCCGCGCCGACGACGGCGACCGGGTGGTGGGGGAGGGAACCGGGGGTCGTCATGTGGCCTCCTGGCCGTCGATGGTGACGTCGGTCGGCACGTCGGTCGGCACGTCGGTCGGTGCCGGGGTCGGTACGGCGGTCCGCTCGATGCCGTTGATCAGCGTCTGGAAGGCCCACGACACTCGGGCCTCGGGCGTGCCGGACAGCAGCGCTTCGGCGCCGGCCGCGATGTGCGGATGGGTGGCGGCGGGCGCCTCGCGCAGGGCCCGGGCCGCCGCCTGCCAGTCGCCCTGCGGCTGCTCCCCGGCGTGCTCGGCGGCGGTCGCCGTGGCGTGCTGGAGCAGCAGGTCCACGCCCCAGGCCGCCTGGGCGAGCGGCACCCCGCCCGCGTGGAGCAGTTCCAGCAGGGTCTCGACCAGGCGTAGGTAGTGCGGGCCGCTCGGCCGGGCGGTCAGCGCCGAGCGAGCCAGGGTGGGGTGCTCCAGGAGCATGTCGGTGTAGCCGGTGAGCACCCGCTCCAGCCGCTCCCGCCAGGTGCCCCCGGCCGGTGCCGGGGCGAGGGTGCCGAGCAGTTCGTCCAGGACGGCGGCGTGCAGTTCGTCGGTGTTGCGGACGTACACGTAGAGCGAGGCCGGGCCGGTGTCGAGTTCCTGCGCGAGCCGTCGCATGGTCACCTTGCGGAGCCCTTCCGCCCGCAGGATCGCGACGGCGGCGGCGATGATGCCCTCCCGGGTCAGGGCGGGTTTGGCGGGACGCTCCCGGCGGGAGCGGGGGGCAGCGTTCATGCCCGATACCGTAACGAACATGTTCGTCGCGAACAAGTTCGGGGCGAACATGTTCGTCACCAGTCACGTGGGCGTCCTCTTCGCGTGGGCGTCCTCTTTGTCGAACGATGAACCACCTTGCCCCGCCCGTCCCCGGCCCCCGCCCCTCTGCCAGGATGCGGTCTGTCATGGTGCAGATACCGAACACGCCCACGAGTGCCGATGTGGCCCGCCTGGCCGGCGTCTCGCGCGCGACCGTCTCCTACGTCCTCAACAACACCGGCGCCGTACGGATCAGCGAACCGACCCGCCGGCGCGTGCACGAGGCCGCGCGCGAACTGGGGTACGTCCCCCACGCCGCCGCCCGCAGCCTGCGCGCCGGACGCAGCCGTATGGTCCTCATGCCCGCCCCGGCGATCCCGGTGGGCCCCCTGTACAGCCGGTTCCTGAACGAACTCCAGTGGGCGCTGGGCCGTCTGGACTACACCGTCGTCCAGTACGGCAGCGTCGGTCTGGAGGGGGACGAGGCCGCCCGGGCCTGGGCGGAGCTGCGGCCGGTCGCCGTCCTGGTGCCCGGTGCCGGCCTCGGCCCCGAAGGCGTCGCCGTCCTCAAGCGGTCCGGCGCCCGCGCCGTGGTCACCCTCGGCCCCGGCCGGGTGGAGGGAGCGCACGCGCTGCAGATGGACCACGACGCCGTCGGTCACTGCGCGGGCGCCCACCTGTACGCCCGGGGGCGGCGCCGGATCGGTGTGGTGCTGCCCGGGGAACCGGGACTGGAGGCCTACTCACGGCCCCGGCTCGCGGGCGTGCGCGAGGCGCTGCGGGGCACGGACGCCACCGTCACGGAACTGCCGCTCGCCTACACCGAGGAGGCCGCCGCCGCACTGGCCTCACGCTGGTCCGGGTCCGGCCTGGACGCGGTGTTCGCCTACAACGACGAGTACGCGATGCTGCTCATGCGTGCCCTCCAGGACGAGGGCGTACGCGTCCCCGAGGACGTCGCCGTCGTCGGCGCCGACGACCTGATGCTGGGCCGGCTGCTGCGGCCCCGGCTGAGCACGGTCCGCATCGAACTGCCCTCGGGGCAGGACCTCGCCGGACTCGTCGACCGTGCCGTGCGCGACCCGGGCGGCGAGCCCGAGGTGCGCACCGTGCTGGGGGCCTCGGTGATCCGGCGGGAGTCCAGCTGATCCGCTCCCGCACGCGGTGTCACCGCGGCCCCGCACGCGTTACTGCTGCGCCTGACCCGGCTGCTCCTGCCCCTCCTGGGCCTGACCCTGCTGGGCGGCGATGTCCTTGCGGACCTCGTCCATGTCCAGCTTGCGGGCCTGCCCGATGAGGTCGGCGAGCATCGGCGCGGGCAGAGCGCCCGGCTGGGCGTAGACGGCGACCTGGTCGCGCACGATCATCAGCGTCGGGATCGACTGGATGTCGAAGGCGGCGGCCAGCTCCGGCTGCGCCTCGGTGTCCACCTTGGCGAAGACCAGGTCCGGGTTCTCCTCGGCGGCCTTCTCGTAGACGGGCGCGAACGACCGGCACGGCCCGCACCAGGACGCCCAGAAGTCGATGAGAACGAACTCGTTCTCGGAGACCATCTGGTCGAAGTTCTCCTTGGTCAGCTCCACAGTGCTGCTCATGGCGTGTTTCCCTCTTCCTGGTGTGGGGTGTGCCGACGGCGGAAACACGGCGGCCCGGCCGCCTATTCCACCCGTGCACGCCCCTGTTCCGCGTGCGTACCCGTGTGGCCACGGCGCACACCACCCACCAGACTGACTCCATGACGGAAACGGAATCCATCGCTTACGACGTCGTGGTGATCGGGGGCGGTCCCGTGGGGGAGAACGTCGCCGACCGCACTCGCGCGGCCGGCCTCACCACGGCCCTCGTGGAGAGCGAACTGCTCGGCGGCGAATGCTCGTACTGGGCCTGTATGCCCAGCAAGGCCCTGCTCAGGCCGGTCATAGCACAGGCCGACGCCCGCCGCCTGCCCGGCCTCGCCCAGGCCGTCCAGGGGCCGCTCGACGCCCCGGCCGTCCTGGCCCGCCGGAACTACTTCGCCGCCGACTGGAAGGACGACGGCCAGGCCCGCTGGCTGGAGGGCACCGGCGCCGTCCTGTACCGCGGCCAGGGCCGGCTGGCCGGTCCCCGCACGGTCACGGTCACCGGCCCCGACGGCACGGTCACCACCCTCACCGCCCGGCACGCCGTGGCCGTGTCCACCGGCACCCGGGCCCAACTGCCCGACCTGCCCGGACTCGCCGAGGTCAAGCCCTGGACCAGCCGCGAGGCCACCAGCGCCCAGGCGGTCCCGGGCCGGCTGATCGTCGTCGGCGGCGGTGTCGTCGCCACCGAGATGGCCACCGCCTGGCAGGCACTCGGCTCCCGGGTCACCATGCTGGTGCGCGGCAAGGGCCTGCTGAACCGCATGGAGCCGTTCGCCGGCGAACTGGTCGCCGAGGCCCTCACCGAGGCGGGCGTCGACGTGCGCACCGGCACCTCCGTGGAGAGCGTCGGCCGGGAGAACGGCACGGTCGTGGCCGTCACCTCCGCCGGTGACCGGATCGAGGGCGACGAGATCCTCTTCGCCACCGGCCGCGTCCCGCACACCGACGACATCGGCCTGGAGACCGTCGGCCTGGAACCCGGCTCCTGGCTGGACGTCGACGACAGTCTGCGCGTGACCGGCACCGACTGGCTGTACGGGGTCGGCGACGTCAACCGCCGCGCCCTCCTCACCCACCAGGGCAAGTACCAGGCCCGCGTGGCCGGTGCCGCCATCGCCGCCCGCGCCACCGGCGGCACGGTCGCGGAGGAGCCCTGGGGCGCCCACGCCGCCACCGCCGACCACCACGCCGTTCCCCAGGTCGTCTTCACCGACCCGGAGGCCGCCGCGGTCGGACTCTCCCTCGCCGAGGCGGAACAGGCCGGCCACCGCGTCCGCGCCGTCGACGTGGAGTTCTCCTCCGTCGCGGGAGCCGGCCTGTACGGCGACGGGTACAAGGGCCGCGCCCGGATGGTCGTGGACCTGGAGGACGAGATCCTGCGCGGGGTCACCTTCGTCGGTCCCGGCGTCGGCGAGCTCATCCACTCGGCCACCGTCGCGGTCGCGGGACACGTCCCGGTCAGCCGGCTCTGGCACGTCGTTCCGTCGTACCCGACGCTGAGCGAGGTGTGGCTGCGGCTGCTGGAGGCCTACCGGGACAACTGAGCGGCGGCTAAGGCAGTTCGAAGCCCAGGGCCTCGGCCGCCGCCTCCGGCGTCGGCTGGGCCCACAGGGCAAGGGCCGCCTCGGCGGTGGACAGCGAGCGCGGCTCCGCGCGGTCCAGGTACAGGGTGCCGTCGAGATGGTCCGTCTCGTGCTGGACGATCCGGGCCGGCCAGCCGGTGAACACCTCGTCCAGCGCGCGCCCGTGTTCGTCCGTGCCGCGCAGCCGTACCCCGGCGTGCCGGGCCACCACCGCGACCCACCCCGGCACGCTCAGGCAGCCCTCGAAGAACGCGGCCCTGGCGGTGCCGACGGGCTCGTACGAGGGGTTGACCAGGACCCGGAAGGGCTGCGGCACCCGGCCCCGGGCCACCGCCACCTCCTCGGGCACCTGCGCGGGGTCCTCGATGACCGCGATCCGCAGCGGCACACCGACCTGCGGGGCGGCGAGACCGACACCGGGGGCCGCGCGCATGGTGACGCGCAGGGCCTCGACGAACCGGGCGAGCAGCGCGGGGCCGAGCTGGCCGTCGTACGGCTCGGTGCCGCGCCGCAGCACCGGCTGTCCGGCCGCGACGATGGGCAGGGGGCCGCCGGAGGCGAGGAGTTCCTCGACCCGCTCGGCGAGCGGTGCGTGATCACGGGGAGGTGCCATCGCGTCAGCATGCCACGCCCGCCCGCCGTCCCCTGTGGCCCAGGTCACCAACACCCCGGGGAACTCGGCCCTTTCGCGGTCCGACTACGGGACCGCCCTCGCTTTTCGCCCCGAGCCCCGGAGAACCCCGCCGATGACCACCGCTCCTCCGGCCACACCGGCCGAGGCGTCCCGCCGCGCCGCCCGCGGCCGCTGGGCGCCCCTGCGCCCCCTGGTGCTGCGCCTGCACTTCTACGCCGGCGTGCTCGTCGCGCCCTTCCTGCTCGTCGCCGCCGTCACCGGACTGCTGTACGCGGGCTCCTTCCAGGCCGAGAGGCTCGTCTACGGCCATGAGCTGACCGTTCCGGCCGGCGGGCGCGCGCTGCCCGTCTCCGACCAGGTGACCGCCGCCCGCGAGGCCCACCCGGAGGGCACCGTCGCCGCCGTCCGCCCCGCGCCCGAGGCCGGCGCCACGACCCGGGTGCTGCTCGCCGGGGTCGAGGGCGTGGACGCGGAGCACACCCTCGCCGTGTTCGTGGACCCGTACACCGGCACGGTCCGCGGCGCCCTCGAACAGTACGGCGCGACGGGGGCGCTGCCCCTGCGCACCTGGATCGACGAACTCCACCGCGATCTGCACCTGGGCGAGACCGGCCGGCTCTACAGCGAACTGGCCGCGAGCTGGCTGTGGGTGATCGCGGGCGGCGGCCTGGTGCTGTGGTTCTCCCGGCGCCGCGCCCTGCGCAGGGTGCGCGGCACCGGCGGCCGGCGCCGCACCCTCGGCCTGCACGGCACCGTCGGCGTCTGGACCGCCGCCGGGTTCCTGTTCCTGTCCGCGACCGGCCTGACCTGGTCGGCGTACGCCGGCGCGAACATCGACGAACTGCGCACCTCGCTCGGCCAGGCCACCCCGTCCGTCTCGACGGCCACGGCCGGCGGCGACCACGCGGGCCACGGCCCGGCCGCGTCCGCCGGCGGCACGGTCGAGCACGGCGTGGGCCTTGACCGGGTCCTCGCCGCGGCGCGCGCCAAGGGGCTCGGCGACCCGGTGGAGATCGTGCCGCCCGCGGACGCGGACAGCGCCTACGTCGTCCGGCAGATCCAGCGGAGCCGGCCCGAGAAGCAGGACGCCGTCGCCGTCGACCCCGCCACCGGGCAGGTCACCGACGAACTGCGCTTCGCCGATCACCCCTTGCTCGCCAAGCTCACCCGCTGGGGCATCGACCTGCACACCGGCGTCCTCTTCGGGCTCGTCAACCAGATCGCCCTCGCGCTGCTCGCGCTCGCCCTGATCCTGCTCGTCGTCTGGGGCTACCGCATGTGGTGGCAGCGCGGCCGGGGCACCGCCTTCGGCCCGCCGATCCCGCGCGGCGCCTGGGCGGACGTGCCCCCGTACCTCCTCGTGCCGGCGCTCGCGGCCGTCGCCGTGCTCGGCTGGTTCGTACCGCTGCTCGGCATCCCGCCGGCCTGTTTCCTCGCCGTAGACGTCCTCCTCGGCGAGATCGCGCACCGTCGCGGGCGCCGCGCCTAGGGTCTTCCGTCCGGATCAGGCCGGATCAGGGCACGGTGCCGGGGCCCGCGAGCCCGGCATGATCGAAACGAGAGGCCTCAGGTGTGCTGCCCTCGAACTCCTACCCTCGTACTGGACGTACGCGCGGCAGACAGGACCTCGACGACGGGGCCCACGGGAGTGTCAGTGGCGTGAAGTAGCGTGGAACGGCGGGTGAGCGCAGCAGGATGACGGGGGAGGAGCCTCGGATGACGAGGGAAGGCGGCCGGGCCCGGCGGCGCGGGCAGGGAGAGCTGGAGGGACAGGTCCTCGGCGCGCTGCGCGAGGCGGACGCACCGGTCACCGCGGCCTGGGTGCAGCAGCGCCTCGGCGGTGACCTCGCCTACACCACCGTCGTCACCATCCTGACCCGGCTGCTCGCCAAGGACGTCGTCTCCCGCGAACGGCAAGGGCGGTCGTTCCTGTGGACGCCCACGGCCGACGTGGCCCGGCTGGCCGCGCTGCGCATGCGCCGCCTGCTGGACGGCGAACGGGACCGCGAGGCGGTCCTGGCCAGCTTCGTCACCGCCCTGCCGCCCGGCGACGAACAGGTGCTGCGGGCCCTGCTCGACATCCCCGGCCCGGACGCCGGCGGCACGGAGGGCTGACCGCTCATGGGGGTCTTCGTCTTCCTGCCGCTGGTGCTGCCGCTGTCCGCGTGGCCGGTCGCCCGCCTCGCCGAGACCCGGCTGCACCCGCGCACCGCCACCCGGCTGCTGACCGCGGTCGCCGTCGTGATGGCCGGGTGCAGCACGCTCTGCCTGGCCCTGCTCATGGTGGTCGGCACCGCCCAACTGCCCGGCAACCCGTTGCCGGACGGCTGGTCCGACCCGGAGGTGCGGGCCGCCGTCCCGCACGACGAGGTGGCCGGCCGGGCCGCCATCCCGGCGCTCGCCGTCGTGGCCGCGGCCTGCGCCCGCACCCTGTGGCGGCACCGAAGGGTCACCCGCCGCGCCCGCCGCGCCCTCACCGGGGTGCCGGGGGCCACGGTCGCGGTCCTCCCCGACGGCACGCCGTACGCGTACGCCCTCCCCGGGGGCCGCGGCCACAGCCGGAGCCGGGGACGGATCGTCGTCAGTACGGCGCTGCTGGCCGGGCTGGCACCCGCCGAGCGGCGCGCCCTGTTCGCCCACGAGCGTGCCCATCTGAGCGCCCGTCACCACCGCCACCTGCTCGCCGCGCACCTCGCGGCCCGCGCCAACCCGTTCCTGAGACCGCTGCGCACCGCCGTCGTCTACACCGCCGAACGGTGGGCGGACGAGGAGGCGGCCCGCGCGGTCGGTGACCGGCGCACGGTCGCCCGCGCCATCGGCAAGGCGGCCCTGCTGTCCCCGCGCACGCCGGTGCCGACCGTGGCCGCGCTCGCGGCGACCGGCCCCGTGCCGCGCCGGGTGGCCGCGCTGCTGGCGCCTGCCCCCACGGCCCGGACCTGGCCGTCGGCGTTCACCTCGGTGGGCCTGGCCGCCTGGGGCGCCGCTGCCGGGGCGCTGGTCTCGGCGATGTCGTCGGCGAACTCCGCCGTCACCCTGTTCCTGATCCTGCACGCGGCGACGCCGCTGTGACGACGCAGGGGGCCGGACCGGCGCCGTCCTGGCCGCGTGGGCCGGCGCCGGCCGGGTCCACGGGCACGCGGCCGTTCGAGGAACCCCGCAGGGGGCGGCCGGGGCGTCACCGCCGGGGTCGGGCGGCCCTACCGCTGCCGTAGGCCGGCCAGCTCCGCCTCCGCCCGCTCGGTGAGCAGGGCGAGCACACGGCCGGCCACCGCCCGGTCCTCCTCGCGGACGCCCGCGTACAGCCGGGCGGAGACCGTCGCGGCCTCGGCGGAGCTGGTGGTGTACACCCCGCGCCCCGCGTCCGTGAGCCGCAGGGCGCGGGCGCCCTCGGGGGCGAGCAGGCCGGCGGCCGTGAGGTCCTCGACGGCGCGCTCGGCGTCGTTCTCGGCGACCTTCACCGTGTCGACGACGCCCGCCACCAGCGCGGCCCGCTCGACAGGCCCGTCCGCGAGGGACGCGAGCCGCAGGGTGACGGACTGCAGGAAGGAGATGCCGTGCGGGGCGAGGACGCGTTCCAGTACGGCCCGCAGGGCGTAGTGGGCGAGGCCGATGACGCGGCTGTCGACGCGGGGTGCGGTGGTGGTCATGACTGCTCCGTCTCGTGATCGGTGGTGCCGAACGGGTCAAGCGGTGCGTCGAGCAGGGCCGTCAGGTCCCGGGTGAACTCCTGGGCGCGCGGGCTGTCGGGCCCGCCGAGGGGTGCCAGCAGCTGGCGCAGCAGTCCCTGGACGACGTCGATCGCCTGCCGGGTGGTCTCGCGGCCCGGCTCGGTGAGGGCGAGTTGAACCGCCCGCGGGTCGGCCGGGTCCCGGGTGCGTGCGATGAGGCCGGCCGATTCCAGGCCACGGGCCAGTTTGGAGACGTACAGGGCTTCCAGACCGGTGTGGTCGGCGAGGCGCCGCTGGCTGGGGCGCACCCCGGAGCGCTGCATGCCGTACAGCGACGCCACCAGGGAGTACTGCGCGTGTGTCAGCCCGAGCGGGGCCACCGCGCGGTCCACCGCGACCCGCCACTTCATCGACAGCCGCCACACCAGGAAACCCGGCGTGGCTCCTTCGGACACCTTGTCGCTCATGCCGAATAGAGTACATGGCTACTATGTCCATGGCTACTATTTTCGTGGCTGCTACCTTCCTGGCCGCCACCTTCCTGGCTACTGATTGCCCGGGGTGTCCCCCCCCGGCCGTACGGGCCGCACGCCTCCCGCACGTCCTACCGCGCGGCCCGCACCGCGTGCCCCGCGACCGCGCCGCGTGCCGGGCGCCAGGTGGCGACCAGGGCGGCCGCCAGCAGGAGTTCGGCGATGTCACCGCCGTAGTACATGATCTCGGCAGCACCCTGGACCTGGGGGACCGGAGCGTCGACGGCCACCCAGTAGCCGCCGTACATCAGTTGCGCGATGCTCGCGTGCACCGCGATGGCGCAGCCCAGGCAGACCAGCCGGGCGCGCACACCGGGGCGGCCCGGGGCGGGGTCGGGTCCGGCGACGGCGTGCGCGAACAGACAGCCCGCCAGCAGGAAGTGCGCGTGCAGCAGCCAGTGGCCGGCCGGACGGGCCGAGACGGCGTCGTAGAGCGGGGTGAAGTACAGCGGCGCGAGGCTGCCGGTGGACAGCAGCAGACCGGTGACGGGGTGGGCGAGCAGGCGGGCCGGGCCGCTGTGCAGGAGCGCGGTGAGACGGCGGGCGCGGGATGCCGGCAGGGCGCGCAAGCCGAGGGTCGTCGGGGCGCCCAGCACCAGGGCCGTCGGCGCGTACATGCCGATGAGCATGTGCTGGGCCATGTGGCCGCGGAAGTCACGGTGGGCGAGGGCGGCGACGGGCGGCAGCAGCGCCGCCGCCAGCAGGAGGAGGCCCGTGCAGAAGGCGGCCGTGCGCCAGGGGTTCCAGCCCCGGACGGGGTTGCGGCGGCGGACCCGGCGCACCAGCAGCAGATAGCCGCCCGCGCACGCCAGCAGGGCCAGGACGGGGAGCACGGCCTCCCACGCGCCGCCGCTCCCCGCGCCGTGCGTGTGCGTGTGCATGTGCGTGCCGTCGGGCATCAGACGGCGTGTCCGGGGCGTGCGGCGCGCGGCGCGGCGGGATCGAAGGGCCGGGCGCCGCGCCGCAGGAGCATGCCGCCCGCCAGCAGCAGCGCGCCGAGCACGAGGAAACCGATGTCCCACCACACCTGGTAGGGGCCGCCGTGGACGTGGTGGATGCCCAGAATGTGATGGTCGAGGACGCCCTCCACGAGGTTGAACAGGCCCCAGCCGGACAGCACCCAGCCC
The DNA here is from genome assembly GCF_020400655.1 of Streptomyces spinosus. Lineage (GTDB taxonomy): Bacteria > Actinomycetota > Actinomycetes > Streptomycetales > Streptomycetaceae > Streptomyces > Streptomyces argyrophylli. The sequence continues at coordinate 166,719 of NZ_JAINRC010000009.1, forward strand.
CAGAGCACCCGCGAGGCCCACACCTGCCGTCGGCCGGTGGCGACCCGTGCGTACAGGACGGCGAGGCCGCCGAGGACGGCGAGCCAGCAGACGGTGTGGAAGACCCCGTCCCAGACGGTGTTCATCTCCAGCCCGGAGACGGTGTGGGGGTCGTAGTACTTCACCCCGATGTGGTCGTGGTCGGTACTGGTCAGCATGTGGTGCCACTGGAGGAGCTGGTGCAGCAGGATGCCGTCGACGAATCCGCCGAGCCCCACCCCCAGCAGCAGGCCGGGCAGCCTGAGGCTGGGCGGTGTGTTCTCGGTTCCGGTCTCGCGCACGGTGGTAGTCATCGCTCCTCGTCTCGGTCGGCTCCCCGGTCGGTCCCCCCGCCCGGGCGGGTACGGCAGCGGCTGCCCTACGAGAGCTACCAGCTCCCCGGCTCGACCGCTGCGGCACGCTCGGCCATCTGTGCGGACGCGGGCGGCACCGGACCGGAACCGGCCGGGACAGGCCCTCTCATGCCCTCCGCCCGCCAGGGGTACCCGGCCGCCCCGGGAGGAACCCGGCACGCCCGCGACGGTGCGGGCGCCTGTGACGGCTCGGACGGAAGGGCGGCGGAACCCATGCCCGCTACCACGGACACACCCACCGACGACACGGTCGACCTGCACTTCCTCGGCAACGCGACCGTCCTGCTGCGCTACGGGCCGCTGACCCTGCTCACCGACCCGAACTTCCTGCACCTCGGCCAGTACGCCTACCTCGGCAACGGCCTGCTCACCCGGCGCCTGACCGAGCCCGCCCTGCAACCGGAGGACCTGCCCCGCCTCGACGGGATCGTGCTGTCCCACCTGCACGGGGACCACTGGGACCGCCGGGCCCGGCGCCACCTGGACCCCTCGGTCCCGGTGCTGAGCACCCCGCACGCCGCGCGCCGCCTGAAGGTGCTGCACGGGCGCGAGCGGGTGGCCGGACTGCGCACCTGGCAGGGGCTCACCCTCCGGCAGGGCCCGGTCCAGGCCACGGTCACGGCGTTGCCCGGACGGCACGCCGGACATCCGGTGCTGCGGCGACTGCTGCCCCCGGTGATGGGCAGCATGATCGAGCTCGGCCCCGCCGGCGGCCCGCCGCGGCTCCGGCTGTACGTCTCCGGCGACACCATGCCCTACGACGGCCTCGACGAGATCACCCAACGCTTCCCGGCCGCCGACCTCGCCGTCCTGCACCTGGGCGGCACCACGCTGCCCGGCGGTTTCCTGGTCACCATGGACGGCCGGCAGGGTGCGGAACTGGCCCGGCGTCTCGGCCCCCGCGCCGTCCTGCCCGTGCACTACGAGGAGTACACGGTGATGTGCTCGCCCCTGTCCGCCTTCCTGGCCGAGGCCGGCCGGCTCGGCCTCGGCGACCGGATCGTGCACTGCCCGCGCGGGCACCACGCCCGGCTCGTGACCGAGCCGGGAGCGGCGCCCGTCGTCGGCTGACCGGCGTTCCGGGGCGCCGGGCGCCCCGGCGTGTCAGGGCCGCGGGCTCAGCGGGCCACCCCGTCACCCCGTCACCCCTCAGCCCGTCACCTCGTCACCTCATGGCGCGCGTCCGGGACGCAGTGCGTCATGGTGAGGCCCTCGACGTCCCGCGGCGGGTTCTTGCCGAGGTTCGCCAGCCGCTCCTTGTCCTCCTCGGTGAGGTCCTGGCCGGCCAGCGGCTCCAGGTCGGCGACGTCCTCCGGACGGATGCCGAGGCCCTCGCCGACGCGCAGCCCGAGGTCGTTCTCCACCAGCAGGAAGTGCCAGACCATCCGCTCCTGGATGGACCGGTCGCACCGGGAGAGCTGACCGGTCAGGTTCCGCACCAGGTCGTCGCGCTCCCACTGCTCCATCAGCAGGTACCGCTGGCCCGCCTGGAGGTAGTCGTTGGTGCGGGGGATGCGCTTGCGGGTGAGCCGGCCGCGGATCTCCGGGCCCTGCTCGTCGTGCGCCGGGTACTCCGCCTCGCGCAGGCCTCCCCGGACCGAGGGCTCGTAGTTGACGCTGGGGTTCTCCCCGCCGCCGTCGACGTGGTACGTCATCTGCCCGTCGCGCTGGTTGGTGCGCACCTGTGCGTTCTTCGCCTGGTTGACCGGGAGCTGGAGGTAGTTCGGGCCGACCCGGTAGCGCTGGGTGTCGCTGTAGGAGAAGGTCCGGCCGACCAGCATCTTGTCGTCGGAGAAGTCCAGGCCGTCGACGAGCACACCGGTGCCGAAGGAGATCTGCTCGTTCTCCGCGAAGAAGTTCTCTGGCATCCGGTCCAGCACCATCCGGCCCACCGGCCTCGGCGGGAAGTCCTGCTCCGGCCAGGTCTTGGTGTCGTCCAGCGGGTCGAAGTCGAGTTCCGGGTGCTCGTGGTCCTCCATGACCTGCACGAGCAGCTCCCACTCGGGGTACTCACCCCGCTCGACGGCCTCGTACAGGTCCTTGGTGGCGTGACCGAGGGAGCCGGCCTGGACGTTGGCCGCGTCCTCCTCGGTCATCGAGCGCACGCCCTGCCTGGGCATCCAGTGGTACTTGACGAGCACGGTGTTGCCCTCGGCGTTCACCCACTTGTAGGTGTTGACGCCGAAGCCCTGCATGTGGCGGTAGTCGGCGGGGATGCCGCGCGGGCTGAACAGGTTGACCAGCATGTGCATGGCCTCGGGCGTCTGCGACATGAAGTCGAAGATCCGGTTCGGCTTCTGCTCGAAGTCCACCGGGTCCGGCTTCAGGGCGTGGATGACGTCCGGGAACTTGATGGCGTCCCGGATGAAGAACACGCCCAGGTTGTTGCCGACCAGGTCCCAGTTGCCGTCCTCGGTGTAGAACTTGACGGCGAAGCCGCGCGGGTCGCGCGCCGCCTCGGAGGAGTCGCGGCCGCCGATGACGGTGGAGAAGCGGACGGCGACGCCGGTGCGCTTGCCGCGTTCCTGGAACAGCTTCGCGCGCGTGTAGCGGGCGATCGGCTCGTCGCCCCAGGCGCCGTACGCCTCGAAGAAGCCGTACGCCGTGACGCCGCGGGCGTGCACCACCCGTTCGGGGATGCGTTCGCGGTCGAAGTGGCTGATCTTCTCCAGGAACTGGTAGTTCTCCAGCGTCGCGGGCCCACGGGCGCCGACGGTGCGCTGGTTCTGGTTGTCATGGACCGGGTGGCCCTGCCGGTTGGTCAGGATCCTCCGGCCGTCCCCGGGGGCGGGGCCGGTGCCTGCTGCGTCACTCATGTCGAGGGCTCCTAGAAACGGGAGAGGCGGTACGACAAGCGTCGCCAAGACCACCTGCCGAGTACCCGAAGGCGCGCGGCCATGCCCGGGCCGAACCCCCGGACGGCTCTCGGGCGCGGACGAGGCGCGGACACGCCCACCGGGCCGTCGTATAGGGCAAAAGGCTGAAAAACCATAACTTGCAGGTGTACGGCGGCGTTTCCTCCGGTGCGGGTGAGTGCCCGCGACCGTGTCTGGAAGGGCTGGGAACCGATGAAACGGGCTACCCGAAACAGTGTGATCGCCATCGCCGCCGCGTCCGGCGCGATGGCAGTGGCGGGACCGGTGCACGCCGACTCCGCCGCGGACGGTTCCGCGGGCGGCTCGCCCGGGCTGGTCTCGGGCAACGGCATCCAGTTGCCGGTGCACCTCCCGGTGAACGTCTGCGGGAACACCGTGAACGTGGCGGGGCTGCTCAACCCTGCCATGGGCAACACGTGCGCCAACAAGGGCGGCGGCCAGGCCGGGGAGAAGGAGCAGGCCGCGACGCCCAGCGGGGCGACGGCCCACGGCAGTACACAGGACTCGCCGGGCCTGGTCTCCGGCAACGACATCCAGTTGCCGGTCGACGTGCCCGTCAACGTCAGCGGCAACAGCGTGAACGTGGTCGGTGTCGGCAACCCCGTCTTCGGCAACACGTCCGTGAACGCCTCCGGCCACCCCGAGGAGCCGGTCCGGACCACCCCGCCCGAGCCGCCCACGCGGGTCACTCCGCCGCCGGTGCGTTCCGAGCCCCCGCGGCCCCAGGAACCGCCCGCCACCCACCCGGCGCCGCCCGTCGTGCGGCACGAGCCGCCCGGCACCCTGGCGCACACCGGAACGGAGACCACCACCTGGGCGGCGGCCGCCGCGAGCCTGGCCTCACTGATGGGCGGCACGCTGCTGTACCGCCGCTTCCGCACGAGGAGGCCCGGCTCCGAGGCCTGAGCCCCGACGCCGCGCCGCACCCTGGCCGGGCGCCCGGCCAGGCCGCCCGGCCGCAACGGAAGGGGGCGGGTCCGTACCCGCTCCGGCCGTCGGCGCCGGGCGCCGCGCGGTCGGGTGCCCGGCGGGCGGCGGCTGTGCGGCCCGTGTGCTCGGGCGCCCCGGCGACCGTGGCCTCGCCCCCGCGACGGCCGACGCCCTCGCGGGCCGGTTCACCAGCCGGTGAGCAGCAGGTGGTTCAGCAGGAGCGCGAGCGCCGCCTGGGCGGTGAGCCAGCCGCGTGGGCGGGTGAGGAGCGCGCAGGCCGGGAGCAGCCACATGGCGAAGGGCAGCCAGATGCGTTCCGTCTCCGCCTTGCTCATGCCGGACAGGTCGGCGACCAGCAGGGCCAGCAGCGCCGCCGCCACGAGGAGGGCCAGCCGGGACTCCGCCCGGGGGACCGTGCGGCGGCGGGCGAGGGAGACGCCCGTGCGCCGTAGCCCCGCCGCCGTGGCCGGCCCGGTGATCAGCACCGTGCAGGCCAGGTTGGCCCACACCCAGTAGCCGTAGGGCCGGATGCCGCCGACGCCCTGGTAGTAGCGCGTCACCAGCAGCCGGTACCCCTCCCACCAGTCGAACCCGGCCAGCGTGAACACCGTCGGGACGACCGCGAGCCCGGCCAGGAAGAGGACGATCGGGAGCGGTCGCGGCCGGCGCCGTCCCATCACCAGCACCGCCGCCGCCCCGACCAGCGCGAAGAGCGTCAGGCCGTACGAGAGGTAGCAGGTCAGGCCGTACAGCAGCCCGCTGCCTGCCGCCCAGGCCGCGGACCGCCCGGTGACCGCCAGGGCCAGCAGGGCCACCGACCAGGCGGCGACCGCGGCGAAGTAGCCGTCGGCCGAGGCCCCCACCCACACGGCGGCCGGGGCCAGGACCAGGAACGGCGCCGCCCGCCGGGCCAGGCGCTCGTCGGCCAGCGCCCGCACCGCCACCAGTACCGCCACGCAGGCGGTCGCGCCGACGGTGACGCACCAGGCACCGGCCCAGCCGCCGCCGCGCAGCCCGGCCCGGTCCAGCAGGACGAAGGTGACGGTGGCGGCCGGAGGGTGCCCGGCGACGTGCGCGGGCCAGGGGCCGGGGGAGCCGCTGACGATGTGGTGGGTGAAGTCGCGCAGCGCGGCCGGGAGGTCGTGGAAGCGGCCGATCACCGTCAGGTACTCGTTGTGGGTGGTGAGCCGCCCGGCCACACCCCGCCGCCAGCCGTCGACCAGCGCCAGCGACCAGGTCCAGGCCAGTGCCGTGGCCCAGGCCGCGAGGAGCAGCACCCGCCACGGCAGCCGTGCGGCGACGGCGGGCCCGTACGCCACCACGGCGACCGCCACCAGGACGGCGGCCGGAGTGCCCGGCCCCAGGTGCGGGTCCCACTCGGCGAACAGCGGAGGCCAGTGCACGAACAGGGTGCGCCGGGTGTCCTGGATGTGCCGGCCGACCAGCACGGCGACGAGGACGAGCAGGGCGGCGGCCGACGCGGCACACAGGTCGGCGCGCAGGCCGGCGTACCGGTCACGGAGGGGAGGCGAGGTCACACCGGAACGCTAGGGCGGCGACCGGGGGAACGAGAGGAGCGGCGGCGCGACGTCAGCGTTTCGTCATGGGTCGCGACCCCGCTCCGGGGCGGTTCCGGCCTACCGTCGGACCATGCGAGACGACGACCCGCGACTTCCCTCCTCGCCCGGTTTCTGGCGCAGCCCGCTGCGCGGCCCGTGGTTCACCTCGGTGCTCGGTGTCGTGCTGCTGGTGGGCGTCACGGTGCTGTTCGTGACGGGTCTGGTGTCCTACGCCGCCTACAACCCGGACCTCGCACGGGTGAACGACCAGACGCCGGACAAGGGGATCCTGGGCTTCTACCTCTTCGCCTGGCCGACGGACCCTTACTGGCTGTACCGGCTCACCCAGGGCCTGCACGTCACCCTCGGCATCACCCTGATCCCGGTGCTGCTGGCCAAGCTCTGGTCGGTCGTGCCGAGGCTGTTCGCCCTGCCCCCGGCCTGCTCGCTCGCGCACGCCCTGGAGCGGATCTCCCTGCTCCTGCTCGTCGGCGGCGGGCTGTTCGAGTTCACCACCGGCGTCCTGAACGTCCAGCTCGACTACGTCTTCCCCGGCTCCTTCTACCCGCTGCACTTCTACGGCGCCTGGGTCTTCTTCGCCGCGTTCGTGGCGCACGCGGCGCTCAAACTGCCGACCGCCGTACGCAGCCTCCGCCGGCGGCGCGAGGAGCACGGGGCGCACGGGGAGCGGGTGTCCCGCGCGCCGGAGCCGGGGGAGCTGGTGTCCCCCCGCCCACTGCCGCCGACCGTTTCGCGGCGCGGGGCGCTGTGGTTCGTCGGGGGTGCCTCGCTGCTGCTCCTCGTCACCACCGCCGGCCAGAGCATCGGGGGTGTGCTGCGGCGCACCGCCCTCCTCGCGCCGCACGGCGGAGCCGACCCCGGCGGCGGGCCGAACGGCTTCCAGATCAACAAGACGGCCGCGTACGCCGGGATCGACGCGGCGGAGACCGGCGAGGAGGCATGGCGGCTCGTCGTCACGGGCCGCACCGGAACGGTCCGCCTCAGCCGCGCCCAGCTGCTGCGCATGCCGCTGCACAGCTCGGCCCTGCCCATCGCCTGCGTCGAGGGCTGGTCGACGCAGGACCAGTGGTGGCGCGGGGTCCGGCTGCGCGACCTGGCCGCGCTCGTCGGGTACGACGATCCGCCGGACCTGTTCGTGGAGTCGCTCCAGCGGCGCGGGGCCTTCCGCCGGGCCGCCCTGCGCGCCAACCAGGTGGCCGACCCGCGCTCCCTGCTCGCCCTGTACGTCAACGGCGAGGAGCTGTCCCCCGACCACGGCCATCCGGCGCGGATCATCGTGCCCGCGGCGCCCGGGGTGCTCAACACCAAGTGGGTGGCCCGGCTGACCTTCGGAGCGCTGTGATGCGCCCGCGCCCGGCCCTCGGCAGCCCCTTGCAGATCCTGCTGCTGGCCTGCTCGTTCGCGCTGGCCGGCTATGCCGGCGTACGGCTGTTCGCGGGCGACTGGCAGGCCGTGGCGCTGTGGCTGGTGGGCGCGGCACTGCTGCACGACCTCGTGCTGCTGCCGCTGTACGCGGTGGCGGACCGGGCGGTCGTCCGCGCCCTCGGCGCCGCCGGGCGCCGGCAGCGGACCATGTACGTCCGGGTCCCGGCCGCCCTGTCCGGTCTGCTGCTGCTCGTGTGGTTCCCGCTGATCACCGGCATGGTGGACCGGCCCTACCGGTCCGCCACCGGTCTGTCGGCGGACGGTTTCCTCGCCCGCTGGCTGCTGATCAGCGCGGTGCTGTTCGCCGGTTCGGCGCTGCTGCTCGCGCTGCGGGGACTGCGGCTGCGCAGGGCGGCGAAACGGCGCCGGCCGGTCGTCCACTGACCGACGGGCCGCCACCCCGCCCGGCCCGCGTACCGCAGCAGGGCCGGGGTGCCGAGCCGCGCCCACGGAAAGGCGCCGTCGCCACCGGCGCCCACGCCGTGGCCGTCCGTCTCCGGGCCGATCGCGCCCGTCTCCATGCCGGTGCCGTCGACGACCCGGACCTCGGACCGTTCGTCGACGTCCACCGCGGCGGTCTCGGCGATCAGCAGTCCGCCGGGCCGCAGCAGCCGGGCCACCCGGTCCAGCAGGGCGCGCGGGTCGCCCCCGATGCCGACGTTGCCGTCCATGAGCAGCACGGTGCCCCAGCGTCCCTCGCCGGGCAGCGGCTCGAACACCGAGCGCCGCAGCGCCTGGCCGCCGAGCCGCACGGTGTGGTCGACGGCGGCCTCGCTGACGTCGATGCCGAGGACGGTACGGCCCCGGGCGGCGAGTTCCGCCACCAGCCGCCCCGGTCCGCAGCCGACGTCGAGGACGGCTCCCTCACAGCGGTCCAGCACCGCCCGGTCGACCGGGTCCGCCCGCGCGCACCAGCGCTCGACCTCCAGCGGCAGCAGCCAGCCGTCGCTGCGGCGCAGGAACAGCGGGCCGCGCCCGGTGCGCAGCGCGGCGGCGTAGGGACCGGCCCCGCCCCAGGGGGTGACCGGCGGGGTGCTCATCGCCCGGTCCCGCCGGTGTGCGCGGTGCACCGGGCCAGCCGGGCGGCGAACCGGCCGTGCGGCGCCCGGGCGGCGACCGCCACCGCGTCGGCGGCCGTGTCCACGTCCCGCAGCCGGGGCAGTGCGCGCACCCGCAGCCCCGCGGCCACCAGCCGCCGCCGCTGGACGGCACCCGTCCACGGCGTCGACATGGGCACGCCCCGCAGCAGAGCCGGGTCCGGCTCGGCCAGTCCCAGCGCCCAGAAGCCGCCGTCCTCCGCCGGACCGAGGCACGCGTCGTACCCCGCGAAGTCCACGGTGAGCAGCTCCGGGGTCACCTGCGGGGTGTCCATGCCGATGAGCAGGGCGGGACCGGTGCACCGCGCGAAGGCGTCGGCCAGCCGCAGGTCCAGCCCGCCCGCGCACTGCGGCACGACGTCGAAGCCGGGCGGCAGCCAGGGGCCGGGGCTGCCGTCCAGCACCAGGACGCGCCGGGTCGCGGGGGCCGCCGTGACGGCGAGCAGGGTGTCGGCGAGCGCGGCCTCGGCGAGCGCCGCCGCCTCCGCCGGGCTGAACGGCGGGGTGAGCCGCGTCTTGACGCGTCCCGGCAGCGGTTCCTTGGCGATCACGAGCAGCGTGGTCACGGTGCGGTCCTCCCGCCGGCCTGCGGCTCGGCCAGGACGCGGCTCATGTCCCGCACCGCCTGCCAGGTGCCGCGCCAGGTGCCCGTGACCTTCGAGGCGCCGGCGCGGGGCAGGTACGGCACGTCGTGCTCGGCGATCCGCCAGCCCGCGTCGGCCGCGCGCACCACCATCTGGAGCGGATAGCCGCTGCGCCGGTCGCTCAGGCCGAGCCCGAGCAGAGGCTCCCGGCGGGCGGCGCGCAGCGGTCCGAGGTCGTGGAGCCGCAGCCCGGTGCGGCGGCGCAGCAGCCGCGCGAGCGCGAAGTTGCCGGCCCGGGCGTGCGCGGGCCAGGCGCGCCGGGTCCGCGCCCGCCGCCGGCCCAGGACCAGGTCGGCCCGGCCGTCGAGGACGTCCCGGACGAAGGGCACGAGGTGCCCGGGGTCGAGGGAGGCGTCGCAGTCGCAGAAGCAGACGACGTCGGCGGTGGCGGCGGTCAGCCCGGCGTGGCAGGCGGCGCCGAAACCGCGCCGCGGCTCGTGCACGACGGTCGCGCCGAGGGCGCGGGCGATGTCCGCCGAGCCGTCGGTGGAGCCGTTGTCGACGACGAGGGCGCGCCAGCCCGCCGGGATCCTGGCGAGCACCCAGGGCAGGGCCTCGGCCTCGTCCAGGCAGGGCAGCACCACGTCCACGCTCGCCGCCGAGGAGGGGGATGAGGGGGTCACGCCGTTCACCCTACGAATGCGAACCGGGCATACCGGGCCGGCGCTGCTTACGAAACGCGGACGTCCGGGCCGGGACCGGGCCGGGGGCACGACGCCCGCCTCGGCCCGGTGACAGGCTGGAGGCATGCAGCAGCCGCACCTGCCCGCCGGGCGCCCGGCCACGGACGGGACCGCACCCGTACCCGGCCCCGCCGCACCGGACCCCGGGTCCGTCCCCGGTACCGCCCGGATCCTGGTCGTGGACGACGACGCGACCGTCGCCGAGATCGTCGCCGGGTACCTCGGCCGCGCCGGATACGTGGTCGACCGCGCCGCCGACGGCCCGGCCGCCCTCACCCGCGCCGCCGCCCACTGGCCGGACCTGGTGGTCCTGGACCTGATGCTGCCCGGGATGGACGGACTGGAGGTCTGCCGGCGGCTGCGCGCACGGGCCCCCGTCCCCGTCGTCATGCTCACCGCCCGCGGTGACGAGGACGACCGCGTCACCGGCCTGGAGGTCGGCGCCGACGACTACGTGACCAAGCCGTTCAGCCCCCGCGAACTGGTCCTGCGGGTACGGTCGGTGCTGCGCCGCGCGCTGCCCGCCACGGCCACCGGTCCGCTGGCCGCGGCCGGTGTCACCGTCGACCCGGCCGCCCGCCGCGCCACCCGGAACGGCACCGAACTCGCGCTCACCCTGCGGGAGTTCGACCTCCTCGCCTTCTTCCTGCGGCACCCCGGGAGGGCCTACAGCCGGGAGGACCTGATGCGCGAGGTGTGGGGCTGGGACTTCGGCGACCTGTCCACGGTGACGGTCCACATCCGCAGGCTGCGCGGCAAGGTCGAGGACGACCCCGCCCGGCCGCGCCTGATCCAGACCGTGTGGGGCGTCGGCTACCGCTTCGAGCCGAGCGGCGCGGAAGGGGAGGGCTGACGTGCGCGACACCGTCCTCATCGCCCTGCTCGCCTTCGGCGGGGCCGCCGTCACGGGCCTGGCCGGGGCCGCCGCGCTCCGCATGCTGCGGCGCCGCTCGCTCACCGTGTCCCTCGCCGTGATCGCGGCGGTCGGCGTGGGCGGCGTGCTGGCGGGCACCCTCGCCGTCGCCCGGGCGATGTTCTTGTCCCCCCACGACCTGAGCGTGGTGACGACGGTCGTCGCCATGGCGGCCGTGGTCTCCCTGGCGACCGCGCTGGTGCTGGGCCGCTGGGTCGTCGCCCGCAGCCATGAACTCGCCATGGCGGCACGCTCGTTCGGCGAGGCCGGCGACTTCGCCGCCCCCGAGGGCCCGGCCACCGCCGAACTGGCCGCACTGAGCCGCGAACTGGCGGCCACCAGCGCGAGACTCGCCGAGTCCCGGGAACGGGAACGCCTGCTGGAGACCTCGCGCCGGGAACTCGTCGCCTGGATCTCCCACGACCTGCGCACCCCGCTCGCCGGACTGCGCGCTATGTCGGAGGCCCTGGAGGACGGCGTCGCCGACGACCCCGGCCGCTATCTGAAGCAGATCCGCACCGAGGTCGAGCGCCTCAACGACATGGTCGGCGACCTCTTCGAACTCTCCCGCATCCACGCCGGCACGCTCCCGCTGAGCCCGTCCCGGATCTCCCTCCACGACCTCGTCGGCGACGCTCTCGCGGGAGCCGACCCGCTCGCCCGCGCCCACGGCGTACGGCTGGTCGGCGACCGGGTGGAGCCGGTCCCGGTCGAGGTCGACGCCAAGGAGATGAGCCGCGTCCTGGGCAACCTGCTGGTCAACGCCATCCGCCGGACGCCCGCCGACGGAACCGTCGCCGTCGCCGCCGGGCGCTCGCCCGACGGTGTGGTGCTCTCCGTGACGGACGGCTGCGGAGGCATCCCGGAGGAGGATCTGCCCCGCGTGTTCGACACCGGATGGCGCGGCACCCACGCCCGCACCCCGCCGGCCGGCGCGGGTCTGGGCCTCGCCATCGTGCGCGGCATCGTGGAGGCCCACCGGGGCCGGGCCACCGTACGCAACATCCCCGGCGGCTGCCGCTTCGAGGTCACGCTCCCGGCGGCCCGGTAGGGCCTCTCGTCCGGATCAGGCCGGCCTGATGCGAAGGAAAGACCTCGGGGGCTCCCCTCCGGCGGAGTGAGCCGCACCGGCCCCGGTCACCGCGAGGCCGCGAACTCGCGCATGCCCTCCTGGAAGCCGACCTCCGGCTTCCAGCCCAGTTCGGCCCGCAGCCGGGAGGAGTCGGCGGTGATGTGCCGTACGTCGCCCAGCCGGTACTCCCCGGTGACGACAGGCGCGGGACCGCCGTGGGCGCCGGCCAGCGCGCGGGCCATCTCCCCGACGGTGTGCGGCTCGCCGCTGCCGGTGTTGTACGCGGTCAGCGCGCCCGGCGCGGACCCCGCCTCCAGCGCGACGACGTTGGCCGCGGCCACGTCCCGCACGTGCACGAAGTCCCGGCGCTGCCGGCCGTCCTCGAAGACGCGGGGCGCCTCGCCCCGGGCGAGCGCGGACCGGAAGAAGGAGGCGACGCCGGCGTAGGGGGTGTCGCGGGGCATCCGGGGGCCGTAGACGTTGTGGTAGCGCAGCGACACCGCCCAGCCGCCGGTCGACCGGGCCCAGGCGGCGGCCAGGTGCTCCTGCGCCAGCTTGGTCGTGGCGTACACGTTGCGCGGGTCGGCCGGCGCGTCCTCGCCGACCAGCCCGGGCGTCAGCTCCGCGCCGCACACCGGGCACCGCGGCTCGAACCGGCCCGCGTCCAGATCGGCGACGGCCCGTGGGCCCGGCCGCACGACCCCGTCGCGCGGACACACGTACCGTCCCTCGCCGTACACGACCATCGACCCGGCCAGCACCAGGCGCCGTACCCCGGCGTCGGCCATGGCCGCGAGGAGTACGGCGGTGCCGAGGTCGTTGCGGGAGACGTACTCCGCCGCGTCCGCGAAGCCCGTTCCGAGCCCGACCATCGCGGCCTGGTGACAGACGGCGTCCACACCGGTGACGGCCCGCGCGACCGCTGCCGGATCACGCACGTCGGCGGCCGGGTCCGTGCGCACGTCGAACACGGCCGCCTCGTGTCCGCGCGCCGCGAGCGCCGCGCACACATGAGACCCGATGAACCCGGCGCCGCCGGTGACCAGTACCCGCATGCCCCCACGCTAGGCCCGCGGCGGCACCGGACCGGGAGGCCGCGCCCGCACGTCACGACTCCGTAAGACGGGCGTCGCGGCGGATGGCCCCACCGGCCGTCGGACCGGCGCGTCCGGCGGCCGGCGGGACACGGCGCGTCCGCCGGGAACCCGTCAGCCCCGCTGCGCGGCGATCATCGCCTTGTACCAGTGGTAGCTGTCCTTCGGCGTGCGTCGCTGGGTGTCGTAGTCGACCCGGACGATCCCGAAGCGCTTGTCGTAGCCGAGGGCCCACTCGAAGTTGTCCAGCAGCGACCAGACGTAGTAGCCGCGGACGTCGACGCCGGCGTCCATCGCGGCGCGCAGCGCGGTGAGGTGGTCCCGCAGGTAGGCCACCCGGTCGGTGTCGTGAACCGCGCCGTCGGCGGAGAGCGTGTCGTCCTCCGCCGAGCCGTTCTCCGTGATGTGGACCGGCGGCAGCGCGTCCCCGTACCGCTCCTTGAGCCGCACCAGCAGGTCGGTGAAGGAGCCGGGGTCCACCGGCCAGCCCATCGCCGTGTGCCGCACGTCCGGCAGCCCGGCCTCCGTGTAGCGGTTGTCCGTGGCCACCCGCCGGGCCGGGTCGGCCTCGCGGTACGGGGCGTCGGCGACCACGACGGGCCGGTAGTAGTTGACGCCGAGGAAGTCCAGCGGGCGCGAGATCAGTTCCAGGTCGCCGTCCCGCCGGAAGTCCGCCCCGGTGATCAGTCCGCCCCAGGTCTCCTCCTCGGTGGCCGGGTAGCGGCCCGCGAGGATCGGCTCGGTCCACACCAGGTTGTGCTGGGTGTCGGCGCGGACCACGGCCGCGAGGTCGGCGGGGGAGTCGCCGGCCGGCAGGTTGCGGTCGAGGTTGAGGGTGATGCCGACCTCGCGCACCCCGGCCGCCCGCAGCGCCCCGACCGCCAGGCCGTGGCCGACCAGCAGGTGGTGGGCGGCGGCCAGCGCGCCCCGGCCCTCCCGGGCGCCGGGCGCGTGCCGGCCCACGGAGTAGCCGAGGAAGGCGCTGCACCAGGGCTCGTTGAGGGTGATCCAGCGCGGCACCCGGTCGCCGAGGTGTCCGGCCACGACGGCCGTGTACTCGGCGAACCGCTCCGCCGTCTCCCGCACCCGCCAGCCGCCCCGGTCCTCGAGGGCCTGCGGCAGGTCCCAGTGGTAGAGGGTGGCGGCCGGTTCGATGCCGGCGGCGAGCAGCTCGTCGACGAGCCGGGAGTAGAAGTCCAGCCCCTTCGGGTTGACCGGGCCGGAGCCGTCGGGCACGATCCGCGGCCAGGCGATGGAGAAGCGGTACGAGTCCACGCCCAGGTCGCGCAGCAGCGCCACGTCCTCCCGGTAGCGGTGGTAGTGGTCGCAGGCCACGTCTCCGGTGTCGCCGTTCGCCGTCCGGCCCGGCGTGTGGCTGTAGGTGTCCCAGATCGACGGCCCGCGGCCGTCCTCCCGGGCCGCGCCCTCGATCTGGTACGAGGCGGTGGCGGCGCCGAAGACGAAGCCGGGCGGGAACTCGGGGAAGTCAGTCATGGAGGCCGTTTCCAGGGGGACGCGGGGGCGGGTCACTTGACGGAACCGCCGGTGATGCCGGCGGCGATGTACTTCTGGGCGAGCACGAGCAGGATCGCCGCCGGCACCGCGGACAGCACGGAGGCGGCCATGACCGAGCCCCAGTCGCCGACGTGGGCCCCGATGTACTGGTAGATGCCCAGCGTGACCGGCTTGACGTCGTCGGTCGTGTTCAGCGTGAGCGCGAACATGAAGTCGCTCCACGAGAAGAGGAAGGCGAACAGCCCCGACGTGATCAGCGAGTTGCGGCTCATCGGCAGGACGACCCGCAGGAACGTCCGCACCGGCCCGGCACCGTCCATCTGCGCGGCCTCGATCACCTCACCCGGGATCGACACCATGAAGGACCGCATCAGCACGATCGAGAACGGGATGCCGAGCGAGGCGTCCGCGAGCATCAGACCGAAGTACGAGTTGACCAGGCCGAGGTCGACGTACGAGTTGTACAGCGCGTTGGCGATGACGATGCCCGGCACCATCTGGGTGATCAGCGTGCCGAAGACGATCGTCCGGGAGCCGCGCAGGCCGAACCGGGCCAGCCCGTAGGCGGCCGGCGCGGAGACCGCGAGGCAGATGACGACCGCGCCGAGCGAGACGACCAGCGAGGTCAGCAGGTGACCGCCCTGGTCGTCCAGGGCCTTGGAGAAGCCGGACAGGTCCAGGCTGCCGGGCACCGGGTCGACCTGGAGCAGACCCGAGGCGGGCTGGAGGGCGGTGTTGAGCATCCAGTACAGCGGGAACAGCATGACGCACAGGATGAGCACACCGGCGAGGGTGGAACCCCAGCGGCGCCCGGATGTCGTGGGCGTGCGAGCGGCCATGGACGTCACTTCCCCTCGGTGCGGTTGGCCCGCAGGTAGAACACCGCGAAGACCGCGGAGACAAGGATGAGTACGTTGCCGACGACCGCGCCCGCGCCGAAGTCCAGCCGTACGAAGGAGTTCTGGTAGGTCAGCGTGCCCAGGGTCTGGGTGGCGTCGGCCGGGCCGCCGTCGGTGAGCGCGAGGATCAGGTCGAGGATCTTCACCGTCGACATGAAGCCGAGCACGAGGACGACGGTGATCACCGGCTTGAGCTGCGGCAGGGTGATGGAGCGGAAGGTCCGCCAGGCCGAGGCGCCGTCCAGGGAGGCCGCCTCGTACAGCTCCTTGGGGATCTCCTGGAGACCGCCGTAGAGGATGACCATGTTGAACGGGATGCCGATCCAGATGTTGACCAGGATCACCGACAGCAGGGCCATGCCGGGACTGGTCAGCCACGGGGTGTGACCGCCGAGGCCGAGCGTGTCCAGGAACGAGTTCAGGACGCCCGTGTCCTGGTCGAGGATGCGGCGCCACACGATGCCGGACACCACCATGGGCACCAGCCAGGGCAGCAGGATCAGCGACCGCAGGACACCGTTCAGCGGGAAGCGGCGGCTGAAGAACACCGCGAGCGCGAGCCCGATGCAGAACTGGCCGAGCAGCGACCCGGCGGTGAAGACCAGGGTGTGCCACAGCGCCTTGCCGAACAGCGGGTCCTGGAACACGTTCGACCAGTTGTCGGCGCCGTTGAAGGGCGCGTCCCCGGTGAAGAACGTCTTCGGGGTGAAGTGCTGGAAGCTCATCACGACGTTGCGGACGAGCGGGTAGCCGAAGAACAGCAGCATGAAGACGACCGCGGGGGCGACGAACCCCCACTGGGCCAGTCTGCGTCGGCGGCGCAGCCGGGCCGGGTCCGGCGCGGCGGCCGTCCGGGACGCCTTCCCTGGCGCCTGGGCGGTGACGATGGACGTGGTCATGATGGCTTACCTCAGTTCCCGCTCGTGGCCCGTTGCTGGGCGCGCTTCAGGGCCGCCTCGCTGGACTGGCCGGTCAGGGCGGACTGGAAGGCGCTCTGCAGGGCGAGCGACACGCTCGGCCAGCCGGCGCCGAGCTTGGCGGTCCGGGACCGGGCGGCGGCGACCTGGTCGGCGAGCGCGTCCAGCTCGGGCACCCGCGTGCGCCACACGGCGGCGGCCTTGGCGTTGGCCGGGACCATCCAGCTGTTGAGCGCGTAGGTCAGCTGCTCCTTCCGGCTCGACAGACAGGCGACGATCTCGCCCGCCCGCTTCTCCCGCGCCTGGTCACCGGTGTTGGGCACGGTGAGCACGGCACCGCCGAGCGGGCCGACGGAGGGCGCGCCGGGCCGGGGGACCGGGATCTTCGCGATGCCCCAGTGCAGCGACTTCTTGGTGTTGAGCGTCTCGACCTGCCACGGGCCGTTGATCATCATCGCCGCGTTGCCGGCCATGAACTGGTCGTTGACGTCCGCCTGCGTCCAGCTGACCGTCGACTTCGACAGCGAGCCGTCCGCCAGCAGGGTCTTCCAGTAGTCGAGCGCGCCGGCGACCTGCGGGCTGTCCAGCCTGGTCTCGTCGCCGCCGTTGGACCACATGAACGGCGTGAACTGGAAGACGCCGTCCTCCGCGCCGCCCGCGCTGAGCGCCAGCCCGTAGCGCTTGCCGCCGGTGAGCTTCTTCGCGGCCTCGCGCAGCTCGTCCCAGGTGGTGGGGACCTTCACGCCGGCCTGGCCGAGGACGTCCTTGTTGTAGAACAGCGCCAGGGTGTTCACCGACCGGGCCGCGCCGTAGTACGTGCCCTTGTACGAGCCGAAGTTCACGATGCCCTGGGGGATGTCCCGGGTGCTCAGGCCGAGCGTCCTGAGGTCGACCAGGCCGCCCGCCTCGGCGAACGTCGGCATCTCCGAGGCGTCGAACTGGACGATGTCGGGCAGCGACTTCGAGGACGCCATGCGCAGCGCCTTCGTCATGACCTGCGCGGCCGGGACGCTCTGCTGCTCGATGGTGACGCCGAGCTGCTTGCCGCAGCGGCCCATCGCCTCGGCGTCCCAGCGGTGGTAGGTCTCGTCGGTCGACGAGTTCATGACGGTGAAGACGTCGCCGTCACGCTGCTGACCGCATCCGGTCAGGGCCGCCCCGGCGACCAGGACCGACACGGCGGTGAGTGGTGCCACGGCCCTGCGGGAGCGTCCCCGGCGCCGGGCGACCGGGGACCTCTCAGGAACGCGATTGAAGCGCTTCGACATGCTGCGGCCCTTGCTGTCGTGTGCCCGGCTTCGTCGCCGGGTCTTTTGTTTGGCCTGATGACTAATACGTCAATCCCCGGTGTCACGCTAGACCCCCACGCGTGTTCGTCCGGCTACGCAGCGGAGCCGAGTTCGATTGCCCGACGAAGAAACCACAGGTCACGGTGGATGTCGCGGCGTCAGCCAGGTGTGACGGCGATTTCTTCTGTGTACGATCAACCCGCCGGGCGACAGCCTCCGCCGTCCCCGCCGAACAGCCCCGCTCCCCCCGAGGAAGACCATGAAGTTCACCAACGGGTTCTGGCGCATCCGCGACGGCGTCGAGGTCGCGTACGCCACCGAGGCGCGTGACGTACGCGTCGAATCGAAGCGCTTCACCGCGTTTGCCTCCGTGCAGAAGGTGACGCGCAGAGGAGACACGCTCAACGCGCCGCTCCTCACCGTCGACTGCTTCTCACCCGCCGAGGGCGTCATCGGCGTGCGGGTCACCCATCACGCGGGCAAACGCCGTCCGGGACCGGACTTCGCCCTCGCGGCCGAACCCGGCGGGGCGGGAGAGGTCCGCCGGGACGGCGCCGTCACCGAGCTGACCAGCGGCCCGCTGACCCTGCGCCTGGACCGGGCCGCCCCGTGGTCGCTGACCTTCCACGACGCGGACGGGCGGGAGCTGACCCGGGCGGGCCGCAAGGGCACCGCGTTCGCCACCACCGACGACGGCGCCCACCACGTCCTCACCCAGCTCGCGCTCGGCGTCGGCGAGCACGTCTACGGCCTCGGCGAGCGCTTCACGCCGTTCGTCAAGAACGGCCAGGTGGTCGACATCTGGCAGGCCGACGGCGGCACCAGCAGCGAGCAGGCCTACAAGAACATCCCCTTCTACCTCTCCTCACGCGGCTACGGCGTCTTCGTCAACCACCCCGGCGCGGTCTCCTTCGAGGTCGGCTCCGAGGCCGTCGGGCAGGTGCAGTTCAGCGTCGAGGACCAGACGCTGGAGTACTACGTCGTCGCCGGCCCCACCCCGAAGGACGTCCTCACCCGCTACACCGGCCTCACCGGCCGCCCGGCGCTGCCGCCCGCCTGGTCCTTCGGCCTGTGGCTGACCACGTCCTTCACCACGGACTACGACGAGCAGACGGTGACGTCCTTCGTGGACGGCATGGCGGAGCGCGGCATCCCGCTGTCCGTCTTCCACTTCGACTGCTTCTGGATGCGCGAGTACCAGTGGTGCGACTTCCAGTGGGACCCCGAGGTCTTCCCCGACCCCGAGGGGATGCTCGCCCGGCTGAAGGCCAGGGGCCTGAAGGTCAGCGCCTGGATCAACCCGTACATCGCGCAGAAGTCCCCGCTGTTCGAGGAGGCCGCCGCGCTCGGGCACCTGGTGCGCCGGCCGGACGGCGACGTGTGGCAGTGGGACCTGTGGCAGGCCGGCATGGGCCTGGTCGACTTCACCAGCCCCGACGCCCGCGCCTGGTTCCAGTCCAAGCTCAAGCCGCTGCTGGACCAGGGCGTGGACTGCTTCAAGACGGACTTCGGCGAGCGCGTCCCGACCGACGTCGTCTGGCACGACGGCTCCGACCCGGAGCGGATGCACAACTACTACACCCACCTGTACAACCAGACCGTGTTCGAACTCCTCGAGAAGGAGCGCGGACAGGGCGAGGCCGTGCTCTTCGCGCGCTCCGCGACGGCGGGCGGCCAGCAGTACCCCGTGCACTGGGGCGGCGACTGCTGGTCGTCCTTCGAGGCCATGTCCGAGTCGCTCCGGGGCGGCCTGTCGCTGTCGCTGAGCGGCTTCGGCTTCTGGAGCCACGACATCGGCGGCTTCGAGGGCACGCCCGACCCGGCGGTCTTCAAGCGCTGGCTGGCCTTCGGCCTGCTGTCCTCCCACAGCCGGCTGCACGGCTCGTCGTCCTACCGGGTGCCGTGGGCGTTCGGCGAGGAGGCCGTCGACGTCGCCCGGCGGTTCACCCTGCTCAAGCACCGTCTCATGCCCTACCTGTACGGCGCCGCCGCCGAGGCCCACCGCACCGGTGTGCCCGTGATGCGGCCCATGGTCCTGGAGTTCCCGCGGGACCCGGCCTGCCGCCCGCTCGACCGCCAGTACATGCTGGGCGCCGACCTCCTCGTCGCCCCGGTGTTCGGCGAGGACGGCGAGGTGGAGGTCTACCTCCCCGAGGGCACCTGGACCCACCTCCTCAGCGGCGAGCGGGTCACCGGCCCGGTGTGGCGCACCGAACGGCACGGCTACGACAGCCTCCCGCTCTACGTCCGCGAGGGCGCCGTACTGCCGCTGGCCGCCGACGACCAGCGCCCCGACGGCGACTGGCTCGACGACCTGGTCCTGCTGGTACACCCGTCGGACGGGCGGACGTACACCCGCCAGGTGAGCGTCCCGGACCTGACGGGGGCGCCGGCCGCGGTGTTCCAGGTCCGGCGGGACGGCGACCTGCTGCGTGTCACCGTGGACGGCACCGACCGTCCCTTCACCGTGCGCGTCGCCGGCGGGGCCACCGCCGGAGGCACGGGGGAGGTGACGGTCCCGCTGCGCTGAGCGGCCCGCCGGGCGGATCCACGGCGGCGGTGACCCGGGCAACGGCCACCGCCGCCGGTTCACTCCGGGCGCCCGGGAGGCTCTGCCCGGCCCGGACGGTCTCGCCGTCCCCCCGCCGCGGTCGCGGCACACCACACGACCCGGTCCGGCCCCAGCGTGTGCGTGCGCGCGGTCTGGACGGCGGCGTCCTCCTGGGGAGTGCGGGGGAGCAGCGCCCCGGTGCCCCTGGCGCACGCCTGGCGCGCGCAGCCGGCGAACCCGGCGAGGAGGCCGGCCAGGCGTTCGCGGCCACGGTCCCCCGGATACCGCTGGAGGAGGCCCGGCGTGTACAGGGCGAGCAGCGACCCCTCGGGATGGGTGATGCCGGCCTTCTCCAGCGGCTCACCGGCGCGGGCCCGGGCGGCGCCGAGCGGCGGTTCCGGCGGCGCCGTCGTGCCGTCGGGACACACGCTCACGGGCCCGGGGGGTCCGTGCCGGAGACGGAGCAGCGCCGCGACATGGGGTCGTGGACCAGGTACAGGCACGTGGCGCCCGTCTCGCCGCCGCCGGCACCGCCCGGCACGTCCCGCGCCGGCCCGTGCCGGCGGTCTCCGGCCCCGGCCCCGCCCCGTCGTCGGCGTCGAGCCGGCGCACCGGGTCCTCGAGCCGGGCGAGAGTTCGTCCGGCTCCAGGTCCGGGTCCGGCACGGTGTGCACCGCCGCGCGCAGCCGTCCCGTGGCCGCGGCGACCTGTACGCCGTGGCCGGGCACCCGGGCCGCGACGAGGGCGCCCCGCGTCCCGCAGAGCGGTACCGCGTCGACCCGGTCGCCGCCGGAGCCCGGGTGCCCGTACTCGTGCGCCGGGTCCGCGACGTGCCGGGGCGGGCCGGCGGGTGCCCGCCCTCGACGGCCGTGAGCAGGGCGCGGGGGCCGGCCCGGGTGGCTCCGTCGGCAAGGACGCCGGTGCCGAGGCCCTTGTCATGGGGATCCACACCCTGCCGGGGGCGGTGGTCGTGTACCGGTCCGGCCTGGTGAGTGCCGGGCCGGAAGCCCGCGCGGGGCTGCCGCGCCAGGCGCCGCCGCGTCAACGGCCCAGGTGACCGGCGCGGGTTGACCGGCCGTTACGAGAGGACCGTCACCGTCCGCCCTGCCGGTTCCGGGGCTGTTCGCGGAGCGTGCCCGTCTTTTGTTGACCATTCAGTCTTTCGCCGAACCGCAGGGCCGGCCGTCGGGATGCCGGGGACGGACCGGCGGAAATAGGATGGCCTTGGCGACGGTGCACGGAAACGCCGCCCACGGCAGTGGGCCTGAAGGTGCACGATGAGCGGCCCCGCCGACATCCACGCCGGCCGGCTCCTCCGTTCCGCGGGGGCCCGAGCCGGCCGGACAGGGGCGTATGCGCCGGCCCCGGCCGCTCGCGCACCTCGCTCGTGGCCCACCGGATCCGGCAGGTATTCCGCGGAGCCGGGCAGGGGGTCCGCCCCGGCGACGTCTGCCGGGGACGGCGCCAACTCCTCGGTTCCGGCGTGACGTTGCGGGACGCGCGGGCCCGAGAGTCCCGAACGGAGGCGGAGGTGAGGGAAGATGCCGTATCAGACGGCGGTCACCGTTCAGGCCGCCTTGCCGCCGGACCGGGTCGCCGAAGTGCGGGAACTGCTGCGCGAGGCCGGGCGGAAGACCGCGGCCGGTGAGCTGTTCCCCTTCGCCGAGATACCGGGCGTGCACTTCGCGCGTGTCGTCCTCGTGCCCGGGGGACCGGGCGGCGCCACGGCGGACATGCCGCCCAGCGTCGTGTACATGAGCGAGGTGGACGGCCCCGCCGAGGCGCACCTCGCCGATCTCGCCCGCACGGCCGGCGACGGCCTGGACCGGGTGTTCGGGCACTGCGCCGGATACCCGGCAGACGGCTCCCCCAACGCCGCGCGGACCGACTGGCTGCGTGCCCACGCGGTGCCCTGCGCCGCGTTCTACGTCAACACCGTCGGCAGGGGGCGGCAGCAGATCGAACAGGAGGCCCTGCTGCGCGAGGTGATCGAGGAGTTCCTCGACCGGAACGGACCGGCTCTGGCCGGCAGGAGCCCCGCGCAGATCAGGGCCGCCGTCCAGGAGTACGTCGAAGGCCGCGAGGACCTCGCCTGGGCCCGTACCGGGCCCCCGCCGCCCCCGCTCGGGTGGCGGATCCGCCGGGCCGCCCACCTGATCGGGGTTCCGCTGGCCGCCCTGGCGCTGCTGCCGCCGCTCGCGGTCGCCCTGCCGGTCTGGGCCGTCCTGCTCAGGCGGCACGAACGCAGTGACGTCCCCGACCGCGCCCGCCCGAGCCACGACCGCATACGCGAACTCGCGGGCTGCGAGGACTTCGTGGCGCAGAACCCGTTCACCGCCGTCGGCTCCGTCAAGGCCGGCCCGTTCCGGCGGCTCACGCTCACCGCCGTCCTGTTCGCCGTGGACTACGGCGTCCGCCACCTGTTCGACCGGGGGAACCTCGCCGGGGTCAAGACCATCCACTTCGCCCGCTGGCTGTTCGTCGACGGGAAACGGCGGGTGATCTTCGCCAGCGACTACGACGGCAGCCTGGAAAGCTACATGGACGACTTCATCGACAAGGTGGCCTGGAGACTCAACGCCGTCTTCAGCAACGGCCGCGGCTATCCGCGGACGCGGTGGCTCGTGCTGGACGGCGCCGGGGACGAGCAGGCCTTCAAGAACTACCTGCGCTGCCACCAGGTGCCGACGCAGGTCTGGTACTCCGCGTACGACACCTCCACCGCGCACGACCTCGACATCAACGCCCGCATCCGGGCGGGCCTCTTCGGGCGCCTCGGTCCCGCCGAGACGGAGGCCTGGCTGGCCCTGTTCTGAAGGGCTCGAAGGAGGGTGACACCATGACGCCGCCGCTGGAACTCGACGACATCCAGGGCCTGGTCACCCGCGGCTACCGCACCCTGGCCTCGGCCTGCTTCCTGGTGCTCGCCACCGCCGGGCCGGCGGCCGGCGCCCGTGCGGCACTGGGGCGGCTGGCACCCCGCGTGACGAACGGCCGGTCCGATCCGGCGGACACCGCCGTCCAGGTGGCCCTCACCCCGGACGGCCTGCGGCGCCTCGGAGTGGAGACCGCGGAGCAGGACGGGTTCCCGTACGAGTTCGTCGCGGGCATGACCGACCCCGACCGCAGCCGCTTCCTCGGGGACGTCGGCGAGAACGCCCCCCGGCACTGGAGGTGGGGCGGACCGGCCGGCCCGCCGGTGCACGTCCTGCTGATGCTCTACGCGCGCGACGGGCAGCGGCTGCGGCAACTGGAGGCCGAGACGCGCCGCGAGGTCCTGACCCCCGGCGCGTTCACCGAGACCGTACGGCTGGGCACCGCCGAGCTGACCGACCACGAGCCGTTCGGCTTCCGTGACGGCATCTCCCAGCCCCTCGTCGAAGGCCTGCCCAAGGCCACGGCGGCAGCCGGCGCCGGTGACACGGACCCCGGACAGCAGGTCGTCAGCGCCGGGGAGTTCCTCCTCGGCTACCCCAACGAGTACGGGCTGCTGACGGACCGCCCGCTGCTGCCGCCCCGCCGCGACCCCCTCGGCGTGCTGCCCCGCGCACCCGAGGGCGGCGCGGACTTCGGGCGCAACGGCAGCTACCTGGTCTTCCGGCAGCTGGACCAGGACGTCGAGGCCTTCCGGGACTACCTGGAGGCGGAGACACGCCGTCCGGACGGCAGCGGCGACCCCGCCGCGCAGGAGGCGCTCGCCGCGCGCATGGTGGGACGCTGGCCCGGCGGCGCCCCCCTGGTCCGTGCGCCCGAGCACGACGATCCCGCACTGGCCACGGACAACGGCTTCGGCTACCACGCCACGGATCCGGCCGGTCTGCGCTGCCCGCTCGGCGCCCACATCCGCCGAGCCAACCCGCGCGACTCCCTCGACCCGCGCCCCGGGTCCGCCGATTCGGTCGCCGTCGGACGCCGCCACCGGCTGCTCCGCCGGGGCCGGCCCTACGGCCCCGACGGCACGGGGGACGGCCCGGACGCACACGGACTGCACTTCCTCGCACTGAACGCCAACATCTCCCGCCAGTTCGAGTTCATCCAGCACACCTGGCTAAACAACCCGAACTTCAACGGACTCCACGACGGCCCCGACCCGATCGTCGCGCCGCGCCAGGAACGCCGCGCGACCTTCACCGAGCAGGGCAGGCCCTTGCGCACCCGTCACGTCGGCCTTCCGCAGTTCGTCACCGTGCGGGGCGGCGCCTACTTCTTCCTGCCGGGCCTGAAGGCACTGCGCTACCTCTGCACGGCCGTACCCGAGGACGGGCGGCAGTGAACGCCCGGCAGCGCCTCAACGACGCGGTCCTCGGCTGCGTCCTGCTGGAGCGGCGCATCGACCCCTACGTGCGCCCGCTGTTCGACCGGACGCTGCTGCGTCCCCTCCAGGCAGCCGTGCAGTGGTGCGTCAACGTGCGCCGCCGGGACGAACACCTGGGCCTCGCCGAGGAGCGGGCCGTGCCGGGTGAGGCGGCGGTCGCCGAGGCCATCGCCCAGCAGATGACCCGCTTCGTCCGGCGCCAGTACCGTCCGGGTCAGGCCCAACGGGCCGGCAACACCAAGACCTACGGGGTCGTCCACGCGGACTTCACCGTCCGCGACGACCTGCCCGCACGGCTGCGGCACGGCGTGTTCCGCACCGTTCCTAATCAGTGAGCAGGAGTGAGTCTTGGACCCATACCGGCTCAACTGGCGCATTCCGAACGGTTCTGGATGCGCTGGTTGCCCGCGTTCCTGCCGCGTCCGGCTGCACGCATCGGGTGCGTGGTCCGGGTACGCGGGGGCGGGTTTCCTCACGCCCCTGGTCACGTGGTCCGGCCTGGGCGGTCCGATGCCCACGACGATCACTCTGGTCGTCGTGGGGCGGTGCCGTCCGTCGCCGGATCGCATGTCCGAGGGCGCGCCTACCGATGGCCACCGAGGCGGCAGCGTGTCGGGAGGTCTTCCCGTTTTTGCCGGTCAGCGGCTTCTGCCAGTGCTGTGCGCCTCACATGGAGGTGTAGGCGGGATCGACGGCGATCACGCTGATACCGGCCTCGGCGCACATCGACAGGAGCCGGGCGCGGAGTTTGCCGGTGGGGATGCCGGAGACGAGCTGCCGGAACTTCTTCTTCCGGCCGTGCTTCTCCCTGGTTGTGGAGTCGGTGAAGTCGAGGTCTTCGATCGCGATGGCCTGTACGCCGGTGGCCTGGGCCCAGTGCAGGAGGCGGGTGAGGGCGTGGCGGAGCTGGGCGTCGCGGTGGGGGGCGGTGCCGGTGAGGTCGTAGTCGAAGCGGCGGGGGCTGCCGACGGGGTTGCCGTGTTCGTCCAGCAGCCAGGCGGCCAGGTGGTCGGCGTTGGTGTCCACGCCGATCACGCCCCCGCTCCGCAGCGCGTCGAGCCCGATGACGGGGAGGCCCTTGCGGGTCCAGGAGGCGTCCAGGTGCCAGCGGCCGGAGGCGGTGTCGTGGTGGATGCGGTAGGCCACGGCCCGGTTGCAGGTGACGCGGTCGCGCCACTGGTCGCCCCGGTGCGGGAAGGTGACGCGGGCGGCGAGGACGTAGCGGCCTTGCTTCGCGTTGGCCATGCCGGCGAGCGGGGCGGGCAGGTTGATGCTGACCTCGCCGTCCGGGGTGACGCGGATCGTCTCGTTGCCGTGCCGCTTGCCGGACTCGCCGTCCGCGGTCAGGAACCATCGGGCCGCCTCCCACTCCGACCGCCACTGTTCCGGGGTCTTCTCGGCGGCGGTGAGGTTGTGCCGCTGCTTGAGCAGGCGCCGGCCGCCGCGCACCACGGAGACCTGCCCGGCCTCCCGCTCGGCGCGCACGCGCTCGTACCGCTCTTCGAGGACCGCCAGGCGGCGGGACTTGTGGAACCATTCGTGCTTGCTGCGGTAGCCGCCGGGCGTGCCCCGGCTGCCCTTCTCCCCGACCGGCAGTGACAGCCGGTGCCGGATGGTGCGGATACCGGCGTCCAGGGACTTCAGGTGAGCGTGCTGGGCGCGGCGGCACAGGCCCCACTGGTCGTGGGTGTGGGAGGTGATCGATCCGGCCCACCGGGACGAGGACAGGGCGGTCAGGTCCCGCTTCCGCGCGGCCCAGGTGCCGGTGGAGTGGTCCAGGCCGTCGCGGCACCGGCGGGTCAGGTCGGCGGAGGCGAGGCGTCCCATGTGCTCGCCGACGGCGCGCAAGACCTTCTCGTCCTCGCCGGTCAGGCTCTTGAGGCGGTCGCGGATGCTGACCCCGGTGGGACCGTCGGTGACGAACGGGCGGGCGATCTGGCGCAGCGGCTTCCGCGTCTGCTCAGCCATGCTCGGCGGCCTCCAGCGCCTTGCGGGCGCGGTTCTTCGCCGAGCGGCGGCCGTACAGGCGGGCGCAGAACGACGTCAGCACGTCCACGATGTCCCGCACCAGATCGTCTTCGACTTCGCCGTCGTCCAGCACGACCAGGCGGCGGCCGGTCGCGGACAGGGCGGCCTCGACGAGGTCCACGTTCATACGGCCGAGACGGTCTTTGTGCTCGACGACGACCGTGGTCACGGCAGGGTCGGCCAGGAGCCGCTTCGCCTTGCTGCGGGCACCGTTCATGCCGGAGGCGATCTCCGACTCCACCCGCACAACGGGACGGCCGGTGGCCGCAGCCCAACGGGACAGCCGGGCCACCTGACGCTCAAGGTCGTCCTTCTGCTCGTGGGAGGAGACACGGGCATACAGGCCCAGGCCGCCGACCGCTTCCGGTGCGGCGCTGCCCTCCACGTTCACCAGGATCGTGCGCGGCCCGACCCGCTGAGCCGGTACCGGCAACGTCCCCTCACGGAACCAGCGATACGCGGTCTGCGGATGCACGCCCTGCGCCTTCGCCCACTCCGTCAGATTCACACTCCGACAACGACACTCACCCATGCATGGTTACGCGCACTTTTACGACATAGGAGGCGAGCAAGTGAGTACCCCTGCACGCCGTGCCCGAACACCGGCCGCTGGGCAACCAGAACCGTGCCCGCCGCACGATCTACCTGCGGCTCGCGCGGCTCAGACAGTCCATGAACGGCACGCCGCACCAGGAGCCCGGAGCGGAGGAATGACGGGACGGCGGCCGCCCGCGGCCCCGACGCGCACATCGGGACCGCTTCCCATATCGTAGGAGACAAGGGCGCGAACATCCTCCGGATGCACGCCTGGAAGGGACGCTGAGATGGACGTGCGGACAGCCGCGCGCCGTTCTCTGGCCGTCATCCGACTGGTGAACGGCGCCACGGCGCTGCTGACCCCGCGAGTGATGGCCCGCCGTCTGGGCGCGGACCCCGGACAGCCCGCCCTGGTCTACGTCCTCCGCATGTTCGGGGTGCGCACCGTGGTCATCGGTGCCCGGCTGCTCTGCCCCGCGGACCCGGACGCACTCGACCGCGAGCTGCGGACCGGCACGTTCCTCCACGCGAGCGACGCCCTCGCGGCCGCCTGCGCCGGGCGCGAGGGCCTGCTGTCGCGCCGCATGGCCGCCGCGGCCACGGCGATCTCGACGGTCAACGTCGCCCTGACACTCGTCGCCCGGGGGTGGCCGCGCCGGCTGCCGGACGTCCGCTGACGCCGCAGCCGCCGCGCCGGGCCTCCCGGGACGGGACGCCGGAAGGAATCCCCTCATGAGCACAGCACCACAAGGCCGGGCCCCGTGGTTCGTGCGGCTGCACGACCGGCTGGCGGTCACCGTCGACCAGAGGATCGGCTGGCAGCGGCTGCCCAAACCCCTCGGTCTGCTGACCCTCGTCGGCCTGCGGGACAACCTGCGCCGCAAGAACCTCTTCGACACCCGCTCCTACCCGTCGTACGACCTGCCGGACGTCGGCCCCCCGAACGCGCGGTACTCCACGGAGCGCACGGCCGACGGTACCTACAACGACCTGGCCGACCCCCGCATGGGGATGGCCCGTTCGCGCTTCGGCCGCAACGTGCCACCGGACCGGGCCTTTCCCGACCCCGAGCCGCAGCTGCTCTCCCCGAGCCCCCGCGAGGTGAGCCGGGCCTTGCTGACGCGGAACGCGTTCGTCCCCGCCGAGTCCGTCAACGCCCTGGTCGCCGCCTGGCTCCAGTTCATGGTCAGGGACTGGGTCAGTCACGGGCAGGGCACCATGGACCGCCCCTGGCACATCGACCTGACCGACGACGACCCGTGGCCCGCACCACCGATGCTCATCCCGCGGACGATCCCCGACCCCACGCGCCCCGACGGGAGCGACGGTCTGCCACCGACCTTCCTCAACGAGAACTCGCCCTGGTGGGACGCGTCCCAGCTGTACGGGAACACCCTGGACGAGCAGCGGTCGCTGCGCACCGGCCAGGGCGGCAGGCTGCGGGTCCCCGACGGACCGCTGTTCCCCGACGACCCGGACAAGGACCCGGCGGCGATCCCCGGCTTCTGGGTCGGACTGGCCATGATGCACCTGGTCTTCCTGCTCGAGCACAACGCGATCTGCGCGGCGTTGCACGACGCCTACCCGACCTGGTCCGACGAGGAGCTCTTCCAGCGGGCACGGCTCGTCAACGCGGCGCTCATCGCCAAGATCCACACCGTGGAGTGGACCCCCGCCGTCATCAGCCACCCGACGACCGTCACCGCCCTGCACGCCAACTGGTACGGCCTGCTGGGCCGGCGCCTGCACAGGCTGCTCGGCCGGGTCAGCGGCAGTGAGGTGCTCAGCGGCATCGTGGGCGGGCGCACGGACCACTTCGGCGTCCCGTACTCGCTCACCGAGGAGTTCGTCGCCGTCTACCGCATGCACCCCCTCATCCCGGACGACTGGAGCTTCCGGTCGGCAGCCGACGACTCGCTCCTGCAGGAGGCCGGCTTCCGCGAACTGACGGGGTGGCACGCGTACGAGATCCTCGGCAAGCACACCCTGAGCGACCTGCTCTACTCCTTCGGCACCTCGCACCCGGGGCTGGTGACCCTGCACAACTACCCCAGGGCCCTCCAGGAGTTCCAGCGGCCCGACGGCAAGCTCATGGACCTCGGGGCCGTCGACATCCTGCGTTCGCGCGAGGTGGGGGTGCCCCGCTACAACGAGTTCCGGCGCCAGCTCCACCTCCGCCCCGCCGAGGACTTCGACGCCCTCACGGACAACCCCGTCTGGGCCGAGGAAATGCGCCGCGTCTACGGCGGGGACATCGAGCGCGTCGACCTCTCGGTGGGCCTGTTCGCCGAGTCCCGCCCCGAGGGCTTCGCGTTCAGCGACACCGCCTTCCGCGTCTTCGTGCTGATGGCCTCCCGCCGCCTCAACAGCGACCGGTTCCTCACCAGGGACTACACCCCGCAGGTGTACACCCCGACCGGCCTGGACTGGATCGAGGACAACACCATGACCAGCGTGCTGCTCCGGCACTTCCCTCAGTTGCGGGCGTCCCTGCGGTCGGTGGACAACGCCTTCGCCCCGTGGACCGCGGCCGGGAGCCCGCGATGAGACACGAGGCGGACGAGGACGCATCGCGCGTCCCGCAGGCCCCATCGCGGGACGAGGGCCCCGGCACGCTGTCGCCCGTGCGCGCCTGCGCGCTGGCCGTCGTGGCCGTCGCCGTCGCCGGCGCGGGGCTGTGGATCCGCCACCTCGCGCCCACGGTCGACGACGTGGGACTGCAACTGGCCGGGGGCGCGCGTGCGGCACACACCGTCGTCGGCGACCGGACGGCCGACTTCCGTACGGCACTGACGGCCGACTTCGTCCTCATCGGGGCGTACACCGCCGGCACGGTGCTCGTGTTCTGGCTCAGCAGCCGCACCATAGCGGTGCGCATGAGACACCGCTGCCTGGTCGTGTACGGGATCGGCGCGGCCGTCGCGGCGTGCGTGTGCGCCGTGACCGAGAAACTGCTGCTCCTCCACGGGCTCGGCGGCGCGGACTGGGCGTTCGCGTGGGCGGCGGGCTTCGCGACGGTCAAGTGGCTGCTGCTCGTCCTCACCGTGCCGGTCGCCGCGGTCCTCGTCGTGCTCGTCCTCAAACGGGCCGCGCTCCACGGCCGTGCCCGGAGCCGGTTCGACAGGGAGCGCGCACGCCGCCGGCCATGTGTCTGCGGGAACGGGCACCTGGGCGACACGACCCACTCCGGGCCCGACGTCGTCCCGCCCTGGCCCGTGATGGTGTGGGGCCGGACGCGCTGGCCGGGGGCGGCCCGCGGTGACTCCTCCCGTACCGGGGAGACGCGTTCCCGGGAGACGCGATGGGAGAACGGCAGCCGGGTGCCGCCCGGCCGGGAACAGGGCGGCCTCGGCTTCTGCGTCTCGGGCGGCGGGATCCGCTCGGCCTGCGTGACCCTCGGCGCGCTGCAGGCGCTGCGCCCCCAGCTGCGCCGGGCCCGGTACCTGGTCTCGGTCTCCGGCGGCGGCTACACCGCGGGCGCCCTGCAACTGGCGCTGGCCGGGACGGACCGACGCGGGGGCAGCGACCGGTACCGGACCCGTACCCGCGACGTCTTCATGCCCGGCACACCGGAAGAGGACCACACCCGCCGGCACTCCAAGTACGTCGCGGAGGGCACCGGCCAGTGGCTGGCCGCCATCGGGACCGTCCTGCGGGGCCTGCTGGCCTCCCTGGGACTGCTCACCGCGGCCCTGCTGGTCCTGGGGCTGGCCCTGAGCTGGGGCTACCACCTCGTCCCGCTGGCGGACCCGGACCGGCTCCCGGGCTTCAGGGCGCCCGCGCTGTGGGCCGTCCTGGCCCTCCTGTGCGGCGCGGCCGTGTTCTGGTTCCTCTGGCTGGTGTCCCTGTTCCTCGCCGTCCCGTTCCTGTCGGGCGTGCTCAAGAAGGCCTTCCTCACGTTCGTGGTGGCGGGCCTGCTGCTGGCCGTCGTGGTGGTGATCCTCCCCGCGCTGGAGTGGGCGACGGCGCGTCTGTGGACCCTCCACGGCCCGGGGACCGCGGTGAGCGGCGGAGTCGTGGGGCTGCTCACCTACCTGACCGTGCTGGCCGGCACCGGCTGGCGGCGCGTGGAGTCCACCGAACGCACCGTCCGCTCCGCCAAGCGCGCACGGCTGGTG
Source organism: Streptomyces spinosus (assembly GCF_020400655.1). Classification (GTDB taxonomy): domain Bacteria; phylum Actinomycetota; class Actinomycetes; order Streptomycetales; family Streptomycetaceae; genus Streptomyces; species Streptomyces argyrophylli. The sequence continues at coordinate 197,594 of NZ_JAINRC010000009.1, forward strand.
CGCGCCGTGCCCATTGTCGGCAGGTACCTGATGGTGTGGGTGGTTCTCACCGTGGTGGCGGTGGCCTCCCTGCTCGTCCTGGGCGGGGCGATCCACGCCGGGCGGACCTGGCCCGTGGCGGTCCAGATCGGCCTCCCCGTCGTCCTGTGCACGGTCGCGCTGAGCCTCGACCAGACGTGGACGAGTCTCCACCCCTTCTACCGGGCCCGGCTGGCCACGGCCTTCGCCGTCCGCCGCGAGACCGACGAGGACGGCGAACAGCTGGCGGTCCCCTACGACTTCGACGAGCCGACCCCGCTCGCCTGCTACGGCCGGCGGCACTCCGGCTTCCCCCAGGTCGTCTTCGCGGCGGCGGCCAACCTCTCCGGCGACGACCGCACACCGCCGGGGCGGCACGCGGTGTCGTTCACGCTGTCGTACGACTACGTCGGCGGTCCGGACGTCGGGTACGCCCGGACGGACGTCCTGTGGGAGCGCGTCGGACCCGTCATCCGCAAGGACCTGACCGTCGAGTCGGCCGTCGCCGTCTCCGGTGCGGCCTTCGCCTCGGCCATGGGACGTCAGGCACGCGCGTTCCAGACGCTGTTCGCGCTCTCCAACGCCCGGCTCGGCACCTGGCTGCCCAACCCCGGTGTGCTGGGCGCCCTGTGGGACGAGCACGCCGACTGGGGGCTGCCCCCGATGCCCGGCATCCGTCGCCTGCCGTACCTGCTGCGGGAAGTGTGCGGCCGCTACCCGCTGGACGACCGGATGCTGCTGGTCACGGACGGCGGGCACTACGAGAACCTCGGCCTGGTCGAACTGCTCCGGCACGGCGTCGACACCGCCGTGTGCGTGGACGCCAGCGGGGGCTCCGGCGCCTTCGCCCCCGCTCTCGGCGAGGCCATGGCGCTGGCCAAGGAGGAACTCGGGGTCGAGATCAGGATCGCGCGCGAGGACTGGCAGAAGCTCGTCCCCGGCAGCGCGCCTCCCCTCACCCCGCAGCCGCCCCAGCCGCCGCAGCCGGGCCAGCCGGCACAGGCACCCCCGCCGAACCCACTGGCCGCCCTCGACCTGCGGCTCTCGGCCGACGCGGTGGTCGTGGGCGAGATCGTCTATCCGCGGCCGCGGGTGGACGAACACGGCCGGAGACTGGGGACGAAGGGACAGCTGATCGTCGCCCGGGCCACGCTGACCCCCGACATGCCCTACGCACTCCTCGCGTACGCCCAGGCCAACCACGCGTTTCCCCACGACGGCACCAGCGACCAGTGGTTCGACAGCCGGCGCTTCGACGCCTACCAGGCACTCGGCCACTGGATCGGTGAGCGGGTCGCGAAACTGCTGCCGGCCGAGAGCTGCCCGCCCCGGCCCGGATACGGGGGTGACGGAAGTCCGCGCGCGCGCCGCCCGGCGGGAACCGGTGCGTGAGGAGAGGGTGGGCGTAAGAGGTGCCCTGAGCGGGGCGGTTCCGTGGTCTGCCGCGACGGCCTGGCGGCTGGCGGGCAGTGCGCGGTGGGGGCTGGCTGCAATGACCGCGCCGCGGTCGCGTTCCTAGCGTTGACGCGTCGGCCGATCCGGCCGGACCCGGGCCCGCCCCGCCGGGCCGACAACCGGTCGAACCCCCTTCGAGAACGCCTCTGAGAACGGGAAACGCACGTGAGAGCTGTCTGCACCGTCTTCGTGGGAACCCAGCCCATGGTGGTGAGCGTCGCCGGAGAACTGGACATCGCCACCGCCGTCCACACCGACGCCATCCTCACCGCCGCGACCAGCGGCACGCATCCCGAGGTCGTCATAGACCTGAGACAGGTGACCTTCCTGGACTGTGCGGGAGTGCGCCCCCTGGCAGCCGCCGCGCGCCGGGTCCACGAGGCGGGGGGCTCGCTGACCCTGCTGGCCGGTCACCCCATGGTCGTCAGGGTTCTGCGCTTCAACAACCTGATTCCCGACGGAACGCTGCCGGCCGGGGACGCCGAGCCGGCCCGGCACCTGCCCGCGTACCCGATCGCGGTGCACCACTGCGACGACCGCTGTCGTGCGCCGGCCAGGGAACGCTGACGCAACCACTCGCGTTCGTCAGGTCAGGGGAAGGCGCGCCGTGAGGGTCGTCCCGTGACCGCTCGGGCTGTGGAGGGTGAGCGTCCCGCCCAGGGCCCCGACGCGGTCGGTCAGGCCCACCAGTCCCGAGCCCTGCCCCGGAACGGCCCCTCCCACTCCGTCGTCGTGCACGGACAGCCGCAGGACGTCGTCGCCGGCGTGCGCACGGACGCGAACGCAGGACGCGCGGGCGTGCTTGGCGGTGTTGGCCAGTGCCTCCGAGACGACGTAGTAGGCCGCCACCTCGACCGGCTCGGGCAGCCGGCGGGGGACGTGGACGTCGAGTTCCACCGGTACGAGGGAGCGGCGAGCCAGGGCCCGGAGCGCGGGCGGCAGCCCGCCCTCGGACAGGATGGCCGGGTGGATGCCGCGGGCGAGCTCGCGCAGGTCGTCGAGCGCTGCCAGCAGCGTCTCGCCGACCCGGACCACCCGGGCCTTCAGCTCCGGTTGATCCACCGGGACGGCGTTCTGGGCGGCCCGCAGTTCCAGCACCAGGGAGACCAGCCGCTGCTGGGTGCCGTCGTGCAGGTCACGTTCGATGCGGCGCCGGGCCTGGTCGGCGGCGGCGAGGATCCTGGACCGGGAGGTGGACAGTTCGGCATGGCTCTCCTCCAGCGATTCGGCCATCCTGTTGAAGCTGCGCTCCAGCACGCCGATCTCACCGGCCCCCGTCTCCGGTGTGCGGGCGGCCAGGTCGCCGCCCGCGAGCCGGCCGGCCATGGCGGCAGCCCGTCGCACGGGACGCACGACCCCCCGGGTGACGTAGGCCGCGAACCCGACGACGAGCACGACCGATCCCGTCAGACTTCCGATGGTCGCGACGACCGCCTGGTCGGCGACCGCGGCGGCGCGCGCCTCCCGGGTCGCGGCGAGCGTCCGTTCGGTGACCACGATGCGGTGGCACTCGGTCCGTATCGCCTCGACGCGCCGGTCGAGTTCCGCGCCCACGGCCGTGGGCCCCTTCGTCCGCAGGAGGTGGTTCACGACGTCGGCCAGGGGCATGGAGTACTCCTTGCCGACGTACGCGAAGCCCGCGTGGCGGACCTGCTCCGTCCTGATCCGCTGGGCGGAGTCGGCGAGGCGTGTCAGCGTCTCGATCTCCTTGGGCAAGGCGGCCTGGGCCGCCTGCCAGCGCTTGACGAACCGTGTGTGGCCGGTCCGTTCGTAGCCGCGCAGGTCCGTCTGGAGACTGACGACGCTGTGCCGCACCTGGTTGGCCGCCAGCAGCAGGTCCTGGGATCGCTGGGCGAGCCGCTGTGAGGCGCGCAGATCGACGCTCGAGCGGAACAGGATGGCGAAGGCCAGGCTGATGAGGAGCACGAGGAGGCCACTGGCGACGACCACGCGGCGCGCGAGATCACCGGCCACGACGGTTCCCCGGGCACGGGAGGCGAGCGGACGCACGTTTCCTCCCTGTTGTGAAACAGGTTTTCGCGAGGGCCCCGGGCAGATGCCCGCCGGACGGGACCCAAGGACAATGGCGGATATGAGGCCAGGAGGCTCGGCGTCCCGCCCCGGGAACGATCCGAGCCGCGACGGAGGGGCCGGGACGGAGCTGAGGGTCGCCCTGGCCGAGGACGATGTGCTGTTCCGCGCGGGACTGGCCGGCCTGCTCCAGGACGCGGGCTGCGTGGTGGTGGGGCAGACCGCCGATGCCGTCCAGCTGCTCGAAGTCGTCAGGGCGGCGAGGCCGGACCTCGTCGTGACCGACATCCGGATGCCGCCCGGGCAGGCCACCGAAGGGCTGGACGCGGCCCGCACCATCCGGCAGGAGTTCCCCGACGTGGGCATCCTGGTCCTGTCGGCGTACGCCGAGGTCGACCGGGCGCTGGAACTCCTGGAGAGCGGTCACGGTGTCGGTTACCTGCTCAAGAGCCGGGTGGGCGATGTGCGGGACTTCCTGGAGGCGATGCACCGGGTCGCCAGGGGCGGGTCAGTGGTGGATCCCGCACTGGTGCGGGAACTGGTGTCCGCCCGTCGCAGGGAGGATCCGCTGGCGATCCTCAGCGCGCGGGAGCGCGAAGTACTGGAACTGATGGCCGAGGGCCGTTCCAATGCCGGCATCGCCCGTCGTCTGTGGGTCACCGAGGGAACGGTGGAGAAACATGTGCGCAGTATCCTCACGAAGCTGAACCTGCCGGAGACCGACGACGATCACCGCCGTGTCCGGGCCGTCATCACCTTTCTGGAGGCTCGATGACCGAGCCGCCCCGGTGATGGCCGTCCTCCTGGGTGAGCAGAGTCCGAATGGCGTCGCCTGACAGAGCGGCTTTCGCGAGGAATCCGACCGCCGGGCTCTGCCGGACCAACTCACCATAGTCCTCCTCCGCATGCTGGGAGACAAGGACGACCGGGGGAGGGGAGGGGCCCGTCTCGCAGTGCAGCCGGCGGGTCAACTCCACGCCGCTTTCGGCACCCAGGTCGATGTCCACCAGCACCACGTCCGGCCGCAGCAGCGCGATCTGCCGCACGGCCCGCGCGATGTCGGACGCCACGCCCACGACGGTGACGCCCTCTTCCCCGAGCAGGCGGCGAGCGGCTTCGAGGAAGTGGGGGCTGTCATCGACGATCACGCAACGCAGCATGTCCCCAGCATCCTCCGCGGCAACCCGGCCGGCATTCCCGCTAGCCGGAGGACTCGACGTCCGAATTCCGTAATGAAAGGAACGGGCGCGTGACATTGACGCGGGCGTACCCGGTCCCGCACATTGGAAATCCGCCTTACGGAAATGCATTTTCGGAATGCGGCAAGAATGTGACTAGATTGCGGTAAGAGGGCCCTTCATGAAATTCCCTGCTCGCGGTCTCCCGCCGCCCGGTCCCGACGGCCGTGAAGTCCCCCGTGGTCGCCGCCAGGCCGAAAGCATCCGGGCGCAGGTGGTACTACCGCTCCTGCTGATCGCGGCGATCACCCTCGCGGCATCCTTCGCCCCCCTGGCCATTCACCTCTCCCCGCTCCTCGTGGCCGCCCCCACGTGCACCGCGGCGCTGGCACGAACGCCGGTGACGGTCGCCATGGCCCTGATCGCCAGTGCGGCCCTGGTCCTCGTCGACTGGCACGACGGTCTGCTGCGTTCGGCCCTGTTGCCCATCCACATCGGCGCCCTGCTCACGGTCTCCGGCTGCGCCGTCGTCGCGCGCGCCCTGCACGACCGCGATCTGAGAGAGCTCACGCAGGTACGGGCGGTGTCGGAAGCGGCCCAGCGGGTCGTGCTGCGGCCCCTGCCCCGCACACTGGGCTCCTTGCGCATCGCGTCGATGTACCGGGCGGCCACCGCGCACGCGCTGGTCGGCGGCGACCTGTACGCCGCCGCACGAACCGGCCGCACCACCCGCATCCTCATAGGGGACGTCCGCGGCAAGGGACTGCCCGCCGTCGAGGACGCCTCCGCGCTCCTCGGTGCCTTCCGTGAGGCCGCCCACGCACACGGGACGCTGCCGGAACTGGCGGCCGCCCTGGAGCGCAGCGTCCGCAGACACCTGGCCGAGACGGCGGAGCGGGACCCCGACAGTGCCGAGCGTTTCATCACGGCCCTGCTGGCCGAGCTTCCCGACGGGGAGGAGACCGTCCGGATCGTCAGCTGCGGACATCCACCGCCCCTGCTGAGGCGACGCGGCCGGGTGAGCCTCCTGCGGGTGAGCCGGCCGGCCCCGCCCCTCGGACTGGCCGGAAGCACGACGGACGCCTTTCCCCTGCACGCCTTCGCGTTCGTTCCCGGCGACACGTTGCTGCTCTACACCGACGGACTCGTCGAAGCGCGTGACAGCAGCGGCACCTTCTATCCGGTCCTCGAACGCGCCGCCACCTGGGCCTGGAGGTGCCCGCAGCACCTCCTGCAGCACATCAGCCGGGATCTCGGCGGTCATGCGGGTCCCCGCCTGGACGACGACCTCGCCCTGGTGGCCGTCCACTGCCCCGCCGGCTCGTCCCGCCACCTCAAGGCACCCGCCTGACCCGCGATGCCGGTGCGACGTGCCGACGGCGGACGCGACGGCACCCGGACACGGACGGACCCGCCGGCGCGGGACGCCACGGACTTCCGTGCCCTGTCAACACGCCCATCATGAAAGGACAGTGACCGGGATGGCCACTGTACGACACCTGTCCCGGCGGCCCGGCTCGCTGCTGGTCGCCTACCTCGGTGCGACCTGTGCGGTTCAGCTGGCCGCGTCCGGCGGCGGGTTGGTCCGCTGGTCCGCGTACTCCGTACTGGCGCCCCTCGTGGCGGCCGGTCTGCTCCCGCCGCGGCGCACCCTCGCCATCGGGGTGGCCACGCTGGCCGCCAGTGTGGCCGTCTACGGCTTCGCGATCCGCGGAGTGTCCGACGGAGGCCGCACGGTCGTGATCGCCGCGGCCGGGCTCTCACTCGCTCTGAGTCTCGTCATGTGCCGGACGCGCCTGAGCCCGCACCACGGCGCACGGCCCCCCGCACAGCGGCTCGTGCCGGGCGTCGACAGCACACGGACCGGCCCGGACGGCAAGCGGGCGGTCGACGACGCCCCCGGCGGCACACGCGCGTTCTCGACGACCGGCCTGCACGTCGGACCGTTGCCGCAGCCCGCGGCGCTGGAGCTCGCCGGCTGCCGGGCGGCCGTCCACGGCACCGCGGGAGCCGAAGCCCACTGGCTCGACGCGATCGCGCTGCCCGGCGCCCGGGTCGCGCTCGTCGCCGGGTCCGTCGCCGAGGACGGCAGTCCCGCGCCCACCCTCGCCCGTGAACTCCGCGCCGCCGTGCGCACGCTGGCCGAGATGGACCTGCGACCCGAGGAGCTCCTGTCCCGCCTGGCGCACGTCCTGGACCGACTGCGGTTCGACGGCGAGCCGGGCCCGCACGGCGAGGACGCGTCCGGTGTGGCCGTGGCCTGCCTGTACGCGGTCTACGATCCCGTCTCCGCCCGCTGCACCCTCGCCGGCGCCGGCCATCCCGTGCTGACCGTCCTCCGGCCGGACGGCGCGCTGAGCACGGTGGACATCCCGTCCCATCCTCCCCTCGGGCAGGCGCCCTCGCCCATGGAGGCCACGGAGATCGATCTGCCGGACCGCAGTCTCCTCCTGCTGCACGCGCACACGCCCCGGACACCCGGCCCGGCGGCCGGACCCGGTCCGGCCGTGCTGTGCCAGGCGGGCCCCGGCTCGCCGTCGCGCCTGACGGCTCTCAGCCGGTCCGCGCTCAACGCCCTGCTGTCGGAAGGGCCTTACACCCACGCCGGTGTGCTCGCGGCCCGCACACGCACGTTCGACGGCGACAACGTCGCCTCCTGGGACCTCGGGCACGGCCTCGCCGCCGTCTCCCAGGCCCGCAAGCAGACCGGGGCGAAGCTGGCCGAGTGGGGCCTCGAGGACGCCGCACCCACCACGGAGCTCATCGTCAGCGAGTTGGTCACCAACGCCATCCGCCATGCCCGGCCCCCGGCCCGGCTGCGTCTGATCCTCCAGGGCGCGCGACTGACCTGTGAGGTCTTTGACGGCAGCAGCACCTCCCCGTACCTGCGGCAGGCCAACACCCTCGACGAGAGCGGACGGGGACTGTTCATCGTCTCCCAGCTCGCCCAGCGCTGGGGCACACGTCATGACTCCCGGGGCAAGACCATCTGGGCGGCGCAACACCTGCACGCTTCGCAGGCGGCCCCCACCGACGACCCCGGCACACCGGCGGGACCGGCCTGTGAAGGCCGGTCCCCATCGGAGCGAGGGAGCGCCTCAGGCCGGGCGACACCGCTCCCCGGCGTGCCGTTGCCGGACGCGCCGGGCGGATGCCCCCGCTGACGCGGGCCGGCACGGCGGACTTCCGCACCGGTCAGCGGCGGGGGGCCAGGACCTGGGACAGGACGTCGTGCACGTAGGTGTTGGCGTGCTTGCCGGTGAACCGGCTCGCGAGCGGGCCGGCGGCCGTCACGGGAACGTCGACACTGCTGTGGCCGGAAGTCGTCCAGTCGATCGTGAACGTCCGGTCACTGCCGTGGATCGTGAACGGGCCGTCCTCGGCGGAGACACCGGTGCCGGACTCGTCCCCCGTGTCGTTCTCCTCGACCGCCAGGCCGCCGGTCTCGTGGTCGCCGGTGACGACGAGGAGGGTGTCCGGGTGGGTCGCCTGGTAGGCGCGGGCGACGGCGACGGCCTTCTCCAGCTGCTGCATCGACTGAAGGACCCGCGTGCCGTTGTTGCTGTGCGCGAACTCGTCGACGCCCTCTTCCTCGACCATGAGGAAGAAGCCCTTCTTGTTCTTGTCCAGCGTCTTCAGCGCCTTGCTCGTCATCGTGGCGAGGTCGACGGCCGGGGCGTACACGTCGCCCTGGCCCTCCGGGCGCTGCTGGAACATCTCCTCGTTGCCGAAGAGACCGAGCACCTTGCCGCCGGTGGCCTTGTCCAGGTCCTTCGCGTTGGTGACGTACCGGTAGCCGGAGCGCCGGGCCTTGGCGATCAGGTTGCCCTTGGTGCCGCGGCTGCCCTCGCTGGTGTCCTCGGCGGGCTTGTCGGGGAAGGCGCCCGCGGTGCCGGCCGGCAGCCACCAGTCCTCGCCGCCGCCCAGGATCACGTCCGGCTTGCTGACGTCGAGGTACTGGCGGGCGATCTCGTCCTGCTTGCCGCGGTCGGCGGTGTTGGCGAAGAAGGCCGCGGGCGAGGCGTCGGTGACCTGCGCGGTGGTGACCAGGCCGGTGGCCTTGCCCGCCGCCTTGGCCTGGGCCCCGAGCGTGGGGAGCGGGTTGCCGTGGGTGTCGACGCTGATCGCGCCGTTGTACGTCTTCTCGCCCGTGGCCCATGCGGTGGCGGCTGCCGCGGAGTCCGTGACCACCGCCTTGGGGTCGTCCGGCGTGGTGGTCAGCTGACCCGACACGGGAAGACGATCCATCGTCAGCCGGCCCTGCAGCCCGGCGAGATGCAGTCGTGCCGCCTCACGCGCGGCGGCACCCATGCCGTCGCCGTTGATGAAGATGACGTTCTTCGCGGTGGGGGCCTTCGCCTTCGCCGTGCTCTGCGGAGCACCGGACGCGCCCGGCGTGGGGTTGAGCACCATGGTCGCCACCACGGCCGCGGACGCCGCCGCGACAGGCGTCCCCCATCGCAGACCACGCACGTTTCTGTTCACAAAACTCTCCCATGGGCATCACAAAGTCCTTCCTTTGCAATGTAGGGGGGCGACGACCGGTCACAGCCGAACCACGAGTGACGTCTACGCCAACAGTCCGCGTCCGCAGAGGGTGACCTGCCGCCGCCGGCGTCCCGGCTGCACGGTCCGGCCGTCAGGGCAGGGAAGGTCAGGGCAGGGACGGGCAGCAGGCGTCCGCGCACCGCGCTACGGAGTTCCCGGCCCCGGATCGGTTCGCGTGAGGTGACGGGTCAGCCGACGGAGCGGGCCGCCGTGCCGATGACCTTGGCCACCGCGTCCGGATGCGAGATGAGGGTGAGGTGTGACCCGCCCCGGAAGAGGGTCGTTCTCGCGTGGGCGCGACGGGCCATGCGCTGTTCCGACTGCGGGGTGATGATCCGGTCGCCCGTACTGATGAAGTACCAGGACGGGATCGTCTTCCAGGCGGCGTGCTTCGACGGCGTGTCGAACGCGGCCGTCGAGGCGGCCCGCTGCGTTGCCCACAGGTTCTCGGCCTGGTTGGTGGGCAGGTCGCCGGCGAAGTCCCTGACGAACACGTTCTTCTTCAGGTACAGGTTCTTCGCCCCGGACGGCGCCTGAGGGTATGCCGCGGTGTCGAACAGCGTGCTCGGCGGCGCGTTCAGCGCCGAAGTGGAACCGCTCAGGGATCCGTTGGTCTCACCGACGGCGGGCGCGGCGGCGTCCACGAAGACCAGTGCCTTGACGTTCTTGACCTCCGCGGCGGCGTTGGTGATCACACTGCCCCCGTAGGAGTGTCCGACGAGGACCACCGGACCCCGCACCGTCTTCAGGAAGTCGGCGATCGTCTGTGAGTCGGTGGTCAGGTTCTGCAGGGGATTGGCGACGGCGCGTACCTGGTAGCCCTGCCCGCGCAGGATCTTGACCTCGCCGTTCCAGCTGGAGGCGTCGGCCCAGGCGCCGTGTACCAGCACGATGGTGGGTTTGGCGGCGGCCGGGGAGGCCGTCGCCGGCAGGCCCGCGGCGGAGGCGTGCGCCGGGATCAGCGCGGAGACGGCGAACGAGATGCCGGCCGCGGCGGCCGCGTAACGGAACGAGTGCGTTCGGTGCATACCCATGCCCCCAGTTCGTCAGCAGGGAGGTGACCGCCACACCGGCTTCGGGAGGAGCGATGACCGGCTGTGCGGTGTCATCCGGGATCCCCGGGCACCGGCGGCCACGGGCCTGGCACTGCACGGCCCACACGCCCAATGTGCCACGTGCCGCACCGCCTCGCACTCGGAGCGCCGTCCCATGACGGCCGGAGACCGCCGGCAGACCGGCCCGGACGGTGGCCGGGTCCAACGCCCCCGTCCGCCAACCGCGTTGAGCGCCGCGGCCACGTCACCCCGGGTGAACTCACGGTTGCCGGGCGCTCGGGGACGGCTGGGGCGTGGACGGGCTCACCGGACTCGGGACGGGGGCCGTCGGCGTGCCGGCCGGCGGATGCGGGGAGCGGGCCGGCCCGACCGGGCGGGCCGGTTCGTGGCGCACCGTGAGGAACACCAGCGCGACCACGGCGGCCAGGACCAGTACCCCCGCCACGGCCCGGCGCACCGGCACCCGCCGGAACCGCACCGGCCCGCTCGGCGGGCGCAGGGGGCGCAGGTCGGCCGGGCCGACGCGCTGTGCCCGCGCGGCCAGTGCGGCTCGCAGCCGCTCCTCCACCGGTGTCGCCGTGGTCCCCGTACCGGACTCGTTCATCGCAGTCCCTCCAGACGCCGGCCCAGGGCGTCCAGCGCCCTGCTGGCCGTGGACTTGACGGCACCGCGCGACAGACCGAGCGTCGTCGCGATCTCGGCCTCGGTCAGATGCGACCAGTAGCGCAGCACCAGCACCTCCCGCTGCCGCCGGGTCAGCGTGCCGAGCGCCGCCAGCACCTCCCGGTGGTCCTCGTGCAGCAGCACGTCCTCCTCGGGGGCGGGCGCGTGTCCCTCGGGGGCGGGGGTGTGCACACGTGCGGTCCTGCGCCGGCGCAGCACCGAACGGGCCCCGTTGACGACGCTGGTCCGCAGATACGCCTCCGGGTCGTCCAGCCGTGCGAGCCGGTGCCCGTGCCGCCGGAACAGCGCGGTGAACGCGTCCTGTACGACGTCCTCGGCCGTGGGCAGGTCGTCCACCAGCAGCACCGCCAGGCGCACCAGGGACAGCCGGCGGTGGTGGTAGAGCTCCTCGATGCCCGGTGGCCGCCCGGCGTCCACGGCGGTACGGGTGCCCGTAGGGGACCCGGTGCCGGGCGCGGCCGGTGCCGCACCCGTGCGGATGCGGGCGAGGAACCGGGCCCGCAGCACCGCTGTCAGGCGTCGCCAGGACGCCGGCCGCTCCAGGGGCAGGGCCGTCACCGGTGGTGTCGCTGTCGTCATGGATCTCCCGGGACCGGGTGCGGGGGAGCCGCCGCGCGACGGCTCCCCCGCACCGGCCCTGCCTCAGTGCTGCTGCGGAACCGGAACCGGAGCCGGCGTGGCGTGGCGGTGGTGCGGTACGGGCGCCGGACGCGGGTGTTCCGGAGCGGGGGCGGGGTGCCGGGGCACGGGAGCGGCGGTGGACGGCACCGGGCTCGGCGCGGCCGGTCCGGGTACGGAGGGCACCGGGGAAGGCGTGGCCGTGGCGGGGGCCGGGGACGGCGTGGCGGGGGCCGGTGCCGGGCTCGTCGTGCGTACGGGGGAGGGGACGGGTGACGGGGTTCCCTTGCGTGCCGGCGACGGCACCGGGGACGGCGTGGCGGCACTGTGGGAGCGGGCCGGGGGGTGGGCGGCGCGGCTGTCGGCCGCGGCCGGGCCGTCGCCCTGGGCCGCCTGGGCGGTCAGGGTGCCGGCGACGGCCAGGGCGGCGCCCACGGCGGAGACCCCCAGGGCGGCGCGTAGCCGGCGGGTGCGGTTCGGGCGCGGGTCACGGTGTGCGGACATGTGTTCCTTCGGTCGCTCGGGGTCGGACAACTGGACGAGGTGGAGGCCTCCACCCCGACAGACGTCCGGCCCCGGGCGAGGTTGCGGGTGACCTCCGGCGAATTTCCCGCGACCCGTTTCCGCGACCCGTTTCCGCGACCTGCTTGCGCGACCTGTTTGCGCGACCGGTTACTCAGCCCAGGTGCTTCAGCAGCTCCTCGGCGACCGGGGCCGAGGAGGCCGGGTTCTGGCCGGTGATCAGGTTGCGGTCCACCACGACGTGCGGCGCCCACGGCTCGCCCGCCCGCACCTCGACCCCCGCCTCGGTCAGCCGGTCCTGGAGCAGCCACCTGGCCTTTCCGGCGAGGCCGCCCTGGGTCTCCTCCTCGTTGGTGAAGGCCGCCGCGCGGTAGCCGGCGAAGGCGTTGCCGCCGTCGGAGCGGACCGCGGCGAGCAGGGCGGCAGGACCGTGGCAGACCACGGCCAGCGGCTTGCCCGAGTCCAGGGCCGTCACCAGCAGCCGGCCCGACTCGGCGTCCACGGCCAGGTCCTCCATGGGGCCGTGCCCGCCCGGGTAGAAGACGGCGGCGAAGTCGGCGAGGTCCACCTCCGCGAGCTTCACCGGCGTCCGCAGCTCGGTCATCTCCTCCAGCGCACGGGCGATCTCGTCGGCCCTCTCCTGACCGCCGTTGACCTCGGCGGCCAGGCTCGCCCGGTCGACCGGCGGCACCACACCGCCCGGCGTGGCGACGACGACCTCGTGACCGGCGGCCTTGACGGCCCGGTAGGGGACCACCGCCTCCTCGGCCCAGAAGCCGGTCGGGTGCGCGGTGCCGTCGGCGAGCGTCCAGTGATCGGCGCCGGTCATCACGAACAGGATCTTCGACATGGGGTTCTCTCTCCAGAAGGCTTGCGTCCACGGGCGGCTCGAGGCCGCGGGTGCGGCGGGCCGGGCCCGCGGACACGAACGTAGGCGAGACGACCCATAGGCATCCAATGAAGCACCGAATGGCTGGCATTGGTTTTCCTATGGCGACGGGGGAATACGCGGCGGCCATACTCGGACCCGTGGAGACCGCTTCCCTCGACCTGAACCTGCTGCGCACCTTCCTCGCGGTGTACCGCTCCGGCTCCTTCACCGGCGCCGCCCGGCTGCTCGGACTGTCACAGCCCACGGTGACGACGCAGATGCGCGCACTGGAACGGCAGACCGGCCGGGAGCTGTTCGAACGGCTGCCGCGCGGGGTCACGCCGACGCCGGTGGCCGACGAGCTGGCGGCCCGGATCGCCGCGCCCCTGGACGAGCTGGCCGCCGTCGCCGGGCCCACCCCGCCGGCCGGCACCCGGGCCGAGCCCGTGCATCTGGCCGGCCCGGCGGAACTGCTGTGCACCAGGGTCCTGCCCGCCCTCGCGCCGCTGATCGCCGAGGGCGTACGGCTGCGGGTGGCGACCGGGCTGACCGATCCGCTGCTGGACGAACTGCGGGCCGGCCGTCACGACCTGGTGATCGCCACCACCCGCCCACGCGGCCGTACGGTGCACGCCGTCCCGCTCACCGACGAGGAGTTCGTACTGGTCGCGGCCCCGGTCTGGGCGGAGCGGCTGACGGGACGCGGCCCCGCGCGGGGGATCGACCCCGGGGGAGCCGCCGGGCCGGGGACCGAGGGGCGAGGGCCCGCCGTGCGGGGCGCCGAGCGCCCAGGGTCCGCCGTGCGGGAGAGGGGCGCCGGCGGGCGCGTCGTACCGGAGACGGGGAGCGGGGCCCACGGACGGGACCCCGCCGTGCGGGACGCCGAGGGTCAGGGGCCCGCCGTGGGCCCCGAGCAGCCGGAGTCGGCCGTGCGGAGCGCCGAGTACGCGGAGTCCGCCGTGCGGAGCGCCGAGCAGCCGGAGTCGGCCGTGCGGAGCGCCGAGTACGCGAAGTCCGCCGCGCGGGGCGGTGAGGTCCACCGGTCCGCCGCGCGGGGCGCCGAGCGCCCAGGGTCCGCCGTGCGGGAGAGGGACGCCGGCGGGCGCGTCGTACCGGAGACGGGGAGCGGGGCCCACGGACGGGACCCCGCCGTGCGGGACGCCGAGGGTCAGGGGCCCGCCGTGGGCCCCGAGCAGCCGGAGTCGGCCGTGCGGAGCGCCGAGTACGCGGAGTCCGCCGTGCGGAGCGCCGAGCAGCCGGAGTCGGCCGTGCGGAGCGCCGAGTACGCGAAGTCCGCCGCGCGGGGCGGTGAGGTCCACCGGTCCGCCGCGCGGGGCGCCGAGCGCCCAGGGTCCGCCGTGCGGGAGAGGGACGCCGGCGGGCGCGTCGTACCGGAGACGGGGAGCGGGGCCCACGGACGGGACCCCGCCGTGCGGGACGCCGAGGGTCAGGGGCCCGCCGTGGGCCCCGAGCAGCCGGAGTCGGCCGTGCGGAGCGCCGAGTACGCGGAGTCCGCCGTGCGGGGCGGTGAGGTCCACCGGTCCGCCGCGCGGGGCGCCGAGTACGCGGAGTCCGCCGTGTGGGGCGGTGAGACCCACCGGGCCGCCGTGCGGGGCGCCGAAGGGGCCGCGGTCGCCGCGCCGGGCTCCTTCGACCCCGCCGTCCTGCACGACGTTCCGCTCGTCACCTATGCCGAGGACCTGCCGATCGCCCGCCGGTACTGGCGGCACGTCTTCGGCCGGCGTCTGACGCGTACCGCCGCCGTGACCGTCCCCGATCTGCGCGGGGTGCTCGCGGCCGTGGCCGCCGGCGCCGGGTTCGGCGTGCTGCCCCGCTACCTGTGCCAGGACCTGCTGGAGTCCGGTGCGCTCGTCGCGCTGCTGGAACCGGAGGACCCGCCGATCAACACCGGCTTCCTCGTCCAGCGCCCCGGTGCCTCCGACAACCCCGACGTGGCCCGCGTCCGCGCCCTCCTGCTGCGGGCGGCGCGCAGTTGGTAGCCGGTGGAGGCGGTGTCCGCGCGGCGGAGGTCCCGGCCCCGGTGCACAGGGGGCGGCGAACGCGGCCCACCGGCAGGTCCTCCGCACCGGTCCCGGCAGCCGTCCGGGACGCGTGGGTGCCGGCGAACCGGGCGAGGCCGGCGGGCACACGTTGCTCCGGCGGCAACTCCCGTTCCGCGGCCTCGTGTCGTGCGCCCGGACCGGACCGTCCGGCCGGGTGCGGGGCCTTGCCGATGGCGTGCGTGGCGGCATCGGACAGCACCGCCTCCGCGTCCGGTCGGAGCCGCGGACGGTGCGGCCCGACCCGGGCCAGGAGCTGTGCCGCGCCATCGTGCACACCGCCCGCCGGGGGGCCACCAGCCGTGGCGGTGCGCCGGCCCGCTCCAGCGGCAGGACGGAACGTCTTCGTCCACTGGTCCCCTCGCCTCGCCGGGCCGCCCGGGGAGCGGCCCGGAGGGTTCGCTCTACGCGTCGAAGGCCCGCACCTCCTCCTCCGCGAAGGCGATCGTGTCCGTGTGGCCGAACAGGCCCGGGAGGCCGCCGGTGTGGACGAAGACCGTCCGCTCGCCCGGGCGGACGGTGCCGTCGCGCACCGCGGCGCGCAGACCGGCCAGGGCGCGGCCGGTGTAGACGGGGTCGAGGACCAGGCCCTCGGTGCGGGCGGCCAGCAGGAGGGCTTCCCGTACCGGGGCGGTGAGGGCCGGGTAGCCGGCGCCCACCTGGTCCCGGCGGATCCGCAGGGTGTCCGGCGTGACCGCCTCCGCAGTGAGCGGTGCGGCGAACTCCGCGACCGCCGCGGCCGGGTCGGCCAGCGCGCCGACGTCGACGCCGAGTACCGACCCGCTGCCCAGGGCCGCGACCAGCCCGGCCATCGTGCCGCCGGAGCCGAGGGCCACGACCGCCGTGCGCAGGTCCGGCAGTTGCTCGCGCAGTTCGCTGCCACAACCCGTGTACCCCCTGGCCCCCAGCACGCCGGAGCCGCCGAACGGGATCAGTGCCGGGCGGGCGCCGGCGGACCGCAGACGCGCGCGGACCTCGGCCGCCGCCGCGTCCAGCCCTGCCTGGTCCACGTCGCCGGCCCAGGCGAGCCGCGCCCCGAACAGGCCGTTCAGGGCGAGGTTCCCGGACCGGGACGCGCCCGGGGTGCCGCGCAGGACGAGGACGACGTCCAGCCCCAGCCGGGCGCCCGCGGCGGCGGTCAGCCGGGCGTGGTTGCTCTGCGGGGCACCGGTGGTGACGAGCGTGTCCGCGCCCTCGGCGAGAGCCGCGCCCACCGTCCACTCCAGCTTGCGGATCTTGTTGCCGCCGCCGCCCAGGCCGGTCAGGTCGTCTCGCTTCACCCACAGGTCCTCCGGTCCGAGCCCCAGCGCGGCGGCGAGCCGGGGCGCCGGTTCCAGAGGGGTCGGAAAGGTGCCCAGCGGCACGGGCGGGTGGGTCATGTTGTCGTCCTCGGGTCGGTGTCGGTGCAGGGGCCAGTGGATCACGGCGGGACGCCCGGCGTCGTCACAGAGGCGGGTCCGTCGCGAGGAGCCGGTCGGCCGACCGTGGTCGCGTCCGGCCTCACACCGGCAGCAGGCCCGCGATCAGCGTGCTGAGCTGGGCGGCGGTGCGGCACTCGTGCATCTCCACCAGCTCGGCGTACGCGGGCGCCGCCGAGTCACCGGTGCCCCAGCGGTCGCGCGGCTCGGGGTTGAGCCAGTAGACGCGCCGGGCCCGCCGGGCCAGCTCGCGTACGGCGGGGAGGTTCGGGTCGCTCATGTTCGTGCGGGCGTCACCGAGGACGAACACCGTCGTACGCGGCCCCACCGCGCCGCCGTACCGCTCGGCGAACTCGCCCAGCGCCACGCCGTAGTCGCTGCTGCCGTGCCAGTCGGTGAGCGTGGCCCCGGCGCGGATGCGGGCGCTGAGCCCGTCGGGGTCGGCGCGGCCGTGGTCGAGCAGGCCGGTGACCTCGTCGAGCCGGTTGACGAACGCGAACACGCGCACCTTGCCGAACTGGTCGTGCAGGGCCTGCACCAGGAGCATCGTGAAGTCGGAGAAACCGGACACCGAGCCGGACACGTCGCACAGCAGCACCAGTTCGGGCCGGACCGGGCGGCGCCGCCGCAGCACCGGCCGCATCGGCACGCCCCCCGTGGACAGCGAGGAGCGCAGGGTGCGGCGCAGGTCGATCGTGCCGCGCGCGGCCCGGCGGCGGCGCGCGGCGAGCCGGGTGGCCAGCTTTCGCGCCAACGGCTGGACCGCGCGGCGGAGTTCGGTCAGCTGGTCCCGGCTCGCGATCAGGAAGTCGACCCGGTCCGCGGTCGGCCGCGCAGCCCGCCGGGCGATCTCGTCCCGCCCCCGCCGCTCGGCCACCCGGCGCCGGGCCTCCGCCCCCACCAGCCGCCGGAACTCCTCGATACGGCGCCGGATCTCGTCGTCCAGCAGCCGGTCCGCGAACCCGGTGCCGCCGCTGCCGTCCCGGCCCCGGACGTCGGCCCGCACCCGCGCCAGCAGGGTCTGGGGCCGCAGCCGGTCCAGGGTCTGGTACGCCGACCAGCCGTCCGAGCCGGGTGAGCCCCCGTACCCGCCCAGGCCGTCGACCGCCTCCGCCGCCAGCCGGGCCATCATCGCCCGGTCATCAGCGGCCAGCGCCTCGGCCAGCCGGTCGCGCAGGGACTCCCGGTCCCGGGGAGCGTCCTCGGGACCGCCGACTCCGCGCGGGAAGTAGAGGTCGAAGACCGAGTCGAACAGGGCCCGTTGGCCCGGCCCGTGCAGCAGCGTCGCGGCAAGCCCCTCGCGCAGGCGCTCCCGGTCCGCGAGGCCCAGCGCCGTAACCGCCCGGGCCGCGTCCACGGTCTCCCCGGTGCCGATCCGCACCCCGTGCGCGCGCAGGGCCGCGGCCAGGCCGGTGATCCGGTCGGCGACGGCGGTCACAGCGCGTCCAGGTCGAGCTTGGCCGCCGCCTTCTGGATGTCGTCCTGGTGCTTGAGGATCACCCCGAGGGTGTCCCGTACGACGGTCTCGTCCAGCGTCCCCGCGCCCAGCGCGAGCAGGGTGCGGGCCCAGTCGACGGTCTCCGCGACGGACGGCGCCTTGCGCAGGTCCATCGCGCGCAGCGCCCCGACCACCCGGACCACCGACTCGGCCAGCGCCGCGCCGAGGTCCGGCACCTTCAGCCGTACGATCCGCCGCTCCAGTTCCTCCTCGGGGAAGCCGATGTGCAGGAACAGGCAGCGCCGGCGCAGCGCCTCGGACAGCTCGCGGCCGGCGTTGGAGGTGAGGACGACGAAGGGGCGGCGGGTCGCGGTGACCGTGCCCAGCTCCGGGACCGTGACCTGGAAGTCGCTGAGGACCTCCAGCAGCAGCCCTTCCATCTCCACGTCGGCCTTGTCGGTCTCGTCGACGAGCAGCACGGTCGGCTCGTCGCCGCGGATGGCGGTGAGCAGGGGGCGGGGGAGCAGGAACTCCTCGGTGAAGATGTCGGTGCGGGTCTCGTCCCAGCTCTCGCCGCGGCCCGCGCTGATGCGCAGCAGCTGCTTGGCGTGGTTCCACTCGTACAGCGCCCGGGACTCGTCCACGCCCTCGTAGCACTGGAGCCGGACCAGCCGGGCCCCGGCCACCTGGGCGACGGCCTTGGCCAGCTCGGTCTTGCCGACCCCGGCGGGGCCCTCCACCAGCAGCGGCTTGCCCAGCCGGGCGGCGAGGAACACGGTCGTGGCGACGGCGGGGGAGGCGAGGTAGCCGGTCTCGGCGAGGCGGGCGGAGACGTCGTCGACGGACGTGAACAACGGGGCCTCCGGCGAGGTCGGGGACGGGGTCCGTGAGGGCGGTTGCCGATCTCCTATCTAAGCGCTTGTTCAGCGTGTGCGCCAGGCTATACACCGATCGGTGTCCTTCGCGCGGCGTCGCGGTAACCTCGCGGTATGACCAGCAAAGAGAAGGCGTCCCCCCGCGACCGGCTGCTCGACGCCGCCGCACGGCTCACCTACCGCGACGGCGTCTCCATCGGCATCGAGGCGCTGTGCCGGGAGGCGGGCGTCTCCAAGCGGTCGATGTACCAGCTCTTCGACAGCAAGGACGAGATGCTGGCCGCCAGCCTGGAGCGGCGGATGCCGGCGTACCAGGCCCGGCTGAGCCATCCCGACCCGGCGGCCGCGACCCCGCGCGAGAGCATCCTGTACGTCTTCGAACAGGTGGAGAAGGGCTCCGTGGAACCCGAGTACCACGGCTGCCCGTACCTGGCCGTGCTGGTCGAGGTGAAGAACCCCGGGCACCCGGCGAGCGTGGTCGCCCGCGAGGCCAAGGACTTCCTGCTGAGCGCCTTCCGGGAGGCCGCGGAGCGGGGCGGCGCGCGGGACCCGGGGCTGCTCGCCCGCCAGCTCCTGCTCGTCTTCGACGGCGCCAGCGCCCGCGCCGGCGCCGGGGTGGAACACCTGGACGACGGACTCGCCACGGCGACGGCGACGGCCCTGCTGGACGCGGCGGGAGTCCACTGACGCGGATGCGCCCGCGGCTCTCGCGGTAGGCCGCATGCCGCTTGGCCGGGGCCGGCAGGGCGGGTGTCGTGCGGCTGCGGGCCGGTGGGGCGCACGGCGGCCGGTCCGGGGCGTTGCGGGTGTGCCCTGGTGCCGGCCGGCTACGGGTGTGCCGCCCGGCCTGGGGGGACGGGGCTCGTGCCGGGTGGCCGGGGGTCGGGATGCGTCCGTGGCGCTGGCCGTGGGTCCCGTGCCGCTTGGCCGGGGCCGGTAGGGCGGGTGTCGTGCGGCTGCGGGCCTGCGGGGCGCACGGCGGCCAGTCCGGGGGGTTGCGGGTGTGCCCTGGTGTCGGCCGGCTACGGGTGTGCCGCCCGGCCCGGGGGGACGGGGCTCGTGCCGGGTGGCCGGGGGTCGGGATGCGTCCGTGGCCCCGGCCGCGGGTCCCGTGCCGCTCGGCCGGGGCGGCAGGGGCTCCGGCCGCCCCGCTGTGAGTCGGCGGGGCGCATGCCGGCCGCGCACACGCCCCGCGGGGCGCTCGCCCGGAGACGGCCCCCGGCCCGGGCCGCCGTGGCACAGCCCCTCGGTGCGGAACGTCAGGGCACGCCGCACTGCCCGCGGCCCACGACAGCCGCCCCCCGTCCGGGCCACCACAACGCGCCGTCGTGCTCGCCCGTCCGGTCCAATGGAGCCGTGATCGCGCCTCCGGACGACTGCCTCGCGCGCAACGAGTGGATCTGCGGCGCCTACCTGCGCACCCGCCGCCAGATCCTGCTCGACGCGGTCGTCCAGCACCTCCAGCTGACCTTCCTGGCGGTCCTCGTCGGCCTGGTCATCGCGCTGCCGCTGGCGGTGCTGGCCCGCCGCTGGGGCTGGGCGGCCGGGCCGGTCCTCGCCGTGACGACGATCCTCTACACCATCCCGTCGCTGGCCATGTTCTCCCTGCTCCTGCCCCTCTACGGCCTCTCGGCCACCCTGGTCGTCGCCGGACTCGTGCTGTACTCGCTCACCCTGCTCGTCCGCAACATCCTCGCCGGCCTGCGCGCGGTCCCGGAGGAGACCCGGCAGGCCGCGCGGGGCCTCGGCTACGGCCCCGTCCGCCTGCTGCTCGCCGTGGAGCTGCCCCTGGCCCTGCCCGCCGCGATGGCCGGCCTGCGCATCGCGACCGTCTCGGCGGTCTCGCTGCTCACGGTCGGCGCGATCGTCGGCTTCGGCGGTCTCGGCAACCTCATCTACGCCGGCATGAACACCTACTTCAAGGCGCAGGTGCTCACCGCGTCCGTCCTGTGCGTGCTGATCGCCGTCGCGGCCGACCTGCTCCTGCTGGGCGTGCAGCGGCTGATCACCCCCTGGACGCGGGCGGCCCGCACGTGAGCACCCTCACCGCCGCCTGGGACTGGCTGGCCGACGCCGCGCACTGGTCGGGCGACGACGGCATCCGGCACCGGCTGCTCCAGCACCTCCTGCTCACCGCCGGCTGCCTGGCCCTCAGCTGTCTGATCGCGCTGCCCGTCGCGCTCGTCCTCGGCCACCTCGGCAAGGGCGGCGCGCTCGCCGTGAACATCTCCAACGTCGGCCGGGCCGTGCCCACCTTCGCCGTGCTGGTCCTGCTCCTGCTGACCCCGGTCGGAAGGTGGGGGGACGGCCCCACGGTCGTCGCCCTCGTGCTGTTCGCCGTACCGCCGCTGCTCACCAACGCCTACGTCGGCATGCGCGAGGTCGACCGGGGCGTCGTCCAGGCCGCCCGGGGCATGGGCATGACCGGCCGGCAGCTGCTGTTCCGCGTGGAGCTGCCCCTGTCGCTCCCCCTGCTGCTGAACGGCGTGCGGATCGCCGCCGTCCAGCTCGTCGCCACCGCCACGATCGCCGCGCTCGCGGGCGGTGGCGGCCTCGGCCGGATCATCACGGCGGGCTTCAACCTCGCCAGCACGCCCCAGGTGGTGGCGGGCGCGCTGCTCGTCGCGGTGTTCGCCCTCCTCGTCGAGGGCGTCTTCGAGATCGCCGAGCGAGTGGCACCGGCCTGGGCGCGGGGCGGCCGATGAGAGCCCGTACCGCACTCGCCACCGCCGCCCTCCTCGCCCTGGGGGCCTGCGCCACCGGCCCGTCCCTGGAGGACCGCGGGCAGGTCACCGCGCCCCCCGGGGACAGCCGTCACCTGACCATCGGCTCGGCCGGCTTCACCGAGAGCGACCTGCTTGCCCAGATGTACGCCCAGCTGCTCGACCAGGCCGGCTACAAGACGTCCCTGCTCACGGTCGCCAACCGGGAGCTGTACGAGCCCGCCCTGGAGTCCGGCCAGATCGACGTCGTACCCGAGTACGCGGCGACCCTGGCCGACTGGCTGAACGCCAAGGCCCACGGCGCGAACGCGCCCCCGGCCGGCTCACCCGACCTCGGGACCACGATGAAGGCGCTGCGCGCCCTCGCGGCACCCCGCGGCCTCACCGTCCTCCCGCCCGGCCGGGCCGTCGACCAGAACGCCTTCGCGGTGACCGCCGCCTACGCCCGCCGGCACCACCTCAGGACCCTCAGCGACCTCGGCGCCTCCGGGCTGAAGGTACGGCTCGCCGCGGGCGACGAATGCGTGCGACGGCCGTACTGCGCGCCCGGGCTGAGGAAGGTGTACAACATCGACGTCACCGGCATCGACCCCAAGGGTGTGGGCACCACCCCGGCCAAGCGGGCCGTGCAGGAGGGCCGCGACCAGATGGTGCTGACCACCACCACCGACGCCACCCTCGACGCCTTCGGCCTGGTCCTGCTCGCCGACGACAAACGGCTGCAGAACGCCGACTACGTCGTCCCCGTCGTCAACCGCTCCCGCGCGGGCGGCGCCGGCGTGGCGAAGGCGCTCGGCAGGCTGAACGACGTGCTCACCACCGCCGACCTGGCCGCCATGAACCGGCAGGTCGACAGCTGGCGGCGGCTGCCCGCCGACGTGGCCCGCGCCTACCTGAAGGACAAGGGCCTGCTGAGGTGACCCGGGTCAGGCGTCCGCCACCGAGTCGAACGGCACCTGCCCCCGCGTGACCCCGCGCGCGTCGGCGTCCACCGAACGGCGCAGCGCCTCGTGCAGCTTCGCCGGGGTCAGCACACCGAGGAACCGGGCCCCGTCCAGCACGGCGACCCACCCGGCGTCGTGCTGGAGCATCACCCCGAACGCCTGCTTCAGCGGTGCGCCGACCGGCACCCAGGCGGTCATGCGGTGGGCGAGATCCCCGACCGTGCCGCCCGCCCGCAGCTCGTCGACGCCGACCCAGCCGTGCAGGTCACCGCCCGTGTCCAGGACCACCGCCCACCGGGCGTCCGCGGACCGCAGCCGCTCCAGGGCCCGCCCGGCGGGCTCGTCCGGTCGGGCGACGGGCGGCTGCTCCAGGTCGTCCGGCTCGATCGCGGTGACCGACAGCCGCTTCAGCCCGCGGTCGGCGCCCACGAAGGAGGCGACGTACGGCGTCGCGGGCGCCCCGAGCACCGCGCCCGGCGTGTCGAACTGCTCGATGCGGCCCTGCCCGTACACGGCGATCCGGTCGCCGAGCCGGACGGCCTCCTCGATGTCGTGCGTGACCAGCAGCACCGTCTTGCGCACCGCCGCCTGCATCCGCAGGAACTCGTCCTGCAGCTGCTCCCGCACCACCGGGTCGACCGCGCCGAACGGCTCGTCCATCAGCAGCACCGGCGGGTCCGCGGCCAGCGCCCGCGCCACACCGACCCGCTGCCGCTGACCGCCGGACAGCTGCTCCGGGTAGCGCGGCCCGTAGGTCTTCGGATCGAGCCCCACCAGGTCCAGCAGCTCGGCTGCCCGGGCCCGTGCCCTGGACCGCTTCCAGCCGAGCAGCGCGGGCACGGTCGCGGTGTTGTCGAGGACGGTGCGGTGCGGGAAGAGGCCCACCTGCTGGATGACGTACCCGATCCGGCGGCGCAGCCGGACCGGGTCGACGGCCGCGACGTCCTCGCCGCCGACGAGGATCCGGCCCGAGGTCGGTTCGACGAGCCGGTTCACCATCATCATGGTCGTCGTCTTGCCGCACCCGGAGGGCCCGACGAGCGTGACCAGTTCCCCCTCGGCCACCTCGAAGGAGAGGCCGTCCACGGCCGTCGTACCGTCCGGATACCGCTTGGTGACCTGCTCGAACCGGATCATCCCCTCAACGTACGGCAGGACGGGGCCCGCCTCATTCCGCCGTGCTCCGGCCGGCGGACGCCCGGCGGGTGCGGTCAGCCGAGCAGGATCACCTCCAGGGTGCGGGGGCCGTGGACGCCCTCCACCCGGTCCAGCTCGATGTCGCTGGTGGCCGACGGGCCGGAGATCCACGTCAGCGGGCGGGTGGGGTCGAGGCGTTCGAGGGCCTGGGGTACGGAGGAGACGACCTGGTCCGGGACGCGGACGACACAGATGTGGTGGTCCGGGACGAGCGAGATGCGGCGGCGGCCCTGGTCGGGGGAGCCGTCGAGCACGATGGTGCCGGTCTCGGCGATGGCCACGGCGCATCCCGTCACCACGCTGTCCACCCGGTCCAGCCGACCGGCGGTGTCCGCCGCGCGGTCGTGAACGCGCACGGGACCCGCGCCGGCCAGCCACTCCGGCGGCAGCCCCGGTGGAACCAGCACCTCCTGTGAGCCGCGCTCGGCCAGCAGCCGCAGGACGAGCAGCGGCAGCTCCTCCGCGTCGCAGCGGTGCACGACGGCCCGGTAGTCCACCAGGTTCTCCGCCAGCAGCTCCACCGTCTCCCCGGTGGTCCGCCGCCCGTGCTCGCGCAGGTAGTCCCGGGACACGGCCTCCTCGTACGGCACCTCGTCCGCGGGCACGTCCGCGAGCGCGCGCCGCACCCGGCCGAGGATCCGCTCCCTGCTGCTCACTTCGCACCGTCCTTCCCGCCGCGCGTGCGCTGCCACCAGTCCCGGAACGGTTCCGGCGGCACGGCCGGCAGGTCCCGGGTACCGCTCCACGCACGGCCGGGGCCGGGCAGGGCACAAGGGTGCAGCCGGCGGGTGCGGGAGGCCAGCCGCTGGCCCGTGCGCAGGGCGCCGGGGTGCGTGAACGCCCAGCGTGCCGCCCGCATCGCCGCCCGTTCGGCCGCGTGCCCCTTCGCCGGCTGGAGCACCACCGTGTTGCCCTGCCGCACCGCCGGACCGCCCTCGACCACCCGCTCCCGCAGGTGCACCAGCACCTCGGGGATGTCGATGGCGACCGGGCACACCTCGTAGCAGGCACCGCACAGGCTCGACGCGTACGGCAGGGAGGCGTCGATCTCGCTCGCCGTGCCCCTGAGCTGGGGACTGAGGATGGCGCCGATGGGGCCCGGGTAGACCGAGCCGTACGCGTGCCCGCCCGCCCGCTCGTACACCGGGCACACGTTCAGGCAGGCCGAGCAGCGGATGCAGCGCAGCGCCTGGCGGCCGACCCGGTCGGCGAGGGTGTCGGTGCGGCCGTTGTCGAGGAGGACCAGGTGGAAGGCGCGCGGCCCGTCGCCGTCCGTCGTGCCCGTCCACATGCTGGTGTACGGGTTCATGCGCTCGGCGGTGGAGGAGCGGGGGAGGGTCTGCAGGAAGACCTCCAGGTCGCGCCAGGTGGGCACCACCTTCTCGATGCCGACGACCGAGATCAGCGTCTCCGGCAGGGTCAGGCACATCCGGCCGTTGCCCTCGGACTCCACGACGACCAGTGTGCCGGTCTCGGCCACCATGAAGTTGGCGCCGGAGACGCCGACCTTGGCGCGCAGGAACTTCTCCCGCAGGTGCAGCCGGGCCGCCTCGGCGAGTTCGGCGGGGGTGTCCGTCAGCCCCTCCGGGGCCGGGCGGCCCCACTCGCCCATCTCGGTGCGGAAGATGTCCCGGATCTCACCCCGGTTGCGGTGGATGGCCGGGACCAGGATGTGCGAGGGGCGGTCCTTGCCCAACTGCACGATCAGCTCGGCGAGATCGGTCTCGTAGGCGCGGATGCCCTCGGCCTCCAGGGCTTCGTTGAGGCCGGTCTCCTGCGTGGCCATCGACTTGACCTTCACGACCTCCGACTCGCCGGACTCCCTGACCAGCCGGGCGACGATCCGGTTGGCCTCCTCGGCGTCCGCGGCCCAGTGGACCGTACCGCCGGCCGCGGTGACCGACTCCTCCAACTGGACGAGGTAGCGGTCGAGGTGGCGCAGGGTGTGGTCCTTGATCCGCCGGCCCGCCTCCCGCAGCGCCGCCCAGTCGGACAACTCGCCCACCGCCCTGGCCCGTTTGGCCCGGATGGTGTGGGTGGCGTGCCGCAGGTTGCCCCGCAGGACGGGATCGTGGACGGCGTCGTGCGCGGCCTTCGGGAAGGCCGGCATGCCGAGATATGTTCCGGTCACCGTGCCGGTTCCTCCTCCGTGCTCGCCAGGATCTCCGCGATGTGCACCGGCCGCATGCCCGTCCGCAGCCGGCTCATCATGCCGCCGAGGTGCATGAGGCAGGAGTTGTCGGCCGCGCACAGCACCTCCGCGCCCGTCGACTCGGCGTTGCGCACCTTGTCGGCGCCCATCGCCGCCGACACGTCCGCGTTCTTCACCGCGAACATGCCGCCGAACCCGCAGCACTCGTCCGCGCCGGGCAGCTCGGCCAGTTCCAGTCCCCTGACGGCCTGGAGCAGCCGGCGCGGCCGGTCGCCGAGACCCAGCCCGCGCAGACCGTGGCAGGTCGGGTGGTAGGTCACCGTGTGCGGGTAGTACGCGCCGACGTCCGTCACCCCGAGCACGTCGACCAGGAACTCCGTCAGCTCGTACGTCTTCGGCACCACCGGCGCCAGCGTCCGTGCCAGCGCGTCCCCGCGGCCCTCGGCCCGGGCCCGCTCGCCCATGCGGGGATACAGCTCCCGCACCATCGCCCCGCAGGACCCGGACGGGGTCACGATCGCCTCGTACTCCCCGAAGACATCGGAGAAATGACGGGCCATGGGCTCGGCCTCGTGCCGGTAGCCGGTGTTGTAGTGGGCCTGCCCGCAGCAGGTCTGCGCCATCGGGAAGTCGACATCGACACCCAGTCTGGTCAGCAGCTTCACCACGGCCCGGCCGGTGTCCGGATACAGCGTGTCGTTGACACAGGTCAGGAACAGGGCGACACGCATCGCGGCTCCTCGGTGTCGGTCATCGGACGAGTGCAGGGTAATCGGCGGGCGGCGCCGAGGGGAGACCGCGGCTCACCGCGTGGCGAGCCGGGCCTGGGCCGCGCGCCACGGGCCGGTGCCGCCGCGGGGCGTGTACCGGGTGAGCGGCTGGGACCGTACGAGCAGCCGGCGCAGGGCGGCGAGATCGCCGGCGAGCCCGTCCGCGCGGGCCTGCACCAGGACGTTGCCGAGGGCCGCCGCCTCGGTGGCACCGGCCACCACCGGCAGCCCGCAGGCGTCGGCCGTCAGCTGGCACAGCAGCGCGTTGCGGGTGCCGCCGCCGACCAGGTACACCACGTCCACCGGATGATCGGCCAGCCGCTGCGCGTCCAGCACGGCCCGCCGGTGGGCGAGGGCCAGCGAGTCGAGGATGCAGCGGGTGATCTCGGCCGGAGTCCGCGGCACCGGCTGCCCCGACGCGCGGCACGCCCCGGCGATCCGCTCCGGCATCCGCCCCGGCGCCAGGAACTCCTCGTCCCCGGCGTCCACCACCGAGCGCAGCGGCGGCACGGTGGCCGCCTCCCGCAGCAGTGCCCCCAGATCCGGCTCGCCCCAGGCCCGTACGCACTCCTGGAGCAGCCACAGGCCCATGATGTTGCGCAGATAGCGGACGGTGCCGTCGAGGCCCAGCTCATTGGTGAAGTTCGCGGCCCGGCTCTCCTCGGTGAGCACCGGAGCGGACAGCTCCAGGCCGGCCAGGGACCAGGTGCCGGTGCAGATGTAGGCGAAGCGCTCCCCGTCCGCCGGGACGGCGGCCACCGCCGACGCGGTGTCGTGCGAGGCGACGGCCGTCACCGGCACCGGACCGGTCAGGCCCGTCTCCGCCAGCACCTGTGGCCGCAGTGTCCCGGCCGGATCACCCGGCCGCCGCAGCGGCGCGAACAGGCCGAGGTCGATCCCCAGCCGCCCGGCGACCTCGTACGACCAGTCCCGGGTCCGGGGATCGACGAGCTGGGTGGTGGAGGCGTTGGTCAGCTCGGTGCCCTGTTCACCGGTGAGCCAGTACGTCAGCAGGTCCGGGATCAGCAACAGCCGCCCGGCGTGGGCGAACTGGTCCGAGTCCCGGGCGGCCGCGAGCTGGTAGAGGGTGTTGAACGGCGCGTACTGGACGCCCGTCGCCGCGTACAGCTCCGCCGCCGGCACGGTCGCCCACACCTTCTCCGCGACCCCCTCGGTGCGGGCGTCGCGGTAGTGCACCGGATTGCCGAGCAGCGCCCCGTCGGCGTCCAGCAGGCCGTAGTCGACGGCCCAGCTGTCGACGCCGACGGAGGCGAGCCGTCCACCGCAGTCGGCACCGGCCGCCCGCAGCCCGTCGAGGACACCGCCGTAGAGCGCCAGGATGTCCCAGCGCAGCCCCTCCGGCAGGCGCACCGGACGGTTCGGGAACCGGTGCGCCTCGCTCAGCTCCACCGAGTCCGCGCTTACCCGTCCCACCATCACGCGCCCGCTGGAGGCGCCGAGATCGACCGCGGCGTACGACTTCACGCCCGCGCTCACCGCAGGAACGCGGCCGCCACACCCGCGTCGACCGGGATGTGCAGCCCGGTGGTGTGGGTGAGGTCCCCGCCCGTGAGCGCGAACACCGCGTTCGCGACGTGCTCGGGCAGCACCTCCCGCTTCAGGATGGTCCGCTGCGCGTAGAACTCGCCCAGCTTCTCCTCCGGCACCCCGTACACCGCGGCCCGCTGCGCCCCCCAGCCCCCGGCGAAGATCCCGGACCCGCGCACCACACCGTCCGGGTTGACCCCGTTCACCCTGATCCCGTGCTCGCCCAGCTCGGCGGCCAGCAGCCGCACCTGGTGGGCCTGGTCGGCCTTGGCGGCGGAGTAGGCGATGTTGTTCGGCCCGGCGAACACGGCGTTCTTGGAAGCGATGTAGACGATGTCACCACCCAGCCCCTGCGCGGTCATCACCCGCGCCGCTTCCCGCGACACCAGGAACGACCCGCGGGCCATGATGTCGTGCTGGAGGTCCCAGTCCTTGACCGACGTCTCCAGCAGCGGCCTGGAGATGGAGATCCCGGCGTTGTTGACGACGAGGTCCACCCCGCCGAAGGCGAGGGAGGCCGCCTTGAACGCGGCGGCGATCTGCTCCTCGTCGGTCACGTCCACGGTGACGGCCACGGCCTTGTCCGGCCCGCCCAGCTCCTCGGCCACCCGCGCCGCGCCGTCGCCGTTCAGGTCGGCGACGACGACACACGCGCCCTCCGCCGCGAGCCGGTGCGCGATGGCCCGCCCGATCCCGCTGCCGGCCCCCGTCACGAGCGCGACCCGCGTGGCGAGCGGCCTGGGCTCCGGCATCCGCCGGAGCTTGGCCTCCTCCAGCGCCCAGTACTCGATGCGGAACTTCTCGGCTTCCTCGATCGGCGCGTACGCCGACACGGCCTCGGCCCCACGCATGACGTTGATGGCGTTGACGTAGAACTCGCCCGCCACCCGGGCGGTCTGCTTGTCCTTGCCGAAGCTGAACATCCCGACACCCGGAACCAGCACCACGGCGGGGTCGGCGCCGCGCATGGCGGGGGAGCCGGGCAGGGCGTGCCGCCGGTAGTAGGCGGCGTACTCCTCGCGGTAGGCCGCGTGCAGCTCCCGCAGCCGGGCGACGGCTTCCTCCAGCGGCGCGGCCGGCGGCAGGTCCAGCACCAGCGGCCGGACCTTGGTGCGCAGGAAGTGGTCGGGGCAGGAGGTGCCGAGGGCGGCCAGCCGGGGGTGCTCGGCGCGCGCCAGGAAGTCGAGCACGGCCTCGGAGTCGGTGAGGTGCCCGACCTGCGGGCGGTCCTGTGAGGCCAGAGCCCGGACGTACGGCGCGAGCGCGGCGGCCCGCGCCCTCCGCTCGGCCTCGGGCAGGGCCTCGTACCCCGCGACGACCGGCCCGAAGGGCTCCGCCTTCCCCTTCTCGGCGAGGAACGCCTCGGCGGTCCGGATGATGTGCAGCGAGTTGCGCTCGCACTCCTCGGACGTCGATCCCCACGCGGTGATCCCGTGCCCGCCGAGCACGCACCCGACGGCCCGCGGGTTGGCTTCCTTGACGGCGGCGATGTCGAGCCCGAGCTGGAACCCGGGCCGCCGCCACGGCACCCACACCACGCTGTCCCCGAAGCACTCGGCGGTCAGCTTCTCCCCGTCGGCGGCGCACGCGAGCGCGATCCCCGAGTCGGGGTGCAGGTGGTCCACGTGCGGGGCGTCCACCAGACCGTGCATGGCGGTGTCGATGGAGGGCGCGGCCCCGCCCTTGCCGTGCAGGCAGTAGTCGAACGCGCCGACCATCTCGTCCTCGCGCTCGACACCGGGGTACACGTCCACGAGGGCCCGCAGCCGGTCCAGCCGCAGCACGGCCAGCCCCGGTTCGGTCAGCGTGCCGAGGTCGCCCCCGGAGCCCTTCACCCACATCAGCTCCACGTCACCACCGGTGACGGGATCGGTGGCGGTGCCCTTCGCCGACGCGTTCCCGCCGGCGTAGTTCGTGTTGCGGGGATCGGAGCCGAGCCGGTGGGAGCGGTCGAGGAGAGCGTCGACTTCGGGATGGGTGGTCATGAGCATGGGTTCCTTTCCAGGAGGGGGGAGTGTCGACAGGGGCCGCGGGGCCGTGTCGATATGCGGCTCCGCCGCGTGGGCGCGGGAAACCACGACGGGCCCGCACCCCGCGACGGCGCTCGAGTTGCGGACGCCTCACGCCCCCCAGCCGGCCTGCTCCCCGCCCACCCGCTCGGCGACGATCCGCTCGGCCCACCCGGACCGGGCGTACGCGCCCATCGGATCGGGATCCAGCCCCAGTTCCTGGCGGACCTCGCCGAGCAGGGCCCGCACATCCGTGTTGTACGCGTCCATCAGCACGGCGTTGGCCCCCAGCACGTCCCCGGAAGCCTGCGCCTCGGCCAGCGCCGCTCGGTCGACCAGCAGCGCCTTCGCCGTGGCCTCCTGCACGTTCATGACCGACCGGATGATCGCCGGGATCTTCGCCTCGATGTTGTGGCACTGGTCGAGCATGAAGGCGACGTCGGAGGTGAACCCCCCGCCGCGGATCACCTCGTACATGATCCGGAACAGCTGGAAGGGGTCGGCCGCACCCACCATCAGGTCGTCGTCGGCGTAGAAGCGCGAGTTGAAGTCGAACCCGCCGAGCTTCCCCTCCCGCAGCAGCAGCGCCACGATGAACTCGATGTTGGTCCCGGGCGCGTGGTGCCCGGTGTCGACGACCACCCGGGCCTTGTCGCCGAGCTTCAGGCAGTGCGCGTAGGCGGTGCCCCAGTCCGGCACGTCGGTCGTGTAGAAGGCCGGCTCGAAGAGCTTGTACTCCAGCAGCATCCGCTGCCCCTCGCCCAGCCGCGCGTACACCTCGGCCAGCCCCTCGGCGAGCCGGTCCTGGCGGGCCCGTACGTCGTCCTGCCCGGGGTAGTTCGTCCCGTCGGCGAACCACAGCTTCAGGTCCCGTGACCCGGTGGCGTCCATGATGTCGACGCACCGCAGCAGGTGGCCGACGGCCTTGCGCCGCACCGCCGCGTCCGGGTGGCAGATGCTGCCCAGCTTGTAGTCGTCGTCCTGGAAGGTGTTGGAGTTGACCGCGCCCAGCCGCACCCCTCGCTCCTCGGCGAACTTCGCGAGCGCCGCGTAGTCCTCCACGGTGTCCCACGGGATGTGCAGGGCGACCGTCGGCGCGACCCCGGTGAAGGCGTGCACCTGGGCGGCGTCCTGAAGCTTCTCCCAGGGCGAGCGCGGCACACCGGCCTGGGCGAACACCTTGAACCGGGTGCCCGAGTTCCCGTACGCCCACGACGGCGTCTCGACGGCCTGGGTCTTGAGCGCGGCCTTCACCGCGGCGAGGTCGGTCACTTCGGGGCTCCTGTGGTGTCGGGGGGCGACTGAGCGGATGTCGGACGGAACGACCGAGCATGTGGACGCCGGTTATGAAACGATTCAGAACGGCAAGCTAGGTGCCGCCCGCAGGGGTGTCAAGGACTCCGGCGCGCCCCGCCGTTCGTGATCCGGCTGTGACGTTTGGATATCGCAAGTTTTTCGACACGGACCCATTGACGTGACATGACTGTGGTGCCTACGGTCCCCGCAATCCACTTGAAACCTTTCACGACACCGTGGCGGCCTCGCGGCCCCTCCGCCGGTGTCGTCGAGGAGCCCCCATGACCCACCCGCCTGACACGGGACCGGCCCCGGTGCTGGCACTGAAGGGCGTCTCGAAGTCCTTCGGCGCCGTACGCGCCCTGAGGGACGTCTCCCTGGAGCTGCTGCCCGGCGAGGTGCACGCCCTCGCCGGTGAGAACGGCGCGGGCAAGTCGACGCTGATCAAGACCCTCGCCGGAGTGCACCGGCCGGACGCCGGTCAGGTGCTGCTCGACGGCGAGCCCGTCGTCTTCCACGGCCCCGGCGACGCCCGTGACGCCGGCATCGCCGTGATCTACCAGGAACCCACCCTCTTCCCCGACCTGTCGATCGCCGAGAACATCTTCATGGGCCGCCGTCCCAGGCGCGCCCTCGGCCGCATCGACCACAAGGCCACCCACGCCGCCACGGCGGCCCTGATGCGGCGGCTCGGCGTCGACCTCGACCCCGGCCGGCCGGCCCGCGGCCTGTCCATCGCCGACCAGCAGATCGTGGAGATCGCCAAGGCGCTCTCCTTCGACGCCCGGGTCCTGATCATGGACGAGCCCACCGCCGCGCTCACCGGCAGCGAGGTGGCCCGTCTCTTCGGCGTGGTCCGCACCCTGCGCGAACAGGGCGCGGCCGTGCTGTTCATCTCGCACCGGCTGGAGGAGATCTTCGAGATCTGCCAGCAGGTCACCACGCTGCGGGACGGCGCCTGGATCGCCGGTGAGCCGCTCGCCGGCATGAGCGAGGACGACCTGGTGCGCCGCATGGTCGGCCGCGACCTGGCCGAGCTGTACCCGAAACAGGAGGTCCGCGCGGGCGAGGTCGCGCTCAGCGTGCGGCGGCTGACCCGCGAGGGTGTCTTCACCGACGTCTCCTTCGAGGTCCGGCGCGGTGAGATCGTCGGCCTCGCCGGGCTGGTCGGGGCCGGCCGCACCGAGGTCGCCCGGGCCGTGTTCGGCGTCGACCGCCGGGACGCGGGCGAGGTCGAGGTCGGCGGGCGCCGGCTCGCGAACGGCGCCCCGTCCGCCGCGATGGCGGCCGGACTCGCCCTCGTGCCGGAGGACCGGCGGGCCCAGGGACTGGTGATGGACATGTCCATCGAGCGGAACATCGGCCTGACCGGGCTCCGTACGACCTCCCGGGCCGGGCTGGTGAACCGGACCGCCGAACGCAGCCGGTCCCTGGACTGGGCCGTGAGGCTCCAGGTGAAGTACGCCCGGATCGCGGACGCCGTGTCCACCCTGTCCGGCGGCAACCAGCAGAAGGTCGTCCTCGCCAAGTGGCTCGCCACCGGCCCCCGGGTGCTCATCGTGGACGAGCCGACCCGGGGCATCGACGTCGGCACCAAGGCGGAGGTGCACCGGCTGCTCGGCGAACTGGCCGCCGACGGCGTCGCCGTCCTGATGATCTCCTCCGACCTGCCCGAGATCCTCGGCATGGCCGACCGCGTCCTCGTGATGCACGAGGGCCGGATCACCGCCGAGATACCCCGCGCCGACGCCACCGAGGAGACCGTGATGGCCGCAGCCACCGGGAGGGCCACCGCATGACGGTCACCACCGACGAGACCCCCGTCGCCGGGGTGCCCCGCTCCGGCGGCACCCGGCTGGTCGACCGGGTCTTCAAGATGCGCGAACTCGCCATCCTGGCCGTCTTCCTGGTGATGATCGCCGTCACCCAGGCCGGCAACAGCGAGTTCCTGTCCGAGCAGGGCATCAAGGACCTGCTCCTGAACGCGACGATCCTGGTGCTGGTCGCCACCGGCCAGTCACTGGTCGTCCTCAGCCGCAACGTCGACCTGTCCGTCGGCTCCACGCTCGGCATCAGCGCCTTCGCCGCCGGAACCTACCTCCAGGGCGGCGGCAACGCGGTCGTCGCGATCCTCCTCGCCGTCCTGCTGGGCGTCGGCCTGGGGCTGCTCAACGGCCTGCTCGTCAGCCTCGGCCAGGTCCCCGCCCTCGTCGTCACCCTCGGCACCCTGTACGTCATCCGGGGCGTCGACTCCATCTGGGTCGGCTCCCGCCAGATCACCGCGGCCGACCTGCCCGGCGGCTTCGTCGACTTCGGCTCCGGCGGCGTCTCCGCGATTCCGTGGCTCGCCGTGATCGCGCTGGTGGTGCTCGTGGCGACGGGCTACTACCTCAAGCACTACGGCAGCGGGCGGGAACTGTACGCCCTCGGCTCCAACCCGGAGGCCGCCCGGCTGGCCGGCATCCCGGTCCGCAAACGCATCCTGGCCGCGTACACCTTCTGCGGAGCGCTCGCCGGACTCGCCGGCGCCATGTACCTGGCCCGGTTCGGCAACGTCGACTCCGGCACCGGCAACGGCTACGAACTCACCGTCGTCAGCGCCGTGGTGGTCGGCGGCATCGCCTTCACCGGCGGCTCCGGCAGCGTCTACGGCGCCGCCCTCGGCGCCCTGCTGCTCACCTCGATCAACAGTGTGCTCCCCGCGCTCGGCGTCAGCTCCGTGTGGGTGCTCGCCATCAACGGCGTCCTGCTGCTGCTCGCCATAGCCGTCGACCGGATCGTGGCGCTGCGCGTGGCCGCCGCCCTGAAGAAGACATCGGCCCCCAGGAGGTCCGCCATGGCGAAGGAGAAGGCCGGTGCCTGAGTCGCTCACCCGCGCGGTCCGCTGGGACACGGTCGTCGGCGCGCTGCTCATCGTCCTGTTGCTGCTGTCGTTCGGCTTCGTCGACGGCTTCGGCAACGCCCTCAACCTGTCGTTCCTCATCGGCAACACGCTCCCGATCGCGCTGATCGCCCTGCCGATGACCCTGCTGGTCGTCGCCGGCGAGATCGACCTGTCCGTCGCGTCCACGGCCGGGCTGTCCGGCGCGGTGATGGGCAAGCTGTGGAACGAGGGCATGGCCATCGAGACGATCATCCCGCTGTGCCTGCTGCTCGGGGTGGCGTGCGGACTGGTCAACGGCCTGCTGGTGACCCGGCTCGGGCTGCCGTCGCTGGCGGTCACCATCGGCACGCTGGCCGCCTACCGGGGTGTCGCGCAGATCGTGCTCGGCTCCGACGCGGTGACGGACTTCCCCTCGCGGTACCTGGACTTCGCCGCCGGCCGCATCGGTGACTCCTTCCTGCCGCAGGCCTTCCTGCCCTTCCTGGTGCTGCTCGCCGTCGCCGTGGTGCTGCTGCACGCCACGCCGTTCGGCCGCTCGCTGTTCGCGATCGGAGCGGGCGAGGAGGCGGCGCGGTTCGCCGGGATCCGGGTGAAGCGGACCAAACTCCTGCTGTTCGTCGCCACGGGGGCCATGTCGGCGCTGACCGGCGTCTTCTGGGCGCTGCACTACGCCAGTGCCCGGTACGACAACGCCACCGGGCTCGAACTGTCCGTCGTCGCCGCCGTGCTGCTGGGCGGGATCGACTTCGACGGGGGCAGGGGCACGATCGGCGGTGCCGTCGCCGGTGTCTTCTTGCTCGGTGCGCTGCAGAACGTGATGAGCCTGCTGAACGTCTCGGCCCAGTCGCAGATCGTCGTCACCGGCGTGCTGCTCGTGGTGTCCGTGCTGGGCCCCCGGGTCGCGCGGCAGATCTCCCTCGCCCGGGCGGCCGGTTCCACCGGATAGCCGGTCCGCCGGCCGCGGGCCGTCCGCGGCCGGCCGCGCCCACACGGCGGAGCCGCACCGCCGTACCACCCCGCGCCCCTGGAAGGGCGCACCACCCACACCTGACGACAAGGGGCCCATCCGATGCTCAAGCCGAACCTCCGCCGCACCTGCGCCGCCCTCGCCGCCGGTACCTCCCTCGCCCTCGCGCTCACCGCGTGCGGCGGCACCACCAAGAAGGACGTCAAGGACGACAACGCCTCCGCCGCCTCGGCCGGCAAGGCCGACCCGAACGCCGCCACCAAGAAGGGGCTGACCGTCGGCTTCCTGCCCAAGCAGGTCAACAACCCCTACTTCACCACCGCCGACAAGGGCGGCGAGAAGGCGGTCACCGAGCTCGGGTCCACGTACAAGGAGGTGGGGCCCAGCAGCGCCACCGACACCGCGGGGCAGGTGAGTTACGTCAACACGCTCACCCAGCAGCGGGTGAACGCCATGGCGGTGTCCGCGCAGGACCCGGGCGCGCTGTGCACCGCGCTGAAGCAGGCGATGAGCAACGGCATCAAGGTCGTCACCTACGACTCCGACACCAGCCCCGGCTGCCGCAACGCCTTCGTCTCGCAGGCCGGCGCCGAGGACCTGGGCCGTACCGAGGTGCAGTTGCTCGCCGAGCAGATCGGGTACAAGGGCGAGATCGCGATCCTGTCGGCCGCGCAGACCGCGACCAACCAGAACACCTGGATCGGCTACATGAAGGACGAGCTGAAGGACCCCAGGTACAAGGACGTCAGGCTCGTCAAGATCGCCTACGGCAACGACGACGCCCAGCAGTCCTTCCAGCAGACCCAGGGCCTGCTCCAGGAGCACCCGAACCTCAAGGGGATCATCTCCCCGACCACCGTCGGCATCAAGGCGGCGGCCCAGTACCTGTCGGGCTCCAAGTACAAGGGCAAGGTCAAGCTGACCGGGCTCGGCACCCCCAACGACATGCGCAAGTACGTGAAGAACGGCACCGTCGACGCCTTCGAGCTGTGGGACCCGGCCAAGCTCGGCGACCTGGCCGCCCGGACCGCGGTCGCGCTGGCCTCGGGGCAGATCACCGGCAAGGAGGGCGAGACCTTCAAGGCCGGCACCACGACGTACACCATCGGCAAGGACGGCGTGATCAACCTGGGCAAGCCGACCGTGTTCGACACCAAGAACATCGACCAGTTCGACTTCTGAGACGACGGGGGCCAGTTGATGCGGCGTGTGTGCTTCCTGCTGAAGGTCAGGGCGGACCGGCTCGACGAGTACCGTGAGCGGCACGCGGCCGTCTGGCCGGAGATGCTCGACGCCCTGAAGGCGACCGGCTGGCACAACTACTCGCTGTTCCTGCGCGACGACGGCCTGCTCGTCGGCTATCTGGAGACCGACGACTTCGCCGCCGCCCAGGCCGGCATGGCCGCCACCGACGTCAACGCGCGCTGGCAGAGGGACATGGCACCGTTCTTCGAGTCGCTGGACGGTGCCCGGCCCGACGAGGCCATGCGACCGCTCACCGAAGTGTTCCACCTCGCGTGACGCGGGAGCCGAGCGGATGAGACCGTCCACCAGCAGGCAGGGCGCCGCCCCACGGGACGCCCACGCCGTCCGTGCCGTCCGCCACCGCGGCCCGGCCGGCACCGACTCCTGCCGGAGGAACGGCCCGTCGACCTGCCAGGGCCACCGGCGCACCGCCGCGTCCACCGCGGGACACGGGGCGCTCGTGGCCCGCCGGGCGGACGACGGCTCCTCCCGCGCCGAGTCCGCCGCCGGGCCGCCGGACCACCCGGCGTCCACGGCCTGGACCTGGTCCGCCTCCGGGGCCGCGGGGACGACCCTGGACGGGCCGGCGACCGCACCGCGCCTCACCTGCCCGCGGTTCGTCACCACGCCCGGGGGCCGGCACCGGTCCGGCTGCCGCGCCGGCGTCCCCTCCAACGGCCGCAACACCCGCGCCGGCGTCCCCTCCAACGGCCACAACACCCGTGCCGGGCACGGCGGTTCGCGGTGGGCCGAGCCGGGGGAGGGGACCGGCACCCGCACCGCCGAGCACGTCCCCGGCACCGTCCGGTGCACCGGCCCGGCGGGCCGCCCGCACGCCGCCGTCGCCCATGTTCCGGGCCGTCCCGGGCAGCGCGGCACGGACGGCGGCGCCGACGGCACCGCGCACGGACGCGCCTGCCACCTGTGCGAGACTGCCTCCAGGCGGCCGGCGGAAGACCGGGACCCCCGTCCCGCTCCGCTCCGGTCAGCGCACCGAGCCCCTCCCCGACCGGTACGGCAACGCCTGCGCCGTCCTCCCGTTCCGGCCGGATCGCCGCGGCCCGCGGGCCCGGACACCGTTCGTCGTTCCCGTACCGGGGGAAGTCCGCCGGCCTGACGCCCTCGGCGTCGCCGGTGACCGGCTTCGCCCTGACGGCGTGACGGTAATGTGAAGGTCGTCCCGCCGCATCCCCGTTCCCTGGAGGTCCAAGCCCGATGGCCCAGTCGGTGGGTATCAAGGACGTCGCCCGCGCCGCCGGAGTGTCGGTGGGCACGGTGTCGAACGTCATCAACCGCCCGGACACCGTCGCCGGCGAGACCCGTGCGCGCGTGCTGTCCGCGATCGACCGGCTCGGCTACGTCCGCAGCGAGTCGGCGCGCCAGCTGCGGGCGGGCCGCAGCCGGATCATGGGGCTGCTCGTGCTCGACATGGGCAACCCGTTCTTCGTGGACGTGGCGCGCGGGGCCGAGCGCGCGGCCCGGGACGCCGGGCTCGGCGTGATGGTCTGCAACAGCGCGCAGGACGCCGCCGAGGAGGCCGAGTACCTGTCGCTCTTCGCCGAACAGCGGGTGCGGGGCGTCCTGCTCACCCCGGCCGACGCCACCGGCCGCAACATCGCCGCCTTCCGCCGGCACGGCATCCCGTTCGTGCTGGTCGACCGGGTCGCCGAGGGCACCACCGAGTGCTCGGTCTCGGTGGACGACATCGCGGGCGGCGCGCTGGCCGTCCGGCACCTGGTGGACGCCGGGCACCGCTCGATCGCCTACGTCAGCGGGCCGCCCGGGCTCAACCAGGTCCGCGACCGGCGCACCGGCGCGCTGAACGCCCTCGCCGAGGCCGGGCTCGGCCCCGAGGCGCTGCGCGAACTGCCCACCGAACGGCTCGACGTGGCCGCCGGCCGGGACGCGGGCGCCCGGCTGCTGGGCCTCGCCGACCGGCCCACCGCCGTGTTCTGCGCCAACGACCTGCTCGCCCTCGGCGTGCTCCAGGCCATGTACGCGGCGGGCGTGACCGTCCCGGACGACCTGGCGATCGTCGGCTACGACGACATCGAGTTCGCCGCCGCGGCCGCCGTACCCCTCACCTCGGTGCGGCAGCCCGCCGTCACGATGGGCGCCCTCGCCGCCGGACTGCTGCTGGAGGAGACCGAGCAGGGCGAAGGCGAGGGCAAGGGCAGACGGGCGCACGAGCACCGGCGGGTGGTGCTCCAGCCGGAGCTGGTGGTGCGCCGCTCCAGCCTCGCCGCACGCTGAGCCCCGCGGTGCACTTGCCGCGCCGGTGCACCCGCCGCGCCGGGGCGCGCGCCGACCGGAAGCGCCGACGGGAGGCGCCGATCGCGGACGTCGATCAGAGGCGCCGACGGGAGGCGTCGATCGCGGACGTCGACCGGAGGCGCCGACCAGAGGTGCTGACCGGAAGTTCAGTAACAATCCATGATCCCGGGGCTCGGCCCACACCGGCTCATGTGCTCAACTGGGAGACGTCCAGCCCGTCCGTCCCAGGAGACCCGTTGAGCCTCAGTTACCGCCAGCCCGGCGTCGTGCTCACCGACCGCCACTTCACCGTGCCCCTCGACCACGCCGATCCGGGCGGCGAGACCATCGAGCTGTACGCCCGCGAGGCGGTGGCGAGCGACAAGGCCGGGCGGGACCTGCCCTGGCTGGTGTACCTGCAAGGCGGCCCCGGCTTCGGGGCGAATCGTTTCGTCGGACGTCAGGCCTGGCTCGACCGGGCCTTGGACGAGTACCGCGTCCTGCTCCTCGACCAGCGCGGCACCGGACGCTCCACGCCCGCCACCCGGCAGACGCTCCCGCTGCGCGGCGGCCCCGCCGCCCAGGCCGACTACCTCACCCACTTCCGCGCCGACTCCATCGTCCGCGACTGCGAGGCCATCCGCCCCCAGCTCACCGGCGGTGCCCCGTGGACCGTGCTCGGCCAGAGCTTCGGCGGCTTCTGCACGGTGTCGTACCTCTCCCTCGCCCCCGAGGGCATCGCCACCGCGATCATCACCGGCGGCCTGCCCTCCCTGCACGCCCACGCCGACGACGTCTACCGGGCCGCCTACCCCCGCATCGAGCGCAAGGTCGCCGCGCACTACGCCCGCTACCCGCAGGACGTGGAGCGGGCCCGCCGGATCGCCGACCACCTCCTCACCCACGACGTGGTCCTGCCGAACGGCTACCGCCTCACCGTCGAGGCCTTCCAGTCCCTGGGCCAGATGCTCGGCACGAGCGACGGCAGCCACCGGCTGCACCACCTCCTGGAGGACGCCTTCGCGGTGACCCCGGCCGGCCTGGAGCTGTCCGACGCCTTCCAGGAACAGGCCCAGTCCCTGCTGTCGTACGCCTCCCACCCCCTCTACGCCCTCGTCCACGAGACGATCTACGGCCAGGACGCGCGCCCCACCGCCTGGTCGGCCGAGCGCGTCCGCGCCGAGTTCCCGCAGTTCGACGCGGCCAAGACACTCACCGGCGACGGTCCGGTCCTGTTCACCGGCGAGACCGTCCACCCCTGGATGTTCGACTCCGACCCGGCCCTGCGCCCCCTGCGCGAGACGGCCGGCCTGCTCGCCGCCCGCACCGACTGGCGCCCCCTCTACGACCCCGCACGGCTCGCCGCCAACGAGGTCCCGGCCGCCGCGGCCGTCTACCACGACGACATGTACGTCGACAGCGGCCACTCCCTGGAGACGGCCGGCGTGATCCGCGGCCTGCGCCCGTGGGTCACCAACGAGTACGAGCACGACGGCCTGCGCACGGGCGCACCCCGCGTCCTGGACCGGCTGCTGGCGCTGGTGCGTGACGAGGTATGAGGGCGGTAAGCGGATGTTCAGGTCGTAGCCAGAAGGATACCCAGCGTAATTGAAACGATATAAACTGGTGGCCTGTATCACAAATACGCCGGGAACGATATTGCGACAGTCTTTTTGATCAAGGGAAAGCGCAGGTGGGCGGGGTGACGCAGGCGGTCTGCCCGGCTTTGTTTCCCCGGCCCACATGGTGAGATGAGCGCGGTGTAAGTCGATCCATTGCTGTACATAGGAATCCACTAGGCGGCGCTGAGCCCTGGAGACCCAAAAGGCCGACGGCTCCCTGCGCCAACAGGAAGCCGCCGTATGGGATTTGACAGCGCTACCGAAAGGTGGTCGACCATCAACACCAACACCTTGCCACGCGGTGACGCGGACGCCACTGGCATAGACCAGTGCGCTGGTGCGTACGTAGTGTGCCACGGCCTCGCAGCCGGGAGCCACCGTGTGTAACACGTTCACCAGCCGACAGGTCGACTTCTGGCTCGACGATCTGAACCAGTTACAGCGTCGGGACGAGCGGATCCTGTTCGGTTGCGCGATCGCCACGTGGATTATCGCGGTCGCATGTTACTGCGGGGTTGCGTATTGCGGCATCACCGGGAAACCTGCGGCGACAGCTGCGTGTGTGTTCTTCGGAACCCTGATCGGAGGCTGGGGCCTCGTCCTGTTCAAAAAGGCCAAAAGGCTCCGCCACCACCGCCGTGTCCGCAACCGGCAGGTCGAGCAGCTGCGCCGGCAGCCCCCGGCCGTGACCTGAGCCGACTCGACTCGCGGAGCGAAGCCGCTCATGCCGGAAGACCCCGGCCATGAGCGGCTTCGCTCCGCTGTGAGGGGAACGCCGCGGCGTCGCCACACGTCACGGCACACCTGGTGGCACAGGCGCGAGGACGTGTGCCGCCAGGTCAGTACGCTGGACCCCATGCCGGATCAGATAGCCGACCCCTCCGACCTGCGCGCCGACTGCGCCCGGTGCTTCGGGCTGTGCTGTGTCGCCCTTCCCTTCGCCCGCTCCGCCGACTTCGCGCTGGACAAGCCCGCGGGCAAGCCGTGCCCGAACCTCCAGGGCGACCACCGCTGCGGCATCCACGCCGGCCTGCGTCGCAAGGGCTTCACCGGCTGCACGGTCTACGACTGCTTCGGCGCCGGCCAGAAGGTCTCGCAGGTCACCTTCGGCGGGCAGGACTGGCGTACGGGGTCCGAGGAGCACGCGCGCCGGATGTTCGACGTCTTCCCGGTCGTACGGCAACTGCACGAACTGCTGTGGTACCTGACCGAGGCGCTGGCCCTGCCCGCCGCCCGGCCCGTCCACCCCGACCTGCGCCGGGCGCTGGAGAAGACCGAGGGGCTGACCCGGCGGACTCCCGGGGAGCTGGCCGCGCTGGACGTGGCCGCGCACCG
This sequence comes from Streptomyces spinosus, assembly GCF_020400655.1. Lineage (GTDB taxonomy): Bacteria > Actinomycetota > Actinomycetes > Streptomycetales > Streptomycetaceae > Streptomyces > Streptomyces argyrophylli. The sequence continues at coordinate 239,310 of NZ_JAINRC010000009.1, forward strand.
GCAGGAGGTCAACGTGCTCCTGCTGCGCACCAGCGAGCTGGTCCGGGCCGGCGCCGGCTCCGGCAAGGGCAAGGGCAAGGGCCGGGGCAAGGACCGCAGGGGCGCGGACCTCATGGGCGCCCGCCTCAGGGGCGCCGATCTGCGCGGGGCGAGCCTGCGCGGCGCCTATCTCATCGCCGCCGACCTCACCGGTGCCGACCTGCGCGGCGCGGATCTGATCGGGGCCGACCTGCGCGATGCCGACCTGACCGACGCGGACCTCACCGGCGCCTTCTTCCTCACCCAGCCGCAGCTCAACGCCGCGCGGGGCAGCGCGGGAACGCGTCTGCCGGCTTCAGTCGGTCGCCCCGCGCACTGGACAGCGGCTCGCTGACCGGGGCTCCGCCGGTTCGGCCGGGTGGTGCCGCCGGTCGTCCGCGGCCGCTGCCCGGTCCGGTCGCGCCCACGCGTCGCCGGCCTCCTCGCGAGCCGGCCGCCGCTCCAGGCGCAGCCGTAGCCCTTCGGGCATCAGGGTCAGCCGTTCGGCCACGCTGAGCCGGTAGCCCGGGTCGGCCGACAACTCGTAGCGGCGCAGCAGCAGGCCGAGGACGAGGGTCGCCTCGTGGAGGGCGAACTGGCGGCCGATGCAGGCCCGTGCGCCGGTGCCGAACGGCTTGAAGGTGTGCGGTGGCCGGGCGCGGACGGCCGCCGGGGTGAAGCGGTCGGGGTCGAACCGTTCGGCGTCCTCGCCCCACACCTCCGGTTCGCGGTGCAGCATCGGCGTCAGCACCAGGGCCCACGCGCCCCGGCGCATCGGATGGTCCCCGGCGAGGACGGTGTCCCGCCGGGCCTCGCGGGCGAAGGCCGGCGCGGTCGGCCACAGTCGCAGCGACTCGTCCAGTACCCGGCGGACGTAGCGCAGCTTGGCGACCTGGTCGTAGCCGGGCCGCGGGGTGTCGCCCCAGACCTGGTCGACCTCGGCGCGGGCCCGGGCGGCGACGGCGGGGTGCAGGGCGAGGTAGTGGAGGGCGAAGGAGAGCGCGCCGGAGGTGGTCTCGTGGCCCGCCACCAGGAACGTGATCACCTGCTTGCGGACGTTCTCCGGTGACAGCTTCTCCCCGGTCTCCGGGTGCGCCGTCGCCAGCATGCGGTCCAGCAGGTCACCCTCGCCGCCACCGCCGGACCGGCGCCGGGCGGCGACCAGGCCGTCCACCGTGCGGTTGAGGTGGGCCATGTCGGCCGCGTTGCGCCGGGCGGCGGCGCGCAGCAGCAGCGGGGCCAGCGGCCCCGGCACGCTGTTCAGCCGTTGCGCGTAGGTCAGCGTGCCGACCATCGCCGTGACGAAGGGGTGCGGCCGGTCCCGCTCGAAGGAGCCGAAGTCGTGCCCGAAACCGGTCCGGGCGATCGTCTCCAGGGTCAGCCGGGTCATGTCACCCGGCACGTTCACCGTGCGCCCGGCCGCCAGGTGGCGGTCCCAGTGATCGGTGAGCCGTTCGGCGACCGACAGCATCATCCCGTGGTAGCCCTCCATGGCCTCCCGGCTGAACCCGGGCGCCAGGACGTCGTGCGCGAGCTGCCAGTTGGGCTCGTGGTTGTAGGCGGTGAACAGGCCGTCGCCGGCCACGGGCCGCAGATTGGCGACGCCCAGGCCGACGTGCTTGGCGAACCGGGACTCGTCGGCGAGGTCGGCGACCAGCCGCGCCCCCCACACGAACACGAACTCCTTGCCGAACGCCCGGCGCCGGAAGATCGGCCCCAGCTCGCGCGCGTAGCGCATCGAGTCCTGCAACGGCCGGTGCCGGTCGGCGCCGAGCACATCGCCGAGCAGCGGCAGCCGGTGCGGCGGACGGGGGATGCGGCGCAGCTCCGGCCAGCCCTGCTCGGCGCTGCGGAAACCCCTGGGCAGCCCGGTCTCCATGGTCTCCGTCGTCGCCGCCATGACGCGATCTCCCTTGATCCAGCGGATGGTTGAGCAGTGACGCGCGTGTGTTGTACGTGAGTTCAATAACGTGTTCCAGTGTGGTGCGCCTGTTGAACCGACGTCAAGTAAAGTGACGCCATGCCCGCGAACCAGGGGGAGCGCGCCCGGCGCAGACTCAGCACCGGCGAACGCCGTGAGCAACTGCTGTCGGTCGGCGCGAAGCTGTTCTCGGAGAGCCCCTACGACGACGTGTGGATCGAGCAGGTCGCCGAGATCGCCGGGGTCTCGCGGGGGCTGCTCTACCACTACTTCCCGACCAAGCGGGACTTCTTCGCCGCCGTCGTGGAGCGGGAGAGCGCGCGCATGCTGCGCATGACGGCGGCCGAGCCCGGGGTGCCGGTGCGCGAGCAGCTCACGGCCGGTCTCGACACCTACCTCGGCTACGTCCAGGCGCACGCCCACGGCTTCCGGGCCTTCCACCGCGCCGACGCGGCCGGCGACCAGGCCGTGCGCCGGGTCTACCAGCGGGCGCTGGCCGCCCAGGAGAAGCAGATCCTGGCCGCGCTCGCCGCCGATCCGGAGTTCGGGTCCGCCGTCGAAGCCGCCCCGCAGGTGCGCCTCGCGGTACGCGGCTGGCTCGCCTTCACCACCGCCGTCTGTCTCGAATGGCTGCGTGGAGAAGGCGAGTTGAGCCGCGAAGAGGTGCGCGACCTGTGCGCCCGCGCTCTGCTGGGCGTTCTCGCCTGAAGGGGTGGCGCCGGCGGCGGGGCCGTCCCGTCACCCGAGGACGCGCAGGACGGTGCGTTCGTTGACCGTCCCGCCGGGCACGTACCAGCCCGCCTTCTTGCGGACCGCCGGGCTCGCGTCCAGGCCGTGGGCCGCCCACAAGGCGGCGACGGCGCGGGCGTCGGTGGAGGCGAACGTACCGACGAGTTCGCACGTGCGGGTCGGGGTCGCGGGCCAGGTGCCGCGGGGCGGGCGGGAGGACCCGATCCGCGCCGGGTGCGGGGGTGTCGCCGCCGTCCGAGGCCCGCCCACGCCCGTCCTGCTCGTTCGGGCGCGTACCGCGCGCGCGTTGCGGCCCGGGTGCCCAGGCTTGACCCCGGGATCAGTCTTCGCGTGAAGGTGGTGGACATGCCGACGTACGTCGCCCTGCTGAGCTGGACCGATCAGGGGGTCCGGAACTACAAGGACACCGCGAAGCGCGCCGAGAGCTTCGGCTCTGCGGTGCAGAAGCTCGGGGCGAAGCTCCTGAGCATCTACTGGACCGTCGGTCCGTACGACCTCGTGGCCATCGTCGAGGCGGCTGACGAGGAGACCGCCACCGCGGCACTCCTCCAGCTCGGTGGGGTGGGCAACGTCCGTTCCACGACCCTGCGGGCCTTCGGCCGGGAGGAGATGGAACGCATCATCGCCAAGGCGGCCGGCTGACGCGCACCCCGTGGTGCGGGCGGTGGCGTCCGCCGAGGAGAGGGCCCCCGGCGGACGGCGAGTTCACGGGGCGCTCCGCACGAGGCCCGCGAGGCGGGGCCGGGGTCACCCGGTCGCCCGCACCGGCCTCTAACGAGGTTCGTGGGCCGCCTGCCGGCAGGCACCGGTCGCGGCACCGCCCGCCACTCCGGCCCCGGTCAGTCCGGTCACACAACCCTGCGTGTCTCCGACCACGCCACGGCCGCAGGCCGCCGTGACGGCGTCGGAAGCGGTGGCACCGGCCAGTTCGGCCATCCGCGTGCAGGCGGGGATGTCCGCCCGGGCCGTGGGAGCGGCGAGGACCGCACCGCCGAGGGTGAGGGCCAGGCCGGTGAGGGCACCGGCGATACGGGTCGACGTACGCATGGGACGCACCTGCCTTCCGGTTCGTCACGCGGCCCCGGTCCCGTCGGGCCGGACCGCGCGATACGGCCGCCTGGCGACGCCCGGTGAGTGTCCTTCACCCGGGAGCCCCTCACTCCAGCGTCGCATCGTCCGTCCCGCCCGTCCTGGGCACCCGGGTGCGGCCGGGCGCTCCCGGGTGGGACGGCGTGGTTGGCGTGCGCCTCGATCTCCGATAGGTTAGGCAAGGCTTACCTAAAGGAGGCCCCGGATGGGTGACACGCAGGACTGGACGGCCGCCCCCGGCGCGGCGGAACGGGCACGCTCGGTGCCGGCCGCCGCCTGGTCGTGCGCGGTGACCGCGGACGGCGTCCGCGAGGAGTACGTCGGCGCGCACACCGTGACCGAGGACGGCGCGGTACGGCTGGCGGTGCCCGACGACAGCGCCCTGTTCGGCGCGGTGCTGTGCGCCCCGCGCCAAGAACCCTCCGCCCTGCTGGAGTTCGCCGACGTGGCACCCGTCCCGGTGCGCGACCGCATCCGCGCCCGGCTCTTCCTGTCCGGCTGGTTCGCCCCGTTCGAGGGCACCCTCCTCTTCCGGCCCACCCGCGTGGTGCTGCGCCGGTCCGCCGGGGCCGTGGTGGTCGACCCGGACGAGTTCCGCGCCGCCCGGCCCGACCCCCTGGCCGCGGCCGAGGCCCGGTTGCTCACCCACCTCGCCGACGCCCACCCGGACGCCGTCGAGCGGCTCACCCGCCTGGTGCGGCCCGAGAGCCTGCTCGCCGCGACCCGGGTGGCGCCGCTCGCCGTCGACCGGCACGGGCTCACCCTGCGCATCGAACGCGTCCGCACCCACGACGACGTACGACTGCCCTTCCACACACCCGCCGACGACGTCCCCCAGCTCACCGAGCGCGTGCACGCCCTGCTCGCCCAGGCGAGCGCCGCCGCCCGCCCCCGGGCGCTACAGCGGCAGCGCGCAGACGGCGACGGGTGACGCGAACGGCTCACCGGTCAGGCGCAGTCCGCCGTCGTCGGCGTCGACGCGGAAGACGGTGACCGTGCCCGAGCGCTGGTTCGCCGCGAACAGCAGCCGGCCGTCGGGCGAGAACGCGATCTGGCGGGGGAAGTCCCCGCCCACCGGCACCGTGCCGAGCAGCCGCAGCCGGGCTCCTCCGTCCTCGACGGCGTAGCGCGCGAGGCTGTTGTGGCCCCGGTTGGCGAGGAACGCGTACCGGCCGTTCGCCGTCACCAGGACCTGCGCCGGATAGTTGGTGCCGCCGCCGGAGCCCGTCGACTGCGGCTCGCCGATCGTCAGGCGCCCGGTTCCCGGCTCGTACCCGCACACCACCACGGTGTCGTCCACCTCGTTGGCCAGGTAGGCGTGCCGGCCGCCCGGGTGGAAGGTCAGGTGGCGCGGCCCCGCGCCGGGCCGGGTGCGCGCCCGCGCCACCTCCGTGAGCGTGCCCTTCACCCGGTCCAGGCGGTAGGTGTAGACCGTGTCGGTGCCGAGGTCCACGGCGAGGACGTGCCCACCGTCCGGACTCGTGAGGAACTGGTGGGCGTGCGGCCCCTGTTGGCCGGGGCCGGGCGGCGGGGAGCTGTGCGTGACCAGGGCGGTGCGCTCACCCAGCGCGCCGGAGGCGCCGATCGGGTGGACGGCGACACTGCCCGAACCGTAGTTCGCGCTGAGCAGCCAGCGCCCGGAGGGATGCACCGACAGATGGCACGGACCGGCGCCGCCGGTGCTCCGGGTGCCGAGGACGCGCCGGTCCGCGAGGCGGACGGCCGTCACCCCGCCGTCCTCGCGCTCGTCCACCGCGTAGAGCGTGCGGCCGTCCGGGTGCACGGCGAGATACGACGGGTCGGGGACCCCGGTGAGTGTGCCCGACCCGGTGATCCGGCCCGACCGCGGGTCGTACGACGCCAGGCCGATGCCGGTGCCGCCGCCCTCGACGGAGGTGTAGGTGCCCACGTACAGCGGGCGCGGCCCGGACGGCTTCCGGGGCGGCGGGGCGGCCTCCGGCTCGTCCTGCCCGGCCGGCGTGTCCACCGGCGGGGCCGCAGGGGACGGCACCATCACGACCGCCGCCGTACCGGCCACGGCGCCGACGAACCGCCGTCGGGTCCAGCCCCCCTGCTCCCGCTCCGGGTCCCGGTCCCGCCGGGGGAGGCGGGACCCGCCTGTCGCCGTCTGTTCCTCCGTGCCCATGCCACTGCCCCAGGTCGTCGGTCGTCCCGCTCGTGACAGCCACCTTGGCCCGCGCACCTCGCCGGGGGCAAGCCGGGCAGCAGCCGTCACGCGGCACACGACGCCGGCGCCCCCTACCAGTCCCCGTCCGCCACCGGCTTGCCCGGCGCGTCCTTCAGGGGTGTCACCTGGCCGGCGGACGGTGCCTGCCACGGCTCCAGGTCGTCCCCGAGCCACTCGCCGACCGGTTCGACCGCCTCCAGGGTGCCCGTGGGGGCGAGGTCCCCGGCGTCCGCGTCGTAGTAGTCGTACCAGGGCAGGCCCGCCCGGGTGTACGCCGCCCGGTCCACCGGTGACGGCGGCGGTTCCTCGCCGGTGATCCGGCGCCACTGCGGGGGCGTGACCAGGTGCACGAACACCCGCCCGGCGGGCTGCTCGGACCAGTCGCCCAGCGGCCGGTCGTCCTGGTACACCTCCTGCCGCGTCGAGCCGCCGACGCCGAGCCCCATGGCGGCGGCACGCCGCGGGGGAGCGGCGGCCGGGGCGGACGGGCCGCCGAAGGCCATGGCGGGCGCGGGCGGCGGTGATCCGGGGGGCCCGCCCGGGGCCGGGGCCGACAGTGGCAGGGCCGCGCCGTAGCCGCCGCGCGCGCCCGCCAGGCGCCGCTGCCGCTCCCGCTCCCGGCGCCGCCACCCGTCGAGGGCGTCCTCCTTCAGCGGGAACGACTGGAGCTGGACGCCGCCCCACACCTCCTCGCCGGTGACCTGCCCCTCCACGGTCGCGCCCAGCCCCAGCGGTACGGCCACGAACTGGCGGACCGTGCCCTTGCCGGAGTTGATGCCGTCCAGCCAGGGCTGGCGGGGCAGCACCACGTAGTTCTGCGGACGCCGGGACAGCCGGTCGCTCCAGGGCTCGCCGGAGACCGCGCACACCTTGCCCACACCGACCTGGAGCGCGGCCGGCTCCGGCGCCGCGAAGCTCAGCCACATCGCCTCGCGCAGGTACACCGGCAGCATGACGCCGCCGCGCGCCCCCATCCACTCGGGCACCCGGCCGACGTGGTCGGCGACCCGCCGGACCGGGAACTCGCCCAGCCCCGGCGGCAGCGGATGCGTACCGCTCTCGGGCAGGCGCAGCGTGCGGACGAACCGCACCGCCACCCCGCCGGGCAACCGCAGCGTGTTGCCGTCGATCCGCACTCCGTCAGCGGTCATCCGTGCGCTCCGTCTCTTCCGGTGCCGTCAGCGGGCATCCGGACGCCCCGTCTCCTGCGACGCCGTCCACCCCTGCGCTCGGCCGCGGCGCCGGACCGCCCCCGCGGCCTCCTCACCGATAACGCCCACCGAACCCCGCGCGGTTCCGCCACAGCTCCTCCTGGACCCCGAGGCGGTCGCGCAGCCAGGCGATCCGCGGCAGCTTGGCCCGCTGTCCGCGTGAGACCCGGTCCAGCTCCTCCAGCAGGCGGCGGGTGCGGTGCTCGGTGTTCAGCTCGTCGATGATCCTGGTCGTCTCGGTCAGGACGGCCCCGAGCAGCTGCCAGTGCGCCCAGTCCTTGCGGATCTCCTCCTGGAGCAGCTCGGCCAGCCGGTCCCGGGTGCCTGCCGCCGTGTGCAGCTCGGCCGACAGCCGTGCCTCCGCCGACTCGGCGTTCTCGCTCAGATGGGTCGTCACCAGCACCGCGAAGCTGACCACGGCGTCGGCGATCTCCGACAGCAGCTGCTCCACGGTCGCCCCCACCCGGGGCGGGAACAGTTCCCGCGACCCGCGGGCCTTCGCCAGGTCCGTGAACGAGCGGGCCAGCACCCGCAGCACCACCGTGCAGATCTCCAGGGTGTCCAGGCCCGTGCGCAGCACCACCCGGTGCAGCAGTCCCTCCTTCACGCGTGGATTGAGCCGCAGGCTGTCCTCCGCCTGCCGCAGCGCCGCGTCCACCTGCACGATGTCGTGATCCAGCCGGCGCGCCTCGTGCAGCCGCTCGGCCGCCCGCTCCCAGGGGATCCGGGCCCCGGCCTCCTCGCCCATCCGCAGCATCAGCTGGCGCACCCGGCGGGCCAGGTCCTCGATGGACCGGCCGGCCGCGTCCACCCACACCGGGGGTGGCAGCAGCAGGTTGCAGGCGGTGCCCACGACCGCGCCGATCAGCGTCTCGACGATCCGCGCCCAGGCGGTGAACCCGACCGTGGTGACCCCGAGCACCAGCATGGCGCTGATCGCCACCTCGGCCACGTATTCGTCGACGCGGACCAGGTGACCCACGGCCAGCGCGGCGACGATCAGCAGGGCGAGGCTCCACCAGGTCAGACCCACCAGCACGCTGAAGGCGATGGCGACCAGGACGCCGGCGACCACCGAGTTCACCCGGCGGATGCCGTTGGTGAGCGTGGCGTAGAAGGTCACCTGGACGACCAGCAGCGCGGTCAGCGGCGCGGTGAGCGGGGCCGGCTCGGGGCTCAGCCGGAGCGCGATGACGTAGGCGATGGTCGCGGCCGTGGCCGACCGCAGTGTCTGGACGACCACCGGCTCCCGGCGGCGTTTCGCCAGTCGCAGTAGTTCGTTGGTCAACTTTCGTTCGCGCATCCCTTGGCCTGTTCCCGTTCATGGGGTGCGTCGAACGTAGCCGTTTGCGGACTGATTGCGCCTGATTCGCGCCAGGGTGCCTACGCGTACAGCTTGTCGACGAAGGCGGACAGATTGCCCGTCATGCGCGCGATCTGCTCCTCCAGCGTCAGGCTCTCCTCGAACCGGGCGCCGGACTCGGGGACCTTCCTGCCGCGCACGTACAGCGAACAGGCCAGGTCGGTGCACATGTACAGCCCGACCGAGTTGCCGTCCCGGCCGGCCGCCCCCGCCTTCCGCGCGGTCATCAGCGACACCCCGCCGCCGGGATGCGTGGTCAGGCACAGCGAACACATGCTCCGGTGCAGGAAGCCGCGCTGTGAGGGCGGGAAACGCAGGGCCACGCCGACGAGGCGGCCCTCCCGCTCCATGACCAGATAGCTGCGGTCGGGAGCGCCTGGATCGCGCCAGCCGAGGAAGTCCAGCTGGTCCCAGGGGCGGTCACCGAGATCGCGCGGGACGGCCAGGCGCTTGGCCTCGCCCTTGGAGCAGTTGATAAACGAGTTGCGGACGTCCTGCTCGGTGAGCGATCTCATGAGGGTCCTTCCGATGTTCCGGTCGCAACCTAGGAGCTCTAGGCTGACGGCTATCCTATTTAGCTGTACAGGGGTGATCCAATGGATTTCCGGCTAAGGCCGCCCGGGCTGCCCCGGAGCGCCCGGCGAGCGCTGGAGCACGTCACCGGCACCGCGTCCGGCCCGCCGCTCGACCCGGACCTGCGGATCACGCTCAACTTCCACCCCGACCGGACCTCGGGCGGGCTGCCGATCCTGGAGTCGCTGGCCCGGGACGGCGCGTACCACTCGCAGTTCGTCACCGGGACCAGCAACGGCGGGCTCACGGCCCACCCGGGCGGCGACCGGACGCGCTGGGAGAGCCGGATCTTCGGCGGCGCCTACGACGACGCCGACCCGGCCGAGCGCCCGGTGTACGGCGCGCTCGACTTCCGGCGCCAGGTGGTCGGCGCGGCCCCCCGCTTCGGCTCCTCGCACCTCAGGCTCCGCGGGGCGGTCCTGGCCCGGGCCACCTTCTGCTACCCGGACAGCTCGACCGGGCCCGGCGACTTCGGCGTGGCCGGCGCCATGCCGCTGATCGCCCTCGCCGAGGCGGACCGGCAGGACGCCCTCAACGACTACGTCGAGGCACATGTGCACGGGGGCGTGCTGCTCGGACGGGACGTGGAGGCGCTGGTACTGGACGCGAGCTACCGGGGCACACCGGTGGAGACGGCCTCCCGGCGCCTGCCCTTCCCGCTCGCCTGGCACCCCGGCTACCGCCTCACCGTCACCGGGCTGCGCCGGCACGCCGACTACCGCGGCCCCCAGTACGCCGACCTCGGCGCGCGCATCGCAGAGCGCGGCCTCGTCACCCCCCGCGTCATCGGGGACGCGGCCCGCAGTGGCCGGTACGACCTCCAGGCCCTCAAGATGGTCTGGCACACCCTGGCCCGCTTCGGCGCCCCGCAGGGCGCGGGAACGGCGAGGACACCCCCGCCGGAGCGCATCCGCTGAGGTTCTCGGGAGGCCCGGCGCCGAGGGCGGGGAGGGGCGCCGCCGCTGGGGTTCGCGGCCGGGGCGGGGTGCCGCCGCCGGGGCTTCGGCGGGTGCGGGTCCCCGCCGGGCCGACTGCCGGGCGCCGGCGCCCGGACGGCTCCCGGCGTCCGCCCGGCCTTCCGTACCCTGGACACCCTGTACCGGGAGCGGACCCCCGGCGCCGACGAGGCCGCGGCCGGACGGTGCCCCGGCACGCTGGTGGCGGACGGGCGTTGCGTGGAGGACGTGTACGCGGCGGGCTGAGCCGCCGGGGGAGGGGGAGCGGGGTGCGGGACACCGGGGAGCGGGCCCGGCGGATCCCTGCCGTGGCGGGCCCGCCGCCCGCCCGGCCGGGCGGGGTGCGCCCGCTCGCCGGCGGCCCCCGCAGGGGTGACCCGGTCGCCGGCTTCCTCTCCCTCGCCCCGCTGGACGACGTCGGGAAGGACCATGGCCTCCTCGCCGGCCACCGGGACGCCGGAGGCCGCGTCGGCTTCGGCCGGTCGGGGCGGCTGTGGCTCGCGCTCTCCCGCGCCTGCCGCCGCCTGATCACGCTGGTCGAGACGGTCCCCCGGGCGGCCGGCGTGCGACGACGGCGGTGGACCGGCGACACCGTCGGGCCGGAAATGGTCGCGGCACTGGACGAGATCAAACGTCTCCGCCTTAGCTCATAGCGTGAACTAAGGGTTGGGGAAATGTCGCGCCCCGGCTGTCCGAAGGGGTATGTTGCAGGTCGGGCAGGGTTCGTGAAGGGAGCCACATGGCGGCGCGCAACGGGCGCACGGTACGCGACCTGAGACGAGGCAACCGGACGGCGGTGCTCCAGAGGCTGTACTTCGACGGCCCGCTCAGCCGGTTCGAGCTGGGCCCGGCCACCGGACTCAGCTCCGGCTCGGTCAGCAACGTGGTCGCGGACCTGATCGCCGACGGCCTGGTCGAGGAGGCCGGCAGCGTCGACTCCGACGGCGGCCGGCCGCGCACGCTGCTGCGCGTCGCCCCGCACAGCGGCCAGATGATCGGCGTGGACGTCGGCGAGACCCGGGTCCGGGTGGAGCTGTTCGACCTGGCCCTCACGGAACTGGCCCGCGTCGAGCGCCCGTTGACCCCCCAGGGCTACGACGTCGACGTCATCACCGGTCACATCCGCGACGGCGTCGCCGAGGTCCTCACCGCCGAACAGGCCGTGCCCGACCGGCTGCTCGGTGTCGGTGTCGGCGTCCCCGGAATCGTGGAGCACACCCCGGACCGGGGCGCCGTCGTGCACGGGCAGACCATCGGCTGGGACGCCGTCCCGCTGGAGCAACTGCTCCGCTCGGCCTCCCGGCTTCCCGACGGGGTGCCGTACTTCATCGACAACGGGGCCAAGACGCTCGGCCAGGCCGAGATGTGGTTCGGCGCGGGACGCGGCGCCCGCAACGCCGTCGTCGTGCTCTTCGGCTCCGGCGTCGGCGCCTGCCTGGTCACCCCCGAGGTCGAACACGGCCGGGCCGTGGAGTGGGGCCACCTGACGGTACGGGTGCGCGGGCGCCGCTGCCGCTGCGGTGCGCCCGGCTGCCTGGAGGCCTACGCGGGCGCCGAGTCGCTGCTCGCCCGCTGGCGCGAGGAGGGCGGGCGGCCGCCCGAGGACACCGACGAGGAGACCGCGCTCACCGCGATGCTCGCCGCCGCGTACCCGTCCGAGGGCGGTACCGCCGACCCGGTCGCGCTGGCCGTCCTGGAGGAGACCGCCGAGTACCTCGGCGCCGGCCTGTCCGACCTGATCAACCTCTTCCAGCCCGAGCGGATCCTCATCGGCGGCTGGGCCGGGCTCCAGCTCGGCACGCGGTTCCTGCCCGCCGTACGGCGGCACGCGGCCACGTACGCGCTGCGGCACCCGGCCGACAAGGTGACGATCGACCTCGGCCGGCTCGGACCGGACGCGGTCACCGTCGGCGCCGCGATCCTGCCGCTCGCCGACTTCTTCGCCAGCGGCGGCCGCCGCCCCGAACCGGCCGCCGAGGACCGCCTGCCCGCCTGGCGAACCGCCCTCCAGGAACGCGCCCCGCACTGAGAGGCGGCCCGGGGGCGCTCCGGGCCGGGCCGCCTGTCCGCCGGGTGAGGTCAGGCGCTCCGCGCGACCCGCGTCGTGGGCGGAGGAGCCGTGCCCGGTCCGAGCCGGGCCCCGGCCGCTGCGGACCCCGGGCCGGCCGGAAGCGCCGCCCTGAGCATCAGGCGCCCCGCCCCGCGATCAGTCCGACGGCTCGTCCGGAACCGGGTGCTCCGACTGTGCCGTGGCGGGCCGGGCCGCGCCGCGGGGCCCGGTGCCGGCCTCGTCCGTGTCCGGTGCGACGTCCCGGTCCGGCTCCTCGCCGGCCGCGCGCCTCGTGGACACGTCCCAGGGATCCTCGTCGGGCCGGGCCTGCTGGTCGGGCATGTCCCGGGGCACCGGCCGCTGCTCCGCCCCGGACCCGGGTTTCCGCACCGTCATGGTCTTCTCCGCTCCTCGTCGGCTCGTTCGGTGCCTGTGCGCTCAGCCGGCCTTGCGCCCGCGCATCGGCTCGGTCTCCGCCCCGCCGCCCTTGCGCAGTCCGTCCAGGAACTCCTGGATCACCTCGGTCGCCGTGTACCGGGGCTCCCAGCCCAGCTCGGCGCGCGCCCGCGCGCAGTCCATCAGCGGCAGCCGCAGCACGGCGTCGAAGAGGTGCGGCGAGGCGGGCAGCAGGTGCAGCCCCCAGGCGGCGGCGATGGCCGTGCGGGCCGCCGTACGCGGCAGCCGTACCGCCCGGGAGCCGAGCAGCTCGGCGAGGACACCGGCGTCCAGCGCGGGGTCGGCGGCCAGGTTGAAGGCGCCCCGGGCGTTGTCCGAGCGCACCGCGAGCCGGTAGGCCTCGGCGGCGTCGTCCGTGTGCAGCGCCTGGACCCGCAGACCGGGGACGTCCGGCAGGAACGGCAGCAGGTCAGGCCGCGCCAGCGGACCGGGCAGGAACCGCCCGCCGAAGATCCGCCGCTGCTCGCTCGCCGACTCCCATTTGAACAGGAACGCCGGGCGCATCCGGACCACCCGCACCTCGGGGTGGTCGCGCTCGAACACGTCGAGCGTGCGCTCCAGGTAGGCCTTCTCCCGGCAGTACGCGGCGTCCGGCCAGCCGTGCGTCGGCCAGGACTCGTCCACCGGGCGGTCCTTCGGTCCCGGCGAGTACGCCCCGACGGACGAGGCGTGCACCAGCACCGGTACCCGGGCCGCGGCGACCGCCTCGAACACCCGGATGCTGCCGAGCACGTTGGTCCGCCAGGTCGTGGCCGGATCGTGCGTCGGCTGGAAGGCCCAGGCCAGATGGATCACGGCGTCGGCACCCTCGAACCGCTCGGCGAGGTTCGCCTGGTCCCCGGCGACGTCGACGGCGGACCACTCGGTCTTCGGCGGCGACCACGCGGGCGTCCGCCGGGCCAGCCCGCGCACGGACTTGATGTCCGGGTCCTCGGAGAGCAGGCGCACCACGCTCGTCCCGACATTGCCGGTGGCGCCGGTCACGACGACCCTGCTGCCCACTGAGCTGCTCACCCTCGGCTCCTCTCGTCGGCGCGGCGGAGGCTGCGACGAGCGGCCGGGTACCCGGCCGCCGCCCGCGCACACGCGGCCCGGGCGGCATGAGGAAGCCCCGGCCGTGACGGGGGAATCACGACCGGGGCGGTCGGTGGTGGGGGCGGATGGCGGTCGCCTCTCGGCGAGACGCTCCACAGGGCTTCAGCCGAACGATCGTCCCTGTGGGCAAAAGGTGAGGCCCGGGGACACTGTCCCATCCGCACCCACGGCTAGTTCAACGGGCAACCACACTCGGGTGTTCCAGCCCCCCACGTGACGTGCGTCACCAGGGGAACGGCTCACGCCAGCGCGCTCCCGGCCAGCCGCGCCAGCAGGTCCGCGGGGTCCGCGTACACCGCCTCCGCCCCCGCCTCCTCCAGGTCGGCCCGGGGAATGCCGCCGCACAGCACGCCCACACAGCGCACCCCGGCCTTGCTGCCCGCCCGCATGTCCCACACGGTGTCCCCTACGAACACCGCCCGCGAGGCGGGCACCCCGGCCAGCTCCAGCGCGTGCTGCACCGGCTCCGGGGCGGGTTTGCCCTCCCGCACGTCGTCCGCGCTCGCCGTGGCCGTGATGGCGTCGTCCGCGCCGATCGCCCGGCGCAGCGCACCCAGCTCGGCACCGCTCGCCGACGTGGCGAGGACCACCGTCCAGCCGTCCCCGTGCAGCCGCCGCAGCAGCTCGCCGGCCCCCGGCAGGGCGGGGAGCCGGTCGAAGTACTGGCCGTACAGCGCCGTGTGCGCGGCGCTCAGTTCCGCGTCCTGGTCCCGGTCCCGGTCGTCACCGAGCAGATGGGCGACGAGGTCGCTCGAACCGAGGCCGACGGCCCGGTGCACGGCGTGCATGGGCACCTCGTGGCCCGCCTGCCGGAACGCCTCCCACCAGGTCACGACGTGCAGGTGATTGGTGTCGACGAGGGTTCCGTCGACGTCGAACACGGCGGCACGGTCCATTCCAGGTCCTCTCCGTCAGCCCCGGGGCCTTCCCGCCGGCCCCAGGTCCTCGCTGTCAGCTCCGGGAGCGGGTACCACGCCGGGAACCCGCCACGCGTGCCGGCAGCCGTCCCTCGCGCGTCCAGCCCAGCAGCTCGTCGGCCGACCAGGTGGTCACCACGCGCTCGGGCGGCACCCCGCACTCCTCGGCCCGGGCGCAGCCGAGGATCTGCCAGTCCAGCTGCCCGGGTGCGTGCGCGTCGGTGTCCACCGCGAACAGCACCCCCGCCTCGACCGCCCGGCGCAGCAGCCGCCGGGGCGGGTCCAGTCGTTCCGGGCGGCTGTTGATCTCCACGGCGGTCCCCGACTCGGCGCACGCGGCGAACACCTCGTCCGCGTCGAACTGCGACTCGGGCCGCCCCCGGCCCGTGACCAGACGGCCGGTGCAGTGCCCGAGGACGTCGGCGTGCGGATCGCGCACGGCGGCGACCATCCGCCGGGTCATGGACCGGGCGTCCATCCGCAGCTTGGAGTGGACCGACACCACGACCACGTCCAGCCGCTCCAGCAGTTCCGGTTCCTGGTCCAGCGAGCCGTCGTCCAGGATGTCGCACTCGATGCCGGTCAGCAGCCGAAACGGCGCCCAGCGAGCGTTCAGTTCCGCGACCACCGCCAACTGCTCGCGCAGCCGCTCGGGCGACAGCCCACGGGCCACGGTCAGCCGCGGCGAGTGGTCGGTGAGCACGGTCCACTCGTGCCCCAGCCCGGCCGCCGCCCGCCCCATCTCCTCGATCGGGCTGCCGCCGTCGGACCAGTCCGAGTGCGTGTGGCAGTCCCCGCGGATCAGCGCCCGCAGACCGGCCCCCGGCCCCTCGGCGCCGGCCGCCTTCCCGGCCTCCTCCTCCAGCCTGCGCAGGTACCCGGGCACCTCACCGTCCAGCGCCTCCCGCACCACCTGGGCGGTCTTCGGCCCGACCCCCTTCAGCGACTCCAGCGTCCCGGCGGCCGCCCGCTCGGCCACCTCGCCCCCGGGCAGCGCGGCCAGCGTCCGGGCGGCGGTGCGGAAGGCCCGCACCCGGTAGGCGGGGGCGAGCGCCCGCTCCAGGAGGAACGCGATCCGGTCGAGGGCGGCGACGGGGTCCATGAGATCCAAGGGTGCACCAGGCGCCCCGCAGCGGCGCGGGGAACCGCGCGTCCGGCCGCGGCCCGTCCGCGGCCCCTTCCGTGCCCGCGGTGGCGGTTCCGTTTGTGCCCACCGCCGCCGGGTACTGCGTGACCCGTCCACGTGACCCACCGTGAGGAGGTTCGTCATGTCCGTACCGGATGCGCAGCGCACGGCCGTGGTGACCGGCGCAGACAGCGGCATCGGCCGGGCCACCGCCGTACGGCTGGCCGAGGCCGGCCTGGACGTCGGCATCACCTGGCACACGGACGAGAAGGGCGCCGAGCGGACGGCACAGGAGGTCCGCGCGCACGGCCGCCGCGCCGCCGTGAGCCGGCTGGACCTGACCCGGCTGCCCGAGGCCGC
Source organism: Streptomyces spinosus (assembly GCF_020400655.1). Taxonomy (GTDB): domain Bacteria; phylum Actinomycetota; class Actinomycetes; order Streptomycetales; family Streptomycetaceae; genus Streptomyces; species Streptomyces argyrophylli. Next base: position 255,383 of record NZ_JAINRC010000009.1, read on the forward strand.
CGACGCCGTGGACGAGCTGTGCGAGGAGCTGGGCCGGATCGACGTGCTCGTCAACAACGCCGGTACCGGCACGATGACCCCCTACCTCGACCTGACGCTCACGGACGTGCGCCAGGTCCTGGACGTCGACCTGGTCGGCCCCTTCCTGCTCGGGCAGCGGGCCGCGCGGCGGATGATCCGGCAGGGCGACGGTGGCCGGATCGTGAACGTCACCTCCGTGCACGAGCACCAGCCCCGGGTGGGCGCGGCCCCGTACTGCGCGGCCAAGGGCGGGCTCGGCCTGCTCACCCAGGTCATGGCCCTGGAGCTGGCCGAGTACGGCATCACCGTGAACGCGGTCGCGCCGGGGGAGATCGCCACCCCGATGACCGGCCAGGAGGACACCGACGTGCGCACCGAGCGCCGTCCCGGCGTGCCGCTCGGCCGGCCCGGCGACGCCCGCGAGGTCGCCGCCGTGATCGCCTTCCTCACGAGCCCGGACGCCTCCTACGTCACCGGCGCCTCGTGGAGCGTCGACGGCGGCATGCTGCGCATGGGCCCGCAGGCCGGTTCCCACCTGACCAGCGACGACTGGCGGCGGCCCTGAGGAGGCGGGGACGACGCGAGGAGAGCGGGGGGAGAACGCGGTGAGGCTGCGTACCAGTTCGTCCGACGGCCCCGGGTACCGGCGCGTCCGCTGCGGCCGGGGCTTCCGCTATCTCGACAGCGCAGGCGAGCCCCTGACCGACTCCGGGCAACTCGCCCGCATCCGGGCCCTGACCATCCCCCCGGCCTGGCGCGACGTGTGGATATGCCCGTGGCCCAACGGCCACCTCCAGGCCGTCGGCACCGACGACGCCGGGCGCCGCCAGTACCTGTACCACGAGCGGTTCCGGGCCGAGCAGGACAAGGCCAAGCACGAGCACGTGCGGCAGGTGGCGCGGGCCCTGCCCGAGCTGCGCGCCAGGGTGGAGCGGGACCTGGCCGGGCGCGGGCTGAGCCGGGCCCGGGTCACCGCCTGCGCGGTCCGCCTGCTCGACCTCGGCTTCTTCCGCATCGGCAGCGACCGGCACACCCGCACCAGCGAGACCTACGGCCTGACGACCATGCTCCGCGAGCACGTCAGCTGCGCACGCGGCGAGATCACCTTCGGCTACCCGGCCAAGGGCGGTACCGAGATGCTCCGCGCCCTGGTCGACGACCAGGTGCACGCGGTCGCCCGGTCCCTGCTGCGCCGCCCGCGCGGCGGCGACCGCTTCCTCGTCTACTGGGACCGCGGCGCCTGGCACGACCTGCACGGCGACGACCTCAACGAGGCCCTGCGCCGGCTGTCCGGCACCGACGTCACCGCCAAGGACTTCCGCACCTGGCACGCCACCGTGCTGGCCGCCGTGGCGGTCTCCGTGACCGCGCGGGGCGCCCGGGCGACCGAGGCCGCCCGGCGCCGGCAGATCGCCCGGGCGGTGCGCGAGGTCAGCCACTACCTGGGCAACACGCCCGCGGTGTGCCGGGCGTCGTACATCGACCCGAAGGTCTTCGAGCTGTTCGAGCAGGGCGTGACCGTCGCCCCCGCGCTCACCCGGCTGGGCGAACACGGGGAGTTCGGGCGTCCGGCCACGCAGGGGGCCGTCGAGGCGGCCGTGCTCGGTCTTCTGGACGGCTCCGCCGGATGACCCGTCGGAGCGGGTTGCGTTCTACCCTCGATTGCATGACCGAACAAGCAGCCCCCTACATCTCCCGCCCGCGGATCCTCGTCCTCGGTGTGTGCCCGGGCCGGCACGGCGAACCGCCTTTCCGGATCATGGAGATCGACGGTGAGGTGGTCGGTGAGGCCAGGACCATCACGGACGTGCTGGAGACGGCCGCCGCCTACGGCATCCCCATCCACGACCTGGACGACCCGGACGCGGTCCGCTGGGTGGGCGGCGACAAGTACACCTGGACGCTGCACTGACCTGCCCGAGGGGCAGGCTCAGCCGACCGTCCACTTCTGGTTGGCGGCGCCCGTGCAGGTCCAGATCTGCAGCCGGGTCCCGTTGGCGGAGTTGTTCCCGGTCACGTCCAGGCACTTGTTCGCCTGCGGGTTGACGATGTCGCGGGCCGCGGGCAGTGCCCACTTCTGGGCGGCGCTGCCGTTGCAGTCCCACAGCTGGACGGGCGTGCCGTCGGCGGTGCCGCCGCCGCTGACGTCCAGGCACTTGCCGAGCGCGCGGAGCGTGCCGTCCGAGCCCACGGTCCACGTCTGGGCGGCCGAGCCGTTGCAGTCGTAGAGCTGGACCGGGGTGCCGTTCGCGGGGTTCGCGCCGGCCACGTCCACGCACTTGCCCGCCAGGCCGCGGATCGGCACGCCGGCGGCGCTGTCGCTCGTCGTCACCGACACCGAGTCCACCACCAGCGTCTGCGGGAACTGGGTGGAGCCGTCGGGGTCGCCCGGCCAGTAGCCGCCGACCGCGAGGTTCAGGATCAGGAAGAACGGCTTGTTGAACACCCAGGTCTTCCCGCCCAGGTCGGCCGGGGTGCGCCGCTGGTAGACGTTGCCGTCCACCGACCAGGTGATCGAGTCGGGCGCCCAGTCGACGGCGAAGGTGTGGAAGGCGTCCGCGAAGGCCTGCCCGTTCGGCAGCGAGTAGGGGGCGCCTATGCCGCCCGAGCCGGAGTAGCCGGGGCCGTGGATGGTGCCGTGCACGGTCGACGGTTCAAAGCCGACGTTCTCCATCACGTCGATCTCGCCGGAGTCCGGCCAGTTGACCGGCGTGCCGAGCATCCAGAACGCGGGCCACATGCCCTGGCCGCGCGGGATCTTCATCCGCGCCTCCACATGGCCGTACTGGGCGTTGAACTTCCCGGCGGTGTTCAGCCGGGCCGAGGTGTACTGGCAGCTGCCGTACCAGCACTGGTAGCCGGCCGGGTTCTCCTTGCGGGCCGTGATCACCAGGTGGCCCTGGCCGTCCAGGGCCGCGTTCTTCGTGCCCGAGGTGTAGTACTGCCGCTCGTGGTTGTTGACGTTGTCGCCGGTCTCCAGGGTCCACTTCGAGGAGTCGACCGCGGCGCCCGCGGGCCCGTCGAAGGAGTCGGAGAAGGTGGTGACGGCCGCGGCCGTGGGGGCGGCGGTGCCGGCCTGGGCCGGGCCGACGGCGGCCGAGCCGATCAGCGCGGCGGACAGGGCGGCGAGGAGACATCTGCGGAGCAGGCGTGGGGAGGCCATGGCTCTCCGTTCATGTGGGGGTGTGAGCGGTGCGCCTCTTGATTTAAGGAGTGAGATAAGGGCACGTCAATACTCTGGTACAGACCTGCCCCTGACGACCCGCCAGCCGCCCCGCACCCGCCCGCCGCCGACGCTCAGCCGGCGGACGGTTCGTGCACCCGCCGGTGCACACCCCGGCCGAGCCGCCGCCCCAGCAGCAGCCAACCCAGCAGCGCCCCGGTGGTGTTGAGGATGACGTCGTCGATGTCGAAGGCCCGCCCGGTGACCAGCGCCCCCTGCACCAGCTCCACCATCAGCATCACCAGGGCCGTCAGCGCGAGCACCTGGAGCACCCCCCGGGCGCGCGGCGCGAGGACCGGCACCAGCACCCCGAACGGCACACCGAGCAGCACGTTGCCGCCGAGCTGGCGGAGCGCGTCCCGCATCGACGCGTTCTCCAGATAGGCCCTGAGCGAGCGGCCCGGGTGCAGGTTGCTGTGCGTCAGCGGCACCGACGCGGGCGACGGCTGGAGCGTGATGCGGGCCAGGGCGACGGCGAACGCGACCATGCACGCGAAGGCGATGAGGATCGCCAGCAGCCGGACGGGCAGCGGCCACACGTGCCGGGGCCGGCCCTCGGCGGCCGGCCGCGGGTCGGGTGCGGATCCGGCACGCGGCCGCCCGGCCGGCCACCACCGCCGGGCGGAGGAGGGGCGGACGTCGTCGGCCGGCCGCTGTTCCCGGGCAGGGCGGCCCTCCTCGGCCGGCTGCTGTTTCCGGGGGGCGCGCAGGATGCCCGGCAGGCGCTGCACGGTACGGGCCATGTGGTCCTCCACTCGTGAACTTCCGCGTCGTGAACCTCGGTTACCCGCACCTCGGCCCGGGATGCCCGCCGCCCGGCCCTGGCGCGGTTTCGGTTCACGCCTGCGGGGCACTCCGGGCGCGGGCCCGCGTGCCGCCGCTCCCGCCCGGCTCCGGTGGTGCTTGGATGCCCCCAGCGGCACTCCGGACACATCGCCGCATATCAGAGCGGAGCGGTCCGAGGAGGTGCTGCATGACCCGTCGTGCGGCGCCCCGCGCGGTCCTCCTCGCCGCCGGTGAACTCCTCGCCTGGTGGGTGGTGCTCGCCCTGCTGTGGCTGGTGCTGATCAGCACGGTCGACACCCTGGAACGGATCGTCGGCGCGAGCTGCGCCGCCGTGGGCGCGGTCCTCGCCCGGGCCGGGCGGCGGGCGGTGACGTGGCGGTGAACGGCTGGATCCTCGCGGCGACGATCGAGCTGGGCGGGGGAGGCGCGGCCGCCCTGTGGGGCGTGGCCACCGGCCCGCCGGCCCGCCGGGTCATCGCCCAGAACATGACCACGTCCGCCGTCTGCCCCGCCCTGCTGCTCCTCGCCCAGGGCTACGGCCGCCCCTCCTACGTCGACCTCGCCCTGCTGCTGGCCCTGCTCGGTCCGGTCGGCACGCTCGTCTTCGCCCGGCTGCTCGGCGACGACCTGGCCGGTCAACAGCCGAGCGCGTGGGCGCTGACGTGGACGGCGGCGGGCCTGGGCGCGGCGGTCGTGCTCGCCCTGTGCGTGGCCGGCTCCCCGGGCCGGGCGACGGTGAAGCTCCTGGTGATCGGCGCCCTGCTGATCAGCGGCAACCTGGTCGCCTCCCGCGCCCTGGCGGGCGGATTCCGGGGGGTGCGGGGTGGCTGACGGGACGCCGGGTGCGGCCGGTGGCCGGCACACGCCGCGCGACGGGCGCACGCCGGTCCGGACGGCGAAGGCGGGTGCCGTGTGTCCGACGCCCTGACCGTCGTCGTCCTGCTGCTCGTGGCCGGTTCCGCCACCGCGACCGTTGCCCAGCGCGACCCCGCCCGCCAGGCGCTCGTGCTGTCCTTCCTCGGCGTGCTGCTGGCCGCGCTGTTCACCGTGTTCCAGGCGCCGGACGTCGGCCTGTCCCAGCTCGCCGTCGGCTCCGTCCTCACCCCGCTGCTGATCATGCTGTCCGTGCGCAAGGTCAGACGCCGGGCCCGCTCCGAGGAGGGAACCGAGTGAGCCGGCTGCGGCTGTGGCTGCTGGCCGTCGGCGGCGCCGGCCTGGCCGCCCTGCTCGCCGCCGCCTGCCTCGAACTGCCCGGCTTCGGCGGGTCCCGCCACCCGTACGGCGACCGCGCCGTCCACGCCTCCCTTTCCCGGCACACCGCCAACACCATCGCCTCCGTCAACTTCGACCAGCGCGCCTACGACACCCTCGGCGAGATGAGCATCCTGTTCGCCGCCGTCCTCGGCTGCGTGGTGCTGCTGCGCGAGGCCCGCGACGAGCACCGGGCACGCCCCGAACCCACCGATGTGGCCCGTCCGGTCCGCCGCTACGCCCTGCTCGTGCTGCCCGTCGCCCTGGTCACCGGCCTGTACGTCATCGCCCACGGCCAGCTCAGTCCCGGCGGCGGCTTCCAGGGCGGGGTCGTCGCCGCGACCGCCCTGCACCTGCTCTACCTCGGCGCCGACTACCACGCGCTGGAACGCGTCCGCCCGCTCGGCGTCTACGAGACCACCGACGCGCTCGCCGTCTCCTCCTACCTCGCGCTCGGCGCCGCGGGAGTCCTCGCCGGCACCGCGTTCCTGGCCAACACCCTGCTGCCGTACGGCACGTTCAACACGCTGTCGTCCGGTGGTGCCGTCCCCCTGCTGAACGCGGCCGTCGGCATGGAGGTGGCGAGCGCGGTCGTCGTCCTGCTCGCCCACTTCCTCGACCAGGCCGTCGAGATCGAGGAAGAGCCCGGGAGGGGAACACCGTGATGCACGTCCTGCCGTACCTGGTCGGCGCCTACCTCTTCCTGACGGGCTGCTACGGCCTCGCCACCAGCCGGAACCTCATCCACGCCGTCGGCTGCCTCGCGGTCTGCCAGTCCGCCACCTACGTCCTGCTGCTCGCGGTCGGCTACCGCGACGGCGCCACCGCGCCCGTCTTCTCCGACCTGAAGCCCGGCTCCCGGCCGGTGGTCGACCCGGTGGTGCAAGCCCTCACCCTCACCGACATCGTCGTCGGAGCCACCGTCACCGCGCTGCTGCTCGCCCTCGTCCTGCAGATCGCCAAACGGCACGGCACGGTCGACCCCGACGAACTGCGGGAGCTGCGCGGCTGATGCACCACCTGATCCCGCTGCTCGTCGCGGTCCCGCTGTTCGGCGCCGCCCTGCTCGTGGCCACGGGCCGCCATCTGCCCCGGATCGCCGCCGAGATCACCGGATTCGTCTTCTCCGGCGGTACGGCCGCCCTCGCGCTCGTGCTGCTGCTGAACTCGTCGCCGCCGATGACCGAGTGGGCCGGCGGCTGGCTGCCCGTCGCCGGCGAGAGCGTCGGCATTGTCGTGGTCGGGGACGGCCCGGCGCTCGGCATGGCGGCGCTGGCCTCCCTGCTCACCCTGGCCGCGCTCGCCTACTCCTGGCGCTACTTCGACGAGCCCCCGCGCGACCGCACCGGCTCCTTCACCGCGCTGATGCTGGTCTTCCAGGGCGCGATGTGCGGCTTCGCCGTCGCCGGCGACCTGTTCAACGCGTTCGTGTTCTTCGAGCTGATGAGCGTGGTCGCCTACGCCCTGACCGGCTACCGCATCGACGAGGCCAAGGCGGTACAGGGCGCCCTGGCCTTCGGGATCGTCAACTCCCTCGGCGCGTACGCGATGCTGACGGGTATCGCCCTGCTGTACGCCCGCACCGGCGAACTGGCCATGGCGAAGATCGGCCACGGGCTCGACGTCGCCGCCGGGCAGGACGGTCCGGACGCGCTGGTCCTCGCCTCCTTCGTGCTGGTGCTGACCGGGCTGCTCGTGAAGGCCGCGGCCGTGCCGTTCCACTTCTGGCTCCCGGACGCGCACGCCGTCGCCCCCACCCCGGTCTGCATGCTCCTGTCCGGCGTCATGGTGGAGCTCGGCGCCTACGGCGCGTGGCGGGTGTACGGCACCGTCTTCGCCGGACCCGGCGGCATCCCCGCCGCCGACCTGACCCGCGCCCTGGTCGCGCTCGGCATCCTCACGGCCGTGACCGGCGCCGTCATGTGCTGGTACCAGCGGCACATCAAACGGCTCCTGGCCTGCTCCACCGTCGCCCACACCGGCCTGTTCCTCGTCGGCCTGGGCGTCCTCACCCCCGAGGGCGACGCCGGGATCGCCCTGTACCTCCTCGGCCACGCCGGCGTGAAGGCCGCGCTGTTCGCCTGCGCGGGCGTCCTGCTGGACCGGTTCGGCAGCGTCGACGAGCACGCGCTGCACGGCCGGGCCCAGGGGCAACTGCGCGCCACCGCCGTGATGTTCGCCGTCGGCGCCCTCGGCCTGGCCGGCCTGCCGCCGTTCGGTACGGCCCTGGGCAAGTCGCTCACCGAGGAGGCGGTCGGCGGCCCGCTCACCGTGGTGTACGTGGCCGCCTCCGCGATCACCGCCGGCGCGGTCCTGCGGGTCACCGCCCGCGTCTTCCTGGGCCTCGGACCGCGCCCCGAGGACGCCGAGTACGAGACGAGCGGCTCCGGGGAGGAACCCGAGACGTCCGGCCCGCTGCGCCGGATCCCGGACACCATGACCACCGTGCCCGCCGTGCTGCTCGCCGCCGCCCTCGCCGTCGGGGTGATCCCCGGCTTCGGCGCCCTGGTCGCCCGCTCCGTCGACGAGGCCGGCTCGGGCGGCGTCCACGCCCCGGCGCACTGGACCCTGCCCGGCGTCCTGCTGGGCGTGGCCTCCACCGTGCTGGCCGCGGCCCTGGCCGGCCTCGCCGTCACCCGGCTGGGCTGGGTGGCCGCGCCCGGCTGGGCCACACCGCTCAGGCGCCTGCAGTCCGGGCACGTCGGCGACTACGTGGCCTGGCTGCTGGTGGGCGCGACCCTGCTGGGGGCGCTGGCCCTGCCGGGGATCCTTGGCTCCTGATCAGGTCCCGTACGTGACGCGCACCTCCGTGAAGCCGAGGGAGTGCAACAGGCCCTGGAGCATACCGGTGGTATTGCGCTCGGCCCGGGCGGTCAGCCCGCTGGAGCGCGCGGCGTCCCCGATGTGCCGGACGGCGAGCTTCTGCACGGCCTGCTCGCTGTTGGGGTTGTCGGAGAACAGGTCACCGAGCCGGTCCAGCAGCCCGCGCTGTTTGGACACGGCGTAGGAGTGGTCGGGGTCGAGGGCCGGTTTGCCGAGCCGCGCGTGCGGCAGCCGGATGGTGGCGGACGTACGGTCGTCGTCGACCGTCACGTCCTTCTCGCCGACCCGGCCCAGGTCGACGTAGGCGTCCACGGTGCCCGCGCCGACGTACAGGGTGCGGGTGCCGCGGATCGCGTCGGGCAGGAACTTCGCGTCCTTGTCCAGGTCCACGACGACCTGGAAGTTGCCCGACGCGGCGTCGTAACGGCTCATGTCCTGGATGGACTTGAGCAGAGCCGGGCCGGAGCGGTCATGGGTCTCGGTGCCGAACAGGTCCTTGATGCCGGGCAGTACGGCCAGCCGGATGCCGGCGAACAGTACGGCGAGCACCAGCACGAGCGCCGCCACTGCCTTGGCCCATCCCGGCAGGCGTCTCACGGAAGTCGTCATCGCGACGGTCCTCCTTCCTGTTGACCGCATGCCCGCCAACCGCCCGAGCAGACCGGCGCGTCGGCCGAATCCCACGCATGACGTAGGCGGGGCGGTCAGCGCCGCGCGGCGGCCGCTGTCACAGCGAGCCGGACGCGGCCCCGGAGCGGGCCAGGGCCGCGTCCAGGCTCGGGTGCGCGGGCAGCAGCCGGGTCAGACCGGTGACCCGGAACACGCGCAGCGTCAGCGGATGCGTGCACACGAGGTGCAGCCGCCCGCCGCGCTCCAGCACCCGGGCGCGCGCCCGGTACAGCAGCCGCAGCCCCGAGCAGTCGAAGAACTCCACGGGCCGCAGGTCGATCACGACCCGGGCCCCGGGCCGGTCGGTGGCCCGGTCGACGAACGGGCCGATCTCCGTCGCCGAGACGATGTCGATCTCACCGCGGAACTCCAGCACCGTGTGTCCGCGATACGCGTACATGCCCAGTTGCCGGGGGAGAGGCACGGGTTCGTGTCGCACCTCGCCACCACCTCCCACCCGCGCCCGGACGTCGTTTCCCGATCGTCAAGTTACCCTCGATGGAAGGAATTTGAGCATGTTCGATTGACATATGTCTTCGAGTTTGCGGCGTGTCGGCGCGCCGCGCTCAGTCCACCAGCAGCACCAGCTTCCCCGTCGTCCGCCCGGTCTCGCCCAGCTCGTGCGCCTTCGCCGCGTCGGCCAGCGGGAACGTCCCGGCGATCGTCGCCTTCAGCCGGCCCGACTCCGCCAGCTCCGCGACCGCCCGCATCCCGGCCCGGTCGGCGTCGACCAGCATCCGCACCGCCCGCACCCCGAGCCGCTCGGCCTCCTCGTGGAACTCCGCGGACCCCATCGGCACGATCGACACCACGGCCCCGCCCGGCCGCAGCACCCGCAGCGAGCGCACGGAGGTCTCACCGCCGAGGGTGTCCAGGACGACGTCGACGTCCCGCACCGCCTCCGTGACGTCCGTCGTGTGGTAGTCGACCGGCTCGTCCACACCGATCTCGCGCAGGAAGCCGTGCTTGCCCGCGCTCGCCGTCCCGATCACGTAGGCCCCGCGTGCCTTGGCGATCTGCACGGCCACATGGCCCACCCCGCCGGCCGCCGCGTGGACCAGCACCCGCTGCCCCGGCCCGACGTCCGTGTGCTCGGTCAGCGCCTGCCAGGCGGTCAGGGACACCAGCGGCAGCGCGCCCGCCTGCACATGGTCGAGGGAGGCCGGCTTGTGCACCAGCGCCCGCGCCGGGACCGTGACGTACTCGGCGTGCGTGCCGTGGCCGAAGGGGTACGGCACCATGCCGAAGACCTCGTCGCCGGGCCGGAACGCGGCCACGCCGATGCCCGTCTCCGCGACCTCGCCGGAGACGTCCCAGCCGAGGACGAACGGGGGCCGGCCCAGGAACCCGCCGGTGGCCCGGTGCTTCCAGTCGGTGGGGTTCACCCCGGCGGCCCGCACCCGGACCAGCACCTCGTTCGGGCGCGGCTTCGGCCGCTCGACCCGCACTTCCCTCAGCACCCCGGGACCGCCGAGGACGTCCTGGCTGATGGCTCGCATCGTGTTCACATCGCTCATGGTCACCCAGCCTGCCGAAGTCCGCACGGCCGGGAAATGGCATGAATGCCAACCTTCGATAGGATCGTGCCATGCGTGGCACACCGACTCCCGAACGCGTGGTCGTCCTGGCCCTCGACGGCGTCTACCCCTTCGAGCTGGGCATCCCCAGCCGCATCTTCGGCGCCGCCGACGGCCACTACGAGGTGCTCACCTGCTCGGTCGACGGCCGCCCGGTGCGCACCAACGCCGACTTCACCATCGGTGTCGCCCACGGCCCCGAGGTGCTGGAGACGGCCGGCACGGTGGTCGTCGCCTCCATGGCGCCCTCCCACATCCCCACCGAGCTGCCGGCGGAGGTCACCGCCGCGCTCGACCGGATCCGCCCGGACGCCCGGATCGTCTCCATCTGCACGGCCGCCTTCGTGCTCGCCGAGGCCGGACTGCTCGACGGCCGCCGGGCGACCACCCACTGGCAGGTGACCGACCCGTTCCGCCGCCGCTACCCCCAGGTGGACCTCGACCCGGACGTCCTCTTCGTCGACGACGGCCGCATCCTCACCTCCGCCGGCGCGGCCTCCGGCGTCGACGTCTGCCTGCACATCGTCCGCACCGACCACGGCAGCGAACTGGCGAACGCCGTCGCCCGCCGCTGTGTCGTGCCCCCGTTCCGGGACGGCGGTCAGGCCCAGTACATCGAGCAGCCGGTCCCCGAGAGCAGTGCCGCCGGCACGGCCGCGACCCGCGCCTGGGCGCTGGAACGGCTGGACCAGCCGCTCACCCTGGCCGACCTCGCCGGGCACGCCCGGATGAGCCTGCGCACCTTCGCCCGCCGCTTCGGCGACGAGGTCGGCCTCAGCCCCGGCCGCTGGCTGATCCAGCAGCGGGTGGCCCGCGCCCGGCACCTGCTGGAGGCCAGCGACCTGCCGGTCGACCGGATCGCCGCCGAGGTGGGCTTCGCCACCGGCGCCTCGCTGCGCCAGCACCTGCACGCGGCGATCGGGGTGTCCCCGCAGGCCTACCGGCGGACCTTCCAGCGGGCCCGCTGAACGTTCCGCCCGGCTCCGGCGTCGAAGGACCGCACAGAGCACGGGAGGACAGGGGTGGCGATGCGTACAGGGCTGGTGGCGACGGCGGTACTGACGGCCGTGACGGCGGGGGTGGTGGCGGGGTGTGACGACGGGCCCCGGCCCGGCCTGGTGGTGCGGGGCACCCCGCCTGCGACCCCCTACAGCGGTCCGCTCTCCGTCCCCACCAGGGAACTCGACGAGAGCACACCCCGGGCGCTGCGCCTGGCCTCCGGGGCGGCCGGCCGGGCGCTGGAGTGCGACGGGCAGATCTTCGACGGCGCCGGACCCGACGGCTGGAGCGGGTCCGACGGCGGGGACACCCCGGAAGAGGGGCTGGCCCTGTACTTCCGCATGGTCCAGCCCGAAGTACCCGACCACGGATACCGCGTGGAACGCCAGGCGGCGGACCGGGTCCTGTACTCCTACGACGTGGACGGCCGCACCAAGGTGGCGGTCGTGGTGGCCGAGGACCAGCCGGGCCGGCCCGGCTGGGGCCCGGAGACGTACGCCTCCTGCGACCCGGCCGAACTCCCCGAGAGCTTCACGGCCACCACGGACTGGCAGATCTGGAGCGACCGCGCGGGCCGGAGGGTGCCGGTGTCCCGGCTGCACGGCTCGTCGGGCCCGGAGCACTGCGGCTGGCAGTCCGCCGACTTCCTCGCCCTGGACGGCCGGACCTACGCACGCGACCCCGAGGGCGTGCTGGGCCGGGACGGACTGCTCCGGGCGCCCTACCGCGCGCGGGTCCGCATGCCCGCCGACGCCCGGGACACCGGGTACCACCTCCGTGACCGGCGGCTGTGGCTGACGGCGGACAAGGACACGGCGTACGTCCGCACGGACCACGGGGTCGAGGCGTGGCCGCGGGTGAAGCAGGGCGTGGGGTGCGACTGACCGGGCGTAACGTCCGGCTCGCCGGCCCGCTCCGGCCCGCCCGGACACGCCTCGGGCGACTCCGTGCCGGGACCGGGGCCCACGGCCACACTGATCGGGACGATCACCCAGAGGAGGCCGTACGCCATGACCCCGCCCCCCGCCCGCACCGCCGGACAGCGCAAGAAGGACACCCTGCACCGGCTGGACCACGACGTCGACGCGTGGGTCGCCACCGCCGGCCCCGACGGCGGAGCGCCGTACCTCGTGCCGCTGTCGTTCGTGTGGGACGGCAGCTGTCTGCTGATCGCCACCCCGGCGGACAGCCCCACCGGCCGCAACCTCGTTGCCACCGGCCGCGCCCGCCTCGGCATCGGCCCCACCCGGGACGTCGTCCTGGTCGACGGCGACGTCCGCGCGGTGACACCCGAGGACCTCCCCGAGGAGGACGCCGAGGTCTTCGCCGGGAAGACCGGGTTCGACCCGCGCCGGCTGGCCGCCCGCTACCTGTACTTCAGGGTCTTTCCGGAGCGGATCCAGGCCTGGCGCGAGGAGAACGAGCTGCGCGGGCGGGAGTTGATGCGCGACGGACAGTGGCTGCCCGCCGACTGAATCCGGGGGCCGGGGATATCCGCTGGGAAGAGGACACTTCCCGGGAGGACCCATGACACTGGTGAAAGCGGGCGTCGTCGTGCTGGACTGCGCCGAGCCCGAGAAACTCGCCGAGTTCTACCGTGAGTTGCTGGAGGGGGAGCGGGTCAGCGCGTCCGCCAACCTCGTGGAGATCAGGGGCGCCGACGGCGTGCGGCTGGCCTTCCGGCGCGACGTCAACGCGACCCCGCCCAGCTGGCCGCGCCCGGAGAACTCCCTCCAGGCCCATCTCGACTTCCTCGTCGAGGACTTGGACGAGGCCGAGCGCCGCGTGGTGGGACTCGGCGGCCGGCCGATCGAGACGAGGGACGCGGCGGGCCCGTACGAGGAACGGGGCTACTCCGACCCGGCCGGCCACTCCTTCACCCTGCGCCTGCTGCCGCCGACGGCACCGAAGCAGGGCTGACCCGAGGCGAGGCGGGGCGGACCGGCCGCTGTGGTGCCGGGGCGGGGCGCACACCGGCGCCGCGGCGGTGGTCCGCCGCGACGCCGGGTCAGGGGGCAACCGGTCCGGTCAGTCCCGGCCACCCTTGTCGGCCGCCGGCCACACGCCTGTCGTCCGGGCGATGGCCTTCGCGCCGGTGCGGTCCACGGCGCTGCGCACCACCGCGAAGATGGCGCCCTGGACCGCGGCGGCCAGCAGGATCTCGCCCCAGCCGCGGTCCGGGTCCAGCGCGTCGGGGGCGTCCTCCTCGTGCCGGATCGCCATCCACGCCTTGCGGAAGGCCATGCCGGCCAGCGCGCCGCCCGCCCAGCTGAGCACGAATCCCACCGGCTGATAGACGAGAGGGAGCTTCTTCTTCTTGTTCTTGGCCATGTGTGACTACTTCCTCGTCATTCGGCCCTCATGCGGGCCGTCCTAGCGGGGCCACCCGTTCGCCCGGGGGCACCGGACCCGGCGGCGTACCGTCACCGAACGGCCGGCCGCCCAGCTCGGCGCGGCCGTGCGGGCTCAGCCAGCCGCCGAGGTCCGGGCCGAGCGGCACGATGCCCGTCGGGTTGATACCGGTGTGCACCTGGTAGTAGTGCCGCTTGATGTGGTCGAAGTCCACGGTGTCACCGAACCCCGGCGTCTGGAACAGGTCCCTGGCGTACGCCCACAGCACCGGGTGCTCCAACAGTTTCCACCGGTTGCACTTGAAGTGGCCGTGGTAGACCGCGTCGAACCGGACCAGCGTGGTGAACAGCCGGATGTCCGCTTCCGTGAGGGTGTCACCGACCAGATACCGCTGCCCGGACAGCCGCTCGCCGAGCAGTTCCAGCCGCCGGAACACCGCCGTGCACGCCTCCTCGTACTCCTTCTGGTGAGTGGCGAACCCGGCCCGGTACACCCCGTTGTTCACGTCCTCGTAGACCTCGGCCATCACCTCGTCGATCTCGTCGCGCCGGCCCGCCGGGTACAGGTCCGGCGCGCCGGCGCGGTGCAGGGCCGTCCACTCGGTGGCCAGGTCCAGGGTGATCCGCTGGTAGTCGTTGGTGACCAGCCGCCCGCTGGGGACGTCCACGAGGGCGGGCACGCTCACCCCGCCGGGGTAGCCGGTCTCGCGCTTGTCGTAGGCCTCGCTGAGGAACCGGATGCCCAGCACCGGGTCACGGCCGTCCGGGTCCAGGGTGAACCGCCAGCTGCGGTCGTCCTGCACCGGATCGGTGACCGCCATCGAGAGCGCGTCCTCCAGACCCAGCAGCCGGCGCGAGATCACCGCGCGGCTCGCCCAGGGGCAGGCGCGGGAGACCACCAGCCGGTAGCGGCCCGCCTCGACCGGCCAGCCGTCCCGGCCGTCGGCGGTGATCCGGTCCTGGAAGTGGCTCCTGGACCGGCTGAAGGTCCGGTGTCCATAGGCGCGGTTGCCGTCGCCGCTCATGTCTCCTCCTCGCCGAACGGGTGGTCCTGGCCACCGCGTTCCCCGTTTCGCCCGGCCGGCACGGTGTGAGCGGCCCGGTCGCGGGCAACCGGCGAGAGATGAGCGGGACATCCTCGGAACACGAGCCGGCCGCACGAACGGCCGAGAGCAACGGAACACGCCCGTCCGGCACCCCGGACGGCACCCCGGCACGGGCGCGGGCTTCGGACGGCGTACCGGCGCGAGCGCATGCCCCGGACGGCGCGCCGCGACGGGAACCCGCCACGGACGGCACCCCGGCACGGGCTGAGGCGCCGGAAGACGGCACCCCGGCGCGGGCAGAGGCCGCGAACGGCGCGTCGGCACCGGCGCACGCCACGGAACGTGCCACCGACCGGGCGGCGTCGCCGGCCCAGCCGTCGCAGCCGGAGGCGGAGGCGGCACACGCCGAGGACGGCGAACCGGACGCCGCACGCGCCCGCGCCGACGGCGACTTTGGCGGTCGGGACGATGCCAAGAGCGACCGGCACACCAAGATCACCGTCCTCGTGGCGCTCGCTGCCAATCTGGTGATCGCCGTCGCCAAGGCGGTGGGCGGCGTCCTCGCCGGCTCGCCCGCGCTGCTGTCGGAGGCCGCGCACTCGGTCGCCGACAGCCTCAACGAGGTCTTCCTGCTGGCCGCCCTGCGCCGCAGCCGCCGCCCCGCCGACGCCCGGCACCCCTTCGGCTACGGCAAGGAGCGCTTCTTCTGGTCGCTGCTCGCCGCCGTCGGCATCTTCGTCATGGGCGGCTGCTTCTCCGTCTTCCAGGGCGTCGAGGCGCTGCGCAACGGCGCCGAGGAGAAGTTCAGCGGCTATGTGGCGGGTCTGATCGTGCTGGGCGTCGCCCTGCTCGCCGAGGGCGTCTCGCTGCTGCGGGCCCTGCAGCAGGTGCGCAGACAGGGCGGCGGCCTGAGCGCGCTGCGCGACCCCGCGCTGCGCACGGTGGTGGCCGAGGACGGCACCGCGGTGCTCGGCGTGACCCTCGCCTTGATCGGCATGGCCCTGCACATGGTGACCGGGCAGGTCGTCTGGGAGGCGTCCGCCTCGCTGGCGATCGGCCTGCTCCTCGTCTACGTCGCCTACCGGCTCGGCCGCGACGCCCGGGCCCAGCTGATCGGGGAGGCCGCCGACCCGGAGCTGAGCGGCAGGATCCGCGCGCAGCTGCGGGCGCAGCCGGAGATCGACAGTGTGGAGGCGCTGTTCACGATGAAGATGGGCCTCGACTCCATGCTGGTCGCCGCCCGCGTCGACCTGGCGCCGGGCCTGGACAGCGAACGCGTCGAGGAGGTCGCCGTACGCATCAAGCGGTCCATCGCCCGGACGTTCCCCGAGGCCGACCAGATCTTCCTCGACGTGACCGACCGGCCGGCGGGCGAGGCACGACAGAGCCCCGCCGCGACGGGGGAACGCGGCGGGGCCTGACGCACGAGTGCCCGTCCGGAGGCCGGTTCACACCTCCCCGGAACAGATTTTTCTGGAACCGGGGGGTGCCCGGCCTGAATCAGCTCTCGTCGAGCGGCTCCAGCACGAAGACCGGGATCTCGCGGGACGTCTTCGTCTGGTAGTCGGCGTACGCCGGGAACGCGGCCACCGCACGCTCCCACCACTCGGCCTTCTCGGCCCCGGTGACCTCGCGGGCCCGCATGTCCCGCTTCACCGGTCCGTCCTGCAACTCGACGTGTGGGTCGGACTTCACGTTGAAGTACCAGACCGGATGCTTGGGCGCGCCGCCGAGGGAGGCGACCGCCGCGTACCGGCCCTCGTGCTCCACCCGCATCAACGGCGTCTTGCGGATCTTCCCGCTCTTCGCGCCCCGCGTGGTCAGCACGATCACCGGCAACCCGGTGTCGAGCAGCGTCGTCCCCTTCGTCCCGCCCGAGCTCTCGTACAACTCGACCTGTTCGCGCACCCACTGCGTCGGGCTGGGCTCGTACTCGCCCTCAAGAGGCATGGGATCGTGTTCCCTTCGTCGGTCCAAACGGCTGCCTGCCACCGGGACAACGCCGGTGACGCCGCGAATCATCCGTACCGCGCGCCGACTGCGCCGACGGGGTGACCGCCGTCTGCTCCCGGTGATCACCCGCTGGGCCGCGGTGATTACCTCCGGGGTCATCGCGCCGCCCCGCCGCGCGCGGCACAGTGGTCCGCGTCCCGATCACTGCCCACCCCGGGAGGGAACCACCCATGTCCGCCGACCGCACCGCCGCGACCCGAGCCGTCGTCCGGGAACTGCTCCACAGGATCGGCCAGGGCGATCCGGAGCGGATCGCCGAGCTGTACGCGGAGGGCTGCGACTGGCGGCTGGACTGGCCGGAGGAGGAGCACGGCCGCGCCGACACCCCGTGGATCCGGCACCGCGCCACCCGCGCCGACGCCGCCGCCCACTACCGGGAGCTGGCCGCCCACCACGTGCCCGGACAGGCCGGCACCAGCGTCGAGCACGTCCTGGCCGACGGCGAGGACGCGGTCGTGCTCGGTGTCATCCGGCAGACCGCCGCCCCGACCGGACGCGCCTACGCCGCCCGGTTCGCCCTGCGCCTCACCGTCCGCGGGGGCCTGGTCGTACGGCACCACGTGTACGAGGACAGCCTCGCCGTCGCCCGTGCCTTCGCCCCCGGGGAGCGGGACGTCCGGGTGCCGTGACCCGGCGCGACGAGGGGCGGCCCCCGGCCGCGGTCCCCGTGCGGCGCGCGCCCGTGGCCGGTTTCCGCCGGTCGGACCCCGGGTACTTCGGCCAGATGACGAAGGTCACCCATGTGGCCGAACTTGGCGTCGACCCATAGGTGCCTGGGGCATCTAATGAAGATCGGCACGACGCACCTCTTCGTCTGCGAGGTCTTTCCATGACGGAACTGACGGACATCACCGGCCCGGCTGCCCCGCCCGCCCCCGTCGCTTTCCCCCAGGACCGCACCTGCCCCTACCATCCGCCCACCGGCTACGGCCCGATGCGCGACGGGCGCCCCCTGTCCCGTGTCACCCTCTACGACGGCCGCGAGGTCTGGCTGGTCACCGGGTACTCCACCGCCCGCGCCCTGCTCGCCGACCCCCGCCTGTCCAGCGAGCGCCGCCGCCCCGGCTTCCCCGTGCCCACGCCGCGCTTCGAGGCAGGACGCGACCGCAAGGTGGCCCTGCTCGGAGTGGACGACCCCGAGCACCACCGGCAGCGGCGGATGCTGATCCCGTCGTTCACCGTCAAACGCGCGGCGGCGCTGCGCCCCTGGATCCAGCGGATCGTGGACGAACTGCTGGACGCGATGATCGCCCAGGGGCCGCCCGCCGAGCTGGTCTCCGCCTTCGCGCTGCCCGTGCCGTCGATGGTGATCTGCGGCCTGCTCGGCGTGCCGTACGCCGACCACGAGTTCTTCGAGGAGCAGTCCCGCCGGCTGCTGCGCGGTCCGACCGCCGCCGAGACGGTTCAGGCCCGCAACCGGCTGGAGGACTACCTCGGCGGACTGATCGACGCCAAGGCGGGGGAGGCCGAGCCCGGCGACGGCATCCTCGACGAGCTGGTCCACGACCGGCTGCGCACGGGGGAGCTGGACCGCGCCGACGTCGTGTCGCTGGCCATGATCCTGCTGGTCGCCGGCCACGAGACCACCGCCAACATGATCTCCCTCGGCACGTACACCCTGCTCCGGCACCCCGGCCGGCTGGCCGAGCTGCGCGCCGACCCGGCGCTGCTGCCCGCCGTCGTGGAGGAGCTGATGCGGATGCTGTCCATCGCGGAGGGGCTCCAGCGGGTGGCGCTGGAGGACATCGAGATCGCCGGCACCACGATCCGGGCCGGTGACGGCGTGCTCTTCGGGACCTCCGTGATCAACCGCGACACGTCCGTGTACGACGACCCCGACGCCCTGGACTTCCACCGCTGCGACCGCCACCACGTCGCCTTCGGTTTCGGCATCCACCAGTGCCTGGGCCAGAACCTCGCCCGCGCGGAACTGGAGATCGCCCTCGGCAGCCTCTTCACCCGGCTGCCGGAGCTGCGGCTGGCCGCGCCGGCACAGGACATCCCCTTCAAACCCGGCGACACGATCCAAGGAATGCTGGAACTCCCCGTGACCTGGTAAGAGGCTCTTCTCATGCACATCGACATCGACAAGGACGTCTGTATCGGCGCCGGGCAGTGCGCGCTGGCCGCGCCGGGCGTCTTCACCCAGGACGACGACGGCTACAGCACACTCGTGCCCGGACACGAGGACGGCGGGGGCGACCCCATGGTCCGGGCGGCGGCCCGCGCCTGCCCGGTCAGCGCGATCACCGTCCGGGACAGCACCGGCTGACGGCCGCCCGGCGGTACGGCGCCCGGACCGCCGTACCGCCGGACGACCACCCTCCGGACGGCAAACCTAGCCCGTCTCGCGGACGTACCCGGCGCTGCCCGGCACGGACACGTCCCGGTCCCGGCGGACGATGCTGAGCCGGTCGCCCCAGCGGGCGCGGGCCGCGCGCAGGCCGGCGTCGGTGTACTCGATGTCCACCACCCGGTCGTCGAACGCCTTCGCGTACACCTCGCACTCGTCGTACTGCCCGCACTCCTCCGTCACCGCGAAGTCCAGGCCGGCCCGCGCGCGCCGCCCGGCCAGCTCCGCGGTGTTCTTCTGCCCGACGGCCAGCCGCCGGGTGTGCGCGTGCCGGGACAGCAGGCGCATGAAGGCCGTCGCGTCGGACGCGGTGAGCAGCCCGCGGGAGCGGGTGTAGCTGTCGTAGTTGTCGGGCTCGACGGCGTCGAAGCCCTTGTCCGCGCAGCCGTCGATCCAGCGGTTCACCCGCCGCGCCACCTGCTCCCGCTTGGCCGGGGTGCCGATGTCGAGCAGCGGCTCGTCCCAGTCCTCGTCGACGACGGTCCGGCCCCGCGCGTCGCGCAGCAGCAGACCGGCCGGCCAGGAGGAACGCTCGGCGGGCTGGGCCTGGAAGGCGTTGACGTAGCAGATGTTGTACAGGCCCGGTGCGGGGGAGTCCGACCGGTCGCGGCTGACGATCCGCACGCCCGCGGGCGGGGGATAGGCACCGCCGATCTGGTAGTCGAACCCGGCGTGCCGCGGGGGCAGCCGGAGCGTGGTGCCGCGGGGCACCCCGTCCCCCTCCCGGTGCCCGTCGGTGGCGCACCCGGACAGCGCCGTCACCGCGACGGCCAGGGCCGCCGCCAGGGCGCCCAGGGCCGTGCGCGCACCCGTGGCGCCGTGAACACGTGTCGGGGGCACATCCGCTCCGTCCTGCCCACGCCGGGCGGCGCGGACGTACGAAGATCACATCGCCCGCGCGCCGCGGACGTCAAGTCGGCCCCGGCCGCACGTCGTAGGCTCGGCCGTGACCATCGTCCCGAAGGCAGGAGCAGCAACGATGCAGTACGTGAAGCTCGGTTCCACCGGCCTGGACGTCTCGCGGATCTGTCTGGGCTGCATGACCTACGGAGTGCCGGACCGGGGCACGCACGAGTGGACCCTCGACGAGGAGGCGTCCCGCCCGCTGATCCGGCAGGCGCTGGAGGCGGGCGTCAACTTCTTCGACACCGCGAACGTCTACTCCGACGGCACCAGCGAGGAGATCGTCGGCAAGGCCCTGCGGGACTTCGCCCACCGCGACGAGATCGTGCTCGCCACCAAGGTGCACGGCCGGACGCGGCCGGGTCCCAACGGGGCCGGCCTGTCCCGCAAGGCGATCATGAGCGAGATCGACCACAGCCTGCGCCGCCTCGGCACCGACTACGTCGACCTGTACCAGATCCACCGCTACGACCACACGACCCCCGTCGAGGAGACGATGGAGGCGCTGCACGACCTGGTGAAGGCGGGCAAGGTCCGCTACATCGGCGCGAGTTCGATGTACGCGTGGGAGTTCTCCAAGGCGCAGTACACCGCCGAGCGGCACGGCTGGACCAAGTTCGTGTCCATGCAGAACCACTACAACCTGCTCTACCGCGAGGAAGAGCGGGAGATGCTGCCCCTCTGCGCCGACCAGGGCGTCGGCGTGCTGCCGTGGAGCCCGCTCGCCCGTGGCCGGCTCACCCGTGACTGGGGCGCGGTGACCGAGCGCAGCGCCAACGACGACTTCGGCAGCCGGCTCTACCTGGAGAGCGACCACGCGATCGTCGAGGCCGTGACCCGGATCGCCGGCGAACGGGGCGTGCCGCGCGCCCAAGTGGCCCTCGCCTGGCTGCTGCACCAGGACACCGTGGCGGCACCCATCGTCGGCGCGGCCAAGCCGCACCACATCGAGGACGCGGTGGCCGCCGTCGAACTCGAGCTCAGCGAGAAGGAGATCGAGGAGCTGGAGCGGCCGTACACGCCGCACGAGATCAGCGGCCACTGACCGGTCCGTGCGGTCCGTGCGGCGCGGACTCCGTGCCGCACGGACCGCCGGCGCTCCGGCTGGGCCCCGAGCCGTGCGCCACGCCGCCGTCGGGGAACAGCACGTCAGCCGGTGCGAGAACCCCCGGCGCCGCGGCGCCGGCCCGGGCGGCGGCAGGTGCTCGCGGGGGGCATATCGGGCGGGTGCCCGGCGGTAAAGGGCGGAAATGGCTGCCCTTGACGAAATGTCAACAGAGGAAAAGGGGGGTGGGAAATTGCGAGAACCGGGAGATCGCTTGTTCCGGTGTGTCCGGCTGTGCGAAAGTGCCGCCTCAGGCGGACGTCGAGCTGCCATGACCTCGCCGTACCGTTGGGTACGGACTATTTCCCGTAATGCCCTGGAGGAATTCGGCCGTGACCGACGCAGGCCTGTCGGACGAGCAGCTGAGCGCCGAACTGAAGAAGTGGACGGGAGCGTCGCCCGCCCTGCACCCCGTCGGTGAACTCCTCGACCGGCACTGGGCCGCGGCCTTCGCCTACGCCCGGCTGTGCACCGACGGACCGCGCGCCGCCGGCATGCTCACCACCGCCGCCTTCACCCGGCTCTTCGGCGCGTCCCTCCGGCAGTCCGGCCCGACCGCGGCGTGGCGGCCCCATGTCCTGGTCGCCGTCCGCCGGATCGCGGCCGAGTGGGACACCGACGGCCGCCAGGAGCTGCTGCACCCGGCCCTGCGCTCCGGGCACGGCACCGGCGAGCCGGCCTCGGCCCGGCTGCTGCCGCCTCCCGGCCGGCGGGTGCTGTCCCGCGCGTTCCAGCGGGTCCCCGAGACCTCCCGCGCCCTGCTGTGGCACACCGAGGTCGAGGCCGAACCGCCGGCCGTGCCCGCCGCGTTGCTCGGCCTGGACGAGGAGGGCGCCCGCCTCGAACTGCGCCGGGCCCGCGAGCGGTTGCGGGAGGAATGCCTCCAGGTCCACCGCGAACTCGCGCCCGAGGACGACTGCCAGCGCTACGTGCGCATGCTCGACGTGACCTTCCGGCGCGGCGGCACCGACGTCGACCCCGACCTGCGACAGCACCTGGCCGGCTGCTCACACTGCGCCCGGACCGCCGACCAACTCGCCCGCTTCAACGACGGCCTGGCCCTCGCACTCGCCGAGGCGGTCCTCGGCTGGGGAGCCTCCGGCTACCTGGAGTCCCGGGCGGCGGACACGCAGGAGCCGCCGGCCCCGGCCGCCGCCGTCGCGCCCGCGGGCCCCCGGACCGGGGAGGAGTTCGCCCCGGCCGGATCCGCCGCACCGGGCGAGGGGGCCGGCCCCGGCCGCCCGGCCCACCGCCGCGCCTCGTCCGCCCGCCGCCCGGGGGAGGCACGCTCCACCGTCGCCGAGGGCACCGACGCCGCCGGCTTCGGGGTGCCGGGCGCGGGCGGCGCCCGGCGGCCGGAGGGGCGCGGTGCGTCGCGTGGGCGGCGCGGAGGAAGAGCCTCCTCCGCTGCGGCCGACGGCACCGGGTACGCCGAACCGGACGGGCCGGGCGCGCGGGACGCGGGCCGCGCCGTCGGCCGTGACGTGGTCTCCGCCCGCCGCCGCGGCCGGGCCTCCTCGGCCGCCGCCGAAGGCGTCGAGCGCCTGGTAGCCGCCGTGTCCGGTCCCCGCAGCGCCCGGCGCCGCACGCCCGCCGGCCCCGTCACCGCGCCCGGCACGGAAGGCGCCGGACCCGGGCCCGCCTCCCGCCGTGCCGTCCAGCGCGCCGCCCGTCGGGCCCGGCGCCGCAACCTCGCGCTGGCCGTCCTCACCGTCAGCGGTCTGGTCGTCGTGCCCCTGGCGCTGTGGTCGGCGCTGGGCTCCGACGACGTGCCGGCGTCGGGCGCCGCCGGGACGCCCTCCCGCGCGCCGGGCGGGGACGCCGCCTCCCCGGGCCCCTCGTGGGCCGGCCGCCACGCCCAGGGCCAGGGCGCCCTGCGGGGCCGGCTGCGCGACCTCGCCTCCGGCCTGTGCGTCGCAGTCGCCGGCGACAAGGCCGTCCGGGGCGCCGAGACGGAACTCGCCGACTGCTCCGCCGTCCCGACCCAGCAGTGGACGTACGAGACCGACGGCTCGCTGCGCAGCGCCGCCGCCCGCGACCTGTGCCTGGACTCCCGCCTCGGCTACTCCGTGCGCCTCGCCCCCTGCGCGGCCACCGGCGAGGCCGCCCGCGACCTCCGCTACGACTTCACCCTCCAGGGAGCCCTGGTACCGCGCTCCGACCAGGGGCTGGCCCTCACCCCGGCCGCCACCGACGGCTCGGGCGCCCTCGTGCTCAAGACCCGCGCCCCGGGCGCCGCCCAGCGCTGGACCATCGACACCGCCCACCCGGACCTGCGGATGGAGAACGTCGACTGGGACGGAGGCAGGACGCCGGTCCCCACCCGGACGCCACACCGCCCCTGACGGAGGCCGGCAGCGCAGGACGCCACCGCGGCCGGCTCAGGGATGGTGGTGCGGCGGGGGCGGCGGGATCGTGTCCAGGCGCGGGGCCGGTTCCGGCCAGACCAGCAGGACCGGGCAGGGCGCGTGGTCGACGGCGAAGCGGACGGCGGGGCCGAGGCTCCTCGGACCCAGCCGGGAGCGGTCCCCGTCCCGCGCCAGCACGAGCAGCCCGGCACCCTCCGCGGCGGCCACGACCTCCCGTTCGACCCGGCCCGACCGCTCCTCGCGCACGCAGGGCCGGCCCAGCCGTTCCGCCGCCGCGCCGAGCAGGGCGGTCGCCGACGTGCCGCCGAGCGCTTCGAGGCGGTCACCCGGATCCTGGCCGCGCCGCCCGAGCAGTCCGGCGAAGGCCCCGTGGGCCACCGCCGGCACGTCCGGTCCGCTCACATGGAGCAGCACCACCTCGGCGTCGCCCGGTGCGTGGGCGCGTACCGCGTCCACACAGGCGGGCCAGGTGCCTTCCACGAGCCAGGCGATCACGCGCATTCCTCGGCCTCCTCCGCTCCCTGCCCGTCACATGATGCGCAGCGCCCCCCACAGTGCCACCACCGCCACGGCGAGGGAGGAGGGCACGGCGAGCAGCCCGAGCCGGGTGAACTCGCGCAGATCCACGTCGTGCTCGTGCTGGTGGACGATCCGCCGCCACAGCAGGGTCGCCAGCGAGCCGGCGTAGGTGAGGTTGGGGCCGATGTTCACGCCGAGGAGCACCGCCAGGACGGCTCCCGGTCCGGCGGGCGCCGCCAGCGGCAGCAGGACCAGGACGGCGGGCAGGTTGTTGATCAGGTTGGCCAGCAGGGCGGCCAGCGCGGCGACCCAGAGCAGCGCGGGCAGCCCGGTGCCGCCCGGCATCACCCGCCCGAGCACGTCCGCGAGCCCGTTGTCGACCACCGCCCGCACCACGATGCCCAGCGCCAGCACGAACGCGAGGAAGGCCGGGGCCGCCGCCCGGACGACGGTCAGCGGACCCGCCTTCCGGCGCACCAGCGCCCGCCCGGCCAGCACCAGCGCGCCCGCCGCGGCCACCCACGCGGGCTCCACGCCGAAGGCCGAGGCCACCACGAACCCGGCCAGCGTGCAGCCCACGGTCACCAGCGCGAACAGGGGCAGCTCGGGCGGCTCACCGGTGTCCCGGCCCGCCGGGGCCGCCGCCGCCAGGTCCCGGGCGAAGAACCGCCGGAACACCAGGTACTCGACGCCGATCGCGGCCAGCCACGGCAGCGCCATCAGCGCCGCGAACCGGGTGAAGCTCAGCCCGCTCGCCGCGAACGCCAGCAGGTTCGTCAGGTTGGACACCGGCAGCAGCAGCGACGCCGTGTTCGACAGGTGCGTACAGGCGTAGACGTGCGGCTTGGGCCGGACGCCGGTCCGCGCGGCCGTGGCGAAGACCACCGGGGTGAGCAGCACGATCGTCGCGTCCAGGCTGAGCACGGCGGTGATCACCGACGCCAGCGCGAACACCGCCGTCAGCAGCCGCACCGGACGGCCCGCCGCCCACCGCGCCGTCCACGCCCCGCACGCCTGGAACAGCCCCTCCACGTCACAGAAGTGGGCGAGCACCAGTACCGCCGCGAGAAATCCCACGACCGGGCCGAGCCGCTCCGCCTCGGCGCGCGCGTGGCCGAGGGAGATCGCGCCGGTCGCTACGGCGATCCCGGCGGCGGGCACGGCCATGACCGCCTCCGGCCAGCCGAAGGGCCGTACGACGGCCCAGGCCAGCACGGCGACCAGCAGTACGGCGGACAGCGCCTCGGCGAGCGGGGTGTTCAGGGCGGGTCCTTCCGGAGTGGATCTGTGGGTGCCCGCCCATCAAAACAGATGATCCCGAGCCGGTTACGACGCCCCTGCGCCCGCCGCGCCAAGGAACTCCGCCCAGCCGCCCTGCGGGGACTGTCCGGGCGCCAGCGTGCGCAGCTTGCGCAGCACCGCCGGGTCCTGCGCCTCCAGCCAGGCCACCAGCTGCCTGAAGGACACGAACCGCACGTCGTCGTAGGCGGCCATCCTCCCGACCGCCTCCTCGACGGCGTCCATGTAGATGCCGCCGTTCCAGCGTTCGAAGTGGTTGCCGATGAACAGGGGCGCGCGGTTGGACTCGTAGGCCCGCCGGAAACCGGCCAGGTAGGTGTCGCGGGCCTGCACGCGCCAGGTGTCGTACTGCGCGCGGTCGCCGAGCGGGTTGCCGGCGGACTGGTTGAACATCATGTTGTAGTCCATCGAGAGGACCTGGAAGGAGTGCCCGGCGAACGGTATGGACTGCAACGGGAAGTCCCAGAGTCTGCCGCCCTGCACCTTGCCCGGCCAGACCTGGAGGCCGCCGGGGGAGCTGGCGTCGTACTTCCAGCCGAGCGCGGCGGCGGCGGGCAGCAGCCGGGCCTGGCCCTCCAGACAGGGCGTCCGGCCGCCGATCAGCTCCTTGCGGTAGTCGAAGGGCAGGGGTTCGAGGTCGGTGAACCCGGTGTTGGTCTTCCACTTCGTCACGAAGTCCACCGCCTGGTCGATCTCGCTGCGCCACTCCGCCGGGGACCAGTTGCGCACGCCGGTCGCGCCGCAGAAGTGCCCGTTGAAGTGGGTGCCGATCTCGTGGCCCTCCAGCCAGGCCGCGCGCACCTGCTGGAGCGTGGCGTGGATGTGCCGGTCGGCGAGGTAGCCGATCGCGGAGGCGCCGACCGGGTGCTGCGGCGGCCGGTACAGGTGCTTCTTGGACTCGGGCAGGGTGTAGATGCCGCTGAGGAAGAACGTCATCGCGGCGCCGTGGTCGGCGGCCACCTTGCGGAACCGCGAGAACAGCTTGTTGCTCAGCTCGCCCGCGCCGTCCCACGAGAACACCACGAACTGCGGGGGCCGCCGGCCCGGACGCAGCCGCTCCGGCTTCGGCTGGTGCGGCTGGGCGCCGGTGTCGGCGGTGGAGCCGTCGCCGATCGGCTTCACCGGCCGGGCCTGCGCGGTGCCCTTCCCGTCCGCCGGGTCCGCTCCGCCGGTGCGGACGCCGGTGCCGGAGGAGCAGGCGGCCAGTGTCCCGAGGGCGCCCGCCGCCGCCCCCGTCGTCAGCACCCGCCTGCGTGAGATCCCGCTCATCTTCTCCCCGATTCCCTGGTCGGACCCCTGCTGGGGGCCACTTCGCTGTGCGGTCGACCGGGTTCGATGACCAGGGGGCGGGAAAAGATCGCGGCACACGGCGGCTGTTGCCGTCCTGTGACAGTCGTGGCGCCGGCATGACGAACGAGGCCGGCGCCGACATGACGGACCCCGCTGCCTCGGGGGAGTGACAGCGGGGTCCGCGCGGAGGGGCGCCGGGTCAGGAGGGTCCGGCGCCGGGGCTGAACACCGTCAGACGGACGGTGGAGGAGTTCCCGGAGACCGGTACCGGCCCGCCGTTCCAGGCCACCTTCAGCTGGTCCCGCTCGTCCGGCGGGGTCACCAGCAGCGCGGCCGGCGTGGCCGTCTTCGCCCCGCTGACCCCCGGGTTCGAGAAGGTCAGCCCGGCCCAGGCGCTCTGCCCGGGCCCGAGCCTGACGGTCACCGGGGTCCCCGGGGACCGCTTCGGGTCCGGACCGAGCTGGGCACCGGAGGCGCCCACGAAGGCAGCGCCCGGATAGCCGTGCACGGTGCAGGTCCGGGCAGAGGCGTTGGTGAGGACCACGGGGAAGTTCTCCTGGCCGGCGCCCGGGTCGTTACGGCCCACGGCTGCGCGCAGCTCGGAGGTGTGGCAGCGGGTGCCCGCCGCGGCCGGGGTGGTCGTGCCCGTGGCACCGCCCGGGGACGCCGTCGTCCGGGGGGTGTCCGGCAAGCCGGTGCCGGTACCGGTGGCGGAGGAGGGCGTGGCGGGCGGCGCCGGGCTCGTCGTGCCGTCCGTCGCGGGGGCGGCCGTACCCGAGACGGTGGCCGGGGCCTCGCCCTGCGCGCTCGTGCCGTTGCCGCAGGCGGTCAGCAGGCCCAGCACGGCGACCGTGCCCACGAGCAGGGCCCCGTGCCGCGCGGACCGGGGGGCGGACCGGGGGGTGTACACCATGTCGCTCAACACTCCTGGAGGTCACGGCACGCGACGGGAACGCGTGCCTGCGGCGCCGGGTGCGCCGTCCTCTCCGTCCGATGCACGGACCGCCGGAAAAGTTCGGGACGCGCCGGGTTCTGTCGGATTCATTTCCCCGCTCCGCTTCCCGGAAGCCCCCGTTCAGGCCACTCGCAGCGAACGGAGCACGCCGTCGGTCCCGTCGCCGTCGCCCCGCTCGCGCACCTGCACGTACACCTGCGGCCGCGCCGCCCCGCCCGCCGGGACCAGCGCGGACTCGGTGATCGAGCCGCCGTCCGGGCAGCGCCTCCAGGCCCGGACCAGTCCGTGCCAGTCGGCGTCCGTGAAGCTGTGGGCGCCCGCGTAGCGGCAGCCGGGGTGCGCGAGCGCCTTCACCTTCGCGGTGACGTCACCGTGCCCGCCGGCCCCGACGAACACCCCGTCCACGGCCGCCTTCGGATCGGACCAGCGGGACAGGTCGTCGGCCACCACCAGACCCGGCTCGTGCCCCGCCGCCAGCCCGAGCGCGCGCGGGTCCCAGCCGGAGTCGCGCAGCTCGCGGCCCCAGCCGGCGGGCACCCGGAGGGTCACCCGCCCACTGGCGTCCGCGATACGCACCCCGTCGTCCCCGCTGTCGTCCCGGTGCAGCGCCACGGTCACCGTGGCCGCGGCGGCGGTGGCGGCGAGGACCGCGGCCACGGTCAGCGTCACGGTGCTGAGCCGGCCGCGCACCCCGTCCAGGCGCCGCGCGGGCCGCACCGACGGACCCGCGGCCAGCCGGTCCAGCTCGTGGGCGAACGCCAGCGCGCCCGGCCAGCGCCGCGCCCGGTCCGGTTCCAGCGCGCGCAGCAGCACCCGCTCCACGTCCGCGCCGAGTTCCGGCCGCAGCCGCCGGGGCGGTAGCACCTTCCCCGGCGGTCCCGGCACGGTCCCGGTGAGCAGTTCGTAGCCGACCGCGCCCAGGCTGTAGACGTCGGCCCGCTCGTCGATGCCCCCGCCGGGTTCGGCCTGCTCCGGCGGCTGGTAGCCGGCCGAACCGGCCGCCAGGGTCAGCACCGACGCCTGCGCGAGGCTCTTGGCCAGCCCCAGGTCGGCCAGCAGCACCCGCCGGGTGCCGTCCGGGGCGGTGTGCAGCAGCACGTTGGTCGGCTTGATGTCGCGGTGCACTATGCCCGCCTCGTGCAGCGCGGCGGCACCGCGCGCCGCCTCGGCGGTCAGCGAGAGCGCCTCCCGCACCGGCAGCGGGCCGCCCGCCGGCAGATCGGCGAGGGTGCCCCCGGCGGCGTACTCCATCACGAAGTACGGCCTGCCGTCCGGGAGTTCACCGATGTCGTAGACCTGCACCACCCGGCTCGACCCGGCCCGGCGCAGCAACCGCGCCTCGGACAGGAAGCGCTCCCTGATGTCGAGCCGGTGCGACCAGTTCTCGGCGAGCACCTTCACCGCCACCGGGGCCTGGAGCTCGGGGTCGTGCGCGAGCCACACCGTGGCGAAGGCGCCGCTGCCCAGCGGCCGTTCGAGGTGGTGGCGGCCGATCCGCTCCAGGGGGTGCATACGACTATCATGCCTGGCCTGGGATCGACGTGGAGGGGAGCCCGTCCGTGCAGGACCAGGCGCCGATGGAAGACCTCGCCCGGCGCGCCGCGGCCGGCGACAGCGAGGCCCTGGACCGGCTGCTGACCGGCATCCGGCCCGAGGTCGTGCGCCGCTGCGCGCGCTTCCTGCCCTGCCGGGAGGACGCCGAGGAGGCCGCGCAGGACGTGCTGCTCCAGGTCGCCCGGCACATCACCGCCTTCCGGGGCCGCAGCCGCTTCGGCACCTGGCTGTACACCGTCGTCGCCAACTGCTGCCGGCAGAAGTACCGCGAGCTGAAACGGCGGGCCGCCGAACAGCCCGCGGCCATCGAGCCCGCACACGCCGTCGACCCGCGCACCACCAGCGTCATCGCCGGTTCCCGGGTGGACCTGCTGGAGGCCCTGGACCGGTTGGAGCGCGAGCACCCGCATCTGGTGGCGCCGCTGGTCTACCGGGACATCTGCCAGCTGGACTACGCCGAGGCCGCCGAGCGCGCGGGCATCCCGCTCGGCACCCTCAAGTCCCGTCTGCACGAGGCCCGCAAGCAGGTACGGCCCTGGCTGGCCGCATCCTGAGGCACCGCCCCGGGCCTACTGGTCCTCCTCGTACAGCGGCAGCTCCGCCCAGATCGTCTTGCCCTCCGGGGTGTGCCGGCTGCCCCAGCGCTGGGTGAGCTGGGCGACCAGCAGCAGTCCCCGGCCGCCCTCGTCGAACGTCTTCGCCCGGCGCAGGTGCGGCGCGGTGTGGCTGGTGTCGGAGACCTCACAGATCAGCGTGGTCGCGTCGTGGATCAGCCGGAGCCGGATCGGCCGCGCCCCGTAGCGGATGGCGTTGGTGACCAGCTCGCTGACCACCAGCTCCGCAGTGAACGTCGCCTCGCTCAGCGACCAGGCGTCCAGCTGGTCCACGACCTGCTTGCGGATCGGCGCGACCAGCGCCGGGTCGGCGGGGATGTCCCAGGTCGCCACCTGCGAGGCGGGCAGGCCCCGGGTGCGGGCCAGCAGCAGCGCCACGTCGTCCGGTGCGGCCCCGCCCGGGAGCAGGGCGTGCAGCACGCAGTCGCACGCCTCGTCCAGGGAGCCGGCGTCCTGCCCCAGCGCCCGGTACAGCAGCTCGCGGGCGGCGTCCAGGTCCCGCTCCCGCGACTGCATCAGACCGTCCGTGTACAGGGCGAGGACGGTGC
Organism: Streptomyces spinosus; assembly: GCF_020400655.1. Classification (GTDB taxonomy): domain Bacteria; phylum Actinomycetota; class Actinomycetes; order Streptomycetales; family Streptomycetaceae; genus Streptomyces; species Streptomyces argyrophylli. The sequence continues at coordinate 285,651 of NZ_JAINRC010000009.1, forward strand.
CCTCGGGCAGGTCGACCTCGGTGGACTCGAACGGCAGCCCGCCGAGGCCCAGCGGGGGACCGGCGGGCAGGTCGAGCAGTTGCGGCCGGCCGCCCGGCCGCAGCAGCACGGGCGGCGGGTGCCCGGCGCGGGCCAGCGCGCAGCGCCGGGACACCGGGTCGTAGACGGCGTACAGGCAGGTCGCGCCGACCTCGCCGGGGCTGCCGTCCGTGCCGGCGTCCTCCGACAGCCGCAGCACCAGGTCGTCCAGGTGGGTGAGCAATTCGTCCGGGGCCAGGTCGATGTCGGCGAGGGTGCGCACGGCGGTGCGGAGCCGGCCCATGGTGGCCGAGGCCTGGATGCCGTGTCCGACGACGTCCCCGACGACCATGGCGACCCGCATCCCGGACAGCGGGATCACGTCGAACCAGTCCCCGCCCACGCCGGCGCGCGCCGCGGGCAGATAGCGGGAGGATGCCTCCAGCGCGGCCGTGCGCGGCAGCGAGCGGGGCAGCAGGCTGCGTTGGAGCGCGAGCGCCGTCTCCCGCTCGCGCGAGTAGCGGCGGGCGTTGTCGATGGAGACGGCCGCGCGCGCGGTGATCTCCTCGGCCAGCAGCACGTCGTCCGCGGTGAAGGGGTCCGGGCGGCGGTGCCGGGTGAGCACCGCGACCCCGAGGGTGAGTCCGCGTGCCTGGATCGGTACGGACATCGAGGAGTGGATGCGGAACCGCCGTACCCGCTCGCCGCGCTCCGGGTGCCAGGTCAGCCACCGGTCCATGTCGCCGGTGGAGACGCTGGCGGTGATCGTGCGGCCGACGGTCAGCGAGTCGGCCTGCGGGGAGAAGGGCGGGTACTCCTCCGTCGTCCCGGGCCGGACCACCACCTCCGGCAGGCCCGGCAGCACCGACTGGTGGGCGGCGCGGCGCAGCCGCACCGGCGCGGTGACACGGGCCGGCGGTTCACCGCCGTACTCCTGCGGGTCCAGCAGGTCGATGGTGACGAAGTCGGCGAGCGCGGGCACGCACACGTCGGCCAGTTCCTGCGCGGTACGGGTGACGTCGAGCGTGGTCCCGATGCGCACGCTCGCCTCGTTGAGCAGGTGCAGCCGCTGGCGGGCGCGGTGGTTGTCGGTGACGTCGTGCGCGGCCAGGCACACGCCCCGGACCCGGCCGGCCGGGTCCCGGACCGGCGCCATGCTGGCGAGCCAGGCGTGGGCCCGGTCCTCGCCGCCGGTCCGCATGAAGGTCTGCACGTCCAGGGGCCGGCCCGAGGTCAGCACCCGGAGCATGTCCTCCTCCAGCTCCTCGCTCTGCGGTCTGCCGCCGATCTCCGCGAGCCGCAGCCCCCGTACCCGCTCCTCGGGCAGCCCGACGACCTTGGCCATCGCCTCGTTCATCCGGCGCAGCCGCAGCCGGTCGTCGTACACGGCGACCGGGCACGGCGACTGGATCAGGCCCGCCCAGGTGAACGGGTCGTTCCCGCCGGGCGGACCGGTGCCGGTGAGCGGGGTGACCACGAGCCAGTCTCCCGGGTGTTCGCCGTGCGGCGGACGGTGGTGGGCGAGCAGCCAGACGGGGACGGTACGGCCGTCCCGGTGGCGCAATCCGACCGTTCCCGTCCAGCGGGGGCCGGTGGGCGGCACCGGGGTGCCGGCGTCGGCCAGCAGCTCGGCGGCGGGGCGGCCCAGGACGGCGTCGGCCGGGTGGCCGAGCAGGCGGCGGGCGCCCTCGTTCCACTCCACCAGCGTTCCGTCGGGGCCGATGACAGCCCGGGCCGTAGCCGCATCGTCGAACGGATAGACCCGGCTCATCGTCGCCGCTCCCAAGCGCACACTCACAGTGAACAGGTGGCACCACTCGCGTACCAGCCTAGTGCTTCGCGTCCGCCCATGAGCGCCGATCCGGGCCACCGGGCCGACCCGTCGAACACGTCGGGGGCACGGTCAAGGGCGAGATCCGGCCGATGTGCCATCGGCGGTACCCGTGCGGTACCCGACCCTTGACGGTCGCGTGTGGCAGGACGTCAGAATCTGTTTGTTCACGATCAGTTGTGAGTACTTCTGGGCCCTGATGAGGGAGAGCCGCCCATGTCGGTCACACGCAGATCGGTCCTGGCCGCCGCCACGGCGGCGCCCGCGGCCGGGACGCTCCTGAACATCTCCGCGGCTCCGGCCGCCCTCGCCGCCGGGGCGCCCGCCGCCGGGGGACGCCACACCGTGCCCCTCAGGGACGGCTGGCGCTTCGCCCTGGCCGACCCGGACGGCATCACCGACCCCGCCGGCGCCTACGCCCGGGCCGCCGAGCCGGGCTACGACGACTCGGCCTGGCGCCAGGTCGCCGTACCGCACGACTGGAGCATCGAGCAGACCCCCACGACCGACCACGGCACCACCGGCGGCACCGGCTTCCTCCCCGGCGGCCTCGGCTGGTACCGGCTCGCCCTCACCCTCCCGCGCGACTGGGCGGGCAAGCGGATCTCGGTCGAGTTCGACGGCGTCTACATGGACGCCCACGTGTACTGCAACGGCACCGAGGTGGGCCGCCACCCCTACGGCTACACCGGGTTCGCCTTCGACCTCACCGACCTCGTCCACACCGACGGCACCACCGCCGACGTGCTCGCGGTCGAGGTCCGCAACCAGCTGCCCAGCAGCCGCTGGTACTCCGGCAGCGGCATCTACCGCGAAGCCCGTCTGGTCGTCACCGAGCCAGTGCACGTGGCCCGCTGGGGCACGTACGTCACCACGCCGGAGGTCTCGGCCGACCGGGCGCTGGTCCGGGTGCGGACCACCGTGCGGAACGCCTCAGGCACCGGCGCGGACGTGGAGGTGCGCTCCCGCGTCGTCGCCCCGGACGGCCGGACCGTCGCCCGTGCGGCCACCACCGTCGCCGTCCCGGAGGAGGCCACCGAGACCCACGAACTGACCGTCTCCGAGCCCCTCCTGTGGGACTTCGCGAGCCCGGACCACCGCTACACCCTGCACACCGAGCTGCGGGTCGGGGGCCGCACCACCGACACGCACCGCACGTCCTTCGGCATCCGCGCCTTCCGCTTCGACCCCGACGAGGGCTTCTCCCTCAACGGCGCGTACACCAAGATCAAGGGAGTCGACCTCCACCACGACCAGGGCGCGCTCGGCGCCGCGATCAGCATCGACGCCGTGCGCCGGCAGATGCGGATCATGAAGTCGATGGGCGTCAACGCCTTCCGCACCTCCCACAACCCGCCCTCGCCGCAGATGATCCAGGTCTGCGAGGAGCTGGGCATCGTGATGATGGTGGAGGCCTTCGACTGCTGGCGCACCGGCAAGACGACGTACGACTACGGCCGGTTCTTCGACGAGTGGTGCGAACGGGACGCCACCGAGATGGTCCTGGCCGCCCGCAACTCGCCCGCCGTGGTGCTGTGGTCCATCGGCAACGAGATCCCCGACTCGACGTCCACCGCCGGACTCGCCATGGCGGACCGGATCATCGCCGCCGTCAGGGCCGCCGACGACACCCGGCCGCTCGTCATCGGCTCCGACAAGTACCGGCACGTACCGGCCAAGGGCTCGGCGGCCGACCTGATGCTCGCCAAGCTGGACGGCCTGGGCCTCAACTACAACACGGCCAGGTCGGTGGACGCCCTGCACGCGGCCTACCCGCACCTGTTCCTCTTCGAGTCCGAGTCCTCCTCGGAGACCTCGACCCGCGGCACCTACCAGGAGCCGGAGCACCTGAACACGGGGGAGAACCACACCCCCGGCAGGCGGGAGGTCTCCTCGTACGACAACAACCTCGCCTCCTGGACGATGAGCGGCGAGTACGGGCACAAGAAGGACCGGGACCGGAAGTGGTTCGCGGGCCAGTTCCTGTGGTCCGGCATCGACTACATCGGCGAACCGACGCCGTACGACGTCTTCCCGGTCAAGGCGTCCTTCTTCGGCGCCGTCGACACCGCCGGCTTCCCCAAGGACATGTACCACCTGTTCAGGAGCCAGTGGACGACCGAACCGATGGTCCATCTGCTGCCGATGACCTGGAACCACGAGGAGGGCGACACCGTCGAGGTCTGGGCGTACGCCAACGTGCCCACCGTCGAGCTGTTCCTCAACGGAGAGTCCCTGGGCGTCAGGGAGTTCGACGTCAAGCGGACCACCGACGGCCGCGGTTACCTGGAGACCACCGAACCCACCGGCGACGACAAGACCTTCACCGACGGCCCCTACCCGGGCAGTTACACCAGCCCCAACGGCAGCGCGGGCAAGCTGCACCTGACCTGGAAGGTGCCGTACCGGCCGGGCGAGCTGAAGGCGGTGGCCCGGCGCGGTGGCAAGGCCGTCGCCACCGACGTGCTGCGCACGGCCGCCGCCCCGCACGCCGTACGGCTCACCGTCGACCGCGCGTCCCTCGCCGCCGACGGCCGTTCGCTGGCCTTCGTCACCGCCGAGATCGTCGACGCGTACGGCGTGGTCGTGCCCGACGCGGACCACCTCATCGCCTTCGACGTCACCGGCGGCTCCCTGGCCGGTGTCGACAACGGCCGCCAGGAGAGCGCCGAGCGCTACCAGGCGAGCACCCGGACCGCCTTCCACGGAAAGGCCCTCGCGATCGTCCGTTCCGGCACCAGGCCCGGCACCCTGAAGGTCACCGCCCGGGTGGACGGCCTGCGCACGGGCACCGCCCGTCTGGTCACGAACCCGGCCCGCTCGGCCTCGACGACCGCACCCTCCCGCTTCCGGCCCGCTCACCCGGCGCCGCCCCGCCCCCCGCAGGCGGACGCCGGTTACTCCGGCCGTCCGGACACCCTGCCCGCCGCCATGCTCGACGGCGACCCGGCCACCGGCTGGTCCAACGCCTTCGTCAAGGCGGCCACCGCGCTGCTGCCCGCGTTCGGCGGGGCCCGGCCGAAGGACTGGGTGTCGGTCGACTTCGGACGCACCCGGACCTTCGACCGGGTGGCGGTCTCCTTCACCGTCGACACCGGCCACACCCTGCCCGAGCGGGCCGAGGTGGCGGTGTGGGACGGCCACGCGTGGGCCCCGGTGACCGGGACGAGGACGCAGTGGGCCACCGCCTCCGACAGCCCGACCGTCATCACCTTCGACGCGGTGCGCGGCTCCCGGCTGCGCCTGACGCTCACCAGCGCCTACCCGGGACAGCCGAAGGGAGCGGTGCGGATCAGCCGGCTGGACGTGTGACGGGTACGGCGTGCGCTTCCGCGCTCCCGCGCTCCCGCCACCGGGCCGGGGCGCGGGGCCGCGGTGGCGGGTCGGACAGCCCCTGCTGCCACCGCGGGGGTCGTGTGGATCAGCGTGTGCCGGTACGGCGTGTCTGTCCGCGTTCCGCCGCCGGACCGGGGCGAGCGGGGCCGCGGTGGCCGGTCACCCGACTCCTCGTGCCGCTGCGGGGTGCCGTGCCGTCGGGGCCGGGCGGTTGGTAGTGGGGCGGCCCGAGGGGCAGGCGGCGTCGTGGAGGACCGGGCCCAGGGTGCGTCGCCGTTTCGACCGCACCGTGCCGACCCCGTGCCGCGTCGCCCCGGCCGACCAGCCGCGGCGGATGCGCGCGGGGGCGCTCCCGGGTGGTGGACACCAGCCCGTGGCCCTGCCGCGGGACGCTCGCCGACGGCGGGAACCGGACATGGCTCCAAGCCCTGGCCGGTACCGCATGTAACCCATGGTGACCTGGGCATATTTACGGGGGAGTACCCGCGCGGTACCGTGAGCGGCATGCCAGCTCTCAACGTGGAGTTCAGCGAACGGGAACTTGAGGACCTGCGGCAGATCGCCAAGGAGCGCGGTACCTCGATGAAGGCCCTCGTGCGCGAGGCCGCCGCCGCCGACATCGCGCGCCACCGCGCCCTGCAGGAGGGCGCCGAGGCGTTCCGCCGTTTCTTCGCCGGCCATGCCGAGGAGTTCGCGGCGGCCTTCCCCGACGACGAGCGCCCCACCAGGGGCGAGGCCGCCTGAGAGATGCCCTCCGTCATCCATATCGACGTTCCCTGGCTGCTCCAGCGGCACGAGGAGGTCCTGCCCGACCAGCCCGCCGTGGACGACTTCTCCGTACTGGTCGCGGCCGTCGCCCGGCACCGGGTGGACCCGCCCCGGCTCGGTGTGGACTCCGACGCCGCGTGGCGTGCCGCCGCGCTGCTGCACACCCTCGCCGTGCTCAAGCCGCTGCCCGCGGCCAACGCCCGCTTCGCCTGCGCCACCGCGGTGGCCTACATGTTCGTCAGCGGCGTCGGCATCGACCCGCCCTACGGCGCCCTCGTCGACCTGGCCCGCGACCTGATCTCCGGCAAGAGCGACGTGTACGGTGCGGCCGACCGGCTCCGCTCCTGGCAGCTCTGAGGCCGGCGGGCCCGCCCCGTTCCCGGCCGGCGGGGGAAGCCGCCGGGAGCCGCCGGCCGGGAGCGGGGCCTTCCGGGGTGGACCGGTGCCCAGTCCACCACCGGGCCGCCCGCCGCGGGAGCGTGCGCGTCTCGTGGACGCGTGCGCGCGCTTCACACGGGGCGCATCAGAAATCCCGCCGCTTTGGCGACAACCACCGGCCGTGCCCGCGATTCTGACTGCTTTTCAACAAGGCCGATCTCCTCCGTGCGCCTTGTTGCCCCTGTGGCACTTGTGCAAGGGTTCGAGCGCGGTGAATTTCCCGCTCGCACACGCGCCAGAAGGAATCCGCTCCGTGCTCACCCCCCACCCCCCTCGTCCTCCCTATCCGCCGTCCGGCGCCGATCCCGGGGAATCCGACGAGTTCCTCGCCGGCCCGCTGCGGGCCGGCTCCGACGCGGAGGCATCCCGGTCGGCCGCCCTCCTGATGGCCCGGCACTGGCAGCCGGCCCAGGAGTACGCGGTCATCTGCCTGGCCGCCTCCGGCCCCCTCGCCCACATGGTCACCGCGACCGCCTTCCACCAGGTCCTCGGCCGGCTGGCACTCGGCGAGGCCGCCGACGCCCTGCGGCCCCGCCTGCTGGTGGCCGTCCGGGACACGGTCCTGAACTGGTCCGGCACCGACCGGATCACCGCCGTGCTCCCCGGGCTCGGCAAACCCGCCGGGGGCCCCGGGATGCGCGCCGCGCAACCGCTCGTACCCGAGAACCGCACCCTGTCCGACCGTTCCTTCCACGCCCTTTCCCGTCTGGAACAAGCCCTGTTGTGGCACGCCGAGGTCGAGGCCGAACCGGTGGACGTGCCCGCGGGACTGCTCGGCGTGGACATCCGGAACGCGACCGCCGCGCTCGAACAGGCCAGGGAGAAATTCCGTGAGGGCCTGGTACGCGCCCACCGGGAACTCGCACCGGGCAAGGAGTGCCGTTACTACAACCGCCTGCTCGACGTCCCGATCCGCCGGGGCGGCACGCTGCTGCCCGACGTCCAGGAGCATCTGGCCGGCTGCGCCTACTGCCGGCACGCGGCCGAGCAACTCGGACACACCGACGCCGCGTTGGGCGTGCTGCTCGCCGAGGCCGTGCTCGGCTGGGGCGCCCGCCGCTACCTCGCGTCGCGCCCCGGCCGCCACCCCGGCTCCGCCCGCGGCGGCTCACGGCGGGCGGGCGGACGCCGGCGCGGCGGCGGCCGGCGCGGCGCCGAGGAAGCCGGAAGGGGACTGCCGGCCCGCTTCCTCGCCGGCGTGTCCCCGCACCGCGCCTCCGGCACCGCCTGGTCGTCCAGGACGCTGCTCACCGGGGTCGGCGTGGCCTCGGCCGGGCTGCTCGCCACCGTCCTCGCGGTCGGCGGGTGGCCGGACCGCGACGACGGCACCACTCCCGTCGCCACCAGCGCCACCCCCGGCGCGCCGGCTCCGTCGGGCACCCTCGGCATGCCCGCCGCCGGCCGGCCCGGTCCGCTGCGCAACGCCGCCGGCCGGTGCCTGGACGTCAAGGGCACGCCGCAGCAGGGGGCGAGTGCCGTGCTCGCCGACTGTTCCGGCTCGGCCACGCAGCGGTGGACGTACGGCACGGACGGGCTGCTGCGCAGTGCCGCCGGCACCGGTCTGTGCCTGGACTCGCACGCCGACGCCGGCGTGGTGCTGCTCGGCCGCTGCGCCGGCGCCGGGTCGGAGCGGGGCGACGACGTGCGCTACGACCTGACTTCCCGGGGCGAGTTGCTGCCGCGGTGGGACCGGACGCTCGCGCTCGCCGCCGGCGGTGACCAGGCGGGGGCCGACCTCGTCGTCAAGGTTCGGGACGGGTCCCCCGGCCAACGGTGGCTCTCCGGCGGCTCGTCGTAGGGTCGCCGGGACGCCACGCCTGCTGCCGGTCCGTCGCGGACCAGCGACGGCACGGGGCGGCGGGACACGCGAGGTCCCGGCGCCGCGGTGCCCGCCGGGGGACCGGGTCCGCCGCGGCGGGCCTGCGTGGCCCCGAGGACGGCCCGCCCCGACTGCCGGGCGGTGTCCCGCGGCTGCCGGCCGGCCGTGACCGTCACGGCGCCCGGCGGGGCCCCGGTCCGGCGGGCAGGTCCGACGGGCCAACGCGCGAGGCGCGGTGCCAGGGCCCGCGAGCCCGGCATGATCCAAACGAGAGGCCCTGGCGGCGTGGAGCCGGCGGACGCAAGCCTCGCGCGGGGCAGCCGTGCCGCTCAAGCTGCCCCCCGGAGCCGGTCCCCGAAGGATTCGCGGAGCCGACCACTTGGCCCCGCGTCCCTCAACAGGCCGCGGTGCCGTCCGTTTCCAGGTCCGAGCGTGTCACCGTGCCCGGGCGTGCGTGGCCGGACAGAGCCAGGGTCAGGTCGAACTCCGCGAGGAGGCAGCGGATGACGTGCTCCACGCCCGCCTGGCCGTCCAGGCCCAGGCCGTAGACGTACGGGCGTCCCAGCAGGACCGCCCGCGCGCCCAGGGCCAGGGCCTTGAAGACGTCGTCGCCGGTGCGCACCCCGCTGTCGAACAGCACCGTCAGCCGGTCGCCCACCGCGTCCGCGACCCGGGGCAGCGCGTCGGCCGCCGCGACCGAACCGGCCACCTGCCGGCCGCCGTGGTTGGAGACCACCACGCCGTCCATCCCGGCGTCGGCGGCGAGCCGGGCGTCGTCCGGGTGCAGGACGCCCTTGAGGACGATCGGCCCGTCCCAGTGCTCCCGCAGGAAGGCCAGGTCGGGCCAGGTGTGGCTCGCGTCCCCGAACAGGCCGAGGAAGTGCAGCACCGCCGCGTTCGGGTCCTCGTGCACCGGCTTGGCAAGGCCCGCCTGGAACGCCGGGTCGGTGAAGTAGTTGGCGGTGCCCACGCCGTGCACGAACGGCAGGTAGGCCTGGTCCAGATCGCGGGGCCGCCACGCCAGCAGCGGGGTGTCCAGCGTGACGACCAGCACCGAGAAGCGGGCGGCACGGGCCCGGGCGAGGAAACTCCGGGTCACCTCGCGGTCCTTGCCCCAGTACAGCTGGAACCACCGCTCGGCGTCCCCCGTCGCCTCCGCCACCTGCTCCATCGGCGTGCTCGAAGCCGACGACAGGACGTACGGCACGCCCTGTGCGGCGGCGGCCCGGGCGGCGGCGGTCTCGGCGTCCGGGTGCATGATCGACAGCACTCCGACGGGAGCGAGGGCGAGCGGCGCGGGCAGGGTCCGCCCGAGCACCTCGGTGGTGAGGTCGCGCTCGTGCACGTCCCGCAGCACGCGCGGCACGATCCGGCGCCTGGCCAGGGCCGCCCGGTTGGCGCGGGCCGTGCCGCCGTCGCCCGCGCTGCCCGCCACATAGCCCACCGGGCCCGGGCCGAGCCGGTGTTCGGCCAGCTCCTCCAGCCGGGTCAGGTCGGTGGGGAGCCGGGGCACGGCCCCGGTCATCCCGTTCAGGTAGATCTCGTACTGGAAGTCCGCCCAGTGCTGTGCCATCCGTCAACTCCCGCGCGTCGTCGGCCGCGTGCGCCCCCGACGATACCGACCGGTACGTCGCACGGAGCGCCGCGGGACCGCGTCAGCCGGCCCCGCCCGCCGGCACGGGCGCGGGGGCGTCGGCTACGGCTCCCGGGCCGGTGATCGGCGGCACCGGGACCTCGACCGTGCGGACCAGCCGCGCGCCCTCGGGGCCGTACGCGGCACGGGGTTCGGGGAACAGCCACAGCAGGGCCAGGAAGAGCACCGCGGCCGTCGCCAGCGACAGCGGCAGGCTGATGTCGACGCCGTGCGCCAGATCGCCCAGCGGACCGACGAACTGGCCCGGGATGTTCGTGAACAGCACCCCGATGAGCGCCGACACCCACCACGCGGTCATGCCGCGCCAGTTCCAGCCGTGCGCGAACCAGTAACGGCCGCCGCGCTGACGGCGGTTGAAGACCTGGAGCGCGTCCGGGTCGTACCAGCCGCGGCGAGTCCAGAAGCCCAGCGTCATCACGACCATCCAGGGCGTGGTGCAGGTGACGATCATCGTGGCGAAGGTGGAGATGGACTGCACCAGGTCCAGGCCGAACCGGCCGACGAAGATGAACGCGATCGACAACACGCCGACCAGCAGTGTCGCCTGGACCCGCGACAGCCTCGGGAAGACCGAGGAGAAGTCGAGGCCGGTGCCGTACAGCGAGGTCGTGCCCGTGGACATGCCGCCGATCAGCGCCAGCAGGCACACCGGCAGGAAGAACCAGCTCGGCGAGATCGCCAGCAGGCCGCCCACGAAGTCCGGCGCGGCCGGGTCGACGTACCGCGGCGCCTTCGTCGCCACGATGCTGGCCGTCGCCAGACCGAACACGAACGGCAGCAGCGTCGCGAACTGGGACAGGAACGCGGCCCCGACCACCCGGCGGCGCGGGGTGGCGGCCGGGATGTAGCGCGACCAGTCGCCGAGGAACGCGCCGAAGGACACCGGGTTGGACAGCACGATCAGCGCCGCGCCGATGAAGGACGGCCAGAACATCGACCGCGTCGACGCGTCCGCCGAGGCGGTGAACACCCCGGCGTACGACGGGTCGAAGTCACCGGCGAACGCTACCGCGCCGAGCAGGAACAGCACGCTCGCCGAGGTCACCGCGATCTTGTTGACGAACAGCATGAACCGGAAGCCGTAGACGCACACCGCGAGCACCAGGCCGGCGAAGAGCGCGTACGCGACGACGTACGACAGGTCGCCGCGCTCCAGGCCGAACAGCCGGTGCGCGCCCCCGACCAGGGCGTCGCCGGAGCTCCACACCGACAGGGAGAAGAACGCGACGGCCGTCAGCAGGGACAGGAACGAACCGACCACCCGGCCGTGCACGCCGAGGTGGGCCGAGGACGACACGGCGTTGTTGGTGCCGTTGACCGGGCCGAACACCGCCATCGGGCACAGGATCAGCGCGCCCGCGAGGACGCCGAGCGCGGTCGCGGCGAGGCCCTGCCAGAACGAGAGCCCGAACAGGATCGGGAAGGCGCCGAGGACACAGGTGGAGAAGGTGTTGGCGCCGCCGAAGGCGAGCCGGAACAGGTCCAACGGGGTCGCGGTGCGGTCGGCGTCGGGGATGCGCTCCACGCCGTGCGCCTCGACCTCGGTGAGGGCTGGGCCGGGCGGGGAGGCGGAGGCGGTGGGTGGGGCGGGCTGTTCGGACACGGCTGCTCCAGCGGGGACGGCGGCGGGGTGCGCTGACGGTACGGCGGGCGCAGCCGTGTGATCCAGAGGACGGTTCGTCCAACTTTCGGGCCGCCGGTGGATGAATCGCCCATCGGTGGGGTGGCGGAGGCACCGGCATCCGGTGATCACTTCATGAACACGAGGAGTCATGAAGGGGCGCGGCACGGTCGGAGCCGGAATGTTTCAGGACGATTAACGAAGAGAGGTTTTTCGGCCATCCGACCGCTTCCGCAACCGGGGATCCGCCTGGTTCCGGGGGGACCACGTTCGAATTCCGTGACTTCGCGCCACTGATTCAACACGAAAGGTTACTGAAACCCATGGGTTCGATGTGAGTTTCGCCGGCGGAGTCGGCAGAGTGGCGCTCGCCGCTTCCGGCACCCGACCGGGCCGGAGCCGGCGACCCGAATGTTCGAGCGGAAGGATGCACACAATGCGGAACACCGCGCGCTGGGCAGCGGCCCTCGGCCTCACGGCCGCCGCCGTTTGCGGACCCCTGACCGGGGCCGCCGTCGCTGCACCGGGCGCCGCCCCGTCGTCGCTCTACGCCCCCTCGGCCCTGGTGCTCACCACCGGCCACGGCGACGACGCGGCCACGGCCACTCCGGAGCGCGCCGTCACCCTCACCTGCGCCCCCACCGCCTCCGGCACCCACCCGGCCGCCGCCCAGGCCTGTGCCGAACTGCGGCTCGTCGGCGGCGAACCGGAGGCCCTGAAGCCGGCCGACGACGTGATGTGCACGAAGGTCTACGACCCCGTCGTCGTCACCGTCCAGGGCGTCTGGCAGGGCAAGCGCGTCTCCTACGAGCGCACCTTCGGCAACGTGTGCATGAGGGATGCCGCCGGCGGCGCTCTGTTCGCCTTCTAGGACCGGGATCGCAGGGGTCCCCGTGGACGCCGGATCAGGCCCGCAACTGGGGAGTGCGGCCCCCTGGAGCGGGGAACCTGGGATCTCGCGCCGGGGCCGGCGGGCGGAGTGGGGCCGCCCGCCGGGCCCGGGCACACAGCCGCTCCCCGGGCCGGTCCGTGGGGGACCGCCCGGGGAGCGGCGAAAAACAATCTGTTTCAACCAGATGTTCAGGCCTTGCGCCGGTGACTCGTGTCGCACCAGGGGTAGCGGCGACTGCGGCGGCAGGTACACAGAGCGACGCGGAAGCGGTCCGAGCGGACCGTGGTCCCGTCCTCCAGTTCGATCTCCACGGGCCCTTCCACGAGGAGGGGCCCGCGCCGCTGCATGGTGATCCTCCGCGCCCGGTCCGCCGAAGCCCCGGCCGTGGGACCGGCAGGTGCGGTGTCCGCCGCGCAGTCCACGGCGTTCGCGGCGTCCACGGAGGCCGCGGCGTCCACGGAGTCAGCAGGGTCGTTCGGCACGGATCACCACCAGCTCTTCCCTGTCCTCGGCCGGCGCGAGCAGCCCGCGCCGGCGCAGCCAGTCCGCCCGGGAACGCAGCACCGGGCCGAAGGCGATCCAGCGGCGCCGGACCACCGACGCCTTCAGGCCCGCCGCCCGCAGCAGCTCCAGGGTGCGGTCGGGACCGCTCAGCGCCGAGTGCACCATCAGCAGCACCCCTCCGGGGCGCAGCAGCGCCGGCGCGTCCCGGCAGATCCGGTCCAGCAGCAGCCGCCCGTCGCACCCGGCGTCCCAGGCCCGGGCCCGGCCGTGCGGCCCGCGGCCGGCGTCGGGCGCCGGGACGTAGGGCGGGTTCGCCAGGATGAGGTCGTACGTCCGGCCCCGCACCGGTGTGAAGAGGTTGCCGCGCCGGATACGCACCGGCAGCCGCGTCAGCCACGCGTTCAGCCGGGCCGTCCACACCGCCCGCCGGGAGACGTCCACCGCGGTCACGACCGCTCCCCGGCGGGCCGCCTCCAGGGCCAGTGCACCGCTCCCGGTGCCGACGTCCAGCACCTGTGCGCCGGGCGGCGGCGCCTCCTCGTGAAGGGCCTCGGCCAGCAGCTCCGTGTCGTCCTGCGGGGCGTACACACCCGGAAGCACCATAGCGATCACGTCGCGCGGGTACCCCGGGAATCAGGATGTATGAGGAGCCCCCTGTTCCACGGGTGCCCCCACGAGGGACTCCGGGGCCGTGCGCACGGGGGAGGCCAGCGGGGTCCGCAGCGACGACCGTCCCGCGCGCCAGGCGTCCAGCAGCCGCCGGGCCAGCCGGTCCTCCAGGTACTCGGTCGCGTCGATCCCGAAGGCGACGTCCGGCGCCAGCTCCGGTTCCTCGTCGAGCAGTCCGCCGATCACCTCGTGCCGGACGACCTGCTCGTGCACCGCGTCCGCTTCCACGTGCTCGTCGTAGAAGAACTCGGCGGCCGGACCGGCGCCGGTGCGGCGCATCGCCTCGGCCAGCCGGCGGGAGCCGGGCGAGGAGGTGATCTCCACCTCGGCGAAGTGGCCCACCAGCGCGCCGCGCAGGTCGCGGTGCAGGCCGAACAGGGACATCAGGTTGACGACGGCCAGCATCTCGGCCGGGGCCGCGTCCAGGTGGCGGCCGTAGGTGGTGTCCAGGCCCAGGTCCGTCATCAGGTCGGCGAACAGGCGCGCGTGCACCCGGTCGGCCCGGCCGCCGCCGAACTCGTCGTACTCCACCGCGGCCATCGCCGCCTTCGCCCGGCCCCACAGCCGCGGCAGCACCCAGGCGTGCGGGTCGGCCTCCTTCAGGTGGTACAGCGAGCGCAGCGCCGCGTACTCCCGCAGCTGCCACAGCTCGCCCTCGGCACTGAGGAAGTGGGTGACCCCCGTGCCCTCGGCCGGCTCGACGAGGAGGGCGGCCAGCGCGTCGTCCAGGGTGTCGTGGACCGGGGTGTCGGCGCGCAGCGCGGCACCGAAGCGGTGTTCCAGCGCGGCCCGGACGCGCAGCAGCCCCGGGTCCCACTCGGTCTCCGGCGGGACACCGGCGAAGCCGCGGTAGTGCAGCTCGTAGCAGAGGTACAGGGCGAGCTGGAGGTCGTCGCCGTACGGATCGGCGGCCCCGGCGTCCGCGGGATCGGGAAGCGGGCCCGCACCGCGCAGGTACGCGGCGACCGCGGCGGAGAGCGGGCCTCGGGGCGGGGGCAGCAGGGGTCCTCGCACGTAGTGGTTCATGGCGTTCGGGTACCCGCCGCGCGGGAAAGCACCAGTGAGCGGAGAAGCACGGGTGATCGGCCGCACTCCGGCCCGCCAGCCCGGCCCGTGCGTCCCTCGTCCGCCCCGGTCCGGCTCGCCTGCGCCGCCACCGGTCGCACCGCACCGGCCGGGTCGCGCCCGCGCCTGCGTGCGGGGCGGCCCGGGTGCGGGCGGAGCGCCCCGCGGGCGCCCCGCCCGGCCGGCCTCAGTCGCCCTTCGCCTGCTCCTGCGCCGTGGGGCTCGGGGTGATGGTGTCCCCGGCCTCACCCGAGGCGGACGGGTCCTCGTCGCGCTCCTCGGCGTCCTCGACCTCCCGGAGGACTTCCTCCAGGGCCGTGTCCGGCCGGTCCTCGTGGTCGTCGTGGCCGTTCCCGCCAGGCATGCCGTCTCCTTCCGTCGGCGAGGTGATCTCCTTGGCGGGTTACCCGAGCGAGGCGTCCCAAGCGTCCCCCCGGACGGGGCGAGGGGCCGCCGTCTCCCTGCTGACGGCGGCCCCTCGGGCCCGGACTGCTACGGCTGTCACATGTGGACGACGGGTGCGGCGCCCGCGTCCTGCCGCGGCACCCCGCGCCGGTAGCAGAGGAAGGCGATGACCGCGCCGGCGCCGAAGAGGACCGCCGACCACCAGAAGGCGGTGGTGTAGCTCTCGATCGTTGCCTGCCCCTGCACCAGCTTGCTGGTGGCGTCCCGGCCGGCCAGGTAGTCGGTGGCCGCGCTCGCCGCGAGGGTGTTCAGCAGGGCCGTGCCGATCGAGCCGCCCACCTGCTGCATGGCGTTGACGGTCGCGGAGGCCACGCCCGCGTCCTCGGCCGCGACCCCGCCGGTGGCCAGCTGCATGGCCGTCGGCATGACGAGGCCGAGGCCCACGCCGATCACGATCAGCTGCGGGAGCACCGCGCCGAGGTAGTGGGAACCGAGGCCGATGCCGGTCAGCCAGGCCATGCCGGCCGTGGCGACCGCGAAGCCCAGCGGGATGACGACCTTCGGGCCGGTCCGGGGCAGCAGGACCGTGGTGCCCACCTGCGCGGTCACCATCAGCGCGCCGACCATCGGCAGGAACGCCACTCCGGTCTTCGTGGGGCTGAAGCCGAGGTTGAGCTGGAGGTAGTAGGTCAGGAAGAGGAACACGCCGAACATGCCGCCGGCGGCGATCAGCACCGCGAGGAAGGAGGCCGCGCGGTCGCGGTCGATCAGGATGCGCAGCGGCAGCAACGGGTGCGCGGTCCGCGTCTGCCACCAGGCGAAGGCCGTCAGCAGCACGGCACCCGCGATCAGGAAGCCCCAGGTCAGCGGCGAGTCCCAGTCGTGGGTCTCGGCGTTGGAGAAGCCGTAGACCAGGGAGAACAGGCCGGCGGCGACCAGGACCGTGCCCGGGACGTCGAGCTTGGCGTTCGCCGCGTCGCGGTGGTTGCCCAGCAGCAGCCAGCCGCCCGCGAAGGCGACGACCGCGATGGCCACGTTCACGTACAGCGTCCAGCGCCAGTCCAGCGCGTCGGTCAGCACACCGCCGAGCAGCAGACCGAACGCACCGCCCGCGCCGGCGATCGCGCCGTACACGCTGAACGCGCGCGCCCGCTCGCGGGCGTCGGTGAAGGTGGTGTTGAGCAGGGAGAGCGCGGCGGGCGCGAGCAGCGCGCCGAAGACACCCTGGAGGGCGCGGGCGACGACCAGCATGGTGAAGCCGTTCGCGGCGCCGCCGAGCGCGGAGACCGCGGCGAAGCCGACGACGCCGATGAGGAAGGCGGTCTTGCGGCCGAACATGTCGGCGATCCGGCCGCCGAGCAGCAGCAGGGAGGCGAAGGCCAGGGCGTAGGCGGTGACGATCCACTGCCGGTTGCCGTCGGAGAAGCCGAGGTCGCTCTGGGCGGACGGCAGGGCGATGTTCACGATCGTGGCGTCGAGCACCACCATCAGCTGGGCCGTCGCGATGACCGCGAGGATCCACCACCGCTTGGGCGAGGCCTCGGTGTGCTCCGGCGCCGCGGCTGCCGCGCGGGAGGTCTCGGCCAGGGTCTTCTCGGGCATGCGGAACCACTCCAGGGAAGTCGTTCGGGTACGGGACGGCACAGGGGTACGAGAAGGCGAACAGCTCGTAAACGAAACTGTTTCGTACACCGAGAGCTTAGGTCACCCCGAGCGAAACGGCAACGTTTCTTTATCGCGGCGCGCTTCGCCGTGCGCGGTGTTTCAGTGTGTGGCGCCCTGGATACACCGCGAAGGTTCGGCCCCGGAGTTCGCGAGCCCGTGCAACGCCGTCGCAGTGAGGTCGTCACCATGTCCCATGCCCCGTCCCCCGCAGGACCGTCGAACGAGACCCGGCCGCTCCGGGCCCCGGCCGTAAGGGCGAAGACCGCTGCCCGCCCCGGCCGGGGCGGTGCCGCCCTGGTGACCGGCGCCTCCTCGGGCATCGGCGCGGCCGTGGCCCGCCGGCTGGCCGCCGAGGGCGGCTGGCGGCTGGCCCTGAACGGACGCGACGTCACCCGACTGGAGCAGGTGGCCGCACAGGCCGGTGCGGTCGCGCTGCCCGGCGACCTGACCCGGCCCGGCGCCGACCGCCGGCTCGCCGGACTCGCGCTGGACCACCTCGGGCGGCTGGACCTGCTCGTCGCGGGCGCCGGCCTCGGCTGGGCCGGGGACTTCACCGGCATGCCGGCCGCGCGGATCGACGAGATCGTGGGGGTCGACCTGCTGGCCACCGTGCACCTGGTGCGGACCGTGCTGCCGCACATGGTCGCCGCCGGATCCGGACGCGTCGTGCTCATCGGATCCCTCGCGGGCAGCGTGGGCGTGCGCGGCGAGGCCGTCTACTCCGCCGCGAAGGCCGCGCTGGCCACCTTCGCCGACTGCCTGCGCTACGAGCTCGGCGGCACCGGGGTGGGCGTCAGCCACGTCATCCCCGGCGTGGTCGCCACCCCCTTCTTCGACCGGCGGGGCACCCCGTACGCGCGGTCCTGGCCGAGGCCCGTGTCCGCCGAACGCGTGGCCGACGCGGTCTGCGCCGCCGTCCTGCACGGCCGGGACGAGGTGTACGTCCCCGGGTGGCTGCGGCTGCCCGCCCGGGTGCGCGGCGCCGCGCCCGGACTCTACCGGCGGCTCGCCGCCCGCTTCGGGTGAGCGGTCATGATGGCGCTGACGGTCCTGCTCGCCCTGCTCGCGGCCCTGTCCAACGCGTCCGCGTCGGTGCTGCAGCGCCGGGCCGCCGTGCAGGAGGAGCCGGACCAGGACGGCAGGGCCTCCGCGCTGCGCCGGTTCGCCCACCTGCTGCGCAGGCCCTCCTGGCTGGCGGGCGCCGGGCTGCTGGGGCTGTCCAGCCTGTTGCAGGCCGGGGCGCTGGCCGTGGGCAGCCTGTCCCTGGTCCAGCCCCTGCTCACCGCCGAACTGCTGTTCACGCTGGCCGTGGGCAGTGTCGTCTTCCGGCGCCGCCCCAAGGCCCGCACCTGGCTCGCGTTCGTCGCCCTCGCCGGCGGACTGGCCCTGTTCCTCCTGGCGGCGGCGCCCTCCGCCGGCCGGCCCACCGCGCGCCCGGGGGACTGGCTGCTGGGCGGCGGCGGGGCGCTCGGCGTCGTCGTCCTGCTGGTCCTGCTCGCGCGCCCGGCCCGGGGCGCGTCCCGGGCCGCGCTGCTCGGCCTCGCCTCCGCCGTGTCCTTCGCCACGACCGCGGCGCTGCTGAAGGAGGCCGTGGGACGGCTCGGGCAGGGACCGGCGGAGATGTTCGGACACTGGTCGCTGTACGCCACGGGGGTCGCCGGACTCGTCGCGTTCCTGCTGCTCCAGGGCGCGCTCGGCGCCGGCTCGCTGACGGCTTCCCAGCCCGCCCTCACCCTCGGCGACGCGCTCACCAGCGTCGTGCTCGGCTGGGTGCTGTTCGGCGAATCGATCCATCTGGGCCTCAGCCTGCTGCCGGAGGCGATCGGCGTCGCCCTCATCGGCGCGGGCAGCATCGGCCTGGTCCACTCGCCGTCCGTCGGCGGGGAGTGGGACGCCACGGACCCGAAGGAGTCCCCCGGCTCCACCACCGCTCTCCCGCGCACCCCCAGGAGGTAGGTCACCCATGTCCCTCGTGTCCGGCCGCGCCGTACGCACGGCCGCCGTGCTGCTGCCCGCCGCGGTCGCCGCGGCCCACGTCGGCCCGGCGGCCACCTGGCTCCCGGGCGTACGGCTGCCGCTCTTCCCCGGGCTCGCCGGTACCGGCCCCGGCAGGCACATCGCGCTCACCTTCGACGACGGACCGGACCCGGCGTCGACCCCGCGGTTCCTCGAAGCGCTGGACGAGCTCGGGGCGCGGGCCACGTTCTTCGTCCTCGGCGAGCAGGCGGTCCGCCATCCGGCGCTGGTCCGGGAGACCGTACGGCGCGGGCACGAGCTCGGGGTGCACGGCTGGACCCACGACCGGCCCTGGTGGCCGGCGTTCGCCCGTGACGCCGAGGAGGTCGCCCGGACCGTCCGCGCGGTGCACGACCTCACCGGCCACCGGCCCCGGTGGTACCGCCCGCCGTACGGCATCCTCACCACGAGCCGCTGGCTGGCCGCCCGGCGGGCCGGACTGCGCACGGTGCTGTGGTCGGCATGGGGCAGGGACTGGACCGCCGACGCGACGGCCGCGTCCGTACGGGCCCGGGTCGCCGCGGACCTGCGCGGCGGCGGCACCGTCCTGCTCCACGACTCCGACCGCCACGCGGCCCCCGGCTGCTGGCAGGCGACGCTGGCCGCGCTGCCAACGGTCGTCCGGGACTGCCGGGAGGCGGGGTGGACGGTGGGGCCCTTGCGCGACCACGGGGTGGTTCCGGTCCCGGTTCACGGCGGGGCGGTGGTGCCGGCCGAGCTGGTGGGGGAGTGACGGGGGCCTCTCACGCACCCGTCGCCAGGTCCGTCACGCGGTCCAGCGCGTCCGCCCGGAACACGGCACGTCCACGGGCCACCCGGTCCGTGCGTTCCCGGGTGTGCTCGCCGAGCCGCCCGAGTGCCGCCAGCAGCGCGGGGGCGTCCGGGGCCAGTTCGGACAGGCCCAGCTCGCTCATGCGGCACACGCCGTCGGCGCCGTGGCCGGGGAGCGGGCGGTGGGCGATCACGGGCAGGCCCGCGGCGAGGGCCTGGACGGCGGTCTGGCCGGCCGCGTTGTCCACCAGGGCGTAGCACGCGGCCAGCAGGCCGGGCATGTCGTCGACCCAGCCCAGGACCAGCGCCGCCGGCTCCCGGGAGACACGGGCGCGCAGCCGCTCGTTGCGGCCGCACAGCACCACCGGCAGATAGCCGGCCGCCGCCAGCAGCCGGGCGGTGGCGGCCGGGCGGGACGCCGCGCCCCAGGCACCTGCGGACAGCAGCACCGGGGGCCGGCCGGGCGCCCGCCGGGCGAACCGCTCCCGCCAGCGGGTCTCCCCGGCGGCCGGCGCGCGGAAGGCGGGCGCGACCACCGGGCCGGTCGTGACGGCCGGCACGGCCAGGAACCGGCGTACGTCCGCCGCCGCCGCGTCCGTGAGGCACAGATAGCGGTCGTTGCCCGGATGCAGCCACTGCCGGTGCACCGCGAAGTCCAGCAGGAACACGGCGCTCGGCACCCGCAGCCCGCCCCGCTCCCGCAGATGCCCGGTCAGCTGCGCGGCCAGGTGGAAGACGGACACCACCACGTCGGCGCCCGTGCGGTCCACGAGCTCCGTCAGCCGGTCCCCGGCCAGCCGGGCGAGCGGGACCCCGCTGGGCCGCCGGCCGGGCCCGCCGCGCAGGAAAGCGCCGTAGACCCCGCCGTACAGCCAGGGCAGGTGCCGTACCGAGGCCTGGTAGCCGCGGCGCAGCCCCGTGCCCAGGCCGTACGGCAGCAGCGCCAGCACGTCGGCCACGCGGGTCTCGTGGCCGCGGCCGGCCGCCCGCCGCGCCAGCTCGGCGGCCACGGTGTCGTGACCGGCTCCCATGCTCGCGCTCAGGATCAGCATGCGCCGCCGGCCGTCCGGCGCGTCCTCGGTGGTAGGCACGGAGCCCGATTCTCCGCCGCCGCGCCCCGCAAACCGGACCCGCCGGCCGTGTCGCCGGCCCGGCGGTCACCCGTGCGCAGCAGTGTGCCGGGCCGGTGCCCGCCCTCCGGCTGCGAGTCGCGCGGCGCGTGCCAGGCTGGATGGATCGGCACGACAGAGCGTGCGGTGGGCGGCGAGCGGCGGGAGGTGCCGTGAGGCGGTTGCGGCGCGGCCTGCACCGCGCGTGGCGGTGGCTGCGGGTCCAGGCCTTGTTCGAGCACGGCCGGGAGCTGGAGCTGATGCACCGGGCCATGGGCTTCGCCACCCTGGCGCTGGTCACGCTGGCCCCGCTGCTGATCGTGGTCGCCGCGGCCGACCCGCTGGTACGCGGCGGCTTCGCCTCCTGGCTCACCGACGGCATGGGCCTGTCCGGCCGGTCCGCCCACGTCGTCACCGATGCCATCAGCCCCCCGCGCAAGGTCATCGGCACCACCAGCGTGTGGAGCGGCGTCCTGCTCGCCGTGTTCGGCGTCTCCTTCGGCGGGAGTGTGCAGAACGCCTACGAGCGGATCTGGGGACTGGCCTCGGGGCCCTGGCACCGGGTGTGGCGGCAGGCGACCTGGCTGGTGGTGCTGACGGCGTACCTCTACCAGGAGGTCGCGACGAAGTCGACGCTGTACGGGACGCAGCGGATCGTGTTCTCCGCGCTGATCGGAGTGCTGTTCTTCTGGTGGGGACAGCGTTTCCTGCTCGGCGGGCAGATCCACTGGCGTTCACTGCTGCCCGGCGCGGTGGCCACGGTCGTCGGCCTGGCCGGCCTGCGCGCCTTCTCCTACCTCGTCTTCACCCCGCTCATCGTCACCAACGCCCTGAGCTACGGCGCCGTCGGCACCGTGCTCGTCGTCGAGTCCTGGCTCATCGGCGTCGGCTTCGTCATCTACGGCGGGGCCCTCTTCGGCCGCTGGTTCACCCAGCACCACTGGGTGCCGTCCCACCACGAGGACGAGCCGGCCCCGCGTGAGCCGAACGAGCGGCACTAGGGTCTTTCGTTTGGATCAGGCCGGATCAGGGAGCGGGGTCTGGTGCCGTGCGTCGCAAGGCGGAGGAGGGCGCCATGGCGGAGCCATGGCAACCGACGACAACGCGGCGAGGCGCGGTGCCAGGGCCCGCGAGCCCGGCCTGATCCAAACGAGAGGCACTAGGCCAGCTGCCGGCGGACCAGTTCGTGCAGCCGGCCCCCGGTGTCCGCGAGCAGTTCGGCCGGGGTGCCCTGCTGGACGACCTTGCCGTCCTCCATCACGATCACCCGGTCGGCGTCCATGACGGTCGACAACCGGTGGGCGATGACGATCCGGGTGGCGTTCAGCTTGCGGGTGCTGTCGATGACGACGCGCTGGGTGTCGTTGTCCAGGGCGCTGGTCGCCTCGTCGAAGAAGAGGATGCGCGGGCGCCTGATGAGCGCCTGGGCGATCATCAGGCGCTGCCGCTGACCGCCGGAGATCGCCCCGCTGCCCGCGACGATCGTGTGCAGCCCCATCGGCATCCGCTGGATGTCCTCGGCCAGCCCGGCCAGCTCCGCCGCCGCCATCACCTCCTCGGGTGTGTACGGCTCGGTGCCGCAGATGACGTCCATGATCGAGCCGCTGAACGGCTGGGCGTGCTGCAGGACGACGCCGCACTGGCGGCGTACCGCGGACTGGTCGAGCGCCGCCAGGTCCTGCCCGTCGTACAGGACGCTGCCGGAGACCGGCCGGTCGAAGCCGATGAGCAGGCGCAGCAGCGTGGACTTGCCGCAGCCGCTCGGGCCGACGACTGCCACGAACTCGCCCGGCCGAACGGCGAAGGTCACGTCGTCCAGCACCAGCGGACCGTCGTCGGCGTAGCGGAAGGACAGCCGGCGGGCCTCCACCGCGCCGGACAGCGGGCCGGGGCGGGTGCTCGCCGTGCGCACCTCGGGGGTGGCCTCCAGCACCGGCTTGATCTCCTCGAACAGCGGCAGTGCCGCCACCGCCGACACGAACGCGCCGGTCAGCTGGGTGACCGAGGTCAGCACCATGGTCACCGACGTGCTGAAGGCGAGGAAGTCCGCGGCCGACATCGCCCCCCTGGCCGGGCCCGCCAGCAGCATGAACATCAGCAGGGTGCACACCGGCAGGTAGACCGCGCCGAGGACCGTGGTGAGGTTCTTGATCCGGCCGGCCTTCTGCTGGAGCTCCCGGCTGTGCGCGAACTGGCGCGCCCAGGCCGCGTAGGCGTAGTTCTCGGCCGCCGCCACCCGCAGCTTCGGCAGCCCGCGCAGGGTCTGGAACGCCTGGTTGTTCAGCTTGTTGCCGAGCACCACCAGGCGCCGCTGCCAGCGCACCTGCCACAGCCCGAGCCCGCCGAACACCGCCGCGATGACGACGAGCATGCCGATCGCGGCCGTCGCCATCGCCGGGCTGTACCAGAACAGCAGGGCGAGGTTCATCGCGCCGACGGTCACCGACTGGGCGACGACCGGGCCGACGCCCGCCAGCAGCCGGCGGATCGTGCTGACGCCCATCGCGGCACTGGCCAGCTCACCCGTCGAGCGCTGGGTGAAGAAACGGGTCGGCAGCCGCAGCAGCCGGTCCCAGACGGCGGGCTGCAGCGCCGCCTCGATCCGGCCCTCCAGACGGAGGATGGACAGGTTCTCCAGCAGCGTGAACGCCGCCGCGACCACCCCGCTCACCATGACCGCCAGGCACACCTGGACGATCAGGTCCTCCTGCGCCTTCGGCACGTACTCGCCGAGCACCTTGCCGGTCGCGATCGGCACCAGCGCGCCGACCGCCACCGTCACCAGCCCCGCGAGGAGCAGGTTCAGCAGGTCGGCGCGGGTGCCGCGCAGGCTGAACCGCAGCAGCCCGAGCGGCCCGAGCGGTCTGTCGGGCAACGGCCGGTAGAACATCACCGCGCGCGGCTCGAACTCCTCCGCGTTCGCTTTCTCGACGGGCGTCTCGCGCCCCGTCCCGGGGTGCACGGCGACGTAGCCGCCGCGCCGCCACAGCAGTGCGACCGGCGCCCCGGACAGCGCCCGGTGGCCGACGAGCGGGCCCACGTTCTCCCGCCACCAGCGCCCGTCCAGCCGGACGGCCCGCGTCCGCACCCGGGAGGCCAGCGCCACCCGCTCCACCGGGTCCAGCCGGTCGCTCCCCGTGCCGTTCTGCGCGGGCTCGGCGAGCCGGATGCCGGCCGCCTCGGCGACCAGCTTGCAGGCCGCGTACGTGGCGTCGGCGTCGGCGGCGGTCGTACGGCGCGAGGAGCGCTTGCCGATGGAGGCCAGCAGGGTCCGGTCGGCCTGGGCGCGCACGGCCTCACCGGCCTTGATCCCGGCGGCCGTCCGGGTCTCGTGGGTGCGCTCCAGCTGCTCGATCCACCGGTCGAGCGCGGTCAGCAGCCGGTACTGCTGGTCCACCATGCTCTGCCACAGCGCCGGGTCCACCAGCAGGTCGGCGGCGGCCTCCGCGCCGTACAGCGAGCCGTACTGCACACTGCCCGGCGGCACCTGCATCCAGAACACGTCGTCGTCCGCGGGGGCCGTCGCCCGTTCCTCGGCCAGCGGGGCCTGGAAGAGGACGGACAGGCCGCGGCCGACACCGAGGGCGAGCGCGTACTCCAGCGGGCTCGACGTCGGCGGCACGTACTGCGGGTTGCCGTACTCGTCGTACGACCAGGTCTGGGTCTGCGCCGGCTGGTACAGCTCGCGCAGGCCGACGCGGTGCACCACGCAGTCCCGGACCGGCCGGGCCACCAGGGTGTGCTGGGGGCCGGCGACCGGGCCGAGC
This sequence comes from Streptomyces spinosus, assembly GCF_020400655.1. Classification (GTDB taxonomy): domain Bacteria; phylum Actinomycetota; class Actinomycetes; order Streptomycetales; family Streptomycetaceae; genus Streptomyces; species Streptomyces argyrophylli. The sequence continues at coordinate 309,999 of NZ_JAINRC010000009.1, forward strand.
AGCAGCGTGCCCGCCTCCAGCCTTCCCAGGTGGTGCCAGTGGCCCTGCTGGGCGGCGTCCACCGCGTACAGGTCCAGGGCGCCGGCCGCGACCAGCCACAGCACCTGCGGACCCTCCAGGTCCAGGCGGCCGAGACCGGCGCAGTCGAACCGCGTGCCAAGCGAGCCGAGCGCGCCCAGGACGAGGTCGCCTTCGTGTACGGAGGTCATCTCACCGCTCCCTGACCAGCGCCGCGTACGCGCCGCCGCGCGCCACCAGCTCCCCGTGCCGCCCGCGTTCCACGACCGTGCCGTGCTGGAGGACGACGATCTCGTCGCTGTCGCGGACCGTGCTCAGCCGGTGCGCGATCACCACGCAGGCACAGCCGCGCCGCCGCAGGTTGTCCATCACGACCTGCTCGGTCTCCGCGTCCAGCGCGCTGGTCACCTCGTCCAGCACGAGGATGCTCGGCCGGCGCACCAGCGCCCGCGCGATCTCCAGGCGCTGGCGCTGCCCGCCGGAGAAGTTCCGGCCGTCCTGCTCGACCCTGCTGTGGATGCCGCCGGGCCGGCGCATCACCACGTCGTACAGCGCCGCGTCCTTCAGCGCCTCCACCACCGCCTCGTCCGGGATCGACGGGTCCCACAGGGCCACGTTGTCGCGCACCGAGCCCTCGAAGAGGAAGACGTCCTGGTCGACGAAGGAGACGGAGGCGGCGAGCGCGCCGCGCGGGATGTCCTCCAGCCGGCGGCCGTCGATGCGGATCACCCCGTCCCACGGCGTGTACAACCCCGAGATCAGCCGGGAGACCGTGGACTTGCCGCTGCCCGAGCCGCCCACCAGCGCCACCTGCTGCCCGGGGCCGACGGTCAGGTCGAACCCGGTCAGCAGCGGCTGGTCCAGCGGGCTGTAGCCGAAGGTGACGTTCTCCAGCTCGACGTGCCCGTGCAGCCGCCGGGTCGAGTCGCCGCCGCCGGGGCGGGCGTAGAGCGGGTCGGCCTGGAAGTTCTCCACGTCCTTCAGCCGGGCCACGTCGGCCGCGAAGTCCTGGATCCGGCCCGCCACGCCGTTGAGCCGGGTCAGCGGCGCGGTGAAGCGGGTGACCAGCGCCTGGAACGCGACCAGCAGACCGACCGAGATGTGCCCCTCGACCGCGCGCATCCCGCCGATCCACAGGATGAGCGCGCTGTTGAAGGTGGCGAGCGTCGGCGCGACCACGCCGAGCCAGGCGCTCGGCACACCGAGCCGCTGCTGCTCCTCCAGCGTGGTGGCGTGCTGCCCGGCCCACTTGCGGAAGTAGCCGTCCTCGCCGCCGGTCGCCTTCAGCGTCTCGATCAGCTGCAGGCCGGTGTACGACGTGTTGGTGAGCCGCGCGGTGTCCGCGCGCAGTTTCGCCGTCCGGGTCGCGCGCAGCCGTACGACGAGCCGCATGGCGACCACGTTCAGCAGGGCCACGCCGATGCCGACGAAGGTCAGCTGCGGGTCGTAGGTGTAGAGCAGGACCGCGTAGAGGACGACCACGATCGCGTCGACGCCGGCCGCCGCGAGGTCGCGGGCCAGGGTCTCGGCGACCTGGTCGTTGGACTGCAGGCGCTGCACCAGGTCGGCGGGGGAGCGCTGGGCGAAGAACGTCACCGGCAGCCGCAGCAGATGGCGCAGGAAGCGGGCGCTGGAGAGGGTGGAGGAGATGATCCGGCCGTGCAGCAGGTTGGCCTGCTGGAGCCAGGTCAGCACCAGTGTGAGCAGCACACAGGCGGCCATCGAGGCGAACAGGACGCCCAGCAGCGAGGTCTGCCCGCCGATGAGGAACGTGTCGATGTAGGTGCGGCTGAGCGCGGGCACGGCCGCGCCGACCGCCACCAGCAGCAGGCTGGCCAGCACGGCGGCGGGCAGTGTGCCCGCGGTGCCGCGCAGCCGGGCCGGCATCGCGCCGAGCACACCGGGCTTGCGCCCGCCCCTGGTGAAGCCCTCGCCGGGTTCCAGCACCAGCACCACACCGGTGAAGCTGCCGTCGAACTCCTCCATGGGCACGAAACGGCGGCCCTTGGCGGGGTCGTTGACGTACACCCCGCGCCGGCCGAAGCGGCGGCCCATGCCGTCGTAGACGACGTAGTGGTTGAACTCCCAGAAGAGGATGGCCGGGGCCCGCACCTCGGCGAGGGCCGCCAGGTCCATCTGCATGCCCTTGGCCGTCAGGCCGTAACCGCGGGCCGCCTTGAGCAGGTTGGAGGCGCGGGAGCCGTCGCGGGAGACACCGCAGGCGATGCGCAGCTCCTCCAGCGGGACGTGCCGGCCGTAGTGGCCGAGCACCATCGCCAGGGAGGCGGCGCCGCACTCGACGGCCTCCATCTGGAGCACGGTGGGCGTACGGACCGTGCCGGTACGGGACTTGGGGACCGGCCGCTTGGCGGGGGCCGCGCGTCTGCGGCCTCGGGTCTCCTGGGCGGTGGTCACGGGAGCAGCCAATCGACGGGGTGCTGGTCGGCGAGCCGGACGGAGCCGGTGGCGAGCGTCATGGAGTCGAGCCGGAACGGCGGTCCGTCCTTGGAGGACCAGCGGTAACCGCTCCTGGTCGACGAGGACGCGGCGAGTTCCACCAGGACGGCCACCGGGCGGCCCTTGCGGGTGAACTGCTCGCCGAGCTGGCTGTCGCCGAGGAACGCGGAGATCGACTGGGCGGACTGCGCCGTGCGGTCCACCGACTTCACCTCGCCGCGCAGCACGCCGTACCGCTGCGTCGGTACGGAGGACACGGTCAGGTCGACCGCGGCGTGCGCCGGGATGGCGGCGGCGTTCTCGGCCGGCACGTACACGGTCGCGTACAGCGGGTCGGAGGCGTGGGCGACCTTCTCGACCGCGGCGACGTCGGTGCCGGTCCGGACGATCTGGCCGAGGGTGGCGGCGAGCGTGGTGACGCGTCCGGCGGCGACCGTCCGCACCACACTCTCGCCGTTGTCCGTACGCACCTTGAGCAGGGGCGCGTTCGCGGGCAGCCGCTGGCCCTGCCGGGCGAGGACGGCCGTCACCTGTCCGGCCACCGGGCTCTGCAGCACGTAGCTGCCCTGGGCGTGGGTGAGGACGGCGGGCGCGCTCACGGTGGAGGTGACCGAGCCGGTCACCGCCCAGACGGAGGCGGCGGCCATGACGACGACGGTGACCCCGAGCGCGAGCCAGCCCTGCGGGCGGGCCAGCCGCACCGGGAGGTCCAGCTCCTCCGGTGACTGGAGCTTGGCGAGGGCCTGTTGGCGGAACTGCACGGGTCTTCCCTCACCTGTGGGAGAGATGCGGGTGTTTCAGGGCACCGATGAGCCCCGGAGCCGTGGGACGGCTCCGGGACGTCGGTCACACCGGGGGTGCGATCAGAGACCGGCGACCAGGCCGTTGACCGGGGCGACGTTCAGGCCGGAGACGCCCTCGACGGTGCCGACGACCGTGTTGACCAGGCCGGTGACGCCCGGGGCCACCGCGTTCACGGTGCCCAGGGTGCTGTTGAGGGTGTTCACGGACAGACCGCCGGAGACGTTGTCCAGCTCGGCGTCCGAGATCTCGACGGTCTCGACCTGGGGGGTGGAGTTCATGATGGAACTTCCCTTCATATGGATATCTCACAAGGGGGGAGCGGCCCCCTCTGGGGACAGACGGACGGCCGCGACCACGGGCGCCGGGCCCCCGTCTCCGGGAGCCCGCCGGACCCCCGCGGTGCGATGGATCAAAGCACGCACGCGGGGCCCGCTTCCAATCAACCAGGGCTCCCACCTGGGCATTTGGTGCCTCAGCGGGGTCCAACCGTGCAGGTGTGCGCACGGCATGTCGGCGACTCCTTCACATGCCGCACGGCATCGCCGCGCCGGGTGCCTTGCCCCTCGGATCGCGAATCCGGCACTCCTCGCCAAAGACGTGCCGGGGGGCGCGCGGATGTGCAGATCTCCGTACGGCCGTGACGCGCCTGGGTATTCGATGTGCAGATTCCCTGAAGGGTGGATTCCGCTTCGTGTCCGCAGCTGAGCGTGTCTGACCGGTTGCCGAGCGTGTCGGCACGGAGTTGTGTCAGTCGACGTAGCGTCAGTCGACGTAGCGTCAGTCGACGTGGCGTCAGCCGACGTGGCGTCAGCCGAGAATCGCGTAGACCGTGCTCGCCCGGGCCGCCAGCGCACCCGAGGCGGCGTCGCTCAACGTGACGTCCGCGAACGCCATCCGGCGGCCCAGCTTGGTGAGCACCGCCTCGATCAGGACGTCCGCGCCGCTCACCGCCCGCTGGAACGAGGTCGACTGCTGCACCGTCGTCATCGGCACGAACCCGCCCCGGGCGGCCGAGACCGCGATCACCGTCGCCGTGTCGGCCGCCGCCATCAGCGCCTGTCCGGACAGTCCGCCGCCCTCCCGCGCCAGCCGGTCCGACCAGGGCAGACGCAGCACGGCCCGGTCCTCGCCCACCGCTTCGACGGTCAGGCCCAGCTCGAGCACCCAGGGGGCGAAGTTACCGGAGAGGATCTTGTCGGCTTCGGCGGTGGTCATCGTCATATGGGGGATTGTTCCCGGCCGCCCGCCACGACACGCGGAGCATGGCCGGTTCCCCGCGCCGGTGCGAGCCGCGCGGAAGCGGAATTGAACACACCGCGCGGCCGGTGCGTACGTACGGCCATCCAGGCGCCCCGGTACGAACCCGATACGCACTGCCCGTCAGCGGCAGACCCCGTGGAGGTCGAGAAGTTTGAGTCACAAGCGAATGCCCAAGCGCAAGGCGGCGATAGCGGTGGGCGGTGTCGCGGCGCTCGGGGCGGCGGCCCTGCTGCTGCCCAACGCCAACGCCTCCCAGGACGAGGACAACGCGACCGCGGGCGGCACGGCGGACGTGAAGACCCTGAAGGCCACGGACGCCTCCGACCTCGCCGGCCGGCTGCAGAAGATCCTCGGCGACGCCTTCGCCGGCTCCTACTACGACAGCGGCAGGCAGCAGCTCGTCGTCAACGTGGTCAGCGGCGACAACAACGTCGTCGTGCAGGCGAAGAAGGCCGGTGCGGTGGTCCGGCAGGTCGACAACAGCACCGCCGAACTCCAGGCCGCCGCGCGGACCCTGAAGGCCAGGGCGACCATTCCCGGCACCTCCTGGGCCGTCGACCCCCGCACCGACAAGGTCCTCGTCACCGCCGACTCCACCGTGACCGGCGCCAAGTGGGACAGGTTGCAGTCGGCCGTGCGCGGGCTCGGTTCCGGCACGGCGACCCTGAAGAAGTCCTCCGGCACGTTCAAGACCTTCGTCTCCGGCGGCGACGCCATCTTCTCCCAGGTGCAGGGCGGCAGCGTCCGCTGCTCCCTCGGCTTCAACGTCACCGCCTCCGACGGCAGCCCCGCCTTCCTGACGGCCGGTCACTGCGGGGTCGCCGCCAAGCAGTGGTCGGATTCCGCGACCGGGCAGCCCATCGCCACCGTCGATCAGGCGACCTTCCCCGGCGAGGGCGACTTCTCCCTCGTCAAGTACGACGACCCGAACACCCAGGCGCCCAGCGAGGTCAACGCCGGCAACGGCCAGACCGTCCAGATCAAGCAGGCGGCGGACGCCACCGTCGGCGAGACCGTGTTCCGGATGGGCTCCACCACCGGGCTGCACGACGGCCAGGTCACCGGTCTCGACGCCACCGTCAACTTCCAGAGCGAGACCGACCCGAACGGCGTCGACACCGTCACCGGCCTCATCCAGACCAACGTCTGCGCCGAGGCCGGCGACAGCGGCGGCTCCCTGTTCACCCAGGACGGCAGCGCCCTCGGCCTCACCTCCGGCGGCAGCGGCGACTGCACCAACGGCGGCGAGACCTTCTTCCAGCCGGTCACCACCGCCCTCCAGGCCACGGGCGCGACGCTCGGCGACGGCGGCGGGGGCGGCGGCAACGGAGCGGGCGACCAGGCCGGCGCCGGTGACCAGGCGGGCGCGGGCGACCAGTCCGGGGCCGGTGCCGGTGATCAGGCGGGCGCGGGCGACCAGTCCGGGGCCGGTGCCGGTGATCAGGCGGGCGCGGGCGACCAGTCCGGTGCGGGTGCCGGTGATCAGGCGGGCGCGGGGGACCAGGCAGGCGCCGGCGGTCACCAGGCCGGTGCCGGCGGTGACCAAATCGGGGGCGGCGCCGATCCGTCCGGTGCCGGCGCGGCGGACGACGGGTCGTCGTCCCTCACCGGCTCCCACTGACCGGCCGCACTCCCGCTGACCGGTCCTCCCACCGGCCGGCCCGGCCCTCCGGCGGGAGGGCCGGGCCGGCCGGGCGTCACCCGTCGTCCCGTGCGCGCAGCAGCAGCACCGCCACGTCGTCCGCCCGCCCCCGGGCCCCCGCACTGTGCCGGACCACCTCGTCCGCGAGGGTCTCCAGCGGCTGGTCGCCGATCTCCGCGAGCAGCCCGCCGAGGTCGGCCAGCGCGTCCTCGATGTCGATGCCCCGGGACTCCACCAGGCCGTCGGTGTACAGGACGAGCACCGAGCCGGGGACCAGGGCGACCTCGGTCGTCGGATACCGGGCCGAGGCGTCGATCCCGAGGAGCGGGCCCCCGGCCAGGTCCAGCACCCGCACCCGCCCGTCCGGCCGGCGCAGCAGCGGCGGCGGATGACCCGCCCGCGCCATGACGGCCCGCCCGCGCGCCGGGTCCAGCCGCAGATACAGACAGCTGGCGAACAGTTCGGAACCGAGGTCGATGAGCAGCCGGTTGGTGCTGCTCATCACCTCGTGCGGCGCCTGCCCCACCGTGGTGTACGCGCGGACCCCGGTGCGGATCTGGCCCATCAGGCCGGCCGCGGTCACGTTGTGCCCCTGGACGTCCCCGATCACCGCCGCCGCCTGCGGCCGGGTCGGCACCAGGTCGTAGAAGTCGCCGCCGATCTCCATGCCGTGGGTGGCGGGCAGATAGCGGGCCGCCGCCTCGATGCCGGGCGGGGGCGCCAGCGAGTGCGGCAGCAGCGCCTGTTGCAGGCCGTGCGCGAGGCGGTGCTTGGCGTCGTAGAGCAGGGCCCGCTCCAGGGCCTGTGCGATCAGCCCGCCGAGCGAGGTCAGCACCGCCCGCTCGTCGGCGGGGAACACGTGCGGCTCCGCGTAGGCCAGCACACACGTGCCGACCGGCCGCCCGGACGCGATCAGCGGCAGGTACGCCCAGGCCGCGAAGCCGTCAGGGGTGTCGTGCCGGCTCGGATACAGCCGTTCCAGCTGCTCCCGGGAGTCGAAGAAGGCGGGCACCCCGTTGCTCAGGACGTGCGTGCCCGGGGTGCGCTCGGACAGCGCCAGCCCGTCGAACCGCTCCACGACGTGCGGGTCCGGGTAGCCCCGGTGCCCCAGCACGTGCAGCCGCCCGCCCTGCGCCCGCAGCAGCGCCAGCGCCTGACTGCCGACGGCCGGGGCCACCTCGTCCCACACCAGCTGCACCACGTCCCGCACCCCGACCGCCTCGGTCAGCGCGCCCGCCAGGCTGAGCAGCTGGGAGATCGTCACGAGCCGGGACGGGCCCGGGCCCGCCCGCGGGGCCGCGCCGGTCATCTCCGCCACCGCCCGGGCGCGGGTGACGCGCACGCTCAGCCCGGTGGTGCTCGGATACATCCGGAACGACAGCCACTCGCCCGGCGGGCGCAGCGCCACGAACGACGTGACCCGCTGGCTCACCAGCGCCGCCCGGTAACGGTCCTCGTACATCGGGTCGTTCAGCCAGGGCACCGACACCCAGGGCACCGTGCCCAGCAGTTCCGCGGCGGGCCGGCCGAGCAGTTCGGCGGCGGCCGCGTTCAGGAAGCCGATACGGCCGCGCAGATCCATCGAGATCAGTCCGTACGGCAGCCGGGACACCATCCGCGCGGCCTCGACCGAGCCCAGCGTTTCCGCCACGAACGACGCCGGCGCCGCGAGCACGTCCGGCTCGTTGCCGAGCGGGCGGTCCTTCCGCGCGGCCCGTTCCAGCAGCAGCGCCAGCCTCGCGCAGGTCGCCGTCAGATGCTCCCGCTCCCGGTCCGACAGCTCGGCGCGCGTGCCCGGCCAGGTCACGAACACCGCGCCGTACACCGTGTGCTCCGTCGCCACGGGCGCGGCGGCCAGCGCGAACGGGTACGGCAGCACCACCGAGATCCTCGGGTAGCGGCGGGCCATCTCCGCCTCGCCGCCCACCCACACGAGCCGTCTCTCCCGCGCGGCGTCCGCGACCGGGATCGGCGCGCTCAGCCCGACCCGCTCCCACGGTGCCGCGAAGGCGCGGGGCATGCCGGCCATGACCGCCATCTCCAGGACGGGCTCGTCGGGCCTGAGCAGGTAGACCGCGCCGGAGTGCGCCTGCACGTCCTCCAGCAGGGTGGCCAGCGCCAGCGACAGCACCGGCCGCCGGGCCGGCGCCGTGCCGGCCGCCGGTGCCCGCCCCGGCTCCGGCCCGTCGGACACGCCGACCACCTCCTCGTACGGCCGCGCGTCGCATCCCCGTCCCAAGACTTCCTCGCGGCGGCGCCCCGCGCACGGTGAATGTCCACGGGGCTCCGTTCGCGCCCGCGCGTGCCGGATGGCTCCGAATACCCCGCCCGGCCGTCTCCATGCGCCGGCGCGGAAGGGGAGGGCCTGACGCGGACGGAGAGGAGGGTCTGACGCGGACGAGACCACGGCGGACGAGCGGGCCGTACCCCGGGGACCGGCCGGCGTCCCGGGGCGGCGCCCGGCGGCGGACGGGAAGCACGAGTGGTGTTCGGGCTTCTTGTGTGCGCCCCCGCCGCGCCCGGATGGCCGAAACCATGCGCATCGGCGCCCGTTCCCGGCCCCGTGCGGCGCCTGAGCGGTCGAGTGCGAGGCGGCGGGACAGGTGGCCGCCGGGCGTGTCGGCGGTGGACCGGTGCGGCGCGCCGCGCGTGTCGTCGCCGTCGGCCGACGGTGCCCGAGGTCTCCGCTGGCCGAATCATCACCCCAGATCAGGGGCAGTCCGGCCACCGGGTGTCACAGCGGGGCGGCACACCGGCCCAGGGACAGGCGCGGCCCGTACGACCTGGCGTCCGGCGATCGATGACAGATTTTCTGCGTGTGCTCGGTTTGCGGAGGAGACACCGGGGCACACGCGGGGGCGACGATCCGGCCGGGGGTCTCGTGTGCGCGGGGGCCCGGCGCAGTGGCCGGACAGTGACGCAAAAGCACCGCCAGAGTACTCTCCGTTCAACTTCAGGGGGTTGCTTGTGTGTGACTCGCCGTGAAGACTGTGGCCGAGTTCCATCGAAACGAAGGTGTCTCGGGGTACGCATCATGCCAATCGTGGGGCGGCACGCGCTGCGACTGCGTATTCTCACACCTCACTAGCCGGGAGGGTCCCGCGTGAGCCGTGCGCGGGAGCTATCGCCGAGGGGGATCTGTTATGTCGGATCGGCGCGCCGCACGACAGCGCTCGCTACGGGGCCGTGGCCGGCCGCGCGGCGGCCACGTCCTACGCCGGATGTGCTGAGGACGCGCCACATGCCGGGGGGCCGCACCGCACGCGCGGAGACCTCGTCGCCTGAGCCGGGGCTCCCTCGCACGGGCTGAGGCCCGTCGCACGGATCGCAGGGGCCGGGTCCCGCCACGCGGGCCGGGACCTCGTCGCGGACGCGGAGGGTCCCCGGCCCATTCGGACACCGGTCCGGCGGCGGCCGATGCCGCCGCGCCCGAGGGGGACACGGGGGTCACGTCCTTCCCGTCTTCCCGTCCGGAAGTCCCGGCAGCGGGGGCGCAGCCGTGCCCGGAACCCGCCCGGTCTCCCGGCCGGCGGCGGTCCACGGCCTTCCCCGCACGCATGACTCCTCCATGCCCTGCCATGCCCGCACGCGCCAGCAAGGAGACAAGGTGATCAGCAAGCAACCGACGGGCGAACGGCTCCTCCTGGAGGAGTTACCCGACCGCTGGCGTGACATACGCGAGGCCGGGCCGGTGCGGTACGACGAGACGCAGGGCGTCTTCCAGGTGCTGGACCACGAGGCCGTCGCCACCGTGCTCGCCGACCCGGCGACGTACTCCTCCGACATGTCCTCCCTCGCGCCCACCCAGTCCGACTTCGAGACCTTCCGCCAGGGCAACTTCGTCGGCATGGACCCGCCGGAGCACCGCAAGCTCCGCACCCTGGTGAGCCAGGCGTTCACCCCGCGGGTGGTCCAGGGGCTCGGCCCCCGCATCGAGGCCGTCTGCGCCCGGCTGCTGGACGCCGTCGCCGACCGCGACCGGTTCGACCTGGTCGACGCGCTGGCCTATCCGCTGCCGATCATCGTCATCGCCGAGCTGCTCGGCATTCCGGCGGAGGAACACCGTCTCTTCCAGGAGTGGGCGAGCGTCCTGTTCGGCGGCGACCAGCTCGGCGAGGCGCCCGACATGGCCGACCTGGAACGGGCGCTGGAGGCCATCGCGCCCACCGTGCGCGAGATGAACGGCTACATGCTCGACCACATCCGCGCCCGGCGCGCCGCCCCCGGTGACGACCTGACCAGCAGACTCATCGCCGCCGAGGTGGACGGCGTGCGCCTCGCCGACCAGGAGATGGTCGGCTTCGTGGCCCTGTTGCTGGTCGCCGGGCACATCACCACCACCGCGCTGCTGGGCAACGCCGTCGTCACCTTCGACCGGCACCCCGGCACGAGCGCCGCGCTGCGCGCCGACCCCGCGCGGATCCCGGCCGCCGTCGAGGAGGTGCTGCGCTGGCTGCCCCCGTTCCCCGAGCTGGGCCGCCGCGTCACCCGGCCCGTGGTCCTCGCCGGCCACGAGATCGCGGCCGACACCCTGCTCATGGCCCATCTGGGCGTCGCCAACCGGGACCCGGCCCGCTTCCAGGCACCCGACGTCTTCGACGTGACCCGGCACCCCAACCCGCATCTGACCTTCGGGCACGGCATCCACTTCTGTTTCGGCGCGCCCCTGGCCCGGCTGGAGGCACGGATCGCCCTGCGCATGTTGCATGAACGATTCCGCATGCTGGCGATCCCCTCCTACGAGGACATCGCCTACCAGAATCCGGCCGTGATCATCGGCGTACGGCAGCTGCCCGTCGAGGTCCGCAGACCGTAGCCCGAGCGCGCCGGCGCACCGGCCGGCCCCACCACCGCTCGGACAGGGGCCCGGACCGGCACACCCGCACATGAGACCCATCCAACGGGAGTCCCCTTCTCATGCCGTACACCATCCCCACCGCTCCGGCCGCCTCCCGGACGCCGTCCCTGTTACGCCGGGAGATACAGGACCGCCTCGACGCCCTCGCCCGTACCCACCGGGTGCCCGGCGCCCAGCTGGCCCTGGACACCGGCACGGACGTCATCGCCGTGCACACCGGTATCGCCGACGTCACGACCGGCAGCCCCTTCACCGAGGACACGGCGGTCCCGCAGGGCTCGCTCACGAAGCCCTGCACCGCGGCGCTCGTCATGCTCCTGGCCGACGACGGCGACCTGGACCTGGACGAACCCGCCGCCGCCCACCTCCCCGAGCTCGGCGCGGTCCCCGAAGTGACGATACGTCAGCTCCTGAGTCACACCGGCGGGTTGCCGACCGGACCGGACTCGGACACCGCCGCCACGACCACCGCCCCCCGCTATCTCGCCGCCGTGTGCACCGCCCGCGACGCGCTGTTCCCGCCGGGGACCGACTTCTCCTACTCCAACGCCGGCTACGTCGCCGCCGGACGCCTGGTGGAGACGGTCACCGGCATGTCCTGGCACGAGGCGGCAGGGGCGCTGCTCCTCGAACCCCTCGGCGTCACACCCGCGTTCATCGGCGACGCCGCGCCCGGTCGTCACACGGCCACCGGACACGCCGTCAACTCCGCGACCGGACGGATCCGTCCGGCCCTGCAGAACCTGGCACCACTGGAGGCGCCGGCCGGAGCGCTGCTCGCGAGCGCCCGCGACCTCCTCGCGTTCGGCAACGCGCTGATCGGCCGCGCGGACCTGCTGCCGCCCGCCGTCGCCAAGGAGATGCGCCGCCCCGAGACCGCCGCCCGGCCGGGCACCCTCGCAGACGGCTGGAGCCCCGGGCTCGCCCTCTACGAGCGGGACGAGCGCGTCTGGTGCGGGCACGACGGCAACGCCCAGGGAACGTCCTGCCATCTGCGGGCCGACCCGGAGAGCGGGGTGGTGGTCGCCTTCACGGGCAACGCCGGAGGTGCCACCGCGCTGTGGCGCGACCTCACGGAGGAACTGGGCCGGCTGACCGGCGTACGGGTGCCCGCCGGCAGCCCGGCCGCGGACCGGGGGCGTCCCGTCGCCCTGCCCGAGTGCGTCGGCACCTACCGCAACGGCACCACGGCCTATCGCATCGCACCCGGCCCCGACGGCTCGCCCGCCCTGTCGGTGGACGGTGACCTGCCCCTGCCGCTGGTCTGCTACGCCGACCTCTCCTGCGACCTGGTCGATCCCGCCACCGGGCGCCTCGAACCCGGAGGCCGTTTCCACCGCGATCCGGCCACCGGGAGGATCGAACGGGTGCAGATCTCCGGCCGCACGGCCCGCCGCACCGACCCCGACTGACCACGGGTGCCCGCTGGTCCGGGGCCGTCGCGCCGGTGCCTCGGCCGACACGTGCCCCGGACCGTGCGGCGGCGGTGCCGGTTCCGGTCCGACCGCTGATCCGGTGGCCGGCTCGGGCCCGCCTTCGCCCGCGCCGGAGTTCCCCCGGGTAGCCGCGGTGCCGGCCGCCGGGACCGGTGGTCCTCACCGGCCGGGCGGCACCCCAGAGCGCGCCCTCCGCTCGCCCCGGCGCGCCGTACCGCACCGAACACCGCACCGCCCCGCCCGCACCCCCGGTGTGTCACCCCGAGCCCACGCACAGCCCCCACGGCCGGGGCCGGAATCGTCCGCGCCGCATCGTCCCGCTCTCCAAAGGACTTCACCCATGACGGACCTGCACGACAAGCCCGCACCGGCGTCCTCCCGGCCGCCGCAGGCCGGCCCCGCCGCCGACGCCTCGGAGAGCGCGGCCGCCGTGGCACACCCGACGCTCGGCGAGCTGTTCGGCGCGTGGGTGGCCCGCACCCCGGACGCCCCGGCGCTCACCGACGGCCGTCGGACCTGGAGCTACCGCGAACTGGCCGACCGCGCCGACCGGTTGGCCGTACACCTCGCCCGGCGAGGAGCCGGTCCGGAACGGATCGTCGCCCTGGTCCTGCCGCGTTCCATGGAGCTGATCGCGGCCGAGCTGGCCGTCGCCCGGGCGGGTGCCGCGTTCCTGCCCGTGGACCCGGCCTATCCCGCCGAGCGCCGCGCGCTGATGCTCACCGACGCCGCGCCCGCCGTCACCCTCGACGACCCGCGTCTGGTCCGCGAGGTGCTGGACACCGGCGACGGCCCGGGACACGAGGCCGGTGCGGTCGCCCCCGTCGGCGCCGACCACGCCGCCTACGTCATCTACACCTCCGGCTCCACCGGTACCCCCAAGGGCGTGACCGTCACCCACCGCGGCATCGGCGGCTTCACCGCGGCCGCCGCCGAACGGTACGCGGTGGGCCCCGGCGACCGCGTGCTCCAGTTCTCCTCGCCGAGCTTCGACGCCTCCGTGCTCGAGCTGTTCGTCTCCGTGCTGTGCGGCGCCACCCTCGTCGTACCGCCGCACGGCCCCTGGCTCGGTGACGAACTCGCCGCGGTCCTGGACGAGCACCGCATCACCCACGCCCTCATCCCGCCGGCCGCGCTGGCCACCCTGCCGGACCCCGCGCGGGGCACCGGCCGCCATCTGCGCACGCTGATCGTGGGAGCGGAGGCGTGCCCCGCCACGCTGGTCGACCGCTGGGCCCCCGGACGCCGCATGATCAACTCGTACGGTCCGACCGAGGCCACCATCGTCGCCACCTGGACCGGGCCGCTCACGGCCGGCCAGGGCACGCCGACGATCGGCGGCGCCCTGCCGCACACCCGGGTGCACGTCCTCGACGCCGCGCTGCGCCCCGTGCCGGCCGGCGCCGACGGCGAGCTGTTCATCGGCGGCGACGCGGTGGCCCGCGGTTACCTGGGCCGCCCGGGCCTGACCGCGGCCCGGTTCGTCCCCGACCCCTTCGGCCCGCCCGGCGCCCGTCTGTACCGCACGGGGGACCGGGCGCGCTGGACCGCCGACGGTGAACTGGACTTCCTGGGGCGGCTGGACCGGCAGGTCAAGGTCCGCGGCTTCCGCATCGAACCCGGCGAGATCGAGGCGGCGTTGCGCCGCGCCGGCGCCGGGAGCGTCGGCGAGGCCGTGGTCGTGGTCCGGGAGGACGAACCGGGCCACCAGCGCCTCGTCGGCTACGTCACCCCGGCCGGACAGGGCGCCGCCGGCCCTGCCGGCCCCGCCGGGCAGGGCGCCACCGGCGAAACCGCCCCCGCCGGGCAGGGCGCCACCGGCGAAACCGCCCCCGCCGGGCAGGGCGCCACCGGCGAAACCGCCCCCGCCCCTTCCGGTCCCTCGCGCCCGCTGGACCCCGCGGCCCTCCGCTCGGCCGTGGCCGCCGTCCTGCCCGCCCACATGGTGCCGTCCGCCGTCGTGGTGCTCGACCGGATGCCGCTCACCCCGCAGCACAAGATCGACCGGCGGGCCCTGCCCGCGCCGGGGCGGACCGTCACGGAGGACCGGGTCGCGCCGCGGTCGGCGGGCGAGCGCGCCCTCGCCCGGATCTGGGCGGAGGTGCTGGGCGTCGACGCGGTCGGGGTGACGGACGACTTCCTCGACCTGGGCGGTGAATCGATCCTCGCCGCCCGCGCGCTGGCCCGGATCCGGGACGAGCTCGGTGTCCGGCTGACCGTCCGGGACGTCTTCACCGCGCGGACGGTCGGCGCGCTGGCCCCCCTGCTGGGCGACCCGTCGGCCGCCGCACCGGCGGAGCCGATACCGCCGGCGCCGCGCGAGGGCGCCCTGCCCCTGTCCAGCGCGCAGCGGCGGCTCTGGTACCTCGACGACCTCACCGAGGGCGGCACCGAGTACAACACCGGCGTGTCCCTGCGGCTGCGCGGACCCCTGGACCCCGGCGCGCTGGGCCGCTCCCTGCACCGCCTCGCCGCCCGCCACGCCTCCCTGCGCACCACGTTCACCACGGCCGACGGACAGGGCGCCCAGCGTGTCGCACCGGAGCCGGACCTGCCCCTGCGCACGGCCGACCTCACCGGCGTACCCGGGTCGCGCCGTGCGGACGCGGCGCAGGCGCTGCTCACCGAGGAGCTGGGCCGCCCCTTCGACCTGGCGGCCGGCCCGCTGACCCGGGCGCTGCTCGTCCGGCTCGCCGCCGAGGACCACCTGCTGCTCCTGGCCCAGCACCACATCGTCACCGACGGCTGGTCGGTGGGCATCCTCACCCGCGAACTCGCCGCCCTGTACCACGCGGAGACCACCGGCGAACCCGACGGCCTGCCGCGACCCGCCGTGCAGTACCCGGACTTCGCCGTCTGGGAGCGCCGGCAGCGCTCCACCGGGGCCGACACGGAGGATCTGGCCTACTGGAGACGCCACCTGGCGGGCATGCAGCAGTTGGAGCTGCCCACCGACCGGCCGCGTCCCGCCGTGCGCACCACCGCCGGAGCGGCCCACCGGCACCCGCTCCCCGCCGAACTGGTGACCCGGCTGCGGCACCTGGCCGCAGGACGCGGCACCACGGTGTTCACGCTCTTCGCCGGCGCCTCCGCGCTGCTGTTCTCCCGCTACTCGGGCCAGCGGGACGTCGCGTTCGGCACCGTCACCACCGGGCGCGGGCGGCGTGACCTGGAGGACGTGCCGGGCTTCTTCGCCAACACGGTGGTGCTGCGGAGCGAGATCGACGAACGGGCCACCGTGGACCGGTTCGTGGAGAGCGTGCGGACGACCGTGCTGGACGCCTTCGCCCACGACGGGGTGCCCTTCGACCGGGTGGTCGAGGAGCTGGCCCCGCCCCGCGACCCGAGCCGCACCCCGCTGGTGCAGGCCCTCGTTGTGCAGCAGACCGCGCTGCCCGTGCCGCCCCGGTCCGGCGGGCTGCGGCTCACCGAGCACCCGCTGCCCCGCCCCGCCGCCCGCTTCGACCTGGTCCTCGAGTTCTCACCGGACCAGGACGGCGGCTGCGTGCTGACCGCCGAGTTCAACACGGACCTGTTCGACGCCGCCACCGTGGCCCGCCTGACCAGCCACCTGCACCGCCTGCTGGAAGGCATGGCGGACGGACCGGGCCGCACGCTCGCCGAGCTGCCCATGCTCTCGGCCGGGGAACAGCGCACCCTGGTCGACGCCTGGAACCCGCCCGCCCGCCGCTCCCGGGACACGCGCCACGGCACACTGCCCGACCTGTTCCGCGCCCAGGCGGCCAGAACCCCCGGCCGTACCGCGGTGATCTGCGGCCCGGACCGGCTGGACTACGCCGAGGTGGCCCGGCGCGCCAACCGGCTGGCCCGGCTGCTCCTCGCGCGCGGCGCGGGCCCGGAGACCCTGGTCGCGCTGTGCCTGCCGCGCACCGCCGACCTCGTGCCCGTGCTGTGGGCCGTGCTCGCCTCGGGCGCGGGCTACCTCCCCGTCGACCCCGCCTATCCGGCCGAACGCGTCCGGCTCATGCTCGACGACGCCCGGCCCGCCCTCGTCCTCGCCACCCGGGAGACGGCCTCCGCCCTGCCCGCCGACAGCACCCCCCTGCTCCTGGAGGACTGCGCCGACCCGGCCGTGCCCGACACGGACCTCACCGACGCCGACCGGCCCCGGCCGCCGCTGCCGGACCATCCCGCGTACGTCATCTACACCTCCGGCTCCACCGGCCGTCCCAAGGGCGTCGTGGTCACGCACCGCACGGTCGCCGCGCTGGCCGCGTGGACGAAGCAGCGGTTCGGGACCGCCGGGCTGGACCACGTGATCGCCTCCACCTCCCTCAACTTCGACGTCTCCGTCTTCGAGCTGCTGTGCCCGCTGACGGCCGGCGGCACCGTCGAGGTGGTCCCCGACCTGCCGGCCCTCGCCGACGGCACCGGACCCCGGCGTGCCGGGCTGCTCAGCGCAGTGCCCTCCGTCGTCTCCCGCCTGATCGCGGGCGGCACGGCACCCGTCACCGCGGACACCGTCGTGCTGGCCGGTGAGGCCCTGCCCGAGCAGACGCTGCGAGACCTGCGCGCCGCCCTTCCGGAGTGCCGTGTCGCCAACCTCTACGGGCCCACCGAGGCCACCGTGTACGCCACCGCCTGGTTCGCCGGTGACCGGCTGCCCGCGCAGGCCCCGCCCATCGGCGGACCCGTCGCGCTCACCCGGGCCTACGTCCTCGACGGCTCCCTGCGCCCCCAGCCGGTCGGCGTCACCGGCGAGTTGTACCTCGGGGGCGGCGGCCTGGCCCGCGGCTACCTGCACCGGCCCGGACTGACCGCCGCCCGGTTCGTCGCCGACCCGTTCGGCGCGCCGGGGGAGCGCATGTACCGCACGGGCGACCTGGTGCGCCGCCGTGCCGACGGCGCCCTGGAGTACGTCGGCCGCATCGACCAGCAGGTCAAGGTGCGCGGCTTCCGGATCGAACTGGGCGAGGTCGAGGAGGCGCTGCGCCGCTGCGCGGGCGTCGCCGAGGCGGCGGCCACCGTCACCACCGACGCCGACGGCCACCGGCGGCTGGCCGGATACGTCGTCCCGGCCGCCGGGCAGCGCGTCGAACCGGAGGCCGTACGCCGGGAGCTCGGGCGTACCCTGCCCGCCTCCATGGTGCCCTCGGCCGTCGTCGTGCTCGACACCCTGCCGCTCAACCCGAACGGCAAGCTCGACCGCGCCCGGCTCCCCGACCCGGGCCCCGCCGTGCGCGCGGTACGGCACGTCACGCCCCGCACGCCCACCGAACGGACGCTCACCGCGATCTGGGCCGAGGTGCTGCGCGTGGAACGCGTCGGCGTCGACGACAACTTCTTCGAACTCGGCGGCGACTCCATCCTCAGCATCCAGGTGGTGGCCCGCGCCCGGCAGGAGGGGCTGTCGCTGACCTCCCGGGACGTCTACCGGCACCAGACGGTCGCCGCCCTCGCCCGCTGCGCGGACGCGGCCCGGGGCCCCCGTGAGGCCGCCCCCGCCCCGGAGGCGGCCACCGGCACGGCACCCCTGACACCCATCCAGCACTGGCTGTTCGAGACCGCCGCCGAACGCGCCGGCCACTACGCCCAGGCGCTGTCCGTCCGCGTGCCGGACGACCTCGACCCGGCGGCGCTGGAAGACGCGCTGAACGACCTGGCCGCCCACCACGACGCCCTGCGCTCCCGTTTCGTCGCCGACGGCAACGGCCCCGGCGTCCGCTGGCACATCGAGGACCGGGCGCCCCGGATCCGCCTCGTCCGCCACACCGGCCCGGACACGGACACCCCGCACTTCGGCCCCTTCGACCTCGCACGGGGCCCGCTGCTGCGGGCCGTGCTGCACGACGACGGAACCGGCCGCCCCCGAGCCCTGCACCTCGCCGTCCACCACCTGGTGGTCGACGGGGTGTCCTGGCGGGTGCTGCTGGAGGACCTGGACCGTGCCTACCGGGCCCGCCGGGCCGGCGACGACGGCGCGGCGGCCCTGCCCGCGAAGTCCTCGGCGCTGCGGGAGTGGGCCCGCCGGCTGGCCGCGCACGCGGCGGACGGCGGCTTCGACGACGAACGGGAGTACTGGAGCCGGGCCGTCCCGCGGACCGGTCCCGTCGTGCCGCCGAGCGACCCCGGCGCGGACGGCTCCCCGCGCGCGAACACCTACGCCTCCCAGCGCGCCGTCACCGTGCGCCTGAGCCCCGAGGACACCTCCGCCCTGCTGCGCACCCTGCCCGACACCTACCGCACCCAGGCCAACGACGTCCTGCTCGGCGCCCTCGGCCGGGCCCTGTGCGCCTGGAGCGGACGGGACCGGGTGCTGGTCGACGTCGAGGGGCACGGCCGCGAGGAACTCTTCCCCGAACTGGACATCAGCCGCACGGTCGGCTGGTTCACCACCCGGTACCCCGTCGCGCTCGCCGTGCCCGGGGACGCCGGCTGGGACGCCGTACTGAAGGGGGTCAAGGAGCAGCTGCGCGCCGTACCCCGGCACGGCCTGGGCCATGACGCCCTGCGCCGCCTGACGGATCCCGCCACGGCTCCGCGCACCCCCGAGGCGCAGATCAGCTTCAACTACCTCGGCCGGATGGGGCTGCCGGAGGACCCCGACGGCCTCTACCGGGGCACCGTGCGGCCCCTGGAGCTGGACGCCGACCCGGCGGCCGAGCGCCCGCACGCCCTGGAGGTCGTCGGCCACCTCACCGGGGACGCGCTGGAGTTCACGTGGTTCTACTCCGACCGGCTGCACCGGCGGGACACGGTCGCCGACCTGGCGGGCCGCTTCGCCGACGCGCTCGCCGACCTGGCCCGGTACGCCGCCCGGCCCGGAGCCGCCGGGCGCACGCCGTCCGACTTCCCGCTGGCCCGGCTCGACCAGGCCGCCGTGGACCGGATCACCGGCGCGGACCCGGCGGCGGTCGCGGACGTGTACCCGCTCACGCCCACCCAGGCGGGCATGCTCTTCCACGGCCTGTCCCAGGACGACCGCGGTGTCTACTTCCAGCAGCTCACCTTCGTCCTGGACGGCGTGCCCGACCCACGCGCCCTCGCCGCCGCCTGGCAGCACGTCACCGACCGCACCGAGGTGCTGCGCGCCGGGGTCGTCTGGCAGGACGTGCCCGAGCCGCTGCTGGTGGTGCGGCGCCACGCGGCCGTACCGGTCACCCACCTGGACTGGCGCGACCTGACCGACGGCGAGCGCCGCGCCCGGCTGGACGACGTCCTCGCCCGGGACCGTGCCGACGGCATCGACCTCGGCCGCGCCCCGCTCCAGCGGCTGCTCCTCGCCCGCCTCTCCGACACCGAGGTGCGCGTGGTGTGGTCCTTCCACCACCTGCTCCTGGACGGCTGGAGCCTGTTCCAGGTGCTCTCGGACGTCTTCGCCCACCACGCCGGCGGCGACCCCGGCGCCCTCCCGGGCCGCCCGCCCCACCGCGACTACGTCGGCTGGCTGCGCGGGCGGGACCCGGGCGCCGCCGAACGGCACTGGCAGCGCCGCCTGTCCGGTCTGACCGAGGCCACCGCGCTGCCGTACGACCGTGAACCGCGCGAGGCTCACCGCGCCGAGTCCACGCACGCCGTCCGGGCGACGCTGCCCGCGGCCACCAGCCGGGCGCTGGAGGAGCTGGCCCGCACCTCCGGCCTGACCCTGAACACCCTGGTGCAGGGCGCCTGGGCGCTGCTGCTGGCCCGGCAGTCGGGCCGGGACGAGGTGGTGTTCGGCACCACCGTGTCCGGACGGCCGCCCGAGCTGCCCGGCGCCGAGGCCATGACCGGCCTGTTCATCACCACCCTGCCCACCCGCGTCGCCGTCCCGGAGACCGGCACCCTGCTCGGCTGGCTGCGCGCGCTGCAACAGGACCAGAGCGAGGACCGGCGCTTCGACCACCTGCCGCTGACCCGGATGCGCGCCTTCACCGGACTCCCCGAGCGGGTCGGCCTGTTCGACAGCATCGTCGTCTTCGAGAACTACCCGGTGGACGACGACCTCGCCGCCGCCCACGGACTGCGCCTGAGCGGCCTGGAGGGCATCGAGACCACCAACTACCCGCTGAGCCTCACCGCCTACCCAGGCACCGAGCTGACCCTGCGCCTCGGTTACGACCCCGAGCTGTTCGACGCCGCAACCGCCGAGCGGATGGCCGAGTACCTGACCGTCCTGCTCGCCGGGATGCCCACCGGCCCGGCCCGCCCGCCCGCCCGGCTGCCGCTGCTCACCGCGGACCGCCGCGCACAGGTGCTGCGCGCCTGGAACGTCACCGCCACCCCGCTGCCCGACGCCACCGTCGCGGACCTCTTCGCCGCGCAGGTGCGCCGTACCCCCGGCGCGGTCGCCGTGGAGGCCGGCGCCGAGCGCCTGACGTACCGCGAACTCGACGCGCGGGCCGCGGAGCTGGCGGCCCGGCTGGCGGGGCTGGGCGTACGCCCGGAGTACCCGGTCGGGGTGCTCATGGACCGCCGCGTGGAGCTGATCGTCACCCAGCTGGCGCTCGTCCGCACCGGCGGGGTGTACGTGCCGCTGGACGGCCGGGCCCCCGTCGAGCGGCTGCGCGGGACGCTCACCGAGGCCGGGGCCGGGCTGCTGCTCACCGACGCCGGGTGGGAGGACACGGCCCGGGAGGCGCTGCCCGGCGACCGCGTCCTGCGCGTGGACGGCACCTTCGGCACCGACGTCCCCGCGGCCCCCGCCCACGCCGTGCACCCCGACAACGTCCAGTACCTGATGTTCACCTCGGGCTCCACCGGTACCCCCAAAGGCGTCGCGGTGCGGCAGCGGGACGTCGCCGCGCTCGCCCTTGACCGGGCGTTCGCCGGGCACGACCGGGTCCTCGTGCACTCGCCGCACGCCTTCGACGCCGCCACCTACGAGGTCTGGGTGCCGCTGCTGCGCGGCGGTACGGCCGTGCTCGCCCCGCCCACCGACCTGGACGCCACCGTGGTCCGCCGTGCCGTCGGGGAACAGGGCGTCACCTGCCTGTGGCTGACGGCGGGACTGTTCCGCCTGCTGGCCCAGGAGGACCCCGGCTGCCTGCGCGGCGCCCGCGAGGTGTGGACCGGCGGCGAGGCCGTGCCGGGCGCGGTCGTGCGCCGGGTGCTGGACGCCTGCCCCGGACTGACCGTCGTGGACGGCTACGGCCCCACCGAGACCACCACCTTCGCCACCCGCCGCGCCTTCCGCTCCGGCGACCCGCTGCCCGCCGTCCTGCCCATCGGACGCCCGCTGGACAACACCCGCGTGTACGTCCTCGACGCCGCCCTCCAGCCGCAACCGCCCGGCATCCCCGGTGAGTTGTACGTCACGGGCGCCGGACTGGCGCGGGGCTACGCGGGCCGGCCCGGGGCGACCGCCGCCCGCTATGTCGCCGACCCCTTCGGCCCGCCCGGCACCCGGATGTACCGCACCGGCGACATCGTGCGCTGGAGCGCCGACGGTGAGCTGCACTTCGTCGGCCGCGCGGACGACCAGATCAAGATCCGCGGCTTCCGCGTCGAACCCGCCGAGATCGAGGCCCGGCTCACCGCCCACCCCGGCGTCGCCGAGGCCGTCGTCTCCCTGTACGAGGACGCCGGGCGCAAGCGGCTGGCCGCCCACCTCGTGCCGGCCGGGGGCGCCGAGGTGCCGTCCGCGGCCGAGCTGCGCGCCCACCTCGCGGCCGCACTGCCCGACTACATGCTGCCCGCCGCGTTCGTCACCGTGCCCGAGCTGCCGCTGACCGCCAACGGCAAGGTCGACCGGCGACGGCTGCCCGCACCCGACTGGTCGGCGGGCGGCGAACGGTCCCACCGGGCACCGCGCACCGAGCCCGAGCGCGTCCTCGCCGGGATCTGGGCCGACCTGCTCGGCCTCGAACAGGTCGGCGTCGACGACAACTTCTTCATGCTGGGCGGCGACTCCATCCTCAGCATCCAGGTGGTCTCCCGGGCCCGGGCCGCGGGGCTCACGCTCAGCCCGCGCGATCTCTTCCGGCACCCCACGGTGGCCGAACTGGCCGCCGCCGGCGGCGGTGCCGCGCCCGCCGTCGCCGGTACCGGGCCGGTCGCCGGTCCGGCGGACCTCACCCCCATCCAGCACTGGTTCCTCGACCCCCGCCCCGCGCACCCCGACTTCTTCAACCAGTCCGTCGTCATCGAGACGGCGGGCCCGGTCGACGAGGACGCCCTGCGCCGCGCCCTGACCGCGCTGTGGACCCACCACGACGCCCTGCGCGCCCGGTTCGTGCCCGACGGCGGCACCTCCTCCGTTCCCGACGGCGGCCGGCGCCAGGACGTCGCCGCCGCCGACAGCCCGGTCCCCGACCTGCTCCAGGTCCACGACGCCCGCGCCGAGGAACTCGTCACGGCGGCGGCCCACGCCGGACTCCGCCTGGACACCGGCCCGTTGTTCACCGCCCGCCTCTTCACCGCCGACGCCTCCCGCCCCGCCCGGCTGCTGCTGATCGCCCACCACCTGGTGGTCGACGGAGTCTCCTGGCGGATCCTGCTGGAGGACCTGGAGACCGCCTACCGGCAGGCCGCGTCCGGACAGCCCGTACGGCTGCCCGCCCGCACCACCTCCGCACGGGAGTGGGCCCGCCGGCTGCGCGCGCACGCCGACGTCTTCGCCGCCGGCCGCGCCTACTGGGAGGAGGCCGCCCGGGCCTGCGCCGACCCGCTGCCCGTGGACGGCGACGGCGGCACCACCACGGCCGGGACCCGGGAGGTGACCGTACGGCTGGACCGCGACCGCACCGACGCCCTCCTGCGCCGCGTCCCCGGCGTCTACCGCACCCGCGTCGACGACGTCCTGCTCACCGCGCTGGGCCGGGTCCTCGCCGACTGGACCGGACGCGACACCGTCGCCGTAGGCCTGGAGGGACACGGCCGCGAGGACCAGCTGTTCGAGGACGTCGACCTGTCCCGCACCGTCGGCTGGTTCACCTCGCTCCACCCGGTCGCCCTCACCGTCCCGGCCGGGGACTGGGGCACCGCCCTGAAGTCGGTGAAGGAACAGCTGCGGGCCGTACCCGACCGCGGACTCGGCTACGGCGTCCTGCGCCACCTGGCCCGCGACGCACGGCTCACCGGCACGCCCACGCCCGGCGTCAGCTTCAACTACCTGGGCCGCTTCGACTGGTCCGCCGACGGCGGCACCCTGATCGGGGCCGTGCCCGGCGGCCTCGGCGGCGCGGAGGCGCCCGGCACCGAGCGGCCGCACCTGCTGGACGTCGTGGCCCGGGTCGAGGACGACCGGCTGGAGATCACCTGGTACTACAGCGCCGGACGGCACCGCGAGGAGACCGTCACCGCGCTCGCCGAGGGCATGCTGCGGGCCCTCGGCGGCATCGTCGCCCACTGCGCCCGCCCGGACGCCGGCGGCCGTACCCCGTCGGACTTCCCCCTGGCCCGCCTCGGACAGGCCGCCGTGGACCGGATCGCCGGGGACGGCCGGGACGTCGCCGACATCTACCCGCTGACGCCGATGCAGGCGGGCATGCTCTTCCACAGCCTGCTCGAACCGGCCGGCCGCACCTACGTCAACCAGGTGCAGCTGGTGCTGTCCGGCGTCACCGACCCGCACGCGCTCGCCGAGGCGTGGCAGCACACCGCCGACGCCAACCCGGTGCTGCGCACCCGTCTGGTGTGGCAGGAGACCCCGCAACCGCTCCAGGTCGTCCGGCACCGGGCCACCGTGCCCGTCACCCACCTCGACTGGTCCGGGTGGCCCGCCGACCGCGAGGCGCGCGAGCTGGACCGGCTGGTCGCCGAGGACCGGCGGGCCGGCATCGACCTGGGCACCGCGCCCCTGATGCGGCTGACGCTGATCCGGCTGGCACCGGACCGGGTCCGCCTGCTGTGGACGTTCCACCACGTCCTGCTCGACGGCTGGAGCGCGGCCCAGGTCTTCGACGAGGTGTGCGAGCGGTACGCGGCCCTCGTCGCGGGGCGCCGCCCGCAGGTGCCCGAGCGCCGGCCCTTCGCCGACCACGTGCGCCGGCTGGCCGGGCAGGACACCGGCCGGGCCGAACAGTACTGGCGGCAGGCCCTCGCCGGGTTCCAGGCCCCCACCGAGCTGCCCCGCGACCGGCGGCCCGCCGAGGCCCACCGCGCCTCCTCCTCCGGGTCGGTGCGGACGACCCTCTCCCCGGACGTCTCGGCGCGCCTGCGGGACACCGCACAGCGGGCCGGGCTGACCCTGAACACGGTCCTCCAGGGCGCCTGGGCGCTGCTGCTGTCCCGCTACGGGGGCGGCGACGACGTCGTGTTCGGCACCACCGTCTCCGGGCGGCCCGCCGACCTGCCGGGCGTCACCACGATGGTCGGCCTGTTCATCAACACCCTGCCCACCCGGGCCCGCGTCGACGGGCGGCGCCCGCTGCTGGACTGGCTGCGCGACCTGCAGTCCGCCCAGTCCGAGGCCAGGCGCCACGACTTCGTCTCGCTGGCCCAGGTGCAGTCGTGGAGCGACGTGCCCGGCGGCACCGGCCTGTTCGACTCCATCGTCGTCTTCGAGAACTACCCCTTCGACGAGGGCGCGCTGGCCCGGCACGGCCTGACCATGGAGCAGGAGCGGGACCTGGAGCCGACCAGCTACCCGCTCAGCGTGGTCGTCGAGCCCGGGGACACCCTGACCGTGCACCTGGACTACGACCCGGCCGCGTTCGACACCCCGACGGTGGAAGGGCTCGGCGAGAGCCTGCGCACCCTGCTGACCGGCATGGCCACCGACCCCGAACGCCGCCTGGCCGACCTTCCCCTGCTGGACCCGGCCGCGGGGCGGGCGCTGGCCGGCCGGTTCGGCGGCCGGGCCGCCGAGGCACCGCGCGACACGCTGCCCGCGGCGTTCCGGCGCCAGGCCGAGCGCACCCCGGACGCCCCGGCCGTCCGCCACGGCGACACCTGCCTCACCTACCGTGAACTCGACGCGCGCTCCAGCCGGCTGGCCCGGCTGCTCATCGCCGCCGGTGCCGGACCCGAGCGCTTCGTCGCCCTGTGCCTGCCCCGCACCGCCGACCTGGTCGTGGCGCTCCTCGCCGTGCTGAAGAGCGGCGCGGCGTACCTGCCGGTCGACCCCCAGTACCCGGCCGAGCGCGTCGCGTTCCTCTTCGAGGACGTACGGCCCGACGCCGTCGTCACGGCCACGCAGACCGCCGGCCGGCTGCCCGAGGGCCCGTTCGCCCGCATCCTGCTGGACGCGGGCCCGGGCGCCGACGTGCCGGACACCCCGGTCGGTGCCGGCGAACGGCACGGCCCGCTGCTGCCCGGTCACCCCGCCTACGTCATCCACACCTCCGGTTCCACCGGCCGGCCCAAGGGCGTCGTCGTCAGCCACGCGTCCGTGCTCGCCCTGACCGACTGGGCGGCGCGGGAGTTCACCGGCCGGGGCCTGGCGCACGTGGTGGCCTCCACCTCGCTCAACTTCGACGTGTCGGTGTTCGAGATCTTCTCGCCCCTGCTGTCCGGCGGCTGCGTGGAGATCGTCCGCGACCTGCTGGCCCTCGCCGAGCGTCCCGGACCCTGGCGGGCCGGACTGCTCAGCGCGGTGCCGTCGGCCCTGGACCGGCTGCTCGCCGAGGACGCCGTGCGCGTCACCGCGGACACCGTCGTCCTCGCGGGGGAGGGGCTGCCCGCCCGGACCGTGCGCCGGGTCCGCGACGCCGTCCCCGGCAGCCAGGTGCGCAACATCTACGGCCCCACCGAGGCCACCGTCTACGCCACCGCCTTCACCTGCGACCCGGCCGACCCCGACCGCGACCCGCCGATTGGCCGGCCGCTCGGCGGCGCCCGCGCCTACGTCCTGGACGAGCGGATGCGCCCGGTGCCCGTCGGGGCCCCCGGCGAGCTGTTCCTGGCCGGAACCGGCGTCGCCCGCGGCTACCTGCGCCGGCCGGGTCTGACCGCGAGCCGCTTCCTGCCCGACCCGTTCGGGCCGTCCGGCAGCCGCATGTACCGCACCGGCGACCTGGTGCGCTGGACGGCCGACGGCGACCTCGTCTACCTCGGCCGCGGCGACGACCAGGTCAAGGTGCGGGGCTTCCGCATCGAACTCGGCGAGGTGGAGGCCGCGCTGGCCCGCCACCCGGCCGTGGCGGCGGCAGCGGCCCGGGTCGTGGAGGACGCGGGCCACCGCCGCCTGGTCGGTTACGCGGTCCCCCGCGGGGACGCCCTGCCGGACCCCGCCGAACTGCGGGCCTTCCTCGCCCGCGGCCTGCCCGACCACCTGGTGCCCGCCCTCGTCGTCCCGCTGGAGCGGCTGCCCCTCGGGGCCACCGGCAAGCTCGACCGGCGGGCGCTGCCCGCGCCCCGGTGGGCCGCCACGGCCACCGGTGAGACGGGCCGGCCGCCGCGCACCGAGGCCGAGCGCGTCCTCGCGGACATCTGGTCGAAGGTGCTCGGCGTGCCCGAAGTCGGCGCCGATGACAACTACTTCACGCTCGGGGGCGACTCCGTCCTCGGCATCCAGGTCGTCTCCGCCGCCCGCCGGGCCGGGCTCCTGCTGACCCCCCGGCACCTGTTCACCCACCAGACCCTCGCCGGCCTGGCCGCCGTCGCCGAACGGGCGCCGGACGGACAGGGCCCCGGCGCCGCGGCCACTGTCGCCGAGCAGGGCCCGGTGACCGGCGACGCCCCGCTCACCCCCGTACAGCACTGGCTCCTCGACACCCTCACCGGCGACCCCGCCCACTTCAGCCAGACGGTCGGCTTCGAGCTGGCCACGGACCCGGACGAGGACCTGCTGCGGGCCGCCCTGGCCGCCGTACTGGAGCACCACGACGCGCTGCGGCTGCGCTTCGAGCCGGGCGGCGACGGGCGGTGGCGGCAGCACGGCACCGCGCCGGGGGAGGAGGTCCACCTGGAGGTGCACCGGGGGACCGCGCCGCAGGACGTGGCCGACGCGCTCGGCGCCGGGTTCGACCTGGCCGGCGGGCCGCTGCTGCGGGCCGCGCTGTGCCGGCCGGACGACGGCGGCCGGCCGGTGCTGCTGCTGGCCGCCCACCACCTGGTCGTGGACGCCGTGTCCTGGCGGCTGGTCCTGGAGGACCTGGAGCACGCCCACCGCGCCCTGCGGGACGGCGAGCGGCCCGCCCTCGGCGCCAAGAGCACCTCGTTCCGGGACTGGGCCCGGCGGCTCGCCGCGCACACCGAGGCGGGCGGCTTCGACGGCGAACTCGCCCACTGGCAGGGCCTGGACGCCCCGGCCGCGCTGCCCGCCGACCACCCCGGCGGCGCGAACACCGTCGCCGACGAGGACAGCGTGACCGCCGGACTGGACGCCGAGGAGACACGCCGGCTGCTCCAGGACGTGCCGGATGTGTACCGCACCCGCGTCAACGACGTCCTGCTGTGCGCGCTGGGCCGGGTCCTGGCCCGCTGGACCGGCCGGGACCGGGTGGCGGTGACGCTGGAGGGACACGGCCGCGAGGAGCTGTTCGAGGACGCCGACCTCGCCCGGACCGTCGGCTGGTTCACCGCGATGTACCCGGTCGCCCTGGACGTGCCCCGGGACGCCGGCACCGGCACCGCGCTGAAGACCGTCAAGGAGAACCTGCGGGCCGTACCGCACGGCGGACTCGGCTACGGCGCCCTGCGCCACCTGCGCCCCACGGCCGCAGCCGGGCTGCCCGACCTGCCCCCGGTCTGCTTCAACTACCTGGGCCGGCAGGACGGCACCCCCGTCACCGGCGGCCTGCTGCACGCGCCCCACGGCGGCCTCACCGGCGGCATGGACCGCTCGGCGCGGCGCCCGTACCTCCTCGACGTCCTCGGCCGGGTCGCCGGCGAGCGGCTGGAGTTCACCTGGTCGTACTCACGGAAGGTGCACCGGCGCGAGACCGTCGCCCGGCTGGCGGCCGAACTGGCCGACGAACTGCGCGCGATCGTCCGCCACTGCGCCGAACCCGGCGCCGGCGGCCGCACCCCCTCCGACTTCCCGCTCGCACCGCTGGACCAGACGGCCGTCGACCGGCTCGTCGGCAACGGAGCCGACGTCACGGACGTGTATCCGCTCACGCCCACCCAGACCGGCATGGTGATGCACGGCCTCGACGACACCGAACACGGCCTGTACGTCGAGCAGATCACCTTCGTGGCGGACGGCGCCCGCGACCCGGGCACCCTGGCCGCGGCCTGGCGCCACGTCGTCGACCGCACCCCCGTGCTGCGCACGTCCGTCGCCCTGCACGGCGTTCCCGTGCCGCTCCAGGTCGTCCACCGGAGCGTGACCCTGCCGGTCACCGAACTCGACTGGAGCGGGCTCCCGGCGGACCGGCGGGAGGCGGAGCTGGAGCGCCTGCTCGCCGACGAGCGGGCCCGGGGCGTCGCCCTGGACCGGGCCCCGCTGCTGCGGCTCGCCCTGGTCCGGCTCGGCCCCGACGCGGTACGCGTCGTGTGGACCTTCCACCACGTCCTGCTGGACGGCTGGAGCGTCTTCCACGTCCTGTCCGACGTCATGAACGCGCACGCCGCCCTGACCCGGGGCGAGCCGCCCCGGCTGCCCGAGCGCAGGCCGTTCGCGGACTACGCGGGCTGGCTGGCCGCCCGCGACACCGGCCCGGCGCTGGACCACTGGCGCGGTGTCCTGGCCGGCTTCGGCACGCCGACCCCGCTGCCCTACGACCGCAGGCCCGCCCCGGGCACCACGGCCCGCTCCGGGACCTGGCTTTCGCAGCGGCTCGACGCCGAACGGACCCGGCTGCTGAAGGAGTTCGCCCGCCGGCACCGGCTCACCCTCAACACCGTGGTGCAGGGCGCCTGGGCGCTGCTGCTGGCCCGGTGGAGCGGGGAACGGGAGGTGTGCTTCGGCACGACCGTCTCCGGGCGGCCCGCCGACCTGCCGGGCGCCGACGGCATCACCGGCCTGTTCATCACCACGCTGCCCGCCCGGACCGCGGTCGACGGCGCCGCCGACTGCGCCGGCTGGCTGCGCGCGGTGCAGGAGGCCCGGGCCGAGGACCGCCGCCACGACCACCTGCCCCTCAACACACTGCACACCCTCGGTGAACTGCCGCCCGGTACCGCGCTGTTCGACAGCCTGGTGGTCTTCGAGAACTACCCGGTCGGCGACGCGACCGCCGGTGCGCACGGGCTCGCCCTGCGGGACCTGGACGCCCGGGAGGCCACCAACTACCCGCTCACCGTGGTCGTCTCGCCCGGCGACCGGCTGGCCGTCGAACTCGGTTACGACCCCCGCTGCTTCGACACGGTCACCGCCGAGTCCCTGGCCGGACAGCTGCTGCACACCCTCCACGCCCTGGCCGCCTCGGACGGCACCGCCCGCCTGGACGACATCGACGTACTGCCGCCCGAGCAGCGCGACCGGCTGCTGCGCGGCCCGGCCCGGCCGGCGCTCGGCCCGGTGCCCGCCGCCACCCTGCCCGCGCTCGTGGAAGCCGCCGCCGACCGGTGGCCCACCGCGCCCGCGCTCGACGCGCCGGGCACGCTGCTCACCTTCGCGGAGGCCGAGGCGCGGGCCAACCGGCTCGCCCACCGGCTCATCGCCCGGGGCGCCGGCCCCGGCGACCTCGTCGCGCTGCTGCTGCCCCGCTCGGCTGACATGGTGCTGGCCCAGCTCGCCGTGACCAAGGCGGGCGCCGCGTTCCTGCCCGTCGACCCCGCCTACCCGGAGGAGCGGATCGCCCTGATGCTGCGCGACGCGGCCCCCGCCCTCACCCTCGACGCCAAGGAGGTCGCGGACCTGCTCGCCGCCCCGCCGGACGACGTGCCGGGACACCGGCCCGGCGACGCCGACCGCACCCGCCCGCTCGACCTGGACGACCCGGCCTACGTCATCTACACCTCCGGTTCCACCGGCACCCCCAAGGGTGTCGTCGTCACCCACCGCGGGCTCGCCGCGTTCTGCGCCGCCGAGGCCGCCCACTACGAAGTGAGCGCGGGGGACCGGGTGCTGGCGTTCGCCACGCCCAGCTTCGACGCCTCCGTGCTGGAGCTGTGCATGTCCCTGCCGCACGGCGCCCGGCTCGTCGTACCGCCGCCGGGGCCGCTGCTCGGCGCCCAGCTGGCCGACGTCCTGCGGGCCGGACGCGTCACGCACACCCTGCTGCCGCCGGCCGCGCTCGCCACCCTGCCCGACGGCACGCCCGGCACCCTGCCCGACCTGAAGACGCTGACCGTCGGCGCCGACGCGTGCGGGGCCGAACTCGTCGCCCGCTGGGCCCCGCACCACCGCATGGTCAACTCCTACGGCCCCACCGAGGCCACGGTCGTCGCCACCTGGTCGGCGCCCCTGGAGGCGGACGGCACCGCACCGCCCATCGGCCGCCCGCTGCCCGCCACCCGCGCCTACGTCCTCGACGCCCGGATGCGGCCCGTCCCCGACGGCGTCACCGGTGAACTGTGGCTGTCCGGGCCGGCGCTGGCCCGCGGCTACCTCGGCCGGCCCGGGCTGACCGCCGACCGGTTCCGCGCCGACCCGTTCGGGCCGCCCGGCACCCGCATGTACCGCACCGGCGACCTCGTGCGCCGCGACAGCGCGGGCGAACTGCACTACCTGGGCCGCACCGACCACCAGCTGAAGCTGCGCGGCCACCGCATCGAGGCGGGCGAGGTCGAGGCCACCCTGGTCCGCCATCCGGGCGTGCTGGACGCCGTGGTGACCGTCCGCGAGGACGAACCGGGCCTGCCCCGGCTGGTCGCCCACCTGCTCACGGCCCCGGGCGCCGAACCGCCCACCGCCGCCGGACTGCGGGAGCTGGCCGCCCGCTCGCTGCCCGCCCACATGGTGCCCTCGGCGTTCGTGGTGCTGGACCGCTTCCCGCTCACCGAGAACGGCAAGACCGACCGGGCCGCCCTGCCCGCCCCGGCGCCGGCCGAGGAGCGGGCACCGTCCGAGCACGTCGCACCGCGCACGCCCACCGAGGAGGCGCTCGCGGAGCTCTGGGAGGACATCCTCCAGACGCCCGTGGGCGCCGAGGACGACTGGTTCGGGCTCGGCGGCGACTCCCTGCGCGCCCTGCTCGTCGCCTCCCGCGCCAACGACGCCTTCGGCGTCACGCTCACCCCCCGCGACGTCCTGGTCTCCCGCACGGTCGCCGCCCTGGCCGACCTCGTGGAGGAACAGGTGCTGAGTGAGCTGGAGGGCGCCGCGTACGGCGACGACCCCGAGAACCGCTCCGACGAAGCCGACGCCGAAGACGCCGCTGCCGGCGGCCACGACCACGAACGGTGAGGATCCGACGACCATGACGTCTTCGACCCCTTCGAACCCCTCCGGCTCCGCGCGGCCCTCCAAGCGGGACCGTGCCGAGGCGCTGCCCGAGGAACTGCGGGAGGCGCTGCGGCGGCGGCTCGCCGGACGGGCCGGCGGCACGGCCCCGGCCGCCCGGCAGGGCATCCCGCGCGCCGACCGCGACCGCCCGCTGCCGCTGTCGTCCGCGCAGCAGCGGCTGTGGTTCCTGGACCGGCTGCGCCCCGGCGACGCCCGCTACAACAGCGCCGTCGCCCTCCGCCTGACCGGCGCGCTGGACCACACGGCGCTGAGCGAGGCGCTCGCCGCCGTCGTCGCCCGGCACGAGGCCCTGCGCACCGAGTTCGAGGAGACCGACGGCCTGCCGGTGCAGCGCGTCCGCCCGGCGGGCCCGGTGCCGCTGCCGGTGCGGGACGCCGGCGACCTGGACGCGGACCTGCTCGGGGAGTACTCCCGCCCCTTCGACCTGCGGCACGGGCCGCTGCTGCGCGCCCTGCTGCTGCGCGAGTCGGCGACCTCGCACGTCCTGCTGCTGACCGCCCATCACATCGTCACGGACGGCTGGTCGAT
The DNA here is from genome assembly GCF_020400655.1 of Streptomyces spinosus. Taxonomy (GTDB): domain Bacteria; phylum Actinomycetota; class Actinomycetes; order Streptomycetales; family Streptomycetaceae; genus Streptomyces; species Streptomyces argyrophylli. The sequence continues at coordinate 342,182 of NZ_JAINRC010000009.1, forward strand.
GGGCGTGGTCCTCGACGAGCTGTGCACCGCCTACGACGCCCTCGCGCGCGGCACCCGGCCGGACCTGCCCCCGGTCGCCACGCAGTACCCGGACTTCGCGGTGTGGCAGCGCGAACAGCTCTCCGGTCCCCGCCTCGAACGCCATCTCGACCACTGGAGACGGCAGCTGGCGGGTGCGGTGGCACCCGAACTGCCCCTGGACCGGCCCCGGCGCGGCGAGGAGGCGGGCGCGGGCGCCGTCCACACCTTCACCGTCCCCGCCGCCCTCACCGCACGGCTGCGCGACCTCGCCGCGGAACAGCACAGCACCCTCCACACCGCCCTGGTCGCCGCCACCCAGGCCCTGCTGGCCCGCTGGTCCGGCCAGGACGACATCACGGTCGGCTCCCTCACCCCCGGCCGGTCCCGCACCGACCTCGAACGGACCGTCGGCTTCTTCGTGAACACCGTCGTGCTGCGCACCCCGGTGGACGCGTCCGGTTCCTTCCGCGACCTGCTCGCCAGGACGGCCGGCACGGTCAACGACGCCTTCGCCCACGGCGACACCCCGTTCGAGCGGGTCGTGGAGGCCGTCGGCGCACCCCGCGAGGCGGGCCGCAACCCGCTGTTCGACGTGATGGTCCTGCTGCACCCCGACCCGCCCGCCGCGACCGCCCCGCACGGCCTCGCCACCACCCCGGTCACCGTGCCCCGGCAGGCGGCCACCTTCGACCTGAGCATCGAGTTCGTGCCCGACGGCACGGGTCTCGCCGGTCTGCTGGAGTACCGCACCGACCTGTTCGACCCGGCCACGGCCGAGCGGCTCGCCGGGCAGCTGCTGCGCCTGCTGGAGGGCGCGGCCGAGGCACCGGACCGCCCGCTGGGCGCCCTGCCGCTGCTGTCCGAGGACGAGACACGGCGTGTCCTGCGCGACTGGAGCACCGGCCCCCGGCACGCCGTGGACGACCTCGTCCACCCGGAGGTCTTCGAGCGCCGGGCGGCCCGCACCCCAGGCGCCCTCGCCCTCGTCGCGGGCGGCGAACGGCTGGACTACGCCACCCTCAACGCCCGCGCCAACCGGCTCGCCCACCACCTCATCGCGCTCGGCGCCGGCCCCGAACGGCTGGTCGCGCTGCGGCTGCCGCGCACCGCGGACATGATCACCGCCATCCTCGCCGTCTGGAAGTCCGGCGCCGGCTACCTGCCGCTGGACCCGGCCCTCCCCGAGGAGCGCGTCCGGTACCTGCTGGACGACACCCGCCCGGCCCTGGTCCTGGACGAGGCCGCCCTGCGCGCCGTACCCGCGGGCGCCCCGGACACCGACCCCACCGACGCCGACCGGCGCGCGCCGCTGGACCCCGGGCACCTCGCGTACGTCATCCACACCTCCGGCTCCACCGGCCGCCCCAAGGGTGTCGCCGTGTCCCACCGCTCGGCGGCGCACCTGCTGGCCGCGCACCGGGCCGGGTTCGTCGCCGAGGCGGGCGGCGGCCCGCTGCGGGTCGCGCTCACCGCGTCCTTCTCCTTCGACACCTCCCTCGAAGGCGTCCTGCTGCTGGCCGACGGCCACCCGCTGCACCTGGTCGACGAGACCACCCGGATGGACCCGGCCGCCCTGGTCGCGTACGTCGTCGACAACCGCGTCGACTTCCTCGACGTCACCCCGTCCTACCTGCGCCAGCTGCTGCCCGCCGGGCTGCTCGCCGACCCCCGGCACCGCCCCCGGGTCCTCATGCTCGGCGGCGAGGCGGTCGGGCCCGCGCTCTGGCGTGAACTGGCCGCCCACCCCGACGTGACCGCCCACAACTTCTACGGCCCCACCGAATGCACCGTCGACGCGCTGTCCTGCCGCATCCAGGGCGACCGCCCCCTGGTCGGCCGCCCCCTGGCCGGGGTGCGTGCCTACGTGCTGGACGACCGGCTCCGCCCGGTGCCGCCCGGTGTCGGCGGCGAACTGTACCTCGCGGGCCCCCAGCTGGCCCGGGGCTACACCGGCCGCCCCGGCCTGACCGCCGCCCGCTTCCTCGCCGACCCCTACGGGCCGCCCGGCACCCGCATGTACCGCACCGGCGACCTGGCCCGCTGGACCCCCGACGGCCGCCTGGACTACCTGGGACGCGCCGACGACCAGGTCAAGGTGCGCGGCCACCGCATCGAGCCCGGCGAGATCGAGGCCGCCCTGCTCGCGCTGCCCGGCATCGCCGCCGCGGCGGTCGCCGCCGTACCCGACGCGCACGGCCACACCCGCCTCGCCGCCTACGTCGTCCCCGCGCCCGGCGCGCCCCGCCCCGTCCCCGCCGACCTGCGCGCGGCCCTGCGCCGGGTGCTGCCCGACGCGCTGGTGCCGTCCTCCTTCACCCCGCTGGACGCGCTGCCGCTGACCACCAGCGGCAAACTCGACCGCCGTGCCCTGCCCGCGCCCGAGACCACCGTCGCAGAGCGGGAGTTCGTCGCTCCCCGTACGCCGGAGGAGGAGACGCTGTCCGCCGTGTGGGCCGAGGTGCTCGGCGTGGACCGGGTCGGTGTCACGGACAACTTCTTCGAGCTGGGCGGCGACTCGATCCTGAGCATCCAGGCCGTCTCCCGGGCCCGCGCGGCGGGCCTCGGGATCGGCTCGCAGGACGTCTTCCGGCACCAGACGGTCGCCGACCTGGCCGCCGCCGCGGCCCGCCGCGCCCCCGGCCTGCCCGCGCCCCGGCGCCCCCGCGAGGACGGGCCCGCCCCGCTCACCCCGGTCCAGGAGTGGTTCTTCGCCACACACGGCCCGCTGCGGCACTTCAGCATGTCGATGCTGCTCGACCTGCCCCAGGACCTCGACGAGCCGGCACTGCGACGGGCGCTGGACGCCGTGGTGGACGCGCACCCCGCCCTGCGCGCCCGCTTCAGCCGCACCGGGGACACCTGGCGGCAGCACCCCGGCACCGGCCCGGCCGGCGGACTGCTGACCCGCCACGGCCCCGGCACCCCGCCCGCCGAGGCCGCCGACGCCGCCCGCGCCGCCCTGGACCCGGCCACCGGGACGCTGCTGCGCGCGGCCCTGCTCACCGGCGAGGGGCGCCCGCGCCTGTTCCTCACCGCCCACCACCTGGCCGTCGACAGCGTCTCCTGGCGGGTGCTGCTCACCGACCTGGCGCAGGCCTACCGGCAGGCCGCGGCCGGGGAGGAACCCCGGCTGGAGCCCGAGCACACCCCGTTCGCCGACTGGGCGCGCGACCTGGCCGAGCGGGTGCGGGCCGGCGGCCTGGACGACGACCTGCCCCACTGGACGCGGGAGACCGCGCCGCCGCGCACCCCGCTCCCCGTCGACCTGCCCGGCACCCCGCTCGCCGGGTCCGTGCGCACCGTCCGCACCCGGGTGGACCGGGCCACCACCGAGGCGCTGCTGCGGCGGGTGCCGGGCGTCTACCGCACCCAGGTCAACGACGTGCTGCTGAGCGCGCTCGCCCGGGTGCTGGCCGACTGGACGGGCGAGGACCGGGTGACCGTCGCCCTGGAGGGCCACGGCCGGGAGGAGGAACTGGCCGAGGGCGCCGACCTGTCACGCACGGTCGGCTGGTTCACCACCCAGTACCCGGTCACCCTGACCCCGGCGGGTCCGCGGGACTGGGGAGCCACCCTCAAGGCCGTCAAGGAGCGGCTGCGCGCCGTGCCCCGCCGCGGTCTCGGCTACCAGGCCCTCGGCCACCTCGGCTCGCCCCGGCCCGAGGCGCGAGCCCTCGGTCAACTCCCTCTGCCCCAGGTCTGCTTCACCTACCACGGCCAGTGGGAGGCGCCCGCCGGCGGGGACTTCGCACCCGTCGCCGACGTGCCCGGCCAGGACATGGACCCCGGGGCGCCGCTGGACCACCTCCTCGACGTCTCCGCGCTGGTCGCCGACGGCGAACTGGAGATCACCTGGCACTACAGCGACCAGGTGCACCGGGCCGGCACCGTACGGCGGCTGGCCGACGGCATGGTGCGGGCGCTCGCCGCCGTCGCCGAGCACTGCGCCCGGCCCGGCGCGGGCGGCCGTACCCCCTCCGACTTCCCGCTGGCCCGGCTGGACCAGGCCGGCGTGGACCGCCTGGCCGGCGACGGCCGGGACGTGGAGGACCTGCTGCCGCTCACCCCGCTCCAGGAGGGCATGCTCTTCCACCGGCTGGTCGGCGGACCCGACGACGTGTACCTCGACCAGGCCGCGCTCCTGCTCGACGGGGTGGGCGACCCCGACGCCCTCGCCCTGGCCTGGCAGCGCGTGACCGACCGCACGCCCGCGCTGCGCACCTCGGTGGTGTGGGAGGACGTGCCGGTGCCGCTCCAGGTCGTGCACCGCCGTGTCACCGTGCCCGTGGAGCACGTGGACTGGCGGGAGGTGGAGGCGGGGGAGCGGGCCGAGCGGCTGGACCGGCTGCGCGCCGACGACCTCGCGCGCGGCCTGGACCTCGGCACGGCCCCGTTGATGCGGCTCACGCTCGTCCGGCTGCCCGGGGAACGGCTCCAGCTGCTGTGGACCTCCCACCATCTGATCCTGGACGGCTGGAGCCTGGCCCAGGTGCTCACCGACGTCTTCGAGGAGTACACGGCGCTCACCACCGGCACCGGGCACCGGCCCCCGGTACGGCGGCCGTTCGCCGACTACGTGCGCTGGCTGGCCGGCCAGGACACCGAGGCCGCGACGGCGCACTGGCGGACCGTCCTCGCCGGATTCGCCACCCCCACCCCGCTGCCCGCCGACCGCGTCCGCCGCCCCGGCCACGAGACCCGTTCCGCGGGCGTGCACACGGCCGGGCTCTCCGCGGAGGTCTCGGCCCGGCTGGCGCGCACCGCCCGCGCGGCGGGACTCACCCTCGGCACCGTGGTGCAGGGCGCCTGGGCGCTGCTGCTGTCCCGCTACGGCGCCGAGCGGGACGTGCTGTTCGGGACCACCGTCTCCGGACGCCCCGACGACCTGCCCGGCGTCGAGTCGATGGTCGGCATGTTCATCAACACCCTGCCCACCCGCGTCCGCGTGGACGGCGGCCGTACCGCCACCGCCTGGCTCCGGGAGCTCCAGGAGGCGCAGGCCGAGGCACGGCGGTACGCCGCGGTGTCCCTCGCCGAGCTGACCTCGCTGAGCGACGTACCCGCCGGCAGCCCCCTGTTCGACAGCATGGTGGCCTTCGAGAACTACCCCTTCGACCAGGCCCGTTCGGCCGGCACCGGGATACGCCTGGCGGACGTGTCCGCCCGCGACGCCACCAACTACGCCCTCGTGCTGCGCGCCTACCAGGGCGAACGGTTCGGCTTCGACCTCGCCTACGACCCCGCTCTGTTCGACGCCGCGACCGTGCGCGCCCTCGCCGGCCGGCTGTGCCTGCTGCTGACCGAGCTGGCCGACGACCCGGACCGGCCCGTGCGCGCGCTCGCCTGGACGACCGCCGAGGAGCGGCGCCGGATGCTGGCCGACTGGAACGGCACCGAGGAGGGCCGGCCCGCCGACACCCTGGACGCCCTCTTCACCGCCCAGGCCGCCCGCACCCCGCACGCCGAGGCCGTCGCCTGCGGCGACGACCGGCTGGACTACGCCACCCTGGACGCGCGTTCCGGACGGCTCGCCCACCGGCTCGCCGAACTCGGCGCCGGGCCCGAGACGTTCGTGGCGCTCGCGCTGCCCCGCTCCACCGACCTCGTCGTGGCCGTCCTCGCCGTCCTCAGGACCGGCGCCGCCTACCTGCCCGTCGACCCCGCGCTGCCCGCCGAGCGCGTCCGGGACCTGCTCGCCGACGCCGCGCCGGTGATGGTGGTGACCACCACCGGCACCGCCGTCGACACGGCCGTGCCGGTCCTGCGGCTGGACGACCCGGGCGTCCGCGCCGACCTGGCCCGCCGCCCGGCCGCCGGCCCGGTCCGCCGCGCGCTGCCCGAGAGCCCCGCGTACGCCATCTTCACCTCCGGCTCCACCGGCCGGCCCAAGGGCGTCGTCGTCCCGCACGCCAACGTGGTCCGGCTGTTCACCCGCACCACGCCCTGGTTCGGCTTCGGACCCGACGACGTGTGGACCCTGTTCCACTCCTACGCCTTCGACTTCTCGGTGTGGGAGCTGTGGGGCCCGCTGCTGCACGGCGGCCGGCTCGTCGTCGTCCCCGAGGACACCGCCCGCTCCCCGGAGGACTTCCTGCGCCTGCTCGCCGACGAGCGGGTCACCGTCCTCAACCAGACCCCCTCCGCCTTCTACCCGCTGATCCGCGCCGACGCCGAACTGCCCGACGTCAGCGCGCGGCTGGCGCTGCGCACGGTGGTCTTCGGCGGCGAGGCCCTGGACGTGGCCCGGCTCGGCGACTGGTACGCCCGCCACCCGGACACCGCGCCCCGCCTGGTGAACATGTACGGCATCACGGAGACGACCGTGCACGTCACCTACGCCGCGCTGGACCGCCGCGCGGCCCGCGCCGGCACCGCGAGCCCCATCGGAACGGGCATCCCCGACCTGCGGCTGTACGTCCTGGACGACGCGCTGGGGCCGGTGCCGCCCGGCGCCGTCGGCGAGCTGTTCGTCGCCGGCGAGGGCCTGGCCCGCGGCTACCTGAACCGGCCCGGCCTCACCGCGACCCGCTTCCCCGCCGACCCGTTCGGCCGGCCCGGCACGCGCATGTACCGCACCGGCGACCGGGCCCGCTGGCGGGCCGACGGCACCCTGGAGTACCTGGGCCGCGCCGACCAGCAGGTCAAGATCCGCGGCTACCGCATCGAGCCGGGGGAGATCGAGGCGGCCCTCCACCGCCACCCGGGCGTGGGCGCGGCCACCGTCGGCGTGTACGAGGACTCCGCCGGCACCCGCCGGCTGGTCGCCCACGTCGTCGGCACCGGCAGCGGCGACCGCGTCCTGCCGCCGCCGTCCGCCGCCGAACTCCGCGCGCACCTGGAGGGGTTGCTGCCCGCGCACATGGTGCCGGCCGCGTACGTGCCGATGGCCGCGCTGCCGCTCACCGTCAACGGCAAGCTCGACCGGCGCGCCCTGCCCGCGCCCGGCCCCGACGGCTTCGCCGCCGACGGCACCCGGACCCCGCCGCGCACCCCGGCCGAGCGGCTGGTCGCCGCGGCGTGGGCGGACGTCCTGGACGCCGGGGAGGTCGGCGCCGACGACGACTTCTTCGCGCTCGGCGGCGACTCCATCCTCGCCGTCCGCGTCACCTCCCGGCTGCGCGCCGCCTTCGGCACGGACGTCTCGCCCCGGCTGCTGTTCACCCACCCCACGCTGTCCGCCCTCGCGGCGGCGCTGGGCGAGCCCCGGGACGGAAGCACCGCGGACGGCATCCCGGCCACCGGCCCGGACACCCCGGCACCCCTGTCGTACGCCCAGCAACGCCTGTGGTTCCTCGACCGGTTCGAGCCGGACAGCACCGAGTACACGACCCTGTCCGTGCTGCGGCTGCGCGGCCCGCTCGACACCCCGGCGCTGCGCACCGCCCTGGACGGCCTGGTCGCCCGGCACGAGTCGCTGCGCACCACGTTCACCGAACAGGACGGCCGAGCCCGGCAGTCCGTCCGCCCCGCACACCCCGTGGACCTGCGGGTCGACGACCTCGCCGAGCCCGGCACGGAAAGCGCCCTGGACGCCCTCCTGGAGCGCGAGGCCGCCACCCCCTTCGACCTGGCCACCGGGCCGCTGTTCCGCGTCCGCCTGGTCCGCTGCGCCGCCGACGAACACGTCCTCGTCCTCGCCCTGCACCACATCGTCACGGACGGCTGGTCCGCCGGTGTACTCGCCCGCGACCTGGGCGAACTGTACGCGGCGGCCCTGGAGGACCGCCGTCCCGACCTGCCCGCCCTGCCGGTCCGCTACGCCGACTACGCCACGTGGCAGCGCGCCCGCGCCGAACGGGCCGGAGCCGAACTGGACTACTGGCGCACCGCGCTGGACGGCGTCACCCCGCTGGAGCTGCCCACCGACCGGCCCCGCCCGGCCGTCCGCACCCGCGACGGCGCCCTGGTGACCTTCACCCTGCCCGCCGCGCTCACCGAGCGGCTGCGCGAGCGGGGCCGGGAGGCCGGCGCCACCCTCTACATGACGCTCGTGGCCGCCTGCCAGGTCCTGCTCGCCCGCTGGGCCGGCCAGGAGGACGTCACCGTCGGCACGGTCACCGCCGGCCGGGAACGGCCCGAACTGCACGACGTGGTCGGCATGTTCGTCAACACGCTGGTGCTGCGCGCCCGGGTCCGCCCCGACCTGCCCTTCCGCGAGCTGCTGGCCGAGGTGCGCGACACCGTCCTGGAGGCGTCCGCCCACCAGGAGGTGCCCTTCGAGCGCGTGGTGGACGCCCTCCAGCCCGAGCGGGACACCAGCCGCACCCCGCTGTTCCAGGTCATGGTGGCCCTGCACAACCTCGGCGCCGCACCGCCCCGGCTGCCCGGCCTTGCGGTGGAGCCGGTCACCCCGCCGGTCCGCAACGCCACCTTCGACCTCGCCTTCGACTTCACGGAGACCGACGGCGCACTCACCGGCTACCTGGAGTACAACACCGGCCTCTTCGACGCCGGCACCGCCGAACGCCTGGCCGCCCGGCTGCGCGTCCTGCTGGAGGCCGCCGCCGAGGACCCGCAGCGGGCAGTGGGCCGCCTGCCGCTGATGACCGAGGACGAACGGCGCCAGGTGCTGCGGTACGGGCAGGGCGCCCGGCTGCCCGAGCCGGACACCACCTTCCCCGCCCTGTTCGAGGAGCGGGCCGCCCGCGGCCCGCACCACACCGCGCTGGTGGCCCGCGACACCACCCTGGACTTCGCCGCGCTGAACGAGCGCGCCAACCGGCTGGCCCACCACCTGATCGCCCGGGGCGCCGGCCCCGAGGACGTGGTCGCCGTACGGCTGCCGCGCACCTCCGGCCTGGTAGTGGCGGTGCTCGCGGTCCTCAAGGCGGGCGCGACCCTGCTCTGCCTGGACCCCGGACTCCCCGAGGAGCGGGTGGACCTCCTGCTCGCCGACGCCCGGCCGCACACCCTGCTGACCGGCCTGGGCGAGGTGCCCTGGGACCGGCTCCCCGCCCACGACCCGGCCGACACCGACCGCGTCCGGCCCCTGCGGCCCGAGCACACCGCCTACATCGTCTACACCTCCGGCTCCACCGGCCGACCCAAGGGCGTCGCCGTCGAGCACCGGCAGCTCGTCAACCTGTGCCACGACCACCGGGCGGGCCTGCTCGCCCCGCACACCGGCGGCGGGCGGCGGCTGCGGGCCGCGCTCAGCGCCTCCTTCTCCTTCGACACCTCCTGGGAAGGGCCGCTGCTCCTCGCCCTCGGCCACGAGGTCCACCTCGTCGACGAGGACGTACGCCTGGACCCGCAGGCGTTCTGCGCCCAGGTCGCCGCCCACCGCCTCGACCTGGTGAACGTCACCCCGTCCTTCCTGCGCGAACTGACCGCCGCCGGCCTGCTCGCCCCCGGCCGCCACCACCCCCGCCTGCTGCTCGTCGGCGGCGAGGCCGTCACCCCGGCCGACTGGCGCGCACTCGTCCGGGCCGAGGAGCGGTCGGACGTGAGCGTGTACAACATGTACGGCCCCACCGAGTGCACCGTCGACGCCGTCTACGGCCGCTTCGCCGACCGGCCCGACCGCCCCGTCATCGGCCGCCCCGGCGGCAACCTGCGCGCGTACGTCCTCGACGGCGCCCTGCGGCCGGTGCCGCCCGGCGTGCCCGGCGAGCTGTACCTGGCCGGCGCCCAGGTGGCCCGCGGCTATCTCAACCGGCCCGGGCTCACCGCCGCCCGCTTCCTCGCCGACCCCTTCGGGGCACCGGGGGAGCGGATGTACCGCACCGGGGACCGGGTCCGCTGGGACCGGGAGGGACTGCTGGAGTTCCTGGGCCGGGTGGACGAGCAGGTCAAAATCCGCGGGTTCCGCATCGAGCCGGGCGAGGTCGAGGCCGCCCTCCTGGCCCACCCGGACGTCGCCGACGCAGCCGTCGCCGTGCGCGACCACGCCGGCCGCCCCATGCTCGTCGGCTACGTGGTGCCGGCCGCCGGCCGGACGCCGTCCGCCGACGACCTGCGCCTCGCCCTGCGCCGTACCCTGCCCGGCCACATGGTGCCCGCGGCGTTCGTCCCGCTGGCCCGCGTCCCCCGCACCACCAGCGGCAAGACCGACCGGCGCGCCCTGCCCGCCCCGCCCGCGCAGCCCGACAGCACCACCCCGTACGTCGCCCCCCGGCCCGGCGCGGAGGAGCGCCTGGCCGCGATCTGGGCCGAGGTGCTCGGCGTCGAACGCGTCGGCGCGCGCGACAACTTCTTCGCGCTCGGCGGCGACTCCATCCTCAGCATCCAGATCGTCTCCCGCGCCCGGCAGACCGGACTCGCCCTCACCACCAAGGACGTCTTCCGCCACCAGACGGTCGCCGAACTCGCCCTGCGCGTCACGGAGTCGGCGCCCGCTCCCGCCGCCGCGCAGGAGACCGGCGAGGCACCGCTGACCCCGATCCAGCACTGGTACCTCGACGGCCGCGACCCCGGCCGACGGCTCCGGTTCACCATGACCCAGCGCCTGGAACTCGCCGCCGGCACAAACGAGCCGGCGCTGCGCACCGCCGCCGACGCCCTCGTCGACCACCACGCCGCCCTGCGCACCCGCTTCCGCCACACCGCCGACGGCTGGCGCCAGGAGGTGCTGCCCGAGGCACCGGACGGAGTCTTCACCCGGCACGACGCCACCGGGCTGGACGACACGGCACTGGAGAACGAGGTCCAGCGGCTCACCGAGGAGGCGCAGGCCGCGCTCGACCCCGTCGAGGGCCGGGTCGTCCGCGTCCTCTTCTTCGACCGGGGCCCCCGGCGGGCGGGCCAACTCGTGATCACCGCCCACCACCTGGTGATCGACGGTGTGTCCTGGCGCATCCTGCTCGCCGACCTGGAGACCGCCCACGCGGCCGCCGCGGCCGGCCGGCCCTGCGAACTGCCCGCCACGGGCACCTCCTACGGCACCTGGGCCGCCCGGCTCGACCGGCACACCCGCTCCGGCGCCCTGGACGCGGACCTGCCGTACTGGACGCGCGCCGCCGCGGCCCCGGCCGGGCTGCCCGCCGGACGGCCCGGCCCCAACACCCACCGCACCGCCGCCACCCTCACCGTCACGCTGGAGGCGGAGACGACCGACGCCCTGCTGCGCCAGGTACCGGAGGTCTACCGCACCCAGGTCAACGACGTCCTGCTCAGCGCCCTCGGCCGCACCCTGACACGCTGGTGCGGGCGTGACACCGTCCTGCTCGGCGTGGAGGGGCACGGCCGGGAGGACCTGTTCGCGGACGTCGACCTGGCACGGACCGTCGGCTGGTTCACCGCCGAGTTCCCGCTCGCCCTGCGCGTCGGCCCGGACGCCGGCTGGCACGACACCCTCCGCTCGGTCAAGGAGCAGCTGCGCGCGGTACCGCTGCGCGGCCTGAGCCACGGCGCCCTGCGCCACCTCCTGCCGGGCAGCCCCCTCACCGGCGCCCCGGCACCGCTGATCGGGTTCAACTACCACGGCCAGTGGGACGCGGACGGCACCGGCGGGCTGCTGCGCGGCTCCCTGCCCCCGGCCGGCCGGGACACCGACCCCGACGAACCCCGCCCCTACCTGCTGGACGTCACCGGAGTGGTCCAGCGGGGCCGCCTCGAACTCGGCTGGACCTACCCGGCGGCCGTCTACGACGAGGCCACCGTCCGCCGGCTAGCCGACGAGACGCTCGCGGCCCTCCGGGACATCGTGGCGCACTGCGCCCGACCCGGAGCGGGCGGCCGTACGCCCTCCGACTTCCCGCTCGCCGGCCTCGGCCAGGACCAGCTGGACCGGCTCGTCGGCACCGGCCGGCACGTCGAGGACGTCCTGCCGCTCACCCCGCTCCAGTCCGGCATGCTCTTCCACGGCCTCGTGGACACCGAGCACGCCTACTTCGACCGTACGGCCGTACGCCTGTCCGGCGTGGCCGACCCGCGCGCGTTCGCCGCCGCCTGGCAGCAGGTCGCCGACCGCACCCCGGTACTGCGCAGCAGCGTGCACTGGCAGGGCCTGCCCCACCCGGTCCAGGTGGTCCACCGGCACGCCGAGCTGCCCGTCACCCACCTCGACTGGCGGGCGCTGACACCCGAGCGGCGCGCGGCGGCCACCGAGCGGCTGCTCGCCGAGGACCGCGCGGCGGGCATGGACCTCACCGCCGCGCCGCTGACCCGCCTCACCCTGGCCGCCCTGCCCGGCGACGAGGTGCTGCTGGTCTGGTCGACGCACCACATCGTCCTGGACGGCTGGAGCACCGGGCAGCTCCTCACCGAGGTGTGCGAACGCTACGCCGCCCTCACCGGCGGCCCCGACCCGGCACCCCCGGTACGGCGGCCCTTCGCGGACTTCCTGCACTGGCTGCGCGACCAGGACGAGCGGGCCGCCGAGCGGTACTGGGCCGACGCCCTGGCCGGGTTCACCGCCCGCACCCCGCTGCCGTACGACCGCACGCCCGCCGAGGCCCACCGCGCCCGCTCCGCCGCCGCCGTTCACCAGGAACTGGACGCGCGGGTCTCGCGCCGGCTGCGGGAGGGCGCCGCCCGCGCCGGACTCACCGTCAACACCGTCGTGGAGGGGGCCTGGGCGCTGCTGCTGGCCCGCTCCAGCGGCCGGGACGACGTGGTGTTCGGCACCACGGTGTCCGGCCGCCCGGCCGAACTGCCCGGCGTCGAAGGCATGATCGGCATGTTCATCAACACCGTGCCGGCCCGGGTCCGCGTCCCCGCCGGGCCCGTGCTGCCGTGGCTGCGCGGCCTCCAGGACCGGCAGAGCGACGCCCGCCGCTTCGACTTCCTCGCCCTGCCCCGCATCCAGGCCGTCAGCGAGGTCCCGCCCGGAGAAGCGCTGTTCGACAGCATGGTGGTGTTCGAGAACTACCCCGTGGACGAGTCGGCCACGGCCCGCACCGGCGTCCGCGTCGAGGAGGTGCGCGCCGACGACGCCACCACCTTCCCCTGGTGCCTGCGCGCCCATCTGGCCGAACGGCTCGCCTTCGACCTGGCCTACGACCCCGCCCTGTTCGACCCCGAGACCGCCGAGCGCGCCGCGGGCCGGCTGGCGGCCCTGCTCACCGCCCTCGCCGACGGGTTCGACACCGACCTGGCCGCCCTGGACCTGCTCACCCCCGGCGACCGCGACCTGCTGGCCGCGTGGAACACCACCGCCCGCCGGGCCGCCCCGCGCAGCCCGGTGGACCTGTTCGCCGAGCAGGCCCGCCGCACCCCGGACGCGGTCGCGGTCAGCGACGGCGCACGCGAGCTGACGTACGGTCAACTAAGCGACTGGGCGTCGTCGCTGGCCGCCCGGCTGGTGGCCGGCGGGCTGGCGGCCGAGGAGCGGGTGGCGCTGCTGATGGACCGCTCCGCCGAACTCGTCGTCGCCCAGCTCGCCGTGCTCATGGCCGGCGGCGCCTACGTCCCCGTCGACACCCGGGCCCCCGAGGAGCGCCGCCGCACCCTGCTCGCCCAGGCGGGCGCGACCGTCCGGCTCACCCCGGCCGAGGTGACCGCCGCCCGCACCGGCGCCGGCACGCAGCAGGAGCCGGCACCGGCCGCCGACCCCGACCGGCTGGCGTACGTGATGTTCACCTCCGGCTCCACCGGCCGGCCCAAGGCCGTCGCCGTACGGCACCGGGACGTGGCGGCACTCGCCACCGACAGCCGCTTCGCCGACGGCGCGTGCGCGCGGGTGCTGCTGCACTCGCCGGTGGCCTTCGACGCCGCCACCTTCGAGGTGTGGGCGCCGCTCCTGAACGGCGGGCGCGTCGTCGTGGCCCCGGACGGCGGCGTGGACGCGGCCCTGGTGCGCCGGCTGGCCGGCGACGGCGAGCTGACGGCCCTGTGGCTGACCGCCGGACTGTTCCGGCTGCTCGCGCAGGACGCCCCCGACTGCTTCCGCGGCCTGAGGCAGGTGTGGACCGGCGGCGACGTCGTCCCCGCCCCGGCCGTGCGCCGGGTGCTGGCCGCGTGCCCCGGCCTGACCGTCGTCGACGGCTACGGCCCCACCGAGACCACCACCTTCGCGACCTCCTGCGCCCTCACCGACCCCGCGGCCGTGCCCGGCACCGTCCCCATCGGCCACCCGCTGGACGACATGCGGGTGCACGTCCTCGACGCCCGGCTGCGGCCCGTACCGCCGGGCTGCCCCGGTGAGCTGTACGTGGCGGGCGAGGGCGTCGCCCGCGGCTATCTGGGCCGCCCCGGAGACACCGCGGCCCGCTTCCTCGCCGACCCCTGCGGCCCGCCCGGCACCCGGATGTACCGCACCGGCGACCTGGCCCGGCGACGGCCGGACGGCACCGTCGAGTTCCTCGGCCGCGCCGACGACCAGGTGAAGATACGCGGCTTCCGGGTGGAGCCCGGCGAGGTCGAGGCCGCCCTCGCCGCCCACCCGGGCGTCGCGGACGTCGCCGTGCTGGCCCGCGAGGACCGGCCCGGTGCCAGACGGCTCGTGGCCTACGTCGTCGGACCGGCCGGACAGGACGCCGAAGAGCTCCGGGAGTTCGCCGCCCGCACCCTGCCGGACTACCTCGTCCCCGGTGCCGTCGTCCCGCTCGCCGCCCTCCCGCTCAGCCGCAACGGCAAGGTCGACCGCGCGGCGCTGCCCGCGCCCGAGGCCCTGCCGGGCCGCACCCGGGTCGAGCCCCGCACCGAGGCCGAGCGCCGCACGACGGCCGTCTTCGGCGAGGTGCTGGGCAGCGAACCGCCCGGCGTGGAGGACGACTTCTTCCAGCTCGGCGGCGACTCCATCCTCAGCATCCGGCTCGCCTCCCGGCTCGCCGAGACCTTCGACACCGACGTCACCCCGCGCGCGGTGTTCAGCCACCCCACCCCGGCGGGACTGGCCCGGCTGCTCGACGCCCGGCGGGGCACCGGCCGGTCGGCGATCACCCCGGCCGGCCGGGACGGGGCCGCGCCGATGTCGTACGCCCAGCAACGCCTGTGGTTCCTGGAGGAGTTCGCCCCGGGCGGCGCCGAGTACGTGACCGCGCTCGCCCTCCGGCTGCGCGGCGACCTGGACACCGGCGCGCTCCGCGCCGCCCTGACCGCCCTGGCGGCCCGGCACGAGTCGCTGCGCACCACCTTCGACAGCGTCGACGGGCACGGCGTCCAGCGCGTCCACCCGCCCCACGACGTGCCGCTGCCCGTGCGCGACCTGTCACGCACCGCCGACCCCGAATCCGCCCTGCGCGGACTGCTCGCCGAGGAACGCTCCCGCCCCTTCGACCTGCGTCAGGGCCCGCTGCTGCGCACCGGTCTGATCCGGCTCGCCGAGAACGACCACGTGTTCACGCTCACCCTGCACCACATCGTCACCGACGGCTGGTCCACCTCCGTCCTGCTCGGCGACCTCGCCCACCTCTACCGCGCACAACTGGGCGCCGAACACGGTGAACTGCCGGCGCTGCCGGTGCGGTACACCGACTACGCGCGCTGGCAGCGCGGCACCGGGGACGCCGGCGCCGACGAGCACCTCGCCTACTGGAAGCAGCAGTTGGCGGACACCCAGCCGCTGGAGCTGCCCACCGACCGGCCCCGGCCGGCGGTGCGCACCAGCGCCGGCGCGACCACCCGGCTGGTGGTGCCCGCCCCGGCCGTCCGGCGGCTGACCCGGCTCGCCCGCGACCACGGCACCACCCTGTTCACCACGCTCGTCGCCGCGGCCCAGGCCTACCTCGCCCGGCTCTCCGGCGCCGAGGACATCACCGTGGGCACCGTCGCCTCCGGCCGCGAGCGGCCCGAGACGCAGGGGCTCGTCGGGTTCTTCGTCAACACCCTGGTGCTGCGCTCCCGGGCCGGCGCGGAGGAGCCGTTCACCGACTTCCTCACCGCCGTACGGCAGACCGTCCTCGACGCCTTCGCCCACCAGGACGTGCCGTTCGAACGGGTCGTGGACGCGGTGGACCCGGTCCGCGACACCAGCCGTAGTCCCCTCTTCCAGGTCATGGTCGTCCTCCAGAACACCCCGTCCGCCGGTCTCGACCTGCCCGGCCTGGACGTCACCGACGTCGAACCGGAGTCCGAGCAGGCCGCGTTCGACCTCACCCTGGAGTTCGCCGAGACCGGCGACGGAGCCCTGCACGGCCTGCTCACCTACAACACCGACCTGTTCGACCCGGCCACCGCCGACCGGATGGCCGGACAGCTCGGCACCCTGCTGCACGCCGTCGCCGAGGACCCGGACCGCCCGCTCGGCGCCCTGCCGCTGGCCACCGGCGACGAGCTGAAGACCCTGCTCGACCAGGGCCGCGGCACCTTCCGCCCGGTGCCCGAGACCACCCTGCCCGCCCTGTTCGAGCGGCAGGCGGCGCGTACCCCGGACGCGGTCGCGCTGGCCGACGGCGACCGGGAGCTGACCTACGCGGAGGTGGACCGGGCGGCCAACCGGCTGGCCCACCGGCTCGTCCGGGACGGCGTCGGACCGGAGCGCGTGGTCGCCCTGGCGCTGCCCCGCTCGGCGGCGACGGTCGTGGCCCAGCTCGCCGTCGCCAAGGCCGGGGGCGCCTTCCTGCCCGTCGACCCCGCCTACCCGCCGCAGCGCAGGGACTTCATGATCCGGGACGCGGGCGCCCACCTGGTCCTCGCCGACCCGGCCCAGGTGTGGGCCGCCGACGGACCGGACACCGCACCCACGGACCCCGACCGCACCGCGCCCCTCACCCCCGCCCACCCCGCCTACGTCATCTACACCTCCGGCTCCACCGGCACCCCGAAGGGCGTGGTGGTCACCCACCGGGGCCTCGCCTCCTTCGCCGCGGCGGCCGCCGAGCAGTACGCGGCCGGCCCCGGCGACCGGGTCCTGCAGTTCGCCTCGCCCAGCTTCGACGCCTCCGTGCTGGAGCTGTGCGTCTCCCTGCTCAGCGGGGCCGCGCTGGTCACCGGCGAGGAGGGACCGCTGGTCGGGGAGCGGCTGGCGGAGGTGCTCGCCGAGCGCCGCGTCAGCCACGCCCTGATCCCCCCGGCGGCGCTGGCCACCGTCCCGGCGGAGACCGCCGCCGCCCTGCCCCGCCTGCGCACGCTCATCGTGGGCGCCGAGGCCTGCCCGGCCGACCTGGTCGACACCTGGGCCCCCGGCCGCAGGATGATCAACTCCTACGGGCCGACCGAGGCCACCGTCGTCGCCACCTGGACCGGCCCGCTCACCCCCGGCACCGGCGCCCCGTCCATCGGACGCCCCGCCGGCGGCATCGGCGTCCGCGTGCTGGACGCCGCCCTGCGTCCCGTACCACCCGGCGTGACCGGAGAGCTGTACCTCGCCGGACCCGGGCTGGCCCGCGGCTACCTGGGCCGGCCGGGACTCACCGCCCAGCGGTTCGTCCCCGACCCGTTCGGCGCGCCGGGGGAGCGGATGTACCGCACCGGGGACCTGGTCCGCTGGTCCGCCGACGGCCGGCTCCGGTTTGCCGGACGCGCCGACGACCAGGTCAAGCTGCGCGGCTTCCGCATCGAGCCCGGCGAGATCGAGAGCGCGCTGCGGCGCAGCCCGCTGGTGCGGGACGCGGTCGTGGCCGTACGCGCGGGGGAGACGCCGGACGCGCCGTCCCGGCTGGTCGCCTACGTGGTTCCGGCCGAGGGGGGCGCCGCGGACGCGCCGGCGACCGGTCCGTCCGACGCCGGCCGGCCCACCGCCGGCGCGCCGCGGCTGCCCGTCGGGGAGTTGCGGCTGCACCTGGCCGGGCTGCTGCCCCCGCACATGGTGCCGTCCGTCTTCGTGCCGCTCGACCGGCTGCCGCTCACCCCGAACGGCAAGACGGACCGGCGGGCCCTGCCCGCTCCCGGGCCCGCGCGGCACGAGGACGGCCCGAAGACCGCGCCGCGCAGCGACACCGAACGCCGGATCGCCCGCATCTGGGCCGATGTCCTGGGCATCGACGAGGTCGGCGCCGACGACAACTTCTTCGCGCTCGGCGGCGACTCCATCCTGAGCATGCAGGTCGTCTCCCGGCTGCGCCGCGACGGCCTGCACGTGGCCACGCGCGACCTGTTCACGCACCAGACCGTGGCCGCCCTCGCCACCGTGGTCCGCGCCGCGCCCGGGCGGTCCGGGGACGGCCCGGTCACCGGCGAGGTGCCGCTCACCCCGATCCAGAAGTGGTTCCTGACCACCCCGCGCGCCGCACACCACCACTTCAACCAGTCGGCTCTGCTGGAACTGGACGGCACCCCCGACCCGCGGGCGCTGCGCGCCGCCCTGGACGCGCTGCTGGAGCACCACGACGCGCTGCGCATGCGGTTCACCCGGGACGCCGACGGCTGGCACCAGTTCAACCCGCCGCCCGCCGCCGGTCCCGGCATCCTCGTCCACCACGACCTGACCGGGCTGTCCGCCGAGGAGGCCGACGCCGCCATGGCCAAGGCCGCCGACGAACTGCACGCCGGCTTCGACCTGGCCCGGGGCCCGCAGCTGCGCGCGGCCCTGTTCACCGGGGAGCCCGGCCGGCCCGCGTTCCTCCTCCTCGTCGCCCACCACCTGGTCGTGGACGCCGTCTCCTGGCGCATCCTGCGCGACGACCTGGAAACCGCCTACCAGCAGGCCCTCGAGGGCGCGACGGTCACGCTGGGGGAGCGCGGCACCAGCTTCCGCGCCTGGTCGCGAGGGCTGGCCGCGTACGTCGCCGAAGGCGGCCTCGACCACGAACTGCCGTACTGGGAGCAGGCGGTGGACACCGAGCCCGCGCCACCCGCACCCGCCGCCACCGGACCGGCCGCCACCGTCAGCGTGGAACTCGGCGAGGAGGACACCGAGGCCCTGCTGCGCTCGGCACCCACCGCCTACCGCACCCGGGTCAACGACGTGCTGCTCACCGCCCTCACCCTGGCGCTGGCCCGCTGGACCGGACGCGACCGGGTCCGCCTGGACCTGGAGGGCCACGGCCGCGAGGACCTGCTGGACGGGGTGGACCTGTCCCGCACCGTCGGCTGGTTCACCACCGTGTACCCGGTCGCCGTCCAGGTGCCCGACCCCGGCGACCTCGGCTCCGACCGCGACTGGCGGTCCCTGGTGAAGGCGGTGCGCCGCCAGCTGCGCGCCGTACCCGGCAACGGCATCGGCTTCGGCGCGCTGCGCACCTTCGGGCCGCCCGAGGTCCGCGAACGCCTCGGCGCCGGCGCACACAGCCAGGTGGTGTTCAACTACCTCGGGCAGTGGGACGCCCGCCCCGAGACCGTGTCGGGCGGCCTGGTCCGCGCCGAGCACGGCTCCCTCGGGCAGGACCACGACCCCCGGGACCCCGGCTCGCACCTGCTGGAGGTGGTGGGCGCGGTGCAGCACGGCCGGCTCGCCTTCACCTGGCACCACCGGCCCGGCGTCCACGACACCGCGACCGTACGGCGGGTGGCCGAGGAGTTCGCCGAGGCCCTGCGGCACATCGCCCGGCACGCCAGGGGAGGCCGGTGACGCACTTCCGGCCCCGCGAGGCCCCGTACCGGCGCACCACCCCCCGGTACGGGCCGCGCGCACCCCGCGCCCCGACCGCCCGCCCCCACCCGGCACCAGCACACCCCGACCCGATCCCCGAGGAGACCGACATGGACGAGAACACCCGCTACCAGGTGCTGCGCAACGACGAGGAGCAGTACTCCCTCTGGCCCGCCGACATCGAGGTGCCCGCCGGCTGGGAGCCCGTCGGCAAGGAGGGCACCGAGGCCGAGTGCTCCGCGTACGTCGACGAGGTCTGGACCGACATGCGGCCCAAGAGCCTGCGCGAGCGCATGGAGAACGCCGGCGCCTGACGCCCGCGCGTCCGCCACGCCGGGCCGCCCCCCCACAGGGCGGCCCGGCACCTCCCCTCCCACTCCTCCCCCCACGCGTCGCCGGTCGCCCGGCACCCGCCGCACCGCATCACTACCGAGGAGTCCGCCATGACGTCCGTGACCCCCGTCCTGCACACCGAACGCCTGGAGTTCCTCCCCTACCGGCCCGAACACGAGGACGCCTTCGTCGCCCTGCTGCGCGACGAGGAGGTGTGCCGCTGGATGGGCCAGGAACGCGTGCCCGAGCAGCAGATCCGCGAGCTGTTCCGCGCGATCCTCACCGACGTCTACCCCCAGCGCCGCTTCGACGTGTGGGGCCTGTGGCACGCGGGCGTGTACGTCGGTCACGCGGAGGTGAAGCCGACCGGCAACGTCGACGGCCACGAACTCGTCACCGCGCTCGCCCCGGGGCACTGGGGGCGCGGACTGGGCGGCGAGGCGGTACGCGGACTGCTCCGCCACGCCGCCGACAATCTCGGACTCACCGAGGCGTACGGCATGGTCGGCGCCGACAACACCGCCAGCCTGGCCATGTGCCGCCGCCTGGGTTTCCGCCACGTCCGCGACGTCGTGGGGGACGACGGCACGGTGACCAAGCTGGTGGTCATCTCCACCAAGGAGCCGGGGGAGCCGGCGGTCGCCGAGGGGGCGGGCGCGGCGGCCGTCGAGGATCCCGTGTGAGCCCCGGCGCGCCCCGATGCGCCGACGCCGCTACCGACGGACCGCCGCCGGCACGCGCCCCCGCGTGGCGGTCCGCCGCGAGCCGGTCCGCCTACAGCCGTACCGCGACGGACGCCGTCCCCGCACGGCCGTCCGCCCCGGCCGGCGTCCTGTCCGGCGGGCCTGGCGGCGGGGACGCGCCGCGGCCCGCCTCGTCCGCCTGCCCAGGGGACACCGCCGCCGGCGGCCGGTTCACGGGGCGTGTCCACCCTTCCCGCTCGCCCCCGCCCGTCGGCGGTCGCCCTCCGCCAGGTGTGGCCGGGCGCGTCCGCCCAGCGCGGTTCACAGGGGCTGCGCAGGCGGCTCATACGCGCTGTAATGGCGACGTGGTGAGTGAGGGCGCTGCGATCAGCGGGACGAGAACGGCGCCGCAGCGTGCCGAAGCCGCCCTCGCGTCGCTGATGGCGTCGCCGGCCACACCCGACCGGCTGCGCCGGGTGCTCGAACAGGCGCTCGTGTTCGCGGGCGCGTCCTTCGCCGGGGTGTACACGCCCGGCGACGACGCCACCGAACTCTGCCTCGCCGAGTCGGCCGGTCTGCCCCGCACCCTGTACGGCCTGCGGGACTGCTACCCGGCCGCCGGCACCTCCCCGGTCGCCGAGGCGCACCGCACCGGACTCCCGCGCTGGCTGGGCCCCGCCGAACTGGCCGCCGGCGCCGACTCCCGCCGTACCCCGTCCCCGGACTTCTCCGTGGCCGTCCTGCCGCTCGGCCCGGCGGGCGGCGGCTGTCTGCTGGCCGTCGGAGAGCAACCGGGCGGCTTCGGGACCGACGACCGGACCAGCCTGGAGCTGATCGCCCGCGCCGTGGCCGTCCCCGCCCCCGCCGTCGCCCGGGACACCGGCGAGCTGACCGAGGACGCCTTCAGCCTGATCATGGACACCGGCCGGGTGGAGGCCGGCGGGGCGATCCTGCGGCTGTTCGGGATCGACCGGGAGAGCTTCGACGGCCGCGTGGAGACCCTGCTCGGCCGCGCGGTGCCGGAGGACCTGCCCGCGCTGATGTCGGTGGTCGAGGCCGACCACATGTCCATCGGCGACCGCGAGCTGGAGTTCCGCATCCTCCAGCCCTCCGGTCCGCCCAGGTGGCTGCGGTTGCGCGGCCGGCTGCTGCCCGGCGGCGAGGGCCGCTCCGCCCGGCTCGTCGGCACCGTCGCCGACGCCTCCAGCATGCGCTCCGACGTCACCGACGTCGCCCGCGTGCAGCGCCTCGCCGCCGCCCTCGCCACCGCCGGCACCGTCAAGGACGTCGGCCAGGCCGTCGTGGCCGCCCTGCGCAAGCCGCTGCGGGCCGACCGGATCGCCCTGGCCGAACTGGAGAACGACCGGCTGGTCGTCACCGTCCTCGACCCGCCCGAACCCGAGGCCTGGCCCGAGGTGTGGCGCAGCGAGTGGCGCACCGAATGGCCCGACGCGCCGGTGCGCGCCATGCCCACCCTGGCCGCCGCGCTGCGCGAGGGCCGCGCCAGGATCTGGCCCGCCGGCTCACCGCTGGAGCCCGCCCTCGCCGAGGTCGGACCGGGCGGCCTCGCCGTGCTGCCGCTGCCCGCCGGCAGCCGCATGGCCGGCGCCTGCCTGGTCGGCTGGGACCGCCCGCACGACTTCGCCCCCGACGAACGCGCCCTGCTCACCGCCTGCGCCGGCCTGACCGGCCAGGCCCTGCTGCGCGCCCACGCCTTCGACGCCGAGCACGAACTCGTCGGCATGCTCCAGCGCACCCTGCTGCCCCGCCGGCTGCCCCGGCTGCCCGGCGCGGTCGCCGTCGCCCGCTACCTGCCCACCACGGCCGGCCTGGAGGTCGGCGGCGACTGGTACGACGTGATCCCGCTGGCCGACAACCACGTGGCCCTGGTGATCGGCGACGTCCAGGGCCACAACGCGGGCGCCGCCACCCTGATGGGCCAGATGCGCACCGCGCTGCGCGCCTACGCCGCCGAGGGCCACCCCCCGGACGTCGTCGTGGCGCACGCCAACCGGCTGCTGCTGGACATGGAGACCGACCTCTTCGCCACCTGCGCCTACGTCGACGTCGACGTCGAGCAGGGCACCGCCTGGTGCGTCCGCGCCGGGCACGTGCAGCCGGTGCTGCGCCACCCGGACGGCACCGCCGAGATCGTGCGGGCGGAGGGCGGCCCACCGCTGGGGGTCCTCGCCCAGGCCGAGTTCCCGATGACCCCGCTGCGGCTCCAGCCCGGCACCGTGATCGCGCTGACCACCGACGGCCTGGTGGAGTCACCGGAGACCGACCTCGACGCCGGCATGGACCGGCTGGCCCGCGAACTGGCCGCCGCCGACCCCGCCCACCTCGGCCTGGTCGCCGACGCCCTGCTCACCGGCGCCCACCGCGACGACGACGTGGCGCTGCTGCTCATGCGCTACGACGGACTGGCGGTACGCCCGCTCCGGGAGAGCTGGACGGTGTGGCGGGTGCCGGAGGCGGTCCGGCACGCCCGCCGCTTCACCCGGCGCACTCTGCGTGCCTGGGGCGTGCCCGGGGACACGATCGACGCGGCCCTGCTGGTCGTGTCCGAACTCGTCACCAACGCCCTGGTGCACACCGGCGGCCAGGTGCGGCTCGATCTCAGCCTGGTCAACCACCGGCTGCGGCTCGCCGTCGCCGACACCTCCCCGCGCAGCCCCGTCAAGCCGACCAGCATCGGCTGGGAGGCCACCGGCGGCCGGGGCATCCTGCTGGTGGAGGCGGTGTCGGCGGCCTGGGGCACGGTCCCGGTCAGCGGCGGCAAACAGGTCTGGGCGGACCTCGGACCGGGCCGCTGACCCGCCACTCGGGTACGGGTGGCGGCGGTCCCGGCAGGTCGCGGTGGGCGCGCGGACCGGACCTGCCTAGGGTCGGTTGGCGTGTCGCACACCTTCGAAGAACTGGTCGCCAAGCAGCGCGCGGCCGCCGCCGCCCACGCCCAGGTGCAGGAACTGCGGGACGCCTACGGTCCGCCGGCCGAGCGGCGGATGACCGGCGCCCAGTCGGGCACCTACGAGACCGCCCTGCGGGCCTGGCGGGACCTCGCCCGCGAAGTGCAGACGGCGGTGAGCGAGTACGCCCGGCAGACCGGCCGGCCACGGGCCGAGGTCGAGGCGGAGGTGGAGCGGGCGGCGACGGAGGAAACGGACTGATCGACAGCCGGGCCCGGTCGTGCGCCGCGGCCCGGCCTGGCCGTGACCTGCGCTCCGGGCCGGCCGTGGGCGGGTGCCGGGCTCGGTCGTGGCCCGGGGCCGGGTCCGGTCGTGGGCTCGGTCCGGGGGTGGTCGTGCCCCGCAGCCGGGGCCTGGCCGCGCGCTCGGGCCGGGCCTTGGTCGCGGCCCACGGCTGCACCTGGCCAAGGTCGACGGCCGCACCTGGCCACGGCCCCCGGGCCCGCCCGGCCGAGACCCTCGACCGCACCTGCCGCCCGCCACCCACCGGCCCGTTCGGGTGGGCCCGCGCATCCGTCGCGTCGCGCCGGGTACCCGGTGGTCATGAACAACGCCATGTACGAAGCGGCCACGGGTGCCCAGGTCTTCGGTTACGCCCTGATCCTGATCGCCGGAGTGGCCTGCGTCGCGGGACTCATCTGGGCCTTCCGGCTGGGCTTCAAGGTGCGCGAGCGGGAGCCGGCGCCGCCGCGGCCCGACGAGCAGCCGAAGATGCCGCCGTCCGGGCCGGTGTACGAGACCCACGAGGTGCGTGAGCCCGACGAGGTGCCCCGGGCCGCCGACGAGGGCGAGCGCCTCACCCCCCACCAGCTCGGCAACGTCGGCACCAAGCGCGCCGACGACCAGCGCCGCCCCCGCTGGTCGCCCGGGTCCAGCGGGTCCTTCGGCGGTGGCGGAGGCGGCCGTACCTGACCCGGGGGCCGCACCCGGCCCGGTGCGCGGCGCCGCCGTGTTTGCGGGCCGCCCGCCCCGGGGACCCGGCGGGGCACACGGCTCACCCCGGGCCCGGGCGATCCCGCGAACGGCGCCCGCGGCGGGCGGAACGCAGAAGGAAGATGAACGACGTGACCGCGCATGCCAGTGAGAAACCGGCCGTACCCGACGCGGAGACGGACTGGGCCCAGGCCCGCCGCCGGCGCGACCGGGGAGTGCGCACCTGCGTGCCCGCCGTCCAGGACCGCGCCTCCGCGCAGTGGCAGGGCCCGGGCCCCGAGGACAACATCGTGCGCGGCGAGGACTGAACCCCGAGGGGACGACCGGACGTCGTCACGCCCCGCGGTCATACTCCGGTCATGAACCTGCTCGTCACCGGCGCCGCCGGCTTCATCGGCTCCCACTACGTGCGCGGGCTCCTCGCGGCCGACGCGCCGGACGCACCCCACATCACCGTGCTCGACAAGCTCACCTACGCGGGCACGCTCACCAACCTCCCCGTCGGCCACCCCCGGCTGGACTTCGTGCACGGGGACGTCTGTGACGCGGGCCTGGTCGGCGAACTGATGGCGGACGCCGACCAGGTGGTGCACTTCGCCGCGGAGTCGCACGTCGACCGGTCGATCGAGGAGGCCGGGGAGTTCGTCCGCACCAACGTGCTCGGCACCCAGACCTTGCTGGACGCGGCCCTGCGGCACGGCACCGGCCCGTTCGTGCACGTCTCCACCGACGAGGTCTACGGCTCCCTGCGGACCGGATCCTGGTTCGAGACCCAGCCGCTCGCGCCCAACTCGCCGTACGCCGCGTCGAAGGCCTCCGCCGACCTCATCGCCCTCGCCCACCACCGCACCCACGGCCTGGACGTGCGGATCACCCGCTGCTCCAACAACTACGGGCCGCGCCAGTTCCCCGAGAAGGTGATCCCGCTCTTCGTGACCAACCTCCTCGACGGCCTGCCCGTGCCGCTGTACGGCGACGGGCACCACGTCCGCGACTGGCTGCACGTCGACGACCATTGCCACGGCGTCGACCTGGTCCGCACGCAGGGCCGCCCCGGCGAGGTCTACCACCTCGGCGGCGGCACGGAGCTGACCAACAAGGAGCTGACCGGCCTGCTGCTGGAGGCGTGCGGGGCGGGCTGGGAACACGTGGTGCACGTGCCCGACCGCAAGGGCCACGACCTGCGCTACTCGCTCGACTGGAGCAAGGCCCGCGACGAACTCGGCTACCGGCCGCGCCGCGACTTCACCACGGGCCTCGCCGAGACGGTGGCCTGGTACCGCGCCCACCGGTCCTGGTGGGAGCCGCTCAAGCGGCGCACCGCCCGCTGAGCGGGCGGAGTCCGCCGCGGCCCGCACCCCCGGACCGGGGACGCCGGTCCGGGGGACGGCGCCCGGCCCGGCGGTCAGGCGTGGGTCTTGGCCAGCAGTTCCAGGATCTCGTCCGTCGTGCCGGTCTCGCCGAGCCGCGGGAAGATGCGCTCGACGCTGTTGACGTGCGCGTCCGCGTCCGCGTCCGCCATGGCGTCCGTGGCGAGGGTGACGTGGTAGCCGTGCGCGTAGGCGTCGCGCGCGGTGGACTCCACGCCGATGCTGGTGGCGATGCCGGTCAGCACGATCTGCGTGATGCCCCGGCGGCGGAGCTGGACGTCCAGGTCGGTGCCGTGGAAGGCGCTCCAGTTGTGCTTGGTGACACGGATGTCGCCGGGGTGTCCGGACAGGTCGTCGACGACGACGTCCCAGCCCTCCGGGAAGGCGAGCCCGCGCGGCTGGCGCTCGGTGCGGCCCGGGACGGCGTCCGCCCCGTCCGCTGCGAAGGAGACCCGCACCAGGACCACGGGCAGCCCGTGCGAGCGGAAGGCGTCGGCGAGCGCGGACGTGCGGGAGACGATCTCGGCGCCCGGGTACGGCTGGGTGGGCATGGCCACGATGCCGTTCTGGAGGTCGATCGCGACGAGGGCGGTACGGGGGTCGAGCGTGGTGAGCGACATGGGTCGGTCAGGCCTTTCGGGTGTCTCGGGTGGCCGGCCGGCCGAGGGACCGGTCGGGCAGGATCGTCGCCAGCAGCAGTGCGGAGCCGGCGAGCATGAACAGGGCCAGGCCGTGCAGCCCGGCCGTGTCGGCGCGGTGCGGGTAGAACGCCGCGGTGGCGGCGGACGCGGCCAGTGCGCCGAGGTACGTGAAGGTCCGCAGCAGCCCGGCCGCGGAGGCGATCCGCTCCGGCTCGGCCTGCCGGTACAGCGCGTTCTGCGTGGCCAGGCCGATCAGCCCCTGCGGGACGCCGAGCAGCACACCGACCGCGAGCAGCAGCCAGAACGGGCTGCGGTCGCCGATCACGAACAGCACCGCGCAGCCCACGAGCTGGAGGACGGAAGCCGTGAGCAGTTTGGCGCGCACCGCCTCCCGGCGCCCGGTCAGCGCGGAGGCGGTGAGCGCCGCCGCCGACAGCGGCAGCAGCGCGAGCCCGGCCGTGGAGGCGCCGAGCCCGCGGCCCTGCTCCAGCCACTGCGTGTAGCCGTACATGAAGGCGTAGGCGGTGGTGTAGCCGAGCAACTGGCGCACGTAGGTGGCGAGCAGCGGCCCGTTGCCGCCGAGGACGCGCAGGTCGATGAACGGGTCCGGCGTCCGCAGCTCGCGTAGCGCGAAGCCGGCGGCGGCCGCGGCGGACAGCACCGGCAGGTACCAGCGGCCGGTCCGCGGCTCCATCAGGAACAGCATCAGCGCGATCAGCAGGACGGCGAACAGCGCCATGCCGGGCACGTCCAGGCCGCGCCGCCGGGTCACGGACCGGGGCAGCCGCAGCGCGCCGAGCACCAGACAGGCCGCCGACAGCGGCACGTTGACGGTGAACACGGCCCGCCAGCCGCCCAGTTGGATCAGCAGCCCGCCGAGCGCGGGCCCGACGACGGCCACCGTCTGGTTGGCCACGGCGAGCGCGGTCAGCACGCCCGCCGGGCTGTCCCGCCCGGTGCGTTCGGCCTCGGCGCGGGTCAGCCGCATCGCCGCCGGGTACGCCGCCGACGTGCCGAGGCCCAGCAGCACCCGGGCCGCGATCAGCGCGCCGAGCGAGGGGGCGAGCGCGCCGAGCAGACCGGCGAAGCCGACCAGGGCCGTACCGGCGAGGTAGAGCCGGCGCGGGCCGTACATGTCCACCAGGCGGCCGATGACGGGCTGGCCGACGGCGGTCGCCACGTAGAGCGCCGAGACCAGCCACACCGTCTCGGCGGGCGGCGCGCCGAACGCCACGCCGATCGGCACGAGCGTCACGGCGATCATCGAGGAGTTGACCGGGTTCAGGACCGAGCCGAGGATCATCGGCGGGATGAGCCGGCGGTCGAACCCGTCGGGGGAGGGGCCGGCGGCCCGGGTGCGGGCGGTGAGCCTCGGTATCACGGCCGGGACAGCCGTTCCATCAGCTCCAGCGCCGAGAGGACGGTCTGCCGCTCCTCCTCGGTGTAGCGGTCCTGGAAGGCGCGGGCGAGCCACTCCTCGCGCACCTGCCGGTTGCCCTCGATCCGGGCCCGGCCGGCGTCGGTCAGCGTGACCAGCTGGCGGCGGCCGTCGTCGGGGTCCGGGGCCCGGCGGACCAGCCCGTGCTGCTCCAGGGCGGCCAGCGTGGTGGCCATGGACTGCGGGCGCACCCCCTCCGCGGCGGCGAGCGCGCTCGCGGTGGCCGCGCCGTGCTTGCCGACCAGGGTGAGCGCCGACTCCTGCGACGGGCTGAGGTCGGCGTCCTGCGCCACCTCGCGGATACGGCGCCGCAGCCTGCTGAACACCACGCGCAGGTCGCGTGCGGCGCGGGCGGCGGAGTCGGAGATGTCAGCCATGTCGCCAGACTAGGACCGACAGCACAAACTGTCCAGTTGAAACTGTTCAGTTTTGACTGTCTGTTTGCCGGGGTACTCAACGGACCTCGGACAGCGCGGCGGCCCGGCACTCTTCCGCGTACGGAGCGAAGCGAGGAGCACGGATGACCCCTCCGGACAGGTCCGGCCTGGAGGCGGCCGGACTGCGCCGGACGAGGAGGTGACAGGAGGTGACCCTGAGCGGCCGGCCGGCCGCCGAGACCCCGGACACCGCCGTCCCCGCCGTGCCCACCGGCACACCCGGCCTCGGCCCGGCCCCCGGGGAGGAACGGGCGGCGCCCTACGGGGCGGACTGACAGACACCGCGTACGCAGGAGGAGAGGAACATGCCCCCCACCGTCGTCATCACCGGCGCCAGCGCCGGCATCGGCCGCGCCACCGCCCGCCTGTACGCCAGGCGCGGCGCCGACGTCGTCCTGGTCGCGCGCGGCGAGGGCGGCCTGGAGGCGGCGGCCGACGAGGTCGCGGCGCTCGGCGGACGGCCGCTGGTACAGCCCGCCGACGTGGCCGACCCGGCCCGGACGGAGGCCGTCGCCGAGGCCGCGGAGAAGGAGTTCGGTCCCATCGACACCTGGATCAACTGCGCCTTCGCCAGCGTGTTCGCGCCGTTCGAGGAGATCACCCCCGAGGAGTACCGGCGGATCACCGAGGTGACCTACCTCGGCTTCGTCAACGGCACGCGGTCCGCCCTGAAGCGCATGCTCCCCCGCGACCAGGGCACGATCGTGCAGGTCGGCTCCGCGCTCGGGGAACGCTCGATCCCCCTGCAGTCGGCGTACTGCGGAGCCAAGCACGCCATCAACGGCTTCACCTCCTCCCTGCGCACGGAACTGCTGCACCGGGGCAGCAACGTGCGCGTCACCGTCGCCCAGATGCCCGCCGTCAACACGCCCCAGTTCGAATGGGTCCGCTCGCGTCTCGCCAGGCACCCCATGCCGGTCCCGCCGATCTACCAGCCCGAGGTGGCCGCGCGGGGCGTGCTGTACGCCGCCGACCACCCGGGCCGCAAGCAGTACTACGTCGGCGCGTCCACCGTCGCCACCATCTGGGCCAACCGGTTCGTCCCCGCGCTGCTCGACCGCTACCTGGCCCGCACCGGCTACGACTCCCAGCAGACCGACCGCATCCCGCCCGCCGGCCTGGACAACCTGTTCGAGCCGGTGGACCGCGAGATCGCCGACGACCAGGGCGCCCACGGCGCCTTCGACGACACCGCCCACGCCCGCTCCTGGCAGGAGACCCTGGTCCGGCACCCCGCCGCCACCGCGCTCGGCGCGGGCGTCGCGCTGCTGGGCACCGTACGCGGCGTCCGCCGCCTCACCTCCTCCTGCGCGTAGGCCGGCGAGGTGCGCCTCCTGCTCATGTCCGACACGCACCTGCCCAGGCGCGCCAAGGTGCTGCCGGAGCCGCTGCTCGCCGAACTCCCGCGCGCGGACGTCGTATTCCACGCCGGGGACTGGGTCGACACCGCCACCCTCGACCTGCTGGAGAGCCGCA
This sequence comes from Streptomyces spinosus, assembly GCF_020400655.1. GTDB lineage: Bacteria > Actinomycetota > Actinomycetes > Streptomycetales > Streptomycetaceae > Streptomyces > Streptomyces argyrophylli. The sequence goes on from NZ_JAINRC010000009.1 coordinate 371,834, forward strand.
GCCGCCGGCTGATCGGTGTGTACGGCAACAACGACGGCCCCGAACTGCGCGCCCGGCTCCCCGAGGTGGCCCGCGCCGACCTGGGCGGCCTGCGCTTCGGGGTCGTCCACGAGACCGGCCCCGCCCAGGGCCGCGAGGCCCGCTGCGCCGCACGCTTCCCCGACCTGGACGTCCTGGTCTTCGGGCACAGCCACATCCCCTGGGACACCACCGCCCCCGGCGGCCTGCGGCTGCTCAACCCCGGCTCCCCGACGGACCGCCGCCGCCAGCCCCACTGCACGTACCTCACCGCCACGGTCGCCGACGGAGCCCTCACCGAGGTGACCCTGCACCGGCTGCCGCGACGGTAGCCGGTGGCGGGCCCCGGCCGGCCCCGGCCGACGCTCGCCGGCTGTGGCAGGATGCGGCGGTGATCTCCAGCTCCGGCATACCCGCCGTCGTGCCTCAGGGCCGCCTCGCCGAGCCCGGCCAGCCCGTACTGCCGCTCGCCGACGGCCTGGAACTGCGGTCCTGGCAGCTGACCGACGCCGACGCGGACGCCCTGCTCGCCGCCGGGCGGGACCCGGACATCAGCAGGTGGAACCTCTTCACCGTCGCCGACCGCGCGGAGGCCAGGGCCCGGATCGAGCGCCTGCACGGGCGCCGGCGGGCCGAGACCGGGGTCGTCTGGGCCATCGCCCCGCGGGGCGGCGCGCCCGTCGGCCTCGCCGGACTGAACGGCGTCGACCTCGCCGCCGGAACCGCCGAAGTCCTGTACTGGGTGCTGCCCGCGGCGCGCGGAACGGGCCTCGCCGTCCGGGCGGCACGCCGGCTGAGCCGGTGGGCCCTGGACGACCTCGGCCTGCACCGCCTGATCCTGTGCCACTCCGTCGCCAACCCGGCGTCCTGCCGGGTCGCCGAGAAGGCCGGATTCGGCTACGAGGGCACCCAGCGCAGCGCCCTCCTGCACGCCGACGGCTGGCACGACCAGCACCTCCACGCGCGCGTGGCCGGAGACCCCGGCCAGGCCCTGTCATCCGGATCATGCCGGTGCCGCGGGGCCTGACCCGCCCCGGACACCCGGCGGGCACCGTCAGCGCCGGGGGGTGCACGCCCCGGCAGGACTCTCCGGCCGGCACCACCGCCGGGCAGGCCGGGCAGTACCGCCGGCCTCGGGAGCGGCCCGCACCGCCGGCATCCCCGGCGCACGCCGGCAGGAGCGGTCACCCCACTCCCCGGGGATGGATCGCCCCCCTCGTCCCGCTCAGCGGTGACCCGGTGCCGCCCCACCTCAGGGCCACGATCTCCGCCGCCACCGACACCGCCACCTCCTCCGGCGTGCGGGCGCCCAGGTCCAGGCCGAGGGGGGAGCGCAGGCGGGACAGTTCCCGGTCGGTGAGGCCCGACTCGATCAGGCGGCGGAGCCGGTCGTCGTGGGTGCGCCGGCTGCCCATCGCTCCGATGTACGCCGCCGGCCGCCGCAGCGCCTCCAGCAGCACCGGCACGTCGAACTTCGGGTCATGGGTCAGGACGCAGATCACCGTCCGCTCGTCGGTGTGCGTGCCGCGCAGATAACGGTGCGGCCAGTCCACGACGACCTCCGCCCCCTCCGGGAACCGGTGGGGCGTGGCGAACACCGGCCGGGCGTCGCACACGGTGACCCGGTAACCGAGGAAGTCCCCGATGCGGGCCACGGCGGCGGCGTAGTCGATGGCCCCGAACACCAGCATGCGCGGCGGCGGCGCGAAGGACTGGAGGAACACCGTGACGGTGTCCTCGCGGCGCTCCCCGTGCGGGCCGTAGTGCCGCAGGCCGGTCACGCCGAGGGCGAGTTCGCCGCGCGCGTCGGCGGCGACGGCGGCGTCGAGCCCCGGGGTCCCGAGGGTGCCGGCGGCCGTGCGGAGCCACACCGCGAGCGTCGACCCGCACGGCGCCGGCCCGTCGACCACGGTGGCCACGGTGACCGGCTCACCGCCCGCGACGGACGCGGCGACCGCGCCGAACGCCGGGTCCCGGGCCGGGGACACCGGCCGTACCAGCACGGTGATCTCGCCACCGCAGGTGAGCCCGACCGCGAAGGCGTCCTCGTCGCTGTAGCCGAACGTCTCCAGCCGTGCCGCCCCGCTCTCGACGGCCTCCTGGGCCAGCTCGAACACCGCGCCCTCCACACAGCCGCCCGACACGCTGCCGACCACCTCGCCGTCCGGGCCGACCGCCATCGCGGCACCGGGCCCGCGCGGCGCGCTGCGGCTGACCGCGACGACCGTGGCCAGCCCGAACGGCACCCGGGCGGCGTACCACCGGTCCAGCACGGCGAGAATCTCACGCATCGTCGGCTCCTCGGCTCACACCTGGCACGGCACCTGGTTGAACGTTAATCCGTTGGCGGTGAGGCCGCCTTTCTGCTGCACTGCACCGGTCGATGTCCCGAGAGAACCAGGAGCGATCATGCGCACACCGTTCATGTCCGGCCCGGAAGGAATCGCCCACTCTCTCAAGGACATGACGCCTCGTGCCATTGCTCAATCTGGGAATCCTCGCCCATGTCGACGCGGGTAAGACGAGCCTGACCGAACGGCTCCTGCACACCGCCGGAGTGATCGACGAGATCGGCAGCGTCGACGCCGGCAGCACCACCACCGACACTCTCGCGCTGGAGCGGCAGCGCGGCATCACCATCAAGTCCGCCGTCGTCTCCTTCCCGCTCGACCGCGTCACCGTCAACCTCATCGACACCCCCGGTCACCCGGACTTCATCGCCGAGGTGGAGCGGGTGCTCGGCGTGCTGGACGGAGCCGTCCTGGTCGTCTCCGCCGTCGAAGGCGTCCAGGCGCAGACCCGGGTGCTGATGCGCACCCTGCGCCGGCTGCGCATCCCGGCCCTGGTCTTCGTCAACAAGATCGACCGGCGCGGCGCCCGGGGCACGGCGGTGCTCCGCCAGATGGCCGAGCGGCTCGCCGTACCGCTCGTCCCCATGGGCACCGCCGCCGGACTCGGCACGCGTGCCGCCCGCTTCCTGCCCGGCCTCGGCCCGGCCGCGCCCGAGGCACTGGCGGACCAGGACGACGTCCTGCTCGCCGACCTTCTGGACGGCGCGGTCCCCGAGGCCCGGCTGCGCGGCGCGCTCGCCGCACGGACCCGGGACGGCTCCGTCCACCCGGTGTACTTCGGCTCCGCGATCACGGGCGCCGGCGTGTCCGAGCTGGTCGACGGCATCCAGAGGCTGCTGCCCACCGCCGCCGGTGACCCGGACGGCCCCCTCTCGGGCACCGTCTTCAAGGTGGAGCGGGGTCCGGCGGGGGAGAGGGTGGCCTATGCCCGCCTCTTCTCCGGCACCCTGCGCGTCCGCGACCGCGTCCCCTTCGGTGATGGTGGCAAGGACCCGGGCAGGGGAGCGAACGGCCGCCGGGAGACCACCACCGACCGCGAAGCCCGCCCCGCAGGCGCCCGTGCCACCGAGGGACGCGTCACCGCGCTCGCCGTCTTCGACCACGGCACGGACACCCGGGCGGACAGCGCCGGGGCGGGCCGGATCGTCAAGGTGCGGGGTCTCGGCGGCATCCGGATCGGTGACGCGCTGGGCACGCCGGGACGGTCGTACGAGCACCACTTCGCGCCGCCCACCCTGGAGACGGTCGTCGTACCCGGCGCCGGCACGGACCGCCGCTCGCTGCACCTCGCGCTCACCCAGCTCGCCGAACAGGACCCGCTCATCGGCGTCCGCCACGACGGGCCGCGCGGGGAGATTTCCGTGTCCCTCTACGGCGAGGTGCAGAAGGAGGTCGTCCAGGCCACCCTCGCCGACGAGTACGGCCTGGCCGTCACCTTCCGCGAGACGACGACCCTGTGCGTCGAGCGGCCGGTCGCCACCGGGCACGCCGTCGAGTTCGACAAGAAGGACGCCAACCCCTTCCTCGCCACGGTCGGCCTGCGCGTCGACCCGGCCCCGCCCGGCACGGGCGTGGCGTTCCGGCTGGAGGTGGAGCTGGGCTCGATGCCGTACGCCTTCTTCAAGGCGGTCGAGGACACCGTCCGCGAGACGCTCGGCCAGGGGCTGCACGGCTGGCAGGTCGTCGACTGCACGGTCACCATGACCCACTGCGGCTACTCGCCCCGGCAGAGTCACGCGCACCAGGGCTTCGACAAGAGCATGTCGAGCACGGGCTACGACTTCCGGGGCCTGACCCCGCTGGTGCTGACCGAGGCGCTGCGCCGGGCCGGCACCCTGGTGCACGAGCCGGCGCACCGTTTCCGCCTGGAGGCGCCGGCCGACACCCTCGGCGCGCTGCTGCCGGTGCTGGCCCGGCTCGGCGCCGTGCCCGAGGCCACCGGCACGCACGGGACCACCTGTGTCCTGGAGGGAACCGTGCCGGCCGCCCGGGTGCACGCGCTGGAGCAGCGGCTGCCGGGGCTGACCCGGGGCGAGGGCGAGGTGGAGACCGTCTTCGACCACTACGCGCCGGTCACCCGCGGCACGGTCCCCGAACGTCCGCGCACCGACCACAACCCGCTGAACCGGAAGGAGTACCTGCTGAACGTGATGCGCCGGGCCGGGGAACGCCCCGGCCGGCCCTCGGCCGACCCGCAGTCGGCTCACCCGTGAGTCCCGGGGGCCGGGCGGCACGGGCAGCCGCCGGCCGCTGCCGACCGACACGGACTTCCGGTGTGCCGTAGGCGCGCCGCAGGGGCGGCGGCGCGCCTACCGACGGCATGGGTGTGGCCTCCGGAGTGAGTGGGGACGCCCCGGAGGCCACGGCTCGGTGCGGCGTCACCCCCCGCTGGGGCCGGTCCAGTCCGCCTGGACGTGCCCCAGCCGGACGCGCTGCGGATGGTCGCCGACCGGGACCGACGTCACCTTCCTGCCGGTGGCGAAGTCGATCGCCGTCACCTGGTCGGCGCCGCTCTCGGAGACGATGCAGTCCTTGCCGTCCCCGCTGACCGTCGCCCAGTACGGCTTGGACGTCGTGACGAGCGGGCCCTCCTGGAGCGAGGCGCGGTCGACCACGGTCGCGTAGTCGTCCATGGTGCCCGCGACGCAGAGCTTCGTGCCCTCGGGGTTCATCGAGATGCCGTGGTGACGCGAGTCGTTGACCCAGGTGGTGCGGTCCTCGCTGGTCGCCGGGTTCTTCGGCAGCGTCTTCATCCGGGTGATCTTGTCGGTGGCGACGTCGTACTCCAGGAAGCCGTTGAAGAACGACACCTGGAAGTACAGCTTGGACTCGTCGGCGGAGAACACGGCCGGGCGGACCGCGTCGGAGAAGTCCTTCAGCCCGAACGCGTCCAGCCGCTGCCGCATGTCGATGACCTTGACCTGCTTGTACGTCGTCGCGTCCACGACGGTGATGTGCCGGTCGCCCTTGGTCCAGTCCCAGCCCGGGGTGTCCAGGTCGGTGTTGACGTCGCCGATGGACATGTTCCAGATGTACTTGCCGTCCTTGGTGAAGATGTTCTCGTGCGGCTTGTCACCGGTCGCGAAGGACCCGAGCTGCCTGCCGGTGTCGATGTCCAGGACGTGCACGGTGTTCGCGGTCGAGGCGGAGACCGCCACCCGGGTGCCGTCCGGGGAGACCGCCATGTGGTCGGCGCGGTAACCGGCCACCGGGAAACGCCAGTTGACCTTCCCGGTGGCGAGATCCAGGGAGACGACGTCCGCGAAACTGGGCCGGGACACCACCACCGACCTGCCGTCGGGCGTGGAGTACATGTCGTCGGCGAACTGGTCGTGGCCCTCGCCGACGCTGTTGCGGATCGCCTGGAAGTAGATCCACTTGATCGGGTCCGCGTTGATCTCGGCCATCCGCGCGGCCTTGTCCGGTATGACGTTGATCCGGCCGATCTTCGCGAAGTCGCCGGAGGAGCGGATGACATCGGCCGTGCCGTCCCAGTTGTTGCCGACGAACAGCACCTCGCGCAGCCCCGCGGGGGCGGCGGAGCTTGCGGAGGCGGCGGTCGCCGGGGCGGCGACGGTCAGGACGAGGGCGGCGGTCACGGAGCACAGGTGCCTGGTTCTGGAGGCAGCCATGACGGCTCTCTTTCCTCGGGGGAATCTGAACACGGGTGCTTTCACAGTGAACTTACTGAAAAGTAAGGAAGGGATGGCCTTCTCGACAAGATGTGTGCACGACAAGATTGGGGGAGCGGCGGGATGACCGAGGGGGACGCGTGGACGGCAGGCTCAGGGCGCCGACGGGACGCTACGGCGGACGGTCCGCCGAGGAACGGCAGGCCGAGCGCCGCCGCCGCTTCCTGGACGCGGCACTGGGGCTGTTCGGCGGCACCCCCGGCTACCGGGGCACCACGGTCGCCGCGCTGAGCCAGGCCGCCGGCCTGTCCACGCGCCAGTTCTACGAGGAGTTCCGCACCCTGGAGGACGTCCTCGCCGCCCTCCACCTCCAGGTCAACGGCTGGGCCGAACAGGCCGTCCTGGACGCGCTCGCCGACGCGGACGGGCTGCCGCTCGCCGAACGCGCCACCGTGCTCTTCCGGGCCTACGCCCACGGCGTCACCCGTGACCCGCGCCGCATCCGCATCGCCTTCGTGGAGATCGTCGGCGTCAGCCCCCGGCTGGAGGAGCAGCGCCTGGCCCGCCGCGCCCGCTGGATCGACCTCATCCGCGCCGAGGCGGACGCGGCCGTCGCCCGCGGGGAGGCGGCGCCGCGCGACTACCGCCTCGCGGCCACGGCCTTCATCGGCAGCGTCAACGGCCTGCTGCACGACTGGAGCGCCGGCTGGGTGGACGCCACCCTGGACGAGGTGGTGGACGAACTGGTCCGGCTGCTGCTCGGCATGCTCCGCCCGGAGGGCTGGCGCCCCGGGAGCCCCTGAGCCGCGGGCGCCCCGGCCGGACGGCGCGGTCCGGCGGGGCGCGGTCCCTTCGGCGCGCGGAATCGGGCCGGAGCTGCTCTGCTGGGTCTGAGGACGCCGCCGTACCCGTTCCCGGAGACAGCCATGAGTACCTATCGAGCCGCGCAGGTCACCGCTGCGAACGGCACCTTCGAGCTGGTCGAGCGCGAGGTCCGCCAACCCGGACCGGGCCAGGTCAGGATCGCCGTGGAAGCGTGCGGGGTCTGCCACAGCGACGCTCTCTTCGTGAGTGGCGGGCTGCCCGGCGTGTCGTTCCCGGAGGTCCCCGGACACGAGATCGCCGGGCACCTGGAGGAACTGGGCGAGGGCGTGCGGGAGCGGGGCTGGCAGGAGGGCGACCGGGTGGCCGTCGGCTGGTTCGGCGGCAGCTGCGGCCACTGCCGGGCCTGCCGCGAGGGCGACTTCATCGTGTGCCCGAACCTGAAGGTCCCCGGCTGGGCCTACGACGGCGGCTTCGGCGAGAAGGTGATCGCACCCGTCGACGCCCTGGCCCGCATCCCCGAAGCGCTCTCCGCGAGCGACGCCGGACCGATGGCCTGCGCGGGCGTGACCACGTTCAACGGGCTGCGGCGCAGCTCGGCGCGGCCCGGTGACCTGGTCGCGGTGCTCGGCCTCGGCGGTCTCGGCCACCTCGGCGTGCAGTACGCGGTGGCCATGGGCTTCGAGACCGTGGCGATCGCCCGCGGCGCGGCGAAGGCCGACTTCGCCGAGCAACTGGGAGCCCACCACTACGTCGACAGCACCTCGGGCACCCCGGTCGCCGAGGCGCTCAAGTCCCTCGGCGGCGCCAAGGTCGTCCTGGCCACCGCTGGGCACTCCGAGGCCATCACGGCCACCGTGGACGGCCTGGCCCACCGCGGCGAACTGGTGGTCATCGGCGCGGACACCGCGCCCCTCGGCATCAATCCGACCCAGTTGCTCATGGCCGGCCGCGTGGTGCGCGGCCACCCGTCGGGCACCTCGCAGGACGTGGAGGACACCATGGCCTTCAGCGCCCTGCACGGCATCCGCCCCATGACCGAGAACGTGCCGCTGGACGACGCGGACGAGGCGTACCAGAAGATGCTGTCCGGCAAAGCCCGCTTCCGGATGGTGCTCACCACCTGACGGACCGACGTCAGCCCGTCACCCGGTCGGCCCGGTGAGCACGGGCGCGGCGCGTCCTCGTCCCGGACCCCGGCGCCCAGGGCGGCGGCGCGCCGCCGGTACGACGGGCCCCGGGGGGCCCGCAGGAGTACCGCGGACGGCGCCGGCGGCAGCGACACGGCCGGCGGGCGCCATCCCGGCCGGAAGTGGCCCCGCGGTCGACGGCCGGTGCTAGACGCCGGCGGACACCGCCAGCAGGGCCACCGCCGCGAGCCCCGCGCAGCCCAGCACGCAGCAGGCCAGCAGCCGGCGGCGCAGCGCCCGGTACCGTGCCTCGTACGCCTGCCGCAGCTCCTGCGCCCGCTCGGCCGTGCGGTGCCACGAGAGCCGGGCCAGCGCGAGGTACTCGGCCTCGAACTGCCGCTCCACGTGCTGCCGTTGGCCCTCGGTGAGCCAGCCGAGCCGGGAACCGAGGCGTACGGCGGCGGCACGGCCCTCCTCCCGTGCGGCGGCCAGCAGCAGATGGCCCTCGATCTGCCGGACGAGGTCCCGTTCGTCGTGGGCCGTCACCGCGCGGTCAACTCCCGCTCCGGGGACGGGGCGCCG